>NZ_CP109416.1:0-5250000 GCF_045040345.1 Streptomyces sp. NBC_01515 | reverse complement strand
TGAGTAGCGATACACACGTGAGAAACGTGTGCGCCGATTGACTAAGGGTTCCTGGGTCAAGCTGATCTGCCCAGGGTAAGTCGGGACCTAAGGCGAGGCCGACAGGCGTAGTCGATGGATAACCGGTTGATATTCCGGTACCCGCTGTGAAGCGTCAAACATCGAGCCCATTAATGCTAAGGCCGTGAAGCCGTTCCGGACCCTTCGGGGAATGGAAAGTGGTGGAGCCGCCGGCCCAAGATGGTAGTAGGTGAGTGATGGGGTGACGCAGGAAGGTAGTCCATCCCGGGCGGTGGTTGTCCCGGGGTAAGGGTGTAGGACGAGTGGTAGGCAAATCCGCCGCTCATTAAGTCTGAGACCTGATGCCGAGCCGATTGTGGTGAAGTGGATGATCCTATGCTGTCGAGAAAAGCCTCTAGCGAGTTTCATGGCGGCCCGTACCCTAAACCGACTCAGGTGGTCAGGTAGAGAATACCGAGGCGTTCGGGTGAACTATGGTTAAGGAACTCGGCAAAATGCCCCCGTAACTTCGGGAGAAGGGGGGCCATCACCGGTGAGAGGATTTACTCCTTGAGCTGGGGGTGGCCGCAGAGACCAGCGAGAAGCGACTGTTTACTAAAAACACAGGTCCGTGCGAAGCCGTAAGGCGATGTATACGGACTGACGCCTGCCCGGTGCTGGAACGTTAAGGGGACCGGTTAGTCACTCTTCGGGGTGGCGAAGCTGAGAACTTAAGCGCCAGTAAACGGCGGTGGTAACTATAACCATCCTAAGGTAGCGAAATTCCTTGTCGGGTAAGTTCCGACCTGCACGAATGGCGTAACGACTTCTCGACTGTCTCAACCATAGGCCCGGTGAAATTGCACTACGAGTAAAGATGCTCGTTTCGCGCAGCAGGACGGAAAGACCCCGGGACCTTTACTACAGTTTGATATTGGTGTTCGGTTCGGCTTGTGTAGGATAGCTGGGAGACTGTGAACTCTGGACGCCAGTTCAGGGGGAGTCGTCGTTGAAATACCAGTCTGGTCGTGCTGGATGTCTAACCTGGGTCCGTGATCCGGATCAGGGACAGTGTCTGATGGGTAGTTTAACTGGGGCGGTTGCCTCCTAAAGAGTAACGGAGGCGCCCAAAGGTTCCCTCAGCCTGGTTGGCAATCAGGTGTTGAGTGTAAGTGCACAAGGGAGCTTGACTGTGAGACCGACGGGTCGAGCAGGGACGAAAGTCGGGACTAGTGATCCGGCGGTGGCTTGTGGAAGCGCCGTCGCTCAACGGATAAAAGGTACCCCGGGGATAACAGGCTGATCTTCCCCAAGAGTCCATATCGACGGGATGGTTTGGCACCTCGATGTCGGCTCGTCGCATCCTGGGGCTGGAGTCGGTCCCAAGGGTTGGGCTGTTCGCCCATTAAAGCGGTACGCGAGCTGGGTTTAGAACGTCGTGAGACAGTTCGGTCCCTATCCGCTGCGCGCGCAGGAACATTGAGAAGGGCTGTCCCTAGTACGAGAGGACCGGGACGGACGAACCTCTGGTGTGCCAGTTGTTCTGCCAAGGGCATGGCTGGTTGGCTACGTTCGGGAGGGATAACCGCTGAAAGCATCTAAGCGGGAAGCCTGCTTCGAGATGAGTGTTCCCACCCCCTTGAGGGGTTAAGGCTCCCAGTAGACGACTGGGTTGATAGGCCGGATCTGGAAGCCCAGTAATGGGTGGAGGTGACCGGTACTAATAGGCCGAGGGCTTGTCCTCAGTTGCTCGCGTCCACTGTGTTGGTTCTGAAACCACGAACAACCCCATGCCCGGGGCCACTGGGTGTGGTGCGGTTGTCTGTTTCATAGTGTTTCGGTGGTCATAGCGTGAGGGAAACGCCCGGTTACATTCCGAACCCGGAAGCTAAGCCTCACAGCGCCGATGGTACTGCAGGGGGGACCCTGTGGGAGAGTAGGACGCCGCCGAACAAATATTGCGAAAACCCCCGTACCGTTAATTCGGTACGGGGGTTTTCTGCGTTTAGGCTCAGCGGTATGCGCTATGACCTCGTGATCTTCGACAACGACGGTGTTCTCGTCGACAGTGAGCCGATCTCCAACAGGCTCCTGGCCGGCTATCTCACCGAGCTCGGGCACCCGACCTCGTACGAGGAGTCCCTCCGTGACTACATGGGCGCCGCGATGCACCGCGTCCACGATCTCGTCGAGGAGCGGACCGGGCAGCGGTTGCCGGACGACTTCGACGATGTCTTCCATGCCCGCGTGTTCGCCGCGTTCGAGCGGGAGTTGAAGCCGGTCGCCGGGGCCGTCGACGTGCTGGAGAGGCTGGTCGCGGACGGGGTGCCGTACTGCGTGGCGTCGTCCGGGAGCCATGAGCGGATTCGGGTGGGGCATCGGACCACGGGGCTGGACGAGTGGTTCGAGGACGAGTGGGTGTTCAGCTCCGAGGACGTGGGGCGGGGGAAGCCCGCGCCGGATCTGTTCCTGTACGCGGCCGAGCGGATGGGTGTGGCGCCGGAGCGGTGTGTCGTCGTAGAGGACAGTCCGTTGGGGGTGCGGGCTGGTGTTGCGGCCGGGATGGATGTGTACGGGTTCATCGGGATGACTCCTGCTGAGCGGCTTGTCGGGGCTACTCAACTCTTTCGTGACATGGGGCAGTTGGCTGAGCTGTTGGAATGACCCCGGGCAGGGTGGGGCGCTGACATTTGTCATGCCGAGGTCCGGACGATCGGTTCTACTGGCGGGCCGGGGCCTCGCGGCAGGCTGAGGGCATGACGACGAACACGGGCTCCATGAAGAAGAACTTCGGGCCGCTCCTCGCGGACGTGGCGGTGCCGATCGGGTCGTACTACCTGCTGAAGAGCGGGTTCGGGATGGGCACGGTGGCGGCGCTGGGGTGGAGCAGTGTCGTGCCGGCGGTGCGGACCGTGTGGGGGGTTGTCGCGGAGCGGACGATCAATGCCTTCGCCGCGCTGATTCTCTTCGTGAATGTTGTTGGGCTGCTGCTCAGTTTCGTGGCCGGTGATCCGCGGTTGATGCTCGCGAAGGACAGCGGGATCAGCAGTGCCGTCGGGATCGGGATCCTCGTGTCCGTGGTGATGGGGAAGCCGATGATGACCGCCGGGATGAAGCCCTTCCTGGTGAAGGGCAATCCGGAGCGGGAGGCCGCGTTCGAGCGGCTGTTGAGCGGGTCGGTGGCGTTCCGGCGGGCCGAGCGGCGGTTCTCGCTCGTGTGGGGTGTGATGCTGCTCGCGGAGTGTGTCGCGCGGATCGTCGGGGTGTACACGCTGCCCGTGGACACCATGGTGTGGCTCGGTACGGTCGTGATGATCGGGACGATCGCCGTGACGTCCGTGGTCAGTGGCGGTGTCGCCGTGGGGCCGATGGCGGAGATGATCGACGCGGAGCTGAAGGCCGGGGATGCCCCCTCACCTGCGGTTGTGTCCTCGCTGGCCGTCGCTCGGTAAAGCTGAGCAGAATTCATCTTTGGCTGGATCTACCCACGAGTACGCCGGGGCCCTTACGCTCGCCGCCATGACAGATGTGCTGCGGCGCGGTAGGGCCTCTTTGGCGTTCAGCTTCTTCGCTCAGGGCGCCACCTTCGCGCTGCTCGTGACGCGCATCCCGGCGATCCAGGACCGGTACGGGGTCTCGGACGGGCTGCTGCCCGTCTTCCTCGCCGCCGTGCCGATCCTCGCCGGGGTCGGGAGCGTGACCACCGAGCAACTGGTGAAGCGAATACGGCCCAGCGTGCTGCTGCGCTGGTCCCAGCCCGTCGTCCTCCTGGCGCTGCTCGGGGTCGGGGCGGGCGACAGCATGGCCGAACTGGCCGTCGCGCTCGGGGCGTTCGGGCTCGGGGTGGGTGTGCTGGACGCCTCGATGAACATGCTCGGGGTGAGTCTGCAGCGGACGTACGGACGAAGCATCATGCTGAGCTTCCATGCCGCGTACAGCCTGGGCGGGATCGTGGGGGCCTCGCTGGCTTGGGCGGGGGCGCACTGGCATCTCGCGCTGTGGGTGTCGTATCTGCCGGTGGTGGCTGTGTTGTTGCCGGCTGCCTTTGTGGGGAGTCGGTGGTACGTCGACGGGGGTGCGCCGGGGAGCGAGGCGGAGGGTGCGGAGGCCGGGCCGCTGGTTTTCAAGCTGCTGCTGCCGCTGTGTCTCGTGATGACCTTCGCCTATATCGGGGACTCGACCGTCTCCAACTGGAGCGCGAAGTATCTGAAGGACGTGCTGGGCAGTTCGGAGCAGGTGGCGACCGTTCCGTACAACGTCTACATGGTGATGTGCCTGGTCGGGCGGGGGATCGGGGATCTCGGGGTGCGGCGGTTCGGGGCGGTGGCCGTGGTGCGGCTGGGGGCGGTGGTGGCCGCGGTGGGGTTCGCCGTGGTGGCCGTGGCGCCGGGGGCCGGGGTCGGGATGCTCGGGTTCACGTTGGTGGGGCTCGGGCTGTGTGTGCTGGTGCCGCAGACCTTCGCGGCGGCCGGGCGGTTGTTCCCGGGGGCTTCGGATACGGCCATCGCGCGGCTCAATGTGTTCAATTACGTGGGGTTTCTGATCGGTTCGCCGTTGGTGGGGGCGCTGGGTGACGCCTGGAGTTATCGCGGGGCGATGCTCGTGCCGATGGTGTTGGTGCTGGTGACGTTGGTGTACGCCCGCTCGTTCGCGCCGTCGGCGGACCGATACGGTGACGGGCATGAGCGGGCGCGCACAGCTGATGTGGGACGAGGCAGTAACGGGCTATGACTTCGGCCGGGACCATCCGATGGACCCGGTCCGGCTCGCCCTGACCCGGAGACTTGTCGATGCCTTCGGGCTCGACAAGGACGTGGATGTGGTGGCGGCCAAGCCCGCCGGTGATTCGACGTTGCGGCTGGTTCACCGGGAGGACTACGTCGAGGCGGTGAAGGCGGCCTCGGCCGATCCGGAGTCGGCGGACGGGGCGTATGGGCTCGGGACCATGGATGATCCTGCCTTTGCCGGGATGCATGAGGTGTCGGCGCTGATCGCGGGGCAGTCGGTGGGGGCGGCTGAGGCTGTGTGGGGCGGGGACGCGCTGCATGCCGTGAACTTCTCGGGTGGGCTGCATCATGCGATGCCGGGGGCTGCCTCGGGGTTCTGTATTTATAACGACGCCTCGTTGGCCATCGCCCGGTTGTTGGAGTTGGGGGCCGAGCGGGTCGCGTATGTGGATGTGGACGTGCATCACGGGGACGGGGTCCAGGCCGCCTTCTGGGAGGACCCGCGGGTGTTGACGATCTCCCTGCATGAGCATCCTCGGACGTTGTTCCCGCAGACCGGGTGGCCGGAGGAGACCGGGGCCGGGAAGGGGGAGGGCTCTGCGGTCAATGTGGCGTTGCCGGCCGGGACCGGGGACGCGGGGTGGTTGCGGGCGTTTCACGCTGTCGTGCCGGAGTTGATCGCGGACTTTCGGCCGCAGGTGCTGGTGACTCAGCACGGGGCCGATACGCACTTCGAGGATCCGCTTGCTCATCTCGCCGTGTCGCTGGATGCGCAGCGGGCCGTGCAGGTGGCGTGTCATGAGCTCGCGCACGAGTACGCGGACGGGAAGTGGGTCGCGCTCGGTGGGGGTGGTTATGCCGTGGTGGAGGTGGTGCCGCGGTCGTGGACGCATCTCGTCGCTATCGCCGCGGGGCGGGAGATCGCGCCGGAGGCGGTGATTCCTGAGGGGTGGCGGCAGGAAGTGTTCGCTCGGACGCGGCAGTTGGGGCCACAGCGGATGACGGACGGGCGGTGGCCGGTGGCCTACGCCGACTGGGAGTCGGGGTATGACCCCGGGGATCGTCTTGATCAGGCGGTGGTGGCTACTCGGCGGGCGGTGTTTCCGTTGCGGGGGTTGTTGGCGTAGGTCTTCGGTGGTTGTGCGGGTGGGTGGGGGGTGGGTGTCGCGGGGATTTTCGCCCCCGCCGCCCCTACCCGTCCCATCCCTGGGGGCTGCCGCCCCCAGACCCCCGCTTCGGCCTGAACGGCCTTGTCCTCAAACGCCGGACGGGCTGGATTTGGTGGGCCTGTGCTGAGAAGCCTGTGGTGGGTGATGCCGACCGGTGTCGAGGAAGCGCTCGCCCGAGCCGAGTCACGCCACCCCGTGTCGAGAAGCGCTCGCCCGCATCGAAGACCGACCACCGGAGACGGCCGTTCAATCCGCCCCCGGCGCTCACCACTCACACGTCAGCCAACAGTGCCCCGAGTCCTCCGCCGACGCGTTGCCGATCGTGCCGCCCCACGCGATGCAGGAGTCGCGGCCGTCGACGTGGACCGGGCCGGCGTAGCTCGTGTACGTACCGGAGTCGACGGTCGGGTCGTCCGAGTTGCCTAGGGCGTTCAGGATCGTGAGTGCGGCGGGACAGGTTGAGCATGACGGTGTTCCCCCTGGGCCCCCAGTTGGTGATGTGTCGGTCAACTTGCCTGGGACGGTTGGTCGTTCCGTCCGTGCGAGGTGAGAGCCGGGAATCCGTAAGGCGGTTGTGGGTGTTCTTGGCACTGTCCTGTCACCGGTGTTACGCCAACCGCGCGGTGTTTCCGGGGTTTTCGTCGTGCCCGGGGGGCGGGTCCGTCAGCATCGCTCCCGTGTTGAGCACCGGCGCCCTCCGCGCGCATCTGCTGGCCGCCCGGCTGGCCGGACCCGTGGCCACCTCGCGGGAGGAGAGTCTGCGGAGTTACCGGGCCTTCGCCGCGCGGGATCCCCGGGTACTGATCGGACTTGATCCCGAATGGACGTGGGAGCAGGGGGACTTGATCCGGCTGATGGCGGACAAGTGTGGGGTTTCGGCCGACCCGACGCACACTTCCGGGCATGATGTGATCGACCCGGAGCGGACTCTGGCCGCGTTGGACGCCTTCGCCGATCGGTTGGGGGAGGTAGCGGAGCGGAGTGGGGCCGTGCTTCTCGGGACCGGGCATCCGCATCGGCTGCTCGGGTTCTACGCCGCGTTGGCGGACGCCTTGTCGGCGGCGGGGTGTGCTGTTCTCACCCCAGCGCAGGGTCTCTCTGTCGACATAACGACCCGGTTCGGTCTACGCACGTACAACCTCGACTACGTCCAGGGGGTCGGGCTGGTCCGTGAACCGGGCCCCGAACGCACCGGTTGTGAGCCCGGCGCACACACGCACTCACCGCTCCCGGTTCGTACCGTGCTGGGTGCGGCGGCGGAGGCCGGCGGGGTGCTTCCGGAGCTGGTGATCGGGGACCACGGGTGGGTCTGCGGAGCAGGTCAGCTGGGGTTCGAGGCCATTGGGCTGGCTGACACCGACGACCCTGCACTGTTCGTGGGGGAGGCCGAGGGGTCGGTGTCCGTCGTCGTTCCACTTGATGACGCCGTGCGGTCCGCTTACTACCGGCCGCTTACCCGCTACGTACTCAATCGAGCGTGTCTGTCACAGTAGGCCGCCGATGGGTGCACCTCTTCCCCACTCGCATCACACGCCCCTACATTGGGGAGTGAGCACGCAACGACGAAGAGTCACCGGAAGGGGAAGCCGGTGACCGTCGAGTGCGGAAGGTTCAGGTGTGTCATGGCTGCAGCTGGCGAGAGGCCTCTGAACGAGGTTCAGTTCCTTACCGTGGCGGAGGTCGCCTCGGTGATGCGAGTGTCGAAGATGACCGTGTACCGGTTGGTGCACAGCGGTCATCTGCCCGCTATCCGGGTGGGGCGGTCCTTCCGCGTCCCCGAGCAAGCGGTACACGAGTACCTTCGCGAGAGTTATGTGGGGGTGGAGACAGCCTGAGGCGATACCTCGATTACGACCTCAGCTCTCGGACGGGTAGGCTGGCCCCTTGTAGGTCGTATGGGCCCATGATGCCCAGCACCGAGTGATGAGAAGTGAGCGAGGGTAGTCGTGGGCTCTGTTATCAAGAAGCGGCGCAAGCGGATGGCTAAGAAGAAGCACCGCAAGCTGCTGAAGCGCACGCGCGTGCAGCGTCGTAACAAGAAGTAGGCGACGCGGCGCCGCGAGAGCGTCTCCTGTGGCCCCCCACCGAATTCGGTGGGGGGCCACAGTTTTGTTCAGGACTTCCGTCGGTCAGGCGGTCATGCGGTCATCACAGCGCAACACCCAACCGCTAGGTTGGCCGCACACGGGTAACTCGGAAGGAAGGCGCTGATCTTGGGGAAGGTCGTGCTCGTGACCGGAGTGGCCCGTCAGCTGGGGGGCCGGTTCGTACGGCGGATCCAGCGTGATCCACAGGTGGACCGGGTGATCGCGGTGGACGCGGTCGCGCCCGGGCACCATCTCGGCGGCGCGGAGTTCATCCAGGCCGACATCCGGCAGCCCACCATCGCGCGGGTGCTCGCCGAGTCGGGCGCCGACACGGTCGTCCACATGGACGTGACGGGCACCGCCCTGGGCAGCGGCAGCCGGACCACGGTCAAGGAGACCAACGTCATCGGCACCATGCAGCTGCTCGGCGCCTGCCAGAAGTCGCCGGTCGTCAAGCGCCTGGTGGTGAAGTCCAGCACGAACGTCTACGGCTCCGCCCCGCGCGACCCCGCCGTCTTCACCGAGGGCACCCCGCCGAAGTCCCTGCCAAGCGGCGGCTTCGCGAAGGACACCGTCGAGGTCGAGGGCTATGTCCGCGGCTTCGCCCGCCGCCGCCCCGACGTCGCCGTGTGCGTGCTGCGCTTCGCCAACATCCTTGGTCCTACGGCGGATTCACCGCTCGCGTCGTACTTCTCGCTGCCGGTCCTGCCGACCGTGTTCGGCTACGATCCGCGGCTGCAGTTCGTGCACGAGGACGACGTGATCGACGTACTGCGGATCGCCTCGCACGACCCGGAGCGGGGCACGCTCAACAGCGGCACCTTCAACATCGCCGGGGACGGCGTCCTGCTGCTCTCCCAGTGCTCGCGGCGCCTGGGCCGCCCGACCGTGCCGCTGCTGCTGCCTGCGGTCACCTGGGCGGGTTCCCTGGTGCGTACGCTGGGGATGACGGACTTCTCCCCGGAGCAGATCCGGTTGCTGACCCACGGCAGGGTCGTGTCGACGGTCCAGATGCGCGAGACGCTGGGGTACAAGCCGAAGTACACGACCGCCGAGACCTTCGCGGACTTCGCGCGCAGTCAGGGCCCGGGGCTGCTGCCGCCGGAGGTCCTCGCGGGGGCCGTCGACCGGATCGCCGCGCTGTCCCGGCCGGACAGTGGCCACCCCCCGACGCCGAGCGCCAACTGAGGAGCGCATCAACGATGGCGGATGCCAAGGTCATTCCGTTCGACGACGACCGGTCCCGCGCGAACGGCGTGCAGCGGCCGCAGCGGCGCCGGAGCACGGGGAACCGGCGCAAGAACGGCGAACCCGCGCTGGTCCGTGAGGTCCAGCCCCTGCCGGGCCGGGACTTCGCGCAGGATGATGTTCCTGTGACGCGTGAGGAACGAGAGCCGGAGAAGACACCGGACGAGGACAGTCAGAGCGCCCTGGAGCGCCGGGTCGCCCACGGCCTGTCCTTCCTGCGCCGCCGGCTGACCGGGGACTACGAGGTCGACGACTTCGGCTACGACGAGGAGCTCACCGACGAGCTCCTGATGCCGGCGCTGCGCCCGCTGTACGAGAAGTACTTCCGGGTCGAGGTCAAGGGCATCGAGAACATCCCGGCGGAGGGCGGCGCGCTGATCGTCGCCAACCACTCCGGGACGCTGCCGCTGGACGGCGTGATGATGCAGATCGCCGTCCACGACAACCACCCGGCGGGCCGCCACCTCCGGCTCCTCGCGGCGGACCTCGTCTTCATGCTCCCGGTGGTCAACGAACTCGCCCGCAAGGCCGGTCACACCCTGGCCTGCGCCGAGGACGCCGAACGGCTGCTGGGCCGGGGCGAGTTGGTCGGCGTGATGCCGGAGGGCTTCAAGGGCATCGGCAAGCCGTTCAGCGAGCGCTACAAACTCCAGCGCTTCGGCCGCGGCGGCTTCGTCTCGACCGCCCTGCGCAAGGGCACCCCGATCATCCCGTGCTCGATCGTGGGGGCCGAGGAGATCTACCCGATGATCGGCAACTCCAAGACGCTGGCCCGCGTCCTGGGCTTCCCGTACTTCCCGATCACGCCCACGTTCCCGTGGCTGGGCCCGCTGGGTGCGATCCCGTTGCCCACGAAGTGGACGATCCAGTTCGGCGAGCCGATCCCGACGGACGGCTATCCGCCGGAGGCGGCCGAGGATCCGATGCTGATGTTCAACCTCACGGACCAGGTGAGGGAGCAGATCCAGCACACGTTGTACAAGCTGCTGGTGCAGCGGCGGTCGGTGTTTTTCTAGTTTTTCGGCTGTACGACGAAGACGATGGGGTGCCCCTCTCAAGAGGGACACCCCATCGTCTTTAGGGGCGCGGGGAATTGCGCGACCAGCCCCCACCGGCCCGCAGCCAAAAAACCGCAGAACCAGCGGAGCTAATTCGCGTCCTCGCTGTCGATGCCCAAGCCCGGCAGCAAGCCCGGCAACAGCGGCGGCAGCGTGACATCCGGTTCCGTGATCGACGGCTTGCTCGCGGAGGGCGACTCGGTGCCGGAGGTCTTCGGGGGGTCCAGGAGGCCGCCCGTGTTGCCGCCGAGGAGGCCGTCGCCGGTGGTGGCGGACTCGGTGGGGGTGCTGGAGTGGCTGGTCTCCGCGGAGCCGTCGGTGGTGCTCGGTGTCGTCGAGCGGTGGGTGCCGGTGGAGCCGCCCGTGGACGTCGTACCCGGAGCGCGGTGCTTGCCGGTGCCGGGCGTCGTCGCCGGGGGCTGGGGGAGCAGCGACTGGAGCGGGGCGACCTCTTCGTCTATGGCGTCGAAGACCGAGGAGACCTGGTCGCTGACGTCGCCGAGCTGGACGGGGAGGCGGTCGCGCAGGGCGCCCCAGGCCTCACGGTGCGAGCGGGAGAACGCGGAGAGGGCCTGGATGGGGCCCAGCGAGTTCGGGTCCTGCTCGTACGCCTCGTGCAGCAGGCGGTGGCCCTCGGAGGCGTCGTGGGTCATCCCGGCGAGCGTGCGGCGGATCTCGCCGAGCTGCTCGTGGTCGAGGTGGCCGCTGCGGTCCCGCTCGATCAGCCGGCGTGCCTCGCTCAGGCGGTTGGACGCCTGGTCGAGGTAGGCCACACCGCGCTGGTCGTCGCCGTCGGACAGGTAGTTGAGCTTGAAGTCCTCGATGCCGCGCTTCAGGCCGTAGAGCGAGTCACCGGGCAGGGCGCCCGAGCTCGCCGCGGCCACTCCGCCGAAGGCACCCGCCGCGACCCCGACGCTCAGTCCGCCGGCCGCGAGGCCCTTGGTGAGCCGGGTGCGCGGTCGCAGCTTGCCCAGACCGGTGGCCCGGTGCGCACCCCGGGACCGGGGGGACCGCTGCTCCGGTACCGAGGGTCCGGGTGCCTCGCCTTGCAGCATGGCCTCGAACGCGGCGACCAGCTGAGCCCGCTGGACCACCTTGACCTCGGGGTCCAGCACGGGTTTGGGCAGCTCGCCGAGACCGGTGGCGAAGGCCAGCATGCGGCCCTGCTCGGTCTGTTCCGCAGCAGCCGGGGCCGGGGCCGGTCCTTCGGACTGCTCGGCCGCCGTGCCCTGGTCGGACAGCTCCTCTTCCAGGGCCTGGGCGAAGGCGTTCGCCCGCCGGTGCGCCGATACGTTCGCGATCACTGGCGGCACCTCCTCTCGCGTCATGACGGTCGACTCCCCAGGGGGTCCTGAGGGTTGCACAGCCTGACCGCATCCACACGATCGAGTGATCGGGGAGGGTCAGGTCGTGACCACAGGGAGCCTGTATCCCGCACAACGAGTGGCGCGGCACTTGGGTTACGGACGACGGATGATCCGACCGCGAACTCAACGGACTTTCACTGAGCGCGAGTTGGGCGTTACCGAGCGTGTGCCGTCAGCGGGCGTCGTCCGGGAGGAGCCGGGCGAGAGTGCGCACGGCCCGGTACTGGAGGGTCTTGATCGCGCCCTCGTTCTTGCCCATCACCCGGGCGGTCTCCGCGACGGAGAGGCCCTGCAGGAAGCGGAGCGTGACGCACTCCTGCTGCTGCGGGTTGAGCCGCCGTACGGCGTCGAGCAGTGCGGCGTTCGACAGGGACTCCAGGACGGAGTCCTCGGGAGAGCGCTCGACCTCGTTGGCGTCGAGCATCTCGCCGGTGGTCACTTCCAGCCGGAAGCGGCTCGACTTGAAGTGGTCGGCGACCAGGTTGCGGGCGATCGTCACCAGCCAGGCGCCGAAGTCACGACCCTGATAGGTGAACGTGCCGATGCGGCGCAGGGCGCGCAGAAAGGTCTCGCTGGTGAGGTCCTCGGCGGTGGCTTTGCCTCCCACTCGGTAGTAGATGTACCGGTACACAGTGTCGCTGTACTGGTCGTAGAGGCGGCCGAAGGCGTCGGCTTCGCCGGCCTGGGCACGCTCCACGAGGTCCATCATCCGGGCGCTGTCGCTGTCAGCGGCCGGACGGCGTGCGGTGGCGGCGCCGGCCGAGCGCCCTCGTCTGCCAACAGCCGCGCCGCCGTCGGCCAGTGCATAACACGGGCCTACGGGTGCGGTGGTGGCGAAGGCGGCGGGGACGGCGTACGCGGTGGGGACGAAGCCGCGCAACAGGTCTTGGACCGTTGCGCGCAGCGTAGCCAGGCCCGAGGCGTCAACCCCGACGTGTGGGTACACGGGACTCCCAGAGGCAGAGCTTCCATCACGTGCAGTACCGGAACATTCACCCGTCGTAGCGACGGAGGGGTACCGGATTGCGTCTGAGGAGAATAACGCTTCGTGCAGGCACTGCTACACCCAGTTGCTCAAATCATCGATTACGTCGCTTCCGTAACCGGTTGACGCCCGATCAAGTACCGCAGAGTGACCGGTTGTTG
Source organism: Streptomyces sp. NBC_01515 (assembly GCF_045040345.1). Taxonomy (NCBI): domain Bacteria; kingdom Bacillati; phylum Actinomycetota; class Actinomycetes; order Kitasatosporales; family Streptomycetaceae; genus Streptomyces; species Streptomyces sp. NBC_01515. The sequence continues at coordinate 5,237,198 of NZ_CP109416.1, read as the reverse complement.
ATCAGAACGGTCCGAATTCAGTCAGGGACCGGGGCGTGTTGTGGCCGTGTGCAGCCAACGTGACTGGACAGGGGGTTACGCGGGTACGACCGGTGGATTGGCTGTGTTTACCGCGTCACCGGCGTCGGCGGTGCAAAGCGATCGCCGCGGCCGTGCCGCCCGCCACCGCGCCCACGCCGGCCGCCGCCGGGATGCCGACCTTGGCCGCCCTGCGGGCCGTCCGGTAGTCGCGCAGCCGCCAGTCCAGCTCGCGCGCGTGCTTGCGCAGCTTGGAGTCCGGGTTGATGGCGTAGGGGTGCCCGACCAGCGAGAGCATCGGGATGTCGTTGTGCGAGTCGCTGTACGCGGCGCAGCGTGAGAGGTCCAGGCCCTCCGCCGCCGCCAACGCCCTTACCGCCTCCGCCTTCGCGGGGCCGTGCAGGGGTTCGCCGACCAGCTTGCCGGTGTAGACGCCGTCGACGGACTCGGCGACCGTGCCGAGCGCGCCGGTGAGGCCGAGGCGGCGGGCGATCACGTTGGCGATCTCCACCGGGGCCGCCGTGACGAGCCACACCTTCTGGCCCGCGGCGAGGTGCGCCTCGGCGAGGGCGCGGGTGCCGGGCCAGATGCGCTCGGCCATGTACTCGTCGTAGATCTCCTCGCCGATCGACTGGAGTTCGGCGACGCGGTGGCCCTTGACGATGGACAGCGCGGAGTCGCGCGCCTCCTGCATGTGCTCGGGGTCCTCGAAGCCGGCGAGCCTGAACCAGGCCTGCTGCCACGCGAACTTGAGGAGGTCGCGGGTCTCGAAGAACTTCCGCTTGTGCAGGCCCCGGCCGAAGTGGAAGATCGACGCGCCCTGCATGACGGTGTTGTCCAGGTCGAAGAAGGCCGCGGCTCTGTCGTCGCCGAGGACCGGGAACTCCGCTTCCTCCGCCGCTTCTTCGTCCGCGAGGGCGTCCTGTATGTCCTGCGCGTCCTGCGACGACTTGCGCGCTGCCTCCGCAGAGGCCTCGCCTGCCAACACGCTCCGCGCCGTGGCGGAGCGCCTACGGGGAGTGAGCCATCCGAGAGCGGCCATGTCGTGAGCATAGCCAGTTTGTTCGGTGGTTCCGGAGCCGCGAGGTTCGGAGGCTGTGAACTCTCCGCGACCGGGCCGTTAAAGAAGCGCACCGGTGGCGCGAGAATGGTGTGCATGAGTCATCTCGTCACCCTCGTCCGCAAGCCCGGCTGTCATCTCTGCGAGGACGCGCAGCTCGTCGTGGAGAAGGTCTGCGCCGATCTCGGGGTCCCCTGGGAGGAGAAGGACATCACCGAGGACCAGCGGCTGCACGACGAGTACTGGGAGCAGATTCCGGTCGTCCTCATCGATGGGAAACAGCACACCTTCTGGCGGGTGGACGAGGCCCGGCTGCGCCGGGAACTGACCAAGTAGTTCAACGCGCACCCGAACGTCGCTTAGGATCGACGGCGGTTTGGTCTCGGGGGCGGGAATTACGAGGAGTGTGGCGGTTTTGCCCCCTGGAATACGCCTGGGACGCGTGTGCGTGACCCCGGTCACGTTGGCCGGGCAAATCGGACACCATCTTTGTGCACGCGTTCACAAAGACATAGCCTGCTTTCGACGGGGCGGTCTGGGTACGTGTGACCGCCCACAGCCCCGCTCTACCCGCAGGAGCACCGTGGCAACTGGCCGAACTCACCGACCGGCGAGCCGTAGCCGAGGGATTCCCGAGGCCACCGTCGCCCGTCTCCCGCTGTACCTCCGCGCGCTGACCGGACTCTCGGAGCGCTCGGTACCCACGGTCTCCTCCGAGGAGCTCGCGGCCGCCGCGGGGGTCAACTCCGCGAAGCTGCGCAAGGACTTCTCGTACCTCGGCTCGTACGGCACCCGCGGTGTGGGCTACGACGTCGAGTACCTCGTCTACCAGATCTCCCGCGAGCTGGGCCTCACCCAGGACTGGCCGGTCGTGATCGTCGGTATCGGAAACCTGGGCGCCGCACTCGCCAACTACGGCGGGTTCGCCTCCCGCGGCTTCCGCGTCGCCGCCCTCATCGACGCCGACCCGGCGATGGCCGGCAAGCCCGTCGCGGGCATCCCGGTGCAGCACGCGGACGAGCTGGAAAAGATCATCAGCGACAACGGCGTCTCCATCGGCGTCATCGCCACCCCCGCCGGTGCCGCCCAGCCGGTCTGCGACCGGCTCGTGGCCGCCGGTGTGACGTCCATCCTGAACTTCGCGCCGACCGTGCTGACCGTCCCGGACGGCGTCGACGTCCGCAAGGTCGACCTCTCGATCGAGCTGCAGATCCTCGCCTTCCACGAGCAGCGCAAGGCCGGCGAGGAGGCCGCCAACCAGGCGGCGCACCCGACCGCCGCGCGCCGCGGCGACTCCGCCGAGCAGGGCCCTGACGGGGACGTCCCCGCCGTGATGCCGGCATGAGTCTCCTCGTCGTCGGGCTGAGCCACCGCAGCGCGCCGGTCAGCCTCCTGGAGCGGGCCACGCTGAACGCGGACGCCCAGGTCAAGCTCCTCCAGGACACGGTCGCCGCCGAACCGGCCGCCGAGGCCGCGGTGTTGGCCACCTGCAACCGCATCGAGCTCTACGCCGACGTGGACAAGTTCCACGCGGGCGTCGCGGAGTTGTCCACGCTGCTGGCCCAGCACAGCGGCGTCGGCCTGGACGAGCTCACTCCTTATCTCTACGTGCACTACGAGGACCGGGCCGTCCACCACCTCTTCTCGGTGGCCTGCGGCCTCGACTCGATGGTCGTCGGCGAGGGCCAGATCCTCGGCCAGATCAAGGACTCCCTCGCCACGGCGCAGGAACTGCACTCCGCCGGGCGGCTGTTGAACGAGCTGTTCCAGCAGGCCCTCCGGGTCGGCAAGCGCGCCCACTCCGAGACCGGCATCGACCGCGCGGGCCAGTCCCTGGTCACCTTCGGCCTTCAACAGCTCTCCTCCGGCACGGCAGTTGAGGCCTGGGCGAAGGGGAAACGGGCCCTGGTCATCGGCGCCGGCTCCATGTCGTCGCTGGCCGCCGCGACCCTCGCGCGTGCCGGGGTCGCCGAGATCGTCGTCGCCAACCGCACCTCCGACCGCGCCGAGCGGCTCGCCCAGATCATCACCGAGAGCCCCGAAACGGACGTGTCCGCCCGCGCGGTACCGATGGATTCGGTGCCGTTCGAGCTGACACGTGCCGATGTGGCCGTGTCCTGCACGGGTGCGACGGGGCTGGTCCTGACGGCCGACACGGTCGCGGTCGCGGTCGAGGGCCGGGTGCCGCGGGACGCCGCGGTCGGTCGTACGGCCGTAGCGGATGTCGTGCGGGAGGGGCTTCCGCCGACGTCTGTCGGGACCGAGGACGGGTGTCCGCTGGACCTGTCGGCGGTGCAGGGGGCGAGTGGCTTCTCCGTGATGGGGGAGGCCGCCGTGGCCGGGATGGACGCGGCGACGCTGGAGCAGCACGCGGCCTGGGTCGGCGGCAGCGCCGTCGACCGGCGCGAGGCGGCCCGGCGTACGCCCGAGGCCGAGGCCGAACTCATCACCGAACTCGCCGCCATGGCCGCCACGGTCGGACGCATCCCCGAGCGGCGCAGGCCCGAGCCCGTGGCCCATGTCCCGCGCCCCGCGCCGGTGTTGTCGTTCCTCGACCTCGCGATGCCGCGGGACGTCGACGCGGCCGTGCACCGGGTGGCCGGGGTGCGGCTGGTGGACATCGAGTCGCTCGCCGAGGCCTCCGCGGATGCCCCGATGGCGGCGGACGTGGACGCGGTCCGGCGTATCGTCTCCGACGAGGTCGCGGCCTTCGGGGCAGCCCAGCGGGCCGCGCACATCACGCCGACCGTGGTCGCCCTGCGCGCCATGGCCGCCGAGGTCGTCGCCGGCGAGATCGCCCGGCTCGACGGACGGCTGCCCGGCCTCGACGACAAGCACCGCGCGGAGATCACCCAGACCGTGCGACGCGTCGTCGACAAGCTGCTGCACGCGCCGACCGTACGGGTCAAGCAGCTCGCGGCCGAGCCCGGCGGCGCCGGGTACGCGGACGCGCTGCGCACCCTGTTCGACCTCGACCAGGAGACGGTGGCCTCCGTCTCCCGGGCCGTAGAAGACTCTGAGATCAGCAAGAACCGAGGGCCAGCATGAGTAGCAAGGCACTGAGGCTGGGGACAAGGCGGAGCAGACTCGCCCTGGCCCAGTCCGGGTTGGTGGCGGACGCCGTGAGCCAGGTGACCGGACGGCCCGTCGAGCTCGTCGAGATCACCACCTACGGCGACACCTCCCGCGAGCACCTCGCCCAGATCGGCGGCACCGGGGTCTTCGTGACCGCGCTGCGGGACGCCCTGCTCGGCGGTGAGGTCGACTTCGCGGTTCATTCGCTGAAGGACCTGCCGACGACGCAGCCCGCGGAACTGGTGCTCGCCGCCGTACCCGAGCGCGAGGACCCGCGCGACGTGATCGTCGCCCGGGACGCCCTGAAGTTCACCGACCTGCCCCGCGGGGCGCGCATCGGTACGGGCTCCCCGCGGCGCACGGCCCAGCTGAACGCGTACGCGCGCAGCCACGGCCTCGACATCGAGACGGTCCCGATCCGCGGGAACATCGACACCCGGGTCGGCTTCGTACGGGACGGTGAGCTGGACGCCGTGGTCCTGGCCGCCGCCGGACTGAGCCGGATCGGCCGCCTCGACGACGTGACCGACTTCCTGTCGGTCGACACGATTTTGCCCGCCCCCGGCCAGGGGGCCCTGGCGATCGAGTGTGCCGCGGACAACGCGGACCTCATCGCGGCGCTCGGTGAGCTCGACGACCCGTTCACGCGGATCGCCGTGACCGCCGAAAGGTCCCTGCTCGCCGCCCTGGAGGCCGGCTGCTCCGCCCCTGTGGGCGCGCTGGCCGACCTGCTGGCCGACGGGCAGATTGTCAAGGAAATGCGCCTGCGCGGAATAGTCGGCACGACCGACGGTTCGCGTACGGTGCAGCTGTCCACCACCGGTCCCGTGCCCGAGACGCATGACCAAGCACTGGCGCTCGGTCGCGAACTCGCCGCCGAGATGCTTGCCCAGGGCGCGGCCGGTCTGATGGGGGAGCAAGCCAAGTGAGCCCCACCACTCTTCCCGCCGCCGGTCCTGAACACGGGCACGTCACCTTCCTGGGTGCCGGACCCGGAGATCCGGGACTGCTCACACTGCGCGCCGTAGAGGCGCTGGCGAACGCGGACGTTCTCGTCGCCGAGCACGAGGTGCTCGACGTCGTACGTGCGCACGCCCGACCCGGCGTAGCCGTCGTGCATCCGGATCCGAGTCCTTCTTCGGGCTCGCTCCCGGGCACAGGCACGCCTCAACTAACGGTTGTTGACGGTGCGTCAACAACCGTTGGCCTACCCGCTGTACGGGATGCGGCACATCTTGTCATGGAGGCCGCGAGGGGCGGCAGGCGGGTCGTACGTGCGGTGTCCGGGGACCCCGGACTAGATACGTACGCCGCCGAGGAAATGCTCGCCTGCGTCGCCGCGGGTGTGCCTTTCGAGGTCGTCCCGGGTGTCGCGGCGGCCGTCGGCGTGCCCGCGTACGCCGGTGTCCCGCTGCGGGACGCGCAGGGGGCGGACGTCCGGTTCGTGGACGCCCGTACCGCGTCGGACCGGTGCTGGACGGAGGTGGGGGCGTCGGACGGCACGGTGGTCGTGTCGACGTCGCTGGACTCCGTGGCCTCGGCCGCCGGTGAGCTGGTGGCCGCGGGCCGTAAGCCGGACACCCCTATGACGGTCACAGTGGCTGGTACGACCACTCGTCAGCGGACCTGGTCCGCGACCCTCGGCACGATCGCGCAGACGCTGAAGCAGGCGAAGGTGCTGCCGTCCCCGGAAGGTGGCCGGCCGGTGATAGCCGTGGTCGGTGAGCGGTCCGCCGCCGCGCAGCGCGACCAGTTGTCGTGGTTCGAGTCCAAGCCGCTGTTCGGCTGGAAGGTGCTCGTGCCGCGGACGAAGGAGCAGGCGGCTTCGCTCTCCGACCAACTCCGGTCCTACGGTGCCGTTCCGCACGAGGTGCCGACGATCGCCGTCGAGCCGCCGCGGACGCCTCAGCAGATGGAGCGGGCGGTCAAGGGGCTCGTCACCGGGCGGTACGAGTGGATCGCTTTCACCTCCGTGAACGCGGTCAAGGCCGTGCGGGAGAAGTTCGAGGAGTACGGGCTCGATGCGCGGGCGTTCGCCGGGATCAAGGTCGCGGCGGTGGGCGAGTCGACCGCGAAGGCGCTGATCGCCTTCGGCGTGAAGCCGGATCTGGTGCCGAGCGGGGAGCAGTCCGCGGCCGGGTTGCTGGAGGACTGGCCTCCGTACGACCCCGTTTTCGACCCGATCGACCGGGTGTTCCTGCCGCGTGCGGACATCGCTACGGAGACGCTTGTCGCCGGGCTGATCGAGCTCGGGTGGGAGGTGGATGACGTGACCGCCTACCGGACCGTGCGGGCGTCGCCGCCGCCGGCCGATACGCGGGAGGCGATCAAGGGGGGTGGCTTCGATGCCGTTCTCTTCACGTCGTCGTCCACCGTGCGGAACCTGGTGGGGATCGCCGGTAAGCCGCACAACGTGACCGTGATCGCGTGTATTGGTCCTGCTACGGCGAAGACGGCCGAGGAGCATGGGCTGCGGGTGGATGTGATGGCTCCGGAGCCGTCTGTGCACAAGTTGGCCGAGGCGTTGGCGAACTTCGGGCTTCGGCGGAGGGCGGCGGCTCAGGAGGCGGGGGATCCGGTTACCCGGCCGAGTGAGCGGCGGCCTGGGGCTCGGCGTCGGCGTACGACCTGAGGTTTCGGTTGCGGTGAGTGGGGGCGGGCGTCCGTGGGGGCGGCGCCCCCACACCCCGCTTCGGCCCTGAAGGGGCCTCGTCCTCAAACGCCGGACGGGCTGAGAAATCGCGGCCTGTGTTTGAAAGGCGCCGCATGGGCTGGGAGTTGGCGGCCTGTGTTTGAAAGGCGCCGGATGGGCTGGGAGTTGGCGGCCTGCGTTTGAAAGGCGCCGGATGGGCTGGGAGTTGGCGGCCTGTGCTGAGAAGCGCGCCGGTCAGTTCACCGAAGCGTGTGCCGAAGAGTTCAGCGCATGAGTTCGCCGGACAGCACGGCGCAAGAGTGCGTCGGCAAGTGCCCGAGGCGGGCGTCGACAGGCTCAGTCGAAGACCGTGCCGGAAAGTGCGGGAAGCGCAGCGAAGTGTCCGCGATCTATGCCGAAATGTGCGCCGACTCACCGTCGGCAAAGGTGCCCCTGAGGCGGGCGTAGCGTAGATGGCATGACGACGTACGGATCCTTTCCCGGCTCTCGGCCCCGGCGGTTGCGGACCAGCCCGGTCATGCGGCGGATGGTTGCTGAGACTCGGTTGCACCCGGCTGACTTCATTCTTCCGGCGTTTGTGCGGGAGGGGGTCAGTGAGCCGGTGCCGATCGGGGCCATGCCTGGGGTTGTGCAGCACACTCGGGACAGTCTGAAGAAGGCTGCCGCTGAGGCTGTTGCCGCCGGGATCTCCGGGATCATGCTCTTTGGGGTGCCGGAGGAGAGCAAGAAGGACGCTCTCGGGACGCCTGGGACCGACCCGGACGGGATTCTGCAGGTCGCGCTGCGGGATGTGCGGGCCGAGGTCGGGGACGAGCTGCTTGTCATGTCCGATCTGTGTCTTGATGAGAGCACCGATCATGGGCATTGCGGGGTGCTTGACGAGCTTGGGCGCGTTGACAATGACGCCACCCTTGAGCGGTATGCCGAGATGGCTCAGGTGCAGGCCGATGCCGGGGCCCATGTCGTCGGGCCCAGCGGGATGATGGACGGGCAGATCGGGGTCGTCCGGGACGCGCTCGATCAGATCGGGCGGGAGGATGTCGCCATCCTCGCCTACACCGTCAAGTACGCGTCCGCGTTCTTCGGGCCGTTCCGTGAGGCCGTGGGTTCCTCGCTCAAGGGGGACCGTAAGACGTACCAGCAGGACCCGGCCAACGCACGGGAGTCCATGCGGGAGTTGGCGCTCGACCTGGAGGAGGGTGCCGACATGGTGATGGTCAAGCCGGCGGGGCCCTACCTCGACATCCTGGCCAAGGTCGCCGAGGTCTCGGACGTGCCCGTCGCCGCCTATCAGATCTCCGGCGAGTACTCGATGATCGAGGCCGCCGCCGAGAAGGGCTGGATCGACCGGGAGAAGGCGATCTTCGAGGCGCTCACCGGTATCAAGCGGGCCGGGGCGCAGAACATCCTCACGTACTGGGCGGTGGAGGTGGCGCAGAAGCTGCGCTGACCGCCGAACGCCCGCCCAATGTCCCGCCGTACGCCCGCCCAATGTCCCGCCGTACGCCTGCCCAATGCCCCGCCGTACGCCTGCCCAATGCCCCGCTGAACTCCCGTCAATAGGCAACGCTTCGAGATCGTTCCGGCGTCGAGCGGATCTCGGTTCGGGGCGGTTGCGGGTTCTGGCCCGAAATCGACGGTCGGTGTGGGCGGATGTGACCCCAAATAAGCTTCAGTGTCCGGCACTTATGTGGATTTGACGCGTCCGCATCAGTGTCCTTACCTTCTGCGCCTGGCCTGATCCGTTCTGGATGGTCTGGACGTCGATCCCTGGGGGACACCATGAACTATTTCATCGAGGCACTGAAGAAGTACGCGGTATTCAGCGGGCGCGCGCGTCGCAAGGAGTACTGGATGTTCTCCCTGTTCGCGGCGATCATCGCGATCGTGCTCGGCGTCATCGGTGTCGTGATCAAGTTCCCGTACCTCGTGATCGTCTTCTACCTCGCGATCCTGCTGCCCGGCGTGGGTGTCGGCATCCGCCGCCTGCACGACACCGGCCGCTCCGGCTGGTGGCTGTTCTTCGGCATCATCCCGATCGCCGGCCCGATCACCCTCCTGGTCTTCACCTGCACGGACGGCAAGCCCGGCGCCAACCAGTACGGCCCGAACCCGAAGGAAGTCGGCGGGATCCCGGCGCACGTCTGATCGCACCCGCCACGAGGCCCGTCAGGGCGTGGACCCCGTCGACATCGACGACGTGGGGCTCACGCCGGACGGGCCTTCGTCGCGTACGCCCATGCCGTCCTTGCACCCCGAGAGCAGCAGCGCCGCGGCGAGCACGGCCGTGGCGACGGCCAGGACACCGGTGCGGATACGGATGCGGGTGGTGCGGGCCGGCATGGGTTCCTCCCGTGGAAGCGAAGCGCGTTATCGGGTGCAGCTTGGGTGGTCGCGTGGGGCGGGGTCTACGGCTGTCGCCGGATTCGGGACGCCGGGACCGTCCCGCCCGCGCTGACCTGCGGGGATGTCGGCGGACTCGGGCACGTTGTGGGACGCGGGGAGGGGGCCGGGCGCCCCGTGGCCGCGCCGGCGCCGCCCGTCCCTCGGACTGGGCACCATCAAGTCCCGGCGGGAGTTAGGTTGTTGACCACTGCTCTTGGCCACCGCTCTTGAGCACTGCTCCGGTTGTCCTTCGAATGACCGACCTCTTCTGGGAGACGCGCATGCCCGGTGACGCCCTCAGCCAAGACCCCGCCGAGCTGCGAAGGAGGATCGACACCAGCAAGGCCCACCCGGCCCGCGTCTACGACGTCTTCCTCGGCGGCAAGGACAACTACCCCGTCGACCGCGAGGCCGCAGCCGCCGCGCTCGCCGCCAACCCGCGCGGGTACCTCGACGTACGGCACAACCGGGACTTCATGCGCCGCGCGGTCACCCGGCTGTCGCAGGAGCACGGGGTGCGCCAGTTCCTCGACATCGGCACCGGGCTGCCCACCGCGGAGAACGTGCACCAGATCGCCCAGGGCATCGAGCCCGAGTCGCGGATCGTCTACGTCGACAACGACCCGGTGGTCCTCGCGCACGCCCGCGCGCTGCTCACCAGCAGCCCCGAGGGCCGTACCGACTACATCGACGCCGACCTGCGCCGCCCGGACGACATTCTCGAACAGGCCGCCAAGACCCTCGACTTCAACGAGCCGATCGCCCTGCTGCTGGTGGCGATCCTGCACTTCGTGGAGGACGAGGAGGCGTATCCGTTGGTGCGTGAGCTGGTGGATGTGCTGCCGTCCGGCAGTCATCTGGTGCTCAGCCATCTCACCGACGAGATGCATCCCATTCCGGCCCGTGCGGTCCAACGGACCTACACGGAACGGGGGTTCACCTTCGTGTTCCGTTCCAAGGACGAGGTCGAGCGGCTCTTCACCGAGACCCCCGGCGTCACCCTGGACGAGCCCGGTGTGGTCCCGGCGCACAAGTGGCACCCCGGTCCGGCGCCCGCGCCGCCGGTGGTGGAGCAGGCGTACTTCGAGAGTCTCGACGACATCGAGAAGATCACCTATCGCGACATCAATGATGTGACGGACGACGACATCAACGTCTATGGGGCGACCGGTAAGAAGGCCTGAGCCCAGGCCAGGAGGAGATGGCGGGCGTCCGGATCGTGGAAAGGCGCTTGTAGGCGGCACGTACGTTTCTAAGCTGCGCGCCATGACCCTCACCGAGACACCCGCCGTCCCCCTGCCGCCCCTCGCCGCGCGCGCCCGTGCGATCGGGGGTTCGCCGGTGCGGGACATCCTCGCCGTCACCGCCCGCCCCGAGGTGATCAACTTCGCGGGCGGGCTCCCGGCACCCGAACTCTTCGACGCGACCGGTATCGCGGCCGCGTACCAGGCGGTGCTCGCCGAGACGCCCGCGCGGGCGCTCCAGTACGCGACGACCGAGGGCGAACCGGTGCTGCGTGCCGCGCTCGCCGCGCGGACCTCGGCGCGCGGGCTGCCCACCGAGCCCGACGACCTCCTCGTCACCACCGGTTCGCAGCAGGCGCTCTCGCTGCTCGCGACCGCGCTGCTGGAGCCGGGGGACGTCGTCCTCGTCGAAAATCCCTGTTATCTGGCGGCACTTCAGGTCTTCGCGTTCGCCGGAGCGCGGGTCGTCGCCGTGCCGGGGGACGGGGACGGGGTCGATCCCGAGGCACTGGACGAACTCGTCGTGCGGGAGCGGCCCAAGCTGCTCTACACCGTGCCGACCTTCCAGAACCCCACCGGCCGCACCCTGCCCGCCGACCGCCGCGCCGCCGTCGCCGCGGTCGCCGCGCGGCGCGGGCTGTGGATCGTCGAGGACGATCCCTACGGCGAACTCCGCTTCGAGGGCAAGCGGTTGCCGTGGATCGCGGCGCAGGAGGGGGCGGCGGACCGTACGGTGCTGCTCGGTTCCTTCTCCAAGGTGATGGCGCCGGGGCTGCGCCTCGGGTGGCTGCGCGCGCCGACTTCCCTGCTGCGGGCCTGTGTTGTCGCGAAACAGGCCGCCGACCTGCACACCCCGACCGTCAACCAGCTGTCCGCCGCACGGTACTTGGCGGACAACGACCTCGACGCGCACGTGGCGCGGGTGGCCGGGGTGTACCGGGAACGGCGGGACGCCATGCTCGCAGGTCTTGCCAACGCCCTTCCCCAGGGGTCCAGTTGGGAGCGGCCCGAGGGCGGGATGTTCCTGTGGGCACGGCTTCCGGAGTCGTACGACACGACGGAACTGCTGGCGCGGGTGGTGCGGCAGGACGTGGCCTACGTGCCGGGGGCGCCCTTCTACGCCGGGGAGCCCGAGCGGTCGACGATGCGGCTGTGCTTCGTGACGCAGCCGCCGGAGGAGATCCGGGAGGGGCTCAGGAGGCTGGGGGAGGGACTGAGGGAAGGGCTGGGGGATTCCATCTCGGTGTAGTGCGCTTATGGTGGCCGAAGGTCATTGAAATCGGTGAATCCCCTTGGAAACGCGCCGAGTTGAACCCTGGGAGGAAATGCCATGGCACCGGTGCTCGTCGGACGTGAGGGTCTGCTGGCGGGAGAGCGCATTCCGATCGTCGACACCCGCGTCACCTTCGGACGCAACGCGGGGAACACGGTCGTCATCGCCAGCCCGAGCGTCTCGCGTTTCCACGCGGAGATCGTCTTCGACCAGGACGAGGGGTACGTCCTGCGCGACTGCGGCAGCAGCAACGGCACGCAGGTCAACGGGGAGGAGGTGGAGGCCCGCCTGCTCCAGCCCGGTGACGAAATCACCATCGGGGACCAGGAGTTCCGCTTCGAGGTCGCCGACGCGATGCAGACCCTGATGGCGCTCAACCTGCCCCGCTCCGTGACCCACCCGGAAGAAGAAGAGGGCTCGCTGTTGCGGGTCACCGTCGTGGGCGGGGGCCCCGTCGGCCTCTCCATGGCCCTGCTCCTTGAGCACTTCCTCGGTGCCCAGGTGAAGATCACGGTCTACGAGGGCCGGTGGCGCAAGGACGGCCGCCGCGTCGTCTGGAAGAGCGAGGCCGAGGGCAATGTGCGGCGCCAGCAGGTGGTGACCGTGCAGAGCCGGCAGTACCTCGCCTGGCCGCAGTACGTCCAGGAGCGGCTCTTCGACCCCGAGCACTACACCGAGATGTGGCCGTCCGGCCCGGACTCGATCGGCGACCACCACCCGCGCAACATGCGGATCGCCTACATCGAGGACAGGCTGCTGGAGCTGGCGAACGAGAAGCGGGACCGAATACGCCTGATACCGGCCAAGTTCGACCCGGCGGAACAGCGCGACGAACTCGCCTCGCAGCATGTGCTCGCCATCTGTGACGGCGGCCGGTCGCGCACCCGGGAGCACTTCGCGGCGAGGTTCGGCAAGGCCGACGAGTCCATCTACTCCCTCGACGGCGTCCATCTGCGGGACGTGGTACTGGGGTTGAGGGTGAAGTCGGAACTCCCCGACCCGATGGCGATCCTGCTGACGGTCGCCCAGAACCGCTTCCTGCTCAACTCGTTGCGCGGCGAGGGCTTCCTCAACATGCGGCTGACCGACGCCGAGTTGGGGGAGGTCATCGGCATCGACCCGGTCCGCCGGGTCTTCGAGGAGTGCATCGCCTCCCGCCCCTGCCTGATGAACCGCGACGAGCACGGCGACTTCCAGTGCGCCACCCACGGCACGCTGTTCCTGCCCGCGCTCATCAAGGGATCGCCCTTGTGGAAGCGCGTGCACGAGGGCCTCCGGCTCTTCGACGTCCAGTCCCAGGACCTGTCCGCGGTCACCAGCTTCCGCCTGGACATGGTGCAACGCCCGCGCTTCTCGGCCGAGTTGCTGCCCCCGACCGTCAACTCGCCGGGTACCTACGGCTTCCTGCTCGGCGACGCGGCCAACGCGATCCACTTCTGGCCGGGCCGGGGCCTCAACAGCGGCCTGGCGTCGGCGATTTCGCTGGCCCGCTCCCTCAACAGCGCCTGGAACGGCCGCCCCTTCCGGGACGCGGACTTCCTGCGGCACGAAGCCGCCATGTCGATGCTCCAGTACCGGCACAAGAGCCGCGCCTGGAAGGCCATGGTCACCACGGACGACCAGGGCGTCACCTGGGCCATCAAGGACATCATCGACCACGGCATCGACGGCATCGCGGAGGAACCCGACCGCGAGGCGGACACGGCCACGCTGTTGGCGCGCATGGCGGCCATCCGCGACCGACTCGCACCCCGGTTGGCGGGCATGCCGGACGACGAGGCGATCCTGGAACGCCTCCAGACCCTGGAGTCCAGGACCCTGCGCATGCTCGTCCTCAGCGGCGCGTGGGACACCCTCACGATGGGCGGCGAGGAGGTCGACATCGACATCTTCTACGGCCAGGACTCGACGGCCGCGGCCGCGGCGGTGGAGGCGTTGGAGTCGGCGACGCAGCAGTGAGGTGGAGCGGGGCGGGGCGGGTGATTTCGTAGGGTGGGGGCATGTCTGACAGCGGCGCCTTCGACCTGGACGCATACCTCGCGCACACCGGTTGGGAGGGTGGGCGGCGGGCCGGCCTGGGGACGCTGCGGGGCGTGCATCTCGCGCACATGCGGGGCATCCCGTTCGAGAACCTGGACGCGCTCCGGCGTACGGCTCCCTCGCTCGAACTGCCGGACCTGATGGCCAAGTTGGTGCACAGCCGGCGCGGTGGCTACTGCTACGAGCACAACACGCTGCTCGCCACCGCGCTGAGGGCACTGGGCTTCGGGGTGACCTTGCTGGCGGCCCGGGTGATCGTGGGCGCGGACCGGATCGAGAGCCGCCCGCGCACCCACATGGCGCTGCTGGTGGAGGTACCGGGTGACCCGCAGCGGTACCTGGCCGATGTCGGGTTCGGGGCGATCGGGGGGCTGTTGGAGCCGGTACCGGTGGTGGTGGGCGGGGAGTTCGAGGGCGCGGGGCGCAGGCACCGGTTCGTCCGGGTGCCGCACCGGGGGCCGTTGGAGCTGTTGGTGCTCCAGGCGTACGAAGGCGGTGACGGCGGTGACGGCGATGGAAGCGGGGCCTGGCAGTCGCAGTACGCCTTCACGCTGGAGCCGTTCGAGCACGTGGACTTCGAGGTCATCAACTGGCACATCGCCACGAACCCGCGCTCCCCGTTCACCAAGGGCCTCTTCGTCCAGCGCGTCACCCCTGACCGGCATCTCCTGCTCCACGGCCGCGTGTTGACGGAGACACGGGCCGATGGAGCAGTGAGCGAGCGGGAGTTGACGGACGAGGGTGAGGTGCGGCGGTTGCTGGACGAGGAGTTCGGGATCGAGGCGCCGGAGGGGATGAAGCTGCTCAGCTGATCCGGGCCGGTTGTGCCGGGCGGGTCAGTCCCACCAGAAGGACCACATCCGCTGGTTGAGCACCTGATGCTCGGCGTACACGCGCAGCGTGTTGTAGTCGCCCCCTGTGATGTTGTCGGGGCAGAAGGCGAAGTGTTCGGCGGCCACCGCCTCGGCCTCCTCCTGAGTCGTCGGAGGGGCTGCCACCGACACCATCAAGTGGTCCCAGGCGAGGGCCACGACCCGGATGCCGAAGCGGTCCTCCCAGGAGCGCAGGACGGCGCAGAGCCGGGCGACGTCCCCCTCGTAGTTGATCGCGCCGGTCCAGCCGATCGCGGCCGGTATGTCCGCGCTGCGGCGGGCCGGCACCAGCGCGAGGCGCGGCTCCTTCAGCCAAGTGCCGGTTTTCGCGAGGGAGTCGGCGATCTCGGCGGCGTGGGCGTCGGGGTCTACGGCCTGCGCCGTGGCGGGCGCGAGCCCCGGCCACTCGGCGCCGTACGGGGCGATCGTCTCGTCGTACGTCGACTGCTCGCCGAAGTTCTCGACGGCGTTCTCGGCGACGGCGTCCTTGCCGGGATGGTCGGCGTCCGGGGCGGGTTCGCTCGCCGCGTACTCCTCCCAGAACTCCTCCAGGACCTCTTCGGCGTCGTGGTCCCCGGGGTACGACGCCTCATCGGGCAGCAACTGCCATTCCTCGGGCCTGCCCAACTCGCCGCCGTCCCCCTCCAACAGCACGGGGAGCAGCCCGGCGGCCCGGCGTGCGGGCTGGAGCGCGGCCCAGCCACCGGGCCTCGCCGGCTCGTCCGCACACCACAACAACGGTTCGTCCGCCGGGCCTTCGGCGGTTACGTCGATCAGACTCCCGGCGGGGAGCTCAAGCCCGAGCGAGCTGCCGCGCGGGTCGGCCGACAGCGTCGGCAGCGGGTTGGGAAGGGTCGCCATGTCGGAAACTGTAGAGGCGGCCACTGACAGTGGGGGTGCGGGGAGTTGTCCGGGGGCGGCTCCGCCAAGTAGAGCTGGCAGGGTTCACTGATCTGTTCCGGTGATCGGACGCAAGCGGTGTTGCCCTCGGCTGAGGCCTGCCGGACGGGACCCTGTTGGTGAAAGTGTGACACTTTGGCGCTGAGTGTCACATTTCTGTGGCTCACTCTGTGGGGAGGGGTGAGCGGTCCCGAGCATCGCTCAGTTTGGACTTGTCGACTACCGGGTGGCGGTGAACGCAGCCCAGGCAGCGGGGCCGAGTTGGAGCGTGGCCCCGTCGGCTTCCGGCTTCTTGGAGTCGCGGATGTGGATGGTGTTGGGGCAGGTGGCGACCTCGACGCACTGGCCGCCTTCGCTGCCGCTGTAGCTCGACTTGAACCACTCAAGTGCGGTGCTCATTGATCTCCTAGCAGACGGTCCAGCAGGCCCCTGGACTCCTGGGGTGACAGGGCCTGTGACCGCAGCATTGCATACTTGCGCGCCAGCCTGGACACCTCGTCGAGGTCCGCGACCCACTGGCTGCCACGCTGCCCCTCTGTGTAAGCCAGTTGCTGGTGATCCGGTGTCTCCAGGAGTGTGAAGGGGCCGTCGAGACCAGCGTGCGCTGCCGTATTCATCGGCAGGAACTGGAGGGCGAGGCCCGGGAGTTCGGCACACTCGCGCAGAAAACGAAGCTGCTCGCGGCGGGCCTCCGGGGTTCCGAGGCCGAGGTGTAGCACCGGCTCCCAGATGACGAAGCTCATCGTCGGCGGATTCTTGCGCTGCAGGATCTCCTGCCGCTCGATACGACCCGCCAGCTTCGCCGCGATCTCGTCCTCGTCGTAGGCCGGAATGCGTTCAGCCAGGACCGCGCGGGCGTACGCCGTGGTCTGGAGGAGGCCCGGGATGACCAGCGCGTCGTACCAGGACAGGGAGATGGCCTCCCGCTCGTGCAGCATGTACTCCTCGGCGTAGAGCGGGAATTGGTCGATCTCCGGGAGGTTGTCGACGCCCGCCTCGAACGTCCCCTTCGTGTCGAGGATCCTGTCCAGTGACTTCGCCAGCGGGGGCATCAGCCGGCGCCTGCCCTGCTCGACCGACGCGATGGTCTCCTCGTCGACCAACGCCCGCTCGGCGAGCTGGCGTTGCGTCAACCCGGCGGCCATGCGGGCCGCTTTCACCTGCGCGCCCAGCAGTCGCATCGTCGAGCGGTTCTTCTTGGAGTTCATGCTGTGGTGCTCCCCACATCCACCCGTTCCGGACCCCGCACGAACCCGTACTCCACCCGTACAAAAACGGATGCAGGGCTCACGCCCTGTCAACACTGGTGACGCTGCGCAACTCTTGTCCCGTGAACCTGAGTGAGAAGTTCTTCCGGCGCGAACGCCGGTCCGTTCCCGCCGCGAGGCAGTTCGCTCACGCGTACTTGGCCGAGTGGGGACTCGCGGGGACCGAGCGCGGCGCCGATGTGCTGCTGTGCGTAAGCGAGTTGGCGACCAACGCGCTGGTGCACGGGGTGCCGCCGGGGCGTCAGTTCCGGCTGCTGCTGCGGTGCGACGGGTATTCGCTGCGGGTCGAGGTGCACGACAGCGGTGGGGGCATCCCGCGCGTCGACACCCACCCAGAAGCCACCGACGAGGGCGGGCGCGGGCTGCTGCTCGTGTCGGCGCTCGCCGACAAGTGGGGCGTGGGGGAACGGGACTTCGGGAAGGTGGTGTGGGCCGAGTTCGACACGGACATCGGCCGGACCGCACTCCCTCGGGACCGCTGACCGGCTTGTACTCGATACGAACAGAGGCCGAGGACCTTGGTGCGGTCCTTGACGAGTCGACCTGATCACCGGCCGCTCACGCCGAACTCCACGAGCTCGACGGGCACTTGCGCCCATGCGCCGCTGTCAGCCGCCGGACGAGGCGGATCGCCGGCTTCGGCCGCGCATCATCGACATCAGCAGCCCGTGGGTCTCCTCGTCGGCGGCGACCAGGAGCCCACGGCCCGCCTCGCCGACCGGGGCACCGTCGATCCCGGTGACAACACACCCGGCGGCCCGGCACACAGCGATACCGGCCGCGAAATGCACGCTTCCGGAGAGGTCGCCGCCATCGGTGACGTACGCGGCGCGCTTTCCGGCGGCCACCCAGGCCAGCGCCAGTGTCGTGGACACGACGCGCGGCCGGAAACGGCCGACGAACTCAGGGTGGGCCAGCAGATCCACGGCCCGGAACACCGGCGCACTCGGGAACGGCGGATCCAGGTTGACGTCCACCAACCGGGTAGCGGGCGAGGGCGTCAGCAGTGCGTCGTCGGCCCCGTCACGCCGCACCCAGGCGCGCTGCCCATCGGTGAAGAAAACCTCGCCGCCGAACGGGTCGGCCACCGCCGCAGCCCCGTCGCGCAGCGCCACGTTGACGGCCACCAGCATGGTGCCGGCGGCGTAGTTCAGCGTGCCGCACAGGGGATCCACCAACCACTGGCGCTCGGCGTCGGCGGCACCCCGCTGCCCGCCCTCCTCGCCGAGCACCGCGTCATCGGGCCCCGCGGCACGGATGACGTCAAGGATCGCCGCCTCCGCCTCGACATCGGCAACGGTGGCGAAGTCCCCGGCACCCTTGTCGACGCGGTCGAGCCGCCGACCGTAGAGGGCGCGGACCACCTCGGCACCGGCCCGCGCCGCGGCTGTCGCGACCGCGGCATCGTCGGAACTCGCACAGGAACCGGCACTGGTCACCGGTCGGAGCCTAACGCCCCAACCTCCGCCGCACCCACCGCGTTTGACGGTTGTCCGCGACGGAGTCGAGGAACCGCCGCCCGCCCCCGGCCTCGTACGCCGGGCCCTCCAGCCGGAGCACGGTGCCGTCGCGGACGACCGCGTACGCGAGCGGGTTGGCCGTCTTCGGGAGGGCCACCGGGTGGCGGCCGGAGGGGAGCTTCAGGCGGGCGGGGAGGCGGAGTTGGGCGGTGGTGGCGTCGGGGGTGGGGATCAACTCGGCGTTCACCGCGAGCGTCGACACGGTGACCTTCACGCGGGCGGGGGTCGAGTCCGCCGTCGCCGCCACGTACGGCAGGGGGAGTGAACTCCCCTCACCCCGCCCGGAGTTGGTCGCGGCGACCGCTGCCGTGTCGGGGCCCAGCTTGCGTTGGCGCTGGTCGATGTCGAGGGCGAGCTGGCCCTTGACCGTCCAGTACGGCAGCGCGAGGCGGCCACCGGTGAGCGCCGGGCCCGCCGCCGGGCCGTCGCCCGTCACCCGCACCATCCGGTCCACGCCCAGGAGTTGGACGTACGCCCACACGTCGTGCACGCCCCGCTCCAGCGGACGCCCACCCGCCAACCGCTCGGGATCCAGGGACAGTTGACCGGAGGCGACGACCTGCGAACAGCCGTCCCCGAGAGACTTCAGCCGAACCTCCAGGTCGCCCTCCGGATACCACCAGTCCTCGCGGTCCCGGTCCTTCACCACCAGCTCCGCGTACGCCCGCCGGAACGGGTCCGGGACCTCCCAGCCGTCCTCCGTCCCCGGCACGCCGTCGAGCAACTCCGGGTCCAGGTACCGCTTTCCGTCCCGTTCGACGAGGACGAGGGGCTCGCCGTCGCCCCGGAGGAGGCCGAGCGTCACGTCGGCCACCAGGCGGCCGTTCTCCCAGCGCAGGTCGCGGATCTCGCTGCGGGCCTTCACCTCGCGGACGCGCTCCGCGAGGGTCACCGCGCCGTCGAAGTCACCGGCCTCCAGCAGGGTGGCGCGCAGACGGGACACCGGGGGGAGGCCTTCTCGTACAGCTGCCGGGAACTCCTCAAGTGCTACCTCCCGTGCCGCCTCGAAACGCTGCCGCTGTTCCGCCGGGTCCTCGCGGAGGATCTCGGGCTCACGGGTCCGGGAGAGGATCTCCACGTGGTAGAGGCGGTGGAGAAGCCGGTTCTGGAGTGCGTCGATGTCGTCGGACGCGGGTGTGGCTTCCTTGAACTGGCGGACGACCGTACGGGTGTTGGGCCAGAAACCGTGCTTCGGGTTGAAACGGTGCTGGGTGTTGTTGCCGCCGTCGTCCCGCTTCATCCAGTAATAGACGGGATAGTCGGCGAGGATCGAAATGCGCTCCGCCTTCAGATAGGCGGCGCTGACGAAGGCCAGGTCCTCCAGGATCCACGGGCCCTCGGGGAACTGGAGCCCGTGTTCCTCGACGAACGCCCGCCGGAACATCTTGTGCGGCGACATGCTCTGCGTCAGCTCGTCGTTCTCGATCGTGCAGGCGTCCACCGTGTGCCGGAACAGCCGCCGGGGACGCACCATCGTGCTGGACATCTTGCCGAGGACGACGTCCGCGTCGTTCCGCTTCGCGTGCTCGTACAGCCGCTCCAGGGCCTCCGGCCCGAGCGTGTCGTCGTGGTCGACGAACTGGATGTACTCGCCCTCCGCGTGCCGCATGCCGAGGTTGCGGGGCGCGCCCGGCCAGCCCGAGTTCGGCTGGGTGTGCACCTGGACGTTGGGGGCCCCGGCGGCGATCTTCTCCAGGCGGCCCAGGGTGTCGTCGGTCGAGCCGTCGTCGACGTAGATGACCTCGTACTCGTCGGCGGGCAGGCTCTGCCCCAGCAGGGACGGCGCGCACTCGTCGACGTACTTCCCGGTGTTGTAGACGGGAACGATCACGCTGACTTTGACTCTGGGCATTCAAGGACACTACACAGCTACCTCACAGCCCCGTCAAAGCATTCCCGCTTGCCGCCCGTCGCGGGCTGGAAGCACGCCCGCACCACAGTCCCCGGCCCCGTCACCGCCATCAGCGTGTACACATACGACTCCGCGTCCACGGCGTTCCCCACCTCCGCCCCGTGCACCGCCCCCGCCCGCCCCGGCACGCTCATCTCGATCCGGTCGCCGATCCGGCCGCCCCACGTCCGCGCCCAGGTCGTCCCGCACACCTTGCTGTGCCGCAGCTCCATCCACGCCCCGGTGGCCGTCCGGTGCCGGGCGACGGTGTCCGGCTGGGCGGCGCAGCGCATGGCGATCGGGCTGCGGCCCTCGCAGGCCGTGCCGTGGCAGCCCGGGCCGACGGGGGTGGCCGTGGTGGCGGCGGTGGGGGAGAGGGGTTCGGAGGCGCGGGAGTCGGGGAGCAGGAGCAGGGCGAGGACTACGGCGGTCACGGCCACCGCGCAGATGGAGGCGAGGACCGCGAGGGCTACGACGCCCCGTTGTTCCGGAGCTGGGGGCGGGGGCGGGGGTGGAGAGACGGGCGGCGGCGGGGGTGTCACCGCAGAGGATGGTGCCGTCGGTGTCGCCGCCTCAGCTGTCGCCGCTCGGCCGCTTCCCGCCGCCTCCGCGAGCTCCCACAGCGCCACACACCGACCGACCGGTTCGCCCGCGAGCCGGCACAGCTCCTCCACCGCCTCCCTCGGGGGCAGGGTCTTGCCGTTGAGGTAGCGCTCCCAGGACGACTTGCTGTACGGCGTCTTCGTGGCCAGGCCCGCCAGGCTCAGGCCGGTCGCCGTCCTCAACTCCCGCATCGCGGCGGCCAGTTGGTTCATCCCCTGAGGGCCTTCCAGGTGTGCGGGCCGACCATGCCGTCCACGACGAGGCGGGACCGCTTCTGGAACTCCTTGACCGCGTGCTCCGTCAGCGGGCCGAAGATCCCGTCGATACCGCCCGGTGAGATACCCGCCCGGCGCAACAGGCACTGCGCCTCGGCGACATCCGGTCCGGTGTTGCCCACGGCCAGATTCTCCTGCTGGGTACGGCTGTTGCCCGCGTACCACTGGCCGCCGGTCCGCTGGATACGGCAGGGGTACGGCGACGCGGCCGTCGGCGCGGCGAGTGGCGTCGCCGATCGGGTCGTGGTCGTAGGGCTGCCGGTGTTGTCGGCGTTCATGATGCGGACCGTCACCAGGACCGCCGACGAGACCGCCAGGACGAGGGTCACCGAGCCGGCCACGAGGGCGATGCGCAGGGCGCGGCGCTCGGGGGGCCGGGGGGTCTCCGGTGACGGCAACTGGCCTGCCACCGGGGGCTGTTCGGGCGTGGCCGTCCACCCCTCCGCCGCCACCTCCCGGAGTGCCAGCAGGCGGGTCGGGTCCTCGCCGCAGACCCGGGCCAGGGCCTCCAGCGCCTCCGCGGGCGGCAGGGAGCGGGCGCCCAGATACCGTTCCCAGGACTTCGCGCTGTACCCCGTCCGCGCCGCCAACTGCCGGATGCTCAGGCCGCTGTGGTCCTTCAGGCGGCGCAGGCGTACCACCAACTGCCGTACGCGCGGATCCAGTTCCGCGGGCAGCACTTTCCAACGCGACATGTGTACCCCCCACTTCGCGTTCAGGGCCCGGGTCAGCGGGTCCCTGTCGCGTCGCATTCTGCATCACTGACACCGCTTCGCACGGCTATTCGGTTCCCGCGCATGAACGGAATCAGCCATGGTCCGCGAGGGGGCGGCAGTCGTCCCGTTCTGCCGTCCCCGCTGTCGATGTCCCCGCAGGTCAGAGGTGGTGGCGTCCCGTCGGGACGTCAGTTCGGCGCCGACGGTGGCCGGGCGGCCCGGGCGGGCCGCAGTCTCGTTCCAGCACGACGACCGACTACCTGAAAGAGGAACGCATGCGACCGAATGTCGTGGCCAGGACCCTCGTCAGCCTCACCGCCGTCGCCGGCATCGCGGTGGGGGGCGTCGCGTTCGCCGCTCCCAGCTTCGCCGCGCCGGCCGCCTCCGTACAGGCCTCCGACGTCTCGATCCAGGCGACGCAGAACTTCGGCCTCTCCACCGCCGAGGCCAAGAAGGTGCAGAACTGGCTGCACACGTACTGGGGTTACACCGACACCATCGACGGGCAGCTCGGCACGAACAGCTGGAAGGCGTTCCAGCGCAACCTCCAGACCTACTGGGGTTACACCGGCGCCATCGACGGCGACCCCGGCGTCAACACCATCAAGGCGCTCCAGCGGCTGCTGCAGAACTGGGGCTACACCGGCGCGATCGACGGCGACGCGGGCTCCGGCACCCGGGCCGCGTTCAAGAACTTCGCCAACGGCATCTGAGCCAACAGAATCCGGGTCGACGGCAGCTGAGCCAACGGCAGCTGGGAACACCGGTTTTGACGACCGCGGCCCGTCCTCTCCGGGGGAGAGGACGGGCCGCGGCGCGTGCGCATGAGAGCGAGTGGGGCTAGAGGCGCTCGGGCGTCCTGATCCCCAGCAACGCCATCCCCCGCTGCAACGTCCGTGCCGTCAAGTCCACCAGGAACAGGCGGTTTTCGACGACCTCCGGGGCGTTGTCCGGGGAGAGGACGTGGCACTGGTCGTAGAACGTCGTGAGGGTGGAGGCCAGTTGGTAGAGGTACGCCGTGAGCTTGTGGGGGGCGTACTCCTTGGCCGCCTCCGCGATCACCTCGCTGAACTGGTCCAGGTGGAGGCCCAACGCACGTTCCGCCGGTGCCAGTTCGAGTTCCGGGTGGGCCTGGGGGTGGGACTCGCCGGCCTTGCGGAGGATGGACTGGATGCGGGCGTAGGCGTACTGGAGGTACACCGCCGTGTCGCCGTTCAGGGAGACCATCTGGTCCAGGTCGAACTTGTAGTCCCGGACGGCGGACGTGGACAGGTCGGCGTACTTCACCGCGCCGATGCCTACGTAGCGGCCGTTGTCGATGATCTCCTGCTCGGTCAGGCCGACCTTCTCGGCCTTGTCGCGGACGACCGCCGTGGCGCGCTGGACCGCCTCGTCGAGGAGGTCCTCCAGCTTCACCGACACGCCCTCACGCGTCTTGAACGGCTTGCCGTCCTTGCCGAGGATCGTGCCGAAGGCCAACTGGTACGCCGTGACGTCGTCGTTGAGCCAGCCGGCCCGGCGGGCGGTCTCGAAGACCATCTTGAAGTGGAGGGACTGGCGGACGTCGACGACGTAGAGGAGCGATGTCGCCTTCAGGTTGAAGACCCTGTCCCTGATCGCCGAGAGGTCCGTCGCCGCGTAGCCGTAGCCGCCGTCGGACTTGCGGACGATCAGGGGGACGCGGTTGCCGTCCGGGCCCTTGATGTCGTCGAAGAACACGCACAGCGCGCCGTCCGAGATCTCCGCGACGCCGGACTCCTCCAGGAGGCGGCACGTCTCGTCCAGCATGTCGTTGTAACCCGACTCGCCGACGATGTCCGCGTCCCGGATCTCCATGTCCAGCTTCTCGAAGACGGAGAAGAAGTAGATCTTCGACTCGTCCACGAACTTCTGCCACGCGGCGAGGGTTTGCGGGTCGCCCGCCTGAAGGTCCACGACCCTGCGGCGCGCCCGGGTCTTGAACTCCTCGTCGGAGTCGAAGAGTTTGCGCGCGGCCTTGTAGAGGCGGTCGAGGTTCGACATCGCCTCCTCGCCGGTGACGGCCGCGTCGGCGTGGTCCAACTCGCCCGGGTGCTCGTCCAGATACTGGATCAGCATGCCGAACTGGGTTCCCCAGTCGCCGATGTGGTGCCGGCGGACCACCGACTCGCCGGTGAATTCGAGGAGTTGGACGACCGCGTCGCCGATCACCGCGGAGCGGAGGTGGCCTACGTGCATCTCCTTCGCCACGTTCGGCTGGGCGTAGTCGATGACCGTCGTGCCGGGGTGGGGGGCGAGGGGGACGCCGAGGCGGGCCGTGTCGTCGGCGTAGCGGGCGGCCAGGGTTTCGGTGATCGCGCGGTCGGTGATCGTCACGTTCAGGAAGCCGGGGCCGGAGACCTCGATGTCCTTGATCACGTCGCCGGTGGTCACGTTCGCCACGACCTGGGTTGCCAGCTCCCGGGGGTTGGCCTTGGCCTTCTTCGCGAGGGCGAGGATGCCGTTCGCCTGGAAGTCGGCGCGGTCGCTACGTCGCAGCAGGGGGTCCGCGTCGGCCTCCGGCAGGGTTGCCGTGAGGGCGTTCGCGAGGCGCTGGTGGACTAGGTCGGTGAGCGACGTGACCGAGGTCATGGGGTGGGAGCCGTTCTCCTCGTGGGATGCGTATACACCGCCAGTATCCCACGGGGGGTAAAGCGAGTTTTTCGGGTGCGGGCCCGGTGGGGGCTGGTCGCGCCCCGCGGCGGAGCCGCATATCGATACAGCCCCGCGCCCCTTGACGGCGGCTGCGCCGCCATTCCAGCCCCGTCGCCCGTCCCCAAAGGGCACCCCCTCCCCGTCCCCCACAGTCACGGGCTTGGAAAAGGCGTTTTCGTGGAAGTGAGGTCGCCTGGGACAATAGGGCGGTCAGCCGTGCGACCGTACCGGCTGCCCGTGCAGAACTGGCAGAAAAAGAGGACGTGCCGATCGTGGCTCAGAGCACCGAGACCACCGACTGGGTCTCCCGTTTCGCGGATGAGGTCATCGAGGAGTCGGAGCGTCGGGCCCCCGGCAAACCTGTCGTCGTCGCGTCCGGGCTGTCCCCCTCCGGGCCCATCCACCTCGGGAACCTCCGCGAGGTCATGACCCCGCACCTCGTCGCCGACGAGATCCGCCGCCGGGGCCACGAGGTCCGGCACCTCATCTCCTGGGACGACTACGACCGCTACCGCAAGGTGCCCAACGGGGTGGAGGGGACCGACGCCGGCTGGGCCGAGCACATCGGGAAGCCGCTGACCTCCGTACCGGCCCCGGTCGGCTCGCCGTATCCGAACTGGGCCGAGCACTTCAAGGCCGCGATGGTCGCCTCCCTCGCCGAACTGGGCGTGGAGTTCGACGGGATCAGCCAGACCGCGCAGTACACCTCCGGCGTGTACCGCGAGCAGATCCTGCACGCCATGAAGCACCGCGGTGACATCGACGCGATCCTCGACCAGTACCGCACCAAGAAGGCTCCCGCGAAGAAGCAGCAGCAGTCGCAGAAGCCTGTCGACGCCGCCGAGTTGGAGGCCGAGGCGGGTTCCGGCGCGGCCGAGGAGGACGACGGCAGCTCCGGTTCCGCCGGGTACTTCCCGTACAAGCCCTTCTGCGGCAGCTGCGGCAAGGACCTCACCACCGTCACGGCGTACGACGACGACACCACCGAGCTGACGTACGTCTGCACCGAGGACGGGTTCACCGAGACCGTCCACCTCAGCGAGTTCAACCGCGGCAAGCTGGTCTGGAAGGTCGACTGGCCGATGCGCTGGGCCTACGAGGGCGTGATCTTCGAGCCGAGTGGTGTCGACCACTCGTCCCCGGGATCCTCGTTCCAGGTCGGTGGGCAGATCGTCGGGATCTTCGGCGGCGAGCGGCCCATCGGGCCCATGTACGCCTTCGTCGGCATCAGCGGCATGGCCAAGATGTCCAGCAGCAAGGGCGGGGTCCCCACCCCGGCCGACGCGCTCCAGATCATGGAACCGCAGCTCCTGCGCTGGCTCTACGCCCGCCGCCGCCCCAACCAGTCCTTCAAGATCGCCTTCGACCAGGAGATCCAGCGGCTCTACGACGAGTGGGACAAGCTGGACGGGAAGGTCGCGGAGGGGTCAGCGCTTCCCGCCGACCTCGCCGCGCACGCCCGTGCCGTCCGCACCGCCGCCGGTGAACTCCCGCGCACGCCCCGGCCGATGCCGTACCGGACCCTCGCGTCCGTCGCCGACATCACCGCGGGCGACGAGGAGCAGTCGCTGCGCATCCTCAGCGAACTGGACCCCGCCCACCCCCTGTCCACCCTCGACGAGGTCCGCCCCCGGCTCGACAAGGCCGAGGCCTGGATCAACACGCACGTCCCCGCCGACCAGCGGACCATCGTGCGCGACGAACCCGACACCGAACTCCTCAAGTCCCTCGACGAGCCCGCCCAGCAGTCCCTACGGCTGCTCCGCGACGGCCTCGCCGAGCACTGGTCCCTGGACGGCCTGAGCCACCTCGTCTACGGCGTTCCCAAGGTCCAGGCCGGCTTCTCCGCCGACGCGACCGCCAAGGAGCTCCCGCCGGAGATCAAGACCGCCCAGCGCACGTTCTTCGCCCTCCTGTACCACCTGCTGGTCGGTCGTGACACCGGGCCGCGTCTGCCCACGCTGCTCCTCGCGGTCGGACAGGAGCGGGTGCGGAGGCTGCTGGGGGAGTAGCGGCACCGCAATGACGAAGGGCCCTCGGAAGAGGGCCCTTCGTCATTTTCCTGTCCCGGATCTTCCCGTCTCAGGCGATGTGCTCTTCCTCAAGCTGTGTCGTGTGACGGTTGGTGAAGCGGGTGACCATCCGCTCGGCCTCGCGCTGCGGGAGCGTGATGCCGTAGGTGGCCTCCACGTCGCCCCGGAACTGGCCCGAGGTCGGGTAACTGCCGTCTATCGACTTCTTGAAGACCTGGTAGTACTCGTCCTCGGTCAGCTCCGTGCCACCGCCGGCACCCATCTCACGGGTACGGCCGGGGCCCGACGGGATCGGGAAGGTACCGGTGTCCTCCATGGAGGGCTCAGGGGCCGGGGCGGGCTCCTCCTCCTGCTGGAACGCCTGCTGCTGCGGGAACGGCTGCTGTTGCCGCTCGAACCGCTGCTGTTCCTCCTCGTACTGCTGGAACTGCGCGGCCTGTTGCTGCTCCGCGTACCACTGCCGGTACGCCGAGTCCGGGTCGTACGTCGGGTCGTAGCCGCCCTGGTACGCCACCGTCTGCGGGTCCCGCGCCTGCAGCCACGGGCTCTGCGCCTGCGCGTAGTCCTCCGGCTGCTCGGGGGGCTCGTACGCCTCGGCCGCGGGCAGCTGCTCGCGGGCCGGTGCCGGGGTGTTCTGGACGGCCGGTGCCGACGGCTGCTCCTGCTCGCGGGCCGGCTCCAACTGCGGGGTGGGGGGCAGCAGTACGGGTTCGATGCCCGCCGCCGCCAGGCCCGAGGGGGCCGTCTCCGCGAGGGGGACGCCGTAGCGGGCCAGGCGCAGCGGCATCATCGACTCCACCGGGGCCTTGCGGCGCCAGGCGCGGCCGAAGCGGGAGTGGAGGCGGGCCTGGTAGACGAGGCGGTCCTGCTCCAGCTTGATGACCTGCTCGTAGGAACGGAGTTCCCAGAGCTTCATCCGGCGCCAGAGCAGGAACGTCGGGATGGGGGAGAGCAGCCAGCGGGTGAGCCGGACGCCCTCCATGTGCTTGTCGGCCGTGATGTCGGCGATACGGCCGATCGCGTGCCGGGCCGCCTCCACCGAGACCACGAACAGGATCGGGATCACCGCGTGCATGCCGACACCGAGCGGGTCGGGCCAGGCCGCGGCGCCGTTGAAGGCGATCGTCGCGACCGTCAGCAGCCATGCCGTCTGGCGCAGCAGCGGGAAGGGGATCCTGATCCAGGTCAGGAGCAGGTCGAGGGCGAGCAGGACACAGATGCCCGCGTCGATGCCGACCGGGAAGACGTACGCGAAGTTCCCGAAGCCCTTCTTCAGGGCGAGCTCGCGCACGGCGGCGTACGAACCGGCGAAGCCGATACCGGCGATGACGACCGCACCGGAGACGACCACACCGATGAGCACCCGGTGCATACGTGTGAGCTGAATGGGTGCGGACACCCGGACTCCCCTCCCCTTACATGTTGTTGCGCGCAACAGGGTGGCACATGTGTGCGGCGTCCTGGGTGCCGGTCCGTCAGGAGCCCGGTCCGTGAAGGGGCCGGGCTCCGTCAAAGGCCTGTGCTGACCTGCGAGTTGAGGCCCGTGAACGGACCGGATGTGAAATCTGCCGTCAGCTCTTGTCGGCGGCGGAAGAGGCGGAGGAGGAGGCAGTGGCGGCCGGGGCCTTCGCGTCCGACTTCGCCGCCGACCTGGAGGCGGAGGCGGACGGGGAAGCGGTCTTGGAGGGCGACTTGGAGGGGGACTTCGACGGCGTGCCGCCCGCGCCGCCCGAACCCGAGCCGGAGCCCGAACCCGCGCCCGTACCCGTGCCGTTGGCCGACGTGACCGCCGCCACGGCCTCCTTCACGGCCTTCTCCGCAGCCTTCGTCAGCGTGTCCGCGCTCGGCGCCTTGTCGCCCGCGAGGCCCGCGCCGTTGTAGTCGATCGTGACGACCACGTTCTCCACGCGCGCCACCACCGTCTGCTGCTTGAAGGCGCCTTCCTTCTTCTTCAGGTCGTAGCGCACCGCCGTCGCCTCGTCGCCCGCGCCCGCGACCGGCTCCGACTTGGCGCTCTTCGCGCCGGTGACGGACTGCGCTTCCCGCACCTGCTTCGCGTAGTACGCGGCGGCCAGCTTGTCGCCCTCGCCCTGCGTCTGCGAGGAGTCGAACCGCAGCAACGACACGTTCAGCCAGCGGAACTGCGACCCCTTGACCCCGTTGTTGTCCAGGCTCGTCCAGGAGCAACTGCCGCGCGACGCCGTGTCGCTGGACGTGCCCTCCTTGCCCGACTTGGCGCCCTTCGGCACCAGATCGGTCAACGTCTTCTTCGACAGCACCGCACACGGCTCGGGCAGCTTCTTGTACGCCGCCGCCTGCACCGTCGGAGCGGCGGTCGCGTCGGCGGACGTCGTCGCACCGGGGCCGGTCGTGTCCTTGCCCGCGCCGTCGTCGGAGCCGGAGTCCGAGGAGCAGCCGGCCGCGATCAGCATCACCGGGACGGCGGCCGCGCAGACAAGGAGGCGGCTCAGACGCTTCGCCCGCTGCTGGTCACTGTGGTCTCGCTGTGCTGGTTGATGCATGGTTCCTTCACTCATGACGCTCGTGGTTCCTGCCGTCGGATCGGGTCCGAGGGGCCACGGTACGCGGTGAGTCACCTGTGCGGTCTCCGTTCACGGGCTTTGCGCGACCCCGCGAACGGTCCTCCCGAACGCCCTAACCGTTGAGCGAATCGGCCAGCTGCGCGGCCAGTTTCCGCGCCCTGTCCTGCATCTTCTGGCTGTCCGGCACGACGCCGACCGTCGCCGGCTGCTCCTCGTACTCGATGGTCACAATGACGTTCGACGTGCGAAACACCACAGTCACCGTGCGCTGCTGAGCCGTTGAACCGGAACCGCTCAACGCGTCGTCCAGGAACGCCTCGTCGCCGAGACCGGAGAGGGCGCGGGGTTCGAGACCGGTGGGGGAGGCGGTGGGGGAGGGTGAGCCTGAGCCGGAGGTGGACGAGGGGGAAGAGGGGGTGACGGAGGGCGTCGCGGAATCCGCTGCCGTGGAGTCCGGAGAGGCCGATTCCGACGCCGTGGCGCTCGCCGTCGGCTCCGGGAGATCCGCCGCCGTCTCCTTCGTCGCGAAGATCGTCTGCGCCTGGCTGTCGTCGCTCACGGCGTTGTCGTAGGACACCACCCGCTCGAAGTCGACGAGGAGATGGTCGGTCGCGTCCGTGGACTCGACCTTCCAACGGCAGCCCACCTTGCGGTCCGTGTCGTACGTCAGCGTCGCGTCGCCCGCGTACGCCGCCTCGCGCTGCTCCGGGTCGGTGATCTGCCGGATGCCGGGGAGCAGGGAGTCGAGGGTGCCGTGGCCGACCGCGCCGCAGGGCTCCGGGAGCGTGCGGTACTTGCCCGGCTGGGCCACCGCCGTCGCCGTGCCGGCCTCGCCCGGGTTCGCGTCGTCCGTCGTACCGCTGTCGGCCGAGCCGCTCGTGCAGCCGGCCAGCAGCGCCACGAGGAGCGCGGCGGTGCCGGGTACGTACGCCTTCCGCTGCACGGTCGGGCTCCTCTCGACGGTGTGTCGGGTAGGTGTCGGGTGTCGGGTGCCGGCGGTGTTCCGTGCCCCTCGACCCCTTGAACGATCCAGGGTCTGCCAGTGTCCCCGCTGGTTAATCGCTTGCCGCACCGGGGGACCCCCTGGAGACAATGTCTATCGCACGCACAGCCGTGTACGCCGGTCCGCTGTCCCTTTCGTTGACCTTGGCGCCAGTTTTGCGATGTATGACTTTTGACTTTTTTTGATTGTTTCCGGGGGAATGAGGACGCTATGTCGTACGTGGAAATGCCGGGCGCGAAGGTACCGATCCGCATGTGGACCGACCCGGCGTCGGTCGAGGAGGGCGCGCTCCAGCAGCTGCGCAACGTCGCGACCCTGCCCTGGATCAAGGGCCTGGCGGTCATGCCGGACGTGCACTACGGCAAGGGCGCGACGGTCGGTTCGGTCATCGCGATGCGGGGTGCGGTGTGCCCGGCGGCGGTGGGGGTCGACATCGGCTGCGGAATGTCCGCGGTGAAGACCTCACTCACGGCGAACGATCTTCCCGGCGATCTCTCGCGGCTGCGGTCGAAGATCGAGCAGGCGATTCCGGTGGGGCGGGGGATGCATGACAGCCCCGTCGAGCCGGGGCGGTTGCACGGGTTCGCCACCGGCGGGTGGGACGACTTCTGGGGGCGGTTCGAGGGGGTCGCGGACGCGGTGAAGTTCCGGGAGGACCGGGCCACGAAGCAAATGGGCACACTTGGCGGAGGAAATCACTTCTGCGAAGTGTGCGTGGATGCGGACGGTTCGGTGTGGCTCATGCTCCACTCCGGGTCGCGGAACATCGGCAAGGAACTGGCCGAGCACCACATCGGCACGGCCCAGAAACTCCCGCACAACCAGGGCCTGGTCGACCGCGACCTCGCCGTCTTCATCGCGGACACCCCGCAGATGGCGGCGTACCGCAACGACCTGTTCTGGGCGCAGGAGTACGCGAAGTACAACCGCACGATCATGATGGCGCTCCTGAAGGACGTGATCCGCAAGGAGTTCAAGAAGGCGAAGCCGGCCTTCGAGCAGGAGATCTCGTGCCATCACAACTACGTGAGCGAGGAGCGGTACGAGGGCGTCGACCTGCTGGTCACCCGTAAGGGAGCGATCCGCGCCGGCTCCGGCGAGTACGGGATCATCCCGGGCTCGATGGGCACCGGTTCGTACATCGTGAAGGGCCTCGGCAACGAGAAGTCCTTCAACTCCGCGTCGCACGGCGCCGGTCGGCGCATGAGCCGTACCGCGGCCAAGCGTCGCTTCTCGACGAAGGACCTGGAGGAGCAGACACGGGGTGTGGAGTGCCGCAAGGACTCCGGCGTCGTGGACGAGATCCCGGGCGCGTACAAGCCGATCGAGCAGGTCATCGATCAGCAGCGGGACCTTGTGGAAGTCGTGGCGAAGCTGAAGCAGGTCGTCTGCGTGAAGGGCTGAGCCCCGCAGCTCCGCAGCTCCTCTGAGATCGCTGTGAGGGTGGGATGAGTCGGCGGGCTGTCGTGGCCGCCGGGGCGGTTGCCGCTCTCGTGGTGACCGGCCTCGGCACCGCTGCCTCCGCGCAGGCCGCCACGAAGGCCACTGGCGGGCTGAAGGTCGGGGTCGGCAGGGCCGCGTTCGCGCCTACTTGTTCGGGGCGTGCATCACCGCGTAGATCATCACGAACGCGATGAGGTGGATGCCGAAGAGGAAGTAGCCGAGGAAGTACCAGACCTTGCGTTCGTTCCTGGTCTCCTCGGCCAACCGGCGCCGGTCCAGGGCCTGTTGGGAGTTGTCCGGGCCGGCCGGAGTGTCCAGGCCGGCCGGGTCGCCCTCCTCGTCCGGCATCACAGCTCCCGGTGGACCTTGGTGTTCGAGGCCTGGGCGCGGGGGCGCACGACGAGAAGGTCGATGTTGACGTGGCTGGGGCGGGTGACCGCCCAGGTGATCGTGTCGGCCACGTCGTCCGCCGTGAGGGGCTCGGCGACGCCCGCGTAGACCTTCGCCGCCTTCTCCGCGTCGCCGCCGAAGCGGGTCAGCGCGAACCCGTCCGTCTTGACCATGCCGGGCGCGACCTCGATCACCCGCACCGGGGTGCCGACGATCTCCAGGCGCAGCGTCTCGGCGAGGACGTGCGCGCCGTGCTTGGCGGCGACATAGCCCGCGCCGCCCTCGTACGTGCCGTGTCCGGCCGTGGAGGAGACGACCACGACCGTGCCGTCGCCGCTCGCGGTGAGGGCCGGGAGCAGGGCCTGGGTGATGTTCAGGGTGCCGAGGACGTTCGTCTCGTACATCGTGCGCCAGTCCGCGGGGTCGCCGGTCGCGACCGGGTCGGCGCCGAGCGCGCCGCCCGCGTTGTTGATCAGGACGCCGATGGTCTTGAAGGCGGTCGCGAACTCGTCGACGGCCTCGCGGTCGGTGACGTCCAGGGCGTACGCCGTGGCCTGGCCGCCGTTCCCGTTGATCTCCTCCGCGAGCGCCTCGACACGGTCCTTGCGGCGGGCGGTGAGGACGACGCGGTAGCCGGCCGAGGCGAGCTGCCGGGCCGTGGCGGCGCCGATTCCACCGCTCGCCCCGGTGACGACCGCGATGCGGGAGGCGGCGGAAGGTGCGGCGGTGGCCATGGGCTGCTCCTCGGTACGGATCAACAAGACACGTCAACAAGACACGTCAATGAGACGGATCAACGAGTTCGTATGTACGACTCCGTCCAGGATAGGGGGGCGCGGTTCCGGGTCAGTTCCCCCTGGGCGCCCACATGATCACGGCCATCCCGGCCAGGCAGATCAGGGCGCCGGTGATGTCCCAGCGGTCGGGCCGGTAGCCGTCCGCGACCGCGCCCCAGGCCAGCGAACCGGCGACGAAGATCCCGCCGTACGCCGCGAGGATGCGGCCGAAGTGGGCGTCGGGCTGGAAGGTGGCGACGAAGCCGTAGACGCCGAGGGCCATGATCCCGCCGCCGATCCAGAGCCAGCCGCGGTGTTCGCGCACCCCCTGCCAGACCAGCCAGGCGCCGCCGATCTCGAAGACGGCGGCGACGACGAAGAGGGCCGCGGAGCGGAGCACGAGCATGCCCGCCATCACATCACGCGGGCTGTCACCTGATGGACGGCGCCTGTCGCGCGCTCCGCGTGGGATACATCCGTACGACCACCACGGCGGGGTGCAGCCGTGGAGGCGTGGCGTACTGAGGAGCGGATGGCATGCGGGTACTAGGGGTACTACGGACTCTTGCTGCAGGGGCTGCCGCGCTGGCGGTGACGGGCGCGGCCCCGGGGCTCCCCGCTCACCCGGACATCCCGGGTCCGGAGGCGGATCTCGCCTATCACGGCTCCGCCACCATGACCGGTGGCCGGGTCGACGTGCGGTTCACCCCGCGCAACCACGGTCCGTCCGCGGTGCCCGACGCGACCGTACGGCTGCGCTGGTCGAAGCCGCTCGCGGACGCGCAGACGCTGCCGCAGGGGTGTGCGCGGTCGGGGGAGCGGGTGGTGGTGTGCCGGACGGGGGCGCTGGCCGCGGACGCGGTGGGCGAGCGGATCGAGGTGCGGGTACGGCTGCGGGACGCGTCCTCCGAGGTGCTGCTGGAGCTGGACACGGTGTGGGGCGGGGGCGCGGTGGACGGGAACCGGGCCAACGACCAGCAGCGGGTGCTCGTCCTGGACACCGGTGACAGCTACTACTTCTGAGCCACACCCGTAGTACCGAGGAGCCACGCCCGCGGGCGCGTCGTACGATCTCGATCTCCGCACGGCACGTACGGCACGTGCGGAACGGCACAGGCGACGAGGGGTACGACATGTCCGGGAACGCGCGGGCGCGGCTGCTGGACGAGTTGTCCTCCGTATCGCGCCGGTACATGGCGTCGTACGCCCTGTTCAACCAGGCCGTCGCCGACCGGCTGGGGCTGCACCCCACCGATCTGCAGTGTCTGAACCTGCTCACGCTGGAGGCCGGGCCCGTGACCACGGGCCGGGTCGCCGAACTGACCGGACTGACGACCGGGTCGGCGACGCGGCTCGTGGACCGGCTGGAGCGGGCGGGGTACGTCGTCCGGGAGCGGGACGCGGAGGACCGGCGGCGGGTGCTGGTGGCGACCGTGCCGGAGAAGATCACCGAGTTCGGGCGCATGTGGAACCGGCTCGGCGGCGGCTGGTTCACCCTCTTCGACGAGCTGGGTGACGCCGAACTCGCCGTGATCGTCGGCCACATGAGGCGGACGGTGGAGTTCAGCGGGCAGCAGATCGGGCGGCTGCGGGCGGGGGACGTGTAGCGCCCGAGGCGCCGAAAATCCGTTGAGCGGCGCTGTCGTGCGCCGTTATCGTCCTGCCGAATCCAGTCGTCTGGGCGAGGACGTGCCGTTGTACACCGTGTGAGACCCCCCGAGTGCTGATCTGTCGCGCGTCGCGCCTGTGCGCCGCGCCCCTTTCCGCTGCGGACTTCTCACTGGAACCGGTGTACTTCTGTGCTCGCCACCTGGTTTGTCATGCCCACCTGCCTTCCGCTCGTCCTCCGCCGTTGCCACGCGTGCGCGTCCGAACGCTTCCGGGCGAACGGCAAGTTCCGCGTCAACGCCCATCACAAGCTCATCGACGCGTGGCTCCTCGCGCTCTGCACCGGCTGCGGGGACACCACGAAACTCACGGTCCTGGAGCGGGCGAACGTGCGCTCCGTACGACCCGGCCTGCTGGACCGGCTGCACGCCAACGACCCTGTCCTGGCAGCCGAGTTGCTCCAGGATCCGGTGCTGCGGCGGCGTAATCGCATCGCCCTCGACTGGGACGGCGCCTGGCGTCTCGACACCGGCGGAACGGACTTCCTGGACCGCGAGGTGATCGAGGTGTCGGTGCGCTTCGCGGCGCGGATACCGGTCCGGCCGGTGCGGCTGATCGCCGAGGGCTGCGGTCTCTCGCGGGCCGAGGTCGGGAGGCTGATCGAGGAGGGGAGTCTCGTGTCGGCGGTCCGGCTGGGCGCCAGGCTCACCGGCGACTTCACCTTCACGCTCAAGCGCTGAGTGCTGAGCGCTTCTCGTGAGCGGGAGCCTGCCCCTGAGGGACCCCTAGGGGCAGGCTCCACCTCGCGTCTCCACCCGGAAATCCACCCGTGGGTCCGGGAGCTTTTTCGGCTTCGGCGGGAGAGTCGGACTCAGGAAAACGCGAGGCGGGGACACCGCCGGGGACCGAGGAGTGGGACGTCATGACGGACATGGAGCAGGCGCTGACGATCAGCGGAGGCATCTTCGCGGTGATGATGCTGACGCAGTACGGGCGCCGGAAGTACGACCTGCACAAGGTGCTGATGCCGATCGGCACGGTGTCGGCGGTCGGGTACTTCTACCTGCGGGGGATGCCCACCCAGCACGTCGACGTGGTCGTCTATCTGGTGGGCGCGGCGATCGGGCTGGCCTGTGGTGTCGTCGCCACGTTCACGACCGGCGTGGAGCGCGACCCGGCCTCGGGCCATGTGCACACCCGGTGCGGCGCGGGGTTCGTGGCGATCTGGACGCTGGTGGTCGCGGCGCGCGTCGCGTTCATCTACTTCGCCGAGCACAACACCTGGTTCCGCGACCAGCTCGGCACGTTCATGACCGAGCACCAGATAGTCCAGGACGCCATCGCCCCGTTCTTCGTCATCATGGCGCTGGCCATGGTCCTCACCCGGGTGTTCCTGCTGCTGGCCCGCGTGCGGCTGCTGCCGGCCGGGGTCCAGGGGGCGGCGCTCACCCAGGGGTCTTCACCAGTCCGTGGATGAACGCGTACTTCACGGCATGCGCCCGGTCCCGCAGATGCGCCTTGGAGAAGAGGTTGTTGATATGCGTCTTCACCGTGGCCTCGCTCACCACCAGCCGCTCGGCGATGCCCCGGTTGGTGAGGCCCTCGCCGATCAGCGTGAGCACCTCGACCTCCCGAGGAGTGAGGTCCGGGGCGAGTCCGGTGCCCGGCCGTTCGACGGGGGCGCCGCCCCGCGCGGCGGCCGCGACGAGGCGGTCCCGTACGGCGGGGTCGAGCACGGACTGCCCGGCCGCCGCGGCCCGCACCGCGCGGGTGATGTCCTGCCGGCCGGACTCCTTGGTGAGGTAGCCGCGGGCACCGGCACCGAGCGCGGCGAGGATGTACTCCTCGTCGGCGAAGGTGGTCAGCACGACGACGGCGACCTGCGGGAAGCGCTCGGCGAGCAGCCGGGTGGCCTCGACCCCGTCCATCCGCGGCATGTTGAGATCCATCAGGATCACGTCCGGGGAGTGCTCCTCGGCGGCCCGCACGGCTTCCCCGCCGTCCCTCGCCGTCGCCACGACCTCCACGCCGGGCTGCAGATCCAGTACGGTCGCCAGCGCCTCGCGGACGGCGGTCTGGTCGTCGGCGACGACCACCCGCACCATGGGCTGCTGCTCGCCCCGCTGCTCGTCGCTCATCCCGGGATCACCACGCGCACTCGCCAACCTCCTGCGTCGTCGCCGTCCACGATCGGCCCGGCCGTGACCGTGCCGCCCACCAGGTCGAGGCGCTCGCGCATCCCGACCAGCCCCATCCCGCTCCCCGCACCGGCCAACGGCCGCGAACCCTCCGGCGGCGCGGAGTTCACCACCTCGAAGACCGTCTCGTCCGGGAGGTGCTCCAGGCGCATGCGGACCGGGGCGCCGGGCGCGTACTTGTGCGCGTTGGTCAGCGCCTCCTGGGCGCAGCGCACGATCACCTGGGTGAGGCGGACGGGCAGTTCACGCGGGGGCCCGTCGACGGCCAGCGTACCGGCGTCGGACACGGAGCCGAGCATGGACCGCAAGGTCTCCACCAGCGGCAGCGCGTCCTCGCGCAGGTCCCCGACGGTGCGCTGCACCTCGGTCAGCCCCGACCGCACCAGGCTCTGCGCCCGCTGGGCCGCCTGCCGGGCCCGTTCGATGTCACCGGACTCCAACAGGGCGTCGGTGACCTCCAGTTGCATGTTCACCCCGGCCAGCGAGTGGGCCAGTACGTCGTGCACGTCCCGGGCGATCCGGGCCCGCTCGGCGAGCGCCTCGGCCCGCGCCTCCGCCCGCGAGGCCAGCTCCGCCTGCTCGGCGGCGGCCCGCGCGGAGCGCAACGCGGCGGTGTGGGCACGGTTGGAGAGCCCGACCAGCACGCTGACACCGGTGAAGGCGCCCACAAGCCACGAGGTGCCGTGGCTGCCCCACGGCAGGAGCAGCACCCCCGCGCACAGGGCGCTGGTGCATGCGGCGAAGGGCAGCGAGCGGCGGCTGTCGAGGCGGTATCCGGCGTGCCCGGTGGCGAAGTACGCGAACAGGGCCGAGGCCCCCGAGCGGTCCAGTCCCATCAGCGCGGCGGCACCGGCCGACCAGACACACAGCACCGCGAACTGCGGCCCCGGCGCGAGCCGCCCCTCCGGGATCAGCCGCGTGCACGTCATCAGCGAGACCAGGACCAGCAGACACAGCACGGCGAGCCCGGTCCCGGAGAACCCGATCGGCCGCACCACGATCGCGCCGACGGCGATGGCGGCGACGGTGCCGAAGACCTGGATGGGGTTGTTGTCCGCCGTGAACCACCGAATAACGCCCTGAGTTCGGTTCACCGGGGGCTCTCTTCCCGCTGTGGCTGTGGCTGTGGCTGTGGCTGTGGCTGTGGCTGTTGCTGTGGGTGTCGCTGTTCCGGGGACGGTGACTGCTGCTGCTGCCGCCGCCGTCGTCGTCGTCCGACCGCTGCGAAAGCTACCAGCGTGCGGGTGTGCCCGTCGGCGCTCAGTGACCATGGCCGGCCGGCGCCGCGCGCGGCAGCAGCCGTACGAGACACAGGCACAGGGCGACGGCGGCGCCGACCGCACCCAGGCTCACGAGGAGCGCGTGGGTCGTACCGTCGCCAACTGCCGCGAAATACACGGTGGTTACGGCCGCCGCGCCGATCGCGTTGGCCAACTGCTGCACCGCGTTGAGCGAGCCGCTGGCGCTGCCCGCCTCGGACGGTTCGATGTCGCCGATGGTGACGTCGTAGATCGTGCCGAAGCAGGTGCCCATGCCGAGTCCGATGAGGAGGAGGGGCGGGACGAGTGCCCAACCACCCGTGCCGGAGTTGGCGACCAGAGCGGCGAGGTAGCCGCAGCCGGTCAGGATGATCAGCAGGCCGGTGGCGGCGAGGCGGCGGCCGTGGCGGTGGATGAGCCGGTAGCAGGCGATCGAGGCGACGACGATGCCGGCGGAGAGCGGGACGAGGCCGAGGGCGGTGCCCGCGGGGGAGCGGCCGAGGCCTTGCTGGAAGTAGAGGGAGATGACGTAGAGGAGTCCGGCGACGGCGGCGAAGGCGACGACGCCGAGGAGGAGGCCCGCGGTGAAACCGCGGTTGTGGAGGAGGGAGGGGCGGATGAGCGGTTCGGGCGCGGTGCGCTGGCGGTGGCAGAACCCGGCGAACAGGGCGAGGCCGAGGAGCGGGAGGGCGAGTGCGGGGCCGGTCCAGCCGTGCTCGGAGCCGTAGATGATGCCGCCGAGGAGGCCGAGCATGGCGCCCGCGATCAGGGCGGAGCCGGGGCCGTCGACGCGGGCGGTGCCGTCGCCGGTGTCGTGGGGGAGGAGGCGCAGGGCGGCGAGGAGGGCGGCGCCGCCGAGGAGGAGGTTGATGAGGAACATGGGGCGCCAGCCGAGGCCGCCGAGATCGGCGTCGACGAGGAACCCGGCGAGGATCGGCCCGCCCACCGCCGACAGCCCCATCACCGGCCCGAACAGGCTGAACGCCTTGCCGATCTGGTCGCGTGGCCAGCTCGCCCCGAGGATGCCGAAGCCCTGCGGGATGAGCAGCGCCCCGAAGGCGCCCTGCACGAGCCGGGCGACGACCAGGAAGACGGGGCCGGGCGCGAGCCCGCAGGCCAGGGAGGCGACGACGAACCCGGTGAGCCCGACGAGGAAGACCTGCCGCCGCCCGTACCGGTCGCCGAGCCGCCCGCCGGGGACGAGGAGGACGCCGAGGGCGAGGGCGTAGGAGGCGCCGAGCCACTGGACGAGGGCGGGGCCGCCGCCGAGGTCTCTCGCGATGGTCGGGGCGGCGATGTTGGTGATCGTCGAGTCGAGGAGGTCGAGGACGTCGGCGGCGAGGACCACGGCGAGGATCGCCCAGCGGGTGCGGGCGGGGAGAGGCGGGTCCCCTTCGGATTTGTTTGTGTTGCGCAGAATCTGTGTCACGCAGATAAATATCCATGACCGTTCTCCATCCGGTCAACCGGATTAGAAGCGTGCCGTCAGTGCACGCCCTGTGCGTACGTCGTCGGTGTCACCCCGACCGTCGCCGTGAAGTCCCGGACCAGGTGGGCCTGGTCGGCGTAGCCGAGGTCGGCGGCGAGCCCCGCCCAGTCCACGGGCTCCTCGGCGCCGGCCCGCTCCAGGGCCTCGTGGATGCGGTAGCGCAGGATGACCCACTTGGGGCCGACGCCGACGTACCCGGCGAAGAGGCGTTGCAGCAGCCGTACGGAGAGGCCTTCGGCGTGGGCGAAGTCGGTCACGCGGCGGATCGTGCGGTCGGTGCGGATGCGGTCGACCAGGGTGGTCGCGAGGTCGGCCTGTGGGTCGGGTTGTGGGTCGAGGGCGAGCAGGAAGGTGTCGAGGGCGGCGACGCGGGCGGTCTCGTCGGGCAGGTCGAGGACCGTGGCGGGGTCGATGTCCGGGAACACGTCGGGCTGCCGCACTCGCTGCCCGGTCCACTCGGACACCGGCCGGTCCGGGGCGACGGTGCGGAAGGCACCCGGCCGGAACTTGATGCCGCAGACGCGTCCCCGTCCCTCCAG
This sequence comes from Streptomyces sp. NBC_01515, assembly GCF_045040345.1. Lineage (NCBI taxonomy): Bacteria > Bacillati > Actinomycetota > Actinomycetes > Kitasatosporales > Streptomycetaceae > Streptomyces > Streptomyces sp. NBC_01515. The sequence continues at coordinate 5,197,451 of NZ_CP109416.1, read as the reverse complement.
CTTCTGGGCGAAGAGGCCGTTCGGGATGCCCGCGACCTCGACGAAGGCGTCCTCGCCGGCGAGGTGCTGGAAGACGATGTGCACGGCCGGGTGCGGGACGACGTGGGAGACGTAGGGCTCGGTCAGGTCCCAGTCGATCAGCCAGTAGTGCTCGATGTACGGGCGGAGGGCTTCGGCGGGTTCGGGGCGGCGGAAGTGCACGCGGGCGAGGAGTTCGGCGGGGTCGACGATTCCTCGGGTGTCGTCGGCTGTTCCTCCGGTGTCACGGCGGGCGGCGGCCATGAGGGGATCGTAGGACGAGCCACTGACAACGGCCGGAGGGCGGCGGCGGTGCCGGGCGGAATATGTGCGGCGGGGTGGCCGTTGGGGGGTATAGTTGAATAATCAACAACCTGGAGGGTGAACGACCATGCAGTTCGGGATCTTCAGCGTCGGCGACGTCACACCGGACCCGACCACCGGACGGACGCCGACCGAGCGTGAGCGCATCAAGGCCATGGTCGCCATCGCGCTGAAGGCCGAGGAGGTCGGGCTCGACGTCTTCGCGACCGGTGAGCACCACAACCCGCCGTTCGTGCCCTCGTCGCCCACCACGATGCTCGGCTTCATCGCGGCGCGGACCGAGAAGCTGATCCTCTCCACCTCCACCACCCTCATCACCACCAACGACCCGGTGAAGATCGCGGAGGACTTCGCGATGCTCCAGCACCTGGCCGACGGCCGGGTCGACCTGATGATGGGCCGTGGCAACACCGGCCCGGTCTACCCCTGGTTCGGGCAGGACATCCGCCAGGGCATCAACCTCGCCATCGAGAACTACGCCCTGCTGCGCCGCCTGTGGCGCGAGGACGTCGTGAACTGGGAGGGCAAGTTCCGCTCCCCGCTCCAGGGCTTCACCTCGACGCCGCGTCCGCTGGACGACGTACCGCCGTTCGTCTGGCACGGCTCGATCCGCTCGCCCGAGATCGCCGAGCAGGCCGCCTTCTACGGCGACGGCTTCTTCCACAACAACATCTTCTGGCCGGCCGACCACACCAAGCGGATGGTCGAGCTGTACCGGGAGCGGTACGCGCACTACGGGCACGGCACGCCGGAGCAGGCGATCGTCGGACTCGGCGGCCAGATCTTCATGCGGCGCAACTCCCAGGACGCGGTGCGCGAGTTCCGCCCGTACTTCGACAACGCGCCGGTCTACGGCCACGGGCCCTCCCTGGAGGACTTCACCGACCAGACCCCGCTGACCGTCGGCTCCCCGCAGGAGGTCATCGAGAAGACCCTCGCCTTCCGGGACTACGCCGGTGACTACCAGCGCCAGCTGTTCCTGCTGGACCACGCCGGGCTGCCGCTCAAGACGGTCCTGGAGCAGCTCGACCTGCTCGGCGAGGAGGTCGTACCGGTCCTGCGCAAGGAGTTCGCGGCGAACCGTCCGGCCGATGTGCCGGAGGCGCCGACGCACGAGTCTCTCAAGGCCGCCAAGGCGGCCGAGTCCGTTCAGGAGGTGACCGTCGCATGAAGCTCGTAGTCGTCTCGGCGGGGCTGAGCGTCCCGTCGTCCACGAGGTTGCTGGCCGACCGGCTGGCGACCGCCACGGCGGGCGTTGCGCCGGCGGAGATCGAGGTCGTGGAACTGCGCGACCTCGCCGTCGAGATCGCCCACAACCTCACCAACGGCTTCCCCGGCAGGAAGCTGGCGGCCGCCCTGGACGCGGTCGCGGAGGCGGACGGTCTGATCGCCGTCACGCCGGTGTTCTCGGCGTCGTACAGCGGACTGTTCAAGTCCTTCTTCGACGTGCTGGAGAAGGACGCGCTGGTCGGAAAGCCGGTGCTCATCGCGGCGACGGGCGGCAGCGCCCGCCACTCCCTGGTACTGGAACACGCCCTCCGCCCGCTCTTCGCCTACCTGCGTGCCGTGGTCGTCCCGACCGGGGTCTACGCCGCGTCCGAGGACTGGGGCGCGGAGGGACTGCCGGAACGGATCGAGCGGGCGGCGGGGGAGTTGGGGGCCTTGATGCAGGGCCTGTCGGGAGCGCGTCCGGCGAGCAAGCCGACGGTCGTCCCGTTCACGGACCAACTGGCGGCGCTGAATATCAGCCCGTCCGGCGTTTGAGGACGAGGCCCCGTCGGGGCCGATGGGGGTCTGGGGGGCGCAGCCCCCAGGGACACCGGCCGCACCCGACCGTGAGAAGACGGTAGGAGCAAGGCCCGGGTTGCGCCCACCTCGGTGAGAGCCAGGTAAAAAGGGTGATCGTAGACCTGCCCCCGCCGGTCAACCGCCGGAGGCCTTGGCACACTGGGTGACGTGCCCCAGACTGTGCTGCTCGCCGAAGACGACCGTGCCATCCGTCATGCCCTGGAGCGGGCCCTGACCCTGGAGGGCTACCAGGTGACCGCGGTCGCCGACGGTGTCGAGGCGCTCGCGCAGGCGCACCGCACTCCACCGGACGTCCTGCTCCTCGACGTGATGATGCCCGGCATCGACGGCCTCCAGGTCTGCCGGGTGCTGCGCGCCGAGGGCGACCGCACCCCGATCCTCATGCTGACGGCACTCGTGGAGACCGCCGACCGCATCGCGGGCCTGGACGCGGGCGCCGACGACTACGTGGTGAAGCCCTTCGACGTGGAGGAGGTCTTCGCGAGGCTGCGCGCCCTGCTCCGCCGCACCAGCCCGGTCCCGGCGAACGGCGTCCCCGGCCCGTCCATCACCTCCGGCGCCTCCACGGACGTACTACGGGATGGCCCGCAGACGACGTACACGACCACGCCCGCCGACAAGCAGATCACCGCGGCCGGTCTCCGCATGGACCTCCAGGCGCGCCGTGTCTGGCGCGACGAGCGTGAACTGGAGCTGACCCGGACCGAGTTCGAGCTCCTCGAACTGCTCGTGCGCAACGCGGGCATCGTCCTGGACCACTCCACGATCTACGACCGCATCTGGGGCTACGACTTCGGCCCCGGCTCCAAGAACCTCGCCGTCTACGTCGGCTACCTGCGCCGCAAGCTCGACGAGCCCGGCGCGCCGCAGCTGATCCACACGGTGCGTGGCGTGGGTTACGTGCTGCGGGAGGACTGAGTGGGCCGCCTGCGGCGGTTCGTGGCCACCAGGCGACCCAGACTGGTTTCACTCCGCACCACGTTCGTGCTGTCCTTCGCGGCGGTGACCGCGGCGGTCACGCTGCTCGTCGGCGTGCTGTCGTACGGCGCGGCGGCCCGGCTGGTCCGGGTCGACCAGGAGTCCGTGTTCGACCAGGTCGTGCAGGATCTGCAGGACGAGGTGCGGACGCACCGGATGACGACCGAGGACTTCTCCTCCTCCGCGCCCGGCCACGACATCGTGCGGCCCGCCCGTACGGATGTGCAGGTGCTCGGGCGGGACGGCGGGGTCCTCGACAGCGGCAGCCCCGCGCTGCCCGTCACCGGCGACGACCGGGCGATCGCGGGCGAGCGGGTGGCCGGGAAGACGGTGGAGCACAAGGACGTCGCCGTCGCCGAGGACGTGTACCGCATCGCGACGGTCTCGCTCGGCTCCGGGCGGGGCGCGGTGCAGGTGGCGCAGGAGTTCAGCGATACGGAGGATCTGCTGCGGGCGTTGCAGCAGCGGACGTTCGTGCTGATGGCGGCGGTGGTCGTGCTCGCGGGGCTGTGCGGCTGGTGGCTGGCCCGGCGTATCACCCGGCGCCTGATCATCCTCACCGCGGCGGCCGAGGACGTGGCCCGCACGCGTCGTCTGGGCGTCCAGGTCCCGGTCACCGGTTACGACGAGGTGGGCCGCCTGGGCAGGGCCTTCGACCGGATGCTCGGCCGTCTCGCGCAGTCGGAGGAGGACCAGCGCCGCCTGATCCAGGACGCGGGCCACGAACTCCGCACCCCGCTGACCTCCCTCCGTACCAACATCTCCCTGCTGCGACGGATCGACGAGTTGCCGCCCGCCACGCGCGAGGAACTGGTCGCCGATCTCTCGCAGGAGGCCCGCGAACTCACGGACCTGGTCAACGAGTTGGTGGACCTGGCGGCGGGCCAGTCCGACACCGAACCGCCCCAGCAGGTGGACCTCGCGGACATCGCGGAGGACGTGGCGGGCGTCGCCCGTCGCCGTACCGGCCGTGACATCACCGTCCGCGCGAGCGGCGACACGACGACCGACGGCCGCCCCGGCATGCTCCAGCGCGCGATCTCCAACCTCGTGGAGAACGCGGCCAAGTTCGACCGCGCGGGCCAGACCCCGATCGAGATCTCGATCTCGGGCCCGGCCCGCCCCGGTACGGTCCGCGTCGAGGTCCTCGACCGGGGCCCCGGAGTCTCCGAGACCGACCTCTTCCGCATCTTCGACCGCTTCTACCGCGCGGCCGACGCCCGTTCGCTCCCCGGCTCGGGGCTCGGCCTCTCGATCGTCCGCGAGGTGGCCCTGGCCCACGGGGGAGCACCGTTCGCGCTACGGCGGGAGGGCGGCGGGTCGGTGATCGGGTTCACGGTGGGCGGTGTGACCGGCCCGGGAACCGGGCCACGCGGCCGGGTCTGACGGGTTCGGGGTGGGAGGGTGTCCTGGAGAAATGTGACACTTGGGTGGGTGAGTGTCACATTTCTCCGGAGGGGGTGGTGGGGGCGGGAGGGGGATCCCCCCGTGCCGCGTACGGCCGGTCAGCCGGTCGACCCCGTGCGCCCGAAGCAACGCTCCAGCTCGTTCAGGTCGTAGAACTTGCTGCCCTTCGAGACGGGGCGGCAGCCGGCCTTGAAGGCGGTCTCCTTCTCGTTGTAGAGCATGCGGACGAGGTAGGTGTTGCCCTTGCGGAACACGTCCCACTGGATGTTGGAGCCGAGCGGCGCGACGGCCGCGCCCCGCCACGGGTTGCTGCCGTAGGTGTACGGCTTGGCCGTGGTGACGCCCTTCGTGCTCCCCGGCAGGCCCATCAGCGCGGCCAGCGGGATGATCTCCTCGGCGTGGGTGAACCGGAGTTCGGCGCCCAGGTCGCTCGTGCCGTCGCGCTTGGCCTCGGCCTTCTTGAAGAAGTCGTCGAGCAGGACGTTCGCCATCTTGTACGTGATGTCGCTGTCCGCGAAGCCGGGCCCCTTCTCGTAGAAGTCCTCGGCGTCGGAGATGTACCCGAACCAGTCGGCGTCGCGCGCCGAGATGTACCGGTCCATGCCCCAGCCCTTGCCGCCCGGGCTCTCCTCGCTCATCGCGGGGGCGATGGCGTACAGGTTGTAGACGGCGGTGGCGGCCTCGACGTCGGTCCCGATCGACGCGAACTCGCCCGCCGTGATCCGGTCCACGAACGCGGGCTTGAAGAGCTTCTTCAGTACGTCGCGGGCGGCGCGGTGCGTGGCCGGCTGGTCGGTGACCGCCTTGAGGGTGGCCGCGAGGCGCTTGTCGTTGGCGATGTAGTCGCGGTACGCGGCCCCGCCGTCGGCCTTGTGGAAGTAGAGGAGGTCCTTGTCGGTACGGGTCGCGCCGATGAGGGAGGTCAGGTCGGGGTCGGTCTGCGCGAGGGCGGCGCCGTAGAGGTTGGCGCTGTCGACGGCACGCCCCTGCCCCGAACTGACCACATCTATGGGCTCCTTGTTCTTCGCGATCGACGCGAAGAGGGTCGGCAGCCGCTTCGCCGTCCGTACGGCGGTGTCGTGGATCTCCTCCTTGCCGCGCGCGCTGAGGTCGCCGTACCCGACGGCACTCATGGCGGCTTCGAGGGCCTGCGCCTTCGGCCCGAACTCCCGCCCCTTCGCGGTGAGTTGCCCCTCGGTCTGCGCCTTGTCCAGGAGCGCGAGGATCAGGTCCCCGTCCGAACTGTCGGTCGCGGAACGGGACCCGTGCCGCGACACGTTCTCGGTGAACACGGGGGTGAAGCCGACCGGGACCTTCTGGTACGAGCGGGAGTTCTGCTCCGGCGCGTACACGGCCTTGGTGCCGTAACTGTCGGTGTGGGCGTTGTCGCTGCCGTTGCCGGGGGAGGCCTGGGCGGCGAAGGGGGTGGCCAGGAGCGCGGTCATGCCGAGGACCAGGGTGGGGGTGAAACGTCTCATGTGGCGCATGTTTCGCGGATGACATGAACGCCGGGTGCACTGCGGGTGACTCCGCGGGCCTGGCTTTCGCGGCGCTTTTGTCGGCGCTTGTCGGCTGTGCGCCGCGAGTGGATCAGTAGGGTCGGGTCGAGCGGGGCGGGCATGGGGGAGGCAGGCATGTTGTTCGGGACGCGGGCCGGATTCGGGTTGGAGTTCCACCTCGAACGGGACGCGCATCTGCTGTGCGTCGATGTCTTCGTCGGCGGGCTGCATGTGAACACGTGGGACAACGCGTTCTATCCGCCCCTGCTGGTCAAGGAGCTCACCGACGAGTTGCGGCGCTTCCGCACACCGGGCGCGCGACCGGCGGGTTTCGCCTGCGACTTCCTGGAGTGGGGGGAGTGCACCAACGACGTGTGGGCGTACGCCTTCCCCGACGGCGACTGGATCCACCTCGCCTGCCGGCTGCACGGCGATCGGGGTACGGCCGCGGGTACCGAGTCGGTGGCGACGGTGACCCGGGCGGCGTTCGTCGAGACGCTGGAGCAGGGCCTCGCCGTGGCCGAACGGGAGTGGGAGGTGCGGCGGGCGCGTCTCAATAGGGGCGGGTGACGCGGGAGTTCACGGCCGCACCGTGCCGTCGGCCGGGGCGAACAGGTGCGCCATCGCCTGCCAGAGGGGCATCACGCGAGGGGTGGTGTGCGGGGTGTGCCGGGCGGGGGACGGCTGGACGGTACGGGCGTCCTTGGTGAGGGAGACGGCGGTGTGAGTCATGGCGGTCGGTTTCCTTCCGGCGAATCGTTGACCTTGACCTTGCGAGATCAACGATGCCGTCGCCGGACTGCCGCCACGAGGGGGTGAGCTGCCCAGTCGGGGGTGCAGCTGGCTCCACCATCACGCCGGTGGGCGTGGAGGGCGATGGGGGTGGGGGTGAGGACCGTGGCGGGGTGGTCGCTTTCGCGGAGGGCGAGGGGGCACGGCTGGCCCTTTCACAGTTCCTGGGCGATACGGCCGGGGTCTGTTCCAGGTCGACGCCCTCACCGGCGGCAGCTGGGGCCGCGGCACCGCCGTACCGTACGACGGCCTGTCCCGCCCGGAGGGCAAGGCGGTGTGGTTCGACCTGCCCGGTACCGCGACCTGACCCCGGACGGCCGCCCCGCCATGCAGAATGCACCGCATGTTCGGACCCGCGCCGCTCCAACGCCTGTCCCTGCCCGAGGAGTTCACCCTGCTGTCGCACGGGGAGAACGGCAGGGTGCCCAACTCCGCCCAGACGGCGGCAGGTTGCGCGGCAGCTGAACTCGGCGAACTGGCCCTCCGGAGAAGGCTGTTGGCCAGACCGAGGAAGACCAGGAAACTGGGCCTGGAGATCTACCAACTGCGGGGCGAGATCGAACTGGGGCCCAACGCAACCAGCACAGGCCTGACTTGGGCGGACGACCTGCTCTCCGCATTGCACACCCGCACCGCCACCCTCACCCCCCGCCCCCTGACGGTGACCCGCTGGCTGAGGGAACGCGGCCGAGAAGCACTCGCACTGCACACGGCCGCCCTCACCGGACGAGGGGCACTGCGCCACACCCCCGGCAGCCTCCTCGCCAGAACCCGGCACCACCCGGACCCCGTCCTCCGTAGCGCCCTGCTCAACGGCGTCCGGGCCGTCCGCGCCGAACAGGTGCCGCTCGACGAACACATGCTGTTCCTCTGCGACTTGCTGGACGGCGCCGGTCTCACGAAGGACTTCGGCCTCACCCTGACCCGTCCCCAGCGCCTCGAACGAGCCCGAGGCGCCGGCGCGGCGGGCGCCCTCCCGGAAACCCTGCGCGACACGAGCACCGTGCTGGGCTTCTCCTTGCCCGGTCGGGAGGGCAGGACGATCACGATAGGTGACTGACTGCGGGGCGCCGGTGGCTAGTTGTCCTTGCGGGCCACCCCGCCGTAGATGCCGATCGGCGCGGCGCCGGGGGCCGGAGTCGCCTCGGGCCGCCAGTGGGTGACGCGGACCAGGCCCGGGTCCACGAGGGTGAAGTCGCCGAAGAAGTCCAGGACTTGGGCGTGGGCGCGGAGGTTGAGGGTGGCGGTGGCCCGGTTGTAGACGGACGCCGCGTCGTGGCGGCCGTCCTCGTGGACATCGCCCGTGGCGTGCGACAGGACGAGGTAGGAACCGGCCGGCAGCGCGTCGCGCAGGGTGGCGACGATGCCGTAGGGATCGTCACCGTCGTCGGACAGGAAGTGGACGACGGCGACGAGCAGGACCGCCACCGGCTGGTCGAAGTCGATGGCCTTGCGGACCTCGGGGTGGTCGAGGATCGAGCGGGGGTCGCGCAGGTCGGCCAGGATGACGGAGGTGTCGGTGTCCTCCATGAGGGCCATCGAGTGGGTGCTGACGATCGGGTCGTTGTCGACGTAGACGATCCGCGTGTCAGGGGCGATGGCGTGCGCGATCTGGTGCACGTTCGGCTCGGTGGGCAGGCCGGTGCCGATGTCGAGGATCTGCCGCACCCCGCCCTCCTCGACGACGTGCCGGACGGCCCGGTGCATGAAGCGCCGGTTGGCCCGCACGCCCTCCCGCACTTCCGGCGCCGCCTTGATGAACTGCTCGGCGGCCTCCCGGTCGACCTCGTAGTTGTCCTTGCCGCCGAGGAAGTAGTCGTACATCCGGGCCGGGTGGGGCTTGCTGGTGTCGATGATCAGTGGCTGCGCGCCACTGCCGTCCCCGCTGGGAGAGGTCATGAGGCCGGGCTCCGTCTTGAAGAGTCGCTGTCAGATCATCATCCTGACACGCCTGCCGTCGGGGTCAGGGCCACACCGGGCAATACGGTTCCCGAAGTTCCCGTCGGCCGTAGGACGCCTTCCGGGAGACCGTCAGTTCGACGCGCTCGGTGGTAGCGCCGGTGCCGGGATCTCGCCGGAGCCCCGCTCGATCAGCCGGGTCGGAATGGTGACCGTGCGGGTGGGTGACTGGTCGCCGTCCAGTCCGCGGAAGAGCATCTCGGCGGCTGTCCTGCCCAACTGCTCGACGTCCTGGGCGATGACGGAGATCCCCGGGCTGAGGAGGTCGGCCAGGGGGAAGTCGTCGAAGCCCACGTGGGCGACGGTGTCCTGCAGACCGAGGGCGCGCAGGGCTCGTACGGCTCCTATGGTGACGAGGTTCTGGCTGGTGAACAGTGCGGTGGGCGGGTTCGGCAGCGCCAGCAGCCGCCGGGTCGCGGCGATCGCGGATTCCTCGCTGGCCCCGGTGTGCCGGACGATCTCGTCGTCGTACTCGATGTGCCCGATTTCCAGGGCGTGCCGGTAGCCGTCGAAACGCTGGCCGGCGGTGGAGATGGTCGCGCGGTCGCCGAGGTAGGCGATGCGGCGGTGGCCCGCCTTCAGCAGGTGGTTGACGGCGGTGAGGGCGCCCTGCCGGTTGTCGGAGACGACGGTGTCCGCGTCGAGCAGGCTGGGCTCGCGGTCGACGAAGACCATACGGGTGCCCGACCGCTGCTCGCTGATCAGATAGCTGTGGTCGCGCCCGGCCGGCACGATCACCAGGCCGTCGACCCGCCGGTCGATGAGGGCGCGGGCCAACTCCCGTTCCCGGGCCGGGTCCTCGTCCAGGCTCCCGACCAGTACGAGCACTCCGCGCCCCCGTGCCACGTTCTCGACGGTACGGGTCAGGGCCGCCGAGAAAGGGTTCGCGGAGTCCTCGACGAGCATCCCGATCGTGGCCGTACGGCCGTCCCCGCGGCGCAGGCTGCTGGCGGTCAGGTTCGGCCGGTAGCCCAGTTTGTCGGCCGCGTCACGCACCCGGGCGGCGATGACCGGATCGACGGTGGGCACCTCGTTGACCACGCGGGAGACCGTCTTGATGGCGACGCCTGCCAGTGCCGCCACCTCGCGCATGGTGGGACGGCTGCGCGGGGACGGCGACGGCGGCTCACCCAGGGTCATCGTTGTCTCCAACCGATTCTGCGTTACCGACTCGTTGCCGACGCATGTTTACCAGTGACTTGACGCGCTCGTCCATACGGGCCCACTATCCCGTCGAGTCAACGTTGTCTCAGCGTCGACCAAGGGACGGCTCGAAAGGGATCACGTCATGAACCTCTCCTCCAGCCAGGCGTCGGGCCTCCGCAGCCGGCGCACCCGGGCGGCAGCCGTCGGCGTCACCCTCTGCCTCGGCGCCACCCTCGCGGCCTGCGGTTCCTCCGACTCGGGCTCCTCGTCGTCCGGCAGCGGGAAGGTGGGCGTGTCACTGATCCTGAAGACGCTGAGCAACCCGTACTTCGTGAGCATGGAGAAGGACGCCAAGACGCAGGCCACCAAGGACAAGGTGAGCCTCACGGTGGCGGCGGGAACGTCGGACGGCGACACCCAGACCCAGATCACCGCCATCGACAACGCCGTCTCGCGCGGCGACAAGGGCATCCTGATCACCACCAACGGCGACGCGGTGAACACCGCGCTGAAGCGCGCCAAGCAGGCCGGCCTCTTCGTGATCGCCCTGGACACCGCACCGAACCCGGCGAACGTCGCGGACATCACCTACGCCACCGACAACGAGCAGGCGGGCAAGCTCGACGGCCAGTACGCGGCGGCGGCCCTGAACGGCAAGCCCGCGGTCATCGCCATGCTCGACCTGTTCAACAACCAGGTCGTCTCGGTGGACATCGACCGCGACCACGGCTTCCTGGAGGGCATGGGTATCGACCCGGGCAGCAAGACCGAGAACGGCAAGGAGGCCAAGTCCGGGAAGTACACCGGCGGCACGGGCGGCACGTACAAGATCGCCTGTCACCAGCCGACCCAGGGCGCCATCGACGGCGGACGCACCGCGATGGAGAACTGCCTGTCGGCCAACCCGGACATCAACGTCGTCTACGCGATCAACGAGCCGGCGGGCGAGGGCGCGTACAACGCGCTGAAGGCGGCGAACAAGGAGAAGAGCGTCGCGATCTACGCGATCGACGGCAGCTGCTCGGGCCTGAAGAACGTCACCAGCGGCAAGTTCGCCGCCGACGCCGTGCAGTACCCGGGGAAGATGGCGGCCCTCGGCGTCAGCTCCATCGCGAAGCTGGCCCGCGGCGGCAGCAAGCCCAGCGTCACCAACGGCAAGTCGTTCTACGACACCGGCACCGCGCTGGTCGCCGCCAAGTCCCTCGGGGGTCTGACGGTCCAGTCCCCGACGCAGGCCGCCTCCGCCTGCTGGGGCAGCTGACCCGGTCGGTCAGGTGGGTCGCCGGTGCCGGTAGCCGTCATGGCACCGGCACCGGCGACCCACCCGCACCGCACGAGCCGACGAGCCCGTACCGCATGGCCCGTACCGCATGGCCGTACCGCATGAGCCCGTGCCTCTCATGGCCCGTACCTCATCAGTTCGTTCCTACGAAGGCCCACACGAGGGACAGAACCGGAAGGACCCCCTGTGACCACCCACGTGGACAGTGAAGCGACACCGGCGCCGGCGGAGGACTTCCTCAACCGGCCCGCCACGCCGGCCCAGCGCATCCAGTCGGTGCTGCACCGCCAGCCGGCCCTCAGCCCGGCGATCGTCCTGGTACTCGCCGCCATCGTGTTCTCCCTCATCAACGACCGCTTCTACGCGTTGCAGAACCTGTCGCTCGTCGCCCAACAGGTGGCCGTCATCGGCTCGTTGGCCGTCGGCCAGACCGTCATCATCCTCACGGCCGGCATCGACCTGTCCATCGGCGCGGTCATGGTGCTGGCCTCGCTGCTGATGTCGAAGCTCGTCGCGGACAACGGCGTGCCGGGCGTGCTCGCCCTGCTCGCGGGAGCGGCCGTAGCCATCGCCGCGCAGGCCGTCAACGGGCTGCTGGTGACGAAGATCAAGCTGCCACCGTTCATCGTCACGCTCGGCACCCTCAGCATCTTCACCGCGATCACGCTCATCTACGCCAAGGGCCAGACCGTCTCCCTGCAGCCCGGCAACATCCTCATGTGGAGCGCGGACACGGTCTCCATCGGGCAACTGAACCTGACCACCGGCGTCCTGCTCATGATCGCCCTGTACGCGGTGATCGGCTACGCGCTGCGCTACACCGCCTGGGGCCGGCACCTGTACGCCGTGGGCGACGACATCGAGGCCGCCCGCCTGGCCGGCATCTCGGTCAACCGGGTGCTGCTGAGCGCGTACGTGGTCGGCGGGTTCGCCATCGCGGTGGGCGCCTGGATCCTGGTCGGCCGGGTCGGCGGCGGCGACCCGAACAGCGGCCTCAACGCCAACCTGCAGTCCATCACCGCCGTAGTCATCGGCGGCACCAGTCTGTTCGGCGGACGCGGTGTGGTGCTCGGCTCGCTGATCGGCGCGCTCATCGTCCAGGTCTTCGTCAACGGGCTGGCGCTGGCCGGGATCGACCCCAACTACCAAGTCCTGACGGTCGGCGTGCTGGTGATCGCGGCTGTCTCCGTCGACCAGTGGATAAGGAGTGTGAAGTCATGACGACTGTCCCTGCCCCTGTTCCCGCCCCCGCCCCTGTTCCCGCCCCCGCGCCCGTTCTTGAGGCCAAGGGCCTGGTCAAGGTCTTCGGCCGGGTCGTCGGCCTGAACGACGTCGACCTCACCCTCTACCCCGGCGAGGTCCTCGCCGTCATCGGCGACAACGGCGCCGGCAAGTCCACCCTGATCAAGTGCCTCTCCGGGGCGCTCGTCCCCGATCAGGGCAGCATCCTGGTCGACGGCTCCGAGGTGAACTTCAAACGCCCGCAGGACGCCCGCGAGGCCGGCATCGAGACGGTCTACCAGACCCTCGCCGTGGCCCCGGCGCTGGACATCGCCAGCAACCTGTTCCTCGCCCGCGAGATCCGCCGCAAGGGTGTGCTCGGCTCGGTGTTCCGCATGCTCGACACCGGCGAGATGAAGCGTCAGGCGGCCGACCACATCAAGCGGTTGGGCATCAGCACCCTGCAGAACATCAACCAGGCCGTGGAGACCCTCTCCGGCGGCCAGCGCCAGTCGGTGGCCGTCGCCCGCGCGGGTGCCTTCGGCGGCCGGGTCGTCATCCTCGACGAACCCACCGCCGCGCTGGGCGTCCGCGAGACCGGCCAGGTCCTCAAACTCGTCCGCGACCTGCGCGACCAGGGCCTCGGCGTCATCCTGATCAGCCACAACATGCCCAACGTCTTCGACGTCGCCGACCGCATCCACATCCAGCGCCTCGGCGGCTGCGCCGGGGTCATCACCCCGCAGTCGCACTCGATGGAGGACGCGGTGGCGATTATGACGGGGGCGAAGAAGCTTGTTCCGGAGGTCGGGTGACGGGTCGTGACCGGGGTGCAGGGGCGGGTTCGGGGAGCGGGGTGACGGGTCGTGGCGGGGGTGAAGAGGCTGGCCGTGGCGAGGGCGAAGGGGCTGGTTCCGGAGGCCGGGTGACAGGCGGGGGCGGGACGGCCGACGAGCATCGGATGCCCTACGAGTACCGGATGCCCTACGAGTACCGGATCACCGAAGGCCGCCTCGGCGACGAACCCACCGTGACCGTCTCCGCGCCGGACGGTACCGCCCGCGCCGTCCTCGCCCTGCGCGGAGCGACGCTGCTGAGCTGGCAGGTCGCACGCGAAGCGCCCGGGCAGCTCACTGAACCGACCGAACCGACCGAACCGACCGAACCGACCGAACCTCCTGCACTGGTTGAACTGACGGACGGCTACCGCGACGAGGCGGAACTGCGGTCGCAGGACGGCGTACGGGCGGGCCTCCTCGCCCCGTTCTCCAACCGTGTCGCCGACGGCCGCTACCACCACGGCGGCCACGGCCACGACCTGCTGCCCGCCCGCGTCGGGGACCGCACGATCTACCACGGCTTCGCACGCGAAGCGCCGTTCCGGCTCGTCGGGGCCACCACGACGCCCGACTCGGCGAGGCTGCTGCTGCGCAGCACGAGCATCAGACCGGACAGGTACCCCGGTTACCCGTTCGCGCTGGACCTCGACGTGGAGTACACGATCGGCCGCCGCGAGCTGGGCATCGAGATCCGGGCGACGAACGTAGGGGAGACCACCGCCCCCTACGCGTCGGGCTGGCACCCGTACTTCACCCTGTCCCGCCCCGTCGACGACCTGGTCCTGCAGATCCCCGCCCGCACCCTGATCCGCACCGACGCCTCCCTCATCCCCCTGCGCGGAAAGGAGGCCCTGCTGCCCCTGGACCGCCGCCCCGACCTGGACTTCCGTACGCCCAGAAGGCTAGGCGACGCGGTCATCGACGCCTGCTTCGCAGACCTAGCCCCCGGACCCGGCGTCCGCACCGAGACGGTACTGAGCGACCCCGCGACCGGAGCCGCCCTACGGGTGTGGCAGTACGGCGGCTACATGCACGTGTTCACCGGCGACACCCTCGCCCGCGACCGGCGAGCCTCCATCGCCCTGGAACCCGTCGAGGTACCCACCGACGCCTACAACCGCCCCGAACACGCCGACGCCCTGTCCCTGGAGCCCGGCCGGCAGCGGGAGTTCCGCTTCGGGGTCACGTACCGGCCCTCGACACGTTGAACCTCGCCACATTGAAGGTGGACATATGGTCGACGAAACATCGAGTCTCTTCGATGGCGAGGTCGATTTGGAGAATCTGGCTGCCCGGTCTGGTAGCGCCGTAGGGAAGTATCACGCTGACAGTCACTCGATCCGAACAATCATCGAAGCTCCTGATTTCATCGGGCAGACCGAAATGGGAGCGCGAACGAGGGTCTACACCGTCATTCGTGATGCGGATACCTTGAAGCTGAAGACGATGCATCCAGGGCTTCCTAGAGATATACGAGGGTATTGACGGATGTCGCTGAAGATGCAGGTGAGGGGCGGAGACGGTGCAGTGCTGGCCCCACTGGTCTCGCTCGGGAGCATCAATCCGCTACTCCAGGGGATCGACCGTGAGCGTTTTCCCCTCTTGGGTCACATTGATCCGTATGGGGATACAGTCTTCAATTCTCTTCAGGTCCGTTCGCTCATGAAGGAATTGAATTCCTGGTCGCCGGGAGTGGCGGACATTGAGACCTCCATCAGTCGACTGGTCGAGTACTGCAAATTCGTCCTGGCAGATACTCATAGATATCTGTGGATTTTCGGAGATTGATGTTCCGGCCCTGGAAAGGAGATGAATCAGCCGACCTGATCAGGAATCTCTTACAGCCTCACCGGATTCTGATTCTGGTGAGGCTGTCGGGGCCCCTGAAGGCAATAGTCGATGGTAACGAGCGCACCACACCGTCCGCCTTCCGAGGTCAGCAACAGATGAAGTCATGCAGTCTCTAAATGAAGCGTTTGGGGGGGTGATGGGCGGCCAAGAGCCCGATCAAATTGAAATGATCCTCGACCCATCAGTTGAAGCCTCCCACAGAATCGCGGCACTCCGGGTGATTTCCCAAGCCGATTCGGAGCGGGCGCTCCAGTTGGCGATCAGGGTATCTGAGAACCAGGAAGAAGGGCGTGGCATCCTCATTGCGTTCGGGAGGGAGTTGGGCCGGATTGCGTCGACTCATCGTTGGGTTACCGAATTTGAGCTTAGGAATATGAGTGAGCCAGCCTTTAATAGCTACTGTGAGAATCTCCGATAGCTTGCGGAAGGTGGAAGTCTGAGTATTTCTGCCGGAATGGTATGGGCTCGCCTGTTACGGGAAGAAAGTTCAGTGAAGATGTCGATCCGGATACTGACGGACTTATGTCGAGCAGGACTGGATCACCGAATCTGATCGTTCGAACTGCGGACTTCGCTAAGGTTCTCGGCGTATGGGCTGTAGTGCTTGATTGATCGAACGGGGAAGGATTCCCTGGCAGTAGGCAGATAGGTTCCGGTGGATTAATTTCCGGCGGCGCCCACCTGCTGTTTGGCGACAAGAACGCCAGTCGGCCGAGGTCACGGCCGAAGCGGGCGTAGAACACGCGGAGTTCAAGACTGGCGCGGTCGGGGAACTGCCCAGCGTTGAGCAGGGGGTCGGTGATCACATCAGGGGTGGCGAGCGGGGCGGTAGACCTGGTCAGCGCGGTGGTTGTGACCGCTACTTTCGGCTTCGACGCGCTCAAGAAGGGGCTGGCGCGCAGAGCACGAAGGGCAGCGGAGGGTGGCCGGTGAACCAGGCCAGAGCGGATGCTGAGGGAATCGTCGAGCAATACGGTCGGGACGGGGTCCTGTCCTCAGAGAGCCTTGCCTCTGCGGAGTTCGGTGTCTGGGATCGACTGACTCCGGGCGTGCTCCTCGTCATGGCTCTTGGTATTGCCGCAGTTGAGGACCCGTCGTTCGTCGAGCGGATCGCGGAGTCGGACGACACGCTACTGGCCGGGTTGATCTCGGGAGACTTGCGCGCGATTGAACTGGGCGTCGAGGACGCGACTAAAAGCTGGGATCAGATTGTTGCCCGGCTCGTAGAGTACGTTCAGCGCCCCGATGCGTCGGCGGGCACCCTCGACGTTCTGTTGTCGGAGGCGGAAGAGCTCTGGTTCGAGGTGCTTGATTCCGGCGAGATGACGCGTCCTCAGATGAGGGACGGCGAGTTCGGGCCCTGGGACGCGACCGAGACGCCGGTGTCCGCCGGAGTGGAGCGGCTCGACTACGGCGTGTTGAGGGTGCCGCTGTTGGAGGGCGCGGGTATGCATCCGCTGATGGCTGGTGGGCGTGCCGTCGGGGTGATCGTCTCTCTCGGTGATGCCGCCTTCAGCGTCCAGGCGTTCAGGGTTCCGGTGGGGCCGGCCTGGAGGAAGACCCTCCCGAAGATCATCCAGGGGATCCGGGATCAGGGCGGTACGGCGGAGGAGGCCGAGAGCAGTCTCGGATCCGAGGTCCGTGCGCGGATCTATGTTGTGAAGGACGGGCAGCGAGTGCTTCAGCCGACGCGGATCATCGGGTGCGACGGGCCGGGATGGCTGCTGCGTGGGAGCTACGGTGGGCCAGCGGCGCTGACGGACTTGGTGGACCCGCGGGCCCATCACCTCTTCACCCAAACGGTGGTCGACCTGTCGGCGGCGGAGGGCCAAGCGGACGCGACCCAGGAGATCACGAACCTGGAGATCCGCTGGCCTACCACGGAGTGAGCCGACTGGGATGGGTGTTCGGGTTCACCCCGTTCGGCAGCTCAGCGTAGGGCAGCGAGTTCCCGCGTCCACGCAACTGTGAATGCTCCCGGAACGCGAGCACGCGGGACTCGATTCCGTGCTGCAGCCCCCGCCCGATGGTACGAGGAACTCGCCGCCGACCAGCGGCTCAGCCGACGGGACCGGGCCCGGTCCCGGTTGTGGATCGGCACGGCGCTGAGCAAGGAGGGCAACAACGAGTACGCCACCAACGTCATGGCTGCTGCCACCCGCGACTTCGAGGAACTCGGTGAGCCGGAGGACTGGTCAGTGGCACACCAGAAGCTCGCCCTGGCCCACCGTGGCGCCGGCGACCTGAAGCAGGCCCTGCACTACATCGACATCGCGCGCACCACCGGCACGGTCGACTCGCCGATGCAGCGGGTGCGGCTGGACACCGCGTACGGGCACATCCTTCTGTCGGATGCGGCGACCCGGAATGATGGGCTGTCCGTCCTCGATCAGGCGGCGCAGGTGGCCCGGCAGTTCGGGCTGAGCCACCAGTTGCGCAGCATCGAGGGCATCCGAGAGGGCCAGCAGGGATGAGTCAGGGAGTGCCAGTGCCGGAGCACCAACAGCGTCAGATCACCGACGAGCAGTTCCACGACGCGACGTTGATCTGGAACTACCACCAGATGGGGCACGAGGCGCGCTCCTGCTCGGCGGCGATCGGACTCGGCAGCCACGACCTGGGCGTGGCCACCACAGCCGCCGACCTCTACCGCGCCGGCCTCTTCCCCGTCGTGGTGTTCAGCGGCGGCAACAGCCCCACCACCCGCGCCCGCTTCCCGCGTGGCGAGGCCGTCCACTACCGCGAGCACGCCCTGAGTCTGGGCGTGCCGGACGAGGCGATCCTGGTCGAGTCGAAGGCGGCGAACACCGGCCAGAACATCACCTTTTCCCGGGAGTTGCTGGCGGAGGCGGGCCTGGAAGTGGAGTCGTTGCTGCTGATCTCCAAGCCGTACATGGAGCGCCGCTCGTACGCGACCTGCCGCAAGTTGTGGCCCGAGGCCGAAGTCGTCTGCGCCTCCGAGCCTTTGGAGTTGGACGACTACATCAAGTCCATCGGCGACGAAAAGCTCGTTGTCGACATGCTCGTCGGGGACCTGCAACGGGTGATCGATTACCCGAAGTTGGGGTTCGCCGTCGAGCAGGACGTACCGGGGGATGTGTATGACGCTTACGAGCGCCTTCTGGACGCCGGCTTCGACAGCCGCCTCATCAACAGCTGACACACGCCGACTTGGGGCGAGTGGTGGAGTGTGCGCGATCCATCAGTCGAATCTGTTTCCCCGGCTGTCCACGCTGGCCAAGCTGTTCGCCGCTGACCGGTGGATCGTCCTCGACGATGTTCAGTTCGCGCGCCGGGATTACCAGCACCGCACCCGGCTCGCGGCCCTCGACGACCCGAGCAGGCAGCAGTGGCTCACGCTTCCCACGCGCCTGTCCAACGGACGCTCGACGCTCGTCAACCAGGCGCTGCTCGCTGGTCCGCGCCGGTCTCGTCGAACAGCCCATTTGCTGATTCGCCAGTACTACGGCCGCAGCCGCTACTGGCCTGTCGTGCGTGAGGTCTTGGACGTGGTCCTCGATCGGTTCGAGAACACGGACCGCGTGGCAGACCTTGCGAGGACATCGACCGTTGCCCTGCTCACTGCCCTCGGCTGGAGCGGTGAGGTACTGGAGAGCAGCGCGATCCCGACCCGCCGGGGCCGGTCCGAGCGACTGGCCGACCTCGCCGTAGCCACCGGCAGCACCTACTACCTGTGTGGCACCGGCGGCCTGCGCTACCTCGACCACCAGCCGTTCGCCGCCCATGGCATCACCGTTCTGCCCTTCCACACACCTGTGGATACGGGCGACCGGCTCTGGCAGTGGGCCCGACGGGTCAGCAGCCTCTGGGCGTTGAGCGCGAGCGGCCCGAGTGAACTGGCGACCATGTTGGCTGTGGAGCGAGAAGGCCATCTCGTTGGAATCCCCACTCCAGGCAGCCGGTAGTTGCGTCCCGGGACATGAAGAAGGCGGGGTCCGAGAACCCCGCCCCACACACACCACGAACTCTCAACTCACGGCCAAACAAGGCAATAAGGCTGATGCCCCGCCTCATGCAACCGGTGGCTGAAGTCCTGCCACTCGTGCAGCAGTTGGTACACATTGAACGCGTCCCGAGGCCCACCCCGGTCCGGCACCGTCGACCAGATGAACGCCGCCGCGCCGACCGCCTCCTCGCCGATTCCGCGGAGCGGGTCGACGACGGTCATCGGGAGTTTGACGACCGCGTAGTCCGGGTGCAGGACCACCAGTTCCAGCGGGGGCACCTTGTTGAGCGGGACGCCCTCGATGCCGGTGAGGACCATCGCGGCCATCGTCTCCGGCTTGATCTTGGTGAACATGCCGTTCATCCCGAGCTCGTCGCCGCCCAGTTCCTCGGGGCGCATGGAGATCGGGACGCGGGCCGCGGTCGCACCGTCGGGCGCGCCGAAGTATTTGTAGGTCACCCCCACCCGACCACCATTCCTGCTCCCCGCCCGCAACTGATCGATCCGACGTTCGATACGTCGCTCATCCCGATCCGACTCACCCGAAACCGAACCAGATCCCGGACCCGATCCCGGACCCAACCCCGATCCAGGCCCGCCCCGCCGCGCCTCGGCGGCTTCCTCCTCGTCACGCCGGTGCTTCCCCCGCCGGGCACGCCGAGGACCCAGGTCGTCAGTCCCCTCGCCCAGTCCGCCACCGCGATGCATATCTCCACCCGACTGCTTTTCCAGGACGCGTGACCCTCGCCGCGCAACCCGATCATCGTGTCAGTGACCTCCCCCACGGCCGCCCGCCGAAACGTGCGCTGAAACACCTGTCCGCAGGATCTGCGCAAGCCCTGAACACCGTCGCCCGCATGAGCTGTGTGTGTCTGTGTGTATCAGGTCCCAGTCTCGCAGACGGGTGGGGGCCCCTGCCCGGTCTCCCGCCGCCTACCCTGATGAGGTCACTGAGTCACCGGAGCCCCAGCTCATCCCGAGAAGTCCGAGAAGCCGGAGAAGTCGCAGGTCATGACCGAAACGTCAAGCGGAACGCCAAGCGAAACGCCCAGCGGAACGTCCAGCGGCGGGGCGAGTGGAGCGCCGCCTGCCCTGCCGTATCCCTACGACGCCCCCGTCTCGCAGGCTCTCTTCGACCGTGCGTCGGTCGTCACGCCGGGCGGCGTGAACTCCCCGGTGCGCGCCTTCCGCGCCGTCGGCGGCACGCCCCGGTTCATGGTCTCCGGCAACGGTCCCTATCTGACGGACGCGGACGGGCGCGAGTACGTCGACCTCGTCTGCTCCTGGGGTCCGATGATCCTCGGGCACTCCCAGCCCGACGTGATCGCCGCCGTCCACGACGCCGTCTCCCGCGGCACCTCCTTCGGCACCCCCGGCGAGGGCGAGGTCGCGCTCGCCGAGGAGATCGTCGCCCGCGTCGAGCCCGTGCAGCAGGTGCGGCTCGTCAGCAGCGGGACCGAGGCGACCATGTCCGCCATCCGGCTCGCCCGCGGGTTCACCGGGCGGCCCAAGGTCATCAAGTTCGCCGGGTGTTACCACGGTCACGTCGATGCCCTTCTCGCCGCCGCGGGCAGTGGCGTCGCCACCTTCGCGCTGCCCGACACCCCCGGCGTCACCGGCGCCCAGGCCGGCGACACGATCGTCCTGCCGTACAACGACCTCGAAGCCGTGAACGAGGCCTTCCACCGGCATCCCGGTGAGATCGCGTGCGTCATTACGGAGGCTTCTCCCGGGAACATGGGGGTCGTGCCGCCGGCTGCCGGGTTCAACCAGGGGCTCAAGGACGCCTGCCGGAAGAACGGTGCCCTCTTCATCTCCGACGAGGTCATGACCGGGTTCAGGACCAGCCGTGCCGGGTGGTTCGGGATCGACGGGGTCACGCCCGACCTCATGACCTTCGGCAAGGTGATGGGCGGCGGCTTCCCCGCCGCCGCGTTCGGCGGGCGCGCCGACATCATGGCCCACCTCGCCCCCGCCGGGCCCGTCTACCAGGCCGGCACCCTCTCCGGAAACCCCGTCGCCACCGCCGCCGGCCTCGCCCAGCTGCGGCTCCTCGACGACGCGGCCTACGACACGATCGACGCCGTGTCCGCGCAGATCCGGTCGCTCGTCACCGAGGCGCTCACCAAGGAAGGTGTCGCGCACCGGATCCAGAACGCCTCCAGCATGTTCTCCGTGTTCTTCACCGACCGGAGCGTGCGCAACTACGAGGACGCCAAGGCGCAGGAGTCGTACCGCTTCACCGCGTTCTTCCACTCGATGCTGGCGAGCGGGGTCTATCTGCCCCCCTCGTCCTTCGAGTCCTGGTTCGTTTCCACGGCCCACGACGAACGGGCCATCCAGCGGATCGCCGACGCCCTCCCGGCGGCGGCCCGAGCGGCGGCGGAGGCCACCCGATGACCAGCAGTGACACCGACATCACCGTCGTCCACGTGATGCGGCACGGCGAAGTCGCCAACCCCGAAGGGGTGTTGTACGGCCGTCTCCCCGGCTACCACCTCTCCGAGCTGGGGCGGCAGATGGCCGACCGGGTCGCCGAGCACCTCTCCTCCCGCGATGTCACGCACGTCGTCGCCTCCCCGCTGGAGCGCGCGCAGGAGACCGCCACGCCGATCGCCAAGGCGCACGGGCTCGACCTCGCGACCGACGGGCGGCTCATCGAGGCCGACAACGTCTTCCAGGGCAAGACCTTCGGCGTCGGCGACGGGGCGCTGAAGAAGCCGGACAACTGGAAGTACCTCGTCAACCCGTTCAAGCCGTCCTGGGGCGAGCCCTACGTCGACCAGGTCGTCCGCATGATGGCCGCGCTGGACGCCGCCAAGGACGCCGCGCGCGGTCACGAGGCGGTGCTGGTGAGCCATCAGCTGCCGATCTGGATCGTGCGGTCGTACGTCGAGCGGCGCCGGCTGTGGCACGACCCGCGCAAGCGGCAGTGCACGCTCGCGTCCCTGACGACCTTCACCTACCGCGGCGACAAGATCGTGTCCGTCGGCTACACCGAGCCGGCCCGCGATCTCGTCCCGGCCCACCTCCTCGCCGGCGCGAAGCCCGTCAAGGGCAAGGACAAAGCGTTCGGCGCCTGACAATCGCGGTCCGTTCACTCCTCGGAGCCGCTCGTCGGGACAGCTCTGTGACATTTGTTTCGCAACCCACATCGTTCACGGCGAACTTTCTTGCCCGTCGCGTCCTCTCACAGGTAGACCACAGAGGACGCGACGGATGGGGAAGCAATGCGGAGTCTCACTCGACGGGGAGCGCTCGGAGTCGGTGCGGGCGCCGCGGCGGCCGTAGGACTCGCGGGGTGCGGGACGCTCGGCTCCGGCGGGTCGAACTCCTCCGGTTCCTCCGGCTCCTCCGGCGGTTCCGGTAAGGGCTCCTCCGGCGGGCCCACCAAGTCCATGGAACCCCGGGCCAAGCCCATCGGCGACGGCTCCACGTCCTTCACCGGCGCGCAGCCCAAGCAGCCCGCGAAGCCCGTGCCGTTGGAGCCGGGGCAGACCCCGCCGCAGTTCGTGATCTTCTCCTGGGACGGCGCGGGCGAGGTGGGCAACGGCCTGTTCCCCCGCTTCCTCGACCTCGCCAAGCAGCACGGCGCGAGCATGACCTTCTTCCTCTCCGGCATCTATCTGCTGCCCGAGTCGAAGAAGCGCCTGTACAACCCGCCGAACAACGCGCAAGGCGCCTCCGACATCGGCTACCTCACCGACGAACACGTCAAGGCGACCCTGACCAACGTCCGCCGCGCGTGGCTGGAGGGCCACGAGATAGGCACCCACTTCAACGGCCACTTCTGCTCCGGCTACGGCACGGTCGGCAACTGGACGCCCCAGCAGTGGCGCAGCGAGATCGACCAGGCCAAGTCCTTCGTCAAGGAGTGGCGCACCAACACCGGCTGGCACGACCTGCCGTCCCTGCCCTTCGACTACGAGAAGGAACTCGTCGGCGGTCGCACGCCCTGCCTCCTCGGCCAGGACAACCTGCTGCCCACCGCCCGCTCCCTCGGCTGGCGCTACGACGCCTCCTCGCCCGGCGGCCGCCAGGTCTGGCCCGTGAAGCGCAACGGCGTCTGGGACTACCCGCTCCAGGCCGTCCCCTTCCCCGGGCACAGCTTCGAGGTCCTCTCGATGGACTACAACATGCTGGCCAACCAGTCGGTCAACTCCACCAACGCGCCCGCCTACAACTACCCGGGCTGGCGTACCCAGGCCGCGCAGGCCTACATATCCGGCTTCCAGCGCGCGTACGAGTCGAACCGTGCCCCCTTCTTCATCGGCAACCACTTCGAGCACTGGAACGGCGGCATCTACATGGACGCCGTCGAGAAGGCCTTCAAGCACATAGCCCAGCTGAGGGAGAAGGGTGAGGACGTACGGCTCGTCTCCTTCAAGCAGTTCACCGACTGGATCGACGTGCAGAAGCCCGAGGTGCTGGCCCAGCTGCGCACCCTCGACGTCGGCCAGGCCCCGTCCGGCGGCTGGAAGTCGTTCCTGGCCGCGAGCCCGAGCAGTTCCTCGTCGGCCGCCGGAAGCGCCGCCTGAAGCGCTGCCCGAAATGCCGCCTGAAGCGTCGCCTGAAATGCGGTTTTCCGCCCGTGAGGGGGGCGCGCAAGATCCCCAGAACGGGCATGCGAAACTTTTCACATGAGTGCCGCCAGTCGCGCCCGTAGCCGCCCCGTCCTGTCGACCGCCGGTGTAGCCGTCGCCGCGTTGGTGCTGTCCGCGTGCAGCTCCGGAGGGACCTCCGGAGGTTCGGGCAACACCAACTTCATCACCGGCTCCGACGGCATCGCGACCGTCAAGAAGGGCGACCGCCAGGCCGCCCCCGACCTGTCCGGCAAGACCATCGACGGGAAGACCCTCAACACCGCCGACTACAAGGGCAAGGTCCTCGTCGTCAACGTGTGGGGCTCCTGGTGCTCCCCGTGCCGCGCCGAGGCGGACAACCTGGTCCAGGTCGCCAAGGCCACGGCCGACAAGGACGTCCAGTTCGTCGGCCTCAACACCCGTGACACCAGCACCGAACCGGCCGTCGCCTTCGAGAAGAAGTACCAGGTCCCGTACCCGAGTCTCTACGACCCGACGGGCCGGCTGATGCTCCGCTTCAAGAAGGGCACGCTCAACCCGCAGGCCATCCCCTCCACGATCGTCATCGACCGGGACGGGAAGATCGCGGCCCGCGCACTCCAGGCACTCAGCGAGGACAAGCTCCGCGAGATGCTCGACCCGGTCATCGCGGAGAAGTGAGCTGACGTGCTGCTGGCAGCAGTTACCGAGCCCAACACCACGGTCCGCAGCGGGGCGTTGCTGCTCGCGCTGCCGATCGCCGTGCTCGGCGGACTCGTCTCCTTCTTCTCCCCGTGCGTCCTCCCGCTCGTCCCCGGCTACCTCTCCTACGTCACGGGAGTCACCGGCACCGACCTCGGTGACGCCCGGCGCGGGCGGATGGTCGCGGGCGCCTCTCTCTTCGTCCTCGGCTTCACCATCGTGTTCGTCTCCGGCGGGGCCCTGTTCGGCTTCTTCGGGCAGACGCTCCAGGAGAACAGGGACGTCCTGTCCAAGGTGCTGGGCGTGCTCATGATCCTCATGGGTGTGTTCTTCATGGGGATGATGCCCTGGCTCACCCAGCGCGAGTTCCGATTCCACAAGCGGCCGACGACCGGGTTGATAGGGGCTCCGCTGCTCGGGGCGCTCTTCGGCATCGGCTGGACCCCGTGCATCGGTCCGACGCTCGCGTCGGTGCAGGCGCTCTCCATGGACCAGTCGAGTGCCGGTCGCGGCGCCATACTGACCGTCGCGTACTGTCTCGGCCTGGGTGTCCCCTTCGTCCTCACCGCGGTCGCGTTCCGCAAGGCCCTCGGTGCCTTCGGCTGGGTCAAGCGCCACTACGTCTGGGTGATGCGCGTCGGCGGCACCATGATGATCGTGACCGGCGTGCTGCTGCTCACCGGCGCCTGGGACGCGCTGGTGCAGGACATGCAGAGCTGGTCCGACGGCTTCACTGTAGGGATCTGATCGATGAGCAAGACGACCGCCGACTCGCCCGCCGAGACGCCCCGGGCCGACCCCTCCGGCGACGACCAGGACCTCGGCGCCGCCGGCTCCCAGCTCTCCACGGCCCCCGTCGAGACCGCCATGCCCGGCTCCTTCGGCGGCAACCGCGCCCCCGGTTTGACCGGCTGGCTCGCCTGGACCGGTCGTGAAGTGCTCGGCTGGGCGCGCTGGTTCTGGCGCCAGCTGACCTCGATGCGGGTCGCGCTGATGCTGCTGTTCCTGCTGTCGCTCGGCGCGGTCCCCGGCTCGCTGATCCCGCAGTCCGGCACCGACGCGCTGAAGGTCTCCGAGTTCCAGGACGCGCACAAGACGCTCGGGCCGATCTACCAGAAGCTCGGCCTCTTCCACGTCTTCAGCTCGGCGTGGTTCGGCGCGATCTACGTCATGCTGTTCGTCTCCCTCGTCGGCTGCATCATCCCGCGCACCTGGCAGTTCGTCGGCCAGCTCCGCGGCCGTCCGCCGGGCGCGCCCAAGCGTCTCAACCGCCTTCCCGCGTACGCCACTTGGCGCACCGCCGCCGAGCCGGAGCAGGTCCGCGAAGTCGCCCTCGCGACGCTGAAGAAGCGGCGCTTCCGGGCCCACGTCGACGGTGACGCCGTAGCCGCCGAGAAGGGCTACCTGCGCGAGACCGGCAACCTGCTCTTCCACCTCGCGCTGATCGTGATGCTGATCGCCTTCGCCTGGGGCCAGCTCTTCAAGTCCGAGGGCGACAAGCTGATCGTCGAGGGCGACGGCTTCTCCAACACCCTCACCCAGTACGACGACTTCAAGTCCGGCAACCTCTTCAGCGACGACGACCTCGTGCCCTTCAGCTTCAACCTGAAGAACTTCATCGGCACGTACGAGCGCACCGGCCCCAACCGCGGTACCCCGAGCACCTTCCAGGCCGACATCACCTACAGCCTCGGCGCCTACGGCAAGGCGGAGAAGCACACGATCAAGGTCAACGAGCCGCTGGAGATCGGCGACTCGAAGGTCTACCTCGTCAGCCACGGCTACGCCCCCGTCGTCACCGTCCGGGACGGCAAGGGCAACGTGGTCCTCCACCAGGCCGTACCGATGCTGCCGATCGACTCCAACATCACCTCGCAGGGCGCGATCAAGGTCCTCGACGGCTACAAGGACGCCCAGGGCGTCGCCGAACAGCTCGGTTTCGCCGCCCTGTTCGTGCCGACCTACGCCAAGGGCAGCGGCACGATGTTCTCCCAGTACCCCGGGCTCGACTACCCGGTGCTCAACGTGACCGGCTACCACGGTGACCTCGGCGTCAACGCGGGCATCCCGCAGAACGTGTACCAGCTGGACACGAAGAACCTGAAGCAGTTCAAGGACGCCAAGGGCAACATCCTCAAGGCCCAGCTGCTGCCCGGCGAGACGATGAAGCTGCCCAACGGCGCCGGGTCGATCACCTTCGACAAGCAGATCAAGGAGTGGGCGGGCTTCCAGGTCGTCCAGCAGCCCGGCACCACCTGGGCCCTGACCGGCGCGCTCACCGCGATCGTCGGTCTGGCCGGTTCCCTGTTCATCCAGCGCCGCCGCGTCTGGGTGCGGGCCACGCGCAGCGCCGACGGGGTGACGGTCGTCGAAATGGCCGGCCTCGGCCGCAGCGAGTCCGCGAAACTCCCCGAGGAACTCGGCGACCTGGCCGCCCTGGTGCACGACCGGGCCCCGACGAAGACGGACGGGGTCTCGACGAAGTCCGCCACCGGCTCGCCCACGCCCGGCACCGGCTCGGCGAAGTCCGACCAGGGCTCGGCGAAGACCGACGAGGCCCTGACCAAGACCGCCGGGGCCCCGACGAAGACCGACGAGGCTCCGGCGAAGACGGACGGGGGCTCGACCAAATCCGAGACCGGCTCGCCCACGCCCGGCACCGGCCCGACGAAGACCGACGCCGATCCGACGTCTGACGACGACCCCAAGACCCCCACCTCCGACGCCGACACCCACGACTCCGACTCCGGCGTCGAACCGCCCGTACCCGCCGAAGGGGCTGAGAAGTGACTCTCGCCGCCGCAACCGATTTCGCCTCCGTAACCAATCTGGCCGCCGCCACCAACGAGCACCTGGCCAACCTCAGCAACACGCTGATCTACTCCTCGATGGCCGTCTACACCCTGGCCTTCTTCGCGTACATCGCCGAATGGACCTTCGGCAGCCGCAGCAAGATCGGCCGTACGGCCGCCGCGCTGACCGGTGCCGACGCGAAGAAGGCGGCGGCGCCCGCCGTCACCGTGCAGAACGCCGGCGGCACCACCGTGCTGGAGCGGCCGAAGGTCGTCGTCCGGGCCGCGTCCGGCTCGCGCGACGTGCCGGACGGTCCCGGCGCGCACGGCGGGGACGAACAGGGCGACCTCTACGGCCGTATCGCCGTGTCCCTCACCGTTCTCGCGTTCCTCGTGGAGCTGAGCGGCGTTCTCGCCCGCGCGGCCTCGGTGGAGCGGGCGCCCTGGGGCAACATGTACGAGTTCAACATCACCTTCTCCACGGTCGCCGTCGGCGTGTACCTCACGCTGCTGCTGCTCAAGAAGAACGTGCGCTGGCTCGGCCTGTTCCTGGTCACGACGGTCCTCCTCGATCTCGGCATCGCCGTCACTGTCTTGTACACCGCCAGCGATCAATTGGTTCCCGCCCTCCACTCGTACTGGCTGTACATCCACGTCTCGACGGCGATCATCTGCGGCGCGGTCTTCTACGTGGGCGCCGTCGGCACGCTGCTCTACCTCTTCAAGGACTCGTACGAGAACAAGCTCGCGACCGGCGGCAAGCCCGGCGCCTTCGCCACCTCCGTCATGGAGCGGCTGCCCGCCTCGGCGAACCTCGACAAGTTCTCCTACCGCGTCAACGCGGCCGTCTTCCCGCTGTGGACGTTCACGATCATCGCGGGCTCGATCTGGGCCGAGTCGGCCTGGGGCCGCTACTGGGGCTGGGACCCCAAGGAGACCTGGGCGTTCATCACCTGGGTCGCCTACGCTTGCTACCTGCACGCCCGCGCCACGGCCGGCTGGAAGGGCCGCAAGGCCGCCTACCTGGCCCTGATCGCCTTCGGCTGCTGGATCTTCAACTACTACGGCGTCAACATCTTCGTCGGCGGCAAGCACTCCTACGCCGGCGTGTAAGCCGTAACCCGAAGCCGCAACTCCCGTACGGCGAAGGCCGGTTCCGTGTGACATGGGTCACCGGAACCGGCCTTCGTCGTACGGACAGGTAGAAGGGTGTGGATACGAATCTGCGGCTGAGGAAACGCATCCGCGCGGGGGACCACGACGCCTTCGGCGAGCTCTTCGACGCGTACGCACGCTCCGTCTACAACCACGCCTTCCGGCTCACGGGGGACTGGGCGCAGGCCGAGGACATCGTGTCGCTGACCTTCCTGGACGCCTGGCGCCTGCGCGGCAAGGTCGACGAGGAGGGCGGTTCGCTACGGCCCTGGCTGCTCGGCATCGCCACCAACGTCACGCGCAACACCCGCCGCGCCGCCCGAAGACACGCGGCGGCGGTCTCGCGGCTGCCCCGTGACGAGGTCGAGCGCGACTTCGCCGACGAGGTCGCCGCCCGCCTCGACGACACCGCCGAACTCGGCCTCGTACGCACCGCGTTGGCCACCCTGCGCCGCGCCGAGCGCGAGGTGCTCGCCCTGTGCGTGTGGTCCGGCCTCGACTACCGGGCGGCGGCCGAGGCGCTCGGGGTGCCGGTGGGCACCGTACGGTCGCGGCTCTCGCGGGCGCGCGCAAAGCTCGCGAAACATATCGAAAGCAGGGAACTCCCCCTGCGGGACGGACAGATGAGAGATGACCGCGGCAGTGCGGTCGGGCCCCTGAGGGAGGGACAACGATGAATCAACTCCCGGAACTTCCCGAGAGAGACCTTCCGCCGGGCCGTCACCGACTCCTCAAGGAGCATCTGATGACCGAGATCCGGCACGAGACCGCACCCGTCCAGGAGGGTGCGCCCGCTCCCCGGCGGAACAAGTGGCTGCGGCCCGCGATCGCCGCGACCGCCGTCGCCACCGCGGCGGCCGTCACCTTCGTCGTCCTGCCGTCCTCCGGCTCCTCCTCGGCGACCGCGCAGCCGCCGAGCAAGTCGACGACGGCGCTTCTGGAGGACATCGCGCTGGCGGCCGAGCACGAGAAGTCCTACGGCACGGTCCGCGACGACCAGTTCGTGTACGTGGACAGCAAGGTGTCCTACGCCGGGTACGAGGAGGGCAAGGCGACGAAGATCCCGCCGCTGCACCGGCAGGAGGTGTGGATGTCGGTGGACGGTCTCCATGTCGGGCTGGTGCGGGAGGCGGGCCGGAAACCGTACTCCATCCCGGTCGACGTGAAGCCGGACTGGCTGAAGTCGGGCAAGGGCGGCTGGGACGTTTCGTCCTACTACAACCATGTGAAGACGCTGCCGACCGACGCCGACGCGATGTACCAGTACCTCGCCAAGACCGCCCCGAAGGACAGCGGCCAGGAGAAGTACCAGGCGATGTTCGTGCTGGTCGGGGATCTGCTCCACGACTCGATCGTGCCGCCGGCGCAGAGCGCGGCGCTGTTCCGGGCCGTGGCCAGGATTCCCGGTGTGACGGCGGCCAAGGGGGTGAAGGACGCCGCAGGGCGGTCCGGTGTCGCCATCGGCCGCGACGATCCCGACAACCCGACCCGGGAGGAGTGGATCTTCGACGCGAAGACCTACGAATTCCTCGGTGAGCGCTCGGTGGCCACCAAGGACTACTCGGACGTGAAGAAGGGCACGGTCACCGCCGACACCGCCGTCCTGCGCCGGGCCATCGTCGACAAGGCGGGCGAACGGCCGTAGGAATCAAGGGCGTTCAGGCCGGAGGCAGGCAGTCCTTCGCGGGTGGCCTGTCCTCCGGCCAGGCGATCCGCACGAAGCGGGAGCCGCCCTTCGGGGTGAGTTCCACTATCGGTACGGCCTTGTCGTACGGGTTGCCGTGGACGTCCAGGCAGATCCAGCCGCTCGCCCCGTTCACCCGCAACGAGCCCTTCACCTGCGGCCATTGGAGGCCGACGTCGGCCAGCGGCGGGATCTTCTGCTGGTCGGGGGTGGCCTCGCGGATGCCGTGGACGGCGAGGCGCATCGCGTCGTAGGCGATGATCGCCTGGCCGTCGTCGAGGGAGACCGGGCCGATCGGGCCGACGGGGGAGGTCCTGGCGGTGGTCAGGAGTTTGTCGAGGTCCTGTGTGTCCTGGGCCGAACCGCCGGTCGCCGGGGCCTTGTTGACCCACGCGTCCGGGTGGGCGAGGGCGGTGTAGCGGACGGCGACGCCGTGTTGGAGGGCGGTGCGGTCGAGCTTCTTGTCGCCGGTGAGGTAGGAGCCCTCGTCGCCGGTGAGCACGGTGAACGTGCGGGACTGGCAGCCGCGCCGGCCCAACGCGTTGATGAACTGGCGGAGTTGGGTGTGCCGTCCGGCGAAGAACACGGTGTTCAGCTTGGCGTCCGTGTCGCAGACGAGGTCGGTGATCTGGCGGAAGGTGTTGGGCGTACTGCCCTCCTCGCTCCGGTTCGCGGGCGGCGTGAACGGCCACGACCCGTACGGCGAGCCCTTGAGCAGGGTGGCGAAGGCCTGTTGGAGGGTCTTCGTGTACGGGTCGCCGGGCTTGTCGTAGACCAGCAGGGCCCGGTCGGCGGTCACCTTGGCGTAGGCGGCGAGGGCGCGGGCCTCGTCGGTGTTGGTGGGGGAGACGCGGGCGAGCCCGGGGTAAGGGTCCTTGCCCCGCTGCCCGTTGGCGAGGTCGTCGGCGGTGATGGAGGAGCCGACCACCGGGATGCCGAGCCGGGTCAGTTGCGCCACGGCCTTCTTGTTGTTCTCGGTGCTCGTCCCTATCCCGGTGACCGCGCGCAGCCGGTCGGAGGAGTCCGTCATCGCCGAGAGCCGGTCGACCGTCCGCTCCCAATAGGCGCCGTCGGCACCGGGGTTGGCGAGCACCAGCCGGATGTACGGGGTCTCGCCGTTGTCGTCGTGGTTGGCTCGGTACTGCGCGAGATACGCGCCCTGCAACTCGTGCAGCACGTCGTTCAGGTTGTCGGCGTCGCTCGAACTGAACGGCTCGTACAGGGCGACGGTGACGTACGTACCGGCCTTGAGGGAGCGGTTCTCGCGGTCCACCGCTTTGATGGTGGCGGCGAACCGGCGCTGCCCGAAGTCGAACGACGAGGTCGACACCCCCACGCACTCGCCGCTGTCCTCGGGCCGGGCCACCCCGGCCGCGCAGGTGCGGTCGTCGTGCAGGAGGGTGCGGGTCAGCTGGACCAGCCCGAAGACGAGCGCGGCGGCGACGACCAGGGCCGTGTAGCGGTAGATCGGGATCGTCCGGATCCGCTGGACCAGTTCGTGCAGCCACGCTCTCATCGCCCGCCCCCGTCTCGGTCGTCGCCGCCCGGCACCCTCAACGGGCGCCCGGCCAGGGCCTGTTCGGGCCACTGCTGGGCGGCCCGCCACAGCGGTTCGCTGCCCGCGGGCCAGATGTTCGACAACTGCTCCAGATCGAAGTGCATCCGCCCCGCGACCTCCTCGTCCGGCAGCACCAGCGGATCCGTCACCTGCCACACCGCGTGCAGCAGCCGCCGTACGGTGAGATGCAGGGCCGGGTCCACGCCGGACGGGGGGTCCTCCTCGGCGTCCGTGCGGGCGAGCGCGACGGCCTTGCGGTGGTCGCCGGGCGCGCCGATGTCCCGGCCGTGCGGATCGTGCGCGTGGTAGTAGGGCGCGGCGGTGACGAACAGCAGCGTCTCCAGCCAGGCGTACGGCGTGATGGTGCGGAAGGTGTTCCGCAGGTACGCGACCGCGTCCGCCGTGTCGCCCAGGGCGAGTTCGTGGTGCAGGCGGTAGCGGGCGCGGGCCGGGGTGTCCGGGTTGCCGGGCAGGCCGTCGTAGTGCGAGAGCAGGGAGCGGTGGACGGCACGCCAGCGGCCGTGGTCGGCGTCGTCGAGGTGCAGGCGGAGCAGGAGCAGGGTGCGCAGGAAGGGGTCGCCGACGAAGTAGCCCTCGGCCGGGGGGAGTCCCTCGGCGGTGAGCTGGGTGCGCAGCCGGTTCACCCCGGCCGCCCCGAAACTGTCCCCGAGCCGGGCCTCGGCCAGGGCTCGCGCCGAGTCCCCGTCGTGCGCGGTGGCGAGCACGGCCAGCTCCTCCGCGAGCCCCGGCGGCACCAGCCGGTCGAGCAACTCCCGGTACACGGGCCGCCGTTCGTGCTCCGCGTCCCCGTCCGGCCTCAGCCCGGCGGTCAGCAGCTCACCCGGACTGACCGCCCCCGCGGGCCGGTTCTGCCGTACGGCCTGCCCGAGCACCGCGGCCCCCAGCGGACTGCCGGCCGTCAACCGGTGGATGGCGTACGGCAGTTGGGGCGGCACCTCGACACGCGTAGAACCGTCGGCGTCGGTGGCGCACACGTCGGCGATGACGCGCCGCGCCTCCTCGGGAGTCAGCGCAGGCAAGGTCACCAACAGGGCCCGGGACGAGGGCGAGGCCCCCGGCACCCACCCGCTCGCACGCGCCACCTCCGGCAGCGGATGCCGTACGGCGTCCGGCAGTTCGGGGTGACGCCGGCCGCGCAGCCCGGCGAAGAACACCACCTGGTCACTGGTGCCGTCGGCACGCTCTCTCAGCACGGCCTTCATCAGCCCCGGACCGGGCCCCGACTGCACGTTGTCGACGAGCACAACGGGCCGCCCGACCCGCCGCATCCGCTCCCACCGGCGCCGGTACGTGTCGCCCAGATCGGCCAACAGGGCGCGCAGCAGCCAGCGTTCGGCGTCCGCGCGGGAGGTGCCGTCGGCGCGGAAGTCCCGGGCGATCTCGATCAGCCCGCGCTTGGCGTCACCGCTCGCGCCCGGGTAGGCGCTGTACCAGTCCGCGCCCGCCTTCAGCAGCCCGTTCGGCGTCCACACCAGGTCGAAGAGGGTGTCCAGGGTCGCCTCGATGACGGCCTGGCCCACCGGCCCCGTACCCGACAGATTGGCGATCAGCCGGGAGGCGACCTTGCCGGCCCAGCCCTGCGCGATCACCGCCCAGCGCCGCGCCGGATCGCTCAGCAGCAGGATGCGCCGGGCCTCCTCGCGGGCACTGTCCTCGTCCTGCGAGCCCCACCCGGTCGCGCACACGGCGAGCAACCCGGCCTCCAGGCGCGGGAAGTCGATGCTCCCGGCGCCGTGCACCACCGGCTCCCGCAGCTGCTCCGCGACGGTCGTCAGCGCCTGCCACACCGGCGACCAGGTCGCGGCGGGCCGCCCGTCCGGCAGCCGGGTCAGCCGGTCCGCCTCGCAGTCGATCAGCGCGACCGGCGTGTGCCCGCGGTACGCGGTCCGCAGCTCGGCCAGCGCCATGCTCTTGCCGAGCCCGCGCGCGCCCGCGAGCACCACGAAGGGCGGTTCCGGGTGTTCGTACGGCGAGGTGAGCAGCTCGTACGGCCGCAGGCCGATCAGGCGCGAGGCGAGACCGGGCGGCTGTGCCTCGAACAGCGCCCCGCGTCCGTGCAGCCCTCTTCCCACCGCATCTCCCCCTGAGCGGTCGCCCGGCACCGGAACCTGTCTATCAACACCAGGGTAAATAGGGGGAGTTGTTTCGGACCAGATCGCGTGGTGTCCGTTGTGTTACGAAAATATCGGAACAGTGGACATAGCCGACAGGAGAAGGCGGCGGTCTCAGTCGACGGTGATCGAGTCCAGCTTCTCCCGCAGATAGACATGCGAGTCGACGGCCTCGTACGCCACCCGCCCGACCGGCGCGGGCACGGACTCCACGAGCGTGCCCGGGGTGCACTCGCCGAAGTAGACGAGCGACATCAGCTCCTCGGCGGGGGCGTCGGCGGGCGGCGGCAGCACGCGGTGCCGTCCGGACCGCCACCGGTCGCCGGTCCAACGGGCCATCAGATCACCGATGTTGATGGTGAACGCCTCCGCATCGAACGGGGCGTCCTCCCACCCGCCCTCGTCGGTGAAGACCTGCAGTCCCCCCTTCCCGGCCTGCCGGTCGAGGATCGTCACGGTCCCGAAGTCGGTGTGCGGCCCGATCCGGAACTGCCCCGGCTCCGGTTCCCCGACGACCTCCACCCCCGGGTACCAGTTGATGTTGAACCCGTACGTCGGATGGTCCATGTGCTGGGAGAAGAAGTCGGGTTCGAGCCCGAGCGCGACCCCGAGCAGCGACAGCAACTGCTTCTCCAACTCGCCCATCCGGTCGAGGTACTCCTCGCAGAGCGCTCGCAGCTCGGGCACCTCGTCCGGCCACACATTGGGCGCGTACCACTCGGCGTTGATCTCCGGGTCCTCGAAGGGCCGGTGCGTGGCGAAGGTCAGCGACTCCTTCAGGTCGGGCGGGGTCTCGGTCCCCTCCGAGTACCCGTTGGCCTCGGCACCGGGCCCGAGCCAGCCGCGCCCGCCGACCTTGGCGGAGTAGGCCTCTTTCACCTCGACGGGGAGGGCGAAGAAGGCGCGGGAGGCCTCCCGGATCCGGGACCGGAGACCCGGGTCGACCCCGTGCCCGGTGACGAGCAGGAACCCGGCGGTCTGGAGGGCGTCGTCGACGGTACGGGCGATGTCCTTGCGCGTCTGCTCGTCCCCCGAGATCCAGGGCTTCAGGTCGATGGTGGGGATGCGGGGGGTGCGGGGCTCAGTCACCGATGTCCTCGTTCCAGAGTGCCGGGTTGTTCTTGATGAAGTCGCGCATCAGCGAGGTGCACTCGGGGTCGTCGAGGAGGACGATCTCCACACCGTGCTCGGCGAGCCAGTCGTGCCCGCCGTGAAAGGTGACGGCCTCACCGACGACGACCCGCGAGATCCCGAACTGCCGCACCAGCCCGGAGCAGTACCAGCAGGGCGAGAGGGTCGTG
This sequence comes from Streptomyces sp. NBC_01515, assembly GCF_045040345.1. Lineage (NCBI taxonomy): Bacteria > Bacillati > Actinomycetota > Actinomycetes > Kitasatosporales > Streptomycetaceae > Streptomyces > Streptomyces sp. NBC_01515. The sequence goes on along the minus strand of NZ_CP109416.1, from coordinate 5,162,473 downwards.
ACCATGGTCGTCCCCCGGTACGACCGCTGCCGTCCCGCCGCCCGGAACGCGGCCGTCTCCGCGTGCATCGAGGGGTCGTCGTCCTGGACGCGCCGGTTGTGGCCGCGACCCAGCAGGGTGCCGTCGGCGCCGTAGAGCGCGGCGCCGATCGGGATGCCGCCCTCGCCGAGCCCGGCGCGGGCCTCCGCGACGGCGGTGGCGAGCCAGGCGTTCGCCTGTGCCTGATCCAAAGGCTTCATGTCTTCACTCTCCAGTGGGCGAAACACGAGGGCAACGTGCGGAAAGTACTCTCCCCGCAACCCGTACCCGGACGAACTGTCAGCGCCCCTGGAGGTGCCCGTGCCCGCACTCACCCTCCGTGAGGTCCTGGCCCTCGACCCGGTCCGTGCCACCGAGCCCGAACTCCTGGCCGGCGAGGCCGCGCTCGACCGCCCCGTGCGCTGGGTGCACTCCAGCGAGGTCTACGAGGGCGCGAACTTCCTCGACGGCGGCGAACTCCTCCTCACCAACGGCTTCGGCCTCACCGACACGGACGCCGAGATCCGCCGCCGCTACGTCCGCGAACTGGCGGCCCGGGGTGCCGCCGGCCTGGCGGTGGAGATCGGCCGCTCCCTGCCCACGATGCCGGAGGAGGTCACGGACGAGGCCCGCCGCCTGGGCCTTCCCCTGCTCGCCCTCCACCGGGTCGTGCCCTTCGTACGGATCACCGAGGCGGCCAACCGGGCGATCGTCGCCCGCGGCCTGTCGGGCCGTTCCGTCGTACGACCGTGGGGCGACGACCACACGGCAGCGCTCTTGGCGGATCTCGCCGACCGGGCCGCGCTGAACCAGCCGGAGGTCGAGGCGAGGTCCGCCCTGGCCGGCTTCCACCCCGGCCCCGGCGCCCGCCTGATCGGGGTCTCCGTGCACGGCGCGCGCGAGGTGACGGCGGTGGACCGGGCGGTACGGCTGCTGGGCGGCGCGAGCGTGCTGCGGGCGGCGTTCCCGGGGGACGTCCTGGCCCTGCTCGCGCTTCCGGGGTCCGTCTCGGGCGACCCCATCCGGGCGGTCCAGGAGGCCTTCCGTACGGCTGCCGAACCCGGCCTTACGGTCGCGGTAGGGCACACGGTCGAGGTCGGCAGCGGCTGGCTGCGCTGGAGCGACACGTTGCGGGCGGCGCGTACGACCCTGGAGCTGGCGTTGACGGTCCCGGCGGCCGAACCCGCCCTCCCCGAGGGCCCGTTGGTGACCTCGGCGCGAGCTCTGGCCCTGGAACGTGAGCTGACCCGCGGCGGCATCGACGCGAACCGGGACCGCCTGGCGAGGCTGGTGCAGCACGCGCTGGGTCCGCTGCTGGCGTGGGAGGCGGCCCACCCGAGCGACCTGGTACGAACGCTGGAGGTACACCTGCGCCACGGCTGCTCCCCGACCCGCACGGCAGCCCTCCTGCACATCGGCCGCCAGTCCCTCTACCAACGCCTCGAACGCATCGAGTCGTTGCTCGGCCTGGAGATCGACGACCCGGATCTGCTGGGCGAGTTGCTGGCGGCGGTGTGCGCGCATCGGGTGGTGCGGGGGATGGGGGCGGCTCAGGTGCGGGGGCTGCGGACGGTGGCGTGAGATTCAGCTTTGGCGCAGGGTGACTTCGCTGGGGCCGTTGAAGGGGGCGTAGCAGGTCACGGTGGGCGGGGTGCGCAGGGTGTCGTCCTCGGTGAAGAGTTTCCGTACGGCGTCGACGGAGATCTCGCCGCTGACGGCGGGGGCGACACGGTCGTAGAACTCGCGCGAGGACTCCGGCAGCGGCTCCCCGGGCTTGCCCTCGTCCTCGCTCCACACATCCCACAACAGGGTCTCCACCTTGTTCAGGGCGGCGAGGTCGAGGCGGATGTTGCCTGCGACGAATCGTTCGCCCCAGAACGGGCCCTCCTCCGGCGGGTGCAGGCCGAAGGTCGTCGGGTCGGCGCCGCCCGTGCGGATGGCCTGCCAGGCCTCGCCCGCGACGAGGAAACGGTCGCGGGGTACGTCCATCGGGTCGAAGTCGACGTTCCAGTGGGCGGTGACGGTCGGGTCGGTGAGCTGGGAGTCGGCGAGGAGCCAGCCGCGGTCGTCGTGCCAGTACTCGGTGACGACGTGGTCGCCGTGGAAGAGCTTGGAGACGTCGGTGTCGGGCGGGTTGAAGTAGTCGGCGAAACCGGAACGGATGCGGGCCGGGACGCCCAGCTGCCGCAGGAACGAGCAGTGCAGGAGTGAGAAGTCCCGGCACACTCCGACGAACCGGTCGCCGGGTTCGCGTCGCACGGTGAGCGGGGCGGGGTCGCGGTCGACGAGGATTCGCAGGATGTCGTCGATGTAGCGGGTCTCGGCGTCGTTGTGGAGGCGGTCGGTGGGGTGGGTGTGGTCGTAGAAGCCGCCTTCCAGGCGGTGGATGAGCAAGTCGCGGGTGATGCGGGCGAGTTGGGCCGGGTCGCGGGGGAGTCCGGCGTAGAGGTGGGCGAGGGCGCCGGGGTCGGAGTACGCGCTCTGGGCGGCGTGGAAGGCGAGGTCTGCGCTGAGGGGCATGTCGTCGACCGTGTCAAAATTCGCCCCGGATTGTCCAGAGCCACATCACCAACTGCTCCACTGGTTACGTCACTTCGGGTTCGCGGCGACCGAGCGCCAGATGCGGTCCGGGAGGACGCGGGCGGCCTCGTCGAGGTCGAGTTCGATGTCGTCGACGCCGGAGAGCCAGCGGCGGACGACGCCGATCAGTGGGCCCAGGACGAGGGATTCGAGCAGGGGGAGCGGCAGCTGGGCCAACTCGCCTGAATCCACGTGGGATTGGACCCAGGTGGCGAACACCGAGAGCCTGGCCTCCTGGGAGTCGCGGAGTTCTCTGGCCTGGATCATGTTCCGCTGGTCGGTTCTGGCGGAGTGCAACAGCAGCGCGGCGTCCCGGTGTTCGCGGACGAAGGCGAGATGCGTCCGGACGATCGCGCGGATGCCCGTGCGGGCGGTGCGGGTCGCCTGGAGCGCGGTGATCAACTCACCCAGCAGTCGGCTCAGCCAGCGCTCCGTCAGCGCGTCGAACAGGCCGTCCAGGCTGCCGAAGTGGTGGTACAGGCTGCCGAGGCTGACACCGCTGGACTTGGTCACGGCGTTGACGGTGAGGCCCTGTTCGCCCTGCTCCGCGAACAGGCGCAGCGCGGCGTCCAGGAGCAGGTCTGCGGTGACCTCGCCGCGGTGTTGCTTGGGGCTCATGCGGGACAGCGTATTGGGAACTCGGTTCTAGAGTGAATTTCTAGAGCAGGTTTCTGGAATCCCCTTCCGGTTTGGCTATCCGGCGGTCCAGACTTGGTGGTAGCCGGGCCCGCGTCCGTCCGTTTCGGGGGATACGGATGGCCGCGGGTCCGGCGGGTCCGGTGGGGCCGGTCGGCTGAGTGCGGGTGGTGCATAGGATCGGCGGCATGGCGCTGCGTCCCGTGCAGGTGAACATCAAGGCCGTTGACGGCTTGGCGGTTGGTCGGTTCTGGGCGGAGGCGCTCGGCTGGAGTGTCTTCAGCCCTGGCGTGACCACGTACGTCGGCCCGGGTGGCGGCCTCGTCTGGCCCGAACCGGTCGGGCTCGGCATCGACATCATCCCCGTCCCGGAATCCAAGACGCCGACGAAGAACCGTCTGCACCTCGATCTCGCGACCACCTCTACGGCCCACCAGGCGGAGTTGGTCGCGCGTCTACGGTCTCTCGGCGCGACGCCCGTCGACGTGGGCCAGGGCGACGTCCCGTGGACCGTGCTCGCCGATCCGGAGGGCAACGAGTTCTGCGTGCTGGAGCCTCGGGAGATCTACCGGGACGCCGGGCCGATCGCTGCGGTCGTCGTCGACTGTGTGGATCCGCGTGCCATGGCAGGGTTCTGGGGTGAGGCGATGGACTGGGCTGTGCTTGAAGTCTCCGACGATCAGGCGTCGTTGCGCTCCGCCGGGGGTGTCGGGCCGTATCTGGAGTTCCTCCGCACGCCTGGTGCGAAGGCCGTGCCGGATCGCGTCCATCTTGATCTGATGCCGTATCCCGGTGACGACAAGGCGGCGGAGGTGGGGCGGTTGAAGGGGCTTGGGGCGAGTGACCTCGATCTCGGTCAGGGCGATGTCTCGTGGACGTGCCTGACGGATCCGGAGGGGCACGAGTTCTGCGTTCTTGGTGTGTCCTGAGGCGGGGCCCTGTTGATGCCTGGCGAGTTGGTACGTGGACGTTGGGCCACTCGCTTCTCAGCCAGTGTCGTGCTTCCGCGGCCCGAGTAAAGGGCGCTCCGCTGCGCTACGCGTCGCCTTCGGCGATGGCCCTGCGGGCCACCCTTGACTAGGGCCGCGGCAGCCCGTTTCAGAAGCGAGCGAGCGGCCCGGAGGAACGGGTGGCCAAGGTGGGCAGGCCCCTACCTGTACTGCGTCGCGGGCCGGAGTAGAGGGGCGCGCTCGCGTCTCGCCAGCACGCCGGGCCGGCTCAGCGGCCAACCCCGGGTGGGTAGTTGCGGTTTCCAGAGAGGGCTGGGGCGAGGGGGGTGCGCGCTGCCGTTTCGCTGGCACGTCGCGTCGGCTCAGCGGCCAACCCTGGGTGGGGGTGGGTGGGTGGGTGCTGGAAGCTGGGGGTAAATCTAACCACCGTCGCGGGCTTTTGCTGGTTAGAAGAGGCCCCGGCTTTCAGAGGTGGCAGGGTCGGGGGGCCTCGCGGGCTCACATGTGGGATTTCAGTACGTCGACCTCGCAGCCTGGTGCGAAGGGGTCGAAGCCGTGCTCGGTTAGCCAGCGGATTGCCAGCAGGCTTCGTAGTGACCACCAGGCGTGGATTACGTCGAGGTCGATGTCGGTGCCGTAGCCGGTGATGACGTCGGTGAGGTGTTGCTCGTGTCCGAGGGTGAAGGTGGCCAGGTCGTGCAGGGCGTCGCCCTGGCCTGCCTCGGACCAGTCGATGATGCCGGTGACCTCGTCGTTGTCGTCGACGAAGATGTGGGCGATCTGTAGGTCGCCGTGGGTGAATGCCGGGGTCCACGGGCGGAGTGCGGCCTCGGCGACCTGGCGGTTGCGGGTGACCAGGTCGGCGGGCAGGACGTTGCTCGTCACCAGCCGCTCGCACTCGGCGTCGAGTTCCGCCGTCAGCGCGACGATGTTCCGGCCGGCCTGGCCGGGGCGGGGAGGGAGGGGTGCGTCGTGCAGCTTTCGGATGGCGGCGCCCGCCGCGGCCCATGCCGTCGGTGATCCGGTCGACGGGCCGCCTAGGCGGCCGAGTGTCGTTCCCGGGAGTGCGGCGATCGCGAGCACGTGCGGCTTGTGCCACAGGATCTTCGGGGTGGGGACCGGCGCCAGAGCCATCGCCTCTACCTCGGCGTCGATGCGCGCCTGATCGCCGTCCACCTTCAAGAACATGTCGCCGACGCGCAGGGTCGCGCGCTCGGAATGGGCGACGACGACCTCGACCTCATCCATGGGCGACCAGTATCCCGAGGGTGGTCGTCTGCGTCGCCGGGTTTTTAGCGTGCGGCTGCGTGCAGGTGGTTTTCGAGGGCCTCGCGGGTCTCCAGCGTTGGAAGGTGACGAACGTGGCTGGTTGACCCTGGAGTCCGGTTTGGCCCGAGCTTCCCGTGGCGCGGTTGTGCGGTCGTGCGCCGGCCGTTCACGACTCGACACTGAGTCCGGGGGAGTGTCGGCGGCAGCTACGGGACTTCCTGGTACAGCTACAGCGCGTACCACTCGGTGGGGCGGGGTGTGCGGGAGGATGGTGGGCATGGATCAACTCGGTGCCGCGTTGCGGACGTGGCGGGACCGGCTGGATCCCGGGATGGTGGGTTTCGCGCATGGCTCGCCCCGGCGGGTCCCCGGTCTGCGGCGCGCCGAGTTGGCGACGCTGGCCGGTATCTCGGTCGAGTACGTGGTCCGGCTGGAGCAGGGACGGGTGGCGACGCCCTCGGCGCAGGTCTGCTCGGCACTGGCTCGTGCCCTGCACCTGTCCGACGACGAGCACGCTCACCTTTTGCGGATGGCCGGTCACGCGGCGGATCCGGCGCGGGTTCCGCGCATGATCCCGGGGAGCCTGTACCGGATCGTCGACCAGCTCGCCGGCAACCCGTTGGCGATCTACGACGCCACCTGGCAGTTGCTGCACTGGAATCCGCTGTTCGCGGCCACGTTCGGCGATCCCACGGTCCACGGTGTCGGGGACCGCAACGTCCTGGTCTGGCAGTTCCTGGGCGAGCTGCCCCGGGTCCGGCAGACGGCGGCCGAGCGGGCGACGTTCGAGGAGTCCCTCGTCGCCGACCTGCGCGCGACGACGAGCCGGTACCCCGACGATCCCGACCTCGCGGCGCTGGTGTCGAGGCTGAACCCCAGCCCACGGTTCCGCGAGTTGTGGAGCCGCCGCGCGGTGGGCGGTCACCAGAGCGCGCACAAACTCGTCCAGCACCCGGATGCCGGAGACATCGCCCTGAACTCCGACATCCTCACCACCCAGGACACGAACCTCCGCCTCGTGGTGTACACGCCGCAGCCAGGCACCGACGCCCGCAGCAAACTCGAACTCCTCGCGGCCATCGGGGTCCAGAGCCTGCGGCCATAGGGGTCCAGAGGATGTCTCCGCAGGGATGAGGGCCCGCGCACCCAGCAGCCACCTCCGGCGGACCGACCGGGCCGCCGGGTGGTACGCGCCGTACCAGGAAGTCCCGTAGCTCCCGCCGACGCTCCCCAGGGCTCAGTGTCGAGTCGTGAACGGCCGGCGCACGACCGTGCTGTTCGGACCAGAAGGAGCAGCAGGCATGACCACCACCTTCATCACCGGGGCCAACAAGTCCCTCGGTCTCGAAACCGCCCGTCGCCTCGTCGAGGCCGGGCACACCGTCCTCCTCGGCGCCCGCGACCGTGAGCGCGGTCAGGCAGCGGCCACCTCGCTCGGCGCCCGGTTCGTCCAGATCGACGTGACCGACGACGCCTCGGTCCAGGCAGCGGCCGCGGATGTCGCCGCGCACGAGGGAACGATCGACGTCCTGGTCAACAACGCCGGCGTCCTGGGCAGGGTCGGCCCCGTCGACGACTACACCGCGGCCGACATGACCGCCGTACTCGACGTGAACGTCGTCGGCATCGTGCGCGTCACACACGCCTTCCTCCCGCTGCTGTGCACATCGCCGAACCCCGTCATCGTCAACGTGTCCAGCGGGATGGGTTCCTTCAGCCTGACCCAGAACCCGGCGCGGATCGAGTCGCAGTACGCCCTGCCCCTCTACTCCGCCTCGAAGGCCGCGGTCACGATGCTCACGACCCAGTACGCCAAGGAACTGAAGGGCATAAAGGTCAACGCCGCAGACCCCGGCCAGACCGCAACCGACTTCACCGGCGGCCTCGGCCATAGCGTCACCGATGGCGCAGAGCCCATCGTCACCCTCGCAACGATCGGCCCCGACGGCCCGACGGGCCACGTCATCGACCGCACCGGAAACCTCCCGTGGTGACCCTGCCCCCTCTAGAGGTCTCCAGAGGTCGCTAGAGGTCTCCAGAGGCTGGGTTCATTTCTAACCGTTCAATGGTTGTGATGATGGTTAGATTTACCCCCGGCTTCTAGCAGCTACCCACTCGGGTCCGCCCATGCCGGGTCCCTTCTAACCAGTAACAGCCCGCGACGGTGGTTAGATTTACCCCCAGCCTCCAGCAACTACCTGCCGGGGGTTGGCCGCTGAGCCGAGGCGGCGTGCTGGCGAGACGCGAACGCGCCCCCTCCACGCCGGACCGCGACCCAGTACAGATAGGGGCCTGCCTACCTTGGCCACCCATCCTTCCGGGCCGCTCGCTCGCTTCTGAAACGGGCTGGAGCGGACCGAGTCAAGGGTGGAGCGCAGCGGAATCGGCGTAGCCGACGCGACCGCAGGGAGCGCCCTTTACTCGGGCCGTGGAAGCACGACACTGACTGAGAAGCGAGTGGCCCAACGTCCACTGGTGAGGGGCTCGTGGGTACCGGAGTGGGCCGCGATCTCGTCCTCGTCGAGTCGTAGGCAGGGGGTACGTTGATCTCCAAGTTCGTTGAGGAGAGGGCGGGGAGACTGTGAACGTGCGCCGCCGGTTGAAGTGCGCGGCCGGCGCCGGGGCAGCCGTCACCTTCCTGCTCGCGGCGCTCACATCCTGCGGCGGCGCGGCAACCGACAAGGCGCCCTCGATCACCGCGCCCGAGGTGTTCTACCTCCGCCCGGTCGGCGACAAGTCCGGTCCTCATGACAAGGAGCCGTTCCACTTTTCCGTCGATGACGGCAAGGTGCACGCCGGTGGCAAGGGGTCCGCCGATCGCACCCTCACCGTGGACGTGTTGCCCGGTGCGAAGAACGCGGTCGTGCTGCGCAAGGGCGGGAACTGTACGGGCAGCCCCACACATATGACGTGCGCGGTGGGTTCCGCGTACGACAGCAGGTCGGACGGAGGGGTGTCCCTGGTTGCGGCGAAGGGCAGCAAGCCGGGGGACGCGGGGGAAGTCCGATACACGTACACGGACCGGAGCGGCAAGAAGGTCACCGCGCGGACGAAAGCCGTCGTAGGCGAGCCGGTCGTCGAGGTACTGGCCACGAAGGCGATCAGCGGGGTTCGTCCGGGGGTCGTGCTGAGCGAGCCGATCGTGGTGCGGAACACCGGCGAGGTGCCGGTCAGGGGATTGGTGCTCGAAGTCGGTCTCGAACAGCTGGAGTTCGAGGCGCGGTACGCCAACTGCCGTTATCCGAGCTTCTACAAGGGCCACATCACGGTCTGCGAGTTCCCGGACCTCCGCATCGCGCCCGGACAGACCGTGACCGTCCGGCCCGCGCTCCGGCTCCGTACGCCCAAGGCGCGGATGTACGCCTCCTTCAACAGCGAGGCCCGGGCGCTGGACATGGGACCGGAATACGGGGGTGTCATAGCCGGTGGGGACCACGGTGACGGTCCGGCCCTTCGTCCCGAAGTCACCGCCGCCGAGAAGGGCACCTACGCCAAGGGCGGCGGCTGGACGAACGTGGTGCTCGACACCCACGCCGACTACTCCGTCTCCGACGTGAACCTGTACGGCGCCCCCGGCACCAAACGCACCTTCAAGCTCACCGTCCGCAACAACGGCCCCGCCGACGCCGGCGCCACGGAACAGCTCGTGTTCGGCCCGCCGCTCGGCACGACCATGGTGAAGCAGCCCATGCGCGAGTACGACGACGGCGCCTACGAGCCCTACTGCGAGCGCGGCGCCTACGCCTACACCTGCGACATCAACGCCCTGAAGCCCGGCAGGACCCAGACCCTCACGTTCACGATGCTCCTCGGCGACGGGGGCGAAGGCACCCTGACCCTCCAGGACAAGGCTCCAGTCCGTGACTGGTACGTCGGCGATCGGGACCCGGACTCCGCCAACGACAAGGCCGTCGTCACCGTCCGGTCCGACCGGTAGCCGCTTGCCCTGCCCGTTGAACTGCTCGGCCGGGCGCCGCGTACCACTCGCTGAGGGCGGCGGCGTCGAAGGAAGGGCCGGACGATTTCAGTCTCAGTGGATGTGAGAGCGAGCGTGGCACCTGTGCGTCGGCAGGTGCTGGGGCTGGACGGCCTCCGCGGGCTGGCGGCGCTGTACGTGGTGCTGTTCCACTGCTGGCTGTACACCTTCCCGGGGTACCCCAACAGTTCGGCGCCCCGGGTGCTGGACGTGCTGATGTTCGGCCGCCTCGCCGTCGTCTTCTTCCTGGTGCTGTCCGGCTTCTCCCTCGCCATCTCCCCGGCGCGGCACGGCTGGCGGTCCGGCGGTGTCACCCAGTTCCTGCGCCGACGCGCCTGGCGCATCCTGCCGCCGTACTGGGCGGCGTTGGCCATCAGCCTCGTCGTTTCCCTGTTCGTGGTGCCTGCCTCGCACTACGGGCCCCCCGACGGCTCGTCGATTCTCGTCTACGGCCTTGTCCTTCAGGATGTGTTCTTCGCCCCGACCCCGAACGGGGCGTTCTGGTCGATCGGGGTGGAGGCCGAGTTGTATCTCCTCTTCCCCCTCGTCCTCCTTGTCCGGCGGCGGTTCGGCGCGGCGGCCGCCGTCGCGTGCGTGACGCTCCCGGTGATCGTCCGCGGGCTGCTGGCCACCGGTGCGAACCCGGTCGAGGGCGACAACTGGCTCGCCCCGCATCTCGCCCCCGTGTTCGTCGCGGGTGTGATGGGTGCGGGGGTCGTGGTCGCGTCCGAGCGGGTTCGGCGTTTGCCGTGGGGATGGTTCGCCGTCCTGGCCGCCCTGCCTGTCGGGGCAGTCGGCGTCGTCCAGGGTTCCGTCTGGACCGTGAACCACTACTTCTGGATCGATCTCGCCATCGCTCCCGCCATGACGATGCTGATCGCCGCCGTCGCCACCGGCCAACCCGCCTTTCTCGTACGGTTGTTGACCGCCCGGCCCCTTCAGGTTCTCGGCGATGCCTCCTACAGCCTCTACCTGATCCACCTGCCGATCGTCCTGGTCGTCATCCGCCGAGTGGCCCCGCATTTCGTCGCGCCCGGAATGCCCACGTTCTGCTTCACGCTTCTCCTGGGACTGCCCGTCTCGGTGCTGACGGCATGGCTGTTCTCCCGGATCTTCGAACTGCCCTTCAAGCGGAACCGGTCCTGGAAGTCCCTGATGGCTCAGTCCCGCCCCAGCACCACCGTCCCCGACGAGCAGAACCAGCCGCCCGTTCCGGAGGCGACTCCGAGTCGCGGCAAGTCGCCGTCCGCGCCCGTCACTTGACGGGCCCCGGCCTCCCCCCGCAACTGCCGCACCGCCTCCACCAGCAGGAACAGCCCCCGCATCCCGGGGTGTTGGGCCGACAGTCCGCCGCCATCCGTGTTCACGGGCAACTCCCCGCCGGTCACCCGCAGCCGCCCCTTCTCCACGAAGGCACCCCCCTCGCCCTTCGCGCAGAAACCCAGATCCTCCAGCGTCACCAATGTCATGTAGGTGAACGCGTCGTAGATCTCCGCGAAGTCGATCTCCGATGCCCCAACTCCCGCCCGTTCGAAGGCCAGCCGCCCGCTCACCGCCGCCGGTGACACCGTGAAGTCGGGCCACTCGGACATCGCCGCGTGCGAGACGTGCTCCCCGGTGCCGAGCACCCACACCGGTGCCGTACGGCAGTCCCGTACGTACTCCTCGGCTGCCAGCAGGATCGCCGCCCCGCCGTCGGACCGTATGCAACAGTGCAGTTTGGTGAAGGGGTCGGCGATCATCGGGCCGGAGAGGACGTCGTCCACGGTGATCGGGTCGCGGAACATCGCCTCGGGGTTCAGGGCGGCGTTCGCGCGGGCCTGTACCGCCACCTCCGCCAACTGCTCGATGGTCGTGCCGTATTCGAGCATGTGGCGGCGCGCGGCCATCGCGTACTTGGCGATCAGCGTGTGGCCGTAGGGGACCTCGAACTGGAGGGGGCCCCGCGCGCCGAAGGAGAGGTTGCCGGTGCGGCGGCCCGCCTTGATGTCGGCTCGGGCTGTCGAGCCGTAGACCAGTAGGACGGCGTTCGCGTGGCCCGCCGCTATCGCGTCCGCCGCGTGGGCCGCCATCACCTCCCACGTCGAACCGCCTACCGAGGTGGAGTCGACCCACGTCGGGCGCAGGCCCAGGTATTCGGCCACCTCCACCGGGGCCAGGGTGCCCAGGCCCGCCGACGCGAAGCCGTCCACCACCTCTCTGCCCAGGCCCGCGTCCGCCAGCGCGCGGCGGGCCGCCTGGGCGTGCAGGGCGTAGGGGGTCGTGTCGTCGACGCGTCCGCAGTCGGACAGGGCGACGCCCACCACGGCGACCTTGCGGCTCCCCGGTGTCATGAGGCGCTCCTCCCTCTGTGCATATCGTGCCCGGACTCCTAATATGACGGACCGTCAGATCTGGAGGGAAGTGCCATGGACGCCAGCTTCACCGCCGAGCAGGACGAGATCCGCCGTACCCTCCGCGAACTGCTCCAAAAACGGTGCGGTTCCCAGGAGTTGCGCACCGCCGTCGACACCCCCGCCGGACACGACCCCGCCCTGTGGACCGCCCTCGCCCGGCAACTGGGCCTGCCCGGACTCGCCCTCCCCGAGGCCTACGGCGGTGTCGGCTGCACGGCGACCGAACTCGCCCTCGCGGCAGAGGAGACGGGCCGTTTCCTGGCCCCCTCCCCGCTCCTCGCCACCGCCGTGCTCGCCGCACCCCTCGTCCTCGCCCTCGGCACCGAGGCCCAGCGCGCCCGCCTGCTGCCCCGCATCGCCGCCGGCTCCCTGACCGCCGCCCTCGCCGTACCCGGCACCGCCCTCACCACCGCCCTCACCCTCACCGGCCCCAACGGCGGCGAGTGGGCCGGGGGCGGGCGCGCGGGCGGGGTGCAGGCCCGGCAGGCCGGAGACTCCGGGTGGCGGTTGTACGGGCAGGTCGCGCAGGTTCTCGACGGGCACAGCGCGGAGTTGCTGCTCGTCGCCGCCCATGCGGGGGGCTTCGCCCGGTCGCGGACACTGCTGTTCCTGGTGGCGGGGGACGCGGACGGGCTCGTGCGCGTACGGCAGACCTCCCTCGACGCGACCCGGCCCCAGGCTCGGATCGAACTACGGGATGTCGAAGCCGAGTTGCTCGGTGACGACGACGGTCCGCACGTCCTACGGGAGCTTTCCGCCGCGGGCGACACCGTCGCCGCCGTCCTCGCCGCCGAAGCCGTCGGGGCCGCCGACCGGGCGTTGGAGCGGACCGTCCAATACGTCGGGCAGCGTGAGCAGTTCGGGCGGGCCATCGGGTCGTTCCAGGCGGTGAAGCACCGGTTGGCCGATGTGTACGTGCAGGTGCAGGCGGCCAAGTCGGCTGCCTACTACGCCGCTTGGGCGATCGGCCAGGAGGAGCGGGTCGGTGGGCTCGCGCTCGCCCAGGCGTTGGAGGCCCTCAGGATCGCTGCCGCCGAGGGGATTCAGCTGCACGGCGGGATCGGGTTCACCTGGGAGCACGACGCCCATCTCTACTTCAAGCGTGCCGCCGGTGACGAGCTGCTGTTCGGGCCGGTGCACCGGCTGCGGGCGTACGCCGCCGAGGGCGCGCACCTTTTCGAGAACCGCGAGGTGACGGTGTGATCGGTGTGCGTGCGGTGCAGAAGGTGTCGTCGACCCGGGCGTTCGCGCGGATCGCCCCGCATGTCATCCCCGCCATGGACCGGACCGTGCACCGGCTCACGCGCGGGAAGGTGCTGCTCAGCGCCCAGATGCTGCCGGGGGTGATCCTGACCTCCACCGGGGCGCGGAGCGGGCAGGCGCGGCGCAGTCCCCTCGCCTGTATGCCGGAGGAGGGCGGCTGGGTGCTCGTCGGGTCCAACTTCGGACGTGCCGGTCATCCCGCCTGGACGCACAATCTCATTGCCTGTCCCGACGCCGAGATCAGCTGGAAGGGGCAGGAAATCCCGGTCACCGCACGGCTGTTGGAGGGCGAGGAGCGGGCGGAGGTGTGGAAGACCGCGCTGGCGTTCTGGCCGCCGTACGCCACGTACCAGAAGCGGGTGGAGCGGGAGATCCGGCTGTTCCGGGTCGTGCGGCGGTGAACTCGTCGTAGACGCAGGGCAGGCGGTGGTCCACCGGAGTGAACCACCGCCCACGAGACAGGACTTGGGACCTGGAAGCAGGAACAGCTCCTACTTCGTCGGCTTCTTGCCGGTCACGCCCAGGTGGACCAACAGCGCCAGGTTCGGCTTGAGTTCAGCCTGCTTGACGCCCCACGTCTGGAAACCCTTCTGGTGCGAGGCGACGGCCGCGAGCATCGCGACCAGTGAACCGGCCATCGCCGCCGGGTTCACGTCCTTGTCGACCCTGCCCTTGGCCTGCAACTCGGCCACCGCGTCCGAGAGGGAGTTGTTCACGGAGTTCAGGATCTTCATCCGGATCTTGTAGAACCGTTTGTCTCCCTCGGCGGCTCCGAGGTCGACGACCCTGAGGATCGCGTCGTTCCTGCGCCAGAACTCCAGGAAACCGTCCACGAGTTCCTGGGAGGTCTGCCAACCCGCCTTGCCGACCCATGACCGGCCGGCCAGCAGTTCGGTCAACTGACCGCCCTCCGTGGCCATTTGCTCGGCGATCTCCAGGACGGCGCCTTCGACGTCCGGGAAGTACTGGTAGAAGGTCGCGGGTGAAGTCCCCGCCTTCCGGGCGACATCGATGACTTTGACGTCCCGGTAAGGGGAGGAGCTGAGCATCTCGCTTAGGCAGTCGAGCAGCTTCTGCCGGGTCGCCTGCCCACGCCGGCCGGCCACGCGGCCGTCGACGGTACGCACTTGTCCTGTCATGCCGTCAGCTTACCGAGGGGTGATCGGAGCGCGATTCGGCCGACTGCAAATGGGGTGCACGGGGGTCGAGAGGGTGGTGTGCCTGGTCTGCGGGGTGCGTGCGGCGCCGTTACTTTGACGGTATGGCCGAAAACAGGGCATCCGCGAAGGAAAAGACCTACGGAGAGGGCGTCCCCTGCTGGCTGGACGCGCAGCTGCCGGACCTGGCCGCGGGCAGGCGGTTCTACGGCGAGCTCTTCGGGTGGACCTTCGAGGAGGCGTACGGCGGCTCCGTATGGGCCCGCAAGGACGGCGAGGCCGTCGCGGCGCTCGCCCACAAGGCGGACGGGCGGATGCCGACCGTGTGGACGGTGTACTTCGCGACACCGGACGTGGTGCGGCTGAGCGGGCGCATCCGGGAGGCCGGCGGGCAGGTCGTGATGGCGCCGGTTTCCTTGGGGGAGCTGGGCACCGCCGTCCTCGCCGCCGACCCGGAGGGGGCCGTCTTCGGGCTGTGGCAGGCCGCCCGCCATTCCGGTTTCGGCACCCGGCACAAGGCGGGCACCTTCGGCTGGGCCGAGCTGTACACCCGCGACACGGAGGCCGCGAACACTTTCTACGGCGGACTTTTCACAGCTGCCTTGTTCGGACCGGACGCCGCCCCTGATTTCGGGCGCGCTCCCGTCTCCGACGTCTTCCCGGTGGAGATGCCGCCGCATTTCCTCGTGCACTTCCGGGTCGAGGACATCGAGGCCGTGCTGGGGGCCGTGCACCGGCTCGGGGGGCGGGTTCAGGTTCCGCTCTTCGAGACGTCGTACGGGAAAGTGGCGGTCGTCACGGACAATCAAGGGGCGTCGTTCGCACTGCTGCAACGCTGACCGCAACGCTGACACCTGGATGTTTGTCCGGAGATATGGCGAGACACCCCGATTAGTCGCCGGGTTCGCAACCTGTGGCCCGGCCAGGAAGAATCAGGGTGCGTGCCGCCATGGCGGTGCGGTGGTGAGACGCTGCACGGGGTCGCGTACATATGTGGGTGGCGTGGCCCGTACGGGGAGGTGGCAGGCAAGTGGTGGATCAGCTGACGCAGCACGATCCGCGGCGGATCGGGCCGTTCGAGGTGCTGGGACGGCTGGGCGCGGGCGGCATGGGGCTGGTCTATCTCGCGCGCTCGGCGTCCGGCCGGCGGGTGGCGATCAAGACCGTGCGGACGGAACTCGCCGAGGACCAGCTCTTCCGGGTCCGCTTCACGCGCGAGGTCGAGGCGGCGCGGGCGGTCTCCGGGTTCTACACGGCCGCCGTGGTCGACGCCGATCCGCGGGCCGCCGTGCCCTGGCTGGCCACCGCGTACGTGCCCGCGCCCTCCCTCGAAGAGATAGTGAACGAGTGCGGGCCGATGCCGGCCCAGGCGGTGCGCTGGCTCGCGGCGGGGGTCGCGGAGGCGCTCCAGTCCATTCACGGCGCGGGTCTCGTTCACCGTGACCTCAAACCGTCCAACGTGCTCGTCGTCGAGGACGGGCCGCGCGTCATCGACTTCGGTATCGCCTCCGGTGTGTCGAACACACGTTTGACGATGACGAATGTGGCCGTGGGTACCCCGGCCTACATGTCTCCCGAGCAGGCGAAGGACTCCCGCAGCGTCACCGGCGCGAGCGACGTGTTCTCGCTCGGCTCGATGCTCGTCTTCGCCGCCACCGGACATCCCCCGTTCCACGGCGCCAACCCCGTCGAGACCGTCTTCATGCTGCTGCGCGAGGGTCCCGACCTCCAGGGACTCCCGGACGAGCTGCGCCCCCTCATCGAGTCCTGCATGCAGATGGAGGCCACCGGCCGGCCCAACCCGGCCGACCTGCAGGCCCAGCTCGCCCCGCACCTCTTCGGCTCCGGCTCCGACGACAGCGGTACGGCCTCGGCCTGGCTGCCCGAGCGCGCGGTGACCCTGATCGAGACCCGGCGCGGCGGTCGCCCGCCCGTGAAACCGACGCCCACCGCCGGGCGCAGCGGTGGTGGCGGGCGCGCCGCCGTACCGCCCCCGCCCTCCCACGACCCCGTCGTGCCCGTCCCGGTCGGCGCCCCCGACACCGGGCCCGTACGCCTGGCCGGCGCCCCGGTCCCCATCGGCCCCGGTCCCCGTGTCGCCGACGCCCGCGCCGCCGCCGTGAAGGCACCCCCTCCGGAGGCCGGCCTGGTCGCCTCCTGGTCCCGGCCCCGCCCCGGCGTCAACGGCGCCGACCCCGCCGCCGTACCCCCGCCCCCCGCGCTGCCCCCGGAAACGGCCGCCGGCTGGCGCCCCTGGCGGTTCCGCATGTCGAACGACGTCTGGGGCACCCCGACCGTCGCCGGCGACCTCGTCTACGTCACCTCCTTCGAGGTGCACGCCCTGGACGTGCAGACCGGCCGCCGCTCCTTCAAGACCCGGGACGTCGCCTGGTCGATGGCGGTCGCGGACGGCCGTATCCACGCCTCGGACGGCCCCACCCTCTTCGCCCTGGACGCCCGCGAGGGCGGCGACCTGTGGCGGCTGTCCACCGACGCCTGGGTGTACTCCCTCAAGGCCGAGCGCGGCACCGTCGTCACCGGCACACGCGGCGGCGGGGTGCAGGCCTGGGAGGCGTCCACCGGACAGAAGCTGTGGCAGCTGACCGGCGCGCAGACCGACTTCGAGTCCCCGGAGGCGGGCCCGGCCGTGCACGACGGCACCGTCTACGTCTGGCAGGACGCCTGCCTCCGCGCCCTGGACGCCCGGACGGGCGACGAGCGCTGGGCGTACCCGATCGGCGACGCGGCCTCCTGCGGCGGTGTACCCGTACGGATCACCCCCGCCCCCGACGGTCAGGTCTACGTCGCCGCAGGCACCCGCGTCCTCTCCGTCGAGGTGGCGAGCGGCCGGGTCCGCTGGCACTTCGAGGCCCCGGCCGTCTTCCTCTGTCCGCCCACCTTCGCCCCCGGCCCCGCGGTCACGGGCGGCGGCATCTACCTCGCCGACTACCTCGGCACGGTCTACGCCCTCGACGCCGCCGACGGCCGCGACCGCTGGCGCATCGCGACCGAGTCGCGGGCGTCGATCGAACCGGTCCTCGTCGCCGCCGGCCACGTCCACGTCGGCAGCGGAAAAGGGCTCTACACGCTCGACGCGGTCACCGGTACACCCAAGTGGCGCTTCCAGGCGGGCGGCGACATCGTGGGCACCCCCGCGGTCGCCGAGGGCCGTATCCACTTCGGCTCCACCGACCACCTCCTCTACACCCTCAAGTCCGACGACGGCCGCCTCCGCTGGAAGCTCGCCACCGGCGGCGAGATCACCGGCGCACCGGTGGTCAGGGACGGCGTCGTGTACGCGTGCAGCAAGGACCGCTGCGTGTACGCCCTCGACGCGGAGAAGGGCACGGGCACCGCAAGGACCGCGTGAGCGGTGCCAGTTGACCCAGGTGGGTACCATGATCGGATGCACACGCGGGGGCGCACGCTCAGATTCACGGCGGTACTGGCACTGACGGTACTCACCCTCACCGGCTTCTCCACGGGACGGCACCACAGCCACAGCCGTCACGGGAGCAGCGAGGGCGGGGGCGGGTGCAGCAGCTCCAGCCAGGACCACGACACGTCGACATCGTCGGGCGGTACGACGAACGGCTCGACGCACCGTTCGCGGCCCACCTACCGTTCCACCCCCACGGCGACCTCGTCCGCCACCGCCCGGCCTCTGAAGGACGGCACCGCGGTGCTCAAGCGGTGCGCGAGCGTTGCCGACCCGTACACGACTGTCGAGGTCAGGAACCCGAACGGGCGCGAGGCGCTCTTCACCGTGAAGGTCGCGTACAAGGACAGGACCGGGTTCACCCTGGCCGACGCCGGCAGCCAGGTGTCGGTGCCCGCGAACGGCAAGGCGACCCTCCGGATGGCCGCCGCCAGTACAGGGGCCCTGGACCGGCTCGATCACTGCGAGGTCGATCCACGGGCCACGGCCGATCGGTGACGCCCCTCAGTGCCGCTCACCGGGTCCGGAAGCCGCCGTTCTTCCGGTCGGCGAACAACTCCGCCTGCCGTTCGGTCGGGAGATTGCCGAGGGCGATCAGCGGCGGCGCCTGCGCATACGCCTGCGCCCGCGCCGCCTCCTTCGCCGCCCACAACGCCCGCACCGTCCCCTGGACCCCCTCGGTCGGATACCCGGCGATGACGGTCGCGCAGGCCACGGCCGCCTCCAACGCCCGCCCGGGTTCGGTGAGTTCGGAGACCAGCCCGAGCTCGTACGCCCGCCGCGCGGAGATCCGTTCCGCCGTCCCCATGAGCATCATCCGCGCGACCTCGCCGTACGGCATCCGGTGCGCCATCAGCACCGACTCGTAGGCGCTGACCATGCCGTACGTGGTGTGCGGGTCGAAGAACACGGCGGTCGGGTCGGCGATGACGAACTCGCTCTCGCCCAGCAGGTAGAACGCCCCGCCGCAGGCCATCCCGCGCACGGCGGAGATCACCGGCTTCCACAGGTCGTTGGCCTTCGGGCCGATGTGCAGCAGCGGATCGTCCTGCATATAGGGCGAGTCGGGCTGCGGGACCACCGCGTCCCGGTCGAGCCCGGTGCAGAAGGCGCGCTCCCCGGCGCCGGTGAGGGCGACGGCCCGTACGGAGTCGTCGAACCGCAACTCCCGCCACACTGCGGCCAGTTCGGCGGCCGTGGTGAGGTCGATGGCGTTGAGCTTGCGCGGCCGGTCGAGGGTGACGACCGCGACGCCGGTGGCCTTGTCGACGGAGATGCCGAGCGTCATGACCGCTCCAGAACCCACTGCGGGAGCCCGTCCGCGTCGAACACGACCTGCACCCGCGCCCCGATCCGAATCCGGCCCGGCGCAAGGGAGTTGATCGCGGCCCCGGCCTCGCTGACGAGGTTGCCGACCAGCCGGATCCGCGGGGCGTCGACCAGCTCGACGACGATCACGTTGTAGGGCGCGACGGCCGCGTAGTCGGGGAGAAGAGGCGGATGCGGGAAGACGTACGACCACACCTTCCCCCGCCCGCTCACCCGCCGCCACTCGCTCGCGAAGGACTGGCAGTGGGGGCAGCAGGGGCGGGGCGGGAAGCGGGGCTCGGCGCAGTCGGCGCAGGTCTGGACGCGGAGTTCGCCCGCGCGGGCGTACTGCCAGAAGGGGGCGCCGTCGGTGTCGGTGAACGGAGTGAGCATGGCGGTCGACTCCTCATTTCACTTCGTGAGCAGCAGGGCGGAGGTGGGGACGCCCTCGCCCGCCGTCACCAGGCAGGTGGCGGCGTCCGGGACCTGAGCGGTGCTGGTGCCGCGCAACTGCCGTACGCCCTCGTTGATCAGGTTGAAGCCGTGGACGTACGCCTCGGAGAGGCCGCCGCCGCCGGTGTTCAGGGGGAGTTGGCCGCCGATCTCCAGAGCGCCCCCCTCCGTGAAGGCGCCGCCTTCGCCGCGCCCGCAGAAGCCGTAGCCCTCCAGGGAGAGCGGGACGAGGGCGGTGAACGCGTCGTAGATCTGGGCGACATCGACGTCCTGCGGGGTGAAGTCGGCGTGTTTCCACAGGTGTCGGGCGGCGGTCCAGGCGGGGCCGGTGAGCGGGTCGTCGTTCCAGTAGTTGACCATGCCGTGGTGCTGGGCGGGGAGGCCCTGCGCGGCGGAGTGGACGTACACGGGGGTGCGCCGGCAGTCGCGGGCGCGTTCGCGGGAGACGACCACGCAGGCCAACGCCCCGTCCGTCTCAAGGCAGTTGTCGAAGAGGCAGAGGGGTTCGCTGATCCAGCGGGAGGTCATGTACATCTCGCGGGTGAGGGGCCGGTCGTACATGATCGCGGCCGGGTTCTGGTTGGCCCTGTTCCGGCAGGCGAGGGCGACGTTGAACAGGTGATCCCGGGTGGCGCCGTACTCGTACATGTAGCGCCGGGTGAGCATCGCTATCTCGTCGGCCGGGCGGAGGAGGCCGAAGGGGCGGGTCCACTGGGCGGGGGTGGGGAGTTGGCGGGTCGTGTTGGTCCACGGTCTCGCCCCGCTGCCGCGCTTCCGGGACCGCCAGGCGACGCCCACGGTGGCCTGCCCGGCGGCGATGGCGGTGGCGAGATGGGCGACGGTCGCACATGAACCCCCGCCCCCGTATCCCACCTTGCTGAAGAAGGTCAGGTCCCCGAAGCCGACCGCCTTCGCCAGCTCGACCTCGTCCGTCTCCTCCATCGTGTAGGAGGCGAGGGCGTCGACCTCGCCCGGGGCGATGCCCGCGTCGTCGAGGGCGGCGAGTACGGCACGACACGCCAAGGTCCGCTCGTCCTCGGGGAGTTGCTTCGCGAAGGAGGTCTGTCCGATGCCGACGATCGCGGTCGCGTCCTTCAGTCCGGCCATGCGCTGTCCGGCCATGTTCTGTGCACCTCCGCGTGACACCGGGGCTGCTGACAGGGCGTCAGGCTACAGCTAATCTGACGGGTAGTCAGCTAGTGGGTGTGGGGAGGCCGTTCATGCGCGGAAACGTGGAGTGGGACACCGTCCCGGGCCTGGTGCGCTCGGCCGCGGAACGGTACGCGGACGCCGAGGCGGTGGTGGAGGGCCGGACCCGGATCTCGTACGCCGAACTGGGCGCCCGGGTGGAGCGGGCGGCGGCCGCCTGCATCGCCGCCGGGGTCGAGGTCGGCGACCGGGTCGGCATCTGGGCGCCGAACTCGACGGACTGGATCGTCTCGGCGCTGGGCGCGGTGTCGGCGGGCGCGGTGCTGGTGCCGCTGAACACGCGGTTCAAGGGGAGCGAGGCCGCGTATGTGCTGCGCAGCAGCGGGGCGCGGTTGCTGTTCGTGACCGGGACGTTCCTGGGGACGTCGTACGTGGCGTCGCTGCGGCGCGCGGCGGGGGAGGGGGCCGGGGACGGTCCGCTGCCCGGACTTCCGGCGCTGGAGCAGGTGGTGGTGCTGGCCGATGACGCGCCCGCCGACTTCCGTACCTGGAAGGACTTCCTGGCGGGCGGGGAGGGGGTGGGCGCGGCGGAAGTACGGGAACGGGAGCGGGAGTTGGACGGTTCGACGGTCTCGGACATCATCTTCACGTCCGGTACGACCGGCCGGCCGAAGGGTGCGGTGATCACGCACG
Organism: Streptomyces sp. NBC_01515; assembly: GCF_045040345.1. Taxonomy (NCBI): domain Bacteria; kingdom Bacillati; phylum Actinomycetota; class Actinomycetes; order Kitasatosporales; family Streptomycetaceae; genus Streptomyces; species Streptomyces sp. NBC_01515. The sequence goes on along the minus strand of NZ_CP109416.1, from coordinate 5,141,186 downwards.
CGCAGACGCTGCGGGGATACGAGATCTGGAGCGACCTGGCGGGGCTGAGACAGGGCGACCGCTACCTCATCGTGAACCCCTTCTTCCACACCTTCGGCTACAAGGCGGGCGTGATCGCCTGTCTGATGCGGGGCGCGACGATGATCCCGCAGTCGGTGTTCAACGTCGACACGGTGCTCGCGAACATCGCGGCGGAACGGGTGTCGGTGTTGCCGGGCCCGCCCACCCTCCACCAGTCCCTCCTCGACCACCCGGCCCGGGACGCGCACGACCTCTCGGCGCTGCGGCTGGTGGTCACGGGCGCGGCGGTGGTGCCGTTGCGGCTGGTGGAACGGTTGCGGGGCGAGCTGGGCGTGGGGACGGTGCTGACGGCGTACGGCCTCTCGGAGGCCAGCGGCATCGTGACGATGTGCCGGCGCGGGGACGATCCGGCGGTCATCGCGTCGACATCGGGGCGCGCGATTCCGGGGACCGAGGTGCGGGTGGAGGCGCCTCCCGGTTCCCCGGGCGAGGTGCTGGTCCGCGGCTTCAACGTCATGCGGGGCTACTACGAGGACGCGGCGGCCACGGCGGAGGTGCTGGGGGAGGACGGCTGGCTGCGCACCGGTGACGTCGGCGTCCTGGACGACGCGGGCAATCTCCGGATCACCGACCGGATCAAGGACATGTTCATCGTCGGCGGCTTCAACGCGTACCCGGCGGAGATAGAACAGCTCCTCGGCATCCATCCCGACGTGGCCGACGTGGCGGTGATCGGCGTACCGGACGCGCGGCTGGGCGAGGTCGGCAAGGCATACGTCGTACGGCGCCCGCGCGTGACGCTGACCGGCGACGACCTGATCGCCTGGGCGCGACGGGAGATGGCGAACTACAAGGTGCCGCGGGTGGTGGAGTTCGTGGGCGAGCTGCCTCGGAACGCGAGCGGGAAGGTGGTCAAGGGGGAGCTGCGGGGGCTGTGAGCGGCCCCTGTCGTCCTGGTCGTCCTGCGGTACGGCCGGCCCGGCGCGCGACCCCGCCCGCCCCCGGACGCACATCGGCCGCGACGGCTCCCCCTGGGCCGTCGCGGCCGATCCCCCGTGCTGGGAGAAGGTCTAGCTGGGGTCGGACGTGATGTGCGTGTTGTCCGGTGTGGCCGTGCCGTCGTCGTCCGCGGCCACGACGCTCTCGACGTCCGTGATGTGCGTGTTGAGCGGCTTGAGGCCGCCGGTCAGCTTGGCGTCGGTGATGTGGGTGTTGTCGGGCGTGACCGTGCCGTCGTCGTTCGTGATGTCGCTCATCGTGCTGCCCCTCGTTGGAGATCGCTTTCGAACTGTCGCGGGCCCATCCGGTCACTCCCCCGGGGGTGACCGGATGGGCCGTTGGAGCCGCCACTCTAGATCTCGGAAGTGGTGGCCTCACCGCCGGTCCGTCTGCCCCCCGACGCGACGGCCCGATACCCAGAAGAGTGCCGTGCGGCGATAAACGATTGATGAACGCCCCCGGCCCCGACAACGCCTCAGGCGCAGTCCGCCCCCGCCGGCGTCAGCAGGCCCCGGACCTCCTCCGCCTCCGGTGACTCCAGCCGCTCGTAGATCTCCAGCGCCTCGGTCCAGCAGACCTGGGCGCGGCCGGACTGGCCGATGCCGTTCAGGGCCTTGCCGAGGACGGTGAGGACGTTGCCGCGGCGCCATTCGCCGCCGATCTCGCGGAGCGGGGTCAGCGCCATCTCGGCGTTGGCCGCGGCCTGGGCGGGGCGCCGGGCCAGGAGGTCCACCTCGGCGAGGCGGAAGAGGGTCATGCCCTCCCAGAGGCGTTGCCGGCTCGCGCGGAACACGGTCAGCGCCTGCCCCAGATGCGCGACCGCGTCGGCCGGCTGGCTGTTCTTGCCGAGGGCCAGCCCGAGGGCGTAGTGGCCGTTGGCCGCCTTGAGGGTGTGCCCGAGTTCCTCGTACATCTCGGTGCCCTGGCGGGCGAGGCCGACCGCGCTGTCGGCACGTTCCGTCTGCAGGTGCAGGCGCGAGAGGTTGCACAGCGCCGACGCGGCGCCGGAGAGGTCCCCGCAGGCGCGGAAGCTCGCGATGGCCCGCTCCAGGAACTCCTCGGCCTCGTCGTAGCGGCTTTGGTAGAAGGAGTAGATGCCCAGGAGGTTCGCCGCCCAGCAGCACGGCAGCGCGTCGTCGGCGGCCTCCGACAGGGCGAGCGCCTGCCGTGCCTCCTGGTGGGCCTGCTCGAACTGCCCCGAGAAATGGCGGGCGTTGGCCAGCACCAGGACGGCCCGGCCCTCCGCCCGGCTGTCGGCGGCGTCGCGTGCCGCGTCGCGCAGGGTGGTGCCGGCGGCCTCGTACTCCTTGAAGTTCGCCCCGGACTCCGCGAGGTCGACCGCGGCCCACAGCAGGTCGACGGCGCGCCGCAGCGTCGTCCCGCCCGCCGACTGCCGTACGCAGGCCAGCAGCGGCATCGCCTCGCTGTAGAGCCAGTCCTGGGCGGCGCGGCGATCGGGGAAGACCAGTCCGTCGACGCCGGTCTCCTCCAGGTGGTCGACGAGGCGGTCGCCGGGGCGCTCGATGCCGTAGACCCCCGCCGCCGTCGCCAGATAGAAGTCCAGCAACCGCGAGAGCGCCGCCCCCCGCTCCGTCGGCGACGACTCGTCCCGTTCCGCGCACGCACGCGCGTAGAGCCGCACCAGATCGTGGTACCGGTACCGCCCGGGAGCCGCCGATTCGACAAGAGACGTGTCTACGAGGGACTCCAGCACGTCCTCCGTGTCCTCGACCGGGAGGTCCAGCACCGCCGCCGCCGCCGCGAGGGAGATGTCCGGGCCGTCGGCGAGGCCCAGCAGGCGGAACGCGCGGGCCTGGGCCGGCTCCAACTGGCCGTAGCCCAGCTCGAAGGTGGCCTTCACGGCGAGGTCGCCGGCCTGCAACTCGTCCAGCCTCCGGCGCTCGTCTGCGAGTTTGGCGGCGAGGACGGAGACCGTCCAGGTGCGGCGGGCCGCGAGGCGGGAGGCCGCGATGCGGATCGCGAGCGGGAGGAAGCCGCAGGCCGCGACGACGTCGAGGGCCGATTCCCGTTCGGCGGCGACGCGTTCGGCGCCCACGATCCGCGTGAAGAGCTGGAGGGCCTCCTCGGGGGACATCACGTCGAGGTCGACGAGATGGGCTCCCGCCAGGTCCACCATCCGGACCCGGGAGGTGACCAGCGCGGCACAGCCCTCCGTGCCGGGCAGCAGGGGCCGTACCTGGGCCGCGTCCTTGGCGTTGTCCAGCAGCACCAGCACCCGGCGGCCGTCCAGCACCGACCGGTACAGCGCGGAGCGTTCCTCCAGGGAGTCCGGTATCGCGGAGTCCGCGGTGCCCAACGCCCGCAGGAACGCGCCCAGTACGGTCTCCGGTTCGGCGGACCGGGAGCCCGCGCCCTGGAGGTCGACGTACAACTGGCCGTCGGGGAAGGCGGATCGGGACTGGTGGGCCACGTGGACGGCGAGGGTCGTCTTGCCGACCCCGCCGATTCCCGCGAGCGCCGACACCGCCATCACGCGGCCCTCCGCCGAGGCCAGGACGTCGCTCAGTTCCGACACGAAGGACACGCGGCCGGTGAAGTCCGGGACCGTCGCCGGGAGTTGGTGGGGGCGGACCGGTGCCGTCACGGTCTCCGCCGCCGGTGCGGAGGGCTCCGCGAGGCCCGGGTCGGCCTGGAGGATGCGGTTCTGGAGTTCGCGCAGGCCGGGGCGCGGGTCCACGCCCAGCTCGTCGGCGAGCAGACGCCGGGTGTCCGCGTACACGGCCAGGGCCTCCGCCTGGCGGCCCGAGCGGTACAGGGCGAGCATCAGCAGCTCGCGGAGGCGTTCGCGGAGCGGATGGGTCGCGGTGAGGGCGGTCAACTCGCTGACGGCCTCCGCGTGGCAGCCCTGCTCCAGGTCCATGTCGAGGCGGGATTCGAGGAGTTGGAGCCGCCACTCCTCCAGACGGACCCGCTGCGCCTCCGCATACGGCCCCGGCAGCCCGGCCAGCGGCTCGCCGTCCCACAGGGCCAGCGCCCGGCCCAGTAGGTCCCGCGCACGGCCCAGGTCACCCGCCGACTTCGCCTTCTCCGCCCCGTTCGCCAGGTCGTGCACCGCGGCCACGTCCAACGCGCCCTCGGGCAGCCCCCGTACGGCATACCCGCCCGACTCGCTGACCAGCACCCCGGCGTCCAGCGCCTTGCGCAGCCGGGACGCGTACGTCCGCACCGCGGCCAGCGCCTGCGACGGAGGGTCGTCACCCCACAGCGCGTCGATCAGCTCACCGGCGGTCGCCGTGCGGCCCTCGCGCAGCAACAGCGCGGCCAGCAGGGCGCGTTGCTGCGGCGAGCCCGTGTTCAGCGCGACAGGGCCCCGCCAGGCACGTACCGGACCGAGCACGCTGAAGCGCAGCGCGGTCGACTCCTCCGAGCCGGACCCGGGGCGCCGCTGCTCCGGTACTCGCGGTCCACCGTCCATCGCCGTTCCCCCTAGGCAAGCCTGTTAACTACGACAGTTTGCCTTGTCCGCGCCCGATGCGTCAGCTCTCGGGGGTGCCGGTCACAGGTGGCCGCGCGGGATATCACAAGGCCCTCACACGGCCTACGCACAGTTCCGCACACAACCGAGCATCCCGAACCCGGATCCAGCTAGCTGACGGGTCGTCAGATCGGCGCTACCGTGAGCGCCATGGACACCCAGAACCCCCAGCACACCGACCGGGCGACGCTCCCGCTGATCATCTCCGTCGACGACCACACCGTGGAGCCCGCCGACGTCTGGCAGCACCGGCTGCCCAAGAAGTACCTGGACACCGGCCCGCGCATAGTCCGCGCGCCACTGAAGGAAATGACCTTCCTCGGCGGCCGGTTCAAGCCCGTCATGGGCGAGCCGGGCGACGACGGCCCCATCGGCGACTGGTGGGTCTACGAGGACCTGCACCGCCCCCTCACCCGCCTCGACACCGCCGTCGGCTACAGCAGGGACGAGATCAAGCTCGAAGTCATCACTTACGAGCAGATGCGTCCCGGGTCGTACGACGTCCCGTCCCGGCTCGCCGACATGGACGTCAACCACGTCCAGTCCGCGCTCTGTTTCCCCACCTTCCCGCGCTTCTGCGGCCAGACGTTCACCGAGGCCGCCGACCGCGACCTCGGGCTGCTCTGCGTCCGCGCCTACAACGACTGGATGGTGGAGGAGTGGTGCGGCCCGGACGCGCACGGCCGCCTGATACCCCTCCCTCTCATTCCTTTGTGGGACCCGGAGTTGGCCGCCGCGGAGGTCCGCCGCAACGCGGCCCGCGGTACCCGTGCCGTCGCCTTCTCCGAGATACCCCCGCACCTCGGCCTGCCCTCCATCCACACCGACGACTGGGACCCGTTCCTCGCCGCCTGCGCCGAGACCGGCACGGTCATCGCCATGCACATCGGCTCCAGCAGCCGGATGCCCTCCACCTCGGCCGACGCGCCGCCCGCCGTCGGCTCGACGATCACCTTCGCCAACTGCTGCTATTCCATGGTGGATTGGCTGATGAGCGGCAAGTTCGAACGCTTCCCGGACCTCAAAGTCATGTACGCCGAGGGCCAGATCGGCTGGATCCCCTACATCCTGGAGCGCGCCGACGTGGTCTGGGAGGAGAACCGCGCCTGGGGCGGCGTCGCCGACAAGGTCCACCGCCCACCGTCCGAACTCTTCACCGAGCACGTCTACGGCTGCTTCTTCGACGACGCGTTCGGCCTGAAGAACCTCGACTCGATCGGCGTCGGGAACGTCCTCTACGAGACCGACTACCCCCACTCCGACTCCACTTGGCCCAAGTCCCGCGAGGTCGGCGAGGCCCAGATGGGCCACCTGGCACCGGACGTGGTCGAGCGGATCGTCCGAGGCAACGCGATCGACCTGCTGGGCCTCACCCCGGACGGCCTGTGGGAGGGCCCCAAGTGACCGGCCTCGGCTACGGCATTCAGCTGCCCGTCCAGTCCCAGAGCACCATCTACGCCGAGCCCTGGGAGGCCGACGCCGGCCCCGCCGACCTCGTCGAGATCGCGCGGGCCGCCGACCGGGCGGGCTTCGACTACATCGCGGGCTGCGACCATGTCGGCGTCCCGCGCCGCCTCGCCGCCGCCATGAGCACGATCTGGTACGACCCCGTCGCCACCCTCTCCTACCTCGCGGGCGTCACCGAGCGCGTCCGGCTCCTCAGCCATGTCGCGGTCGTAGGCCTACGGCACCCGCTGCTCACCGCCAAGCAGTACGCCACCCTCGACCACCTCAGCGGGGGCCGGCTGATCCTCGGGGTCGGCGCCGGGCACGTACAGGAGGAGTTCGAGGCGCTGGGGGTCGACTTCGAGCGGCGCGGGCCCGTCCTCGACGAGTCGATCGACGCCCTGCGTGCCGCGCTCGGGCCGGACGAATTCCCCGAGCACCACGGCAAGTTGTACGACTTCGAGGGGCTCGGGCAGCGGCCCCGGCCCGCGCAGGAACACGTCCCCCTCTGGGTCGGAGGATCGTCCCCCGCCGCCGTACGCCGGGCCGCGCTCAAGGCGGACGGCTGGCTGCCGCAGGGCGACCCGCGCGACAAGCTGCCCGCGCAGATCGAGCGGATACGACGGCTGCGCGAAGAGGCCGCCGTGGAAGGGCCGTTCGTGTTCGGGGCGATCACCGAGCCGCTGTACATCGGAGAAGCGGGGTGGGAGGTCGGGCGGCGCACGCTCACCGGAGCGCCCGAGGCCCTCGCGGAGTCCCTGCGGGCCTACGGAGCGATGGGCGCGGACCAGATCCAGGTGCGGTTCCGCTGCCGCGACCGGGCCGAACTCACCGACCAGATCGGCGAGTTCGGGGCCGAGGTGGGGCCGCTGCTCTGATCACGCCTTTGATCACGGCCTGTTTGAACACGGTTACGCCGAGCCGCGTATGTACGGACGTACGGACGTGATGGCTCCGGCGGAAGGACCCCCGAAGTGCGATCCTCCGAGCGGCTCGTAGTCGCCGTGGCCTCCGCCGGGGTCACCTGGCCGCACGAGGACTGGCCGCCCCCGGACGATCCGTACGTGGACCGTGTGCTGCATGTCCCCCCGCCCCACCACGGGTTGGCGGAGACCGCGGCGGACGTGGTCGTGCTGCACTGCGAGGACCCGGCCGTGTCCTTTCCGGGGCTGCTGGAGGTTCTCCGCACCCGGAGTGTCCCGGCGGTCGTGGTCAGTCCGCGCCGGGACACCGAGGCGGTGGTCGAGGTGTTCCGGGCCGGGGCGGGCTATCTGGTCGAGGGCGACCACTGCCCCGAGATGATGTCCTCGGCGATGCTGGCGGCCACCGTCGGGCACACCTACCTCTCTCCGTCGGCGTGCGACGCCCTGCGCGAGGGGGCCCGTCGGATGACCGCGACCGACGAGGCGATGGAGCGGCTGCGCGCCCTGCTCTCGCCGCGCGAGCAGCAGATCATGGAGCTGCTGTCGACCGGCCTGGGCGCACAGCAGATCGGGCAGCGCCTACGGCTGAGCGAGAAGACCGTGCGCAACAACCTCAGCAACATCTATGCCAAGTTGGACGCCAGGAGCGGCACGGACGCGGTCCTGCGCTGGCTGGGAGCCACGCCCGTTCTTCGCACCTGAGAATCGAGGAACCGGGGAACCGGGGATCAGGGTGCCGGAACCTCCGTCAGCGGTATTTCCACGTCGGTGACATTGGCGCCGCCCTGACCGAATCCGGCCTCCTCGGACTGGAGGGCCTTCGTGGAGTTCGGGACGGCATCGGCGGCGGTCGTCTCGCATTTCACATTCCGCAGCCAAAGGCGCCCGTCAGGCGTTCCGTTGTTGAGGATCTGCGGATAGAAGACGTGCACGGTCGCCGCTCCCTCGCTCGGCGCGAAGAACACCGTCTGACCGTCCTGCGCCTCTTTGTACGTGGCTTTCAGGAATCCGCTGACATCGGTGCGCTTGGCGGACCACATGAAGAAGGCGGTGCTGTCCGCCTGCACGGTGTCCGTCCGGCTGAACGCGAGGGTGGTCGTCTTGTCGTCACGCGTGATGTTGATGGTCGACGTGCTGAATTCCAGGCCGACTTCGAAGAGCGAGTTCCCGAGTTTCGTGCCGGCATCGGTGACGGTTCCCTCCTCCACCTGAAGGGTTCTCGTCACCGATGTGCTCACGTTGAAGGTCTTCGTCGCGGTGCCCGTGGAACCGCAGTTGTCGGACACCGGGGAGACGCGTTCGTTGGGCCCGAGGCTGTTCGCCTTGAACTGGACGTCCACGAACTCGCAGTTCGCCAGTCTGTCCGAGTCCGAGGAGCAGTCGGCGCTCACTTCGGACGGGGTGGCGGCATTCGCCTGGTTCATCAGCGGCACGATCACCGCGAGCGCCGCGACAGGGGCCAGGGCGAGGGTGATGCGCTTCTTCTTGCTCCGGTGACTTCTCGTGCGGGCGGTTCGGGACATAGGTATCTCCGTTGAAGTGTGGGGGAGTTGAGCTGCGCATTCCTGACGGTGGGCCGGGGCTCAGCAGTCCTCCAGGACCGCCTTCGAGGTGCCGTCCACGACACCGGGAGCACCGGCCGCACCCGGCAGGACGACGGGTCCCTCGACGACGTCCGGGGCCACGAAGTTCTGCTCCGGGCTGGCCGGCAGGACGGTGGTCTGCTCCCGGGCGTCGACACGCACCCGCCATTCCCCGGTCATCCGCTGCAACTTGGGCGTGAACTCCATGTGGAGCACCTTGCCGACCGGCACGTCCCGCGCCTCCGTGTCCCCGGCCGTCGCCGACTTCACGGTCATGTCGAGGGTGCCCTTGTGCTTGGCCCAGGCCCCGCTCAGGAATCCGAAGAGGCCGCCGGCGACGCCCTGTTGGGTGGAGACGTACTTGCCCTGCCCCTGGGCCGCGGTCGACGACCAGGTGATGGACACCTTGGCCGGATCGGTGGCGTTCGGCTTGCAGTTGGGGAAGTCGATGGACGCCTTTTCGGTGGGCCCGTCGAAGGTCTCGAAGTTCGTCTCCACGTAGTCGCAGTTGTCGGCCTGGAAACCGTCCGCGAAGGCGCCGCCGAAATCCTCCACGGACCGCTGTTCGCCATTGACCACCGCGGACCTCTCGCACATGGTCATGATCTGGTCCGGCGTCTTCGCGTCGGCCGCGTTCGCCGACGGCAGCAGCGTGATGACCACCCCGCCGGTGGCGAGTGCCGCGCCGATCGCCACGTACCTGACTTTCCTGTTGCGCAATCTCCGCTTTGCCATACCCGGCATTCTTGGAGCCAAGCCGAGGTATGGACAGAGTCAAATGTCCCTACTCCCCGGTCACTTACGGTGCGCTTGTGCACGTGATGTGTGCTTGTGCAAGGACTCCCTCGCGCGCAAGGAGCCTTCCCTCGCCATCTGACGCCGCGTCAGATACGGCGCTACGATGCCCTGCATCCACCGATCCCGAGGAGGCCCGCATGGGCAAGCTGGACGGGCGTGTCGTCATCGTCACCGGGGCGGCGCGCGGGCAGGGGGAGCAGGAGGCGCGGCTGTTCGCGGCCGAGGGCGCGAAAGTCGTCGTGGCGGACGTGCTGGACGAGCAAGGGGAGGCGCTGGCGAAGGAGTTGGGCGCGTCCGCGTCCTACGTCCATCTCGACGTCGGCGAGGAGGCGGACTGGAGTGCCGCCGTGCGGGCCGCCAAGGAGGTGTACGGGCGGATCGACGGGCTGGTCAACAATGCCGGGATCCTGCGGTTCAACTCCCTTGTGGACACGCCGCTTGAGGAGTTCATGCAGGTCGTGCGGGTCAACCAGGTGGGCTGTTTCCTGGGGATCAAGACCGTGGCGTCGGCGATGGAGGACGGCGGCACGATCGTCAACACGGCCTCGTACACGGCGGTCACGGGGATGGCGGCGGTCGGGACCTACACCGCCACCAAGCACGCGATCCTCGGGCTCACCCGGGTGGCCGCGCTGGAGCTGGCGAGCCGGCGGATCCGGGTCAACGCCGTGTGCCCCGGGGCCGTGGACACCGCGATGTCCAACCCGGCGCGGCTCGACCCGGACGCGGACCCGGAGGAGATGACCCGGGCGCTGGACGAGCTGTACCGCAAGCTCGTGCCGCTGGGGCGGATCGGGCGGGCCGACGAGGTGGCGCGGCTGGCGCTGTTCCTGACGTCGGACGACTCGTCGTACATCACCGGGCAGCCGTTCGTGATCGACGGGGGCTGGCTGGCCGGGGTCAGCGTCATCTGACGGCACCCGCCAGCATCTGACGGGGCGTCATCTATTGACGAATCTGACGGCACGTCAGAAAGTCGTAGCACTCATAGGGACCATCTGGACTGGGACGGTGAACCTCCTTGGAATTCGGGCTCTTTGTACAGGGATACGTGGGCAAGCGTGCCGAGACGGACCCGCTGGCCGAGCACAAGGCGCTGATGGAGGAGACCGAGTACGTCATCCAGGCGGACAAGTCCGGCTTCAAGTACGCCTGGGCGTCCGAGCACCACTTCCTGGAGGAGTACTCGCACCTCTCGGCCAACGACGTCTTCCTCGGCTACCTCGCCCACGCCACCGAACGCATCCACCTCGGGTCGGGCATCTTCAACCCCCTCGCCCAGGTCAACCACCCGGTGAAGGTCGCCGAGAAGGTCGCGATGCTCGACCATCTCACCGACAACCGCTTCGAGTTCGGCAGCGGGCGCGGTGCCGGGTCGCACGAGATCCTCGGGTTCATTCCGGGGGTGACCGACATGAACTACACCAAGGAGATCTGGGAAGAGACCATCGCCGAGTTCCCCAAGATGTGGCTCCAGGACGAGTACGTCGGCTTCCAGGGCAAGCACTGGCAGCTGCCGCCGCGGAAGATCCTCCCCAAGCCGTACGGGAAGGCGCACCCCGCGATGTGGTACGCCGCCGGGTCGCCTCCCTCGTACGCGATGGCTGCGAGGAAGGGCCTTGGCGTCCTCGGGTTCAGCATCCAGAAGGTGTCCGACATGGAGTGGGTGCTGGAGCAGTACAAGACGGAGATCGTGAACGCCGAGCCGGTCGGGGCGTTCGTCAACGACAACGTCATGGTGACCACGACGGCGATCTGTGCGCCGACCCATGACGAGGCGATCCGGATCGCCACGAGTGGGGGGCTGCACTATCTGCCCTCGCTGGTGTTCCGGTACCACGACACGTTCCCTCGGCCTGAGGGGTTCCCGGTGTGGCCGGAGACGCTGCCCGAGTACACGCCGGAGTTCGTCGAACTCCTCGTGGAGGAGGAGCTGTTGATCTGTGGGGATCCGGATGAGGTGCTCACCCAGTGCAAGCGGTGGGAGCAGGCCGGGGCGGATCAGTTGAGCTTTGGGTTGCCGGTGGGGGTGCCCAAGGAGGAGACGTTGCAGACGATTCGGTTGATCGGGGAGCACGTGGTTCCGAAGATCGACACGGATCCTGTGCACCGGACCACGCGGTTCCGTCAGGCGGTTTGAGGGTTCGTCGCGGGGTGCGGGTGCGTGGGGGCTGGTCGCGCAGTTCCCCGCGCCCCTGGGTAGGGCCGCGCCCCCGGAGTCCAAGGAGGCAAGGCTCATGCTCGATCACGTCATCAAGGGCGCGACCGTCGTCGACGGGACGGGGGCGCCCGGCTTCACTGCCGACGTCGGTATACGTGACGGTCGTATCGCCGCGATCGGCACGATCACCGAGGAGGCCCGTACCGTCGAGGACGCGCACGGCCTCGTCCTCGCGCCCGGGTTCGTCGACCCGCACACCCACTACGACGCTCAGCTCTTCTGGGACCCGTATGCCACGCCCTCCCTCAATCACGGGGTGACTACCGTCGCCGCCGGGAACTGTGGGTTCACGCTCGCGCCGCTGATGCCGGCGGACGCTGACTACACGCGGCGGATGATGTCCAAGGTCGAAGGGATGTCGCTGGTCGCGCTGGAGGAGGGGGCGCCCTGGAGCTGGCGTGGGTTCGGGGAGTACCTGGACGCTCTTGAAGGGCGGATCGCCGTCAACGCCGGGTTCATGGTGGGGCATTGTGCGCTGCGGCGGTATGTGATGGGGGCGGACGCTGTGGGTGGGCAGCCGAGTGAGGAGCAACTCGCCGCGATCGTAGGGCTGTTGCACGAGGCCATGGACGCGGGGGCCTGGGGTTTCTCCACCACCCAGTCCTCCACCCACTCGGACGGTGACGGGAAGCCGGTCGCCTCCCGGCACGCACTTCCCGCCGAACTCATCGCGCTGTCCAGGGCAGTCGGGGAGCACGAGGGGACGCAGATCGAGGCGATCGTCGCCGGGTGTCTGGATCAGTTCAGTGACGCTGAGATCGATCTGTTCGTCGAGATGAGCGCGGTGGCGGGGCGGCCGTTGAACTGGAACGTCCTGACCATCGATGCCGCCGTGCCCGAGCGTGTGCCCCGGCAGCTGTTCGCGAGTGAGCGGGCTCGGAAGGCCGGGGGGCGGGTCGTCGCCCTGACCATGCCGATCCTCACGCCGATGAACATGTCCCTCGGCACCTTCTGCGCGCTGAACCTGATACCCGGGTGGGGACCGATCCTCAGCCTGCCCGTGCCCGAGCGGATCGCCAAGCTGCGGGAGCCGGACGTACGCGCCGAGATGCTGCGGAACGCCAACTCCAAGGAGGCGGGCGTCTTCCGGCGGCTCGCGAACTTCGGGCGGTATGTGATCGGGGACACGTACAGCGCGGCCAACGAGGGGCTCACCGGGCGGGTGGTCAAGGACATCGCCGCGGAACGCGGTCAGGAGTCCTTCGAGTGTCTGGTCGAGATCTGTGCGGCTGATCAACTCCGTACGGTTCTGTGGCCCATGCCCTCCGACAACGATCCCGCCTCCTGGGCGCTGCGGGCCGAGACCTGGCAGCACGAGGACGTGCTGCTCGGCGGGTCCGATGCCGGGGCACATCTGGACCGGATGTGCGGGGCGCCGTACACGACCCGGTTCATCGGGGACTGTGTGCGGGGGCGGAAGTTGGTGGGGCTGGAGCAGGCCGTGAAGATGCTCACCGATGATCCGGCTCGGCTGTTCGGGCTGCGGGAGCGGGGGCAGGTGCGGGAGGGGTGGCATGCGGACCTGGTGCTCTTCGACCCGGAGCGGATCGACGCCGGCAAGGCCACCCTGGTGCACGACCTGCCGGGCGACAGTCCGCGGCTGGACTCCAAGGCGATCGGCATAACGGCCGTGTGGGTCAACGGAGTTGAGGCCATCCGGGGCGACGTGGTGAGCGGGAACGTGCCGGGGCGGGTGCTGCGGTCGGGGCGGGACACCAGGACGGTGAGCACGAAGTGAGTTCCCAAGTGGCCGATGGGCAGCGGTTGTTCGTCGGGGGGGAGTGGGTCGAGCCGGACGGTGGGTACTACGCCGTGGTCGATCCGGCTACCGAGGAGACCGTGGGGTGGGCGCCGGAGGCCTCGCGGGGGCAGGTGTTCGCCGCTGCCGCCGCGGCGCGGGAGGCGTTCGGGCCGTGGTCGCGTACGCCGGCCGAGGAGCGGGCGGCGATTCTCGGGCGGGCGGCGGACATCATCCGTCGCGGGCTCGTGCCGTACGCCGAACTCGCCCAGGCGGAGACCGGCGCCACGACCGGGACCGCGCGGGGCATGCAAGTGGGCGTCGCGGCGGCCCGGTTCCGGCGGTACGCGACCGTGGAGCCGGCCGAGTGGGCGATCGCGCCGCAGGTCAACGAGGCGGGGCCGTTCGGGCGGGCGGCTGTCATGGGCGCGATCGCCGTGCGGCAGCCGGTCGGTGTCGTCACGTGCATCACGTCGTACAACAACCCCTGGGCGAACCCCGCCGGGAAGATCGCCCCCGCCCTCGCCATGGGCAACACGGTGGTCGTGAAACCGGCGCCGCAGGACCCGCTGTCCGTCTACCGGATGGCCGAGGCGCTGGAGGCGGCCGGGGTGCCGCGCGGGGTCGTGAACGTCGTCAACGGGCAGTCGGTGGAGGTGGGCGAGGCCGCGGTCGAGTCCGATGACGTCGACATGGTCAGCTTCACCGGTTCCACGGCCGTCGGGCAGCGGATCGCCGAGGTGTGCGGGCGGGGCATGAAGCGGCAGTTGATGGAGCTGGGCGGGAAGGGCGCGGCGGTCGTCTTCGACGACGCGGATGTGTCGGCCGCCGTGTCCGGGATCGGTACGACGTTCTCCTTCTACAGCGGGCAGATCTGTACGGCGCCCACGCGGGTGCTGGCGCAGCGGGGTGTGTACGAGCGGGTCGTGGAGCAACTGGCCGGTTATGCGCGGGCGTTGAAGGTCGGCGATCCGCGCTCGCCGGACACGGTCGTCGGGCCGGTGATCTCGGCGGCACACCGGGAGCGCGTCGAGTCGTACGTCGAACTGGGCCGGAAGGAGGGCGCGGTGGTCGTCGCGGGCGGCGAACGCCCCGCCGACAGACCGGGGTTCCTCGTCGCCCCCACCGTCCTCGCCGACTGCGGCCCCGAGATGCGGGTCGTCCGCGAGGAGATCTTCGGCCCGGTCGTCGTGGTCGTCCCCTTCGACGACGAGGAGGAGGGAATCACCCTCGCCAACGACAGCGACTACGGCCTCATCGACTACGTCTGGTCGGGGGACGTGGCCCGCGCCTTCCGCGTCGCCCGGCTGCTGCGCGCCGGCGGGGTCGGGGTCAACACCGTGGGGCGCAACATGGAGGCGCCGTTCGGGGGGTTCAAGAAGAGCGGGGTCGGCCGGGACGTCGGCTCGTACGCGCTGCACGCGTACAGCGAGGTGCAGGCGATCGTGTGGCCGGGGTGATGCCGAGCCCCCCGTCCGCCGGGCCGCGTCCCCCGCCCACTGTCACTTGTCCAGATCCACCCGCACCGTCAGCAGGCTCGACCCCATCGCCTTCACCGCCGCGCTGTTGAAGCGGGGCAGGGTGCGCAGGCGGGCCTGAGGATCGTCGTCGGGGAGGAGGTGGGCCGTGCCGGTGTGCCAGCGGCCCATGACGCGGACCCGGACCTTCGGGTTCGCCTTGATGTTGCGGACGTACTGGGAGAGCTCGCCGAACTCCGACACCAGCCAGAACGTGTCGCCGACGCGGCGGCCGCCGAGCGGGGTGCGGCGCGGTTGGCCGGAGACGCGGCCGGTGGTCTCCAGGACGGTCTGGGTGGGGAGGCGGCGGGTGACCGAGTTCAGCACGCGCTGGATCCGGCTGATGGTGCGGTACTTGGCCTCGGGGTTCGGTGTCGGCATCTTTCCCGGATCTCCTGTTGCTCGGACGGGGCGTGGACTTCAATGATCTCGTGCGCGTGGTGACATGGAACCTGTGGTGGCGGTACGGGCCCTGGGAGGCCCGGCAGAAGGCGATTCTCGCCGTGTTGCGGGAGCTCGATCCCGATGTCGTCGGGTTGCAGGAGGTGTGGGATGCCGAAGGTGTGAACCTCGCCGCGTGGCTCGCCTCGGAACTCGGGATGCACTGGACCTGGGGAGCCTCCCACGACCCCGGGTTCTGGCAGCGGCGACTCGGCGATCCCACCGTCGGGATCGGCAACGCCGTCCTCAGTCGTTGGCCCGTCGCCGAGCGGGCCGTGCTGCCGTTGCCGCCCGGGGATGGTGACGGCGGTCGGCTCGCGCTCTACGCGGGGCTGGACGCGCCGGGGTACCGCGTCCCCTTCTTCACCGCCCACCTCTCCTCCGCCACCGACGCCTCGGCCGTACGGTGCCAACAGGTCACCGCCCTCGCGGAGTTCGTCGCTGCCCACCGTGGCGACGGGCCCTTCCCGGCCGTCGTCACCGGTGACTTCAACGCCTGGCCGGACTCGGACGAGGTGCGGCTCTTCGGGGGGTACCGGACCGCGCCGGCCGTGGGCGGTCAAGTCCTCATCGACGCCTGGGACTTCGCGGACCCGGGGGCTCCCTCAGCTACCTGGGACCTCGCGAATCCCTACGTGGCGGGCACGTTCGGGCCCAGCGTGCGCGTCGACTACGTCTTCGTCGAACCGACCGGGAAGGACGGGCCCGGGCATGTGCGGGGCGTGCGGCGGGCCGGGGACGGGCCGGTCGACGGGGTGTGGCCGACCGACCACGCGGCCGTTGTCGTCGACCTGAGTGACTGACGGCAGGGCCTGGTTCACCGCTTGGCCTCGCCCAGGAAGATCGGATTGGTGAACGCCGCCAGCGCCCCCGGTACCGCCCCCGCCGCCGTCTCGTGCCTCAACTCGGCCCGTACGTACGCCGCGTAGGCCGCAGTCGTACCCCACTCGACCACCCCCGCACCGCCCACCGGCAGCGGATCGCCGGTGAACAGCACCCCCTGGTCGGTCACGAGGCGGACGGTGCAGCGCGGGGCGCCGGTGGCTTCCAGCCGTAGCGTGACCGGGGTGTCCGCATCCACCCTCAACCGCTCGCCGATTCCCGCGTGTTGGGCCCGGCCGCCGGACGCGGTGAAGGTGAGGGAGAGGTTCTTGGACTCGGAGACGTACGAACGCCCCGCGCGGAGGCCGTCCTGGATCGCCTCCCGCGTCAAGTCGTCGGCCAGGACGACGGTTTGGGGCAGGCCGACCGCGTCGGGGTCGCGGTGGGCGTCGCTGTTGCCCATCGCCGGGAGCCACTCCCGGTTCTCCCGTACGGATGCCACGAGGGTCGCGTCCCAGGAGGCCAGGGCGATCTCGTCGTCCGGCGTGTAGGGGCCGTTCCACACCTCGACGGCGTCCGCCTCGCCGAAGCCGAACTTCCAGGCGCAGCCGATGCAGGTGGCGTACGGATGGGCGGGGACGACCAGACCGCCGGCCCGCCGGATCTCGCGGGCGAACTTTCCGAAGCGGTTGTCGCGCGCCCGGTAGCGCCAGTCGATGAAGGTGCCGGGTTCGGTGCCGAGGGCGACGACGTGACCGTTACGGGTCGTGACCTCCTCGCCGAGCATGATGAGCAGGTCGTCGCCCGCCTCCGAGGCCCAATGGGGGTGCGAGGACTGGGTGTTGTGGTCCGACGAGTTGATGAAGTCCAGGCCCGCCGCCCGCGCCAGCGCCGCGATCTCGGCCGGGGTGCGGCGCCCGTCGGAGTACCAGGAGTGCAGGTGGCAGTCACCCCGGTACCAGGCCCGCCCGCGCCCCTTCGCCCGCTCCGGCGGGTACACCGGCCGCGGCGCGACGCCGGGTTCGCCGTAGGTGAGCGTGATCGTGAGCTCGTACGACAGCCCTTGCGGGGAGACGGTGTACGGGCCCAGCGCGACGTGCCAGGTGCCGGCGCGCACCGGGCCGGGGAGGTAGCCGGGCGTCGCGTCGTCCACCCGGATGAAGAACTCCGTGCGGGCCCCGCCCGACCAGCCCCGGAAACCCCTGCCGCCCAGGTCGGTGCCGTGCTGGTCGAAGATGCCGATGTCGAGGGCGTTGCCCTGGGTGCCGGCCGGGACGGACGGTCTGTCGTACGTGTAGGCCACCTTGATCTCGGCGACTCCCGTGGGGACCTCGACGGGCACGTACACATAGTCGGGCGAACCGGTCGGGAGCGTGCCCCGAACCGTCCGCGTCTCCTGGGCACCACTTGCCGGGGTCGCCGCACCGCTCGCGAAGGTCACGCTCCCCAACGTAAGCGCGGCGGTGGCGCCCGTCACGATCAGCGCACGTCGGTTCAGGCCGTTTCCGTGATCGTCGTCGCACATGCCGCTGCTCCCGGGGTGTCGTGAGTGACAGGGATCGTGCAGGGGTGACTCGCAGGACTGCTACGACTCTGGTAGTCGGCTGTGAACTCCCGTGCAAGGGAAGGAAATCGACACCTGTCCGGAGAACGACGGCGGATCCGGCGGGAGAACGCGCCGCCGCGGCCCGTTACACCGTGTAACGAACTCCGCGGCGGGATGAATCGGGCGCCCCTCTTTGGCCTGATCAGGCCGATCGTATGCTCGAAGGATGACGACTCCCGCGAGCTCCGGAACCGGCCCGACCGAGAACTCCATGCGTCGCGCCCTCAAACGCGCCCGTGACGGCGTGGCCCTCGACGTCACGGAAGCGGCGGTGCTGCTCCAGGCGCGCGGCGAGGCCCTCGACGACCTCACCGCGTCCGCCGCCCGGGTGCGCGACGCGGGCCTGCGGACGGCCGGCCGGCCCGGCGTGATCACGTACTCGAAGAGCGTCTTCATCCCCCTCACCCGCCTCTGCCGCGACAAGTGCCACTACTGCACCTTCGTCACCGTCCCCGGCAAGCTCCGCCGGGCCGGCCACGGGATGTTCATGTCCCCCGACGAGGTCCTCGACATCGCCCGCCGAGGCGCCGAACTCGGCTGCAAGGAAGCCCTGATCACCCTCGGCGACAAGCCCGAGGACCGCTGGCCGGAGGCGCGCGAGTGGCTCGACGCGCACGGCTACGACGACACGATCGCGTACGTCCGCGCCATCTCCATCCGCATCCTGGAGGAGACGGGCCTGCTCCCGCACCTCAACCCCGGGGTGATGACCTGGACGGACTTCCAGCGCCTGAAGCCGGTCGCCCCCTCCATGGGCATGATGCTGGAGACGACCGCGACCCGCCTGTGGTCCGAGCCCGGCGGCCCGCACTACGGCTCCCCGGACAAGGAACCGGCCGTACGCCTACGGGTGTTGGAGGACGCGGGCCGTTCGTCGGTCCCCTTCACGTCCGGCATCCTGATCGGCATCGGCGAGACGTACGAGGAGCGCGCGGACTCCCTGTTCGCGCTCCGCAAGGTCTCCCGCTCCTACCACGGCATCCAGGAACTGATCATCCAGAACTTCCGCGCCAAGCCGGACACGGCGATGCGCGGCATGCCGGACGCGGAACTGGACGAGCTGGTGGCGACGGTCGCGGTGGCCCGGCACATCATGGGCCCGTCGGCCTGCCTCCAGGCCCCGCCCAACCTCGTCGACTCGGAGTACAAGCGCCTGATCGGCGCGGGCATCGACGACTGGGGCGGAGTCTCGCCGCTCACCATCGACCACGTGAACCCCGAACGCCCTTGGCCCCAGATCGAGTTGCTGCGCGAACAGTCGGCGGAAGCGGGCTTCGAACTCCGTGAACGCCTCTGCGTCTACCCGGAGTTCGTGGGCCGCGGCGAACCCTGGCTGGACCCGCGCCTGCTGCCGCACGTACGGGCACTGGCGGACCCGGAGACGGGACTCGCCCGTGAGGACGCGGTGGTCGAGGGCCACGCGTGGCAGGAGCCGGAAGAGGCCTTCGTGTCGTCCGGCCGTACGGATCTGCATGTGTCGATCGACACGGAGGGCCGTACGTCCGACCGCCGTGACGACTTCGACGAGGTCTACGGCGACTGGGGCGCCCTGCGCGAGGCGGCGGCACCCGGCATGGTCCCCGAGCGCATCGACACGGACGTACGACAGGCCCTCGCCACGGCGGCCGACGACCCGACGAAGCTCACCGACGCCGAGGCCCTCGCGCTGCTGCACGCGGACGGCCCGGCGCTGGACGCGCTGACGCGGATCGCGGACGACGTGCGGAAGTCGGTGGTCGGCGACGAGGTGACGTACATCGTCACGCGGAACATCAACTTCACCAACGTCTGCTACACGGGCTGCCGCTTCTGTGCCTTCGCGCAGCGCCGTACGGACGCGGACGCGTACACCCTCTCCCTGGACCAGGTGGCGGACCGGGCCCAACAGGCCTGGGAAGTCGGGGCGGTTGAGGTCTGCATGCAGGGCGGTATCCACCCCGACCTGCCCGGCACGGCGTACTTCGACATCGCGAAGGCGGTCAAGGAACGCGTCCCCGGCATGCACGTCCACGCGTTCTCCCCCATGGAGGTGGTGAACGGCGCGACGCGCACGGGCCTCTCCATCCGCGAGTGGCTGACGGCGGCGAAGGAGGCGGGCCTCGACACCATCCCCGGCACGGCGGCGGAGATCCTCGACGACGAGGTCCGCTGGGTCCTGACGAAGGGCAAGCTGCCGACGGCGACGTGGATCGAAGTGGTCACGACGGCACATGAGTTGGGCATCCGTTCGTCGTCGACGATGATGTACGGCCACGTGGACCAGCCGAGACACTGGCTGGGCCACCTGCGGACCCTGGCGTCCATCCAGCAACGCACAGGAGGTTTCACGGAGTTCGTGACGCTGCCGTTCATCCACACCAACGCGCCGGTGTACTTGGCGGGGATCGCTCGCCCGGGCCCGACGATGCGGGACAACAGGGCGGTGGTGGCCATGGCGAGGCTGCTCCTCCACCCCCACATCCCCAACATCCAGACGAGCTGGGTGAAGTTGGGCTCGGAGGGCGCGGCGGAGATGCTGCGTTCCGGGGCGAACGACCTCGGCGGCACGTTGATGGAGGAGACGATCTCGCGGATGGCGGGTTCGTCGTACGGCTCGTACAAGTCGGTGCGGGACCTGGTCGCCGTAGCGGAACTGGCGGGTCGGCCGGCGAGGCCGCGGACGACGCTGTACGGCGAGGTGCCGGAGGAGCGGCAGCGGACGGCGGCGGTGTCGGACGGGCATCTGCCGGAGCTGCTGCCGGTGCTCGACTGAGCGGGAGGAGGGTCGGACGGGGGCCGGTACGATGATCCGACCCCTGTTCGATCGGGATGTGGGGGCTGTGAGTAGCTGAGGAGATGCGTGCCCGTGCCTGCCTCCAAGGTCTGGGTGACCGGTCTGACGGTGGGAGCGATCGCCGCGGTCACGGTCCTGGCCGTCCAGGCCAACAAGGGCCCGCACCCGAAGGCGTCCGCCGCCCGCCCGAGCGCGTCGGCGTCCGCGCACGCGTCCACGTCCCCGAAGCCGCACGCGACGGCCGCCGCCGCGGTACCGGCCTCCTCCGGTACCGGGCGGCGCATCGTCTACGCCGTCGGCCAGAAACGGGTCTGGCTGGTCGACGCGAGCGACAAGGCGGGCCGTACGTTCGCGGTCTGGCCGGGGACGGTGAGCCCCGACCCCGGCAAATACACCGTGTCGGTCCGCAAGGACGCCACGACGGGCTCCGACGGCGTCCAGATCGAGAACATCGTCTACTTCGCCACCAAGTCCGGCCTCAACATCGCCTTCTCCAACGCGGTGGACGGCTCCTCGCCCCCGCCGGCGGTGGGCAAGGAGACGGGCGGCGTCCGTATGGGCAAGGCGGACGGCGCGGCACTGTGGGCATTCGGGACGACGAGCACGAAGGTGATCGTGGTCAAGTAGCGGAACTCCTGGCCGGGAGTTGCGCGACGAGCAGCACGACCCCGCTCAGCAGGAACACCCGGGTCGCCGCCTCCAGCCCGTTCCAGTCCTTCGACTGCCACATTGAGAACCACTCACCGCCGACCGCGATGAACCCGGTCCCGAACAACACCATGAGCATGAGCAGCCCGTACGTGGGGGTGGTCATGACCGGTTTCTTCCTCGTGTGCTGTCTCGGGACCCGGGGGGAGCGCTGTGGGCCTGAGTCGTGATGTGGACGTTGGGCCGCCCGCTTCTTGGCCAGTGTCGGGCTTCCGCGCCCCGAGTAAAGGGCGCTCCCTGCGGTCGCGTCGCCTGCGGCGATTCCGCTTCGCTCCACCCTTGACTCGGTGCACTCCAGCCCGTCTGAGAAGCGAGCGGGCGGCCCCGAGGGATGGGTGGCCAGGTACGCATCCCCCTACCTGTACTGCGTTGTCGGCCGGTGTGAGGGAGGCGCGTTCGCGTCTCGCCGGCACGCCGGGCGGGCTTAGCGGCCAACGGTGAGTGGGTGGGGACTGACGCGACGGACAGGAGCGCCTCTCCCTGGGGCACCCGGTCCGCAGAAATGTGACAGTCCTGGGGGGAAGTGTCACATTTCTCCGACCCGCCTCCCCGCCCGGGCCCCCTTCCTCTCCTTGGAAGCCGGGGTCATTTCTAACCAGTCAAAGGTCGTTACGGTGGTTAGACTTACCCCCGGCTTCCAGAAAGTACCCACTACCCACCGGGGGTTGGCCGCTGAGCCGAGGTGGCGTGCCGGCGAGACGGCGGCGCGCCACCCTTACCCCGGCCGAGAAGCGAGTGGCCCAACCCCGTGTACCGATCCACCCCTCTCCACCCCCTCAACCCACCGTCCCCGTTCGATTACAGTGCTGAACTGACTCGTACGTACGACGGAGCTCCGAGGAGGCCTTGGTGAGTACGGCGACCGCGGCCGTCTGGGGTCGGGTGGAGCAGCAGGATTTTCGGAGTCGGGTGCGGGGGACGTTGCTCGGGGCCGCCGTGGGGGACGCGCTCGGTGCGCCTGTGGATCTGTTGGCGGGGGATGAGATCCGGGAGGCCTACGGTGCTGAGGGCGTCGTGGATCTCGTCTTCGGGTATGGGCGGCGGGGGGCCGTCACTCATCTCACGCAGCTCAGTCTGTTTACCGTCGATGGGCTGATCCGCGCTCAGGTGCGGCGCGATACCGGGGCCTGGCATCCGCCTACCGATCTGCATCGGGCCTATTTGCGGTGGGCCGCGACCCAGCATGACTGGGGGCCCGATGAGCGTCGTAAGGATGATGGGTGGCTTGCGCGCGAGGAGTGGCTTTATGCGCGGCGCGATCCAACTCGGGCCTGTTTGTTGGGGTTTGGGGATGAGCGGATGGGGACGCTCGACGCGCCCAAGAATCCTGGCGAGGTGGGCGGGGAAGCCGCCGCTCGTTCCGCGCCTTTTGGGTTGCTCGTGGGGTGGGAGCCTCAGCTCGTGATGCAGCTCGCCGTGGAGTGTGCCGCTCAGACCCATGGGCATCCCGTCGGGTATCTGTCCGCCGGTGCTTACGCCGTCATCGTGCACGGACTCGCCCGCGGGGAGAGTCTCGACGCCGCCGTGCAACGGGCGCTCGGCCTGCTTGCCGCCAGACCCGGGCATCAGCCCGTCTCCGTCGCACTCCAGCGCGCCCTCGGCGCCGTACGGCAGGGGCTGCCCACCTCCGCGCGGGTCGAGGAACTCGTGGGGGAGGGGAACGCGGACGGGTTGCTCGCGGGGGCCGTTTACTGCGCGCTGGTCGGCGAGGACGTACGGCATGGGCTGTGTCTGGCCGTGAATCACGGTGGGCCCTCCGGTACTGCGGGGGCGCTCACCGGTGGTCTGCTCGGGGCGTTGCACGGCGAGACGGCCCTCCCGCCGGCCTGGCTGGCCGAGCTGGAGGGCCGTCCCACCTTGCTTGTGCTGGCCGACGACTTCGCGGTGGAGATGACCCAGGGGCCCGCGTTGCACGGGCCCGCCGGGTCCGCCCCGGGGTGGATCGCCAGATACCCCAGAGGCGCGTAAGAGGCGCGTAGCCGTAGCTACGACTGGCTGCCCACCACGTCGTCGCCCGCGCTCGCCTGCGTACCCGCCTGCGCCGGTACCGCCACGGCCGCCGCCTCGCCGTCGTCGTCCCCACCGCCGTTGATCTTCTCGATCAGCGCGTCCCGTTCCGGGGTGTCCTCGGGCTTCACGTAGCCGATGAGGATGTAGAGGACCAGGGAGACCGCGAGCGGGATCGACACCTGGTACTGGAGCGGGACCCCGCCGTCCACCTCCCAGTTGATCGGGTAGTTGACCAGCCAGAAGGCGAACAGGCCGGCCGCCCAGCTCGTCAGCGCCGCCGTAGGACCGGACTTGCGGAACGGGCGGAGCAGGCCCAGCATCATGGGGATCGCGATCGGGCCCATCAGGCCGGCGACCCACTTGATGACGACCGTGATGATGTCCTTGAACGTGGGCGAGTTGATCTGTGTCGCCACCGACATCGACAGGCCGAGGAAGACGACCGTCGTCACCCGGGCCGCGATGAGGCCCGAACGGTCGTCCCACGCGCGGGCTTTGGCGGAGACCACCGGTGCCACGTCCCGCGTGAAGACGGCCGCGATCGCGTTCGCGTCGGAGGAGCACATCGCCATCGTGTGCGAGAAGAAGCCGACGACCACCAGGCCCAACAGGCCGTGTGGCAGCAGCTGTTCCGTCATCAGGCCGTAGGAGTCGGAGCCGTCCGGCTTCTGCGCGTGGACCAGGAGCGGGGACATCCACATGGGGAAGAAGAGGACCGTCGGCCAGATCAGCCACAGCGCCGCCGACAGCCGGGCCGAACGCTCGGCCTCGTGGGGGCTCTTGGTGGCCATGTAGCGCTGGGCCTGGTTGAGCATGCCGCCGTTGTACTCGAAGAGCTTGATGAAGAGGAACGCGAGGAGGAAGACCGTGCCGTAGGGGCCGACGAGCGGTTTGCCGTGGCCCTGGAGCGCGGGTTCGTCCCAGGCACCGAGGAAGCCGATGCCCTTGTCGTGCAACTTCAGTACGACGGCCACGAACATGGAGACGCCGGCCAGCAACTGGATGATGAACTGGCCGAGTTCGGTCAGCGCGTCCGCCCACAGGCCGCCGATCGTGCAGTAGACCGCCGTGATCGCACCGGTGATGAGGATGCCCTGGTTCAGGGACACACCTGTGAACACCGACAACAGGGTCGCGATCGCCGCCCACTTGGCCGCCACGTCCACGATCTTCAGCAGCATCCCGGACCAGGCGAGCGCCTGTTGGGTCTTCAGGTTGTAGCGGTTCTTCAGGTATTCGAGAGGCGACGCCACGTGGAGCCGTGAGCGCAGCCGGTTGATGCGCGGCGCGAACAGCTTGGAGCCGATGGCGATGCCCAGCGCGATCGGGAACGACCAGGTGATGAAGGACGTGACGCCGTACGTGTAGGCGATGCCCGCGTAGCCGGTGAACATCACCGCGCTGTAGCCCGACATGTGGTGCGAGATGCCGGACAGCCACCACGGCATCTTCCCGCCGGCCGTGAAGAAGTCGCTCACGTTGTCGACGCGTTTGTGCGACCACACACCGATCGCCACCATCACGCCGAAATAGCCGATGAGCACGGCCCAGTCGAGCCCGTTCATATGCGCCCTCCCACGATTGAGCCGGTTCAGCCCGGGGCTCATCGTGGGCGGTCGCGCGTGAGCACGACAAGTAAGCGCACGGTCAAGGGGGAGTAAAATCGTTCGGATTGATGTTCCGCGTTCAGCTATGTGAACTCATCGCATCAGCTCACCGGCGTTGACCAGCAACGACTGTCCCGTGATCGCCCGCGCCCGTTCCGACGCCAGGAACACCGCCGCGTCCGCCACATCCCCGTCCGTCGCCAGCTCGGGCAGCGCCATCCGGTCGGCCAGCCGCTTCAGCACCTCCGCCTCCGGCACCTTCTCCGTGTGCGCGGTGAACTGCACGTACGCCTCCACCGGCGGCCCCCACATCCACCCCGGCAGCACGGTGTTCACCCGGATCCGGTACGGCCCCAACTCCCGTGCCAGCGAGTACATCGCGCTCGTCAGCGCCCCCTTCGACGCCGCGTACGCCGCCTGCCGCACCTGGGACGGGGCGGCTACGGCCGACTGTGTCCCGATGAACACCACCGAGCCGCCGCCCACCTCCTTCAGCGCCGGCAGGCAGGCCCGCGTCATCTTCAGCGTCCCCAGCAGGTTCACGTCGATCACCGACTGCCAGGTCGCGAAGTCCGCGTCCTCGACCCCGCCGAAGTAGCTGTCCCACGCGGCGACTTGGACCACCGCGTCGACCCGCCCGAACCGCTCCCGCGCCACCGCCACGAGCGCCTCGCACTGCCCCTCGTCCGTGATGTCCGTCGCCCGGTACGCCGTGTGCGCGCCGTCCGGATCGATCTCGGCGGCCGACTTGGCGAGATTCGCCTCCGTGCGCGCACCGAGCACGGCGTTCCCCCCGTCCCGTACGACGGCGGCGGCGACCTGGTGGCCGAGTCCGGCCCCGACCCCCGAGACGACGACGGTCTTGCCCGCGAGCAGCGACATCCGATCCCTCCCGGGGTCTGGCGGTTTATCTGACGGGGCGTCAGAGTATGGGCGACCGGCGGAGGACGGAAGGGGAGCGACGTGAGCGAGGAAACCCGGAGCGACGTGTACGCCGAACTGGCCGCCGTAGGACCGTACGGAGTCCGGCCGGGGCATGCGCTGATCACCATGGTCGAACCGCATCCCGGCCACGAGTACGCCTACAACCGCTGGTACGAGGACGACCACTACTACGCGGGTGCGATGGCCATGCCCTGGATGTACTCGGGCCGCCGCTGGGTCGCCACCCGCGACCTCCAACTCCTGCGCCGGCCCGAGAAGTCGGCGATCGCCGAGCCCGTCACCGCCGGCTGCTACCTCTCCACGTACTGGGTCACCGAGGGCCGCTACGACGACCACATGAAGTGGACCGTCGGCATCAACAAACGGCTCAATCGGGATGGGCGGGTGTACCAGGACCGTACGCACGTGTTCACCGCGTTCCAGGACCACGAGGCGACCGTGTACCGGGACGGCGCGGCGGGCCCGCGGGACTTCCACGCCCTCGACCACCCTTACGCCGGGCTGGTGTTGGAGGTCGTCGACAGCGAATCGGCCGAGCAGCGCGCCGAGTTGCTGGAGTGGCTCCGCTCCCGGCAGCTGCCCAAGCGGCTCGCCGGGTCACCGGCCGCCATGGTGACCGTCTTCCGGCCGACCCCGCTGCCGGGCGACCGCATGACCTACGTCAAGCAGGTCGAGGGGGTCGACACCCGGCTCACGTTGCTGTGGTTCCTGGAGGCGGATCCGCGGGAGTGCTGGGCGGAGTACTTCGCGGATCTTGAGACGCCGGTGGCCGAATCCGGCCTGGGGCGCGTGGAATTGGTGGCACCGTTCATCCCCACGGTGCCAGGTACGGACAGGTACGTGGACCGGCTCCGCTGACTACTTCAGCTCGTCGGGGCAGGGAGTGCCCCGGGGCAACTGGTACGGCGCCGCCAGGCGATACGTCCCCGTCTTCGGCGCCAGCAACATCGTCCACTTGTCGCCCTTGGAGTCCTCCTCCGTCTCCATCAGGCAGCCGTTGAGGTTGTCGAACGTCTTCGCCGTGCCCTCGGCACGGTGCTTGGACGCGTCGGTCTCCTGCGGGGGCTTGAGGCTCTTGCCCTTCGCGTCGACGATGCTCAGCCACGGCGAGTACGGGATGCGGATGAGGATCCGCCCCTTCTTCTTCACCTCGATGGTCAACTCGCCCTGCTCCGCCCGGTCCACGACCGAGTTCGGCTCGGCGAGCGGCGTCGGGTCGGTGACCTGGAAAAGCTGCCAGTTCGTGTCGCCCCAGACCTGCTTCAGATACGGCATCCCGCGCTGAACCAGGGCCCGTTCGCGCTCGCCGCCGTCGCCGTCCAGCTTGTCCTTCGGCAGCACGACGTAGTGGACGGCCCAGCGCTGGAGCCACTCGTGGTAGTTCGCCGAGTTGAGGGTGTCGTCGTAGAAGAGGGGGTTGCGCTCCATGTCGGCCTGGCGGTTCCAGCCGCGGGCCAGGTTGACGTAGGGCGCGAGCGCGGAGGCCTCGATGTGGGACGCGGCCGGGACGACCTCGACCCGGCCGCGCTCGGCGCCGACCGTCTGCAATTCGTTGACGAGCGGGGCGAGTTCGTGCGACCAGGACGCGGCCGGGGCGGTGTTGATGACGTCGTCGACCGACTTGAAGCCGATCCAGCCGTTGAAGCCGACGAAGGCCAGCGCGATCGCGTACCACTTGCGCGAGCGCGGCACCGCGAAGGGCAGTGCGGCGATCAGGGCCACCCCGGCGAACAGCATCGCCAGCCGGCTGATGTTCGAGCCGATCTGCGAACTGACCAGCCAGACGAGGATGACGCCGATGCTGTACACGGCCGCCGTGATCCGTACGGTCTTCCACTCGCGCGGCACCATGAAGTAGACGATCACCCCGGACGCGAGCGGCAGGATCATCGAGCCGAACAGCATCGGCTGCGTACCGGAGAACGGGAACAGCCAGGCGGATACGGCTACTACGGCCGCGGGCGCGAGGCCGAGGGCCCATGCACCCGGGCGTCGCTTCTGCAGGAACAGGGCTACGGCGACCAGCCCCACGAACAGTCCGGCCACCGGCGACGACATGGTCGCGAGCGCGGCCAGCGGGGCCGCGCACAGGGCCTTCGCCCAGCGTTTGTAGCGCCAGCGGTACGGCCAGCAGAACACCACGGCCACCGCGCCGAGCCCGAACACCAGGCCCAGGCCGTACGTCACCCGGCCCGACGCCGCGTTGCACAGCAGCGCGAAGACACCCGCGAGCGAGGCCCACAGCGGGTTCCTCACCGAACGGCTGCGGATCAGGATCATGGTGAGCAGGCCCGCCGAGATCGTCCCGGCGATCATCATCGTCGTACGGACACCGAGCACCGACATCAGATACGGCGAGACCACGCTGTACGACACCGGGTGCATGCCGCCATACCAGGCGAGGTTGTACGCCGAGTCCGGGTGGCGGCCGACGAACTCGGCCCAGGCGTCCTGTGCCGCGAGGTCGCCGCCACTGTTCGCGAACGTGAAGAACCAGACGACGTGGAGGACACCGGAGAGGAGCGTGAAGCCGATCACCGGGTGAGCGAGGAAGGGGGCGCGGAGACGGTCGACGAACCGCGTCAGGCGCGTGCTGTTCTCACGGGTCCCGCCGTCGTCCGTGTGCTGGGCGCCGGCCGCCGCCGCGTCATCCGTCCTGTCTGTCGCGGTGTGCGCGGGTACGCGTATTCGCGGGCCGGTTACCGGGCCCGGATCGGCATCGTCGGCACGTGTCGGCTCCGCTGTGGCCACCTGAAGGCACTCCCCGTGTCCCGTCTTCCGTTCTCGGCCGCGTCCTGTCCCGTTCCCGGCCTGTTCGACGCCGCGTCCCGCTCGACCGGCGACGTGCCCCGATTCGCGACGCTAGCACGCACCCCGCCGACGGGCTCCCGGGTGGGGGCCCGCCGACGGGACGCGGTGACGTGCGCGGTGACGTGCGGCGCCTCGTGGGTCAGCCGAGGCGGGTCAGCTTGGACGTCAAGGCCGGTTCGGCGAGGTCCTTCTGGAGGGCGACCGGCACCTTGACGGCACCGCTCGAACCGTCGCCCACGGTGAGCGTGCCCACCTTGGTGCCGGCCTTCGCGGTGTGCGGTACGGCGTCGGCGGCGAAGGACAGCTTCACCTTCAGGCCCGCCCAGCCGACCGCGGCGACGTCCTTGGTGACGACGACCGGGGTGTGACCGCCGAGTTGGTCGTCGACGTACCCGACCACGGTCCCCTTCTTCAGGATCTTCGCCGAGGTCATCGCGTCCTGCGCCGCGAGCATCGCCGTCTTGCTGACCGCGTTGACGGTGTCGATGATCGGCGCGGTGTGCTGGCCGAGGATCGCGCCGACGACGACGGCCGTCTCACCGCCGACCTCCTTGGTGGCGGCGAACAGCAGGTTGCCGCCGGCCGCGGTGGTGGTGCCGGTCTTGATGCCGAGCGAGTTGTTGTACGGCACCAGGCGGTTGTAGTTGGTCCACTTGTGACCGGACGGGTCGACCCAGCTCGGCAGCTTGGTGATGTCCATCAGCGCCTGGATCTTGACCAGTTGGTTGCCCAGCTTCACCTGGTCCTCGGCGGAGGAGACGGTCGTCTCCTTGAGACCGGACGCGTCGGTGTACGTCGTGTTGGTCATCCCCAGCGACTTCGCGGTGTCGTTCATCTTCTTGATGAACGCCGCCTCGGAGCCCGCGTCCCAACGAGCAAGCAGGCGCGCGATGTTGTTCGCCGAGGGGATCATGATCGCCGAGAGCGCCTGCTTCTCCGTGAGGATGTCGCCGGCCTTCACGGTGTTGAGCGTGGACTCGCCGTCCTTGTCGTAGCCGCCCTCCTTCTCGGCGGTCGCGTCCACGGTGATCTTCTCGCCCTCCGTGCCCGCCTTCAGCGGGTGGTCCTTGAGGACGATGTACGCGGTCATCGCCTTGGCCACGGACCCGATCGCGACCGGGGTCTGCTTGCCGAAGTCGCCCATCGTGCCGATGCCGTTGACGTCCATCCAGCCCTGGCCCTCGCTGGGCCACGGGAGGTTCGCCTTGGCGCCGTCGAAGGTGTACGAGTCGTCGGCGGTGAGGGTGAGGGAGGGGGTGGGGAGTGGCCGTACGGCCTGTACTACTGCAAACACGATCGCCAGGAGGATGACCAGCGGGGTCCAGATCTTGACCCTGCGGATCGCTGTGCGGACCGGGGTTTCCGGGGGTGGGGGCGTGTTGGTCAGTTCGGCGAGGAGGTCCAGCGGGGGCTTCGGGGGGAGCGGTTGCTGGGTGGTGTGCTCGGGGCCGAGCTGGGGGACGGGGCGGGTGGCGTCCCTGCGGGGCTCGTCGAGGGGCTTGAGGGCGACGAACCTGCTGGTGCGTTCGGCGGGGGTCTCGGGGGCCTTGAGGGTCTTGGGGGGCTTCGGGGGCTGCGGGGCGGTGGGGGCCTTGAGCATGGTGGTCGGCTGGTCCACCGCGGGCTTGGGCGGGCGCAGGGCCTTGAAGACGGTGGTGGGGTGATCGACGGCCTCGGCCTCGGCTTCGCCCTCGGCCGCCTTCATGTTCCCACCCGCACCGCCCGTGCGGGTCTCGTTGTCGGGTGCGGGTGGCCCTGCGGGGGCCTTCTCGTCGTCGGCGGCTTGCGGTTGTGCGTCGGTGGGGGCGGCGTCGGTGGGGGCGGCGGCGTCGGCGGTGGTAGTGGCGGCGTTTTTGGTGCCGGTGCCGGTGCCGGTGCCGGTGGTCCGGGGGTCCGCGCCCGTTTTGCCTTCGGCGGCTACTGCATCGGGGGCGGGTTCACCTTCGCCTTCGGCGGCTTCCGGGCGGCTGTCGGTCTTCGGGGCGGTTGCGTCGGTGGGCGTCTTGCCTTCGGCGGGCTCCGGGCGGTCGTCGGTCTTCGGACCGGTCGGGCCGGTGGGAGCCTTGCCTTCGGCGGACCCTGGGCGGCTGTCGGTCTTCGGACCGGTCGGGTCGGAGGACGTGTCGCCTTCGGCTGACTTCGGGCGGTCGTCGGTGGAGGCCTTGCCTTCGGTCGAGTTCGGGCGGTCGTCAGCCTTCGGTCCGCTCGCGTCGGAGGGCGTGTCGCCTTCGGCGGGCTCCGGGCGGCCGTTGGGCTTCGCGCCGGTTGCTCGGGGGGACGTCTTGCCCTCGGCGGGCTCCGGGGCGGTGTCGGCCTCGTCTACCTCGGCTTCAGCAGGCCCGGCATCGGCGGTCTCGCCCGAGGCGGTGTCGGTGGTTTCCGGGCGCGCGTCGGCATCCGTACCGGACTTGCCGGTCGTCGCGGCCGCGGGCATCTTGTCCGCCTCGGAGTCGTCCTCCGAGCCGGCGCCGGCGTTGCTCTCGGCGGCAGCGTCAGCGACCCGCCCACCCTCGGTCACGTCACCGTCACTGTCACCGTCGCCGCCGGACTCGCTCTCCCCGGCGTCAGCCGAATCGCGCGCCTCGTCACCGCCGGCGGGCTCCGCGTCCCCAGGGTCACCAGTCACCCCGGCACCCGCACCCCCGGCCCGCTCGCCCGCGTCGGCTTCCTGAGCGGCCTCAGCGCCCTCGGAGGCGTCGGCCACGGAAACGTCCCCCGCATCCTCGGCGTCCCCGGTCTCCGGGCCTCCAGCGGGCGTCTCCGCGTCCTCGGGGCCCTCGGCCGTAGCAACGTCCCCCGAGCCCTCAGCCCCGTCAGCCGCCTCGCTCCCGGCCGACTTCTCGACGGCGTCCTCGGGGTCCTCAGGGTCCTCGGGGTCTTCGTCACCGGTCGGCCTCTCCCCGGCCGACCCCGACGACACCCACGCCGCCACAGCCGCCGCCAGCCGCGCATCGCCCTCCGGCCCGCCCGGCCCGCCGGACCCGCTCTTGGCGGAAGGGTTCTGCGTATCGGCACCCTCGGAATCGGAAGGGGCCTCCGCCCCCTCGGTCTCCTCCGACCGCAACTCCCGGATCGAGAAGATCTTCGTCGCCGTGTCCACGCCCCCGCGCTGAGCCGCGGACGACGACGATGTCGCGTCCTCGCGGGCCACCGCCAACCGGGGATCGCGCTCACCCCGCGCCTCAGGAACCGGACTCGCGCTCCCCGGCGTCGGTTCTGCCGACGACTCGCGCTTCTTCGACCTGTCGGGGGACTCGCCCGCCACCGATGCCTCCTCCATGCGCCGCACGCGCCGCGTGCGTCAACCGAACCGACCGAGATAACCGAGTTAGCTACAAAAACAGCCGCAAAATCAGCTGGAAGCCAGCTGGATGTCAGCTGGAAAACCTCTTACCCGCAGTCCGGACGACGCATCAACACCGTTGTCCGAACCATGTACCAGTGTCCTGTGTGCGGGCTTAACCCCTGCGGTAGACGAGAACGACATACCTGCCGGTTCCATCACGAAGCGGTCACGCACCCTCGACAGACCAATGTGAGAGGGGTCACCCTGTCATTCATCCACGCGGGGAGGCATGGATGGGCAGGAGCCGCAGAACTCTTCCGGAAGAGCTTCTACTGCTGGCATTGGACCCGGCCACGGGTACCACTGCACAGCCGCAGTCGCTCGACCTCGGTCTGGCCGGAGCACAGCTAGTGGAGCTGGCGCTGGCCGGACGGATAGCCCCAGACGGGGATCGTATCGCCGTGGTGGTACCACGGCCGACCGGAGATCCGACTTTGGACTGCGCGTTGGAGTTGCTGCGAAGGCGTGGCGCTCCGGTACGTGCAGTGAACTGGATTGGCGGGCCCCGACTGGGACTTCGCCAGACCTACCTCTCGCATCTGGAGCGGTGCGGCATGGTGCATGCCGTGGCGGGACAGATGTGCGGGGTGCTGCCGACGACTCGCTATCAGGCGACGGACAACGAGATCAGCCGTGAGATCAAGGGCCGACTCGATTCCGCGATCCGCACCGGTGTGCCACCGGACCCGCGGACAGCCGCGCTCGCCGCACTGGCGCACGCGGTCGGTCTCGGCAAACACCTGTATCCGGGTAACGAGGGACGCTCGTCCCGCTCCCGGCTGCGGGACCTGATCAGGCACGACCCCATGGGCGGACTCGTGGCGCACGCCGTGATGGACGTCCAGAACGGAGTGGCGGCACAGCCACGCCGTAGCCCGGCCCCGGCCGGCCGTCAGGCCGCGCCCGGATCAAGGCCACCGGAACCGGCTCGTGGTGTTCCGATGCAGCCGCACCGAGGCACCATGGCGCGCGCCGTGGCTCACTGAGCCGCAGTCCCACGGCACACGCCGGCGCCGCGGAGCGGCTCGACCGGCACCGCACGACCGGTACCACAGCACGACCGCAGTACACGCCGCACCGCAGTCCCCAAGACCCGGTTCGGGAGCCGCTGGTCCGAGCGGGGTGGAGTAGACGTAACGTCTCTCCACCCCGCTCGGCCGCATCTACGGCCGCCTTCGCGGACGCCTCGGGCAACCCGAACCCGGCTCGTACCTGCCGCATATCCACCGTTTCCCAGCGGTAGAAACCACCTTGGTGGCAGTCTGCTCAACAGCAGATACGCAAAGTGGCAAGCGCGTGGCAAGCAGTGAGCAGCAAGCAGCGGTAAGCACAGCAGTAGGCACAGCAGTAGGCAGTGGCAAGTAGAGGCATGCAGCCGGAGGTGCACGTTCCCGTGGCGTCAAGTGTCAATCCCACCGTCAGGAGACGCCGGTTGGGCCAGGAGTTGCGTCGACTCCGAGAGCTCAAGGGCATGACGGCCGAAGAGGTCGCCGAGCGGTTGCTGGTGTCGCAGTCGAAGATCAGCCGGCTGGAGAACGGGCGGCGCAGCATCAGCCAGCGCGACGTCCGCGACCTGTGCGGGGTCTACGAGGTCGAGGACGTCCGCATCGTCGACTCGCTCATGCAGATGGCCAAGGACTCCCGCCAGCAAGGCTGGTGGCACTCCTTCGGCGACATCCCGTACAGCGTCTACATCGGCCTGGAGACGGACGCGGCGAGCCTGCGCGTCTACGATCCCCAGGTCGTCCCCGGCCTGTTGCAGACCCGGCAGTACGCCGAGGCGCTGATCACCGGGGCGTTGCCCGAGACCGCCTCGGCCGATATCGACAAGCGGGTCCAGGTGCGGCTGCGCCGGCAGGAGCGGATCTCCGCCCCGGAGAACCCGCTGCGGCTGTGGACGGTGATGGACGAGTCCGCAGTGCGCCGGGTGGTCGGCAACCGCTCGCTGATGCGGGACCAGTTGGAGCATCTGGTCGAGCAGTCTCAACTGCCGCACGTGACCGTGCAGGTGATCCCGTTCGACATGGGCGCCCATCCCGGGCTCAACGGGCAGTACGCGATCCTGGAGTTCCCCGACGCGGCGGACTCCAGCGTCGTCTACATCGAGGGCGTCACCAGCGACCTGTACCTGGAGAAGGCGAACGACGTCCAGAAGTACAGCGTGATGTACGAGCACTTGAGGGCGCAGGCCCTGAACGTGGACCAGTCCCGTCAGTTCATCGCGGACATCGCGAAGGAATACGCGCGCTGAGGGGCCCCGTTGGCGGAAGGTGCCGCAGAGTACACCTTCCGCCCGGCGGGATGGAAGACACCAGGGGTATATGCCACCCGGTCGAGTGAATGGCCGCTTCGCGCGCCGATGTTGGCGAGTAGCGTCGATCACGCCATCGAGTAACAGGCTTTGGCGCAAACCGTGTTGTGCGTCCGGAGGGTTCGTGGCCGGACGTGACGCGCGGTGA
This sequence comes from Streptomyces sp. NBC_01515, assembly GCF_045040345.1. Classification (NCBI taxonomy): domain Bacteria; kingdom Bacillati; phylum Actinomycetota; class Actinomycetes; order Kitasatosporales; family Streptomycetaceae; genus Streptomyces; species Streptomyces sp. NBC_01515. The sequence continues at coordinate 5,106,916 of NZ_CP109416.1, read as the reverse complement.
CAGCACTCATCAACTGGCAATAACCGGAGCAAAAATGGCAATTCGTCAGGGCGCCGCGGACATGTGGACCAAGTCCTCGTACTCCACCGGGAACGGCGCATGCGTCGAGATCAAGTCACCGGTTCTCGCGGCCATGGCCGTACGGGACTCCAAGGTCGACGGGGGTCCGACGCTGGCCTTCCCCGCCGACTCGTGGAACGCCTTCGTGGCAGATGTCGCGCGGGGGGCGCACGACCTTCACTGATGCGGCTGGTTCACCTTTCACAACTCCATAAGCAGCACAGTGCAGTTCATGCACGACAAGCAGTGCAAGTAGTACAAGTGGTGCAAGCAGTACAAGCATTTCAAGAAGAGCCCTCTCGACTGGCCCGCCGTCCTGGCCGAGGGGGCTCGGCTTGTGCCCGGCGCCGTACGCCGGCCGGTGCCTCACTCCACGGGGAACTCCACCGGAAACGCCACATCGCACACCGGATCCCCCGCCCCCGCCGCTTCCCAGTCCGCGAAGTACACCTCGCGGCACGGCCCGGCGTACCGCAGCCCCTCCGCGGCCACCCACCGCTCCACCGCCTCGAACGCGGCCAGGATCTGTGGATGGGCCACCTGCGCCTTGGTGATGCGGGCGTAGGCCAGCCGCCGGGCCGGTTCCACCCGGACCGCCGTCTGCCGGGCCCGTCCCTGCCGTGCGGCCCACGCCCGCGCAGCCGCCTCGTCGGCGACCGGTACGCAGGCCTCGGCCGGGCCGTCGCTCTCCATCGACACCTCGGCGTGGTAGACGACGAACGGCGCCGCGCTCACGCCCCCGCACTCCTTCGCCGCGACCTCAAGTCGCCCCAGGGAGGCGCCGATCCAGGCCGGCAACTCGTCCGCGAGGGTGTGCCGGGTCTCGGTGATCAGCACCTGTTCCGGTACCTCGACCGTCTCGACCACGAACGTTCCGTACATCTCGGAGCTCCTCCCCGAAAGGCGTGCACGGAGGTACTCGGCGAGCGTGCGCTGCCCGGCGACCCGGGTCTCCACGTCCGTCCAGTACGCGGCGAGGAGATCGGCGGCGTCCGCCCCGTCGGCCTCCACCACCGAGGCGATCCGGGCCAGCGGCATGTCCAACTGCCGTAGCAGCGCCACGAGTCGGGCCCGTTCGACCTGGGCGGCGCGGTAGTAGCGGTAGCCGCTGACCTCGTCGACGTGGGCCGGGGCCAGCAGCCCGAGCCGGTCGTACAGCCGCAGCGCCTTGGCCGAAAGCCGTGCCCGGGCCGCGAACGCGCCGATGGTCAGCAGGTCGTCGTCGTCCACCTCAGCCATCCTCCGTCACCGGGCGGTTTCTGTCCGCCCGGTGACCAGGACGCTCAGCCCTGCCCCAGGGGCAAGGTCAACACCTGCCTACGGCAGTCCTAGGCGACGGCCGTCTCCACCGCCGCCACGACCTCCGCCGACTCCGGCTCGGTCTGCGGGGAGAAGCGGGCGAGCACCGTGCCGTCGCGGCCGATCAGGAACTTCTCGAAGTTCCAGCGGATGTCACCGGTGTGGCCCTCGCCGTCCGCGAAGCCGACGAGGCGGTCGTACAGCTCGTGCCGACCGTCCCCGTTCACCTCGACCTTCTCGGTCAGCGGGAAGGTCACGCCGTACGTCGCCGAGCAGAACTCGGCGATCTCCTCGGCGCTGCCGGGCTCCTGCCCGAGGAACTGGTTGCAGGGCACGCCCAGCACGGTGAAGCCCTGTGCCGCGTACCGCTCCTGGAGCCGCTCAAGGCCCGTGTACTGGGGGGTCAGCCCGCACTTGGAGGCCACGTTCACCACGAGGACGGCCTTGCCCGTGTACTGCGAGAGGTCCGCCGAGCCGCCCGTGAGCGACCCGATCTCGACACCGAGGGGACCCGTGTTCTCTGTAGTCGTCATAACCGGATGCTAACTCCGGTAAATGTCGTTCCCCCCACGGGCCCATGAGCCTCTGTGCTTACGGGCCCCCACACCCCCGTACTCACAGCCCCGCCGCCTTCACCACGACCTCCCCCGCCGCCGTCCGCGAATACAGCACCGACCGCCCCGCCCGCCGCCGCTCCACCAGCCCCGCGTCCAGCAGCACCCGCAGATGCCGTCCCACCGAGCCCAGCGCCTGCCCGGTCACGGCGGTCAGCTGGCTGGTGCTCATCGGTGACCCGAGCAGCATCAGCACGGCCGCCCGCGAGGGGCCCAGCAGCGCGCCCAGGCCCTCGGGCACCGCGCGCGAGCCGTGGTCGGCGAGGACGCCCGCGCACGGGTAGACGATGGCGTACCGGTCCGGCGCCTCCCACGACACCCACCCGCCCTTCGGCGTGACCGGCATGAGGAGCAGCTCCGCGCCGGAGACCTCGCGCGGCGGATTCGCGTGCAGATTGATCTGCAGCCGGCTCTCCCCGAGCCACCGCGTCCGCCCCGGCGACAACGTGTCCAGCACGGCCGCCCAGCCGCCCTGGCTCACCTGCGCGGTCCGGGCGACCACATCGGCCTCCAGGACCCGCCGGCGCCGCGCCCAGTACGGCCGTACGGTCTCCTCCCAGACGTACTCCAGGAGGCGGGCCGCCCGCTCGGGCAGATCGTCGCGTTCCAGGGCGGCGGGCAGCGGCCCGGCGAGCGAGACGCGGAGGTTGTCCCGCGCGTCCTCGGGCCGGGTCTCCCGCACCCGGGCGACGGTCTCGGCGAACGACTCCCGGTCCGTCTGGGTCGGGCAGAAGAAGTCGGCGATCCAGGACCGCCCGAGCGCGGCCCGCACCAGCGCCCCGGCGACGGGGTCGGCCGCCAACAGCGCCCGGTAGCCCGGCAGATGGTCCCGCAGCCACACCTGTTCACCGGGGTGCGCGCCCACCCCCGCGTGCAGCAGTTTCAGCGCGGCGAAGGTCTCCGCGAACGACGACAGCACGAACCGGCTCCGCGCGAGGGTGTCCGCGTTGAGCTGCCACAACCCCATCCGCCCACCCCCGTGTTTCGCGTCCGCGCGAAAGAATAGGACCCCGCCCACACCCCCCGCAGACTCCGCGCATGCGCAGCTACCGCGAGCTCTTCCGCACCCCCGAGTACACCCCGTTCTTCTTCTCCTTCGCCGCCCAGAACGCGGCCCTCACGATCAGCGGCCTGGCGCTCGCCACCCTCGTCTACAGGGCGACGGCCTCGCCCTTACTGTCGGCCGTGAGCATGTTCGGCCCGCAGCTCGCCCAGATGCTGGGCGCGACCTTCTTCCTCTCGGGCGCCGACCGCCTCCCCCCGCGGGTCACCCTGACCGGCATCAACACCGCCTTCGCCGTCTGTACGGTCCTGCTGGCACTCCCCGGCCTCCCGATCGGCGCGATCTTCGCCGTCGTGTTCCTCCAGGGCCTGATCGCCTCCCTGGGCGGCGGGGTGAGCGGCGGCCTGCTGAACGAGATCCTGCCCAAGAACGGCTACCTGCTGGGCCGTTCGGTCTTCAACATGGCCTCGGGCCTGATGCAGGTAACAGGCTTCGCGACAGGCGGAGCCCTCCTGGCCCTGCTCTCTCCCCGCGTCTGTCTCCTCCTCGCGGCGGCGCTGTACGCGACGACGGCCCTGGTCCTCCGCCTCGGACTGACCGCCCGCCCACCCCGCGCGGCGGGCCGCCCGTCGGTCGCCGCGACCTGGCGCACGAACGCCCTCCTGTGGTCCTCCCGCCCCCGCCGCCTCACCTACCTCGGCATGTGGGTCCCCAACGGCCTGATCGTCGGCTGCGAATCCCTCTACGTCTCCTACGACTCCGGGTCCGCGGGCGCGCTGTTCGCGAGCGCGGCACTGGGCATGTTCGTGGGCGACCTGACCCTGGGCCGCTTCGTCCCGCGCACCCTGCGCACCCGCCTGGACATCCCCCTCCGCCTCCTCCTGGCCACCCCGTACCTGTTCTTCGCCCTCCACCCGGGCATGCCCTGGGCCGCCATGGCGGTCTGCGTCGCCTCCGTCGGCTACGGCGCGAGCCTCGTCCTCCAGGAACGCCTGATGGAACTCACCCCCGACGAACTGGCAGGCCACGCCCTCGGCCTCCGCTCCGCGGGCATGCTCACCATGCAGGGCGTCGGCGCGGCCCTCGCCGGCACGGTCGCCCAACTCACCTCACCGGCAACGGCGATGACCTTGGCGGCCATGGCGTCGGTAGCGGTGACCCTGGTGCTGGCGGTACTCGGCCGACAGGTGCGGGGGGAGATCCCGGAGGTGCAAACGGCTTAAGGGAGAGGGGTGTTGGGGCGCCCGCCCGGACGGACAAGAACCGTGCCGGGCGTCCCGTCCTCTTCCCTTTCCCTACGCCGGCCATCGGTCGCAGAGCCACGCATGTCGAGGGAACACCGCCCCGCCTCCCCGCCTCCCCACGCCGGCCGTCGCATCGCCGCGCCCGCCGAGGGGAGCCCCCGTCGAAGCCCCAGGCCCTCGGCGCCCCAACCCGCAGAAGCCGCCGCCCGAGCTGGCCGCGTTCTCCGCCTACGGGCGGGCCGTGCGGGCGGGCTCGCTGTCAACCCCCGTACGGGAAGCACGTGTTCACCGGCATTCCGGAGCGGTTGTACGGGGAAGGGCGATCCGTACTTTTCCGTAGCCACAGGCATCCTTGACAGCGTGCGTACTGTTTCGCGACGTTTGAGCCCTGCCGAACTGTTCGTGTCTCGTCGTACCTTGGGAGACGTAGGCAGGACGCGGACGACGCGTCGTGGGGGAAATGTGGGGGGACGGTCGCCCATGCGATCCATGCGATCCGCCGGCAAGGCGGACATCACGATCCACAGACCGGAGGAGCTCGGTACCACGCTCCGCCAGGCCTGGCACAAGGCGATGGACGAGTCGCCGGACTACGCGAACCCTTTCCTGGCACCGGAGTTCGCGGACGGCGTCGGCCGCCACCGCGGCGGCGCGCAGGTGGCGGTTCTGCACGAGGGCGGGGAGCCGGTCGGCTTCTTCCCGTACGAGCGCAACCCCGTCGGCGTCGGCCGGGCCATCGGCCTGGGCCTCTCCGACTGCCAGGCGCTCGTGCACCGGCCCGGCGTCACCTGGGACGTCCAGCAACTCCTGCGGGCCTGCGGCCTGTCGGTCTTCGAGTTCGACCATCTCGTCGAGGAACAGCAGCCGTTCGGCCGCCACGTCACCGGCACCTTCGCGTCCCCGGTGATCGACCTGAAGGACGGCGACGGCGAGGTCCCCTACCCGGAGTGGCTGCGCGGCGCGTACCCCGGCATCGCCAAGACGACACTGAAGAAGGAACGCCGCCTCGGCCGCGACCTCGGCGAGATGCGCTTCGTCTACGACGAGCGCGACCCCGAGGTGCTGCACACCCTGATGCGCTGGAAGTCGGCCCAGTACCGCAGGACCGGCCGCATGGACCGTTTCGCGCGCCCGTGGATCGTAGACCTGGTGGACCACCTGTTCCGCGTCCGCGAGGAACACTTCACCGGCGTCCTGTCGGTCCTCTACGCCGGTGACCGCCCCGTGGCGGCCCACTTCGGCCCGACGTCCCGCACACTGTTCGCCGCCTGGTTCACGGCGTACGACCCCGAACTCCGTTACTACTCCCCGGGGTTGATCATGCACCTCAGGATGGCCGAGGAGGCGGGCCGGCACGGCGTGCGCCTCATGGACCTGGGGCGCGGCGACAAGGAGTGGAAGGACTGGCTCAAGACCCGCGAACTGCGGGTCGGCGAGGGCTTCGCGACCCGCCCCCACCCGGTCGCGGCGGCCCACCGCCTGTGGCGCCGCCCGGTCCGCGGCCTGCGCAACACGGTCCTGGCCCACCAGCGCCTGCGTGAGCCGGCGGACCGCCTCCTCAAAACGGTGGGGACGCTGCGTACGACGGGCAAGGTGCCGCCGAAGAAGTGACGATGCGGCACGATCCATCGGCGAGGGGCCCCGGACCGTAAGGCCGGGGCCCCTTTCGCGCTCCGGGCCGGTCGGGTCGTAGGAGATCCGCCCCCGTCACCTGTACGACAGGCGGTCGTGGTAGACAACGCCGATGATGGTCGGGGCTGTTGATGCCCGGCCCGCGGGCGACCGCGCGACAACAGGAAGGGGCAACCCGTGCTTCTGAAGACCTTCCGCTGGTCGTTCGCGGTCACCGCGCTCGGCCTGGCCCTGGGAGTCTGGTACGGCGGCTGGACGGCGTTCGGGGTCATCGCGATCCTGGCCGTGCTGGAGATCTCGCTGTCCTTCGACAACGCGGTGGTCAACGCCGGGATCCTGAAGAAGATGTCGGCCTTCTGGCAGAAGATCTTCCTCACGGTCGGTGTCCTGATCGCGGTCTTCGGCATGCGGCTGGCGTTCCCGGTGGTGATCGTCGCGGTGACGGCGAAGCTCAATCCGTACGACGCGGTCAACCTGGCCCTGACCGACAAGGACCGCTACCAGCAGCTGGTCACCGACGCCCACCCGGCGATCGCGGCCTTCGGCGGCATGTTCCTGCTGATGATCTTCCTGGACTTCATCTTCGAGGACCGTGACATCAAGTGGCTGGGCTGGCTGGAACGCCCCCTGGCCAGGCTCGGCAAGGTCGACATGCTGTCGGTCTGCATCGCCCTGATCGTCCTGCTCATCACCTCGTTCACCTTCGCGGCCCACGCCCACCAGCACGGCGGCGCGCACGCGGACAAAGCCCAGACGGTCCTGATCTCGGGCATCGCCGGCCTGATCACGTACATGATCGTCGGCGGCCTCTCGGGCTTCTTCGAGGACCGGCTGGAGGCGGAGGAGGAACGGGAGCGAGAGAGCGACCGCTCGGCGGTGGTCCTGGCCGGCCAGGCCGCGTTCTTCATGTTCCTGTACCTCGAAGTCCTGGACGCCTCGTTCTCCTTCGACGGCGTGATCGGTGCCTTCGCGATCACCAACGACATCGTCCTCATGGCCCTCGGCCTCGGCATCGGCGCGATGTACGTCCGCTCCCTGACGGTCTACCTGGTCCGCCAGGGCACCCTGGACGACTACGTCTACCTGGAGCACGGCGCCCACTACGCGATCGGCGCCCTGGCCGTGATCCTCATGGTCACCATCCAGTACCAGATCAACGAGGTCATCACCGGCCTGGTGGGCGTCGTCCTGATCGGCTGGTCGTTCTGGTCATCGGTACGGCGCAACCGGGCGCTGGCGGAGGGGGAGGGAGAGGGGACGGCGGAGGCTGTGGATACGGCGAACGTTCCGTAGCCCTGACGCCCGGAACCTGACGCCCGGTCACACCTGCTGCGCGGGTCTCGTCAGACTTTCTCGACTCGCACGGAGTGTTCCGCGAGGAGCTGATTCATGTCGTCGGTGTCGGAGGTGAAGACGGTTGCCTGAGCTCCCCGCGCGGCTTCCCCCCCGGCCACCGCCGCCAGAACGGCGTCGATGGCGTACTTGTGCCCATGCAGGCCGGCGGTCTTCATCATGGAGCGGGCCATGGCGATCACCTGGTCGTCCGTGTGCACGACACGGATCCGGGACAACGTCCAGTTCCACAGCGCCTGCCTCGACGTTTCGCGAGGGTCCCATGCTTCCAAGGTCGTGAGCGCCGAGGTGATGATCGAGATGTCCAGTTGCGGAGCCGTCTTGATCAGCGCGGCCATCTCCCGATCGCCCTGAACCGCCTTGGAGAGAGCTTCGGAGTCGAACACGAACACGCGCTGTCGTGGTTGTTGAGGCTTCGCCCGGGTGGTGCGACTCACGCGGCCTCGTCCGAACTGGATCGCTGCTTGTCATGCCAGCCGTCGATGGCGGCGATGCGGTCCAGCGCCGCCTGCTGCTCGTCGTCCGTCACGGCGCCGTGCTCCTCTTCGAGGCGCCCGGCCAACTCGCGCAGTCGGTCCATGGCGTCCTGATGAGCGGCCGCGGCCGCGATGTAGCCGGACACTCCACGCGCGTCGACGCGTTCCTTGATCGACTCCACCAGCTCTTCCGGCACGGTGATGGTGATTTTCCGGGTTGCCATACTTCAAGTATGCCACGATCTGTTTCTGTGTGGGGGTGCGGAAACAGCTGAGCATCAGCTGTGATGCACACACGGGCATGGAGGAGTGCGCGACGATCTGCCGGCAGTGATACGGCAGGCACGGATACGTGGCCGCACCGTACAAGTCGCTACGGGTTCTCCGGTTGTCGAGGTGGGGGACCGCCGCGAACTCCTCCAGCGCCCGGTGCCACTGGCCGCGCGCCGCCCGCAGCATCGCGGCGGTGAGACGCACCAGCAGGCGGACACCGGTCTCGCCCTCGTCGTGCGTGGCCTGCCGGGCGCGGTCGAGCCAGTGCTCGGCGAGGTCGAACCGGCCCGTCCGGGCCAGCACGTTGGCGAGCCCCGCCAGCGCCGGCGCGGTCACCGGCTCGGTGTCCCAACTGTGCCCCGCCGCAACCTCGATGGCCTCCTCGCAGCGCTGCCGGGCCAGGGCGAAGGAGTGGACCGTGGAGGCGAACCCCAGGTGGGCCAGGCAGGCCACCTCCAGGCAATCGCCGGTCGGCCCGCCGCAGAGGTGTCCGCCGCAGCAGCTCCGCCGAGACGACAAAGACCCTCCCGTCCACCGGACGGAAGGGCCTCTGACCAAGCCTGCGCGAACAACCACCGCGCTGTGCCCTCGGCAGGATTCGAACCTGCGACACCGGCTTTAGGAGAGCCGTGCTCTATCCCCTGAGCTACGAAGGCGGGACGGATCGCCCCGGAAGGCGGTCCAGGACAGGGTAGCGGATCTGGGGAGCCGGTTCGGTGGGGGAGGGCAGGGCGCGGACGGGCAAGGCAGGGCAAGGCGGGGACGGGCAGGGCAAGGCGGGGACAGGCAAGGCAGGGCGGTCACCAGGCTCAGGACGCTGACACCCGCGTAAAGCGCCCCGCCACCCGCACGTCCGCCTCGATCGCGCTCGCCGTAGCCGTCAGCTCGGGCAGGATGTCCCGGACGTACTCCTCGACCGTTCGGCCGGTCACATGGGTCGCCGTGTTCAGGGCGGCGACCACCCTGCCCGTACGGTCGCGGACCGGCACGGCGATCGAGCGCAGGCCCGCCTCCAACTCCTCGTCGACCAGGGCGTATCCCTGCGAACGGACCGTGTCCAGCGCCGCCGCCAGCGCCACCGGGTCGGTCAGCGTGCGAGGGGTCAGCGCGCGCAGCTCACCCAGGGCGGAGCGTTCCGCGGGCGGGGCGTCCGCCAGGAGCACGCGTCCCAGTGCCGTCGCGTACGCCGGGAACCGCGTACCCACCGCGATGTTCACGCTCATCACCCGGCTCGTGGCGACCCGGGCCGTGTACTGGATGGCGTCGCCGACGAGGATCGCGAGGGACGCCGACTCGTGGATGCGGGAGGCGAGGGCCGTGAGGTGGGGGAGCGCCAGGTCGGGGAGGGTCGTACGGGAGAGGGGCGGGAAGCCGAGGGACAGGACCCGGGGTGTGAGGGCGAAACGGCGGTCGCCGGAGGCGGCGATCAGGCCCAGGTGCTCGTACGTGATCAGGGCCCTGCGAGCCGTCGCCCGTGCCAAGCCCGTCGCCTGGGCGACCTCCGTGAGGGTCAGTTCGGCGCGGCCCTCGCCGAACGCCGTCAGGACCGTCAGCCCGCGGGCCAGGGACTCGACGAACTCCCGGCCGAGCTCCTGCTTGGACGCCCCCGTCCAGGTCGCGAGTCCGGAGGGCGCGGCGACGGACTCGCCCCGCGGAGCCTCGCGCAGGTCCGCCGCCAGGTCCTCCTCCATCGTCCGTACCGCCGAACGCAGCCTGGGCAGAAGGGAGTTGCGAAGATCCTCCGCCGTGTGCCGGCTCGTATGGCTGACGACGCTCGCCACGCACGCGATCGCGCCGGTACGGGGATCCCGCACCGGCACGGACACCGCCACCAGCCCCGGTTCGATCAACTGGTCGTCCAACGCCCAGCCGTCCTGGCGCACTTGGACGACCCACCGCTCGAAGTCGGCCCCGGGCGAGGACCGTTCGGGAACGGCCGGGAAGCGCTCGTCCCCCGGGTCCGCCGCCCGCCGCTCCCGCCACCGCCGCCACTCCAGGTCCGTCCACTCCGTCGCGAACAGCGGTCCCGGCGCGGTGCGTTCGGCCGGGAGCAGGTCGCCGATGCGGAAGCTGAGGGACATCGCGCGGCGGCGGGTGGCCTGGTGGATGAACCGGATGCCGTCCCGGTCGGCGACCGCGAGCGACACCGACTCGTCCAGTTCGTCGGCCAGGGCGTCCGCGTGGGCGTCCAGGAGTGAGGGCAGGCGCAGGGCGGCGAGATAGGCGTTGCCCAGCTCCATGACCCGAGGGGTGAGAACCGCGTCCCGGCCGTCGAGACGGACGTATCCCATGCGCGCGAGCGTCGCGGTGATCCGGTCGACCGTGGAACGGGCCAGCCCGGTGGCCCGTTCGAGCCCGCTGAGGCTCAACATCCCACCCGAGTCGGTCAGTTGACGCACCACCGCGACCCCGCGGATCAACGGCGCGACCGCCTCGGCGGGCACGACGGCGGCAGGATCGACCAGCGTGAGGTCAGCGGCGTCAGTGGGCATCGATTCTCCGGTACGGCAATCTCGGCAGCCCTACGGTAAGCCCGAGGCGCCGTGGCCCTCGTCGCCGACGGCGCTGCGGTGGCCGGGGCCGGACCTTCACCGCCGCGACAGTTCTCCGGTGGGCCCGCACCCGGCACCCGCACCGCAGGAGGCCCAACGCCGTCTCGCGCCCGGCGCACTTCGTTTCCGGCGAACCTGCGACACCGGCTTTAGGAGAGCCGTGCTCCCTCCACCAAGCCGCGCCCCCGTGCCCCCGCCTGCCACGCCCCCTACCTCTACGCCCGCCCCCTTCCCCTCAACCGCCTCCCCCTCAACCCCCGTCCCCTACCGCGTCCGCGTAACCGTCACCCGATAGTCCCCCGCCGCATCCGCCCCCGTCACCGCCACCCGGATCCCCCTCCCCGGGTCGTTGAAGCTCTCGCCCGCCACGAACGGGGCGTCCGACAGTTCGGCGTGGACGTTGGGGCTCCGGGTGCAGCCGCCGCTGTCCCGGTGGGCGTCGTACACCTTCACCGGGCCCATGCCCGTGTCCACGTCCGCCTCGACCTTGTAGATGAGGACGCCGGGGCGGCACACCGCCTCGTCGTTGCCCTCGCGGGTGCGCAGCTCCAGGGCGTAGCCCGTGCGGCGGGTGAGGGGGACGAAGATCAGGCGGGTGCCGTCGGTGCCCGGGTGTTCCATGGGGGTCAGGGTGTACTCCGAAGTGCCTCTGGTCATCGCACAGTTGACCTGGGACGGGTCCAGCCAGCCGAGTTTCCACTTGTGCCAGCCGAGGAGGTCGTTGTTGGCGCCCCAGTCCTCGCTCATGATGTCCCAGTGGCCGACCGCGCCCCCGCCCTCCTGGGTGTAGAGGTCGGGCAGGCCGAAGACGTGGCCGTTCTCGTGGGGGAGGACGCGGTATCCGGTCTGGGAGTACGAGCCGGAGCCGTCGTCCTGGCGGGAGTAGACGAAGGACGCGTTGGAGACGGGGACGCCGTCCGCGACCGGGGCCTCCGTGTTGCCGGCGAACGTCACCGACAGGACCGTGTCCAGGGCGGAGGGGCCCGCGTTCGGGGTGACCAGGACGTTCAGGAGGTCGTACTGGCGGAAGTCCACCGTCGGGTCGGCCGCGGCCACGATGTCCTGGACGAGCTGCCGGTACCCGGGGTCGAAGGGCGCGCCGCGCTCTATGCCGTAGGACCTGAAGGGCTTGGGCATGCGGAGCCAGTGGGTGACCGGGGTCTCGGGGCGGTAGTCGAGGCGGCCGTAGGAGCTGGTGGCGAACCACTCCTGGGTCTTGGGGAAGAACTCGCGGTACCGGTCCATGGCCGTGCCCTCGCCGGGGGCGTCGGAGAAGTCGACCATCAGGGTCAGGGCGTGGACCGTGCCGGTGGAGCGGGAGTAGCCGCCGGGGGTGGGGATGCCCTCGGACATCTGGACGTCCAGGGGGCCGTTGATCATGCAGGGGCCGAGTGCGGAGGTGCGGGCGAGCGCGACCGGGCCCGCCGCCGTCATGGCGCCCGGGGTGAGGTGTCCGGTACCGGCCGAGGTGCTGACCGCGAGGGTCAGGACGGTCACGGACGCGAGGGCGGCCACGCGGCGCGGGCGTATCCGACGGCTGGGCTGCATGCAGGGACCCTTCGCGCCAACGGCAGCCGCCGGTCTCCGGCTGCACCCTTTCGATCACCCTGTGTCGTGTGCCGCGAGGGCGCGCGCTGGAGGAGACCGACCGTGTGGTTCTGGTCGGCGGGGGCCGGAGAAGGGTCCAAACGAGATGTGACCCAGGTCACATGAAATGTCTCGGTGAGCGGGAAATAACCGGGGACCGTTTCCCCGTTTAGCCATGTGTCCGAGCGAAACGGGGAGTGCTTCCCCGGATCGCCCCAGCAGTCCAAGACCTTCAGGAGCACGCCGTGACGACCGCGACCCCCGTACAGCGAAAGGTGACCCGGCCGCGCGCCGACGCTTTGCGCAACCGGGAGCGGATCGTCACCGCCGCCCGTGAGATGTTCGTCGAGTTCGGCCCCGATGTGCCGCTCGACGAGATCGCCCGCCGGGCCGGCGTCGGCAACGCAACGCTTTACCGCAACTTCCCGGACCGTGACGCCCTCGTTCGCGAGGTCGTGGTCTCGGTCATGGACCGTACGGCGGAGGCCGCCGAGCAGGCGCTCAACGAGACCGGCGACGCCTTCGCCGCTCTGGAGCGCTTCGTGCACGTCTCCGCGGACGAGCGGATCAGCGCACTGTGCCCGATGATCGCCAGCACCTTCGACCAGTTCCACCCGGACCTGGAAGCCGCGCGCAAGCGGGTCGAGGAGCTCATCGACGAGGTCATGGAACGGGCCAGGAGGGCCGGGCAGCTCCGGTCCGACGTGGGAGTCGGCGACCTGATGGTCGCCGTGGCCCAGCTCAGCCGGCCGCCGGCCGGCACCGGCTGCCTCAGCGCCGACCGCTTCGTACACCGACACCTGCAGCTGTTCCTGGACGGACTGCGGGCCCCGGCCCGCTCGGTCCTGCCCGGCACCGCCGCGACCATGGAGGATCTCCGGCAGCCCTGACCGATCAGTTCAGAGCGTCACGCCAGTCTCAACAACAAGCTTCCGGCTCTCGTCGATGTGGACGAGCCGTCCCCGACCACGTTTTTCCACGTCCTTCTTCCGTATTTTTCCGTCACGAAGTCCCGAAGTGGGTACCACCATGTCTGAAACAGCTCGAAGCGCCCCAGGCGCTCTCGACAAGGCCTCCGAGGCCGAGCACGAAGCCCATTCCAACCGCTGGAAGGCGCTCGCGTTCATCGCGCTCGCCCAGCTGATGGTCGTGCTCGACGCCACCATCGTGAACATCGCCCTCCCGTCCGCCCAGACCGACCTGGGCATCTCCGACGGCAACCGGCAGTGGGTCGTCACGGCCTACGCCCTCGCCTTCGGTGGTCTGCTGCTCTTCGGCGGTCGTATAGCCGACCTGTGGGGCCGCAAGCGCGCCTTCGTCGTCGGTCTGACCGGCTTCGCCGCCGCGTCCGCGCTCGGCGGTGTCGCCACCACCGGCGCCATGATGTTCGGCGCCCGTGCCCTCCAGGGTGCGTTCGGTGCCCTGCTCGCGCCCGCCGCGCTCTCCCTGCTCGCCGTGATGTTCACGGACGCCAAGGAACGCGCCAAGGCGTTCGGCATCTACGGCGCGATCGCCGGTGGCGGCGGCGCCGTCGGCTTCATCCTCGGCGGCGTGCTGACCGAGTACCTGGACTGGCGCTGGACGTTCTTCGTGAACATCCCGTTCGCGATCGTCGCCGCGCTCGGCGCGTACTTCGTCATCCGCGAGCCGGAGGGCGGCCGCAACCGCAACCCGCTCGACATCCCGGGCGTGCTCCTGTCGACCCTCGGTCTGGTCTCGCTCGTCTACGGCTTCACCCGCGCCGAGACCGACGGCTGGGGCGACTCCTCCACCATCGCGCTGTTCATCGCGTCGGCGGTCCTGCTGGTCTCGTTCGTGATCGTCGAGTCCAGGGTCAAGGCCCCGCTGCTGCCGCTGCGCGTGATCACCGACCGCAACCGCGGCGGTATCTACCTCTCGCTCGGCATCGCCATCATCGCGATGTTCGGCACGTTCCTCTTCCTCACCTACTACCTCCAGGTCGTGAAGGGCTTCTCGCCGATCAAGACCGGCTTCGCCTTCATGCCGATGATCGTCGGCATGATGGTCGGCTCGACCCAGATCGGTACCCGGCTGATGACCCGCCTGCCGGCCCGTCTGCTGATGGGCCCCGGCTTCCTGGTCGCCGCGGTCGGCATGCTCCTGATGACGCAGCTGGAGATCGGCTCGTCGTACGCCTCGATCATCCTGCCCGCGATGCTGCTGCTCGGTCTCGGCATGGGTACGGCGTTCATGCCGGCCATGTCCCTGGCCACCCTGGGCGTCGAGCCCCGGGACGCGGGTGTCGCCTCGGCGATGGTCAACACCTCGCAGCAGGTGGGCGGCGCGATCGGTACGGCCCTGCTGAACACGATCGCCGCGTCCGCGACGACCGCGTACATCAAGGACCACATCGCCGGCGCGGGTACCTCCAAGACCCAGCAGCAGCTCGTCGCGCTGCAGGGCCAGGTGCACGGCTACACCAACGCCATCTGGTTCGCCGTCGGCATGCTGGTGGCGGCCGCGGTCATCGTCTCGGTCCTCGTCAACGCGGGCAAGCAGGGTTCCGACCCGGTCGCCTCCGGTGACGACGTCGAGGACGAGTTCAAGATCCCGGTCGTCGCCCACTGACGACGCCCGGCCGGTCGTACCCCCTTCGCACCATCCGTACGTACGGGGAAGGGGACGCCCCGTGCGTACGACTCCCAGGAACTGCCCTGGTTCTCCGTTGAGTTGAGCGGCTCAGCGGAGCCAGGGCAGGTCCGCACCCGCTTCGTTCGGCTGAAGTCCCTCGGCGACGATCTCCATGATCTCGCCGAGGGACTTCTGCTGTTCCGGGGTCAGCCGCGCGAACAACGCCTGCCGTACGGCGGTCACATGGCCCGGCGCGGTCCGGTGGAGCACGCCGTAGCCCTCGTCGGTCAGCACCGCGAACTGGCCGCGCTTGTCGGAGGGGCAGTCCTCGCGGCGCACCCACCCGTTCTTCTCCAGGCGCGCGATCGCGTGCGAGAGCCGGGAGCGGGTGATCTTCGCGTTCATGGCCAGCTCGGTCATCCGCAGCCGGCGGCGCGGGGCCTCGGCGAGCTGCACGAGAAGGCCGTAGTAGATGTGCGGCATGCCCGCGTCGCGCTGGAGCTGGCGGTCCAGATGGTCCTCCAGGAGGGTGCTGGCGTGCATGTAGAAACGCCAGACACGCTGCTCCTCGGCGGAGAGCCAGCGGGGTTCGTCGGAGGGTGCCGCCGCGTCAGCGGGTGCGGGTGCCGTGTTCATGCACTCCACTGTACGAGAGCCCTCCTTGAACGTTAAACAAACAGGGCGTAAGCTCGGGTCAGGAAGTTTGAGAGTTCAAGCATCAGAGATCCAGTACATCAGAGATCCAGTACAGAGTCCGACCCTGGGGAGTGACCGTCATGTCCACCGCCGCACCGGAGCGCATGCCCGCCCTCTATCTCAGCCACGGCGCCCCGCCCCTCGCGGACGACCCGATCTGGCCCGGCGAGCTCGCCGCCTGGTCCGCCGACCTCCCCCGCCCCAAGTCGATCCTCATGGTCTCCGCCCACTGGGAGGAGGCCCCCCTCGCCCTCGGCGCGGTCGACCCGGTCCCGCTGGTCTACGACTTCTGGGGCTTCCCCGAGCACTACTACCAGGTCCGCTACGACGCCCCGGGCGCCCCCGAACTCGCCGAGTCCGTACGGAAGTTGCTGCGCGCCCCGGGCATCCCCGTCCAGGACGTCCCGGACCGCGGCCTCGACCACGGGGCATACGTCCCGCTCGTCGAGATGTTCCCGGCCGCCGACATCCCGGTCCTCCAGGTCTCCATGCCGACCCTCGACCCGGCGAAGCTGATGGACATCGGACGCAAGCTCGCCCCGCTGCGCGACGAGGGCGTCCTGATCGTCGGCTCCGGCTTCTTCACCCACAACCTCGCCGCGCTGCGCCACACCGGCGGGGGAGTGCCCACCTGGTCCTCCGAGTTCGACGACTGGGGCAGGCGCGCGCTGGAGTCCCGCGACTGGGACGGCCTGCTGGACTTCCTCCACAAGGCACCGGCCGGGCGCTACGCCCATCCGCGCACCGAGCACTTCGCCCCGCTGTTCGTCGCGATGGGCGCGGCGGAGGCGGCCGGCGAACTGGACGCGCGGGAGTCCGTGAACCCGTCCGTGATCGACGGGTTCTGGATGGGGATGGCGAAGCGGTCGGTGCAGTTCGGCTGACCCGCCCGGACCCGCGCCCTCCTGGAGCTACAACTCCCGTTCGTACCAGGCGACATCCCAGTAGCGGCCGAACTTGCGGCCCACCTCCCGGTGGACGCCGATGTGCCGGAACCCGAAGCGTTCATGCAGCCGCGTGGACGCTTCGTTGGGCTGTGCGATGCCCGCGTACGCCCGGTGCACGTCCTCGTCCGCCAGGGCCTCGAACAGGGCCTTGTAGAGCAGCGTGCCGATGCCCCGGCCGCCCGCGTCGGGGGCGAGGTAGACCGTGACCTCGACCGAGGTCGAGTAGGCGGGCTTCGCCCGGTAAGGGCTGGATGTGGCGTAGCCGAGGATTCGCTGTGAGTTTCCTTGGAAGGTCCCGTCCACGGCAACCTTCAGCCGGTATGGCCCGTCTTCAGGGTGGGAGAGCAGCCAAGGGCGACGCTCCTCCGGTGTGAAGGGGGCGGTGTCGAAGGTGATCGGGGTCTCGCGCACGTAGTGGTTGTAGATGTCCGTGAGGGCGTCGAGGTCACTCTCGACTCCTGGCCTGACCTGCACCTCTGTACGTTCCGACGACATCGTTACCCCCTTGTGGCCGGACAGGGTACTGCAAGATCAGAAAAATAGGGGAGCGGGTTGGGAATTCTGTCCGGATTCCAGTCGTTGTTTCCATCAGATGCAGGGCACACGAGAAGAGTCACCGGACAAGTGCCACAGCATCGGACGAACACCTGCTGACCCTCCCCCAGTGCCAAAGGGCCTGGGGGGACCCCCATTCGCAAGGGAGCACGCATGGCAACCCGTGCCGTCGCCCGTCGTAAGTCCGCCTCCGGCGAGACCTCCGGCGTGGCGCGCAGTGTTCGCGCCCATGGCGGCGAGATCGCCGACCGCGACCTGGTCGGCATGTATCTCGACGAAATCGCGCGCACGCCGCTGCTCGACGCCGCCAAGGAAGTCGAGCTTTCGCAGACCATCGAAGCGGGCGTGTTCGCGCGCCAGGTCCTTGAGGGCGAGGAGAAGTCCCAGGCGGACGCCACCCGCGCCGAGCTCGAAGCCCTGGTCGCCGAAGGGGAGCGTGCCAAGGACGTCTTCATCCGTTCCAACCTCCGCCTGGTCGTGGCCGTGGCCCGCCGTTACCCCCGTAGCGGCCTGCCCCTCCTCGACCTGATCCAGGAGGGCAACGCGGGCCTGGTGCGCGCGGTCGAGAAGTTCGACTACCGCAAGGGCTTCAAGTTCTCGACGTACGCGACCTGGTGGATCCGCCAGGCCATCACCCGCTCCATCGCCGACCAGTCCCGGACCATCCGCCTGCCCGTCCACCTCGTGGAGGAGCTGGGCCGGATCCGCCGGGTGCAGCGCGAGTTCAACCGCAAGAACGGGCGGGAGCCCGAGCACGCGGAGATCGCCGCCGAGCTGGAGTCGACCCCGGAGCGCGTGACCAACGTCCTGGACTGGGCCCGTGACCCGGTCTCGCTGAACATGTCGGTGGACGACGACGGCGACACCCAGTTCGGTGACCTCCTGGAGGACACCTCCGCGGTCTCGCCCGAGCAGTCCGTCATGACCCTGCTGCGCAGCGAGGAACTGGACGACCTGATCGGCCGCCTCGACCAGCGCACGGCCTCCATCATCAAGATGCGGTACGGCATGGAGGACGGCCGGGAGCGCACGCTCACCGAGGTCGGCAAGGAGCACGGCCTCACGCGCGAGCGCATCCGCCAGATCGAGAAGCACGCACTGCTGGAACTGAAGAAGCTGGCCAGCCAGACCGGCTTCGACGCGGCGGCGTAAGCGGTCGTGAGCGTGCCGGGGGCGTGAGTCCCCGGCCTCCGGCCCGGTGGACGCGGGGGCGCGTACGAACGACGTAAGCGCCGTACCGCGTACGCCTGGTGGCGGGAGGCCGCGCGAACATGGCTGTGTAACGCCGCTTCAAGCTGCTGGGCCCTGGGAACAAGACTTCAGAGCCCAGGAGTTCGGGTCCGGGGCCACGCCCCGAGATCCTCTGAGCCAAGTCCCGACGCATTACCCCCCCGGCGCCGGGACTCTCCCGAACCGGGCTTCGGCGCCTAGCCCCCAGGCGTCGGGGCCCGGTTCTCCTCGTCCGAGGGACGGGTGGGGCGTCGGCAGGCAGGGACGGCGGGGCACCCCGTACCTGAACCCCGGGGTGGCCCGCCGAATGGCAGATTGTGCCACATCGGCATAGCCTGCCGATGTGAGCAGCCCCACCCCAGCACCGGATTCCACCCCCGCCTCCCCCGCTGCCCCCTCGGTCTCCTCCGCGCCGCTCTCGCTGACCGAGCGGCGCAAGGCCGAGACCCGGATGGCGATCGCCCGGGCCGCGGCCGGACTCTTCGTGCGGCACGGGCTGCGGGCCACCCGCGCCGAGGACATCGCCCAGAGCGCGGGCATCGCCCCCCGCACCTTCTACCGCTACTTCGCCACCAAGGAAGAGGCCGTCGCCCCGCTCTACGCGGCCGGCGCCCAGCGCTGGGTGGAGGCGGTCCGCGCGGCCCCGGCCGCCCTGTCGGTACCGGAGGCCCTGGAACACGGGGTCCGTTACACGCTGACCCCTGGCGTGGGCGTCTCCGTCAACTCCTGGACCTGGGTCCGCACGTTGATCGGCATGGCCGAATCCAGCCCCGCCCTGCGCCGGGTGTGGGCGGAGGTCTACCAGGCATCGGAACGCACCCTGGGCGAGATCCTGGCGGAACGCCTCACCGTGGAACGCCTCCCCAGGGGCGACGACACCGCCGCCGACCCGGCTCCGCCCGTGCTGTCCCCCGAGCTGCGCTTCGCCGCCGCCGTGGCAAGTGCCGCCGTACGGACGGCTGTTGAGGGGTGGGCGTCCGGGGAGGGGCGGGGGAGTCCGGTGGAACCGGCGCTGCGGAACCTGCGGGCGTTGCGGGACTTTCCCTGGGGCGAGCTGGGGACGGGACGGGGCACGGTGGGACGGGGCACGGTGTGAACCCCGCTCACGTGCCCCCGAGGCTCATGCCTGCCGCTCGCCCCCATTGACCGCCCGGCTCAACCGTTCCCCCAACTCCCTTACGTGCCGCACCAGTTCCTCCGGCTCGTGCACCGTGAAGTCGCATCCCAGCATGGCCAGCCGTACGGCCAGCCAGTCCAGCGCGTCGCCGGTCGTGGCGCGCACGCTGCAGCTGTGTTCGTCGAGCGGTTCCGGGGTGCCGAGCCAGGCGGGGATGCGGGCCGCGACGACATCGGCGGAGGCGGCGAAGGTGACGGCGTACTCGTACGTCTCCTGACGCCGGTGCATCGACTGCCGTAGGTACTCCGCCGCGCTTCCGGTCGGCAGCTCGCGCGGGGTGAACCGCGCCCCGGTCGCGAAGGGCTGGCTCACCCGGTCGACCCGGAACGTCCGCCAGTCCTCGCGGTCGAGGTCGTAGGCGACGAGGTACCAGCGCCGGCCGGTCGAGACGAGGCGGTACGGCTCCGTCCGGCGGCGGGACTCGGTGCCGTCCTTGGCGCGGTAGGCGAAGCGCAGCCGCTCGCGGCCGGCGACCGTGGAGGCCATCACGGTCAGCGTCTCGGGGGCGATGCTCGCGCCGTCGCCACTGGTCAGCGGGGTGGTGGCGGCCTGGAGGGTGGCGACCCGGTGTCGCAGCCGCGAGGGCAGTACCTGTTCCAGCTTCGCCAGCGCCCGTACGGAGGCCTCGTCCACGCCCTCGACCGCGTGCCCGGCGCCCGCGCGCAGGCCGACCGCGATCGCCACCGCCTCCTCGTCGTCCAGCACCAGCGGGGGCATCGCCTTGCCCGCGACGAGCCGGTAGCCGCCGTCGGAGCCGAGCGTCGCCTGCACGGGGTAGCCGAGTTCGCGGAGCCGGTCGATGTCCCGCCGGACCGTGCGCCGGGACACCCCGAGCCGGCCGGCCAGCTCGCCGCCGGGCCACTCGCGGGGCGTCTGGAGGAGCGAGAGCAGCTGGAGGAGCCGGGCCGGGGTGTCGGTGGTCATGAGTTCCCCGTCGTCGTCATGGGTTCTCCGTCGTCGTCATGAGTTCGAGGATGCCGTAGAACTAGGACACGATCTGACCTAATGAGGTCATAGCTTCAAGCCATGACCTCCACCGAAACCCTTGTCGACAGCCCGACGGATGTGGCGGACCCGGTACGCACCGGTGACCGGCGGCGCTGGTTCGCCCTCGCGATCGTGATGACCGCGGCCTTCATGGACCTCGTCGACGTCACGATCGTCAATGTCGCGATCCCGTCGATCCAGCGGGACGCGGGCGCCTCGTTCAGCCAGATCCAGTGGATCACGGCCGGTTACGCGCTCGCCTTCGCCGCCGGGCTGATCACCGGCGGGCGGCTGGGTGACATCCACGGCCGCAAGCGGCTGTTCCTCGTCGGGATCGGCGGCTTCACGCTCGCCTCCGCGCTGTGCGGCTTCGCCGCGAACCCGGAGATGCTGGTCGCCTCGCGCATCCTCCAGGGCGGGATGGCGGCGATGATGGTGCCGCAGGTGCTGTCGATCGTGCACGCGACCTTCCCGGCGCACGAACGGGGCAAGGTGTTCGGGCTGTTCGGCGCGATCGTCGGCCTGGGCGCGGTCTCGGGTCCGTTGCTCGGCGCGCTGCTCACCGAGTGGAACCTCTTCGGTCTCGAATGGCGCCCGATCTTCCTGATCAACCTGCCGGTGGGAATCGCCGGCCTGATCCTCGGCAGCCGTTTCATCACCGAGTCGAAGGCGCCGCGCGCCCTGAAGCTGGACCTCGTCGGCGTCGCCCTGGTCACCCTCGGCCTGCTGATGCTGCTCTATCCGCTCACCCGGGGCGACGAACTGGGCTGGCCCGCCTGGGGGTTCGTGTCGATGTCCGGCTCGATCGGCGTCTTCTCCGCGCTGGTGGCGTACGAGAAGCGGAAGGCCGCGCGGGACGGTTCGCCGCTCGTCGAGCTGTCGCTGTTCGAGGTGAAGAGCTTCGCGGTGGGCATCGCCGTGCAGACGGTCTTCGGCATCGGGCTCGGCATCTTCTTCCTGGTCTGGACGCTGTACATGCAGATCGGGCTGGGCTGGAGCCCGCTGCGGGCGGGGCTGACCGGCGTACCGTTCTCGATCGCGGTCTCGGTGGCGGCCGGGATGTCCGTGCAGAAGCTGGTGCCGCGGCTCGGCGGACGCAACGTCCTCCAGGCCGGCGCGCTGGTGATGGCCGTGGGCGTGCTGCTCTACCTTTGGGAGGCGGACCGGTACCAACTGGCCATCGCCTCCTGGCAGATGGCGCTCCCGCTCGTCGTGATGGGCGCCGGCATGGGCCTGATCTTCGCCCCGCTGACCGACACGATCCTCTCCGAAGTGCCGCGCGAGCACGCGGGTTCGGCGTCCGGACTCATCAACACCGTTCAGCAGATGGGCAATGCGCTCGGACTCGGGCTGGTGTCGGTGGTCTTCTTCGGCTCGATCGGCGACCGGTTGACCCCGGCCGAGGTGGGTCCGGCGTTCGTGAACGCCTTCCAGAACTCGCTGGGTTGGGTGGCCGCGGTGATGGGCTTGATCTTCCTGTTGATGTTCGCGTTGCCGGGGAGACGGACGGCGGGGAAGGTGGCGGATCAGGTGACCGGGCAGGCGGCCAAGGAGGTTGAGCCGAGCGGGAGTTGACGCGGTTCGGCAACCCAGGAGAGCGCCCCGCCCCGAGGCAGTACGGGGGCGGGGCGCTCGACGCAAACCGCCGGGTGGTCCGGCGGCCTACTGCGGGCCGAACACCGCCGACCTCTACGAGGCGCAGTGCGGCCTCGCCCAGAAACCCAGAAGCCCTGTGCCGCCGAGGACTTCAAGGACATCGCCACGATCGGCACCATGCTCGCGGGCATGGCCGACCACACCGAAGGCGTCCGGTTCGAGCTGGCGAGGGTCGTCGAGAGCGTGCGGGGCTATGTCGCCACCGCCCTGCCCGCGCAGGGAACGGCCGTACGCGTCGGCCTCCCGGAGCACCGCGCCCGGCTCGAACAGGCGATGCGCCAGGAAGCCGCCCGCGACGAACTGGCGCACGCCATCCTCACGGCCGAGCAGCGGATCAAGGAGCTACGGCACGGCTGACGGCTCGGTTGACGGCACCGCTGACAGCACAGCTGACGGCACGGGTGATCGCCCCCTCTGCCCGTTCATGTCCACCTAATGCCCGAACCTGTTTACTTTCCGGAAATCCGAGCGTAGCCTCCGAGCGAAACCACAAGTTCGGGCACAGGTCGGAGGCGAACGGACATGTACGCACCGGAGCGGCAGCAGGAGATCCTCCGGCTGGCCCGTGACGGCGGGCGGGTGGACGTGATCTCGCTGGCCGAGGAGTTCCAGGTCACGGCGGAGACGATCCGCCGGGATCTGAAGGCCCTCGACCGCGCGGGACTCGTCCGGCGGGTGCACGGCGGTGCCATACCCGCCGGGCGGCTGGACTTCGAGCCGGACCTCGCCGAGCGCGAGTCGACGGCGGCCGACGAGAAGGACCGCATCGCCAAGGCGGCCCTCGCCGAGCTGCCGACGCAGGGCACGGTGATCCTCGACGCCGGCACGACGATCGCCCGCCTCGCGGGCATCATCCCGCTGGAGGCCGAACTCACCGTCGTCACCCACTCGTTGCCCATCGCGGCCCGCCTCGCGGACCACCCGGGCATGCAGCTCCACCTCGTCGGGGGGCGCGTGCGGCACCGTACGCGCGCCGCCGTGGACGCCTGGGCGCTGCGGGCGTACGGCGAGATCCGCGCCGACGTCGTGTTCGTCGCGGCCAACGGCTTCTCCGCCGGGCACGGACTGACCACCCCCGACCTCGCCGAGGCCGCCGTGAAGCGCGCGGCGATGTCCGCCGCCCGCCGCGTGGTGCTGCTCGCGGACTCCGCCAAGCACGGCCAGGAGCACTTCGCCCGCTTCGGCGCCCTGAGCGACGTGGACCTGCTGATCACCGACAGCGGGCTGAGCCCAGAAGACGCCACCGCCATGGAGCGCGGCGGCATGGAAGTAGTGCGCGCATGATCCTGACCGTCACCCCGAACCCCTCCCTCGACCGCACCTACGAGGTCCCCTCGCTGGATCGCGGCGAGGTCATACGGGCCACCGGCGAGCGCATGGATCCGGGCGGCAAGGGCGTCAACGTCTCCCGCGCGGTCGCCGCCGCGGGCCGCCGTACGGTCGCCGTCCTGCCGCTGGGCGGTGCTCCGGGCGCGCTGGTCGCGGACCTGCTCGACGCGCAGGGCATCGAGGTCGCGCCGGTCCCGGTCGCCGGGGCCACCCGTTCGAACATCGCCCTCGCCGAGGCGGACGGCGTCCTCACGAAGATCAACGCACCCGGGCCCGAACTGACCGCCGCCGAACAGGAGTTGCTCCTGGAGACGGTCCGGCGGCAGTCCCGTGACGCGGACTGGATCGCCTGCTGCGGCAGCCTCCCGCGCGGCCTCGCGCCGTCCTGGTACGCCGAGTTGGTCGCCCGCGCCCACGCCGTCGGCGTCCGTATCGCCCTCGACACCTCCGGCCCCGCGCTCATCGAGGCCCTGCGCGAACGCCCCGACGTCGTGAAGCCCAACGCCGAGGAACTCGCGGAGGCCGTCTCCCGCCCCCTCGCCACCGTCGGCGACGCGGTCAAGGCAGCTGAAGAACTACGGGAGTTGGGCGCCGGCGCCGTCCTCGCCAGCCTCGGCGCGGACGGTCAGTTGCTGGTGGACGGCTCCGGTGTCTGGTTCGGCAGCGCGCGCGTCGACGTCGTACGCAGCAATGTCGGTGCGGGGGACTCCTCGCTGGCCGGCTTCCTCATCGCCGGCGGCCACGGCCCCGAAGCCCTGGCCTCGGCGGTCGCCCACGGCGCCGCCGCCGTCCAGCTCCCCGGCAGCGTGATGCCCACCCCGGCCGACCTGGACCCGGCCGCGGTGACGGTCACGGCGGACGTCCCGGTGGACCGCGTCCTGACGGAGCCGGTGACATGAGCGCGCTCATGGTCTCGACGACCGCTCACCTCCGCTCCCTGTTAGCAGCCGCCCCCTTCCGGCAGTCCGGTAGTACTCCCGTCCCCGTCCCCGTCCCCACCCCCACCCCCGCCCCCGCCCACGGCAGTCCCCGGGCGATACGCGTGCGAAGGAGCCCGCGATGAGCGAGATGATCACCGCGGACCTGGTCGACCTCGACCTGTCCGCCGATACCAAAGAGGCGGCGGCACGTGCCCTCGCCGAGCGCATGGTCGCCCAGGGCCGGGTCACCGACCTGGACGGCTTCCTCGCCGACGTGGCCGCCCGCGAGGCGCAGATGCCGACCGGCCTGGACGGCGGCATCGGCATCCCGCACTGCCGCAGCGAGTACGTCACCGAACCGTCGCTCGCCTTCGGCCGCAGCGCCGAGGGCGTCGACTTCGGCGCCCCGGACGGCCCCGCCGACCTGATCTTCCTGATCGCCGCGCCCGCCGGGGCCGACGACGCCCACCTGACGATCCTCTCCGCCCTGGCCCGCCAGCTCATGAACGCCGAGTTCACCTCCGCCCTGCGCGCGGTGGGCGACGCGGAGAGCGCGGCGGCCCTGATCCGCGGCGACGAGACCCCGGCGCCGAGCCACCCCGTGCCGAGCACCTCCGCGTCGGGCACCCCCGTGCCGAGCACCCCCACGTCGGGCACCCCCGAAAACTCCGCCGCGACGCCGGCGGCGGCCTCCGCCGGCGCCGCGGCGGGCAGTTCCCCGGCGGCCGGTGCTACGGAGGACCAGGGCGCCGGCGCCGCCTCGCAGCCCTTCCGTATCGTCGCTGTCACCTCCTGCCCGACCGGTATCGCGCACACCTACATGGCGGCCGAGGCGCTGGAGAACGCCGGGCGCGCGGCGGGCGTCGACCTCGTCGTGGAGCCGCAGGGCTCGGCCGGTTTCACCCGGCTCGACCCGGCGGTGATCGCGGCGGCGGACGCCGTGATCTTCGCCCACGACGTGCCCGTACGGGAGAAGGAGCGCTTCGCCGGGAAGCCGACCGTCGACGTCGGCGTGAAGGCGGGCATCAACCGTCCCACCGAGCTGATCAGCGAGGTCCGCGGCAAGGCGGAGCGCGGCGAGGTCACCGGCGGATCCGCGCCGACACCGGTCGAGCGCGGCGGCGAGGCGGGCGAGGGCTACGGCTCGATGCTGCGCAAGTGGCTGATGTCCGGCGTCAGTTACATGGTCCCGTTCGTCGCGGCGGGCGGTCTGCTGATCGCCCTCGGCTTCGCGATCGGCGGCTACGAGATCAAGTCGGCGCCCTCGGTCATGCAGCACTTCGTGTGGACGCAGACCGACAGCTGGGCCGCGCTGATGTTCCAGATCGGCGGCGTCGCCTTCGGCTTCCTGGTCCCGGTGCTGGCCGGCTACATCGCCTACGGCATGGCGGACCGGCCCGGTCTGGTGCCCGGCTTCGTCGGCGGCATGATCGCCTCCACCATCAACGCGGGCTTCCTCGGCGGCCTGGCCGCCGGCCTGATCGCCGGTGGTGTGGTGCTGGCGATCCAGAAGGTGAAGATCCCGAAGGCGGTGCGCGGGATCATGCCGGTGGTGGTGATCCCGCTGATCTCCACGGCGATCGTCGGGTTCCTGATGTTCGTGGTCATCGGGAAACCGATCGCCTCGGCGCAGAAGGGCATGACCGACTGGCTCAACGGCCTCAGCGGCTCGAACGCGATCCTGCTGGGCGCCCTGCTCGGCCTGATGATGTGCTTCGACCTCGGCGGCCCGGTCAACAAGGTCGCGTACACCTTCGCCACGGCGGGCATCGCGGTCTCCAGCCCGAGCGACTCCGCGATGAAGATCATGGCCGCGGTCATGGCGGCCGGCATGGTCCCGCCGCTGGCGATGGCCCTGGCGACGACCGTGCGCGGCAAGCTCTTCACCGAGACCGAGCGCGAGAACGGCAAGGCAGCCTGGGTCCTGGGCGCCTCGTTCATCTCCGAGGGCGCGATCCCGTTCGCGGCGGCCGACCCGCTGCGGGTCATCCCGTCCGCGATGGTGGGCGGCGCGATCACCGGTTCCCTGTCGATGGCGTTCGGCGCGACCCTGCGGGCCCCGCACGGCGGCATCTTCGTGGTCCCGCTGATCGGGCACGCGTTCCTCTACCTGATCGCCATCGCGGTCGGCATGTGCGTCACGGCGGCCCTGGTCGTCGTACTGAAGGGCATGCGCAAGCAGGCCGCCGGCAGCGCGGCCCCCGGAGCACCGGAGGACATATCCGCCCCTACGGCGGACACGAAGCAGCCGGTCGCCGTCTAGCCCCTTTCCGGGCTCTGTCCGGCCTCTGTCCGGCCTCTTTTGGGCCACCGTGAGGTGTTCACGGCAACTGCGAGATACGTCACGGTCCGGGACCACGGTCCCGGACCGTGGTGTCTACTGGAACGCATGCCTGAGCACGTCTCGATCCTCCAGCTGACCGGTGCGGCCGTTCTCGCCCTGGCGACCGTCGCCTGGGTGTTCGGCCTGACGCGCGTCCTGCGCCGCTCCCTCGTCGAGCCCACCGCATGGCACGCGGCCTACCCGCTCCACGGCCTCCCGAACCAGCGCCACACCGCGCCGCACGTGGAGTCCGTCGAACTGACCCCGGCGGAGCGGGACGCCTTCGCGGGTCTGGTACGACAGCTCAGCGACGGGCGTTGAGCGGGCTGGCTCGGGGCTGCTAGGAGACCTGCGCCGCCCGCCGCTCCATGGCGTCGCGGGCCGCGTCCTCGCTGACGTACACCTCGCACATGTGCCGCCCGTCCGGCGTCGCCGTGTGCTCGACCTCCCACAGGGAGATCTCCGCGCCGTCCTGCAGCAGGAACGCGTGCTCGTAGAGCGAGAAGCACAGCGCGGCACGGCCCGCTCGGAACGGGCGGCCGAAGGCCTGCGTGATCTGGTGCGCGAACGCCGTCTCCAGCAGCGCGGCCGTCTCGTCGTCCGGCCGGTCCACGTTCTCCGCCCGGCGCAATAAACGGCGTGCGTGGTCCGCGGAGTCGTCCGCCAGATACGTGTGCCGGGGCTCCGGGAACGGCGCCAGCTGCACCATCACCGGCAGTTCGAAGTCCGGGGTCTCCGGTGTGTCCGGCGGCAGCGGCAGCCGCGCGGTCGCGATGCGCAGCTCCTCCTCGTCGACGTACACCTCGTGCTGGGTGTCTCTGCCCAGCACGGTGTTGTGGACGAGCTCCCACAGGGTCAGCGCCGAGCCGTCGGCGAGCAGCCAGGTGTGCCGGTACGTCTCCCGGTGCAGGCCGGCGCTGTGGTGCGCGGAGTACAGCGAACTGTCGTGCGCCAGCGCGCAGTCGAGACGCCGTATGGTCTCGTCCGGCAACTCGAAGGAGTTCAGGGCGCGGCCGAGGAGTCGCGCGAGGTACTCCTCCGGAGACTCGGGTTGTTCGTACGCTGCCGTGTCGTACGGAACGCTCAAGGCTTCTCCCGGCGTTGCTGCATGTCACCTTGTGGGTGCATACCGTAGCCCCTCGGTCGGACATCATTCCTGTGAACCGAGAAAACGTATGCCCGGAAAACGCGCGGGCCGCGCGAGATGTTCCCGCGCGGCCCGAAGTTCCGTCAAAACCCGCCGGTCAGGCGGCACTTCCGGCGGTCCACTCGCTCCACGCCATGTTCCAGCCGTTGAGTCCGTTGTCCGGGTCCACTGTCCTGTCGGGGGAGTTCTTCACGATCACGACGTCCCCGATGAGGGAGTTGTCGTAGAACCACTTGGCGTTCGTCGCGCCCTGCGCGCCCTGTACGTCCGCGAGCCCGACACAGCCGTGGCTGGTGCCCGTCCGGCCGAAGGGCGGGTTGGACTTGCTGTACCAGTAGTTGCCGTGGATGAACGTCCCCGTCGAGGTCAGACGCATCGCGTGCGGCACGTCCGGGATGTCGTACTCCCCGCCCAGACCGACCGTCCGGCTGTCCATCCGCGTCTGCGTGAACTTCTCGGAGATCACCATCTGGCCGTTGTACGTGGTGTGTTCGGGGCTGCCGGACGAGATCGGCAGGGACTTGAAGGTCTGGCCGTCCCGTACGACCGTCATGGTCTGCGTGTTGACGTCGACCGTGGAGACCTGCGACCGCCCGACGTCGAACGTCACGGTCTTCTTCTGCACGCCGTAGGCGCCGTTCGCGCCCTCCACGCCGTCCAGGTCGATCTTCATCGTGACCTTGGAACCGGCCTTCCAGTAGTCCTGCGGCCGGAAGTCGAGCCGCTGCGCGCCGAACCAGTGCCCCACGACCTGCTGCCCGCTGCTGGACGTCACCGTGATGTGCGACTGCACGGCCTTCTTGTCGCTGATCACCTTGTCGAAGGTGAACGACACCGGCATCCCGACACCGACCGTCGTCCCGTTGTCCGGGGTGTACGTCCCGATGAAGCTGTTGCTCGAAGTGACGGTGGTGAAGATGGAGTTGGCGGCCGCGGTCTTCCCGCTGGAGTCCTTCGCGGTGGCCGATATCTGGTACTTGGTCCCGCGATCCAACTGCTCCTTGGGCTTCCAGGTGCTCCCATTCGCGGATATCGCACCGTCCACGACCTGCCCCGACCCCGCGACGGTCATCTTCACGTCGGTCAACGTGCCGTCGCTGACCTGTACGCCGGTGGAGTTGATGGACGCGTTCGTCGAGCCGTCCTTGGCGGAGATGGCGATCTTCGCGGTGGACGTCCTGGCGGTCGTGTTGCCGCCGCCCTTGTTGTCGCTGTTGGCGTCCGCGCTGGCGCTGCCACCACACGCGCTGAGGGTGAGGGTGCCGACCACCAGGGCGGCGATGGCCCCCAGTACGCGCCGCGCTGCTATGTCCGGCGTTGTCACGGGCTGCTCCAGGTTCGTGGGATGTACGTGATGCGTGACGCGTGATGCGTGATCCGCTGCGATGCGTGGACAAAGAGGGGCCGCGCCCCTGCACGGGTTCCCCGCGTTCCCCATGGACGCCGTCCGGTGACAGAACCGGGACATGTGCGGGGCGGGGCCACCCACTTCTCAACCAGCGTCGGCCCTCCACGCCCCGAGTAAAGGGCGCTCCCTACGGTCGCGTCGGCTACGCCGATTCCGCTGCGCTCCACCCTTGACCAGGGCCGCTCCAGCCCGTTGGAGAAGCGAGCGAGCGGCCCGGAAGGATGGGTGGCCAAGGTGGGCAGGCCCCTACCTGTACTGCGTCGCGGTCCGGAGTAGAGGGGGCGCGTCCGCGTCTCGCCAGCACGCCGGGCCGGCTCAGCGGCCAACCCCGGGTGGGTAGTTGCTGGAAGCCGGGGACAAATCTAACCACCTTAGCGACCTTTGACCGGTTAGAAATGCTCCCGCCTCCAGAGACGGGAGGGCCAGAGCAGAGAACGGGGCGATCCCGGAGCGTCGGCCACCCGCCGTCGGACCGGACACCAGTGCCTGCCGCTGCGGAGGCGATGTGGTGCTTGCCGTCGACGGGACGAGCGCGCGGGTGCCTGCGCCGGTCGCTGCGGGGGCAGGCCCGGGTGCCTGTCGCCGCAGGGTGTCTAGCGTCTCCCGTACAGCACCTCGTACGACGGCCATGTTCCGCCCGGTCCGTCCACCGGCTCGGCGGCGCGTAGCGCGCGCACGATCGCGCGGGTCACGACGTCCGCGCCGGCCGCCAGGACGGCGTTGAGGGCGAGGGGGTTCTCGGCGTCGAGCGGACGGGTCCCGGTGGCGAGCGTGAACACCGTGTCCCCGTCGTTCAGCAGGTGCACCGGACGTACGGCGCGCGCGATGCCGTCGTGCGCTGTGCCGGCGAGCTTCTGGGCCTGCGCCTTGGTGAGTTCGGCGTCCGTGGCTACCACCGCGAGCGTGGTGTTCAGCGGGGGAGGCGCGTTCTTGGCGGCTACCTCGGCGAGGCGCAGCCGCGCGGTCTCATGGACGTGTGGCTCGGGATACTTCACCCTCCCCCCGAACAACTCCCCGTACAGCACGCCCGTTTCGGGGTCCGTCGCCGACCCCGCCGCGTTGGCCACCACCAGCGCCGCCACCGTGATCCCCGACTCCAGCACGACACTCGCGGTCCCGACCCCGCCCTTCAGCGCCCCGACCGCCGCCCCCGTACCGGCGCCCACACACCCCTCGCGCACCCGCACCCCGGGCCCACTGATCGCGGCGGCCTCGACCGCCGCCCGCCCGGTGGCCGCGTCCGGCCTGGCCCGGAAGGTGCCGCCTCGCCCCAGGTCGAAGACACAGGCCGCGGGCACCACCGGTACGACGTGCGCCGGGTCCACGCCGACCCGCACCCCGCGCCCCTGCTCCTCCAGCCAGGCCATCACCCCGGACGCGGCATCGAGCCCGTACGCGCTGCCGCCGGTCAGCACGATCGCGTCGACCCGCTGCACGAGGTTCCGCGGATCGAGCGCGTCGGTCTCCTTGGTACCGGGCCCACCACCTCGCACATCCACGGCAGCCACCGCCCCACCCTCCGGCGCCAGCACGACGGTGGTCCCGGTGAGCCAACCGCCCCCCGCCCGCGTCGCGTGCCCCACCCGCACCCCGGCCACATCCGTCAACGCGTCAACTGTCATGGAGGTCAGTCTTGCCCAGCACCCGGCTGATTCGGGGACTGTCGGTACGGTGCGCGCCGGTGATCCGCAAACGGTCAACCCGGCTTGGGCCACTGTTCCCGCGCCGGTCGACTGAGCTTCGGCGACTGTTTCGGTGGCGGCCGGTCCAGCACGTGTGGTGGCCGTGCTGGTGGCGGTGGGCTCAGCGGGTGTAGTCGCTGCCGCACCGGTCGCTCCAGCGCGCTCGGCCGGTCCAGCCGTCGTCAGCCCACCGGCACCGTCGTCCCGCCCCCGCTCTCCCCGGCGGCAGCCATCCGTGCCGTCAACGTCACCCCGACCGCCACTGTCAGCGCCGACACCAGCCCCGCTGCCAGTACCGCCCACTGCCCCAGGAACGTGCAGCAGATCACCAGCAACGCGGCCACCGGGAGGACCAGTTGCTGAGCGAGGCCCACCTTGTAGTGGCGGGCGTGGAGCGCCCAGACGGTGAGCAGGTACAGCGCCGTCGGCAGGGTCACAGCGGCGGACGCCGCCAGGGTGGAGATATGTGCCTTGCCGACCGCCTCCGTGACCGCCACCTCCAGGCCCGCACCGATCGTGGCCGCCGAGGCGAAGATCAGGTAATGGCCGTAACCCCACAGGAACGCCTGCCGGTTGGAGCGGAGATGTCCGTGGATCGGTACCACGAAATAGATCCACCAGGCGGCGAACACGATCAACAGGCCGCCGGCCGCGATGGGCAGCAACTCGCCCAGCGCGTCGTTCTCGTCCACCCCCGACTTCACCGCGACCGTCGCCGCCGCGATCGTCTCGCCCAGCACGATGATCGTGAACAGCCCGTACCGCTCGGAGATGTGGTGCGGATGCCAGTGCGTCGTGTAGTCCTTCTCCGCGTAGAGCGGCACGCACAGCTCCGCGATCACCATCACCAGGAACACCCACACCCGTGCGTGCTCCGGCAGGACCACCAGCCCCAGCCAGCCGACCAGGCAGAGGAGTACGCCACCCGCGTACCGCAACGCCATCGTCCGCTCCGGGCCCCGTGCCGCCCGTGCCGCCCGCAGCCACTGCGCTGCCATCGCCAGCCGCATGATCAGGTAGCCGAGCCAGACGACCACGTAGTCGTGCTGGTCGAAGGCTCGCGAGACCCCGGCCGCGAGGACCAGGACACCGGCGATCTGCACCAGGGTGACGACCCGGTACAGCACGTCGTCGTTGTCGTAGGCCGAGGCGAACCAGGAGAAGTTCATCCAGGCCCACCAGATCGAGAAGAACTGCATCGCGTAGTTCAGGACGCCCTCGCCCGCATGCCCCTCCGCGACGGCGTGCGCCAGCTGGAGGCCCGCCTGCGCGATGGCCACCACGAAACACAGGTCGAAGAACAGCTCCAGCGGTGAAGCGACCCGGTGCGGCTCGTCCCGGCCCCGGGCGGTGAGCGGGCGCAGGGGTCGTAGGGGGCGCTGGGGACTGTGAGTCTCGGACGTCATGGGGCCAAGCACAGCAGATAACGTCCGCCGGGGGCCGTACCCTGGAGGCATGAGTACCGTCCCCGCACCCGAGCCGCGCGATCCGAAGCCCGCGTTGGTCTTCGACGACCCGCTGAGCCGGCCGTCCTCGGACGACACGGACCGCGGGTGGGGCGAGCGGCCCGAGGGCGACAGCGCGGCCGACCTGAAGCGCTTCCTCGACGAGAAGCCGCCCCACCACATCTGAGCAGTCGGCCACGCCTGAGCCGCCGGTCGTATCCGAACCGTCAGCCGTGCCTGAGCCGTCGGTTACGGCTCCCGGTGTCCCTCGCCCCGCTGCGCGACGAGCGCGTCGCGGATCTCCTTGAGGACCTCCAGCTCGGTGATCTCGATGACCTCGTGCGTGCCCTCCTTGGCTTTCCGCTGGGCCTCCGCCCGGGCCAGGTACTTCGACATCGGCAGGACCATCAGGAAGTAGACGACCGCCGCGGTGATCACGAAGCTGAGGGCGGCTCCCAGGACGGAGCCCCACATCAGCTGGATGCCCTTGTCGCCCGAGCAACTGCTGCTCAGGCACGAGCTGTAGGTGTCCAGGTTCTGTGTGCCGATCGCCCCGACGAGCGGGTTGATGATCCCCTTCACCACCGAGTTGACGATGTTCGTGAAGGCGGCGCCGATGACGACCGCGACTGCCAGATCGACGACGTTCCCGCGCGTCAGGAAGGCTTTGAAGCCCTGCCAGACGCCCGATTCCTTCTTCTTCTCGCTCAACTCGGAGCCTCTTCTCGCACGCGCGGGGGGTGGAACCAACAGCTCCGCAACCTACGTCAAGGCCCGGCCGCCCTGTCCAATTCAGTAACTCGAACGAGGGACTTGACACGAATTCGCACAGGCGACGGAAGGCCCGGACCACGACACGTAGCGTGCGGTTCACCACAGTGTCACCGCCAGCCGTGCCGTGGCGCTCGCGCCGGCCAGCCGCGCCGCCGTGGAGCGCGGCACCGACAGCACCACCAACGCCCCGCCGCCGTCCGCCACTTCGAGCGGCTCGGGCACCTTCGTCACCCGCGCCCCGCGCGCGACCACGTGAGCCTCACCGCCCGCCGCCGACTCCTCGGCGGCGATCACATCCACCCGGTCACCGGCCCGCAACAGCCGGACCGTGCCGGCGTCGGCGATCCGCACCGGCGCCGACACCCACTCGACCGCCCGGCGCTGCCGTACCGCATCGACCACCGGATGCCCGCGAGGCCGCTCACCGTGCCGCGCCTCCGCCGCATCACGCGGTCCCGCCGCCACGAGAGCGGCTGCGGTCAGCGCCAGCCCCGCGGCCACGGCCCGCCTCCGGTGTCGTAGCAACCGGCGCAGTTGACCGCGACCGCCGCGCACCCGCACCGGCGCGAAGTGCGGCACCTCGCACGTGGGCGGAGCGTCGACGCCCAACGGGCGAGGGAAGGAGAGAGGGGAGGGAGGGGAGAGGGACATGGGGACCACCACCTGCGACGAGGGATCGGCTTGCGGTCCCACGATGCGGCAATCCGCCGAGGCCCGCCGGAGCCCGTGTGCTACCCGCCGGTTGTGGACAACTCCCTCACCCGAACGGGAAGTTCCGCATCCCCGGCCCTCTCCGCATCCCCAGCCGCAGCGTCTACGGCACCTACCGCGGCTACGGCAGCTCGAACCCCGGGTCCATCCCGCCCAGCGCGTTCGCGCACAGGCAGTCCCGCGCCCCGTTCTCCGGCAGCGCGGCCACCGTGTCGAACAGCACGCCCCGCAGCCGGTCCACGTTGGCCGCGAACACCCGCAGGACCTCGTCGTGGGAGACGCCCTCGCCGGTCTCGGCGCCCGCGTCGAGGTCGGTGACCAGGGTCAACGAGGAGTAGCAGAGCTCCAGTTCACGGGCGAGCGCTGCCTCGGGGTGGCCGGTCATGCCGACCACCGACCAGCCCTGCGCCTGGTGCCACAACGACTCGGCGCGGGTCGAGAAGCGCGGGCCCTCGATCACCACGAGCGTGCCGCCGTCGACCGGTTCCCAGTCCCGGCCGCGCGCCGCCTTCAGCGCGGCCGCCCGGCCGGTCGGACAGTAGGGGTCGGCCAGGGACACGTGCACCACGTTCGGCACCGCGCCGCCGGGCAGCGGGAGTCCGTCGAAGTACGTGCCCGTCCGGGACTTCGTACGGTCCACCAGCTGGTCCGGCACCAGCAGCGTGCCCGGCCCGTACTCGGGGCGCAGCCCGCCCACCGCGCACGGGCCGAGGACCTGGCGCACGCCGACGGAGCGCAACGCCCAGAGGTTGGCCCGGTAGTTGATGCGGTGCGGCGGCAGATGGTGGCCGCGCCCGTGCCGGGGCAGGAACGCGACCCGCCGGCCGGCGATCTCGCCGAGGAAGAGGGAGTCGCTGGGCGGTCCGTAGGGGGTGTCCACCTGGATCTCGGTCACGTCGTCGAGGAACGAGTAGAACCCGGAGCCACCGATTACGCCGATCTCTGCGTTCGCCATGGCCAGCACCCTAGCCGCCGTCGAAAAGCCGCAGGAACGGAGGCGGGAACCGGCTCCGGAAACGCCGAAAACCCTGTCGTCGTACGACGACAGGGTCCCGCGGAAAGGTCCTACGCGGCGGAGCTGTTACTGCTGGACGAGGAGCCCGAGCTCGACGACTTCGAGTCCGAGGAGGACGACGAGGTCGAGGGGGTGGACGGCTTCGAGTCCGAGGACGTCGACGGCTTCGGGGTGGCCGGCGAGCTGCTCGACGAGGAGCCGCGGCTGTCGTTCCGGTAGAAACCGGAGCCCTTGAAGACAATGCCGACCGCGGAGTACACCTTCTTCAGGCGGCCACCGCAATTGGGGCACTCGGTCAGGGCGTCGTCGGTGAACTTCTGCACCGCCTCAAGGCCCTCGCCGCACTCGGTGCACTGATACTGGTAGGTCGGCACTGTTGTCTTCCTCCTGGCACTCTCACTCAATGAGTGCTAACGAGCGTCCATACTGACGTATTCCCGGGGATCAGTCCACTGCCACCGGCACGCGGTGACCGACGCCACGTGCCACGGTGCGGCTGTGGGGCCGGGTCGCGAGGCGTGACCGGAGGGCCACCAGGGTCCCCAGGGCGAGCACCGTACCGGCCATCGGCACCAGGAAACCGGCGCCGCCCCACAGGCGGTCCTCCAGCTGTCCGGCGACCGTGACGGCGGCGGCCTGGCCGAGGGCGACCGCGCCGGTCAGCCAGGTGAAGGCCTCGGTGCGGGCGCCGGCCGGGACGAGCCCCTCGACCAGCGTGTAGCCGGTGATCAGGGCGGGCGCGATGCACATGCCGACCAGGAGACCGAGACCGGCCAGGAGCAGCACCGAATGGGCGGTCCACAGGGCGGACGCGGTCAGCGCTAGCGCCGCGTAGCCGACCAGGAGGCGGCGCTGCGGGGCGACCTTCCAGGCGACGGCACCGCAGACGAGTCCGGAGAGCATGTTGCCGGCGGCGAACGTGCCGTAGAGGACGCCGTTCAGGCCGGGTTCGCCGATCGACTCGGTGTAGGCGGCCAGGGAGACCTGCATGCCGCCGAAGACGGAACCGATGCCCAGGAAGGTCACGATCAGCACGCGCACCCCGGGGATGCTCAGTGCGGAAACGTGCTCCACGCGTGCGTGCCCGACGAGGGCCACCTTGGGCTGGGTGGTCTTCCGGGCGGCGAACAGCAGGCCGCCGATCAGGGTGAGCCCCGCCTCCGTGATCAGGCCCGCGGCCGGGTTCACGGCGGTGCACAGGGCGGTCGCCAGGAGCGGGCCGAAGACGAAGGTCAGCTCGTCCGTGACCGACTCGAAGGCCGCCGCGGTGCTCTGCAGCGGGGAGTCCTGGAGCTTCACGCCCCAGCGGGCGCGCACCATGGGCCCGATCTGCGGCACCGAGGCGCCGGCCGGTACGGCCGCCACGAACAGTGCCCACAGGGGCGCGTGGCCGAGCGCGAGGGCCGTGAACGTGAGGCCCGACAGGGTGTGCAGCAGGACGCCGGGGAGCAGGACGGCCCGCTGTCCGTGGCGGTCGGCCAGCCGTCCGCTGTAGGGCGCGAACAGGGCCATGGAGACGCCGGTGACGGCTGCGGCGGCGCCCGCCGCGCCGTAGGAGCCGGTGGTGTGCTGCACGAGCAGCACGATGGAGATGGTGAGCATCGCGAACGGCTGGCGTGCCGCGAAGCCGGGGAGCAGGAACGTCCAGGCGCCACGCGTGCGCAGCAGCTGCCCGTATCCGGGGCGGGATCCCGTCCCGGAGGTGACCGTGGATGCCACGGCCCGTGCCTTTCTGCCACCTGGTAGCGCGCCCTGTGCGGGGGGCGCCGAGAGCTGTCCTCTTGCGCGGAACTGCGGTAGATACCGGTGCCCACGCGGAGAGGGATTCGGCCGCCATACGGTCGCGCCAGCACTGCGTCAGGCAGAGTTGGTTCGATCAGAATGTGCCTTCATCGTACAGGTGATGAAGGTCGGTGAGCCTGTGAAAACGGGCACCACGCGCGCGTTCACCTGTGATTGGTGAACATGTGAACCGTACGAAACATGCCCTTAACGACCGGCGCCTGTCGTGTCCGTGCCCAGCCACCCCGCCAGCTTGCCGCCGTGACCCACCGCGCGCAGCCGCCGTTCCGCCGCGTCCCGGACGGGGTCCGTGGCGACCACGAGGAGTTCGTCCCCGCGCCGCAGGACCGTCGAGGGCAGCGGGACAAACGATTTTCCGTCGCGTACGACGAGGGTGACCGCGGCCCCGGCCGGCAGCCTGAGCTCGTTGACCTCGACGCCGTGCATCTTCGACTCCCCGGGGATCGCGACGGACAGCAGATGCCCGCGCAGCCGCTCCAGGGGCGCCGATTCGATGCCGAGGTCGGCGGCCTCCGCCCCCTCGCCCAGCTTCAGCTTGCGCGCCAGCCAGGGCAGCGTCGGACCCTGGACGAGGGTGTAGACGACGACCAGGACGAAGACGATGTTGAAGATGCGACGGCTGCCGTCCACGCCGTTCACCATGGGGATCGTCGCCAGGATGATGGGCACGGCGCCGCGCAGCCCGGCCCAGGACATGAGGGTCTGCTCCTGCCAGGGCACCCGGAACGGCGTGAGGCTCACCACCACGCTGAGCGGCCGGGCCACCATCGTCAGCACCAGGCCGATCAGGAGCGCGGGCCAGACGTCGTCCCCCAGCTCGTGCGGGGTGACCAGCAGGCCGAGCAGGACGAACATGCCGATCTGGGCGATCCAGCCGAGCCCCTCGGCGAAACCGCGCGTGGCGGGCCAGTGGGGCAGCTTGGCGTTGCCGAGCACCATCGCGGCGAGATAGACCGCCAGGAAGCCGCTGCCGTGCGCCAGGGCGCCCGCCGCGTACGCGGTGACCGCGATCGCCATGACGGCGATCGGGTAGAGGCCGGAGGCGGGCAGCGCCACGTGCCGCATCCCCCAGGAGCCGAGCCAGCCCACCGCGATGCCCATGGCCGCGCCGATGGCCAGCTCCAGGGCTATCTCGGCCACCAGCATGTACCAGTGCTCGACCGGGCCGGCCGTGGAGAAGGCGACGACCAGGATGACCACCGGGGCGTCGTTGAAGCCGGACTCGGCCTCCAAGGTGCCCGTCACGCGCGCGGGGAGGGGGATTCTCCGCAGCACGGAGAAGACCGCCGCCGCGTCCGTCGAGGACACCACCGCCCCGATGATGAACGCCTGCCGCCAGTCGAGGCCGACCAGGTAGTGCGCGCCCGCCGCCGTGACGCCGACGCTCACCGCCACCCCCGCCAGCGCCAGGGTGGCGGCCGACGAGAGGACCGGCCTGACCTCTTTCCACTTCGTCCCGAGGCCGCCCTCGGCCAGGATCACGACCAGGGCCGCGTACCCGATGACCTGGGTCAGCTCGGTGTTGTCGAAGTGGATGTCGCCGACGCCGTCCTGGCCCATGGCGACGCCGATCCCCAGGTACACGAGCAGGCTGGGGAGCCCGCTGCGCGAGGAGATCCGGACCGCCGCGACGGCGACGAGCAGGACGAGCGAGCAGACGAGCAGCAGCTGGTCGAGGTGGTGGACAGTCAGTGGCCTTCCCTTCCTCGGCTGACGCGCGTGCAGGGCGGCAGCACATGTACAGGGGACGCGAGGCTGCGGCGCCATGCATCCAAGTACTTCGTTACCTTACCTAACTCTTGACGCTTTCTTGACACTTCGCGAGGCAAGATCGAACGCCCGTCCGCGTCGGTACCCGACTCCGCGTCAAGTCGCTCGGGACCCTGCGCCTATGGTTGCTCCAGCGCTCAGTCAAAAGCACAGCCCGCCCTGCCGCTCGCGTTAGGACAGCAAGGACAGCGATGCCCCCCAACACCACCGCCTCATCGGGTCATAAGCCCGGCAAGTCCGGCAGGAAAAAGGGGCGCAAAGCCCGTCTACTGGTGCTTGTTCTGGTAATGGCCATCATCGGGGGCATCGCCTACGGCGCGTACTGGTCCGTCAGCACGGTCCGTGCCTCCCTTCCGCAGACCACGGGCTCGATCACGCTCGACGGCCTGTCGGGCCCCGTCGACGTCAAGCGCGACAGCTACGGCATCCCGCAGATCTACGCGTCCTCCGACGCGGACCTGTTCATGGCGCAGGGCTACGTCCAGGCGCAGGACCGGTTCTACGAGATGGACGTGCGCCGGCACATGACCGCCGGGCGGCTGTCCGAGATGTTCGGCAAGAGCCAGGTCAAGGACGACGAGTTCCTGCGCACCCTGGGCTGGGACCGGGTGGCTCAGAAGGAGTACGACACCAAGCTGTCGGCCTCCACGAAGAAGTACCTCCAGGCGTACGCCAAGGGAGTCAATGCCTACCTCAAGGGCAAGGACGGCAAGGACATCTCCCTGGAGTACGCGGCTCTCGGCTTCAAGTACGACTACACGCCGGAGAAGTGGACCCCGGTCGACTCGGTCGCGTGGCTCAAGGCGATGGCCTGGGACCTGCGCGGCAACATGAAGGACGAGATCGACCGCGCCCTGATGACCAGCCGCCTCGGCCCCCAGCAGATCGCTGACCTGTACCCGGACTACCCGTACAGCCGCAACCAGCCGATCGTCACCGAGGGCGAGTACGACGAGTACACCAAGACCTTCGACGGCGGTGACAGCTCCTCCAGCACGTCCACGAGCGGCACGACGGGCTCGACGTCGTCCTCGTCCGGTTCGGCCCTCACGAGCCAGCTGGCGGGCCTCTCGAACGTCCTGGACGACCTCCCGACCGCCGTCGGCGTGAACGGCCAGGGCATCGGCTCCAACTCGTGGGTCGTCGCCGGGAAGAACACCATCACCGGCAAGCCCCTCCTGGCCAACGATCCACACCTGGAGGCGTCGCTGCCGTCCGTCTGGTACCAGATGGGCCTGCACTGCCGCGTGATCTCCAGCAAGTGCCAGTACGACGTCAGCGGCTACACCTTCGCGGGCATGCCCGGCGTCGTCATCGGCCACAACCAGGACATCGCCTGGGGCATGACCAACTCCGGGGTCGACGTCACCGACCTCTACCTGGAGAAGCTCTCCGGCGACGGCTACCTGTACGACGGCACGACGAAGCCCTTCACGACCCGCACGGAGACCATCAAGGTCGCCGGCGGCGCCTCCAAGAAGATCGTCGTCCGGGAGACCAACAACGGACCGCTGCTCTCGGACCGCAACGACGAACTGGTGCAGGTCGGCAAGAAGGCCGCCGTCGACACCGCGGCCCCCGACAGAGGCGACGGCTACGGCATCTCCCTGCGCTGGACCGCCGAGGACGCGGGCACCACCATGGACGCCGTCTTCGCCATCGACAAGGCGTCCGACTGGAGCGAGTTCCGCTCCGCGTCCGCGAAGTTCGACGTGCCCTCGCAGAACCTCGTCTACGCCGACACCAAGAACAACATCGGCTACACGCTGCCCGGCAGGATCCCGATCCGCGGGAAGGGCGACGGCTCGCTGCCGGTGCCCGGCTGGGACTCCAAGTACGACTGGACCGGCTACATCCCGCAGGCCGCCCTGCCGTACGAGTACAACCCGAAGCGCGGCTACATCGTCACCGCCAACCAGGCCGTGATCGACAAGGACAAGTACCCGTACACGCTCACCACGGACTGGGGCTACGGCACCCGCAGCCAGCGCATCACCGATCTGATCCAGTCGAAGATCGACGGCGGCGGCAAGATCTCCACCGACGACATGCGGCAGATGCAGCTCGACGACAGCAGCGAGATCGCCAAGCTGCTCGTGCCCAAGCTGCTGAAGATCGACGAGCCCGACCCGGACGTGCGCGAGGCGCAGAAGCTCCTGGAGGGCTGGGACTACACCCAGGACGCCGACTCGGCGGCGGCGGCCTACTTCAACTCGGTGTGGCGCAACATTCTCAAGCTCGCCTTCGGCAACAAGCTGCCCAAGGAGCTGCGGGTCAAGGGCCAGTGCCTGTTCGTCTCGCCGGTCGACACCACCGGTCCCGCCGACGAGGACAACCAGAAGGTGCGCGAGTGCGGCGAGCGTGACGCCGACCAGGCCCAACCGGACGGCGGCGACCGCTGGTTCGAGGTCGTCCGCAAGCTCATGGACGACCCCACCAACGACTGGTGGAAGACCCCCAAGTCGGGCAACCGCCCGGGGGCGAGCAACATGAACCAGCTGTTCAAGCGCGCCATGATCGACGCCCGCTGGGAGCTGACCGCCAAGCTCGGCAAGGACATCGACACCTGGAGCTGGGGCCGGCTGCACCGCCTGTTCCTGAAGAACCAGACCCTGGGCGTAGAAGGCCCCGCCATCGTCCAGTACGTCCTCAACCGCGGCCCCTGGAAGCTCAGCGGCGGCGAGGCCACGGTCAACGCGACCGGCTGGAACGCGGCGGGCGGCTACGGAGTCGTCTGGGTGCCGTCGATGCGCATGGTGGTGAACCTCGACGACTTCGACAAGTCCAAGTGGATCAACCTCACCGGCGCCTCCGGACACGCCTACAGCGCGCACTACACCGACCAGACCAGCAAGTGGGTCAACGGTGAACTGCTGCCCTGGTCGTTCTCGTCCAAGGCGGTCGACGGCAGCACGAGCGACACCCTGGTGCTGAAACCGTGACTCGTTGACCAACCGGACAACCCGAAATGGCCCTCCACGCACGCGTGGAGGGCCATTTCAGTTCCCCAGGAAACGCCGCACACCCGAGGGCGTCACCACCGCCCGCACCGGCCGGTCGTGCGCCTCCGCAGGCACGTGCTCGACGACCTCGGAGTCGTACAGCAGCACCACCAGCGCGGGATGGACACCCGCCCGCTCCAGCCGCGCCAGCACGCGGTCGTACGACCCTCCGCCGCGCCCCAGGCGCATCCCGCGCCCGTCGACCGCCAGACCGGGCAACAGGACGACGTCGGTGGCCGTCACGGCGTCCGGGCCGAGCCGCTTGCCGGACGGCTCGAACAGGGTCATCTTTCCGCCGTGTTGGACCCGTGCGAGCGAGCCCTCGCCGTCGTAGGAGCCCCAGTCCAGGTCGTTGTCCGGGAGAAGCACCGGGAGCAGGACCTCGGCGTCCCGCGCGCGGAGTGCGTCCAGGAGCGCGAGCGTTCCGGGCTCGCTCCCTACGGAGACGTACGCCGCCACTGTGTGCGCGTGCGCCAACTCGGGTAGTTCCAGGGCACGGCGGGCGAGTGCGAAGGCGGCCTCCCGCACGTCATCGGCCGTCAACCTGTTCCTCACCGTGAGGAACTCTCGTCGCAACATTCGCTTGTCAGGCTCGGGTTCACGTCCTAGCTGACGCACAGGTCCCACCCGTACCCTTCCTAATAGGCTCATATGAGAGCGTTTTAACCGGAGCCACAGATTCTGCACAAAGGCACCGGATAAGGTTCGGGCATGACTCAGTCGCACCCCAGGATCAGCAAGGCTGTCATCCCCGCAGCCGGTCTCGGCACCAGATTCCTGCCGGCCACGAAGGCAACTCCCAAGGAGATGCTGCCGGTCGTGGACAAGCCCGCGATCCAGTACGTGGTCGAAGAGGCCGCGTCGGCTGGGCTCGACGACGTCCTCATGATCACCGGACGCAACAAGCGCCCCCTTGAGGACCACTTCGACCGCAACTACGAGCTCGAATCCGCCCTCCAGAAGAAGGGCGACGCGAGCCGGCTCGCCAAGGTCCAGGAGTCCAGCGACCTCGCGACCATGCACTACGTCCGCCAGGGCGACCCCAAGGGCCTCGGCCACGCCGTCCTGTGCGCGGCCCCGCACGTCGGCCACGAGCCCTTCGCCGTCCTCCTCGGGGACGACCTCATCGACCCCCGCGACCCCCTTCTCGCGCGCATGGTCGAGGTCCAGGAGCAGCACGGCGGCAGCGTCGTCGCCCTCATGGAGGTCGCACCCGAGCAGATCCACCTCTACGGATGCGCGGCCGTCGAGGCCACCGCGGACGACGACGTCGTCAAGGTGACCGGCCTGGTCGAGAAGCCGGACGCGGCCGACGCCCCGTCGAACTACGCGATCATCGGCCGCTACGTTCTCGACCCCCACATCTTCGACATACTGCGCAAGACCGAGCCCGGCCGCGGCGGCGAGATCCAACTCACCGACGCCCTCCAGCAGCTCGCCACCGACGAGAAGGTCGGCGGCCCGGTGCACGGCGTCGTCTTCAAGGGCCGCCGCTATGACACCGGCGACCGGGGCGACTATCTGCGTGCCATTGTCAGACTCGCGTGCGAACGTGAAGACCTGGGACCGGACTTCCGGGCCTGGCTTCGCAGTTACGTAGCCGAGGAGATGTAGCAACGTTGAGCACCGCCGCGACCCGCACCGCAGGGCCCGACCACCTCTGGACGGTGGACGAGCACCTGGAGGACATCCTCGCGACCGTCCGCCCCCTGGAACCCATCGAGCTGCAACTGCTCGACGCCCAGGGCTGCGTCCTGGTCGAGGACATCACGGTGCCGGTCTCGCTCCCGCCCTTCGACAACAGCTCGATGGACGGGTACGCGGTGCGGGTCACGGACGTCGCGGGCGCGAGCGAGGAGTTCCCGGCCGTCCTGACGGTCGTCGGCGACGTCGCGGCGGGCCAGGCCGAGCCGCTCCACGTGGGCCCGGGGGAGACCGCCCGCATCATGACCGGCGCCCCGCTCCCGCCCGGCGCCGAGGCCGTTGTCCCCGTGGAGTGGACCGACGGAGGCCTCGGCGGCGGCCCGGTCACCGGCATGCGGGCCCGCAGCCAGGACCCCGAGGCGGCCACCGGGCACGTGCACGTGTACCGCTCGGCGGAGGCACGCGCGCACGTACGCGCGAAGGGCAGCGACGTGAAGGCGGGCGACCGCGCCCTGGACGCCGGCACCGTCCTCGGCCCGCCGCAGATCGCCCTGCTCGCCGCGATCGGCCGCGGCACGGTCCGCGTGCGCCCCCGCCCGCGCGTGGTCGTCATGTCCACCGGCAGCGAACTCGTCCAGCCCGACGAGCAGTTGGGCGACGGCCAGATCTACGACTCCAACAGCTTCGCCCTCACCGCCGCCGCCCGCGACGCCGGAGCCATCGCCTACCGGGTCGGTGCCGTCGCCGACGACGCCGAGACCCTCCGCGACACCATCGAGGACCAGCTCGTCCGCGCCGACCTCATGGTCACCACCGGCGGCGTCAGCGTCGGGGCGTACGACGTCGTCAAGGAAGCGCTGTCCTCCGTAGGGGACGAGGACGAGGAGGGCGCCGGGATCGACTTCCGCAAACTCGCCATGCAGCCCGGCAAACCCCAG
The DNA here is from genome assembly GCF_045040345.1 of Streptomyces sp. NBC_01515. Classification (NCBI taxonomy): domain Bacteria; kingdom Bacillati; phylum Actinomycetota; class Actinomycetes; order Kitasatosporales; family Streptomycetaceae; genus Streptomyces; species Streptomyces sp. NBC_01515. The sequence continues at coordinate 5,063,072 of NZ_CP109416.1, read as the reverse complement.
GGCTTCGGCTCCATCGGCCCCGACCACATCCCGCTGCTGGCCCTCCCCGGCAACCCGGTGTCGTCGTACGTCTCCTTCGAGCTGTTCGTCCGGCCCGCGATCCGCGCCCTGATGGGCCTGGACGACGTCCACCGCCCCAGGACCCGGGCCACCCTCACCACGGACAAGGCGCTGACCTCCCCGAAGGGGCGCAGACAGTTCCTGCGCGGGACGTACGCCGACGGCGAGGTCACCCCCGTAGGGGGCGCCGGATCGCACCTGGTCGCGGCCCTCGCGCTCGCCGACGCGCTGATCGTCGTCCCCGAGGACGTCGAGTCCGTGGAACCCGGCACCGAGGTCGAAGTGGTCCTGCTCGGCTGAGTACTCCTGGTTGGCGGTACCGTGTCGCGCACAACACGCCCGGACCGGGAGCGCCACACAGCATGACTGAGCCTTTCCGGGGGGAAACCCCTGGACCCCCTGCGCACGACCGACTGACGCACATCGACGACGCGGGCGCCGCCCGGATGGTCGACGTGTCCGGGAAGGACGTGACCGCGCGCACCGCCACCGCCAGCGGACGCGTCCTCGTCTCGCCCCGCGTGGTCGAACTGCTGCGCGGCGAGGGCGTCCCCAAGGGCGACGCCCTGGCCACCGCGCGCATCGCCGGGATCATGGGTGCCAAACGCACCCCGGACCTCATCCCGCTCTGCCACCCGTTGTCGGTGTCTGGTGTGAAACTGGATCTGTCGGTCGCGGACGACGCCGTACGGATCCGGGCCACCGTGAAGACGACGGACCGCACGGGTGTCGAGATGGAGGCCCTCACCGCGGTCTCCGTAGCGGCGCTCACCGTGATCGACATGGTCAAGGCGGTCGACAAGGGAGCGGTCATCACGGACGTGCGCGTGGAGGAGAAGACGGGCGGCAAGTCGGGCGACTGGAGCCGGACATGACGCCCGACAGCGCCCTGCCCGCGGAGTACCGCGCCCTGGTGGTCACCGCCTCCAACAGGGCCGCCGGCGGGGTCTACGAGGACAAGGGCGGCCCCTTGATCGCCGACGGCCTCAAGAGCTTCGGCTTCGCGGTCGAGGGACCGCAGGTGGTCCCCGACGGCGACCCGGTGGAGGCCGCCCTGCGCGCCGCCGTAGACGCCGGTTACGACGCCGTCGTCACCACCGGCGGCACCGGCGTCTCGCCCACCGACCGCACCCCCGAGGCGACCCGCGCGGTGATCGACTACGAGGTGCCGGGCATCGCCGAGGCCATCCGGGCGTACGGACGGGAGAAGGTGCCGACTTCGGCGCTCTCCCGGGGCCTGGCCGGAGTCGCCCGGGGCACACTGATCGTCAACCTGCCGGGGTCCACCGGCGGGGTGAGGGACGGCCTCGCCGTCCTGGAGCCCCTGCTGGCGCACGCCGTCGACCAGATCCGAGGCGGCGATCACACCAGACCCGCCGACACCAGTGGGGGTGCGAGCTGAACAGCCCATCCTGGCCCGCCGTGCTGGTGGACGGCGACATCGTCCTGAGGCCGATAAAACTGCGCGACCAGCGCGTCTGGCGCGATGTCAACCGGCGCAACCGGGACTGGCTGCGTCCCTGGGAGGCGACGATTCCGCCGCCCACCCCCAGCGGGCCGATCGCGCACCGGCCGACCTACCGGCAGATGGTCCGGCATCTCCGCTCGGAGGCGAACTCGGGCCGGATGCTGCCGTTCGTCATCGAATACCAGGGGCGCCTGGTCGGGCAGTTGACGGTCGCCGGGATCACCTGGGGCTCGATGTGCTCGGGTCACATCGGCTACTGGGTGGACGAGTCGGTGGCCGGCCGCGGAGTGATGCCGACATCCGTGGCCCTCGTCGTGGACCACTGTTTCCGAGCCGTGGGACTGCACCGCATCGAGGTCTGCATTCGCCCGGAGAACGGCCCCAGCCGCCGGGTCGTCGAGAAACTCGGATTCCGTGAGGAGGGGCTCAGGCCCCGTTATCTCCACATCGACGGTGCCTGGCGCGACCATCTGGTCTTCGCGCTCACCGCGGAAGAGGTGCCCGAGGGGTTGCTGGCCCGCTGGCAGCGGGCACGCTCCCGGAGCACCCCGCACGACAATCCGGCATAGCGGCAAGCCCGTTGGATCCGAAGCCCAGAAATGGAATAAGTGTTCGAAAGTGATCGACGAATGACCGTCTTGGGGCAATGAATTCGCCAACTCGGCGGCCTGTTGATCGCATCCATCACAAAAAAAGCTCGAAATATCAGCCAGATCGTGCGACACACCGACTCAATTGGCAGATGGCCTCACGCAAACCCCTCTACCGTGTGAGGCGTGAGCAGCAGCGGCCTCATCTACGCAGTCATTGTCGGGGCCTGGGCCGCCTACTTGGTGCCGATGTGGCTCCGTAGGCAGGACGAGCTGAACGAGGCCCGTCCGACGGAACGCTTCAGCACCGCCATCCGGCTGCTGTCCGGACGGGCGGGGATGGAGCGCCGGTACGCCAAGGACCTGCGGGCGCGCTCCACCGAGGAGGAGGAGTCCAGCGCCGTCGTGCCGGACGCCGTCACCGACTCGGTGGACGTCCGGGCCTTCGCCATGCCCCCGGCCCGTCCCCAGGTGAAGGCGCCCGTCCGGCAGCAGAGCCAGGAGCGGCCGGAAGCGGCGCGAGAACCGGAGCGCGGGGCGGTCCGTGAATCGGAGCGCGCGGCGGTCCGTGAATCGGAGCGCGCGGCGGTCCGTGAATCGGAGCGCGCGGCGGCACGGGAATCGGCGCGCGAACCCGAGCGCGAGCCGGTCCGTGAACCGGCGCGTGAGCAGGCGCCCAAGTCGGCGCCGCACCAAGCCTCCGTGCCGGCCCAGGCACCCAAGTCCGCACCCGCACCCGCACCCGCCTCCGCGCCTGCGCGCAAGCGCGTCCCGGTAGCGCGGCGTTCGCCCGCCGAAGAGGCCGCGGCAGCGCGCGCCCGGCGTGTGAAGGTGCTCGCGCGCCGTCGACGTACCACCGTGATGCTCTTCCTCGCCTTCACGCTCGGCGCGATCGTCGCGGCGGTCGGCGGGCTCTCCCTGCTCTGGGCGCCCGGTGTACCGGCGATCCTGCTCAGCGGGTACATCGCCTACCTGCGCACCCAGGAACGCCGCCGCTTCGCCTACCAGATGGACCGGCGCCGCGCCGAGATCGCCGCGCAGCGACTGAGGGAGCGTCAGCCGCGCAGGCGCGCGTCCGTGGACGCCGGGATCGACGACGCCGAGGAGGGCCCGGAACCGGCGACGGACCCCGGGCTGTCCGCACTCGCCGCCGACCGTCGCGCCCTCGTCGAGCAGACCGACCACGCCGAGTGGGTCGACCAGCAGCGCGAGCGACAGCGCCGGCCGGGCCAGGGCGACAGCTGGGACCCGGTACCGGTACCGCTGCCGACGTACGTCACCGCGCCGGTCGCGCCGCGCGCCACGTCCGATGTGGACCTCGGGGCGCCGGACGCGTGGAGTTCGGCCCGCTCCAGCTCTGTTGCACCGGAGCAGGAGGCGCAGTCCGCCGCGCGGGACGACCGCGATGCCCGCGACACCGGGGACGTTCTGGACGAGGACGCGGAGGACCTGTCGGAGGACAAGATGACGGCGGACGGCCGCACCGACGCCCGTCGCGCAGCCTCCGCCCGCCGCGCCCGCGAGCGGGGCCGTACGCCCCTGTTCGACCAGTACGAGGACGGCGAACGACCCCGCGCTGCCAACGAGTGACCAGGCAAGGAACGGATTTCCAAGCACCCTGACGGGGATGCTAGAGTTTCACTCGTTGCAAGGGCCTGTGGCGCAGTCTGGTAGCGCACCTCGTTCGCATCGAGGGGGTCTGGGGTTCAAATCCCCACAGGTCCACCGCAGCTCAGAGCCCCAGTCGGAGAGATCCGGCTGGGGCTCTTTGGCGTTCAACGGCCCTTCCTCGACTGTCGTTCGGCAGTCGCCGCCGCTTCATTCGGCGGGGAGTCCGAACCACCGTAGATGGACGGGGCGGGCTCCGGGCGATGCGTCTTCCGGGCCGTGGGAGAAGCGGGCCAGTAGGTCCAGGTAGGCGTCGTGGAAGGCGCCGAGTTCTTCCGCGGTGAGATGGCTGAGGCTCCGTGAGCCTCGCATCCACCCCTTCGCGTTCGCCTGCTCCGCCATGAAGCGGCGGGCGAGTTCGACGTCCTCTTCCATCCTCAACCGGTCGAGTGTGCTCGCTACGGCCCGCTCGCCGTCCGTCATCTCGTCCTGCGCGGGCCTGCGCACGTCCAGGCCGCGCACCGCTCGCCACCAGCGTTCGCGTCCGCCGGGTTGGTCCGGGGCGTCCTCGATGAACCCGCCCTGCTCCAGTCGGCGCAGGTGGTAGCTCAGGGTTCCGGTGTTCTCGCCGAGGGCGGCGGCGAGGGTCGTCGAGGTGGCCGGGCCGTGGATGCCGAGGTGACGCAGGATCCGCAGGCGCAGGGGATGGGCGAGTGCCTTGAGCGCGGCCGGGTCGCTGACCGTGCGGCGGGCGTCGTCTGGCTCGGGGGCCGGGTCCGGAGCCGACTCGGGGTTCGGCTTGAGATCCGGCTCGGGGGACTCCTGCGATGTGCTCACGGCGGCAGCCTACAGCCGATCCTCTGCAGATTTTTCTCTGCAAGTCTTTCTATGCAGAGAAAAGTCTGCAATGCTGGCGGAGGGCAGCCGCTCCTTCAACTCGCTCCACTCGACGCTTCATTCGGAGGTCGCCATGCTTCGTGTCGCTCGCACAGCCCGCCTGGTTCGACGCCTTGCCGTGTCGCTGGCCGCTCTGACCCTGGGGGCGGGCGCCGCGGCGGGACCGGCCCATGCGGCTGGCGCTACGGCCATTGCGCGGGGCGCCGATTTCGGTGCCTGTCCGGCTCTCTCCGCGCTGCCTGTAGGCGCCGAACCCGCGGCCTGGCGCTGTGAAGCCATGACCGCCGTCGGGCATCTGACCCTCGGTCGTATCGATCAGTCGCTCGGTGGGGCCATGGCGATCACCTTCGCCGAGGGCACGGTGAACGGTGAATTCCGCCAGGTCTTCGGCGGGATGACGGCCATACCTGTGCGGGTCCGGGGTATGCCGCTGGCGATCACGCCCCGGTACGCGGGCTATTTCGACTTCCAGTCGAACGACGAGCGGCGCGGAGAGCTGGACCTGACGTTCCGGCTCTCGGGGCCCGCGGTGCCGTCCGGGTGCTCCATCGGTACCGACGCGGATCCGATACGGCTGGTGCTCAAGGAGACCAAGGCGTCGACTGTCGTGTCACAGGACCCGTTGGTCGTTGCCTTCGGGGTCGCGGACAACCGGTTTGCGGCGCCGAGGACTTCGGGCTGTGGTCGACTGGGGCCGGTGCTCGACAGGGTGCTCCGGATACCGTCCCCGGCCGGCGCGAACAGCCTCGATCTGGACGCCCGGGTGTCTTTCCGCTCTTACGGTTCTGCGGCCATCTCTACGGCCGAGATATCCCGATGAGTCGCTCCGCGGACCACGGGCACTGAACGACCCCGTCGTGGGAGTCGCAAGGGCTCACAGGGTCTTCGCGAAGCACCGGCTGTCGTCGTGGAAGCGGTAGTAGCCGAACTTCACGCAGGGCTCGTAGCCGCTGGACGTGTAGAGGGCGATGGCCTCCGGCTGCTTGGTGCCGGTTTCCAGGACCATGCGGGTGCGGCCGGCCGTGCGGGCGTCGTCCTCCAGGGCGGCCAGTATGCGGCGGGCGAGGCCCAGGCCGCGGGCCTGTTCGATCACGTACATGCGCTTGAGTTCGGCGTCGCCGTCCTTGTTGCCCTCGCCGTTCGCGTCCTGGGAGCGCCAGCCGCCGGTGGCCACGGGGTCGTCGTGCTCGTCGTACGCGATCAGGTACACACCGTTCGGCGGGGTGAAGTCCGACGGGTCCAGGGCCGTGGCGTCGCCGCCGTCGCCGTAGCGGTCGTGGTACTCCGCCTGGACCTGGTCGTTCAGCTTGACGGCGTCGGGGTGGTCGAACGGGACGGTTCGTATATTCATGCCGATTATCGTACTTCTATGCGTAGGGAGGGTTTGCGGGGTTCTGTGCGGGCCCGTGAGGGTCTGTGCAGGGCGGATCTGGACTCCGTCCAGTGTGCCGGTATTGTGCCCGAGTGCTCACTGTGACCTCTGCCAATGTGAACGGACTGCGGGCCGCCGCGAAGAAGGGCTTCGTGGAGTGGCTCGCGGAGACCTCCGCCGATGTGCTCTGTCTGCAGGAGGTGCGGGCCGAGCCGGAGCAGTTGCCGGAGCACGTCCGTACCCCCGAGGGCTGGCACGTCGTGCATGCCCCGGCCGCCGCCAAGGGGCGTGCGGGCGTCTCCCTCTACAGCCGCCGCGAGCCGGACCGGGTCCAAGTCGGCTTCGGGTCGGCCGAGTTCGACGGGAGCGGTCGGTACGTCGAGGTCGACCTCCCCGGTGTCACGGTCGCCAGCCTCTACCTGCCCTCCGGCGAGGTCGGCACCGAGCGGCAGGACGAGAAGGTGCGCTTCATGGGCGAGTTCCTCGTCTATCTGAAGGGGCTGCGTGACCGGGCCGCCGCGGATGGGCGCGAGGTCGTCGTCTGCGGTGACTGGAACATCGCCCACCAGCCTGCCGACCTCAAGAACTGGCGCGCCAACCAGAAGAGCTCCGGCTTCCTGCCGGAGGAGAGGGAGTGGCTGAGCAGCGTCTTCGACGCGGACGACGGGGCATACGTCGACGTCGTACGCGCCCTGCATCCGGACGTGGAAGGGCCGTACTCCTGGTGGTCCTACCGGGGGCGGGCGTTCGACAACGACAGCGGATGGCGGATCGACTATCACGTCTCGACGGCCGGGCTCGCCGCCAAGGCGGTCAAGGGGTATGTCGAGCGCGCGGCCACGCATGACGAGCGGTGGTCGGACCACGCGCCCGTGACGGTGGTCTACGACCTCTGAGGTCCCTGGTCGCCGCCGCCGGCCTGGAGTCGGCGGTCCATCGCCATCGACAACTCCGCCTCTACGACACTCTTCGCCAGTGGTCGTAGGCGTTGCAGGTCCTCCGCCGAGCGGTTTCCGGAGATGACGAGGTCGGTGAAGAGTTCGGCGAGGGCGTCCGTGTGTGCGCGGACGCGGCGGCCCGCGCTGAGGACGTCGGCGAGGGGGATGCCCTCGCGGACCAGGGCGGCCGTGACGTCGAGGAGACGGCGGCTGATGTGGACGATCTCGCCGCCGTCGGTGCCGAGATAGCCGAGTTCGAGTGAGGCGGCGAAGTTCTCCGGGGTCGCCTGGTCGCCGAAGTAGTCGGCGAGGGCTTCCGGGGTGAGCCGGACCGGCGTCTCCTCGGTGGGGGCGCCGAGGCCCAGCAGCTCGCCCACGTTGCGGCCGTGGTCGAAGGCCTCGGCGAGTTCCGCGATGCCGTTGAGGGTGTGGCCGCGCTCCAGAAGTGCCGAGATGGTTCGCAGGCGGGCCAGGTGGGTCTCGTCGTACCAGGCGATACGGCCTTCCCGGCGCGGCGGGTGGATGAGTTTGCGCTCGCGGTAGAAGCGCAGGGTGCGCACCGTGATGCCGGCCTCCTCGGCCAGTTCCTCCATGCGGTACTCGCGCTTCTCCGCCGGTTCCGCCTGCTCTGCCTTCTCCGCCACGCCCGCACCCTACGTCGTACCGTCGGTAACTTTCGTCGTCCCGACCCCTACCCATGAGTACGAAGCTGCCCTACGCTCCGATTGCGCCAGTGTTCACTGGCGCGGTTGCGTGGGTCGTATGGAGGGCACGGGATGACCGAACACGAACACGAACGCGAGCATGTGCGGGTGGCGGTGATCGGGTCCGGGTTCGGGGGGCTGGGGGCCGCGGTGCGGTTGCGGCGCGAGGGCGTCACCGACTTCGTCGTCCTGGAGCGCGCCGACAGCGTGGGCGGGACCTGGCGGGACAACAGCTATCCCGGCTGCGCCTGCGACGTACCGTCCCATCTGTACTCGTTCTCCTTCGCGCCGAACGCCGACTGGCCGCGCACCTTCTCCGGGCAGGAGCACATCCGCGCGTACCTGGAGAACGTCGCGGACGTCTTCCGGATCCGGCCGCACATCCGCTTCAACTCCGAGGTCAAGATGATGACTTGGGACGCGGAGCGGCTGCGGTGGGACATCGAGACCACCGCCGGTTCCTACTCCGCGGACCTCGTCGTCTCCGCCACCGGGCCGCTGTCCGACCCCAAGGTCCCGGACGTCCCGGGGCTCGACTCCTTCCCCGGCAAGGTCTTCCACTCCGCCCGCTGGGACCACGACTACGACCTGCGCGGCAAGCGCGTCGCCATGGTCGGCACCGGCGCCTCCGCGATCCAGATCGTGCCGGCGATCCAGCCCGACGTGGAGCGCCTCACCCTCTTCCAGCGCACCCCGCCCTGGGTGATGCCCCGCGTCGACCGCCCCATCAGCGCCGCCGAACGCGCCGTACACCGCGCGCTGCCCTTCACCACCCAGGCCCGGCGCGGACTCCTGTGGGGCATACGGGAGTTGCAGACCCAGGCCTTCACCAAGCGGCCCAACGAGCTTGTCCTGGTGGAGCAGTTGGCGAAGAAGAACATGGCCCGCGCCATCAAGGACCCGGCGCTGCGGGCCAGACTCACCCCCGACTACCGCATCGGCTGCAAGCGCATCCTGCTCTCCCGCACCTACTACCCGGCCCTCGCGCGGCCCAATGTCGACGTCGTGGCAAGCGGGTTGAGCGAGGTCCGCGGTTCGACGGTCGTCGCGGCCGACGGCACCACGGCCGAGGTCGACGCGATCGTCTTCGGCACGGGCTTCCACGTCACGGACATGCCGATCGCCGACCGGGTCGTCGGCGCGGACGGGCGCACGCTCGCCGAGGCGTGGCAGGGCGGAATGCAGGCGCTGCGCGGCTCGTCCGCGGCCGGGTTCCCGAACTGGATGACCGTCATCGGGCCCAACACCGGCCTCGGGACGTCCTCCATGATCCTGATGATCGAGTCCCAGCTGAACTATCTCGCCGACTACATACGGCAGTTGGACGTCCTGGGCGGCCGGGTCGCCCTCGACGCCCGGCCGAGCGCGGTGAGCGCGTGGAACCGGCGCGTACAGGACCGTATGAAGCGCACGGTGTGGAACACGGGCGGCTGCACCAGCTGGTACATGGACGCGTCCGGCCGCAACACCACCATCTGGCCCGGGACCACGGCCGAATTCCGCAAGGCCACCAGGCGAGTCGACCTCACGGAGTACGAGGTGGTCCGGGCGAAGACCGAAAGGAAGGCGGAGGTCGAGGCGGAGGTGGCGAGCGCGTGAGCCGTCTCATGCACGTTGCCGCCGGGCCGTACGCCCCGCCCGTCCCCGCCCGCGAACTCACCGCCACCTCGGCCGACGGCTCCCGGCTGCACGTCGAGGTGCACGGGCCCGAGGACGCGCCCGCCGTCGTCCTCGCGCACGGCTGGTGCTGCTCCACGGCCTTCTGGGCCGCGCAGATACGGGACCTGTCCGTCGATCACCGCGTCATCGCCTACGACCAGCGGGGGCACGGGCGCAGTCCGGTGGCCGTCGCGCACAGTACCGACGCGCTCGCCGACGACCTGGAAGCCGTACTGGAGGAGACGCTCGCGCCCGGGGAGAAGGCCGTGGTCGCGGGGCACTCCATGGGCGGGATGGCCGTGCTCGCGGCGGTTGGGCGGGCGGGGTTCCGGGAGCACGCGGCGGCCGTTCTGCTGTGCAGTACGGGGAGTTCGCGGCTGGTCGACGAGTCGCTCGTGGTGCCGTTGCGGGCCGGGCGGATGCGGACCCGGCTGACCCGGAAGATACTGGGGACGCGGGCACCGCTCGGGCCGGTCACGCCGACCGCGCGGCGGATCCTCAAGTACGGGACGATGGGCCCCGGTTCGACCCCGCACATGGTCGAGGCGTGTGCGCGGATCGTGCACGCGTGTCCGCGGGCGGTGCGGTACGCGTGGTCGCGGGTGCTCGACTCGCTCGATCTCGACGGCGGCGTACGGGAGTTGGCGGTGCCGACGGCGGTCGTCGTTGGTACGGCGGACCGGATGACGCCGCCGGTGCATGCGCGGGCGTTGGTCGCCGCGTTGCCCAACTGCGTTGGGATCACCGAACTTCCCGGGCTCGGTCATATGACGCCCGTCGAGGCGCCGGAGTCGGTCAGCGCGAGGATCCGTGAACTGGCCGCGACGTACGTGCAGTTCAGTCAGAGCGATCAGAGCGATCAAGGCGATCAGGTCAAGGAGGGTGCATGAGCAGCAGGGTGAGTCTGGAAGGGCAGGTCGCGGTCGTGACCGGGGCCGCACGGGGTGTCGGGGAGTTGCTCGCCCGCAAACTCTCCGCGCGCGGGGCCAAGTTGGCGCTCGTCGGGCTGGAACCGGATGCGCTGAAGCAGGTCTCCGAGCGGCTGCACACCGACAGCGATCACTGGTACGCCGATGTCACCGATCACGAGGCGATGGCCCGGGTCGCGGCCGAGGTCAAGGAGCGGTTCGGGAAGGTCGACATCGTCGTCGCCAACGCCGGTGTCGCCAACGGCGGGCCCTTCCTCGACTCCGATCCGGTCGCCTGGCGGCGGGTGATCGAGGTCAATCTGATCGGGTCCGCCGTGACCGCGCGGGCGTTTCTGCCCGTGCTGATGGAGAGCCGGGGGTATCTGCTGCAGATCGCCTCGCTGGCCGCGATCACGCCGGCGCCGATGATGACCGCGTACTGCGCGTCCAAGTCCGGGGTCGAGGCGTACGCGCACAGTCTGCGGGCCGAGGTCGGTTACAAGGGGGTGCGGGTCGGGGTCGGGTATCTGTCGTGGACCGACACGGACATGGTGCGGGGGGCTGATCAGGACGCGGTCATGCGGGAGTTGAGGGAGCGGTTGCCCTGGCCCTCCAACAAGACGTATCCGCTGGGGCCGGCCGTGGATCGGATCGTCGCCGGGATCGAGCGGCGGTCGAGTCATGTGTACGGGCAGTGGTGGTTGCGGGGGATGCAGGGGGTGCGGGGGTATCTGCCGGGGGTCATCGGGTCGGTGGGGCAGCGGGAGATGCGGCGGTTCGGGTCTCGGCTGGACGGGATGCGGTCGGGGCTTGTGGGGGCGGGTGGGGCGGCGGACGAAGCGGCGCGGGCCACTGCGCGTGTCACGGAGGGTGACTGATCGAAATGCGGGGTTTGTCCTGGCGTGTGAATCTGGTCGAGGCCCCACCTAGGGGCTCCGCAAATCCCCCCCATCAGTACGGGAGTGAACCCACATGGGTATGAAGGACCAGTTCCAGGACAAGGCCAAGGACCTCGCGGACAAGGCCAAGGACCGTATGGACCAGGGCAAGGACCAGGCGCGGGACCGCGGTCAGCAGCGGGACGAGGACGTTGAGCGTACGGGGCAGGGTGCGCGGGAGCGCATGGACCAGGAGATGGACCAGGACTACGACGCGTAGTTGAGGTCTGGTTGCGTGGGGCGCCCTGTGTTTGGGGGTGCCCCACGTTTCGTTTTCGGGTGCCGGCCCGGTGGGGGCTGGGTGCGCAGCTCCCCGCGCCCCTAAAAGAAGAAGGGAGTTGGCGTCCCCTTCTCAAGAACGTGGCGGCAACTTTGGCCTGCTTCGGTCCGGGACCGCCGAGTAGTCGGGCGGGGTTGCCGCCGGGTGGATGGCCAGGAGGTCGAGCGCCAGCTTGATTGCGTCGTCCAGTTGCGCGTGCCGTCCCTCTGCCCAGTCCAACGGCGTGCGGAGGATCTCCAAGTCCGGGGTCACGCCCCGGTTTTCCACGGACCAGCCGTACGCGTCGAACCAGGCGGCGTTCATCGGGACCGTGATCACCGTGCCGTCGCCGAGTTGGTGGCGGCCGGTCATGCCGACCACTCCGCCCCAGGTTCGTTGGCCTACCACCGGGCCGAGTTTGAGGAGTTTGAAGGCAGCCGTGATCATGTCGCCGTCCGAGGAGGTTGCCTCGTCGGCGAGGGCAACCACCGGGCCCCTGGGGGCATTTGACGCGTACGACACCGGTTGGGCGTTGCGGGTCAGGTCCCAGCCGAGGATCGTGCGGGTGAGTTTCTCGACCACCAGCTCGCTGATGTGGCCGCCCGCGTTGCCGCGGACGTCGACGATGAGGGCCGGGCGGGACACCTCAAGGCGTAGGTCGCGGTTGAACTGGGCCCAGCCGGAGCCGCCCATGTCGGGGATGTGGAGGTAGCCGCAGTGGCCGCCGCTCAACTCCCTTACCACCGCCCGGCGTTTGGCCACCCAGTCCTGGTAGCGCAGGGGGCGTTCGTCGATCAGGGGGACCACGGCGACTCGGCGGGCCCTGCCCTCGCCCTCCGCCGGGGTGAAGGTCAGCTCCACCGTCGTGCCGCCCGCGCCTGCCAACAGAGGGTAGGGGCCGGTGAGTTCGTCCACCGGGCGGCCGTCCACGTGGGTCAGGATCGCGCCCTCGCGGATGCCGGTGCCGGCGAGGGGGGAGCGGGCCTTGGAGTCGGAGGACTCGCCGGGGAGGATGCGCGCCACCGCCCAACCACCCTCCCTGCGCACGAAGTTGGCGCCCAGCAGGCCCTGTCGGCGCTGGTAGTGGGGCGGGCCCTCGTTGCGGCGGGACGCGGTGACGTAGGCGTGGGACGTGCCCAACTCGCCCAGGACTTCACGGAGCAGGTCCGCGAAGTCGTCGGGGGATGCCACCCGTTCGATCAGCGGGCGGTACTGGTCCAGGACCCCCGTCCAGTCGATGCCGCACATCCGCGGGTCCCAGTAGTACGCGCGGATCAGGCGGCCCGCCTCTTCGTACGCCTGGCGCCACTCGGCGGGCGGGTCCACCTCGTGGAGGATGCGGCGGAGGTCGATCCAGACCGTCGAGTCGCTGTCGCCGGACTCTGTGGAGGGGACCGCGCGCAGTTCGTCCTCGTCCACCACTACCAGGCGTGAGCCGTCTCCGCTCACCGCGAACCAGTCGAGGTGGTCCACCAGTTCGGACTTCTTCGCCTTGCTGATGTTGAAGTATTCGAGGGTCGGACGGCCGCTCGTGTCGTCCGGGTTGGCGAAGGTCTCGCCCAGCGCGCCCGAGATCGGCCAGCGCAGCCAGACCAGTCCGCCGCCCGAAACCGGGTACAGCGCCGAGTACTTGGAGGCGGAGACGGGGAAGGGCGTCACCCTGTTCTCCAGTCCTTCCACCTCCACGGTCACCGCGCCGTCCGCGCCGTCGTCGTCCTCCGCCGCGTCCAGGCCCCCGGCGGCCGGACGGCCCTCCGGGGTCAGCGCGAACGGGGAGGGCGTGGCCGAGGAGAGGGGGACGAGGTAGGGGCGGCAGCCGAGCGGGAAGGACAGGTCGCCGGTGTGGACGTCGTAGACCGGGTCGAAGCCGCGCCAGGAGAGGAAGGCGAGGTAGCGGCCGTCCCGCGTGAAGACCGGATTCTCGTCCTCGAAGCGGCCGTTGGTGACGTCGACGATCAGACGGTCCTTTATCCGCGCCATCTTGATCTGGCGGAGCGAGCGGCCGATGCCGGGGTGGGACCAGGTCAGCCAGGTGCCGTCCGGAGAGAAGGCCAGGTCCCTTACCGGGCCGTTGACCGAGCAGATCAGCTCGGTCACCTCGCCGTTGGAGTCCTCCGTGGCGTCCAGGAGCAGGAGCCGTCCGTCGTGGGCCGCGATCGCGAGGCGCTCGCCGGCCGTGTCCGACACCAACTCCAGTACGCGGCCCACCTCGCCGGAGGCGAGTCGGCGGGGCTCGCGTTCGCCGGTGGCGCGGGGGAGGTAGGCGATCTCGATCGCGTCCTCGCCGTCCGCGTCAGTGACGTAGGCGACCTGTCCGCCGGAGCCCAACATCTCGGGGAGGCGGACCCGGACGCCGGGGGTGTCGGTGATGGTGCGGGCGGGGCCGTCGCGGTGGGTGAGCCAGTACAGGCTGCCGCGTACGACGACGGCGCTCGCGCGGCCCGTCTCGTCGACCGAGATGCCGTCGACGTGCTGGGCGGCGGGTACTTGGTATGTACGGCGGCCCGCGCGCGGGCCGCTCAACCGCACGTCCAGCTTGCGGGGGACCGATGTTGGGGAGAGGTCGTCGACGATCCACAGGTCACCGGCGCACTGGTACACGACCCGGGTGCCGTCGCTCGCCGCGTGCCGGGCGTAGAAGGCGTCGTGGTCGGTGTGGCGCCGGAGGTCGGAGCCGTCGTAGGAACAGGAGTAGAGGTTGCCGATGCCCTCGTGGTCGGAGAGGAAGGCGATGCGGCCGTCGATGAACATGGGGGAGTGCAGGTGGCCTTCGAGGTCGGCGAGGAGGCGGCGGCCGTGCAGCCAGAGGCGGCCCATGGCGCCGCCGCGGTAGCGCTTCCAGGCGGCCGGTTCGTGGGGTGGGGTGCCGGTCAGGAGCAGGGTCTGGAGTTCGCCGTCGACGTCGGCGAGTTGGATGTCGGAGACCGGGCCCCAGGGGAGCCGGCCGCCGGGGTCGCCGTCGGTGGGGACCTTGTGGGCCCAGGTGAAGTACGAGAACGGCTCGCCGTGCGAGGCGACGGCGAGGATGTCGCCGTCCGGGGTCCAGCCGCAGACCTGGGTGTCGGCGCTGCCCCAGTACGTGAGCCGGCGGCCGGGGCCGCCCTCGACCGGCGCGAGATGGATCTCCGGGACCAGGCTGCGCCAGCTCGTGTACGCGATGTGGCGGCCGTCGGGCGAGAAGCGGGGGTGGCCGACCTTCGTGCGGTCGACGGTGAGCCGCCAGGCGCGGCCCCTGCCGTCGAGAGGGGCCAGCCAGAGGTCGTCCTCGGCCACGAAGCTCAGGAGGTCGCCACTGAGGTGCGGCAGGCGCAGATAGCTCACCTCCCTATGCTTTTCCGGGGGACGGGCCCGGGCAACTTATGAAAAATCGCCGGGGTGACCCGGCGGCTGCCCGGCGGGCGACTCGGCGGGTGACTCTCCACACGTACGAAACGGTTTCGTTTCGTTGGAGAGTGCGCTACATTCATGACTACGCGAGGCGGTACGAAACCGTCTCGTTCGGATCCGGAGAGGTGAGTGGCATGACTGAAGTCGCAACGGCGCGTCGCAGTCGCATCACACCCGAGCGCGAGGCCGAGCTGTACGCGGCCGTGCTCGACCTGCTCCGGGAAGTCGGCTACGACGCCCTGACCATGGACGCCGTAGCGGCCCGCACCAAGTCCAGCAAGGCGACGCTCTACCGTCAGTGGGGCGGCAAGGCCGAGCTGGTGGCCAAAGCGGTGCGGCACAGCAAGCCCGGCGCATCGGCCGCCGCCGTCGACACCGGTTCGCTCAGGGGTGACTTGCACGCCCTCACGATGCGGTCGGACGACTGCGAGATGGAGCAGAACTCCGCGCTCATGCGGGGCCTGGCCATGGCGATGCACGGCAGCCCGGACCTCCTTCAGGCGTTCCGGGAACACCTCGTCGAACCCGAGATGGCGGAGTTCCAGACGATGCTCCAGCGGGCGATCGACCGGGGTGAGGTCCGTGCCGACAACCCGGCGATCGAGTACATCGTGCACATGATGATCGGCGGGTTCGCCGCCCGCACCATGATCGACGAGCAGCCGCCCACCCAGGCCTTCCTGCTGTCGTACATCGACGCCGTGGTGCTCCCCGCACTGGGCGCACCGGTACCCACCACCTGATTCACCCAGCACCTGATTCACCCACCCCTGTAGTCACCCTGCGCGCCCACCTGACGTAACCGCTCACGTCGTCGGGCCGATCAACCGTGTCCCCAACCGGTCGATCACCCCTGCCCCGAAGAACCCCACGACCTGACCGGGAGTACGCCCTCGTGGCCACGTTCCTCTACAAAGTCGGCCGTCTCGCCTTCAGGCGACGGCACTACGTCGCCCTTCTATGGATCGCGCTGCTGACCCTCGCGGGAGTCGGCGCGGCCAGCGCGCCCGCGGCCGGATCCACCTCCTTCTCCATACCCGGGACCGAGGCCCAGAAGGCCTTCGACCTGCTGGACCAGCGCTTCCCCGGCTCCAGTTCGGACGGCGCCACCGCGCGTGTCGTCTTCAAGGCGCCGAGCGGCGAGAAGATGACCGACGCCGACAACAAGGCCACCGTCGAGAAGACGGTGAAGGAGCTGGCCGACGGCTCCGAAGTCGTCTCCGTCTCCGACCCGTTCACCACGAACGCCGTGAGCAAGGACGGGACGGTCGCCTACACCTCGGTGAAGTACGACGTCGCCGGCATGGAACTCAAGGACTCCAGCAAGGACGCCCTGGAGGACACCGCGTCCCAGGCCCGGGCCACCGGGCTGACCGTCGACGTCGGCGGTGACGCGCTCCAGGCCGCCGCGGAGATGGGCGTCGGCGAGATCATCGGTATCGCCCTGGCCGCCGTCGTCCTCCTCATCACCCTGGGTTCGCTGGTCTCGGCCGGCCTGCCGCTGCTGACGGCGATCATCGGGGTGGGGATCGGCGTCTCGACGATCACAGTCCTGGCGAAGACGCTGGACCTGGGATCCACGACCTCGACGCTGGCGATGATGATCGGCCTCGCGGTCGGCATCGACTACGCGCTGTTCATCGTGTCCCGCTACCGGGCCGAGCTGGCCGAGGGCCGCGAACGCGAGGACGCGGCCGGCCGGGCCGTCGGCACCGCGGGTTCGGCGGTGGTCTTCGCCGGTCTCACGGTCGTCATCGCGCTGGCCGGTCTCGCGGTCGTCAACGTGCCGATGCTGACCAAGATGGGTGTCGCGGCGGCGGGCACGGTCGTGGTCGCGGTGTTCATCGCGCTGACCATGATCCCGGCGCTGCTCGGTTACGCGGGCCGCAGGATCAAGCCCACCGGCGAGAAGGCCAAGTGGCTGGGCGGCGGCAGTGCCAAGGAAGCGGCCAAGGCGGCCAGGCCGAACATGGGCACCCGCTGGGCGAGCTTCGTCGTACGGCGCCCCGCCGCCGTCCTGATCCTCAGCGTGCTCGGCCTCGGCGCGATCGCGCTGCCGGCCAGCCAGCTCCAGCTGGGTCTGCCCGACGACAGCTCGCAGCCGACGTCCACCACCCAGCGACGGGCCTACGACCTCCTCGCGGAGGGCTTCGGCCCCGGCTTCAACGGCCCGCTGATGATCGTCGTGGACGCCAAGAACAGCGACGCGCCCAAGGCCGCCGCCACCACGGTGACCGACAAGATCAAGACCCTCGACGACGTGGTCTCGGTCAGTCCGGCCATGTTCAACAAGGCCGGTGACACCGCGACGATCACCGTCGTGCCCGACTCCAAGCCGTCGTCGGTCACCACCGAGGACCTGGTGCACTCCATCCGCGACGAGGGCGCCGGCATCAAGGCCGACACGGACGCGCAGGTGCTGGTCACCGGCACCACGGCGATGAACATCGACTTCTCGCAGAAGCTCAACGACGCCCTGATCCCGTACCTGGCCCTGGTGGTAGGCCTGGCGTTCTTGTTGTTGATCGTCGTCTTCCGCTCGATCCTGGTCCCGCTGAAGGCGGCCCTCGGCTTCCTGCTCAGCGTGCTCGCCTCGCTCGGCGCGGTCGTCGCCGTCTTCCAGTGGGGCTGGCTGTCGGGCCTGATCGGCGTGGAGGAGACCGGCCCGATCATGTCGATGATGCCGATCTTCCTGGTGGGCGTGGTCTTCGGCCTGGCGATGGACTACGAGGTGTTCCTCGTGACCCGGATGCGCGAGGCGTACGTCCATGGCGAGAAGCCCAGCCAGGCCGTCGTCACCGGGTTCAGGCACGGTGCCCGGGTCGTCACGGCCGCGGCGGTCATCATGATGGCGGTCTTCGCCGGCTTCATCACCTCCAGCGAGTCCATGGTCAAGATGATCGGCTTCGGCCTGGCGGTCGCCGTCTTCTTCGACGCGTTCGTGGTCCGCATGGCGATCGTTCCGGCGGTGCTGGCACTGCTCGGCAAGCGGGCGTGGTGGTTGCCGAAGTGGCTGGACCGGATGCTGCCGAACGTGGACGTCGAGGGCGAGGGCCTGCGCGAGCTGGACTCCAAGGACTCGGATCCCGACGAGGACCGGGAGTTGGTCCGGGCCTGAGGCGGCTGCCGCGAGGCACTGAGGCACCGGGCAACTGATCTGCCGCGTCACCGAGTTCGGGTGGCGCGGCAGATCGCGTCGGTCGCGGGGCCGGTCCGGGCCGGGCGGATGTCAGTGGGCCGCACTAGCGTGTTGAGCATGACCACACTCACAGAACGCCCCAACACCGCACTCCTGGTGATCGACGTCCAGGTCGGTGTCGTGGCCGACGCGTACGGGCGTGACGCGGTCGTCGCCAACATCGCCGGACTCGTCGACAGGGCCCGTGAGGAATCCGTGCCGGTCGTCTGGGTCCAGCACTTCGACGAGAACGTGCCCCAGGGCAGCGAGGCCTGGCAGTACGTCCCCGAACTGACCCGCCGCGACCCGGAACCCCTCGTCCCCAAGAGCTACCCCGACTCCTTCGAGGGCACGTCCTTGGAACAGGTACTGGCCGAGGCCGGGGTCGGACGCCTGGTGGTGGCCGGCGCGTCCACCGACGCCTGCATCCGCTCCACGATTCACGGCGCCTTCGTACGGGGCTACGACGTGACACTGGTCAGCGATGCCCACACCACGTCGGACTTGAGCGGGTGGGGTGCGCCGCCGCCGGAGCAGGTCATCGCCCACACGAACTTGTACTGGAAGTACCACGAGGCGCCGGGACGTACGGCTGCTGTCGCCCAGGCAAAAGAAGTCACCTGGTCGTAGGGCCACTCGCTTCTCAGCCAGTGTCGTGCTTCCGCGGCCCGAGTAAAGGGCGCTCCCTGCGGTCGCGTCGGCTACGCCGATTCCGCTCCGCTCCACCCTTGACTAGGGCCGCTCCAGCCCGTTTCAGAAGCGAGCGAGCGGCCCGGAAGGATGGGTGGCCAAGGTGGGTGGGCCCCTGCCTGTGCTGGGTCGTGGGCCGGAGTGGAGGGACGCGGTCGCGCCTCGCCTGCACGCCGGGTCGGCTCAGCGGTTACCCGCCGGTGGGGTGGGAGGGTGTGGTGGGGGGCTGCTGCCTTGGGCTGATCCGGGCCGGTGCGAGGGGACGCGTCCGCGTCTCGCCTGCACGCCGGGCTGGCTCAGCGGCTACCCGCCGGTGGGGTGGGAGGGTGCGGTGGGGGGCTGCCCCCTGGTTTGATCCGGGCCGGTGCGACGGGACGCGTCCGCGCCTGGCCAGCACGCCGCCTCGGTTCGGCGGCTACCCGCCGGTGGGGCGGGAGGCGCGGTGGGGACTGCCACCTTGGGTAGATCCGGGTCGGTGCGAGGGTACGTGTCCGCGCCTGGCCAGCGCGCCGGGTGGGCTTAGCGGCTGCCCGTCGGTGGGGTGGGATGTGCGGTGGGGACTGCTCCTTCATGGTTGGATCCGGGCCGGTGCGCTGGGGTGCGTTCGTGTCTCGCCTGCACGTTGGGTGGGCTTGGCGGCTACCGGCCGGTGGGGGTGGAGAGAGAGCACGGGTGCATGAGGCATGGGGGCGTGCTGCCGCCTCGTCAGCACGCCCCGCCCCGGCTCAGCGGCCGAGGCCGGGTGGGTGGTTGCTGGAAGCCGGGGGTAAATCTAACCACCGTCGCGGCCTTTGACCGGTTAGAAAAGACCTCAGTCTCCTGAGGGGGCAGGACCGGAGGCCGGGGCGAGGAGGGGGAGGGGGGAGGTGGGTCCGCGAAGTGTGACACTCTCGCTTCGACTGTCACATTTCTGCGGACCGGGTGTCCCGGGGCCCGGGGAGAGCCGACCGACGGACGGGGAGTCACTGTCCAGGCCACCACCCAGGACATCGCCTGGTCCGCCGCCCAGTACCAGTCCGGAGCCTCCCTCCAGGGCCGTGGCCCGGAACTGCCCATCGCCCACTGCTTGTTGCCCATGGCCCGATGCTTGTGGCGTTGGTCCCCGCGCGCCGCACCGGCCGGTAGTCGCTGAGCCGGCCCGGCGTACAGGCGAGGCGCGTGCACACCCCTCCGCCCCGGCCCGGGGTCTGCACGCATGCCCGTGGGGTCAGTCCCCGCCCGTACTCTCCCCCCACTGGCCGGTAGTCGCCGGCCCGACCTGGCGGGCGGGCGGGGTGTGAACGCCTCCCCTCGCCCAGGCCTGGGCCTGGAGTCCTGATGCGTGCCCGAGGTTCAGTTCCGCCTACCACTCCCTCCCCTCGGCCATGGACTCCCCGGCGCCCCTTGCCACTTGGCCTCCTGGCCTGCTGCGCGGCAAGTCCCCACCGGCCGGTAGCCGCTGAGCCGGCCCGGCGTGCTGGCGAGACGCGACCGCGTCCCCACACCCCGGCCCGGAACGCAGCCCACCCGACGGGATTCGCGCCTGGCCACCCATCCCTCGGGGCCGCCCGCTCGCTTCTCACAACGGGATTGCGGGAGACGAGTCAAGGGTGGAGCGCAGCGCAATCGGCGCAGCCGACGCGACCGCAGGGAGCGCCCTTTACTCGGCTCCCGCAATCCCGACACTGACCAAGAAGCGGGCGGTCCGACGGTCGGAACTCAGTCGCAGGCCCAGTACACCCACCGCTACCGTGCCCCCATGAGCATGAACAACACCGAAGACGACAACACCGGCGCCAACCCCCGATTCGCCGAGGCGCTAAGGGAGTTGGGGCTCGCGGATCTGCTCGGTCGTATTCGGCGGTTTCCGGACGCCACCCGTACCGCAGCCGAGGCCGCCGCCGCGATCGGATGCGAGTTGAGTGAGATCTGCAAGTCGTTGATCTTCGCGGCGGACGGGGTCCCGGTACTGGTGCTCATGGACGGGGCGTCCCGAGTGGATGTGGAGCTTGTCCGGCGGGAACTCGGGGTGGAGAAGGTCACTCGGGCCAAGGTGGACGTCGTACGGGAGACGACCGGGTATGCCATCGGGGGCGTGCCGCCCTTTGGGCACCGTACGAAGACTCGTGTGCTCGCCGATCGTTCGCTGCTCGCGCATGATGTCGTCTGGGCCGCCGCGGGCAATCCGCATGCCGTGTTCCCCATGGAGCCCAAGGAGCTTGTCGCGTACGCCGGTGCCACCCTGGTGGATGTGCGCGAGCAGTCCTCGTGACTCCGGAGGTCGCCGCCGCTGTTCTGCTTGCCGCTGTCACCCACGCCTGCTGGAACGCCCTCGCCCACCGCATCACGGACAAGCTCGTCGGCTTCACGCTCATCGCGGGCGGCGGGACGGTGATCGGGTTGGCGTTGGCGCCGTTCGCAGCGTTTCCGGCGGCGGGAGCATGGCCGTATCTGATCGTGTCGGGCGTCATTCACGTCGTGTACTTCGTGCTGCTGATGAAGTCCTTCCAGCTGGGGGACTTCGGGCAGGCGTATCCGATCGCGCGCGGTACAGCGCCCCTCCTCGTGACCGTGCTGGCCGCCGTCTTCGCCCACGAGGTGCCGAACGCCTGGGCCGCCGCCGGTATCGCTCTGTCGTGCACGGGCCTGACCGGCGTCGCCCTGTGGGGAATGCGCGGGCGGCGGCCCAACTGGCCCGCGATCGGGGCCGCGTTGGCGACGGGGGTGGCGATCGCCGCGTACACCGTCGTCGACGGGCTGGGCGTGCGCACCTCGGGGTCCTCGCTCGGGTACATCTCCTGGCTGATGGTGATCGAGGGCCTGGTCATCCCGGCGTACGCACTGCATCGCTGGCGGGGCCAATTCGCCGCGAAACTAAGGCCGTTCGCCGCCGTCGGCTTCCTCGGCGCGGCTCTGTCCTTCACGGCGTACGGCCTCGTCCTGTGGGCCCAGACCCGCGCCGAACTCGCCCCTATCGCAGCCTTGCGCGAGTCGTCGATCATCGTCGGCGCGGCGATCGGCACCGTCTTCTTCAAGGAACGGTTCGGTGCGCCCCGTATCGCCGCGGCATTGCTGCTCGTGGCCGGGATCGGGCTGATGCTGCGGGCGAGTTGACGGGCCCGAGTCCTCGTCCGTTCTTTGCCGGGCCATGCTTCTGGTTCCGGTGTGTCCCTGCCAGCCTGGGAAGCGTGGGAGACGTCACGGTGCGGGTGGAGGGTTTCTTCGGCGGTCGGTTGAAGTGGCGCTCCCGCCGTGTCGTCCGCAAGGCCCGTCGCCGGGGCTGGACCGGCCTGTTGATCCAGGTCGACCTGCGCGATCCTCCCCGCAGCATGTCGCCCAAGTGGTGCCTGGTGTCCGTCAGTGAAGGCGGGCGTCAGTTCTGGCGTCGATCGGACCAGTATCCGGAAGGTTCGTTTCGTTCCTCTTCCTCCAGGCCCGCACGTACTGCGGCTTGAGGTTCTTCGATATCGCAGGAGACGTTCCACATGGGGCGAACGCGAGGTCGTGCTGGGCGAGGGAGACGTCCTGCTGGTGGTGTGCGACCCGGTTCAGCCGCACGTCTTCCACCGGCGCAGTCCGGAGGCGGACACCTGGAGTCTGCAACTCCTTCGGTAGCGCGGGGCTGCCCGTCAGGGACGTCGTACCGCCACCGCGTCCACCTCGAACAGCATGCCCGGCAGGGCGAGGGACGCGACCCCGCTGAGGGTCTGGGCCGGTAGGCGGTCGCCGAAGTTCGCGTGCAGGGCCTTGCCCAGGGTTTCCAGCTTGGTGAGGTCGTGGTCGACGATGAACGTGCCCAGGCGGACCACGTGTTCGAAGTCCAGGCCTACTCCCGCCAGCGCCGACCGTAGGCGGGTGAACGCCAACTCCACCTGTGCCGCGAAGTCGCCCGGTACCGGTGTGCCCGTCTCGTCGGAGGCGTACTGGCCGGCGATGAAGACGAGTTCACCGGGTGCCGAGACCGCGTGGCTGTAGCCGAACGGGGTCGGGTCGTGGAGCGTGGGCGGGTTGGTGATCGTCCGGGCGTCGGTGGCGGTGGCGGTGGCGGTGGCGGTGGCGGTGGTGGTGGTGGTGGCGTCGGTGTCGGCGTTCTTGGGCGTCATGGACAGGGAACCCTTCGGTCGGGCCGGTTCATTCCGCCGACGTCAAAGACGTTCGTACCGCCCGCACCAGCGCCTGCGCTCTCGGGTCCGCCGTCACGCTCTTGCGGAAGCCGTTCGTGACGTAGCCGAACGCGATGCCCGACTCGGGGTCGGCGAAGCCCAGTGCGCCGCCTCGGCCCGGGTGGCCGAAGGAGGACTCCGAGAGGAGGGGGGACGCGCTGCCGTGCAGCATGTAGCCCAGGCCGAAGCGGGTGGTGATCACGAGGACGCGGTCCGGGCCCGACGAGCGTTCTGTGCGCCCCAGTTGGACCGTCGCCGGGGTGAACAGGCTTACCCCGCCGTCGACTTCACCGATCAGTGACGCGTAGACACGGGCCAGGCCGTCCGCCGTCGCGATGCCGTTCGACGCGGGGAGTTCGGCCGCCCGGTACGCCGGGTCGTTCTCGTCCGGCATGGGGGTGATCGCCCCGAACGCGCGCCGGGTGAGGGAGTCGGGGTTCGCGTACGCCTCGGAGACCGAGCGCTTGGGGCGGGTGCGGAGGGTGCCCGGGTCCGTTGTCGCGGCTTCCAGCTGTGCGACCCGGCCCACCCGGCTCGCCGAGGACGCCGGCAGGCCCACCCAGAGGTCCGCCCCGACCGGGCCCGCGATCTCGTCCGCGATCCACTCGCCGATCGACCTGCCCGTCACCCGGCGTACGAGTTCACCGGTCAGCCAGCTGTACGTCTGCGCGTGGTAGCCGTGGTCCGTGCCCGGCTCCCACGCCGGTGCCTGCGCCGCCACCGCCGTCGCACTGAGCACCGGGTCGGCGGCCTGCTCCGGGGTCAACGGGCGGTCCAGCGCCGGCACGCCCGCGCGGTGGGCCAGCAGGTGCCACACCAGGGTGTGCTCCTTGCCGGCCGCCTTGTACTCCGGCCAGTACTCGCCCACCGGAGCGTCCAGGTCCAGTTCCCCGCGCTGCGCCAGCAGCAGGAGTACGGCGGCTGCCACGCCCTTCGTTGCCGAGCGGACGATCTGGGCCGTGCCCTGCTCCCAGGGAGCGGTGCCGTCGATGTCCTTCGTGCCCGCCCAGAGGTCCACGACCCGGTGCCCGTGCCGGTACACCGTCACCGCCGCGCCGCGGTCCCCGCGCGCCTCGAAGTTCCGTACGAACGCGTCCCTGACCGGCTCGAAGCCCTCGGCCACCACGCCGTTCACGTCCACGTCCGTGCCCCTCGTTCCGATGTTCCGCCGTACCGCTCTCCTCTTTCAACCAAGCAGGATCGTCACGTCGATGTTCCCGCGGGTCGCGTTCGAGTACGGGCAGACCTCGTGCGCCGCGTCCACCAGCTTCGCCGCGATGTCCTGGTCGAGGATCGGCAGGGACACGCTCAGGGCGACCGCGAGGCCGTAGCCGCGCTGCTTGTTGGGGCCGATGCCGACCTTCGCGGCGACCGTGGAACCGGTCAGGTCGAAGCCCGCCCTACGGCCGACCAGGACCAGCGCGTTGTGGAAGCAGGAGCTGTAGCCGGCCGCGAAGAGCTGCTCGGGGTTGGTGCCGTTGCCGTCGCCGCCCAGCGCCGGGGGCATCGCGACCTGGAGGGCGAGCTGGCCGTCCTGGCTGCTGACGAAGCCGTCCCGGCCGCCGTGGGCGGTGGCCTCGGCGACGTACATGATCTTCGTCGGGCGGGTGTCGACAGCGGTGACAGCGGTGGCGGCGGTGGCAGCGGTGTCGTCGGTCATGGCGGGACCTCCCCCGGGGACGGAAAGCACGAGAGCGCGCAACTGCATCGTGCACAAGATACTGACCGGTAACGAACCCCTGGCTACGAGGGGGTAGGAACCGTCGGTAACCCGAGGTCAGCAGGTCAGCAAGTCAGCGGGCCCGTTGTCACGGACCGCGGGTCGAACCCGAAGGGCAGCTCCAGGCGATGCGCCCGCATCAACGCGTCGTCGGAGAGCAGTTCGCCGGTCTTCCCGTCCGCCGCGATCACGCCCTCGCTCAGGATCAGCGCGCGCGGGCACAACTCCAGTGCGTACGGCAGGTCGTGCGTGACCATGAGCACCGTCACGTCCAACGACCGCAGGATGTCGGCCAGTTCGCGCCGGGAGGCCGGGTCGAGGTTGGAGGAGGGCTCGTCGAGGACGAGGATCTCCGGTTCCATCGCCAGGACTGTTGCCACCGCGACGCGCCGCCTCTGCCCGAACGACAGGTGGTGCGGGGGACGGTCCGCGAAGTCCGCCATCCCCACCGACTCCAGTGCCGTACGCACCCGTTGCTCCAGCTCGGCGCCCTTCATCCCGGCCGCCGCCGGGCCGAACGCCACGTCCTCGCGGACCGTCGGCATGAAGAGCTGGTCGTCGGGGTCCTGGAACACGATCCCGACCCGGCGCCTGATCTCCGCCATGTGCCGCTTGCCGACCGGGAGTCCGGCCACCGTCACCGTTCCGGCGCCGGCCGTGAGGATGCCGTTGAGGTGCAGGACGAGGGTGGTCTTGCCGGCGCCGTTCGGGCCGAGCAGGGCGACCCGTTCGCCGCGCGCGACGGTGAAGTCGACGCCGAACAGGGCCTGTTGGCCGTCGGGGTAGGCGAAGGCCAGCCCGGAGACCTCCAACGAAAGCGAACCGGTCACAGCGTCCATCCCAACAGGCATACGGCAAAGGCGGTACAGGGCAGAGCGAAGGCGTACGACCACTGGGCCCGGGACGCCGTCACCTCGTCGATCACCGGCATGGAACCCGTGTAACCCCGGCTCACCATGGCCAGATGGACCCGCTCCCCGCGCTCGTAGGAGCGGATGAACAGCGCGCCCGCCGACTTCGCGAGCACGCCCCAGTGACGGATGCCCCGGGCCTCGAAACCCCGTGACTCGCGGGCGATCCGCATCCGCCGCATCTCGTCCGTGATGACGTCGCCGTAGCGGATCATGAAGGACGCGATCTGGACGAGGAGGGGCGGGAGCTTCAACCGCTGGAGGCCCAGGAGGAGTTCGCGGAGTTCGGTGGTCGCGGCGAGGAGGACCGAGGCGGCTACGCCCAAGGTGCCCTTGGCGAGGACGTTCCACGCGCCCCAGAGGCCGTTCACGCTCAACTGCACGCCCAGGACGGTGACTTGCTCGCCTTCCGCGACGAAGGGCATGAGGACCGCGAACGCGACGAAGGGGACCTCGATCAGCAGACGGCGGAGCAGGAAGGCGGCGGGCACGCGGGCCGCGTACGCGACCAGCCCCAGCAGTACCGCGTACACGCCGAACGCCCACATCGCCTCGCGCGGGGTCGACACCACGACCACCACGAAGGCGAAGACGGCGGCCAGTTTGGTGTGCGGGGGCAGCGCGTGGACGGGGGAGTGGCCGTGCCGGTAGAGGCGGTGGGCGTGGCCCGCGCCCATGTCAGGCCACCTGCGAGGTGGTGCTGCGACGCTTGCGGACCGCCCAGAAGACGCCCGTGCCCGCCACGACCGTGACGCCCACGCCGATCACGCCCGCGAGGCCGCCGGAGAGCCGGGCGTCGTCGACGTCGCGTACGCCGTAGTCGGCCAGCGGGGAGTCCGCCGAGGTGTGCTCCTTCGCCTTCTGGTCGATGCCGTGGTCGGCGGCCACCTTCTCCAGGCCGTCGGGGTTCGAGGAGGCGTAGAAGCTGACGAAACCGGCGAGGAGGAGGGACGTGACCAGGCCGCCGATCCACAGTCCGCGGCGGGAGGTCCGGGGGGCGGCGACCGGCTCCAACTGCGGTGTCGCGTCCACGAGTTCGCCGTTCACGCGCAGCTTGAGGCGCTGCTCCAGGCCGCGTGCGCCGTGGACGAGATCCGGGCGTACGGCGATCACGGCGCCGACCGTGAGCGCGGTGATCGCGGCCTCACCGACGCCGATGAGGACGTGGACGCCGATCATCGCGGTGGCGACCTTGCCGAGGGAGACGTCGGTGGTGCCGCCGAGCGAGTAGAGGAGGGTGAAGACGAGGGCGGCGGCCGGGACGGAGAGCAGGGCCGCGGTGAAGGACGCGGCGGTGATCGAGCGGCGGGTGCGGGGCAGCACCTTCACCAGGCCGCGGAAGACGGCGTACGCGACCACCGTCGTCGTGATCGCCATGTCGGTGATGTTCACGCCGAGCGCGGTCAGGCCGCCGTCCGCGAACAGGATGCCCTGCATGAGGAGGACGACCGAGACGCAGAGCACACCGGTGTAGGGGCCGACCAGGATCGCGGCCAGCGCGCCGCCCAGGAGGTGGCCGCTGGTGCCGGCCGCGACCGGGAAGTTGAGCATCTGCACGGCGAAGATGAACGCGGCGACCAGGCCCGCGAGCGGCGCCGTCCGTTCGTCGAGTTCGCGGCGGGCACCGCGCAGGCTCACGGCGATGGCGGCCGCGGCGACCACACCGGTCGCGGCGGATACGGGGGCGTCTATGAATCCGTCAGGCACATGCACGGGATGATTTTAGATGGTTGTTGCGAGTCCTTTGCAAGAGCTAGACAGTCTCGCGCCGACATGTGAGATCTGTCGCCCCGGAGGGCGCTCCCGAGAAAATGTGCGACATTTGGGTAGTGGAAGCGGATGCATAGCTTTCACACAGGTCACTCAGCGTAAGGGGCCGCCCGATGTCCGTAGTCGAACAGTACGCGCGAGCCCATATCGTCACCGACGAGGACGTGGACCGGCTGGACCGAGACGCGGTCCCCGTCGTCCTGCGGTACGACCCCGAATCCGATCCCCGAGCCGTCCGTATCGGCCTGCCCGGACCGCATGAATGGACCTTCGACCGGGCGCTGCTGGAGCAGGGGCTGCGTGCCCCGGCCGGCAGCGGCGAGGTGCGGGTGTGGCCGTGCGGGCGGGTGCAGGCCGTGGTCGAGTTCCACTCCGAACAGGGCGTCTCCGTCGTCCAGTTCGAGACGAAGACGATCATGCGGTTTCTGCGGCGGACCTATACGGCCACCACGCCGGTCGCGAGCTGACCCGCACAGAGGATCAGCTGACCCGCGCAGAGGACCAGCCGAGTCTCACAGAGGAATCAGCTGAGCCCCGGAACGTTCAGGGGCTCAGCGGGCTCAAGCCGCGGGTCAGCCGCCGAGGCTGCTGCCCAGCTTGAGCAGGGCCGCCACGATCGGGCCCGCCGTGTCGCCGCCGTGGCCGCCCGCCTGGACGACACCCGCGGCGACGAGGTCGCCCTTGTACGCGGTGAACCAGCCGTTGGGCTTCTTCTGGCCGTCGACCTCCGCCGAGCCGGTCTTCGCGCCGTAGTCCGGACCGAGCCCGGACATCGCCTGCGCCGCCGTGCCGTAGTCCGCCGTGTACTTCATGACCTCCTTCAGCTCCGACTGCGTCGTCGACGACATCGTGCGCGAGGCCTTCGCGATCGTGCGGTTGTCGACCGTCGGGGAGACCAGGTACGGCTGGTGGAAGGTGCCCGTGTCGACGGTGGCGGCGACCGACGCCATGTTGAGCGGGTTCATGCGGACCCCGCCCTGGCCGATCAGCGAGGCGCCCATCTGCGCGCCGCTCTGCACGGGGACCGAGCCGTCGAAGGTGGGGACGCCGATGGCCCAGTTGTTCATGCCGAGGCCGTAGACCTGCTGGGCCTCCGTCGTCAGGTCGCTGTTGGACAGCTTGGGCGCGAAGTTGATGAAGGCGTTGTTGCAGGAGGCCCCGAAGGCCATCTTGAACGTGCCCTTCTTGATCTCCGAGTCGTCGTCGTTGTGGAAGGTCCAGCCCGCCAGCTTGTAGGTCTTGGGGCAGGGGTGCGACGCGTCCGGGGTGATCAGGTTCTTCTCGAAGAGCATCGTCGACGTCACGATCTTCATCGTGGAACCGGGGGCGAGGGAGCCCTGGAAGGCCACGTTGAAGCCGTGCGAGGCGTTCGCGACGGCCAGGATCTCGCCGGTCGACGGGCGCATCATCACGACCGAGGAGTTCTTCTGCTTGTTGACCTGCGTCTCGGCCGCCGCCTGGAGCGTCGGGCTGAGCGTCGTCTTCACCTTGCCCGGGGTGCCCTTGCTCAGCTCGACGAGGGTCTTGTCGGACTGCTTGGACGTCTTGCCCCGGATCACCTGGAGTTCGATGCCCGCCTTGCCGCCGGCCTTCTTGCCGAACTTCTCCCGCAGCCCGTCCAACACCGGCCCCAGTGACGGGTACTTGGCGACCGTCAGCTCGCCGCCGTCACGGTCGTAGGCCTTGACCGGCGGGGTGCCGGACTCGCCCGTCACCAGGGTGTCGCCGTCCGCGAGGTCCGGGTGGACGACGGAGGCGTGCCACTGGACGTACGGCTTGCCGTCCTTCGCGCTGCGCACGACGGTGAGCGAAGTGGCGTACGTCATGGGCTTGTTGATGCCCTTGTACGACACCGTGCACTTCACGGAGAAGGGGACCTTGGTGCCCGTGCGGGCGCCCTCGGTGACGGTGATGCCCTTCATGTGGGCGTTCTTCGTGTACCCGGTGAGCAGGGCGGCGGCCGCCGCTGACTTGTCCGTCGTCGCGGCGGCCTGGGCGACCTTGCCCTGCTGCCAGTCGGCCAGGTAGCGCTTCGCGGTCGTCTGCACCTCGGTCGCCGACAGCGGGCCCGTCTTGATCGCCTTGTGGTCGGCGGTGGTCGACGTGCCCGCCTCGGCCGAGGCGCCGCCGTCGTACAGCGCGTAGGCGCCGACGCCCGCGCCGACGACGGCCACGGCGATCACCCCGCCGACCACGGCGGGTCTCGCCTTGCGCCGCTCGGCGACGACCTTCTTCTTGCCCCTCGTGCCCACAGTTCCCGATCCTCCGCGAATCCCTTTGGGCCCCCGCCGTCACTCGGCCCTGTCTCAGCCCTCACACGCCCCAACGATGGGGCACACCTTAGAGTCCCGTCCTGTGCGGGTGAGTTCCCGTCTCACGGGGGTGAGTTCAGCCACCCGCCGCCAGTACCGCCCGGACGATCGGGCCCGCGGCGTCGATGCCGTGGCCGCCGTCCTGGGTCATGGCCGCCGCCGACACGTCGTCGCGGTAGCCGGTGAACCAGCTGTTGGACTTGGACTGCCCGTCCACCTCGGCGGATCCCGTCTTCGCGCCGATGCTGCCGCCGAGCCCGGACATGATGCCCGCCGCGGTGCCGCTGATCGCGGTGCGGTTCATCATCGCCCGCAGCTGGGCCGACGTACTCGCCGACAGGCCCCGGGCGGTGGCCAGTTGGCGGTCGTCGAGGCTCTGCGCGACGAGGATCGGCTGCCGGAACGTGCCCGTCTTCGCGGTCGCCGTCACCGACGCCATGTTCAGCGGGCTCATCTGCACCTGGCCCTGGCCGATCAGGTTGGCCGCGGTGTCCGGGCCGCCGGACGCGGGGACCGAGCCGTCGAAGGACGGGATGCCGGTCTTCCAGTTGTCCCGGCCGAGCCCGAAGCGGTCCTCGGCCTCCTTGGTCAGGGAATCCACCTTGACCGAGTCGGCGTACTTCACGAAGGCCGTGTTGCAGGAGCGGGCGAAGCTGTCGGCGAGCGTGGCGTTCAAGTCCGGCTTGAGACCGGTCAGGTTGTGGAAGGTCTGGCTCTGCCACACCGCGTCGGGCGTGCAGGGCGCCGGGCCGTTCATCGTCGTGATGCCGTTGTCGATGAACGTGGCGGCACTGATGATCTTCATCGTCGAGCCCGGCGCCAACTGCCCCAGGAACGCGGCGTTGAAGCCGTCGGCGCGATTGTTGGCGATCGCCAGCACCTGCCCGGTGCTCGGCTGCAGGGCCACGACGGACGACTCCGAGTACTTCGTCACGGCCTTCTCGGCGGCGGCCTGCACGCTCGCGCTGAGCGTCGTGCGCACCTTGCCGGCCTTGCCCTTCTCCAGGGTCACCAGCGTGGTGGCGGCCGAGTCCGCGACGTCGTGCTTGATCGACAGCTCGATACCGGGCGTACCGCCCGCCTTGTCACCGTACTTGGCGCGCAACTCGTCGAGGATCGGCCCCAGCGACGGATACTTCTCCTTCGTCACCGCGACCCCGTCCCGGTCCACGGCCTCGATCGCCGGACTCGCGGACTCCCCGGTGACGAACGTGTCGCCGGTCTTCAACTCCGGGTGCACGACGGCCGGTTGCCAGTCGACGAGGGCCCGCCCGGTCGTCTTCCCGCGTACGACGGTCAGCTGACTCCTGTAACTGAGCGGCTTGGAGATGCCCTTGTACGACACCGTCGCCCGCACGCCGAACGGCACGGTGGCCCCGGTCGCCGTACCGGGCGTGATCTTCACCTTGGTGATGTGACCGGCCCCGCTGTACGACTCCAGGACGAGGTCGGCGGCGGCGTCGTTGTTCGTGTACGACGCGGCGGTCACCGCGTTCCCGCTCTCCCAGGCCGCGAAGAACTTCTTCGTCGTCTCCTCGACCTCACCGCCGCTGGGCGGCCCGGTCTTCTTGGCGGAGCCCCCACCGATCCCGTCCACCGCGTCCGAACTCCCCAACGCGGACACCACGTTGAACGCCCCGTACCCCGCCCCGCCCACCATCACAGCGAACACGCTGCCGATGACGGCGGCCTTTACCCCCTTGCGCATGCCCCTGTCCCTCCCCGTTATCAGTCCTTCGAACTGTAGGTGGCGTGGGGGAAAGCTGTGAGGGGTGTTGCCTTTTGTTGTCCTAACGGAGATCAGCTGACTGAATCGCGCCGCCGGGTGGGCCACGTATGTGAACGTACGGCGAACGGTGGGGGATATCGGGCAACCGGGGGTGGGGGTTCAGGGTCGGTCGTGGTGCCGGATCCGACATCCCGGCCCACGGAGGCGGCTACACCCAGGTGTCCAGCCACATCCGGGACCGCCACTGGTCGATCGGGATCGCCGTCCCCGTGTACAGCGGCCAGAAATAAATGAAGTTCCACGTGACCAGCAGGACCAGTACGCCCGCGCCGACCGCGCCCGTGACCCGGCGGGTGTCGCTGGAGCCCGGTGGGCCGATCACCGCGCCGATCAGCATCGCGACCGCCAGGCACAGGAACGGGAGGAAGACGATGGAGTAGAAGAAGAAGATCGTGCGGTCCTGGTACATGAACCAGGGGAGGTAGCCGGCCGCTACGCCGCAGGCGATCGCGCCCGCTCGCCAGTCGCGGCGGAACGCCCAGCGCCACAGGACGTACAGGAGCGCGAAGCAGGCCGCCCACCAGAGGAGCGGGGTGCCGATGGCCAGGACCTCGCGGGCGCACTTCTCGCCCGCGCTCGCCGGGCAGCCGTCCGCGCCGGGGGACGGGGACTCGTAGAAGTACGAGACCGGGCGGCCGTCGACCAGCCAGCTCCACGGGTTGGACATGTACGTGTGCGGGGAGTGCAGGCCGACGTTGAACTCGTAGACCTCGTGCTCGTAGTGCCACAGGCTGCGCGCCCAGTCGGGCATGTAGTGGCTCCAGAAGCCGCCCTTGCCGTCGGTCGCGGCCCAGTTGCGGAAGTAGCCGCCGGTGCCGTTGGCCGGGGAGAGGATCCAGCCGAGCCAGGAGAGGACGTAGACCGAGATCGCGACCGGGGCGGTGGAGATGAAGGCGAGGCCCACGTCGTGCTTGAGGACCGCGGCGTACGGCTTGCTCGCGCCCGCGACCTTGCGGGAGCCGACGTCCCAGAGCACGGCCATCACCACGAAGGCGGCGGCATAGAACATGCCGTTCCACTTGGTGGCCATCGCGAGGCCGAGGGTCAGGCCTGCCATCCAGCGCCAGGGGCGCCAGCCGAGGGAGAGGGTGTTGGCGATGTGCGCGTCCGGGCGGACCCGGCCGTCCGCGTCGGCCGGTAGCGCCGCCGCGAGTTTCGCCCGGGCCCTGTCCCGGTCCAGGAGCAGGCAGCCGAACGCGGCCACCACGAAGAACATCAGGACGCCGTCGAGGAGCGAGGTGCGGGCCATCACGAAGGCCAGGCCGTCGAGCGACATCATGACGCCCGCGACGCAGCCCAGGAACGTGGAGCGGAACAGGCGGCGGCCGATGCGGCACAGCATCAGGATGGCGAGGGTGCCGAGCAGCGCTGTCATGAAGCGCCAGCCGAAGGGGTTGAAGCCGAAGATCAGCTCGCCGAGGCCGATCACGTACTTGCCGACCGGCGGGTGCACGACGTAGGCCGCGTCGGTCGGGATGGGGATGTGACCGTTGTGCTGGAGGATCAGGTCGTTGGCGTTCTTGTCCCAGTTGACCTCGAAGCCGCGGTGGACCAGCGCCCACGCGTCCTTCGCGTAGTACGTCTCGTCGAATATCACCGCCTTCGGGCTGCCCAGGTGGTAGAAGCGCATCACGCCGGCCATGAGCGTGACCAGCAGCGGGCCGCCCCAGCCCGACCAGCGGTTGATGCGGTCGACGAGCGCCGGCGAGAAGCCGAGCGCCGCCCACAACCGCGGGCTGGGCTCCGCGTACGGCGGCACCAGCCGGTCCCGTACGTCGCTTCTGGGCCCCGCCGTGTAGCCGAATCGGCGCAGCCGCTGCTGCCACGACGGCCGCTGGTCTTGCGGGGCCTGCCCTTGCCGGGTGTCCGTGGAGGACGCGGTACTGGTCACCGCGCCATCGTAGGGAACAGGTCTGTGTGAGTCCCGCCTCTCTCCCCTGAGAGGATGGAAACGTGACAGTTGCTCCCGGAACTCTGGTCCTTGCCGGCACCCCCATCGGCGACATCGCGGACGCCCCGCCGCGCCTCGCCGAGGAGCTGGCGGGTGCCGACGTGGTCGCCGCCGAGGACACGCGACGGCTCCGGCGGCTCACGCAGGCGCTGGGGGTGCAGCCCAAGGGGCGGGTCGTGTCGTACTTCGAGGGCAACGAGGCGGCGCGGACACCGGAGTTGGTCGAGGCGCTGCTCGGCGGCTCGCGCGTGCTGCTGGTGACCGACGCCGGGATGCCGTCCGTGTCCGACCCGGGGTACCGGCTGGTCGCCGCCGCCGTGGAGAAGGACATCAAGGTCACCGCCGTACCGGGACCGTCCGCCGTGCTCACCGCGCTCGCGCTGTCGGGGCTGCCGGTGGACCGGTTCTGCTTCGAGGGGTTCCTGCCGAGAAAGGCCGGAGAGCGCCTGTCGCGGCTGCGCGAGGTGGCCGGTGAGCGGCGGACCCTCGTCTACTTCGAGGCACCGCACCGGCTCGACGACACCCTCGCCGCGATGGCCGAGGTGTTCGGCGCCGAGCGCCGGGCCGCCGTCTGCCGCGAGCTGACGAAGACGTACGAGGAGATCAAGCGCGGCCCGGTCGGCGAGCTGGCCGAGTGGGCCGCGGAGGGTGTGCGGGGGGAGATCACCGTCGTCGTCGAGGGCGCCCCCGAGAAGGCCGAGGAACTCGGCGCCGACGAGCTGGTACGGCGGGTGCGGGTGCGCGAGGAGGCGGGGGAGCGGCGTAAAGAGGCGATCGCCGCCGTGGCCGTCGAGGCGGGCGTTCCCAAGCGCGAGGTGTTCGATGCGGTGGTGGCGGCGAAGAGCGCGCAGAAACCCGTTTGAGGGCACGCGGGACTCCCGGCGGGCGTACGGGAGATTCCTGCGGGGCGCACGCGAGATTCCTGTGGCGGTACACGTGGGATTCCTGCGGCGGTACACGCGAACTTCTGTCGGACTTTGTGCGGGAACCGCTGTCGCCGGGCTTCGTACAAGCACCCCTGCCGCGCCGGGCCTCGCGCGAGAACCCCCGCCGGGGTCGCGCGGAAACCCCATCTGACCTGCGGCGAAAGTTCCTCTGAGCGAGGCGCGACTCCCATGAGCGCGCGCCCCATGACGGGGCAAAGCGCGGTCACGAAGTGCAAAGCCCGAACCGCCTTGACGGGGCGATTCGACAAGGAAAGTCCAAATCGCCTCCAACAGTCGACAGGACTGATGCATTCGCCCTGCTGGAGGCGTCCACTGGATGAAGGGACGCACCCGTCCCTCGCCTCCAACGGGATTCCGGGGGGAATCCCCTCGCCGGGGGCGCTTGTCCAGCGGAAAGCAAGCAGGAGCTGGCATGAGTGAGATCGCAGGGCAGACCGGCGTCCGTGGCGCTGCCACGGCCGTGGTCAACGAGTCGTACTCCTTCGCCTGCATGCGGTGCGGGCACGGCTGGGAGCAGTCGTACGAGATAGAGCACCACGTCGACACCGACGGCCACCAGTTCGTGATGTACGTGGCGGAGGGTCAGGTCGTGCCGTCACCGCTCAGCCGGCCCGCCTGCCTCAACTGCGACGGGCATGTCGTACGCATCATGCGCGCGGGCCAGGTCTCGTCGGTACGGGAGGCCGCGCAGCGGCAGTACCAGGCGCCGCGGCCCCGGGCCGCCACCGCAGCGGAGGGTGCGGACGGCGACGACGCCGCCGTGACCCCGCTGCCGGAGCGCGAGGACCACCACTGGCACCTCTCCGACCTCCTGCACCCGTTCCACCGCAAGGCGAGCTGACCGGCTCCGACGACCGGGCGGGCATGCCCCTTTCGTAGGATCGGGGCATGCCTTCCTCCAGCGGTAGCGGTAGTAGCGATAAGAACGCGGCGCCGCCGCTCCCGGAACCCCTCCGGGTGGCCGTCGCCGACTCCCACACCCACCTCGACATGCAGTCCGGCACGGTGGACGCGGCGCTCGCCAAGGCCGCGTCGGTCGGCGTCACGACGCTCGTCCAGGTCGGCTGCGACCTGAAGGGCTCCCGCTGGGCCGCCGAGACGGCCGCCCGGTACGACGCCGTCCACGCGACGGTCGCCCTGCACCCGAACGAAGCCCCGCGCATGGTCCACGGAGACCCCGACGGCTGGTCCCGGCAGGGCGCGCGCGTACCCGGTGGTGAGGCGGCCCTGGAGGAAGCCCTCGCGGAGATCGACCGCCTCGCCGGACTCCCGCAGGTCAAGGGCGTCGGCGAGACCGGCCTCGACTACTTCCGCACCGGGCCCGAGGGCAAGGCGGCCCAGGAGAAGTCGTTCCGCGCCCACATCGAGATCGCCAAGCGGCACGGCAAGGCCCTGGTCATCCACGACCGCGACGCCCACGCCGACGTCCTCCGCGTTCTCAAGGAGGAGGGCGCCCCCGAGCGCACGGTCTTCCACTGCTACTCCGGCGACGCCGAGATGGCCGAACTCTGCGCCCGCGCCGGGTACTTCATGTCCTTCGCCGGCACCGTCACCTTCAAGAACGCCCAGAACCTGCGGGACGCGCTCGCCGTGGCCCCCCTGGAGCTGGTCCTGGTGGAGACCGACGCGCCCTTCCTCACCCCCGCCCCGTACCGCGGACGGCCCAACGCGCCCTACCTCGTTCCGGTCACGGTGCGCGCGATGGCCGCCGTACGGGGCATCGAGGAGGACGCGCTGGCGACGGCGCTCGCGGCCAACACGGCCCGGGCGTTCGGCTATTGAGAGTCCGCACGACGCTTCGAGGCTCCATCGAACACAACTCTGGGTAGCCGTGCCGCTTTGGAGAGTGACGGTCACTCCGCTAGGTTCTGTTGGCCCGATCCGGACCCCCGTGGCCTTCTGGAGCGTGTCGGCGTGAGCAACTACGAGACCTACGAGACGTACGACCGCGGTGTGCGCGCCGACGCGTACACCGACGGGCCCACCGAGGTGTACGAGGACACGTACCGCCCCGCCTACGAGGCGTACGAACCCGTGTTCCCGCGGCAGACGGGAACCGTCCCGCCGGGGAGCGAGCCGCCGGCCCGGCACGGGCGGCGGCGAAGAGCCGAGCGCTCCGACTCCGGCTCCGCGATGCGCCGGCTGGTGCCGCAGGCGCTGGTCGTCGCGTTCCTCGCCGGCGGCACGACCGCGTTCGTCGCCAAGGACAAGGCGATCGAGCTGAACGTCGACGGCAAGCCGCGCACCCTGCACACCTTCGCCGACGACGTCACCGAACTCCTCGCCCAGCAGGGCGTCGACGTAGGCGCCCACGACGTGGTGGCCCCCGGCCGCGACGCGCCCCTCGCCAGCGGCGACGAGGTCGCGGTGCGCTACGGCCGCCCCGTGCGGCTCACCATCGACGGCCACCGGCGCGAGGTGTGGACCACGGCCCGCACGGTCGACGGGGCCCTCGAACAACTCGGCGTACGGGCCGAGGGCGCCTACGTCTCCACCTCGCGCTCCCAGCCCATCGGCCGCGCCGGACTCGCCCTCGACGTCCGCACCGAACGCACCGTCACGATCATGGCCGACGGCCGCGCCCGTACGATCCGCACCAACGCGGCGACGGTCGGCGAGGCGGTCCAGGAGGCCGGTATCGGCCTCCACGGCGAGGACACCACCTCGGTCCCGCCCACCAGCTTCCCGCGCGACGGCCAGACGATCACGGTCCTGCGAGTGACGGGCACGCGCGAGGTCCGCGAGGAGGCGATCCCCTTCAAGGTGGAACGCACCGACGACCCCACCCTGTTCAAGGGCACAGAGGTGGTGGAGCGGGCAGGCCAGCCGGGCCTGCGCCGGGTCACCTACACCCTCCGCACGGTCAACGGCGTCAAGGAGAAGCCGCGGCGGGTGGACGACGAACTGGTGCGGGAGCCTCGCTCGCAGCTGGTGAAGGTCGGCACGAAGGCCATGCCCACCTCGGTACAGGGCGCCGACCAACTGAACTGGCACGGCCTCGCGACCTGCGAGTCCGGCGGCCGCCCCGGCGCGGTGGACCCGTCGGGCACCTACGGCGGCCTCTACCAGTTCGACACCCACACCTGGCACAGCCTGGGCGGCAGCGGACGCCCCCAGGACGCGAGCGCGGAGGAACAGACGCTGCGGGCGAAGAGGCTGTACGTGCGCCGGGGTTCAAGCCCGTGGCCGCATTGCGGGACGAGACTGCACGGCTGAGGGATGGGGATGGAGGATGGGGGCTTGGGGGCGCCAGCCCCCAGTCCCCAGGGGCGCGGGGAACTGCGCGACCAGCCACAGCGGACCCGCAGCCGAATGACGGCCAAGCCCAGCGCAGCGGCCCCGCCCCGTAACCTAGGGACGTGAGCAGCAACCCCGACGCCCTCCTGGGCCCCGCCGAAATCCGCGAACTGGCGGCAGCCCTAAACGTCCGCCCCACAAAACAGCGCGGCCAGAACTTCGTGATCGACGCGAACACGGTCCGCCGCATCGTCCGCACCGCGGACGTCCGCCCCGACGACGTGGTGGTGGAGGTAGGCCCCGGGCTCGGCTCACTCACGCTGGCGCTCCTGGAGGTCGCCGACAGGGTCACCGCCGTGGAGATCGACGACACCCTCGCGAGCGCGCTCCCGGCGACGATCGCGGCGAGGATGCCGGACCGGGCGGACCGTTTCGCGCTGGTGCACTCGGACGCGATGCAGGTGACGGAGTTGCCGGGCCCGCCCCCGACCGCGCTGGTGGCCAACCTCCCCTACAACGTGGCCGTACCGGTCCTCCTGCACATGCTGGAACACTTCCCGACCATCGAACGCACCCTGGTGATGGTCCAGGCAGAGGTCGCCGACCGCCTGGCCGCACCGCCCGGTTCCAAGGTGTACGGCGTCCCGTCCGTCAAGGCGAACTGGTACGCCGAGGTCAAACGAGCCGGCTCCATCGGCCGCACGGTCTTCTGGCCCGCCCCGAACGTGGACAGCGGCCTGGTGGCGCTGACCCGCCGCCCCGAGCCCCTGAAGACGACAGCTACGAGGCGCGAGGTCTTCGCCGTGGTGGACGCGGCCTTCGCCCAACGCCGCAAGACCCTCCGGGCGGCACTCGCGGGCTGGGCGGGGTCGGCGGCAGCGGCGGAGGTGGCACTGGTCGCCGCCGGGGTCTCGCCGCAGGCGCGGGGCGAGTCGCTCACGGTCGAGGAGTTCACGCGCATCGCGGAGGCCGCATCATCCCGGGGGACGACCCCCGAACCCCCGAAGGAGCAGGGTCAGCAGTGAGCGTCACCGTCCGCGTTCCCGCCAAGGTCAACGTCCAGCTCGCGGTGGGTGCCGCGCGGGCCGACGGGTTCCACGACCTGGCCAACGTCTTTCTCGCGGTCGGCCTCTACGACGAGGTCACCGTGACCCCCGCCGACGAACTCCGGGTCACCTGCGCGGGCCCGGACGCGGCCCAAGTCCCCCTGGACGGTACGAACTTGGCGGCGCGGGCGGCCGTAGCACTCGCCGAGCGGTACGGCCGTAGCCCCGCCGTGCACATCCACATCGCCAAGGACATCCCCGTCGCCGGCGGTATGGCGGGCGGCAGTGCGGACGGTGCGGGCGCGCTGGTGGCGTGCGACGCGTTGTGGGGTACCGGTGCCTCGCGGGCCGAACTGCTTGACATCTGCGCGGAGTTGGGCAGCGATGTGCCGTTCGGTCTGGTGGGCGGGGCGGCGCTCGGTATCGGGCGGGGCGAGAAGCTGACCGTCCTGGAGACCGGCGGCAC
This sequence comes from Streptomyces sp. NBC_01515, assembly GCF_045040345.1. NCBI lineage: Bacteria > Bacillati > Actinomycetota > Actinomycetes > Kitasatosporales > Streptomycetaceae > Streptomyces > Streptomyces sp. NBC_01515. Next base: position 5,024,125 of record NZ_CP109416.1, on the reverse strand, counting down.
CTTCCACTGGGTGTTCGCGATGGCCGGGCGTGGGCTGTCCACCCCTGCTGTCTTCCGGGAGTTCGACCGCTTGGGCGAGGGCACCGACATCCCCGAGCCGGTCGCCTCCCAGCCACTCCTCGACGCGCTCGCGAAGGGCGACCCGGACGCGCTCGCCGCCGCCGTCTCCAACGACCTTCAGCCCGCCGCCCTTTCGCTCTTCCCGGAACTGGCCGACACCCTCGCCGCGGGCCGCACCGCGGGCGCCCTCGCCGCACTCGTCTCCGGCTCGGGCCCGACGACGGCGTTCCTCGTCCGCGACCCCGCCTCGGCGGCGAAGGCGGCGGAGGCCCTGACAGCCTCCGGCACCTGCCGAACGGTCCGTACGGCGACGGGCCCGGCGCCGGGCGCGACCGTCCTCGACGTGCCTTCGGCCTGACCGGAGTCTTCGGTTCGACCGACCCCCGCCCCGCCCCCCCGTCCAGTTCGACCCGCCCTCCCCGTCACCATCTCCCCCTCCCCGCCAACTGCGCGACCAGCCACAACGGAGCCGCAGCCGGAAGGCGGCGCTTCGCGGCGAGGACACCGCGCCTGACCTGCCCGGATCGTCGGCCTTCCGGCGCGCATTACTCTGGGAGGCTGACCGTCCCCCCTGTCAGGAGAGAAATGGCCGTCAACCTGGTCAATGTCGAGAACGTCAGCAAGGTGTACGGCACCCGTGCCCTGCTCGACGGTGTCTCGCTCGGTGTCTCCGAAGGGGACCGGATCGGGGTCGTGGGCCGCAACGGAGACGGCAAGACCACCCTGATCCGGATGCTCGCCAAGCTGGAGGAGTCCGACACCGGACGCGTCACCCACTCCGGCGGACTCCGCCTCGGTGTCCTCACCCAGCACGACTCCCTCGACCCGGAGGCGACCGTCCGCCACGAGGTCATCCGGGACATGGCCGACCACGAGTGGGCCGGCAACGCCAAGATCCGCGACGTGCTGACGGGACTCTTCGGCGGGCTCGACATGCCGGGCTTCCCGCAGGGACTCGACACCGTCATCGGCCCGCTCTCCGGCGGCGAGCGCCGCCGTATCGCACTCGCGAAGCTGCTCATCGAGGACCAGGACCTGGTCGTCCTCGACGAGCCCACGAACCACCTCGACGTCGAGGGCATCGCCTGGCTCGCCCAGCACCTGCGCGAACGCCGTTCCGCGCTCGTCTGCGTGACCCACGACCGCTGGTTCCTGGACCAGGTCTGCACGCAGATGTGGGACGTGCAGAAGGGCGACGTCTTCGAGTACGAGGGCGGCTACACCGACTACGTCTTCGCCCGCGCCGAGCGCGAGCGCATCGCCGCCACCGAGGAGACCAAGCGGCAGAACCTGGTCCGCAAGGAGCTGGCCTGGCTGCGCCGGGGCGCCCCGGCCCGTACGTCCAAGCCGCGCTTCCGCGTCGAGGCCGCCAACGAACTGATCGCGGACGTGCCGCCGCCGCGCGACACCAGCGAGCTGATGAAGTTCGCGTCGTCGCGCCTCGGCCGGACCGTGTTCGATCTGGAGGACGTGACCGTCCAGGCAGGGCCCAAAGTCCTGCTGAAGCACATCACCTGGCACCTCGGCCCCGGCGACCGCGTCGGCCTGGTCGGCGTCAACGGCGCCGGCAAGACCTCCCTGCTGCGCGCCATGGCCGAGGCCGCCCGCAGCGACGGCGACACCCAGCCCGCGGCCGGCAGGGTCGTCGTAGGAAAGACGGTGAAGCTCGCCTACCTCTCCCAGGAGGTGGCCGAACTCAAGCCCACGCTGCGGGTGTTGGAGGCCGTGCAGCAGGTGCGCGAGCGGGTCGATCTCGGCAAGGGGCGGGAGATGACCGCCGGGCAACTGTGCGAGACGTTCGGCTTCAACAAGGAGAAGCAGTGGACGCCGGTCGGGGACCTGTCGGGTGGTGAGCGGCGCAGGCTGCAACTCCTCCGGCTGCTCATGGACGAGCCCAACGTCCTCTTCCTCGACGAGCCCACGAACGACCTCGACATCGAGACCCTGACCCAGCTGGAGGACGTCCTCGACGGCTGGCCCGGGTCGATGATCGTGATCTCGCACGACCGGTTCTTCGTCGAGCGCACCACTGACAAGGTGTACGCCCTCCTCGGCGACGCGACCCTGCGGATGCTGCCGCGCGGCATCGACGAGTACCTGGAGCGGCGCCACCGTATGGAGGAAGTCGCCGCCGCCGCCGTCCCCGTCGTGGAGAAGTCCGCACCCGCCGTGAGCGCCGCCGACCAGCGGGCCGCGAAGAAGGAACTCCAGAAGATCGAGCGGCAGTTGGACAAGGTCTCCGAGAAGGAGACCAAGCTGCACGCGCAAATCGCCGACAACGCCACGGACTTCGCGAAAGTCGCCGAACTGGACGCTCAGCTGCGGGACTTGAGCGGCGAGCGGGACGAGCTGGAGCTGCGGTGGCTGGAACTCGCCGAGGACGCGTGAAGGGTGAGTGAAGGCGCATAACGGGGGCGTCACGGGCCGGTCCTCCCTTGGGAACAGGGGGGAACCGGCCCGTTCCTCATGGACAGCTCAGTGATAGAAAGGGCCGTCTGAGACCTGCTTGAACGCGCCTCCGAATCCTTCGCGAACCTCGGGGCGTGGCTAAAAATCAGTGAACGAGGGGGAGCCGCTGATGACTCAGCCGCCCGAACAGACGCCGTCCGGCGGTTACGGAGCGCCGCCGAACCAACCGCCACAGCCACCGTCGGGCGGCTTCGGGGCCCCGGTTCCGCCGCAGCCCGGCTACGGCTACCCGCAACAGCAGCAGCCACAGCAGCAGCCACAGCAGCAGCCACAACAGCCCGGCCCCTACGGCTATCCGCAGCAACCCGGTCCCTACGGCCAGCCGCAGCAGCCGGGGCCGTACGGTCAGCAGCCGCCCTACGGCGGGTACGGATACCCGCCGCCCGCGCCCCAGTTCACCCCGCCGCCCCCCGGCGGCGGCTCCCGCAACCCCTTCAAGGGGCGGCCCGCGCTGGTGATCGCGGCAGCGGTGGCGGGGCTGTTGGTCGTCGGCGGCACGGTGTGGGCGGTCACCGGCGGCGGTGACGACAAGAAGCCGGTGGCCGAGAAGAGCGACAGCCCTCAGCCCTCCGGCAGCAGCGCGGCCGACGACCCCGCCAACCCCGGCGACGGCAGCGGCGACGGCCGTTCCGACCCCGAGAACCTCAACGAGGGCCGTAAGTCCGGCGAGGCGAAGGTGCTCTGGTACAAGGAGGCGCCGGACGCGCCCGGTTCCGGCGCCGACGCCCCCGGCATGTGGATCACCGGCAGGACGGCGGTGAAGGCGGCGTACAAGGAACTCGTCGCCTACAACGTCGGCAACGGCAACCCGACCTGGCCCACGGTCACCTTCCCGCAGAAGATCTGCGCGGTCACCCCGGTGAAGTCGGACGACGGCAAGATCGTCGTGGCGTACGAGAGCGGTGTCAGCGACAACGCCAAGTGCAACCAGCTCCAGCAGCTCGACCTGAGCACCGGGGCGAAGGGCTGGACGGCGGTCGTCCCGGACGGCGACCTCTTCGACAGCGCGCTCAGCATCGGGCTGTCGGTCACCGGCAGGACGCTCATGGTGGGCCGCTCGGAGTCGGGGATCGCCTACGACATCGACAGCGGCAAGAAGCTCTACGAGAAGAAGAAGTACGGCGCGGCCTGCTTCCCGGGCGCGTTCGCGGGCGGCGCGAAGCTGATCTCGGTCGCGTCCTGCGGGGCGGGCTCCTCCACCGAGCACGACGAGGTGCAGGAGCTGGACCCGGCGACCGGCGAGGCCAGGTGGACCAAGTCGATCCCCAAGGGCTGGACGGTGGACCACGTCTACTCCGTGGACCCGGTCGTCCTCTACATGACCGACTCCGACCACAAGCACTGGAACATCTCGACGCTGAAGAACGACGGTTCGGTCCGCTCGCAGGTCGACTCCAAGGCCACCTTCGCGCCCTCCTGCGGTTCGTCGTTCATCGACAACGACCTCCAGAGCTGCCAGGGCGTCGCGGTCGACGCGAGCACCCTGTACCTCCCGACGGACGCGACGACCGGCGCCAACCAGATCGTGGCGATCGACCTGGCCACCGGCAAGGAGAAGTGGCGCGTCAAGTCACCCGCGTCCGAGTCGATGGTCCCGGTCAAGGTCGAGGGCGGCAAGCTCCTGGCTTATGTCGACGCCTCCTACGACGCGGGCGGCCAGATCGTGTCCGTCCCCACGACCGGCTCCTCCCACAAGACGACGAAGCTGCTGCGGATGCCCGCCGGCACCGCGCAGATCGAGTCCAGCTTCTTCTCCCGGGACATCGACTACGTCGACGGGCGCTTCTACATCTCGTCGACCCGGCTGAACGGCAATGACGACACGAAGGAGAAGTTGATGCTCGCGTACGGCAAGTGAGACCCCGACTTCTCCCCGCCCCGCCGTCCTCCCCGAGGTACTCGTCATGACCCAGCCACCACCGCCCCCGCCGAACCAGCCCCCGCAGGGCGGCTTCGGCCCACCCCAGGACCAGCCCCCGCAGCAGCCGCCACAGACCCCGCCGGGCTACGGCCACCCGCAGGCGCCTCCGCCCCAACAGCCGGTCTACGGCTACCCCCAGGCACCCCAGCAGCCCCAGGGACCCCCGCAGGCCCCGCCGCCCGGCTACGGCTACCCGGGCCAGCAGCCGAACCCGTACGCCCAGCCGCAGCAGCAACCGCAGCAGCCGTACGGTCAGCCGCAACAGCCCAACCCCTATGGCCAGCAGCCGGGTTACGGCTACCCGGGGCAGCCGACCATGCCGCTGCACCCGCAGCCGGGCCAACCGGGCGGCGGCGGGCGGAAGTTCGGGGCGCCCGCGGTGATCATCACCGCCGCGGTCGTGGCGATCGCGCTGATCGTCGGTGGCGGGATCTGGTACGCGTCCTCGTCCGGCAAGAAGGACGACGACACGAAGAAGACCGCGACCGCCGGCGGCTCCACGGGCGGCACGAACGGCAAGGGCGGCACCGGCGGCACGACTTCGGGCGGCAAGGAGAAGGTGCCCGCCGACACCGCCTCCAAGGTCCTCTTCCAGGTCCCGATGCCCAAGGTCGCCGACACCATGGTGACCTCCGGCTCCTGGCTCACCGACAAGGTGTACGCCAAGACCGGCAGCGCCGAGGTGGTCGGCTACAACCGCGACACGGGCGCGAAGCAGTGGACGATCAAGCTCCCGGGCCCGGTCTGCCAGGCCACGAAGCACACCACGACGGACGGCAGAACGGCCATCCTCTACGAGCCCGCCATGCCGACCAAGGACAAGCCCTCGCACGGCTGCAGCCAGATCGCCGCGATCGACCTGAACGCGGGCACCAAGCTGTGGACGAAGACCGCCAACTCCGGTGACCAGCCGATCAGTTTCGAGAACGTCACCGTCAGCGCGAACACCGTCGCCGTGGGCAGCACCGACGGCGGCGCCGCCTTCGACATGTCCACCGGCAAGGTCCTGTGGAGCCCGAAGACCGCCGACTGCTACGACGCCGGCTACGGCGGCGGCGCCAAGCTGGTCGCGGTGCGCAGGTGCGGCACGTACGACTCGCCCACCCTCCACATCCAGACCATCGACCCGGTCTCCGGGAAGGTGATCTCGGACTACAAGATGGCCCAGGGCATCGAGTACGCGAGCATCGTGTCGACCGACCCGCTGGTCGTCGCGGCCGACGTCGGCGACAGCGCGGGCGACGGCAGCGGCATCTCGGACTTCTTCTCCATCGACAACAGGACGGGCGCCCTGCGCTCCCACATCTCGGCGCCGGGCAAGCAGTACGCGGCCCGCTGCGACGGCATCACGCGCGTCGAGTACTGCACCGAACTGGCCGTAGGGAACGACCGGTTGTACGTGCCCACCGAAGAACACGACGGTTCCGGCGACTCCTACAGCCGGACCAACGAGATCGTCGCCTTCGACCTCGCCACCGGCAAGCAGACCGGCCAGCGCGCCGACGCGGGCGACGGTTACACGATCACCCCGCTGCGCATGGACGGCACCAACGTCATCGCCTACAAGTCCCCGCCGTACGACAAGGGCGGCCAGATCGTCAGCATCGACGGCTCCTCCTTCAAGGAGACCAAGCTGCTGGAGAACCCGAGCACGGAGACGGTACGGAGCACGGAGACGACCTTCCTCCCGGACTACGCGGAGATCCTCTACGGGGAGGGCCATCTCTACATGTCGGCGGTCTACGCGGACAAGGCGTCGACATCGTCAACAGGCGACAAGGATCTGGCTATCGCGTTCGGCACAACAAGCTGACTCACCACGCCCCCCCAGGACCCTCAGGACCCCCACCACCCCCATCACTCCCGAATGCCAGGAATGCGAAAAAGTCCGTCGATCTGGGGCACTTCTCTCCAGTAGGGGCAGCGCAACGTCGAACAAGCGTGTAGCTTCCGGGGGCATGAAGAGCGGGGGTGCTGGGGGCCCTCTGTTCTTGGGGACCGGTGGGCATCCATAGTGGGCATCCATTGGGGGGACTGGGGGGTTGCTCGATGGGAGTGCGGCTGATGGTGGTCGACGACCACCGATTGCTCGCCGAGGCACTGGCCTCGGCGCTGAAGCTGCGGGGACACCGGGTGCTGGCAGCCGCCGCACCCGCGGCGGGCGCGGCCGAGCTGGTGATCACCCGCGCCCCCGAGGTATGCCTGATCGGCACGGCGACACCGGCCGAACCGGGCATCTTCGACCCGGTGATAAAAATCAAACGCGAACGCCCTCAGGTGGCGGTCCTGGTCCTGGGCCCGGTCCCGAGTCCCCGAGGCATAGCGGCGGCCTTCGCCGCGGGCGCGTCCGGCTACGTCCGCCACGACGAGCGCATCGAGGGCGTGGAGCGGGCGATCATGAAGGCGAGGGCGGGCGAGGCGGCCGTAGCCCCGCAGCTGTTGCAGGGCGCCTTCAGCGAGCTGCTCAACCCGGCAGCCCAACCGGACGACGAGGGCCAGCGGTTGTTGCAGATGCTGACGCCGAGGGAGGTCGAGGTCCTGGTCCGGGTGGCAGACGGCGAGGACACCCGCCTGATCGCGGCGGGCATGGGCATCGCCCCGTCGACGGCCCGCACCCATGTGCAGAGGGTGCTGATGAAGCTGGGGGTGGGATCGCGGCTGGAGGCGGCGGCACTGGCGGCGCGGACGGGGTTGTTGGACCGGGCGGGCCCACTGACCAATTCGGCGAGGCCGGACGCGTAGGCGAGTCCTGGTGTCGGTCCGGCGGTGGGTGCGGGAGGAGTCCCGCGTCACGTGGGAGGCCATGAGCAGGCGCGAACACGCGGCCGTCGTCCGAGCCGTCCGTAAGGACGCCTTCCTCGATGTCAGGCCCACTGCTTTCCTCACCGACATCTACGACGGCACCCCGCGGAACGATGTCCGCACGTACGTCCGCCGCGACGCCCGGCGGGTCGACCCTCGGCGTGGAAACGGGTCAGCCGTGACGGTCGACCCGGCCGGCGGTCAGTGTTTCGGACCGTATGCCGTGGAGGAGGGCGGCGAGGGCCGTGGGGGTGGTGGTGAGGTGCGTGGTGGGGGCGTCACTTTCGCGGAGGTGGAAGGCGGTGGGGGTGGTGGCGAGTTCGATGCAGTTGTTGCCGTCGCCGCTGCCGGAGAAGGACGACTTCTGCCAGTTGTTGGGGATGGCCACGGTGCGCCTCACAGTTCCTTCGCCAGCCTATGGATGAGGTCACGCGACTGTTCCGGGTCGAGTGACACCGCCTCCACTTTACGGAAGAGCGTTCGAAAGGCGCCGAGTTGGGCTTCGGAGTCGATGAAGGCCGCGCCGTGGGGTGCGTCGCGTACCGCAGTATCGAGCTTCGGTACGGCACCTCCCGCATACATCATGGCGTTCGTGGCACCGGCGAAGTCGTCCAGGACGAAGGGGATGACGCGCACGGTGATGTGTTCCGCTTCGGAAAATTCGAGAACGCGGGCGAGCTGAGCTCGTGAGCAGGTTCGACCGCCGACCTTGATCCGGAGCGCCGCCTCGTGGATCACCGCCTCGTAGGGGGCTGGAGTGGTGCCCTCGATGATCGCCTTGCGATCCATACGATGGCGCACGCGCAGTTCGAGGTCGTCAGCCGGGAGTTCGGGGACTCGGTACGAAAAGACGGCGCGGGCGTAGTCCTCGGTCTGGAAAAGCCCGGGGATGTGCAGAAACTCCACGTCGAGTCGGTAGGTGGAGTGGTGCTCCAATTCGGCGAGGTCCAGGAACGGTGTGGGCAGCAGACCCCGGTACTCCTCCCACCAGCCGAGTGTCCGATCGGTCGCCATGGCCACCAGCGCTTCGATCAACTGGGTGTCCGTACAGGCGTACTGGGCGGCAAGTTGCCGTAGGCGCTCCTCGCTCACGCCCGCCGTGCCGAACTCGATCTGACTCATCTGAGCCGAGTCCGTCCCGAGCAGCGCGGCGGCTTCGCGCCCCTTGAGCCCTGCGGCCTCACGCAGTTTCCGCAGTTCCGCGCCCAGACGTTCCTGGCGTGCGGTGGGTTTTTTCCTGCGCGCCACGACTTCCTCCTCGTACCTGAGTGCCCCGCGAGGGCAACTCGTTCGAGGGGCAGATTACGGGAACGGCTTGCGTGGTCCCAAATTGTGACCCTACTGTCCGTGGTGCGACGCATACTCTGCGGATTTCCGGACCCTCGGAAGCGCACCACCCCGTCCTGCCATGACGGTGTGGCAGGCCACCGCCGGTGAACCGCGTCAACTCCCCACGCCACCAATGGAGTTCACGCATGCCCGAAACCGAGCCCTGGGAGTACTCCCTCTCCGTGCCGCACGATCGCCGTGCCGTGACCGTCTGTCGCCGCACCCTGCGCCTGGTCCTCACCGCGCACGGCCTCATCCGGGTCGTGGACACCGCCGAACTCCTCGCGACGGAGCTGGTGGCCAACGCCGTACTCCACACCAAGGGGCCGGTGATGCTCCGTGTGCGGTGGTCGGCGGGGGTGCTGCGCGTCGGGGCGTGGGACGCGGATTCCGAACCCCCTGAACCGCCGGGGCAGTTGGCGAACCTGTTGGACGCCGAGGCAGGGAGAGGGCTGGCGCTGGTGCGGGCATGCGCCGACTCCTGGGGGTGGCAGCCGTTGTCGAGGAACGGGCAGCGCGGCAAGTACGTGTGGTGCGAACTGGACGTGGCCTAGGTCCAAGAACGTGGCCGGCACCAACTCCCCAGGAGGGCGGGGCTGTTCCGTGTGCGGCTCCGCCGCGCGGGCACGACCGGCCACAGTCCCCCCGCACCCGATCAAGTCGCCTGCAAGGCCGGTCCGTCCGGCTGTGAACCGTGTTCCTGAAGAAGCGGCTCGCGTCCCCCAGTCGGTAACTGATCGGCAGCCGGAAGGCGGCGCCAGGGCTCGCCGTGTGTCAGCTCGCCTGCTGACGTACAGCTGCCTGCAACTCACGGACGCCGGTTGTACGCGGGTGCCGCTCTGCGAGTTCGTGGACGATGCCGCGGATCGCGGGCCGGTCCCGGACCTCGGCAGGGCTGGCGCGGTACGCGGAGAGCGGTGCCTGGGCGGTCTGCTCCGGCCGCTGCCACGCCCACCATGCGCGCGCCATGTCGGTGCCCAGCCGGGCCTTGCGTTCGGCGGTCGGGAATTGCTCGGGGCGCAGGTCTTTCCGGCTTCCAGGGCTGCGGCCCCTGCCGCCCCGGCAACGACTCGCACGGACCGACGGGTCCGTCGGGCCCTGGCCGACTCCGGATGCTGTTGGCGAATCCGATGCGGCCCGGCCACCCCCCCCCCAGGGAAATGTGACACTTCCCGCGCGAGTGTCACATTTTCTCAGGTGGACAGGGTTGCCCCGGCCCGCTGACGGGATTGGCCAACAGCGGCCGACTCCGGCCAGGGCCCGGCGCACGAGGCGGTGAGAATCTCCGGAACCGGCCCGGTGCCGGACCCCGCTCGCCAAGACTGTCCGGGTGACGACCACCCCCTCAGACCTCTGGCACCACTACGGCCGCACCCGCGCCGAGCACGACCGCGCGGTCCCGACACCTTCCACTGGAACTGGAACTGGAGCCAGGACAGCGGCCCCGGCCCGGAAGCACTGGGTGATCTGTCCGGACTGGTCGTCGGGGACCTCGGCGCCGGAGCCGCACGGCACGCCGCCCACCTCGTCATCCACCACCGGCCCTCCCAGGTCGTGGCTGTAGATGCCTCGCCGGGCCAACACGAGCTGGCCGTAGACCTGTTCGGCCACCTCACACCACGCCTGAGCATCGTGTCGTCTGATGCCGTGTCGCATCTGCGGGCGACGGTCAGTACGTATGACGTGCTGTACAGCGTCTTCGGCGCGCTCGACTTCACCGACCCTCGCGAGCTGTTGCCTGCGGCTGCCGCTGCTCTCAGGCCGGGCGGACGCTTGGTGTTCTCCACCCTGGCGCATTACCTGAGCGGCGCTTCCGCACAGCCGGACGTTGTAGCCGCCGCCGTTCCGGCGAAGACCCCGGAAGGGGAAACGTGCACGATGCGTCGGTGGGTGCTCCAGGAGCAGGGCTGGGTGAAGGTCTTGGACGAGGCCGGGTTCACCGAGACCGCCGTTGACGTGCTGCCGTCGACCGCCGAAGGACCAGGCACCGCGGACACGCTGCTGGTCACCGCGGTGCGTTAGCTCTGATCACCGAGCTCAGCCTTCAACTCCCTTGTTCGGAGCGGGTGTTGCCTGGGGGCGCGGGGCTGTGACATGTGCGGCTCCGCCGCGCGGACGCGACCAGCCTCGCTGAACAACCCCGCCGGCGCCGACACCCCAGGGGCGCGGGGAACTGCGCGACCAGCCACAGTCCACCGCACCCGGCAACCGACCTAAGCCCCCTCTTCCTCCTCCGGGACCTCCGCCACTTCCACCGGAGGTGTCGGTCGCAGCTTCAGCCAGCCCAGGAAGAAGATCCCCAGCAGCAACATCGCGATCCCGGTCCAGAGGTTGATGTTGACGCCCTCCGCCTTGTCCAGCGTCGCCTGGGACGGGCTGATTCCGGCGATCGTGACGATGACGCCGTAGACGACGAACAACCCCCCGATGATCAGCCGTAGATCGAACAGGCGGGACGCAGTCGTCGACTTGCCCTCCAGCTCACTGACCTCGCGCTGGACGTCATGCTCGGAGTGCCCTGAGTGTTCGGAGTGCCCTGAGTTCTCAGACATGGTTTTCTCAATCCTCCCGCGGCTAGAACGAGAACGGGATGTAGCAGAGGGCGGCCAGGATCACCGCGCCCCAGCCGAGGAGTGCGGGCCGGCGGTACCATGCGTCGTCGCCCGCGGCCGGTGCCTCGGTCATGCCGGGTGACGTCGTGCCGTAGACGAGCCCTTGAAGCTGTTCCGCCGACTTCGGCTGGGTGAACAGGGACACCACGAACATGACCACCGCGCCGGCGACGAAGCCGGCGATCGCGGAGACGAAGTTGGCGCCCTGGTCGGAGGGGATGGAGATGATCCCCTGCTTGTAGATCCAGAAGTAGTTCACCATCGCGGTGACCGTGCCCGCGAGCAGGCCCCAGAAGCCGGACTTCGGGGTGGCCTTCTTCCAGAACATGCCGACGATGAAGACGACGAACATCGGGACGTTGAAGAAGGAGAAGAGGGTCTGGAGGTAGCTCATGATGTTGGAGAAGGACGAGGCCAGGAAGGCTGTGCCTACTGAAGCCGCTACGCCGACCACCGTGATCAGGCGGCCGAAGCGGACGTAGTACTCGTCCTCGCGGTCCGTCACGACGTACTTCGCCCAGATGTCGTTCGTGAACACCGTGTTGAAGGACGACACGTTGGCCGCCATGCCTGCCATGAAGGCGGCCAGGAGACCGGTCACCGCGATGCCTAGGACGCCGTTGGGCAGCAACTCCTGCATCAGGTACGGGATCGCGTCGTTGTACTGCAGGTCCGAGCCGCTGGTGCCGATCTTCGGGACGAGCGCCGCCGCGACCAGTCCCGGGATCATCACCAGGAACACGATGAAGACCTTCGGGTACGCGGCGATGAGCGGGGTGCGCTGGGCGGCCGACAGGTTCTTCGCGGAGAGGGCGCGCTGGACCTCGGCGAAGTTGGTCGTCCAGTAGCCGAAGGAGAGGACGAAGCCGAGGCCGAGGACGATCGTGAGCCAGTTCGCGCCGAGCGGGTTCACGCTGCCGATGCCGGTGCCGCCCCACGCGGTCGTGAAGTTGTGGCCGTGGGCCGCGTCCAGCTTGTGGGTCAGCCCGTCCCAGCCGCCGACCTTCTTCAGGCCGAGGTAGGAGATGGGGATCAGGGCGGCCAGGATCACGAAGAACTGGAGGACTTCGTTGTAGATCGCCGACGACAGCCCGCCGAGGGTGATGTACGCGAGCACGAACGCACCGGCGACCACGATCGCCACCCACTGCGGCCAGCCCAGCAGCGCCTCGACGACGATCGCGAGGGCGTACAGGTTCACGCCCGCGATCAGGATCGCGGCGAAGGCGAACAGGATCGAACTCAGCAGGTGTGCGGCCTTGTCGAAGCGCAGCAGCAGGAACTCGGGGACCGAGCGGACCTTCGAGCCGTAGTAGAAGGGCATCATCACCAGGCCGAGGAAGACCATGGCCGGGATGGCGCCGATCCAGTACCAGTGGACGGTGTACGCGCCGTACTGCGCGCTGTTGGCGGCCATGCCGAGGATCTCGGTGGCGGCCAGGTTGGCCGAGATGAAGGCGAGTCCGGTGATCCACGCGGGCAGCGAACGCCCGGAGAGGAAGAAGTCGAGGCTCGTCTTCACCGATCTGCGGGCGGCCAGCCCGATGCCGAGGACGACCACGAAGTAGATCGCCAGGATCGTGTAGTCGAGCCCGTTGGTGGGGAGCCGGAGCTCGGCGGCGAGAGAGGTGGGGGTCTGCAGGGTCTGCATCAAGCGCTCACCTTGGTTGATGTCTGGTTGATGTCTTTGGTTGGTGTTCTTTGTTTGATTTTGATGGTGACGACTGGGGGGATCGGTGGTTTGATGTGTTTAGTTCTGTGTGAAGCCCGGATGCGGCGTGGATGTACGTACGGATGGAGAGCCCGGCGTGAAGAAGACCTCGACCCGGTTGGCCGACGGTCGTGAGCTCATCTACTACGACCTGCGGGACGACACCGTGCGCGACGCGGTGGACCGACGCCCGCTGGAGCGCACGGTCACCACTTCGGAGGTACGGCGGGACGTGCTGCTCGGTGACTCGGTGGCGATCGCCTCGCACCGCCAGGGCCGCACCTACCACCCGCCGGCCGACCAGTGCCCGCTCTGCCCGACCACGGGCGATCGGCTCAGCGAGATTCCGGACTCGTCGTACGACGTCGTCGTGTTCGAGAACCGTTTCCCCTCGCTGGCCGGGGACTCCGGGCGCTGTGAGGTGGTCTGCTTCACCTCCGACCACGACGCGTCCTTCGCCTCGCTGACCGAGGAACAGGTGGCCCTCGTCCTCGACGCGTGGACGGACCGGACGTCGGAGCTGTCGCATCTTCCCTCCGTCGAACAGGTCTTCTGTTTCGAGAACCGCGGCGAGGAGATCGGCGTGACGCTCGGTCATCCCCACGGCCAGATCTACGCCTACCCCTTCACCACCCCGCGCACCGCGCTGATGTTGCGTTCACTCGCGGCCCACAAGGAGGCGACCGGCGGGGAGAACCTCTTCGACTCGGTCCTGGAGCGCGAACTCGCCGGTGAGCGGGTCGTCCTTGAGGGTGAACACTGGGCGGCCTTCGTGCCGTACGCGGCGCACTGGCCGTACGAGGTCCACCTGTATCCCAAGCGCCGGGTGCCCGATCTGCTCGGGCTGGACGAGGCGGCCCGCACAGAGTTCCCCAAGGTCTATCTGGAACTCTTGAGGCGCTTCGACCGGATCTTCGGTGAGGGCGAGCCTCCGACGCCGTACATCTCCGCCTGGCACCAGGCGCCGTTCGGCACGCTGGAGGAGTTCGACGGGGTGAGCAGGGACGACTTCGCTCTCCACCTTGAGCTTTTCACCATTCGCCGTACGTCCGGCAAGCTGAAGTTCCTCGCGGGTTCCGAGTCCGGCATGAGCGTGTTCATCAACGACGTGCCGCCGGAGTTCGCGGCCGAGCGACTGCGAGAGGTAGCGAGTTGATGAGCGGTAAGTACCTGGTCACGGGCGGCGCGGGATACGTCGGCAGCGTGGTCGCCCAGCACCTGCTGGAGGCGGGCCACGAGGTCACCGTCCTGGACAACCTCTCGACGGGTTTCCGCGAGGGCGTGCCCGCGGGTGCCACGTTCGTGGAGGGCGACATCCGCGACGCGGGCAAGTGGCTGGACTCGTCCTTCGACGCGGTCCTGCACTTCGCCGCCTTCTCGCAGGTCGGCGAGTCGGTCGTCAAGCCGGAGAAGTACTGGGAGAACAACGTCGGCGGCTCGATGGCCCTCCTCGCCGCCATGCGCGAGGCCGGCGTCCGCAAGCTCGTCTTCTCCTCCACGGCGGCCACGTACGGCGAGCCGGACGAGGTCCCGATCGTCGAGACCGCCCGGACCTCCCCGACGAACCCGTACGGCGCGTCGAAGCTGTCGGTCGACTTCATGATCACCAGCGAGGCGGAGGCCCACGGCCTGGCCGCCGTCTCCCTCCGCTACTTCAACGTGGCGGGTGCGTACGGCAGTTGCGGTGAGCGGCACGCCCCCGAGTCGCACCTGATTCCGCTCGTGCTCCAGGTCGCGCAGGGCAAGCGGGACGCCATCTCGGTCTTCGGCGAGGACTACCCGACGCCGGACGGCACCTGCGTCCGTGACTACATCCACGTGGCGGACCTGGCGGACGCGCACCTGCTGGCGCTGAAGGCGGCCACGCCCGGCGAGCATCTGATCTGCAACCTGGGCAACGGCGAGGGCTTCTCCGTCCGCCAGGTCATCGAGACGGTCCGTCAGGTCACCGGGCACCCGATCCCCGAGGTCGTGGCCCCGCGCCGCGGCGGCGACCCGGCGACCCTGGTGGCCTCGGCGGCCCGGGCCAAGGAGCGCCTCGGCTGGAACCCGTCCCGCGCGGATCTCGCGGGCATCGTCGCGGACGCGTGGGCGTTCGCACAGAACGTATCGAACTGATCGAAGGGCTAGGGGATCGCACGTGGGTGTACGTGAGGGCTTCGAGGAGCTGTACGGGACCGCTCCCGAGGGCGTCTGGGCCGCGCCGGGCCGGGTCAACCTGATCGGCGAGTACACCGACTTCAACGAGGGCTTCGTGATGCCGCTCGCCCTGCCGCACACGGCGGTGGCGGCGGTGTCCCGCCGTACGGATGGCGTCCTGCGCCTCCACTCGGCGGACATCGAGGGCCCGGTCGTAGAGCTGCACGTGGACGAACTCGCCCCGCGCACGAACACGAGCTGGGCCGCGTACCCGGCGGGTGTGGTGTGGGTGCTGCGCGAGGCGGGCCATCAAGTCACCGGCGCGGACATCCACTTGTCGTCCACGGTCCCGACGGGCGCGGGCCTGTCGTCGTCGGCCGCCCTTGAGGTGGTTACGGCCCTGGCCCTGAACGACCTCTTCCAACTCGGCCTATCCGCGCCGGAGTTGGCGCGTTTCTCGCAGCGCGCGGAGAACGACTTCGTCGGCGTCCCCTGCGGCATCATGGACCAGACGGCCTCGGCCTGCTGCGAGGAGGGCCACGCGCTCCACCTCGACTGCCGCGACCTGTCGATCCGTCAGATCCCGTTCGACCTCGCGTCCGAGGGACTGTCGCTGCTGGTCGTCGACAGCCGGGTGAAGCACGCCCTCGGCGACGGCGCGTACGCGGAACGCCGGGAGGGCTGCGAGGAGGGCGCGCGGCAGCTGGGCGTCCCGTTCCTGCGGGACGTGGCGTACGAGGACCTGGAGTCGTCACTGGCACGCCTCTCCGACGAGCGCGTGCGGCGCTACGTCCGCCACGTGGTGTCGGACGACCACAGGGTCGACCAGGTCATCACCCTCCTCGACGCGGGAGACGTACGCGCGATCGGCCCGGTCCTCACCGAGGGCCACGCCTCCCTCCGCGACGATCTCCGCATCTCCTGCCCGGAGTTGGACCTCGTGGTCGACACGGCGGTCGGCGCGGGTGCGCTCGGCGCGCGCATGACGGGCGGCGGCTTCGGCGGCTCGGCGGTCGTCCTCGTGGAGGCCACGGAGGCGGACACGGTCACGAAGGCGGTCGAGGAGGCGTTCGCGGCGGCCGGATACACGGCGCCTCGGGTGTTCCCGGCGGTGCCTTCGGCGGGGGCGCGGCGGGTGGAGTGAGCCTGGGGTGCGGCCTGCGGGCGATCGGGGTCGTGTGACGTCCGGGTGTGCGGCGGGGGAGGAGCCATGTGGTCGGCTGGGCCGAACTCCGTGACCGTCCCGGCCGCACACCCTCGGCATCAGCCGGGATCCGGGACGCACTCAAGGAGCGGTGAGCCTCCGTACCCCCGGAGCCAGCAGCGCCGCCCCCGTCGCGAGTACCACCAGCCCCGCGCACCCCGCGAGCGTGTGACCCAGGCCCACCGCCGCCGACAGCGGGCCCGC
This sequence comes from Streptomyces sp. NBC_01515, assembly GCF_045040345.1. Lineage (NCBI taxonomy): Bacteria > Bacillati > Actinomycetota > Actinomycetes > Kitasatosporales > Streptomycetaceae > Streptomyces > Streptomyces sp. NBC_01515. The sequence goes on along the minus strand of NZ_CP109416.1, from coordinate 5,007,674 downwards.
GATGAGCAGACCCAGTGGGGCGAAGGCCAGGGAGCCGAAGCCGTCGTAGGAGCTGACTCGGGAGAGGGATTCCTCGGGGATCTCTCGGTGGATGGTGGTGGCCCACAGGACGCCGAAGACGTCGCTGGAGACGCCGGCCGTGAACATCGCGGCGGCGATCAGCCAGACGGGGGCCCGTACGGCGAGGAGGGCTACCGGTAGCGCCGTCGGGAACGTGGCCAGGACCGCCACCAGGATCGGGCGGTGGACGCGGACGCGGGCGGCCAGGCCCGCGCCGGCGATCGTGCCCAGGGCCTGCGCGCCGACGATGAGCGACCAGGCGCGGGCTCCGCCGAGGTAGCGGTCGGCGGTCAGGGGGCCGAGGACTCCTACGTTCGCGTTCAGCGCCGCCACCACGATCGACCACTGCGCCACCACGACCCACAGCCACTGCCGGGACGCGAACTCCCGCCAGCCCTCCCGGAGATCGGCCCAGCCGGAGGACTTCTTCGGCGGGCGGGCCGAGACCGGGAGGCGGGCGGTGAGGGCCGCGCTGAGTGCGAAGGACGCGGCGTTCAGGGCCAGCGCCCAGCCGGGGCCGACCAGCGCCACCGTCACGCCCGAGAGCGACAGGCCCAGGAGCAGCGCGCTGTTGGTGCCCACCCGCAGAAGGGCGTTCGCCTGCTGCAACCGGTCAGTGGGGACCACCAGCGGCATGATGCCGTTCATCGCCGGGGCGAACAGCGCGGTCGCCGTGCCCGCCGCCACCGCCAGCAGACACATCGCCGGGAGCGGGGCGTGCCGGGTCAGGACCATCGCGGCCAGCGCCGTGTAGGCCCCGGCCCCCAGCACATCCGCCAGCGCCATCAGGCGGGCGCGTGACATCCGGTCCGCGATGACCCCGCCCACCAGGATGAACACCAGCTGCGGCAACGCCTGGCAGGCCAGGACCAGCGAGAGCCGGCCCGGTCCGGCGCCGGGCAGCGCCAGTACCGCGAAGGCGAGTGCGACCCGGGCGAATCCGTTGCCGAGTACGGAGACGGTGCGGGCGGAGGCGAGCAGCACGAACGGCCGCTCACGCCACAGCGAGGATTTTCCGGAGCCCTGCGTCGAAGTGAGTGTCACGGCCAGGGACTTTAGAGGGTCGACCTCAACGCGCGTCCACAACCGGCCACTTCACCGGCCCGGCCGGACGGAGCGCGTCCCCGGCGGCCTGGTCACCCGGGGTTGGTCCGGTCCAGCCTCTTCGTCAGGGTGTACTCCGTGAGCCCCGGCGGATAGTCCGGGATCACGCACACCACCTCGTACCCCTGCTTCTTGTAGAAGTCCGGCGCCTGGAAGTTCCACGTCTCCAGGCGGGCCGCCCCGCAGCCGCGCTCGTCGTGGGCGATGCGTTCCGCCTCGGCGAGGAGGCGGGAGCCGAGGCCGGTGCCGCGGTGGCGGCCGTCCACCCACAGGTACGTCACGTGCAGCCAGTCCGCCCAGGTGTGGCCGACCAGCCCGCCCGCCAGCTCGCCAGCGTCGTCCAACGCCCACACCTGGAGCGGAACTTCACGTTCGCGAGGGGTTCCGCGCAGGGCGCGCAGCACCGGGGATGCTGCCGTGTTGGTTTCGAGCAGCCGGGCGCGGAGCAGATCGCGTCGCTCCTTGTCGACTTCCGTCTCAATACGAAACATGCGGCTCACCATAAACGTGCCGGACAATCAGTTCTGCAAATTGGGTTCCGCTGCTGCGCCCCAGCCGTACGCTGTGAGCAGCACCGGTGGGGGCCGGTGCTGTTCAGGGGGCGAGACAAGTCGGGTACGACGCCCGATGTGGGGGTAGCAGTGTCAGCACGGCGGCGGCCGTGCGGCTTCGGCCTCTCCCGGGCGTCGTACCCGCAACCATCACTTCGTCTCCCGACGATGAGGTATCCCCTGCTCCACCAGGAGCCTGGGGAAGGGGGTTTCGTGGTTCGCATCCGAGTCCTGGTCGTCGACGACCATCGCATCTTCGCCGAATCGCTCGCCGCGGCACTGGCCGCCGAGCCCGATGTCGACGTGTCCGCGGCGGGCAGCGGTCCCGCCGCGCTGCGTTGCATGGAGCGCGCGAACGCCGAGGGCCGCAGATTCGACGTCCTGCTCGTGGACGCCGATCTGGGCGGCAACGTGCCGGGCGTCCGGCCCGCCGTACCCGTACAGGCGGGCAACGAGGACGGGCTGGTGGACGGGATCTCCCTGGTCGCCGGGGTCCGTTCGGCCCAGCCGAGCGTACGGATGGTCGTGCTGGCGGAGAAGGACGATCCGCGCCGGGCCGCGCTGGCCCTGCAGGCCGGGGCGTCCGGCTGGGTCGCCAAGGACTGCTCGCTGTCCAGGCTTTTAACCGTCATCCGAGGGGTGCTTCGCGACGAGACGCACCTGCCACCCGCCCTGCTGACCGGCGTCCTGCGTGAGCTGACGGCCGCACGCAAGCACCGCACCGAGAGCGAGCGCCTGGTGGAGTCCCTGACTCCGAGGGAACGGGAAGTGCTCCGCTGCATGGTGGCGGGTCTCGGCCGGAAGGCGGTCGCCGAGCGACTCTTCCTCTCCCCGCACACCGTCCGCACGCATATGCAAAACGTGCTGGGCAAGTTGGGCGTCCACTCCACCCTCGCGGCGGTGGCTCTCGCCCGGCGTGCGGGCGTGGGTCCGGTGGACCTGGCCGGGGATGTTGTCGAGCGGGGCGGTCAACTGGCGTAGCGGGCCTGCCGGTTCGGCCTGTTGGGTGCGGGAGGGTTCCGCGCGTGGTGGGCAGTTGGGTGTCCGCTCCACGCTTGTGTGCCGCGTGGGGGTGGGTCCCGTCGGCCTGGCCGGGGATGTTGTCGAACGGGGCCTGGGCGGTCAACTGGCTTAGCGGGTCTGCCGGTTCGGCCTGTTGGGTGCGGGAGGGTTCCGCGCGTGCCGGGCTGGTTGGGCGTCCGCTCCACGCTTGTGTGCCGCGTGGGGGTGGGTCCGGTCGATCTGGCCGGGGATGTTGTCGAACGGGGCCGGGGCGGTCAACTGGCTTAGCGGGCCTGCTGGTTCGGCCTGTTGGGCGTGGGAGGGTTCCGCGCGTGCCGGGCTGGTGGGGCGTCCGCTCCACGCTTGTGTGCCGCGTGGGGGTGGGTCCGGTCGATCTGGCCGGGGATGTTGTCGAACGGGGCCGGGGCGGTCAACTGGCTTAGCGGGTCTGCCGGTTCGGCCTGTTGGGTGCGGGAGGGTTCCGCGCGTGGTGGGTAGTTGGGCGTCCACTTCACCCTCGTGTGCCGCGTGGGGGTGGGTCCCGTCGGTCTGGCCGGGGATGTTGGCGAACGGGGCCGGGGTGGTCAATTGGCTCAGCGGGTCTGCTGGTTCGGCCTGTTGGGTGCGGGAGGGTTCCGCGCGTGGTGGGCAGTTGGGCGTCCACTTCACCCTTGTGTGCCGCGTGGGGGTGGGTCCCGTCGGTCTGGCCGGGGATGTTGGCGAACGGGGCCGGGGTGGTCAATTGGCTCAGCGGGTCTGCTGGTTCGGCCTGTTGGGTGCGGGAGGGTTCCGCGCGTGGTGGGCAGTTGGGCGTCCACTTCACCCTTGTGTGCCGCGTGGGGGTGGGTCCCGTCGATCTAGCCGGGGATGTTGTCGAACGGGGCGGTCAACTGGCGTAGCAGGTCTGCCAGTTCGCCCCGTTGGGCGCGGGAGAGTTCCGCGAGGATCGCGCGCTCCTGGGCCAGCAGGCCGGCCAGGGCCTGGTCCGCGCGGTCCTGGCCCTCCTCGGTGAGGCGGACCAGCACGCCCCGGCGGTCGCTGGGGTCGGGGAGCCGCTCGACCAGGCCCTTCTTCGCGAGCCGGTCGATACGGTTCGTCATCGTGCCGGACGTGACCAGGGTCTGGGTCAGCAGCTGGCCGGGGGAGAGCTGGTAGGGGCTGCCCGCGCGCCTGAGCGCCGTCAGCACGTCGAACTCCCAGGGCTCCAGGCTGTGCTCGGCGAACGCCAGCCGGCGGGCCCGGTCCAGGTGCCGGGCCAGTCTGCTCACCCGGCTGAGCACCTCAAGTGGCTCCACGTCGAGGTCGGGGCGCTCCCGGCGCCACGCTGCGACAAGCCGATCGACCTCGTCCTCCATGACGATCAGTGTAGTGGTTGTGTCGACATGAAGTCTCTTGATATCAAGCCTCTCGATTCGGAGTCTCTTGACATCAAGATATATGGCCGAGGAGAGTGGACGGCATGACGACTTGGGACCCCGCTCAGTACCTGCGCCACGCCGGCCACCGCGCCCGCCCGTTCGCCGACCTCCTCGCCCGCGTCACCGACCTCCCCGGCGCCGCGCCCCGGATCGCCGACCTCGGCTGCGGCCCCGGCAACGTGACCACCGTCCTCGCCGACCGCTGGCCCACCGCGCACATCACCGGCTACGACAACTCGCCCGAGATGCTCGCGAAGACCGAGCCCTACGCCGGTCCCACCCCCGGCGGCGGCCGGCTCGACTTCGCCCACGCGGACGCGACGGAGTGGACGCCGTCGCAGACGTACGACCTGATCGTGTCGAACGCGGCGCTGCAGTGGGTGCCGGGGCACCTGGACCGGTTCGGCGACTGGGTTTCCGCGCTGGCCCCCGGCGGCACCTTCGCCTTCCAGGTGCCGGACAACATCGACGCCCCCCTGCACGCCCTGATGCGCGAACTGGCCGGCAGCGCCCGCTGGAAGGCGCGGTTGGGCGAGGTGCTGCGCCGTGAGGACTCGGTCCACGCGCCCGGTGTGTACCTGGACCACCTGGCCCGCCTGGGCTGCGCGCCGGACGTCTGGCAGACGACGTACCAGCACATCCTCCCCGGCGACGACCCCGTCCTCGACTGGGTCAAGGGCACCGGCCTGCGCCCGGCCCTGACCGCCCTGGCGGACGACCCGGAGGCGAGGGACGCCTTCGTGACGGAGTACCGCGACCTGCTCCGCGAGGCGTACCCGACGGCGGACTACGGCACGGTCCTCCCGTTCCGCCGCCTGTTCGCGGTGGCCCGCAAGGAGGCGTGAGGGATGCTCGCGGCCGTGGACCATGTGCAGCTGGCGGCTCCGGCGGGGTCGGAGGACGCGCTGCGGAGGTATTACGTCGACGTCCTGGGCATGGCTGAGATCCCTAAGCCGCCGGTGCCGGCGGCGCGGGGTGGGTGCTGGTTCGGGGCGGGGGTTGTCCAGCTTCACCTGGGGATCGAGACCGATTTCCGGCCCGCGAAGAAGGCTCACCCCGGGCTCCGCGTGACCGGCATCGAGGCGTATGCGGCCCGGCTGAAGTCCCTTGGGGCGTCGGTCACTTGGGACGCGGACCTGCCGGGGTACCGGCGCTTCTACTCGGAGGATCCGGTGGGGAATCGGCTGGAGTTCCTGGAGCCCGACGTCTGATCGGTGTTTGCCCCTCGCCTTCGCGGCTACCCGGTCGGTGGCGCCGAGTTTCCGAGTACCGAGTTCCGATCCGACCGGGAGTTGATGAACCGTGGCGAAGGACGAGAAGGCCAAGGCCAAGAAGGAGCAGGCCAAGGGCAAGGTCAAGGAGACCGTGGGCCGGGCCGTGGGGAACGAGAGCCTGAAGGCCAAGGGGCAGGTCGAGAAGTCCAAGGGTGACGCGCGCGAGGCCAAGGAGAAGGCCAAGGACGCCTTCAAGCGCTGACGCGCCTGCGGTGGACGACAGTGGCGGGGCCCCCGCTGAGAAGCGGGGGCCCCGCCACTGTCTCCGTACCTACGGGTTTTTCTCCGTACCTACGGGTTCAGCTTTTTCGGCGCCCTATCAAATGCGGCTTCGACTCCAGCCCGTCCAGCCCGTGCCAGGCCAGGTTCACCAGATGGGCGGCCACCTCCGCCTTCTTCGGGCGGCGGACGTCCAGCCACCACTGGCCGGTCAGGGCGACCATGCCGACGAGGGCCTGGGCGTAGAGGGGGGCGAGTTTCGCGTCGAAGCCCCGGCTCTTGAACTCGCGGCCCAGGATGTCCTCGACCTGCGTCGCGATGTCCGAGATCAGGGACGCGAAGGAGCCCGTGGACTGGGGGATGGGGGAGTCGCGGACCAGGATGCGGAAGCCGTCCGTGTACTCCTCGATGTAGTCGAGGAGGGCGAAGGCCGCCTGTTCGCAGAGTTCGCGGGGGTGGCCGGCCGTGAGGGAGCTGGTCACCATGTCGAGGAGGCGGCGCATCTCGCGGTCCACGACCACCGCGTACAGGCCCTCCTTGCCGCCGAAGTGCTCGTAGACCACCGGCTTGGAGACCCCGGCCTTCGCCGCGATCTCCTCCACCGACGTCGCCTCGAAGCCCTTCGTCGCGAAGAGCGTGCGGCCGACTTCCAGCAGCTGGGCCCGGCGCTCGGCTCCCGTCATCCGGGTGCGGCGCGCGCGTCGGGGCTTCTCGTTGCTCGGGGTGCTGCTGGGATCGGTCGCCACGGCGTCAATCATGCCGCCTCCGCCGACTCCTTCCGGGGCTGAGAGCCGTCCGTACCGGAGATACGGCGCGAATCGATACGTGAGCGTGACGGCCAGCGCACGTCATAGGCCCAGCCGAGCTGCTCGCACCAGCGGATGATCCGCGCCGAGGAGTCGAGCTGGCCGCGCATCACACCGTGCCGCGCGGACGTCGGGTCGGCGTGGTGCAGGTTGTGCCAGGACTCGCCGCAGGACAGGATCGCCAGCCACCACACGTTGCCCGAGCGGTCCCGCGACTTGAAGGGGCGCTTGCCGACCGCGTGGCAGATCGAGTTGATCGACCAGGTGACGTGGTGCAGCAGCGCGACCCGCACGAGCGAGCCCCAGAAGAAGCCCGTGAACGCGCCCCACCAGGACATCGTCGCCAGTCCGCCGATCAGCGGCGGCAGCGCGAGCGAGAGCATCGTCCAGAAGATGAACTGGCGGGAGATCGCCCGGATCGTCCGGTCCTTGATCAGGTCCGGCGCGTACTTCTCCTGCGGCGTGCGCTCCTCGTCGAACATCCATGCGATGTGCGCCCACCACAGGCCCTTGATCAACGCCGGCACGGTCTCGCCGTAGCGCCACGGCGAATGCGGGTCGCCGTCCGCGTCGGAGAACTTGTGGTGCTTGCGGTGGTCGGCCACCCAGCGCACCAGCGGCCCCTCGACCGCCATCGACCCGGCGATCGCGATCGCGATCCGCAGCGGGCGCTTCGCCTTGAAGGAGCCGTGCGTGAAGTACCGGTGGTAGCCGATCGTCACGCCGTGGCAGCCCAGGTAGTAGAAGAACACCAGCAGGCCGAGGTCCAGCCAGCTCACCCCGCCCCAGCTCCACGCCAGCGGCACCGCCGCGAGCAGGGCCAGGAACGGGGCGGTGATGAAGAGGAGAAGAGTGAGTTGTTCCAGCGACCCCTTCTTCTCGCCACCCCGCGTGGCGGCGGGGAGCGGCGTGCCGTCGTCGTTCGCCCGCGGGGCGTCGTCGATCACATCGGAGCTCGTGGTCATGGGCGTCCCCTGTGGGGTTCGGAGGTGGAGGCGGAGCGTCGGACGGCGGGAGCCGGGCCGCAACAGTTCAGCATGGACTTCCCTACGGTTCCGTAACCTACGGCGACGTAAGTATGGCAGCGCGTCGACCGGTGGACGAAGCCCGTGAGACCGCGCGTCAGAGTGGACACCTATCCTGGGTGTCGGTCGGACAGCGCGGTCCGCTCTGTTTTCTTCCCGGATGTCCGTCCCGTATGCGGCAGCCGCCGTGGGACCGCCGTCCGGGTTCCCTCCAGACGAGCTTCAAACACTGCAAGGAGCCGCACCTGTGAGCAGTGCCGACGACCAGGCCACCACGACCAACAATGAGCTGCGCGCCGACATCCGGCGACTGGGCGACCTGCTCGGCGAGACCCTCGTCCGCCAGGAGGGCCCCGAACTGCTCGAACTGGTCGAGAAGGTCCGCCGCCTCACCCGGGAGGACGGCGAGGCCGCCGCCGAGCTGCTGCGCGGCACGGAGCTGGAGACCGCCGCCAAGCTGGTCCGCGCCTTCTCCACCTACTTCCACCTGGCCAACGTCACCGAGCAGGTGCACCGCGGCCGCGAGCTGCGCGCCCGGCGGGCCGCCGAGGGCGGTCTCCTCGCCCGCACGGCCGACCGCCTCAAGGACGCCGACCCCGACCACCTGCGCGAGACGGTCAAGAACCTGAACGTCCGCCCGGTCTTCACCGCGCACCCCACCGAGGCCGCGCGCCGGTCCGTCCTCAACAAGCTCCGGCGCATCGCCACGCTCCTGGAGACCCCGGTCATCGAGTCCGACCGCCGCCGCTACGACACCCGGCTGGCCGAGAACATCGACCTGGTGTGGCAGACGGATGAGTTGAGGGTCGTTCGCCCGGAGCCCGCCGACGAGGCCCGCAACGCCATCTACTACCTCGACGAGCTGCACGCGGGCGCCGTAGGCGACGTCCTCGAAGACCTCACGGCCGAGCTGGAGCGCGTCGGCGTCAAGCTGCCCGACGACACCCGCCCGCTCACCTTCGGCACCTGGATCGGCGGCGACCGCGACGGCAACCCGAACGTGACCCCGCAGGTCACCTGGGACGTCCTGATCCTCCAGCACGAGCACGGCATCAACGACGCCCTGGAGACGATCGACGAGCTGCGCGGCTTCCTCTCCAACTCCATCCGCTACACGGGCGCGACGGAGGAGCTGCTCACCTCCCTCCGGACCGACCTGGAGCGGCTGCCCGAGATCAGCCCCCGTTACAAGCGCCTCAACGCCGAGGAGCCGTACCGCCTCAAGGCCACCTGCATCCGGCAGAAGCTGGAGAACACCAAGAGCCGGCTGGCCAAGGGCACCCCGCACGACGACGGCCGCGACTACCTCGGCACCGCCGAGCTGCTGCACGACCTCACCCTGATCCAGACCTCGCTGCGCGCCCACCGCGGCGGCCTCTTCGCCGACGGCCGCATGGACCGTACGATCCGCACGCTCGGCGCGTTCGGCCTCCAGCTCGCCACCATGGACGTACGCGAGCACGCGGACGCCCACCACCACGCGCTGGGCCAGCTCTTCGACCGGCTCGGCGAGGAGTCCTGGCGGTACTCCGACATGCCCCGCGAGTACCGCACCAAGCTGCTCGCCAAGGAGCTGCGGTCGCGCCGTCCGCTGGCGCCCACCCCCGCGCCCGTCGACGCGGCCGGTGAGAAGACCCTCGGCGTCTTCGAGACCGTCAAGAAGGCCCTCGCCGTCTTCGGGCCCGAGGTCATCGAGTCGTACATCATCTCGATGTGCCAGGGTGCCGACGACGTGTTCGCCGCCGCCGTGCTGGCCCGCGAGGCCGGGCTGATCGACCTGCACTCCGGGTGGGCGAAGGTCGGCATCGTCCCGCTGCTGGAGACCACGGACGAGCTGAAGGCCGCCGACACCATCCTTGAGGACATGCTGTCCGACCCGTCCTACCGGCGGCTCGTGGCGCTGCGCGGGGATGTGCAGGAGGTCATGCTCGGGTACTCCGACTCCTCCAAGTTCGGTGGCATTACGACGAGCCAGTGGGAGATCCACCGGGCGCAGCGGCGCCTGCGTGACGTGGCGCACCGCTACGGTGTCCGCCTCCGCCTGTTCCACGGTCGCGGCGGAACCGTCGGCCGCGGTGGCGGTCCGTCCCACGACGCGATCCTCGCCCAGCCGTGGGGAACGCTGGAGGGCGAGATCAAGGTGACCGAGCAGGGCGAGGTCATCTCCGACAAGTACCTCGTGCCGTCACTGGCCCGCGAGAACCTCGAACTGACCGTCGCGGCAACCCTCCAGGCCTCCGCGCTGCACACCTCGCCCCGCCAGTCCGACGAGGCGCTGGCCCGCTGGGACGCGGCCATGGACGTGGTCAGCGACGCCGCCCACGCCGCCTACCGCAGGCTGGTCGAGGACCCGGACCTTCCGACGTACTTCCTCGCCTCCACCCCGGTGGACCAGCTCGCCGATCTGCACCTGGGCTCGCGGCCCTCCCGCCGCCCCGGCTCGGGCGTCTCGCTCGACGGACTGCGCGCGATCCCGTGGGTGTTCGGCTGGACCCAGTCCCGGCAGATCGTGCCGGGGTGGTTCGGTGTCGGCTCGGGCCTGAAGGCGCTGCGCGAGGCGGGCCTGACGGCGACATTGGGAGGAGAGGGCGTGCTCGACGAGATGCACGAACAGTGGCACTTCTTCCGCAACTTCATCTCCAACGTCGAGATGACCCTCGCGAAGACGGACCTGCGGATCGCCCAGCACTACGTCGACACCCTCGTCCCGGACGACCTCAAGCACGTGTTCGACACCATCCGGGCCGAGCACGATCTGACCGTCGCCGAGGTGCTCCGCGTCACCGGTGAGGCCGAACTCCTCGACGCCACCCCGGTGTTGAAGCAGACGTTCACCATTCGCGACGCCTACCTCGACCCGATCTCGTATCTCCAGGTGACCCTGCTGAAGCGCCAGCGCGACGAGGCGGCGGCCGGCGCCGAGCCCGACCCGCTGCTGAGCCGGGCCCTGCTCCTCACGGTGAACGGTGTGGCGGCGGGCCTGCGCAACACCGGCTGACCGGATACGGACGAAGGGTGCCCCCGAGCTGTCGTAGAAGCTCGGGGGCACCTTCATGTCGTACGACGGACCGCTGCCGTCAGAGTGCTACGAACGCCGCCGTCAGCAGCGCGATCCCCGTCCCCGCCAGCACCCACGCGGCCCGGGTCAGCCGCAGCCCGCCCGCGACCACCACCGAGGCGAGCAACAGGGCGCCGCCGAGGGGGACCCAGGCGTAGAGGACGCCGGCGGGACCGGAGCGCATGACCTCGTCGGTACCGGGCCGCACGACCACCGCGTACGTCTGGCCCTTCTTGACCGCGACCGTGTGGTCGATGACGACCTCGGCGCGGGCCTTCGATCCCGTCGAGACCGGGGTGTACGGGCCGGTGCAGGTGGCGTCGCCGCACGCGGTGACCTGGATCGTGCCGCTCTCGCGGCCCTTGGTGAGCATCACGTTGTGCGCGGTCGGCCACGAACCCCACACCCCGGCGATCAGGATCAGCACGGTCACCGTGCCCATCGCCGCGAGCCGTCCGAAGTTCATGGCGGGGATCATTGGCCATACCCGCACGCGCGGTCAACTCCCGCATGGGACAAGCCGGTTAAGTCGGGCAAGACGGGTGAGCCGGGTGAGTCGGACGGCTCAGGAGTTGTACGCGCTCTGCGCCCGCTCCAGTCCCTCGCTCACCAGGCACTCCACGGAGTCCGTCGCCCGGTCCACCAGGAAGTCCAGTTCCTTGCGCTCCGTGGAAGAGAAGTCCTTCAGGACGAAGTCGGCGACCTGCATCCGGCCCGGCGGTCGTCCGATGCCGAACCGCACCCGGTGGTAGTCGGGGCCCATCGCCTTCGTCATCGACTTCAGGCCGTTGTGGCCGTTGTCACCGCCGCCGAGCTTGAGGCGGAGGGTGCCGTAGTCGATGTCGAGTTCGTCGTGCACGGCGACGACGTTCGCGAGCGGCACCTTGTAGAAGTCGCGCAGCGCGTTGACCGGGCCGCCCGACAGGTTCATGAACGACGTCGGCTTGACCAGCACGACCCGGCGGCTCGCCGGACCCGGCGCCCCGATCCGGCCCTCCAGGACCTGCGCCTGTGCCTTCCCGGCCCGCTTGAACTTGCCGCCGATCCGCTCGGCCAGCAGGTCGGCCACCATGAAGCCCACGTTGTGCCGGTTGTTCGCGTACTCGGGGCCGGGGTTGCCGAGTCCCACGATCAGCCAGGGGGCATTGGCGTCGGTCGTCACGTCCATGTCTCCTTGCTGTGCTTTTCGGGGGACATCCCCTGGACCTCAGGCAGCCAGCCGCTGCTCCCGGTGGGAACAGCGGCTGACGAAACGGTGAGCGGTGCGGATCAGGCCTCGGAGCCCTCGGCCTCGGCGTCCGCGGACGCCTCCTCCGCCTGGGCGGCCAGGACCTGGAGGACGACCGCGTCCTCGTCGATCGCCAGCGTGGTGCCGGCCGGGAGCGGGATGTCCTTGGCGGCGATGGCGGCACCGGCCTCCAGGCCCGCGATGGACACGGTGACCGACTCGGGGATGTGCGTGGCCTCGGCCTCGACGGTGATCGTGCTCAGCACGTGCTCCAGCAGGAAGGAGCCCGGGGCCAGCTCGCCCTCGGTGTGGACGTAGACCTCGACGGTGACCTTCTCGCCGCTCTTCACGGTGAGCAGGTCGACGTGCTCCAGGTAGCCCTTGATGGCGTCACGCTGGACGGCCTTCGGGATGGCGAGCTGGGTGGTGCCCTCGATGTCCAGGGTGAGCAGGACGTTCGGGGTACGCAGGGCGAGCTGCAGCTCGTGGCCCGGCAGGGTGATGTGCAGCGGGTCGACACCGTGGCCGTAGACCACGGCGGGGACCTTCTTCTCACGGCGGATACGGCGGGCGGCACCCTTGCCGAACTCGGTGCGGGTCTCGGCGGCGAGCTTGACGTCGGCCATGGTCACTCCTCGTAGAACAGTCGGGGAAGGCGGTCACCCGGCCGAACATCGGCCTGCTACGAAGAGCGCGTCGATAACGGACCGCCGTACCCCAAAACCGGTACGGCCTCCCTCGCCGAGCAACTGTGGCAGCTTACTCGGCGGGGAGGCCGTAACAGAAATCGATCTACGACGGGCTGTCTCAGTGCTCGTCGAAGAGGCTCGTCACCGAGCCGTCCTCGAAGACCTCGCGGACCGCGCTCGCGATGGTCGGGGCGATCGACAGGACCGTGATCTTGTCGAGGTCGGCGCCGACCTCGCCCGGGGTGGGGAGGGTGTCGGTGAGGACGAACTCGCTGACGCGGGAGTTCTTCAGACGGTCCGCGGCCGGGCCGGAGAGCACGCCGTGGGTGGCCGTCACGATGACGTCCTCCGCGCCGTGCGCGAACAGGGCGTCCGCGGCTGCGCAGATCGTGCCGCCGGTGTCGATCATGTCGTCGACCAGGACGCAGACGCGGCCCTTGACCTCACCGACGACCTCGTGGACGGTCACCTGGTTCGCCACGTCCTTGTCGCGCCGCTTGTGCACGATCGCGAGGGGCGCGCCGAGGCGGTCGCACCAGCGGTCGGCGACGCGCACGCGGCCGGCGTCCGGGGAGACGACGGTCAGCTTGCTGCGGTCGACCTTGGAGCCCACGTAGTCCGCGAGGAGCGGGAGGGCGAAGAGATGATCCACGGGCCCGTCGAAGAAGCCCTGGATCTGGTCGGTGTGCAGGTCGACGGTGAGGATGCGGTGCGCGCCCGCCGTCTTCATCAGGTCCGCGATCAGGCGGGCCGAGATCGGCTCGCGGCCGCGGTGCTTCTTGTCCTGCCGGGCATAGCCGTAGAACGGCACGATGACGGTGATGGAGCGGGCCGACGCGCGCTTGAGCGCGTCGATCATGATGAGCTGCTCCATGACCCACTGGTTGATGGGAGCCGTGTGGCTCTGGATCACGAAACAGTCCGCACCGCGCACCGACTCCTCGAAGCGGACGTAGATCTCGCCGTTCGCGAAGTCGAAGGCCTTCGTCGGGACTACCCCGACACCCAGCTGCTGGGCGACCTCCTTGGCAAGCTCGGGGTGGGCGCGGCCGGAGAAGAACATCATCTTCTTCTCGCCGGTCGTCTTGATCCCGGTCACAGCACTGTCTCCTCAGAGGTCATTCAACTGGGTGTGCGTTTATCACGGTACGCCGTGTTCGACGCGCCCGTTTCCGGTCAGTTCTCGCTCTCGCCCTGGCGGGAAGCCGTTTCCGCGGCCTTCGCCGCCGCGCTGCCCGGACGCTTGCGGGCCACCCAGCCCTCGATATTCCGCTGCTGGCCACGGGCCACGGCCAGCGAACCGGGCGGTACGTCCTTCGTGATCACGGAGCCGGCGGCGGTGTAACTGCCGTCCCCGACCGTGACGGGTGCCACAAACATATTGTCCGAACCCGTCCGGCAATGCGATCCCACGGTGGTGTGGTGTTTGTCCTTGCCGTCGTAGTTCACGAAGACGCTGGCGGCACCGATGTTGGTGTACTCGCCGATCGTCGCGTCCCCGACATAGGAGAGGTGCGGGATCTTCGTGCCCTCGCCGATCGTCGCGTTCTTCGTCTCGACGTACGTCCCGATCTTGCTCTTCGTGCCGAGCCGGGTGCCGGGACGGAGATAGGCGAACGGCCCGACGGACGCCTGCGGGCCGATGTGCGAGCTGACGGCGACGGTGTTGTCGACGCGGGCGCCGGCCTCGACGGTGGTGTCCGTCAGGCGGGTGTTGGGGCCGACCTCGGCGCCCTCGCCGATGTGGGTGGTGCCGTGCAGCTGGGTGCCGGGGTGGACGATCGCGTCCTGGGCGAAGGTGACGTCGACGTCGATCCAGGTCGTCGCCGGGTCGATGACGGTGACCCCGCCGAGCATGGCCTCGGTGAGCAGCCGGTCGTTGAGGATGCGGCGCGCCTCGGACAGCTGCACGCGGTTGTTGATGCCGGCGATCTCGCGGTGGTCGCCCGCGACGGAGGCGCCGACCCGGTGTCCGGCCTCGCGCAGGATGCCGAGGACGTCGGTGAGGTACTCCTCGCCCTGGCTGTTGTCGGTCCTGACCTTGCCGAGGGCGTCGGCGAGCAACTGCCCGTCGAACGCGAAGACTCCGGAGTTGATCTCGCGGATCGCGCGCTGCGAGTCGGAGGCGTCCTTGTGCTCGACGATCGCGGTGACGGCACCGGAGGCGCCGTCGCGGACGATGCGGCCGTAGCCGGTGGCGTCCGGGACCTCCGCGGTCAGCACGGTCACCGCGTTGCCGTCGGCGGAGTGGTTGGCGGTGAGGGTGCGCAGGGTCTCGCCGCGCAGGAGGGGGGTGTCGCCGCAGACGACGACCACGGTGCCGTCGACGCTGCCGAGTTCTTCGAGCGCCATGCGTACGGCGTGCCCGGTGCCGTTCTGCTCGGCCTGGACCGCGGTCCGTACGCCGGGGTCGGTCGCGCCGAGGTGCGCGGTCACCTGCTCGCGGGCGTGGCCCACGACGACGACCAGGTTCTCCGGCTCCAACTCGCGGGCGGCGGCCAGCACATGACCGACGAGGGTCCGGCCGCAGAGCTCGTGCAGGACCTTCGGTGTGGCCGACTTCATACGGGTGCCCTCACCCGCTGCGAGGACGACGACGGCTGCCGGGCGAATGGCGCTCACGGGTTTGCCCTTCGGCTTCGGAATGCTGGGGGGTGGACATTCGCAGGATACCGGGGCGTTTCATGGGGGACATGAGAGTGGGCCCTGACAGTGCTGTCAGGGCCCTAACAGGGTTGCTGGAAGAGGTTGTTGCTCCCCCGCCAGGACTCGAACCCGGACAAATGGCACCAAAAGCCACGGTGCTGCCGATTACACCACGGGGGATCAAACTCGGTTGAAACAGACATTCAGCCTGGTCGCCGAGTGGGCACAGAACACTATGCCGTACGTGATGCCCTCCGTGCGACGGGACTTGTCCCGGGAGATCGGGTTCGTGGCTGTTCGATTACGGGCTGTGGTGTGGGTCCGTACGGGCCGTGGTGTGGGTCGGTACGGGCTGTGGTGTGGGGTCGGTACGTGCTGGGGTGTGGGCCGGTCGTCGGAAACTCACCGGAAAAGCGCGCCCGTGCGCCCGTAGGCTGGAGGCATGACCACGACGGGGGAAGACCATGCCACGGCCCGGGGAGGGCCGTGGTGGTGGACCAGGTGGCGCAGTGCGGTGCTGGACACGGGGCTCGCGGCGGGGTCCGCCGCGGAGTGCGGGGCGGAGGGGGTCCGGTTCGCGCACGACGCGGGGATCCCGGCCGCGGTGGGAGTCGTCTTCGGGGTGCTGGCCGGGGCGGCGCTGATCGTCCGGCGGAAGTGGCCGATCGCGGTCGTGCTTGTCTCCATCGCCATCACCCCGGCCCAGATGGGCTACCTGATGGGCATCGTGGGGCTGTACACCCTGGCTGCTTCCGAGTTGCCGCGCCGGATCATCGGGTCGCTGGCCGGGATGTCGTTCCTCGGGATGCTGATCGTCATGTTCGTGCGGGTACGCCAGGACATGCAGCGGGGGACGTGGGAACTGGGGGACTGGTTCGTTCCGTTCGCCTCCATCACCACGGCGGTCGGGATGACCGCGCCGCCCGTGCTGCTCGGGCTGTACGTGGGTGCCAGGCGGCGGCTGATGGAGAGTCTCCGGGAGCGTGCGGACAGTCTGGAGCGGGAGCTCCAACTCCTCGCGGAGCGGGCGGAAGAGCGTGCCGAGTGGGCGCGGGGCGAGGAGCGGACCCGGATCGCGCGGGAGATGCACGACGTCGTCGCGCATCGGGTGAGTCTGATGGTCGTGCATGCGGCGGCGCTGCAGGCCGTCGCTCGGAAGGATCCCGAGAAGGCCGTCAAGAACGCGGCGCTCGTGGGGGACATGGGGCGGCAGGCGCTCACCGAACTCCGGGAGATGCTCGGGGTGTTGAGGAGCGGGGACAGCCGGGACGTCCGTGAGCGGGCGGCCGTGCCGCTGGTCGCGGTGGGTGTGGCCGCGGCGGCTGCGGCTGCGGCTTCGCGGGCCGTCGACGACGAGGGGGCGGGGGCGGGCGCGGGCGAGGGTGCGGGCGAGGGGCCGTGTCTGTCCGACGTGGACGAACTGCTCGGGCAGTCCGCGGCGGCCGGGATGGCCGTGGATCTCTCGGTGGAGGGCGAGACCCGCTCGTACGCCGCGGAGATCGAGCAGACCGCTTACCGGGTGGTGCAGGAGGCGTTGACGAACGTCCACAAGCATGCGGCGGGTGCGAAGACGCACGTACGGCTCGCGCATCGGGTGTCGGAGATCGCGATGCAGGTCGAGAACGAGCCGCCGCCTGAGCTGGCGTCTGCGTCTGCGGCGCGGTTGCCCTCTGGGGGGAACGGGCTGGTGGGGATGCGGGAGCGGGTGCTTGCGTTGGGCGGGGTGTTTGTTTCCGGGCCTACGGATGCGGGTGGGTTTCGGGTTTCGGCGGTTATTCCGGCGGCTTGAGTTGTCGGGTGCGGGCCCGGTGGGGGCTGGTCGCGCAGTTCCCCGCGCCCCTGGGTTGTGGGGGTGCCGACTCGTGGCTCTGTGCGGGTGCGTTGTGGTTTGCCCGCGGTGCGTTGGGGGTCGGCGCCGCGCCGGGGGGTCTCCGTCCTCGGATCGGCGCGGCAAGGTTCCTGCAAGAGTGTGGGCGGTGTTGAGCGCCGACCGCTGCGGGCGGACACCCCCCGACACGTCGCCTTCTCGCCGTACGAGGGCTGCGGCCGTCCTGGGTGCGGTCAGCCCGCTGTGAGGCGTACCGGTTCTATGCCGGAGACCAGGGTGGCGAGGGCCTGGTCGATGTCGGGGCCCAGGTACCAGTCGCCGGTGTGGTCCAGGGCGTAGACGCGGCCCTCGGAGTCGATGGCCAGGAGGGACTGGGTGTCCGGTTCCTCGCCCAGGGGGCTGACGTCGGTGTCCAGGGCGCGGCCGAGGTCGCCGAGGGTGCGGGCCATGTGGAGGCCGTGCAGGGGGTCCAGGTGGAGCGCCACGGGGGAGATCTGGCGGCCGGGGCCGGAGGGTGTGATGCGCAGGCCGCCGAACTCGGCCCAGGCCTCCACCGCCGCCGGGAAGACGGCGTGCTGGTGTCCCGCGGGCGAGGTGTGGTCGCGCAGGGTGTCCGCCCAGATCTCGGCCTGTTTTATGTCCCAGCGGCCGGGCTGCCAGCCCGCGGCGCGCAGGGCGGCGTCCACGGGTACGGAGAAGCGCGTGGAGTAGTGGCGGTCGCGGTCGGCTTGCATCTGCCTTCGATCGTCGGCGTCAGGGACGGTGGTGCTGGTGGGGCTGTGGTGCCGGTGGTGCGGTGGGGCTGTGGTGCGGTGGGGCTGTGGTGCGGTGGGGCTGTGGTGCGGTGGGGCTGTGGTGCCGGTG
Source organism: Streptomyces sp. NBC_01515 (assembly GCF_045040345.1). Taxonomy (NCBI): domain Bacteria; kingdom Bacillati; phylum Actinomycetota; class Actinomycetes; order Kitasatosporales; family Streptomycetaceae; genus Streptomyces; species Streptomyces sp. NBC_01515. The sequence goes on along the minus strand of NZ_CP109416.1, from coordinate 4,989,902 downwards.
GTGCGGTCGTGCTGGTCGTGCCGTGGAGCCGTGGAGCCGTCGTGCTGGAGTTCTGTGCTGGTGCTGTCTTGCCTTGGTTTTGTGGGGGTGGGGTCAGTCGGAATCTGTCGCGGGGTCTACGACTCGGACGCCGAAGTGGGCGCTCAGGGCTGTGCAGGCCCGGCAGGGGGTCGCGAAGCTGCCGTGCAGGGGGTCGCCGTCCTCGCGGATGCGGCGGGCGGTGAGCTTGGCCTGCTTGAGGGTCTTGCGGGCCTCGCCGTTGGTCATCGGCTTGCGCGCGGCGCGCTTGCTGCGGGCCTCGTCGGCGGCGGTGATGTGCCGGGAGATGAGGATCGCCTCGGCACAGCGGCCGGTGAACCGGTCGCGCTGGGCGCTGGTGAGGGTGTCGAGGAAGTCCTGCACGAGCGGGTGCAGCGCGGGCGCCTGGTCGGCGCGGGCGGCGGTGCCGGTGAGGGTGGTGGCGCCGCGCACGGAGAGGGCGGCGGCGACGGTCGGAAGTATGCCGTCACGGCGGTGGTTGAGGGCCGGCGCCTGCCGGGCCTCGGTGGCGCTCCAGCCGACCCGGGGGTCGCCTGAAGGTCCGGTGTGCGCCCCGGTGTGCGGTCCCGTCTGCGTCGCGTTCATGATCGTCATCCCCTCCCGAGCATCCCCCGGCGGGTCACAGAGTGCCAAATGCCGTGGCTGGTGCGGTAGCTGGGGCGGTGCGACACGCCAGGGCTTCGGCGGGCTGTCACGACGGGGTGACGGCAGGTCACGGAAGTGGGGGTTCGGTGACGGATGCGGTGCGTTCGGTGAGGGGAGCGGTGAGCGGGTGCGGCCGACCGCTGCCGGTGACCGGTGTCGCCGTACCGCATAGGCTGTCCGCACCGCGATCCATGCGGTCGACGCGTGGAGACACGCGGGGAGACGGTCGAACGCAGACGTCAAGAAGACGAGACAGTCGATACGGGGCACAGCGGGGCGAGTTGGACATGCGCCTGTTGTGAATCGTACTGAATGCCGCAGGGGGCAACCGCCATGACGACAGGTCGGCTCGGGCAGCGAGCCGCGCCACCGAACGCGGCCTACGCCGGGCAGGTCGTGCACTTCCCGGACCCGGTCCGGGCGGCCCGCCACCCCAGAGGGGTGCGGATGGACGAGCACGGCTACCCCGACTTCTCGCCGTACGCGCGCGCGGTCGCCGAGATCGCCGAGCCTCCGGAGGGCTTCGGCGTCGACGAGTTGAGGCTGACGGACTATGTGTCGGCGAACGCGGCCCTCGCCGCGACCGGGCACGAGCTGTGGGACACCGTGCCCGCGGTGGCCACCCCGCACGGCTGGACCTGGCACCACGTGGTCGGCACCCGGCGCCTCGCACTCGTCCCCGTCGACGTGAAGGCGCTGCTGCGCCACCACGGCGGGATCGCCACGGCCGCCGTCGACCACGACAAGCGCGGCACCCGCCCGCTCCAGGAGACCCGCCCCGCGCACTTCGGACTGCCGAAGTCGACGGTCGCGGTGACCGAGGCGCAGGTGCAGGGCGTCGAGGAGGACCTCGGCTACCGACTCCCGGGCGCCTACCGGTCGTTCCTCAAGGCGGCCGGCGGCTCCGCGCCCATCGGCACCGCGCTGGACGCCGAGTTGGGGCTGCTGATCGACCAGCCGTTCTTCACGGTCCGCGACGAGGCCGCCGTCAACGACCTTGTGTACGTGAACAAATGCCTGCGCGACCATCTCACCAAGGACTACCTGGCCGTCGGCTTCGTCCAGGGCGGCCTGCTCGCCGTCAAGGTGAAGGGGCAGCGGATCGGTTCCGTGTGGTTCTGTGCCTACGACGACGCCCGCGACGTCGATCCGTCCTGGGCGCCGGCCCTGCGCGTGGAGCGGCTGCTGCTGCCCGCCGGGGACGACTTCGACCAGTTCCTCGCCCGACTCGCGGGAAATCCCCCGGAGTTGGAGACGGTGGCGAATCTGATGGTGGACGGCGGGTTCGCCCAGTCCGTTCCGGTGTCGTCCGCGGCCTCGGCGTCCGCGGCGGGGGAGTGAGCTGACCGATGGTGACCTTCGCGCAGGCGCAGGAGCGCGCCGAGGAGTGGATCAACGGCGATGTGCCGTCGTACCAGCATCGCGAGGTGCGGGTGCGGGAGTTCGAACTCGGCTTCGTGATCTGGGCCGAGGACCGCGCCGACGGACCGCGTTCGGACGGCGGCGCACAGCGGATGGTCCTCGCCCGCGACAGCGGCGAGGCCACGCTGTGGCCCGCGCTGCCGGTGGGTGAGGTCGTCCGCCGCTACGAGGAGGAGTACGGCCGATCCGACGAGATCGCCGACGCGGTACCGGCCGCTCCCGCGCGGGTGGACCTGAATCAGACCTCGTTCCTGCTGAGTCCGCCGGAGTGGTTGCAGGAGGCGGCGGACAAACTGGGGATTCCGGACCGGCGGGCGGAGTCGGCTTCAACTCCGGCTGCTGGTGCGGGTGTTGGGGTGCAGAGTTCGGCGCGGAGTTCGCTTCCGGAGACGCAGGCCGGGGTGCCCGCCGCTTCGGCGTGGCCCGACGCCGGCGGGTCCGGGGTGCCGGACGACGCGCCCGCCGTGCCTGCCGGGGCGACTCCCTGGGCGGGCACCGACACCAACGCGGATTCCGGCGAGGACCGTTCGGTACCGCTGCCCGCGACCGTGTTCGCGCCGCCGCTGCGGGAGCCCGAGGACAACACCCCGCCCGACGCCAAGACCGCGCTCATCTCCGGGGGCAGCCAACTCCCGCGTACGGCAATGTCTCCGGCACTCGATGAGTCCCGCTCCAGCTCCAACTCCGGTGGTGGGGTTGGTGGTTCACAGGGGCCTGGTGGACCTGGTGGTGCGGCTCAGGGCGACACGCCGCCGTCGTACGGGTATCCGCAGGGTGCGCCGCAGTCGGCTCCGCCGTCGTACGGGTATCCCCAAGGTGCCGGTAATGTGCCTCAGCCTCCCGGTGGGCCCGGGGTACCTGGGCGGGCGCTCGCGCCCAACGCCGGGGACATCGCCGACGCCGCGACCAGCAAGGCGGCGCCTCCGCCGCGTCGGGGCGGTGGTTCTACGACGCCTCCGCCGCCGGGTGCTCCGGGGACGCCGGGTGCGCGGCCGGGTGGTGGGCCCGCATCGCCTCCGCCTCCTCCGCCGCCGGGTGGGTATGTGGCGACGCAGATGGTTTCGGGGCTCGGGCCGGACGGGCCTGGCGGGCAGGGAGGTCAGGGCGGTCAGGCGGGGCCCGGTGCGCCGCAGCCGCCTGGTGCGCCCGGTGTGCCCGGTGCTCCGAATACTCCCGGGGGTACGCCTCCGGGTGGGGTGCACCATGCCGCGACGATGCTTGCCGATCCGGGGCAGGGTGGGCCCGGGGCGGCGGGGCCGAGGCCTCCGGGTGCCCCTGGTGTGCCGCATGCGCCCGGTGCACCGGGTGTTCCGGGTACGCCTGGTGGTCATGGTGCCCCCGGCTCTCCCGGTGCGCCCCAGCCGCCGAACGCTCCCGGAAACGCCGGTTCGCAGGGCGGTGCCCACGGTGCCGTGCATCACGCGGAGACCATGCTCGCCGGGCCTCCGGTGGGTGGGCCCGGGGTGCCTCCGCCGCCGCAATTCCCGGGCGCGCCCGGTGCGTTGGGCGCCCCCGGTATGCCGCCGGGGGCGATGCCTCCGGGTGCCATGCCGCCGCCGGGGCAGCCCATGCCCGGTCAGGGCATGCCGCCCGCGCCGGGGCAGCCGTTCCCCGGGCAGCAGCAGCCCGCCTACGGCTATCCGCAGCAGGGGCTGCCGACCGTAGGGCCGGGTTATCAGGCCGTGTTGCGGTACCGCGCGCCGGACGGGTCCGAGCAGCAGCTGATCCGGCGGTCCGCGCCGGGGACGCCGCACCCGGAGTGGCAGATCTTCCACGAGCTGCGCGGCATGAACATCCCGCCGGACCAAGTCCTCGAACTGCACACGGAGTTGGAGTCCTGCGAGCTGCCGGGCGCGTACTGCGCGCGGATGATCCGCGAACAGTGGCCGCAGGCCCGCATCGCGAGCATCGCGCCGTACGGCACGGATCACGCGAGCCGGCAGCAGGGGATGCGCGAACTGATCGCCCACCAGGGCGAGTTGCACCAGGTCGCCGACGGGCCGGCCCGACTCGCCCCGGTGCGGGCGCCGTTGCCGCCGGTGCAGCCGACGCCGCCGATCCCGCCGGAGGCGATCGCGCAGGAACTGGCGGGCGCGTTCGGGCCGGGCGTGTTCCGCTTCGAGCAGGCGGCGGTGTCCCGGCAGGGCGTACCGCCGGTCGTCGCGCACACGCTGGTCGCGGCGGGACTGCCGATGGACATGGGCCCGTTCTTCTGGGCGCAGGCCCAACCGGGGCGCCCCGTACCGACGTTGGCCGAACTCGCGCAGGAGCGCGGGGTGCGGCCGTCCGCCGACGCGGGCTCCTACCTCGTCATGGGCAGCGACTTCGGCCGCGCGATCTGCGTCCAGTACGGCACGGCCAACATCGTCGCCGTGCCGGTGGAGGCGGGGCCGGGCGGTGCGCCCGTACCGCCGCAGTTCGTGAACACGGGGCTGCCCGAGTTCGCGCGCTGCCTGGCGCTGCTCGGCCGGATGTGGCGACTGCGGTACGGGCTCAACCAGGAGCAGGCGGGCCGGTGGACCGTCGACTTCCAGGCGCAGCTCGCTTCGCTGGATCCGGCGGCGCTCGGTTCGCCGGAGAGCTGGTGGTCGGTGTTGCTGGAGCAGATGTGGGACGGGTTGTTGTGACGCCGACGGTCTGTTGAACAGGCCGTATTGAAGGATTGAAGGGCCGGACCCGGTCGTCTGATCGGGTCCGGCCCTTTTGCGTCGCGTGATGCCCGTGACCTGTCTGCGGAGTGTCGCGTTATGAACACTTACGCCCGATCCATCAAGATATGCGGCAAATCATCATGTCGTGTCCGTCGTATGGAGAGGGGTTCCAGGATGAGCAGCGCATCGGTGTCACCACGTGGCTTCGTGGCCGTACGGGGGCGCGGCTACCGCCCCGACCAGGTCGACGCGTACGCGGCGGCGATCTCGCGGTACCGGGACGTGGCCTGGGAACGGGCCGCGCGGCTGACCGTACTGGGCAAGGACATGGAGGCGGAGGCCGAGCGGATGCGGGTCGCCGTGTCCCGGCTCGCTCCGCAGACGTACGAGACGCTGGGCGAGCGGGCTCAGCGGCTGTTCCAGCTGGGGGCGGAGGAAGCCGCCGCTCTACGGGAGTCCGCGCGGCGTGCGGCGGAGGAGCGGGTCGCGGAGGCCGAGGCGTGCGCCGCGGGTGTGCTCCAGGCTGCGCGGGAGCACGCCGACGCGCTCCGTGCGGAGGTCGAGGAACGGGCTCGGCAGCGGCTTCTCGCCGCCCGTGCCGAGGCCGACGACATTCGGATCGGGGCTCGGCGTGAGGTGAAGGAGGGGCGGACCGAGGCGCTTTCCGCCTTGCGTGAGGTGCGGCAGCGTACCGCCGCGATGTTGGGGGAGCAGGCCAAGGAGCACGACGAGCGGTGGGCGTCGGCCGAGCGGGAGGCGTCGTCGCGGGCGGCTGCGCTGGATGCGGAGTATGCCGAGCGGGTGGCTCTCGCGGAGGCCGCGTTGGGGGAGGCTGAACAGGCCTTCGCCGAGGCGGAGTTGTCGGATCGGCGGCGACAGGACGAGGCGGCTGAGCGGGCGGCCGAGGTGGTGGCGGAGGCTCGGGTGCGGGCGGAGCGGGTTGCTCGGGATACGGAGCGGGTGCTGCGCGAGCATGGGGAGACCTGGGATGACGTGCAGGCGCACATGGATCATGTGCGGAGTAGTTTGACGGCGCTTACGGGGCGGGCTGCGGCGGAGTGATGTGACGGGGCGCGGTTGTGGTTGTGTGCGGGCCCGGTGGGGGCTGGTCGCGCCCACGCGGCGGTAGCCGCAAATTGAACACAGCCCCGCGCCCCTGGGTTAGCTGGTGTGGTCGGCGCAGCATGGTGTCGGGTTGGGGACCTCGAAGGGGGCGAGGGTGTTTCCTGCGGCCGGTACCAGAGCCAGGACCAGTTGCCCTTCGCGCCATTCGGGGCGTACGTGGTCCTGTGTCTGTACGGGTATGACGGGGTCGGGGCCGTCGCCCGACGTCGCGCCCACCACGATCACTCTGTCCACGGCGGACAGTCGCAGGAGGTCGGCCACCGTGACCGTGCCGGTGAGTTGATCCACGCCCGGGAAAAGAACGGCTCGGCCTGACCGGCGCGCCGCGTGCTCGCCAGCTGCCATGGCGGCAGTGTTGGCCGCCTCGGCGGGGCCGTGTCTACGGTCGCCCAGGGCCGCGCCCATCTCTGTTGCCGTGAGCCGTCGCCAGACCTCCTCCGCCGACTCTCCGCCCTCCGGCAGGGCGAGTGAGACCGCCGTACCCCTCCGCCCCTCCGTCCGGATCAGGTGTGTGCACGCGACCGTCCCCGGTGGAAGCGCAAGGGAGATCGCCAGGTCGCGGATCAGGTGGTCCGCCTCGCGGAGCGTCGTCGTGCCGGCGTCCACCCCGATGACGGGGTGGACGCCGGACGGGTCGTAGGGGGTGGTCATGCGGGGAGGACCCACATCGGGTTGGAGTAGAACCAGAGGTCCTTCCACGGGTCGGCGTCGCCGAGGACGTCCATCGCGGGGCCTACGGGGTCTACGGAGGCGCCGTTGATGCCCACGGCGGAGCGGTTGCCGTCGGTGCCGCGGAGGCGGACGTAGACCGGCTTGTCGAGGCGGCCGAGGGAGTACGTGAGACGGACGGTGCCGGTGGACCTGTCGACCTCGAAGGACTTGACGACCTTCGTCTTCGGGGTGGCGAAGACGTCCTTGTCCGCGACCGGGCCGGTGACGTCGCCCTGGATGACGTCGACGCGGGCCAGAGTCGGTTGGAACTGGGCCCAGTTGGGGCCGTTGGCCAGGCTGATCCTGATGGTCAGGTCCACCTGCGCGCCTCGGCGTACGTGCAGTGTGCCGCCCAGGGTGACCTCGCGGCCGCCGTAGGACAGGCGGGCGTCGAGGCCGCTGATCAGGCCGCCGTGGTCGACCCAGACGCGGCCCGCGCGGATGCCGTCCATGACTGCCTTGTAGGCGAAGGAGGTCGCGCCGACGTGGGTGCGGGAGTACTGGCCGGGCCAGAAGTCGGTGTCGGTGAGGCTGATGCCGGTGCCGTAGACCGGGTCCTCGTAGCGGCCGTTGGCGTTGAAGTCGCCGCCCGGGCCGCGAACCGCCGTGTCCGCGTAGACGTTGTGGGAGTCGGAGTTGGCGGTGATCCACCAGGGCTTGCCCTCGGCGAGGAGGCTGTCCCACAGGCCGCCGACCGTCGACGTCATCCAGTCGAAGCCGCCCCAGGTGCGGTAACTCTCCAGCGGGTAACCGGGGAACGAGTCCGCGCTCGGGCTGCCGTCGTAGATCCCGCGCCCGCCGCCGGGGCCGTTCGGCTTGGGGATGCCGCCCGCCTGGTGGCCGGGGGCGCCCTCCATGCCGACGGCGATCGAGGGCTGCGCGTCGCGCCAACCCCGGATCTCGTGCGGGGAGTCGATGCCCTTGCGCGCCGGGTGGTTGGCGAGGAACAGGGCGTCCTTGACCTTGCGGCGGCGGACCTGGTCGGCGAGGAAGTCGACGCCCGCGATGGCGAGGGCCTCGTTGGCGGGCGAGTTGCCGCTCGCGTTCTTCACGCTGCCGTCGAAGGAGTTCTCGAACTCCTTGAGTACGGCTACCTCGTTGGCGCCGGGGTGCACGAACACCGTGCCGTGCTCGGCGCCCGGGATGTTCCACTCCAGGCCCTGGAAGACAAGGGTGTCGTCGGTCTGGTCACGGGCCTCGACGATGTCCGGATTGACCTTCTCCACGCCGATCTTGGCGTGCGCGACGCTGCCGTGGTCGGTGATGACCATCCAGTCCAGGCCGTGCGCGTTCGCCTGGCGTACGTGGTCGATGACCCGGTACTTCGCGTCGCTGCTGTACTGCGTGTGGATGTGGTGGTCGCCCGCCAGCCACAGGTAACGGCCGTTGCCCTTCGACGACTTGGCCGCCTGCTGCTGCGCCGCCTGCTGTACCGACGCGGCTGCCTCCCCCGCGCCGGCGAGCACGCCGCCCGCCGCGAGTCCCGCGCCCAGCAGGCCCGTTCGGCGCAGCATGCCTCTCCGCGACAGCTGACCGGGCGTCAACTCGGTGTCCGGGATGGACGTGTCGAGGGCGGGCGGCAGCGACGAGGTGTCGCCGTCCCCGTGGTGGTGATGGTGGTGACCGTGGTCGCCGTGACTGTGGCCGTGGCTCATGTTCAACTCCCGCTGATGCAGGGACCTTCACGCTCGGACGTGCAGAGTCTGGAAAGGAGCGGTGAACAGCGGGAGTCGGGGTGGTGGTGTGGCAAAGAACGAGTCATGCACGGCTACAACACCGGTCATGCGGGTCTTTTGCGTCGGTCATGCGGTGGCTCTCCGTGCGGCTCGCCGCTGTCTCTCCGTACCGCGCCCGCCAGGATCCAGCCCTCCATCGCGTCGTACCGCCTGCGCTGTTCCTCCTCCTCGCGGCGGCCCGAGGCGACCGTGCCCAGCCAGCCGCAGGCGAGGCCGAGGGGGATCGTGACGAGGCCCGTCGTGGTGAACGGGAACCAGTTGAAGTCGGCGTTGGGGAAGGCGGCGGTGGGCGAGCCGGAGACCAGGTTCGTGGCCGGCATCAGGAGGAGGACCGCGAGCGTGCCGCCAATGAGCGTGCTGAGCAGGCCCGTTCGGGTGTAGCGGCGCCAGAAGAGGCTGTAGACGAGGGCGGGCGCTATGGCCGAGGCGCCCAGGCAGAAGGACAGGGTGACCAGGGGTTGCAGGCCCCGGTGCTGGACCAGCGTCGCGAGCAGGATCGCCGGAACGCCCACCGCCAGCGCCGAGTAGCGGGCCAGCGTCATCTCGCGGCGGACCGGCATGTCCTGGACGCGGGTCGCGAAGACGTCGTGGGCAAGGGAGTTGGCGCAGGCGAGGATCATCCCGGCGACGGAGGCGAGCAGGGTGAGGAAGACGGCCGTGGTGACGGTGGTGAAGAGGAGGGTCTCCGTCGTCGACATGCCGGCCCCGAACACCGCCCGCGAGCCCAGGAGATACGCCGTGTTGCCCTGCGGGTCGGCCCGCGCGACCGCCGCCCGGCCGAGCAGCGCCGTCGCGCCGAACCCGACGACCGTCACGATCACCACGAACATCGCCACGCTCGACACCGCCCACGACATCGACCGCCGCACCTGCCGGGCGCTCGACGCGGTGTACATGCGCATGGTTATGTGCGGCAGGCAGGCGCCGCCGATCACCACCGTCAGCTCCGAACTGATCATGTCGAGCCGGGGACTTGGGCCTCCGGCGAACTCAAGTCCCGAGCGCAGGAAGGCCGGTCCGGCGCCGCTGCGCTCCGCCGCCGTGTCGAAGAACGAACCCAGGTCCCAGTGGAACCGGTTCAGCAGGAGTACGGCGATCACCGCTCCCGAGCCGAGCAGCATCACGATCTTCAGGATCTGGATGAGGGCCGTGCCCTTCATGCCGCCGATCGCCGCGTAGCTGATCATCAGCGCGCCCAGGCCGATGATGCAGCCGGTCTGCAGGAAGTCGCTGGAGAAACCGAGGATGAACGCCAACAGCTGTCCGGCGCCCGCGAGTTGGACCAGCATCAGCGGCAGCAGGGCGATGATCGTCACCGCGCACGCGACGATCCGTACGGAACGCCCCGGCATCCGGCGGGCCAGCGCGTCGCCCATCGTGAACCGGCCCGCGTTGCGCAGCGGTTCGGCCAGCAGGAACATCAGCAGCATCAGCGACAGGGCCGTGCTCAGCGCGAGCACCACCCCGTCGTAGCCGTACAGGGCGATCACCCCGCCCGCGCCCAGCACGCTCGCCGCGGAGATGTAATCACCCGCTATGGCAAGGCCGTTGCGGAGTGGAGAGAGGGAGCCGTAGCCCGTGTAGAACTCGTCGAGGTCGTCGCGGTCCGGACCCGTCATCACGCAGAGCAGGAGGGTGATCGTGGCGACTGAGGTGAAGGCCACCAGCGACATGGTCTGCGAGGAGTCCCTGAGGCCGGTCATCGCGGTCACCGTCGTCATCGCGGCCGTTGCGGTCATCGTGCCGCCTCCCGTCTCGCGTCCAGTTCGGCCTGCTTGCGGAAGCGGTCCGCGAGGGGGTCGACGCGACGCCGGGCCGTGCGCTCGTAGAGCGCTGTCGCGAGCCAGGTGACGGGCAGCTGGGCCAGCGCGAGCAGCAGCCCGGTGGGCACACCGCCGGTGCCGGTGCTCGACATCAACGAGGGCGCGAACGCGGAGAGTCCGAGGAAGAGGCAGAAGTAGCCGAGCGCTGCGCTGGTCGCCACCCGCCGCTGACGCCGGTACGCGCCGCGCAGGATGCGCAGATCGCTGTGATTGCCGAGCGCGGGGCGACGGGGCAGACGGCGGCGCTCGGGTGGCGGCGGGGGCGGCTGCCAGGGGTAGGTGACGGTGGGCGGGGAGGTGCGTGGCGGCGGGGGCGCGGGTGGTGTCGGAGGTGGTGCGTGGTCGTACGGGGTGTAGGGGACGGAGTCGGGGTCGTACGGGGTGTACGGGTCGGCGTCCGGGTCGTACGGGGTGTAGCGGGCGATCTCGGGGTCGTACGGGGTGTACGGGTCGGGTGACGAATGCACATCATCCGGGCGGTGCGCATCATGCGGAGGGTACGGGTCGTAGGACATCCCGTGCTCCTTGCGTGGCTCGGGTCCGTGGCGGCGGACCGCAGGGAGTGGGCGGCGGGGGTCACGCACGTTACTCGCCGGTTGGGGGATGTGGGTGGTTTTCGCCGAACTGGGCGGTCGGGGGACGCCCCCGCGTCAACACCCGCTGACCTCGGGTGTTGACGCGGCGCCGCCCAACTCGGGCCCGCTCACTGCTCCTTGAGGACCGGGAAGCGTCGCGGTGCCAGGAACAGCAGCACCAGGAAGGCCACCGCCGCCGCGCACCCCGCGCCGATGTACACCGCGTGCACCGCGTCCGCGATCGCCCGCCGGGTCGCCTCGGGAACCGCACCCCCGTCGAGGCCGCGCGTGACCGAGTCCAGGTCGCTCGCGCCGCCCAGCCGGGACGCCAGCACCCCGTTCGCGACCGCCCCGAAGACGGACGCGCCGATCGTCTGGCCGGTCTGGCGGCAGAACAGGACGGACGCGGTCGTCACGCCCCGTTCCTCCCACCCCACCGTCGACTGCACCCCGACGATCAGCGGGAGTTGGAAGAGTCCGAGGGCCGCGCCGAGCAGCAGCATCAGCGCCATCGGCTGCCAGGCCGCGCCCGGATACGGCAGGAACGGGAACGCGAACAGGATCAGCGTCGCCGTCCCGATCCCGAGCATCGCCGTGTTGCGGAAACCGATCCGCCGGTACACGTGCTGGCTCAGCGCGGCCGACACCGGCCAGCTCAACGTCCATACGGACAGCACGAATCCGGCCGCCACGGGTGCCAGCCCGAGCACCGACTGCGCGTACGTCGGCAGGAACACGCTCGGCGCCACCATCAGCAACCCCAGTGCGCCCAGGGCCAAGTTGACGGCCGCGATCGTACGGCGCCGCCACACCCACCCGGGGATGATGGGCTCGGCCGCCCGGCGCTCGATCGCGACCACCAGTCCGGCCAGCGCAAGTCCCGTACCGAACAAGGCCATTGAGGGTGCCGAGAGCCAGGACCACGCGACCCCGCCCTGCACCAGCGCCGTGATCAGTACGCCTCCGCACGCGAACACGGCCAGTGCGCCCGCCCAGTCGATGCGGGGGCGGGAGGTGCGGGCGCGTTCCGGCTCGTGGAGGTGGCGGACGATCAGCCACAACGCCACCGCTCCGACAGGGAGGTTGACGAGGAAGATCCAGCGCCAGCCGGCGTACGCGGCGAGCAGTCCGCCCACTCCCGGGCCCGCGACCGCCGACACCGCCCACACGGTGGACAGCTTGGACTGGATCTTCGGGCGTTCCTTCAGCGGGTACAGATCGGCGGCGAGTGTCTGCACGGTGCCCTGCAACGCCCCGCCGCCCAGGCCCTGTACGACCCGGAACGCGATCAGCGCGCCCATGTTCCAGGCCACCGCGCACAGCAGCGAACCGGCGAGGAAGACCGCCGCCCCGACGATCAGCACCGGCTTGCGGCCGAAGGTGTCGGAGAGCTTGCCGTAGACGGGCAGGGTGACCGTCACGGCCAGCAGATAGCCGGAGAACAGCCAGGAGAAGACGGAGAAGCCGCCGAGGTCGCCGACGATCTGCGGTACGGCGGTCGAGACGATGGTGGAGTCGAGGGCGGCCAGGGCCATCGCGAGCATGAGGGCCGCGACGACCGCGCGCTTGCGCCGGTCGGGAGGCGCCGGCGTGGGCTGCTCGGCCGCCTCGGTTCGTATCTCGGTATCGGCGTCGGTGTCCCTGTCCCCCTGGTCCACAGGATTCCTTTCCCCTTGCATCTATCTGCCGCGCACCAGCTTCCCACTTGACCCTCACGTAGCGGCAGGCCGGAAGCCGGCCGGGCCGGTGGGTGGACCGGACCCCGAGAACGGCTCCACCCGTCGGTGGAGACCCCCTAGGGGTCCCTCCCCACTACGACCCGGGGAGGGTTCGTACCGGCGGAGGAGGAGAAGGGCGGGGGGTCGTCCTTAACCTGGCTTTATGCCGCTGGGGGGCGGCAGGCCGAACCCAGGAGGGTGGGGTTTTCCCCCGGGAAAGACTGCGCTGAGCACCAGCGCGCCGGACCCCCTCCCACCGCCAGACTCATCGTCGTAACCACTTGAACCGCATCGACCGGACACCGGCACGCTCTGCTGCCGACCGACTTAGGAGACATACCGTGACATCGGCTGTGACCATTCCCAGGCACGGGGGCACTGGAGGGCGTACGGCCGTTGCCGCGCGAGCGCGGCAGGTCGTCAAGGCGTACGGGGCCGGGGAGACCCGCGTCGTCGCCCTCGACCATGTCGACGTGGACATCGCCCGCGGCCAGTTCACCGCGATCATGGGCCCCTCGGGGTCCGGCAAGTCCACGCTCATGCACTGCCTCGCCGGGCTCGACACCGTGACCTCCGGGCAGATCTACCTGGACGAGACCGAGATCACCGGCCTCAAGGACAAGAAGCTCACCCAACTGCGCCGGGACCGGATCGGGTTCATCTTCCAGGCGTACAACCTGCTGCCGACGCTGAACGCGATCGAGAACATCACGCTGCCCATGGACATAGCCGGCCGCAAGCCCGACAAGGGCTGGCTGGCGCAGGTCGTGGACACGGTCGGTCTGTCGAGCCGGCTCAAGCACCGGCCCAACCAGCTCTCCGGCGGACAGCAGCAACGCGTCGCCGTGGCACGGGCGTTGGCGGCCCGCCCCGAGATCATCTTCGGTGACGAGCCGACCGGAAACCTCGACTCCCGTGCGGGCGCTGAGGTGTTGGGCTTCCTGCGCCGCTCCGTGGACGACCTCGGCCAGACCATCGTGATCGTCACGCACGACCCGGTGGCCGCGTCGTACTCGGACCGCGTCCTGTACCTCGCGGACGGCCGGATCGTCGACGAGATGTTCAAGCCGACCGCGGACGCCGTCCTCGACCGCATGAAGGACTTCGACGCGCGGGGGCGTACGTCATGACCGTCATGAAGACCTCGATGCGCAACTTCTTCGCGCACAAAGGGCGGATGGCGCTCTCCGCGATAGCCGTGCTGCTGTCGGTCGCGTTCGTCTGCGGCACGCTGGTGTTCACCGACACGATGAACACGACGTTCGACAAACTCTTCGCGGCCACCGCGTCCGACGTGACGGTGCTGCCGAAGGCGGCCAAGGCCGACGGCAGCACCCCGCAGAACGGACTGCCCGAGTCGCTGCCGGCCTCCACGGTCGCGCAGGTGGCGAAGGCCCAGGGCGTCAAGTCCGTTGAGGGCGGCGTCAGTTCGATGAACGTGACCGTCGTCAACAGCGCCAACAAGAACATGGGATCGTCGACCGGAGCGCCCACCATCGCGGGCAACTGGACGAAGAACGACCTGCGTTCGATGGAGATCACCTCCGGCCACGCCCCGCGCGGCCCGACCGAGGTCATGGTCGACGCCGACACCGCCGACAAGCACCACCTGAAAATGGGCGACTCGCTGCGCACGATCTCGCAGACCGGTGACTTCACCGCGAGGATCGTCGGCATCGCCACCTTCAAGGTGACCAACCCCGGTGCGGCCGTCGTCTACTTCGACACCGCCACCGCGCAGCACGAACTCCTGGGCGCCACAGGCCGGTTCACCCAGCTCGGCGTCACCGCCGCGAGCGGTGTGACGGACACTCAGCTCAAGCAGAACGTGGCACAGACCCTCGCCTCGACGGGGACGTACAAGATCCAGACGGCCAAGGAGAACGCCGACGAGAACCGCAAGGGCGTCGGCCAGTTCATGAACGTCATCAAGTACGCCATGCTCGGCTTCGCCGGGATCGCGTTCCTGGTGGGCATCTTCCTCATCATCAACACCTTCTCGATGCTGGTCGCCCAACGGACCCGCGAAATAGGCCTGATGAGGGCGGTCGGCTCCTCCCGCGGGCAGGTCAACCGCTCGGTGCTGGTCGAGGCGACCCTGCTCGGCATCGTCGGCTCCATCCTCGGTGTCGGCGCCGGTGTCGGCATCGCCGTAGGCCTGATGAAACTGATGAGCGCGGCGGGCATGGACCTGTCGACCCGGGACCTGACGGTGAAGTGGACCACCCCGGTGCTCGGCCTGCTGCTGGGTGTCATCGTCACGATCCTGGCCGCCTACCTGCCGGCCCGCCGCGCCGGGAAGGTCTCCCCGATGGCCGCGCTGCGCGACGCCGGTACACCGGCCGACGGCAAGGCGGGCTGGGTACGGGGTCTGATCGGCCTGGTGCTGACGGGGGCCGGTGTCGCCGCCCTGTTCGCGGCGGCCACCGCCAAGAAGGCGACGGACGGTTCGCTGGTCCTGGGTGCGGGCGTCGTGTTGTCGCTGATCGGCTTCGTGATCATCGGCCCGCTGCTGGCCAACGGGGTAGTACGGGTCATCAGTGTGGTCCTGCTGCGGGCCTTCGGGCCGGTGGGGCGCCTGGCCGAACGCAACGCGCTCCGCAACCCCAGGCGTACGGGTGCTACGGGTGCGGCCCTGATGATCGGCCTCGCGCTGGTCGCCTGCCTCTCGGTGGTCGGCTCCTCGATGGTCGCCTCGGCGACGAGTGAACTCGACAAGTCCGTGGGCGCCGACTTCATCGTCCAGGGCAACCAGCGGATCGTGCCGCAGGCGGAGAAGGCGATGGAACAGTCGCCGGACCTCGTCCACGTCACCCGCTACAAGGACATCGACGCCACCCTCACCTCGCCCGACGGCCAGAAGGACACCGACGGCATCACCGCCGCCGACCCGTCCTACGCCCAGGACCTGCGCCGCGCCACCACGGCCGGCGACCTGTCCGCCGCCTACGGCACCAACGCGATGTCGGTCGGCTCCAAGTACGCCAAGAAGCACGGCGTCCACGTCGGCGACACGATCAGCGTCGCCTTCAAGGGCGGCGAGACGGCGAAGCTGAAGGTCGCGGCGATCACGGACGACGACGTCGCCATCGACCAGGGCGCGCGGTACACCAGCATCGCGACGATGCAGAAGTACCTCCCGGCCAACAAGGTCCCGCCGAACGAGATCATGTTCGCCAAGGCCAAGGACGGCCAGGAGAAGCAGGCGTACGCGGCCCTGAAGAAGGCCATGGACCCGTACCCGCAGTACCAGGTCCGCGACCAGACCGACTACAAGCAGGAACTCAAGGACCAGATCGGCCAGCTCCTGAACATGGTCTACGGTCTGCTCGCTCTGGCGATCATCGTGGCGGTCCTGGGTGTCGTGAACACCCTCGCCCTGTCGGTCGTCGAGCGGACCCGGGAGATCGGCCTCATGCGGGCGATCGGCATGTCCCGCCGCCAGCTCCGCCGGATGATCCGCATGGAGTCGGTCGTGATCGCCCTCTTCGGAGCGCTGCTCGGCCTCGGCCTGGGGATGGGCTGGGGGGCCACGGCTCAGCGGCTGCTCGCCCTGGAGGGGCTGAAGGTCCTGGAGATTCCCTGGGGGACGATCATCGCGGTCTTCATCGGATCGGCGTTCGTGGGCTTGTTCGCGGCCTTGATCCCGGCGTTCCGGGCGGGGCGGATGAATGTGCTGAACGCGATCGCCACCGAGTAGCCAACTGAGCCACTGTCCAACGGGGGCAGGCCCGGCGCCGAGAAGTCACGGGGGACTTCTCGGCGCCGGGTTTGTTTTGTTGTCGGGCTGGGCCTGTTTGGTGCCCTTGAGGGGCTGTTTTTGCTTTTGAGGGGTGACTTTGGGGCGGACCGAGTCGGGTGGTGGGTGGGCACAGGCCCGGGGGCCCAGGGGGCGGAGCCCCCTGGTACGTCAACACCAGCGCAGGGTGCGGAGAAAGCGGGGTTATCCACAGCCCCGGCGTCAGCCACCGCACCGACGTACGCTGGATACCCCCCGGCCCACCACCCGCGTCGGGCCCTTCGTGTTGCCCACCCCCAGACGGAAAGCCCTCCATGAGCCTGCACGGTCTGCTCGACGCCGTAGTCAAGGACCCCGCCCTCGCGGAAGCCACCCGCGCCGCGACCGACGGCAACCGCATGCACGTCGACCTGGTGGGCCCCCCGGCGACCCGCCCCTTCGCCGTGGCAGCGCTCGCCAGGGAGACCGGCCGCACCGTCCTCGCGGTGACCGCGACGGGCAGGGAGGCCGAGGACCTGGCGGCAGCCCTGCGCTCACTGCTCCCGCCGGACGGCGTCGTGGACTACCCGTCCTGGGAGACCCTCCCGCACGAGCGCCTCAGCCCGCGCAGCGACACCGTGGGCCGCCGCCTCGCCGTCCTGCGCCGTCTGGCCCACCCCAGGGAGGACGACCCGGAGACGGGCCCGGTCTCCGTCGTCGTGGCGCCCGTGCGGTCCGTCCTGCAACCGCAGGTCAAGGGGCTCGGAGACCTGGAGCCGGTCGCCCTGCGGACGGGCCAGAGCGCCGACCTGAACGCGATCGTGGACGCGCTCGGCGCCGCCGCGTACGCGCGCGTGGAGCTCGTCGAGAAGCGCGGCGAGTTCGCGGTGCGCGGCGGCATCCTGGACGTGTTCCCGCCCACCGAGGAACACCCCCTGCGCATCGAGTTCTGGGGTGACGACGTCGAGGAGATCCGCTACTTCAAGGTCGCCGACCAGCGCTCCCTGGAGGTCGCCGAACACGGCCTGTGGGCACCCCCCTGCCGTGAACTCCTGTTGACGGAAGACGTCCGCACGCGTGCGCGTGCCCTCGCCGAACAGCACCCCGAACTGGGCGAGCTGCTCAACAAGATCGCCGAGGGCATCGCCGTGGAAGGCATGGAGTCCCTTGCCCCGGTGCTCGTCGACGACATGGAGCTGCTGCTCGACGTGCTCCCCAAGGGCGCGATGACCGTCGTATGCGATCCGGAGCGGGTACGCACGCGTGCGTCCGATCTCGTCGCCACCTCGCACGAGTTCCTCCAGGCGTCCTGGGCCGCGACCGCCGGTGGCGGCGAGGCGCCCATCGACGTCGGCGCTGCCTCCCTGTGGGCCATCGCGGACGTACGGGACCGGGCGCGCGAGCTGGACATGATGTGGTGGTCGGTGTCGCCGTTCGCGGCCGACGAGGAGCTGGACGCGGACACCCTGAAGCTCGGCATGCACGCCCCCGAGACCTACCGGGGCGACACCGCGAAGGCCCTCGCGGACACCAAGGGCTGGCTCGCGGACGGCTGGCGCACGGTCTTCGTGACCGAGGCCCACGGCCCCGCCGCCCGCACGGTCGAGGTCCTCGGTACCGAGGGCGTGGCGGCTCGCCTGGAGACGGAACTCGGTGAGATCGCCCCCTCCGTGGTGCACGTGGCGACCGGTTCGATCGACTACGGCTTCGTCGACACGGCGCTGAAGCTCGCCGTCCTCACCGAGACCGACCTCTCCGGGCAGAAGGCCGCCGGCAAGGACGGCGTCCGGATGCCGGCCCGCCGTCGCAAGACCATCGACCCGCTCACCCTGGAGGCGGGCGACTACATCGTCCACGAGCAGCACGGGGTCGGCCGCTACATCGAGATGGTGCAGCGCACGGTGCAGACGGCCACGCGCGAATACCTGGTCGTCGAGTACGCGCCCGCCAAGCGCGGCCAGCCCGGCGACCGGCTGTACATCCCCACCGACCAGCTGGAGCAGATCACCAAGTACGTCGGTGGTGAGGCCCCTACCATGCACCGCCTGGGCGGCGCGGACTGGACGAAGACCAAGGCGCGCGCCAAGAAGGCCGTCAAGGAGATCGCGGCCGACCTCATCAAGCTGTACTCGGCCCGGATGGCGGCCCCGGGGTACGCGTTCGGCGCGGACACGCCCTGGCAGCGCGAGCTGGAGGACGCCTTCCCGTACGTGGAGACGCCCGACCAGTTGACCACCATCGCCGAGGTCAAGGACGACATGGAGAAGTCGATCCCGATGGACCGGCTGGTCTGCGGCGACGTCGGCTACGGCAAGACCGAGATCGCCGTACGGGCCGCCTTCAAGGCCGTACAGGACGGCAAGCAGGTCGCCGTCCTCGTCCCGACGACCCTGCTCGTGCAGCAGCACTTCGGGACGTTCACCGAGCGGTACTCGCAATTCCCGGTCAACGTAAGGGCGTTGAGCCGCTTCCAGACCGACACGGAGGCGAAGGCGACCCTGGAGGGCCTGCGGGAGGGCTCCGTGGACCTTGTCATCGGCACCCACCGCCTGTTCTCCTCCGAGACCAAGTTCAAGGACCTCGGCCTGGTCATCGTCGACGAGGAGCAGCGCTTCGGCGTCGAGCACAAGGAGCAGCTGAAGAAGCTGCGCGCGAACGTCGACGTCCTGACGATGTCCGCCACCCCGATTCCCAGAACCCTGGAGATGGCGGTGACCGGCATCCGCGAGATGTCGACGATCACGACGCCCCCGGAGGAGCGTCACCCTGTGCTGACGTTCGTCGGCCCCTACGAGGAGAAGCAGATCGGCGCCGCGATCCGCCGCGAACTCCTGCGCGAGGGCCAGGTCTTCTACATCCACAACCGCGTCGAGTCGATCGACCGCGCGGCGGCCCGACTGCGCGAGATCGTCCCGGAGGCGCGCATCGCGACCGCCCACGGCCAGATGTCGGAGCAGTCGCTGGAGCAGGTGGTCGTCGACTTCTGGGAGAAGAAGTTCGACGTCCTGGTGTCGACGACGATCGTCGAGTCGGGCATCGACATCTCCAACGCCAACACGCTGATCGTCGAACGAGGCGACAACTTCGGCCTGTCGCAGCTTCACCAGCTGCGTGGGCGAGTGGGGCGTGGCCGCGAGCGGGGTTACGCGTACTTCCTGTACCCCCCGGAGAAGCCCCTCACGGAGACGGCCCACGAGCGCCTCGCGACCATCGCCCAGCACACGGAGATGGGCGCGGGCATGTACGTGGCGATGAAGGACCTCGAAATCCGGGGCGCGGGAAACCTGTTGGGCGGCGAGCAGTCCGGCCACATCGCGGGCGTCGGCTTCGACCTGTACGTCCGCATGGTCGGCGAGGCCGTCGCGGACTACCGCGCCTCCCTGGAGGGCGGTGTCGAGGAGGAGCCGCCCCTGGAGGTCAAGATCGAGCTCCCGGTCGACGCGCACGTCCCGCACGACTACGCTCCCGGCGAGCGCCTGCGCCTCTCCGCCTACCGGTCCATCGCCTCCGCCAACACGGAGGAGGACATCAAGGCCGTACGCGAGGAACTCGTCGACCGCTACGGCAAGTTGCCCGAACCGGTGGAGAACCTGTTGCTGGTGGCGGGCCTGCGCATGCTCGCGCGCGCGTGCGGTGTCGGCGACATCGTCCTCCAGGGCACCAACATCCGCTTCGCACCGGTGGAGTTGAGGGAGTCCCAGGAGCTGCGCCTCAAGCGCCTCTACCCGGGCACCGTCATCAAGCCGGCCGCCCACCAGGTGCTGGTACCCCGCCCGAAGACGGCCAAGGTGGGCGGGAAGCCGCTGGTCGGGCGGGAGTTGCTGGGGTGGGTGGGGGAGTTCCTGGCGACGATCCTGGGGTCGTAGGCAGTCGTAGCGAGAGCTGCAGGGAGCCGTAGGGGGACCGGTCGGCCGGGGGCGTGGAGGCGTCTGCCGGTCGGTCGGGGGCAGAGGTGCCCGCTGGTCGGTTGCGTCAGACGGGGGGCGGGGTCAGGCCGGAGGCCGGGCGGAACAGCATGCCCGCCAGCACCCGGAACACCTCCTCCGGATCCTGCTCACCCACCGCTCCGTCCAGGTTGTGACCCAGGAGCAGCGTCGCGAAGCCGTGCGCCAGGGACCACGCGGCGACACCGGCGAGACGGTCGTCGGGGCCGCGGCCCTCGGGGGGTACGGCGGAGACGGCGTGGCGCAGGGCGTCGGTGGCGAGGGCGCGGGCCGTGGTGAGTTCGAGGTCGCCGTCGCGCAACAGCTCGGGCGCGAACATCACTTGGAAGTGCGCCGGATGCTCGCGCGCGAAGCGCACGTAGCGGACGCCCGCGTCCTTCAGGTCCGCCGCTTCCCCGATCGCGCCCGCCAGCAGCCCGAAGCCCTCCGCCGCGATCGCCGTCAACAGCCCTGTGCGGTCCTTGAAGTGATGCGCCGGCGCCGCGTGCGAGACACCGGCACGGCGGGCGAGATCCCGCAGGCTCAGCGCGGACGGGCCGTCGGCGGCGATGACGTCGAGCGCGGCGGTGAGGATCGCGCGGCGCAGATCGCCGTGGTGGTACGGGCGGCGGCTGCCCTCGGAAGTCTTGGTGCTCTCGTCCGTCTTCGCGGGCTTGGCTGTGCTCATGGTCAGCAGCGTACGCCGAATCTAGGCATTGACAAGTTCGGGCGGGTGGGGCAATCTTGTCAGTGTCAAGTTGTGGAACGACCGGGACGCGACGAGGAGTTACGTCATGTCGGAAAGCGTGCGTGGAGTGGAGACCACGAAAAGCCTCCCCACCGTGGAACTGGGCCGCGTGCGCCGGCTCTGGCATCTGCTCGAACCCCTGCACGCGGTGCTGTATTACGCGCCGGAGGTCTTCGCGGAGGCCGCCGCGCTCGGATACGACACCGGGGAGCGCTGGCCGAGCTACTTCCCGTTGCGCGCCGCGCCGTTGGGCCCGGTCGGCGGTGAGCGGGTGACCTCCGCCTTCTACAGCTTCGACCCCCGCATGGTCGCCGAGCACATGGACTCGGCGTGGAGCACCGCGAGCCCGGACGCCGTACTGAAGGCGAGGCTGCGCGGCATGGACCGGGCCTACCGCGCGATATTCGGCGACCGTGTCGACAGCCCCGAGCTGGCGGAGGCCGCCACCCTCGCCCGCCGCGCCGCCGAGGCGGCGAACACCGCCGGCCGCCCCCTCGCCGCCGCCAACGCCGAGTTGGCCTGGCCCGCGGAACCCCACCTCCAGTTGTGGCAGGCGGCCACGATCCTGCGCGAACACCGTGGCGACGGCCACCTCGCCGCCCTCCTCGTCGCCGACCTCGACCCGGTCGAGTCCCTGGTCTCCTTCGCCGCGATCGGAGCCGCCTCCGTCCAGCGCTTCGAGAGCCGGGGCTGGAGCCGGGACGAGTGGGCGGCGGCCCGCGAACGGCTGGTCGTCCGCGGCGTCATAGACGACATGGGTACGGCGACGCGGGCGGGCCGCGACCTGCGCCAGGAGATCGAGCGCCGCACCGACCAACTGGCCGCCACGCCATGGCAGTTCCTCGGCCGGACCGACACCGACCGACTCGCCGACCTGCTGGGCGAGTTCTGGGTCGCCGTACTCGGGTCCGGGCTGCTGCCCTCGGAGTCGACGTTGGGCATCGGCAAGGTCTGAGGGGGTGCGGGTCTGACGGTCCGACGGTCTGAGAGAGCGTGAAATCCGGGGCGTAGTAAGGGGAGTAAGGAGAGGGGGTGAGGGAAGCCGGTACTTCGGCCTGTTCCACCGCTGCGATACAGGCGAGTTGCGTGCCATGGGGACTTAGGTCCCGTATGCCCGTGACGCGTCCGCCGCTACCGTGGGACCAGGCAATATCCGCCCTCTCAGGGGCGGGGCCGGGTGAGCAAGGGGAGGGGCGCACGTGATGCGTCTGAGGGGTGGGGCGGCAATTGCCGCCTTGGTCATGTTGTCGGTCGCCGGATGCAAGACGGACACCACGGGAACGGGCGACTCCGGGCCCGAGGCGACGGCCGGAGGAGGCTCCGGCACGGGCTCCGGCGGGGGCGCGGCCCTGACCGCCGCGGAGTCCCTGACGGTGAAGGGGCGTGCGCCGAAGACCGGTTACTCCCGTGAACGGTTCGGCACCGCCTGGGCCGACACGGACTCCAACAGCTGCGACACCAGGGACGACATCCTCAAACGGGACCTGAAGCAGGTGAAGTTCACCGACGGCGACTGCAAGGTGTCGTACGGCGTCCTCGAATCCGATCCGTACTCCGGCAAGGAAGTCGTCTACAAGCGCGGCGCCAGCCTCGTCGACATCGACCACCTGGTCGCCCTCTCCGACGCCTGGCAGAAGGGCGCCAAGTACTGGGACGCCAGCAAGCGCATAGCTCTCGCCAACGACCCGCTCAACCTCCTCACCGTCGGCGCCAGCCCCAACCGCAGCAAGGGCGACGGCGACACGGCGACCTGGGTGCCGCCCAAGGCGTACCGGTGCACGTATGTCGCCGCGCAGGTCGCCGTGAAGAAGAAGTACGGGCTGTGGGTCACCTCGGCGGAGAAGGCCGCGATGGTCAAGGTCCTCTCCACCTGCTCCAAGCAGGCTCTGCCGACCGGGGGCAACCCGACGAACGCACCGGCGAGGTTCCACGCGAACTGAGGTGACACGGCCTCGACTTGACGATCCCGACCCGCGGCTACGGCACGCCCCGTGAACGTGCCGTAGCCGCGGGAGACTTGGTGGCTCCGTGGCTCCGTGGCTCAGCTGCCCAGCTTGTCCAGGTCCAGGATCTTGCCGGTGGGCTTCTTCGCCGGTACCGGCTTCTCGTACTCGCCGAACGTGAGCGTCCCGGGGTCCTTCGCGGAGACGCTGTCGATGCGCAGCACATACGGCTTGCCCTCGGTCGCCACGTACAGCGTGTAGCTGTCCTTGCCGTCCTTCTCGTGCAGGGCGATCGCCGGGGTGCCGTCGAGGGTGGTCGTCTTCCCGCGCGTCGCGTCCGAGTTGCCGTCGGCGGCGCCGCCGAGCATCGAGTTCAGGTCGCAGAAGCTCGCGATGTCCTTGGCGTCCGCGCCCTTCGCGGACATCTTGGTCCACTTCCCGGCCATCATGTCCACGACCGCATCGGTGTCCGCCTTGGACTCGCCGTCGCTCTGCGCACGCAGGAACGCCTCGTCGTACTTCATGTAGATGGTGTCCCCGGACTTGACCATGTCGGCCTTGCCCTTGCCCTGAAAGCTCAACGTGCCGGCGCACTCGCCCTTCTTGTCCAGCGCCATGTCGATCACGATCGTGCCGCCGCTCTCGTCGTCGGGTATGTCGCCCTTCAGCCGTAGCGACGAGGCGCCGGTGGTGGCGGTCAGGGACCGGTCGGCGATCTCGCCACCCGTCAGCCCGGCGAACGGTCCCTTCGGCTTGCTGTCCGCCTTGTCCGCACCGGGCAGACATCCGGTGAGTCCCGCGGCGGCCACAGTGGTGAGGCAGAGAGCGGCAAGTGCGGTACGACGCATGGCAGTTCCTTGGTGGAGTGGTGAGCGGTGACGAGATGAGGGAGGTGAGGGAGGTGCCCCGAAGCGGGGTCCGGAGAGGCGCCGGGCAGACCGACGCGCAGAGATGGGCCTACGGCGGGATGGGCACGCGCGTGGCAGACGGAGGAGCGTTGACCTGACCTGACCTGACCTGACCTGACCTGACCTGACCTGACCTGACCTGATCGGAACGGCAGGCCGTCAGAACGTCAGGCCGTCTTCGTCCAGTTCTTGCAGCCGGTCGTCTTGAAGTAGGCGTCTTTGGTGCTGATCGTGACGACGGCCGTGCCGGTCACGTTGTCGTTCGCGAGGATCGAGTCCAGCCCGTGCTCGGCGTCCTTCGCGCGCTCCCAGTAGCACAGGTCGTCCTTGTTGCCGGTGGACCTGTAGGTGCCGGGGGCGATGTCGGTGCCGATCTTGAACATGCCGCCGTCGCCGGCCATCTTCGTGGCGGGGGCGCCCTGCGGCTTCGCGTCGACGGCCTCCCAGTCCTTGCAGCCGCTGGACTTGAAGATCTTGTCGGTGGCCTTGACGGTGACGTAACTGGCGCCGCTCACATTGTCGTTGGCCAGCAGCGAGTCCGTGTCGCCCGAGGCGTCCTTGGCCCGCTCCCAGTAACACATGCCGTCGGTGTTGCCGCTGGTGCGATACGTACCGGGCTTCACGTCCGTGCCGACCCGGAAGTCGCCGTCCCCGTCGAACGCGGCCTTCTTCGTCCCGGCGGCCTTGGTCGTGCCCGTGTTCTTCTTGCCGGTCGCCCTGTGTTCCGCGCCGGCGTTCGCCGACACGACCCCGATGACGACGACCCCCACGACGGCGCCGAGCGTGAGCCTGCCCATCATGCCCATGGCTGTCCCCTCCCCGATGCGGCGACCGCCTCCCTCCAGCGGCCGCTCGTTCGCTGGGTCAATAAGAGCAGAGGCTGTGAACCGAGTCAACACGATTCACGGGATGCCGTGTGTACACGGCCGTGAAGGGGTAGATCTTGCATGCGTCGGTATGCTCGGCGTCACAGACGGACGGCAGGCGCAACGTGGACACAATGCGGACACGGCGCAGAGGTAGCCCGGACGCGGCGAGGCCGGTGCGACGAGGGGAGTGGGGCGAGTGCAGGACAACGCGACAGAGGTGACCGCCGCCGGAATCGCCCGGCTCGCCGGCGTCGGCCGTGCCGCCGTCAGCAACTGGCGTCGGCGTCACGCGGACTTCCCCAAGCCGGTCGGCGGTACCGAGACCAGCCCCGCCTTCGCCCTCGCCGAGATCGAGTCCTGGCTGCGCAAGCAGGGGAAACTCGCCGAAGTCCCGTTGCGTGAACGGGTCTGGCAGCAACTCGTCGGTCACCCCGAGGGTCCGGTCACCGCCCTGGTGTACGCCGGTTGCGCCCTGCTGCTCATCCACGAACGCCCCACCGTCTGGCTGGACGTGAGCGCCGGTTCGGACGAGCGGATGGCCGCGATGTTGCCCGGCGCGCTGGAGCAGGTGATCGTGCCGCGCTTCGGCGCGGTGCGCGGCCGCGGAGTTCACAGGGGGCGAGAGGGGAGCGCCGCGGCGGCTGTGAACACGCCGAACACCCATGCCGCCCGAAACACCCCGAACACCCAGAACGCTGTGAACATCCAGAACGCTGTGAACACCCCGGCCGACCCGACAACGCCCCCGGCCCCCGTGAACACCGCACACCCTGTGAACACGGCCCCGGCCGCGAACACCACTCCCGCCGTTCACACACCGCCCGCCGCGAACCTCGCCCCCACCCCGAGCCCCACCACACCCCCCACCCCCGCAGTCCAGACCCCCACCGGCCCCCAACTCCTCCCCTCCGCCCCCCTCCTCCGAGGCACCGCGGAACTCGCGGCGGAGCTGGGCGCACGCCAGGCGTTCGAGTTCCTGCTAGGGCGGCATCTCGACGCCAACCCGCGCCAGTACACGCTCACCCCGACCGAACTCGCCCGCCTGATGGCCGAGTTGGCCGAGGTGGGGGGCCCGGCCGGTATCGCGCTCGACCCGGCCTGCGGCACCGGCGCCCTGTTGCGTGCCGTCACCCCCCGCCCCGGCCAGGAGCTGTACGCCCAGGACGACGCCCCCGACCTCGCCGCGCTCACCGCGCTCCGGCTCGCCCTGCACGCGCAGGTCACCGTGCGCGGCACGGCCGGCGACACGCTGCGCGCCGACGCGTACCCGGCGCTGCGGGCCGACGTGGTCCTGTGTCATCCGCCGTTCAACGAGCGCAACTGGGGCCACGACGAACTCGCCTACGACCCCCGCTGGGAGTACGGCTTCCCGGCGCGCAACGAGTCCGAGCTGGCCTGGGTGCAGCACGCGCTGGCCCGGCTCAAGGACGGCGGCACGGCCGTACTGCTGATGCCGCCGGCCGCCGCCTCCCGGCGTTCGGGGCGCCGGATCCGCGCCGACCTGTTGCGGCGCGGGGCGCTGAAGGCGGTCGTAGCGCTGCCGATCGGGGCGGCGCCGCCGTACAACATCCCGTTGCACCTGTGGGTGCTGCGGCGGCCGGAGCGGGCGGCGGCGCAGCCGGAGGTGCTGCTGGTGGACACCGGGCGGTTCGCCACCGAGGGGCGGGGCGGGCCGGACTGGCAGGCCGTGCGGGGTGCGGTGCTCGACGCCTGGAAGGCGTTCGACCGCGCGGGGCGGCTGGACGACGAGCCGGGGCTGGCGCGTTCCGTGCCGGTCATCGAACTCCTCGACGACGACGTGGACTTCGCCCCCGCCCGGCACCTCCCGCCAGCGACCGCGGCCGACGGCGCCGACGAGCTCACGGCCGTGCGCGAACGGCTCGGCGAGACGCTCCGGCTGACCGCCGACCTCACCCCGCCACCCGTCGACCACTCCACCGACCCCGACCGCCCCACGCGCTGGCCGCTCACCACGATCGGTGAACTCGCGCGCGGGGGCGCCCTGGTGATGCGTACCGGCGGAAACGGCGGCCACGCGCGTGTGCCCGTTCTCACCGACCACGACGTCCTCGCCGGAACGGCCCCTTCCGGCATCCTCCCCGAGAGTGACGAGGAGGCCGTCCTCACGGAGCCCGGCGATGTCGTCGTCCCGGTGCTGGGCGGCGGTTCGATGGCCCGCGTGATCGACGGCACGACCGCGGGCGCCGCCCTGGGGCGCAGCCTCGTACTCCTGCGGCCCGATCCCGACGCCCTGGACCCGTGGTTCCTCGCCGGCTTCCTGCGCGGCACCGCCAACAACCGCCAGGCCAGCAGCTACGCGTCCACGGCGACCCGACTCGACGTCCGCAGGCTCCAGTTGCCGCGCCTCCCCCTGGACGAACAGCGGCGCTACGGAGCCCGGTTCCGCGCCCTGGAGGACTTCGAGCGGGCGCTGCGGCAGGCGGGCCGGCTCGGCGAGCAGCTCGTGCGCGGCATGTACGACGGCCTGACGGACGGCACGGTCACGCCCGACTGAGGCGAGCCATCCGGCCGCCCCCTCGATCCGCCCCGTTGCCCGCCTCGTCCCGGAAGGCCCCGCTCCGCGCGTACCCGACCGCACCTGCGACGTCGTACGAAGTGATCAGCACGACAACGGTTCGGTACAACCCGGGACCGGTTGTCGGTGTCGGCCTATACGCTCGAAGCGACAATCGCACGACCGCTGTTGTCCGCGCGCCGAACACGCGCCGGACCGACGGCGGTCGCGGCACCGTACGTCCTCCGAAGGCACCAGGAGCAGCCATGCAAGGCCACGGCTACCCGCAGCCGGCGAAGCCACCGCCGCCCACCGGGGCGCTGGTCCTCGTGCGCGTGCTGTTCGTGGGGATCTCGGTGTTCTGCATCGGGTTCCTGGCCTGGACGATGCTGCTGCGGCTGGCCATCGTGACCCGCAAGTCCCTGGACTGGGGCCTGTTCGTGGCCGCGCTGGCGGCGGACGTCCTCAGCATCGTGCTGCTCGGCTCCGAGCCCGGCGAGGACGTCCACACCGCCGGCGGCTATGTGGGCATCACCCTGCTGCTGGGCACCCTGGTGGCGTCGATCGCGTACTACCTGGCGGCGGACATACGCCACTTCCAGCAACTCCGTTACGGCGGCGGCTACGGCGGGCAGCAGCCCCCGGCCCCGGCGTACGGCTATCCGCAGTCCTCGCAGCCGACGCCGACCCCGTCGCCGTACACCGCGACGACCGCGCCGCGGCACACCCCGCCGCCGATGCCCCACACGCCCGTGCCGCAGCAGCACACCCCGCCGCCCGTGCCGCAGCCGCCGATGAACACCCCGCCGCCGCAGCGCCCCGCGCCCGCCCGCATCGACCAAGTGCGGGCCGAGCTGGACGAGTTGAGTGACTATCTGCGCAAGCACGACGAGGGCGGAAGGTGACCGTGGCGGCAGGACGGGTCGTCGCGGACCGCTATGAACTGTCCACGCTGATCGGGCAGGGCGGCATGGGCCAGGTCTGGACGGCGTACGACCGGCGGCTTGACCGGCGCGTGGCGGTGAAGCTGCTGCGCCCCGACAAGGTGGCGGGCCAGGAGGCCGACGAACTGCGCCGCCGCTTCGTGCGCGAGTGCCGGGTGACGGCGCAGGTCGACCACCCGGGCCTGGTCACGGTGCACGACGCGGGCAGCGAGGGCGAGGAGCTGTTCCTCGTCATGCAGTACATCGACGGCGCCGACCTCTCCGACCACCTCGCCGAGCAGGACCCGTACCCGTGGCAGTGGGCGGTCGCCGTCGCGGCCCAACTGTGCGCCGTCCTGAGCGCCGTGCACGCCGTGCCGATCGTCCACCGCGACCTGAAGCCGCGCAACGTGATGGTGAAGCAGGACGGCACGGTCACCGTCCTCGACCTGGGCGTCGCCTCCGTCATGGACGCCGACACCACCCGCCTCACGCACACCGGCACCCCCATCGGCTCGCCCGCCTACATGGCCCCCGAGCAGGCGATGGGCGGCGCGGTCGGCCCGTACACCGACCTGTACGCGCTCGGTGTGGTCCTGCACGAACTCCTCAGCGGGGACGTGCCGTTCGCGGGCTCCACGGCCCTCGGTGTCCTGCACCGGCACCTGTACGAGCCTCCGGTGCCCGTCCGCCGTATCCGCCCCGAGGTCCCCGAGTCGCTCGAAGCGCTCGTCCTGCACCTCCTCGCCAAGGACCCGCAGCACCGCCCCGGCT
This sequence comes from Streptomyces sp. NBC_01515, assembly GCF_045040345.1. Lineage (NCBI taxonomy): Bacteria > Bacillati > Actinomycetota > Actinomycetes > Kitasatosporales > Streptomycetaceae > Streptomyces > Streptomyces sp. NBC_01515. The sequence goes on along the minus strand of NZ_CP109416.1, from coordinate 4,961,136 downwards.
CCGCGCAGGAGGTCTACGAACGTCTCGCGCTGCTGCTGCCCGCGCGCGGGATGCCCACCGGGGCGCCGCTCGACCCCACCCGCCCGTTCCTGCGCCCGCACGCCCCCTGGCCGGACCGCGCCCGCACGCCCGCGTCGCAGCCCGCCCCGCTCGCGCCGCCCGCCGCCGAGAAACGCGATGTCGCCGCCGCCGTCGACGAGGTCAAGCGGCTGCTCGGCGAGGGCCGGATCACGCAGGCCGTCGACATCCTCGGCGCGATCCTGCCCACCGCCGCCGAGCAGCACGGCGTGCACTCCCCGGTCGTCCGCACCCTGCGCAAGCAGTACGCGGCCACGCTCATGGACGACGGCCAGTACCGGCGCGCGCTGCCCGAACTGCGCCGCCTCGCCGACGAACGCGCCGCCGAGGCCGGCCCGTCCGACCCGCAGTCCCTGCGCTACCGCTACGAGGCCGCCCAGTGCCTGGAGTCGCTCGGCGACCCGGCGGCGGCCCTCACGGAGTACCGCGCGCTGCTGCCGTACTACGAGAACCAGTACATGGCCGGCGACCCCGAACTCGCCCACGAGGTCCGCCGCCGCATGGGCCACCTGCTGCTCGCCCTCGGCGACCGGGGCGCGGCCCACGAGACCCTCGCCCGCCTCCTGGTCGACGTCGAACGCCGGCACGGCCCCGGCCACCCGCTCGCGGCGGACATCCGGCGGACGCTGCAATGGCTGGGGCAGGTGCGGGGCTAGCGCGACCGGCGGCTAGATTTTGCCCAGCACGCGCGCGTAGCGCGACATCAAGCACACGTACACCAGGGGTGGGGTCTTTTCATGTCCGAGCACCGGCAGTCGAAGAAGCGCAGATACATAGCCTGGGGCGTCGCCGGTGCCGCCGTCGTCGCCGGCGGCGGTATCGCCGCGACGGAATCGATGGCCGCCACCGCCTGGCCCGCCCAGAAGACCTACACCGGCCACGCCTTCGACACCTGCGCGGCCCCCTCCCTCGCCGCGATGAAGGCCTGGCACACCGACGGCGCCTACGGTGCCGCGGCCGTCTACATCGGCGGCAAGAACCGCGGCTGCAGCCAGCCCAACCTCACCGCGTCCTGGGTCAAGTCCCTCAGCACGGTCGGCTGGAAGTTCATCCCGCTCTACGTAGGCTCGCAGCCGTCCTGCGGCTCCGGCGGCTCGGTGAAGATCAGCGCCTCCACGGCCGCGTCCGTCGGCAAGTCCGAGGCGGACGACGCGGTGACCAAGGCGAAGGCGCTCGGCTTCAAGGCCGGCAGCCCGGTCTACCTGGACATGGAGTCGTACGACATCACGAACACGGCCTGCAACAACGCCGTACTGACGTACGTCCGCGCCTTCGACAAGGAACTGCACGCCAAGATCTACCGCACCGGCTACTACGGCTTCAGCAGCTCCAGCGCCAAGGCGATCGCGACGGCGACCAACAAGACGGACCTGCCGGGCAACCTCTGGTACGCGCTGTGGGACAAGACGTACACCACGACCTCGGACTGGCCCTGGGGCTCCACCCAGTTCACCAACCACAGCCGCGCCCACCAGTACCTGGTCAACAGCAAGGAGACCCGCGGCGGTTACACGATCACCGTGGACCGCGACGCGTGGGACGCGCCGGTCGCCATCACCGGCTGAGCGCGAGCCCCTTCAAGGGCGGGCGTGACGGAGCTTGCGGAGCCCACGCGTGCGTGCCGGTGCCCGAAGTCCTGGTGAATCGTTGGTCGAATGGGTTGGCCCCGGGCGACCCACTGCCTAACATCGATCACCGCAAGACTTTGTGCACCGTCGCACAATCTCCAACGGGAGGCTCACTTGCACCGCCGCCGTCGCACCGCGCTCGTCCTCACCGCCGTGATCGCCGCCGCGGCCCCCGCCCTGACCGCCTGCGGAAACGAGGCGCATCCGGGCGCCGCGGCCGTCGTGGGCGGCCAGCGCATCACCGTCGCGCAGCTGCAGAGCCGGGTCAACGAGGTGCGCACGGCCCAGCGGTCGGCCGTACAGAACGAGGCACAGTACGAGCGCGCCATCGCCACCACCGGCGGCCTCACCCGCGAGACGCTCTACGGCATGGTCTTCGACCAGGTAGTCCACCGCGCCGCCCAGGACGCCGGGGTCACCGTCACCCGCAAGGACATCCAGGACATGCGGACCGCCCTGGCCCAGCAGGCGGGCGGCGCCAAGGCCCTGGAGGCGACCTGGCTCGCCCAGTACGGCGTCCCCCCGCAGCGCCTCGACGAGAACCTCCGCCTCCAGGTGGAGGGACGCAAACTCGCCGCGAAACTCGGCACCGACACCACCCAGCCCGCCTTCTGGAAGGCCCTCTCCACCGCCTCCAAGGAACTCCACGTCGACCTCAACCCGCGCTACGGCACGTGGGACGTGGCCAAGAGCAGCCGGGTGGACGCGAAGACGCCGTGGGTGCGGGAAGTCACCGCGACGCAGACGCAGCAGTCGGCGTAACGGTACGGCGGCGGCTTGACTGGTCGGCAGGCGGGCAGGCGGGCAGGCAGGCAGGCAGGTCAGGTCGGGAGGCTGGCGGGTCGGAGGCCGGCCTGTGGACAACAGCGGAGCCCGGCGCCCGGTGCCCGTCGGCCTGTGGATAACTCCGGGGCTGTCGGCGGCGTGGGTTACGTTCGGTGGGTGAACGCAACCAGCCCCAGTTCCGACGCGACCGGCCCCACCCCCGAGGGCGCCCACCCCGGCCGCATCGTCCTGCTCACCACCAGCCACCGCGTCGCCCCCGGCCTGCTGTCCTGGCCCGCCTGGCAGGCGCTGCGCGACGCCGACCGGGTGCTGTGCGCGGACGGCGCGCATCCGCAGCTGCCGTATCTGAGCGAGGCGGGCATAACCGTCGTCGAGGCGTCCCCGGCCGCCGAGGAACTGGTCGCCGCCTGCGCGGACGGCTCCACGGTGGTGGTCGTGGCCACGGGCGAGGGCGAACCCGCCCTGACCGACGGCCTGGCCCGCCTGGCAGGCTCGGGCCGCGTCCAGATGCCGGACCTGGAACTGCTCCCCGCCTCCTACGACCTGCCCGGCGCCCGCTTCCTCGACCTCGTCCAGGTCATGGACCGCATCCGCGCCGAGTGCCCGTGGTCCTCCCAGCAGACCCACAAGGGCCTGGCGAAGTACGGCATCGAGGAGGCGTACGAACTCGTCGAGGCGATCGAGGAGGGCGACCGCGACGAACTCCGCGAGGAACTCGGAGACGTCCTCCTCCAGGTCGTCTTCCACGCCCGCATCGCCGAGGAGGACCCCGACACCCCCTTCTCCATCGACGACGTCGCCGCGGGCATCATCACCAAGCTGATCCACCGTCACCCCCATGTCTTCGGCGACGAGACGGCGTCAACTCCCGAGGAGGTGAAGGCGCATTGGCTGCGGACCAAGGCGGAGGAGAAGCAGCGCACATCCATCACCGAGGGCATCCCCATGGGCCAGCCCGGCCTCGCCCTCGCGTCGAAGCTGGCATCACGCGTGCGGACGGCGGGACTTGAGGTGCCGCTGCCTACGGGGGATGCCGGCATCGGGTACGAGCTGCTGGCGCTGGCTGTGCGGGCGGAGGCGGCCGGGGTGGATCCGGAGGCGGCGTTGCGGGCGGCGGGGCGGGCTTATCGGGATGCGATCAGGGAGGCGGAAGGCGTAGTCGCTGCCGAAGACTGACTCAACGGGCTTGTGAATCAGTACCTTTGACGGCGAGCGACGGGGGATCGCGCGGGGGATGGGGCGAGCGTGACAGAGGAACAGGAGCGGCTGGCGATTGCGGGCGCCCACGTGGTCATCGTGGGGGCGGCGTCAACCGACTTGTGGGCGCCGATCCGCGACAGCTTCGCGGCGTGGTTACGGCGCCATGCGTCGACCGAGACGGACCGTCACCTCGGCCGGCTCGAAAGTCTCGACCGACGACTACGGGGACCGAACCCTCCGACCTTCGTCGAGCTCAGGCGGCACTGGCGCCTCTTCCTGCTCGACGTGCTCATGAACGCGGCCACCCCAGCGGCGGCGGCCACCGAACTCACCTCACTCATCAACGAGTTCGATCCCACCCTGGCCGCACACCCGCCCGAACAACCATCCCCCTCCCGAGACCACCTCGACTTCCGAGGCAGCACCTTCAAAGGCACGGTCGCCGCAGTCCAGCACAACCACTACGGCCCTACCTCCACCCCCACCCCCGCCCTGCCCGCCTGGCGCCCCGTCGGTCACGTAGGCCCCGTGGAGTTCGGCGTACGGCCGACGCGGCACGTGCCCGGTCTGCCCGACGTGCCGCCGTACGTGCGGCGGGACTGCGACGACGACCTCCGTACCCGTCTCGCGCACAACGGCCTGGTGCTGATCCTCGGAGAGCCGTACGCGGGCAAGTCGTACATGGCGTGGCAAGGAGTGCGGTCGCTGGAGGGGCACACCCTCTGCGCCCCGGACCCGGGAGACGACCTGCGTGCCGTGCTGAGCGCGTTGGACGGAAAGCCCGGTGACTACGTCATCTGGCTGGACGAGGTGACCGACCACCTGGGAAGCGGCGGTCTCGACCTGAGGCTCCTGGGACGATTCACCTCCCTCGGAGCGGTCATGGTCGGCACGATCAGCCCCGAGGAGTACTACCGGCGCCGCTCCGGGACGGCCCCGGGCGAGCGGGTCATCGCCGCGGCCCGCACGGTGGAGCTGGCTCGCGAGTGGAGCGACGCCGAACTGGAGCGGCTGGCGGGGCTCGACGACCCGCGCGCGTACTCGGCGTACATGTGGAGCGGCCGGGAGGGAGCGGCCTCGTACTTCGCGATCGGGCATCTGCTGTTCGACGAGTGGCGGCGCGTGGGGACCCAAGTGCAGCACCCACGTGGTCAGTTGCTGGTCCGTGCCGCAGTGGACGTCGCCCGGTGCGGGGTCAGGGGAGCGGTGCCGTTTGAATTGCTGAGAACGCTCCAGGATCAGTACGGGACGGAGAAACGCGAGTCGTTCGAGGACGCTTTCGCTTGGGCGACGACACCCCTTTTCGGTGTGTCGGGGCTCCTGGTGCAAGGGGACGAGGCGGGGACCTGGCGGGCGTACGGGGCTCTCGTCGCGGAAGCCCTGAGATCGGGAAGCGACCTGGAACCGGTACCGGACGGGGTGTGGTGGACGCTGCTGGACCAGTCCGGGCCGGGTCCCTCCGTCGACCGCGATGCCGTGCTCGACGCGGCTCGTACCGCGTTGCACCCTCGGCTCAAGGGGGATGACACGGTCCTGATGATCGCCTTCGCCAGCCGCGTCGGACTCGATGAGCGCCGGGACCTGCTCCGCCGGGCGGCAGAAGTGGACGGCATCCAAGGGGACGAGGAACTGGCCACGTTCTTCCTGACCTTCGGCGGCATCAAGCTGGCCATGCCATATCTGGAGCAGGCAGCCGAGGCCGGCAGCTCCTGGGCTGCGGCCACCCTCGGAGCCGTCCTCCGCGACCAAGCCGAAGCCTGGTTGCGCAAAGCCGCCGCAGCAGGCAACGCCGTAGCCGCCCACGAACTGGGCGACATGCTGGTCGGCACCGGCCGTGAGGACGAGGCGCTGCGCTGGTACCGCAAGGCCGCGGCCGCCGGCCGTCGGGAGGTCGCGGTAAGCCTCGGTGTTCTCCTCAGCAGATGGCGCGACTCAGAGGCGGACGTCTGGCTGCGCCACGCCGCCGCATGGGGCGAGGCGCGTGGCGCAGGCGAGTTGGGCCTCTATCTCTCATGGCAGCCAGAGCCCGACGCGGAAAAGATCATCCTCCTGCTGCAGCAGGCCGCGTGTGCCGGAGACGCGACCGCGGCGCACAACCTGGGCGCATGCATGGTCGAGGAGGACCGGTTCGACGAGGCGATGGAGCTGTATCGCCAGGCCCTCGACGGGGGCGTCACCGACGCGGAGCGGTCCATCGCCGAGTTGCTGGAACTGCAGGGCAAGTCCGCCGAAGCCCAGGACTGGTACCGCAGGGCCGCCACCGCCAACCCCATCGGCCTCCCCGCCGCGCTGCCCCCACCACCCGAGGACGCCCCCACCCCCACCCCGGATACCGTCAAGGAGTGACCAACCAGCCCAGCCACTCCACCCCGCCCAACCCCGCGACCCCCACCCCCGACCTCTTCACGTGGGAATTCGCCACCAACCCCTACCCCACCTACGCCTGGCTCCGCGAGCACGCCCCCGTGCACAAGACGCGGCTCCCCAGCGGGGTGGAGGCCTGGTTGGTCACCCGTTACGTCGATGCCAAGCAGGCCCTCGCCGACCCCCGCCTCTCCAAGAACCCCGCGCATCATGACGAACCGGCGCACGCGAAGGGCAAGACGGGTATCCCGGGTGAGCGCAAGGCCGAGTTGATGACGCATCTGCTGAACATCGACCCGCCGGACCACACCCGCCTCCGACGACTGGTCAGCAAGGCGTTCACACCCCGGCGGGTGGCCGAATTCGCGCCCCGGGTGCAGGAGTTGACGAACGATCTGATCGACCGGTTCGCAGCCGACGGCTCCGCCGACCTCATCCACGACTTCGCCTTCCCGCTCCCCATCTACGCCATCTGCGACCTCCTCGGCGTCCCCCGTGAGGACCAGGACGACTTCCGGGACTGGGCGGGCATGATGATCCGGCACGGCGGCGGGCCGCGCGGCGGAGTCGCGCGGTCCGTCAAGAAGATGCGGAGCTATCTCGCCGACCTCATCCACCGCAAGCGCGAAGCCCTCTCCGACGCCCCCACACCGCACCCCGGCGGGAACCTCTCCGGCACTCCCACTCCCGTCCCCGGCGAAGACCTCCTGTCGGGCCTCATCCGCGCCTCCGACCATGGTGAGCACCTCACCGAGAACGAGGTCGCGGCGATGGCCTTCATCCTGCTCTTCGCCGGCTTCGAGACGACCGTCAACCTCATCGGCAACGGCACGTACGCCCTGCTCACCCACCCTGAGCAGCGTGCCCGCCTGGAGAAGTCCCTGGCCGCGGGGGAGCACGGCCTCCTCGAAACCGGCGTGGAGGAACTCCTGCGCTACGACGGCCCGGTGGAGCTCGCCACCTGGCGCTTCGCCACCCGTCCCCTCACCCTCGGCGGGCAGGACATCGCGGCCGGCGACCCCGTGCTGGTCGTACTGGCCGCCGCGGACCGGGACCCGGAACGGTTCGCCGATCCCGATGTCCTCGATCTCGGGCGCCGTGACAATCAACACCTCGGTTACGGCCACGGCATCCACTACTGCCTCGGCGCCCCGCTCGCCCGCCTGGAGGGTCAGACCGCGCTCGCCACCCTCCTGACCCGCCTCCCCGACCTGCAACTCGCCGGAGATCCGGCCGACTTGCGGTGGCGCGGCGGCCTCATCATGCGCGGACTGCGCACCCTCCCCGTGGAGTTCACCCCGGAACGCCGTTGAACAGGTGGTCCGGGGCACCGCTGAACCGGCAATCCAGCCCCCTAAACCCAAAAGTGACAGTTCTTCAACTCTGTGATCTTCACGTGATCTCCGTGGCATTAACTTGTGACAAGTGATCGACTGTGGGTACGTTCACGTACCAGCGCGGCGCCCCGCATCACCCCTCGCAGTACCCCCGCACCACCCGCCGCGCGGTCCCCCCGCTGTCACGCGAAAGGCCTCCGCATGCTCTCCGGGAACGGTCGTCACCGTCGCCCCCGTCAGGCTCCGGCACTCCTCGTCGCGGCCGGGGTGACCGGCTCCGCCATCGCCATCCCCCTCCTCGCCGCCGCCTCCGCGAACGCCGCCGACGGCACCACCTGGGACAAGGTGGCCAACTGCGAGAGCGGCGGCTCCTGGAGCATGAACGACGGCAACGGCTACTTCGGCGGCCTGCAGATGACCCAGGACGAATGGGAGAAGTACGGCGGCCTCGCCTACGCCCCGAGCGCCGACCTGGCCAGCCGCTCGCAGCAGATAGCCGTCGCCGAGAAGGTCCTCGACGACAAGGGCACCTCCGCGTGGACCACCTGCGCGCTGCTCTCCGGTCTCACCACCACCTCGGGTTCGACGGACGTCGACACCGGCCTCGCGAGTGACTCCCCGTCGGCCACCCCGACCGGCTCCTCCGACTCCGGTTCCGACTCTGGCTCCGACTCCGGTTCGTCTGACTCGTCCGCTTCCTCCGGGTTGTCCGACTCCGGCACCACGGACTCGACTTCGTCCGACGCGTCCGGCGACGACTCGTCGTCCGACAGCCCCTCGCCCACCGCGACGGACAACTCCAGCAAGTCCGACAAGTCCACCACTCCTTCGACCGGAAACGACTCGGTCGCCGCCTCCCCGAAAATCGACGAATCGGACAACCCGGCCCAGGCGGTGGGCAAGTGGAGCCTCGTCGACACCGGCGCGCTCAGCGATTCCGACGACCAGCAGGGCGATCAGCAGAGCACTCAGCAGAGTGCCGGTAAGCATCGCGGCGCCAGTGCCGAGGAGAGCGTGTCGCCGCAGACCTACACCGTCCGCGCCGGCGACTCCCTCGCGTCCATCGCCGACTCCCTTGGCTACGACGGCGGATGGACCGCGCTCTACGCCGAGAACAAAAAGGTGATAGGCGCCGATCCGACCCAGATCGCCGCCGGTCAGACCTTGGACGTCGGTACGGAAGCGGACGAAAAGTAGCAAGAGAACAGCGGGAGTTCACGTCACGCTTCGAGTCGAATGTCCGGTTTGATCAAAGTGTGGGATGAGTCTCAGAAGCCCTGATCGTCTTTGGAATTCCGCCGATTCCGTGTCTACGGTCAAGGCCGCTCGTCACCACGAGCCCCGGTTGCCGCACACGCCGAGTCCTGCCAGCGGCCTCCGGGAACAGTCGTCGCGTCAAGCGCCGTAGGCAGGAGCGGGGGACCCAAGGTAAGCGCCGGGCCCGGGAGTTGAGAGACGACCGGAACCGGCTTGGGGTTAAGTCGTGCCGCGTACGAGACGTACGAGCACGGCCGGGCAACTCACACGGCCCGAACCCGACAGCTCACCTCGTAGGCGTCGGTGAGGGGATTGGGATCTTCCATGCTGTTTTCCAGCAAGGGCAAGCACCGCCGTCCGTCCAAGGCCACCCGCGTCGCCACGCTCGCCGGCGTCACCGGTGTCGCGATCGCCGCGCCGCTGATGGCCACCGGCAGCGCATCCGCCGCCACCGCGTCCGAGTGGGACACGGTCGCCAGCTGCGAGTCCGGCGGCAACTGGTCCATCAACACCGGTAACGGCTACTACGGCGGTCTGCAGTTCTCCGCCTCGACGTGGGCCGCGTACGGCGGCACCGCCTACGCCTCCACCGCGAACCAGGCCTCCAAGTCCCAGCAGATAGCCGTGGCGGAGAAGGTTCTCGCCGCCCAGGGCAAGGGTGCCTGGCCCACCTGCGGCACCGGCCTCTCGGGCGCCTCCTACTCCGGCGGCAGCTCCAGCTCGTCGAGCGGCTCGAACAGCTCCAGCTCCTCCAAGAGCACCACCGAGCGCTCCACGAGCGACACCACCGCCTCCCGCTCCGCCGAGCGCCCGGCCGCCAAGAAGACCGTCTCCACCCCGACCGGCAAGAAGGTCAAGAAGGGTGACGGCGAGTACAAGGTCGTCAAGGGCGACAGCCTCAGCTCCATCGCCGAGAAGCACAAGGTGAAGGGCGGCTGGCAGCAGCTGTTCAAGCTGAACAAGGACATCGTCGACGACGCCGACTTCATCTTCCCGGGCCAGCAGCTCCACCTGAAGTGACAGCCCGAAACGACATATCGGGCTCGTAGCCGAACCACAGCGCCCTCACATCCGTGGTCCCCATCATGGAGACCTCGTGAGGGTCACCCCCGTCCCCCACGGGCTCCCCGCTCCGGTGCGTGTTCCCCCGTACGCACCGGGGCGGGGCTTTTTCGTGTCCCCGGCCTGCCGCCCCCGTCCCCATACCTGCCGCTTGCCGGGACTTTTTGTTCCGTTCGGAAACAATTTACTCTCGGTTCTGTCCATCAGGCGGCCGACCGGATGGCCAATCGCCCCGAGCCGGTTAGGCTCGTCTCGCAGAGCCGCTGCGGTGTTGCCGTAGTCGCGTCAGATCCCAAGAAGGAGATGCTCGTGCCGTCCATCGACGTCGTCGTAGCCCGGGAAATCCTGGACTCCCGAGGCAACCCCACGGTCGAGGTCGAGGTCGGCCTCGACGACGGCAGCACGGGTCGTGCCGCCGTTCCGTCCGGCGCCTCCACGGGTGCCTTCGAGGCCATCGAGCTGCGCGACGGTGACCCCAACCGCTACGGCGGCAAGGGTGTCGAGAAGGCCGTCCTCGCCGTCATCGAGCAGATCGGTCCGGAGCTCGTCGGCTACGACGCCACCGAGCAGCGCCTGATCGACCAGGCGATGTTCGACCTGGACGCCACCGACAACAAGGGCTCGCTCGGCGCCAACGCCATCCTCGGCGTCTCCCTCGCCGTCGCGCACGCCGCGTCCGAGGCCAGCGACCTCCCCCTCTTCCGCTACCTCGGCGGCCCGAACGCGCACCTGCTGCCCGTTCCGATGATGAACATCCTGAACGGCGGCTCGCACGCCGACTCCAACGTGGACATCCAGGAGTTCATGATCGCCCCGATCGGCGCGGAGTCCTTCTCCGAGGCGCTGCGCTGGGGCGCCGAGGTCTACCACACCCTCAAGAAGGTGCTGAAGACCAAGGGCCTGTCCACCGGTCTCGGCGACGAGGGCGGCTTCGCCCCGAACCTGGAGTCCAACCGCGCCGCGCTCGATCTCATCATCGAGGCCATCAAGCAGGCCGGTTACATCCCCGGCGAGCAGATCGGGCTCGCGCTCGACGTCGCCGCGTCCGAGTTCTACAAGGACGGCAAGTACGAGTTCGAGGGCAAGTCCCGCTCGGCCGCCGAGATGACCGAGTACTACGAGGAGCTCGTGGCGGCCTACCCGCTCGTCTCCATCGAGGACCCGCTGTACGAGGACGACTGGGCCGGCTGGAAGGTCATCACCGACCGCATCGGCGACAAGGTCCAGATCGTCGGCGACGACCTCTTCGTCACCAACCCGGAGCGCCTCGCCCGCGGCATCGAGGAGGGCACGGCCAACGCCCTGCTCGTCAAGGTGAACCAGATCGGCTCGCTGACCGAGACCCTGGACGCCGTCGAGATGGCCCAGCGCAACGGCTTCAAGTGCATGATGTCCCACCGCTCCGGCGAGACCGAGGACACCACCATCGCCGACCTCGCCGTCGCGGTGAACTGCGGCCAGATCAAGACCGGCGCCCCGGCCCGCTCGGACCGCGTCGCCAAGTACAACCAGCTGCTCCGCATCGAGGAGATCCTCGACGACGCGGCCGAGTACGCGGGCCGCAGCGCCTTCCCGCGCTTCAAGGGCTGACCCCCGGGGATCCACCGGGTCAATCCTTAGCCAGTCGTACGTACGTCCCCGCACCCGGTCCCGTACCGTGTGCGGGGACGTACGCACGTGTGAAGGGGAGGCGGGACATGGCCGTGAAGGACCGGGACCGGTTCTCCACCGCGACCAGGCTCAAGCTGCTCGGCGAGCAGACGGCGGCCCGTGTCTACCGCTCCCAGACCAAGCGGCAGGCCCGCCGCTCCCGGCTCACCGGCCGGGCGGCGCTCCTCGCCCTGGTGCTGTGCTCGCTGATCGTGGCGCTGGCGTACCCGATAAGGCAGTACGTCTCCCAGCGCGCCGAGATCTCCGACCTGGAGCGGCAGCAGGCGCAGGCGCGGCAGCGCGTCGAGCAGCTCCGCGACCTCAAGGCACGCTGGCAGGACGACTCGTACGCGGAGCAGCAGATCCGGCAGCGGCTGCACTACGTGATGCCCGGGGAGACGGGCTACATCGTGATCGACCCGGACGCGGCCAAGCAGTCGCGCGCGGAACTGGGGGCGGCCGACCGCCCGTGGTACTCGAACGTCTGGGACGGCGTGGACAAGTCCGACGCCTCCGACCAGTGACTGCCCTGACGAGTGACTGCCCCGACCAGTGACTGAACTGCCCAGTCGCTGAACCGAATTGAACTGACAGAGAGACTTTCGTACCGGCATGGAAAAGCCCCCGCCGTCCACTCCGCGCACCGAGCCCACCGACGCGGACGTCGAGGCCTTCAAGCAGCAGCTCGGGCGTCCGCCGCGCGGGCTGCGCGCGATCGCACACCGTTGCCCGTGCGGACAGCCGGACGTGGTGGAGACGGCCCCCCGCCTTCCCGACGGCACCCCCTTCCCGACGACGTACTACCTCACGTGCCCGCGCGCGGCCTCGGCGATCGGCACGCTTGAGGCGAACGGCGTGATGAAGGAGATGACGGCGAGGCTGGAGTCCGATCCCGAACTGGCCGCCGCGTACCGTGCCGCGCACGAGGACTACATCGCGCGCCGCGACGCCATCGAGGTCCTGGAGGGCTTCCCGAGCGCGGGCGGCATGCCGGACCGCGTGAAGTGCCTGCACGTCCTGGTGGGCCACTCCCTGGCCGCGGGCCCGGGCGTCAACCCGCTCGGCGACGAGGCGATCGCGATGCTGCCGGAGTGGTGGGCCAAGGGGCCGTGCGTGACGGTGACGAAGGAGGACGAGAAGTGACCCGTGTCGCCGCCGTCGACTGCGGTACGAACTCGATCCGCCTCCTCGTCGCCGACGTGGACCCCGCGACGGGTCAACTCGTCGACCTGGACCGGCGGATGACGATCGTCCGGCTCGGCCAGGGCGTGGACAAGACCGGCCGCCTGGCCCCCGAGGCACTGGAACGCACCTTCGCGGCCTGCCGCGACTACGCCACGGTCATCAAGGAACTCGGCGCGGAACGCCTCCGCTTCGTGGCCACGTCGGCTTCCCGCGACGCCTCGAACCGCGACGACTTCGTCCGCGGCGTCCTGGACATCCTCGGCGTCGAGCCGGAGGTCATCACCGGCGACGAGGAGGCGGAACTCTCCTTCACCGGCGCGACGAAGGAACTCACCGGCCGCGACGACCTCGCGAAGCCCTACCTCGTAGTGGACATCGGCGGCGGCTCCACGGAGTTCGTGGTCGGCGACGACGCCGTCCGCGCCGCCCGCTCCGTGAACATCGGCTGCGTCCGCATGACCGAGCGCCACCTGGTCCGCGACGGCAAGGTCACCGACCCGCCCACCCCGGACCAGATCACGGCGATGCGCGCGGACATCGAGGCCGCCCTCGACCTCGCCGAACAGACGGTCCCGCTCCGCGAGGCCCGCACCCTGGTCGGCCTGGCCGGCTCGGTCACCACGGTCTCGGCGATCGCCCAGAACCTCCCCGAGTACGACACCGACGCCATCCACCACTCCCGCGTCTCCTACGACCGCGTCCGCGAGATCACGGAGTCCCTCCTCCGCTCCACCCACGCCGAACGCGCCGCCATCCCCTCCATGCACCCGGGCCGCGTCGACGTCATCGGCGCGGGCGCCCTCGTACTCCTCTCGATCATGGAGCGGGTCGGAGCGACGGAGGTCGTGGTGAGCGAGCACGACATCCTGGACGGGATCGCGTTCCATACGGCACTCACCTCGTGATGATGCGGTAGGCAGCGATTCTCGGCGGAGTCGGTGGTTCAAGGTGCGCGGGCCCGCGAGGACCCGCGTGCCTCACAGGCTGCGGTAGATGTCCCGCCGGTTGCCCACCTTGACGACGAGGATGACGAGTTCACCGTCGTTCACCTGGTAAGCGACCCGGTAGTTGCCGACCCGGAGCCGGTAGAGCCCCGAGGTGCCAGTGAGTTTCTTGACGTCGGCACCCTCACGGTACGGGTCGTCGCCGAGCGCGGTCAGCGCGGTCAGGATGCGCATGGCGTCGAGCCGAGCGATGTCCCTCAGCCGCCGCTGCGCCGCCGTGGTGAACCGGAACGCGTACTTCACGCGGTGCCTTCACCGTGCTCGCCTTCACCGTGCTCGGTGAAGAGATCTGCCAGCAACTCGGCCATGGTCACGGTGGGGCCGTTCTCGGCCAGGACCGCTTCGGCTTCTCGGGCCAACATGACGTCGGCCGCCTCTTCCAGGGCTTCGAAGTCCGCGATCGGTACCACGGCAGCCACCGGAGTGCCGTTGCGGGTGATGACCGTCGGGGTGCCTTCCTCGGCCAGGTTGATGCGCTCCGCGAGATGCGCGCGGGCTTCCCGTATGGTCACGGTCTCCTCGGTCATGACGCCAGTGTACGCGCATGCGTGTACACGTGGTCGAAGCGGGCAAGCGGGGCGGCTGAGGCAGCACAGGACCAGGGCCATGGCCGGGGTCTCTTCATGCCCGGGGCGACGCTCGATGAGATTCGGCCCTTGCCCGCGTCGCCCGTCGGGCATAGTCGGTGCAGGGAACTCGCGGACCTGTGGTCGGTGAGCGGAACGTGTGCGACGGGGGGTGCGGATGATGGCCGTGTTGCCGTTCGACATCGTGATCGTTGTCCTGATCGGGTTGCTGATCTGGGCATTGGTTCGTTCCAGCAGTCGACGTGCCCAGGCGCGACGTCAGGCCGGGGCTGGACCGACCGTTCTTCCACGCGTCCCACAGACACGCGACCAAGGGGGCCGTGCCCCTTCCGCACCTTCACCGGCCGGTGACGCGGGGCGGCGTCCCATGCTGACGGTGGCTGCCGAGATTGCCGGAATCCTCGGGCTGTTCATCGCCCTGATCGCCCTCGTCTCCACTCGCTAGGCGAGGGCGGACGCGGGCGCACCCCCGGCATCGCGTCCGAGGCCGCCGTGCCGGTGCCGGACGCGCACCACCAGCTTCCCCGTGGCCCGGTCGTGCTCCATGTCCCCGTGGGCCCGCGCCACTTGCTCCAGCCCGTCGTACACCCGGTCGACAGGGAAGGCGAGTTGGCCGGTGGCGACCGCGTCGAGGATCTCCTGGAAGACCGTCGGGGACAGGTCGGACGCGTCGCCGAAGTAGCCCGCGAGGCGAACTCCCCTCGGCAGGTACTCATTTGGAGAGAAGTCCCGCACCGTCCACTGGTTGGAGAGGCTGCCGCCGAAGCAGGCCGTGCCGTGGACGCGTACCGCGCGCAGGGTGTCGGGGAGGGTCGGGGTGCCGACGAGGTCGAGAGCGGTGTCGACGCCGGACGGGTACAACTCCCGCACGGAGGGCGCCACTTCGCCGGTGTCGAGGAGGGGGTGGTCGACACCCCGCTCCTTCAGCAGAGCCAGGCGATCGGGGCGGCGGGTCGTGGACAGCACCGTCGCCCCGCGCCAGGTCGCCAGCGCCGCTGCCGCCAGGCCCACCGAGGACGTGCCGCCCCGGATCAGCACGGTCTGGCCGGGTTGCAGATCCAGGCCGACGGTGAGCGAGCCGTAGGCCGTCTGCACCATCTCCGGCAGCGCGCCCAGGACTTCCCAGGGCAGGTCGGTCTCGACGGGGATCACCTGGGCCAGCGGCACCGACGTGTACTCGGCGTACCCGCCGTCGTAGGTCCGCCCCATGTCGCCCATCATCGCGACGACCTTCTGCCCCCGGACCAGCCCACTCCCCGCCGGCGCCGTGTCGACCGTGCCGGTGGCCTCGATGCCCGGCACCCGGGGGAAGCTGACGCCCTCACTCACCCCCAACCGCAGCTTCAACTCCGACCGGTTGAGCCCGAACGCCTCGACCCGGATACGCACCCACCCGTCCCGCTCGGGCGGCAGCGGGAGCGTGGTCAGCCGCAGGTTCTCCACGGGGCCGGGGCCGGAGAGCTGGACGGCGCGCATGGTGCTCGGCGAGGACGTCATGGGGCTGCCAACGTGCGACCGCCGCGGCTTCATTCCCGACTCGCCCCGGATCCACGGCCGTTGGCGCACATGTAGGTCAGTTGATGTACGCACGGGTCAGAGGTCCGCGACCAGGAGCCGGTAGCCGACGTCCACCGTGTCGCGGGTGAGCAGGTCGGTGTACCGGGCGTGCCAGCGGCCTGTCGTGAGGTCGTCGGCGAGGGCCGCCAGGCCGGGGGTGAGGGGGCGTTGTCGCCGGTCTGGGCGAGCGTGGAGATGGCGGCGGGTACCTCGGGGTCAGAGGCCCGCGACCAGGAGCCGGTAGCCGACGTCCACCGTGTCGCGGGTGAGCAGGTCGGTGTACCGGGCGTGCCAGCGGCCTGTCGTGAGGTCGTCGGCGAGGGCCGCCAGGCCGGGGGTGAGGGGGGCGTTGTCGCCGGTCTGGGCGAGCGTGGAGATGGCGGCGGGCACCCGGGGTCAGAGGTCCGTGACCAGGAGCCGGTAGCCGATGTCGGCGGTGTCGCGGGTGAGCAGGTCGGCGTACCTGGCGTGCCAGCGGCCCGTCGCGAGGTCGTCGGTGAGCGCTGCCAGGCCGGGGGCGAGGGCGTCGTCTCCGGTCTGGGCGAGCATGGAGATGCCGGCGCGTACCTCGGGGTCGAGGTAGGCGTGCGGGCGGCGCCAGTACGCCGCGCCGAAACCGTCCGTGCAGTCGTGCGGGACCGGGACGGTCTCCAGCCGGGCCCCGCCGAGCAGTGCGGCCAGGCGTTCGGTGGGGACGGCGCGGGTGTCGTCGTAGGCGGCGGCCTGGGGGAGGTAGTCGCGGACGAGCCAGAAGTGCTCGCGGAAGACCTGCTGGTCCCAGGTCAGGACGACGACGCGGCGGCGGGCGACCCGGCGGAGTTCCGCGAGGCCCGCTGCGAGGTCGGTCCAGTGGTGGACGGTCAGCAGTGCCATGACGGCGTCGGCCGCGTTGTCGCGGAGGGGAAGGCGTTCGGCCACCGCGCACACCGCGGGTGCGGAACCTGGCGGGCGCTGGGCGAGCATGGTCCGGCTGGGTTCCACGGCGAGAAGCGTGCGCGGTGATGCGGGTTCGTAGGAGCCGGGGCCCGCGCCCACGTTGATCACGTCCTCGGCGTCCCCGAGGGCCGCGTGGATCCGTGCGGCGATGCGGGTGTCCGGGCGCCGGGTTCTGGCATACGTCGTGCCGAGCGTGTCGTAGACGGCCATGCTTCCGAGTATGGGGAGAGGGCGCTCTGCCTGACCCTCGCGACCCCGAATTATTACTCGCCGGTATTAAACTCCTGAGCAGCCCATATAACGTATGAGCGGTTGCAGGGGCGCTCGCGGACCCCCTCCGGAACACGTCCGTAAGAAAGTTCGTGAAGTTCTTCACAAGGAATTCTGTCCTGTTGGACGACGAGACTGCCCCGGTTGGCCCTTACGGGGTCCCGGCGGCCCTGGGAGCGTGTTCGGCGGGGTGGTGCGGGAGTGATTCGGGGGAGTTTCGGGAGGGTGTCGTGGAGGTGTGGTCCAGGGAGCCCGAAGGGGTAGAGCGGCAGCTCACGCGGCCTTGACAACGGGGCGAACCGACCCGTGGTTCCCCGCCCGCGGAGTGACTTGGATCATGCGAGTCGCGGAGGATAACACACCCCCCACCCAAGCTTGTGAAGGGGCGCACGAGCGACCCCCCTGGGGCAGGTGGATACTCGATGCCATGAGCACCACGGAGCGTCCCAGGATCCTCGTAGTAGGCGGTGGGTACGTAGGCCTGTACGCAGCTCGGCGCATTCTCAAGAAGATGCGCTACGGCGAGGCGACCGTCACGGTCGTCGACCCCCGGTCGTACATGACCTACCAGCCCTTCCTCCCCGAAGCCGCCGCCGGCAGCATCTCCCCTCGGCACGTCGTCGTCCCGTTGCGACGCGTGCTGCCGAAGGCGGAGGTCCTCACCGGCCGGGTCACGACCATCGACCAGGACCGCAAGGTCGCCACGATCGCCCCCCTCGTGGGCGAGGCGTACGAGCTGCCTTTCGACTACCTCGTCATCGCGATGGGCGCGGTCTCCCGCACCTTCCCGATCCCCGGCCTCGCCGAGCAGGGCATCGGCATGAAGGGCATCGAGGAGTCCATCGGTCTGCGCAACCACGTCCTTGAGCAGCTCGACAAGGCCGACTCCACCACCGACGAGGAGATCCGCCGCAAGGCGCTCACCTTCGTCTTCGTCGGCGGCGGTTTCGCCGGTGCGGAGACCATCGGTGAGGTCGAGGACATGGCCCGGGACGCGGCCAAGTACTACAACAACGTCTCCCGCGAGGACATGCGCTTCGTCCTCGTCGACGCCGCCGACAGGATCCTCCCGGAGGTCGGCCCCAAGCTCGGCCTCTACGGCAAGGAGCACCTGGAGAGCCGCGGGATCGAGATCTACCTCTCGACCTCGATGGACTCCTGCGTCGACGGCCACGTCGTGCTGAAGAACGGCCTTGAGGTCGACTCCAACACGATCGTGTGGACGGCCGGCGTCAAGCCGAACCCCGTGCTCTCCCGCTTCGGCCTCCCGCTCGGCCCGCGCGGTCACGTCGACGCCCAGCCGACCCTCCAGGTCACCGGCACCGACTACGTCTGGGCCGCCGGCGACAACGCCCAGGTCCCCGACATCGCCTCCCGCAAGGCCGGCGTCGAGAACGCCTGGTGCCCGCCGAACGCCCAGCACGCGCTGCGCCAGGCGAAGGTCCTCGGCGACAACGTGATCTCCGGTATGCGGGGCTTCCCGCAGAAGGAGTACTCGCACGCCAACAAGGGTGCGGTCGCCGGTCTCGGCCTGCACAAGGGCGTCGCGATGATCGTCATGGGCAAGGTGAAGATCAAGGTCAAGGGCCGTCTCGCCTGGTACATGCACCGCGGCTACCACGGTCTGGCCATGCCGACCTGGAACCGCAAGATCCGCGTCTTCGCCGACTGGACCCTCGCGATGTTCCTCAAGCGCGAGGTCGTCTCGCTCGGTGCCATGGAGAACCCCCGCGAGGAGTTCTACGAGGCCGCCAAGCCGGCACCGGCGCCCGCCGCCGCCGCGAAGACCGAGGAGAAGGCCAAGGCCTCCTGACCGCCTCCGGTCACGCCTGACCCGCAATACCCGTAGCACCCGTAGCACCCGTAGCACCCGTAATACCTGTAGTAAGAACGCGTAGTACCCGTAGCACCTGTTGCGCCCGAAGGGGCCGTCCGCCATCCGTGGTGCGGGCGGCCCCTTCGGCGTGCCGCACGTCGCTGCACGTGTCACCTTCATGGCCGCTACATCTATTTTGCCTACTCGTAACGCTCAAGCAGGACTGCGATCGGGCCTGGCCGGTGTTTACGTAGTGATGGACAATTCCGGGATCCGCGTCACGGAGGTGTGCGCCATGGCTGATGCCGCGCTGCGGCTCAAATCCCTCTTCGAACAGCTACTGGGAACCCCCATCCCGATGCGCATCCGCGCCTGGGACGGTTCCGAGGCAGGGCCGCCCGATGCGCCGACCTTGGTCGTACGCAATCGGCGCGCCCTGCGCCGACTCCTGTGGAAGCCCGGCGAACTGGGCATGGCACGCGCCTGGGTCGCCGGCGACCTGGACATCGAGGGCGACCTGTACGCCGGGCTCGACCGGATGTCCGCCCTCGTGTGGGAGCGCGGCGACGACGCCCGCACCCTCACCCAGGCCCTGCGCGACCCCGAGGTACGGTCCGCCGTCCGCGGGCTGGTCAAGCTCGGCGGGCTCCCGCTGCCGCCCGCCCCGCCCCCGGAGGAGGTCCGCCGCAGCCGGGCCCACCTCCACACCAAACGCACCGACAAACGCGCCATCAGCCACCACTACGACGTCGGCAACGACTTCTACGAGATCGTCCTCGGCCCGTCCATGGTCTACTCGTGCGCCTACTGGGACTCCCCGGACGGCACGTTGGAGGACGCACAGCGCGACAAGCTCGAACTCATCTGCCGCAAGCTGGAGTTGACGCCGGGTCAGCGACTCCTCGACGTCGGCTGCGGCTGGGGTTCGATGGCGATCCACGCGGCCCGCGAGTACGGCGCGAGCGTCGTCGGCGTGACCCTCTCGCAGGAACAGGCGGCCTACGCCCGTAAGCGCGTCGCCGAGGAGGGGCTCACCGACAAGGTCGAGATCCGCGTGCAGGACTACCGTGACGTCACCGACGGGCCCTACGACGCCATCTCCTCCGTCGGAATGGCCGAACACGTGGGCAGCGAGCGGTACTTGGAGTACGCCAGGGACCTCTTCGCATTGCTCAGACCGGGCGGGCGGCTGCTGAACCACCAGATCGCCCGCCGCCCGTGGCAGGACGAATCGGCGTACGACATCGACGAGTTCATCGACGCGTACGTCTTCCCCGACGGTGAACTCGCCCCGATCGGCACCACCGTGACCCAGCTGGAGAGTGCCGGGTTCGAGGTGCGGGACGTCGAGGCGATCCGCGAGCACTACGCGCTCACCCTGCGCCGCTGGGTCGCCAACCTGGAGTCCGAGTGGCGGCGCGCGGTCGGGATCGTCGGCGCCGGGCGGGCCCGCGTGTGGCGCCTCTACATGGCGGCCTCCGCGCTCGGCTTCGAGCGCAACCGCATAGGGGTCAACCAGGTGTTGGCCGTTCGGACCCCCGAACCGGGTGATTCCGGGATGCCGTTGCGCGCCCGTACCTGGAACTGAGCGCGGGCGGCAGGGAACAGAAAGGGGCCCCGTTCCGCACCGGAACGGGGCCCTTGCCTTTTTCTTGGTCAACTCATGCTCTGCTACTCGGACTTGATGGCCGACAGCATGTTCAGCTTGGCCGCGCGCCGGGCCGGCCACAGCGCCGCCAGGACGCCGACCGTGCCCGCGAGGAGCAGGAAGAGCGCCATCCGGGCCCAGGGAATGACCAGTTCGTACGTCGCCATCTTCGAGCCGATCAGCTCACCGGCCGCCCAGCCGAAGAACACGCCGAGACCGATGCCGAGCACCCCGCCGAAGAGCGAGATCACCAGGGACTCCAGGCGGACCATCCGCTTGATGCCCTTGCGGTCGAGGCCGATCGCGCGCAGCATCCCGATCTCCTGCGAGCGCTCGAAGACCGACATGGCAAGGGTGTTGATGACCCCGAGGACCGCGACGATCACCGCCATGGCGAGCAGGCCGTAGACCATGTTGAGGATCAGGGTGAAGACCTGCGCGATGCTGTCGGAGAGGTCCTTCTTGTCCTGGACCTTGACCGCCGGGTTGGAGCCGAGGGCCTTCTCCAGCCGGTCCTTCGTCGAACTCGACGCCCCGTCGGCGGTCTTGACGAGGATCTGCATGTCGGCCGGGTCGGTCTGGTGCGGGGCGAGTGTCGCGTTGTCGAGCATGATGCCGCGGATCAGCGCGTTGCCCTCGTAGACCGCGGAGACGGTGAGTTGCTGCGCCTTGCCGTCCTCGTAGTGCGTGGTGAAGGTCGAACCGGCCTTCCAGCCATAGGACTTGGCGGTGTCGTCGTCCACGACGACCTGCGTGCCGGCGACCTTGAAGGTGCCGCTGTCGACCTTGAGGTCGGTGAGCTTGCCGATGGCGGAGCCGTTGACGCCCGTCAGGAACTCGGACTGGCCGTCGATGCGCGAGGCGGCGTTGCGCAGCGGGCTGCTGGCGGTGATGCCGGAGGTCGTGGTGAGGGTCTTGTCGACGTCCGGGGAGAGCGAGTTGCCGTTCGCCATCGACACGATGTAGTCGGCGCTGATCGCGGACGAGGCCATCTTGTCGATCGCCTGCTGGAGGCTGCCCGCCATCACCGTCATGCCGGTGATGAGGGTGAGGCCGATCATCAGCGCGGAGGCGGTGGCGGCCGTACGGCGCGGGTTGCGCACCGAGTTCTGGCGGGCCAGCTTGCCGGAGATCCCGAAGATCCGCAGGACCGGCGCGGAGGCCGCGATCAGCGGGCGGGACAGCAGCGGGGTCAGGATGAACACACCGATGATGAGGAGTACGGCGCCGAGGCCCATGGGTGCCTGGCCGTCCGAACCGCTCATCGTGGTGGCCGCGATGACGACGGCGATGCCCGCGCCGGAGAACAGCGCGCCCAGCGTGTTGCGCAGGACGAGCGACTTGGTGGTGGCCGTCGCGTGCAGGCTGCTCATCGCGGCGACCGGTGGGATCTTCGCGGCGCGGCGGCCGGGCAGCCAGGCGGCGAGCATGGTGATGAGGATGCCGACCGCGAGGGCGCTCAGCACCGTGTTCGAGGTGATGACCAGCGGGCCGTCAGGGACGGTCGCGCCGATCGTGCCCATCAGCGCGCGCAGTCCGGCGCCGATGCCGATTCCGGCGAGCAGACCGGCCACCGCGGCGATCGCGCCGACCACGAACGCCTCAAGGAGCACCGACCGTGTGACCTGCCGGCGGGAGGCGCCGACGGCGCGCAACAGGGCCAGTTCCTTGGTGCGTTGGGCGACCAGCATGGTGAAGGTGTTGGCGATGATGAACGTGCCGACGAAGAGCGCGATGCCGGCGAAGACCAGCAGCCCCGACTTCAGCCCGCTCATCGAGGAGGCGATCATCTCGGCCTGGTCGTCGGCGAGCTTCTTGGCGGTGGTGGTCTCGGTGAGGCCCTTCGGCAGGGCGCTGTCCAGCTGCGACTTCAGTGCGGCCTGACTGGTCCCGGCCGCGGCCTTCACATCGATCTCGTCGTACGTCCCCGCCTTGCCGAACAGCTTCTGCGCGGTCGCGGTGTCGAAGAGGGCGAGGCTGCCGCCGGCGGCGACGTTGCCGTCGTCGGTGGTGAAGATGCCGGTGATCTTCGGGGTCAGCACCGGGCCGTCGACCGAGATGCGCACGGTGTCGCCGACCTTGTACCCGGCGCGCTTGGCGGTCTCGGAGTCGATGGCGACCTGTTCGCTGCCATGCGGTGCGGCACCGGAGGTGAGGGGATAACGCGCATCCTTGCCACCCCAGTAATTCCCGCCCTCGGACTGGAAGCCGCCGCCGATGAGCTTGCCCTTCTTGTCGGCGATGGCGGTGAAGCCGTTGACGACCCCGGTCGCGGACGCGGCCCCCGGCACCTTGGCGCTGGTGTCGAGCATGGCCTGGGTCAGCTCGGGCGTCTTGCCGACCGTGTCGCCCTTGTCGTCCTGGTACTTGGCCTCCACGGCGACGTCGACCTGGTCGAAGCCCTTGGCCGAGCTGTTCTGGAAGGCGTTCGAGATGGTGTTGGTGAAGACCAGGGTCCCCGACACGAACGCGACGCCGAGCATCACGGCGAGCACGGTCATGAGGAGCCGGGCCTTGTGCGCGAGTACGTTGCGCAAGGCGGTACGGAACATGGGTTGTCTCAGTCCAGGTCTACGAGGGGCCGGCCGGGGCGGCGGGGCTGGGTGCCGGGGTGGCGAAGTCGGAGCCGGGGCAGCGGAGTTGAGGGCCTCGGCGGTGAGGTCGGGGGCCGGGGCTTTGACATCGCGGCCGGGGTGGCGCAGCTGGGCGCTGGGGCCGCGAAGTCGGTTGCCGGGGCGGTGTGGTCGGGCGGCCCGGTGGTGAAGCCGGTTGCGGGGCGATGGAGTTGAGGGCCGGGGCGGTGGAGTCGAGGTCCCGGGCGATGGAGTCGAAACCCCGGCGGTGAAGCCGGAGGACGGGGCGGCGAAGGTGGGTGCCCGGTTGGTGAAGGCAGGTGTCCGGGTGGCTGACTTGTCGGCCCGTAGCGTGAGTTGAGGGACCGTCAGCAGGATCACCGGGTCGGTTGGGCGCCTCACTGATGGAACGTCAGCTGGTGCGGACCTTCGCGTCGAACTGCTTCATGCGGTCCAGTACCGAGTCCGCCGTCGGCTCGTAGACCTCGTCGACGATGCGGCCGTCCGCGAGGAAGACCACCCGGTCCGCGTACGCCGCCGCCACCGGGTCGTGGGTGACCATGACCACCGTCTGGCCCAACTCCCGTACGGAGTTGCGGAGGAAGCCCAGCACCTCGGCGCCGGAGCGCGAGTCGAGGTTTCCGGTCGGCTCGTCGCCGAAGATGATGTCGGGGCGGGAGGCCAACGCCCGCGCCACGGCGACGCGTTGCTGCTGGCCGCCGGAGAGCTCGGACGGCCGGTGCTTCAGCCGGTCGGCGAGACCGATCATCGTGATCACCGAGTCCAGCCACTGCTTGTCCGGCTTGCGGCCCGCGATGTCCATCGGGAGCGTGATGTTCTCCAGGGCCGTCAGCGTCGGCAGCAGGTTGAACGCCTGGAAGATGAAACCGATCTTGTCCCGGCGCAACTTCGTGAGCTGCTTGTCCTTCAGGGAGCCCAGCTCGGTGTCACCGATGCGCACGGAACCGGACGAGAACGTGTCCAGGCCGGCCACGCAGTGCATCAGCGTGGACTTGCCGGACCCCGAGGGGCCCATGATCGCGGTGAACTCGGCCTGCCGGAAGGCGATGGAGACCCGGTCGAGGGCGACCACCTGGGTCTCGCCCTGTCCGTAGATCTTGGAAAGATCCGTGGCACGCGCGGCCACGGAGGTGGTCCGGTCGGCGATGGGGGTGGTGGTCACGGAGGGCGCTCCTGTCGGGACGACGGTATTGCTGGATACGCCACCCATCCTCTCCGCCCCATCGCGCCGTGTAGTCAGCCGCTGTTCCGGTTCCGGGGGCAGCCTTCAGTCGGACTGCGCTCAGCGCTGTCATACCTGGGGATGAGGACCACCCCCGAGACGGCCCCCGAGACGGCCCCTGAGACGGCACCTGGGCCCACCTCTGTGAACGATCACGTCAAGAACCGGTGGAGCACCCTCGTTCGGGCGGTGAAATTCCGTCATTCCGCATACGAGGCCCCAGATCGCACGCAAGGCTGTTGGCAAGTGCTGATGGCGCATTCCGTGGTCTGATGCACCCTCAGACATCAATAAAATAAGACAACATCGGTCCGCCTGCCCGCTGTTGGGGACGCGCGTCCCGATAGGCTCGTGACCTCGATGCGGAGCCCACGGCCTGCCCGGATGGTGGAATGCAGACACGGCGAGCTTAAACCTCGCTGCCCCTTCGCGGGCGTGCCGGTTCAAGTCCGGCTCCGGGCACCATCGCAGTTACTCGGCGTGACGCATGGCAACGGTGAGTTGCCACAGCGTCCCCTCGGCGGCCCTCGCCACCCCCTTCCCGGCCGTTGACAGGTGACCCGTGCGGTCGGAGACTTGAGTCGTACCGATGAGGTGAAGAGAATTTCACCAGACGAACACCGACCAGGTCAGAGCAAGCGATCAAGCCAGAGCAAGCGATCAAGCCAGAGCAAGCGATCGAAGCAGAGCAAGCGATCGAACCGGAACGACCGCCACCGAACGGCTCACTCCCGAAGGGAACCCCCGATGCGTACCACCGTCGGCATCATCGGAGCCGGCCCCGCCGGGCTCCTCCTCGCCCGGCTGCTGCACAACGCCGGGATCGACTCGGTCGTGCTGGAGAGCCGGGACCGGGAGTACGTCGAGCACCGGCAGCGGGCCGGGATCCTGGAGCAGGGCACGGTCGACGTGCTGAGGGCGGCCGGTGCCGGCGAGCGGATGGACCGGGAGGGGCTGCGGCACGACGGGATCGAGCTGCGGTTCGACCGGAAGCGGCACCGGGTCGACTTCCCGGCCCTCACCGGCGGCCGTAGCGTCACCGTCTACGCGCAGACCGAGGTGTGCAAGGACCTGATCGCCCTTCAACTCGCCGACGGCGGGCCGCTGTTGTTCGAGGCGGAGGCGCTGGAGGTGGCGGGGGCGGACACCGGCGACCCGCGTATTCGCTTCCGGCACCAAGGCCGCGAGGACGTCCTCGACTGCGACTACGTCGTCGGGTGCGACGGCTTCTGGGGCGTCGCCCGCAACGCGATCCCCGCGGAACTCACCCGCGTCTTCGAACGGTCGTACCCCTACGCCTGGCTCGGCATCCTCGCCGACGTCGCGCCCTCCCACGACGAGCTGGTCTACGCCCGCCACGAGCGCGGCTTCGCCCTCCTCTCCATGCGCTCCCCGTCGGTCTCCCGTCTCTACCTCCAGGTGGAGGAGGGCGCGGACGCCGAGAAGTGGAGCGACGACGACATCTGGGGGGAACTGGAGCGACGGTTCGAGACCGAGGACGGGTGGCGGCTGGAGCGCGGCCCCATCACCCAGAAGTCCGTCACCCCCATGCGGTCGTACGTCCACGAGCCCATGCGGTACGGGCGGCTCTTCCTCGCCGGTGACGCCGCGCACATCGTGCCGCCGACCGGCGCCAAGGGGCTCAACCTCGCCGTCGGCGACGTCGTCACCTTCGCGAGGGCGCTGACGTACCAGAAGGAGACGGGGAGCGACGAGCGGCTCGACGGGTACTCCGCCACCTGTCTGCGGCGGGTGTGGCAGGCCGAGCGGTTCTCCTACGACATGACGAGCCTCCTGCACCGCGCGCCCGACGCGACGGCCTTCGAGGGGCGGCTCCAGCTGGCCCGGCTGGAGCGGATCGCGACCTCGCGGGCGGCCGAGACGGATCTTGCCGAGGCGTACACCGGGTTCCCTCTCGATGAACAGGGATAAGGGGGCTCTAAGAGGGGCGTCACGGCTTGGTACCAGTGTTCGCACGGCGTGCGATCCACCGCGTACCTTGTCAGGACGAGGGGAAGATCCTCCCCAAGAGGTAGGGTCAATCCTTTGCCTACCTATTACTCTTGAGCCCAAGGCCGCGCGAGGCGGCCATGGAGGAGTGAAATGAGGAGCAGAAACCCGGTCTTCTCGCGACGGGGGTTCAGCCGCGACAACGGCTACGCGGGCTTCAACACCGCGCCGCAGGCCGGGGGCCCCGCCGTGGGCACGCAGGGCAGCCCCTACGCGGGCGGTAACCCGTACGCGCAGAACCCGTACGCCCAGCAGGACCTTCAGCAGGGTGCACCGCCGCAGGCCCCGGCCACCACCGGCCGGATGACCATGGACGACGTCGTCCTGCGCACCGGCACCACCCTCGGCACGCTGATCGTGACGGCCGCGCTCGCCTGGGCGCTGCTCCCGGTCGACGACGCCAACATCGGCCGTTCGTACGGCATCGGGATCGGCGCCGCGCTGGTCGCGATGGTCCTGGCGTTCGTCCAGTCCTTCAAGCGCAAGCCCGTCCCGGCGCTGATCCTGTCGTACGCCGCACTGGAAGGCGTCTTCCTCGGCGTCGTCTCCAGCGTCGTCGACAACCGCATCGCGAGCGGCGCGGCCATGCAGGCCGTGATCGGCACGATGGCGGTCTTCGCCGGCGTGCTCATCGCGTACCGCGCGGGCTGGATCCGCGTGAACCGCCGTTTCTACGGCTTCGTGATGGCGGCCGCGCTCGGCTTCGTGCTGCTGATGGTCGTGAACCTGCTGTTCTCGGTGTTCGGCGGCGGTGACGGCCTCGGCTTCCGCACCGGCCCGCTCGGCATCTTCTTCGGCGTCGTCGGCATCATCCTCGGCGCGTGCTTCCTCGCCCTCGACTTCAAGCAGGTCGAGGACGGGATCGCCTACGGCGCGCCCAAGGAAGAGGCCTGGCTCGCGGCCTTCGGGCTCACGCTGACGCTGGTGTGGATCTACATGGAGTTCCTGCGACTCCTCTCGATCCTCAACAGCAACAACTAGCGGAGCGGGTAGGTCAGGTGTAGTCGCGCCTGTTCGCGCGAAAGGGCCCCGGGTTCGTTCCCGGGGCCCTTCGTCATGTCCGTGGTGCGCGCCTAGAGCAGTTTGCGCGCGGCCCTCCTCAGGTCGTACTCGTGAATGATCGCCTTGGCGTGGCCGTACGCGAGGTCGTGCTCGGCGCGGAGCCAGCTGACCTTCTCCTCGAAGCGGAAGAGGGCGGGGCCTTCGTCGACGGTGCGCAGCCAGTCGGACACTTCACGACCGGTGCAGTGGGGGATGCGGGCGAGCATGTTGCGGTGGGTCTCCTGGGAGAACACTTGGGACATCGGCGCCTCCGGACGCATGGGGTGTAAGCCGGTCCTTCAGGTCACCGTGCCTGAGCGTTCGCCCGTTGGCAACAGTCCCGGTACGGCGCGTAGTCTCGCGGCGTGGTGGATACGACGCGGTTGACTCAAGCGGTGGATCACTTTGCGGACCGGCTCAGGGCTGCGCCGCAGAGTCGATTGCAACGGGGCGCTGCCGCGGAGGCGCTGGCGCTGGCCAGGGAAATGACTCGGCGGGCGCAGTTGGTGGAGGAGCCCGGGGTGGAGCCTCGGGAGATGCCCGACGCGGGGATGTTTGCCGCCGCCGACCAAATCACCGTGGCTGTGCATGACTTCGCGCTCGTGCTGGTCAATGACGCCGAAGTCGACGAGGCGCTCGGGTTGGTCGCGGAGGCGCAGAAGAGGGCGGGGGTCTGAGGTGCGTTGGCGGCTTGCGGTGCGTCGTGGTTGGTCGCGCCCGCGCGGCGGAGCCGCAGATTGGGCACAGTCCCGCGTCCCTAAAAACCGCCGGCTCGCCGTCGTGGTTGGTCGCGCCCGCGCGGCGGAGCCGCAGATTGGGCACAGTCCCGCGCCCCTGAAAACCGCCGGCTCGCCGTTTGTGGCTTGCGGTCTGTCGCGCCCCTAAAAACGTACGCTCGCCGTGTTCTTTTAGGGGCGCGGGGAACTGCGCGACCAGCCACCACCGGGCCCGCACTCGACGATCAAAGCGACGCTATGACCCTGTCCGCCAGGATGTAGACGTTTTCCTCGCCGCACGCGAACGTCAACGTGTAGGCGCCCGATACTCCCGAGCCGCCCAGGAGGAACGGGGTTTCGCCGGCGTGGAGGGCCGCTGCGAGGCGTTCGGCGGTTTCGCGGTGGCCCGGGGTCATGCAGAGGGTGGTGCCGTCGGCGAAGACGTAGACATCGAGGGTGCCCAGGGGGCCGGGGCGGACGTCGGCCAGTTCTACGGCGGACTCGGCCAGCTCCTCCAGCGTCGCCACCGTGCGTTCGTGGTCGTTGGCCACGGGTGACTGGGCCGGGACGAAGTCCGGGTGGGACGGGTGGCGGCGGCGGGCCGCGGCCAGTTCGGGGGACTCGCCGGCGAACTCGTCGGCGTCCGCGGACAGCTCGGTGACCGGCTCCAGCGGTTCGAGGCCCACGAAGTCGCTCTGGCGGGGCAGGAACAGCTCGCTGTCGGGCAGACCCAGCAGGGTCGGCACCTCGGTGTCGCGGGACTCCTGGGCGGCCCAGAAGGCCCGTGCCTCGGCCAGTTCCCGCTCCCGCTCCTCGGCCAGCGCCTCGGCCACGGCGGCGCGTATCTCATCCGCGTCGGTGTGGCTGCGGGCGGCGGGCACGAGCGCCCGTACGGCGGCGGCCCGGCCCTCGGCCAGTTCGGTGTGCAGGTCCGCCACCTGTCGACGGAGCACCAAAAGGGTGCGCAGGACGGCGACGCCCACGGCGCCTGTGGCGGCCGTGGTGAGCAGCAAAGCGATCGGCATGGCGCTCACTGACGTACTCCCGGTTCAAAGTCGACCCCCGACTTCCTACATCAGCTTGAAGGGCGGACTAACCAGCTGTCAGTGCGTAACGTCACGAAACGGGCAGGACTTTGGGCCCGATGTTTGGTGGTGAAACGGTCCTGACCTGGGAAAATCCCTCTCCGAAGGGAGATAGGTCACATCCTGGGGGAGATTGGATCACAAATCGGCCCGGAACCCAGGTGGTTACTGGGTTCCGGGCCAAGAGGTGACGCAAAGTTCCCGCGCGATTACGGGGAGTTGGTCAGCTGAGGCGCTCGATGACCATCGCCATGCCCTGGCCGCCGCCGACGCACATCGTCTCCAGACCGAACTGCTTGTCGTGGAACTGGAGGGAGTTGATCAGCGTGCCGGTGATGCGGGCGCCGGTCATGCCGAAGGGGTGGCCGACGGCGATCGCGCCGCCGTTCACGTTCAGCTTCTCCAGCGGGATGTTCAGGTCGCGGTAGGACGGGATCACCTGGGCGGCGAACGCCTCGTTGATCTCGAACAGGTCGATGTCGTCGACGGTGAGACCGGCGCGGCCGAGCGCCTGCTTGGACGCCTCGACCGGGCCGAGGCCCATGATCTCGGGGGAGAGACCGGAGACGCCGGTCGACACGATCCGGGCGAGGGGCGTGAGGCCGAGCTCGCGGGCCTTCGTGTCGCTCATGATGACCACCGCCGCGGCGCCGTCGTTCAGCGGGCAGCAGTTGCCGGCCGTGACCAGGCCGTCGGGGCGGAACACCGGCTTGAGGCCGGAGACGCCCTCCAGGGTGACGCCGGCGCGCGGGCCGTCGTCCTTCGACACGACCGTGCCGTCGGGCAGCGTGACCGGGGTGATCTCGCGCTCCCAGAAGCCGTTCTTGATGGCTTCCTCGGCGAGGTTCTGCGAGCGGACGCCGAACTCGTCCATGTCCTGGCGGGTGACGCCCTTGATCCGGGCGAGATTCTCCGCGGTCTGGCCCATCGCGATGTACGGGTCGGGGAGCAGGCCGTCCTCACGCGGGTCGTGCCAGCTCGCGCCCTCGCTCGCGGCGACCTCGGCGGTACGGGCCTCGGCCTCCGCGAAGACCGGGTTGTGCGTGTCCGGGAGGCTGTCGGAGTTGCCCTTCACGAACCGGGACACCATCTCGACGCCGGCCGAGATGAAGACGTCGCCCTCGCCGGCCTTGATGGCGTGCAGGGCCATGCGGCTGGTCTGGAGGGACGAGGAACAGTAACGGGTGATCGTGCAGCCCGGCAGGTGGTCCATGCCCATCTGTACGGCGACGATCCGGCCGAGGTTGCTGCCCTGCTCGCCGCCGGGGAGGCCGCAGCCGAGCATCAGGTCCTCGATGAGCTTCGGGTCCAGCTCGGGGACCTTCGCGAGGGCGGCCTCGATGATCGTGGCGGTGAGGTCGTCGGGGCGCAGGTCCTTGAGGGAGCCCTTGAAGGCGCGGCCGATGGGGGAGCGGGCGGTCGAGACGATGACGGCTTCGGGCATCACGGCTCCATTGGCGTACGTACGGTGATGTGCGGGGCTTCTTGGGAAGTTACCCGTACGTATGGCACAGGTCACGGGGATCGCGGTGTGACTCTGGCCGCAGTTTCTAAGCGCTTGCTTGGGCCTCTGGCGGTTGGGCGGGCGAGTGGTGCGGGTCGGTGGGGGCGGGCGTCCCTGGGGGCTGCGCCCCCAGACCCCCCGTCGGCCCGAAGGGCCTCGTCCTCAAACGCCGGACGGGCTGGAAGGTGCCGCCTCGGGTTCAAACGCCGGACGGGCTGGAGGGGGTCGCCGCCTCCGGCTCCGGTACCCGCCTCCTCTTCCGCCGCTTCAGCAGCGCCCACGGCCCCCGCGGCCCCGTCGGCATCGCCGCCGTGACCTCCGTGCCCGCCTCCGAAGCCGCCTCCGCGGCAGCCCGCGCGACCGGCAGGAAGCCCTCACGGCGGGACGCGTCCGGACGGTCCTCTTCCGCCGGCCAGAGGCCCAGGGCGGCGCAGACGGTCGGCAGGATCGCCATCGCCGCCGTCGCGTAGCCCTCCGCCGAGGGGTGGAAGTTGTCCGGGCCGAACAGCTCGCGGGGGTTCGCCGCGAACTCGGGGCCCAGCAGGTCGCCCAGCGACACCGTACGGCCGCCCTGCTCGACCGTGCCGATCGTCTGGGCCGCCGCCAGCTGTCTGGACGCCCGGCGGGCCAGCCAGCGCAACGGCTGCTGGACCTGCTCCACCGTCCCGAGGTCGGGGCAGGTGCCGACGACCACCTCGGCACCGGCCGTGCGCAGCCGTCGTACCGTCGCCGAGAGGTGGCGGACCGAGCGGGTCGGGTGCATGCGGTGGGTGACGTCGTTCGCGCCGATCATGATCACGCAGACGTCGGGCACCCGGGTGGTGTCCGCGAGGGCGAGCGCCACCTGGCGGTCCAGGTCGTCGGACTGGGCGCCCGGGAGGGCCACGTTGTGCAGCTCGACCGGGCGTTCCGAGACCGCCGCGAGCCCGGACGCCAGCAGCGCGCCCGGGGTCTGGGCCGCCCGGTGCACGCCCTGCCCGGCCGCCGTGGAGTCGCCGAGCATGGTCAGCCGGATCGGGGGTTCACCCGGGGTGTCGTAGACATGTCCGTACCGGCCGTCGGCGCTCGGCACATGGTTGCTGCCCGGCGCATGGTCGTTGCCCACATGCCGTTTCACGAAGCGGACCTCGGCCAGCACCAGCCCGATCGCCGCCGCGCCCACCAGTCCGACCCCGCCACCGCCGTACGCCGCACCGGCCGCGATCCGCCGGGCCACCCGCGCCCTCGACATCCTCGTCATACGTCGCCGCCACCTCCTCGTAGCCGTCATCCACTCCTTGCCCCGAACAGCACGTCGTCCAATCTCAACGGGCGGTGAACGTCATTTCGGGGCCTTACGCTGACAGGACCATTCACGACACTTCTTTGCAGCAACCGGAGACAACGGTGCAATTCCACGACTCGATGATCAGCCTCGTCGGCAACACCCCGCTGCTGAGGCTCAACAGCGTGACCGCGGGCATCCAGGCGACCGTTCTGGCCAAGGTGGAGTACTTCAACCCCGGCGGATCCGTGAAGGACCGCATCGCGCTGCGCATGATCGAGGCGGCCGAGAAGAGCGGGGAGCTTCAGCCCGGCGGCACCATCGTCGAGCCGACCAGCGGCAACACCGGCGTCGGCCTGGCCATCGTCGCCCAGCAGAAGGGGTACCACTGCATCTTCGTGTGCCCCGACAAGGTGTCCACCGACAAGATCAACGTGCTGCGCGCGTACGGCGCCGAAGTGGTCGTCTGCCCGACCGCGGTGGACCCCGAGCACCCGGACTCGTACTACAACGTCTCCGACCGCCTGGTCCGTGAGACGCCGGGCGCCTGGAAGCCGGACCAGTACTCCAACCCCAACAACCCCCTCTCCCACTACCACTCGACCGGCCCCGAGCTGTGGCAGCAGACCGAGGGGAAGATCACCCACTTCGTCGCGGGCGTGGGGACCGGCGGGACCATCTCCGGCACCGGGCGGTACCTGAAGGACGCCAGCGAGGGCCGGGTGCAGGTCGTCGGCGCCGACCCCGAGGGGTCCGTCTACTCCGGCGGGTCCGGGCGGCCGTATCTCGTCGAGGGTGTCGGTGAGGACTTCTGGCCGACCGCCTACGACCGGACCGTCGCGGACGAGATCGTCGCCGTGTCCGACAAGGACTCCTTCCAGATGACCCGCCGGCTGGCCAAGGAGGAGGGGCTGCTCGTCGGTGGCTCCTGTGGCATGGCCGTCGTGGCCGCGCTGCGGGTCGCCGAGCGGCTCGGCCCCGACGACGTCGTGGTCGTCCTCCTCCCCGACAGCGGGCGTGGGTACCTCTCGAAGATCTTCAACGACGAGTGGATGGCCGACTACGGCTTCCTGGAGGACGAGGGTCCCAGCGCCCGCGTCGCCGACGTCCTCAACGACAAGGTGCACGGCGCCATCCCGTCCCTCGTGCACATGCACCCGGAGGAATCGGTCGGCGAGGCCATCGAGGTGCTGCGCGAGTACGGCGTCTCGCAGATGCCGATCGTGAAGCCGGGCGCCGGTCACCCGGACGTCATGGCGGCGGAGGTCGTCGGCTCGGTCGTCGAACGGGAGCTGCTGGACGCCCTGTTCACCCAGCGCGCCTCGCTGACCGACCCGCTGGAGAAGCACATGTCGGCCCCGCTGCCGCAGGTCGGCTCCGGTGAGCCGGTGGGCGACCTGATGACCGTGCTCGGCGCCGCCGACGCCGCGATCGTCCTGGTCGAGGGCAAGCCGACCGGTGTCATCAGCCGGCAGGACCTGCTGTCCTTCCTCGCCAAGGGCGGGAAGCAGTAGGAAACGTCCGGTGAACGGGCCGTGCCGACGGCGACTTTGCGGTTGCCCACCGAAACGGTGGACTTCGCGGAAGTGGTACGAGGGCGTCACGTCCACGCAGCACACGCTTAACAAGCGTCGGGCAGATTAGTGGATGTCGGCAGGGCGGGAGCGGCTCCCCGCCTCGCCGACACAAAAACGGCGTCACGGACCTCCGGAGCGGCTCCCGGACCTCCACCGACGCCTAGGACGCGCACGCCCGGCCCTGACCCGGCACGCGTCCCTCGCGGGGACCGCCGTCGTCCCGCCCTCCCGGCAACGGGGGGTGCGGCGGTCCCCGCGCACAGCTTTTTCCGGCCTCGTACTCTTCTACGGCCCGGTAGGCCCTGTCGTGGCCCAACTCCCCAGCAGCGCAAGGCGTTCCGCCGTCTCCGAACCCGGCTCCGGTGTGTAGACGACGATCGTCTGCGCCAACTCCCCCGGTACCGCGAGTGTTTCGTACGGCAGCGTCAGCAGGCCCGCGACCGGGTGCCGGACGCGCTTCACGCCGTAGGCGCACTCCTTGACCTCGTGGTCGGCCCACAGGCGGCGGAAGTCCTCGCTCTGGAGGGAGAGTTCGCCGACCAGTGCGCTCAGCTTCGGGTCGTCCCCGTCGCGGCCCGAGGTCACCCGCAGGTTGGCGACGGCCTGGGCGGCGACCGCGGTCCAGTCGGGGTAGAGGTCGCGCGAGGCCGGGTCGAGGAACACATGGCGCGGGATGTTGCGCACGGCCGGGGGCATGCGGCTGAAGCCGCTCAGGGCGTCGGCGAGCGTGTTCCACGCCAGCACGTCCATCCGCGGGCCGAGCACGAACGCCGGCATGCGGTCCATGCCGTCCAGCAGCACCTGGACACCGGGGCGGACCCCGGGCGCGGGCGTCCGGTCCTTCTTCCCGCGCTGGGGGCGGGCCACCGTACGCAGGTAGGCGTGTTCCGTGTCGTCCAGGCGCAGGACGCGGGCGATCGAGGCGAGCACCGCGTCCGAGACTCCCCCAGACTTCGTCCGGGAGGGGCCCCCAGGCCCGCGGCCCTGTTCGAGCCGGATGTAGTAGTCGACGCTCACCCCGGCCAGCTGCGCCACCTCCTCGCGGCGCAGCCCGGGGACGCGACGGCGCCCGTGCGAGGGCAGCCCCACTTCCTCGGGCTGGATGCTGACCGACACCGAACTGGGGACGCACGTCGGCAGCGCCGAGCTGAGCGCCCAACTGGACCAGCTGTTCGGGGCGTTGGGCGGACTGTCCGCCGAGGAGGTCGCCGACGTCGTGGCCTACGCGGCGAGCCGCGCCCGGCACGTCAACCTGCGGCAGATCGTGGTGCTGCCGACCCGCCAGGCGTGACCGGGACGGTCAGTCCTCCCACGCGTCGTCCGCGGACTGGGAGGACTTCGCGCGTCGGCCGCCGAAGAGCCCCGGGGTGGTGCGGGCGGCCTGGACGGCGTTGACGCCGACGATGCCGGCCCAGGCCACCAGCAGGCCGGGGAGGTGGGCGATGCCGCCGCCGATCGCGGACAGCGGGATCGCCAGGACCATCGAGACGATGCCGAAGCCGAAGCGTTCGCCCCAGGAGTCGGTGGCCTTCGGTCCGCGCGAGCCGCGCGCGACCACCATCTGCTGCTCGGCCATCTGCCGGCGCACCCGGCGCTCCACCGCGCCGTCGATCCGCTGGTCGACCTTCTCCAGGAACGAGTCGACCAGCGCCGACTCGTACTCGTCGCCCAGTTCCCTGCGCGCCTGCAGGGTGGCGTTGAGTTCCTTCTTGAGTTCGACGTCGTTCGCATCCATTCCCGTCATGCGACTCAGATTAGGGAGCCGCCGCGCCCGCTGCACTGGGGATAGCCCCCCTGTTGGACGTCGGGTTCACCGGGAGCACCCCGAGTGACTCCAGCACCCGGCGATGACCGTGCTCGACGCCCGTGATGCTGACCTCGATACCCCGGTCGCGCAGCTCGCCCACCGCGTCCTTCAGCGCGAGCGCACCCGTCGCGTCGACCGCCGTCAGCCCTGACAGCCGTAGGTCTACGGCCGTCACGTCCTGGACGTCGGCGAGGCTGCGGCGGAAGCGGTGGGCGGCGGCGAAGAGGAGCGGGCCGTCGAAGCGGTACGTCACCGTGCCTGCCGCGCCCGGGAGTTCGTCGGTCGTGGCCGGGGTCAGGCGGGTGCCGCGCATCGCCGCGCGCAGGGCGAGCAGGACCGAGACACCGAGGCCGATGAGCACCGCGCGCACCAGGTCGAGGGCGAGGGTGCCGGCCGCGGTGAGGACCAGGACCAGGGCGTCGCCGTGCGTCGAGCGGGCCATCGCGCGGACCGCGTCCGTCTCCACCATGCGGATCGCCGTCGCGAGCAGCACTCCGGCCAGCGCGGCCAGCGGGATACGGCCCACCAGCGGCGCCGCGACCGCGACGATCCCGGCGAGGATCACGGCGTGCGCGAGCGCGGCCAGCCGGGAGGTGGCGCCGGTGCGGACGTTGACCGCGGTGCGGGCGATGGCGCCGGTCGCCGGGACGCCGCCGAAGAGCGGGGCGGCGAGGTTGGCGATGCCCTGGCCGAAGAGTTCCTTGCCGGGGTCGTGGCGCTCGCCGGGGCGCATCGCGTCCGCGACGGAGGCCGACAGGAGGGACTCCAGGGCGGCCAACGCCGCTACCGCCGCTGCGGGGAGGAGGAGGGTGGGGACCCGGGAGACGTCCAGGAAGGCGAGGGACGGGGCCGGGATCGAGGCCGGAAGGGTGCCCAGGCGGGTGACGTGCAGGTGCAACGCCTCCGAGACGACCGTCGCCACCGCAACTGCCGCCAGGGAGAAGGGAACTGTCGGCTTCCAGCGTGCCCCGGCCAGCATCAGCGCGGCCGAGCCGAGGGCGAGCAGGAGGGCGGCCCAGTGCGGGGTCGCGTCGAACTCCGCCGCCGCCCGGGCCGCGACCACCGCGACCTGGTCACCGCTCGGGGTGGGCACCCCCAGCGCCGACGGCACCTGCTGGAGCCCGATCACACACGCGATGCCGATGGTGAAACCGGCGATCACGGGTGCGGGGACGTACGCCATCGCCGCACCCGCGCGGGCGAACGCGAGCACGAGGAGCATGAAGCCGGAGATCAGACCGACCGTCAGGACGCCGTTCGCGCCGTACTCGTGGACGATCGGGACGAGGACCACGGTCATCGCGCCGGTCGGCCCGCTGACCTGGCGCGCGGAGCCGCCGAACAGCGCGGCGAGCGAGCCCGCGACGATCGCGGTGATCAGGCCGGAGGCGGCGCCGAGACCGGACGTGACCCCGAAACCGAGGGCCAGGGGGAGTGCTACGACGGCGACCGTGAGGCCGCACAGCAGATCGCGGCGCGGGGAACGGGTCATGGTGCGGAAGTCGGCGGGGGAGGGCAGGACGGAGAGCACGCCGTTCATGTTCATGAGCTTCTTCGCGTCAGGAGCGTGGGGGAGCGGAGAGTTGCGAGTGGCCCAACAGGCTTGTCGCCGTGGGGAGTTGGGTCTACGGCAGTAGCGACACGAGCCCCGTGTCGAGGTCGAAGCGGGCCGCGACGACCTGCGCGGAGGTGAAGGCGGGGTCGGCGCGGATCGCGTCCCGGACCCAGGCCGTGTGGGCCCGCATGGTGTGCTCGGCCCAGTCGCCGGGCAGGGCGCGGGTGCGGCGCGCGGCCGGGCTGATCTCGTCGACCAGGAGGGCGAGATGGCCGGGGACGGGGGCGCCGGTCTCCAGGTGCGCGAGGGTCGCGGCCACCGCGCCGCAGCGCTCGTGGCCGAGCACCAGCACCAGCGGGATGCGCAGTTCCTCCACCCCGTACTGGATGGACGCGAGCACCGCCTCGTCCAGGACCTCGCCGGCCGTCCTTATGCACAACAGGTCGCCGAGGCCCTGGTCGAAGACCAGCTCCGGCGGCACCCGGGAGTCGATGCAGCCGACGATCACCGCGAACGGGTGCTGTGCGGTGGCCAGTTGGTGACGGAGCCGGCGGCTCTCGTCCGGGTGGCGGGAGCGGTCGGTGGCGTAGCGGCGGTTGCCGTCCAGGAGTTCGGCGAGCGCGGCGGGGGCGGTGGCCGGGTGGGGCGGTGGGCCGACGGCGGCGGTGGCGGTCGTAGGAGTGGCGGCCAGCGCGCCGACGGCGGTGGCCGTCAGAAAGGCCCTGCGGTTCGAGGCCATGCGTTTCCTCAGGTGGTGTGCCGGGAGAGCACGTTGTGCTTGTAGCGCACAATCACCCTACGCATGCGATCAGTGACCCTGAGTTGCCGTTTGCCGGACATTGCCGACACTTGGCTGATTCCTCGTCAGATCATCGACCGGTCATTACTTCGTGATGCCGTGCTGCTTCGCGTACGTGTTCGCCACGTCCTCCGGGTCCTTCTTGTCCTTGTCCACCTGGCGGTTCAGCTCGGTGAGTTGGGCCGTGGTGAGCAGGTTGCCGAGCCGCGCGAGCGCCTTGCGGACGGTGGGGTCGGCCACGCGGTCGGCGATCAGCGGGACGATGTGCTGACTGGGGATCAGGGTCTTGGGGTCGGTCAGGACGACCCAGTCGTTGGCCTTGATGTCGGTGTCGGTGG
The DNA here is from genome assembly GCF_045040345.1 of Streptomyces sp. NBC_01515. Lineage (NCBI taxonomy): Bacteria > Bacillati > Actinomycetota > Actinomycetes > Kitasatosporales > Streptomycetaceae > Streptomyces > Streptomyces sp. NBC_01515. Next base: position 4,923,259 of record NZ_CP109416.1, on the reverse strand, counting down.
TGAACAGGTTCGCCACGTCCACATCGCCCTTCTTCAGCGCGCCCTTCACCAACGGCCCGTCGGAATCAAGGGACTTGAACTCCTTGAACTCCACGCCGTAGACGTCCTTCAGTCCTACGACGCCCACCTGACGGGTCTTCACCTCGGCGGAGGCGCCGAGGGTCAGCCTGCCGTTGTGCTTCGCCAGGTCGGCCAGTGAGGTGAGGCCGTACTTCCTGGCGGTCGCGCGGGTGACGACGAAGCAGTCCGCGTCCTCGGCGATGCCGTAGGGCAGGACCTGGAGGCCGGAGGGGAGGGCGAGGGTGAGGGCGTTCTGCATCTCGCCCGCCTCCGCGACCTTGGACTTGGGCTGGAGGTAGGTGAGCAGGGAGCCCTGGTACTCGGGGAGGAGGTCGATGTCGCCGCTCTTGAGGGCGGGGAAGACGATCTCGCGGGTGCCGAGGTTGGGGCGGACCTTGACCTTCACGCCGGCCGCTTCGAGGGCGGCGGCGTAGAGGTAGCCGAGGACCTGGTTCTCGGTGAAGTTGGCGGTGCCGACGGTGACGCCGTTCTTGCTGGAGGCGCTGCCACCGCCGGCGGAGCCCCCGCCGTCCAGCGAGGTGACGCCGCTCGAACAGGCGGAGAGGACGGGGACGGCGACGGCTGTTCCGGCGAGGGCGCCGAGGAGGGTACGACGATTCATTTCGGGTTCCTTCAGGTTCGGCGCGCCCCGAAGGGGGGCGGGACTGTATCGATTTGCGGCTACCGCCGCGCGAGCGCGACCAGCCACGACGAAGCCGCAGACGATAGACGGCACAGTCAGCGAAGCGCCGCCGTGCGGTGGCGGAAGAGGAAGCGCTGCAGGGCGGACAGGCCGAGGTCCAGGACGATGGCCACGACGGCGACGAGCACCGCCCCGCCGAGCACCTGCACGAGGTCGCGCTGGGCGAGTCCGTCGAAGACGTAGCGGCCGAGGCCCCCGAAGGAGACGTACGCGGCGACGGTGGCCGTGGAGACCACCTGGATGAGCGCGAGCCGAAGGCCGGTCATGATCAGGGGGAGCGCGAGGGGCAACTCGACCTGGAAGAGGACTTGGTGGCCGCGCATGCCCTGCCCGCGTGCCGCGTCCTTCACGTCCGGGTCCACGGCCGTCATCCCGGCGTAGGTGTTCGTGACGATGGACGGGACCGCGAGGGCGACCAGCGCGATGTACACCGGCCACATCGACAGGCCGCTCGCGAGGAAGACCAGGACGACCAGGCCGACGGTCGGCAGGGCGCGGCCGAAGGAGGCGAGGTTGATGGCGAGGAACGCGCCCTTGCCGGTGTGGCCGATCAGCAGGCCCAGCGGGAGGCCGATCACGGCCGCGATGAGGGTCGCCAGGAGTGAGTACTGGAGGTGCTCGGCGAGGCGGTGGGCGATGCCGTCCGTGCCGGCCCACTGGGAGCCGCTGGTCAGCCACTTGCCGAGGTTCTTGAAGAGTTCGAACATCAGGCTCGCCGCCTCTTCCAGGGGGTCAGTACGTACTGGAGGGCGACCAGGGCCCCGTCCGCGACCACGGCCAGCAGCAGGGTCAGGACGACGCCGACGACGACCGGCGTCGGGAAGTCGCGCTGGAAGCCGTCGGTGAAGAGCTGGCCGAGGCCGCCGTCGCCGATGTAGGTCGCGACCGAGACGAGCGAGATCGACATGACGGTGGCGATGCGGACGCCGGCCATGATCACCGGGAGTGCGAGGGGGAGTTCGACGGTGAGGAGCGTGCGCAGGGGGCGCGTGCCCATCGCCTTCGCGGCTTCTTTCGTCTTCGCGGGGACCGAGTCGAGGCCCTCGACCGTGTTCCGCAGCAGCACGACCAGCGTGTAGACCGTCAGGCCGATCACGGTGGTGGTGCGGGTGAGGCCGCTGATCGGGAGCAGGAGGACGAAGATCGCGATCGACGGGATCGTGAACAGCACGTTCGACAGGCCGAGCAGGAAGCCCCGGAGCGGCCGGACGCGGTGGGCCACGACCGCCAGCGGGAGCGAGATCAGCAGGCCGAGGAGGACGGCGGTCATCGCGGCCTGGAGGTGCGAGAACGTGAGGCTGGTGAGGTCGTCGGTGTGGTCGCCTATCCACGACCAGTCGATGGTCATGCGGCGGCCGCCTCGGTCTCCGTGTGCGTCCGCGCTTCCGCGTGGGCCTGGCCCGCGTGGGTGTGGATGTCGTCGCGGGAGGAGACGCCGGTGAGGACGCCGGCCGCGTCGACGCGGGCGATCAGGCCGTTCGGGGAGGCGACGGACTCGTTGAGGGCGGCGAGGAGGGAGTCGCCGTCCGTCAGGGGTCGTACGGGTATCTCGGCATCCTTCGCCGCCCAGTGGAGGGGCTTGCGGGCCTCGTCCACGACCAGGGTCCAGGTGCCGCCCTCGGGGGCCGGGCCCTGCGGGACCTCGGCGAGGGTGGTCAGCGAGAGCAGCTTGAGGCCGCGCTCGGCGCCGAGGAAGTCGGCGACGAAGTCGTCGGCCGGGCGGGCGAGGAGTTCGGCGGGGGCCGCGCACTGGACGAGGTGGCCGCCGGTGCGGAAGATCGCGATGCGGTCGCCGAGCCGTACGGCTTCGTCGATGTCGTGCGTGACGAAGACGATGGTCTTGTTCAACTCCTTCTGCAGGCGCAGGAGTTCGTCCTGGAGCTGAGTGCGGACCACCGGGTCGACGGCGCCGAAGGGCTCGTCCATCAGGAGTACCGGCGGGTCGGCGGCGAGCGCGCGGGCCACGCCGACGCGCTGCTGCTGGCCGCCGGAGAGCTGGTGCGGGTACCGCTTCCCGGCGTCGGCGGCGAGCCCGACGGTCTCCAGGAGTTCGGCCGCGCGGGCCCTGGCCTTCTTCCGTCCGTGGCCCAGGAGCAGCGGCACGGTGGCGATGTTGTCGAGGACGGTGCGGTGCGGGAAGAGCCCCGACTGCTGGATGACGTACCCGATGGAGCGGCGCAGTTCGGCCGCGTCCTGCCGGGTGACGTCCTTGCCGCCGACCTTGATGACGCCCGAGGTCGGGTCGATCATCCGGTTGATCATCCGAAGGGTGGTCGTCTTGCCGCAACCGGAGGAACCGACCAGTACGGTGACCCCGCCTTCCGGCATCTCCAGGGAGAGGTCGTGAACTGCTGTCGTGCCGTTGGGGAAGCGTTTGTGGACCGCGTCGAACTGGATCATGAGTTGTCCCTTGCCCGGCTGTATAACGTCATGCAGAGTTCTCGGTGTCTGAATAGTTTGTCAATGTCTCCGCGTTAATCCGAGGTAACGGATGACCGGCAGGCAAGATCGAGTGTCCTGATTGAGGGGAGTTCGTCACCTTATGTCGTCTCAGATCGTGGACGCCCCCGATGTGGCGCTGTCCGGAGGCACCGATCTGGTCGTCCTCGACGGGGTCGGCTTCGGGGTCACCGACGTCGTACGCCTCGCCGACGGGGACGCCCGCCCGGTCCCCGGCACCGACGCGATGAAGCGCGCGACCGAGTCCTGGGACGCGGCCCGCCAGATCGCCGCGACCGGCCGCGTCTACGGCCGCTCGACCGGCGTCGGCGCCAACCGGAACGAGGACGTACCCACGGAGGCGGCCGCCGAACACGGCCTGCGGCTCCTCCGCAGCCACGCGGGCGCGATCGGCGACGAACTCCCGGCGCGGGAGGTCCGCGCGATGCTCGCGGTCCGGGCGAACCAGTTGCTGGCCGGGGGTGCGGGACTACGGCCCACGGTCGTCACGGCGCTGTGCGAGGCGCTGGAGAACGGCGTGTATCCGGTCGTCAACGAGTTCGGGTCGGTGGGGACGGGGGACATCGCGGCGCTGGCACAGGTGGGGTTGGCGTTGGTGGGGGAGCATCCTTGGCGGAGCGTCTTCGGCGGTCCCGGTCTTGTGGGCGTTCCCGAGCCCCAGCCCCTCGACAACAACGACGCGCTCGCGCTCATCAGCAGCAACGCCCTCACCCTCGGCCAGTCCGCTCTCGCGCTGCACGAGTTGCGGGGACTGATCGGGGCGACCCAGGTCGTCGGGGCGCTCTCGCTGCTCGCTGTCGACGGGTCGCACGAGCCGTATGCCGCGCCGGTGCATGCCGCTCGGCCGCATCGCGGGTCGGTCGAAGTCGCGCGGCGGATGCGGGAGTTGATCGGGGCCGCCGACCGGCCCACTCCTCCGCTGGGGCGGATTCAGGACCCGTACGGGTTCCGGTGTCTGCCGCAGATCCATGGGCCCGCGCATGACGCGGCGGACGCGTTGGAGGCGGTGCTCGCGATCGAGATCAACGCCGCCGCCGAGAACCCCTTCATCTCCGCCGAGGACATGACCGCCTACCACCACGGCGGCTTCTACCAGGCCCAACTCGTCCTCGCCCTGGACCACTTCAGGCTCGCGCTCACCCAGGTCGCCCGGCTGTCGACGTCCCGGCTCTCCTCGCTGAACGAGCCCGCGTTCACCCGCCTCAAGCCGTTCCTCGCGGACAACGAGGCCGCCTCCTCCGGCGTGATGATCCTGGAGTACGCCGCTGCCGCCGCCCTCGGCGACCTGCGCGCGTTCTCGGCTCCCGCCTCGCTCGGCCACGCTGTACTCTCCCGGGGCGTCGAGGAACAGGCCAGCTTCGCCTCGCTCGCCGCACGTCAGACACTGCGCGCCTGCCGCGCGTACCGTCTCGTCGTCGGCTGCGAACTGGTCGCCGCCGTACGGGCGTTGCGCCAGCGCGACCTGCGGCCCGACCCGGAACTCCCGGTCGGCCGCGCGCTGGAGCTGGCCGAATCGGTGCTCGACGACGAGACGGCGGACCGGCCGCTCACGGACGATGTGACGGCGGCGGCGGGACTGCTGGACCGGTTCACCGAGATCTGGAGGGGGAGCACGTCATGAGCGTGGACGGGAGTGGGGACAGGAGTGTGGACAGGAGTGGGGACGGGATGGTGGAGGGGAGCGCTGATGCGGGCGTGGACTCGGCCGTGGACAGGAGCGCGGGTGTGACCGACAGCCCGGCCGCACGGCTGCAGGCGCTCTTCGAGGGGCACCGGCTCACGCCCACCCAGCGGCGCATCGCGCACAGCATGGTGCGCCGCGCCGCCGACGTGCCGTTCCTCTCCAGCGTCGAACTCGCCGAACTCGCCGGCGTCAGCCAGCCCTCCGTGACCCGCTTCGCGGTCGCCCTCGGCTTCGACGGCTACCCGGCGCTGCGCAAACACCTCCGCGAGGTCGCGCCCTCGGAGTCGGCCCCGGACACGGCGTCGTACAACGAGTACCAGCAGGCCGTAGAGGCCGAGATCGAGAACCTGAAGCACCTCGCCGAGATACTGGCCGACCCCCGCCCGGTCGCGAAGGCCGGCCGCCTGCTCGCCGCCTCGCGCCCGCTGCCCGTCCTCGGCCTGCGCGCGGCGGCCTCCCAGGCGTACGGCTTCGCGTACTTCGCCGCCAAGGTCCATCCGGACGTACGGCTGCTCAACGAGGGCGGCACGATGATCCACGACCGGATCGACGCGGCCGTCCGGGCCGGCGCCACCACCCTGCTCTGCTTCGCGCTGCCCCGGCACCCGCGCGAGGTCGTCGACACCCTGGCGTACGCGAGGGAGGCGGGCCTGACCGTCGTCACCGTCGCGGACTCGGCGTTCGCCCCCGTCGCCAAGGTCTCCGACCTGCTGATCCCGGCCGCCGTCGGCACCGGCCTCGCCTTCGACACGGCCTGCGCGCCGATGCTGCTGGGCCGGGTGCTGCTGGAGGCGATGTGCGACGACCTGCCGGACGCGCAGGCGAGGCTGGAGGAGTTCGACGCGCGGGCGGCGGCGCGGGGGCTGTTCGTGGAGTGAGACACCCTGTCCCCTCCGGTGTCTGCCTGTCTCCTCCGGTGTCTTCCCGTCCCTTCCGGTGTCTTCTCAGACTCGTCTCACGTTCGCTCACTAGTCTCCCGGCCGGACAGAACTGTGCCGGCACGACCAGGAGGCGGGACGTGGCACGCGGAGATCGCAGAGTCCAGGGGCTGGCCCGAGTGGCAGTCGTCGTACGGGCCGGAGCGGCCCCGATGTGGTGGTTCGGGGTGCTGGCGGCGGGTGTCGGGGTGCTGCTGCCCGGTGTCACGGGGCGCCGGATCGGGGTGATGGCCGGGGCCGCGCTGTTCATTCTCGCGGCGTTCGTGGTGTCGTACGCGCGTCGCAGGCGCTACACCGCGCTGGCCCGCGGCGCCGCCCGGGCCGGGAAGCACGACGTGCTCCAGGACCGCGCGGTGAGCACCCGGAACTGGCGCCGCGCCCACCGCTGGTGGCTCGTCCTCGCCTTCGCCCTCGCGCTGGCCAGCGGGTTCGCCGTGCCCGCGGCGGGCGGCATGCTGCTCGCCGGTGCCGGTACCGGGCTGCGCCTGAAAGCCGCCTGGCTGGGCCGCCGCGAGCGCGCCGACGACGCCCTGCTGTGGATCCGCGTGGACTGGCTGGACAAGCGCGACGGCGCCCCCGCCGGCAAGCCGGTCAAGGGCTACCGCTCCACCGGCATCGCCGCGGGCGACGCGACCCCGGGCGGGGCGCGCCGCCGCAGCGACGTCTTCGCGTAGCCGGGGTTCTAGACCTCCAGGTCCGCCTCGATCTTCTTCAACTGGTGCCTGGCCATCGCCAGGTTGGCGCGGCCGGCGTCCAGCACCAGGTAGAGGAAGAGGCCGTTGCCACCGCGCCCCTTGAGCAGGCGGATCAGGTGGTACTGGCTGGACAGGGTGATCAGGATGTCCTCGATCTCGCCCTTCAGGCCGAGGTGTTCCATCGTGCGCAGCTTGGAGCGCACGACGTCGGTGTTCCCGGCGGCGGCGACGCCGAGGTCGAAGGTCTTGCTGCCGCCCATCGTGCCGAGCGCCATACCGCTGGTGTAGTCGACGAGCGCGACCCCGGTCGCGCCCTCGATGGAGGTCAGCGCCTCTTTGAGGGAGGTTTCGGTGTTGGCCATGACAGTGCTCCTTTGGTTCCGTTCAACTTTCCGTGGTGGTACGCGCGTTGGTGCCTGTGGTGGTGCGTGGTGCGCGCGCTGTTCTCGTTCGTGCGGTGGTGGTTTTCGGGGGCGCCTTGGCGGGCGGCGCCGGGTCGGCCTGCTCTTCGGCCACGGCGGCTACGGCGGCTTCGGCCTCTGCCGCGGCCGCCGCGCCGGCGTCGACCAGTTCCCCGATCCGGGCCCCCGCGCGGCGGCCCTCCAGCAGCAGCCGGCCGACGTGGACGCGGTCCTGGGCGAGCACGGTCAGCACGGCGCCGCGGCCCGCCGCGTAGGTCGCGACATAGCCGTAGACCCCGCGCACGATCAGCTCGCGGAAGTCGCCCTGCCCGGTCGCGTCCGCCATCCGTACGGCCACGCCGAGCGCCGTCACGGTGAGCGCGGCCACCCGCTCCGGCTCGACGCCCGGGGTGTCCTGCGCCAGGACGAGACCGTCGACGCCCGTCGCCAGCGCCCCGGTCAGCTGGGGCACGCGGGCTCTCAACCGGCGCAGTTCATCGAGGATCTCTGCCTCGGAGGCCATCGGCTCTCTCCTCTCGGCGCGTGCTCGCTGCCACTCAAAGGGCCTCCAGCGCATCTCTGAGCCTCTTCAGCAAGGTGATGTCGGGATCGGTGACGTCGGGCAGGGGAGCGGCGGCGGGCGCGGGCGGGCGGGGCGACACGAGCCCCGCCGACACCAGCCGCCGGACGTCCAGCAGCGTGGGGTACGCCCGCCGCCCCAGCGCCCGCGCGATGTCCGGCGCCGTGCGGACGCCGTCCACCCGCGCCAGCACCGCCGCCTGCCGGGCGGTGACCGGCGGGGGCGCGACGGGGTCGGCCCGCACCAGCGGCGCGCCGTCCGTCGCCGCGTCCGGCCACACCCGGTGCAGCAGATCGCGGCGGCGCAGCGTCTCGCGCTCCAGTGCGGCCACCGGAACCGGCCGCACACCTCCGAGCGGATGTGTGACGCCGTAGCGGAACCGGCCCGGGGTGCTGCTCGGCGCGAGCACGAAGTACGCCGCGTCGTACAGCGCCCCGAGATGGCACAGTTCCAGCGCGCCGGGGCTCAACTGGCCGCTGTCCAGCAGCAGTCGGGTCGTGGCGTGCCGGTCGTCGGTCGCTCTGGCCGCGGCCTCCCAGGCCTCGGTGCGCAGGGTGCCGTGCGCGGTGAGGAGGAGGTCGAGGCCGGGGGCGGACGGGCTCTCGGCGTGCACGACGTGGCCGTCGACGAGGTGCAGGCTGCCGCGCTCGCGGACGAGGACACCGGTGGCCTTCTCGGCGGCGAGCCGGGTCAGCATCGGCGAGACACCGCCCCAACCCCGTTCGCCGGCCGCTGCCTTGGCCCGCACGGGCAGCCGGGGCGGCGGGGTGGTGGGCGTGGCCTTGACCGCGGTCATCCCAGCACCAGCCGTCCGGCCATCTCGCCGAGCCGGATCCGGGCCAGCGCGAGGTTGCCCTCCGCGCGGGTCAGCCACAGATGCAGGAACACACTGCTGTCGAACGACGTCCGAACGAACCGCAGCACGTGATAGCTGTCCCGGTTGCTGACGATCAGATCCTCCAGCGGAGGATCGTCGGCCGTCTCACCGTCCTCCCCGACGGACGCGAACGCCCGGTGCTCCGCCGCGAGCCGCGCCAACTCGGCGGCCTCGGCGGCACTGGCCTCCTGGTCACCCCCGGGCGACTCCCCTACGACGCCCAGGGCAAGCCCGCTCGTCCAGTCGACCAGCGCGGCGCCCCGGGCACCGGGCAGTCGCATGGCCTCCAGTAAGCACTCGTCGATTCCGGGCACCGTGGCTCCCCTCCCGCCTGCGGTTCGGCTGAGTGACGACGAAGCTACGCACCGTGTGGCCGAGGGGTGATGGATCTGGCATTTTCCGGTGGAACATGCCCCCGAGTGACTAAGGTGGGTCAACTGACCCCGTCTTCACACGAGTTGCATGGGTCAGTTGAACCCTGCTCGCACGGGCGTGCGTCAACGGCTCCCGGGCGCCCGCAGGGTGGTGAGCGCGGCGGCGTGCGCCCCGCCGGATTCGGCCACGATCTCCGCGACCGTCTGCGGCTTGCGCACCGTCGCGAACGACACGCCCCCGGAGCCGTCCCGCACGAAGCCGTAAATGCCCGGCCGGGCAAGGGAGTTGTAGGCGTAGTGCGCCGCGAAGTAGTACGCCCCGGTGTCCAGCGCCGCCGCGTAGTCACCCTGCTCCAGCAAGGGCAGCGCCTGCCCCTCGGCCAGCAGATCCCCCGCGAAGCACGCGGGCCCGGCGACGTCCTGCACCACGTCCGCCCCCGACTTGGGCCGCCCCTTCCCGTCGTAGGCGGCGATCCGCAGCGGCCACGACTGCGGCGCGTACACCGTCCGCGTCGCCACCTGCACGCCCGCGTGCGTGATCGCGATCGGTCGCCCGCCGGCGCTCTTCGCGTACTCGACCCGGGCCACCACCGTGCCCTGCTTGGCCAGCATCGACCGCCCGAACTCGGTCACCAGCCCGTACCGCCCGTCGAACAGCCCCGGCACCGCCTCCCGCAGCAGCCGCGCGTACTGCGCGTAGGTCGGGGTCGTCGCGTCCGAACCGAAGTTCACCCCCAGGCCGCCGCCGATGTCGAGCGTGTCGATCTGCGGCCGCCCGAGCCGCGCGTTGATCTCCTCCGCCAGCTGGTACGTCTCCGCCACTCCTTGCGCCAGCAGCGACAGCGGGATGCCCTGCGACCCGGTGTGCGCGTGCAGCCGGGTCAGCCACGGCCGCTCCGCGAACGCCCGCACCACCCACTCCCGCGCCCCCTCGTCCCGCAGCGCCACCCCGAACTTCGAGGTCGCCGTCGCCGTGGACAGCGCGGCGATCGACCCGCCGCCGATCTGCGGATTGACCCGGATCCCGAGCGGGGAGTGGCTGGTCGCGGACCGCATGAGCGCGTCGATGCGCTCCAGCTCCTGCGGATTGTCGGCGTTCACGGCGATCCCCAGCGCCAGCGCCTCCCGCAGCTCCGCCGGTGTCTTCGCGGGCGCGTCCAGCACCGTCCGCTCCGGCCGTACGCCAGCCGCCCGCGCGAGGGCCAGCTCACCCGGGCTCGCCACCTCCGCGCCGATGCCCTCCTCGTGCAGCAGCCGCAGCACCGGCACGAGCGGACTCGCCTTCACGGCGAACGCGTGCAGCACGGGCGTCCCGGGCGCCGTCACCGCGTCGAACGCCGCGCGGAGCGCCGCCGCGGACTCCCGGATACCGGTGACGTCCAGCAGCGCGGCGATGGGGGCACCGGGCCCCAGCAGCCCCTGCTCCACGGCGGCCCGGACGGCGTCGTCCCGGCGGGCGGTGTGTTCGGCGCCGGGATCGATGCCGAGATCCATGCCGGGATCGGTGCCGTCCGTGTGACCCTGGTTTCCGTCGTTCACTGGAGCCCCCGTCATGTCGTCGCCCATGGTCGGTACATCCGGCCAAACACTCAGAGCCTGCCCACAGAGACGCCCCCATGTATTGACTAGTTCTATTCACGAAGACAGGATGTGAATAGCAACAGTAAAAACGTGTAGCGCAGATCCGCTGAGAGCAGTCCGCTAGGAGGCAGACCATGTCAGGACCCCGCCCCGTACGAGCACCCCGCGGTACGGAACTGAGCGCCCTGGGATGGCAGCAGGAAGCCGCCCTGCGGATGCTGCAGAACAACCTGGACCCCGAGGTCGCCGAACACCCCGACAAGCTCGTCGTCTACGGCGGCACCGGCAAGGCCGCCCGCGACTGGCGCTCCTTCGACGCCATGGTCCGCACGCTGCGCACCCTCAAGCAGGACGAGACGATGCTCGTCCAGTCCGGCCGCCCCGTCGGCGTGATGCAGACCCACGAGTGGGCCCCGCGCGTCCTCATCGCCAACTCCAACCTCGTCGGCGACTGGGCGAACTGGGAGGAGTTCCGCCGCCTGGAGGCCCTCGGCCTGACCATGTACGGCCAGATGACCGCCGGTTCCTGGATCTACATCGGCACCCAGGGCATCCTCCAGGGCACCTACGAGACCTTCTCCGCCGTGGCCGCGAAGAAGTTCGACGGCACCCTCGCCGGAACCATCACCCTCACCGCCGGCCTCGGCGGCATGGGCGGCGCCCAGCCCCTCGCGGTCACCATGAACGACGGCGTCGCGATCTGTATCGACGTCGACCCGCGTGCCATCGAACGCCGCATCGAGCACCGCTACCTCGACGTCAAGGCCGACAACCTGCGCCATGCGTTGGAGCTGGCCGTCGAGGCCCGCGACGCTCGCCGCCCGCTCTCCATCGGCCTCCTCGGCAACGCGGCCGAGCTGCTGCCGCAGATGCTGGCCGAGGGCGCCCCCATCGACATCGTGACCGACCAGACCTCGGCCCACGACCCCCTCGCCTACCTGCCGGTGGGCATGGCCTTCGAGGACATGGCCGACGAGGCCGCCAAGGACCCGGCGGGCTTCACCACCCGCGCCCGTGAGTCCATGGCGAAGCACGTCGAGGCGATGGTCGGCTTCATGGACGCCGGCGCCGAGGTCTTCGACTACGGCAACTCGATCCGCGGCGAGGCCCAACTCGCCGGGTACGAGCGGGCGTTCGCCTTCCCCGGCTTCGTCCCCGCCTACATTCGCCCCCTCTTCTCCGAGGGCAAGGGCCCCTTCCGCTGGGCCGCCCTGTCCGGCGAGGCCTCCGACATCCACAAGACCGACAAGGCGATCCTCGACCTCTTCCCGGAGAACGAGTCCCTCCACCGCTGGATCAAGCTGGCCGGCGAGCGCGTCCACTTCCAGGGCCTCCCGGCCCGCATCTGCTGGCTCGGCTACGGCGAACGCGACAAGGCCGGCGAGCGCTTCAACGACATGGTGGCCTCCGGCGAGCTGGCGGCCCCGCTGGTCATCGGCCGCGACCACCTCGACTGCGGCTCCGTCGCCTCCCCGTACCGCGAGACCGAGGCCATGCTCGACGGCTCCGACGCGATCGCCGACTGGCCCCTGCTGAACGCGATGGTCAACGTGGCATCGGGCGCCTCCTGGGTCTCCATCCACCACGGCGGCGGCGTGGGCATGGGCCGCTCCATCCACGCCGGCCAGGTGACGGTCGCCGACGGCACGCCCCTCGCCGGCGAGAAGATCCGCCGCGTCCTCACCAACGACCCCGGCATGGGCGTCATCCGTCACGTCGACGCCGGCTACGACATCGCGGAACGGGTCGCGGACGAGCGGGGCGTGCGGGTGCCGATGCGCGAGGGTGGAGACGCGTGACCCTTCCGGGAGATGAGCGGGGCGGCAACTCCTCGGTGGGAGTGGGCCCTTCGTCGCCGGGTGCGGGTCCGACCGTGTCCGACGACGAAGGACCCGCCCTGCGGAACGACTGCCCACGGTCCGAGCGGCCCGCAAGCCACAACGCGCCCTCCTTCCACGAGATGTGGCGCGAGCTGCGTCCCATCGGGCGGCACGCCGACTCCGGTGGGTATCGACGGTTCGCCTGGACCGGCGCCGACACCGAGTGCCGGGCCTGGTTCGAGGCGCAGGCCAAGTCGCGCGGGCTGGCCTACGAGCTCGACCGCAACGGCAACCAGTGGGCCTGGCTCGGTGACCCCGCCGCCGGGGACGCCGTCGTCACCGGGTCGCACCTCGACTCGGTACCCGATGGCGGGGCCTTCGACGGACCCCTCGGGGTCGTGTCGTCCTTCGCCGCGCTCGACGAACTGCGGGGAAGGGGAGCGGAGTTCACCAGGCCGCTCGCCATCGTGAACTTCGGGGACGAGGAGGGCGCCCGCTTCGGGCTCGCCTGTGTCGGGTCGCGCCTGACCTCCGGGCAGCTCACCGTCGAGCAGGCGCACCGGCTGACCGACGGCGACGGGCTCACGCTGCCGCAGGCCATGACGGCGGCCGGTTACGACGCCGACGCCATCGGTCCCGACCCCGAACGGCTCGCCCGTATCGGCGCGTTCGTCGAACTCCACGTCGAACAGGGCCGCGCCCTCGACCTCTCCGGCGACCGGGTCGGTATCGCCAGCGCCATCTGGCCGCACGGGCGGTGGCGGTTCGACTTCCGGGGCGAGGCCAACCACGCCGGTACGACGAGGCTGGTGGACCGGCGGGACCCCATGCTGTCGTACGCCGAGACCGTGCTCGCCGCCCGCCGCGAGGCCCAACTCGCGGGCGCCGTCGCCACGTTCGGGAAGATCGCCGTAGAACCGAACGGCGTCAACGCCATCCCCTCCCTGGTGCGCGGCTGGCTCGACTCCCGCGCCGCCGACCAGCGGACCCTCGACACCGTGGTCACCGGCGTCGAGAAGGCGGCCCGTGAGTACGCGGAGGCGCACGGCGTCGACCTGGACATCGTCCGGGAGTCCTTCACCCCGGTCGTCGAGTTCGACCACGTCCTGCGCGACGAACTCGCCCGGGTCCTGGGGAAGGCGAACGGCGAGGACACGCACCTGACCGTCCCCGTCCTCGGCACCGGTGCCGGACACGACGCCGGAATCCTCTCCGGGAGCATCCCGACCGCCATGCTGTTCGTGCGCAACCCCACGGGCGTCTCGCACTCCCCGGCCGAGTTCGCGGCTGAGGACGACTGCGTGGCCGGGGTGACCGCACTCGCCGACGTACTGGAAGGGCTGGCCTGCAGGTGACGCACCCCACCACGCGGACGTACTGGCTGGAACACGCCTGGCTCGACACCAACGTCGAGCCGGGCGTCGCCCTGGAGGTGAGGGACGGGCGAATTGCATCCGTCCGCACCGGAGTCGACACCCCACCCCCCGGCGCCGAGCCCCTCCGAGGCCTCACCCTCCCCGGGCTGGCCAACGCCCACAGCCACGCCTTCCACCGCGCCCTGCGCGGCACCGTCCAGGTCGGCTCCGGCACCTTCTGGACCTGGCGGGAGGTCATGTACTCCTTCGCCGACCAGCTCACCCCGGACACCTACCACGCACTGGCCCGCGCGGTGTACGCCGAGATGGCACTGGCCGGGATCACGGCGGTCGGCGAGTTCCACTACGTGCACCACGCCCACGGCGGCACCCCGTACGCCGACCCCAACGCCATGGGCGAGGCCCTCGTCGCCGCCGCCTCCGAAGCCGGTATCCGCATCACCCTCCTCGACACCGCCTACCTCTCCTCCGGCTTCGGACAGCCCCCCAACCGCCACCAGCTCCGCTTCTCCGACGGAAGCGCGGACGCCTGGGCCGAACGCTGTTCACTTCTCAAGGAACGGGATCACGCGAGGATCGGTGCCGCCATCCACTCCGTACGGGCCGTGCCCGCACGGGAGTTGGCGACGGTGGCGAGGTGGGCCGAGGAGCGGCGGGCCCCGCTCCACGTCCACCTCTCCGAGCAGACCGCCGAGAACGACGCCTGCCGCACGGCCCACGACTGCACGCCGACCCAACTCCTCGCCGACCACGGGGTGTTGGGCCCCCGCACCACCGGCGTCCACAACACGCACCTCACGGACGAGGACATCGCGCTGCTGGGACGTTCGGGCACCGGTACCTGCATGTGCCCGACGACGGAACGGGACCTGGCCGACGGCATCGGCCCGGCGGTCGCCCTCCAACGGGCCGGCTCCCCTCTCTCCCTGGGCTCGGACAGTCACGCGGTGATCGACCTACTGGAGGAGGCCCGAGCGATGGAGCTGAACGAGCGCCTGCGCACCCGCACGAGGGGTCACTGGACGGCGGCGGCCCTGCTCCGGGCAGCGTCGGCGGACGGCCACGCGGCGCTGGGCTGGGACGAAGCGGGCACCCTCGAACCGGGCGCCCTCGCCGACTTCACGACGATCTCACTCGACTCGGTCAGAACGGCGGGGCCGGTGCCCAGGCTCGGCGCCGAGACGGCCGTATTCGCGGCGACGGCAGCGGACGTACGGCACACGGTCGTGGGCGGCCGGCACGTCGTACGCGACGGGACGCACGCGCTCGTACCGGACGTACCGCAGGCGCTGGCCGCAGCCGTCGAAGCCCTGCGCGCGTAGAGCCGACCGCCGCCCCCCGCACCCACGAGGACACAATGAGCAGCACCAGCAGCACCAGCAGCACCGTCATCACCAACATCGCCACGCTGGTCACCAATGACCCCTCCCTCGGTGACAGATCTCCCCTCGGTCTGATCCAGGACGCGGCCGTCGTCATCGACGGCGACCGCATCGCGTGGACCGGTGAAACAAGCAAAGCACCCGCCACTGACAATCGGGTCGACGCCGGTGGACGGGCGGTCCTGCCCGGCTTCGTGGACTCCCACTCGCACCTCGTCTTCGCGGGCGACCGCACGCAGGAGTTCAACGCGCGGATGTCCGGGCGGGCGTACAGCGCGGGCGGCATCCGTACGACGGTCGCGGCGACGCGCGCGGCGAGCGACGCGGAACTGGAGGCGAACCTCACCCGTTACCTGACCGAGGCCCTCCGCCAGGGCACCACCACCTTCGAGACGAAGTCCGGCTACGGCCTGACGGTCGCCGACGAGTCCCGCGCCCTCCGCATCGCCGCCGCGCACACGGACGAGGTGACGTACCTCGGCGCGCACATCGTCTCGCCCGACTACGCCGACGACCCCGCCGCCTACGTGTCCCTGGTCACCGGCGAGATGCTCAACGCCTGCGCCCCGCACGCCCGTTGGATCGACGTGTTCTGCGAGAAGGGCGCGTTCGACGGCGACCAGGCGCGGGCGATCCTGACGGCGGGGCGGGCGAAGGGCCTGCACCCGCGCATCCACGCCAACCAGCTCTCCTACGGCCCGGGCGTCCAACTCGCCGTAGAACTGGACGCGGCGAGCGCGGACCACTGCACGCACCTCACGGACGCGGACGTGGACGCACTGGCGAGCGGCGCGACGGTCGCGACGCTGCTCCCCGGCGCGGAGTTCTCGACGCGCGCGCAATGGCCGGACGCGCGCCGCCTCCTGGACGCGGGCGCCACAGTCGCGCTCTCGACCGACTGCAACCCGGGTTCGTCCTTCACGTCCTCCGTCCCCTTCTGCATCGCGCTGGCAGTACGGGACATGGGGATGACGCCGGACGAGGCGGTGTGGGCGGCCACGGCGGGCGGCGCGGCGGCGTTGCGACGGGACGACGTAGGGCGGGTTGCGGTGGGCGCGCGTGCGGACCTGATCCTGCTGGACGCGCCCAGCCACGTGCACCTGGCCTATCGGCCGGGAGTGCCGTTGGTGACTGAGGTGTGGCGACGGGGAACGCGAGCGGTTGCTGGAAGCCGGGGCTAAATCTAACCATTGTCAGGCACTGTGACTGGTTAGAAAAGACCCCAGCGTCCAGAGGGTGCAGGTTTGCGTCGGCCGGTTCTGAACCTTTAAGGATCTTCGGGCACTCGGGCGGACATACTCCACGCATGGCCTTCTACATACTCGCGGGCATGCTGATGGCCCTTGTCCTGACGGACTGGACCATCGCGTTCTCCAGCAAGCGCCGGGGCAGTTGGGCCTTCTGGGAGGACTGGACCTGCTTCGTCTACGGCCCGCTCTTCGTCCTCCTCAACCTGGCGCTGGCGGCGGACATGTGGTGGTTCCAGACGGACTGGTCGCCAAGGGCGCGTCTCGACTTCGCCATCGGCGGGCCGGTACTGGCCGTGTGGATCGGCTTCCGTTGGTTCCGCTACTCCCGGGTGCGGCTGCTTGCGCTTGTGAGGGGAGAGCGTGGCAACGGCGGGGCGGGTGGGGGAGAGGAACCGGAAGCGAGTGTCCGGTAGCGGAAGCGGCTGGTACCGCGGCGACTGTCACGTGCACTCGGTGTGCTCGCACGGCGGTGAGCTGACACCGGAATATCTTGCCGACGAGGCCCGTGCGGCGGGGTTGGACTTCCTGGCGGCGACCGAGCACAACAACGCGGACACGCACGGCACTTGGGGCCGGTATGCCAGTGACGATCTCCTGGTGGTTCTGGGGCAGGAGGTCACCACCCGGACCGGCCACTGGCTCGCGCTGGGCGTTCGGCCCGGGCAGGTCGTCGACTGGCGGTACGGCGTTCGGGACGAGGCGGTTGGCCGGCATCTCGACGAAGTCCATCGCGGCGGCGGGTTGTGCGTGGCGGCTCATCCGCACGCGCCGTACGACTCGGGCACGTTCCTGTACCCGTATGAAGGGTTCGACGTGGTGGAGGTCTGGAACGGGCCATGGAGTTCGGACCTGCCCTGGCAGGCGGACAATGAGGCGGCGTTGGCGGAGTGGGGGCGGGGGCTTGACGTGGACATCCGGCGGCAGGGCGGGTGGCGGCCGGCGATGGGGAACAGCGACGCGCATCTGTCGGGCCAGATCGGTGTTCCGCATACGGTCGTGCGGGCCGAGGAGTTGAGTACGGATGCGGTGCTCGCCGGGATACGTGCCGGGCGGAGTTGGATCGCTGAGTCTGCCGCCGTGGAGTTGTCGTTCACGGTGTCCGGTGGTGCGCAACGGGTGGGGATCGGCGGGCAGTTGGAGCACCGCGATGAACCGGCGGTGGCTCGGGTGCGCGTGACTGGCGTGCCTTCAGGGGTGGTCAGTTTTCACACTGGGCGGGGGAAGACCTACGTTGCTTCGTTGCCGGGCACGGGAGTGGGCGAGGTGGAGTGGCACGTCGACGCGATGGACTCGGCGTTCGTCCGGGTCGAGGTGCGGCACCCCGGAGGGGGCATGGCGGCTCTGAGCAACCCGATCATTCTGGGTTGAGGTACTGGCCTGACTTGATGCCGTGTATCAGGTGGGCCAACGGGGCGCGGGCGGTGGTGAGTTCCCCGTCGGGGGTGACGCTCTCGCGGAGGTGGAGGGTGGTGGGGGTGGCGGCGAGTTCGACGCAGGTGTCGCCGTCGCTGCCGTCGGAGAAGGTGGACTTCTGCCAGTGCCTGGGCTGGGGCATGTGGGGTCTCACGGTTCCTTCTGCCAGGGGGCCGCTGGTCAGCCGAGTGTGAATCGGCCTGACTTGATGCCGCGTATGAGGTGGGCCAACGGGGCGGTGCTGGTGGTGAGTTCGGTGGTGGGGGTGTCGCTTTCGCGGAGGTGGAGAGTGGTGGGGGTAGCGGCGAGTTCGACGCAGGTGTTGCCTTCGCCGCCACCCGAGAAGGTGGACTTCTGCCAGTGCAGGGCATGGGTCATGGCGCGTCTCACAGCTCCTTCACCAAACGGTGGATGAGGTCTCGTGACGCCGAGGGGTCCAGCGACGCCGCTTGTACCCTACGGAAGAGTGTTCGGAGTCGATTCAACTCCGCCTGCGCATCGATGAACACCGTTCCGGTGGGAGCGTCGAGGAGCCCTGTATCCAGTCGGGATAGTGGGCCACCCATGTACATCAGAGAGGCGTCGGCACCGCCAAAGCCGTCCTGGTCGGTCGGGATGACACGCACGGTGGCGTGTCCCTGGTCGATCTCGGCCAGGATGCGGCGGAGTTGAGCGGTGGATGCCTGGCGGTCGGCCACGCGGATACGCAGGGCGAACTCGTGGATGATCGTCTCGTACGGGGTCGGGTTGTCGCCCTCGATGACGGCTCGCCGTTTCATCCGGTGGTCCACGCGGGGCGCCAGCTCACTCTCCGGCAGTTCCGGGCGCATGTACCCGAAGACCGCCCGCGCGTAGTCCGGTGTCTGGAGCAGCCCGGGGACGTGCGTGATGACGACCTCCCGCAGAAACTTCGCATGGTGCTCCGCCTCGGCCACGTCCAGGTTCACCTGGGGCAGGACTCCCTTGTACTCGTCCCACCACCCGCGTGTGCGCTCGGTCGCCATCGCCACGAGGGCCTCGATCAACTCCTCGTCCGCGCAGGCGCAGTGAGCCGCCAACCTGCGTAGGCGCTCCTCGCTGATCGCTGAACTCCCGGCTTCGATCTGG
The DNA here is from genome assembly GCF_045040345.1 of Streptomyces sp. NBC_01515. Lineage (NCBI taxonomy): Bacteria > Bacillati > Actinomycetota > Actinomycetes > Kitasatosporales > Streptomycetaceae > Streptomyces > Streptomyces sp. NBC_01515. Next base: position 4,904,558 of record NZ_CP109416.1, on the reverse strand, counting down.
CTCATGTGCGCCGAACTCGACCCGAGGAGCCCGGCGATCTCTTTGGCCGGCTTGCCTGCGGCCTCCCGCAGTTTGCGCAACTCGGAACCCAGTCGCACGTGTCGGGCGGTGGGCTGGCTCCGCATGGTCATCCGAGTAACTGCCTCTCTGGGACTCCTCGTTCGGGGTCAGATTACGCGAGGCGGTTGCGAGGGTATGAATTTACACCCTACTGTCGGTGATGCGACGTACACGCTGCGGAAGCGCACCGCTTCGTCCTGCCATGACGGCTGCGGCAATGCCACCGCCCGCGCCCATCAACCACCTCACCTCACTCGGAGCTGCCCCATGCCCGAAACCGAGCCCGAACCCTGGGAGTACTCCCTCTCCGTCCCGCACGATCGCCGTGCCGTGACCGTCTGTCGCCGCACCCTGCGCCTGGTCCTCACCGTGCACGGCCTCATCCGGGTCGTGGACGCCGCCGAGCTTCTCGCGACGGAGCTGGTGGCCAACGCCGTACTGCACACCGAGGGGCCGGTGATGCTCCGGGTGCGGTGGTCGGCGGGGGTGTTGCGGGTCGGGGCGTGGGACGCGGATCCCGAACCCCCTGAACCGCCGGGGCAGTTGGCGAACCTGTTGGACGCCGAGGCAGGGAGAGGGCTGGCGCTGGTGCGGGTCTGCGCCGACTCCTGGGGGTGGCAGCCGTTGTCGAGGAACGGGCAGCGCGGCAAGTACGTGTGGTGTGACCTGGACGCCGCCTAGATCGTTGATCACCCCGAATAGATCGGACAGAAAGGAGAGTTGATGGTCAGCTCGTCGCACGAGGCGCTGCACCGGATCTTCCAGAAGGATCCCGCGCTCCTCACCCGCGCCCTGCAGAGCGTGTTACGCATCCCCTTCCCCGAACCACGTGAGTTCGCCGCCATGAACGTGGACCTCACCGAGATCGAACCGGTCGAGAAACGCGTGGACACGCTGCTCCGGGCGGAGACCGACGACGGGGCCTACCTCCTGGTCGTCGAATCACAGGGCAAGCCGGACGACAGGAAACGCGGCAGCTGGCCGTACTACCTCAGCTACCTGCACGAGAAGTACCGCTGCGAACCCGTGCTCATCGTCATCACCCAGAACAGCGCTACGGCCCGCTGGGCGGCGGAACCCATCCATCTCGGGGTGCGCGGGTGCCCCTCGCTGACGGTGCGCCCCTTCGTCCTCGGCCCGGACAACGTGCCGGTGATCGTGGACGAGCGCGAGGCCGAACGGGACGTACCCCTTGCGGTGCTTTCCGCCATGACACATGGCCGTGGCCCGCAGGCCGCCGCCATACTGGAAAACCTGGCCACCGCCCTGCGGACCATCGACCCGGACAGCGCCGCGGTCTTCGTGCAGTTCGTCGACTCATGCCTGGCAGACCGCCAGGCCCAGCAGATGTGGAGGGACCTGATGACGGCGATCCAGTACTTCTGGCGACACCCGCTGGCGGAGCAGGTACGAGGTGAAGGCAGGGAGGAAGGCCGAGAGGAGGGGCGCGCCGAGGGGTGGGCGGCTGCCATTCTGCGTACCTTCCAGCGGCGTCAGATCGACGTCCCCGACCCCGTCCGCGACCGCATCCTCGCCTCCACCGACCTGGACGAACTCGGCACCTGGTTCGACCGCTCCCACGAGGTCGCCGACGCGGGGGAGTTGTTCACCGAGGGGCCCTGAAGCAGAGGGTTGATCCGCCGGGCATCACCCCGTCGTCCCCCCGCCCGGCGGACGCTCGCTCCACCGCCCCGTCCAGATGCGTGATGACCGCCGGTACGTCCCCGCTCTCGGTCCCCCGGATCAGCTCCAGCGCCGGTCGGACGAGAAGGCCCGGCCGCGCGATCAACCGCGCCAGTACCGCAGCCCGCACGTCAAGCCGCTCGATCGCGGCCGCGCGTTCCACCTCGCTCTGCCCGGCCAGCAGCACCGCGTTGTACCAAGCCTCCTGCCGGGACTGGACGACGCTGAAGTCCAGGATCTCCTCGTCCGTGCGGCCCCCGACCTTGTCCAGCAGGGACAGGAGGGGAGATACGGCCCCCACCGAGTCCTCCAGCACCAGCACCACCCGCGCGAGGATGTCGTTGATCAGCAGGAAGTCGTGCCGCAGCGCCTGGATGTCCTTGCCGGGATCGGTCCCCGCGGCGGCGACGGCCAGGTCGAGGTTGATATGCGCGTTCACGCCGAGGATCAGGTGCTGGACGATGACCGTGTCGGCGTCGTCGAGCAGCCCGAACGTCTCGCGCCAGCAGCGCGGCCCGCTCCGGTCGCGGCGCCAGGCGTCGTACGCGTCGAAGTAACGGTTGCCGAAGAGCGTGTCGAAACGGTCCATCCGAGGGCCGTCCTCGAACTGCCCCTCGTGGATGGCCTTACGGATCTCGACGGTCACCTGTCGGTACAGGGCCGCGAAATACCCGATCCGGTCACCGGCGTGGATCGCCTCCCGCACGATCCCCGCAAGCCCGTCCACGACCTCGTCGATGTTCTGCGCCTGTGCCTGTGCAGCCATGCCCAACTCCCCTTTGGCGGAGCCACAGTTCGGACCACTCAGTCTCACCGGAAATGACAGCTCCGGTACGGCTCACATCCTCACCCGGCCGACGGGGCCCCGCTTCACCCCGCCCGCCACCGCTGCTCCGCGCCCCCGCTCAGCGGCACCAGCGACACACCCTCCTCGCCGCCCGGCGCCATCCCCGTCAAGATCGCGATCGCCGGGCGGATCACCCCGTCCGCGTCCACCGTGAACCGCAGATTGTCGCCGTGGCTCCCGTCCACCGAATCGCACTCCCAGATGCCGACGCCCTTGTCCACGGACCCCCGGCTGTCCAGGCACAGGTCGGAGTCGGCGGACGACTGCACCACCCCGCGCGCGGCGTCGACGCGCCACAGCTGGGTGTCGGACGAGGTGCAGGGGGCCGTGATCACATCCGTGCCCTCCGTCAGGTCGCCGTCGCGGATGTCCAGGCACCGGCCCGTGGAGACGTTCACGACCTGCGCGTAGGTGCCGTCGGGCGCGTGCGTGGCAGGGGACGGGGAGGGCGTCGGGCTCGCCGATCGCGTCGGCTTCGAACTCCTCGTCGGAGACGGTGACTTGGCAGGGGACACCGATGGCGTCACCGGGACCGTCGCCGTCACCGTCACCTCGGACGGACCGGACGGAATCGCCACCGTGCCCGCCGCCGCACCCGGATGCGACGTCGCCCCACCCGGCCGCAGCAGAAAGAACAGCAGGGGCACCAACGTCACCCCCAGCGCCGCCGACGCCAGCACCAGCCGACGCGAAGGTGCCCAACTCGCCGGATTCCCAAGGGCGTTGCTCCTCGTCTCCTCGCGACCCCGCACCGCGTACGACGTCCCCGCCCACGCCAACAACCCCTCCGCCAGCGTCGCCCGCGGAGCGTCCCGCAGCGCCGTCAGTTCCTCGTACGCGCCCGTGCAGTGGACGCACTGCGCCATGTGCGCGTGCAGGTCGGCGCTGTCGCGGGGGTTGTCGGGGCGTACCGACTCCTCGATCAGACGCCGGAAGTCACCACAGCGCGGGTCGTCGGAGGCGGCCAGACGGGACTTCAGACAGGCCTGGGCCATGGACTGGAGAGCCGGTCCGGTGCCGTGGACGACGTCCTCACGGGTGAGGCCGAGGAAGGAGGCGGTCACGGTTTCCGGTTCCCGGTCGACGATGCCGTACCAGACCAGGCCCTGTGTCCGGGAGGGGAGCGAGAGGAACGCCGCGAGCATGGAAGGTGCCGGGTCCGTCGTGTTCAGGAGCAGGAGGAGGCCGGCGTCCAGGCCGGTCGAGCGGTCGTCCCGGGACCACGACGCGGCCACCCGCCCTGTCAGCAGCAGGAGTTGGTGCCGCCAGGGGACGGACGGGTCCACGCCGCGTGCCGTCTCGCGGGCCGCGAGGGTGAACGCCTGGGCCGCCAACTGCCGGGCCGCCGGCTCGCTCGTCGTGCACAGGCGGGCGTAGGAGAGCACGGACGGCTGGTGCCGGGAGCGGAGTTCCTGCAGGGCCGTGTAGACCGTGGACGTGTCGGCGCGGAGTAACTCCGTGAGCCGGGCGTCGGACGCTCCGGGTGTGCCGTCGTCCTTCTCGGAGCGAACCATTCACCCGCCTCCTCGCGCCCGTCCTGACGTACCAGCCGGTTTGTCGGGTGACCATAGTGGTGGAAGGCGACCGGCGGGGAAAGAGGTTTCTGTGAGTAACCCCGGGGGCGGTACGGGAGCGTCCGGGAACGCCTGAGCGCGGCGCACACACGCGCGCCGCGCTCAGTACAGGCGATACGGGCATACAGCCAAGGGAGGTCTACTCCTCGACCGTAAGCCCCTTCCGCAGCCGCACCAGTGTCCGCGACAGCAGCCGCGACACATGCATCTGCGAGATGCCCAGCTCGTCGCCGATCTCCGACTGCGTCATGTTGGCGACGAAGCGCAGGGAGAGGATCTGCCGGTCCCGGGACGGGAGTTCGGCGATCAGCGGCTTCAACGACTCGACGTACTCGATGCCTTCGAGCCCGTGGTCCTCGTAGCCGATACGGTCCGCGAGCGCGCCCTCGGAGTCGTCCTCCTCCGGCTGCGCGTCAAGTGAGCTGGCCGTGTAGGCATTTGACGCCGCCATGCCCTCGACGACCTCCTCCTTGGAGATCTTCAGGCGCGCCGCCAACTCGCCCACGGTGGGGGCGCGGTCGAGTTGCTGGGCCAGTTCGTCGCCGGCCTTGGCCAGGTCGAGCCGGAGTTCCTGCAGTCGGCGCGGGACGCGCACGGACCACGAGGTGTCGCGGAAGAAGCGCTTGATCTCACCCATGATGGTGGGCATCGCGAAGGTGGGGAACTCGACGCCGCGACTCAGCTCGAAGCGGTCGATCGCCTTGATCAGGCCGATGGTGCCGACCTGGATGATGTCCTCCATCGGTTCGCTGCGCGAGCGGAACCGGGAGGCGGCGAACTTGACCAGCGCGAGGTTGAGTTCGACGAGCGTGTTGCGGACGTACGAGTACTCGTGCGTGCCTTCTTCGAGCGATTCCAGCCGCTCGAAGAGGGTCTTGGAGAGCGCCCGTGCGTCGACGGCGCCGATCTCGTCGTACGGGGGGATCTCGGGGAGCCCCTCGATGGGATTGGGATCCAGTTGTGCCGGTGGGGGTGTCGACGTCGCTGTCGGGGTAGGCGATGCGTCGAGCCGGGGTGACATGGCGTCCTCCATCGTTCTCGGCATATGGCTGCCGAAGCCGGTGCGTGCACTGCGGAGTGCGGCGCCTCCAAAGCCGGTCGTGTCGGTCGGTCGGTCGTATCGACAGTCGGGGCGAGGGCCGGTCGGTGGCCGGTACTTGTCCGTCGTGTCGAATGTCCAAATACTTGTCTCTACTAGCCCTACCCGTTTTCCGGAGCTCGCCGCAAGTGCGCTGTGTATCCATATGTCCACTTGTGGGCGGTTGTTCGGGTGTCGGAGAGTGTGAGGAAGGCGTAGTGTTCCAGGGCGAACGTCAACAGCCACGACCTCGGGAGAGAGAGACGGCATGGACCGCGGGACGGTCGGCAGCGCACAGTCTGGCCGGCTTCTGGTCGAGGTGCGGAAACAGGGCCTCAGCGCTGTCGTGACACCGGCGGGTGAGTTGGATCACCACACCGCCGATCTGTTGCGCGAGCCGCTGGAGGACCTGCTCGCCCATGGGTACGCACGGCTCGTCGTGGACTGCTCACGGCTGGAGTTCTGCGACTCCACGGGCCTGAACGTGCTGCTCGGCGCGCGCCTGAAGGCGGAAGCCGCGGGTGGCGGGGTGCACCTCGCGGGGATGAAGCCCGCGGTGGCGCGCGTGTTCGAGATCACCGGGGCGGAAGCGGTCTTCACCGTCCACGACACCCTTGGGGCCGCCCTCGCCGACGAGTCCGGCTGAGTCCCGTTCTCCCCCGTGCGACCGGCGGATTCCCCGTGCCTCGTCTTCCGTGCCGAGTAAGGGGTGTTTTGCCGGTTCGCTCGGGCAGGAGAACATCTGAACCCGTCGAGACCCCGAGCGACGAAATCGCTCCTGATCCACGTACTGACCCTTGAACACGTAGTACTGATTCTTGAACACGTACCGACTCTTGAATCGTGAACCGGTGAATCGGTGAGGTGAAGCGCTGATGAGCACCACCCGGCCCTACCCGCCGGGCGACCGCCCGGAGTCCGGTGGCGCCGCGGAGGCGCCCGCCGGAGGCGCTGCCGTGCCGTCCGTCGGGGACGACGCCGAACCGGCCGCGGGCCGGAACACCCGCAGGCTCAGTTTCGCGGGCGAGAGCGGGGTCGTACCGCTGGCCCGCGACTTCGCCCGCCAGGCCCTGTACGCCTGGGGCTGGCTGCCCGCCGAGGGCGCCGACCGGCGCGCCGCCGCCGAGGACGTGCTCCTCGTCGTCTCCGAACTGGTCACCAACGCCTGTCTGCACGCCGAAGGCCCGGACGAGATGTGGATCACCTGCGAGAACAAGGTGATCCGGGTCGAGGTCTCCGACCGCGGCACGGGCCAGCCCGCCCCCAGAACCCCGCACCGCGCGGGCCGCCCCGGCGGCCACGGCATGTTCATCGTGCAGCGGCTCTGCCTGGACTGGGGCGTCGTCCGCGCCCCGGGAGTCACCGGCAAGACGGTCTGGGCGGAGCTGGGCGCCCCCGCCTAGCCCGCCCCCCCCATGGAGCCGATCGGCGAATCAGCTGATCGGCTGTTCCATGGGGCCGAGGAATTCGTTTCCCCGCCCCCCGGCGCCCCTCCCGGCGGATCCCCCCCGGCGGATCCCCTCCCGAGCGCGGGGAGGAACGGCCCACCACCCCGACGGACCCCATGCCCCGCCGGCCCGCCCCCGTCATCGGGCCGGAACGAGACCGTTCTACGGCGGTACGCGACCGTTTTCACGGCCGTACGACCCCGGGATCGGTGAAGGCGTGGTGGCACCGCGAGCGCCCTCTCGCCCATGACCCGAGGGATCACCCCCGGGGCGATGCGTGTGCCCGCCTCGAACGGCACCAGCAGGCCGACGGCGCGGTGTGGGTGTCCGAGGTGCTGTGCCGCTGGGGCCCGCCCGTCCGACCGGCTCGGCTGACCGGCTCGGCTGACGCCGACCTTGGGTTACCTCCGGTCACCCCATCCACTTGTCGACCTTTTCGCGCACGCCGGATCGTCACAACTCCGGCGTGCGCCTTGTCTTCCCTCCTCACGACCCCGGGCGTACCTTGACGCCCGATCTGATGTGCCGTCAGGAATGAGGGGACCGTGTCGTACCAGAAACGAACCGCAGCGCTCGCGTCCGTCGCGTCCGTCGCGGCCCTGGCCGGCTCGGCGGTATTCATGGCCGCCCCCGCAGCCCGGGCCGACGTGGTCGACGTCAACTACAAGTGCCAGACGCCCATCGGCGTCAAGACAGCCGTCTCGCCGATCGACATCAAGGGTGTCAAGAGCGGCAGCGGCTACCAGCTCACCATGTCCTGGCAGAAGGGCGTCTCCTCCAGCCCCGTCGAACTCGGCAAGGGGGCGATGAGCCCGAGCGCCACCATCAAGCTGGGCGGCGCTGACAGCGGCACGGTCGCGGTGTCGGGCCCCGCCAACCAGGCCGCGATCCCCGCCAACACCCCCATCAAAATCAACGACTTGACGGGTACGTACACCCCGAAGGCGTCCGGCAAGGTCACGTTCACGGCGGCCGTCCTCACCATCAAGGCCCTCGGTACGACGACGACGTGCACCCCCACCAACAGCCCCGGCCCGTCCCTCACGCTCGACGTCACGGCGGCGGGCGGCTCGTCGGGATCCAGCGGCTCGACGGGCTCGACGGGCTCCACGGGCTCGACGGGCTCCACCAGTTCCGGTACCGGAACCGACTCCAGCGGCACGCTCCCGAAGACCGGCCCCGACGACTCGGTCATCGCCCTCGGCACGCTCGGCGGCACGGTCCTGCTCGCGGGCGCGGCGGGCACCCTGTGGCTGACCCGGCGCAACCAGACGGCCCGCGCCCGCCGCTGACAGCCCCCCGCAAGCCCGCTGGAGCCGCCCATGCTGCCGTCGACCGCCCGCGTCCTGTGCCTGTCCCTCCTAGCCCTCCTGGCGGCCACACCGACCGCAACGGCCGCCGGGGGATGGACCGTTGCGCCCGCGGGCGGCGGACGCCCGACGTTCTACGCCGAGGGTGAGCCCGGCACGACCCTCCAGGACACGCTGTCCGTGACCAACCCCACCACCCACCCGGTCACCGTACGACTGCACGCCACGGGCGTCCCGATCACCTTCGCCGACACGGGAGTTGGGGTCCCCGCCCGCACCCGAGCCGACATCCCCTTCACCGTGAACGTCCCGGCGACCGCGGCCCCCGGCGACCGCACCGCCACGATCACCGCACGCGACACGAAGGGCCGAGAGGCGAGGGTACGGCTCCAACTCCACGTACGCGGCCCGGCGTTGTCAGCCCTGACCGTCGAACACGTGGCGGTCCACGGCGACCGCATCACCTACGACCTGGTCAACCGCGGCACCACACTCCTCACCCCGAACCTCGCCGTCCACGCCACCGGCCTCTTCGGCACCCTCCTGAACCGCACCCCCCGCACCCTCCCCGTCCAACTCCCGCCCGGCCAGCGCCTGAAGCTCACCGAACCCTGGCCCGACCACCCCACCCTGGACGCGGTCGACCTACGCCTCACGGTCACGGCGACAGGCGGCGCGCACGACACCGCGAACGCGTCGACACGGTTCGTGCCGTGGGAAGTGGTGGCGGGTGCCGGGGCCGCGCTGACGGCCGGGGCGGCGCTGCTTCTCGTACGCCTCCGCCTCCGCCTACGCCTACGACGTCGACGGTGCCGTACGGATGAGGACGATGCGACGGCCGAACACCCGTACACACAGACCGAGTTGACGGGAGCGGCGATGTGAGCGGCAAGGTACGGATTCCGGCGCTGGTGGCGGTACTCGCGCTGCTTCTGCTGCCGTTGGCGGGAGCGACGTCAGCCGCGGCGGCGGGCGGCCCGAGTGTGAAGCTCTCCAAGTCGCAGGCGGGGGCGGGCGGTTCGATCACCGTCTCCGGGAGCGGCTGGCGCGCGCACGCCCTGCTGATGATGCTGATCTGCGGACAGGCGACGCCCGCACGCGGGGTGATCGGCGGCACCAACTCCTGTGCGAACGCGGACGGCAGAGCCGTAACGACGGACGCCAAGGGCGTCTTCAGCAAGAAGCTGCCGGTGTCCGAACCGCCGGTGCCGTGCCCGTGCGTGGTGCATGTGGCGACGGTGACGGGCGCGAGCGCGTCGGCGGACACGGTCTTCCAGGTGGCGGGCCACGCGATCGAACCACTACCCGCGGAGTCCTCCGCCGGACGTCTGTCGGTCCTGTCGGACACCCGGCTGGACGGTTCGAGCGGGCTGCTGACCTGGTTCGGGGCACCACCGTCCCGCACGCTGGTCTTCACGGTGGGCAACGCAGGTTCGTCCCCCGTCAAGAACCCCGTGTTCCAAGTCGGCACCTCCCACGGGGTGTTCGCGCCGCAGTGGGACGACCAGCAGTTCGGCGGCACGATCGCGCCCGGCGGAAAGGCGGAGATCAAACTCCCCGTCGAACTCTCGGCCGGCGCGCACGGCGACTACACCGTCTCGATGAAGTACGGCGGCCGGGTACTGGCCGAACAACCATGGGGAGTCGGCCGCCCCTGGGGCGTGACCCTGTTCTGGATCCTGGTCTGCGTGGTCGTACCGGCGGCGGTGTTCCGCATCGGGATGGCCGTGGTGGACCGCCTACGGCCACGCAAGGCGGCCCGCAGCATGGGCCCGCCCCGGCACCGGAGCCTGCACGTGCCTGCCCAAGTCACCCTGCGCATGCCGAAGTTCGGCAAGCCGGCCGCCTCTCAGGAAGCGGCCGCCCCTACGACCTCGACCCTGCCGTGGTTCACCCCGGATTCGGATCCGGGCACGGCGGCCGGTCCACTCTCCGCACCGCACGACGACAGCCCGACGAGTCCGACGACTCCCACCAGGAAGGGACTTACGTGAGCAAGCGAAGGAGAGTCATACCGGCCGGCGGAGGCGGTGTACGGAGAGCGGGCGCGGCCACGTTCGCGCTGGTCCTCGGCGGTGCGGGCCTCGCGCTCGGCCTGACCGCCGGGACCGCGCAGGCCGCCGAGGTGTCCTACGCCACCCACTGCGTGCCGCCCGCCGGCATCGACCCGGTCGACGGCACCACCAAGGTCCAGATCACCGCGCCCGCCACGGCGAAGGTGGGTGACACGGTCGACGTCGTCTGGAAGTTCACCCAGGCCGCGTCCAAGAACCCCGACATCATCGACCTGCCCGCCAACTCGGTTCAGCCGTCCGGGACGTTGAAGGCCGGCGGCGCACAGACCGCCGACATCGCGATGCTGGGCCCGCGCACGAACCCGGCGATTCCCAAGGGCGCGGTGATGACCCTGTCCGACATGAAGGGCACGTTGAAGCTGACGACGGCGGGGTCGGTGACGCTGACACCGGACGCGTACACGGTCAACGCGTTCTCGACGGACACGAAGTGCACACCGACGGCGACGGTTTCGCCTTCGGCGACGATCAATGTGACGGCGGGAGACGGCAGTTCGTCCAGCACGTCCCCAACCCCATCGGACTCGACGTCGGCTTCCGCATCGGAATCAGCCTCGGAGTCCGCGTCGCCCAGTGACTCGACATCGACATCGGCATCCGCGAGTGCCAGCGACGGCACCGGAACCGGCCAAACGGACTTCACCGGCAAGGAGGTCTCCGTCCCGTACGCGTGCAAGACGCCGATCGGTGACAAGAACGCGACCTCGCCCGTGCAGATCAACGCCACCAAGGACGGCGGGAGCTACGACCTCACCGTGAAGTTCAACGGCTCGGTGATGGACAGTCCGGCGGACATTCCTGCGGACTCCGTGAAGCCGTCGATGGAGGTGGTCCTGGGCGGCGCCGACAAGGGCACGGTCCACGTGGAGGGGCCGACCAACTCCGCCACCATCAAGTCCGGCGACCCGATAGAGATCCCGGACCTGACGGGCACGTACAAGCCCGGCGCGAGCGGTACGTCGACTCTTTCCCCCGGCGTCCTCACGGTCAACGCCCTTGGCACGACAACGACTTGCACCCCCACGAAGTCGGAGGTCTCCCTGACCCTCGACACAACGGAACAGGCAAGCGGCGCGTCAGGCGGCTCGTCCACGTCAGGCGGTACATCAACGTCGACCTCGACTTCCGGAGGCTTGGCGGAGACGGGCTCGGACAGTCACGGCGGTCTGAAGGCGCTCGGCTTGGTATCCGGTACGGCGATCCTGCTAGGCGTGGCGGTGTTCACGTTCATGCCGGGACGGAAGCGACTGCGCTGACAAGTACGGGTCGGGCCGCCCGCTTCTTGGTCAGTGTCGGGATTGCGGGAGCCGAGTAAAGGGCGCTCCCTGCGGTCGCGTCGGCTGCGCCGATTGCGCTGCGCTCCACCCTTGACTCGTCTCCCGCAATCCCGTTGTGAGAAGCGAGCGGGCGGCCCCGAGGGATGGGTGGCCAGGTACGCATCCCCGTGCCGGTACTGCGTTCGGGGCCGGGGTGTGGGGGCGCGTTCGCGTCTCGCCTGCACGCCGGGCCGGCTCAGCGGCCAACGGTGAGTGGGTGGTTGGTTGGTTGCGGAAAGCCTGGGGTGAATCTAACCACTGTCATAACCTTTGACTGGTTAGAAATGACCCCGGCTTCTGGAGAAGGGCGGGGTCGGGGCAAGGGCGGCGCGTTGGCGTCTGGCCTGCACGCCGGGTCGGCTCAGCGGCTGCCGGCCGGTGGGGACTCGCTGCACAGCAGGCCAAGTGGCAAGAAGCGCTGGGGAGTCCATGGCCGGGGGAGAGGGTGATGGGCGGATCTGAACCTCGGGCGTACATCAGGACTCCAAGCCCAGGCCTGGGCGAGGGTAGGCGTTCGCGTCTCGCCTGCCCGCCAGGTCGGGCCGGCGACTACCGGCCAGTGGGGGGAGAGTGCGGGCGGGGACCAACGTCACAAGCATCGAGTCATGGGCAACAGGCAGTGGGTGATGGGCAGTTCCGGGCCACGGACATGGGCAGAGGGAGATTCCGGGCTGGTTCTGGGCGGCGGCCCGGGCGGTGCTCTGGGTGTGGCCTGGTCGGTGGCTCCCCGTCCGTCGGTCGGCTCTCCCCGGGGCCTGGGGTACCCGGTCCGCAGAAATGTGACAGTCGAAGCGAAAGTGTCACACTTCGCGGACCCACCTCCCCCGTCCTCGCCCCGGCCTTCGGTCCTGCCCTCCTCGGGAGGCTGGGGCCTCTTCTAACCGGCCAAAGGTCGCGACGGTGGTTAGATTTACCCCCGGCTTCCAGCAACCACCCACCCGGCGTCGGCCGCTGAACCAGGGCGGGGCGTGCTGGCGAGACGGCAGCGCGCCCCCATGCCTCGTGCCCCTGTGCTCTCTCCACCCCCACCGGCCGGTAGCCGCCAAGCCCACCCGACGTGCAGACGAAGACGCGAACGCGCTCCTCCGCTCCGGCCCGGATCTAACCATGAAGGAGCAGTCCCCACCTCACCTCCCACCCCACCGGCGGGCAGCCGCCGAGCCCACCCGGCGCGCTGGCCAGGCGCAGACACGTACCCTCGCACCGGCCCGGATCTAACCACGAGGCGGCAGCCCTCACCGCGCCTCCCACCCCACCGGCCGATAGCCGCTGAGCCAGCCCGGCGTGCAGGCGAGACGCGGACGCGTCCCCTTGCACCGGCCCGGATCAAACCAGGGGGCAGTCCCTACCGCACCCTTCCACCCCACCGGCGGATAGCCGCTGAGCCGACCCGGCGTGCAGGCGAGACGCGAGCGCGCCCCTCCACTCCGGACCGCGACCCAGTACAGGCAGGGGCCCGCCCACCTTGGCCACCCATCCTTCCGGGCCGCTCGCTCGCTTCTCCAACGGGCTGGAGCGGCCCTAGTCAAGGGTGAAGCGCAGCGGAATCGGCGTAGCCGACGCGACCGCAGGGAGCGCCCTTTACTCGGGCCGCGGAAGCACGACACTGGCCAAGAAGCGAGTGGCCCAACGTCCACTGGGAAGCGCCGGGGATGGGAAAGGGCCGCCGTATCCCGAAGGATTCAGCGGCCCTTTGGCGCGTTGCCGTAGACGGACGTCAGTGGACGTCGCCCATGAGTTCCCTGACCTTCTTGCGGTACATCCAGACCGCTGCGCCCGCGAGGACCGCGAGGGCCGCTTCGAGGGTGACGATGCCTGTCTTGTTGAGGTTGACGCCGGCGATGGACAGGAGGCCTGTTGTGGCGTCGCCTGCTGTGACCGCGAGGAACCACACGCCCATCATCTGCGAGGCGTACTTCGCCGGGGCCATCTTCGTGGTGACGGAGAGGCCGACGGGGGAGAGGGTCAGTTCGCCGACCGTCTGGACGAAGTAGATCGCCACGAGCCACATCGCCGCCGCCTTGTGACCGCCGTCGGCGATCGCGAGCGGGGCCAGGAAGAGGAAGAAGGACGCGCCGATGAGGACCAGGCCCATCGCGAACTTGGTCGCCGTGCTCGGTTCCTTGCCACGGCGGGCCATAGCCAGCCAGGCCCAGGCGAAGACCGGGGCCAGGGCCATGATGAGGACCGGGTTGACCGACTGGTACCAGGAGACCGGGAAGTGCCAGCCGAAGACGGTGTTCTTCGCGGAGGAGTCGGCGAACAGGGACACCGTCGAGCCGCCCTGGTCGTAGATCATCCAGAAGACGGCCGCGGCCACGAAGAACCAGATGTACGCGGACATCTTCGACTGCTCGGAGCGGTCGAGGTCCTTGTCGCGCTTGATGCGGGCGATGACCAGGACCGGGATCAGCAGGCCGGCGATGGTGATCGGGACCAGCAGCCAGTTCAGGGTGTAGTGGCCGGAGATGCCGACGATCGCGTAGAAGACGACGGCGACGGCGGCCCACAGCGCCGACTTGCGCAGCGTGGCCGCCTTCTCCTCGGCGGACAGCGGCGTGGGGACGATGTCCGAGCGGGAGCTGAGGTGACGCGTGCCGAGCAGGTACTGGGCGAGGCCGATGGCCATGCCGACCGCGGCGAGCGCGAAGCCGAGGTGCCAGTTGTAGTTCTCGCCGACGGTGCCGATCATCAGCGGTGCGGCGAAGGCGCCGATGTTGATGCCGATGTAGAAGAGCGTGAAGCCGCCGTCGCGGCGCGGGTCGTCCGGGCCCTCGTAGAGGTGGCCGACCATCGTGGAGATGTTGGCCTTCAACAGACCCGAGCCGATCGCCACCAGGCCGAGGCCCGCGAAGAACGTGCCCGAGGACGGGAGGGCCAGGGTGAGGTGGCCGAGCATGATGATCACGCCGGCTACGGCGACCGTCTTGCGGGGGCCGAGGACCCGGTCCGCGAACCAGCCGCCGGGGAGGGCGAGCAGGTACACGAGCGACAGGTACACCGAGTAGATCGCGGTCGCGGTGGCCGCGTTCATGTGCAGGCCGCCCGGTGCCACCAGGTACAGCGGGAGGAGGGCCTTCATGCCGTAGTAGGAGAATCGCTCCCACATCTCGGTCATGAAGAGAGTGGCCAGTCCGCGGGGGTGGCCGAAGAAGGTCGTCTCGGAACCGGGGGTGCCCGGAGTCACCGAGTCCTTCGTCAGGCTGGACGCCATGGTCGTTCCTTGCTGGTTCGGGACGCGCGTGCAAGAGCGGTCGCGCGCCCGGTGGGGGGCGGCCGGCACCGGCGGGATCGGCACGTCCGTCCCCACGCCCTCGGGGAGTCCGCCCCGGGTCACCCGGCCACAGGTCATTCCTTTCAAGGCTGGCGACAGCCAGCCCGCACACAAAAGAGACCTTCAGCAGTAAATGCTCGCCAAAGGTCCCCGGTGTTGCTACAGGCCTTCAGGTCACCATACGGCAGGACACCGCCGGAAATGGAAGGACTTGAGACATCGATCACAGGGTGAAGTGGAACCGTGGTCGCCTTTTCGAAGGTGGATACAAGGATCACATCCCACAGGCACAGGTACGGACCAGATTCTTCACCGCTGCGGATCCGACTTGCCCCAAGGTAAGAATCACTCGTGGCGATCACACCCCGACCGCTGTCCGAGGCGGACTACCATCACCTCATGACCCGTGTACTGCTCGCCGAGGACGACGCGTCCATCTCGGAGCCGCTGGCCCGCGCTTTGCGACGGGAAGGTTACGAGGTCGAGGTGCGCGAGGACGGACCGACAGCCCTCGACGCCGGCATCCAGGGCGGCATCGACCTGTGTGTCCTGGACCTGGGCCTGCCCGGCATGGACGGCCTGGAAGTGGCCCGCCGACTGCGCGCCGAGGGCCACACCGTCCCCATCCTCATCCTGACCGCACGCGCCGACGAGGTGGACACCGTCGTCGGCCTCGACGCGGGCGCCGACGACTACGTCACCAAACCCTTCCGGCTCGCCGAACTGCTCGCCCGCGTCCGGGCCCTGCTCCGGCGCGGCGCGGCCGAGCCCGCGCAGCCGCCCGCCACGCACGGCGTCCGTATCGACGTCGAGTCCCACCGCGCGTGGATGGGCGACGAGGAACTCCAGCTCACCGCCAAGGAGTTCGACCTGCTGCGGGTGCTAGTGCGGGACGCCGGGCGGGTGGTGACCCGTGACCAGTTGATGCGCGAGGTGTGGGACACGACGTGGTGGTCGTCGACCAAGACCCTCGACATGCACATCTCCTGGCTGCGGAAGAAGCTCGGTGACGATGCGGCCAACCCCCGGTACATCGCGACGGTGCGGGGTGTCGGGTTCCGGTTCGAGAAGAGCTAGCCGGTCTACGCGCGACATCGCCGTGGTGGCTTGTGTGGGTGCGCGGGTGCGGGCCGGCTGTGGCTGGTCGCGCCCACGCGGCGGAGCCGAAGATCGACACGGTCCCACGCCCCTGAGGGCGCCGCACACACCGGTTCTCTAAAAGTCACCGCCCGGAGGGTCCCGTGCGTCGTCGTCTTATTCAGTCCACGCTCGCCGTGGTGCTCGTGGTCATCGCCGTCTTCGGTGTGTCTCTTGTCATCGTCGAGACGCGGACCATCAGCAACAGCGCCCAGGAACGCGTGGATTCCGAGGCGCTCCGGCTGGCCAGCATCGTGGACAGCCGGATTCTCGGGGCGGAGATCGTCGACTCCGAGGTGCTGCGCACGCAGGTCACGGAGGACCGTTACGCCGTGATCCGCATCCCGGGCGACCCGGTGATCGCGGTGGGTACCAAGCCGACCGGTGACGTCATCCGCTCCACCGCCAAGGGCGAGGAGGGCGAGACGGTCACCGTGGAGGAGCCCCGTTCGACCGTCACCCGTGAGGTCGGGCGGACGCTGCTCATCATCGGCGCCGTCGCCCTGCTCGCCGTGGTCGCCGCCGTACTGCTCGCCGTACGGCAGGCCAACCGGCTCGCCTCGCCGCTCACCGACCTCGCGGAGACGGCGGAGCGGCTCGGTTCCGGTGACCCGCGGCCCCGGCACAAGCGGTACAGCGTCCCGGAGTTGGACCGGGTCGCCGATGTCCTCGACTCATCCGCCGAGCGCATCGCCCGCATGCTCACCGCCGAGCGCAGGCTCGCCGCGGACGCCTCGCACCAGCTGCGTACGCCGCTGACCGCGTTGTCCATGCGGCTGGAGGAGATCACCCTCACCGACGACCCGGACACGGTGAAGGAGGAGGCGACGATCGCGCTGACGCAGGTCGAGCGGCTCACAGATGTCGTGGAGCGGTTGCTCACCAATGCGCGTGACCCTCGTACCGGATCCGCCGTCTCCTTCGACCTCGACGAGGTCATCCAGCAGCAGCTCGCCGAGTGGCGCCCCGCCTACCGCAGCGAGGGCCGCGCGATCGTCAGCTCGGGCAAGCGGCATCTCCAGGCCGTCGGCACCCCGGGCGCCGTCGCGCAGGTGCTGGCCGCGCTGATCGAGAACTCCCTGATGCACGGCGGCGGGACGGTCGCCCTGCGCACCCGCGTCACCGGCAACCAGGCCGTCGTAGAAGTCACGGACGAGGGGCCTGGTGTTCCGACCGACCTCGGCGCCCGGATCTTCGAGCGGACGATCAGTGGTCGTAACTCCACCGGGATCGGGCTGGCCGTCGCCCGGGACCTCGCGGAGGCGGACGGCGGGCGGCTGGAGATGCTGCAGGCGCAGCCGCCGGTGTTCGGGCTGTTCCTGTCGCGTACGCCGCCGACGAAGCGGCCGCCGGTGGACGACGACGAGCCCACGGTCCGCTAGGGACCGGAGGGAGCGGGTGGGTTCAGCTCACGTGCTGCTTGGGGCGGGGCCGCGGCTCACCACGCTGGGGCTCGATGAGGGGGGCGTCCGCCTTCGCGACGGGTTCCCCGGCTCCGCCCTCGGCCTCATCCTCGTCCTCCGCCGGCAGTGCCTTGAACACCCAGCTGCGGTACGACCAGAAGCGGAACAGCGTCGCGATGCCGATGCCGAGCACCTTGAAGACGTTGCGCTGCAGCGAGCTGTCCCAGCCGAAGCCGTAGATCGCCGCGAACAGGATGCCGTTCTCGATCACCAGGCCGACCAGGCTGAACGCCAGGAACAGG
This sequence comes from Streptomyces sp. NBC_01515, assembly GCF_045040345.1. NCBI lineage: Bacteria > Bacillati > Actinomycetota > Actinomycetes > Kitasatosporales > Streptomycetaceae > Streptomyces > Streptomyces sp. NBC_01515. The sequence continues at coordinate 4,887,051 of NZ_CP109416.1, read as the reverse complement.
CCCAGTTCCTTGGTGCGGGCGCTCTTGTCGCGGTCACGGTAGGTGAAGTACCGGAAGCCGACGTAGTTGCACGCGATGGCGACGATCGTCGCGATCACGTTGGCGCGCACGGCCTGCAGGCTGGTCAGATGCCACAGCAGATTCGAGACCGCGAAGTTCACCACGGTGCCCACCACGCCCACCGCGCCGAACTTGGCGACCTCGCGGGCGAGCCGTTTGAAAGGCCCTTCGGAACCAGGCTCCATGGTTGTGCAGGCCCCCATCTTCTCGGATTCTCGACCCAGCCATGCTAACCACCGCTTTCCCCCGGCGCCCGTGAAGCCGCTCACAGGTCGGGAAGAGACCCGGAAAAGAACGGTAAGAGGTACGGAAATCAGGCCGCCCTGGCGTGACCGATACCCTGGGGGAGTGACGTTCCCGGTAGTCGGCATGGTCGGCGGGGGGCAGCTCGCTCGTATGACACACGAGGCGGGCATCCCGCTCGGCATCAAATTCAAGCTCCTCAGTGACACCCCTCAGGATTCCGCGGCGCAGGTCGTCGGCGATGTCGTCATCGGCGACTACCGCGACCTCGACACGCTGCGTGACTTCGCGCGGGGCTGCGATGTGATCACCTTCGATCACGAACACGTACCCACCGAGCATCTGCGCGCTCTGGAGGCGGACGGCATCCCCGTGCGCCCCGGCCCGGACGCGCTCGTGCACGCCCAGGACAAGGGCGTGATGCGCGCGAAGCTCGTCGAGATCGGCGTGCCGTGCCCGCGGCACCGCCTCGTCAGCGACCCGGCGGACGTCGTCGCGTTCGCGGCGGAGGGGGACGGCTTCCCCGTCGTCCTCAAGACCGTCCGCGGCGGCTACGACGGCAAGGGCGTGTGGGTCGTCGACTCCGCGGAGGAGGCCGCCGACCCCTTCCGCGCCGGCGTCCCCGTCCTCGCCGAGGAGAAGGTCGACTTCGTACGGGAGCTGGCGGCGAACGTCGTACGGTCCCCGCACGGCCAGGCCGTCGCCTACCCGGTCGTCGAGTCCCAGCAGGTCAACGGCGTCTGCGACACGGTCATCGCACCCGCCCCCGACCTCGACGAGTCCCTCGCCCTCCAGGCCGAGGAGATGGCGCTGCGCATCGCCAAGGAACTCGGGGTCGTCGGCCATCTCGCCGTCGAGCTGTTCCAGACCCGCGACGGCCGCATCCTCGTCAACGAACTCGCCATGCGCCCGCACAACTCCGGTCACTGGACCCAGGACGGCGCGATCACCAGCCAGTTCGCGAACCACGTCCGCGCGGTCCTCGACCTCCCGCTGGGTGATCCGCGCGCACGTGACACATGGACCGTCATGTGTAACGTTCTCGGCGGCGACTACCCGGACATGTACTCCGCGTACCTGCACTGCATGGCCCGGGACCCCCAGCTGAAGATCCACATGTACGGCAAGGACGTGAAGCCCGGCCGCAAGGTGGGCCACGTCAACACCTACGGCGACGACCTGGACGACGTCCTGGACCGCGCCCGCCACGCAGCCGGCTATCTGAGAGGCACGATCACCGAATGAGCTCCGTCGCAGGACCCGTCGTAGGAATCGTCATGGGGTCGGACTCCGACTGGTCCGTCATGGAGGGTGCCGCGAAGGCCCTCGACGAGTTCGAGATCGCGTACGAGGTCGACGTCCTCTCCGCGCACCGCATGCCGCGCGAGATGATCGCGTACGGCGAGCGGGCCGACGGCCGCGGCCTCAAGGTGCTCATCGCGGGTGCGGGCGGCGCCGCCCACCTCCCCGGCATGCTCGCCTCGGTGACGCCGCTGCCGGTGATCGGCGTCCCCGTGCCGCTGAAGTACCTGGACGGCATGGACTCGTTGCTGTCCATCGTGCAGATGCCGGCCGGTGTCCCCGTCGCCACCGTCTCGGTCGCCGGCGCACGCAACGCGGGGCTGCTCGCCGCACGCATCCTGGCCACGCACGACGACGAACTCCTCGTCCGTATGCGGGAGTTCCAGCAGGAGCTGAACGACCAGGCCACCGAGAAGGGCAAGCGGCTGCGGGCCAAGGTCGAGGGCGGCGGCGCCAGCGGCTTCGGCTTCGGGAAGTGACGGCGATGACGTCACTGGACCAAGCCCGGGACCTGCTCCGCGAGTTCCCGGTCGTCGACGGGCACAACGACCTGCCCTGGGCGCTGCGCAAGCAGGTCACCTACGACCTCGACGCCCGCGACATCGCCGTAGCGCAGAACGCGCATCTGCACACCGACATCCCGCGCCTGCGCGAGGGTGGCGTCGGCGCGCAGTACTGGTCGGTGTACGTGCGCTCGGACCTGCCCGACCCGGTGTCGATGACGCTCGAACAGATCGACTGCGTACGGCAGTTGCTCGCCCGCTACCCGCAGGACCTGGCGCCCGCGCTGACCGCCGCGGACATGGAGTCGGCGCGCGGGGAGGGCCGTATCGCCTCCCTCATGGGGGCGGAGGGCGGGCACTCGATCGCCAACTCCCTCGGCACGCTGCGGGGGTTGTACGCGCTCGGCGTCCGCTACATGACGCTCACGCACAACGACAACGTGGCGTGGGCGGACTCGGCGACGGACGAGCCGGGGGCCGGCGGGCTGTCGGCGTTCGGGCGTGAGGTCGTGCGGGAGATGAACCGCGAGGGCATGCTCGTCGACCTCTCGCACGTGGCGGCGACGACGATGCGCGACGCGCTGGACACGTCGACGGCTCCGGTGATCTTCTCCCACTCGTCGGCGCGGGCCGTCTGTGACCATCCGCGCAACATCCCCGACGACGTGCTGGAGCGGCTGCCGGGCAACGGCGGCATGGCGATGGTGACGTTCGTACCGAAGTTCGTGCTCCAGGCCGCCGTGGACTGGACGGCCGCGGCCGACGACAACATGCGCGCGCACGGGCTGCACCACCTGGAGACCACCGAAGAGGCGATGAAGGTGCACCACGCCTTCGAGGAGCTCCATCCGCGCCCGGTCGCCACCGTCTCCACGGTCGCCGACCACCTCGACCACATGCGCGAGGTCGCCGGCGTCGACCACCTCGGCATCGGCGGCGACTACGACGGCACGGCCTTCACCCCGGACGGCCTGAACGACGTCTCCGGCTACCCGAACCTCATCGCGGAACTCCTCGACCGCGGCTGGTCCAAGGCCGACCTCGCCAAGCTGACCTGGAAGAACGCGGTACGGGTGCTGGGCGCGGCCGAGGACGTGGCGCGCGGGATCCGGGCGACGCGGGGGCCGTCGAACGCGACGATCGAGTCGCTGGACGGCTGACCGGCGCGGCGCGGGAGCGCCCACTCCCGCGCCGTACCCCGAACGCCCCGCCCACCGGGTGGCCCCCTTGCGGGCGTGCGACGGTGACCGTACTGCCGTAACGACGTACGGAGCCCGCCATGGCCGACCTCCAGGACCAACTGCACGCGCCGACCGAGGTCGGCGAGCTCGACGACTTGGTCCACGAGCCCTTTCCCGGCGGGCCGTTCCCGCCGGACACCGCGGAACCGTACGACCCCGTCTCCGACCCGGCCGCCGCCCCGCTGGAGCGCGCGCACGCCATCCTCGCCGCGCACCCGGTCGCGGACGGCTACAGCGGGCTGCCGTGGGCGCTGCGGCACCTGCCGTGGTTCGACCTGGAGCTGGGCGAGAGTTCCGTGGACACCGATGTGCCGCGGCTGCGCGAGGGGCATGTCGGCGCGCTGTTCTGGTCGCTGCACCTGCCTGAGGGGCTGGCCGGGGACCGGGCGGTCGGCGCCACCCTGGAGCAGCTGGATCTGGTCAACACGGTGGTCCGCGCCCACCCCGAGGGGCTGCGCCTGGCGTACACCGCCGGTGAGACCACCGACGTACGCCACTGCGGCCGTATCGCCGTGCTGCTCGGCCCCGCCGGAGCCACCGCGCTCGGCGACTCCCTGGGCATCCTGCGCTCCCTGCACGCGCTGGGGCTACGGGTCCTCACGCTGTCCGGGGTGTCCTGGGCGAGCGAGGCCGGGCTGACCCGGTTCGGGGAGGAGGTCGTGCGCGAGATGAACCGGCTCGGCGTGCTCGCCGACCTCTCCGGCGCCTCCGACGGCACGATCCGCCGCGCGCTGGCGGTCTCGAAGGCGCCGGTGCTGTTCACCCGTTCCGCCGCCCGCACGCTGCGCCCGCACCCGGCGAACCTCTCCGACGAACTCCTCGCCGCGGTCGGCGCCGCCAAGGGCCTGTGCATGGTGCCGCTCACCGCCGAGCAGACCGGGCCGTCCGTCCGGGACGTCGCCGACCACCTCGACCACGTCCACGAGGTCGCGGGCCGCGAGTGCGTCGCCCTGTCCGGCACGTACGACGCCGGTACGGCCCACCCGCAGGACCTCGCCGACGCCTCCTGCTACCCGAACCTCATCGCCGAGCTCCTCCACCGCGGCTGGTCCGAGCCCGACCTCGCCCTGCTCAGCTGGGGCAACGTCCAACGCGCCCTGCGCAGCGCCGACTTCACGGCCCGCGCCGCACAGCAGCGCCGCGAGCCGTCGACAGCGAAGATCGCGGAGCTGGACGGGTAACACGCGGTTCTGCAGGTTCTACGGGTCCTACGGGTGGTCGATCCGGCAGAGGCAGAAGGGATGCCCTGCCGGATCGGCGTACACCCGGAAGTTTTCCTTGTCCTCCTGGTGCAGCGGCCGCGCGCCGAGCGCCAGCGCCTTCGCCTCCGCGACCTCCAGCTCCTCCCAGGTCGGCCCGGAGTCGAAGTCGAGATGGAGCTGCTGCGGCCGGTCCGCGCGCGGCCACTCCGGCGGGATGTAGTCCGTCACCCGCTGGAAGGCGAGCCGAGGCCCGTCCGGAATGTCGAGTACGACCCACTCGTCGTGGGCGACGTGAGGTGTGCCCCCGAGAATCCCGGCGTAGAACTCGGCGAGTGCGAGCGGGTCGGGGCAGTCGAGCACGGTGGAACGGAAACGTGCCACGGCGGTCATGGTGATCTCCCTGGTGTCGGCTGTGTCGGCTGTGTGGGCGGTGTCGGCGGTCTCAGCAGGCGCAGAGGCAGAACGGGTGGCCCGCCGGGTCGGCGTACACACGCCAAGCGCGCGAGTGATCGTCGGTGTCCAGCGGCGTCGCGCCCAGCGCCAGGACGTCCTTCTCGGCCGCGTCCAGGTCCGTGACGGTCAGGTCGAGATGGAACTGCTGCGAGCCGCCCTGCGCGGGCCACTCCGGCGGTGTGTGCCCGGGGGCCTCCTGGAACGCCAGCGTCCGCCCGCCCGGCAGTTTCAGGTCCACCCAGTCGCCGCCGTCCTCGTCCTCGACGGTGCCGCCCAGGATCCCGGCGTAGAACGCGGCGAGCGCGCGCGGATCGGGACAGTCCAGGACGACGGCACCCAGCTCGGCGATGGGGGTGGGGGTGGGGGTGGGGACGGTCATGACGGACTCCTTCGGGTTACCCATACATGCCGTTAGGAGGTAACGGTTACTGCATGCTCCCGCATAGGGGGTAACGTCGCAAGCATGAAGTGGTCGCAGCCATGAGTGAACGAGGTCCCGCCCCCGGCGACCTGGCCCTGATCGAGGCCCTGGTGAACACGCTGGACATCGAGGCGGGAGCCGACGCGCTCGACACGGAGGACGGCCGGACCCGCTTCGGAATCACCCAAATCACCCAGGGGGAGACGGAGGCGGCCCGCGAACTCCGCGAATCCCTGCGCGCCACCCTGCTGGCCCACGCGGGCCACCCCGCGCACCAGAACGTGACCCCGCTCGGTGAACTCCTCGCACGGGCCCCGCTGTTGATCGAACTCGACGCCCGCGACGGCTCCGCCCGCCTCACCCCCGCCGACGCGAACCCTCTGCTCTCCCGCGTGGCAGCCGCGATCGCCGGGTCCCTCGTCGCGGGCACCTGGCCCCGCCTCAAAGCCTGCGAGGCCCCGACCTGCCACTGGGCGTACTACGACCGCAGCCCGGCCGGCCGGGGCCGCTGGTGCTCGATGGCGGTCTGCGGTTCGCGCGCGAAGATGCGCCGCTACCGCGCCAAGTAGCCCTCACGGAAGGCGACTTGAGTGGTCCCGACGCCCAGGACGGCCCAGTGGTGCAGAATGCAGCCAGACGCCGGTCCGGCCGACTGAGCCTCGGCCGGACCGGCGTCGTCCGCCCGACCGTGCGTTATGCCGTGGGACGCCCCATCGCCCGGAACGTCCACCCCGCCTTGCGCCACAGCACCGGGTCGAGCGCGTTGCGCCCGTCCAGGACCACGCGGGCGCGTACGGCCTCGCCGAGGGTCGCCGGGTCCAGTTCGCGGAACTCGCGCCACTCCGTGAGGTGCAGGACGACATCGGCGCCGCGTACGGCCTCCACGGCGGTGTCGGCGTAGCCCAGGGTCGGGAACAGCCGTAGGGCGTTGGGCATGCCCTTCGGGTCGTAGACCGTGACCTGGCCGCCCTGGAGGTGGATCTGGCCGGCGACGTTCAGGGCGGGGGAGTCGCGTACGTCGTCGGAGTCCGGCTTGAAGGTCGCGCCGAGGACGGCGACGCGCTTGCCGAGGAAGGAGCCGCCGCCGAGGGCCTCGCGGGTCATCTCGACCATCTGGCCGCGGCGGCGCATGTTGATGGAGTCGATCTCGCGGAGGAAGGTCAGCGCCTGGTCGGCGCCCAGTTCACCGGCGCGGGCCATGAACGCCCGGATGTCCTTCGGGAGGCAGCCGCCGCCGAAGCCGATCCCGGCCCGCAGGAACTTCTTCCCGATCCGCTCGTCGTGCCCGATCGCCTCCGCCAGCTTCACGACATCGCCGTCCGCGGCCTCGCACACCTCGGCCATCGCGTTGATGAAGGAGATCTTCGTGGCGAGGAAGGAGTTCGCGGCCGTCTTCACCAGCTCGGCGGTCGGGAAGTCCGTCACGACGAACGGCGACCCGGCCGCGATCGGGGTGGCGTACACCTCGCGCAGCAGCTTCTCGGCCCGCTCGCTGCGGACGCCGACCACGATCCGGTCCGGATGCAGCGTGTCCTCGACGGCCAGCCCCTCGCGCAGGAACTCCGGGTTCCAGGCCAGCTCGGCATCCTCGCCGACGGGCGCGTGCGCGGCCAGATACGCGGCCAGCCGGTCCGCCGAGCCCACCGGCACGGTGGACTTGCCGACGACGAGCGCGGGGCGCGTGAGGTGCGGGGCGAGCAGCTCGAAGGCCCGGTCGACGTACGACATGTCGCAGGCGTACTCGCCGTGCTTCTGCGGGGTGTTCGTGCACATGAAGTGGACGTCGCCGAACTCCGCGACCTCGGCCCAGTCCATGGTGAAGCGCAGCCGCCCGGTGGAACCCTCGATCCCGGCGACGTGCTTGCGCAACAGTTCCTCAAGCCCCGGTTCGTACATCGGGACCTCACCCCGTTGGAGCATCTCGATCTTCTCGGGGACGACGTCCAGTCCCAGCACCTCGTAGCCCAGCTCGGCCATGGCCGCGGCGTGCGTGGCGCCCAGGTAGCCGGTGCCGATCACGGTGATCTTGAGGGCCATGAGTGCTCCAGAAGGGGTACGGGGGCGATGCGCGCCCGAGCATAACCGGCGCTCTCACCGGGCACCTTTCCCCCTGTCGCCAAGCTCACGTATCCCTCCCGTGGGCGGGCCCCTAAAATTTGGGTTACTTAACGGTAATTAGCACTGTGATCACAGCGTCCTTGGAGCGTGAGAGATCTTGGCCGGATCGGCTGACTTCGACCTGTACCGCCCGTCGGAGGAGCACGACATGCTCCGCGACGCGATCCGTTCACTGGCCGAGGCGAAGATCGCGCCGTACGCCGCCGTGGTGGACGAGGAGTCACGCTTCCCGCAGGAGGCCCTGGACGCCCTCGTCGCGAACGACCTGCACGCCGTCCACGTGCCCGAGGAGTACGGCGGCACCGGCGCGGACGCGCTGGCCACGGTGATCGTGATCGAGGAGGTGGCCCGCGTGTGCGCGTCCTCCTCCCTCATCCCGGCGGTGAACAAGCTGGGCTCGCTCCCGGTGATCCTCTCGGGTTCCGAGGACCTGAGGAAGCGCTACATGACCCCGCTCGCCAAGGGCGACGCGATGTTCTCGTACGCCCTCTCCGAGCCGGACGCCGGCTCCGACGCGGCCGGCATGAAGACGAAAGCGGTCCGCGACGGCGACCACTACGTCCTCAACGGCGTGAAGCGCTGGATCACCAACGCGGGCGTCTCCGAGTACTACACGGTGATGGCGGTGACGGACCCCGGGAAGCGCAGCAAGGGCATCTCCGCGTTCGTCGTCGAGAAGTCCGACGAGGGCGTCTCCTTCGGCGCCCCGGAGAAGAAGCTCGGCATCAAGGGCTCCCCGACCCGCGAGGTCTACCTCGACAACGTCCGCATCCCCGCCGACCGCATGATCGGCGCGGAGGGCACCGGCTTCGCCACCGCGATGAAGACCCTGGACCACACCCGCATCACCATCGCGGCCCAGGCCCTCGGCATCGCCCAGGGCGCCCTCGACTACGCCAAGGGCTACGTCAAGGAACGCAGGCAGTTCGGCAAGCCGATCGCCGACTTCCAGGGCATCCAGTTCATGCTCGCCGACATGGCCATGAAGATCGAGGCCGCCCGCGCCCTCACCTACCAGGCCGCCGCCGCATCCGAACGCGGCGACAAGAACCTCACCTTCCAGGGCGCCGCCGCCAAGTGCTTCGCCTCGGACGTCGCCATGGAGGTCACCGTCGACGCGGTCCAGCTCCTCGGCGGCTACGGCTACACCCGTGACTACCCGGTCGAACGCATGATGCGCGACGCCAAGATCACCCAGATCTACGAGGGCACCAACCAGGTCCAGCGCATCGTCATGGCCCGCAACCTGCCGTAGCCGACGAGCAGTTACGAGCGGTATCGAGGGCACCCCCGGTCTCCCGGCGGGTGCCCTCGCCGTCCCGTCGGGCATGCTGCGGCCATGACCGACCCGACCCAGCCCCAGACCCAGCCCCAGACCCAGCCCCAGACACAGACCCAGCCCCAGACGCAGACCGCCTTCGACACCGCCGAACGCACGATGTGGTCCGGCCGCGCCGACGCCTACGCGGCCAGCTTCGCCCGGCTCTGCGCACACCCCGTGGAGCGGCTCCTGGACGCCGCCGGCATCGAGACGGGGACGTACGTCCTCGACGCCGGCACCGGGACCGGTACGGCGGCCCTGGCCGCGCTGGCGCGGGGCGCGCGGGTGTGTGCCGTGGACGCCGATGCCGGGATGGTGTCGGCCGCGCGGGAAGCGGGGGTGGCGGCATGGGTCGCCGCACTGCCCCAACTGCCCTTCCCGGACGGCGAGTTCGATGCGGCCATAGGCAACTTCGTCGTCAACCACGTCGGCCGCCCCCGCGCCGCCCTCGCCGAACTGCGCCGCGTGCTGAAGCCGGGCGGCCGGGTCGCGCTGACCCTCTGGGGTGCGCGGAGGGGCGCAGGGCAGGAGCTGTTCGGGCGGGCGTTCGCGGCGGCGGGGGCCGTGATCCCCGCGGATCTGCCGCGGCTCGACCCTGCCGAGGACTTCGCGCGTACGACGGCCGGGTTCGCGGAGCTGCTCCGCGAGGCCGGCTTCACGGACGCCCGGGCCGACGAACTGGAGTGGGACCACCGCACGACCGTCGACGAGTGGTGGGGCGGACCCGCCGCCGGTGTCGCCACGGCCGGGCTCATCGTCACCTCGCAGGACGAGTGGACGGTTGTACGGATCAGGCGGGAGTACGAGCGGCTGGCCGGTGAATTCGCCGCAGGGGGAGACGAGTTGGCCCTGCCGCACATCGCCTTGGTGGCGTGCGGCAGGGCCTGACGACTACCAGTCGCCCGGTCTCTCAGTTGCCCGAGACCGTGACCTTCTGGTCGTTGTTCAGCTCGTTCACCAGCGTCTTGACCTTCGCCTTGTCCCAGACGAGGTTGCCGCCCGTGGAGCCGGAGATCGGCATGTTCATCGAGGTGCCGTCGCCGCCGCTGACGCCCTTCATCGCCCAGAACATGGAGGCGAGGTCCCAGAGCGACATGTCCTTGTCGACGCTCAGCGAGTCCAGGCCCGCGCCCAGCGTCGGGTAGAGCTTGAAGGGGTTCAGGAGGGTGCCCGGGGTCGCCACCTGGTGGGCCAGGGCCGACAGGAACTTCTGCTGGTTCTTCGTGCGCTGGAGGTCGGAGGCGGCGAACGCGTGCCGGGTACGGACGAAGGCCAGGGCCTCCTCACCGTTCAGCGTCTGCTTGCCCGCCTTGAAGTCGGCGCCCGAGTACGAGTCCTTGAAGCCCTTGTCGATGTCGATGGTGACCCCGCCGACCGCGTCCACGATGTCCGCGAAGCCGTTGAAGCCGATCTCGACGTAGTGGTCGATGTGCAGGCCCATGTTGTACTCGACGGTCCGGACCAGCAGCGTCGGCCCGTCCTCCGCGTACGCCGCGTTGAGCTTCTCCTGCCGACCCGTGTTCTGGTACGTCTTGCCGGAGCTGGATCCCACGTACGACGGGATCGTGACGTTCGAGTCGCGCGGCAGCGAGACCAGGGTGTCGCCGCTGTCGCCCACGTGCAGGATCATCATCGAGTCCGTGCGCTTGCCCGCGGCGGAACCGGTGTGCAGCTTCTTCTTCTCGGCGGCGGTCAGCCCCTCGCGGCTGTCGGACCCGACGATCAGGTAGTTCGTGCCGTCGCCCGCCTCCGGCCGGTCGATCACCTTCGACAGGTCGACGTCGCGGTTCAGCTTGGAGTCGGCCCAGAAGTAGGTCGCCACGGAGGTCACGACCAGCACGGTGACCAGGGTGATCGCGGTCCACTTGATACGACGGCGCCAGTTCGGCGGCCGGCGCGGGCCACGCCCGCCGTCCGGCCCCTGCGGTCCGCCCGGCCCGCCACCGCCGTAGACCTGGCCGGTGTTGTAGCCGTCGTACCCGTTGTTGTCGTAGCCGCCCTGGCCGTAGCCGTTCTGGCCCTCGTCATAGCCCTGGCCGTCCGTGTACGACGGCTGCGGCGGGACTCCGGCGCCGTACGGCGGGGCCTGCGGGCCGCGTCGTACCTGGCGCATCACACGTGCGCTCTCCGGCTGTGCGTTCGCGCTACCGCGTCCGTACTCGTTGCCGCGGTTGCCGCCGGACCATCCCTCGGGCCAATCGTTCATGGGGCCCAGTGTGCAGGTAGCTGCCATGTCGTTTACAAGGGTCGTAGGAAAATCAGGGCACTGCTGTTGCGAAGCCAACACAAAGTCCGCAGATGTCCACCCCGGCATAGGGTGGCGTCCATGACAGACCTGCCGGGCAAGCCGACGTCCGCCTCCCGGACCACCCTCAGCCACATCATGACGAACGCCGACACGAACCTGCTGGGCACGGTGCACGGCGGGGTCATCATGAAGCTGGTCGACGACGCGGCGGGCGCCGTCGCCGGGCGGCACAGCGGCGGACCGGCCGTCACCGCGTCGATGGACGAGATGGCGTTCCTGGAACCGGTCCGCGTCGGCGACCTCGTCCATGTGAAGGCCCAGGTCAACTGGACCGGGCGGAGCTCCATGGAGGTCGGCGTGCGGGTCATGGCCGAGCGGTGGAACGAGTCGACCCCGGCCACCCAGGTCGGCTCCGCGTACCTCGTCTTCGCCGCCGTCGACGCCGACGGCAAGCCCCGCGCGGTGCCGCCGGTCCTCCCGGAGACGGAGCGCGACGAGCGCCGCTACCAGGAGGCCCAGATCCGCCGCACCCACCGCCTGGCCCGCCGCCGCGCCATCATGGAACTGCGCGAGAAGCGGGCGGCGGAGGGACTCGATTTCTGAAATGTGACACTCGGCCCCCCGAGTGTCACATTTTCAGGAACACCCCACCTCGTCCCCGGTCACCACACCGAACTCGCCCTGCTGCACATCCGTCGCCCGCACCCGCGTGACCTGCTTGAAGTCACTCCCGGCGATCACCTTCAGCACCGGCCCCTGCCCCTTCACCGCGCGCAGCTCGCTCCCGGGCAGCGCCGCCGCGAGCGATTTCGCGGAACGGTCCCAGCGGGGGTCGTAGGCCACGACCGTCCGTCGTACGGCGTGATCGGCCGCGCTCGTCGGCTGGTGCGTCGTGCGGAAGCCGGTCGCCGCGAGCGCCGCGTCGACGCGCTTGCCGAGACCGCCCGCCGCCGTGCCGTTCTCCACCTGGACCTGGATCTGCTGCGGGGCCACGTCCACCTTCACGGCGTTGGCGTGCGCCGCCTTGTGCACGGTCAGGGGCTTGTCGTCGCGCAGGGCCTGGAAGAGCTTGGCCGCCTTCGGCTCGTCCCATTTCAGGGTGGAGCCGATGCCCTTCACGACGTATCCCATCTGCCCGATCGGGACGGTGGTGAACTCGGAGGAGGACGGGGAGAAGGTGCGCATCGCCCGCCCCAGGTCGAGGAGTTCATCGGTGCCGAAGCCCTTGTCCGCGCGGACCGAGCCGAGCACCGCGCGGGTCACGTCACGGAACTTCAGCGGGTTCAGCAGCACCCCGGAGGAGGTGGCCTGGTCGATCAGCGCCGCGAGGAAACGCTGCTGGCGCTTCATCCGGCCGAGGTCGGAGGCGCCGTCGACGTGCCGCGAGCGGACGTACTGCAGGGCCTGCCCGCCCATCAGGGTGTGCGAACCGGCGGGCAGATCGAGACCGGTGTACGAGTCCTTGAGCGGCTCGGCGGTGCAGATCTTCACGCCGCCCAGGACGTCGACCGTCTTCATGAAGCTGGTGAAGTCGACCTCCAGGTAGTGGTCGATCTTCACGTGGGTCATGGACTCGACCGTCCGGACGGTGAGGTTGGGGCCGCCCTCCGCGTACGCCGCGTTGAGCTTGATGGGGTGCGGGCCGTGGTGGTCGCCGGTGGTCTGGTCGACGTGCGGGGGCGTCTCGGCGTAGGAGTCGCGGGGGAGGCTGACGACGCTGGCGCGCTCCCGGTCCTCCGAGATGTGCACGATCATGATCGTGTCGGTGCAGTGGCAGGGCGCGCCGCCGAGGTGGTACTGGCGCCGCTCCTGCTCGGTGATCTTGTCGCGGCCGTCGGTGCCGACGAGCAGGACGTTCATGCCGTGGCCCGCGCGCGGGCGGTTCTTCATGTCCTTGAAGGGGTCGACGCGGGCGATGTCGGCGTCGAGGCTGGTGACCACCGCGTGCCCGATCCCGGCGGACGCGAGCACCACCACGGACAGCGTGGTCGCCGCCCGCATGGCCCAGCGCGGCTTCCTCTTCGGTCGTACGGGGGGCCGTGGGCGCCGCTGCGGTGGACGGGCGGCGGGCGAGCGGCGGGGCGGCGTGGGCATGGGGGACACCTCCGCGAGGGCCGTACGTGGGATCTTGAGCACCGTAGGCCGATACGATCTGATACGACGGCAGACGCCCGGGCGGGGCGCGTCCGTGTCCCCCGTTCGCGGTAACGTGAGCCCCCTATGAACGCCAAGCCCGACGTGCGACTCCCCGCCGTTTCTGTGATCATGCCCGTCCTCGACGAGGAGCGGCATCTGCGCGGAGCCGTCCAAGCGATCCTTGCTCAGGAGTACGACGGCGAGATGGAGGTCGTGATCGCCATCGGTCCCTCGAAGGACCGTACGGAGGAGATCGCGGCCGAGCTCGTCGCCGAAACCGCGTCTTCTGAGAACAAGCGCGTGCACACCGTCCCGAACCCGACCGGCCGCACGCCCGCCGCCCTCAACGCCGCGATCAAGGCATCCCGCCATCCGATCGTCGTCCGCGTCGACGGCCACGGCATCCTCTCGCCGAACTACATCGCCACCGCCGTACGGCTCCTGGAGGAGACCGGCGCGCAGAACGTCGGCGGCATCATGCACGCCGAGGGCGAGAACGCCTGGGAGGACGCGGTCGCCGCCGCGATGACCTCGAAGATCGGCGTGGGCAACGCGGCCTTCCACACGGGAGGGGAGGCGGGCTCCGCCGAGACGGTCTACCTCGGGGTGTTCCGTCGCGAGGCACTGGAGCAACAGGGCGGCTACAACGAGGAGTTCATCCGCGCCCAGGACTGGGAGCTGAACTTCCGCATCCGCGAGGCCGGCGGCCTGATCTGGTTCTCGCCCGAACTCCGGGTCTCGTACCGCCCCCGCCCGTCGGTGAAGGCCCTCGCCAAGCAGTACAAGGACTACGGCCGCTGGCGCCACGTCGTCGCCCGCTACCACGAGGGCTCCATCAACCTCCGCTACCTCGCCCCGCCGACGGCGGTCTGCGCGATCGCGGCGGGCATCGTGGTCGGCGCGGCACTGACGCCCTGGGCCTTCCTGATCCCCGCCGGCTACCTGGCCGCAATCACCCTCGGCTCCCTCCCCGCAGGCAAGGGCCTCTCCCTCAAGGCCCGCCTCCAGATCCCGGTAGCCCTCGCCACCATGCACATGTCCTGGGGCTACGGCTTCCTCACCAGCCCCAAGTCCCTTGCCCGCAGGGTGATCGCGTCCAGGCGGCCCGCGGTACTCAGCTCTACCAGCAGCTGAGTACCGCCACACCGACGACCCGGACTGCTACCAGACGTAGTTCGGGTCGACGTGCATGCACGCCGTCGTGTCCGAGCCGTTGAGGGCGTCCGCCGAGGTCGGGGTTTTGTCGTCCTCGGCCGGGGCCTTGTACTTGGTGCCGGTGGTCCAGTCCGCGCCGACGACCAGGGTGACGCCGGAGACGCTCGTGGACTTCTTCACCGCGCTCGTCGGGATGCCGAGGGCCTTGGCGACGCGTTGGGCGTCGCCCTCCAGGTCGGCGCTCGGGTAGCGGACGAGCGTCGTGGCCTGGCTGGGGGTCGTAGAGGAGTCGGCGACCGCCTCCTTGAAGCCCTTGTCGACGAGGAGTTGGGCGATCGAGGTGGCCCGGCCGCGGACCGCGCCCGTCGTGTCGGTGCGGGTGCCGTTCTCCACCTGTACGGCGATCTTGTCGTCGGCGGCGGCCGGGTCGGTGGACGTCTTCACCGGGGTCGTCTTCTTCTTGTCCTTGCCGTCCAGCGCGATGTCCTCACGGACCAGCCGGAACAACTGGTCGGCGTCGGTCGTCCTGGGCACCACCCGGCCGCTGCTGCCCGAGTACTCCCACGGCATCGTCGTCATGGTGATCCGGCCCGTCGGAACCTTCTTCAGCTCCTTGCTCAGGTCGTACAGCTTGGCCACGGTCCCGAGGCCGTTGTCGACCGTGAGCGACTTGGTGGCCGTCTCGGCGAGGCCGCGCAGCTTCGTCGGATTGCTCAGCGTGGCGTTCTCCCGCAACTGCCGGACCATCGAGTTCATGTACTGGTGCTGCGCCTTGGTCCGGGCGATGTCGGTGTCGTCCTCGAAGCCGTAGCGCGTCCGCAGCCACTGCAGGGCCTGCGTGCCCTTCACCGCAGTGGTGCCCTTCTTCAGCTTCAGGCCGGAGCCCTTGCCGGAGGAGGTGTGCGAGTAGATGTTGGCGTCCACACAGACCGGCACCCCGCCGATCGCGTCCGCCATCGACACCACACCCGCGAAGTCGACCATCATGAAGTGGTCGATGTGGATGTCGGTCAGCTTCTCCCAGGTCGCCACCGTGCACCCGGGGCCGCCGCGGCCCAGCGAGTCGTTCGTGATGACGTCCGTCTCGGCCGAGTACGTCTTGCCGGTGTCCGGATCCGTGCACTTGGGAATGTCCGTCAACGTGTCGCGCGGCATGCTCACGACCGACATGTTGCTGCGGTCCGCCGAGACGTGGAGCAGCATCTGGACGTCGGCACGGGCCGGGGTGTCGAACGTGTCCTTCGCGCCGCCGAGCTTCTGGTTCTCCGCGGAGTCCCGCGCGTCCGAACCGATCAGCAGGATGTTCAGCGGCTTCTGCCCGGCCGCGTTGGCCTGGGACTCGGCCGCCCGGTCCTTCTCGTCCCCGATGTTCAGGGGGTCTTTCTTTATGTTGTGGTTGAGGTGCTGGTAGTACAGGAATCCGGCGCCGGCCGTCCCGAGTATGACCAGCACGAGGACACTCGCCGACCAGCGCAACGCCCGTCGGCTACGGCCCTTGGGCCTGCCCCCGTCCGACGGCCCCTTCCCGTCCGACGATCCCTTCCCGGTCGCTGGTCTCTTCCCGTCCGCCGGCGTGAGCGACATCGTGTCCTCAACCGCCGGCACCTCCCCACGCACGCTGCTCCGAGTCAAGTCCCCACCCCTCCACGACGCGCCCTGACGCACGGGTCCGCCCCGCGCCCCGTTAGACGCGGAACGGACCCGTGTGGTCACTTACTTGGCGCACTCAACCTTGTCCGCCGTGGACTTCTGGACCCCCTCCGGCGTCGACCCCGCGGTCGAGGTGAGCGGGACGCCGGCTCCCTTGAAGTCCTTGCCCAGGGTCAGCGTCATCGCCGGCAGTCCCTGGGAGTTCTGCACACTCTTGCCCGGCTTCATCGCGGACCCCGAGAGGCCCATGATGGCGGCGAGCCGTCGAGCCTGGTCCGCCTGGTCGGGTGCGTACTCAAGGGTCGTCTTCGCGAGCGCCGCCGGAGCGTTGCCCGCGTTCTCGGACTTGAGTACGCCCTCATCATTCTGCAGCCACGTAAGAGTTTCCTGTGCGCTGCCGGCGACGGCCCCTCCGTTGAGGATCCGCACCCGCACCGCGGAGGCGGCGGACTTGGTGCCCTTGAGCCGGGCGGCCACGGCGGCCTTCTCCTTCGCCGCCTCCTTCTTGACCGCGGTGAAGGAGGTGTCGCTCTTGATCAGGGAGAAGACCTGCGGGGCGGTCGTGCTGTTGAGGACGACCGTCACCGGGGTCTTCTCCGCCGGGTTGTCGACGACCGGCACGGTGGTGAAGGTCAGGTTCTTCGGGTTGAGCTTGCCCAGCTCCAGACCGAGGTCCTTCAGCTTGCCGATGGAGTCGAGGTTGTCGTCGACGGTCAGCGCCTTGGTGCCGGCCTCGGCCAGCTTCAGCATCTTCCCGGGGTTGGTGAGCGTGGAGTTGGACTTCAGCTTCCGCATCAGCGCGCTGAGGAACTGCTGCTGCAGCGTGATCCGGCTGAGGTCACCGCCGAAGCCGACCGAGTGCCGGGTCCGCACGAAGGCCAGCGCCTGCTCGCCCGAGAGGTTGTGCGTGCCCTTGGACAGCTTCAGATGCGAGTCGGCGTCGTCGATGTTCTTGGCCAGACAGACCTCGACCCCGCCGACCGCGTCCGTCAGATTCTTCACGGCGTTGAAGTCGGCCACCATGAAGTCGTCGGGCTGGATCCCGGTCAGCTCGGTGACCGTCCGCACGGTGCAGCTCGCCGTACGGCCGTCCTGGCCGAGGCTGGTGTTGAAACGGACGCTCGTCGTGCCCGGGATGACCTTGGTCGTGCCGTCCGACTGCGCCGTCTGGCAGTCCGGGACGTCGGTGATCAGGTCACGGGGGATGCTCAGCGCGGTCGCGTTCGAGCGGTCCTTGGACACGTGCAGCAGGATCGTGGTGTCCGCGTGGCCGACGCTCCCGGCGTCGCCGTAGCCCTCGTTGCCCGAGCCCGTGCGCTTGTCGGTGCCGATGACCAGCAGGTTGATGGCCTTGCCCTTGCTGAAGCCGCCGGTGCTGGCGCCGTCGTCGGAGACGGCCGTGATGTTGTCGTTGAGGTGCTTGATGTAGAGATACCCGGCCGCGGAGACGGCGACCAGCACGAAGGCCAGACCGCCGCCGGTCCACATCAGGATCTTCTTGCCCTTGGCCTTCTTCTTCACCGGCCGGCGCCCGCGCCGCCCCGGTGGCTCCTCGGGCGCGCCCCGCCGTCTGCGCGGCGGCGGCACCTCACGCCCGGGACTCTTCGGGACCGTCTCCCGCTCCGGCGCCGCCACACTGCGGTTCTGCGCAGTGGCTCTACGGGGCCCCGGCACCGCTGACTGCGGTGTGGAAGGAGTCAGTCGCAGTTCGTATTCACCAGTGTTCGGATTGAGTACCCACTGGTCTGCGGGGTCGATGTCGCCCGCCCGCCCACGGCCTTGCGCGTCCACGGTTTACCGAATCCTCCGTCGGGGCCACGCGGCGCCTTCCCCCTCCAGGCGCTCGGGTCTCGTTCATCCGGTGCGCAAGCACACGGCACACCGGATCGCTCACACTATCCGTCCAGTTGAGCGTCAAGTGACTGCGGTGACAAATTCCACGTCCCTACAACCGGTCAATCCGTCCTATTTTTCGGAACAAAAGTTCGTCTGCTTGGCGATCGCTTTACCCGCAGGTGTCCTCGGCGGCGGTGTTACCGCGAAACGTGGGCGCGGGCGAGACCCCCGAACCGGGCGCCGTATTACGGGAGTTTGCGACAGAATCCTGCGGAACTTCCTCCGCCACCGCGACGGTCGCGTCCGCCCGGA
The DNA here is from genome assembly GCF_045040345.1 of Streptomyces sp. NBC_01515. Classification (NCBI taxonomy): domain Bacteria; kingdom Bacillati; phylum Actinomycetota; class Actinomycetes; order Kitasatosporales; family Streptomycetaceae; genus Streptomyces; species Streptomyces sp. NBC_01515. The sequence continues at coordinate 4,868,850 of NZ_CP109416.1, read as the reverse complement.
GCCGGGCGAACAGCTTTTCGGCCTCGGGCTCCACGAGCTGGTCGCGATTCGCGTTGTAAATGTACGACTCCCGCGGAACGGTGAGGAATTGCACATGTTCGGTGGGGATGTTCCGCAGTCCGCGCACCAGTTCGTACAAACCGCGCAGATTCGCCAATTCCGGATCGGTGGTGAGCGACGAGGTGGCCGCGTCCAGCACCGGATACAACTTCACCGGATTGAACAGCACATCGTCGCTCTGCACCTTGTTGACGAGCGCCCCCAGAAACCCCTGCTGACGGTCCATCCGATCGGTGTCACTACCGTTCCCGAGCGACTTCCGGGCCCGCACGTACCCGAGCGCCTGCTCCCCGTCGAGCGTGACCCTGCCCGCGGGCAGCCTCAACTTCGCGGCCTTGTCACGAATAGGACGCTTCAGACAGACCTGCACCCCGTCCACGGCATCGACCATGTCCTTGAACCCATGGAAGTCCACCACCATGTGATGGTCGATCCGCACGTTCGTCAGCTTCTCCACGGTCCGGATCGTGCACCCCGAACCCCCCACCTGGAACGCGTAGTTGAACATCGCGAACATCGGCTCGGTCCGCGTCCCGTCCGGCCGCAGACACCCCGGAACGTCCACCATCAGGTCCCGCGGCAACGACACGGCGGTCGCGCTGCGCCGGTCGGCCGCCAGATGCAACAGGATCGTCGTGTCCGACCGCTCGGTCCCCGAGTCCCGCCCGTACTCCGCGTTCCCGTCCCCCGACCGCGAGTCGGACCCGATCAGCAGAATGTTCTGCGCCCCCTTCACGAGGGCGGTGGGCCGCTCCTTCTCGTACCGGGCGAGCTCGGCGGCGGCGGCGTTGTCGGGCGTGATGTTGGCGTCCAGCTTCGCGTAGACCCCCCACCCGACCCCGGCGGCCCCTACGACGACCACTCCCACCCCGGCCCCGACCCACCGCACCCACCGCCGACGCCGCCGCCGTATGAGCCCCGCCCCGGAAGCGGAAGCCCCCGCACCCGGCCCGAGAACGCCTCCTACGGTGTCGTCGAACACGTGCGGTTCCACCCCTCATGGCCGAGTAAGAGCGCGTGGTCCTGCGTGCGGTTCTGCTCTTACGACCATGGCGTGGATGGGGTGGGGGAGGCGGGCGGTGGGGGTCCATTCGGGTGACTGGTGCTTTTCTGCTTTTAGGGGCGCGGGGAACGGCGCGACCAGCCCCCACCGGCCGCAACTCGCCAGACAACCCTCGCCACCCCCTTCAGAGGCGCGAAACGGTCACCCGCTCACTCTCAACCCGCTTGGCCAACGACTCCTCGCTCAACTCCGCCAGATTCCGACACAGGACCACGGACCCTCCGGAGGCAAGCGGCGCATACAACCCCACGCTCAACCCCTCCCACGAGTCGTACGGGAGCCCAGACAACACCCGAGCCCCCGCATCCCCCTCGGCAAGGGCCCGCTCAACAACCTGCGCCCCGGTCAACTCCACCCCACCCACGACCAGCGCGGGCTCCCCAGGATCAACCGGCGAGAACGCCACGAACCGATCCCCCTGCCCCGGCACCTCAACGGCATAGTCGACAAACCCGGCCGGAGTCTGCGGAAACCGCCCCCCGAGCGGCCGCAAGGCAAGAGCGACCCGCTCCCCACCACACGCCCGAGCCGCTTCCAAGGACTCCGGCCCGCTGACCACCACATCGGCCCCGGAGGGATCGCCCCCCACGTCAGCGACCACCCCCACAGACGAACACGCCAGCAACCACACCGCCGTCTGCCAGTGCGCCGGCAACAACACCGAGACCCGATCACCGGGCCCGGCACCGAGATCCCCCTGAAGGAGATTCGCGGTCTTGGCCACCCAATTGGCGAAGGTGGCCACGGACAATTCGACACGTTCCCCCGTGGCGTCGTCGTAGAAGGTCACCAGGGGGCGGCCAGGATCCGCGGCGAGCGCGGAACGCAGCAGGTCGGCAGGGGTGCGATCGGTGGCGTTCACCCGCGCAAGCGTACGCGGGCGCCCACCGCCGCACGCCCCCGCGTCCGGCGCCGGACCACCGGTTCGGACGAACGGCAGCCGACGGTCCGTCAATTCCCGGATGGGCGGATATGTATGGCTATGTTCAGAATCAGGGGCATGCGTGGATTCCTTGCTTCCTCGATCGGCGTCACCTGCGCGGCCGCACTGGCCCTCCCGCTCACCCTGCCCGCGGCCGCGGCGCCGGCGCCGGCATCGGCGGCGTGGTCGACGAGCGGCGCGAGAACCGCGTCGACGACCGCCGCACCGGACCTCCCCGGCAGCACCCAGTCGCTGCCCCTCACCCCCCGTACCCGCGACCGCACCCTGGGCGCGGCCCCCGAACAGGGCCTGACCCGCGCCGACGTCCACCGTTTCTCCCTCGTCGGCGTCACCTGGTCCGACCCCGACACCGAACTGCGCGGCCAGGTCCAGGTCCGCACCCGGGCCACCGGCACCGGCGCGTGGTCCGGCTGGCAGGACGTCGACACCCACAACGAGGACCACGGCGCCGACCCCGGCACCGCCGAACGCGACTCGGGCCACGTCCACGGCTCCACGGCCCCGCTGTGGGTGGGCGACTCGGACGGAGTGGACGTACGCGTCAGAGCGAACACCGCGGCGACACGGACCGTAGGAAACACCGACGAACAGCCGTCCCTCCTCCCCACCGGCCTGCACCTGGAACTGGTGGACCCGGGCGCGGCACAAGCCCCGTCCGCGGGCGCTCGCCCCGCGACCGCCAACCGCACCGCCACCCCCCGCCTCGCCGCCACCGAGCTTCCGGCGCTGAGCAGGCAGGCCACGGAACGGGACATGGTCGCCCTGGGCGCCAAGGCGCAGCCGTACATCGGCCCGCGCCCGCGGATCGTCACCCGGCACGGCTGGGGTGCCGACGAGAAGCTGCGGGAGAAGGGGTTCGTGTACACGAAGAAGGTCAAGGCGGCCTTCGTGCACCACACCGCGACCGGCAACAACTACCGCTGCTCGCAAGCGCCTTCCGTCATTCGCGGTATCTACCGCTACCACGTCAAGAGCAGTGGCTGGCGCGACATCGGCTACAACTTCCTCGTCGACAAGTGCGGGACCATCTACGAGGGCCGCGCCGGGGGAGTCGCGAAGGCGGTCATGGGAGCCCACACCCTCGGTTTCAACACCGACAGCATGGGGATCGCGGTCCTCGGAACCTTCGGCAGCGCCAAACCGTCCTCGGCGGCAGTGACCGCCATCGCCAAGCTCACCGCATGGAAGCTCGGGCTCTACGGGGTCAATCCGCGCGGCAAGACATACCTGAAGTCCGGTGGTGGCAATCTCTACCGAAAAGGAAAGAACGTACGACTCAACGTGATCTCCGGCCATCGGGACGGGTTCGCCACGGAGTGCCCAGGACGGCAGCTCTACGGCAAGCTCGGCTCGGCCCGTTCCACGTCGGCCCGGTACCAGGGCCGCTGACAGGGGCGGGCCGACAGGGGGGCCGTGGTCTGCACACACTGGCCGGCCGAGTCGACACCTCGGCCGGTCCCGGCAGGAAGCAGAGACGACAGGTGACAGAAGCGATCCTCCTGGTCGGCGGCAAGGGCACCCGGTTGCGCCCGCTCACGGTGCACACCCCGAAGCCGATGGTCAGGGCGGCGGGGGTGCCGTTCCTCACGCATCAGCTGGCGAGAGCGAGAGCGGCGGGCGTGGACCACATCGTCCTGGCCACTTCCTATCTGGCGGAGGTGTTCGAACCGCACTTCGGTGACGGTTCGTCCCTCGGCCTCCACATCGAGTACGTCACGGAGGACGAGCCCCTCGGCACGGGCGGCGCGATCCGCAACGTTGCCTCGCGGCTCCACTCGGGTCCCGACGAACCGGTCCTGATCTTCAACGGCGACATCCTGACGGGCCTGGACATCAGGGCCCTGGTCCACACCCATGAGACAACGGGCGCGGACGTCTCCCTCCACCTCACCAAGGTCACGGACCCGCGTGCCTACGGCCTGGTCCCCACCGATGAGACGGGCCGAGTCCTGGCCTTCCTGGAGAAGCCCCAGACCCCCGAGGAGATCGTCACCGACCAGATCAACGCGGGCGCGTACGTCTTCCGCCGCTCGATCATCGACACGATCCCGGCGGGCCGCCCGGTGTCGGTGGAACGGGAAACCTTCCCGGACCTGCTGGCCGCCGGCGCCCACCTCCAGGGCCTGGTCGACTCGACGTACTGGCTCGATCTCGGCACCCCGGCGGCCTTCGTCCGAGGCTCGGCGGACCTGGTCCTGGGCCGAGCCCCCTCTCCTGCGATCCCGGGCCGCTGCGGCGACCGCCTGGTCCTCCCCACGGCCCGGGTGGCTTCCGACGCCAAGCTGACGGGCGGCACGGTGGTCGGCGAGGGTGCCTTCGTGGCAGAGGGCGCGAGAGTCTTCGGTTCGACGATCCTCCCGGGCGCGGTGATCGAACCGGGCGCCGTCATCACCGACTCCCTCATCGGCACCCGGGCCCGAGTCGGCGAACGCTCCGTCCTCACCGGCACGGTCATCGGAGACGGCGCGATCATCGGCGCCGACAACGAACTCCGGGACGGCATGCGGGTGTGGTGCGATGCGCGGATTCCGGCGGGGGCGGTCCGGTTCTCCTCGGATCAGTGAGGGGGCCGGGGGCCGGGGGTGCCTGGGTGGGTGGCTTCTGGGCGTAGGGGGTCGGGGGTGCGCTTCTTCGCCTACCGAGTCGGGTGGTGGATGGGCACAGGCCTGGGGGTCTGGGGACGGAGCCCCCAGGGACGCCAAGTGAAGCCCCCGGCACCTCACAACGCCCCGATGTCACCCCGCGGCATCTTCGGCGCCCGCCTCGCCGGAGTCCGCCCGCTCAGCAGGATCAACCGAACCGCCCGATGCCGCTGCCCCGCATACGGCTCCAGCAACGACAACATCACCGAGTCGTCCGCGTCCCGGTCCCCGGCCAACGCCCACCCCACGATCCCCGGCAGATGCAGATCCCCCACGGTCACCGCATCCGCCGCCCCATGACTCCGCTGCACGGTCTCCGCGGACGTCCACACCCCCACCCCCGGCACCACCTCCAACCGAGCCCGCGCATCCTCCGCGGACATCGCCCCCGCCTGCTCAAGCCGCGCGGCAACCCGTACGGCACGCAGAATCGTCGAGGCCCGCTTGTCGTCGACCCCGGCCCGATGCCACTCCCACGACGGGATCAACGCCCACGCCCGCGGCGCCGGCATCACCCACATCCGCCCGCCCACAGGACCAGGACCGGGCGCCGGCACCCCGAACTTCCGTACCAACAACCGCCAGGCCCGATACGCCTCGTCGGTCGTCACCTTCTGCTCCAGCACCGACGGGATCAACGACTCCAGCACCAGCCCGGTCCGCGTCAACCGCAACCCCGGCCGCCGATGCCGAGCCACCGCCACAAGCCGATGCCGAGGCACGAACGCCTCAGGATCGTCACCGGCCCCAAGCATCTCCGGCAACCGCTCCAACAACCACTCCGCCCCCGGCCCCCACGCCTCCCCCCGCACCTCACCCCCGTGCGCGGACACCCGCAAGGTCCCCGGCCCCACGGGCGTAAGACTGGCCCGCCACACAGCCCCGTCCACATCCACCCGAAACGTCGGATCCCCGGGCCCCCGCCGCAAGGGCCCAAGCACCAGCCCCAGATCAACCGGCCAGTCCGACACCCACCTCCGCACCCGCCCGGCCTCCACACCCTGCCGAGGCACACCCCCGGGCACGACGACATCCCCGCCTCGCACAGTCGTACGAGTGGGCCGAGGAGCAAAACGTCCGGCCACAGTGAGATCCAGGGGGTGATGTGAGATACCTGAAGAGTCTTACGAACCTAGGTCGTAGCGCCCCTTTTTTAGGGGCGCGGGGAACTGCGCGACCAGCCACAGGCGACCCGCACTCGCAACGGACACCAGCCCCAACGGCGATTCACCGCACCTCAATAAACGCCCCCGCATCCCGCTCAGCCCGAGCCGCAGGCGACGCCGCCGCATGCCCCACAGCCACCGCCCCCATCGGATCCCACCCCTCCGGCAACCCCAACACCCCCCGCACGACATCCCGGCAGAACATCGTCGACGAAACCCACGCCGACCCCAACCGCTCCCCGGCAAGCGCCACCAGGAAGTTCTGCACACCCGCCCCCGCCGCCACCACGAACATCTCCCGCTCCGCCCCGTCCCGCCGCACATCCCCGTACGTGTGCGCCCCGTCCATGACGAGACACGGCACCACGAGATACGGCGCCCCGCGCAGCACATCCCCCCGCCGCACCCGCTTCGCGATGGACTCCTCGGACTTCCCGTCCCGCCGCAGATCCGCGATCCACGCGTCCCGCATCGCGTCCAGCAACGCCCCCCGAGACTCGGCGGACTCCAGCAGCACGAACCGCCACGGCGTCGTGTGATGCGGCGCCGGCGCGGTCACCGCCGCGGCCACGGCCCGTCGTACGGCACCGGGGTCGACCGCCTCGTCCGTGAAGGCCCGTACCGTACGGCGCTGGGTCACCGCCTCCCGTACCGCCTCCGACGTCCCGAGCCGGAACATGTCGTCGCGCCCGCCCCGCACGATGGCCCGCGCCCCCAACCCGTCGTCCTCGGCGGTCACGACATGCGGCAGCCCCCGCACCACGGCGACCGGCAGCCCCGCGGCCTTGCCCTTGACGAGATCACCGGCGGCGGCCAGTTCGTCGGCCGTAGCCACGACGGTCGCGCTCAGCGGATTGCCGTAGGCGTCCGTGCCCCCGCGCAGATCGTCCAGCACGCGCACCCCGGCGGCGCCGATCGCGACGTCCGTGAGCCCCGTGCGCCACGGTCGCCCGAAGGTGTCGGTGACGACGACGCCGACGTCGACGCCGAGCGCGTCCCGCAGCCCGTCGCGGATCGCGCGCGCGGACGCGTCCGGGTCCTCGGGCAGCAACAGCACGGTTCCGGCAGGGGTGTTGGAGGCGTCGACGCCGGCCGCGGCCATGATCAGCCCCTGCCGGTTCTCCACGATCCGCAGGGCCCCGCGCCGCGCGACGACCCGTACGGTCTCGGCGTCGATCGCGGCCTCCCGGTCGGCCGCCTCGACGATCCGGCCCTCCGCCTTGGACACGATCTTCGAGGTGACGAGAAGTACGTCCCCGTCGACCAGCCCGGGCTCGGCCGCGGCGATCAGTTTAGCCAGGTCGTCCCCGGCCGCCACCTCGGGCATCCCGGGCACGGCCCAGACCCGGTACCCCTCCACCGGCGCCACCTCGCTCATACCGCCCGCACCTCCTCCGCCAGCGCCAGCGCCTCCCGCGCCATCCGCGCGGTCGCCTCGGTGTCGGTCATCATCAGCGGTACGGCCCGGCAGCGGATGCCGGCCGCCTCGACCTCCGGTACGGAGGCTTCGTCCACGGTGTCGACGAGCCAGCCGTCGAGCAGCCCCGAGCCGTAGTGCTCGGCCACCGCCGTGGCCGTGGACTCCACGCCCACCGCCGCGAGCACCTTGTCGGCCATCCCGCGCACGGGCGCGTCCCCGACGATGGGGGAGAGGCCGATCACCGGCACCCCGGCCTCGGCGATCGCCTCCCGGATGCCGGGCACGGCGAGGATGGTGCCGACGGAGACGACGGGGTTGGACGGCGGGAAGAGGATGACGTCCGCCTCGGCGATCGCCTCCAGGACGCCGGGCGCGGGCTTGGCCTGCTCGGCCCCGACCGGCACGACGGCCTCGGCGGCGACGGACGCGCGCAGCCGTACCCAGTACTCCTGGAAGTGGATCACCTTGCGCTCGCCGTCCACCTCGACGGCGACATGCGTCTCGACGCGGTCGTCCGTCATGGGGAGAAGTCGTACTCCCGGCTGCCAGCGGTCGCACAGCGCCTCGGTGACCGCGCTCAGCGGGAACCCGGCGCCGATCATCTGCGTCCGCACGATGTGCGTGGCGAAGTCCCGGTCGCCGAGCCCGAACCACTCGGGCCCGACCCCGTACGCCCCGAGCTCCTCCTTGAGGTGGAAGGTCTCGTCGGCCCGACCCCAGCCCTGTTCCTCGTTGATGCCGCCGCCGAGCGTGTACATCACCGTGTCGAGGTCCGGGCAGACCTTCAGCCCGAAGAGGTGGATGTCGTCCCCCGTGTTGCCGATCACCGTGATGTCCGCGTCCGGCACGGCCTGCTTGAGACCGCGCAGGAACCGGGCACCACCGATACCGCCTGCCAGAACCACAATGCGCATGGGGACAAGTCTTGCAGGCGGGTCCGACAACGCGGCGGGCAGTCGCCGGATCGAGGGCCGGGCGGTCGTCGTGGCGCGCGCCCGGCGGTCACCGCGTCGCGTCAGGCGGTCACGGCGTCGACCGGCTCGGACCCGGTGCGCCGCGCGCACGCCGTGTGCATCGGCATCTCGGTCAGGCCGGGGAAGTAGACGTGCAGGCTTATGGCCGGTTCGAGGGTGTCGTTGACGACCTCGTGGACGTACCCCGGCGCGAACACCCGCTGCGCGCCCGCCCCCAACGCGCGCGTGCCCCGTTCGGTGCGCTCGGTCAGCGTGCCGTCCAGGACGGTCAGCACACCGGAGGAGGGGCCGTGGTCGTGCAGCCCGCTGCCCTGTCCGGGCACCCAGGACAGCAGCCACACCTCATAGCCGGGGCCGGTGCGCAGCCGGTGGTACCAGCGGGTCGTCGCGTCGAACTCGACGAGGTGCTCCCACTGGGCGCGGTCGGCCGCGACGGAGCGCGCCAGGCCGACGAACTCGGCCACGGTGGCGGGGTGTTCGCGCGGCGGCTGGAGGAGGTGCGGGACTTCGAGGATGTCGCCGGCGATCTGGAGGTCGCTGTCGCTGTTCATGGGGGTGCGGTAGTTCCTCGGCGTAAGAAGTAACGGCGGGGGGCTGGGTGTCACCAATGAAGAAAGCAGGCAGGGCCGGAGCGCGTGGGCTCAACAGCCGGAACAGCAACAACAGCTACAGCGAGCGTGGGCAGCACCGAGGGACCCGGCGGTGCGGGTCGAGGTGGATGCCAAGTTCGCGAGCATGCCCACAAGGACAGCGGTTCACACCCGCACTGTCAACTCGACGCCCGGTATGTGGGACATGTTTCACCTCATCCGGTTCATCTCCGAGGTGAAAGGTTTGTTCAGGTGTCTACCGGGACACATGGCGCACAACCGGGCGCACAAACCCCAGTGGAACGAGATCGAACTCCTGGGCGTCCTCCCCCGTACAGGCTCCGTCCCGGGGTAGGAGGCGCTCGGGGGGTCTCTTCTGCTTGTCAAGGTTTATGCCGATTTGAACACTTTCCGCTAGCCCTTGGTTCCGCAGAGTGAATAAGGGGCCCAATAGCAGATCTCGGCTTGACTCGCCCGGAGCAGCACACTTGTAATTTCACTCGTGTCGTTCAGCCGACATCGGTAACGGCCACATCACGGGGACGCGAAAGACAGACGAGGGGCGCACATGACCGAGCTGGTGCAGCAACTGCTGGTCGACGACGCGGACGAGGAACTCGGCTGGCAGGAGCGCGCGCTGTGCGCCCAGACCGACCCCGAGTCCTTCTTCCCCGAGAAGGGCGGCTCCACCCGCGAGGCCAAGAAGGTCTGCCTGGCCTGTGAGGTCCGCTCCGAATGCCTCGAATACGCCCTCGCCAACGACGAACGCTTCGGCATCTGGGGCGGCCTCTCCGAGCGGGAACGCCGTCGGCTCAAGAAGGCCGCCGTCTGAAGCCGGACAGCACACCTCCGGACATACCTCGGGACATACCTCGGGACATACCTCGGGACGTACCGAACGGCCCGTCGCAGCTGGGTTATCCACAGGCGGCGGGCCGTCGTCATGCCCAGCCGATAGTGTGGGCGCTCGTCCGAGACGTACCGCGGTCCCCTCGGGACACGGGCGTCCACCGCAGTCCATCGAACCGGGGCCCGTACCTCGATGTCCGTGCACAGCCACACGGCAGGCCAACACGACGCTGCCACTCCTGAGTTCCCGCGTCACGTGGTGACCGCGGTGCTCGTCTCCCACGACGGCGCCCGCTGGCTGCCCGACGCGCTCGCCGGGCTGCTCGGCCAGGAGCGCCCCGTGCAGAGCGTCATGGCCGCCGACACCGGCAGCGCGGACGACTCCGCCCAGCTGGTCACCGACGCCCTCGGCGCCGACCGCGTGCTCCACCTCGCCCGGCGCACCGGCTTCGGCCAGGCCGTCGAGGAGGCCAACCGCACCGCGCCCCTGCTGACCCCGGACGAGCTGCCGTACCTGAAGCGCCCCAGCGGCTGGGACCCCGTCACGCGCACGTGGCGCGACGACGCCTACGACATGCCCGAACTCCCGTACGGCGAGCCCGTCCAGTGGCTGTGGCTGCTGCACGACGACTCCGCCCCGGAGCCGGACGCCCTGGCGCAACTGCTGCGGGTCGTGGACCAGGAGTACGAACTGGGCCGCGACGACGTGGCCGTCGTGGGCCCCAAGCTGCGCGGCTGGTACGACCGGCGGCAGCTGCTGGAGGTCGGCGTCACCATCGCCCACTCCGGCCGCCGCTGGACCGGCCTCGACCGCCGCGAACAGGACCAGGGCCAGCACGACCACGTACGGCCCGTGCTGTCCGTGTCCACCGCCGGCATGCTCGTCCGGCGCGACGTCTTCGACGAACTCGGCGGCTTCGACCGCCGGCTGCCCCTGATGCGCGACGACGTCGACCTGTGCTGGCGCGCCACCGCCGTCGGCCACCGCGTCCTGGTCGCCCCCGAGGCAGTCGTCCGGCACGCCGAGGCGGCCTCCCGCGAGCGCCGCGCCGTCGACTGCGCGGGCCGCACCGTCGCCTCCCCGCACAAGGTCGACAAGGCCGGCGCCGTCTACACCCTGCTCGTCAACAGCCGTACGGCCGTGCTGCCCTGGGTCCTCTTCAGGGTCGTCGTCGGCACACTGCTGCGGACCGTCGCCAACCTCGTCGGCAAGGTCCCCGGACAGGCGCTCGACGAGATCCGCGGCCTCCTGGGGACCCTGTTGCGCCCCGAGCGGATCCTCGCCGGACGGCGCAGGCGCGCCGGCGCCCAGATCGACAAGGCCGAACTGCGGCCCCTGTTCCCGCCGCCGGGCGCGACCGTGCGGGCCACCTTCGAACAGGTCGCCGGAAGCTTCGTCGACACCTCCGACCCCGAGATCACCTCCGGGGCGGGCCGGCACGGCGGTGCTGTCGAGTCCGGACCCGGCGGCGACGACGCGGACTTCCTGGAGATCGAGCAGTTCGCGCGCGTGAAGCGCATCGCCCGCAAGCCGGGCCCGGTGCTGTTCCTGGTGCTGCTGCTCGTCTCCCTCGTCGCCTGCCGCGGCCTGCTCGCCAGCGGCGCGCTCACGGGCGGCGCGCTGCTGCCCGCCCCGGGCGACTCCAGCGAGCTGTGGTCCCGCTTCCTGGACTCCTGGCACCCGGTGGGCGTCGGCGGCACCCCGTCCGCGCCGCCGTACCTCGCGTTCGTCGCGATGCTCTCCTCGCTGCTCTTCGGCTCGACCGGCCTCGCGGTCACGGTCCTGCTGGTCGCGTCGGTCCCGCTGGCCGGGTTCACCGCCTACTTCGCGTCCCGCCCGCTCGTCGAGTCCCGTCTGCTGCGCGCGTGGGCGGCCGTCGTCTACGCCTTCCTGCCCGCCGCCACCGGCGCCCTCGCGGGCGGCCACATCGGCACCGCCGTGCTCGCCGTACTGCTCCCGCTGATGGCCCGCGCGGGCATCGCGGCCGGCGGCCTCACGCACGCTTCCGGGGCTCGCGGCAGCTGGCGCGCCACCTGGGCGTACGCCCTGCTCCTGACGGTCACCACGGCCTTCACGCCGATCATCTGGCCCATCACGCTGCTCCTGGGCGTCGCGTTGCTGGCCGTGCGCCGCGGCGACCTCGTCGGCTACGGTCCGCGCTTCCTGGCCCAGTACGGCACCCCGCTGCTGATCCTGGCGCCCTGGTCGCTGACCCTGCTCCCGTTCGGCTTCTTCCAGCAGGCGGGCCTGGAGTACGGCTCCGGGTCCGCGTCCCCCCTCGACCTGCTCGGCGCCAGCCCCGGCGGCCCCGGCACGGTCAGCGGCCTGATGCTCATCGGCATCGTCCTGGCCGCGCTCGCCGCCCTGCTGCGCAGTGAGCGTCAGTTCGGAATCTGGACGGCCTGGGGCGTCGCCCTGGTGGGCCTCGTCTTCGCCGTCCTGTCCAACAGCTCCACCTGGGCGGGCCCCGCGACCCTCGTCTACGGCCTCGCCCTCCTCGCCGCCGCCGCGCTCGGCGCCGACGGGGCACGCGCGCGTGTGGCCGAGCAGAGCTTCGGCTGGCGCCAGCCGGTGGCCGTCCTGATCGCCTTCGCCTCGGCCGCGGGCCCGCTGCTCGTCGCCGCCGGCTGGATGATCCGCGGCGCCGACGGCCCCCTGGAGCGCCACGACCCGACCCAGGTGCCCGCGTTCGTCGCCGAGGAGAGCGGCACCCGGGACCAGGCCCGCACCCTCGTCCTCGACAGCGACTCCGCCGCGCACGTCGGCTACATGCTGGTGCGCGGCTCCGGCACCCGCATGGGAGACGGCGAGTTCGCCGCGGCGGACGGCGAGAACACCAAGCTCGACAAGGTCGTCGCCAACCTCGTCGCCGGCTCCGGCGCCGACCAGGCCGACGAACTCGGCGGCTTCGCCGTGCGCTACGTCCTCGTCCACAAGGGCGCGCCCCGCGAGGTCAGCCGCGTCCTGGACGCCACCCCCGGCCTCAGCAGGCTCAGCCAGGCCGACGGCAGTGCCCTGTGGCAGGTGGACGAGGAGGTCTCCCGCGCGGCGATCGTCACCGGCTCCGCCACCCCGAAGCCCGTCGCCGCCGGACCCGTCGACATCCACACCACGATCCCGTCCGGCGCCACCGGCCGCGTCCTGCGCCTCGCCGACTCCGCCGCCGCGGGCTGGACAGGCACCCTGGACGGCAAGCCGCTCACCCGCACCACGGTCGACGGCTGGGCCCAGGGCTTCGAACTCCCCGCCTCCGGTGGCAGGTTGGACGTCACCTACGACGACCCGATCGGGCACACCGCCTGGCTGTGGACCCAGGGCGCGCTCGCCCTCGTCCTCGTCGTGCTCGCCCTCCCGGGCCGCCGCCGCGAGATCGACGACGACCTCCCCGAGGAGGAGCTGATCCCGGCCCAGGCGGTCGCGGGGGAGGGCCGCCGGGCCCGCCGCCTGCGCGCCCAGGCGGAGGCCGAGACCACCGACGAGACCGACGACCCGGCGGACACCGGCCAGTTCGACGCCTTCGCGACGAACACCACGCCTCCTCCGGAGGAGGAGGCCGTCGCCGCGATCCCGCAGCAGCAGTCCTACGGCGAGTGGGACGCGGCGAGCTACGCGGGCGCCGAGTACGGCACCTACGGCGGCGAGCAGTACCAGGCCAACGAGCAGTACCCGGCGGGTACTTACGACCAGTCGTACCAGGCGGACCCCTACCAGACCGGTCAGGGCGGCCAGTACGACCCGTACGCGTACGGCGGCCAGCCCGCGACACCGGCGTACGACCCGACGTACGACCCGGGCTACGACCCGAACCAAGGGCAGAACCAGGGTCAGAACCAGGGTTACGACCCGAACTACGACCCCGCCTACGACCCGACGTACGACCCGGACCAGCAGCAACGACCGCACGGCAACGAGCGCCCCGACGGGAGCCAGCAGTGAACCGCCCCACCCTGTCCCTCCTCGCCGGCGTGGTCGCGCTCGCCGCCGTCACCGGGTTCGCCGAGATGAAGGCACCGGCCGCGTCCGGCACCGGCACCGCAAAGGAGGCCGCCCGGCTGCCCGTGGAGCGCACCAGCCTGCTCTGCCCGGCACCCAGCACCTCCGACCTCGCCGACACCTCGTACACGTCCTTCACGCCCGTCACGACGGGCACGGACAGCGGCGGCAAGGCCGAACTCCAGTCCGCCACCGAGGAGTCGGGCGACGGCACGAGCAGCAAGAAGAAGCCCGTCAAACCCGTCCTGGAACCGAAGGCCCCCGGTACCCCGGCCACCGGCGACAGCTCCGGAGCCGACGCGCCCGCGCTGCTCGGCACCGCCGAGGGCAAGTACGCGCCCGGCTGGTCCGTCCAGGAGACCACCGAGGTCGCCGCGGGCAACGGACGCGGCCTCCAGGGCGTCAACTGCACCGCCCCGGACACCGAGTTCTGGTTCCCGGGCGCCAGCACCGCCACCGGCCGCACCGACTATGTGCACCTCACCAACCCGGACGACTCCGCAGCCGTCGTCGACATCGAGCTCTACGGCAAGGACGGCGACCTCAAGTCGACGGTGGGGGAGGGCATCACGGTCGAGCCGCACGCCAGCGAGCCGATCCTGCTGTCCACGCTCACCGACGACCCGGAGACCGACCTGACCGTGCACGTGAGCGTGCGCAGCGGCCGGGTCGGCGCGTCCGTGCAGGCCCTCGACTCCAAGCTCGGCGGCGACTGGCTGGCCGCGTCCACCGACCCGGCGGGCAGCCTGGTCATGCCGGGCATCCCGAAGGACGCCACCTCCGTGCGGCTGATCGCCTTCACGCCGGGCGACTCGGACGCCGACCTGAAGGTGCGGCTGTCGTCACCCACGGGGATGATCACGCCGGCCGGACACGAGACCGTGCACGTGAAGGCGGGCATGACGACCGCCGTCGACCTGGGCGACGTCACGCGCGGCGACCCGGGCTCCCTGGTGCTGACACCGACCGACCAGTCCGTGCCGATCGTCGCCGCGCTGAAGGTCGTACGGGGCAAGGGCAGCAAGCAGGAGACGGCGTTCATCCCGGCGACGAGCGCGGTCGGCACGCGCGCGACGTCCGCCGACAACAGCGCCAAGGGCTCGACCCTGTCGCTGGTCGCGCCCACCCGCACCGCGACGGTCAAGGTCACCGCGTCCGCGGGCAGCGGCGGCGGTACGCCGGTCTCGAAGACGTACACGATCAAGGCCGGCACCACCGAGGACGTCGAACTCCCGGTCCCCGCAGGCCTGAAGGGCACCTACGCGCTGACGGTGGAACCGCAGTCGGGCGGCCCGGTGTACGCGGCCCGCACGCTGTCGGCGACCGAGGAGGGCGTACCGGGCTTCACCATCCAGACGCTGCCCGACGACCGAGGAACGGTGTTGGTGCCCCAGACGGACGAGGACCTGTCGGTGCTGCAGAAGAAGTAGGAGCCGGGGCACGCGCGCGTGGGGAGGGTTCAGTCCTCCCCGTAGCGCGGATCGACCGTCTCCGGGGTGAGCCCCAGCAGTTCGGCGACCTGCTCCACGACGATCTCGTGGACGAGGGCGGCCCGTTCGTCGCGCCCCTTCGTGCGGATCTCGACCGGGCGCCGGTAGATCACCACGCGCGCGGGCTGTCCCTCGCGGGCGGCGATCGTGCCCCCCAGGGGCACCGACTCGTCGTTCCAGCCCTCGCCCGCACCACCCAGTCGAGGGACTTCCAGGACGAGGAAATCGATGTCGGACAACTGCGGCCAGCGCCGCTCCAGGCGCTCCACGGAGTCCTGCACCAGATCCGCGAACGCGTCGGCGCGGCTCGCGGCGAGCGGAACCTGGGGCGGCGCGATCGGGCCGCGCATGCCCCGGCCGTGGCGATCGCGGCGGCGGGGCCCGGGGCCGGCGGCAGAGGGCGGTACGGGGGTGTCCATCACTGGTGAAGCGTAGTCCCCGCTGGGTCCGGCCGCCCGACTCCACCGCCGTCGGACGCTCCGCACGGCATGTCACCGGATGACCATTCCAGCCAAGGTTGGGCTCGATTCCGTATGTCTCGAAGACCGTCCCTCTCAAGGCAATTGACGGTGTTTGTGCCGAGTGGTGACCGGATTCGACCTCGTTCGAGATCTCGGGAGATGGTGTCCGCGCAGGTCAGCCGCGTGTTGCCGGTGGGGCGTGTGGGGTGTTTCACAGCCCGACACGGTGGGGTGACCTGGGGGAGAGTCGTCGCGGCCCGCTCAAGAGTGCGGTAGCGTCCAGCGTCGTGAGCCCTGTACGTCGCTGTTCGCGCACCGCTTGCGGCCGCCCCGCCGTCGCGACGCTGACGTACGTCTACGCCGACTCGACCGCGGTCCTCGGCCCGCTCGCCACCTACGCCGAACCCCACTGCTACGACCTGTGCGCCGAGCACTCCGAGCGCCTCACCGCGCCCCGCGGCTGGGAAGTGGTCCGCCTCCTCGACAGCTCCGCTCCGGCCCGCCCGAGCGGCGACGACCTGGAAGCGCTCGCCAACGCCGTGCGCGAGGCGGCCCGTCCCCAGGAGCGGGCGGCAGGGGCCGGCGGCGGAGGCGGGGCCCGCACGGTGGACCCGATGGAGGTCGCACGCCGGGGTCATCTTCGGGTGCTGCGCTCACCGGACAACTGACGGCGCCTGTCCCGGAGTTCGTTGCCGGAGTTCGTTCAACAATCCCGTTGTTCAGTCGGCCGGTCGTTCAACGATCCGGTTGTTCCGCGGACCCGTCGTTCAACGATCCACTCGCTCGGTGATCCGGTCGTTCAACGATCCGCCTGGCCCGAGGGCGAGTTGTTCAACGATTCACGCGGCCTGGCCCCCAACCACCCTGTGCCGCTGGGGCAGATGCCGTCCTGAGCTGAGGTAACGGTGTGTGGACGGCTCGGTTGCGGCACGTCGCATGCCGGTCCTGGCGGGTAGTTTGGGGCGACCGATAGGACTTTCTGGAGGGTTGGCCGTGTCTGCTGATCTGTCACAGCTCGTGAAGGCGTACGACGTTCGGGGCGTCGTCCCGGACCAGTGGGACGAGTCGTTGGCCGAGCTGTTCGGAGCGGCCTTCGTCCAAGTGACCGGCGCGAGCGCGATCGTGACCGGGCACGACATGCGGCCCTCGTCCCCGGGTCTCTCCGCAGCCTTCGCGCGCGGGGCGGCGGCACGCGGCGTCGACGTGACCGAGATCGGCCTGTGCTCCACGGACCAGCTGTACTACGCGTCGGGCGCCTTCGACCTGCCCGGCGCCATGTTCACGGCCTCGCACAACCCGGCGAAGTACAACGGCATCAAGATGTGCCGGGCGGGCGCGGCCCCCGTGGGCCAGGACACCGGCCTCGCGGAGATCCGCCGACTCGTCGAGTCCTGGCTGGACTCGGGCACGCCGGAGGTCTCCGGACCGACGGGAACGATCACCCAGCGGGACACGTTGGAGGACTACGCGGCGCACCTACGCGGCCTCGTCGACCTGACCTCCATCCGCCCCCTGAAGGTCGTCGTCGACGCTGGCAACGGCATGGGCGGCCACACGGTCCCGACGGTGTTCGCCGGCCTGCCGCTCACCCTGGTCCCGATGTACTTCGAGCTGGACGGCACGTTCCCGAACCACGAGGCCAACCCGCTCGACCCGGCCAACATCGTCGACCTCCGGGCACGCGTCCGCGAGGAGAGCGCCGACCTCGGCATCGCCTTCGACGGTGACGCCGACCGCTGCTTCGTGGTCGACGAGAACGGCGACCCGGTCTCCCCGTCCGTGATCACCGCCCTGGTGGCCTCCCGCGAGCTGGCGAGGAACGGCGGCAAGGGCGTGATCATCCACAACCTGATCACCTCCTGGTCGGTCCCCGAGGTCGTCAAGGAGAGCGGTGGCACACCGGTACGCACGCGCGTGGGCCACTCCTTCATCAAGGCCGAGATGGCGAAGGCCGGCGCGATCTTCGGCGGCGAGCACTCCGCGCACTACTACTTCAAGGACTTCTGGAACGCCGACACGGGCATGCTGGCCGCCCTCCACGTCCTAGCCGCGCTCGGCGGCCAGGACGGCCCCCTGTCCGCCCTCGTGGCCCAGTACGACCGCTACGTCGGCTCCGGCGAGATCAACTCCACGGTCGACGACCAACAGGCCCGCCTCACGGCGATCCGCACCGCCTACGAGAACCAGACCGACCTCACCCTCGACGAACTCGACGGCCTCACCGTCTCCTCCGCCGACTGGTGGTTCAACGTCCGCCCGTCCAACACGGAACCGCTGCTGCGACTCAACGCGGAGGCACGGGACGAGGCGACGATGGGGAAGGTGCGGGACGAGGTGCTGGGGATCATCAGGGGGTGACGGCGCTGCGGCCGACGGTTCTTCTGGGTGCCGGTCCGACCCATCCGGAGGGGGCGCACCTTTCCGCGTAGGTCGGCATTCTCAGCCGGTCCGGTGTCCGAGGCCGAGTGCACCGTCCCGCCCCCCACCCAGAGGGGGCGCACCTCTCCAACGCAGGCTGGCATTTCCAACCCGTCCGGCATCGGGAGCCGAGTCAGCCGTCCTGAGTCCCCACCCACCCCGGAGGGGGCTCACCCGTCCAGCGCAGGCCCGCATTCTCAGCCCGTCCGGCGTTTGAGGACGAGGCCGTTCAGGCCGAAGGGGGGTCTGGGGGCGCAGCCCCCGGGGACGTCGGACCCAACCCCGGCAAGCCTCCTCAAGCGGCGGTACCCTGACCAGGCACATCCGCCCAAGCGTCGCAGACACCCCCTCGGAGGGACACCTCATGCCGCTCGAAGCCGGCCTCCTGGAGATCCTGGCCTGCCCGGCCTGCCACGCCCCCCTCAAGGAGCAGGACACCGAGCTGATCTGCACCGGCGCGGACTGCGGTCTGGCCTACCCCGTCCGGGACGGCATCCCCGTACTGCTCGTCGACGAGGCCCGCCACCCCGCGTAACCGACGACGACGCGATCGGAGGCCGCCGCCCATGCTCGACGAATCGCTGCTCGACACCCCGGAGGCACTGGCCGAGGCCGACCGCCGAGCCCTGCTCCGCGGTGCCGCCGAAGCCGGTGCGCGGGTGCGCACAGCCGCCCGGCACGCCGCCGAGGCCGGCGTCCACGACCTGAAACCGGACGGCCGCCCCCGCGCCATCCTGATCGCAGGCCCCGGCGCCGCCGCCACCTGCGTCGCCGACCTGCTCGGCACCCTCGCCGGTGCCAGCAGCCCCGTCACCCGCCTCGCACCCACCGGCGTGGCCCCCGCGGCCGGCGCCCTGCGCTGGGAACTCCCGGGCTGGGCGGGCTCCGTGGACCTCCTGCTGATCACCACCCCGGACGGCACCGAACCCGGCCTGTCCCTCCTCGCCGAGCAGGCCTACCGCCGCGGCTGCACCGTCGTAGCCGTAGCACCGCCCCGCAGCCCCCTCACCGAGGCGGTGGACGGCGCGCACGGCCTCTTCGTACCGATGGCGACCGCCCCGTACGAACACGACGAGCCGTTGGCCGCCTCCGCCCCCGGAGTCCTCTGGGCGCTGCTCACCCCGCTGCTCGCGATCCTGGACCGCACCGGCCTGCTCAGCGCGCCTCCGGAGGCCCTGGAGAAGGTCGCCGACCGCCTCGACCAGGTCGCCGAGCGCTGCGGGCCCGCCGTCGCGACGTACAGCAATCCCGCGAAGACCCTGGCCTCCGAACTCGCCGACTCGCTCCCGGTGATCTGGACGGAGGGCACGTCCGCAGGCCCTGCGGGTCGCCGATTCGCCGCCGCACTCGCGGAGTTGGCCGGCCGCCCCGCGCTCGTCTCCGAACTGCCCGAGGCACTCGCCGAGCACAACGCGCTGCTGGCCGGCCCGCTCGCCGCGAATGCCGACCCCGACGACTTCTTCAGGGACCGCGTCGACGAGGCACCCGCGCTGCACGCACGCGTGGTGCTGCTCCGGGACCGCCCGATCGGCGGTCTCACGGCCGCGCCCACCGCCCGTGACCTGGCCCTCAGCCACGACACGCCGATCAGCGAGCTGGAGCCCGAGGAGGGCGGCGAGCTGGAGACCCTCGCGGAGCTGATCGCCATGACGGATTTCGCCGCCGTTTACCTGGCGCTCGCCTCCGGCGCCTGATCTTGTCGTCGAAGCCCTGAGCCGCCGTACACCGTCGTACGGGGCGCGAAGCCACGTCGTACCCAGGTCGTCCTCGGGTCGTACGCAGAGAGAACCGGTAGAGAGCCACATGGACCGCCTCGACAACACCGTCCGCCCCTACGCCTGGGGTTCCACCACCGCCATCCCCAGGCTGCTCGGCGTCGAGCCGAACGGCGAACCGCAGGCGGAGATGTGGATGGGCGCGCACCCGGGAGCACCCTCGCGCACCGCGCGCGGGACGCTCGTCGAGGTCATCGAGGCGGCTCCGGAGCGGGAGTTGGGGGAGAAGGCGGTGGCGAAGTTCGGCCCGCGACTGCCCTTCCTGCTGAAGATCCTCGCCGCCGGAGCCCCGCTCTCCCTCCAGGTGCACCCCAACCTGGAGCAGGCGAAGGAGGGTTACGCCGACGAGGAGCGCCGGGGCATCCCCGTGGACGCCCCGCACCGCAACTACAAGGACGCCAACCACAAGCCCGAACTGATCTGCGCGCTCACGGAGTTCGACGGCCTGTGCGGCTTCCGCGACCCGCTGCGCGCCGCCGACCTGCTCGCCGGCCTCGGCGTCGACTCCCTGAAGCCGTACGTCGACCTCCTGCACGCGCACCCCGAGGAAGCCGCCCTGCGCGAGGTCCTCACGGCGATCCTCACCGCCGACCCCGAGGAGATGCGCCACACGGTCACCGCGGCGGCGACCGCCTGCACCCGCCTGGGCGGCGACTACGCGCCCTACGCCGACATCGCCCACCACTACCCGGGCGACCCCGGCGTCATCGCGGCCATGCTCCTGAACTACGTCCGACTCCAGCCCGGCGAGGCCCTGTTCCTCGGCGCCGGCATCCCGCACGCCTACCTCAACGGCCTCGGCGTCGAGATCATGGCCAACTCCGACAACGTCCTGCGCTGCGGCCTCACCCCCAAGCACGTCGACGTCCCCGAACTCCTGCGCATCGTCAACTTCGAGGCGAGCGACCCCGGAGTGCTGCGCCCCGAGGCGTCCCCCGACGGCGAGGAGGTCTACGAGACCCCCATCGACGAGTTCCGGCTGTCCCGGTACGTCCTCCCGGAGGGCACCGGCGCCCACGACCTCGGCCTCGACACCCCGCAGATCCTGCTCTGCACGGCCGGCGCGGTGAAGGCGGGCGAGTTCGAACTGGCGCCCGGTCAGTCGGTGTTCGTCCCGGCGGGAGACGCGGCGGAGGTGTCCGGAGTCGGCACGGTCTTCCGGGCCACTGTGATCGTATGACCGGGCCTGTGGATACCTGACGAGCCGTCGCCGGGCAGGGCTGCAAGAATGGCCCACCGGCAAAGGACGGGCAAAGGCGGTCGGACGGCCCATCCGGGGCAGACGTCCGACGTAGACGTACGAAGGCGAAGGGACACCGCGAACACATGAGCGCGTCAGGCGGCACCAAGGCGATCGTGGCGGCACTCGGCGCCAATCTCGCGATCGCGGTATCGAAGTTCGTGGCGTTCGCCTTCAGCGGCTCGTCCTCGATGCTCGCCGAGGGCGTCCACTCCCTCGCGGACTCCGGCAACCAGGCCCTGCTCCTCATCGGCGGCAAGAAGGCCCAGCGCGAGGCCACCCCGCAACACCCCTTCGGCTACGGCCGCGAGCGGTACATCTACGCCTTCCTCGTCTCGATCGTCCTCTTCTCCGTCGGCGGCATGTTCGCCGTCTACGAGGGCTTCGAAAAGATCAGGCACCCGCACCAACTGGAGCACTGGTACTGGCCGGTGGGCGTCCTGGTGTTCGCGATCATCGCCGAGGGCTTCTCGTTCCGTACGGCCATCAAGGAGTCGAACGAACTGCGCGGCACGCACTCCTGGTCGCAGTTCATCCGCCGCGCCAAGGCACCCGAGCTGCCCGTCGTCCTCCTGGAGGACTTCGGCGCGCTCATCGGCCTCGTCCTCGCCCTCGGCGGCGTCGGCATGGCCCTGCTCACCGGCGACGGCATCTGGGACGGCATCGGCACGCTCTGCATCGGCATCCTGCTCATCCTGATCGCGCTGGTCCTGGCCGCCGAGACCAAGTCCCTGCTGCTCGGCGAGTCCGCCGGCATCGAGGACGTCAAGAAGATCGAGGCCGCGATCGTCGACGGCCACACGGTCACCGGCATCATCCACATGCGCACGCTCCACCTCGGCCCCGAGGAACTGCTCGTCGCCGCCAAGATCGCCGTCCAGCACGACGACACGGCCACCGAGGTCGCCACCGCGATCAACGCCGCCGAGTCCCGCATCCGCGAAGCCGTCCCGATCGCCCGCGTGATCTACCTCGAACCCGACATCTACAGCGAGTCTGAAGCAACGAAGGGCCCGGACCGCGAGGCGACTCCGGGGGGCCCGGCCCAGCACCCCGCCGAACACTGAGCCCCTTCGCTGCTACGGCAGCAGGGCCCGCCGAGACGCTCGACGGGCCCTGCTGCTCCAACTGCTAGCCCTGCTGCACGGGCCACGGCGCGACCGGCGCGGCCCTCCGCCGCCGTACGACGAACGCGGCGATACCCAGGCCGATACCGACCAGGGCGAGCACGACCCCGCCGATGACGGCCACCCCGATGCCGGAGGCGACCGTACGGTCGCCGGTCACCCGGCCCCGGACGGCGGACTCGGCCACCGTCCCGTCGTGGTCGCTCGCGAAGAAACGCGAGTCCATCGCGTTCGCACGGTTGTCACCGAGCAGGAACAGCCGCCCCTTCGGGACCGTCACGTCGTACGTCTTGTGCACACCGTCGACATCACCCTGCTTCACATAGGGCTCCGCCAGCGGCTTTCCGTTCACGGTGATCCGCGCGGCCGTGCCCGAACCCGTGCAGCACACCACACGGTCACCGCCCACCCCGACGACCCGCTGCATCACGCTCGCGCTGAACCCGTAGCGGTCCGGCGCCGAGAACAGCACGACGTCACCGCGGTGCACCTCGCCGCCGTCGACCTTCTCGTAGATGATCCGGTCGCCCGGCTGGTACGTCGGCGCCATGCTCTGGCTGCTGATGGTGGAACTCCCGTACGAATTCCGCGCGTACGCGAGCGCGCCGACCGCCAGCACCACCCCCAACAGCCCCACCACGACATCCGCGACCCCGAGTCCCCGTCCCTTGCCCGACATCGTTTCCCTCCCCATGCGGCACTTCCGCGGGCGCGACGGTAGCGGGTCTCTGTGAACAGTCTGTGCGGGCCCGCGACCTGCGACGGCCGCGGGCCCGCACCGGTCGGCTAACCGACCTCGCTCAGCACACCGAGCACCGCCGACTCGTCCTCGGCCGCCGACAGCCGCTCCCGGAACCCGGCATCCATCAACTTCCGCGACAGCAGCGCCAGAATCCGCAGATGCTCATCACCAGCGGCTGCCTCCGGCACGGCGATCATGAACACCAGCCGGGCCTTCGTACCGTCCAGGGAACCCCACTCGACCCCCTCCGCCGACCGCGCGAACCCGACGACCGGCGCACTCACCGCATCCGTCTTGGCATGCGGAATCGCGATCTCCTCCCCGAGCCCGGTCGTCCCCTGAGCCTCCCGCCGCAACGCGGTCGCCACCAACTCCTCGACGTCCACGACTTTCCCGGTCCGCGCCAACAGCCCGGCCAACTCCCGGATCACTCCTTCCTTGTCACCCGCGTCGAGCCGCACCTTCACGGTCTGCTCGGTGAGGTACCCGGAGAGAACTTCAGGGGGACTCTCAGGGAGAGCCTCGGGGAGAATTCCGGGGCGGATCTCCGGGTCGGAGCTCGTGGCGGCGGAGCCGGAACTGGAACCAGGGGTGCCTTCGGCGTTGGCCGAGCCCGAGTTCGCTGAGTCGATGCCGGCCGAGCCAGCGTCGGCCATGACCTCAACGGCAGCCGCAGCAACCGCACTTGCCCCGGCCGACCCGACCGCACCGGCCGACGCCGTGCCCCCACGCGAAGCCCGCTCCGCTACGACGACCCGGGCGCCCGGCGCTCTGACCCCGGCCCCGACCAATGCAAGCTCGGGTTCGTACGTGCTGACCCCGTGCCCGACGGGCTCCCCACGCCGCTTCCGCTCGCTCACGTCGACCAGCGCGACCGTCGTCACCGCGGTGACCGCCGTACCGATCGCCACCGCCACGAAGAACATCGGTACGCCGCTCACCGCGCCCAGCACCGCCACGATCGGCCCGCCGTGCGGCACGGCGTCCTTCACCCCGGCGAGCCCGGCGACCGCACCGGCCACCGCGCCGCCCAGCATGTTGGCGGGGATGACCTGTGCGGGCCGCGCCGCCGCGAACGGGATCGCGCCCTCGGAGATGCCGAAACAGCCCATGAACAGCGAGGCCAGACCGGTCTCCCGCTCCTGCTCGGTGTAGAACCGCTGCCGTATCAACGTGGCCAGGCCCTGGCCGAGCGGCATCACCGGGATCGCTGCGGCGCACATGCCCATGACGGCCTGGTTGCCGGTCGCGATGAGTCCTGCGCCGAACAGGAACGCCGTCTTGTTGACCGGCCCGCCCATGTCGAACGCGATCATCAGCCCCAGGATCGTGCCCAGCAGGATCGCGCTGGTGCCGGTCATCCCGCCGAGCCAGTTGGTGAGGTGCTCGAACACCCAGGAGATCGGCTTCCCGATCACGTTGATGAAGAACAGTCCGAGCGCCGTCGTCGCCACGATCGGGATCACGATGATCGGCATGATCGGCTGCACGAACTTCGGGACCTTGACCTTCTTGATCCACAGCACCAGATAGCCGGCGAGGAACCCGGTCACGATCGCCCCGATGAACCCGGCGCCCGCCTTCGAGTCGTACAGCGAACCGGTGTTGGCGATCCAGCCGCCGATCATGCCCGGCACCAGCGCGGGCCGGTCGCCGATCGCGTAGGCGATGTAGCCGGACAGGATCGGCACCATCAGCGTGAAACCGATCACGCCGATGTTGTTCACGTCCATCCAGAAGGAGTCCTTCGGGATGACCAGACCGCCGGAGGGGTCCGGGTGGCCGCCGAGCGACAGCGAGATCGCGATCAGCAGCCCGCCGACCACGACGAACGGGATCATGTAACTGACCCCGTTCATCAGCGCCTTGTATGCGACGCTCCGCTCCTTGCCACCCGGCGTGGTTGCTGTCGCTGCCGGACCGGCCGCCGTGTGCACGGGCGCGAACCGTACCTGCTCGATCAGCCGTTCGGGATGCCGGATGCCCTCGGCGACCCCGACCACGAGGACCCGCTTGCCGACGAAACGGCTCAGGTCCACGTCCTTGTCCGCGGCGATGATGACGCCGTCCGCGGTGCTGACATCGTTGTCATCTAGGACGTTCTCAGCCCCGATGGATCCCTGCGTCTCCACCTTCATGTCGATGCCGCGGCTCTCGGCGGCCTGCGCGAGTTTCTCCGCGGCCATGTACGTGTGGGCGATGCCGGTCGGGCACGCGGTCACCGCGAGCAGCCGCAACCGCTGCCGCTCGCCATCGCCGCCGCCCGTGGGGGGAGGGCCGGCCGTACTCGTCACGTCGTTCTCCTAACACCTTCGTCCAACACCTGCGTCGCGCGGAACGCCGTCCCGGACGTCCCGCGAGATCGATCAGAGACTCCTGATCTCCGTGCATCCTGCAACATCCGACGCCCCACTCAAAGACGCGGAAGTTCCTGGTCGCCGTCGTCCGCTCCCTCCGCCCACCGCTCGCGGGCACCCTCTTGCGGCTCCCCCGGAAACCCGGTCCGACACCGGACACCCGCCGGAGTTCGCCCGCATCCGTCCGGAGGCGGGCTGGGGGCGGCCGGGTCCACCGGTGTAGCTTGGGTGGGAGCCAGACGTCGCTGCTGATGGCGGTCGGGCGGTCCCGACGCGGACCGACCGAGGGAGAGAGGGCCTCCGACGGACTGCGCTGCGCGTACGGGGGCATTCCTGTGCCCTCCCTCGGGCACCCCTGTGTCCGCTGCCGCGCAGACCAGCCGTATCCACAAGGCCCCAACCCCGAGGAGCTCCTCGTAATGACGACTGTCGACAACCGACAGGACTTCAAGGTCGCCGATCTCTCCCTGGCCGAGTTCGGCCGTAAGGAGATCACCCTCGCCGAGCACGAGATGCCCGGCCTGATGTCGATCCGCCGCGAGTTCGCCGCCAGCCAGCCGCTGGCCGGCGCCCGCATCATGGGCTCCCTGCACATGACCGTGCAGACCGCCGTCCTCATCGAGACCCTGGTCGCCCTCGGCGCCGAGGTCCGCTGGGTGTCCTGCAACATCTTCTCCACCCAGGACCACGCGGCCGCCGCCATCGCCGTCGGCCCGAACGGTACGCCCGAGAACCCCCAGGGCATCCCGGTCTTCGCCTGGAAGGGCGAGACCCTGGAGGAGTACTGGTGGTGCACGGAGCAGGCGCTGACCTGGCCGAACACCCCCACCGGCGGCCCGAACATGATCCTGGACGACGGCGGCGACGCCACGATGCTCGTCCACAAGGGCGTCGAGTACGAGAAGGCCGGCAAGGTCCCCTCCCTCGACACCGCCGAGTCCGACGAGCACCGCGTCGTCCTCCAGGTCCTGACCCGCACCATCTCCGAGGGCTCGCAGAAGTGGACCCAGCTCGCCTCGGAGATCCGCGGCGTGACCGAGGAGACCACGACCGGCGTGCACCGTCTCTACGAGATGCACCGCGACGGCACCCTCCTGTTCCCGGCGATCAACGTGAACGACGCCGTCACCAAGTCGAAGTTCGACAACAAGTACGGCTGCCGCCACTCCCTGATCGACGGCATCAACCGCGCCACCGACGTCCTCATCGGCGGCAAGACCGCGGTCGTCCTCGGCTACGGCGACGTGGGCAAGGGCTGCGCGGAGTCCCTGCGCGGACAGGGCGCCCGCGTGATCGTCACCGAGATCGACCCGATCTGCGCGCTGCAGGCGGCGATGGACGGCTACCAGGTCACGACGCTGGACGAGGTCGTCGACAAGGGCGACATCTTCGTCACCACGACCGGCAACAAGGACATCATCATGGCCGCGGACATGGCCAAGATGAAGCACCAGGCGATCGTCGGCAACATCGGTCACTTCGACAACGAGATCGACATGGCCGGCCTGGCGAAGATCCCGGGCATCGTCAAGGACGAGGTCAAGCCGCAGGTCCACACCTGGAAGTTCCCCGACGGCAAGGTCCTCATCGTGCTGTCCGAGGGCCGCCTGCTGAACCTGGGCAACGCCACCGGCCACCCCTCGTTCGTGATGTCCAACTCCTTCGCGGACCAGACCCTGGCCCAGATCGAGCTGTTCACCAAGCCCGAGGAGTACCCGACCGACGTCTACGTGCTGCCCAAGCACCTCGACGAGAAGGTCGCCCGCCTCCACCTGGACGCGCTCGGCGTGAAGCTGACCACGCTCCGCCCCGAGCAGGCGTCGTACATCGGCGTCGAGGTCGAGGGTCCGTACAAGTCGGACCACTACCGCTACTGATCCGGCGACCCCGCCCGCTGTGACCGCGTCCGTGCACTGACGCGGTTCTCAGCGGCGGGTCCTCAGCAGCAGATCCTCCGAGGCAGGCCCCCGCACCCCCGTGCCGGGGGCCTGCCCCTTTGGTTCCGTCGGCCGGACCGGCCCGTCAAGACCCAGGACCCCGATGCCCCGCGGCCGTTATTCGCTCCACGATCCGCACGATCACACCCCCCTCGCAGAAGAACACTTCCATTGCGCCCCCGGCCCGTCCGGCTGGCGTTATGTCTCCCAACTCACCACCCCCTCGGGCGACCACAGCGGTTCCGTCGACCTCACCCTCGACGAACTCGGCCGCCCCATCCGGCTGGAACTCCACTCGGCGAGCTGGCAGGTGCGCGGCGCCGCTCTCGACGGCGTCACCTGGGTCCGCACAGACCCCACCGGCACCGATGCCACCGAAGGCAATGTCCGCGCGCACGCCTTCACCGGCACCTCCCCCGCGTTCCTCATCGCCACCACCCGTCTCCTGCGCCTCACCCCTTCCGCCTCCGCGACCCGCGTCCGCCTGGTCAGCCTCACGGAACCGGTCCTCGCCCCCCGCACCGTGGACCAGTCCTGGGCCTTGCTGAAAAGAGAAACACACGGCACTGACAACGGCCCTCTGACCGTGGACGAATACCAGGTCACAGCCCTGGACACGGGCGAGCAGCACGCCGTACACATCGCCGGCGACGTGGTGCTCGCGGCACCCGGCATCGAGCTGGAGGAACTGGAGACGCCGCCGTCCGTCTTCGGCTGAGCGGCGGCGTTCCGGTCCGGTCACTGAGCCGCAGGACGCGGCCGGGAGTGTCAGGCGGGCGGCGCGAATCCGGTGGACGGCCGGGGTTCGGCGGGCGCTGTGTTCTGCGGTGCCGGCGACTCGGGGCTGGGCGCGACTTGATCGGCTTCCGCACCTGCCGCAGGGGCACGCCAAATCGGGGGAGTTGAACCGTACGGTTGCTGAGGAGCCGGCGCCGGTTGGAGCGCCGAGTTGCCGAAGGCACCCGGCACACGGGCCCCGGGCCCGAACCCGCCGGCCGGTACGCCCCCGACCGCGCCGTTCCTGAAGGCCCGCCGCACATCCCGCGCCTGCCGCTCCTGCACCACCGCAGCCAGATACGCGGCCGGCGGAACACCCTGCGGAGCCGGAGCGCCCGTACGAGCCACGAGGTCCCCGGCCAGCCGCTCGGCCATGGCCCAGCCGACCTGCGGATCCAGCTGCTGCATCCGCGTCAGGTACTGCCGGATGGCCAGCCACAACCCGTCGGGAACGGCGGACAGATCAAGCTCGGCGAAACGTCCCGTCAGCCACGGCGGCGGAGGAGGCACAAAGGCCGTCGGCCCGGCGGACACCCTTTCCCGTACGACCAGAGTGCCGGCGAACACATCCCCGAGCCGCCGACCGCGCGCCGAGACGAGCGAGGCGATACAGGCGACGACCCCGAACGTCATCAGGATCTCGATCACACCGATCGCACCCCGTACGAGCGCGTGCCGGAACCGGATAGGCCCGCCGTCGTCCCGCACCACGCGCAGCCCGAACGCCAGCTTCCCGAGCGAACGCCCATGGCTCAACGTCTCCACCGCTATGGGACCGCCGACCAGCACCAGCACAAAGGCCGCGATCGACATGGCGACCTGTGCCGCGACATCCAAAGAGGCCGTGGAAAACATCAGTGCCACGGTCACGGCGGTGTAGGCGGCGATGGCCACGATCAGATCGAGCAACACCGCCAGCGCCCTGCTGGGCAGCCTCGCGGGGCGCAACTCCAGCGCCACCGCCTCGCCCGTCACCAGCTCACTCACGCCTGCCGCCCTTCCCCTGCCCTGCCACTGGAACAGCCAGTCTGCCAAGCTGAGGGCACATCGCGCCCCAGTACGACAAGCTGATCCACGACCAGTAGTCGACGAGCAGCCGAGGAGCAGGCAACCAGATGGACCTCGACGTCTTCGTCTCGGCCCACCGAGCCGAGTGGGACCGCCTAGACGCGTTGCTCCGCCGCCAGCGTCGCCTCAATGGCGCCGAGGCCGACGAACTCGTCGCTCTCTACCAGCGCACGGCCACTCATCTCTCCCTGATCCAGTCCAGCGCCCCGGACCCCCAGCTCACCGGTCGGCTCAGCCAACTCGTGGCACGCGCGCGTAGTGCGGTGACAGGAACCCGCCGTGCCTCCTGGCGCGATGTCACACGCTTCCTGGGGCACAGTTTTCCGGCCGCGGTGTACCGAGCACGCCACTGGTGGGTCCCCACCGCGCTGTTGTCGACCGTGGTCGCGATCCTCCTGGGCTGGTGGATAGGCACCCACCCGGAAGTGCAGTCCTCCATCGCGGCCCCGAGCCAACTGCGCGACCTCACCCGCCCAGGCGGCGAGTACGAGACCTATTACTCCAGCCACCCGGCGGCGGCCTTCGCGGCACAGGTCTGGACGAACAACGCCAAGGCCGCGGCGATGTGCCTGGTCCTGGGCGTCTTCCTGGGCCTGCCGGTCCTCTGGATCCTCTTCGAGAACATGCTCAACCTGGGTGTGGGCATCGGCCTGATGTCGTCGGCAGGCCGGCTCGACACCTTCCTCGGCCTGATCCTCCCGCACGGCCTGCTCGAACTCACGGCGGTCTTTGTCGCCGCAGGCACAGGGATGCGCCTCGGCTGGACCCTCATCGACCCCGGCCCACGCTCGCGCCGCACAGCCCTGGCCGAAGAAGGCCGAGCAGCCGTGGGCATGGCGATCGGCCTGGCCCTGGTCCTGTTCGTCTCCGGCGCCATCGAAGGCTTCGTCACCCCGTCCGGCCTCCCCACCTGGGCCCGCATCGGCATCGGCATCGTCGCCGAAGGGGCCTTCCTGACCTACGTCTACGTCCTGGGCGGTCGTGCCGTACGTGCCGGTGAGACGGGCGACGTCGAGGCGGCCGAACGCAGCTCCTCCGTCCCCACCGCCGCCTGATGTGCGGGCACTCCTGCTGAGCTGCTAGTCTCCTCTTCGCCCCACAGGAGCCGTTGACACGGACCAGTCGGGGAGGTAGATTCGAACAGTTGCCTAGAACTGGATCTAATCCGGTCGGCGACAGTGAGTGTCTGTCTGCTTCTAGAAATATCGATGGAAACGTCGATTTCAAGGAAGCCGCACTCCCGATCAATCGGAAAAGAGCGGCCGGTCAGTCCGGCCCGGAACTTCTGATAAAGTCGGAACCGCCGGAAAGGGAAACGCGGAAGCGGAAACCTGGAAAGCACCGAGGAAATCGGAACCGGAAACGGTCTGATAGAGTCGGAAACGCAAGACTGAAGGGAAAAGCCCGGAGGAAAGCCCGAGAGGGTGAGTACAAAGGAAGCGTCCGTTCCTTGAGAACTCAACAGCGTGCCAAAAATCAACGCCAGATATGTTGATACCCCGTCTCCAGTCATCATCTGATGTCTGGGGCGAGGTTCCTTTGAAGAAAACATACAGCGAGGACGCTGTGAACGGTCGGGCTTATTCCGCCTGACTGTTCCGCTCTCGTGTATGTGATCCCGATTACGGGAAAACATTCACGGAGAGTTTGATCCTGGCTCAGGACGAACGCTGGCGGCGTGCTTAACACATGCAAGTCGAACGATGAACCATTTCGGTGGGGATTAGTGGCGAACGGGTGAGTAACACGTGGGCAATCTGCCCTGCACTCTGGGACAAGCCCTGGAAACGGGGTCTAATACCGGATAATACTCCCGCACTCATGTGTGGGGGTTAAAAGCTCCGGCGGTGCAGGATGAGCCCGCGGCCTATCAGCTTGTTGGTGAGGTAATGGCTCACCAAGGCGACGACGGGTAGCCGGCCTGAGAGGGCGACCGGCCACACTGGGACTGAGACACGGCCCAGACTCCTACGGGAGGCAGCAGTGGGGAATATTGCACAATGGGCGAAAGCCTGATGCAGCGACGCCGCGTGAGGGATGACGGCCTTCGGGTTGTAAACCTCTTTCAGCAGGGAAGAAGCGAAAGTGACGGTACCTGCAGAAGAAGCGCCGGCTAACTACGTGCCAGCAGCCGCGGTAATACGTAGGGCGCAAGCGTTGTCCGGAATTATTGGGCGTAAAGAGCTCGTAGGCGGCTTGTCACGTCGGGTGTGAAAGCCCGGGGCTTAACCCCGGGTCTGCATTCGATACGGGCTAGCTAGAGTGTGGTAGGGGAGATCGGAATTCCTGGTGTAGCGGTGAAATGCGCAGATATCAGGAGGAACACCGGTGGCGAAGGCGGATCTCTGGGCCATTACTGACGCTGAGGAGCGAAAGCGTGGGGAGCGAACAGGATTAGATACCCTGGTAGTCCACGCCGTAAACGGTGGGAACTAGGTGTTGGCGACATTCCACGTCGTCGGTGCCGCAGCTAACGCATTAAGTTCCCCGCCTGGGGAGTACGGCCGCAAGGCTAAAACTCAAAGGAATTGACGGGGGCCCGCACAAGCAGCGGAGCATGTGGCTTAATTCGACGCAACGCGAAGAACCTTACCAAGGCTTGACATACACCGGAAAGCATTAGAGATAGTGCCCCCCTTGTGGTCGGTGTACAGGTGGTGCATGGCTGTCGTCAGCTCGTGTCGTGAGATGTTGGGTTAAGTCCCGCAACGAGCGCAACCCTTGTCCTGTGTTGCCAGCGTGCCCTTCGGGGTGACGGGGACTCACAGGAGACCGCCGGGGTCAACTCGGAGGAAGGTGGGGACGACGTCAAGTCATCATGCCCCTTATGTCTTGGGCTGCACACGTGCTACAATGGCCGGTACAATGAGCTGCGATACCGTGAGGTGGAGCGAATCTCAAAAAGCCGGTCTCAGTTCGGATTGGGGTCTGCAACTCGACCCCATGAAGTCGGAGTTGCTAGTAATCGCAGATCAGCATTGCTGCGGTGAATACGTTCCCGGGCCTTGTACACACCGCCCGTCACGTCACGAAAGTCGGTAACACCCGAAGCCGGTGGCCCAACCCCCTTGTGGGGAGGGAGCTGTCGAAGGTGGGACTGGCGATTGGGACGAAGTCGTAACAAGGTAGCCGTACCGGAAGGTGCGGCTGGATCACCTCCTTTCTAAGGAGCATCTAGGCCGCCAAGCTTGCTTGGTGGTCCAGGGCCATTACGTCGGCACACGTTCGACGGTGGTTGCTCAAGGGTGGAACGTTGATTATTCGGCACTGTCGGTCATCTCATGGCTGCGAGTACTGCTCTTCGGGGCGTGGAAAGCTGATCATGGGTGGCGACAGGGCCGGGCACGCTGTTGGGTGTCTGAGGGCACGGCTGTAACAAGCTGCCTTCAGTGCCGACCCCAGTGAACTTGCCGTAAGAGGCAGGGTGATGGGTGGTTGGTCGTTGTTTGAGAACTGCACAGTGGACGCGAGCATCTGTGGCCAAGTTTTTAAGGGCGCACGGTGGATGCCTTGGCACCAGGAACCGATGAAGGACGTGGGAGGCCACGATAGTCCCCGGGGAGTCGTCAACCAGGCTTTGATCCGGGGGTTTCCGAATGGGGAAACCCGGCAGTCGTCATGGGCTGTCACCCTTGCCTGAACACATAGGGCAAGTGGAGGGAACGCGGGGAAGTGAAACATCTCAGTACCCGCAGGAAGAGAAAACAACCGTGATTCCGGGAGTAGTGGCGAGCGAAACCGGATGAGGCCAAACCGTATACGTGTGAGACCCGGCAGGGGTTGCGTATGCGGGGTTGTGGGATCTCTCTTTCACAGTCTGCCGGCTGTGAGGCGAGTCAGAAACCGTTGATGTAGGCGAAGGACATGCGAAAGGTCCGGCGTAGAGGGTAAGACCCCCGTAGTCGAAACATCAACGGCTCGTTTGAGAGACACCCAAGTAGCACGGGGCCCGAGAAATCCCGTGTGAATCTGGCGGGACCACCCGCTAAGCCTAAATATTCCCTGGTGACCGATAGCGGATAGTACCGTGAGGGAATGGTGAAAAGTACCGCGGGAGCGGAGTGAAATAGTACCTGAAACCGTGTGCCTACAAGCCGTGGGAGCGTCGGAGTGCATGCTCGCATGCACTCTCGTGACTGCGTGCCTTTTGAAGAATGAGCCTGCGAGTTTGCGGTGTGTTGCGAGGTTAACCCGTGTGGGGAAGCCGTAGCGAAAGCGAGTCCGAATAGGGCGATTTAGTAGCGCGCTCAAGACCCGAAGCGGAGTGATCTAGCCATGGGCAGGTTGAAGCGGAGGTAAGACTTCGTGGAGGACCGAACCCACCAGGGTTGAAAACCTGGGGGATGACCTGTGGTTAGGGGTGAAAGGCCAATCAAACTCCGTGATAGCTGGTTCTCCCCGAAATGCATTTAGGTGCAGCGTCGTGTGTTTCTTGCCGGAGGTAGAGCACTGGATAGGCGATGGGCCCTACCGGGTTACTGACCTTAGCCAAACTCCGAATGCCGGTAAGTGAGAGCACGGCAGTGAGACTGTGGGGGATAAGCTCCATGGTCGAGAGGGAAACAGCCCAGAGCATCGACTAAGGCCCCTAAGCGTACGCTAAGTGGGAAAGGATGTGGAGTCGCAGAGACAACCAGGAGGTTGGCTTAGAAGCAGCCACCCTTGAAAGAGTGCGTAATAGCTCACTGGTCTAGTGATTCCGCGCCGACAATGTAGCGGGGCTCAAGCGTACCGCCGAAGTCGTGTCATTCATACAATAGGGCCAACGCCTGTATGGATGGGTAGGGGAGCGTCGTGTGCCGGGTGAAGCCGCAGCGGAAGCTAGTGGTGGACGGTTCACGAGTGAGAATGCAGGCATGAGTAGCGATACACACGTGAGAAACGTGTGCGCCGATTGACTAAGGGTTCCTGGGTCAAGCTGATCTGCCCAGGGTAAGTCGGGACCTAAGGCGAGGCCGACAGGCGTAGTCGATGGATAACCGGTTGATATTCCGGTACCCGCTGTGAAGCGTCAAACATCGAGCCCATTAATGCTAAGGCCGTGAAGCCGTTCCGGACCCTTCGGGGAATGGAAAGTGGTGGAGCCGCCGGCCCAAGATGGTAGTAGGTGAGTGATGGGGTGACGCAGGAAGGTAGTCCATCCCGGGCGGTGGTTGTCCCGGGGTAAGGGTGTAGCCCGTCATCTAGGCAAATCCGGATGACGCAAGGGTGAGACCTGATGCCGAGCCGATTGTGGTGAAGTGGATGATCCTATGCTGTCGAGAAAAGCCTCTAGCGAGTTTCATGGCGGCCCGTACCCTAAACCGACTCAGGTGGTCAGGTAGAGAATACCGAGGCGTTCGGGTGAACTATGGTTAAGGAACTCGGCAAAATGCCCCCGTAACTTCGGGAGAAGGGGGGCCATCACCGGTGAAAGGATTTACTCCTTGAGCTGGGGGTGGCCGCAGAGACCAGCGAGAAGCGACTGTTTACTAAAAACACAGGTCCGTGCGAAGCCGTAAGGCGATGTATACGGACTGACGCCTGCCCGGTGCTGGAACGTTAAGGGGACCGGTTAGTCACTCTTCGGGGTGGCGAAGCTGAGAACTTAAGCGCCAGTAAACGGCGGTGGTAACTATAACCATCCTAAGGTAGCGAAATTCCTTGTCGGGTAAGTTCCGACCTGCACGAATGGCGTAACGACTTCTCGACTGTCTCAACCATAGGCCCGGTGAAATTGCACTACGAGTAAAGATGCTCGTTTCGCGCAGCAGGACGGAAAGACCCCGGGACCTTTACTACAGTTTGATATTGGTGTTCGGTTCGGCTTGTGTAGGATAGCTGGGAGACTGTGAACTCTGGACGCCAGTTCAGGGGGAGTCGTCGTTGAAATACCAGTCTGGTCGTGCTGGATGTCTAACCTGGGTCCGTGATCCGGATCAGGGACAGTGTCTGATGGGTAGTTTAACTGGGGCGGTTGCCTCCTAAAGAGTAACGGAGGCGCCCAAAGGTTCCCTCAGCCTGGTTGGCAATCAGGTGTTGAGTGTAAGTGCACAAGGGAGCTTGACTGTGAGACCGACGGGTCGAGCAGGGACGAAAGTCGGGACTAGTGATCCGGCGGTGGCTTGTGGAAGCGCCGTCGCTCAACGGATAAAAGGTACCCCGGGGATAACAGGCTGATCTTCCCCAAGAGTCCATATCGACGGGATGGTTTGGCACCTCGATGTCGGCTCGTCGCATCCTGGGGCTGGAGTCGGTCCCAAGGGTTGGGCTGTTCGCCCATTAAAGCGGTACGCGAGCTGGGTTTAGAACGTCGTGAGACAGTTCGGTCCCTATCCGCTGCGCGCGCAGGAACATTGAGAAGGGCTGTCCCTAGTACGAGAGGACCGGGACGGACGAACCTCTGGTGTGCCAGTTGTTCTGCCAAGGGCATGGCTGGTTGGCTACGTTCGGGAGGGATAACCGCTGAAAGCATCTAAGCGGGAAGCCTGCTTCGAGATGAGTGTTCCCACCCCCTTGAGGGGTTAAGGCTCCCAGTAGACGACTGGGTTGATAGGCCGGATCTGGAAGCCCAGTAATGGGTGGAGGTGACCGGTACTAATAGGCCGAGGGCTTGTCCTCAGTTGCTCGCGTCCACTGTGTTGGTTCTGAAACCACGAACAACCCCATGCCCGGGGCCACTGGGTGTGGTGCGGTTGTCTGTTTCATAGTGTTTCGGTGGTCATAGCGTGAGGGAAACGCCCGGTTACATTCCGAACCCGGAAGCTAAGCCTCACAGCGCCGATGGTACTGCAGGGGGGACCCTGTGGGAGAGTAGGACGCCGCCGAACAAATATTGCGAAAACCCCCGTACCGTTAATTCGGTACGGGGGTTTTCTGCGTTTAAGGGGTCCTGAATTCTGTAAAGGGCTCTGCTTTTTCAAGCAGGGCCCGCCGTATTACAGACGGCCCGCGCTCTTGAGAGCCAGATATGCGTCCGCCAATGCCGGCGCGAGATCGTCCGGTGTCGCGTCGACGATGGTGACTCCTGCCCGGCGGAGTTTTTCCGCGGTGCGGTCGCGTTCGGTCTGGGCGCGTGCCGCAGCTGCCGCCTCGTAGACCGCCTCCGTGTTTCCACGGGCCGTAGCCATGCGGGCGATGTAGGGGTCTGCCACGGATGCCACCAGAACCGTATGGCGCTGGGTGAGTTGGGCGAGGACTGGAAGCAGGCCCTCTTCGACCGGGGCCGTGTCGAGGCTGGTCAGCAGGACGATCAGGGAGCGGCGGGGTGCCGTGCGGATCGCGGTGGCTGCCAGGGCTCGGGCGTCTGTTTCGACGAGTTCCGGTTCGAGGGTCGCCATCGCGTTGACGAGTGACGGGAGTACGTCGCGTGCCGTGCGGCCCTGGACGAGGGCGCGGACCCGGCGGTCGTAGGCGAGCAGGTCCACGCGGTCGCCGGCGCGGGATGCGAGGGCTGCCAGGAGCAGGGCGGCGTCCATGGAGGCATCGAGGCGGGGGGCGTCGCCGACGCGGCCCGCTGAGGTTCGGCCGGTGTCGAGGACGAGGAGGATGTGGCGGTCGCGTTCGGGGCGCCAGGTGCGTACCGCGACCGTGGTCTGGCGGGCGGTGGCGCGCCAGTCGATCGAGCGGGTGTCGTCGCCGGGGACGTACTCGCGCAGGCTGTCGAATTCCGTGCCCTCGCCGCGGGTCAGGACGCTGGTGCGGCCGTCGAGTTCGCGCAGGCGGGCGAGTTTCGAGGGGAGGTGCTTGCGGCTGGTGAACGGGGGCAGGACGCGGACCGCCCAGGGGACCGCGTGGGTGCCCTGGCGGGTGAGGAGGCCGAGGGGGCCGTAGGAACGGATTGTCACTCGGTCTGCGTGGCGGTCGCCGCGGCGGGTGGGGCGTAGGTGGGTGGTGAGGCGGCGGCGTTCGCCGGGTGGGATCGTCAGGCGGTGGCGGGATGCGGCGAATTCGGTGCCGGGGAGCCAGCTGCTAGGGGGCCAGGCGTCGCGGATGCGGGCGCGGAGCGGGCGGCGGGACGGGTTGGTGATCGTCAGGGTGACGTCGGCGGATTCGCCCAGGCGTACGGAGGTGTCGCCCGAGCGGGTCAGGCTCAGGCGGCGTACCGGGGCGGCCAGGGCGAAGTCGCAGGCGCAGGCCACCGCCAGGGGGGCGTTGACGGCCAGGATGCCCGTCCAGCTGGGTTCCCAGATGCCTACGGGGAGGGAGCCCAGGGCGGCGAGGAGGGCGGCGCGTCCGGTGAGGGCCATCAGCGGGGGACCGGGACGTGGGCGAGGATCGCGTTGATGACGGAGTCCGCCGTCACGCCCTCCATCTCGGCCTCGGGGCGCAGTTGTACGCGGTGGCGGAGGGTGGGGAGTGCCAATGCCTTTACGTCGTCGGGGATGACGTAGTCGCGGCCCGTGAGCCACGCCCACGCGCGCGAGGTGGCCAGGAGGGCGGTGGCGCCGCGTGGGGACACGCCGAGGGTGAGGGACGGCGATTCGCGGGTGGCGCGGCAGATGTCGACTACGTAGGCGGTGATTTCGGGGGAGATCGTCGTCTTGGCGACGGCCGCGCGGGCTGCTTCGAGGTCGGCCGGGCCGGCCACCGGGCGCAGGCCTGCGGCGTGCAGGTCGCGCGGGTTGAAGCCCTCGGCGTGGCGGGTGAGGACGTCGATCTCGTCCTGGCGGGAGGGGAGAGGGATCGTCAGTTTGAGCAGGAAGCGGTCGAGTTGGGCCTCGGGGAGGGGGTACGTGCCCTCGTACTCGACGGGGTTCTGCGTCGCGGCGACCAGGAACGGGTCGGGGAGCGGGCGCGGGGTGCCGTCGACCGTGACCTGGCGTTCCTCCATGGCCTCCAGGAGGGACGACTGGGTCTTCGGAGGGGTGCGGTTGATCTCGTCCGCGAGAAGCAGGTTGGTGAAGACCGGGCCGGGCTGGAAGCGGAACTCGGCGGAGCGTGTGTCGTAGACGAGGGAGCCTGTGACGTCGCTCGGCATCAGGTCCGGGGTGAACTGGATGCGCTTGGTGTCGAGTTCGAGCGCGGATGCGAGGGCGCGGACGAGCAACGTTTTGGCGACCCCAGGGACTCCTTCTAGGAGAACGTGTCCGCGGCAGAGGAGGGCGACGACGAGACCGGTCACGGCGGGGTCCTGGCCGACCACGGCTTTGGCGATCTCGGCTCGCAGGGATTCGAGGGAGGCCCGGGCGGTGTCCGGATTCCCCGTGGTCCCGGCGTTGTCAGTGGTCGGGTCCATCATGAACGGCGTACCTCTCTTTCGAGGGCGTCGAGTTGGTCGGCAAGTGCGATGAGGGCCGCGTCGTCGCTGGGCGGCGGGCCGAAGAGGAGGGCGTGCAGGGTCTGTCCGTCGCCGTGGAGGTGGGCGGAGAGCGCGGGGAGCAGGGCTTCGGGCGTGTGCGCCTGGGAGACGGGGACGCCTACGAGGGGGGCGAGGCGGGTGCGGGTGGTGGAGCGCAGGGCGTTGGCCGCGCGGTCGCGGGCGTTGGCCTTGCGGTAGAGGCGGGCGCGGCCTTCGACGGTTTCGGAGGCGCGGATCGCCACGGGGAGTTTCTCGGGCACCAGGGGGCCCAGTCGGCGTGCCCGCCACAGGGCGGCAACGCCTGCTGCGATGAACAGTTGCAGGGTGCCCCAGAGCCAGCCCGAGGGGAGCAGGTCGAAGAAGCTCTGGCTGCCGGAGTCGGTGGCCGAGGTGTCGGACAGCGAGGGGAGGTACCAGACCAGATGGGGGCGGGAGCCGAGGAGTTGGAGGGCGAGCGAGGCGTTGCCCTGCTTGTCGAGACGCTTGTTGAAGAAGATGTCGGGCGAACCGATGACGACGGTGTCGCCGCTCCCGGACGCGTCCGGCAGCCGGAGCAGGGTCGGCAGGTCGTTGCCGGCGTAGCACTCGTCGGCGTCGGCGGCTGTGGTCGTGTACCTGTAGTCACCGGTTTCCGCGTTGCCCGCGCGCTGGGCGGCAGGCAGGGAGCAGTCGGGGGACAGCACTGTGTCGAAGCTGCTTCCGGCGTCCGCGGTGACCTCGGGGGCGAGCCGGGGCAGGGATGCGGGACCGGGGGCGACGAGGACCGTACGGCTGCCGGAGTTCGCGAACGCCGAGTGCAGGCCGGACTGTTGACGCTTCGTCAGCAGGTCGGGGACGGCGACCAGGAGGGTGGTGTCCGGGCCGGCCGCGGCGCGGGCCTGGGCCAGGGTGGTGACCACGCGCGTGGACACGCCCCGGTCGCCGAGGAGTTCGGCGACGGCGCGGCTGCCGTAGGGGTCGGCGGAGCGCGGGTCGAGGTCGCCGTGCCGTTCGTCGGAGCGGATCGCGGCGATCGCCACGGCGGCCGCCAGGAGGATCACGAGCGCGAGGAGGATGCCCCGCGCGCGGGTCCACACCTGGCGGGCGGTCGGCGAGGCCGAGGTGGCGGGAAGCGTGGCCTCCGCGGTCATTCGGCGGCCCCCTGGCTGGTCTGGTGGGCCGTGCTGTGGGCGCTGCTCGTGAGGACGGGTCTGGTGCGCTCCAGCTCGCGGTCGAGTTCGGCGATGCGCCGGTACGACTGCTCGCTCGCGCCGCGTCCGCCGTACGTCACGTCGTCGAAGTGCGCGGCGGCGGCGCGGAGTTCGGCCGTGTGCGAGGGCAGTGCGCGGCCGGCTTCCGCGACGGCTTCGTCGGCCGTGCGGCCGGGGCGGACGTCGAGCAGGGCCCGTTCCTCCAGGGCGCGGACGATGGCACGCATGCGTTCCTGCACGGCGGGGTTCCAGTGTCCCTGGGCGGCGTGCGCCTCGGCGGCCGCGCGGTGTTCGGCGGCGCTGCGGGGGCCGTCCTCGAACAGGGCGGCGGCGGAGACGGGTTGGCGGCGCGGGGTGCCTAGGCGCCACCACAGTGCGGCGCCGACGACGAGGACGGCCAGGATGACGACGACCAGGCCGAGTGTGCCGCCGGGTGCTGCCTCCGATGCCCTGCCGAACAGTTTGTCGATCCAGTTCCAGATGGCGTCCAGGGCTCGCTGCACCAGGCTGGGATCGTTCTCGTGGTACATCTGCTTGGACAGTTCGCGCCGGGCCGCCTCCCGCGCGGGGTCGCGCGGGATCGTCACCGGAGGCTCGTCGCCCGAGAGGGCTGATGACCGTACGACGATGCCGTGGGCGCGCAGCAGCGCCCCCGCGGCCGATTCGACGGCGCGCGGCAGCGCCGCGGGTGCCGCTGTGAGAACTTCCCCCGCCGGGCTCACCGCATCAACTCCCCGGAGTGGGGCCGGTGGCGGCGGTGCCCTGGTCCTGGACACCGGCGGCGCGGGCCAGGTCGAGGTCGAGGGCCTCGCGGCGGATGCGCTGGTCGATGTACAGGAGCACGGTGACGCCGGCTGTGATCGGGAACGCGATCATGCGGCCGATCACCGAGCCGACGCCGCTGATGATGAGGAATGTCCAGCCGAGGCTGCCGGTGCCGTCGACGAGGCCGCTGATGCCGTCGCCGCTGAACAGGCCGGCGATGAAAGCGAACGGGATGACGAGGATGGACGACAGGATGCTCGCGATGATCTGGGCGAGCAGCTGGATGCCGAAGATCCGCCACCAGGAGCCGCGCACCAGCTTCGCGGAGCGGGTCATCGACTTCACGATGCCCTGCTTCTCCAGCATGAGCGCGGGCGAGGCCAGGGAGAAGCGGATCGCCAGCCACAGGGTGACGACGCAGCCGGCGAGGCCACCGAGGACGGCGAGCGCGATGCCCCCGTCCTGCGACCCGGTGACGGCCACGATGATGCCGGGCACGGTGGGGACACCGATCAGGACGACGGCCATGAGGATCAGCAGGCAGATCAGGCCGAACAGCCTGAGCACCTGGGGGCGGGCGTCGCGCCAGGCCTCTCCGGCGGTGACCGGCTTGCCGAGCACGGCGCGGCTGGTGACCGAGGTGAGCAGGGCGGTGGCGACGACGGTGCCGATGAGGACGACCAGGTAGACGACGCCGGTGCTGAGGAAGGCCTCGCTCATGGCGCGGGTCACTTCGGAGGTGCTGGCGTTCGGGTCGTCGAGGGCCTGGGTGCTGGCGAGGTCGTTGAAGGCGAAGCCCTGGACGAGGACGACGACGGTCTGCATGACGACGGCGACGGTGAGGGAGATGCCCAGGACCGTGCGCCAGTAGGTGCGCATGGTGGAGACGGCGCCGTCGAGGATCTCGCCCACGCCGAGCGGGCGGAGCGGGATGACACCGGGCTTGGCCGCGGGCGGGGGGCCGCCCCAGCCGGTTCCCCAGCCGCCGGGAGCGCCGTTGCCGCCGGGCCCGCCGTAACCTCCGTAGCCGCCGCCGTATCCCCCAGGACCTCCGGGGCCGGCCGGGCCGCCGGGGTGGCCGCCCCAGCCCGGGCCGGGCGGTGGGGGCGGGGGTGTCTGGCCTTGGCCAGGGGCGCCGGTGGGCGCGGACCACTGGGCGGGTGGCGGCTGCTCCTTGGACCACTGCGGGCCGGGGCCCGACGGGTCCGTGCCCGGCTGGTCCGCGGGCTGTGCGGGGCTGGGGCCGTCGGTCGGCTCGGCGGGACCGGACGCGCCGGGCTCGGGCCCGTCGGGCGGGGCGGATCCGGGCGAGGCCCAGCCCGGAGTGTCGTTCATCGTCGCTCCTTCACGGTGCCCGTCCGCGGGCGCGGCGGCAGGTTGGCAGCCATCGTGCCATGGGGTGGTCGGGCGGTGACCGGCCGCGGTATG
The DNA here is from genome assembly GCF_045040345.1 of Streptomyces sp. NBC_01515. NCBI lineage: Bacteria > Bacillati > Actinomycetota > Actinomycetes > Kitasatosporales > Streptomycetaceae > Streptomyces > Streptomyces sp. NBC_01515. The sequence continues at coordinate 4,827,094 of NZ_CP109416.1, read as the reverse complement.
GGCTGCACACCTTCAATTGTCCGCCGGATCCGGGGCAGACTGACCGCATGGCTGATCAGTACGCGCAATCCGGCGAGGACGGCCGGCCGACCGAGATACCCGCGATCCGTTGGGACGAACCTCCCGAGGGCCCTGTGCTGGTCCTTCTCGACCAGACGAGACTGCCGGCCGAGGAGGTCGAGCTGGTGTGCACGGACGCGTCCGCGCTGGTGGACGCGATCCGCTCGCTGGCGGTGCGCGGGGCGCCGCTGCTCGGCATCGCGGGGGCGTACGGCGTCGCGCTCGCCGCCGCGCGGGGCTTCGACGTGGACGAGGCCGCGATCGCCCTGGCGGGCGCCCGGCCCACGGCGGTGAACCTCTCCCTCGGCGTGCGTAGGGCCCAGACAGCGCACCGGGCCGCGCTCGCCGAGGGAGGCGGTGCCGAGCGGGCGGCGGCGGCCGCGTTGGCGGCGGCGCGGCGGTTGCACCGGGAGGACGCCGAGGCCAGCGCGCGGATGGCCGCGCACGGGCTGGCCCTGCTGGACGAGCTGCTGCCCGGCGGTGGGCACCGGATTCTGACCCACTGCAACACCGGGGCGCTGGTGTCGGGCGGCGAGGGCACGGCCTTCGCGGTGGCGCTCGCGGCGCACCGGGACGGGCGGCTGAGGCGGCTGTGGGTGGACGAAACGCGTCCGTTGCTGCAAGGTGCTCGCCTGACGGCGTATGAGGCGGCACGCAACGGAATGGCGTACACCTTGCTCACGGACAACGCGGCGGGCTCTTTGTTCGCGGCCGGGGAGGTGGACGCGGTACTGATCGGGGCGGACCGGATCGCCGCCGACGGTTCGGTGGCGAACAAGGTGGGGAGCTATCCGCTCGCCGTGCTCGCCCGGTACCACCATGTGCCGTTCATCGTGGTGGCGCCGGTGACGACGGTGGATCCGGACACGCCGGACGGGGCGTCCATCGAGGTGGAGCAGCGCCCCGGCTTCGAAGTGACGGAGATCACGTCACCCCAAGTGACGGTGTCGGGAGCGGGAGGCGGGATTCCGGTGGCACCCCTGGGGACGCAGGCGTACAACCCGGCGTTCGACGTGACGCCTCCCGAGCTGGTGACGGCGATCGTCACCGAAGAAGGCGCTGTTTCGCCCGTGACGGCGGAGGCGCTGGCAGAGCTGTGTGACAGGTCACGACAGGTAACGATTTAGTTAATGGGATGATGTCGTTTATGAAGGGACGAGTCCTTGTCGTCGATGACGACACCGCACTGGCCGAGATGCTCGGCATTGTGTTGCGTGGTGAAGGTTTTGAGCCGTCTTTCGTAGCCGACGGCGACAAGGCGCTGGCCGCTTTCCGCGAGAGCAAGCCCGACCTGGTGCTCCTGGACCTGATGCTGCCCGGACGGGACGGTATCGAGGTGTGCCGCCTGATCAGGGCGGAGTCCGGGGTGCCGATCGTGATGCTCACGGCGAAGAGCGACACCGTCGATGTCGTGGTGGGCCTGGAGTCGGGCGCTGACGACTACATCGTGAAGCCGTTCAAGCCGAAGGAGCTGGTCGCCCGTATCCGGGCGCGGCTACGGAGGTCGGAGGAGCCGGCGCCCGAGCAGCTCGCCATAGGCGATCTGGTCATCGACGTGGCCGGTCACTCCGTGAAGCGGGACGGGCAGTCGATCGCGCTGACGCCGCTGGAGTTCGACCTGCTGGTCGCGCTGGCCCGTAAGCCGTGGCAGGTGTTCACGCGTGAGGTGCTCCTGGAGCAGGTCTGGGGCTACCGGCACGCGGCGGACACCCGGCTGGTGAACGTGCATGTCCAGCGGCTGCGTTCCAAGGTCGAGAAGGACCCGGAGCGGCCGGAGATCGTGGTGACCGTCCGCGGGGTCGGTTACAAGGCGGGACCGAGCTGACATGTCCAGGGACAGTGCCGCTTCGGCGCCCGGGGGGTCCGGGACCCGCGCGGGGCGGCCTGTCGGCCGGACGGCGGCGGGCTCCCGCTGGGCACGCCTGTGGGAGGGCGGGCTGCTGCAGGGCGGGGTCCAGGGCAGCCCGGTCCTCCGCCTGTTCATGCGCTGGGTGCGCCGGCCGCTGCTGCCGGTCATGCGGCTGTGGCGGCGCAACATCCAGCTCAAGGTCGTCGTCACGACCCTGCTGATGTCGCTGGGCGTCGTCCTGCTGCTGGGCTTCGTCGTCATCGGGCAGGTGCGCAACGGCCTGCTGGACGCCAAGGTGAAGGCCTCGCAGAGCCAGGCCACGGGCGGCTTCGCCGTGGCCAAGCAGCGGGCCGACGAGGCGGGCAGCGGTGCCGCCGCCGACGGTTCCGCGACCGACGACGGCTCCTCCCAGAACGTCATCTCCTGGATGAGCGACCTCGTGTCGTCGCTGTCCAGCGGCGGCCAGGGCGCCTTCGACGTGGTGACACTGCCCGCGGGCATGGACAGCGGCAGCGGACGCAGCCCGCGCGGCTCCGGCTACGTCGACCCGTCCGCCAGCGTGCCCGAGGACCTCCGCGCGCGGGTGAACGACCGTACGACGGCGGCCCAGAGCTACACCCGCATCATCTACAGCAACGGCAAGGAGTCCCAGCCGGCGCTGGTCGTGGGCAAGCAGGTCAACGACCCGAACGGCGACCCCTACCAGCTGTACTACCTCTTCCCGCTCACCCAGGAGGAGAAGTCGCTCAGCCTGGTCAAGGGGACCCTTGCCACGGCCGGGCTCTTCGTCGTCGTCCTCCTGGGGGCCATCGCCTGGCTCGTCGTGCGGCAGGTCGTCACGCCGGTGCGGATGGCCGCCGGGATCGCCGAGCGGCTGTCCGCCGGGCGCCTACAGGAGCGCATGAAGGTCACCGGTGAGGATGACATCGCGCGGCTCGGCGAGGCCTTCAACAAGATGGCGCAGAACCTTCAGTTGAAGATCCAGCAGCTGGAGGACCTGTCGCGGATGCAGCGGCGGTTCGTGTCCGACGTGTCGCACGAGCTGCGGACGCCGCTGACGACCGTACGGATGGCGGCCGATGTCATCCATGACGCGCGCGTGGACTTCGATCCGATGACCGCGCGGTCGGCGGAACTGCTGGCCGACCAACTGGACCGGTTCGAGACGCTGCTCGCGGACCTGCTGGAGATCAGCCGCTTCGACGCGGGCGCGGCGGCTCTGGAGGCCGAGCCGATAGACCTCAGAGAGGTCGTACGGCGGGTTCTCAGCGGCGCTGAGCCGCTCGCCGAGCGCAAGGGCACGCAGATACGCGTCGTCGGCGACCAGCAGCCCGTGGTGGCCGAGGCGGACGCCCGGCGGGTGGAGCGGGTGCTGCGCAATCTCGTCGTCAACGCCGTGGAGCACGGCGACGGCAAGGACGTCATAGTCAAGCTCGCCACCGCGGGCGGGGCGGTCGCCATCGCGGTGCGCGACTACGGAGTGGGGCTCAAGCCCGGTGAGGCGACCCGGGTGTTCAGCCGCTTCTGGCGGGCGGACCCGGCACGCGCGCGTACCACCGGCGGTACGGGTCTGGGGCTGTCCATCGCCCTGGAGGACGCGCGGCTGCACGGCGGCTGGCTGCAGGCGTGGGGTGAGCCGGGCGGCGGTTCGCAGTTCCGGCTGACGCTGCCGCGGACCGCGGACGAACCGCTACGGGGCTCGCCGATACCCCTGGAGCCCAAGGACTCACGCCGCAACCGCGGACTCAGCGACGCCGGGCTGCCGAGCGGGGGCGGGGACAAGCGCGCGACGGTCCCCGTGCAGCCGATGGGCGACCAGGTGGCGCCGATACCCTCGCGGGCCCCGATCGCCCCCAGGATGGCCGCTACGACCGCCACGGCGGACCCGACGGCGCTGCCCGGCAGCGGCGCGCGCGTGGTGCCCCGGCCGACCGGCGGCACCCGGCGGCAGGAGGACCGGTCGCCCGCGGAGCCGGCCCGGAGCGAGGCCGCGGGCACGGACCCGGCCGGCGTACCGGAGGACTCGAACAAGCAGGGGGAGGCATCTCGTGGGCGCTGACCGCGCGGGGGGCGCCCGGCGGAGGCCGGCACGCGCGGCGGCGTACGTCGCGACGGGCGTCGTAGTGCTGGCGGGATGTGCCTCGATGCCCGACAGCGGGGATCTCCGGGGGGTCGAGTCGACGCCCCGACAGGACACCCAGGTGCGCGTTTTCGCGATGCCGCCCCGGGAGGACGCGTCGCAGGGGGAGATCGTGCAGGGCTTCCTGGAGGCGCTCACCAGCGACGATCCGAACTACAAGACGGCGCGGATGTACCTGTCCGCCAAGGCCGCGCGGAACTGGCAGCCGGGGGTGTTCACCACGGTGCTCGCCGACGGACCGAGCACGGAGGCCGTCCGCCCGCCGGTCGGCCGGGAGGACACCGGCACGTTCACGTACACCCTGACCGGCGACCGGGTCGCCACGGTGGACTCGCAGCAGGCGTACGCGCCGGCGGACGGGCAGTACAGCAAGGCCGTACATCTGACGAAGGACGCGAAGAGCGGCCAGTGGCGCATCGACGACCTGCCGCAGGGCGTCGTCATGGGCGAGTCGGACTTCCAGCGCAACTACATGTCGGTCAACAAGTACTACTTCGCGTCGAACACGACGGCCGGGACCAGCTCCCAGCCGATCGCGGTCGCCGACCCCGTGTTCGTACGGCGGCGGGTGGACCCGATGACGCAGATGGTGCGGTCGCTCCTGAGCGGGCCCACCAGTTGGCTCGGGCCCGTGGTCAGGTCGAGCTTCCCCACCGGGACTGCGTTGCGGAAGGGCGTCACCTCGCTGACGCCCGACGACCAGAACAAGGTGACGGTCCCGTTGAACCAGAAGGCCTCGCGGGTGGGGCTGGCCCGGTGCGACGAGATGGCCACGCAGATCCTCTTCACGCTCCGGACCATGACGCCCACGGTGGACAAGGTCGAGTTGCAGGCCGCCGACGGCGCGCAGTTGTGCGACTACAACGAGAGCGACGCTGACACCCTCGCGGCACACGGTGTCCTGAATCATCCCGTGTACCTGTACTTCCTCGACGACAAGCACCGCGTGGTGCGGATGTCCAGCCGCGGCGCGCACGCCGATCCGGTGCCGGGCGCGCTGGGCGAGGGCGAGACGCAGCTGCGGTCGGTGGCGGTGTCCCGCGACGAGGAGACCGGGGCCGGGGTCGGCCTCGACGGGAAGTCGCTCTACGTCGGGTCGATGGTGTCCGGTGCCTCGCTCGGGGACCCTGTGCTGACCAGCCAGGGCAAGACGGAGGGCGACCGGCTGACGGCTCCCAGCTGGGACGCGCAGGGCGACCTCTGGGTGGCCGACCGGGACCCGAAGAAGCCCCGGCTGCTCCTGCTGCAGAAGGGCGCGGGGCAGCCGATAGCGGTGGAGATGCCGGGACTGGACGGCCGTATCGAGTCGGTGCGGGTGGCCGCCGACGGGGTGCGGATCGCGCTCGTCGTGGAGAAGGACGGCAAGCGGTCCCTGCTCGTCGGGCGGATCCAGCGGAGCGGGGCGGCGGGGGAGACACCGGTGATCTCGGTCCTCGAACTGCGTTCCGTCACCCCGGACCTGGAGGAGATCACGGCCATGTCGTGGGCCGGGGACAGCCGGCTCGTCGTGGTGGGGCGCGAGCACGAGGGCGTGGTGCAGATGCGGTACGTCCAGGTCGACGGATCCACGCCGGAGGGCCCGGCGCCCGCGGCCCTGACGGGGGTGAAGGAGATCGCCGCGTCCGAGGACGACAAGCTGCCGCTGGTGGCCTACTCGGAGGACGGGATCGTGCGGCTGTCCAGCGGGGCGCAGTGGCAGAAGGTCGTCAAGGCGGGGTCGGCGCCGGTGTATCCGGGGTGACGCGTTGACGCGTCGCGACGATGAGGTGGTGGACTGAACGCGGCCGTCTCCGGTCGGGCTGAGGCTCGGTGGAGGCGGCCGTTCGCGTGTTCCGGGGTGACTGTTCCGGGTGGCCTTGCACTCGTGTGGGTGACGGCTGTTGACGGTTGTGCGGAGTTGTCCACAGGCCCTTGTCCACAGGGGTGGCCGGTCGGGCGGGGCGTTGGCACAGTGGTGGGCATGCGGGGGTGGTGGCGGGACCTCACGGATCTGGTGCTGCCGGCCGAGTGCGGAGGCTGCGGCAGGCCTCGCACGGTGCTCTGCCCGGAGTGCCGTGCAGCTCTGAGCGGGGCCGTACCGGGCCGGGTACGACCGATGCCCGAGCCGGTGGGGCTGCCGGCGACGTATGCGGCGGCTCCTTACGCGGACGAGGTGCGGGCGGCGATCCTCGCCCATAAGGAACGGGGGGCGCTGGGGCTTGCGGGGGCGTTGGGCGCGGCGCTGGCGGGGGCTGTGCGGGTGGGGCTTCGGGAGAACTGGGGGCGAGGCTACGGGGTTGTGGCCGGGCGGGATTCGGGCTTGCTGGGGATGGACGGGGGTGTGGCGGGGCTGCGTGGGGACTTGGCGCAGGCATTTGGGGAGCTGGGGGAGGAGGAGCTGCGGGAGGAGGCCGACCGGAGCGGTTGGGCGCGGGGCGCGGCAGAACGGTCGGGGCGAGGTGCGGGAGATTCCGGCTCTGGTGGTGGGCAGGTCGCGCGGTTGAGGGTGGCCGGGCCTGGTACGGGAGAGGTGGGGGAGGTAGCAGAGGCTGCGGGGTTTGGTGCAGGGCTTGGTACGACGCCGAGTGGGCGGGATCAGGCAGATCCAGTGCAGGGCGGGCACGGCCCGGTACGGCAGCCGCAGGCACGACAGGCTCACGCTGGGGAAGCTGCGCAGGCTCGGGTGGGACAAGCCGTGCAGGGTCGGATAAAACAAGCCACGCAAGCTCAGGCAGGACAAGCCGCGCAGGCTCGGGCAGGGCGCCGCCAGGCTCAGGTCGAGCAAGTCCAGGTCGGGCTTCGCCAGGCTCAGTTCGGGCAAATCCAGGCGGGGCATCGCCAGCCGCAAGCCGGGTGGCAGACCGATGCCGGTCGTGTTCCGTCCCGGAGTCACGGTTACGCGCCCGTGCTGCTCGTCCCCGTGCCTTCTGCGCGGAGCACCGTGCGGGCCAGGGGGCATGATCCGGCCCGGCGGATCGCGCTCGCGGCGGCGGGGGAGTTGCGGCGGACCGGGACGCCGGCTCGGGTGGTGGCCGTGTTGCGGCAGCGGCGGTGGGTCGCGGATCAGGCGGGGCTCAACTCGCGGGAGCGGATGGGGAATCTCGACGGTGCGCTGGAGGTGGTCGCGGGTGGTGCCCGGTTACTCGTGGGCGGTCCGGTGGTGCTCGTCGACGACCTGATGACGACCGGGGCCTCCTTGAGGGAGGCGGCGCGTGCCGTGCGGGAGGCGATCGTGGGCGGCGGCGAAGTTGGCGCGACTGCCACTGTGTACGGGCGTGTGTCCAGGGAAGGCAGAGAGGAACACAACGAGAGATCAATGGAGAACGGGAGGAACATGGCACTCAGTGCCCCGGGAATCGTGAGTGCGAACGGCCCCGCTGACCTGATCTGCGCTGCGGTGATCGCGGCGTCGCCGGATTCCTTCGAAATAAACCGGAACTGACCGTGAACTTGCGTCGTTGCAGGTAATGACAGGAGCAATTCACCTGAACGGAGGTACGCCGCAGTAGAGGGTGACGACATCCGTCCGGGCGAGATATGTTCGGTTGTGAGAGAAAGGCGCAGGCCGCACCTCTCCTATCCGAATGCCGTGCTGCGGGTTTTCTGCAATCACCCGCGGCCATGGGGTGGAGATCTTGCCCATGGGGGAGGAGGAGGTGGAAGTCACCGAGTCCGAGGTTCCGGGGTGACCGGAGCCTGGTGCGAAAGGGAGACGCTCCGCAGCGAAGCGGAGCGATCCGGGAACGGAGTTCTGCGTGGACATCGTCGTCAAGGGCCGCAAGACCGAGGTGCCCGAGCGGTTCCGCAAGCACGTGGCCGAGAAGCTGAAGCTGGAGAAGATCCAGAAGCTCGACGGCAAGGTGATCAGCCTCGACGTGGAGGTGTCCAAGGAGCCGAACCCCCGACAGGCCGACCGCTGTGACCGAGTGGAGATCACGCTCCGCTCCCGCGGTCCGGTGATCCGGGCGGAGGCATCGGCCAACGATCCGTACGCGGCGCTCGACCTCGCGGCGGAGAAGCTGGATGCCCGGCTGCGCAAGCAGCACGACAAGCGCAACACGCGGCGCGGCGCCCGCAGGCTCACCGCCGCTGAGGTCCCCGACCACGTCCCGGGCGCCGCGACGCTCAACGGCAACGGCCACGCCGTCCCGGACGAGCAGCCGGACGGTGTGCCCACCAAGAAGATCGGCTCGCTTGAGGTCAAGGGCGAAGGCCCCCTGGTCGTCCGCGAGAAGACCCACGTCGCCTCTCCGATGTCCCTCGACCAGGCGCTCTACGAGATGGAACTGGTCGGACACGACTTCTACCTGTTCGTCGACTCCGAGACCAAGGAACCGAGCGTCGTCTACCGACGCCACGCCTACGACTACGGCGTCATCCACCTCAGCACGGACCCGATGGTCACGCAGGCGCAACCGCCCGCGGCCGGCGGCACGCTGGGCGGCTGACCCACCCGGCAGACAGCTGAGCCGGTGCCCCTGGAGCGCGTGTGCGCCCCCAGGGGCACCGGTGTGCGACCACTTCGCGCCCCGCTCCGTGACCGCACTGTCGTCCGGGCATGGAATCATGGCCGTACAGGCCCAACCGGTGGGCCGCTGCCTTGGGTTGGCGATGGCACAGGACCACAGGCCACAGCCTTCAGGGGGAGGAACGATGGCGGACAGCTTCGGACCGATGCATGTCGGGGATACCGACGGCGGCGTCGTCGGCATGGGCCAGGAAGCGGGCTCGACACGCAAGGAGCCGATCAGAGTCCTTGTCGTGGACGACCACGCCCTCTTCCGCCGCGGCCTGGAGATCGTGCTGGCGGCCGAGGAGGACATCCAGGTCGTCGGCGAGGCGGGCGACGGTGCCGAGGCCGTGGACAAGGCCGCGGATCTGCTGCCGGACATCGTCCTGATGGACGTGCGGATGCCGAAGCGGGGCGGGATCGAGGCGTGCACCTCCATCAAGGAGGTGGCACCCAGCGCGAAAATCATCATGCTCACGATCAGCGACGAAGAGGCCGATCTCTACGACGCGATCAAGGCGGGCGCGACGGGTTATCTCCTCAAGGAGATCTCGACCGACGAAGTGGCCACCGCCATTCGCGCCGTGGCCGACGGACAGTCGCAGATCAGCCCCTCCATGGCGTCGAAACTGCTCACCGAGTTCAAGTCGATGATCCAGCGCACCGACGAGCGCCGGCTGGTGCCCGCGCCCCGGCTCACCGACCGTGAGCTGGAGGTTCTCAAACTCGTCGCCACCGGAATGAACAACCGCGATATCGCGAAGCAGTTGTTCATCTCCGAGAACACCGTGAAGAACCATGTGCGCAACATCCTGGAGAAGCTGCAGCTGCACTCCAGGATGGAGGCGGTGGTCTACGCGATGCGGGAGAAGATCCTGGAGATCCGCTGACCCTCGGGCCAGGTGTCCCTCATGCCAGGAGACGGGCCAGTTCTCTGGCGAGGGGAGCGCGCAGCTCGGGGGCGTCGACCCGCTCCACGCGTACGTCCGTGCAGTCCACCCAGCTCGCGGCCTCGACCAGGGCCTGGGCGACGGACGGGACGGCCTTCACGCCGTCCAGGGTGACCTGCTTGGCCACCAGGGTGCGGCCCTCGCGCGCGGGGTCCACGCGACCGACCAGTCGGCCCCCCGCGAGCACCGGCATCGCGAAGTAGCCGTAGATCCGCTTGGGCTTGGGGACGTAGGCCTCCAGGCGGTGGGTGAAGCCGAAGATGCGTTCCGTGCGGGCCCGTTCCCAGATCAGGGAGTCGAACGGGGACAGGAGTGTGGTGCGGTGGCGGCCGCGCGGAGGTGTCTCCAGGGCCGTCGGGTCGGCCCAGGCGGGCTTGCCCCAGCCCTCGACGGTGACCGGGACCAGGCCCGAGTCGGCGATCACCGCGTCGACCTGCTCGCCCTTGAGGCGATGGTAGTCGGCGATGTCCGCGCGGGTGCCGACGCCCAGTGAGGCGCCCGCCAGGTTGACCAGGCGGCGGAGGCACTCCGTGTCATCCAGCTCGTCGTGCAGCAGCGCCTTCGGGATCGCGCGCTCGGCGAGGTCGTACACCCGCTTCCAGCCGCGCCGCTCCACGCACACCACCTCGCCGTACATCAGCGCGCGCTCCACGGCGACCTTGGCGCCGGACCAGTCCCACCACTCGCTGGTGCGCTTGGCGCCGCCCAACTCCGTTGAGGTGAGCGGTCCTTCGGCGCGGAGCTGCTTGATGACCTGTTCGTAGGTGCCGTCGGGGAGGTCGTGGTTCCAGTGCGGGCGGCTCCGGTAGGCGCGGCGGCGGAACGCGAAGTGGGGCCACTCCTCCACCGGGAGGATGCACGCGGCGTGGGACCAGTACTCGAAGGCGTGCGTCTCGGTCCAGTACGCGTCCTCGACCGTCTTGCGGGGGACCGCGCCGAGGCGGGCGTACGGGATGAGTTCGTGGGAGCGGGCGAGGACCGAGATGGTGTCGAGCTGGACCGCGCCGAGATGGCGGAGCACGCCGCGCACGCCCGCGCGGCGGTCGGGGGCGCCGAGGAAACCCTGGGCACGCAGGGCGATGCGGCGGGCGTCGGCTGCCGACAGGTCGGTCGTGGGGCGCGGGGCACTCGTCATGTCTCCGCACGATAGAGGGTGGCACTGACATTGATATTGGTACGCAGGTTCCGGTGGTCGTGGCTCTGGCACTGACTGACGCCCTGCTGGGTTGTCCTCAAGTTGTTCTGTCCGGCCGCCGGGGCTTGTTCTCATGGCTCCGGCCGGGCGGAACATGACCTGATAGGAGCTTGGTCAGAAGCCCCCGCTTCAATGTCCTGTCTGCGCCACCCGGCCGGTGCCTACCTCCGGTCAGGAAGGCGTCACCAGCATGGCATCAGCAGTCGAAGCGGACACCGTCGGCCAGAGAGTGTTCGGCGGGGTCGACTCTCATGCCGACACGCTTCACGTTGCTGTGATCAGCGGCAACGGCGGTCACCTTGCGGACGCCGAGTTCGCCACCACCGCAGCCGGTTACGCCGCTGCTCTGGCCTTCGTGACCGCGCACGGACACGTGGTCGCGATCGGGGTGGAGGGCACCGCCTCCTACGGGGCCGGCTTCACCCGCGCTGCCCGCTCGGCGGGCCGTCATGTCGTGGAGGTCAACCGGCCCGACCGGGCCGAACGCCGCCGCATCGGCAAGTCCGACCCCATCGACGCCTACGCAGCCGCACGCGCCGCCCTGTCGGGACGAGCCCAGGCCGCGCCCAAGGACGACACCGTCGCCGGCATACGGGCCCTGCACAACGCCGCCCGCTCCGCCGTCAAGGCCCGCACCGCCGCGCTGAACCAGATCGGTGGCATCCTCATCAGCGCGCCCGAGGCCATCCGCGCCACATACGGCCGCCTGAAGGGCCCCGCCCGCACCGACGCCCTCGCCCGGCTGCGTCCCTGCGGTGATCCGGTCCACGCCGCGATCCTGACCGCTCTCAAGAGCCTGGCCCGGCGGGTGAAGGAGCTGACTGCCGAGCACGAGGCACTCTCCAAGGCCCTGGATGCCGACGTCACCGCACACAACCCCGGACTGCGGTCCACTCACGGAGTCGGCCCGGACACCGCGGCACAGCTGCTGGTCACCGCAGGCGGCAACCCCGAACGGATGCGGACCGAAGCCTCCTTCGCCGCCCTCTGCGGAGCCGCCCCGGTCCCCGCCTCCAGCGGCAGGACCAACCGCCACCGCCTCTCACGGGGAGGTGACCGGGCAGCCAACGCCGCCCTCTACCGCATCGCCCTCGTCCGTATGTCCAGCGATCCCCGCACCCGTGAATACGTGGCGAGGCAGACCACGGCCGGGCGGACCAAGAAGGAGATCATCAGGCTCCTCAAACGAGCCATCGCCCGGGAGGTGTTCCGCTGCCTCACCACCACGGTCCTCGTTCCCGACATCGCCGACCTACGGCCCCTGCGGCAGTCCAGGGGCATCACCCTCACCGCCGCAGCAGGCCACTTCGGAGTCTGGCCGGCCGCCATCTCCACCCTCGAACGAGGAATCCGCCGCGACGACGCCCTCACCCACGCCTACCGCGACTGGCTCCAAGCCTCTTGACGAGCAATAGGAGCATCAACGCGGGCCGACCTGCGGATTCGCCGCTGCTTCAGCGCTGGGCGGGCAGGTACGGCGCCGTCGACGGCAGGCCCAGGTCGGACGGGAGCAGGGAGCCGCCCCAGCAGTCCCGGCGTACGCCCCCGTGGTTGATCGCGGAGCGCAGCGTGCCCTCCATGGTGAAGCCGGCGCGTTCCGCGACCGCGCGCGAGGCCTTGTTGCCGACCTCCGCGCGCCATTCCAGGCGGTCGATCGACATGGCGGTGAAGGCCCAGCGGGCGGCGGCGAGTACGGCCTCGGTCATGTAGCCGTTGCCGCGGTGCTCCTTCGTGCCCCAGTAACCGACCTCGCCGACGCCCAGCGAGCGCATCGTGATCCCGAGCATCCCCACCAGCTCCCCTTCGGGGAGAAAGAGACCGAAGGTGAACATCGAACCGTTCGCCCAGCCCTCCGGGACCAGTTGTTCGGTGAAACTCTGCGCGTGCTCCAGGAGGTAGGGCGAGGGGATCGTCGTCCAGCGCTGGATGTCGGGATCCTGGGCGGCTGAATACACGACGTCGGTGTCCTGCGGGCCGACGCTGCGCAGGAGGAGCCGGTCGGTCGTGAGCGTTACGGGTTCCATCGGCCGATTCTGCTCGGGGGCGCACAAGGACGCCATACCTTTGCGCTGCGTGAGCGGGTGATCACATTTCGCGCAATTCCTCGGAGGGACGCGGCACCATCGGCGACCCCCGGCCGTTGTCCCTTTGAAGCAGATGTGAAGGAGTGGACGGTCGGCGTCCCCGGCAGGCTCCCGGCGTGGCGGGGTCCTCGCATACGATGGCCGTTGCTCAGTCATGTCATTGGTAACCGACCGTCCCAGGCCCGACCGGCAAGGAGACCAAGCCCCGTGTCCGTCCTCTCGAAGATCATGCGTGCAGGCGAAGGCAAGATCCTGCGCAAGCTGCACCGCATCGCGGACCAGGTCAAGTCCATCGAAGAGGACTTCGTGGACCTCTCCGACGCCGAGCTGAAGGCCCTCACCGAGGAGTACAAGCAGCGCTACGCCGACGGTGAGACCCTGGACGACCTGCTGCCCGAGGCGTTCGCCACCGTCCGTGAGGCCGCCAAGCGCGTCCTCGGCCAGCGCCACTACGACGTGCAGATGATGGGCGGCGCGGCCCTGCACCTCGGCTACGTCGCCGAGATGAAGACCGGCGAGGGCAAGACCCTGGTCGGCACCCTGCCCGCATATCTGAACGCCCTCTCCGGAGACGGCGTCCACATCATCACGGTCAACGACTACCTGGCCGAGCGCGACTCCGAGATGATGGGGCGCATCCACAAGTTCCTGGGCCTTGAGGTCGGCTGCATCCTGGCCAACATGACCCCGGCCCAGCGCCGCGAGCAGTACGCGTGCGACATCACGTACGGCACGAACAACGAGTTCGGCTTCGACTACCTGCGCGACAACATGGCGTGGTCGCAGGACGAACTGGTGCAGCGCGGCCACAACTTCGCGATCGTCGACGAGGTCGACTCCATCCTCATCGACGAGGCCCGTACGCCGCTGATCATCTCCGGCCCGGCCGACCAGGCCACCAAGTGGTACGGCGACTTCGCCAAGCTGGTCACCCGCCTGAAGAAGGGCGAGGCCGGCAACTCCCTCAAGGGCCTGGAGGAGACGGGCGACTACGACGTCGACGAGAAGAAGCGCACGGTGGCCATCCACGAGGGCGGTGTCAGCAAGGTCGAGGACTGGCTGGGCATCGACAACCTCTACGAGTCGGTGAACACCCCGCTGGTGGGCTACCTGAACAACGCCATCAAGGCGAAGGAGCTCTTCAAGAAGGACAAGGACTACGTCGTCATCGACGGCGAGGTCATGATCGTCGACGAGCACACCGGGCGTATCCTCGCCGGCCGCCGCTACAACGAGGGCATGCACCAGGCCATCGAGGCGAAGGAAGGGGTGGACATCAAGGACGAGAACCAGACGCTCGCCACGATTACCCTGCAGAACTTCTTCCGCCTCTACAGCAACCTCTCGGGCATGACCGGTACGGCGATGACCGAGGCCGCCGAGTTCCACCAGATCTACAAGCTCGGCGTCGTCCCGATCCCGACCAACAGGCCCATGGTCCGCAAGGACCAGTCGGACCTGATCTACCGCACCGAGGTCGCGAAGTTCGAGGCGGTCGTCGACGACATCGCCGAGAAGCACGAGCAGGGCCAGCCGATCCTCGTCGGTACGACGTCGGTCGAGAAGTCCGAGTACCTCTCGCAGCAGCTCGCCAAGCGCGGCATCCAGCACGAAGTGCTGAACGCGAAGCAGCACGACCGTGAGGCGCCGATCATCGCCCAGGCCGGCCGCAAGGGCGCCGTGACCGTCGCGACCAACATGGCCGGCCGCGGTACGGACATCAAGCTCGGCGGCAACCCCGACGACCTCGCCGAGGCGGAGCTGCGCCAGCGCGGCCTCGACCCCGAGGAGCACATCGAGGAGTGGGCGCAGGCCCTGCCCGCCGCCCTGGAGAGGGCCGAGCAGGCGGTCAAGGACGAGTTCGAAGAGGTCAAGGACCTCGGCGGCCTGTATGTCCTCGGTACCGAGCGGCACGAGTCGCGTCGTATCGACAACCAGCTGCGCGGTCGCTCCGGCCGTCAGGGCGACCCGGGCGAGTCCCGCTTCTACCTCTCCCTCGGCGACGACCTGATGCGGCTGTTCAAGGCCCAGATGGTCGAGCGCGTGATGTCGATGGCGAACGTCCCGGACGACGTGCCGATCGAGAACAAGATGGTCACGCGCGCGATCGCGTCCGCCCAGTCGCAGGTCGAGCAGCAGAACTTCGAGACCCGCAAGAACGTCCTCAAGTACGACGAGGTCCTCAACCGCCAGCGTGAGGTCATCTACGGCGAGCGCCGCCGCGTCCTGGAGGGCGAGGACCTGCAGGAGCAGGTCGTGCACTTCATGGACGACACGATCGACGCGTACATCACCGCGGAGACCGCCGAGGGCTTCCCGGAGGACTGGGACCTCGACCGGCTGTGGGGCGCGTTCAAGCAGCTCTACCCGGTGAAGGTCACCGTGGAGGAGCTGGAGGAGGCGGCCGGGGACAGGGCCGGTCTGACCGCCGAGTTCATCTCCGAGTCCATCAAGGACGACATCCACGAGCAGTACAAGGACCGCGAGGAGCAGCTCGGCTCCGAGATCATGCGTGAGCTGGAGCGCCGCGTCGTGCTGTCGGTCCTGGACCGCAAGTGGCGCGAGCACCTCTACGAGATGGACTACCTCCAGGAGGGCATCGGCCTGCGCGCGATGGCCCAGAAGGACCCGCTGGTCGAGTACCAGCGCGAGGGCTTCGACATGTTCACCGCGATGATGGACGGCATCAAGGAGGAGTCCGCCGGCTACCTGTTCAACCTGGAGGTCCAGGTCGAGCAGCAGGTCGAGGAAGTCCTCCTGGAGGACGACAAGCCGTCGCTCGACAAGGAGGACACGGTGCCCGCGCAGGCGAGCGCCCGTCCCGAGATCCGCGCCAAGGGGCTCGACGCCCCGCAGCGGCCGGACCGGCTGCACTTCTCCGCGCCGACCGTGGACGGCGAGGGCGGCATCGTCGAGGGCGACTTCACCAGCGACGACGAGCCCGTGCGCTCCGAGGCGGACGGCCTCACGCGCGCGGAGCGCCGCAAGCAGGGCCGCCGGAGCAGCCGCCGCAAGAAGTGACGGTCGCTCCGCGGGTTTGGCGGTTGAGCTGCGGCGAGCGGCCCCTTGAGTGAGGGGTTGAGCTTGCCGGGGCCGCCGCTCTCCGGTGGAGGACCTTGAAGGGCCGGGCATCGTGAAGGTGCCCGGCCCTTTGGCGTGTGTGCGTGTGCGTGTGCGCGGGCGGGTTGTGGGCGCGTGTGCGGTTGCCGGCTGGCGCGGGGGCACGGTGGGTACGGCCGGGGCGTCGATTGGCGCGGACGGGGTCGGCCCCGGCTCGGTGGTTGCCTTGCCCGCCAGCCGCCAGCCGCCAGCCGCCAGCCGCCAGCCGCCAGCCGCCAGCCGCCAGCCGCCAGCCGCCAGCCGCCAGCCGCCAGCCGCCAGCCGCCAGCCGCCAGCCCCCGTCCCCAGCCCCGGTCCGCCGCAGCCGCCGTAGGCCCCGGTCTGCCGGTAGCCCTTCTCAGCGTTCCTCAGTCGTCGTCCGGGTGCGGGGCGCGGGACCCGCCCAGTTCCACCGCTGTGCAGCGCCAGCGGAGGTCCGCGCCGCGTTCCAGGCGGAAGGCCATGGCCCGTACCTGGTCACCGGCGCCGATGCGGGCGAAGGCCTCTACGGCGCCCTCGCGGGCGACGTAGTAGCCGATGTCCCGAACCACCGGGCGCGTGCCGCGAGTGGCGCGCAGGGGGCCGTGTTCGGCGAGGCGGGCCAGTTCGTCGTAGGCGCGGCCGGCGGTGTGCCGGAGCATCCAGTGGACGGGCCGCTGACCGCTCAGGACGGCGAGGAGACGGTCGGCGAAGAGGTCGGTGGGGCGGGGCTGCGGGACGCGGCTGCGGGCGGCCGGGGAGGCCTGGGCGGGCACGGTGTGGGGGTCGGCGTGAGGCGGGGTGTGGGGAGCGGCTCGGCCTGTCACGGGAGTTGATGCCGTCGGGGCTGTGCGGTGGCTCGGCGGTGGTGTGAGGGCCGTAGGGGCTGCGCCCCGGGTTGCGGGCGGCGTGGGAGTGGCAGAGGTTGCGCCTCGGCCCGCCGCAGCCGTCGTACGAGTCCCGCGTCCTGCTGCAGCTGCCGGGCGGCCGTCTCCCGGTGCCGTGCGGGCTGCGCCCTGGCCGGGAGCCGCAGACGGGGTGTCCGTTGCCGGAGGCGCGCTCTCCGCCGCAGGTGCCGTACGGGACGTGCCCCCGCCCTGTCCGCGAGGCGAAGCCGTGCCGGGGCGGCGGGGGTCGCGGCGGGTCGGGGGGCGGGTCGGGGTGTGCTGGGCGGTCCTGGTCATGACCTTGTGCATGGGGGTCCCCGTTTTGGTCGGCCCGGGATGTACCGGGAAGTAACTTCGTGGTTGGGGATCTTGTACGGGGCCATGGGCGGGGGTTGCAAGGAAGGGACGGCGCGCGTCGGAGGGGCCGGATTGTTCACTTATCCGAGTGATTGAGGGGCCTCGAAGCCCGTCGCTACAGGGGTGCCCCGGGTGAATTTCAGGCGTGGGGTGGACGCCTGCGGGGGTGTGGGTGGGGACTCGATGGGGGACCCCGCGCACGTATCCTGGAGGCCCTCCCGGAGGCGCGGCACCGTCCGCGGAACCCCCTTCCGGGGGGCACTCTCCGAACTACGAAAGCGGCCAGCCATGCGCGTCTACGTCCCCCTGACCCTCTCCGGTCTCGCCGAGGCGTACAAGACGGGTGAGCTGGGGACGGGACCCTTCGTCGCGTACGCCGTGACGCCCGCGCTGCGCGAGTGGTACCTCTCCGACGACATCGAGGAGTTGGAGTACGCGGCGCTGAACCGGGCCGCGCTCGGCTCGCTGCGGCTGCTGGCGGTCCACCCCGACGCGCCCCGGCGCCGGGTCGTGGTCGCCGTCGACGTACCCGACGGCACCGCGCACGCCGACCCCGACCGCGGACTCGACCCGGCGGCGCTCGGTGAGGTGCGGGTCGGAGGAACCGTGGCGCTGGCCAAGGCGGCCGCCGTACACGTGGATCTCGGGGACGCGGAGGGTGATGTGAGCGCCGCCGCCGACGCGCTTCCGGCGGCGGACCGCGGGGACGACGACGCGCAGTTCGTCGTGGACGGGGCCGAGGACCACGAGCTGCTCTGGTACGCGACGCAGGAGATCCCGAACCTTGTCGGGCTGGCCGACTGAGCCTGTTCGGCGGCGGTCGAATGGTCGTATGCGCCCGTTGACCTGCGATTATCTTGATTGTCAGTGGCGGCGGGTACTTTTTTGGCATGGGGATGCAAGGAAGCGCGCACATCGTCTGGGACTGGAACGGCACGCTGTTCCACGACAATGACGCGATCATCGGGGCGACGAACGCGGCGTTCGCCGAGTTGGGGCTGACGCCGATCACGATGGAGGAGTACCGGGCGCTGTACTGCGTGCCGGTGCCGAAGTTCTACGAGCGGCTGCTGGGGCGGCTGCCCACCGATTCCGAGTGGGAGGTCATGGACGTGACCTTCCATCGGTACTACGCCGAGCACCGCGTCGTCTGCGGGCTCACCGAGGGCGCGGCGGACCTGCTCGCGGGGTGGCGGACGGCGGGGCGCAGCCAGTCGATCCTCAGCATGTACGGCCATGACGAACTCGTCCCGCTGGTGCGGGAGTTCGGGATAGAACCGCACTTCATACGGGTCGACGGGCGCACCGGGCCCTCCGGCGGCAGCAAGGCCGAGCACATGGTGCGGCACCTCGGGGCGCTGACCGGCGTGGACCCCGCGCGCACCGTGGTGATCGGGGACGCCGCCGACGACGCGGTGGCCGCCCTGCACGTGGGGGCGCGGGCCGTGCTCTACACCGGCGGTTCGCACAGCCGGGCCAGCCTCGAAGTGGTCGGCGTACCGGTGGTGGACTCGCTGGCGGAGGCCGTCGCGGAGGCGGAGCGGCTGGCGGCGGCGTGACGGTGACCGGCCGGCCGGGGTGACGAAGGGCGGCGCCTTCAAGGGACCGTGCCTTCCGAAGTGCCGCGTCTCAAGGGCTCTGTGCCTCAGAGACACGGCACTTCAGGAAGCACCGCGCACCCCGTCACGTCATGCCCACCCCCGTCACCTCACGCCGACCGCCGAGGTCACGTCACCGGTGCCTTCGCCCGCAGCACCGTCAGGAACTCCCGCATCCAGCTGGAGTGATCCGGCCACGCGCGAGCGGAGACCAGCGTGCCGTCGACCACCGTCTCGGCGTCCTGGAAGGTCGCGCCGGCGGCCTGCATGTCGAGTTCGAGCGCCGGGTACGCCGTGACGCGCCGGCCGCGCAGGCCGTCGATCGCGGCGGTGAGCAGGGGGCCGTGGCAGATCTGGGCCACGGGCTTGTCCGTGTCGAAGAAGGACTTGAGGATCTTGCGGAGTTCGGGATCGTTGCGGAGGTACTCGGGGGCCCGTCCGCCGGGGATGACGAGGGCCGCGTACTGGCCGGGATCGACCTCGGAGAAGGCGAGATCGGCGGGCCAGGTGTAGCCGGGCTTCTCGGTGTACGTGTCGAAGCCGGGTTCGAAGTCATGGACGACGAACTGCAGCTTCTTGCGCTCGGGAGCCGCGATGTGGACCTCGTAGCCCTCCTCGCGCAGGCGTTGGTAGGGGTAGAGGACCTCCAGTGACTCCGCTGCGTCGCCGGTGACGATGAGGATCTTCGCTGTCATGTCGGTGCGCTCCTCTGTGGCCGTGGCATGCGTCTTGGTCGGGCGTCATGAGCTCACGGGTTCGTGGACTCATGGGCAACGTGCCGCGCGCCGGGGTGCTTGCCAAGGGGCCTCACAGCTCGGACACCGTCATCGTCACCGTCCCGACTGCCCGTGAATACGACGATTTCACGTACTGCGCCCCTGTGCATAACGTCAAAGTTCCACCCTCTGTTTTGTACACAACCGGCTCATGACGAGCCCCCGGTAAGGAGAGATAGCCTTGTGGCGTGATCAGCGCGATATTTCGCGGGGGCATCGTCGCCCCTGCTCCGCGCCCGGCGACCACGGACGACATCCGTGACCGGGCGGCGGTCGCTGGTCCCAGGGTCTGGACAGACCCTCGCGGGCGGGACGGAGCTCCAAGGGCTCCCAGGACGCCGTGCACACCCCGGGTACCGACGCGACAGAGAGCAGCGTCACACCCGTCGGGCGTGCCGAAAATGGCTGATAACCCACCGCTCATCTCACCTTGCGGCATAGCGTCTGAGCAGACCGGAGAACCCGGGCCGTGGCGTCGAGCCGCAGGGGAAGTGACCGTACTTCTTTCTACGTCACGCAACGGCGCGCGACAGGAGCCAGAGGACAATGCAGACCAAGCTGGACGAAGCAAAGGCCGAGTTGCTCGAAAGGGCTGCTCGGGTAGCTGAGAACAGCCCGGTCGGGGGGCATCTACCCACCGGGACGACGGACGAGAGCACTCCGGACCAGGAGACCGTGCTCGCGTTCCTCCAGCGCTACTACCTGCACACCGCCCCGGAGGACCTCGCGGACCGCGACCCGGTCGACGTCTTCGGTGCCGCCTTCTCCCACTACCGGCTGGCCGAGACCCGCCCCCAGGGCACGGCGAACGTACGGGTGCACACCCCGACGGTCGAGGAGAACGGCTGGACGTGCAGCCACACCGTCGTCGAGGTCGTCACCGACGACGTGCCCTTCCTCGTCGACTCGGTGACCAACGAACTGACCCGCCAGGGCCGCGGCATCCATGTCGTCATCCACCCGCAGGTCGTCGTCCGCCGCGACCTCACCGGCAAGCTCGTCGAGGTGCTCACCACCCCGCCCGCCGGAGAGCTGCCGCACGACGCGCACATCGAGTCCTGGATCCACGTCCAGATCGACCGCGAGACCGACCGCGCCGACCTGAAGCAGATCACCGCCGACCTGCTGCGCGTCCTGTCCGACGTGCGTGAGGCCGTCGAGGACTGGGAGAAGATGCGGGACTCGGCCCTGCGGATGGCCGACGAGCTGCCCACCGAGCCGACCGCCTCCGACCTGCCCTCCAGCGAGGTCGAGGAGGCCCGCCAGCTGCTGCGCTGGCTGGCCGCCGACCACTTCACCTTCCTCGGCTACCGCGAGTACCAGCTCCGCGAGGACGACTCCCTCGCCGCGGTCCCCGGCACCGGTCTCGGTATCCTGCGCTCCGACCCGCAGCACGGCGGCGAGGACAGCCACCCGGTGAGCCCGTCCTTCGAGCGGCTCCCGGCCGACGCCCGGGCCAAGGCCCGCGAGCACAAGCTCCTCGTGCTGACCAAGGCCAACAGCCGTTCCACGGTGCACCGTCCGTCGTATCTCGACTACGTGGGCGTGAAGAAGTTCGACGAGAACGGCGAGGTCGTCGGCGAACGCCGGTTCCTGGGCCTGTTCTCGTCCGCCGCCTACACCGAGTCCGTCCGCCGGGTTCCCGTGATCCGGCGCACGGTCGACGAGGTGCTCGAAGGCGCCGGGTTCTCGCCCAACAGCCATGACGGGCGCGACCTGCTGCAGATCCTGGAGACGTACCCGCGCGACGAGCTGTTCCAGACCCCGGTCGACGAACTCCGGTCCATCGTCACGTCCGTGCTCTACCTCCAGGAGCGGCGCCGGCTGCGCCTGTACCTGCGCCAGGACGAGTACGGCCGCTACTACTCGGCACTCGTCTACCTCCCGCGCGACCGCTACACCACGGGCGTACGCCTCCGGATCATCGACATCCTTAAAGAAGAGCTCGACGGCATCAGCGTCGACTTCACCGCCTGGAACACCGAGTCGATCCTCTCGCGGCTGCACTTCGTGGTCCGCGTCCCGCAGGGCACCGAGCTGCCGGAGCTGTCCGACGCCGACAAGGACCGCATCGAGGCCCGCCTGGTCGAGGCCGCCCGCTCCTGGGCCGACGGCTTCGGCGACGCGCTGAACGCCGAGTGCGGCGAGGAGCGCGCGGCCGAACTCGTGCGCCGCTACGGCAACGCCTTCCCCGAGGGCTACAAGGCGGACCACTCCCCGCGCGCCGCCGTCGCCGACCTGGTCCACCTCGAACAGCTCACCGAGGAGCAGACCTTCGAGCTGAGCCTCTACGAGCCCGTGGGTGCCGCCCCCGACGAGCGCCGCTTCAAGATCTACCGCAAGGGCGCCCCGGTCTCCCTCTCGGCCGTGCTGCCGGTCCTCAGCCGCCTCGGCGTCGAGGTCGTGGACGAGCGGCCGTACGAACTGCGCTGCTCGGACCGTACGACGGCGTGGATCTACGACTTCGGGCTGCGGATGCCCAAGTCGCAGAACGGCAACGGGGATTCTCTCGGCGAGAACGGCCGCGAGCGGTTCCAGGAGGCGTTCGCCGCCACCTGGACCGGGCAGGCCGAGAACGACGGCTTCAACGCGCTGGTGCTGAGCGCCGGGATCGACTGGCGCCAGGCCATGGTGCTGCGGGCGTACGCCAAGTACCTGCGGCAGGCCGGTTCCACCTTCAGCCAGGACTACATGGAGGACACCCTCCGCAACAACGTCCACACCACCCGGCTGCTCGTCTCCCTGTTCGAGGCGCGGATGTCGCCGGACCGGCAGCGCGCCGGGCGCGAGATCGTGGACGCCCTCCTCGAAGAGGTCGACGCGGCGCTCGACCAGGTGGCGAGCCTCGACGAGGACCGGATCCTGCGGTCCTTCCTGACCGTCATCAAGGCGACCCTGCGCACCAACTTCTTCCAGGAGGCGCTCGGCGGGCACGCGCACGCGTACGTCTCGATGAAGTTCGACCCGCAGGCCATCCCGGACCTGCCGGCGCCGCGACCGGCGTACGAGATCTGGGTGTACTCGCCGCGCGTCGAGGGCGTGCACCTGCGCTTCGGCAAGGTCGCGCGCGGCGGGCTGCGCTGGTCGGACCGGCGGGAGGACTTCCGTACCGAGATCCTCGGCCTGGTCAAGGCGCAGATGGTGAAGAACACCGTCATCGTGCCGGTCGGCGCCAAGGGCGGCTTCGTCGCCAAGCAGCTGCCGGACCCGAGCGTGGACCGGGACGCGTGGCTCGCCGAGGGCATCGCCAGCTACAAGATGTTCATCTCGGCCCTGCTCGACATCACCGACAACCTGGTGGCCGGCGAGGTCGTCCCGCCGGCGGACGTCGTCCGGCACGACGAGGACGACACCTACCTGGTGGTCGCCGCCGACAAGGGCACCGCGACGTTCTCGGACATCGCCAACGGGGTCGCCGAGAGCTACAACTTCTGGCTCGGCGACGCCTTCGCCTCCGGCGGCTCGGCCGGCTACGACCACAAGAAGATGGGCATCACCGCGCGCGGTGCCTGGGAGTCCGTCAAGCGGCACTTCCGGGAGTTGGGCGTCGACACCCAGAGCGAGGACTTCACGGTCGTCGGCGTCGGCGACATGTCCGGTGACGTGTTCGGCAACGGCATGCTCCTCAGCGAGCACATCCGCCTGGTAGCCGCCTTCGACCACCGGCACATCTTCCTCGACCCGACCCCGGACGCGGCCGTCTCGTACGCCGAGCGGCGCCGCATGTTCGAGCTGCCGCGCTCCAGTTGGGCCGACTACGACACCGGCCTGCTGTCGGCCGGCGGCGGAGTCTTCCCGCGCACCGCGAAGGCGATCCCGGTCAACGCACACGTCCGCGAGGCCCTCGGCATCGAGGACAAGGTGGCCAAGATGACACCGGCCGACCTGATGAAGGCGATCCTCAAGTCGCGGGTCGACCTGCTGTGGAACGGCGGCATCGGCACGTACGTCAAGGCCAGCACCGAGTCGCACGCGGACGTCGGCGACAAGGCCAACGACGCGATCCGCGTGGACGGCGCCGACCTGCGCGTCAAGGTCGTCGGCGAGGGCGGCAACCTGGGCCTGACCCAGCTCGGCCGGATCGAGTTCGCCCAGCAGGGCGGCAAGATCAACACGGACGCGATCGACAACAGCGCGGGCGTGGACACCTCCGACCACGAGGTGAACATCAAGATCCTGCTCAACGGACTGGTCACCGACGGCGACATGACCGTCAAGCAGCGCAACAAGATCCTCGCCGAGATGACCGACGAGGTCGGCGCGCTCGTCCTGCGCAACAACTACGCGCAGAACACCGCGATCGCCAACGCGCTCGCCCAGTCCAAGGACATGCTCCACGCCCAGCAGCGCTTCCTGCGCACCCTGGTCCGCGAGGGCCACCTCGACCGGGCCCTGGAGTTCCTGCCCACGGACCGCCAGATCCGCGAACGGCTCGCCCAGGGACAGGGGTTGACCGGTCCCGAGACGGCCGTCCTGCTGGCGTACACGAAGATCACGGTCTCCGACGAGCTGCTGCACACCACGCTGCCCGACGACCCGTACCTGCGCACCCTGCTGCACGCCTACTTCCCGACCGCGCTGCGCGAGACGTTCGCCGAGCAGATCGACACCCACGCGCTGCACCGCGAGATCGTCACCACGGTCCTCGTCAACGACACGGTCAACACCGGCGGCACGAGCTTCCTGCACCGCCTCCGCGAGGAGACCGGGGCCTCCCTGGAGGAGATCGTCCGGGCGCAGACCGCGGCCCGCGCGATCTTCGACGCCGCCGAGGTGTGGGACGGCGTCGAGGCGCTCGACAACACCGTCGAGGCGCCCGTCCAGACCCGCATCCGGCTGCACTCGCGCCGCCTGTGCGAGCGCGGCACCCGCTGGCTGCTCAACAACCGGCCGCAGCCGCTCCAGCTCGCCGAGACCGTCGAGTTCTTCAGCGAGCGCGTCGAGCAGGTCTGGTCCCAGCTCCCCAAGCTGCTGCGCGGCGCGGACCTGGACTGGTACCAGGAGATCTACGACGAGCTGACCGGCTCCGGCGTCCCGGCCGAACTCGCCACGCGCGTGGCCGGGTTCTCCTCCGCCTTCCCTGCGCTCGACATCGTCTCGGTGGCCGACCGCACGGGCAAGGACCCGATGGACGTCGCCGAGGTCTACTACGACCTCGCCGACCGCCTCCACATCACCCAACTCATGGACCGCATCATCGAGTTGCCCCGCGCGGACCGCTGGCAGTCCATGGCCCGCGCCTCCATCCGCGAGGACCTGTACGCGGCGCACGCGGCGCTGACGGCCGACATCCTCGCGGCGGGCAACGGCACCTCGACCCCCGAGCAGCGCTTCGTGTCCTGGCAGGAGAAGAACGCGGCGATCCTGGGCCGGGCGCGGACGACTCTGGACGAGATCCAGAGCTCGGAGACGTTCGACCTGGCCAACCTGTCGGTGGCGATGCGCACGATGCGCACGCTGCTGCGCACGCACTCGTAGTTCCTACGACGGCAAAGGGCGCCCCGGGCCGTGACGGCTCGGGGCGCCCTTTTCATGGAGTGCCTTAGGGGTAATCAGGGGGAGGACTTACTCTGCCCAGCTAAGCCTGGTCACGTGACTCCGAACCTCACCGAGGAACGCGTGACCGAGCCCGTCCGACCGGTGCGCGAGGTCGTCCTGGAAGTCGTGAGATTCGGCATCGTCGGCGGCAGCGGCGTCCTCGTCAACTTCGCGGTCTTCAACGCCCTGCTGCACGGCCTGCACCGGCCCGCGATGCTCGCGACCGTCCTGGCCAGCTGCGTCGCGATGGGTGCCAACTACCTTGGCTTCCGCTACTACACCTACCGCGACCGCGACGCCCCCGGCGTCCGCCGGATCGCCCTGTTCTTCGCCTTCAGCGGCATCGGCGTCCTCATGGAGAGCGGCCTCTTCTACGTCGGCTACCACGGACTGGGCCTCCACGGCCCGCTTGAGGCGAATGCCGTGAAGGCCCTGTCGATCGTGCTCGCGTCCGCGTTCCGCTTCCTGGTCTACCGCACCTGGGTGTTCCAGGACGAGGACCTCTAGACGACGGCGACCTGGCCCGCCGGCGCCGGGGCCGGTTCCTTGGGCTTGTCGGCGCCGCCCGTGAAGGCCTCGTACGCCTCCAGGACCTCCTCCGTCGGCCCGTCCATCAGCAACTCGCCGCGCTCCAGCCACAGCACGCGGTCGCAGGTGTCGCGGATCGACTTGTTGTTGTGGCTGACGAGGAAGACCGTGCCCGCGTGCTGGCGCAGTTCGCGGATCCGCTCCTCGGAGCGCCGCTGGAACGACCGGTCGCCCGTCGCCAGCGCCTCGTCGATCAGGAGGACGTCGTGGTCCTTGGCGGCGGCGATGGAGAACCGCAGCCGGGCGCCCATGCCGGAGGAGTACGTCCGCATCGGCAGCGTGATGAAGTCGCCCTTCTCGTTGATGCCGGAGAAGTCGACGATGCCCTGGTAGCGCTCCTTGACCTGCTCCCGGGACATGCCCATGGCCAGGCCGCCGAGGTAGACGTTGCGCTCGCCGGTCAGGTCGCCCATGAGGGCCGCGTTGACGCCGAGGAGGGAGGGCTGGCCGTGGGTGTAGATACGGCCGTTCTCGACCGGGAGGAGGCCCGCGACGGCCTTGAGGAGGGTGGACTTGCCGGAACCGTTGGTGCCGATGAGCCCGATCGCCTCGCCCTTGTAGGCGACGAAGGAGACCTTCTTGACGGCGTGGACCCTGCGGACACCCGCCGCCTTCTCGGTTTTCTCGCGGTGCAGGATGCGGTTGAGGGCGGCGGTCGCGGAGCCGCGTCCGGCGCCGGTCCCGTTGACCCGGTAGACGATGTCGACGCCGTCGCATACGACGGTGGGGATGGTGCTGTCGGCGGCCACGGGGGTCCGCTCGGTGTGGTACTCGATGGTCTGCTCAGCCACGGCCGTACGTCTCCTCAGCCTTCCAGAAGTAGATGAAGCCGCCGACTCCGGCGATCAGCGCCCAGCCTGTCGCGGCCGCCCACACGTGCGGGGGGAGCTGGCTGGAGTGGAAGCTGTCGATCAGCGCGTAGCGCATGAGGTCGATGTAGACGGCCGCCGGGTTGGTCTCCAGGGCGACCGTCACCAGGTGTGGCAGGTGGTCGCCCTTGGTCAGCTTGGAGATGCTCCACATGACACCGGAGAGGTACATCCAGGTGCGCAGGATGAACGGCATCAGCTGGGCGATGTCCGGAGTCTTCGCGCCCATGCGCGCCATGACCATCGAGACGCCCGCGTTGAACGTGAACTGCAGGAACAGCGCGGGGATCACGAGCAGCCAGGAGACGCTGATCGGCACGCCGAAGCAGATCAGGATGACGAAGAGCGCGGCCATCGAGAACAGCAGCTGCTGGAGCTGCTGCAGCGCGAACGAGATCGGCAGCGCGGCCCGCGGGAAGTGCAACGCCCGCACCAGGCCGAGGTTGCCGGAGATCGCGCGGGTGCCCGCCATGATCGAACTCTGCGTGAACGTCCAGATGAACACGCCCGTCACCAGGAACGGGATGTAGTCCGGGACACCGCGCTTGGTGCCCAGCAGCACACCGAAGATGAAGTAGTACACCGCCGCGTTCAAAAGCGGCGTCAACACCTGCCAGACCTGACCCAGCTTCGCCTGGCTGTACTGCGCGGTCAGCTTGGCGGTGGCGAACGCGGTGATGAAGTGCCGTCGCTCCCACAGTTGCCCGACGTACGCGGGCAGGGAGGGGCGGGCGCCACTGACCGTGAGGCCGTAGCGTGCGGCGAGCGCCGCGAGGTCGTCTTCGTCGGCCGGAGCCGGCGAAGGGGGCGGTGTGTCGAGGACCTGGCTCACATCCGCTGCTTTCGCTCGGGGGGAGGGGGTGCGTGCGTCCGGCTGCCGTGTTCCGTTGCCCGGCGTTTTCTTACGCTTCTCTTTACGTTCTCTTACGTCGGAACGGGACCGTATCGTCGCAACGTGAGCGTAGGCGGATTCGGCGTCGGAACGCAACCGTTTCGTCGTGACGGATGTGATCAGGCCGTTAGGTTTTGGGTCGGGACGGGCCTGTTGCGTCGGTACGGTCTGGGCAGGCGGGGGTGGACGGTGGGATCTTGGCGTGGGGACGGGCCGGGTGCGTTGCGAGGACGGGCCGGTTGCGTCGCGGCGACGGGCCGGTCGCGTCCCGACGTGCCGCCCGCCCGCTCGCCGGTCCGCCGTCCGCCGCGCGCCGTCCGCGTCACGACGAGCCTGTTTCGTCGCCACGCGCCACGCACACGCCGCGTCGGAACGCAACCGTTTCGTCGCAACGCCCCTATGCTTGGGCTATGACGACGAACGCCGACGAGCCCAAGACACGTCAGCGCCGCCGCGCCCCCGCCGGGGCGGCCGTACTCCGCGAGGATGTGACCGAAGCCATCCGGGCGGCGGTCTTCGAGGAGTTGGCGGCGGTCGGATATGCCCGCATGTCGATCGAGGGGATCGCGCGGCGCGCGGGAGTCGGCAAGACGGCGGTGTACCGCCGCTGGCGTTCGAAGCTGCACCTGGTGCTGGACGTCGTGTCGGCGATCGCGGTCATGGGGTTGCCGACGCCGGACACCGGTTCGCTGGAGGGCGACCTGCGGATGCTGTACGAGGTGACGTCACGGGCGCTGCGTCACCCCGTCGCCTCGCAGATCATCCCGGACCTCCAGGCGGAGGCGGCCCGCAACCCCGAGATCGCCGACGCCATGCAGAAGGCGCTGCGCGAGGGCCAGGAGGGCGTGGCCAGCAAGATCCTCGCGGCGGCGGAACGGCGTGGCGAGATCCGCCCCGGCATGGACGAGGACCTGGCCCTGGACCTGATCTCCGGCCCCCTGTACTGGCGCGCCGTGGTGATCCGCAGCCCGAAGCTGCCGAAGGGCTACCTGGGGGCGCTTGCCCGGGCGACCACGGAGGGTCTCAAGGCGCTGTAGGGCTCCGCCGTAGGCCTGGTGCGGGCGACGGATGCGAGACGGCGGCGGGTGCCCCCTACCGGCCGGCGCGTCAGCCGCTCCCGGGGTCCAAGTGGTCCAACCGCCGCGCCAGCTCCCCGAGTTCGGCTGCCCGCAGCACCCGCCCGCCGAACCCCGGCAGCGGTACGTGCAGGACCTCGGTCCAGCGTTCGGGGATCGCCGCACTCCCGTACACCGCCCCGGCGAGGCCGCCCGTCACGGCGGCGACGGTGTCCGTGTCGCCGCCGAGGTCGATCGCGGCGCGTACGGCGTCCTCGTAGGAGGACGTGGTCCGCAGGGCCCAGACGGCGGAGCCGAGGCAGGGCCAGACGGCGCCGTTGAACTCCGTCGCCAGGCCGGGGTGCCAGTCCGGGGCGAGGACGGCGCCGTAGCGCTCCCGGTGGTCGGGGTGGACGGACCGGAGGGTCTCCGCGACGGCGTCCAGCGGATCGCCGCCGTCCAGTGCGACGCGCGTCAACTCGTGGAAGACGGCGGTGCCTTCCCAGGCCGCGCGGTCTCCGTGGGTGAGTGCGGCGATGCGGCGGGCGGCGTCCATCGTGGCGTCGCGTCCCGCGCGCGCGAAGTGGACGGCCGACGGGGCGGCGCGCATCAACGCACCGTTCCCGGCGCCCCGTTGGCTCGTCTGGAAGTTCACGGCTGCGGCCAGGTCCCAGGGGTCGCCGCTGCCCAGTACGGCCTCGGTCTGCAGCCCGATGTCCTTCGGGTCGGCGGCCGCCCATCGCCGGAACCGCCGGAACACGTCCGGGAGTTGGAGCCCGCCGCACTCCAGCAGCGACTCCGCGACGAGTACGGCCATCTGCGTGTCGTCGGTCGCCTCGCCCGGGTCCCAGCCGCCGCCCCCGCACATCTCGCCGCCGTGACCGGGCACCGGAAAACGGGCGGAGAAGGCGCCTTCGGGACCGAACTCGAAGGGCGCGCCGAGAGCGTCGCCGACGGCGGAGCCGAGGACGGCGCCCAGAGCGCGTTCCGATCGCGAACAGCCGTCCACCGGAACGGAGTTCATTACGCCCGCGCCGCCCCCGGATGCAACCGCACCCACCCCTCCCAGGCCGACGCGATCATGTCCTGGACGTCGTGCTTGGCCTTCCAGCCCAGCTCGGTGGTGATGCGGTCGGCGGAGGCGACGACGCGGGCCGGGTCGCCGGGGCGGCGGGGATGGACGGTCGGGGGGCGGTCGTAGCCGGTGACCGCGTTGATGAGGTCGATCATCTCGCGGACCGAAACGCCTTCCCCGCGGCCGATGTTGAGGGTCAGGGCGCGGCCGGGGGAGACCTGGAGGGCGCGGGCCGCGGCGACGTGGGCCTCGGCCAGGTCCACGACGTGGATGTAGTCGCGGACGCAGGTGCCGTCCGGGGTGGCGTAGTCGTCGCCGAAGATGCGCGGGGGCGCGTTCTCGGTGAGCTTCTCGAAGACCATGGGGACGATGTTGAAGACGCCCACGTCGGCGAGTTCGGGGGCACCGGCACCGGCCACGTTGAAGTAGCGCAGGGAGGCCGTCGACAGGCCCGTCGCCCTGCCCGTCGCGCGGACCAGCCACTCGCCCGCCAGCTTGGTCTCGCCGTACGGCGACATCGGGACGCAGGGCGTCTCCTCGGTCACCAGCTCCACGTCCGGCATGCCGTAGACGGCCGCCGAGGACGAGAACACGAAGGACGGGACGTCGGCCGTGGTGACCGCCTCCAGGAGGACGCGCAGGCCCTCGACGTTCTCCCTGTAGTAGTGCAACGGCAGGTCCACCGACTCGCCGACCTGCTTCTTCCCCGCCAGATGCACGACTCCGGTGACGTCCTGGTCGGCGAGGGTGCGGGCCACCCGTTCCGCGTCCAGGGTCGAACCCACCACCAGGGGCACACCGTCGGGCACGCGCTCGGCGATGCCGGTGGACAGGTCGTCGTAGACGACCGCCTGTTCGCCCGCCTCGGTCATCGCCCTCACGACGTGCGCTCCGATGTAGCCGGCGCCGCCGGTGATCAGCCAGGTCATGTACGGCCGTCCCCTCCGTCACTGAATGTCGTTCGACCCGTGCGGGTGCGTCCCCCCCACACACTTCGGGCCTCAGTCAATCAGGCGCCGGAGTGTGCCGAGGCCAACGGCTGGGACTCCCCGTAGGGGCCGGGGGACTGCACGCGCGCGTGCGTCGTCGCCGGGAGCGGCCTCGACGACCGCCACAGACGGACGAACGAGAGGACGGCCGCGGCGGCCAGCAGACCATTGCGTACGAACATCAGGGCACAGCCCGTCCAGGTGGAGTGGATGACGTCGAGGTACAGGACGGGGAACTCGACGGAGCTGACCGCGGTCGCCGCCACGATCAGCGCGGCCACCGCGCGCTGGGTCGTGTGCCGCGAAGTCAGACAGACGGCGGCCAGGCCGAGCAGCCAGATCATGTACTGGGGGCTGATCACCCGGCTGGTCACGGTGAACAGCAGGACGGCGCTCAGCGCGGCGTCGTACGGGGTCGCGTCGGTCCAGCGGCGGGCCCGGAGTCGCCACCACAGCAGAAGCCCGAAGGCGACCGCCGTGAGCGCGAGGGAGGCGTCGGCGACCGTGGAGACGTACGGTCCCGTGAACTCCATCGCGCCGTACCGGTAGTGCACCTGGCCCGGCCAGCCGACGTGGGTGGCCAGGCCGAGGGCGGTACCGCCCAGGGACTCGATCTGCACGCCCCGGCCGCCCTGTTGGCGCAAGAAGGCGAAAGGATTGTTTAACAAGACCATGAGAGACATGAGCGACAAGGCCCCCGTCCCCACCGCCCACGACCACACCGACCGCGTGGTCCGCCCCCTCGGCATCCCCAGCAGCACCAGCGCCGGCCACACCTTCACCAGCGCGCCCAGCGCCGCGAACGCGCCGCACACGCGCGTGGAGCGCGACAACGTCAACAGGGAGATGACGGCGAACGCCGTGACCTGCACGTCGTAGCGGACGAGGGGCATGTGCAGGAGGAGGGGGAGGCAGGCGATCCAGTACGCGGCGCCGCGTAGGCTGTGGCCGGGGCGGGTGCCCGCGCGGGCCAGGGTCAGGGTGATCACGGCATCGGTCGCGAGGGTGAGGACGACGAAGGCCTGGAAGTACGTCAGGTCCGGCAGCAGCGCGGGGGCCAGAAGCACGGGGCCGGCGCCCGGCGGGTACTGCCACAGCGGGTCGTGCGCCGGGAACGCGCCGTGCGCCAGGACGCCGTACCAGTGGTGGTACAGGCGCCAGACCTCCCGTGCGACCCCGCCATGACCGAGCAGGGGGAGGCCGTTGTACGCGAGGAGGAGGAGCATCCCCGCGCGGGTGGCGAGCCAGGCGAGGGTGAGGGCGAGGAGGCGGTGTCTGCGGGCGGCGTTCATCATGGCGGATCGTAAGCCGGGTGAATGCCGCAGGAATGCTAATACACCGTCAATCGTCGGTAAGAGCTTGCTAACAGTACAAAATCAGCCAGGTGGACAGCCAAGGTGAGGGTGAGTACAGGCACGGGCGACGGACGCGTGCGGGGGTCGTGGCCGTGGTCGTGCCGGTGGTCGTCATGCTCGCGCTGGGGTTGTGGGGGCTCGACCGCGGCGGGATGTGGGGCGACGAGGGCGTCACGTTCCTGGTCGGGCGGCGCACGGTGCCGCAGATCTGGCACCTGCTGCACGGAGTCGACGCGGTGCACGGCCTGTACTACCTCCTCATGCACGCCGTCCTCAGCGTCCACCCGGGTGAGGTGACCCTCCGCCTGCCGTCGGTGTGCGGCGCGGCGGCGACGACCGGCCTCGTCGCGGCCCTCGGCGTCCGCCTGGCCCGCCCCCGCGTAGGCCTCTGGGCCGGCCTCCTCTACGCGATCACCCCACTGACCGGCCACTACGCCCAGGAGGGCCGCTCCTACGCCCTCGTCGCGGCGGGCGTGGCGTGGGCGACGCTGCTTCTGGTGAGGGCGCTGGAGGAGCGACCGGGACGCGGCCGGTCCTGGTGGCCGTACGGCGCTGTCCTCGCCGTGACCTTCCTCCTTCACGAGTTCGCGGTCCTGATCCTCTGCGCCCACGTACTGACGCTGGCGGCGGCGCGGGCGCCCAGGGCGACGTGGCTCGGCTGGGCCCGTGCGGTGGGTGTGGCGGGGGCCGCCCTGTTGCCCCTGGCCTGGGTCTCCCAACGCCAGTCCGCGCAGGTGGCCTGGCTGAGGATTCCGGACTGGGACACGACCGAACGCCTCGCCCGCGACTTCCTCGCCGTCACCCCGACCGGCATCGTCTTCTGGACCTCACTCCTCCTGATCCTCCTAGGCCTAGGCTCCAACCGCCTCACCTCGGTAGCCCTGCCGTTGCTCCTGGTACCGCCGGTGCTCCTGCTGACGGTGTCTCAATTCCGGCCCTTGTTCCACGAGCGGTACGTGCTGTACGCGCTCGCGGGGGCGCCGTTGCTGGTGGCGGCGGGGGCGGATCGGGTGGTGGGGGCGCTGAGGTGGCTGTGGCTGGAGGGACGGGGCGTGCCGAGCGGGCGGCGTGCGGTGGTCGAGCGGGTGGTGGCTGGGGCTGGGAGTCGCCGCGAGTTGGTGGGTGCGGTGAGCGGGGGTGGTCACCGACTGGGGGGCGACCGTAGGACTGGAGTCGGAGCAGGGGGCGGGGGTGGCGTCGGAGCCCGAGATGGGGTTGGAGCTGAAGTCCGAGCCGGGGCCGGATTGGGAGTGGGAACGGAGCCCCGAAGCGGAGCTGCTGTCGGAGTCGGGGCTGGAGTCGGGGCCGACGCCCAACACAGAGCCGCGGCCGCAGCCGCAGTTGGAGCCCGAGAGGGAGCCGGGGATGGGGCCGGAGTTGGAGCCCAAGCCGACGCTCGGTACGGAGCCGCTGCCGCAGCCGAAGCCCTAGACGGAGCCAGGGCCCGAGCCGACGTCCGAGACAGAGCCGGAAGCGCAGGCGAAGCCGGAGCTGGAGGCGGCGCCCGAGCCGCAGCCGCAGCCGGAGCCGCAGTCGAAGTCGGAGCCCGAGCCGGCGCCCGAGCCGACGTCCGAGACAGAGCCGGAAGCGCAGGCGAAGCCGGAGCTGGAGGCGGGATCCGAGCCGCAGCCGCAGCCACAAACCGCCCATCTCTCAGCGGAGTTGACCGTACGAGCCTCCCGCGCCCCGACGCCCGCCGCCCCCCGACCGCCGCCCCCGCGACCAACCCCCACCCACCCCGCCGCACCCCCCTCGCCACCCGCGCCAACCTCATCACCCTCGCCGGCGTCCTAGCCGCAACCGCCCCCTTCCTCCACGGCCTCCCCGCCTACCGCGACGACCGCTCCGCGGCACACCGCCCCGAGAATCTCGCCGCCGTCTCCGCGCTCGCCGGGCGTGAACTGCACCCCGGTGACCCGGTGTTGTTCCTGCCGTCGTTCTGGCGGGTGACGGCGCTGGCGTATCCGAGACCGTTCGTAGGGGCCCGGGATCTGGCGTTGGGGGAGTCGGGGGCGAGGTCGGGGACGCTCAGCGGGCGGGAGGTGAGGCCGGGGGAGTTGCGGGCGCGGCTCGCCGGGGTGGACCGGGTCTGGATCGTCGCGCAGTCGAATCTGCTGCCCTCGCGCTGGGTACCCGGCGACCCGACCGACCGGGTCAAACTCGACGTCGTGGACGGGGAGTTCGCGCGAAGGCAGGAGTACGTAAGAGGGCGAGTGAAGCTCGCCCTCTACATCCGCCGGATGCCCCCGCAATCCACGCAGCCGATCCAGCCGGTGTTTACACCGACACCGACGCCTACACCTACACCTACGCCTCGTCCAACGTCGCCGAATCCAACGCCCCCGTGAGCTGGTCAAGCCGTTCCCGCAGCGCCCGGATCTCATCGAGGTCGAACCCCGTCGCCCCCAGGATGCGCCGAGGTACCTCGACCGCCCGCTCGCGCAGCGCGACCCCCTCGTCCGTGAGCCGCACCTCCACCGACCGTTCGTCACGGACGCTGCGCTCACGCCGTACCAGCCCCGCCGTCTCCAGCCGCTTGAGCAGCGGGGACAGCGTGCCGGAGTCGAGCCGCAGGTGTTCGCCGAGCTTCTTGACGGGCAGTTCGCCGTGCTCCCACAGCACCAGCATCACCAGGTACTGCGGATACGTGAGCCCGAGATCCTTGAGGATCACCCGGTACACACCGCCGAAGGCGCGCGACGCGGCGTTCAGGGAGAAGCAGATCTGCTGGTCGAGGCGGAGCCAGTCGGTGCTGGGGGAGGCGGCGGGAGTGGTGGTCATGTCCCCAGGATAGCGCTAGCGGGCCATTTAGTTGTGTGCAATTGAATTGTGTGCTCTACTTCTCTTCGTGAGGCGGTTCGGACACCCGGACCGGTCACCCCCACCAGGACTTCCGAGAGGGATGGTTTCCAATGGACGCGATCTACACCGCCGTAGCCACCGCCACCCACGGCCGTGACGGCCGCGCGGTCAGCAACGACGGCAAGATCGACCTTCAGCTCGGCATTCCGGTCGAGATGGGCGGCAACGGCCAGGGCACCAACCCTGAGCAGCTGTTCGCCGCCGGTTACGCCGCCTGTTTCGGCAGCGCCCTCGGCCTCGTCGGCCGCCAGGCGAAGGTCGACGTCACCGACGCGGCCGTGACCGCCGAGGTCGGCATCGGCAAGCAGGGCGAGGGCTTCGGCCTCAAGGTGACCCTGCGCGTCGAGCTCCCCGACACCGTGGACGAGGCGACCGGCCGCAAGCTGGTCGAGACCGCCCACCAGGTCTGCCCCTACTCGAACGCCACCCGCGGCAACATCGAGGTCGACCTCGTCGTCGAGTAGTCGCTACGACTCTCCCGTGACCCGGAAATGAGGCGGCCGGTGGCGCACTTGCCACCGGCCGCCTCATCGCGCTGCGCCTCTCAAGTCGCCGAGTGGGCCCGCTCCCCGAGCCCCTGCGCCTGGACCGGCACCGGAAGGACCGCCTTCCCCCGCACCACACCCTCCAGCAACAACGGCACCCCCACCACCGGCAACAACCACACCAGCACGATCAACCGCCCACCCCACACACTGATATCGGGATGCGCGGCCTGCGTGAGAATCCCCGTGAACGCGGCCCCGATCAGGAACACCCCGAACGCCGGCCGCCGCACCGCACCCCACACCCCCGCACCCAGCGCGGCCACAAGCATCGGCTGCCACAACTGCTGCCGTGTCCACTCCACCCAGAAGTTCGCTTCCAGGTGCAGGAATTCGGGCCACAGCCGCGTGCGGTCGGGCCGGGCATAGTGATCGGTGAGCAGGTCCTGAAGGCTGTCGGTCTGGGACGGATAGCGCAGCGCACTCGCCAGAACCAGCGTGCCCAGCGCGGCAGTTGCGCCGAGCAAGGCGACCGTCACCAAGGCCCGCCCCGGCGCCCGCCCACGCCGCAAGCGCCCTACGGCGACCACCGCACCCGCACCGGCCAGACACAGCCCGAGGAACAGGGACTGCGAGTGCTTGACGGCGAAGAGAAGCACCAACGAACCACCCACCAGAGCGAGTCCGGCACGCGTCCGCCGCCCGTTCAGCACCAACGCGCAACCCCACACCCCAGCCAGTGTCAGGGCCGTCATCAGCCCCTCGGTCATCGGCCGCATCGAGGTCGTCCCGCACGGCAGCACGTAGTAGAGGGCCTGCCCGGTCAGCGCGAGCGGCACCGACACGGACAACGTGCGCAGGATCAGGAAGACAAGGATCCCGCCCCCGACCGTGAGGACGACACTCGCCGACCACATCCCCCAGACCGGCCCGAGCAGCGTCACGAACGGCACCAGGAACACCGGGTAACCGGGCCGCACTTCGAAGATCCGCATGAACCGCTCGGACGTGAACGGCGTGATGAACCCGCCCGTCTGCCCGGCCCGCAGCCGCGCGTTCACCCCCCGCCACTCCGCGTCCCGGCACTTCTTCGCGACCCGCGCGGCCGGGTCCTTGCCGTGGAAGTTCAGCGGGTTCACGCTCTGGTCGCGCCGCGCGTCCGCCCCCTGGCTCGCACAGCTGTAGTCGATGGCGACGGTCGCCGCCTCCCGCTCGCTCGCCCCGCGCAGACTCATCGCGTACGACAGGTAGTTCTTCGTGTCGGGGGTCGCCCGCCCGGTGACATTGGCGAGTTGGAGCACCGCGAACACCGCGGCCAGCACCAGCACCCAGGTACGCGGCCTCATGAGGACGCCAACTGGTCGTGACCGGCGGCGGGAGAGGGCACCCGCGCACCGGACTCGGCCTGCGGCAGCCAGCCCTCGTCACCCAGCAGCAGCGTCCGTACGACCCTCTCGGCGGCCCTCCCGTCCTCGAACTCGCAGTACCGCGACCGGAATTCGGCCCGCAGCCGCGTCGAGTCCTCGTCCCGCCAGGCGCCGGACGCGAACACCCACGCCAACTCCCGGTAGGAACCGGACACATGACCCGGTGGCGCGGCGGTGACATCGAAGTAGGTGCCCCGGCTGGCCGCGTACGCCTCCCGGTCGTCGGCGTGCAGCACGATCGGCCGGTCGAGGGTGGCGTAGTCGAACATCAGGGCCGAGTAGTCGGTGACGAGCGCGTCGGACGCCAACATGACGTCTTCTACGGAGGGTTCGTCGGTCGCGTCGACCAGGACCCCGCGCCGGTGCAGGTCCGCGAGGCCCATCCCGCGCGCGGGTCCGGTCGCGAGGGACGGGTGCAGCCGTACGACGAGGGTGTGCTCCGGGCCGAGATCCTCGGCGAACCGGGCCAGGTCCAGCCGGTCGACGTGCCCGCCCCGGACGTACTCGCGGCGGGTCGGCGCGTACAGCACGACGGTGTTCCCGGCGGGGATGCCGAGCCGTTCCCGAACTGCCGCCCCCGCTGCGGGAGTCGCGCCGACGAGAACGTCGTTGCGCGGGCTCCCCGTCCGCGCCG
Source organism: Streptomyces sp. NBC_01515 (assembly GCF_045040345.1). NCBI lineage: Bacteria > Bacillati > Actinomycetota > Actinomycetes > Kitasatosporales > Streptomycetaceae > Streptomyces > Streptomyces sp. NBC_01515. Next base: position 4,789,862 of record NZ_CP109416.1, on the reverse strand, counting down.
AGGCGAAGTGACACGGATACGCCCGCTCCCACACCAGCTCCGAGTGCCGGTTGGCGACGAGGCTGTGGTCCCAGCGGTCGGCCCGGCGCAGCATCTGCGGTACGTCGACGCCGAAGCGCCCGCCGGGCTTGTCCAGCAGGTCGGCCGCCATGTACTTGAGCGGGGTGCCCTGGTGGGTGTGGATGTGGACGCTGCCGGGGCGCTTGGTGAGGGTGCCGGGCCAGTTGACGTTGTTCACGAAGTACTTGGCGCGGGAGGTGAGTTGGCGGTACCGCAGGGTGTTGAGGAGGACGTGCTCGACGTCCGGCGGCAGCAACGCGGCCTGTTCCGCGTCCTGTACGACCCACACGCCCCTCAGGTGCGGGGCGATCTCCCGCGCCTTGTAGTAGACGGCGCCCGGGTCACCGAGGACCCCGCGGTGCGAAAAGGCCGAGTACACGACGAGGTTGGGGTCCAGCGACCGGCGCGCGTACAGCGCGGACACACCGCCCTTGACGCGTCCGGCCGCCGCCTTGCGGGCCTGCGACGCCCGGCGTTCGAGCTGCCGGGCGGCCCGCCCCGCCTGCCGCCGCACCCGGTACCGCGCGTAACTGCCTTCCAGGGCGCGGACTTCGGTGTCTGCCTTCGCGCCCGCCGGCTTGTGCTTGGCGAACAGTTCGGCCGTACGGCGGAAGAACTCGGCCTTGTCGGACGGGGGCAGCCGGTCCGGCTTGCCGAGGATGTCGAGACAGTGCTCGCCCATCTTGCGGTGCAGGTACGGCAGCCAACTCGCCAGCTCCGGGCGGGAGTCGACGAACGCGAAGACCCGTTCGTACTGGTCGTGGATGTCGAAGTGCTTGCGGCTGGTGGTGGACAGGATGTTGCCCTGGCGCCGCTGCCGGTAGTTCAGGCAGATCCGGTCGAGGGTGGCGATCCGCTCGGCGCTGAGCAGCACCGGGAACGTCCAGGGCGTGTCCTCGTAGTAGCCCGGCGGGAACTCGAAGCCGTGCTTGTGCACGAACTCCCGGCGGTACACCTTGTTCCACACGACCATCAACAGGTCGAGGATCTCCGGGTGTTCGGCGACCGTGAAGGTGCCGTCGACCTCCGTGAGGACGTGCGCGAGGACGTTGCGCCGGGTGCCGCCCCACCAGTAGGTGCGCGCGTAGTCGAAGACCAGCACGTCCGGGTCGCCGCTCGCGTCGAGCCGGTCGGCCATCGCGCGCAGGGCGCCCGGCGTGAGGGTGTCGTCGCTGTCGAGGAAGAACAGGAAGTCGCCGGTGGCCAGGGGCGTTCCGGCGTTGCGGGCGCGGCCGAGGCCGACGTTCTCCGGCAGGTGCAGCACCCGCACGCGCGGGTCGCGGGCCGCGTACTCGTCGAGGATCGCGCCGCATCCGTCCGGCGAGCAGTCGTTCACGGCGATCACCTCGATGTCCTGGTACGACTGCTCCAGAACCGAGTCGAGGCACTCGCGCAGAAAGCCCTGCACCTTGAAGACGGGGACGATGACGCTGAAGCGGGGCACTTCGGGTTCAGCTCCTTACGAGGGTGGCGGCGGGGGCCGGGACGCGCTCCGCGAGCGGGACCACGGGCGGCACGGTCTCCGGCGGCTCGCCGAGGAACACCCGGCGTACGACCCGCTCGGCGGCGAGTCCGTCGTCGAACTCGCAGAAACGGGAACGGAATTCGGCCCGCAGAGCCGTGGACTCGGGCCCCGCGTACGAGCCGTCGCGGAACACTTGCGCCAGCTCCTCGGGCGTGCGGGCGACCGGTCCCGGTGGCGCCTCCATGAGGTCGAAGTAGACGCCCCGCGTCTCCCGGTAGACCTCCCAGTCGTCGGCGTACACGACGATCGGCCGGTCGAGGTTGGCGTAGTCGAACATGATCGACGAGTAGTCGGTGACCAGCGCGTCGGCGGCCAGGCACACGTCCTCGGAGGAGCGGTGCCCGGTCACGTCGATGATCCGGCCGCTGCTCTTCGCGCGGCCCTGGTCGTAGAAGTAGTGGGCGCGCAGCAGCACGACCACGTCGTCGCCGGCCGCCTCACAGAAGGCATCCAGGTCGAGGCCCGTGTCGAAGCCGGTCTGGTAGTCGCGGTGGGTGGGCGCGTACAGGACGGCCGTCTTGCCCTCCGGGACGCCCAACTCCCGGCGCACACGCGCCACTTCGTCCGCCGTCGCCGTGTAGTAGACGTCGTTGCGCGGATAGCCGTACTCCAACGCCTCGTACGAGCCGGGGAAGGCGCGCTCCCACATCTGGGTGGAGTGGCGGTTGGAGGAGATGTTGTAGTCCCAACGGTCCACCCGGCCAAGCAACTTGGCGAAGCTGCCGGTCGCGGCGGCCACCACCGGGTACGTCGACTGGTCGACGCCCATCTTCTTCAGCGGGGTCCCGTGCTGCGTCTGGACGTGCACGCTGCCGGGCCGCTTGACGACGCCCTCCGCGAAGTTGGCGTTGTTCACCAGGTACTTGGCCCGCGCCAGCACCTCCCAGTACTTCCGGCTGCCGATGACGGCGTGCTCGACGCCCTTCGGTACGGCGTCCACCGCGTCCGGCTCCACCAGGAACACCGAGCGGATGTGCGGGGCGAGTTCACGAGCCTTGGCGTGGATCGCGGCCGGGCTGCACGCGTAGCCGCGTCCCCAATAGGCGCAGTACACAGCCAGGTTGGGGTCGATCCGACGGCGCAGGGCGCGGGCGTAGAGGAGCCGGGTGCGGAGCATCCGGGGGCGCGGGACCCGCTCGGCCGCGCCCGACGCCGACCGGTTGACACCGCGCAGCGCCTTGAACGCCGTGTACGCCCCCGAGGCCAGCAGCCGGTGCTGCACTCCCAGACTCCCGCCCGGAGCAGGGAAGTCGGCGGGCCGGTGACTCCGGTACAGCCGCCCGGCCCGGCGGAAGAAGGCGCGGTGTCCGGAGGGGAGCCGCTCGGGCCGGGAGGCGGTCTTCAGCACCACGGCGAAGAGCTGCTCGAACAGCGCGTGCGACCGCTCGGGAGGCAGACCCTGGGCCGCCGTCAGCACCAACTCCACCTGGTCGAGCAGCTGATGGTGGTGCTCGCCGGGCAGGTTGAGCCGGCTGCCCTGCCTGCGCAGCAGATGCCGTACGACCACCGAGCGCAGGACCGCCACCCGCTCGGCGGCGACGGTGACCAGGCCGCCCCAGCCCAGGTCCGTGAACCTGCCGTCGGGGAAGGTGAGTTGGTGCTCGGCGAGGAAGGCGCGGCGGTAGGCAGCGCTCCACGCCGGGAGCTGCACGCCGGTCAACTGCGGTGCCTGGGCGGGGGAGAGGGCGCCCGCCGGGGTCTTCGCGAGCAGCGGGGCGGCCGGGTTGGTGGGCTCGCCCTCCCACCACGGGGTCCGCTCGTGCTCGAAGTACAGGACGTCGACTCCACCGGTCTCTGTCAGCCGGGCGTCCAGCGCGGCCAGTGCGCCCGGGGCGAGGGTGTCGTCGCCGTCCAGGAACAGGACGTAGGCCCCGGTCGCCGCCCGTAGCCCGGTGTTGCGGGCCCCGCTCAGGCCTGCGGAGGGTGGCGAGTCGACCGGGGCCACCCGGGAGTCCCGCCCGGCGTGGCCGGTGGCGACGTCGGCGGCCGGGGAGCCGGGGGCGTCGCAGACCGGGATCAGCTCGAAGTCGCCGTAGGACTGGGCGAGGACCGAGTCCAGGGCCAGGGACAGCCGGCCGGCGACCCCGTGGGACGGGACGATGATGCTGAAGCGGGGCATTCTGCTCTTTCTCCAGTGGTGCGGAGGGGGCCGGGTCAGTGCGCGCGGCAGGCCCTGGGGCGTCCGGTCGGGCGCCAGGTGGTCGGGCGGGTCGGGGTGGGACGTGACGGGCTTGAGGGCATGTGAACTCCCCGGTGTGGGAACGGTGTTCAGAGGCGGTCGGTGACGGGCTGGGACGCCGCGGGCTGCGGCACGGTGGCGAGCGGGGAGCGCGTGGGGCTCGCGGCGGCCGACGGCACCGGGTGGCGCTCGGCGAGCGGCACGACCGGCGGGAGGTCGGTCTCGCCCAACACCACGTGGCGTACGACGCGTTCGGCGGCGCGGCCGTCGTCGTAGGGGCAGAAACGCTCGCGGAACGCGGCCCGCAGCTGGGCCGAGCGGGAGCCGCGCCAGTGGTCGGTCGCGAAGATGTCGATCAGTTCGTCCTCGCTGCGGGCGACCGCGCCCGGCGGGAAGGCGCGCAGGTCGAAGTAGGTGCCGCGGGCGGCCTCGTAGGCCTCCCAGTCGTCGGCGTGGATGACGATCGGGCGGTCGAGGTTGGCGTAGTCGAACATCAGGGACGAGTAGTCGGTGACCAGCGCGTCGGAGGCGAGGCAGAGGGACTCGACGCTGGGGTGGTCGGTGACGTCGATGATCCGGCCGGTCGCGTGGGCTGCGAGGGGGCCCTCGTGCCAGTAGTGGGCGCGGGCCAGCACGACGAAGCGCGGGCCGAGGCGGCGCAGGACGCGGTCGAGGTCGAGGTGGGCGCGCTGGACGCGGCGGTAGTCACGGTGGGTCGGGGCGTAGAGCAGGGCGATGGTGTCCTGCGGGATGCCGAGGGACTCGCGCAGCCGGGCGACGTCGGCCGAAGTCGCCTGCTGGAACACGTCGTTGCGCGGGTAGCCGTGGGCGAGCGTGGTGTAGCGGCCGGGGTAGACGCGCTCCCAGGTCAGGGTGGTGTGGCGGTTGGCGGACAGGACGTGGTCCCACTTGTCGACGCCCTTGAGGAGTTCGGCGAAGTCCATGTCCCGTGCGGCGGCCGGGCGTTCCTGGAGGTCGAGGCCCATGTGCTTGAGCGGGGTGCCGTGTTGGGTCTGGATCATGACCTGGCCGGGGCGCTTGACCAGCCGGCGGTCGAAGTTGACGTTGTTCACCAGGTACTTGGAGCGGGCGAGCGCCGTCCAGTAGGAGGCGGTGTCCGGGCGCAGCCTGCGGGTGGCCGCCGGGATCGTGTGGTGGTGCTCGGGGCGGGCGATCCACGCGGTGCGGATGTGCGGGGCGTGGGTGCGGAACGCGCTCTCCAGCGCCCCCGGGTTGCAGCTGTGGCCGCGCCCCCAGTAGGCGGCGAAGACCGCGCGATCCCTCAGCGGGAGCCGGAGTTGGACGCGGTAGTGGAGCTGGAGGACCGCCGCCCTGAGTGCGCGCAGGGCCTTCGCGGTGAGCTTGACCGCGCTGCGGCGCCAGCTCATCGCCTTCTGCAGGGCGCGGAACGTGCGGTGGACGCCGAAGTGGACGAGCGTGTGGCGCGTGCGGGTGCGCAGCGGGACCGGGGTGCCGGGGATGCGGTAACGGCGGTAGTGGGCGCGGGCCTTGCGCAGGAACTCGGCCCGTGTGCCGCGCGGGAGCCGGTCGGGCTTGGTGAACACCGTCGCGAGATGGTCGACCATGCGGCGGAACAACACCGGCCGCCACTGGGCGAGTTGGGGGCGCGCGTCGACGAACGCGAAGACCCGGTCGTACTGGTCGAAGACGTCGAAGTGCTTACGGCTGGTGGTGCCGAGGATGTTGCCCTGGCGGCGCTGGCGGTAGTGGACGCAGACCCGGTCGAGGGTCGCGATCGTCTCCGCCGTCATCAGGACCGGGTAGGTCCACGGGGTGTCCTCGTAGTAGCCGGGCGGGAAGGCGAAGCCCTCGCGCTCGACGAACTCCCGTCGGTACGCCTTGTTCCAGGCCACCATGATGACCCGCAGGAGCCCGGGGCGGTCCTCCAGCCGGAAGGGCGCCGGGCCCTGCTCGGTCAACTGGGCGGCGACCTTGTTGCGTTGGGCCTCGCCGGACCAGAAGGTGCGCGCGTAGTCGAAGACCAGGACGTCCGGCTCGCCGGTCTCCTTCAGACGGTCGGCGATCGCGCGCAGCGCGTCGGGCGTGAGCGTGTCGTCGCTGTCGAGGAAGACGAGATAGTCGCCGGTCGCCTGTTCCAGACCGGCGTTGCGGGCGCGGCCGAGGCCCTGGTTCTCGGGGAGATGGACGGCGCGCACCCGGGCGTCGCGGGCCGCGAACTCGTCGATGATCGCGCCGCAGGCGTCCGGCGAGCAGTCGTCGACCGCGATCAACTCCAGATCGGGGTACGACTGGGAGAGCACCGATTCCAGGCATTCGTGCAGGTACGCCTGCACCTTGTACGCGGGGACAATGACACTGAACCTGGGCAAGGGACATCCATGGGTCGGTCGGCGCGGGCGTTCTGCCCGGGAACGGCCGATGGAGTGACTTGGTTACGCCGGGTACGGCATACGGGGGACGCACGGTGAACGAAAAGGGGCGGGCCGGTGACGGCCCACCCCTTCGAACTATGCGCGTTTTGCGGCTATTTGACCGCTCCTGCCATCACACCGGTCACGAACTGCCGCTGGAACGCGAAGAACACGGCCAGCGGGATCACCATGGAGATGAACGCACCGGGTGCCAGCACGTCGATGTTGTTGCCGAACTGGCGTACCTGCGTCTGCAGTGCGACCGTGATCGGCTGGGTGCTCGACTTGGTGAACACCAGCGCGACCAGCATGTCGTTCCACACCCACAGGAACTGGAAGATGCCCAGGCTCGCGATCGCGGGCCCGCCCAGCGGCATCACGACCCGCGCGAACAGCCGCAGTTCGCCCGCGCCGTCCAGCCGGGCCGCCTCCAGGAGTTCGCGCGGGATCTCCGCGAAGAAGTTCCGCAGCAGGAACACCGCGAACGGCAGCCCGTAGCCGACATGGAACAGGATCACCCCGAAGATGGTCCCGAACAGGCCGATTTTCCCGAAGAGTTCGGCGATCGGGATCAGCGCCACCTGCACCGGCACGACCAGCAGGCTGACCACGCCCAGGAACCACCAGTCGCGGCCCGGGAACTCCATCCACGCGAACGCGTAGCCCGCGAGCGAGCCGATCACCACGACGAGGATCGTCGCCGGGACGGTGATCAGGACGGTGTTCCACAGCGAGTTGGTGATATCGCTGTTCTCCAGCAGCGTCTTGTAGCTGTGGAGGGTGAGCTGGGACGGCTGGCTGAAGACCTTCCACCAGCCGCTCGCGCTCATGTTCTCCGGGCTGCGCAGCGAGGACAGCAGCAGCCCGAGCGTCGGCACCAGCCAGAACAGGCCGACGAGGATCAGGAACACCCTGACCAGACCCCCGCTGGCCGCCGCCGCGAGCCGGGAGCCGAGCGACTCCCGCGCCTTGACGACCTCAACGGGCCCTGGTTTTCCCAGAGTTCCGGCATCCGTGGTCATCGCCGCACCTCCCGCCTGAGCCGCCGCACATTGAAGAGCATCACCGGAATCACCAGCAGCAGGAGGAACACCGAGATCGCGCTGGCGATCCCCGGCTGGTCCTCCGAGAAGCCCTTCCGGTACAGCTCCAGGGCCAGCACGTTCGCGTCGTCCTGCGAGGAGCCCGGGGCGATGATGAAGACCAGGTCGAAGATCTTCAGCACATTGATCATCAGCGTGACGGCGACGACCGCGAGCACCGGCGCCAGCAGCGGCACCGTGACCCGCCGGAACACCTGCCACTCGTTGGCGCCGTCGACCCGCGCCGCCTCCAGCAACTCCCGTGGCACACCCGCGAGTCCGGCCGCGATCAGCACCATCGCGAACCCGGCCCACATCCACACGTACGACCCGATGATGGCCGGCGTCACCAACGACGGGCCCAGCCACTCCACTCCGTTGTAGGGCGCCTTGAAGTTGCCTGCCGGGAGCCGGAGTTGGGCCCCGTCGGCCTTGGCGGGCAAGGTGAAGGTGCCGTCGCCCGCGGCCTTCGTCGAGGCGACCACCTTGCCGTCCTTCACCGCCTCGATCTTCATGCCGCCGTAGCCGAGTTCGGACGGGTCGACCCCGCCGAGCTTGCCGACGCCCTTGCCGCGGGTGAAGTCCTGCCAGGTCGTGCCGGTGATCTTCCCCGGCTCGGCCTTCGCGGCTACGGCCTTCTTCGCGCCGTCGGGCATCTGGTCGGGGGCGACGCCGACCAGCGGGAGGACGACGGTCTGGCCCGTGTGGACCGTCGTACTGGTGATGAAGCCGCCGTGGTCCGCCTTCAGCGGCGACTCGCGGCCCGGGTGGGCGTTGGGGAACGCCGACGACGAGACGAACGTGTCGTGGACGCCGACCCAGACCGCGTTGGCGACGCCCTTGTGCGGGTCCTGGTCGTAGACGAGCCGGAAGATGATGCCGGCGGCCAGCATCGAGATCGCCATCGGCATGAAGACGACCAGCTTGAACGCCGTTCCCCAGCGCACCCGTTCGGTCAGCACCGCGAAGATCAGACCGAGGGCGGTGGCGACCGTCGGCGCGAAGATCACCCAGATGACGTTGTTCTTCAGGGCGGTACGGATGCCGTCGTCGGTGAACAGGGCCTTGTAGTTGTCGAATCCGGCGAAGCCGTCACCGGCCTGGTTGCCGAAGCTGCGGACCAGCGAGTACCCGATCGGGTAGACCACGAGCGCGCCGAGCAGCACCAGAGCGGGCAGCAGGAACAGCACTGCCACGGTCCTGCGGGTGCCGGTCACGCTCTTGCGGTTGCGGGGAGGGACGGAGGCCCCGGGGGCCTCCGCCGCAGCCGATGCCACCGGGGCTCAGCTCCCGCTCGCGTACGCCGCCGCCGCGTCCTTCTCCAACTGCGCCTGCGTGCCCGCGACATCCGTCGGGTTCTTCAGGAAGTCCTGGAGGTCCTTCCACTCGCCCTTGCCCGGCGTACCGCCGAAGGACTGCGGGGCCTGGTCGGACATGTCGAAGCGGAAGTCGTCACCGGCCGCGACCAGCGACTTGGCGATCGTCCGCTGCACCGCGTTCGGGTACGCCGAGTCCGGCACGTTCTTGTTGGGGGAGAGATAGCCGCCGAGCTTCGCCTGGATCGTCGCCGCGTCCGGTGAGGCGAGGAAGGTGGCCAGCGCCTGGGCCGCCTTGGAGTCCTTCAGGATGACGGCCGCGTCGCCGCCGGAGACCACGGGCGCGGTCGAGCCGACCGACGGGAACGGGAACACCTTCGCGTCGGTGCCCACCTTCGCCTTGGTCTCACCGATGTTGACCTGCACGAAGTCGCCCTCGTAGACCATCGCGGACTTCGGCTGGTCGCCGCCGTTGAAGGTCTGGGTGACGGACGCGGGGAACTCGGTCTGCAGCGCGCCGTTCTGACCGCCCGCGATATAGGCCTTCTTGCCCCAGATCTGGGCGAGCGTGGTGAGGGCCTGCTTGACGGAGGGGTCCGTCCACTTGATCTTGTGCTGGGCGAGCTGGTCGTACTTCTCGGGCCCGGCCTGCGACAGATAGACGTTCTCGAACCAGTCGGTGAGCGGCCAGCCGTCCGCGCCCGCGATCGAGAACGGGGTGACCCCGGAGTCGTAGATCGTCTGCGCGGTCGTCAGCAACTCCGCCCAGGTCTTGGGCTCCTTGGCGCCCGCGTTCGCGAAGACCTTGGCGTTGTACCAGATCAGCGACTTGTTGGCGGCCTTGTAGTAGACGCCGTACTGCTTGCCGTCGACCTTGCCGATGTCCTGCCAGCCCTGCGAGTAGTTCTTCTGCAACTCCGCGAGCGCGTCGGCTCCGAGGGGCTTGGCCCACTTCTTGTCGACGGCCTGCTTGATGGCGCCGGGCTGCGGGAGCATCGCGACGTCCGGCGGCTGGCCGCCCGCGATCTTCGAGCCGAGGAAGTTGATGATCGGGTCCTGCGCGGGCACGAAGGTGACCTTGGCCCCCGTGCGCTTCTCGAACTCGGAGAGCACCGCCTTGAAGTTCTTCTGCTCGGCACCCGTCCACACGGCGGCCACTTCGAGGCTCGCGCCGTTCAGTTTCGGGAGGGTGACGGTTCCGGCGGTCTCCGAAGGACTGCTCGACTTGCCGCTGTCGCTCTTTTTGTCACTGCCTCCACAGGCGGCGAGCGAGAGCGTCAGTGCCCCCGCGGCGACAACTGCCGCTGTACGTACGGTTTTGCGGGTCCGTGTCCGGTGTGTGCTGCTCGTGCTGCGCATCACTGCCCCGTTCTTCGTTCCTCGTCGAACGCTCGAACGCTTCCGTGCGCACTGGTCTACGCCCGGTACTTGAACGCGGCAAGATGGCGTTCGCTGTCAAGTACGCGATCGTGATTGGGTCGTGACGTGGGGTTGTGTGGGCAACCTGTGAACGATCAGAGGAGCGACGGCACCTCCGCCGCGGACACCGAGCGCGTGGCCCGCTCCAGCGCGCTGGCCAGGAGCGCCAAGTCCGTCGGCCCGTTGCCCAGTTCGCGGACCGGGCGGCGGGCCGGCGGGTCGCCCATGCGCTGCCACTCCAGCGGCACGACCGTGGGCCGGAGCGTCGCCGTACGCGGGATACGGCCCGTCACACGGCCACCCTGGAACGGAGTCGCCCGCCCGTCCGGCAGCGTCAACCGGCCACGCCCCGGGGCGGGTTCGTCCGGCCCCTGAGTCGTCGCGTCGAGGCTGACCCGGAGGGTGATGTGCCGCGCGGGTTCCGTCTCGGACGTACGCGCCTCTACGGCGGCAGCCGCCACCAGGTGCACGCCGAGCCGCTCGCCCTCGCGGGCCACCGCCTCCAGTGCGCGTATCACCGAACCGGCGGCGGGACGCCCGGGGGAGCCCAGCGGGGGCTTCACCAGCGCGTCCAGATCGTCGACCACCACGACGAGCCGGGGCAACGGCGGTGCCGCCTCGGTCTGTTGACGGGCCGCCGCCGACGGGCGCAGCCGGATCGTCGAACTGGTCGGGGACTCCAGATCCCCGGCACCGGACGTGCCGCGCTGGGAGATGATCCGCCCCGACACCTCGTGCCGCGAGTGCCACTCGACGAAGCCGATCCGGCCCAGCAACTCGGCCCGCCGCTTCAGCTCCGCGCTCAGCGACTGCGCGAACTCCCGCATGCGCACAGGGTCGTTGGCGGTGAGATGGGTGGTGACATGCGGTACGTCCGTGCAGACCCGCAGTCCCTCACCGTGCCCCCCGCTCGCGCCGATGCTGTCCCGCCCGTCCATCAGCACGATGCCGAGCCGGTCCGGACGCTCGGCGGCGGCGAGGGACGCGACGACCGCCCGCAGCGACTCCGTACGGCCACTGCCCGGCGGGCCCTCGATCAGCAGATGCGGCCCCTCGGCGGCGAGGTCCGCGGTGACCGGCCCGCGCGGCCCGGCCCCGAGCACCGCCCAGGCCCGCCCGCCGACCGCGTCCTTGTCGTCCCCGGCATCCGCCCACCGCGTCAGCAGCGAGGCCGGGGTGGCCCGTGCCAGCCCCAACTCGTCCAGCAACCGCGCCGATTGAGGCAACGGCGCCGACACACGCGCGTGCCGCTCGTTAGCGGGCCCGTCCGCCCGGAGCGGCGCCAGCGCCCGCGCGAAGCGTTCGGCCCAGGCGAGGGACACCGCGTCCACGGCGGCGATGGTGCCGTTGCCTACCGGGCCGGGGCCGGAGGGGGCGGGGTCGTTCTGGCCGAGGTACGCATGGTCGGAGTAGGGCTGACCGGGGCTGGTCTGATCGGGGGCGATCTGGTTGGGGAGCGATGCCGCTGTGCCGGGTCGCGCCGCTTCCGCGCCGGTCCGCGCTGCTCCGGCACCCGGTCGCGTCGCCCCCGTACCGCCGTGCGCGACCCGCAACAGCCGTAGCGCCGTGGCGACATCACCGCTCAGCAGCGCGACCGCCCCGCACTCCCGGAACGTCGGCGCCGCCGCGCAGGCCGCCTCGTAGGTCTCCGTCACGGGGGACACGGGCGAGGCCGCTTCCGTCTCGGCGAGGCACACGACGTGGATACCGGCCCGGGGCCCGTCATGGGCCAGCCGAGCCACCGCCTCGCGCACATCGGCGCCACCGGGATCACCGTCCACCACGAGCACGGTGTACGGCCCCGCGAAACCGTCCGCCGAGCCGTCACCGTCGTCGGTGCGGGCCCACGCGGGGCGGTGGGCGGCGCCGCGGAGGGAATCGGCGGAGCCGTCGGAGCCGGCGGGCCGGGGCCGGGTGGCGCCGGAGACCGGGTCGTCGGTGGTGCCGGAGCGGTGGTGGTGGGCGTCGTCGGTGGTGTTGTACGTGGTCGGGGTGCCGGAGGTGCCCGTCGCCCCGCGCTGCTGGCGGTCGTCGGCCGTGTGCCGGGCGGCGGCACTCAACTGGCCTTCGGCGGAACCGTGTTGTGAGGCGAGCGAACCGTGTGGTGCGGGGAGACCCGACCGTCCCTCCGCCGAGCCGCGCTGCGCGCCGATACCCGGAGTACGACGGCCCGAGGTGCCGGAGGCGCCTGAGGTGATACCCGGTCGGCTCCCGCCCCGCGTATCCATGACGTGGTCCTCAAGCCGCCGCAGCAGCTCATCGGTCCGGGCCGTCGCCTGTTCCCGGTCGTAGGCCAGCAGCAGCCGGCAGTCCTGGCCGTGTCCGGGGCGCAGGTGCGGCAGCCAGCCGAGCCAGGACCACTCGGCGGTGCGCTCGGCCACCGTACGCGCGCGGTCCGTGCTGATCAGCACGATCTCCAGGGCGTCGGGGGAGTGCAGCGCGGCGAGCTGGGCCACCACCGCGCGGGCCAGCCCCGAGAGCCGCGCGCGCGGACCGGCCAGGCCCAGCGCGCCGACCTCGCGGAGCCCGGAGGTCACCGGCACCGCGGGCAGCAGCGCCGAGCCGTCCGGAGTCGCCCGGTCCGCCGTGCCGAGCCGCACCGTGAGCGCCTCGGGGTGACCGGGGGCGCGCTCCCACAGGCGGGGGCCCGGGCCCAGGGCGGTGAGCAGCAGGGCCGCCGGGTCGGGCCAGGTGTCGGGTTGCTGGAGGACGACGGGCGGGGGCGGCACGCTCTCGTCGGCGACCTCCTCGTCGTACGACGACTCGGGGCCCTCGGCCGTCGACTCGCCCCGGCCGCCCGTCAGGCGCCGCGCCCACTTGCCGATGCCGCCGCGCCTGCGCACACCCTGCGGCACGTCGGTGCCCCGGAGCGGGGTGCCCTTGCGTCCGCTGTGGGCGTCGTCGGAGTCGTCGTACGGGGGGATGCGGGAGGTCGTCGTAGGCGCTGAGAACAGGTCCTCGGCGCCCTCCGCCCGCTCGTCGCCGAGAGGCTCGCCGAAGACTCCGAAGCGGCCCGCGTGGGTGTCGCCGCCCTCGTGCACGACGTGGTGCTCGATGCTCGGGGCGCTGCCCTGGCCGGGCACCACGAGGGGTTCGGCGCGGGCGGCGGCCGGGGTGCCGGGGGACACGCGCACGTGGCCCTCGCCGTCGGGGGCCGTCTCGGCGCGCGCTCCCGGGCCGCCGGACGGGGTCAGCCGCAGGGCCGACTCGCCGATGCGGAGCAGCACGCCCGGGGCGAAGCGCACCGGGCGGGCGCCCACGCGCGTGCCCGCCAGGGTCGTGCCGTTCGTCGAGCCCAGGTCGGCGACCGAGACGCGGCCCCCGGGGTCGACCGTCACCGCGCAGTGCAGCCGGGAGACGTCCGGGTCGTCCAGCGGGACGTCGGCGTCGGCGGAGCGGCCGATATGGATCTGGCCGCCGTGCAGGAGGTGCACCCCGCCCGCGTCCGGGCCCGCGACCACATGGAGCTGGGTCGGGGCGTCGTCCAGCTCGGGATGCGCCTCGGGCTCGGCGGGGGCGCCCAGGGACAGCACCGCGCCGTCCGTCAGCGGCGGCTCGCCGAGGGTGCAGCGCTGGGTGTCGAGGCGCTCCACGCCCGCGTACAGCACGATCGGGCCGCCGGACTCACGGCTCCGCTCGGACTGCGACGCGGCCCCGTCGGCGGAGACCGCCGAGGCCAGCGCGGACGCCACCGCGGCCAGGGCCGTGCCGGCGGGCGCGGTGACCAGCACATCGCAACTCGCGGAGCGGCCCCGCGGCTGCGCGGGCGGCCCCAACGGGTCTACGACGGTCAGCCGGATCTGCATCGCCGTCAGCGGTCCCTTCTGCCCGGACACGGAATTTCCCCCACCCCGCGCGAGCAATCGGCCAGTACTGCACGCATCCTCGCACCTGCCACTGACAACTCGCCCGGGGCCCGGTGGCAAGTGATCTTGATTGGTCAGCTCTGTCCCCAAAAGTGCCTGACCAGTGCCGCACCGGTGATCGAGTGAGACCGGTCATGTCCGCCTTCGGTGACCATTGGGGCAACCGGGAGACCGGGGAGAGCGTCTTTCCTTCGAACATGTACGGCGATGCTTACGTAGGTAGCCGCGAGAAGGGCGGCACTACAGTGGACCGGAACACAGGCAAGCAGCAGGGAGCGCAGACGTGCGGCCGGTAGGCAGCAAGTACCTCCTGGAGGAGCCACTCGGACGCGGCGCCACGGGCACCGTCTGGCGGGCCCGCCAGCGTGAGACCGCGGGCGCCGAGGCAGCCGTCCAGGGACAGCCCGGCGAGACCGTCGCGATCAAGGTCCTCAAAGAAGAACTCGCGAACGATCCCGACATCGTGATGCGGTTCCTGCGCGAGCGGTCGGTGCTGCTGCGCCTGACCCACCCGAACATCGTCCGGGTCCGCGACCTGGTCGTCGAGGGTGATCTCCTGGCGCTCGTCATGGACCTCGTCGAGGGCCCCGACCTGCACCACTACCTGCGCGAGAACGGCCCCTTCAGCCCCGTCGGCGCGGCCCTGCTCACCGCGCAGATCGCCGACGCGCTGGCCGCCAGCCACGCCGACGGCGTCGTCCACCGCGACCTGAAGCCGGCGAACGTCCTGCTCAAGCAGGGCGGCGGCCAGATGTACCCGCTGCTCACCGACTTCGGCATCGCCCGCCTCGCCGACTCCCCGGGCCTGACCCGCACGCAGGAGTTCGTCGGCACGCCCGCGTACATCGCGCCGGAGTCCGCCGAGGGCCGCCCGCAGACCTCCGCCGTGGACATCTACGGCGCCGGCATCCTGATGTACGAGCTGGTCACCGGCCACCCGCCGTTCTCCGGCGGCTCCGCCCTCGAAGTCCTCCACCAGCACCTGAGCGCCGAACCGCGCCGCCCCTCGACGGTCCCCGACCCGCTGTGGACGGTCATCGAGCGCTGCCTGCGCAAGAACCCGGACGAGCGGCCCAGCGCCGAGAACCTCGCCCGCGCCCTGCGCGTCGTCGCCGAGGGCGTCGGCGTGCACGCGAACGCCGCCCAGATCGCCGCCGCCGAGAACGTGGGCAGGCTGCTGGCCCCCGACCCGGCCCCCGCCGCCGTACCGGGCGTGCCCGGCGCCGCCGACCCGACGCAGGTCCTGTCGCACGGCGCGGGCGCCTACGACCCGAACGCGGCGACCAGCGTCCTCCCGCACACCAGCGGCCCGGTGGGCGCCGCCGACCCCACCACCGTGATGCCGAACCGCGGCGCGGCCGACCCGACCACGGTCATGCCGCAGAGCCAGGCAGGGCAGTACGGCCAGCAGAACCAGCAGAACCAGTCCGGCGGCGGCCCCGAGCAGCCGCACCCCTGGCAGAACCAGCTCCGCGCGGCCCGCGACCGCAACGAACAGACCCAGTTCCAGCCCTACCTCGACCCGGGCGAGGACCCGCTGCGCCGCCGCCCCCAGCGCCAGGTCTCCCGCGCGCAGCAGCCGCAGCAACCCCGCCAGGCCGCCCAGCAGCGCCCGCAACAGCGCCCCTCGCAGCGCCAGCAACCGCAGCAGCAGGGCGGCGGCTACGGCCATCCGCAGCAGCACCAGCCGCAGCAGTACGCCCCGCCGAGCCGCCAGCAGCCCCAGCGGCAGCCGGAGCCCGCCCGCGAGCCCCGCCAGCCGCGGCAGCGCAGCGCCAACCCGATGAAGATCCCCGGACTGGGCTGCCTCAAGGGCTGCCTGTTCACGATCGTCCTGCTCTTCGTCGCGGGCTGGCTGGTCTGGGAGCTGACCCCGCTTCAGGACTGGATCGGCACGGGCAGGAGCTACTGGCACGAGATCAGCCATGTCGCCGGACAGGTGAGCGGCTGGGTCAAGGATCTGAGTTCCGCGACCGGCAACTGACCCTCCACGCGGTCGGCAACTGAGCCCCGAATCGCCCTTGTCGGACGCCGGGTTGGGGATTTGTCGACACCCAGTGGGTGATTTCCGCCTCGGCGGTGAAGGTTGGCTCATCCGACGCGTAGTTTTAGCGACACACGCGTCGGTAGGAGCAGCCTTGGCACGGAAGATCGGCAGCCGGTACACCGCCAACCAGATCCTGGGGCGGGGCAGTGCCGGCACGGTGTGGCTGGGCGAGGGACCCGAGGGGCCCGTCGCCGTCAAGCTGCTGCGCGAGGACCTCGCGTCCGACCAGGAACTCGTCGGACGCTTCGTGCAGGAGCGCACGGCCCTGCTCGGCCTGGAGCACCCGAACATCGTGTCCGTACGGGACCTGGTCGTCGACGGCAACGACCTCGCCCTCGTCATGGACCTGGTCCGGGGCACGGATCTGCGCACCCGCCTCGACCGGGAACGCCGGCTCTCCCCCGAGGCGGCGGTCGCGATCGTCGCCGACATCGCGGACGGACTCGCGGCGGCCCACGCGGCAGGCGTCGTCCACCGGGACGTCAAACCGGAGAACGTGCTCCTCGACATGCAGGGCCCGCTCGGCCCCGGCGGCGCGCACCCCGCCCTGCTGACCGACTTCGGGGTCGCCAAACTCATCGACTCCCCGCGCCGCACCCGCGCCACGAAGATCATCGGCACACCCGACTACCTCGCCCCCGAGATCGTCGAGGGCCTGCCCCCGCGCGCGGCCGTCGACATCTACGCCCTGGCGACCGTCCTGTACGAACTCCTCGCGGGATTCACCCCGTTCGGCGGCGGCCACCCCGGCGCGGTCCTACGGCGGCACGTCACCGAGACCGTCGTACCGCTGCCCGGGATCCCCGACGAGCTGTGGCAGCTGATGGTCCAGTGCCTGGCGAAGGCCCCGGCCTCCCGCCTCCGCGCCTCCGAACTCGCCGCCCGCCTCCGCGAACAACTGCCCCTGCTGGCCGGCATGCCCCCGCTGGACGTCGACGAGCCGGACACCGAGCAGGAGGAGGCGGAGCGGGAGGAGACCCCGGCGGCCACGCCCGCGCGCAGCGAGCGGGTACGCCGGGGCGCCGTGCCCCTCGTACCGGGCGCCAAGCCCGCCGACTCCAACCGGGACACCCACACGTCGATGCGGGTCCCGGCCCCCGATGAACTGGCGGGCGGCCCCCGCGGCACGGCCCGCGCCCCGCGCCCGGCGGGCGCCCCGCGCCCCGGCTCGGCCCGGCACCGGGCGGCCACGCGCCGCCGGCGGCTGACGCTGGCGGCGGCGGGCGTGGTGCTGGTCGCGGCGGTCGGGGTCGGCACGTGGGCGGCGACGTCGGGCGACTCCGGCGGGGACTCCCCGGACACGAAGAACTCGGCACCGGCTTCGCCGTAAGGGTTCTCGCCCCCGCCGCCCCTGCCCGTCCCGTCCCAGGGGGCTCCGCCCTCTGGACCCCCGGTCGGCCTGAACGGCCTCGTCCTCGAACGCCGGACGGGCCGGGTGACGCGGACCGGCGCTTGAGAGGGCCGGGTTCAGGCCCGGCGCTCCCCGCTTGGCGGAGCCGTTACGCTGGAGGCGTGGCAGTCGTCGATGTATCCGAAGAGCTCAAGTCCCTCTCCTCGACCATGGAGTCGATCGAGGCCGTCCTGGACCTGGACACGCTGAGGGCAGAAGTCGTCGTCCTTGAGGAGCAGGCGGCAGCGCCCTCCCTGTGGGACGACCCGGAGGCGGCGCAGAAGGTCACCAGCAAGCTGAGCCACCTCCAGGCCGAGATCCGCAAGACGGAGGCCCTGCGCAGCCGGATCGACGACCTCTCGGTCCTCTTCGAGATGGCCGAGGAGGAGGACGACCCGGACACCCGCGCCGAGGCGGAGAACGAACTGACCGCCGTCAAGAAGGCACTGGACGAGATGGAGGTCCGCACCCTCCTCTCCGGCGAGTACGACTCCCGCGAGGCCGTCGTCACCATCCGCGCCGAGGCCGGCGGCGTCGACGCCTCCGACTTCACCGAGAAGCTCCAGCGCATGTACCTGCGCTGGGCCGAGCGCCACGGCTACAAGACGGAGCTCTACGAGACGTCGTACGCCGAAGAGGCCGGCATCAAGTCGACCACCTTCGCCGTGCACGTGCCGTACGCCTACGGAACGCTCTCCGTCGAGCAGGGCACCCACCGGCTGGTGCGGATCTCGCCGTTCGACAACCAGGGGCGCCGTCAGACCTCCTTCGCCGGTGTCGAGATCCTCCCGGTCGTCGAGCAGACCGACCACTTGGAGATCGACGAGTCCGAGCTGCGCGTCGACGTGTACCGCTCCTCGGGCCCCGGCGGCCAGGGCGTCAACACCACCGACTCCGCGGTGCGCCTGACCCACCTCCCCACCGGCATCGTCGTCTCCTGCCAGAACGAGCGCTCGCAGATCCAGAACAAGGCCAGCGCGATGAACGTGCTCCAGGCCAAGCTGCTGGAGCGCCGCCGTCAGGAGGAGCAGGCCCGGATGGACGCCCTCAAGGGCGACGGCGGCAACTCCTGGGGCAACCAGATGCGTTCGTACGTCCTGCACCCGTACCAAATGGTCAAGGACCTGCGCACCGAGTACGAGGTCGGTAACCCCGAGGCTGTGTTCAACGGCGAGATCGACGGCTTCCTGGAGGCCGGAATTCGCTGGCGCAAGCAGCAGGAGAAGTAGCTTCAAGGGTTACTTTGTCGACATGGCAACTGCCGCCCACCGGGCGGCAGTTGCCATTCGTGTATCCGGATGTCTGGGTTTTGCATCACACTCACAGGTTCCATCCCCCAGCAAAGAACCCGTAGGTGGACATTGCGCTCGCAACGGCCTTGACGTTGCTGTGAAAACTGGGAAGGCTGAAGCGTGGCATGCGTGTCTGCGGGGCGCATGTGAACCGGGGGATCTCAGCTTTCGCCAGCCGCCACCCCCGTCGATCACGGCCCCGGGCACCGACGCGCCACTCTGATGACGAGCTACTGGGGGTAGCAACCTGATGACCAAGAAGACGCGGATCCGTGTCGCGCGCATAGCGGCCGGCGCGATCATCGCCGCCGGTGCCTCGCTGACCGCCGCGGGTGCCGCATCGGCGCTCGACCTGGGCGTGACGCTGAGCGCCAGCACCACCACCGATGACGCGCCCGGCGACGGGACCGGCACCCCGACCCCGACCGACACCAGTCTCCCGACCGCTCCGAACTCGCCGACGAGCGAGCCGCCGACCTCTCAGCCGCCGACCTCCCAGCCGCCCACCCCGACGCCTCCGGTCTCGACGCCGCCGAGCGACGAGCCGACCGAGCCCACCGGCAACCCCACCGAGCCGACGGACGAGCCCACCGACACCCCGTCGGACGGCAGCACCAGCGGCTCCGGCTCCACCGGCGGCAACAACGCCGACCCCGACGGCGGCTCCTCCGCCCAGGAGGCGGGCACCTCCGCGCTCACCGACACCGGTTCCGACACGTCGGCCCAGGGCAAGGGCGGTGAGCTCGCCGAGACCGGTGCCGGCCAGACCACGTTCCTGCTGCTCGGCGCCGCGACGATGATCGCCGGCGGCATCGCCTTCCGCGTGCTCCCGCGCCTCGGGAGCAGCAACCGCGGCGGCACGATCGCCTGACGGTAGCCGTCCCTGTACGGACCGTGCGCACGTCGTACGACGAAGGGCCCGGAGCGTGTCGCTCCGGGCCCTTCTGCATGTCCTTGTACAGGCCGCCCACGCGGTGACAGGCCGCTTACGCGGTCTGGTGCGCCACCAGCGCCAGCGCCGCGATCAACACCGCGAGCAGGGCGATCAGCGCCATGGGGTTCAGATTGCCCCACGGGTTGTTCTCCTGCTGCAGCCGCTCGCGGCTCGCGCGGCAGACGGGACAGCGGCCCTCGTTCACGGGCGCCGCGCAGTTCGCGCACACCAACCGGTCGTACGTCATGCGCTCGCCCTCCTTGCACCGGCTATCACAGACACAACGCCGCGGGATACGAGAACGTTCCCGAACGTTCCCCTCCACTGTGCCAGGTTCCGCGGGATTCGGCGCGGCTCGCCTTATCCTGCCCCGACCTTGTGCGTTCCAGCCCTTCAAATCGGCGACAAAACGTGCAAGCCTCGCACAACCCCGGACGCCGACTGCGCGGGCACACCCGGGTCGCGTATGGTCACGCTCACCTACCCCCGGCTACCCGTGGTGCACCCGTGATCCGATTCGACAGTGTCTCCAAGGTCTACCCCAAGCAGACCCGCCCCGCCCTCAGGGACGTCTCCCTGGAAGTGGAGAAGGGCGAGTTCGTGTTCCTCGTGGGGTCCTCCGGCTCCGGAAAGTCCACCTTCCTGAGGCTGGTCCTCCGCGAGGAGCGGTGCAGTCAGGGCCAGGTGCACGTGCTGGGCAAGGACCTCGCCCGCATCTCCAACTGGAAGGTGCCGCAGATGCGCCGCCAGCTGGGGACCGTCTTCCAGGACTTCCGCCTGCTGCCGAACAAGACGGTCGCCGAGAACGTGGCCTTCGCGCAGGAGGTCATCGGCAAGTCCAAGGGCGAGATCCGCAAGTCGGTGCCGCAGGTGCTCGACCTCGTCGGGCTCGGCGGCAAGGAGGACCGCAGGCCGGGTGAACTCTCCGGCGGTGAGCAGCAGCGCGTGGCCATCGCGAGAGCCTTCGTGAACCGCCCCAAGCTCCTCATCGCGGACGAGCCGACCGGCAACCTCGACCCGCAGACCTCCGTCGGCATCATGAAGCTGCTCGACCGGATCAACCGGACGGGCACCACTGTGGTGATGGCGACGCACGACCAGAACATCGTGGACCAGATGCGCAAGCGCGTCATCGAGCTGGAGGGCGGCCGCCTCGTCCGTGACCAGGCGCGTGGCGTCTACGGCTACCAGCACTGACAGCCGACCGACCGCCGTCTGATGTCCGTCCACGGAAAGGCCTGAAGAAGCCGCCATGCGCGCCCAGTTCGTACTCTCCGAGATCGGTGTCGGTCTCCGCCGCAACCTGACGATGACCTTCGCGGTCGTCGTCTCCGTAGCCCTGTCCCTGGCCCTCTTCGGCGGCTCGCTCCTGATGAGCGACCAGGTGACCACGATGAAGGGCTACTGGTACGACAAGGTCAACGTCTCGATCTTCCTCTGCAACAAGAGCGACGCCGAGTCCGACCCCAACTGCGCCAAGGGCGCGGTGACCGACGACCAGAAGAAGTCGATCGTCTCCGACCTCGACAAGATGGCCGTCGTCCAGAAGGTCGTGTTCGAGTCCCAGGACGAGGCGTACAAGCACTACAAGCAGCAGTTCGGCGACTCCCCGCTGGCCAGTTCGCTCACACCGGACCAGATGCAGGAGTCGTACCGCATCAAGCTCAAGGACCCGGAGAAGTACCAGGTCATCGCGACGGCTTTCGACGGCCGCGGCGGCGTCCAGTCGGTGCAGGACCAGAAGGGCATCCTGGACAACCTCTTCGGCCTCCTGAACGGCATGAACTGGGCCGCCCGCGCGGTCATGGCCCTGATGCTGGTCGTCGCCCTGATGCTGATCGTCAACACGGTGCGCGTCTCGGCGTTCAGCCGCCGCCGCGAGACCGGCATCATGCGCCTGGTCGGCGCCTCCGGCTTCTACATCCAGGCCCCGTTCATCATGGAGGCCGCGGTCGCCGGCCTCATCGGCGGCACGGTCGCCTGCGGATTCCTGGTGGTCGGCCGGTACTTCATCATCGACCACGGCCTGGACCTGTCCCACAAGCTGAATCTGATCAACTTCATCGGCTGGGACGCCGTCCTGACGAAGCTCCCGCTCATCCTCGCGACGAGCCTCCTGATGCCCGCGCTCGCGGCGTTCTTCGCG
Organism: Streptomyces sp. NBC_01515; assembly: GCF_045040345.1. Lineage (NCBI taxonomy): Bacteria > Bacillati > Actinomycetota > Actinomycetes > Kitasatosporales > Streptomycetaceae > Streptomyces > Streptomyces sp. NBC_01515. Next base: position 4,768,213 of record NZ_CP109416.1, on the reverse strand, counting down.
CTGCGCAAGTACCTGAAGGTTTGACAGCTCCCCTCCCCTGCGGGGGAGGGGATTCCTGGCTCAGGCCGCCTCCTGGAGCAGTGCTCCAGGAGGTCTTGTGCCTTCGACACCAGCCGGGTTCAGACCAGCCCGGACCAGCATCACGCGCGCGGAGTTCTTGTCCCTGGGGGACACCATTCCGCACGTGGTGCAGGTGTAGGTACGTTCCGACAGCGGGAGGGCGTGCTTGGTTCTCGCTCCACACCGGCCGCAGTCCATGGTGGTGTGCGCGGGATGCACCAGGCGTACCTCCCGCGCGTGCTTGCGCCCCATCTCGATCAGGGCCGTCTTCGTCGCTCCGATCGCGGCGTCCGCCGCCTTGCGTGCCATGGACGTCTTCGCGAGGAACTTCGGCCTGAAGTCCTCCACCGCGATCGCGTCATGATCCCGCACGACCTTCTTGGCCCACTTGTGTGCGGTGTCCTGCCGTTGCCGCGCGATCTTCCGGTACGTCCTGGCGCGCCACTTCTTGGCCTCCTGGTAGCCCTTGGACGCAGCCTGACCCCGCTTCGGCCTGCGGCGGGCCATCATCCGGTCGTACCGCGACGGCTTCGCTTTCCTGCCGTGTCCGGGATGCGGGAGGTCGTGGGCGTCCGAGGTGGTGGTCGCGATCTCCCGCACACCCCAGTCCACGCCGAGCACCCGGCCGGTCGCGGGCAGCGGCGCGATCTCGGCGGGGACGACGAAGGAGGCGTACCGGTCGCCGGCACTCTCCCGGTACACGCGCACCGACGAGGGTTCGGCGGGCAGGTGACGCGACCACACCACGGTCAGGACGACCCCGCCTGCCAAGTGCAGCCGCCCGTCCCTCAACCGGAAACCGCGCCGTGTGCAGCTCAGACTCGGACGGCTGTCGTGCTTCTTCTTGTAGCCGGGCATTCCCGCCCGTCGCGTCGCCGACAGGCGTTCCTCGATGTCCTTCAGGGCCTTCGCACGGGAGGTGCCGAAGTCGCGGATCACTTGCTGCTGCGGGACGGATGCGCCCTCGGCCAGCCACGGCGTGACCGCGCGGCTCGCTGTCAGCATCTTGTCCAGACGACCTGGACCGCACAACTCCCCATTCCGGAACGCCCTCTTGGAACGGGCGACGCACTCGTTCCACACCCACCGGCAGCGCCCCCACTCGGCCAACAGCGCCCCGCGGGCGGTGGATGAGACCCGCAACCGGTACGTGAACCGGGCACGCCCGACCCGGGCGGCATCCCGCGTTGCGACCAAGTCCTCACCCCCGTTCAAGTCCTCACCCCCGTTCACGGCAGACCGTACGCACGATGCTCGAACACCTGGGCCGCATCCCGTCCGCTTCATACCGACGAGCGAATGCCCGTACGTCTGATCACTTCCGGGCGATTTCACAGCGCCCCGCCCCAGGCGCCTCGGTGACGCATGCCACGACGGCCGTACGGGCAACCGCCCGTGCGGTCCTTCGCGTTGTCCTAGACTCACCGCCATGTCAGGTCGTGACCTGTTCTGTCAGCCCCGCCGCATCCGCCGCGGGGCCGCCCTGACATTGGTGTTCGCGAGTGTGCTGGTGGCCGGTGCGGCGGCCGGGTCGTTCGACGAACCCGGGCGGGCCGACCGGAAATCGGCTTCCGGTACGGCGCGTTCGGCGCACCTCGGACGTACCGAAGAGGTCGCGAAGGCCGCCGCCGAGGCCAAGGCCGACGGCAAGTCGCCCATGGAGGCCGCCGAGCGTGCCGTCAGCCGCAGCGGGGACCGGTGGGGTGCCGTGTACTCCCAAGGGGAGTACGAGGAGTTCGAGGAGGCCCTCGACGGCCAGTACACCGGCGTCGGGCTCTGGGCCCGCCGGGAGCGGGACGGCCGGATCGAGGTGACCCGTGTGCAGTCCGGGTCGCCCGCCGCCACCGCCGGGGTCCGCAAGGGCGACCGGCTGCGCAGCGTCGACGGGGAGAACGTCGACGGGCAGCCCGTCACCGAGGTCGTGTCCTTACTACGGGGCGACGCCCAGGACGCCGCCGCCGGCACCGCCGTCACCCTCGGCCTGGAACGCGGCACGCACGCGTGGAGCGAGACCGTACGGCGCGCCCGCCTCTCCACCGACTCCGTGACCGTCCGCAAGCTCGCCGGTGAGGTCACCGTCATCAAGATCGCCGCGTTCACCAAGGGCGTCGGCGACCTCGTCCGCACCGCCGTACGGCAGGCGCCCGCCGACTCCGCGTTCATCCTCGACCTGCGCGGCAACTCCGGCGGACTGGTCACCGAGGCCGTCACCACCGCCTCCGCCTTCCTCGACGGCGGCCTCGTCGCCACGTACGACGTCGACGGCTGGCAGTGCGCCCTGCACGCGGCCACCGGCGGCGACACCACCAGACCCCTGGTCGCGCTGGTCGACGGCGGCACGATGAGCGCCGCCGAGATGCTCACCGGCGCCCTCCAGGACCGCGGCCGTGCGGTCGTCGTGGGCTCCAGGACCTTCGGCAAGGGCTCGGTCCAGATGCCGAGCAAACTTCCCGACGGCGTCGTCGCCGAACTGACCGTCGGCCACTACCGCACCCCCTCCGGCCATACCGTCGACGGCCGGGGCATCACCCCCGACCTCGACGTCACCGCACAGGGACAGGCCGCCGTGGAGCGCGCCGAGACGGTGTTGAGCGGGCTCGGGGACGCGTCGTAGGCGTTTCCGGCGCCCGTCTGTAATCGCCTTTCCCTCGGACCCCCCTGTAGTGCGAAAATGGGCAGCACTATGAGCAAGGGAATGTACGTACCCAAGGAGTCCCAGCCCAAGCAGGGCGGTGGGGCTGCCGCAGGCAAGGCCAGGGACGGCGAGAAGGGCGGCAAGCGCAAGATCGTCGCCCAGAACAAGAAGGCCCGGCACGACTACGCGATCATCGACACCTACGAGGCCGGGATCGTCCTCTCCGGCACCGAGGTCAAGTCGCTGCGCGAGGGCCGGACCTCGCTGACCGACGGCTTCGTCCAGATCGACGGGGGCGAGGCGTGGCTGCACAACGCCCACATCCCCGAGTACCACCAGGGCACCTGGACCAACCACTCCGTGCGCCGCAAGCGCAAGCTGCTGCTGCACCGCGAGGAGATCGACAAGCTGGAGTCCAAGATCCAGGAGACGGGCCACACGATCGTGCCCCTCGCCCTGTACTTCAGCAACGGCCGGGCCAAGGCCGAGATCGCCCTCGCCCGAGGCAAGAAGGAGTACGACAAGCGGCAGACCCTGCGCGAGAAGCAGGACCGCCGGGAGTCGGACCGCGCGATCGCGGCGGCGAAGCGGAAGCAGCGCGGCGAGTAGCCACCAGGAATACGGTGGCATCGCCGAGCGTTGGTCACGTACGATGGCTACTGCACCCCACAGCGGGTGTGTAGCGGTTTGAAAAAACAACATGGGGATGATCGGTTTCGACAGCGGATGTCGAAGCAGGTGAAGCGTGTCGAGGAAGCGGCAATGATCTCGTTAACCATATGTCGCAACCAATAATCGCCAATTCCAAGAGCGATTCCCAGTCCTTCGCCCTCGCTGCCTAATAACAGCGACTGAAGGACCCTAAAAGGGTGTCAGCCCGGGAGTGTTCCCGACCCGGACCCTGGCATAATCTAGGGAACTAAACCATCGAGCCCGGTCACGGGGTTCGATGGGAAATCAAACAGTGACTGGGCCCGTCGGCGACTTGTTCGCGTGATCACCGGGGCCGAGAAAATCACAGCGAACTGCACACGGAGAAGCCCTGATTCTGCACCGGTGGACGCGGGTTCGATTCCCGCCATCTCCACTCATCCCATGTTTGTAATTGAGCACAACGGCAAAGCCCCCGCTGCTTCGGCAGCGGGGGCTTTTTCCTGTCACCGGACAGTGAAGGCCGCCATTCGCAACCCATTGCTCAGGACCAGATACACGTCCGTACGACCCTTCGCCGCACCCGACAGGCCGGCGGTCACCGTCTCATAGTCGTACGACGACGCCGTCCCGCCCGCGTGTGCCGTACCGACGAGCCTGCCGGTCGGAGAGCCGAGCCGGACCTCGACCGTGCCGGCACCCGTACCCGCCACCCGGGCCGTGAACTTCCCTGCCCCCGCACCCAGTTGCGTGTCCGCGAACTTCAGCCACGCCCCGTCCGCAGCCGCGCCCACCGCCGTACCGCTCGCCTTCGACTCGTCCACGAGGTGAATGCCGGAGTAGTCGTCGAAGTTCTCGGCGCGGGTCGTTCGGGACAGGTTCCGGGGTGGAATGGTCTCCCCGTGGACGCGCCAGGTCGTACGGGCGCGGATGTCCGCCGACGACGCTCCGGCCATGACGTCGTACGTGCCGCTTTCCACCGCCCATTTCGAGCGGGTGACGTCCCAGTGCGCGAGGTCTTTCCGCTGGATTTCCAGGCGGACCGTTTTTGTCTCGCCCGGTTTCAAGGAAACCCGCTGGAAGGCTTTCAATTGCTTCAGGGGTTCTTTGTCGCGGGACGTTCGCTGGTGAGTGTAGAGCTGTACGACCTCGTCGCCCGACCGCGTTCCCGTGTTCGTCACCGGGATCTCGTAGCCGCCGGGGACGGGCTTCAGGGCGCCGTAGCGGAAGGTCGTGTACGAGAGGCCGTAGCCGAAGGGGTAGAGCGGGGTGCCCTGGAAGTACTCGTACGTGCGGTCGGACTTGATGATGTCGTAGTCGAGGATCGACGGGAGGTCCGACTCCGAGCGGTACCAGGTCTGGGTGAGGCGGCCGGACGGGTTGACGTCGCCGTAGAGGACGTCGGCGAGGGCGTTGCCCGTTTCCTGGCCCGCGTGGGAGGTCCAGAGGAGGGCCGGGACTTCCTTCCGCAACGCGCCCAGCGTGGTGGGGTAGCTGTTCTCGACCACCACCACCGTCTTCGGGTTGGCCGCGTGGACCGCCTTGACCAGGGCCTCCTGGGCCGGGGCCAGGGCCATGTCGCTGCGGTCGTGGGCCTCGCGGCCGTTGATCGACGGCATGGAGCCGATGACGACGACCGCCGTGTCCTTGCCCTTGACCGCTGCCACCGCGTCGGCGACTCCGCTGCGGACCACGTCCTTCGCGTAGTGCGCGGCCTGGTCCTTGGGGACCAGGCCGAGGGTGCCGTTCGTGTCGGTCGGGCCGAGGTAGAGGGGGCTCGACCACCAGGACTCCGACGTCTCGTAGCCCGCGTACTTCATCAAGTACGTTCCGTCGTCCTGCTGTTCCAGCTTGAACTGCTGCTGGACGTACCAACCATTGGGCTGCGTCTGGTCGTTGACGAAGTTGGACCAGTTGTAGCCGACGTATTTGCCGTTGGCGGCCGAGCGCAGGGTCACGATGCCGGAGCCCCAGTCGAACGCGTCGAACTGGGCAGTTGCTGTGGGGGTGTTCGCGGTCTCCCGCAAGGGGGCGCCTGTGTCGCTGGTGCCTGCCGTGACGTACTTGCCGGTCGCCGTGTCGCGCAGGGCGATGCGGTCCACGCCCTCGCTGGTCGTGACACCGGTGCCGAGTTTCGTGGCGATGCCCTGTGTGGGGGTGACGGCGTAGGGGAGGGTGCCCGAGTACCAGTCGGTGTAGAGGGTGTCGGCGAGGGGGCCGACCACTGCTACGTTTTTCTGTGACACTTTCAGCGGAAGTGTCACATTTCTTTTGAGCAGCACCATTCCCTCGGCCGCCGCCTTGCGCGCCAACCGCTGATGCGCCGGGCTGTTGATGACCGACGCGTCGATCGAGCCGTACTTGCCGCCGCCCGGGTCGAACTCACCGAGTCGGACGCGGACGGAGAGGATGTGGGAGACGGCCGTGTCGATGTCCGAGGGTTTCAACAGGCCTTGCTGGAGCGCTGAGTTGATGGCCGTTGTCGTCGGGCCCGGGTCCGCGCTGTTGTCCGTGAAGCTGTCGATGCCGGACTTCAACGCCGCCGCGTCGCCCTCCGCGATCGTGGGGTAGTACTGCTGGGGAGTGACGAGGTTGCCCGGGGCGAAGGCGTCGGTGACGTTCAGCAGGCTCTGGTCGGTCCACTTGCGTACGACGTCGTTCAGGTCCGGATTCACCGTGCTGGGGCGGCCGTTGACCAGGTTGTACGACGTCATCACGCCCGTGGCCGCGTCCGCCTCGATCGCCGGTTTGAAGGCCGCCTCGTCGTACTCCTTCTCCACCCGGGGGCGGAGATCGGAGGACGTGGTCGCGCGGTCGGCCTCGTTGTTGTAGGCGAGGTAGTGCTTGAGGGTGGGGGCCGTCTTGAGGTGGTTCGGGTCGCCGCCGGTCAGGCCCTCGCCGTAGGCCGTCGAGAGGGCGCCGGTGAGTTCCGGGTCCTCGCTGTAGCCCTCCTCGTTGCGGCCCCAGCGCGGGTCGCGGAGGAGGTTCACCACCGGGGCCCAGAGGTTCAACCCCCAGCCGTCCGGGCGCTGTTGCTGGAAGCCGCGGGCCTCGTCGCCGACCGCCGAACCGACCTGCCGCATCAGCGCCGGGTCCCAGGTCGAGGCGAGTCCGATGGCCTGCGGGAAGACGGTGGCCTTGCCGAGCCAGGCGACGCCGTGCAGGGCCTCGGTGCCGGTGCGGAAGGACTGGATGCCGAGGCGGGGGATCGCGGGCTCGTACTGGTGGAGGAGGGAGATCTTCTCGTCGAGGGTCAGGCGGCCGAGGAGGTCGTCAACGCGCTTGGCCACCGGGAGAGTCGGGTCGCGGAAGGGGTACGGGGTGTCGGCCGTCGCCGGGACCGTCGCTCCCAGGCCGGCGATCAGGGCGAAGGCGACGACGAGCGTGGTTCTGTGTCTTCTCGTGCTGTGTCTTCTTCTCTTGCCTTTCATGTCGCGGCTCCTCAAGTAGGGCCTTGCATGCGGGCATTACGGAAATCGGAGACCTCAGGGCGCGTCGCGCGGTGCCGTGCTCGCGCGTTCCGTCAGCCGGGGGGACAGGAGCGTCGCGTCGGGAACGGTCTTGCCGCCCAGTTTCCGCATCAGCAACTCGACGGCCCTGGAACCGAGTTCAGCGGTCGGCAGCGCGACCGACGTGACCGGGACCCGTACGGACTCGGCGAGTTCGTCAGGGCAGATCGCGGTGATCGACAGATCGCCGGGGACGCGCAGTCCGAGGTGCTCGAAGACGTCGATGAGGGGTTCCAGGAGCGGTTCGTTGTGGACGACGACTCCGGTCAACGCGGGCTGTTCACGCAGTAGTTGCTCCGCTACGGCAGCTGCGGCGCCCGGTGCCGCCTCGCAGGGGTGGACGGAGGAGGCGAGCCGGTTGCGGTCGGCGGCGGCCGTGAAGCCCTGAACGACCCGCTGGGCGAAGGCGGTTCCGCGGACGTACACCTCGGGCGGTGAGCCGACGAGGGCGACGACCCGGTGCCCGAGGCCCGCGAGCCGTTCCACGCACAGCTCGCCGGCCGCCTTGAAGTCGAGGTCGATACAGGTCAGCCCGTCCGCCTCGGCGGGGAAGCCGATCATCACGGACGGCCGGTCCAGGGAACGCAGCAACGGCAGCCGGGGGTCGTCGAGTTGGACGTCCATCACGATCATCGCGTCGACGAGTGCCGTGTCCGCGACCCGCCGCAGTCCCTCCTCGCCCTCCTCCTGGGTGAGCAGCAGGACGTCGTGGTCGTGGCGGCGGGCGGTGGTCACCACGGACACCGCGAACTGCATGACGACCGGGACGTGGATGCCGGTCCGTAAGGGGATCACCAGGGCCAGGACGTTGGACCGGCTGCTGGCCAGGGCGCGGGCGCCGGCGTGCGGCCGGTAGCCCAGCTCGCGGATGGACGCCTCGACGCGCAGCCGGGTCTCCTCGGAGATCGGGCGCTTGCCGCTCAGGGCGTACGACACGGTGCTGGGGGAGACGCCGGCGTGCCGGGCCACGTCCGTGATCTTCACCATCAGCCCAGCTCCAGGGTCAGGAACCCGCTGCCCGACTTCGACCGCGAACCGGCGGCCAGCGCCCACGAGATGGACGGATCACTGCAGGACGCCCGGAGCGTGTCCCCTTCCCGTACGACGGTGAAGGCCACCTCACCGACCGACACCGTCACCTGCGCGCCCCGCCCCAGGTCGTACGCCCGCAGGGTGACGCCGTCCGTGTAGTCGTAGTCGGGCCGGTCGGACACCGCGCCCACCGGGATCACCGCGCCCGGCCGGACCAGGAGCGGCACGCTGTCGAAGCCGTGCTTCTCGCGCACCCAGCGCGGTCCGGTGACCGTGCGGCCGGTGAGGTAGTGGGTCCAGGTGCCCTCGGGGACGTAGTACGAGACGTCCCCGTCGTCGCTGAACACCGGCGCGACCAGGAGATCCGGGCCGAGCATGTACTGCCGTTCCAGGTGCGCGCAGCCGGGGTCGTCCGGGAATTCGAGGACCATCGCGCGCATCATCGGCACGCCCTCGGCGGAGGCGGTGCGCGCGGTCTCGTAGAGGTACGGCATGAGGCTCAGCTTCAGGCGGGTGAACTGCCGTAGTACGTCCACGGATTCCTCGTCGAAGAGCCACGGGACGCGGTACGACGAGCTGCCGTGCAGGCGGCTGTGGGAGGACAACAGGCCGAAGGCCAGCCAGCGTTTGAAGAGTGCGGGGGTCGGGGTGCCCTCGAAGCCGCCGATGTCGTGGCTCCAGTAGCCGAAGCCGGACAGGCCGAGGGAGAGCCCGCCGCGCAGGGACTCGGCCATCGACTCGTACGTCGCCTCGCAGTCGCCGCCCCAGTGAACGGGGTACTTCTGGCTGCCGGTTGTGGCCGAGCGGGCGAAGACGACGGCCTCTCCCTCGCCCCGGTGTTTGCGCAGGACGTCGAAGACGGTGCGGTTGTAGAGGTAGGTGTAGTAGTTGTGCATCCGCTCGGGGTCGGCGCCGTCCGCGTAGGCCACGTCGACCGGGACGCGCTCGCCGAAGTCGGTCTTGAAGCAGTCGACGCCCTGCGCGAGGAGTGCCTCCAGCTTTCCGGCGTACCAGTCGCGGGCGGCCGGGCTGGTGAAGTCGACCAGGGCCATGCCCGGTTGCCACAGGTCCCACTGCCAGACGCTGCCGTCCGGTCGGCGGAGGAGGTGCCCAAGTGCCTTGCCCTCGGCGAAGAGTGGGGAGCGCTGGGCGATGTACGGGTTGATCCAGACGCTGATGTGGAGGCCTTTGGACTTGAGCCGGGTGAGCATGCCCTCCGGGTCGGGGAAGACCCTCGGGTCCCACTGGAAGTCGCACCAGTTGAACTCGCGCATCCAGAAGCAGTCGAAGTGGAAGACGGAGAGCGGGAGTTCGCGCTCCCGCATGCCCTCGATGAACGACGTCACCGTCTCCTCGTCGTAGGAGGTGGTGAAGGACGTCGACAGCCACAGGCCGAACGACCAGGCGGGCGGGAGGACCGGGCGGCCGGTGAGGGCGGTGTACTTGCGGAGGATGTCCTTGGGGGTGGGGCCGTAGATGACGTAGTACGTCAACTGCTGGCTCTCCACGCTGAACTGGACCCGGGACACCGCCTCCGAGCCGACCTCGAAGGAGACCCGGCCGGGGTGGTCGACGAAGACGCCGTAGCCCGCGTCGGTCAGGTAGAAGGGGACGTTCTTGTAGGCCTGTTCGGTGGCGGTGCCGCCGTCGGCGTTCCACATGTCGACGACCTGGCCGTTCTTGACGAGCGGGCCGAAGCGTTCGCCAAGTCCGTAGACCGAGGTGCCCACTTGGAGCCCGAGCTGCTCGCGGAGGTAGTGGGCGCCGGTCGCGTCGCGCATGATGCCCATGCCCTTGGGGCCGCTGCTGGTGAGGGTGCGGCCGTGGGCGAGGAAGTCGACGTGCCAGGGGCCGGTGCGGGCCACCCTGACCGAGAGCGCGCCGGAGGTGAGGGTCGCGTGCTCGTCGTCGTAGGACGTATGAATCGCGAACTCCTCTGTCCGCACGTCGAATTGGGGGCCGCGCGGCTGTTCGCCCTCGAAGTGGGTGAAGGTGACGCCGATGACGTCGGGCATCGGGGCGTGGGCGCTGATCGTCACGACCGGTCCCTTCAGCAGGTCGCCGCGGTGGCGGATCGGCATGGTCGGGGCGTGGATCTCCAACGAACCTCCCCCGGAGGGGGTACCCCCAGGAGCGGTGACATCGAGGACCTCGACCGGGTGGGCGGCGGTGACGCCCTCGCGCAGCAGCCAGTAGCCGTCGGTGAACTTCATGTGGGGGTCCCCTTACTACTTGACGGCACCCACGGCGATGCCGCGTGTGAGGGTCCGCTGGAAGACGAGGAAGAAGACGATGGCGGGCAACACACCGAGCAGGGCAGCCGCGTTGGTCATCGTGGCGTCCATCAGGCGCTGGCCCTGGAGGACGCCGAGGGCCACCGACACGGTCTGGTTGTCGTTGGAGATCAGCATGACCAGGGGGAGCAGGAACTCGTTCCAGGTCCAGATGAAGAAGAAGACCAGCAGGACGCCGATCGTGGGGCGGCTGACCGGGACCACGATCCGCCACAGCACCTGCCACTTGTTGGCGCCGTCGATCCGGGCCGCTTCGAGGATCTCGCGCGGGAACTGGCCCAGCACGGAGGAGAGGAGATACGTGCCGAACGCCGCCTGGATCACCGTGAAGACGATGATGACGCTCAACCTCGTGTCGTACAGGCCGACTTGCTTGCTCAGGTAGTAGATCGGGTAGACCAGCGCCTCCTGCGGCAGCATGTTGGCGAGGACGAAGAAGGCCAGGACCCAAGTACGGCCCCGGATACGGCCGATGCCGATCGCGTACGCGTTGAGGACGGAGAGGGCGGCGGCGAGGAGGGCCACCGAGCCGCTGATCAGGGCCGAGTTGAAGAGTTTCTGGCCGTAGTCGACGCGCTGCCAGAAGTCCTTGAGGCCGTCCAGGTAGACGCCGTTGGGGAGGCTCAGAGGGCCGTGTTCCGAGTACTCGGCCGGTGACTTCACGGCGTTGACGACGACGATCAGGAACGGCACGACCATGAAGAGGGCCGCGAGGCACAGGGCGATCAGTACGGGGTAGCGGCGCAGGGCGGTCGTCATGTTCGGGCCCCTTCCTCGGCGTCCTCCGCGCGGGTCTGGAGTTTCAGGAAGGCGATGGAGAGCACCAGGATGATCACCGTCAACACCGTTGATATCGCGGCTCCGTAGCCGACCTGGGTCTTCTCGAAGAACGTGGTGAAGGAGAAGTAGGACGGGACGTCGGTCGCGCCGCCCGGGCCGCCCTTCGTGAGGACGTACACCGCGCCGAACACCTTGAGCGCGGCGATCGTGCACCAGGTGAGGACGACGTAGATCTCCGGGCGGATCTGCGGCAGCGTGATGTGCCAGAAGCGGCGCCACCAGCCGGCGCCGTCCAGCTCGGCCGCCTCGTAGAGCTGCGGGTCCACGCGTTGCAGGCCGGCCATGAACACCACGAGCGGGAAGCCGAGTTGGACCCAGACCATGACGCCCATGACGCTGTAGAGCGCGATGTCGGGGTCGCCGAGCCAGTCCTGCTGCCAGGAGCCCAACCCGACTGCTTTCAAAAGGGCGTTGAGTGAACCGTTGTCGGGGGCGAGGATCCAGCTCCAGACGATGCCGGCCACCGCGATCGGGAGCACCTGGGGGAGGTAGAAGCAGGCGCGGAGGATCGCGGCGATGCGGGTGCCGAAGTGTTTGGCTATGTAGTCGAACAGGGCGGCGGCCAGGACGAGTCCGACGATCGTGGGTACGGCTGCCATTGCCACGACCATGAACAGGCTGTGGCGGAACGACGCCCAGAACTCCGCATCGTCCAGCAGGTCACGGTAGTTGGCGAGGCCGGTCCACTTGGGGTCGCCGACGCCCTGCCAACTCGTGAAGCTCACAGCCGTGTTCATCAGGAAGGGGATGACGATCACGGCGAGGGCGGCGAGGGCACCGGGGAGGAGGAAGAGGGCGTAGGAGTTGCGGGGGTGGGGGCTGTGAGGGTTGCGCGGGCCGGGGTGCCGGTTCCTGCGGGTGGCCCGCGCGCCCTTCTCGACGGCGACCGTCATGTCGACGGGACGCCCTTGTCGTACGCCTTCTGCAGGTTGCTGAGATAGGCGTCCGGCTTCTCGCTGTTCGTGATCAGCTTCTGGGTCTCGGAGACGAGGACGTCGTAGAAGCCGGGGACCGGCCAGTCCGGGTAGAAGGCCAGGCCGTCACGGGCGGAGACGGTGTTGAAGTTGGCGATGAGTTCCTTGGACTTGGGGTCGGTGATCGCGGAGGTGTCGGCCGCGACCGGGATGCCGCCCTTGTTGCCCATCAGGTTCTGGATCTTCTTCGACAGGGTGATGTCGATGAAGTCGTAGGCGAGTTGCTTGTTCTTGGCGCCCTTGGGGACGACCCAGATGTTGCCGCCGGAGCCGAGGGTGAGGTTCGAGCCGGGCCAAAGCGTCGTGTCCCAGTCGAACTTGGCCTCCGTCTGGAAGCGGCCGTACCACCAGCTGCCGGAGAAGAGGATCGGGGCCTTGCCCTGGATCCAGGAGACGCCGGCGTCCTCGGCCTTGGTGCCGCTGGAGGTCTTGGCGATGTAGCCCTTCTTCACCCAGTCGGCGAAGGTGGTCGCCGCGTACGTCCAGGCCGGGTCGTGGAAGTCCGTCTTGCCCTTGTACAGCTCGTACTTGTCGACCCAGGCGCGGTCGGCCTTCGAGAGGGCCAGTTGGTAGAGGTACTGCTGGGCCACGTACTCGGCGCCGGCGTTGGCGAGGGGGGTGATGCCCTTCGCCTTGAACTCGCCCAGGGCGGCGGTCAGTTCGTCGAACGTCTTCGGTTCGGCGATCTTGTACTTCTTGAAGAGGGCCTTGTTGTAGTAGACCATCGTGTACTCGCCGTAGTCGGTGACGCCGTACCACTTGCCGGAGCCCATCACTCCGTCGGTGTTGTAGACGTCTGTCGTGCCTACGCTCGCCGGGATCTTCTTGTCCCAGCCGCGTTTCTTCGCCTCGGCGGTGAGGTCTGTGAGCAGGCCTTGTTTCGAGAGCAGGCCTGCCGTCGCGTTGCCCTTGTTGTACTCCATGATGTCCGGGGCGTCGGAGGAGTTGAGGACCATGGGCGCCGTCTTCTGGATCTGCTCGAAGCCCTTTTCCTCGAACTTCACCTTGACGCCCGGGTGTTGGGCCTCGAACTCCTTGATGGCCTCGTTCCAGGCCACGCCCATCGCGCTGTCGGGGCCCTCGTAGTGCCAGAGCTTGAGGGTTTTGCTGTCCGAGGAGTTGCTGTCGGAGCCGCCGCAGGAGGTGAGGAGCAGGGATCCGGTGAGGATCAGTGCGGCTGTCGTTGCTCGCCGTTGTGTCGTCAGCATCCAGTGCCTCCAGGGGAGTCGGAGGGGATCGAATCGATTCGACGAGGAGTGTCGAAGCGCTTCGATGAAGGAAGGTATGTAGGGGCTGTGAGGGCGTCAATGGGTGCGGCAGGGATTGGGGCAAGCGGTTCGATGGGTTTGTGGGTGGGTGCGGGTCCGGTGGGGGCTGGTCGCGCAGTTCCCCGCGCCCCTAAGGGGTTGTCCTGCCCTGAACTCCAACCAGCAGGGCGCTTGTTGCTGCCGCAACTGGCAGCCAGAATGCCGCCGTTGGTGAGGCATGGTCCGTTGTCCAGCCCGCTGCCGCCGAGCCGCACGCGATTCCCAGTAGCAAGCCCGTCACCGCCAGGCTCATGCCTTCGTTCAACCTGCCCTCGGGGGTGCGGTGTTGGACGAGCGTCATTGCGGTGATCATGGTGGGGGCCGTTGCCATGCCTGCCGGCAGTAGGGCCGTCGCCAGTGCGGGGAGGGAGTCCAGCGTGCTTGCCGCCAGCAGGGGCAGGGACATCAGGGTGCTCATCGCCAACAGGCACCACCGCAGGCGGTGTTGTGGTGAGCCCGCCGGTTTCAGCCTGCCGTACAGCAGGCCCGCCGCGCAGGAGCCGGCCGCCTGGAGGGCCAGCACCGCGCCGCCCGCCGTGCGGTGGCCCGCCGCGTCCGCGTAGGCGAGCGTCGCTACCTCCATCGCGCCGAACACCGCACCGGTCGCGATGAAGCCGGCGATCAGGGGTGGGATGCCCGGGGCGCGGAGAGGTGAACTGCCCTTTGGGGTTGGGCTTGGTGGTGGTTCCGTGGCGCGCTGGGCCGTGAAGATCAGGATGCCTGTCACGAGCAGGACCGCCCCCACCAGCGTTCCCGCCTCCGGGAAGAACGTGCCGCAGAGGAAGGCCGCTAGCGCCGGGCCCAGCATGAAGCAGAGTTCGTCGGCCGCCTGCTCGAAGGAGTTGGCCATGTGGAGGGCCTCGGGGTCGTCGGCGAGGAGGTGGGCCCAGCGGGCGCGGGACATGCCGCCGGTGTTGGGGGTCGTCGCGGTGGCCGTGTACGCGGCGAACAGGGTCCAGTCGGGGGCGCCGTAGTGGACGCAGAGGAGGAGGGAGAGGGAGCCCAGTGCCGCAACTGCCGTTGCGGGTAAGGCCGTTCGGGACTGGCCGTGTCTGTCGGTGAGTCGGGCGATCCAGGGGGCGGTTGTCGCGGTCGCCGCCAAGCCCGTTGCCGTCACCGCGCCGGCCAGGGCGTACGAGCCCCGTGTGCCGGCGATCATCACGACCGCGCTCACGCTGAGCATGCCCGCGGGGAGGCGGGCGATGAGGTTGCCGGCGGTGAAGGCTCGGGTGCCGGGGAGGGTGAACAGGCGGCCGTAGGTGGGCTGTTGGGGCGTACGACGTGGCATGGGGCAAGCGTCGTCCGGAGTGGATCACCGGGTCCAACACCTGGTCCGGGTCGATTCACGCACCCGCGTTGTAGGTTCGCCGGATGCCTGCCCACCTGGACCCCCGGCTCCTCCGTGCCTTTCTCGTCGTAGCCGAGGAACTGCACTTCACCCGTGCCGCCGCCCGTATGTATGTCGCCCAGCAGGCGCTCAGTCGTGATGTGCGGCGGCTGGAGCGGGAGTTGGGGGTCGAGTTGTTCGTGCGGACCACTCGGCGGGTGACGTTGACGGCGGACGGTGAGCGGTTGGTGCCGTATGCGCGGCGGGTGCTCGGGGCGCAGGAGGAGTTGCTTGCCGCGTTCCGGGAGGCCGGGCCCCGGCCGCTGCTCGTCGATCTGAACCTGCCGGGTCTCCTCACCGGGCGCCGCGTGCTGCACCGGGCCCGTGAACTCGCCCCGGAGCAGGAGCTGATGGCTCGCTACGAGAGCGGACTGACTGGCGCGGTAAGGGAGTTGACGGCAGGGCGGCTCGATGTGTCGTTCGGGCGGTTCGCCGGGCTGGAGCCGGGGTTGCGGGCCGGGCTCGATCATCGGCTCGTGCGGTACGAGCCGATGGCGGTGCTGTTGCCCGAGGGGCATCGGCTGGCGTCGCTCGACGCGGTGCCGGTGGACGCGCTCGCGGGGGAGGTCGTGTACGCGGGGGCCGGGAATCCGCGTACTCCGGAGTGGACGGATCTCGCGCGTCGATTGTTCGAGGGGCGTGACATCGAGGTTGCGGCGCCCGCACCCATGGCCGTGGGCGAAGAGGAGTTCGAACGGGTCATGGCGAAGACGGGGACGCCGATTCTGGCCGTGGTGGATTTTCCGGCCATGCCCCGGACAGTGCTGCGGCCACTGGTGGACCCGGTGCCGTTGTCCGCCGTGTCGCTCGTGTGGCGAAAGGGGCTGGTGCACCCCGGATTCGATGCGCTTCGACGTGCTGCGGTGGAGATCGGCAACGCCGATGGATGGCTGCGTCGGCCGGTTGATGGATGGGTTCCAGCCATCGACGTGGACATGCTAAAAAGGAGAAAGTGACGCATCCCGTCACATGAAGTGCTCCCCGTGCGCTACCTTCAGGGCCTGAGCACGGTGTGGTAAGGGGGGCGCGAGGACCGGGTGGGGGCCCGGTTCGGCGGCGTGTGCTCAGGGTCGTCTGCGCACCCGGAACAGTCCCGTGGGGGGATGTGCGTGCGCATGGAAAAGTGGCGAGAAGACGCCCAACCGGAATGGCCCCAAGCTGCATCCGCGACCAGAGACGTACCGGTCATAGGCGGAGAGGCCGAGGAGGCGTTCCCGGACACCGAAGTGACCGGATCAGCCGGAGGAACCAGAGGACCAGAAATCCTGGAGGGCGGCCGGCATGCCGCCAAGGTCGGTCGAAATATCGGCACAGACGGTCGGCATGGCGGCGCGGATGGTCGTCATGCGGGCAAGGACAGCCGTCGTGCGGCCAAGGACGGTCGTCGTATACGGACCGGGTGGCCCGAGCCGCCCGCCGGCAAGGACGTATCCGCCATCGGTGCGGGAATCCTCGCCGATCCCTGGGGCGCGTCACCGGAGACGGGGACGGGAACCGGGACCGGGACGGGGGCCGGGGCTGAAGGGGGAGCGGCCGATCCCGACGAGGTGACCGTCCAGCTCGACGGGCGCGCCATGCACGCGGAGGCCGGGGGCAAGACCGGCACCGGTGCCGGCCAGGACGGTTCCGACCGGCCCGTCTTCGTCGACGAGTCCGGGCGTCGCAGCCGTAGGTACCGGCGGTTCGGTATGGCCGTCGGCATCGCGTGCGCGGTGTACGCCGTCGTCATCGTCATCACGTTGCTGTCCGGCAGTTCGGACGCGCCGTGGCTGCCGGTGCCGGGGCAGAAGGACGACGCGCCCGCGGGCAAGGTCGACACCTCGCCGTCGCCCGACCGGTCGGGGCAACCGTCCGGCGGCAGCGACAGCGTGGCGCCGGGGAACATCCCGACGGCGAGCGACGGTACGACCCCGTCGCCGGGCGCGAGCGCGAGCGGCACGGGCGGCGCGTCCGCGAAGCCCGGCGGCAAGACGAGCGCGTCCGCGTCGCCCGGGGCGTCCGCGAGCGGGAGCGCCTCGGCGCCGACGAACGGCGGTGCGAGCAACCCGGTCGTCCAGCCCTCGCGGTCGTCGACCGCGCCGTCGTCCGACCCGTCCCCGTCCGCCAGCGTGAGTACGCCGGTCGATCCGACACCGACCCCGAGCGCCACGACGGGCACCGGCACGGTGGCCGACGCGCCGAGCACCCCGTCGCCCGTGGCGCAGGGGCCGGTCGCGCCCTCGGAACCGGCCCCGTCCAAGACCCCGGAGCACATCGTCTGATGGCATCGCACAATCGCCGCCCCAAGGTCACGAAGCAGGCCCCGGGCGGCCGTCACGGAACAACTCCGGTTATATCCACGGGAGTTGGGACCGGCGCCCGGAACGGAGACCAGCCCGGTGCCGCGCCCGGTGCCGCGCCCGGTGTCGCGCCCGCTGTCGCGCCTCGCGCCGCGCGCGATCCCCGGCGCCGCCGGCTGTCCATGCGGTTCCTGCTGCCGATGCTGCTCCTCGTCGCGCTGCTGGCGATGATGATGCTGCGCGGCTATGTGCACAGCGAGATCCTGGCCGACCACCGCATCCGCCCCGAGGCGGCGACCAACAAGGTGCCGGACAGGATCCTCGACGGCGGCCCGGTCATCGACACCCGCAGCGGCCGTACGACCAGCCTGGACGTGCCCGACCACGACATCGTGCTGACCTTCGACGACGGCCCCGACCCGACCTGGACGCCCAAGGTCCTGGACGTGCTCAAGAAGCACAACGCGCACGCCGTCTTCTTCGTCACCGGCACGATGACCTCGCGCTACCCGGAGCTGGTCAAACGCATCGTGGACGAGGGCAACGAGGTCGGCGTGCACACCTTCAGCCACCCCGACCTGTCCTTCCAGTCCAAGAAGCGCATCGACTGGGAGCTGTCCCAGACCCAGCTGGCGATCACCGGCGCGGCGGGCATCCGTACCTCGCTCTTCCGCCCGCCGTACTCGTCGTCCGCCGACGCGATGGACAACCTGTCCTGGCCGGTGACCGAGTACATCGGCACGCGCGGCTACATCACGGTCGTCAACAACACGGACAGCGAGGACTGGCAGAAGCCGGGCGTCGCGAAGATCATCAGCAACGCGACCCCGCGCGGCGGCAAGGGCGCCATTGTCCTGATGCACGACTCGGGCGGCGACCGCCACGAGACCGTGCAGGCGCTGGACAAGTTCCTGCCGGAGATGCAGGCCAAGGGCTACAGGTTCGACAACCTCACCCAGGCACTCGGCGCGCGCAGCGCGCTCACCCCGGTGACCGGCGTCAACCTGTGGAAGGGCAAGGCGTGGATCTTCCTGGTCCAGGCCGCGGACGACATCATGGGCGTCCTGGTGGTGGGCCTGGCGATCACCGGCTCGCTCGTCATCGCCCGCTTCGCGCTGATGCTCCTGCTCTCCGGCATCCACGCCCGCCGGGTGCGCCGCAAGGACTTCGCGTGGGGCCCACCGGTCACCGAACCGGTCACGGTCCTCGTCCCGGCGTACAACGAGGCCAAGTGCATTGAGAACACGGTCCGTTCCCTCATGGCGAGCGAGCATCCCGTCGAGGTGATCGTCATCGACGACGGCTCGGCGGACGGTACGGCGAGACTCGTGGAGGCGATGTTCCTGCCGAACGTCCGCGTCGTACGCCAGGTCAACGCGGGCAAACCGGCCGCCCTCAACCGCGGCCTGGCGAACGCCAGTCACGACCTCATCGTCATGATGGACGGCGACACGGTCTTCGAACCGGCCACCGTACGCGAGCTGGTCCAGCCCTTCGGCGACCCGCGCGTCGGCGCCGTCGCGGGCAACGCCAAGGTCGGCAACCGGGATTCCCTCATCGGAGCCTGGCAGCACATCGAGTACGTGATGGGCTTCAACCTCGACCGCCGCATGTACGACATGCTCCGCTGCATGCCGACGATCCCGGGCGCCGTGGGGGCCTTCAGGAGAAGCGCGCTGGAGCGGGTCGGCGGCATGAGCGACGACACGCTCGCCGAGGACACCGACATCACGATGGCGATGCACCGCGACGGCTGGCGGGTGGTCTACGCCGAGAAGGCGCGGGCGTGGACGGAAGCCCCGGAGACGGTCCAGCAGTTGTGGTCCCAGCGCTACCGCTGGTCCTACGGCACGATGCAGGCGATCTGGAAGCACCGCGGCGCCTTGCTGGACCGGGGCCCGTCCGGCCGCTTCGGCCGCGTAGGCCTCCCGCTGGTGGCCCTGTTCATGGTGATCGCCCCGATCCTGGCCCCGCTGATCGACGTGTTCCTGCTCTACGGCCTGGTGTTCGGCCCGACGGAGAAGACGTTCCTGGCCTGGCTGGGCGTGTTGGCGATCCAGGCGTTCTGCGCGGCCTACGCCTTCCGCCTCGACCGCGAACGCATGACCCACCTCGTCTCCCTGCCCCTGCAACAGATCCTCTACCGCCAACTCATGTACGTCGTACTGCTCCAGTCCTGGATCACCGCGCTCACCGGAGGCCGCCTGCGCTGGCAGAAGCTGCGGCGGACGGGGGTCGTGGGGACGCCGGGGGGTGCGGTCCCGGGGGCGCGCAGCGGTAGCAGTAGTGACCGGAGGACTGTGGCATGACCCATGGATACACGGCGGGGACGGGCACGAACCCGGATCCCGAGTCGACGCCGGCGTACGGGATTCCCCAACAGCGGCAGCAGGAACGGGAGTTGGCACCGGAGCCGAAGAAGGCCAAGGGGGCGGGCGGCCGGGACCGCTACCTCGACCTCCTCCGCTCGATCGCCCTCGTCCGGGTCGTCATCTACCACCTCTTCGGCTGGGCGTGGCTGTCGGTCCTGTTCCCGTCCATGGGCGTGATGTTCGCGCTTGCGGGTTCGCTGATGGCCCGCTCGCTGAACCGTCCCGCGCTGGGTGTGATCAGGGGTCGGCTACGGCGACTGCTGCCCCCGCTCTGGGCGTTCAGCGCGGTCGTGCTGGTGATGATGTTCGCGAACGGCTGGAACCCGCTCAAGGACCCTGACCTGGGCGGCAGTTGGGGTGTGCTGAAGCTCTTCGACTACCTCGTGCCGTTCGGTGCGCCGCCGTATCCCGAGCATCTGGGTTCGGAGTCGGGTCTGTTGGAGAGCACGTGGGCGGACCAGGCGGCGGGCCCGTTGTGGTACTTGCGGGCGTATCTGTGGTTCGTGATCGCGTCGCCGTTGCTGCTGTGGGCGTTCCGCAGGATCCCCTGGGCGACGCTGCTGGCGCCCTTGGCACTGACGGCGGTTGTGGGCACGGGCCTGGTGACCATCCCCGGCGAGACGGGCAACGCGGTCTCCGACTTCGCGGTGTACGGCGGCTGTTGGGTCCTGGGCTTCGCGCACCACGAGGGCGTACTGAAGAAGGTCCCGCGCTACCTCGCGGTGTCGGGCGCGACCCTGATCATGGGCTTCGGGCTGTGGTGGGCGTCGGGTCATCTGGGCCCGGACGGCTGGGACTTGAACGACATCCCGCTCGCGCAGGCGGCCTGGTCCTTCGGCGTCGTGGTGATCCTGCTCCAGTACGCGCCGTCGTGGCAGACGTTGCCGGGCAGGCTGGCGAAGTGGGACAAGCTGGTGACCCTGTCCAACAACCGTGCCGTCACGATCTACTTGTGGCACAACCTCCTCATCATGGCCACGGTCCCGATCATCGACCAGCTGTACAACCTGCCGTTCATGGAGAGCGACGCGGCGACGTCGCTCCTCGACAAGGCGGACACGTTCCTGATGTTCCTGCTGATCTGGCCGCTCATCGCGGTGGCGATCCTCGCGTTCGGGTGGATCGAGGACATCGCCGCCAAGCGGAGTCCGAGGCTGTGGCCCAACGGGGTGGTGCGGGGCCGGAGTCGGCGGAAGGCGGCGTCTTCTTAGACGGCGACAGGTCCGTGCACAGGAACTCATCGATTGCCTCGTGCGGTACGTGCCGAGTGGGAGGCCCTGCCACAGCAACGGGGTCTTCGGACCTGAGCGGTGCGGTCCTTCGCCGATGCCCCCGGAGGGGACCCTCGCCGAGAAAATGTGACACTTCAGCGCCGAGTGTCACATTTCCGCGCCTAGCCCTCCTGACACCGGGCGTCCCCGCGCACCGCCTTCGAGGTCGGCGGGTGCTGTGTCACGGCGCATCGGTGGGGGTGGGAGTATCCAGGCGTTCGATCCGCCGTAGCACCGCGAGGTCCTCGCTGTCGGCCGGAGCCGTCATCACCATGAGGGTCTGTTGGGTGTCGGGGATGCGGAGGGTCTGCCAGTGGAGGGTGTAGCGGCCGGCCGCGGGGTGGACGAAGGTCTTGGTGCCGTGGCTCTGGTACGTGGCGTGGCGCTCGGCCCACCAGGTGCGGAAGTCGGGGTCGCGCAGCGACAGTTCGCCGATCAGTGCTGACAGGCGGGGCTCGTCGCGGCCCTCGGCCGCGGTGCGGACGTATGCGACGCAGATCCGGGCGATGCCCGACCAGTCCACGTAGCGCCCCCGCACGGTGGGGTCGAGGAAGAGCAGGCGCAGGAAGTTGCGCTCGCGCCGGGGGACGGCGGCGAAGTCGGTGAAGACCGCGGCGGCCGGCCGGTTCCAGGCGAGGACGTCGAGGTAGGGGCCGAGCAGTACGGCGGGGCTGTCGCGCAGGTTGTCCAGCAGCATCCGCGTGTGCGGGAGGACCTGCTCGGTGCGCGGGCCGCTCGGCGGCTGCCGGTCGCTCTTGTTGGCCAGCCGGTAGAGGTAGCTGCGCTCGTCCGGTCCCAGGCGCAGCGCGGTGGCGAGCGCGTCGAGGACCGCGGGCGAGGCGCCGGGCAGGCGGCCCTGTTCCAGGCGCGTGTAGTAGTCGGTGCTGATCGTCGCGAGCTGGGCCACCTCCTCGCGCCGCAGCCCCGGCACCCGGCGCGGACCGCCGGTCTCGGCGAGGCCGACCGTGCCGGGGTCGAGCTTGCTGCGGCGGGCCCTGAGGAAGGCCCCCAACTCCGTCCCCGGCTCCTCGGGACGGTGGCCGCTCGTGCTCATACCCGCCATTCTCTCCCGCGGACGAGTGAGCAACCTGGGCCAATTCCTTCCTAGGAAGAATCCTTCCCAGGAAAGAGTCCGCCCTGGTCAGCGGTGTGGAGTGGAGCAACGATGGAGGAAATCCCCCCGCTTCCCTCCCCGGATCACTGGATCCCCGGATCCCCGGAGCCCTGGACCAGAGGAGTCACCATGCGTCAGGACATCGGCTTCCGCAGCAACGGCCGCCACCTGCTCGGCCATCTGTACCTGCCCGACGAGCACACCGCGGGCGAGCGGCTGCCGGCCGTCGTGGTCGTCGGCCCGGCCTCCAGCACCAAGGACCAGGTCCCGGCGGTCTACGCCGAGCGGCTGAGCGCACTCGGGTACGCCGCCCTCGCCTTCGACCACACCGGTTACGGCGAGAGCGAGGGCTACCCGCGCAGCGACGAGGACCCGTTCGCCAAGATCGAGGACGTCAAGAACGCTGTCACGTTCCTGACCTCGCGCGCCGAGGTGGACGCCGCCCGGATCGCGGCGGTCGGTGTCTGCGCGGGCGGCGGTTACGCGCCCGCCGCCGCCGTGGCCGACCGGCGCGTCAAGGCCGTGGCCACCGCCAGCGGCCTGCCCGACCTGCGGGCCACCGTCCTGGCCGCGGGCGACTGGCGGGCGATCATGGGCGCTGCCCAGGGCGCCCGGGAGTCCTACCGGGCCACCGGCCGACCCGTCCACGTCCCGTTCCTGGCGGACGGTCCGCTCGACCCGTGGCGGGAGAACGGCAAGAAGTTCTACCTCAGCGACCGCAACCAGGACCCGAACTGGCGCAACGAGACCCTGCTGTGGTCCTACGACAAGATGGTCCAGTTCTCCGCGCTGGACACCATCGAACTCCTCGCCCCCACACCACTGTTGCTGATCGCCGGGACCGCGGCCGAGACCCTGGCCCAGAGCGAGGCCGCCTTCGCCAAGGCCCACGAGCCCAAGGAACTGTTCCTGATCGAGGGCGGCACCCACTTCGACCTCTACGACCGCCCCGAGTACGTCGGCCCCGCCATCGCCAGGATCGACGCGTTCCTCAAGCAGCACTTGTCGTAGGCGGGGGGGGGGGGGGGCAGGGGGGCAGGGGTGCCGTCACCTCACCGCGCCCACCTCCCGCCCGTGAGAGCAACGTTCCCTTCTGGTCACTCACAGCCACAGCGCGGAAACGCACCCTCCATACCTTCGGGACTCAGCACCGCTCGTTACCCCGTCGTAGGGGCACCCCCGAGCCCCGGACCACCGTGGAGGCGTCATGACAGCCCCAGTCCCCGCGCCCGCCCCAGCTCCAACTCCCGCCCCCGGCAAGTGGATCGAGCACTGGGACCCGGAGGACGAGACCTTCTGGCGGGAGACCGGCGAGAAGGTCGCCCGGCGCAATCTCGTGTTCTCCGTGCTCTCCGAGCACATCGGCTTCTCGATCTGGACCCTGTGGTCCGTGCTGGTGCTCTTCATGGGCCCGGAGTACGGGCTGACCCCGGCCGACAAGTTCCTGCTGACGTCGATGGTCACGCTGGTCGGCGCGGTCGTCCGGGTGCCGTACACCTTCGCGGTCGCCGTCTTCGGCGGGCGGAACTGGACGATCGTCTCGGCCAGCCTGCTCCTCATCCCCACCATCGCCGCGTTCGTGGTGATGAAGCCGGGGACCTCCTTCGACACCTTCCTCTGGATCGGCCTGCTGGCCGGCATCGGCGGCGGCAACTTCGCCTCCTCCATGACCAACATCAACGCCTTCTTCCCGTTGAGGAAGAAGGGTTGGGCTCTTGGGCTGAACGCCGGTGGGGGCAACATCGGCGTCCCCGTCATCCAGCTCGTCGCCCTCGCGATCATCGGGGCGAGCGGCGGGCCGCGCGTGCTGCTCGGGATCTACATCCCGCTCATCCTCGTCGCCGCCGTCCTCGCCGCCCTCTTCATGGACAACCTCACCTCCGTCAAGAACGACACCGGCGCCGCCAAGGACGCCGCGCGCGACTGGCACACCTGGATCATGGCGTTCCTGTACATCGGCACGTTCGGGTCGTTCATCGGGTACGCGTTCGCGTTCGGGCAGGTGCTTCAGGTCCAGTTCGGCCGTACGCCGTTGCAGGCCGCGTATCTCACCTTCATCGGCCCGCTGCTCGGCTCGCTCATCCGCCCGGTCGGCGGGTGGCTCGCCGACCGTTACGGCGGCGCGAAGATCACGCTGTGGAACTTCGTCGCCATGGCCGCCGCCACCGCGATCCTGGTCGTCGCCAGCATGCAGAAGTCGCTGCCGCTGTTCGTCACCGTGTTCATCGTGCTGTTCGTGCTCAGCGGGCTCGGCAACGGGTCGACGTACAAGATGATCCCCGGCATCTTCCAGACCAAGGCCCTCGCGAAGGGGCTCGAAGGGGACGAGGCCGCGGCTTACGGGCGTCGGCTCTCCGGGGCCTCCATGGGGCTCATCGGGGCCGTGGGCGCGCTCGGCGGGGTCGGCATCAACCTCGCCTTCCGGCAGTCGTTCCTCTCCTCCGGCTCGGGGACCGGCGCGTTCGTCGCCTTCCTCGTCTTCTACGGCCTCTGCTTCGGGGTGACTTGGGCCGTATACCTTCGCCGCCCGACCGCCCAGGCTCAGGCCAAAGCTTCCGCATCGGAGGCGAAGTCGCAGCTCAGCTATGCCGAGGTGTGACGTAACGCCGGCGACACAAAGCCGAACCGAGCCTGTCACGCACCGTTGACAGGCTCGTTCGGCATGTAGGCACCGGGTCATTCCATACACGACCGCGTGTACGACTACGTTCGGGACGAGAGCCATGCACGAGGAACAGCAGCCAGCGGAGCGCGCGCAACACGGGCCCCTCTCCGGGTTCACCGTGGGCGTCACCGCCGCGCGCCGTGCCGACGAGCTGGGGGTACTGCTCCAGCGGCGCGGCGCGGTGGTCGTGCACGCGCCCGCGCTGCGCATCGTGCCCCTCGCCGACGACAGCGAACTGCTCGCCGCGACCAAGGAGTTGATCGACCAGGCACCCGACGTCGTGGTGGCTACGACCGCGATCGGGTTCCGGGGGTGGATCGAGGCCGCCGACGGGTGGGGGCTCGGGGAGGCGCTCCTGGAACGGTTGCGCGGGGTGGAACTGCTCGCGCGCGGGCCCAAGGTCAAAGGGGCGGTGCGTGCGGCAGGGTTGACGGAGGAGTGGTCGCCGTCGTCCGAGTCCATGGCGGAGGTGCTGGACCGGCTGCTGGAGGAGGGTGTCGAGGGGCGCCGGGTCGCGATCCAGCTGCACGGGGAACCGTTGCCCGGGTTCGTGGAATCGTTGCGGGCCGGGGGAGCGGACGTGGTCGTGGTCCCCGTCTACCGGTGGATGCCGCCCGAGGACATCGCCCCGCTGGACCGGCTCCTCGACGCCACGGTCTCCCGCGGCCTGGACGCGCTGACGTTCACCAGCGCACCGGCCGCCGCGTCGCTCCTCTCCCGCGCCGAGACCCGGGGCCTGCTCCCCGAACTCCTCGCCGCCCTGCACCACGAGGTCCTGGCGGCCTGCGTCGGCCCCGTCACCGCCCTCCCGCTCCAGAACCACGGCATCGCCACCGTCCAGCCCGAACGCTTCCGCCTCGGCCCCCTCGTCCAACTCCTCTGCCAGGAACTCCCCGGCCGCGCCCGCGCGTTGCCCATCGCGGGCCACCGCGTGGAGATCCGCGGCCACGCGGTTCTGGTGGACGGCGCGCTACGACCCGTCCCACCGGCCGGCATGTCACTCCTCCGCGCGCTGTCCCGCCGCCCGGGTTGGGTCGTCGCCCGCGCGGAACTCCTCCGCGCTCTCCCCGGCGCCGGCCGCGACGAACACGCCGTAGAAACAGCGATGGCCCGCCTCCGCACAGCACTTGGTTCCCCGAAGCTGATCCAGACGGTGGTGAAACGGGGGTACAGGCTGGCGTTGGATCCGGCGGCCGACTCCAAGTACGCCGACGAGTGAACCGGCGCGAGGGCGGGCCTGCGCGAGGGCGGGCGTAACTGGGGGCTGCGCCCCCAGACCCCCCCCGTCGGCCCTGAACGGGCCTCGTCCTCAAACGCCGGACGGGCTGGATTGTGCGGGCCTGCACTAAAAAGCGAGCGAGCCACCACGAGCTGACCCGGATGCCACAGCCCTGCACCGAGAAGCGAGGCTCCGCAGACTGGATGCCGCCGCCCTGCACCGAGCGCTTACCCGGCACTGAAGGCGCCGCCCTGCGCCAAGAGGCGAGCCCCCGCAGGCTGAATGACCCCGCCCTGCACCGAGAGACCGCCCGGCGCCGAAGGCGCTACCCCGCACCGAGCGCCCACCCGGCACCGAAGGCGCTACTCCGCGCCAAGAGCCCACCCCGCACCGAACCCGCCACCCCACACCAAGCCCCCTCCCCGCACCGACAAACCCCCTGCGCTGAAGGCTCGTCCCGCGCTAAGAAGCGCCCCCACGCCGAAACCCCCCGT
Source organism: Streptomyces sp. NBC_01515 (assembly GCF_045040345.1). NCBI lineage: Bacteria > Bacillati > Actinomycetota > Actinomycetes > Kitasatosporales > Streptomycetaceae > Streptomyces > Streptomyces sp. NBC_01515. The sequence continues at coordinate 4,742,110 of NZ_CP109416.1, read as the reverse complement.
ACAACACCAGCCCCCGCACCAAACACCCCACCCCCACCGTCGACAACACCGCCCGCACCACGTTCCACCCCACCCACGCCCCCTCGAACCGCTCCCGCGCCACCCCCACATCCCCCGTGTCCGCCAACCCGTCGTTCAGCGGAATATTGAAGGCAACCGTCACCAGAAACGCCAACGCGTACGCGACCGACCCCGCCCACACCCACCCCCGGTACGGCCTCCCGCGCGCCTGCCACGCCGACACCCCCGCCAACACCAACGCCCCCATGAAGCTCAGGAAGAACACCGGGTTCTGGATCACGTCGTTGATGTTGCGCATCACCTCCACGAAGACCCGGTCGTCGCTGCGCGCCAACGCCGGCATGATCGCGCAGGCGAACACGTAGAAGACCCCGGCGATCAACCCCATCGCGACGGTGGCCGCACCCAGTACCCAACCCGTACCGCTCGTGCCCTGTTTCTCTGTCATGCCCTCCAGTCAACGGACAGGGCACCCCGCCGGACATCGCCGAGACGCGCGACCGCATACGCGACCGTCCACGCCGATGTCCACGAGCGCCCCGCACAAGGGGTTACGGCCACGCGAGCGGGCAGGCACTGTAGAGAGAACGGTTTCCCGCAACCGCAACCGCAACCGCGCCCCGCAACCGCAATCGCACCCGGCACCCCTCCTCGCCCCACTCACCCACCCCCACTCACCCCCCCACCGACCGACCCGACGACCGGGGTAATCCCTAGGCGGTGACAGGCACATGGCACTGGGTTCCACCATGGCCCCGTACGAGCTGCGTTTCGACGCCGGGCGGATCTGTCTGGATCTCCTCGCGACCACCCATCCCGAGGAACGGCTCGACGCACCGGAGCCGCTCCGCGCGTGGATCGTCCGATCGGGGCTCGTCCCCGCGGCCACCCCGCTCACGCACGTCGATTCCGGCTGGCTTGTCGGGTTTCGTGAACTACGGGGGCAAGTAGGCCAGTTGGTGCGCAGGAGCACCGGTTCCGACACCCGGGCCTACGACCTCGCCCTCGCCCGCGTCAACGACCTCGCCCGCGCCGCACCCCCCGCCCCCCGTGCCGTACGCGATGAAGAGGGCGTGCTGGTGCGGCAGTTGGACGGGACTCCGGGGTGCGGTGCGCTGCTCGCGGTCATCGCGCGGGACGCCGTGGAACTGCTCACCGATCCCGTCGCGCGGGCCTCGCTGAGGGAGTGCGCGGGGGACAACTGCCCGATCGTTTATCTGGATTCGTCCCGTGGGCGTCGGCGGCGCTGGTGCTCCAGCGAGGTCTGCGGGAACCGCGAAAGAGTGGCCCGGCATCGGCGGCGCGCCGCACTCGCGCGAGCCTGAGAATCCCTTATGCGGCTTCTGTGACGTGAGGGGGCGTCAATTGCCGAAGTGATTTCGACAACAGTGCGTTTCACTTCGGCGAGGCCCGGGCAGCTCTCGTGATCTTGCTCGTGTGGTGGAAATGTAAAGATCGTACGGTGGGAATGTGCACTCATGTCCCGCTCGTCACGTCACTCCACAGAAAACTGTCGCCTCACGTTGAACACTCGCCCACCCGCCCGCGTACCTCTCCCTGAGCGACCGACCGGGGGAACCCCCGGACACCGGAGGTGGGCGTGCGCAAGGATTCCGTCGTGGCCAATGAACACGCACCGAGGGCCCGACATCGCATGTCCCAGTCCTCGGAACCTGATGAGGAGCTGATGCGTGCCCTGTACCGAGAGCACGCCGGACCCTTGCTCGCCTATGTGCTGCGGCTCGTCGCCGGTGACCGGCAACGTGCCGAGGACGTGGTGCAGGAGACGCTCATCCGGGCCTGGAAGAACGCCGGCCAGCTCAACCGGGCGACCGGATCGGTACGACCCTGGCTTGTGACGGTGGCACGGCGCATCGTCATCGACGGTCACCGCAGCCGGCAGGCCCGGCCGCAGGAGGTGGACCCGTCGCCGCTGGAGGTCATCCCCGCGGAGGACGAGATCGACAAGGCGTTGTGGCTGATGACACTGTCGGACGCGCTGGACGACCTGACCCCGGCCCACCGGGAGGTGCTCGTCGAGACGTACTTCAAGGGACGTACCGTCAATGAGGCGGCCGAGACGCTTGGCATCCCCAGTGGCACGGTGCGCTCAAGGGTGTTCTACGCCCTTCGATCGATGAAGCTTGCTCTGGAGGAGCGGGGGGTGACGGCATGAGCATTTACGGGGGATACGGAACGGGTAGTCCTGGTTCCATGCAGGGATCTCAGGGCTCGAACGAACACGAGACCGTCGGCGCCTACGCCCTCGGGATTCTCGATGACGCCGAAGCAACCGCTTTCGAGGCCCATCTCGCCACCTGCGAATGGTGTGCCCAGCAGCTCGACGAGCTGGCCGGGATGGAACCGATGCTGGCGGCGCTCGCGGATCTGCCGGGCACCGGCACCCCTGCGATCGCCGAGTCCCTGGCCGCGAAACCCAGTCCACGGCTGGTGGAGCGGCTGGTCGACGACGTCGGTGAACGGCGGGCCCTGAAGCGCCGGCGCAGTTTCTACATGATCGCCGCCGCGGCGGCCCTGATCATCGCGGGACCGCTGGCCGTCATCGCGGCCAACGGTGGCGACAGCTCGGGCCAGAAGGGCAGCGTGGCCGCGTCGCCCGCCAAGACCACCTTCGACACTTTGTCCGACAAGGTCACGGCGACGGACGCGAGCACCAAGGTCACCGCGACCGTGGCGATGTCCAAGAAGGACTGGGGCACCCTCGGGGTCGTGGAGCTCAAGAACGTCAAGGGCCCGCTGAAGTGCTCCCTGATCGCCGTCGGCAAGAACGGCGAACGCGAGACCATGAGCTCCTGGTCGGTCCCGGCCTGGGGTTACGGCATCGCGAACGCCACCAAGGCCGAGGCCAAGAACCCGCTCTACGCCCAGGGCGGCGCGGCCTTCACACCGAACGAGATCGACCACTTCGAGGTCATGACCTTCGACGGCAAGAAGCTCGTGGCAGTGGACGCGTAAGCACCGGTACAACCGGCCGGTTGTGGTGTGTGGGGCCCGGAACGCGGAAGGTGCGCGTGCCGGGCCCCGCGTCTTTGTCAAGATCCACCGGGCAGGCCCCTCACTACCGAGGCCTTTTTTCGCGTACGGTTGACGGCTGCCCAGCACGTCAGAAGGGGGCCCGGTGGCCGCACAGGCTCAACAGGAGACCGCGCTCGACACGGTGTCCGACAAATCCGCCCAGGATTCACTACGGGACCGGGAGATCAGCGTCGAACAGGCACACCTGGACCGGGTGTACCGGCGGCTCGAAGAGAAGATCCACGAGGCCGAGTTCCTCATGAACGACGCGGCCAAGCGCGGCCAGGTCGGCACGCCCGGCGCGCTCGCCGAACGGGACGCGCAGGTGTTCCGCGCCGGTATCCACCTCAACCGGCTCAACAACGAGTTCGAGGACTTCCTCTTCGGCAGGATCGACCTCCTGCTCGGAGAAGACGGCAAGAAGGGGCCCGACGGCGCCTACACCGCCGTGGAGCCGGCCGAAGGCGCCGTCCGGGAGGACAGCACCGCGGATATCGCCGAGACGCTGCACATCGGCCGTATCGGAGTCCTCGACTCCGAGTACGCGCCCCTCGTCATCGACTGGCGGGCGCCCGCCGCCGCGCCCTTCTACCGGTCGACGCCGGTCGATCCGGGGCGGGTCGTGCGCAGGCGCGTCATCCGGTCCAAGGGACGGCGGGTGCTCGGGGTCGAGGACGACCTGATGCGGCCCCAGCTGACCGCCTTCCTCGACGGCGAGCAGCTGGCCGTCATCGGCGACGGCGCCCTCATGGCCGCGCTCGGCCAGGCCCGCAGCCACACCATGCGCGACATCGTGGCGTCGATCCAGGCCGAGCAGGACCTGGTGATCCGCGCCCCCGCCGCCTCGGTGACGTACGTCGAGGGCGGCCCGGGGACGGGGAAGACCGCCGTCGCGCTGCACCGCGCCGCCTACCTGCTCTACCAGGACAGGCGCCGGTACGCGGGCGGCATCCTCATCGTCTCGCCCACCCCGCTGCTCGTGGCGTACACCGAGGGCGTCCTGCCGTCGCTCGGCGAGGAGGGCCAGGTCGCCATCCGGGCGATCGGTTCGCTCGTCGACGGCGCCGAGGCCACCCTGTACGACTCCCCGGCCGTGGCCCGCGCGAAGGGGTCGTACCGGATGCTCGGGGTGCTACGGAAGGCCGCGCGCGGGGCCCTGGAGCTGAGCGATTCGCCGAACCGGCTGCGGGTCGTCGCCTTCGGGCGCCGCCTCGAACTGGAGGCCGCCGACCTGGAGCGCGTCCGGCAGAGCGCGCTCAGCGGTACGGCCCCGGTCAACATGCTGCGGCCGCGCGCCCGCAAGCTGCTCCTGGACGCCCTGTGGGAGCGCTCCGGTTCGGCGGGCCGGCACACGGACCCCGAACTCGCCGCGGAACTGCGCTCGTCCTTCGACGAGGACATCGCGAGCGAGGACGACTTCATCGCGTTCCTCGACGCCTGGTGGCCCGAACTCACCCCGCGCTCCGTCCTGGCGTCGATGTCCGACGAGCGCAAGCTCGGCCGCTGGGCCCGGCGCATCCTCAACCCCGGCGAGGTCCGCAGGGTCGCCCGCGCGCTGAAGCGGGACGGCCTCTCGGTCCACGACGTGGCCATCCTCGACGAACTCCAGGCGATCCTCGGCACCCCGGCCCGCCCCCGCAAGCGGCGCGACCTGGACCCGCTGGACCAGCTCACCGGCCTCGAAGAGCTGATGCCGACGCGCGAGGAGTCGCAGCGCGAACGGGCCGAGCGGCTCGCCCAGGAGCGCGTCGAGTACGCGCACGTCATCGTCGACGAGGCCCAGGACCTCACCCCGATGCAGTGGCGCATGGTCGGCCGCCGCGGCCGGCACGCCACCTGGACGGTCGTAGGGGACCCGGCCCAGTCCTCCTGGTCCGACCCCGACGAGGCCGCCGAGGCCCGCGACGAGGCCCTCGGCTCCCGCCCCCGCCGCCGCTTCACCCTCACGGTCAACTACCGCAACCCCGCCGAGATCGCGGAGCTGGCGGCGAAGGTCCTGGCCCTGGCGATGCCCGGCTCCGAGTCCCCGTCCGCGGTCCGCTCGACGGGAGTGAAGCCCCACTTCGCCGTCGTACGGAACTCGTTGTCGGAGTCGGTCCGCGCGGAGGCCGCCAGCCTGCTCGACCGGGTCGACGGCACGGTCGGCGTGGTCGTCGCCATGAACCGCCGCGAGGAGGCCCGCCGTTGGCTCACCGGCCTCGGGGACCGGGTCGTGGCCCTCGGCAGCCTGGAGGCCAAGGGACTCGAATACGACGCGACCGTCGTCGTCTCGCCGGCGGAGATCGCCGACGAGTCGCCCGCCGGCCTCAGGGTCCTCTACGTCGCCCTCACCCGCGCGACCCAGCAGCTCACGGTCGTCTCGGCCGAGCGGGACGAACCGGACGCGAACGGGGTGCCGGATCTGCTGAGGGACTGAGCGGACCGGGTCCGATCGAGGGGTGCTTTATATGAACTCTCGGGATGGGAATGGTCTTACGGGATCTGTTTGTTAGCCTGGTATGTGACACCGGCCCGATCCAAGCCCCCGGGCCCAACCTTCGTCGCTCAGAGCGACCACTTGCCGCGAGGCGAGCATGGCGGGTCGGTGTCATTGCTTGTCAGAGAGGTCCCCGTCACGGGAAAAGTGACGGGGGCCTCTTTTTCTCGCGAACAAAACGTTCGCAATCGGGGGCGGCTAACGCCTACCCGGTAGTAGGTGCGACCATCGGAGCGCGTACTCAGCTCAACGGTGAAAGCAGAGGAAGTCGGCCATGGCTACGGCGCCCAGCGTCTCCTACTCGATCACGGTCCGTCTGGAGGTGCCCGCCAGCGGAACGGCGGTATCCCAGATCACCACGGCCGTGGAGTCCCACGGAGGCTCGGTGACCGGCCTCGACGTGACCGCCTCCGGCCACGAGAAGCTCCGCATCGACGTCACCATCGCGGCGTCCTCGACGGCCCACGCCGACGAGATCGTCCAGCAGCTGCGCGGCATCGAGGGCGTCACCCTGGGCAAGGTCTCGGACCGTACGTTCCTCATGCACCTCGGCGGCAAGATCGAGATGCAGTCCAAGCACCCGATCCGCAACCGTGACGACCTCTCCATGATCTACACCCCGGGTGTCGCCCGCGTGTGCATGGCGATCGCGGAGAACCCCGAGGACGCGCGCCGCCTCACCATCAAGCGCAATTCCGTCGCGGTCGTCACCGACGGCTCGGCCGTGCTCGGCCTCGGCAACATCGGCCCGATGGCCGCGCTGCCGGTCATGGAGGGCAAGGCGGCCCTGTTCAAGCGGTTCGCCGGCATCGACGCCTGGCCGCTGTGCCTGGACACCCAGGACACCGACGAGATCGTCGCGATCGTCAAGGCGATCGCCCCGGGCTTCGCCGGCATCAACCTGGAGGACATCTCCGCGCCGCGCTGCTTCGAGATCGAGGCCCGGCTGCGCGAGGCCCTCGACATCCCCGTCTTCCACGACGACCAGCACGGCACCGCGATCGTCGTCCTCGCCGCGCTGACGAACGCGCTGCGGGTCGCCGGCAAGGGCATCGGTGACATCCGGGTCGTCATGTCCGGCGCGGGCGCGGCCGGTACGGCCATCCTCAAGCTGCTGCTCGCCGCCGGCGTCAAGAACGCGGTCGTCGCCGACATCCACGGGGTCGTGCACGCAGACCGCGAGGACCTGGTCGACGCCAAGCCCGACTCGCCGCTGCGCTGGATCGCCGACAACACCAACGTCGAGGGCCTCACGGGCACCCTGAAGGAGGCCGTGCGCGGCGCCGACGTCTTCGTCGGTGTCTCCGCCCCGAACGTCCTCGACGGCGACGACGTGGCCGCGATGGCCGAGGGCGCGATCGTGTTCGCGCTCGCGAACCCCGACCCCGAGGTCGACCCGACGATCGCCCGCCAGACGGCGGCGGTTGTGGCCACGGGCCGCTCGGACTTCCCGAACCAGATCAACAACGTGCTGGTCTTCCCGGGTGTCTTCCGCGGTCTGCTGGACGCGCAGTCCCGCACCGTCAACACCGAGATGATGCTCGCCGCGGCGACCGCACTCGCGAACGTGGTGACCGAGGACGAGCTGAACGCGAACTACATCATCCCCAGCGTCTTCAACGACAAGGTGGCCGGCGCGGTCGCGGGCGCGGTGCGTGACGCGGCGAAGGCGGCGGGAGCGGCGGCGGCCTCGACGGCGACCTCCGCGTCGTAGAACCCCTCGAACGGCGGGTGTGCGGCGGTTGTGAGGATCGCCACGGCCGCTCACCCACCGGCGCGTCGCGGAACCCGGGGCCTTCGGCGGCCGTTTATCGTGGCGGCCAGGTTTCGGGCCTTCCAGGCCCGGCCCTCGCTGCCGGGAGCCGACGGAGCGTCATCACGCAGAGGGCGTGGCGCTCTCCGTGTGACTCCCACGGGTGTTCTCGCGACTCCTACGGGTGCCGGATTGGCTTTCCCGCCGCAGGTAGGGGCAGGATGCGTCTTCGGGCGCGAGGGTCTGGACGACGGACCCGGGTCCGGGGACTCACCGAGGACCCTGGCAGCATCGGCTTCACCGTGCCCGATATGCGGCTCCGCCGCGTGGCACGCCTCAAACGGCAAGAAGAACACGGGAGTAACAACATGAACCGCAGTGAGCTGGTGGCCGCGCTGGCCGACCGTGCCGAGGTGACTCGCAAGGACGCCGACGCCGTTCTGGCCGCGTTCGCCGAGACCGTCGGTGAGATCGTCTCCAAGGGCGACGAGAAGGTCACCATCCCCGGCTTCCTGACCTTCGAGCGCACCCACCGTGCCGCTCGCACCGCGCGCAACCCGCAGACCGGCGACCCGATCAACATCCCCGCCGGTTACAGCGTCAAGGTGTCCGCGGGCTCGAAGCTCAAGGAAGCCGCCAAGGGCAAGTAGTCCTTCGCGTACGCGACGGGATTGCGTACGAGGCTCAGTAACGCGAATGGGGCGGCCACCCGGTCAGGGTGGCCGCCCCATCGTCGTACAACCGGCTCCTAGCCGAGCGCCTTGCCCGGCAACTCCACCTTCGCGCCCAGCTCCACGAGCTTCTCCATGAAGTTCTCGTAGCCGCGGTTGATGAGGTCGATGCCGTGGACGCGGGACGTGCCCTGGGCCGCCAGCGCCGCGATGAGGTACGAGAAGCCGCCGCGGAGGTCGGGGATGACCAGGTCGGCGCCCTGGAGGCGGGTCGGGCCCGAGACGACCGCCGAGTGCAGGAAGTTGCGCTGGCCGAAGCGGCAGTGCGAGCCGCCCAGGCACTCGCGGTAGAGCTGGATGTGCGCGCCCATCTGGTTGAGCGCGGAGGTGAAGCCCAGCCGGGACTCGTAGACCGTCTCGTGCACGATGGACAGGCCCGTCGCCTGCGTGAGGGCGACGACCAGCGGCTGCTGCCAGTCCGTCTGGAAGCCGGGGTGCACGTCCGTTTCGAGCGCGATGGACTTCAACTGGCCGCCGGGGTGCCAGAAGCGGATGCCCTCGTCGTCGATCGCGAAGGCACCGCCCACCTTCCGGTAGGTGTTGAGGAACGTCATCATCGAGCGCTGCTGCGCGCCCTTGACGTAGATGTTGCCCTCGGTCGCCAGCGCCGCCGACGCCCAGGACGCGGCCTCCAGGCGGTCCGGGAGGGCCGCGTGGGTGTAGCCGCCGAGCGAGTCCACACCGGTGATGCGGATCGTGCGGTCGGTGTCCATGGCGATGATCGCGCCCATCTTCTGCAGTACGCAGATGAGGTCCTCGATCTCCGGTTCCACGGCCGCGTTGGCGAGTTCGGTGACGCCCTCCGCCAACACCGCCGTCAGCAGCACCTGTTCGGTCGCGCCGACGGACGGGTACGGCAGCTGGATCTTCGTGCCGCGCAGCCGCTGCGGGGCCTCCAGGTACTGGCCGTCCGCCCGCTTCTCGATCTTCGCGCCGAACTGCCTCAGCACCTCGAAGTGGAAGTCGATCGGCCGGCCGCCGATGTCGCAGCCGCCCAGCCCCGGGATGAACGCGTGCCCGAGCCGGTGCAGCAGCGGACCGCAGAACAGGATCGGGATGCGCGACGAGCCCGCGTGGGCATCGATGTCGGCGACGTTGGCGCTCTCCACGTGCGACGGATCGAGCACCAGCTCGCCCGGCTCCTCACCCGGACGGACCGTCACCCCGTGCAGTTGCAGGAGTCCGCGTACGACACGAACGTCACGGATGTCCGGAACGTTGCGCAGTCGACTTGGCTCACTGCCCAGCAGGGCGGCGACCATGGCCTTGGGTACGAGGTTCTTCGCACCGCGGACACGGATCTCGCCCTCCAGCGGGGTTCCGCCGTGGACAAGCAGTACGTCGTCTGAGCCGTTGACGGTCATGAATCTCGCGTTCCGTGGAGTTGGGCAGGGCCGAAGGGACAGAGTAATCGCCGCCCACCCCCCTCCTGTAAGCCCAAGGAGCACCCAGCCACGTCATAGCTGTGTCACAACACGAACCGTTCTCAATCGGGCACATGGGGTCACGGGGCGGGGGTGTGCGCTTCGGACGCTTCGGTGCGCCCTGAGCTGCATGCACTCTGGTACCCGCATTGCCTCCCCCATCACGGGGAAGATGCGGGATCATGTCAGGCATGACCGAGGTGTCCTCGCTCACAGGGCGGTTGCTCGTGGCAACACCCGCCCTGGCGGACCCGAACTTCGACCGCGCGGTGGTGCTCCTTCTCGACCACGACGAGGAGGGCTCCCTCGGTGTCGTCCTCAACCGCCCGACCCCGGTGGACGTCGGCGACATCCTGGAGGGCTGGGCGGATCTCGCCGGCGAGCCGGGAGTCGTCTTCCAGGGCGGCCCGGTCCAGCTGGACTCGGCCCTCGGCGTCGCCGTCATCCCGGGCGGCGCGACCGGCGAGAGCACCCCGCTCGGCTGGCGGCGCGTGCACGGCGCGATCGGACTCGTCGACCTGGAGGCGCCGCCGGAGCTGCTCGCCTCGGCGCTCGGCTCGCTGCGGATCTTCGCCGGGTACGCCGGCTGGGGGCCGGGGCAGCTGGAGAACGAACTGGTGGAGGGCGCCTGGTACGTCGTCGAGTCGGAGCCCGGTGACGTGTCCTCGCCGTCCCCGGAGAGACTCTGGCGCGAGGTGCTGCGCCGCCAGCGCAGCGAGCTGGCGATGGTGGCGACGTATCCGGACGACCCGTCCCTGAACTGATCCCCGAACTGAACGACCCTTCGCGGAACTGATGCCCGTGAGCTTCAGTACCCTTGGCACTATGAGCACTCTTGAGCCCGAGCGCGGGACTGGTACGGGGACCCTCGTAGAGCCGACGCCCCAGGTGTCGCACGGCGACGGGGACCATGAGCGCTTCGCCCATTACGTCCAGAAGGACAAGATCATGGCGAGCGCCCTCGACGGCACTCCCGTGGTGGCGTTGTGCGGCAAGGTCTGGGTACCGGGGCGCGACCCGAAGAAGTACCCGGTGTGTCCCATGTGCAAGGAGATCTACGAGTCCATGGGCTCGGGCGGGGACGGCGACAAGGGCAAGGGCGGCGACAAGTAGCCGTTCGGCCGGTCTGACTTCTCAAGGCCCTCAGGGCGCACTTCGGTGTGCTCTGAGGGCCTTTTGCGTGTCACGAAGTGGTTGAGACCTCTTGTGGCCGCGTTCATCTACTCCTTAATCTCCGTGGTGTTGTGCAGAGCGAAACGCCCATTGCATATGTTGCAACGCACGCCCGGATTCCCGGAGGAACGCTCCATGAAGCTCGCCCCCCGATTCGCCGTACTCGTGGCGGCCGCCGCTGTCGTCGCCGGCTGCGCGCCCCAGACCTCCGACAACTCGTCCTCCGACAAGGACGACCAGAGCGGCACCCTGCGGGTGTGGCTCTTCCAGGAGGTCGGCAACGATCCGAAGGCGAAGGTCGTCGACTCCGTGGTCGCCGCCTTCGAGAAGGCGCACAAGGACACCGAGGTCGACGTCGAGTACATCCCGATCGACACCCGCGCCCAGCGCGTCAAGGCCGCCTTCAACGACCCGAAGTCCGCGCCCGACGTCATGGAGTACGGCAACACCGACACGGCCGGCTATGTGAAGGACGGCGGACTCCTCGACGTCACCAAGGACTTCGGCGCGTGGAGCGAGGCCAAGGACACCGACCCGACCGCGAAGCAGTCCGTCACGGTCGACGGCAAGCTGTACGGCTCCCCGTTCTACGTCGGCGTCCGCGCCCTTTACTACCGCACCGACGTCTTCAAGGACCTGGGCCTCCAACCCCCCAAGACCATGGCCGAGTTGGCCACCACCGCCCGGAAGATCCACAAGGCGAAGTCCGACCTCTACGGCCTTGTCGTCGGCGGCGCCTACACGTACGGCGCGATGCCCTTCGTCTGGGCCAACGGCGGCGAACTCGCCACGGCCAAGGGGGGTTCGGGGGGTTCGTACACCTCCGCGATCGACAGTGCCGCCGCCCAGAAGGGCATCAAGGCCTACACCTCGCTGTTCACCAGCGACAACTGTCCCGCCGCCAAGTGCGCGGTGATGGGCGGCAACGACACGATCACCGCGTTCGCGGCCGGCAAGGCGGGCATGGCGATCGGGGGCGACTTCAGCCACACGGCTGTCGAGGCGGGCAAGGTCAAGGGCAAGTACGCGGTCGTGCCGTTGCCCGGAGTCGCGTCCGGGTCTGTCGCTCCCGCGTTCGCCGGAGGTAACAACATCGGTGTCCTGAAGAGCACTTCGCACCGCACGCTCGCGGTGGACCTGATGGAGCAGCTCACCTCGAAGACGACCCAGGCGTCCATGTTCGACGCGATGGGGTTCCTGCCGACGTTCACCGACGTCCGGGACGCGGCTGCGGCGAAGGTGCCGTTCGAGAAGCCGTTCGTGCAGACCCTGGCCGCCGGCACGAAGTTCGTTCCCGCGTCGCCGGGTTGGTCCGAGATCGACTCCTCGCTGGTGCTGCCGACGATGCTGCAGGAGGTCATCAGCGGGAAGAAGAGTGTGGCTGCGGCTTCGGGGGATGCGGCGAAGAAGATGAACTCCGCGTTCAGCTCCGCGGGTTGAGCGGATGGCGCCTAATAGCTCGTTGACTGCGGACCGTTCGCGAGTGCGGGTTCGCCGTGGCCGATCGCGCAGTTCCCCGCGCCCCCAAGGGGGTTGGGGTGTGCCTTGGTTGTATCTCGCCCCCGCTCTGGTCGTCCTTGGTGGGTTGCTGGTCTACCCGATTTACCAGCTCGGGCTGATCTCGTTCTTCCAGTACACGCAGGCCCAGGTCAGTGGTGGGGAACCGACGACCTTCAAGGGGTTCGGGAACTACTCGGAGTTGTTCTCGGACAGTCAGTTCTGGCAGGTGCTGTTGTCGACCGTGTTGTTCGCGGGGGCCTGCGTGGTCTCGACGCTCGCCGTCGGGTGTGCGCTCGCGGTGTTGCTCACGCGGGTGCGGGCCGTGCCCCGACTCGTGCTGATGCTGGCCGCGTTGGGGGCGTGGGCGACACCGGCGGTGACGGGTTCGACGGTCTGGCTGCTGCTCTTCGACCCGGACTTCGGGCCGGTGAACCGGATCCTCGGCCTCGGGGACCACTCCTGGACGTACGGACGGTTCAGCGCGTTCTTCCTCGTCCTGCTCGAAGTGGTGTGGTGCTCCTTCCCGTTCGTGATGGTGACGGTCTACGCCGGGATCCGCGCCGTGCCCTCCGAGGTGCTGGAGGCCGCCGCGCTGGACGGGGCCTCGCAGTGGCGGATCTGGCGGTCCGTCCTCACGCCGATGCTGCGGCCGATTCTGACCGTCGTCACCATTCAGTCCGTCATCTGGGACTTCAAGGTCTTCACCCAGATCTACGTCATGACCAACGGCGGCGGCATCGCGGGCCAGAACCTCGTACTGAACGTGTACGCCTACCAACAGGCGTTCGCGTCCTCGAAGTACAGCCTCGGCTCGGCGATCGGGGTCCTCATGCTGCTGATGCTGCTCGCCGTCACGCTGGTCTATCTGCGCCTGCTGCGCAGGCAGGGGGAGGAGCTGTGAGTCTGCTTCGCGGTCTGGTACGACGGCCCTGGCGGCTCGCCGCCGAGGCCTCGGCGCTGCTGATCGCGGTCGTCGTTGCCTTCCCCCTCTATTGGATGGTGCTCAGCGCCTTCAAACCGGCCGGGGAGATCGAGTCGAGCGAGCCCCGGCCGTGGACGCTCGCGCCCTCTCTGGACTCGTTCCGGCGGGTGTTCGGGCAGCAGGAATTCGGCCGTTACTTCGTCAACAGCCTTGTCGTGGCGGGCTCGGTGGTCATCGTCTCGGCGCTGATCGCCTTTCTCGCCGCGACGGCGGTGACGCGATTCCGGTTCCGCTTCCGGACCACCCTCCTGATCATGTTCCTGGTGGCCCAGATGGTGCCCGTGGAAGCGCTGACGATCCCCCTGTTCTTCACCATGCGGGGGCTCGGGCTGCTGAACACGCTGGGGTCGCTGATCCTGCCCCAGATCGCGTTCTCGCTGCCGTTCGCGATCTGGATGCTGCGGGGGTTCGTGAAAGCCGTACCGGACGCGCTGGAGGAGGCCGCGTACATCGACGGGGCGAGCCGGACGCGATTCCTGTGGCAGATCCTTTTCCCGCTCGTCTTCCCGGGGCTGGTCGCCACGAGCGTGTTTTCCTTCATCTCGGCCTGGAACGACTTCCTCTTCGCCAAGTCCTTCATCATCAGCGACACTTCCCAGTCGACCCTGCCGATGGCCCTCCTTGTCTTCTACAAGCCGGACGATCCTGACTGGGGCGGGGTCATGGCGGCCTCCACGGTGATGACGATTCCGGTGCTGGTGTTCTTCGTACTCGTACAGCGACGTCTGGTCTCGGGGCTGGGCGGAGCGGTTAAGGACTGACGTGACTTCACAGACGGAACTGATTCCGGCGCCGAGCAGCGTCGCGCACGCACTGCCCGGCGGGGGCGTGGGCTACGTCCTCGACGCGGGGACCGAGATCGACGCGGGCCCCGGCACCGAGCGGGTGGCGCAGTGGCTGCGGGCCACCGTCGGCGCGGCGACCGGACTGCCCCTGCCACCTCACCGGGACAGCGGAAACCGCATCATGCTGCGCGTCGGCCCGGGGGAGTCCGACGACCCGGAGGCGTACACCCTGATCGTCGACGGGTACCTGGTCCACCTCTGGGGGGCCGATGAACCCGGGCTGTTCTACGCCGCCCAGACCCTCCGTCAACTCCTCGGCCCCGAAGCCTTCCGCCGCGCCCCAGTCACCGCCAAGCGGCGCTGGGAAGTACCCGCGGTCAGCATCCGCGACGCGCCCCGTTTCCCCTGGCGCGGCCTCATGCTCGACGTCGCCCGGCACTTCATGCCCAAGGAAGGCGTCCTGCGCTACCTGGATCTGATGGCGGCGCACAAACTCAACGTCTTCCACTTCCACCTGACGGACGATCAGGGCTGGCGCGTACAGATCAAGCGGTACCCGAAGCTGACCGAGATCGGCTCCTGGCGGGCGCGCACGAAATTCGGCCACCGTGCCTCACCGCTGTGGGACGACAAGCCCCACGGCGGCTACTACACGCAGGACGACATCCGCGAGATCGTCGCCTACGCCGCCGAGCGGCATATCACCGTGGTCCCCGAAATCGACGTACCGGGACACTCGCAGGCCGCCATCGCCGCGTATCCGGAACTCGGCAACACCGACGTCATCACTGCATCGATCAAGGGGGGCAACTCCCTCTCCGTCTGGGACACCTGGGGCATCAACCCGAACGTACTCGCCCCCACTGACAACACCCTGCGCTTCTACGAGGGGGTGTTCGAGGAACTCCTGGAGCTGTTCCCCTCGGAGTTCATTCACGTCGGCGGCGACGAATGCCTCAAGGACCAGTGGAAGCAGTCGCCGACCGCGCAGGCGCGCATCGAGGAACTCGGGCTCGCGGACGAGGACGAGTTGCAGTCGTGGTTCATCGGACACTTCGACAAGTGGCTCTCCGCGCGCGGGAGAAGGCTCGTCGGGTGGGACGAGATCCTGGAGGGCGGGCTCGCGGACGGGGCCGTGGTGTCGTCCTGGCGTGGGTACGAGGGCGGGATCACCGCCGCCCGCGCGGGGCACGACGTCGTCATGTGCCCCGAACAGCACGTGTACTTGGACTGGCGGCAGGCCCCCGGCGAGGACGAGCCCGTGCCGATCGCCCATGTGCGCACCCTGGAGGACGTCTACCGCTTCGAGCCGGTTCCGGAGCAGCTCAGCGAGGCCGAGGCCCGTCATGTGCTGGGTGCGCAGGCCAACGTGTGGACCGAGGTGATGGAGGATCACGCACGCGTGGACTACCAGACGTTCCCCCGGCTCGCGGCCTTCGCCGAGGTCGCCTGGAGCGCTCTTCCGGCGCCCGCGGAACGGGACTTCGCCGACTTCGAGCGCCGCATGGCCGCCCACTACCCGCGCCTCGACGCCCTGGGGGTCGCCTACCGTCCGCCCACCGGACCACTGCCGTGGCAGCGACGCCCCGGAGTGCTCGGCCGACCCAAGGACGGCCCGCCCCCGAACGCGTAGAACCCGTAAGGGAAAAAGGCCCCACGAGTCACCGTTGAGTGGCAATCCGCGCGTACCGGTGATGCCGTGCGAAAACGGACCATCTCCCTGATGAGACGGGCGAATGCCTCCTAGCGGACCCCCGCGCTCGGGTCTTGCGAAGATGTGCCAGAGTTGCCACGTCCGCCCTGTCAGCACGTACCGTACGGCAGCAACAGGTGGGACCAGGTGGGGCAGCGGGAAGGGGCAGCCGGTTTGACCACGCACGCACCGCAGGCGGGGCAGTCCGTCACGCTGCCCACGACGCTGGACGAGGCCGTGGCGGCGCTCACGGCCCTGCCCACGGCCGTCCCGGTGGCCGGTGGCACCGACCTCATGGCGGCCGTCAACTCGGGCCAGCTGAGGCCCAGCGCGCTGGTCGGTCTCGGGCGGATCAGCGAGATCCGCGGCTGGCAGTACCAGGACGGGCACGCGCTGCTCGGCGCGGGGCTCACGCATGCCCGGATGGGGCGCCCCGACTTCGCCGCCCTCATCCCGGCGCTCGCCGCCTCCGCGCGTGCCGCGGGCCCGCCGCAGATCCGCAACGCGGGCACCCTGGGCGGCAACATCGCCTCGGCCGCGCCCACCGGGGACGCGCTGCCCGTACTGGCCGCCCTGGAGGCGACGCTGATCATCGCGGGCCAGGACGGAGCCCGCCGGGAGATCCCGGTGTCGCACCTCTTGGCCGGCGTGGAGATGCTGCGCGGCGGCGAACTCATCGGCTTCGTGCGCGTGCCGCTGCTGCACGCCCCGCAGGTCTTCCTGAAGGCCACCGGCAGGACCGGCCCCGGGCGCTCGGTCGCGTCCGTCGCGGTCGTCCTCGACCCCGCCCGGCGCGGGGTCAGGTGCGCCGTCGGAGCCATAGCGCCGATGCCGCTCAGACCGCTGGACGCCGAACAGTGGGTGGCCCGGCTGATCGACTGGGACAACAGCCGCACGATCGTCCCCGAGGCCCTGAGCGCCTTCGGGGAGTACGTCGCCGCGGCCTGCATCCCCGACCCGGTACCGGCCGAGGACGGCTCCGTGGAACAGCTTCCGCCCGCGGTACTGCACCTGCGGCGCACCGTCGCCGCACTGGCCCGACGAGCACTCGGGAGGGCGCTGTCGTGACCGACGACCAGCACGGAGAGGGCGCCCCTCAGGGCGGCGGACGCTGGGACCCGCTGCCCCAGGGCGACTACGACGACGGCGCCACGGCCTTCGTGAAACTCCCCGAAGGGGGCATCGACGCCCTCCTGGCCGCCCCGGGGCACGGCTATGTGCCGCCGCCCATCACGGCCACCCCCGCCCCGGACGCCGACCCCTCGGGCACCGGCTCCTGGGCGATTCCCGCCGAGGGCGTCCAGTGGCCCGACCCGAACGCCGCAGGGCAGCAGGGGACGGCCGGGGGAGACCAGTTCTCGTACCGCCCCGGGTCCACCGGCCAGTGGACCTTCCAGGACACCAACGCGCCGGACGCGGGCGCCGCTCCCGGTCGCGACGTGACCGGGGAGTGGTCGATCCCCGTCGCCGGCGGTGATCTCCCGGACGAATCGGGCGAGTTCACCACCTCGGCCCTGGTCGAGCAGTGGGGCGGCACCCCGCCGGCCACCCTGCCCGGCGGCGCCCCCGCGCCCTGGGCGACGGACGGCGCGGGCCAGAACTGGGCGCAGCAGGCGTCGGACACCGGAGTGGTGGAGCGGCCCGGCGAGCACACCGACGGACGCGGCCTGGAGCACCCGGCCGACCGGTCCGGTACGCACACCACCGGCGAGGTGTCGGCACGGGCCGCCACCCGGCCGCCCGCCGAGGCGACCCGGCAGCCGTACGGCGAACCCGGCGACCCGTACGCGCACACCCGGTCCGAAGCACCCGGCGACCCCTACGGCGACGCGCGCGCCGACCGTCACGACGACACCGCCGCCGAACTCGCCGTGGACGACGCACAGCCGGCTCATGGGAGCGGTGGGGCGGGCGACGACGGCGAAGGGTCCGCGGAGGGCGCTGAGGGGCCCGCTGGAGCGTCCGCGGCGGTCGACGCGGCCGAGGGTGCCGACGACGCACCGGAGGTCGCTGAGACGCCCGTGACGGCCGTCGAACCCGACGCGCCGGACGAGGCCGCCGAACCGGCCCCGAAGATCCCCGGCGAGGAACACCCGCTCGCCTCCTACGTGTTGCGCGTCAACGGCGCCGACCGGCCCGTCACCGACGCCTGGATCGGCGAGTCCCTGCTCTACGTGCTGCGCGAACGCCTCGGCCTCGCGGGCGCCAAGGACGGCTGCTCGCAGGGCGAGTGCGGCGCCTGCAACGTCCAGGTCGACGGACGGCTCGTCGCCTCCTGCCTGGTGCCCGCGGTCACCGCCGCCGGCTCCGAGGTCCGTACGGTCGAGGGTCTCGCCGTCGAGGGTCAGCCCTCGGACGTGCAGCGGGCGCTCGCCAAGTGCGGTGCCGTGCAGTGCGGTTTCTGCGTGCCCGGCATGGCGATGACCGTGCACGACCTCCTGGAGGGCAACCCCGCGCCCACCGAACTGGAGGCGCGCCAGGCCCTGTGCGGCAACCTGTGCCGCTGCTCCGGCTACCGGGGTGTCCTGGACGCCGTACAGGAAGTCGTCGCCGAACGCGAGGCGCACGCCGCTGCCGCCGAACCTGAGTCGGACGGCGACGAGGCGCGTATTCCCCACCAGGCGGGTCCCGGGGGCGGTGGCGTCCACCAGTCGGCGTTCGAGTCCCCGCGTACGCAGGACCAGGTCTACGGCCAGGACGGAGGTCAGGCGTGAGCAACGAAGCCGCCACCGCGACCACGGAGGCCGCGCCCGCCCCGGAGCTGCCGGGCCACGGCCTGGGCGCCTCGCTCCCGGCCGCCGACGCCCGCGCGAAGACCGAGGGCACCTTCCCGTACGCGGCCGACCTGTGGGCCGAGGGCCTGCTCTGGGCGGCCGTCCTGCGCTCGCCGCACCCGCACGCGCGCATCGTGTCCGTCGACACGTCCCACGCGCGGGACATGCCCGGCGTCCGGGCCGTCATCACCCACGAGGACGTCCCGGGCCGGGACCGCTACGGCCGGGGCACCGCCGACCGCCCGGTGTTCGCCTCCGAGGTCGTGCGCCACCACGGGGAGCCCATCGCCGCGGTCGCCGCCGACCACCCCGACACCGCGCGGATGGCCGCCGCGGCCATCATGGTCGAGTACGAAGTACTCGACCCGGTGACCGACCCCGAGCAGGCCTTCGAGGCCGAACCGCTGCACCCCGACGGCAACCTGATCCGGCACATCCCGCTGCGCCACGGCGACCCGGACGCGACCGCCGACATCGTCGTGGAGGGCCTGTACCGCATCGGCCGCCAGGACCCCGCCCCCATCGGCGCCGAGGCCGGTCTCGCCGTGCCCCGTCCCGACGGCGGCGTCGAGCTGTACATCGCCTCCACGGACCCGCACAACGACCGCGACACGGCCGCCGCCTGCTTCGGCCTGGAGTCCGACCGCGTGAAGGTCGTCGTCACCGGCGTCCCCGGGGCCACCGCCGACCGCGAGGACCAGGGCTTCCAACTCCCGCTCGGACTGCTGGCGTTGAAGACCGGCTGCCCGGTCAAACTCACCGCCACGCGCGAGGAGTCCTTCCTCGGCCACACCCACCGCCACCCCACGCTCCTGCGCTACCGCCACCACGCCGACGAGGACGGCCGGCTCGTCAAGGTCGAGGCCCAGGTGCTGCTCGACGCGGGCGCCTACGCCGACACCTCCTCGGAGGCCCTGGCCGCCGCCGTCTCCTTCGCCTGCGGCCCGTACGTGGTCCCGAACGCCTTCATCGAGGGCTGGGCCGTGCGCACCAACAACCCGCCCTCGGGGCACGTCCGGGGCGAGGGCGCCATGCAGGTCTGCGCCGCCTACGAGGCGCAGATGGACAAGCTCGCCAAGAAGCTCGCCATGGACCCGGCCGAGCTGCGCCTTCGCAACGCCATGGCCACCGGGGACGTCCTCCCCACCGGCCAGACGGTGACCTGCCCGGCGCCGGTCGCCGAACTCCTCCAGGCCGTACGGGACTTCCCGCTGCCGCAGCTCCCCAAGGACACCCCCGAGGACGAGTGGCTGCTGCCCGGCGGCCCCGAGGGCGCGGGCGAACCGGGCGCGGTGCGCCGGGGCGTCGGCTACGCCCTAGGCATGGTGCACATGCTCGGCGCCGAGGGCGCGGACGAGGTCTCCACGGCCACCGTGAAGGTCCACGACGGCATCGCGACCGTGCTCTGCGCGGCCGTGGAGACCGGCCAGGGCTTCACCACGCTGGCCCGGCAGATCGTCCAGGAGACCCTCGGCATCGACGAGGTGCACGTCGCTCCTGTCGACACCGATCAGCCGCCCGCCGGCCCTGGTTGCCGAGGACGTCATACCTGGGTATCAGGCGGCGCTGTCGAACGGGCCGCGAAAATGGTCCGCACCCAGCTTCTCCAGCCCCTGGCGCACAAGTTCGGGATGTCGACCGAGCTGCTCCAGATCACCGACGGCAAGATCACCTCCTACGACGGCGTCCTCTCGACGACCGTCACCGAGGCCCTGGACGGCAAGGAACTCTGGGCCACCGCCCAGTGCCGCCCGCACCCGACCGAGCCCCTGGACGAGGCGGGCCAGGGCGACGCCTTCGTAGGGCTCGCCTTCTGCGCGATCCGCGCGGTCGTCGACGTGGACATCGAGTTGGGCTCGGTCCGGGTCGTCGAGCTGGCCCTCGCCCAGGACGTCGGCCGCATCCTGAACCCGACCCAGCTGGTCGCCCGTATCGAGGGCGGCGTCACCCAGGGCGTCGGCATCGCGCTGACGGAGAACCTGCGCACCGCGCGCGGGTTGATCCGCCACCCCGACCTCACGGGGTACGCCCTGCCCACCGCCCTGGACGCCCCCGACATCCGGATCGTGAAACTCGTCGAGGAACGTGACGTGGTCGCTCCCTTCGGGGCGAAGGCGGTCAGCGCGGTACCGGTGGTCACGTCCCCGGCGGCGATCGCGTCCGCGGTGCGCGCGGCGACGGGCCGTCCGGTGAACCGACTGCCGATCCGCCCGCAGGCGGCGGTGGTGACGAACAGCGGTCCCTACGGGCAGTAGGTGCCGGGTGCTTGAAGGGGTCGTCCTCATCACCGGCGTGATGGCCTCCGGCAAGTCGACGGTCGCGCAGGCGTTGGCGGAGCGGCTGCCGAGGGCGGCGCATGTCCGGGGTGACGTCTTCCGGCGGATGGTCGTCTCGGGGCGCGAGGAGTACGTCCCCGGTGCGGGCGGCGCGGGGGAGTCCCAACTCCGGTTGCGGTACCGGCTGTCGGCGGCGACGGCGGACGCGTACGCGGAGGCCGGGTTCACGGCGGTCGTCCAGGACGTGGTGCTGGGCGCGGAGTTGCCGGCGTACGTCGACCTGATCCGCACCCGCCCGCTGCACGTGATCGTCCTCGCACCGGCCCCGGCGACCGTGACGGCACGGGAGGCGGGCCGGGCGAAGAGCGGCTACGGCGCGTGGACCGTCGAGGAGTTGGACCGCGCGCTGCGGACGGAGACCCCGCGCATCGGCCTGTGGCTGGACACCTCCGGGCTGACGGTGGGGGAGACGGTGGACGCGATCGTCGAGGGACGGGAACGTTCGCGGGTGGTCTGAGCGTCTGATGAGGTGAGGACGTTTCGGACGTTTCGCGTCCTCCGGGGCTCTGTGAGGTGTTTTCGCTGGTCAGGGCCGTTGTCAGTGGTGCCGCGTAGTGTTCTGGGCAGTGGGGACGACAGCGGAACACCGGTGCCACACGGGGAAGATTCACGCACGGGGGAACAATGAGCAGGACCGACGCCGGTGCTACGGCGACCATGATCACCTTGACCGAGGACGACCTCGATCCGTACATCACGCACGCGTCGACGCGCCGCTGGCTGACGGGTCCCGGACTGCCGGGCGACAGCGGCCTGTTGACGTTCGAGGAGCTGCGCAGGGCGGGCCTGCGGACGGTGGCGGACTCGCTGGGCGACCCCGCCCCGCTGGCGGAGGAGCTCCGGGACCAGCTGGTGATAGGCGCGCTCTGGGGACCCGACGGCGGTGAGGCGGAGTCGATCCTGCTGGACGGCGAGACGGGTGAGATCGCGACGACGTACTTCTTCCACGACCGCCCGGACCTGATGGAGACCGGCCCGCTGGCCCCGTCGATCGAGACGCTGACCCGCTTCACGACGACGACGGACGAACTGACGGACCTGCGCGGCCAGTTCGCGTCCTACGAGGGCCGGCACGGCACGAAGACGGCGGCGGAGGCATCACGCCAGCTCCTCGCGGTCTTCGAGTCGGAGACGGACGGCGAGGTCCCCCCGTTCTGGAAGGCGGCGGCCCTGATCCGCCCGCTGGCGCTGGTCGCGGGCCCGGGCACGACGTCGGGCCTGACCCTCGACATCCCGGCCCGCCTGCTGGACCAGGAGTTCGGCCAGGGCGCGGTCGCCCGCTTCGAGGAGGTCGACTTTCCCGCCACCCTCACCCACGAACCGACCCGCCGCTTCCTGCGCGAGACCGGCCTGCCCGAGGACGCGTTCCTCTTCCAGCTGGACACGGACGTTCAGCTCCCGACTCTCACCGAGTTCCACGAGGACGAGCCCGCCGAGGAACTCCCGCCCCGCGCCGACCAGTTGATCCGCCTCGGCTACCTCTTGGAGGACAACAGCCTGGTGGTGGACGGCGCGACGGGCGAGATCCTGACGTGGAGCGAGCCGGAGGCGACACTGGCTCCCCTCAACACGGACGTCTCGACCCTGGCCTTCACCCTCTGGCTGCTCCACCGCGAGAAGGCGATCGACGCGGACCTGTCGGGCGAGCTGACGGCAGAGGCGTACGACCAGTTGGCGACGACGATGCTCCAGACGCTGTCGGCGGTGGACCCGACGGTGGCGGGGCGCCGGGAGGCCGGCCGCGATCACCCGCACTACTGGACGGAGGCGTTCCAGGACGAGGCGGGCGGGGTGCTGTGACGCGCGCGCAGGCGGCCGAGGAATTCGTTCGCGCCGGGTGGGCCGAGCCGTTAGCGTCCGCCTGGCTGGGGTGGGGCGCGAGACGGCGCACGGGCGAGGGGAACTGGACATGGAGACCGAGGGCGGCGTACGGACCGACCGACTGGGCCTGCTCCTGGAGCAGTTCGACAAGGCCCGGGAGATGGCCCAGGTCCGGCTGAAGGGCCTCGGCGACGAGGAGTACCTCTGGGAGCCGGCCCCCGACTGCTGGTCGCTCCGGCGCCGGAGCGAGGCGGTGACACCGAGGGCGTTCGGACCGGGGGAGTGGGTCCTCGACCTGGGCGCGGCGGACATCCCGGCGAGCGAGTACGCGGAGGTCGCCCGTCAGGCCGCCGAGGGCATGACGGTCGCGAAGATCGCCGACGACTGGAGCGTGAGCGTCGAACGGGTCGAGGAGATCCTCGCCCACGAGGGCGAGCCGGAGCCCGACTCGACACCGATCACGACCATCGCCTGGCGCCTGGGACACCTGCACTTCCAGTTCGCGGGGGCGTGGGAGTGGGCGTTCGGCGAGCGGCGCCGGGACCCGAAGCAGATGGTCGACTTCAGCCCCTCCGCGGCTCTGACCCTGGACCGGTTCTGGCCGGTGATCGACCGCTGGCGAGCAGCCGTGGCCACGGTCACGGAGGACCAGTTGGACGTGGTCGGCTTCTCCCGGTACCCGTACGGCTCCGACCCGGACGACCCGTATGTCTCCGTCCTGGCGGGGGCGAACCTGGAGTTCATCCACCACATGGCGGAGATCGCGTTGCTGCGGGATCTGTGGCGGGCGCGGGGTGCGAGCGAGGGCTGAGTCCGAGGCGCCTTCGGGGAGTTCAGGCGCCTTGGGGGAGTTCAGCCGAGGGCAGGGAAGGGAAGCACCTCAGGCCTGGGCGAGGGGCTCGGCGGGAACGGCGGCACCGAGTGCGGCGTCCTGCAGTGCCGTGATGCGCTCGATCACGAGCCACGCCAGTACGGCAGCCGCGATCATGAGTGCCTCCTCCACCACCACGAAGGCCATCGAGCCCGGGGCCACCCGGCTCGCGACCGTGAGCACCAGCCCGTGCCCGACCCAGGCGGCCCACCACGCGTTCACCAGGGTCGTGTCCCGCTTCTCCTCCCAGGACGCGGAGCTCGCGCGCCCGATGGCGAGGACGATCCCGCGAGGGACGACGAGATTGACCAACGGGACGAACCACATGCCGATCGTCCGGCCCCGGCTCGGCACCGCGGCCCCGGGCGTCAACTCCTGTGCGTTGCGCCGGGATCGGGTGAGCCACACGAGGAACACCACGATCGTGAGAGTCATCAGATAGACGAAGACCATGGAGATGAGGCCCGACTCGGACGCGTCCGAGTGGTCCACGTATTGATCCCGGACCGCCGTCGTACGGAACACGTCCGCCACAGCGGACGCGGCTATCGCCACCTGCGCGGAACGGACCAGGATCCGGGGAACTCTGCGGGCGGTACTCGTCATCGACTTCGGCCTGTCTCGGAGGCGGGTGCGGCCGCGGCGGACGCCGGGGCTGAGTGATCATAGGGTCTGATCGCCGCACGCGCGTACGATTTCCGCGTCCTCGCTCCAGGACTTCGGCCGGTCAGCCCGCCGCAGGGCTCTGCGGGTCCTGTGGGTCCTGCGGCACCTGCGCCCGCACGAACCCGTGACTCCGCTCCACCTTCGCCACATGCAGCGTGTAGCTCTCGTACCACTGGTCCTGCCCGCGCTTCTGCGCCGCACGGTGCTCCGCGTTGGTCCGCCACTCCGTGAGCGCGTCGGCGTCACGGAAGTACCCGACGGTGATCCCGAGCCCGCCCGGAGTCTGCGCGTGGTCCATCCCCAGGTACCCGGGGATGCCCTTCACCAGCTCCTCCATACGCGCGTTGGTGTCGCTGTAGCCGCCCTGCTCCTGGGTTCGCACGGTGGTGAACACGGCTACGTAGTACGGGGGTTGATAGGCCTCGACGGGTGTGGCAGGCGTCGCGGGCGCGACGGGTGCTCCGGGGTGATCGCTCATGGCGCCACGGTAGGGCAGGGCGCACCCGGTGTTGAGGCCGAGAGGCGAACCGGCACGTGGCACCGCCGCGCGGTCGGGCGGACCAAGCTGCATGCTTGTCGGACGTACCGCTGGAGGCCGTGGCGGGAATCGAACCCGCGTAACTCGCCCTGCGGGCTTGCCTGTTGTGCCGTCCGCGGGGGAGTCGCGGCCGTACCCCGGTCAAGGTCGTCGCCCCCGCTCAAGCACCGCGACCTCAACGTCCTGGACCGCTACGGCTTCAAAGCCCTCCGTCCCCGTCGGCGGGAGCCTGCGGCCGTTGCGCGATCCGCGAGCGGCCGGGCTCGACGAGGACGAGGACGAGGACGGTGGGCGGTGGGCGGGACTGACCGGGCGGTGGGTCAGAGGGCGAACTCGACGGGTTCCTTGCCCTGCGTGACGAGGCTCTTCCACAGGTCGCTGGGGTTGCCGGTGGCGGCGTTGCGGAACTCCTCCCAGTACCAGTCGGCGCCCAGGAGCTGCTTGACGCGGGGTACGGCGACTCCGTCGGGGCCGGTGTAGTAGCGGACCTGCTCGATCCTGCCGTCCGTGACCGCCTGGTAGATGGCCTGCGCGGTCACGGCCGGGCTGGAGCCGGTGCCCTGGCTGCCGAAGAAGCGCTGCATACCGGACTGGTAGTCGTCGGGGATGTCGCCCGCCTGGTCGATCTTGGTGAAGATGCGTGTGGCGTGGGCGCCCGGGAAGACCGCCTTGACCGAGACGCCGAAGGCCGCCATCTCGATGTTGAGGCCCTCGGAGAAGGCGGCGACCGCGGCCTTGGAGGCGGCGTAGACGGCCGTGTAGGGG
Source organism: Streptomyces sp. NBC_01515 (assembly GCF_045040345.1). Lineage (NCBI taxonomy): Bacteria > Bacillati > Actinomycetota > Actinomycetes > Kitasatosporales > Streptomycetaceae > Streptomyces > Streptomyces sp. NBC_01515. The sequence goes on along the minus strand of NZ_CP109416.1, from coordinate 4,716,765 downwards.
TAGCCCTGGTCGGCGCTGATCGAGGAGATGTTGACGATCACGCCGGAACGCTGCTCGCGGAAGTACGGCAGGAAGGCCTTGGTCAGGGCCATCAGGCCGAAGACGTTGGTCTGGAACTGGTCGTGGATCTGCTCCATCGAGGAGGCCTCGACGGGGCCCATGTGGTAGTAGCCGGCGTTGTTCACCAGCGCGTCGATGCCTCCGAACTGGGCGGCGGCCCGTTCGGCGAAGGCGGTGTCGGCGCCCTCGTCGTCGACGTCGAGCAGGAGGGTCTTCACGTTCGGCAGGTCGTCGTGGATGGCGAGGTCCGTCTCCTTGCGGACGGTCGCCACGACGTTCCAGCCCTGGGACGCGAACAGGCGGACGCTGTCGCGGCCGAAGCCGGAGGTGGTGCCGGTGATGACAACGGTGCGGTCCATGAGGGGACTCCTTCGTGATCTTGGTGGCGTCGATCCGCCGGGGCGCACGCCGCCGGATTGCCCGGCCGGCGGTGGCGGTCTCTCCGGCGGTGGCGGTCTCTTACGTGATCACGGATCCCGTAATTTCAGACCGCCGGTCTGTTGCGATGCGCCCAACTTAAAGCACCGTCGGTCTGATGTCAAAAGACCGGGAGTCTGTAATATGTGGGCATGACTACTTTCCAGCGTGCGCGCAGCGAGGAGCAGCGGGAGATCCGGCGGCGGGCGATCCTCGACACCGCCGCCGCCATGCTCGACGAGATGCCGGTGAGCGCGGTCAGCCTCAATGAACTGAGCCGCCGCGTCGGGCTGGCCAAGTCGAACGTGCTGCGCTATTTCGAGTCCCGCGAGGCGGTCCTGCTGGAGCTGCTGGACCACGCCTGGAAGCAGTGGACGGCCGACCTGCCCGACCTGCTGACCGCCGGCATCGACGCGGAGGCCGCGGTGGAAGAGCGCGGCGAGCAGTTCGCCGCGGTGATCAGTGACTCCCTCGCCGAACGCCGCATGCTGTGCGACCTGCTCAGCGCACAGGCCGGCGTGCTGGAACACAACATCTCCCCGGAGGTCGCCGCCCGCTACAAGAGGGCCGCCGTCGCCAACGTCGACGCGCTCACGGCCCTCGCCCGCGTTCACCTGCCCGAGCTGGGAGATCGTGCTCAGCGGCTGGCCGCGTCCATGATCATGGTGATCGGTGCGGTGTGGACCCACGCCCGCCCGTCGCAGGCGATGCTCGCCGCCTACGAGGCCGACCCCTCGCTCGCCGTTCTGAAGATGGACTTCGCCGTCGCCCTGCAAGAAGCGCTGGGCACCCTCACCGTCGGCACGCTCGCCCGCACTTCTCCCTGAATCCCACTCTCAGCCCAAAGCCACCCCCCTCATACCTAGGAGTAGCCGTGCGCGTCATCGTCTTCGGTGCGTCCGGAATGGTCGGCCACGGCGCGGTGCGCGCCTGTCTCCTCGACGCGGCCGTCACCGAGGTCCTCGTCGTCGTCCGCAGCCCTCTTCCGCTGGACCATCCAAAGCTGCGGCAGATCATCCACACCGACTTCACCGACTACACCGCCGTCCAGGACCAGTTGAAGGACCTGGACGCCTGTTTCTTCTGCCTCGGCGTCTCCGCCGTCGGGCGCGGTGAGGAGGAGTACACCCGCGTCACCTACGACTACGCCCTCGCCGCCGCTCGCGCCCTGCACGCCGCGAACCCCTCGCTGACCTTCGTCTACGTCTCCGGCGAGGGCACGGACAGCACCGGCAAGAGCCGCCAGATGTGGGCCCGCGTCAAGGGCCGCACCGAGAACGACCTGCTCGCGATGCCGATGCACGCGTACATGTTCCGCCCCGGCTACATCCAGCCCGTCGGCGGCGCCACCTCCCGCACCCCGCTCTACCGCGTCCTGTACCGCATCACCGCGAGCCTGTATCCCCTCCTGCGGCGAGCCTTCCCCCGCCATGTCACCACCACCGACGCCGTCGGATCCGCCATGCTCGCCGTCGCCCGGCTGAACGGCGCCGGCCCCACGGTGCTGCACAACCCCGACATCAACCGCCTCGTCGCAGTCGAGCCTGGGCAAGCGCCCAAGCCTCCGCACTCCTGACTGTCCTGGAGCCCGCGCCCGGTGACCTCCGGCCACGGGTGTGACGCTCCGGGGTTCTCATCAATGACCGTCTGTGAGAGTTCTGCGAGAGCCCCTGGGCGATCCCGTTTCCGCAGGTCGCCGTTCGCCAAAGTCCCCTCGAAACCGGCGTGTTGTGCGAGGTGCTTCTGAGAGGCTGCCGCTACGGATCTCACGCCCGATCAGGCCGCGTCGGGGGTGGAACGTCATGATTGCCCCGAACTGTGACGCGCCCGCCGACGGCGCCTGCCGCACCCGTGGCCTGCCGCACCCGTGGCGGGAAACCCGCCGCGAAGTACCACACCCCGCGCTTCGTCCTTGTCCCCGCGCTCCGTGCTCCGTGCTCCGCGCTCCGTGAGGAACTGGAGATCCCGGTCCCCGACGACCGGCTCCCCCTCAAGCGGCTCGCGCGCAACGCCGCAGAGCCGATGACGCTGTCCGCCGAACTCCGGGTCGGCGACATCCAGCTCGAACTCCTCACCGGCCCGCTCACCGACGTCTACGACCCCAACGGCATGGGCGCCATGTTCTTCGCCGTACTCGCCGTTGCCGGGCAGACCGAGGGCGACTACATCCGGGAGAAGCCCCTTGAAGGCCAGGTCGCCGCCGCGTCCAAGGGCCTCTCGGTCGCCTCGCTCCACCGAGCGCTCGCGAAAGCCGATGCCGATGTCGATGCCGACGCCGTCACAGCGGACGACGGACTACCGCCGCACCCCAAGCCCGCACGTGTCTGCCGGCCCATGGGCCCGGTCACCGCTGAGGAGATCGACCTGCGTGAGCGGCTCCAGTCGTAGCCCCACCCGAACGCGGAAATACGGTAGGGCCGGCCCAAGACCGCGCATCCGTGGCTGAGCGTCCCTCCGAGGCTTCCTGAGCGCGTTCCGGAGAGGTGTACGTGATGGCACTGCGGGCTCCCTTTGCGCCATGCGGCGCTCTGTGGAGCCAGGTCACTCGGCAGTGGACCAAGCAACTGATCAAGCTACTACTGGAGGCCGTGGCGGGAATCGAACCCGCGTAACTCGCTTTGCAGTCAGTACGTCCACGCTCCGTGACTACACCTAGTCTGAGCTGGGGAAACGTCTTGGGTCAAGGCGATCACGGTTCGCTAGCAACTCGCGCGGCTCGCTGTGCGGGGTGGGTGGGACGCTCTGGCCTGGCCGGAGAATCGGTCGTCTCGTAGAGCGGGTTCCTGGCCTGGCGGGCACTCATCACAGCCGTTCGGGGGGATCTAGCCTCACCCACTCGCACTCACCCGCGAGACGGCTAACCGGGTCTATCCCTGATCTCTGTTCCACACCCAGCGACGCACGCTCACGATTCCTCACCCGGCTTGTCCCAGTGGTCCACGCAGACAGCGTGTCCATCCATGACGCTCGCAGCCTGTACGTTCTTCCACTCACCCACTGCAAACGCCAACAGAACCAACGGGGCTTCCTCGTCAGCCTTCCTGAGTACGAGAGCCCCACTGGTCAGGATCTCCACCTCGTCGGCATGGGCGTGCACCACCTCGCCACTGGTCAGGTCGATCCGCCAGTAGAACTGTCCGTACTTCGCGGAGTCAGGGTTCGCCATGTTCCACACCAGCCCTTCGTTCTGCGCACCTTCATGCGCTCATCTCCGCTCACTCTCTCAGCGATTCTGCGGCTTCCTACTCGCGTACGCGACAGGGGTAGTCAGCCTCTCCCACCTCAAGATCATGCACCGTCACAGAGCACCGTCACAGACGTTCCGAGTGACACCGTCACAGTGACCGTCACAAACGCCGTCTGTGACGTCACAGTGACGCCCGCCAACCGTCACACCGTCACAGCGTCACAAGCGTCTGTGACGGTCATTTCCGCAGATCAGGACCGTCACAGTGTGTTTGTGACGGTGCTCGATCGAGTGCTCACGTAGTGAGCACACTCGGCATCGACAGCACATGATCAAAGAGGAGTTCACGTGACGCGCGCATGCGGAATACGCGCTCACGCGCACGAGTAGGACATCCATCCCCTGTCGCGCGAGGGATTGATTCCAGATACGGAATTGCCGACGCACACGTACGACGCGCGTAAGTCTCGTGTGCTCTCGATAGGGGTTAGGCGAGCATGAGCGACGTTCTAGGCGCCCGATAGAGCACGTGCGATGAACTCGACAGGTGACGACTTGTGGGCGCCTAGAGGCGCACTCAGCGCTTATTGTGCAGAGCAGCGCGAAAGTCCTCCATGAACTCCTCATGTTCCCAAGCCGACTTGAGCCTCACCCACCGCTTTGACCGGAGCTCTTTGGCCTCGTCGTCCAGCCCACCTACTTGAGCCGCTACGGCTTCCTCGGCTTCTTCTCCGAGGCAGACGTAGACCACCCTCCCCTCAACGTGCGTGGCAACCTCGGTGGCTCGCTCCTGTGCCCACCTCTCCACCTCGACGGCGAACTCCGCAGCCTCGCAATGGAAGTCAGAGAACTGTTCCAGCCGCCATGTGCCGCCCTTGAGGATCATCTGCCAATCGCGCTCATCGAGATTGGTCCGGTCCCACATGCTGGGGTCAACAGGTCGCATTGGTTCCCTCCCTTTCAGTCGCCAGCGCTTCCCGGCTGGTGTGCTGAATCTGCCATGGCGCCATCTCGCCGAGCAACCAGGATCGGTTACTTTCCGTAGTTGCGTGATGTGTCACGGGGGGTCTAACGATCAAGGAATATGCAGGTCAGGGGTCATCGTAAAGACTTCGCAAAGCATCGGATCCGTGATCGCTCACGCGCCCGCGCTTGCCTTTCAGCATGGAATTTCCGTGCAATACATTGAGTGCAAGGAAATTCCGATTGAGAGGAAACGAGGATGTCCGAGTACGCCAGCCATAAGGCTTGCGAGCACCCGAATACGCAGTTCAACCGTTGGAAGTGCCGCGCCCAGAGGCGACACGCCGGCTGCGACCACAAGCAGAACGTCTCTCAGTGGCGGGCCTGCGAGAACGCCACCCGAGCCAAGGTCAGGGAGGGCTGAACATGTCCCACACCATCCCCGTCGACGACCTCTCTCTGAACCAGCGTGACTGGCTCTGCGAAGCTTGGTACCGCCTGCCTCTCGTGCTGAACGGAACGGCGTACCTCACGGTTGACGAGGTCCTGGAGGACTTCGAGATGCCCGAGGACGAGCGGGTGACCGAACAGGTGAACGCCGACCGCGAGTGGTACAGCGAAGCTCTGGCGGACTATGAGGAGGAGCGCGCCAACTGGGAGGTGTCGTACGAGGAGGACCCGCCCACCCAGGCCGAACAGGACCTTGCCCAGGGGCTCTATGCAGCGGGCTACCTGGACGACATCAAGCTGGAGTGCCCGATCAACCCGGCGGCGCTTGGTCTCGGTGTTCGGGAGTACGAGGTGCGACCGACGCTGCCTCCCGGGTGGCGGATTCGCAAGGCTCTGGCTCAGCGGTCAGCCGAGATGTTCGGTGACGACCAGAGCAAGGAGAGCGCAGGCTGTTCCCTCGCTGTCGGCGTGGTGCAGGGTGGCGGGAGGATTGCCCATCTGTTCTACGACAGCGTGGTCAACTCCGTGTTCGGCGACCGCTCGGCCGGTAAGACCTGGTTGGCTCTTGCTCTCGCCCGAGAGTTCATCGAGCGCGGCGAACACGTGGTCTGGCTCAACTTCGAAGCCATGCTGGGCTCCAGCCTCCGCGCTCGCCTGGCTGCGATGGGTGTGGAACAGGCAAAGGTCGCCGCGTACTTCCACGTCTACGACCGCCCGGACGAGGCTCCGTCCCACACCCTCCGAGTCGGTCTCGTGGTCATCGACGCGGTGGACCCGTGCCTCGGGCACAACGACTGGAACACCACCAACGACAGCTCCGCTATCGACAAGATGGCCAAGCGGTATTTCTACCCGTACCAGGAGACGAACCCGAAGGTCACCGGCCTGACCATCGACCACATCGGCAACAACGAGAAAACGCGGGAAGCCGGTTCACGTCGGAAGCAGCACTACACCCAGGGCGTGAAATACCTGGTGGCCTCGCGGACCAAGTCGCGGAAGGGCACGAAGGGTTACTCGGCTCTGATTCTCAGCAAGGACAACAACGGCGAAGTGCCGTTCGATGACGCTGAGGACGTCGCCTACTTCGTTCTCGACAGTACGCGCGACGCTGAGCGTATCGACGTCCTAATCAGCGCTCACGCGCCCCTAAAGGCGAACGAGAGCGTCACCGAGCAGACGCAGCGCAAGAGCGCGCGCAGTGAAGCCCTGCGCATCATTCGTGAGGCGGGCGTTATTGACCGCGACGATTTCAACGCGAAGATGGTGGCTGCCGGATACAGCCTCGGGAATGTGCGTACCCAGGTGAGCGCCCTCAAGAGGGACAATCTCATCTCCATCGAGGATGATGTGGTCTCGATGGTTTCCGCCGATTGATGAACCGCAAAGGTGGCTATAGCGTGTTCAGTAAGTCGACTCGACCCCAAGGAGTGTCAAGTGACGTGGAAGGAAATTCGCGAGGAGGGGAAGAAGCTCCTCACGATGGAATACGGGCCGGAATACATCGAGCTGTACCGGCGGCTGATGCAGGAGGAGCGCAAGGGATGGGGACTTCCCCCTGAGTCTCCGAAATACCTCGACTTCTCCGGCGTCCCGTCAGCCTCGCCGACGTGCTAACCCGGATCGAACTGGGGCTGGATCGGCACCTTCCTTAGTTCCGCCAAAAAGCCCCGGAGGGCATGAGGCTCCGGGGCCTAATGGTGGTGAGTACCTTTACCACAACCGCCACTCCAAGGAAGAGAAGCAGAGGTAATTCTCTCAGACGGTAAAGCCACGCTCCAAAGGAATCAGGTGTGGACTTACCAAGAGGATGGTGCCGTCTCTGCTAGTTCGATTTCGCGGATAAGGTTCCGCTGCCACGGCTTCATGGCGTTCCACTCCTCGTCAGTGAAGCGGAACCCATTGAGCGCCGGAGTTTCGGGCTCGGCATCGCTGGCCTGACGACCAGAGTTCGGTAGGGCCCAGAAGGTGCAGTGCCTGAGAGGCGTATCCGACTCAGGGTCGTGGATCCGGGTGATCTCGCCCACCAATTTCAGGAGGCGGAGATGCCGGTCGGCCAGCCGAATCGACTTGTTGGTGCCTGCTCCACGGATGCAAGCCTTGGCTACGTCGTAAGTGCTCGGCAGACGCTGTCGGTTACCGGCCTGGCCCTCGTTGAACTCCTGCGTCACGTAGTCCCGGACTCGAACGGTTACCACGGTTGGATTCCATGGAGGGTTGTCCCAGGAGGGCGATTGCACATCGGGCTGGTGTGGCACGTAGCCGTCTGCCTCCAGCTCCGTGATGGCGTCGTCAAGCCTGGCGCCAGGGGCGCGGAAGGGGGGAGCCAGGGTCATGGCTGACTCTGGTCCTGCACTGTGTGGATGGGATCGTTGGCCGCCCGCTTGGCTCGCTCGGCGGTAACGAACCTCAGTAGCTTGGCCTTGCCTATCGCCGCAAGGCAGCGCTTTGAATCCATACTGGTAAGCGGGTGAGCACAGTAGGCGTGGGTGACACGCGCGGCGTGCTTCCTGTCTGACCACGGCACTGGATTGTCCACGCTCTTGACTGGCAGCCAGAGCATCGCGCTTGTGGGTGGGATACGAGTGTAGAGGCGCCCTTCCAACGTGAGTCGGTCCAGGTAGAGATACGGCCGCGAGATGTCCCCAGGGAAAAAATTCCGAGTGATATCGTCCCGGGTGGCGTTACCCTCGCGCTGGATGAACTCCAAGACCCAGTCCTTGAGTTCGGGGTCAATTTCAGTGGCATCCATCTCGCACCAGCGCATTCATCAGGGCGTGCCACATCGCATCCGCGACGGCGTACGGCTGCTGTTCCTTGGTCCTCTGCTCAGTCGGCCTCCGCTGGGCGCTGAGCCGCTTACGGGCCTTGTTCTTCTTCTTGGCCATGGGTCACCACCTCGTTCAACAGTGCGTGCCACGTCTCGTCAGCCAGCTTCTTCTTCGCCCTGGCTTCGGCCCTGCGCAACGTCGCGCGCTCGGCCTTGAGACGCCGCTTTTCCTGCCCGGCGTCAGGCTCTCGGCTGTCACGGCACAGCTTCCGGGCGTAATTGGTTGACGGATGCGCGCAGTTGCTGTGGTTAGAGACAGAGCGGCCAAGGTCTGGCGGGTTGTTATCCGGTGAGATGGAGAAGCGGAAGACGCCCCCCTCCAAGCGAGACATGTATGTCCAGCCCTTCCGGCGGCAATGAACGGTAAGCCGGTTGCGGAACTGGTAGACGTTATTCCCGAACCAGTCCTGCACCTCGTCTGCCGTGAAGGTGTGGATGTCACCGTTGGCATACGTTCCCCAGTTAATCCGGTCTGTCACCTCAACACCTCCCGCGGATTCGGATACGTGAAGAGGCTGAGCGCGGCAGTCGAGGGAACTGCCACACCCAGCCTCGATTCCCGGCCCATTACTTCCGGGATTCCCGGGCACGACTCCGGGAGTTCAGCGGCTGGTGCGGGAGGAGTGGATACACCACGCGAGAGCCATGGCATCAACTCCGTGGACAGCTCCCACACCAGCCAGTTGCGAGGCTGGGTGTGGGAGAGGGGACAAAGCCCACGGCGCCGAGGGTAGGAAACTCCGGGGCCCTCACCCACACCCAGCCGGTCTGTGCGCCTACGCGATCCAGCGCGGTTGGTCAGGGTTGGTCACCGGATCGAATCGGATCTGGTCACGGCCGTACAGGAACCAGAGAACGCTGTCCAAGACTTCCGACGCGAGCGTCGGGAACCGCTCCTGAACCTCGTCTCGGGTCATGCCCCCCGGCTTCTCGCGGAGGGCGTTGAACACGTCGTTGAGGATCGTGGTCGTCGTGCTCACGACGCGGCGGCGATGGCGGTCTTCACGCGAGCCACGACCTGGTTCTCCAGGGGCAGGGTCGCGCTCGGGCTGGTCGGCGTAAGGATCACGCTGCCGACGTCGTTGACGGCAGGCTGACCCGCCTTCGCGCGGCCGGTGTTGTAGAGGTCCTGGAACAGGGCCCGCCGACGCTGGAGGCCGAGGCCCAGAAGCGAGTTGAGGTCCTGGAGGTCGATGGAAACAGTGGCCATTTCTGGGCCTGCCTTTCTACTGACGGCACGGGGAAGTGCCGCGTTCTACGCGGTCGGATAGGTGTGTGGTGCAAACGGCCGGCTGAGCGCTGGCCGCTCGTTCCTGCTGGTGGGCGCTAGTTGCCCGCTCGGTAGCGCTGGGCCATGAGCTTCTCCGAGACGCGGTCTCGGGTCTGGATCTGGGCGACCTCGTTGACCGAAGTGCCGGGCTGGATCTCGCGACGAGACACGACGGGCTGATTGGCCCGCTCCTCCCACATCTCTGCCTGCGAGAGGTCACGGCTGACGGCTGCCGCGTGCTCGTGAACAGTGCGGCGAAGCTCCGCTTCCTTACGGGCCCGAGACTCCCGCTGGAGCTGGGTGCGGGCGGCGAACTCGGGATACTGCACGCCCTGTTCGCGAAGCTCCCGAGTGCGCTTCTGGAGCGCCGCTTGGTACTCCTTCTCGCCCTGGGCGTTGGCCGCGTGGATGCCGTCGTAGCCCCTGGGCTCGCCGCGCATCTGACGCTGGATCACCAGCGTGGTCGGGTCGACCTTCGAATCGTCGGCTGCCTCGTCCTGCTGCCCGCCGCGCATCGTGGCCATGATCTGTGCCGCCCTGGTGTCGGTCATTCCATCTCCTCGAAATCCGGGACGGCGTTGCCGTAGCCCTCGCGTACGTCTTGGGTGTGGCGCTCCCGTGCCTGTCGCGCTCGGCCTTCGCGGACCATCCGCTCTAGCTCAGGATCGAGCTTCTTCTCCCACGGCGGTCTTGGCGGGAGTTGGTTCTTCTTGCGCGCCTCGCGAACCGTTACCGCGTATTCGCGACGCTGGCGGATCTCCTCATCCGAGAGTTTCCGCGTCTTGCATTCCCGTGGGTATTCAGGAGCCGGGATGCCTAGCTGGGCTCGCCCCGCCCGGACCATCTCCGCAAATTCCTGATCCCACGAATCCGGCTTGTTCCGCTCTCGCACCACTGGATGATCCGGGTACTTCTTGCAGTTCGCGCCGTGGGTTCGGCAAACAACCACACCAGCCTCAGCGCGTCGTCTGAGTTCCTGCATTGAGCGGAGAGGCATGGTCAGTCACCCCAGACAGGATCAGGCTTGGTGTGGAAGAGGGTTACCGCGTCTTCCATCTCAAGTGTGATCTTGGAGGGGATCTCCAGGCCGAGGAGTTTGGCTTTCTTCATCTTGAGGTCGGCCACCGTACGAATGCAGGCGTTCCGCTCTGAGACTGTCTCAGCCGAATTGAGGTTACGGTTAGCGTCGCGGATCAGATCGTCCAAGCTGGATTCCGTATCCGTACGCATGTCGGCTAGCGCCTCCTCGCCCAAGTTCTTCCGAGCCCGGGCCAGGCGCCGCTCGACCACATCCATGGACATTCCGAGAGCACGGCAAATGGAGACCTTGCTGTTGCCTCGCTTGAACAGGCGGTAAACCTTATCGGCTTCCTTGTCCAGCTCAGCAACGGTCAGCGTTCCAGCGCCCAAAGGCGCTTCCGGGTTACGCGGCTTCTTGCTAGCCATTACACCTCCCTCGCATACCTCGAAGTTGAACCATTCATCGGCAATATCAGAATCGCACGCTCTTGACGAATTCGTCAAGGTAATGTATATGGCGCGCGACGTGGGGAAACCGCAATATCGCGGATAGCGTGGCTTTATGACGAACCGATATGTGGATGCCTATACCCGCTTCGTGGATAACGTCGATATCTCGCGCGGACGTAATGCGTGCTGGCCCTGGAAAGGCCACCGCACGAAGAAGGGCTATGGCGAGTTCCAGGTGGGAGGTAAGAAGAAGCGGGCCCATCGTTGGCTCGTGGAGCGCGCGCTCGGCTATAAGCTGGACCCGGACATCTTCGTGTGCCACACCTGCGACTTCCCGCCGTGCTGCAATCCGGGCCACTTCTTCATCGGCGACGCCCTCGACAACAACCGCGACAGGGCAGCGAAGGGTAGGCACCCCGGCGGCTGGCACGGCAACCAATACACGGGAAGTCTCGCGCGTGCTGCGTGAGTTGAGAGCGAACGTCACGCGCTCTCTTGCGCGTTAGGGCGACAGAATCGCGTCTCTCGGCTCCCAGCAGAGCGAGCGCGACAGAAGACACACAGACTCGTACCGATCTCGTCAGAGAGCGACTGAGAGATTTCCGCTCTCGTGACGCATCCGCGCTGGTCAGCGTATGCCGGCGCGCACGCCGAGAAGCCCCTGACTCGTGGGTGAGTCAAGGGCTTCTCTGATGGGGCTGGACTACTTCGCGTCGTCGGCCTTCGGCTCGACAGCCTTCACTGGAGCGGCAGTTGCCTTCGTCGCGGTGGTCGCGCGGGTCGGGCTCTTCTTCGCGGCCGGAGCGGTAGCGGGCTTGGCGGGTGCCTTCTTCGCGGTGCCTGTGGTCGGTGCCTTCGCGGCGCTCTCGCCCAGTGCCTCGGCTCGCATGGTCTTCCTGCACGCTGCGCGCCCGGCCTTCGTGCTGGCGTGCTCGCAGTTGCTGTGGTCGAAGTGCTGGCGGGTCATCTTGTCTCCCTCGTCGTCGTGTCGTTCTGACACGTCCGACGCTAGGAAACTGACGAGTGCCGTCCGTAGGGTCTCGGACGGACTCCGTGGAGAACTGTTATCCGGGCTCATGGCTCCTCGCCTTGTCGATGACCCCCTGTGTCAGGGCGTCCACTTCTCCAGTCGTCCCCATGCGCATGACGGGCACGGGACCTTGAGCGTGTGACGGCAGGTCAGGCAGCCGTCGAATCCGCCGCAGTCTGGACACCAGACAGAGCGGTTCCCGGTGCAGTAACCACAGAGGTCGCCCCACTGCCACAAGGACCAGGGGATCTCTCCGCCCGTTCGTCCGGCTCGTGGCTTCGTATGCCGCGACGACTCAGCACGGGCGGTCGTCAAAGCACGGCTCCCGTACTCTGCGCGTTCGCCCGCTTGACCTTCTCGGACAGCACCTCTTCCGGAGTCAGCGGCTCGACCACTTCCGGAGACGCCTCCCACTCACGGCCACCGCCGACCGGGCGCAGCATGTAGTAGGGGCCAGCCTTGCCCATGAACTCGCCGACGCGTCCTCTGTCTGTGTCTCGCAACAGGGCGCCCGACTGGGGGAGTTCGGCGTCGGTCATACCGTCGCTCCGAGGAAGTCGATGCCGAGAGTTGCCAGGGTGAGAGCGGTGCGCCTGTCCCGCTGTCGTAGCCGCTCCTGCTCTCGCTCGTAGGCGACGAGGTACGGCCGGACGAGAGGCGTGTCCTCGCCTCGCAGATACGTGGGCGGACGAGGGGAGCGAGTAGCGGGACGTGCCACACCCAAGGCAGATCCGTGATCGCCTGCCACGCGGAGAGTTGCGGTCGGTTCGTCTGTGAGGGGGTGCTGGGTCGGCACAGCTTGTGCACGGCGCTTGCCGGTCGATGGCATGAGCCACGAGAGAAGGACTGCCAGTAGGCTTCGCACGTCGGTCACTCCTTGGGTGATCGGCCACGCCCCCGGACTGTTCGAGCAGTCGCGGGGGTCTTCCGTTTTGGCGGTGCTGGTCGTGCTGTCAAGCTCCTGCGCTTTCGAGCATACGCGCATTCGCGTATACGCGGTCGCGTGATCTCGCGCATTCGCGGACGCTTGTGGGCATGGATCTTGACCGCAGCAAGCCGGTATGGCCTCAGGTCGCGGCCGAACTGCGCCGCCGTCTCGACGCTGGCCAGTACGAGAAAGGCTCTCGGTTCCCCGCCGTGAACGAGCTGGCCGCCGAGATGGAGGTAGCGCCGTCAACGGTGCAGAAAGCCGTGGCCGCTCTGCGTGAAGAGGGACGGCTCTACACCGTGCTCGGGCAAGGCTCGTTCGTGAAGGATGACGAGTAGGCGGGGCGGTCATCACTCAGTGCCCGTCGCGGTGCCTGGCCATGAGGACGTTGCAGTCGGTCACGGTGGTGCCGTCACCCGTGGCCTTCGCTCGGCTCCGTGCCTCCGTCAACTCCAGGCATTCCGTGCAGCCCTCGACTGGCGTGGGCTCCAGTTGTGCCGTGCGGTCTGGCAGAACCACTGGCGCGCTCGGGTATCGCTTCGGCTCGCTCATGGTCCGAGTCTGAAAGCTCGGAGCACTCACTTCTGGTGACTGGGTGTTGACTGACTGGTGACTGTCTACGCTGGCAGCATGAGCGGGGAGTTCGGCCAGCGCGTGAGAGCCGCGTTACGGGAACGGCGCATGTCGATCCGCGCTGCGTCGCGGCTGATGAACTACGACCACGCGTTCCTGTCGCGTGTCCTCGCGGGTAAGCAAATGCCGTCCATAGAGCTGGCCGAGAGCCTGGACCGTTTACTTGATACGGGCGGCGAAGTGGTCGCGCTGGCCGCCCGTCTGTTGGACGGAGACGGCGAGTCCCACACCCAACCGTCTGTTCCGACGCTGGATGACTTCCTGCCTGAGGGTGATCCGCTAAGCCTGCTCACGGTGCGCTCGCCTCGGCGGGTGGGTGTGGGAGAGGTGACGGACCTACAGAAGCGCGTCCACGGGCTACGCCTCGCTGACGACGTTTTAGCGGGCGGTGACCTGATCGGCCCGGCTCTGCGAGAGCTGCGCTCGGCCGTCCGTCTGTACCGCGAGAACACGCACACGGAAGAGGTCGGCCGCGCTCTCCTGGCCCAGATCGGAGAGCTTGCACAGATCGCCGGATGGATCGCGTCAGACGCTGGGCAGCACGAGGAAGCCGAGCGGATCTACCGTCTCGGTCTCAGCGCAGCCAGGCAGGCCGGAGATCTCACGCTCGCGGGGAACCTGGGCGGCTCGCTCGCCTACCAGATGAGCAACAGCGGCTCCTCCGCGCAGATCGCCGAGGGCCTGACGCTGGCTCAGGCTGCGCTCCACGACGCGGGAGAGGACGCGCCGGGTAAGGCTCGTGCCCTGTACTGGGACCGCGTCGCGTGGGCGCACACGCAAGCGGGCGGTACGGAAAACGCTCGTGCTGCCATGCGCGCACTGGGCGAGGCGTCGGCGGCACTGGCGCAGGGTGACGGAGATGAGGACGAGCCGCCGTCCTATCTGTACTGGGTGGACGCGGGCGAACTACAGGTCATGGAGTCGCGGGTCTATACGGAGCTTCACAGGCCCCTGCGAGCGGTGCCGCTACTCCGCGACGTGCTCTCTGGTTACGACGCCACGCACACGCGAGAGATGGCGCTGTACCTGTCGTGGCTCGCCATAGCGCTGGCTGACGCGAACGAGCCGGAAGAGGCGGCAGCCGTAGCCGAGCGCGTGATCCGCATAGCGGCAGACGTGGCCTCGGAGCGCACAGCCGAACGGGTCCGCGTCGTGCTGTCTCGGCTCCAGGAGTACGGCGACGTGCCAGAGGTCGCTACGCTCCTTGCCGACAACGCGGCGTAGAGCCGCGTGCGTGCTGGGGAGCACGCTCCAAGGGGTGGGGTGATTTTGGTGAGGGTGCGAAGACTCAGCGTGGCTCTCGCGGTTGGCTTGGCCTTGGCTGCCTGCGGGGGCAAAGGCTACGACGCGCTGGCCAGTGTGCGGCAGGCGTGCAGTGACATGGGGTACACGGACGGCACGTATACCGGGGCTGACGAATCCGACGATGCCGAATGGTCCTCCGAGGATTGGACCAAACTTGCGGTCGACCTCAACAAGACTGCGAACCAAGTAGCCCGAGCCGCGAGAGATGACGGCCGCTGGAACCGCTTGTCCAACGCTGTCACCGATTTCCAGGCCGGGGCCGAACAGTTGGCTATCGTCCACGACGAGACATTGCCTCAAGCTGACCGCGACGCCGCCCAGGCAAAAGTCGACCGAGTCGGCCCACAGCGAGTAGTCCAGGTGCTCGACCAGGAGTGTCGGAAGGCCCAGGCGGAGTAGCCCCTGGGGAGCACGGCAGGAGGGTGTGGAACGTAGGTGATGAACGTTCCACACCCACCCTGCTCCGTGAGGGGGTGCCACGTCGTCACTCAGTGCTCAGCCGGCGATCTACCGTGGGTGACGGTTGGACGGCTGGTCAGGCGTAGCGGTCGCCAAGGTTGTGCATGGTGTTGACCGCGCGCTGACTGGCCATGTCGGCTCCGTACCTGCGCAGCATCGCGGGGGACTTCCACCCTCGGATGGCCATGATGTGCTCGCCGGATACGCCGCGTGCCTTCAGGTCGTCAGCCCAGGAGTGGCACCAGCAGTGCGGAGACACCTCGGCCGAGTCGTACCCGGCTCGCTCTGCCACCCGCTTGGTCATGTTCCACAGACCCGAGTAACCGAGCCGTGGGCGGTTGTTGAGGCCGAGCCAGAGCCACGGTTCAGTGTGGCGTTTGTTCATGGGGCGGAGACGTAGGTACCGCTGGAGCGCCTTGACCGTGGACGGCTGTAGCGGAATGACCCGGCCGTCCAGAGAGTTGCGGTCCATCTTGAGCGGCACGACCACGAGCACAGCGCCCTGGAGATCCAGGTCTTGGACCCGGATGTTCAGGATCTCCTCTGCGCGTAGGCCCTCGGTCAGCACACGGAGAAGTGCGTGGTCCCGCGTGGTCTCGAAGTCCTTTCGCCCTGGTCCCCACGCGGTGATGTCCAACGTGTCCTGGATGAACTCCTCGGACAGCGTCCTGGGCTTGCCGAGCTGCGGAGCCGCGTACCGGTGGAACTTCGGGTCGTCGTACGGGTTCGGGTGGTCGTACTCCTCGGAGAGGTAGAGGAACAGCGCACGTAGGTTCCGCTGCGTTGTGTTGACTCCGCCCGTGTATCCGCCTTTCCCGTCCTGCGACTTAGGCACGTCCTTGGTCTGGTACCACCAGCGGAAGAACGCGTTGGCTGTCGAGACATCCACGTCGGTGAACGAGGTGACTTCCACACCCACCGCGTTGACGTGCTGCGATGCGCCGATCCACGAGGAGAGTGCCTTGCCCGCGTTGACGTAGGCGTTGATCGTCTTCCGCTGGAATGGGCGACCGTGCTTGTTCGTCGTGGTCGACAGATGCAAGTCGAGTTCGCCGATGAGCGCTGCCCTGACGTCCTCGGGCGACGTGAGCGCACGTACGGACGCGGCAGAGTGCGCACGAGTGTCTGTGTCTGTCGCGCTCTCGGCGACTCGCCTAGGAGCGCGTAGCGCGCTCTTGCGCGCACCCCTCTGTACTGCCTCAGCCATGGTCTATGGCTCCCTCGGTTCGAGGAGCCAGAGCGTCAAGCGACTTACCCGGCTCCATGACGACTAGGAGTCACAGAGCCGGATGGCACTGACTGTTCCGCGTTTACGCAGATCAAGCTACTAGTGGAGGCCGTGGCGGGAATCGAACCCGCGTAACTCGCTTTGCAGGCGAGTCCCTGAACCACTCGGGCACACGGCCGTGTTTGGTGAGTTGACCGTAGGGCCGAGGGGTGGGCCCGGACAAGGGGGCCGGGGGTGGTGCAACGGGACTGCCATACGCCGTTCATGAATGAGGGAGCGCCCTGGGGAGTCGCCCCCGGTACCTCTGGTCGTACGACCAAGGTCTCAGCCCTCGACCATCCTCCGACAGGGGTCAACCCGGCCTGTGGACCTTACGCTGGCGGGCATGACCGTCCTTGAACCTCGTGACGCCGGCGTCACCGACAGCGCCTCTGACCTGGCCGACGAGTGTCGTGACTCCGTGTTGGGGCGGTCGCATCGGGCGCTCAGTGTCGGGATCGTGTCCGTTGTGCTGCTGATCGCCTTTGAGGCGACGGCAGTTGGAACGGCTATGCCGGTCGCCGCTCGGGAGCTGGGTGGGGTGTCGTTGTACGCGTTCGCGTTCTCCGGGTACTTCACGACCAGTCTGTTCGGGATGGTGTTCGCCGGGCAGTGGTCGGATCGGCGGGGGCCGCTCGGGGCGTTGACCAGTGGGATCGGGGCCTTCGCCGTCGGGCTGGTGGTGGCCGGGACCGCTCAGGTCATGTGGGTGTTCATTCTGGGGCGGGCCGTGCAGGGGCTGGGGGGCGGGCTGGTCATCGTCGCTCTGTATGTCGTCGTCGGGCGGGCTTATCCGGAGCGGTTGCGGCCCGCCATCATGGCCGCGTTCGCGGCGAGTTGGGTGGTGCCGTCCGTTGTCGGGCCGCTCGCCTCCGGGGCCGTGACGGAGCATCTCGGGTGGCGGTGGGTGTTCCTCGGGATTCCCGTGCTTGTCGTCTTTCCGCTCGCGCTTGCCCTTCCTCAGATACGGCGACGGGCGGCCGGGCCCGTATCGGAACAGGATCAGCGGTCGTCCGGGTCCTTCGACCGGCGGCGTATTCGGCTTGCCCTCGGGATCTCGGTCGGCGCCGGGCTCTTTCAGTACGCCGCTCAGGATGTGACGTGGTTCTCGCTTCTCCCCGCTGCCGCCGGTGTCGCGCTGCTCGTGCCCGCCGTGCTCGGGCTGTTGCCGCGGGGGACGTATCGGGCGGCGCGGGGGCTGCCCTCGGTCGTGTTGTTGCGCGGGGTGGCCGCGGGGTCGTTCATCTCGGCGGAGTCCTTCGTGCCGTTGATGCTCGTCACGCAGCGGGGGCTGTCGCCGACCTTGGCCGGGTTCTCGCTCGCGGCGGGCGGCGGGACGTGGGCGCTCGGGTCGTGGGTGCAGTCCCGGGCGCGGGTCGAGCCGTATCGGGAACGGCTGATGACCGTCGGGATGGTGCTGGTGGCTGCCGCCATCGCCGGGGCGCCGAGTGTCCTCATCCATGCCGTGCCCGTGTGGATCGTCGCCGTCGCCTGGGCGTTCGGGTGTTTCGGGATGGGGCTGGTGATCTCCTCCACCAGCGTGCTGCTGCTCCAGCTGTCCGCTCCGGCGGAGGCCGGGTCCAACTCCGCCGCGTTGCAGATCTCCGATGGGCTGTCGAATGTCGTGCTGCTCTCCGTCGGCGGGGCGGCCTTCGGGGCGTTGGGCGGGGGCACGGTGGGGCATGTCGTCGGTTCGGCGGGTGGTGGGGGGCATCCGGGGGCGTTCGCGGCCGTGTTCCTGCCGATGGCGGGGGTGGCGTTGGCGGGGGCCTGGGTGACCACGCGGGTGCGGACGGAAGTGACTACGCGGGTGCGGACGGAATCGCGGTGACGTCGCGTGGTGCCGTTCGGTGGGGGGCGTGGGTGACGACCTGGGTCCGGGGGAACAGCTAAGGAGCGGTGAGCCGTAGAGCGGGAAGCGGGATCCCGGTGATATTCCGTCGCCTGCCGGTGATCGCCGCCTCTACCCTCGCCCCATGCACCAGCCGACCTCCCGACCTCGACTCCAACCCCACCTCGATCTCGATCTCGACCCCGCCCTCCGGCAGGCCCTCGACGACCTCGCCGACGCCACCGGCCGGCCGCCGGAGGACCTCGTGCGGGACGCCGTAGGCAGATATCTGGATGAGGAGGGTGCGCCGGTGCGGGCGGCGGCCGGGCGGCTTGCCGTCGAGCATGCCGAGTTGTTGAGGAGACTCGGCGAATGACGTACGACTCCAGCGCCTCCAGCCGTCGTCACCTCACCGTCGGCGAGGTGACCGACGTCGCGCGGATCGCCTTCGGCGGTCGGGCGCCCGAGGTGCGTGAGCCGGGACTGCTCGCCTCGGCGGTTCATCGGCCGCGCGCTCGTATGTTCGGTACGGCGGCCTACGCGGATCTGTACGAGCAGGCCGCCGCTCTTCTCCACGCCCTCGCCACGAACCACCCCCTCGTCGACGGCAACAAGCGCACCGCATGGCTCGCCGCCGCGGCCTTCCTCGCCGTCAACGGGGTCGATCTCGCCGACGTGGACCAGGACAGGGCATACGACCTGGTCATCGACGTGGCCTCGGGGGCGGAGGGGGACGTGGAGGTGATCGCGGAGGTGCTACGAGGCCTCGCCGGACAGCCGATGTGACCTCAGTCCCACCCCCGCCACCCCGGCGCAGTCCGCACGGTGACACCGCCACCCCGCCGGTAGGGTGGCCCGGTTGTCATACGTAGCCGACGTCGCCGACGTAGCCGATGCCCTACGCAGCCGAGCCGCCCTACTCCCGAACCGGAGACCGTGACTACCACCGCCGCCTCCTCCGCCAGCTCCCACCACCTCTCTCCCGCCTTTCCCGGCCGCGCCCCCTGGGGCACCGCCGGCAAGCTGCGTGCCTGGCAGCAGGGCGCGATGGACAGGTATGTCCAGGAGCAGCCGCGGGACTTCCTCGCGGTCGCGACCCCCGGTGCCGGCAAGACGACCTTCGCGCTCACCCTTGCCTCCTGGCTGCTGCACCACCATGTCGTGCAGCAGGTGACCGTGGTCGCGCCGACCGAGCACCTGAAGAAGCAGTGGGCGGAAGCCGCCGCGCGGATAGGGATCAAACTCGACCCGGAGTACAGCGCGGGGCCGCTCGGCAAGGACTACGACGGTGTCGCGATCACGTACGCCGGCGTCGGCGTAAGGCCGATGCTGCACCGCAACCGTGTCGAGCAGCGCAAGACCCTCGTCATCCTCGACGAGATCCACCACGCCGGTGACTCCAAGTCCTGGGGCGAGGCGTGCCTCGAAGCCTTCGAGCCGGCCACGCGCCGCCTGGCACTCACCGGTACGCCGTTCCGGTCCGACACCAATCCCATTCCCTTCGTCACGTATGAGGAAGGGAATGACGGGATTCGGCGGTCCTCCGCCGACTACACCTACGGCTACGGCTCCGCGCTCAGCGACGGTGTCGTGCGGCCCGTCATCTTCCTCTCCTACAGCGGCAACATGCGCTGGCGGACCAAGGCCGGTGACGAGATCGCCGCGCGGCTCGGCGAGCCGATGACGAAGGACGCGATCAGCCAGGCCTGGCGTACGGCGCTGGACGCGCGCGGTGAGTGGATGCCGAGCGTGCTGCGCGCCGCCGACCAGCGGCTGACCGAGGTCAGGAAGGGCATCCCGGACGCCGGTGCCCTCGTCATCGCCACCGACCAGGACTCCGCGCGTGCCTACGCCAAGCTGATCCGCGAGATCACCGGCAGCAAGGCGACCGTCGTGTTGTCGGACGACACCGGTGCCTCCAAGCGCATCGACGACTTCGCGGCGAGCAACGACCGGTGGATGGTCGCGGTGCGGATGGTGTCGGAGGGCGTCGACGTGCCGCGGCTCGCCGTCGGGGTGTACGCCACCACCATCTCCACGCCCCTCTTCTTCGCCCAGGCCGTCGGGCGCTTCGTGCGGTCCCGGCGGCGCGGCGAGACCGCCTCCGTCTTCCTGCCGACCGTCCCGGACCTCCTCACCTTCGCCAACGAGATGGAGGTCGAGCGCGACCACGCCCTCGACAAGCCGAAGAAGGAGGGCGAGGAGGACCCGTACGCCGAGTCCGAGAAGGAGATGGAGGAGGCGAACAAGGAGCAGGACGAGGACACCGGCGAGCAGGAGCAGTTCGCCTTCGAGGCCCTGGAGTCCGAGGCCGTCTTCGACCGGGTGCTCTACGACGGCGCCGAGTTCGGCATGCAGGCGCACCCGGGGAGCGAGGAGGAGCAGGACTACCTCGGCATCCCCGGACTCCTCGAACCCGACCAGGTGCAGATGCTGCTCCAGAAGCGGCAGGCCCGGCAGATCGCGCACAGCCGCAAGAAGCCGGACGGGGAAGCCGACCTGCTCGAACTGCCCGCCGAGCGGCGGCCCGTCGTCTCCCACAAGGAGATGATGGAGCTGCGGAAGTCGCTCAACACCATGGTCTCCGCGTACGTCCACCAGACCGGCAAGCCGCACGGCGTCATCCACACCGAGCTGCGCCGCACCTGCGGCGGTCCGCCGAGCGCCGAGGCCACGGCCGGGCAGCTGCGGCAGCGCATCGCGAAGGTTCAGGAGTGGGCCACGCGCATGCACTGACCGACTGCACCGACCGACCCCGCTCGTGCCCCCGTCCGACCCGCACATCTGTGCGGAATCTGCGCAGGGGTGGCTCGCAAGTCATGACATATCGACATGAAGGGAACCGGTCCGTACCAGTCGGTGACCGGATTCTGGACGGAGACTTCCGCTCAGCGAACCGCCTTCGCTAGTGTCCCGCTACGCACACGCCCCGTGGCAGCGCCGCCGCGGAGCGCAGCCGTGAAGCGACTGGGCCCGGACACGCCGGGCCGCCTCGCCGATCGGCGGCCTCTGAAGCGCGTCACTGACGGGACTCGGTGACGCATCCGCCGCTAGGGGGCCGCCGACCTCACCACTTAAGGAGTGGGCGTCGTGACCGCGGAGACCTCCCAGACGCTCGACCGGGGACTGCGCGTCCTCAAACTGCTGGCCGATACGGACCACGGGCTGACCGTCACCGAACTGTCCAACAAACTGGGCGTCAACCGGACCGTCGTGTACCGGTTGCTGGCCACCCTCGAACAGCACGCACTCGTACGCCGTGATCTCGGCGGCCGGGCCCGCGTCGGGCTCGGGGTGCTGCGGCTCGGCCGCCAGGTGCATCCCCTCGTACGGGAGGCAGCGCTCCCCGCGCTGCGTTCGCTGGCCGAGGACATCGGGGCGACCGCTCACCTCACCCTGGTCGACGGGGCGGACGCCCTCGCCGTCGCGGTGGTCGAGCCGACCTGGACCGACTACCACGTGGCCTACCGCGCCGGCTTCCGCCATCCCCTGGACAGGGGAGCCGCGGGCCGCGCGATCCTCGCCGCCCGGCACCAGGCCGCGGACGAACCCGGATACACCCTGACGCACGGCGAGTTGGAGGCCGGCGCGAGCGGTGCCGCGGCTCCGCTGCTGGGCGTCACGGGGGTCGAGGGCAGCGTCGGCGTCGTGATGCTGGCCGACGCGGTGCCCGAGCGGGTCGGACCACGGGTCGTCGACGCGGCGCGCGAGGTCGCGGAAGCGTTGCGCTGAGGCGCGTGAGGCTTGAGGTGCATGGGGCCTGAGGCGTATGAGGCCTGAGGTCGTTCACGGGCATGGGGTCGTTTACAGGCATGGGGTGACCGGCGCCCGGCCGAAAGTGGCCGTCGCGTTAGATTGATCCCGTGCTCCTCTCTCGCCTCACGCGCCCCCAGGCCGTAGCCGTCTGCGCCCTGCCCGTCGTGGCACTGCTCGCCACGGCGGGCTTCGCGCCGCTGCCGTTCTCGCTGGCGCAGCCCGGTCTGACCGCGAACGTGCTCGGCGCGAACAAGGGCACCCCGGTGATCACGATCTCCGGGGCGCCGGTGCGCACGACGAGCGGTCAGTTGCGCATGACGACGATCGAGGCGACCGGGCCCGATCAACGTGTGTCGTTGAGCGATGTGATCGACAGCTGGTTCCGTACCGATCGAGCGGTCATGCCGCGTGACTCGGTCTACCCGAGCGGCAACAGCGTCAAGGAGATCGAGCGGCACAACACGGAGCAGATGCAGGAGTCGCAGGACGACGCGACCACCGCCGCGCTCAACTACCTGAACCTCAGCGACAAGAAGGTCAAGGTCACCCTCACGCTGGCGGACGTCGGCGGCCCCAGCGCGGGCCTGCTGTTCACCCTGGGCATCATCGACAAGCTGAACGGCGACGGCAGCGGCGGCGACCTGACCGGCGGTCGCACCATCGCCGGTACGGGGACGATCGGCACCGACGGCACGGTCGGCGCGGTCGGGGGAGTGGCCCTCAAGACCCAGGCCGCGCGACGTGACGGCGCGACGGTGTTCCTGGTCCCGAAGGCCGAGTGCTCGGACGCCAAGTCCGAACTGCCCAAGGGGCTACGACTCGTCGCGGTGACCTCGCTGAAGGGCGCGGTGTCTGCGCTGGAGGCGCTGGAGACGGGTAAGGGGTCCGTGCCTGGCTGTTAGGCGAGCGCCGGCTTCGTACCGCCGGGGGTGGCGGCCAGTCGCAGACCCAGTTCTACGAGGGTCCAGCCGAGGCGGGTGCGGAGTTCGCGGGGGTGCCTGGCCCGGGCGGCGAGGCGATGGGCCGCGGCCTCGGCCTGGAGTTCGGCGGCGCGGGCGTGGTGCAACTGGAGGTGGGTTTCCGGGTGCATCGGGGTCTGCCTCGTCTCACTCTGATTCGGTCGGGAAGGCGTGCAGGTGGAAGCGCACCTGTTCTGCTTCGGGCGCGTTCTCGTCCTCATAGCTTTCGAGCAACTCGTGCATTTTTCCGACGAGTTCACGGGTGCGCTCGGGTGTCAGCCGCACGGTCCAGTCGCTCATGTCGGTCGAGTGGGACCACTTGGGCAGCCAGTCCTCGCGGGTGCCGACCCAGGTCGACAGTTCACGGGCGTGGGTGGTCGCCACCTCGTGCAGGAAGGTGTCGGCCGCGCCACGCACCGCCGGGTCGGCGTCGATGAGCAGGTTCTCGTCGAATCCGATGCCCTGCTCGACCGCCTGCCACCAGCGCTCGCGCCCCTTGCCGCGCTCCGGGGCGTCTTCGACGAACCCGTGCGTGGCCAGCTGGCGGAGGTGGTAGCTGGTCGCCCCGCTGGACTCGCCCAGCCGCTCGGCGAGCATCGACGCGGTGGCCGGTCCGGACCGTCGCAGCGCGTTCAGCAACTGCATCCGCAGCGGATGGGCGATCCCGCGCAGCGAACGGGCGTCGAGATTGCGGTACTTGGACGGTTCGGGCTCGTACATGAGTACAAAGATAGCGTTGCAAAGGACCAGTTGCAACGGGTTCTTTGCAACCGATCCTTTGGAACTCGCCCCCCGGCGGCCCTACTTGACCAACCCCTCCGCCTTCATCCAGTCCAACGCCACCTGATGCGGATCCTCCCCGTCGACATCCACCTTCGCGTTCAGCGTCCGCGCCACCGTGTTGTTCAGCTTCTTCGTCACGGGGTCCAGGACCCTCGCGATCGCCGGCCACTTCTTCAACGCCTTCGTGTTGATCTCGGGCGCCGCGTTGTAGTTGGGGAAGAACTTCTTGTCGTCGGCCATCACCGCGAGGTTCATGGACTTGATGCGGCCGTCGGTGGTGAAGACCTCGCCGTACGTGCAACTCCCCTTCTTCACCTGGGTGTAGATGATCCCGGTGTCCATCTGCGTGATGTTCTTCGCGGGGAGGTTCATGCCGTACGCCTTCTCCATGCCCGGCATCCCGTCCGCGCGGTTGGCGAACTCGCTCTCCACGCACACCGTCACCGCGCCCGGGTCCTTCTTCGCCAGCGCGGCCACCTCGGAGAGCGTCTTCGTGCCGTACTTCTTGAAGTTGGCCTGGTTCATCGCGAGCGCGTAGGTGTTGTTCAGGGCGGAGGGAGGCAGCCAGGTGATGCCGTTCTTCAGGTCCGCGTCCCGTACCGCCTGCCACTGCTTCATCGGGTCGGTGATCGGCTTGCTGTTGCCGAGGTAGGTGATCCACGCGGTGCCGGTGTACTCGTACATCCCGTCCGCGTCACCGGACTTGACGGCCTCCCGCGCTCCGATCGAACCCTGGATGCCGGTCCGGTCGAGGACGTCCGCGCCGGCCGCCTCGAAGGCGATGCCCATCATCGCGCCGAGGATGAGCTGCTCGGTGAACTCCTTTGACGTGACGGTGAGATGGGCGCCCTTGAGGGGCTCGCCCCTGCCGACCGTGCCGGGGCTGACGTCGTCGACCATCGGGGAACCGCTGGTCAGTCCGCAGCCGGAGACGACGACCAGCGTCCCGGCCAGCAGCAGACAGGTGCGCCTCATGAGCCCGCCTCCAATCCCCTTGGCCGCAGCAGGAGTTCGGCCAGGGAGGCCAGCCAGTCCACGAGCAGGGCGAGACTGACCGTGAGGATCGAGCCGAGGACCAGGACCGGCATGCGCTGGGTGGTGATGCCGGTGGTGATCAGGACGCCCAGGCCGCCGCCCCCGCCGAAGGTCGCCAGGGTGGCCGTACCGACGTTGAGGACCAGGGCGGTTCGGACACCGGCCAGGATCAGCGGGACGGCGAGCGGCAGCTCCACCTTTGCCAGGACGCCGAGTTGGGACATGCCGATGCCTCGGGCCGCTTCGAGGAGGGTGGGGTCGTTGGCCTTCAGGCCCGCGATGGTGTTGGACAGGACCGGCAGGACGGCGTAGATGATGATGCCGATCAGGGCCGCCTTCTCGCCGGTGCCGAGCCAGATCACCAGGAGGGCCAACAGGCCGATCGCCGGGGTGGCCTGGCCCATGTTGGCGAAGGTCATCGCCACCGGGGCGGCCTTGCGGAACGCCCTCCGGGTCAGCAGGATGCCCAGCGGGATCGCGATGATCAGCACGAAGAACGTGGAGATCACGGTCAGTTGGACGTGCTGCCAAAGAGCCTTGGACACCTGGCCGTTGGAGATCGCGTTCTCCGAAATGGCGTCCAGGTGGGCCTGGTTGAACCACAGCCAGGTCGCCAGCAGGATCGCCACCAGCGCGGCGGGCAGGAACGTCAGCTTCTGCCAGGTGATCCGGCGTTTGGCCGGGGTCGCGGGCGGCGGGGCCTCGACTTCCGTCTCCTCTTCCAGCTCGGGAGTGGTCACGCCTTCTCCTCCCCGCCGGCGCCTTCCTGCTCGGCGTGCGTCTGGAGGGCCCGGGCCTCCTCCAGCTCGTGCCGGCCCTCCATCGCCTCCAGCCGGTCGGCCTCCAGGAGTTCGTGCACGGAGTTCATCAGCGTCTCCATGTCGACGACGCCGGTGTACTCGCCGCGCCGCCCGGTGACCGCGACCCGCCCCGCGTTGTCCGTGAGCACCGCCTCCAGCGCGTCCCGGAGCGTCGCGTCCCGCGTCACCGTGTCGCTGACCAGCGTGCCCGCCCGGGCGAGCGACCCCTTGGCGCGCATCATGTCGCCGCGCCGCAGCCACTTGTAGGGCCGGCCCCGCTTGTCGAGGAGGAGGATCTCGTTGGTGCCGCTGTCCCGGAGCTTGTCGAAGATGGTCTGGAGCGGGTCGTCGACGGTGACCGTCGGGTAGTCGGTGATCTCCACGTCCCGTACGCGGGTCAGGTTCAGCCGCTTCAGGGCCGCCCCGGCGCCCACGAACCCGGACACGAAGTCGTCCGCCGGGTTGGTGAGGATCGCCTCCGGGGTGTCGAACTGCGCGATGTGCGAGCGTTCGCGCAACACCGCGATCCGGTCGCCCAGTTTGATCGCCTCGTCGAAGTCGTGGGTGACGAAGACGATCGTCTTGTGCAGTTCGTGCTGGAGCCTGATCAACTCGTCCTGGAGGTGATCGCGGGTGATCGGGTCGACCGCGCCGAACGGTTCGTCCATCAGCAGCACCGGCGGATCCGCCGCCAACGCCCGCGCCACGCCAACGCGTTGCTGCTGACCGCCGGAGAGCTGGCGCGGATAGCGGCCCTGGAACTCGCCGGCGTCAAGACCGACCAGGTCGAGCATCTCCTCCACCCGGTTCCTGATCCGGGACTTGGACCAGCCGATCATCTTCGGCACGAGCGCGATGTTCTGGGCGACGGTCATGTGCGGGAAGAGACCGCTCGACTGGATCGCGTAGCCGACCTTGCGGCGCAGCTTCACCGGGTCGATGTCGGTGACGTCCTCGCCACCGATGCGGATCCGGCCGCCGGTCGGTTCGATCAGCCGGTTGATCATCTTGAGCGTCGTGGACTTCCCGCAGCCGGACGGCCCCACGAAGACGACGAGTTCACCCGCCTTGATCTCCATGTTGACGCTCTCGACGGCCGGGTCGGCGCTGCCCGGATACCGCTTGGTCAGGTTCTCCAGCTCGATGGAGGCACCGGAGGTCGCGGTCGCCGGCTCGGACGCGGACCGTTCGGATGCGGACCGCTCGGACGCGGATGGCTCAGGCACGGATCCCCCTGGGAATGGTCAGCCGTCCGAGAAGGACGTACGCGGCGTCGAACAGCAGCGCCAGGACGATGATCCCGAGCGTGCCCGCGAGCACCTGGTTGAGGGCGTTCTTGCTGCCCAGCGACCCGATCCCGCGGAAGATCTCGTTGCCGAGGCCGGGCCCGGAGGCGTACGCCGCGATGGCCGCGATGCCCATCAGCATCTGGGTGGAGACCCGGATTCCGGTCAGGATCGGCGGCCAGGCCAACGGCAGTTCGACCCGCAGGAGCCGCGCGAGCCGGGACATCCCGATGCCCTTCGCCGCGTCCACGAGGGACGGGTCGACCCCGCGCAGGCCCACGATCGAGTTCCGGACGATCGGCAGCAGGCCGTACAGGGTCAGAGCGATCACCGTGGGCGGAACGCCCAGCCCGACGATCGGAATGAGCAGACCGATCATGGCGAGCGACGGAATGGTCAAAATGGTCGACGTGGCCGTGGTGGCGAGGTTGCCCGCCCACTCGCTCCGATATGTGACGACCCCGATCACCACACCGATCAGCGTGGCCACGACCATGCACTGGAAGACCGCGCTGGCGTGCTGGTAGGCGTCGGTGAGCAGCTGCTGGTGCCGGTTGCCCACGTACTCCCAGAAGCTCACATGCCCACACCCCTACGTCGGCCAGGTCGTCCCTTCCGGGTCTTCCGCCGCCTGTTTCACCAGCGGGATGATCCGCAGCGGAACGGGGTTCTCCATGACGATGGCGGTGGCGGCCCGGACAATGCCATCAAAACCGACAACCCGGTCGATGACCCGCTGGAGATCGGCGTTCGACCGGGCCACGAGCCGGCACAGCATGTCCCCGCTGCCGGTGGTGGTGTGCAGTTCGAGTACCTCGGGGACGGTCGCCAAGTGCGCCCGGACGTCCGGGCCTTGCCCCTGCCGGATCTCCAGCGTCGCGAACGCCGTGACCGGGTAGCCGAGCGCCGCCGGATCGACCTGCGGGCCGAATCCCCGGATGACGCCATTCGACTGAAGCCGGTCCAGCCGCGCCTGCACCGTCCCGCGGGCCACCCCCAGCCGCCGGGACATCTCCAGCACCCCGATCCGCGGTTCCTCCGCCAGCAGCACGATGATCCGGCCGTCGAGACGATCGATGCCCATGGTGTCCGCCTCCGAGGATGGTCATCCTGTACAGAAAGCCCGCCGAAACGGTCGTACCACTGAACAAGATGCCCAGCGAATACGCGAACTATTGCGCACCTTGCGGAGGAGCGGGAGCCTTCGCCCATGACCCAGACCACTCACCACACCCCCGACACCGCCCGGCAGGCCGACCCCTTCCCGGTGAAGGGAATGGACGCGGTCGTCTTCGCCGTGGGCAACGCCAAGCAGGCGGCGCACTACTACTCCACGGCCTTCGGCATGACGCTGGTCGCCTACTCCGGGCCGGAGAACGGCAGCCGCGAGACCGCCTCGTACGTGCTCACCAACGGCTCCGCCCGCTTCGTCCTCACCTCCGTCATCAAGCCCGCCACCCCCTGGGGCGAGTTCCTCACCCGGCACGTCGCCGAGCACGGCGACGGCGTCGTCGACCTCGCCATCGAGGTGCCGGACGCGCGCGCCGCGTACGCCTACGCCGTCGAGCACGGCGCCCGCTCCCTCGCCGAGCCGTACGAGCTGAAGGACGAGAACGGCTCGGTCGTCCTCGCCGCCATCGCCACCTACGGCGAGACCCGCCACACGCTCGTCGAGCGCACGGGCTACGACGGCCCGTACCTCCCCGGCTTCGCCCCCGCCGAACCGCTCGTCGCGGCCCCCGCCCACCGCACCTTCCAGGCGATCGACC
This sequence comes from Streptomyces sp. NBC_01515, assembly GCF_045040345.1. Lineage (NCBI taxonomy): Bacteria > Bacillati > Actinomycetota > Actinomycetes > Kitasatosporales > Streptomycetaceae > Streptomyces > Streptomyces sp. NBC_01515. The sequence continues at coordinate 4,688,277 of NZ_CP109416.1, read as the reverse complement.
ACTGCGTCGGCAACGTCGAGCTCGGCCACATGAACGAGTGGGTCGGCTTCTACAACAAGGTCATGGGCTTCACGAACATGAAGGAGTTCGTGGGCGACGACATCGCGACCGAGTACAGCGCGCTGATGTCGAAGGTCGTCGCCGACGGCACGCTGAAGGTCAAGTTCCCGATCAACGAGCCCGCCGTCGCGAAGAAGAAGTCGCAGATCGACGAGTACCTGGAGTTCTACGGCGGCGCGGGCGTCCAGCACATCGCGCTCAACACCAACGACATCGTGCAGACCGTACGGACGATGCGCGCGGCCGGAGTGAAGTTCCTCGACACCCCCGACTCCTACTACGACACCCTCGGCGAGTGGGTCGGCGACACCCGCGTCCCCGTCGACACCCTGCGCGAGCTGAAGATCCTCGCCGACCGCGACGAGGACGGATACCTTCTCCAGATCTTCACCAAGCCGGTCCAGGACCGGCCTACGGTGTTCTTCGAACTCATCGAGCGACACGGCTCGATGGGCTTCGGCAAGGGCAACTTCAAGGCGCTGTTCGAGGCGATCGAGCGGGAGCAGGAGAAGCGGGGCAACCTGTAACGCACGGGTCCCGCAAGGGACTTGGGAGGACCGTGGCCGTCGCGCCGATCGACCTGTCCGCACCGGCGCTGCGCTGGCTGTGGCAGAAGGGCACCTTGCACGAGCCCACGGTCCTCCAGTCGTTCGCCCTCGACGAGGTCCACCAGCGCCTGTACGTCCTCCAGTTGAGAACCGGCGGCGCCGACACCGGCAACCTCTGCCTCAACCAGCTCGACTACACGGGCAGGGCGCTCGGCCACATGCACCTCCAGGGCTTCGGGCACGGCGTCAGCATGGGCGTGCAGAACACCGCCGACGGCGACGTCTGGATCTGGACCGAGGCCGCCGCGAAGACCGGTTCGGGCGGTGCCTACGGCCAGGCCGTCACCCGCTTCCACTTCGCCGACGGCGCCACCCGCACCTCCGCCGACGTCGCCGTCCGCAAGCCGATCGCGAACTCCACCAACAACCAGCCCACGGTCTGCATGACGTCGAAGCGCCTGGCGATCCGCTACCGCATCGCCAACCAACCCCGTTACAGGGTCTGGGACTTGGACGCCTTCGTAGCCCGCGACTACGCCACTCCGCTGGCCGACATAGCCCAGACCGGCGCCCACCCGAACCCGGCGATCCCGTTCCAGGGCTACGCCCTCGACGGCGACTACCTCTACCAACTCGCCGGAACCGCCTACGACTCCACCACCAACCCGCCCGCGAAACACGGCAACGCCTACGTCTCCTGCCTCGACATCCGCACCGGCGAACTCGTCCAGCAGTCCCGCACGGAGGCCGCCTACACCCTCACCTACCGCGAACCTGAGGGCCTCGCCGTCCGCACCAAGCCCCGCACCCGCCTGTGCGTCGGCTTCGCGTCCGGGGAGGCGGGGGCACGGAAGTTCTCCCTCTGCCACAAGCCGTAGCGGCCAGGCGGGTCCGGTGGCGAAGTCGGCCGCACCGGTCATCCGCGACGCGCTCAACTCGTCTTCTCCTGCGGCTCCTTGTCCGTCGGCAGGGGCTCGTTGGGCGGCTCGCCCAGCGTCGCCAGCGCCGCCTGCGCCAGCGGCACCCGCAGCGGTGAGAAGTACGGGTTGATCTGCAACGCCTCCTGGAGATGCCGTCGCGCGGACGCGAACTTCTCCAACTCCTTCTCGATCATGCCCCGGTGGAACGCGTACAGCGCGTCCCGCACCCCGCCCCCGTGCACCTTGTCCGTCGCCGCCGACGCGAACTTCAGCGCCTCCTCGTCCTGCCCGGCCCGGTGCAGCGCCCACCCCAGCGCGTCGGCCACCGGGATGCCCGGCTGCCGCGTCCACTCGGCCCGCAGCCGCCGTACGGCGTCCTGGGCGTCGCCGTGGTCCGCCTCGAACACGCCGAGGACCAGCTCGTCGTCGACCCCCGCCGCCGCGTCCTTGGCGGCGAGGGCGCGCAGGGTGTCGTACTGGACGCGGGCGGCCTGCGTGAGTCCGAGCGACTCGTACAACTCGCCCAGTTCCAGGGCGTATTGGGGGGTCGGCTGCTTGGCGAGGGCGACCTGGTACGCGTTCAGGGCCTCCGAGGTGCGGCCCAGCGCCGCCAGCGCGCGCCCCTCACCCGCGAGCGCCTCCCGCTGGTCCGGGTCGAGCCGTACGGCCGCCTCGAAGTGCCGTAGCGCGACCTCACGGTCCCCGCGTTCCCAGGCCAGCTCGCCGGCGCGCTGCAGCCAGGCGGCCTGCTCCGCCGGGGCGGTGGCCTTCGCCGCCGCGTCGGCGAGCTGGGCGGCGGCGTCCTCGCGCCAGCCCCGGTCGCGGTAGACGGCGGCGGCCCGCGCCATCACGGCCGGGCCGGTGTGCAGCTCCAGCAGCTTTTCGAGGGTGCGCTGAGTCGCCTTGTAGTCGCCGAGGCCGGTGTACGCGTCGATCAGCAGCGGATACGTCGTCCACCGCCTCGGCGCCGCCTTCACCGCGGCCTCGCCCCAGGTGCGCGCCGCGCGGAAGTCCCGCCGTTCGTTGGCGAGGGCGGCCAGGCCGTCCATCGCGACGGCGCTCGCGTCGTTGCCCTTCGCGCGCACCTTCAGCGAGGTACGGAGAGCCTCCTCGGCCTTCGGGTAGTACAGGGTGTCCCCGGTCCGCCGCCCCTGCTCCACATAGGCCGAGCCGAGCACCGCCCACGATCGAGCGTCCCTCGGATGGACCCGTACCCGCGTCTCGCGGTCGCCGATCAGCGCGGCCAGGTCGGGCAGCGCGGCCGGTACCCCCGCGGTGACCGCGCTCAGCGCCTGCGCCTTGGGTCCCGGCGCGGGCGGCGGCGCCGGACGCGGCTCCTCGGGCAGCAGCCACAGCAGCCCGCCGACCACGGCACACCCGGCGACCGCGGCGATCAGCAGCCGGCGCGGAACGGGGGAGCGGCGCCTGGGCGCCTCCGCCACCAGGGACGTACCGGGGCCCCGCTGTTCGTTCTCCATGGCGCTCACTGTGCGTCAGTACGACGACCACCTCCCGGCACCCAAAGCCGCGCGCGGACGGGGTTCACACCGATGGCCGCGAGTGCGACGCTGTGATCATGAGCCGTATCGAAGCGCCTCGCGACCAGGACACCGGGACCCTCGTCGACCGGCTGCTGGCCGGGCTGCCCGCCGAGGCCGTCCTGACCGACCCGGACGTCACGGCCTCGTACGCCAACGACATGGCGAGCTTCTGCCCGTCCGGCACCCCCGCCGTCGTCGTGCTGCCGCGCATGGTCGAACAGGTCCAGCACGTCATGCGCGTCGCCACCGAACTGCGTCTCCCGGTCGTCCCGCAGGGCGCCCGCACGGGCCTGTCCGGCGCGGCCAACGCCTCCGAGGGCTGCATCGTGCTGTCCCTCGTCAAGATGGACCGCATCCTGGAGATCAGCCCGGTCGACCGCATCGCGGTCGTCGAGCCCGGCGTCATCAACGCGACCCTCTCCCGCGCGGTCAACGAGCACGGCCTCTACTACCCGCCGGATCCCTCCAGTTGGGAGATGTGCACGATCGGCGGCAACATCGGCACCGCGTCCGGCGGGCTGTGCTGCGTGAAGTACGGGGTGACGGCCGAGTACGTCCTCGGCCTGGACGTCGTCCTCGCCGACGGGCGGCTGATGAGCACCGGCCGGCGTACGGCCAAGGGCGTCGCTGGGTACGACCTGACCCGGCTGTTCGTCGGCTCGGAGGGCTCGCTCGGGATCGTCGTCAAGGCGACCCTGGCGCTGAAGCCACAGCCGCCCCAACAGCTCGTGCTGGCCGCCGAGTTCGGGTCCGCGGCGGCCGCGTGCGACGCCGTGTGCCGGATCATGGCGGGCGGGCACGTGCCGTCCCTCCTCGAACTGATGGACCGTACGACCGTCAAGGCCGTCAACGACCTGGCCCACATGGGACTGCCGGAGAGCACCGAGGCGCTGCTGCTCGCCGCCTTCGACACGCTGGACCCGGCCGCCGACCTGGCCGCCGTAGGAGCCCTGTGCGAGGCGGCCGGAGCCACGCAGGTGGTGCCCGCCGAGGACGCGGCCGAGTCCGAACTGCTGCTCCAGGCGCGGCGGTTGTCGCTCACGGCGCTGGAGGCGGTCAAGGGCACGACGATGATCGACGACGTGTGCGTGCCCCGGTCCCGGCTCGGCGAGATGCTCGAAGGGGTGGAACGGATCGGTGAGAAGTACCGGTTGACGATCGGCGTCTGCGCGCACGCCGGTGACGGCAACACGCACCCCACCGTCTGCTTCGACGCGCAGGACGCCGACGAGTCCCGGCGCGCCCGCGAGTCCTTCGACGAGATCATGGCCCTCGGCCTGGAGCTCGGCGGCACCATCACCGGCGAACACGGCGTCGGCGTCCTGAAGAAGGAGTGGCTGGCCCGCGAGATCGGCCCGGTGGGCGTCGAGATGCAGCGGGCGGTCAAGGCGACCTTCGACCCGCTGGGGATCCTCAACCCCGGCAAGCTGTTCTGACGGCGGGCGCCGGGCACCCCTTCCCGACAGAATGTGACACTTGGGGGGTCGAGTGTCACATTTCCTGAACTCACTCCCCGTCCCGCGACTCGTCCGACGGCCACGGGTCGCGCAGCCACAGATCGTCGGCCGGGGTCGGTGCGAGCAGCTCGGCCAGGCCGGCGTCGATGCCGAGCTGCTCGGCCTCAGAGCCCGGAGGGACCACCCGGAGGGTGCGCTCCAGCCACGCCGACACCTGCGCCGACGGGGCCTCCAGCAGGGCGTCCCCGTCGGGTGAACTCAGCGCCATCAGGACGACACTGCGCCGCTCCACCTTCGTCGGCCACACCCGCACGTCCCCGTGCCCACATGGCCGGAACACGCCCTCGACGAGGAGTTCGCGGGCGAACGTCCAGTGCACGGGGTGCTCGGAGTTGATGTGGAAGGAGATGTGGACGGCGTACGGGTCGTCGGTGCGGTAGCTCAGCCGGGCCGGGACCGGAATGCTGCGCTCCGGCGACAGGATGAGTTTGAGCTCCAACTCCCGCTCTACGACTGTGTGCATGACGTGTGTCTCCTCTCGCTGACTGGGCCCCGCGGTGGGCCCGTACGAGTGGAGAGGGCGTGCGGGCGGAAGCATTACGCGAGTTCGGGCATCTTTTTTTTCCGTGGTGCGTCACGAAGGCTTCGCGGGGCTTCGGGGCGTGTGGACTCCGTGCACGAGGTTGCCCGGAAAGGGGTGGGTCCGGCGGGACGGGCAGTGGTGGTCGCACGGGTCTGGTAGATGTGGACACCCCCATTTGACCTCCGAGCAGATACGGGACGACGGACATGAGCGCCCCAACGCCGGCACCCGGTGACGACAGGCCCCGCGAGGGGTACTACCCGGACCCGTCCATTCCTGGCTATGTCCGGTACTGGAACGGCGCGGCCTGGGTGCCCGGCACCAGCCGCCCGGCGCCGTCGGACGGCCTGCCGCCGGGCGCGCCGGGTGCGTCCGTCGAGGAGACCGGGCCGCACTTCTTCGACGAGGACCCGGCACCGGACCACCAGGTGAGCCCGGCTCGGGCCCAGCACGGCAGCCGCCCCGAACCGGCGGCGGCCTGGGGCGCGGACCGCGCCCACCAGAGCGGCTTCGGCGGCGACCAGGACCGCCGCGTCTCCTGGGGCTCCCCGGACCCGAGAACGCCCGCGGACCCGAGAGTCCCCGCAGCCACCCCGGACGGCTCGGCGCCGATCCCCCCGGAGGACCCGCCCAACCCCGGCACCTTCGTCTTCCGCCGCCCGACCACCGGGGGAGGAGACACCCCGTCGACCCCGCGCACCCCCCAACAAGGCGGGGCGCCGGGGGCGCACGCCGGGGGCGCGGGCGCCGGGACCGCCTTCGGCGGCCAGAGCTCGACCGGAGCAGGTCCGGCCGGCCCCGGCACGGGCACCGCTGGCTACGGCCCTCAGGGCGCGGCAGGGTCCGGCGCGGTCGGCGGCCATGACGCGCAGAGACCGGCAGGCTCCGGGGCGGGCGCCGCTGGCTACGGCCCACAGGGTGCGGCAGGGTCCGGCGCGGTCGGCGGCCATGACGCGCAGGGACCGGCAGGCTCCGGCGCGGGCGCCGCTGGCTACGGCCCACAGGGTGCGGCAGGGCCTGGTGCGGTCGGCGGCTATGACGCGCAGAGACCGGCGGGCTCCGGGGCGGGTGTTGGTGACTACGGCCCTCAGGGTGCGGCAGGGTCCGGTGCGGTCGGCGGCTATGACGCGCAGAGACCGGCAGGTTCCGGGGCGGGCGCCGCTGGCTACGGCCCTCAGGGTGCGGCAGGGTCTGGTGCGGTCGGCGGCTATGACTTGCAGGGGCCGGCGGGTTCCGGGGCGGGTGTTGGTGGTTTCGGCCCGCAGGGCTCGGCCCGGTCCGGCTCCGCAGCCCGGTCCGGCTCCGCAGCCCGGTCCGGCTCCGCGGCCGGGGTCGGCCCCGGTGGTTCCGGTGTGCAGGGGCCCGTAGGCACCGGCTCAGCCGGCGGCGGCTTCGGCTCCGACGGCCCTGCCGGGAACGCCCCCTCCAACACCCCCTCAGCCGACCCCTCCGGCCCCGGCTTCGGTGCCGGTAAGGCGGCCGTCGCCCGTGCCGCGCAGGCTCAGGCGGGCCAGGCGGGTGCCGGCTCCGGGGCAGCCTCCTCCGCCGCGCCCTCTTCCGCCTCTACGGCCCTCTCCGGGCCCCAGCAGGCCGCCCCCGGTGTCCCTCAGCAGTCCGGCCCGGCGCAGCCGCAGGGTGCGGGCGTAGGCGCGCCCATGGCTGCCGGGCCCGGTGGCGGGCAGCCGTCCTGGGCGCAGCAGGTGCATCGGCTGGCCGGGGACGAGGACGGGCCGGTGGCGCCCTGGAAGCCGCCTGTGGAGGACGTGTTCCAGGCAGCGGCCCGGCGGCAGTCGGCGGCCCGGCCCGCGGGGCTCGGGAAGCGACTGGTCGCGCGGCTGATCGACACCGTCGTGCTCGGCGCGGTCACCGCCGCGGCCGCCGTACCGCTGGGCACCAAGGCCGTGGACCACCTCGACGAGAAGATCGACGCGGCCAAGCTCTCCGGCCGTACCGAGACGGTCTGGCTGCTGGACGGCACGACGGCCGCCTACCTGGGGATCGTCCTCGCCGTGCTCCTCCTCTTCGGTGTCCTCTACGAGGCGTTGCCCACCGCCAAGTGGGGCCGCACCCTGGGCAAGAAGCTCTGCGGTATCGAGGTCCGCGGGATCGAGAGCCACGAGCCGCCCGGCTTCGGCGGGGCGCTGCGCCGCTGGCTCGTCTACAGCGTCCCGGGGCTGCTCGGCATCGGGATCGTCGGCGTCGCCTGGTGCCTGTTCGACCGGCCCTGGCACCAGTGCTGGCACGACAAGGCAGCACATACGTTCGTAGCGGCATAGAGGCATACGGCATCCGGGGTACCTGATTCCGTACCCCGGACGGCCGCTCGCCGGATGCGGAGGCGGGCGGTTCGCGGTCGACTCGGCCCATGAGCACCGAACCGCCTCCGGGCTCCGGCCAGCAGCCGCCGGAAGACGACCCGTTCAGGAAGCAGCCCCCTCCTGGCCAGGGATCGGGCTCACCGTACGACCAGTCCTACGGGAACCAGCCCCCGCAGCCTCCTCCGTACGGCGGCGGCGGTGGCGGTGGCGGCGACCCCTACGGCGGCGGCTCCTACCCCACCGACCCTCTCGCCGGCATGCCCCCGCTCGCCGACAGCGGCCGGCGCACGCTCGCCCGGATCATCGACCTGATCCTCGTCGGCATCGTCGTCTGGCTGCTCACCTGGGCCTTCGGCGTCCACGAGTACGACGTCGGCTCCAACGGCGCGTCGTACGCCAAGTCGCTCGGCCAGTCGCTCGTCGCGGCCGTGCTCTACATCGGCTACGACACCGTGATGATGGCCAAGTCCGGTCAGACGCTGGGCAAGAAGTGGCTGGGCCTGCGCGTGGCCAACCTCGACAACGGGTCGACGCCCTCCGTGCAGACCAACCTGATCCGCGCGGCGGTGCTGTGGATCCCGTTCGCGTTCTGCTGCGCCTGCATCTGGACGGCGATCTGCGGCGGCTGGAGCTTCTTCGACAAGCCGTACAAGCAGGGTCTGCACGACAAGGCGGCCAAGACCGTGGTGGTCAGCACGCGGTGAGGCGGGCGCACACAGCGATCGGCGGGTCCGTGGTCAACGGGCCCGCCGATTCGCGTAGTCGAGCTTGAGGCTGCGCTTCGCCTTGTGCTTGGTCTAGGGAGTGCTCCGCTCCCGTACCGGCTCCGCGGACGACACGGCGGCGGCGGACACGGTCTCCCGCCGTACCGACACCGGCACCCGCTGCCGCTGCGGAACGGCCGGAGCCGCGGTCTGGGGGGCGGCCTGGGCCACTGTCCGGGCACGGGTCTTCGGCTGCGGCACCGTCAGGGAGACGAGCACCCCGAGGGCGAGTGCCGCGCAGGCGATGACCGCGATGCCCAGACCCGAGTTCGTCTGTGACAGCAGCAGCATGGCGAGCGTCGAGAAGATCACGGTGAACGAACCGTAGGCGAACTGTGCGGCGGTCGGACGAGGCATGGCAATCGAGTCCTCGTTAGGCGATGGAGGGGAGGCTGTGAAAGGGGGGTGCGACAAGGATGTCGGCCTGGCTTTCCGCCGGTTCCGGACGTTCCGCCAGTCGACTCTATTCGCCTGCATGCCCGAGTGGAACGTGCAGTAAGCATGACCTAACACACGGCTCCGGTGCATGGGGGGCGCACGGAGTCATACCGTCCACCAAGTGGACGGATGCACGCGCCTGTTGAGTGATCCACGAGTCGGCCGTGCGCGTCCGTAAAGCGGACCCCGGCTTCGCATAGTGCACTTGTCCTGCTCAAGTCAAGGTCTGTCTTTTCCCGTAAACCTCTAGTCAAATAACGTCACTTGACTATCACGCGGACACCGCGCGCGGACCTTCCATGACTTCCAGGACCCCCCTTCCGCGCGGTCGGGTGCGCAGGGGAGGACCTCAAGTGACCAGCAGACCCTGGACGTTCAGAGCGGCCGCGGTGGGCGTCGCCCTCGCGGCGGCCACCGCCACGTTCTCTACGTTCGCCGTGGCGGAGGCCGGTACCGCGGCCAAGTCCGCCAGTGTGAACCGGCACGATCCGGCACCGGTCGCACAGAAGGAGCACGACCTCGACGGCCCGCTGAGCAAGACGCAGGACGCGCAGCACCAAGAGGCCCTGAATCAGGTCATATCCGGGAAGGCGTCGGTCAAGGACCGCAACGGCTCGAAGGTCGTCCAGCTCAAGAGCAAGGGCGGCAAGAGCAAGTACGTCGAGCTGGGCCGCGAGAAGACCGACAAGATCTTCACGATCCTGGTCGAGTTCGGCGACCAGGTCGACAGCCGCTACGGCGGCACCGTCGGCCCGCTGCACAACCAGATAGCCGCGCCCGACCGGGCGAAGGACAACTCGACGGCCTGGCAGGCGGATTACAACCAGGCGCACTTCCAGGACCTCTACTTCGGCACCGGCAAGAAGACCGAGTCGCTCAAGAAGTACTACGAGAAGCAGTCCTCGGGCCGCTACTCGGTCGACGGCGAGGTCACCGACTGGGTCAAGGTCCCCTACAACGAGGCCCGTTACGGCTCCAACAAGGCCTCCACCGGCGCCTGGTACGCGGTGCAGGACGGCGTCAACGCCTGGGTCGCCCAGCGCGAGGCCGCAGGTGACACGGCCGCCGAGATCAAGACGGAGCTGGCCCAGTTCGACCAGTGGGACCGCTACGACTACGACGGCGACGGCAACTTCAACGAGCCCGACGGCTACATCGACCACTTCCAGATCGTGCACGCCGGTGAGGACGAGTCCGCCGGCGGCGGCGCGCAGGGCGAGGACGCGATCTGGGCCCACCGCTGGTACGCCTTCGGCACCGACGCCGGCTCCACCGGCCCGGCCACCAACAAGCTCGGCGGCACCCAGGTCGGCGACACCGGCGTCTGGGTCGGCGACTACACCATCCAGCCGGAGAACGGCGGACTCGGCGTCTACGCCCACGAGTACGGCCACGACCTCGGCCTGCCCGACGAGTACGACACCGCGGGCGGCGAGAACTCCACCGGCTTCTGGACGCTGATGTCGTCCGGCTCCTGGCTCGGCACCGGCAAGGAGGCGATCGGCGACCTGCCCGGCGACATGAACGCCTGGGACAAGCTCCAACTGGGCTGGCTGGACTACGACATCGCCAAGGCCGGCACCAAGTCGAAGCACACGCTGGGCGTCGCGGAGTACAACACCAAGAACCCCCAGGCGCTCGTGGTGCAGTTGCCCGAGAAGGCGGTCACCACCGAGGTCATCGCCCCGGCGCAGGGCGCCACGCAGTGGTGGAGCGGCAGCGGCAACAGCCTGAGCAACACCCTTTCCCGGACAGTGGACTTGACCGGGAAGACGTCCGCCGCACTCACCCTCGACGGCTGGTACGACGCCGAGGCCGACTACGACTACCTCTACACCGAGGTGTCCACCAACGGCGGCACGAGCTGGACCCCGATCGACGGCACCCTCGCCGACGGCTCCGCCATCCCGCGTGACGGCAGCGGCAACCCGGCCCTCACCGGCACGGCGGCCGCGTACCAGAAGCTGACGTACCCGCTGGACGCCTACGCGGGCCAGAAGATCGACGTCCGCTTCCGCTACCAGACGGACAGCGGGGTGGCGCAGAAGGGCTTCACGGCCGACGAGATCACCGTGACCGCCGACGGCACCGCCCTCTTCTCCGACAACGCCGAGACGGCCGACCCCGCGTGGACGGCCAAGGGCTTCACCCGCATCGGCTCGTCCTTCACGGACGACTACGCGCAGTACTACATCGCCGAGAACCGTCAATACGTGTCGTACGACAAGGTGTTGAAGGTCGGCCCGTACAACTTCGGCTTCTCGACGACCCGTCCGGACTGGGTGGAGCACTACGCCTACCAGAACGGCCTGTTGATCTGGAAGTGGGACACCTCGCAGGCGGACGACAACACCAGCGAGCACGCCGGTGAGGGTCTGATCCTGCCGATCGACTCCCACCCGACGCAGCTGAAGTGGTCCAACGGCACCCTGATGCGCAACCGCGTGCAGGCCTACGACTCGCCGTTCGGCCTGGACCGCACGGACTCGATGACGCTGCACAACGCGGACGTCGCGACGAAGATCAAGTCGCAGCCCGGCGTTCCCGTCTTCGACGACGGGAAGTCGACCTACTACGACACGTCGAACCCGACGGCCGGTGTCAAGATCACTGACACCAACACCCGGATCAAGATCGTCAAGGAGTCGCACGACGGCTCGACGGTGAGCCTCCAGGTCGGCCCTTCGGCGAAGTAGCCGGTAAAAGCGCAGGTCAGAAACGTATCGGCGGTGACCCCCTGGCGGGTCGCCGCCGATCCGTGTTTAGGTGCGTCCTGTGCTTGGCTTATTGACACCGACTTCGACCTCGACCCGCCAGGGGGTGTGACCGCATTGTCCGCAGGAGGTTTCTGCAGGCTGCCGACCGGCAGCGTGGTGGTGGCGTTGAACCTGCCCAGACCCAGCGCCCAGGGTGACGGCTGCGTCCGCGTTCTCGTCCACGCACGCAACCGCGCCCGGGCTCTGACCCGGCTCCGCAACCTCGGGATGCGGGCCGTCTACCTGCGCGGCAACGCGGAGCCGCCGACCCCGGACGAGATCACGGCCGTCCTGCACCACCCCGACGGCCTGATATGGCGCACGGCCCCGGCCCCTGACAACGCTGTCGTGATCCCGGGACCGGAGCGGGCACAGGAGCTGTGGCATCCGATCCGGGCGCTGCTCCGGAGGCCTACGGCCTCGGCGTAACGCTCCGCGGAAGGGGCGGTGTTCTGTCTGCCGGCCCGGTGGGGGCTGAGCGCGCAGTTCCCCGCGCCCCTTCCGGGGCGCGCGGCTGTTTCGGCGCGTAGCTTGGCGCCCTCGCTGCGGCACGCCCCGAAGGGGCTGCCTTCAAGGGGCGCGGGGAACTGCGCGACCAGCCCCCACCGGCCCGCAGACAACGGACCAGCCCCACCGGCCCCGCAGACACCGCACCGCCCCCGACAGGCGCCCCCCGCCGATCGCCCCCATCCTGGGATGGCTCGGGGCACCCTAGACCGCTGCGGAGGCCCGTTCGTGGCTACCGTCCTGTATCGCCTGGGGCGTCTGGCCTTTCGCCGGCGCTGGTATGTGACCGTCCTCTGGGTCGTGATCCTCGCGGCACTCGGCTTCGCCTCCAGCAAGGCGGCCGACGCCCCCGCCACCACCTTCTCCACCCCGGGCGTCGAGTCCCAGCGGGCCTTCGACCTGATCCAGGAGCGCTTCCCCGGCGTGCAGGCGGACGGCGCCGTGGCCCGTGTGGTGTTCGTCGCACCCGATGGGCGGAAGATCACCACCGGCACGGACCGCGCGGCCGTCGTCAGACTCGTCGACGAGGTCTCCGGCGGACCGCAGGTCGCCAGCGCCGTGAACCCCTTCCAGGCGGGCGCGGTCAGCAAGAACGCGACGACCGCGTACTCGACGATCACCTACACGGTGCAGGCCAACGACCTCACCGACACCGCCAAGAACAACCTCAGAAACGCGGCGCAACAGGCCCGCGCCGCCGGCCTCACCGTCGAGATCGGCGGCACCGCGCTCGCCGCACAGCCCGCCGCGGGCGGCGTCGGCGAGGTCATCGGCGTCGGCATCGCCGCCGTAGTGCTGCTGATCACCTTCGGATCGCTGGCCGCCGCCGGGCTCCCGCTGCTGACCGCGCTCCTGGGCGTGGCCATCTCGATGACCGCGATCACCACCCTGGCCGGCACCCTCGGCCTCTCCGACACGACCGGCACCCTCGCCACGATGCTGGGCCTGGCCTGCGGGATCGACTACGCGGTGTTCGTCGTCTTCCGCTACCGCGAGGAACGCGCCAACGGCCACACCACCGAGGAAGCGGCGGGCCTGGCCGTGGGCACGGCCGGTTCGGCGGTCGTGTTCGCCGGCCTCACGGTCGTCATCGCACTCGCCGGCCTCTCCGTCGTGGGCATCCCGCTCCTCACCAAGATGGGCCTCTGCGCGGCCGCGGCGGTCGCCCTCGCCGTGCTCATCGCGCTGACCCTCGTCCCGGCCCTGCTCGGCTTCTGGCCGCGTGCCGTCCTCTCCCGCCGCTACAAGACCACCGGCCGCCGCATCCAGGGCGTGGCCGGCAACATGGGCAGCCGCTGGGCCGGGTTCGTGCTGCGCCACCCCTGGCCGGTGCTGTTCGGCACGGTCGCCGGCCTGGTGGTCCTCGCGCTCCCCGTGCTGGGCCTGCAACTGGGCCAGTCCGGCGACGAGGCCAAGTCCACCGCGACCACCGAACGCCGGGCCTACGACGACCTGGCCAAGGCGTTCGGCCCCGGCTTCAACGGCCCGCTGACGGTTGTGGTGGACCTCACGAAGGCCCCCGCCCCCAAGGCCGCGGCGGCCACGGTGGAGCGGCGGATCTCGGCGGTGCCGGGCGTGGTCTCCGTGACGCCGGTCCGCTTCAACTCGGCTGGAAACACCGCCCTGTTCACCGCCGTACCGGCGAACGCGCCCACCAGTCAGAAGACCGTCGACCTCGTCCACACCATCCGCGACGACCGCTCCGCGATAGAGACGGCGGCCCCCGGCGCGACCTTCGAGGTCACCGGCACCACCGCCCTCAACATCGACGTCGCCCAGAAGGTCAGCGGCGCCCTGGTCCCGTACCTGATCGTGGTCGTGGGCCTGGCGGTACTGCTCCTGCTCCTGGTGTTCCGCTCGATCGTAATCCCGATCAAGGCGGCCGTAGGCTTCCTGCTCTCGGTGCTGGCCGCCCTCGGCTGCGTGGTCGCGGTCTTCCAATGGGGCTGGGGCGCAAGCCTGTTGGGCGTGGAGACCACCGGCCCGATCATGAGCCTGATGCCGATCTTCCTGGTGGGCATCGTCTTCGGCCTGGCCATGGACTACGAGGTCTTCCTCGTCTCCCGCATCCGCGAGGCCTACGTCCACGGCAGCGCGGCCCACGCCTCGATCGCGACCGGGTTCCGCTACAGCGCCCGCGTCGTCACGGCCGCCGCCCTCATCATGATCTCGGTCTTCGCGGGTTTCATCACCGCCGGCGACTCCATGATCAAGATGATCGGCTTCGGCCTCGCGATCGCCGTCCTCTTCGACGCGTTCGTAGTCCGCATGGCCTTCGTACCGGCCGTCCTCGCGCTCCTGGGCGACCGCATCTCCTGGCTACCGGGCTGGCTGGACCGCCTCCTGCCCAACGTCGACATCGAGGGCGAGAGCCTGAGCCGCCAACACCCGGCAACGGAGCCGGTCGAAACCCCGCGAGCCGAGGCACCCCTTTAGCTGGAGCGCCCTTTTAGGGGCGCGGGGAACTGCGCGACCAGCCCCCACCGGCCCGCGGACAAAAAGCGGCTAGACGACCGGCTTCCCCGTCAACTCCACCCCGGCTGAACGCAGTTCCTCCAACGCCCGATCGGTGGACTCCTTCGCCACCCCAGCCGTCAGATCAAGCAACACCTGCGTACGAAACCCCTCCCGCACGGCATCCAACGCGGTCGCCTTCACACAGTGATCGGTCGCGATCCCAACGACATCCACCTCGTCGATCTCCCGCGCCCGCAACCACTCCCCGAGCGAAACCCCGTTCTCGTCCCGCCCCTCGAACCCGCTGTACGCCGCCGCATACGCCCCCTTGTCGAACACCGCGTCGATCGCCCCGGAGGCGACCGCGGGCGCGAAGTTCGGGTGGAAGCCAACACCCTCCGTGCCCGCGACACAGTGCGCGGGCCAGGAGCGGGCGTAGTCGGGGTTGTCGGCGAAGTGCCCGCCGGGCGCGATGTGGTGGTCGCGGGTGGCCACGACGTGCCGGTAGCCGGCCGGTGCCTGCCCGATCAACTCGGTGACGGCGGCGGCCACATCCGCACCCCCGGCCACCGCGAGACTGCCTCCCTCGCAGAAGTCGTTCTGCACGTCAACGACGATCAAGGCGCGGCGCATGGTGGTGTCCTTCGACGGTGAGTGAACTTCGAGCGTAGAGACTCCGGCGGCACTACGGGAGGGCGTACCCCTGATTTTCGTACGGGTCTTAACCAGCGGGTCCCGACCAGGGGTCTTCATCGGCGGTTCTTAACTACCCGACCGCAGATGCACGTACTCCGTCGGAATCACGGCCTCCCCGCGCGACAACTGGGTCGCAGACAACGGCAGGTTGCCCCGCGCCCCCGCATGCCGGTCCCGTACGACGTCCAGCGGTTCGCGCGCGACGACCTCGCCGCCCTTGACCAGCTCCACCAGCAGCTGCCGGTCGGCCAGTTCGGCCGGGACCGGCCCGGTGCCGATGACCTCGGCCTCCGCGATCCCGTCGTCGTCGACCCGCCGTGCGGCCCACTTGCGCCCGCCGATCGACGTCTTGCCGCCGCTGGACTTCTTCGCGACCGGCACCAGCGGCGCCTTCGGATCGGCGGACTCGGCACGCGCGACCAGCTTGTAGACCATCGAGCAGGTCGGGTGCCCGGACCCGGTCACCAGCTGGGTCCCGACGCCGTACGCGTCCACCGGCGCCGCCGCCAGCGAGGCGATGGCGTACTCGTCCAGGTCGGAGGTCACCACGATCTTCGTGTCGACGGCGCCCAGCTCGTCCAGCTGCTGCCGCACCCGGTGCGCGACGAGCAGCAGGTCGCCCGAGTCGATCCGGACGGCGCCGAGTTCGGGCCCGGCGACCTCAACTGCCGTACGGACGGCCTCGGTCACGTCGTACGTGTCGACGAGCAGCGTGGTGTTGCGGCCCAGCGAGTCCACCTGGGCCTGGAACGCGTCGCGTTCGTTGTCGTGGAGCAGGGTGAAGGCGTGCGCGGAGGTGCCGACGGTCGGGATGCCGTAGCGGAATCCGGCCGCGAGGTCGGAGGTGGTGGCGAAACCGCCGACGTAGGCGGCGCGGGAGGCGGCGACGGCGGCGAGTTCGTGGGTGCGGCGGGCGCCCATCTCGATCAGCGGGCGGTCCCCGGCGGCGGAGGCCATGCGGGAGGCGGCGGCCGCGATCGCGGAGTCGTGGTTGAGGATGGAGAGGATCACCGTCTCCAGGAGCACGCACTCGGCGAACGAGCCCTCGACCCGCATGATCGGCGAGCCCGGGAAGTACACCTCGCCCTCCGGGTAGCCCCAGACGTCACCGCTGAAGCGGTAGGCGGCGAGCCACTCCAGGGTCTCCTCGTTGACGACCTGACGCTCGCGCAGGAAGCCGAGGACGTCCGCGTCGAACCGGAAGTTCTCCACCGCGTCCAGCACGCGCCCGGTGCCCGCGACGACGCCGTAGCGACGCCCCTCGGGCAGCCTCCGGGTGAAGCACTCGAAGACCGAACGCCGGTCGGCCGTCCCCGCCTTGAGGGCGGCCTGCAGCATCGTCAGCTCGTAGTGGTCGGTGAAGAGCGCCGTCGAGGGAACGTCCACCGGCAGCCCAAGGTCCGCTGTGTTCATGACGAGTGATGCTACTCCCATCTCGTCACTCTGACGATTTGTGGGGTCCATTTGTGCGGGGCCCCCCTTGTGGTGGCAGCATGGGCCGTGTGACGTCACCCGCACCCCTGGAGATCGAACGGACCGAGTCGGCGGAGGAGGCTTTCGCCGTACCCGAGCCGGACGTCCCGTGGGTCACGATCGTGCACAACGACCCGGTCAACCTCATGAGCTATGTCGCGTACGTCTTCCAGACGTACTTCGGCTACTCCAAGGACAAGGCCCACAAGCTCATGCTCGACGTCCACCACAAGGGCCGCGCGGTCGTCTCCAGCGGAAGCCGCGAGGAGATGGAACGCGACGTGCAGGCGATGCACGGCTACGGTCTGTGGGCCACCCTTCAGCAGGACCGGAAGTAGCGACCCATCCCGATGCCAGGACACTTCGAACCACTCCGCGGCGGCGGCGCAGCCGTCGCGCTCGACGACGTCGAGATCTCCATCATCCGGTCGCTGGCCGTCCAGCTCTTGGAGCTGATCGGCCCCGGCCCGGGCGAGGACGCCTCCGACGACCCGCTCGCCGAACTCTTCGCCGAGGGCCCGAGCGAACCGCCCGCCGACCCGGTGCTCCGGCGCCTGTTCCCGGACGCGTACACCGACCCGGAGCAGGCCCCCGACTCCCCGCGGGACGCGGAGGAACGGATGGCGCACTCCGCCGAGTTCCGCCGCTTCACCGAGAACGACCTCAGGGCCGGCAAGCGCGAGAACGCCCTCGCGGTGGTCCGCACCCTCGACGCGCTGACCCTCGGGGGCGACGGCGGCGCGATCCTCAAGCTCACCGCCGAGGAGTCCCGGCAGTGGCTCGGCTCGCTCAACGACCTGCGCCTGGCGATCGGTTCACGCCTCGACATCACCGACGAGGACGACACCGACGACCTCTACCGGCTCCCGGACGAGGACCCGCGCAAGCCGATGGTGATGGCGTACCTCTGGCTGGGCGGCCTCCAGGAGACGCTGGTCAACACCCTGATGCGCTGACCGCGACAGCCGCCGTTCCCGTCCCTCGGAGTTCGCTCAGAGGACGCTCAAATCCGAATAACGATCACGTCACCGCGACGGCCGGGAATGCTGGCCGTCGCTCCTTTGTGTCCGCTTCTTCCTGTGGTGTGTGCCACAAATGTCCCCGCCGATCGCGATTCTGACCGTGATAGATCTTCACGACCGCCCGGCGGACGCCACCCATGTCCCGCCGGGTTCGCCATGCGGCCGACGGACCTCGGCCGGGCAGCTCCAAGTCCATGGGGGGATTCGGAGAAAGGCGCACCACACATGACCTCCGCTCAGGTCGAGACGGACAAGGCCCCCGAGGAGGGGTACGAGCGCGGGCTCGGCAGCCGTCAGGTCCAGATGATCGCGATCGGCGGCGCCGTCGGCGTCGGACTGTTCCTGGGAGCCGGGGCGAACATCGCCAAGGCCGGACCCAGCCTCATCTTCATGTACGCCCTCGCGGGCGTGATCATCTTCTTCATCATGCGGGCACTGGGCGAACTGCTCCTGTACCGCCCGGTGTCGGGCTCCTTCGCGGAGTACTCGCGCGAGTTCCTCGGCCCGTTCTTCGGCTACTTCACGGCCTGGACGTACTGGCTGATGTGGGTGGTGACCGGCATGGCCGAACTCACGGCCGCCGCCATCTACGTCAACTACTGGTTCCCCGCCGTCTCCCAGTGGGTGACCGCGCTCGCCTTCCTGGTGATCCTCTTCGTGGCCAACCTGATCTCGGTGAAGCTGTTCGGCGAGATCGAGTTCTGGTTCTCGATGGTCAAGGTCACCGCGCTCATCGGCATGATCGTGATCGGCCTCGGCGTCCTCACGTTCGGCTTCAGCAGCGCCGGTGACACCGCCTCGGTCGCCAACCTCTGGCAGTTCGACGGCTTCTTCCCCAAGGGCATCGGCTCCTCCCTGATGACCCTCCAGGGCGTCATGTTCGCCTACCTCGCCGTCGAGCTGGTCGGCGTCACCGCGGGCGAGTCCGAGAACCCGGAGAAGACCCTCCCGAAGGCGATCAACACCCTCCCGTGGCGCATCGCCCTCTTCTACGTCGGCGCTCTCACGGTCATCCTCTGCGTCGTCAAGTGGACCGAATTCGCCCCGGGCGTCAGCCCGTTCGTCGAGGCGTTCGCGAAGATCGGCATCCCGGCGGGCGCCGGAATCGTCAACTTCGTGGTCCTCACGGCCGCCCTCTCCTCCTGCAACTCGGGCATGTACTCCACGGGCCGCATGCTCCGCACCCTCGCGGACAACGGCGAGGCCCCGAAGGTCTTCAGCAGGCTCTCCGCCTCGAAGACCCCCGCGACCGGCATCACGATCTCCGTCGCCTTCATGGGCATCGGCGTGGTCCTCAACTACGTCGTCCCGGAGAAGGCGTTCGGCTACGTCACCTCGGTCGCCACCGCCGCCGGCATCTGGACCTGGCTGATGATCCTGATCAGCCACGTCCGCTACCGCCGCGCGGTAGACGCGGGCCGCCTCCCGGCCTCGTCCTTCCCGGCCCCCGGCGGCGCGAAGTTCTCCTACGTGGCCATCGCGTTCCTGCTCTTCGTCACGGGCCTCATCGCCTACGACCCCGACTCCCGCGTCTGCCTCTACGTCATGGCGGGCTGGACCATCGCCCTGGGCGCCGGCTGGTTCGCCCTCAAGATCCGCAACCCGCAGGTCACCGAGCGCCGCGACCCGGAGTTCGAAAAGGTCGGCTAGTCGCCCGCTTTCACCATGTGGGCCGCTTCGTACCACCACTCGGTACGAGGCGGCCCTTCTGCTTATCCTGACGACCATGCCGACCCTGACCATCACCCAGGCCCTCTTCGACCAGATCGTCGCCCACGCGCGCGCGGACCACCCCGACGAGGCGTGCGGAGTCGTCGCGGGCCCGGTGGGCCAGGGCCGCCCCGAGCGCTTCGTTCCGATGCTGAACGCGGCCCGCTCGCCCACGTTCTACGAGTTCGACTCGCAGGACCTGCTGAAGCTCTACCGCGACCTGGACGACCGCGACGAGGAGCCGGTGATCATCTACCACTCCCACACCGCGACCGAGGCCTACCCCTCCCGCACCGACATCGCCTACGCCAACGAACCCGGCGCCCACTACGTCCTCGTCTCCACCGCCGACTCCGACGAGGCGGGACCCTTTCAGTTCCGCTCGTACCAGATCCTGGAAGGCGTGGTCACGGAGGAGGACGTCAAGGTGGTGGAGTCGTACTGATCCGGCCCTGCTCTCGTGCTGACCCGGCCCTGATCTCGTACTCCGGATGAAATCCGTCCGAAGCGTGAGATCCCCTACCGAGGACCGGACCGGGAATCGATACGATGAGCCCATGGTTCTTCTCGACGTGAGCGACAAGGCGCAGGGCACACTGCTCGTGGCGCGGCTGCACGTCGACCTGTGCAGGCTGAACAGCGCCATCTGTTGACAGCGCGCTGTCGCCGCACGGCCGTGCACCGCGACGCGTCCACACCTGGGCCGCGCGCCCACCGAGACCAGACCCCTCCCGCTTCCGACAGGAGCCCCTTGCCATGGCCATCGAGGTCCGCATCCCCACCATCCTCCGCACCTACACCGGCGGCGAGAAGGCCGTCGAGGGTGCCGGCGAGAACCTCGCCGCGCTCTTCGCCGACCTCGAAACCCGGCACGCGGGCATCCAGGCCCGCATCGTGGACGGCGGCGAACTGCGCCGCTTCGTCAACGTGTACCTGAACGACGAGGACGTCCGCTTCCTCGACGGCATCAACACGAAGCTGTCGGACGGCGACAACGTCACGATCCTGCCGGCCGTCGCCGGCGGCATGCGCTAAGGCCCGCTGACCGCTGATGCGTTACGACTCCCCGCTGGCCGCGGTGGGCAACACCCCTCTGGTGCGCCTGCCGCGGCTCTCGCCGTCCACCGACGTCCGCATCTGGGCCAAGCTGGAGGACCGCAATCCGACCGGCTCGGTCAAGGACCGCCCGGCCCTGCACATGGTCGAACAGGCGGAGAAGGACGGCCGCCTCACCCCCGGCTGCACCATCCTGGAGCCGACCTCCGGCAACACCGGCATCTCCCTCGCCATGGCCGCCAGGCTCAAGGGCTACCGCATGGTCTGCGTGATGCCCGAGAACACCTCGCAGGAACGCCGCGACCTGCTCAACATGTGGGGCGCGGACATCATCCCCAGCCCCGCGGCGGGCGGCTCCAACACGGCGGTCCGCGTGGCCAAGGAACTCTCCGCCGAACACCCGGACTGGGTGATGCTCTACCAGTACGGCAACCCGGACAACGCGGGCGCCCACTACGCCACGACCGGCCCGGAGATCCTCACCGACCTCCCGTCGATCACCCACTTCGTAGCGGGCCTCGGCACCACCGGCACGCTGATGGGCGTAGGCCGCTACCTCCGCGAACACAAGCCGGACGTCAAGATCGTCGCCGCGGAACCCCGCTACGACGACCTGGTCTACGGCCTCCGCAACCTCGACGAGGGCTTCGTCCCCGAGCTCTACGACGCCTCCGTACTGACGACCCGCTTCTCGGTCGGCTCGGCCGACGCGGTCACCCGGACCCGCGAACTCCTCCAACAGGAGGGCATCTTCGCCGGCGTCTCCACCGGCGCGGCCCTCCACGCGGCCATCGGCGTGGGCAAGAAGGCCGTAGCGGCAGGAGAGACCGCGGACATCGCCTTCGTGGTGGCGGACGGCGGCTGGAAGTACCTGTCGACGGGCGTCTACACGGCGGCAACGACAGAAGAGGCGATCGCCACGCTTCAGGGTCAACTCTGGGCGTGATTCCAAGAGGCTGAGGGCCACGCCCTGTTTTTTAGGGGAGCGGGGCTGTATCGATGTGCGGCTCCGCCGCGTGGGCGAGACCAGCCACAACGGACCCGCACCCGAAAACGCACCTCAACCGGTGAGGTGACGGACCTGATCCCACAGGACCGGGTCCACCACCCCCACCCTCCGCCGGAAGTCGGACACCGCCACCTTCCGCACCTCGTCGGTCTCCAGATAGCTGGCCCGCCCCCGCGCATCCCCAACGGCCCCCGGCGGCAACGGAATTACCCCGCCCCGCCCATCGTGATACTTGCTGGTGATCTTCGCGACGGTGACCTTCCGCCCCCGCACCGCAAGCACCAGACAAGGCCGATCCTTGGCAGCCCCGGGTTGATCCTCGTAGGGCACGTTCGCCCACCAGATCTCAGCGGGCCGAGGCCGATCCCCCCGCACCCGTCGGGACGACCCCCGCCCCCACCCGTCGACCAGCGTGGCGACCAGCGCCAGCAACACCACAGCCGCGAGCCCGAGCCACCAGTACGTGTTCATACGAACGACCGTACCGGCGCGCAAACAGCGCCGCGCGCCCTCTTGGAACCCCACGCGCCCCGGTTCCAGCCGAACCGGTGACACCACAGGTGAGTTCCCCCACAACAGCCCTTGGCGGAGGAGCGACCGGCCCTTTTGCGCCTTACGCTCGACGGACCGCACGACCCCCGTCACCCAACTCCAGAAGTTCCCGCCAGCGGAGGTTTCTGCTTTATGAAGCTCACCGTCGTCGGCTGCTCGGGGTCGTTCCCGTCCGCGGAATCGGCCTGTTCGAGCTACCTCGTAGAGGCCGACGGCTTCCGGCTGCTCCTCGACATGGGCAACGGCGCCCTTGGCGAGCTGCAGCGCCACTGCGGTCTCTACGACCTCGACGCGATCTTCCTCAGCCATCTGCACGCCGACCACTGCATCGACATGTGCGCGTACTTCGTCGCGCGCTACTACCGCCACGACGGCGGCCGCTGCGACCCCATCCCGGTCTACGGCCCCGAAGGCACCGAACACCGTCTGACCACGGCCTACGCCGACACCCCCACCGCCTCCTCGATGAGCGAGGTCTTCGACTTCCACACGGTGAAGCCGTCCACGTTCGACATCGGCCCCTTCACCGTGCACACCGAGCGGGTCCGCCACCCCGTCGAGGCGTACGGCATCCGCGTCGAGCACGGCGGCCGGTCCCTGACGTACTCCGGCGACACGGGCGTCAGCGAGTCCCTCGACGAACTCGCCCGGGACACCGACCTGTTCCTGTGCGAGGCCGCGTTCACGCACGGCAAGGAGAACATCCCGGACCTCCACCTCAACGGCCGCGAGGCCGGCGAGACGGCCACCCGCGCCGGCGTCCGCCGCCTGGTCCTCACCCACATCCCCCCGTGGACCGACCCCCAGGCCAACCTGGCCGACGCGCGCGAGGTCTACGCCGGACCGGTGGAACTGGCGGCGCCGAGAGCGTCGTACGAGATCTAGCCGTACGCACACGAAGGCCCCCGGTACCGAAAGGCGCCGGGGGCCCTGCCGTGTCCGGGGGCTCACCGCAGCAGGCTGCCGCCGTCCACCGTCAGGACCTGGCCGGTCAGCGCCTCCGCGGCGTCGCCGGCCAGGAAGCCCACGGTCGCCGCGACGTCCTCGGGGACGAGGGGGCGGGGGAGCGCCTGGGTGGCCAGGGCCGCGTCGAACGCCTCGTCGGGCTGGTACGCGGTCGACGGGGTGCGGGTCAGCCCGGGTGCCACGGACGTCACGGCGATTCCGTCCCCGCCCAGCGCGGCGGCCAGCGTGCGGCCGAAAGCGGTGAGCGCCCCCTTGCTGGTGATGTAGCCGAGCAGGTCGGAGCCCGGCGGCTTCCAGACGGTGTCCGAGGTGATCAGTACGATCCGGCCGAACCCGCGCTCCCGCATCCCGGGCGTGAAGGCCTGGGCGAGCAGCAGGACCGACTCGACGTTGACGGACTGGATCCGCCGCCAGGTGGCGAGGTCGACGGTCGCCAGCTCCTGCGGGTCGACCGCGGCGGCCGAGTGCACGAGCACGTCGACCCGGCCGTACCGCTCCAGGATCTCGGCGGCGGCCCGCCGTACGTCCGCCTCCGAGGCGAGATCGCACCCGACGTCACCGGTCCGGTCCAGGACGACGACCCGGTGGCCCAGCCGGGCGAGTTCACGGGCGATCGCACCGCCGATCGCGCCGGCTCCGCCGGTCACCACCGCGACCCGTGCCGTCGGGACATCAGCCATGGTTCTCATCTCCTGCGTCGCAGCGTCGAGGGCAGTCATCGCATTCCGAGCGCTTATTGCTCAAGCAAGCAAATTGTGCATCAGTCCACGATCGCACGGCAAGTCATCGCTGCGGCATAGTGGGACGTGTAACCGTCACCCTTACACGCCCGGGGACCGCAATGCCCACCAGCAGTCGCTTCGTCGTCGCCGTCCATGCCCTGGTCGCCCTCGCGGTCAGCGGCGGCAAACCCCTGCGCTCCGAGGACCTCGCGCACTCGGCCGGCACGAGCCCCGTGGTGATCCGCGGCCTGCTGTCCCGGCTGAGCGCCGCCGGGCTCACCAGGTCCCAACTCGGCGCGGGAGGCGGCGCGTTGCTGGCCAGGCCGGCCGAGGAGATCGGGCTGCTGGAGGTGTACCGGGCGGTGGAGGACACCCGGCTGTTCACCCTGCACCGCAGCCCGCCGCCGCCGGACTGCGCGGTCGGCAGCAACATCGTGGGCGGTCTCCAGCCCGCGCTGACCCGTGCGCGCGAGGCGTTCGAGGCGGAGTTGGACCACACCACGATCGCGGAGATCGCCGACGAGGTCGCCCGCCTCGGGAACTTCACGATGCCGCTCGAATGGTGACCGCCCGACGGGACGGTTCATGGCATCGCCCGAAGATAAGTGTCGCTGTGTCGCTTACACAGTGCTAATGTCGGAGCGTCCGCCACCCCTGGCGGACACCACCCATGACAGGAGCACGTGATGAGCAGCACCCCCTCGGCCGTCGATCTGCTGCGGCGCACCCTCGACACCTTCCTCGCCAAGGACATGAAGGCCTGGACGGACCTGTGCGCCGAGGATGTCGTCGCCGAATTCCCGTTCGCCCCGGAAGGATCGCCGGCCCGGATCGAGGGGCGCGAGGCGCTCTACGACTACCTGCGCGGCTACCCGGACCTCATCGACATCCGCGAGATCCCCTCGGTGCGCGTCTATCCGACCGCCGACGAGAACGTGGCGATCGCGGAGTGGAGCGTGGTCGGCAGCGTGGTCTCCAACGGCAATCCCTACAACATGAGTTACGCGACCTTCGTGACCTTCCGCGACGGACTCGTCGTCAACTACCGGGAGTACTGGAACCCGAAGGTCTTCCTGGAGGCGCTCGGCGGCGCCGGCTTCTGAGCGGCAGTCCCTCTTTTCGTCGAACTGCTTGCGGGGGCAAGTTGCTAGCCATAATATTGCTTCCGCAAGCAAGTCTGAGCAGATCGTGCGAGGACCCGGATCTCGCAGGGAAGAGGCTGTGATGAAGGCGATTCAGCAGTACGACTTCGGCGGGCCCGAGGTGCTCACCGTCACCGAGATCCCCGAACCCGCGCCGCGCGCCGGACGGGTCCGGGTCCGGGTGGCGGCGACCTCCGTGAACCCCGCGGACCTCGCGGCCCGCGCGGGATGGCTGCGCCAGGTGCTGCCCGACCTGGCACCGCCGTTCATCCTCGGCGCGGACCTCGCGGGCACGGTCGTCGACGGCGACGGACCGTTCGCCCCCGGTACCCGGGTCGCCGGGCTCGCGCCCTGGTTCGTCGACCAGGAGGGCACGTACGCGGAGGTCGTCTCCATCGACCCCGCCCATCTGGCGGAGATCCCGGCCGGGGTCGACGACGTCACGGCGGCGTCCGTGCCCATCACCGCCGAGACCGCGTGGCAGGCCCTCGACCTGGGCGGGCTCGAAGCCGGGCAGACCGTGCTGGTCACCGGGGCGAGCGGGGCCATCGGCGGATGGGCGGTCCAGCACGCGGCCGGCCGCGGCGCCAAGGTCGTCGCCGTGGCGTCGGACGGCGACGAGAAGTACGTCGAGGGTCTCGGCGCCGACATCGTCCTCGGGCGCTCGCACGATGCCGGGCAACTCGCCGCCGCCGTACGGAAGTCGGTGCCCGGCGGGGTCGACGTCGTCGTGGACCCCGCCGGTATCGGCGGTGACCTGATCCACGCCGTGCGCGACGGCGGCGTCTTCGTCGTCATCGCGGTCGTGCCGGATCCCGCACCGGAGCGCGGTGTCGACGTACGCCGGGTCAGCGCGCGGTCCGACGGTGCGCTGCTGGGCCGGATCCTCGCCGATGTCGCCGACGGGAAGAAGAGGACCCGCGTCGGTCTGACCCTGCCGCTGACCGAGGCGGCGGAGGCGCATCGCAGGAGTGAGGACAGGTCGGTGCGCGGGAAGATCGTGCTCACGGTCTGAACGGGCGGACCTACGACGATGCCCGGCCCGGAAGCGAACTCCGGGCCGGGCATCAGGCGTTGGACGGGCTCACGCCTTCGTGAGGTCCTCGACCTCCTCCTCGGGCTCGCGGCCCGGGGTGGGGAGGTTCCACCTGGTGATGGCGAAGCGGAAGACGAAGTAGTAGATGGCGCCGAAGACCAGACCGATCGGGATGATCAGCCAGGGCTTGGTGGCGAGGTTCCAGTTGAGGGCGTAGTCGATGAAGCCCGCGGAGAAGGTGAAGCCCGCGTGGACGCCGAGGGCCCAGGTGATCGCCATGGAGAGGGCGGTCAGCACCGCGTGGATCGCGTAGAGCACCGGGGCGATGAACATGAACGAGAACTCGATCGGCTCGGTCACACCGGTCACGAAGGACGTCAGCGCGAGCGAGATCATCATGCCGGTCACGGCCTTGCGGCGCTCGGGACGGGCGGTGTGCGCGATGGCGAGCGCGGCGGCCGGCAGGCCGAACATCATGATCGGGAAGAAGCCCGCCATGAACTGTCCGGCGGTCGGGTCGTGGGCGAAGAAGCGGGTGAGGTCGCCGTGCACGACCGTCCCGTCCGGCTTGGTGAAGTCGCCGATCTGGAACCAGGCCACCGAGTTGACGAACTGGTGCATGCCGACCGGGATCAGACCGCGGTTGATCAGACCGAACAGACCGGCACCGAACGCGCCGAGACCGGTGATCCACTCGCCGAAGTTCGAGATGCCCTCACCGATGGGCTTCCAGATCAGGCCGAAGAAGACACCCATGATCGTGCCGACGAACGCCATGATGATCGGGACGAGACGGCGGCCGTTGAAGAAGCCGAGCCAGTCGACCAGCTTGGTCCGGTGGAACTTCTGCCACAGCACCGCGGAGAGCAGACCCATGATGATGCCGCCGAGGACACCGGGGTTGTTGTACGTCGCGGGTACGTCCGCGCCCTTGAGGATCTGCGCGTCGGTGACCGGGAAGGCCTTGAGCACATTGCTGTAGACGAGGAAGCCGACAAGCGCCGCGAGGGCGGTGGAGCCGTCGGACTTCTTGGCGAAGCCGATCGCGACACCTATACAGAACAGCAGCGGCAGGTTGTCGAAGATCGCGCCACCGGCGGTGGCGAAGACAGCCGTCACCTTGTCCGGCAGGTGCAGCTTGTCGTGGATGTCGTCCTGACCGAACCGGAGCAGGATGCCCGCCGCCGGAAGCACAGCGATCGGCAACTGCAGGCTGCGGCCGATCTTCTGCAGGCCCTGGAACAGGCCGGATCCCCACTTCTTCGTGGGGGCCGCCGTTGGCGCGGTGGCGGTGCTCATAGACTTCCTCCATCGGGTGGTGGTCTACACCACTCAGTGGTGTAGACCTGTTGTAGCAGATGAAGTCCGCATAAAGGAACCCGCGAATCCTGCGACCGAATCGCTACGCGACGTACACGACGACGTACACGACGGCGCACACGAAGAAGGGCCCCCGGACCACTGGTCCGGGGGCCCAACTCGCTTGCCCTGCCTGCCTGTTCCGTCAGGCTTTGGTGACGTCCTCGCGCTCGTCCTCCGGCTCCCGCCCCGGCGTCTTCAGGTCGAACTTCGTGATCGCGAAACAGAAGACGACGTAGTACACCGCCGCGAAGCACAGCCCGATCGGAATGATCGCCCACGGTTTCGTCGCCAGGTTCCAGTTGATCGCGTAGTCGATCAGCCCCGCCGAGAAGCTGAACCCGTCGTGCACCCCGAGCCCCCAGGTCACCGCCATCGACACCCCGGTCAGCACCGCGTGGACCGCGTAGAGGACCGGCGCGATGAACAGGAACGAGTACTCGATGGGCTCGGTGATGCCGGTCACGAAGGACGTCAGCGCGACCGAGAGCATCAGGCCGCTCACCTCCTTGCGGCGGCTCGGCTTCGCGCAGTGTGCGATCGCGAGCGCCGCCGCGGGCAGCGCGAACATCATGATCGGGAAGAACCCCGAGGTGAACTGCCCCGCGTGCGGGTCGCCCGCCAGGAACATGTTGATGTCACCGTGCACCACCGTCCCGTCCGGCTTCGTATAGCTGCCGAACTGGAACCAGATGGGCACGTTCAGGAACTGGTGCAGCCCCACGACCAGCAGCGCCCGGTTGGCGAGACCGAACACCCCCGCGCCCAGCGCACCCCGCGCGCTCAGCCAGTCGCTGAAGTGCTCAAGGCCGGTGCCGATCGGCGGCCAGACCCACAGCGCCACCGCCGCGACCGCGATCGCCACGAACGACATGATGATCGGCACCAGCCGCCGCCCGTTGAAGAAGCCGAGCCAGTCCACCAGCTTCGTACGGTGGAACCGCACCCAGAAGAACGCGGTCAGCAGCCCCAGCACGATCCCGCCGAACACCCCGGGATTCTGGTACGTGAACACCGAGACCGAGTGATCGGCGGCCTGGCACCCGATGCCGGGCACCACGTTCGTGCCGCCCGTGCAGTCCTTCGGGAACTGGCGCAGCACGTTGTAGTAGACGAGGAAGCCGACGAGTCCGGCCAGCGCCGTCGACCCGTCCGACTTCTTCGCCATGCCGATCGAGACACCCACACAGAACAGCAGCGGCAGCCCGAGCTGCCCGTCGAGCAGCGCCCCGCCCGCACCCGCCATCACCTTCGAGACATTGGTCCACCCCAGCCCGTCGTCCCCGAACACGTCCGGCTGCCCGAGCCGGTTGAGGATGCCGGCCGCCGGCAGTACGGCGATGGGGAGTTGGAGACTGCGGCCCATCTTCTGCAGCCCCTGGAACAGGCTGCCCCAAAGGGTCCGCCCAGGACGGGCGGCGGCACTGTCGGCACTCATGGACGCCCCTCGGTAATGTGGTGTAGACCAGTTGGCGACGTGATCGTCACCATCATTCGGCACGCACCACATGACCGCTCGCGAAGCTGGGCCAACTGTGGGTTACTGCGACAAAGCGGTTCGGATCAGGGAGAGAACAACATGGCCACCAAGGCTGAGAAGATCGTTGCCGGGCTGGGCGGCATCGACAACATCGAAGAGGTCGAGGGCTGCATCACCCGCCTGCGCACCGAGGTGAAGGACCCGGCCCTCGTCGACGACGCCGCCCTGAAGGCCGCCGGCGCCCACGGCGTCGTCAAGATGGGCACGGCCATCCAGGTCGTCATCGGCACGGACGCCGACCCGATCGCGGCGGACATCGAAGACATGATGTGAAGCGCGGGGATCGTTCCCGGCTTTGACCCCCGCTTCACGTATTGAGGGGCTCTTCCCATCGCGGGAGGAGCCCCTTCCTCATGTACGACTAGGCTCTTCGCCATGTCTCGAATCGACGGCCGCACCCCCGAACAGCTCCGCCCCGTCACCATCGAACGCGGCTGGAGCAAGCACGCCGAGGGCTCCGTCCTCGTCTCCTTCGGCGACACGAAGGTCTTCTGCACCGCCTCGGTCACCGAGGGCGTCCCCCGCTGGCGCAAGGGCAGCGGCGAGGGCTGGGTCACCGCGGAGTACTCCATGCTGCCCCGCGCCACCAACACCCGCGGCGACCGCGAGTCCGTCCGCGGCAAGATCGGCGGCCGCACCCACGAGATCAGCCGCCTCATCGGCCGCTCGCTCCGCGCGGTCATCGACT
This sequence comes from Streptomyces sp. NBC_01515, assembly GCF_045040345.1. NCBI lineage: Bacteria > Bacillati > Actinomycetota > Actinomycetes > Kitasatosporales > Streptomycetaceae > Streptomyces > Streptomyces sp. NBC_01515. The sequence continues at coordinate 4,658,957 of NZ_CP109416.1, read as the reverse complement.
ACAAGGCCCTCGGCGAGAACACCATCGTCCTCGACTGCGATGTGCTGCAGGCCGACGGCGGCACCCGTACGGCCGCCATCACCGGCGCGTACGTCGCGCTGGCGGACGCGGTGACCTGGGCCCAGGGCAAGAAGCTCATCAAGGCCGGCCGCCAGCCGCTCATCGGCACCGTCTCGGCGGTCTCGGTCGGCATCGTCGGCGGAGTCCCGCTCCTGGACCTCTGCTACGAGGAGGACGTCCGCGCCGAGACCGACATGAACGTCGTCTGCACCGGCGACGGCCGCTTCGTCGAGGTCCAGGGCACGGCCGAGGCGGAGCCCTTCGCGCGCGACGAGCTCAACGCCCTCCTCGACCTCGCGGTCGCCGGCTGCGACGAGCTGACCGCCGTACAGCGAAAGGCACTTGAGGCCGCGCTGGAGAAGTAAGAGGCTGGGACGGTCAGGTAAAGGGCGCACCAAGGTCATACCAAGAGAGGCGGGCTGCGGGGTCAACCCGGCGGCCCGCCCCCGCGTCCCTACGCATACGGAACGGAAACGGGGACGGCCGCCCAGGCCCACCCCAGGGGGAGGCACCGAACCATGGCCGCAAGCCGACGAAGCGGACGAAGCCGCAGCAGTCGCCGCCGTATCGCCATAGCCGCCACCGTGGCGGTGATCGGCCTCACCGCCGGGCTCGCCACCGGCTGCGACGCCGTCGACAAGGCCATCGACTGCGTCCAGACCGCCGACACCATCGCCGACAGCGTCACCGGCCTCCAGCAGGCGGTGGAGAACGCGGCCAACGACCCCGGCCAGACCGACGCGTCCCTCAACTCCATCGAGAAGGACCTCGACAAGATCGGCGACAAGACCGACAACGCGGACGTCAACAAGGCGGTGGACAACCTGGGCAAGGCCGTCGACAACGTCCGTACGGCGGTCAAGAACGGCGACAACACGCCCGACATCAGCCCGGTCACGGACGCGGCGGGCGAGCTGACGAAGGTCTGCACGTCATAGGTGTGTGACGCGGGTTGGAATACTGAACGCCATGACACGCCTGATCCTCGCCACCCGCAACGCCGGCAAAATCACCGAACTGAGGTCCATCCTCACCGCCGCGGCCCTGCCCCACGACCTCGTCGGCGCGGAGTCCTACCCGGACATCCCCGACGTCAAGGAAACGGGCGTGACCTTCGCGGAGAACGCCCTCCTGAAGGCCCACGCCCTGGCCCGGGCAACAGGCCTCCCGGCGGTGGCCGACGACTCGGGCCTCTGCGTGGACGTCCTGAACGGCGCCCCCGGCATCTTCTCCGCCCGCTGGTCCGGCCAACACGGCGACGACCAGGCCAACTTGAACCTCCTCCTCGCCCAGCTCTCGGACATCGCGGACGAACACAGGGGAGCCCACTTCGCCTGCGCGGCGGCCCTTGCCCTGCCGGACGGCACGGAACGGGTGGTCGAGGGCCAGCTGCGAGGCGTGTTGAGGCATGTGCCGGTCGGCACGAACGGCTTCGGCTACGACCCGATCCTCCAGCCGGAGGGCGAGACACGAACCTGCGCGGAACTCACGGCCGACGAGAAGAACGCGATCAGCCATCGGGGGAAGGCGTTCCGGGCGTTGGTGCCGGTGGTTCGGGAGTTGTTGGGCTGAGTGCGGAAGGGCGCGCCCCGGAGTCGGTGGCGCGTCCTTCACAAAGTGGGCCCGGTGGGACTCGAACCCACGACACACCGGACCTAAACCGGCGCCCTCTAGCCAGCTGGGGTACGGGCCCACAGCGCTGCTTACTCTACTGTGCGCCTCTGTCAGGGCGTACGCGGAGATCGATTCGCGAAGCTCTTCGTCTGGCTGTGACAGGACGGGCACAGGTACCGCAGGTTCTTCCTGCGGTTGTCCAACCGGTCTCCGTTGATGTGGTCGATCTCCAGGACGAGCCGCTTTCCCTGCCACACGTCACCGGTACCGCAGATCTCACAGATGTGCGGGACGCCCAGGTCGTCGAGTGCCCGCCGCAGTTGCGCCGTCTTGGTACGGGACGCACCCGATTCCAGCCGTACCAGGATCTGGGCGGCGGACTTGCGGTCCTTGCCGGGAACGCCGCGGCGGTGTCCCTGGCCGACGAAATGGCCGACCGGCAGGTCGTGGGCCGCCACGCTCCTCTTCAAGCGCTCGCGCGCTGCCCCGTTGTCGACGATGCCGAGCAGCTTCAGGACACCCGCGATGCTCCGGGAGGAAGCCACGGCAGGCGCGAGTCGGTCGTACGGCAGGATTCCCGGGCCGTATCTCCGCCCGCTGACGAAGTGTGAGGTGTCGATCCCGAACTGGTCGAGCTTCTTGCGGATGTGGCCGTACGGGCTGTCACGTGGATCGAGGCCCATGTACTCCACCATCCCCCGGATGCTGGACGAACAGGCCGCGGCCTCTTGCAGAAGCGTCTTCGAGTAGCTTCGCCGTTCCCGTTCGGGCATCGGCTCGTCGATGAAATGCGAGGTGTCGATCCCGTAGTGCTCAAGCCTTCCGCGCAGGTAGTTGCGGGGCGCGCTGCCCATCGGAGCGTTCAGTCTGCGCATCAGATCGACGAGGCTCGCGGAGGCGGCTGTGGTACGGGTGAGCAGGTCGCGCGTGTATGTCGCGGAACTCATCCCCGGGCCCTCCGCTTGCGGCCTCGGTAAGTGTCGGTCACCGCATGGCAGTTGGGGCACAGCAACTGGAGGTTCTCCTGGCGGTTGTCCCACCAGTCGCCGTTGATGTGGTCCACCTCAAGCCGGAGAGGCAGACCGTTCCGCTCCGGTCCCGTGCCGCACATCGCGCAGCGTTCCTCGACGCCGGCGTGGAGCAGTGCACGGCGCAGGCGGTCGCCCGGCACTCTTCCGTCCGCTGCGGAGCGGAGGCAGAGAGGACCCCCGAGTGAACCTTTGGGACGCCCTCGTCGTACGGCCACGAAGTGGCTCGTGTCGATTCCGAGAGCGGCGATACGGCGACCGATGTGGGTCTGATTGCCGCCGACCTGGTTGATCCCGAGGTGACGTACGACGTCCTTGATGCTGATCGACGTCGCCACGGCCGCCCGGAGCCGCTCCTCGGTATGGCGAACCTGATTCGTCGCGAAATGGGAGATGTCGATGTCCGCTTCGGCCATCTTCTGGCGTAGATAGCGCCTGCTGCCGGGTGTCGGACTGCCCCCGCACCATCGGACCGCGTCATCGATGTGCCGCGTGCGGCGAGCCGCCTCTTCCAGTAACTGGCGGGTGTACCTGGCTGCCATGCTTCCCTCCGATCCCGACCACACGTTCGCTGCCTCGAACGGAGTAACGAGAGGCTTATCGGACAGTCACGCCCGAAGCGTCAAGCGGTTGGTAGACTGTGGGTCGCTGAAGCCTTCCAGGAACGGACCCTTGTCCGCCCGGGAGGCTTTTTTCATGACCTCTTTCATGGCGGCACCACATGTACTCGTACGACCAGCCACCCCCGCCGACCGCCCCGCCGTCGAGCGGCTGTGGCTGATGTTTCGGCATGACCTGTCCGAGTTCACGCCCGGAGGGCAAGTGCGACCCCAACTGCCCAACCCGGACGGCACGTTCCGCAGTGAGCGGGTGACCGCGGCGTTCGGCGGCACGGACGGTGACTGGGCGCCGTATCTCTTCGTGAGCGGCGAGCATCCCGTCGGGTTCGCGTTCGTGCGGGGGATCGGTTCGCCCACCCGGATCCTCAACAGCTTCTTCGTCGTGCGCGGCGCCCGGCGGGGCGGGGTCGGGATGCAGGCCGTGCGGGATGTCGTCGCGCGGTATCCGGGGAGTTGGGAGGTCGCGTTTCAGGACGCCAATCCGGGGGCCGTGGCGTTCTGGCGGCGGGTCGGTGAGGAGCTTGCCCCGGGGGAGTGGGGCGAGGAGCGCAGGCCGGTGCCCGGGCGGGTCGGCCTGCCTCCCGATGTGTGGATCTCGTTCAGGTACGGAAAAGCGGTAGGGGCCTAGAGCCCCGGAGCCTCAGACGCCCAGGTCCTTGATGATCTTCGCCACGTGGCCCGTCGCCCGGACGTTGTACAGCGCGTGTTCGACCTTGCCGGACTCGTCCACGATGATCGTGGAGCGGATCACGCCCATGTAGGTCTTGCCGTAGTTCTTCTTCTCGCCGAAGGCCGCGTAGGCGTCGAGGGCCTTCTTGTCGGGGTCCGCGAGGAGGGTGACCTTGAGGTTCTCCTTCTCGCGGAACTTGGCGAGCTTCTCCGGCTTGTCGGGGGAGATGCCGATGACGTCGTAGCCGGCGCCCGTCAGCAGGTCCAGGTTGTCCGTGAAGTCGCAGGCCTGCTTGGTGCAGCCGGGGGTCAGGGCCGCCGGGTAGAAGTAGACGATGACCTTGCGGCCCTTGTGGTCGGCGAGGGACACCTCGTTGCCGTCGGCGTCGGGGAGCGTGAAGGCGGGGGCAACGTCCCCGGGCTGGAGTCGTTCACTCATCGCGCTAGCGTAACCGGGGGTGCTGACAGTGCACTCCGCGCGAGAGCTGACAGACTGTCCGGCACAAGTACCAGCAGACTTCGGAGGCCGTACGGTGACGGACACGTCGAACACGCCGGACACCAGAACCCCGGCGCAGATCGAGGCGGACATCAAGCTCCGCCGCGATGTCCTCGCCGACACGCTCGACGAGATCGGGGTGCGGGTGCACCCGAAGACCATCGTGGGCGACGCGAAGGCCAAGGTCGCGTCGAGCATCGACCACACCCTCGGCAGGGCGTACGTCGGCGTCAACCGGGTCGTGAGTGACGTCAAGGGTCAGTTCGTCGACGAAGAGGGCGCGCCGCGCGTCGAGCGGATCGTTCCTGTCGCTCTCGTCGCCGTCGGCGTCGTGGGCCTGTTCGTCCTCGGCTCCCGGCGTCGTAACGGTCGTAAGGGCTGAAACCGTGGGTGACCCGCCCGCGTACGGACGGGTCCTGGGCAGGTAGGTTCGTGGGCGTGAGCGCCAAGAGAGACGAGCAGAGCACCCAGCACGACAAGCTGCCCATCCGGATGCTGCACGACCGGGTGCTCGTGCGGCAGGACAAGAGCGAGGGCGAGCGGCGTTCGGGTGGCGGGATCCTGATCCCCGCGACGGCGGCCGTGGGGCGCCGGCTGGCCTGGGCCGACGTCGTCGCCGTGGGCCAGAACGTGCGGACCGTCGAGCCCGGCGACCGGGTCCTCTACGACCCTGAGGACCGCGCCGAGGTCGAGGTGCGCGGGGTCGCCTACGTCCTCATGCGCGAGCGGGATCTGCACGCCGTCGCCGCGGACCGGTTCGAGGGGTCCGAGGACTCGACCGGCCTGTATCTGTAGGACGAGTACCTGTTGTAAGCAGCAAGCCTCTAAGGGGCTGGTGACCATCGTCACCAGCCCCTTTTGCCGTCTCTTTGCTACGTTGGAAAGGAACCCGACGAGACGCGCCGTACCGGGACAGCGACACGGAAAGACGACGCACCCCCGTTCAGTACGTACGTCTCGGAGGTGCCTGTCATGGCCTGGGTTCTGCTCGTCGTCGCCGGTCTGCTGGAAGTCGGCTGGTCGATCGGGATGAAGTACACGGACGGCTTCAGCCGCCTCGTCCCCAGTCTGTTCACCGGCGCCGGAATCGTCGCCAGCATGCTGCTGCTCTCCTACGCCGCGAAGTCGCTGCCCATCGGTACCGCCTACGGCGTGTGGGTCGGGATCGGCGCGGCGGGGGCGGCGGTGCTCGGCATGGTGGTGCTGGGGGAGCCTGTCACCGCCGCCCGGATCTTCTTCGTGGGTCTGCTGCTGGTCGCCGTGGTGGGGCTGAAGGCCACCTCCGGTCACTAGGCGCCGGCAGGACCGGTCACTCCTTCTTGCGGCCGGTGCTCTGCGGGCCCGCGGTCGTTCCTCCGGTTGTCGTGCCGTCGGTGGTGCCGTCGGTCGTGGTCCCTGTGGTGCCGTCGGTCGTCGTGCCGTCCGTGGTCGTGCCCGTCGTGCCGCCGGTGGTCGTGGTGCCGCCGTCGGTCGTCGTGCCGCCCGTGGTGGTGGTGCCGTCCGTCGTGGTGCCGGTCGTGCCGCCCGTCGTCGTGGTGCCGCCGCCGTTCGTCGTGCCGCCGTTCGTCGTGCCGCCCTGTGTCTGACCCTGGGTGGCCGAGCCGCCGGTGGTGGTCGTGCCGCCGTTGTCCTGGTCGCCCGTCGTCGCCGGCCGGCTGGGCTGGAGGCTAGGGGGTGCGACGGTCTCGGCGCCGTCCTGGAGCTGGAGGTCGAAGTCGCTCGCCTCGGTGCCCTTGAGGGCGGACTTGGTGTACTGGGCCCAGATCTCGGCGGGCGCCCCGCCGCCGTTGACGCGTTCGAGGCCCATCGCGCCGTAGAGCGACTTGTGGGCGGCGGTCGTCGGGTCCTGGCCCATGACCGAGACGACCGTCGCCAGGTCCGGGGTGTAGCCCGCGAACCAGGCCGCCGTGTCCTCCTCCGCCGTGCCGGTCTTGCCGGCCGCCGGGCGGTCGGCGCCCTGGGCCGCGGTGGCCGTGCCGTTGTCGACGACGCTCTGCAGGACCGAGGTCGTGGTGTCGGCGGACTCGCGGCTCACCGCGCGGGTCGTCTTGTTGGCCGGCAGCTTGATGTCGCTCGTGCCGTCCTTGGTGATCTTCGAGATCATCGTGTACGTGTGCCGCTCACCGTGGTTGGCGATCGTGGCGTACGCCTCCGCCATGTCGAGGACGCTCGCGGTGGACGGGCCGAGCGCGATGGACGGGGTCGCGGTCAGGTCGGGGGTGTCGGCGGGGAGGCCGAGGGCGACGGCGGTCTGCTTGACCTTCGTGGGGCCCACGTCGACCGCCATCTGCGCGTACACCGAGTTGACGGACTTGTCCGTCGCCGTACGGACGGTGATGTCGCCGTAGGAGGCCTGGTCCTCGTTCTCGGGTGCGTACGAGCCGCCGTTCCAGCCTTCCACGGGGCGCTTGTTGGTGCCGTCGTAGTAGGTGTTGGGCGTGATGGTCTGGCCGTCCTGGGTCTGCGAGTCGTTCTGGATCGCCGAGGCGAGGACGAACGGCTTGAAGGTGGAGCCCACTTGGAAGTCGCCGCGGGTCGCGCCGTTCGTGTACTGCTTCACGTAGTCGATGCCGCCGTACATCGCGACGATCCTGCCGGTCTTCGGATCGACCGAAGCCCCGCCCGCGCGCACGTAGTTGTCGACCTTGCGGCTCTTCTTGTCGAGCTTGGACATGACCTGGTCGTTGACGGCCTTCACGAAGGCGTCCTGCTTGTTCTTCTGGAGGGTGGTGGTGATGCGGTAGCCGCCGGCTTCGAGGGTGTCCGCGTCGATGATCTTGTTGGTGGTGAGGTAGTCCTTGATCGCGCCGACGATGTAACCACGCTGCCCGGACATGCTCGTTGAGGCCGTCGCCTCCTTCGGCATGGGGAACTTCATGCCGACGCGCGCGGACTCGGTGAGCCAGCCCTTCTTGACCATGCCGTCGAGGACGTAGTTCCAACGGGCCACCGCGGCGGCCTTGTTCTCCGGATGCGCTACGACGTCGTACTCGCTCGGCGCGTTCAGCAGCGCGGCGAGGTAGGCGCCGCGGCCGGCGTCGAGTTCGGTGGCGTCCTTGCCGTAGTAGGCCTGGGCGGCGGCCTGGATGCCGTACGCGTTGCGGCCGAAGTAGCTGGTGTTGAGGTAGCCCTCCAGGATCTCGGCCTTGGACTCCGTGCGGTCCAGCTTGATCGAGATGAAGAACTCCTTCACCTTGCGGGTGACGGTCTGTTCCTGGCCCAAGTAGTAGTTCTTGACGTACTGCTGGGTGATCGTCGAGCCGGACTGGGTGCCCTTGCCGGTCGCGGTGTTCCACGCGGCGCGGACCATCGCCTTGGGGTCGACGGCGGACTCGGTGAAGAAGTCCCGGTCCTCGGCGGCCAGTACGGCGTGCTGGGCGTTCGCGGAGATCTGGTCGAGGCCCACGTTCTCGCGGTTGACCTCGCCGTCGCGGGCGAGTTGGGAGCCGTCCGCGTAGAGGTACACGTTGGACTGCTTCATCGCGAGGGCGTTGGCGGGCGGGATCTTGACCAGCGAGTAGCCGAGGAAGAACGCGCCGATCAGCAGCGCCACGAGCACGACGAGCCCGCCGAGCGTCATCCGCCAGGTCGGGATCGCCCGCCGCCACCCCGTGCGCTTGGGCCGCTTGGCCTTCTTGGGCTTCTCGCCGCCGGCCGCCCCGGCTGTCCCGGGCGCGCCGGGCGCCTCGGGTGCGGCGGCCGCTTCCGGCTCTCTCGGTGCCCAGCCCTGGTTCGGCTGCGGCGGCTGCGGCTGGTCGCTCATGTCGTGCACGGACTCCTGTTTCGCGTCGTACCGTCCCGCACTGCCTCGTACGTTCCTGTACGGCCTTGTGCGCTTCTGCGCCCCCAGACGAAGACTCTCGCACCATGCGTTCCGTTCCCGCCGATCGGCACGCACTTGCCCGGAAAATGCGTGGCGTACGTCACCACCTGCGGACTAGGCTCCTGCGCTTCGGTGTCAAGACGTGGTGGAGGGTGGTTTCTGGTGGGTGCTGGGCGGTTGTACGCGGCCGTCGCGGCGGGGGGTTTCAGGCGGTACGCGACCTACCGGGCGGCGACGCTCGCCGGGGTCTTCACCAACACCGTCTTCGGTGTCGTCCTCGTCTACACGTACCTGGCGCTGTGGGACGAGCGCCCGCACCTCGGGGGGTACGACCAGGCGCAGGCGGTGACGTACGTGTGGCTGGGGCAGTGCCTGTACGCGACGCTGGCGATCCAGGGCGGCGGGTTCGAGAAGGACCTGATGGAGCGCATCCGCACGGGCGACATCGCCGTCGACCTGTACCGGCCCGCCGACCTCCAACTCTGGTGGCTGGCAAGCGACTTCGGGCGGTCCCTGTTCCAGCTGCTCGGGCGGGGCGTGATCCCGTTCGTGTTCGGCGCACTGTTCTTCCCGATGGCACTGCCCACCGACGTCATGTCCTGGGCGGCTTTCCTGGTGGCGCTGCTGCTCGCGATCCTCGTCAGCTTCGGCATCCGCTATCTCGCGGCCCTGAGCGTGTTCTGGCTGATGGACGGCACGGGCATCAACCAGGCCACGATGATCCTGGGGGTCTTCTGCTCGGGCATGGTGCTCCCGCTGAACGCCTTCCCGGGCGCGCTCGGCGACATCGTCCGCGCGCTGCCGTGGGCGGCCCAACTCCAGATGCCCGCGGACGTGTTGATGGGGAAGACCGATCCGCTGCACGCGTACGCCTTCCAGGCGACCTGGGCGGTGGTGCTGCTCACGGCGGGGCGGCTGATGCAGTCGGCGGCGACGCGGAGGGTGGTGGTTCAGGGTGGCTGAGACGACCCGAACGAGTGAGGCGGGGACCGGCCCGCACGTGGGTGACGGTGAACTGCCGCGCTGGCGCGAGGGGTTGCGGGCCTACGGGATGATCGCCGGGATGTGGATCCGGTCGAGCATGACCTACCGCACGTCCTTCGTCATCACCCTGATCGGCAACCTCCTGGTGACCGGCCTCGACTTCGCGACAATCCTGCTGATGTTCTCGCAGGTCCACTCGCTGGGCGGCTGGTCCCTGCCCGAAGTCGCCTTCCTCTACGGCCTGTCGGCCACCGCGTTCGGCATCTCCGACCTGGTCCTCGGCTCGATGGATGTGCTGGGCGCCCGCATCCGGGACGGCTCCTTCGACACGCTCCTCGTGCGCCCCGCACCGGTGCTGGCCCAGATCGGCGCCGACCGGTTCGCGCTGCGCCGCCTGGGCCGGATCACCCAGGGCGGCCTGGTGCTGGGGTACGCGCTGCTCCACATCGACGTCAACTGGACTGTCGGCAAGCTGCTGTTGGTGCCGATGATGCTGATCTGCGGCGCGGCGATCTTCGGGGCGCTGTTCGTGGCGGGCGCGGCCTTCCAGATCCTGGCGCAGGACGCGGCCGAGGTACAGAACGCGTTCACCTACGGCGGCACCACGCTGCTGCAGTACCCGCCGGCCGTGTTCGGCAAGGACTTCCTGCGGGGCGTGACCTTCATGCTGCCGCTCGCCTTCGTCAACTGGGTACCCGCCTCATACGTGTTGGGGCGGCCGTACCCGCTGGACCTGCCGCCGGGCGCGGAGTTCGCCTCGCCGCTGGTGGCACTCGCCTTCTGCGTGCTGGCCGGGCTGGCCTGGCGCGCCGGGCTCAAGTCGTACCGAAGTACTGGGAGTTGAGGGTGACAGAGCAGGCGTTCATCGAACTGGACCGCGTCGAGAAGGTCTTCGACGTGCGCAAGAAGACCGGGTTCATGAAACGGGAGCGGCGCCAGGTGCGGGCCGTCGACTCGATCTCCTTCACCGTGGCCCGCGGCGAGATGGTCGGCTACATCGGTCCGAACGGCGCCGGGAAGTCGACCACCATCAAGATGCTGACCGGCATCCTCACCCCGAGCGGGGGCCGGCTGCGGGTCGCCGGCATCGACCCGTCCCGCGAACGCACCCGGCTCGCGCACCGCATCGGCGTGGTCTTCGGCCAGCGCACGACCCTCTGGTGGGACCTCCCGCTGGTCGACTCGTACAAGCTGATGCACCGCATGTACCGCATCCCGGACGCCCGTTACGCCGAGAACCTCGACCGCTGTGTCGAACTCCTCGAACTGGGCGCCCTGTTGGACGTCCCCGTACGGCAACTCTCCCTGGGCCAGCGGATGCGCGGCGACATCGCGGCGGCCCTGCTGCACGACCCCGAGGTGCTCTACCTCGACGAGCCGACCATCGGCCTGGACGTCATCTCCAAGGCCCGAGTCCGGGAGTTCCTGCGGGACTTGAACGCCGAGCAGGGCACCACGGTCCTCCTCACCACCCATGACCTCCAGGACATCGAGCAGCTCTGCTCCCGCGTGATGGTCATCGACCACGGCCGCCTGATGTACGACGGCCCCCTCGCCGGTCTGCACGAGGCCGGGGAGAGCGAGCGGACCCTGGTGGTGGACCTGGAACGGGAGTTGCCCCCGATCGAGGTGCCGGACGCGCGGGTCGTGAGGGTGGAGGGTCCGAGGCAGTGGCTGGCGTTCCCGGCGTCGGAGTCGGCGGCTCCGCTGGTCGCGCGGATCGCGGCGGAGTACCCGATGGTGGACCTGTCGGTACGGGAGCCGGACATCGAGGCGGTCATCGCCAAGATGTACGCGGAACAGGCCGAGAAAGCGGTCTCATAGCCCCGGGCGAAGTCACCTCATAGCTCCGCGTGAAGTCACCTCGTAGCCCTGCGCGGAGTCACCTCGTAGGCTGCTCTGTATGACCGACGACGCAGTCCCGGAACTCCGCGCATCCGACGCCGACCGCGAGCGGGTCGCCGAGGTGCTGCGCGACGCCGTCGCGGAGGGCCGCCTCGACATGGAGGAGTTCGAGGAGCGTCTGGAGGCGACCTACAAGGCGCGCACGTACGGCGAACTGACCCCCATCACCCAGGACCTGCCGGTCGCCGGGGTCACCCCGCCGCCGGTGAACATGGTCAAGGAGCCGGTGGACAGCGGGAGTTGGGCCGGGCGGATCGTCGGCGGCGAGGGCTCCTCTACCTGGGCCGTGGCCATCCTGTCCGGGTTCCAGCGCAAGGGCCGGTGGACGGTCCCGAAGCGGTTCACCTGCTTCTCCTTCTTCGGCGGCGGCGAGATCGACCTGCGCGAGGCGAACTTCGCGGACCGCGAGGTCGAGATCAACTGCGTCGCGATCATGGGCGGCGCGCAGGTCATCGTGCCGCCGGGCGTCGAGGTCGTCGTCCGCGGCATCGGCATCATGGGCGCCTTCGACCACAGCCAGGAGGGCGTGCCGGGCGACCCGGGCGCCCCGCGCGTGATCCTCACCGGCTTCGCCTTCTGGGGCGGGGTCGGCGTGGAACGCAAGGTGACCCGGGCGGAACGCCAGCGCCTCAAGGAGGAGCGCCGCCAGGAGAAACTGGAGCGCGGCTCGTCCGCCAAGCAGCTCTACGGCTCCCACCGCGACGCCCTGTCCGGCCTGCACGACGCCCACCGCGAGGCCATGGACGAACACCGCGAGGCGATCCGGCGCCGGCACGAGGAGCGCAGGGAACGGCACGAGGAGCGCCGCGAGCGGCACCGGGACCGGCGGGAGCGCCGGCACCGGGACTGGGACTGAGGTTTTTTTACGAGGGGACCGGGCTACAGCTGGGCCGGGACCGCGCCCTTGAGGTCCGCCAGGTCGATCGTGGCGGCCATCTTCCGGTAGCCCCGGTCGCTGGGGTGGAGATGGTCGCCCGAGTCGTACTCGGCGGCGAACCGGCGCGGGGCGTACGGGTCGCGCAGCGCCTTGTCGAAGTCGACGACGGCGTCGTACACCGTGCCGCTCCTGATCGCCGCGTTCACCTCCTGGCGTACGGCCTCCCGGGCCGCCGTGTACCGGAAGTAGTTGCCGAAGGGCATCAGGGTCGCGCCGATGACCTTGACGCCGCGGGCGTGGGCCTGGCGGACCAGGGTGCGCAGGCCGGCGAGGACCCGGTCTGCGCGGGCGCCGTGCAGGACGTCGTTGACACCGAGGTCGATGACGACGACCTTGACGTTCGGACGGCCCAGCACGTCACGGCCGAAGCGGACGAGGCCGCTCTGGTTCTCGGCGGGCCGGCCGGCGAGGCTCGTGAGTATCTGATTGCCGCTGATGCCCTCGTTGACCACGCTGTAGCGCGGCACGTCCCGCCCGGCGGCCAGGGCCGCGCGCAGCCGCTCCGAAAAGGCGTCCGGCCAGCGGCGGTTGGCGCCCTCCGTCGAGGTCGACCCGTCGGTGATCGAGTCGCCGAACGCGACGACCGTGCCCTTCGCCCGGTCGCTCAGCACGTCCACCGCGGTCAAGTAGCGCCAGATCGCGGTGCGTTCGCGGTACGGCGTGCCGGTCGCGTCCTCGGCGTGGTCGCCCTCGGCGAGATAGGAGATCTGCCGCGCGTACGGGTGGTAGGTGACCGGTCCCGACGCGATGGGGGAGTAGGTGGTGACCAACAGGTCGGCGCCCGCCGGGACTTGGAGGCGCACGGCGTCGCTGAGGGTCTGCTGCCCGGCCGGGATCGTCACCGAGGTCGCGCCGCCGAAGGTCAGCCGCCGCATGGTGCCCTGGGCCGCGGCGGAGCTGTTGCGGGCCGCGGCGACGGCGATCGAGGCGTGCGTGATGCTGAGCGGGGCCCGGCCGTAGAGGTTGGAGAGGGTGATCCGGGCGCTCGCGCCGCCCGTGCTGGTGTGGACGATGTTGCGCACCGAGCGGCGCGCCGTGCCGGTCCGCTCCGTGCCGGTCTCGCCGCTCACCGGGGCGGCGGCCCAGGCGCCCACCCAGGTACCGGCCGAGGCGGGGGCGGCGGAGTTGCCGCCGGAGCGGGAGCCCGGGGAGTTCTTCCCGTCGTCGCCCCGGCTTCCGTCGCCTGCGGCGGCCCCGACGTATATGCAGACGGAAAGGACCGCGATCAAGGTGATGATCGCGGACAGTAGGGCACGCTGCTTTGTGGGGGACACCCCCACACCCCCGTCACGAGGCTTGGTCACGCGGTGGGCCTCCTCGGGTGAGTGGCAGGGCTCTGCCATTTTGCCCGATCGGGTGACTGTGGGAACTCCTGTTCCGTTCCGGGAGTCGATCAGGAAGGGACAATATGTACGGTACCGGCGAACGGGCGGGGCGGTCGGAGCGGGTGGAACGGGTGGAGCGGATGGAACGGACAGAGACGGGGTTGGGGGCGGCGACCGAGAGCGACGGGTCCCGCCGCACGATGACCACGTTCAGCGCGGCCGACCAGGAGCGACAGCGCGGCGTCCGCCGGATGAAACTGACGGCGCTCGCCCTGTTGCTCTTCGTGGCCGTCGTCTACGTGCTCGCGAAATGGGCGTCGCACGCGGGCGCGGGCCCCTGGACGGGCTATGTCGCCGCGGCGGCCGAGGCGGGCATGGTCGGCGCGATGGCCGACTGGTTCGCGGTCACCGCCCTCTTCCGCCACCCGCTCGGCCTGCCCATCCCGCACACCGCGATCATCCCCACCAAGAAGGACCAACTGGGCGTCTCCCTGGGCGAGTTCGTCGGCGAGAACTTCCTCTCCGAGGAGGTCGTACGGCAACGCCTGCGCGCGGTCGGCATCGGCAGCCGCCTCGGCGCCTGGCTGGCGGACCCGGACCACGCGGACCGCGTGACGGCGGAGCTGTCGGCGGCGCTCCGGGGCGCGCTCACCGTCCTGCGGGACTCCGACGTCCAGGCGATCGTCGGCGAGGCGATCACGCGCCGGGCCGACGCCCAGGAGATCGCTCCGGGCATAGGGAAGATGCTGGAGAAGATCGTCGCCGACGGCGGTCACAAGCGGGTCGTGGACCTGATCGTGGCCCGCGCGCACGACTGGCTCGTCCTGCACGACGAGCAGGTCATGGACGCGGTCGAGGGCGGCGCCCCCGGCTGGACCCCGAGATTCGTCGACAAGCGCATCGGCGAGCGCGTCTACAAGGAGCTGCTCCGCTTCGTCACCGAGATGCGCGACATGCCCTCCCACCCGGCCCGCGGCGCCCTGGACCGCTTTCTCGGCGACTTCGCGGCCGACCTCCAGTCCGACACGGAGACCCGCGCGCGCGTGGAGCGCCTCAAGGGCGAGGTCCTCGGCCGCGGCGAGGTCCAGGACCTGATCGCCAGCGCGTGGACGTCCGTACGCTCGATGATCGTGTCGGCCGCCGAGGACGAGCGCAGTGAGCTGCGGCTGCGGGTGCGGGCCTCGCTGTTGTCGCTGGGCGCGCGGATGGCCGTGGAACCGAAGCTGCAGGCGAAGGTCGACGGCTGGGTCGAGGGCGCGGCGGTGTACGTCGTGACGACGTACCGCAAGGAGATCACCTCGCTCATCACGGACACGGTGGCGGGCTGGGACGCGGAGCACACGACCCGGAAGATCGAGGCGAACATCGGGCGTGACCTGCAGTTCATCCGGATCAACGGCACGGTGGTGGGGTCGTTGGTGGGCTTGTTGATCTATACGGTGACGCGGCTGGTGGGGGTGTAGGGGCGGGGGCGGGCGCGGTGCAGGCGCGGGTGCAGGGGCGCGTGTAGGGGCTGATTCCCGGGGGCACCCGGAGGGGGTTCGCTCGACGAGGAGGAACCCCATGGCCAGTGCGAGTGCCGGTGCGAGTGAGAGTGCGAGTGAGAGCGCGAGTGCCGAGATCCCGGCCGGGGGCGGTGGCCGGACGATCACCTCGTCCATCCCCGCCCGGCTCGACCGCCTCCCGTGGTCCCGCTGGCACTGGACGATCGTCATCGGCCTCGGCACCGTATGGATCCTCGACGGCCTGGAGGTCACGGTCGTCGGCAACATCGCGGGCCGCCTCTCCGAGCCCGGCAGCGGGCTGCCGATCAGCTCCGGGCAGGTCACCGGTATCGCGGCGGCGCTGTATGTGGCGGGTGCGTGCGTGGGTGCCCTGTTCTGGGGCCGGCTCACCGACCTCTACGGTCGTAAGAAGCTCTTCATGATCACGCTGGTGGTGTATTTGGCGGCGACCGCTCTGACCGCGGCCTCCTTCTCCACCTGGTGGTTCTTCACGTTCCGCTTCCTCACCGGCTTCGGGATCGGCGGTGAGTACGCGGCGATCAACTCCGCGATCGACGAGTTGATCCCGGCGTACTGTCGGGGCCGCGTGGATCTGATCATCAACGGCAGCTTCTGGGTGGGCGCGGTGGGTGGTTCGTTGTTGTCGATCGTCGCGCTCAACACGAGCGTCTTCGCGGCGGACGTCGGCTGGCGGCTGACCTTCGCGCTGGGCGCCGTGCTCGCGCTGGTCATTCTTCTCGTACGACGTCATGTGCCGGAGAGCCCGCGCTGGCTGCTGATCCACGGGCGGGACCGGGAGGCGGACGAGGTGGTGACGTCGATCGAGCGTCGGATCGAGGCGGAGCAGGGGCACGAACTGCCGCCCGCCGAGGGCGAGATCACCATCCATCAGCGCAAGAGCGTCTCGTTCGGGGAGATCGCCCGCACGATCTTCCGCGACTACCCGAAGCGGGCGACGCTCGGTTTCTCGCTCTTCATCGGCCAGGCGTTCCTCTACAACGCGATCACCTTCGGCTTCGGCGCGATCCTGACGAAGTTCTTCAACGTGCCTACGGGCAACACCGGTTACTACTTCGCGGTCATCGCGGTCGGCAACTTCCTGGGCCCGCTGCTGCTGGGCAGGCTGTTCGACACGGTCGGGCGCCGGGTGATGATCTCGTCGACGTACCTGCTCTCGGGGCTGTTGTTGTTCGGCACGGCGTGGTTGTTCGACCGGGGTTCGCTGAGCGCGACCACGATGACGGCGTGCTGGTGCGCGGTCCTGTTCTTCGCGTCGGCGGGCGCGTCCAGCGCGTATCTGACGGTGTCGGAGATCTTCCCGATGGAGACCCGGGCGATGTCGATCGCCTTCTTCTACGCGCTGGGTACGGCGGCGGGTGGGATCAGCGGGCCGCTGCTGTTCGCGGATCTGACGGGGACGGGGAAGGTCGGGGACACGGTGCTCGCGTTCCAGATCGGGGCGGGGTTGATGTGTGCGGCGGGGGTGGTGGCGGCGGTGCTGGCGGTGCGGGCGGAGGGGCGGTCGCTGGAGGATGTGGCTACGCCGTTGACTGCGGTGGACGGGCCTGTCGCTACGACGCCCTCGACGCCGTGAGGGAAACGTCGTGACGGAATCCTCGGCCGGCATCTGAGTACTCGTACTCTGTCGCGGGCCCGGCGGTGGAGGAACCCTCGTACGTATGACCGAGAAGCTGCTGAGCCCCCTGCGGACGCGCCCCTGGCCGGAACGCTGGCTGATCCGGATGCTCGGTGCGGGGGGCGCGACGGCGGCGTATGTCGTCTGTGTTCCGTCGGGATCGGTGCCGGTGTCGGTGGCGGGCGAGGTGTCCGGTGGTGGCGGGGTGGTGCTCGCGGTGATCCTGGTGTGTCTGGCGGGCTACTTCGGTCACCGGGACGATCTGGCCTGGCCGTTGCTGCTGGTGGCGGTGGGTCCGGCCGTGCTGATGTACGTGTCGTTCGAGTCGGAACAGCCGCTGGCTTGGGCGTTCGCGACGTTGGTGATCGCGGCGGGGGCGTTGATCGCGGCGACGGTGGGACGCTGTTTCCGGCCGCGCGGCGGGGAGGATTCGGCGGACGGCCTGGTGTGCGCCGCCGCGCACCGATCGTGAGGAGCCGTTGTCGGGTGCGGGTTGTGGGGGGCTGGTCGCGCAGTTCCCCGCGCCCCTGGGTGGTTGGGGGTGCGGCTTTGCGTCCTGGTGCGGGTGCGTTGTGGTTCGCCTGCTGTGTGTTGGGGGGCGGCGCCGCGCCGGGGGGTATCCGTCCTCGGATCGGCGCGGGAACCGTTGCTCACCGACTTGACCGTGTTGACGCGCCGACCGCTGCGGGCGGACACCCCCCGACACGTCGCCTTGGCGCCGTACGCGGGCGACGGTCGTCACGCGTGGCGGTCGGCTACCGCCCAGGAGGCGAGGGCTACGGCGCCGGCGACCCCGAAGACGGCGGGCCAGGCGCCGACCCTCTTGGCCAGTGGGTGGGAACCGGCGAACGCGGCGACGTAGGCGACCGTGAGTGCCCCGGCCGCCTTGCCGCCGGCCTGTTGCCTCCACTGCTGTGCGGCAGTTGCTCCGGCCACGGCCAGTACGACCCCGCCGAGTTGCCGCTTCCTGGTCCAGCGGGCCACGCCGTACCCGCCGACGAGTCCGCTCGCGGCGACCACCGCGCTGGGAACGCTGGGGACCTTGGTCATGACGTGCCTCCTGGAACTGATGGAACTGAGCTGACCGGATATCGTCACCGAGGCTAACGCGGGGCCCCGCGTCAGCCTCGATGGCCTACGGCTTACACCTCAGGTCTACGGCTCACGGCTCACGAGGAGAGCCACGCGGTGGCGTTGAGGGCGAGGGCGGCGTTGGTGGCGCCGGTGTCGTTCCAGCCGTCGTACAGCGTGTTGCCGGACTGGCCGGTGCCGTCGTCGATCGGTGAACTGTCGCCCCAGAACGCGACCTTGCCGCTGCCGAAGGTGCTGGTGGCGAAGAACGCGCCGGTGTTGCCGGAGTAACCGGAGCGGTAGAGCAGGCCCTTGGCGGCGGAGTTGTCGGCCGGCTTGATCGTGGCCGTGGTGCCGTTGGCGATGAGGCTCTTGGTGACGGTGCCGAAGGAGCCGTGCAGCACCGGGTTGCTGCTGTCGCTGATGGCGGCCGGGTACCCGGAGCTGATGTTCAGCGAGTCGATGGAGAGGCCGAACGGGTCGGTCGAGTCGACGCTGTTGTTCGTCATCAGGTCGTTGAGGATCTGGACCGCGTCGTAGCCGTCGTTGTTGCGGTCGGACCCGGTGTGGTCCGAGATCATGAACAGCCCGCCGCCGGCCTTCACGAAGTTCATGATGGCGGTCTTCTCGGCGGTCGTGAACTTGATGTTCGGCTCGGGCAGCACGAGCGTGTCGAAGTTCGACAGGTCGGTGGCCGACGAACCCCCGTAAGTGAGCGCGCTGGTCGCGGTCTTGAGGCTGTAGTCGCCGGTCTTCTGCAGCGCGATGCCCCACGAGGACAGCGCCCCGGTCCAGTCCTTGTCGGAGGAGGGGGAGGAGTCCTGGGACAGCGGGTCGGGCTTGCTGGTGGAGATGATCCAGTCGGCGTTGCCCGCCTCTTCGGCGTGCCCGTCGTCGAACAGGACGCGGTGCGTGGTGGCCGCGTGCGCGGGGGTGACGGTGGCGGCTTGTACGGCAGCGCCGGTGGCGAGCATGCCGAGGACGGTGAGGGCGGTGGTGAACCTGCGACGTGACGTGAACGTGCATGTCATGGACTTGCCAAGGTTGAGCATCCGGTGAACCTCCGTGGAGTGGGGGGATTCCATCAGTGGGGGTGGAATGAACAGGGGGTGCGGGCGCGGCGGGTATTACGGGTGCTGCGGATGTCACTGACTGCGGTGAATCTTCGCGCGTAGAACGGTAGTTGAGTGATCACCGATCGACACACGGGAGGACGGTACACAGAGGGGCGGGCGTGTCGGGAGGGGGCCTCGGCGGTTCACGTAGATCTCTTACTCGGCCGCCTTTCGCTGACTTCCTTTGGTCAACTCTTGATCGTCCTTGACCTGTTCGTGGCAGACTTGGGCGGGCGGGGTGTGTGTGCTCGCGCGATGTCGCGGCTGAACGGGGGACGGGAATCGTGTCGTGGGACGAGGAGTGGGCCCAGCTCAAAGCGGACGCGCTGGCGCGGCAACAGCCGTCGGCGCGGATGCAGTTGAACCAGTTGCCGGCCGACCCGGGTGGCTCGTCCACTGGTCCGGTCGACGGTGGCGGGGACGGGTTCTCCGTCAACGCGGGCTCGATCGACGGGAGTTCGCATCTGCTCATCGAGATCGCGGGAGTCCTGTACGAGGGACGCATGGACGGGGAGAACGCCACGATGGCCCGGGTGCCCCGGTCCCACCCGGACGTGGCCTCGAACGTCGAGGCGTTCGCGCGGTTCGCCCAAGACCAGTACACGGACGCGGTCGTCCTGTTGGCGGCGCTGTCGGGCAAGCTGAAGTCCGCGAACAACGCGTACACGCAGTACGACGGTGACGTACGCGGGCAGTTGAACTCCGTTCTGGTGTCGGGCCGTTACACCGAACCAGGGAACCGGTGATCCCGTGGCCCACCGCGAGGACGTCGAGTTCCTGGAGGACGCGAACCCGGCGCTCATCGGCCGCAGCGCCGCCGAGTTCACGCGTTTGCACAAGCTGGTCGACTCCACCGACGACGCCTTCCGCAAGGCGGTGAAGGTGGATTGGCGGAGCGACGCCCGCGAGCTGTACGCGAAGCGGCTGAGCGAGGCCAAGGATCTCACCGACGCCCTGTCGGAAGCCTTCCGCAGAGTGGGGAACGCCCTTACGGCGTATGCAGACGCGGTCACCACGGCCAGGAGCCACTACAAGAGCGGCAAAGCCAGCGAAGGCAAACTGTCCGAGGTGATGTCCCGGGAGGCCACCGCCGTCACCCCGACCGCCCGGGCCGCCGAGCCCATGAGGCAGTGGGAGGACCTCCGGGCCACCACGGGCGTCATGGACTGGTTCGCGGAACTGACGGTCGACGTCGACGCGATCCGCGAGGACGCCGAGCGCTACTACAACCAGACCAGCGGCCACTACGGCGATGCCCTGCGCGTGGAGTCCGAGGCGCGCGAGACGTGCGTCGCGGACATCAAGGCCGCCAACCGTTCCCTTCCCGACTTCCAGAGCCCCATCGCGGACCCGGGCCAGTTCCTCAAGAACCTCGGCCCGTTGCAGGCCGAGGCCCGCCAGGCGAGCGACAACCCGTACGCCCAACTCCCGGGCGCCGGGCCGAAGGTGGACTCGATCCCCACCATGGGCGGGAACGTCGTGGTCAACGAGACACTGTCCCGCATCCAGACCCGCATAGACGGCCTGCCGGGCGCCGAGGGCAACAACTACTGGCTGCCGTCGAACTCCGACGAGAGCCGCCGCCAGTACATCTCGGCCAACAGCGCCGTCATCAAGGCCGCCGCCCAGGACGCGGGCCTGCCGCCCGAGATGGTCGCCGGCATCGCCTGGCAGGAGGTCGAGGGCGATCCGGGCGTCCTCGACGACCTGGCCTACGAGGGCCGCAAAATCCTCCCCTTCAGCGAGGACCCCGACCGCACCTCGATGGGCCCCCTGTCCATCCAGGTCCGCCGTGCCGCCGAGGTGCTCGGCTACGACCCGAACCACCTCACCGACATGCAACGGGACGTCGTGGTGGACTCGATCAAGGACCCGGCCAAGAACATCTTCATCTCGTCGGAGTACCTGGCCCAGCTAAAGGCGGAGAGCGGCTTCGCGGATGTCCCGCCGGACCGGATGACCCGAGCCCAGCTGCAGGAGCTGGCCGCTCGCTACAACGGCGGTCCCTACTATGAGGACCCCGCCGCCCAGGCTTACGGTCGCGGCTTCGACCGCAAGCTGGACGACGCCAAGGAGGCCCTGAAGTGACCAGCCCTGTCCGCCCCCCGACCTCTCACGCGGACGTACGGGCGCCCCGCCCCCCGCGCACCCGCGTCGCGTCCGCGCTCTGCGCCCTCGTCCTCACCCTGGGCCACCTGGTGACGGCCTACCTGACGCTCCTGGCCTACGCGGCGGACCCCGCGGGCCCCTGGGACAGCGAGACGGTCGCCCACTCGAACTTCGCGGCGGGCACTGCCCTGGCGCTCACGGCGGTTGCAGCGGGGCTGAGTCGGGTGTTCGTCAAGGCGGGATGGGTTCGCAGGTGGTGGTACGCGATTCCGGCGGGGCTGGCGGTCGCGGCGGTGCTTCGGCTTACGTTGCTGGCTCCGGAACTCTGACCGGTGGGTTCGGAAAAAGAGAGGGGGTGCCGGGCGCCGTGATGGAGGCGGCCCGGCACCGGAGTACTGACGTGTGGTGCTGATGTGTCGTGGTGCTGCCGAACCGCCGCTTACCGTACGTCGACGAAGTCGCCGGGCGCTGTCGCCGCGGCGGTGGTGGCGGTGCCGGCGAAGACGTAGCGGTAGTAACCGTCGACCGTGGCCTTGGTGGTGGTCTTCAGGACGCCGGTGCTGTTGGTCTTGACCGTCTTGAGGGTGGTGTAGGTGCTGCTGCTCTTCTTCCGGAACTGCAGCTTCACGGGCTGGGACACATAGCCCGCGTACTTGCCCGTCGACCAGTTCGCGCGCGCCAGCTTGCCCGTGACCGTGATGGTCTTGCCCTTCTTGACCGGCTCGGGCGTGGCGTTGGCGGTCAGCGTGGAGGCCTTCTTGATCGAGGCGGTGGCGACGTCGTCGTTGTAACTGGCGTTCGCGTACAGGTCCCAGGCCCCCAGGAACAGCTTCCAGGTCCCGGCCACGCCGTTGTCCTTCATGTCGGTGGCGGGGTGGATGTTGAAGACGGCCTTGCAGGTGTACGTGCCCTGGGTCGCCGTCTCCGTGCAGTTGGGGTCGTCGTCCGTCCCCAGCCCACCGGTGATGCCGTCCGTGGTCGAACTGTCGGTTCCCTGCCACAGGAACGCCTCGGTGAGGGCGACACCGCTCGCGTCCGTGGCGGTGTACGTGACGGCGACGGACTTCGTGCCGGTGGTACCGAGGGTGATGTCCTTGCCGCCGTTGATCACGGCGTGCGAGAACTTGGTGTTGCCCGAGGAGTCTCTCGGCTGAACGGCCTTCGAGGCGAAGGAAGTTAGCCCCGCCGCCGCACCCGGACGCTCCGCCGCCTGGGCGGCCACCGGAAGAGCGAGCGCGGACAGAACGACGGCACCGGAGACAACGGCAGCCGCAACGCGTATACGCATGAAACCCCCACAGGAACCTGAGAGGCCCGCCCAAGTCTTCCCTTGGCCGGGCCTGTTGATCTCCGCATCATATGAACTCAGGTCGGAAATGGTGAAGATCTCTTGTGCAATAAGTGCGTAACGGACGCGTGGGGCTTGGGAGTTGGTAGCGGCCCCTCTCACCGGAGCCGCTGACGATCAGGCGTTGCTCCAGAAGGCAAGGGCCTTGTCGATCAGCTTCTTTGCCTGGTCACCGTAGCTCGCCGCACTGCTGAGGGCATCGAACGCCCTGTGGTGAAGGGTCAGTTCACCGGCGTCGGTGATGTCCACACCGCAGGAGACCAGTTCGTAGTGGGCGCGATCCTCACCCATGTTGAACCCGGGCATGGGGACGATGCCGAACTCGGCGGTGGCAGGGAGGATTCCAAGGCCGAGCGAGGGGAGGTCGAACTGGCGGAGGAGACGCTCCAGTTGCTCGCGCATGACCAGACCTCCCCCTACGTTTGTGTACAGGGCCTGTTCGCCAAGGATCACGTCATAGCGATGCTCACCGTCGTACAGAACCTGCTGCCGCTCCATGCGCTTGGCCACTCCCGCCGGAACATCATCCGGAACTCCGAGAAAGTCGACGACACGGCGCAGGATCACGGTCGCGTACGCCTCGGTCTGGAGCGTGCGCCAGACCATGTTGGGGACGTACGCCTTGCCATGCCGAGTCAGCTGATACCAGCCGATCACCTCGTCCTGGATGTCTTCCGTGCCGGTGGACAGGCGTTGTTGCCATGGGGTCGAACTGGTCACTGGAGCTCTCCTCTCGATGGCCCCGGACGCCGATGCTTAGCCGTCAAGGACGTCACGTACTCCTCAAAGGGCACCGACTCGACAAGGGCGATCCGCTGGTACTCCTGGAATGGTTCAGGGGCGCCTTCGTACATCTCCCGGCTTATCTGAGTTCCGTCGCGCTCGTAGTGCATGAGCACGATCTGGGAACGGTCGAACATCCAGAAGTCCTGTACTCCTGCGAGGGGGTTGGGACGTCTGGTCACATCAAGGATGCGAACGGCTTCCCCGGCTTCGACGGTGTGGCGGTAGTACTCGAACTCGAAGCGGAGATAGTCCGTGAGGGGCTGGGTCACGATGTGCACCCGCCCGACCCGGCGACCGCCGGCCGCGTATGCCTCTACCCGGTCGAACCAAGGCTGAGTCGCACCGCGCGTGACTGGCTCCCCGGCCAAGAACCGCCGGATCGCCTCTTCCTCCTGTTGTACGCGGTAGACGGGCAGAGTCTCCAGACTCCATGCCTCCTGTTGCATGGAGTCGAATGCCCTCCGCCAGCCCTCACCGGCCAAGAACACGAACAGCCTCCTCCATCGGGATCGGGTACCTATCGGGACACGCATCGCTGTGGCTGTATGTCACATACGGAGCCCCAGTGGCCCTGTCGTGGACGTGGCTGTCGTACGGATCGGTGGGCTGGACATCGAGTTGGCAGCGGCAGCAGATCAGGACCATCGAACTCCCACCCAAGCCTGCCGTAGTTGTCGTCCCAGGGCGCAGGGTTCGGTGGCGTGTGTGCAGTCCTCGTGGCACTGTTCGCCGCCATGTGCACAGCCGGGGCACGAGGTGTAGTGGGCCACGAGCGCCTGGTACGCCTCGTAAGACGTCTGCTCGGTGACGACGGCGGCCGCGCGCGTCAGGGCGTCGTGCAGCTTTTCGGGATCTGTCAGCAGGCGGGTGAGGGTGGGCGGGACATGCCAGCGAGGTCCGGCGGTGGACTGCGGTCCGGGTACGACCAGGTGAGCGGTGTCGCTGAGCACAGTGATCCTCGACGCCCCGGGCATCTCCCAAGCGGAGGCGCCCCCGGCAGGCACGAGCCAGTAGTAGACGCTGATCCATGAATCGTCGATGACGGCCCCGGTGCCTCCGCGCAGCCGTCCGAGCGCTTCCAACGCGATGGTGCGCGGGACCCGCACGGCATCCCACCACTTGCCTACGGGGAGCAGTGACATCGAGCAGCCTGCGGGCATCCAGTCCAGAGTGGGAGTGTTCATGAAGTCACCATCCAGTGACGGACGGTGGTGATTCGATACCCGCCCGGTAATCTCACCGTGGGATGGATTCCTATCTCGCCTGTGGATAACGGGGGTTGAGCAGCCATGACCACGCCGCTCGTGCCGATCGAACTGCCGGACTGGGCATGGGAGCGTGCCGAGGTCAGACAAGCTCTGCGCGCGCGGAACATGGGCGCAGTGTTTCGGCACGTGCAGCAGTACGCGGGTGCCAGTCAGTCCCGTATTGCTGCGGCCGCGGGGATGACGCAAGCCCGCGTCAACGAGATCATCAACGGTCGCCGCGAAGTGTCCCGGCTGGATGTCTACGAGCGCATCGCGGACGGCCTGCAGATGCCTGATGACGCACGCCACCTCCTCGGCCTGGCCGCGAGCAGGGAAAAGCGTTCTGGCGGTGCCGCGTTCGACCTCGCAGCTTTCCCCGAAGTCGTGCGCGTGTACGCCGCGCAGCATTCGGCGGCCGAGGAGATTCAACAACAGGCTCGCGAGGCGCAGGAGTTGGACGTGCTGGCTGTCCGCGGCCTCGGCCTGATCGGGCTGAACGACAGCCTGCTGCGAGCTCTCTTGCCCCGCGAGCAGGGCGGGAAGGGCTTGCAGGTACGGGTCGCGCTCCTTGATCCGGACAGTGACGCTCTGGCTCAGCGCGCGGCCGAGATCGGGGAGTCCGCAGAGTCCCTCGCCGGAGGTGTACGACTGGCCGAAGCGCGGTTGCGGGAACTGGCCGACTCCTGCGACATCAGCGTGTGGCGGTACCGCATGCTGCCCACCTGGCGGCTGATTCGTACAGACTCCACGCTGTTCGTCGGTGCCTTCGACGCGGGGTGGGAAGGCCATGAGTCGGCGACGTACAAGGTCATGGAGACGCCGCACGGTCCCCTGTTCCGCGGCTTCCGCAGGATGTTCGAGGCGGTCATTGATGGTGCTGAGCGCACGGTGTGACCAGGAAAGAGAGGAACGGTTCGTGATCGAAGCGGAGTTGAAGGCACGGGTTCTCTCACCCGACACGGTCACACGGCAGCTCGATGAGCGCGCCACGGCTCGCGTTGAGGTGTACCGGGACACGTACTACGACCGTCCTGATGGCTCGTTGGAGAAGGCGGACCAGGAGTTGCGTGTCCGAACGGTGCGGGGCGCGGAGACTACGCGCACGGTACTCACGTTCAAGGAGGCCGCAGTCGATGAGGGCTCAGGGTCCAAGCCCGAGTATGAGACCTCCATCGAGGATGCAGATGCGGCCCATGCCATTCTGCGCGGCCTCGGCCATGTCGAGGTCATCGAGTTCGAGAAACACTGCCGGAACTACGAGTTCGAGGCGTTCGGCCGGCGGATGCTTGCCACGCTTGTGCGCGTGCCCGAGATCGACGGGACGTTCCTTGAGGTCGAGGCGCTCGTCGACGAGGGTGACGTGACGGTGGCTCTGGACGATATTCGCGCCGTCCTCGTCGAGTTGGGCATCGAACTCAAGGAGCTGACGCGGGAGACCTACACAGGAGCGGTGGCGACACGACGTCGCTGACACGAGGAACGCCGGTCAGGGCGGCTGCGGTTGGGGTCTGCTTGCCGCTTTGGAGCGGGGAGAACTTCGAGGGCTAGCAACTGAGCTTGACCGCAAGGTCCAGCGCCGTTGACGTACGGCCGCGGTCGGCTTACGTTCGAGCGTCTTGGGGATGCTGATGCATAGTTCTCTTTGCTGGCTCGGAGACTGTGTTGGCCGAGGCCTCTGATACCGCTTGGGTGTCGGCGCGTTCGACCGAGGATCCATGGACGAAACGGAATAGATGCAGCGCGCGGCTTGGCGTGCTGTCGGCCAGTGAGGCCATGGATTCGATCTGGACCTCGGTACGCGACACCACCAAGTTCCAGACAGACACCCTCAGTAGATATATGATCAACCCCCAGATCTACAATGAGTAGCGAGGAATTTAATGGACCAGTCTAGCCCTGAGCACTATCCTGTGGCAGATTTCATCAAGTGGAACAATGAGAAGGAGCTCGTCCTAAATCCGAGCTTCCAACGAGGGCCTGTATGGACAACAACTGCGCGCACCTACCTAATTGATACCATCTTGCACGGCTATCCGATCCCTAAAGTGCTAATGCGCACACACATTGACCGGACTTCGCACCGAATTTTCCGTGAAGTAGTAGACGGGCAACAACGCCTGCGAACAATTATAGATTTCGCTGCCGGAAAGTTTAAGCTCGGGATCCGATCGAAAATCTTTCGTGGAGCAGACTACGCTAGCCTCCCAGGTGAGGTTCAAGATAAATTCTTGGCGTACAAGATCACCGCCGAACAATTGATCAACGCCTCCGATAGTGATGTACTTGAGGTATTCGCTCGAATTAACAGCTATGCCGTCCCGGTAAATGGTGCTGAGCTTAGAAATGCCAAGTTTGATACAGAGTTCAGTTGGTCGGTGCAGGAAAGGTCTCGTAAATGGACTGATCTTTGGGATCTGGGAATCTTGGGCAAGCGGGATCAGGTCCGGATGATCGGTTATTCGCTTATGGCGGAGATGTATGGAATCCTCCTTCAAGGCGTGACGGACGGTGGCGAAGACAAGATCAATCGCCTTTATGAGCGAAAGAAGAGCAACTTCCCCGAACAGGATCTGGTCGAAGAACGCGTCGACCAGATCCTTTCAATCATGTTTGATCGTGTGGTGCCAAGCTTCGCTAACGAGCCGATCGTTAAGCGGCCGCAGGCTCTGATGATCTTCGCGGCATTGGCACATGTGAAGTATGGCCTGCCTGCAGGTGATATTGGTGAAGGTATGCCTGGCCGGGGTGATGGCTTGAATGGGGCTATCGATCGATTCACGGCCAACCTGACTTTCCTGAATGAAGTTCTCAAGAGTGAGGAGCCGCCCAGGAATTATGAGAGGTTCTATGCGGCATCGAAGTCGTCAACTCAAAGGATTGCCAGCCGTCGCGAGCGCTTCAAGGTATTTTGCGAGGCCATAGTCGCAGACAGCATGGAGCGTTAGTGCTGAGCCTTTCGGTCCCATATGTCGCCTTCAGGGTCGAATGCGAAGAGATTCTCACGTCTTTCTCTGTGCCTGCTCGTGGCGATCGAAATGAATTCGGCATTGGAGCGCATCGGGTTGCGCGTGAGGGCGCGGTAGTTGCGCTACATGATGCCTGGAACCGATTCTGCAAGAATCTGGTGTTGCGAAGTTCCTACCATCAGTTCGAAACTCGTTCAGGTCAAGTGCATCGTCCAGCGATAGGGAGGAATCAGAGTGAGGCGCTACAGTTCTTGAGTGTGAACCTTTCGGCGATCTCTTCGAAATCTTTCGGTGAGCCAACCTGGTTTATACCCGCAGCGACTATTGATGCAGCGTCCGTGTTAGATGTTCCTAATAAATCAACCATTGCGGCTGCTATCGGCGTTTCGACCATCCATAGCACGGTTTCGCCCAGTGTTGGAGTCCAAGCCAACGCCTCACCCCCAAAGGAAGTGCAATCGGTACGTAATTACATTGCGCATCGAGGGAAAGGTGCTGCGGCGAGAATGTCGCCTTTGATGTCGATGCATGGGGCGTCTAATGTTCTTCAGCTGCTGGATTCGCCAGTTGCGGGAGGTATCAGGCTTTTTGAATCTTGGGTATTTGATTTGCTCGATATGGCCGACTTCGCTACTCGGTGAAACTTGAAGTGTGTCGGTGTTTCGTCCTGCTTGCCGCGCGGCGCGTATGTTCGTTCTGTCGTATTTATGTTTCTCGATAACGTCAAATGTAGGACATCTAAAATGCTAGGCGGCAGGTTTTCTGTACTGCAGTTAGGATGATATCTGCACGCGAATCAGCGCGGACGGAATAACCGCCAAGTTTGGAAATTTGAACTCCCCGGAGGTTTATGTCCGCAGCCTCATCTAACTCGCAACACGCCCTGCTCCAACGCCCTGATGAAGGTGTGCCAAGCCCGATTCGTTACCGCCACGGCGGATCCGCAAGCCTGCTTGGAGTCGCGTACGAAGGCTCCGTCCTCGGTACGCGCGCACTCGACACACTCCGTCCCACTACCCCCGCTGTACGAGGACTTGAACCACTGGTGCGTCGAGGGCGCCGACATCAGGACTCCTTGCTTATGCGGTGGACGATGTCCGTGGAGGACTCAAGGTCGAGTGCCTGTGCGCTGAGGTACTCGAACGCCAACCTATAACGCGCCAGTTCCTGCGGCTTCTCCATGAAGAGGCCGCCGCTGAGTAGGTCGACGTACGCCACGTCCAGCTCCGGAGTCGGGCCCCGCAGGATGGCGAAGCTGCCAACTGCCGCTGCATGCGCGCCCTTTGAGAAGGGGAGTACTTGGATGGTGACGTGGGGGCGCTCAGCCAGCGTGAGTAGGTGCCCGAGCTGTTCTCGCATGACCTCACGGCCGCCGACCTGGCGACGGAGCGCCGCCTCGTCGATCACGCACCAGATGCGCGGTGGGTCGTCGCGGTCGAGGAGTTCCTGACGCTTCATGCGGATGTCGACCATGTGCTGCACTTCGCGCTCCGGGCACTGCACCTCCGAGGCTCGGTGGACTGCCTCGGCGTAGGCGCGAGTTTGGAGTAGCCCGGGGACGTACATGCACGCGTAGTGGTCTTCGCGTACGACCTCGTCCTCAAGCGTGAGCATGAGGTTCATGGACTCAGGGATGGGGTCGGCGAGTGATCGCCACCAACCTTGGATCTTCGCGCCCTTGGCCAGCTCGACGAGGGCGAGACGTTCTGCGTCAGAGGATCCGTATTCGCGGCAAAGGGCGTCAACGGCCGGCCACTTGACGGTCCCTTCCTTCGTCTCGTAGCGACTCAGCGTTGCCTTTGAGATGCCGACACGGGCACCTGCCTCCTCCAGGGTCAAACCCTTGGATTCGCGGAGTCGGCGCAGGTCGGCGCCCAGCTGGCGCCTTCGAGTGGTGGGTCCAACTGGCATGCGTCCAGCCCTTCATGTCGACCTATCAGATCGTGCTGGTTGTCTGAGCCTGACGGCAAGACAGCGCGCGCCGGGGGCGCGCGATGCTGATGTGCACTCCTTCTCGCACAAAATGAGAGTTCCATTTTGAGAGTTCCAGTGCAACCCTCGGTGTGAAGGCGGTTACGCATCGCAATTTGCCGTGCAGGTGGAGGGATTGGGACATGGACTGCACTACGTGCACGCCGAGGGCGGCGTGGGAACTCCCGTTTTTGGCAGAGCCCGCCGAAGTGGCAGCTCTGCGCCGGGTGTTACGGATCCATCTGACGATCTGGGGCCTGCAAGAACTGACCGTCGCGGTCCAACTGTGCGTCAGCGAGCTCGTCTCCAACGTGATCACTCACGTGGGCGCAGGTACCCCGACCACCCTCGCTGTCTCGATGAACGGCACCCGTCTGCGTATCGAAGTCCATGACCCGGATACGCGTGCCCTACCCACGCTCGTGGACGCTACCGATGATGCCGAAACAGGGCGGGGTATGGCCCTCGTGACGGCTACCACTGACCGCTGGGGTGTTCAGCTCCTCGCCGATCGCAAGGTGACGTGGTGCGAGTTCGCCACTGCTCTGCACGCTCCCGATGAACACTGCGGTAGCCGTCGGGCAAGTCGCCTTGGGGCGGCAACCACGGAGGCGGCGGCGATCGATGCCATCTCTGATCTTCTGCACTGGCTTCGGGTGCACGGCCATGACCCGGAGGAAGCCCTAGACCGAGCACAGATGCGTTTCGAGGCTGAACTCGGTCTCATGGGCGACTAGTTGGGCAACGCTACCCAGCAGCAATCGCGGAGTAGGTCCAAACATCCGCGGGGAGCGTGTGCTTCAAGTTCCACTTGATCGCCATCGGCTTGCTCCCGGTGGAGCCGTCGAACTCGGCAGGGCCGAGCAGTATCCACGGTTGGGCGCCCCCGATGTCCGTGCTTTTGTAGCGGCGTACGAAGAGCAGGACGTGACTGCCCTCGGCTACGTGATTCTGGTAGCGCAGACCGGTGGGAGACGTTGCCGACGTCTGGTTCTGGGACTCCCAGTGGAAGAGGGTCTCGCTCAACGCGTAGTCGTGGTAGCGGGTTTGAGGAGAGAAGTCCTTCTCGTCCTTCTCCAGCGTGATCAGGAGCGCGTCGGTCTTGATCGACTCGCACCACTTCACGCCCTCGCGGAAGTCGGCCGGCATGAAGCCACCGATGAAGGACTGGCCAAGGGCAGGGAGGATTTCTTCGCGGCTGTACGAGGCATGCACGGTCAGCGGAATACCGCTTTGTCCGCCTACGCCGAGAAGCGGGATCGGGACGTGTTCCGTGTGGGCGAGGTTGTACTCCAGCATCTGGCGCAGCTCACTGCGAACTGCGTGCTGTTCAAGCAGAGTTGAGAATCCCGCGTCGTAGTCCGCGAAGCCCTTGCGGGTGATGCCGCCAAGCGGCCACAGCTGGAAGAAGAGCATGCGGGCGTAGGCACGACCCTGCTCGTCGAGTTCGCCGTAGGTAGGAGCATCGTCCGCCAGCATCTGCGTGTATGCGGCCACCCGTAGCGGGTCGTCCACGTGGAGAAAGGCGGACACGCGCTTGAGGAGGGCGGCTTCACCTTCCGGCGGCTCACCCTGCAGAAGGCCGGAGCGGCGCAGCAAGCCTGTCCAGGAGTTGCCGTTGCCCCGGTAGAGCTCCTTCAGCTCGCGACCGCTTTCGTGCAGGTACCGGCTGAGCTTCGGCTCGGCGTAGTCGGCGACCTCACGTGCCAGCGCCGTGACGTTGACGCCGATCTGGTCCTTGATGTTGGCGATGATGGTGTTCTTCGCCTTCTCCTCAAGCATGATTTGGCAGCCGGACGGCAGCTGGGGGAAGTCATGCTCGATGTTGTCGAGCAGCCGCTTGCGGGTGAGGCTCGTGAGCGCGCGGAACTGGTTCTCGAAGCGGAACTCCTTGCGATGCTGCCCAATGAAGTCCAGCACGGTCAGCACGGCCTTGTCTTCGGTGCGGCGAAGGCCGCGGCCGAGCTGTTGAAGGAAGACGGTGGCGCTGGAGGTAGGGCGCAGAAGAAGCAACGTATCCACGTCAGGGATGTCGAGCCCTTCGTTGAAGAGGTCGACCGAGAAGATCACTTGCAGTGCACCCGATCTGAGGTCTGCCAGGGCCTGTGCGCGTTCTTGGCTGGATGACTCCCCGGACAGGGCAACGGCGTTGAGGCCGGCCGTTCGGAAGGACTCGGCCATGAAGTGCGCGTGCGCAACCGAGACGCAGAAACCCAGCGCCCGCATGGTCCCAGGATCGGTGACCTTGTCCCTGACAGCCTTCACGACCAGCCGCGCCCGTGCCACGTTCCCCGTCAGTACGTTGCTCAAAGCGCCCGCGTCATACGCCCCGCGCTTCCACTCCACCGTGCTCAAGTCGGTGGTGTCGGTGATACCGAAGTAGTGGAAGGGGCTGAGGAGTTCATTTTCGAGTGCTTCCCACAGTCGCATCTCGGCGGCGATGCGGCCCTCGAAGAACTCGTCCTGGATGTTCTTGCCATCCATGCGCTCGGGCGTTGCGGTAAGCCCAAGCAACTCGACTGGCTGGAAATGGTCCAGGATCTTCCGGTACGTCGGTGAGGTCCCGTGGTGGAACTCGTCGATCACGATCACGTCGAAGTGATCACGGGAGAGACGGTCGAGCGTTCGTGCGTTCAGCGACTGGACGCTGGCGAACACGTGATTCCAGCGCTCCGGAATCTCACCGCTGTGAAGCGACTCCCCGAAGTTTGCGTCCATCAGGACGTCTTGGTAGGTCCGTAGAGACTGCTGCAGGATCTCCTTGCGGTGCGCGACGAACAGCAACCGCAAGTCGCGGCCGTGCTTCTTCCGCAGTTGCCTGTAGTCGAGTGCAGCCATCACCGTCTTGCCAGTGCCTGTCGCTGCGACCAGCAGATTCCGGTGTACGTCATGCACATCCCGCTCGACGTTCAGCCGCTCCAGCATGTCGCGTTGATGTGGATACGGTCGTACCTCAAGGCCGGAGAGAGTAATCCCGCGGTCTTTAGCGGCAGTTGAGGAGGTACCTCCTGCGATAGCCAAGGCTTCCTGGAGTCGTTCTCCGTCGGCGTCGGGGTCGTACGTCTCGAAGGACAGGTCGTTCCAGTACGCCTCGAAGGTCGCCTCGAACTTACGCAAGACGTCTGGTGTGGCGATCGAAGAGAGCCGGACGTTCCACTCCAAGCCGTCGAGGAGAGCGGCCTTGGAGAGGTTGGAACTGCCTACATACGCAGTGTCGTAACCGCTCTCGCGACGGAACAGCCATGCCTTCGCGTGCAGTCGCGTCGATCGCGTCTCGTAGTTGACCTTGACCTCGGCGTTGAACTCTTGCACCAACCGGTCCAGCGCGCGCCGTTCGGTGGCGCCGATGTAGGTCGTGGTGATGACCCGTATCGGCACGCCACGGTTGTGGGCCGCTTGCAGGGACTGCTCGATGATGCGCAGTCCGTGCCACTTCACGAAGGCGCAGAGCAGGTCGACGTGGTCGGCGGTGGCGAGCTCGGCACGTAGTTCGAAACCGAGGCTTGGGTCCTCGGGCGAGTTGGTGATGAGGGCGGTGTCGGAGAGGGGGATACCGGGGCGCACGGCGAAGACGCCGGGTGCCTCCTGCCGTGTCAGCGCGAGGAGTTGACGAGGGCCGTCAGCCACTAGGTCCACCCACTCTTGGGCGCCTTCTAGGGTGCTGATGGATTCCAAGATGTGGTTGGCCGCGTGTACGCGCTCCACGCTCGGAAGGCTTTGCAGCACGCGTCGCACGGTCCCAGCGACATGCCGGGCCAGTACATGTGGCACTGACTCCGGCCCCACGGCATCGGTCACGGGATGCCAGCCGAGGCTGCCTAGCTCCTTCAACTGCTGCTCGAAGCGCAGCGTGATGAGCTCTTCGTAGAGGCCGGTGGCCGGTTGTGCAGCACCTAGTGGTTCGGACACGCCGGCTCCCCCCGATCAGCAGACAGTTGCGCCCATGTCTAACAGAGGGCTCTGACGTCAGACGGTGAGGGCCTGGTCCGGAGCGCCCATGCGCCAAAAATGATCAACTTCGAAATCATGTTTGACATGAGTGATCGATCTCGATCCAATATGGAGTCGTGGAAATCGAACGAGTTATCGGTCATATCGAAGGTGTCGACGTGGGAGCGGTCTTCCATCGGCGGTTGGATGTGATGCGCGCCAAGCTGCACCGAACCAACCAGAAGGGCATCTCGTGGCTCGCGGATGAGGACGGCAGTGAGGTCGGAGATGCCATCGTCTTGAACGGTGGGTACGAGGACGACGAGGATCACTGGACGTGGGTGCGCTACACAGGCGCCTCTCCGGACAAAGACAAGGACGAGCAGACTAAGAGTCTTCTGCGTAGTCAGTCATGGGCGTACCGGGATAATGCCGCTCTCAAGCGCAGCTATGAACGTAATCATCCGGTTCGCGTTATTCGTGGCTATGGCGGCGATTCACGCTATTCGCTGCCTGATGACTATAAGTACGATGGCTTGTACGAGATCACCGCTATTCGTACGGCTGTGTCCAGGTCGCCTGCGCCTGACGGCTCCGAGATCGAGATTTGCCAGTTCGATCTGGAGCGCTTGCCTGACGATCTTCAGGGGTAGGCGAACCGCGGGATCTCGCTGGTCAATTGTGGTGCGGCAGGCATGTTCGGAGCCGTCTTACCAAAGCTTGAGTTGGGTCACGTCCGCCGAGGTGGTGTATTGACGGCCACTCGGTGATCTCGTTTTGAGGCTATGCGGTGAGTTCGGTCGGGACGACGGTCTCGTCGGTTTGTGACTCGATCGGGTGGAGGCGGGTTTTGGCGAGGAGGTCGAGTCCCATGTAGCGGCGGGCTTCCGTCCATTCGTCGTTCTGCTCGGCCAGGAGCGCGCCGACCAGGCGGACCAGGGCGGTGCGGTCGGGGAAGATGCCGACCACGTCGGTGCGACGCCTGATCTCCTTGTTGAGCCGTTCCTGGGGGTTGTTGGACCAGATCTGCCGCCAGCTCTCGCGCGGGAACGCGGTGAACGCCAGGAGGTCGTGCTGGGCGGTGTCCAAGTGGGCTGCTGCTTTGGGGAATTTGGCCTCCAGTGCGTTCAGGACGTGCCGCATCTGGGCCTTCACGGCGTCGGTGTCGGGTTGTTCGAAGACGGTCCGCAGCAGGGTGGCCACCCACGGCTGGGCCGACTTGGGGACCTGGCTCAGCAACGCGCGGGCGTAGTGGGTGCGGCAGCGCTGCCAGCTCGCGCCGGGCAGGGTGGCGCCGATCGCGTTGACCAGGCCGGCGTGGGCGTCGGAGACGACCAGTTGGACGCCGGACAGGCCGCGGGCGACCAGGGAGCGCAGGAAGGCCAGCCAGCCGGCGCCGTCTTCGCTGGAGGCAACGTCGATGCCGAGGATCTCGCGGTGGCCGTCGGCGTTCACGCCGACTGCGATGAGGGCGTGGACGTTGATGATGCGGCCGCCCTCGCGGACCTTCTGGGTCAGTGCGTCGACCCAGACGAACGCGTAGGGCCCGGCGTCGAGCGGCCGGTTGCGGAACGCGGCGACCTGCTCGTCCAGGTGCTTGGCCATCGCCGAGACCTGGGACTTCGACAGCTGGGTGACGCCGAGGGACTCCGCCAGTTTCTCGACCCGGCGGGTGGAGACACCGAGCAGGTAGGCGGTGGCGACCACGCTGATGAGGGCCTGTTCGGCCCGGCGGCGTCGCTCCAGCAGCCAGTGCGGGAAGTAACTGCCCTGGCGCAGCTTGGGAATGGCCAGTTCGACGGTGCCGGCCCGGGTGTCCCACTCGCGCGGGCGGTAGCCGTTGCGGTGGTTGACGCGTTCGTCGCTGACCTGCCCGTATTCGGCGTTGCAGAGGGCGTCGGCCTCCGCGGACATGAGGGCGTCGGCGAACGTCTTGACCATCGCGCGCAGCAGATCGGGACTCGCCGAGGTGAGGTTGTCTTCCGCGAGGGCGTGCAGGGGCAGGCTGTCGGGTGCGGTCATCGTGCTGATCTCCTTCGAGGCTTCGACACTTCGAAGATCAGCCGGTGGCCGTTCATCTATGCGGGCACCATCCCGATGCCGGAGCAAACCCCCGGATCAGGTCGAACCCGTACACCATCTCCATGGACGCAACCCTTGAGTTGGAGGGTCACCTCTGGCGCGTCCAGGCCATCGTCGCTTTCAGCTTGAGTGCTGAGAGAGCCGGATTTCGGTGTCGTGTGGTGCAGTGGTGCGCGACTGTGCCACGCCGGTGGCGATTCGTTGAGCGATGTCCTGGGCCGACTCGTGCTCCCAGAAGCGCAGTACTGTCCAGCCCTCCGCGAGCCGATGCTCGGTCGTCTCGGCATCGCGGGCCATGTTCTTGTCGAGCTTGGCCCGCCACCACTCCGCGTTCGACTTGGGCTGCGTCGCGTGCTTGGGACAGCCGTGCCAGAAGCAGCCGTCCATGAAGATCGCGATCTTGGCCTTGGGGAAGACGATGTCGATCGTGCGACGGGGTATGCCGGGCACCGGTACGTTCACCCGGTATCGCAGGCCCTTGGCGTGCAGTAGGCGTCGCACCGCCACTTCGGGAGCCGTGTCGCGGGAGCTCTGTCGGCTCATGCGGGCGGACACGGCAGCGGAGGACGGGACAACATCTGGCACGGAAGTATTGTGCCGGCGTACTTGAGGCGTTGTGTCGAGAGCCGCAGATCACGCACGCTCGTCGCGACGGTAAGTCCACATCTCCGCGAGCAAGCCACCCCGAACACGGATCAGCCGAATCAGGCTGCTCACCGTCGCCGCTGAACCAGCCCCCGGCTCACCTCCCCAACCGCAGCCAGTAGTTCCCCCTCACTCAACACCGCCCTGATGTCGAAGCGCAGGTCCGGCTGGGCGGCCCGGACATGCTCCACCGCCCGCTGAACGTCACCGGGCCCCGTGATCTCCGGATGCGCGTGGTCCCGCCACTCCGGATGAAGAACCTCACCGGCGACAACCGAATCGCCGTGTTCCACGTCTCGAAGTAGCGAAGGACCAACTCGCGGTCAGCCAGCCCATGTTGTGCAGCCGCCACAATCGACCCTCAACCCCCGTGGCACTCCCCATAAGCCCGCCCTGACCCACACCAGCAACTAGCCCCCCGCTGAGGCGGCCAAACCACAGCCCGCCCCCGAGCCGCAAGGGTCGTCGCATACTGCGGCAACAGATCAGCATCCCCAGGCGAAGCCCCCTCAGACGCAGCGAACGCCTCATAAGAAGGCACAGTCCCCGTAACGATCCCCAGGTTCGGCGTCCCACTCGCCGCCAGCTCCCGCAACGACCCCTCTATCGTCGCAAGGTGCTCCTCGTGGGACGGGTACTCCACCGCGAGGGACTCGTACGCCCCCACCAGCTCGGCCAACTCCCCCTCGGGCCAGTGCAGTACAGCCACGGGGAACGGCCGGGACAACGCCTCCCGGAACGCGCCCAGTTCCGCCCGCAGCCGTGAGATCTCGGCCTCAAGCTCCGCCGGGTTGTCCGACCCCAGTGACCACACCCGCTTCGGATCATGCAGCTCGTCCAGGGACACCGGCGACGAGGGAGACGAGGAGGACGAGGACGAGGACGACGAGGACGCGTGGGCCGAATGCAGCGTGTCCGCCAGCGTGTCCCACTCGTCGTGCGACACGCCCAGCATCCGCCGCACCCGGTGCCGGCCGTACAGCAACGGGTGGGTGGAGTAAGGGGGTTCGGGGATATCGGTCAGGAGCAGCGTCACGCCCTCCGTGAATGTCTCCTGTGCCGCCTCCAACTCGTCGTGGGACTCCAGGGACTCCGCGACGATCACCCAGGGCGCGGGATCGCGCGGGGACGCTGCCCGTACCCCGTCGATGATGGCCCTGGCCTCGGCCTCGTGGCCGTACTCCCAGAGGTTCGAGGCCTTGAGGGCCCGTACCAGGTGCGGGGTTTCCAGGGCGTCCGCCGATGACAGCAGGCGGTCGTAGAGCGCGGTGGCGGCGGGGCGGTCGCCGGCCAGTTCCAGGTGGGCCGCGGCCTGGAGGAGCAGGGCTTCGGCGTCCTCGGGGTAACGGGCGGCGGTCCGTTCGAGGCGGGCCGCTTCGGCGGAGTGGTCGGCGTTCTCGGCGGGCGTGTCGGGGCGCATGAACGACACGGTACTGCCGATGCCGACACAGATGGAGGCAAGGGCAGAGATATGCCCAGGTCGGCCGGTGAGAGTGGCGTGGGGGAGCGGTGAGGGGGCCGGCGGGGGCCGCCCCGCGGGGAACACCGGGTGGCTTCCCGGTTTCCGCCGGTTTTACGGCCGCCTCGTTTCTACGACCCCTCTGCTTCTACAGCCCCTGTGCTTCTACGACCTTCACCTCCCGCTGCCCCGCCCGTCCCCGTCCCTCTCCCGCCACCCACAGAACCCCTCGCCGCAACCCCCATGACGCCCACCCCCACCCCCACAATCCCCGCCCCCACAAACAACGGAGCCGCATACCCAAACCCCGCACTGATCACCAAACCCCCTGCCCAAGCCCCCACCGCGTTCCCCACATTCGAAGCCGACACATTCGCGCTCGCCGCCAACGGCACACTCCCCGCCGCGTCCGTCACCCGCGTGATCATCCCCGGCACCGTCGCGAACCCGAACGCACCCAGCAAGAAGACCAGGACCACCGACGCCCCCCGGCTGCTCGCCAGCAGTCCGAACAACGTCAACGTGGTCGCCAGGCCGCCCAGGGACACCAGCAGCGTCACGTCCCGGTTGTGGTCGGCCCCCCGGCCGCCCGCGATGTTGCCGACGACCAGCCCCGTGCCGTAGACGACCAACAGCCAGGCCACATCCGTCGTCGAGAAGCCCGCGACCCGCGTGAAGGTGTACGCGAGGTAGCTGAACGCGCCGAACATGCCGCCGTAGCCGAGGGCCGTGGCTGTCAGGGTCAGCCATACCTGGGTGGAGCGGAAGGCGCGCACCTGCGTGCGGAGGTCCGCCGAGTCACTCCTCGCTCCCGCCGACGCCGGTACGAGTACGGCGATGGCGATCAGCGCGACCGCCCCGATCGCCGTGATCGCCCAGAACGTCGCGCGCCAGCCCCACCGTTCGCCGACGAGCGCGCCGAACGGGACCCCCAGAACGTTCGCGACCGTCAGGCCGGTGAACATCAACGCGACTGCCCGCGAGGCCCGTTCGGGAGGGACCAGGCGGCGGGCGACCAAGGAGCCGATGCCGAAGAACGAGCCGTGGCAGAGGGCCGCTATGACTCTGCCGAGCAGCATCAACCCGTAGCCGGGGGCGATCGCCGACAGCAGGTTCCCTGCGACGAACAGCGCCACCAAGCCCACCAGGACCGGCTTTTGGGGCAGGGACGCCGTCGCCGCCGTCACCGCGATCGCGCCCACCGCGACCGTCAGCGCGTAGCCGGAGATCAGCCAGCCCGCGGCCGCCGTGGACACGTGCAGGCCGCGGCTCACCTGGGGCAGCAGCCCGGCGATCACGAACTCGGTCAGGCCGATT
This sequence comes from Streptomyces sp. NBC_01515, assembly GCF_045040345.1. Taxonomy (NCBI): domain Bacteria; kingdom Bacillati; phylum Actinomycetota; class Actinomycetes; order Kitasatosporales; family Streptomycetaceae; genus Streptomyces; species Streptomyces sp. NBC_01515. The sequence continues at coordinate 4,620,306 of NZ_CP109416.1, read as the reverse complement.
CCGAAACCGCCGAGCGCCAGGGCGAGCAGGCCGAACCGGCCGCCGCCGTAACCGGGTTGGAGGCCCGGGGTCAGATCACCACCCCGTCGATCTGCAGCGTCTGCACCGCCCCCGCCGCGAACGTCGCGCTCACCGTCTTGCCGCTCACATACGTGTCCGAGTGGGAGGCGTACAGGTCACCTCCACCACCCGTCACCGTGTTCCAGCGCGGAACCAGGCCGCTCGAACCGCCTGCCACCGTCGTGAACTTGGACAGGTCGAAGGTCAATTTAGTCGACGACGAGCCCGTGTTGGCGGCGACGATCACCAACCGCTTCGCCGACGCGTCGTAGCCCGCCGCCGCGTAGCTCACTCCCGTGTCCAGGATCGTCATGCCGGGGCGGATGTGGCGGCTGAACTGGGCCATCACGTAGTACTTCGTCTGCACCGCGCCGGCCGTGAGGGTGCTCTGGTCGTACGCGATCATCGCCCAACCGGACGACGGGTCCATGACCTGCCAGTACGTCCACGCCGTGGGGTGCAGCCAGCGGAAGTCGTAGAGCAGGTTGCCGGCCATCGTCAGGCCCGTCGAATCGCTGTCGCCGGTCTCCGAGTTCCAGAGGGCCTTGCCCGCCGTCGTCACTACGTCCGTGTACAACAAGTCCCTACGACCGCCCGAACCCTGGTAGCCGTGGACGTTGACCCGGTTCACGTACCCCTTCGTCGTCGAGCTGAAGGCGCTCCAGGTCGTGCGCGCGAGGTCGTAGCTCGTCTCGTCGGACGCCGAGATCTTCGTGCTTGTCAGGCCTCGGCTGTCCAACTCGCTTCGCACGTACGGGAGTACGGCCGACTGGACCGTCGAGTCCATGTGGCAGCCCTCCTGCGTACCCGTCGCCGTCCACCAGCTCGACGAGGGTTCGTTGAAGGCCTCGACCGTCGCGAAGTTCACTCCCCAGTTGTTCTTCGCGTAGAGGGCGACGGACGCGAGGTGGGAGGCGTGCTGGCGGTAGTTCCAGGTCTGGAGGTTGTTGCCGCCGCCGGACGCGCCCGACGGGTTGTGGTTCGAACACATCCACCACATGGGGGAGTTGGCGAAGAGCTCGGTGGTCGCGCCCCGCGAGGTCGCCTTCACCAGCATCGCCCGCTGGGTCGCGTCCGCGGTCCAGTCCCAGGCCGAGGACGTGGGGTCCTCGTTGTTCCAGTCCTGCCAGTAGCCCTCGATCTGCTTGAACGCGGGGATGTTGGCGGAGGCGACCATCGACTCGCCGTTCACCGAGTTCCAGCTGCACGCGCCGAGGTTGTAACGGGCGATGTTCAGGCCCAGGCCCGGCAGCGAAGTGCCGTTGTACGTCGTCGACTTGGTGGTGAAGAAGATGTCGGCGAAGTCGTCCCGGGCGCCGAAGACGTTCGCCCACCAGGCGAGCGAGGTGCCCCAGCCCTCCCAAGTGCCGTACTTCGTCGCCGGGTTGACCGCGATCGTCGCGTCGGCCCGTGCGGTACCGGTCGCCAGGGCGGTGCCGAGGAGCCCACCGCCCGCTGCGGCCAGCAGGGTTCTGCGTCGGATCATCTCTACTCCCGATTCGCTCAACCGCCGGTCGTCCCACCGGCGTCGGCCATCCCCCCGGCTCGTGCCATCAGGAAGCATCGGGTGTGGTGCGTGAGGTTGTCGAGGGTTGTGACACCCCTTTCTACAACCCGTGTACGAAGGATCGAACGGGCACCCTTTCCGGTCATCGGAGCCATGAGTCTGGCGAGTTCGCGAACCGGCCCCTATCGTGCGGCCCATGCGGGTTCCCGTCGTGCAGCACCGCAGCCGTCGACGCCGTGCGCTGGGCCGACGCGCTGTGTGGACCGGTGGGGAGTTCCTCGTCACCGCCGGGGTCGTCCTGCTCCTCCTCGTCGTCCACGAGCTGTGGTGGACCAACCGGGAGGCCCGTCAGGGCGCCGAGCACCAAGTGCGGGCCCTGGAACGGCAATGGGCGACACCGGGTGCGGGGAGTGGCGGCACCGCGACTGCCAACACCGGTCTGGTGGGCGGCAGTTCACCGCGCCGGGGCACCTCGGCCGATGGCTCCACCACAGTCACCGGTTCCGCCGCCGCTCCCCGCCGCTCCCAGGCCTACGCCGTCCTCATCATCCCCCGCCTCCACCTCCGCGTTCCGATCGCGGAAGGCGTCAGCAAACAGAACGTGCTCAACAAGGGGTACGTCGGCCACTACCCCGGCACCCAACAGCCGGGCCAGGCAGGGAACTTCGCGCTCGCCGGGCACCGCAACACCCACGGCGAGCCGTTCCGGTATCTCCCGCGACTGCGCCTCAAGGACACCGTCGAGGTGGAGACGAGCGCGGCCACGTACACGTACACGGTCGACAAGATCCTGCCGCAGACCTCCGCCATCGACTCCGGCGTGATCCGGCCGATCCCGCGCTCGATCGTCAAACCGGCCTACGGCTACAGCCAACCGGGGTACTACATCACCCTCACCACCTGCACGCCGGAGTTCACGTCCAGGTACCGCATGGCGGTGTGGGGCACGCTCACCTCCACGCACCTCCGGTGATTCACGCCCGTTCCCGCAACACCCCCACACTCACCGCCGCCACCACCGCGAGCCCGGCCGACACCACCATCGCGATGTCCGCGCCGCGGGCGAGGCCGCCGCCCGCCGACGTGGCGATCGCGATGGTCAGCGCGACCCCGGCGCACGAGCCGATGTAGCGGAACGTCTGCTGCGCGCCGGAGCCCATCGCCGCGCGGGCCGCCGGTACGGACTCCACGGACAGCAGCGGCAGCGCGGCGTTCAGCAGGCCGCTGCCGACGCCCGCGATCACCAGTCCCGGCAGCAGCCGTAGCCAGGAACCGGAGTCCAGCGCGCCCAGCATCGTCAGGACGCCGGCCGCGTGGAGCAGGAAACCCAGGGCGAGTTGGTGGCGGGGCGAGACGCGGCCGGCGAGGCGGCGGGCCTGGAGGGCGACCGCGAAGGACAGGCCCGACCAGAGGAGGAACAGCCAGGCCGTGTCCATCGCCGACAGCCCCAGCGTCTGCTGCAACAGCGTCGGCAGGAAGCTGAACATGCCGATCACCGCGAGGCCCGTGAACAGGCCGCCCGCGGAGGACGCCAGGAAGAGGCGGTGGCGCAGCAGGCTCAGGTCGATCATCGGGGTCGCGCCCCGGCGTTCCACCAGCGCGAAGACGCCGACGAGCACCACGGCCGCCAGTGCCAGCAGGCCCACCGGGGCGCGCAGCCAGCCGTCGCGGCCCAGCGTGAGGGCGGCGACGAGGGCGACCAGGGCCAGCCCGAAGGTGACCGCGCCCGCCAGGTCGGGGCGTCCGCCGCGCGGCGCGCGGGACTCGGACAACGTACGGGCGCCGAGGGCCGCCACGACGATCGCCGCCGCGCCGAGCACGGCGTAGATCAGCCGCCAGTCCGGCATCGCGCCCGCGACCAGCGGGCCGACCGCTATGCCGCCGCTGACGAACGCGCCCCACACGCCGGTCGCGTGCAGACGGCCGCGCGGGGTCGGGAAGGCGTGCACGATCAGGCCCAGGCCGCTGGCGAGCAGCGCCGCGCTGGACGCGCCCTGCGCGATACGGGTCAGCGTGAACAGCCAGGTCGAGGACGTGAGCGCGGAGAGCGCCGTGGTGATGCCCAGCGCGAAGGTGCCCGCGAGGAAGATCCGGCGGCGGCCGTAGTCGTCGGCGAGGCTGCCGGCGACGAGGAGCAGCGCGGCCAGGCCGAGCGGGGTGCCGTTCAGGAGCCAGGCCTGGGCGGAGAGCGGGGTGTGCAGGGCGGCGGCGATGTCGGGGAGCGTGACCATCGGCGCGGTGTACGTCATCAGCGCCACGGCGGTGGCCGCGCTGGTCAGGGCGAGGGTGGCGCGGGGGTGCGGCACGCTCGGCCCGGAGACCTCGGGGGCTTTCGTCACCTCGGCGGCCTCGGCGGCCTCGGTGAGCTCATCGAGGGTTCGCTCATTGAACCTAGTCATGTGGAGCACCGTAGCACCTAAGGTTCGTTCATTGAACTTACTGGCGGAAAGTGGCTACAGTGGAGGACATGTCACTAGGCAAGGACTACGCGGGACAGGAGTGCTCGATCGCCCGGGCGCTGGAGGTGGTCGGGGAGCGCTGGACGCTGCTCGTCGTCCGGGACGCCCTCTACGGCGTACGGCGCTACAACGACTTCCTCGCCCACCTCGGCATCCCGCGCGCGGTCCTCGCCGGCCGCCTCCAGGCCCTGACCGCCGAGGGCATCCTCGAAAAACGCCGCTACCAGGAGTCCCCGCCGCGCGACGAGTACGTCATCACCGAGCGAGGGATCGCCCTGTGGCCGGTGCTGCGCTCGCTCGGCCGGTGGCAGCGCGAGCAGTACGACGAGACGCAGCTGCGCTACTTCCGGCACGCGGACTGCGGCACCGAACTCGGCTCCTACGGCGAGTGCCCCACCTGCGCCGTCGTCGTCCCCGTCGCGGATGTCATCATGGACCCGGGCCCCGGACTCGATCCGGACCCGACGGACCCGGTCAGCCGGGCGTTCCTCAAACCGAGGCGACTGCTCCAGCCGATCGAGCCGGATCGGGTATAACGAACGGTACGAGAACGGCAGTTGGGGAGGGGGAGGATCATGAAGCACCAGCATGGGGCGAGCGCCTTGCTGCTCCTCTTCCTGCTCCCGATCGTGCTGGTGGACACCGGCAGCCTTCCGGCCGCCGTCGCGCTCGCCGCGACCGGGACCGCCCTCGCCGTCTGCGCCCTCCTCACCGCGCGCAGCGCACCCGCCGTACCGCCCACCCGGGTCCGTACGGCCATCCGCGAGCGGGCCCGCCGTACGGCGTTCCTGCCCCAGCGCGACCCCGACGCCTCGGGCCGCCCACGCCCCCGAGCCCCCGGACACCCCCTCCGGACGACCACCGCGTAGGCATTCCCAGAAGCCTTTCCTGCCTCCGCGCGGGGCCGTCCCGTCGCCATGCCCACTCCCGGCACGACGAGACCCACGGAGGGCTCACCCATGTCCGTCTTCGCTGCCCTGGTCGGCCAACTCGCCGACCTGCTCCACCCGTTGTTCGGTACGGCCGCTGCCGCCGCCGCGATCGTCCTGTTCACCGCTCTCGTACGACTCCTCGTGCATCCCCTGTCGCGGGCCGCGGCGCGCGGGCAGAAGGCGCGGGCCCAACTCCAGCCGCGGGTCGCCGAGTTGCGGAAGCGGTACGCGAAGCAGCCCGAGAAGCTGCGGAAGGCCGTACTCGACCTGCACACCGAGGAGAAGGTGTCCCCGCTGTCCGGAATCCTGCCGAGCCTGCTCCAACTCCCGGCGTTCTTCCTCCTCTACCGCCTCTTCTCCGGCGGCGGTGACGGCCTGCTCTCCCACCAGCTGTTCGCCGCGCCGCTCGGCGGACGCTGGGCCGACGCGCTCGCCGGGGACGGGGTGTTCGGACCGGCCGGGCTCGTCTACGTCGCGCTGTTCCTCGTCGTCGCCGCGGTCGCGACCTTCACCTACGTCCGCACCCGGCGCTCGGCCGCCGACACAGGTGCAGGTGCAGGTGCAGGTGCAGGTACAGGTACCGGCACGGGCGCCCTCGGCAAGGTGCTGCCGCTCCTCTCCTACGGCACGCTGGTCACCGTGGCCGTCGTGCCGCTCGCCGTCGCGCTGTACGTGGTGACCAGCGCGGCCTGGAGTGCCGTAGAACGGGCGGTTCTTTACACGTGACGGCAGCCTGACGGCTCGTGGTCGCGGTCCAGTCCGTGAACCAGGTATTGCGGACTGGACCGTGAGCTTGGAGGATCGACCAGTCCTCCGATGGCTGCACCCATCGGTCGACCGTCCGCGATCGATGGAGATGGTGAACATGAAGCTGCTGCGAGTCGGTACGGCGGGGGCGGAGCGGCCCGCGCTGCTCGACGCCGAGGGGACCCTGCGGGACCTGTCCGGCATCGTCCCGGACATCGACGGGCCGCTGCTCGCCGACACCGCCGCGCTGGGCCGGATCCGGGCCGCGGCCGACGCCGGGGAACTGCCGGCGCTGGACGCCGACGGGCTGCGGGTCGGGCCGCCGCTGGCGCGGATCGGCAAGGTCGTGTGCATCGGGCTGAACTACCACGACCACGCCCGCGAGACCGGTGTCGAGCCGCCCGCCGAGCCGGTCGTCTTCTTCAAGGCGGCGGACACGGTCGTCGGGCCGTACGACACGGTGCTGGTCCCTCGCGGGTCGGTGAAGACGGACTGGGAGGTCGAACTCGCGGTCGTCATCGGGCGTACGGCCCGTTATCTGGAGTCCCACGAGGAGGCGCTCGCGCATGTCGCGGGGTATGCGGTCGCGCATGACGTGTCCGAGCGGGAGTTCCAGATCGAGCGGGGCGGGACGTGGGACAAGGGGAAGAACTGCGAGACGTTCAACCCGCTGGGGCCGTGGTTGGTGACGGCGGACGAGGTTCCGGATCCGCAGGCTTTGTCGCTGCGGCTGTGGGTGAACGGGGAGTTGAAGCAGGACGGGACGACCGCCGAGCAGATCTTCTCGGTGGCTGAAGTGGTGCGTTATGTCAGCCAGTTCATGACGCTTTATCCCGGCGATGTCATCAATACCGGTACGCCGGCGGGGGTTGCTCTTGGGCAGCCTGAGCCGAAGCCGTTCTTGCGGGCCGGGGATGTTGTTGAGCTGGAGATCGCGGGGTTGGGCAAGCAGCGGCAGGAGTTCAAGGACGCCTAAGGGGTGGGGGCTGCTCGTTGTTTCGCGGGTGCGCGGCCGTTGGGGCTGGTCGCGCCCACGCGGCGGAGCCGCAAATCGACACAGCCCCGCGCCCCTCAGGGCATCACCTCTACGCCAATAGAGAGGCGAGCTTGCGCCAGGCCTCTCGGGGGAGGTCTTCGCGGGCGTTGCCGTCCACGATCTGTAGGGCTACGTGGTCCGCGCCCGCTGCCACGAAGTCGTCGATGCGGGCGCGGATTTGGGTGTCGTCGCCCCATGCGAACACCGCGTCCACCAAACGGTCGCTTCCGCCATCCGTGATGTCGGACTCCGTGAAGCCGTTGCGGAGGAAGTTGTTGGTGTAGTTGGGGAGGGCGAGGTACATGGCCAGGTAGTCGCGGGCCAGGGTGCGGGCCCGGGTCGGGTCCGTTTCCAGGACCACCTTCAACTCCGGGGCCAGGAGCGGGGTTTCGCCGAGGATGGCGCGGGCCTTGGCCGTGTGCTCGGGGGTGACCAGGTACGGGATCGAGCCGGCCGAGCGGTCGCGGGCCAGCTCCAGGGTCTTCGGGCCGAGGGCGGCCAGGAGGCGGTGGTCGGCGGGGACTCCGGCGGTGTCCAGGGCGTCCAGGTAGCTCACGAGCGCCGAGTACGGGCGGCGGTACTGGTCCGCCAGCTTGGCGTGGCTCACCCCGAGGCCGAGCAGGAATCGGCCGGGGTGGGCCGCCTCCAACTCGGCGAAGCCCGCGGCGCTTTCGGCCGCGTCGTACTGCCAGATGCTCTGGATGCTGGTGCCGACGGCGAGCGTCGAGGTCGCCTCGACGAGCGGTACGGCGTGTTGGGCGGCGCTGCTGCCGCCCAACCAGACGGCGCCGTAACCGAGTTGCTCCAACTCGGCCGCCGCGTCGGCGAGTTCACCGCGCCGGGCCGGATCCTCGGTGCGCAGGCCCACGCTCCAGATGCCGTATCGCCCGACCGTTTCCCTCAGCTTCTTCGGCGTATCGCTGCTCATCGCTGCTGTTCCCTCCGCTGTCGGACCTGGACCTGTGAGCCCTGTGGACAGTGCCAACCGGAGTCGGGTCCCGCTTAATCCCGTCGTCTAGTCCCGGCGTTCGTCGTCCAGGAACTGCTCCAGTGCCGCCACCACGAATCGGTGGTCCTGGAGCTGCGGCAGACCGCTCACCGTCACCGTGCCGATCACGCCCACGCCCTCGACCCTGATCGGGAACGAGCCGCCGTGGGCCGCGTACTCGTCCGGGTCGAGGCGGGAGGAGTCCTCGAAGGTGCTGCCCTTGGCGCGGAAGCGGGTGCCGACCAGGTAGGAGGCGGCGCCGAAGCGTTCGACCACCTTGCGCTTGCGGTCGATCCACGCGTCGTTGTCGGGGGAGGAGCCCGGCAGTGCCGCGTGGAAGAGCTGCTGGCCGGCGCGGCGGATGTCGATGGCGACCGGGGCCTGGCTCTCGCGGGCCAGTTCCACGAGGAGCGAACCCAGTGCCCAGGCGTCGTCGTAGGTGAAGCGCTGGAACACCAAGTGCCGTTCCTGTGCTTCGAGTTCCTCGACCGTCGGGGTGATCTCGGGGGCGATCCGCTGGGTGATCGCGGGCTTGTTCTGGGTCACAGGGTCACCGTCGCTCCGTCGCGGGCGCTGCGGCGCGCGGCTTCCAGTACGTCGAGGGTGGCGGCCGCCTCCAGGGCGGTCACCGGGTTGGGGGCGCCGTCGCGGAGGGCGGCGGCGACGGCCGCGTAGTACGCGGGGTAGTCGCCGGGGAGGGTCGGCTCGGGGCGGCCACCGCCGGTGAGCGGGGACTCTCCGGCGCCGACACGGCCGTAGAGCGACTCGGGTTCCTGGCCCCAGTTCTTCTCGGTGCCCGGGCGCTTGCCGTCGCGGAGGTCGGCCTCCTGGGGGTCGAGGCCGTACTTGACGTAGCCCGCCTTGGAGCCCAACACCCGGAAACGCGGGCCGAGTTGGGCGGTGGTCGCGGAGACGTACAGGTGGGAGCGGACGCCGTTCGTGTGGGTCAGGGCGAAGAACGTGTCGTCGTCCGTCTCCGCGCCCGGGCGGCGGATGTCCGACTCGGCGTACACGGAGGCGACGGGGCCGAAGAGGGCCAGTGCCTGGTCCACGACGTGGCTGCCGAGGTCGTAGAGCAGACCTCCGATCTCTGCGGGGTCGCCGGACTCGCGCCAGCCGCCCTTGGGCTGCGGGCGCCAGCGCTCGAAACGGGACTCGAAGCGCCAGACGTCGCCCAGTTCGCCCTCGGCGAGGAGCTTGCGGAGGGTCAGGAAGTCGTTGTCCCAGCGGCGGTTCTGGAAGACGGAGAGGAGCAGGCTGCGCTGCTCGGCGAGGGCCGCCAGCTCGCGGGCCTCGGCTGCCGTGCCGGCGATCGGCTTGTCCACGACGACCGGGAGGCCGGCCTTGAGGGCGGTGGTCGCGAGGGCGACGTGCGTCTTGTTCGGGGACGCGATGACGATCAGGTCCAGGTCGTCGGCGCGGGCGAACAGTTCCTCGGGGGTCGCGGCCGTGCGGACGTCCGGGAACTCCGCGCGGGCCTGTTCCTGCCGCTCCGGGTTCGAGGTGACGACCGTGTCGAGGGTCAGGCCCTCGGTGGCGGCGATCAGCGGGGCGTGGAAGACGGAGCCGGCGAGGCCGTAGCCGACGAGGCCGACGCGGAGGGGTGTGCGAGTCGTGCGTCCAGTCATGCCCTCCACTTTCGCAACGCTGTTGCCAAAGTGCAAGTGGTGGGGACAATGGGGGTGTGGACAACAGTGCGCGGGGCGGGACGGCGGCGGCGGGGGCGGCGCGGGCTGAGGCTGGGTCGGGGGTTGGCATCGGGGCGGGGATCGGTTCGGCGAGTTCGGCAGGGGCAGGGGCCGGAGTGGGGATCGGTTCGGCGGGCGAGGTAAGGGCCGGGGCAGGGATCGGTTCGGCGAGCGCGGTAGGGGTCAGGTCGGGGGTCGGTCCGGTGGGGGCGAATCTGCTTGCCGTGCGCAGTCACAACGCCGCGCTGGTTCTCGACCTGCTGCGGACGGCCGGCGCGGACGGGATCAGCCGGCTCGAACTCGCCGACCGCACCGGGCTCACTCCGCAGGCCGTCAGCAAGATCACCGCCCGGCTGCGGGACTCCGGCCTCGTCGCGGAGGCGGGGCGGCGCGCGTCCACGGGCGGGAAACCGCGCACGGTGCTGAGGTTGGTGCCGGAGGCCGGGCATGCGGTGGGGGTGCATCTGGACCGGGATGAGTTGCGGGTGGTGCTGGTCGATCTCACCGGGGCGGTGGTGGGGGAACGGGGGGCTCCGCTGGATTTGGGGGCCGGGGCCGGGGTTGTTGTGGAGGCGGTGGCTCGGGAGGTTGAGGAGTTGGTGGGGGGAGGGGGTTTGGGGGGCGGTGCCGGTGCCGGTGCCGGTGCCGGTGTGAGTGCGGGTGGGGGTGCGGATGTCGGTGCCGGCACGGGTGTGAGTGCGGGTGCGGGTGTCGGTGCTGGCTCGGGGGCTGCCGGTACGGAGGTTGTCGGTGCGGCGGGTGCGGGTGTCGAGCGCTGCCTCGCTGACGCCGGGAGCCTCGCCGATCCTGCGGGCCCCGCTGACGCCGCGCGCCCTACCGATCCTGCGAGCCCGGCTGACTCCGTGCGTCCCGCTGACCCTGTGAGCCCCGCTGACCCTGCGCGTCTGGTGAACCCGGCATCCGTTGGTCCCGCCGATCCTGCGTGTCCCGCTGACGCCGCCTGTCCCGCTGACCCCGTGCGTCCCGAGTCGCCGAGTCGACGCGTCCTGCACCGCACCCCCGCCGCTACCGCCCAACTCCTCGGCGTTGGCGTGGCCCTCCCCGGTCCGCTCGATCATGCTCACGGCATTCTGCATCGGGTTACCGGATTTCCCGAGTGGGACGGGTTTCCGTTGCGGGATGCGTTGGCTCGGCGGCTCGGGGTGCCTGTTGTGGTGGACAAGGACACGAACGCCGCCGCGTTGGGGCTGGCCGTCGGTGGGGAGGGCGGGGCGTTCGCCTATCTGCATCTCGGGACCGGGCTCGGTGCCGGGCTGGTGATAGGCGGGGGTGTGCACCGGGGGGCGCGGACCGGGGCCGGGGAGTTCGGGCATCAGGTGATCCAGCTGGACGGGCCGCCCTGCGAGTGCGGGAACCGGGGCTGCATCGAGTCCCTGTGCCTGGCCGCCGTAGCGCGCGGTGATGTCGATGAGGCGGCTCGGGTGCTCGGTGCCGGCGCCGCGAATCTCGTGGGCCTGCTCGACATCGACCTCGTGCTGCTGGGCGGCCGTACCGTCGCCGCCGACCCGGAACCCTTCGTGCGCGGAGTCGCCGCCGTCCTCGGCGAACGCGCCCGGCGCGAGGGCGCACGCGAGGCCGCCGTACCCGTACGGGTCGCCCCCGGCGGGGCGCGGGGTGTCGCGGAGGGGGCCGCGCAGTTGCTGCTGGGGCCGCTGTTCGGGCGGGCGGACGGGTAGGTGTCCGGAGGAATGTGACACTCGCACCCCGGTGTGTCACATTGCCGCCGGAGGGGGTCGGTCCCGCGTCCGGTCGAGGCATTCGCGCCGCGGACCGGCAGGCGGAGGCGCCAGGTGGTCCGGGGATACGTGACGCCTCCGCCGGACCTGTGACACTTCCGCCGAACAGGGGCCCCGCCGCGCCCGTTCGAGGCATTCGTGGCCCGCGCTCGGCACGGCACCCCGATCGACAGGGCCCGTCCGGCACGCTCATGTGTTTATGCGACTTCCCCTGAGTCCACGCACCCCACTACGCACACCCCAGCCCCGGTCCCTGCCCCGGTCCCAGCCCCTGTTCTCGCTCTCGCTCTCGCTCTCGCTCTCGCTCTCGCTCTCGCTCTCGCTCTCGCCCTCGCCCTCGCCCTCGCCCTCGCCCTCGCCCTCGCTCTCGCCCTCGCCCTCGCTCTCGCTCTCGCTCTCGCTCTCGTCGCCGTCCCGGCCCGTGACCCTGTCCCGATCCTCGCCCCTCTCCCCCTCCCCGTCCCAGCCCGTGACCCCGTCCCCATCTCCGTCCCGGTCCCAGCCCGTGACCCAATCCCAAACCCAATCCCGGTCCCGGTCCCGGTCCCAGCCCGTGACCCAATCCCAATCCCGGTCCCAAACCCAATCCCGGTCCCAGCCCCGGTCCCGGTCCCAGCCCCGGTCCCAGCCCCGGTCCCAGCCCCGGTCCCAGCCCCGGTCCCAGCCCCGGTCCTGGTCCCGGTCCCAGCCCCGGTCCCAGCCCCGGTCCTGGTCCCGGTCCTGGTCCCGGTCCCAGCCCCGGTCCTGGTCCCGGTCCCGGTCCTGGTCCCGGTCCTGGTCCCGGTCCCGGTCCTGGTCCTGGTCCCGGTCCCGGTCCCGGTCCTGGTCCTGGTCCTGGTCCTGGTCCCAGCCTTCGTCCCGGTCCCTGCCTTCGTCCCGGTCCCTGCCGCTGCACCGGCCTGTGACCCCGCCCCGATCCCTGTCCCTCCGTCTCGCCGCAGCCGCCGCCCCCCTCCTCTTCTTCCTCCTCCTCACCGCCGCACCACCGACCCACGCGGCAGTCCCCGCTCCCGCCCATGAGGCCGCCGCCCCCGCCTACGCAACGGCTGCCCCCGCTCCCGCCTGCGCCGCCCCGAACGCCCGCGCCTTCCCCCTCACCACCCGCATCCACGACGGCCCGGACACCTACGCGGCCGGTGGCGGCTACGGCACCTGGTATCTCGACCTCACCAACACCACCGCCCGCCGCTGCACCGCGATCCACCCGGTCGTCGTCCTCGTCGACCGGCAACGCGCCCTGAAACCGTCCCAGCCCAAGCTGGAGTTCTACGACGGCACCCGCCCGCGCCCCTACCCGGTCCACTTCGAGAAGACCGACGAGGCCGAACTCGTCGGCGCCTTCGACGACGGCTTCCCGGGCTTCACCGTCGACCCCGGCAAGACCCTCACGGTGAAGGTCCGCCTCGCCCTCGCCCCGGACGCCGTCGCGAACGAGATCACCGCCGACGCGGCCGTCGTACAACGCCATGCCGACGACGGCGACTGGATCGGCCAGTCGAACGACTACCGCTTCGACGTCGAGCCCGCCGCCCCGGGATCCACCGCCCCCGCCACCTCTACGACGACTCCCGCGCCCGCCACCACCGCGCCCGCCGAGGACCTCTCGTTCACCGACGAACTCGCCCGCACCGGAATCGGCCCCGAACACCTCGTCCTCGCCGCCACCTCCGTCCTCCTCGTCACCGCCGGCGCCCTGCTGCTGGCCCGGAGGCGCCGATAACACCGGCCGCCACCTCTGCGACGATCTCCCCGTGGACTACCCGAACGACCAGGCCCCCGGCGCCCCCGTCCGCTCCGGCATCCCGGAGCACGGCCGCATCCCCAAGTACTACGCGGTCAAGGCCCAAATCGCCGTACTCGTCGACGAGTTGGGGGAAGGCAACCTGATCCCCACCGAGCGCGACCTCGCCGAGCGGTACGAGGTCGCCCGCGAGACCGTGCGGCAGGCGCTGCGCGAACTCGTGCTGGAGGGCAGGCTGCGCAGGCAGGGCCGCGGCACGGTCGTCGCGGGTCCCAAGCTGGAGCAGCCGCTGTCCCTGGCCAGCTACACCGAGGGCGTACGGCGGCAGGGGCGCACCCCGGGCCGCAGCCTCGTCACACTCGACCGCTTCCCGTGCGCCGACGCGCTCGCCGCCGAGACCGGACTGACCCGCGGCGAACCCGTCTGGCACCTGGAGCGCGTCCTGCTCGCCGACGACGAGCGGGTCGGCCTCGAAAGCACCTACGTCTCCGTCGCCCGGGTCCCGCACCTCGACACCGACTTCGAGCCCGACTCCTCCTTCTACGGCTACCTCGGCGCCCGGGGCATCAACTTCGGCGACGCCGACGAACGCATCGAGACCGTGCTCGCCACCCCGCGCGAGGCCCTCCTCATCGGCACCCCGCCCGCCCTTCCGATGCTGCTGATCCATCGGGTGTCGAGAGACACGGAGGGGCGGCCGCTGGAACGGGTGCGGGGCCTGTACCGGGGCGACCGCTTCTCCTTCACCACGCATCACCGCGGCTGAGAAACACGGAAATACGGACGTTCCACGCCCTCTGATTATCACGGATAGGTAACGGGTCTAGCCCAAACGTGATGGGGCGTTCACGCTTTCGTTGGGAGCCGGACCTTTCCGGTTCCCGGATCCCGAGGAGCGTGGCCGTCGTGAGAGTGACAGTCGTCGGAGGCGGCGTGGTGGGCACCATGCACGCCTGGCAAGCAGTGGAACGCGGCCATGAGGTCGTACAGATCGAGCGCGAGGCGGAGGCTCGCGGTGCGTCGTTGCGCAACTTCGGACAGATCTGGGTGAGTGGCCGCGCGGGCGGCGAGGAACTCGAAACCGCCCTGCGGGCACGGGAGTTGTGGGAGGAGATCGGCGCCCGCGTCCCCGGACTCGGCTTCCGGGCCAACGGCTCGCTGACCCCGGTCCGGGGCGATCGCGAACTCGCCGTCGCCGAGGCCGCCGTGGCACGGGAGGACTCCGCAGCCCGCGGCTACAAGCTCCTCACCGCCACCGAGGCCCGCGCCGTGAACCCCGCCCTGCGCGGCGACTTCACCGCCGCCCTGTACTGCGAGCGCGACGCGGCCGTCGAACCCCGCACCGCCCAACTCGCCCTGCGCGCCGAGCTGTCAACGTCCCCGAACTACACCTTCCTGCCGGGCCGAGAGGTCCGCGAGGTCATCGGCGAGCACGCGGTACGCGACGACCACGGGGACGTACACGCCTCCGACGCGGTCGTGCTGTGCACGGGCGCCTGGCTCGGCGGACTCGTCCGCGAACTTGCCGGACCCGAACTCCCCGTCCGCCGCGTCCGGTTGCAGATGATGCAGACCGACCCGCTCGGCGAACCGCTCACCACGTCGATCGCCGACGCGGACAGCTTCCGCTACTACCCGGCCTACCGCGGCCAGGCCCTGGACCAACTCAACGCCGAGCAGCCGCAGTTGCCGACCGCCGCCGCGCACGCCATGCAACTCCTCATGGTGCAGCGCGCCGACGGCGGACTGACCATCGGCGACACCCACGAGTACGAGCACCCCTTCGCCTTCGACACCACCGAGGACCCCTACGACCACCTCACCGAGGTCGTCGAGTCGTTCCTCGGCCGCCCCCTCCCGAAGATCCGCCGCCGCTGGGCCGGTGTGTACGCGCAGTGCACCGACCCCACCCGCGTCGTCCACCGCCAACAGGTGTGCGACGGCGTGTGGTTGGTGACCGGGCCGGGCGGGCGCGGCATGACCTGTTCCCCGGCGATCGCCGAAACCACCGCGAACGAACTGGACTGGTGACCCCCGTGACCCCTCTCATCAACCCCACGACACCCGACATCCGTCTCGTCGTCCTCGACATGGCCGGCACCACCGTCGCCGACGGCGGTCTCGTCGAGGAGGCGTTCGCCGCTGCCGCCCGGCACCTGGGCGCGGAACCCGCTGACATGCTCGACTACGTCCGCGCCACCATGGGCGAGTCGAAGATCTCCGTCTTCCGCCACCTCTTCGGCGAGGAGACCAAGGCCCAGGACGCCAACAAGGCCTTCGAGGCGGCGTACGCGGACCTCGTCGACGGCGGCCGGGTCGCCGCCCTCCCCGGCGCCCGCGAGACCATCGAGACCCTCAAGTCCCAAGGCCGTACGGTCGTGTTGACCACCGGCTTCGCCCGCACCACCCAGGACGCGATCCTGGCCGCGCTCGGCTGGCAGGACCTCGCCGACCTCACGCTGTGCCCCGCCGACGCCGGCGGCCGGGGGCGCCCGTACCCGGACATGGTGCTGACCGCCTTCCTGCGTACGGCAGTTGCGGATGACGTACGGCAGCTGGCCGTCGTCGGCGACACCTCGTACGACATGCTCAGCGGGGTCCGCGCGGGGGCGGGGCTGGTCGCCGGTGTCCTGACCGGCGCGCACGACGCGGACGCGTTGCGGGCGGCCGGGGCGAACCAAGTCCTCGACGGCGTCGGACAGTTGCCCGGAGTCCTCGCATGACGAACGGCATCCGCTTCGACTCCGTCACCGTCGCCTACGACGGCACGGTCGTCCTCGACGCCCTCGACCTCACCGTCGAACCCGGCGAGGTCATGGCGCTGCTCGGACCGTCCGGCTCCGGCAAGACCACCGCGCTGCGGGCGGTCGCCGGGTTCGTACGGCCGGTGTCGGGGCGGGTGTTCCTCGGCGGCCGGGATGTCACCGACCTGCCGCCGTACCGGCGGGGCGTCGGGATGGTCGTCCAGCAGTACGCGCTGTTCCCCCACTTGCGGGTCGAGGAGAACGTGGCGTTCGGGCTCAGGGCGCGGAAGGTGGTGCGGGCGGAGATCCGTACCCGGGTCGCCGAGGCGCTGGAGATGGTCGGCATGGGGGAGTATGCCCGGCGCCATCCACGGGAGTTGTCCGGCGGGCAGCAGCAACGGGTCGCCATCGCGCGGGCGTTGGCGATACAGCCCGGGGTTCTTCTTCTGGATGAACCCCTCTCCGCGCTCGACGCGCAGCTGCGGTCCGGGATGCTGGATGAACTCGCCCGTCTGCACCGGGAGTTGCCCGAGGTGTCGATCCTCTACGTCACCCATGACCAGGTCGAGGCGCTGACTCTGGCCGACCGGATCGCCGTGATGGACCGGGCTCGGCTTCAGGAGTGCGGGACGCCGCGCGAGCTGTACCGGGCGCCCAAGAGCGAGTTCACGGCGTCCTTTGTCGGCAGCGCGAATCTGTTGCCGGTGACGGTGGGGGAGCGGGGGGTGTTCTTCGGGGAGCGGCGGGTTGAGGTGCGGGGGGTTGTGCCGGGGGTCGAGGCGACCTTGTGCGTACGGCCGCATCTGGTTGGGCTGGGGGATGGACCCAATCAACTCGCGGGTGTCGTACGGGAGATCCAGTGGCGTGGCGCGACCCACCGGATTTACGTCGATGTGGACGGGCAGCGGGTCATGGCTGACGTGCCGGAACTGAAGAAGCCGCCTGTGCATGGGGACGCGGTGACTCTTCATTTCGCTCCCGATGATGCGGTGTTGCTGGCTGCTGGAGTTGGCGATGAGTGAGGTTGTTCGTCGGGTGCGGCTGAGTGGGGGCTTGTCGCGCCCACGCGGCGGCAGCCGCACATCAAATACAGCCCCGCGCCCCTGGGGGGTTGTCCTGGCGCCTGTTGCATTGCTCGGGTTCTTCTTCCTTTACCCCCTCGCCCTCGTCGTCGAGCAGTCCTTTCAGCCTGACAGCGGCGGGTCGTCCTTCCAGCCTTACGCCGACGTCTTCTCCTCCGAACTGTTCCGTACCGCCCTCTGGACCACCGTCTGGATCGCCGTCGTCTCGACCCTCGGATGCCTGCTCCTCGGGTTCGTGCTCGCGCTGATCATCGCCTTCGTCCCCTTCCCCGGAGCCAAGACGGTCGCGCGCTTCATCGACGTCTACCTCTCCTTCCCCTCCTTCCTCATCACGCTCGCCCTGCTCTTCATCTACGGCACCACGGGGATCGTCGGTTCGTTCCAGTTCCTCGCGACGCCCTGGGGAGTGCTGCTCGCGGAGGTCACCTACTTCACGCCGTTCGTGATGCGGCCGCTGCTCGCCGCGTTCTCGCAGCTGGACACCGCGCAGTTGGAGGCGGCCAGTTCACTCGGAGCCAGGGCGCCCCGCATCATCCGGCAGGTCATCCTGCCGGAGGCGCTCCCCGCGCTCGCCGCCGGCGGGAGTCTCGTACTCGTCCTCTGTCTGAACGAGTTCGGGATCGTGCTGTTCACCGGGGCGAAAGGGGTCACGACTCTCCCGATGCTCGTGTACAGCAAGGCGATCCTGGAGTCGGACTACCCGGGCGCGTGTGTGGTCGCCGTCGTCAACGTCCTTATATCCGTGGGGCTTTACGGCCTCTACCGGGTGGTGAGCCGTCGTGTTGGTGCATAGCCGCAAGGCGAAGTGGGCTGTGTGGCTGGTGTTCGCCGTTCTCTTCCTGCCCCTCTTCGCGCTGCCCCTCCTCGTCGTCCTCGGGGCGTCCTTCGCCACCAACTGGTCCGGTGTCCTCCCCTCCGGTTTCACCACCTCCCACTACTCCGCCGCCACCCGGGGCGAGGCCCTCCAGGCGCTCACCACCAGCCTGGTCACCGCCTTCACCGCGAGCCTGTTCGCGCTCGGCATCGGGACCTGGGCCGCGCTCGCCGCCGCCGGGCTCAAGAAGCGTCAACGCAGGGTGCTGGACGCCCTGTTCGTGCTGCCGGTGGCGGTGCCGTCCGTCGTGGTCGGGCTGGCGATCCTGGTCGCGTTCTCCAAGCCACCGATGCTGCTCAACGGCACCCGGTGGATCGTGATCCTCGCCCACACCGTGCTCGTGACCGCCTTCGCCTACCAGTCCGTGTCCGCGGCGATCGTCCGCCTCGACCCGGCCTACGAACAGGCCGCCGCCTCCCTCGGCGCACGGCCGCTGTACGTCCTGTGGCGGATCCGGCTGCCCTTGCTGCTGCCCTCGCTCACCGCCGCCGTAGGACTCTGTTTCGCCCTGTCCATGGGCGAGTTGAGCGCCACGGTGATGCTCTATCCGCCCGACTGGACCACGCTTCCGGTCCTCATCTACTCGGCCACCGACCGTGGCGCCCTCTTCGCCGGTTCCGCGCTCGCCGTGGTCCTGATGACGGCGACCCTGCTCGTCCTGCTCGTCGTCTCCCGCGTCCGGAACCGATCCTCGTACCGCTGATCCCCACCCACCGCGGATCTCCACCCACCGCGGATCTCCACCCACCTTCGCCAAGCAAGGAGTTCACCTCGCCATGCCCAGAAACACGCTCAAGATCGCCGTAGCCGTCTCGCTCTGCGCCACCCCGCTGCTCACCGCCTGCGGCGGCACCTCCGCCGCCTCCGACGCCAAGGTCGTCACCGTCTACAGCGCCGACGGGCTCAAGGGCGAGAACGGTGACGGCTGGTACGACGAGATCTTCAAGGACTTCGAGAAGAAGACCGGCATCAAGGTCAAGTACGTGGAGGGCGGCTCCGGCGAGATGGTGCAGCGTGCCGTCCGCGAGAAGAGCAACCCGCAGGCCGATGTCCTGGTCACCCTGCCGCCGTTCATCCAACAGGCGGACAGCAAGGGGCTGTTGCAGAAGTACACCCCGGCCGGTTCCGACCAGGTGAGCGGCGCCGACAAGGCCACCGACGGCACCTGGACCTCCGTCGTCAACAACTACTTCGGGTTCGTCTACAACAAGAAGCGGCTCACCCAAGCACCCACCACCTGGGACGAGTTGCTCGACGGCACGTACAAGAACAAGCTCCAGTACTCCACGCCCGGAGTCGCCGGTGACGGAACCGCCGTACTGATCAAGGCGATTCACGACTTCGGCGGGAAGGACGCGGCCCTCGCCTACCTCAAGAAGCTCCAGTCCAACAACGTCGGGCCGTCCGCCTCCACCGGCAAGCTCGCGCCCAAGGTCGACAAGGGCGAGCTGCTCGTCGCCAACGGTGATGTGCAGATGAACTACGCCCAGTCCAAGACCATGCCGAACCTCGGCATCTGGTTCCCGGCGAAGCGGGGCGGCAGGCCCACCACCTTCGCCCTCCCGTACGCGGCCGGCCTCGTCACCAAGGCCCCGCACAGCGCCAACGGCAGGAAACTCCTCGACTACATGCTCAGCCGCACCGCCCAGCAGCAGGTCAGCTCGGTCGGCGGCGGCTTCAGCGCCCGCCGGGACGTCAAGGCCACCGACGCCAACGCCACCGCCCTGACCGCGCTCATGACCGGCGTCGAGATCTTCCAGCCGGACTGGGCCGACATCGACAAGAACCTGACGTCGTACGTCGAGGACTGGCAGTCCGCCACGGGCAGTTGAGCCTCCTTGAGCCTCCCGTGAAGCCGACCCTCAGATGAGGTCGACGAGGTCCGCGATGGAGTCGACGACGTTCGTGGGGCGGTAGGGGTAGCGGTCGAGGTCGCCCTTGGTCGTCAGCCCGGTGAGGACGAGGAAGGTCTCCATCCCGGCCTCCAGTCCGGCCAGCACGTCCGTGTCCATGCGGTCGCCGATCATGGCGCTGGTCTCCGAGTGCGCGCCGATGGTGTTCAGCGCCGACCGCATCATCAGCGGGTTCGGCTTGCCGACGAAGTAGGGCTCCTTGCCGGTCGCCTTGGTGATCAGCGCGGCCACGGAACCGGTGGCCGGCAGGGCGCCCTCGGGCGAGGGGCCGGTGTTGTCGGGGTTGGTCGCGATGAACCGGGCGCCGTCGTTGATCAGCCGGATCGCCTTGGTCAGGGCCTCGAAGGAGTACGTCCGGGTCTCGCCCAGGATCACGAAATCGGGGTCGGAGTCGGTCAGCACGTACCCCGCGTCGTGCAGTGCCGTCGTCAGCCCGGCCTCGCCGATCACGTAGGCGGTGCCGCCGGGGTGCTGGTTGTCCAGGAACGCGGCGGTGGCCAGCGCCGAGGTCCAGATGTTCTCGACCGGCACGTCGAGACCGATCCGGTTCAGCCGGGCGTGCAGGTCACGCGCGGTGTAGATCGAGTTGTTGGTGAGGACCAGGAACGGGCGTCCCTTCTCGCGCAGCGTCTTGATGAACGCCTCCGCGCCGGGCACCGGGACGCCCTCGTGCATCAGCACCCCGTCCATGTCGGTGAGCCACGATTCGATGGGCTTGCGCTCTGTCATGGGTGGGCTCTCCTGCGGTACGCGGGCATGTGAGGTGACCATGCTATGCACCTTCCGGCGCCGTCCCCCATACGGAGCAGCGGGGCGTGGCTGAGGATGCGGGTGCCCGCTGTGAGGAGGAGTCTCCAGATATCTGGAGGTTCACGATGGGTTCACTGAAGGTCACACTCTGTGCGGGCGCCGCGGTGGTCCTCGCGACGCTCACCCCGACGGCGTACGCGGCGGACGGAGGCGCTGTCACGGTGACCCCCGCCTCCCCGGCCCCCGGCGCCGACGTCGCGCTGAAGATCAGCGGCTGTGCCGGTACGACGGGCTCGGCGGCGTCGGCCGCGTTCGTCGCCGACGCCAAGCTGGTCGGCGCGTCCGGCACCCTCGCCGGCGAGACCCGGGTCCGCACCTCGCTGGAGCCGGGCAGCTACGACGTGAAGATCACCTGCGGGAGCGTGACGGTGAAGGGCGCGATCAAGGTCGTGGCGGACGCTTCCCAGTCGCCCTCGGCACCCCCCTCCGCCCCCGCCTCGCCCGTCGCCCCCGTCCACGCGGGCGGCGGCGGTGCGGCGGCGCACCTCGCGGCCGTGGACGCGCGCGCTGCCGGTCCCGGTACCGCGCAAACCGTGGTGGGTCTGTTGCTGGCCGGTGTCGCCGCGGCGGCCGTGGCGCTGCGCAGCGCCCGCCGGAGCCGCAGGACGGGCTGACCGCCATGTTCGATCACGACAGGCCCGCCGAGCACGAGCGTTCCTCCGGCACCGGGCGGCTGCTGACCGGGGTCGCCTGGGCCGTGCTGCTGCTCGGGCTCTGGCTGTGGGGGCAGGACCTGACCGACATCCGACTGGGCATATCCGCGCCGACCACCGGAGACGTGGCGGCGGTCGGACGGCCGCCGGAGGCCGAACTCCCGCCCGCCGCGAAGCCGTTGGAGAACGCGCTGCCGCAACGCATCGACATCCCCCAACTCGCCGTCCAGGCACCGGTGGTGGCCCGCGGCCTGGACACCCAGGGCGCGATCGACCCCCCGCCGTTCGACCAGGCGGGCGTGGTCGGCTGGTACGGCAGCGGAGTACGGCCCGGAGCCGTGGGCACCGCGTTGATGGTCGGGCACGTCGACACCGAGACCCGCCCCGCCGTCTTCTACAAGCTCAGCACGCTCCGCCCGGGCGGCACGATCCGGGTGATCCGCGACGACGGCAAGGTCGCCGAGTTCACCGTCGACGACGTCCGCGTCCTGACCCGCGCCCACTTCGACGCCCAACAGGCCTATGGCACACGGCAGTCGGGCCGCGCAGAACTCCGCCTCATCACCTGCGGCGGCACCTTCGACCGCGTCGGCCGCAGCTACACGGCGAACGTGATCGTGTCCGCCTACCTCACCGGGACCGGACTCTGACAACCGGGCCCGGCCGACGACCTGCTCCCCCCTGAAGCCGCCGACCGGGCTGGTCCTCAACCGCACGCGCACGGGCTGCGGGAGTAACCCGGCGAACGGCGCGGGAGGTCTGGAAAACCAGTGGTGGAGGTGTGGACTTGGCCAGGGGCCGGGGCCGTTGGGAACGACTCTAGAACGAATGGGCGTCCGGGCCTAGAGGGCAAATAACGCCATGTCTCACAGTAGTTGCTCGCTGTCATATGCACTGGTCACAGTCGATCCACCGGTCCCCCCTCGATCACCGCCAGCGCGACCCGGTCCAGCGCCATCCGGCGCCGCCGCGCATGCCCGCGCAGCGCGATGAACGCCTCGTCGGTACCGACCTGCCAGCGCTCGGCGAGCATCCCCTTGGCCTGCTCGATCCGCACCCGGCTCGACAGCGCCTCCTGCAACTGCCCGGCCAGGGAACGGGATTGGGTATACGCGCGGTTGTTCTCCAGCCCGAGACCGGCGGCGTCGGCGAGCGCCTGCGCCACCACCAGTTCCGAACGCCATTTGTCCGAGGCGTAGTCGGGCAGCGTCGGCACGAACACGTTGAGCGCGCCGAACCGGGTGTCCCGCCGCCGCACCGGCACCGCGAAGGTCGCCACGACACCGTGCCGCAGGGCCTGTTCGGTGAACTCCGGCCAGCGGGCGGCCGTATGGGCCACGCCGATCACCACCGGCGGAACGGGCCGCCCGGAGCGGTAACTCTCCAGACAGGGCCCGCCGTTGCGCTGAGCGGCGAGCAGTTCGAGAGCGACCTCCTCCCGGCCGCCGTACGTGCTCCCGCCCACCGCCACCGCCTCACCACCGTCGATCAGCACGATCCCGGCAGCCCAGGCGGACAGCAGCTCCACGCAGTGATCGGCCAGCCGCCGCAGATAGTCCCCGGTGTCGAAGGTCTCCGTCACCGTGTCGGCGGCCTCCACCAGCGCCGCGGCGAACCGGCCCTCCCGGGTCGTGTGGTGCATGACGACCACCTTCTCCCTGCCCCGGAACCGATCCGCCGGCAGACCCTAGGCGGCGCACCTACCCACGAGGACGGAGGTGTAACAGGCCGCCGCCAACACCCCGGTGTTCTCGTGGGCGGCACGCCACGTATGTCACGATTGACCCTTGGATCGGTACAGCCAAGGGGGAGTTGGATGTACGGCAGCCAGGGGACCCCTGTCTCCTTCGGCACACGGACGTCGGCGCTGGTCCTGGGGGCGGCACTGCTGATGGCGGGCTGTTCCTCCTCGGGGGACGGGGGCAGGAAACCCGACGCGGGGGCGAAGATCACCCAACAGCCCGATGGAGCCGACCCGATCTGGGTCAACCCGGACACCAACGCGGCCCGCCAGGTGGCCACTTACGTCAACGCGGGCAAGACGGCCGACGCCGAGCAGATCAGGAAGATCGCCGAACAGCCGACCGGCGAGTGGATCGGCGCGGAGAACCCGAAGGCGGAAGCCCAGGGCTTCACCGAGGCCGCCGACCGGGCCGGCCGCACCGCCCTCCTGGTCCTCTACAACATCCCGCACCGCGACTGCGGCCAGTACTCCCAGGGCGGCGCGGGCGACGGCGACGCGTACCGGGCCTGGATCGACGCGGTGGCCGAGGGCATCGCGACCCGCGCGGCGACGGTGATCCTGGAACCGGACGCGCTCCTGCACCTGGTGGACGGCTGCACTCCCGCCCAATTCCAGGCGGAACGCTACGACTTGCTCGCCTACGCGATCACCAAGCTGAAGTCCTTGAAGAGCACAAAGGTCTACCTGGACGCCGGAAACGCGGGCTGGGGCCACCCCGACGAGATCTACCAGCCCCTCCAACGAGCAGGCATCACCAGGGCCGACGGCTTCGCGGTCAACGTCTCCAACTTCTACTCCACCCAGGACTCCATCGCCTACGGCAAACAGCTCTCGGCCAAGACCGCCGACAAACACTTCGTCATCGACACCAGCCGCAACGGCAACGGACCGTATACGGCCGACGACACAGACGAGAACTGGTGCAACCCCCCAGGCAGGGCCCTGGGCGAAACCCCCACAACAAAGACGGCGGACCCGCTCGTGGACGCCTACTTGTGGATCAAACGCCCGGGCGAGTCGGACGGCGAGTGCAAGGGCGGCCCGAAGGCGGGGCAGTGGTGGCCGAGTTACGCACTGAAGCTGGCCGAGTCCTCCAACTGACGCACAGTCCCACGCCCCTGTTCTTTTAGGGGCGCGGGGAACTGCGCGACCAGCCACAACGGACCCGCGGCCAAAAGACAACCGCTACGGAACCTTCACCCAGACCGCCTTACTCGGCGTCCCCTGATCGTCATCCACAAACAGCATGTACCACCCCGACTGCACCAGATTCCGATCCTTCGGCACAGTAACCGTGATCTTGTTACCCGCAGTCCTGAAGTCCAGCGCGATGGACCGCTGATCAACATCCGTGACATGCGTGGACGCACTGGGCCGAATCAACCGCACCTTCTTGATCGAAGACGCATGCGCCGAGGTGAACGTCCCAGACGCCCCCCGAGCAAGAGACCCCGGCCCCCCGGAAAGATCCGGCCGGGAATCCCGGTAAAGATACGGCGGCGTATACATCTCGATCCGCTGCTCAAAAACCCCCGGCTTCGTGTCCCCCTTGTCCGCATACAAGGGATTCGACCCGAAGAACATCACCCGCCCGTCCGGCAACAGAATCGACCCGGAGTGATAGTTCCGCCCCACCAGCGGATCGGCGACCTCCTCAAAACTATTCGTGTCCGGGTGATAGAGCCGAGCCTGAAGGATATCGGACTCGCCTCGCCCCCGATAATCCTCAGACCCGCCCGACACAAGCACCGTGTCATCAGGCAGAATCGAGGTCTGCGGATACCGGGTCCCCTTCTCCAACGAGGGCCCGTCCACGAACTTGGGATCGGCGTCCTTCAGATCAACGAGCCGAGTCCTGGCGGTCGACAACTTCGACTCACCAACACCCCCACCCCCAATGACCATGTACTTCTCGTCCTGAGCCGGCGCCAACAACACAGTCGCCGAGGTCTCCAGCATGTTCGGATCACTGAGCCCCGGCACCTTGGTGAACGCGTTGGTGCCGACGTCCCAGATCCCCGGATCACGCCCCACGTTGTCCGGCCCGTACCCCGCATTGGACCCCGAGTAGAACAATTTCCCGTTCTCCATCAGGAACAACGCCGGATACGTGGGGAACTGCCGCTTCGTCGTCGTGTACGTCCACTTCTTGGTGGCCGGATCAAAGATCTCGTTCTTCCCCGGCACCAACTGCCCGATGTCATCAAGCCCGGAGACGCTGAGAACCTTCCCGTCGCTCAACGTCGTCAACGTCGGATACCACCGGGCCTCGTTCATCGGATCGACCTTGATGTACTTCTCGGCGACCGGATCGAACTCGTACGCGTTCTTGATTCCCTCGAAGTCTCGCTTGTCCAGCCCGAACTTGTTCCCGATGCCGTACGTGTTGCGCTCGTCGGCACCGGTCAACCCCTGGATCCGGTAGTTGTCCTGGGTCCCGGTCTCGTACTCGGTGCCCTCCTTCGGCGCCTCGACGACGACCCGGCCGTAACCGGGGTTGTTCCGCAGGAACTTGCCGGTGCTCTTGTCGAACACCTTGGTCGCACGCGGGATGAGAACCGAGTCCGTGGAGACGAACGACTTACCGTTCGCCTTACCCGTGAACCTCGTCCCCTGGGGCAACGTCATCGGCTTGTCGGGATTCTCGTTGTAAAGAATCATGACGCCACCCGCCTTCTTGACGTCACCCTTCAGCTTCTCGTACTTCTTGGTGCCGCCCGCGATGAGGATGTTGCCGTTGGCGAGCTGGGTGTGCCCCGTGCAGAACAGGTCGGCGGGAGTGGGGACCTTCTTGATGGTCCCCTTCACCGGATCCCAGATCCGCGACTCGAACTTCTTCGCGTTGAAGTTGTCCTGGTTGTTCCCCGAACCCGCGACGAGCAGCACCTTCCCGGTGTGCAGCAGCACCGCGTGAATGGTGTCCTGCCGGTACTCCTTGGGGAACTGGACGATGTCCCAGTGCCCGTTGTCGGCTTTGTACTCGGGCTTGTCGATGACGTACTGGTGGTATCTCTCGGTCCCGAATCTGTACAGCCAGGGCCCGTTCATCCCGGCCAGGGCGAGTACGACCACCGTACTGATCGCGAGTCGACGGGCACGGCGCCGGCCGGCTTCCTTCATTCCTTACGACCCCCCGGCCCGCCGAGCGCGATCCGCATGGTCTGCTCACCACTGCCCGCCGCCCAACTGGGCTTCTGCTGCGGGACGGTGGGGACGACGGGGGGCTTCTTCCGCTCCTGCCGCAGCATGTACCGCCAGGCCAGGATCGGCGACGCGGTGATCAGCAGGGCGACCGTGGCCCAGGTGATCATCGCGGGATGGGAGTGCCCGTTCTCGAACCCGGCCATCAGCGACCCGGCGAAGACCAGGATGAAGAACCAGTGCACCCGGAACGTCCCGAACAGCGTGTCGGGACTGGCCGAGTCGCCCTTGGGCGTGACCACGAACTTGCTCTTGCGGCGCAGCACGGCGTCGAGCAGCGAGCGGGCGTATATCGGCGCCGACAGCGCGGACATCACCATGCCCGCGACCCCGCCCGACCCCTCCGGCTCGTGCGGGGAGACGTTGTGCCGCCGGTTCCAGATGTAGAGGCCGATCTGCAGCGCGGACGCGTTGCCGTAGAGCATCAGCCACACCGTCGGGTCGATGTTCACCCCCGAGGCGCCCAGGCCCAGGAACAGCGCACAACTCAGCGCCGCCAGTATCCAGTTGAGGGCCGACATCGGGTAGAAGATGATCATCATCGTGTAGTTGAAGAGCTTCCCCGGAGGCATCGAGAAGAAGCCCTTCCAGTACTGCTTGAGGATCGTCTCGTACGTCCCTCTGGACCACCGGAGCTGCTGCGTGAAGAAGTCCGTCCAGGCGCTGGGCCCTTCGCCGACCGCGAGCACGTCCGGCGTGTAGACCGACTTCCACTTCTTCCCGGTGACAGGGTTCTTGGCCCGGTGCATTTCGAATCCCGTGGCCATGTCCTCGGTGATCGAGTCGTACAGGCCGCCGATCTGCTGAAGTGCCCTGATCCGTACGGCATTTGACGTGCCGACGAACATGGGCGAGCCGTAGCGGTTGCCGGCGCGCTGGATCAGGGCGTGGAAGAGGAACTGCTGCGACTCGGCGGCCTTGGTGACCGGGCCCTCGTAATTGCCGTACACCTGGGGGCCGATGACGAAGCCGACGTCCGGGTCGCGGAAGAAACCCAGCATCCGCTCCAGGTAGTTGGGCAGCGGCACGTGGTCGGTGTCGACGGAGGCGAAGTAGTCGTACGCGCCGCCGTGCGCCTCCAGCCAGGCGTTGTAGTTGCCGTGCTTGGTCTTCGCGCGGTGCGCGCCCTTGGGCTGGTTCCAGCGCTCAACTCCCTTGCGGGTGAAGTGATGTACGCCGAGCCGCCCACACACCGCCTTGACTTCGGGGTCGTCGCCCTCGTCCAGCAGCCACACGTGCAACAGCCCCCGGTGGCGCAGCCGTACGGCCGCCTCCAGGGTCCTGGTGACCATCTCCAGGGGTTCCTTGCCGGGCACGAACGTCGTGATGAACGCGACTCTCGTGCCGGTCTCCGGCACCACCGGGACCGGGTCGCGGGCGACCAGCGTGGCGTGCGCGTTGGACAGCACGTTCATGCAGCGGAAGAACTCGATCAGGCCGATCGCGACCAGCATCACGATGTCCAGCGCGGGCAGGAAGTCGTAGGCGGGATAGTCGCGTTGGGTCCAGTGCTCGGGCCGCATCAGCCAGCCGAGCAGGATCAGGGAGAGCAGTGGCGCCGCGCCCAGCATGAGGGCGGCGCGCAGGCGGTGTGTCTCCTGCGACAGCAGCGACCGGTACTGGACCCTGTACGGCTTGCCCGGGTCGGGCTGTGTGAGGGGTCCGGCCAGGCGGCTGTAGTGCTCGTAGTCGTATCTCGGAAGTGTGCTCCTGATCCGGCGGAAGCTGCCGGTCCGGTGTCCCGGGACTCTGAGTTCGGTGGTTTGTGTTGGTGACGGGTCGAGGTCGTGCCGGGCGCCCGTCGGCGTCGACGTCATGAGTCATCCCCCCACACGCGAAAACGCGCGTGTCTGTTTGTCTCGGCCGCCCGTCGGCGTCCCCCTCGACGATCGACGGGCGTGTCAGTGGTGGCCACAGTCACCACACAGTCCGCTCACAGGGATGTGCGACTGCGACCGCCCGGTTGCGCGATGCCCCCTCCGACATCTGTTCCAGCGCGGGGCCCCTCCTCCCCGCGAAACCGCGCAACCGGTTCCGTACCCCCTCAACTGCCGTGTACCGGCAGTATCTTGAAAACAAGGGTTCTACGGTGCTCAGCTTGATCGCAAGACACGAAACGCGGTGTTAACCGGTCATACGCGTTCATTGGGGCGCGTGTGGGGATCATGTGGAGCCGTTGTGGACAGTCTTGTGCGCACGTTGTCGAAGTGCTCTCTTATGGCGTTCTCGGCACGTTTCGCATCCCCGGACCGGACCGCGTCGAGGATCGCCCGGTGCTGGCGGCAGGTGACCTCGGGGTCCTGCGGGCCGGCCGCGAGATCGGTGTGGACGCGGTGGAAGGCGTCCCAGAACGCGTCCAGGACCTCGCTCAGCAGTGCGTTGTCCAGCCCCCGGTAGAGCGTCGCGTGGAAGGCCCGGTCGGTGGCCGCCAGCCCGATCCCCTCGGCGGCCTCGCGCTCCATCTGCCGTACCAGCGCGTCCAGTTCGACGAGATCCCGCTCCGGCAGCCGCCCCGCGAGCCGGGCGACGAGCCCCGACTCCACCGCCTCCCGCAGTTCGAGCAGTTGCAGCAGGCTGTCGTCGCCGCGGTAGTGCCCGACGACGGTACGGAACGCGAGGCCCTCGACCATCGGTGCGAGCGACATCGGGCCGACGTACGTCCCGAACCCGTGCCGGATCTCGACGATCCCCATCGCCTGCAGCGCCTTGAGCGCCTCGCGCACCGAGTTCCGGCTCGCGCCGAGCAGCACCATCAGCTCGGGCTCGGTCGGCAGCGGGGCCCCGGAGGACAGCCGACGGTCGAGGATGAGCTTCTTGATCCGCTCCTGCAGGTCACGGGCTGTCATGGCGAGAGGGTATCCGGCCAAACGGGGGGCGAGCTGTGTTCCGCCCGCACGGATGTTCCGCCCGCTCGGCTGTCCCCGCCCATGCGAAAGGCCCTCCGCGGTACCGGGGCAGGGGGTGTGGGTGGCGGAGCCCCCACCGCGCGCGGCGAAGCCGTGCAAAAACGACGATGGCGAGGCATGTTCGCGTTGTCTGCGAACGAGCCTCGCCATCGTCATCGTGCGCCGCCAGGGACTCGAACCCCGGACCCGCTGATTAAGAGTCAGCTGCTCTAACCAACTGAGCTAGCGGCGCGCGTTGACCTGCACAACCCTACCGGATGCCCGGGGGTGCTCCCGACCACCCCCGGACGGGTCCCGGTGGGCCGCTGTACATCATTCGGACCGTCAACATGCGAGTCCGGAAGACAGTTGAGAAGCTGGCGGATGTGCACGAGCGCGGATATTTCCACCTGGAGTGTGAGGGGCATCGCATGGAGACTCCGGTATTCGAGGAATTCGATCCCGCGAGCGATTGCGACTGCTCCGGATGTGCTGACCGGCGGCGCCTCCCGTCGCATTCCCCGACCGGCCGGACCGTCGGCCACCCCGCCGCCCAGCGGGCCCTCTTCGTGGCGGCCGCCGCGTCCGCCGCCCTCGCCGCCGGGCACGCCGTACCGGCCGCGGCCGCTCCCCACGCTCCGGCTCGCCCCGGCGTTCCCGCAGGTGACACGGGTGACGAGCCCGCGACCCCGCAGGGGAGCAAGGCCCCGCTGCACGGCCCGAGCGGGAAACCGGCGAAGCCGGCCGGTGCGGTCAAGGCGCCCACGACCACCCGCGCGGAGATCATCAACCGGGCCAAGACCTGGATCGCGGCGCAGGTGCCGTACAGCATGAACGCGTACTGGTCGGACGGTTACCGGCAGGACTGCTCGGGGTTCGTGTCGATGGCCTGGGGGCTGCCGGGGAACGAATGGACCGGGAGTCTCGACCAGTACGGGGTGCGTATTTCCAAGGACGAACTGGAGCCCGGCGACATTCTCCTGTTCCACAATCTCGCGAACCCCGAGAAAGGTTCGCACGTCGTCATTTTCGGCGGCTGGACCGACTACACGCACACCTACTACATCGCCCTGGAGGAGACCCCCTCGCACGCCCGCCGCCAGTCCACCCCGTACGCGTACTGGAGCCACTCGGACAGCTATGTGCCGTACCGCTACAAGGGCGTGACGGGCGGTACGGAAGGGGTGACCCCGGTGGCGCCGGTGACCCCGGTGGACGCGGGCAGGACGAACACGCCGTATCCGGGAGCGTCGTCTTTCGGCCCCGGCGCCGACAACAAGTACGTCACCCAGCTCGGCACGATGCTCGTCGCCCGGGGTGCCGGCTCGTACTACACCTCGGGTCCGGGCCCGCGCTGGTCGGACGCGGACCGGCGGGCCACCCAGGCGTTCCAGCTCGCCCAGGGCTGGACCGGCGCGGACGCGGACGGCCTGCCCGGCCCGCAGACCTGGCAACTGCTCGTCACCGGCAAGGGCAAGAACGTGGGCGGCGCGGTGGTAGGAGCGGCGGGCCCGCCGGCCCCCTCTTCCCACGGCGTCCCCGGCTACCCGGGCAAGGCCGTGTTCCGCCTCGGCGCGAACAACAAGTACGTCACCGAGCTGGGAAAGCAGCTGGTCAAGAAGGGCTTCGGCAAGTACTACACGACGGGCCCGGGTCCGCGCTGGGGCGAGCCGGACCGCCGTAACGTCGAGGCCTTCCAGCGCGCCCAGGGCTGGCGCGGCGGCGCGGCGGACGGCTACCCGGGCCCGGAGACCTGGCGCCGCCTCTTCTCGTAACCAACGCACGATCACGCTCATCCCCACCCGTTGTGACGCATCTGGCGCGGAGGCTGGAGGCACCTATGAGTACGACGACCACTTCACAGACGCCCGAGAACGAGGGGCCGCCCGAGGGACAGACCCGTCCCGCGCGGCTCATCCAGAACGAGGCGACCACCGAGATCCCCGTCCACCTGCTGTTCCGCGACGACCCCGACCCGGTCTCGGTACCGCTCAGGCCCGCCGTCGTGGCGCGTCGGCAGGGCACCGGCGAGCAGCCCCGCTTCCGCCGCCCGGTCCCGGCCAAGCCGCGCCCGGCCCCGGAGGTCGACCCCGACCTGGTGGAGCGCCCCGCCCGGGTGCTGCCCGGCACTGCGGGCGTGCTCGCCG
This sequence comes from Streptomyces sp. NBC_01515, assembly GCF_045040345.1. NCBI lineage: Bacteria > Bacillati > Actinomycetota > Actinomycetes > Kitasatosporales > Streptomycetaceae > Streptomyces > Streptomyces sp. NBC_01515. The sequence goes on along the minus strand of NZ_CP109416.1, from coordinate 4,589,338 downwards.
GTTCCTGCGGACTGGCCGGCTGCCTCGCCACCTCGTGGTGGGCGGGCGTCCTGCCCCCGCTCGCGACCGAGGCGCTACGACTGCCGTTCTACGCCGGTGCCGGACTCGGTCCCGCGCAATGGGCCGCGTACGCCGGGGCCGGCGCGCTCGGGCTGTTCGGCTTCGGGGGGCTGGCCCGGGGCCGTACCGGACGGGCCTGGGTGCTCGGGCTGTTCGGGCGGTACCGGGGGACCGTCCGGCGCACCGGGCTGATGTGGGTCAACCCGTTGCTGCTGCGCCGCCGCGTCGACGTACGGCTGCGGCACTGGCGCAGTGAGCCGATGCCGGGGGCCGACGCGAACGGGGTCGCGCTGCGGGTCGTGACGCTCGTGGTGTGGCGGGTGCGGGACACCGCGCGGGCCACGCTCGGGGTCGAGGACCACGAGACGTATCTGCGCGAGTGCGTGGAGGCGGCGCTGGCCCGGGTGCCGGTGGAGCCGCCGGGCGGGGGCGCGAAGGGCGCGGCCGACCTGGCCGTCGACGCGCTGACCCGGCTGGTCGCGGCGGACTCGGCGCCGGTCGGCATCGAGGTGTTCTCGGTACGGCCGGTGCGGGTCGAGTACGCCCCGGAGGTCGCCGCGGCGATGACCCGGCGCCGTATCGCCGCGCTGGACGCGCAGCAGCGGGCGACGATGCTCACGTCGGTGGTCGACTCCGTGGAGGACACGGTGACGCGGCTGACCATGCGGGGTCTGGTGGAGCTGGACGACTACGAACGCCGGGCGCTGGTGAAGGACTTGACGGTCGCGTTCTGTTCGGGGCGGGGGGAATCGGCGCCGTGAGCGGTATGGACACGGTCAAGTAAGGGCAATAATCTGGGACTTGGTCTAGACCTGCACGGCTCACGGAACTTCCCCACACGTTTTCCAGGAGCGGCAGCATGCGCAAAAAGACCAAGTGGTACGCGGGCGTGCTCGGGCTCACCACGGCCGGGGCCATCGTGCTCTCGTCCGGGGCCGCGAGCAGCCACGGCTACACCGACCTCCCCATCAGCAGGCAGAAGCTCTGTGCCAACGGCACGGTGACGAACTGCGGTGACATCCAGTACGAGCCGCAGAGCGTCGAGGGCCCCAAGGGCTTCCCGGCGGCAGGCCCCGCCGACGGCCAGATCTGCAACGGCGGAATCAGCCGCTTCGCCCAACTCAGCGCGCCGAAGGCCCCGTCGGGCGCCGCCTGGCCGACGACGAAGGTGACGGGTGGTCAGTCGTACACGTTCCGCTGGCAGTTCACGGCGATCCACGCGACGACGGACTTCAAGTACTACGTCACCAAGGCGGGTTGGAACCAGAACCACAACCTGGCCCGCTCGGACCTCAACACCACTCCGTTCCTCACCGTCCCCTACAACGGCCAGCGTCCCGCGTCGTCCACCATCTCCCACACCGGCACGCTGCCGTCCGGCCTCCCCGGCCACCACGTGATCGTCGCGGTGTGGACGATCGCGGACACGACCAACGCGTTCTACTCCTGCTCGGACGTCACGTTCTGAGGGCGTGAGGTTCTGAGCATCGCTTGAGACAGTTCGGCATCCCCCGGGGGTAGGTTCCCTCCAGCAAGCGGTACTTGACCTCGGGGGACACCATGGAAGCGCTGTTCTACGTCGTGCCCGTACTCATGATCGTGCTGGTGCTGTTCGGCGCGGGCGCCGTGATCCGTCGTTCGCGGCGCGTCAACAGCGCCTGGAGCAGCGGGCTCACGGCCGAGGGCCGCTGTCTGCGGACGTACACGACGACCAGCGGCGGCGGGGACACCATGGTGTCGACGTCGCTGCACCACGTGTACGAGTTCACGACGCGCGAGGGCCGGATCGTCCGGTTCGAGGAGCGGGGCGGACCGGGGACGACCCTGGAGGGCGACATCGTCACCGTGTACTACGCGGCGGACCACCCCGAGCGGGCCACGGCCCACGCCCCGGCCCGCGGGAAGCTGGCGGCGGGCGCGGGCTGTGCGCTGGTGTTCTTCGGCGTGGTCGTCGCCTTCTGTGTCGTCTTCATCCTCGTGGCCCACAAGATGTTCGACTTCATGGGCTCGTAGTCTCCATATCTGACGGTACGTCAACTACCCTGCGCCCCCATGGAGTCCAGCAGGCGGACCGTCGCGGAACTCGTACAGGCACGGTGGGGCGACCACCGCCCGGGCCTGTGGTGCGGGCAACAGGTGCTCACCCACCACGAGATGGCGTCCGGCGCGGTGGCCAGAGCGGCGCTGCTGAGCGACCTGTTGCCCCGGGGCGCCGCACCCCATGTCGGCGTACTGCTCGACAACACCCCTGAATATCCCCTGTGGTTGAGCGCGGCGGCCCTCGCGGGCGCGGCCGTCGCCGGTATCAACCCCACCCGCCGAGGCCCCGAACTGGCCCGCGACATCCTGCACACCGAGTGCCGCGTCCTGGTCACCGAGCACGCCCACCTCCCGCTCCTCGATGGCCTCCAACTCCCGGGCGTACAGCTCCTGGTGACGGACACTCAGCCCTACGACGACCTGCTCGCCCCGTACGCGGACGCGCACCCTTCCGCCTTCTCCCGTGCCACCCCGGACGACCGCATCCTGCTCTACTTCACCTCCGGTTCCACCGGCGCCCCGAAGGCCGCGATCTGTACCCAGGGCCGACTGGCCGCCGCCGGGCGCTCGTTGGCCGACAGTTTCGGGGTCCTCCCGGACGACGTGCACTACATCTGCATGCCGATGTTCCACGGCAACGCGGTGATCGCCGACTGGGCACCGGCGTTGGCGGCCGGAGCGGGCGTGGCGCTGCGGCGGCGGTTCTCGGCGTCACGGTTCCTGGACGACGTACGGGCGTACGGGGCCACGTACTTCACCTATGTGGGCCGCGCCGTGCAGTACGTCCTGGCCACCGGCGAACGCCCCGACGACCGGGACAACCCGCTGCGGATGGGCTTCGGCACGGAGGCGGGGGCGGTGGACGCGGCGGCGTTCGAGCGGCGGTTCGGGGTACGGCTGGTGGAGGGGTACGGGTCCTCGGAGGGCGGGGCGGCGGTGCAGTGGTCGCCGGGGACACCGGCCGGGGCGGTCGGGCGGGCGGCGCCGGGGCTCGCCGTACTCGATCCGCAGACGCGGGCCGAATGTCCGCCCGCCGCCTTCGACTCGGCGGGTCGGCTGCTCAACGGGGAAGAGGCGATAGGGGAGTTGGTGAACCGCGGCGCCAACCCCTTCGAGGGGTACTGGCGCAACCCCGAGGCGGACGCCGAGCGGCGCCGGGCGGGCTGGTACTGGACCGGCGACCTCTTCTACCGCGACCCCGACGGCTACCTGTACTTCGCCGGCCGCACCGACGACCGCCTCCGCGTCGACAGCGAGAACCTCGCCGCCGCGATGATCGAGAACATCCTCGCCCGCTACGAGGGCGCCGACGCCGTGGCGGTCTACGCCGTACCGGACCCGGTGACCGGCGACCAGGTCATGGCCACGATCGCCGGGCACTTCGACCCGCTCGACTTCGCGGAGTTCCTGCTGGCCCAGCCGGATCTGGGGACGAAGATGGCGCCACGGTTCGTGCGGGTGGTGGAGCGGATGCCGGTGACGGCGACCAACAAGATCCATCGGGCGGGGCTGCGGCGGGAGGGGGTCGTATGCCCCGATCCGGTGTGGTGGCGACCGCCGGGGGAGGCGGCCTATCGAAGGCTGACCCCCGAGGACGCCGAAGGGCCCCTCGTCGGAACGAGGGGCCCGGCTTGAGGGGGGTGGGTGGCGAAGCCCCCACTGCGCGCGGCGAAGCCGTGCAAAAACGACGATGGCGGGGCACGTTCGCGATTTCTGCGAACGTGCCCCGCCATCGTCATCAGTGCGCCGCCAGGGACTCGAACCCCGGACCCGCTGATTAAGAGTCAGCTGCTCTAACCAACTGAGCTAGCGGCGCGTGACTCACGCCTTCCGCTGGATCTGAGTCTCGCGGAGGGCGACGAGAAAAATACTACCCGGTCCGGAGGGGTGCTTCGGACCAGGGTCGCGGCAGCCGTCAGATGGCCAGGGAGAGCAGTACCGGGCCCGCCTCGCGGTTCAGCGTGTCCGCCGCCTGGCGCAGGCGGTGGGCGTGCTCGACCGGGAGGGAGAGGGCCAGGCAGCCGACCGAGGCGCCGGCCGTGATCGGGACCGCCGCGCAGACCGTGCCCACCGCGTACTCCTGGAGGTCGAGGTGGGGGACGGTCGGCGGCTGGGTCTCCAGGCGGGAGAGCAGCAGCCGGTCGCTGGTGATCGTGCGCGAGGTGAGGCGGGCCATCTTGTGCCGGGAGAGATGGTCGCGCCGGCCGTTGTGGTCGAGCTGGCCCAGCAGGCTCTTGCCGAGCGCGGTCGCGTGCGCGGAGACGCGGAAGTCGACCCACTCGTTGACCGCCGGAGTGGTGGGCCCGGCCGCGTACTGGGTGATCGTGACCTCGCCGTCGACGTACCGGCTGACGTAGACCGCCGCGCCCAGACAGTCGCGCAGCCGGTCCAGGGTCCGCTGGATCTGCTCGCGCACCGCCTGCTCCCGGCCGGCCGCGGAGCCGAGCCGGCTCAGGGCCTCGCCGGTGATGTAGGCGCCGTCGGTGAGCTGCTCGACGTAGCCCTCGCGGCGCAGGGTCCGCAGCAGTATCGTCAGGCGCTCGGTGCCGAGGCCGGTGCGGCGGGCGAGTTCGGTGTCCGTGACGCCGGTGGAGTGTCCGGCGACTGTCTCCAGGATGCGCAGTGCGTCCTGTACCGAGTGGTAGGGAGCGGTCGGCTCGTGCATCAGCGCCACGGTGTTTCTCCCTGCGCTCGCTTTTTGGGCCGTGATACCGGACAGCGAATCCCCTCCACGATAGCTGTCAAACGGCCGATGTGGAGCGGCTGTTGGCGAGATTGTGGCCTTCCTTATGGCCTCCGAACTGCGGCGCGAATCCTTTGGCATATGCCTTTGTCATTCCCCGTGACGTGGACCTTGGGTGTTCGATTGCTCACGTGTCGTAATTGAATAAATGTCAAAGAATGGCGCCGAGGAATTCCCGGGTCCGTTCTTGTTCCGGATCGCCGAAGATCTGCTCCGGCGGGCCGGATTCGATGACCCTGCCCGCGTCGAACATCAGGACTTGGTCTGAAATATCCCGGGCGAAATTCATCTCGTGTGTCACACAGAGCATGGTGATGTCGGTGGTGCGGGCGATGTCCCGCAGGACGTCGAGGACGCCCGCGACCAGTTCCGGGTCGAGCGCGGAGGTCACCTCGTCGAGGAGCAGCACCCGCGGCCGCATCGCCAGCGCCCGCGCGATCGCGACGCGCTGCTGCTGGCCGCCGGAGAGCTGGGTCGGGCGGGCGCCGGCCTTGTCGGCGAGGCCGACCAGGTCGAGCAGTTCCAGGGCGCGCGCCTCCGCCTCGTCCTTGGGCAGGCCCAGGACGGTGACCGGCGCCTCGGTGACATTGCGCAGCACGGTCATGTTCGGGAACAGGTTGAACTGCTGGAACACCATCCCGATCTTCTTGCGGATCTCCCGGATCCGCTTCTCGGGCGCGGGGTAGAGCTGCTCCCCGTCGACGGTGATCGTGCCCTCGTCCGGCTCGGTGAGGGTCATCAGCAGCCGCAGGATCGTGGTCTTGCCCGACCCGGAGGGACCGATCAGGGTGACGTGCTTGCCGGACTCCACGGAGAAGTCGAGGTCGTCGAGCACGGTGTTGGACCCGAAGCGCTTCGTCACATGGTCCAGGCGGATCAACTCGCTTCCGTCCACCGGGGGGTTGGCGTTGGTGTCGGGTTCCTTCGTCAGGGGCGTGTCAGCGGACAAGGCGTCGCTCCAGGGCTCGGATCAGCAGGGAGGCGGGACAGGAGATGAGGATGAAGGCCACACCGATCACCGTGATGGGCTCGGTGAACTGGTAGTGATCCTGGGAGAACAGCCGGGCCCGGCCCATCAGTTCGAGCACCGTGATCACCATCAGGATCGGGGTGTCCTTGAGCATCGCGATCACGTAGTTGCCCAGCGCCGGGATCACCCGGCGGATCGCCTGCGGCAGGATCACGGCCGTCCAGGTCCGGCGCACCGGCAGGTTCAGCGCGGTCGCCGCCTCCCACTGGCCGACGGGCACCGCCTCGATGCCCGCGCGGTAGACCTGCATCGTGTACGTCGAGTAGTGCAGCCCGATCGCGAAGACACCGGTGGTCAGCGCGGAGAAGGTCAGGCCCCATTCCGGCAACACGTAGAACAGGAAGAACAGTTGCACCAGCAGCGGGGTGTCCCGCACGAACTCGGTGACGACCCCGACCGGCCAGCGCACCCAGCGAGTCGGCGCCCGCATCAGCAGCGCCCACACCAGCCCCAGGACGAACGAGATCAGCGACCCCAGGAGCAGGATCCGCAGGGTGACTTTCAGGCCGTCCCAGAAGTACGGCATGAAGTCGCTCACGGCGTTCCAGTCCCACTTCATGAGACCCCACCTCCGGCACTCACGGTCTGGACCCGCTGGGACTCGGTGCTCGCGGGCCCCTTGCCGATCCCCGCCTTCAGCTTCTTCTCCAGTCCGCGCATCAGCCGGGTGAGCGTGAAGGCGATCACGAAGTAGATCAGCAGGATGTACGTGTAGATCTCCGCGCTCTGCTGGAGCGCGAGCCGCACCAGGTTGGCGCTGAAGGTGAGATCGCCCATGCCCATGACCGAGACCAGGGCGGTGCCCTTGAGCAGTTCGATCAGCAGGTTGCAGAAGGGCGGGATCATCTCCGGCACGGCCTGCGGCAGCAGGATCAGCCGCATCCGCTGCCAGGGCGTGAAGCTCAGCGCGACCCCGCCCTCCTGCTGGGCAGGGTCCACCGCGTTCAGTGCGCCGCGCACGATCTCCGTGCCGTACGCGCCGTAGGTCAGACCGAGGGCGAGCGTGCCCGCCCACAGGGGGACCAGCTGCCAGCCGAAGGCGACCGGCAGGACGAAGAACACCCAGAAGATCATGACGAGGGCGGAGGTGCCGCGGAACACCTCGGTGTAGAGACCGGCGAGGAAGCGGACGATCCACAGCCGGTGGGTACGGGCGATGCCGACGACGAAGGCCACGGCGGTCGCCAACAGTGCGCTGAGGACGAGGAGTTGGACGGTGGTCCAGACCCCCTTGAGGACGAGTTCCCAGAGGCCCGAGGTCATCCGCCGCAGAGCTCCTTCGCGGTGAGGTCCGTCATCTCGGCCCTGCTGAACCCGAAGGGCCGCAGGATCCGGAACAACTCCCCGCTCTTCTTGAGCTTGTGCAGCTCGACGTCGAAGGCGTCGCGCAGCTTCGTCTCGGTCGGCCGGAACGCGAAGGCGCCCCCGTCGATCCGCGGTTTCCCGTCGACGAGCGGCGCGAAGGGCGTGGTCGACTCCGCCTTCGCGGACTTCTTCACGACCGCGCGCGTGGTGAGCGCCGTACCGGCGAAGACGTCAACACGCCCCGCTTCTACGGCGTTCAGCCCGGCGACCTGGTCCGGGACGATCAGGATGTCGCTCTGCTCGTACCCGGCGTCGACGGCGTGCTGGATCTGCGCGTACCCGGTGCCGGTGGCGAACTTCGCCTTCTTCGCGACGACGTCCTTGTAGGTGTGCAGCCCCTTCGGGTTGCCCTTGCGGACGACGAACGAGTCCAGCACCTGGTAGTCCGGGTCGGCGAAGATGACCTGCGCGCAGCGTTCCGGGGTCACGTACATCCCGGCGGCCACGACGTCGAACTGCTGCGAGTTCAGGCCGGGTATGAGCGAGCCGAACTCGGTGGGCACGGGCTGCACCTTGTCGACGCCGAGCCGCTTGAAGATCGCTTCCGCCAACTTCGGTGCTTCACCGGTGAGTTGACCGTCCCTGTCGATGTACCCGAACGGGATCTCACCCGCGATCCCCAACCGTACGACGCCCTGCGCCTTCAGCCGGTCGAGCAGTTCACCGCCGCTCGTGGTCGACGCGGTGGCCACACGGCTGCAGCCGGCCGCGCCCAGCGCACCTGCCGCCGCCACCCCGGCGAGCAGTGCCCGACGGGTGTGACCCGGCGTGTGACCGGATGTGTGTCTGTCGTTCCCAATTGGTGGAGCCATGGGCGCGCAGCTACCCGACCGCCCTCGGGTTATGCACCCTGGAAGGCATGACGGATCACTTCATCGAGGTCTCACTCGCAAAGCGGAACGTCCACTGCCGGGCAAAACTGCTGGTGGAACGCGCCCCGCTGACCTGCGCGGCGATCTGGGACGCACTCCCGCTCGTCGGCGACGTCTACCACGCCAAGTACGCCCGCAACGAGATCTACGCCCTTTTCCCGCCCTTCGCGGAAACGGAACCCCCGCTGGAGAACCCCACAGTCACCCCTATACCGGGCGATCTCTGCTATTTCGCCTTCGCCGGCACGGAACTCGGCACGAAGGCCTACGGCTACGACCGCGAGGTCCGCGCCGGCACGACGGTCGTCGACCTGGCCCTCTTCTACGAACGCAACAACCTCCTCCTCAACGGCGATGTGGGCTGGGTCCCCGGGATCGTCTGGGGTGAGGTGGTCGAGGGGCTGCCGGAGATGGCGGAGGCCTGCAACGACCTGTGGCGCTCGGGGGCGGCGGGGGAGAGCCTCAGCTTCCGGCGGGCCTGACCCCGGAGACCCCGGCGCCGAACAACGCGTGCGCCGCGCGCAGCACCAGATCGTCCCGGTGCCGCGCCCCCACGATCTGCAACCCGACCGGCAGCCCGTCGCCGTCCTTCCCCACCGGGACGGTGGCGGCGGGCTGCTGCGTCAGATTGAAGGGGTACGTGAACGGCGTCCAGCCCGTCCAGCGGCGGTACCCGGATCCCTTGGGGACCTCAACTCCCGCTTCGAACGCGGTAATGGGCAGCGTCGGCGTGACGAGGAGGTCGTACCGCTCGTGGAACAGGCCCATCCTGCGGCCGAGTTCCATGCGGGCGTCCACCGCCGCCAGATAGTCCAGCGCCGAGAAACCCGCTCCCGTCGCGCAGATCTCCCGCAGCCCCGGGTCGAGCAACTCCCGTTGCCGCGGCGCGAGTTTCTGCGTCAGCCGGGCCGCGCCGCTGAACCACAGGGTGTGGAAGGCGTCCACCGGGTCGCTGAAGTCGGGGTCGGTCTCCTCGACGTACGCGCCGAGCGCGGCCAGCCGCTCCACGCCCCGCCGTACCGCCGCCGCGACCGTCGGACGCACCGCGACCTGGCCGCCGAGGGACGGGGAGTACGCGATCCGCAGGCCCTGTATGCCGTCCGCGAGCGTCTCCGTGAAGGAGGTGGGCGGGCGGTCGAGGCCCGACCAGTCGCGGGCGTCCGGTACGCCGATCACGTCCAGCAGCAGCGCCGCGTCCGCCGCGTCCCGGGTCATCGGACCGACGTGCGACAGCGTGCCGAACGCGCTCGCCGGGTACAGCGGCACCCTGCCGTACGTCGGCTTCAGCCCGAAGATCCCGCAGAAGGACGCCGGGATACGGACACTGCCGCCGCCGTCCGTGCCGAGCGACAGCGGGCCTGCGCCGAGGGCGACGGCCGCCGCGCTCCCGCCACTTGAACCACCCGCCGTGCGCGAGGGGTCGTGCGGATTCCGGGTGATCCCGGACAGCGGGGAGTCCGTGACGCCCTTCCAGCCGAACTCGGGGGTCGTCGTCTTGCCGATGAACACCGCGCCGTGCTCGCGGAGCCGGGCCACCGAGGGCGCGTCCTCGTCCCAACCGCCCTGCTCGGCGATGGTCTTGGAGCCGCGCAGGGTCGGTGTGCCGCGCTGGAGCAGGATGTCCTTCACGGTGACCGGCACCCCGTCGAGGAGTCCGGCCGGTTCCCCGCGCCGCCAGCGTTCCGCCGATTCGGCCGCCGACGCCAACGCGCCGTCCGCGTCGAGCCGTACGAACGCGTTCACGACGGGCTGGATCTCCTCGGCCCGATCGAGGGTGGCGCGGGTCGCGTCCACGGGACTGAACTCCCTTCTGCGGTAGCCGTCGAGGAGTTCCACGGCGGTCAGCTCGGTGAGTTCGGTCGTCATCCGGCCCTCCAGAGTGGGGAGTTCAGTGCCCCGGTACGTACCCACGCTTCTTGTCGACCACGTTCGGCAGCGGCTTGCCCGCCTCCCATCTCTCGTACGCCGCCACGAACTGCGTGCCGAGTTCGTCCCGCCAGCCGACCGTGTCGCCGCTCATGTGCGGGGAGACGATCAACCCCGGGACCTGCCACAACGGGCTGTCGGGGGTGAGGGGTTCGGCCTCGAAGACGTCCAGCGCGGCGCCCGCGATCCAGTGCTTGGTGAGGGCCTCCGCGAGTGCGCTCTCCACGACGAGTTGGCCCCGCCCCACGTTGATGAAGCGCGCCGAGGGCTGCATGCAGCCGAAGCGACGGGCGTCGAACATGCCCCGCGTGTCGTCGGTGAGCGGGGCCGCCGAGATCACCCAGTCCGCGCGCGCCATCAGCCGGTCGAGTTCGCCGGGGCCGTGGATACCGGTGCGCGGGGTGCGGCCGACGAGCGCGGTCGTCACCCCAAGTGCCTTGAGCGTGCGGACGATCGCCCGCCCGATCGGCCCGGAGCCGACCACACAGGCACGCGTTCCGGCCACCCGCTGCGCCTCGCGGTGCCGCCAGGTCCGCTCCCGCTGGAGCTCCAGCGTCCTGGGCAGGTCCTTGGCCATCGCGAGGACGAGGGCGGCGACGTACTCGGCGATCGGCTGGTCGAAGACACCTCGCGCGTTCGTCACCACCGTGTCGGAGGCGGCGAGTTCGGGGCACATGAGGTGGTCCACGCCCGCGCTGGCCGTGTGCACCCAGCGCGGCCGGGGACCCTCGCCGGGCCAGGCGGCGCGTACCGCGTGCGAGGCGAAGTCCCACACCAACAGGACGTCGGCGGACGGCAGTTGATCAGCGAGCGTCGACGCGTCGGCGTGCGCGACGCGCACCCGCCCGGTGAGCTTGCCGAGCCGGGGCAGCGGGTCGGCGTCCAGGACGAGAAGGGTGGGCAGGGCAGCGGGAGTTGCGGTCATGCGAAGCCGTTTCTCGCGGGAGGTACAGCGTGAAGCACGGCGGGAAGCACCGGGCGCGGCCGTCTGACATGCACGGATTGACCACGCTCGCACTCGAACCTACCTTCGTCAACACGGACGCCCGCACGGACCGTTGTCACCCGTTTCTCTTGGTGAGGCCGGTGTAGCCATGCATGTTTCCTTCCTGGGCGGACCCCGCCCGCAGCGCGGTGTCGGTGTCGTCGCCCCCTTCGACTTCGCGCTGGACCGCGAGTTGTGGCGCTGGGTCCCCGACGACATCTCGCTGCATCTCACGCGGACGCCGTTCGTGCCCGTCGAGGTGAGCCTCGACCTGGCGCGGCTCGTCAGCGAGCACGAGACGCTGCACGACGCGGTCCGCACGCTGAACGCGGTCGCCCCCGAGGTCGTCGCGTACGCCTGTACCTCCGGGAGCTTCGTCGGCGGGGTCGCCGGGGAGCGGGCGATGTGCGAGGCGATGACCCGGGCCGGCGAGGTGCCGTCCCTGACCACCTCGGGCGCCCTGCTGGCCGCCCTCACCGAACTGGGCGCCCGCCGCATCGCCCTGGTCACGCCGTACACGGTGTCCGTCACCCAGTCTCTGGAGGAGTACCTCGCCGAGGCCGGCGTCGAGGTCACCGGCCGCGCCTTCATGGGCCTGACCCGGCACATCTGGAAGGTGCCGTACCGCGACGTCGTCGACATGGCCCACCAGGCCGTCAAGGGCGCGGCCGACGCGCTCTTCATCAGCTGCACCAACCTCCCGACGTACGACGTGATCCCCCAGCTGGAGGCGGAACTGCGCATACCGGTGATATCGGCCAACCAGGTCACGATGTGGGCAGCCCTGCGCCGACTGGGTACGCGTGCCGTGGGCCCCTATCAGGCGCTGCTGGACGAGTCCGCCCGCCGCCGGGGGCCGGTACTGCCGGAAGAACACCAGGAAGGCTGGTCATGACCGCACTCGGATTCCTCTACCCGGGCCACTCCGCCGAGGACGACTACCCGCGCATGGAACAGCTCCTCGGCAGCGACGTCCGCCTCGACGTGGTCCACACGGACATCGGCGAGGACGCGCACCGCGTGGACGCGCTCCTGGAGATGGGCTCCCCCGAGCGCCTCACGGCGGGCGTCGAACAACTCCGCCTGTCCGGCGCCGAAGCCGTCGTCTGGGCCTGCACCAGCGGCAGTTTCGTCTACGGCTGGGAGGGCGGCCACGACCAGATCCGCGCCCTGGCCCGGGCGGCGGGCCTCCCGGCGTCGTCGACGTCCTTCGCCTTCGTCCACGCGGCGAGGGAACTGGGGGTGCGCCGGGTGGCCGTAGGGGCGACGTACCCGGAGGACGTGGCGAACCTGTTCGCGGACTTCCTGCGCGCCGGGGGAGTGGAACCGGCCGTGGTGCGCGCCTCCGGCATCATCACCGCCGCCGAGGTCGGCACCTGGGGCTACGACGACGTGCTCGCCCTGGCCCGCGCGGTGGACGGCCCGGACATCGAGGCGGTCCTCCTCCCGGACACCGCCCTGCACACGGCGGCCCACATTCCCGACCTGGAGAAGGAACTCGGCAAGCCGGTCCTCACGGCCAACCAGGTCACGGTCTGGGAGGCCCTGCGCCTGGCGGACCGCAAGGTCAACGCGCCTGATCTGGGCATCCTGTTCACCAAGGAGCCGCTCGTGCAAGCCGGCTGAACAAGCCGGGCCGGGGCGGGGGGTGTTCTCGGGGAATGTGACACTCGGGGCCCCGAGTGTCACATTCCCCGAGAACACCCCCCGTGCCCCCCACCTGCCGCGAGCCTTCCCTCCGGGAATAAAGCGGAGACAGCCTCCTGTTACGCCGGGAAGGAGCGGGGAAGGACACCGCACAGCTCACAACAGGAGGCACCCACCGTGGCGGCAGACGACGAGATCCGGGGCACGGCACAGGGCACCGCCCCCGTCCCCCTCTCCGTACTGGACCTGGTGACCGTCGGCGCCGGCCGCACCGCCACGGAGGCGCTCGGCACCAGCGTGAAGATCGCCAAGCTCGCCGAGTCGCGCGGCTTCCACCGCTACTGGGTCGCCGAGCACCACTCGATGCCGGGCGTCGCCTCCTCCTCGCCCGCCGTGATCCTGGCCCACCTCGCCGCGCACACGGACCGCATCCGCCTCGGCTCGGGCGGCGTCATGCTCCCGAACCACGCCCCACTCGTCATCGCGGAACAGTTCGGCACCCTGGAGGCGCTCGCCCCGGGCCGCGTCGACCTGGGCCTCGGCCGCGCCCCCGGCACCGACGGCGCCACCGCCGCCGCCCTGCGCCGCGCCGACCGCCTGAACGAGGGCGCCGACGACTTCCCCGAGCAACTGGCCGAACTCACCCGCTTCTTGGACGACGACTTCCCCTCCGGCCACCCCTACGCCCGCATCCACGCGGTCCCCGGCCCGATCCAGTCGACCTCGCCCGGCGGTGTCCAGTCCCCCCACCGCCCGCCGATCTGGCTGCTCGGCTCCTCCGGCTTCAGCGCCCGCCTGGCCGGCATGCTCGGCCTGCCGTTCGCGTTCGCCCACCACTTCTCCGCGCAGAACACGATCCCGGCCCTGGACCTCTACCGCGAGTCGTTCCGTCCGAGCGCGCTGCTCGACGCGCCGTACGCCCTGATCGGTGTCTCCGCCCTGGCCACCGACGACGAGAAGGAGGCCCGCCGCCAGGTGCTGGCCGCCGCCCTCAACATGGTCCGGCTGCGCACCGGCCGCCCCGGACTCGTGCCCACCCCGGAAGAGGCCGAGGCGTACGAATTCAGCCCCATGGAGCGGGAGTTCATCACCTCCTGGAACGCCAACGTCATCCACGGCACCGTCGACGAGGTCCGCGCCGGACTCGACGACCTCCAGAAGCGCACCGGCGCCGACGAGTTGATGCTCACGTCCCACGCCCACAACGGCGACCTGCGCCTGCGCTCGTACGAACTGATCGCCGACGCCTATGGGTTGACGGCCGATCAGGAAGCCTGATTGCAGGCCTTCGTGCCCAGCAGCTCGGAGATACGATCCGGCGCCACCGGACGGGAGTACAGCCACCCCTGTCCGGTGTCGCAGCCGATCCGGCGCAGCCGGGCGGCCTGTGCCGAGGTCTCCACGCACTCGGCGGTCACCGACAGGCCCAGCCGGTGGGCGAGTTGGATCATCGCCTCGACGATGACCTCGTCCGCCGGGTTCGGCGGGACGCCCTCGCCCTCGTACTGGAAGCCCCGCACGAAGGACCCGTCCAGCTTCAGCACGGAGACCGGGAGCCGGCTCAGGTACGCCAGGTTCGAGTAGCCGGTGCCGAAGTCGTCGATGGCGATGTGCACCCCCATGTCGCTCAGCGCCTGAAGCGTCTGCAACGGCCGCCCCGCCGACCCCATCACTGCCGACTCCGTCAGCTCCAACTGCAGCAGCCGCGGGTCCAGTCCGGTCTCGGCCAGCGTCTCCGCGACGTCCGCGACCAGGTCCGAGTCCCACACCTGCCGTACGGCCACGTTGACGCTCACGAAGATCGGCGGCTCGTCCGGGTGGTCCAGCTGCCAGCGCCGGGCCTGGCGGCAGGCGGTGACCAGGACCCAGTGGCCGAGCTGCACGATCGAGCCGTCCTCCTCGGCCAGTCCGATGAACCGATTCGGCGTCAGCATGCCGAACTGCGGATGGTTCCAGCGCACCAACGCCTCGACGCCGCGCAGTCGTCCGTTCTCCATGCCCACCAACGGCTGGTACTCCAGGGTGAATTCACCCCGCTCGATGGCCGGACGGAGCGTGGAGGCCAGCGCCTGGCGGGTCATGCGGTGCGCGTTGCGCTCCGGATCGAACAGCGTCCAGCGGGACTTGCCGTCCGCCTTCGCCCAGTACAGCGTCGTGTCGGCGGCCTGCATCAGTCCGGTGGCCGTCGTACCGGACGCGTGCCGCTCGACCACACCGATCGACGCCGACAGCGACAGCCGCTGCCCGGACAGGTCGAACGGCGCCTGCAGGGCCTTCAGTGCCGACTCGGCGAGTTCGGCCAGTTGGTCGGTCCCGGTCGAGTCCTCGACGAGCAGCGCGAACTCGTCCCCGCCCAGCCGAGCCACCAGCGGCGAACTCGCCCGCGCGTAACCCGCCTCGTCGGCGCACCGCGTCAGCCGTTCCGCCACGGCGGCCAGGAGCCGGTCGCCGACGCGGTGGCCGAGCGTGTCGTTGACCGCCTTGAAGCCGTCCAGATCCAGATAGCACAGGCCGATCCGCCCGGTGCCGCCCTGCTCGTACGACTCCGCCTCCAGCGCGGCCGAGAGCCGCTCGAAGAACAGGGTGCGGTTGGGCAGCCGGGTCACCGGGTCGTGCATCTCCAAGTGCCGTAGCCGCGCCTGGAGTTCACGGCGGGCGCTGATGTCGGTGAGCGACAGCAGCACACCGTGCTCCTCGGCCGGCAGCGGCGCCACGGTCACCTGCACCCACAGCACGTGCCCGTCGGGGTGCTTGACCCGGCGGGTGCAGCTCAGCTTGGCCTGCCGGCCGCGCAGCACCTCGCGATAGGCGTCCCAGGTGCGCGCGTCCGACTTCAGGTCCATCAGCTCGGCCGCGACCAGCCCGGTCAGCGCGGCCCCCGCCTTGCCGAGCAGCGCGCCGAACGAGTCGTTCGCGCTGACGACCAGACCGTCGCGGTCCACGACGGCCATCGCGAGGGGAGCCGCGGAGAAGGCGGAACCGAGGCGTCCGCCTTCGAGGGACTCAAAGGACTCAAGGGACCCGGGGGACGGATGGGGCTCGTGGGAACCCGGGAACCCGGTGGAATCGGGGACATCGGTACGAGGCGATGCCTCGCCCTTACTCTCTGTGACGGCTGGCCGGATGAGGTCTGCCGCGGGCGCCGGCCCTTCGGACGTTCCGCTCACCGCTCGCTCCCGCAGTGCACTCGATCTTCGGATGGGTCTCGTCGGGATGGCCGACCGGGTGGGGGGCCGCCGTGCCGTGTCCGTGCAGGAAAGTGTGCCGATCATAGAGGTTGGCCCCCGGCCCTTCCAGCCACTGTCCAGTGTCCCGGAACAACGGCCGGTTCCGGCAGATCGTTTCCGCCCGCACCTGGACGGGTTCTTCAAATGGCCGACCACATGTGACGTTCCGTGAGTGTTTCCGGATGTCGGCCCGGGCGTGTCCCGGCCACCCCCTCACTCATCTGGTGCAGATAAACAGGGCGTACCCCAACAAACCATCACAGGCTGGGTGTCGGTGTCCCGCGAACCCGCTCCCGGAGGTCCAACGTGCCGTGTCAGCTCCCCCTCAAGGGGCTCTCCCGTACGGCGCTCAAGGGGCTCGCCCAGTGGCGCACCCGGCCCGGACTGCGCGGCACCGCCGCCGTGTTCACCACGATGTCCGCGCTCGCCGCGACCTCGATCATGTCCAGCCAGTCGGTCGCCGAGCCGTTCTCGACCACACCCTGTGCCCTCAAGCGCACCGACGCCCACCACTCCGAGGGCCTCGACACCTGGAACACCGCCTACCCGCGCCCCACCCGCGCGCTCGACGCAGTGATGATCTTCCTCTCCTTCCCCGACGCGACCCCGCGGACCACCCCCGCCGAACTCGCCGCCGACCACTTCCCGGCCACCACCCGCTTCTACGAGCGCGCCTCCTACGGCAGGTTCACGCTCCGCCCGCACCCGCTGCGGAACTGGATCCGCATGCCGCACCCGTCGACGTCGTACGCCATACAGCGCGACTGGAACCCGGTGAACCGCGCCGCGTACCTCCGCGACGCGCTCGCCGCCGCCGACCCCCAGGTCGACTTCTCGCGCTACGGCATCGTCTACTTCGTGGCCGATCCGGACGCGCCCGGCGTGGACTCGGACGCGACGAAGGTCGTCAACCTGGACACCCCGCTGCGGGCCGACGGCACGGACGTCCGGCGGGTCGTGACGGTCTTCGAGAAGCACCCGCCGGACCGGCTCGTCCTCGCCCACGAGACCGGCCACGTCTTCGACCTCCCCGACCTCTACCACCGGCCGGTGGACGGCAAGGGCGACTGGGACACCTATGTCGGCGACTGGGATCTGATGGGCAGTCAGTTCGGGCTCTCCCCGGACCTGTTCGCCTGGCACAAGTGGAAGCTGGGCTGGCTGGATCCGCGCCAGGTGGTGTGCGTACGGGGCACCGCGCCGAAACGGCTGACCCTGGAACCGGTGGCCGCCGGGCCGGGTACCTCCCCGGCGGGCAGCACCGCGGGATCACCGGCCTTCGGTCTCGGCCTGGGGGTCAAACTGGCGGTCGTGCGCACCGGAACCGACAGCGCGCTGGCCTTCGAGGCGCGCAGCTCCGTCGGCAACGACAGCACGGCCTGCAAACAGGGCGTCCTCGTGTACCGGGTACGCGGCGGCGCGCCTTCCGGGAACGGCCCGATCGAGGTCGTCGACGCCCACCCGCACACCGAGGCCTGCTGGGAGACTTCGGTCTACCCGCCCCTCGCCGACGCCCCGGTCTCCCTCGGCGAGAGCTTCACCGTGCCCGGCGACAACGTGAAGGTGGAGGTGGAGGGGCGGACGGTTTCGGGGGCGTGGACGGTGACCATCACGCCGGGGGAGCCGACCGGAGCGGGAGGCTGATCCCCTCCCGAACGCCGGGTACGTCGAAGGGCCCCTCGCTCTCGCGAGGGGCCCTTCACAGGTGCGCCGCCAGGGACTCGAACCCCGGACCCGCTGATTAAGAGTCAGCTGCTCTAACCAACTGAGCTAGCGGCGCCTGCTGACGTCGTAGACCTTAGCATCCTGATCCGGGGGAGGAAAAATCGATATCCGCACGGTCGCGCGGGCCGCCCGCACGGCCGCCCAGAGCAGGATTTCGGCGCCGGGAAGCCAGGGCCGACGGGTGTCCGGAGCGACCAGCCAGCGCGAGTCGAACGGGGCCGGCGCCGCCCCGCCGGCCAGCGCCGGGACGGTCACCGCGTCGCCCCTGCCGTGACACAGCAAGGGCGGGACGGACCCCGTACGGCTGTGCTCCCCGGGGTGTGCGCCCCACTCCTCCCACCCCATCAGCGACGGCAGCCGCTGAGCGGTACCCGGGCCGGCGAACAGGAGCATCCGCCCCCGATACGTCGCTACGGGCCCCGAACCCGGCCCCTCGTCCCACAGGCGGTCGACCATGCGCCGCCCGAAGACCACCGGGGCGCTCACCACATCGAAGGCGGACCCGCAGGGCAGGACGACCGGGGCGTCCGGCCGCTCCCTCCAGAGGGCGAGAGTGCTACGCGGATACGTTCCTGCCGAGGCAAGCCAGGCGGCACCGTCCGAGGTGACACCCGAGATGTCGAAGCGGTCGGCGAAGGGCTCGTCCTGTGTGCGGCTCATGTCCCCCAGGTCTACCGGCCGTGAGCGTCCGCTCTCTGAGGGTTGCCGGAAATCGGGACAGGAGGGGGCGGGAGGGAGTATCTTGCCCGACCGGCATATGCCAGAAGTTCTTTCTGGGGGCGGGTGGGGTGGGGGGAGTCGTGGGGGTTGGGGGTGCTGAGGGGATTGTGGGGCGCGGTGGGGGTTATGGGTGGGGCGGGGGTTGGCGCGCGCTGCGGGAGTTGGCGCCGCCGCCGGGGTTTTGGGTGCGGCCGAAGGCGTGGGGCGTCGCGGGATTTGCGGGTCGTCGCGAGGAGCTGCGGGCACCGCAGGAGTTGTTGACCCAGATCCCTTGGCCCTCCGGCCCCGGGCTCCCGATCCCCGGGCTCCCGTCCCGGGAGCCTCCGGGCCCTGGGGGAATCACGGTGGCGACGGCCCCGAACTCCCATCCCCCGAGTCCTTGGCCCCCGGCCCGAAAACTTCCGATCCCCGGGTTCCAGTCCCACGAGCCTCCGGCCCCCGGTCTCTAGACTCCCGGCCCCTAGCCCCTAGCCTCCGGCCCCCGAACTCCCGGCCCCCAGCCTCTGGCCTCCGGCCTCCGAACTCCCGGCCCCTAGCCCCTAGCCTCCGGCCCCCGAACTCCCGGCCCCCAGCCTCCGGCCTCCGGCCTCCGAACTCCCGGCCCCTAGCCCCTAGCCTCCGGCCCCCGAACTCCCGGCCCCCAGCCTCTGGCCTCCGGCCTCCGAACTCCCGGCCCCTAGCCCCTAGCCTCCGGCCCCCGAACTCCCGGCCCCCAGCCTCTGGCCTCCGGCCTCCGAACTCCCGGCCCCTAGCCCCTAGCCTCCGGCCCCCGAACTCCCGGCCCCCAGCCTCCGGCCTCCGGCCCCCGAACTCCCGGCGCCCCAGCCCCGCCCCCCAAGGTCACACCGGGTCGGCGCCCCCGCTGTCCCTGCCCTCCGTGCCGCGCAGCAGGTCCCGGCCGAACTCGACCATCTTCTTGGCGTAGTCCTCGGTCCACTCGGCGCGCTCGGCGATGTCCGCCGGGGTCAGCCGGTCGAAGCGGCGTGGGTCGGCGAGTTGGGCCGCCGCGATCGCCTGGAACTCCACCGCGCGGTCGGTCGCGGCGCGGAACGCGTGGGTCAGTTCCGTCGCGCGGGCCAGCAGCGCGCGGGGATCGTCCATCGACTCCAGGTCGAAGAAGTGCTCCGGGTCCTCGGCCGCCTGTGCGGGCTCGAAGAGCAGGGGTGCGGGGCGTAGCCGCGATTCGTTGCGACGCGGCGTGTGCTCCGCCATGTCTTCTCCTCCTCGTACGTCGTGGATGACCCGCCTCATGAGCGGACCACCGTCCATTGTCCCCCGGCGGCGCAAGGGGCCCCGGGCATACTCCCGAGGCACCGATCCCGCACCGCATGATTGGATGCCCAGCCGCCCGCCCCGGTATTCATCACCCCCGGACCGAACCGCGAGGAGTCGCAGGTCAAGGTCTCGCGCCACCCGGTGTTCGGACAGGTGTGCCTGCACGGTGTGATTCGTCTCCCACCCGGCCGGCGTCGCAGCACCGGTTCCGCCCGCCAGGACCCCCGGCGTTCAGACCGGCGACCCGGTCACGGTCTCCACACCACCCGGTGTTCCGCGAGATGCGCCAGCACCGCGTGGTTAGCCTCCCACCCGTCGGGGAACTTCACCGTCACCCCCAGCTGCACCGGCTCCGTAGACGGGTGGTCGTCCAGCAACTCACTGACCCCCGCCCGGCAGACCACGATGCACGCGTGCCGGTGTCGGGAGGCCAGGACGCACAGCCGGCCCGTCTCCAGGTGGAAGGCCGTGGCGTCGGGGCGGCCGGAGAGGGGGTGGAGGACCACCGTGACGTCGAACTCCCGGCCCTGGAGCCGGTTCGCCGTGTCCACCGTCACGTCCGTGACGCCCAACTCGCCCAGCGCCGCCCGGATCGCCGCCGCCTGGTCCCGGTGCGCGGTGCCCACCGCGATGCGGTCGGCGGTCAGGGGAGTGGGGTCGGGTGAGCGCTCCGACGTGGCCGCGCCGCCCCGGTCCAGCAGGCGTCGTACGACCGTCGCCACCGCCCGCACCGCCTCCGGGTCCGTACGAGGGGTGTGGCGGGCCGGCAGTTCCAGCAGGCCCCAGCCCGACTCCGCGGCCTCGTCGATCACCCGGTCCGGGCCCGAACCGTCCGACGGGACACCGAAGTTGAGCCGCCGGTCGCCGTGGCCCGTGCCGCTGCGGAAGCGGGTGTACGGGTAGAACGCGTCCGAGACCAGAGGGGCCGCCGATGCCGGGAGCCGCCACGACACCGGCAGGCGGTGCTGCGGCAGTTCGGGGTTGTGGGCGAGCAGGGTCGTCACCGCCGAGGACGAGGGGTCGTACGACAGGCCCGCCCACTGCTCCGCTCCGACGATCGCGAACGGGTCCAACTGGCCCGGGTCGCCCACGAACAGCGCCCGCTCGAACAGCCCGGCGACGGCCAGCAGCGAGTCCGAGCGCATCTGGTACGCCTCGTCGACGATCGCGTGCCGCCACGGCTCGTCCACCTTGACGTGCGCCCACTTCGCCGCCGTGGAGATGACGACCGGGAGCCCGGCCAGCTCGCCCGCCTTGGCCGACTTCCGTACGTTCGGCAGGTCGTCCAGTGCCTTGTCGTACGGGTCGGCGTCGCTGCTGTGGAGGCGGCCGACCGGCAGCTCGCCGTTCTTCTCGGCGAGCCGGAGGACGAGGTCGTCGACCTGCGCGTTGGTCTGCGCGATCACCATCAACGGGCGCCCGGCGTCGGCCAGTTCGAGCGCGGCGCGGACGACGAGCGTGGACTTGCCGGCGCCCGGCGGGGAGTCGACGACGACACCGCGCGCGGTGCCGTGCAGGGTGTCGCGGAGGATCGCGTCGGTCGCGCGGCCGGCCTCGGCACCGGGGTCGAAGACGGTGTCGGCGCTCACAGGACGTCCTCCTCGGTCACCGGGTCGGCGGCCTCCTGCACGGCGCTCTCCTCACCCGGCGGGCCGCCGTGCGTCCACGGCGTCTCCTCCTGGTCGGGCAGCTTCGCGCCGCCCCGCTGCTCGTGCTCGAACAGCGTGAAGCAGATCCGGTCGCCCTTCTCCGGCAGCGAACCGGTCTCCGGCTCCTTGCCGCGTCCCATCTTGTCGACGACCCGGAGGACGACGAGGGCGCCCTCCTCCTCGCGGTCCACGAACTCCGCCGACTGCGGCTTCCCACCCAGCGACCGGAACACCTTCATCCGCTCCCCGAGGTGCGGCCGGTCGTCCGTGCGCACGGTCACCAGCGGGCGCGGGCGGGGGCTCTTGCCCTCGCTGTACGCCATGACGACATCGATGACCTCGCCCGCGAACGCCTCCCCGGCGAGCCGCCGCCCGGCCATCACCAGCGGGTCGTCCAGGGCCTCCTGGGCATCCAGCCGGGCCTGTTCGCGCTCGCGCGTGGCCAGCTTGTTGGCCGCGGTGACCGCGTCGTCGCGGCGCGGCTGCGGGGGCTCACCAGCGACGATCCGGTCCCGGTGGCCGGTGAACGACCAGCGGTCCCGGGTCCACCGGTCGACGGCGTGCGCGCCCTCCGGCAGCGCCCGCAGCAGGTCGAGCCCGTGCCACACCGCGTCCCAGGTGGGGCGGGTGATGCTCTCGACGAGGGACCTGATCTCCCGCTCGGCGGCGGTGAGTTCACCGAGCCGGTCGTCGGCCTCCAGGCCGTCCTCGGCGGCGGCCAGGGCGGTACGAGCGCGGTCGTAGCGCTCGATGGCGGGGGCGAGCAGCTTGTTGTCGAACGCCGGGTCCGTGGCCGGGCCGGCCGGCGGGCACGCCAACTGGCCCCGCGCGTCCCGCCGTAGCTCCGCGTCGAGCGCGGCCTCGGCGCCGGAGACACCGTCCGGCGGGTCGATCCAGGCGAGCAGCGCGGCCAAGTGCTGGTCCTCCAGGCTGGACTGGCCCGTGGCCCAGTGCCGGCCGAGCACCTCGGTGAGCGCGAGGAGCAGTGAGGAACCGGGCACGCGGGCCCGCTCCCCGTAGTGGGTCAGCCACCGGCCGAGCAACGGCACGCGCGGGGGCGCGGGATGTGGCGTCTCCGGGTCCTGCTCGGCCGTACGCCGGAAGCGCATCGAACGGCCCAGCAGCCGTACCAACTCGATGCCCGCGCGGCTCGGCACGATCAACTGCGGTGCGTCCGCGCACAGTTCGACCTCGACCTTGACCCGCTTCCCGGTCTCCGGATCGGTCTCGTTCCGCTCGGCGGCCTCCACGTCGTCCGCGAACGTGTCGATGTACGGCAGGACCACGTCCGCCAGTTCGGCGAGAAACGTGAACCTGAGGTCCCGGTCCCGCGGCTGCGGTACGACGAACAGCCGCGGCGCGTCCCGGTCCGTACCGACGAGCGCACCGAGGGGCGCCCCGGCCTCACCGGCGGTGGTGAGCGGCACGAGGACGAGGGGGCGCGCGGAGAGGTACCGGTGCAGGACGGTGGCGGCGGGCTGGGCGCGGCCGGTCTGAACTGCCTCCAGCCGGGCGAGAGTTGACATCAGCGACACGGGGTCCCCTTGGGGTGGGCGACCGGGAGCGGGGTCCGGTGGTGCGGGGTGGGTGGGGTGTGCGGGGCGCGAGGTGTCGGCCGGCGGTGCGGTGCCGGGGCGACGGGGGCGTCCGGGGTCGCGGCCGTCGCGGGTCGCGAGGAAGTGGCGACGGTGGCGTAAGGGTTCGCGGTCACCCCGTGTCGCGTGATGGCGGCGCCGCCGGCCCACGGGAGCGCGGCCGTCGCGGGTCGCGCCGGGTCGGCGACGGCGGCGTCCAGGTTCGCGGTCATCGGGTGTCGTGTCGCGGTGGCGGTGGCGGTGGCGACGGCGCACGGGCCCGCGGCCATCATGCGTCGCGCCGCGGCGGCGAGGGTGCCGCGTGGGATTGCGGTCGTCGCGGGTCGCGCCGGGTCGGCGACGGCGGCGTACAGACGTGCCGTCATCGCGGGTCGCGCCGGGTCGGCGACCGTGCCGAACAGGATCACAGTCACCGCACCCCACCACCCGTCGCACTCCCCAGCGCCTCCATCGGCAACTCGGCCGTGCTTCCCGGTACTTGCCCGCGCAGCGCAGCCGCGTCCCTCAGTGCCGCCGCGTTCTCCAGGGCCTCGGCCCTCAGCTCCGCCGCCCTCCGCAGCGCCGCCACCGTCGGGTCGTCCGGGTCGCCGGACTCGCCGTGGGCCGCCGCCAGGACCTCGTCGACCGTGGTCAGGTCGCCGAGGTCGGCGCGGAGGGAGCGGCCGAGGGTGGTGACCGCGCCGGAGGTGCGGGAGTGGTCGCGGCAGTGGAAGGCCAGCTCGCAGGCGGCCAGGCACTCGGGGGCGTAGGCCGCGGGGACCGACTCGACGGCGGCGGTCAGCTCGGCGGCGGGGCGGTCGGGGGCGAAGCAGGTGCCCTCGGGGAGGGTGTCGGCGATGTCCTCGATGCGGGTGAGGCGCGCCAACTGGCGTCCCGTGACCGCGCGTTGCTTGCGGACGTCGACGGCGGACGCGGTGGGCAGGTTCGAGAAGTCCTTCGGGCAGACCAGGAGGATGCGGTGGCGGACCCGGGGAGCGGGATCCAGCTTGGCCGCGACCTCCTCCAGCGCCAGCACGTACACCGCCGACTGGCGGGCCGCCGCGCCCACCTTCGCCGGGTCCGCCGAACCGTCCAGCATCGGGAAGGACTTGATCTCCACGACCGTCCAACTGCCGTCCGGGTGCACGACGACCGCGTCCGGCTCCAGGAACGCGGGCGACCCCGCCACGTCGAGGGCGAGCATCGGGTGGTCGAGCAGCGTCCAGGCGGCGGCCTCGGTGGCCTCGCGCAGCGCCAGCGCCGTACGGGCCGCGCGCCCCTCGGGGCCGATCGCCGCCAGCTTGGGCACCCGCGCGCGGGTCGGCGGCTCGGCCCCCGGGTCCAGCTTCTCGTGCACCAGCCGCAGCAGCTCCGCGCCGCCGTCCGCCTTGACCCGGGCCTCGAACGCGTTGCCCCGCATGAAGGCGAACTGGGACTGCCCGAAGGACGACGGCGAGCCGAGCGCGTCGGCCAGCACCGCCTTGTTCACCCCCGCGCCGTCCAGGATCGCCCGCCGCTTGCAGCCCGGGTTCGCGGCCAGCGCCGCGAGGGCGCGCGCGTCCAGCGCCTTGGCCGGGACGTCCGGGCCCCGCAGCTCAGCGAGCCGGTGCCGGAGCGCCGTCCCCCGCGTCCGTGGGGGAGGCACCCGGCTCGGCTCCGGTACCGAGCTGTGACTCGCGCTGCCGTGGAATTCGCTCACCCGGCGAAGTCTGGCATCCGCCACTGACAATTGAGGTTTCTGAGCCACGAGAGGCGTCACGGGACGCATTGCGGGAAGCATCCCCAGCGGTGTCACGCGAGCGGGCCGCGACCAGCGATCCGCGCCCCTCGAACCGCGCCCTGAGCCGGTCCGCCGCCTTCATCACCTGCGGCGCCAGCAGGAACCCGAGCCCCATCACGACCACACCCGCGACCGCGTCGAGGAGGTAGTGGTTCGCCGTGCCCATGACGACGATCGCCGTCAGCAGCGGATAGGCGACCCCGACGACCTTGGTCAGCCGGGTCCCGCCGTAGCGCCAGAGCATCACACCGCACCACAGCGCCCAGCCGCAGTGCAGGCTCGGCATCGCCGCGTACTGGTTCGTCATGCCGCCGAGGCCGCGCGGCGCGCTCGCGTCGCCGCCCCACCAGCCGTACGAGCTGTACTTGGCCATCGTGTCGACGAAGCCGTAGTCCGGGGAGAGCAGCCGGGGCGGGCAGGTCGGGAGCAGGGTGAAGCCGATCAGGCCGATGAACGTGGACGTCATCAGCCAGGTGCGGGCCGCGCGGTAGACCTGGGAGCGCGACCTGAACAGCCAGATGAGGATCGCGGGCGTGATCAGGTAGTGCAGCGACGCGTACCAGAAGTCCGCCGGGATGCCGAGCCAGGACTCGCGCGTGAAGAGGCGGTTGAGCGGGTGCTCGGCGTTGATGTGCAGGACCTTCTCGATCCGCAGGATCGTCAGACCGTGGTCCACGGCACTCGTCGTGTCACCCCGGGCGAGCAGCCGGCCCGCCGAGTACGAGGCGTACACCATGAGGATCAGCGGCAGCTCGGTCCACCAGCGCAGCCGGCTTCGCCGGTCCGCCTCGATGCCTGGTGTCTCGGTCTGCGGCATCCGATCGCCCTCCCCCTTCTGTTCTGTGCGCTGCCCCGTGGTCCGGCTTCCCGATGGCCCGGTCGGAACACTTTACGGCGTATGTGAGCGCCCTGTTTCGGGCGCCCCCGGACCTCAAAGACGCAGAGATCGCCCCCCGGGTTGCCCTTCTCAAGGGTGCGCGATGATGGAGTGACCCGCCTCTCGTTTCTCCCGGAAAGGTCGCTCATGGCACCGCGCATCCTGCTGGCCCGGCACGGACAGACGGAATGGTCGCTGTCCGGGAAGCACACCGGCAGGACCGACGTCCCCCTCCTCGAAGAGGGCCGACGCGGCGCCAAGGTGCTCGGCGAGCGACTGCACCGGCCCCCCTTCGACGGCCTCCCCGGCGTGGAGGTCCGCACCAGCCCACTGGCACGCGCGCGTGAGACCTGCGAACTAGCCGGCTTCGGCGACCGCGCGACCCCCTGGGACACCCTCATGGAGTGGGACTACGGCGCCTACGAGGGCCTGACCCCGGAGGAGATCCGTTCCGTACGCCCCGACTGGCTGATCTGGCGCGACGGCGTCCCCGAAGGGGAGACCCTCGCCGAGATCACCGCCCGCGCGGACGAGGTCGTCACCTGGGCCCGCTCCGAGGACCGCGACGTCCTCGTCTTCGCCCACGGCCACGTCCTCCGCTCGATCGGCGCACGCTGGCTCGGCCTGCCGATCGACTTCGCGGCCCGGATACGGCTCAATCCGACGTCCCTGTCAGTGCTCGGCTGGGCCTACGGAGACCCCGCGATCGAGAGCTGGAACGACGTGGGCCATCTAGCGGCGTAGGCATTAGCGCCCTTCCTTTAGGGGCGCGGGGAACCGCGCGCCCAGCCCCCACCGGCCGGCAGATTCACGACAACGCTTCCCCGGAGGAATCACGCCGCAGTACGAGGCAACCCCGAGTGCCTGTCCAGAAACGTAGACACCCCCGAAGCCCGCCGATGAGGCAACAGCACCCGCGCCGTCCCCGCCAACATCGTCTGAATCCGCGACGACTGCACCAGGTCCAAGAGATCAAGCACCCGCATCCCCGCGGTCGCCGCCTCGTCGGGACGCCCGCCGCGCGCCAGGTCATCCGCCAGCTCGGCCATGTACAGGGCGATGTTCCGAGTGAAATGCGGATCCTGAAGATGCGCCGCCCGCCGTGCGTGACGGGCCGCGCGAGGCCAGTCGCCCAGGGTGGACCAGCACTGCGCCTCAAGCCCCTCCAACTCGGCCTCTCCGTAGAAGCTCATCCACTCCGGGTCGGCATCCGAGTGCCCCCGCGCGAAGAGCGCCTGCGCCCGGGCCAGCGCCTGTTCGCAGCCGGTGCGGTCGGCGAGCCCCGCCCAGCCGCCCGCCTCGCGCAGCGCGAGCAACGACATCAGGCGGGCGGAACCCAGCGGGCGTCCGACGCGCTGCGCGGCCTGCGCGGCGCGCACCGCCTCCCGCGGCCGGCCGGCGTCCCGCGCGAGGAAGGCCGTATTGCAGAAGGCGTGTGCCTCAAGGCCGGGGTCGTCGGTCATCCGGGCGGTCGCGAGCGCCTCCGCGTAGTGCGAGCGGGCGTCGTCGAAGCGGCCGGAGTCGTGGGCCAACCAGCCGACCGAGATGGCGAGTTCACCCGCTCCGGAGTGCAGTCTCTCGGCGACCGACTGCCGGGTGGTGCCCGCGTCGAGCAGGGCGTAGGCGGCGCGCAGCGGGGCCGCCGCGCGCCGGTAGAGGCCGTCGGCGCCGTGCCGGTCGTCGAGCAGCCGGATTCTGCGGACAGCCTCTTCCAGGGCGCCCGCCTCGCTCGTACCGGGGCGGCGGACGGAACGTTCCGTTGCCACGGCGTCCAGGGTGAGCCCCAGGGGGCCCAGCGTGCCGGCGGCCACCGTGACGGTGCCGCCCCTCATGAATGCGCGACGCAGCACGTCGCTCTCCTCGCGGTTCTCGTGGTTCTCGTGCGTGTCGTACGGGTCCTGCGTGTCATACGGCTCGTACACGTCCCGCGTCTCACCCGTCCTGGCCGACTCATCCGCGGTGAGGGCCGGGCTCGTGAGGTGTGCGGGGGGCGTGTCCTCGGCAATGCGCGCCCCGCGTCCGCGTACGGACGAGCGGGGCGCGAAGCCGAGGTCGGCGAGCGTGCGGCCGGGGAACATGTGCAGGAACACCCGTTCGTACGCGTAGTTGGGGCAACGGATCTCACCGGCCTCGACGCGGCCCACGTAGCGCGCGTCGCAGCTGACCCGCTCGCCGATCTCCCGCGCGGACCGGCGTACGGCCGCGGCGAACTCCGCCGGTGAGCGCTGTCCGCGCAGCCGCCGGAAGGCGAGATTGGGTCTCGGTGGTCGGGGGAACGGGGACGGGGTCACCATTGACGACGCCATGGCCGGGTCCTCTCGTGCGAACCGTCGAACCATGCCGGATTCAGGGTGACTTGTTGAGTGACGCCCTGTTTCCAGCGGGCAAGAACGTACCTGCTGTGCACGGTCCGCCACACAGGGTTTGGCTACAAACCGGATATCTCATCCGGGATCTGCCATGAACTGCCATCCTTTGCGGCTGACTTGTGCCGTAGCCGTTGACGCTTCAACGCGTTGAACTCCATGGACCCGGGAGCCACCCGACTCCCGACCCGCTCGTCCAAGGAGGGGTTCCGTGGTGGAGACCGGGATGGAGACCAGGCAGAGCGTCGATCCTCGAATGCCGAGCGCGGAGTGCAGTGCGCCACCGTTCGTGGACTCGGCCTGTGACCTGGTGACGGTGCCGACGCGGCAGGGCCTGGAGGCGGTCGACATCCTGCGGCGTGGCGCGTGCGACGGGGTCGGCCCCGTCCTGCACGACGACGGCGACGACACGCTCGGCTTCCTGGTACCGCCGGGCACGGCGGCGGCGTGGGACCTGCCGGGCAGCACGTGTACGGAGACCAACGGCCGGGGGCTGCGGCTCGCCCCTGACCCCGAGCCGCCCGTCGAGGGCTCGGACTGGCTCCTGCCGCCGGGGGACGCCGACCTGGCGACCGACCCGGAGGTTCTGCGGGCCGCGCTGGGTGAGGCGGCTCGGTTGATCGAGGCGGCGGACGGCTGTCGGTGAGCTCCGCGGGGCGCTCCGCTGGGCGGGCGGTGATCGGCCCGCGGGCCGGTGGGGGCTGGTCGCGCAGTTCCTCGCGCCCCTTTGGGGCGCGGATGCCGCGCCGGACTACCTTCGCTCGCCGATAATGGCTCAATGGGAAAGTCCAGGACACCCCGGCGCGGTGCCGGTACCGCCGAAGCCGTCGTCGAACCCGTCGACGGTGGGCTCGCCGAGCTCATACCCGATCGGGAACGCGCGCGTGCCTGGACGTTGCTGATCGACGGGGCGCCGCAGTCGTACGTCGATCTCGACGACCCGGCGTATCTGTCCTTCGAGTACCAGCGGCGGCTCGGGCACGTCATCGACCTCGTCGCGCCGGCCGGGAAGCCCGTCCACGTCGTGCACCTCGGTGGCGGTGCCCTCACGCTCGCCCGGTATGTCGCCGCGACCCGGCCCCGATCCACCCAGCAGGTCGTCGAGTTCGACGCGGCGCTGGTCCAACTGGTCCGGCGGGAGCTGCCGTTGGACCCGAACGCGCGGATCCGGGTCCGGTCGGCCGACGCCCGCGCGGGGCTCGCGAAGGTGCCCGAGGGGTGGGCCGATCTCGTCGTGGCGGATGTGTTCAGCGGAGCCCGTACGCCCGCCCACCTCACCTCGACCGAGTTCCTCGACGAGGTGCGCCGGGCGCTCAAGCCCGGTGGGTTCTACGCCGCCAACCTCGCCGACGGGCCCCCTCTCGCCCACCTCCGCGGTCAAATCGCCACCGTGGCCGCCCGGTTCGCGGAACGCGCGCTGATCGCCGACCCGACCGTGCTGCGCGGCAAACGGTTCGGCAACGCGGTGCTCGTCGCCTCCGACCACCCGCTGCCGCTCGCCGAGTTGACCCGCCGCGCCGCCTCCGACCCGCACCCGGGCCGACTCCAACACGGCCGCGAACTCACCGACTTCACCGGCGGCGCCGTACCCGTGACGGACGCGGCAGCGGTCGCCTCACCGGCACCGCCCCCGTCCGTGTTCCGCTAGCCGAAGCACACACCCGAAGCAACACACCCGAAGCAACGCACCAGGAACAACTCAGTAGTTACCGACGTCCACCCGCGGCGCCCCGTCGTGCCACGTGCAGATCACCGACACCTTGCCCGTGCCCTTGGTGAACTCCACCCGCAGCCACGAGTCCGTCTTCCACACCTGCATCGCCCAGCCCGTACCCGGTGTCGCCGACACGAGCGCCACATAGGCCGGGGAGGTGTCGAGTTCGAGCACCACCCGCCCGCCGTCCGTGGCGTAGCTCTTGACCTGGCCCGTGGTGGAGGGAGAGGGGGACGGGCTCGCCGGCGTCGTCTTCGTGGGGGTCGGGACGGGGGTGCGGGTCGGCGTCGGGGTGCTCGTCGGGCTCGGCGAGGACTCGGCCCGAACCGGTGCCGAGGACGGTGGCTGAGCCGCCTGCGCGCTCGGGCCGGCCGCCGTGATGGGCAGGGCGCGCGGTGGGTCGTAGGCCGTGCCGGTCATGACCGTGTGGACGCCCCACCAGGACAGCGTGACGGCCGCGCCGGTGGCGAGCGTCCAAGCCAGCACGTGCACGAATCCGTTGACGAGTCCTCTGGGCATCGCCGCCATACTGCCTCACACGCCCCACAGGTGTCCCGTCGATCTCCCACCGGTTGTCCACAGGCGGGAGTTGTCCACAGGCCCGGATGCGGGTCGCCCGCATGGGCTACGGTGCGGCGCATGGCAAGTGTGCTCGTGGTCGAGGACGACCAGTTCGTGCGCTCCGCCCTCATCCGGCATCTGACCGATGCCGCGCACACGGTGCGCAGTGTCGGTACGGCACTTGAGGCGCTGCGCGAGGTCGCCCATTTCCGTTTCGACGTGGTCATCCTGGACCTCGGACTGCCCGACCTGGACGGGTCCGAGGCGCTGAAGATGCTGCGCGGGATCACGGATGTCCCCGTGATCATCGCCACGGCTCGGGACGACGAGAGCGAGATCGTCCGGCTGCTCAACGCGGGCGCGGACGACTACCTCACCAAGCCCTTCTCGGTCGACCACCTGTCCGCCCGCATGTCCGCTGTTCTACGGCGCTCCCGTGCCGCCACCGGCGAGGCGCCCCCGTCCACGGTGATCCGCGTCGGCGGCCTCACCGTCGACCCGCTGCGTCGCCAGGCCGAGCTGGACGGGGTCCGACTCGACCTCACCCGGCGCGAGTTCGACCTCCTCGCCTTCCTCGCGGGGCGCCCCGGTGTCGTCGTACCGCGCAAGGAACTCCTCGCCGAGGTGTGGCAGCAGTCGTACGGCGACGACCAGACCATCGACGTCCATCTGTCCTGGCTGCGAAGGAAGTTGGGGGAGACGGCGGCTCAGCCGCGCTATCTGCACACCCTGCGGGGTGTCGGCGTGAAGCTGGAGCCACCGGGAGCGGAGTCACCGCGATGAGGTGGGCGCTGGTCAGGGTCTGTCTGGCGATCGCGGCGATGGTCGTCGTCGCCTTCGCGGTGCCGCTCGGCCTGGTCATCAAGGAGATGGCCCGCGACCGCGCCTTCTCGAACGCCGAGCGGGAGGCCGCCGCCGTCGCCCCCGCGCTGTCGATCACCACGGACCGGGACCAGTTGGAGAAGGTCGTCGCCTCGGCCGGTGCGGACTCCGGGATGGCTGTCCACATACCGGCGGGGGAGGGGAAGGCCGCCCTCGACATCGGTCTCCAGCGTGCCGCCGGCAAGGACATCGCGACCGTACGGAAGCTGGGCCGCGCCTCCACCACCGAGGTGCCCGGCGGCTCCGTCCTGCTCCAGCCGGTCGCGCTCAGCTCCGGCGAGATATCCGTCGTCGAGGTCTACGTCCCGGAGTCCGAGGTCAGCAACGGTGTGGGCACGGCCTGGGCGGTGCTCGCCGCGGTCGGCCTCGCGCTGATCGTCGGTTCCGTCGCGGTCGCCGACCGGCTGGGCGTACGGATGGTGCAGCCCGCGCAGCGCCTGGTCGAGGGCGCGCACGAACTGGGGGAGGGGAAGCTGGGGGCACGGGTGCCCGAGGAGGGGCCGACCGAACTGCGGCTCGCGGCGGTCGCGTTCAACTCCATGGCCGACCAGGTCGTACAACTGCTGGCGAACGAGCGGGAGTTGGCGGCCGACCTGTCGCACCGGCTGCGTACGCCCCTCACCGTGCTGCGGCTGAACGCGGCCTCGCTCGGGGACGGGCCCGCCGCCGAGCAGACGCGGACCGCCGTCGCGCAGTTGGAGCGGGAGGTCGACACGATCATCCGGACCGCGCGCGAGGCCAAGCCGCAGACCGGGGCGGCCGGGCCCGGTGCCGGGTGCGACGCGGCCGAGGTAGTGCGCGAGCGGATGCGGTTCTGGTCCGCGCTCGCCGAGGACGAGGGGCGCAAGGTGCGGGTGGCCGGGGTGGAGCGGCCGGTGCGGATACCCGTGGCCCGGGCCGACCTGGTCGCCGCCCTCGACGCGCTGCTCGGCAACGTGTTCCGGCACACCTCCGAGGGCACGGCCTTCGCGGTCGACGTGCACAACAGCGAGGACGCGGTGATCGTGCTCGTCTCCGACGCGGGCTCCGGCATCCGCGACCCCGAGGCGGCGATGGCCCGCGGGCGCGGCTCCGGCAGCGCCGGGTCGACCGGGCTCGGCCTGGACATCGTGCGCAGGCTCGCCGAGTCGACGGGCGGGGACGTCCGCATCGGCTCCTCGATGCTCGGCGGCACCGAGGTGCGGATCTGGATCCAGCTGGACGGGCGGGAGCCGGAGCGCAACGGGCATCGGGGAGCCGTACGACGGCGTCGGCGCGGGAAATTGGTCTCGACCTTTAACCGTTCCCGATCTCTCCCTTAAGCGCACCCTAAGATCGCCAACCCCCGTCCGGATCAGGCGTTTTGCCCGGTTCCGGATCGCTAGCGTGCTGCCGCACCCCACCCTCGTACGGCGAAAGCAGGCACGCGATGAGCACGCACCGGCGCAGGATCAGCAACAGGAACAAGGTGATCGGCGGAGCGGTCGCCGCCGCGGTCGTCGGTGGCGGCGCGATCATGCTGACCGGCATCGCCCAGGCGGCGAGCGTCGGCGCGGCCTACACCAGGACCAGCGAATGGTCGACGGGGTACACCGCGCAGTACGTCGTCACGAACACCACCGGTGCCACGAAGAAGGACTGGACGCTGGAGTTCGACCTGCCGTCAGGATCGAAGCTCAGCTCGCTGTGGAACGCCGAGTCCAGCGTGAGCGGGCAGCGCGTCACGGTGAAGCCGCCGAAGTGGGACACGGACGGGCTCGCGGCCGGCGAGTCGGTCACGGTCGGCTTCGTGGTCAACGGCACCGGCCAGCCGACCAGTTGTCTCATCGACAACGCCCAGTGCTCGGCGGACGGCACCGCGACCCCCGAGCCGACGGGCCGCCCGACGACCTCGTCGCCGACGCCCAGGCCGACCGCCTCCCCGACCTCCAAGCCCACGGCCACGGTCACCCCCAAGCCCACCGCGACCCCCACCCCCACCGCCTCCCCGACCACGACCACCGGCACGACGGCCGGCGCGGGCTTCGCCCCCTACGTCGACACCTCCCTCTACCCCGCCTTCGACCTGCTCGCCAACGTCACCGCGACCGGCGTGAAGAACTACAACCTCGCCTTCATCACCGACGGCGGCGGCTGCACCCCGAAGTGGGGCGGGGTCTCGGACCTCGGCAGCGACGGCGTGGCCGCGCAGATCGGCGCGCTGCGCGCCAAGGGCGGTGACGTCCGGGTCTCCTTCGGCGGCGCGTCCGGCTCCGAGCTGGCGACGACGTGCGGTTCGGCGAGCGCGCTGGCGACGGCGTACGGCAAGGTCGTGGACGCGTACGGCCTCACCAAGGTCGACTTCGACGTCGAGGGCGGCGCGCTGCCGAACGCGGCGGCCAACACGATCCGCGCCCAGGCGATAGCCAAGCTCCAGCAGCAGCACCCGAACCTGGACGTCTCCTACACGCTCCCCGTGATGCCCGAGGGGCTGACCCAGGACGGGGTGAACTTGTTGTCCAATGCCAAGTCCAACGGCGCCAAGATCAACACGGTCAACATCATGGCGATGGATTACGGACCGGCGTACAGCGGAAATATGGGAACGTACTCACAGCAAGCGGCTACTGCTACACAAGCCCAAGTCAAGAGTGTTCTCGGGCTCTCGGACAGTGCTGCATGGAAAGCGGTTGCAGTTACCCCGATGATCGGCGTCAACGACGTGTCATCGGAGGTCTTCACGGTCGAGGACGCGAACGGGTTGGCGGCATTCGCGAAGGCGAAGGGTCTGGGCGGCCTCTCGATGTGGTCCGCGACCCGTGACAAGCAGTGCGCCGGCGGTGCCAAGCCCAGCGCGGACGCGACGTGCAGCTCGGTCGTCCAGGCCCCGTCCGCCTTCACCAAGGCCTTCTCCGCCTTCCAGTAGGCGCCCATGGGTGTCCCGCGGGCGCCCCACGTGCCCCAGGGGCCCCTCGCGGACCCCTGACCCCAGCCTCCCCGGAGCGGACGTGTGGCCACTCGGCCGCACGTTCGCTCCTTTTGCTCGCGAGTGTCGATTACGTTTCGACAAATGAAGGCGGCGGGTGTTGACGCATGACCAGACATAGGACTGTTATTACGCCACCGTGTTTGGTCGCGTTGGTTTCTGGTCGGTTACGAAGACCTTGGGCCGTGGCGCATTCCGGCCGAACCCTGTCCGTCAGGAGCCGTTCATGCCCGACTTCTCCCTCCCCGCCGCCAGTCGCCGCTCCGTCCTGCGCGGTATAGGCGGCGCTGCCGTGCTCGGCGCCGGCATACCCCTGCTGAGCGCCTGTGGCGGCAGTGGCAGCTCGTCCGACCCGAAGACCGTCACCGTCGGCTCCAACGCGTCCGACGCGGTGCCGAAGAAGGCGTTCGCGAGCGTCTACGCGGACTTCAAGAAGACGTCCGGCATCACCGTCAAGGTCAACACGAAGGACCACAACACCTTCCAGGAGCAGATCAACTCCTACCTCCAGGGCACGCCGGACGACGTGTTCAACTGGTTCGCCGGGTACCGCATGCAGTTCTTCGCGGCCAAGAAGCTCGCCACGTCCATCGACGACGTCTGGGCGAAGATCGGTGACAACTTCCCCGACGCGATGAAGCAGCTCAGCAAGGGCGAGGACGGCAAGTACTACTTCGTGCCGATGACCACGTACCCCTGGGCGGTCTTCTACCGCAAGAGCGTCTTCACGGCGAAGGGCTACACCGTCCCCACCACCTGGGACGAACTGGTCGCCCTCTGCAAGAAGATGAAGAGCGACGGCCTGGTCCCGATCGCCTTCGGCGACAAGGACCAGTGGCCGGCGATGGGCACCTTCGACCAGATCAACTTCCGCCTCAACGGCTACGACTTCCACAAGTCCCTGATGGCGGGCAAGGAGGCGTGGACCGACCCCAAGGTCAAGGCGGTCTTCGACCACTGGGCCGAGCTCCTCCCGTACCACCAGGAGGGCTTCATGGGCCGCACCTGGCAGGACGCGGCGCAGGGCATCGTGTCGAAGAAGTCCGGCATGTACCTCCTGGGCTCCTTCGTGGCCCAGCAGTTCACCGTCAAGGCCGACCTCGACGACCTCGACTTCTTCGCCTTCCCGGAGATCAACTCCGCGTACGGCCAGGACACCGTCGAGGCGCCCACCGACGGCTACATGGTCAGCAAGGCCCCGAAGAACCACGACGGTGTCGTCAAGCTCCTGGAGTACCTGGGCAGCCCGGCGGCCGAGCAGCTGTACCTCAAGACCGACCCGAGCGTGGTGGCCGCCTCCAGCAAGGCCGACACCTCCGCGTACTCGCCGCTGCAGAAGAAGGCGTTCGACATGATCGGCGCCGCCAAGAGCCTCACCCAGTTCATGGACCGCGACTCCCGTCCGGACTTCACCTCGACGGTGATGCAGCCCGGGCTGCAGAAGTTCCTCCAGAACCCCAAGGGCGTCGACAGTCTGCTGACCTCGATCGAGCGCCAGAAGAAGACGATCTTCGCCTCCTCATGATCTCCGAGACGACTACGACGAGCCCGGAGGCGGACGCCGTTCCGCCTCCGGGTCCCGCGCCCGAGAAGAAGCGGGTCCCGCAGGGCGCCAAGCGCCTGCTGACCCGCCGTGACCGCATCACGCTCGCCTTCATGGCGGGCGTGCCGACGGTCCTGCACGTGGCCCTTGTCTGGGTCACCGCCCTCGCCTCGATCCTCCTGGCCTTCACCAGCTGGGACGGCATCGGCTTCGGCACGATCAAGTGGGTCGGCCTGGCCAACTTCAAGGAGCTGTTCAACGACAACCCGCAGTTCTGGCCCGCACTTGAGCACAACATCATCTGGTTCGTCGTGCTCATCCTGCTGCCGACCCCCTTCGGCCTGTTCCTGGCCGTCCAGCTGGACAAGAAGATCCGGTTCAGCCGCGTCTACCAGACCGCGTTCTTCCTGCCGGTCGTGATGTCGCTGGCGGTCACCGGCTTCGTCTGGCAGCTCATCTACAACCCCGACACCGGCCTGATCAACAGCCTCATCGGGGCCAACAAGCCCGGCCACTACATCGACTGGATCGGCGACCCCAAGCTCAACCTGTGGGCCGTCCTGATCGCCGCGTCCTGGCGGCACGCGGGCTACATGATGATCCTGTACCTGGCCGGCCTGAAGGGCGTGGACCCGTCCCTGCGGGAGGCCTCCGCGCTGGACGGCGCGAACGAGTGGCAGACGTTCAAGAACGTCATCTTCCCGACGCTGCGGCCCACCAACACGGTCGTCCTGGTCGTCACGATCATCGAGTCGCTGCGCGCCTTCGACCTGGTCTACGTCTTCAACAAGGGCGCCCAGGGCACCGAGTTGCTGTCGATCCTGATCACCAACAACATCATCGGCGAGTCCAGCCGGATCGGTTACGGGTCGGCGATCGCCGTCGTCCTGCTGGTCATCTCCCTCGTGGTCATCATTCCGTACCTGATCGCGACCTTCCGGAAGGAGCGGCGCGCATGACCACCCCCACCGCCGCGCTCGGCGTGAAGCAGCGCACCCCGCTGCGCCCGGCCCGGGTCCTGCTGCACGTGTTCCTCGTCGTCACCTCGCTGGCCTGGCTCGCCCCGCTGCTGTGGGCGGTCTACGCGGCCCTGCGCCCGTACTCCGAGACCAGCAACAAGGGGTACGTCTCCTGGCCGGACACGCTGAACCTCGACAACTTCAAGAACGCGTTCGAGCAGTCCGACATGACGCACTACTTCGTCAACACCCTGATCATCGCGGTCCCGGCCGTGCTGCTCACGCTGCTGCTGGCGTCGATGGTCGCGTTCTACGTCAGCCGCTTCGACTTCCGGCTCAACATCTTCCTGCTGCTGGTCTTCACGGCCGGCAACCTGCTGCCCCAGCAGGTCATCATCACCCCGCTGTACCGCCTCTACCTGCTGATCGACCTGCCCGGCATCACGATGAGCGGCAAGCTCTACGACTCCGCGCTCGGCCTGGTCCTCATCCACGTGGCGTTCCAATCGGGCTTCTGCGCCTTCGTGTTGAGCAACTACATGCGGATGCTGCCGCACGAGCTGACCGAGGCGGCGCTGGTCGACGGCGCGTCGGTGTGGCGGATGTACTGGCAGATCGTGCTGCCCCTGTGCAAGCCGGCGATGGCCGCCCTGGCCACCCTGCTCTCCATCTGGATCTACAACGACTTCTTCTGGGCGATCGTGCTGATCTCGACCGGCGAGAACATGCCGATCACCTCCGCCCTGAACAACCTCTCCGGCCAGTACTTCACCGACCCCAACCTGGTCGCGGCCGGCGCCCTGCTCACCGCGATCCCCACGCTGATCGTGTACTTCGCGCTCCAGCGGCAGTTCGTCAGCGGGCTCACACTGGGCGCCAACAAGGGCTGACCCACCGGCTGTCGAGCCCTTCGGAGGCGAAGCACCGCGTACGGTCACCCCCTTCACCCCGCTCACTGGTACCCCGGTACCAGTGACCAGCGGGGTTTGTCACCCGCGGGCCCACGGTGCCCTGTGCGGCCGCTCCTAGCCTCGAAGCAGTGACCCGGCCGGACGCCGGGCCGGGCGGAAGCGGGGAGCGGCACAGTGATCGAAGTTCGTGGGCTGACCAAGCGGTACGGGGACAGGACGGCGGTGGACGACCTGAGTTTCACCGCCCCGCCCGGACAGGTCACCGGGTTCCTGGGGCCCAACGGGGCGGGCAAGTCCACCACCATGCGCATGATCGTGGGTCTGGACGCGCCGACCAGCGGCACGGCCCTGGTCAACGGCAAGCCCTATGCCCAACACCGCGCCCCCTTGCAGGAGTTGGGGGTGTTGCTGGAAGCGAAGGCCGTGCATCCGGGTCGCTCCGCGTTCAACCACCTCATGGCGTTGGCGTACACCCATGGTGTGCCGCGTCGACGGGTGGAGGAGGTCATCGACCTGGCGGGTCTGCACGACGTGGCGCACAAGCGGGTCGGGGCGTTCTCCCTGGGGATGGGGCAGCGGCTGGGCATCGCCGCCGCGCTCCTCGGTGACCCCGCGGTCGTGATGCTGGACGAGCCGGTCAACGGGCTCGACCCCGAAGGCGTGCGCTGGGTACGGGAGTTGCTGCGCGGGCTGGCCGCCGAGGGCCGCACGGTGATGCTGTCCTCGCATCTGATGAGCGAGATGGCGCAGACCGCCGACCGTCTCGTGGTCGTCGGCCGGGGCCGGCTGCTGGCCGAGACGACCGTCGACGCGTTGGTGGAGCAGTCGGAGGACAAGGGCGTGCGAGTGGCCACCGGCGAGCCCGCCCGGCTGCGATCGCTGCTGGCCGCACCCGGCGTCACCGTCACCTCGACGGGCGCCGAGCGCCTGGTCGTCTCCGGCCTGGACACACGGCGGATCGGGCAACTCGCCGCCGAGCACCGGGTACCGCTGTACGAACTGGTCACCGAGTCGGTGTCGTTGGAAGAAGCGTTCATGAACCTCACCCAGGACGCGGTGGAGTACCACAGCAGCGACACACGGAGGGCCGCCTGATGACCGTGAGCACCCTCACCGCCACCCCACCGGTGTACCGCGTGACCGGCCGACGGGTGATCCGCTCCGAGTGGTCCAAGTTCTGGTCGCTGCGCTCCAGTTGGATCACGCTGGGGGTGGCCGTGCTGTTCCTGGTGATGATCGGGGTGATCGCCGCCGCTCTCTACAGCCCGAGCGGCCCGCTGGGCGGCAAGGACGCGGCATCCGGTGCCGCGCTGACCCTGGCACTGGCCGGCACCAACCTCGCGGCCCTGGCCGTCGGCGCGCTCGGCGTCCTGCTCTCGGCCGGTGAGTACGGCACGGGGATGGTCCGCTCGACGTTCGCCGCCGTGCCGGGCCGGCTGCCCGTCCTGTGGGCGAAGTGCGCGGTCTACGGCCCGATCGCGTTCGTCACGACCACCCTCGGCGCCCTGGTCTCCTTCCTGCTCGGGAGCGCCGCCCTGCACGGTGAGCGGATCGCCCTGTCCCTCGGGGACGCCGGGGTCTTCCGCTGCCTGCTGGGCGCGGGAGTGTATCTGGGCCTGGTCGGTGTGTACGGCGTGACGGTCGGCCTGCTCGTGCGCAACAACGCCGGGGGGATCGCGATCCTGGCCGGTGCGGTGCTCGTCCTGCCCGGCCTGACCGGGCTGCTGCCCAGTTCCCTGGGGGACACCGTCAGCCGCTACCTGCCCAGCAACGCCGGCCAGTCGGTGATGACCCTGCACGAGTCGAGCGACTCCCTGGTCAGCCCCGGAGCAGGGGTGACGGCGCTGCTGGTGTGGGCCGTACTGCTGCTGGCCGGGGCCGCCCACCGGCTGCGTCGCAGTGACGTCTGAGGTCGCGTCCGCGAGGATGGAGCCGATGGACGACAGGACGACGGCACGGTCGGCCCGGGCAGGGGCGACCGCGCCCCCGCCCGGGCCGCGAGGCGTCGGCGTCGGCCCCGGGTCGGACGCCGTCTGGGCGCACCCCTTGA
Organism: Streptomyces sp. NBC_01515; assembly: GCF_045040345.1. Lineage (NCBI taxonomy): Bacteria > Bacillati > Actinomycetota > Actinomycetes > Kitasatosporales > Streptomycetaceae > Streptomyces > Streptomyces sp. NBC_01515. Next base: position 4,549,913 of record NZ_CP109416.1, on the reverse strand, counting down.
TGCGGCGGCTGCTGCGGGTGCTGGGCCGGCTGCGGGCGGCGGACCGGCGACGTCCGTGGCTCCTCGACACCACCGTGGTCGTCCTGCTCGCCGCGGCCGCGCCGCCGGACCTGCTCGTGCACAGCCCCGGTCACCCCGTGTCGCGCCCGGTGGGGGCCGGCCTGCCCGTCGGTGTGGTGCTGGCCGTCGCGGCCGTGCTCGTCGTCCCACTGTGGTGGCGCCGCCGCCATCCCGCCGCGGTCTACGGTGTCTGCCTCCTCGTCTGCCCGGTCATGTGGTCGCTGGGCCTGGGGCCCGCGGCCGCCGCCGTACTGCTGATCGCCCTGTTCGACCTGGCTCTGCACGCTGCGCCGCGAGCGATCTGCCGGGCGCTGCCGGTGACCGTGGCGGGGTGGGTGCTGATCGTGGTGACCGTGGTCCCGGTGGCCGGTCCGGTGGCCTTCCTGATCCTGTCCGTCGGCACCGGCGTCGGGGCCGTGGCCCTGGGACTGACCCTCCGGATCAGCCGGCTCTACCTGTCCGCGCTGCGGGACCGGGCGGCGCGGCTGGAGGTCGAGCGGGACCAGCGGGTCCGGCTGACCGCGGCGGCCGAGCGCTCCCGGATCGCCCGCGAGATGCACGACATCGTCGGCCACAACCTGTCGGTCATGGTGAACCTCGCCGACGGCGCCGCCGTGCTCACCACCCGCGATCCCGCGAGGACCGAGCAGGCGCTTCATCTCATCGGCGACACCGGCCGGCAGGCGATGGACGAACTCCGGCGCGTGCTGGGGGTGTTGCGCGAGTCCCCGGAGCGGGAGGACACCTCGCGGTCCCCGCAACCGGGTGTCTCGGACCTGGACACCCTGTTCGACCGGGTGCGCGCGGCCGGCCTGCCGGTGGCCTACCGCACCGTCGGCCCGGTCGACGCGCTGGGCCGGGGAGTGCAGCTCACGGTGTTCCGGGTGGTGCAGGAAGCCCTGACCAACACCCTCAAACACGTCGGCCCCGGCGCCACGGCGGAGGTCACGCTCACGGTCGAGGACAGCCGGCTCCGCGTGCGGGTCACCGACACCGGTTCACCGGGGCGCGAACGGTCCACGGCTCCCCGCAAGGACGCCGGGCACGGCCTGGTCGGCATCCGCCAACGAGCCGCGCTCTACGGTGGCACCGTCACCCTCGGACCGCGCGCCGACGGCCGGGGCTGGATCGTAGAAGTCCTGTTGGACCTGTCCGCCCCGGCCACGTTCGGAGAGCCCGCGCCATGACCACCGTGTTGATCGCCGACGACCAGCCGCTGCCCCGCATGGGCTTCCGGATGCTGCTCGACGGCTCGCCCGGCGTGAGTGTCGTCGGCGAGGCCGGCAACGGCGCGCAGGCCGTCCGTATGGCGGCCGAGCTGCGCCCCGACGTGGTCCTGATGGATGTGCGGATGCCGGGTCTCGACGGCATCGAGGCGACCCGGCGGATCGTGGCGGCGGGCGGCCGCACCCGCGTGCTCATCCTGACCACCTTCGACCTCGACGAGTACGCCTACGCCGGCCTGCGCGCCGGGGCCAGCGGCTTCCTGCTCAAGGACGTCGAGCCGGCGGAACTCCTCGCCGGGATCCAGGCGGTGGCGACCGGCGACGCCGTCGTGTCATCCCGTCTCACCCGCCGCCTGCTCGACGCCCACGCGCACGATGTCCTGGCGCCCGAGGCCGAGCCGCGCACGGACCCACGGATCAGCGCGCTCAGTGAACGCGAGTACGAGGTGCTCGTCGCCGTCGGCACGGGCTGGACCAACGCCGAGATCGCCGCACACCTCGTGCTCACCGAGTCAACCGTCAAGAAACACGTCGGCCGGGTCATGGCCAAGATCGGTGCCCGCGACCGTATCCAGGCAGTGATCATCGCCTACGACGCGGGACTGGTCACGCCCCGGCCCTGAGGGCGTGGGTGGGGTTATCGGAGGGGGCGCTTCCTGTACAGCTTCAGCGGCACCCGGCTGATGACGGAGTCGAGGGAGGAGCCGTTCCGCCCGTCGGCCCAGGTGACGTACGCGTAGCCGCCGGCGAGGGTGATCCCCGACCAGCGGTCACCGGGCGGGCCCATCTCCCCGACCGGCTCGGTCACGTGGTTGACCTGCACCGGGTCGCTGAACGAGCGTCCGTGGTCGAACGAGACGACCGAGAACGCGTCGCCCGTGGTGGTCCGCCACATGACACCCAGGTCGCCGTCGGCGCCGAAGTCGATCGCCGGCCGCTGGGCGTTCGGGGTGTCGATCGTCGCCGGGCCGGCCCAGGTCCTGCCGGCGTCCGGGGTGACGTAGACGTCCAGGGTGCTGGAGTCCCGCGGCACCATGACGGCGAACCGGCCGCGGTGGGAGGGGTCGGCCGCCACCCACGGGACGGGATCGGCAGCCGCGCCCAGACCCGGCGTCGGCACCAGGGAACCGGTGCCCGCCGCGACCGGCGCTCCCTGGCCGTTCTTGACGGTGGTGTTCGTCCACGTCCTGCCGTCGTCGCGGCTGACGTGGAAGTTCACCGGCTTGCCCGCCTCCTGGGAGGCGGACACGAGGATCCCGCCGTACACGGCGATCTCACGCCCCGGGTAGCCGCACACGAGCGGGATGCCAGGTGCCACCTCGATGCAGGGCATCGGGCCGGGGATCACCCGCGAGTCGGTGCTGAAGGTCTTTCCGCCATCAGCGCTGACGGAGACCGCACTCGGGTACTCCCAGGCCGCCCCGGCGACCGCGTAGACCTTGCCCGTCGCGGCGTCCACCCGCATCTTCGGGGCACCGCCGAGGAGCAACGGCGTGGACACCGGGTCGGTCCAGGTCCGGCCGCCGTCCGTCGACTTCGCGACCTGGTTGTGGTTCACCAGGTTCGCGTCCAGGCCGGAGCTGACCTGGTTGTTGTCCACATATACGGTCCCCTTCGCGTCGAACTGCACGCTCGGCTCACCGCACTTGGGCGCCGCGGTGCCCAGCGGCCACGCCACCCGGGTCCACGTGTCCCCCCTGTCGTTCGAGTAGGCGAGGAAGCACCCGCCGTCGACCGGTTCCAGGCCCGGCGACGGCGGGAAGATCGTCGAGACGAAGACGAGGTTGTCCGGGTTCCTCGGATTGACGGCGACCGTCGGCTGCCCCTCTTTGGTGGCGGGCAGGTTGGTGACGTCGACTTCGTGAACCGAGCTATGGCCGACGGCGCTCGGCGCGGCCACGGCGGCGGACCCCTCGCAGAGCAGGAACAACGCGGAGAGTGCCGCCGTGCTCAATCTCGCGGACGGACTTCTGAACAGCACCATGGGGATCGATCCTCAATGCTCATGGGTCGGGTCCGGTCGGTGACGGTCACCGGTGGTGCCGGATTCCCGCACCAGGCTAGGAACGCCCATGGCCGTGTCCGTGGGACCGCCGGACACAATCGGTTCCGCCGGGTGGGACCGCGGTACCACTGACCAACTGTGTTGAGAACCAAGGGTGGTTGAGGTGCCTGCCTGCGGCCAGTGGCGATCCCGTTCAGAAGCCCCCCGGCCCGCCGAAGCCCCCGAACCCGCCGGGTCCGCCCGGCTCACCGCCGAACATCCCGCCGTGCGGCCCGTGATGGTGGAAGCCGTCGAACAGCGCGTCCGCGAGCAACATGCCACCGACCCCGGCGGCACCCGCGAAGAGCGCGGTCTTCCACCAGGGCGTGCTGTACCAACCCCCGGCCATGGAGCGGCCGTTGACGACCCCGCCGGGGTAGTAGTACGGCGTGCCCGTGCCGGGCCGCGCGGACGCGGTGTACGTCTGCCCGCCGACCGTGACCTGACCGCCGGCCCCCTGCGCGGGCAACTCCGGCCCCGGGTCGAGTCCCAGCGCGCCACGGGCGGTCCGGATGTGATGCAGCCCCTCGACGGCGGTCTGCGTCACCAGCCCGTACCGCATCGGCGAGTAGGCGACGGCGAGTTGGCCCTCCGCGGCACGGAGCCGCTCGGTGGCGTCGGCGAGGGCCTGCCGGGCGGCGGCGTTCCCGCCGGCGTCCAGCGTCGACAGACTCCCGCCGAGCCGCTCCACCCAGCGGGTGGCTTCGGCGCCCGCGTCGGCGTCGTAGGCCTGCTGCGCCGCCCCGGGCCCGGCACCGTATCCGAACCGCGAACTCCCGCCGCCCGCCTGCCGCTTACCGAAGGCGACGGCCCCGCCGACGATCAGGGCCAGCAGCACCAACACGATCAAAAACACGACGTCCTCCCGTCCGCGCCGGGATCGGATCACCCCGTACAGGAAGATCAGACGCCTCGGGGCTGAGAGGTCGCTGGACGGGGTCTGAGGGGTGGCTGTGAATGGCGGCAAGTTTCTCGGCCCCTTCGGCCCGGCCTCAGCGGTGCAGCGCCCCCACGACACCCTCTACGGCCCTCAACACATCCCCGTTCCGCACGAGTTCGGCGATGTGCTCGATGTCGGTGTGGAAGACGCGGTCCTCGTCGACGGTCGGCACGGTCTCCCTGATCCTCGCCCGCAGCGCCTCCGCGGCCGGTGAGGGAGAGAGGTGCGAGGAGGTCGAGGGCCTGTGCGGCGCACATCAGCTCGATGGCTATGACGTAGGCGAGCTTGCGGGTTGCGCGGTAGGCCTTCAGGGCGGCGAGGTACGCGTTGCTGACCGCGTCCTCCTGGTTGGCGGAGGTGGTGACGTTGTCCGCGGACGCGGGCACCGCCAGGCCGCGCAGTTCCATGGTCAGGGCGGCGGCCGTGTACTGGGCGATCATGTAGCCGCTGTTGAGGCCTGGTTGCTGCCGGACCAGGAAGGCGGGCAGCTCGCTGAAGTTGCTGTTGACCATGCGGTCGGTACGGCGTTCGGAGACCTTGGCGAGGACCGTCATCGCGTTGACCATGGTGTCGGCCTGGATGCCGACGTACGTGCTGTCGCAGTTCGCCCCGCTGAGCGCGACCCCGTCCTCGCCCTCGGGGTGGATGACCGGGTTGTCGCCCACGGAGTGGAGTTCCTCGACGATGACCTCCCGCGCCTGCGCCAGCGCCCGCTTCGCACCGCCGTGCATCTGCGGAACGGCACGCAGGGAGAGCGCGTCCTGAAGCCGGTGATCGATGAACTCGGCGCTGATGGCGCTGGATCCGGTCAGCCGTCGCAGATTCTCCGCTACGGCGGCCTGCTCGGGGTGCCGCTTCCGCTCCTGGATCCGGGCGTCGTAGGCGCGGACGGTGCCCTTGAGCGCCTGTACGGAGAGGCTCGCGGCGATATCGGCGGTGGTTGCCGCGAGGTCGGCGTCGTGGGCTGCGAGGACGGCTATCGCGGTGACCGAGTGGGTTCCGTTGGTGAGCGACAGCCCTTCCTTGCAAGCGAGTTGGGCCGGCTGCTCCCCGATCCGGGCCAACGCCTCGGCGCCGGGCAGGAGTTCGCCGCCGTACCAGGCCCGGCCCTCGCCCAGCAGTACGAGCGCCATGTGTGCCTCGGGGGCCAGGTAACCGACGGAACCCTCGCCGGGGACGTGCGGCGTGACCCCGGCGTTGAGCATCCGCCGGATCAGTTCCAGCGTCTCGAACCGGATACCGGAGAACCCCTCCCCGAGCCCGACCAACTCCATCAACGCGATGCCCCGGACCACCTCGACGGGCAACGGCTCCCCGACCGACACGGCGTGCGACCGCACGATGTTCCGCTGCAACCGCTCCGCGTCCGCCGGGTCGATGACCTCCGTGACGTTGTCGCCGAAGCCGGTGGTGACGCCGTAGACCAAGCGGTTCTCGGCCAGGAAGCGCTCCACCAGCGCCCGCGACTTGCGCACCCGGTCGACGTACGCCGCGTCGAACTCGACCTGTGCGCCGTGGCGGGCGACCGCGACGAACTGCTCGATGGTGATCGGCTCCCGGCCCAGGGTGACGGTCACGGGCATCTCCTCGCGCTTGATGTGTATCCATTCACTTGCGGTTCGAATGAATCACTCTATTTAGCGCGTGGCAAGGGCGGTCTCATGGACGCGTGAGGTACCCGGATTTCACGGCGTGCAGGAGGTTCGTGAGGGCGCGGGGCGGGAGCGTGGCTATGTGATGGGGGTGGTCGCTCTCGCGGAGGTGGATGTGCGTGCCGGTCGTTGCTGGTCCTCTCAAAGGGCGTACATGACGTGCTGGACCAGGCTCAGCGAGTCGCGGGACTCGTGCGACTCCGGCGCCGATTCCGGGTCGACCGGCGCCGGCGCCAGCTCCGAGAGCCGCTCGAACATCTTGGCGTACTCGTCGAGTTGCTCTCCATCCCGTAGGAAGAGGGACTCCGTCGGCTGTTCCAGGTAGACCGTGTCCAGTTCGGGGGTCGCACCGCCGTAGATGACGAACGCCTGGGTGTGTGCGGAGTAGATGCCCGCTTCGAACGGGTACACCTGCACGGTCGCGTTGGGCAGTCGGGAGACTTGCATCAGCCGCAGTAGTTGCCTGCGCATGACCGCCGGGCCGCCCACTCGGGTGTGGAGCGCGGCTTCATGGATGACGGCGAGATACGTGAGGGGGTGCGGGCCGGTCAGTACGCGTTGCCTCGCCATGCGGAACTGGGCGTATCGGTCGGTGCGTTGGGGGTCGCCCTCGGTGGCTTCGAGTACGGCCGAGACGGCCCCCTCGCTCGATGAAGGCGCCGAACTGGTGCTGAACAGGGAACCCGAACTCACCGACTCCGAGACCATCGCCTCGTTCACCGACCGGCCGACCCGGTGGCCGGCACCCCCGGGCAAGCTCCGAGCCACCATGCCCCGCCGGGGCGCGGCACACCCCCCATGGCATGCCGCGCCCCGCCCCCGGCCCCCGGTTCCCCCGTGGGTCAGGCGCCCTCCGCCGAGGGGAGCGTGCCCGTGCGGGCCGCCTCGCCGTACCACCGGGCGCTCGACTTCGGCGTGCGCGCCAGCGTCGCGTAGTCCACGTACACCGCGCCGAAGCGCTTCCCGTAGCCGTACGCCCACTCGAAGTTGTCCATCAGGGACCACAGGTAGTAGCCGCGTACGTCCGCGCCCTCCGCGATCGCGCGCCGCACCGCCGACAGGTGGCCGTGGAGGTAGGCGATCCGCTCCGGGTCGTGGACGTTGCCCTCGGGGTCCGGCTTGTCGTCGTAGGCCGCGCCGTTCTCGGTCACATACAGGGCCAGGCCCGGGGCCTCCCTCGTGTAGCGCATGATCAGGTCGTAGAGGCCCGTCGGGTCGATCGTCCAGCCCATCTCCGTGCGCTCGCCGGGAGTCTGGAGGAACGCCACGTCGTCCGCGCCCGGCCAGGGGGAGTACGCGCTCAGGCCGTGGCCGTCGGCCCGCGGACCCGCCGGGGCCGCCTCCGTCGCCTCCACCAGCGCGGGTGTGTAGTAGTTCAACCCCAGTGCGTCCAGGGGCTGGTGAATGAGCGTCAGGTCGCCGTCCCGGACGTACGACCAGTCCGTGATCGATCGCGTCGCCTCGAAGAGGGACTGCGGATACGAGCCGTGCAGCATCGGCCCGTGGAACACCCCGTTGGCCAGGTCGTCGATCTTCCGGGTCGCCGCCATGTCCGCCGGGGACAGTGAAGCCGGCCTGACCACCGCCGAGTTGAGGCTCACCGCCACGGAGTTCCCCGCCGGCATCGACGCGCGCAGCGCCGAAGTGGCCAGCCCGTGCGCCAGGTTGAGGTGATGGGCCGCCCGGAGCGACGCGCCCGCGTCCGTACGGCCCGGCGCGTGCACCCCCGAGCCGTAGCCCAGGAACGCGCTGCACCAGGGCTCGTTGAGCGTGGTCCACTGCTCCACGCGGTCGCCCAGCGCCTCGCCCACGATCTGCGCGTACTCGGCGAACCGGTACGCCGTGTCGCGCTCCGGCCAGCCGCCCGCGTCCTCCAGCTCCTGCGGCAGATCCCAGTGGTAGAGGGTCAGCGCGGGCTTGATGCCGTGCGCGAGCAGCTCGTCGACCAGGCGGCGGTAGAAGTCCAGGCCCACCTGGACCGCCGGGCCCCGGCCGGTCGGCTGCACCCGTGGCCAGGAGACCGAGAAGCGGTACGCCGTCAGGCCCAGGTCCGCCATCAGCGCCACGTCGTCGCGGTAGCGGTGGTAGTGGTCGACGGCGATGTCGGCGTGGTCACCGCCCGCCGTACGGCCCGGCGTATGACTGAACGTGTCCCAGATCGAGGGCGTACGGCCGCCCTCGCGCACCGCCCCCTCGATCTGGTAGGCGGAGGTCGCGGCTCCCCACAGGAAGGCGGGAGGGAAGGGCGGGGTCGTCAGGTCGGGCATGGAATCGCTCCCATGGGGTCGGGTGGCGCCCATTATGCATGGGAGCGCTCCCATGTACAAAGGGTGTTCCGACCCTGCCGAGACACCGCTCAGGTCCGCGGGTGAAACCGCTCAGGCCGACTCCCGCACCACCAGCCGTGTCGGCAGGACCACTTGGCGGTGATCGCCGTCGGCCCCTTGGTGGTGACCGCCCCCGCGGCGGGCGATCTCGTCCAGCAGGAGGCTCGCCATGGTGCGGCCCATCTCCTCCAGCGGCTGGCGGACGCTGGTCAGCGGGGGATCGATGTGCCGGGCCACGATCGAGTCGTCGAAGCCGACGACGGCCACGTCGTCAGGCACCCGCAGGCCGGACGCGCGTAGTTCCAGCACGGCACCGGACGCCATCACGTCGGACGCGGCGAAGACGGCGTCGAGGCCGGGGCGCCGGCGCAGCAGCTCCCGCATGGCCGCGCGTCCGCCCTCCTCGCGGAAGTCGCCGTACGCGATCAGGTCCTCGTCGACGGTGCGGCCCGCCTCCTCCAACGCCTCGCGGTAGCCGTCGAGTCGGGCCTGGGCGGCGTCCATGTCCAGGGGGCCCGTGATGGTGGCGATGGTCCGGCGGCCCTTGGCCAGCAGGTGCTCGACCGCGATCCTGGCGCCGCCGTTGTTGTCCGCGCGGACGTGCCCCAGCGGCTCCCCGTGGCCGCGCCGGCCGGCGAGCACGGTCGGCACGGCGAGTTCGTGCAGCCGGTCGGGCAGCGTGTCGCCGCTGTGGACCGCGAGGATGAGCACGCCGTCCACCCGGTGTGCCGACAGGTAGGTGGCCAGCCGTGCGTACTCCTTCTCGTCCGGTGTCAGTACCAGCAGCAACTGCATCTGCGCGATGGCGAGCTGGGCCGAAACACCGCGGATGATCCCTGAGAAGTAGGGCTCGGAGAAGAGCCGGTCCTCGCCCTCGGGGACGACCACGGCGACCGAGTCGGTACGGCGGGTGGCCAGGGAGCGGGCGGCGGGGTTGGGGACGTAGCCGAGTTCGTCGATCGCCCGCTCCACGGCCGCGCGGGCGTGGGCGCTCACCTTGGGGGAGCCGTTGATGACCCGGGAGACCGTGCCGCGGCCGACGCCGGCGAGCGCGGCCACGGCGTTGAGCGTCGGGCGCCGGACGTCCGCGCGCGGGGGCGGCTGCTCGGCAGGGCTCATCGTTCACCTTCCGGCGATCAGTGGGGACTTGCCTCATTCTTGCCCAGAAAATCGGGCGACGGCCCGGACGGAGGACGCGGGCGCCGCGCCCACGGGACGGACCCTTGGATCACCTGCGTGAATCCTGTGCGGGACCGGTCCGTGTCCGGCCGGTGACGCCTTGTGGAGCGACACATTCACGTGACGTGCGGAACACGCTTGCGCAACAACGCCGTTTTCAAGTCTTGACACCCGGCCCGGCACGAAGGAGTCTTCCGGCATGCCGCGTGGGAGCGGTCCCACGGAACCTCGGGGGCTTCCTTCCGTGTGGACGAAACCACCAACGGCCCGTCCCTCTATCTCGCATGGCACACCGTTGACCAGCACCTTTTCACCGCACGTCCCGTGCTGTGGGCTGGCCGCTGCTCGAAACGAGAGGGCAGGTCCGGATCGTCGAGCCTCGGCGGTCCGATTCCTGAGACCCCGTTCCCCACTGGAACAAGGAGTAGTGGAATGCGCATCACCCGTACCGGCGGCGGCCACGGCCGCAGAGCAGCGGCCCTGACCACGACGGTCCTGACGGCCTCCGCCCTGCTGCTGACCGGCTGCAGTAGCGACGGCTCCTCGGACGCCAAGGACTCGAACGGGAACATCACTCTCACGGTGGCCGACTACGGGCAGTTCGGTTACAAGGAAGCCGGACTGTTCGCCCAATACCACAAGCTGCACCCGAAGATCACGGTCAAGGAGAACGTCACCGCCAACGAGGCGGACTACTACCCGAAGCTGCTTCAGCAGCTGAACACGGGCAGCGGCCTCGCGGACGTCCAGGGCATCGAGGTCGGCCGGATCAAGGAGGTCGTCGACACCCAGGCGGCCAAGTTCACCGACCTGAGCAAGTCGATCAACGTGAGCGACTGGGTCTCCTGGAAGGAGAAGCAGGCCACCGCGTCGGACGGTTCGGTCATCGGCGCCGGCACCGACATCGGCCCGATGTCCCTGTGCTACCGCTCGGACCTCTTCAAGGCGGCGGGCCTGCCGAGCGACCGTGACTCGGTCGCCAAGGCCGTCGCGGGCGGCTGGGAGGACTACCTCAAGCTCGGCGAGAAGTTCAAGGCGAAGGCGCCCAAGGGCACTTACTTCATGGACTCCGCGAGCGCCATGTACAACGCGGTCGTCAGCTCCTCCGCGGAGCAGTACTACGACGCTTCCGGCAAGGCGATCTACAAGAACAGCCCGGCCGTGCAGCAGGGCTGGAACCTGGCCGCGGAGGCCGCGTCCAAGAAGCTGACCGAGGGCCTGCCCCAGTTCACCGACGCCTGGACGGCGGCGCTGCGCAAGGGCACCGTCGCCACCGTGGCGTGCCCCGCCTGGATGGCCGGCCAGATCTCCATCAACTCCGGTGACGCCTACAAGGGCAAGTGGGACATCGCCCGTGCGCCCGGCACCAGCGCGGGCAACTGGGGCGGCTCCTTCCTGGCCGTGCCCAAGAGCGGCAAGAACGTCAAGGCAGCCACCGACCTGGTCAAGTGGCTGACCGCTCCCGCACAGCAGGCCGCCGTGTTCAAGGCGATCGGCGTCTTCCCGTCGAACAAGGGCGCCTACGACCTCGCCAGCGTGAAGAACGCGACGCTGCCGTACTTCAACAACGCCCCGATCGGCCAGATCTACGCCGACGAGGCGAAGGCCATCCCCGAGGCCGTGCTCGGCGCGAAGGACGGCACGATCAAGGACACGATCTCCACGCAGATCAACAACATGGAGGAGCGGGGCACCAAGCCCGCCAAGGCGTGGAAGGCCGCGACCGACTCGATCGACAAGGTGATCGGCTGACACAGGCCGCGGTGCGGGCGGCCCGGCGGGCGCCCGCACCGCGCTCCGTGCGTGGGGCCGCGCGGCGGCTCCCGCCGTAGGCGCGGGGCCGTCACCACCGGCCCCGGTCGTCAAGTGCCGGTCTTTTCCGCGGTGTTCGGCGCACACTCACCGGACGCCGCCGCACCGTGTCCGCCGGACCGGCGACCCGAGGACGACGACGTGCCCCGGGCCGGATGCCCGGCCCCGCGCCCGCCTCCTGCCCGTACCCCCGGCCGAGATCCAGGGAAGGACTCCCTCCGTGGCAACCACAACCCCCACACGGGGTGCCCCCACCCCGCCACCCGGCGGGGTCGGCGCCGTACCGAACGAACCCAGCGTGTGGCGTACCCGCCTGTGGCGCCTCGACGACAAGGCGTCGCCGTACGCGTACATCGCCCCCTTCTTCCTCATCTTCGGTGCCTTCGGCCTCTACCCGATGCTGTACACGGGCTGGATAGCCATGCACCGGGTGGAGATGACGAGCCTGAGCCAGTCCCAGTGGGTCGGCTGGGACAACTTCGCCAAGATCCTCCAGGACTCCGAGTTCTGGACCGCGGTCACCAACACCTTTGTCATCGGCGTCATTTCGACCGTCCCGCAGCTCCTGATGGCCCTGGGCCTGGCCCACCTGCTCAACTACAAGCTGCGCGCCAGCACGTTCTGGCGAACCGTGATCCTCACCCCGTACGCCACCTCGGTGGCCACCGCGGCCCTCGTCTTCGCCCTGGTCTTCCGGGCCGACGGCGGGCTGCTCAACTGGGTGCTGCACTTCGTCGGTGTCGGCAACACCGACTGGGGCAACGGGGAGTGGTCGTCCAAGTTCGCCATCTCGGCCATCGTGATCTGGCGCTGGACCGGCTACAACACCCTGATCTACCTGGCGGCCATGCAGGCCGTGCCCACGGACCTGTACGAGGCGGCCTCGATCGACGGGGCGACGCGCTGGCAGCAGTTCCGCAAGGTGACCATCCCCTCGCTGCGGCCGACGATCCTGTTCACCATCGTCATCTCGACCATCGGTTCCATGCAGCTGTTCGGTGAGCCGCTGCTGCTCCAGGGCGGCACGCTCGGCTCCACCGGAGGCAGCGAGCACCAGTACGAGACGCTCAGCATCTATCTCTTCAACTACGGCTGGAAACTGGGGCACTTGGGCCCGGCCGCGGCCGTCGCCTGGGCCATGCTCGTCCTGCTGCTGCTCATTGCCCTGATCAACCTGATCGTCGGCCGGGTCCTGCGCAGGAGCGCGGCGTGACGGGAGCGATATCGATGACCACGACCAGTCCCACCCCCACCGCGCCGGACCTCGATCCGGCGCCCCTCCCCGTCACCCCGGGCACGGGCCGCCGACGTTTCAAGATCGGCGCCGGCCAGCAGCTCAAGGGCGGCCCGTTCACCTACGCGGCCCTGATCATCGTCGGCCTGGGCTCGGTCTTCCCGCTGTACTGGACGCTGGTGGCCGCCTCGCACGACCAGCAGCGGGTCCTCGACAGCCCGCCGCCGCTGCTGCCGGGCGGCCGGCTGTGGAGCAACCTCCAGTCCGCCTGGGAACAGGCCCACCTGGGGAAGGCCATCGTCAACACCGTCGTCGTGGCCGGCTCCATCACCGCGGCCACGCTGTTCTTCTGCACCCTCGCCGGCTACGCCTTCGCCAAGATGCGCTTCCGCGGTCGCGGCGCCCTGATGACGGCGGTCATCGCGACCCTGACGATCCCGCCCCAACTCAGCGTCGTACCGCTGTTCATGATGATGGCGGACATCGGCTGGGGCGGAAAACTGGAGTCGGTGATCTTCCCGACCCTCGTCGGCGCCTTCGGTGTCTTCTTCATGCGGCAGTACCTGCTGGAGGCACTGCCCTACGAACTCATCGAAGCGGCCAAGGTGGACGGCGCGACCAACATCCGCATCGTGTGGAACGTGGTCCTGCCCGCCGCCCGCCCCGCGATGATGGTGCTCGGGATGCTCACCTTCGTGCAGGCGTGGAACGACTTCTTCTGGCCCTTCCTCGCCCTGAACCAGGACAACCCCACCATCCAGGTGGCGCTCGGCCAGCTCAGCGCCTCCTACACCCCCGACCAGAGCATCGTCATGGCCGGGGCGCTGATCAGCACCCTGCCGCTGCTGCTGGTGTTCGTGATCTTCGGCAAGCAGATCATCGGAGGCATCATGGCGGGCGCCGTCAAGGGCTGACGCGGGCCGTCAACCTCCGTTCGCGCAAGCCTCGTTCACCGTCCCGTACGGCCCGCTCCGCACGCGGGCCGTACCCGGCCGGGCGCCCGTCGTCGTGCCCCGTCCGCTTCCCCCCGCACCGCCGGACCACCGTCCGGCTTTTACTCACTCCACTTCGGGAGCGCTCACATGACTGCCGTACGACAGGAAACCAAGGCCGAGCCGGCCTCCGCCACCTCCTTCCCCGCGGGCTTCGTCTGGGGTGCCGCCACCGCCGCCTACCAGGTGGAGGGCGCCGCCGCGGAGGACGGCCGGACCCCCTCCATCTGGGACACCTTCAGCCACACGCCCGGGAAGGTGCGCAACGGCGACACCGGTGACATCGCCGCCGACCACTACCACCGGTACCGCGACGACGTGGCGCTGATGAAGGACCTCGGCCTGAAGGCGTACCGGTTCTCCATCTCCTGGTCCCGGGTCCAGCCCACCGGCCGCGGGCCCGCCGTGGAGCGCGGCCTCGACTTCTACCGCCGGCTCGCCGACGAACTCCTGGCGGCCGGCATCACCCCCGTCGCCACCCTCTACCACTGGGACCTGCCGCAGGAGCTGGAGGACGCGGGCGGCTGGCCGCAGCGCGACACCGCGCACCGCTTCGCCGACTACGCCGAGATCATGGGCCGGGCCCTGGGCGACCGCGTCGGCCTGTGGACCACCCTCAACGAGCCCTGGTGCAGCGCGTTCCTGGGCTACGGCTCCGGCGTGCACGCCCCCGGCCGCACCGACCCGACGGCCACCCTGCGCGCCGCGCACCACCTCAACCTGGGTCACGGCCTGGCGGTCGGGGCGCTGCGCGAGGTCCTGCCGGCCACCGCGCAGACCTCCATCACCCTCAACCTGCACCAGGTGCGCCCGCTCACCGGCAGCCCCGAGGACGCGGAGGCCGCCCGCCGTATCGACGCGGTCGGCAACCGGATCTTCACCGGCCCCCTCCTCGACGGCGCCTACCCCGAGGACCTGCGCGCCGACACCGCGCACCTCGTCGACTGGGCGGAGCTGGTGCGCGACGGCGACCTGGCCGAGATCTCCCGGCCCATCGACGTGCTCGGCGTCAACTACTACGCGCCGACCGTCGTCTCGGCCGGCTCCGGCGACGGCGCCACCAAGAACGACGGCCACGGCGCGAGCGACCACACACCGTGGACCGGTTCCGAGAACGTGGACTTCCACCTCGCCAACGACCACCTCACGGCGATGAACTGGGCGATCGACCCCAGCGGCCTGCACACCCTCCTGACCGACCTGGCCGCCTCCCACCCCGGGCTGCCGCTGATGGTCACGGAGAACGGCGCCGCGTTCGACGACTACGTCTCCCCCGAGGGCGTGGTGAACGACCCGCAGCGGATCGCCTACCTGCACGCCCACCTCGACGCCGTCCGCCGGGCCGTCGCCGACGGAGCCGACGTCCGCGGCTACTTCCTGTGGTCGCTGCTCGACAACTTCGAATGGTCCTACGGCTATTCGAAGCGCTTCGGCGCCGTCTACGTCGACTACTCCACCCAGCGCCGCATCCCCAAGGCGAGCGCCCACTGGTACGCCGGGGTGATCCGGGGCAACGCGCTGCCGACGGCCGGCGAGGACGGGTGAGGCCCGGCGGGCGCTGACCCCGGTCGACGAGGGACGATGGAGGGCGGGGCGTCCGGCCTCGACTGTTACATTCCTGGCCTGAAAGCTGCGAACGGAAGGCGGCGACCATGGCGGTCAGCGGTGGGCGGAACCGGGGCGGCAGGCGGCCGACCCTGGAGGAGGTCGCCGCCCGTGCCGGTGTGGGCCGCGGCACGGTCTCCCGGGTGATCAACGGCTCGCCCAGGGTCAGCGACGCGACCCGCGCCGCCGTCGAGGCGGCGGTCGCGGAGCTCGACTACGTCCCGAACACGGCGGCCCGGGCGCTGGCCGCCAACCGCACGGACGCGATCGCCCTCGTCGTCCCCGAACCGGAGACCCGCTTCTTCGCGGAACCGTACTTCTCGGACATGCTCAAGGGTGTCGGCACCCAACTGTCCGACACGGAGATGCAGTTGCTGCTCATCTTCGCGGGCAGCGACCGGGAGCGACAGCGCCTCGCCCAGTACCTGGCGGCGCACCGCGTGGACGGCGTGCTGCTCGTCTCGGTCCACGCGGACGACCCGCTGCCGGACCTGCTGGCCGCGCTGGAGATCCCGGCGGTGATCAGCGGCCCCCGCTCGGCCGCCGAGCCCCTGACCTCGGTCGACTCCGACAACTACGGCGGCGCCCGCTCGGCCGTGGAACACCTCCTGTCCCGTGGCCGCACCCACATCGCCCACATCACCGGCCTCCTCGACGTCTACGGCGCCCAACGCCGCGTCGACGGCTACCGCGAGGCACTGCTCGACGCGGGCCACGAGGTGGACGAACACCTCATCCAGCCGGGCGACTTCACCGAGGAGGGCGGCCGGCGCGCGATGAAGGAACTGCTCGCCCGCCGCCCCGACGTCGACGCGGTCTTCGCCGGCTCGGACGTCATGGCGGCGGGCGCCCGCCAGGTGCTCCGCGAGGAGGGCCTGCGCGTTCCGGACGACGTCGCCCTCGTCGGCTACGACGACTCGGCCATAGCCCGCCACATGGACCCGCCCCTCACCAGCGTCCGCCAGCCGATCGAGGAGATGGGCCGCGCGATGATCGACCTCCTCCTCGCCGAGATCGCGGCCCGCCGCCCGGCGACGCCCCGGAGCCCGGAGCGACAACACGCCGTACTGGCAACGGAGTTGGTGACGCGGGCGTCGTCGTGACCGGCGACGCCGACTGGCCGCGCGAGTTGCCCGCCGTCGAGCCCTACCTCCGCACGGTGGGCGAGGTGTTCCGCGCCTTCCGCGAACAGGACTCCGGGTGCGTCTCCTACGGCGTCCAACTCCCGGACGGGGAACGCTGGTTAGTGAAGGAGGCGACAACTCCCGCCGCCCAGACCTCACTTGACGGCGCCTGGACCTTCCACCGAGCCGTACGGCACCCGGCGATCGTCCCGCAGCTGCACCGGATCGCCGTGGCGGACAGCGGCCGTACGGCGGTCGTCATGCCCTGGCAGCACGGAGAGTCCCTCTACGGCCCCGCCCGCGCCCGCTTCCGCGCCCTGCCCCTCGCCTCCGTCCTCCGCGCGGTCGACCGCGTCCTGGACGCGCATCTCGCCGTGGAGGCCGCGGGGATGGTGGCGGTCGATCTCTACGACGGCGCGTTCCTCTACGACTTCGGCGCCGACGTCCTCCACCTCATCGACCTCGACGAGTACCGCCCCGGCCCCTTCGTCCTCCAGGGCGACCGGCTCCCGGGCTCGGCCCGCTTCATGGCTCCGGAGGAGTGGCACCACGGCGCCCGCATCGACATCCGCACGACGGTCTACGCCCTCGGCCGCACCGCCCGCCTCCTCCTCGACGCGGGGGACGGCGAGCGCGCCTGGCGGGGTACCGCGGGTCAACTCGCCGTACTGGAACGGGCTACCCGCGCCGATCCCGCCGAACGGTTCGCGGGCGTACGGGAGTTCACGGACGCGTGGCGCGCCGCCACCTGACCTCGCCGTCCTGCCACTCGTCGGTCGGCGTCAGGCCCGCCGCCGTGGCGACCGCCGCGGATGCCCGGTGGTCCGGGTGGATGTGCGCCACGACCGTGGAGACCGCCTGCTCTCCGAGCCACGACACCAGCCCCTGCGCCGCCTCGCTCGCCAGGCCTCGGCCCTGCCAGGGTGTCCCGACCACCCAGGCGATCTCCGCGACCGAACCCGCCGCCGTGACCGTTGCCTGGACCGTGCCCACCAGGCGGTTCTCCACCCGCAGGCGCAGTACCCAGTTGCACCAGACGGTGGCCGGGTCGGGGGAGCCGGCGGCGAGGCGGTCGTAACGGGTCCGCAGGGCGTCGGGGGAGAGGGGTTCGCCGCCGATGTAGGTGTGGAGAGCGGGGGAG
Source organism: Streptomyces sp. NBC_01515 (assembly GCF_045040345.1). Taxonomy (NCBI): domain Bacteria; kingdom Bacillati; phylum Actinomycetota; class Actinomycetes; order Kitasatosporales; family Streptomycetaceae; genus Streptomyces; species Streptomyces sp. NBC_01515. The sequence goes on along the minus strand of NZ_CP109416.1, from coordinate 4,532,577 downwards.
GAGAGGACCGTGGCCATGTCCGCCGCGTGGGCCGTGCTCAGCGGGACGAGATCCAGGCGGGCGGTGCTGATCAGTTCGATGTCCATGGCAGGCAGGCTCCTGGAAAACGAATCAGCCGGTGACCCCGTTTCCGAGGCCACCGGCTGATTACTCAGGGTGAGTGACGGGACTTGAACCCGCGACTTCCTGGACCACAACCAGGTGCTCTACCAGCTGAGCTACACCCACCATGCCCGGTCGTTCACTCTGTAAGTTTCCGACCGGCCGAGCAAAAGTGTACAGGGTCCGAAGGGGTGCTCGCGCCCGCCTTTTACGGGGTGGGCAGGACGTGCTTCGCGGCGATCGTGCGGGCGGTTTCCGAGTCGGGGCCGGGCTGCGGGACGAAGATCGCCTCGCGGTAGTAGCGCAGCTCGGCGATGGACTCGCGGATGTCGGCGAGGGCGCGGTGATTGCCCTTCTTCTCGGGGCTGTTGAAGTACGCCCGCGGGTACCAGCGGCGGGCCAGCTCCTTCACCGAGGACACGTCCACGATGCGGTAGTGGAGGTACTCCTCCAGGGTCGGCATGTCACGGAGCAGGAAACCGCGGTCGGTGCCGACCGAGTTGCCGCACAGCGGGGCCTTGCCCGGCTCCTTGACGTGCTCCCGGATGTACGCCAGGACCAGCTCCTCGGCGTCGGCCAGCGTCGTACCGCCGGCCAACTCGTCGAGCAGGCCGGATGCGGTGTGCATCTGGCGTACTACGTCCGGCATCGTCTCCAGCGCCTGGTCCGGCGGGCGGATGACGATGTCCACCCCTTCGCCGAGCACGTTCAGCTCGGAGTCGGTGACGAGGGCGGCCACCTCGATGAGAGCGTCGTCTGACAGCGAGAGGCCGGTCATCTCGCAGTCGATCCACACCATGCGATCGTTCATGTGTCTAACCTTAAGGTGCGTGCCGCCCGGCTGAGCCGACCGTGCGCTGACCTTGTGCCGCCGGTACATGCGGAAACCCCCGGAGACCTCCTGCGAGAGACCTCCGGGGGCGTGCGGTTGCTACGTCGCGCTCCGCTGGCCGGGCAGACTCGCGGCCCGGCTTGTGGCGTACGCCTCACGGCCGTTCTCCGCGACGGAGGCCGACGCGGACGCCGTCGCCGACAGCGCGCTGGCCGCCGTACGACGGCTCTGCATCGGGACCGGGCCGTCCGGGTGCAGCGCGGGCGGCAGCCCGGCCGGACCCAGGGACGGCGGACCGCCGGGCTGGCCGGGGGCGCCGTCGCTGTCCACCTGCTTGTCGCCCTGGGGCCTGCGGGCGCGGTACGCGGCCCGGTAGGCGGCGGGCGACGAGCCCAACTGGCGCCGGAAATGGCCGCGCAGAGCCACCGGCGAGCGGAAGCCGCAACGGCCCGCGACCTCGTCCACCGAGTAGTCCGACGTCTCCAGCAGACGCTGCGCCTGGAGCACCCGCTGCGTGATCAGCCACTGCAGGGGAGCGCTCCCGGTGAGCGAGCGGAAGCGGCGGTCGAACGTACGCCTGCTCATGTACGCGCGTGCCGCCAGCGTCTCCACGTCGAACTGTTCGTGGAGGTGCTCCAGCGCCCAGGCGACGACCTCCGCGAGCGGGTCGGCGCCGATCTCCTCTGGTAAAGACCGGTCGAGGTAGCGCTCCTGACCGCCGCTTCGGCGCGGGGGGACCACCAGGCGCCGGGCGAGCGCGCCGGCCGCCTCGTTGCCGTGGTCCGTCCGCACGATGTGGAGACAGAGATCGATTCCGGCCGCCGTACCGGCGGACGTCAGCACGTCCCCGTCGTCGACGAAGAGTTCCCTCGGATCGACGTGCACCGACGGATAGCGCTTGGCCAGCGTCGGCGCGTACATCCAGTGGGTGGTCGCGGGACGGCCGTCCAGCAGGCCCGCCGCGGCCAGCACGAAGGCGCCGGTGCACAGGCCGACGATGCGGGCGCCTTCTTCGTGCGCGCGGCGGATCGCGTCGAGTGCCTCCTCCGGCGGCGGCGAGGTGATCGACCGCCAGGCCGGCACGACGACGGTGCCTGCCCGTGAGATCGCCTCCAGGCCGTGCGGTGTGGTGAGTTCCAGTCCGCCGGTCGTGCGCAGCGGCCCTTCTTCGCCACCGCACACAAGAAGGCGGTAGCGCGGAACTCCGGCGTCCTGCCGGTCGATTCCGAACACCGACAGCGGTATGGAACTCTCGAAGATGGGGCCGCCGCTGAACAGCAGCACCGCGACGATCTCCTTGCGGCGTCGCCCGGAAAGTTTCCGGGCCGCGGCTTCCGGCGCGGCAGTGGAGTCGTGGCTCATACTGCTAAGCCCCCCTCGGTGGTCGCGGCTCCTCGGTTGTGTCGCTCCTGCACGTTTCCCCTCGGTCCTGCACGAGTCCCCCGCCGTAAGACGTCAAGATCGAATCTACTGTGTCCAGTGGTGCCGGGGTGACCAGTTCGGCAACCGGCATATTGTCGACATGGCAACTTGGCGTGAAGCATTCGATCACGAAGCGTTGCACTCGTGGGCCGTGCAGGGAAGTGCGCCTCGTCGTAGTGGCCAATCCCCGTAGGGTGCGCAAGGCCCCCCAGACCCTTTCGGTGCAGGTGGAACGGGGGTTGGGGGGTGGTTCGGACAACAGATGCGCGGTGGCCGGAAGTTGGCTGAAAAGCGTCGGGCGCGTGCGCGGAAACCGGTCAGTCGACCGGTGCACTTCCCCCGGCATGCCGCCCGCCCCTGTGCGCCCCCGCGGTGGCCCGGTGACGATGGCCGCGGTGCGAGGAGTGTTCTTCGGCCAGTGGCGGTGCCTGCTCCTCGGGCAGCAGCCGGGCCTCGCCCAGTTCGGAGCGGCGCAGCAGCACCCGGCAGGCGGCGGTGACGGCCGCGAGACCCAGGGCCGTACCGGTGGCGCCGGCGAACGAGGTGCCGTACCAGAGGAGGACGAGGGGGACGAGGACGCAGCTGAAGACCGCCCAGCGGACCACGTCGGTGGCGGTGTCGTGGCTGGGGTGTGCCTCGGAGGTCGTGCGGTGTCCGGACATGGCGTGCTCCCTGGGGCGGCGGCTCGCCGGGTTCAACGCGTGTTCGATGCGTCGGTCACTGTAGGGCAGTCCATGGAGGGACACGGGCGCCTGCGGATAAGTGAATCCTGTGCAAACCGCCTGTACGGGGCAGCAACCATTGCGTTACGGGCGCCCCCTCGTGCATGCTCCGGGGAACTCCGCCGGAGCATGTGCGGGATATGGGCTAAGGAGGAGTGCCGCCGTACCCTTGGGGGTATGGGGTTGGGAAGATGATTCCCGGACACAGCTCCGCCGCACCCTGTTGTCCCCTCCCAAGAGGATCAAAAAGCCGAGACACCCATGGCCGGTCACGAATCTTTCGAACCAGCGGACCGCAAGCGCCCCGTCGCCGATCCCACGGCGGCCGAGCCCCTGGCGGCGGAACAGCCACGTCATTCCTGCGATCCAGCCTTCAAGCACGGAGTGGTCGTCGGCTTCGACGGCTCCACGTCCAGTGAGCGTGCCCTCGCCTACGCGATCGGCATGGCCCATCGCTCGGGCTCGGGCCTGGTCATCGTGCATGTCGCCAACCGGCTGCCCACCACGGTGTGGGCGGGCTGCGAGCCACCGGTCTTCGTCGATGTGCCGGACCACCGCACCGAGGTGCTGGGTCTGGAGCTGGCGTGCGCCGAGTACTTGGCGGAAGTGCCCTGGATCCTCGTCGAGCGGGGTGGCGACATCTGCCATGAACTCGAAGAGGTGGGGCGGGAGTACGAGGCCGACGCGATCGTCGTCGGCTCGACCCACGGCATCGTCGGACGCATCTTCGGGTCCGTCGCGGGGCGGCTCGCCAAGCGGGCTCAGCGGCCCGTCGTCGTCATCCCGTAGCTCCGTGGCCCGGCCGGACCGCTCCTGAATTCCCTGTTGTGCAGAGGTGTTTGTGTCCTTGTGAAGGGCATATATCGGTCACACCGCACCAACGCACATGCATGAAGGGAGCCCGCCGTGGACAATGACGTCTCTGCGGGAAGCACCACCTCGATCGTCGGCCGACTCGCCCTGGGAATCACCCTGTTGGCCTTCGGGCTCGGGTACACGAATGTCATCAACGGGGTCTCAACAGCTGACGCCGTGTCACTGGCCCACTACGTGGGCGGAGTTGCCCTCTTCGTCGTCGGACTGCTCGCGTTCCGCGAGGGCGACACGGCAGCCGGTACGGCGTTCACCGCGTTCGGCGCGCTCTGGTTCACCTGGGCCGTCAGCGCGGGCAACTCCGTGTCGGACAACGCGGCGGGGTTGTTCCTGGTCCTGTTCGCCCTCGTCGCCCTCTCCGTGACTCTCGCGGGCGGGGATCAACTCACCCAAGGGACATACGGGTTGTTCTTCGTCTCCCTCGTGCTGCTCGCGATCGCTCAGTTCGCCGGGAACGACGGGCTGGGGAAGGTCGGGGGGTGGTTCGGTGTCGCTGCGGGGGCTGTTGCCTGGTACTCGGCGACGGCGGCGCTTGCGCACTGGCCTACGGTGCTTCCTCGGCGGGCGGCTGGTCGGGGCGTGACGGCCACCAGCTGACCGGTAACAGGGAGGCCCCCCGCGTGTGTGAGGCAACACGTGGGGGGCCTCCCTGTTCGTCGGCCGCTTCGGGTGCGTGGGGGCTGGTCGCGCAGTTCCCCGCGCCCCTTTGGGGCGCCTACTCCACCGTGACCGACTTCGCGAGGTTCCTCGGCTTGTCGATGTCGCGGCCGAGTGCCAACGCCGTGTGATAGGCGAGGAGTTGAAGGGGAATCCCCATCAGGATGGGATCCAGTTCGTCCTCGTTCTTCGGGACCACGATCGTCTGGTCGGCCTTCTCCTGGTGCTGGTGGGCCACCGCCAGGATGCGGCCGCTGCGGGCCTTGATCTCCTCCAGGGCGGCGCGGTTCTTCTCCAGGAGGTCGTCGTTGGGGACGATCGCCACCGTGGGGAGGGCGGGCTCGATCAGGGCGAGGGGGCCGTGCTTCAACTCCGAGGCGGGGTAGGCCTCGGCGTGGATGTACGAGACCTCCTTGAGCTTCAGGGAGGCCTCGCGGGCCACCGGGTAGCCGCGGACCCGGCCGATGAAGAGCATCGAGCGGGCCTCGGCGTACTCGGCCGCGAGCTTCTTGATCTCGTCCTCGCGGTCGAGGATCTCGGAGATCTGGGCCGGCAGCTTGCGCAGGCCCTCGATGATGCGCTTGCCGTCGCGGACGGAGAGGTCGCGGGTGCGGCCGAGGTGCAGGGCCAACAGGGCGAACGCGACTGTGGTGTTGGTGAAGCACTTGGTCGAGACGACGCAGACCTCGGGGCCCGCGTGCACGTACATGCCGCCGTCCGCCTCGCGGGCGATCGCCGAGCCGACGACGTTCACCACGCCCAGCACCCGGGCGCCCTTGCGCTTCAGCTCCTGGACCGCCGCCAGGACGTCGTACGTCTCACCGGACTGCGAGACCGCGATGTACAGGGTGTCGGGGTCCACGACGGCGTTGCGGTAGCGGAACTCCGAAGCCGGCTCGGCGTCCGCGGGGATGCGGGCCAGCTCCTCGATCATCTGGGCGCCGATCATGCCCGCGTGGTACGAGGTGCCGCAGCCGAGGATCTTCACGCGGCGGATCTGCCGGGCCTCGCGGGCGTCCAGGTTCAGGCCGCCGAGGTGCACGGTGGAGAAGCGGTCGTCGATGCGGCCGCGCAGCACGCGGTCCACGGCGTCGGCCTGCTCGAAGATCTCCTTGTGCATGTAGGTGTCGTGGCCGCCCATGTCGTAGGAGGCGGCCTCCCACTCGACCGTGGTGGGCTCGGACGTGGTGCGGGTGCCCTCGGTCGTGTATGTCCGGAAGTCGTCGGCCTTGAGGGTGGCCATCTCGCCGTCGTCCAGCGTCACGATCTGGCGCGTGTGCGTCACCAGCGCGGCGATGTCCGAGGCGACGAACATCTCCTTCTCGCCGATCCCGAGGACCACCGGGGAGCCGTTTCGAGCCACCACGATGCGGTCGGGGAAGTCGGCGTGCAGGACGGCGATGCCGTACGTCCCCTCGATCACCCGGAGGGCGTCGCGGACCTTGTCCTCCAGCTTCTCCTGCTGCGAGCGGGCGATGAGGTGGGTGAGGACCTCGGTGTCCGTCTCGGAGAGGAACTCGACGCCGTCCGCTTCGAGCTTCTTCCGGAGGTCCGACGCGTTGTCGATGATGCCGTTGTGGACGACGGCGACCTTGCTGTCGGCGGACAGGTGCGGGTGGGCGTTCACGTCGGAGGGGGCGCCGTGCGTGGCCCAGCGGGTGTGGGCGATGCCGGTGGTGCCCTTGAAGCGTGCCGGGACCTTGGCCTCCAGGTCACGGACCCGGCCCTTGGCCTTGACCATCTTCAGGCCGGCCGTCCTGGGGGTCGTCACGACGATGCCCGCCGAGTCGTAGCCGCGGTACTCCAGCCGCTGCAGGCCCTCCAGCAGAAGGGGAGCAACGTCACGCTTGCCGATGTATCCGACGATTCCGCACATGTATAAGCATTCCTAGCCGTAGACGATGCGGCGCAACTGCCTGAGCGTGAGCTCCGGCGGTGCGACCGCCCGGTATTTCAGGTCCGCCTCGATCCGGTCGAAGATCGTCGCGTTCACCAGGCCCTGGCCCTGGAGTTCGCGGTGGCGGCGACGGACGTAGTCCTCGGTCGTCTCGTCGAAGTACGCGAGCACGTCCTGGATCACCCGCAGTGCCTCGCCCCGGTTGAGGGTCGTGGAGCGCGTCAGATGATCAACGAGTTCGTCGTGCACCCGGTTGATCCTGGGGTACCGAAGGGCGGTTTGCAAGAATCCTGCCCGATATCGGGCAACGGGCTGTTGAAAGTCTTATGGGGCTCTGTTCGTAAGCTGTCCATCCTGTGTCTTGCGCACCGTTGCCCATGTCGACGAGTTTCAGACGCCATGGACATTCCTCGTATGGGCGTACCCGCGGAGCTCGCTGAACGCATGAGCATGGCGGAGCAGCACGAGTACCTGCGCTCGAAATTCTCGCGGCGCACGATGATCAGAGGCGGTGCCGTCACGCTCGGCGCCGTCGCGGGTGGCGTGTTCGTACCGGGCGGCATCGCCCAGGCGGCCGTCCCCACCCAGGCCGCCACCACCAAGACCACCCCGGCGACCGAGTCGGTGAACGGGGCCCTCGTCTCCCCGTTCGGCCGGCACCTCGCCTTCGGCAACGACCCGAGCACGGAGGTGACGGTCTCCTGGCAGGTCCCGACCAACGTCAGGAAGCCGTTCGTCCGGATCGGCGCGCACCCCTGGGACCTCTCCCACAAGATCGAGGCCGAGGTGCGCTCGCTCTACACCCCGGCGGGCGTCGGCGCGAGCGGCGACCACACCCAGTACTACCTGCACGCCAAGCTGACCCACCTGCGTCCGGGCAAGACCTACTACTACGGCGTCGGCCACGCGGGCTTCGACCCGGCCGAGGCCCACCTGCTCGGCACCCTGGGCACCTTCACCACCGCCCCCGACCGCGCCGTGCCGTTCACCTTCACCGCCTTCGGCGACGAGGGCGTCGGCTACCACGGCCTGGCCAACAACAGCCTCCTGCTGGGCCAGAACCCGGCCTTCCACCTGCACGCCGGCGACATCTGCTACGCCGACCCGGCGGGCGCGGGCCAGACCGCCGACGCCGGTTTCGACTCGCGCACCTGGGACCAGTTCCTCGCGCAGACCGAGTCGGTCGCCAAGTCCGTGCCGTGGATGCCCGCCTACGGCAACCACGACATGGAGGCCTGGTACTCGCCCAACGGCTACGGCGGCGAGGACGCCCGCTGGAACCTGCCGGACAACGGCCCCGACAAGGCGAACCTGCCGGGCGTCTACTCCTTCGTCTACGGCAACACGGCGGTCATCTCTCTGGACGCCAACGACGTGTCCTTCGAGATTCCGGCCAACCTCGGCATCTCCGGCGGCACCCAGACCAAGTGGCTGGAGGCGCAGCTCAAGAAGTACCGCGCGTCCAGGGACATCGACTTCGTGGTGATCTTCTTCCACCACTGCGCGTACTGCACCTCCACCGCGCACTCCTCGGAGGGGGGAGTGCGCAACGAGTGGGTGCCGCTGTTCGAGAAGTACACGGTGGACCTGGTCATCAACGGCCACAACCACCAGTACGAGCGCACCGACGTCATCAAGAAGAACGCGGTCGTCAAGAAGCTGCCGATCGGCGGCACGGCGTACCCGGAGACCGAGGGTGTCGTCTACGTGACGGCGGGCGCGGCCGGCCGCAGCCTGTACGCGTTCTCCGCCCCGGACTCCTACGAGGGTCACGTCGCCGACCTCGACTCGGTCGCCGCCTTCGTCAACACGAAGGACGGCAAGGTCAACGAGACGGTCGCGTGGTCGCGCGTCCGCTACCTCAACTACTCGTTCCTGCGCGTCGACGTCCAGCCCGCCCACAAGGGCCGTACGGCGACCCTGACGGTCCGCGGCATCGCCGAGACCGGCGCCGAGATCGACCGCTTCACGGTCGCCCGCAAGGCCAAGTAGCCCTGAAGTAGTACGAGTTGTGCCCGGAAGGCAGGGCGCCACTCATCCCGCAGGCGGTCCTCCCCGGATGGTCACATCCGCTTGAGGACCGCCTGTTTGGCCATCGCGAACTCCTCGTCCGTGAGCACCCCGTCCCGGTGCAGCTCCCCGAGTTCCCGCAACCGCCGCAGCAGCGCGTCGTGCCCGTCCTCGGTCGTGGCCGCCAACTGCCGTACGGGCTGGGGCTGTTCAGGCCGTACGTCCGTCTCGGCGGCCGGGTGCGGGAGGCGCGCCTGTACGGCCGCGGCGACCAGGGCCATCAGCGGGTCCTTCTTGAAGCCCCACAGTTCAACGGAGTTGGGGTCGTACTTGGGTGGAGCCTTCGTCGGCGCGTGGCGCACCGAGAAGCGGATGTAGCCGTTCTCAAGACCGGCCGACGGGCGCCACTCCACGCCGACGAGGTCCGTGACGGCGAGGGTGCGGGCACCGGTGGCGGACTTGGCGTCCTCGGTCTTCCAGTTCCACTCCAGCCGTACGCGCTCGCCGTCGAAGCTCGCCGTGCCGTCCCCGGCGGACACCGAGAGCGGCACGGCGGGGCCCGGCAGCAGATACGCGTCCACCGGGTCGGCCGGTACCTGGTCGAGCAGCAGGGCGCTGCGCACCTCGTCCACGAAGTACTCGGCGACGCCGTACCGGTCCGACTCGACGGGGAGTTGGTAGGGGTCGTCGCCCTCGGTGAGCCGGCCGCCCGTGGCGTGCAGCAGCGGGTCGGAGCCGTCCCGCAGCCGCAGTCTCAGCCGCCCCGACTTACGGCCCTGCTCGAAGGAGACGCCCGCCAACGCGCCCAGGGGGACGACGAGTTCACCCAGGGTCCTGCGGAACAGGCCGACGTTCTTGTCCCGTCCGGGAGTCAGCCGCAGGGCGTCGCCGTCGAAGATCCAGGTGCCGTCCTTCTGGATGATTTCCGCCATAGGAGGGATTGTTCCATCGCTCTGACGACAGAATGGTCTGTACCTGTCCGGGCTCAAAGGAAGTTCAAAGGAAGGGACCGCTCGTGAGACGCCTTGTGAGACAGCGCCACAGAACGACCCGCCTCCTCGGTTCGCTGCTGCTCGTAGCCGCCGCGAGCGTGTCCGTCGTCGGCGCCGCACCCTCCGCCGCGCCCACCGCCGCCACCCCGCTGGGCCGGGTGGTCCCGGCACCCGCCAAGGTCACCCCTGCCGGGCATCCGTACAAGATCACGAGCAGCACCCGTATCCGCGTCGACGACACCCGGGAGTCGCGCCAGGTCGGCGCGTACCTCGCGGGCATCCTGCGCCCCTCCACCGGCTACCGGCTGCCGATTACCTCGCGCGGCAAGGGCGGCATCCAACTCCGCCTGGCCAAGGGCACGTTCGGCGCCGAGGGCTACCGGCTCGTCAGCGGGGTCTCGGGGGTCACCATCACCGCGAGCAGGCCCGCAGGCCTCTTCCACGGCGTGCAGACCCTGCGCCAGCTCCTGCCCGCCGCCGTCGAGAAGAAGTCGGTGCAGCGCGGCCCCTGGCAGATCGCGGGCGGCACCATCGAGGACTCCCCGCGCTACGCCTACCGCGGTGCGATGCTCGACGTCTCCCGGCACTTCTTCACCGTCGCCCAAGTCAAGCACTACATCGACGAGTTGGCGCTCTACAAGATCAACACCCTGCATCTGCACCTCAGCGACGACCAGGGCTGGCGCATCGCCATCAACTCCTGGCCACGGCTGGCGACTTACGGCGGCTCGACCGAGGTGGGCGGCGGCACCGGCGGCTCCTACACCAAGGACGACTACAAGGAGATCGTCCGCTACGCCTCCTCGCGCTACCTTGAGGTCGTGCCGGAGATCGACATGCCGGGCCACACGAACGCGGCCCTCGCCTCCTACGCCGACCTGAACTGCGACGGCGTCGCGCCCCCGCTCTACACGGGCACGGACGTCGGCTTCAGCTCGCTGTGCGTCGGCAAGGACCTCACCTACCGCTTCGTGGACGACGTGATCCGTGAGCTGGCCGCGATCACCCCGGGCCGCTACCTCCACATCGGCGGCGACGAGGCGCAGTCCACCAGCCACGAGGACTACGTCAAGTTCATGGACCGGGTGCAGCCGATCGTCACCAAGTACGGCAAGACGGTGATCGCCTGGCACCAGATCACCGGCGCCCACCCCGTGAAGGGCGCCCTCGCCCAGTACTGGGGTCTCGACGACACCGACGCCGCCGAGAAGGCACAGGTCGCCGAGGCCGCGAAGAACGGCACCGGGCTGATCCTCTCGCCCGCCGACCGGGTCTACCTCGACATGAAGTACACCGAGGACACCCCGCTCGGCCAGGACTGGGCGGGCCTCGTCGAGGTCAAGCGGTCCTACGACTGGGACCCGGGCAACTACCTTGCCGGGGTGCCGAGTTCGGCGATCCGGGGCGTCGAGGCGCCGCTGTGGTCGGAGACCATCGTGACCGGCGCGAACATCGACTACATGGCTTTCCCGAGGCTGCCGGGCGTCGCCGAGCTGGGCTGGTCGCCGGCCTCGACGCACGACTGGGACATGTACAAGGTGCGGCTCGCGGCACAGGCCCCGCGCTGGGACGCGCTGGGCATCGACTACTACCGGTCGCCCCAAGTGCCTTGGCCCGCGCACTAGTTGACGCGAGAGGCTGCTGAGTGACGGCAAAAGGGCGGGCACCCCGGGGGACCGTACCCCGGGGTGCCCGCCTGCCTGTGGTGTCAGAACCCGGCGATCGGGTTCTTCAGGGTGCCGACGAGCTGGAGCGCGCCGGACGGGTCCGCCAGGTCCACCATCTGCTTGTTGTCGCGCAGCTGGAGACGGTTGAGGCAGGACAGCGAGAACTCGGGCGCGAACATGTCGTACTGCCGGAACCTGTCGGCGAGTTCGGGTGCCGAGGCCTGGTACTCGCGGGTGACGTCCGCGACCGTACGCCAGAAGTCGTCCTCCCCCAGGACGCCCTCGGCGGCCAGGCCGGCGGCGAGGAAGCGGAAGAAGCAGTCGAAGACGTCGGTGAAGATCGAGAGCAGTTTCCTGTCCTCGGGAACCTCGACCCGCAGCCGCTCGACCGTCGGCGGCAGCACCGCGTCCGGGTCCATGACGGCGATCTCCTCGGCGATGTCCTTGTAGATCGCGCGCTCGACGACACCGTCCTTCAGGACGAGGATGACGTTCTCGCCGTGCGGCATGAACACCAGGTCGTAGGCGTAGAAGCTGTGCAGCAGCGGGGTGAAGTAGGCCCGCAGATACCGCCGCAGCCACTCCGCCGGGGCCAGCCCCGACCGCTCGATCAGCGCGCCGGCGAAGGACGCGCCCTCGTGGTCCAGGTGCACCAGCGAGGCCATCGTCGCAAGGGACTCGCCCTCCTGGAGCGAGGAGACCGGGCTCTCGCGCCACAGCGCGGCGAGCATCTTGCGGTACGGCGAGTAGCGGTCGGTCGCCGCCTCGTACTCCAGGTGCCGGTAGCCGACGGCCGCCTGCTCGCGGATGATCGACAGGCCGGTGGACTTCAACACCGGGTCGTTGTCGATGAGTTGGGCGAGCCAGTCGTTGATCGCCGGGGTCGCCTCCATGTAGGCGGCCGACAGTCCGCGCATGAAGCCCATGTTGATGACGGACAGGGCCGTCTTCACGTAGTGCTTCTCGGGGTGGGACTTGTTGAAGAAGGTCCGGATGGACTGCTGGGCGAGGTACTCGTCGTCGCCCTCGCCGAGGCACACGAGGTGGCCGCGGGCGATCTCGGCGGCGAAGGTGACGCTGAGCTTGTTCCACCACTGCCAGGGGTGGACGGGGATGAGGAGGTAGTCGTCGGGGTCGAGCCCCCGGTCGACCAGGGTCAGCCCGAACCGCTCGACGGTCCCGGCGCCCAACTCCCGCCGCATGAACGACTCGTACTCGATACCCACACCCGCCGTGAACGCGGCCCGGGAGCGGTGCGCGGCCAGCCACACCAGGCGGACCGGGCTCGCGGTCTCGGGGGCGTACGAGAGGTACTCGTGGATGCCGAAGCCCAGTCGGCCGTTGTTGGCGACGAAGCAGGGGTGGCCCTCGGTCATCCCCGTCTCGATGGCCTGGAAGTCGCTCTTCACCAGCTCGGCGACCGGGACCTGCGGCTTGGTGAGCTTGTAGCAGGTGCCGGAGAGGGTGGAGGAGATCTCCTCCAGGTAGACCGGCAGGATCTCCTCGCTCAGTCCGAGCGCCTGCCTCAGCTCGATGAAGAAGTCCAGGGCGGCGAGGGGGAGTCCGGCGCCGTCGCGTTGACGGCTGATGGAGTCGGCGTCGACCTGCCAGTGGTCGAGGGCGTGCCGGGTGGCGGTGAACCGGTAGCGGGTCAGGCCGTCGTCACTGCGGACGACGTACAGGTCGCCGTCTTTCTCGACCGGTTCGGGCGTGATGAGCCGCTCGTGCGCGAACTCGGCGAGGGCCTTGCGGATCAGGAGGCGGTTGGCCTTCTCCCAGCGCTCGGGGGAGAGATGGGCGACGGCGTCGGCGAGGCTCATGCGGACACCGCCCCGGCCGCGACGCTGTGCCGTTCAAGGAAGCGTTCCCGTGTGCAGAAGCTCAACAAGGCTTTCTTCTCCGGCTTTTGGATCTCACGCTCGGGCACGAACCCGACCGCCTCGTTCAATGCGTGCACGGCGGTGTTGGACACGTCCGGTTCCACGACGACGCGTTCGACGGCCGGGTCCTCGAAGAGCCGGGCCAGCACGGCGGTGATCACCGCACGGGTGAAGCCGTGCACGGGCGTCTCGGTGGCCGGCGTCAGGAAGTGCATGCCGATGTCACCGGGCAACGGCTCGTACAGGCCGACCAGTTCGCGGTGACGGGGGTCGTAGTACTCCATCAGGAAGACGGGGACCCCGTCCTGGAGCCCGAGCAGCGCGTGCTGGTGCTCGTCGGCCGCGATCTCCATGTACGCGCGCTCGACGTCCTCCAGTCTCGCGTCCTGCATCATCCAGAAGGCGGCCTTGGGATGTGTGAGCCACCGGTGCAGCAACTCGGCGTCCTGGAGCGGGTCGAGGGGGCGGAAGGCGAAGGCGCCTGTGTCGGTGAGGGGGCTCATACGGCGAACTCCTGGAACGCGATGGTCTGTTCGACCGGGTAGTACTCGGTGCCGAGCAGCTCACGGATGATGTACGAGTTGCGGTACGCGCCCATGCCCAGGTCCGGGGACGTGATGCTGTGCGCGTGGACGCCGGCGTTCTGCAGGAAGACGCCCCGGCCCGTGGTGTCGATCGAGTAGTTGCGCGCGATGTCGAAGTTGCCCCGGGAGTCGTAGCGCAGCCGCTCGTGGACGGGCTTGAGAAACTCCGGCTCGGCGTACTTGTAGCCGGTGGCGAGGATCAGGCCCTGGGAGCGCAGGGTGTAGTCCTTCTCCTGCTCCTCCTGGCGGAGGCCGAGTTCGTACACGCCGTCGCGGTAAGTGGCGCTGTCCAGCGAGGAGTTGGTGAGCAGCCGGGTGGGGACGGTACCGCCGACCTTCTTCTGGTAGAGCAGGTCGAAGATCTCGTTGACGAGGTCGCCGTCGATGCCCTTGAAGAGGCCCTTCTGCTCGGCCGTGAGGCGGTAGCGGGTCTGTTCCGGCAGGGCGTGGAAGTAGTCGATGTACTCCGGGGAGGTCATCTCCAGCGTGAGTTTCGTGTACTCCAGCGGGAAGAAGCGCGGCGAGCGCGTCACCCAGTTCAACTCGTAGCCGTGCACGTCGATTTCGGCGAGCAGGTCGTAGTAGATCTCGGCGGCGGACTGCCCGCTGCCGACCAGCGTGATCGACTCCTTGGCCTGCAACTCCGCTTTGTGGTGCACGTACCGGGAGTTGTGGATGAAGTCCCCGCCCAGGCCCGCGACGGCCTCCGGGAGATACGGCGGGGTACCGGTGCCGAGGACCAGATGCCGGGCGCGGTACACGTCACCGGCCTCGGTCCGGACGACGTAGACCTCGCCCTGTTCCTCGTACGTCACCTCGCTCACCGTCGTGCCGAAGCGCACGTTGGTGAGCTTGTCGGCGGCCCAGCGGCAGTAGTCGTCGTACTCGACGCGCAGCGGGTAGAAGTTCTCGCGGATGTAGAAGGGGTACAGACGCCCCTTCTCCTTCAGGTAGTTGAGGAAGGAGTACGGAGAGGTCGGGTCGGCGAGGGTGACCAGGTCCGACATGAACGGGGTCTGGAGGTGGGCGCCGTCGAGGAACATGCCGGCGTGCCACTCGAAGCCGGGCTTCGAGTCCAGGAAGATTCCGTCGAGTTCGGCGATGGGCTCGGTGAGGCAGGCGAGGCCGAGGTTGAAGGGTCCGAGCCCGATGCCCACGAAGTCGTGGGTCCTGGTGGCGGGTTCAGGAAGCGCGGTCAAGGGACTCTCCCAGGTACTGCTCGGCGTGGCCGGCGATCAGGTCGAGGACGGCGGCGATGTCGTCGGCCGTCGTCTCGGGGTTGAGCAGGGTGAACTTCAGGTAGTGGCGGCCCGCGACCTTGGTGCCCGCGACCACCGCGTCACCGGAGGCGAACAGGGCCTTGCGGGCGTACAGGTTGGCGCGGTCGATCTCGGCCGGGTCGGTGACGGCGGCCGGGATGTAGCGGTAGACGAGGGTGGAGAGCGAGGGCGCGACCACGACGTCGAAGCGCGGGTCGGCGGCGAGCACCCTCCACCCCTCCTCGGCCAGGTCGCAGACCTCGTCGAAGAGTTGGCCGACACCGTCGGCGCCCATCACGCGCAGCGTCATCCACAGCTTGAGCGCGTCGAAACGGCGGGTGGTCTGGAGGGACTTGTCGACCTGGTTGGGGATGCGCTCCTGGACCGCGCGGCGCGGGTTGAGGTACTCCGCGTGGTAGGTCGCGTGGCGCAGGGTGTCGGCGTCGCGGACCAGCAGGGCGGACGAACTCACCGGCTGGAAGAAGGACTTGTGGTAGTCGACGGTGACCGAGTCGGCGCGCTCGATGCCGTCGATCCGGCCCCGGTACTTCAGCGAGGCGAGCAGCCCGCAGCCGTAGGCCGCGTCCACGTGCATCCACACCCCGAACTGCTCGCACAGGGCGGCGACTTCGGGCAGCGGGTCGATGGAGCCGAAGTCGGTGGTGCCGGCGGTGGCGACGACGGCCATGGGCACCAGCCCGGCGCTCTTGCAGCGCTCCAACTCCCGGGCGAGCGCCACGGTCTGCATGCGCTGGTCGGCGCCGACGGGGATCGACACGACGGCGTCCTGCCCGAGGCCGAGCAGTTTCGCCGACTTCTTCACGCTGAAGTGGCTCACCTCGGAGGCGAAGATGCGCAGTTTGGCCAGGCTGTCGGTCTTGGCCTCCTCGCGGGCCAGCAGCAGTGCCTGGAGGTTGGACTGGCTGCCGCCGGAGGTGAACACCCCGTCGGCGTGCGGCCCGAGGCCGATCCGCTCGTTCGTCCAGTCGATCAGTTTCCGCTCGATGAGCGTGCCGCCGGCCGACTGGTCCCAGGTGTCCAGGGAGGAGTTGACGGCGGAGAGCACCGCCTCGCCGAGCACGGCCGGGATGACGACCGGGCAGTTGAGGTGGGCGAGGTAGCGGGGGTGGTGGAAGTAGATCGCGTCACGCAGATAGACCTCGTCCAGCTCGTCCAGCACCGCGCCGGTGTCGTGGAGCGGGCGGTCGAGGTCGATCCGGTCGATGAGGGGGGAGAGGGCGTCGACCGTGACGCCGGTGAACGGTCGTTCGGTGGTGGCGAGTTTGGCCGCCACCCGCTCCACGCCTTCCGTCACGGAGCGGCGGTAGTGCTCCGCAGTCGTGTCATTGAGCAGGTGCGAGCGCATGTGGGGGTCCTCCGGTGGGGAAGTCCGTGCGGGACAGGTGAGCGGCGGGGTTCCGCAACATCAACTTAGGTAAGCCTAACCTAACTTAACGTCCACGAAACCCACCGCTCCCGTGACAGCCGTCACTCACGCCCCGGCTGCCCCTCGCACCGTCACCCGGCGTCGCGCAACTGCTCCTCGCTGAGCCCCTGCCGCCAGTACCCGACAAAGGTCACCCGCCGCCGGTCGAACCCACGCTCACCCACGAAGTGCCGCCGCAGCGCCTTCACTTGACCGGCCTCACCCGCGATCCACACGTACGGCCGCTCGGCGGGCGGGAGTTGGGCATCCCGAAGGGCGCCGAGGGCCATGGGGGACCCCTCGACGCCCTGGTTCTCACGCACCAGCCAGGTGACTTCGGCATCGGCGTCGGTCGCCAAGTCCTGGATGTCCCCGGCATGTTGGACTTCCAGCCACACCCGCGCACGGGTCCCCGCGGGCAGCGCTTCGAGAATGGCGGAGGCAGCCGGTACGGCGGTTTCGTCGCCCCACACGACCACCAGATCGGCATCCTCCGGCGGCCGGAACCGAATCGCCCGATTGTCCGCGACCGCCGGCCCGAGCAACACGACCCGATCACCGGCGGAGGCACACGACGCCCAACGGGAGGCGGGCCCGGCGGGTTCGTGCAACACGAAGTCGATGTCGATCTCGTCGGGGTCGCGGCGCAGGGCGCGCAGGGTGTACGAGCGCATCACGGCCCGTACGCCGTCCGGGAGTTCACGCCAGCCTTGCCACCACCCGTCCCCGAGCTCGTACGGAACAGCGGGCTCCAGCTGACCGGGTCGGGGGAGGAAGAGCGACAGGGACTGATCACGCCCGTCGGAGAAGAAGTACGCCAGATCGTCTCCGGCGAAGGTCACCCGGACCAGAGACGGCCCAAGCCGCTCCGTCCGCACGACGTGGAGTGAGAAAAAGCGGAACGGGGCGGCAACGGCCGTAGTCATAGGGGGTGACTCCTGAGTTGGCGTCAGGGATACATACCTAGGGGCGCGGGGAACTGCGCGCCCAGCCACATCCGGCCCGCAGCTCCCCATGAAGGCTCAACCACCCCTAAATCAACTGACCTTCTTCGCGCTCTCGATGGCCTTCGCGAGATCCTCAAGCAACGGCGCGCACTTGTCGTACGACAGAATCGGCTCAGGATTACGAGCGATGACCTGCCCAGCCTTGACAGCGGGGAGCTTCTTCCACGTGCCCTCGGTAATGTCAGCGGGCTGAACCGCCGAGGTCCGGTTGTCCATCATGATGACGTCCGCCCCGTACTTGTCGACGTTCTCCCAGCTCAGGTTCTCGTACCACCCACCACTCGCCTTGAGCGCTGCAGCGGACGGCTCGACGAAGTTCACGCCGAGGGACTTGAAGTACTCCAGGTCGACGGAGAGGTTCGACCCGGAGACGTAGAAGATGTCCTGGCTCGCGGACCCCACGAGAACCTTGATGCCCGGCTTGGCCTTGGCCGCGGCGCGCAGCCGGGCAGCCGCGTCCTCGAACCGCTTCTTCGCCGCGGTGATGGTGGCCGAACTCGTGTCCGCGCCAAGGGACTTGGCAAGCTCCAGCATCCGCTGCAACGGCGTCGGCAGCTGGACGTCGTACACCGAGATGCCGACGGTCGGCGCGCCCACGGCGAGGATCTTCTTCTTCGACTCCTCCGGGACGTACCAGAGCGTGCCGGCCGAGTCGAACATCGTGGTGATGAGGACGTCGGGGGAGAGGGCCGCGTACTTCTCGATGTTGAACTGGCCCCACTCGTTGCCGATGACGGTGACCTTGCTGATGTCCAGGTCGCCGGCCTGTACGTCGGCCTTGCCGTCCTTCAGCTTGGTCGGCCCGAAGACGCCCTTGGACTCGATGCCGTAGTCGTGCAGCGCGGCGGCGACGCCGATGAACGAGACGATGTTCGCCGGGATCCTGTCGGTCTTCGCGGTGGTGCCGCGGTCGTCCTTGAAGGTCCAGGGGCCGGACTTGGCGGCCGTCGTCTCCTTGTCCGAGCCACCGCTTTTCGCGTCGTCGTCGCCGCAGGCCGCGAGCACGGCACCGAGGCCGAGGGCGCCGCCCGCGGCGAGGATGCCGCGGCGGGAGAGGTGAGTGGCACGGGCGTTGGACATGTGTGGCTGCTTTCGAACAGGGCGGGAGCGCCCGCCGGACAATTCGAAGGTAGGTTAGCCTAACCTCACTAACTGTCCAGCGGGCGGGGTGATCGCCGCCCGGGTCCATGCGCGCGCTGTGCCTGTCCTGTGCCGGGCTTATGAGCCCATGTCCTATGCGATTTGGCTTTCAACCGCCTTGTCTCGTCCGGCCGTTGTGATCACGCTCCTTCTACGGGGATCTGCGTACTGCTGTTCGGTCGTCTGTGGAGGTGGAGTGGCTACCACGATGGATGTGACGGACGTGGAAGCGGTGGTCCGGAGCGACGCGGCCCTGCTGGAGGACGACCTCGCCGAGTTCCTCGACACCCTGACCGCCCCGGCGCGGGCGGCGGCGGTCTCCGTCTACGACACGGCCCTGCGCCGCGCCCTGTACGAACCGGTCGCCGACGCCCTCGGCTCGAAGGTGGGCCAGCAGGCGCTGCCCCCGACGGCCGGAGCACCCGGCGGCCGGGCTCCGCTGCGCCCCTCGATGGTGTACTGGGCGTACCGCAACTACCGGGGGTTCCCCGAGGGAGCGGAAGGGTTCTCCGGGAAGGCAGAGGGGTCCCCCGAGAAGGCGGACACCGCTTCCGACCTCGCGGTCATCCGCCGCACGGCGGTTGCCGTAAGGATTCTGCTGAAGGCCGCGGTCGCCCTCGACGACATCCAGGACGACAGCGACGTCCGCTACGGCGAACCCGCCCTCCACGCCACCCACGGCACCCCGCTCGCCCTCAACACCGGCGCCTGGCTGATCATGTCCGCGCTCCGGCACGCGGCCGACCCCGCCGTCGTGGACAGCCTGGTGCGCTCGGTCGGCAGCGGCTTCACCGGGCAGGCCGTCGACATGTCCTCGCGTACGGCGCTCACGCGCGCGGAGCTGCTGGCCGCGCCGCGCGCCACACGGGTCGACTTCTGGGAGTCGACGGCCGCGCTCAAGACCGGAACCCTGTTCTGGATGCCGCTCGACGCGGCGGTCGCGGGGCTGCGGGTGGTCGAGGACGACCGGCTCGCCTTGGACGGTGCGATGCGCCAACTGGGCCTCGCCAGCCAGCTGTTCAACGACCTGACCGACTTCGTGCCCGAGTTCGGCGGCGCCAACACCCACGAGGACTTCGACGGTCTGGGCAACCGGGTCTTCCTGGAACTCCTCGACGAGGACGGCGGCGTACCGCCCGGTGAGGACTTCAAACCGTACGTTCTCGGTCACCCCCAACTGGAGCGCACGCTCCTCGCGCTCGCCGAGGAGGCCGTGGCCCTCAAGCGTGCCGCGAAGGACGCCGTCCACGGGGTGTGCCGCTGCGAGCGCAGCGCCGCCTACTTCGACGTGACGATCGAACGCAAGGGCCACCTCATCGACCGTCTGCTCGCGACGGTCCGGCAGCGGAGCGGCGAATGACGGACCTGCTGAGCGGACGCCTGAGGAACGGCACCCGCGCCTGGCACCAGGCTCTGGAGAGCACCGGGTTCGCCACCGCGATGCTCGCCGGGACTCTGCCGCTCGACCGCTACGTCGGCCAACTCGCCGCCTACCGCGTGGTGTTGTCGGCGCTGGAAGCCGAACTCGCCCGCGCCACCTGCCCGTCCGTCACCTCGGTGTGGTCGCCGGACCTCGTCAAGCTCTCCTTCGTCGAACGCGACCTGCACCACTTCGCCGCCGCCCAGGGCGCCCTCCCCGAACCCGGCCCGGCCGCCGAGGAGTTCGCCGAGGAGATCCGGCGCACCGCCGCGGCCGAACCCCGTGAACTCCTCGGCTTCCTCTACGTGTTGGAGGGCTCCACCCTCGGCGCGATGTTCCTGTGCCGGTACGTGACCGAGGCGTACCGGCTCACGGACGGGAACGGTGCCTCGTACTACGGCAGCGGCGACCGCACCCGCTGGGCGGCCTTCGCCGAGCGCCTCGACCGCGCGCTCGGCGAACCCGCCGTACAGGAACGAGTGTTGGCCGCCGCCGAACGGGCCTACCGCCACATCGCCCTGATCTCAGGGGAGTTGTCGGCGGGCCTGGACGCTCCGGCACCTGAGCCTGTCCAGCCGGCTGTCAGCCCGTGAGGCCCAACTCGCGGGCGATCAGCATCCGTTGGACCTCGCTGGTGCCCTCGCCGATCTCCAGGATCTTGGAGTCGCGCCACATGCGGGCCACCGGGTACTCGTTCATGAAGCCGTAGCCGCCGTGTACCTGGGTGGCGTCGCGGGCGTTGTCCACGGCGATGGTCGAGGAGTACAGCTTGGCGAGGGCCGCCTCCTTCTTGAAGGGCTCGCCGGCGACCAGGCGGGAGGCCGCGTCGCGCCAGGACAGCCGGGAGGTGTGGGCCTTCATCTCCATGTCGGCGATCTTGAACTGGATGGCCTGGTTGGCGCCGATCGGCCGCCCGAACGCGTGCCGTTCCTTGGCGTACTTCACCGACTCGTCGACACAGCCCTGCGCGAGACCGGTCGCGAGCGCCGCGATGGCGATGCGGCCCTCGTCGAGGATGCGCAGGAACTGGGCGTAGCCGCGGCCGAGTTCGCCGAGCAGGTTCGCCGCCGGGACCCGGACGTCCGCGAAGGACAGTTCGCGGGTGTCGGAGGCGTTCCAGCCGACCTTCGAGTACGGTGCCGCGACCGTGAAGCCGGGGGTCCCGGACGGCACGATGATCGACGAGATCAGCGGCTTGCCGTCGGGCTTGCGGCCGGTGACCGCGGTGACCGTCACCAGACCCGTGATGTCCGTACCGGAGTTGGTGATGAAGCACTTGGAACCGTTGATCACCCACTCGTCGGTGTCCGGGTCCAGGCGTGCCGTCGTCCGGGTCGCGCCCGCGTCGGAGCCGCCGTCCGGCTCGGTCAGCCCGAAGGCGCCGAGGATCTCGCCGGAGCACAGCCGGGGCAGCCACTCGGCCTTCTGGGCGTCGGTGCCGAAGAGGTGGATCGGCATCGCGCCCAGCGACACCCCGGCCTCCAGGGTGATCGCGACCGACGAGTCGACCCGGGCCAGCTCCTCAAGGACGAGGCCGAGCGCCAGATAGTCGCCGCCCATCCCGCCGTACTCCTCGGGGAACGGCAGTCCGAACAGGCCCATGCGGCCCATCTCGCGGACGATCTCGTACGGGAACTCGTGCCGCTCGTAGAAGTCGCCGATCTTCGGCGCGACGACGTCGTGCGCGAACTCCTCGACCGTACGGCGGAGTTCTTCCAGCTCGGGGGAGAGACGGTGGTCCATGGCGGTCACTGCTCCTTGTGGGGCTGCGCTGTTTTACCGAGTGCGCGGACGGTGCGGGACGGGCTGGGTCGGCCCAGGTGGTCGGCCATCCACACGCTGGTGGCGGTGAGACGGGCGAGGTCGACTCCGGAGTCGATGCCGAGACCCTGGAGCATCCACACGAGGTCTTCGGTGGCGAGGTTGCCGGTGGCGGACTTGGCGAACGGGCAGCCGCCGAGGCCGCCCGCGGAGGCGTCCACGGTGGTGACGCCGTGCTGGAGGGCGGCCAGGGTGTTGGCGAGCGCCTGGCCGTAGGTGTCGTGGAAGTGCACGCCCAACACGTCTGTGGGGACGTGCTGTTCGTTGAGCGCGGCGAGAAGTTCCAGGACGTGCCCGGGAGTTGCCACCCCGATGGTGTCGCCGAGGCTCAGCTCGTCGCAGCCCATGTCGACCAACGCCCGGCAGACACGCACCACTTGGGCGATCGGGACCGCGCCCTCCCAGGGGTCGCCGAAGCACATGGAGACGTAGCCGCGCACATGGGCGCCCTCGTCCTTGGCGCGGGCCACCACGGGGGCGAACACGGCCAGCGACTCGTCCACCGTGCGGTTGAGGTTGGCCTTGGCGAAGGACTCGGTGGCGCTGGCGAAGACGGCGACGCGGGTCGCCTTCAGGGACAGGGCCCGGTCGAGTCCGCGGGCGTTCGGCACGAGGACGGGGAGGTGCACGCCCGGGAGGTTCCGCACGAGCGGGAACAGCTGCTCGGCGTCGGCCAGTTGGGGCACCCACTTGGGGTGGACGAAGCTGGTCGCCTCGATCGTGGTCAGGCCCGCGTCCGCCAGCCGCCGCACGAACTCGGCCTTCACCTCCGTGGGCACGGTCGACTTCTCGTTCTGCAGTCCGTCCCGCGCGCCCACTTCGTGGATGCGCACCCGGGCGGGCAGATCGGGGGCGGGTACGACCATCGGGAGTGTCTCTGGTCCGAGTGGCTCTGGTCCGTGTGTCACTGGTCCTCCTCCACGGGTGTGACGACCGCCAGTACCTGGTCCATGGCGACCGTCGTGCCGGGTGTCACGTCGAGTTCGGCGACGGTGCCGGCGTGCGGCGCGGAGACGACGTGCTCCATCTTCATCGCCTCCACCACCAACAAGCTCTGCCCCGCGGCCACTTGGTCTCCTACGGCGACCTTCACCACGGTCACCGTCCCCGGCATCGGCGCGGTCAGCGAACCGGCTCCGGACCGGTCGGCCCCGCTGAGCGAGGCGGCCACCGGATCGTGGTCCCGCACCTGCCACGCGTCCCCGTCCCGGCCCAGCCAGGTGCCGTCCGGCAGGGCGGTGAAGGTGTGGACGAGTCCGTCGAGCCGCAGGACGAACCGGCCGTCGGGCCCGGCCCAACCGGACCCGCCGAGCGGCTTCTCGGCGCCGTCCGGCAGCAGTTCGGTCCCGCCCTCGGGCGTGCGGCGTACGCGCACGGTCACCGGGTCGTGGCCCGGCACCTGGAGCGGGTGCGCCGTCCAGGCCCGCTCGCCGCCCAGCCGCCAGCCGTCCGTGGCGGCGAACGGGTCGGCCCAGCCGGAGCCCCGCCCGGGCGTGAGCGCCGCGTGCCGCAGCAGCGCCGCCGCCGCGTAGACCTCCACCGGTACCTCGCCGGGCACCAGCCCGTCCGCCTCCCGCTCGACGAGACCGGTGTCCAACTCGCCTGCCACGACGGCCGGATGGGCCAGCAGGCGCCGTAGGAATCCGGCGTTCGTCGGCACGCCCAGGGTCACCGTGTCCGCGAGGGCGGCCCGGAGTTTCCTGAGCGCGGTCGCGCGGTCGGGGCCGTAGGCGATGACCTTGGAGAGCATCGGGTCGTAGAGACTGCCGACCTCGGTGCCTTCGGAGAGGCCGGAGTCGGTGCGGATGCCGTCGCCCGAGGGTTCGTTCAGCTTCAGGACGGTGCCGCCGGACGGGAGGAACCCGCGCGCGCCCTCTTTGACAGACACGGTCTCGGCGCAGACGCGGGCCTCGATCGCGTGCCCGGTGAGCGTGATGTCGTCCTGTACGAAGGGCAGTCGCTCGCCCGCCGCCACCCGCAGCTGCCACTCCACCAGGTCGAGGCCGGTCACCAACTCCGTTACCGGGTGCTCCACTTGGAGGCGGGTGTTCATCTCCATGAAGTAGTACGACGACGGGTCGCTGCCCGGCACGATGAACTCCACCGTGCCCGCGCCCGCGTACCCGCACGAGCGGGCCGCCTGTACGGCCGCCTCGCCCATCGCCGCGCGCGTGGCCTCGTCCAGGAGGACGCTCGGGGCCTCCTCGACGACCTTCTGGTGCCGGCGCTGCAAGGAGCACTCGCGTTCGCCGAGGTGGACGACGTTGCCGTGGCCGTCGGCCAGGATCTGGATCTCGATGTGGCGGGGGCGGTCGACCCAGCGCTCGACCAGGAGGGTGTCGTCGCCGAAGGAGGCGCGGGCCTCGCGGCGGGCGGCGGCGATCTCCTCCTCCAGGAGGGTGAGGTCGCGGACCAGGCGCATGCCCTTGCCGCCGCCTCCGGCCGACGGCTTGAGGAGGACGGGGGCGCCCAACTCGTGTGCCGCCTTGGCCAGTTCGGGGTCGCGGCCGCCGGGGACGACCGGGACCCCGGCCGCCTCCACCGTCTCCTTGGCCCGGATCTTGTCGCCCATGAGGGCGATCGCGTCCGCCGGGGGACCGATGAAGACCAGCCCGGCGTCGGCGCACGCGCGCGCGAAGGCCGCGTTCTCGGCGAGGAAGCCGTAGCCCGGGTGCACGGCCTGCGCGCCGGAGCGGGCCGCCGCCTCCAGGAGCCGTTCCACCGACAGGTAGCTCTCGGCGGCCGGTGCCGGGCCGAGCCGTACCGCCGTGTCGGCCTCGCGGACGTGCCGGGCGTCCGCGTCGGCGTCGGAGAAGACGGCCACCGAGCGCACGCCGAGGGAGCGCAGGGTGCGGATGACGCGGACCGCGATCTCGCCCCGGTTGGCGACGAGAACCGTGTCGAACATCTCGGGCACGTCAGGCACGTCGGGCACGTCAGGCACCTCGGGTGTTTCGGGCGCCTCGGGTGTCTCGAATGTGTTGACCATCTCAGGCATCCTCATCACATCCGGAAGACGCCGAACTGGGGTTCTCCCAGCGGCGCGTTGGCACAGGCGGTCAGGGCGAGTCCCAGCACCTGGCGGGTCTCCGTCGGGTCGATGACCCCGTCGTCCCAGAGCCGGGCGGTGGCGTAGTAGGCGTTGCCCTGGCGCTCGTACTGCTGCCGGATCGGGTCCTTGAAGGCGTCCTCGTCCTCGGCCGGCCAGGACTCCCCGCGCCCCTCCAACTGGTCCCGCTTCACGGTCGCGAGGACCGACGCGGCCTGCTCGCCGCCCATCACGGAGATCTTGGCGCCGGGCCACATCCACAGGAAGCGGGGGCAGTACGCCCGGCCGCACATCGAGTAGTTGCCCGCGCCGTACGAGCCGCCGACGACGACCGTCAGCTTGGGCACGCGCGCGCAGGCGACGGCGGTGACCATCTTGGCGCCGTGCTTGGCGATGCCGCCCGCTTCGTAGTCCTTGCCGACCATGAACCCCGAGATGTTCTGGAGGAACACCAGGGGAATGCCGCGCTGGTCGCACAGTTCGATGAAGTGGGCGCCCTTCTGGGCGGATTCGGAGAACAGGATGCCGTTGTTGGCGACGATGCCGACCGGGTGGCCGTGGATGCGCGCGAAGCCGGTGACCAGGGTCTGCCCGAACTCGGCCTTGAACTCGGCGAACCGGGAGCCGTCGACCACGCGCGCGATGATCTCCCGTACGTCGTAGGGGGTACGGGAGTCGACGGGGACGGCGCCGTAGATCCCGTACGGGTCGACCTTGGGCTCCACCGACTCGGTGACCTCCCAGGGGAGCGACCCGCGCGCGGGGAGCGTGGCGGCGATGGTGCGGACGATCCGCAGGGCGTGCGCGTCGTCCTCCGCGAGGTGGTCGGTGACGCCCGACACGCGTGCGTGGACGTCGCCGCCGCCCAGCTCCTCGGCGGTCACGACCTCGCCGGTGGCGGCCTTCACGAGGGGCGGCCCGCCCAGGAAGATCGTCCCCTGGTTCCGGACGATGACGGCCTCGTCGCTCATCGCGGGGACGTAGGCGCCCCCGGCGGTGCACGACCCCAGCACGGCGGCGATCTGCGGAATCCCCGCCCCCGACATCCGGGCCTGGTTGTAGAAGATCCGCCCGAAGTGGTCGCGGTCCGGGAACACCTCGTCCTGCATGGGGAGGAACGCGCCCCCGGAGTCGACGAGGTAGATGCAGGGGAGGCGGTTTTCGAGGGCGATCTCCTGGGCGCGCAGATGCTTCTTCACGGTCATCGGGTAGTACGTCCCGCCCTTGACCGTGGCGTCGTTCGCGACGATCACGCACTCCCGGCCGCTGACCCGGCCGATGCCGGCGATGACACCGGCGGCCGGGGCGGCCCCGTCGTACATCCCGTCGGCGGCGAGGGGGGCCAGCTCCAGGAAGGGCGAGCCGGGGTCGAGGAGCGTGTCGACGCGGTCGCGGGGGAGCAGCTTGCCGCGCGCGGTGTGCCGGTCCCGGGCCCGCTCACCGCCGCCGAGCCGCGCCGCGGCGAGCTTCTGCCGCAGCTCCTCGCCCAGCGCGCGGTGCGCCGCCTCGTTGGCCCGCCACGCCTCCGACGCGGGATCGGCCGCGCTCGTCAGCTCCGGTGCCTCTTGCATTCCGTGGGTCCCCTCGCACAGCGATCGGCCGCTCTCGGCTGTTAATGAGCGTTAACCATTTCCTTCAGGTTAACGACCGCTAACCTCCCTGTCTAGAATTGCTTCCATGACCACGAGAACCGACGCCCCCACCCGCCGCGAGCAGATCCTCAAGGAGGCCGCGCGGCTCTTCGCCGAGCGGGGTTTCCACGGCGTCGGTGTCGACGAGATAGGCGCGGCCGTCGGCATCAGCGGGCCCGGCCTGTACCGCCACTTCCCCGGCAAGGACGCGATGCTCGCCGAGCTTCTGGTCGGCATCAGCGGCCAGCTGCTGACGGGCGCGAAGCGCCGCCTGGCGGAGGCGGAGGGGGTCACGGCTCCGGGGGTGCTGCTCGACTCCCTCATCGAGGGCCACATCGACTTCGCCCTCGACGACCGCCCCCTGATCACCCTCCACGACCGCGAGCTGGACCGCCTGCGGGACACCGACCGCAAGCTGGTGCGTCAACTCCAGCGCCAGTACGTGGAGTTGTGGGTGGAGGTCGTACGGGAGGTGTACCCGGAACTGGCCGAACCCAGCGCGCGGTCGGCGGTGCACTCGGTGTTCGGGCTGCTGAACTCGACTCCGCATCTGGGGAGGCCGGGGTCGTTGCCGGGGCGGGGGGCTACGGCGGAGTTGCTGCATCGGATGGCGAGGGGGGCGTTGGGGGCGGCGGCTACGACGGGGTGAGGGGGGTGGGAGTCGAGCCTTGGCGGGGGCCCGAGCGCCGTAGGTGCGGAGGGCGGGCCGAGGCCGCAGCTCGTCGGGGTCCGGAGCGGAGCCCCGTGTCGTGGCCGGGCGGGCAAAGGGCGGGTGAGTGAGGCACGGCGTGACGAGCGTTACGTGCCCGTTCCACTGGACGCCTCCGCCTACCCGCCGGTACGCTCGATTCTGAGCAAGCGCTTAGCCAGGTGGACCGCAACCATCAATTGAGGAACCCCGACGGCGAGCAACCACATCCGCGAGAGCGGCGCCGGTTAAGGCGCAGAGAGGGGCCGGCGGTGCGCCGTACGGTGTTTGACGAGGACCACGAGGCGTTCCGGGAGACCCTCCGGGCCTTCATCGAGGCCGAGGTCGTCCCCGTCTACGACGAGTGGTTCGCGGCCGGCCAGGCGCCGCGCGACTTCTACTACAAGCTCGCCGAGCTCGGCGTCTTCGGTATCCGCGTGGACGAGGAGTACGGCGGCGCGGGCATCGACTCGTACAAGTTCGAGGCCGTCCTCTACGAGGAGACCGCGCGCGCGGGCGTCTCCTTCGGCGGCTCCGGTGTGCACGTGCTGCTCGGCCTGCCCTACATCAAGCTGCTCGCCAACGACGAGCAGAAGAAGAAGTACCTGCCGAAGTTCGTCTCCGGCGAGGAGATGTGGGCGATCGCGATGACCGAGCCGGGCACCGGTTCCGACCTCGCGGGCATGAAGACCACCGCCAAGCTCTCCGAGGACGGCACGCACTACGTCCTCAACGGCGCCAAGACCTTCATCACCGGCGGTGTGCACGCCGACCGCATGATCGTCTGCGCCCGCACCTCCCCGTCCACCAAGGAGGACCGCCGCCACGGCATCTCCCTCTTCGTGGTGGACACCAAGGCCGAGGGCTACTCGGTCGGCCGCAAGCTGGACAAGCTCGGCCTGAAGACCTCCGACACCGCCGAGCTGGCGTTCGTCGACGTGAAGGTCCCGGTCGAGGACCTCCTCGGCGAGGAGAACAAGGGCTTCTCCTACCTCGGCCACAACCTCGCCTCCGAGCGCTGGGGCATCGCCTTCGGCGCGTACGCGCAGGCCAAGGCGGCCGTCCGGTTCGCGAAGCAGTACGTGCAGGAACGCGTGGTCTTCGGCCAGCCCGTCGCCGCGTTCCAGAACACCAAGTTCGAACTGGCCGCCTGCCAGGCCGAGGTGGACGCCGCCGAGGCCGTCGTCGACCGCGCGACCGAGGCCCTGGACGCCGGTGAGCTGACCCCCGCCGAGGCGGCCAGCGCCAAGCTGTTCACCACCGAGGTCGCCCACCGCGTGATCGACCGCTGCCTCCAGCTGCACGGCGGCTACGGCTTCATGAACGAGTACCCGATCGCCCGCCTGTACGCGGACAACCGCGTCAACCGCATCTACGGCGGCACCAGCGAGATCATGAAGACGATCATCGCAAAGGACATGGGCCTGTAAGGTCCCCGAAATTACCGGCCCGTAGAAAAGGTGCCATGAGCAAGGCACTTCAGGGACTCCTCGATCTGCTCGACCTTGAGCAGATCGAGGAGAACATCTTCCGCGGCCAGTCCCAGTCCGCCGTCGTCCCCCGCGTCTTCGGCGGACAGGTGGCGGCCCAGGCACTGGTCGCGGCCGGCCGGACGGTCTCCGCGGACCGTCTCGCCCACTCCCTCCACGCGTACTTCCTGCGCCCCGGCGACCCCGGCGCGCCCATCGTCTACACCGTCGAGCGCATGAACGACGGCCGCTCCTTCACCGCGCGCCGCGTCGTCGCGGTCCAGCACGGCCAGCCGATCTTCGCCCTCTCCGCGTCCTTCCAGCGCCACGAGATCGGCCTCGACCACCAGACCCCCATGCCGTCCGCCCCCGACCCGGCGACCCTGCCCACCTCCCAGGACCGGCTGCGCGGCTACGACCACCTCGCCCCCGAGGTCGTCGAGAAGTTCATCGAGGCCCGCGAGGCCATCGACCTGCGCTACGTCGAGGAGCCGCCGTACGGCAAGTTCGGCGCACCGCGCGAGCCGCACTCCCAGGTGTGGTTCCGCACCAACGGCAAGCTCGACGGCCCCATCGACGAACCCCTGCTCCACGTAGTACTCGCGACCTACGTCTCCGACATGACCCTCCTGGACTCCGTCCTCCTCGCGCACGGCCGCGGCGGCTGGGCCGTAGGGGATGTCGTAGGAGCCTCCCTCGACCACGCGATGTGGTTCCACCGGCAGTTCCGCGCGGACGAGTGGCTGCTCTACGACCAGGAGTCGCCGTCGGCGTCCGGCGGGCGGGGGCTCGGGCAGGCGCGGATCTACACGCGGGACGGTCAACTGGCCATCTCCGTCATTCAGGAGGGCGTGGTCCGGGTTCCTCGGGAACACTGAGGGCATGGCAGAAACAGAGGAGAGTGACGGCGGCGGCGAGTCCACCGTCACGGTGATCGTCGCGGCCGTGGCCAACCTGGGGATCGCGCTGGCCAAGGCGGTCGCCGGCGTCATCAGCGGCTCCAGCGCGATGCTGTCCGAGGCCGCGCACTCGGTCGCCGACACCGTCACCGAACTCCTCCTCCTCACCGCCCTCAAACGCAGCGGCAAGCCCGCCGACGAGGAACACCCCCTCGGCTACGGCCCCGAGCGCTACATCTGGGCGATGCTCGCCGCCGTCGCCACCTTCGTCGGCGGCGCGGTCTTCTCGATCTACGACGGCATCCACACCCTCGTCGCAGGCGAGGACCTCGGCGACCCGCTGATCTCGTACATCGTGCTCGGCGTCGCCTTCCTCCTGGAGGGCTACTCCCTGCGGACGGGCGTACGCCAGGCGCGCGGCGAGGCGGCCCGCTTCGACGCCAGCTTCAAGCGCTACCTCCGCTACACCCCCGACACCGCCGTCAAGGCCGTAGTCCTTGAGGACTCCGCCGCTCTGGTCGGCCTGGTCCTCGCGGCCGGCGGCCTGCTCGGCGGCCAGCTCACGGGCTCCGGGGTGTGGGACGGCATCGCCTCGCTGTGCATCGGCGCCCTGCTGCTCTACGTCGCCTGGGTGCTCGGCCGCTCCAACGCGGAACTCCTCATCGGCCGGCCGCTCCCCAAGGCCATGCGGGACCGCATCCGCGAGGAGTTGCTCGGGGTCGAACACATCGAGGCCGTACTGGAGTTGACGACCCTCGTGCAGGGCCCGCGCGAGGCGCTGGTGGCCGCGAAGATCGACTTCCGGGACCGGTCGAGCGCCGCCCAGATCGAGTGGGCCTGCGAACAGGCCGAGCAGCGACTGCGGGAGGCGTTCCCGTCGGTGAACCGGGTCTATCTGGACCCGACACCGGGGTACGCGCAGCGCCGGGCGGAGGGGCTCAACCCCTGGCCGTGACAGGGGAGTCGAGTCCCGACCCTCAGCTGAGTCCCGCCTCCGCGAGCAGATACGCCGTCAGCGGGTCGTAGTACCTGGGGCTGACGACGTGGTCGTCGAGGGGGACCGTCACCTGGACGGTTCCCTCGGACTCGGCGAGGAAGAGCGCCGGGTCGTTCGAGTCGGCGTAGCCCACGGAGTCGACGCCGTGGCGCCCCGCGTACCCCGCCCAGCCGTGGTCGGCGACGACCAGGTCCGGCAGCGGGCGGCCCTCGCGCTCCAGGGCGGTGAGGATCGCCTTCATCGGTTCACCGGAGTGCGTGTGCCACAGCGTCGCGCCGTGCTCCAGGACGGCCACGTCCGCGAACTGCATGACGTACCCCTCCTCCGTCTGCAGCCCCTCCGGGATCACGACGATCTCGCAGCCGGCCGTGCGCAGGGCGGCGGCCGTGGCGTGGTGCACGTCCAGCAGGCCACCCGGGTGACCGGTCGCGAAGAGCACCCGCTGCCGCCCGTCGGCCGCCTTGCGCAACCGCGCCGCCAGCCGGTCGAGCCCCTCGGCCGTCAGCTCCGGGTCGATGGTGTCCTGGCCGTAGCGGTACTCGGGATCGTCGTTCACACCCACCCGCTCCGCCATCACCGCGAGCACGTCCTGCTCGTCGGTCCACCGGCTGCCGAGCTCCAGGCCGAACCAGTAGTGACGGTCGCCGTTCGCGAGCTTGCGGTAGTGCGAGAGGTTGTTCTCGCGGGGCGTGGCTACGTCGCCCGCGATACGGGTCTTCACAAGGTGATCGACGAGCTCGGCGCGGCTGGGGGTCCCGGGTATCGGCATGCCTCCCATTGTGAAGCAGAGCGTGGTGCGCGTGCCCGACGTCCCGCACGCTGGGATGTGGATCACTCACGGCTGACGCGGTCGGACCACTCACAGGTGACGCAGCCCGAACCACAGCTCCATCCGTACGTCCGGATCGTCCAGGTCCGTCTCCAGCAGCGCCGCGCACCGGGCGATCCGCTGCCGCACAGTGTTCCGGTGCACGGCCAGGGCGACCGCCGTACGGTCCCAACTCCCGTGCAGGGAGAGCCAGGTGCGCAGGGTCTCGGTGAGCGCGGGGTGGGCGGCGAGCGGGGCGAGAAGGGTACGGGCGTGGGCCTCGGCTTCGCCGTGGGGGAGCAGCTCGGCGAGACCGGCGCGGCCGGCGGAGCCGTGTCGTACCAGCGGGGTACGGGTCGCACGGGCGCGGGCCAGGGCGCGGGAGGCCTGGGTATCGGCGGCGGGCCAGTCCTCGGGAGTGACGGCGGCGCTGACCCCTAGGGTCCAGCCGGGTTGCGGGGCGGGTTCGCGATCGGCGGGGAGGAGTACCCGTACTACGTCCGGTGCCAGGTCGAGCAGCGTGGAACCGAGGGCGGCGGCCAGTGCGGACGCGGCGACGGGGTCGGGGGTGGGTGCGGTGGCTGCGGTGGCTGTCCCGGCGTCGGGCATCGCGTGGACGACGACCCACCGGTCCCCGCCGAGCAGCGGCGCGACGTCCTCCGGCGGGGTGCCCAGCAGCAGCCGTACGAGCGCCGACGAACGGTCCGCTCCTGTGCGGCTCTGGTGTTCGCCGGTGAGGAGGGAGAGGAGTACGGCGGCGACGGAGGCGATGGTGTGGTCGCCGGGGGCGCGCTGCGGGGCGGCGACCCCTAGGACGAAACCCTGACCGGTACCCAGGGCGTACGTCGCGAGGTGGGCGCCGGGGACGGTGTCGGTGGCGGAGGTGGGGGCGGGGCGGTTCGGGGGTGCGCTGTCGGTGGAGGCGAAGGTGGGGGACGTAGGGGATGAGACGGGGGACGTAGGGGATGTGGTGGGGGATGCGATGAGAGCGGCCGGGGGCCGGACCACCCGCGCCAGCTCCGCCAATGCCTCCCGCACCTCCGCGCCGCTCGCCTGCGCGCCGGCCGCTCCCGCTCCGCGTCCAGCCTCCGGCTTCGTCGAGCCCGCCCTGCGTCCCGCCTCCGCCCCCGTCGGTTCGGCTGCCCCGACTCCCCGCCCCGCCCCCGCGATCTCCGTCCCGTCCGGCCCGAACAACACCGCGCGCCCGCCGACCCGTTGGGCGAGTTGGCGTAGCACCGAAGGGACCGGATCGGGGCGGGAGGCCGCTGCGGCGAGGCTCTGTTGGGCCTCGGTGACGCGGCGGAGTTCGGCGAGGCGGGCCTGCGCCATCAGCTGCCAGACCGCGCGGGCCACGCGGGAGAACGGGGTGGGCGGCGGGACCTCCAGGAGCGGGAGGTCGTAGTGGTCGCAGGCCGCGACCAGGGCCCGCGGCACGGTGTCGTGGACCGGTGCGACGCCGAAGCCGAGGGCCACGCCGCCCGCCTCGACGATCCGGGCGACGTAGTCGGCGAAGTACGTGCCCGAGCCGGCCGCGTCCGGGATGTGGACGCCCGCGGTGAGGAGCAGCTCGCCGCCCAGCAGGTACGGGTACGGGTCCGGCATCTCCGACACGTGCGCCCAGTGGATCGCGGTGTCGGGGTCGGAGGGCCCGGCGATCTGCCGCAGCCCCAGGTCCTCGCGGGCCAGGAGGGCGGCGAGAAGCACGGGTGGAGTGGGCGGTGTGGGCGGTGTGGGCGGAACCGTGGGGTCCGGCATGGTGGACGTTTCCTCCATCACCTTGGGCTCGGATGGATGAAACGTACACTTCGCAGCCGCTTTCCGGCCACCTAGGGTCAGTCGCGACGCAGGCCACCCGAGCGTGGCCGCAAGCCCCCCGAGACACCGGGACGACCCCGACAGCGCGCGCGAAGGAGGCCCCCGTATGGCCGTCGACTACACCGTCATCGTCGTCTACCTGGCCGGCATGCTGGCCATGGGCTGGTGGGGCATGCGCCGCGCCAAGTCCAAGAGCGACTTCCTGGTCGCGGGCCGCCGCCTGGGCCCCGTCATGTACTCCGGCACCATGGCCGCGATCGTCCTGGGCGGCGCGTCCACCATCGGCGGAGTCGGTCTCGGCTATCAGTACGGCCTGTCCGGCGCCTGGATGGTCTTCACCATCGGCCTCGGCCTGCTCGCCCTCTCCGTCTTCTTCTCCGCCCGCATCGCCCGCCTCAAGGTGTACACGGTGTCGGAGATGCTCGATCTCAGGTACGGCGGTCGCGCGGGGGTCATCTCCGGCATCGTCATGTGGGCGTACACCTTGATGCTGGCGGTCACCTCGACCATCGCCTACGCCACGATCTTCGACGTCCTCTTCGACATGAACCGCACCCTCGCGATCGTCCTCGGCGGCTCGATCGTCGTCGCGTACTCGACGCTCGGCGGCATGTGGTCCATCACGCTGACGGACATGGTGCAGTTCGTGGTGAAGACGATCGGCGTGCTGCTCCTGCTCCTGCCCATCGCGGTCGTCAAGGCCGGCGGCTTCGGCGAGATGAGGGCGAAGCTGCCCACCGGGTACTTCGACCCGCTGGGCATCGGCGGCGAGACGATCTTCACCTACGTCCTGATCTACACGTTCGGCATGCTCATCGGCCAGGACATCTGGCAGCGCGTGTTCACGGCGGGCAGCGACAGGACCGCCAGGTGGGGCGGCACGGTCGCGGGCACCTACTGCCTCGTCTACGCCGTCGCGGGCGCCGTCATCGGCACGGCGGCCAAGGTCCTCTACCCGAACCTCGGCAGCCCGGACGAGGCCTTCGCGACCATCGTCAAGGACGAACTCCCGGTCGGTGTAAGGGGGTTGGTGCTGGCCGCCGCCCTGGCCGCGGTGATGTCGACGTCGTCGGGCGCGCTGATCGCCTGCGCCACGGTCGCCAACAACGACATCTGGTCGCGGCTGCGGGGAGCGGTCAAGGACCGGGACGACGAGGGCGGCCACGACGAGGTGCGGGGCAACAGGGTCTTCATCCTCATCATGGGCATCGGCGTGATCGTCACGGCGATCGCGCTCAACAACGTCGTGGAGGCGCTGACGGTCGCCTACAACCTCCTCGTCGGCGGCCTCCTCGTCCCCATCCTCGGCGGCCTGCTGTGGAAGCGCGGCACCGCACAGGGCGCGCTCGCCTCCGTGATCGTCGGCGGCCTCGCGGTCGTCGGCCTGATGGCGACCTACGGCATCCTCGCCAACGAGCCTGTGTACTACGGCCTGTTGCTGTCTCTGGCCGCCTACATCACGGTGTCCCTGGCGACGCCGGCGACCGACGCGGCCGTACTCGCCGCGTGGCGGGACCGGCTCGCGGGGCGCGGTGCACCAGAACGCGCGTCCGAACCGGTCGCCGCCCACCAGTAAAGTCGTAGTCAGGCGTACAAACCCGCAGGAAAAATCCCATACGCGACGAAGCGTAGGAAAGAAGGCAGTGCCCATGACCAGCAACGAGACGCCCCGCGGCCCGGTCGACTCCTCCCGTACCCCGCGGTACGCCGGACCCGCGACCTACGCGCGGCTGCCGCGCCTGGACGAGGTCGGCACCGCCGATGTCGCGGTGGTCGGGGTGCCGTTCGACGCCGGTGTCTCGTACCGGCCGGGCGCGCGCTTCGGCGGCAACGCGATCCGCGAGGCGTCCCGGCTGCTGCGGCCGTACAACCCGGCGCAGGACGCGTCCCCGTTCGCCCTGGCGCAGGTCGCGGACGCCGGTGACATCGCGGCGAACCCGTTCAACATCAACGAGGCCGTCGAGACCATCGAGGCCGCGGCGGACGAACTCCTCGGCACCGGCGCGCGGTTGATGACCCTGGGCGGCGACCACACGATCGCGCTCCCGCTGCTGCGCTCGGTCGCGAAGAAGCACGGCCCGGTGGCGCTGCTGCACTTCGACGCCCATCTCGACACCTGGGACACGTACTTCGGGGCCGAGTACACCCACGGGACGCCGTTCCGCAGGGCGGTCGAGGAGGGCATCCTCGACACGGAGGCGCTCTCGCACGTCGGTATCCGCGGTCCGCTGTACGGCAAGCAGGACCTCAAGGACGACGAGAAGATGGGCTTCGGCATCGTCACGTCGGCGGACGTCTACCGCCGGGGCGCCGACGAGGTCGCCGACCAGCTGCGCCGACGGATCGGCGACCGCCCCCTCTACATCTCCATCGACATCGACTGCCTCGACCCGGCCCACGCGCCCGGCACCGGCACGCCCGAGGCCGGCGGCCTGACCTCCCGCGAACTTCTGGAGATCCTGCGCGGCCTGGCATCCTGCAACCTGGTGTCGGCGGACGTCGTCGAGGTGGCACCGGCGTACGACCACGCCGAGATCACGTCGGTGGCCGCGTCGCACACCGCGTACGACCTGATCACGATCATGTCCCGTCAGATTGCCGAGGCTCGTTCGAAGTGACCCACGACCACGACCTGGAACTCCGCCCGACCGCGGCTCAGACGGAGGCCGCGCTGAATCCTCCCCCCGGCCGCAACGGCGGTGACCTGGTCGTGGAGACCCTGGCGGGCCTCGGCGCGACGACGGTGTTCGGCCTGCCGGGCCAGCACGCGCTCGGCATGTTCGACGCGCTGCGCCGTTCCGACCTGCGCTACATCGGCCTACGGGTGGAGAACAACGCCGGGTTCGCGGCGGACGCGTACGGCCGCATCACGGGCGAGGCGGCACCGCTGCTGCTGTCGACGGGTCCCGGCGCGCTGACCTCGCTGGCGGCGCTCCAGGAGGCGCGGGCGGCCTCGGCCCCCGTCCTGGCGATCAGCAGCCAGATCCCGACGGCGGGTCTGGGCGGCGGCAGGCACGGGTATCTGCATGAACTGCCCGACCAGTCGGCCTCGTTCAGGGGCGTGGTGAAGTCGGTCCACACCGTCCGCGCGCAGTCGCAGATCCCGTCCGCGATCGCGGAGGCCTGGAAGTCGGCGCTCACGGCTCCGCACGGCCCGGTGTGGGTGGAGATCCCGCAGGACGTGCTGCTGGCTCCGACCCTCCTCCCGGTGGTGACGGCGGTGGACGCGACCCCGGAGGACGTCCTGCCCCGCCCCGAACTGACCGCCGTAGCAGCCGACTTGCTGTCACGTGCGGCCCGCCCCGCGATCATCGCGGGAGGGGGAGTGGTCCGTTCGGACGCGTCGAAGAAGCTGCGGCAGTTGGCGGAGAAACTCCGGGCGCCGGTGGTGACGACGCCGGGTGGCAAGGGGGCGTTCCCCTGGACGCACCCGCTGTCCTTGCAGTCCTGGCTGGAGGACCGTCATACGACGGACTTCCTGGAGGACGCGGACGTAGTGCTGGTGGTGGGCTCGGGCCTGGGTGAACTCTCCTCGAACTACCACACGTTCAAACCGCGAGGCCGCGTCATCCAGATCGAGGCGGACCTCGGCAAACTGGAGTCGAACCACCCGGCGTTGGGCATCCACGCGGACGCGTGGCACGGCTTGCAGGCGCTGCTGGAGACGGTGACGGAGCGGGCGGATCCGACGGCGGAGGGGCGGGTGGCCGAGCTGCTCGGTCGTGTGCGGGAGCGTATCGCCGCGCAGGAACTGACCCTGGAACAGGGCGTGTTGGACTCCGTCCGCAGGGCCCTGCCGGCCAACTCCCCGTCCTTCTGGGACATGACGATCCTCGCCTACTGGGCCTGGTCGGCCTTCGACGCGAAGGGCCCCAACCACCTCCACTCCGCCCAGGGCGCGGGCGGCCTCGGCTACGGCTTCCCGGCGGCCCTCGGCGCGGCGGCCGCGGACCCGACGCGTCCGGTGCTGGCGGTGTCGGGGGACGGGGGTGCGCTGTACTCCATCGCGGAGCTGGCCACGGCCAAGCAGTACGACCTGAACGTCACCTGGCTCATCGTCGACGACGGCGGCTACGGCATCCTCCGCGAGTACATGACGGACACGTTCGGCGAGGCCACGGCGACGGAACTGACCCGGCCGGACTATGTGGCGCTGGCGGAGTCGTTCGGGGTGCGGGGGGTGCGGACTTCACCGGAGACGCTGGAGGAGGACCTCGCGAAGTCCCTTGCGACCCCCGGGCCTTCGGTGGTCGTACTGCCGGCTGTGTTGCGGATGTTCGCGGCTACGCACTTGGGGTGACGGGACCCTCCCTGCGGAAATGTGACACTTCGGCGTCGAGTGTCACATTTCCTGGGCACACCCCTGGCCGCCTCACATCCGCGGATCCGGCGTCAGCAGCGCGAACACCGCTCCGAAGGGGTCGGCGAGCCAGGCCATCCGGCCGACCTCGGGTACATCCGTCGCCGGCATCAGTACGGAACCGCCGTCGGACCGCGCCGCCTCGATCGTGGCGTCGACGTCCGTCGCGTGGAAGTACGGTACCCAGCGCGGCAGTTCGCCCTCGCCGTCGCTCAACGGCGCGACCCCGCCGAAGGACGCGTCCTGCTGGTCCCCCTCGGCGGTGCTCAGTACCCGGTACGTCATACCGGGTGCCGGCATCTCCTGGCTGCGCCAACCGAACAGGCCCTGGTAGAAGGCGATGTCCGCCTCCGGGCCGGGGGCGTGCAGCTCCGCCCAGAGCAGGGTGTTCGGGGCGGAGGTGAGGTCCAGGCCCGCTGTCCTGCCGGGCTGCCAGAGCGCGAACTGGGCGCCCTGCGGATCGGTGGCCTGGGCCAGCATGCCCTCGCCCATGACGTCCACGGGCTCCAGGCGGACGGTTCCGCCGCCGTCCGTGACGGCCTGGACGGTGGCCGCGATGTCGTCGGTCTTGAAGTGGATCATCCAGGCGGAGCGCGCCCCTTCCTCGGTGAGCGGCCCGAGGGCGGCGACGGTCTTCCCGTCCACCTGGAAGAAGCCGTATCCGCCCGTGTCAGGCCCGGCGGAGACGAACCGCCAGCCGAGGACGGCGCCGTAGAACGCGACGGCCGCCTCGGTGTCGGGGCTGCCGAGGTCGAGCCAGTTGGGCGATCCGGTGGTGAAGTCGGTGCCGAGCATGAAGTCCTCCTGGGCGAGGCGTGGGCCGGGACGGGAGCCAGGATGCCGTCCCGACCGTCGCCGTCCGCGCACGAGCACTGACAGGACTCCGGTTTCCACCGAACGGCCGAACGTTCGCCAATGCCGGCGCCGCACGCGCTGACAGACTTCCCGCCATGGGCGGACACGAGGTGGGCGAAGGCGGCCGGGCGGCGGACTGCAGCCCTGATCTGAACTCCCCCTGGAGTAGAGGGAGTTCAGACCGGCAGCTTCGTCCTACCAGATCGCCTCGACCCACTCCGGGTGGTCGATGAACGGGTTGCGGTTGTGCTGGTATGTGTCGTAGATGACCTGGTTGCGGTTCTCCTCGAAGGCGCTCGGCGGGTCCGCCGCGCTCCAGGCCTTGAGGACGGCGAGCTTGCCCATGTAGGGGTTGCTGCCGTTGTTGACCTTCTCGTTGGGCTCCAGGTCGGCGAAGCCGTCGTCGCCCTCGTAGCGCACGGCCATGTAGAGGATCATGCGGGCCACGTCGCCCCGGTCCGCCGCGCGCGGCGCGAAGGAGTCGGAGTCGACGGTGCTGCCGCCGCCGTTGGTGACCGCGCTGCCGCCGTTGTCGAAGTCCAGGTTGCCGCGGATGCTGTTGACCTGGACGTCCGCGGGACGCAGGTGGTGCAGGTCGGTGCCGGGACCGGTCACCTCGCCGAAGTCGCCGTGGGACTTGGCCCAGGTGTGCTCGCGGTTCCAGTCGCCGACGTCGCCGCCGTTCAGGGACTTGGCGCGCGAGACACCGCTGTACAGCAGGATCACGTTGTTGCTGTTGTTCGGGTCCTGGTCGGTGACCTTCAGCGCGTTCCAGACCGCCGAGTACGAGATCTTCGTCTGGCTGCTGATGATCGTGTGCAGCGAGGACTTGAGGGCGGTGCCCGTCTTGCCGACCGCGTTCTTGTAGTACGTCGAGTCGTACGAGGTCGTCGTGGCCGACGCCGGGGCCGCGGCCAGGGTCGGCGCGGTGAGGCCGACCAGGACGGCGGCGGTCGTCAACGCCACCGATTTCCAGCGGTGGATCCGTGTCCCAAGCATAAAGAGTGTCCCATCTACGCGGGTTGAATGGGGCGGCAAACGGGAGCGTGACATGTTCATGCGGTCGAGTAAATAAACGGGACGTGTCGATCCGGTGACCTGAAGCGACAATCTGCCCTGTGTCTACGCGAGTTGACGATGGGACGACGCACCGAAACGGCCCCCGACCTTGTGGTCGGGGGCCGTTGGCCGTTCGTCGCCGGTTACGTCGGCGTCACTTCACGTCCGACGGGTCCAGCCGGTAGATCGTCGACGTGGTGGTCGTCGAGGTGCCGGTCGTGGAGGACGAGGAACTCGAACTCTTCTCCGTCGACGCGCTCTTGTCGTACGCGCTCTCCTTCACCGCCGTCGCGTTCTTCTGCACCCACGCGGTGATCTCGGTGTTCAGGCTGCTGTTGCCGCCCATACCGCCGCCACCGAGCTGGATGTAGTGCAACTCGCCCTTCTTCACCAGCTCCTTGAGCTTGGCGAGGGTCATCGCCTTGTCGGAGCCGGTGAAGCCCCACATGGAGATGACGGGCTTGTGGGTGCTGAGGATCAGCTGGCCCGCGCTCTGCGAATTGGACACCGCGAGCAGCCACTTGGCGCCGTCCTGGTGCTTCTCCAGGTACGAGACGAGCGCGCTGGACGTGGTGCCGCCCATGCCGCCCCCGCCGCCCATACCGCCACCGCCGAAGCCGCCGCGCGTACCGCCGGTGCCGCCACCCGGAGCCGTACCGCTGCCGGTTCCGGTGCCGCCAGGAGCCGTACCGCCGCCGGGGAACTCCCCGGTGGTACCGCCCTGTTGACCACCGGACGTGCCACCGGTGCCGCCGGTCGGCGCCCCGCTCGGCGCGCCACCGCCCTGCGGTACCTCACCCGTGCCGCCGCCACCCGGGGTCATCCCACCGGGGACTTCCCCGCTCGCCGTGCCGCCGCCCTGTCGGGTGCCGCCGGGCATCTCGCCACTCCGGTTGCCGCCGAAGCCGCCACGGCCGCCGCCCCCGCCCCCGGGGCCGCCCATGCCGCCGCCGGTCGACGGACCGGCCGTCGGGTTGGTGCCGCCCATGCCGCCGGTGGTGCTGGACGCCGCCGGGGACACGGCGTACGCCGTCGGACCGGCCAGCGCCGCGATGATCGCCGCCACGACGGACGCGGTCAGCAGCCGGGCCCGGTTGCCGGAGCCGGAGCGGAAGACGAACAGGCCCGCGATCGCGAGGACCATGAGGA
The DNA here is from genome assembly GCF_045040345.1 of Streptomyces sp. NBC_01515. NCBI lineage: Bacteria > Bacillati > Actinomycetota > Actinomycetes > Kitasatosporales > Streptomycetaceae > Streptomyces > Streptomyces sp. NBC_01515. Next base: position 4,492,087 of record NZ_CP109416.1, on the reverse strand, counting down.
CGCCGACCGTCGGCCACAGCCAGGTGTTCCAGCCGGAGGCCCGGCGCAGCACCACGATCGCCCAGATCGCCGTGACCGCGAGACCGGCCGGCAGGACCCAGGACCAGCGCGCGTCACCGCCGCGGAAGGCGCGCCACAGCATGACGCCGCCGCCACCGCACAGGGCCGCGATGCCCGGGGCGAGCGCGGTCGTGTAGTACGGGTGCATCGTGCCCTGGGCCATGCTGAACGTGACGTAGTGCAGCAGGGTCCAGCCGCCCCACAGGACCAGCGCGGCGCGCGTCGGGTCGGTGCGCGGGGCGCGGCCGACCAGGACCAGGCCGGCGATCAGGGCGATGGCCGAGAAGGGGAGCAGCCAGGAGATCTGGCCGCCGAGGATGTCGTTGAACATACGGCCGATGCCCGCGGTGCCGGCGAACGTACCGCCGCCGCCACCCCCGCCCCCGCCGCCGTTGCCCTCGCCGCCGAACACGCGGCCGAAGCCGTCGTAGCCCATGATCAGGTCCCAGGCGGTGCCGTCGGTCGAGCCGCCGATGTACGGGCGGTCCGAGGCCGGGACGAGGGAGACGACCGTGGCCCACCAGAAGCTGGAGACGGCCAACGCGACCGTGGCCAGGGCCAGTTGGACGATCTTCTTCTTCCAGCCGAGCTTCGACGCGAACAGGTACACGGCGAAGACGGCGGGCAGGGCGATGTAGCCCTGGAGGAGCTTGGTGTTGAAGGCGAAGCCGAAGCAGACCGCGGAGCCGATCAGCGGCAGCAGCTTCTCGGTGCGTACGGAGCGCAGGCCGAGGGCCGCCCCCGCCACCATCAGCAGGACGAGCAGGGTGTCGGGGTTGTTGTCACGGTTGATGGCGACCGTGATCGGCGTCAGGGCGAGGACCAGCGCGGCGATCGCCGCGGCCACGTGCCCGAAGTACCGCTTCACGGAGGAGTGCAGGATCCAGATGGTGCCGAGCGCGGCGGCGACCTCCGGCAGCATCATCTGCCAGGTGCCGAAGCCGAAGATCCGGCACGACAGGCCCATCACCATCAGGGAGAAGGGCGGCTTGTCGACCGTGAGGAAGTTGCCCGCGTCCAGCGAGCCGAAGAACCAGGCCTTCCAGTTCTGGGTGCCGCTGTAGATCGCGCTGCTGTAGAAGCTGTTGAGGCTGGAGCCGGAGAGGTTCCAGGAGTACAGCACCGCGGCCAGGACCAGGATGGCGATCAGCGCGGGCAGCGACCAGCGGGGCGCCTTCTCGGGCGGCGCGTCGGCGGGTGGGGCCGGCGGCGGCCAGTCGGCGGACGCGGGTTCGGTGTGGGGGTGTGGATCGGTGGCAGATGTCACCCGGGCATCGTGCGAAAACAGGGTGGGTGACTGCTGTGCCGAACCTTGCCACCGGCTGTGAATTCGCAAAGGGGCGGGTAACGCGTCGTACAACCGTTCCCCAACCCGTACAACCTTTCACGCCTTCCTGTGAGTCAACTCATGCATGACTCAGTCTCTTTGGACCTCCCGCCGAGCCAGAGCGGTGGCCGTCGGCGTGGGCGCCGGCGTCCTGATACCCGTGCTGGCCGCCGCGACACCCGCTGCCGCGGCCACCCCGACGGTCAGCTGTACGTCGGCCAAGGCGGGCCTCGCCGCCAAGCTGACGAAGGACATCACCGCGGCCCTCGCGACCCGTAAGGGAACCGTCGCCGTCGGCCTCTACGACCGCACCACCAAGACCACCTGCGCCCTGCGGGCGACGAGCGCCTACGACTCCGCCAGCACCGTCAAGGTCACCGTCCTCGCCACGCTGCTGTGGGACGCGAAGAAGCACAACCGCCTGCTGACGTCGCGCGAGGCGACGCTCACCAAGGCCATGATCACCAAGTCGGACAACGACGCGACCTCCACCCTGTGGAAGCAGCTGGGCCTGACGAAGATCAAGGGCTTCCTGGCCGCCGCCGGCATGACCCAGACCAAGCCGGGCGCGAACAACTACTGGGGCCTGACCCAGGAGACCGTGACCGACGAACAGAAGCTGCTCAAGCTGGTCACCGCCAAGAACACGGTGCTGAGCGACAACTCCCGTGCATACATCCTGAAATTGATGAACCAGGTCATTTCCGGCCAGCGCTGGGGCACCCCGTACGGCGCCCCCTCCACGGTCACCGTCCACGTCAAGAACGGCTGGCTCCAGCGCTCCACGCACGGCTGGCGCGTCCACAGCCTGGGCACCTTCAACGGCGGCGGCCACGACTACATGATGTCCGTGCTCACCCAGGACAACAGCACGATGAGCTACGGCATCACCACGATCCAGGGCGTCGCGAAGGCGATCCACAAGGACCTCGCGTAGGTCCTGTCCTGGGGAAGCGCTTTACTGCGCGGTCTCCCGCACGTCACCCACCCGTCCTACGGTGACGCCCATGCGCCTGAGAACCGTACTCACGACCGCGACCGCCGGCCTGGCGGCGGCCACCTGCCTCACCGCCGCCGCCGGTCCCGCGAACGCCGACAACTCCCGTACCAGTAACGCATGTTCGTCCTCCGTCTCGATCGACCGCTTCTCCGACGCGCTCGACAAGACGACGTACGACGGCACCTTCGTCGGCAACTTCTCCGCGCTCGCCGTGGACAAGGACGGCTCACTTGCCGCCCTGGAGGACCGCTCCTCGCTGTTCAATCTGAACGCGAAGACGCTCCAGCCGAAGCGCGCCGTCCACCTCGCCGACGAGAACGGCGCCGACCTCGACTCCGAGGGCCTGGCCATCGACCGCGACGGCACGCGCCTGATCACCTCCGAGACCGAGCCGTCGATCCGCCGCTACTCCGCCGACGGCAAGATCCTCGACCGCCTCCCGGTCCCGTCCTCGCTCCTGGTCGCCCCGGCCGGGCGGGCCGTCTCCAACCAGACCTTCGAGGGCCTGACCCTGCTGCCCGGCGGCCACACCCTCCTCGCGTCGATGGAGTACCCGATCGCCGGGGACACCTCGGGCGACGTCCGCTTCCAGACCTGGACCCGGACCAAGGGCGACCACTTCAAGCTCGCCGCGCAGTACGCGTACAAGCCCGACGCCTCCTTCCTCGGCGTCCCCGAGGTACAGGCCCTCCCCGACGGCCGCCTCCTCGTCCTGGAACGCGGCTTCACCAGCGGCGTCGGCAACACCGTCCGCCTCTACCTGGCCGACCCCCGCCACGCGACGGACACCAGCAAGACCGACACCCTCACCGGCCAACCCGGAGTCCACCTCGTCAAGAAGACCCTGCTGGCCGACATCGCCGACTGCCCGACCCTGGGCGCGACCGCGAAGCAGCCCCAGCCGAACCCCCTCCTCGACAACATCGAGGGCATGGTGATCACGGGGAAGGAGAAGGGCCGTTACAAGGTGTTGCTGGTCAGCGACGACAACCAGAACACGGCCCAGACGACCCGGTTCTACTACCTCCGGGTCCGGGCCTGACGGCTTCGCCTGCCGACGGTTTGTTGCGGAGGGATGAAATCCGCTTCAATCCGCGTTGGTGCCTTCCGTAGATCGGCGAACGGAAGGCACCCGCGTGGCAGCACAACAGGGGGAGACACAGGGCTGGGCAAGAAGGCTGGCCGGATACGCCTGGCGCCACCCCAAGGACGTCATCCTCGCCCTGGGCGCCTCCCTGGCAGGCATGGCGGTCACCGCCCTCGTCCCCCTGGTCACCAAGGTGATCATCGACGACGTGATCACCGGCCACACCCGCTCCATGGCCCCCTGGGCCGCCGCCCTGATCGTCGCCGCCCTCCTCGTCTACGTCTCGACGTACATCCGCCGCTACTACGGCGGCCGCCTCGCCCTGGACGTCCAGCACGACCTCCGCACCGAGATGTACGGGACGATCACCCGCCTCGACGGCCGCCGCCAGGACGAACTGTCCACCGGCCAGGTCGTCGGCCGCGCGACCAGCGACCTCCAGCTCATCCAGGGCCTGCTCTTCATGCTCCCGATGACCATCGGGAACGTCCTGCTCTTCGTGATCTCCCTCGCGATCATGGCCTGGCTGTCCCTGCCCCTGACCCTGATAGCCCTGGCGGTCGCCCCCGCCCTCGGCTTCATCGCCCGGCGCAGCCGCAGCAAGCTGCACCCCTCCACCTGGTACGCGCAGGCCCAGGCCGCCGCCGTGGCGGGAGTCGTCGACGGCGCCGTCAGCGGCGTACGCGTCGTGAAGGGCTTCGGCCAGGAGGACCAGGAGACCGGAAAGCTCCGCGAGGTCGGCCGCAGGCTGTACGCGGGCCGCCTCCGCACGATCCGCCAGAACGCCCGCTACACCCCCGCCCTCCAGGCCGTCCCCGCCCTCGGCCAGGTCGCGATGCTCGCGCTGGGCGGCTGGCTCGCGGTGCGCGGCCACATCACGCTCGGCACGTTCGTCGCGTTCTCCACCTACCTAGCCCAACTCGTCGGCCCGGTCCGCATGTTGGCCATGGTCCTCACGGTCGGCCAGCAGGCCCGCGCCGGCACCGAACGCGTCCTGGAACTCATCGACACCCAGCCCTCCATGACGGACGGCACCAAGGAACTCCCCGCCGACGCCCCGGCCACGGTCGAGTTCGACGACGTCTCCTTCGGCTACGACCACGAGCGCCCCGTCCTCAACGGCCTCACCTTCGAGATCCGCCCCGGCGAGACCCTCGCGGTCGTCGGTTCCTCCGGCTCCGGAAAATCCACGGTCTCGCTGTTGCTGCCCCGCTTCTACGACGTCACCCACGGCGCCGTCCTCATCGGCGGCCACGACGTCCGCGAACTCACCCTCGACTCCCTCCGCGCAGCGATCGGCCTGGTCCCCGAGGACTCCTTCCTCTTCTCGGACACGGTCCGCAACAACATCGCCTACGGCCGCCCCGACGCGACCGAGGAGGAGATCCTCACCGCCTCCCGCGCCGCCCAGGCCGACCGGTTCATCGCGGAACTCCCCGACGGCTACGACACCACGGTCGGCGAACACGGCCTCACCCTCTCCGGCGGCCAGCGCCAGCGCGTCGCCCTCGCCCGCGCGATCCTCACCGACCCGCGCCTGCTGGTCCTGGACGACGCGACCTCGGCGGTGGACGCCCGCGTCGAGCACGAGATCCACGAGGCCCTCAAACAGGTCATGCGGGGCCGCACCACCCTGCTCATCGCGCACCGCCGCTCCACCCTCAACCTCGCCGACCGCATCGCCGTCCTCGACGGGGGCCGCCTCGCCGACATCGGCACGCACGACGAACTCCAGGAGCGTTCACCGCTCTACCGCCGCCTCCTCACCGACCCCGACGAACTCGGCGGCGTCTCGCCCGGCCACGCCCAGCCCGCCGCACCGGCCGAAGACACCTCCGTACGCGACGAGTTGGACGCGGAGTTCGACGCCGAGCGCGGACTCACACCCCGGCTGTGGACCGGCGACCGCGAGCCCAAGGACACCGCGCTGTCCGGGATGCCCGCGACGCCCGAACTCCTCGCCCAGGTCGACGCGTTGCCCCCGGCGACCGACGTCCCCGACATCGACGAGGCGGGCGCGGTCCGTGCCGAGGACTCGTACGGCCTGCGCCGACTGCTGCGCGGGTTCGGCCCCCCGCTGCTGATCAGCCTCGGCCTGGTCGCCGTGGACGCGAGCATGAGCCTGCTGCTGCCGATCATGATCCGGCACGGCATCGACCAGGGCGTCACCAAGATGGCGATCGGCGCGATCTGGTCGGCGTCGCTGCTGGCCCTCGTCGCCGTGGCCGTCCAGTGGGTGGCGCAGCGCGGCGAGACCCGCATGACGGGCCGTACCGGCGAACGGGTCCTCTACACCCTCCGCCTCAAGATCTTCGCCCAGCTCCAACGCCTCGGACTCGACTACTACGAGCGGGAGTTGACGGGCCGGATCATGACGAGGATGACGACGGACGTCGACGCCCTCTCGACCTTCCTGCAGACGGGGCTGGTCACGGCCTTCGTCTCGGTCGTCACCTTCTTCGGCATCATGGTCGCCCTGCTGGTGATCGACGTACAGCTCGCGCTGGTCGTGTTCGTCACCCTCCCCCCGCTGGTCGTCGCCACCTTCTTCTTCCGCCGGGCGAGCGTGAAGGCGTACGAACTCGCCCGTGAGCGCGTGTCGTTGGTGAACGCGGACCTCCAGGAGTCGGTGTCGGGGCTGCGGATCGTGCAGGCGTTCCGGCGCGAGAAGGACGGCGGCCGACGCTTCGCCGAACGCAGCAGCAGCTACCGCGCGGCGCGTACCCGGGGCCAGTGGCTGATCTCGATCTACTTCCCCTTCGTACAGCTGCTGTCGTCGGTGGCGGCGGCGTCGGTACTGATCGCGGGCGCGGGCAGGGTGGACAACGCGACCCTGACGACAGGCGCGTTGGTCGCCTACCTCCTCTACATCGACCTGTTCTTCGCCCCGGTCCAGCAGCTCTCCCAGGTCTTCGACGGCTACCAGCAGGCCACCGTCTCCCTGGGCCGCATCCAGGAGCTGCTCCAGGAACCGACGTCCACCCGAGCCGCCGACGAACCCCTCGAAGTCCTCTCCCTGCGCGGCGACATAGCCTTCGAGAACGTGCACTTCGCGTACGGCGACGACGAAGAGGCCATCGGGGGAGTGGAGTTGAGCATCCCCGCCGGCCAGACGGTCGCCTTCGTCGGCGAGACGGGCGCGGGCAAGTCGACCCTCGTGAAGCTGGTCGCCCGCTTCTACGACCCGACGGGCGGCCGGGTCACGGTCGACGGCACCGACCTCCGCGCCCTCGACATCACGTCGTACCGCCACCACCTGGGCGTCGTCCCCCAGGAGCCGTACCTCTTCCAGGGCACCGTCCGCGACGCCATCGCCTACGGTCGCCCCGACGCCACCGACGCCGAGGTCGAGGCGGCGGCCCGCGCGGTCGGCGCCCACGAGATGATCGCCACGCTCGACGGCGGCTACCTCCACGAGGTCGCCGAACGAGGCCGCAACCTCTCGGCGGGCCAACGCCAGCTGATCGCCCTGGCCCGCGCCGAACTGGTGGACCCCGACATCCTCCTCCTGGACGAGGCCACAGCAGCCCTCGACCTGGCCACAGAAGCCCAGGTCAACCAGGCCACCGACCGTCTCGCCGGCCGCCGCACCACCCTCGTCGTAGCCCACCGCCTGACAACGGCGGCACGCGCGGACCGGGTCGTGGTGATGGATCACGGTCGCGTCGTCGAGGACGGCACGCACGACGAGCTGCTCGCGCTCGGCGGGTACTACGCCGAGCTGTGGCGCACGTTCGTCGGTGTGCCGGGGGCGGAGGAGCAGGTCACCGCCCCCCGCTGACCCCTTCTATTTGCTCGTTCGCCTCCGGAGCGCCTCAGCCGGTGTCGAGAGCCCGACCGTGCTCGCCCCTTCGGGCCTCCGCGCGCTCGACCTCTCGACACCGGCGCGCCCCTACGGCTCACTCGCTGTCGCGCAACCATGCGACATACGTCTTGCGTCCGTACATCCGTACGCTGTTCGGCTGCTGTGCTGTGCGGGAGGGACGACTGTGGACATGGGTGCGCTACGACGGCGGGTGGCGCTCGGCATGGCCGTGCTCAGCATGTCCGGACTGCTCGCGTTCGCCGCCCCCGGCACCGCCCAGGCGGCCGCGGTCTGCCCGGGGCGGGAGGTGGAGACGCTGCGCTTCTCCACCGGCATCGTCCACGTCTTCCGCCGGGGTGACTACATCTGCGCGTACACCGTCCCCAAGGCCTCCGGCGCCAAGCGCACGATGTCGGTCAGCGTGCAGGCGCGCGGCAACCGCCCCGTCGTCGACAAGGGCCGCTACAAGCGCCGGGCCGGACCGGTCACCGTGCACGCCGGTCACCGGTGCGTGCTGGTGAAGGGCGCGGTCGGCGGCGGATCGGTCAGCTCGGGCTGGATCCTCTGCTGAGTCGCTGAGTCGCTGAGTCGCTGAGTCGCTGGTCAGCGCCGTAAACGCGCAACCACCCCTGGTGTGACGGGAGTTGCTCCGATAGCTTCCCGTTCACAACTGCCTCACAGGGGAGATGGCATGCGCAAGGCGCTCAGATGGCTGCTGGCGCTCACCGTGCTCATAGGCACGCTGAGTACGGCCGGGGTGGCCACCGCCGCCCAGACCGGCCAAGTCACTGATATCAAGGACCAGTTGCTGGCGATACCCGGCATGAGCCTGGTCCAGGAGAAGCCGTACACCGGCTACCGCTACTTCGTCCTGAACTACACCCAGCCGGTCGACCACCGGCACCCGTCCAAGGGCACGTTCCAGCAGCGGATCACCGTGCTGCACAAGGACGTCTCGCGCCCGACGGTCTTCTACACCGGCGGCTACAACGTCTCGACGACCCCCAGCCGCAGCGAACCGACCCGGATCGCGGACGCCAACCAAGTCTCCCTGGAATACCGCTACTTCACGCCGTCCCGGCCCGCCCCTGCCGACTGGTCCAAGCTCGACATCTGGCAGGCGGCCAGCGACCAGCACCGCGTCTTCAAGGCCCTCAAGCCGATCTACACCAAGAACTGGATCGCCACCGGCGGCTCCAAGGGCGGTATGACGGCCACCTACTTCGAGCGGTTCTACCCGCGTGACATGGACGGCGTGGTCGCCTACGTCGCCCCCAACGACGTGGTGAACAACGAGGATTCGGCCTACGACCGCTTCTTCACGAAGGTCGGCACCAAGGAGTGCCGCGACCGCCTGCACGCCGTACAGCGCGAGGCGCTGGTGCGCAGGGACTCGCTGGAGAAGAAGTACGCGGCGTACGCGGCCGAGAACGGCTTCACCTTCACCACCGTCGGCAGCCTGGACAAGGCCTATGAAGCCGTCGTCCTCGACTACGTCTGGGGCTTCTGGCAGTACAGCCTGCTCTCCGACTGCGACACCATCCCCGCGAACGCGGCGACCGCCACCGACGACGAGATCTGGACCTCGGTCGACACGATCTCCGGCTTCTCCTTCTACACCGACCAGGGCCTGGACCCGTACACCCCGTACTACTACCAGGCGGGCACCCAACTCGGCGCCCCCACCATCAAGTTCCCGTACATCGAGAAGAAGTACCTCCGCTACGGCTACCAGCCGCCCCGCAACTTCGTCCCCCGCGCCATCCCGATGAAGTTCCAGCCGAACGCCATGCGGGACGTGGACAGCTGGGTCCGCCACCACGCCGACCACATGCTCTTCGTCTACGGCCAGAACGACCCGTGGGGCGCCGAGCGCTTCGCCGTCGGCAAGGGCTCGAAGGACTCGTACGTCTTCACCGCGCCCGGCCTGAACCACGGCGCGAACGTCGCCGGCCTGACCGCCGACCAGAAGACACTCGCCACCGCCCGCATCCTGGCCTGGGCCGGCGTCCCGGCCACGACCACGGCACAGGCGAGGCCCCTCGCACCGTACGACGCGAGGCTGGACCGCCAGGACGTGCAGCGCGAGCCGACGCTCCGGCCGTAGGCAACCTCCTCACCGCGCCCGGCCGTTGACAGTCGCCCGACTACACCGGCCGGGCGCAGCCCACGGGTTGCTCGCCGCCGAGCTGGACGTACAGGGCCGTCGACGCGGGGCAACTCGCGCGCCGGAGCACGGCCTTGACCACCTTGTACTGCGGCTTCCGCTGCCCCGAGCCGTCGCACGCCGTCTCCCGGACCTGCCCGCTGCCCGAGCCATAGACACAGTCGCCGACGATTGTGCGGGGCCCGCCCCCGCCACCCGGATCACCGGGGTGCGGCGGCTCCAGGTTCCGCATACAGGCGTAGCCCTTGGGTATGACCCCGTCGCCGCCCGCGCCGGACGACCCCTGGGCGCTGATGTGCAGCACGAAGTCGGTGGTGGCCGGACAGACGGGACCGTCGCGCACATCACCGTCGTAGCGGGCGACGACCCGAGCGGCGGCGCGCTCACTGGTACAAGGCACCTCGGTGAAACTCGTCGTACCGAAGGAGCTGCACTCGTCGACGCCGAGGAACACCGCGCCGTAGCCGGTGGGTTGGGTGGTCGCGGACGAGGTCGTGGACGAGGTCGCGGCGGCCTTCCCACCGAGCCGTCCGTCGCCCTCACCCTCGCCCGATCCGGAACCGTGCGTGCCCTGGCAGCCCGTGGCCAGGGCGGCGAGCAGCACCGCGCACACCGCCCCCACGCACCATCGCTCACGCATCGATCCCCCCGACTGCCCCGCCCAGCGTGACCCGCGGCAGCGGGGGCACGCCAGACGTGCGGGGGGCTTTGGGCCAGTTGGCGGGGGTGGGGCGGGGGTGGAACGTACCCCTAGTACGACAGCCCGTGCCCCAGGGGATACAGCACCTGCGCCGGATCATCCGCGCGCCGCACCGCCACCGGCAGTTTCCCGCGGGGCCGGACCCGGCCCGCGATCACCCGTGCCGCCGCCCGGAGTTCGACGTCGGTCCAGGAGTAGGCCGCCAAGTAGGCGGTTACTGAGGGCAGTTGGGCAACATCGTAGGGGTTGCGGACCGCGACGGCCACGACCGGTGTCCCGGTGGCGACCAGTTGCTCGACGAGCGACTTCTGCGCGTCGGCCGCCGTGACGTTGTAGGTCGCCACAACCACCGCATCCGCCTCACGCGCCGCCGCCACGGCCTGCGCGACGGTCGCGGCGGAAGGAGCCGTACCGGTGGAGAGGGCGGTCGCCGTGAACCCTGACTCCCCGAGCGCCGCCGCGAGCACACCGGTGGGTGGACCCGTAGTACCCGTAGGGGAGGCCGGATCGGCGCCGACCACCAGAACCTTCCCGTGCGTACGACGGGACAGCGGCAGCAGCCCCGCCGAGTTGACCAGCAGGGTCGTCGTCCGCTCGGCGATCCGGTCGGCGGCGGAGAGATGTGCCGCGCTCCCGACCGTGCGGTCTACTCCCGCCCGGCTGACGTACGCGTCCTCGAACAGCCCCAGCCGCTCCTTCAGCCGCAGCACCCGCAGGATCGACTCGTCGAGCCGCGCCTCCGTCAACTCCCCACCCTGCACGGCCTTGAGAACGGCGTTCCAGGCGACGTCCAGGGAGGGCGGGTTGAGGAGTTGATCCACCCCGGCCTTCAGCGCGAGCACCGGCACCCTGTCGTCCCCGTACTTCTGGCGTACGCCCTCCATGGCCAGCGAGTCGGTGATCACGACTCCGTCGTAGCCGAGTTCGCCGCGCAGGATGCCGGTGACGATGGGGTGGGAGAGGGTGGCCGGGTCGCCGGAGTCGTCGAGGGCCGGAACCATGATGTGGGCGGTCATGATCGAGTCGATGCCCGCCTTGACGGCCGCCCGGAAGGGCACGGCGTCGAGCGCCTCCCACACCTCCCGGCTGTGCGTGATGACGGGGAACCCGAAGTGGCTGTCCACGGCGGTGTCCCCGTGCCCCGGGAAGTGCTTGGCGGTGGCGGCGACTCGGCTGCTCTGATACCCCGTCACCTCGGCGGCGACGAGCGCGGCCACCGCGTCCGGGTCGGCGCCGAAGGACCGTACGCCGATGACCGGGTTGGCCGGGTTGACGTTCACGTCGGCATCGGGGGAGTAGTCCTGGTTGACGCCCATCGCGCGCAGCTCGGCGCCGGAGATCCGGCCGAGGGTACGGGCGTCGGTACGGGAGCCGCCGGCGCCGATCGCCATCGCGCCCGGGAAGAGGGTCGCGGGCGCGCCGATACGGCAGACGATGCCGTGTTCCTGGTCGGTGGCGACCAGTACGGGTAGCCCTCGGGGTCGGCTCAGGGACGCCTTCTGGATGCCGTTCGAGAGGTCGGCGATCTGGTGGGGGTCGCGGGTGTTGTGCGCCCAGGTGAAGTAGATGACGCCGCCGACGTGGTACTTGGCGATCAGCTCGGCGGCCGTGCGCACGCCGATCTCGCTCAGGTTGGCATCGATGTCGGCCTGGTCGGGGGCGGTGGCGGAGTGGCCGTAGACCCGCATCACGAACAGCTGGCCGACCTTCTCCGGCAGTGTCATACGGGAGATCAGCGAGCGGAGTCTCTTGTCGTCGGCGTGGGCGGTGCCGCCGACCGCGAGGGATGCGGTGACGCCCATGGTCGCGGCGAGGACGGTACGTCTGGAGGGCACGTGCGCTCCTTCCGGAGGTGTTCCACTTCGGATCGTCGGATCCGCTGAAGGAAACTTCCACGACTTCACGAATATCCGGGAAGTTTCTGCCAGTCAAGGGAGCGCACAGTAAACCGGAGGAGGGGCCGCCATCGGCGCAGTTGGAGGGGGGCGCGCCGATGACGGCTTGCTGCCGGCCGCGGTACGGAGGAGAGGGTTGGTCAGCGTTCGCAGCCAGCAGCGAGGCCGACGCCGTACCACGGAGACTCATCCGGCAGCATGCGGTTTGGACGGCGGGGAGGGGATGCGGGTTCCCTCCTTCCGGTCGAATCCCGGAAGTTGGTGAACCCGTGCACAACGGGACGGATGCGGTCACCCACAGGAACGCGCGGTCACCCACAGGAACGCGCGGGCGGACGGCGGGGACGTACGGGAGAACGGCCGGGGCCTAGGGGAGAACGGCAGGGGCGTACGGGAGAACGGGGGTCGTCCATCCCGTGGACGTCCCGGCGGGGCGGCCGACCGCCGCCCGATCATGAGGGCATGCCCGTAGTCGACATCCCCGGTTCCAAGTCCATCACCGCCCGCGCGCTGTTCCTGGCGGCCGCCGCCGACGGCGTCACCACCCTCCGGCGCCCCCTCCGCTCGGACGACACCGAGGGCTTCGCCGAGGGCCTGATCCGGCTCGGCTACCGCGTGGGCCGGACCCCGGACGCCTGGCAGATCGACGGCCGCCCGCAGGGTCCGGCGGTCGCGGAGGCGGACGTGTACTGCCGGGACGGCGCGACGACGGCCCGCTTCCTGCCGACGTTGGCGGCGGCCGGGCACGGTAGCTTCCGCTTCGACGCGTCCCCGCAGATGCGCCGCCGCCCCCTCCTCCCGCTCACCCGCGCCCTGCGCGACCTGGGCGTCGACCTGCGCCACGAGGAGGCGGAGGGCCATCACCCCCTGCGCATCGAGGCGTCGGGGGTGGAGGGCGGAGAGGTGGTGCTGGACGCGGGCCAGTCCTCCCAGTACCTGACCGCGCTGCTTCTGCTGGGCCCCCTGACCAGGAAGGGTCTCCGCATCAGGGTCACGGACCTGGTCTCCGCGCCGTACGTCGAGATCACGATCGCGATGATGCGGGAGTTCGGGGTGGACGTCGGCAGGGAGGGTGCTACTTACGTCGTCCCGCCGGGGGGCTACGGGGCTACCACCTACGGGATCGAACCGGACGCGTCCACCGCGAGCTACTTCTTCGCCGCGGCTGCCGTGACCGGCGGCGAGGTCACGGTCCCCGGCCTCGGCACGGGCGCGCTCCAGGGCGACCTGGGCTTCGTCGACGTACTGCGCCGGATGGGCGCGGAGGTGGAGACGAGCGCGAAGGGCACCCGGGTGCGCGGCACGGGCGAGTTGCGAGGCCTCACGGTCACCATGCGGGACATCTCCGACACCATGCCGACACTGGCGGCGATCGCCCCCTTCGCCTCGGGCCCGGTCCGCATCGAGGACGTCGGCAACACCCGGGTGAAGGAGTGCGACCGGCTGGAGGCCTGTGCGGAGGGCCTCCGGCGGTTGGGCGTGGAGGTGGCGACGGGTCCGGACTGGATCGAGATCCGGCCGGGTGACGCGCCGGGGTCAACTCCCGTCACAGGCACGGAGATCAAGTCCTACGGCGACCACCGCATCGTCATGTCCTTCGCGGTGACCGGGCTGCGGGTGCCGGGTATTTCGTTCGACGACCCGGGGTGCGTACGGAAGACCTTCCCGGGTTTCCACGAGGCGTTCGGGGTGCTGCGGGGGCAGTTGCCGGGGTAGGGAGTCAGCGGGTGGGAGGCGCGCGTGGGGCGTTACAAGTCGCGGGCGGGCAGGTTGAGTTGACGGCGGACCGCACCCGGCACCGGATCACCTTCCGAATCCGGCACCCGGCACCGGATCACCTCCGCACCTTGCGCCAGATCACCTTCCACGCCCTGCACCGATCACCCTCCGCCCCCAGGCGCCGGTGGCGAGTTCGCGCCGGGACATCCGGTCGCCGTCGACTGGACCGATCGGCCGGTGATCGGAAACCATCGGCCTCATGAACTCCTACCTCATCCTCCACGGCTGGCAGAACCATCGCCCGAAGGAGCACTGGCAGCACTGGCTGGCCGACCGGCTCGGTGAACTCGGGCACCACGTCGTCTACCCCCAGTTGCCCGACCCCGACGCCCCCGACCTGGACGTGTGGCTGGGTGAACTCGCCCGCTGTCTCGACGAGTTGAAGAACGGCGGCGGCGCCGAACGAGTCGTCCTCGGACACAGCGCCTCGGCGCTGCTCTGGCTGCACGCCGTCGCCCGCGGCCAGGTCCAGGGCGGTGCGGCGGACCGTGTGCTGCTGGTCGGACCGCCCTCGCGTGCCGTGGTCGCCCAGTATCCGGAGGTCGCCGGATTCGCCCCGCCCGCCCCCGACTTCACCCTCCCTGGGAACGTCCGCCTCGTCGCCGGCGACGACGACCCGCACTGCCCGGAGAACGCCCGCACCGCCTACGGCGACCCGTTCGGCATCCCCACCGAACTCATCCCGGGCGCGGGCCACTTGGACCTGGTCGCCGGTTACGGCTCGTGGCCCGCGGTGCTGGACTGGTGCCTGGACGGGACGACACGGCTGGTGGCCCGTCCGGCGTAGGACTGACTCCGGGCAGGGCCGGTCTGCGCGGGTGGTGCGGGTGGGCGCGAAGGTGCGGCGGCTCACGCCTCGTCCGGGGTGACCCCGACCCCCGCCCCGGCCCGCAGTTCAGGCGTACTCGCCCCCACGCCCGCCACCGCCAGCACGCACAACAACCCGCCGGTGAACAGGGCCGTCGCGCCCGAGGTCCAGCCGGCGACCAGGCCGCCGCGGAGGTTGCCGAGGTTGGGGCCCGCCTGGCCGACGATCTGTTCGGTGGCGGAGACGCGGCCCAGGAGGGCGTCCGGGGTGTGGGTCTGGACGATCGTGCTGCGGGAGATCACGGACGTGGAGTCGGCGGCGCCGGCCAGGGCGAGGAACGCGAGGCCCGCCCACGGGTTCGTCATCAGGCCGAAGGCGGCCAGCGCGGCGCCCCATGTACTCGCGCCGAGCAGCATCACCAGCCCCGGGCGGCCGAGCCGGGTGACCGTGCCGGAGAAGACGGACGCGGTGATGCCGCCGACGGAGATCGCCGAGAGGAACAGGCCCAGGGTGCGCGGATCACCCCCGAAACGCTCGGAGTTGATCAACGGGAAGAGGCTGACGGGCATCGCGAGGACCGTCGCGGCCAGGTCGGTGAGCAGCGCGCCGCGTACCACCCGGTGGCCGGCCAGAAAACGCAGGCCGTCCAGGACACCGTGCAGTCCGGCCCGCGACGGTTCGCCCTCGGGCGGCAGCGCGGGCAGGCCGAAGGCGCCGTAGAAAGCGAGGAGGAAGGTGAGCGCGTCGACCAGGTAGCAGGCGCCGATGCCGGCCCAGCCGATCAGCAGGCCGCCGAGCGCGGGGCCGACGAGCATCATGGTCGTGAAGGACATGGTGTTGAGGGCGAGACCCGCCGCCACCTGGTCCTTCGGCAGCAGCCGGGGTATGAACACGCCCGACGCCGGGCCGCCCACCGCGCCGAAGCACGACTGCGCGGCGACCAGCGCGAGCACACCGAGCACCGGGACGTGCCCGGTGAAGCCCTGCACGGCGAGGAGCAGCGAACAGACGGACTGGCCAACCGTGTTGAAGAGGTAGATGCGCCGCCGGTCGCCGCGATCGACCCACGAACCGGCGAACAGCCCGACGACCACCGTCGGCACCGCGTTCGCCAGCCCGACCGCACCGGTCCAGACCGTGCTGTGGGTCATGTCCCAGACCTGGTACATGACGGTCACCATGGTCATGAACATCCCCAGCACGGACACCGTCCGCCCGATCAGCAGCCGCCGGAACACCGGGGACGTCCGCAAGGGCCGGACGTCGATCAACGTACGGGCGAGTGCGGGGCTCATGAGGGCATGACGGAGCGCGGGGCGGGGTGAGGAGGCACCGAGGGACCCTAAGCCGCGGCCCGCAGGCACCGCCAGTCGTTTTACGCCGAGTCGTTGAGCAGCCGCGCCAGATGATCGTGACCGGCGCCCAGCAGTTCGGGCAGCGGCGCGGCGGCCTCGTACCACCGCTTCTCGTACTCCCAGCAGAGCCAGCCGTCCCACTCGTGCCGGGAGAGGACCTCGACGCACTCGGCGAGCGGGAGGACGCCGGCCCCGAGCGCCAGCGGGGTGGTGTCGGCGGCCGACGCGATGTCCTTGACCTGCACGTATCCGAGATACGGGCCCAGCGCGGCGAGCGTCTCCGACGGCTGCTCGCCGCCGAGCCAGGTGTGCATGACGTCCCACAGCGCACCGGCCTGCCGGTGCCCGACCGGCCCGAGCACGCGGAGCGCGTCCGCGCCGGTCCGGTGCGAGTCGTGGGTCTCCAGCAGCACCCGTACGCCGAGATCGGCACCCCACTCCGCCGCGGTACCGAGCCGCCGAGCGGCCGTGGCATCGGCCTCCTCCACGGACTGTTCGGTACCGCCGCCGGGAAAGACACGGATGAAGGGCGCGCCCAAGTCCCTTGCCAGCTCCAGCAGTTCACGGACCTCGGCGAGTACGGCGGCGTCGTCGCCCGGTGCCGCCACCCGCGCATACCCCGCGAGGCCCAGGACTTCGACCCCGGCCGCCTTGAACTCGGCGACCACGTCGGCCCGTTGGGCGGCGTCGATACCGGGGTGCACGGGCTCCTCGGGATGCGCGCGCAACTCGACGCCGTGGTAGCCGTGCGTGACGGCGAGCTGGAGCACGTCGGCCACGGGGAGGCCCGGGACACCGAGGGTGGAGAAGGCGAGCTTCATGGTCAGGACCCTACTCGTCGCCGCTCAGTGTGGCTCGTGCAGGTCGAGCCGCCAGTCCTGGCCGACGAGGTCCTGGCCGAAGGAGCGGTGTGGTTTCTCGGCGGCGAGGACGAACCCGTGCCGCTGGTAGATCCGGCGGGCGGCGCCGAGGATGTCGTTGGTCCACAGCACGAGGTCGCGATACCCGACCCCGCGCGCGAACTCGACGACAGCCGCGACGAGTTGATCCCCGATCCGCAGCCCGCGCGCGTCGGGCTCGACGAGCAGCAGCCGCAGCCGGGCGGTACCCGGAGCATCGTCCCGTACACACATCACACACCCCACCGCGCGCCCGTCGAGCTCGGCGATCCACACCCGCTCCAGATGCGGATCGTGATCCTCGGCGAAATCGGCGACGATCCGCGCGACGAGCCCTTCGTAGTCGGCGTTGAAGTCGTACTCGGCGGCGTACAGGGCCGCGTTCCGCTGCACGATCCAGCCGAGGTCACCGGGTCCCGGCTCCCGCAGCACGATGTCCTTGGGCCGCGGCCGGTGCTTGTCCGACGCGGACAGAACCGTCCGTACGGTGTGCAGCGCCTCGGCGAGCCGCGACCGGTCGGCCTCCGGCACGGTCGCGAGCAGCGCCCCCACGGATTCGTCCGCCCGCTCCGCCAGCAGCGCGGCGGTCTCCCGCCCCCGCACGGTGAGCGTGACCTGCCGCCGCCGCGGATCCCGCTCCGAGGGCGCCCGCTCGACCAGCCCGTCCTGCTCGAACCGGTTCAGGATCCGGCTCAAGTACCCGGCGTCGAGCGAGAGTTCGGCCCGGAGATCGGCGGCGTCCGTACGAGGGGTGTGCGCGAGTTCGTACAGGACGCGGGACTCGGTGAGAGTGAACGGGGCGTAGAGATGGCGGCTGTAGTCGAGGGCGCCGATGACGTTCGTATAGAAGCGGTTGAAGGCGCGAATGTCCTGGACGGTCATGATCGATCCCCGGTGGTCGCTCAGGGTAGTTGACTCAGTCAGAGGTACTACGGGTCCGACGGTAGTACGGCGGAGGGCCGCGCGTCCATGGTTGTGGTGCTCCGGACTGTCACCGGGACCTGTAGCCCGGGACCTGGAACCCGGGGCCCGGTTCCCTGTCGGCCGAGGCCGGGGATGTCCCGATCTCGGCAGCCAGCACGGCCATGTCGCGCAGGTGCGTGCAGTACTCGGCCGCGCGCTCATCGTCGATCGCCGGGAGAACCTCCGCGATCGCCGCCGCGACCCTCAACAGCCCCGCACGGCGCCGCTCGTCGAGCGGGCCGTCGCGGACGCCGGAGATGTATCCATAGGCGTTCGCGTCGAGCAGCACCAGGTCCTCGCCCGCGATTTCCATACCGCGGACGCCTGGAGGGAAGGGCGTGGCCAGGTGCTGGGCCATCATCCGCGACAGCGTGTCGAGTTGCAGTGCTGTCTCTTCCTGTTCCGTCTCTTCGAGCATGCGGGAGATTTTGACAGGGGCAGACGTACCCGGGTTCGGCTCCGGCCGCCGGCGTCCATGAGCCATCAGCAGCGACCCAGTCCCACCAGAACCGCCACTGGTGCCGCCCCACAAGCCCGTTCACGTACTCGGGGAACGGTGTCGGCGGATCGTCCACGATGTTGTCGGCGGTCGACAGCACATGTTCCAGGGCGAGTTGCTCAGCGTGCGGGACATCGAGCGGCGGCCGGGCGACCGACACGGTCAGCGCACTCCCGAACCCGGACACGACCCGCGCCCCGAACCGCTCCTCCCAACTCCGCAACAGCGCACACAACAAGGGAAGCGGAGCCTCGGCCGCCCACCCCACGATCGCCGGTACATCGGTGCTACGACGCGCGGGCACGAGGGCCAACTGGCAGGTTGCAGGAAGGGTTCGGTCCCGAGCAGATCCTCTACGGCTCACCCGGCGGCCTGCGCCGCGCTCACCCCGGCACCCGTGTCGGACCCGCCGGCCGCGAGACCGGGCCAGCTCTCGAAGGGCGGCCCCGGGTCGTGCGGCCAGGCTCGTTGTACTCCCGGACGTCGTCCGGCACGCTGTCCGGCAACACGTCGGCCGCCGCCGGATTCGACCAGTACGGCAGCCGTCGGGGGAGTGGAGCTGGGGCGGATCCCGGGTTCGTTGCGCGCGTGCGTCCGCCGTGCTTGGCTCGCCCGATGAACCTTCTGCTGACGGCGAGTGGCCTGCGCAACGAGACGCTGCGGGATGCGCTGCGGGACATGCTGGGCAAGCCGTTCGGATCGGCGAACGTCGTGTACATCCCCACGGCGTCGGTCGCCGAGCCCGGGGACCACGGGTGGTTCGTCGCGGACCTGAACCGGCTGCACGGCCTCGGCTGGCGGGAGTTCGACGTCCTCGAACTGAACGGCTTGCCCCGGCAGTTGGTGCTCGACCGGCTGCTCCACGCCGACGTCATCTACGTCGAGGGCGGCAACCACTACCACCTCGCACGCAGCATCACCGGCAACGGCCTGGCCGACGGCTTCCTGGAGGCACTGGAGAACCGGGTCTATGTCGGGGTCAGCGCCGGCTCGATGATCTTCAGCCGCAACCTCACCGGACACTCCGCCGACGTCATCGGCGACACCGCGGACCTCCACGTACTCGGCGCGACGACCGTGGACCCCCCGTTCGGCCTCTTCGACTGGTACCTCAAGCCCCACCTGTACTCGCCCAACTTC
Organism: Streptomyces sp. NBC_01515; assembly: GCF_045040345.1. Taxonomy (NCBI): domain Bacteria; kingdom Bacillati; phylum Actinomycetota; class Actinomycetes; order Kitasatosporales; family Streptomycetaceae; genus Streptomyces; species Streptomyces sp. NBC_01515. Next base: position 4,472,603 of record NZ_CP109416.1, on the reverse strand, counting down.
CCCGAACGGGACGACTCCTGGGCCGATCGCATCACCGCGCGGGCGGACTTCCCGATCTACTTCATCGACGACGACACGGCCGTCCGCGTCAGGGACGGCAAGGTGGATGTCATTTCTGAGGGCCGGTGGCGATTCCATCAGTGACGTGGTGCGTGGCGGGGAGCCCCGGACAGGGGCGGGGCGCTGCGAAGCCGCCGGGGTGAGCACCCGCGTCAGCGTCCTGAGAGGAAGGCGTCCTCGGCCGCGTAGTCGAAGTACTCCGCGAAGTAGCCGTCGTCGACGGGAGGTTGGCCGTTCGCAGCCGCTTCCATCAGCCAGTCCAGTACGGGCGCGATCGTGGTCGCGTAGGTACCGGCCGGCCGGTAGCCGAGTGCCGTAGCGGCGGAGGTGTCGAGGACGATCGGGTGCGGGGAATCCCAGGGGGTGATGCCCAGGCCGGTAGGCGCCATGTCGTCCAGCAGCACTTCCTCCTCCCACTCATGGCCCAGGTACCCGGCAAGCGCCCGGCAGATCTCCCGCACGCTCGGCGCGTCCGGATCGGCGCAGTTGAGGACGCGGGTTCCTGGCCGCTCGGCGACGGTCTCGATGAGCGCGGCGAGATTCGCGGCGGCGGTGGTGTGGACGACCCCTGCACCTCGCCGGGCCAGCAGCAAGGCCGCACGCCCGTCCAACACCCGCTTGACGACGGCCCATTCACGCGCGGGGGACGCCCCGACCCCGTGAATCTGCGAGGGCCGCAACACGCTGATGGGCAACCCGCTCTCCAGGGCGACGAGTTCGGCGGCGACCTTGTTCGCGCCGTAGCCCTCGCGTGAGCGGTAGTCGATGTCGTCGCGCGGGGTCATGGTCGGGTTGGTCTCGGGGATCGGGCCGGAGAAGTGGGGTGGTGTCGACGAGTTGACGTGGTTGCCCGCCGCGTCGATGTAGACGGCCCGGCCGGATATCAGCACGGTGGAGGTCGCGTGCGCGGCCAACGGCAGCAGCGAATGGGCGTCGGCGCCGGTGAAGCAGAGACAGTCGACGAGGAGGTCGGTTCCCTCGCCGACCGCGGCCCGCAGGGCGGTGGCGTCCGCGCGGTCCACCGCCCTGAACTCGCCACCTAGCGCGCTCAGTTCGGGCGGCATACGAGCGGGGTCCCGGCCGGTCACGTCCACCCGCCATCCGGCGACCAGCAGGCGATGCGCGACGGCTCGCCCGACCAGTCCGGTTCCGCCGAGGATGAGGGCACGGGGCATGAAGGGATCGTAGGCCGACATCGGGCACGGGAGTGGGCGCTTTTCGGAGCGCTATTGCGCGGGGGGCAATGCCTTTGCCGTGCGCGGGAGTTGTCGTCTCCCGGATCTCTACGGCTGCGAGGACGCTGGCCGCGCCGCAGCAACGTCGTACTGCCAGAACGGTCTGACCACCAGTGCCCCCGCGATGACCACGAACACGCACACCAGCGAACTGCCCGTCCACGCGAGGCCGAGGCCTGTCGTGGAGGCCATGGCGCCGGCGCGCAGGTCGCCGAGGCGGGGGCCGCCCGCTACGACGACGGTGAAGACGCCTTGGAGGCGACCGCGGAGGGCGTCGGGGGCGTAGGTCTGGAGGATGGTCTGGCGGTAGACCGCGCTGACGAGGTCGGCCGCTCCGGCGGCTGCCAACAAGGCTGCCGCCGCGAGGAGTTGGTGGACCGTACCCGCGAGGGCGACCGCCGCCGCCCAGGCGACGACGGCGACGGCGAGTGCCCGGCCCTGGCGGCGTACGCGCCCGATCCAGCCGCTGAACAGGCCCGCCGCGACCGACCCGATCGCGATGGCCGAGTACAGCAGCCCCACCCCGCTACCACCGAACCGCGTCTGCGCCGCCTCCGGGAACAGCGCGGTCGGCATGGCCAGGGTCATCGCCGCGATGTCGACCGCGAAGGACATCCAGAGCACGGGCGCGACGGCGATGAACCGCAGCCCGTCGAGCACCGAGCGCAGTCCACCCTTAGGGGCCTCCGAGCCGGTCGGCTTGACCGAGGGCAGGCGAAGAGCCGAGTACAGCAGGAGCGAGAACAGCACGGCGTCGGCGCCGTACGCCCAGCTCTAGCCGTTCGGGAGGGAGATCAGGACGCCCGCGACCAGCGGCCCGGCGACCTGGCCGACGTTGCCGGCGGTGAAGTACAGCGTGTTCGCCGCGGGTACCAGCGGGGTCGGCACGACACGGGGGATGATCGCGCCCCGGGCCGCGGACGACACGGCGAAGGCGCCGGCCTGCACGGCGACGAGGCCGAGGATGAGCGGCACCGAACGCACGTCGGCGACCGCCTGGAACAGCAGGGCGAGCGTGACCACCCAGGTCAGACAGGCCGACGCGAGGTACAACGTACGGCGGTCGAACCGGTCCGCGACGGCACCGCCGTACAGCCCGAAGACCACGAGCGGTACGAGGCCGGCCATCCCCGTCAGTCCCACGGACAGCGACGACCGGGTCAGGTCGTACACCTGCACCGGGATGGTGACGTCGGTGACCATGGTCCCGACGTAGGCCGCACTCTGCCCGATCAACAGACGCCGGAAGACGGGGAGTTGGAACGGCCGGGTGTCGAGCGCGGCACCGCGCAGCCCGGCGGCGAGGCGGGTCTTCAGCGTGGGCGGAGAGGCCGGAGGGGAGGGAGAGGGGGCGGGAGGTGTCGTGGGCATGTTCCTCACGCTGGCAGGACGGCCAGGTGCGGCGCTTCCGTTATTCTGCCGAGCCATGTCGGAAAACGGCCAGGCGGGGACGGCGGAGACGGCGGAGACGGCGGAGAGGACAGATAAGGCGGAGACGGCGGACAGCGCGGCTACGGAGCCCAGGGACACCACCCACGCCCACCTCGCGGGTGACGTCATCGGCCGTCACCAGCACGGCTACCACCAGCTTCTCTACGTCAGTGCCGGTGTGCTGGCGGTGCAGACGGGCGAGGCGTCCTGGGTGGCGTCCAGCGCGCGTGCCGTCTGGCTTCCGGCGGGCATGTGGCACCAGCACCGGGTGCACGGGCACAGCTCCGTACACACCATCGGCTTCGCCGCCCACGACGTGCTGCTGGACTCCGGGACGCCGGTCGTCGTGGCCGTGGACGCGCTGGTCCGCGAACTGATCATCGCGTGCAGCGAACCGGATCTCCCGCAGCAGGAGTCCCGCCGCCTGCGCGCAGTTCTGCGGGACCGCCTGAGAAGAGCCCAAGTGGAGCCGCTGACGCTCCCCACCCCCACCAACTCCCTGCTCCGGCAGGCATGTTCACTGGTGACGGACGACCTACGGCAACCCCGCACCGCCACCTGGCTCGCCCGCCGCATCGGCGTCAGCGAACGCACCCTGGCCCGGCTGTTCAGAACCGAGTTCGGCATGACGTACCCGCAATGGCGGACCAACGTCCGCGTCTTCCACGCCATGGTCCTCCTGGCGGAAGGCGCGACGGTCAGCGAGACGGGCCGCCAGTGCGGTTGGTCCACGACCAGCGCCTTCATCGACACGTTCAGCCGCACGATGGGCCAGACACCGGGCACGTACCGCGTTGGACCTGGCGGATAGGCACGTTGCACTCCAGGCTTCCCCCTTCACGGCGATTGGCCGGGTGGGGATACGCCTGGCTCTTTCGTAAGTGACCGTTGGGCCGCCCGCTTCTTGGTCAGTGTCGGGCTTCCGCGTCCCGAGTAAAGGGCGCTCCGCTGCGCTGCGCGTCGCCTGCGGCGATTCCGCTTCGCTCCACCCTTGACTCGGGCCGCTCCAGCCCGTTGGAGAAGCGAGCGGGCGGCCCCGGAGGAACGGGTGGCCTAGGGAGAGGGCCCCTTACGGCGGTTACGTGTCCGGCCGGTGTTGAGGAACGCGCTCGCGCCTCGCCAGCACGCCGGGCCGGCTCAGCGGCCAACGCCGAGTGGGGTGGCGCGTCCACAGGTCGGCGGCACGCCACGTCGGCTCAGCGGCTTGCGGCTGGGGGGTGGCGGGTGGTTGTGCGCTCGTGTTTCATCCCTGAGGTGGGTTGGCTTCGCGGCTGCGAGCGATCGGACGCGGGACCGGGCCGAGTCGGGCCGAGCAGGGCCGGGCCGGGCGGGTCCGGGCACGGGGGTGTCGGGAAGCTGTCCCGAAAGTAACCCCCTAACCAGCCTTTGACTGGTTAGAAAAAGACACAGCTTCCCGCCCCCCCCGTGCCCGGACCCGCCCCTGTCACCACCGGCCGCTCGCGATGGGACAGCCCCGACCTACCACCCCCCCACACGCCGCCCCCACACCCCACTTGGCATCAGCCGCTAAGCCGGCCCGGCGTGCCACCAACTCGTGGGCGCGCCATCCCACTTGGCGTCAGTCGCTAAGCCAGCCCGGCGTGCCGCCACCCTGTCGTCGCGCCACCCCACCCGGCGTTGGCCGCTAAGCCGACCCGGCGTGCCGGCGAGGCGCGAGCGCGTTCCTCGGTGCCGGGTGAGGGCATGACAAGCCCGAGGGTCTCCATACCTGGGCAACCGTCATTCAGGGCCGCCCGCTCGCTTCTGAAACGGGATTCCGTGAGCCGAGTCAAGGGTGGAGCGGAGCGGAATCGGCGTAGCCGACGCGTAGCGCAGCGGAGCGCCCTTTACTCGGGTCACGGAATCCCGACACTGGCCAAGAAGCGGGTGGCCCAACGGTCATGTATCGGCTCAGCTCCGGTACACCTACTTCCGCGGCACCCCAGAAGACCCCCGCACCATCAACTCCCCCCGAACCGTGGCGATCCCACCCGGCGGCGGCTCCTCCCGCCCCATCGCGATCCGCCCCGCCCGGGCCCCCGCCTCGGACAACGGCAACCGCACAGTCGTAAGCGAAGGCACCGCGTCCACACTGAACGGCAGATCGTCGAACCCGGCGACCGAGACATCGTCCGGAATCCGCCGCCCGGACTCCCGCAGCGCCGCGGACGCCCCCACCGCGACGGAGTCGTTCGCCGCGACCACGGCCGTCAGCGACGGATCCCGCCGCAGCAGCTCCAGCGTGGCCTCGTAACCGGAGCGCCGGTCGTAGCGGCCGTGCACAGTCCACCGCGGATCCTCTACGATCCCGTGCGCGGCCAGCGCCTCCCGGTGGCCCTCCAGCCGGTGCCGCGTCGTCGTCCGTTCCTCCGGGCCCGCGATGTAGCCGAGCCGACGATGGCCGAGGCCGATCAGGTGCTCGGTCAGTTCCCGGCCGCCCCCGCGGTTGTCGAAGGTCAGCGCGAACGCCCCGGTGTCCGGCGCCGGCGGCCTCCCGCACAGCACCACCCGCGTCCCCGCCTCCCCCAGCTTCCGCAGCTTCGCCGCGACCGCCGCCGCGTGCGGCGCGTTCTCCATCGCGCCGCCGGTCAGCACGACCGCCGCCGCCCGCTGCCGCTGCAACAGGGTCAGGTACGTCAGCTCGCGCTCCGGGGAGCCGCCCGTGTTGCACACCACCGCCAGCCGTTCCCCGCCCGCACGGCCCCCCGGCCCCCCGATCTCGCCCTGGATCGCGCTCGCCATGATCCCGAAGAAGGGGTCGGCGATGTCGTTGACCAGGATGCCGACCAGGTCGGAGGTGGCCGCCGCCAGCGCGCTCGCGGGACCGTTCAGGACGTAGTCCAGCTCGTCGACCGCCCGCAGAACCCGCTCGCGCGTGGTGGCCGCGACCGGATAGTTGCCGTTCAGTACGCGCGACACCGTCGCGGGGGAGACCTGGGCGCGGGCCGCCACGTCCGCCAGGGTCACCGTCATGTTGTTCGTCCTCCGGTCGCGCATCTTCGGTCGCGCATCTTGTCGTACGCCGTTGTACATAGGGTGCTCGGTTGTACACAGGCCGCTCAAAGGAAGCCCCCGTCCGAGCAGACCATAAGGCCACCCGCCCCGGTTGTTCGCCCCCTCGAACAACTCGACCCCATCACGGTCTTGTACAGACCAGTGGGCAAAGGCTAGCTTCTGCATATATAGAAAGCGCTTGCTGCAATCCTGGGACATGCGCTGAGACATGCGTCGAGACGCATGTGGACGAAGGGGAACACGTGACACGCAAGACGGTGCGTATCGCCATGAACGGCGTGACCGGGCGCATGGGCTACCGACAGCACCTCGTCCGCTCGATCCTCGCACTGCGCGAGCAGGGTGGTCTAGACCTCGGCGACGGTACGGTTCTGTGGCCGGAACCGATCCTCGTGGGCCGCCGCGAGCACGCGCTGAAGGCGCTTGCCGAGCAGCACGGGCTGGACCCCGCGAACGTCTCCACGGACGTCGACGCGGTCCTCGCCGACCCGACCGTCGAGATCTACTTCGACGCCCAGGTCACCTCGGCCCGTGAGGAGGCGCTCAAGAAGGCCATCGCGGCGGGCAAGCACATCTACACCGAGAAGCCGACGGCCACCGACTTCGACGGCGCCCTCGAACTGGCCCGTCTCGCCGACGCCGCCGGCATCAAGCACGGCGTCGTCCAGGACAAGCTGTTCCTGCCGGGCCTGCTGAAGCTCAAGCGGCTCATCGACGGCGGCTTCTTCGGCCGGATCCTGTCCATCCGGGGCGAGTTCGGCTACTGGGTCTTCGAGGGCGACTGGCAGAGCGCCCAGCGCCCGTCGTGGAACTACCGCTCGGAGGACGGCGGCGGCATCGTCGTCGACATGTTCCCGCACTGGGAGTACGTCCTCCACGAGCTGTTCGGCCGCGTCAAGTCCGTCCAGGCCATCGCGACCACCCACATCCCGCAGCGCTGGGACGAGAACGGCAAGCCCTACGACGCCACCGCCGACGACGCCGCCTACGGCATCTTCGAACTCGACAGCGGCGCCATCGCCCAGATCAACTCCTCCTGGGCCGTCCGCGTCAACCGCGACGAACTCGTCGAGTTCCAGGTCGACGGCACGGAGGGGTCGGCCGTCGCCGGGCTGCGCAACTGCCGTGCCCAGCACCGCAGTTCCACCCCCAAGCCGGTCTGGAACCCGGACCTCCCCGCCACCGAGGTCTTCCGCGACCAGTGGCAGGAAGTCCCCGACAACACCGACTTCGACAACGGCTTCAAGGCCCAGTGGGAGCTGTTCCTCCGCCACGTCTACGCCGACGCCCCCTACCACTGGGACCTCCTGGCCGGCGCCCGCGGTGTCCAACTCGCCGAGCTGGGCCTGAAGTCGTCCGCCGAGGGCCGCCGCTTCGACGTACCGGAGATCACCCTGTGACCATCCAACTCCCGGACACCAGTGGGGTCTTGAGGGCGTACGAGCCCCGACAGGAACCCTTCGCCGTCGCCTCCGGCACCCCCTTCACCTCTCGTACGGTGTTCTCGGCGGCGCACGTCGTCGCCGACCCGTTCGCCGACACGAGCCCCGACTCGGCCGCCGCCGTCGACTGGGACGCCACCCTCGCCTTCCGCCGCCACCTCTGGTCGCACGGGCTCGGTGTCGCCGAGGCGATGGACACCGCCCAGCGCGGCATGGGCCTGGACTGGGCGGGCGCGGCCGAACTGATCCGCCGAAGTGCCGCCGAGGCCAGGGCGGTCGGCGGCCGTATCGCCTGCGGCGTCGGCACCGACCAGCTCACCGGCCCGGCGTCCCTGGCCGACGTACAGGCCGCGTACGAGGAGCAGTTGGCGCTCGTCGAGGCGTCGGGCGCGCAGGCCATCCTGATGGCGTCCCGCGCGCTCGCGGCCGTGGCGAAGGGCCCCGAGGACTACCTGGAGGTCTACGGCCACCTGCTCCGCCAGGCGTCCGAACCGGTCGTCCTGCACTGGCTGGGCCCCATGTTCGACCCGGCACTTGAGGGTTACTGGGGCTCGTCCGACCTCGACGCGGCCACGGACACGTTCCTCGAAGTCATCGCCGCGCACCCCGACAAGGTCGACGGCATCAAGGTGTCGCTCCTGGAGGCTCAGCGGGAGATCGACATCCGGCGCCGACTGCCGCAGGGCGTGCGCTGCTACACCGGCGACGACTTCAACTACCCCGAGCTGATCGCGGGCGACGACCAGGGCTTCAGCCACGCCCTGCTCGGCATCTTCGACCCGCTCGGTCCGCTGGCGGCGGAGGCGGTCCGCGTCCTGGACACCGGGAACGCGGCCGGATTCCGTGAACTCCTCGACCCGACAGTCGAGTTGTCCCGTCACCTCTTCCAGACCCCCACCCGCTTCTACAAGACGGGCGTGGTGTTCCTGGCCTGGCTCGCGGGCCACCAGGCGAACTTCACGATGGTCGGCGGCCTCCAATCGGCCCGCTCCCTCCCGCACTTCGCCCGCGCCTACGAACTCGCCGACGGCCTGGGCCTGTTCCCCGACCCGAAGCTCGCGGAGGAACGGATGAAGAACCTGCTCGCCTTGTACGGAGTGACCCAGTGAGCAATCCCGAGTTGGCGCGCTTCTCCATCAACCAGATGACGGTCAAGCAGCTGTCGATGCCCGAACTGGTCGACGCCTGCCTGGAGTTGGGTGTCCCCGGCGTCGGCCTCTGGCGCGAGCCCGTTCAGTCGTACGGCCTGGCGGAGACCGCGAAGCTGGTCCGCGACGCGGGGCTCACGGTGACAACGTTGTGCAGGGGTGGCTTCTTCACGGCGCTCGACCCGGCCGAGCGCGCCCGAGCCCTCGACGACAACCGCCAAGCCGTGGACGAGGCCGCCACCCTCGGCACGGACACCCTCGTGCTGGTGTCCGGCGGTCTCCCCGCCGGTTCCAAGGACCTGCACGGCGCGCGGGAGCGGATCGCCGACGCGCTGGGGGAGTTGGGGCCCTACGCGGAGGAACGGGGTGTGCGGCTGGCCATCGAGCCGCTGCACCCCATGTTCGCCTCCGACCGCTGCGTGGTCTCGACCCTCACCCAGGCCCTCGACCTCGCCGAGCGCTTCCCCGCCCAGCAGGTCGGCGTCACGGTGGACACGTACCACATCTGGTGGGACGACCGGGCGCCCGAGCAGATCGCCCGGGCGGGCGCGGGCGGCCGTATCCACACCTTCCAACTCGCCGACTGGACCACCCCGTTGCCCGAGGGCGTGCTCAACGGCCGCGGGCAGATCGGCGACGGCGCGATCGACATGCGGGAGTGGCTGTCGTACGTCGAGGCCGCCGGATACACCGGTCCCATCGAGGTCGAACTGTTCAACGACGGGTTGTGGGCGCGGGACGGCCGCGAGGTGCTGGCGGAGACGGCGGCACGCTTCGTGGAGCACGTGATCCGGTAGCCGGAATGTGAGAGTCACCTTCACACAGCTCGTTTTTATAAATGCAGATCAGGGTCCGTGCGGTGCGCGCTATTCCTGTGACTAGCCTGTCGATTTAGGTTTTTCGGAGCTTTTCGGAACCGTATCTCCCCAGGTCATGTCTGTAGGATCGTGCTCGCCGCGGGGCCGGGAGAAAGACCGGAAGCGCGGCCTTCCGGGCTTTCTCCTGTATGAGAGAAGCCTGAGAGGTGCATAAGAGAAGTAATTCGAGAAACAAAACAAGGAGTTATCTGTGAACGTGCGTATCGCCGCCGTATCCGTGGTCTCCGCCGCGCTCGTCGCCGTCGGCGCCACCTCCGCCGTCGCCGCGCCCGCCCCGGCGCCCGCGGCCATCACCCTCAAGGCCAACCACACCGCGGTGAAGCTCGGCGACGTGGTGACCTTCACCGGCAAGACCGCCGGTCTGAAGGAGGGCAGCAAGGTGACGCTCCAGGTGAAGAGCGGTGCGACGTGGAAGTCCCTGCCCGTGACCGCGAAGGTCGGCCACGGCGCCTACAAGCTGACCGACAAGTTCCAGAAGAAGGGCGTCGAGGTCCTGCGCGTCAAGGACGGCGTCGCCGTGTCCAAGGCGGTCTCGGTCACCGTCCGCTGACGCCGACCGCACCCCTGACACACCCCTGAGCCCTGCCCCACCCCGTTCGATCCGGGGTGGGGCAGGAGGTCAGGAGTATGCCGTACCGACCTGCCGACACCCGCACCGCACGGGTTACTTCTTCGGCTTACTTCCTCGGCCTACCTCTTCTTCGCCGCCCGCTTCGTGAGCACCGCGAGCACGGCCGGGATCAGCATCTCGACGACCCGTGCCACGGTCGCCGGCGGCAGCCCCGTCCTCTTGGCCACCGCGTTCGCCACGGGCCTGGCCGCCTTCGCGAGCACCCCGGCCATCAGCCCGCCCGTCGCGAAACCGCCGAGCGTCGCCACGCCCTGGAGCGGAGCCTCGCGGGGCGTCTCCGCGGCCGCCGCCTCACCGGACAGGGCCGACGCGGTCGTACCGACCACGTCCCGGGCGCCCGCCTCATCCGTGCCCAGCAGGCCGGCGATCTCCTGGACCTTGTCGCCGCCCAGCTCGTCGAGGATGTCGTCGTGGAAGGTCGTAGCAGAGTCTTCGGTCATGCCTGAAACGCTACGTCCGCCCCAATTTGTCGGCGCCTCGAACCCGTCTTGAAGATTTCTCAAGATGTCGTACAACCCTCCCCGTAGTCCGTGGGTCGTACTTGGCATCAGGACTCTTGGAGGGGGATCCGGGGGGATCGCGGGGGTCCTGATGCTGGAGGGGAAAACCCGAGGGGGCACGGTCGACGGACCGGGCCCCCTCGAATTTGAGAATGTGACACATGACCCCCCAAGTGTCACATTTCTAGAAGAACACCCCGCACCGCAGCAGCACGTTCGCGTACGGCCGCGCCTCGCCCGTCCGTACGATCAGCCGCGCGTCCGCCGACAGCTCCTTGAGCCGCTCGTGGGAGACGAGGTCCAGGCCGTCGGGGAAGCGGGCGTCGAGCAGGGCCGTGGCCGCGCGGTTGGCGCCGCGCACCTCGCTCGCCGCCGTCGCGCCCTCCACGACCAGCTCGGCCAGCAGCCCGTCCAGCACCTCCGCGAACGACGGCACCCCGGCCCGGAACGCCAGGTCCACGACCCGGGGCCCCTTGGGGATCGGCATCCCGGCGTCGCACACCAGCACCCCGTCCCCGTGCCCCAACTCAGCCAGCGCGCCGGAGAGATGACGGTTGAGAATCCCTGCCTTCTTCACAGCGCGGCGACCTCGTCCGCCATGGGGAAGGAGTCCTGCGCACCCTTACGGGTCACGGCGACCGCCCCGACCCTGGCCGCGTACTCCGCCGCCTCGGCCAGCGACAACCCCGCACCCAGCTTCCACGCCAGCGCCGCGGTGAACGCGTCGCCCGCGCCCGTCGTGTCCACGGCGTCCACCTTCACGGACGGCACCCGGGTGACCCCCTCCCGCGAGGCCACCAGCGCACCCTCCGCGCCCAGCGTCACGACCACCGAACGCGGCCCCTTCGCCAGCAGGATCCGCGCCCAGTCCTCCGGCCGCTCGCTCACACACGCGTCCCCGAGGATCACCTTCGCCTCGTGCTCGTTGACGATCAACGGGTCGCAGGCGGCCAGGACTTCGGCCGGGAGCGGCCGGGGCGGCGACGGGTTCAGCACGAAGCGGCTGCCGTCCGCGAGACTCCGTACGACCTCCACGACCGTCTCCAGCGGGATCTCCAGCTGTACGGAGACCACCCGGGCGGCCTGGAAGAGGCACCCGGCGGCCTGGACGTCCACGGGGAACAGCTTTCCGTTGGCGCCGGGCGACACCACGATGCTGTTGTCGCCGGACGGGTCGACCGTGATCAGCGCGACCCCGGTCGGTGCACCGCCGACCAGCACGCCCACCGTGTCGACCCCGGCGGCCCGCTGCGAGTCGAGCAGCAGCCGGCCGTGCGCGTCGTCGCCGACCCGGGCCAGCAGGACCGTACGGGCTCCCAGCCGGGCGGCGGCGACCGCCTGGTTGGCGCCCTTGCCGCCGGGGTGGACGGTCAGGTCGGAACCGAGGACCGTCTCGCCGGCGCCCGGCCGCCGCTCGACGCCGATCACGAGGTCGGCGTTGGCCGATCCCACGACCAGGAGGTCGTAGTCGTACATCAATTGACTCCCCACAGTGGTGACTTGGAGTGGTGGCCCCGGTCCTCGTCAGCCGGTGAACCCGGCCACATTCTCCTTGGTGACGACCTTGACCGGCACCTTGACCGTCGACTCGACCTTCTTGCCCTGAGCGGCGCGCAGCGCGTTGTCCACGGCGATCTTGCCGAGCTGGGACGGCTGTTGGGCGACGGACGCGTACAGCGTGCCCTGCTTGACGGCGGTCAGGCCGTCCGGCGTGCCGTCGAATCCGACGACCGAGACCGACTTGCCGGCCTTGGAGCCGAGTGCCTTGATCGCGCCGAGCGCCATCTCGTCGTTGGCGGCGATGACGCCCTGGACGTCGGGGTGCGCCTGGAGGAGGTTCGACATCACGTCGAGGCCCTTGGTGCGGTCGAAGTCGGCCGGCTGCTGGGCGACGACCTGGATGCCGGGGTAGGCCTTCAGCCCCTTGGCGAAGCCCTCCGCCCGCTCGCGCGCCGCCGAAGTGCCCGCCTGCCCCTGGAGGATGACGATCTTGCCGCTGCCGCCCAGCTTCTCGGCGACGGTCTTGGCGGCGAGTTCACCGCCTACGACGTTGTCGGACGCGACCAGCGTGTCCACGGCCGCCTTGTTGACGCCCCGGTCGACGGCGATGACCGGGATCTTCGCCTTGTCGGCGGCCTTCACGGAGTTGCTCGCCGCGTCCGAGTCCACCGGGTTGACGATGATCGCGCCGTAGTTCGAACTGGTGAAGTTCTGCAGCTGGTTGGCCTGCTGGGAGGCGTCGTTCTGCGCGTCCGTGACGGTCAGGTCCAGGCCCAGCTTCTTCGCCTCGGCCTGCGCGCCCGACCGGATCTGCACGAAGAACGGGTTGTTGAGCGTGGAGAGCGACAGACCGAGCTTGGGCTTCGACGTCGTGGAGGAGTCGTTGTGCAGGAAGGAGGTGGCACCGACGATCGCGATGGTGACGACCGCCGCGAGCGCGTACGTGGTCGCCTGCCTGCCCTTGCTGCCACCGCCACCGCCCGCACCGGAGGCGGGAGTTGCCCCCGCCTTGCGGCGCACGGTGTCGAGCAGGACCGCCAGCGCGATCACGACACCGATGACGACCTGCTGCCAAAACGCCGACACGGAAAGGAGGTTGAGGCCGTTGCGCAGCACCGCGAGGATCAGCGCGCCGATGAGCGTGCCGGACGCCTTGCCGGTGCCGCCCGCGAGGGAGGCGCCGCCGATGACGACCGCGGCGATCGCGTCCAGCTCGTAACCGTCGGCGGCCTGCGGCTGCGCGGAGGAGAGCCGGGAGGCGAGGACGATGCCCGCGGCGGCGGCGAAGACACCGGACAGGGCGTAGATCGCGAGCTTCTGCTTGGAGACGCGCAACCCCGAGAGGCGCGCGGCCTCTTCGTTGCCGCCGATCGCGTACATCGAGCGGCCGATGTAGGTCCGCCCGAGGATGAAGGCGGCGATCAGCCCCATCACGATCATCACCAGGACCGGCACCGGCAGCCAGCCGCCGAGCGTGTCACCGAGGTGCGAGACCGAGTCCGGGAAGGCGATCGGGGAACCCTGCGAGATCACCAGCGACAGCCCGCGCGCCACCGACAGCATCGCCAACGTCGCGATGAACGGCGGCAGTTTGCCGTAGGCGATGAGGAAACCGTTGACGAGACCGGCCGCGATACCCGTGGCGATCGCGAGGACGACGGCGAGGAAGACCGGGACGCCGTGCTGCGTGGCGCTCCAGGCCAGCACGGTGGCCGACAGGGCCGCCACCGAACCGACCGACAGGTCGATGCCCGCCGAGACGATCACGAAGGTGACGCCGAAGGCGAGGATGGCGGTCACGGCCGCCTGGACACCGACGTTGAGGAGATTGTCGGTGGTCAGGAAGTCGCCGGACAGCGCCGACATGGCGATGACCAGGACGATGAGCGCGGTCAACGCCCCGTTGTCCAGGAGCAGTCGGCGGATCCCCGAGGCGCCACTCGCGCCCGGCGTGCTCTTGAGCGTGTCAGTGGCCACGGTGGCCCTCCACAGCGGTAGTTGCTTGAGCGGTAGTTGCTTGGGTCGGTGTGCTGGGTGTGCTGACGGCGAGTGCCATCACGGAGTCCTGCGTGGCCTGTTCGGCGGAGAGTTCGCCCGCGATACGCCCCTGGGCCATCACGAGCACCCGGTCACTCATACCGAGAACTTCGGGCAGATCACTGGAGATCATGAGCACGGCGGCACCACCGGCGGTGAGCTGGTTGATCAGCTGATAGATCTCGACCTTGGCGCCGACGTCGATGCCGCGCGTCGGCTCGTCGAGGATCAGCACCTTGGTGTCGGCGAGGAGCCACTTGCCGATGACGACCTTCTGTTGGTTGCCACCGGACAACGTGCGCACCTGCTGGCCGAGTCCGGCCATCCGCACGCCGAGCTGCTTCGCGATCCGCGCGGCGGCCTCGCGCTGCCCCTTGAGGTCGACAAGCCCACCCTTGGTGGCGGCCCGCATGGTGACGAGCCCGAGGTTCTCCTCCACGGACTGGTCGAGGACGAGCCCCTGCCCCTTACGGTCCTCGGGCACGAGCCCGATCCCGGCAGCCATGGCCGCGTTGACGTCATGCTTGGGGACGAGTCCACCGGAGACGGTGACCACCCCCTGGTCGTACGGGTCGGCCCCGAAGACAGCCCGTACGACTTCGGTACGACCGGCCCCGACGAGCCCGGCGATACCGACGACCTCACCGGCCCGCACCTCGAAGCTGATGTCGTGGAAGACCCCGTCCCGGGTGAGCCCCTCGACGGAGAGCAACGCGGCGCCGGTGTCCGGCCGTTCACGCGGATACTGCTGCTCGATCGACCGCCCCACCATGAGCCGTACGAGCTCGTCCTCGGGGGTGGAGGCAGGCACCTGCCCCACACTCTTCCCGTCCCGGATGACGGTGACGCGGTCCCCGAGGGCGGCGATCTCCTCCAGGTGATGGGTGATGAAGACGATCCCGACCCCGTCAGCGCGCAGTTGACGCACGATGGAGAACAGCTTCTCGACCTCTTCAGAGGTGAGGACGGCGGTCGGCTCGTCCATGATCAGCACGCGCGCGTCGAGACTGAGCGCCTTCGCGATCTCGACCATCTGGAGCCGCGCGATACCGAGTTCACGCACCCGAGCGCGCGGCGAGACATTCACACCCACCCGCTCCAGCAGAACGGCGGCATCGGCCTCCATCCGCTTCCGGTCGATCATCCCGAGGCGACGCGGCTGCCGCCCCAGAAAGATGTTCTCGGCGACCGTCAGATCGGGAACGAGGTTGAACTCCTGGTAGATGGTGGCGATCCCGAGCCGCGCGGAGTCCTGCGCACTGTGGATGCGCACCTCCTCACCGGCGGCCAGAATGCGACCGCCGTCGGGGCGATAGGCGCCGGAGAGCATCTTGATGAGGGTGCTCTTGCCCGCACCGTTCTCACCGAGCAGCACATGGACCTCACCCCGACGCAGATCGAAGTCGACGCCGTCCAGCGCGACGACACCGGGGAAGGTCTTGCGGATGCCCTCGATGCGCAGCAACTCGTCCTGGTTGCTCACGACTGGCTCCTTCGAACGGGTTGAACTGGGGCAGTTCCAACAGGGGGTTGCGCGGAGTCCGGCTCCCCGCACGAGCGGCGCACGACGAGCCGCGCGGGAAGGGTGACGGACTGCGGAGCCCGCCCCTCGATCCGGTCGACCAGAGCGCGCACGGCGGCCCGCCCCAGGTCACCCGTCGGCTGAGCGATCGCGGTGATCGGCGGATCGGTGTGTACGAACCACCGGATGTCGTCGAACGCGGCCAGCGCGAGATCCTCCGGAACGCGAAGCCCACGCGCGCGTACGGCGTCGAGTGCGCCCAGGGCCATCAGATTGTCGGCGGCGAAGACAACTTCCGGCGGCTCGACCAGATCGAGAAACCCTTCGGTCACCCGCCGCCCGCTCTCGACCTGGAAGTCGCCCTGCCCGATGTAGGCGTCGGGGAGCGGAATCCCGTACTCGCCGAGCGCGTCCCGGAAGGCGGCGACGCGCTCACTGCCGGTGGTGGTGGCTGCGGGGCCGGCGATGATGGCGAGCCTGCGATGCCCGAGCCCGTGCAGATGCGCGACGAGATCCCTGATCGCGGCCCGCCCGTCGGCCCGCACGACGGGCACGTCCAGGCCCGGGATCCACCGGTCCACGAACACCATCGGGGTCCCCGCGCGGGCGGCGTCCAGCATGCCGGGGGAGCCGCCGTCGGTGGGCGACACGAGCAGTCCGTCGATACGACGGTCCAGCAGCGTCCGCACGTGGTGGTCCTGCAGCTCCGGCCGCTCGTCGGCGTTACCGATGATGACGCTGTACCCGAGCGCGCGGGCCTCCTCCTCGACGGAGCGGGCCAGCTCGGTGAAGTACGGGTTGAGCACGTCGCTGATGACCAGCCCGAGGGTGCGGGTCTGATCGGTACGCAGCGACCGGGCGACGGCGTTCGGGCGATAACCCAGCGCCGCTACGGCGGCCAGCACGCGGGTACGCGCGTCGTCACTGACCGACGGATGGTCGTTCAGCACCCGCGACACCGTGGCCACGGAGACCCCGGCCTCGGCGGCGACGTCCTTGATGCTCGCCATCGCCGTTCCACCTCCTCGTGGAATCGATTACATGGAGGATTGGAATCGATTACATGCGAGTAAACAAGGGGGTGTGACCGAATTGTGATGTACGGCGGCGCGCTTGCTCGCGGGGTGGGTGTTCTGGGGGTGATGCGCGAGGATCCTCGGCGCCGGGAGGGGATGTGGCCTGGTGAATGTGACACTTCGCCCTGAAGTGTCACATTCTTGCGGGGAGACTCCCGCTGGGACGGCTGGGGTCGCGCCGCCCGAGCTCGAAGACCCCGGCGGCCACCTCAAGCCGCGGCAGGCTCACACCACACGAGCTTCCCCCGCCTGCCGTTCCGGGACAGTGGCTGCCGGCCCCACTGGTCGGCACAGGCCCGGACCGGCGCGAGACCGCGCCCGTCCTCCGAGTCGCCGAGTTCCTCCAACGACCGTGGCGGCTCAGGCGGTTCGGGGTCGGCGTCCGACGCCCCGAGCCGCAGCACCCCCGCCGACCAGCTCCGTCGCAAGGAGTTCGGCGGTGTCGGCCGGCCGGATCAGACCGTGCACGGCGAGGATCAGCCGGAGGGTGCGACGACTGACGGTGACCGCACGCAGGTCTTTCGGGACGTAGAGGCAGCACTCCCAGGGCACGGTTGAGCTTTCTGGCATGCGTCAACTCCGGTTCGGTGGCGAGGGGTTGGAGATGGCCGGCGGTGGCTCTGCCGCGGCCGTCATGACAGGACGGGAGTGAGCGAGCAGCGGCTGCGTCGCCTGGCATTCCACTACGCCTGTACGGACGCGGAGTTCGTCGACGCTCTGGTCGCGGTGGCCACCGACCGGACACGCGGCTGGTGGGAGGAGTACCGAGGTTCGCTGCCCACACCGTTCCTCGACCTCGCCGAGTTGGAACATCACGCCGGCTACCGCTGGGACGTGGACTTCCTGCACATCCCGGGACTCCTGTTTCCGACGAGCGAGGTGGAGAGCTGGGTGGAACATCGGATGAAGCGCAGAGTCATCATCGAGCGCCCCGACCCGATCGCGTACGAGACGGTGATCCACGAGGCGGCCCTGCGCATCCGGGTCGGTGATCAGATCACGGCGCGGGCCCAACTCACCCGTGTCCTGGAACTCTCCGAAGCCGAACACGTCACCGTGCGCGTCATCCCCTTCGATCTGAACGGTTTCGGCGGGGCCGGAAGTGCCTTCATAGAAGCCCTGAAGCAGCACCCCCACCCCTGACCCCACCCCCCTGTCATACCCGCCCGGTACCGTCGACCCATGTCCAACCAGGCGGCAAAACCGGGGACCCCCACAGGCGAGCGACACCTCGCCGTCCTCGAAGGCGTCCTGGAGCGCATCACCTACGCCAACGAGGAGAACGGCTACACGGTCGCCCGCGTCGACACCGGCCGAGGCGGCGGCGATCTCCTCACCGTCGTAGGCGCGCTGCTCGGCGCCCAGGCCGGTGAATCCCTGCGCATGGAGGGCCGTTGGGGCTCGCACCCCCAATACGGCAAGCAGTTCACCGTCGAGAACTACACGACCCTCCTCCCCGCCACGATCCAGGGCATCCGGCGCTACCTCGGCTCAGGCCTCGTCAAGGGCATCGGCCCCGTCTTCGCCGACCGCATCACCCAGCACTTCGGCCTGGACACCCTGCAGATCATCGAGGACGAGCCCAAGCGCCTCATCGAGGTCCCGGGGCTCGGGCCCAAGCGGACCAAGAAGATCGCCGACGCCTGGGAGGAGCAGAAGGCGATCAAGGAGGTCATGCTCTTCCTCCAGACCGTCGAGGTGTCCACGTCGATCGCGGTCCGCATCTACAAGAAGTACGGCGACGCCTCGATCTCCGTCGTCAAGAACCAGCCGTACCGCCTCGCCTCCGACGTCTGGGGCATCGGCTTCCTCACCGCCGACAAGATCGCCCAGTCCGTCGGCATCCCGCACGACAGCCCGGAGCGCGTCAAGGCGGGCCTCCAGTACGCCCTTTCGCAGGCCACCGACCAGGGCAACTGCTACCTCCCCGAAGAACGGCTCATCGCCGACGCGGTGAAGCTCCTCCAGGTCGACACCGGCCTCGTCATCGAGTGCCTCGCCGAACTCGCGCTCCCGGACGAGGAGTCGGGCGACCCCGGTGTCGTACGGGAGAAGGTTCCCGGTCCCGACGGCAGCCCCGACCCCGTCACCGCCGTCTACCTCGTCCCCTTCCACCGCGCCGAACTCTCCCTCGCCGCCCAGCTCCGCCGCCTGCTGCACACGACCGCGGACCGCATGCCCGGCTTCCACGACGTGGCCTGGGACAAGGCGCTGGGATGGCTCAAGGGGCGTACCGGCGTAGAACTCGCCCCCGAGCAAGAGGCCGCCGTCAAGCTCGCGTTGACCGAGAAAGTCGCCGTCCTCACCGGTGGTCCCGGCTGCGGAAAGTCCTTCACGGTCCGCTCGATCGTCGAGCTGGCCCGCGCCAAGAAGGCCAAGGTCGTCCTCGCCGCCCCCACCGGCCGCGCCGCCAAACGCCTCGCCGAACTCACCGGCGCCGAGGCCTCAACTGTCCACCGCCTCCTCGAACTCAAGCCCGGCGGCGACGCGGCCTACGACAAGGACCGCCCCCTGGACGCCGACCTGGTGGTCGTCGACGAGGCATCCATGCTCGACCTCCTCCTGGCCAACAAGCTGGTCAAGGCCGTGCCCCCGGGGGCCCACATCCTCTTCGTCGGAGACGTGGACCAACTCCCCAGCGTCGGCGCCGGCGAGGTGCTGCGCGACCTGCTGGCCGACGGCGGTCCGATCCCCGCCGTACGCCTCACGCGCGTGTTCCGCCAGGCCCAGCAGTCCGGCGTGATCACCAACGCGCACCGGATCAACTCCGGCCAACACCCCGTCACCGACGGCATGAAGGACTTCTTCCTCTTCGTCGAGGACGACACGGAGGAGACCGGCCGGCTCACCGTGGACGTGGCGGCGCGGCGGATTCCGGCCAAGTTCGGGCTCGACCCGCGCCGGGACGTACAGGTCCTCGCGCCCATGCACCGGGGACCGGCGGGCGCGGGCAACCTCAACGGACTGCTGCAACAGGCGATCACGCCCGGCCGCCCCGACGTCCCCGAGAAGCGGTTCGGCGGCCGGGTCTTCCGCGTCGGCGACAAGGTCACCCAGATCCGCAACAACTACGACAAGGGTGAGAACGGCGTCTTCAACGGCACGGTGGGCGTCGTCACCTCACTCGACCCGGTGGACCAGCGCCTCACGGTGCTGACGGACGAGGACGAGGAAGTGCCGTACGAATTCGACGAACTCGACGAGCTGGCGCACGCGTACGCGGTGACCATCCACCGCTCCCAGGGCAGCGAGTACCCGGCCGTCGTGATCCCGGTCACCACGGGCGCGTGGATGATGCTCCAGCGGAACCTCTTGTATACGGCCGTCACCCGGGCCAAACAGCTGGTTGTGCTGGTCGGATCCCGCAAGGCGATCGGACAGGCCGTGCGTACGGTGTCGGCGGGACGACGCTGCACGGCACTGGACTTCAGACTGAGCATGAAAAATGATCGATCAAATGAGTCGGGAAGGTCACACAGCACTTCCTGATAGCGGGGTGGAGGGGGCAGGATGAGCAGGTTGGCGGCACTGAGTGCCGCCAATAGGCCCAATGGTCGACCCCGAGTGCACTCTCCTGCGCCAAATGGGGGATGGTAGAGACAGTCAGGGCAACCTCGAAGAAGAGGCACAACGTCGGTGAGGGATGACGTGAGCGACAACTCTGTAGTACTGCGGTACGGCGACGGCGAGTACACCTACCCGGTGATCGACAGCACCGTCGGCGACAAGGGCTTCGACATCGGGAAGCTCCGCGCCCAGACCGGTCTGGTGACGCTGGACAGCGGTTACGGGAACACCGCCGCCTATAAATCCGCCATCACCTACCTCGACGGTGAGCAGGGCATCCTCCGGTACCGCGGCTACCCGATCGAGCAGCTGGCCGAGCGCTCCACCTTCGTGGAGGTCGCCTACCTGCTGATCAACGGCGAGCTGCCGACCGTCGACGAGCTCACCGTGTTCAAGAACGACATCACGCAGCACACCCTGCTGCACGAGGACGTCAAGAACTTCTACAAGGGCTTCCCGCGCGACGCCCACCCGATGGCGATGCTGTCGTCGGTCGTCTCGGCGCTGTCCACCTTCTACCAGGACAGCCACAACCCGTTCGACGAGAAGCAGCGCAACCTCTCCACGATCCGGCTGCTCGCCAAGCTCCCGACGATCGCGGCGTACGCGTACAAGAAGTCGATCGGCCACCCGTTCGTCTACCCGCGCAACGACCTCGGCTACGTCGAGAACTTCCTGCGCATGACCTTCTCGGTCCCGGCGCAGGAGTACGACCTCGACCCGGTCGTCGTCTCCGCGCTCGACAAGCTGCTGATCCTGCACGCGGACCACGAGCAGAACTGCTCCACGTCCACGGTCCGCCTCGTCGGCTCGTCCCAGGCGAACATGTTCGCGTCGATCTCGGCCGGCATCAACGCGCTGTGGGGCCCGCTGCACGGCGGCGCCAACCAGTCCGTCCTGGAGATGCTGGAAGGCATCCAGGCGAACGGCGGCGATGTCGACTCGTTCATCCGCAAGGTGAAGAACAAGGAGGACGGCGTCCGCCTGATGGGCTTCGGCCACCGGGTGTACAAGTCCTTCGACCCGCGCGCGAAGATCATCAAGGCGGCGGCGCACGACGTCCTCTCGGCCCTCGGCAAGTCCGACGAGCTGCTGGACATCGCGCTGAAGCTCGAAGAGCACGCGCTGTCGGACGACTACTTCGTCTCGCGCAACCTCTACCCGAACGTCGACTTCTACACGGGCCTGATCTACCGGGCCATGGGCTTCCCGACCGAGATGTTCACGGTCCTGTTCGCCCTGGGCCGCCTGCCGGGCTGGATCGCCCAGTGGCACGAGATGATCAAGGAGCCGGGTTCTCGTATCGGGCGCCCGCGCCAGATTTACACGGGCGTCGTCGAGCGGGACTTCGTTCCGGTCGAGGGTCGCTGAAGCACTCTGCCAAGAGCTCCGCTGGGTCCGCAGGTTGTTCGCTGCGGGCCCGGTGGGGGCTGGTCGCGCAGTTCCCCGCGCCCCTAAAAGCGGCAGTGCCCGGCGTCCCTGAGGGAAGGGGCGCTGCAGCACAGCAGCAACTCCGGAGCACTGCACCACTGCAAAATTCCGGACCATGGCAAGACGGCGCCCTTTCGACCCCCTCGCCCCACGTCGGCGAGTGAGCCGAAGGGGCGCGCCTGTGTCGAGAGCCCCACCGCGCTCGGCGCTGCGCGCCTCCGCGCGCTGGGGCTCTCGACACAGGCTTTGGCGCCCCGGAGGCGAACCGAGCCTAAAAAGGGATGGGAAGAAGGCGCCCTGCCGACGGTCCCCCCACGGGCCGGCGTACAGGGCGCCTTCCCATGTCCCGGTGCGGATTCCCCCCACGGGATCCGGCCGGGCGTCTTAGAGAACCAGCGCCTGAATCGCTGTACTGCGTACTGCCGAAGCCCGATGAAGCTGAGCCTCGTTGAGTAGAACGAGCAAAACTCCTCGTACTACTGGGTGGAGCCAGTGATGTGTGCGATCTGCCGGGACATCGCACGACGGGAGGGCCGCTCAAAGCTCCCCGGTGTACGTGTCCCGGCAACGCATCTCTGAGGAAGTCCCCCAAGACATCCTCAGATGCCAGTTCGCGCCCCCCAAGACGCTTGCTGACATCGTCAACTTAGACCTTCGAACCCCTTCGATGGTTACGTTCACACCACTGTGATCTGCGTCTCTTGCATATGTCCGTTAGGTGCGCAAGAGCCCCGATGTCGTGGTCGGGACCCCAGCGTAAGGATGATGCGCGAGCCTTGTGAAGAGCTTATGTGAGGCCGTCCTCGGTCTCTAGGGGGACTCTTACTTCGAGTTCCCGTAACTCCCGGTAACTTTGCGGAACTTCAGCGAAATGTCCGAAGTCGCAGGCTGTTGGAGACGACGAACACCGACGAGAAGGCCATCGCGGCTCCCGCGATCATGGGATTCAGCATCCCCGCGGCGGCCAGCGGGAGCGCCGCCAGGTTGTATCCAAAAGCCCACACGAGATTGCCCTTGATGGTGCCGAGCGTCCGCCGGGACAGCCGGATCGCGTCCGCGGCCACCCGCAGGTCCCCGCGCACCAGCGTCAGATCGCTCGCCTCGATCGCCGCGTCCGTCCCGGTGCCCATCGCGAGCCCGAGATCGGCGGTGGCGAGCGCGGCGGCGTCGTTCACGCCGTCGCCGACCATGGCGACGCTCCGCCCCTCGCCCTGCAGCCGTCGTACGACAGCGACCTTGTCCTCGGGCAGCACCTCGGCGATGACGTCCCCGGGGGCGATCCCGACGGCGGCGGCCACGGAATCGGCCACCGCGCGGTTGTCACCGGTCAGCAGCACCGGGGTGAGCCCGAGGGCCCGCAGCTGCCGTACGGCCTCGGCGCTGGTCTCCTTGACCGCGTCGGCGACCGCGACGACTCCGCGCGCCACTCCGTCCCAGCCGACCACCACGGCCGTACGTCCGCCGCTCTCGGCCTCGGAGCGGGCGCGGGCCAACTCCTCCGGGAGATCGTCGTAGAGGCGCCCCACGGCCACCTCACGGCCCTCCACGCGGCCGCGGACGCCACGGCCGGGCACGTTCTCGAAGTGCTCGGCCGACGGCAGCGGTCCGACCCGCTCCTCCGCGCCCGCCGCGACGGCCCGCGCGACGGGGTGCTCGGAGGCGTGCTCCAGGGCGCCCGCGAGCCGCAGCAGCTCCCGCTCGTCGGTGCCGTCGGCGACGTAGACCTCCCGGAGGGTCATGCGGCCGGTGGTGATCGTGCCGGTCTTGTCGAGTACGACCGTGTCGACGCGGCGGGTGGACTCCAGGACCTCGGGGCCCTTGATCAGGATGCCGAGCTGGGCGCCGCGGCCGGTGCCGACCATGAGGGCGGTCGGGGTGGCCAGGCCCAGCGCGCACGGGCAGGCGATGATCAGCACGGCGACGGCCGCGGTGAACGCGGCGGTCACGTCGCCGGTGACTCCGAGCCACACCCCGAACGTGCCGACCGCGATCAGCAGCACCACCGGCACGAAGATCCCGGAGATCCGGTCCGCGAGCCGCTGCACCTCCGCCTTGCCGTTCTGCGCGTCCTCCACCAGCCGCGCCATCCGCGCGAGTTGGGTGTCCGACCCGACACGACTGGCTGCTACGACGAGTCGCCCGCCGGCGTTCACGGTCGCGCCGGTTACCGTGTCACCCGGTGCCACGTCCACCGGCACCGACTCGCCGGTCAGCATCGACGCGTCGACCGCCGAGGCGCCCTCGACGACGGTGCCGTCGGTCGCGATCTTCTCCCCGGGCCGTACGACGAAACGGTCGCCGACCGCCAACTCGGCCACCGGCAGCCGTACTTCACGGCCGTCCCGCAGAACTGCCACGTCCTTGGCGCCCAGTTGCATGAGCGCGCGCAGGGCCGCGCCCGCACGGCGCTTCGAGCGGGCCTCCAGATAGCGGCCCAGCAGGATCAACGCGACGACTCCCGCGGCCACTTCGAGGTAGATCGTCGAGGCGCCGTCCGTACGCGAGACGGTGAGGCGGAACTCGTCGTGCATGCCGGCCATGCCCGCGTCGCCCCAGAACAGCGCCCACAGCGACCAGCCGAACGCGGCCAGCGTGCCGACCGAGACCAGGGTGTCCATGGTGGCGGCGCCGTGCCGCGCGTTGGTGAACGCGGCCCTGTGGAACGGGAGTCCGCCCCAGACGACGACGGGCGCGGCGAGGGTGAGCGCGAGCCACTGCCAGTTGTCGAACTGGAGGGCCGGAATCATCGAGAGCAGCACGACGGGTGTGGCGAGGAGGGCGGAGACGGTCAATCGCTCGCGCAGGGAGGCGAGTTCGGGATCCGGGGCGTCCTCAGGGGTTTCCGCCTCGGGCTCCGGGGGCGCGGGTTCCTCGGCGGTGTACCCGGTCTTCACCACGGTCGCGATGAGGTCGGCGACCTGGATGCCGGCCGGGTAGCTGACCTTCGCCTTCTCGGTCGCGTAGTTCACGGTGGCACTGACGCCGTCCATGCGGTTGAGCTTCTTCTCGACGCGGGCCGCGCAGGAGGCGCAGGTCATCCCTCCGATGAGCAACTCGACCTCGGCGGCGGCGGATTCGGGGGCCGCGGCTATGGGTGTCTCCGCGGCGGTGGTGGGCGTTGCTGTGGTGGTGGGTGTCGCTGTGGTGGTGCTGGTCATGTCCGGACTCCAGACATCGGACCGGACCGCGCGGAGCCAGTATCAGCTGGTCGGCACGGCCCGGTCGAAAAACGGAAGTGTCGTGCGGGGGCGTTCCCCTGGGAGTGCCGCGATGTGCCGTCGGTCGTCCGCGGCACCGTCGTGGCCGGTCGCGCCCCGCGGCGGAGCCGCATGTCGATACAGCCCCGCGCCCCTTTCGAGGGCGCCGTCGAACCGCGGCGGACTTCGCCCGATCCGCTGTTTCAGACCTGGCCGACGAGCTCGAAGCCGGCCTCGTCCACGGCCGCGCGGACCGCCTCGTCGGTGAGCGGGGCGGCGGATACGACCGTGACCTCGCCGGTCGACGCGACGGCCTTCACCGAGGTGACGCCCGGCAGCCCGGAGATCTCGCCGGAGACGGAGCCCTCGCAGTGTCCGCAGCTCATCCCGCTCACCTTGTAGACGGTGGTGACGGAACCCTGGGTGTCGGTCTGGGCGGTCATGTCGTTCTCCTCGTGGAGGCGTGTGGAGGCAGATGGGGGCAATGGGCGTCGAGTGGCCCACGGTGGCTCACTCTGTGTTCCACACTATACCCCTAGGGGGTATTTCTCCAAGAGGGATCGCGCCGGGCCAGGGACCGTACCCAGGCGATGCCGAGCAGGGCCACGAGCACCGTCCCGCCCACCGAGAACACCGTGAACAGGTGCTCCTGCTGGTCGGTCGGAGTCGGGATGTACCCCTGGGCGAACAGCTGCTTGTCCAGGCCCGTGCCCGACAGCCGGGCGACCAGCCAGATGGCGATGCCGTGCGTCGAGTCCCACAGGGCGTGCAGCAGGGAGACGCCGAGATACGTGCCGACGACCGGGGCGGTGAACCGGAACCGCCCGTTCAGCTGCCGGTACGTGAGCAGGACGCCACCCGCGATCGCCGTCCACAGGCCGTGTCCGAAGGGTGCGAGGACCCCGCGCAGGATCTCGGTCTCCAGGAGTGCCCGCAGATCGATGCCCTTGGTGGAGACGGCCGCGTTGAAGGCGTACCCGGCGCTCTCCAGGGCGGCGAAGCCGAAGCCGACCGTCGCGCCGAGCACCAGTCCGGCGCGCATCCCGTGCAGCCGGGGCTGCCGGCGCAGCACGAACATCAGCGCCCCCAGTTTCACGGCCTCCTCGATGAGGCCGACGCCGACGAACATCCACAAGGAGGGGTGCAGCAGGTAGTACTCCATCACCGAGGCGCCCAGCACCCCGAGCGTGCCGCCGGTCAGGAAGCAGCCCAGGATCACGCTGACGCCCAGGTCGCGTCCGTGTCGTTCGTACGCCCACAGGACGAAGGTCACCGGCACCAGGAAGCTGCCGAGCAGGATCAGCGTCGGCAGCAGGGTGGTGTTCTTCGTCGCGTACGTGACCAGCGCGGTCAGCACCCACAGCGCCAGCCCGCCGCCCAGACAGTGCTTCCACCGGCCGGTACGGATCTGGGGGTACGTCGGCGGCGGCTGCTGCGGCCCGGGGATACGGGCCCGGGGCGCACCGGGCGGCGGAGAGTAGGTCACGGCAAATCCCCTCGTACTCCTACAGGGCAGATTTACCGGCACTTTATGGTAGATACACCGCATGCCGCAGTCCGGGACGCTCGTCCTGATCACGGCCATCGCCGTACCGGCACCCCGGCCGGCCTACGTGATCGGCCGCCGACTCCCGGTCCCGTCGGTCATCGCCGAGATCCTGCCGGGCATCCTCGCCGGTGTCGGCGTACTCGGCTGGGCGGGCGACGGACAGGTGATCGACACCCTCTCCGGGGCGGAGGCAGTCGTCCTGGATGCGGAGGAAGCCGTCAGGGGGTCCGGGACGTGGTGAGGTTCCCCGGGGTCCCGTTTTCGATCCCGTTCTCGGTCCGGTACGCGGCCCTGTTCTCGGCGACCACCGGCGCCAGATAGCGGATCAGGACCTTCTTCAGCTCCAGGGTGTAGGCCTCGCGCTCGGCGCCCTCGTGGGAGAGGACCAGTTCGAGGCCGGCCTTGTAGAGGCCCAGGCACATGCGGGCGGTGCGGGTGACGTCGGCGGCGGGGGCGTCGGGCAGGAACACCGCGATCACCGTCTCTATCCCGGTGAGCAGGTTCGCGTGCAGCGCGTCGTGGTCCTCGGCGAGCCGGCCGGGGATGTCCGGGCCGTGCATCAGCGCGAAGAACACCGGGTGCCGGCAGTTGAACGCGGTGAAACGGTCGACCACCGCCCCGACCGCCTCCTCCAGCGGGGTCGACGGGTCGACCGGGGCGAGCGCCTCGCCGTACATGTCCCGCATCTCGTGCAGCAGCCGGTCGCCCAGCTCGATCGCGATCGCTTCCTTGTTCGGGAAGAACTGGTAGAGCGTGCCCGGTGAGACGCCGGCCTCGCGGGCGATGGCGTTGGTGCTGGACGCGGTGTAGCCCGTCGTACAGAAGACGGAGGCGGCGGCCTCCAGCAGCTGGGCGATGCGGCGCTCGCCGCGGGCCTGGCGGCGGGGGCCTGTCTTCTCCTGGTCCACGGACACGAGTTATCCCCAGCTCTCCGAACGGCGTTGACAAACACGAGCGGTCGCTCGCATTCTGGTGCTCCGGCGAAACGCGAGCGGTATCTCGTGTTTCCCATTCTATTGCAGGGCCGACCCATGCCACCGCTCTGCGCGGAGGCCGGGTCGAGGTGAAGGGGAGCACCGCACGATGACCGAAGTCAACAGCCCACCGCGGCTCGGGGGATGGACACGTTTCGTGACCGCCCGCCCCCGGTTGTCGCTGCTCGTCGCCCTGGTGCTCACCGCGCTCGCCGTGGTCGCCGGCAGCGGAGTCGCCGACCGGCTGGGCAGCGGCGGCTGGGAGGACCCGAACGCCCAGTCGACGTACGCCACCAAGGCGCTGGAGCGCGAGTTCCCGGCCTCGCAGCCCAACCTCCTGCTGCTCGTCGACTCCGGTACCGCCTCCGTGGACGACCCGGCGGTCACAGCCGAGGCCGACCGCCTCACCGCACGCCTGGCGAGCGAGCCGGGCATCACCGGTGTCGGTTCCTACTGGCAGACCAAATCCCCATCCCTGCGCGCGAAGGACGGGCACGAGGCGCTGATCGCCGCCCACCTCACGGGCGACGAGAAGGCGACGAACGACACCCTGGACCGCATCGCGCCCACCCTCCGGGGCACGCACGGCCCGGTGCACGTGAAGGTCGGCGGCACCGTCGCCGTCCGCCACGAGATGCAGACGATCATCAAGGAGGACCTGGCCCGTGCCGAGATGATCGCCCTGCCGCTGACCCTGCTCCTGCTGGTGATGGTCTTCGGCTCAGCGATCGCGGCCCTGCTGCCCCTGGGCATCGGCATCGTCGCGATCCTCGGGACCAACGCGGTGCTGCGCGGCCTCACGGAGTTCACCGACGTCTCGGTCTTCGCGATGAACCTCACCACGGCCCTGGGCCTCGGACTGGCCATCGACTACGCCCTGTTCATCGTCCGCCGATTCCGCGAGGAACTGGCCACCGGCGCCGACCCGTTGACGGCCATCGCCACCACCCTGCGCACGGCCGGCCGCACGGTGCTCTTCTCCGCCCTCACGGTCGCGGTGTCCCTGGCCGCGATGCTCGTCTTCCCGATGTACTTCCTGCGCTCCTTCGCCTACGCGGGCATCGCCGTGGTCCTCCTGGCCGCGGCAGCCGCCCTGATCCTCCTCCCGGCGGCCCTGCTGCTGCTCGGCCACCGGGTCAACTCCCTCGATCTACGGCGCCTGTTCCGCCGAGGCCGCCCGGCGAAGGTCTCCGGCGAGGAGGGCACGGGCTGGGCCCGCACAGCGAGCCTGGTGATGCGCAGGGCCCCCTTCTTCGCCCTCGCCACCACAGCCGTCCTGGTCCTCCTCGGACTGCCCTTCCTGGGCGTCAGGTTCGGCACCGCGGACGACCGCCAACTGCCCTCGGGCGCCGAGTCGCACGTCGTGCAGCAGCACATCCGCGACGGCTTCCCGGGCAACCCCGGCGGCGGCCTCGAAGTGCTCGCCGAGGGACGGGCGACACCGGCGCAGTACAGCGCGTACAAGTCCCGGATCGCCCAACTCCCCGAGGTGGCACGGGTGGACGGCCCCCTGGTGAAGGGCGACTCGGCGTACTTCACGGTGCTGCCCAAGGGCGAGGCGGTCGACTCGGCGGCCCAACACCTGGTCGGCGACCTGCGTGCCACGGACGCCCCCTTCACCACCCAGGTGACCGGCACGGCGGCCGTCCTGGTCGACTCCAAGCACGCGATAGCCACCCGCCTGCCCTGGGCGGCCGCACTCATCACCGTCGTCACCCTGCTCCTGGTCTTCCTCCTGACCGGCAGCGTCCTGATCCCGATCCAGGCGGTCCTGCTCAACGCGCTCAGCCTCACGGCGATGTTCGGCGCGGTCGTCTGGGTCTTCCAGGACGGCCACCTCTCCGGCCTCCTCGGCTTCACCAGCACCGGCTCCATAGAGACCACCCTCCCGGTCCTGATGTTCTGCGTGGCCTTCGGACTCTCCATGGACTACGGCGTGTTCCTGCTCTCCCGCATCAAGGAGGAGTACGACCGCACGGGCGACCACAACGAGGCGGTCCGCCACGGCCTCCAGCGCACAGGCGGCCTGATAACCGCCGCCGCCGTCATCCTCGCGGTGGTGATGGTCGCGATCGGCACGTCCCGCGTCACCAACACCAAGATGCTGGGGCTGGGCATCGCCCTCGCGGTACTCATGGACGCGATGATCGTCCGGAGCCTGCTGGTCCCGGCGGTGATGAAGCTGACGGGACGGGCGACTTGGTGGGCGCCGGGTCCGTTGCGAAGGTTCCACGACCGGTTCGGCTTGAGAGAGGCTGAGACTGAGCGCCCCGAAAGGGGCGCGGGGCTGCATCAATATGCGGCTCCGCCGCGGAGCGCGACCGGCCACGACGATCCCGCAGACAAAAACGGCGATGGGAGCCCAAGTGAAAGCGGTGGTGTTCGAGCAATACGGTGACCCCGCCGAGGTACGAGACGTACCCGACCCTCAGCCCGCAAACCACGGAGTAATCGTCCGTGTCGAAGCCACCGGCCTCTGCCGAAGCGACTGGCACGGCTGGCAGGGCCACGACCCCGACATCACATTGCCCCACGTCCCGGGCCACGAACTGGCCGGCGTGGTCGAGACGGTAGGCACCCGGGTCACCAACTGGCACCCCGGCGACCGAGTGACCGTCCCGTTCGTGTGCGCCTGCGGAACCTGCGCAACCTGCGCGTCCGGCGACCAACAGGTCTGCGAGCGCCAGACCCAGCCCGGTTTCACCCACTGGGGTTCCTTCGCCCAGTACGTCGCCCTGGACCACGCCGACGTGAACCTGGTCGCGATGCCGGACGAGATGACCTTCGCGACGGCAGCCTCGCTGGGCTGCCGGTTCGCGACGGCGTTCCGCGCGGTGGTGCAGCGGGGCCGGGTCGCGCCGGGGGAGTGGGTCGCGGTGCACGGCTGCGGGGGAGTCGGGCTGTCGGCGGTGATGATCGCGGCGGCTGCGGGCGCCAGGGTCATCGCGGTCGACATCTCACCCCAAGCACTCGCGCTGGCAAGGAAGTTCGGGGCGACGGAGTGCGTGGACGGCGCGAGCACCCCGGACACGGCACAGGCGGTACGCGAACTCACCGGCGGCGGCGCCCACTTGTCGCTGGACGCCCTGGGTTCCCCGGCGACCTGCGCCGCCTCGGTGAACGGCCTGCGCCGACGGGGCCGCCACATCCAGGTCGGCCTCCTCCCCTCCCCGTCCGGCACGACCCCCGTCCCCATGGCCCGCGCGATCGCCCTGGAACTCGAACTCCTCGGCAGCCACGGCATGGCGGCCCACACCTACCCACCCATGCTGGAACTGGTCCGCTCGGGAGTACTCCGCCCCGACCTCCTGGCCACCGCCACGATCACCCTGGACGAGACCCCGGCGGCACTGTCCGCGATGGGCACGGCACCGGGAGCGGGGGTGACGATCATCGAACCGTGGAGTTGAGCGCGGCCTCGGGGTACCCGCGGTGCACGCTCCACTCGCGATCCAGCACGCCCATGACCACCTCGTCGACCCACTCCCCGTCCCGCGACTGGGCCTCGCGCAGCACACCTTCGACCACGAACCCGACCTTCTCGTACACCCGCCGGGCCCGGTGATTGTTGCCGTAGACCTCCAACTGGACGCGATGCAGGCCCAGTTGCTCGAATCCGTAGCCGAGGATCAGGCGGGTCGCCTCCGTGCCGATGCCCCGGCCGCGGCCACGGGGGCCGATGAGGGTGCGGAAAGTGCAGCTGCGGGCGGCGGGATCCCACTCGAACAGGACGACCTCGCCGAGGAGTTCGCCGGTGGCGGGGTCGGTGACGGCGAGGTCGAGGCGGTCGGGCTGGGTGGCCCGGGCGCCGTAGACGGAACGCAGTCGCTCCAGGGTGAGTTCGGTCGACGGCTCGAAGGTGAAGCGGACGATCTCCGGGTCCTGGATCAGCTGCCATATCGGATCGGCGTCCGACGCGGTGAAGGGGCGGAGGACGGTCTTCTCGCCGGTGAGGACGGGTTTGGCGGAGAGGTTCATCCGGGGATCCTCGGCCGCGGCCGGTCGTACCGGCAACCGGATTGCCCGCCCGCGGAGGCGGTACCGGGCGCCCGGTACCGCCTCCGCGCACCCGCTCGGCTCAGTCGTCCCTACGCCCCCGGTTCCCCGGCCGGGATGCCACCCAGGCGCGGACCGTGTCGGCGTACCAGTAGGGCTTGCCGCTCTCCACGTGGTCGGGCGGGGGCAGCAGGCCGTGCTTGCGGTAGGAGCGGACGGTGTCGGGCTGGACGCGGATGTGGGCCGCGATTTCCTTGTACGACCAGAGCCGTCGGTCGGTCATGAGTGCACCTCCCTGCGCGCGCCGCGGCGGCGGCCGGGGGCGGCCGTCGGGGGAGCCGTGCGCTGCGCTGGCGATCACAAGCCTGTGCCGGGTGAACGACGCGGAGTGAGGGACGGGAAGCGCCTGTCGACCGGGTGTGACGCAAAACCCGCGTACACGCGATATGTGTGACACGAGGGGTGCTTTTGTGACACAGGTGAAGCAAAGGCGCACGCGGGCGCAAGGGCGCGGCGCGTTGACTACGCCGCAGTGGACCCGCACTCGACAAACAACCTGTCCCGGCCGCCCCCCCATGCAAGCCCTTACCCCCAACCCACTCCCATCTCGTCCGAATGTCTGGACAAAACATTGACAGGGCTCGGGGCACGGGACTACAAACCGTGGAGAGCCGAAACGAAGCCGCTCCGCATCCGGTCCTCAGGGGGTCCGGACGCGCGGGCGCGAAGGGAAGTCGATGGCGTACGACCTGATCACCATGGGGCGGCTAGGGGTGGACCTCTATCCGCTGCAGACGGGCGTGCCGCTGCCCCAGGTGACGACCTTCGGGAAGTTCCTCGGCGGCTCGGCGGCGAACGTCGCGGTCGCCGCCGCCCGGCTGGGCCGCGAGGTCGCCCTGGTCTCGCGCACCGGCGACGACCCCTTCGGCACCTACCTGCACGAGGCGCTGCGCGACTTCGGCGTCGACGACCGCTGGGTCACCCCGGTCCCGGGCCTGCCGACCCCGGTCACCTTCTGCGAGATCTTCCCGCCGGACGACTTCCCGCTGTACTTCTACCGCCGGCCCAAGGCCCCGGACCTGGAGATCGACGCCCACGCGCTCGACCTGGACGCGATCCACGAAGCCCGCATCTTCTGGATCACCGGCACCGGCCTGAGCGAGGAGCCCAGCCGTACGGCCACGCTCGCGGCCCTCGCCCACCGCGCCAAGTCCGGTACGACGGTCTTCGACCTCGACTGGCGGCCCATGTTCTGGTCCGACCCGAGCGCGGCCCGCCCCTTCTACGAAGAGGCCCTCCGCCACACCACCGTCGCCGTCGGCAACCTCGACGAGGTCGAGGTCGCCACCGGCGTGCGCGAACCGCACGCCGCCGCCCGCGCCCTCCTGGACGCCGGTGTCGAACTCGCCGTCGTCAAGCAGGGCCCCAAGGGTGTCCTGGCCGTGCACCGCGACGGTACGACCGCCGAGGTGCCCCCGCTGCCCGTGACCGTCCTCAACGGACTCGGCGCCGGTGACGCCTTCGGCGGCTCGCTGTGCCACGGCCTGCTGTCCGGCTGGGACCTGGAGAAGATCATGCGGCACGCCAACGCGGCCGGCGCGATCGTCGCCTCCCGCCTGGAGTGCTCCTCCGCGATGCCCACCGTCGCCGAGGTCGAGGGCGCGATCGCCGCCGGAGCGGTTCTGTGAGGGCCGGCCGCGTGGCGGGCGCCGAGCACGGGGGCGAGTACGAGGGCCAGTACGAGGGCGGGGACGGCGTGGCGCACGCGCACGGGGACCAGGACACCAGGGACGACGTCTCCGGCCACGAAGGCACCACCGGCATTGGCACCGGCATCGGCACTGGTGGCACAGGCACTGGCACCCGCACCGGCCCCCGCGTCGACATCTCGGAACTCGTCCGCGTCCGCTCCCGCCACCCCGAGGCGATCGCCGAGGCCGCCGCCCGCCGCGTCCGGCGCCCGCTGCTCAACGACGCCGGCCGCCTGATGATCGTCGCCGCCGACCACCCGGCCCGCGGCGCGCTCGGCGTCGGCGAGCACAAGTTCGCCATGGCCAACCGCGCCGAACTGCTCGAACGCCTCTGCCTCGCCCTCTCCCGGCCCGGCGTCGACGGCGTCCTCGCGACCGCCGACATCCTCGACGACCTGCTGCTCCTCGGCGCCCTCGACGGCAAGGTCGTCATGGGCTCGATGAACCGAGGCGGCCTCCAGGGCGCGAGCTTCGAACTCGACGACCGCTTCACCGGCCACCGCGCCCAGGACATCGAGCGCCTCAACTTCGACGCCGGCAAGCTCCTCCTGCGCATCGACTACGACGACCCGGGCTCCCTCACCACCCTGGAGTCCACCGCCCGTGCCATCGACGACATGGCGGCGCGTCAACTCCCGCTGTTCGTCGAGCCGTTCATCAGCCGCCGCACCGACGAGGGCAAGCTGACGAACGACCTCTCCGCCGACGCCGTCATCAAGTCCATCGCCATCTCCTCGGGCCTGGGCGGCACTTCGGCCTACACCTGGCTCAAGCTCCCCGTCACCGAGAACCCGGACGACATGGCCCGGGTCATGGAGACCTCCACCCTCCCCGCCGTGCTCCTGGGCGGCGAGGTCGGCGACGACCAGGACGGCGCCTACGAGAAGTGGCGCGGCGCCCTCCAACTCCCCACCGTGCGCGGCCTGGTGGTCGGCCGCTCGCTGCTCTACCCGCCGGACGGAGACGTCTCCGCCGCCGTGGACACCGCCGTAGGACTGCTGTGAGGGCCGCCTTATGACGACCGCCGAGCCGTACGTCTCCGAGTCGTACGTCCCCGAGCTGTACGTCCCCAAGGGCTCCGCCGCCAACGCGCAGTACGTTGTGGACATCGACCCGGAGCGGGCCGGCTGGACCCACAGCAGTCTGCGGGTCGTCGAGCTGGGGCCGGGCGGGACACACCACTTCACCACCGGTGACAGCGAGTGGATCGTGCTTCCGCTCAGCGGTGGATGTACCGTGCGAATTGCGGACGAAGAGTTCCAACTCCTGGGCAGGGAAAGCGTGTTCGCCGGAGTCACCGACTTCGCGTACGTGCCCCGCGACGCCCAGGCCAAGATCGCCTCCGGCGCGGGAGGCCGCTTCGCCCTGGCAGGAGCGAAGTGCGAGCGACGACTCCCCGCTCGCTACGGCCCCGCGCCGGAGGTTCCGGTGGAACGACGCGGCGACGGCACCTGCCTTCGCCGCGTCCGCAACTTCGCCTCGGCCGACGCCTTCGACTGCGACAAGCTGATCGCCGTGGAGGTGATCACTCCCGGCGGCAACTGGTCCTCGTACCCGCCCCACAAGCACGACGAACAACGGCCGGGCGAGGAAGCCGAGTTGGAGGAGATCTACTACTTCGAGATCGACGGCCCGAACGGTTTCGGCTATCAGCGCGTATTCCCCTCCCGTGAGGGCGGATCCGACGTCCTCGCGGAGGTCCGCTCCGGCGACGCCGTGCTCGTGCCCGATGGCTGGCACGGCCCGTCGATCGCCCAGCCGGGTCACGACATGTACTACCTGAACGTCATGGCGGGGCCGGGTGGAACGAGGGAGTGGCGGATCTGCTTCCACCCGGACCACGTTGAAAGCACAGGTGGTTACCGATGACCTCGACGACCAGGCTGACGGTCGCACAGGCACTCGTACGGTTCCTGTCCGTCCAGTACACCGAACGCGACGGCGTACGGCGGCGGTTGATCGACGCGACCTGGGGCATCTTCGGCCACGGCAACGTGGCCGGCCTCGGCCAGGCCCTCATCGAATACGCCGATGAGATGCCCTACCACCAGGGCCGCAACGAACAGTCCATGGTCCACGCGGCGGTCGGCTACGCGCGTCAGTCAAATCGCCTGGCCGCACACGCCGTTACGACGTCGATCGGCCCCGGCGCCACCAACCTCGTCACCGGCGCCGCCCTCGCCACCATCAACCACCTCCCGGTCCTGCTCCTCCCCGGCGACACCTTCGCCGGCCGCCCCGCCGACCCGGTGCTCCAGCAGCTCGAAGTCCCGTACGCGGGCGATGTGTCGGTCAACGACTGCCTGCGCCCGGTGTCGAAGTACTTCGACCGCGTCACCCGGCCGGAAGCGCTCATCCCCGCCGCCCTGAACGCCATGCGCGTGCTGGCCGACCCCGTCGAGACCGGGGCCGTAACTCTCGCTCTCCCGCAGGACGTTCAGGCCGAGGCGTACGACTGGCCGGACGAGTTCTTCGCCGAACGCACCTGGTACGTAAGGCGACCGGCGGCCGACCCGGCCGAACTCGCCGAAGCGGTAAGGGCAGTTCGGGCGGCCAAGCGTCCCCTGATCATCGCGGGCGGCGGAGTCCACCACAGCCGCGCGGAGGCGGCCCTCGCGGAGTTCGCGTCGGCCACCGGCATCCCGGTCGCCTCCACGCAGGCTGGCAAGGGCTCCCTGAACCACGACCACCCCCAGGACGTCGGCGGCATCGGCCACACCGGCACCGCGACCGCCGACGAACTCGCCCGCCTGGCCGACCTGGTGATCGGTATCGGCACCCGTTACACCGACTTCACCACCGGCTCCCACACCCTCTTCGAACGCCCCGGAGTCCGCTTCCTCAACCTCAACATCGGTGCCTACGACGGCCACAAGCTCGCCGGACAGCCACTGATCGCGGACGCGCGCGACGGACTCACCGCGCTGGCAAGGGAGTTGGGCGGCGACGCGTACCGGGTTGCCCCGTCCTACATCGCCGAGTACCGCGAGGACAAGGAGCGTTGGGAGCAACGCGTCGACGCCTGCTACGAGGCCGAGGAACCCGACGTACGCCCCACACAGCCCCAAGTCCTGGGCGCACTGGACGAGATCGTCGACGAGTCCGACATCCTCATCAACGCGGCCGGTTCGCTCCCCGGCGATCTGCACAAGCTGTGGCGGACGCGGTCGTTCGACCAGTACCACCTGGAGTACGGCTACTCCTGCATGGGCTACGAGATCCCGGCCGCGATCGGCGTGAAGCTGGCCGCGCCGGACCGGCCGGTGTGGGCGCTGGTCGGCGACGGCACGTATCTGATGATGCCGACGGAGATCGTGACCGCCGTACAGGAAGGCATCGCGATCAAGGTGGTGCTGATACAGAACCACGGGTACGCCTCGATAGGCGGCCTGTCGGAGTCGGTGGGCGGCGAGCGCTTCGGCACGGCGTACCGCCACCAGGCGGACGACGGCACCTACACCGGCGCCCCGCTCCCCGTCGACCTCGCCGCCAACGCGGCCAGCCTCGGCATGCGCGTGCTGCGCGCGAAGACCGTCAGCGACTTGCGCGAGGCACTCGCCGTGGCGCGGGCGGCCGACACTCCCACATGTGTCTACGTGGAGACCGAAACCGCAGACACAGTGTCGGGCGCGCCTCCCGCGCAGGCCTGGTGGGATGTACCTGTGGCCGCGACCGCGACCCGGTCGTCCGCGGTCAAGGCACGTGAGCTGTACGAACGGCACGTCTCCACCCGACGCCGCCATCTGTGAAGGAGCATCTGGGCATGACGAAGATCGTCAACCACTGGATCGGCGGCAAGACCGTCGAAGGCGCGTCGGGCACGTACGGGCCGGTCACCGACCCGGCGACCGGCGCGGTCACCACCAAGGTCGCCTTCGCGACCGTCGACGAGGTCGACGCGGCCGTCGCCGCCGCCAAGGACGCGTACGCGACCTGGGGCACGTCGTCCCTCGCCAAGCGCACCACGATCCTGTTCAAGTTCCGCGCGCTGCTGGACGCCAACCGGGACGCGATCGCCGAGCTGATCACCGCCGAGCACGGCAAGGTGCACAGCGACGCGCTGGGCGAGGTCGCGCGCGGCCTGGAGATCGTCGACCTGGCGTGCGGGATCACCGTGCAGCTGAAGGGCGAGCTGTCGACGGAGGTCGCGAGCCGCGTCGACGTGTCGTCGATCCGTCAGCCGCTGGGCGTGGTCGCGGGCATCACGCCGTTCAACTTCCCGGCGATGGTGCCGATGTGGATGTTCCCGATCGCCATCGCGACCGGCAACACCTTCGTCCTCAAGCCGTCCGAGAAGGACCCGTCGGCGTCCCTGAAGATCGCCGAACTGCTGGCCGAGGCAGGCCTTCCCGACGGCGTCTTCAACGTCGTCAACGGCGACAAGGTGGCCGTGGACCGCCTCCTTGAGCACCCGGACGTCAAGGCGGTCTCCTTCGTCGGCTCGACGCCCATCGCCCGCTACATCCACACCACGGCCGCCGCGAACCACAAGCGAGTCCAGGCCCTGGGCGGCGCCAAGAACCACATGCTGGTCCTCCCGGACGCCGACCTCGACGCGGCGGCGGACGCGGCCGTGAGCGCGGCCTACGGCTCGGCGGGCGAGCGCTGCATGGCCATCTCGGCCGTCGTCGCGGTCGGTTCGATCGGCGACGAGCTGGTGGAGAAGATCCGCGAGCGCGCCGAGAAGATCAAGATCGGCCCCGGCAACGACCCGACGTCGGAGATGGGCCCGCTGATCACCGCGGTCCACCGCGACAAGGTGGCGTCCTACGTCACCGGCGCGGCGGCCGAGGGCGCGGAGGTCGTCCTCGACGGCACCGGCTACACGGTCGAGGGCTTCGAGGACGGCCACTGGATCGGCATCTCCCTGCTCGACAAGGTGCCGACGACGGCGAAGGCGTACCAGGACGAGATCTTCGGCCCGGTCCTCTGCGTCCTGCGCGTCGACACGTACGACGAGGGCGTGGCGCTGATCAACGCCTCCCCCTTCGGCAACGGCACCGCGATCTTCACCCGCGACGGCGGCGCCGCCCGCCGCTTCCAGCTGGAGATCGAGGCCGGCATGGTCGGCGTCAACGTCCCGATCCCGGTCCCGGTGGGCTACCACTCGTTCGGTGGCTGGAAGGACTCCCTCTTCGGGGACCACCACATCTACGGCAACGACGGCACGCACTTCTACACCCGCGGCAAGGTCGTCACGACCCGCTGGCCGGACCCGGCGGACGGCCCGTCGGGCGTGGACCTGGGCTTCCCGCGCAACCACTGAGAATCGCCAAGCTCGACACATGGGGCCGTCCGGATCGCGGACGGCCCCATTTTTTCGCCTACGACGGCTGCGGTTCCCGTAGCGCTCGCAGGCGGGACCGATACTGCCTCCGGGTGCCGAATACGGCACTCCGGCCGGACTGGATCAACGGATTCCGTAGGTGAACACCCATTGACGTGATGGTTTCCGTCAATGTTCCATCAGCGCGTGACCGACACCCTCCCCACTGCCGAAGCAGCCGGAACAGCCATGGCCGAGGCGCCGGACACCTCCGGGCGTCCGCAACAGCTGAAGCGCTCCATCGGCATCGTCGGCGGCACGCTCCTCACGCTCTCCTGCGTGACACCGGCGTCGACGCTCTTCGTGGTCGTCCCCGACCTGTTCGGCTCGCTCGGCACCGCGACCGCTCTCACGATCGCGATCGGCTCCGTCCTCTGCGTCGCCGTGGCGTTCTGCTACTCGGAGCTGGGCACCCTCATCCCCAGCGCGGGCGGCGAGTACGCGATGGTGTCGACGCTGGCGGGCCGCCTGGCAGGCTGGCTGGTCTTCGTCCTGTCCCTCCTGGTCGTGATGATCGTCCCGCCGGTGATAGCGATGGGCACGGCGGACTACCTGGCCCCGATCGCCCACCTGAACCCGTCCATGACCGGCGCCGGAGTGATGCTCCTGGCCACCCTGGCAGGCTTGTTGGACCTGCGGGCCAACGCGTGGATCACGGGCATCTTCCTGGTCCTGGAGGTCATAGCGGCAGGAGTCGTAGCCCTCCTGGGTTTCACCCACAGCCACCGAGGCATCGGCAGCCTGACCTCGATGCAGGTCGCGGGCACGGCCGGCCACACGGACACGGTGACGGCGATGCTGGTGGTCTCGGGCCTGGCGATAGCCCTCTTCGTCACGCAGGGCTTCTCGACGGCGGTCTACCTCTCCGAGGAGTTGGAGAACCCGCGCCGCAACGTGGCCCGCACGGTCCTGGCCACCCTCGCGATCTCGACGGTGATCATCCTGGTCCCGGTGGTCGCGATCACGATGGGCGCGAACGACCTCTCAACGCTGACCGGCGGAGACATAAGCACGATGGTGACGGCCTGGTCCAACTCCGCGGTGGGCACCTTCGTCAGCCTCTGCGTAGCCCTCGCGATCATCAACGCCGGCATCGTCATGGTCATCCAGAACTCCCGAGTCCTCTTCGCCTCGGCAAGGGACAAGGCCTGGCCCCACCCGGTCAACACGGTCTTCTCGAAACTCGGCCGCTTCGGCTCCCCATGGGTCGCCACGCTCGCCGTAGGCATCCCCGGCGCGATCCTCTGCTTCGTCAACCTCGACACCTTGTACGGCGTGACAGGCGTCTCGGTAACCGGCATGTACCTCCTGGTCGCGGTAGCCGCCCTGCTCTCCCGCCGCGGCCAACACAGGCACACGCAGGCGTGGCGCATGCCCCTGTGGCCCGCGATGCCGATCCTGCTGATAGCAGTACTGGCCTACATCCTCACCCAGCAGGAGACGACCTACTTGCTGTGGACGGGCGGGATAGTGACGGTGGCCACTCTGTACTGGGCCCTGTACCTACGCCCGCGCAGGGAGACCCGCTGGCTGATCTCACTCCCTGAGGAGGACGAAGCCCCGAAGGGGCAAGTCCTCTAGGGGCGCGGGGAACTGCGCGACCAGCCACAACGAACGCGCACCCGGCACTCAACAGAAGCTCCCACCCCGGAGGCCGTACACCAAGCGCGGTACACACCTAACCCCCGGTTCACCCCAGGGTCTGCCCCAACTGTCAGAGACGCCCCGTACCGTTGAACGCATGGATCTTCGACTGCCCGGGCTGCAAGGCCTACGACGACTACGACACCCCCGGCGCTGGCTGGCAGCCACCGCAGCCGTCGTCGTGCTCGCCGCCGCCGGCACCTGGACGGCCGCAGCCTCGGACACCACACCCCCGGTCCACCAGACAGACCGCATGATGGCGATCGACGGCGTCACCCTGGACACCTCGTACTTCACGACGGGCGGATCAGCCCGCCGCCCCGCCGTCCTCCTTGCCCACGGCTTCGGCGGCAGCAAGACCGACGTACGCAAAGAAGCCCAGGACCTCGCCAAAGACGGCTACGCGGTACTGACCTGGTCCGCCCGCGGCTTCGGCAAGTCCACCGGCAAGATCGGCCTGAACGACCCGTCCGGCGAGGTCAAGGACGTATCGAAGCTGATCGACTGGCTGGCGAAGCAACCGGACGTCCAGCTCGACAAACCAGGCGACCCGCGCGTGGGCATGGCAGGCGGTTCCTACGGAGGAGCCATCTCCCTCCTCGCCGCCGGTTACGACGACCGGGTGGACGCGATCGCCCCGGCGATCACGTACTGGAACCTCGCGGACGCCCTGTTCCCGAACGGCGTCTTCAAGAAGCTCTGGGCCGGCATCTTCATCAACTCCGGCGGCGGCTGCGCCAAGTTCGAGCCCGCGCTGTGCCGGATGTACGACCGGGTCGCCGAGTCCGGAAAGCCGGACGCCCAGGCCCGCGCACTCCTCGAAGCCCGTTCACCGTCGGCCGTGGCGACGCACATCAACGTCCCGACCCTCCTGCTCCAGGGCCAGACCGACTCCCTCTTCCCGCTCGGCCAGGCCGACGCGGCCGAGAAGGCGATCCGCGCGAACGGCGCCCCCGTGGACGTCGACTGGATCGCGGGCGGCCACGACGGCGGCGACATGGAGACGAGCCGCGTCCAGGCACGCGTGACGTCCTGGTTCGACCGGTACCTGAAGGACGACAAGAACACCGACACCGGCCCCGCGTTCCGCGTCACCCGCACCGGAGGCGTGGACTCCACGGACGGCGCCGCCCTGCTGCGCGGCGCGAGCGGCAGCGCGTACCCCGGCCTGGAGAGCGACCCGCGCACGATCGCCCTGACCGGCCGTCGCGAGCAGTCCTTCACCAACCCGGCCGGCGCCAGCCCACCCGCCATCTCGGCCCTGCCCGGCCTCGGCAGCACCGGCGGCCTCTCGCAACTCTCCTCCCTGGGCATCGGGGTGTCCCTCGACTTCCCCGGCCAGTACGCGGCGTTCGACTCGGCCCCCGTCACCAAGAGCCTCCGCATCACCGGCTCGCCCACGGTCACCGTCCACGTCAAGTCGACCAGCGACGACACCGTCCTCTTCGGCAAGGTCTACG
The DNA here is from genome assembly GCF_045040345.1 of Streptomyces sp. NBC_01515. Taxonomy (NCBI): domain Bacteria; kingdom Bacillati; phylum Actinomycetota; class Actinomycetes; order Kitasatosporales; family Streptomycetaceae; genus Streptomyces; species Streptomyces sp. NBC_01515. The sequence goes on along the minus strand of NZ_CP109416.1, from coordinate 4,431,233 downwards.
ACGTAGGCCCGGGCGGCACCCAACAGGTGCTCCCCTCCCAGCTGGTGACCCCCCTCAGGGTCGACGGCACCAAGGCCGGCAAGGACGTCACGATCACCCTCCCTGCCATCGACCACGACGTCCAGAGCGGCCACCACCTGCGCCTGGTCCTCGCCTCGACGGACCTCGGCTACGCCTCCCCGGCGGCCCCGGCGACGTACACCGTCACCCTGAAGAGCGACCTCAAGGTACCGACGGCCCCCGGCGTCACGACCGCGGCGGCGACCCTCCCGTCCTGGGTGTGGTGGCTCCCGCTCGCGGGCGCGGCGATCGCCGCGGCCCTGCTCCTGACCGGCCGCAGGCGCACGGCATCGACACCCCCCGCCCCCGAACTGGCCGAAGTCCCGCTCCAGATCACCGACTTGAGCAAGCGGTACGCGAAGTCGGCGGACCGGTACGCGGTACGGGACCTGTCCTTCCGCGTCGAGAAGGGTCAGGTGCTCGGCCTCCTGGGTCCGAACGGCGCGGGCAAGACGACCACCCTGCGCATGCTGATGGGCCTGATCAAGCCGGACGCCGGTGAGATCAGGGTCTTCGGCCACGCGATCCGCCCGGGCGCACCGGTGTTGTCCAGGGTCGGCGCGTTCGTCGAGGGCGCGGGCTTCCTCCCGCACCTCTCGGGCCGCGAGAACCTGGAGCTGTACTGGCAGGCGACCGGACGCCCGCCCGAGGACGCCCACTTGGAGGAGGCCCTGGAGATCGCGGGCCTCGGCGACGCGCTCGCCCGCGCGGTCCGCACCTACTCCCAGGGCATGCGCCAGCGCCTCGCCATCGCCCAGGCCATGCTGGGCCTCCCCGACCTCCTCATCCTCGACGAACCGACCAACGGCCTCGACCCGCCCCAGATCCGCGAGATGCGCGAGGTGATGATCCGCTACGCGGAAGCAGGCCGCACGGTCATCGTCTCCAGCCACCTCCTCGCCGAGGTCGAACAGACCTGTACCCACCTCGTGGTCATGGACCGCGGCCGCCTCGTCCAGGCGGGCCCGGTCGCCGAGATCGTCGGCTCCGGAGACAGCCTCCTCGTGGGCCTCGCGGCCGACATCTCCGACCCCCTGGTGGAGAAGATCGCCGCCCTCCCGGACGTGGAGTCGGTGGCCCGCGCGGAGGGCGGCCTGCTGGTGCGGCTGGCGCCGGGTGACGAGTTGGTGTCCGTCAACTCCCCGACAAGCGGGGCGAGTTCACCCGTCGGCGCGGCTTCCGCAGCCACGCCTGGCGTCGCCGTCGCCGAGGCTTCCGACACCGCACGCGACGCACCGACATCCCTGCCCCCCTCACCCTCCACCCACGGCTCGCCCACCGCGGCCCGCCTCCTCGTAGAACTCGTACGACTCGAAGTCCCCGTCTCCTCGGTCGGCCCGCACCGCCGGCTCGAAGACGCCTTCCTCACCCTGATCGGAGGTTCCGCATGAGCACGCTCGCCGAGCCCGTCGAGGTGGCCTCCGGCTACCGGGCCGGCCGCACCCTGCCCCTACGGGTGGAGCTGGTCCGGCAGTTGAAGCGGCGCCGCACACTGGTCATGGGCGGCATCCTCGCCGCGCTGCCCTTCATCCTGGTCGCCGCCTTCGCGATCGGTGGCACCCCGGGCGACCGCGGCTCCCAGCTGACGCTGATGGACACGGCCACCTCGTCCGGCGCCAACTTCGCCGCGGTGAACCTGTTCGTGTCGGCCGGCTTCCTCCTGGTCGTCCCGGTCGCCCTGTTCTGCGGGGACACGGTCGCCTCGGAGGCCAGCTGGTCCTCCCTGCGCTATCTGCTCGCGGCACCCGTGCCGAGAGCCCGCCTCCTGTGGTCCAAGCTGGTCGTCGGGCTGAGCCTCAGCCTCGCCGCGATGATCCTGCTCCCGCTCGTCGCCCTCGCCGTCGGCACCGCCGCCTACGGCTGGGGCCCGCTGGAGCTGCCCACCGGCGGCGCGATCGGCGCGGGCACGGCGGCCCAACGCCTGCTGGTCGTCGTGGCGTTCATCTTCGTGTCCCAACTGGTCACCGCCGGGCTCGCGTTCTGGCTCTCGACCAAGACCGACGCACCCCTGGGCGCGGTCGGCGGCGCGGTCGGCCTGACCATCGTCGGCAACGTCCTGGACGCCGTCACGGCCCTCGGCCACTGGCGCGACTTCCTGCCCGCACACTGGCAGTTCGCGTGGGCGGACGCCGTACAGCCCCATCCGGAGTGGTCCGGCATGATCCAGGGCACGGCGGTCTCCGTTACCTACGCCATCGTCCTGTTCGCCCTGGCCTTCCGGGGTTTCGCCCGCAAGGACATCGTGTCGTAGGTCACCGGAGGATCTCCGACCGGTCTCGACGGGCCTTGATCGCGACCCCTTCGAGACGCTTCCGCAACGCCCCGTAGCGCACATTCCCGCCCCCTCCGCCGTCACAGTCGCAAGAAGTCGACGTCAACGGACCGAGGGGGCACGGGAGATGGAGACCAACCGAACACGACCGGGCGAGCTGCCGGGGGAGCGGTCACACCACCGCACCCGGCGTGTGCGCACCACCCTGCTCGCCCTCACCGCCGCGGGCGGCCTGCTGCTCACGGGCTGCGGCGCGGGCGGCGGCGGCAGCAACTCCGGCAACTCGGGCGCGGCGAACCGGTCCGGCTTCCCGGCACCGGCCCCGCCCGTCGCCTCCGGTGGTGACAACAGCAGCGAACAGGACGGCGAGCAGACCGGCACCCCCGCCGACAAGGTCGCCCCGTCCCCCGACTACCTCTCCACCTTCGCCCTCGACGTGGACACCGCGTCCTACGGCTACGCCCGCCGCGTCCTCGCCGACGGCCAACGCCCCGACCCGTCCACGATCCGCCCCGAGGAGTTCGTCAACAGCTTCCGCCAGGACTACGGCCGCCCCGACGGCAACGGCTTCACGGTCACCGTCGACGGCGCCCGCACCGACATGAGCAACTGGTCCCTCGTCCGCGTGGGCCTCGCCACCCGCACCGCCGACTCCAGCGACGAACGCCCGCCCGCCGCCCTGACGTTCGTCATCGACGTCTCCGGCTCGATGAGCGAGACGGGCCGCCTGGACCTCGCGAAGAAGTCCCTCGACGACATGACCGACCGACTCCGCGACGACGACTCGGTCGCGCTCGTCACCTTCAGCGACGAGGCCGAGACCGTCCTCCCGATGACCCGTCTCGACGGCCACCGCGGCCAAGTCCACGACGCCATCGACGAGTTGGAGACCCAGTCCTCGACCAACCTCGGCGCGGGCGTCGAGACCGGCTACGCCACCGCCACCGAGGGCCTGCGCAAGGGCGCCACCAACCGCGTGGTCCTCATCTCCGACGGCCTCGCCAACACCGGTGACACCAACGCCGATTCGATCCTCGACCGCATCGCGGACGAACGCCGCGACCACGGCATCACCCTCTTCGGCGTCGGCGTCGGCAGCGACTACGGCGACGCCCTGATGGAGAAACTCGCCGACAAGGGCGACGGCCACACCGCGTACGTCTCGAACGACGCCGACGCGCGCAAGGTCTTCGTCGACCAACTCCCGCAGAACATCGACCTCACGGCCCGCGACGCCAAGGCCCAGGTCGCCTTCGACCCCGAGACGGTTGCGCAGTTCCGGCTCATCGGCTACGAGGACCGCAAGGTCGCCGACGACGACTTCCGCGATGACAACGTCGACGGCGGCGAGATCGGCCCCGGCCACACCGTGACCGCCCTCTACGCCGTCCGCACCAGGCCCGGCGCCGACGGTCACCTCGCCACCGCGAGCGTCCGCTGGCTCGACCCCAACACCCGCGCCCCGCACGAGGAATCGGGCCAACTGGAGACCGACGCCCTGCACGACTCCCTGAGCAGCGCCCCGAACACCTTCCAAGTCACCGCCGTGGCCGCCTACTTCGCCGACACCCTCCGCTCACCCGAGGACAGCGCGGGCACCCTGCCCGGCAACCCCGGCCTCGGTCAACTCGCCGCCCGCGCCCACACGTTGGCGAAGAAAACGGAAGACACGGACGTACGACAGCTCGCCGAGGCGATCGACGAGGCCCGCCGAATCGACTGAACCCACCGGAACCGCACAGACCCCATTGACCTTCCCCTACTTGCGAGTAGGTTGACCTCCCAGTCACCGTCGACCGGGAGTCGTCATGGGCGTACGCAAGGACCTGAAGCGGGCGCGGCAACGCACCGACCTGGCGGCCCGCACCCGGGTCGAACTCACCCGGGACGAGCGGGGCGTCGTACGGGAGGCGGGCACGCTGCCGCTCGCCGCGCGCCCGACGACCGGCAGCACCGCCGACCTCCCGTTCACCAACGCGGCGGAGGCCCCCGACACCGTGGTCCTCCGCCGCGAACAGGCCGGCACCTGGCACCCCGTCACCGCGACCGCCTTCGCCCACGAAGTCACCGCCGTGGCAAAGGGGTTGATAGCCGCAGGCCTCGAACCGGGCGGCCGGGTCGCGGTGATGTCCCGCACCCGCTACGAGTGGACGGTCCTCGACTTCGCGATCTGGGCGGCCGGCGGCCAGACCGTACCGATCTACGCCACCTCGTCGGCGGACCAAGTGGAGTGGATCGTCAGGGACTCGGGCACCCGCTTCGTCGTCACGGAGACCGCCGAGAACACCGGCACCGTCACCACCGGCACGGCCCGCCACCCCCAACCCCCGCGCGTCTGGCAGCTGGACGCCGGAGCCATGGCCGAACTCACCGCTCTGGGGGAGGAGTTGCCCGACGACGAGATCACCAAGCGCCGCGCGTCCCTCACCCCGGACACGATCGCGACGATCTGCTACACCTCCGGTACCACCGGACGCCCCAAGGGCTGCGTGCTCACCCACGCGAACCTGCACGCCGAGGCGGCCAACATGGTCGAGCTGCTGCACCCCCTCTTCACGGAGGTCACCGGCCAGGTCGCCTCGACGCTCCTGTTCCTCCCGCTGGCGCACATCATGGGCCGCACCCTCCAGATCGCCTGCCTGATGGCCCGCATCGAGACCGGCCACTGCCCGAGCATCAAGCCCGACGAACTCCGCCCGGCGCTGAAGGAGTTCAGGCCCACGTTCCTGGTCGGCGTCCCGTACCTCTTCGAGAAGATCCACGACGCCGGCCGTGCGACCGCCGAGAAGATGGGCCGCGCCGCCTCCTTCGACCGCGCCGACCGCATCGCCGTCCGCTTCGGCGAGGCCTACCTCAACAAGTTCCTCGGCACCGGCAAGGGCCCCGGCCCCGCCCTCTACGCCGCGTGGGCCCTCTACGACCTGCTGGTGTACCGCCGTATCCGCAAGGAACTCGGCGGTCGCCTGCGCTATGCGATCAGCGGCGGCTCCCCGCTCGACCGCGACCTCAACCTCTTCTTCTCCGCCGCCGGAATCATCGTCTACGAGGGCTACGGCCTCACCGAGACGACCGCCGCCGCCACCGTCGTCCCGCCCCTGCGGCCCCGCCCCGGCACGGTCGGCCTCCCGGTGCCCGGCACCACGATCCGCATCGCCGACGACGGCGAGGTGCTCATCAAGGGCGGGGTGGTCTTCGGCGCGTACTGGAACAACCCGGCGGCCACCGACGCCGTACTGCGGGACGACTGGTTCGCGACCGGGGACCTGGGCGCCCTCGACGAGGACGGGTACCTCACCATCACCGGCCGCAAGAAGGACATCCTCGTCACCAACGGCGGCAAGAACGTCTCCCCGGCCGTCCTGGAGGACCGCCTGCGCAGCCGCGCCCCGGTCGGCCAGTGCCTGGTCGTCGGCGACAACCGCCCCTACGTCGCGGCCCTGATCACCCTCGACCCCGAGGCCCTCGCCCACTGGCTCGCGGTCCGCGGACTCCCGGCCGACACCCCACTGGCCGACCTGGTCGAGGACCCACGCCTGCGCGCCGACGTCCAGAAGGCCGTCGACCATGCCAACGAGGCCGTCTCCCGCGCCGAGTCCATCCGCGCCTTCGCCCTGATCGAGGGCGAGTTCACCGAGGACAACGGCCTCCTCACCCCGTCCCTGAAACTCAAGCGGCACGTGGTGACGGCGGCGTACGCGGAGGACATCGAGGCCCTGTACGCGAAACCGAAACGGACATAGCAAGAAGCGGGCCGCCGATGTGCTCGGCGGCCCGCTTCTTGTGGTGCGTGGTGCTGAGGTCAGCTGCCCACGGCGCCGTTGCCCGACAGGACCGGGATGTTGTCCAGGATGTGCGACAGCGGCTCGTCGCCCTTGGCCTGGGTGGAGTTCTCGGTGCACTGCTGGTTCTGCGGGGCCGAGAGGATCGGCACGTCCTGCAGAACGGTGACCGGCACGAGGCCGACCAGCGAGGCGGCGTTGACCTTGGCGGGCAGGCCGACACAGGGCTTGTTCAGGCTGCCCTGAACGAGGGAGAGCTGGGGGCTCATGTCGCCCTTGGTCTCCTGGTTGCCGTACTTCTGCACGGCGCCGTTGCCCTGGGTGGTGGTGACACCGTCGTCGTTGCCGATCGCCATCGCCGGGGTGGCGACAGCGGCGGTGGCACCGGCGAGGGAGGCGGCAACAGCCGCGGTCGCCCACAGCTTCTTCATGTTCAAACCCTTTCGGAGGACGGACTCCCGTTGCGGAGCCGCGCAATGATCAACTGAGCGAAGACTGGTTTGGTTGCGGCCTTTGCCCCGTATGGAGCAATAAGTCGGCTCGCGTGTAAGCAAGTTGGCTTCCCCGCCCGGGGACGCGCTGGATGATCCGCGGCGGGTCGCTCGGCAGAGGTTGCTGTCCGCGGGGGGACCAGCGGACGGGCCGCGCGCAGCTTCCCGAACTCCTCGGCCGCCTTCCGCGCGTCCCGGCGAGGCAAGCCAACGGGCCGCCGAGCGATCGGCGGCCCGCTGTGCACGTCCGCGAGGTCAGCTGCCCGCAGCGCCGTTGCCCGACAGGACCGGGATGTTGTCCAGGATGTGCGACAGCGGCTCGTCGCCCTTCGCCTGGGTCGAGTTCTCGGTGCACTGCTGGTTCTGCGGCGCGGAGAGGATCGGCACGTCCTGCGCGACGGTGACCGGCACGAGGCCGACCAGCGAGGCCAGGTTCGCCTTGGCCGGCAGGCCGATGCAGGGCTTGTTCAGCGAGCCCTGGATGAGCGCCATCTGGGGGCTCATGTTGCCGTACGTGGCCTGGTTGCCGTAGACCTGCTCGGCGCCGTTGCCGTTCGCCGTGGTGACGCCGTTGTCGTTACCGATCGCCATCGCTGGGGCGGCGACGGCAGCCGAGGCTCCGACGACGGAAGCGGCGACAGCCGCAGCAGCCATAACCTTCTTGATCACTTGCGTGGTCCCTTCTGGAGTAACCCCGTCCACCGGAGCGACCTGAACAACTGGCGCCGGGCCGCATGGTTGCTCCGATTCACTCCAATGGCCCAGATGAATCCAACCGGGTGAAGCCACGCAACCAATCCGGCCGACCTCTGTTGATGGGGGAGCAGGAATTGTGTCTCTGCCAGGAAAGGACCGCAGAAATGCTCAAGAAGGCAATGGCTGCGACGGCTGTCGCGGCTTCCGTCGTCGGCGTCTCGGCGACGGCCGCCCCGCAGGCGCTGGCCATCGGCAACGACAACGGCGTCACCACGGTCAACGGGAACGGTGCCGAGCAGGCCTATGGCAACGCCAAGACGACCGGCGACATGAGCCCCCAGCTCTCGGTCGCCCAGGGCGCCCTGAACAAGCTGTGCCTCGGCGTGCCGGTCAAGGCCAACGCGGCCTCGATCGTGGGCGTACTGGTGCCGGTCACCGTCCTCCAGGACGTGCCGGTCCTCTCGGCCCCGCAGAACCAGCAGTGCGCCGAGAACTCCACCCAGGCCAAGGGTGACGAGCCGCTGTCGCACCTCGCGGACAACATCCCGGTGCTGTCGGGCAACGGCGCGATCGGCAGCTGACCGTCCGTCAATAAAGCGGCCGGGGCGGCCCGTACGGAAATCTCCGTGGGGGCCGCCCCGGTCGTTTCGCATAGCCGTCCGCTTCCTGACTTCCCTTGAAGAGAAGCGTTTCTGCATCCGTGCGGCCATCGCGTCAATTCGGTGCGGACGATCGAGTGAATTGTCAGGTGACACGCGTTCTTGAGTTTCTTCCTGCGTCTATCCCTCGTTTTACAGGCTGCAGGTCATGGTGGGCATGACCGCAGAGAAGGGAACGTTCATGAAGAAGAGCGCTGCTGTTGTCGCTGGTGCGATCATGGCTCTCGGTATGGCCGCCCCGGCCTTCGCCGACGCGGGTGCCGAGGGTGCGGCCGTCGGTTCGCCGGGTGTCCTCTCGGGCAACGTGGTCCAGGTTCCCGTGCACATCCCCGTCAACGTGTGCGGCAACTCGATCGACGTGATCGGCCTGCTGAACCCGGCGTTCGGCAACACGTGCGTCAACGACTGACGACGTAACGCACCAGCCGTTCCGGCTGTGTCATGGCCGGCCTTGGACAGGTTTCCAAGGCCGGCTTTTCCCACTTCAAGCAGGAAGACAACGAGATTGCGACAGACCCTGGGTAAGGGAATGGTCGCGGCGGCCGCCGCGACGAGCATTCTGTCCCTGTGCGGCAGCCCCGCCCTGGCCGATTCGTACACCGGCGGCGCTGCCAAGGATTCGCCGGGCGTCCTGTCCGGCAACAGCCTCCAGGTCCCGGTCGACGTACCGGTCAACGCCTGTGGCAACACCGCCGACGGGGTGTCCGGGCTCAACCCGACGTTCGGCAACGGATGCGCCGGCGCCAAGGGCGAGCACCGGCACGGTGGTGAGCACGTCGGCCACGACCGGTGGACCGAGCCGTCGTACGGGGACTCCGACGACGACTCGGGCGATGACTACGGCTACGGCTCGGGTTATGGCCGCGGTCACTACTACGGCCAGGGCTACGGTCACGGTCACGGTCACGGCTACGGAGACGACTCCGGGTACGGCTCCGGCGATCACTCCGGCTACGGCTCCGGCGATTCGGGCTACGGCTCCGGTGACTCGGGCCACGGCACTCCGGACGACTGCGAGGAGACGCCTCCGCCTCCGACCGGCGGCCACCACCACACGCCGCCCCCGACGGGTGGGCACCACCACACGCCGCCCCCGACGGGTGGGCACCACCACACGCCGCCCCCGACGGGTGGGCACCACCACACGCCGCCGCCTTCGGGTGGGCACCACCACACCCCGCCGCCTTCGGGTGGGCACCACCACACCCCGCCGCCTCCGACCGGCGGACACCACACCCCGCCCCCTCCTACGGGTGGGCACCACACGCCGCCTCCCCCCACGGGCGGGCACCACACGCCGCCCCCTCCCACGGGCGGACACCACACCCCGCCTCCGACCGGTGGGCATCACACCCCGCCGCCCACGGGTGGGCACCACACGCCGCCGCCTCCCACCGGCGGGCACCACACGCCGCCTCCCACCGGCGGGCACCACACGCCGCCGCCCAGCGGTGGGGAGCACACCCCGCCGCCCGTTCTGGCGCACACCGGCAGTGAGGCCATGCTGGCCACGTCCGGTGCCAGTGCCGCGTTGATCGCGGGTGGCATGATCCTCTACCGACGAGGCCGAGCCGCGTCCCGTAGGTAATACGCACGGGGTGCCGGACGTCACCGCCCGGCACACCTGCGTCGCCCTCGCCGTCAGCGCCGTACGAAGGCCGGCGTGCTCCGTCGTCCCGGTGCCGGGATCATGCCGCCGCGCGGCTCCGAGCGCAGCCGGCGTTCGACTCCCCGCACCAGCGCGCCCGCCGTGTACGTGGCGCCGTGCACGAAGCGCATCGCCGGGCCGAAGCCCGAGGCCGTCACCAGGCCCGCCATGAAGAGGCCGGGGTGCGAGGACTCGAAGTCCCGGCCGATTTCCGGGGAGCCGTCGGCGACCGCGGTCAGGGAACCCCTCAACTCGCTGGAGAGCAGCCCGAGTCGGTTGGCCGTCGCCTTGAACCCCGTTGCCGCGATGACGTGTTCGGTGTCCAGGATCCGTGTACCGCCCGCCCGGCTCACCGTCTCCAGGCGGACCCCGCCCGGCACCATGTCGGCCGCCGCGACTTCGTGGCCGAGCAGCACCTCCACCGCCGGTTCGACCCGGTCCCGCACCCACCAAGCACCCGCCGGGCCAAGGGCGTTGGCCGCGATCCCGGCCCGGGTCGACTCCGGGAGGCGGCGGAAGAGGTCGGGGCGCTCCGAGTAGAACCAGTTGCGCCAGCCCGGGCCCAGGCCGCTGTGCGGGGAGCGGGCCGACTGCCACCACGGGCGCTCCCAGGCCGGCGGCACGTCGTTCCAGGAGAGTTCGTCGGCGCGTGCCAACACCCTTACCCGAGTGCCCTGTTCGGCGAGCAGGGCCGCCGTCTCCAGTGCCGCCTGGCCGCCGCCGATCACCGTGACGTCCTTGCCGCGGAAGTCGTCCAGCGTGCTGTGATGGCTGCTGTGCGAGACGAGGGTCCGGCCCAACCCCCGTAGCGCGGACGGGATTTCGACGAACGGCATGACGCCCACCGCGAGCGCGACGGTCCGGGCGTGCAGCACCGTGCCGTCGTCGGTCACCGCCTCGAAGCCGCCCGGCACCGGCGCGATCCGCTCCACCGTCCGCTCGTCGACCTCCGGGACGGCGTTGCGCGCGAACCACAGGCCGTACGAGGCGAACATCTCGACCGGGATCGGCTCCCCGTGCCGGGCCTCCACGCCCTGGCCCGCGCAGTACACGTCGAGCGGCCAACGGCCCTCAGGGTCCGACAGGTTGGAGGCCCAGGGCTCCGACTTGAGGAACATGCCCCGGGGCATGTGGTCGCGCCAGGACGCCATCGGCCGGCCGAAGACGCGCAGGTTCAGCCCCGCGGCCGCGGCGTGGGACGCGATGGACAGGCCGTACGGGCCGGCGCCCACCACCAGCAGGTCGTACATCAGCAGCTGCTCGCTTTCTCGTCATCGCTCAACTCGGTCAACTTGCTCAACTCGGCCGGCTCGACGGGCCCGTTGGGGTGACTCTCGCCCGCCTGCCGGACCACCCGCACCTCCGCCGTACGCGCCGCCGGGGGCGTCCCGCCCAGCCGCTCCCGCACCTTGCGCAGCACATGCAGGCCCCACAGCCCCCACATCGCGCGGCCCGGCCCCGGGTCGTCCGGCGCGTGCCAGGCCAGCTCGCGTCCGCCGAGCACCGGGCGCAGCGCGCTGAGCGGCGCGTAGTTCTCCACCACGAACGTCCGCCCCGGCCGCGGCGACCCGTCCGGCAGCGGACGGTGGGTCAGATCCAGGTGCAGGGCGCGGACGACGTCCAGGCCCGCGGAGTCGGCGAAGAGCCGGAACTGGGCGCCGGGCCGCGGGTTGAAGTCGAGGAGGTGATAGCGGCCGGTCGAGCCGCAGCGGCGGAAGTCCAGGTCGAAGATGCCCCGGTAGCCGAGCGAGGCGGTGAGCCGCTCGGCCAGCGCCCGCACCTGCGGGTTGGGCGTCCAGCGGCCCACCGCCGTCAGCCCCGCGCCGCGCGGCCAGGCCCGCTGCTTGCGACCGGACCCGCCGCCGCGTACGGCGCCGGACCGGTCGGCGTACCCGTGGAAGAACCAGTCGCGGTCGGGCCCGGACGGGAGGAACGCCTGCAACAGCAGTTGACTGCCCGCCTCGTCGGCGCGCAGGAACAGCTCGCGCGCCTCCTGCGCGCTGTGCACCACCACCGTGCTGCGCAGCCCGGTCCCGGCCGGCACCAGCCAGGGCCGGCTCCACTTCGCGACCACCGGCAGCCCCAGCTGCCAGGCGGCGCTCGCGGCCTGCGCCGGGCTCTCCGGGATCAGCGTCACCGGGTGCGGGATGTCCGCGCCCGCGCACACGGCGGCCAGTTCGGCCTTGTCCGCGACCCGTTCGGACAGCGCGCCGGGCTGCTGCGGCAGCAGATAGGAGGGCGCGAGTTCATCGCCGAGGCGGCCGACCGCGACGGCGCTCGCGTCGTCCATCGGGATCAGTACGGCGGGACGCGCGATCCGCGCCGCGACCCGGCGGAGCGTGCCGGCGATCTCGCCGGGAGACGCGCCGGGCGCCGGCGGGGGATGCATCTGGCAGACAAAGCGGGAGCTGCGTACGGGACTTCCGGCGGAATCGGCGACCACATGCACCTCCACTCCCGCCCGGCCCAGCGAACGCACGGCACCCAGCGTTCCGTGGTGAAAGGGATTCCGGTCGATCCGCAACAGAACTGCGGGGACACGGATGTCGAGCAGCGACACGGACTGTTTCCTTCGGTCGGTTCACCCGTGCGGGCGATAGAGGAACTCGGAAGCCGTAACGGCGGTGGCGTAATTCATATTCATATGACTGAGTGTCAGTAGAAGGAAAAGCAAAGTCGGAACGGAGTACGAGAGTGGAGAGAGGAGCAGGCATGGCCCCACAGCAGCGACGGTCCCGAACCGCCCGGCTGGCCTTCGTCGCGGCCACGGTCGCCGCGTCGGCGGCTTTCGCGTCGGGTCCCGGGTTCGCGGCGGGGGTGACGCGGGTCACCGATCCGCCTGCTCCCGCGACCACCCCGGCCGTCGTGGAACCCACCAAGACCCCGGAGCCGAAGCAGACCCCCGAGCCCAAGCAGGCCCCCGCGTTCGGGGCCTTCCTCGACTCCGGGGCCCGGGGTGTGGCCCGGATGGCGGCGCTCAGCAGCTGGCTGGGCGGTGCCGAACTGCGCGTCGGCCACACCTACCTGCCCGGCAATCACTGGAGCGACATCGAGGGCGCCCCCGGTCTCCTCGACGTGTGGGCGGACTGGCGTACCGAGAAGTCCGACCGGATGCTCGTCCTCAACGTGCCGATGCAGGAGCACAACGAGGACGGCGTGTCCGACTGGCAGGTGCGGCAGCTGCTCCAGCAGGGCGCGGCCGGTCAGTTCGATCAGCACTTCAAGGCCCTCGCCGAGCGGCTGGTCGACCTGAAGGTGCCGGACACGGTGATCGTGCTCGGCTGGGAGATGAACGGCACCACGTACACCTCTCGTTGCGGGCCGGATCCGGAGGCCTGGAAGAAGTACTGGAACAGGATCGTCACCACGATGCGTTCGGTGCCGGGCCAGAAATTCCGGTTCGACTTCGATCCGACCCGTGGCCGGGACGCCGTTCCCTGGACGCAGTGCTATCCGGGGGACGACACGGTCGACATCGTCGGAATGGATTCGTACGACCAGCCTTCCGGGCTGACGTTCGACGAACAGGTGAAAGAGCCCTACGGACTCCAGGCACATGTGGACTTCGCCAAATCCCACGGCAAGCCCATTTCCTATCCTGAATGGGGACTCTTCCGTAACGGCGACAACGCGGAGTACATGAAGCGCATGCTCGCCTGGATGGACGAGCACAAGCCGCTGTACAACACGGTGACCGACTACTGCCCGCACGGTGTGTGGCAGTGCTCCGAGAACCCGAAGTCGTCCCAGGTCTACCGCTCGGTCCTGTTCGGCCGCACCGAGGACCCGACCACGACCCCGACCGCGCCTACGACACCCGTGACGCCCACGGCGCCCACGACCCCGGTCACCCCGGAGCCGGCCAAGCCGACCGCACCCACCGCACCGCCCACCCCGGCGCACCCGGCCAACTGCTCGCCGGTCGAGCTGGGCGACTGGGTGGAGTACTGGCTCGGCGGGAAGCTGTGCGTGAAGTTCGACTGGTGGCAGCGCGACCGCTGAACCGGAGGTGGCGGCGGGCCGTTCACGGTCCGTCGCCACCGCGTTCCTTCCACTTCCGCACCAGCACCTTGCCCCGCCGGCGCGCGGCGACATCGCAGACGACCGCCCCCATCAGCGGCGCCGTACGCCGCCGGGCCAGCAACAGCCGCTGGTTGAGGACCGGTTCGGGCCGCCAGTGATGCTTGTACGGCTCGTCCCCGCGCAGCAGGCTCAGCGTGCGCGGCTCCTCGGCGCCGGTGTGCTCGGCGCACGCGTCGAGCAGCATCACCGCCACATCCGCCTTCCGCTCCCGCAGCCGCGGATGCGCGCCGTAGAGATAACCGCCCGCGAGCCGCCGCGACAACAGCGTCAGGTCTACGGCGACCACGTCCTCGTCGAGCCGGAACTCGGTGACGACGGCGTCCCCGGAGCGCACCATCGGCCCGACCGAGCGCACCAGGTGCTCGCAGAACCGGGTCTGCAGATGTTCGGACGTCACCTTCCGTCCCTGCCACTGGAGTTCGTGCAGTTCCAGCAGCCGCCGTAGCGCCGAGTCCACCCCGTCCGGCTGTACGACGTGACGCTCGACGCCGAGCGCGGTCAGCTTGCGGAGCTTGGCGCGGACGCGCTGGGCCTTGGAGGAGGGGAGACGGGCGACCAGTTCGTCCATCGGTACGGCGGGCAGCTCCAGGCACAGCGAGTCGTGGACGCGGCGGCGGGGGCCGCGCCAGCGGTCGTAGACGCGCTCGACCGCGCCGCCGGGGCGCACCTCGCGGAAGTCGATCAGCGCGGTGCGGGCGGCGGACGCGAGGCCCTCGGTGAGCGCGGCGACGGCCGGGTCGCCGTGGTCGTCGTCCAGCAGGACGTCGCCGTAGTCGGAGATCGCGCCGCCGAGCGGGACCAGCGAGGGCACCGGGCTGCGTACGAGCATCAGGGGTGCGGCGGCGACGAGTTCGCGGCCGTCGCGGACAACGAGCAGGCGCAGACGGCCCGTTCGGCCGTACGACAGCCACCAGGAGTGCAGCCAGGCGTGCGACTGGAACGGGGTCGCCGCGCCGCACTTCTGGTACAACCGGCCCCAGGCCGGGGCCAGTTCGGCGAACTCCTGGGCGTCGGTGACGAGTTCGGTCGAGTACACCGGTGTCACAGCACGTCGGCCGCGGTGGCCGGGCTGGGCACGGAGGCGGGACGGCCGGTCTCCTCGGTGGTCCGGCGCGGCCGGACGAGCAGCAGCAGGCCGCCGAGGAGACCGCCCGCGCTCGCGCCGACCAGGCCGGTCACCGCGGCCGAGGCCGAGGTGGGCGCGGCGGGCTTGATGGCGCGGGCGAAGGTCTGGAGTTCGACGTGGGTCGCGGCCTTCGCGTCGTTCGCGTGCACGGTCAGCGAGCGGGACACGGCGTTGGCCATGTCGGCGGCGAGGTCGGCGCGCGAGGAGGTGGCCGTGACGGCGACCATCGGAGCGTCCGGCGAGGTCGCCGTCTGCACGCTCGACTGGAGCGTCTTCACCGGCACCCCCGCCCACACCTGCGCGTCCCCGAGCACCGCGAGCTGCGTGGCGACCCGGCCGTAGGCCTGCGCGAAACCGAGCGCGGTCGAGGAGTCGGCCTTGTCGGTGGGGACGGCGATGACGTAGCTGGTGGCCGTGTACGTCGGGGTCTTGACGACGCCGTAAGCGCCGCCGAGCAGGCCGCCGGTCACGGCGCCGGCCGCGAGGAGGGACCAGGCCGGGAGGGCTTTCGCGCGGCTGAGGGGGAGGTGCTGTCGGATCTCGGTCATGAGGAACTGGCTCCCTGGGGTGCGGAGGACGGCGACGAGGTGGAGACCGCGGCCGCGTACACGTCCATGAGTTGGGCGGCGCTGCGGGTGATGCAGTAGTGGTGGGCGGCGTCCGGTGCGGTGCGCGGACGCGGGCCCCGCGCGCGGGCCGCCGCCAGCGCGCGGGCGAAGACCTCGGGGCCGCCCTGCACCCGCCGGGCGCCGGACGCGGCCTGCGGGGGGAGGTCCTCGATGGCGGGACAGGAGGCGTAGAGCACGGGCAGCCCGGACGCCAGACCCTCTACGACCGCCAGACCGAAGGCCTCCTCGGGGGACGGTGACGCGAGCAGGTCCATCGCGGCGGTGAGGGAGGGCAGGTCGGGGCCCGGTGAGCCGTCGGGTGTGTAGGGGCGTTCGCCGGTGAACAGCACCCGGTCGGCGACCCCGTAGTCGTGGGCCGTACGGCGCAGGAGGTTCTCCTCGGTGCCGCCGCCTACCAGCAACAGCCAGTAGTCGTCCGGGAGTTGGGCCAGGGCGCGGACCAGGACGTCGAAGCGTTTCCCGGCGGCGAGGCGGCCGATGCCGCCGACGACGTACGCGCCCTCGGGCAGGCCGAGCCGCTGTCGGGTGCGCAGGCGCTGCGCCGGGTCGAAGCGGAAGCGGGCCAGGTCGATGCCGTTCGGGACCACTTCGATGCGCGGGCCCGGCACGCCCCAGCGCTTCAGGCGTTCGGCGACCGTGGGGGAGACGGCGACCGTGGAGCGGCCCAGGCGCTCGCTGGCGAGGTACAGGGCGCGGACCCCGGTGCTGAGGTCCCGGCCCTCCATCTGCGAGTCGCCCAGGGAGTGTTCGGTGGCGACGACCGCCTTCACGCCCGCGATCCGGGCGGCGAGCCGGCCGTAGACGCAGGCGCGGTAGAGGTGGGTGTGGACGAGGTCGTAGCGGCCGGTGCGGATGATTCCGACCAGACGGGGGAGGGCGGCGAGGTCGCGGTTGCCGGTCATGCCGAGGTGGAGGACGCGTACCCCGTCGGCGGTCAGGCCGTCGGCGACCGCGCCCGGGTTGGTGAGCGTCACGACGTCGCAGTCGACCGGCAAGTGCCGGATCAGCAGCCGCAGTTGCTGCTCGGCGCCGCCGACGCCGAGCCCGGTGATGATGTGCAGGGCCCTCATGCGAGCCCCTCCACCGGACGCCGGCGCAGGCGGTGCAGCCGGTACTTGAGGAAGAGGCGTACGGCGGTGTCGTTCTGGCCGATGTGGACGCGGGGGAGGGCGTGCGGGCCGTTGAGGTCGCCGGGGTCGATGGCGCAGGCGTAGGCGTAACCGGCCTCGCGGACGGCGTCCATGGCGCGGGCGTCGATCGTGCCGTAGGGGTAACAGAAGCCGTCGACGGGGGAGTTGACCAACTCCTTTAGCCGGGAACGGCTTTCGGCGACCTCGGCGCGCAGGGTGGCGTCGTCCGCCTTGGTCAGGTCGACGTGGGTCAGGCCGTGGGAGCCGATCTCCACGCCCTCGGCGGCCGCTCGGCGGATGCCGTCGGCGGTGAGGAGGGGTTTGCGCGGGCCCTGTGGGTCCCAGGCGTTGTCGCCGCCGAGCCTGCCGGGGAGGACGAAGAGGGTGGCGCCGCAGTCCCGACGGGCCAGCAGGGGAAGGGCGTTGGTGACGAAGTCGGCGTAGCCGTCGTCGAAGGTGAGACCGACCAGGCCGTGGCCCTCGCCCCGGGCGCGGGCGGCCAGCAGGTCGGCCATGGACACGCCCCGCAGACCACGTCGGCGCAGCCAACTCAGCTGCTGCTCAAGGCGGTCGGGGGTGACCGTGATGCGATAGGGGTCGTCGGAGCAGTCGCCCACGGAGTGGTACATCGCCACCCACGGGACCGGGCCCGTGACGCGTCTGCCGGTGGTCGGGGAATCAACGGGAGCGGCCATGGATGAGCCTTCGTGTGATCGAGCGTACGGATTCCAGTGCGGGTGCGAAGCCCTGGGCGCCCAGGGCCCAGCCGAGCAGGACGAAGACGACGGTGACGGTCGTGCAGCCGACGGTGAGACCGAGCAGCG
Organism: Streptomyces sp. NBC_01515; assembly: GCF_045040345.1. Lineage (NCBI taxonomy): Bacteria > Bacillati > Actinomycetota > Actinomycetes > Kitasatosporales > Streptomycetaceae > Streptomyces > Streptomyces sp. NBC_01515. The sequence continues at coordinate 4,413,836 of NZ_CP109416.1, read as the reverse complement.
GCGAGGGCAGCGCGTGGGCGACGAACGCCCCCGCGATCGTCGCGACCACGGCCGCGCGCACCGGCCGGCTCAGCTCGATCAGGACCTGCCGGGTGCGGAGCGGGACACTGCGCGGGCCCGACCCGTAGAGCAGGAGCAGGGCGGTGAAGGTGATGCCGGTGGCGTTGGCGACGGCGATACCGATGACGCCCCAGGGGCCGACCGTCCAGACGCCGATCCAGGTGGTCACGACGATGCCGGCGGCCATCGCGCCGACCGGGTACCAGGTGGGGCGGCCCGCCGAGAAGTAGGAGCGGACCAGGACGCCGACCAGGGTCTGGCCGAGCAGCCCGAAGGCGTACACGCGCATCACGCCCGCCGTGGCGGCGGTGTCGTGGACGGTGAACGCGCCGCGCTGGAAGAGGAGTTGGATGATCTGCGGGGCGCAGGCGATCACCACGGCGGCGCCGAGCAGCACCAGACAGGCGGCGAGGGCGAGGTCGCGCTCCACGCGGTCGCGGGCCTTCTCCGTGTCGCCCTCGGCCAGTGCCCGCGCGACCACCGGGAAGGTGACCGTGCACAGCATCAGCGAGAGCACCATCGGCATCTGGGCGACCTTCTGCGCGTAGTTCAGATGCGAGATGGCGCCGGCGGGGAGGTGCGAGGCGAGGAAGCGCTCGATGAGGACCTGGGACTGGCGGCACAGCGCGAAGAGCAGCACGGTGGCCATCAGGGCGAGGTTCATCGGGCGGGCCTCGGCGGGGCCCGCGTCCGGGGTGGTGGGCTTGTGGCTCGTCAACTGCCGCCACAGCGCGGGGAGTTGGGTCAGCACCATCAGGACGCCGCCGCCGGCCACGCCGAGGGCCGCCGAGCGGACGCCCCAGTGGGCGCCGAAGGCGTACATCCCGGCGATGATGCCGATGTTGTACGCCACGTAGATCGCCGCCGGGGCTACGAAGCGGCGGTGGGCGCGGAGGGCCGCGCTGCAGTAGCCGGCGAGGCCGAAGCTGAGGACGCAGGTGGCGGTGAGGCGGGTGCAGCTGATGGCCAGGGCGGGGTTCGGCAGGCCGGGGGCCAGGGCTTCGACCAGGTAGGGGGCTGTGCCGATGAGCAGGGCCGATACCGCGATGAAGGCCAGGGTCAGGCGGGGGAGGGTGGTGGCGACCAGGGAGCGGACCGGGTCGCCGGGGGCGCCTTGGGCTCTGCGGGCCAGGGCCATGCTGAAGGCCGGGATCAGGGCGAAGGCGAGGCCGTCCTCGATCAGGAGGGTGGCGGCGAATTCCGGGATCGTCCAGGCGATGAGGAAGGCGTCTGTTTCGCTGCCGGCGCCGAAGAGGCGGGCCAGGGCCTGGTCTCTGGCGAGGCCCAGGAGGGAGCCGGTGAGGGAGAGGACGGCGGTGATCAGGGCGGCTTTGGCCAGAAAGCCGCGGGATTCTGGGGCCGGGGTGTCTTCGGAGGTGCGGGCTGGGGGCAGCAGGGGGGGCGTGTCGGTTGTTGTTTGGGTGCCGCGCCGTTGGGGCTGGGCGCGCAGTTCCCCGCGCCCCTTTAGGGGGTTGGTGCTGGGCTGTGTTGGAGGCTTTACCGTCATTGGGGCACGGCCTCTGGGTGGGCCACCTGCACCGGAGCTGCCGCCGTAGGCCGCTTCTCCTCGTTCGCTCCCACCAGTGACCACCACGCCACCAAGCCGAAGACCACCGCCGTCAGGACCGTTGACGGGCCGCCGATGTCCGCGTACATGAAGTCGATCAGTTGCCAGATGAGGAGACCGGTGGAGACCAACGCGCAGTCCAGACCCGGGAGTTTGGTGCGGTGGACCCGGATCAGGCCCCGCAGCGCGCAGACCAGAAGGGCCAGCCAGCTGCCTGCCAGGGTGAGGAGGCCGAGGAGGCCCTGTTCGCTGAGGACCAGGAGGTACATGTTGTGGGGGGAGAGGAGAGGTTGTTTGAGGAAGGCGGCGCCTGCGCCCTCCGTGTCGCTGCCTGAGGACAATGCCAACGAGGCGTTGCCGTCCCGGTGTTCGGGGAAGCCCTTTAAGCCGACGCCGGTCAGCGGGTGTTCGCGCCACATCGCCGTCGCCGCCGCCCACATCGTGTAGCGGTCGATCACCGACTGGTCGGGGGCGTCGGTGACTTGGGTGATGCTGTCGATGCGCTCCTGGAGCATCGCCGTACCGACGCCGAAGCCGCCGACGAGGACCACGCCCGCCGCTGCTACCGCCGCGACCACCTTCAGGGCGCGGCGCAGGCCGGCCAGGGCCAGTTGGATCGCGCAGGTCGCCGCCGTCGCGATCCACGCGCCTCGGCTGAAGGAGAGGGCCAGGGGGATCAGCAGGGCGAAGGCGCAGGCGGCGGCAACTGCCTTCTGCCGTGCGTCATTTCGGCCCAGGGCCAGGGCCAGCGCGCAGATCAGGCCGAAGGAGACGACCGTCGCCATGCCCATCACGTCGGTCGGGCCGAAGGTGCCCACCGCGCGGATGTCCTCGCCCTGGTACGAGGCGCCGGTCGCGGTGACGTACTGCTTGACGCCGATCGCCCCCTGCCACAGCGCGAGGGACACGAACGACCAGGCCAGGAGGCGGAAGTCGCGGCGGTCGCGGATCAGGAGGACGACTGCCGCGGGGACCAGTACGAAGATCTGGAGGTAGCGGCCCAGGCCGCTCAGGCCCGCGCCCGGTGTGGACGCGCCCATCGCGGCGATCGACAGGCCCAGGACCGGAAGTCCCATGACCGCTACGGCAGTTGGGGTCAGGGGGCGGCTGCGGTCGCGGAGGAGCCGGATGCCGCAGTACAGCACGACGAGGCCGGAGACCGCGTCGGCTGGGCCGGCGCCGCCCTCGCCCGGGGTGAGCGGCAGGCCGAGCAGGGCGATCACGGCGATGACCGGGAGGACGGGGGCGAACATGCGGACGCGGCGCGGCACGGTTCAGCTCCCCGTCGGACGTACGGGCGGGACAGGGGCGTTCATGCGGACTCGGTGGTTCACGGCTCAGCTCCCGGTCGGACGTACGAGCGCGGTCACCGTGCGGGCCAGGATGCAGATGTCCTGCCACAGCGACCAGTTGTCGATGTACGCGTTGTCGAACCGGCAGCGGTCCTCGATCGAGGTGTCGCCGCGCAGCCCGTGGATCTGGGCGAGGCCGGTGATGCCGGTCTGCATCCGGTGGCGGGCCGCGTAACCGGGGTAGGTCTGGCTGAACTGCGCGACGAAGTACGGGCGTTCGGGGCGCGGGCCGACCAGGCTCATGTCGCCCCGGAACACGTTCCAGAGCTGGAGCAGTTCGTCCAGCGAGGTCTGGCGCAGGAAGCGGCAGAAGCGGCTCATCTGCGGCTCGCGCGCGATGTTCCAGCGGGTCGCCGCCTCGTGCTCGTCGACCGGGCGGTGCGTGCGGAACTTCAGCAGGGTGAAGGGGCGCCCGTCCTTGCCGATGCGCTCCTGGTGGAAGACGACACCGCGCCCGTCGGTGAGACGGAGGACCATCGCGCACACCAGCAGCAAGGGGCTGACCAGGAGGAGCAGGGCGCCGGACGCCAGTACGTCCAGGGCCCGCTTGCCGAAGCTGCCGGGGTGGCGCGACCCCAACTCCAGCCTGCGGCAGGCGAATCCGGCGAGCTGGTCGCGCATCTCGTACGAGGGGGAGTCGGCGTCGACCTCCCAGACCGCGCAGCCCGACTCCGCCAACGCCCGTAGCAGCGGCCCGCGTTCGGACCGTACCGAGGGATGCACGGTGAGGACGGCGCGGACGCCGTTCTGGATGAGGGCCCGCTCGACCTCCTCGCCGGTGGTCAGGACCGGCAACCCCTCGGAGCCGTCCGGGTGTTCGGCGACGATGCCGACCGGCTCGATCCCGCACTTCGGATGCCGTAGCACCGCCGCCGCCACGCGTTGCGCGGTCGCCGCCGGGCCGATCACCAGGGCGGTGCGGGGGTGGTTGACGAGTGCCTTGCGGCGGCGCCGGTGCACCGCGCCGCGGGCCACGCAACTCGCCGCCGACTGAAGGGCGAAGCCCAGGAGCAGGGTACGCGGGGAGAGCGCGCGGTCGGGGGCGTAGGCCGCGGTGAGGGTGCCGAGGGCGAGCCAGGCGACGGCGATCCGGCCGCAGACGGCGGGCAGTTCGTCGAGGACGCGCGGTACGGCCCGGGGCAGCTGCGGGCGCAGCAGTATCGACCCGGCGATCAGCAGGGCCACCAGCAGCGGTCTGCGCTGACCGCCGGTGAGCGCGAGGGCGCCCACCAGCGCGGCGGTGAGATCCGCGCCGAGCAGCGGCAACGGGGAGGTCGGCCGCGCGGGCGGGCGGCGGACCGGGAACCGGAAACCGCCGCCGGTGCGGCGTGGGATGACCGAGACGTTCGAGAATCCGTGGTCCCGTGGCTGTCCGCCGGGGGAGGGGACGGTGCTTTCCGCAGTCACGAGTGGATGGACTCCCTGCACTCGGTGGGCACGACGGGTTTGCCGCCGAGGAGATCGCGATAGACCTCCGCGACCGCCTCGGCGGAGTGCCGCACGTCGTGCGTGGACTGGACGTACCGGCGTCCCTGGTGGCCGAGGGACTCGCGCAGCAGCGGGTCGAGCAGCAGCTCGGCGACGGCCCCGGACAGCACCGCCGGGTTCTCGGCCGGGACCAGGCACCTCTTCCATTGGCCCGCCTCCGAGGCGCTCAAGCCGGTGTCGAGAGCCCGACCGTGCTCAGCGCTTCGCGCCTCCGCGCGCTCGGGCTCTCGACACCGGCGCGCCTCTCCGGCGTGCGGGGCGAGAGCGGGGGGCAGGCTCTCGCGGGCGCCCGCGACATCGGTGACGACGACGGGTCGCCCGCAGGCCATCGCCTCCAGCGGGGCGAGCGCCATGCCCTCCCAGCGCGAGGGCAGGACCACCAGGTCGGCGGCCTGGTACCAGGGCACGGCATCGGGGACGGCACCCGCGAACAGCACGGAATCCGGGGCGAGTTGGCGTAGTGCGGCCCGGTCGGGGCCGTCGCCGACGAGCACCAGCCGGGCCTTCGGCACCCGCCGGACCACCTCGTCCCACGCCGTCAGCAAGACGTCCTGGCCCTTCTGCCGGCACAGCCGCCCCACGCACACCACCAGCGGCGCCGCCGGATCGACCCCGGCGAGCTGCTCGATGCCGGCCCGTACGGTGTCCACGGCCGCGGGGTGGAAGCGCTCGGTGTCGATCCCGTTGGGGATCACGCTCCAGCGGCCCCGGACCCCGGCCCGCAGCCCGGTCGTACGCTCCGCCTCGCTCACGCACACCGTCCGGGTGGCCCACCGCGCGCCCCAGCGCTCCCAGCCGACGGCGAGCGCGGCGGTGACCCCGCCGACCGCCTCGAACGACCAGGCGTGCGGCTGGAACACGGTCGGGATCCGCCCCCGCACGGCAAGACGTCCGGCCAGACCGGCCTTCGCGCTGTGCGCGTGCACGAGATCGGGCCGCACCTCCGCGACCACCCGGGCGAGCCGCCGTACCTCGGAGACGAGCGCCGGTCCGGGCGACCGGGTCGCCTCCCACCGGCGTACGTCGGCGCCGAGCGCCCGGACCCCGTCCGCGAGGCTGCCGCCGGCGGGGCAGGCGACCGTGACGTGCAGGCCGGACGCGAGCTGGGCCCGCGTCAGATCGATGACGACACGGGCGACCCCGGCGTCCACGGGCTGGGCGAGGTGCAGGACCCGTGGCCGAGTGTCGGTTGCTGGCTGGTGCATTGCGCGGTTTCCTCGCTCACGGGTGGCGCTCGGGACTGCGGGCGGGAACGCGCCTCACTGCTGGGCGTCGACGGCGACGAAGAGCGCCCCGAACCACGCCGCGTCCCGGTGGGAAACGAGCCGGAAGGCCAGCTGGTCACCGCCGGGACGCAGCGCCTTGCCGAGATCGAACACATCGGAGTCGTAGCCGAGCGTGTTCGCATACGCGGGCGCACGCTCCGAAGGCGCCGCCGCCGGGTCGCTGATCGTGGAATTCAGCACGTCGTCACGGGGGTTGGCGCCGTCACCGAGCGCGGTGGCGTTCGTACGACCGGTCGAGAGGGTGAGCGAATCCCCGGTGCGGCCGCGATCCCCGTCGTACGCCACCACGCCCGCGCGTCCCCCGGCGTGCGCGGGCACACGCACCCCGCGCATCCGGATCTCCGCGCCGGTACGGGAGTCCAGCGCGCCGAAGCCGTCCCACAGCTCCAGCCGGCGCAGCGGCTCCTGCGGCTTCTCGTACGCCACGACGAGCGTCCAGCCGCCCCAGGCACCGGCCGCGGACCTGCCCATCGCCGTGTTGATCTGGGCCACGGTGTAGAGGCCCGAACCACTCTCCCGGACCAGCTCGGTGACGTCCGCAGACGCCTGGAACGCGTCCGCGCCGCCCGCCACCCGGTGTCCGACGACCGTGTCCGCGAGCACCGCCTTGTAGTCGCCGCCGGGCTCCGCGATCAGCACCCGACCGTTGTCCTTGGGCGGCTTCTGCTCGCCGACGCGGAGGTTGCCGCCCCAGTACAGGCGCGCGTACGTGGCCCGGGCGCCCTCGGGCAGCCGGACCTCCGCGCGGGAGGAGTTGTAGGTGTTCGGGTCGCTGTCGACGTCGACGTAGAACATGTCGAAGTCGCTGTTGACCGCCGCCTGTCCTTCTCGTACGGCCGGGCACGCGGCCGAGTTCGTACGGCAGTTGACGGAGGTGTTGGCCGCGCGGACGATGCCGCCGTGCTGGAGCGCGGAAAAGCGCTGGGCGAAGGGGACGCGCGTCGCCTCGGCGGGCGGGGCGGGTGCTCCGGAGGCGGCCGGGGCCCAGATCGTGACGAGGGCGAGAGCGCCCGTCGACGCCCGGCGCAGCAATGGACCCAGGGAATTGCGCATGACCGGAGGTGCCCTTTCGGGAAGTACGGCCCCTATGTGCGATGTGATGGCTATAGGGGTACTTCGGGAGGTGCGCAACTGTAGTGGCTGTCCGGATTAATCCGTCGAAACGCAACAAGTGTGTCGGAATGGTGAAGTTGGGCCCTCTGGGAGATCACCCCATTGGCGGCACAACCCCTTTGGGTGCCGCGCGTTGACACAGCGCCGGGCATCCCCGCCCGGATGTTTGTTTCAACCCCAAGGAGCACCTCTCCATGTCGCGTATCGCGAAGGGCCTGGTCCTGACCTCCGTTGCCGCCGCCGCCATGGCGGGCACCGCCGGCATCGCCGCCGCCGACAGCGACGCGCACGGCGCGGCCGCCCACTCCCCGGGCGTGCTGTCCGGCAACGTCGTCCAGGTTCCGGTCCACATCCCGGTCAACGTCTGTGGCAACACCATCAACGTGATCGGCCTGCTGAACCCGGCCTTCGGCAACACCTGCGTCAACGGCTGACGTCCGCGCGCATCACTTCGTCCGGCCGTTCTCCCGTGGGGTCTCCACGGGGGGACGGCCGGTCGGCGTTCGGCGGTGTTGCCCCGAATGGGCGGTAGCGGTCCCGGTCCGGCGCTTCGGTCTTGACATGGCCCTCACCAGGCACGACGTCGACCGTACGGCTGACGGACGGTCACCCGACGCGTCCGACCGGTTGCAGATGGTGGTGAGCGCTTTCACGGTGGGCTCAAGATCCGAAGCACCACCGAAAGGAAACACCCATGCGTGGTCTGCCCGCACGGCGCGTCGCGTCCTCCGTGCTCTGTGCCACCGTCCTGATCGGGATCGCCGGCCCCGCGGCCGTCGCCGCCGACAACGACTCGGCGCGGAAGCACGTCCACGCCGCGTCGAGCGCGCCGGTCCCCAACGCCGACACCCTGCTCGCCCCGGTCAAGAGCCTCGGCGACCTCGGCAGCGTGCTCACCCCCGTCACCGACCTGCTGAAGCAGGCGCTCAAGGCCGACAACGGCCAGCTCTCCGCCGACCAGGCGAAGTCGCTGGGCGACGCCGTCACCGCGGCCGTCGCCAAGATCACCGCGGCGGTCCCGGCCGCACCGGCGGTTCCGGCGGTCCCCGCGGCGCCTGCCGTGCCCGCCGCGCCCGCGGTTCCCGCCGTGCCCGCGCTGCCCTCGCTCAAGAGCGCCGACGACTCCAAGGCGCCCGCCGACCTCGCCGGTGACGCCCTCGCCTCCCTGCAGAAGGCGGTCACCACGCTGCTCGCGGCGGTCACCTCCGGCGATGTCGCCGGCGTCGTCCCGGCGGTCACCGGTGTCGTGACCGGCCTCGTCAACGTGGTCGCGGCCACGCTGCTCGGCGGCGGTCTGCCCGCACCGAGCCTGCCCGGTCTGCCCGCGCTGCCGTCGTTGCCGTCGACGTCCGCGCTTCCGGCGGTGCCCGCGCTTCCGGCGGTGCCCGCGGTGCCGGCGGTTCCCGGCGTCTGACGCGAGCAGCCGTAGAGCAGTCGTAGAACAGCCGTAGAGCAGTCGCAGAACGGCCGTCGGGTCGGTCCCTTTCCGGGGGTCGGCCCGGCGGCCTTTTCCGCTGTACGGCCTTTTCATATGAGGATGGGAAACGCCGATGAGACACACGCCGCATTCGGGTGGGCAGCAGAAAGTTTCTGCGCACGGGGTTTCCGCCCCGGCCGGAACTCGTTACACACGGCGACAGAATTCGCTCTGGTGACATGAGTTGCCGAAGAAAGGAACACGATGAAGTCCCTGAAGGCTGCCGCTGTCGTTGCCGGGTCCCTCGCCATCGCCGGTGCCGCCGCGCCCGCGTTCGCCTACAGCCCCGCCGACGTGACGCCCACCAGCCTCACCGGCGCCGTCAACACCCTCACCAGTGGTCAGCTCCAGCCCGCCGACGTGATGCCGCTCCAGCACCAGTCGGACGCGCTCGACACCGAGAACAAGGGCTCCGCGCTCAACACCCTCAAGGGTGCGACCGCCGCGCTGAACCAGCACAACCCGCTCCTCGGCGGTCTGCCGCTGCAGAGCTGAGTCCCGCCGGTGGTGTTCGAGGGGCGTCGCGAGGCGTCCCTCGTTCGTGTGGCGGGGTGCCCGCGCCATCGGCCGGACGGGTGAGAACGCGGCCGGTGGCCTTCCGGCCCGTCGATAAGGTCGCGCGGTGACCTCAACCTCAAGCGAAACGCGCCCCTTCCGCGTCGCCGACCTCGGCACCCTCGTCGTCCTGGCGTGGAGCGGCGAGGCCCCCGACGGGGACATGCCCTATCTCCTCGCCTACACCCTGGGCGACGCCGCGGACGGCCCCGAGGCCGCCAGCGCCGCCGTGGAACGGCTGCTGACCGACAACGGGCTCCCGGTCGGCGGCAACGTCGTCGACGGCGCCACCAAGCCCAGCCTGCCGATCACGATGCTCGTCGAGTCCGGGCAGGCCGTCCTCAACATGCCGCAGCTCAACGCCCAGTGCGTGCCGCCGCCCGAGTGGCTCGCGGCGGTCGGCGAACGCGGCTTCGCCTACCTCGTGTTCACCACCCGCCCCTGGCCCGAGGCCGAGCCGGGCAAGCCCGTCACCCCCGAGGCGCTGGCCGAGTTCGCCGGCTCCGAGGACACCCTCAACGCCGCCGCGCACATCATCCTGCCCGCCCGCAGCCTGCGCGGCTGAACGACCGGACAGCGGGCGGGAATTGCCGGTTCCGGCCCGCTGACGGGAAGCGGATCCCGGCCCGTCGGCGGGAATTCCGGAAAGCTGACTACTACGGCACCCGGGGGAATCTTGAACTGATGCGCTGCCCGGCCTCGTTACCCGGTCAGCACGCAGAGCCTCCGAATTCCGAAAGGGACCGCACTCCATGAAGTCGACCACCCGAGGAACCATCGCCGCCGTCATCACGGCCGTGGCGGCCGCGACCGGCGCCGCCGTCGCGACCCCCGCCGCCGCGATCGGCACGGTCCCCGTGCCCGTGCCGCTTGAGGGTGCGGAGAGTGCCCTCGGCATGGAACTCCCCAAGCTGGGCGGGGAGGTGCCCGTGCCCATGCCGGGCTCGCCCGAGGGCCCGCGGTACGTCGAGGGCCGGCTCATCCCGGAGCGGGCCGTGCCCCAACTCCCGGTCCACGGCGGGCTGCCCGGCCTCGGCCTGCGAGCTCCGCTGCCGCACGTCCTCGGCGACGGCTTCGACCACGTCGGCGTCAGCACGCCGGCCTCCGACCTGCGCACGATGGCCCCGGGCCTGGCGCTGGACGTGCCGCTGACCCCGCCCAACCCCGACAACTTCGGCCTCCCGGACCTGAAGGCGCCCCAACTGGGCGTCCTGGCCCCGGTGCTGCAGACCGTGCCGGGCGCGGACCTGGTCACGGGCGCCGGCCTCTAGGCCGTAGCGCGGGAAGAACGAAGGCGGCCGTAGGGCCGGAACGGATGAGGGCCCGGGTGGTGCGACCCGGGCCCTTCCGTTTGTCATGGCCTTCCGGACGGTGACCGCACGGGCCACCGGACGGTTAGCCCCTCGAACGAACCGTACGGACGAGGGAGTTGGGCCATGAGCGTGAGCGTCGGTGGAGTACCCGTGGGCCGGGAGCCGGTCAGACCCGGTGCGGTGCGCAGGACGCGGCGGGAGGCGTTGCGCGGGGTGTTCGGTGCCGTGCTGGCCGTGGCCCTCGTGCCCGTCGTCGCGGCCTCGCGGCCCACGCGCTCCGGCGAGGACCCCGGGGACACCGCCTTCGACGAGACGTACCGGGGCCGCCGTATCCACGGTGTGCTGAAGGACGGGTGGCAGGTCACGGTGGACGGCCGGCCGCTGCATCTGATGCGGCGCGCGGACGGCACCTGGCTGAGCATGGTCGACCACTACCGGTCGTATCCCACCGCCCTGGAGGCGACCCGCGCGGCCGTCGACGAACTGAGCCCCGGCCGGGAGTTGCGCGAGGCGGACGGGCCGATGGAGCAGATGCACATGGGGGGAGACCATGGCGTACACGCGTAAGGACGTCAGCACACTCACGAGCGCCGAGAGGCGGCGGTTCGTGGCGGCGCTGCTGGAGGTCAAACGGCGGGGCGAGTACGACGAGTTCGTGCGCACGCACATCGAGTACTTCGTGCCGGACGGGGAGTACGGACTGCGCTCCGCGCACATGGCGCCCTCCTTCCTGCCCTGGCACCGGCAGTTCCTGCTGGACCTGGAGCGGGCGCTGCGCCGGGTCGACTCCTCGGTGACGGTGCCCTATTGGGACTGGACGCGCGAGCGCAGCGCGACCGCCACGCCCTGGACCAAGGACCTGCTCGGCGGCACCGGGCGGCGCTCCGACCACCAGGTGACGACCGGGCCGTTCGCCTACGCGGCGGGCAAGTGGAAGATCACCGAGAACATCACCGACGAGCCGTACCTCACAAGGGACTTGGGCCGGGCCGGCGCCCCGATCGCGCTGCCGACGAAGAGCGACCTGGACGGAGCGCTCGCCGATCCGGTCTACGACATCTCGCCCTGGGACTCGACCTGCCGCACGGGGTTCCGCAACCGGCTCGAAGGATGGGGCACCGGGTCGGGCAGCGCGTCCTGGCGCAACCACAACCGGGTCCACAAGTGGGTCGGGGGCGTGATGCTCGGCGGCGCGTCCGTCAACGACCCGGTGTTCTGGCTGCACCACGCCTTCGTCGACCTGCAGTGGTCGCGCTGGCAGAGCAGGCACCGCGGCGCCCGCTACCTTCCGGCGAAGCCGCCGGGCGCGGGCGACGACCAGGAGGGGCGGGTCGTGGCACGGCAGGAGCGGATGCCGCCGTGGGACGTGACGCCGGAGCAACTGGAGGACGTCAGCGCGATCTACCGGTACGCGTGACGCCGGTGTACCGCCACGGCTGACCGGTCGTGGCGGTCCGGACACGGGGAGAGCCCCGGCGCCTGAGGTGCCGGGGCTCTTCGCGTACGTACGTCCGTCCGCGTGTGCGGTCGGAGTGTGCGGTCGGATCAGTGGCCGTAGCCGTTGCCGCCGTAGCCCGGGCCGGGGTGGCCGGGGTGGCCGTGGCCGCTCACGTTGGCGCAGGTGTTGCCGAAGGCCGGGTTCAGCAGGCCGATCACGCTGATGGTGTTGCCGCAGACGTTGACCGGGATGTGGACCGGGACCTGCACGACGTTGCCCGACAGGACGCCGGGCGAACCGACGGCCGCACCCTGCGCGCCCGCGTCCGCCATGGCCAGGCCGGCGCCACCGAGCGCCACGGCACCCGTGCCGAGGGCGACAACGGCCGCCTTCGCGATGCGAGACATCACGTTCTCCTTTGGTTCGATGAGTGCGACGGCAGGACTCGCCACCGCACTTGGAGTTCAACGCGGCGGCGCATGGCTGGTAACGGCGCCGACGCGGGGATCACCCTTTGTGAACACGGCTTCGAGCGCCGGGCGCGGATGTTCGACGGCGGAAAACCGTTGCCCCCGGCGGTCGGGTGTCCATTAGCCTCCGGACATGGCAACCGACCAACTGATCCGTCTGTTCGCCGAGGAGAACCGGGTGCGCGCCTTCGCGGCGGTGGCCCTGGGCGCGGAGACCTCCGAGCGGGTCGCCGAAGTGGCGGGCCTGACCCCGAGGGGCACGGCCGTCGCCCTGCTGCGGCTGCGCGAACAGGGCGTGGTGAAGACCATGGACGACGGTGAACTCCGCGTCGACTACGACCTGTTCAAGCAGCTGGCCCGCGAGGGCGACGAGCCGGCCGAGGACGGCCCGGCCACCGGCGACGAGCACACCGACATGATCCTGCGGACCTTCGTCCGCGGCGGCCGGCTGATCCGCCTCCCCGCCCAGTGGACCCGCAAGCAGGTCGTCCTCCAGCACATCGCCGAGCAGACCTTCGCCCCCGGTATGGAGTACCCCGAGCGCGTCGTCAACGAGAAGCTGCGCGCCTGGTGCGACGAGGGCGAGGTCGACCATGTGACGCTCCGGCGCTACCTGGTGGACCTCCACCACCTGCGCCGGAGCGCGGGAATCTACCGGCTGTCGACAGCCGCGTGACCCGCTGTTTCCACGGCAGCCGTCGTAGGGGCCTCGGGTTCGACGGCAGCTGTTGTACGGGCCCTGGGTTCTACGGCAGCCGTCGTAGGGGCCTCGGGTTCGACGGCAGCCGTCGTACGGGCCCTGGGTTCTACGGCAGCTGTCGTACGGGTGAACCCGCCAGGTAGGCCTGGATGTTCTCGACGGCCTGGCCGTAGTACGCCGTGTAGTTGGCCCGCGACACATACCCGAGGTGGGGTGTCGCGAGCAGGCGCGGGGCCGTGCGCATCGGGTGGCCGGCGGGGAGGGGCTCGCTGTCGAAGACGTCGATCCCGGCGCCGGCGATCCGGCCCTCGCGCAGGACGGCGAGCAGGGCGTCCTGGTCGACGATCGCCGCGCGCGAGGTGTTGATCAGATACGCGGTGGGCTTGAGGAGGGCGAGTTCGGCGGGGCCGAGGAGACCGCGGGTGCGGTCGCCGAGGGCGAGATGGACCGAGACGAAGTCGCTGTCCGCGAGCAACTGCTCCTTGGACGGGGCGAGTTGTACGCCGACCTCGTCCGCGCGCTCTTGCGTGAGGTGCCGGCTCCACGCCGTGACGCGCATGCCGAAGGCCAGGCCCACCTGTGCGACACGGCTGCCGATCTTGCCGAGCCCGAGCAGTCCGAGGGTACGGCCGTACAGGTCGGCGCCGACCGTCTGCTGCCAAGGGCCGCCGCCGCGCAGGGAGTTGGCCTCCTCGACGATTCCCCGGGCGAGGCCCAGCAGCAGCGCCCAGGTCAGTTCGACGGGCGGGGTCGAGGAGCTGGCCGTACCGCACACGGTGACGCCGTGGGCCTTCGCGGCGGTGTAGTCGATGACGGAGTTGCGCATACCGGAGGCGATCAGCAGCTTCAGGCGGGGGAGCCGGGCGAGGAGCGAGGCGGGGAAGGGGACGCGTTCGCGCAGGGTGACGACGATGTCGGCGGTGGCGAGGGCGGCGGCCAACTCGCCCTCGTCGTCGAGGTGTTCGCGCAGGCTCACGACCTCCACGGTGTCCTTGAGCGGCGACCAGTCGGCCAGTTCGGTCGCCGCGTTCTGGTAGTCGTCGAGGACGACACAGCGCAGGGGCACGGTAGTTCCTTGGGTAGGTTCCCGGTGATCGTCCGGAACGCTACTCCTTGCTGAGCGAGAGCGAGTTGGCCGTGCGGGTCGGCTTGCCCAGGGCCCAGAAGAGGACGCCGAGGAGCATGAAGGCGAGGAGCGGTACGAGCTCCGTCAGCAGGTACTTCCAGCGTTCGGCGTGGGTCCAGCCGTCCGGGAGGTAGTCGGCGCCGAACCAGTGGTCGCCGAGTCCGGGGGCGATCAGCTGGATGCTGGCGAACAGGATGAGCACCGTGAGGACCGTGCTGATGGTGCGGGGGAAGGGCGCCTTGTAGGGGCGGGGGACGTCCGGGGCCTTGCGGCGGAGTACCGCCAGGGCCGGGAAGATGCCCAGGTAGCTGACCAGCGTGGTGGATACGGCGAGGCCGAGGACGGCGCCGAAGAGTTTCGCCGCGCTGCCGTTGGTGAGCTGGTGGGCCAGGACCAGGACGAGGGTGGAGACCAGGCCGCTGAGGATGTTGACCCGGACCGGTGTGCCGAAGCGGCTGGAGATGACGCCGAGGAAGCGGGGCGCGGCGCCGTCGTAGCCGGAGACGGCGAGGGCGCGGTCGGAGCCCATGACCCAGGTGACGCCGGAGGACAGCACCGTGAGGATGAACAGCACCGCGGCGATGTCCCCGAGGACCGTGCCGGCGCCGCTGCTGGTGACGGTGCCGTCGGCGGCCACGTCACCGCCGTAGACGGTGAAGACCTGGCGGATCGCGTCGAGGAAGCCGCCGAGGCCGGTGATGGCCTTGACCGGGAGGACGAGCAGGATGCCGAGGATGGGGAGGGCGTAGAGGAGTACGGCGAGGGCGGCGCTGCGGAAGATCGCGAAGGGGACGTCCTTCTGGGCGTCGGTCATCTCGTCGCCGGCGGTGTTGGGCAGTTCGAAGCCGACGTAGTTGAACATCAGGACGGGGACCAGGCCGACGAAGCCCGCGTACGTCGGGGAGAAGTCGCCGAGGCCGAAACCGTGCAGGCCGTGCTGGATGCCGTAGATGAAGACCGTGATCGTGAACAGGCCCAGGAGGACGAAGCGGCTCCAGGCGCCGATGGTGGGGATCCACTTGCCGACGTCGAAGGAGAGGATCGCGGCGAGGACGCCGACCCAGATGAAGACGAGGGCGAAGACGTAGAAGGCGGGGGTGCTGAGGTCCTTGCCGTCGTTGAAGAAGGTCGTGTACGCCGTGACGGCGGAGACGGCGAGGGTGCCGCCGAGCCAGACCGGGTTGGTGATCCAGTACAGGAAGTTGTTCACCGCGCCCGCGAGGCGGCCGAAGGCGCGGCTGGTCCAGATGTAGGGGCCGCCCTCCTCGGGGAACGCGGCGCCGAGCTCCGCGATCAGCAGCGCGGAGGGGATGAAGAACACCGCGGCCAGGATGATGAGCCAGGTGAACGCCTCGGCGCCGGACGAGGCGACCGTGCCGATCGTGTCCACGCCGACGATCGTGCAGAGGAGGAAGAAGAGGATGTCGAAACGGCCGAAGTGCTTACGCAGCTTCTGCCGCTCCACCTGCGCTGCGGCCGACGCACCGGCCGGCTCGGAGTCGATCTGACCTGCGGCCACCGGGGCTCCTGCGGGTTCGGGAGGAGGGGGAACTAACGGGGATGGGGACGGGGGTGGGGATGAGGCGGGGACGGAGAGGGGCGGGATTCGGCCAATGATCCGCCGTCCTTGTGAAATCCCACAAGCGTTCGGGGCCAATTCTTGACCATTGCGTATCCATCCGGGCGTATCGGAAACGGGGATGAAACACGGGTGGAAACGGGGGCGGGAAGGGGGGTGGGAAGTGGTGGCGGGAAGGGGGGATGGAGCGGGCGGGCGGAACGGGCGTACGGAACGGGATTCGCACGGGTGATTCCGCTTCGTATCGGGGTCGTCACCGGGAGGCTGTGTCGTGGGCGGCGCAGGGCGGAGCGCTGGCGGCGGCACAGTGTGGTGAGCGTGCCCGGTACCCCGGTCGTGGCCGGATGGATTCCGGGTTGTCCGAGGGGTCGGCTGCGGTAGAACTCCGCGAGGAGCAGGGTGCGTTCGGTTGTCGCGGCGTCCAGGGTGGCTCGGGCGAGTGGTGATCCGCTGGTGCCGGGGGCGCGCCGATCTGGATCGCGCCGATCGTTCCGCCGGCGGGGCTTTCGGGGGTGCCGTAGAAGATGAAGTCCTCGTCGAAGGTGGCCTGTTCGTTGTCGTCGAGGATGAAGGCGACGATGTCGATCTCGCAGGTGGGGTGCGGAGACCAGGTGACGGTGACGTGCCACTCGGGTGCGGGTGCGGGTGCGGTGTTGGCGCGGGTGTGTCGGATGGCGTGGGTAGGTCGATGACGCCGCTCCTTGGCATCACGTGTGGTTCCTTCGGGCGGACCGGTGTTGTGCCCGGGGTGGTGGTCGTCGGGGAAGTGGGCCAATTCGCTTTGTGTGCGGGGAGTTGGAGGGCCGTGATGCGGCTCATGCGGCGGTCCTGCTCGCCGTTGGCCAGGACGACTACGTCGGTGACGCCGGTGGAGAGGTTGACCGCTGCGGAATCGCCCAGTTCGACGACGCGGGTACGGGCTGCGGCGGCGTCGGTGTGGTCAAGTCGTGGGTGGGGGTGGTGCGTTGGCGGGGAGCGGGGAGCGGGGAGCGGGGAGCGGTGGGGCGGGTGCCGGGGTGGGTTCGGGCTCGGTGGTCTGAACTCCCGTCGTTGGCGGCTTGATTGAGGCGGGCGACGTCATCCCCTCGTGCGCCGCTCCGCCCCGCATGGCCGCCAACAGCCGTAGGAACGTGGGCTCGTCGATGACCGGTACGCCCTGGGTGGCCGCGCGGCGGGCCTTCGTGGACTCGGGTGTCGGCGACGCCGCGGTCGGTCAACTCCGCCCGGGCGAGAGCTGGTTCACTGGTTATCGCGATCTTCATGCCCTGCCGCAGCGGGCCGCCGGGGGGCATCCGCCCCGGACTGCGGTACGCGCACGGCGTCTTGGGCGGCTTCGGCGTGAATTGGGATTCCGCGCGGAGGTGGGCAACTCACCAGCGGCAACGGCGGATTGAGCCGTGCCGCCTCGCGCAGGGAGGTGCGCAGGATGCCGGCGAGTACCCGGGTGTCGTCGAGGGCGTCGGGGGCATCGGGGGCGTCGAGGGCATCGGGGGCGCGCTGCCGCGGTACGTCGTAGGGGGCGGCCAGTGTGCCCGGTTTCATGTCGTTCGTGGGCGGGTCCACCTGACGATTTAAAGCCAAAGTGCAGAGCCGCTGGGACGCCGGCAGCCGCATTCGCGCGCGGGTGAACTCGTAGGCCGGGAAGTCGTAGTCGAACCGGGCGTTGTGTGCGACCAGGATCCGGTCCTGGAGCATCGCCCCGATCCGCCCGCCGCCGCCAGGCGACCTGGTCGAAGGCCGGAGCGCCTCGCACCACCGCGACGGCCTGAATGCCGTTTTGCCCTGTTCAAGGAGGGTGTGGGGCCGTGTGGGGCCGTGTGGACCGCGGAGAGGCCGCGTCGACACTGCTCCCGACCGGACTGTCGACCTCGTGACCAGGGGGTCGGTCCGGCCTTACGTCACCGCTACCCCGCGCTCGCTATCATGCCCCTGACCAGCAAAAACGCCCTCCCAGGGGGAGGGCGGATACGGGATGTACGCGAAGCGCCCCCGGCAGGACTCGAACCTGCGGCCAAGCGCTTAGAAGGCGCCTGCTCTATCCACTGAGCTACGGGGGCCGGGTGTGTGGCCTCGGTCGTGGTGTGCCCGGGTGTGGGCCGGTCCGTGACGTTGCCGGGGACAAGGATAGGGCTCCCGGGTCCTTGTCCCTGTTGCTTCACCTCCGTGGCTCGATGTGGAGGTTCAGTGAAGCGGTCCTGATAATCGCAGGCAGGTACGAATCGTGCATCGCTTTTGGTGCCCGGCGCCACGGGTGTTGTGCACTCGTTATGCCTGGACTGTGCCCATGCCCCAGTCATCCCTTCCGTCCGTTGTGTTCCGTCGGCGCGCAGACATGCTCATATGCTTCAGAATTCCCCCAAAATTGGGCATTCTTCACATGTGGTGACCTTGGACGTACGGCCTCAGCTGCTCGACGCACTCTCCGCCCTGCGCGACCGTGTCGCCGCCGCACGCTTCCCGCTGCCCCTGGCGGGGGCTCCACGCGCGCGTGCCAATCGCGATGAACTGCTCGCCCAGCTCGACGACTATCTGGTGCCCCGCCTGAAAGAACCCGAAGCACCCCTGCTGGCCGTGGTCGGCGGCTCCACCGGCGCGGGGAAGTCGACGCTCGTCAACTCCCTTGTCGGGCGCCGGGTCAGCGAGGCAGGCGTGCTGCGGCCGACGACCCGTACACCGGTGCTCGTCTGCCACCCGGAGGACCATCACTGGTTCAGCGGCATGCGGGTGCTGCCCGACCTCACGCGCGTGTGGGTGCCTCATCAGGACCCGGGGGACGAGTTGCTCCTCCCCGGTGAGGACGGTATGCGCGTGCTGCGGATCGAGACCGCCGACACCCTCCCGCGCGGAGTCGCCCTCCTGGACGCGCCCGACATCGACTCCCTGGTGGCCGACAACCGGGTGCTGGCCGCCGAGTTGATCTGCGCCGCCGACATCTGGGTCATGGTCACCACGGCCGCCCGCTACGCCGACGCCGTGCCCTGGCACCTGCTGCGCACCGCCAAGGAGCACAACGCGACCCTGGTCACCGTGCTGGACCGGGTGCCCCACCAGGTGGTGTCCGAGGTGTCGCGGCAGTACGGCGCCCTGCTCGCCAAGGCCGGCCTCGGCGACGTACCCCGCTTCACGGTGCCCGAACTGCCCGAGTCCGCCTGGGGCGGGGGGCTGCTTCCGGCCAGTGCCGTGGCGACCCTGCGGAGCTGGCTCGTGCAGCAGGCCCAGGACCCCGGCGCCCGGCACCAGGCGATGGCCCGCACGGCCTACGGCGTCCTCGACTCGCTCAAGTCGCGGATGCCCGAACTGGCCAGCGCCGCCGCCGCCCAGTACGCCGCCGCGCTCCGGCTCACGGCCGCCGTCGACGGGGCGTACGACAGCGAGCACGCGCGGGTGCGGGGGCGGTTGCAGGCCGGGGCCGTGCTCGCCGGGGACGCGCTGAAGCGCTGGCGCGCCTTCCCGCTCGACTGCTCCGCCGGTGAACTGCTCGACGCCCTCGCCGAGAGCCTCGCCGCACTGCTGCTGTGCGCCGTCACGGCCGCCGACGAGCGCGTCGACGACGCCTGGCGCCGCGAACCGGCCGCGGGCGCCCCAGAGCTCGCCGAGCGCGATCCGTCGCCGGAGAGCGCCGAGCACCGCATCGGGATGGCCGTACGGCGGTGGCGGCGCGAGCTGGAGGAGTACGCCGAGGAGGAGGTGAGCGACCTCGACCGGAGCATCGCGCCCGATCCCGAGGTGGTCGCCGCGCTGGTCGCCACCGCGCTGCTGGGCGGCCGTAGGGCGCGGTCCGCGGGCGAGGGGCTCGCCGAACGGATCGGCGCCCACGGCGCGTTGCGGCTGCGCGACCGGGCCGGGCGGCTGCTCAACGAACATCTGGACCGGGTCGTGCACACCGAGCGCGAACGACGGCTCGCCCCGCTCGACGCCCTTGAGGTGCACCCCGAACCCCAGGCCGAACTCATCGCCGCGCTGTCCGTACTGCAGAAGGAGAGGTGACCGGTGACTGCCGTCACTGACCAGGACCACACGGACGAGATGGACCACGTCACACACGCCGGGGACGCGGTCGCCGCCAAGGACGAGCACCCCGAGAACGCCTCCTCCGTAGAGGGCGATCCAGAGGCGGCCTCCGCGAACGGCCTCCCCGTAGAGGCTGCGGAGGAGGCGGGTACCCCGGAGGACGCCGACGACCACGCGCGCGTGCGGGCCGACGCCGACACCTCGGGCCGGACGGAATCCAAGGCGTCCGCGGATCCGGCGGACCCCGAGGAACCGACCGGTTCCTGGGACGACGGGCTGATCGCGCGGCGGGTCAACGAGACCACCGCGGCGCAGCAGGCCGCCGCCGTGGAGATCAGGGCCTCCCGCGCGCAGGCCGCGCACAGCGCGCACGCCGCACAAGCCGCGCACGTCCCGGCCCCGTTGGCGTACGACGGGCCGCTACGGTCCCGTCTCGACGCGCTGCGCGAACTCGTGGGGCTCTCCCGCACCCGGCTCGACAGCGGGACCCTCGCGGAGGCGGGGCGGGTGCTCGACGAGGCCGCCGCGCGGCGCAGGCTCTCCGGGCAGCACACCGTGGTCGCCATCGCCGGCGCCACCGGCAGCGGCAAGTCGCAGCTCTTCAATGCGCTCGCCGGAGTGGCCATTTCGGAGACGGGCGTACGACGGCCCACCACCGCCGCGCCCATCGCGTGCAGCTGGAGCGACGGCGCGGCCACCCTCATCGACCGGCTCGGCATCCCGGGACGGCTGCGCCGACGCCCCCTGCAGAGCGCCGAGATGGAGGCCCAGCTGCGCGGGCTCGTCCTGGTGGACCTGCCCGACCACGACTCGGCGGCCGTCGCGCACCGCGAACAGGTCGACCGGGTGCTCGCGCTCGTCGACGCGGTCATCTGGGTCGTCGACCCGGAGAAGTACGCCGACGCGATCCTCCATGAGCGCTATCTGCGGCCGATGGCGGGCCACGCGGAGGTCATGTTCGTCGTCCTCAACCAGATCGACCGGCTCCCCGGAGAGGCCGCCGACCAGGTCCTCGACGACCTGCGGCGGCTCCTGGACGAGGACGGCATCGCCCTGGGGGAGTACGGCGAACCCGGCGCGACCGTGCTCTCCCTGTCCGCGCTCACCGGGGACGGCATCCCCGAACTGCGCGAGGTTCTCGGCCAGTTCGTGGGGGACCGCGGGGCCGCGGCACGGCGGATCTCGGCCGATGTGGACGCCGCCGCGTGGCGACTGCGGCCCGTCTACGCCACGGGGCGGCGCACCGGGCTCAGCGAGGAGGCGCGGGACGAGTTCGCCGCGCGGCTCGCGGACTCGGTGGGCGCCACCGCCGCGGGCGAGGCCGCCGAACGCGCCTGGCTGCGCAACGCCAACCGCGCCTGCGGCACGCCCTGGCTGCGGCTGTGGCGCTGGTACAACGACCGGCGCGAACCCATCACCGGCCGACTGCCGGTCCGCGCCCAGGCGGACGAGGAGGCCACGGCACGCCAGCGCGTCGAACAGGCGGTCCGTACGGTCGCCGACCGGGCCTCCGGCGGGCTCCCGGCGCCGTGGGCGCAGGCGGTGCGCGAGGCGGCCGTACGCGGGTCGCAGGGGTTGCCCGAGGCCCTGGACGAACTGGCGGCGCGGGCCGGGCTGCCCGTGGGACGGCCGCCCCGGCCGGGCTGGTGGCCGGCGGCCGTCCTCGCGCAGGCGTCCATGACGATCCTCCAAGTCGTCGGCGGGATCTGGCTGGTGGGCCAGATCATCGGCTTCATGGCACCGAACCTGGGCGTGCCGGTGCTCCTGATGGTGGCCGGCATCATCGGCGGCCCGCTCGTCGAGTGGAGCTGCCGGCTGGCGGCCCGCGGCCCCGCCCGCCGCTACGGCCTCGACGCGGAACGCCGATTGCGGGAGGCGGCGGCGGGATGCGGACGGGCGCGGGTGCTCGATCCGCTGGCGGCGGAACTGCTGCGGTACCGGGAGGTGCGGGAGCAGTACGCGCGGGTCACGGGGGCGGGCATCGGGGCCGGGTGAACACCGGCGGCGCTGTGGGCGGGTGAGTCACGGTCCGGACGTCGTTCCCTCGTCCGGGTGACGAGGTTTTCCACAGGTGGGCGGTGGTCCACAGCGCTCAGCGGGCCCGGCTCGGCGGAGGCAGTCTGACTGCAGCCGTACGGGACGGGCCCGTACACGTTTCCGCTCGGCCCCGCGGGGCCGGGTCAGGGAGGGACGAGCGATGAACGACACCACGATCTGCGCGGTCGGGAATGTGGCGACCCAGCCGATGTACCGGGACCTGGCGGCGGGACCGTCGGCGCGGTTCCGGCTGGCGGTGACCGCGCGGTACTTCGACCGCGAGAAGAGCGTGTGGACGGATGGCCACACCAGCTTCTTCACGGTGTGGGCCAACCGCCAACTGGCCACGAACGTGGCGGCGTCGCTGTCGGTCGGCGACCCCGTCGTCGTCCAGGGCCGGCTCAAGGTGCGGACGGAGGCACGCGAGGGACAGTCGAACTGGGCCTCGGCGGACATCGACGCGATGGCGATCGGCCACGACCTGGCGCGCGGCACCTCGGCCTTCCGCCGGGCCAACAGGCAGGAGACGGCGGCCTCTCCGCCCCGGCCCGAGCCCAACTGGGAGACACCGACGGGGGATTCGCCCGACTCGACCACCGATTCCACCGATTCCACGGATTCCGTCGAGGACGCTGTTTCCGCCGACGGACAGCTTTCCGACCAACAGCTCGCGGAAAGCCTCGTGGTGACGTGATGTCAGTGAATGCCCCCGGCTGATCGAACTGCGGCTTATCGATGAATGCGCTCCGAAAGACCCGGTGGATTTGTCGATAAGCCCTGCTCGCGGGCGATCTTGGGGATAACGATTCCGAGTCGGATCGGTTATCGGACGACCCGACTGGAGAAGGCGGTGCGCCCGCGTCCCTAGGATGCCGGGCATGGCTCGGGCACAGTTCCCGGTGCTCTGATTCTGCTGGTGGGACCGCACGCCCACGTCGACGGGTCCTGCTCGAAGGGGAATTCCGTGTCACCTGCGTTGTCTGTGTTCTCCGCGCTGTCCCTGCGCGGCCGAGGCGCTGCGCGCTTCGTCGCCGCGACCTGGGCGTGCGGACTCGTCGCCGCCGGAGTGCTGGCCGGTGCCGGCCCGGCCGTCGCCGACGAGACACCGCAGACCCAGGGCGGGGCGACGGCGACGATAGGCGGGCTCAAGACGTACGGCGCCGCCGTGATCCACGGGGACAGCGGCGACCAGCAGGTCTCCGCGGGCCTGTTCGAGATGTCCGTGGACGGCGGCGGCACCCTGCAGACGTACTGCGTCGACCTCCGCAACCCCACCCAGCGGGACGCCAAGTACCACGAGACCGCGTGGAGCGGCACCTCGCTGGGCGCCAACAAGAGCGCAGGCAGGATCAGTTGGATCCTGCAGCACTCCTACCCGCAGGTGAACGACCTCGCGGCGCTCTCCGCGAAGGCCGGCACCAAGGGCCTGACCGAGAGCGACGCGGCGGCCGGCACCCAGGTGGCCATCTGGCGCTACTCGGACGGCGCCGACGTCGACGCGGTCGACCCGCAGGCGGAGAAGCTCGCGGACTACCTGGAGAAGAGCGCGCGGAACGTGGCGGAGCCGAAGGCCTCGCTGACCCTCGACCCGCCCGCCGTGTCCGGGCACCCCGGTGAGCGGCTCGGCCCGGTGACCGTGCACACCAACGCGACCGGGGTGACGGTGACACCGCCCGCGGATGCCGCCACCACCAAGGTCCGGATCGTCGACAAGGACGGCAAGGCCGTCACGTCGGCGGTGGACGGCAGTCAGGTGTTCTTCGACGTGCCCGAGGACGCCGGGGCCGGGTCGGCCGACCTGACCGTGCAGGCCTCCACCACCGTGCCCGTCGGCCGGGCCTTCACCTCCGAGAGCAGGAGCCAGACGCAGATCCTCGCCGGTTCCAGCGAGTCGACGGTCGCCGCCGCCGCGAGCGCGAACTGGGCGGAGACCGGTGCCATACCGGCACTGTCGGCGCAGAAGAACTGTGCCGAGGGCGCCCTGGACATCACCGCGACCAACCAGGGCGACCAGACGTTCACCTTCGAGCTGATGGGTATCGAGCACGGCATCGACGCCGGGAAGTCCGCGACGGTGAAGGTCCCGCTCCAGGAGGACCAGGCGTACGACTTCACGATCACGGCGCCGAACGGCTACGAGAAGAGATTCACCGGGGTCCTCGACTGCCGCACGCAGAGCGACGCGGGCGGTGCCGTGACGCAGACGCTCAGCGAACCGAGCCCCGCGACGGTGGGCGGCACCACCGTCGACACGAACCTCGCGGAGACGGGCGGCTCCGGCATCACCCCGATGATCACGGTCCTCGCCCTCGGCCTGGTCGGCATCGGCGCGACGACCCTGGTCCTGCTGCGGGACCGGAAGCCCGGACAGGGCTGACAGCCCGGGCCCGCCGTGACTCCCGGAGTGCGTGCACAGCCCGGCATGAGCTGTCGCCCAGTGTCCTCGGGGTGGCGGGCGTCGGGAGCCTGACCCTCGGCGCCGTGGCGGGCTGGAGGGACCTCCTGCTGGTCGTGCGGGGGCGGGTGGTCCCCGGCCGGGGAGGGTGAGCGGAGTGCTGTTCGTGCTCGCGCCCGCCGCGTGGCGGGCCTTCGTCCGGGCGGCTCGCGGGGACGCGTGCCAGGCGGGTACGGCCGACGACCCGTTCCGCCGATCGTCCCGTTCCGCGGATCGTCGTGGAGGTGGCCGGCATCGCGTGGGGAGCGCTGGTCGACCCGATCCCGGACCCGCGGAACCACGTACTGCACCCCACGGGCCCCGGGGGCGGAATGACCGACATCGACCGAGGACGGTGCGCCCGGGCGGGCTCATCGGCGTACCGACGACCCGCGGCGACAGCTCATCCACCGGGCGTCACTCCCGAACCCCCAGCTCACAGCCCCCCGACCAAACGGGTTACCACCCAAGCCGGGACCTCAGGCAAGATGGATACGTCTGCCCACTCCAGATTTCAAGCTGCCGGACGGTTTCTCTTGGCTGAGTACATCTACACCATGCGCAAGACGCGCAAGGCGCACGGCGACAAGGTCATCCTTGACGACGTGACGCTGAGCTTCCTGCCCGGCGCGAAGATCGGTGTGGTCGGGCCGAACGGTGCCGGTAAGTCCACCGTTCTCAAGATCATGGCGGGCCTTGAGCAGCCCTCGAACGGCGACGCGTTCCTGTCGCCCGGTTTCAGCGTCGGCATCCTCATGCAGGAGCCGGAGCTGGACGAGACCAAGACGGTCCTGGAGAACGTCCAGGACGGCGCCGCCGAGATCATGGGCAAGCTCAACCGCTTCAACGAGGTCGCCGAGCTGATGGCGACCGACTACTCGGACGCGCTCCTTGACGAGATGGGCAAGCTCCAGGAAGACCTGGACCACGCCAACGCCTGGGACCTCGACGGGCAGCTGGAGCAGGCCATGGACGCGCTGGGCTGCCCGCCCGGCGACTGGCCGGTCGTCAACCTCTCCGGTGGTGAGAAGCGCCGCGTCGCGCTCTGCAAGCTGCTGATCGAGGCCCCGGACCTGCTCCTCCTCGACGAGCCCACCAACCACCTCGACGCCGAGTCGGTGAACTGGCTGGAGCAGCACCTCACGAAGTACGCGGGCGCCGTCGTCGCCGTAACGCACGACCGGTACTTCCTGAACAACGTCGCCGAGTGGATCCTCGAACTGGACCGCGGCCGTGCGATTCCCTACGAGGGCAACTACTCCACGTACCTCGAAAAGAAGTCCACCCGCCTCAAGGTCGAGGGCCGCAAGGACGAGAAGCGCCAGAAGCGGCTCAAGGAGGAGTTGGAGTGGGTTCGCTCCAACGCCAAGGGCCGTCAGACCAAGTCCAAGGCGCGTCTCGCCCGTTACGAGGAGATGGCAGCCGAGGCCGACAAGATGCGGAAGCTGGACTTCGAGGAGATCCAGATCCCGCCGGGCCCGCGGCTGGGCTCGATCGTCGTCGAGGTCCAGAGCCTTTCCAAGGCGTTCGGCGACAAGGTTCTCATCGACGACCTGAGCTTCACGCTGCCGCGTAACGGCATCGTCGGGGTCATCGGCCCCAACGGCGCGGGCAAGACCACGCTGTTCAAGATGATCCAGGGCCTTGAGACCCCGGACTCCGGCTCCATCAAGGTCGGCGACACCGTCAAGATCAGTTACGTCGACCAGAGCCGCGCCAACATCGACCCCAAGAAGTCGCTGTGGGCCGTCGTCTCCGACGAGCTCGACTACATCAACGTCGGCCAGGTCGAGATGCCGTCGCGGGCCTATGTGTCCGCCTTCGGCTTCAAGGGCCCGGACCAGCAGAAGCCGGCGGGTGTCCTCTCCGGTGGTGAGCGCAACCGCCTGAACCTGGCGCTGACCCTCAAGGAGGGCGGCAACCTGCTGCTCCTCGACGAGCCCACCAACGACCTCGACGTGGAGACCCTGTCGTCGCTGGAGAACGCGCTGCTGGAGTTCCCCGGCGCGGCCGTGGTCATCTCCCACGACCGCTGGTTCCTGGACCGGGTCGCGACGCACATCCTCGCGTACGAGGGCGAGTCGAAGTGGTACTGGTTCGAGGGCAACTTCGAGTCGTACGAGAAGAACAAGGTCGAGCGACTCGGTGCGGACGCGGCGCGTCCGCACCGCGCCACCTACAAGAAGCTGACCCGGGGCTGATCTTCTTGCGCCACATCTACCGTTGCCCGCTGCGCTGGGCGGACATGGACGCGTACGGCCACGTGAACAACGTGGTCTTCCTCCGCTACCTGGAGGAAGCCCGTATCGACTTCCTGTTCCGCCCGGACAAGGACTTCCAGCAGGGGTCGGTGGTGTCGCGCCACGAGATCGACTACAAACGCCAGCTCGTCCACCGGCACGCGCCCGTGGACATCGAGCTGTGGATCACGGAGATCAGGGCGGCGTCCTTCACCATCACCTACGAGGTGAAGGACGGCGACCTGGTCTACGTCCGGGCCGCCACGGTCGTCGTCCCGTTCGACTTCGAGGCACAGCGCCCGCGCCGGATCACCGCCGAGGAACGCGAGTTCCTGGAGGAATACCGGGACGACGCCGAGGACGAGGCCGTCGCCGCATGACGGTCCTCCACCTCGCCGACGAAGGGGAGGCGGCGGATCTCGCGGCCTTCCTCTCCCGGCTGCTCCACTACGACCGCGCCGCCGCCGTCCGCCTTCAGGCGTCCGGCACGGCGCTCGCCGTCTTCGGCCGGCCGCCGTCCTTCGAGGTCCTCGCCATCCGCGCGGTGCGCCTCGCCAAGCCCTACGAGAACGGCCTCGACGTCACCCTCGACGTGACCGTCTCCGCCGGTGAACTCCTTGAATCCCTCGACGAGTTGGCGGCGACGGCCGGGGTACCGGCCGCGGTGACCGGCCCGCCGTGGGCCGGGGTGCTGCCGCCCCGCGGCGGCTGGACCCCGGAGTCCGGGCTGCCGGGTCCGCAGGCGCTGCGCGGGATGATCGCGGCCGGAGTCGCCGAATTCCGCTCCCGCACCCAGGAGTTGACCGCCGAGACCCGCACGCGCACCGAACTCGACCGCATAGGACGGGAGATCTGGTCCCGCACGGTCGGCGAGACCTCGCTCCCGGTGCGCGCCGTGCACGCGGCCCAGTCCCTCGGGTTCCTCCGCCCCGGCGGCGAGTCGGGCCTCTTCTCGTCCGGCGCGTGGCTGCGGCTCCGCACCCCGTACGGCTCGATCGCCGTCCGCAGGGCGGGACTTGGGGCGCTCGGCGTCAGCGTGCGCTGAGCGCGGTCACCGCTGCTCGCTGTCGTCGGGCCACACGCCGATGTGGTCCGCCTCCAGCTCCAGAGCCACCCGGTCCCGCATATCCAGCGACTCCGTGTATTCGGCGGGGAGTTGGAGCCGCCCCGCCCGGTCCAGCATCGCGTACTCCCGCGCCACGACCGTCTCGTGGCCCGTCGTCGCGTCGACCTCGCTGCGCCGCAGGACCTCCGTGGAGGTGCGGCCGTCGCGGATGGCGACCGTACGGCGGACCTCGGTGGCCACCGCCTGGTCGTGGGTGACGATCACGATGGTGGTGCCCAACCGCTCGTTCGCCGTGCGGAACGCGGCGAAGACCTGTTCGGCGGTGTGGGAGTCGAGTTCGCCGGTGGGCTCGTCGGCGAGCAGCACGGCCGGGGCGTTGGCGAGGGCCACCCCGATCGCCACCCGCTGTTGCTGACCGCCCGACATCTCCCGCGGACGCCGGTCGCGGCAGTCGGCTACCTCCAGCAACTCCAGCAGTTCCAGGGCCCGTTCGGCCTTCGCCCGGCGCCCGGAGCGGAGGCCGGACAACTGCATGGGCAGGGCGATGTTCTGAGCCGCCGTCAGATAGGGGAGCAGATTGCGGGAGGTCTGCTGCCAGACGAACCCGACGACCTCACGACGGTAGGCGAGCCGGTCCTTGGCGGTCATCGTGAGCAGATCCCGGCCGGCGACCCGGGCCGCACCGGCGGTGGGCGTGTCCAGCCCGGCCAGGATGTTCATGAGCGTCGACTTGCCGCTGCCCGAGGCCCCCACCAGAGCCATCAACTCGCCCTCCCTGACCAGGAGATCGAGCCCCTGCAGCGCCTGCACCTCGACCCCGTCCGCGGTGAAGACACGGACCAGCCGGTCGCAGGTGATCAGCGCGTCATGGCCGTAGGCGGGCCGGTTGCGGCTCTCGGCCGCGCGGGTGGCCAGGTCGGCGAGGGTGGGGTTCGTGGTCATCGGTGATCTCCTCGGTCCCAACTGCCTTCGGCGTACACCGTGTCGCTACGACTCACCGCGCGTCTCCCGCCCTCAACTCCCGTACGGATCCCCGCCGTCCGGACCACCACGCCTGCACCCCCGCGACCCCTACCGCCACCAGCAGCACCCCGATCGCCGGGACGGCCAGTGACACCGGATCGATCCTCAGCCTGGCCTCCCCGACCGGGTTCTGAGTCGACGCGAGAGCCACCGACGTCAGGTCCATGCCGGGGGCGAGCAGACGGACCGTCGCCCAGCCGGTGAGCGCGCCGCCCACCGCCGCCAACAGGGCCTGGGGCAGCGACTCCAGGACCAGCAGACGGCGGCCCTGTGCGCGCGTGAGGCCCATCGTGCGGAGGCGGCCCAGGAGCGCGGCGCGTTCCGGCGCGGCGCGCAGCAGGGAGAGCAGCAGGGCCAGTACGGCGTAACCGGCGCCCGCCGCCACCGCCGCCGTGTAGATGCGCTCGGCGCCGGACTGGAGGGGCGAGTCGACGTACCGGGCGCGTTCCTCGGCCCGTACCGTCACCCCGGCCGAGGCCCCGGCCGCCTTGCGCAGCGCGGCCCCGCTCACCCGGTCGCCGGTCACCAGCAGCGAGGTTGGGCGGGCCGCCGTACCGGACAACCCGGTGCGGTCCACGACCAGGAAGTCGGCGCCGGACACGGCCGGGGTCACGTCCCGGACGAGCACGATCCGCACGGTGACCGCGCTGGTGTCCGGCAGCCGTACGAGGAAGGGGCGGGTGCCGTACGCCCTCGCCACGGAGGGGGAGGCGAGGGCCGGGAGGACGGCGCCCGAGCCCGCGGGGCGCTTCAACTGTCCCTCGGGGAAAGCTCCCAGGCCCGTGTGACCCGCCAACTCCGCGTAGGCATCGGGGTCCACGCCCACCAGCGGGACCGACTCCAGGCCGTCCAGCGGTTTCGCCTCGTCGGTGATGCTCACCTCGGCGAGACCGTGCACCCCCGGCAATCGGCGTACCTCGCGGGGGAGTTGGCTCGGCAGGGGAGCGGTCGCGTCGACGCGGGCGTCCGCGCCGACGGCGAGGAGTGCCGCGTGGTCGCGGGCATCGCTCACGCCCGCGAGGACCGAACCGCCGAACGCGGCCGTGGTGAGCGCGGTGAGGAGGGCCAGCAGGGGCAGGACCGCGGAGACGGAGGTACGGCCCGCCCGGGCCAGCGACAGATGGCCCACCGCGCCCCGCAGCCGGCTCGCCGGACGGGCCAGTCGGCGCAGCAGGAACGGATACACGCGTACCAGCACCAGCGCCGCGATCACACCCACCAACACCGGTGCCAGCGACACCAGTTGGTCCCCCGCCGAGCCGGACGTGCCGCGCCTGCGCAGGGCCTCCACCGCGCCGGACGCCACTACCAGCAGGGTGAGTTCGGCGACCGTGCGGCGCCGGGACGGACGTACGGTCGTCACGTCCTCGCGGGGACCGTGGACGCGGACGGCCCGGTGGGTGAGCGCGGCGCGTACGGGGAGGGCGGCGGACGCGGTGAGGACGACCGCGAGGGCTGCCCCGACGGCGTAGCGGCGGCGGCCCTCCGGGACGGCCAGCAGCGCGGTCGTCAGGCCAAGTGCCCCTGCCGGTACGGCGATCACGGCCGTCTCGGCGAGCAGGCGGGCGGTGAGGCCGCGCAGGGAGGCGCCGCGGGCGCGGAGCAGGGCGAGTTCGGTACGGCGGCGGTCCGCGGTGAGACCGCCCGCCATGAGCAGCACGACGACGGCGACCGTGCCGGTGCCGAAGGCCGCGACGGCGGTCAACGGGCGGATGCCGGAACGGAGTTGGCCGAAGGTGGCGAACACGTCGTCGAGACCGGTGCTCACGTCGGTGTCGGGAGTGGTGCGGGTACGGGCCAGTTGGAGGCCGGGGCCCGATTCGAGCGCCGCGACCGCCGTCTTCAGGGCGTCCAGGTCGTGGGCGTGCAGGGCTCTCAGGTCGGGC
Organism: Streptomyces sp. NBC_01515; assembly: GCF_045040345.1. NCBI lineage: Bacteria > Bacillati > Actinomycetota > Actinomycetes > Kitasatosporales > Streptomycetaceae > Streptomyces > Streptomyces sp. NBC_01515. Next base: position 4,383,615 of record NZ_CP109416.1, on the reverse strand, counting down.
GCCAACTGCCAGTACGGGCCCGGCTTCGCGGAGGTGCCGAGCAGGGCGGGCGCCGCGTCCTCGGCCAGCAACAGGGCGCCCAGCCAGTACTTCGGCCGGTCCGGCGTCGGCAGGGCCACCAGGGTCGGGGTGCGCAGCAGCGGCTGGGTCGACCAGTAGGCGCCGGCGGGGTCGCGCGGGGTGAGGATGCCGGTGACGCGGACGGCGAGCGGGGCGCGTCCCTCGCCCGGCACGTGTATCACCGAACCCACCTTGATGTGCAGGCTGTTGGCGGTCGCCGCGGTGACGGCGGCCTCTATCTCCGCAGACTGCGTGGTGACTTGGCCGGAGGTGCGCGGCAACCGGCCCTCCCGGACGGTCGCGTGTCCGGCGAGATCGCTCTGGGTGGCCGGGTAGACGTGCGCGGGCAGACCGTTCGGCCGCGGGATCCAGGTGTCCGGCACGGCGGGGTCGTCGGCGGGACGCACGCCGTACGCGGACTGGGCCGGGTCGATCACCAGGGGTCGGCCGACGGTGGGGCGCACGGCGTCGTACTGCCTCCGGAGCGCGGCGGAACGCAGAGCCGCCTCGCGCCGATCCTGCGGAAGCGTGAAGTCGGGCTGCGCGCCGGTCAGTTGGACGGAGGTCCGGTCGGGTCCCGCCTCCCGCGCGGTGTGCCGCAGCCCGGCGTCCTCGTACCGGTCCAGCGCCCGCGGGAACACGGCGGCCAGACACGCGGTCACCACGACGAGCAACGCCAGCGCCCAGGCGGCACCGGGGGCGGAACGCAGCCGGGTACGGACCCAGGGGGCGGTCACGGCGACGCCGGGGCCCTCAGCACCTCTGGAGCCCTCAACGCCCCCGGAATCCCCCGCACTTGCGGATCTCACGTCCCCCATCTCACTCACCCCCCTGCTCCCGGAGTGAAGTCGCCGGGTCGGCCCGGCGCAGCGCCAGTGTCACCGTCACGATCAGCGGGGTCGCCGCCACCGCCACCAGCAGCAACGCCACGTGGGGGACGGGCAGTTCGACCAGGACGCTCGGTACCGGACGGGTCGCGCGGGCCGTCAGGACGATCAGGGGGATCACCGCGCGGGTGAGTACGGTGCCCAGGGCCGTGCCCACCACGAGGGCCAGCGCGACCAGGACGCCCTGTTCGGCGGCGATCATGCGGGCCAGCTGGCGGCGCGGGGCGCCCAGCGCGCGCAGCACGGCGAACTCCGCGCCGCGCTCCCGCAGCGACCCCGCCGTGCTCACCGCGAACCCCACCGCCGCGAGGGCCGCCGCCACCAGCGCCGCCGCGGCGAACGCGGCCTCGGGTCCCGCGCCGAACGGGTCGTCGCGCAGTTCCTGGGCGATCTCCTCCCGCACCACGACCTCCGTGGGATCGACATCGGGCAGCGCACGCACCGCCGCGGCCACCGTCGCCGCGTCACCCGGCGCCGTCCGCAGCCACCACTCGGTGGGCGTGACGCTCGCGCCGTAGCGCGCCTCCAACACCCGGTTCACGGACCGGAGATCGACCAGCAGCGCACCCCCGTCCTGCGCGGCAGAATCGCCGGAGTCACCCGTCGTCGGCAGCCCCCGCACCGCCGCCACGATCCGCACCGGCAGGTTCTCCCCGCCGAGCGTCACCTGCACCCGCTGCCCGGTGCGCGCGCCCGCCGAGGCCAGGAAGCGGTCGGTGGCGACGGCCGTGATCCCGGGCGCCGGAGGCTGCACGACCCGCAGCTGCACCGTGACGGAGGCGATCGTCCAGAAGTCCTTGTCCGGGATGTATCCCGTGTCGTAGTCGACGGTCAGCGGTTTCGCCGAACTCACCTCGGGAGCACGCGGGTTGGCCGTGCCGTAGGACGCGCTGACGGAGGACTTCCCCGTCCAGGCGGTGGGCAGCGTCAGCCGCCGTACCTTTCCCTCCGCGTCCGTGGCGCTCAACTCGCTGACTGTGAGCCGGTGTTGTGCGTCTCGGTCTCCGGGCTGGGGCAGGTCCAGTTGCAGGCCGGTGAAGGTAAGCGGGCCGAGTGCCGGGGGCAGGTCGAGTGTCAGGTCGTACGGCCGTCCGTCCGTGGGGAGTTGGCCGAGCGGCTCCTGGTACGGCGTGCCGTAGCGGTCCTCGACCGTGGCCGTGACGTCGACCGTCGTCCGTGGGCCCGTGCTGCGGATGCCCGCCCGCATCGTCAACCGGGCGGTTCCCGCCGGGATTTGGGTCCCGGCCGTGCTTCCCTTCGGTGCGAGGCCGGCCAGCAGCTGTCCGGCGGAGTGCCCCGATGTCAGGTCCTGGCGGATCAGTACGGCGTCCGACGCGCGGGCCGTGTCCAGCGCGAGCACGGTCGCCGTGCGGTCGCCCGAGAGGGACAGGGAGGTGCGGACGGCGGGGGCCGCCTCCCGTACGCGGGGAAGGTCCGCGTAGGTCTCCGTGCGGCCCAGCCCGCCGTCACCGGCGGCCAGTACGCGGACCGGCACCCCGGCCTGGAAGTCGGCCTGGTCGCTCTGCGAGCGGTTCCACGAGGCGCTCTGCCCGATGGCCAACATGCCCAGCGCCAGGGCGAGCACCAGCAGCAGCACCGGCCCGGCACCGCGCATCGGACGGCGGCTGAACTGCCAGCCCGCCAGCGCCACCGGCAGCCCCCGCCCGGCGGCGGCCCGGCGCTCGGCCAGCCGTGCCACCGGCGGCAGCAGCCGTAGCGTCAGGACCGTGCCCGCGAGGAGGGCGAGGGCGGGGGCCGCGACGAGCAGCGGATCGATGCCCAGCGTCCCGGAGTTGTCGGCGCTGACGGCGCCCGAGGTCTGCCGGTTCAGCTGCCAGTAGGCGACGCCGGCCACGACCAGCAGCCCGATGTCCGCACCCGCGCGGATCGGAGCGGGTACCGCGCGGGCCCGGCCGCCCTCGAAGGTGGACGTGAGCGCGGGGAGCGTCACCGCCAGCGCGCAGCCGAGGGCGACGGCCGCCGCGACCAGCCACACCCCCGCCCGGCCGCCCGCCGGGGTGTCCAGGTGCAGGCCGATCCGCGCCAACGCGCCGTGTCCGGCGAGGAGTTCGGTGAGCGGCCCCGCCAGCAAGGGGGCAACTGCCGTCGCCGGTACGGCGAGCAGCAGCGCCTCCACCGCCGACAGACCGGCGATCCGCGCCCGGGAACCACCACGCGCCCGCAACAACCGGCTCTCGCCCGCCCGTTCGGCGCTCAGCAGCCGGGCCACGAGCAGCAGGGCGTACCCCGCGAGCAGCGCGAGCTGGAGCGCGACGATCAGCAGGGTGGAGCGGGAGACGAGCAACGAGCGGTCGATCCGGTCGAGTACGTCCGGCAGCGAGGTCGTCGCGGTGGTAACTCCCTTCACCGCACCGGACTTTCGCAGCGAGGCGCTGCCCGCCCCCGCGCTCTCGCGCAGGGTGCCGATCCGCCCGGTCGTCAGCGTGGAGAAGTCGGCCGACGCGAGCCACGCGGACTGCCCCGCGCTCAATCCGGCGAGGCTCGCGGGATCGGTGAGCAGCGGGCCGTAGGTCGTGAAACCGGCCGTGCTGAGGCCGCGACCGCGCAGGTCGTCGAGGAGCCAGTAGGCGGCGCTCGCGACGGCCGGCCGGTAGACGCCGGTGACGAGGATGTGCGCCTTGGGCCCGCTGAGCCGGTTGTCGAGGGTGAGCCGTGAGCCGGCCCGCACCCCGAGCCCCTCGGCGGCGGTGCGGGGCAGCGCGACCTCGACGTCCCCCGAGGCCGTCGCGCGCGGGAAACGGCCCGACACCAGCCGCACCTGCGACCGGTCCAGGGCCCCGAAGTAGGTGAGATCCGGATCGCCGGACCGCTCGGCCCGCGGCTGGAGCGAACGCGGCAGGGCGTACGGCCCCGAGCGCACCAACGTCCGTACGGTCACGGGCAGTTCGTCGAAGGTCCGCCCCGCCGCCTTCCGTACGGCGGTGTCGGCGGCCGGGCGCTCGGCGGGCGGCACGTCGGCCTTGACGAGCAGGGCGGTGTCGGGGGCGTTGCGGGCGTCGTTCAGGGAGTGCTGGAGCGCCGCGTCGCCGATCGCGCCGGAGTAGGCGGTGAGAGTCGCCAGGACGGCCGTGGTCAGCAGCACGGTGAGCAGGGCAGCGGCGAGCAGCAGGCGGTGTGCCCGCGCGCGTACCAGGACGAACCCCACCCGGCCCCCCGCCGTCGTCCGGATCTTCCCCGGCGATGCTGCCAGAGGGGACCGGCGGAGAGTAACCGTTTGCGACCACTGCTTGACCGGATCGTGACCGGAATCCAACGCCGTACGACCGGAATCCGACGTTCAGTGAACGGCGGTCAGCCCGCCGTGTTCACCATCGAAGCCGCCGCGTACGTCAGGTAGTTCCACAGCGTGTGCTCGTGCTCCTCGGACAGACCGAGTTCGTCGACGGCGACCCGCATGTGCTTCAGCCAGGCGTCGTGCGCGGCCTGGTCGACCTGGAACGGGGCGTGCCGCATGCGCAGACGCGGGTGGCCGCGGTTGTCGCTGTACGTCGTCGGGCCGCCCCAGTACTGCATCAGGAAGAGGGCGAAGCGCTCCTCGGCCGGACCCAGGTCCTCCTCCGGGTACATCGCCCTCAGCAGCGGGTCCTCGGCGACGCCCTCGTAGAAACGGTGGACGAGCCGACGGAAGGTCTTCTCCCCGCCGACCTGCTCGTAGAAGGTCTGCTCCTGAAGCGTGCCGCGCCGAATCTCGTTCACACCCCCCATGGTCTCAGACGGGGCGGCGGAGGACTTCGGACTTAGGACCGCTCGCCTCCCGGCCGCTGTGGCAGGACAGTGGACGTATGAGCGCGCACGCCCTCGACGCGGACCACGAGGACGGCCGGCACCTGGACGCCGTCGCCGTCTCCGCGCGGGCGGAACTGGTGCGGGCGATCGGCCTGAGCGGCGCCTGGGACGCGGACCCCGGCTGGCGGGCGGTGTTCTCGGCCGTACCGCGGCACCTGTTCGTGCCGTACTACTACGTGGCTGTCGCCGACGGGAACGAGCGGCTGTGGCGGGGCAGCCCCGACCCGCGCACCCGGGAGCGCTGGCTGCGCGGGGCCTACGCCGACGTACCGCTCGCCACGCGGCTACGGGACGGGGAGTTGGTGTCGTCCAGCAGCCAGCCGTCCCTGATGGCGCGGATGCTGGCCGAGCTGCGGGTGTCCGACGGCGACCGGGTGCTGGAGATCGGCGCGGGGACGGGCTACAACGCGGCGTTGCTCGCGGAGCGGCTCGGCGACGACCTGGTGACGACCGTAGACCTGGACCCGGAGATCACCGACTCCGCCCGCACCCACCTCGCCGACGCCGGCCACCGCCCGACCGTCGTCACCGGCGACGGCACCCGAGGAGTCCCCGAACGCGGCCCCTACGACCGCATCATCGCCACCTGCGCCCTGACATCGGTCCCGCGAGCCTGGCCGGCCCAGTGCACCCCCGGCGCCCGCATCCTGGCCCCCCTGGCCACCGGCCTGATCGCCCTCACCGTCCACGACGCGACCCACGCCGAGGGCACCTTCCTGCACACGGCCGCGTACTTCGTCCCCCTACGCGGCACCGAACCCGCCGTACAGGGCGAGATCCAGCACCGCCCCGGCGACCACGAACTACTCCGCTTCCTGCTGACCCTCACCCATGGCACGCTTGCTCCGCAGGACGCCCGTGAGCTGTGGGAACGCGAAGGGAGACCCGGGCGGGAGCGCTACGGCATCACGGTCGGCGGTGAAGGTGCGCGGGCGTGGCTGGATGCCCCGGAGGGGCCGTACACCTGGCCTCTCCGGTAACTACTACGTCCCTGCAAGGGGCTAGGTACTAACCCCGCCGCACAGTGATCGTCGTCCAAGCCCCCACGTGCACCCGATCCCCGTCCTGCAACGGCACCGGCACAAACGGCTGAATAGGCTCCTCGCCGCCATTGACCGTCGTACCGTTCGTCGAGTTCTGGTCGACAACCGCCCAACTACCGTCCGGCTGCTGCACCAGCACCGCGTGCTGATGCGAGACACCCGGATCCTCCGGCGGCACCGACAGATCGATGTCGGGGGACTCACCGGTGGAGTGACGACGGCGCCCGATGGTGATCTGGTTCCCGCTCAACTGCCGCTGCTGCTCAGGGGAGTACGCGGGCAGGTTGAGCCCCGCGGCCTCCGGCCCCGAGCGCTGCATCATCGCCATGAAGTACTCGCGGTCCGGCCCGATCGTCGCCAGCCAGGTCGTCGGCTGCTGCTGATACGCGGGACGCGGCGGGGCCTGGTTCGAACCGGGCTGTGGATAGCCGTAGCCGCCACCGCCCTGACCGGGACCTCCGGGGCCACCGAGACCCCCTGGGCCACCGGGACCGCCCGGGGAGCCCGGGGTCGGCGGGGAGATCACCCAGTCGTCGTCACCGCCGCCGAAGGGCGAGCCGCCCTGCTGGGGACGGTTCGTCTCCTGCGGGAACCCGGGCGGGGCCGGCGGCGCGGACTGCTGGAACGCCTGCGGGGCGCCGCTCGTCCCACCGGGACCCGCGGGCGGGGTCGGTCCGGGCGGCGGCGGGACCGGCCGCGAGGGGTCGGGGCCGAAGTTCGGGGGACCCTGCGGGTTCGAGGGCTCGTTGCCGAACGGTCCGGGCGGACCCTGTCGCTCGCCGCCGAAGGTACCGGGGCGGCCGCCGCCGAAGTCGCCCTGGCGGGGACGCTCGTTGCCGAACTGGCCGCCGGGACCCGGGGATTGCTCGTTGCCGAAGGAACCGGGCCGACCGGACGCCTCGTTGCCGAAGGGCGGGGGCGGGCCGGAGGGTTCGTTGCCGAACGGCCGCGGCGGACCGGACGGGTCGTTGTTCCCGAAGGGCGAGGGACCGCCACCCTGGCGCTCACCGCCGAAGCCCTGCGAGCCGGGGCCGCCAGGACCGCCAGGTCCTCCGGGGCCACCCTGCCGCTCATTGCCGAAACCTTGCGAGCCGGGGCCTCCGGGGCCACCCTGCCGCTCGCCACCGAAGCCCTGCGAGCCCTGGCCACCGGGACCACCAGGTCCGCCTTGGCCGCCGGGACCGCCGCCCGGACGCTCGCTGCCGAAGCCTTGCGAGCCGGGACCGCCAGGTCCTCCGGGCCCACCCTGCCGCTCATTGCCGAAGCCCTGCGAACCCTGACCGCCGGGGCCACCAGGCCCACCGGGTCCACCTTGGCGTTCGCCACCGAACCCCTGTTGGCCGGGTCCGCCAGGACCGCCGCCGGGTCCGCCTTGCCGCTCGTTGCCGAAGCCCTGCGAACCGGGACCACCCGGTCCACCGGGCCCACCCTGCCGTTCGCCACCGAAGGCACCGGGACCGTTCGGCCCACCAGGACCACCGGATCCACCGGGACCGCCGGGCGCACCAGGTCGCCCCGTCGGTTCATTGCCGAACGGGGGTATGGGCTCCGCGGGCCGGTTCATCTGCGACGGCCGGGACCCCTGGTACTCGTAGGGGTCACCGCCGTACGACGGGCCGGAACCGGGCGGCGGAGGCTGCTGCTGGAAGCGGGACGCCGGGCTCGGGCCGGGGCCGGGGCCGGGCGTCGTGGGGCGCGGCGCAGCCGGGGTGTACGACGTCGCCGTGTTCGTGAGGAAGTTCCACCGGCACTCCTCGCAGAACGGCGCACCGCCCTCGCGAGGCGTGCGGCACTGCGGGCAGAGCTCCGCCTCGGCGGACGGGCCGCGGCCGGGCGCGGGCGGCGGGAAGCCGTAGCCGCCGCCGGGGGGCGGGGGAGGGGGCGGGGGCACGGCACCGGCCATGCGGTGACCGCAGACCTCGCACCAGTCGTCGGAACCCGACTGGTGTCCGTTCGGGCAGGTCGGCATGTCGGCGCGTCCCCCTTTCGCACAGGGTCGTTCTGGGTCTCACGGAGTCGTGCTGGCTAAGTCACTTCTTTACACGAACAGTCTTTGTGGACCGTGTTTCGAGAGTCATCTCGTCGGCCTCCGCGACCTTCGCCTTCAGTCGCACAGTACCCGCCGCGGCATCGACCACGTCCACCACCTTCGCAAGCAGTTTCGCAGTATCCGCGTTTCCGGAGACGCTGGCGAGCTGAACGGCCCGTCCCAGTTTGGCCGTTGCTCCATCGACATCACCCGATTTGCGGAGATCGAGACCTTGTTGGATGACTTGCGCCAGTTCGGCCTGGCCGGTGTAGTGCGCGACCTGCGGGTTGATGGACGTGGACGCCACCATGTCGTCGGTCCACACGGCCTTCACCAGGCCCTGGGCGCCCAGGTTTTGGGTGCTTCCGTCGGGCTGCGGGACGACCAGCGAGACCCGGGCGGCCAGCATCTCCTGGCCGATGCCGGCCTCGGGGACCTCGACGCACACGTGGTAGTCACGGGACTCGTCGCCCCAGGACCCGGTGGGGTAGTCCCCGGCGCGGGGTCCCGCCTCGGTGCGCCGGTCGGTCAACTCCTCGACCCTGGGCGCGACTTGCTTGACGAACTTGATGGCCGTGCCCACCGGCGTCCACAGCCGCAGCGCGACGTCCGCGACCTCCTTGCCCATCGCCGTCTCCATCATCTTCGTGAAGTCGGCGGCGAGGTTGGCCGGGTCGGCGACGATGTCGGCGGTGCCGAGCAGCGCGGAGGCGATCCCTGTGACTTCTTTCACTTCCCAGTCGGTGCCGACGCCCCGCGCGTCACAGGTGAACCGTCCGGCGCAGGAGTCGAGGGCCGCCTTCAGGTCCTCCGGCGCCTCGTGCTCGTTGCGGCCGTCGGTCAGCACGATGCCGTGGCGTATGGAGACGTCCGCGGAGGACAGCAGCCGGTCGGCGAGGCGCAGCCAGGTGCCGATCGCCGTACCGCCGCCCGCGCTCAGCTTGCGCAGCGCCTGCTTGGCCTGCTCGCGGGTGGTGGCGTCGGCGACCGCGAGCCGCCCGCCGCCCGGATAGACCTCCTTGGCGACATGCGTGCCGCCGATCACCGCGAAGTGCACCCCGTCACGCAGGGTGTCGATCGCGGCGGCCGTGGCGTCCCGGGCGTTGCGCATCTTGGTCGGCGGGTAGTCCATCGACCCCGAGCAGTCGACCATGATCGCCACGGCCGCGTCCGGGCCCTGCCCGGCCGAGTACAGGTGGGGCGCCGCGACCGGGCTCCCGATGGTGCCGCCGCCGGTCGAGGTCACCGTGACGATCGCGTTGACCTCGCGCCCGCCCTCCGGCAGGTACTCGTTCTGGTACACGTCGACCGAGAACTGCGGCACGTTCGACTTCGAGAAATTGGCCATGCCTACTCTGTTCCCCCTCAAGTACCCCACCTGAATGGGGTGATGACTATGTGCGGACCGGTCCCCACCGGTCCGAGGCCGCCCCCGTTTGTACGGCCTCAGCCGGATACTGCCCCTTGCGGCGGGGCGGGGAACGGGACGACGGCCACTGTTACGTTGTCGTGGCCCCCGCCGTCCAGCGCGTGGCCGACCAGGACCTGGGCGCTGTGCAGCGGACGGACCGCCGCGTCGACGGGAACGATCTCGGCCATCTCCTCGGCGGACTCCGCGTAGTTCCACAGTCCGTCCGTGCAGACCACCACCACACCCGGCCGGTCCGGCTTGAACGAGGCGGTGTGCGGCTCCAGTTCGTACGCGTCCGCGCCGAGCCAGCCGGTGATCGCGTGGGCGCGCTCGTCGGCGTAGGCCTCCGCCTCGCTCATCAGGCCCGCGGCGACCATCTGCGCCGCCCACGAGTCGTCCTCGGTGAGCCGGGCCGGCGGTGAACTGCGGTCCACCGGGATCCAGTAGGCACGGCTGTCGCCGACCCAGCCGACGACGAGGAGGGTCGGGGTGACGATGGAGCCGACCAGCGTGCAGGCCGGCGCGTTCTGGTGCGGGGCGTGCTCGCGGGCCGTGGCGGGCTCCTGGGCAAGGGAGTTGACCGCGTGCGAGGCCGCGATGATCGCCTCGTGCATGGCCGCCTGCGGATGCGTGCCCTGCGGCAGCGCGGTCAGCAACGCCTCACCCGCCTCCCGCGAGGCCGCCAGCGAGGCCGCGTCGGGCCGCGTCGCCGACGACACCCCGTCACACACGACCGCGACCAGCGCGGGCGTCCCGTCGGGCAGCAGGCACTGTCCTACGGCGAAGGCGTCCTCGTTGCGGTGGTGGCGCAGCCCGCGGTCGCTGACCGCCGCGAGCGGGCCCAACTCCTGTTCCATGTGGTCGCGTTCGCGGGGCTGGGCGTGCCCGCAGTTCTCGCAGTAGCCGTCCGGGTCCACCCGGCCCGAGCGGCAGGCCACACACACCTTGACTCCCTCGCCCGCGGTCGGCGGATCGGCGGCGACCCGCGGGTCCGGCGCCTGCAGCGGGTACTCGTCGGGCTCCGGCGGCCGGTCGAACCGTACGCCCGTCGCCGCGGCGGCCGGTGAACCGGCGGGCGGCGGCGGGGCGTTGGACGGCAGGGGGGTGCCGCCCGAGTCGGTGCCGGGCAGGTCCGTCGGGAGATGGACCGCCGGCGGGGTCCCGGCGCCCTCCGGCTGGGGGACCACGGGCCAGTTCACGTCCGCGGCCTCCTCGGGCGGGGGCGGCACCGCGCCGTTCATGGTGAGCGTCGGGTGGTCGTCCGGCGGCGCGGGCACGGCGGACAGGTCGTATCCGCACGCGCCGCAGAAGCGGTCACCGGACTCCAGGGGCTCTTCGCAGCTCGGGCAGGCGGAGAGCTGGGGCATCTGCGACATCAACTACACCCACGTCCGGGGGCGGTAACGGTTGGCTCGTTCCACCAGGTCGATCCTCTCCTCGCCGTCCCGTGCCAGCCGGGCCAGCGTGCGGTACGAACGCTCCAGTCCGAAGCGGAGTCCCCGCTCGTCCAGTTCGCTGCCGAGCAGCTCCCGCCGCGTGAGCGGTACGGAACCCTGGCCTCCGGAGAGTATCCAGTCGAGGGCGCGGCCGAGGACCTCGGCCGACAACCGCTCGCGCCGGACCGCGTCCAGACCGTATCCCTCCAGCGCTTCCACCTGTCCGGCGGCCGCGGTCAGATCGTCCAGGAACGGCGTGTCGTCCGCCGTCGCGGCCCGCTCCCGAAGCCGCGCCCGTACGGCGGCCACGCGCGCGGCCGTGTAGTGGATCGACGCCTCGGGCACCGACTCCAGCGTCCGTACGGCGCCCCGCCGGTCGCCGGTCGCGAACTGGACGCGGGCCAGGCCGAAGGCCGCGCTCACATAGCTCGGGTCGGTCGACCACACCAGCCGGTAGTACTCGGCGGCGTTGTCCAGCTGCCCCAGCACCTCGGCGCACAGGCCCAGCGCCAGCTTCGGCGCGGGCTCGCCCGGGAAGGCGTCGTAGATCGCGTCGAAGGACAGCGCGGCGGCTTCGTAGTCCTGGGTCGCCAGCGCGGCCACGCCGGTGTACCAGACCACCCGCCAGTCGTCGGGCCGCTCGTCCTCCAGCTTCGCCAGGGCGTCCAGCGCGGTGTACGAGTCGCCGTTCTCCAGCCAGGCCCGCATCTGCCGCAGCCGGGTCTCCACGGACGGCGAGGGCGCCGACGCGAGCGCGCCGAGCAGTTCGGTCGCCGCGGTCGCCATCAGGCCCGCCAGGAAGCCCGCGTTGGGGTCGGTCGGGTCGACGTGCGGAACGGGCAGCGCGAGGGCCACGGCGGGGGAGTCGACCTGCTTGACGATGCTCGGCGCGCTGCCGTTCAGCCCGGTCAACACCGCGCTGCCATGCGGCCGTTCGGCAAGTGCCGTGCCGGAGCGGGCACTTGGGGTCCGCTTCGGCGGCAGCACCGCTCTCGCCCCCAGCAGGGACACATCCCCGTCCATCTTGGGGAACAACTCCGTGTCCGTGACCTTGAGTTCGGGCCCGAACAGGGTGGACAGGGACGGGCGGGCCCGCCCGGTCTGCAGCGAGACGACCTCGCGCAGGACGCCCGTCAGCTGCTCGGCCATCTCCTGCGCGGAGGCGAACCGGCGGGCCGGGTCGGGGTCGGTGGCGCGGACCAGGAGCCGGTAGAACGACTCGTAGCGGCGGAACACCTCGATGTTGTCCGGGTCGGGCAGGGAGTCCACGAAGACGTTCGTGTAGCCCTGGAAGTCGAAGGTCATCACCGCGAGGGTGCGGGCGACCGTGTACAGGTCGCTCGCCACCGACGGGCCGACCTCCGCGACCTCCGGCGCCTGATAGCCCACCGTGCCGTAGATGGCCGACTCGTCGTCGTCCATCCTGCGCACCGCGCCCATGTCGATCAGCTTGAGCTGGTCCTCGGTCTGGATCGCGTTGTCGACCTTGAAGTCGCAGTACAGCAGGTTGCGGCTGTGCAGGTGGCCGAGCGCCTCCAGGGCCTCGATGCCGTACGCGCAGGCCTGCTCCACCGGCAGCGGATCGCGCTTCCCGCCTTCCGTACGGCGGTCGTTGGCGATCTCCTTGAGGGACTTGCCGCCGACGTACTCCATGACGATGTACCCGTCCAGCGAACCCGTCCGCTGGTCGAGGTGCTCCACGAAGTTGTAGATCCGCACGATGTTGGCGTGCTCGATCTCGGCGAGGAAGCGCCGCTCGGAGATCGCGGCCTCCATCGCGTCCTGGTCACCGGTGTCGAGGAGGCCCTTGAGGACCACCCAGCGGTCGGAGACCGCGCGGTCTATCGCGAGATAGACCCAGCCGAGGCCACCGTGCGCGAGGCACCCCACGGTCTCGTACTGGCCGTGCACGATGTCGCCGGCTTCCAGCTTGGGCGTGAACGAGTACGGGTTGCCGCACTTGGTGCAGAACCCCTCCGTGCGCCCCGGGCTGTCGCCGCGGGAACGCCCCACCGGCGCACCGCAGTCCGAGCGCGAGCAGAACCGCTTGCGCTCCGGGACCTCCGGGTTCTCCAGCACCATCTCGCGCGGGTCGGGCCGCGGCACCCCCGGCACCTGCACCAGACCGACGCCGAGCCGACCGCGGCTGGAGGTCCCGGACGACGAGCCGGAGCTGCGCACCGACACCGAACGGCCGGTGGAGCGGCCCGACTCCGAGCGCGAGAGCCGCCCCGACACCGACCGCCGGGACTTCGACGACTGCGACGACGTACGCGAACTGCGGCTGCTGGTACGGGAACTGCCGCTCCCCGTGCCCCGCGAGCCCTTGCCGCTGGTCATCCCGGTGGGCGGTGAGCTGATCGCGCCCTTCGCCGACACCACCGGCGCCAGACCGCACGTGTCGCAGTACAGCTCGCCGCCGCCGACGTCCTCGTACGAGCCCTCGCAGCCCGGCCGTTGACACTTCTGCTGTGTCTCGCTCATGACCGACCCCGCTTCTTCCCCGTCACTCACGCGCCCGGCCCCCTCTGGTCCTCGGGACCGCCCTGCGGCTGTGTCCGCGGAGCGTTGAACTGCTCGGCCGCCGCGTGCTGGTAGCGCAGCACCGCCTGTTCGGCGACGCGCAGGTCGCAGGGCGCGCTCCACAGCATGCGGCGGGCCGCGTCGTACCGCTCGATCAGCAGCGGGTCCTCCGCGAGGCCGTGCCGGGCGACCTTCGCCTTGTACGCGTCGAGGCGGCCGCGCAGTTCCGCGCGGACCGCCAGCGGCTGGGTGACTGCGGTCAACGACTCGCGGGCGCGCAGCAGTTCGTCCTCCGCCTTCCGCTCCAGGGACTCCAGGAGCGGGGACAGGCGGTGCCACTGGGCGTGTCTGCGGTACTCGGCGGCCGTCGACAGCTGCTCCTGCAGCACGGTCGGCGGTCCGCCGACGACCGGCACCTCCGTGGCGGCGATCTTCGCGAGGACCTCACCGCGCGCGGTGCGTGCCTCGGCGAGCGTGCGGTCCGCGCGGGAGAGCACGTCCCGCAGCTTCACCAGCCGCGCCTCCGCGTCCTGCCGGACGGTGAGCACGGCGTCGATCTCGCGGCGCACGTCCTCCAAGGCGCGCGCCTCCCGGTCGTAGACCGTGGTGTCCGGGCGACCGCCGCCTGGGGCCGAACTGCCCTGCGCCCGCACCCAGTAGGACAGCGGGTCGGAGATCACGCGCTCGCGCAGGTCGGTCAGGACGCGTGTGATGCGCTCCAGGTCGTCGCCCGCCGGGTGTTCGCCCGGGCGGACGCCGACGGAGTGGGCGAGCTGGCGGGTGCGCTGCAACTCCGCGGCCAGTAAATCGATCCGGGCGGGCAGCGCCGACCACACCGCGTCGGAGGTGACGACCATGTCCAGCGAGTTCGCGTACAGGTCGTTCATCTCGTCGACGAGCGCGCTCAGCGAGAACTGGTGGCTCAGCTTGCTCGAACCACCGGTCAGCGTCGGCATGTTGGCCGTCGCCGTGGTCGAACCGGCGACCGTGACGGACTCGCCGCGCAGCAGCTCGGTCAGCTCGACCAGGTCCTCACGGCTGGACCAGCGGCGCCGGGAGCGGATGCTCTGGGCGGCGCGGAAGGCGTCCGTGTACGCGTCGAAGTACGCCCACAGCAGCGTGATCGACGCGTCGGTGGACGCCCAGCGCTCCTTGGTCGTGCCGGTCAGCTCGGCGCCTTCGAGGAGTCTGCGGCCCGCGTGGTCCTGGAGGGCGAGGAGCGAGGTCTCGATGGCCTCGTGCTCCGCGCCGAGCCGCGCCAGCGCACGGTCCACCTCGTCCCGGTCCATTACCGGCCCGGGGGGTCCCGTGACGCCCATCGATCACCTCTCGCTGCGTTGTGTTCCGTGGAAGGTCCGTTGTGCCGTTCGGTAGTTGACGGTCCGTCACTTGTAGTGCGGGGGCGGCGGGTCGGCCGACTCCGAGTTCTTACCCAGGGTGGGCAGCAGCCATTTCGCGTACGACGCCCGCCAGCCGTCCGGGCTGGTGCGGTAGCTCTCCAGTATTCGGTTGACCCGCTGTACCAGGTCGGTGGCGTCCTTGTTCATCGCCACGCCGTAGTACTCCTTGGTGAACGTGGTGCCCTTCAGCTCCACCGTCGGGTCCTGTGCGGCCTGGCTCGCGGCGAGCGCGCCGTCGGTCACCACCGCGTCCGCCTGGCCGAGTTGGAGCTCCACCAGGCAGTCCAGCTGGTTGGCGACGGGGGGCAGGATCTTCACGCTGGCGGGCAGCTTGCCGCTCGCCTTGTCGTCGGTCAGCCGGTCGTTCGCCGTGGAACCCGACGCGGAGCAGACGCGCTTGCCGGCCAGGGACTTGTCGTAGCCGGTGATCGTCGACGCCTTCGGGGCGAGGACCTGCTGGCCGGTGAGGAAGTACGGGGCGGAGAAGGCCACTTGACCGGCCCGGGCGCAGGTGATCGTCATGGTGCGGACCACCATGTCGACCTGCTTGTCCTGGACCGCCGGGATGCGCTGGTTGGTCGGGATGGCCAGGAACTGGACGCTGTTGGCGGTGTACGAGTCGCCGAAGATGTTCTTCGCGATCGCGGTGACCAGGTCGATGTCGAAGCCCTCCAGGTCACCGGAGGAGCTGTTGGGGTTGCGGTAGCCCCAGCGGTAGCTGTTCTGGTCGATGCCCACCTTCAGCACACCGCGCGCCTTGATGGCGTCGATGGTGGTGCCGTCGGCGTCCGACGGGGACGGGCTCTGGTTCTGGACGGTCGCCTCGTCGCACGAGGGCGCCCTGGCCTGGGTGCCCTGGACCGTGCGCTGACCGCCGAGGGTCGCGCCGCCCTCGCCGCGTGACTGGGTCAGCGGCAGCAGCAGCACGAAGGCGACCGCGAGGACGCAGACGACCGCCATCGCGCCCACCCCGCCCCAGCCCCGCAGACCGGCCCGCACGCGTCGTACAGCGTTCAGCCGGCGAAAGAAGTCACTCCGTGCGCGCATCGTCACGCCCCCTCTCACCGGTACTCCGACAGCCTGCGCCCGATGCCCAGGACGGCCCCGGCCGCACCCAGCACCGCGAGCACCGCGGCCCCGACGGTGAGGCCGGTCATCGCGTCCAGGCCGTCGCTCGCCGACTGCCTGAACTCCTTCGTCTCGTGCACCAGCGCCGTGTTCAGCGAGGCGTCCACCGCGTTGAAGCACTCGCCCGTCGCGCCGCTCTTGCCGATGACACCGTCACGGGCCTGTTGGTAGAGGCCCTTCTCGTTGTCGTCGCTGACCTTCGCGTGGCGGGAGATCCACACCTTCATCGAGCTGTTGGCGACCGCGACCGGCTTGCGGCCCGCGGAGTCGTCGGCCAGCGAGTCGGCCAGCTTCAGGCCCTTGCCGAGCTTCGCGATCTCCTGGTCGTACTCGTAGTCGTAGGCGTCCACGACCGTCTTGTCCGCCAGCGTCTTCGTCTCCGCGCCGCGGCTGACCAGCGTCAGGTTCTCGTCGCTGCGCGCCTTCAGGGAGGCGATCCGCGCGTCGTGCAGCACGTTGAGCGACTTCACGCCGTGGTCGTACGAGGCGTCGAGGCCCGCGCGGGCGACGGTGTGGCCGACGACCACCCACAGCAGGACGACCGCGGTGGTGGCCGAGGCGGCGACCAGGCCGCTGTTCAACACCCGGTTCGTGCGCTGGTAGTTGCGCCGCTGCGCCCAGGCCAGGCCGCCGAGCGCGAGGAGCCCGAGGACGATCGCGAACCAGGGGTACGGCTTCGCGTCCCCGTAGTCGTCGCTCAGCCGCTGGTTCTCCGTCTTGTAGAGCGTCTCGGCCTTCGGGAGCATCTTGTTCTGCATGGTGTCGTTCGCGGCGCGCAGATAGGCGCCGCCCACCGGGAAGCCCTGCCGGTTGTTGGCGCGGGCCGACTCGACCAGGCCCTTGTACTCCGGCAGCAGTTCGTTGAGCTGCTCGATGGTGGTCGCGGACGACGAGCCCGGGTCGGTGTTCGCGGCGGCCGTCACCAGCTTCGCGGCGGCCGTCTTTATGTCCGCCTCGTACTGGTCGCGGGTCGCCTGCGTCTCCTGGAGCCCGGCCAGATAACCGCTGGCCGCCATCGTGTTGGCGTCGGCGAGCGAGCGGTAGATGTCCGCCGCGTCCGAGCTGAGCGGCTGGCTGTGGTGGAGCACGTCGCCGGCCGCCGTGGCGCGGCTGTCGGTCTGCCAGGCGGTGACCGCGCCGAACGCGATCACCAGCACGGCCAGCAGCGCGCCGATCGCGCGCAGCCGGCCCGGCTCGGTGGTGGCGGCCACGCGCAGCCGGTCCACGCCCTCGGCGAGCGCCGTACGGCGCGCGGGCGCCGCGTCCGGCGTACGCCGGGGCGCGGGCGCCCCCGGCCGGCCCGGCTGCGGCGGCACCACCGGCATCGTGGGCACCGCGGTGCCCGGTGGCGCTGTACTGCTCTTCTGCGGTTGTGTCACTGCTGACCTCCCCCAGGGTCATCCCGTCGCGGCAAGTATCGCCGCAGGGACTGACATTCCGCACCGGCCTTCACTGGATCTTGATCGGATCGCAGCGTGGTCACCGGATTTCCGGCACCACACAACGCCCCGCACCGCCCCCCTGTCCATGAATACGCCGTGGGAATCTGTTCGGTTCCCGGGTGTCAGTGCTCGTAATAGGCCCTGGCCCGCACATGTGCCCCGGCCACGGCGCCCACATGGTCCAGACCGAGCAGGACGGCGCCGAGGACCGGCCGCGCGGTGACGACCGTCGCCACCGCCTTGGGCGCCTTGGCCGCCAGCAACTCCCTTATACGGTCGTCCAGTTGGGGATGCCGGGCGGCGAGGACGCTGCCGCCGAGCAGGACCGGCGCCTCCTCGTCGAGCAGGTCGAGGCGGGTCAGCGCGACCGTCGCCATGGCCACGACCTCCTCCGCCATCCGGTCCACGATCGAGCGGGCCACCGGGTCGCCGTCCGCCGCCGTCGCGAACAGCACCGGCGTCAGCTCGTGCCGCCGCTCGTTCGTGACGTGTTCGAGATGCAGCGCCTCGATGAGGGCGTACATCGAGTCCAGGCCGAAGTACGCGGGCAGCGTACGCGCCAGGGCCGTCGGACCGCCGCGGCCGTCCTCGGCGCGGGCCGCGTGCCACAGGGCCTCCTCCGCCAGGCCCCAACCTCCGCCCCAGTCACCGGAGATGCGGCCGATCGCCGGGAAGCGGGCGGTGCGGCCGTCGGGGCGCATGCCCGCGCAGTTGATGCCGGCCCCGCACACCACGGCGACCCCGCGCGGCTCGGGGATGCCCGCCCGCAGCACGGCGAACGTGTCGTTGCGGACCTCCACACTCGTGCCCCACGCGCGCGCGTGCAGCGCGACGGCCAACTGCTCCTCCTCCACGGGGAAGTCGGCGTTGGCGAGACAGGCCGACACATGCTCGACCGCGCTCACCCCCGCGTCCGCGAAGGCGCGGGCGACGGCTTCGGCGACGTTGTCCACGGCCGTCTCGATGCCCACGACCGGCGGCCGGAACCCGCCGCCGCGCGCGGTGGCGAGGACTTCCCCGTCGGCCGCCACGACCGCGACGTCGGTCTTGCTGTTGCCCGCGTCGACGGCGAGGACACTTGCGGTCAGGCCCACGCGAGGTGCTCCCGGTTGTGCGCGATCAGCTGGTCGGTCAGGGCGTCGGCGTACTCGTACTGGCCGATCAGGGGATGCGAGAGCAGCGCCCGGAACACCCGGTCCCGGCCCCCGCGCAGCGCGGCCTCCAGAGCGAGGTCCTCGTACGCCGTCACGTTGGCCATCAACCCCGCGTACAGCGGATCAACATCCTGTACGGCCAGGGGAGTTGCCCCCTTGGCACCGACGGCGGCCTGCACCTCGATCACCGCGTCGTCCGGCAGGAACGGCAGCGTGCCCTTGTTGTACGTGTTCACCACCTGGTAGGGACTGCCACCCCCGCCGAGCAGCGAGGCGGCCAGGTCGACGGCGGCCTCGGAGTAGTAGGCGCCCCCGCGCTTGGCGAGCAGCGCCGGTTTCTCGTCGAGGGCCGGGTCGGCGTACATCTTCAGCAACTCACGTTCCATCTCGGCCACTTGGGAGGCCCGGGACGGCTTCGTCCGCAGTTCCCGTACGACCTCGTCGTGCGCGTAGAAGTAGCGCAGGTAGTACGACGGGACGACGCCGAGCCGGTCGAGCAGCACCCGGGGCAGGCTCAGGTCGGCGGCGATGTCGTCGCCGTGCTCGCCGAGCAGCTTGGGCAGCACGTTCTCGCCCTCGGGACCGCCGAGCCGCACACCGGTCTCCCAGGTGAGGTGGTTGAGGCCCACATGGTCGAGGTGCACATCGGCCGGGGCGACCCCGAGGAGTCCGGCGAACTTCCGCTGGAAGCCGATCGCCACGTTGCACAGGCCAACCGCCTTGTGCCCGGCCTGGAGCAGGGCGCGGGTCACGATCCCCACCGGGTTGGTGAAGTCGATGATCCACGCGTCGGGGTTGGTCCGGCGGACCCGCTCGGCGATGTCGAGAACGACCGGTACGGTCCGCAGCGCCTTGGCGAGGCCGCCCGCGCCGGTCGTCTCCTGGCCGACGCAGCCGCACTCCAGCGGCCAGGTCTCGTCCTGCTCGCGCGCCGCCTGCCCGCCGACCCGGAGCTGAAGCAGCACCGCGTCGGCGCCCTCGACACCGGCGTCCAGGTCGTCCGTGGTGACGATCCGGCCGGGGTGCCCCTGCTTGGCGAAGATCCGGCGGGCCAACCCGCCCACCAGCTCCAGGCGTTCGGGCGCCGGGTCGACGAGGACGAGTTCCTCGACGGGCAGGGTGTCCCTCAACCGGGCGAAGCCGTCGATGAGTTCGGGTGTGTAGGTCGAGCCTCCGCCGACCACGGTCAGTTTCATACCTGGTTAACCCTTCACTCCGGTGAGCGTGACGCCCTCGACGAACGCCTTCTGCGCGAAGAAGAACACGAGGATCACGGGGGCCATGACCAGTACGGTCGCGGCCATGGTGAGATTCCAGTCGGTGTGGTGCGCGCCCTTGAACGACTCCAGGCCGTAACTCAGCGTCCAGGCACCGGGGTTCTCGGACGCGTAGATCTGCGGCCCGAAGTAGTCGTTCCAGGCGTAGAAGAACTGGAAGAGCGCCACAGCGGCGATACCGGGCTTGGCCATCGGCAGCACGACCCGCACGAGCGTCTTGAAGTCGCCGCAGCCGTCGACCTTCGCCGCGTCCAGGTACTCGTTCGGGATCGTCATCAGGAACTGCCGGAGCAGGAAGATCGAGAACGCGTCCCCGAACGCCATCGGGATGATCAGCGGCCACAGCGTGCCCGACAGGTCCAACTGCTTGGCCCAGAACAGGTACATGGGGATGATCACGACCTGCGGCGGCAGCATCATCATCGAGATGACCAGCATCAGCGATAGGTTCCGGCCCCGGAAGCGGAACTTGGCGAGCGCGTACGCCACCGGGATCGACGACACGACGGTCAGGACGGTGCCGAGACCGGCGTAGATCAGCGTGTTCTTCCACCAGGTCAGGAAGCCCGGAGTGTCGAACACCTTGCGGTAGTTGCCCCACTCCCAGGTGTGCGGGATCAGGTCCCGGCTCAGGGCCTGGCTGTCGCTCATCAGCGAGGTCAGGAACACGAACACGAAGGGGAGGGTGAAGAAGAGGGCCGCGGCGACGCCGAGCGAGTGGACCGCGATCCACTCCATGAGCGCCTTGCGGCGGGCGGTGCGCTCGGCGGGGGTCACCGGCGCCCTCAACTCCACGGGCTTGTCGAGTACTTGGGCCATGGTCAGTCACCTGCCAGGTTGAGGCCGCCCCGGCGCCGCATCAGGAACGCGGTGAACACCATCGACAGGGCGAACAGGACGAGTGCCACCACGCAGGCCGAGCCGTAGTCGAAGCGCTGGAAGCCGAGGTTGTAGACGAGCTGGGGAAGGGTGAGCGTGGACTTCTCCGGGTAGCCGGGCTCGAACTGCGTGCCGGCGCCCTGGATGACGCCGGACGCGACCTTCCCGGCGATGAGGGGCTGTGTGTAGTACTGCATGGTCTGGATCACGCCGGTGACGACGGCGAACATCACGATCGGCGAGATGTTCGGCAGCGTGACGTACCGGAACCGCTGCCAGGCCGAGGCGCCGTCCAACTCCGCTGCCTCGTACTGCTCTTTGGGTACGTCGAGCAGCGCGGCCATGAAGATGACCATGAGGTCGCCGATGCCCCAGAGGGCGAGCAGGGTGAGCGCGGGCTTGGACCAGGTGGGGTCGTTGAACCAGCCCGGGGCCGGGATGCCGACCTTCTCCAGGAGTGAATTCACCGGCCCGGTACCGGGGTTGAGGAGAAACGCGAACGCCATCGTCGCCGCGACCGGCGGAGCGAGATACGGCAGATAGAACAGCGTCCGGAAGACACCCGTAGCCGTCTTGATCTTGGTGATCAACAGCCCGACACCGAGCCCGAACAGGACCCGGAGCGAGACCATCACCACGACCAGCCACAGGGTGTTGCGCATCGCGGGCCAGAAGTACGGATAGTTCTTGAAGACGTACGTCCAGTTCTTCGTCCCCACCCACGTCGGCGGCTTGAAGCCGTCGTAGTGCATGAACGAGAAATAGACCGTCGAGATCAGCGGGTACGCGAAGAAGACCGCGAAGCCGATCAGCCAGGGCGACATGAAGGCGAGGGTGCGAAGCGCCTGTTTCCGCTGTTTCGCGGCGAGGCCGGGCGTGCGGCGCTTCTTCGCCAGGGTGACTGTGCTCATGCTGTGGCTACTTCGCCTGCGCGATGTCGGTGTCGATCTGCTTGGCGGTGCTCTTCAGGGCGGAGTCCAGGTCCTTCACCTTGCCGCTCTCGTAGTCGTACCCGAGGTTCTGGATCGTCGTCAGATACACACCGCCGTTGATGGAGGCGGGACTTGTCGTCGAGTACTGGTTCGACGCGATGTCCAGGAACGTCTTGAAGCGCGGGTCGTACTTCAGCTTCGGGGACTTGAGGGCGGCGAGGGTGGAGGGCACGTTGTGGATGCCGTTGGAGAAGTTCACCACCGCGTCCGTGTCCGTGCTGATGTACTTGACGAACTCCCAGGCGGCGTTCTGCTTCTTGCTGGTGGCGGCGATTCCGGTGATCGTGCCGGTGATGTAGCCCTTGCCGTACTGGGCGACCTGGTCGTCCGGCACGGGCAGCGGGGCAACTCCGATGTCCAGTTTGGGATTTGCGGCCGTGG
Source organism: Streptomyces sp. NBC_01515 (assembly GCF_045040345.1). Classification (NCBI taxonomy): domain Bacteria; kingdom Bacillati; phylum Actinomycetota; class Actinomycetes; order Kitasatosporales; family Streptomycetaceae; genus Streptomyces; species Streptomyces sp. NBC_01515. Next base: position 4,361,766 of record NZ_CP109416.1, on the reverse strand, counting down.
CCATCCCGAGCCGCCACTCACCGTCGAGTTGCATCGCGACCTGGCCGGTGTGGAAGGGGTGCTTGTCGCCCCACTCGTCGCCGAGCGTGGAGCGGTAGCTCTCCAGCTTCTTGAATCCGCCGAGTTCGTCGACGAGCTTCTTCTGCAGCGTGAAACCGGCCTTGAACGCGGGGTCGGTGGCGAGCGCCGACTTGCCGCTCTTGTCGAAGTACGTCGGCGAGAACTGCGCGAAGATGTGCTCGGTCGTGGTCTCCCAGCCGTGGTAGTCCGGCATGAACCCCAGCTGCGAGTACGAGTCGCCCTTGCTGATCGTCAACTTCTTGGCGTCGGCCTCGAATTCGGACCAGGTCTTGGGCGGGCTGGTGATGCCGGCCTTCGCGAATTCCGTCTTGTTGTAGTAGAGCCCGTACGCGTCGCCCAACAGGGGGGCGGTGCAACGGTTTCCGTCGAACTGGGTGTACTCGTTCATCGCCTTGGGGAACGTCGTCTCCGGGTCGATGCCGTCCTTCTTGAAGAAGGGGTTGAGATCGACGAGAGCGCCGGAGGAACAGAATTTGCCCACGTTGTTGGTGGTGAACGAGGAGATCACGTCGGGCGATTTACCGCCGCCGGTGCGCAGCGCCTGGTTGATCTTGTCGTCGGTCATGTTCCCGACGACGTTGACATGGATGTTGGGGTGCGCCTTCTCGAACCCGGCGACCAGCGACTTCACGGCGCTCAACTCCGACGCCGCGCTCCAGGCGTGCCAGAAGTTGATGGTGACGTCCTTCGAGGCGTCGTCGGAGGCGCCGGACGAGGACTGCCCCGTACAGGCGGTGGCAAGCAGGGCGAAGGAGGCGGAGGCGGCGAGCGCGATAACCGCTTTCCTGGATATTCCGGGCATGACGAGGTCTCCCAAGGGCAGGGCGGGGTGAGGTGGTTGGGGAAGCCGGGTGGTTCGAGGTGGGCCGAAGTCGGTCTGGGGGAACCGGAGTCGGCCGTGCGGGAAGTGGTCTCAGCGGGAGGTGTCGAAGACCTCGTCGCGGGTGGTTGCCAGCGCGCTCTCCAACGTGCCGCGCAGCACGGGGTGTTCATGGACGTCGCCGACGACGAGCCGGGGCCGTGACGCCGCCAGCTCCTCCAACTCGGCCTGGACGAGGGCACGGAGAGGTTCGCCGCCCGCGGCCAGCGAGCCGCCGCTGAGGACGACGAGTTCGGGGTCGAGCACGGAGACGAGCGAAGCGAGACCGGTCGCGAGGTGGGTCGCGTAGATCTCCAGGAGCCGCCGCTGCGGTCCGGTCGTATGGTCGGCGGCGGACGCGACGAGGGCGGCGGCGACCTCGGCGTGCGGACCCGTCGGGATCTCGGTGATGCCGAGTTCACGGGCGAGCCCGGGCAGGGCCTGCGAACCGGCCAGGGCCTGGTAACCACCGCTGTTGGCCTTGGTCACCTGGCGGACCAGCGGCGCGCCCGGCACCGGCAGGAAGCCGACCTCGCCCGCACCGCCGGTCCAGCCACGGTGCAGCCGGCCGCCGAGGACCAGAGCGGCGCCGAGACCGCCCTCGTTCCACAGCAGCACGAAGTCGCCGTGCCCGCGGGCCGCGCCGAGCCGCTGCTCGGCGATGGCGACGAGGTTGACGTCGTTCTCGTACTCCACCGGCATCGGCAGCGCGGCGGCGAGGTCGTCGAGCAGGGCGGGGGAGTGCCAGCCCGGCAGGTGGGAGGCGTAGCGCAGTCGGCCGGTGTTGGGGTCGAAGGCGCCGGGGGTGCCGATGACGAGCCGGTGGACGTCGTCCCGGGCGAGCCCGGCCGCCTTCACCGCCCCGTCGAGGGCGTCGGTGACCTGACGTACTACTGGCTGGGCGGGCCGTCGGCCAGGGGTGGGCAGCTCGAATTCCCCCACCGTCCGACCGGTGACGTCGGCGACGGCGGCGCGGATGCGTTCCGGCGTGACGTCGAGCCCGGCGGCGTACGCGGCACCCGGATTGACCACGTACAGCTGGGCGTTGGGCCCCGGCCGCCCCTCGCTCGTTCCGGTGGCGAGCACGAGCCCCGCCGCCTCCAGCCGGGCCAGCAGCTGCGAGGCGGTCGGCTTGGAGAGGCCGGTGAGCTTGCCGATCCGGGTGCGGGAGAGCGGGCCGTGCTCCAGGAGGAGGTCGAGGGCGGCACGGTCGTTCATGGCGCGCAGGACGCGGGGGGTGCCCGGGGTGCCGCTGCCCGGGGTACCGGAGGTTCCTGCCATGTCTTACGCCACCTGCCTTTCGAACTCCCGAACCACACAGCCTGTCACGTGATCACTGTTAGGAAAGTTTCCAATTGGGTGGGAGGAACGTAAGCCCGGGACGAAGGGGGCGTCAATAGACACCGCCCCCGAGGCAACAGACTCGTTACCTGCGGGGGCGGTGGGGAGGTGCTGGTGTTGCCCGGCGGCTCGCCGGGTCCGCTACTTGACGTCGATGAAGTCACCGGCGGCGGTGGCCGCGCCGGTGGTGGAGGTGCCGGCGAAGACGTAGCGGAAGTAGCCGTCCTGCGCGGCCTTCACGGTCGTCGTCAGGGCACCGCTCGTCCCGGTGGTGACCGTCTTGACGGTGGTGTAGGTGCTCGAACTCTTCGCCCGGAACTGCAACTTGGCGGGCTGGGACACATAACCGGTGTACGTACCGCGCTCCCAGTCGGCCCGGGTCAGCTTGCCGGTGACCGTGATGGTCCTGCCCTTCTTCACCGGCTCCGGGGAGGCGTTGGCGGTGAGCTTGGCGGCGCGCTGGATCTTGACCTTGCCCTTGTTGCCCCAGGCGGCGAAGTCGGTGGAGTAGCTGATCTGGTCGTCCGAGTCGTCCAGGTCGGCGTCGATGTGGGCGTAGACGCCGGCGACGTTCCAGGTGGTCGCGTCGGCCGCCTCGAACAGGCTGTCCCCGGGGTCGATCGTGATCGTGTCGGAGCAGGAGGCGGTGACGGTGGTGTCCGTCGTCGCGGTGGTCGTGCAGGTCGGAGACATGTCGGCGTCGATCTCGTTGTCGAAGGCCGCGAGCGAGCCGCGGTAGAGCATGACCCCGGCGAACGTCTTCTTGTAGTCGATCGTCACGTCGGACGGCCGCGTCAGCGTGTACGTGACGGGAACCTTCACCGTCGCGGTCGTCCCTACGACGATCGCCTTCCCTTTGTTGACCGTCACCCCGCTGAAGACCAGGGCCGGCGTAGCGGCCTGCGCGAGCGGCGCGGCCAGCCCGGTCAGGGCCAGGGCGCCGGTCATCGCGGCGCCGATGGCGAGTTTTCTCATGCGTGTCCCCACATTCGAAACGGACCCCTGGGCATTGCGCTCCAGAACAAGGGCCCGCCGTAGGGCGACCTTAGGCATGGCGAGTCTGCGATGAAAATGAGTTGAACCTGTGAAGGTGATCGCATCACGGCTTCGTCACGATGGGTAAAGCCGCAGGTGGGAGCGGGTGGCGGAGATTCCCCCGATCTGCCGGAATTGCGAGCCCTGTTGGGCACTTTTCAGCCGCTACGGCTCCGTCCCCGAGGCCGTTTCGTGATGTGGGCCGACCTGCCCTGCCAGCCGCCTCACAGGCTTTTGACTTTTGATCAGCGGCGTTTGCGGGTCGGGGGGATCGAGAGGGCGGGTGAACGGGGTGCGGGGCGTGAGGGTGTTGGTGGGGTGCTGGCGGGACGCGGCGGGTGTGTTCGCTGCGGTGCTCGGGACGGTCGGGATACTCCGGGCGGCCTTGGGCCAGGACGGTGTCACCTGGTCCGGGGCGGGCGAGGACGTCGTGTTGTGGGCCGCCGCCAGTGTCGTCTGGGCGGTGGTGACCTCGCTGCTGCTACGACGACGGGCCCGTACGGCGGGCGTCGCCCTCACCCCGACTGCCCTCGCCGACCGTCAGACCCGCCAACTCCGCGCGCTACGGCCCTTGGTGGGCTGGTCCGACCGGATGGGCGCGGAGTTGAAGGCCTCGGACCGGGTCGCCGTCACGGCGGAGAAGGGGCGCGAGGAAATCTGGTTCCGCTGGCGCCCGGGCCGCCATGGCCACACGGTCTGGGGCTCGATCACCTTCGACGAACCGTCGGGGACGGTCCTGCTCGACCTTCGCGAGGGGGAGGCGTACACGGGGATCTCGGGGGTGCGGCGGGGGGCGTCCTTCGTCGCGTTGTGCCAACTGGCAGGGGGGTTGGGGCTGGTGGAGGCCGAGGGGCGCTGGAGGGGCGGGGACCAGGCGTGACATTCGTCGAGGACGTCCCGGGCCAGGTCGTCGAAGCGCGCCGACAGGCCGGCCAGGATCTGCGGACGTACCGAGGAATGGGCTTGCTGCGCGGGTGACTTGGGCGTGGAGTGGGCGCGCGTTCGTCGGTGCCGGGGTGTCTTACGGGTTGGGGGTCGGGTGGCCGCAAGGGGGCAGGCGCATTCCGCCGAGCGCGATGTCCAAGAGCCGGGCCGCCTGTGTGCCGTCCTCCTCCAGCAGGCCGGCATCCCGGCCGTCGTGCAGCGGCGAGGCGGCGAGGCCGCGGCTGGCCGCCGCGTAGGCGTTGAAGTCCCGTAGCCAGGAGAAGAGGGCGGTGCCTGGTTCGCTCGCGAGGATGCGCTCCTCGGCCCTCGCGCAGAGCGCTTCGACGCGCAAGCGGAAGACGGCTCGCAACAGGGAGGCCCGGGAGGGGAAGTGTCGGTGCGGAGTCGCCGACCCTACGCCTGCCCGGCCGCCCGCAGGGGCCGTCGCGCCGCCGTGTCGACCACGTTGACCGCCTGCGCTTGATAACCGGAGAGCCGTGACCAGGGGAGATCGATCATGCGCGTTGTGCGGTACGACCGTTGTGGCCCGCCCGGGGTGCTGCGCGTCGACGAGGTGCCCGCGCCGAGTCCCGGGCCGGCGGAGGTGCTCGTCGAGGTGCACGCCGCGAGTGTGGACGCGGGGGAGATCGCCTTCCGGGCAGGCAGGTTGCGCTGGATGAGTCGCGCAGGCTTCCCCCGTCGCCTGGGCGGCTACTTCGCAGGCCGGGTCGTGGAGGTGGGGGCCGGGGTGAGCGCGTGGCAGGCCGGGGATGCGGTGTGGGACTCATGCCGCACCTCACCTTCGGGGCGATCGCCGACTACGTCGCCGTACCCGAGCGGCGCCTTTCCCGTGCGCCGAAGAACCTGAGCCTGCTCGATGCCGCCGCGCTCTCGGTGTCGGGCACGACCGCGCTGACCGCGCTGACGGACAAGGCTCGACTCGCGCCCGGTGAGCGGCTGTTGGTCCGGGGTTCAGCAACGACCCGTCGGCCGACCGGATCGCTGAACTGGCCCGGGCTGCCGAGGCGGGGGGATGTGGGGTCGGGGGCGGTGTGGGGACGCTCGGCGCCGAGGGGTGGGGTGCGGGAATGTGACACTCGGGGGGGAAGTGTCACACTTCTGTGGGGAGGGTGTCGGGTGGGGTCGGTCGGGGTGTTGGTCAGTGCAGCGTCGCCGTGAACTTCGTCCAGGTGGTGGGGGCCAGCCGGAGTATCGGGCCGTCGGGGGACTTGGAGTCGCGGATGGCTATGGTGCCGGGGATGTTGCGGGCGACTTCGAGGCACTCGTTGGACGGCGTGCTGTAACTGGACTTCGTGAAGTTGAACTGGGGCACGGTTCACATCTCCTTGCGCAGGCTGTCGATGAGGGTCACCGAGTCGCGAGGGGCGAGGCTTAGCCGCGATGTGCGGTCGAACAGCACGCTGTAAGTGCTGCTGTCCACCTCGTTCTCCACCCACACCATGCCCGTGATGGTGTCGCTCTGGACCACGTCGAGGGCCTCGTCCTCCGCGAAGGAGATGATGCTGAACGGGCCCGCGATGCACGGGTGCGCGCCGGCCCGGAACGGGAGTACCTGAAGGCGTACGTTCGGCAGCTCGGCCAGTTCAAGCAAGCGTTCCAGTTGGGCGCGCATGACGGCGGGGCCGCCGATTTCCTGGCGCAGCGCGGCTTCCCAGATCACCGCGTACGACTGGAGCGGACGTTCGCCCAACAGTCGCCCTTGGCGCTTCTGCTTGATCTCGGCCGCGCGCTCGATGTCGTCCGGGTCATCCCAGGTGCCCTCGGCGACCGCCAGTGCGCGCGTGTACTCGGGGATGTGGAACAGGCCGGGAATCAGGGACGACTGCCAGTTGCGGATGTGGGTCGCCACGTCCTCCATGGCGATGTACTCCGCCATCGTTCCGGTGTCGAGCGAGTCACGCCACCAACCCTTGGCCTTGCGGCGCTCGCGGTCCAGCTTCGCCAACTCCAGTAGCCGGCCTACGACTTGACTGTCCTCCACGCCGTAGAACTCGCACAGGACGCGGATGTCGGGGTCGCGCATCGGCACCCAGCCGCGTTCCATTTTCACGATCTTGGTGCCGGTCGCGTTGATGGACTCCGCGGCTTGCTGCTGGGTCTTGCCCGCGGCGTCTCGCAGGCGCAGTAGTTCGCCACCGAGCTTGCGGGCCAAGACAGTTGAGACCTGGCCCTGTCGAGGCTGAGTTGATCTCATCACCGTCACAGTGTGTCCCATTGGTGTCACCGAGTCGAAGGGATTCACCCTCTCAGGAAGAACTTCCTCAAGTAGATTGCGCTGAGGGTGCGAGTATCGCTACTTTCGGTGCTCGCCCCACTACAAAGAGAGGTGCTTCTCCCATGACCGAAGCCCCACCCGCTCCCCACGAGGACCGCCTCGACTACACCCCCCTCGCCCGACGCCGCACCGCACGCCTCGTCACCGAGTGGGGGCACCCCGCCCTCGCCGGTGATGTCGCCCTCGTCGTATCCGAGTTGATGACCAACGCCCTGCTGCACGGCAGCCTGCGGGACCGACTCATCCGGGTCCGCATCACAGTCACCGGGGTCACCCTCCGCGTCGAGGTCAGCGACCCGCGCGGCGAACGGTTGCCGAACCCGTGCCCGGCAGGCGACACGGATCAGTTCGGCCGGGGATTACTCCTGGTCGGGGCCCTGTCCCACCGCTGGGGATGGGAGCCCCGTTCCGTCGGCAAGACCGTGTACGCCGAGTGGGCGCTCGGGGCCGACCCCGCCGTGGGCAATCCGCTTGTCGGCGTGCGGGAGTGAAGGCCACCCCACTGATCCCTCGTCCCGACCTCACGCTCCCGGCGCTCCAACAGGCCGTGGCCACGGTCGTCGAGATTGAGCGTCACCCGGAGATGGCAAGCCGACTCCACGCGGCCGAGCAGGCGATCAACAGCGGCGACCCCGTCGTACGCGACCGTGCCATCCGTGAAGCCGGGGAAATTGTGCGGGCGGCGCACCGCGAGGTCACGGATGATCGTGGTGGTTCAAGTGGGCCGGTCGGATAGCGGTGTTGAGTGAGGTCACAGGTGAGCGAGCAGTCCTGGTACGGCGTCCGCTGTGTGTTCCGGCATCGTGAACTCGGCGTCTACGAGGAGCGGTTGACCCTGTGGCGGGCCCGCTCGCTCGACGAGGCGATCAGCCGTGGGGAGTTGGAGGCGCACGAGTACTGCGCGGACCTCGACGGCGTCGAGTACGCCGACTTCGCCGAGGCATACCGGATGTTCGGCGAGCCGGGGGAGGGCGTTGAGGTCTTCTCGCTCATGCGGGAGAGCGGGTTGCCCGCCGGCGAGTATGTGGGGCGGTTCTTCGCTACGGGGGCGGAGCGGGCCGGGGCCTGAGGCGTGCCCGTGGCCTCGGGCTCAGTTCTCCAGGAAGGGTGCCGTGTCCAGGGTGGGGTACGGGGCCGGGAGGACGAGGGGATTGCCCAGGCCGACCTTGGACTCGGCGTCGTAGTACGCCTCTTTGGGGTCGTCGCCGGGGAGAACGGGGGCGGTGTAGCAGTGGGCCGTCTTCGTGTTGCGGTTGATCAGGACGAAGACCGGGACTCCTGCGGCGGCGTAGGTGCGGAGCTTCGGGCCGGTGTCCGTCTCGTGGTTGGTGGACGTGACCTCGCCGACCAGGGCGATCATGTCGATGGGGTACCAGCCCCTGTGGGCCTTCAGGTATGAGTCGTCGAGCTCGCTCGGCCTGCGGCGGCGGACGTAGAAGTCCGGGATGAGCAGGGCCATCGTGGTGCCGTCCTTGTGCGCTGCTCGATAGCCGTTGCCCATGCCCACCAAGCGGTGTCCGGCGGCGCGGAACTGGAAGGACAGCTCGAAAGCGCCGTCGTTGTGATTGTCGTTCGGTGCCGGTGGCACGATGGCCATCCCCTCGACGTACTCGGGTCGAATCGGCGTCGTCGACGCCTCCTCGATCGCGATCAGCAGATCGATGGGGTCCTGCTGCGTCATGACCGGCTCCATGATGGGTTCGGCGCTCATCGATGCTTCTCCCTCGTCACGCTGCTGCCAGGCTACGCCCGTGCTGGGTGCCCCGGCAGAACCATGAGTCGCCGGGAGAGCCCGCGACCTGGGTTTCCGCATGCGTTCACTCGAACGGGTGTGCTGAACCGTTCCGGCCGACCTTGGCCCCGCCCGTGACCCCGTCCAACCCCGGGACCCGCGCCCCCAACAGCTATCGCGTCCCCGGCCGCTGCGAAGAAAGCGGCGAAGTGGCCGCCACCTGAGGCGAATCCGAGTTCGAGTACACCGACGGCGCCGCGACCGACTCCGTCGGGTCCGCCACATCGTCCACCGGGTCCGCCGTCGCCCCGCCGACAATGCGGATGTTCGCCTCGTCGAAGGCCCGCTTGACCCGCCACCGCAGCTCTCGCTCGACGGTCACCGACTTGCCCGGCATGGTCTTGGCGGAGAGGCGGACGACCATCGAGTCGATCAACACACTGTCCAGGCCGAGGACTTCGATCGGGCCCCAGAGGAGTTCGTTCCAGGGCTCTTCCTTGCTCATCTTCTCCGTGACCGAGTCGAGCGTCGCCTTTACCCGGTCCAGGTTCTCGGACGCGCGGACGGTCACGTCGACGCCCGCCGTCGCCCAGCCCTGGGACAGGTTGCCGATGCGTTTGACCTCGCCGTTGCGGACGTACCAGATCTCGCCGTTGTCGCCGCGGAGCTTGGTCACGCGCAGGCCCACCTCGATGACCTCGCCGGAGGCGACGCCCGCGTCGATCTGGTCGCCGACGCCGTACTGGTCCTCAAGGATCATGAAGACGCCGGAGAGGAAGTCCGTGACGAGGTTGCGGGCGCCGAAACCGATCGCCACGCCCGCGACACCGGCCGACGCCAACAAAGGGGCGAGGTTGATCTCGAAGGTCGCCAGGACCATCAGTGCGGCTGTGCCCAGGATCACGAAAGACGCCACCGAGCGGAGGACCGAGCCGATCGCCTGGGAGCGTTGACGGCGACGTTCCGCGTTGACCAGGAGGCCGCCCAGTGCCGTGCCGTCCACCGACTCGACCGTGCGGTTCATCCGGTCTATCAGCTTGGTGATCGCCCGCCGCACCGTCATTCTCAGCACCGCCGCGATCACCACGATCAGCAGCACCCGGAGACCTATCGCCAGCCATGTGGACCAGTTCTGCTCCACCCAGCTCGCGGCGTTCGTCGCGCCCTCCTGGGCGTCCTGGAGCGAGGGCACGGTCACCGCCGTCTCCGAAGGGCTCGGGGACGGCGACGGCGTAGCGGCGGCCAGTAGGACGGCGGACAAGGACACGGCAGGTACCTCCAGGTGCTGCGTCCGCCCTCCGGCATGGTCCGACAGGGGCAAGGTCACGAATAGGTCACCAAGAGGGCAGGCGCACCACACTATCGGGGCATCGTGTGCGGATCGTTGCCGTGTTCAGGGGAGAGGCCGCGCTCAGCCGGGAATGAACAGGTGGGACCAACCCACACCCGTCCCGGCCCCGCATCACATGTGGTCGAAAACACTCCCAGCCCGTTACCGGGACATGGTGGCGCTTCCACCAGGCATGAGGGGAGACTGACTACAGATCGTCCCGGCGCGAGCCACGCGCCGCCGACGCACAAGGAGGCATCCGTGCCGCATGTCCTGGTCCTCAACGCGTCGTACGAGCCACTCGGCGTCGTACCGCTCCGCCGCGCGCTCGTCCTCGTCCTGGAGAACAAGGCTGTCTCCCTTGAGGAATCCGGCGCCTTTATGCACAGCGCAACCGTCACAGTCCCCGCACCCAGCGTGGTCCGGCTCAAGCGATTCGTGCGGGTTCCCTATCGGGGGCCCGTTCCTCTCACCCGGCGGGCGCTCTTCGCGCGCGACGGGGGCCGGTGCATGTACTGCGGTGGCGTCGCAACCAGCGTCGACCATGTCATTCCGCGCAGCCGCGGGGGCAAGCACGTCTGGGACAACGTGGTGGCGTCCTGCCGCCGCTGCAACCACACGAAGGCCGACCGACACCTCTTCGAGATCGGCTGGCGGCTGCGCCACAAACCCGCCCCACCCACCGGCCTGGCCTGGCGCATCATCGGGACAGGTCATAGGGACCCGCGCTGGCTGCCGTACTTGCAGCCGTACGGCGCGGAGGACGCGATGGCCCGGATCGACGGCATCTCCGCCTGACGATCCGGGCTTTTGTGTACGCCCATGCACGGCGGTACGGAGTCGTCCGCCCCGGCAGCCCCCCGCGCTGCCGGGGCGGACCGTCATGCGTACCGCGGACCGTCATGCGTACCGCAGCTCGCCCGGCCGCACCGACCGCCGCAGCAGCGGCAGTGACGTGGCCGCCGCGAGCACGCAGGCCGCGTACACGCCGACGGGCACCAGCAGCGCCCAGTACGGCACCGGCACGTCCGCGTGCCTGGAGACGGCGGCGCCGTACCAGAAGCTGATCGCCGTACCGCCGAGGCCCGCCACCGCGATCGCCGGAAGCAGCGGCAGCGCGGTCTCCAGGAGGAGCGCGCGGGCCAGTACGGCGTGCGGCACCCCGGCCGCCACCTGCGCGGCCAGGCCCCGGCGCCGGGTGGCGAGGGACTCGGCGGTGCCGACGGCCAGGGCGGTCAGGACGAGCGCGAAGGCGACGAGGATCGCGGCGGCCGTGAGGTCGATGCCCGTCGTGTAGTAGGACATGCGCGTGCCGAGGTGGCCCCTGCGGCGCATGTCCTCCAGGCCCGCGAGCAGGATCTGCCGTACGCCCGCGAAGCCCGACCCGACGACCGTCACCAGCAGCAGTGCCGCATGCGTGCGGGCGGTCGACCAGGGGTCCTCGCGCATCCGCTCCGCCGCGATCAACAGGGCGGGGCGAGAGGTGCCGGCCGCGAAGCCCTCACCCAGTTGGCGGGACGAGGCCCCGGAGAGCCAGATCGCGATCAGGCTGATCAGCACGGCCAGGACCAGCACCGTCACGGGGCCGAGGCCGAAGGAGACGGGGCTGCCGAAGACCGGGGTCAGCGCGATCGCCGCCGCCGTCACCGCCAGCAGCCGCGTCGCCGTACCGAACAGCCGCCCCGGCCCCCGCACCGGCCGTACCCGCCGCACCCGGCCCAGCGGATCCGCCACCACCCGGCGCAGCGCCACCGCGCTCACGCCCGCGCCCAGCACCGGCACGGCCACGGCGACCAGGACGACACCGGCCCGGGCGACGGCGTACGGCAGCAGCGGCACGACCACCGCCGTCGCCACCGCCGCACCGGCCAGGCACGCGAGCCCCGACTCCAGCGCCGCGATCCGCCGCACCTGCCACGGCCCGGCCCCCGCCAGCCGCAGCGCGGCCAGCCGCCGGTCCCGGTGCACCGCCCCGATCCGCGCGCACTGCCCGAGGAACCCGAGCACCGGGATGAGCAGCAGGCCGAGCGCGAGACTCACGTTCTGCCGGTCACTGGGGGAGTCGAACAGCCCGGATCCGAAGGACACGGAGTAGAAACCGTCCAACGACCGCAGCGCTACGACGGCCAGTCCGATCCCCGTCGCCAGCGCGGCCCCGAACGCCGTCAGCCCGATCCGCCACCACTCCCGCCGGTCCGACCCCTGAGTCAGCAGCCAGGCCAGCCGCAGATCCGCGAGCAGCGCGCTCATACCGTCACCCCCGCCGTCGCCACGGTCCCGTCCGTCAGCCGGATCTCGCGGTCCGCGTACGCCGCGACCTGCGCGTCATGGGTGATCAGCAGGACCGCCGTACCGGACTCGCGGGCCGTCGTGACCAGGGCCGTCATCACCTGCTCGCTCGCCAGGGAGTCCAGCGCGCCCGTCGGCTCGTCCGCGAAGACGACCTTCGGGGAGGTCACCAACGCCCGGGCGAGCGCGACCCGTTGGGCCTGGCCGCCGCTCAGCTCGCCCGGCCGCGACTCGGCCCGCCCGCGCACCCCGAACCGCTCCAGCCACTCACCGGCCGCCGCCCGGGCGTCCGTGCGCGAGGCGCCCGCGAGCAGCAGCGGCAGCGCGACGTTGTCGACGGCCGTCAGCTCGGGTATCAGCTGGCCGAACTGGAAGACCACCCCGAACTCGGTGCGCCGCAGCTCGCTGAGCCGCTTCTCGGGGAGTTCGTCCAGCCGCTCCCCGGCGTATGTCACCGTCCCCTCGTCGGGACGGACGATCCCGGCCAGGCAGTGGAGCAGGGTGGACTTGCCGCTGCCGCTGGTCCCCGTGACGGCGAGGATCTCGCCGGCGCCCAGGTCGGCCGAGGCGCCGCTCAGCGCCCGGGTCCTGCCGTGCGTCTTGGCGAGGTCACGGGCCGCGAGAAGCGGCACCGAGGTGTCCTCCTGGTTGCTCATGCTGTGTCGACCTCCGCGGTCAGAGTGGTCAGCCGGGCCGCCGTCGTCGCCATCCAACGGAGGTCCGCGTCAAGGTGGTTGAGGGCGTAGTCCGCCGAGAGCACGGTCGCCAGGTCGGAGCCCTTGGCGGTCTTGACCGCCGTGAGTTCCCGCATCCGCTCCATGTGGGCGGCGCGTTGGGCCCGCAGATACGCCTCCGGGTCGCCGTCGGCCAGGATCGAGACGACGACCTTGGCGAAGATCTCGTTCGTCACGAAGGGCGCGGGCGGCGCGATCTCCCCTGCCCAGCGGGCGAGTTCACGCGAACCGTCCGTCGTCGAGCGGTACGCCGTGCGCTCCGGGCCGCCGTCCGAGCCGGTGCCGTCGACCTCCGCGAGACCGTCCCGGACCAGGCGTTGCAGGGTCGTGTAGACCTGCCCGTACGCCAGCGGGCGGGCCTGCGGGAAACGTTCGTCGTGGCGTCGCTTGAGGTCGTAGCCGTGGCTCGGTCCCGAGGCGAGCAGGCCCAGCAGGATGTGGCGGGTGCTCATGGCGCTCAGTATGCACCAGGTACATGTACTGAGTGAATAGTGATCAGCAGGAGAATTGCGGGGAGTGGGGGGCGGGAGTGGCTGCCGTGCCACCCGTACCCCAACCTGGAGGTCTGCCGTCGCGCCCACTGGGTAGGGCTGCGGTGACCCGCCCGCACGCCCGACATGACAAGCCCGCCCGCCCGACACGAGAAGAAGGAGGCCCCCGTGGCCGCAGCATCGGCATCGCTTCCGCGCCCGGCCCGCTCCAAACGCACCCCGGAGCCGGCCGCCGACCTCACCCCCGACCTGTTCTTCCTCGACTCCGAGGGAGCCTGGGCCGAGACCCCGCTGACCAGCGAACCGCCGCTGGCCGACGCCGAACCCCTCACCAGCGAGCCCCCGCTCGCCGACGCCACCCCGCTCACCAGCGAGTCCGCCACGATGGACGCGCCGCTCACCAGCGAGGCCGGCCTGATCGGCGACCCGATGAGCGGTGAGGTCGCCCCCTTCGCCGACCCGGACTCGACGAGGCCCTAGATGACCGCACCCCGGCCGGCGGACACCCTCGGCGAGGACCTGTCCCGGCTCGCCGAACTGCACGGCGTCGCCACCGCCTACAGCCCCTCACCGGACCGCGCGCTCCCCGCCTCGGCCGTCGCGGTCGTCGCCGCGCTGGCCGCCCTCGGCGTCGACGCGAGCACCCCGCGGGCCACCGCCGCCGCGCTCGCCGCCCGCCAACAGGAGCTGGCCGAACGGCTGTTGCCGCCCACGATCGTGGGCCGGTACGGCGGTACGCCCGCCGCGCTCGACGCGCTGCCCGAGGGCACCGTGCTGCACATCGAGACCGAGCAGGGCGAGGTGCGGGCGAGCGCCGAGCAACTCCCGCCCGGTGTCCACCACTTGACCGCCACCGCGCCGGACGGCCGTAGCGCCGAGGCCCAACTCGTCGTCGCCCCGGACCGGTTGCCCGCGCCCGCGGGACGGTCGTACGGGCTGATGGTGCAGGTGTACTCGCTGCTCTCGCGGCGCTCCTGGGGCATGGGCGACCTCGGTGATCTGGGTGAACTCACCGCCTGGGCCGGGCGATCGCTCGGGGCCGGGTTCGTCCAGGTCAACCCCTTGCACGCGGCCGTGCCGGGCGCGCCCACCGACCCGTCGCCGTACCGGCCGTCCTCGCGCCGTTTCCCCGACCCGGTGTATCTGCGGGTCGAGGACATCCCCGAGTTCGCCTACGTCGAGGAGAGCGAGCGGGAGCGGTTGCGCGGGCTCCTCTCACAGGCCGCGCGACTGCGGGAATCCGTCCTGGAGAAGGACGCGTTGATCGACCGCGACGCCGTGTGGGAGCTGAAGCGGGAGGCGCTGGAACTCGTCCGCGAGGTCCCCCTCGGCCCCGGACGACGGGCCGCCTACGTCGACTTCCTCGCCCGCGAGGGCGAGGCGCTGGAGGACCACGCCACCTGGTACGCCCTCGCCGAGGTGCACGGCTCGAACTGGCGGGAGTGGCCGGCCGCCCTGCGCGACCCGCGCTCACCCGAAACCGCCCGCGCCCGGGGCGAGTTGATGGACCGCGTCGACTTCCACTGCCGCCTCGCCTGGCTCACCGACGACCAACTCACCGCCGCCCAGCGGGCCGCACGGGACGCGGGCATGCCGATCGGGGTCGTGCACGACCTCGCCGTCGGGGTGCACCCGGACGGTGCCGACGCGTGGGCGCAACAGGAGTACTTCGCCGCCGGCATGTCGGTCGGAGCGCCCCCGGACGCCTTCAACTCCCTCGGCCAGGACTGGGGGTTGCCCCCGTGGCGCCCCGACCGTCTCGCCGAGTCGGGCTACGCCCCGTACCGCCGCCTGCTCCGCGCCCTCTTCCGTTACGCGGGCGCCCTGCGCATCGACCACGTCATGGGCCTGTTCCGCCTCTGGTGGGTCCCGCAGGGGCACCCGCCCACGGAGGGCACCTACGTCCGCTACGACGCCGAGGCCATGCTCGCGATCCTCGCGCTGGAGGCGTCCCGCGCCGGGTCTGTGGTGATCGGCGAGGACCTCGGGACCGTGGAACCGGGTGTGCGGGAGACCTTGCAGGAGCGTGGGGTGCTCGGCACGTCGGTGCTGTGGTTCGAGCGGGACTGGGAGGGCGACGGGCGTCCGCTCGCGCCGGAGCGGTGGCGGGCCGACTGCCTCGCCACCGCCACCACCCACGATCTGCCGCCCACCGCGGCCCGGCTCACCGGCGAACACGTCGAACTCCGCGACCGGCTGGGCCTGTTGACCCGGCCCGTGGAGGAGGAGCGGATCGAGTCCGCCACCGATGTGGGGGAGTGGCTGGCGCTGCTGTCCCGGCTCGGCCTCTACGAACACGCCGACGGCGGCGGGCGGCCCGCGTCCGAGGAGGAGGCCGAGATCCACGCCGTCCACCGCTTCCTGCTGCGCACCCCGGCCCGGATGATCGGCGTCTGGCTGCCCGACACCGTCGGCGACCGGCGCCCGCAGAACCTGCCCGGCACGTGGGACCAGTATCCGAACTGGCGGCTGCCCATCGCCGACGCGGAGGGGCGGCCGGTGACGCTGGAGGAGCTGGCCGCCTCGCCGCGGCTGCACGCGCTGGTGGATGTGCTGCGGGTGGGGTCGGGCGAGGGGGCGGAGGCCGGTGAGGAAGGGGGTCCGTGAGGGGCCTGCGCCCCGTACGGCACCCCCGGGCGCGCGGCCCGTTCGGGCGTTCGCTACTTTTGCGGTGTGGACAAGAAGAACGCCCTGCGCGCCGGTGCCCTGGCTGCCGGTACGACGCTGATGATGCTGCTCATGACGTCCCCCGCGCTCGCGCTCACCCGCGACGACGGTGACGACCCGGGCAATGGCCTGAGCGTCGCCGAGACGCTGGGGCTCTATGTCCTGATCCCGCTCGCCCTGTTCGCGGTCATCGCGGGCCTGGTCATGGCGCTGGACAAGTCCAAGGACCGCGCGCCGAAGGCCAAGCCCGGCAAGACCGGCACCGCCGTCGACGCCAAGGTCTGACCTCACCCTTTCCGGAAGGCGCCCACATCACCCACAGCGGTGAGGCGGGCGCCTTCGGCATGTCCGCTTCCGCTTCCGCTTCCGCTTCCGCTTCCGGTCACGGGCTCGGTGCCGTCAGGTAGCGCTGGAGGGTGGGGCCGAGCCAGGCCACGATCTCCTCGCGGGCCAGCTCGACGGTCGGCGGGAGCCGTAGGACGTAGCGCGTGAGCGCCAGCCCGAGGAGTTGCGAGGCGGCCAGCCCGGCGCGGGCCGGTGCCTGTTCGGGGTCGGGACACGCCTGCCGGGCGGCCGGGAGCAACTGTTCCCGGAAGGTGTCCCGCATCCGCTCGGCCCCCGCCTGGTTGGTCGCGCCGACCCGCAGCATGGCCGTGAACTCCTCGTTCTCCTCCCACAGGCTGAGGAAGTGCGTCACCAGCGCTCGGCCGACGTCGGCCCGCGCCACCGTCCCCAGGTCCGGCAGCCGCAGATCGAAGGACACGGCTGCCGCGAACAGGCCCTCTTTGTTGCCGTAGTAACGCATCACCATCGACGGATCGATCTGTGCGTCCTTGGCGATGGCGCGGATCGTGGCCCGCTCGTAGCCGTCGGCGGCGAAGCGCTCGCGGGCGGCTTCCAGGATGGCGTTGCGGGTGACGTCGGAGCGGCGTGCGCCGCCGACTGTTTCGGTACCTCTGCTCTTGCTGCCGTTCATGCCAACAAGCGTAGGCCAACACGTGTTGACAGTCCAGGGGCCGGGTTCTACCGTTGTCAACGCCCGTTGGCCTACAGATGTTGGCCAACGTGCGTGGACCAACAGGCGTTGGCATCAGGAGGCCATCATGAACGGCATCAGCTACCCCGACCGCACCGTCATCGTCGTCGGCTCCGGCCCGACCGGCCTTCTGCTGGCCGGTGACCTCGCCGCCGCCGGTGTCCCGGTCACCCTGCTGGAGAAGCGCCCCCAGAAGATCAGCAACCTGTCCCGCGCCTTCGTCCTGCACGCCCGCACCCTGGAACAGCTCGACGCCCGCGGCCTCGCCGACGAGGTGGAAGCGGCGGGGCAGGCCCTCGACCGGCTCCGCCTGTTCGGCCGGCTCGACGTCGACCTGACCACGCTCCCCTCCCGCTTCAACCACCTGCTCGTCCTTCCGCAGTACGAGGTGGAGAAGGCGCTGCTGCGGCGCGCGGTCGAGGCGGGCGTGGACTTCCGCTACGAGGCCGAGGTGGTCGGGCTGTCGCAGCACGCGGACGGTGTGACCGTGGAGGTCCGCGGGCCCGGCGGGGCGAACGAGTCGCTGCGGGCCGCGTACGTCGTCGGCGCCGACGGGATGCGCAGCGCGGTGCGGGACGCGGTCGGGCTGCCGTTCCCCGGGCAGGCGGTGATCCGTTCCGTCGTCCTCGCGGACGTGCGGCTCGCCGAGAAGCCGGACACGGTCCTCACCGTCAACGCCACCGGCGACGCCTGGGCCTTCCTCGCGCCCTTCGGCGACGACTACTACCGGATCATCGGCTGGTACCGCGGCCGTGACGTCCCCGACAGCGAGCCCCTCGACCTCGACGAGGTCAGGGAGATAACCCGGCTCGCCCTCGGCCGCGACTTCGGGATGTACGACGCCCGCTGGATGTCCCGCTTCAAGAGCGACGAACGCCAGGCACCCGGCTACCGCGTCGGCCGGGTCTTCCTCGCCGGCGACGCCGCCCACGTCCACACGCCGGCCGGCGGCCAGGGCATGAACACCGGCCTCCAGGACGCGGCCAACCTCGGCTGGAAGCTGGCCGCGGTGATCGACGGTCACGCGACCCCGGAACTCCTCGACACCTACCAGGCCGAACGCCACCCCGTCGGCAAGGCCGTCCTCCGCAGCAGCGGCGGCATCGTCCGCCTCGCCATGGTCAGGCGCCCCTGGTCCCTGGCGCTGCGCGCGGTCCTGATGTCCTTCCTCAACAACTTCGCCCCGGCCCGCTCCAAGGTGAACAGCCAGATCACCGGCATCGGCTACGCCTACCCCGCGCCCCGCGGCTCCCACCGCCTGACCGGCACCCGCGCCCCGGACGTGACCCTCGCCGACGGCGGCCGTCTCTACGAGGCGCTGCGCGGCGGCCGGTTCGTACTCGTCACCCCGAAGACCCACGCCACGACGGCCTACGACGTGAAGGGCGGCCGCCGCAACCGGCTGGTCGTGGAGCACTGGGCGAGCGACCGCCGTACGGTGCTGCTGGTGCGCCCCGACGGTTACGTGGCCTGGGCCGCGGACACCGCCGACCCGGCCGCGATCGAGGCGGCCCTCGCCGAGCACGTCGGCGGAAAGGGCCTGCCGCTGAAGCGGCTCGTCGCCTGAACGCACCCGCCGGGAGCGGCTATCGCTCCGTCGAGGTCAGCAACTTCCGGAGCAGGTCGGCCAGTTGGTCGGCCTGTTCGGCGTCGAGGCCGGAGAGGGCCGCCGTCTGGGTGGCGAGGCCGGAGCCGACCGCCTCGTCGATGAGTGCCAACCCCTTCTCCGTCAGGGTCACTTGGAGGCCCCGGCGGTCGTGCGGGTCGGGGGAGCGGCGGAGCAGGCCGGCCCGTTCCAGTTTGTCGAGGCGGCCGGTCATGCCGCCGGTGGTGAGCATCAGGGTCGCGGAGAGCTCGCGCGGCGAGAGCGTGTACGGCTCGTCGGCTCGGCGCAGGGTCGCGAGGACGTCGAACTCGCCGCGTGAGATGCCGTGCGGGACGTACGCCTTCTCCATGCGGTCGCCCATGGCCCGGGCGAGCCGGAAGATCCGCCCGAAGACCTCCATCGCGGCGGTGTCGAGGTCGGGCCGCACGGCCGCCCACTGCTCGACGATCGCGTCGACGGGGTCCTTGTCGTTCATGGGGTGAGTATCCGCCGGTCAGTAGGTCGGTCGCAAGAAAGTGGATCAGCGGTCAGTGGGTCTCGGGTCAGTGGATCACGGGTTAGTGGCTTGACGCTAACTAGCTTACGGCTAAGCTAGTTACCAGTGACCTACCTGAAGGGTGCGTCCCATGACGACCACCAGCCGCCCCGCTCTCATAGCCCTCACCGCCCTCGCCCCCATCTCCTGGGGCACCACCTATGCCGTCACCACCGAGTTCCTCCCGCCCGACCGCCCCCTCTTCACCGGCCTGATGCGCGCCCTCCCCGCGGGCCTCGTGCTCCTCGCGATCGCCCGGGTGCTGCCGCGCGGTGCCTGGTGGTGGAAGGCGACGGTGCTCGGCGCGCTGAACATCGGCGCCTTCTTCCCGCTGCTGTTCCTGTCCGCGTACCGGCTCCCGGGTGGCATGGCGGCGGTCGTCGGCTCGGTCGGGCCGCTGATCGTCGTAGGCCTCTCGGCGGTGCTGCTGGGGCAGCGGCCCACGGCCCGGAGCGTGCTCACCGGCGCCGTCGCGGCCTTCGGCGTGAGTCTCGTCGTACTGAAGGCGGCCGGAGCGCTCGACCCGGTCGGGGTGCTCGCGGCCCTCGCGTCCACCGCCTCGATGTCCACCGGCACCGTGCTGACCAAGCGGTGGGGCCGCCCCGACGGCGTCGGCCCGCTCGCCCTCACCGGGTGGCAACTCACCGCCGGCGGGCTGCTGATAGCCCCCGTCGCCTTCCTGGCCGAGGGTGCGCCGCCCGCGCTGGACGGCCGGGCGGTCGGCGGTTACCTGTACCTCGCGCTGGCCAACACGGCGATCGCGTACTGGCTCTGGTTCCGCGGCATCGGCAGGCTCTCCGCGACCCAGGTCACCCTCCTCGGGCCGCTCTCCCCGCTGACCGCGGCGGTCGTCGGCTGGGCGGCGCTCGGGCAGGCGCTCACGGCGGTGCAGGTGGCGGGGATGGCGCTGGCGTTCGGGGCGACCGTGTTCGGGCAGATCGGTACGCGTACGCCTCCTGTTCCCGTGCGGGAGGTAGCGTCACGCGGGAATGTCGTTACGCAACGCCGTGCGGCGACATCTGTGACGCAACGCTCGTGACGCAACGCCGGAGGCGCTCGTGGCCGAAGACTCCTGCCCCAGTTGTGGCAAGCCGCTCATCGCACGGGCGGGCCGTACCGGCCGGCGTTCCGTGTACTGTTCCGCCGCCTGCCGGCAGAAGGCCTACCGGGAGCGGCAGGGTGGCGGTGGCGGGGTCGGAGTCGACGGGCTGATCAAGGAGATCGGGCGGCAGGTGGAGGAGTTGGTGCCGCAGCCGCCCTCCGTCTTCTACTCCGGCGTGACGGAACTGTCGTCGTCCGTCGCGCGGCTCCGGCGGGTGGCGCGTACGGCGCGGGACACCGCCCAGGAGCCGGCTCGGGAATCCGTCACGCAGACGCCCGTTACGGGAGCCCCCGCAGTTACCGCAGTCCTCCAAGTCCCCGTCGACGAAGGCGACTTCGCGGCCCTCGTCGAGTCCCACCGCCGTGAGATCCAGGTCCACTGCTACCGCATGACCGGGTCGTACGACGACGCCGAGGACCTGGTGCAGGAGACGTTCCTGCGGGCCTGGCGGGCCCGGGACACCTTCGAGGGGCGGGCCGGTGCCCGTACCTGGCTGTACCGCATCGCCACCAACGCCTGCCTGGACTTCCAGCGCCGTACGGCCCGCCGCCCCAAGCGCTACGAACCGCTGCCCGGCATGAACCACGGCGGCGGGGAGCCGCCCGCCCGCATCACCTGGCTACAGCCGTACCCCGACGACGAGTTGCCCTCCGCCGAGGAGCAGCCGGAGGCCGCCGCGGTCTCCCGCGAGACCCTCGAACTGGTCTTTCTGGCCGCCGTGCAGCATCTCCCGCCGCGCCAGCGCGCGGTGCTGGTGCTGCGGGACGTGCTCGGGCTGACCGCCGTGGAGACCGGCGAGGCGCTCGGCATGACCGTGGCCTCGGTCAACAGCGCGCTGCAACGGGCCCGCCCCACCCTGCGCGACCGCCTGCCCGGCCGGCGTGCCGACTGGACGACCGCCGAACCCACCGAGCACCAACGCGCCCTGGTCAAGCGGTACATGGCCGCCGCCGAGCGCCTCGACCTGTCCGAGGTCGCCACACTGCTCAGCGAGGACGTCACCCTCACCATGCCGCCGAACCCGTTCTGGTTCACCGGCCGCGACGCGCTCCTGGAGTTCCTGAGTGTGAGCCTCGACGTCAACTCGCCCATGTTCCTGGGCCATTGGCGCCATCTGCCCGCCCGCGCCAACGGCCAGCTGGCGGCCGGGGGTTACGTCCGTCGCCCCGGTACGACCGTCTACCGCGCCCAGGTCCTCGACGTGCTGCGCTTCGACGCCGACGACCGGATCGTGGAGATCACGTCCTTCGAACCGCACCTGTTCCCGGCCTTCGGGCTGCCGCTGCGGTTGTGACCGACAGGGGTGACCGATGAGCGGCGGGCCCCGCGTGCGTCTGTACGACCGACTCGAACGACACACGACCCGCAAGGAGAACCACCATGCTGCTCACCGACAAGACCGCGGTCATCTACGGCGCCGGAGGCTCGATCGGCGGTGCGGTCGCCCGCGCCTTCGCCGCCGAGGGAGCCCGCGTCCACCTCGTGGGACGCACCCGGGAGACGCTGGAGGCCGTGGCGGGTGACATCAAGGACGCCGAGGTCGCCGTCGTCGACGCGCTCGACGAGACGGCCGTCACGGAACACCTCGCCCGCGTCGGCGACATCGACATCTCCTTCAACCTCGTCTCACGGGGCGACGCGCAGGGGCTCCCGATCACCGAGATGCCGGTCGACGACTTCCTGCGGCCGGTGATCAACGGCACCCGCGCCAACTTCATCACCGCCCGCGCCGCCGCCCGCCGCATGGCCGAACGCGGTTCCGGCGTCGTCCTCACCCTCAACAGCGGTTCCGCGCACGGCAGTCCGATGATGGGCGGCACCGGCCCCGCCGACGCGGCGACCGACAGCCTCGTGCGCAACCTGGCGATGGAACTGGGCCCGCGCGGCGTGCGCGCCGTAGGACTGTGGGCCGCCGGCATCCCCGAGACCCTGACCGTCGAGAAGCTCGGCAAGGTCAACCCCGACCTCAACGAGGCCGCGATCCAGGGCATCCTCGACCACCTGTCGAGCCTGCGCATGACCCGCCGCAACCCCACCCTCGCGGAGATCACCGCGACCGCCGTGTTCCTCGCCTCGGACCACGCGGCGAGCATCACCGGCACGTTCGTGAACGTCACGGGCGGGATGTTCCCGGGCTGAGGACGGGCCGGGTGGGGTCGTCCGTCCCCCGGGGTCCCTCTTGACACGCCGTACTCCTGGAGCTCCCATGAGAAAGTTCAACAGCCCTACAGGCAAAGGGAGTTGGCGGGGTGGTGAAGGGGAGAACCGGCGTGCGGACACCGCTCGTCCCGGGTGCGCCGTATCCCGGCGTCGACGAACTGGAGCGGCAGGCGCGCGCGTTGGTCGCCCTGGCGCCCGGGGTGCTGCGGCTGCGCGCCGTGGGGGAGAGCCGGGCCGGGCGTCCGTTGTGGCTGCTGTCGGCCGGGCACGGGGACCGGCAGTTCCTGACCGTCGCGGGCGCGCACGCCAACGAACCCGTGGGCGGGGCCTCCGCACTGCGCCTGGCACGGCTCTTCGCGCGCCGACCGCACTACCTCCAACTGCTCGGCTGCACCTGGCACTTCCTGCTCTGCCTCGACCCGGACGGGGCGCGCCTCGCGCAGGGCTGGCAGCCGGAGGAACCGGAGCCGTCCCTGGAGGAGTGCCACCACACCTTCTACCGGCCCGAGTTCGCCTGCCGGCCCGAGTCGATGCCCGCCCGGGGCGAGGGACGGCAGCCGCTGCCCGAGTCCTCGGCGCTGGTGCGGCTGCTCGACGAACTGCGGCCCGCCGCCCAATTCACCCTGCACGGAATCGAGTTCGGCGGCGGCTTCGTCATGCTGACCAAGGACGTCCCGGGCGTCGCCGACGCCTTCCGGCACACCGCGGCCCGGCTGCGGATCCCCCTCGTCCATCACCCCCTCGACGGCCTCGACTGGCGCCCGGAACCGCCCGGCGTCCTGGTGCTGCCGTCGGACCGGGGCACGGGCGAACGTGACCAGAGCGGCTTCGTCGCCGAGAGCACCTGGCTCCATCCCCGGCGCTACGGCACCCTCACCGCCCTCGTCGAGGCGCCCGCCTGGTCCGTCGCCGCGACGGGTGACCCGAGGCCCGCCGCCGACCCGGCGGGGGAGACCGCGCGGGTGAGCGAGCTGCTCCTCGACCGGACCCGGCAGCTCACCGCCGTACTCGGCGGGCGGGCGCTGGACGGTGTCCCCGAGGACCTGAGGCCGCTGCGGGACGCGGGGCTGGAACTCGTCGACGTCTCGCCGTCCATCGCCGACACCTGGGCCGCCGAGGAACTCCCCGCGCACGAGGGCCACTTCGCGACCCTGGCGTCTCCGCCCGCCGGGTCCCGCTGCGCGCGGCGGCCATGCTGCGCCGCGCCCTCGCCCGCACCGACCCCGACGCCTGCGAGACCCTCGGGAACCTGGTGCACGAGTGGTGCCGGGAGCTGCGGAAGTCCTACGACCCGCGCTGGGTGCCCGTGGCCGTGCAGACCGGGCTGCATCTGAGGACGATGCTCGACACCGCCCGTCCGCTGTGCGCGGAGGGCGGGTACACGGAGGGCGGGTGACCGACCGGGTCACCCGCCCTCCGTGCGGCCCTGCCTAGTGGTCGGCAGCCGCGTCCGCAGCCTGTGCCTTCAGTGCGCGCTCGACGCCCGAGCGGGACTCCGAGACCAGGCGGCGCAGGGCCGCGTTGGGCTCGGTGGTGGTCAGCCAGGTGTCCGTGCGGTCCAGGGTGTCCTGGGAGACCTGGATCGACGGGTAGAGGCCGACCGCGATCTGCTGGGCGATCTCGTGCGACCGGGTGTCCCAGGCCTCCTTGACCGCCGCGAAGTACTTCTCCGTGTACGGCGCCAGGAGTTCGCGCTGGTCGGTCTGGACGAAGCCCGAGATCACCGCCTCCTGAAGGGCGTTGGGGAGCTTGTCGGACTCGACGACCTGCGCCCAGGCCTCCGCCTTCGCCTCCTCGGTCGGGCGGGCGGCACGGGCGGTCGCCGCGTGCTGCCCACCGGCTGCCGTCTTGTCCCGCTCGTACTCGGAGGCGATGTCCTCCTCGTCGAAGTGCCCGACCGCCACGAGCCGCTCGACGAACGCCCAGCGCAGCTCGGTGTCGACGGCCAGACCCTCGATCGTCGTCGCGCCGTCCAGCAGGGCGTCCAGCAGGTCCACCTGCTCCGGGGTGCGCGCGGTCGCCGCGAACGCCCGCGCCCAGGCCAGCTGGTGGTCGCTGCCCGCCTCGGCTGCGCGCAGGTGCGCCAGCGTGGCGTCCGTCCAGCGGGTGAGCAGGGCGTCGCGGGCGGCCGGGTCGGCGTACAGCTCGATCGCGAGCTTCACCTGCCGCTGGAGCGACTGCACGACGCCGATGTCGGACTCCTTGCCGATGCCCGACAGGACGAGCGACAGGTAGTCACGGGTGGCGAGTTCGGCGTCCCGGGTCATGTCCCAGGCCGAGGCCCAGCACAGGGCGCGGGGCAGCGAGGACTCGAAGTCGCCGAGGTGCTCGGTGACGAACGCGAGGGACTGCTCGTCGAGGCGGACCTTCGCGTACGACAGGTCGTCGTCGTTGAGCAGCACCACGTCCGGACGCCGCTTGCCCACCAGCTGCGGTACGGCGGTGAGTTCGCCGTCCACGTCCAGCTCGACGCGCTCGTCGCGCACCAACTTGCCGGTGCTCTCGTCGAGTTCGTACAGGCCGACGGCGATGCGGTGCGGGCGGAGGGTGGGCTCACCCTTGGCACCCGCAGGGAGTGCCGGGGCCTCCTGGCGGATCGCGAAGGTGATGATGACGCCCTCCGCGTCCGTCTCGATCTCCGGGCGCAGGATGTTGATGCCGGCGGTCTGCAGCCACGCCTTCGACCAGGCGCTCAGGTCACGCCCGGAGGTCTCCTCCAGCGCGCCCAGCAGGTCGGACAGACGGGTGTTGCCGTACGCGTGGCGCTTGAAGTACGCCTGCACGCCCGCGAAGAACTCGTCCATGCCGACGTACGCGACGAGCTGCTTCAGGACGCTCGCGCCCTTGGCGTACGTGATGCCGTCGAAGTTGACGAGGACGTCGTCCAGGTCGCGGATCTCGGCCATGATCGGGTGCGTGGACGGGAGTTGGTCCTGCCGGTACGCCCACGTCTTCATCGAGTTGGCGAACGTGGTCCACGAGTGCGGCCAGCGCGAGTCGGGCGCGTAGGCCTGGCAGGCGATGGAGGTGTAGGTGGCGAACGACTCGTTCAGCCACAGGTCGTTCCACCACTCCATGGTCACGAGGTCGCCGAACCACATGTGGGCCAGCTCGTGCAGGATCGTCTCCGCGCGCACCTCGTACGCGGCGTCGGTCACCTTGGACCGGAACACGTACTGGTCGCGGATGGTCACCGCGCCCGCGTTCTCCATCGCGCCCGCGTTGAACTCCGGGACGAACAGCTGGTCGTACTTCTTGAAGGGGTACGCGTAGGCGAACTTCTCCTGGAACCAGTCGAATCCCTGCCGCGTGACCTCGAAGATCGCGTCCGAGTCGAGGTACTCGGCGAGCGAGGGCCGGCAGTAGATGCCCAGCGGCACGCTCTGCCCGTCCTTCTCGTACACGCTGTGGACGCTGTGATACGGCCCGACGATCAGCGCGGTGATGTACGTCGAGAGGCGCGGCGTCGGCTGGAACACCCAGGTGTCGTCCCGGGGTTCGGGCGTCGGGGAGTTGGAGATGACGGTCCAGCCGGAGGGCGCCTTCACGGTGAACTGGAAGGTGGCCTTGAGGTCGGGCTGCTCGAAGGCCGCGAACACGCGGCGGGCGTCCGGCACCTCGAACTGGGTGTAGAGGTAGGCCTGTTGGTCGACGGGGTCGACGAACCGGTGCAGCCCTTCACCGGTGTTGGTGTAAGCGCAGTCGGCGACGACGCGCAGAACGTTGGGCCCCTCCAGCAACCCGGCGAGCGCGATCCGCGAGTCCTTGAAGACCTCGTCGGGGTCGAGCGGGTCGCCGTTCAGCGTCACCTCGCGGACGGCCGGGGCGACCAGGTCGATGAAGGACTCGGTGCCGCCCTCCGTCACATCGAAACGCACCGTCGTCGCGGACCTGTAGGTCCCGCCCTCCTGCGCGCCGGAGAGGTCGAGATCGATCTCGTACGAGTCAACGGTGAGCAGCGTTGCCCGCTGCCGCGCCTCTTCGCGAGTCAGGTTTGTGCCAGGCACGCGGTCATCTCCTCGTTATGTGTGGGTTACGCCATCCTTCCACGGGAGCTGCGGGAAGCGCGATGTCCGTATCCCGCCGGTGAGCGGGGCGGACGGGCGCGAGCCTGGTGTCATGACGACGTACACGGCACGGCCCGTCGACCCGACAGTCCTGAAGGAGCTGCGCTCTGCTGACGATGCGGGGCGCGGAATGGTTCCCGCACTCGATGAGGAGGGCGGCGCTCCGCTCCGCTGCTGCCTGCGTCGCAGCGAGCCGGGCGAGCGGATCGCCCTCGTCTCCTACGCCCCGTTGCGGCGCTGGGCCGCGGAAACGGGTGCCGAGCCCGGGGCGTACGACGAACAAGGCCCGGTGTTCATCCACGCGGACGAGTGCGCGGGGCCTGCGGTCGGCTCCGGGTATCCCTTCGCGGACGCCCACCGCGTGCTGCGCCGCTACTCGGCCGAGGGCCACATCCTGGGCGGCGAGCTGGTCGACACCCTCGACGACGACGCCATCCGCGGGGCCTTCGCCGACCCGTCCGCGGTCCTCGTCCACGTCAGGGCGGTGGAGTACGGGTGCTTCTTCTATGAGGTACGCAGGGCGTAGCGCCCTGCGCACCTCAAACACCGGACGGGCCGAGAATCCAGCCTCTCCGGCGTTTGAGGAGCGGGGTCTGGGGCGGGGCCCCGGAGGGATGGGACGGGTAGGGGCGGCGGGGGCGGAGAACTCCCGGCGTCAGCCGTTCAGCTCCGCCGCCACCAGCTCCGCGATCTGCACCGCGTTCAGCGCGGCGCCCTTGCGGAGGTTGTCGTTGGAGATGAACAGCGCGAGCCCGTGCTCGACCGTCTCGTCGGCGCGGATACGGCCGACGTAGGACGGGTCCTGCCCGGCCGCCTGGAGGGGCGTCGGGATGTCGGTCAGGGCGACACCCGGGGCGCCGCCGAGCAGCTCCGTGGCGCGCTCGACCGAGATGGGCCGGGCGAAACGGGCGTTGACCTGGAGGGAGTGCCCCGAGAAGACCGGGACGCGGACGCAGGTGCCGGAGACCTTCAGCTCGGGGATCTCCAGGATCTTGCGGGACTCGCTGCGGAGCTTCTGCTCCTCGTCGGTCTCGTGCAGGCCGTCGTCGACGATGGAACCGGCGAGGGGGAGCACGTTGAAGGCGATGGGGCGCTTGTAGACCTGCGGCTCGGGGAAGTCGACCGCCGAACCGTCGTGGGTGAGCTTGTCGGCGTCGGCCACGACCTTCAGGGCCTGCCCGTGCAGCTCGGCCACCCCGGAAAGCCCGGAACCCGACACCGCCTGGTAAGTGGCGACGACCAGCGCTTCGAGGCCCGCCTCCGCGTGCAACGGCTTCAGCACCGGCATCGCGGCCATCGTCGTGCAGTTCGGGTTGGCGATGATGCCCTTGGGCCGGTCGACGATCGCGTGCGGGTTCACTTCCGAGACGACCAGCGGGACCTGCGGGTCCTTGCGCCACGCGGAGGAGTTGTCGATGACGACCGCGCCCTGCGAGGCGACCTTCTCGGCCAGCGCCTTCGACGTCGCGCCGCCTGCCGAGAACAGCACGATGTCCAGCCCGGAGTAGTCCGCGCTCGCCGCGTCCTCCACCGTCACGCCGTCCAGGACCGTCCCCGCCGAACGGGCCGAGGCGAACAGACGCAGCTCGGTGACCGGAAAGTTCCGCTCCACGAGGATCCTGCGCATGACCGTGCCGACCTGACCGGTGGCTCCGACGATTCCGACCTTCACGGCGACTCCCTTTGCGTGCGTTCTACGTGGTCCAGCGCTTCCATGATGCGTCTCACCCGTGCCCGCCTGTCCAATCCTTTCGCCGCCCGGCCCGAGGAGTGGGACGCGACACCGGAGTGCCCCCGGCCCGATCCTCCGGCGACGGCTCCGCGCACTGCGAGAAATCCGCCCCGCACCGGCCCAGGACCGCAAGCCGTCCCGCCCGCCGGTGTGATCCACGCCTCCGCCCGCCGCCGCGGAAAACTCCTCCTCGCCCGGCCGAACGTTTCCGCCCGCTCCCGCGTCGTAGAGGAAACGCGGTGAGGGGGTGGCTTGTGCTGCGCAGAAAGGCCCGCCGGGTCCAGGAGGACGACGATCCTCTGGACGCGGCCCAGGAACGCCGGGTACGGGCGGTGCTCGCGCTCGGCGGGGTGCCGCAGGCGGATCTGCCGGACGGCGTCCAGCAGGTACGGCTGCGGTTGCTGGAGCGGGCGGCGAAGGGCGACGAGGCGCCGCGCGACGTCTCGGCGTGGGCGGCGGTCGTCGCCTCGAACCTCGCCATGGACTGGCACCGCGCCAAACGCCGCCAGGAGCGGGTGGGGGAGCGGCTGGCCTCCCTGCGCCAGCTGGAACACCCCTCCGGCGAGGACACGAGCGTCCTGTCCCTGGCGGTGGCGCAGGGCCTGGACGAACTGCCCGACCAGCACCGCCAGGTCCTCGTCCTGCGCTTCTTCGCCGACCTGCCCGTGCGCGGGATCGCCGAGGAACTCGGCATCCCGGAAGGCACGGTCAAGAGCCGGCTGCACACCGCGGTCCGCGCCCTGCGCGACCGCCTGCACGAGGACGAGGTGGTGTGACATGACCGCCGAACGGCATGAGAACGAGTACGACGGCATGGACGCGCTGATGGCCGCGATCACGGACGAGCCCCTGCCGGAAGCGGCCCGCGCGGACGCCGGGTTCATGGCCGAGCACGCGCTCGCATCGGCCGAAGTGGCGCTGCTGAGGGAGCAGTTGGGGCTCATCGGGGAGGCATTGTCGGCGCCCCCGGCATCCCCGGCACCCTCGGCACCGGTGATCAGCGCCCGCCCGGTCCGCCGCCGCCGTCCCGCCCTGCGCGTCCTCGCCTACGGCACGCTCGCCACGGCCGTGATCGCCGGGATGGTCACCGGGCTGGCCTGGCTCGGGGCCCACAACGGCGGCGCCTCCGCCGACTCCTCCGCCGCCCAGAGCAAGTCCGACGCCCCCGCCAAGGTGTCCGGCGACGGGCCGGCGCCGTCCGACCCGGAGCTGGCGCTGGCCTGCGACCGGCTCGTGGTCGAGGGCACGGTGGCCGAGGTGGAGACGTACGTGGACGACCCCTGGAGCCGGATCGTGCTGACCGTGATCCGCTCCTACAAGCCCGCCGAGGGACCCTCCCAGGTGTCCTTCCTCCTCGACGGCGGAGCGGACCCGAAGCCGCGCAAGGGCCAGCACGTGCTGGTCACGGTCGGACGGGGCCAGCAGAACGCCGGCCTCTGGGCCGTCGGCGACACCCGCGTCGCCGTGAACCGCGCCTGGATCCTCAAGGCCCTGCCCGGCTCCCGCACCACCACCTGCCCCGCCCACTGAACACGAAAGGGGCGGGCGCCCGCACGGACGCCCGCCCCCTCACCGCCGTATCCCTGTCAGGGCTACGACGTGACCTTCTCGATCTTCACGCTGCCCAGCCCCGCGACCGTGCCGCGGGCGTTGACCAGCTGGACCTGGCCGAAGAACTCGCGTCCCTCGGGAGCCGGGGCCAGCGCGGTGACACTGCCCGAGACCGTCGCCGAGGCGCCCGTGGCGAGCTTCACCGGCGTCGAACCGTCGACGGTGACCGTGCCGAGCGCCGGGGAGAAGAACACGTCCCGGTAGTCGTACGCGGTCGAGCCGGACGGCACCGAGTAGCCCGCGACCTCGACGGTGTAGGTACCGGCGGCCGGGTTGGCGATGGAGACGGCCTCCTCCGAGTCGCCGTCGGCGGAGGTGCCGACGACCGTCCCGGCGGCGTTCTTCACCGTCAGGTCCAGGTCCGCCGCCGTGTCCGACACGTTGCCGATCGCGACGTCCAGGGACGTGGCGCCGGCGGGGACGTCGACCGTGGTGGTCTGGGTGACGCCCTCGGTGACGGTGGGCCGCGCGGTCAGCGAGGAGCCGAGCGGGCCGCCCTTCAACGTGCCGGTGAGGGCCGCGTAGTTGTTCGTCACCTTCCAGGAGGCGGTGGCCGGGACGCCGACCTTCGCCTCGGGCACGGTCACGGTCTCCGGGTCGAAGGCCGCGCCGAGGACGGTGGCGTCCAGCTTGTACGGGTTGTCGAGCAGCGGCGAGGTGCGGCGCGCCTCGACCTCGATCTCCCAGACCCCGGCCTGCGGGTCGGCGTACGACCGCACGTCGGGCTTGCAGCCGTTGCCGTTCAGGTAGTTGTTGTAGCAGTACGGGGTGCCCGTGTCCTCGACCGGAACGCCGTACGGGTGGATCGAGATGAACCGCGTCTGGCTCTTGTCCTTCAGCCCGCTGATCGCGACCTCAAGGGCCTTGGCGCCCGCGGGGACGGTCACGAAGTACGACCGGGTGCTGTTGCGCTGCACCGAACTCGCGGTGGAGTAGGTGTAGTTGACGGGCGAGGCGACCACGACCGTCGTGAGGATCTGCTTGTCGATCCCCTCGGTCTTCGGGTCGTCGACCTCCAGGATCGCGCTCTTGATGCCCGAACTCCTGGGCGCCGCCTGCACCTTGACCGTCACCGGCCGGTTCAGCGGGAGCTTGACCTCGTCCGGGCCGACGATCCGGAAGGTGTCACCGGCGTTGTTCCCGAAGTGCAGCTCGTGCCGAACCGCCTTGTCCGCACCGGTGGTTCGCGTGATGGTGATGTCGTACGTCTTCTTCGCACCGGCCTTGAGGCCGCCCTCGCGGTCGTACAGTCCCGTGCCGAAGCCCGGGGTCTTCAGCGCGTAGTCGATCGCGGTGTCGACGGGAGCCTTCACCGTGTACTCGTGAGACGTGGCGCCGTCCCTGATGGACTTCCACGCGTCCACGATGTTGATGAGGCCCGCGCCCTCCTCGTACGCCTGAACACCCTTGATGTGATCGGCGGTTGAGGTCAGCGCCGTGCGCAGGCTCGCCGGGGTGAGGGCGATGTGCTTCTGCTTGGCGGCGCTCAGCAGCAGCGCCGAGGCACCGGCTGCCTGCGGGGAGGCCATCGAGGTGCCCTGGAGCATCGAGTAGCCGGCCGGCAGCGTGTAACCCGCCTCGGGGACCGGGGAACCCGGCAGCCAGGTCTGGGTCGAGTTGATCGCGGCGCCTGGCGCGACGAGCGTCGGCGTGAAGCCGCCGTCCTCACGCGGACCGCGCGAGGAGAACGGCAGCAGCTGGTACTTCTTCTCCACCTGGGAGCCGTAGTTGGCCGCCCAGGTCTGCTTCGAGATCGAGGCGCCGACCGAGATCACCTTGTCGGCCAGTCCGGGGTCGCCGATCGTGTTGGCGCCCGGACCGGAGTTGCCGGCCGAGATCACGAGCTGCACGCCGTAGGTGTCGATGAGGCGCGTGTACAGCGCGGCGCGCGCGTTGTTGCCGTCGTTCAGCGCGGGCAGGCCGCCGATCGACATGTTGACGATGTCGACACCGCGGTTGGCGACGAGGTCGATCATGCCCTCGGTGAGCGCCACGTTGGTGCAGCCGCCGGTCCAGGTGCAGGCGCGCGAGGAGACGAGCTTCGCGCCCGGCGCCTCGCCGTTCATCTTGCCGCCGAACAGGCCGTTGGCCGCGGTGATACCGGCGACGTGCGTGCCGTGCTCGGACTCGATGACCCCGATGTTGACGAAGTCGGCGGTCTTGCCGACCCAGGACCCGCCGTACGGGTCCATCGGGACGTCCTTGCTGATCTGCACGACGAACGGCTGCCGCTCGACGACGTCCGTCGCCGGGTTGTCGGTCCCGAAGTAGCCGATCTGGTAACCGTCCTTGTACGGCTTCATCGGGGTGTCGTCGCTGAAGTTCTGGTTGTTGTTCAGGTCGACCGTCACCGTGCCGGCCGCCGGGTCGTACAGGACACCCCACGAGTCGGTGGTGTCGCCGTCACGGTTCGCGTCGCCCGCCGCGTCACCGCCGGTGGTGTACGACTCCTTGAACGTGCTGATCTCGTACGACCCCGTCGGCGCCGTCCAACTCGTGCCGCCGTAGGTGAAGTTGGGGCCGGAGACGGCCGTCACCATCGGGCGCCAGGTCTGGTCGCCGTCGACGATCGGGTCGGTCGAGGTGACCCAGTCGACGATCTTGCGCTCGCCGGTGGTGGTCTTCTGCAGCGCCGGGTGGCCGAGGTCGACGCCGGAGTCGAGGATGCCGATGGTGATGCCGCGGCCGTCCGCCTTCGGGTTCTTCTTCACGAAGTCGACGGCGCCCGTCTCGAAGGACGGGTTGTACGGGTTCTCGGCGGGGGTGTTCTTGTTCGGCGCCGGGTAAGTGGTCGTCGCCGTGGCCTTGTTGGCGCTCTTGGCGCCCTTCGCGGTGTCCGCGCTCGGCGTCGGGTCGTCGAGGGCGATCTCCTGGCGGAGGTCGATGGCCTGCACCGAGGACAGCTTCGCGGCGGCGGCGATCGCCGAGTCCGCCCTGCCGGTGGGGACGGTGGCGCGGACGTAGCCGAGCTTGTCGTAGGTGCGGCCCACGGAGCCGCCCTTGACCGCGTCCAGCTGCTGGGCGACCTGCTCGGTCGCGCCCGGCGCGGTGGCGATCATCATCGTGACGTTCTTGTCGCCGTCGGCCTTGGCCGTGGCGAGCAGGTCGGCGTCGTCCGAACCGAGTTTGGCGGCGGCGGACTTGACCGTGCCGTCCGCGGGCGTGGTGGCGGACGGTGAGTCGGCGGAGAAGGCCATGGGTATCGGCCCGGCCGCGGAGAGCGCGGCGACGAGACCGGCGGCCACGGATATTCGGGCCACGCGTCTCTGGTGGGAGAGGGTCATCGGCATCCCTTGTAGGTGAAGAATCCAGTGCCGGACGAGGGCACAGCTTTACCCAAGGGACGGTTGTTTGGGAAGTGTTGACCGAAACGCTATGAACGTATGGGGAAAACCCCCTATTCGCTCGGGGGGCTCGAACGTGCGTAGTGGCGGGACGCCTTCGCGCGGTTGCCGCAGGCCGCCATCGAGCACCAGCGGCGGGTGCCGTTCCGCGATGTGTCGAAGAAGCGCAGGACGCACGCCTCGTGGGCGCAGCGGCGGATGCGGTCCGGGGCGGTGGAGAGCAGCTCCAGATAACTGCGGGCGGCCAGCCAGCCGGGCCCCCACCTGGGGTCCTGGAACTCGGGCACCTCGCCGGGCCCGTCGGCGGTGAGGGTGGCGCGGATGCGTCCCATGCCGAGCACGGCGTCGAGGTCGTCCGTGCGGCCGTCGTCGAGGGCCGTCTTCAGTGCGCCGCGCGTGATGTTGACGTGCGTCAGGGTGATCGTGTCGGCCGCGAACCGCTCGTCGAGCCCGTTCGACCGGAGCCACACGGCGAGCCCGCCCGGGACCGCGAGCAGATCCTGCAGGACTCCGTCCCGCATCCACCACGTGTTGAGCAGGTCGAGCGCGAGCGGCTCGCCGATGAGCGGCCGGGGGTCCTCGACGAGGGGCGTCGGCTTCGACTGGGGCTTCGGCATATCGGGTGCCTCTCTTCTGATCTAACCGGTCAAGAGTACGTGACCGGTTGACGCCCCTAACTCTAACCATTAACGTCACTCACAACGGTTAGATTTTGGGAGGGCTTCGCATGACCCTGAACCTCGGCCACATCGGCCTGAACGTCACCGACCTCGACCGCTCGCTCACCTTCTACCGCGACGTCCTCGGCTTCGCGGTCCTCGCCGAGGGTAAGGAGGACGACCGCCGGTACGCGTTCCTGGGCGACGGCGAAGGCGACGGCCGCCCCGTCCTCACCCTCTGGCAGCAGGCGCAGGGGCCGTACGACAGCGACCGCGCCGGTCTGCACCACCTGGCGTTCGCGGCCGACTCGATCGAGCGCGTCCGGCGGTACGAGGAGGCGCTCAAGGCCCACGGCGCCGAGTTCGCGTACGAGGGCGTGGTCGCCCACGGCGAGGGTGCGGCCTCGGGCGGCATCTTCTTCCACGACCCGGACGGCACCCGCCTGGAGATCTCGGTGCCGACCGGCGCGGAGGACGCCCCGGCCCCGAGCGCAGACGCCCCGACCTGCGGCTTCTTCTAGCAATGGAGGCCTAGAGGCCATGGAGACCTATCACGCGGGCTCCCGCACCGTGCAGGACCGGGCGGGGGTACGCGAACTAGCCGACCACGTCGGCAGGATCATCGGCCAGGGCATCAAACCCGTGGCCGCCGCCTTCCTCGAACTCCAGCCCCTCCTGATCCTGGGCGCGGCGGACCCGACAACGGGCAAGGTGTGGGCCTCCCCGCTCACCGGCACCCCCGGCTTCGTCCGTGCGACGGGCCCCCACCAGATCTCGATCACCGGCGGACCGCGCACGGCCGACCCCCTCACCCCGGCACTCGCCGAGGCACGGGACCTGCCGGTCGGCACGATCGCCCTCGACCCCCGCACCCGCCGCCGTATGCGAGTCGACGGTCAACTCCGTTCCACCGCAAGGGGGTTCGCGATCGAGGCGGAGCGGGTGTTCTCCAACTGCCCCAAGTACATCCAGCGCAGGGAGTCCTACGAGACGGTCGTCGGCCGCGAGCCCGCGGCCGCCCGGCGCGGCGGCGAACTCACCCCCGCCCAGGCCGAGTTCATCGCGGCGGCCGACACCTTCTTCCTGGCCACCGTCCACGAGCATGGCGCCGACGCCAGCCACCGGGGCGGCAACCCGGGCTTCGTGCAGGCGATTTCAGCCCACGAGCTGACCTGGCCGGACTACTCGGGCAACGCCATGTTCCTGAGCCTGGGCAACCTGCTCGCCGACCCCCGCGCGGGCCTCCTCTTCCTGGACTGGAACACGGGCACCACCCTCCAACTCACCGGCGAGGCCAGGCCGGAGTTCGGGCAGGACGGCGAACGCAGGGTGCGTTTCGCCGTCACCGAGGCAGTCGAGAGCGCCGCCGCACTCCCACTCCGCTGGTCCGCCCCCGAATACTCCCCTGCCAACCCAACCCCGGCGCGTTAAGCGCCCCTTCAGGGGCGCGGGGAACTGCGCGACCAGCCACGACGGCGCGGCAGCCGACCAACGACACATTGCGGCACTTCCCACAGAGCACTTAACGTCTCCGGATGCGCCAAAAGCTGAGGGTCGCCGCCTACGCCGTCTGCGTCAGGGAAGGTCAGCTCCTCCTGGCCCGTTCACCGGCCGCGGGCGGAGGCCACGAATGGGTACTCCCCGGCGGCGGCATGGACCACGGCGAGCACCCGAACGACACGGTCGTACGGGAACTGGAGGAGGAGACCGGCTACCAAGTCGAGGTCACCGGTCTCCTCGGCATGGACTCGATCCACCATGTCATCCCGTGGCGCCACCGCCGCAAGGTGGACCAGCACGGCCTCCGGCTCGTCTACGAGGCCAGGATCGTCGGCGGCGAGCTGCGCAACGAGATCGGCGGGTCGACCGACATGGCGGCCTGGCATCCGCTGGACGACGTCCCCGGCCTGCCCCGGGTCGGGCTGATCGACGCGGCGCTGCGGCTGTGGCGGGAGCGGCCGGCAGTCGGACGGGTGGAACGGGTCCCGGAATAGCTTCAGTACCCCGGCAGATGAACACGGAGTAGCCGCTTCCAGGCGGCTCGACGAGCGTTCACGAACGCACAGGGGGCGCCAAGATCCACGTACGGTGATCGGCGCTACGCGTTGCCGTCTCGTTTACGCGCAGGTCATCCCCGATGCCAAGCATCCAGTACGAGCGGGAAGTTCGCGACCGCGATCGAAAACCGATCGCCGCGAACACCCGCGACCACTGCCGACGCAGTTCGTACTCGGGGAGATCGCGCCATGTCGCGCACACGCTCTGTCGCCAGCTCCGCGCTGGGGGTCAACCGCCGTACCGTCCTCGCCGCCACCGCGGCCGTGTCCGTCTCCGCGGGCGTCGGCTACGCCCTACGGCCCACCGACAGCCAGGCCGCCACAGCCACCGCCGACGCGGCGGACGCCGCCGCCGAGGCACCCGTCGCGCACTCCCGCGTGGCACCCGCCGCACCCCTCGCCCCGTACACCAAGGGCACCACCCTCGCCACGGTCGCCGCCCCGCGCACCAGCTCCGGCTACCGCCGGCTCGGCGACGGCGCCGGCTGGAAGCGCGTCGTGCGCGGCGACCTAGCCAACGCCAAGTCCGGGCGCGCGGGCCGCCGTACGGCACTCGCGTCGTTCGTGCAGTTCACCGACCTGCACCTGATGGACACCCAGCACCCGCTGCGCCTGGAGTACCTGCGCTCGACCGACAAGCACGCCTGGCGCCCGCACGAGGCGCTGACCGTGCAGGGCGGGATCTCGCTGGTCGAGCGGGTCAACGCGCTGCGCGGCGCCCCGGTGACCGGCTCCCCGCTGCACTTCGTGATGACCACCGGCGACAACACGGACAACAACGCCAAGTCCGAGCTGGAATGGTTCATGAAGATCATGAGCGGCGGCCGGTTCACCCCCAACACCGGTGACCCGCGCCACTACGAGGGCGTCCAGAACAGCGGCCTCAAGCTGTACTGGCAGCCCGACTCCACCGTGCGCGACGGCGACAAGCAGGTCGGTTTCCCGCACCTCCAGGGCTTCCTGGCCGCCGCGATCCGCGAGGTCCGCAGCCCCGGCCTCAACCTGCCCTGGTACTCGACGGTCGGCAACCACGACGCGCTCCCGCTCGGCTGCTTCGGCTCGCACGCGGACCCGTACCTCACCGAACTCGCCATCGGCGGCAAGAAGTTGATGACCGCGACGGCGGCCGAGGCGAAGAAGCTGCAGAACTCGATCCGGGACGCCAAGGACCCCAAGGGCACGGGTTACGGCGACTTCCTCAAGGCGCACGCCCGCTCCGCGCGCTCGATCACGCCGGACGAGAACCGCGCCCCGTACACCTCCGCCGAGTACCTCAAGGCCCACCTCGACCCGGCCTACCAGGGCCTCGGCCCGGTCGGCCACGGCTACTCCTCGGCGAACGTCGACGCGGGCACCCAGTACTACGCGTTCCGCATCGCCGACGACGTGATCGGCATCAGCCTCGACACCACGGACGCGGGCGGCCACTACGAAGGGTCCATCGGGGCAACGCAGTTGAGGTGGCTGGACAAGACACTCCGTGACAACAAGGACTCGTACGCGGTGATCTTCAGCCACCACACCAGCCAGACGATGGACAACACCCGCCCCGACCCGGCGCACCCCACCGAGCGCCGTTACGAGGGCTCGGCCGTCATCGCCCTCCTCGGCAGCCACCCCAACGTGCTGGCCTGGGTCAACGGCCACATCCACCGCAACGTCATCACCCCGCACTCGGCGCCCGACGGCCGCAGCTTCTGGGAGATCTCCACCGCCTCGCACGTCGACTATCCCCAACTCGCCCGCGTCATCGAGCTGGTGGACAACAAGGACGGCACGCTGTCCCTCTTCACCACGCTGATCGAGTCCGCGGCCCCGCACCGCACCGACTTCTCCGACCTCACCCAGACCGGCCTCGCGGCCCTGTACCGCGAACTGTCGTACAACGCACCGGGTTCCAGCACGGTGCTGGGCGGCGCAGCGAAGGACCGCAACACGGAGCTGCTCCTCA
The DNA here is from genome assembly GCF_045040345.1 of Streptomyces sp. NBC_01515. Taxonomy (NCBI): domain Bacteria; kingdom Bacillati; phylum Actinomycetota; class Actinomycetes; order Kitasatosporales; family Streptomycetaceae; genus Streptomyces; species Streptomyces sp. NBC_01515. The sequence goes on along the minus strand of NZ_CP109416.1, from coordinate 4,324,127 downwards.
AGAAGGGCGGATCCTGAAGAAGACGGATCCTGAAGAAGGGCTGAAACTCACTCAACTGGCGTAGACCCGGGCAACCTTCGCACCGGATGACCGAGTCCCTCCCCTCGACCGAGCCGAACCGGGCTCAACAGAGGGGGAAGACATGGCAGTTCGCGCGGTAGTGATGGGTGCGACGGCGGTGGCGCTGTCGGTGGCGCTGGCGGGTCCCGCGACGGCGGCGCCCGCCGGACGGGACCACACGGCGACGCGGGAGGCTCTCCGGGCGGCCGTGGAGGACGGCGTCCCCGGCGTCACGGCCACCGTGCGGGACGGCGGCACCACCTGGTCGACGACGGCCGGCGTGGGCAACCTCCGTACAGGCAAGCCGCGTTCGGCCGAGGACCGTTACCGGGTGGGCAGCATCACCAAGACGTTCGTGTCGACGGTGCTGCTCCAACTGGAGGCGGAGGGACGCCTGTCGCTGGACGACACGGTGGCGACATGGCTGCCGGGCGTGGTCGAGGGCAACGGCAACGACGGCGGCAAGGTCACCGTCCGCCAGCTCATGAACCACACCAGCGGCATCTTCAACTACACGGCGGACGACGACTTCGGCACCGCGTACTTCACCAAGGACGGCTTCTTCCAGCACCGTTACGACACGAAGACCCCGGCCGACCTGGTGGCGATCGCCATGTCCCACAAGCCGGACTTCGCGCCGGGCACGTCGTGGAACTACTCCAACACGAACTACGTCCTGGCCGGGATGGTGATCCAGAAGGTCACGGGCCACTCGTACGAGACGGAGATCCGCCGCCGCATCATCAACCCCCTTCACCTGAAGGCGACTTCACTCCCGGGCACGCGGGTCACGCTCCCGCGGCCCAGCAGCCACGCCTACAGCAAGCTGGCGGACGCGACGACGGGCCCGACGTACGACGTCACGCGTTTGAACCCGACCATCGCCTCCTCGGCGGGCTCGATGATCTCCGACTCGGCCGACCTGGACCGCTTCTACGGCGCGCTGCTGGGCGGAAAGCTCCTCCCGGCGAAGCAACTGAAGGAGATGAAGACGACGGTGGCGACGGGCGACGACAGCGACGGCACGCGCTACGGCCTGGGCCTCGCCGACATCACCCTGCCCTGCGGTGTCCACGTCTGGGGCCACGACGGCGGCATCCACGGTTCGTCCTCGGCGGCGGTGACGACGGCGGACGGCCGCCATTCCCTGGCGTTCAACTTCAACGGGGACTGGTCGGGGGACGCGGGGGCGGTGGTGGTGGGGGAGTTCTGCGGTAAGTGAGGTCTTCTTGCGTAAGCGGAACAGCGTTCCGTATAGCGTTCCGGAACGCCGCTCCGCTTGTTCGGCGCCATCGGCAATCCCGATCACGACCGCGCGGGCAAGGTGAGGGCGGTCGGCACGTCGTCCTTGCCCGCCTCGGGCATCGTCGAGACGCAGTGGGTGGCGGAGCGGCGAGGTCTGGTCCGCTTCCGCACGGAACAGCCGACGTACTCGATCCTCAACCGGGGCATCGAGCGCGAGGTGCTGCCGGTCTGCGAGCGCTACGGCATGGGCGCCCTGGTCTACAGCCCCCTCGCCGGCGCGGAAACCGTCCTGTCCGACGAACTCCTCGACGCGATCGACGAGTTGACACCGCCCGGCACGGACGTCGGAACCCTCGACATGGCGTACGCCCCGCCGGTCATCCAGCGGTACGGGCCGCGCAGGCGTACGGCTGAGGAGCGCCCGGCGGCCTGACCAACGGGAACAGGACCGGTGTCGAGGTCGAGAGCCGTCTATGCGTCCAGTTCGATACCGCGAGGAGGCTTTCGGTCCTTGTAGCGGTTGACGAGCAACAGGACGGAGCACGCGACGGCGCAGGCCAGCCCCGCGTACAGCAGGGGCGAGGCCCAGAACCACACCGCTTCGGTGCTGTGGCCGCTGGTCCAGTGGCGGCTGACGGACGGCGGGAAGCTGTCCACGCTCACCGATGTCAGGCTGTAGTCCCGCCCGGCGTCCATGTCCCGCCGTCGCCGGCCCTGTCCGCACACACGTCGAGCGGGCTCGTGAAGGCGAGCCCGCAGACGGTTCCGGCCCCGTAGGCGGCGATCGTGAACAGGGGCACTATGTGCGGGGCGGACTTTCGTCAGTCGAGTGAGCCGGTCTCGCGGGCGGGTGCGGGAGGCGGTCGGCGCTCCGGAAGGGTGGGGCGCGGAAGTGTGACAGTTGGCGCGGAAGTGTCACATTTCTGTGGGGTGGGTGTGGCTGTCGGTCAGTCGCGTGATCCCGACGCACGGACCGCTATGCCGGTGGGGGTGAGGTGGGCGGTTTCTGCGCAGTTCGAGCCCGCGTCGCTATACGAGGACTTTAACCATCCCTGGGCCGGGGCGAGTTCGGAGGCGGTTGGGCGCGTCGGCATCGGCCTACTGCTCTCGTCGGGGTCCACTGTGGGTGGTGTCGTCCGGCTGTGGCTACTCTACGAGCGGATCGAACTCGGTCTGTCGCAGGCCGAATTGGCTCGCGGGGTGGGGATGACCCAGCCGCAGATTTCGAATATCGAGGGCGGCGACTCCGTACCCGCCTTGCCCCTGCTCACCCGGCTGGCCAAGGCGTTGGACGCTTCGCTGACCATTGATCTGGACGGTGATAGGTCGGCGTTCGTCTTCACCGCGCACGGCCGGGGCGAGCCGGGGGACGCGGAACAGGGCGGACGTTCGTCAGTCGCGTGAGTCCGTCTCGCGGAACTGGGTGACGAAGGGGGTCCATGCCGTCGCGGGGAGGAGCAGTGCGGGGCCGGTGGGGTTCTTGGAGTCGCGGACCGCTATGCCGGTGGGGGTGAGGCGGGCGGCTTCGATGCAGTTCTGGCCCGCGTCGCTGTAGGAGGACTTGAACCAGGCCTGTTCCGGGGCGAGTTCGACGCAGTTGTTTCCGGTGCCGTCGCTGTAGGAGGACCTGAGCCAGGCGTGCTCGGGGGCGATATCGGATGCGGTGCGGCGCGGATTCATGGGCCTACAGCTCTCGGTCTAGGCGGTGCAGGAACTCCGGAGTGTCCTCGGGTGGCAGTGCTGATGCTGCCATGGCGTTGAAACGGCGCGCGAACCGGTCGACTTCACGTGGCTTGTCCGAGGTGGATACGGAACCCCAGGCGCTGTCGGCCTGGACACGTGGTGGCAGCTGGTTGCCGAAGTCGAGGATCGCGAAGTCGTTGATCGAGCGGTAGCTGGGGCGGAACGGCAGCACCTGCACAGTGATGTGGTCCCATCCCGACAATTCCTCGATGCGCGCGAACTGTTCCCGCATTACGTCGATACCCCCGATCGGATACCGCAGGGCGGCCTCCCCCAGGATGACGTGCAGTTTGACGGGACTCTCCCGCGTCAGGATCTTCTGGCGCAGCATGCGCAACTCCACGCTGCTGCGGATGAACTCTGTCGTGTACTCCTCGATCGGCTTCTGCACCTCATGGACGGCACGTGCGTAACGCTCGGTTTGGAGCAGGCCGTAGACCAGGGTCGGGTGGTACGCCTTCATGGAGTGAGCCTCCGGCTCAAGCCCCACGAATCCCGGCATCCCCGCTGGCATCAACCCCCGGTATTGCGTCAGCCAATCCTGCTGATTTGAATCCCGGTTGAGGCCGATCAGCGACTCGACGACCTCCTCGTCGGTGACCCCGTACTTGTTCAGCAGCTTGCGCAGGTCGCCCACGTTGCGGAAGTTCAGGGACCCCGACTCGATCCGCTGCAATGAGGCCTCCGAGATTCGAAGTCCCATGACCGCCTGCTTGCGGGTGAAGCCCCCACCTCGGTCGCCCAAGCCGCAGTTCTCTCGCAACTGGCGGAGTTGCAAGCCGAGTTCCAGGCGTTGGGCAGTGCGCCCGCGCTTCGCCGCCATGTGCATCTCTCTCCGGCCGTGTACGTACGGCTGATCGCCGTGCGCAGAGTGTGACATCCGGTGCGGGGGTCGCGCAGGCGGTTGTGCAGAACTCGGCATAGTCCAATTTACAGCCGCCTGATTAATCAGCCGCGTTTCGATTGAAGTCGAACGGCCCCTCCCGTCACCGTGGTTGAACAACCCCACGCACGAAAGGGACCCTCATGCCCCCCACCCTCCTCACCCCCGACTGGTCCATGAGCTACCCCATGACCCCCCGCAGCGTCCGCCTCGCCCGCACCCACACCCGCCGCCGCCTCACCCTCTGGAACTGGCCCGGTGACATCGACGACGCCGTCCTCGTCACCTCCGAGCTCGTCGCCAACGCCGTACGACACGGCAAGATCCCCGGGCACGAGGTCTGGCTGCGAGTCGCCGTAGACGAAGAGAACGCCGGTCTGACGATCGACGTGTCGGACCCGACCCCGGCGTTCCCCGTGGTCAGGCAGGCCCCCGGAGCAGAGAACGGGCGCGGGCTTCTCGTCGTCTCCGCCCTCTCCGAATCCCTCGATTGGTTTCCGCGGGGAGACATCGGCAAGACAGTTCGCGTCCAGCTCGCCGTAGGCCCCCGTACCAATTGACCCCCGGATAACCAACCGGACCCAGACACGAGACGCCCAGTTCATTCGGACGAAATGTCCGTGCCGCCTCATAACGGCTAACCCGCTGTTCACGGGGATGGCTCGATTCATATGCAAGGCGGGTGGTCGTGTGCGCGCTAGACACGAGCTGCACGTGCTGTCGGTCTACGAGGGGTTCTTCTCCGGAGGAGCCCGCATCGTCCACAGCGACGTCGTACTGGGACTGGTGGAGGGCGGCCAGCACCATACGGTGCTCAGCATCCACGGAGAAGTACACCGAGAAGCAACCCGGCAGGCCATGGAGAACGACGCCTGCTACCAGCAGCTGACCGCGGCCGGCGTCGGCGTCTCCACCCTCGGCCGCAGCTTCGGCGGTGACCGGGACCCGGACGGGACCGTCACCGGCGGATTCACCGGACCCGAGCTGGCCGACGCGGCCCGCGCCCTCGCGGACGCCGACGTCGTCCTGTCCCTCAAGGAGCAGCCGCTCTCCCTGCTCAACCAGGCGGGCCTGCCCCGCCGCCCCGTCGTCGTGTGCCTGCACCGTTCGGACCCCGAACACCAGGGCGCCGCCCTCGACGAACTGAAGGCCGCCATCGCCGACGGCAAGGTCGTCGCCGCCGTCTGCTGCGCGGAATCCACCCGCGACGCCTACCAGGCCGCCGGCATCCCGCCCGAGGTCCTCCACGTCATCCCCAACGGCGTCGACCTGTTCCGCTTCCGTCCCGACCCCGCCCGGCGGCTCGCCCTCCGCGCCTCCCTCGGGATTCCGGATGCCGCCCCCGTCGTCGTCTTCGCCGCCCGCTACGCCACCATGAAGAACATCCCGCTCTTCCTCCGCGCCGCCCACGAGTGGCTACGGCGCGAACCCGCCGGCCACGTCCTCATGTGCGGCACGGGCATGACCGCCGACAACCAGCCCGCCCTCTCCGCCGACATCGACGACGCCTTCGGGGAGGACCGGGAGCGACTCGCCGACCGGCTCCATCTCCTCGGCGTACGGCGGGACATGGAGACCGTCTACGCCGGGTCGGACGTCGTCGCGCTGACGTCGTCCTTCGGCGAGGCCGCGCCCCTCTGCCTCATCGAGGGCATGATGTGCGGGGCCGTACCCGTCTCCACCGACGTCGGCGACAGCGCGTCCATCGTCGCCGGGCACGGCATCATCACGCCCCCCGACCCGGACGCCGTCGCGTCGGCCTGGACCGAGGCGGTCGTAGGCCGCACGGAGTTCGCCAAGGCCCACGCCCGCAGCCGCGAACGCTTCAGCCGTACGCGCATGATCGCCTCCTACGCCGCCCTCATCGACGGCCTCCACGCGGGCCACACGACGACGAGCACCGCCCCGCCGCCGTTGCCCGAGCCCCTGTAAGCACGTGCGAGGAGGGGCCACCGACCCCCGGTGGCCCCTCCTCTCCCCTCCTGATCCCGCCCCGGTCCGTCACTACCGGGGCAGCACCACGACATACGCGGCCGGATCGCGGTCCGCCGACGCCATGAGCGCCGTACGGACCACCGCCGCCTGTTGCTCCATCGCGTCCCGGAGCTTCTTCGGGGTGATGTGGACGACCGTGATGCCCAGCCGCTCCAGGTGCTCGCGCTTGCGGGCGTACTCCGACCAGAGCGCGTCCTCGTCCTGACGCGGGGCGCGGGTGTCGAGTTCTACGGCGACCGCCTGTTCCGGCCAGTACGCGTCCAGGCCGCCCAGGTGCGGGCCGCCGGGCAGGCGCAGGTCGACGTTCCACACCGGGTCCGGGAGGCCGTGCTCGCTCACCATCCGGTAGAGGCGGTCCTCGGCGATTGCCCTGCCCTCCGCCAGGAGGGAGTCCACGGCGTCCACCACGTGCGGGCGGCTCAGCAGCTTGGCGTTGTTCAACTCCCGTACCACCGCGGCCGGTTCGCAGTGGCCGCCGCGTACCGCCTCGGTGAGCAGCCCGCGTACCGCGTTCGCGTCCGACAGTTCGGCCACCGCGTCCGCGAGGGCCCGCGGCACCGGCGCGACCGGTACGCCCTTCACCTGCTGCGGGGTGGGGAGCGCCGCCGTGCGGACGATGCGGGCGCAGCCGGTCGAGCGGAGCCGGCGCATCCGGGGGACCAGGACGTCGATCTGCTGGAGGGAGGCCGGCTCCGGGGCCGACGTGAAGCCGTGCAGGGTCAGCGCCGCCAGGCCCGTGAGCATCGTCTCCGTGTACGTCGGGCGGTGCGGGCCCTCCGCGCCGGGCTGGACCGGGACCCCCGCCGTCCGTTCCCGCGCCGCGTACATCAGCACCGCGTGCAGCCGCTCCTCGCCGGTGGGCGGGCCGGAGTGCAACAGGACGACGCCGGGGAGGAGTTGCTGCCACGGCCCGTCGGGACGGCACTGCTCGTTCACCTCGGCGGCCGGGACGCCGTGCGCCCGGAGCTGAACCGTCGTCAGCACACGGCGGTGCACCTCGGTGAGGTGGCTGAGGGGGCGGGGGGAGAGCGGGGTGTTGTGGTTCATGCAACGGGGTTTCCCGCGCCGGATCCGGTCCCTAACCGCTGTTACACGTCCGTCGACAAATCCGGACAACGCGGTACTAAAGGACAGGCGTTCGGATGCCGAGTAGGCGCCGAAAACCCCTGGTCCGGATGGGGTGGACCAGGGGTTACGGGGTGGATTACCTGTATTCAGTAACGGTGACGGAGAGGCCAATCACAGGCCAACGATCAGCCCCTCAGCCCCTCAGCCCCTCAGCCCTCAACCCTCGGCCCCTCAGCCCTCAGCGCCCCGCCCCTCGTTGTCCGCCCCCTGTGCCCGCAACGCCCGCGCCAGATCGTCCCGCGACTCCAGCACCAGCCGCCGCAGCGCCGGCGCCGCCCCCTCGTGGGACGTCAGCCACGCGTCCGTCGCGTCCAGCGTCGCCTGCGCGTCCTCGGCCGCCGGGTACGCCGGGAACAGCCCCCGCACCACATCCACGCCGATCTGGATCGACCGCTCCGACCACACCCGCTCGATCGCCGCGAAGTACTTCTCCGTGTACGGCGCGAGCAACTCCCGCTGCGAGGGCTGCGCGAACCCCGCGATGGTCGCCTCGACGAGCGCGTTGGACAGCGCGTCCGACTCCACGACCTGCGCCCACGCCTGCGCCTTGACGGCGGCCGAGGGGCGGGCGGCGAGACAGCGGACCTGGTGGCGCTTGCCGGACGCGGTGTCGTCCCGGGCCAGTTCGGCGGCCACGACGGCCTCGTCGGCGGCGCCGTGCGCGGTCAGCGGCTCCAGGAACGCCCAGCGCAGCTCCTGGTCGACAACCAGGCCCTCGATCTTCTCCGTACCGTCCAACAGGGCGTGCAGCAGGGCGAGTTCCTCCGGCGCCGACGCCACCGACGCGTAGAAGCGCGCCCACGCCAGCTGCTGCTCGCTGCCCGGCTCGGCGTCCCGCAGATCCCGCAGCGCGATGTGCGCCAGGAGCTTCGCGCCGGTCTCGCGCCACCACGGCGGCGAGTAGTTCACCAGCGCCGAGTTCGCCCACGCGTGCAGCATCTGCAGGACACCGATGTCGGTCTCCCGGCGCCCGAACTGCATCACCAGGTCGATGAAGTCGGGCGCGAGCAGCAGCGCGTCCCGCGTCATGTTCCACAGCGCCGACCAGCACAGCGCCCGCGCCATCGGGTCGGTGAGCGAGCCGAGCTGCTCACGCAGGGTCGCCAACGACACGGCGTCGAAGCGGGTCTTGGCGTACGTGAGGTCCTCGTCGTTGACGAGCACCAGCTCCGGCGCGTCCGCACCGGCCAGCTCCACCACGACCGTCCGCGCGCCGTCGACGTCCACCTCGGCCCGCTCGTACCGCACGAGACGGCCGTCCTCCATCCGGTAGAGGCCGATCACCACCCGGTGCGGGCGCAGTTCGGGGTGCGACTCCGCCGCCTCCTGGAGCACGGTCAGCTCGGCGATACGGCCGCCCTCCACGTCCAACACCACTTGCGGAGTGAGGGAGTTGACCCCGGCCGTCTGGAGCCACGACCGCGACCAGGACGCCATGTCCCGCCCGCTCGTCTCCTCCAGCACCGACAGCAGGTCACCGAGGCGCGTGTTGCCGTACGCGTTCCGCTTGAAGTAGCGCCGCGCGCCTTCGAGGAACGCGTCCTGGCCGACGTACGCCACCAACTGCTTCAGTACGGAAGCCCCCTTGGCGTACGTGATGCCGTCGAAGTTGAGCTTCGCGTCCTGGAGGTCGCGGATGTCGGCGGTGATCGGGTGCGTGGAGGGGAGCTGGTCCGCGCGGTACGCCCACGCCTTGCGGCGGTTGGCGAAGCTGATCCAGGCGTCGGTGAAGCGGGTCGCGCCGACGTTCGCGAACACGCCCATGAAGTCGGCGAACGACTCCTTCAGCCACAGGTCGTCCCACCACTCCATGGTGACGAGGTCGCCGAACCACATGTGCGCCATCTCGTGCAGGATCGTGTTCGCCCGCCCCGAGTACGACGCCTGCGTCACCTTCCCCCGGAAGATGTACTCCTCGCGGAAGGTGACGAGCCCCGGGTTCTCCATCGCGCCGAGGTTGTACTCCGGCACGAACGCCTGGTCGTACTTCCCGAACGGGTACGGGTAGTCGAAGTGCTCGTGGAAGAAGTCCAGGCCCTGCTTGGTGATCAGGAAGACGTCGTCGGCGTCGAAGTACGGCGCCAGGCCCTTGCGGCACATCGCGCCGAGCGGGATCTCCAGCGTCGTACCGTCGTCGAAGGTGCGCGAGTAGGAGTCCGTCACGTAGTGGTACGGGCCCGCCGCGAACGCCGTGATGTACGTCGAGATCGGCTTCGTCTCCGCGAACTTCCATACGCCGTCGGCCAGTTCGCCGACGCCGTTGCTCCACACCGTCCAGCCCTCGGGGGCCCGCGCCTCGGCGCGGAAGGGTGCCTTGAGGTCCGGCTGCTCGAAGTTGGCGAAGACCCGGCGCGAGTCGGCCGGCTCGTACTGGGTGTAGAGGTAGACCTCGCCGTCCTCGGGGTCGACGAAGCGGTGCATGCCCTCGCCGGTACGGGAGTACGCGCACTGCGCGTCGACGATCAGCTCGTTCTCGGCGGCCAGGTCCTCCAGCTGGATGCGCGTGCCGTCGAAGACCGCGCCCGGGTCGAGGTCCTTGCCGTTGAGCGACAGGGCGGTCACGGCCGGCGCGATCAGGTCCGCGAAGCTCGCCGCGCCCGGCTCGGCGCAGCGGAACCGGATCGTGGTCACCGACCGGAAGGTCCGCGGCCCCTCCGCGGTGCCCTCGCCCCCGGCGGAGTCGCCCACCGCCGAACGCAGGTCGAGGGACACGTCGTACCCGTCGACGGACAGCAGGGCGGCCCGCTCACGGGCCTCGTCGCGGGTCAGATTCTCACCGGGCACGGAGGCACTCCCTCGGATGGTGTTCGATCAACGGTGTTCGCTATGCGGTCAGGGCCGATCCTGCCATGTGCCCCTGACGGTAGGTACCCGGGAATGAGGTGGGGAGGGGCGGTGTTGCCGTGGGGAAACGGCTGTATTCCGAGGAGCGTCATGTCTGAGACCGCCAAGACCCCCGTGGACTTCTGGTTCGACCCCCTGTGCCCCTGGGCCTGGATGACCTCCCGCTGGGTGCTGGAAGTGGAGAAGGTCCGCGACATCGAGGTCCACTGGCACATCATGAGCCTGGCGGTGCTCAACGAGCCCCGGCTGGACGAGCTGCCCGAGGAGTACCGCGAGCTGCTCGCGACCAAGGCGTGGAAGCCGATCCGCGTGGTCACCGCCGTCTGGCAGAAGCACGGCTCGGACGCCCTCGGCCCGTTCTACACCGCGCTCGGCACCCGCATCCACAACAACGGCGAGGGTCCGACCGTCGAGGCGATCGCCGGTGCGCTCGCGGACGTCGGCCTGCCCGCCGACCTGATCGACTACGCGGACCAGGAGGACTTCGAGTTCGACGCCGAGCTGCGCGCCTCCCACAAGGAGGGCATCGACAAGGTCGGCCAGGACGTCGGCACCCCCGTCATCGCCGTCCCCGGCCCCGACGGCGAGCAGATCGCCTTCTTCGGCCCGGTCGTCACCCCCGCCCCCAAGGGCGAGGAAGCGGCCCGCCTCTGGGACGGCACCGTCGCGGTCGCCTCGGTCCCCGGTTTCTACGAGCTGAAGCGCACTCGCACCAAGGGCCCGGACTTCAGCAACCTGGTGTAACCACGGCGGCGCTCACTCCGGGGCGGCGGCCTTCTCCTCACGGAACTTCTCGGGGAGATCGCCGCCGCGTCGCGTGCTGAACCACGGCTGGTACCACACACAGCCCTTGACGTCGCAGCGCCACAGATCGTGCACGAAGTGCCGGGGCCCCTTCTCCTCACGGACGGCGGCCTTCTCGGCGGCGACCATCTTCCGGAAGTCGTGCATCCCACGACAGTTCGGGCACCATTTTCGGCGTACCGCCATGAACTCCTCCTCGCCACGCACGGCCAGGCCGGTAGTACACCGCGAATCGCGGGCGCCCGCCCCCGAAATCACCGGCTCCGGTGCCGCGCGGCCGCCAGCCGCGCCAGATGGTCCTCGAACCCCTTGGCGTAGAACGCGGCCCGCCCGGCGTCCGGCTCCACGATCTCGGTCGGCCGCGTCCACACCCCCGCGTCCAGCGGAACCCCGTACCGCTCGGCCGCCGCGAGCACCGCGCCCCGCGCGCCCACCTCCCCCTCCACGACCCGCAACGGCCGCCCCAGCACATCCGCGAGCAGTCGCATCCAGGCCGGGCTGCGCGTACCCCCGCCGCACACGGCCAGCGATCCCGTCAGCCCCGCCGCCTCCAGACAGTGCCGGGCCGCGTAACCGATGCCCTCGCAGGTCGCCCGGATCAGGTCGGCGGGCGTCGACTCCAGGGAGACACCGGTGAGTTCGGCGCGGAGACGGGGCTCGACGAAGGGCGCGCGCTCACCGGACGGCGCGAAGTACGGCAGCACCCGCACCCCGTTCGCGCCCGGCGGGGTCGCCGCGAGCAGCCCGTCCACCTCCTCGTGGCGGACGCCGGTCGTCGACAGCACCCAGTCCAGCGCCGCCGTACCGACCATCGCCGGCATGGCCCGCAACCAGTGCCCCGGCCGGTCGAGGGAGATGTACAGCCCGGCCGGTTCACCGCTCAGATCAAGCTCCGTGGTCGCGACCAGACTGGCGAGACACGTCCCCACGATGAGCAGCCCGTCACCCGGTTCCGTCACCCCCGCACCGAGCGCGCAGGCGGGCAGGTCGTACGGCCCGTTCGCGATCCGGGTCCCCGCCGGCAGCCCCTCGCCCCGCGTCTCGGCCGTGGCGACCGGGTCGGCGACCGGCGCCAGCAGCCGCCGTCGACGGGTCAGCCCGAGAAGCTCGACGACACCGTTGTCGTACGACCGCGTCCGGGGATCGAGGAACGGCATCGACGCGTCCGACACATCGGTGGTCGCCCGCGCCCCCGTCAGCCGCTGGAACACCATGTCCTTGCAGTACAGGGCGGTGGCGGCAGCGTCCAGCGACGCGGGCTCGTGCGCCGCGAGCCACGCCAGCAACGGCCCCGGACACCCGGGGAACATCGCGCTCCCGGTCCGCCGGAACACCGTCTCGAAGGTCCCGTCCGCCAGCCACTGATCGAGCAGTTCATGCGCCCGCCCGTCCATCCAGGACGCCGCCGCCCGCACCGGCCGCCCCTCCGCGTCCACCAGCCACACCCCGTCGCCCTGCCCGGTCAGCCCGGCGAGCTCGAACGGTCCGTCCACCTCCGCCGAGATTTCGTCCAGTACGGCGACGACCGCGCCGTAGACCTCGTCCATGTCCTGCTCGACGAACCCGCCGCGCATCGACAGGCCCACCGGCCGGGCCGCTACGGCGAGTTGGTGCCCGGAGCCGTCGAAGGCGGCGGCCTTCACCGTGGATGTGCCGACATCGATTCCGACGTACATAACGCCTCCTCGGAGTTGGTGACGATCCTCAGGCGGTTCGTGACGATCCTCAGGTCAGGCTGTGCGCGAGCGGCTCCCGACGCGCCCACCGTCCCACCTCCGCCGCCGCGATCCGCGCCGCCTTCTCGGCCACGGCCCGGGACGCACCCCCGAGATGCGGGGTGAGGGTGACCCGGTCGGCGAAGCCGAACAGCCGAGCCCCGGCGGGCAACGGTTCCCGCGCGTAGGTGTCCAGTGCGGCAGCCGACACCTGCCCGCTCTCCAACGCGTCGCACAACGCCTCCTCGTCCAGCAACGGACCCCGCGCCACGTTCACCACCACCGCACCGGGCCGCAGCAGCGCCAGCTCACGGGCGCCGATCAGACCCCGTGTCTCGGGGGTCAACCGGGCGTGCAGCGTGATGACTTGGGACCGGCGCAGCAGCTCGTCCAGCTCGCCGACGCGCAGCCCGTGGATCTCGCCGTGCACATACGGGTCGTACACCATCACGCGCGCCCCGAAGGCACAGAGCACCCGCGCCACCCGGCTGCCCACGGCCCCGTACCCGACGAGCCCGACCGGCAGATCCTCCAGCTCCAACCCGCTGTGCTCGTAGGTGTAGTAGGCGGCCCCGGCCTCCCAACTCCCCTGCCCCGCAAGGAGTTCATGAGCCTGCGGGATACGGCGGAGCGCGGCCAGCATCATCCCGACGGTGAACTCGGCGGTCGCGGCGGCGTTACGGCCGGGCGCGAAGCACACCCGTACGTCGTGGGTCTTCGCCGCGTCCAGGTTGACGTTGACGGGACCGCCCCGGCACACGACGACCAGCCGCAGATCCGGACAGGCCGCGAGCACGCGCTCGGTGACCGGACCCATCTGGGTGACGAGCACCTGGCCGTCGCTGCTCCGCAGGGCGTCGATCACCTCCTCCTCGGCATCGCTGGCTTCCTCCACCTCGGCCACGGCCCCGAAGGGCTCCAGGGGCCAGCCGAGCGTCAACTCGCTTACGGTGAAGGGGTGTTCGCGCAGTTCCTCGGCGACGGCCGCCGTGATCAGTGAAGGCAGTACGAAATGGTCACCGGCGGCGACGACACGCAGGGTCTCGGTCATCGTGGGGCTCCCTCCCTCTCCGCCACGATGAACGGGGAATGCCGAATGCGTAACCCCTGAGGGAGGTCCGGATGATGTTCGAGGGCGAAGCGGAAGCGTGGCTGGGGATCGACCTGGGCACGCAGAGCGTCCGCGCACTGCTGGTCACGGCCGACGGCACGGTCCTCGGCGCGGGCACGGCCCCGCTGACCAATCACCGGGACGGCGTACGGCACGGGCAGGATCCGGGGGAGTGGTGGGAGGCGGTGTGCACGGCGTCCCGCTCGGCGATGTCCTTGCTGAGGGGGCGAAGGTCGATCGGCGGGCTCGCGGTGTGCGGCACCTCCGGGACGGTCCTGCTGACAGACGCCCAAGGCCGCCCGCTCACACGGGGGTTGATGTACGACGACGGGCGCGCGGTGGAGGAGGCGGCGCGGGTCGGCATGCAGACGAGCTGGGCGCTGCCGAAGGCGTTGTGGCTACTGGATGCATACGGGTGGAGGGAGGGGAGGGGGCAGGCGGCCCGGGTGACGCACCAACCCGACGTGATCACCGCGCAGTTGACGGGAGAGGTGATCCCGACCGACTCCAGCCACGCCCTCAAGACGGGCTACGACGCGGAGCGCGAGGCCTGGCCGCCCCAACTGGCCTGCTTGGGCGAGGTGTTGCCGGAGGTCGTCCGCCCCGGCACCCGGCTGGGCGAGGTCTGCCGGACCGCCGCCGAAGCGACCGGCATCCCCGCCGGTACCCCGGTCATCGCCGGGATGACGGACGGCTGCGCGGCCCAGATCGCGTCGGGGGCGTTGCGCTCCGGCGCCTGGAACTCGGTACTGGGCACCACCCTGGTCCTCAAGGGAGCATCCGCGAACCCCGTCCGGGACGACGCCGGGGTGGTCTACAACCACCGTGCCCCGGACGGCAGTTGGCTACCGGGAGGGGCGTCGAGTGTGGGCGCGGGGGCGCTGCCGCTGGGGCCGGACCCGTCGGAGATGGACATCCGGGCGGCCGAGTACGAACCGTCGGGCGCCCTGACGTATCCCCTGGCCTCACCCGGAGAACGCTTCCCGTTCCTGGCCCCGGAGGCCACCGCCTTCACACTCGGCACCCCGGCATCCGAGGCGGACCGATGGGCGGCGGCACTGCAGGGCGTGGCGTTCACCGAGCGCCTGTGCCTCGACTACCTGCACCACCTCGGCGCCCCGATAGACGGCCCCCTCACCTTCACGGGCGGCGCGGCCCGCAGCGCGTACTGGAACCAGCTCCGAGTTGACATCCTCGGCCGCCCGGCCCGGGTACCGGAACAGATCGAACCGGCGCTGGGGATGGCGGTGTTGGCGGCGTACGGAACGGGGACGGGCGGCATTGCTCTGCCGGATGTGGCCGACCGGATGGTCCGCGTCCGCACGGTCCTCGAACCCCGCGCGTCCCACACGGCCCGCTTCACCGAGCCGTACGCTCGCCTGGTGGACGAACTGGAGACCCGGGGCTGGCTGCCGACCCCGCTCGCGACCCACACCCGCACCCGCCTGAACCAGGACACGATCGACTCATGAGCACCACACTCCTCCTCGCCCGCCACGGCCAGACCACCTGGCACGCCGAGAACCGCTACGCCGGCATCAGCGACGTCGCCCTGACGGACACGGGGGTCGCGCAGGCGGAAGCCCTGGGCCGCTGGGCCGCGGCCCACCCGGTGGACGCGATCTGGACGTCCCCGCTCTCCCGAGCGGTCCTCACGGCAACCCCCGCCGCCCGCGCCCTGAACCTCACCCCCCACACCGAACCCGCCCTGCGCGAATGCGACTTCGGCGTGCTGGAGGGCCGTACGCTCGCGGAGTTCGCGGCGGAGAACCCCGGGGCGGCGGAGGCCTTCCGGTCGGACCCGGTGGCGAATCCCTTCCCGGAGGCCGAAGCCCCCGCGGCCGCCGCGGCGCGCGGAACGGCCGCCCTGCACCGCATCGCAGCCGCGCACTCCGACCAACGCGTCCTGATCGTGGCCCACAACACCCTGCTCCGACTGGTGCTGTGCCGGTTGCTGGGGATTCCGCTCGGCGAGTACCGGCGGGTGTTTCCGCAGTTGCGCAATGCGGCGGTGTCCGAGATTCGGATGGCGCCGGGTGGGGCCGCGTTCCTCTCACTTAACGTTCCTGTGTAATCGACGGCCGAAAAGGGTGGGGACGATGGGGCAGGAGAAGCGGGCGGCACGGCGTGCCGCGGGGACGCTGACGACGGTGGATGTGCTGCTGCGCTGGGCGTGGATCCGACGGCGTACGTCCGCGCAGGACATCGAGGACTTCGAGAACGGGCAGGTGCTGCTTGTCGCGGGATTCACGAAGAGCATCGGCGGGGCAGCCATGTCCTCGGTCGGCAAGGGCAAGCAGATCGCGCGCCTCAGATCGGGACAACTGCGCCTGGCCGTGGGGGAGGAACCGGTCTGGACAGACCGGCGGGGAGACCGGACCGCGAGCCTGAGACCGCCCTTCTCCCTCAAGCCCACCGGTGTGAAGCTGCCGCTGGGCCCGAAGTTCGAGCGCTACGAACTCGTCACCGCCGACGGCACGTTCGACCTGGCGCTCACCAAGAAGGACCGGGACCTGGTGAGGCACGCCTTCGAGGCGAAGTGAGGTGAGGAAGACCCCCGCGAGTCACGTCCTCGCGGGGGTCTTCCCTTCATCCGCCCGCCCGCGTGAAAGGTGAGAAGACGATCACGAGGCAGGACGCTTCATGGGGTCACACGGGCAGGATCGTCTGCCGGGACCGCGCTGCCTCGTAACGCCTCGCCACGTCCTGCCAGTTGACGACCGCCCACATCGCGTCGATGAAGTCGACCTTCTGGTTCCGGTACTGGAGGTAGAAGGCGTGCTCCCAGGCGTCGAAGACGAGGAGGGGGGTGGAGCCCTGGCCGACGTTGCCTTGGTGGTCGTAGATCTGCTCGACGATCAGGTGGCCGCTCAGGGGCTCGTAGGCGAGCACGCCCCAGCCCGAACCCTGCGTCGTCGCGGCGGCCTTGGTGAGCTGGGCCTTGAAGCCGGCGAAGGAGCCGAAGGAGTCGCGGATGGCGTCGGCCAGGCCGCCGACGCCATCCGCGGCCAGCGGTTCGCCGCCGCCGTCGCCCGTCATGTTGTGCCAGTAGACGCTGTGCAGGATGTGGCCGGAGAGGTGGAACGCCAGGTTCTTCTCCAGGCCGTTGACCGAACCCCACTGCTCCTTGTCGCGCGCCTCCGCCAGCTGCTCCAGCGAGTCGTTGGCTCCCTTGACGTACGCCGCGTGGTGCTTGTCGTGGTGCAGCTCGATGATCTCGGGGCTGATCACGGGGGCGAGCGCGGAGTAGTCGTAGGGCAGGTCGGGCAGCGTGTAGACGGGCATGGCGGATCGATCCCCTTCGAGCCTCTTGTTGCACATAGGTTGCAACTACAACCTAGCAGCGAGAAGGCTCTGTGTGGCTACTCCGCCACCGACGTGTAGTGCGACGCGTCCCCCTCGATCGAGTAGCTCTCCTTGCCCTCGATGCCGACCGGGACGTCGCCGGCGACGGTGACGCGGTTGAGGCGGCGGGGCTGGTCGTCGTAGTTGTCGATGGCGTAGTGCTGGGTGATGCGGTTGTCGAAGAGGACGAGCTGGTTGGGGGACCAGCGCCAGCGCAGGATGTTCTCCGGGCGGGTGACGTACGCCTGGAGGAGGTCGAGGATCTTGCGGGACTCGCCGGTTGACAGGCCGACGATCCGCTGCGCGAAACCGCCTATGAACAGGCCGCGTTCGCCGGTCAGCGGGTGGACGCGGACGACCGGGTGGACCGTGCGGAACTTGATGGACGTGAACTGGGCGCGCTGGGCCGCCCGTTCGGCGTCGACCGACTCCTCCGGTACGGCGTAGTCGTAGTCGTTGGTGTGCTCCGCCCAGAGGGTGTCCGCGAGGACGCGCAGCGGCTGGGGGAGGTCGCGGTAGGCCGCCGCCGAACTGGCTATCAGGGTCTCGCCGCCGTACGGCGGGATCGTGATGCTGCGCAGGGTGCTGGCCTGGGGCGGGTTGAGGACGAAGGTGACGTCCGTGTGCCAGTGGTTGGCCCGGCCGCGCTCGCTGTCGACGGGCAGGACGTTCGGGGCGCCGTCGACCGCGGGCACGGTGGGGTGGGCGGTGGTGAGGTCGCCGAAGTGGCGGGCGAAGGCCTCCTGGCCCTCGTCGTCGAGGTGGACGTCGTCGAAGACCAGGGCCTTGTGGACGTTGAGGGCCTCGCGGAGAGCGGTTGTCCGTTCTTCGTTCAGCGGCTTGTTGATGTCCACGCCCGACACGCGGGCGCCGATGTTCGCGGTGACCTTCTGGATCTCGATGGACATGGTGAAGTCCTTTCAGACGAGGGCGGGTTGGGTGGGTCGGGTGTACTGGTTGACCGGGCGGGGGAGGCCGTAGCGCTCCCGGAGGGTGGTGCGGGGGCCGTACTCCGTGCGGAGGAGACCGCGGGTGCGGAGGAGCGGGACGACGTGGTCGACGAAGGCGTCGAGGCCGGACGGCAGTACCGCGGGCATGATGTTGAAGCCGTCGGCCGCGCCCTGCGTGAACCAGGACTCGATCGCGTCGGCGACCTGTTCCGGCGTACCGGCGAAGGTGAGATGCCCGCGCCCGCCACCGAGCCGGCCGATCAACTGCCGTACGGTCAGCCGGTCGCGGCGGGCCAGTTCGACGACGAGTGTGTAGCGGCTCTTCGCGCCCTCGATGGAGTCCTCGGGAGGTAGATCGGCGGGGAGTGGGGCGTCCAACTCCAGTGTTTCGGGCGGTAGTTGGAGGAGTCGCTCCAAGTGGTCCACGCCGTGCGTGTACACGATGTGGTCCTCCAGTACGCGCTCGTTCGCACGCGCTTCCGCCTCCGTCGAACCGAGCACCGGGACGATGCCGGGCAGCACCTTGATGTGCTCGGGGTCCCTACCGGCCGCCGCCGTACGGGACTTGAGGTCCTTGTAGAAGGCCTGCGCGTCCGCGAGGGTCTGCTGCGCGGTGAACACCGCCTCCGCGTACCGCGCCGCGAACGCCTTGCCGTCCTCGCTCGAACCCGCCTGCACGAGCAGGGGGTAACCCTGCGGTGAGCGGGGGACGTTGAGAGCACCGGCGACGCTGAAGTACGTCCCCTGGTGACGCGGCGGGTGGATCTTCGCGTCGTCGCCCCACACGCCGGCCGCCTTGTCGGCGACGATCGCGTCGTCCTCCCAGCTGTCCCAGAGCTTCAGCGCCACATCGAGGAACTCGGCGGCCCGCGCGTACCGTTCGGCGTGCGCGGGCTCGTGCTCCAGACCGAAGTTCCGGGCGGCCTCGGCACCGGCGGTGGTGACGATGTTCCAACCCGCCCTGCCGCCGCTGATGATGTCGAGCGAGGCGAACTTACGGGCCAGGTTGTAGGGGGAGTTGTACGACGTGGACGCGGTGGCGATCAGGCCGATGTGCTCGGTGGCCGTGGCCAGCGCGGTGAGGAGAGTGAGCGGTTCCAGGGCGCCGGCGGGGCGTTGGGCGAGGTTGCTCCACAACTGCGGTCCGTCGGCGAGGAAGAGGGAGTCGAAGGTGCCGCGTTCGGCTGTGCGGGCGAGGTGTGTGTAGTGGTCCAGCTCGACGTGGGCGTAGGGGTTGCTTTCCGGGAGGCGCCAAGAAGCCTCGTGGTGGCCGGTGTTCATGAGGAAGGCGTTGAGGTGGAGTTGGCGGGGCATGCCAGGTCCTTTGGGTGGGAGTTCCGGGTGCTTGAATCGGCCCGTCGGGCGACTTCTCAACGCGGGCCGCACATCGGCCCGTTGGGCGACCTTTCAACGCCGGCCGCATTGGTCAGCTCGCCGGGGGACTTCTCGGTGCAGGCCGCATTGGTCAGCTAGCTGGGCGACTTCTCGGCGGAGGCCGGCATTGTTCAGTCCGTTGGGCGACCTCTCAACGCAGGTCGGCATTTCTCAGCCCGTCCGGCGTTTGAGGACGAGGCCCCTTCAGGGCCGATGGGGGTCTGGGGGCGCAGCCCCCAGCAGACGGCACGAGCAGCCGACGTTCACCAATCAGCGGACGCTCACCGGATGTCCGACGTCACACCGAGCGCCGCCAACAACCGCTCCCGGTACTCCGCACGCGGCACCTCAGGGGCGACCACCAGGTCCAGCCCGATTCGCCCCTCCTCCAGCACCAGCACCCGATCCGCAAGCACGATCGCCTCATCCACGTCATGGGTGACCAGCAGCACCGAGGGCCGATGCCGCTCCCACAACTCCCGGAGCAGCACATGCATCCGGATACGGGTCAGAGCGTCCAGCGCCCCGAACGGCTCATCCGCCAGCAGGAGGTCAGGCTCACGGACGAGCGAACGGGCCAGTGCCGCCCGTTGCGCCTCACCCCCGGACAACTCGTTGGGCCAGGCCCGCTCCCGCCCGGCGAGCCCCACTTCGGCAAGGGCCGCGCGCCCCTTCACGGCGGCTTCCTTGCCCTCCGTCCCCAGCAGCACGTTGTCGAGAACCCGCCGCCACGGCAGCAACCGGGAGTCCTGGAAAACCACCGACACCCGCTCAGGGGCGGCGAGTTGACCACTCCCCACGACCTCGTGGTCGAGCCCCGCGATGGCCCGCAGCAACGTGCTCTTGCCGGAACCGCTGTGCCCGAGCAGGGCGGTGAACTGCCCGGCGGGGAGATCCAGATCGATGTGGTCGAGCACCGTACGCCCGTCGAACGACCTTGTGAGCCCCCGGAGTTGGACCGCAGGAACCGCAGGAACCGCAGAGACGGCGGTCGCGGTGGTCAGCTGCTGAGTGTGCGGCGCCATGACAGCACCCTCCGTTCGACGAGACGGACAACGCTGTCGGAGACCAGGCCGAACACGCCGTAGATCAGCAGGCCGACGAGGATGACGTCGGACTGGCCGTAGTTCTGGGCCTGGAACATCATGTAACCGAGGCCGCTGGTGGCGTTGATCTGCTCCAGGACCACCAGGCTCAGCCAGGAGCCGGTCACCCCGAGGCGCAGGCCCACGAAGAAGCCGGGCAGGGCGCCGGGGATGACGATCTGACGGACGAACTGGAGCCTCGACAGGCCCTGGACCTCGGCGAGTTCGACGTAACGGTGGTCGATGCCGGACAGCGCGGCGTGCAGGTTGAGGTAGATCGGGATGTAGACGACGATCGCGATGATGGCGATCTTGAAGGTCTCGCCGATGCCCAGCCAGAGGATGAACAGCGGGATGAGGCCGAGGGTGGGGATGGCCCGGTTGAGCTGCACGGTCCCGTCGATCAGCGCCTCGCCGATCCGGCTCAGCCCGGCGGCCAGCGCGAGGACGACACCGGCGGTGAGGCCGAGCGCGAAGCCGTAGGCGGCGCGTTCCAGCGAGGTCAGCATGTCGGTGGGGAGCGTGCCGGACGTCCACAGCCGGCCGGCGGTCTTCAACACCGTCCAGGGCGCGGGGATCGCGGCCGGGTCCAACTGCCCGGCGGCGGAGGCGACGGCCCAGAGGGCGAGGAAGAGGACGGGGCCTACGACCCGGGAGGCGGGCAGCCGCTTGCCGGGAGCGAGCCCGCGCCGCCGCCTCCGCCGTACGGCCGTGCTCCCCTCAACTGCGGTCACCGGTACGGAGGTTGCGACGGACGTGTCCGTCGTCCGGGACGTGGAGGTCGTCACGGCCGTCACCTCCGGTACTCCGCCGCCACGGCCTTCGCCGCGATCCCCTCGAAGCGCCGGTCGAAGAGTGAGTCCACCGTGAACTCCTTCACGAAGCCGCCCTCCGCGAGCAGATCGGCGGTCTCCTGCTCCCACTTCACGGCCTCGTCCCAACTCGGCGGGAACAACGGCTTGTTGGCGAGCGCGGTCACCGACTTGGCCTGCGCGAGCGTCAGGTTCTGCGTCTTGACGTAGAACTCCTCGTTCCAGGCGTCCGGGTGCTCGTACTGCCAGACCTGGCCCTGCGCCCACTGCGGGATGTACGCGGCGATCGCGGCAGCCTTCGCCGGGTCCGCCAGCACGGCGGACGGCGCCCACAACAGGTTGAGCAGGTCTACGACATCGGTCGTGATCGCGCGGGCGCCCTTCGCCTCGTACTGCTTGAGGTACGCCGGTGCCTGGCTGTTGGCGAGCGGGGCGACGTCGACCTGGCCCGACTGCAGGGCCGTGAAGAACTGGTTGCTGGTGAGCGGGACCAGTCTCACCTCGTCGTACTTCAGCCCGGCCTCCTTCAACGCCCGCAGCAGTACGACGCCTTGGGCCTGCCCCTGCGAGAACGCCAGCTTCTTGCCCTTGAAGTCGGCGACCGTGTGGATGTCGCTGCCGGGCTTGGTGGCGAAGAGGTAGTTGGGCTTGCGGGTGACGTCGATCGCGACGATCTTCGCGTCGTAGCCCTGGTAGTGCGCCTGGATCGGCGGTATGCCCGCGTTGTTGGCGAGGTCCAGGGACTTGGCGCGGAACGCGTTGATGACATCGGGACCGGCGCCGATGTTCACCCAACTCGACACGGTGAACGGCAACTTGGGCAGTTTCGCCAGCTTGAACTGGAGCTGCTGGGTGTTCAGGTACGAGGAGATCTTCAGGCTCGTGCCGGAGGGGACCTTCTCGGCGAGCGGGGTGGACAGTCCGGCCCTCGACTTGGTGGCCGCGGCACTGCTCGTGGCACAGCCGCTGAGGCCGGCGATGCCCGCTGCGGCACCGAGTACGGAGGTGAGGAAGAGCCGCCGGTCGACGCCGGGCGCACGGGAATGAGGCATGGGAGGACTCCCTGATTCAACGGATGAAAAGTCTGGGGAATGCAGACAGAATTCCGGGCAGCGGAAAGCTCGACAAGGGAATTCAGGCAGGATGAGGCCGGCGCCCGGGGCGCTTCAGCGGGTCAGCAACAAGAAGTGCGACAACTCATCTGCAGGCTCATGACCAGGATGTTCCCGGCCATGGGCGCCCCCTGTCAACATTCCGACTTTCTGAATTAAATAGTCCCCGGTGACAGCCCGGGCGGAGTGCTCAACGGATCCCGGTACAGCACGTCGAGCAGCACCGAACCGCCCGCCACCGCCAGCACGGAATCCGGGAAACTCGTCGGCACGACCGCCGATGCCCGCGCGTCCCCGACCTCCTCGCGCAGTGCGCGCAGGCAGTCCTCCCGCCGTATGACACCCAGCTCGGTGACGACCACCGTCTCGGGGTTGAGGATGTCGAGCAGCAGCCCGACCGCCCGCCCCACCATCCGCGCCCGCTGCGTCAACAGCCGTACGGCGACCGGGTCTCCGCGCTCGGCCGCGGTCACGACGTGGGTCGGGTTCACCCCGTCGACGATCCCCGCCTCCCGGGCCCGCCTGCACAACGTCCGTTCGCTCAGCTCGACTTGGAGGCAGCCGACGCGTCCGCAGTCGCACGGTTCGGTGCCGCCGCGCAACGGCAGATGGGCGATCGCCCCGGCCTGCGAGCGCGGCCCGTGGTGCACCTCGTCGTTGGTGGCGAAGGCCGCGTCGACCACGTTGCCGACGAAGAGATGCAGCACGCTACGGCTGCCGCGGGCCCGCCCGAAGAGCCGCTCGCCGTTCACCAACGCCCGTGCGTGGCCGTCCACATGGACCGGCAGCCCGGTGCGGGCGCCGAGCAGTTCGCGCACGGGTACGTCCCGCCAGCCCAGCAGCGGATGGTCGACGATGGTCCCGGAGTCCCGGTCGACCCAGCCGCCGGCGGCGACCCCGACACCCAGCGGGGTGGCCCCGGCCGCCTCCGTCAGCAGCGTGTCCAGCCCTTCGGCGGCCCGCGCCAGCACCCGGCACGGATCGGCGAGGTGGCTGTCGTGCCCGATCCGCCGCTCGGCCACCACCCGCCCGCGCAGGTCGAGCAGGGCGACCGTCGTATAGGGCACCGCCACATGGACTCCGCCCACAACGAACCGTGACGCGTCCAGGTCGACGGGCACATGGGGCCGGCCCACACCCTTCGAGCGTTGAGGCGTGGCGGACTCCCGTATGAGCCCGAGTTCGGTGAAGCGGGCGCAGTAGTCGGTGACCGATGCCGGGGACAGGCCGGTCAGCCGGGAGATGGTGGAGCGGGCCACCGGGCCGTGCTCCAGCACCGAGCGCAGGATGACGCTCGCGTTGGTGCGCCGCCGGTCGCTGTCGGCGGCGCGCGGAACGGGGGAGTTGGGGGAGTGGGAGGCGAGAAGGGGTGCCGCGGTACGGGGCATGGGGATCTTCCTCGGGAACGGGTCCGACAGTGCGCCGTCGTCTTGTGCCAGACGTCGAGGCGCACCGGATCCGCTCCGCCCGCCTCAGGGGCGGTAACAGGTCGCCGCGGCCTGGCGTCGCAGGTCGACGTAGCGACGCGACGCGAAGTTCCGGGCCTGGGCAACCATGCGGTCGAAGCTAGCAAAACGGCCCACGGCTGCCCAGACGGTGACCGGTGTGCGAGACGGCACGGCGGCCGGTGTGCGAGATGGTGACGGTGCCGGTGTGCGAGACGGCACGAGGTCCGCGTGACCGGCATCACGCGCGGGCGCGTGTAACGGGCATCCTTTGTCCGGAGCCCACCAAGTCCCCGGCGAACCCTTTGTCGAACGCTGACGGTGATCGGACCGAGGGCCCCGGGATAGCGTCACAAAGTCCCCCTGTACCCCCGTCAACCTGCGGAGTCCCCCTTGAGTACCGCCGTCGCCACCGCCCGCCCGGGCCAGGTCCTCGCCGATCTGCTGCCCGCCTCCCGCGTCCGGGACATCGCCCTCGTGCTCGGCGGCGCCGCGCTCACCGGCCTCGCCGCCCAGCTCGCCGTGCCCGTGCCGGGCTCCCCGGTCCCGGTCACCGGCCAGACCTTCGCAGCGCTGCTCGTCGGCACGTCCCTCGGCGCCGGCCGCGGCTTCCTCTCGCTCGCCCTGTACGCGCTGCTCGGCCTGGCCGGCGTGCCGTGGTTCGCCGAGGGCACCTCCGGCGACGGCGCCTCCTTCGGCTACATCGTCGGCATGCTGCTCGCCTCCGCCGCCGTCGGCGCCCTGGCCCGCCGCGGCGCCGACCGCTCGGTGCTCCGCATGGCCGGCACGATGCTGCTCGGCGAGGCGATCATCTACGCGATCGGCGTCCCGTACCTGGCGCTGAGCCTCGACCTCTCGACGAGCGCCGCGCTCGCCGCCGGCCTCACCCCGTTCCTCATCGGCGACGCCCTGAAGGCGGCGCTGGCGATGGGTGCGACGCCGACTGCCTGGAAGTTCGTCAACAAGCAGAGCTGACAAGGAAGTTCCCGCGGAAGAGGTTCGCCGGGTCGTAGTGCGACTTGAGTTCGGCGAGCCTCTTCCGCGTCTCCGCGTCGTACAGCCCCTCGCTCCGATCACCGGCCCCGAACGCGAAGTTGACCGCCCGCCCGAGCGTCACGGGCGCGAGCAGCGCGAAGGCCGGGTCGAGCCGCGCACGGGCGGCATCCCGCTCCCCGACCGCCAACATCCGTACCAGGAACCGCCCTTCGCGATACGGCACCGAGTTCGGCGCGGGCCTCGCCAGCGCCCCGCCGAGATGATTGACCTGGACGACACACATGCCCGCCGCGTCCGGCCCGGCGAGCGACAACACCTCACCCACCCGCGCCACATCCAGCTCGCTCACCACCGCGCTGTCCCCGTAGTACGCGTGCGGTTCGGGCGGATCACTGTGGATCGTGTGACTCTCGGCGTACGGCATCTCCCGCAACGAGTCCGCGAGCACCGGCACGAACTCCCGGAGCGGCGCGACCAGTTGGTCCCCGTCGTCAGCGGTGCCCGTGTAGGCGACGCGCACGGAGAGCACGTACCGCCCGCGCAGATGCGGCGGCAGTGCCGGGATGTCCGGATACGGTACGGCGGCGAAGGACGAGGTCAGCTCGTCCGGTACGGTCCGCGTCCACTCCTCGTACGCCCGCAGCAGGGTCGTGGGATCGACCTCCCGCCCGTCGAAGGCGAGCGAACCGCCGTAGAGCCTCCGCACGGGGACGAGGTCGATCTCCAACTCCGTGACGACACCGAAGGCATGACCGGCGCCGAGCAGTGCCCAGTGCAGCTCGGGCTCCGACTCCCGTGTCACCCGCCGGAGTTGGCCATCGGCGGTGACGACGTCGAGCGAGCGGACGTGATCGGCCGCGTACCCGAACTCCCTTGCCAGGATGCCCAGTCCACCGCTCAGCGTGTACGACACGGCACCGACGCTCGGGGCGGATCCGTTGAGGGGAGCGAGGCCGTGAGGTTCGGCGGCGGCCACGACCTGCCCCCAGCGCACGCCCGCCTGGACGCGGACGGTACGTGCCTCGGGGTCGACCCGGACCCCGTCCATCCGCCTCGTCGTGATCAGCACCCCGCCCTCGGAGCCACCCGGCAGCCCGTGCCCGGTGGCCTGCACGCCGACCGGCAGGCTCTCGACGGCCGCGTACCGTACGGCGGCGATCACGTCGTCGGCCGAGCGCGCGCCGTGGACCACGGCGGGGCGCTGGGTGAACCCGGTCTGGAAACCGGCGAGTTCCTCCTCGTAGCCGGGGTCGGTGGGGCGGAAGGTGAGCGGCTGTGTGCGGTTCATGGGGTCATGCTGGCCGCATAACCTGACATGTGCCGTCAGGCTTTCCGGCGGGAGTGGGACCGGGAGCGAGCGGGGGAGCGGCGGAGGGCCGGGTGCTCCCGCTACCCGGCCCTCCCCCTCCCACTCCCCCCTTGCCCTAGCTTTCCAACGGGCTTTGCCCCGGCCGTCGTTGGGACCAGTACAGGCCCGCCGCGCCCGCCGCGATCAGTGCCGCGCCGGCCGCGCCCAGGGGCAGGACGTCGTCGCCGACCCCCGTCTTGGGCAGCGTGTCGCCGCCCGGTGCCACCGGCTTGTTATCGGTGCCGAGCAGCAACGGGGTGGCCGGGGCGTTCGGCGACGGGTTCGTCGTACCGAACGGGACCGGGCCCTGCTGCCAGAAGGTCTTCTTGCCGTCGGCGGACATCACCGGCAGACAGATCTTCCCGGCCTTGCTCAGGTCGTACGTCGCGTCGACGGCGTACGACTTCGACTTGCCCGCGGCGAGAGCGCCGACGGAGCACGTGAATCCGCTGTTCGAACCGGGCGGCAGATCCTTTTCGCCGATCGCCGAACAGCCCTGCACATTGGTGACCTTGAGGCCGTCGAAACCGACGACCAGGAGATGGAGATCGCCGCTCTCCTTGGTCCCCGCATTCTTCACCGTGGCGGTGATCGCCGTCTTTTTCGAGCCGTTGTCGACCGAGATCTTCTCCGGCAGGAGCGTGGTCAGTTTCACTCCCGCCGGAGCCGCGTCCATCGCCTTTCCGCCCTTGCTGCTGCCCGGTCCCTGGTCATCCGCCGAGGCGGTGAAGGAAAGGATCATCACCGTCGAGAAAGATGCCGTGAGCAGCGATCCTGTGACGGCCGTGGCAATAGCCGTCGCACGACGAGAACTCATGTTCGTCCCCCTTGTGTTCCCCTGTGTCCCCCTGCGACTGTGCCTGAATTCGCAGTACTTGAAGAGGTACCACAAGATTTCTCCGCACTATGCTGGTACGGCATGAAGTGTGACCATTGTGGGGGTGCGGCGGATTGCCGGGGAATATGGGAAATTCGGGGAGCATGGGGAGCGGCGGTACTCCGGGACTATTGGTGACCGGACGCTATCGGCTGGTCGAGAGTATCGGTCAGGGGGGAATGGGGCGGGTGTGGCGAGCCGCCGACGAAATGCTCGACCGGCAGGTCGCGGTCAAGGAAATGCGCATCGACGGCCTCGACGCGGAGGACACCCGCACCCGCCGCGAGCGCACCCTGCGCGAGGCCAGGGCGACGGCCCGCATCGACCACCCCAACGTCGTGCGCGTCTACGACGTCGTCGACGAGGGCGAACGCCTGTGGATCGTCATGGAGTTGGTCGCCGGGCGCTCCCTGGAACGCATCCTGACGGACGACGGCGCGCTCGGCCCGCACGAGGCCGCCCGCATCGGACTGGGCCTGGTGGCCGCCCTGCGCCAGGTGCACGCGGTAGGCGTCCTGCACCGCGACATCAAACCCGGCAACGTGCTCGTCGAGAACCGCGGCCAGCGGGTCGTGCTCACCGACTTCGGCATCGCCGCGATCCAGGACGCCACGGCGCTGACGGTGGTCGGCATGCTGGTGGGCTCGCCCGACTACATGGCACCCGAGCGGATCTCCGGCCATCCGCAGGGACCGCCCTCGGACATCTGGTCCCTCGGCGCGACACTCTGCGCGGCGCTCGGCGGTCGCTCACCGTTCTCCCGCGACACAACACTGGCCACTTTGCACGCGGTTCTGTACGAGGAGCCCGAACTCCCTTCGGCTGCGGGCCCGTTGCGCGACATCCTCGCGGCGCTGCTGCGGAAGCGGCCTGCGGCCCGGCCGGGGTTGGATGAGCTGGAGCGGGTGTTGGTGCGGGTGGCGTCTCCGCCGGAGGTCGAAGAACCCGGCTCAGCGGAAGGGGAGTTGACGGAGGAGCCAGGTGCCTATCAGGAGTCACCCACCCCGGCCTTCCTGGCACCGTCACTCGTCCGCGCGGCACGCGATCCCCGGATCTACGACCCCGACCCCATCGAGGACGCGATACCGACGCAGCGTCCCGCCGTAGAGGAACCGGCCTCCGCTGCCGAAGCCGCCTCCGAGTTGAACTCCGAGGCATCGTCCAACAACTCCCGGCGATCTGCGCCGCGCAGGACGGGCGTCTCCCTTGTCCGCGCCGCGCAAGCTGAGCCCGCCGCACAAGCCGAGCGCAGCGAAGAGGCTCAACTCGCCGAACGAGCCGCGGCGTCGACCGAGCGGAAGCCCGTGCCCCTCCCGGCCCACCCGCCGGCCCCGCGCCCGGCACCACCGCACCCCGGTCTTGGTCCCGGCCCCGACCCCGTTCCCGGCAACCACCCGGCCCGCTCGCCCCGCCCGGCTCCCCAGCGACTCGACCTGGGTCCCCACCCCGCCCGCCTACCCCGTCCCGAGGCCTCGTCGCCCGGCGGTGAACTCCCGGGCCCCGCACGGCCGTTCAGCCCCGACCGCACCCACCGCACCCGCCGCCGTATCGGACTGATCGCCGCCGCAGCAGTGGTGGTCGCAGGCGCGGTCCTCGGGACGCTCCTCGCGAACTCCGGTGGCTCGTCCGGTACTTCAGCTACTTCATCTGCTTCGTCTACGCCAGCGACGTCGACCGAACCGTCCACCTCCCCGTCCCCGACAGCCACGTCCCCGTCCACCTCCCCGTCCCCCACAGTCGAGGGCACCTCCCGCCCCCCGACCCTGCCCCCGGGCACGCATCGAGAGGCGGGTGGGTTCGCGTGGGCGACGCCCGACGGGTGGCGGCGGGATCTGAAGACGGGGGCCGAGGTGCACTACACGTCCCCGGACGGGAGTCAGGAACTGGTCGGCAAGTCGTCGCTCGCGCGCGGTGATCTGATGGAGACCTGGGAGGCCTCGGAGCGGAACGCTCATCAGGGGGAGAGCTACCGGAAGATCCGC
This sequence comes from Streptomyces sp. NBC_01515, assembly GCF_045040345.1. NCBI lineage: Bacteria > Bacillati > Actinomycetota > Actinomycetes > Kitasatosporales > Streptomycetaceae > Streptomyces > Streptomyces sp. NBC_01515. The sequence goes on along the minus strand of NZ_CP109416.1, from coordinate 4,295,273 downwards.
CTCGACAGGACGACGTTCCGCGGTTATCCGGCGGTGAGTTGGGAGTACACGTTCACGCTCAAGGGCGTCGCGTGGCACGCCCGGCTGCTCGGTTTCGACGAGGACGGGAAGTCGTACCAGATCAACACCTGGTACCAGCCGGGCGTGGAGACCCAGGCCCTGAAGACCTACGACAAGGTCAAGAACAGCTTCGTGGTGCTGTGAACGGCTTCGGTGAACTCCCTCAGCCCACAGACACCTTGTCCGTGTCGGTATCCGTCTCGGCGGTCGCGACCGCCTTTCCGCCCCGCACCCGCTCCTTGACCACCGACACGGCCACGACCGCCAACGCGACCAGCAGGGACAGCAGAACGGTCGTACGGCCGCTGCTCTCGCCCTCCGTGTCGGTGAGCATGTAGCCGAGGACGAAGACGATCAGGGCGATCGTCGCCCAGGTCAGATACGGGTACAGCCACATCCGTACGACGAGCTTCTCGGGCGACTCGCGCTCGATGATCCGGCGCATGCGCAGCTGGGACGCGCAGATGGCCAGCCACACGAACAGGGCCACCGCGCCTGAGGAGTTGACCAGGAAGAGGAAGACCGTGTCCGGGAAGGCGTAGTTGAAGAACACGGCGACGAACCCGAAGACGACGGAGGCGATGATCGCCGCCATCGGCACACCGCGGGACGTGGTCCGGGCGAACGCCTTCGGGGCGTCGCCGCGACCGCCGAGCGAGAAGGCCATGCGGGAGGCCGTGTAGAGGCCGGAGTTGAGGCAGGACAGCACCGAGGTCAGCACGATGAAGTTCATGATCTGGCCGGCGTGCGCGATGCCGAGGGAGTCGAGGGCGGCGACGTAGGAGCCCTGCGCCTTGATCGACGGGTCGTTCCACGGGAGCAGGCAGACGACGATGAAGATCGAGCCGAGGTAGAAGACGCCGATGCGCCAGATGATGCTGTTGGTCGACTTGGTGACCGCGCGCTGCGGGTCCTCGGACTCGCCGGCGGCCAGCGTGGCGATCTCGCTGCCCATGAAGGAGAAGACGACCAGGAGCACGCCGGTCAGGATCGCGCCGGGACCGTTCGGCAGGAAGCCGCCGTGGTCGGTGAGATTGCCGAGGCCCGCCTTGTCGGTGTGGGCGCCGGGCAGCACGCCGAAGATCGCCAGCGCGCCGACGACGATGAACGCGCCGATCGCCACGACCTTGATCCCGGCGAACCAGAACTCGAACTCGCCGTAGGAACCGACCGATACGAGGTTCGTGGCGGTCAGCACCACCATCACGATGAGCGCCCAGCCCCACTGCGGTACGGCCGGTATCCATCCTTCGAGGATCTTCGCGCCGGCGGTCGCCTCGACGGCGAGCACGACGACCCAGAAGAACCAGTACAGCCAGCCGATCGAGAAACCGGCCCAGCGGCCGAGCGCGCGGTCGGCGTGCGCGGAGAAGGAGCCGGAGGTGGGGTTCGCGGCCGACATCTCGCCGAGCATGCGCATCACCAGCACCACGAGCGTGCCGACGAGCGCGTAGGAGAGCAGGATGCCGGGGCCCGCGGTCGCGATGCCCGAGCTGGAGCCGACGAACAGGCCGGCGCCGATGACACCGCCGATCGCGATCATCGAGAGATGTCGGTTCTTGAGTCCTGCCTGGAGGCCGGAGCCATCAGTCATGGGGGCAGTCATGGGGGGAATTCCTTTACGCCGGTTGGGATGCCGGTGGGGGGTGCTCGTACGAGCGGCGTACGAGTCGGTCCAGTGAATCGGAGGTAAAGGAATTCCTGAACCTTTGAATCCAGATCGTTACTTGAGGTTTCCTTGAGGTTGCGAGGTGTTGCCTGTATTTAACGAGGTCGGGCCCCGGAGCTGCTTCCCGGAAACAGCCGTGTCACACTCGACGCATGCGCGTGTATCTCGGCTCCGACCATGCGGGCTTCGAACTCAAGAACCACCTCGTCGAGTGGCTCAAGGAGGCGGGCCATGAGCCCGTCGACTGCGGGCCGCACATCTTCGACGCCCAGGACGACTACCCGCCCTTCTGCCTCCGCGCCGCAGAGCGCACCGCCGCCGACCCCGAGGCCCTCGGCATCGTCATCGGCGGCTCAGGCAACGGCGAGCAGATCGCGGCGAACAAGGTCAAGGGCGTGCGTGCGGCCCTCGCCTGGAGCGAGGAGACGGCGTCGCTCGGCCGCCAGCACAACAACGCGAACGTCGTGGCTGTCGGCGCGCGGATGCACACGGAGGAGGAGGCGACGAAGTTCGTCGAGACCTTCGTGGGTACGCCGTTCTCCGAGGACCCGCGGCACATGCGGCGGATCGACATGCTGACGAAGTACGAGGCGACGGGGGAGCTGCCGGAGATTCCGGCGCACCACCCGAAGCAGTAAGCGGAACCAGCCTCTTGGGAGAGGTCTTTCGAGCGCCCACCCGTCAACTGACCGAGACGGGTGGGTGGGTGGCTGGGTGGGAAAGGAAGTTCGTCAGGTGCCAGAGGGGCACACGATTCACCGACTCGCACTGGACTACGGCGCTCACTTCAAGGGCCGAGCCACTCAAGTCACCAGTCCCCAGGGCAAGTTCAGCGACGCCGCAGCACTGTTGACCGGTACGGAACTCACCCGCACGGAAGCCCACGGCAAGCACCTGTTCCTGGGTTTCCGGGACGAGGAGTGGATCCACATCCACCTCGGCCTGTTCGGCAAGGTGAGCTTCGGCGGAGCCCCCGCACCCCCGCCCACGGACACCGTCCGCCTGCGCCTCGCGAACGACACGTCGTACGTCGATCTCCGCGGCCCCACCACCTGCGCCCTGATCACGGACACCGAGAAGCGGGCGATACACGACCGCCTCGGCCCCGACCCCCTGCGCCCGCCCGAGGACACCGACCCGAACGCGGCGTACCGGCGCGTCTCCCGCAGCCGTACGACGATCGCGGCCCTGCTGATGGACCAGAAGGTCATCGCGGGCGTCGGCAACGTCTACCGCGCCGAGGTCCTCTTCCGGCACGGCATCGACCCGTACCGCGCGGGCAAGGACCTCACGCCCGCCGAGTGGGACGCGATCTGGACCGACCTCGTCGCGCTGATGCGCGAGGGCGTCCGCACCAACCGCATCGACACCGTCCGGCCCGAGCACACCCCCGAGGCGATGGGCCGCCCGCCGCGCGTCGACGACCACGGCGGCGAGGTCTACGTCTACCGCAGGGCGAACCGCCCCTGCCACATCTGTGGCGGCGAGATCCGCACCGCCGACCTCGCCGCCCGCAACTTGTTCTGGTGCCCCAACTGCCAGCAGCGGTAGGGCTGTTCCGGCTGTTCCGGATGTTCTCCGGATGGCCTAGAACCCGTGCGGCAGCCAGGGCGCGACCGTCGACCCGAACGCCAAGGACGCCTCGGCCAGCGCCCCGGCCCGCAGCTCCCGCACCCGACCGGCCCCCGCGAGCGACGCGAGGGACACCCCGCCGAGATACGCGGCCCCCAACTCCCGTACGGACAGCGCGAGATCGGCCGGTTCCTCGGTGCGCTTGCAGGATGCGGCGCCCTTCGCGTCGCCGGTGAGCCGCCAACGCCCCTCGTTCCAGGGGCAGAAGGCGTCCGCGACCTCGAACACGACGTCCACGGGCGCCTGGTAGGTGCGCGCCTCCAGCGCGGCCCCCAGCTCCACCAGCCGTACGTGCAGCGAGTCCCGGTGCCGGATCGCGCACCGCCGGATGTCGGAGACGAGATGCTGCCAGGCGTCGTCGACGGGCCGGCTGTGGATCGCCACCTTCCCCGTCAGGTCGAGCTCGCAGAGGAACCGCCACAGCGCCGCGTACGACGCCGGGTCCAGCGCCGCCATGTCCCGCAGCCGTACGGTCCCCTTGGGACCCTGGATGTCCCACTCCGGCTTGACGAAGTACCGCGTGTAGCCGACGACTTCACCGTCCCGCTCGGCCACCACGCACCGCAGCGGCGAGGCCCCCTCCCGCTCGCTCTCCGGGTCCAGCAGCGGCAGCTCCTCCCACCCGGGCCGCCGCGCCAGCATCCCCGGCCGCCCGGCCACCAGCCGCGCGTACACCGCCTCGCACTCGTCCCGTACGGCGGCGGGCTCGGCGTAGCGCAGGCGTACGTCGTCCGTGCCCGGCGGCACCGAGAGCCGGACGCGGTCGGTGTCGATCTCGGCGGTCGTGGTCATCGTCGCGATGCCGTACCCGAAGCGGCCGTAGATCTCCGGCTCGGAGGCCGTCAGGACGGCCAGCGGCTCGCCCCAGGACCGTACGTCGTCCAACTGCCGGCGCATCATCGACCTCAGGATGCCCCGCCGCCGGTGCGTGGCGGCGACACTGACCATCGTGACGCCGGCCGCGGGCACGGAGGCGCCGCCGGGCACGGTGAGCCGGAAGCTGAAGGCGCCCGCCGTCCCCACGCACGTGTTCCCGTCCCAGACGCCGAGGGAGCGGTCGAACTCGGTGAGCCGCTGCCACAGTTCACGTTCCTCGGGCGACTCCGGGATGCCGCCGAAGGCGTTGACAAGGTTGTCGTACCAGGTGTTCCACTCGTCCTGGCGCAGTACCCGCAGTTCGGTCGGCCCGGCCGGTGTGTTTCTCGCAACTGTCCCCATGGACCATGCCTACCAGCGCATTGCGGGACGAGCCAGGGAATTTCCGCCGGGCGCCTCCACGAGGGCCTCCGGTGAAGTTCACTGTGAAGTTGAACCTCGCAGGGGGGACAAGTGGGACCTCCCGTGCCAAGCGGCTGGTCGGATGGATAGGGTCCCGAACTAATGGCAGCAGGACGAGAGCGGCGCGCGGAGGCCGACACGTTCACGGCCCGGTTGAAGAAGCTGGTTCACCGGGTCCGCACCGGCCTGCGCAGAAGTGCCGTGGACTACTTCCGCGGGGACGGCTCGGACTGGGTCGCGCTGGCCGGGCTGCTGATCACGATCCCGGTGATCGTGGCCATGACCCTCGCCAACGCGGTGTGGTTCTCGGCCGCCGCGCTGGTCCTCCCGATCGTCGCGGGCGGCCTGCTGCTGCGCCCCGCGAGCCTGCTCGGCCTGTACGCGGCGGCGGCCACCGGTCTGATCGTGGAGTCGGTGAAGCTCGGCCCGTACACCGAGGGCCCGGCGCGGGTGACCCCGGGCGTGGTGCTCGTGGTGGCCGCGTGCGGTTTCTTCGGGCTGCTGATCGCGCAGTTCCGCAGCCGGGTGGGCGTGCCCTGGCGGCGCGGCGGCACCATGCTCTTCGACCTGCGCGAGCGGATCCGGGTGCAGAGCAAGCTGCCCCAACTCCCGCAGGGCTGGCACCGGGAGATGGCGCTGCGGCCGGCGGGCGGCCAGTCGTTCTCGGGGGACTTCGTGGTCGCGGCCCGCACGAACGGTGGTCGGACCATGGAGGTGGTCCTCACGGATGTCTCCGGCAAGGGCATGGACGCGGGCTCCCGCGCCCTGCTCCTCTCCGGCGCCTTCGGCGGCCTGCTCGGCTCGCTGCCCCCGCACGCGTTCCTGCCCGCCGCCAACGGCTACCTGCTCCGCCAGGACTGGGACGAGGGCTTCGCGACCTCGATCCACCTCGTCCTGGACCTCGACTCCGGCGACTACGAACTCTTCTCCGCGGGCCACCCGCCGGGCCTCCAGCTCAGCGCGGGCAGCGGCCGCTGGGAGGAGAAGGCGGCCGAGGGCCCGCTGTTGGGTGTGTACGACGGCGCCCAGTTCGACCCTGTGAAGGGATCGCTGCGGCCCGGAGACGTGTTGATGCTGTTCACGGACGGCCTGGTGGAGACCTCCGAGCGCGACATCGTCGAGGGCATAGACCGCCTCACCGGCGAGGCCGACCGCTATGTCGCCGGCGGCTTCCACGGCGCGGCCTGGCACCTGATCGAGGCGGTCGCGAAGGACGTCAACGACGACCGGGCTCTGCTGCTGGTGTGCCGGGAGGGGCCGACGGCGCAGGCCCTGCCCCGGTGAGCACCGGTGATTTTCCGGGGAGTCTGACCACCGCCGAGGTCGAGACCCTCGCCCGCGCCGCCCACGAGGGCCAGACCGACAAGGCGGGGCGGCCGTACGCCGAGCACCTCCAGGCCGTGGCCGAGGGCGTACGCGCGCGTGGCGGCGACGCCGAGCAGATCGCGGCGGCCTGGCTGCACGACTCCGTGGAGGACGACGCGCTCAGCGAGCGCCGGCTGCACGAGGCCGCGCTGAGCCGTCGTACGAAGGACATCGTGCTGGCAGTCACCAAGCGGGCCGGGGAGCCTCCGGAGGCGTACGCCGCGCGCATTCTCGCGACCCCCGGCGCACTCCTGGTGAAGGAGGCGGACCTGGCGCACAACGCGGACCCGGCCCGCCTCGCCGTCCTGGACGAACCGACCCGGAGACGACTGACCGCGAAGTACGCACGGATGCGCGCACTTCTCGGTCTGGCCGTTCCTGAATAGGCGTCCCTGGGCGTCCCTAGGCGTTGACCGTCTCCCGCGCGGCCTGTTGCCCGTGCGGCTGCTCCAACTGCTCGCGGTCGCGGGCCAGTTCGGCTGCGTCCCGCCTGAACGCCCACTCCATGTTCGGCTCGATCGCGAAGCGGAACACCCGGCGTACGGGCGGCGTGCACAGCAGGGTGACGGCGGTGACCGCGAGGGCGGTCACCAGGGCGACGCCGTACGGGCGGTGCAGCCAGGTGTGGTCGTACAGGCCCGCGTAGCCGGCGCCCTTGATCAGGAAGCCGTGCAGCAGGTAGCCGTACAGGGTGCCCGCGCCGAGCGCCGTGAACCAGGTCTTCCGGCTCGGCACCCAGGAGTAGAAGGCGGCGGTCAGCAGCAGCGAGCAGCCGAACATCGCGAGCATCATCACGGGCCCGGCCCACCAGGGCGCCCCGAACTCCTGCGCGGAGTCGTGGTGGTAGAGCCAGCTCGCGTTCATCCGCGGCACCGCCCAGTAGCCGAACACCAGCGCGCTCACGAACACCGGCACCGCCAGCATCCGCGCCTCGCGCCGCCGCACCAGCCGGAAGTGCTCGGGCTTCAGGACGAGGCCGAGCACGAAGTACGGCAGGAACTGCGCCGTCCGCTGCAGATCGAAGTCGTCGGTCATGGCCGGGGTGCAGGAGGCGAGCATGGCGATGCCGAGGGCGACCGGCAGCGGGTGGCGGACCAGTTTCCAGACCGGGGTGGTCAGCCGCCAGATGAACAACGAGCAGAGGAACCAGGTGAGATACAGCGGGTCGAGGAGGGTGATCTGCTGGTGCGGGTCGTCGTTGGCGTAGCGGCTGAAGAGCGAGTACGCGATCTCGAAGACGACGTACGGCAGCGCGACACCGGTGAGGAGTCGCTTCAGCCGGGCGGGGCTCATGTCGAAACTGCGGGAGAAATAGCCGGAGATGACGATGAACGCCGGCATGTGGAAGCTGTACACGACCATGTACAGGCCCTGGAGCGCTCTGCTGTCGCCCTTCAGGGGCTCCCAGGAGTGCCCGATGGCGACCAGCAGGATCGCCAGGTACTTCGCGTTGTCGAAGAACGCGTCACGCGGTTTGGTCTGTTCGTTCTTTTCGTTCTGTTTGCTCTGTTCGTTCTGGCCCGGGGGCGCGTCAACGTGGAACATCTGAGGCACCCTAGCGTTGCCTGTGGAAATCGGTGAAACCATCGGACGCGCGTCCGGAATCTGTTCACGATGTCACGATTCATCCCGATCAAAAGGCGCAAAAGGGCACACGGGGAAGGTCTGTTCATGTGCGCATGCCAATAATGCGAACGAACTGCGAACGCGTCCCTGCCGAACCTTTGCGACCAACGATGCGTCACCCGCCGCATACGTGGGCCGCGTTGGTGGCACGATGGTTCTGGCGGGGTGCGCGGGTTGCGTCCCCGGGCCGGGAGAGCGGACCGACCGAGGGTGTGATCAGTTGTGGCCATTTCACTGTCTGTGGTGCTGCTGTTGGCGATCATCCTGGTGGTGTTGATCCGAGGGGGATCGATCAAGGCCGGCCCAGCCATAGTCGCGATCCTCTTCGGCTTCTTCCTCGCCTCGACCGGGATGGCCCCGTCCATCAACCGGTTCATAAACTCACTGGCGGAGACGATCAACTCGATCAGCTTCTGAGTCGCTGGCAAGGGCGGGACTCCGGGAACGACTCAGGGCCAGGTCGAGGAGTGATTCTCCGACCTGGCCCTGAGTCGTATGGAGCGGGCGACGGGAATCGAACCCGCGTAGCTAGTTTGGAAGACTAGTGCTCTACCATTGAGCTACGCCCGCACACGACGCGCCGCAGGTCAGACGACCGCGGCACAGAAGGCATCGTAGCGGGTCGGGTGCCCTGAGCGCACACCGCATTCCCCGTGCCCCGTCCGGCACCCCGGCGCTCGTGAAATGCGGCGGCCCGACCGCCTGCGGGCATGTACCCTACGTGTCGCACCAGACGGGGTGTGGCGCAGCTTGGTAGCGCGTCCGCTTTGGGAGCGGAAGGCCGTGGGTTCAAATCCCGCCACCCCGACCACATACCGGCCCTCCGGGACCGGTATCACACCAGTACCTCGCGGGATCGCCTTTTGGGGGGTCTCGTCGCTGCGGCTACTATGCAAGCTGCGCGCCCGTGTGTCTCTCACACTCTGAAGTCCTCCGGGCGACCAGAAACCGCCGGACCTGTCTGGGTCCGCAACCCAAGAAGTCAGCCCCCAAGGAGACCGAACCGTGAAGAGCGCCGTGGAGACCCTGAACCCGACCCGGGTTCGGCTCAGCATCGAGGTGCCCTTCGAGGAGCTCAAGGACAGCCTCGACGCGGCGTACAAGAAGATCAACCAGCAGGTCACGGTGAAGGGCTTCCGGAAGGGCAAGATCCCGGCGCGCGTCATCGACCAGCGGTTCGGCCGCGGTGCGGTCCTGGAGGAGGCGGTCAACGACGCGCTTCCGAAGTTCTACACCGAGGCGGTCAACGAGGCGGAGCTCAACCCGCTCGGCCAGCCCGAGGTCGACATCACGGAGCTGAAGGACGGCGAGACGCTGAACTTCACCGCCGAGGTCGACATCCGCCCGACCATCGAGATCCCGGACTACTCGGGCATCGAGGTCGAGGTCGACGCCGTGGCGGTCAGCGAAGAGGACATCGACGAGTCGGTCGAGCAGCTGCGCGAGCGCTTCGCGGCGACCTCCCCGGTCGAGCGCGCCGCCGTCGACGGTGACGTCGTCACCCTCGACCTGGAGGCCAAGGTCGACGGCGAGGTCCTGGAGGACGGTGTCGCCGAGGGTGTCTCCTACACCATCGGTTCCGGCGAGCTGCTCGAAGGCATTGACGAGGCCGTGACCGGCCTGGAGGCCGGTGGCGAGGCCACCTTCGCCTCCGAGCTCAAGGGCGGCTCCGCGGCCGGCCAGGAGGCCCAGGTCACCGTCAAGGTCACCCAGGTCGCCGCCCGCGAACTGCCCGCGCTGGACGACGAGTTCGCCCAGCTCGCCTCCGAGTTCGACACTCTGGAGGAGCTGCGCGCGGACAGCCGCAAGCGCCTGGAGAACATGAAGCAGTACGACCAGGCCACGCAGGCCCAGGAGCGCGTCCTGGAGAAGCTGCTGGAGCTCGTCGAGGTGCCCGTCCCCGAGAAGCTCCTTGAGGACGAGATCAACACCCGCAAGCACAACCTGGAGCACCACCAGCTCGGCCAGATGGGCCTCGACCTCGACAAGTACCTGGAGATCCAGGGCAAGACGGCCGAGGAGTTCGACACCGAGACCAAGGAAGCCGCGGTCAAGGGCATCAAGACGCAGTTCGTCCTCGACGAGCTCGTCAACAAGGAGAAGCTGAACGTCAACCAGGAGGAGCTCACCGAGCACCTCATGCGCCGCGCGGCCTCCTCCGGCATGTCCCCCGACCAGTTCGCCCAGGCCGTCGTCGAAGGCGGTCAGGTCCCCCTCCTCGTCGGCGAGGTGGCCCGCGGCAAGGCCCTGGCCGTCGTCGTAGAGGCCGCCACGGTCAAGGACACCAACGGCGAGATCGTCGACCTGGACGACGAGGACGACGAGACGACCACCGAGACGGCCACCGAGACGGCCGAGGCCGTCGAGGAGCCGACCGAGGCGTAAGCAGTCACACGAGGGGCCCTGGGGTTTGCATCAAGCCCCGGGGCCCTTTGCCGTACCGCCCAATGGGGCGCCCCAAGGGGGCGCGGGGCCGTATCGACTTGCGGCTCCGCCGCGCGGGCGCGACAAGCCCCCACTCACCCGCGGCCCCGATACGACCGCACCCACCCCACCCCAGAGGATTCCGCTCAGGCCGGCGCACCGCATGCGCTGACAGCGAACAGTTCCCTTTGCGGGATTCTCCGAAGGGACCCGCGCGTTAGGGTCCATGAATACGAGGGCAGGGGAGTCCCCATTGCCCCCGGCAGTACACGGTGAGACGGCCCGGCGCCGTCGTAAAGACGAGCAGGTGGATACGTGACGAATCTGATGCCTACAGCCGCCGGCGAGCCCTCTATCGGTGGCCTCGGCGACCAGGTCTACAACCGGCTGCTCGGTGAGCGGATCATCTTTCTCGGCCAGGCGGTCGACGACGACATCGCCAACAAGATCACCGCGCAGCTCCTCCTCCTTGCCGCTGACCCCGACAAGGACATCTACCTCTACATCAACAGCCCCGGCGGCTCGATCACGGCCGGCATGGCGATCTACGACACCATGCAGTTCATCAAGAACGACGTGGTGACCATCGCCATGGGCCTCGCCGCCTCCATGGGCCAGTTCCTTCTCAGCGCGGGTACCCCGGGCAAGCGCTTCGCGCTGCCGAACGCCGAGATCCTGATCCACCAGCCCTCCGCCGGCCTGGCCGGTTCGGCCTCCGACATCAAGATCCACGCGGAGCGGCTGCTGCACACCAAGCGGCGCATGGCCGAGCTCACGTCCCAGCACACGGGCCAGAGCATCGAGCAGGTCACCCGCGACTCGGACCGCGACCGTTGGTTCGACGCGAACGAGGCCAAGGACTACGGCCTCATCGACGACGTGATTCCCACGGCCGCCGGTATGCCGGGCGGCGGCGGCACCGGGGCCTGATGCCCCAGCACAGCCCCCAGCCGACCGTCACAGCCCCTAGGAGAGAGACAGTGAACGACTTCCCCGGCAACGGCCTGTACGAGCACGCACGCGCCGAATACACGGGTCCCGCCGCCGAGTCCCGTTACGTGATCCCGCGCTTCGTGGAGCGCACCTCGCAGGGCGTGCGTGAGTACGACCCGTACGCGAAGCTCTTCGAGGAGCGCGTGATCTTCCTCGGTGTCCAGATCGACGACGCGTCGGCCAACGACGTCATGGCGCAGCTGCTGTGCCTGGAGTCGATGGACCCGGACCGCGACATCTCGATCTACATCAACAGCCCCGGTGGCTCTTTCACGGCGCTGACCGCGATCTACGACACGATGCAGTTCGTGAAGCCGGACGTCCAGACGGTCTGCATGGGCCAGGCCGCGTCCGCCGCCGCCGTCCTGCTGGCCGCCGGTACGCCGGGCAAGCGCATGGCGCTGCCGAACGCGCGCGTGCTGATCCACCAGCCGTACAGCGAGACGGGCCGGGGCCAGGTCTCCGACCTCGAAATCGCGGCGAACGAGATCCTCCGGATGCGTGCGCAGCTGGAGGACCTGCTGGCCAAGCACTCGAAGACGCCGATCGAGAAGATCCGCGAGGACATCGAGCGCGACAAGATCCTCACGGCCGAGGACGCCCTGTCGTACGGCCTGATCGACCAGATCATCTCCACCCGGAAGATGAACAACGCCGACGTCCGCTGACCCGGACCTGTATCGTCCACCACCCCTTGGCACGTCCACGTGGAAGTGAACCGTGCCAAGGGGGGCCCGAACGGGGGGCCCGGCAAGGTACCGTCGGACATAAGGCAGCACCAGGAGTCGCTGGACCTAGGCGTCTCCCAGGCGAAGGGGAAGCACACCGTGGCACGCATCGGTGACGGCGGCGATCTGCTCAAGTGCTCGTTCTGCGGCAAGAGCCAGAAGCAGGTCAAGAAGCTCATCGCAGGGCCCGGTGTGTACATCTGCGACGAGTGCATCGACCTCTGCAACGAGATCATCGAGGAAGAACTGGCGGAGACGAGCGAGGTGCGCTGGGAGGAACTCCCCAAGCCCCGCGAGATCTACGAGTTCCTTGAGGGGTACGTCGTAGGCCAGGAGTCGGCGAAGAAGGCTCTCTCGGTCGCGGTGTACAACCACTACAAGCGCGTCCAGGCCGGTGAGCACGGCGGCGGTCAGAACCGCGAGGACGCCATCGAGTTGGCGAAGTCCAACATCCTCCTGCTCGGCCCCACGGGCTCGGGCAAGACCCTCCTCGCACAGACCCTGGCCCGCATGCTGAACGTGCCGTTCGCGATCGCCGACGCGACCGCGCTCACGGAGGCGGGCTATGTCGGCGAGGACGTCGAGAACATTCTGCTGAAGCTCATCCAGGCCGCTGACTACGACGTCAAGAAGGCCGAGACGGGCATCATCTACATCGACGAGATCGACAAGGTCGCGCGGAAGAGCGAGAACCCGTCGATCACCCGCGATGTGTCCGGCGAGGGCGTCCAGCAGGCCCTGTTGAAGATCCTGGAGGGCACGACGGCGTCGGTCCCGCCGCAGGGCGGCCGTAAACACCCGCACCAGGAGTTCATCCAGATCGACACGACGAACGTCCTGTTCATCGTGGGCGGCGCCTTCTCGGGCCTGGAGAAGCTCATCGAGTCCAGGGCCGGCGCGAAGGGCATCGGCTTCGGCGCGACGATCCGCTCGAAGCGGGAGCTGCAGGCCAAGGACCAGTTCGAGGACGTCATGCCCGAGGACCTGGTGAAGTTCGGCATGATCCCCGAGTTCATCGGGCGCCTCCCCGTCATCACCTCGGTCCACAACCTGGACCGCGAGGCCCTGCTCCAGATCCTCATCGAGCCGCGCAACGCGCTCGTCAAGCAGTACGAGCGCCTCTTCGAACTCGACGGCGTGGAGCTGGACTTCGAGCGCGAGGCCCTCGAAGCCATCGCCGACCAGGCCATCCTCCGCCAGACCGGCGCCCGCGGCCTGCGCGCCATCATGGAGGAAGTCCTCCAGGGCGTCATGTACGAGGTCCCGTCCCGCAAGGACGTGGCCCGGGTCGTCATCACGGCGGACGTCGTCCTGTCGAACGTCAACCCGACCCTGATCCCGCGCGACGCGCGGGGCCGCGGCCCGGGCGAGCAGAAGACGGCGTAGCCGCCACAGCTGCTTCCTGTACGACACGAAGGGCGCCCGGTCAGTCAACCGACCGGGCGCCCCTCGTGGTTGAGGCCTCCGGCGCTAGCTCTTCACCCGAACTTCCTTGCGGAGCTTGGTGGTCATCGAGACGGCGGTGTCCTTCGACACATCGGCCGTGTTGTCACCGGGGGAGACCATCGCGATGGTGCTGTAGTCGGCCCAGGCGCAGAACCAGTCGGTCTGCGTCTTCTTGGTCACCTGGTTGGTGCCCTTGGCCGCCTGGCACTTCATGACCGCGCCGTTGACGTCGACCGACTCGGGGTCCCCGACCAGCTTGCTGCCGCCCGACGAACTGCTGGAGGAGCCGCTCTGGTTGACGTCCTTCTGGATGTCCGCGAAGAACGCGTCCAGGGACTTCTGCGGATCGGCGATCTTGCCATAGGCGCCGATGAGCGAGATGCCCTTGGCCGTGAGCAGCTCCGCCGCGCTGGGCGCGGTGGAGGGATCGCTCGGGTTGTAGCCGCTCAGGTCGGCCGTCGTGTAGGCGCCGAAGACGGCGGTGCCGTTCTTGACGCCGCTCTTCTCCAGGTCCTTCACGGTCGACGAGCCGCTGTCGCTGGTGTCGCCGTCCTTGGTCGCCCGGTTGTAGTCGCCGAGCACCTTCGCCGGCGTCGTCAGCTTGTGCGGACCGTCGTCCGCGAGACCGGACGACCCGGTGTAGCCGAGCACGAAGTACACGCCCACGCCGATGGCGGCCACGACCGCCACCGCCCCGATGATGAGCCCGGTCTTCTTCTTCCCGCCGGGCACCGGCGGCTGAGGAACACCGTACGGGGCCTGCCCGTAAGGGGGTTGGCCATACGGCGCCTGCTGCCCGTACGGCGGCTGCGGCTGGCCGTAGGGACCCTGCGGCGGGACGCCCTGCGGGGGCTGGGGCTGCGTCGGGTAGCCGTAGCCGGGCTGGGCGGGGGGAGCCTGCTGGGGGTAGCCGTAGCCGGGCTGAGGGGCGCCCTGCGGCGCCTGCTGGGGAGGCTGGCCGTAGGGACCCGGCTGACCGTACGGACCGGGCTGCTGAGGCTGCCCGTCGTACGGGCCCGGCTGGTTGTAGCTCATTTCTGGGTTCCCCTCCAGATGCTTATGTGATCCCGACATCCTGGCCCAGTCACAGGAAGCGCAGAGCATCGGGGGGCGCACCGTTACAGAACAAACGCGTTTCGGGACACCCCCGCGACACCCCTAAACTGGGCCCGTGACCGAGAACGCTCAGCAGCAGCCATCAGCGCCCGACTCCGAACTGCCGACCCAGTACGCGCCGGCCGAGGTAGAGGGGCCGCTGTACGAGCGCTGGGTGGAGCGGGGTTACTTCGAGGCGGACGCGAAGAGCGAGAAGCCGCCGTACACGATCGTCATCCCGCCGCCGAACGTCACGGGCAGCCTGCACCTCGGGCACGCCTTCGAGCACACGCTCATCGACGCCCTCACCCGCCGCAAGCGCATGCAGGGCTACGAGACGCTGTGGCAGCCCGGCATGGACCACGCCGGCATCGCCACGCAGAACGTCGTCGAGCGCGAGCTGGGCAAGGAGGGCAAGTCCCGCCACGACCTGGGCCGGGAGGCCTTCGTCGAGCGGGTCTGGCAGTGGAAGGGCGAGTCCGGCGGCCAGATCTCCGGCCAGATGCGCCGCCTCGGCGACGGCGTCGCGTGGTCGCGCGAGCGCTTCACCATGGACGAGGGGCTCTCGCAGTCCGTCCAGACCATCTTCAAGCGGCTCTACGACGACGAGTTGATCTACCGCGCCGAGCGCATCATCAACTGGTGCCCGCGCTGTCTCACCGCGATCTCGGACATCGAGGTCGAGTACCAGGACGACGACGGCGAACTCGTCTCCATGAAGTACGGCGACGGGGACGAGACCATCGTCGTCGCCACGACCCGCGCCGAGACCATGCTCGGTGACACGGCCGTCGCCGTTCACCCCGGCGACGAGCGCTACAAGCACCTCGTCGGCAAGCTCATCAAGCTGCCGCTGACCGACCGTTCCATCCCGGTCGTCGCGGACGAGCACGTCGACCCCGAGTTCGGCACGGGTGCCGTCAAGGTCACCCCGGCCCACGACCCGAACGACTTCGAGATCGGCCAGCGGCACGACCTGCCGGCCATCACGGTCATGGACGAGCACGCCGTCATCACCGTCCCCGGCCCCTTCCAGGGCCAGGACCGCCTCGAAGCCCGCTCCGCGATCGTCGCCGCGCTGCGCGCCGAGGGCCGGATCGTCGCCGAGAAGCGGCCGTACGTCCACTCGGTCGGCCACTGCTCGCGCTGCAAGACCACCATCGAGCCGCGGCTGTCCATGCAGTGGTGGGTCAAGGTCGCCCCGCTCGCGAAGGCGGCCGGCGACGCGGTCCGCGACGGCCGGGTCAAGATCCACCCGCAGGAGATGGAGAAGCGCTACTTCGACTGGGTCGACAACCTCCACGACTGGTGTATTTCACGGCAGTTGTGGTGGGGACATCGGATTCCCGTCTGGTACGGGCCGAACGGCGAGGTCGTCTGCGTCGGACCCGACGACGAGGCACCCACCGGCGAGGGCTGGCACCAGGACACCGACGTCCTCGACACCTGGTTCTCCTCCGGCCTGTGGCCCTTCTCCACCCTCGGCTGGCCCGAACAGACCGAGTCGCTCGCGAAGTTCTACCCGAACTCCGTCCTGGTCACCGGCTACGACATCCTCTTCTTCTGGGTCGCCCGGATGATGATGTTCGGCCTCTACGCGATGGACGGCACCCCGCCGTTCCACACCATCGCCCTGCACGGCATGGTCCGCGACCAGTTCGGCAAGAAGATGTCCAAGTCCTTCGGGAACGCGGTCAATCCGCTCGACTGGATGGACAAGTACGGCTCCGACGCGCTCCGTTTCACCCTCGCGCGCGGCGCCAACCCGGGCGTCGACGTCCCGATCGGCGAGGACTGGGTCCAGGGCTCGCGCAACTTCGCCAACAAGCTGTGGAACGCGACCCGCTTCGCCCTCATGAACGGTGCGACGATCGAGGGCGAACTCCCGGACGCCGAGCGCCTGTCGGCGACCGACCGCTGGATCCTGTCCCGCCTCAACTCCACGGTCGCCGAAGTCGACGCGCTCTACGAGGACTACCAGTTCGCGAAGCTCTCCGACGCGCTGTTCCACTTCGCGTGGGACGAAGTCTTCGACTGGTACGTCGAGTTGTCCAAGACGACGTTCCTGGCGGGCGGCGAGCCGGCCGAGGTCTCCAAGCGCGTCCTGGGCGAAGTCCTCGACGTCACCCTGAAGTTGCTGCACCCGATCGTCCCGTTCGTCACGGAGACGCTCTGGACCACGCTCACGGGCGGCGAGTCGATCGTCATCGCGGACTGGCCGAAGGACTCAGGCTTCCGTGACGCACCGGCCGAGAAGGAGATCGAGACCCTCCAGCAGGTCATCACCGAGGTCCGCCGCTTCCGCGCCGACCAGGGCCTCCAGCCCGGCCAGCGCGTCCCGGCCCGCCTCACGCTGGACGGCACGGCCCTGGCCCCCCACGAGGCCGCCATCCGCCAGCTCCTCCGCCTCCAGCCGGAGGGCGACGCCTTCGCGGCGACGGCCACCCTCCCGGTCGGCGGCGCCACGGTCGCTCTCGACCTCTCCGGCACGATCGACATCGCGGCGGAGCGGAAGCGCCTCGCGAAGGACCTCGCCGCCGCCGAGAAGGAGAAGGCCCAGGCCACGGCCAAGCTCGGCAACGAGGCGTTCCTGGCCAAGGCCCCGGACAACGTGGTCGACAAGATCCGCGGCCGCCTGACGAAGGCCGACGAGGACATCGCCCGCATCAAGGCCCAGCTGGACGGCTTGCCGGAGGCGTAAGGGGTCGTAGTCAGGTGAGGGCCCCGGTGTTTTTCCAGCGCCGGGGCCCTGCCCTACCCAGGGGCGCGGGGCTGTATCGATGTGCGGCTCCGCCGCGTGGGCGCGACCAGCCCCCACCGGGCCCGCAGACAAACGAACCGCCCAACCTCCGTAGACTGGCCCACGTGACTGACAGCGACCCGTTCGACGAGATCATCGAGGCCGAGACCGACCGCGACCCCGACCTCGCGGTCATCGAGGCCGGCAGCCGCACCCTCCGAACCCAGGGCACCGGCGCCCCCCAGGCAGACGTCCCCGGCCGCCCCGAGGACCCCGCGCTGGACAAGGCCCTGCGCGAGGTGGAGACCGAACTGGCCTCCCGCTGGGGCGAGACCAAGCTGGAGCCGTCGGTCAGCCGTATCGCCGCGCTGATGGACGTCCTCGGCGACCCCCAGCGCTCGTACCCCTCGATCCACATCACCGGCACGAACGGCAAGACCTCCACGGCCCGCATGATCGAGGCCCTGCTCGGCGCCTTCGAACTGCGCACCGGCCGTTACACCTCCCCGCACGTCCAGTCGATCACCGAGCGCATCAGCCTCGACGGCGCCCCGATCTCCGCCGAGCGCTTCATCGAGACGTACGAGGACATCAAGCCGTACGTCGAGATGGTGGACGCGCAGCAGGAGTTCCGGCTGTCGTTCTTCGAGGTGCTGACGGGCATGGCGTACGCCGCGTTCGCGGACGCGCCCGTCGATGTGGCCGTAGTGGAAGTCGGGATGGGTGGCACCTGGGACGCGACGAACGTCATCGACGCCGCCGTGGCCGTAGTCACCCCCATCGACCTCGACCACACCGACCGCCTCGGCGGGACGACCGGCGAGATCGCCACCGAGAAGGCCGGCATCGTCAAGCAGGACGCGACCGTGATCCTGGCGCAGCAGCCGGTGGACGCGGCGCAGGTGCTGCTGAAGAAGGCCGTCGAGGTGGACGCGACCGTGGCCCGGGAGGGTCTGGAGTTCGGGGTTGTGTCCCGGCAGGTCGCCGTCGGCGGGCAGGTCGTCAACCTGCGCGGCCTCGGTGGCGAGTACGAGGAGATCTACCTCCCCCTGCACGGCCCCTACCAGGCGCACAACGCCGCCGTGGCGCTCGCCGCCGTGGAAGCCTTCTTCGGTGTGGGTGCGCAGCGGCCCGACCCGCTCGCGATCGACACGGTGCGGAAGGCGTTCGCGTCCGTGACCTCGCCGGGGCGGCTGGAGGTGGTGCGGCGGTCGCCGACCGTCGTGCTGGACGCGGCGCACAACCCGGCGGGCGCCCGTGCGACCGCCGAGGCCGTGGCGGAGGCGTTCGACTTCAGTCGGCTGATCGGGGTCGTCGGGGCCAGCGGGGACAAGAACGTGCGCGGGCTGCTCGAAGCGTTCGAGCCGATGTTCGCCGAGGTCGTCGTCACGCAGAACTCCAGTCACCGCGCGATGGACGTGGACGAGCTGGCCGGCATCGCCGTCGAGGTGTTCGGCGACGAGCGTGTGCAGGTCGAACCGCGGCTGCCCGATGCCCTGGAGGCCGCGATCACGCTGGCCGAGGAGGACGGTGAGTTCGCGGGCGGCGGTGTGCTCGTCACCGGTTCCGTCATCACCGTCGGTGAAGCCCGACTGCTCCTGGGGAGGGGCTGACTTTCCGTGCGTACGCTCTGTTCTTCCACGCTGATCGGCGAGTTCTTCGTGATCGGCTTCGCCGGTCTGGTCGCCATGAAGGACCCGGACCTGACCACCTCCACCGTGTGGACGGTGTGCGGGATCGCGATGTTCCTGTCCGTCGCGCTGTGCGGGGTGGTGACCCGGCCGGCCGGCATCGCGCTCGGCTGGGCACTGCAGATCGCGCTGATCGCGTCGGGCCTCGTCGTGCCGTCGATGTTCTTCCTCGGGGCGATCTTCGCGGCCCTGTGGTGGGCCTCGGTGCACTACGGCCGGAAGATCGACGAGGCGAAGGCACGGTTCGCGGCGCAGGCCGCGCAGGCGGACTCCGCCACTCCCGGCGCGGCGTGACTCCACTACACCTGACGCTGCGTAATGAACGCGTGGACACGCCCTGTAACCTCGGGTTTGTCGTGAGGCGACCGTGCCACGACCGTGAGTCGACCCGCACATCATGATCCGAAGGAGTCCCGTCGTGACCCAGCGCACCCTCGTCCTGCTCAAGCCCGACGCCGTACGTCGTGGCCTGACCGGCGAGATCATCAGCCGGATCGAGCGCAAGGCCGGCTGGCAGATCACCGCGCTGGAGCTGCGCACCCTGGACCAGGACACCCTGGAGCAGCACTACGGCGAGCACAAGGGCAAGCCGTTCTACGAGCCGCTGGTGGAGTTCATGGCCTCCGGTCCCGTCGTCGCCCTGATCGTCGAGGGCGAGCGGGTCATCGAGGGCGTACGCCAGCTGGCCGGTCCGACCGACCCGATCGCCGCCGCGCCGGGATCGATCCGCGGGGACTTCGGAGTCATCGTGCGGGAGAACCTGATCCACGCCTCGGACTCCGAGGAGTCCGCCGAACGCGAGGTGAAGATCTTCTTCCCCGGGCGCGGCTGAATCTCCATCAGTAACCCACATGCCTGACCAGGGGCGGCCGTGTTTTTCCGGCCGTCTCTTGGCATATGCGTGCCGATCGGGGGAACGAGTGCCCCCGTTGGGCCGTCTCCACAAGCGAGGCAGCGCCTCACATGCTGACAATGGCGAAGACCCTCGCGCAGTGTTCGTGATGGCGCGTCTACGATGGAAGCCTTCACGTCACAGCACCCACTTCGCCGACCTGAAAAGCCCTCAAAAGCTCCCAGGAAGGCCAGACGAATCCTGATGGGGAACTCAATGTCGTTCATCGGCCGTGACATGGCTGTCGACCTCGGGACCGCCAACACGCTGGTGTACGTCAGGGGTCGCGGGATCGTACTCAACGAGCCGTCCGTCGTCGCGATCAACACCAACACCGGTGGCATTCTCGCGGTCGGCTCCGAAGCCAAGAAGATGATCGGGCGGACACCGGGCAACATCGTTGCCGTACGTCCGCTGAGGGACGGTGTCATCGCCGACTTCGAGATCACCGAGCGCATGCTCCGCTACTTCATCCTGAAGATCCACAAGCGGCGCTACCTGGCCCGTCCCCGTGTCGTCGTCTGTGTGCCCTCGGGCATCACGGGCGTCGAGCGCCGTGCCGTCATCGAGGCGTCGTCCCAGGCCGGGGCGCGCCAGGTGCACATCATCGAGGAGCCCATGGCCGCGGCCATCGGCTCCGGCCTGCCGGTCCACGAGGCCACGGGCAACATGGTGGTGGACATCGGAGGCGGCACCACGGAGGTCGCGGTCATCTCGCTCGGTGGCATCGTCACCGCCCAGTCCATCCGCGTCGCGGGCGACGAGCTGGACAACGCGATCATCCAGCACATCAAGAAGGAGTACTCGCTCCTTCTCGGTGAGCGGAGTGCCGAACAGATCAAGATCACGATCGGTTCCGCGTACGACCTCGAAGACGACCAGCACACCGAAATCCGCGGCCGGGACCTGGTCTCCGGCCTTCCGAAAACTGTCGTCATCTCGGCCGCCGAAGTCCGCAAGGCGATCGAAGAGCCCGTCAACGCGATCATCGACGCGGTGAAGACGACCCTCGACAAGTGCCCGCCGGAGCTGTCCGGCGACATCATGGACCGCGGAATCGTTCTGACCGGCGGCGGAGCCCTGCTGAAGGGTCTCGACGAGCGGCTGCGCCGGGAGACCGGCATGCCGATCCACATCGCCGAGGACCCGCTGGACAGCGTGGCGCTCGGCGCCGGCAAGTGCGTCGAGGAGTTCGAGGCGCTCCAGCAGGTTCTGGACGCCCAGCCGCGCAGATGACGTAACGCTTCGATTCCGCCGTACGGGATGATCTCCTCTCGTGCGGCGGATCGTTGATACGGAGGCATAGGCTCCGACATGAGCCTCCGTATCCATCCGTACGGACAACTCCCGCACACACCACACCTGCATACCTGTACCTCTGCACATTTCTATGAGGAAGGCACGGCCGCCGCACGTGAGGGACACACGAGAGAGCCGGCTGCTCCTGGTGCTGCTGATCGCCGTAGCGTTCGCGTTGAT
Organism: Streptomyces sp. NBC_01515; assembly: GCF_045040345.1. Classification (NCBI taxonomy): domain Bacteria; kingdom Bacillati; phylum Actinomycetota; class Actinomycetes; order Kitasatosporales; family Streptomycetaceae; genus Streptomyces; species Streptomyces sp. NBC_01515. Next base: position 4,274,155 of record NZ_CP109416.1, on the reverse strand, counting down.
CACGGTCGATATCCGGGGAGGGCAGGACTCGCCGGTCGACGGTGCCCGCCGGGCCGCGGCCACGGTGTTCGGCCCGATCGAGAACGGCGTGTCGTCCGCCGTCGACCCGGTGGGTGACGCGGTCGCCGCGGTCCGCGACTCCGGGGAGCGGCACGACCGGCTCGCCGTCCTGGAGAAGGAGAACGCGGCCCTCAAGGCGAAGCTCGGCAGCGACGACCGCAACCGCAGCCGCCTGACCCAGCTGGACAAGATGCTGAAGGTGGCCGGCGAGGGCCAGTACGGCATCAAGGGCGCCCAGGTCATCGCGATAGGAGCCGCCCAGAGCTTCTCCTGGACGATCACCATCGACGTCGGCGCCAACGACGGCATCAAGCGCGACATGACCGTCCTGAACGGCAACGGACTGGTCGGGCGCGTGACGACCGTCGGCCCGGATGCCTCGACCGTCCTCCTCGCCAACGACCCCGACTTCACCGTCGGCACCCGCATGGAGGGCAGCGACGAACTCGGCTTCGCCTCCGGCGAGGGCGACGGCCCGCTGCGCGTCGAACTCCTCAACGGCAAGGCGGAGGTGCAGAAGGGCGACCGTCTGGTCACCTTCGGCTCGCAGGCCGACAAGCCGTTCGTGCCCGGCGTCCCGGTCGGTGTCGTCTCCCGCGTCGACCCCTCCGGCGGCGGCCTGACCCGCACGCTGTACGTCACGCCGTACGTCAACTTCACCAAGCTCGACATCGTCGGCGTGGTCGTGGAGGCCCCGAAGAAGGACCCGCGTGACACGGTCCTGCCGGCGAAGCCCAAGCCGACCCCGATCCCGACGGTGACCGTCACGGTCACCCCGTCCGCGAACGCGCCGGTCGACGGCCAGCAACAGCAGTAGGAGCCCATCCCCATGCGTGCCAACCGGATCCTCCTCTCCGCGCCGCTGGTCGTCGTCGCCCTCGTGATCCAGGTGAGCGTCCTCGCCCGCCTCCACCTCCCGGGCGCCGTCCCCGACCTGCTGCTCCTCACGGTCCTCGGCCTGGCCATGGTCTACGGCCATGTCGCGGGCGCCCTCATCGGCTTCGGCGCGGGCCTCCTCGCCGACCTGGCCCCGCCCGCCGACCACGCGGCCGGCCGGTACGCCCTCGTCCTGTGCGTCATCGGCTACCTCGCGGGCCTCGCCAAGCCGGAGAACGGCCGCCTGAAGTCGGCGACCGGCCCGATGGCCGTCGTGGTCGCCGCCGCGATCGGCGCCACCCTGCTCTACGCCGGTGTCGGCGCCCTCGTCGGCGACACCGCCGCCCGCCATGTCGGCCTGGGCAGCCTGCTGTTCACGGCCTCCCTGTACGACCTGCTGCTCGCCCCGTTCGTCGTCCCCGGCGTCATGGCACTGGCCCGGCGCGTCGACAACGACCCGCTCGCGGAGACCAACGCCGCCAAGTCGGCCGACATCTCCTCGGGCTGGCTCTCCTCGGGCACCGGCCTGAAGATCGGCGGCCAGCGCGGCGGCCTGCGGATGAAGACCGCACGCGCCCGCGTGGCCCGGGCGGGACGTATCAAGGGGGTCAAGAGGCTTTGAACACCGGGGAGTTGGGTCACGGACTCACAGGTCCGTCGTATATGACTCATACACGCATCGTGTACGCGCACTGAGAGGGGGAGGCAGCACCACATGACCAACATCCCGGAGACCGGTCGGACTCCACGGGTTCAGATCAGGCTCGTCGTCATCCAGATTCTCGTCCTCTCCCTCCTCGGCACCCTCGGCGGGCGCCTCTGGTACCTGCAGATCCGTGAGGGCGCCGCGTACCAGAAGGAAGCGTCCGGCAACCACGTCCAGCAGGTCGTCGAGCCCGCGGTGCGCGGTTCGATACTGGACGCGCGCGGTGTGCCCCTCGCCGACAACGAGACCCGGCTCGTGGTCTCCGCCTCCCGCACCGACCTGCTGAAGCAGGCCGACGACGGCAGGGCCGTCCTCACCAAGCTGGCCGGCGTGCTGGGCCTGAAGCCCGCGGACGTCATCCAGAAGGTCCGGCTGTGCGACGCGAAGACCCCGCAGCCCTGCTGGAACGGCTCGCCCTACCAGCCCATCCCGATCACCGACGAGGCCACCGCCAAGCAGGCCCTGCAGATCCGCGAGCGCGCCGAGGACTTCCCCGGCATCACCGCCGAGCCCGAGGCCGTACGGCGTTACGCGGCCCCCGGCGACGCCAACGCGGCCCAGGTCCTCGGCTACCTCTCGCCGGTCACCGACGACGAGATCACCCAGGCCAAGGACAGCGACTCGCCGTATCTGCGCTCCGACCAGGTCGGCCGCTCGGGCCTGGAGCGCGAGTACGACAAGGCGCTGCGCGGCAAGGCCGGCGTCACCCGCTACGAGGTCGACAACCTCGGCCGCGTCATCGGCAAGGCCAAGTCCGACGCGCCGCAGCCCGGTTCGAACCTCGTCACCAGCATCGACGCCCGCGTGCAGCGCGTCGCCGAGTACCAGCTCGACAAGGCGATGAAGGCGGCCCGCCAGCAGTACGACAAGATCACCGGCGAGAACTACAAGGCCGACTCCGGTGCCGTCGTCGTGATGGAGGCCAAGACCGGCCGGATCGTCGCCATGGCGTCCGCGCCGACGTACGACCCGAACGTCTGGGTCGGTGGCATCTCCGCCAAGGACTACAAGCAGCTCACCGGCAAGAACTCCGACTACCCGCTCCTCAACCGGGCCATACAGGGTCAGTCGGCGCCCGGTTCGACGTTCAAGGTGGTCTCCACGGCCGCCGCGGTCGAGGCCGGCTACACGTGGGACGGCGGCTACCCCTGCACCAGTTCGTACTCGGTGGGCGGCCAGGTCTTCAAGAACTTCGAGGGCGAGAACTTCGGCCCCATCTCGCTGGGCCGCGCGCTGGAGGTCTCCTGCGACACCGTCTTCTACGGCCTCGCCGACGCCCAGTGGAAGAAGGACGGCGGCATCAACCCGAAGAAGGGTGAGCCGAAGGACTACTTCTACAAGGCGGCCCACCAGTTCGGCCTCGGCAAGGTCACCGGCGTCGACCTCCCGAACGAGGTCACCGGCCGGATCCCGGACCGCAAGTGGAAGCAGGAGACCTGGGCGGCCAACAAGGCCTACTGGTGCAAGACCGGCAAGAAGGGCGGCACGTACGTCCAGCAGATCGCGTACGAGAACTGCCTCGAAGGCAACAAGATGCGCGAGGGCGACTCGATCAACTACTCCATCGGCCAGGGCGACACCCTCGTCACGCCGATCCAGGAGGCCATGATCTACGGCGCGCTCGCCAACGGCGGCACCGAGTACGTCCCGACCATCGGCAAGGCGATCGTCAGCGCCGACGGCAAGACCGTCACAGAGATCAAGCCCCAGGTGAAGGCCAAGCTGCCGATCAGCGCGGCCACGCACAAGGGCATCGACAAGGCCCTCGCGGGCGTGGTCACCAGCGGTACCGCCGCCTGGAAGTTCCAGGGCTGGCCGCAGGACAAGATCGAGCTGCACGCCAAGACGGGTACGGCGGAGGTCTACGGCAAGCAGACCACCTCCTGGTTCGCCACGTACACCAAGGACTACACGGTCGTCATGACGATCGCGCAGGCCGGTACGGGTTCCGGCGCCTCCGGTGAGGCCGTGCGCAACATCTACAACGCGATGTACGGCGTCCAGGCCGACGGCTCCATCGACAAGAAGAAGGCGATGCTGCCCTCGCCGCAGACGAGCCTCCCGAAGGTCCGCGCCGACGGCACGATCGCCTCCCCGAAGATCACCGCCGACCCGGCCAAGGAGCTGGAGAAGCAGCAGGAGAAGGCGACCGAGGGCGGCGTCACGCCCGCGGACGACACCCAGCAGCCGGCCATCGCGCCCTCACCGTCCACCACCAACAGCAACACCCGAAGGCGTCCGCGCAGAAGGGGTAGCCGGAGGATGCTCACATGACCGGCAACAGCTTCTCCGTCTCCGGATACGGGCCCGACCGGGCCGGCTGGACGCGGGTGTTCGCCCGTGACTCGCTGGCCCGCCGGCTGGACTGGCCGATACTGCTGTCGGCGGTCGGCCTGTCCCTGATCGGCTCGCTCCTCGTCTTCTCGGCGACGCGCAACCGCACCGAGATCAACCAGGGCGACCAGTACTACTTCCTGCTCCGGCACCTGATGAACACCGGCATCGGCATCGCCCTGATGATCGGCGTCATCTGGGTCGGCCACCGCACCCTGCGCGTCGTCGTCCCGTTCCTCTACGGCGCCTCGGTGTTCGGCATCCTGCTGGTGCTCACCCCGCTGGGCTCCACGGTCAACGGCGCGCACTCCTGGATCGTGCTCGGCGGCGGCTTCTCGCTCCAGCCCTCGGAGTTCGTGAAGATCACGATCATCCTGGGCATGGCGATGATCCTCGCCGCCCGGGTCGACGCGGGCGACAAGCCCTACCCCGACCACCGCACGGTCCTCCAGGCCCTGGGCCTCGCCTCGGTCCCGATGATGATCGTCATGCTGATGCCCGACCTCGGTTCGGTCATGGTCATGGTCATCATCGTGCTCGGCGTGCTGCTGGCCTCCGGCGCCTCCAACCGCTGGGTCTTCGGTCTGCTCGGCGCGGGCACCCTGGGCGCGATCGCCGTGTGGCAGCTGCACTTCCTGGACGAGTACCAGATCGCCCGCTTCGCCGCCTTCGCCAACCCGAGCCTCGACCCGGCCGGCGTCGGCTACAACACCAACCAGGCCCGCATCGCGATCGGCTCCGGCGGCCTCACCGGCGAGGGCCTCTTCCACGGCTCCCAGACGACGGGCCAGTTCGTCCCCGAACAGCAAACGGACTTCGTCTTCACGGTCGCGGGCGAGGAGCTGGGCTTCGTCGGCGCGGGCCTGATCCTCGTCCTCCTGGGCGTGGTGCTCTGGCGCGCCTGCCGCATCGCCCGCGACTCGACCGAGCTCTACGGCACGATCGTCGCCGCCGGGATCGTCGCCTGGTTCGCCTTCCAGGCCTTCGAGAACGTCGGCATGACCCTCGGCATCATGCCGGTCACCGGCCTGCCACTGCCGTTCGTGTCGTACGGAGGTACGTCGATGTTCGCGGTGTGGCTCGCGGTGGGGTTGCTGCAGTCGATCCGGGTGCAGCGCCCCATGTCCGCCTGAACCACACCTTTGCCCGGCCGTTACCTCCCTATTTGCCGGAGTTCCCCGGGGGTTCATCCGGGACGCCCCCTGCCGTCCCGGCCGGTCGGCAACTAGATTCAGGTCATGGCGGACACAAAGCGTGAAATCGAGCGTAAGTACGAGTCCGACGACAGTGGTCTGCCCGACCTGACCGGCGTCGCCGGGGTGACGGCGGTCATCGACAAGGGCGTCGTGAGCCTGGACGCCGTGTACTACGACACGGCCGACGAACGCCTCGCCGCCGCCGCACTGACCCTGCGCCGGCGCACCGGCGGTTCCGACGCGGGCTGGCACCTGAAGGTGCCGGTCGCGCCCGGTGTCCGCGACGAGATCCGGGAACCGCTCTCCGACACCGTGCCGGACACCCTCGCCGCGCTGGTCCGCTCCCGCGTCCGTGAGGCCGAGCTGCTGCCCGCCGTCCGCCTGCGCTCCGACCGCGACGTACGGCATCTCATGGACGCCCAGGGCAAGCTCCTCGCCGAGGTCAGCGTGGACGCCGTGCACGCGGAACGCCTCACCGAGGGCGGCGGCACCGCCCAGTGGACCGAGATCGAGGTCGAACTCGCCGACGACGGCGACCCGGCGTTCCTCGACCAGGTGGAGAAACGGTTGCGCAAGGCGGGCGTACGGCCGTCGTCGTCCGCGTCGAAGCTGGCCAGGGCGCTTCAGGAGACGGCTCGCACGGCGGGGTCCGGAAAGCCGGGGTCGGAAAAGTCAGGGTCTGGAAAGTCAGGGTCGGAAAAGCCGGGGTCGAAGAAGAAGCGCAAGGCGGAGCCCGTGCCCGCGGAGCCCGCGGATCCGGTCACCGCCGGCGATCACGTCCTCGCGTACGCCCGCGCCCAGCGCGACGCGATCCTCGAACTCGACCCGGCCGTACGGCAGGACGCGTACGACTCGGTCCACCGCATGCGGGTCGCCACCCGCCGGCTGCGCAGCACGTTCCGCTCGTACGGCAAGGTCCTCGACCATACGGTCACCGACCCGGTCGGCGATGAACTGAAGTGGCTGGCGGGGGAGTTGGGCGCGGACCGCGACCGCGAGGTCGTGACCGAGCGGCTCGTGACGGTCCTGGGCGAACTGCCCACCACCCTGATCTCCGGCCCGATCCGCACCCGCCTGGACACCTGGGCGAACGCCCGGCACGGCGGATCACGCAGCCGGCTGATCGGCGTCCTGGACTCCCAGCGGTATCTCGCGCTCCTCGACACCCTGGACCGGGTGATCGCCGAGCCACCTCTTCTGAAGGACGCGGCGGGCAAGCCGGAGAAGGTCATCGGCAAGGCCGTGGGCAAGGACTTCGGAAAAGTCTCCGCGCTCGTGGAGGAGGCGATCGGGACCCCGCCCGGCGCGGACCGCGAGCTCGCGCTGCACGAGGCCCGCAAGAAGGCCAAGCGGACCCGGTACGCGGCGGAGGCGGCGGTGCCGGCCCTCGGTACCCCGGCCCGCGCGCTGGCCAAGTCCATGAAGGCGCTGACCAGCCTGCTCGGTGAGCACCAGGACAGCGTGATGGTCCGGGTGACCCTGCGGGAACTGTCCGCGGTGGCGCACGCGGCGGGGGAGAGCTCGTTCACGTACGGGGTGCTGTACGGGCGGGAGGAGCAGCGGGCGGCCGGGGTGGAGACGGCGCTGCCGGAGGCGTGGGAGGGGATCGTGGCCGAGGGGTCCGTCCAGGTGTGACGGCTGGTGCGTACGGGTGAGGTCCGGGATCGCGTTAGTCTGGATGGTCACCCGTCCGTTCAGTCCCGCTCACGAAGGTTCGCGAGATGCCTGCCGAAGTCGCTGCGGCCGCAGAGTCCGTGTTTCCGCAGCTCGAAGCCCTGCTCCCGCAGGTGCAGAAGCCGATCCAGTACGTCGGCGGCGAGCTCAACTCCACGGTCAAGCCGTGGGAGTCGTGCGATGTCCGCTGGGCGCTGATGTACCCGGACGCCTACGAGGTCGGCCTGCCCAACCAGGGCGTCATGATCCTCTACGAGGTCCTGAACGAGCAGGAGGGCGTCCTCGCCGAGCGCACGTACAGCGTGTGGCCGGACCTGGAGGCGCTGATGCGCGAGCATCGCGTCCCGCAGTTCACGGTCGACAGCCACCGCCCGGTGGGCGCGTTCGACGTGTTCGGGCTCAGCTTCTCCACCGAACTCGGCTACACCAACATGCTCACGGCCCTGGACCTGGCGGGCATCCCGCTGGAGTCGAAGGACCGGACGCTCGACGACCCGATCGTGCTGGCGGGCGGCCACGCGGCCTTCAACCCCGAGCCGATCGCGGACTTCATCGACGCGGTGATCATCGGCGACGGCGAGCAGGCCGTACTCGACATGACCAAGATCATCCGAGCCTGGAAGGCGGAGGGCCGCCCCGGTGGCCGCGAGGAGGTCCTCTTCCGCCTGGCGAAGACGGGTTCGGTCTACATCCCGGCCTTCTACGACGTCGAGTACCTGCCGGACCACCGCATCGCGCGCGTGGTCCCCAACAAGTCGGGCGTCCCGTGGCGGGTGAGCAAGCACACGGTCATGGACCTCGACGAATGGCCGTATCCCAAGCAGCCGTTGGTCCCTCTCGCCGAGACGGTCCATGAGCGCATGTCGGTCGAGATCTTCCGGGGCTGCACGCGCGGCTGCCGTTTCTGCCAGGCGGGCATGATCACGCGCCCGGTGCGCGAGCGGTCGATCACGGGCATCGGCGAGATGGTCGAGAAGGGCCTCAAGGCGACGGGCTTCGAGGAGGTCGGCCTGCTGTCGCTGTCGTCTGCGGACCACTCGGAGATCGGCGAGATCGCGAAGGGCCTGGCGGACCGCTACACGGAGGACAAGGTCGGCCTGTCCCTCCCGTCGACCCGCGTGGACGCGTTCAACGTGGACCTGGCGAACGAGCTGACGAGGAACGGCCGGCGCTCGGGTCTCACCTTCGCGCCGGAGGGCGGCTCGGAACGCCTCCGCAAGGTCATCAACAAGATGGTGTCGGAAGAGGACCTCATCCGCACGGTCTCGACGGCGTACGGCAACGGCTGGCGCCAGGTGAAGCTGTACTTCATGTGCGGCCTCCCGACGGAGACCGACGAGGACGTCCTGCAGATCGCCGACATGGCGATGAAGGTGATCGCCGAGGGCCGCAAGGTCTCCGGCCAGAACGACATCCGCTGCACGGTCTCCATCGGCGGCTTCGTCCCCAAGCCGCACACGCCGTTCCAGTGGGCCCCGCAGCTCTCGGCGGCGGAGACGGACGCGCGTCTCGGGAAGCTCCGCGACAAGATCCGCGCCGACAAGAAGTACGGCCGCTCGATCGGCTTCCGCTACCACGACGGCAAGCCGGGGATCGTAGAGGGCCTGCTGTCGCGCGGCGACCGCCGCATCGGCGCGGTCATCCGCGCCGTCTACGAGGACGGCGGCCGCTTCGACGGCTGGCGCGAGCACTTCTCCTACGACCGCTGGATGCGCTGCGCCGAGAAGACGCTGCCCGCCTTCGGAGTCGACGTCGACTGGTACACCACCCGCGAGAAGACCTACGAGGAGGTCCTCCCCTGGGACCACCTGGACTCGGGCCTGGACAAGGACTGGCTCTGGGAGGACTGGCAGGACGCCCTCGACGAGACCGAGGTCGAGGACTGCCGGTGGACCCCGTGCTTCGACTGCGGGGTGTGCCCGCAGATGGACACGTCCATCCAAATCGGGCCTACGGGCAAGAAGTTGCTCCCGCTGACGGTGAAGCAGCCTGCGGGGAGTGGGCACGTGCACTGAGTGGGTGGGTCGGTCAGCTGGCGGGGTTCGAGGGGCCGTAGGCCGCGGCGATGTCCTTGGACCCGGCCCAGCGGCTGTAGGTGGGTGACTGGGGCCAGCCCTCGGGGGAGTTCTGCCATTCCTCCTGGCGGCCGTAGGGCAGGACGTCGATCAGGGCGAAGCTGTGGCTGAGTTGCTCGGTGCCGCGGCCGTTGGTGTGCCAGGTGCGGTAGACGGTGTCGCCGTCGCGCAGGAATACGTTGACCGCGAACCCTCCGTCGGGCGGGGCACCGACATCGGCGCCGAAGGAGCTGTTCGCGGTCGAGTACCACGGCATGCGGTTGCCGACCCGCTCCTTGTAGGCGAGTGCCTCGGCGATCGGGCCCTGGGTGACGATGACGAACCGGGCGTCGTAGTTGTCCAGGAACTCCAGGCGCGTGTACTGCGAGGTGAACCCGGTGCACCCCGGGCACTGCCATTCCTTCCCGGCGAACCACATGTGGTTGTACACGATCAACTGCCGCTTGCCGTCGAAGACTTCGGCCAGCCGGACGGGGCCGTCCGCGCCGTCGAGGGTGTAGTCGGGCATCTCGACCATCGGCAGGCGGCGCCGCTCGGCGGCGATGGCGTCGAGTTCGCGGGTCGCGGCCTTTTCGCGGGCGCGGAGGGTTGCGAGCTGGTTCTCCCAGGTCGTGGTGTCGACGACGGGCGGCAGTGCGTCGGTGGTCATGGTTCCTCGCAGAGCTTGTGGGCGTGGCTGTCCCTGGTACGGGGGTAGACCTCGCCGCGCTCCGGAACTCATCGGTCAGTCCGCGGTCAGCCACACACCGACCCCCGCCAGCGCCCCCTCCCCGGAGTCCGATTCCACGTCGCGGGCCACGTCGGCGATCGTGACGGACCGGAGGGCATCCCGGCGGGCCGACTCGGCCGCGGCCATCGTGCGGGCGATCGCGCACGGTGTGGTGCAGGCGTCGGGCGGGGTGGCCATCGGGCCGCGTTGGCGGATCTCCGTGCAGACGAAGGCCGGGTCGGGGCCGTCGATCGCCTCTACGACGTCGAGGACCGTGATCGACGCGGGGGAGCGGGTCAGGACGTAGCCGCCGGACTTTCCCTGCACCGAGCGGACCAGGCCGGAGCGGGAGAGGGCCTGGAGCTGTTTGGCCAGGTAGGTCGGGGACACGTCGTGGAACTGGGCCAGGCGGGCGGCCGGGACCGGGGCCTGGGTCGAGGTCAGGACAACGCAGCAGTGCAGGGCCCACTCGACTCCGCCGGACATCTTCACTCGCTCATTTTACTCAGACGTCGATTGACTCGGATATCTACTGTCCGGGTATTATCTCGGATAGAAAGTATCCGAGTTTGGTTTCGGGGTGCCGTCGCGATCGGGTGACGGTACATATCGGACATCAGTCATCTACGGAAGGCGTAGGCCATGAAGATCGCAGTCATCGGCGGAACCGGGCTGATCGGGTCGCAGGTCGTGAAGGACCTGAACGCGGCCGGGCAGCAGGCCGTGCCGTACTCGCAGTCCACCGGTGTGGACATCATCAGCGGTGAGGGGCTGGAGGCGGCCGTCGCGGAGGCCGACGTCGTCGTCAACCTGACGAACTCACCGACCTTCGACGACGCCTCGATCGGCTTCTTCCAGGCGTCGATGGACAACCTGCTCGCCGCGAGCGAGAAGGGCGGGGTCGGGCACTTCGTCATCCTGTCCATCGTCGGCGTGGACCAGGTGCCGGGGCTGGACTACTACCGGGCGAAGGTGCTGCAGGAGGACCTGCTCAAGGGCGGGGCGGTCCCGTACTCCATCGTCCGTGCCACGCAGTTCATGGAGTTCATGGACGCGACCCTCGCCATGACCACCGACGGCGACACCGTCCGGCTGCCGCGTACGCCGATCCAGCCGATCGCCGCCGCGGAGGTCGCCGCCGTCGTCGCCGAGGTCGCCGCGGGCACCCCGCTGAACGGCGTTCTCAACATCGGCGGCCCGGACGTCTACCCTCTCGACGACCTCGGCCGGCTCACCCTGACCGCCAAGGGCGGCGCGGGTTCCGTGGTCACCGACGACGCAGCCGGCATGTTCGCCGTCGCCCCCGGTGACGTCCTCACCGCCCCGGACGGCGCCCGCATCACCGCCACCCACTACACGGACTGGCTCGCCGGGCGTTAACTCCCTTACGGCTGGGGTGCCTTCGGGGTTCCGGCCGCGTGCGGGGACCCCAACCGGGCCAGCGCCGCCGCGTCCTCCGTGTCCGGCTCCGCCGTGCCGACCAGCAGACACTGGCCGGGGGCGCTCTGTACGTCGAACGTCTGGTACGTGAGGGTGATGCGGCCCACGTCCGGGTGGTCGAAGGTCTTGGACTGGCGGCCGGGGCGGCTGACGCTGTGGTCTTGCCAGAACGCCCCGAACTCCTCGCTCCCGCCCAGGAGTTCGGCGATCAGGGAGCCGAGTTCGCGGTCGTCCCGGTCGTGTCCCGTGGCCAGCCGCAGCGCCTCGGCGGAGCAGCGGGCGACGTGCTCCCAGTCGGCGAACAGCTCCCGGGCCGCGGGGTCCAGGAACAGCGAGCGGACCATCCTGCGGCGGTCGCCCAGGGGTGCGAGAAGCGCGTCGGCCAGCGCGTTCGACGCGAGGACCTCCAGGCGCCGGTTGATGACGTACGCCGCCGCCGTCGGGAACGCGTGCATCAACTGGAGCAGCGCCGGGTCCACCTCGTCGGACGGTTCGGCGGGGACGGGCCTAGGGACCAGGCCGGCCAGGCGGTACGCGTGCCAGCGGGCGTCCGTGTCGAGGCGCAGGGCGCGGGCGATGGCGTCGACCACCTGGCCGGAGGGGCTGCGCTCGCGGCCCTGCTCCAGCCGGGCGTAGTAGTCGGCGCTGACCCCGGCCAGCACGGCGACCTCCTCGCGCCGCAGCCCGGCCACCCGGCGCGCCCCGGAACTGGGAAAACCCACCTCCGCGGGCGTCAGCCGGGACCGCCGCGCACGCAGGAAGTCACCGAGCGCGTAGCCGTCCGTACCGTCCATGCCGTCCATTCCAAAAGCCTACGGCGCCGCCGCTTCCGGCTCCCCGCTTCCTAGGAGTGGCACACCCCGGAAGCCTTGTCCTGCCTCATCGGGCCGATCCCGTCGATGCTCGGAGGGTGCGGTAGACGGCTGCCGCGCGGATCACGTTTCTCCGAAGGGCTCCTCATGACCGCCACCACCGTCCAGTCCACGTCCCGTACCGGCAAGGTCGTCCTGATCACCGGCGCGAGCAGCGGTATCGGCGAGGCCACGGCCCGGCTGCTGGCCGGGGCGGGGCACCGGGTGTTCCTCGGTGCCCGGCGCGCCGACCGCCTCGCGGCCGTCGTCAAGGAGATCCGGGCGGACGGCGGCACGGCCGACCACCGCGAGCTGGACGTGACGGACCTGGAGAGCGTGCGGGACTTCGTCCGGGCCGCGCGGGAGTCGTACGGCCGGGTCGACGTGCTCGTCAACAACGCGGGCGTGATGCCCCTGGCGATGCTGGAGGCCCTGAAGGTCGACGAGTGGAACCGCATGATCGACGTGAACATCCGCGGTGTCCTGCACGGCATCGCCGCGGTGCTGCCCGTCATGCGCGAGCAGGGCGCGGGGCACATCGTGAACGTCGCCTCCGTCGCCGGGCACCGCGTCGACCCCACCGCGGCCGTCTACTGCGCCACCAAGTACGCCGTCCGCGCCATCTCCGAAGGCCTACGGCAGGAGAGCCGCGACCTGCGCGTCACCGTGGTCAGCCCCGGCTTCACCCGTACCGAACTGACCGACAGCATCGGCGACTTGGGTATGCGCGCGGCCACCGAGGACATGATGGGCATCGCGATCCCCGCGACGGCGATCGGCGAGGCGATCGTCTACGCCGTCAACCAGCCCGCGGAGGTCGACGTCAACGAGATCGTCGTCAGGCCCACGGCACAGGGCTGAACTCCGGCCGGGCTGACGGGTGTTGGTGGAGGGGGTCAGCGCGCGGCGGCCACCCAGTCCGCCACCGTCGTCACCTCCGCCTGCATCGGGAACACCTTCTCCGTGAGGACGCGGTGGACCTCCGGGTCGTTGTCGAGGCAGGCGTCGGACAGGACGGTGAGGGTGAAGTCCAGGTCGGCGGCCTGGCGGAGGGTGGACAGGACGACGCCGCTGGTGGCGATGCCCGTCAGGACCAGGTGGGCGATGTCGTTCGCCCGCAGGACCATGTCGAGGTCACTGCCCGCGAACGCGCTGACGCGGCGCTTGGTGACGAGGATGTCGCCGGGTTCGGGGGCCACGTCCGGGTGAATCTCGTTGGCCTGGGTCGCGGCGGCCGACGCGGGGGAGCCCGCGAGCCTGCCGAACAGCTTGTTGCGGGGGCTGATCTCCGGGGCGCCGGGGCGGAACCCGACGGTCACGTAGATCACGCGGACGCCGTTCGCGCGGGCCGCCTCGATCGCCTTGCGCAGGCGCGGCAGGTAGGCCGGGTCGGGGTAACGGTCCACGATCACGCGCTGGACGTCCATGACGAGGAGTGCTTGCTCGGACACCGGGGTCCTTCCGCGAGCTGAGTGCTCGGTCACTAAGTCATCAGGTGATTACTTGCCTAACGTAACCATGCCCTGTAGTCATGTCAACGAGTGATTACTTGAGCTGGGTGAGGGAGGTCGCCGGTGGTGACGGGTGACGTGAACGAGGACGACGGACCCCGGCGGCGGGACGCCGCGGCGACCCGGCAGGCGCTGCTGGAGGCCGCGAGCAGCCGGTTCACCCGACTCGGGTACGACCGCACGACGTTGCGGGACGTCGCCGCCGACGTCGGGGTCAACCTGGCGCTCATCAAGCGGTACTTCGACTCGAAGGAGGGGCTGTTCAAGGCGGCCCTGGCCTCAACTCCCCGGTTCCTGGGCCGAGATGAGGAGTTCCCGCGCGACCGGGCCGGTCTCGCCGAGGCGCTCAGTCACCAACTGTCCGCCGGTGCCTGGCCGGAGTTCGGCGAACACCCCGTCCTGATGCTGCTGCGCGGCTCCGGCGACGAACGCGTGGACGCCCTGCGCCGCAAGGCCCTGGACGAGTTCAGCCGCCAGATCCTCGAAGCGTCCGGCGAGGGCCCGGCGGGGGAGGACGACGAACGGCTGCTGCGCGCGGAACTCCTCGTCGCGCTCGGCGTCGGCGTCGCCGTCGTACGGTCCGCCGTAGGCCTCCGCCCCCTGCGTGACGCGACCGCCGACCAACTGGCCGCGCCGCTGCGGGAGATCGTCGACGCGCTGCTGGCGCCCCCTGCCGACGACCGCTGAACTGCCGCACAATGCACGGGTGGACGACATCACGATCCGCCCCGCCGAACCCGCCGGCTGGACGTCGTCGCGGGGCTCCGGTGGCGCTGGATCCTGGAGAACGGGGACCAACCCGTCACCACCCGCGAGGAGTTCGTCCGGCACTTCGTCGACCGGGCCGCGGAGCACGGGAGTTCACACCGGTGCATGGTCGTCGTACGGGACGGCGTGCTCATCGGGATGGCGTGGCTGGCCGTGGTCCAACGGGTGCCGAGTCCGCGGGCTCTGCGGCGGGCCAGCGGTGATCTGCAGTGCGTGTACGTGGTCCCCGGCGAGCGCGACGGCGGTGTCGGCGGACGGCTGGTGGAAGCCGTGCTGGCCCGCGCTCAGGACCTCGGGCTCGAACGCGTCACCGTCCACTCCTCGCCCCGGGCGATCCGGGCGTACGCCCGCCGCGGCTTCGCCCCCTCGCCCCGGCTCCTGCACGCCCGTGTCTGCCGCAGCGCCCCCTACCCTTGACCGATGCCTGAACTGATCCTGCCCGACGCCCGGTTCCGGGTCTCCTTCCTGGACGCCGTGTACGAGCACGTCGTCGAGGACGACTTCTTCGGCGGCACGCTCGCGCGTGAACTGCGGGAGCACGGCAGCAGCTGGCGGCAGCCGGCCGGGTTCGCGCGGTACGTGGAGTCGGTGCGCGAGGAGGAGTCGGAGGACGGCCGCCGGCCCGAGGGCTTCGTGCCGAACACCTGGTACTGGTACGTCGACGGCGACACCTACCTCGGCCGGATCCAGATACGGCACCGCCTCACCCAGTGGCTCCTCGACTACGGCGGCCACATCGGCTACGGCGTCCGGCCGGGCGCCCGTCGCCGCGGGCACGCGACCGCGATGCTCCGTGACGTGCTGCCGTACGCTCGTGAACTCGGCCTGGATCCGGTCCTCGTGACCTGTGATGCCACCAACATCGCGTCCCGCAAGGTGATCGAGGCCGGTGGCGGGGAGTTCGAGGACGAGCGGGACGGGAAATTGCGGTACTGGATCCGGACCCGGACGGGGAGCTGAGGCGTCTTGCCCGGTATGGACGCCCCCAGGAAATTCGAGAAGCCGCCCGCGCGGCCGTCGCCGCGGTCGCCCGAGGGATGTCTCGCCGTCGCGATCCGTGTCCCGGTGCGGATCGTCGTCCTCGTGCTGGTCGTGCCGGTGCGGCTGGTGTGGGACGGGCTGGTGGTCGGCGGGCGGTTCCTGTACCGGACCGTGCTGCGGCCGCTGGCACGCGCGGTGTTCGTGTGGCCGTGGGTGGCGCTGTGGCGGTACGTCGTCGTGCCGCTCGCCAAGGCGCTCGGGTGGCTCGCCAACCTCTTTGTCGTCGTGCCGCTCGTCTGGCTGTACCGGTATGTGTTCACCCCGGTCGGGCACGGCCTCGCCTGGGTCGCCCGGCGGATCGGGGGCGGGCTGGCGTGGGTCTACGCGCGCGTGCTCACTCCCGTCGGGCACGCGTGCGCGTGGGTGGTCAACGGGGTGGCCGCCGGGGTGGCGTGGGTCGTCGGCGGGGTGGCCGCCGGAGTGGCCTGGCTCGGGCGGTATCTGCTCGTCGTGCCCGCCGGGTGGCTGTACGCGTGGGTCCTCACGCCGGTTGGGCACGCGATCGCCTGGTGCGGGCGGGGGCTTCTGTGGTTGGTGAGGGCGCTCGGTACGGGGATCGGTGTCGTCCTGTACTGGGCGGCCCGGATTCTGCTCGTCCTGCCCGCGATCGCCCTCTGGCGCTGGGTGCTGACACCCGTCGGGCGCGTGCTCGCCGTCGTCGGGCGGGAGGTCTGGGACGCGCTCGGGCACGCCTGGCGGATCGCCGGGCACATCTCGCTCGCCGTCGGGCGGGTGCTCGGGACCCTCTTCCGGTGGATCTTCGTCGAGCCCGTGAGCTGGGTGTACCGGACGCTCCTCACCCCGGTCGGACACGTCGTACGGGACCTGGTGCTGCGGCCCGCCGCCGAGGCCGCGCGCGCTGTGGGACGGGTCACCCGGCAGGTGCTGGCCGCCGCGCGCGAGTCCGCCCGGCAGGCCCGTGCCGACTTCCGGCGGATGGTCTTCGGCGAGCCTCGGCAGCCGGAACCGGTGGAGCTGCGGGAACCGATGAGCGACGACACACGTACTCTTGGTAGAAGTACGACCGTTCTCACGAAGGACTAGGACACTGGGCAAGCGACAGCCCGAAGGCCCGCCGCCCGCACCCGCGGTGCAGCGCATCCGACTGCGCTACACCAAGCGCGGTCGCCTCCGGTTCACCAGCCACCGAGACTTCCAGCGCGCCTTCGAGCGTGCGCTGCGCCGCGCCGAGGTGCCGATGGCGTACTCGGCGGGGTTCACGCCGCATCCGAAGGTGTCGTACGCCAATGCCGCACCCACCGGCACGGGCAGTGAGGCGGAATACCTGGAGATCGCGCTCACCGCCGAGCGCGACCCCGACAAGCTGCGCGAGCTGCTCGACGAGTCGATGCCCGTGGGCCTCGACATCATCGACGCGGTCGAGGCCCGGACCTCCGGGCTTGCCGACCGGCTCACGGCTTCCGTGTGGGAGCTGCGGCTGGACGGGGTGGCGCCCGAGGACGCCGAGCGCGCGGTGGCCGCGTTCAACGCGGCCGAGAGCGTCGAGGTCCAGCGCATGGCCAAGAACGGCATGCGGACGTTCGACGCCCGACCCGCCGTAGCGCATCTTGAGACGCTTCGTCCACAGGCTGATAGGCCTACCGACCAGGCCTGTGCGATACTCCGGTTGGTTGTTCGGCACGTGACGCCTGCCGTTCGACCCGACGACGTCCTGTCCGGTCTTCGCGCCGTGGCCGACCTGGCGCCGCCGGTCGCCGCAGCGGTGACCAGGCTGGCGCAGGGGCTGTTCGATGAAGAGACCGGCACGGTGACCGACCCGCTCGCGCCCGACCGCGAGGCAGTAGTGACCGGGAATCCACCGGTCGCCGAAGCTGCCGCCGCGAAGGCACCGGCGTAGGGAAGGTTCCGCGCAGGGACCGATGTCGTAGCGCCGCCCTCGGACTCGGGAGCCACCTGGGTCGGGCAGCGTACCGACCACAAGACTTTCGCCAGGCCGTCCGCATCTGGGCGTACGGAACCGGCGAGACAGGACA
The DNA here is from genome assembly GCF_045040345.1 of Streptomyces sp. NBC_01515. Taxonomy (NCBI): domain Bacteria; kingdom Bacillati; phylum Actinomycetota; class Actinomycetes; order Kitasatosporales; family Streptomycetaceae; genus Streptomyces; species Streptomyces sp. NBC_01515. The sequence goes on along the minus strand of NZ_CP109416.1, from coordinate 4,256,920 downwards.
CAGAGAGCTCCCGTGCGGCGCCCGCGCCCCGGACGGCGGCACCGCGCAACGCGCGAGCCGCGGACGTCACCGGCATCCCTGCCGGACCAGGCGCGGCGCCCGGGAGCCTGACGGGAGAAACGCCCGCATGCTCGAACCGACCGAACCCACCGAGGGTTCCGAACTCAACACCCCGAGCGACACGCTGCCGCCGCGCCGTAGGCGCCGCGCCGCGTCTCGCCCAGCGGGACCGCCGACCGCCGCCGAGGGCGCGGTCGAGAACAGCGCTCCGGCCATACCGGCCGAGGTGAGCGACGAGAAGCAGGACGAGAGCGTCGAGGTCAGCGCGCCCCTTGAGGCCGCTGCGACCGAGGTGACTGCCGAAGCTCCTGCTGCCACAGAGGAAGCCGCGCCCGCCGGGCGTACGCGTCGGCGTGCCACTCGGCGGGTGTCCGCGCCCGCCGGTGCGCCCGAGGCGATTGAGGTGCCCGAGGCGGCCGAGATCGTGGTGCCGGCCGTTGCCGCCGCCGCGCCCGCCGCCGTCGAGGAGACCGCGCCGGCTGCCGTGCCCGACGAGGACGCCGCTCCGCGGCGCGGCCGTCGTCGTGCCACGCGCCGGGTGACCGCGCCCGAGACCGTTGCCCCGGCTGCCGTGGCCGAGCCGGTGGAGGAGCCCGAGGCCGCGCCTGTCGTCGCCGAGGCGCCCGCCGCCGTAGAGGCTGTCGTGGAGGAAGAGGCCGCTGCGCCCGCTGGGCGTACGCGTCGGCGTGCCACTCGGAAGGTGTCGGCACCCGCCGGTGCGCCCGAGGCGGCCCAGGCCGAGAGCGTTGAAGCCACCGCAGTGACCTCAGTGACCGAAGAAGTGACCGAAGGTTCCGCGGCTGCCGCGTCCGATGAGGATGCCGCTCCGCGTCGGAGCCGTCGTCGCGCCACGCGCCGTGTGTCCGCGCCTGCCGGGACGCCCGTGGGCGAGGAGGCCCCTGTGAACGACGAGACCACCGCGGACACCGCGGAGACGAACACCGCTGCCGAGGTTCCCGCCGAGGACTCCGGGCCGCGACGTCGGCGCCGGGCCGTGCGGACCGCCGCCGGCGGGTTCTCCGCGCCCGCGCCCAAGAACGGGAACAGTGCCGAGGACGAGGACGGACCGCGTCGGCCGAGGCGGCCCGCGGTGGCCGTGTTCCAGGCGCCCGTCTTCACCGAGCCGATGTTCCAGACCCCGGAGCGGGCCGCGGCAGCCGCTGCCGCCGAGGCCGTGGAGGACGACGAGGAAGAAGTCGTCGTCGTAGCGGAGCCCGTGGCCGTGGAGGTTGTCGAGGAGGAGACCGGCGGGCGTCGTCGGCGTCGTCGCCGGGGTGCCGCCTTCGAGGCCGAGCCCGAGGCGCCCGCCGCCGTCGAGGCTGTCGTGGTCGAGGAGGAGCCCGAAGAGGCCGACGAGGCCGAGGACTCCGCCGACGGTGACGAGGCCGAGGAGACCGGGTCGCGCCGCCGCCGTCGCCGTGGTGGCCGCCGTCGTCGCCGTGGCGAGTCCGCCACCGGCGAGGACGAGGGCGACGACAACGAGGAGTACGCCGCCGAGCAGGCCGCGCAGGACTCCGAGGACACCGCCGAGCAGGTCGAGGAGGACGCCGAGGAGGCGGACGACGACCAGGGCGGTTCCGGGTCCAGCAGCAGCCGTCGTAGGCGCCGTCGGCGTCGTCGCGCCGGTGACTCGGGCGGCGAGAGCGAGACGCCCGCGTCGGCCGACGACCCCGAGCGCACCGTCGTCAAGGTCCGCGAGCCGCGCGCCAAGAAGGACGAGCACCCGAGCGACGAGGTGCAGTCCATCAAGGGTTCGACGCGGCTGGAGGCCAAGAAGCAGCGTCGCCGTGAAGGCCGCGAGCAGGGGCGCCGGCGCGTCCCGATCATCACCGAGGCGGAGTTCCTGGCCCGCCGCGAGGCCGTCGAGCGCGTGATGGTCGTCCGGCAGAGCGGTGAGCGCACGCAGATCGGCGTCCTGGAGGACGGCGTGCTCGTCGAGCACTACGTCAACAAGGAGCAGTCGACCTCGTACGTCGGCAACGTCTACCTGGGCAAGGTCCAGAACGTGCTGCCCTCCATGGAGGCCGCGTTCATCGACATCGGCAAGGGGCGCAACGCCGTCCTGTACGCCGGTGAGGTCAACTTCGAGGCGCTCGGCATGGCCAACGGGCCGCGCCGCATCGAGTCCGCCCTCAAGTCCGGCCAGTCGGTCCTCGTGCAGGTCACCAAGGACCCGATCGGGCACAAGGGCGCACGTCTGACCAGCCAGGTCTCCCTCCCGGGGCGCTACCTCGTGTACGTCCCCGAGGGTTCCATGACCGGCATCAGCCGCAAGCTGCCCGACACCGAGCGGGCCCGGCTGAAGACCATCCTCAAGAAGATCGTCCCCGAGGACGCGGGCGTCATCGTGCGCACCGCGGCCGAGGGCGCGAGCGAGGACGAGCTGAGCCGCGACGTCGAGCGCCTCCAGGCACAGTGGGAGGACATCCAGAAGAAGGCGAAGAGCGGCGGCGGCTCGAACGCGCCGACGCTGCTGTACGGCGAGCCGGACATGACCGTCCGCGTCGTGCGCGACATCTTCAACGAGGACTTCACCAAGGTCATCGTCAGTGGCGACGAGGCGTGGGACACCATCCACGGCTACGTCGCGCACGTCGCCCCCGACCTCGCCGACCGGCTCTCCCGCTGGACCTCCGAGGTCGACGTCTTCGCGACGTACCGCATCGACGAGCAGCTGATGAAGGCGCTGGACCGCAAGGTCTGGCTGCCCAGCGGCGGTTCGCTGGTCATCGACAAGACCGAAGCGATGATCGTGATCGACGTCAACACCGGCAAGTTCACCGGTCAGGGCGGCAACCTCGAAGAGACCGTGACCAGGAACAACCTGGAGGCGGCCGAGGAGATCGTGCGCCAGCTGCGGCTGCGCGACCTGGGCGGCATCGTCGTCATCGACTTCATCGACATGGTCCTGGAGTCCAACCGGGACCTGGTCCTGCGGCGCCTGCTCGAATGCCTGGGCCGCGACCGTACGAAGCACCAGGTCGCCGAGGTCACCTCGCTCGGCCTGGTCCAGATGACCCGTAAGCGCGTCGGACAGGGCCTGTTGGAGTCCTTCTCCGAGACCTGCGTCCACTGCAACGGCCGCGGTGTCATCGTGCACATGGAGCAGCCGACCTCGGTCGGTGGCGGCGGCAAGCGCAAGCGGCGCGGGCGCGGCGGTGACGGGAACGGGCAGGACGTCCACGACACGCACGAGCACGACCACGAGCACGAGGTGGCCGACGACGAGGTCGAGACCGAGGCGGAGGTCGCCGCCGAGGTCGCCACGCCGGTGCCGTTCGCCGAGCCCGAGTTCCGGCCCGACGAGGACCTGTACAGCAGCGCCGCCGAGGCGGAGGCCGCGGCCACCCGTGGTGGGCGTTCGCGGCGCCGGACGAGCCGGCGGGCGTCGGCTCCGGCCGGTGCGCCGAGGGGCGAGCGGCAGTCGCGCGAGGTGCGTGAGGAGGCCGAGCCGGCCGCTGTCGCGCAGGCCGCGCCCGTCGCCGTGGAGGACCCGGTCGTCGAGGCTCCCGCGGTTGAGGAGATCCCGGTGTCCGCGCCGGTCGTCGAGGCTCCGGTGGTCGACGATGCCGCGCCCAAGGGGCGTACGCGCCGTCGTGCGACCCGTAAGGCGACCGCGCCCGCCGGTTCGCCCGCCGGGTCCGAGGAGGCCGCCGTCGTGACGGTCACCGAGGCCGCCGCGCCGGTCGTCGTCGAGGCGCCCGCGCCCGTCGAGCAGCCCGAGGCGCCCGTCGAGAGCGCGGCTCCGGCCCGCCCCCGGCGTCGTGCCGTGCGCAAGGCGACCGCGCCCACCGCGTCCGAGGAGGCGGCCGTGACGGTCGTACCGTCGGCCGTGGTGGAGGAGGCCCCGGTTGCCGAGGCAGCCGTCGAGGCCGATGCCGAGGTCGAGGCTCCGGCCAAGAAGACGGCCGCTCGCAAGGCCGCCAAGAAGGCCCCCGCGAAGAAGGTGGCTGCCAAGAAGACGGCGGCGACCAAGACCGCGGCCAAGAAGACGGCCGCGAAGAAGACGACGGCCAAGAAGGCCGCCAAGACCACGTCGAAGAAGACCGCGGCGGCGGAGCAGACGAACCCGTCCTCCGTCACCGCCTCCACCGACGAGGGCTGAACCCCGGGCGGGTGCGGCTGGTCCATGTGACCGGCCGCACTCTCCACCGGGCCCGGTTTGACCCGTTCGGCTGCGGCCCCGTAACCTTGACTGTCGGCGTGTCCACTGGTGGCACGCCACATCCCCGTAAACCTTTTCCTCCCGGGCGTGTTCCGCCGGGAGAGGCCGTCTGCTCTGCAGGGCGGCTGGACTGCGGGGGTGCCGTCCCTGAGCTAGAGAGTGAGATCAGCGTGTACGCCATCGTGCGCAGCGGTGGTCGCCAGCACAAGGTTGCTGTCGGCGACATCGTTGAGGTTGACAAGATTTCCACTGCCAAGGTTGGCGACACGGTCGAGCTCTCGACCCTGCTCGTTGTCGACGGCGACGCTGTGACCAGCGACCCGTGGGTGCTGGCCGGCATCAAGGTCCAGGCCGAGATCGTGGACCACCACAAGGGCGTCAAGATCGACATCCTTCGCTACAAGAACAAGACCGGCTACCGCCGTCGTCAGGGCCACCGCCAGCAGTACACGGCGATCAAGGTCACTGAGATCCCCGCGGCTGCGAAGTAAGGGACTGAGGAGACATGGCACACAAGAAGGGCGCATCGTCCACCCGGAACGGTCGCGACTCCAATGCCCAGCGGCTCGGCGTGAAGCGCTTCGGCGGTCAGGTCGTCAACGCTGGTGAGATCCTGGTCCGCCAGCGCGGCACCCACTTCCACCCCGGTTCGGGCGTCGGCCGTGGCGGCGACGACACGCTGTTCGCGCTGAACGCCGGTGCGGTGGAGTTCGGTACGCACCGTGGCCGCAAGGTCGTGAACATCGTTCCGGTCGCCTGAGACATCAGGTAGCTGATTCAGGCAACTGATCGGAAGCTTTCGCGAGGCGGACCTCACTTCCCTTCCGGGAAGCGGGTCCGCCTTTCGCGTGTTTCTACTGGTAGCAGCACGTAGCTGCGCCCCTAAGACTTTCTTGTACGTAACTGGAGGCACATCCCATGACCACCTTCGTGGACCGCGTCGAGCTGCATGTCGCCGCGGGTAACGGAGGCCACGGCTGTGCCTCCGTCCACCGTGAGAAGTTCAAGCCGCTCGGCGGCCCGGACGGCGGCAACGGCGGAAGGGGTGGGGATGTCACCCTCATCGTCGACCAGTCCGTGACCACGCTGCTCGACTACCACCACTCCCCGCACCGCAAGGCCACCAACGGCAAGCCCGGCGAGGGCGGCAACCGCTCCGGCAAGGACGGCACGGACCTGGTCCTGCCGGTGCCGGACGGCACGGTCGTGATGGACGGCGCGGGCAATGTGCTCGCCGACCTGGTCGGCCACGGCACCTCGTACATCGCCGCGCAGGGCGGCCGGGGCGGTCTCGGCAACGCGGCGCTGGCCTCGGCCCGCCGCAAGGCGCCGGGCTTCGCACTCCTCGGCGTCCCCGGTGACCTCCAGGACATCGTCCTGGAGCTGAAGACGGTCGCCGACGTGGCCCTGGTCGGCTACCCGAGCGCCGGCAAGTCCTCGCTGATCTCCGTGCTGAGCGCGGCCAAGCCGAAGATCGCCGACTACCCCTTCACCACCCTCGTCCCGAACCTCGGCGTGGTGACGGCCGGCGAGACGGTCTACACGATCGCCGACGTCCCCGGCCTCATCCCCGGCGCGAGCCAGGGCAAGGGCCTCGGCCTGGAGTTCCTGCGCCACGTGGAGCGCTGCAGCGTGCTCGTGCACGTCCTGGACACGGCGACGCTGGAGTCCGAGCGCGACCCGATCTCCGACCTCGACACGATCGAGGAGGAGCTGAAGCAGTACGGCGGTCTCGACCGGCGTCCGCGCATGGTCGTCCTGAACAAGATCGACGTACCGGACGGCAAGGACCTGGCCGAGATGGTGCGGCCGGACCTGGAGGCGCGCGGCTACCGCGTCTTCGAGGTGTCGGCGGTGGCACACACGGGACTGCGCGAACTCTCCTTCGCGCTCGCGGAGTTGATCGCCGCGTCGCGTGCCGCGAAGCCGCAGGAGGAGGCGACCCGGATCGTCATCCGCCCGAAGGCGGTCGACGACAGCGGCTTCACCGTCGTACAGGAGGAGGACGGCCTCTTCCGTGTGCGCGGCGAGAAGCCCGAACGCTGGGTCCGCCAGACCGACTTCAGCAACGACGAGGCCGTCGGCTACCTCGCCGACCGCCTCAACCGCCTCGGCGTGGAGCAGTCCCTGATGAAGGCGGGCGCCCGCTCCGGCGACGGCGTCGCGATCGGCCCCGAGGACAACGCGGTCGTCTTCGACTGGGAGCCGACGGTGATGGCCGGCGCGGAGATGCTCGGCCGGCGTGGCGAGGACCACCGCTTCGAGGCCCCGCGCCCGGCGGCACAGCGGCGCCGCGACAACCAGGCGGAGCGGGACGAGGCGACCGAGGAGTTCAACGAGTTCAAGCCGTTCTGAGGGACGGGGCGGGGTGGGGTTCGGGGGAGTGGGGCTGGGCGGTGAGCGTTCGGCGGGCGGGGTGATCGTGCGGCTCGGCGGGGTGACTGTCCGTCAGGCGTGCCGCTCGCTCGCCCCGCCCCCCAACGCACCCACACCCCCGTCCCCCGTCCGGCCTCAAGATCATCCACCCCCGTAACAAATCTGGCCGAGACCCGTTGCTCCCGGAGTAACGGGTCTCTCGCTGTGCGCTTATTTGTCATGGACGCGATACTTACTGTTCAACAGGCGGGACTCCGCGCACTGTGAGGCTTCCAAGTGACCCAAGAGGCCAACGTCGCAAGGGAGTTCACCGATGACCGGAGCCGTATCACCCGATCGACGACGTTTTCTCGCGGCCGGCGCGGCGGTGCTGGGGGCCGCCGCTTCCGCTCAGCTCTGGCTGCCGACCTCCGCGCGGGCTGCCGAAACCCCGTTGCCCGACGGGGTGTTCAGTCTCGGTATCGCCTCCGGGGACCCGTTGCCCGACGGCATCGTGCTGTGGACGCGGCTCGCCCCGGACCCGCTCAACGGGGGTGGGATGCCGGATCAGGTCGTCCCTGTGGAGTGGGAGATCGCCGAGGACGCGCGGTTCGGAAAGCACGTACGGCGTGGCATCGCGCCCGCGCGGTCCGAGTACGGGCACAGCGTTCACGTGGACGTACGAGGACTGCGCCCCGGCCGTGACTACTGGTACCGCTTCCGTGTCGACGGGCAGATCTCCGCCACCGGCCGCACCCGTACCGCGCCCCACCCGAACAGCTCCGGCGGCCGGCTGCGCGTCGCGCTCGCCTCCTGCCAGAACTGGCAGAACGGCTACTTCACGCCGTACGCCGACATGCTGTCCCAGGACCCCGACTTCGTGCTCTTCGTCGGTGACTACATCTACGAGTCGGCGCCTTCGGGCGGGGGGCCGCGTCGGCACGAGGGGACCGGGGAGCCGTACAGCCTCGTTCAATACCGCAATCGGTACGCGCAGTACCGGACCGACCCGGATCTGCTGGCCATGCATGCCAACACCCCCTGGGTCGTGACCTTCGACGACCACGAGGTCGACAACGACTGGGCGGGGGAGGTCCCGCAGGACCCCGACAAGCAGTCGCACGACGCGTTCGTCGCGCGGCTGACCGCGGCCTTCCAGGCGTACTACGAGCACATGCCGGTGCGCGCGAGCGCCGTGCCGAACGGGCCGCACATCCAGATGTACCGGCGGCTCGAATTCGGCCGCCTGATGCGGCTCAACGTCCTCGACACCCGGCAGTTCCGCAGCGACCAGGCCACCACGCAGGCCGGCGCCGAGGACCCGGCGATGACGATGATGGGCGCCGAACAGAAGGCGTGGCTGCTGCACGGGCTGCGGCACTCGCCCGCCCGCTGGAACGTCATCGCCTCGCAGATCATGATGGCCGAGACGGACATCCTGCTCGGCGCGGGCAAGCAGTGGTTCTACGACGCCTGGGACGGCTACCAGGTCGAACGCAACGCCCTGCTGGAGGACTTCAAGTCGGTCCGCAACCCCGTGGTGCTCAGCGGCGACCGGCACCTCACGATGATCAGCGATCTGAAAGAGGACTTCGCCGATCCGGACTCCGACGTCGTCGGCGCCGAGTTCGTCGGCACGTCCATCTCCAGCAACGGCGACCAGGACCAGGCCGCCTTCCACGCCCAGTGGGACCCGCTGATGGCGGACAACCCGCACTGGAAGGTGATCGACGCCCACCGCGGCTACCACCTGTTCGACATCCGCAAGGACGGCATCGACGCGCAGGTGAGAGTCGTGGACACCGTGCTGAAGCCCACGGCGACACCGAGCACGTACGCCTCGCTCCGGGTGGAGTCGGACGACCCGGGCGTCAGCGTCGTATAGAAGTTTGTGAACCCTGTGTGGCGGGAGCCTGGGACTCATCTGTGTCCCAGGCTCCTCTCAGGTCAAACTCAGGAACAACTCTTACCTTCCGTTAACCATGGAGACGGACTGTATTGAGGAAGCGCTGCCCGCCGGTACCCGGCTGCTGCACATCGGCCCGCACAAGACCGGGACCACGGCCATCCAGGGCGCGCTGTTCGCCGCGAAGGACACGATGCCCGCGCACGGCGTCGACTTCCCCGCGCACAGCAGGCACCCGATGGAAGCGGCCCTCGCCGCCTGCGCCCGGCCCGCGATGATGGGCGACACCGTGCCCACCGACAAACACTGGACGCGCCTCCTCGACGCCGTACGGGCCACCGGCGACCGCACCTCGGTGATCAGCAGCGAGTTCTTCGCCGACGCCCAGGACGACGAGACGCTGGCCAGGATCGTGGAGCAGCTCGGCGGCGAGCGCGTGCACATCCTGATCACCCTGCGCCCACTGGCGCGGATCATGCCCTCGCAGTGGCAGCAGTACGTGCAGAACGGCCTGCGCATGGGCTACGGCGACTGGCTGGAGCACATGCTCCGCAAGGCGCCGTACGAGCAGCCCAACCCCAGCTTCTGGCGCCGGCACCGGCACGACCGGCTGGTCGAGCGCTGGGCCCGGGTGGTCGGGCCCGAGCGCGTCACCGTCGTCGTGGTCGACGACGGCGACCGGGACGGGCTGCTGCGTACCTTCGAAGCGCTGCTCGGGCTGCCCGCGCATCTCCTGCGGCCGGTTCCGGACGCGGCGAACCGTTCGCTCACCCTCGCCGAGACCGAAATGCTGCGGAAGCTCAACGTGGAATTCCGCGGCAATGGACTCCCCGACGAGCTGTATTCCAAGCTCGTGCGCAACGGCGCGGTCATGCATATGAAGAATGCGTGCAGCCCGACCCCGCAGGACGTGAAGATCACCACGCCCCGGTGGGCGGTCGAGGCGGCCGGTGCGATCGGCGCCGAGATGGCCGGGACCATCGCCGCCACGGGCGTACGGGTCGTAGGGGACACGGCACTGCTTTCGGCCGTACCGGAGGCCGGGTCGGAGGCCGCGCGGGAGGTCTCCGGGGTGCCGCGGATCGCTCCCGAAGTGGCCGCGCAGGCGCTCTACGGGGCGCTCGCGGCGGCCGCCTCGGCGCCCGTGCGGCACAGTGCGCCGGCGAAGGCGCGGACGGTCCACCAGACGTCGTCGAAGGAACTCGTACGGGTTCTCGGTCACCGTTGTCTGAAGAAGCTCCGGCGGCGCTGAGTTCCGTCATCGCCCGGTCACCAGCAGTGCAAGATGAATGACAGATGTCGCGCACCTATGCGGCGGAGGTCACTCGCCTTGCACTGCGGTAACCGCGAGTGGGACCATTTGCGCGTTCCCCCATTGTCCCGAGGTAGGTCAAGGTCACCTGTGTCGCACATAGCCAAGCCCCGCACCACCGCAGTGATCCTGGCCGGCGGTACCGGCCAGCGGGTGGGTCTCTCGATCCCCAAGCAGCTGCTGAAGATCGCCGGCAAGGCAGTCATCGAGCACACCCTGACCACCTTCGAGAACGCCGACTCGATCGACGACATCATCGTCCTGATGGCGCCGGGCTACGTCCCGGACATCGAGAAGATCGTCGCCAAGGCCGGCTTCCAGAAGGTCACCCGGATCATCGAGGGCGGCTCGACGCGGAACGAGACCACCGAGCGCGCCATCGCCGCGCTCGGCGAGGGCCTGGCCGAGGGCGAGGACCGCAACGTCCTCTTCCACGACGCCGTGCGCCCCCTGCTCTCGCAGCGCGTGATCGACGACTGCGTGATCGCCCTGGAGCGCTTCCAGGCCGTGGACGTGGCCATCCCGTCCGCCGACACCATCATCGTGACCCGCACCCACGGCGACGACGGCGAGTTCATCACCGAGATCCCCGACCGCTCCCGGCTGCGCCGCGGCCAGACGCCCCAGGCGTTCAAGCTGTCCACGATCCGCCGCGCCTACGAGGTCGCCGCCGGTGATCCCAACTTCCAGGCCACGGACGACTGTTCGGTCGTGCTCAGGTACCTGCCGGACGTGCCGATCCACGTCGTCGCGGGCGACGAGTACAACATGAAGGTCACCCAGCCCGTCGACGTCTTCATCGCCGACAAGCTCTTCCAGCTCGCCTCCACGGCCGCGCCCGAGCAGGTCGACGAGGCCGCCTACCGCGAGCTGCTCACCGGCAAGACCCTGGTCGTCTTCGGCGGCTCGTACGGCATCGGCAAGGACATCGCCGAGGTCGCCGAGGGCTACGGCGCCACGGTGTACGCGCTGGGCCGCTCGACCACCGGCACGCACGTCGAGAACCCCGAGGAGGTCGACGACGCGCTGTCCAAGGCGTACGGCGAGACCGGGCGCATCGACTACGTCATCAACACCGCGGGCGTCCTGCGCATCGGCAAGCTGGCCGAGACGGACAACGCGACGATCGAGGAGGCGCTGAAGGTCAACTACCTGGCGCCGGTGCAGATCGCCCGTTCCGCGTACAAGTACCTGGCCGAGACCAAGGGCCAGCTGCTGCTCTACACCTCCAGCAGCTACACCCGCGGTCGCGCCGAGTACAGCCTGTACTCCTCGACCAAGGCCGCGATGGTGAACCTCACGCAGGCCCTGTCGGACGAGTGGGCCGGCGACGGCATCCGCGTGAACTGCATCAACCCGGAGCGCACCGCCACCCCGATGCGCACCAAGGCCTTCGGCCAGGAGCCCACCGGCACGCTGCTGTCCTCCGAGGCCGTGGCCCGCACCTCGCTCGACGTGCTGCTGTCCGAGCTGACCGGCCATGTCATCGACGTCCGCCAGCAGGACCCGACGGCCGGCGCGGCCAGGGCCTCCGGCTTCGACGCCGCCCTCGCCTCGGTCCTGGACGTCCAGGACGGCGTTTAATCAAGCCTGACTCTGAGCTCCGGTAAATTACTCGAAACCCCCAAGAGCAGGTTTATCAGTGATTTCCACCGCTATTCGCGTGGCCCGGGTGGGCAGCGCGGCTGAGCTGGCCGCCGCCGCCCTGATGATGCTGGGATACCCGGCCCTCATGCTGGCCGCCCTCATCCCGAGCGTCCCCGCCTTCGCCGCCGCGGCCGTCGTGACGTACGTCGCGGACCACTATCTGCACCGCCAGGCCAGCTACCTGATCAACCGCCTCAGCAAGGTCAGAGCGGGCCTCTCCATCCGCTTCCTGATCCGCCAGCTCCTGCTGATCCTGCTGCTGGCCCGCATGGACCTCTCCGACCACCTGATCTTCTACGGCGCGATCGCCTGCTTCATCGCCTTCTACGGCCTCCAGGCCCCGCACGGCGCCGTCGTCACGCTGATCCGCAACCGCCGCCGGATGCCGGTCGCCACCCGCAACGTCGACCTCGGCTCGCGCATCCACATCCCGGACGCCCCGAAGTTCGGCCTGCTGGAGCGCTCCGCCGAGAAGATGCTCCACCTCGACCTGTTCGCCGTCGTCGGCCTGCTGATCTCCGCACAGCTCGACTCGGCCGTCGCCGCCTTCATCGGCATCGGCGTCACCCTGTTCCTGGGCACCCTCTACGTCGTCGCGCTCCTGCCGTACATAAGGGGTACGAAGATCCCGCCGACCGCCGAGGTCATCCTCGAAGCCGTCGACGACTGGCTGCACGAGTACAAGCCGCAGACGGTGCTCTGCTTCTCCGGCTCCAAGGACTCGGCGTACCAGGTCAACATGTGGCTGGAGACCATGGAGCAGCTGGACACCCGGCCGCTGGTCCTGCTCCGCGAGCGCGTCATACTGCAGAACCTCGCCCCCACCAAGGCCCCCGTCATCTGCGTGCCCGGCGGTGTGCACCTGATGAACATGGACCTGTCGAGCGTGCGCGTCGCGCTGTACGCGGCCAACGTCGGCAAGAACATCCACCTGCTGCGCGTCCCCACCATGAAGCACGTCTTCATCGGCCACGGCGACAGCGACAAACTGGCCAGCGTCAACCCGTTCAGCAAGGTCTACGACGAGGTGTGGACCGCCGGCCGCGCGGGCCGCGACCGCTACGCCATCGCCGACGTCGGTGTCCGCGACGACGACATCGTCGAGGTCGGCCGCCCGCAGCTCGCCCCGATCCAGACCTGGCAGGGCGTGCCCGAGGGTCGTATTCCTACGGTCCTGTACGCGCCGACCTGGGAGGGCTGGGACAACGACCCCGGCAACACCTCCCTCCTGCTGGCCGGCGAGAACATCGTGAAGAAGCTGCTCAAGGCCGACCCGCCGGTCCGTGTGCTGTACAAGCCGCACCCCTTCACCGGCACCGTCAGCTCCGCGGCCGGCTCCGCGCACCGCAAGGTCACCGCGCTGGTCGAGAAGGCCGCGATCGAGCGCGCGAGCGACCCGCGCTTCCAGGCCGACGCGACCGCCCGGACCAAGGCCAAGGCCGACCTGGCCCGCATCGAGGCCCGGATCAGCGAACTGTCCGGCGGCCCCGCCGACAAGGGCGACGAGGCCGAGCTGACCCGTGACGGCGTGGTCGACCTGGCCAAGTACGAGGAGATCGCCCGGCTGCGCGCCGAGTGGAACGACGCGTACTGGACCTCCGTCGGCACCTTCGAGCACCGCGTCATCGCGGGCGCCGAGCCGCGCCTGTACGACTGCTTCAACGTGTCCGACGCGATGGTCTCCGACATCTCCAGCGTGGTCTCCGACTTCATCGCGAGCGGCAAGCCGTACGCGGTCACGGACTCGGCGAAGCTGGGCGTGGAGGAGTTCAAGCGGCAGAACACCGCGGTGCGCGCGGCCGTGATCCTCTCCAACAAGGCAACGGAACTGGGCGAGTTGCTCGCGGCGGTCCGCACCCCGGACGCCGACCCGATGGCCGAGGACCGCAAGGAACTCAAGGAGTACCTGCTCGGTCCCGACGAGCCCACGTCCATCGAGCAGTTCAACACCGCGGTGGAGAACCTCGCGCTCAAGTCCGAGACACGGAACGTCGGGCAGGAGCGGGTGGCGGCGACGGAGGCCGAACTCACGAGCTGACCTGCGTGTGTCAGTACTTGGTCAAGAAGAGCCCGGTTTTTGGGGAGTGATCCTCGAAAACCGGGCTCTTTTGCGTATCCCCTGCTGACGGAAGACAACCGATCCACTCGGTCGGCCGTCTTGTAGATGGCGCTTCAGCAGATACGGGGGAAACACTCCATGGACAAAGAGGAACGCGTGACCGTGACGCAGCCTGATGTGACCGTGGTCGTCGGGGCGTACGAGGCGATGCCGTACCTGGTCGAGTGCCTGCGCTCGGTCGAGGCGCAGACCCTGGACCCGGCCCGCATCGAGGTCATCGCCGTGGACGACGGTTCGACGGACGGCACGGGGGAGTACCTGGAGGAGTTCGCGGCCCGCGCCGCGACCCACGTCACCGTGATCCACCAGGAGAACTCCGGCGGCCCCAGCTCCCCGCGCAACGTCGGCCTCGGCAAGGCGAGCGGGCGCTACGTCTTCTTCCTCGACGCCGACGACCGGCTCGCCCCCGAGGCGCTGGAGCGCATGGTCGCGATGGCCGACCGCAACGGCACGGACGTGGTGCTCGGCAAGGTCGAGGGCATCAACCGCGTCCCGCCCAAGGCGGCGTGGGTCGAGACGCTGGAGCGCACCGACGTCTTCCACTCCAACATCAAGTTCACGCTGAGCGCCCAGAAGCTGTTCCGGCGGGCGCTGTTGGAACGGCACAGCATGCGGTTCGACGAGTCGCTGTTCACCGGCGAGGACGCGCTGTTCACGATGGAGGCGTACCTGCGGGCCGACGGCGTCTCCGTCATCGCCGACCACACCTGCTACTACCTGGTGGGCCGGGACGACGGCAAACAGGTGACGAAGAGCGGGAGTTACACCCTGCGCTTCGACTCCGCCCGCGCGTTGATGAACCTCATCGCGGAGATGGTCCCGCCGGGCGTCGAGCGCGACAAGCTGATGGTCCGGCCGTTCCTCGTCACGCTGCTCCCGCAGTTCGGCCCGAAGTACGTCAAGGACACCGAGCAGGTACGGCGCCACAAGTTCGAGTTGGCCAAGCCCTTGATGGCGGCCCACTGGACCCCCGAGGTGGCCCTCCGCCTCAAGGTCGACGAACGGCTGCGGCTGCAGTTGGTGGCTGAGGAACGCCCTGAACTCCTGCTGGACGTGGTCGAGTTCATCAAGTCGAAGAAGCGGCCCGACGCCGTCCTGGAGAGGGGCGGCCGACGTGTCTACCTGGCGTATCCCCATTTCCGCTCCGTGTCGGCCGGCCTCGCCGACTCCCTCTACCTGGCCGAACCCCGGGAGGCCCGCGAGGTCGAGGGGTACCGGGACGGGGCGGTGGGGGTGTTCCTCCGCCGGGTGACGCGGAAAGCGCGTCGGATGCTGAGAGCGGCTTGAGTTCAGAGTGCGGCCCGGTGGGGGCTGGTCGCGCAGTTCCCCGCGCCCCTAAAGAACACGGGCCGGCCTGCGTTTTTAAGGGGCGCGGGGAACTGCGCGACCAGCCACGACGCACCCGCGCTGTGAACTCAACCCTCCTGTCCGAGACCTGGACCAACGTGCACAGGCCAACCCGGTTCGCGTAGATTGCCACCCGGATCTACCCGAGGGGACACCGCACGTGGCAGGGGCAAGGCAGGCCGTGACCGAGGCCCGCAGGATCGTCGTCAAGGTGGGTTCCTCCTCACTGACCACCGCGGCCGGCGGCCTGGACGCCGACCGGGTCGACGCGCTGGTCGACGTCCTCGCCAAGAGCCGCAGCGGAGGAGAGAAAGAGGTCGTCCTCGTCTCCTCCGGTGCCATCGCCGCCGGACTCGCCCCCCTCGGACTGCGCCGCCGCCCCAAGGACCTGGCCCGGCAGCAGGCCGCCGCCAGTGTCGGTCAGGGGCTTCTCGTGGCGCGCTACACCGCGTCCTTCGCCCGGTACAGCATCCGCGTCGGACAGGTGCTGCTCACCTCCGACGACATGAGCCGCCGCTCCCACCACCGCAACGCCTCCCGCACCCTCGACAAACTCCTCGCCATGGGTGCCCTCCCGATCGTCAACGAGAACGACACCGTCGCCACGGACGAGATCCGCTTCGGCGACAACGACCGGCTCGCCGCCCTCGTCGCCCACCTCGTCCACGCCGACCTGCTGGTCCTCCTCTCCGACATCGACGGCGTCTACGACGGCGACCCCAGCAAGCCGGGCACCTCGCGGATAGCGGAAATCCGGGGGCCCGCCGACCTCGCGCACGTCGAGATCGGCAGCGCGGGCAAGGCCGGCGTCGGCACCGGCGGCATGGTCACCAAGGTGGAGGCGGCCCGGATCGCCGCCGCCGCCGGCATCCCCGTCGTGCTGACCAGCACGGTCCACGCGACCGACGCGCTGAGCGGTGGCGACACGGGGACGTACTTCCACGCCACCGGGAAGCGGTCCGCCGACCGGCTGCTCTGGCTCCAGCACGCGTCCACCCCGCAGGGCTCGTTGACGCTCGACGACGGTGCCGTACGCGCGGTTGTCCAGCGCCGGATGTCGCTGCTGCCGGCCGGAATCGCCGCCGTCGAGGGCGAGTTCAGCGCGGGCGACCCCGTCGAACTCCGGGACGCCGAAGGGCACCCGGTCGCCCGGGGTCTCGTCAACTTCGACGCCAAGGAGATCCCCCAGCTGATCGGCCGCTCCACCAGGGAACTGGCGCGCGAGCTGGGGCCGTCGTACGAGAGGGAAGTCGTCCACAGGGACGACCTGGTGATCCTGCACCCGTAGAACCCGTAGAACCCGCAACCCGTAGAACAACCGAACCGTCCGCCACGGGCCCGCGGTCGAAAAGTGCGGGAACGCCCATCCCGTGCGCCAGCCGGGAGGTGGACCTTCCGCAAAAGCGCCACGCGGACGCCTCCGGCCTGCTCAACTTTGTCTCAGGGACAAATTCCGCGCGAGCACCGCAGCTCGCCCCTTGCGTAAGGAGGCCGTCGTGAGACGAGTGCGCCCTGGGGCGGCGGCGTCCCGCGGTGGTGCCATCTCCCGCGCGCCCGGCGAGGAGCGCACGCTGACGAGCGTCGCGGCCGGCGCCCGGTACGAGGGCGAGGAACCCAAGGACCTGCCCCGGCTCTGGCATGTCACCCTCAGCGTCTCCGGCGGCGAGGCCCCGCTGAAGGAGGTGCGGCGCGGTCTGGAACAGCTCGCCCACGACCACCCCTTTCTGCTGACCAGCCGCTACGCCAACGACCACGCGGAGATCCGCTACTGGGAGGAGGCCCGCGACCTGCACGACGCGGCCGCCGTCGCGCTCCGCCTGTGGGGCGAGCACCGCCAGACCGCGAAACTGCCGCCGTGGGAGATCGTCGGCCTGGAGGTCATCGACCGCGAGACCTACCACCAGCGCATCTCCGAGGGATACGGCCCGCTGCCCGCGACCCCGGTCGGCGTACACCCGTTCTAAGACCCTCAGGATCCGTTTTGCGCCGTCTTCGGGCCCTTCCGCGCTTGTCTCGCGGTTTGGGATAGCCGGTGGACGCCCTCGCAGGGCGCACTACCCTTCCCTCATGACCACGCTCTCGCCGTACGACTCCCTGTCCCCGGTCACGCAGGCCGCGTACCGCGCCAAGTCCGCCGCCGCCGACCTCGCGCCGCTGCCGCGCGCCGAGAAGGACGACGCGCTGCTCGCCATCGCGGACGCGCTGGAGGTCCGGACGAGCGAGATCGTCGAGGCCAACGCCAGGGACATCGCCAAGGCCCGCGCGGCCGGCACCAGCGAGACGGTCATCGACCGGCTGACGCTCACGCCCGAGCGCGTGCGCGCCATCGCCTCGGACGTACGGGACGTCGTCGCGCTGCCCGACCCGGTCGGCGAGGTCGTCCGCGGCTCGACCCTCCCGAACGGCATCGACCTGCGCCAGGTCCGCGTCCCCCTCGGCGTCGTCGGCATCATCTACGAGGCCCGCCCGAACGTGACCGTGGACGCGGCAGCGCTGTGCCTCAAGTCCGGGAACGCGGTCCTCCTGCGCGGCTCCGGCTCCGCCTACGAGTCCAACACCGCCCTCGTGCGCGTCATCCGCGACGCCGTCGGCGGCGCCGGACTGCCCGCCGACGCCGTGCAGTTGGTGCCCGGCGAGAACCGCGAGAGCGTCCGCGAACTGATGCGCGCCCGGGGTCTCGTCGACGTGCTCATCCCGCGCGGCGGCGCCTCCCTGATCCAGACCGTCGTCAACGAGTCGACCGTCCCCGTGATCGAGACCGGCGTCGGCAACTGCCACGTCTACGTCGACGCGGACGCCGACCTCGACATGGCGATCGACATCCTGATCAACTCCAAGGCCCAGCGGCCCAGCGTCTGCAACGCCGCCGAGACCCTCCTCGTCCACCAGGACATCGCCCCCGAGTTCCTGCCGCGCGCCCTGGACGCCCTCGCCGAGGCCGGCGTCACCGTGCACGCCGACGAGCGCGTGCTCGCCTACGCCAAGGACTCCGAGGCCACGGTCGTCGAGGCCACCCCGGAGGACTGGGACACCGAGTACCTCTCCTACGACATCGCCGCCGCTGTCGTCGACTCGCTCGACAAGGCCGTCCAGCACATCCGGCTGTGGAGCTCCGGCCACACCGAGGCGATCGTCACCAGTTCCCAGCAGGCCGCCCGCCGCTTCACCCAGCTGGTCGACTCCACCACCGTCGCCGTGAACGCCTCGACGCGCTTCACGGACGGCAGCCAGTTCGGCTTCGGCGCGGAGATCGGCATCTCCACCCAGAAGCTGCACGCACGGGGCCCGATGGGCCTGCCGGAGCTGACCAGCACCAAGTACATCGTCACGGGCGACGGACACATCCGCCGCTGAGCCCCCGCCGCCTGGCATATGCGATGGGCATAACGGCTCGTCGGGGCAGAGGCGTCTCACCCAACGGATGAATTTCCCGACCGCCTGCCCAAATTGACCCCCCAGGTCTACTCTGGAGAGGTGCCGGAGGACGTGGGGGGCAGGCCGTTTCCCGACGGCTGGGAGCCCGACGACGACCACGACCGCGGAATGTCGGACGAAGAGTTCGCATCCGTGGTCTTCGACGAGGCCTTCATACGGGCGGCAGTGGTACACGAGCCGACCGCCGTCGAGCGCCTCGTGGCCGCCGCGCAGGCAAGAGCCGAGGCCTCCGAGGCCGAAGCCCGCCGCGCGCAGCACGGCAGACGCGGACGAGGCGAGGACGATCCGTTCGAGGACGCCTACGGACGCGAATTCGGCCATGATCCGGAACTCGACGACCTGGATGACCCCGATGTCGTCGAGGGCCGCTACGGCGCCCCGGGGACCTACGGCAAACAGGTCCGCTGGCACCGCCCCGTCGCCTGGCTGCTCGCCCTCGTGATGGGCATCGGCATGGTCGCCCTGGCTTTCTCGGCGGTCTACCGCGGCGCCTCCTCGGGCGGCCGGGACCGCGTCCCGCCCCCGGCCTCCACCGGCGTGGAACAGGGCACGGCGGCGGCACCCTCCGCTTCCGCCGACAACTCCCAGCCACCGCTGTCCGCCGTACCGCGCACGCCCTGAGCACGCTGTGAGCGGCCCGGTGAGAACCTGTCAGAACTTGTCGTGTACCAGGGCGTTTACCTGAGGCTCCAGAGACCTACTCTGAAAGTATGGGCGGTCCAGGAGACCCACCTGAGGGCACGCCCGAGGGTGCTTCCGGTGGTGGTGAGGACGAGTACCGATCCGTCGTCTTCGACGAGTCGTTCGTCCGCGCTGCCCGCCTCCAGGAGTTCTCCGCGCAGGAGCGCCTGGCCGACCACGCCCCCGCCGTCCGCCGCCGCCCGGCCCTGCGCCGCGGTCTCTCCCGCCAGGCCCTGATCCTGGTCATGCTGATCGCCGTAGCCTTCGGCACCGCGATCTACATGGGCGTACGGCACCCCTACACGACCCCCACGGCCCAGCAGCCCGTCGAACCGCTCCGGATGACCGTCATCCCGCTGTCCCCCCAGGGCAAGGTGCCGGGGGCGGCCGACGCCGAGGACCTCTACGCGCACAGCCCCGCCGCGCAGTTCAGCGTCGGCGCGGAGGGCGTGCCGCTGCCGGCCGCGCGGCGCACCGCGCACTTCTCGGACAGCCAGGTCATCGCCGCCCTGAGCACCGCCAAGGACTACATCGTGGAGTCCTCGCTCTACCCGGCGGTCCTCACCGGCGGACAGATCCGCCCCGCGCGGGTCCTCGTCGACCCGGACCAACTCGACCAGTTCGACCAGAGTTTCGAGCACCCGACCGCCGACGGCCGGCATGAGCCCACCGGATGGCTGGTTCGCTTCGACCCGTCCCGCGTCCAGCTGGCCGACCGCAAGATCCGCGTCCAGGGCACCCTGGCGGCCACCGAGACCGACTCGTCCACCCTGGAAGTCACCGCCGACGGAACCTTCGTCTACGCGCTACGGCCCACCGGCACGACGGCCTCGGTCGGCTCCGGCGAGCAGGCCCAGGTGTCCCTGTTCACCGTCCGCCGCGAACTGCACTTCCGCTTCGACCGCGACGACCTGCGCATGCACCAGGCCCAGCTCGTCGTCTCCTACGTCCAGGCCGGGCCGCTGTCCTGCGCCGAGGACTCCGTGACCCACCTGCGCCCGCTGCTCGCCGGCCAGACCGCCAAGGCGGGCGGCCCGGCCGGCACGGACCCGTACGCGACGGGCAGCGCGACGGCGCTCTGCGGATCCCTGGCGACGGACGCGCAGCCGAAGGTGTGAGTTTCGTTATTTTCGGCTCCGGGGACCGTGTCCCCGGAAAAGGGCTTCCCGGGTGGGGCGGCTTCGTACGCGGGACGGCTTTCCGGGTGGGGCGGTGTCCCGGATAGGCGGCAAGGTGTGGGCGTGAGCTCGGGCCGGCCGCGTGGCCGTGGTTGCGGGTGAGCGCGGTGCACCCGGACCGGCCGCGCGGTCGGCCGGGGTGCACCCGGACCGACCGCGCAGGCGTTCTCCGAGGTGGGGTTGTGCGGGTTAGTTCCCGTCGCGCGGCGGTGTGTCGTCCGTCGGCGGCTGCTCCGTGCCGTTGGCCGAGCCCGACGGCGGCTCGTCCTGCGGGGCCGAGCTCGCGAAGCCGCCGAAGCCGCGCCGTACCCGGCCGCCGAGGTCGCCCGCGCCGCCCGCGAAGTCGCTGACCAGCTTCATCAGCGGGTCCTTGGAGCTCTTGACGTTGCTCGCGTAGCTCGCCGCCGACTCGCGGAACGAGTCCGTGACCGAGGTGTCCTTGTCCTCGCTGCGCCGCGGGTAGTGGCCGTCCATGATCCGCTGGTAGTCGCGGGACTCGGCCCACTTCTTCAGCTCGGCCGCCCGCACGGTGGTGAACGGGTGGGAGCGGGGCAGCACGTTCAGGATCTTCAGCACCGAGTCGCGCAGGTCACCGCCCGACTCGAACTCCTCGGCCTGCTTGAGGAACGCGTCCACGTTCATCTCGTGCAGGTGGTTGCCGCCCGCGATCTTCATCAGGCCGCGCATCGAGGCCCGCAGGTCCTGGCCGACCAGCAGACCCGCGCGGTCGGCGGACAGCTCCGACTTGCGGAACCACTCGCGCAGCGCCGTCACGATCGCCAGGATCGCGAGGTTGCCCAGCGGGATCCAGGCGACCTTCAGGGCCAGGTTGGTCAGGAACAGCAGGATGGTGCGGTACACGGAGTGGCCGGACAGTGCGTGGCCCACCTCGTGGCCGACGACCGCCCGCATCTCCTCCTCGTCGAGCAGCTCGACCAGGCCGGTGGTGACGACGATGATCGGCTCGTCCAGGCCGATGCACATCGCGTTGGGCTGCGGGTCCTGGGTGACGTACATCGGCGGGACCTTCTCCAGGTCCAGGATGTAACAGGCGTCCCGCAGCATGTCGTTGAGGTGCGCGAACTGCTGGTCCGACACGCGCACCGAGTCGGACAGGAACAGCAGCCGCAGACTGCGCTCGGGCAGCAGCCCGCTGAGCGCCTTGAACACCGTGTCGAACCCGGTCAGCTTGCGCAGCGCCACCAGGGCGGAGCGGTCGGCCGGGTGCTCGTACGCACGCGAGGAGATCCCCTCGAAGCGCCTGCGCTGCCTGCTCGGTACGTTCTCGTGCCCGTTCTGCTCGTGGCCGTCTTCGGACATGTGGTCCCCCATGTGCGTGTGAGTGCCCTGAGTGCCCCCGAAGCAGAGCCCAGCCTAGGCGGAGATACCGTTGACGGGCAGTACAGCGAAGGAGTCAACGCATGGAGCCCCATTCCGCAGCCGCCTGGCTCGCAGAGGCCGCGAACGCCGCCCCCCGGCAAGGGTCGGGGGACCTGCTCAAGGTCGTACTGATCGTCATGTTCTTCGGCTGCATCCTGACCGCGTGGTTCCTGCTGCGCGGGTACAAACAGAAGGACGACTGAGACGCCCGTCGAGTTCCCTGTCGCGTCCAGGTCGGCTGCCCATCGGCTTCCAGTCGGCTGCCGGTCAGCTTCCAATGGCGGAGTCGGCGTGATCGTCGCCGGGGCGCCCGCTTACCATGAGCCGACATCTTTATCCCGCCCACACCGGATAGGTTCTGCTGAAGATGAGCATCCACGGCACTGCTGCCCAGTTGGTCACTCTTGCCGCCGAGGGGGAGGGCGGGGGCAACCACGAGAGCCTCCAGCCGATCATCACCGGTGGCGGCGCTTTCCTGCTCCTGATGCTCCTGCTGTGGATCACCACCCGCTTCAACCGCGACCGCTAGGGTCTGTCCCTTTCTGTCCGCCGGACGGGTCTCGGGGCCTTCACACCGGGCCGGTAGGGTCTGCACGCATGGGAGAGCAGGACATGCCTACCGGTCCGGCGAACGACACGACGCGCGGCACGGAGATCCGAATGGCGAACGGCCCGCGCAACAACGGCCCGTCGAACCCCGGCAAGCGCCGTCTCGGCGTCATGGGCGGAACGTTCGACCCGATCCACCACGGGCACCTCGTGGCGGCCAGCGAGGTCGCCGCGCAGTTCCACCTGGACGAGGTGATCTTCGTCCCGACCGGCCAGCCGTGGCAGAAGACCGACCGCAAGGTCGCCCTGGCCGAGGACCGCTACCTGATGACGGTCATCGCGACCGCCGAGAACCCCCAGTTCTCGGTGAGCCGTATCGACATCGACCGCGGCGGCCCCACCTACACCACGGACACCCTGCGCGACCTGCGGGCGCTCAACCCCGACGCGGACCTCTTCTTCATCACCGGCGCCGACGCCCTCGGCGCGATCCTGACCTGGCGGGACGCGGAGGAGCTGTTCTCCCTCGCGCACTTCATCGGGGCCACCCGCCCCGGCCACACGCTGACCGACCCGGGCCTCCCGGAGGGCGGCGTCTCGCTGATCGAGGTTCCCGCGCTGGCCATCTCCTCAACGGACTGCCGCGCGAGAGTCGCGAAGGGTGATCCCGTCTGGTACCTGGTGCCCGACGGAGTCGTGCGCTATATCGACAAGCGCGAGCTGTACCGCGGCGAGTGAGCCGAGAGGGGCACCGGTGAACGACCGATACGACGCCGGGTACGGCGGCGACCAGTACGAACTCGTCGGCTACGACGAATACAACCAGCCTGTCTACCGTCAGGTCCCGGCCCAGCAGACCCAACAGCCCCCGCAGCAGCAGCCGTACGACCCGTACGGGCAGCAGCAGCAACAGGGCTACGCCTACGACCCGTACGCGACCGGCACCCAGCAGCAGCCGCCCCAGTACGACACGGGCACCCAGCAGCCCTACGACACGGGCCGCCAGGCGCCCCAGTCCGGCTACGACCCGTACGCCACCGGGACGACGACGGCCTACGACCCCTACGGGCAGACCGCGAGCAGCGGACAGCAGCCCCGGGTCGCCGAGCAGACCGCCTACATCCCGCAGCAGTCCGGACCGGCCGAGGACACGGAAGCCCCGAAGGCCCCGGAGACGGGTGAACGGGACTACCGCACCGAGCAGTTCGCCTTCGTGGAGGAGCCGACCGACGACTCCGAGGACGTCATCGACTGGCTGAACTTCACCGAGAACCGCACCGAGCGCCGCGAGGAGGCCAAGCGCCGCGCCCGCGGCCGCATGGTCGCCCTCGTCGTGGTCCTGGCGCTGGTCGTGTCCGGCGGTGTCGGCTACCTCTGGTACGCCGGGAAGCTCCCCGGGGTGTCCTCCTCCGCCGCGAAGTCGGGCACCACGACGGCCACCGGTGCCCAGAACCGCGACGTGATCGTCGTCCACCTGCACAACACCGCGAAGGGCGGCACCTCTTCGGTGCTGCTCGTCGACAACACCACCCTGAAGCAGGGCACCACCGTGCTGCTGCCCAACTCCCTCGCCCTCACGGACGACGACGGCAACACCACGACGCTGGCCAAGTCGGTCGGCGACGACGGCACCTCCGGGACCGTCGACCAGCTCAACACCGTCCTCGGCACCGACATCGAGGGCACCTGGCGGCTGGACACCCCCTACCTGCAGAACCTGGTCGACCTCGTCGGCAACATCGACCTCGACACCAATGCAGACGTGCCCGACCCGGCCGCCACGAAGAAGGGTGCCGCGCCCCTCGTCCACAAGGGCAAGGACCAGACCCTCAGCGGCAAGATGGCCGTCGCCTACGCCACCTACCGCGCCTCCGGCGAGGCCCAGAACGCCCAGCTGGAGCGGTTCGGACAGGTCATGCAGGGCGTGCTGCGGCAGCTGACCTCCGACCCGACGGCGGCGACCACCACCGTGCAGACCCTGGCCCAGATCCTGGACCCGCCCCTCACCGACAAGGACCTCGGCACCTTCCTCGCCAAACTCGCCGACCTCGCCAAGAGCGGCGACTACAAGACGGCCCTGCTGCCCGTCCAGAACGACGGCACCCTGACCGCGCAGGCCTCCGCCAGTGTCGTCAAGGACATCCTGGGCGGCACCGCGAAGAGCCCCGACGAGGGTTCGGCGGTCCGGGTTGCCGTCCAGAACGCCACCGGCGTCAAGGACGACACCGAGAAGGCCCGCGTCGTGCTCCTCAACGGCGGCTTCACCTTCCTGGAGGCCGGCACGGCGTCCGGGACCTCGACCACGTCCAAGATCACTTACTCCGACGCGGCCGACAAGGAGAACGCCACCGAGGTCGCCAAGACTCTGGGCCTGCCCACCAGCACCGTGACCAAGGGCACAGTCGCCGCGAACGCGGATGTCTCGGTGGTCCTCGGAGCGGACTACAAGCCGTCGTCGTCTTCGTGACGACGGCGTAGTGGCTGTGTGACGGAGAGCATGCCCCGGAGGCGGGAGCCGGTGCCCCGACCGGCGTCCGGGGCATGATCCGTTATTCACGTGGGGTGCCGTCCGCGGTCCGTGAGACCCTTGAGGTCTGTTGACCGCCGACCGAAAGCCGCGTAGTGACCGCCACTGACCGCTCCATCGAGCTCATCTCCGCCGCCGCCCAGGCGGCCGCCGACAAGCTCGCGCACGACATCATCGCCTACGACGTCAGCGATGTGCTGTCGATCACGGACGCCTTCCTGCTGGCCTCCGCTCCCAACGACCGTCAGGTCAAGTCGATCGTCGACGAGATCGAGGAGAGGCTCAACAAGGAGCTCGGCGCCAAGCCGGTGCGCCGTGAGGGCGACCGCGACGCCCGCTGGATCCTGCTCGACTACGTCGACATCGTCGTCCACGTCCAGCACAGCGAGGAGCGCGTCTTCTACGCCCTGGAGCGGCTGTGGAAGGACTGCCCCGAGCTGGACCTCCCCGTCGAGGCCAAGGCCACCCGCGGCAAGGCTGCCGAGCACGCCAAGCTGCAGGCCGAGGAGGACACCTCCGAGTTCGGGGAGGTGCGGTGACCGCCGGGGCCGACGGCCGCAAGGCGGGCCGGGGCCGACGCGTCATCCTGTGGCGGCACGGCCAGACCGCGTGGAACGTGGAGCGCCGCTTCCAGGGCACCACGGACGTCGAGCTCACCGAGACGGGCATCGGCCAGGCCCGCCGCGCCGCCCGGCTGCTGGCCTCCCTCAAGCCGGACGCGATCGTCGCCTCCGACCTGAAGCGGGCGGCGAACACGGCCGCCGAGCTGGCCGCCCTCACCGACCTCGACGTCACGCACGACGAGGGCCTGCGGGAGACCTACGCGGGCGTCTGGCAGGGGCTGACGCACGAGGAGATCATCGCCCGCCACGGCGACGAGTACGCCGCGTGGAAGCGCGGGGAGCCGGTGCGCCGCGGCGGCGGCGAACTGGAGAGCGAGGTCGCCGACCGGGCCGCTCCCGTCGTGCTGCGGCACGCCGAGAAGCTGCCCGAGGACGGCACCCTCGTGGTGGTCAGCCACGGCGGCACGATCCGCACCACCATCGGGCGCCTCCTCGGTCTGGAGTCCCAGCACTGGGAGAGTCTCGGCGGCCTCTCCAACTGCTGCTGGTCCGTGCTTGGCGAGGGCGCCCGCGGCTGGCGCCTGCTGGAACACAACGCCGGCACGCTCCCGGAACCGGTGCTCGGCGACGACGACTGAGCGGACCTCCAGGGCCCCGACCCCGGATTTCACTTTCCGGCAGGTCGCAGGCTAAAGTTCTTCTTGTTCGCCCGCCGAGCGGGAAGAACACACGGGGCTATAGCTCAGTTGGTAGAGCGCCTGCATGGCATGCAGGAGGTCAGGAGTTCAATTCTCCTTAGCTCCACAGATCGACACTCTTGAGTTGTCAAGGATCGAGAGTCGTCCACGATCGAATCGATGAGATCCCATCCCTTTCAGGGGTGGGATTTTTTCGTCGCTGTCAGCGCCTCCGTGCGGAGCCGAGTCTCCTCGTCGGCCGGGGTGTAGACCACGATCCGGCACTCCGGCATGCCGTTGACCGACAACGACACCGACGTCATCCGCATCTCGCCCACCTCCTCGTGCCGGAACGTCTTCACCCGCCGCCCCGGCTCCGCCACGTCCCCGCTCCTCCACAGCCGCGCGAAGAGCGGACTCGCCGCCGACAGCCCGCGTATGAACTCCTCCCAGGCGGGCTCGCCGGTATGCACCCCGTAGGCCGAGCGCAGCGTGGCCACCATCACCGGCAGCTCCGTCTCCCGGTACAGCAGCGGACACTCCTTCTCCGGCACCGTGAACAGCTTCCACAGCGCGTTCGGCATCGGGCCCGGCGCCAGCGGCTCCAGCCAGAACACCGTCCGGTAAGGGGAGTTGGTGGCGAGGATGTCGTAGCGCGCGTTGTAGACCACCGCCGGGCGCGGATCGAGGGCGTCGAAGATGCCTTGGATCTCCGGCCCCACCGACTGCACGGTCGCTTCCCGCGGATGCGCGTACGGCACCTCGGCCAGGTGGTACAGGTGCTCCCGCTCCGGCGCGTCGAGCCGGAGCGTGCGCGCCACGGCGTCCAGCACCTGCGCGGACGCGTTGATCGGGCGCCCCTGTTCGAGCCACGTGTACCAGGTGACGCCCACTCCGGAGAGCTGCGCGACCTCCTCGCGGCGCAGCCCCGGCGTACGCCGTCGGAAGCCCGGCGGCATGCCGACGTCGTGCGGTGTCACCCGGGCGCGCCTGCTGCGCAGAAACGCGGCCAGCTCGGGCCGGCGGCGCTGTGTCGTCCCCATCCTCATCGTCACATCCCCCATGTTCGACGCCCGACTTCGCCTGTGCCAGGTGCTGCGGGTACCAGCATCAGCGGGCTCTCGGCACCCGTACCGGAGCGCCCCCACGCTCGACCGCATGACGACATCACCCCGTACGGAACCGGATTCCGCACCCGTTCCAACTCCTGCCACCAGTAAAGACCCTGGCACTGACAATCGCCGCGGGCCGATGCTCGCGGTGCTGCTCGCGGCCCTGTTCATGGCGCTGCTCGACGTGTTCATCGTGAACGTCGCCGCCCCCACCATCGGCACCGAACTCCACGCGTCCGGCGCCGACTTGCAGCTGGTGATCGCCGGTTACACCATCACGTACTCGGTGCTGCTGATCACCGGCGCCCGGCTCGGCGACCGGCTCGGTCACGCCCGGGTCCACCTCGCCGGGCTAGCCCTGTTCACCGCCGCCTCGCTCGCCTGCGGCCTGGCCCGGGGTTCGACCGAGCTGATCGTGTTCCGCCTGGTCCAGGGTTCCGGCTCGGCGCTGATGATCCCTCAGGTGCTGAGCCTGATCCAGCGCAACTTCGTCGGCGAGGCCCGGATGCGGGCCCTCGGCGTCTACTCGGCGGTCATCGCCGTCGGCGCAGCCGCCGGGCAGATCCTCGGCGGGGTCCTCGTCAGCGCCGACCTGTTCGGCACGAGCTGGCGGCCGGTGTTCCTCGTCAACGTGCCCGTGGGCGTCGTACTCCTGTTCCTCGGCAGGCGCGTGCTGCCGAGGGGCGCCGGGGCGGAGCCGGAGCGCGCGCGGGCCTTCGACGTGCCGGGGCTGGTACTGCTCGCCTCGGCCGTCTCGCTGCTGACGGTGCCGCTGGTGCTGGGGCAGGAGGAGGGCTGGCCGCTGTGGTCGTGGCTGTCGCTGATCGCGGCGGCCGTCCTCTTCGCGTCGTTCTGCGTGTACGAGTCCCGGCTCGCCCGGCGCGGGGGAGCGCCGCTGATCGCACCACGTGTGTTGCGTCACCCTGGCATGGGTCTCGCCGTCTTCCGGATCCTGGCCGTGATGGCCATCAACGCCGGTTTCCTGTTCGCGCTCACCCTGCACGTCCAGGGTGGCCTCGGCTTCAGCGCGCTGCGCGCCGGTCTCACCTTCGCGCCGACGGCGGTCGTCTTCGGGGTGGTCGGGCTGACCTGGCGGAGGTGGCCGGCGGCCTGGCAACGGGCGCTGACCCCGCTCGGATTCCTGGTCACGATCCCGGCCGTCGCGGGAGTCGGCCTGGCGTTCGAAGGCGGCGACCGCGGCGGGGCCGTACTGTACGTGGCGTACGTCGGCGTGGGGGCCGGGCTCGCGCTCGCCTTCAGTCCGACGCTGACCCGGGCCCTCGCGACCGTGCGGCCCGAGGACGCGGCGGACGCCAGCGGTCTGCTGTCCACGGTCGCGCAGCTGGGTCAGCTGATCGGGGTCGCGGTTTTCGGCACACTGTTCTTGAACCGGCTTGAGTCACTTGGGGCCCCGGGGGCGTATACCTCTGCGGAGGCGCTTTTGGCGTGCATGTTCGCGCTGGCGGGGACGGCCGCGGTGGGTGCCGTGTCCGGACTGGTACTGAGGCGTCGCTGACCGTATTGGTCCGGCCGTGGCAGAATCAAACGGCCGGAGGGGGCGCGGCCCGACGGGAGGGAGTAGCGATGCCTGCGAGCATCATCGAGGAGGTCGACCACCTCTTCGATGCGGCGTTGATACGGGATACGATCACCCGCCTGAGCTGCCCTTCCTGCGGTTCCGCCCACGTGGCCCAAGTCCTCGGTGACAACGGCGGAGTTTCCTACGTGTGCACGGCCTGCGGCCACAGCTGGAGCTGATCGATGGGTGCACACAGGCGAAAGTGCGACTGGTGCGGCAGTGGGACGCCGATCGTCCGTGACATGGAACCGGTGAATCCCGACTACCAGTACTGGTGCGAGGAGTGCGCGCGGGCGCTGATCATAAAAGGCGACCCGATCGAGACGTACCGCGAACTTGAGGGCGAGCCGATCTACGGTCGACTCCTGGAAGAGCACTGCACGTTGAAACGGTTCTATTCCTTCGTCACCGCTTGAACCCGGCCGGGACCCCGCGAGGAGGTCCCGGCGATGACGGTCACGATCATGGGGGCGGAATCGATTTGGTGGTCCACCGGGTCCACCGGTAATGTTTGCTTCGCCGCCGGGGAGACCCGGTAGCACACTGCGCGGGGCTATAGCTCAGTTGGTAGAGCGCCTGCATGGCATGCAGGAGGTCAGGAGTTCAATTCTCCTTAGCTCCACAGAAGTCGAAGGCGGGTCATCCGATCGGATGACCCGCCTTCGGTGCGTTCAGGGGCAGTTGGCGCCGTTCATGGAAGAGCGGGCCGCCCTCTTCTTAAGAAGGGGGCGGCCCGCTCTCCGTGTGCTGCTCAGCGACCCAGGGCCCGTCGGCCGCGGCCCTGGGAGAGGACCGGGAGGTTGCGCGACGGGGTCTTGTCCCGCGGGGCCTCCTCCTCCAGGCGTAGCGCGAGCGCCGGGCAACGGCGCACCGCGCGGAGCGCCTTCGCCTCCGCGTAACGCGGCACCTGGGCCTGCGCGACGGTGGGGAAGCCGTCGGCGCCGAGTTCGAAGACCTCGGGAAGGATGTCCGCGCACAGACCGTGGCCCCGGCACAGGGTCCAGTCGACGTAGATCTTCTGACGGCTGGGACCGCTCTCCTCGGCCTCCGCGCCGCTCGTGATGCCCGCCGGGAGCTGGCCGGCCTCGAAGAGCGGCAGAACGCCCTCCACGGGCCTTCCGCAGCCGTTTCCGAGGACGTGGGCGGCGAGGTCGTCCGTGAACGCCTTGATGGTCGACTCCAGGAACATCGCGGAGCCGTCCGGGTGCGAGCACGCGCCGCGCCGCTTCACGGCCTTGGCGACCTGCTTCAGCGCCTCCAGGGCGGCCGGGCCGCCGCCGTTGAGGATGTCCTCCATGCCGCGCGCGGCGGCCGGCAGACCCAGGTAGCAGGGACCGCACTGTCCCGCGCTCTCGTCGGCCAGCCACTGGGCCACGCGCAGCGACTCGCCCAGGGGGCAGGTCTCCTGGGTGATCGGCATGATGGCGCCCGCGCCGAGCGCACCGCCCACCGCGTCCAGGGAGTTGCGGGAGACGATCGCCTCGTTGACCGTCGCCGCGTCGATCCACTTGCCGTGGTAACCGCCCGTCAGCACACCCTGGGGGACCGGCGGGGCGCCGGCCAACTGCAGGACGTAGCGCAGCGGTACGCCGGTGGGGACCTCGATCACCATGGGGCGGGCGACCGCTCCGGAGACCGTGAGCATGACGGTGCCGGGCTCGTCATAGAGGCCGGTGTTGCCGTAGCGCTCGGGGCCGATGCGGGCGGCGATGGCGAGTTGGGCGAAGGTCTCGGCGTTGGAGAGCAGGGTGGGGACGCCGCCGACGCCGTTCTGGGAGGCGCTGACCTTGCGGCCGGGCGGGACCGCCGGGCCGCCGTCGATCGAGCGGATCAGCGACGCGGCGGCGCCGGTGACCATGCGGACCGGGTTGCGCTGGACGAACGCCTTCAGCGCCGAGCGGCGGGTGTTGCTCAGGCCGCGTTCCGAGAGCGCGGCCTCCATGGAGCGCTGCGTCGACTCACGGGTGACCCCCACCACGAGCGTGCGGGCACCCAGGGCCTCGGCGACCAGCAGCGCGCCGTCCAGGATGAGGTGCGGGGCACGGTTGATGAGCACCGTGTCCTTGCGGCAGGCCGGCTCGTCCTCGCTGCCGTTGACGACGACGACCGGTCGTACACCGCGTTTGATCGCCGCTTCGGCGACCGACCGCAGCTTCTTGTGGAAGGGGAAGCCCGCGCCGCCGCGGCCCTTCAGGTTGATGGCCTCGGAGAGCTTCGCGAGCTGCTCCCCGCCCATCGGTTCGAGCGGCCCGTGCACCTTCAGGTGCATGGGCAGGTCGAGTCTCTCGACAAGGTCGAAGCCCGACGTGAGCTGAGGAAGCCCGACCACGCGGACTTCTGGGACGTCGGGCAGGGCCTCGTTCACCTATAGCCTCCGGAAGGCGTGTTCCAAGGTTCGCCCGAGCCGCCCTGCGCGTCGAAGTCGTACGAAGCATTGGGCGTTTGATCAGTGGCGGGACCGCTGTTGTACGTGTCATCGGGGTTGTACGTACCGGAGGTGCCGTTCGACTCACCGGTGGGGTACACGTATCCGTCCCCGTAGCCACCCGTGCCCGAATTGTTGTTGTACGTAGGGATGTTGTACCCGGTGTCCTGGAGCGGGTCGTAGGCCGACGGGGGCGCCTCGCCGACCGGCGGGGGCGACGGGACCGGCCAGCTGCCGGAGGTGCTGCCGCCGTTGTCCGCGCGCGGGACCGCCTGCGTGTTCTGCATGTCCATGGGCATGTTCATGCGCGAGGTCTGGTCGGTGACGAACGGCATCTGACCGGTGGATTCCGGCGTGGCCGTGCGGTAGGCGGCGGCGAAATCGTTCTGGGCCGTCTCCGGGGTCATCGACCGCGTCTCGTACATGGCGTTGGGGTCCACGCGCGGCATCGACCCGGTCTCGGTGAACGAGGGCTGCGCGGGGCGCCGGCTCTCGCGCTTCTCGTAGCCCGGCAGCCCGGACTCGGACACGCGGCCGCGGCTCGCGTCGAGTTCGTCGAGACCCGGCCGCTCCTCGTTGCCCAGGAGCATGGCGACCTTGTTGGCGAACTTCCGCTTGAACGGGCGCGGTGCCGAGCGCAGGGCGAGGGCCGCGGCGACCCCGATCAGGCACAGCTCGTACGAGATCATGAAGAACGGCTTCGCCGCGCGGCCCGCGAACAGGCCGTGGATCAGGGCCGCGCACCAGGCCGGGTAGGCCAGCATGTGCATCGCGCGCCAGCGGGCGGCGATCGGCGCGGGGGACGCGAACTGGTTGCGCAGGGCGCCGGTGATGCCCACGAAGATCATGAGCAGGCCGCCCAGCGAGCCGAGGCCGATGAGCCCGGCGCTGCCCTTCACACCGAGGCTGAAGGGGATCAGCGCGGCGATCAGGACGGTGTGGTCGAGCGCCAGCTTGACCGTGATGTGCACCACGAGGAACGCGATCGAGCCGACGGCGGTCACCCGGTGGATGCCCTGCGCCACGATCCGCTGGCGGATGTTGAGGATGACCCGGTCCTGGGCGACGAGCCCCCAGATCACCGAGCAGGAGAGGGAGACGAGCGAGAGAACGCCCGCACCGAAGTTGAGGAAGTCCTGTACCTGGCTGCCTCCGGCCAGCACGAACACGGGTATGAAGATCAGGACGACGAGGCTCACCACGCCATAGGCCGAGCGGCCCGGCTTGGGGAGCGAACTGGTACTACGACGAGCGTTCATGGGGGCAACTCCGAGCAGTATCGGGAAAGCGGTCCCGCTGCCGAACTCTAAGTGGCTCCATACCGGTGGGTACGAGGTTTGAGTTATTGCGTTGTTATCAAACGACAATGCGCTTGCTGTGATGTCCCGTAGTGGGTGGTACGCGAAGGTAATCCTTGAACCGGGGTCAGTCCACGCCGGTGTGGACAGGGTGCCAAGGGTGATACGGAAGCGCGTCGCGTTGTGCTCAAGGGCTGCGGTACTCTGACGCCATGCGTGCCGTACGCCTTCTGCTTAGCGAGCCGCGCTGATCAGTCCCGACCACCGGTGAACGGTGAGGTCGGAATCAGCGCGGCGTCCCCTCCTGTGCGAGGGGATTTTTCATTTGCTGGACGTCACATGGTGGATGTCACAGCCTGAAATGTCGCAGCCGCTGGCAGAGACGATCGATGGAGCTTTGAGGATCATGAGCGAGACGAACCCCGCTGCCGCCGCCGAGGTGGTCGCCCCGCACCGCTACACGGCCGTGATGGCCGCGGACATCGAAGCACGCTGGCAGGACTTCTGGGACGCCGAGGGCACCTATGAGGCGCCGAACCCGACCGGTGACCTGGCCGGCGACCCCGAACTGGCCGCCCGCCCCAAGAAGTTCATCATGGACATGTTCCCGTACCCCTCCGGTGCGGGCCTGCACGTCGGCCACCCCCTGGGCTACATCGCCACCGATGTGTTCGCCCGGTTCCAGCGGATGACCGGCCACAACGTGCTGCACACCCTGGGCTTCGACGCCTTCGGCCTGCCCGCCGAGCAGCACGCCGTCCAGACCGGCGAGCACCCCAGGATCACCACTCTGGCCGCCATCACCAACATGAAGTCCCAGCTGCGCGCGCTGGGCCTGGGCCACGACAAGCGCCGGTCGTTCGCCACGATCGACCCCGGGTACTACAAGTGGACCCAGTGGATCTTCCTGCAGATCTTCAACTCCTGGTACGACGACGAGGCCGACAAGGCCCGCCCGATCGCCGAGCTGATCGCCCAGTTCGAGACCGGTGAGCGTGCCGTACCGGGGCACACGCGCGCGTGGCCCGAGCTGAGCGCCACCGAACGTGCCGACGTCCTGGGCGAGTTCCGCCTGGCGTACGCCTCCGACGCGCCCGTCAACTGGTGCCCCGGCCTGGGCACCGTCCTGGCCAACGAGGAGGTCACCGCCGACGGCCGCTCCGAGCGCGGCAACTTCCCCGTCTTCAAGGCCAAGCTGCGCCAGTGGAACATGCGCATCACCGCCTACGCCGACCGGCTGCTGGCGGACCTGGAGGAGCTGGACTGGCCCGAGGCCATCAAGCTGCAGCAGCGCAACTGGATCGGCCGCTCCGAGGGCGCCCGCGTCGACTTCCCCGTGGACGGCGAGAACATCACCGTCTTCACCACCCGCCCCGACACCCTGTTCGGCGCGACCTACATGGTGCTGGCGCCCGAGCACCCGCTGGTCGACACGGTCACACCGGCCGCCTGGCCCGAGGGCACGCGCGACGCGTGGACCGGGGGGCACGCCACCCCGGCGGAGGCCGTCGCCGCGTACCGCGCGCAGGCCGGCACCAAGTCCGACGTGGAGCGGCAGACCGAGGCCAAGGAGAAGACCGGCGTCTTCACCGGCGCGTTCGCGACCAACCCGGTCAACGGCGAGCGGCTGCCCGTCTTCATCGCCGACTACGTACTGATGGGCTACGGCACCGGCGCGATCATGGCCGTCCCGGCGGGCGACCAGCGCGACTTCGACTTCGCGCGCGCCTTCGAGCTGCCGATCACCTGCATCGTCGAGCCGACCGACGGCCGCGGGACGGACACGTCCACGTGGGAGGACGCCTTCGGGTCCTATGACGCGAAGATCATCAACTCCTCGAACGACGACATCTCCCTGGACGGCCTGCCCGTCGCCGAGGCCAAGGCCCGCATCACGGAGTGGCTGGCCCGCAAGGGCATCGGCGAGGGCACCGTCAACTT
The DNA here is from genome assembly GCF_045040345.1 of Streptomyces sp. NBC_01515. NCBI lineage: Bacteria > Bacillati > Actinomycetota > Actinomycetes > Kitasatosporales > Streptomycetaceae > Streptomyces > Streptomyces sp. NBC_01515. The sequence goes on along the minus strand of NZ_CP109416.1, from coordinate 4,222,664 downwards.
CCGCCTGCGCGACTGGCTGTTCAGCCGCCAGCGCTACTGGGGCGAGCCGTTCCCGATCGTCTACGACGAGGACGGCATCGCGCACTCGCTGCCCGAGTCGATGCTGCCCCTGGAGCTGCCGGAGGTCGAGGACTACTCGCCGCGCACCTTCGACCCGGACGACGCGGACACGTCCCCGGAGACGCCCCTGTCCCGCAACGAGGACTGGGTCGCCGTCACCCTGGACCTGGGCGACGGCCGCGGCCCCCAGAAGTACCGCCGCGAGACCAACACCATGCCGAACTGGGCCGGTTCCTGCTGGTACGAACTGCGTTACCTGGACCCGCACAACGACCAGAAGCTGGTCGACCCGGCCATCGAGCAGTACTGGATGGGGCCCCGCGCGGGCATGCCCCACGGCGGCGTCGACCTGTATGTCGGCGGCGCCGAGCACGCCGTACTGCACCTGCTGTACGCCCGCTTCTGGTCCAAGGTGCTGTTCGACCTGGGGCACATCTCGTCCCCGGAGCCGTTCCACAAGCTGTTCAACCAGGGCATGATCCAGGCCTACGTCTACCGGGACAGCCGGGGCTTCCCGGTGCCGGCCGCCGAGGTGGAGGAGCGCGACGGCGCCTACTACTACCAGGGTGAGAAGGTCTCCCGGCTGCTGGGCAAGATGGGCAAGTCCCTGAAGAACGCGGTCACTCCGGACGAGATCTGCGACGAGTACGGCGCCGACACCCTGCGCCTGTACGAGATGGCCATGGGCCCGCTGGACGTGTCCCGGCCGTGGGACACGCGCGCGGTGGTGGGCCAGTACCGGCTGCTGCAGCGGCTGTGGCGCAACGTCGTCGACGAGACGACCGGTGAGGTCACGGTCGTCGACACCGAGCCCGATGAGGACACCCTGCGGGCCCTGCACAAGGCGATCGACGGGGTGCGCCAGGACCTGGAGGGCCTGCGGTTCAACACCGCGATCGCCAAGGTCACCGAGCTGAACAACTACCTGACCAAGGCGGGCGGCGCCGTGCCGCGCTCGGTCGCCGAGTCGCTGGTGCTGCTGGTCGCGCCGCTGGCCCCGCACGTCGCCGAGGAGCTGTGGCGCAAGCTGGGCCGCACCGACACGGTCGTCCACCAGGACTTCCCGGTCGCCGACCCGGTGTACGTCGTGGACGAGAGCGTGACCTGCGTCGTGCAGATCAAGGGCAAGGTCAAGGCGCGGCTGGAGGTGTCGCCGTCGATCTCCGACGCCGAGCTGGAGAAGGTCGCGCTGGCCGACGAGAAGGTCGTCGCCGCGCTGGACGGCGCGGGCATCCGCAAGGTCATCGTGCGGGCGCCGAAGCTGGTGAACATCGTTCCGGCGTAGACGTAGTCGGTAGTTGTTGTCGGCACGGTCTTTTTGACGCGCCGGGGCGGCTGTCTCGGGGTAGTCCCCTACGGGCAGGTCCAGGGTTCCTGTGGAACTCCGGACCTGCCCGTTGCGTTTACCGTTGAAGAGCGGCGCGGCGTATGCCGCCCGGAGCCGGTGGAGGAGTGTTGGAAGCCGTGATCACAGTCTTCGCCCTTCTCTTCCTGCTGTTCGTGGTCGTAGGCGGCTACGCGGCGGTCAAGGCGGTCGGTGCGGCCAAGCGTGGTGTCGACCGCACGGTCGCGCAGGCCCGGCGCTCGGTCGAGGACCACACCCTGCGCGCCAAGTCCTTCGCCCAGCCCGGCCCGCAGGGACAGGTGGCCCAACTCCGGCTCGCGCTGCGCACGTCGATGCGCGCGACCCAGGACGCGCTGCACGCGGGCGTGCCCGAGGACGAGTCGCTCAAGGAGTCCCTGGGCCTCTTCCAGCGGCTCAGCGCGCACGGCCGTGAACTCGACGGCGAGCTCAGGCGCCTGGAGTCCGAGCCGGACCGCAGGACACTCGCCGAGCGGCTGCCCGCCCTGCGCGAGCGCACCGAGCGCATCACGAAGTCGGCGGACTCGCTGCGCTGGGCGGCCCGCGACCGCGCCGGGCGCTTCGCGGAGGACGACCTGGACACGCTGAGCGCCCAGATAGACATGGAGGCCGGTGCCCTGCGGCACTGGACGAAGGCCGAACCCGCATCGTCCCCGTGGCCGGACGCCCCGCCCGCCGACGCCACGGCGGATCGGCAGACCTGGCCGGAGCCCCCGCGCTCCCGCCCGTCCGCCGAGGAACCGGCCCCGTCCGCCATCACCCCGCCGGGACGGCGCCCCACCTACCCCTGGCAGAAGAAATCCCGCCCCGAGAGCACGACTTGATCGGGCGGCACGGTGTGCGGGCGCGGCACGGTGTGAGCGTTCGACATGGTGCGAGCGTTCGGCATGGTGTGATCCGGCCGGTTCCGGCCCAGGTGAAAGGGGTCGGGCTGCCGCCCGGCCGCTACGGCAGGTAACCTCCAGCTCATGTCCCGCCATGTCGCGATCGTCACCGATTCAACGGCCTACCTGCCGCCGCTGACGATGGAGCGCCACGGCATCACAGCGGTGCCATTGACCGTGGTCCTAGGTGACCGGGCGCTCGAAGAAGGCACCGAGATCTCCACCCGCTCCCTGGCCCAGGCCCTGCAGAAGCGCCGCCCGGTCACCACCTCGCGCCCCAGCCCCCAGCTCTTCGCGGAGACCTACCGCAAGGTCGCCGAGTCCGGCGCCACCGGCATCGTCTCCCTCCACCTCTCCGCCGAACTCTCGGGCACCTACGACGCGGCGGTCGTCGCCGCGCGGGAGGCACCGGTGCTGGTGCGAGTCGTGGACACCGGGATGGTCGCGATGGCGCTCGGCTTCTGCGCACTCGCCGCGGCCGAGACGGCGGAGGCGGGCGGCACGGTGGACGAGGCGGTCACGGCCGCGGAGAAGCGGGCCGCCGGCACCTCCGCCTACTTCTACGTCGACACCCTCGACTATCTGCGCCGGGGCGGCCGAATCGGCGCGGCACAGGCCCTGTTGGGCTCCGCGCTCGCCGTGAAACCGCTGCTTCAGCTGGAGGGTGGGCGCATCGAACTCCTGGAGAAGGTACGGACGGCGTCGAAGGCGATCGCCCGTCTTGAGGAACTCGCGGCGGACCGGGCGGGCAGTGCGCAGGTCGACATCGCCGTTCACCATCTCTCCGCGCCCGAGCGGGCGTCGGCGCTCGCGGATCGGTTGCGGGCACGGGTGCCGGGGCTGGCCGATCTGCATGTGAGTGAGGTCGGGGCGGTGATCGGGGCGCATACCGGGCCTGGGTTGTTGGGGGCTGTGGTTTCGCCTCGGTGACGGGGTCTGCCGGGGCTGGTGGCGCTCGTTCGGGTGACGGAGTTATCCACAACTGGGCGGTCGTCCCCGGGAATTGACCAAGATCATCACCAAGTCGCGGAATGTCCGATCCTCGGCGCATGGCACTTCGATCACGCTCACGCTCAGCGACTGCGACCAGCGGCCCGGGCCGCGCCCCGTCCTCCGACAGCCGAACTCGGCATCGCCGCGCGCCCGCACGGGGGCGGGCGCAGCGTCAGGCTTCGGCGGAGGAACTTCGGCGACGGGCGGAACTGCTCTTTGGCGAACGTGGCGAAGGTGGTGAACGTGCCGGGGAGCGGGGGGAGTTGGGGAACGGGCCGCCGGGTGAGGGCGGGAGTGGGGGCTCTGGGGCGCCGGTAGGGGAGAGGGCGGGGCGGGCTCTTCTGGTGGTGGGCGAGGGTGTGGGGCTTCCTGTTCCGCCGGGGGCCGAGGCTATGGCGAGTTCTCCTGCGCCGGTGGGCCAACTCGCGGGGGCTCTTGGCCCGCCCGCGAGTGAGGCGAGGGGGCGGGCTGTTCCGCCAGTGGTGAGGGCGGCGGGGCTTCGTTTTCCGGCGCCTGTTGATGCCGGGCCGTGGGCTGTTCGGGAGCCGGAGCCGGAGCCGGAGCCGGAGCCGATGTCAGGGGAGGGGTTGGGGTCGGGGCAGCGGGTGGTCCGGGTGGGTTCGCCCGTGCGTGTTGCCCTGGAGCCTGATGGCTTCTCGTACGTCGGACGGGTCGGACGGGTCGGACGGGTCGGACGGGTCGGACGGGCTGAACCGGCGCGTGGCGCTGGGGAGTTCGGCGGTACCGGAGAGGTCGGCATCGGGCGGGATCGTGCGGCCGGTGCCTGGCGGGAGCGGGTCGGGGTCGCTCTGCGGGAGCGGATGCCGGTGTGGGTGCAGACGCGGTGTGGGTTGGAGCGGCGGAACGTGGTCGCGCTCGGTGTAGTGCTCGTCGTGGCCGCGGTCTTCGCCGTGCAGCACTTCTGGGTGGGCCGGGCCCAGCCCGTTCGCGCACCGGAGGTGGTGGGGGCGGCGGCTCCCTACGGAGAAGGGGGTGGAGGCAAGGATGGCAGCGGGGGTGCGGCGGCGGGCAAGGGCGTCGGGCCGCGTGCCTCGTCGGTCGGAGCGCGGGGTGCTTCGGGTGCGGCCGGTACCGAGATCGTCGTGGACGTCAGTGGCAAGGTCCGGGAGCCCGGGGTTCATCGGCTTCCGGCCGGTTCACGGGTGACCGATGCGTTGCGGGCGGCGGGTGGGGTGCGTCCGGGTACTAACACCGAGGGGCTCAACCGGGCTCGGTTCCTCGTGGACGGGGAGCAGATCGTGGTCGGCGGTTCGGCTCCTGCGGCGGCGCCTGGTGCGGCGGGCGGTGCGAACACGGGGGGAGCGGTTGGCTCGGCTGCCGGAGCCGCTCCGACTGCTCCGGTCTCCCTCAACACGGCCACCGCGGACCAGCTCAACACCCTGCCCGGCGTGGGCCCGGTACTGGCCCAACACATCATCGACTACCGCACCCAGCACGGCGGTTTCCGCTCGGTGGACGAGCTGCGTCAGGTCAACGGCATCGGTGACCGCCGCTTCGCCGATCTGCGGGACCTGGTACAGCCATGACCCGCGTCCACGACGATCCGCCCGAGCCCGCGAGGCCTCGCCGTACAGCACAGGACGACGTCTCCTCGCCGGCCCGCCGAACCGTGCACGCCGACTCCGGAAGTCGGCGGGGTGCCGCACACCCCCAACAGGAAGGACCGACAGACCTACGACTCGTACCGCCCGCACTCGCGGCCTGGGCGACGGCGGCACTGGCGCTGGACGCGTCACCGGGCTGGGTCACAGGAGTCGCCGTCGCCTCGCTGGCCGTGGCGCTCGTGCTGTTGCTGGTGACGCGGCGACGGGACAGGGCAGGGGCAAGGGCAGGGGCAGAGGCAGGCGGCAGCCACGCCCCATCACAGCTGGACGCTCACCCTGACCTCTCACCGGAGGGAGTCCGCCCCGCACGCTCATGGCGGCAGGCCGCATGGCCCCGGGTCTCGATCGCCGCCCTGCTCCTTGCCATCGCCGCGGCTGCCGCCTCCGCCGGGCTGCACGGGGCGGATCTGCGGCGTGGGCCGGCGCCCGAGTTGGCGCGGGAGTACGCGACCGTGACCGCGGAGGTGGAGCTCGGTTCCGATCCGCGGTTGACCCGGCCCCGGGTCAGCGGGGATCACGCGGCTCCGGTCTCCGTGCTGGTCGACGCCGAGGTGCGGCGGGTCGAGGAGTTGGACGGGACGGTCGTGGAGACGCGGGCGCCGGTGCTGTTGATCGTCGACCCGGGTTTGTCCTCCAAGGGCGCGGGCGGGGCACGGGGTTCCGGTGGCGGGCCGGAGCGTTCGCCCTGGCTCGGGCTGCTTCCGTCGACGCGGGTGAAGGTGACCGCGCGGTTGGCGCCCTCGCTGACGGGCGGGGACCGTGTCGCGGCCGTGCTGCGGGTACGGAACCAGCCGGTGCCGGAGGTCGTGGGGGAACCGTCCGGAGCGCAGCGGTTCGCGGGGCGGTTGCGGGCCGGGTTGCGCGAGGCCACCGACGGGTTGCCGGCGGACGCTCGGGCATTGCTGCCGGGGCTGGTCGTCGGGGACACCGCGCGGATCACACCCGAGTTGGACCAGGCGTTCAAGGAGACGGACCTCGCGCACACCCTCGCCGTCTCCGGAAGCAACCTCACCATCCTGCTCGCCCTCCTCATCGGACCGCCCGGTCTCGCCCAGCACATCGAACGCCGGGGTCTGGCACCGCGGTTGGGCATCTCCCTCCGGGCGACCGCACTGCTCGGCGGGGTCCTCACCCTCGGGTTCGTCGTCGTGTGCCGCCCCGACCCGAGCGTGCTGCGGGCCGCGGCCTGCGGTGCCGTCGCGCTGCTCGCCCTGGCGACCGGCCGCCGCAGATCACTGATCCCGGCCCTGGCGACGGCCGTACTGCTGCTGGTGCTCTACGACCCGTGGCTGGCCCGGAGCTACGGCTTCCTGCTCTCCGTGCTGGCCACCGGCGCCCTGCTCACGCTCGCGCCGCGCTGGTGCGAGACGCTGCGACGGCACCGGGTTCCGCCGCGACTGGCGGAGGCGCTGGCGGCCGCCGCTGCCGCGCAGGCGCTGTGCGCGCCGGTCGTGGCCGTGCTGTCGGCGCGGGTCAGCTTGGTGGCCGTGCCGTGCAACCTGCTCGCGGAGATCGCCGTCGCACCGGCCACGGTGCTGGGCTTCGCCGCGCTGGCGACGGCACCGCTGGCGATGCCGGTGGCCAAGGTCCTTGCCTGGGGCGCGAGTTGGCCCGCCGGATGGATCGCGGACGTCGCCCGGACCGGCGCGGCGCTGCCCGGTGGGGGAGTGGACTGGCCGGGCAGTTGGACCGGGGCACTGTTGCTCGCGCTCGCTGTCGCGGCCTTGGTGCTGGTCGGGCGGCGACTGTTGAAGCACCCCTGGTTGTGCGGCGCCTGCGGGTTGTTGCTGGTGCTGATCGTGGTGGCGCCGGCGCCGTTGACCCGGGTGATCACAGGGTGGCCGCCGCCGGGTTGGAGATTCGCCATGTGTGATGTCGGTCAGGGCGACGCGACAGTGCTGGCCGCGGGCAAGGGCACCGGCGTGGTCGTGGATGCCGGACCCGATCCGAAGCTGGTCGACCAGTGTCTGCGCACGCTCGGTATCACCAGGATTCCGCTCGTCGTGCTCACCCACTTCCACGCCGACCACGTAGCGGGACTGCCCGGGGTGCTGCGGGGCCGCTCGGTGGGCGCGATCGAGACGACATCCTTCGAAGAGCCTGCGGAACAGGTCGAGTTCGTGCAGAGGGCGGCGGCAGAACGGCACATCCCGATCACCCGGGCCGTAGCCGGGGAACAGCGACGCACCGGCCCGCTGTCCTGGCAGGTGCTGTGGCCCCCACCGCGCCCGGCGCCGGACCCGGACGGGCCGAACGACGCGAGCGTCGCCCTGCTGGTACGGACCGCCGGGCTGCGACTGCTGCTGCTCGGGGACCTCGAACCCCCGGCCCAGCAGGAGCTGTTGAGGTCACCGGCGGCTGCGTTGCAGGCAGGCGTGGACGTGCTCAAAGTCGCTCATCATGGCTCGGCTTATCAAGACCCGGACCTGATACGCAGGGTGGCCCCGAGGCTGGCGTTGATCTCTTGTGGAGAGAACAACACCTATGGGCACCCCGCCCCCAGCACGGTCGGGGCGCTGCGGGCCATGGGCGCGGTGGTCCTGCGGACGGATGTGGACGGGGCGTTGGCGGTGAGTGGGGAAGGAGACGGGCTGCGGGTGGCGCGAGACTGAAGGCATGAATCCCGCACAGGTTGATGCCTATCTCCGCCGACTGGGAGTCCAGCACCCGGCGTCGCCCACCGTCGATGTTCTGCGTGAGTTGCATCTGCGCCATCTGCAGACCGTGCCGTTCGAGAATCTGTCGATCCATCTGGGAGAGGAGATCGTGCTGGAGGAGAACCGGCTGCTGGACAAGGTGGTGGGCGCGGGCCGGGGCGGGTTCTGTTACGAACTGAACGGATTGTTCGGCGCGTTGCTCACCGCGCTCGGCTTCGAGGTCGTGTTGCTCGCGGCGCGGGTGTACGGGGACGAGGGGCGGACGGGGATTCCGTACGACCATCTCGCGCTGCGGGTGCGGACGGTGGATGGGGGTGCGTGGCTGGCCGATGTGGGGTTCGGGACGCACAGTCACTATCCGCTGGCCTTCGAGGAGCGGGGTGAGCAGGAGGATCCTGGCGGCACGTTCAGTGTCGTCGCGTCGGGACCGGATGCGGCTGGGGTGCGGAGCGGGGAGTCCGGAGCGGGTGCGGTTTCGGGGGAGGCGGCTGACCTGGACGTGGCGCGGAACGGAGGGCCCGAGTACCGCCTGGAGGTGCGGCCCCGGGTGCTCGCCGACTTCGTGGCCGGGGCGTGGTGGCACAGCACGTCACCGGCCTCCCACTTCACCCGGTCGCTGGTCTGTTCACGGCTCCTGGAGGACGGCGGGAGGATCACGCTCGCCGGCCGGACCCTCACGACGACCAGCGGGGAGGGGACGCGGGACGTACGTGAACTGACCACGGACGAGGAGGTGTTGGCGCTGTACCGGGAGCAGTTCGGGATCGAGTTGGGGTCGGTTCCGGAGGTGCGGGGGCATGGGGAGAAAATGTCCCCGTGAGCGATGTGAGACATGTGCTGGTGCTGCCCGACCGTGACGCGGCCCAGGAGGCGGCGGAGATGCTCGGGGAGCGGTTCGCGCTCGACGAGGAACCGCGATTGGTGCGGGACGCGCTGGCCGGTGAGGACGATGCCGAGGACGCGCAGTGGCTGCTCGTTCTGCGCGACGAGGACGGGCGGCTCGACCCCGCGGAGCTGGACGCGTTCGCGGGGGAGTGGGATGGCTGGCGCGAGGAGCCGTAGCGGCGGCAGGTTCTACGGCCGGACCCGCCCCCGGACCCGCACCCGCACCGCACCTGTACCCGGACCCGCACCCGCGCCGAACCCGCACCGCACCTGAACCCGCACCGCACCTGAACCCGCGCCGAACCCGAACCCGCACCCCCGCCCGACCCCGGCACGCGGGACGCGTTGTCAGTGGCGCGTGCGATGCTTTACGGGATGGCCAGGAAGACTGCGAATGACGACCCTCTCGCTCCGGTGACGCTTGCCGTGGGCCAGGAGGACCTCCTGCTCGACCGTGCCGTGCGGGAGGTGGTGGCCGCTGCCAGGGCCTCCGACGCCGACACGGACGTACGTGACCTGACTTCGGACCAGTTGCAGCCCGGCACGCTCGCCGAGTTGACCAGCCCGTCGCTCTTCGCGGAGCGCAAGGTCGTGGTCGTACGCAACGCGCAGGATCTGTCCGCGGACACGGTCAAGGACGTGAAGGCGTATCTCGGGGCGCCCGCCGAGGAGATCACGCTGGTGCTGTTGCACGCCGGCGGGGTCAAGGGCAAAGGGCTGCTCGATGCCGCGCGCAAGGCCGGGGCGCGGGAGGTGGCCTGCCCGAAGATGACGAAGCCGGCGGACCGGTTGGCGTTCGTGCGGGGTGAGTTCCGGGCGACCGGGAGGTCGGCCACGCCGGAGGCCTGTCAGGCGCTGGTCGACTCCCTCGGCAGTGATCTGCGCGAACTGGCGTCCGCTGTCTCCCAGTTGGTCGCCGACATCGAGGGGACCATCGACGAGGCGGTCGTCGGGCGGTACTACACGGGGCGGGCCGAGGCGTCGAGCTTCACGGTCGCGGACCGGGCCGTGGAGGGGCGGGCGGCGGAGGCGCTGGAGGCGCTGCGGTGGTCGTTGTCCACCGGGGTGGCGCCGGTGCTGATCACCAGCGCGTTGGCGCAGGGGGTGCGGGCGATCGGGAAGCTGTCGTCCGCGCGCGGGGGACGGCCGGCGGATCTGGCGCGTGAGCTGGGGATGCCGCCGTGGAAGATCGACCGGGTACGGCAGCAGATGCGGGGGTGGACACCGGACGCGGTCTCCGTCGCGCTGCGGGCGGTGGCCGAGGCGGACGCGGGAGTGAAGGGCGGTGGGGACGATCCGGAGTACGCGTTGGAGAAGGCGGTCGTAGCGATCGCCCGGGCGGCCCGGTCGCGGGGTCAGGCCTAGGACCTGTCCGGGCGGATCACGCCGGACACGCGGGGTCTGGCACGCACACCTGCGGCGTTGTCCTCCGACCTGATCCGCTGGCCAGACCCTGGACGTATTACCCCGCAGGGTTGCCGACACGGCGGACCATGCCGCGGGCGGGGTGTGGCATGGCCGTCTGCGGTGTCGCCGGCGGCGCGAATCGGGTACCGCCGATTTCCTGCGACCTGCTCCGCCGGACCGGCCTTGGCGACTCTGCCCAAGGTGCGGGACAGCGCGGGGAGATACGGCGAGACGGGACGGGGATGGGGACGGGGAAACAGCAATGCCCCCGAAGTGGGTCCGGGGGCACTGTACGTGGCGTGGCGACCACGATGTCTGTCCGTGAATCGAGGTAGAGGGCTCGACGTTGTCCTCACGGTGGATTGCTACTGGTCCGGTCCGCGCGAGCGCGGGCCGAGGCAAGTGCGGAGGATCAGCCCTGGAGCGCGGTGACCTTGGAAGCAAGCGCCGACTTCTTGTTGGCGGCCTGGTTCTTGTGGATGACGCCCTTCGCGACGGCCTTGTCGAGCTGACGCGCGGCAGCGCGCTGGTACTCGGTGGCCTTCTCGACGTCACCCGCGGCAGCGGCTTCGCGGGCCTTGCGGATCGCGGTCTTCAGGGAGGACTTGACGGCCTTGTTGCGCAGCCGAGCCTTCTCGTTGGTCTTGATCCGCTTGATCTGGGACTTGATGTTCGCCACGAATGAGCCTTTGCAGGTTCTGGCACGGGGCCGCACGGGTCCCGGGCCGATGATTTTCCTTGGGTTGCGCCTCGCGCCGAGAGGGCATGAGACACAGCTACCCAGGCTACCAGCCGCCCACCGGCCCACCCAAACCGGTCGCCGAGGGGCCATCGGTTACCGTCCCGTGCCGTGACAAAACGGACGGCCCTCCTCACCTGCCGAGCCCAAGCAGACCCCGAGCAGGTCCCCAGACCTGACCGAACCGCTCCCGAGCAACCCCGGGCCTACCCACCCAAGCCGCCCTCCGAGCAGCCCGCAGGCCTACCCGAGCCGCTCGCCGAGGAGGCCTCAAGCCCGCCCGAGAAGCCCGCCCGAGCCACTCGCAGAGGAACCGCAAGCCCACCCGAACCACTTCCAGAGCAGCCCCAGAGCCCCAATCCCACTCCCAGTTCACCCCGAACTGGCACCAATCCCACCCCCAGCCCACCCCGAACTGGCCCCGAAACCGACCCCGAATCCCACACCCCCCACCCACACCCACCCACCCGCATCGGCCCAAACCGGACCGCACCTCCCACGCGTGGGACGATGGAAGCTACGTATCGATCCGACCCGAGACCGCAGACACTGCGGACGCCTCAAGAATCAGGACCCTGCGTGCCCGCGATCCCCAGCCATGTGCCCGAGCCGAGCCGTACCGACCCGGCGCTGATCCGCAATTTCTGCATCATCGCGCACATCGACCATGGCAAGTCCACGCTCGCCGACCGGATGCTCCAGCTGACCGGAGTGGTCGACAGCCGGCAGATGCGTGCTCAGTACCTCGACCGCATGGACATCGAGCGCGAGCGTGGCATCACGATCAAGTCCCAGGCGGTGCGTCTGCCGTGGGCCCCCACCGAGGGGGCCGACAAGGGCAGTACCCACATCCTCAACATGATCGACACCCCGGGACACGTCGACTTCACGTACGAGGTCTCGCGGTCGCTCGCCGCCTGCGAGGGCACCGTGCTGCTCGTGGACGCCGCCCAGGGCATCGAGGCCCAGACCCTCGCCAACCTCTACCTGGCGATGGAGAACGACCTCACGATCATCCCCGTACTGAACAAGATCGACCTGCCGGCCGCGCAGCCCGAGAAGTTCGCGGAGGAGCTGGCCAACCTCGTCGGGTGCGACCCCGACGACGTGCTGCGGGTGTCCGCGAAGACCGGTATCGGTGTCGACGTCCTGCTGAACAAGGTCGTCAAGGAGGTCCCGGCGCCGGTCGGGAACGCGGACGCGCCCGCCCGCGCCATGATCTTCGACTCGGTCTACGACTCCTACCGCGGTGTCGTGACGTACATCAGGGTCATCGACGGACTGCTCACCAAGCGCGAGAAGATCCGGATGATGTCCACGAACGCCACGCACGAGCTGCTGGAGATCGGGACGAACTCGCCGGAGATGCTCGGCGCGGACGGGCTCGGGGTCGGCGAGGTCGGCTATCTGATCACCGGTGTGAAGGACGTCCGCCAGTCCAAGGTCGGTGACACGATCACCACCCTGCACAAGGGCGCGACCGAGGCGCTCGGCGGGTACAAGGACCCCAAGCCGATGGTCTTCTCGGGCCTGTATCCGCTGGACGGGTCCGACTACCCGGAGCTGCGCGAGGCCCTCGACAAGCTCCAGCTCAACGACGCCGCGCTCGTCTACGAGCCGGAGACCTCGGCGGCGCTGGGCTTCGGCTTCCGCGTCGGCTTCCTCGGGCTGCTGCACCTGGACGTGATCAGGGAGCGGCTGGAGCGCGAGTTCGGGCTCGACCTCATCGCGACCGCACCGAACGTGGTGTACCGGGTCGACATGGAGGACGGCAGCGAGCACATCGTCACCAACCCGAGCGAGTTCCCCGAGGGAAAGATCGACAAGGTCTACGAGCCCGTCGTGCGCGCGACGATCCTCGCGCCGTCGGAGTTCATCGGCTCGATCATGGAGCTGTGCCAGACCCGGCGCGGCACCCTGCTCGGCATGGACTACCTGTCCGAGGACCGGGTCGAGATCCGCTACACGCTCCCCCTCGCGGAGATCGTCTTCGACTTCTTCGACCAGCTGAAGTCCAAGACCCGCGGCTACGCCTCGCTCGACTACGAGCCCACCGGCGAGGTGGACTCCAGCCTGGTCAAGGTCGACATCCTGCTGCACGGCGACAAGGTGGACGCCTTCTCGGCGATCACGCACAAGGACGCGGCATACGCGTACGGCGTGCGGTTGGTCGCCAAGCTGCGGGAACTCATCCCGCGGCAGGCCTTCGAGGTGCCCATCCAGGCCGCCATCGGCTCCCGGGTCATCGCCCGCGAGACCATCCGCGCCATCCGCAAGGACGTCCTCGCCAAGTGCTACGGCGGTGACATCTCCCGTAAGCGGAAGCTGCTGGAGAAGCAGAAGGAGGGCAAGAAGCGGATGAAGATGGTGGGTTCCGTGGAGGTTCCCCAGGAGGCCTTCATCGCGGTGCTGTCCAGCGACGACAGCGGTCCCGGAGCCAAGGGCAAGAAGTAGCGGCGATTCATGGGGCCCGTTGCGCTTTCGCGCGGCGGGCCCTATGCCTTGGCTCTGTACGAAGTGGTCATGGCTCTGTTCGAAGTGACCGTCCACCGCCCCTTACGCACCGGCCGGTCGCGGCTTACTCTGATCACTGCTCGATAGTTACTCGCGAGTTAAACAACAGCCGCAGCAATGGTCCAGCCGCACTGTCGCGGGCCCGGAGGATGTCGTGAGCGACACACAGACCCTGATCGAGAACCGTCCGCCGTCCGTGGCGGGCCTCTTCCTGGAGCGCGTGGCGGCCACGCCGGACGCCGAGGCCTACCGCTACCCGGTACCGGCGGCCTCCGGTGCGGGCCCCGACGACTGGAAGTCGCTGACCTGGGCCCAGGCCGCCGAGCAGGTCTTCGCGATCGCGGCCGGGCTGATCGAACTCGGCGTACAGCCCGAGGAGCGCGTCGCGCTCGCCTCCGCCACCCGCGTCGAGTGGATCCTCGCCGACCTGGGCATCCTGTGCGCCGGCGCCGCCACGACCACGGTGTACCCGCAGACCAACGCCGACGAGTCGACGTTCATCCTCGCCGACTCCGGCAGCAAGGTCCTCATCGCGGAGGACGCGGCGCAGCTCGCCAAGGCGCGGGAGAAGCGCGCCGACCTGCCCGAGCTGACGCACGTCGTGGTCATCGACCCGACCGGCGTCGAGACCGGAGCCGACGAAGGCGACTGGGTGCTGACCCTCGCCGAGCTGGAGCAGCGCGGTGCCGCGTACCTGGAGAAGAACCCGGACCTGATCAAGGAGCGGGTCGGGGCCATCACCAAGGACCAGCTCGCGACGATCATCTACACCTCGGGAACGACCGGCCGCCCCAAGGGAGTTCGGCTCCCGCACGACAACTGGTCGTACCTCGCGAAGGCCATCGCCGCGACCGGACTGCTCGGCCCCGAGGACGTCCAGTACCTGTGGCTGCCGCTCGCCCACGTCTTCGGCAAGGTGCTCACGTCCGGGCACATCGAGATCGGGCACGTCACCGCCGTGGACGGCCGCGTCGACAAGATCATCGAGAACCTGCCGATCGTGCAGCCGACGTACATGGCGGCCGTCCCGCGCATCTTCGAGAAGGTCTACAACGGCGTCGCCGCCAAGGCACGCGCGGGCGGCGCCTCCAAGTACAAGATCTTCCAGTGGGCCGCCGAGGTCGCCCGCGAGTACGCCAAGGTCACCCAGGACAACTTCCGCCGCACCGGCACGGCCACCGCGCCCTTCGGCCTCGCCGCCAAGCACAAGGTCGCCGACGCGCTGGTCTACGCGAAGATCCGCGAGGCCTTCGGCGGCAAGCTGCGCGCCTGCGTCTCCGGATCGGCCGCGCTCGCGCCCGACATCGGCTACTTCTTCGCCGGCGCCGGCATCCACATCCTTGAGGGCTACGGCCTGACCGAGTCCTCCGCGGCCTCCTTCGTGAACCCCGGCGAGGCCTACCGCACCGGCACGGTCGGCAAGCCGCTGCCCGGCACGGAGGTGCGCATCGCGGACGACGGCGAGATCCTGCTGCGCGGCCCCGGCATCATGGAGGGCTACCACGGGCTGCCCGAGAAGACCGCCGAGGTCCTGGAGTCGGACGGCTGGTTCCACACCGGTGACATCGGCGAGCTGTCCCCCGACGGCTACCTCCGCATCACGGACCGCAAGAAGGACCTCATCAAGACCTCCGGCGGCAAGTACATCGCGCCGGCCGAGGTCGAGGGCCAGTTCAAGGCCGTGTGCCCGTACGTCTCCAACATCCTGGTGCACGGCGCCGACCGGAACTTCTGCACCGCCCTCATCTCCCTCGACGAACCGTCCATCCTGGAGTGGGCGAAGGACAACGACCTCGCCGGCAAGTCCTACGCCGAGGTCGTCGCCGCCCCCGCGACGGTCGCCATGATCGAGGGCTACGTCAAGGAACTCAACGAGGGCCTCCAGCGCTGGCAGACCATCAAGAAGTTCCGCCTCCTCCCGCGCGACCTGGACGTGGAACACGGCGAGATCACCCCGAGCCTCAAACTCAAGCGCCCGGTGGTGGAACGCGAGTACAAGCACCTGATCGACGAGATGTACGCGGGTTCGCGCGAGGCATGACCATGTGATGGGCCCCCGCGCCTCGAAGGGGCCGCGGGGGCCCATCAGGGGCGCGGGGAACTGCGCGACAAGCCCCCACAGACCCGCAGACAACAACGGCCCATCAGGCCTAACGCCGCCGCATATCCCGCACCAGCTGGCCCATCTCCCGCACCTGAACCCGAAGTTCCCGCACCTCATCCACCGCACTCGCAGCCATCCGCGCCTCAACTTCCTTGAGCCGCAACGCCAGTTCATCGAACTGCCCCTGCTCCCGCGCCAGCATCCGCTCCAACAGCTGGTTCTTCCGGTGCAGTTCGAGAAAAACGCTCACCTTGGCCCGCAGCACCCAGGGATCAAAGGGCTTGGTCAGATAGTCCGCGGCCCCCGTGGCATACCCCCGGAACGCATACCCCGCATCCGAGTCCGTGCCCGTCAGGAAGATGATCGGCACGTCCTTGGTCTGGTCGAGCCGCTTGATGTTGGCGGCGGTCTCGAACCCGTCCATGCCCGGCATCCGGATGTCCAGCAGGACCACGGCGAAGCGTTGCCGCAGCAGCGCCTTCATCGCCTCCTCGCCCGAACGAGCCCGTATCAGCGGCTCGTTGAGGGACCCCAGGACGGCCTCCAGCGCGACCAGGTTGTCCTCCATGTCGTCGACCAGGAGGATGCTGGCGCGCTCGTCGGTCGTTGCCTCAGCGCTCATGATGACTGTGCCTCACTCAGTCGTCGGCGGTGCCGCCGTCTCCCCTGAAGTACCCGGATCCGCCACCGTGATGTCCTCGGACGCGGCCCCGACTTCGGCCCCAGTTTCGGCCCCCGCCCCGGCCTCGGGATCCAGCAGTGCGCAGACGACCGTCAGCAACTGGTCGACATCCACCGGCTTCGGTACGTAGTCGTTGGCGCCCCGCGCGATGGACTTCTCCCGGTCGCCCGGCATCGCCTTCGCGGTGAGCGCGACGATGGGCAGCCCGGTCCAGCGCGGCGCGCGGCGGATGGCGGCGATGGTCTCGTACCCGTCCATCTCCGGCATCATGATGTCCATCAGCACGAGTTCGACGTCCGGGTTGCGCTCCAGCGTCTCGATGCCCTCACGCCCGTTCTCCGCGTAGAGCACCGGCATGCCGACCCGGCCCAGCACATGGGTGAGCGCGAAGACGTTGCGGATGTCGTCGTCCACGATCAACACCCGCCGCCCGGGCAGCACTTGACCCGGCCGCCCGGCCTTCCATGCCTCCAGCTTGGTGGGCGTCGGCCACGAGTCGTCCACCTCGGTCGAGGCGAAGGGCTCGGTCGAGGTGAACGGCTCGCTGGACAACTGCTCGGGCAGCAGCGGCAGTTCACGGTCCTCGGTGAGCGCCGCGCCGCCCGCCGCGTGCACGGGGCTGACAACGGGGACGTAGAGAGTGAAGGTGGACCCCCGCCCCGGCTCGCTCTCCGCGACGATACGGCCGCCCAACAGGCCCGCGATCTCACGGCTGATGGACAACCCGAGCCCCGTGCCGCCGTACTTGCGGTTGGTCGTGCCGTCGGCCTGCTGGAACGCCTCGAAGATCACCGGGAGTTTCTCGGCGGCGATCCCGATCCCGGTGTCGGAGACGGCGAACACGATGACCTCGTCGCTGACGTCGGAGTAGCGGTGCTCGGGGTCCTTGACCCGGTTGACCCGGAGTTCGACCCGCCCCTTCGCGGTGAACTTGATGGCGTTGGACAGCAGGTTGCGCAGGATCTGCTGGAGCCGCTGCTCGTCCGACCACAGCTCGCGCGGTACGTCGTCGCCGACCGACACCTCGAAGGAGAGCCCCCGGTCCAGGGTGAGCGGGCGGAACGTGGCGTGGACGTAGTCGAGGAGCTTGATGAGCGGGAGCCGCTTCGGGCGTACGTCCATCCGGCCGGCCTCGATCTTCGACAGGTCGAGGATGTCGTTGATGAGCTGGAGGAGATCCGAGCCGGAGCGGTGGATCGTGGTCGCGAACTGCACTTCCTGGCCGGAGAGATGACCGTCCGGGTTGTCGGAGAGCAGCCGCGCCAGGATCAGCAGCGAGTTCAGCGGGGTGCGCAGCTCATGGCTCATGTTCGCCAGGAACTCCGACTTGTACTGCGAGGAGGTCGCCAACAGGGCCGCCTTCTCCTCCAGTTCGGCGTTCGAGCGCTGCAACTCGGCCTGCTGCTTCTGGAGTTCGTCCGAACGCTCCTGCAACTGCGTCGCCAGCCGCTGGGACTGGCCGAGCAGGGACTCCGTGCGGGAGTTGGCGATGATCGTGTTGATCGCGACGCCGATGGTGTTCACGAACTGGTCGAAGAACGCGAGGTGGACGTCGGAGAAGCGGGAGAAGGAGGCCAGTTCGATCACGCCGAGGAGCTTGTCCTCGAAGATGATCGGGATGATGACCACGCTCGCCGGGGCGGCCTCCCCGAGCCCGCTGTTGATCTTGATGTAGTCCGGCGGGGCCTCCTCCACCAGGATCCGCTTCTTCTCCCGCGCCGCCTGCCGCACCAGCCCGTGCACCGGCATCCCGCCCGTGTCCACGGTCGCGCCCTGCGCCGCCCCGTACCCGGCGATGAAGGCAAGTCCCTTGGCGGGGATGGCCGTTCGCAGGCTGTCCTCGTCGGGATCGGCCAGGAAGAACGCCCCGTACTGCGCGTTCACCAGCGGGGTCAGCTCGCGCAGGATCAGGTCGGCGACCTCCATCAGGTCCCGGTGCCCCTGCATCAGCGCGGCGAGGCGGGCCAGGTTGGACTCCAGCCAGTCCTTCGCGCGGGTCGTCTCGCGGAGGTTGGCCACCATCAGGTTGATGTTGTCCTTCAGCTCGGTGACCTCGCCCTGGGTCTCCACCGTGATCGAGCGGGACATGTCGCCCTGGGCCACCGCCGAGGCCACCTCGGCGATCGCGCGGACCTGGGTGGTGAGGTTGAGCGCGAGTTCGTTCACGTTCGTCGTCAGGCGCTTCCAGGTGCCGTAGACGCCCTCCACCCGTGCCTGGCCGCCGAGTTGACCTTCGGAGCCGACCTCGCGGGCCACCCGGGTGACCTCGGAGGAGAAGGAGGAGAGGGTGTCGACCATCGTGTTGATGGTGGTCTTCAGCTCCAGGATCTCGCCGCGCGCGTCCACGTCGATCTTCTTCGACAGGTCACCCTGCGCCACCGCCGTCGCGACCTGCGCGATGTTCCGGACCTGTGAAGTCAGGTTGTCGGCCATGTAGTTGACGTTGTCCGTCAGGTCGCGCCAGACCCCGGAGACGCCCAACACCTGGGCGCGGCCACCGAGTCGGCCGTCCGTGCCGACCTCGCGGGCGACCCGGGTCACCTCGTCGGCGAAGGCGCGCAGCTGCTCCACCATCGTGTTGACGGTGTCCTTGAGTTCGAGGATCTCGCCGCGCGCGTCGACGGTGATCTTCTTCGACAGGTCGCCGTTGGCCACGGCGGTGGTGACCTGGGCGATGTTCCGCACCTGTGAAGTCAGGTTCAGGGCCATGAAGTTGACGTTGTCCGTGAGGTCCTTCCAGACCCCGCTGACGCCCCGCACCTGCGCCTGCCCGCCGAGGTTCCCTTCCGTGCCGACCTCGCGGGCCACGCGCGTCACTTCGTCGGCGAAGGCGGAGAGCTGGTCCACCATCGTGTTGATCGTGGACTTCAGCTCCAGGATCTCGCCCTTGGCCTCCACCGTGATCTTCTTGCCGAGGTCGCCCTGCGCGACGGCGGTGGACACCAGCGCGATGTTCCGGACCTGTGAAGTCAGGTTGTCCGCCATGAAGTTGACGTTGTCGGTCAGGTCCTTCCAGACCCCGGACACGCCTCGCACCTGGGCCCGCCCGCCCAGGTTGCCCTCGGTGCCGACCTCGCGGGCCACGCGCGTCACCTCGTCGGCGAAGGCGGAGAGCTGGTCCACCATCGTGTTGATGGTCGACTTCAGCTCCAGGATCTCGCCCTGGGCGTCCACGGTGATCTTCTGTGACAGGTCGCCGTTCGCCACGGCCGTCGTCACCTGGGCGATGTTCCGGACCTGCGAGGTCAGGTTCGACGCCATGAAGTTGACGTTGTCGGTCAGGTCCTTCCAGACCCCGGACACGCCCCGCACCTGCGCGCGACCGCCCAACTGCCCCTCGGTGCCCACCTCGCGGGCGACGCGCGTCACCTCGTCCGCGAAGGCCGACAGCTGGTCGACCATCGTGTTCACGGTGAGCTTGAGTTCGAGCAGTTCGCCGGTCGCCTCGACGGTGACCGTACGGGTCAGGTCGCCGCGTGCCACCGCCGTCGTCACCAGGGCGATGTCCCGCACCTGCGCGGTCAGCCGGGACGCCATCGTGTTGACCGCCTCGGTCACATCACGCCAACTGCCGGACAGGCCGGTCACCTTGGCGCGGCCACCGAGTCTGCCCTCGGTGCCGACCTCGCGGGCGACCCGGGTCACCTCCCCGGTGAACAGGGAGAGTTGGTCCACCATCTTGTTCACGGCGCGGCCGAGCCGTCGTAGATCACCGCGCAACTGCCTGCTGCCGTCGTGCAGATCGACCCGCTGGGTCAGGTCGCCGCCCGCCACCGCGTCCAGCACGCGGGTCGCGTTGGCGGCCGGGGCGACGAGGGCGTCGAGGAGCTGGTTGACGTCGTTGACGCGGGAGGTCCAACTGCCCTGGCCGGGGCTGGCGGAGAGGCGTTCGTCGAGGCGGCCGTGGCGCACCAGCTCCCGTTTGACGCGCTGTGTCTCGGAGTTGAAGTGGGTGCTGCGGTCCATGATCTGGTTGAAGGCGGCGGTCAGTTCGGCCACCACGCCGTGGCCCGTCTCCGGCGCCTTCGCGAAGCTGCCGTCCCGTGCGGCCGTCATCACGGCGAGCAGCGGGCGGAGATCGGATGCTCGAATCCAGTCGTCTTTGTGACCGTCTTCGAGCACACGCGTAGCACTGTTCTCACTCATGGCGGCCCACTTCGGTAACTCGGCGCTTATGGCCGCGGTCAGTCTGTCACTCTGTCCGCATCGATCGAGGCGTATTCGTCCGAACTGCTCGGGGAGCTGCGCATGGGGGCCATACCGACGCAACGGGAGACCACTTCGCGTGCTTCCGATGCGCCCGCGCACCACGGCGCGGACCGGCGTACGACGGTGCGCGCCACGCTCTCCGGCAGCCCCCTCGCGCCCGGTTCCGCCCGCGGCCTGGTGCGCGCCGCGCTCCGCGAATGGGCCGAACTCGGCCTGCCCGGCACCGAGAAGCTCACCGACCGGCTGGCCGACGACGCGATGGTCGTCGTCAGCGAACTCGTCACCAACGCCGTCGTGCACGCGGGCACGGACGTCGAGTTGGTGTGCCGGCTTGAGGACGCCGACTCGATCGTCGTCGAGGTCGCCGACCACCACCCCTCCCGCGCCCCGCGCGACAACAGCGCCGAACCGGCGTACGAGACACCGGAGTTCGGCCGCGGCCTGCGTCTCGTCTCCACGCTCGCCGAGGCCTGGGGCGTCACCTACCGCACCGGCGTCAAGACCGTATGGGCCCGGCTGCCCGCCGAAGGCACCCCGGCCGCCGAGGAGTTGGAGACCTACGCCGGGGAGCGCGGCCTCCGCGTCGCCGAGATCCTCGCCCCCGAACCGCAGCGCGCCGAACGCGACCGGGACTGGCTCGGCCGCGGCGCCCTCTCCTTCCTCGCCGAGGCCTCCGACCTGCTCGCCGGACAGCTCGACGAGGACCTCGTCGCCGCGCTCGCCGGACAGCTGATCGTGCCGAGGCTGGCCGACTGGTGCGCTGTCTGGCTGGAGGACGAGGCGATGGGCCGCGGCGGCGGCTGGGGCGAGGGCGCCGGGGCCGGCGCCGGTCCGCGCCTCGCCCGCGTCTGGCACGGCAGCGAGAACCGCATCGAGGAACTGCGCCGCGCCCTGGAGAAGGACCCGCCTCGCCCGCCGGACTCCCTGCGGCCCGTCTCCTACCCCTGGCCCGCCGACGCGCTGGGCCCGCACGGCACCCACGGCGCGGCACTGTCGTACCGCCTGATCGCGGGCGGCCGGCCGCTCGGCACGCTCGTCATCGGACGGTCCGGGCTGCCCCGCTTCCCCGACGAGGTCACCGGCCTGGTCGAGGACCTCAGCCGCCGGGTGGCGCTCGCGATCGGCGCGGCCCGCCAGTACGCCCGCCAGGCCACCATCAGCCGCGTCCTCCAGCGCGGCCTGCTGCCCGGCGCCGTCGCCGAGATCCCCGGCCTGCACAGCGCCCTCGTCTACGAACCGTGCGACAAGGGCGGCCCCAGCGGCGACTTCTACGACGTGTTCCCGGCCGGCGACGGCCGTTGGTGCTTCGCCCTCGGCGACGTCCAGGGGAAGGGCCCCGAGGCCGCCGTAGTGATCGGCCTGGCCCGCCCCTGGCTACGGCTCCTCGCCCGCGAGGGCTACGGCGTCGCCGACGTCCTCGACCGCCTCAACCAGCTCCTCCTCGACGACGCCACCGAAGCCGCCGACGCGGCGGCCCACGCGATGGTGGCGGCGGGCGGCATGCCGGGCCCGGTCGGCGACGGCCCCCGCTTCCTCTCCCTCCTCTACGGCGAGCTGGTCCCCTTCGACGGCGGCGTCCGCTGCACCCTCGCCTCCGCCGGACACCCGCTGCCGCTGCTCCTCGGCCCGGACGGCAGCGTCGGCACGGCAGCCCGCCCGCAGACCCTCCTCGGGGTCATCGAGGACGTGACGTTCACCAGCGAGACCTTCGAACTCCGGCCCGGCGACAGCCTGTTGTGCGTCACGGACGGGGTGACCGAGCGGCGCTCCGGATCGGTCCAGTTCGACGACGGCGACGGCCTCGCGACCGCACTCACCGGGTGCGCGGGCCTGAACGCCGAGCTGATCGCGGAGCGCATCAAACGCCTCGTCCACGAGTTCGGCGACCGTCCCCCGGAGGACGACATGGCGCTGCTGGTCCTCCAGGCGGAATAGGCGGAGCAGCAAGCCGCACCGGTGCTGGACAATGGAGGACATGCCTTCCGCACTCCCCGACGGCGATCCCGTCCCCGACGACGGCGCCCTGCCCGCAGAGGCGCTCGCCGGAT
Source organism: Streptomyces sp. NBC_01515 (assembly GCF_045040345.1). NCBI lineage: Bacteria > Bacillati > Actinomycetota > Actinomycetes > Kitasatosporales > Streptomycetaceae > Streptomyces > Streptomyces sp. NBC_01515. Next base: position 4,200,494 of record NZ_CP109416.1, on the reverse strand, counting down.
CGGCCGACCGCCCCCTCGGGTTCTATCTGCACGTCCCGTACTGCGCGACCCGCTGCGGCTACTGCGACTTCAACACCTACACGGCTACCGAGCTGCGCGGCACGGGCGGAGTGCTGGCCTCCCGCGACAACTACGCGGACACCCTGATCGACGAGGTCCGGCTGGCCCGCAAGGTCCTCGGCGACGACCCCCGCCCGGTCCGCACGGTCTTCGTCGGCGGCGGCACGCCCACGCTGCTCGCGGCGGCCGATCTCGTACGGATGCTGGGCGCGATCCGCGACGAGTTCGGCCTGGCCCCGGACGCGGAGATCACCACGGAGGCGAACCCGGAGTCGGTGGACCCCGCCTACCTCGCGGCTCTCCGGGACGGCGGCTTCAACCGCGTCTCCTTCGGCATGCAGAGCGCGAAACAGCACGTCCTGAAAGTCCTCGACCGCACCCACACCCCCGGCCGCCCCGAGGCCTGCGTCGCCGAGGCCCGCGCGGCCGGCTTCGACCACGTCAACCTCGACCTGATCTACGGCACCCCCGGCGAGACGGACGACGACTGGCGCGCCTCCCTCGACTCCGCCCTCGGCGCCGGCCCCGACCACATCAGCGCCTACGCCCTGATCGTCGAGGAGGGCACCCAGCTCGCCCGCCGCATCCGCCGCGGCGAGGTCCCCATGACGGACGACGACGTCCACGCCGACCGCTACCTCATCGCCGACGAGGTGATGTCGGCGGCCGGCTTCGACTGGTACGAGGTGTCCAACTGGGCAACGTCGAATTCCGGCCGTTGTCTCCACAACGAGCTGTACTGGCGAGGCGCCGACTGGTGGGGCGCGGGCCCCGGAGCGCACTCGCACGTGGGCGGCGTCCGCTGGTGGAATGTCAAGCACCCGGGGGCGTACGCGGGGGCGCTGGCGGCGGGCCGCTCCCCGGGCGCCGGCCGGGAGATCCTCTCGGCGGAGGACCGCCGGGTGGAACGCATCCTCCTGGAGCTACGGCTCCGCGAAGGCGCCCCCCTGGACCTGCTCCGGCCGGAGGGGCTCGCGGCTTCGCGCCGGGCGCTGGGGGACGGGCTGCTGGAGGCGGGGCCGTACGAGGAGGGGAGCGCCGTGCTCACGTTGCGGGGGCGGCTGCTGGCGGACGCGGTGGTGCGGGATCTGGTGGACTGATCACTCGGGGGAGTGAACCGGGGCGGGAGGCCGATCCGGTCGCTGATCCACTTTCCTGGGCTGCCGTTGTGAGCGACCGGCGAATCACCGAGTTCTTTGCGGAGTTCGAGCCCCCTGAGGGCGTGAGGGCCGAACTTCTCCGGGGGGAGATCGTGCTGACGGCCAGCCCAGACCTGGTACACAACGCGATCGTGGGGACGGTTAAGGACCAGATTCCCAGGCAGAGGTGGAGACGGCTTCAGACGCAGCGGGTGGCGATCCCCGAAGAGCCGAGTGAGCCGCAGCCGGACCTCGTGGTGATCGAGCGCGGTACCGGGCCCGATGACGGAAGGCTGATGCCCGCCGAGGCCGTCACACTGCTGGTCGAGGTCGTCTCCACCAACAGCGTCCATCGCGACTACAGCGTCAAGCGCTCGATCTACGCGGCGGCAAAGGTACCCGGGTACCTGATCATCGATCCGATCATGGCCCAGTGCGTCCTGTTCACCGAGCCGACGGGCACGGGCGAGAACGCGGACTACCGGTGCCGGCGGATCACCAAGTTCGGCGACCTCACACCGTTGGAACCCGTCGGTATCGAACTGGACACCGGCGAATTCGCCACCTACGAGAGCGTCACGCCTCACCGCTATCCGTGACGAAGTCGATCAACTCCTCCACCCGCCCCAGCAGTTCCGGCTCCAGATCCCGGTAAGACCCCACCTTGGCCAGAATCGCCTGCCACACCGCACCGGTGTTTTCCGGCCAACCCAGGGACCGGCACACCCCCGTCTTCCAGTCCTGACCGTGGGGGACGCGGGGCCACGCGGCGATGCCCACGGAGGACGGTTTCACGGCCTCCCAGATGTCGATGTACGGGTGGCCGACGACCAACGCGTGCTCGCTGGTGACCGACTGGGCGATGCGCCACTCCTTGGTGCCGGGGAGCAGATGGTCGACCAGGATGCCCAACCGCGCGTCCGGGCCGGGGGCGAACTCCGCGACGATGGACGGGAGGTCGTCGACGCCCTCCAGGTACTCGACGACCACGCCCTCGATGCGCAGGTCGTCGCCCCACACCCGCTCGACGAGTTCGGCGTCGTGCCGGCCCTCCACGTAGATCCGCCCGGCGCGGGCCACACGCGCGCGTGCACCCGGGACGGCCACCGAACCGGACGCCGTACGAGTGGGTCGTAGGGGACTTGATACGGGCTTCACCAGGGTGACCACCCGGCCCTCCAGGAGGAAGCCGCGCGGCTCCATCGGGAACACCCGGTGTTTGCCGAAGCGGTCCTCCAGGGTGACCGTGCCCGCCTCGCAGCGGATTACCGCGCCGCAGAAACCGGTGCCCGGCTCCTCGACCACCAGGCCCGCCTCCGCGGGGACCTCGGGGGCCGGCTTGGGCTTCTTCCACGGCGGGGTCAGGTCGGCGGAGTACTGGCGCATTCGGATGACGATAGGAGAACCGGGGCGACCACCGTCACGACACGCCGAAACGCGTTGCCAACGCGTCCCGTTGGGCCCGCACGAACCCCGCGTCCACCACCGCTCCGTGACCGGGCACGTACACCGCGTCCTCCCCGCCGAGTTCGAGGAGGCGGTCCAGGGCGGCCGGCCAGAGACCCGGAACGGCGTCCGGGCCCGCCTGGGGTTCGCCGGACTCCTCGACCAGGTCGCCGCAGAACACGACCGGCGGGTCGCCCGGCACCACGACCGCGAGATCGTGGGCGGTGTGTCCGCGCATCGCCACCAACTGGACCTCCGGACCGCCGTCCAGTTCGAGCAGTGTGGGGCCCCACACGGGTTCGCGGGGGCGTACGAGGATGTCCGTCGCGTTCTCCGCGGCCTCCGGGTCCAGCCCGTTGCGCACCGCGTCGGCCAGCAACTCCTCCCCACCGCTCTCGAACACCTCGTTCGCGCCCGCGGCCACGAAAACCGTCGCCCCGGCAAAGGCCGCCGCTCCGAAGACATGGTCGAAATGAGGGTGGGTGAGCGCGAGAAGCGGCACCCGGCGCCCGGCCAGCGCCTGCGCCTGTCCGCGCAACCGCGCGCCCTCCGCCAGGCTCGACCCCGCGTCGATCAGCAGCGCCGAGTCCCCGCCGATCACCAGCCCGACCGTGCAGTCCCAGCCAGGCAGCCGGCACCGGCCCACCCCGGCGGCCAGCCGCTCCCACCCCGCCTCTTCCCAAGTCACCGTCATACGGCGACGCTAACGGTGACGGCACTCGGGGCATGACATCGCAGGACCGGCCTTGCCCGGGGTGTACCTCACGGCCGTACACTGGGCCGGGGAACGCTGGCACTCACGCGCACAGAGTGCCAGGAAAGGGCAGCCCGGCAACAAAACGGCGACCAGAACTGGAGGTGTGCGCGATGCTCAGCGAACGCAGGCTTCAGGTGCTGCGCGCCATCGTCCAGGACTATGTCGGCACCGAGGAGCCGGTCGGGTCCAAGGCGCTCACCGAGCGGCACAGCCTCGGCGTCTCCCCGGCGACCGTGCGCAACGACATGGCGGCCCTGGAGGACGAGGGCTACATCGCGCAGCCGCACACCAGTGCCGGGCGCATCCCGACCGACAAGGGCTACCGGCTGTTCGTCGACAAGCTCGCCGGCGTCAAGCCGATGACCGGCCCCGAGCGCAAGGCGATCCAGAACTTCCTTGACGGTGCCGTGGACCTGGACGACGTCGTCGGCCGTACGGTACGGCTGCTCGCGCAGCTCACCCGGCAGGTCGCCGTCGTGCAGTACCCCTCGCTGACCCGCTCGACCGTCCGGCACGTGGAGCTGCTCTCGCTGGCCCCCGCGCGCGTGATGCTCGTGCTGATCACCGACACCGGGCGGGTCGAGCAGCGCATGGTCGACTGCCCGGCGCCGTTCGGCGAGGCCTCGCTCGCGGATCTGCGGGCGCGGCTCAACAGCCGGATCGCGGGGCGCCGCTTCGCGGATGTGCCGCTGCTCGTGCAGGACCTGCCGGAGGCCTTCGAGGCCGAGGACCGCGGCACAGTGGCGACGGTGCTCTCCACCCTCCTGGAGACCCTCGTCGAGGAGACCGAGGAGCGGCTGATGATCGGCGGCACCGCCAATCTCACCCGCTTCGGACATGACTTTCCCCTCACTATCCGCCCCATCCTGGAAGCCCTGGAGGAGCAGGTCGTCCTCCTCAAGTTGCTTGGTGAGGCGGGGGATTCGGGCATGACCGTACGGATCGGTCACGAGAACGCCTACGAGGGACTCAACTCCACTTCCGTGGTGTCGGTCGGCTACGGTTCGGGCGGCGAGGCAGTCGCCAAGCTCGGCGTGGTCGGACCGACCCGCATGGATTACCCGGGAACGATGGGAGCGGTACGCGCAGTGGCACGGTACGTCGGACAGATCCTGGCGGAGTCCTAAGTGGCCACGGACTACTACGCCGTTCTCGGCGTGCGTCGCGACGCGTCGCAGGATGAGATCAAGAAGGCCTTCCGTAGGCTCGCGCGCGAGCTGCACCCGGACGTGAATCCGGATCCGAAGACCCAGGAGCGCTTCAAGGAGATCAACGCCGCTTACGAGGTGCTCTCGGACCCGCAGAAGAAGCAGGTCTACGACCTCGGCGGCGACCCCCTCTCGCAGGCGGGCGGCGCGGGCGCGGGCTTCGGGGCCGGTGGCTTCGGGAACTTCTCGGACATCATGGACGCGTTCTTCGGCACGGCGTCGCAGCGCGGACCGCGCTCGCGCACCCGCCGCGGCCAGGACGCCATGATCCGGCTGGAGATCGAGCTGGACGAGGCGGCCTTCGGCACCACGAAGGACATCCAGGTCGACACGGCCGTCGTCTGCAACACCTGCAACGGCGAGGGCGCGGCCCCCGGCACCTCCGCGCAGACCTGTGACATGTGTCGCGGTCGCGGTGAGGTCTCGCAGGTGACCCGGTCCTTCCTGGGCCAGGTCATGACGTCCCGCCCCTGCCCCCAGTGCCAGGGCTTCGGCACGGTCGTGCCGACGCCGTGCCCCGAGTGCGCCGGCGACGGCCGCGTCCGCTCGCGGCGCACCCTCACGGTCAAGATCCCGGCGGGTGTGGACAACGGCACGCGGATCCAGCTCGCGGGCGAGGGCGAGGTCGGCCCCGGCGGCGGCCCCGCCGGTGACCTGTACGTCGAGATCCACGAGCTGCCGCACGCGATGTTCCAGCGCCGCGGCGACGACCTGCACTGCACGGTCACGCTCCCCATGACAGCCGCGTCCCTCGGCACGAAGGTGCCGTTGGAGACGCTGGACGGCATGGAGGAGGTCGACATCCGCCCGGGCACCCAGTCCGGCCAGTCGATCCCGCTGCACACCCGCGGCATCACACATCTGCGCGGCGGCGGCCGGGGCGACCTCATCGTGCACGTCGAGGTCACCACCCCGACCAAGCTGGACGTGGAGCAGGAACGGCTGCTCCGCGAACTGGCGAAACTGCGCGGCGAGGAGCGCCCCACGGGGACGTTCCAGCCGGGGCAGCAGGGGCTGTTCTCGCGCCTCAAGGACGCTTTCAACGGTCGCTGAGAGGGTCCGGGGGCTTCCGCCCCCGGACCCTCTCTTCATTCCGAACAGGCTCGTTCCCCATCGCCGAACCGGCTGAAAGTACTGGCATGTGCCAGCGCCAAGGCCGGATTCGGACTTGTTCGGAGGACGTGACAACATGCCGTCATGTCCTCCGCACTGACCGATCTCTTCCCTCATCCGATCGTGCAGGCCCCGATGGCGGGCGGTGTCTCCGTCCCGCGCCTCGCGGCCGCCGTGGCCGAGGCCGGCGGGCTGGGATTCCTCGCCGCCGGGTACAAAACGGCCGACGGCATGTACCAGGAGATCAAGCAGCTGCGGAGCCTGACGGCCCGCCCCTTCGGCGTGAACCTCTTCATGCCGCAGCCGGAGTACGCGGACAAGGCCGCGGTCGACGTCTACGCCCACCAGCTGGCCGGCGAGGCCACCTGGTACGACACGGAACTCGGCGACCCGGACAGCGGCCGTGAGGACGGTTACGACGCCAAGCTGTCCGTCCTGCTCGACAACCCGGTGCCGGTGGCCTCCTTCCACTTCGGCATCCCCACCCCGGAGATACTCGACTCGCTGCGCCGGGCCGGCACCTTCACCCTCGTCACCGTCACCACCGTCGAGGAGGCCCTCGCCGTGGAGCGGGCCGGTGCCGACGCGGTGATCGCGCAGGGCGTCGAGGCCGGCGGCCACCAGGGCACCCACCGCGACCTCCCGGAGAACGACGGCGCCGGCATCGGCCTGCTCTCCCTGGTCGCCCAGATCCGCGAGACCGTGAGCCTTCCGATCGTCGCCGCGGGCGGTCTGATGCGCGGCAGCCAGATCGCCGCGGCCCTCGCGGCGGGCGCGAGCGCGGCCCAGCTCGGCACGGCGTTCCTCGCCACCTCCGAGTCCGGCGCGAACGCCCTGCACAAGCAGGCGCTCACCAACCCCCTGTTCACGCGCACCGAGTTGACCCGCGCGTTCTCCGGCCGCCCGGCCCGCGGCCTGGTCAACCGCTTCATGCGCGAGCACGGCCCGTACGCCCCCGCCGCGTACCCGGAGATCCACCACCTGACCTCCCCGCTCCGCAAGCAGGCCGCCGCGTCCGGCGACCCGCAGGGCATGGCCCTGTGGGCCGGACAGGGCCACCGCATGGCCCGCGAGCTGCCCGCCGGCCAGCTGGTCGAGGTACTCGTCGCCGAACTGGCCTCCGCCCGGACAGCGTTGTCGGCCGGGGGCGAGCTGCGATGACCGCGCCGGTGTTCGTCGTCGAGTCCCTCCAGGGTGTGGGCCCCGGCTCCGTCGCCGAGGTGGCCGGCCCCGAGGGACGGCACGCCGTCTCCGTACGGCGGCTGCAGACCGGTGAGGATGTCGTGCTCACGGACGGACAGGGTCGGGGCGCCTCCGGTGTGGTCCTCAGGGTCGAGGGCAAGGACCGCCTGATCGTCGAACTCCACGCATTCCCCGTCGAGTTGGAGCCCACGCCCCGCATCACCGTCGTCCAGGCACTCCCCAAGGGCGACCGCGGCGAGCTGGCCGTGGAGACGATGACCGAGACCGGCGTCGACGCGATCGTCCCCTGGGCGGCCTCCCGTTGCATCACGCAGTGGAAGGGCGACCGGGGTCTCAAAGCCCTCGCCAAGTGGCGGGCCACCGCACGCGAGGCCGGCAAGCAGTCCCGCCGGCTGCGCTTCCCGGAGGTCGCGGACGCGGCAACGAGCAAGCAGGTTGCGGCACTTCTGGCCAAAGCCGACTTCGCCGCCGTCCTCCACGAGGACCGCGACTACGGCAGCGAGCCCCTGGCCACCGCCGAACTCCCCGCCGAGGGCGAGATCGTGCTGGTCGTGGGCCCCGAAGGAGGCGTCTCCCCCGAGGAGTTGGCCCTCTTCGAGGACGCGGGGGCGAAGGCCTGCCGGCTCGGGCGTAGCGTGCTGCGTACATCGACGGCCGGGACCGCGGCGACCGCCCTGCTCCTGGGCCGTACCGGACGCTGGTCCTGAACCAGGGGGGATCGCCGTGGAACTCGCCCAAGTACGGCTGCTCGTCACCGACTTCGCCGCCTGCTACCGCTTCTACGCCGAAGTCCTCGGCCTGAAGCCCCAGTCGGGGGCGGCCGAGGGACCGTACGAGAAGTTCAGCCCCGCGATCGGGTCCGCCGGGATCGCCCTTCAGGACCGCGCGATGATGGCCCAAGTCCTGGGTGAACTGGGGGACTTGGCGACCGGACACCGCTCGCTGGTCGTCCTGCGCGTCGACGACCTGGACGGGTACTGCGGGCAGATCACCGCCCGGGGTGCGGAGCTGCTGCACGGGCCCGCGCCGATGACGGACCGGATGCGGGTCGCCCATCTCAAGGACCCCGAGGGCAATGTGGTGGAGCTTCAGGAGTGGCTGCTGCTGCGCGGCTGAGGCCGTCCGCCGGGGAACTGCGCCCCCGGCGCGCGGGTGGCCGTATGCGCTCTTCCGCGCGCGCTCCGACGGTGACAGGCTGCCGCCCATGAGGGTGTTGAGACGGAACCTGCTCCGGCCGCGCGGGCGGCGGGTGGCCGCTGTGGCGGGGCTCGCGGTGGTGACCGTGGGCGGGGCCGTCGCGTGCCAGCCCGGTGATCTCAGCTCGGCGACCGTCGCGTACACCACCGACAAGACGGCGACCGCGGAGCTCAAGCGGGACCATGTCAGCGTGCGCTGGCTGACCTGCACGGGCAACTACGGCAGCAACAACAAGGCCTACACGCCCGGGAAGACGCCCTCGCCGACCGAGACCACGGTCGTCAGCGTCGACTGCCAGGGGCAGACGAGCGACAACCGGGACATCACCGTCACCGGCAAGGTCACCCGGGCCGTCGACGGCGCGTGTGTGCGCGGCGACCTGGTCGCCAAGGTGGCAGGCAAGCAGGTCTTCCACGTCACCGGGCTCGGTGACTGCAACGCGGCGACGCCGTCGTCCGTGAACAACCCGAACCCGACGCTGACCTACGGCCCGGGGCCGACCGTCACGGTCACCAAGACGATCTGGTGCAAGGGCGACCCGACCTGCTGGCCCGTCGAGGGCAAGTGATCCAAAGGGCTGTCGGCGGATGGCACCGATGCATAACCTGATCAGGTGACTCAGCCCTCAGCGTCCGCAGCCCAGGCCTATCTCCGCTTCCCGCACCTGCACGGCGAGTTGGTCGCCTTCACCGCCGAGGACGACGTGTGGCTGGCGTCCCTCGACAGCGGCGGCCGGGCCTGGCGGGTCAGCGCGGAGAACGTGCCGGTGACCCACCCCCGCATCTCGCCCGACGGCGCCACCGTCGCCTGGACCTCCGCCCGCGACGGCGCCCCCGAGGTGCACACCGCCCCGGTCGACGGCGGCCCCGCCAGGCGCCTGACGTACTGGGGCAGTTCACGCACCCAGGTGCGCGGCTGGACCGCCGACGGCGAGGTCCTCGTGACCAGCGCCCACGGCCAGGCCAACCTCCGCCGCAGCTGGGCCCGTTCGGTCCCGCTGGACGGCGGACCGGCGACGATCCTCCCGTACGGCTGGGTCGGCGACGTCGCCCGCGGTGAGACGGCCACGGTCCTCCTCTCCGCCCCCATGGGCCGCGAGGCCGCCTGGTGGAAGCGCTACCGGGGCGGCACGGCGGGCAAGTTGTGGATCGACCGTGACGGCGACGGTGAATTCACGCGCCTGCACGAGGAGTTGGACGGCAACATCGAGTACCCGGTGTGGGCGGGGGAGCGGATCGCGTTCCTCTCCGACCATGAGGGCACCGGCGCTCTGTACTCCTCCCTCGCGGACGGCTCCGACCTCCGCCGGCACACCCCGCTCGACGGCTTCTACGCGCGGCACGCGTCCGGTGACGGCACCCGGATCGTCTACTCCTCCGCCGGTGAACTCTGGCTCCTGGACGACCTGGACGGTGCCGAACCGCGCCGCCTCGACATCCGGCTCGGCGGCCAGCGCATCGACCAGCAGCCGTTCCCGGTGCCCGCGGCCCGCTGGTTCGGCTCCGCGTCCCCCGACCACACCGCGCGCGGCAGCGCGGTCGCCGTGCGCGGCGCCGTCCACTGGGTCACCCACCGCTCCGGCCCGGCCCGCGCGCTCGCCGCCACCCCCGGCGTCCGCGCCCGGCTGCCCCGCACCTTCCGCGCCGACGGCGAGGAGTGGGTGGTGTGGGTGACGGACGCCGAGGGCGACGACGCCCTGGAGTTCGCCCCCGCCACCGGCCTCGCCCCCGGCGCCACCCCGCGCAGAATCGCCGCCGGACAGCTCGGCCGCGTCCTCGCCCTCACCGTGGCCCCCGACGGCAGCCGGGTCGCCGTAGGCTCGCACGACGGCCGCGTCCTCCTCGTCGAGCGCGAGACCGGCGAGGTCCGCGAGGTGGACCGCAGCGAGGACGGCGACGCCTCGGGCCTCGCCTTCTCCCCGGACTCGGCCTGGCTCGCCTGGTCGCACGCCGGCCCGCGCCCCCTGCGCCAGCTCAAACTCGCCGGCACCACCGACCTGTCGGTCACCGAGGCGACCCCGCTCCGCTTCCAGGACTACGCCCCCGCCTTCACCCTCGACGGCAAACACCTGGTGTTCCTCTCCACCCGCTCCTTCGACCCGGTCTACGACGAGCACGTCTTCGACCTCGCCTTCGTGGTCGGCGACCGCCCGCACCTGATCACCCTCGCCGCGACGACCCCGTCCCCCTTCGGCCCGCAGCGGCACGGCCGCCCCTTCGAGGCCCCCGACAAGGAGGAGACCCCCGACAGCGAGGGCCGCCCCACCACCCGCGTCGACCTCGAAGGCCTGGCCGACCGCATCGTCCCCTTCCCGGTGGAGGCAGGCCGCTACACGAACCTGCGAGCGGCCAAGGACGGAGTGCTCTGGCTGCGCCACCCGGTCCAGGGAGTCCTCGGCGCCACCCGCGCGACCCCCGAAGACCCGGACCCCAAAACGGAGTTGGAGCGCTACGACCTCGCCCAGCAGCGCATCGAGCACCTCGCCGGGGACGCCGACCACTTCGAGGTGAGCGGCGACGGCAAGCGCGTCCTGCTCTGGACCGACCACAAGCTCCGTGTCGTCCCGAGCGACCGCCGAGCCTCCTCCGAGGACGACGACAACGACACGAACATCAACGTCGACCTGTCCCGCATCCGCCAGACCGTCGACCCGGCCGCCGAGTGGCGCCAGATGTTCGACGAGACCGGCCGCATCATGCGCGACAACTTCTGGCGCGAGGACATGAGCGGCGTCGACTGGACCGGCGTCCTGGACCGCTACCGCCCGATCCTCGACCGCGTAGCGACCCACGACGACATGGTCGACCTCCTCTGGGAGGTGCACGGCGAACTCGGCACCTCGCACGCCTACGTCACCCCGCGCGGCGGCTACGGCCACGGTGAGCGCCAGGGCCTGCTCGGCGCCGACATCTCCCGTCACGAGGACGGCAGTTGGCGCATCGACCGCATCCTGCCCTCGGAGACCTCCGACCCGAACGCCCGCGCCCCGCTCGCCGCCCCCGGCGTAGCGGTCCGCACGGGAGACGCGATCCTCGCGGTGGCCGGCCAGCCCGTGGACCCGGTCACGGGACCGGCCCCCCTCCTCGTCGGCACGGCGGGCAAACCGATCGAGCTGACGATCTCCCCGGCAGCCGGCGGAGACCCGAGGCACGCGGTCGTCGTCCCCCTGGCGGACGAGGAACCCCTCTACTACCACGCCTGGGTCGCCGACCGCCGCGCCTACGTCCACGAGAAGTCCGGCGGTCGCCTCGGCTACCTCCACGTCCCCGACATGCAGGCCCCCGGCTGGGCCCAGATCCACCGCGACCTGCGCGTAGAGGTCGCCCGAGAGGGCCTGGTCGTCGACGTCCGCGAGAACCGCGGCGGCCACACCTCACAGCTGGTAGTCGAGAAACTGGCCCGCCGCATCGTCGGCTGGGACCTCCCGCGCGGCATGCGCCCGTACAGCTACCCCGAGGACGCACCCCGCGGTCCCGTAGTGGCCGTGGCCAACGAGTTCTCCGGCTCGGACGGCGACATCGTCAACGCGGCGATCAAGGCGCTCGGCATCGGCCCGGTGGTCGGCACACGCACGTGGGGCGGCGTGATCGGCATCGACAGCAGGTACCGGTTGGTGGACGGGACGCTCATCACCCAGCCCAAGTACGCGTTCTGGCTTGAGGGTTACGGGTGGGGGGTGGAGAACCACGGGGTGGATCCGGACGTGGAGGTGGTGCAGAGGCCTCAGGATTATGCGGCGGGACGGGACACCCAGCTGGACGAGGCAATCAGGCTGGCGTTGGAGTCACTGGAGACCAGTCCGGCCAAAACCCCGCCAGGCTTGCCCACCTAAGGGGCGCGGGGAACTGCGCGACCAGCCACGACGGCGCCGCACCCAACGACGATACGATGCCCCGCGTAAAGCACAGCCCAGCCTCGGAGGGAAGCCACATGTCAGGGGACCCGCAGGACGACTGCCTGTTCTGCAAGATCGTCGCAGGCCACATCCCCGCGACGATCATCCGAGAGACGTCCACCACCGTCGCGTTCCGGGACATCAACCCCCAGGCCCCGACCCACGTCCTGGTGATCCCAAGGGTCCACTACCCCGACGCCGCCTCCCTCGCCGCAGCCGAACCGGCAATCGCCGCCGACGTACTGCGCGAGGCAGGCGAGGTGGCGACCGACGAGAAGCTCGACAGCTACCGCGTCATCTTCAACACCGGCAGCGGCGTGGGCCAGACCGTGTTCCACGCCCACGCCCACGTCATGGGCGGTCGCGGCATGCAGTGGCCGCCCGGGTAACTCGCCATGTCCGTACGCGAGTTCGTGGTCCTCGGCACAGCCAGCCAGGTCCCCACCCGCCATCGCAACCACAACGGCTACCTCCTCCGCTGGGACGGCGAGGGCATCCTCTTCGACCCCGGCGAGGGCACCCAGCGCCAGATGCTGCGCGCGGGGGTCGCCGCGCACGACCTGAACCGCATCTGCGTCACCCACTTCCACGGCGACCACTCCCTCGGCCTCGCGGGCGTCATCCAGCGCATCAACCTGGACCGCGTCCCGCACCCGGTCACCGCCCACTACCCGAAGTCGGGCCGGCGCTTCTTCGACCGCCTGCGCTACGCCACGGCGTACCGCGAGACGGTGGGCATCACGGAGTCCCCGGTGTCGGAGGACGGCGTACTCGCCACCACTCCCGCGTACACCCTGGAAGCCCGCAAGCTCTCCCACCCCGTCGAGTCCTACGGCTACCGCCTCACCGAACCCGACGGCCGCCGCATGCTCCCCGACCGCCTCGCCGCGCACGGCATCAAGGGCCCGGACGTGGGCCGCATCCAGCGCGAGGGGACGATCGGCGATGTGACCCTCGACGACGTCAGTGAGGTACGCCACGGCCAGCGTTTCGCGTTCGTCATGGACACCCGCCTGTGCGCCGGGGTGCACGCCCTCGCGGAGGGCTGCGACCTGCTGGTCATCGAGTCGACGTTCCTGGACGAGGACGAGCAACTGGCCGTAGACCACGGCCACTTGACCGCAGGGCAGGCGGCCCGGGTGGCGCGGGACGCGGGCGTACGGCACCTGGTCCTCACGCACTTCAGCCAGCGGTACTCCGAGCCGGAGGAGTTCGAGCGGCAGGCGCGGGCGGCGGGGTTCGAGGGGGAGCTGACCGTGGCGCACGATCTACTCAGGGTGCCGGTTCCGAAACGGCGGTAAAACACCCGTACGATACTTCGATGCCCATTCCCAAAGCCGAACTGCACCTGCACATCGAAGGCACCCTGGAACCCGAGCTGGCCTTCGCGCTCGCGGCCCGCAACGGCGTGGAGCTGCCGTACGCGGACACCGAAGAACTCCGCAAGGCGTACCTCTTCGAGGACCTCCAGACCTTCCTGAACCTTTACTACGAGCTGATGGCCGTCCTGCGCACCGAGCGGGACTTCGAGGACCTCGCCAACGCCTATCTCGCCCGCGCCGCCGCGCAGGGCGTACGGCACGCGGAGATCTTCTTCGACCCGCAGGCGCACATCGCGCGGGGCGTGGACATGGGCACGGTGGTGGAGGGCCTGTGGCGGGCCCTGGGCAGCAGCGAGACCAACCACGGCATCTCGACCCGCCTGATCCTCTGCTTCCTGCGCGACGAGTCCGCCGACTCGGCCCTGCGGACCCTGGACGCGGCGAAGCCGTACCTCGACCGGATCACCGGCATCGGCCTCGACTCGGCCGAGGTCGGCCACCCGCCGGTGAAGTTCCGCGAGGTGTACGAGGCCGCCGCCGCGCTGGGCCTACGACGCGTCGCGCACGCCGGTGAGGAGGGCCCGCCGGCCTACATCACCGAGGCGCTGGATGTTCTGGGGGTCGAGCGCGTGGACCACGGGCTGCGGTGCATGGAGGACGAGGAGCTGGTGGAGCGGTTGGTGCGCGACCGCATCCCGCTGACGCTCTGCCCCCTGTCGAACGTCCGGCTGCGCGCGGTGGACGTCCTCGCCGAGCACCCCCTCCCCGCCATGCTGGACGCGGGCCTGCTCTGCACGGTCAACTCCGACGACCCGGCCTACTTCGGCGGGTACGCGGGCGACAACTTCGACGCGGTACGTGAGGCACTGGGCCTGACCGAGGACCGGTTGCGCGAGCTGGCCCGGAACTCCTTCGTCGCGTCCTTCCTGGAGGACGACGAGGAGCGGCGGGGTCGTTATCTGGCCGAGGTGGAGGCGTACGAGTTCTCGTAGGTCGGCGGTGACTCTGCGGGCCGGTGGGGGCTGGTCGCGCCCCGCGGCGGAGCCGCACATCGACACAGCCCCGCGCCCCTGGGGGCCTGGGCCTGGGCCTGTGTCGATGTGCGGCTCAGCCGCCGGTCGCCGTGGCCGCCTGCCGGGGTGCCCCCGCGCCGTCGTACCGTGCCCGGCACCAGCAGCCGGCCGCCGGTGTGGAGAGCGACCCCGGTCATCGGTACCGCGATCACGACCAGCCCCACCGCGAGGATCGTGCCCATCGCCGGGAACCCGGCCCGCGCCGACAGCACGCTGCCGACCAGGGGGCCCGCCGCCGTACCCAGCGACGAGGCCGAGCCGACGAGGACGGCCCAACGGCCGCGCGGATCAAGGGAGGCGGCGAGGCCGAGGACGTAGGACAGGACGATCGGGTAGAGGGTGTTCCAGGCGATCTCGCCGGTCGCGAACGTCCTCAGGTCGTGCGCGGACGCGCTGAGCACGATGCAGCCCGCGATGAGCGCCGTCCCCGCCCCGATCGGCACCGCGCGCCCCAGCCGGGCCCCGAGCGCGCCCGCGCCGATCACGCCCACCAGCCCCGTGCCGAGCGCGATCGCGAAGACCGCGCCGACGGTGACCTCGGAGAGGTGGGCCTGGTTGATGCCGATGCGGCCGCTGACGCCCCAGAGGGAGTTCTGGGCGAGGGACCAGCACGACAGGGTGCCGGCGAGGACCAGTCCGGCGCGGCGGTGGGGGAGTCCGGCGGTCTTCACGCGCGTGTGCGCCGTCGTCGTACGGACCGGGAGTCGTCCGGTCAGTGGCCATACGGCGAGTGCGGTGAGCGCGATCGCGGCGAGCGGCTGGCCGTGGCCCGCGCCGAGGTGCGGGACCGTCAGATAGACGGCGCCCGCGAGTGCCGACACGCACAACAGGCCGAGCGTGGAGGCGCGGTGGGGGTCCCGTTCGGCGGCGATCCCGGACGCGGCGACCGTGGTGGCCGTACCCGAGCCGAATCCGCCGACCACCGCGCCCGCGATGACCGCGGGGACGGCGTGGGTGAGGGCGGCCGAGCCGTACCCGAGAACGGCGAGGGCGAGACCGATCCGCGCGAGCGTGCGCGGCCCGACCCGGTCGACCCGCGAGGCGAGCAGAAACCCCGCCGCGGCCGAACTCAGCAGCAGCGCACTGCCGACGGCACCGGCCTGCGTGGCGGAGAGCGACAGCCCCGCGTCGAGCCTGCCGACGGTGGTGGGGAGGAGGTAGGGGGCTAGATACCCGGCCGTGAAAAGGGCGACGAGGGGCCAGGGTGTGGTGGTGCTGCGGGCGGACACGGGCGTTCCCAGGGCATGCGAAAGAAGCGGCTCAAAAAGGGGATTGGGCGACGACCGTCGACGGACAGGAACGCGCGGCCAATTTGTATCAAGCACGCGGTTCACGAAAGAAGGGCGGGGGGTGTGATCTGGGGCACGTTCAGTTTGGCGTTGGGGGGACCGGGTAAACGAGCGCCCAATTCCCGGTGCCGGGGGCGTCATTCGGCCTGCCTGGCACGTCTCGGCGCAGGCCAGCGGGCCAGCGGGCTCAGTTCGGCGGGGAGGTCTCGGCGCAGGCCGGCGGGTCGATAGGTCAGCACGCTCGGTTCAGCAGGAAGGTCTCGGCGCAGGCCGGAACGCTCGGCTGGTCCGGTGCCTTCAGCTCCGGTGCCTTTCGGCTTCCGCGCCTTTCGCTCCGGTGCCTTCGCCTCCCGCGCCTTCAGCTCCCGTGCCTTTCGCTTCGGTGCCTTTCAACACAGGCCCGCAATTTTCAGCCCGTCCGGCGTTTGAGGACGAGGCCCCTTCAGGGCCGATGGGGGTCTGGGGGCGCAGCCCCCAGAGGGCGCGCCCACTACTACCGCCAGTGCACCGCTCCACCCGCCGCAGCCGACGACCCCTCGATCTTCGCCCGGATCTCCCGCATCACGGCAACGATCTGCCCTTCGTGCCCCGGCGTCAGCCGAGCCACCGGAACCGAGCAACTGATCGCGTCCAGCGGCGGGTTGTCGTAGCGCAGGGCGAAGCCGAAACCGACGATCCCGACGACGCCCTCCTCGCGGTCGATCGAGTAACCCCGGGCGCGGATCGAGGCGAGGTCGGCGGCCAACGCGTCCCGGGACGTGTGGGTGTTGGGCGTCGCGGCCTCGTACGGCGCGGGCGGCAGCTCGGCGTCCGGGCGCTCGGCGAGGAGCGCCTTGCCCAGGGCGCCGACGTGGGCCGGGAGCCGCCGCCCCACCCTGCTGATGGTCCGCAGGTACTCGTGCGACTCCCGCGTCGCCAGATACGCCACGTCCCGCCCGTCCAGCCGCCCCAGATGGATCGTCTCGCCGAGCGCCTGGGACGCCTCGTCGAGATACGGCCGTACGACCCGCACGCGCGGGTCGGAGTCCAGATAGGTCGTGCCGGTGAGCAGGGCGTGGATACCGATGCCGTAGAGCGAGCCGGTGATGTCGGTGCGGACCCAGCCGTGTGCGATCAGGGTCTGGAGGAGGGCGTACATGGAGCTGCGCGGCACGCCCAGCTCGTCGGCGAGTTCCTGGAGGCGCGCGGGACGGTCGCCGCGCGCGGCGAGCAGTTCGAGCAGCTCGACCGTACGGGCGGCGGACTTCACCTCGCGGACGCCACCGGGCTCTGACATGGGGCGATGTTAGCGAGCGCGGGCGCCCCATTGACGGTCGAGGTTCGTGTATCTAACCTCTGTCTTCATACATGGATAACGTCTACATAGGGAGATGGCCCAAGTGAACGGCGAAACGGAGACCACGGAGACCGTGGTGCGCAGGCTCCGGGACGGGATGGCGGGCGGCGTGCTCTCCTTCCCGCTCACCTCCTTCCACGACGACGGCTCCCTCGACCCCGACGGCTTCCGCACCCATGTCGCGGCCCGGATCGCCACCGCCCCCGGCGCCGTGTTCCCCGCCTGCGGCACCGGCGAGTTCTTCTCGCTGGACGAGGACGAGTACCGCACGGTCGTCACCATCGCGGTGGAGGAGGCGGCCGGCCGCGTCCCCGTCGTCGCCGGAGTCGGCTACGGCTGGGCACAGGCCGCCCGCTTCGCACGCATCGCGGAGGAGGCCGGCGCCGACGCGCTCCTCGTCCTCCCGCACTACCTCGTCGCCGCCCCGCAGGACGGCCTGGTGGCGCAGCTGGAGCAGCTCGCCGCCCGCACCCGACTCCCGCTCATCGCCTACCAGCGCGGCCAAGTCGCCTTCACCGCAAGCTCGTTGAAGCGCATCGCGGCGATCCCCGGCGTCATCGGCCTCAAGGACGGCCACAGCGACCTCGACCGCCTGCAACGCCTCACGCTCGCCGCCCCCGAGGGCTTCCTGTTCTTCAACGGCGCCTCGACCGCCGAGATCCAGGCCCGCGCCTACGCCACGGTCGGCGTCCCCGCGTACTCCTCGGCCGTCCACGCCTTCGCCCCCGAGATCGCGAACGCCTTCTTCACCGCGTTGACGGACGGCGACGACAAGACCGTCGAGCGGCTGCTGCGCGACTTCTACGTCCCGTTCGTCGAACTCCGCGACCGGGTACCGGGATACGCCGTGTCGCTGGTCAAGGCGGCGGCCCGACTGCGCGGCCAGCCGGTGGGACCCGTGCGCGCCCCGCTCACCGACCCCTCGGCCGCCGACCTGGCCGAGCTCACGACCCTGCTCGCCACCGGACTCGACCTCGTAGGAGCCGCGCTGTGAACCTCACCATCGCCGACGTCCGCCTGACCCCGATCCTGGTCGCCGACCCGCCCCTCCTGAACACCCAGGGCGTCCACCAGCCCTACACCCCGCGCCTGATCGTCGAGATCGAGACGGCCGACGGGATCACCGGCCTCGGCGAGACCTACGGCGACACCAAGTACCTGGAACTGGCCCGCCCCTTCGCCGAGAAGCTGACCGGCCGTCAAGTCAGCGACCTGAACGGCCTGTTCACGGTCGCCGACGAGCTGGCCGTCGACAGTTCGCGGATCTCCGGACAGGTCGACGTCGGCGGCCTGCGCGGTGTCCAGACCGCCGACAAGCTGCGCCTCTCCGTCGTCTCCGCCTTCGAGGTCGCCTGCCTCGACGCCCTCGGCAAGACGCTCGGGCTGCCCGTACACGCCCTGCTCGGGGGCAAGTTGAGGAACGCGGTCGAGTACAGCGCGTACCTGTTCTACAAGTGGGCCGACCATCCCGAGGGCGTCGCGAGCGAGAAGGACGACTGGGGTGCCGCGATCGACCCGGCCGGAGTCGTCGAGCAGGCACGGAAGTTCAAGGAGCGGTACGGCTTCACCTCCTTCAAGCTCAAGGGCGGGGTGTTCCCGCCCGACGAAGAGATCGCCGCCGTACGGGCGTTGGCGGCGGCCTTCCCCGACCACCCCCTGCGCCTCGACCCCAACGGCGCCTGGTCCGTGGAGACTTCGCTGAAGGTGGCGAAGGAACTCGGGGACGTCCTCGAATACCTGGAGGACCCGGCGCTCGGCACCCCCGCGATGGCCGAGGTGTCCGCCGGGACCGACGTGCCGCTCGCCACCAACATGTGCGTGACGACGTTCGCCGAGATCGAGGAAGCCTTCACGAAGGACGCCGTACAGGTGGTGCTCTCCGACCACCACTACTGGGGCGGACTGCGCAACACCCAGCAACTGGCCGCCATCTGCCGCACGTTCGGCGTCGGCATCTCCATGCACTCCAACACCCACCTCGGGATCAGCCTCGCCGCGATGACCCACGTCGCGTCGACCGTCCCCAACCTCCACCACGCCTGCGACTCCCACTACCCCTGGCAGTCGGAGGACGTCCTCACCGAACGCCTCACCTTCACCGACGCCAAGGTCACCGTCTCCGACGCCCCCGGCCTCGGTGTCGAACTCGACCGCGCCAAGCTGGAGTTCCTGCACCGCCGCTGGCTCGACGACGACGGTGCGCTGCGCGAACGCGACGACGCGGCCGCGATGCGCGTCACCGACCCGGAGTGGGTCACGCCGTCGATGCCGCGCTGGTAGGAACCGGGTGACCGGATCCGGACGCGTGCGGTGCGGTGTCCGCGGGCGGGGCGGCACCGGCCGCGGCACGCACCGTAGAGCCCGGACCTGCGGTTGCCCGACACCGGTGCGACGGGCGGGTCCGGAGCGGGAGCCGCCCCCACGCGCGCGTGGTGGTGCACACTGGCCTGATCCGTATCACGTCAGGGAGCGCACCGTGACCGCGTCCAACGCGTCCACCGGAAAGGGACCGTCGTCCCGCAGCGAAGGGCCGTCCTGCGGGGTCGATCCGCTGGCCGGGCTGCGGGCGGCGGACGATCCGCCCTGGGACGTGTATCTCACCGGCACCGTCTTCCTCGACATCATCTTCACCGGGCTCGAATCCGCCCCGGTGCGCGGCACCGAGTCCTGGGCACGCGGGATGGGGTCGAGCCCCGGTGGAGTCGCCAACATGGCGACCGCGCTGGCCCGTCTCGGGCTGCGGACCTCCCTCGCCGCGGCCTTCGGTGACGACCACTACGGCGAGTACTGCTGGGACGCGTTGCAGCAGGGGGAGGGCATCGACCTCTCCGCCTCCCGGACCGTGCCCGGCTGGCACTCGCCGGTCACCGTGTCGATGGCGTACGAGGGTGAGCGCACGATGGTGTCCCATGGGCACGAGCCGCCCCCCGAGGTCGTGTTCGGCCAAGGGGGCGCACCGGACTGCCCGCCACGCGCGCGTGCCGCCGTCGCCTCGCTCACCCCCGGCAAGCAGGCTCCCTGGGTCGCCCAGGCCGCGAGCGAGGGCACCCGGATCTTCGCCGACGTCGGCTGGGACGACACCGGCGCCTGGGACCTCGCCGGCCTCGCCGACCTCGCGCACTGCGAGGCGTTCCTGCCGAACGCCGAGGAAGCCATGCGCTACACCGGCGCCGACTGCCCCCGCGCCGCCGCCCACGCGCTCACCGAACACGTACCCCTTGCCGTCGTCACCCTCGGCGCGGACGGCGCCTACGCCGTCGACCGGCGCACCGGGGAGTCCGCCGAGGTCCCGGCGATCGCCGTCGAGGCCCTCGACCCCACCGGCGCGGGCGACGTCTTCGTGGCCGGTTTCGTCACCGGCACCCTGGCCGGCTGGCCGCTCGCCGACCGCCTCGCCTTCGCCGGACTCACCGCCGCCCTCTCCGTCCAGGAGTTCGGCGGCTCCCTCTCCGCGCCGGGCTGGTCCGAGCTCGGCGCCTGGTGGCGCAAGGTGCAGTCGGTCGAGGGCCAGGACCCGACGGCCCTGAACCGGTACGCGTTCCTCGCGGGACTCGTACCGGCGGAGCAGGGCAGCGGCAGCCCGTGGCCGCTGCGGCGCGCGGTGCCGACGATCGGGTTCGGCCGGTCGGCCTAGGCGCGGCGATGAGCGGCGATGAGGGTCAATGAGGGGCATGGCGGCCGGGCACTCGTCGCCTGTCCCGGAGCCCCGGAGTCCCGGAGGCGAACCGTTCCCGCTCAGCGGGCCGCCGCACGCTCCAGCACGCCGGTGACCTCTTCCCGTACCGCCTCGAAGACCGCCTCGGGCAAGGTGCCGAGCGGTGTGAGCGCCAGGGCGCCGACGATCCGGGCGGCATCCGTGCCGTAGGGAACGGTCTCGCTGAGCACGTCGTAGCCGTCCCGCACCGCGACCCGCAGGACGCGCGCCTCCGTGCCCTCCGCCGCGCCCACCGCCACCGCGACCACGAACGGCACCTCGCCCCGCAGCACACCGGTCAGCTTGCGGTAGCCGCTGGCGACCGGCTCCGGCCAGCGCAGACTCAACAGCACCGGCCGCTTCGCGAGCAGCTCGGCGAGGTCGGTCTCGACGGGACCGTCCGGCTCCAGGACCACCGCGCGGGCGTCCAGCACCAGCGCGGCGGGCAGCAGACAGCGCAGCGTGCTGCCGACGATGTTGCCGCCGACGGTCGCGGTCCGCCGTACGGCCCCGGTCCCCACGCCCGCCGCGGCCCGCCGCAGCACCTCCGGCACCCGCTCGTCCATCTCGTGCAGCAGTACGGCCGCGCCCAGCGTCCCGTCCCCGATCACCTTCGCCTCGGGCAGCTCCCGCAGGGACACCGCCTGCTCGGGGAACCCGTCCCGTTGCCAGGAGGCCCACACAAGCGTCGCCCCGCCGACGGGCACCGCCCCTTCGGCCAGGCACTCCTGTGCTTCGGACACGGACGTGGGCAGACGCACGAACACAGCGGCCGACCTGCTTTCCCTGTACGGCCCGGCGGTGGGAGCCACGGCCCACCGGCCGGATCTCCTGCTGACACTTGGCTGACGCAGCACATTGTCCGTACAAGCGAGGGGGCGCGAACAGGGCTCACGGCGGCACCTCGCGCGCCTCCCCTGCGCCGGACACGCTCCCGGAGCAAGCCGGGACAGGCCCGGATTTCGTGGCCCGACGGTCACCGAAAAGCCCTACGGCGTTGTCAGTGGCCCGGCGTACCCTGGAATCACCAGGCCGCCCTTGTGGCGGGCGAGTCTTTTCGAGGAGGACGAGCAAGGCCTACAGAGCCGGCCCATGACTCAGACACCCACAGCTCACACCCCCGCGCAGGAGCAGGCGAAGGCACGGTTCACCGTCCCCGCCCAGCATCCGATGGTCACCGTCCTGGGGTCCGGAGACGCCCTCCTGCGCGTGATCGAGAAGGCCTTCCCGGCGGCCGACATCCACGTCCGGGGCAATGAGATCAGCGCGGTCGGCGACGCCCGCCAAGTCGCCCTCGTCCAGCGCCTGTTCGACGAGATGATGCTGGTGCTGCGCACCGGGCAGCCGATGACGGAGGACGCAGTGGAACGCTCGATCGCCATGCTGCGGGCGAGTGAGAACGGGGATGGTCCCGAGGAGACACCGGCCGAGGTGCTCACCCAGAACATCCTGTCCTCGCGAGGCCGCACGATCCGCCCCAAGACCCTCAACCAGAAGCGGTACGTCGACGCGATCGACAAGAACACGATCGTCTTCGGCATCGGCCCCGCCGGCACCGGCAAGACCTACCTCGCCATGGCCAAGGCGGTCCAGGCCCTGCTGGCCAAGCAGGTCAGCAGGATCATCCTCACCCGCCCCGCGGTCGAGGCGGGCGAGCGGCTCGGCTTCCTCCCCGGCACCCTCTACGAAAAGATCGACCCGTACCTGCGCCCCCTGTACGACGCCCTGCACGACATGCTGGACCCGGAGTCGATCCCGAAGCTGATGGCGGCGGGCACGATCGAGGTGGCACCGCTGGCGTACATGCGTGGTAGGACGCTCAATGACGCCTTCATCATCCTGGACGAGGCCCAGAACACGAGCCCCGAGCAGATGAAGATGTTCCTCACCCGGCTCGGGTTCGAGTCGAAGATCGTGATCACCGGTGACGTGACGCAGGTCGACCTGCCGAGCGGCACGAAGTCGGGGCTGCGGCAGGTGCAGGACATCCTGGAGGGGCTCGACGACGTGCACTTCTCCCGCCTGTCGTCGGCGGACGTCGTACGGCACAAGCTGGTCGGCCGTATCGTCGACGCGTACGAGCAGTACGACAGCGAGAACGGTACGGAGAACGGCACCCACAAGGGTGCCCGTGACAAGCGGAAGTAGATCAGCACGACCATGTCGATCGACGTCAACAACGAGTCCGGAACCGAGGTCGACGAGCAGGCGATCCTCGACATCGCCCGCTATGCCCTCGCACGGATGCGCATCCACCCGCTTTCCGAGCTCTCGGTGATCGTCGTGGACGAGGACGCCATGGAGCAGCTCCACATCCAGTGGATGGACCTGCCCGGGCCGACCGATGTCATGTCCTTCCCGATGGACGAGCTGCGTCCGCCGAGCAAGGACGACGAGGAGACTCCGCAGGGGCTGCTCGGTGACATCGTGCTGTGCCCGGAGGTCGCCGCGAAGCAGGGGGCCGAGGCCGAGACGCAGCACACCATGGACGAGGAGCTCCAACTCCTCACCGTCCACGGTGTGTTGCACCTCCTCGGCTACGACCACGAGGAGCCGGACGAGAAGGCCGAGATGTTCGGTCTGCAGGCCGCCATCGTGGACGGCTGGCGCGCGGAGAAGGGCCACACCGGCCCGTCCCCGGCTCCGACGGTCTCCTAGAGCACGGGTTAAGGGCACAGGTAAGTACGCCTCATGAGTCCTCAGATCGTCGTCGGGGCCATCGCCCTTGTCGTTGTCGCCTGGCTCGCCGCCTGCGCGGAGGCGGGCCTCGCGCGCGTCTCCAGCTTCCGCGCCGAGGAGGCCGTACGGTCCGGCCGGCGCGGCAGTGCCAAGCTCGCGCAGGTCGCCGCCGACCCGACCCGCTACCTCAATGTCGCCCTGCTGGTCAGGGTGGCCTGCGAGATGGCCGCCGCCGCGCTCGTCACCTACGAGTGCCTGCACGTGATCCACGGCACCGCGCCCGCGCTGCTCGCCGCGATCGGCGTCATGGTCCTCGTGTCGTACGTCGCGGTGGGGGTCTCCCCGCGCACGATCGGGCGCCAGCACCCGCTGAACACGGCCACGGCGGCGGCGTACGTGCTGCTGCCGCTCGCGCGGATCATGGGCCCGATCCCGTATCTGCTGATCCTCATCGGCAACGCGCTCACCCCCGGAAAGGGCTTCCGGCGCGGCCCGTTCGCGTCCGAGGCCGAGCTGCGCGCGCTGGTGGACCTCGCCGAGAAGGAGTCGCTGATCGAGGACGAGGAGCGCCGGATGGTGCACTCGGTCTTCGAACTCGGCGACACCCTGGTCCGGGAAGTGATGGTGCCGCGCACCGACCTCGTCGTCATCGAGCGGTACAAGACGATCCGTCAGGCCCTCACCCTCGCGCTCCGCTCCGGCTTCTCGCGGATCCCGGTGACCGGGGAGAGCGAGGACGACATCGTCGGCATCGTGTACCTGAAGGACCTGGTCCGCAAGACGCACATCAGCCGCGACGCCGAGTCCGAACTCGTCTCCACGGCCATGCGGCCCGCCACCTTCGTGCCGGACACCAAGAACGCCGGTGACCTGCTGCGCGAGATGCAGCAGGAGCGCAATCACGTCGCCGTCGTCATCGACGAGTACGGCGGCACGGCCGGCATCGTCACCATCGAGGACATCCTGGAGGAGATCGTCGGCGAGATCACCGACGAGTACGACCGGGAACTGCCTCCGGTGGAGGAACTGGGCGACGACCGCTACCGGGTCACCGCCCGTCTCGACATCGGCGACCTGGGCGAGCTGTACGGCTTCGAGGCCTACGACGACGAGGACGTGGAGACGGTGGGCGGGCTGCTCGCGAAGGCCCTGGGCCGGGTCCCGATCGCCGGTGCCTCCTCGGTCGTAGCGCTGCCGGACGGGCGTGAGCTGCGGCTGACGGCGGAGGCCTCGGCCGGGCGGCGGAACAAGATCGTGACGGTGCTGGTCGAGCCGGTGGATCCGGCCGGCCCGGCCGAGGAGGAGGCGAAGCCGGAGTGAGCCCCGAGGAACTGCGCGCGTTCTGCCTGTCGTTCAACGCGACGGTGGAGGACTTCCCTTTCAACCCGGACATGTCCGTCTTCAAGGTGCTGGGCAAGCTCTTCGCCCTGACCCGGCTGGACGGCCGCCCCCTCACGGTCAACCTCAAGTGCGATCCGGAGGACGCGATCCGCCTCCGGGAGGAGCACGAGGGGCTGATCATCCCCGGGTACCACATGAACAAGCGGCACTGGAACACGGTGACGGTGGACGGGGGCCTCCCGGACCGGCTCCTCAAGGAACTGATCGAGGACTCGTACGACCTGGTCGTGGCCGGGTTGCCGAGGGCGGAGCGGCTGCGGCTCGACCGGCCGTAAATCCCGGTGAGCGGCTGTTGAAGGCGTGTCAGAATCCGGCGTATGGCTGCTGCTGTGCGATATCCGCGTCCTCTGCGCCCCGGCGACCGTGTCGGTGTCACGTCTCCGTCCAGCGGGGTCCCGGACGTGCTGCGCAAGCGCCTCGATGTCGCGATCCGTGCTGTCGAGGCGCGCGGGTACGAGGTCGTCGTCGGCCGGTGCATGGACGGGACGGGCCATGTCAGCGCCCCGGCCGGTGAGCGGGCCGCCGAGCTGATGGACATGCTGACCGACCCGGCGATCCGGGCTGTCGTGCCGCCGTGGGGCGGGGAGACCGCGATCGACCTGGTGCCGTTGCTCGACTTCGAGCGGATCGGGCGGGCCGAACCGACCTGGGTGGTCGGCTACTCGGACATCTCGACCCTGCTGGCGCCGCTGACCCTGCGCACCGGGATCGCGACCGTGCACGGCAACTCCCTTATGGAGACGCCCTATCGGGCCCCCGAAGGGCTGCTGTCCTGGCTGGACATCGCGGCCTCGCCGCAGGGGGAGCCGTTCACGCAGACCCCGCCGGGCCGCCATCGGAGCCCGGGCCGGGACGACTTCGTGGGTCACCCGGAGGTCCGGGACCTCACCCTCGACACCCCGGGGCGCTGGACCCGCCTCGACGGTGACGGTGACGTCGACATCGAGGGCCGGCTGATCGGCGGCTGCGTCGAGACGCTGGCCAATCTCGCCGGGACGCCGTACCTGGACGTCGCCGCCTTCGCGCGGAGCGCGGCCCCCGAGGGGCTGCTCGTGTATGTCGAGGCCTGCGAGGACAACGCGTTCACCATCTGCCGGAACCTGCACGGCATGCGGCTGGCCGGGTTCTTCGACGCGGCGAACGCCGTGCTCGTCGGCCGGACCCACGCGCCCGACAGCCCCACGCTCACCCAGCACGAGGCCGTCATGGACGCGCTCGGACCCTTGGGCGTGCCGGTGGTCGCCGATGTCGAGTGCGGTCATGTCCCGCCGTATCTGCCGCTCGTGAACGGAGCGCGCGGCCGGGTCGTCCACACGGCCGCGCGCTCCGAACTCGTCCAGACCCTGGACTGACATCTCATACGGCGGCCGGCTGGGCCTTCCGGTTCCTGCCGAGGCCTACGGCCACCAGCACCGCCGCCCCCAGCGCGATCGCCGCGTCGATGCCGACGACTGTGTGGACCCCCGACATGAGATCGCCCGAAGTGGTGGCGAGGACGCCCAGGAGCGGGATGCCGATGGTGATGCCGACCTGCTGGGTGGAGGTGACCAGGCCGGTGGCCAGGCCCTGTTCCTCGTCGGGGACGCCCGAGGTGACCGTCAGGCCGTAGGA
This sequence comes from Streptomyces sp. NBC_01515, assembly GCF_045040345.1. NCBI lineage: Bacteria > Bacillati > Actinomycetota > Actinomycetes > Kitasatosporales > Streptomycetaceae > Streptomyces > Streptomyces sp. NBC_01515. The sequence goes on along the minus strand of NZ_CP109416.1, from coordinate 4,174,071 downwards.
GATGATCGCGCCCAGGTGGCACATGCTCGCCAGGGAGACGGCGGCCGTCGCCACCCAGACCGACCGGGTGTGGGTGGTGAGGGTGAGGAGGGTGGCGGTGAAGGCCGCCTGGCCGGTGAGGGACGCGATCAGGGTGCGGCGGGCTCCGATGCGGCCGATGACCTTCGGGGCGTAGACCCCGGCCACGGCCGAGAGGATGCCCTGGACGCCGAAGACCAGGCCCGTCTCGAAGGACGACAGGTGCAGGATTTCCTGGAGGTACAGGGTCAGGACGAAGACCACCGTCGACATCATCGAGAAGGTGACCAGTCCGCCCAGGTTGCCCCAGGCCACCGTGCGGCGGCGCAGCATCGGGAGGGAGACCAGGGGCTGGGGTGTGCGGGACTCGATGTACGCGAAGGTCGTGAGGAGCAGGACGCCCGCGATCAGGGTGGCGATGACGTCCGTGTGGGCGAAGCCGTGGTCTGCCGCTGTGGAGAGGGCGTAGATCAGGGCCAGTAGGCCGGTGGTGACCGTGATCGCGCCGGGGATGTCCAGGCGGGGGCGGTCCGGGGTGCGGGACTCGGGGAGCAGGGCGGGGGCCAGCGGGAGGACCAGGACCGCGAACAGGGTGAGCAGGGCCATCGTCGAGCGCCAGCCGAACGTGTCGGTCAGGACACCGCCGGCCACCATGCCGACCGTGAAGCCGAGCGAGAGCAGGGTGCCGGAGATGCCGAGCGCGCGGTCGCGGGCCGGGCCCTCGGGGAACGTGGTGGTGAGGAGGCTCATGCCGGTGGGGACGATCGCCGCCGCGCCGAGGCCTTGCAGGGCGCGGCCCGTCAGGAACGATGCCGGGTTCCAGGCGAAGGTGGCCAGCAGGGAGGCCGCGCCGAACAGGGCCAGGCCGGTGAGGAACAGTCGGCGGCGGCCGTAGAGGTCGCCGATGCGGCCGAAGAGGAGCAGGAAGCCGCCGGACGGGAGCGCGAACGCGGTGACCGCCCACTGGAGTCCGGACCGGCTCATGCCGAGGTCGGCGCCGAGGGTGGGCAGGGCCACGTTCAGGACGGAGAAGTCCAGGGCGACCATGAACTGGGCCGCGCAGAGGACGAAGAGGACGAGTTTGTCGCGGGTCGTGAGGTGTGGGGTGCCGGGTGGTTCGTGGGTGGTGGGGGCTGTGGTGTCGGTCGCCATGTGTCGAGCTTCCGGCCGTCGGAATAGCCGTGGGGAGCCGGAAGTTGTGCTGGTGGTGGCACCACCAGCCTTGTACGAGGGGGATCTGTACGTGTCCGAGGACGCGCTGAAGAGTGAACGGCTGCGTGAGCTGCGGGAGTTCCTGATGAGCCGCCGGGCGCGGGTGTCGCCGGCCGAGGCGGGGCTGCCGGACGGCGGGGCGCGGCGGCGGACGCCGGGGTTGCGGCGCGAGGAGGTCGCGGTGCTGGCCGGGGTGGGGGCGTCCTGGTACCAGTGGCTGGAGCAGGGGCGGGACATCTCGGTGTCGCCGCAGGTGCTCGACGCCGTCGCCCGGGTGCTGCGGCTGAGCAATGCCGAGCGGCGCCATCTGTATCTGCTGGCGGGGTCGAATCCGCCCGCGCCGGAGGTGGCGCCGGAGAAGCGGGACATGTGTGACGGGCTGCGGCGGCTGATCGACACGTGGATGCCGTATCCGGCGCACATCATGGACATGTACTACAACTGCGTGATGTACAACGCCGCGGCGGCGATCGTCCTCGGGATGCGTCCGGGGAACACGCAGAACTGTCTCGTCGACTTCTTCGTCGATCCGCTGTACCGGTCGCGGTCGAAGAGCTGGGAGCGGAACGCTCGGACCGTCGTCGCGCAGTTCCGGGCCGCGTCCTCGGCCCGGCCGGACGACGAGGGGTATCGGGCGGTGTTCGAACAGCTCGCGGAGTGCGCCGAGTTCGCCGTGCTGTGGGCGGAGCGGGACATCGAGGACGCCGGGCAGATCCGTAAGGAGCTCGATCATCCGCTGGCGGGGCTGCTGGTCGTGGAATCCACGGCGATGAAGGTGCCGGCCCGGCCGGATCTCACGATCGTGCTGCACACGCCGTTGGACGAGGCGGACACGGCGGAGAAGCTGGAGTGGCTGGCGTCGCCCGAGGGGCGGCGGGGGGCGATGTACCCCGTGGCCGGGTAGGTGCTCCGCGCGTCCGTATGCTCGGGGCATGACCGACAGCAGCGCGCTTGACCCCGAGGACCGCAAGATCGTCACCCTGGCCCGTTCGGCTCGGGCCCGCAATGGTGTGCCGGAGGGTGCGGCCGTGCGGGACGAGACGGGGCGGACGTATGTTGCCGGAACCGTTGCTCTTGAGTCGCTGAAGTTGAGCGCGTTGCAGACGGCGGTGGCCATGGCGGTGGCTTCCGGGGCGAAGTCCTTGGAGGCGGCGGCGGTGGTGACGGAGGCGGAGTCCGTGGCTGCGGAGGATCTGGCGCCTGTACGGGATCTGGGTGGGCCGGAGACGCCGGTGCACGTGGCTTCGCCGGACGGGGTTGTCCGTCTGACGGTGGCTGCTGGCTGAGGTGGTGCTGGGGGCTGCGCCCCCAGACCCCCATCGGCCCTGAAGGGGCCTCGTCCTCAAACTCCCCCAGAGGGGGGACCCCCAACGGGCTGAAATATGCGGGCCTGCGCTGAAAAGTGGGCCCGAGATGCTGACAGACCCCCGCGCCGGAAATGTCCCCGTGTCCGGAATTAACCCGTCCGGATTTCGCCCTTGCTCTCCCCCCGTCTCTCGCGCATCAATGGAACCGTAAGTTCCGACGGACCGTCAGATTCTCGCTCGCGTGGCGCACCGCACCGCGTTCGTGAGGGGTTTCCGAGGCGGTTGTTCCGTCCGTCCCCACATGGCATTCCCAGACACGGGAAGGGAACCAGATCCATGAAAGGCAAGCTGAGAAGCAAGCGAATCGGTACCGGTGCGGCACTGGTGACGGGGGTCCTCGCGGCCGTCTCGCTGGCGTTCGCGCCCGCCGCGCTCGCCGTCACTCCCCAGACGGCGACGATCACCGCGGACTGCGGCATCTTCGGCGGAGGCGCGGCAACGCTCACCGCCACGCAGGACGGCACCGCGGCCACGGTCACCATCACCTCCTCCATCACGGCGCCGCTCCCCCTGTCGGCAGACTCCATCTCTTCCACCTTCACGTTCGAGAACGCGAGCGGTGGCACCACCGTCTTCAGCGGCACGAAGAACCCGGCCATGGCGACCGGCGACGCGGTCACCGTCGGTCCGCTCGACGGGACCGTGGCCTCAGGTGACAGCCTGGAGGCGTACGGCGGGTCGCTGCAGATGACGATCTTCGGGATCGCCGTCACGTGCACGGCCACCGGACCGCAGTCACCGGGTCCGTTCGTGTTCGACTGAGAAGTCGGCCGGGAAGCCGGCTGAGCAGTCGGTCGAGTGGTCGGCCGAGAATTCCCCCCACGGGCTCAACTGGGCCGTCGGCTCCCGCCGTTGCGGGAGCTGACGGCCCATCAGTTTGTTTGGGTGTGTGCATTGACTTCTCACGCGATCCCCACATCAATGCCCCCTGTGGGCGCAGATGAGCCGCTGCGCCCACCGTCCTCAGGAGGGGGCACAGCCATGGCTACGACATTCCGAAGACGCCGTTGGGCGTCGTTGCTCGGGGTGACCGCGCTCGCGGTCGCCACGGGCGGTGCGCTGGCCTGTCCGGCCGGTGCGTCCACGAACGTGGACTTCGCGACGCACTGCATCCCGCCGGCGATCGCGGGCATCCCGCCGATCGACGGCACCACGACCGCCGCGATCACGGTGGACAACACCGCGCCGAAGGTCGGCGACACCGTCACCGTGACCTACACGGTGGTCAAGCCGGCCGCCAGCAACCCGACCGCGATCGCCCTGCCGGCCGACATCATGACGCCCACCGGGAAGGTCACCCTCGGCGGTGCCCAGACCGGCAGCCTCACGGTGGCCGGGCCCAAGAAGAACGACCCGGTGCCGGGCAACGGCGCCTTCCCGTCGTTCTCGATGACCGGCACCTTCACGGTCACCACCCCGGGCGCGATCACCCTCTCGCCCGGCGACTACAACATCCACACCAGCTACATCCTGGAGCTGGACACCCCCTGCACGGTGACGAACCCGCCGGCGCCGGTCTCCGAGACCGTCACCGCGACCGCCACCGTTCCGGTCAACACCCGTGCGATCAGCCTGGGTTCGGCCTCCGGGAACGCCGGTGACAGCGTCGCCGTGACCGGCAGCAACTTCACCCCGGGTGCCTCCGTGACCCTGGCCGGACGGTCCGGGACCGCCCAGACCGCGGACACGGCGACCGTCACGGCCGGCAGCAGCGGCACGATCAGTGGTTCGCTCGTCGTCAACGACAAGACGACCACCGGGGTCGTGGCCTACGAAGGCAGTGCGTGGAGCGCTGACCTCGGTGCCGGTCCGGCCGCCTACGTCGTCAACGACACCACGCCCGTTCCGCCGGGGAGTCAGAAGCTGACGACCACCGTCAAGGCGGGCACGCTGTCGATGGCGCAGGCCGGGGACGCCGTAGGTCTCTCCGCCGTCGACTTCGGCAAGGGCGGTGCCTCCACGGGCGCCCTGAACACGGTGACGGTCCAGGACTTCCGCGGCGGACCCGCGGGCTGGTCCCTGACCGGCAAGGTCACCGACTTCACCGGTCCCGGCGCCAAGATCGATGCCGGGGCGCTGAGTTGGACACCCGCCTGCGTCACCAAGGCGGGCAGCCCGAGCACGTGCGCGGCCGGTTCGGCGGGCACGGTGGGCAGTTCGGGAGCGACGCTCGCGTCCACGCCCGACGGCACGCTCACCGGCGGTCAGTTCACCGTCGACGCCGGACTCTCCCTGAACGTACCGGCGTTCACGCCTCCGGGCTCGTACTCCGGCGTGCTCACGCTGACGCTCACCTGACCGTCCGCCTCACCTCCGGTGGCCGGGCGACCGCACCCGCCCGACCGCCACACACCTCGTCCGTGGGGGTCCGCACCCATGCGCAAGCTGTACGTCCTCCTCCTGAGCCTCTGCCTCGGCCTCTGTTCCGGAGTGCTCGCCGCGCCCTCCGCCCACGCGGCGGACAACGGCAGTTGGTCCGTCTACCCGGCCGCCTCGCAAGTCGCCGCGCGGCCGTACTTCTATCTCTCCGCCGACCCCGGCCAGACCATCCAGGACAAGGTCGTCGTCGCCAACAAGACGGCCAAGCCGCTGACTTTCCGGCTGTACGCGGCCGATGCCTACAACACCGCGCGTGACGGCGGGTTCGCCGTGCGGACCGTGACGGAGACGATGCGGGGCGTGGGTGCTTGGGCGAAGCCCGCCAAGTCCCGGGTAACCGTGCCCGCCCACAAGACAGTTACCGTGCCGTTCACCCTGCACGTGCCCGAAGGGGCCGAACCGGGCGACCACCCGGGCGCGTTGGTCGCCCTCGACGAACGCGTCGACAAGGGCGACGGTTCACTCGCCCTCGGCGTGCAACGGGCCGTCGGCGCCCGCGTGTACCTCCGGGTCAGCGGGCCCACGCTGCCCGCACTCGCCGTGGAACACGTGAAGGTGTCCCATCACCAGCCGCTGGTACCGGGGTTGGGGGACAGTGCCGCGACGATCTCCTACACGCTGCACAACACCGGGAACGTCACCCTCGATCCGAAGGTGACGTTGAAGGCGCAGGGGTTGTTCGGCCGGACGTTGCTGTCGCGCGGACTGACCCGTATCCCCGCCGAGTTGCTGCCCGGGCAGAGCGTGAAGCTGAGCGAGCCGTGGAAGGGGTCGCCCCAACTCGACTGGGGGGACATCACGTTGACCGCGAGTGCGCCGGGGACGAAGCAGTCGGCGAGCGCGTCGTTCTTCGCGCTGCCGTGGCTCGCGGCGGCGCTGCTGCTCGCGGTCGGGTTCGTCGGGGGAGTGCTCGCGGTCAGAGCGCGTCGGGGCCGCGTTCGCCCGTCCGAACCCGTACGACCGTCTCGACCGGGATCGACCACACCTTCCCGTCCCCGATCTTCCCCGTCTGCGCGGCCTTGACGACCGCGTCGATCACGGCCTCCGAGTCCGCGTCGTCGACGACGACCTCGATCCGCACCTTGGGGACGAGGTCGACGCGGTACTCGGCGCCGCGGTACACCTCGGTGTGGCCGCGCTGCCGGCCGTAGCCGCTGGCCTCGGTGACGGTCAGGCCGTGCACGCCGAGCTCCTGGAGCGCCGTCTTGACCTCGTCGAGGCGGTACGGCTTGACGATCGCGGTGATGAGCTTCATGCCTGGGTGCTGACCTTCTGAGCGGAGGGGAGGGATGCGCCGACCGGGGCTCCGTGGCCCAGGACGCCGTGATCGTATGCGCTCTCGGCGTGCACCGTAAGGTCAAGACCCGTCCGCTCCTCCTCCTCGCTCGCCCGCAGCCCCAGCACCCGGTCGAGCAGCTTGCCGATGCCGTACGTCACCAGGAACGCGTACGCCCCTACGGCGGCCACGGCCACCAGCTGCCTGCCGAGCTGGGCGAGCCCGCCGCCGTAGAGGAGGCCGTCCGTCTTTCCGGTCAGTTCCGTGGTGGCGAAGACGCCGATCAGGAGGGTGCCGATGACGCCGCCGACCAGGTGGACGCCGACGACGTCGAGCGAGTCGTCGTAGTTCAGCTTGAACTTCCAGCCGACCGCGTACGAGCAGACGGCACCGGCGGCGAGGCCGACGACCAGCGCGCCGAGCAGGGAGACCGAGCCGCAGGACGGGGTGATCGCGACCAGGCCGGCGACCGCGCCCGAGGCGGCGCCCAGGGTGGTGGGGTGGCCGTCGCGCCTCTGCTCGACGAAGAGCCAGCCGAGCAGGCCGGTGCAGCCGGCGGTGAGGGTGTTGAGGAAGGCCGCGGCGGCGAGGCCGTTGGCGCCGAGCGCGGAACCGGCGTTGAAGCCGAACCAGCCGAACCAGAGCAGGCCAGCGCCCAGCATCACCATGGGGAGGTTGTGCGGGCGCATGGCGTCTTTCTTGAAGCCGAGGCGGGGGCCGACCACCAGGCAGAGGGCCAGACCCGAGGCGCCGGACGTGATCTCGACGGGGAGGCCGCCCGCGAAGTCGAGGGCGCCGAGGTGCGCCGCGATCCAGCCGCCCGGGCCCCAGACCCAGTGCGCGACGGGAACGTATACGAGGAGCGCCCAGACGGGTACGAAGACCAGCCACGCCCCGAACCGCACCCGGTCGGCCACCGCGCCGCTGATCAGGGCGGCGGTGATGATCGCGAAGGTGAGCTGGAAGGTCGCGAAGAGGAGGGTGGGGACGGTGCCGTGGACGGAGTTCGGGCCGAGGCCCGCCATCCCGGCGTGCTTCAGGCCGCCGATGAGTCCGCCGCCGATGTCGTCGCCGAACGCGAGGGAGTAGCCGGCGGTCAGCCAGACCACCGTGACCAGGGCGATCGACACGAAGCTCATCATCAGCATGTTGAGGACGCTCTTCGTGCGGACCATGCCGCCGTAGAAGAGGGCCAGGCCCGGGGTCATCAGCAGGACGAGGGCGGTGGCGGCGAGCAGCCAGGCGGTGTCGCCGGTGTCTACGTGTGCTGCGGCTTCGGTGACGGAGAGGGGCACGGTCGTCTCCAACGGTGTGGGGGCTCGTCAGAGGTTCACCGGCCCGGGTTTCCGGTTGTGCACGTCCGTGTTTCCGTGACGTTTCATTGCGTCGGGGTTACCGAAAGCTCACCGTGTGAGGCTCCGGTGGACTGTTGTGCGGCGAGGGCCTGTGGATCAGGGACAATGGGCGCCATGAGCGTTCGTACCCCGTCATCCAAGCCGTCCGAGGCCCCTCACCGCGCCGGCTTCGCCTGCTTCGTGGGCCGCCCCAACGCGGGCAAGTCCACCCTTACGAATGCTCTGGTCGGCCAGAAGGTGGCGATCACCGCCAACCAGCCGCAGACCACGCGGCACACGGTGCGCGGCATCGTCCACCGGCCGGACGCGCAGTTGATCCTGGTGGACACGCCTGGGCTGCACAAGCCGCGCACGTTGCTCGGGCAGCGGCTGAACGACATCGTGCGTACGACATGGGCCGAGGTCGACGTCATCGGGTTCTGCCTGCCCGCGAACGAGAAGCTCGGCCCGGGTGACCGTTTCATCGCGAAGGAACTGGCGTCCATCAAGAAGACGCCGAAGATCGCGATCGTCACGAAGACCGACCTGGTGGACTCGAAGACCCTTGCCGAGCAGTTGATCGCCATCGATCAGCTCGGTAAGGAGCTGGGCTTCGAGTGGGCGGAGATCGTGCCGGTGTCGGCCGTCGCGGACCAGCAGGTGGGTCTGCTGGCCGATCTGCTCATTCCGCTGCTGCCGGAGGGGCCGGCCCTTTACCCCGAGGGCGACCTCACGGATGAGCCCGAGCAGGTCATGATCGCGGAGTTGATCCGGGAGGCCGCGCTGGAGGGGGTTCGGGACGAGCTTCCGCACTCCATCGCCGTCGTGGTGGAGGAGATGCTGCCCCGCGAGGACCGGCCTGCCGACAAGCCGCTCCTCGACATCCATGCGTTCGTCTACATCGAGCGGCCCAGTCAGAAGGGCATCATCATCGGGCCGAAGGGCGCGCGGCTGAAGCAGGTCGGTATCAAGTCGCGTCAGCAGATCGAGGCGTTGCTCGGTACGCCGGTGTTTCTCGACCTGCATGTGAAGGTTGCGAAGGACTGGCAGCGGGATCCTCGGCAGTTGCGGAAGCTGGGGTTCTGAGGGCTTTTTTCGCCCCCGCCGCCCCTACCCGTCCCATCCCCAGGGGCTCCGCCCCTTCGCCCCCGACACGGGGGCCAGCCCCCGGACCCCCGCTCCTCAAACGCCGGAGGGGCTGAATTGTTGCCGCCCGGGCTTGATCTTTCAGGGCCGATGGGGGTCTGGGGGCGGAGTCCCCAGGGGTGCGGGAGTCATGTCCTGCACGCCTATCACCCGGAGCAACTGCAGGCGTTCGTGCGACTCCGTGCCGGGGCGGGCCGTGTGGATGATCAGGAGGTGGTGGGCGTCCTGGTTCAGGAGGATTTCGCAGTCCAGCTCCAGGAGGCCGACCAGGGGGTGGCGGAAGCGCTTCGTGGACTGGCGGCGTACCGCCACCTCGTGTTCCTCCCACAGTTGCGCGAACTCCTCGCTGGACGACCGGAGTTCGGCCACCAGCGCGGCCGGCTCGGGGTCGTCGGGGCGGGCCGCGGCGACCGCCCGTAGGTTCGCCACATGGAGACGGGCGTGCTCCGGCACGTCCTCCGGCGGGAACATCTCCCGCGAAGCCGGGTCCAGGAAGAAACGCCGGAGCATGTTGCGGTCCCGGGGCGGCCTGGCCAGCGCGTCACCTGTCAGCGCCCGCGACATCGCGTTCTGCGCGATCATCTCGCCGCAGTCGCTCGACACATGCGCGGGGGTGTCGTGCAGCCGGTCCAGGACCAGGAGCAGTCCCGGCCGCAGGTGCGAGGAACCCCCTCCCCGCCGCGGTGGCTCCTCGCCGGTCAGGTGGAACAGGTGGTCGCGTTCGTCGTCCGTGAGCCGTAGTGCCCGCGCGAGCGCCGTGAGCATCTGGCGGGACGGGTGCGGGCCGCGGGACTGTTCCAGCCGCGTGTAGTAGTCCACGGACATGCCGGTCAGCTGGGCCACCTCCTCGCGGCGCAGGCCCGGCGTACGGCGGCGGGGCCCGGCCGTGAGGCCCACGTCGGCGGGGTCCAGGCGGGCCCGGCCGCGGCGCAGGAAGTCGGCGAGTTCGGCTCGGTTCACGCTTCCAGGGTGCGGCAGTCCGCCCGGCTTATCCAGGGACCGCCGATCCCCTGACCCGAAGGTCTCTCCCGGTACCGGCCCGCCTGCCCAAAGCTGGTCGGAGACGAGAGGAGCACAACATGTTGACACTGGTGACAGGCTCGACGGGCCAGGTCGGACGCCGCTTCGCACCGAGGCTGCTGGCGCAGGCCCGGCCGGGGGAGCGCGTACGGGTACTGGTGCGGGACGCGGCCCGGGGCGAACGCTTCGCCGACCTGGGCGCGGAAGTCGTACTCGGAGATCTCCGCGACCCGGACGCCCTCGGCAAGGCGGTCTCCGGCGCCGACGCGGTCGTGAACGTCGCCGCGTCCTTCCGCGGCGTACCGGACGAGGAGGCCTGGGCCGTCAACCACGAAGCGGCGGTGGCCCTCGGCCGCGCCGCCCTGACCTCCGGCGTACGCCGCTTCGTCCAGGTCAGCACCGGGATCGTCTACGGCGCCGGTCGCGGCCGCCCCCTGACCGAGGAGGACGAGAGCAGGCCGGGCGGCGAGATGTGGGGCGCCTACGGCGAGTCGAAGGTGGCCGCGGAACGGGAGTTGCTGGCCCTCACCGACATGGACGTCCGCGTGGCCCGACTCCCCTTCGTCTACGGCGAGGGCGACCCCCACCTGGTCAACTCCCTTCAGTGGGCGGCGCATTGGGCCTCGAACCAACGCCTCCACATGGGCCACCACGCGGACGTGGCCCAGGGCCTCCTCCGCATCCTGCACGCCCCGGGAATCGCCGGCCGCGTCTACAACATCGCCGACGACGCCCCGGTCACCGCGGTCGACCTCCACCTCCTCAACGGCGTCGAGATCCCCGCCGAACTCGCCCGACACACCGACCCGGACCCGTGGTTCGGCATCATGTCCACGGAACGCATCCGCCGCGAGCTGGGCTACCGCCCGATGTTCCCGACGGCATGGTCGGCACGGGACGCGGGCGTGCTCTGACCCCGCCCCCACACCTGTTCAGTCCACCCCCCGAATCCGCCGGACCAACAACGCCCCCGCCATCCCGATCACCGCGGACACCAGATACAGCACCCGGTACCCGCCCAGATACGTCACGATCGGCGCGGCGAGGGCGGGGGCCGCGACCTGGGGCAACGCGTTCGCCACGTTGATCACGCCGAGGTCCTTGCCGCGGTCCACGGCCTTCGGCAGTACGTCGGTCATCAGGGCGAAGTCGACCGACGTGAAGACGCCGAAGCCGATGCCCAGGACCGCCGCCGCGACGACCGCGCCCGGCCAGGTCTGCCAGCCCGCGAGGACCGCCGTCGCGACCGCCATCAGGACGCCGGACCAGAGCACGAACGGCTTGCGGCGGCCGACGCGGTCCGACCAGACCCCGCCCACCACCACCGTGGCCAGCAGCGTCAGGCCGTTCACCGCCGTGAGGATCAGGACGCCCTGGTCGGGGTCGTGGTAGTGCAGGCGGTCGCGCAGGTAGTAGAGGAGGTACAGCAGCACCAGCGCGTTGCTCAGGTTGATCAGGAAGCGGGTCAGCCAGGCCCAGCCCAGGTCGGGATAGCGGCGCGGGCTCAGCCAGAAGCCCTTGAAGAAGCCCTGCCAGGTCCACACCGGCCGTTCCGTGGGCGGGAGTTGGAGGTCCTTGTAGCGGAGCACGTACGGCAGCACGCCCACCGCCGTGAACACCGCGCACGCCACATAGCCCGCCCCGATGCCCCCGGCCGCCGTCGCCAGACCCGTGCCGCCCACCACGCCCAGGATCTGCGCGGCGCCCAACCAGCCGCCCACAGAACCCCGTTGGAGCCTCGGCACCCGGTCGGGCACGGCCGCCGTGACCGCCGCGAAGGCCGCGTTCAGGGTGAGTTGGACCAGGCACCAGCCGGCCGCCATCGTCCACACCCCGCCCGCACCCGCGAGCAGCAGCAACGACAGCGCCCCGCCCGCGGCCCCGCCGACGATCCACGGCGTACGGCGGCCCCACCGCGCCGTCGTACGGTCGGACAGCGCGCCGAACAGCGGATTGGCGACCAGCGACACCAGCGCGCCCGCGCCCGTCACCCACGCCAGCATCGACTCCTTGGACATGCCGGTGCCCGGCGCGAAGTCCTTGGCCTGCGAGGCCAGCAGGATCTGCAGCGGGCCGTACCAGCCCACCCAGATCGCCCCGTTGGCCAGCGACAGCGCGGACGTCCAGCCCCGGCCCACGCGCTCGACAGGCTCAGCCAGGGCATCCACGGAAGAACGTCCCGTCGTCGTCATCTCTGAGCCCGGAGCATGCCCTGGAACCAGCCGTACGACGCCTTCGGAGTGCGCGCCAGTGTGTCGTAGTCCACGTGTACGAGGCCGAAGCGGCGCTCGTAGCCCTCCGCCCACTCGAAGTTGTCCAGCAGCGACCACACGAAGTACCCGCGCACGTCCACGCCCGCCTCCAACGCCCCGTGCAGGGCCCGGAGATGGCCGTCGAGGTAGGTGATCCGGTCCTGGTCGTCGACGCCGTCGTAGGAGCAGCCGTTCTCGGTGATGACGACGGGTGGGAGGCGGTCGCCGTAGCGGTCGCGGAAGGTGGTGAGGAGTTCCGTGAGGCCCTCGGGGACCACCGGCCAGCCGAAGTCCGTCACCGGGACGTTCTCGATCTCCCTTACGGAGAAGGGGAGTTCGGCGGGGAGCGTCAGGCCGCCGAACTCGATCTCCGCGCCCTGGGGTGCCCCGACCCTGGTCGGGGCGTAGTAGTTGATCCCGTACCAGTCGATCGGTTCGGAGATCACCTTCAGGTCGGACTCGACGTCGCCCGGCATCAACTCGCCCAGCCCGGACGGGTATTCGCCGAGCAGGAGAGGGTCGGCGAACAGGCGGTTCAGGAGGAGGTCGTAGAAGTTGGCCGCCTCGATGTCCTCCGGCTCCTGCGAGGCCGGCCAGGTCGGGCCGTGGGAGTTGGCGATCCCGATGTCGGTGGCACCGGCCGCGCGCAGCGCCCGTACCGCCAGGCCGTGGGCCAGGAGCTGGTGGTGGGCCACCGGCAGCGCGTCGAACAGGAGCGTCTTGCCGGGGGCGTGGGCGCCCAGCGCGTGGCCCAACAAGGTGTGTTCCGCGGGCTCGTTGAGGGTGATCCACTTCTTCACCCGGTCGCCGAGGCGGTCGGCGACCACCGACACGTACTCCGCGAAGTGGGACGCCGTGTCCCTGTTCAACCAGTCCTGCGTGACCGGGAGATCCCAGTGGAAGAGGGTCGGGACCGGACGGACGCCCGCCTCGCCCAGGTCGTCGACGAGGCGGTCGTAGAAGTCGAGGCCGCCGGGGGAGTTCACCCGCGGCCAGGAGATCGAGAAGCGGTACGCGTCCACGCCCAGGTCGGCCAGGAGGGCCACGTCCTCGCGGTGGCGGTGGTAGTGGTCGCAGGCCACCGCCGCCGTCGAGCCGTCCTTGATCCGGCCCGGCTCGGCCTCGAACCTGTCCCAGACGGACGGTTCGCGTGCGTCCGCCGCGCCCTCGATCTGGTGGGCCGAGGTGGAGACGCCCCAGAGGAAATCGGCCGGGAACGGAGGTATCGGATTGCCTGCATCAGTCGCCATGCGCCGGATCATGGGTACCGGCGGTAACGGGTGTCAACGGGCGGGCGTGAACAAGCAGTTACGCCCGCCCGACGACATCAGCTCACGCGCCTTCCTTCAACACCCTTGAGATCAGCTCCCGTTGATCGTCGGTGAGCCGGGGGTCGGCCGTGTGCACCGTCTTTCCGTCCACCGTGATCTCGTAGTGGAAGCCGTCCGGGACCCCCGTCGTGGGAGCGCTGTGGCCGGCGGCGACCGCCCGTTCGGCCAGCGCGTGCCACTCATGGGCGTCGGGCCGCGTCGAGGTGTCGACCTCGCCGCGGCGCTGGATACCGCCGAAACCGCCCGTGCGCCGTACTTGAATACGCATGGTCCCTGTCTAGTACGGATCGGGTGCGGTGACGAGGCGGGACCAGGACGGGGAACCCCTAGGTGGTGGGCACTCCGACCTGCTCCCATGCCTTCTGTACCGCCTGCAACTCCTCGCCGCCGTCCCCGAACCGCGTCTTCGCGGCGGCCACGGTGAGCGTCGCGAAGTCCGCGAACAGGGCGTCCTTCTTCAGCTCGCCGCCGGTCAGGACGTCGTACCAGATCTGGCCCGCCTTCTCCCAGGCGTGCCCGCCGATGGCGTCGGCGACCAGGTAGAACGCGTGGTTGGGGATGCCGGAGTTGATGTGCACGCCGCCGTTGTCGCTGCCCGTGTTGACGAAGTCGTCCATCGTCGCGGGCTGCGGGTCCTTGCCGAGGGCGTCGTCGTCGTAGGCCGTGCCCGGGGCCTTCATGGAGCGCAGGGCGACGCCGGAGACGCGCGGGGCGAGGAGGCCCGCGCCGATCAGCCAGTCGGCGTCGGCGGCGGTCTGGCCGAGCGTGTACTGCTTGATGAGCGAGCCGAAGACGTCGGAGACCGACTCGTTCAGGGCGCCGGACTGGCCGAAGTAGGTCAGGTTCGCGCTGTACTGGGTGACGCCGTGGGTGAGTTCGTGGCCGATGACGTCGACCGGGATGGTGAAGTCGAGGAACAGCTCGCCGTCGCCGTCGCCGAACACCATCTGCTCGCCGTTCCAGAACGCGTTGTCGTACTTCACGTCGTAGTGGACGGACGCGTTGAGCGGCAGGCCCTGGCCGTCGATGGAATGCCGGTTGAAGGCGTTCAGGTACAGCTCGAAGGTGGCGCCGAGCCCGGCGAAGGCGCGGTTGACGGTGGCGTCCTTGCCGGGGTCGGAGCCCTCGGCGCGCACCTTCTTCCCCGGCAGGTCCTGCTTGTGCTTCGCGTCGTAGATCGTCCGCTTCGGCTTGTCGGTCGCGACCTGCGCGGCGATGGCGGGTGCGCCGATGACCGTGGTCAGCCGGCGGTGGGTGCGCTCCCAGGCGTCGCGCTCCAGGGTCTCGCGGGCGGGACCGGAGAGCGCGGGGTCCTCGTGCTGTGCGAGCTTGTCGAGGACATGCGGTGGCACGATCGTGCAGAAGACGGGCTCGAAGCCCCCGTGAGTCGTCATGCCCGGCACCCTGGCACCGAGTGATGTGGATGTCACTACCGGCAACCATGATTGGTGAAAAACGCGGACATTCATCACAGTCTCGTAGCGCAGAGTGGTATACGACGGTGAATATCCCGCATAGTGATACGGCCCCCCGCGCGGCGCACGGCTCGGCTAGCATGCTTCGCATCATGCGTATCGGGCTGCTTCTCCTTAGCTGCCGCGGCGAGGGCCTGTAGTCGTAGGCCGACCCCCTCCCCGCGGAGTCTGGCGTTGCGCCGTCGGCCGTCCTTCAGGACACCACGAGGAGCCCCCGCATCATGGCAACCAGCCACAGCCGTGCCAATCGCCAGCAGCCCAGTTCCATGCCGATCCAGAAGTACGGCCAGTACGAGCAGGTCGACATCCCCGACCGCACCTGGCCCTCGCAGCGGATCACCGTCGCCCCCCGCTGGCTCTCCACGGACCTGCGTGACGGCAACCAGGCCCTGATCGACCCCATGTCACCGGCGCGCAAGCGCGCGATGTTCGACCTGCTGGTCAAGATGGGCTACAAGGAGATCGAGGTCGGCTTCCCGGCCTCCGGCCAGACCGACTTCGACTTCGTGCGCTCGATCGTCGAGGAAGAGGGCGCGATCCCGGACGACGTCACGATCTCCGTGCTGACGCAGGCCCGCGAGGACCTGATCGAGCGGACCGTGGAGTCCCTGAAGGGCGCCAAGCGGGCCACCCTGCACCTCTACAACGCGACCGCGCCCGTCTTCCGCCGCGTGGTCTTCCGCGGCTCGAAGGACGACATCAAGCAGATCGCCGTCGACGGCACCCGCCTGGTGATGGAGTACGCCGAGAAACTGCTGGGCCCCGAGACCGTGTTCGGGTACCAGTACTCGCCGGAGATCTTCACGGACACCGAACTGGACTTCGCGCTGGAGGTCTGCGAGGCGGTCATGGACGTCTGGCAGCCCGGCCCGGACCGCGAGATCATCCTCAACCTGCCTGCCACGGTTGAGCGTTCGACCCCCTCCACGCACGCCGACCGCTTCGAGTGGATGGGCCGTCACCTGTCCCGCCGCGAGCACGTGGTGCTGTCGATCCACCCGCACAACGACCGCGGTACGGCCGTCGCCGCCGCCGAGCTGGCGCTGATGGCCGGCGCCGACCGCGTCGAGGGCTGCCTGTTCGGCCAGGGCGAGCGCACCGGCAACGTAGACCTGGTCACGCTGGGAATGAATCTCTTCTCCCAGGGCGTCGACCCGCAGATCGACTTCTCGAACATCGACGAGATCCGTCGTACGTGGGAGTACTGCAACCAGATGGAGGTCCACCCGCGCCACCCGTACGTGGGCGACCTGGTCTACACGTCCTTCTCCGGCTCCCACCAGGACGCCATCAAGAAGGGCTTCGACGCCATGGAGGCCGACGCGAAGGCCAAGGGCGTCACCGTCGACGACATCGAGTGGGCGGTCCCGTACCTGCCGATCGACCCGAAGGACGTGGGCCGGTCCTACGAGGCCGTCATCCGGGTCAACTCGCAGTCGGGCAAGGGCGGCATCGCGTACGTCCTGAAGAACGACCACAAGCTGGACCTGCCGCGCCGGATGCAGATCGAGTTCTCCAGGCTGATTCAGGCCAAGACGGACGCCGAGGGCGGCGAGGTCACCCCGAAGGAGATCTGGGCGACCTTCGAGGACGAGTACCTGCCGAACCCGGACAACCCCTGGGGCCGTATCCAGGTGAAGACCGGCCAGTCGACCACCGACACCGACGGCGTGGACACGCTCAAGGTGGAGGCGAGCGTCGACGGCGTCGACACCGTCCTGACGGGCACCGGCAACGGCCCGATCTCCGCGTTCTTCGACGCCCTGGGGTCCGTCGGCATCGACGTACGGCTCCTGGACTACCAGGAGCACACGATGAGCGAGGGAGCCTCCTCGCAGGCCGCCTCCTACATCGAATGCGCGATCGACGACAAGATCCTGTGGGGAATCGGCATTGACGCGAATACGACACGTGCGTCCCTGAAGGCGGTCGTCTCGGCCGTCAACCGCGCTACCCGCTGAACCATCCTGACCGGCGGTTTACTCGTCGTCGAAGGGCCCCGTACGCCGGTCTCCGGCGGCCGGGGCCCCGTCGTTTCCCGGCCATTCCGTGTGCAGGTCACGGAGAGGTCTCGTCCGGGGTACTGACTCCGGCTCGACAATGTGGCTAACATCACGCCAGCGCGGCGATGTTGCCGCGGCGTTACGGAGGTGCGACGTGCTGCCTGAACGGGGACGAGACGGCCGAGCGGTCCATGAGGGCCGTGCGGCGCGCGTGCTGGGCATCCGTACCGCGTGGACCAGCGTCGGAGACGGCGAGTTCTTCTGCCCCGGATGCGGGGGCGACCGCAACTACCAGCGGCTCACCGGGCGCCGCCGCTTCACCCTGCTCGGCATGCCCGTGCTGCCGCGCGGCGACACCGGGCCGGTCGTCGAGTGCGCCGCCTGCCAGGGGCACTACGGCACCGACGTCCTCGACCACCCCACCACCACCCGCTTCTCCGCGATGCTCCGCGACGCCGTGCACACGGTCGCCCTCGCGGTCCTCGCGGCGGGCGGCAGCTGCGCCCGTACGTCCCTGGAGGCCGCCGCGGGCACCGTGCGGGCCGCCGGCTTCCAGGACTGCACGGAGGACCAGCTAGGCGCCCTCGTCGAGGCCCTGGCCGCCGACACCGGCCGTGTCTACGGCGAACCCAGCGGCGCGGGCCTCGCCATAGAGCTGCACGAGGCCCTCGACCCGCTCGCCCCCCACCTCGCCCCCGCCGGCCGCGAATCGATCCTGCTCCAGGGCGCCCGCATCGCCCTCGCCGACGGCCCCTACACACCGGCGGAACGCGACGCCCTCGCCACGGTGGGCGCCGCCCTCACCATCGGCTCGGACGACGTGACCCGGCTGCTGGCGGCGGCGCGCACGCCCTCGTAGCGCGGTGGGGCGGGTGCGGTCCCTGTGGGGTGGGTGACGCTTGGGGCGGAGCCGGTGACTCGGGGAACCATGTGACGGACCGGTCTTCGACAGTCCGTACGGGAGAGCGATGCCCATCCTGAGCCGCACGTTCCACCTCGCCGCCGTCACCGCCGTACTGATCGCCCCGTTCGCCGTAGCCCAGAAGGCCGTCGCGCACTCCGGCTGCACGTCCTCCGCGCCGTACGTCTCGGGAGGCGGCGGCTACGACACCTACCGCATCCCGGCGACCGTCGTCACCGGCCGGGGCACCGTCCTCGCCTTCGCCGAGGGGCGGCACAACAGCGCGGGCGACACCGGCAACATCGACGTCGTCCTCAGACGCTCCACCGACGGCGGCTGCAGCTGGGGTCCGATGTCGGTCGTCGCCGCCGGGGACGGGGACACCCGGGGCAACCCGGCGCCCGTCGTCGACCCTCGCACCGGCGCGATCGTGCTGGTCACCTCCTACAACAGCGGGGCTGTCACCGAGGGCCAGATCATGCGCGGCGAGGTCACGGCAGAACAGAGCCGCCGGGTGTTCGTACAGCGGAGCTGGGACGACGGCCGCAGCTTCACCGCTCCGCGGGACATCACGGGGGAGGTGAAGCTGCCGGGTTGGCGGTGGTACGCGACGGGGCCGGGTCACGCCGTTGCGCTTACGCGGGGCGTGCATGCGGGGCGGTTGGTGATCCCGGCGAACCACTCCGCCGCGCCGGGTGCCGGGTCGAGTGACACCGGGCAGGAGGCGAAGTACTACGGCGGGCACGACCTGTACAGCGATGACGGGGGTGAGACGTGGCGGGTGGGGTTGGTGGACGCCACGTACGACGGGGTCGACAACGCGAACGAGTCGTCGGCGGCCGAACTCCCCGACGGCAGGCTGTACTTCAGCTCCCGTGACCAACTGGGGGCGAGTGCGGGGAATCGGCTCGACACGTACTCCAGTGACGGGGGAGTGAGCCTTGACCGGCCTTATGCGGTGCAGCACACGTTGGATGACGTGCCTGTGGTGGAGGGGAGTGTGCTTCAACTGCCGGGGGTGGGAGCTCCGTTGTTGTTCTCGGCTCCGTCCGTGCCCAATGTGCGGGAAGGGATGGCGATTTGGCGGAGCGGGGACGGCGGGGGTCGTTTTGTCAAGGCGGTCACGTTGTCGGGGGAGTGGGCCGGGTACTCGGATTTGGCAGCGGTGGACGAGGACACCGTTGGGGTGCTTTATGAGACGGGGGCGGGGAGTGCGTACGACACGATCGAGTTCCGGCGGGTGGGCGTGGCTGGGCTGAGTGGGGGCTGAGGACTCCCCTCATTTCCCACCCGCCCGAACCGTCTCGGGCGTTTGAGAGGTTCACCGTCGTTGTTGCCGTCACTCCGATCCTGTACACCCGATACCGACGACGAGTGCTCTCCGGGACACCCGGAAGTGAATGCACCCCGAGGAACTGAACCGACCATGGACACCGATCTCCCCGAAGCCGCGATCCTCCCCCTGATCGAGGAGTACACGGGCCCCGTGGCCGGGATCCGCAGGACCGAGCGCGGTTTCAGCTCGGACCTGACAGCTGTTGTCGACTGCGCCAAGGGTCCCTTCTTCGTCAAGGCCATGCGCAACCGGCCGGGTGGCCGACGCGAGTCCCTCGTCAGGGAAAGGCGGATCAACGCCTACCTCGGGCACATCTCTCCGCACCTGCTCTGGGATGTGGAAGCCGAAGACTGGTTGGTCCTGGGCTTCGACGTAGTCGACGGCCGGCCGGCCGACTTCGCGCCCGGCTCGCCTGACCTCGCCCCGGTGGTCGACACGATCGGCGAGATCGGTCGCCTGCGCCTCCCACAGATCGCCCGGGACTGGACCGAGACGCGGTGGGACCGGTTCGCCTCGGACAGCTCCGAGGCCGAGTTGTTCCGGGGCGACTCGCTTCTCTACACGGACATCAATCCGAGCAACCTCCTTGTGGCGAAGCGGCGAGTATGGGCCGTGGACTGGGCGTGGCCGACTCGGGGCGCAGGGTTCATCGATCCTGCTCTCCTGGTCCTCCAGCTCATCGCAGCCGGGCACACCCCAACCAGTGCCGAGAAGCGGGCAGACCTGCTGCCCGCGTGGCGCACGGCGGCCCCGGTCGCGATCGATGCTTTCGCTGCCGCCAACCTGCGGATGTACCGGGCCGCTGTCGGCCGGAAGCCCGACGTGGACTGGTTGAAGGCCATGGTCGACGCGTGCCGGGCGTGGACCGAACACAGAGGGGTCGCCACGGAGTAGCGCGGAAAACCGGACCCGGTTCGGACTGCGCTGCCGTGACCCCCTGGGGTCCACCTTCCAACACACCGTAAACGGGCGGTAGGTGGGAAACCCCGTTACAGCAGCCCCGCCCCCGCCAGGAACTTCCCCACCCGTTCCACCTCGCCCGCGGACAACCCCACCTGCGGCTCCGCAGTCGCCGCGCACTCGATCACCCCCCGCAAACACAGCGCGGCCTTGAACGCCCCCAGCGCAGACGAACTGCCCCCCATCCGCGCCGGGTCACCCACACCGACCAGCCCGAACAACGCACACAGCCGCTCCTGTTCGGCACGGGCCCGATCCCAGTCCCCGGCCCGGCACAGCGCATCGAGACGGACGTATCCGTGCGGATCGACGTTGGCGAGACCGGGCACCGCCCCGTCCGCGCCCAGCGCCAGCGCGGAGTCGACGAACAGTTCGGACCCGGTGAGGACGCTGAACCCGGTGATGTCCGGATGGACACGCGCGCCGGTCACCACCGTACGAAAGCCCCCAAGATCCCCGCTGGAGTCCTTGAGCCCGGCCAGAACCCCCTCGGCGGCGAGTTCGAGGACGAGGTCGGACGGCAGCTTCGTATGGACGGAGGCGGGAAGGTCGTAGGCGACCACAGGGACCGCCGACGCGGCGGCGATCAGGCGGTAGTGGCGGGCGATCTCGGCGGGATGGGTGCGCGTGTAGAAGGGCGCGGTCACTACGACCGCGTCCGCACCCGCGCCCGTCACGGCCGCCACATGGTCCAGAACGCGAGGCGTTGTCATGTCGATCGCGCCCGCCAGAACCGGCAGTTGGCCCCCCACATGAGCCACCACCGCCTCGACCACATACCTCCGTTGACGGTCCGTCAGATACGCCGCCTCCGACGTCGACCCGAGCAGAAACAGCCCGTTGACCCCGGCCCCGACCAGATGATCGACAAGCCTGAGGAGGGAACGGACATCCACCTCGCGGTCCGGTGTCAGGGGCGTGCAGACGGGCGGTACGACACCGGTCAGCGGGGCGGGGAAGGTCATGAAGGCTCCAGGGGACGGCTTTGGCGAACGAGGTCGCGGGTCGACAGGTCCTCCTTCACAGGATGGTGGCAGCGGTAGCGATGTCCCGGCGTCGACGCGGGCGAAAAGTCCGGCATGGCGGAGGCGCAGACGTCGTCCGCCTTCCAGCAGCGCGTACGGAACGGGCAGCCGCTCGGCGGTCGCGTCGCCGACGGCACCGGGCCGATCAGCGGGATCGGGTCGATCGGGTGGAGCAGCCCGGGTGTCGCCGAGAACAGGGCGCGGGTGTACGGGTGCCGCGCCCGGTCGGTGACCTGGTCGGCCGGGGTCTCCTCGACGATCCGGCCCAGGTACATGGTGATCACCCGGTCGCTCATCCGCCGTACCGTCTGGATGTCGTGGGACACGAACACCAGGGCCAGGCCCAGCCGTTCCTTCAGGTCGAGGAGGAGGTTGAGGATCTGGGCCCGCACCGACACGTCCAGCGCGCTGGTCGGTTCGTCGGCCACCACCAGGTCGGGGTCGAGCGCCAACGCCCTTGCGATTGCCACGCGTTGGCGTTGGCCGCCGGAGAGCTGCCCCGGGAGGCCGTCCGCCAGCGCGCGCGGGAGGCCGACCAGTGACATCAACTCCCTTACCCGGTCCTCTCGTTCGGCCTTCGTCCCGCGTCCGTGCACGTCCAGCGGGTCCCGCAGTATCTGCCGGATCGTCAGACGCCGGTTCAGCGCGGTCGACGGGTCCTGGAAGATCATGCCGATGCCGGTGCCCACCGCGGCCCGGCGTTCGCCGTCCGGCATCGACCACAGGTCCCGGCCCCGGAAGGACACCGTGCCGGACGTCGGCCGCTGTACGCCCACCAACACCTTGGCCAGCGTGGACTTTCCGCACCCGGACTCGCCGACCACCCCGACCGTCTCACCGGGCGCGATGGTGAGATCGGCGCCGGTCAGGGCGTAGACCCGGTCGCGGCTGAACAGCCCACCGCTGCGCGCCTTGTGCACGACATGGGCATCGGCCAACTCGACCAGCGCACCGCTCACTTGACCACCCTCCCGCTCAACACCGCCGCCTCCCGCACTCTTCACACCGCCCACCCCCAACCCCCCAGGGGCGCGGGGAACTGCGCGACCAGCCCCCACCCACCCGCACCCCGCACACAACCCAAACCACCCACCCCCAGCCCGCCCCGCAACCCACCCGCACCGCTCACTCGGCCCCCCTCAACCACCACCCCGCTCACGTGACCGCCCCCCTCTCCGCCGTCACCAGGTCGACCGCCGGGTGGTGGCACGCCGCCGTATGCGTACGCGGGCCGACCAGATCCGGCGCCGTCGTACGGCAGAGCTCGCTCGCCAGCGGGCAGCGGTCGGCGAAGCGGCAGCCGGCCGGGAAGTCGGCGGGGGAGGGGACGACGCCCTTGATCTGGGTCATCCGCTCGGCCGCCGACTCCAGGGACAGCACGCTGCCGAGCAGGCCGCGCGTGTAGTGGTGGGCCGGTGACTCCACCAGGTCGGCGGTCACGCCCGTCTCGACGATCTGGCCGCCGTACATCACCACCACCCGGTCGGTGACGTCGGCGATCAGCGCGAGGTCGTGCGAGACGAGGATCAGCGCGAAGCCCAACTCCTCGCGCAGGCGCAGCAGTAGCTCTATGACCTGCGCCTGCACGGTGACGTCGAGGGCGGTGGTCGGTTCGTCGGCGACGATCAGTTTCGGGTCGCGGGACAACGCCATGGCGATCAGGACACGTTGGCGCTGGCCGCCGGAGAGTTCGTGCGGGTAACTGCGCAGGGTGCGGTCCGGGTCGAGGCCGACCATCGTCAGCAACTCGCCCGCCCCGCGATGCCCTCCACGCCTTATGACTTGGTTGAGTTGGGCTCGGATCGTCATCGCGGGATTCAACGACGACAGCGCGTCCTGGTACACCATCGCCATCTCGTGGCCCAGCAGCTTGCGGCGGACGCGCATCGGCTCGCCCACCAACTGCCGCTGGTTGAAACGGACATGGCCGCGTACCCGCGCGCCCTTCGGTTCCAGGCCCATCACCGCGAGCGCGGTGAGCGACTTGCCGCAGCCCGACTCGCCCACCAGGCCCAGGACTTCGCCCGGCCGCACCTCGAAGCTGATGCCGTCGACGATGTCCACGCCGTGGTGCCGGCCTTCGAATCCGATCGCCAAGTTCTCGACGGCCAGAACCGGTTGGCCGTCCGGGTCGGGCAACGGCCGTGCACGGGACCGGAGTCGTAGCGCAGCCTCCGTCAGGCCGGGGAGCGGGAGCACCTCGCCGCTGCCGGGCTCGGGCGCGTCGAGCGGGTCCTTGTCATGCCGTACGTCGACCTCGCGCGGCGCCGGTGCCGCCCACGCGTCGGAGACGCCCTCGGACAGTATGTTCAGCGACAGGACCGTGACCAGCATCAGCAGGCCGGGGAAGACCGTCGCCCACCAACCCCCGGTCAGCACCATGTTCTTGCCGTCCGCGATGACACTGCCCCAGGACGGGTCCGGGGGCCGTACGCCCGCCCCGATGAACGACAGCGACGCCTCGAAGACGATCGCCTCGGCGACCTGCACCGTGCAGAACACCAGGATCGGAGCGGCGCAGTTGACGGCCACGTGCCGCGCGACGATGTGCGGGGTGCGGGCCCCGATCACGCGCTCAGCCGTCACATAGTCCTCGCCGTACTGGTCAAGTACGTTGGCCCGTACGACCCTTGCGACCGGCGGCGTGAACAGGAACGCGATCGCGCAGATCAGCACGGTGATCCCGCCGCCGAAGACCGCGACCAGTACGGCCGCCAGCGCGATGCCGGGGAACGCCATCACCACGTCCAGGCAGCGCATCAGCGTCTCGTCGACACCCTTGCGGGAGGTCGCCGCGATGGCGCCGATCAGCGCGCCGACGACCAGGGCCAGCGCGGTCGCCCCGAGCCCGATCGCGAGGGACCAACGGGCGCCGTACATAAGCCTGCTGAGGATGTCCCGGCCCAGGCTGTCCTGCCCCATCCAGTGGTCGGCGGAGGGGTGCCCGGTGCCGTCGACGGGGAGCTGCTGGTCGAGCGGGTCGTCCGGCGCGAGGAGCGGGGCGAACAGCGCGACGAGGACGACGACCGTCAGGAAGCACACCGCGACCTTCGACAGCAGGGGCAGTCGGCGCCAGCCGCGCAGCCGGATGCCGGGCCGGGACAGGGTCTCGGCGAGGCCCTTGCGGGAGAACTGAGTGAACATCAGGAGGCATCCCTCAGGCGGGGGTTGACCAGCAGATAGAGGATGTCGATGACGAGGTTCACGACGACGAACCCGGTCGCGGTCGTGAGCACCACGCCCTGGACGACGGCCGGGTCGCCGTTCTGCACGGCGTCGATCATCAACTTGCCCATCCCGGGGAGGGAGAAGATGGTCTCGATGACGACCGCACCGCCGAGCAGGTATCCAACGCGCAGGCCCAGCACGGTGAGTGGGTTCATCAACGCGTTGCGGAGCACGTTGCGGCCGACCACGACCCTCGGCGGCAGGCCGCTGCCGATCGCCGTCCGGACGTAGTCCTTGTCCAGTTCCTCGACCACCGACGTCCTTACGATGCGCGTGAGTTGGGCCGCGACGGGGAGTGAGAGCGCCAGCGCCGGGAGGGCCATGGTCCTGAGCCAGCCGGTGAGGGAGTCCGCCGGGTTGATGTAGCCGCCGGTCGGGAACCAGCCCTGGTCCACGGCCAGGTACTGGATCATCAGCAGCGCCAGCCAGAAGCCGGGCGCGGCGACCCCGGTCAGCGACACGACCCGGATGATCTGGTCGGGCAGCCGGTCACGGTAGATGGCCGCCGTCACCCCGCCGAGCAGCGACAGCACCACCGCGATCACCAGTCCCAGGAAGGTGAGTTGGAGGGTGAGCGGCAGTGCGGTGGTGACCTGCTCGACGACCGGTGCCCGGGTCAGCGCGCTGGTGCCCAGGTCGCCGCGCAGGAGGGCGCCCACGAAATGGACGTAGCGCAGGGGCAGGGGATCGAGCAGGCCGTTCCGTTCGCGGAAGTCGTGCAGTTGCTGGGGTGTCGGGTTGGCGCCCTGGAAGAAGGCGGACGCCGGGTCGACGTCCGAGAAGCGCATCACCAGGAACACGAACAGCACGATGCCGAGCATCAGCGGAACGAGCAGGACGATCCGGCGGGCCAGAATCCGGAGGACGGTGACCATGGTCCAACTCCCGTGCTGTTAGACCCACTTGGCCTGGAGGACATTGATGCCGGGGTAGGGCTGCGCCCTTATGCCCGTCAGCTTCTTCGGATCCCAGGCGGTCATCAGCTCGTTGTGGACGACCGGGTAGAGCACGGCCTGTTCGGCGACGGTGTCGATGTAGTCCTGGATCATCGTCTTCTTCTTCGCCGCGTCCGGTTCCTGGGTGGCCTGGTCCATGTCCCTGAAGAGCTGCTTGGCGACGGGGTTCCCGGCCCAACGGGCGTACCCCATCCAGAGGTTCTGCGGGCCGTAGTTGTAGTGCATGATCAGATCCGCGTCGAGGCCGAACTGGTTGGGGTTGGAGGCGGCGGCGACCACTTGGTAGTCCTGCTTCTGGTCCATCTTGGTGAAGACGGCCGTGGTCTCCTGCGGGGAGAGGGTCGTCCGCACGCCGATCGCGTCCCAGGACGCCTTGATGGTCGGCAGGCAGTCGACGATCCAACTCACGTTCACCGCGAGGATGTTGACCTTCAGCCCCTTGACCCCGGCCGCCTTCAGCAGCGCCTTCGCCTTGTCGGGGTCGTAGTCGTAGACCGTCTTCGCGCGCCGGTAGACGGGGTTGCCCGTGTCGAGGAACGACGAGGACGGCTTTCCGTGCCCCCGCAGGGCGACCTGGACCATCTTGCCGGTGTCGATGGCGTAGTGGAGTGCCTGGCGCACCCGTACGTCGTCGAAGGGCTTGTGCCGCGTGTTGAACATCAGGAACAGGTTGTTCATCCCGGCCCCGCCCGCGACCGTCATCCCACCGCCGCGCAGCCGCTGGATGTTGGCGTAGGGGATGTTGTCGGCGATCTGCGCGCCCGCGCTCGACCCGGAGATCTTGGCGACGCGCGGCGCCGCGTCCACGATCGTCAGCCAGTTCATCGTCTTGAAGGCGGGCGGGCGCGGGCCGTTGTAGGCGGCGAACGCGGCGAAGGTCGTGTTCGATTTCGGGTGGTGCGCGGTCTGCTGGTACGGCCCCGAGCCGACCGCCTTCCCCTGGATCGCGTCGTCCCAGGCGCCCGGCTTCGAGAAGACGTGCTTCGGCATGATCTTCGCGAGAGTGAGCCGTGAAACCCCTTCAGGGAAGGGGAACTTGAGGACCAGCTCGACGTTCCGCGCGTCGATCTTCCGGACCTCCTTCAGCCAACTGGCGAAGAAGCCCTGCGCGAGGGTCGTCGTCTTCGGGTCGAGGATGCGGTCGAAGACGAAGACGACGTCGTCGGCGGTGACCGGTTGCCCGTCGTGGAACCTGGCGCCCGCCCGCAGGGTGAACTTCCACGAGGTGCCGCCGGTGTCCTTCGGCACGGCGGTCGCCAGCGCCGGATAGGGCGCGCGGGTGATCGGGTCGGTGTCGATCAGCCCCTCGTAGATGTGGTTGTTGCCGGCCATGGCGAACGCGGACGCCGTCTGCGTCGGATCCCAGCTGCCGTCGTTGCCGTAGCCGATCACCGCGGTCAGCGTCCGGTTCTTGCCGGTGCCCCCGCCGCCGGTGTCGTTCGTCGACTGCGGCCCCGACGAACAGGCCGTCAGGGACGAGGAGATCGCCGCCGCCGCGCCCAGCGCGCCGGAGTACTTCAGGAACGCCCGGCGGTGCAGCGCGGGCACGTTCTGGGTCACGTCTTCGCGCATGGTTACTCCAGGAGGTACGACGTCCTACGTCCTGCGGTCAGCGCGACCATAAGAGCGGCCGTGGGGGCGGTCAAGGCATCGCACACGAATGGCGTAGCCGTCAGAGGCCGGACCAATGGCTGTTTGAAACGGCACGTGAAATGGCGCGAGTTGGCTCCTCCTGAGGGCGGCCTCACCCGGCACGAGGACGACGTGGACGCGCCGGGCGGCCCTCCTCGAACTCGACCGTGAGATCCACGAACTCGACCGTGAGGTCCACCATCTCGGAGGTGAGAGACCGCCGGTCGGGGCGCGGGCGTCCCGTCGTCTCTACGCTGGCCGCATGACCGAGCTCTGGAACCCGACCGCCACCGGTGTCCTACGACTGCCTTCCGGCCGCCTGGTCCGGGGCCGCGGCCTGCGCCGGCCGCTCCCTGCCGACAGCCCGGTCCCGACGTACGGCGTGTATCTGCTCGGGAGGCGAGCACCCGAAGTGCCGTGGCAGGCAAGGTGGTTGCGCTGGCCGGACTTCCGGCTGCCCGCCGACCGTGTCGAGGCGTGCGCGGTCCTGACGGAGGTCTGGCAGCGGTCGCTCACCGAGCGCGTCGAGCTCGCCTGCGGCGGTGGCCGGGGCCGGACCGGCACGGCGCTCGCCTGCCTCGCGGTCCTCGACGGGGTGCCGCCGGAGGAGGCGGTCGGCTACGTCCGCGCCCACTACGACCGGCACGCCGTGGAGACGCCGTGGCAGCGGCGGTACGTAGCGCGGTTCCGGCCGGTATCAGGCGCGGCGGGCCCGGAAGCGTAGGCCGCCGCTCTCCGGGTGCAGGTCGACGCTCGCGTTCGTGAAGCCGGCCCGCTCCAGCCGGGCCGGGAGCGTCGCCGGATCGAGGGTGTTCATCGTGTCCCGGAAGTGCAACACCCGGAAACGGAAGCCGGGTTGGCTGTCGCTGCCCGCGAACGTGCCGCCGGGGCGCAGCACGCGGTACGCCTCGGCGAAGATGCGGTCCTGGTGGTCGGCGGTGGGCACGTGGTGCAGCATCGTGAAGCAGACGACGGAGTCGAACGACGCGTCGGGCAACGACAGTTCGGCACCGTCCGCGTGCAGGACGGCCGCCCGGTCGCCCCACCGGGACTGGAGCAGCCGCGCGGTCTCGGCGTCGATCTCGGCGGCGGTGAGGTGCTCGACCTGCTCGACGAGGACGCGGAGGTTGGCGCCGTAGCCGGGGCCGATCTCCAGTACGTCCGCGCCGAGTTCGACGTGTTCGAGGGCCCAGGGCAGGATGCGGTCCTTCGTCGTCTGCGCCCATCCCTCGGAGCTGCACAGCTTGCGGTGGGCTCGGTTCATCGGCATACGTCGACGCTAGGCGGGGCGGGTGGTTGTCCGCCACGGGCTAGGCTGCCGTGTCATGTCGCGGGACGGACAGCGCGGGTGGCACGGGGGCGGCGGGGGCCGGGTGTTCGACACGGCGATCCTCGTCGGCCAGTTCACGATGCCACGCGGGACGGCCTTCGCCACGTACTGGCATCCCGTCCACCAACTCGCCTGCTCGGACCGGGGTTTGCTCCGTATCCGCGGCGAACACGGGACCTGGCTGCTGCCGCCGTCGCTCGCCCTGTGGATCCCGGCGGACGTCCCGCACGCCACGGAGTCCGAGGGCGATGCCGTCATGCGCAGCGCGTACGTCGACCCGGTGAGCTGCCCGCACATCGACTGGCGGGACCCCACGGTCGTCGCGGTCACCCCGCTTCTCCGGGCACTCGTCCAGCACTTGGACCGTACGGTCCGTACGGACCTGACACCGGACGCCCGTTCACGCGCCGAGCTGGTGCTCCTCGACGAGCTGCGTCCGGTGCCGGTGACCAGCGTGTCCGTGCCCCAACTGCGCGATCCCCGGGCGCGGTCGGTGGCCGAGGTGCTCCGGGCCGACCCGACGGACGGGCGGACCCTGGCGGAGTACGGCGATCAAGTCGGCGCCAGTGCACGGATGTTGGCCCGTCTCTTCGTCGCGGAGACGGGCCTCGGGTTCGGCCAGTGGCGGGAACGGCTGCGGATGCAGGCCGCGTTGCCGTTCCTCGCGGAGGGCTTGCCGGTGGAGTCCGTGGCGCGGCGGGTGGGGTACGCCTCGGCGAGTTCCTTCACGGCGGCGTTCCACCGGGTGGTCGGGGTGACGCCGAGGCAGTACTTCCCGCGCCAGAGACGGTACTTGCCGCGATGGAGGTGGTATTGGCTCCGTACTAGCTGACCGCTTCCGCCACCAACTTGGCCGTATCCGCGACCAGTTGGTTGTCGTACGGCGCGTCGGGCAGCGTCGGCTTCGTCGTCAGGACCGCGAGGACGACCGGGTCACCGGCCTCCGTCCAGGCGATGCCGACGTCGTTGGCGGTGCCGTAGGCGCCGCTGCCCGTCTTGTCGGCGATCGTCCAGGTCGCGGGGAGCCCGGCGCGGAAACGGGCGGCGCTCGTCGTGTTGTTGAGCAGCCACGCGGTGAGCCGGTCGCGGTCGGGGCGGCGCAGGACGTCGCCGAGGACGAGCTCGCGGTACAGGCCGGTGATCGCGCGCGGGCTGGTGGTGTCGGTGATCCGGTCCGGCTCGGCCGAGTTCAGCTCGGTCTCCCAGCGGTCGAGCCGGGTGACCGGGTCACCGAGAGAACGGGCGAAGCCGGTGACGGCGGTGGGGCCGCCGAGTTCGCGCAGGATCAGGTTGCCCGCGCCGTTGTCGCTGAACCGGATCGCCACGTCGGCGAGTTGCTCGACCGTCATGCCCTCGGCCAGGTGCGCCCGGGTCTGGTCGGAACCGTCGACCAGATCGGCCTCCGTGTAGTGCACGACCTTGTAGAGCACCTCGCCGTGCCGGTCCAGGTCCCGCAGGACGGCCGCGGCGGCGAGCGTCTTGAACACCGAGCACATCGGGAAGAGTTCGTCGGCACGGTGCACGACGGTCTTCTTCGTACCGAGGTGATGCGCGAACACGCCCACACGGGCGCTGTGTTGATCCTCAAGGGCACGCAGCCCCGCCGTGAGGTCGGTGCTGGTGCTGGTGCTGGTGCCGGTGCTGTCTGACGCCTGGGCCGAGGAGGCACCGGCGAGGAGGGTCGCGGCGGTGGCGGCACTGGCGGTGAGCAGGGCGCGGCGGGTGGTCGTAGGGGACTGTTCGGAGCCTGAGATCGTGCTCTCCTTTGTTCGGTCTCCGTCGACGAACGGTCGATCTCCGTCAACGATCTCTCCAGTGACCGACGCAGGGCGTCATTCCTTGGTTGCGCCGCCGTAGACCATCGGCGGACACCGCGGCGGGCCCGCGCTCGACACAGTGGGCGCATGGCGAACTCACAGGGGATCACTCGGGGCCAGTTCCTGACGGGGGCGCTGGCCCTCGGAGCGGCGGGCGCGCTGCTGCCGTCAGGACAGGCGACGGCACAGCCGCAGACGCGACCGCGGGCGACACGTGGCCGCCGCCCCGGCCTGCGCCACCACGGCGTCGTGTACACGGTCGGCGAGGGCGAGACCCCCGCCACCGCCTGGAACCCGCGCCGGATGCGTGCCGACCTCCGCGCGATCCGCGACGAGGTGCACGCCGACACGGTCGACGTCACCGGCGACGGCGTCGACCGCCTCACCGCGACGGCCGCCGAGGCCGCCGAACTGGGCCTGCACATCTGGCTCCAGCCCACCCTCGCCGACGTCCCGGAGCGGGACATCCTCGAACACCTCGCGGAGACGGGCCGGTTCGCGGAACGCCTCCGGCGTCAGGGTGCGAGCGTCGACCTCAGTGTGGGCTGCGAGTTCTGGCTGTTCGTACCCGGGATCGTGCCCGGCGCGACGGTCCTGGACCGCGTCCGGAACATCCTGAACGGCACGTTCGACCCGGCGAAGATGCAGCGCAGGCTGAACGCCTTCACCAAGAAGGCGGCGGCGACGGGCCGTTCGGTCTTCCACGGCAACCTCAGCTACGCCGCCGCCCAGGACGACGAGGTCGACTGGACCCTCTTCGACATCGTGGGCATCGACTACTACTCCTACTTCCGCCAACCAGCCGAGTATGTGAGGGAGTTGAGCGCCTACCAGCGCTGGGGCAAGCCCGTCGCCATCACCGAGTTCGGCACCTGCGCGTACAAGGGCGCCGAGAAGACCGCCGGCATGGGCTGGAACGTCGTCGACTACGACAAGGACCCGGAGGAGATCAAGGGCCACCTCGTCCGCAGCGAACACACCCAAGCGGCGTACGTGGTCGGCCTGTTGGAGGTCTTCGAGTCGATGGACCTCTACGGCGCGATGGCCTTCGAGTTCGTCACCCCGGACGCCCCCCACCGCGCCCACGACCCCCGCCACGACCTCGACCTGGCGAGCTACGCGATCACCAGGACCGTCAAGACCCGTCCGTACGACCCGAGTTCACCGTGGCACTGGGAGCCGAAGGAGGCGTTCCACGCGCTGGCCCGGCACTACGGTCACAGGGCGAGCGTCATGAGGAGGCGGTGTTCGCCCGGCCCGAAGTAGTCCTTGAGGACTCCCTGTTCGGACGAGAACCCCAGCGAGCGGTACAGCATGATCGCGGCGGCGTTCGTCGGTTCCACGGTCAGGCGGACCTGGCGGACGCTCTCCGTGCGCAGCCGGCGCAGGGCCTCGACCATCAGGCGCCGGCCCAGCCCGTGGCCCTGCTGGTGGGGTATGACGGCCAGGCTCATGATCCAACTCACGTAGCCGTCCGTGGTGTTGACGAAGAGGATGTAGCCGAGAAGGCCCTCGCCGTCGTCGAGGACGAGGATGCGGTCGCCGTGGATGTCGCAGAACTGCCGGAGCACGAAGGCGGGGTACGGCTCCTCGGGGAAGGCCTCCCTGTCCACGCGCAGGAGTTCGGGCAGGTCGGCCTCGGTGATGCCTCTCAGGGTCAGGTGCCGGTCGGCGCGGTCGGCGAAGAATGCCTGGTCAGTGCGGCGCCCCACAGAAGGGAAACGTTCCTCCGGAAAGGGCGTCATACTGCCTCCTGGGGGTAGGAAGTCAATTGCGCGTTGACGGCTCGGGTGACTCGTACGGGTGGTACGGGCGAGACGTGTGCGTCCTGCCTTTCTGGTGTGTTCAGCAGGGTTCCACCCATCTTGGGTGGGGCAATCCGGCAGTTCAAGGCCGAATCAGGTCGCATGAATGCATTCGCCACGATGCGCCCCCCGTGCGCCCCAGCGGTGGCTGTGACTTGACGTAGATTGCCCTACGAAATTGACGATCAGGTGTACGTCGCGCCTGTGATGTTGTTAGTGTGGACTGGTGAAAAACGCGGAAGTCGCCTGGAGCGCGTTCGATTCGATCGCATATGTAGATCACAACTACCGTGACCTACAGGCGGAGGACGCCGAGATCCTTCCCATTCTCCGGGATCATTTCGCGGGCCATTTCCGGAATCAGGGCGTCGGCCCGGTCTACGGTATCGACGTGGGCGCCGGCGCCAATCTCTATCCCGCGCTGTCCATGCTTCCGTGGTGCGACGAGATCACCCTCTATGAGCGCTCGCCCTCGAACGTGGCCTATCTGCGGAGCCAGGTCGACTCGTACGCGGAGAACTGGGACCAGTTCTGGGACGCCCTCTGCGGGAACAAGGCGTACGACACGCTCGACGCCGACCCCCGCGAGAGATTCCGCAAGGTCGTCAAGGTCCAGCAGGGCAATATCTTCGATCTTGAGCGGTCCGTCGGCCAGTGGTCGGTGGGGACGATGTTCTTCGTCGCCGAGTCGATGACCTCCTCGTACCAGGAGTTCACCCTGGGTGTGGAGCGTTTCATGCGCGCCCTGGCCCCCGGTGCTCCCTTTGCCGCCGCTTTTATGGAACACTCCACGGGTTATCACACGGGTGAGCAGTTCTTCCCCGCGTGCGACGTGGGGGAGACCGAGGTGCGGGAGAGCCTCGAACCATTCGCGGACGAGCTCAAGGTGCAGCGGCTCAAAACCGAGCCCGCGGTACGGGACGGATATTCGGGAATGATCCTCTCCTATGGCTGGCGCGGAAATTCGGACCCACAGATTCCGGTCGGCTGACAGGGCGGCCGACCGGTGAATCTTCACAACAGAAGAGGGATATTCCTCGGCTGAGGGCAGTGCGGTCTGTGTGAGGGGCATGGAATGGAGATCAAGCCGCGGCAGCACCTGCTGGACATCTGGCAGGCGGTGGCCCGCCACTCCTTCGACGGAGGGGAGTGGGCGTGGGGAAAATGGGGCGGTGAGAGCAGCGTCGCCGACGCCGAGCGACTGCTCTGCCTGCTGTATCCGGCGACGGAGCTGCCGTCGTTCCGGCTGGACGACCCCGACACCACGCTGACCGACGTCCAGCAGACGCTGAAGCGGGCCGGCGGGCGGCTGGAGATTCCGGCCAATCTCGTCATGGCCGCGGTCGAGTTCATGCGCACCCACACCGACGACAAGAGGCCCACGTTCGCGGGCGGTTACTACTTCCAGTCCCGGGACAAGGAGCAGGACCTCACCGAGGAACAGCGCCAACTCGGCGTCACCGACTCGTTCTCGATGTCGATCACCCTCTGTCTCGCGCTGCTCGGCTTCCTCAAGGTCTACGAGTCCAAGACCCGCCGCGGCGACATGCAGGAGACGATCAAAGAGCTGAAGGTCGCGACCAGCAACCGGCTCACCGCCGCCATGGTCAGTCTGCTGCGGTCGTTCACGGTCAACGTCTACGACACCGACTCCTCCCAGGGCCAGACGCTCTGCGAACTCCTCGGCCAGGGACAGCTGTCCACGCGTCAGGTGCTGGAGCAGTTCCAGCGCCGGTTCCGCCCGCTGCGCGCCGCCATCATCGAGAGCTTCATCCTCGGCCTCGACGTCCAGGAGGCCCTCAAGGACGAGAGCCAGCTGTTCGAGTGCGGCTGGGCCTGGAGCCTGGTGCGGGACGCGCCCGAGGTGGAGACCGAGGAGTCCATCGGGGCGCAGCCCGTCGGCGTCGCCAACCCGGTGCCGTACCTCTACTTCACGGTGGTCGCGCTCGACGGCATCCAGGACCTGTTCTCGGACCGCACCCTGACCCTGGGCCTGCTCAACGCCGAACAGCAGAAGCTCGCCGAGGCGTTACGACTGCGCTGGGAGATCACGCAGCAGTACTGGTCGCGCATCGCCCGCTTCGACGGCGACCGCTGGCCCCTGGAGGACATCCCCTGGCGTACGACGGGACAGCGGCTGGAGTCGGAGTACTTCTCGCTCTCGGTCGCCGCGATCCTCGTGCACGACCTGATGCGCCGCCGGGCCACCGACGACGACCTGACCCGCACCGTCCGCGTCATGGAGCGGCTCGCCGAACGCGGCCGTATCACCAGCCGGATGACGCGCGACGACCCGATGATCCAGCTGCACAACCCCGGCGTCACCCTGCCCCTCCAGGGCGGCGGCACCATCGGCCCGCCGATGGACTGGACGATGAGCGACTTCTCCGCCCAACTCCTCAAACGCACCGTCCAGTTGTGCACACTCTCCCGCAACCTCTCCGCGCACGACCGGCTGCTCAGGCTGGCCGAGGACATCTTCGGCCATGTGTGGCGGCGCCGGATGGGCGAGGGCGAGGGCGTCGGCCTGTGGGACAACGTGCACGCCATCTACCCGGAGACCGCCCTCACCGAGGGGCCGGTGTCCTGGAGCATCACCGAGCGGGTCACCGAGGTGATGGTCCAGGTCCACAACATGTACGCGCAGCCCCCGATCCGCAGCCTCGAACTCACCGAGCTGGCACGGGCGTTGCTCAGCGAGTCCACGCACCTCCTGGGCAACGAGCAGATGGCGCCCGCGCCCAACGCCGACGGCAAACGCGGCATGCAACTCAGGGGAATCGAGGTCAAGTTGCGCCGCGCCCGCGCGCTCGTCGACGAACAGCCGGGCACCGCCTACTCGTTGACCCTCGACGTACTGGGCCAGCTCGACGCACTCGCCCGGGCCCGCCAGGCCGCCGCGGTCCAGGGAGTGTGAGCCGTGCTGATCTTCGCGGCCTCCGACAAGGGAGGCACGGGCCGCTCCGTCACCAGCGCCAACCTCGCCTACCAGCGCGCGCTGACGGGGGACGACGTCTGCTACCTGGACTTCGACTTCGGCTCGCCCACCGCCTCGGCCGTCTTCGACGTGCCGGACGCCCGCCAGGCCGCCGAGGACCGCGGACTGCACTCGTACCTGATAGGCGAGATCAGCGAACCCGTCCGCATCGACGTCTGGGCGGACACCGAACACCCCGTCCTGCGCAACCAGCCGCCCGGAGCGGGCCGGTTGATCCTCATGCCGGGTGACCTCAGCGGCGGCGAGTTCGCCACCTCCGGCGACAACCTGCGCCGCTGCGTGGATCTACTCCTGCGCCTCAACGGCGAGTTCGACCTGATCGTCGTCGACCTCAGCGCCGGCCGCAGCTACGCCGTCGACATGGTCCTCGCGGCCACCTCGCAGCGGGCGATGAGCGGCGTCCTGGCCCGCTGGCTGGTCTTCCACCGCTGGACCCGGCAGCACGTGGAGGCCGCGGCCAGCCTGGTCTACGGCAAGCGCGGGATCATCGCCGGCGGTGTCGCCCGCGGCCATGACGAGGACGCGCTGCGCGGCGCCATCCGCTTCGTGCGGGCCGCCGTACCCGATCCCGACTCGGCGCTGTGGTCGCAGGCCACGCCCACCCAGTCGGCGTGGATGGAGCAGTGCGACACCGAGCTGAAGCATCTCGCCTCGCACCACGGCATCGGCTACAGCCAGGTGCTCGGCTCGGTGCCGCTGGAGCCGGTGTTGCAGTGGCGGGAGCAACTCATCACCGACGAGGACGTGTTGGACAGC
Organism: Streptomyces sp. NBC_01515; assembly: GCF_045040345.1. NCBI lineage: Bacteria > Bacillati > Actinomycetota > Actinomycetes > Kitasatosporales > Streptomycetaceae > Streptomyces > Streptomyces sp. NBC_01515. Next base: position 4,138,514 of record NZ_CP109416.1, on the reverse strand, counting down.
CAGATCGCCACCATGGAGACCTGGCAGGCGCTGAGCGACCTCGCCGCGCGGCTGACCGACGACAAGTACTGGGAGGAGGCATGACGGAGGCCGTCTTCCGGGAGACCACCGCGGACCCGCGGACCCAGTCCGTGCCGCTGGCCCATCTCTCGCTGGAGCTGGGCCACTTGTACATGGAGGACTTCGAGGCGGGCCCCGAGCGGCTGCGCGAGCACTTCGCCGAGGTCCGCATCTGGGTGGACGCGGCCCGCGCCTCGGCCGCCCGCCGCACCGGCGGCAAACGTCCCCGGATCAGCACCTGTTTCCTCATCGACGACTACTTCAGCCGCTTCTCCACCCCGGCCGAACTCGTCCCGCTGGTCCTCGAAGAGGCCGAGAAGGCGGGCCTCGTCATCGACTACCTCGCCCGCGAGTCGGGCTGCGCGGTCGCCGACCGCATCGAACTGGCCGAGTCCGTCATGCACCGCCTCGTCGAGTCACCACCTCCCGGCAGCCACGGCTCCCGCCCCCCGGTCAGCCAGACCGGCTGGCTCGCCAACGGCGAGCGCACCACCCCAACGCGCAGCGCCCTGGCGGAGATCGTCACCTGGCAGCCACCGCACGAGACAGCGGCCCGCAACCACTCCGTCTTCATGGACGTCGAGCTGTGGTCCGACACGGACAAGGGCCGCCTGTGGTCCTGCCCGTTCCTGGCCGCCGTATGGCAGTTGGCCCGCCTCGGTCTGCTACGGCACCTGGGCGAGCCGGTGCTGGTCCCGCAGCCGTGGACCGGCGGTGACTTCCCGCGCGACTGGGACCGGCTGCCGCCGCTGCTCCAACTCAGCGACACCCGGGTCCCGTTCAGCGCGTACCGCACCTGCACGCTGATGGCGAACCGCTTCGTCGCCGTAGAGGACGCCGTACGGCTCATCCTCGACCAGGTGGACGTGGACTCCGTCGCGCTCGAACAGGTCGCCAAGCGGTCCGCGGGCGAGGGCGTCGCGGTACCGGAGGCCGTGGCCCAGCGCGCCACCTACGTGTTCTACGAGGAGCCCCCCAACTCGGTCTCACCCGACGGGACTTGACATGACGACGCCCGGACGGCAGACGCGCTCGGTCCTCGCCTGCGGCGAGGTGCGCACCGGACTGCTGCCGTCCTTCCAGGCACTGGACGGCCGCGCCGCCGCCCAACTCCTGCGGCTGCGCGCCGACGAACACGTCCGGGTCTCCGAGCGGCCCAATCTCTACGCCCTCTCGCCCGAGGTCCTCACCGGCGTGGACTGCCGGCTGCCCACCTCGAACGGCGCCAAGGTCAGGGCCGTCGGTACGGTGGCCGCCCGCGCCGCGCTCACCGAGGGCCGGGTCCTCCAGTCCACCGCCTACTTCAGCGCCCCGGCCGCCGGGCCCGACGTACGCCGGCCCTGGGGGCACTACCTGGTCCGCCCCGGGGTCGTCGAGCCGTTCGGGAAACTGCCCGAACAGGCCACCGCGGAGGGCGTGTTGCGCGGTGGCGGCCGTGGCGAACTGGACCTGGGGATGATCGCCGAAGGCCTGCTGGCGCAGCTGGTGCGCCACCCCCTCCTCGACCACAAGGCGCCCTTCAAGTCCCGCCGTACACAGCTGCGTTGGGCCGCGCGGCAGGCACTGGAGGGCGAAGGACCGTCACTGGACCGCTTCACACTGGCCGAAGACGGCCTGCGGACGGTCGAGTTGAGAGTTCCTGAAGGCACCGAGGCGGTCGCGGTCGCGGGGCTCTGCGAAGACCTCGCGTTGCACGACTGGCTTTTGACGACGGTGGTGCACATGCTGGAGAACAGCCGGCTCGGTGCGGCGGACGGGCCCGCGGCGGTCCTGGCGCTGCGTCCGGCCGTGGATCATCTGCTGCATCTGTGGATGCCGCGCGCGCACGTGGACCGCACGCTGGGACACCTGTGGGACGTACTGGAGCGGGAACCGGGCTTCAGCCGCCAATGGGAGAACCTTCGCCAGCGTATCCGGGACCAACTGGCCATACAGGCCATTCCGTTGCTGCACCAGGCGCTGAGCACGCGCTGACGGGGCGGCACGAACCGCATATCCGACGGGGGAGAGGCTCACATGAACGGAGTGACGACAACAGGGGCGGGACCAGGGGCCGTTCCACAGCAGAATCAGCCCCAGCGCGGGTCGAGGCTGTTCATCAGGACCGGGTTCGCGGTCTTAGCGGGAGTGGCCGCGTTCTTCGTGACCAACGTCCTCAACGAGAACGACGGCGACCTCTGGCAGTGGACGATGTCCATCGTCCTCGGCTGCGCGACCCTGATCGTGCAACTGCTCGTGGACTTCGGCGAGCGGCTTGAGGCCGTCCAGGAGAGCCAGAAGCGGCGCATCCGGGACATGAAGGACAGCCTGTCCAGCCACCACACCGAGATGCGAGCGGCGGTCGACGAGAGCTTCGCGAAGATCAACGCGGCGACGGAGCTGTACAGCAAGGTCGACGGCTCGGTGCTCCGCTCCGACGAGGTGACCCGCCTGGTACTGGGCTACACAAAAGTCGGCGAGCAGGGCGCGGACATCGTAAAAGCCTTCGCCGAGGAGGAGTTGGGCCGCCTGGCCCTCCTCATGGAGAACCTCGGCAACGGCACGGCGGACTGCCCCGGCGAGAACCACGAGTGGCTGATCGACCTCACCAAGTGCGTCAAGCGCACGCTCTACGCCACCAGCACGTCGGTCGACCGCGACTTCTGGTCGAGCGAGCCGGCGGGGCGGTATCTCGCCGCTCAGGAGACGGCGATCAAGACGCGGGGCGTGAAGATCCGGCGCGTGTTCCTCGTCGACAAGGAGGAGGAGATCACCCCGGGCCTCCGCCAACTCTGCGCAAGACACTGCAGGTCCGGGATCAACGCGCGTATCGCGGTCCGGGCCCTGCTGGAACCGACCGCCCAGATGAACTCGCTGAACGACTTCATCATCTTCGACGGAGAACTCTCCTACGAGACCGAGCCCGACATCCGGGTCATGCCGGCCAAGACGACGCTCAAGATGACGCGCGAGCACGTGGAGGAGCGCGTCAATCGCTTCAACGTCCTGTGGGAGGCGACGAGAACGGAACCGGACCCGGAACCCGACCCGGAGCCGGACGAAGGAAGGGCGGTCACACATCCCGCCGGTCAACGGCAACAACCGTGACCAGCATGGCGACCACCCCCCACACCGCGAACACGGTCCAGGCACCCCCGACGGTCGTGGGATACCGCTCGGCCAACGTGTAGGGCATGCGGCCGTAGTTGACCTGGACGAGTCGGTCCCAGGCGTTGAAGGGCAGGGCGTTGCGGACGCAGGCCGTCCAGTGGTAGCGCTCGGTGACGAAGATGGGCAGGAGGAGCAGGAGGCCGGTCGCGAGGACCATCGTCGTGGCGCTGTGCCGGATCAGCGCGCCCATCGCCATGCCGACCAGCGCGGACACCGGGGCGAGCAGCGCCGACGCGACGACCACCCGCAGGGCGCCGGGGTAGCTGATCGACAGGCCCACGCCGCGGCCGGACAAGATCGCCTGGCTCACCGCGAAGGAGGCGGACGCGACGACCGCGCCGTACACCGTCATGACCGTGGTCACCACGGCCGCCTTCGCCGACATCAGGGCCCGGCGATCCGGCACGGCCGCGAAGGTCGTGCGGACAAGCCCTGTCGAGTAATCGCCGACGACCGTGACCGCGCCGATGCTCGCCGCCGTCAGGACCAGGATCATCGCGGCGCCGTTGGTGAAGGCGTCGAACAGCGCGGTGTTGGCGAACTGGTCGCGCATCACATGGTTGTAGTGCGGATAGTTGACATAGTCGGCGCGCGCCGCGTTCGCGTTGACGGCGATCACGACGAGGGTGCTGACGCCGAGCGCCCAGTAAGTGGAGCGCAGGGAACGGAGTTTGAGCCACTCGGTGGCCAGGAGATCGGTGAAGCGCGAGACGGGCATGGGCATGGGAACGGTCGTCATCGGGAGTCTCCGGCCAGGTATTCGACGCTGTCGGCGGTCAGTTCCATGAAGGCCGCCTCCAGAGAGGCGTGCTCGGTCGTCAACTCCCGCAGGAGGAAGTTATGTTCGTGGGCGAGTTCGCCGATGCGGCCGGCGCGGACCCCGGTGACCTTCAGCGTCTCCTCGTCGTACGGCGTCACCACCGTCCCCTCCGATGCCAGTACGGCAGCCAGCGCGCCCGCATCCGGTGTCCGTACGGTCACCGTCGGCGCGGTACCGCGTGCGGCGAAGTCTTCGAGGCTCTCGGCGGCGATCAGTTCGCCCCTGCCGATGACGATGAGCTGGTCGGCCGTGTTCTCCATCTCGGACATCAGATGGCTGGAGACGAAGACCGTACGGCCCTCCGCCGCCAGCTTCCGGAACAGGCCCCGCACCCACAACACCCCTTCCGGATCAAGGCCGTTGAGCGGCTCGTCGAAGAGGAGGACGGGCGGGTCGCCGAGCAGGGCGGTCGCGATGCCGAGCCGCTGTTTCATGCCGAGGGAGTAGCCGCCGACCCGGCGCCGGGCCGCCGCCCCGGTGAGTCCGACTTCGGCGAGTACCTCCTCCACCCGGCTCGCCGGGATGCGGTTGCTGCGGGCCAGCGTCCGCAGGTGCGCCCGCGCGGACCGCCCGCCGTGCACGTCGTTCGCGTCCAGCAGCGCACCGACGTGGCGCAGCCCGCGCGCATGACGGCGGAAGGTGTGCCCGCTGATCGTGGCGCTCCCGCCGGTCGGCGCCACAAGTCCCAGCAGCATCCGCAGAGTTGTCGTCTTGCCGGCGCCGTTCGGACCGAGGAAACCGGTGACGTGTCCGGGCCGGACCGTGAAGGACAGTTCGCGTACGGCGGTGGTGGGGCCGTACCGCTTCGTGAGTTCGTCGACTTCAATCACGGGACCACGGTTTCGCGGCCGGCCGGTCCCCGGCATCGGCCGGGCGCTGACATTCGTCCGGCGTCGATGTCGACCCTGGTTGTACGTCTCCGGGCCGATGACCGCACCCGCCCCGCGCTCCTACGATCGCTGTATGCCCGCCACCCCGCCGCTGCCCCTGCTCAAGCGCGTGCCGCCGGGCGCCTGGACGGGCGTGCCCTGGACCTACGGCACGCTGCTCGCGATCCGCGCCTTCTTCCACCTCCCGTACATGCCGACGGATCCCTTCCCGCCCGCGTTCGACGGCTGGGTGCTGATCGCGTCGGGCAGTGTCCTCGCCCTGTTCGGTTGCGTGGTGCTGCGTCCTCGTCCGCTGTCGGGGTTCGGGCTGCTGTTGGCGGGGACATACGCCGTGACGTTGGGGCTGAACGCGCTGACCCTGGGCCTGATCCACTACGTGGCGATCGACATCGCCTTGGGCTGGATCGCTGCGACCCTCACTCGTCGTCGAAGCCTCACCGCCCTCGCCCTGGCCATCGCCGTCCTGCCCTTCTACGAACTCACCCGGACCGGCCTCGGCCGCCCCCTCGTCGCCCTCTACAACACCGGCCGCGGCGACTGGCAGAGCTGGTCGGCGCTGGCCCTCTCGGCCGTAGTCGCCTGGCTGATCGGCAACTCCGTCAGGCAGAACCGCGATTACGCCGAGCGGCTCACCACACAGGCCGCGACGCAGGCCGTCACCGCCGAACGCCTGCGTATCGCACGGGAGATGCACGACACCGTGGCCCACAGCATCGGCATCATCGCCCTCCAGGCGGGCGCGGCGGCCCGGGTCACGACGACCCAGCCGGAGGCCGCGCGGGAGGCGATGCGGGCGGTGGAGCACGAGGGCCGGGAGACGCTGGCGGGGCTGCGCCGCATGCTGGTCGCGCTGCGGGCGGCCGACGCGGCACCCGTCCTGCCCGTCGGCCTGGGTGACGTCGAGCGGCTCGCCGCCACGACCACGGCCGCCGGGGTACGGGTCGACGTGCGGCGGCTCGGCGAGCCCCGTCAACTCCCGCCGGACATCGACCTGTCGGCGTTCCGCATCGTCCAGGAGTCCGTCACCAACGTCGTACGGCACGCGGGCACGCGGACCTGCCGGGTCACCCTCGACTACCGCGAGGACGAACTCGCCCTGGAGGTCACCGACGAGGGCCGGGGCCACGGCATCTGCACCGACGGCGGGTTCGGTCTGGCCGGGATGCGCGAGCGAGTCGCCCTGCTCCACGGGGAGTTCACGGCGGCACCGCGCCCGGGCGGCGGCTTCCGGGTGGCGGCGCGACTGCCGGTACCGGCGGAGGTGGCCGCCCGATGACAGTCCGCGTCGTCCTGGCCGACGACCAGCAACTCATCCGTACGGCACTGCGGATGGTGATGGCCGACATCGAGGACATCGAGGTCGTCGGAGAGGCGGGCACGGGCGCGGAGGCGGTACGGCTGACGGAGCAACTCGCCCCGGATGTCGTGGTGATGGACATCCGCATGCCGGGCATGGACGGCATCGAGGCGACGAGCACGATCACCGCGAGTTCCTCGACGGCCAGAGTCCTCGTCCTCACCACCTTCGACGACGACGATTACGTCTACGGTGCGCTGCGCGCGGGCGCGTCCGGGTTCCTGGTCAAGGACATGGCCCTGGACGACATCATCGGCGCGGTACGGATCGTGGCCGCCGGGGACGCCCTGATCGCCCCGAGCGTGACCCGGCGCCTGATCCACGACTTCGCGTCGTCCCGCCCCGAACCAGTCCGGGTACAGCGGGAGTTGACGGGCATCACCGAGCGGGAACGCGAAGTGCTGACGCTGGTCGGTTCGGGGCTGTCCAACACGGAGATCGCGGCCGAGCTGCACATCAGCGTGGCCACGGCGAAGACCTACCTGACCCGCCTCTTCACCAAGCTGGACGCGCGGGACCGGGTCCAGCTGGTGATCCTCGCCTACGAGGCGGGGCTGGTCTCGGTGGGATAGCGGCCGGGCCCTGAAATCGCTTCGCCCGTGCTCGACCCGTCGGGTACGGTCGCGAGGTTGTTTTCACTGCTGGGAGGCCGTTGTGGCGAGTCGTATCGGTGAGCTGGTGCTCGGTTGTCGTGACCCCGAGCTGCTGGCGCGGTTCTGGTGCGAGGTCCTGGACTTCGTCGTGCTCGAACGTGAGGAAGGCCAATGGGTGGAGATCGGGACGCCCGAAGGTTTCGGCGGCCCGCATCCCACGCTCTTCTTCAGCCGCAGGGACGAGCCGGAACCCGGGAAGTCCCGGCTGCACATCGACATCAACGCCACCGACCGCGACCAGGCCGCCGAACTCGAACGCCTGCTGAAACTCGGCGCCCGCCCGGCCGACATCGGTCAGACCGGCGAGGAGCAGTGGCATGTCCTGGAAGACCCCGAAGGCAATGAGTTCTGCCTGCTCAAGGCCCGCATCAACCCGCTCTGACACAGGGACCTAGGAGAGCAGCGAGCCGACGAACTCCGTCCAGGCACCGGCTCCCACCATGATCACCGGCCCGGCAGCAGACACCTTGCTGTCGCGGACGGGGACGATGCCGGGGACTCCGTCGGCTACCTCGACACAGTCCCCGCCGTTGCCGTCGCTGAAGCTGCTTTTGCGCCAACTGGCCTTGCTCAGGTCGTACTTGCGCATCGTCTGTGGTCCTCCGCCGCCGATTCGAGCAGGGTCAGGGACGCCTCCGGCGACAGCGCGGCAGCCCTGAGCAGATCGTATGCCGCGTATGCGTGCTTCACCACAGCTGGATCGTCCAGCAGGTTCCCCGAATACACCGCCTCTGTATAGGCAGTTGGCGGGGCGTCGTCGAACTCCATGAGCTTCAGTGACCCCGTCATGATGGAGTACGCCCCGGCCGAGTACGGCAGTACCTGGACCAGCACCGTTCGCCCGCGTGCGAGTGCAGCGATGTGATCCAGCTGCCTGGCCATGCCCGCATGCCCGCCGACCGGAATGCGCAGCACGTTCTCGTGCAGGATCGCCCAATACACCGGCCTTGTTGCGTCCTTGAGGATGCTCGACCGCTCCATTCGGCCGTCCACCTTGTCCGCGATGTACTCCTCCGTCGCGAGCGGGTTCGTCGCGACGGTGATAGCGCGCGCGTACTCCTCGGTCTGGAGCAGGCCTGGGATCAGCGCATGCGCGAAGTCGCAGATCTTCGTCGCCAGCGCCTCCAACTCCGCCGCCTTGGCGAAGTATTCGGCGTACCGCCTGTCATTGATCAGGCCCATGCACAGGCGCTTGAAAATGCCGTCGGTTTTCAGGATCTCGTCAAACCGGATGGCCAGATCCATCTGCGGTTTGCGAATCGCCTGTTCGAATTGGCCGATGTAAGTTCCGGAGACGAAAACGAGCGCCCCCAGCTGCGCCTGCGAGAGCCCCATATCCTCCCGGCGCCGTCTCAACTCGGCTCCGAAAAACTCCCAGGCCGCCAGCCGTGAACCGTTGGCCATAGCCAACCCCCTTGGTCTGCAGCGCAGTTGTTGTCGACAGACTCCTGCCGAGTGTAGGGGGAGGAGGGCCACTCTGGAGATGGGAAGCGTGAAAGTCGAAAAGGGAGGGGAAGCAGGTGTGGGCACACTGCTGGGAGGCGAAGGACACCTTGATGGAATTCCGGATTCGGGTGCGAGGAGAGCGATGAAGCCGTCTGTCGGATCGGTCGCCGTGGACACCCGTAACGGGAGAGTGGGCATCGTCATGGGACATGAGGGGCCTTATGTTCAGCTGCGCCCGTACGGCGGCGGGCGGGAGTGGGACGTCGAGCCGGCCGCGGTACGGGACGCGACCCCGGCCGAGCGGCTGAGCGCGGCGACCGCGTATGCGAACGCCCGCAGTCGCGGTGAGGTGCCTTGAAGCGTCGTGGCGCCACAGGGCCGTAGGGGACAATGGGCGGCATGAGTCTGTTCCGCGACGACGGCATCGTGCTGCGCACCCAGAAGCTGGGTGAGGCGGACCGGATCATCACGCTGCTCACGCGGAGTCACGGGCGGGTACGGGCCGTGGCGCGCGGGGTGCGGCGGACCAAGTCGAAGTTCGGTGCCCGGCTGGAACCCTTCTCCCATGTGGACGTGCAGTTCTTCGCGCGGGGCAGCGAACTGATCGGCCGCGGGCTGCCGTTGTGCACCCAGAGTGAGACCATCGCTCCGTACGGTGGCGGGATCGTCGCCGACTATGCGCGGTACACCGCCGGTACGGCGATGCTGGAGACGGCCGAGCGCTTCGCCGATCACGAGGGCGAGCCCGCCGTGCAGCAGTATCTGCTGCTCGTGGGCGGGCTGCGGACGCTGGCCGGCGGGGAGCACGCTCCGCATCTGATTCTTGATGCGTTTCTGCTGCGGTCGCTCGCCGTCAACGGATACGCGCCGAGCTTCGGTGACTGCGCGAAGTGCGGGATGCCGGGACCGAACCGGTTCTTCTCCGTGGCGTCGGGCGGGGTCGTCTGCGCGGACTGCCGGGTGGCCGGGAGCGTCGTACCCTCGCCGCAGGCCCTGGAACTCCTCGGTGCGCTGCTTACGGGAGACTGGGAGACGGCGGACGCGTGCGAGGCGCGGCATGTGCGGGAGGGCAGCGGGCTGGTGTCCGCCTATCTGCACTGGCACCTTGAGCGCGGGCTCCGTTCGCTGCGGTACGTGGAGAAGTCGTAGCAGGTCGTAGCAAGTTGTCGTAGGTCGTAGGTCGTAGGTCGTTAGACAGAGGAGACGAGAAGCGCATGGCCGTACGCGGGATCCTGGGGCGCCAGCGGCGCGAGTACAAGACGCCGGAGCCGCACCCGTCGGGGGCCACCGCACCGAAGCTGCCCGGTGAGCTGATCCCGAAGCACGTGGCGATCGTCATGGACGGGAACGGGCGGTGGGCGAAGCAGCGGGGGCTGCCGCGCACCGAGGGCCACAAGGTCGGCGCCGAGCGGGTGTTGGACGTGCTGCAGGGTGGCGTCGAGATGGGTGTCGGCGCGATCTCGCTGTACGCCTTCTCCACCGAGAACTGGAAGCGGTCGCCCGACGAGGTGCGCTTCCTCATGAACTTCAACCGCGACTTCATCCGCAAGTCCCGCGACACCCTGGACGAACTCGGTATCCGGGTGCGGTGGGTGGGCCGTATGCCCAAGCTGTGGCGGTCGGTGGCCAAGGAGCTCCAGATCGCGCAGGAGCAGACCAAGGACAACGACGCGCTCACGCTGTACTTCTGCATGAACTACGGCGGGCGGGCCGAAATCGCCGACGCGGCAAGGGCGTTGGCCGAGGATGTGGCGGCGGGTCGGCTCGACCCGGCCAAGGTCGACGAGAAGACCCTCGCCAAGTACATGTACTACCCGGACATGCCCGAGGTCGATCTCTTCCTCCGGCCCAGCGGGGAACAGCGAACCTCCAACTACCTGATCTGGCAGAGCGCTTACGCCGAGATGGTCTTCCAGGACGTGCTCTGGCCGGACTTCGACCGGCGTGACCTGTGGCGGGCCTGCGTCGAATTCGCCCAGCGGGACCGGCGGTTCGGCGGCGCGGTACCGAACGAGAAGCTGCTCGCGATGGAGCAGGCGATGCGGGGGCGGCCCGAGGAGGGCTGACCACTGACGGCTAGCATCCCGCCTTATGGACATGGGGCGGGATGATGTGACGGGGCGAGTGGTCGAGCTGGAGTACCGGCCGGTCGTCGAGGACTTCGCGGCGGCGCTGAGAGCGCGCAGGGGCCTCATCCCCTCGACGCGAAGACAACTCTGGCTGCTGGGGGTCGGGGCCTTCTTCGCCTTGATGGCGATCGCGAGTTCGCTGGCCAAGGGCAGGTCGGTACCGGTCCCGCTGATCATCGGTGTGTGCGCCGTGGTGGTGGTCCTGGTGTTCCTGCCGCGGATCCAGGCGCGCCAGTTCCAGCGCCTCGCGGAGCGGCGGGGGGTGATCCGGGTGACCGTGACGGATGCCGGGGTGACTGTGGCCACCGACGACTCGTTCACCTCGCTCAACTGGACCGTGCAGCCTCGCTACCGGGAGACGGCGGACGGCTTCTACATGTTCAGCCCCGAGAAGAACGCCCTCAACTTCACGCTGCTGCCCAGGCGCGGCCTGCGGGACCCCGCCGACGTGGACCGGCTGCGGGCGATCCTCGACACCCACCTGAGCCGGGTCTAGGGCCTCAGCCGGCCGCCGCCGCGCACTCCGCGCACGTGCCGAAGATCTCCACCGTGTGCGCCACGTTCACGTACCCGTGCTCCGCCGCGATCGCCTCCGCCCACTTCTCCACGGCCGGGCCCTCCACCTCGACCGCCTTGCCGCACACGCGGCACACCAGGTGGTGGTGATGGTCGCCCGTGGAGCAGCGGCGGTACACGGATTCGCCCTCGTCCGTGCGCAGGACGTCGACCTCGCCGGCGTCGGCGAGGTTCTGGAGGGTGCGGTAGACCGTGGTCAGGCCCACCGAGTCACCCTTGTGCTTGAGCATGTCGTGGAGTTCCTGGGCGCTGCGGAACTCGTCGACCTCGTTGAGCGCCGCCGACACGGCGGCACGCTGGCGGGTGGAGCGTCCCTTTACGGGCGGGCCGGCCGTCGTCACCGTTGCCTCCTCACGTCTGCACTTTGCCGAGCCATTGTGCCAGCCCGGGCTGTGCGTGGTCAGACGCCGACCTCGTCGGCGGCTCCCCGGGTGGCCGGAATCGCGCATTCCACCGGGTCCCCGGCAGGTCGCGCGGCGGCGGCGGCCCGGGCCCGGCGCCTCGCCAGCGGGGTCGCCAGCGCCGTGAGCGCGATGAACGCGGCGATCGTCAGGAGCACGATCGTCGCACCGGGCGGGACGTCCTGGTAGTACGAGGTGACGGTGCCGCTGACCGTCACGGTCACGCCGATCACGCCCGCGATCGCCAGCGTCGCCCCGAAACTGCGGGTGAGCTGCTGCGCGGCGGCGACCGGCACCACCATCAGCGCGGACACCAGGATCAGGCCCACGACCCGCATCGCGACGGTGACGGTGACGGCCGCGGTGACCGCCGTCAGCAGGTTCAGGGCACGGACGGGCAGGCCCGTGACCCGAGCGAACTCCTCGTCGTGGTTCACGGCGAACAGCTGCCGTCGCAGCCCCAGGGTGACCACGATCACGAACGCGGCCAGGATGGCGATCGCCGTCACGTCGGACTGCGAGACCGTCGAGAGGGAGCCGAAGAGGTACGAGCTGAGGTTGGCGTTCGAGCCGCCCGGCGCGAGGTTGACGAACATCACGCCGCCCGCCATACCGCCGTAGAAGAGCATCGCGAGGGCGATGTCGCCGCGGGTCTTGCCGTACCAGCGGATCAGTTCCATCAGGACCGAGCCGAGCACGGAGACGGCGGTGGCCATCCACACCGGGGAGGCGTTCAGCAGGAAGCCGAGGCCCACGCCGGTCATCGCGACGTGGCCGATGCCGTCGCCCATGAGGGGCTGGCGGCGCTGGACGAGGTAGATGCCGATCGCGGGGGCGGTGATGCCGACGAGGACGGCGGCGATGAGTGCCCGCTGCATGAAGGCGTAGTCGAGGAGGTCCATCAGCTCAGCAGTCCCGTGCGGATCGGTTCGGCGTCCGCCGAGTGCGGGTGTACGTGGTCGTGGCCGGGCAGCGCGTGCTGGCCCAGGGCGCGCGGCGGCGGGCCGTCGTGCTGGACGCAGCCGTCGCGCAGGACGACCGCGCGGTCGATCAGCGGTTCCAGCGGGCCGAGTTCGTGCAGGACGAGCAACACCGTTGTGCCTTCGGCGACTTGACGGGTCAGGGTGTCCGCCAGCACCTTCTGGCTGGCCAGGTCCACGCCCGCCATCGGCTCGTCCATGATGAGGAGTTCGGGCTCTGCGGCGAGCGCGCGGGCGATCAGCACACGCTGGTGCTGGCCGCCGGAGAGCGCGTCGACGGAGTCCTTGGCCCGGTCTTCCATCCCGACCAGCTCCAGGGCGTGCCGTACGGCCTCGTGGTCCGCCTTGCGCAGCAGACCGAAGCGGGCGCGGGAGAGACGGCCGGACGCGACGATCTCGGTGACCGTGGCGGGCACCCCGCCCCCGGCCGTCGTGCGCTGCGGTACGTAGCCCACGCGCCGCCAGTCCTTGAAGGCGCGGCGCGGGGTGCCGAACAGCTCGATCTCGCCTGCGGACAACGGGACTTGGCCGATGATCGTGCGGATCGCGGTCGACTTGCCGGAGCCGTTGGCGCCGAGCAGCGCGACCACCTCACCGCGGCGCACGGTGAGGTCGATGCCGCGCAGGACGGGGCGCGAGCCCAGCTCGGCGCGGACTCCGCGCAGCGATATGACGGGCTCGCTCATCAAGTCGCTCATCAACTCGTCCTCCGTGCTGGTCATTTACTTCCCAAGGCCGTCCGCAGGGCCTTGAGGTTGGCCTGCTGGACCGAGAAGTAGTCCTTGCCGCGGGACTTCTTGGTGATGCCCTCGATCGGGTCGAGGACGTCGGTCTTCAGGTTCGCGTCCGCGGCGATGGTCTTCGCGGTCTTGTCGCTGACGAGCGTCTCGTAGAACACCGTGGTGACGCCGTCGGCCTTCGCCATCTTCTCAAGGTCCTTCACGCGCTCGGCACTCGGCTCCGACTCGGGGTCGAGACCGTTGATGGCCTCCTCGGTGAGGCCGTAGCGCTCGGCGAGGTAGCCGAAGGCGGCGTGCGTGGTGATGAACACCTTCGTCTTGGTGTCGGCGAGGCCGGTCTTGAACTCGGTGTTGAGCGCGTCCAGCTTCTTGACCAGGGCCGCGGTGTTCGTCCTGTAGTCGGCCGCGTTCTTCGGGTCGGCCTTCTCGAAGGCCTTGCCGACGCCCGCGGCGACCTGGGCGTAGCGCACCGGGTCGAGCCAGATGTGGGGGTCGAGACCGGCCAGCTCGTCGTTCTTCGAGGTGTCGTGCGAGGCCGCGTGGCCGCCGACCTCGTTGCCGTGCTTCTCCTCCGTGGTCAGGGAAGCGGCGTCGATCTTCGTCTTGACCCCGGACTGGCTCACCACGGCGTCGACGGAGGGCTGGAGGTTCTTGAGGTAGAGCACCGCGTCGGACTCCCCGAGCGCGGCGGTCTGCCGCGCGCTGATCTCCAGGTCGTGCGGTTCCTGGCCGGGCTTCGTCAGGCTGGTGACGTGGACGTGGTCCCCGCCGATCTGCTCGGCCAGGTACTGGAGTGGGTAGAACGCCGCGACGACGTCGAACTTGTCCGTGTTGGCGGCGGCCGCGCTGTCGGAGCAGGCGGAGAGGGTCCCGAGACCGAGGGCGGTGGCCGCGGCGATGGCGATCCCGGATATGTGGCGTCGTCGTACGTTCATGACAGTCATTTTCAACTGACATGGAAACCGTTGTCAACAAGCGCATGGTGAGGAACCGATTTGATATAGGGGCGGGAGGCGCCGGTAACCTAAGTCATTCGCCCGCCCGTCTCCCGACCACCACCCCCCATCGAGGCGCTTCGCGCCGCCCCTCCTTACCGTCCATTCGTCATGAAGAGAGCATCGTGGCCGCCGACAAGATCGACACCATCGTCAGCCTGAGCAAGCGCCGTGGCTTCGTATTCCCCAGTAGTGAGATCTACGGCGGCCAGCGCGCCGCTTGGGACTACGGGCCCCTGGGTGTCGAGCTCAAGGAGAACCTGAAGCGCCAGTGGTGGCGCTACATGGTGACGTCGCGCGAGGACGTGGTCGGCATCGACTCGTCCGTGATCCTGGCCCCCGAGGTGTGGGTCGCCTCCGGCCATGTCGCCACTTTCTCGGACCCGTTGACCGAGTGCACCGCGTGTCACAAGCGGTTCCGCGCGGACCACCTGGAGGAGGCGTACGAGGCCAAGCACGGCCGCGCCCCCGAGAACGGCCTCGCCGACATCAACTGCCCCAACTGCGGCAACAAGGGCCAGTTCACCGAGCCCAAGGAGTTCTCCGGCCTGCTCTCCACCCACCTGGGCCCGACGCAGGACACCGGCTCCGTCGCCTACCTGCGCCCCGAGACCGCCCAGGGCATCTTCACCAACTTCGGCCAGGTGCAGACCACTTCGCGCAAGAAGCCGCCGTTCGGCATCGCGCAGATGGGCAAGTCCTTCCGCAACGAGATCACGCCCGGCAACTTCATCTTCCGGACCCGCGAGTTCGAGCAGATGGAGATGGAGTTCTTCGTCAAGCCGGGCGAGGACGAGAAGTGGCAGGAGTACTGGATGGAGCAGCGCTGGAACTGGTACACCGGCCTGGGTCTGCGCGAGGAGAACATGCGGTGGTACGACCACCCCAAGGAGAAGCTCTCCCACTACTCCAAGCGCACCGCCGACATCGAGTACCGCTTCCAGTTCGGCGGCAACGAGTGGGGTGAGCTGGAGGGCGTCGCCAACCGCACGGACTTCGACCTGAACGCCCACTCCAAGGCCTCCGGCCAGGACCTCTCCTTCTTCGACCAGGAGGCCCAGGAGCGCTGGACGCCGTACGTCATCGAGCCCGCCGCCGGTGTCGGCCGCGCGATGCTGGCGTTCCTCCTCGACGCCTACGTCGAGGACGAAGCGCCCAACGCCAAGGGCAAGTTGGAGAAGCGCACGGTGCTGCGCCTCGACCACCGGCTCGCCCCGGTGAAGGTCGCGGTGCTTCCGCTGTCCCGCAACCCGGAGCTGTCCCCGAAGGCCAAGGGCCTTGCCGCCGCCCTTCGTCAGAACTGGAACATCGAGTTCGACGACGCGGGTGCGATCGGCCGTCGTTACCGGCGTCAGGACGAGATCGGTACGCCGTACTGCGTGACGGTCGACTTCGACACGCTTGAGGACAACGCGGTGACGGTGCGCGAGCGCGACTCCATGAAGCAGGAGCGCATCTCCCTGGACCAGATCGAGGGCTACCTCGCGGGTCGCCTGATCGGTGCCTAGGGTGTGAGTTGTGAACGGGACCGCGGGCGGGCTGAGTTGATCAGCCCGCCCGCGGTTTTTTTGTGCGCCGCTCTCAACGCCCTTGCAGGGACTTCACGTTGTCGCCGAACGTCCAGTTCTTCGAGCCGTCCCAGTTGATGGACCAGGTCATCAGGCCCTTGAGGGACGTGCCGTAGTGGCGCCAGGCCTGGGAGACCAGCGACGGTGACATGTAGCCGCCGCCCGCGCCCGACTGGGCGGGCAGGCCCGGTACTTGCTTGTCGTACGGCACCTTGATCGTCGTGCCCTGCACGACCAGGCCCTTGTTGAGGCAGTCGGTCTGGGCGGTGAAGCCCGCGACCGTGCCCGCCGAGTACGAGTCGCCGGAGCAGCCGTACATGCTGCCGTTGTAGTACTGCATGTTGAGCCACCACAGGCGGCCGTTGTCCGCGTACTTCTTCACGATCGGGAGATACGCGCCCCAGATCGAGCCGTACGTGATGCTGCCGCCGGTGACGTACGCGGTCTCCGGGGCCATCGTCAGGCCGAAGTTGGACGGCATCTGGGCGAGGATGCCGTCGATGATGCGGATCAAGTTGGCCTGGGACGTGGAGAGTTGGCCGATGTTTCCGCTGCCGACCAGGCCCGTCTCGATGTCGATGTCGATGCCGTCGAAGTTGTACTTCTTCAGGATCGGCACGATCGTCGAGACGAACTTGTTGGCCACGGTGGTCGAGCTGAGGTCGATGCCCGCGGCCGCGCCGCCGATCGACATCAGGATCGTCTGGCCGGAGGCCTTCGCCGCGCACATCTCGGCGGGCGTGGCCACCTTCACGCCCGCGTCCATGCCGTCCTCCCACAGGGCCGTTCCGTCGGAACGGATCACCGGGAAGGCCGCGTTGATCACGTTGTAGCCGTGGGTGGCGATCGCGGAGTTGGTGATCGGGGTCCAACCGAAGGGCGGATGAACGCCGTTGGAGGAGCCGTCCCAGTTCTCCCAGTAGCCCTGGAGGACCTTGCCGGCCGGGCGGGACTTCACCGCGCAGGTGTCGGCCGCGGACGCGGTGGGGGCGGTGGCTATCGAGAGCGGGACGAGGAGCGTGGCCGTCGTGAGGGCGGCGGTGAGGAGTCGACGGAGCATACGGGCCTCCCGGTGGGGGTGCGGTGAGGTGTCGTGTGTCGTAGGCATGACAGTGCTCGTGGTCCAGACCTTTCGTCAAGAGGTCTGTACCACTCGCTCGGGCCGGAGTGCGGCCGGCTGGCAAATATGGAATGACAAATATGGAATGACAGATATTGAAATCTGTCAGCTGTCATGCCAAGGTGGGGTGCATGACGATCCCCACGCGCACTCTCGGAACCACCGGCCCCCAGGTCTCCGCCCTCGGCCTCGGCTGCATGGGCATGTCCGCGTTGTACGGCGACGCCGACCGGGCCGAGTCCATCGCCACCATCCACGCCGCCCTCGAAGCGGGCGTGACGCTCCTCGACACCGGCGACTTCTACGCCATGGGCCACAACGAGATGCTGATCGGCGAGGCCTTGCGCACCGCCCCGGCCGCCCGGCGCGAACAGGCGCTCACCAGCGTCAAGTTCGGGGCGCTGCGCGGCCCGGACGGCGGCTGGTCCGGCTACGACGGCCGGCCCGCCGCCGTGAAGAACTTCGCCGCGTACTCCCTCCAGCGCCTCGGCGTCGACCACATCGACGTGTACCGGATCGCCCGGGTGGACCCCGGCGTACCGGTCGAGGAGACGGTCGGCGCGATCGCCGAGCTGGTCGAGCAGGGCTACGTCCGGCACATCGGGCTCAGCGAGGTCGGCGCCGACACGATCCGCCGGGCCGCCGCGACCGCGCCGATCGCGGACGTGCAGCTGGAGTACGCGCTGATCACGCGCGGCATCGAGGAGCGGATCCTGCCCGTCACCCGGGAGCTGGGGATCTCCGTCACGGCGTACGGCGTGCTGTCGCGCGGGCTGATCTCCGGGCACTTCACGTCCGACCGGCAGCTCGGCGCGAGCGACTTCCGGGCGCACTCGCCGCGCTTCCAGGGCGAGAATCTCCAGCACAACCTGACCCTGGTCGAGCAGTTGCGGAAGCTCGCCGAGCAGAAGGGCGTCTCCGTCGCCCAACTCGCCATCGCCTGGGTGCTGTCGCGGGGCGAGGACATCGTGCCGCTGGTCGGCGCGCGGACCCGGGAGCGGCTGGCGGAGTCGCTGGGCGCGCTGGACGTCGTACTGGACGCGGCGGACCTGGCCGCGATCGAGGCGGCCGTACCGGCGGACTCGGCGGTGGGCGACCGCTACCCGTCGGCGATGATGGCGCACCTCGACAGCGAGCACTGATCCGGCCTGCGGGTACGGTCTTCGTCATGGCACCGAGCGAGACCCTGACCGCCGAGCGCATCCTCGAAGCGACCGAGGAGGTGCTGCGCCGCCACGGCCCGGCGAAGGCCACCGTGGTGGACGTGGCCCGCGCGCTCGGCGTCAGCCATGGCACCGTCTACCGGCACTTCCGCACGAAGGCCGCGCTGCGCGAGGCGGTCACCAAGCGCTGGCTGGACCGGACTTCGCGGATGCTGTCCCGTTTCGTGACGGAGGACCGCGACCCGGAGACCCGGCTGCGGCACTGGCTGGCGGGACTGTTCGACGCCAAGCGGAAGAAGGCCGGCGGTGATCCCGAGCTGTTCGCCACGTACTCGGTCCTCGCCGAGGAGGCGGGCGAGGCGGTCAGCGAGCACATCGCCGAACTCACCGGCCAGCTGACGGAGATCGTGCGGGCGGGCGTCGACAGCGGCGCCTTCACGGCCCCCGACCCGGCCGTCGCCGCCCGCGTCGTCTTCCAGGCCACCGGCCGCTTTCATGACCCCTCGTACGCCCGGGAGTGGCTGAAGCCGGGCGTGGAGGGTGAGTTCGGGGCGATGGTGGAGCTGTTGGTGCGGGGGCTGCGGTGAACTGGCCGTGGGCTCCGGTCAGTTCACCTTGACGGTGACGGTCGGGGAGTAGGTCGTGCCGGCCGCGATCCGCAGGTGTTCCTGGCCCTTGGTGTTGAGCTTCGCGGTGAGTGAGTAACTGCTGCCGTTCTTGACCGTGGTGCTCCCGTTGAGCGCGTTCCACTTCCCGGACTTCTCGTGCTGGAGCACCAGCTTGGCGCCTACCTTCAGGCCCTTGGTGCGGCCGCTGAAGGTCACCTTGTCACCGGCGTTGACCGTGCTCTTGTCGGCCTTGACGGTGATCGAGCCCATGGCGCTCGGACTCGGGGAGGCGGCGAAGGCGCTCGCCGTCCCGGCCGACAGCAGGGCGAGACTCAGGGCGCCGGCGGCGATCGTGCGAGTGACCTTCACGGGGGATTCCTCTCGTTCGGCGGAATGTTCGGCTGATCACGCCCATCCATGCTCATGCCGGTCGGCCGCGACGGCGAGTCGAGAGGGTCAGTGCCCCGCCGCGTACCCCCAGAACTCCCGCATCAGCGGTGTCGGTGTCGGGCTGGTCATCGCCACCTGGGTCAGCAGGACCGTCACCGTGCCCGTGGGCGGGACCACGTGGGCCGTGGTGCCGGTGCCGCCGACCCAGCCGTAGCGGCCGGGGACGTTCCACGGGTCGGCCGGAGCGACGTCGACCTGGCCGCCGTAGCCCCAGCCCTGGCCCTCCAGGAAGAGGGTGGCGGCCTCGCGCTGGGCCGCGGTGAGGTGGTTGGTGGTCATGCGGCTCACGGAGGTGGGGGAGAGGACCGGGGTGCCGTCCGGTGCGGCGCCGGCGTTCGCGAGCATGCGGCCGAAGGCCAGCAGGTCGTCGGCCGTCGAGACCAGGCCGCCGGCACCCGAGGGGAAGGCCGGGGGGCGGCTGAAGCCGCCGTCCGGGGTGTCGGCCTGCTCCAGGGCGCCCAGCTCGCCCGGGGTGTAGGCGGTGGTGAAGCGGGCCCGCTTCGACTCCGGCACCGCGAACGCCGTGTCCGGCATGCCCAGCGGCCCGAAGAACCGCTCCGCCAGGAAGTCGGGGAATGACGAGCCCGAGGCACGGGCGACCAGGACCCCCTGGATGTCCGAGCAGGTGTTGTAGAGCCACGCGGCGCCCGGCTGGCGCACCATCGGGATCCGGGACAGGGCGGCGAGCCACTCGTCGGGGCCCGGCTGGAGGTAGGGCGCGCGGCCGTCCCGCTGGAACGCGAGCAGCGCCTGGACGGCCGCCAGGAAGAAGTCGTCCGGGAAGCCCCAGCCGGCCCGGAAGCTCAGCAGGTCCTCGACCGTGACCGGACGCTCCGCCGGGACCACGTCGTCGACGGGCGAGGACGGCGTGCGGACCACCGTCGGCTTCGCCAGCTCCGGCAGCCACTCCGCCACCGGGGCGTCCAGCGCGAGCCGCCCGTCCTCCACCAGCGCCAGCACCGCCGCCGCCGTGACCGGCTTGCTGACCGACGCGATCCGGAAGATCGAGTCGCGGGCCATCGGGGCGGTGCCCTCGACGTCGACGGAGCCGACGGCGACCACCTCGACGTCGTCGCCGCGGGCCACCAGGCCCACCGCCCCCGGCACGGTGCCGTCGTCGACGCGTCGGCGCAGGGTGTCGTGGAGAGAGCTCATCGGTCGGCCTTCCGGTCCGGGGAGTCGTATCGGATACGACTCTCCTCGCCTCCCGAACTCATCGCTCCCCGCTCCCGGCTCCCCGGTCAGTCGGCGGTCGGGTCCACCGTCGCCTGGTGCTCCTCGGCCAGATGCTCCTCCGCCTTCAGCCAGGGCAGGAACTGCGCGTTCTTCTTCCAGCCGCAGGTGTCGCACACGATCGTGCGCTGCGCGCCCTTGCGCTGCACGCGGACGACATGTTCCCGCCCGTGCTGGTCCCAGCGGCTCACTTTGCTCGTGTTGATCTGCAACATGCGCCTCGCCTCCGTTCAGGAGTCTCCGGCAAGGAGTGTGCAGCAAGACCAACATCAACAGGGCTCAATTCACGCCGAGTTGTCCAAGCTGTGAACATGACATCCCGGGTGTCGTCCGGAATGTCCTTCGGTACGTCAGCCGGTATGTCAGCCGATCGTGCGCGGCAGCCGCAGGCTGAGCAGGCCGGTCAGGACGACCCCGGCCAGCTGCACCAACAGGGTTATGGCCAGGGCGTCCCGCATGCCCATCCCCGGGACCAGGGAGAGGAAGAGGGTGCCGAGGGTGGCCACGCCCAGTGCCAGCGCGGACTGCTGGGTGGTGACCATGACGCCGGCGCCCACACCGGCACGGGCGGCCGGGACCTCGGACAGGATGATCCGGAAGATGATGGGGAGTTGGAGCGCCTGACCGGCGCCGGCGACGGCCGCGCCGGGGAGCAGTTCGACGAACCCGAGATGCGGCCAGGAGCGCCACACGGCCAGCACGATCAGGCCGAGCCCCACCGCCTGGACGACCGACCCCGCCGTCACGACGCGCGTGCCGTACCGGGCCACCAGGCGCGGCCCGGCGAGCGAGGCGAGGAAGAAGGTCACCGCCAGCGGGACGAGCGCCAGGCCCGCCGCGACCGGGCCGAGACCCGCGCCGCTCTGCAGCGCCACCGCGATCACGAACATGAACCCGCTGAAGCCGATCGCGAACGGCAGGATCATCACCAGCCCGCGCCGCAGCGAGGTCAGCGCCAGCAGACTCGGCGGCACCAGCGGCGTACGGCCCTGCCGGTCCGCCCTGCGCTCCACCGCGTAGAACGCCGACGCGAGCCCCGGGAACGCGGCCAGCGACAGCCACGTCCACAGCGGCCAGCCCGCCGCCCGGCCCTCGGTCAGCGGCACCAGCAGCGCCAGCAGAGACGCGCCGAGCAGGAAGGTGCCGGGCACGTCCACCGGCTCAGGGTGCTGGGAACGCGTCTCCGGTACGACCTTGGCGGCCAGGAACAGGCCGACGACGACGACCGGCACGTTCACCAGGAACACCGCGCGCCAGCCCGTACCGGCGATGTCCGCGGCGACCAGAACCCCGCCGAGGATCTGGCCGGCGACCATGGCGAGGCCGGCGGTCGCGCCGTACAGGCCCATCGCCTTGGCGCGGCGCGGGCCCTGGGTCGCGGACTGGATGGTGGCGAGGACCTGCGGGAGCATCGCCGCGGACGCCGCGCCCTGCGCGATCCGCGCGGCGACCAGCGTCCACGCGGTGGGCGCGAGGCCGCACGCGAGCGAGGTGACGCCGAACGCCGCCATCCCGCCCAGGAACAGCCGACGGCGCCCGAACAGGTCGCCGAGCCGCCCGCCGAGGACGAGCAGCACGGCGTACGAGACGCCGTAGCCGGCGACGACGAGTTCGAGGACGGCCTCGCTCGCCGAGAGGTCCTTGCCGATGGTCGGCAGGGCCACGTTCACGATGAAGAAGTCGATGAGGGGCAGCGCCGCGGCCAGCAGCACCGTGAACAGTCCGAGGCCGCTGAGCACGGGTGCCGCCGCCGGGGACTTGACGGTGCGGGAAGCGATGGTTTCGGTCACGCTGACGAGCGTGCGCCTTCCGGGAGACTGGTACCAGAGTGTTCTTATCCTGGTAGAAGGACTACCTGGAAACAGGATCCGGGCAGCGGCAGACTGGAGCGATGACGACGATGGCACAGGAGACGGTGACAGCGGCAGCGGTGACAGCGGCGGCGGTGTCCGAGGCGGCGGTGACGCAGGCGACGGTCGAGGCCGCAGGTGTTCCGCAGACCGCGTCGACGGTCCGGCGGCATGAACTCGCCGCGTTCCTGCGCCACCGCCGGGAGCACATCGCCCCGGAGCAGGTCGGCCTGCCGCGCGGCACCCGGCGCCGTACACCCGGCCTGCGCCGCGAGGAGGTCGCGCAGCTCGCCGCGGTCGGGGTCACCTGGTACACGTGGCTCGAACAGGCCCGGGACATCCAGGTCTCCGTACAGGTCCTCGACGCCCTTGCCCGCACCCTGTTCCTGGACGGCAGCGAACGCTCCCACCTCTTCCAGCTGGCCGGTGCGATCGACCCCCGGCCGGCCACGAGCTGCGCGGTCGTCACGCCCGCCCTGCAGTCGATGCTGGACCAGCTGGACCCGATCCCGGCCTGCCTGCAGAACAGCAGGTACGACATCCTCGCCTACAACCGCACCTACGGGATGCTGCTCTGCGACCTGGACGCGGTACCCCCGGAGGACCGCAACTGCCTGATCCTCTCCTACACGCACGAGGAGTGGCAGTCGTCGATCGTGCATCTGGAGAAGTCCCAGCGCCTCATGGCCGCCCGCTTCCGCGGCTCGATGGCCGACCACCTCGCCGACCCCACCTGGAAGACCCTCCTGAAGCGTCTCCGCACGTCCCCCGAGTTCTGCGAGGTCTGGGACCGTCACGAGGTCATGGGCGCCAGCCCCCGCCGCAAGGAGTTCCGCAACACCCACGTGGGCCGCATCACGGTCGACCACACGGACTTGTGGCTGGGACCGGCGAGGGGGCCAAGGATGGTGACCTACGCTCCGGCGGACGGGGAGTCGCGAGAACGCCTGGAGAAGCTGCACAAAATAGCTCAGGCGAGGTGAACTCCCCAGGGGCGCGGGACTGTATCGGATTTGCGGCTACCGCCGCGTGGGCGCGACCAGCCGCAGCGGACCCGCACCCGCAGAACTAAGCGTTGATCCCAGCCGCTTCGCGTACTTCAACAGACTGCAACCGCTCAGCCGTACGTTCAGCAGTCCGACGTGCCCAAACCCCACTGGTCACCGCACCGAGCACCAGCACAGCCAACCCGCACGCCACCAAAATCCACCACCCGGGCCGAGCCGCGGAAACAAACGTCTCCTTGTACGACGACGCCACCACCCCGGAAGCCAACACCGCCCCAACCACCGCAACCCCGAGCGTCTGCCCCAACTGCCGACTCGTGGACGCCACGGCCGCCGCAACCCCCGCTTGAGCGCGAGGCATCCCGGACACCGCCGTATTCGTGATCGGCGCGTTCACGAACCCGAACCCGATCCCGAACAGCGCGTACCCGATGAACCGCGAGACCCCGGACGTCTCCGCCTCGAACCCCGCGAACAGCACCGCACTCGCCGTCATCGCCGTCCCTGCGATCAGCAGGGATATTCGCGGCCCGCGACTACCGACCAGCCGCCCGGAGATCGGCGCGCACAGGAACGTGGGAACGGCCATCGGCAACATCCACAGGCCGGCGTGCAGCGCGTCGAGACCGACCACGTTCTGCAGATACAGCGTGGACAGGAACAGGAAGCCGCCCAGCGCCGAGAACGCGCTGATGGCGATCACCGTCGCCCCACTGAACGGCGCCGAACGGAAGAAGCGCAGGTCGATGAGGGGTTCGTCGCGCCGCGGCTCGTACCAGAGGAGCCCGGCGAGGGCGGCCAGCGCGAGGATCGCGAACGGCAGGATCGCCGTGAACCCGGAGCTCGGCGCCTCGATGATCGCGTACGTCAGGGAGCCGAACAGGGCGATCACCATCAGCTGGCCGACCGGGTCGGCACGGCGGGCCTTGGGTGCGCGGGACTCCGGGATGAACTTCAGCGTGAGCAGCAGCGCGGCCAGGCCCACCGGCAGGTTGATCCAGAAGATCGAGCGCCAGCCGACCGAGTCCACGAGCAGCCCGCCGATCAGCGGACCGGCGGCCATCGATATGCCGACGACCGCGCCCCACACACCGATCGCGCGGGCCCGCTCGCGCGGCTCGGTGAAGGTGTTGGTGATGATCGACATGGCGACCGGGTTGAGCATCGAGCCGCCGACCGCCTGGATCATGCGGAACCAGATCAGCGCGTCCAGATCCGGCGCGAGGGAGCAGAGCAGCGAGCCGAGGCTGAAGACCACCAGGCCGGCGATGAAGACCCGTTTGCGGCCGATCCGGTCGGCCGTGGAGCCTGCCAGCATCAGCAGGGAGGCCAGGACCAGGGTGTACGCGTCGATCGTCCACTGCAGACCGGAGGTCGAGGCATGGAGATCGGTCTGCATCGCGGGCAGCGCCACGTTCAGGATGGTCACGTCCAGGCTCACGATCAGCAGACTCATGCAGCAGATCGCGAGCACCAGCTGTCGGCGGCGGTGGCTGAGCTCGGGCATGCGCACCATCGTACGCCAAACTCGATAGTGCGGCTAACTAATTACCGATACACGATCCTCGGCCCCGGGCACCCGGCGTCGTACGGGACAATGGAGCAATGTCCACGCCCGTCTCCGCGCCTGTCTCCCCGCCCGTGTCCCCGGCTGTGACCCCGTTGCGGGTTGGCCCGTACACCGTCTCGCCGCCTGTCGTCCTGGCCCCCATGGCCGGGATCACCAACGCGCCCTTCCGCACCCTGTGCAGGTCCTTCGCCGAAGGCGAAGCATTCGCCGGAGGCGAAGCAAAGGATGCGGCCAGTGGTGGCAAGGGCCTGTTCGTGAGCGAGATGATCACGACCCGGGCGCTGGTCGAGCGCAACGACAAGACCATGCAGCTGATCCGTTTCGACGAGACCGAGAAACCTCGCTCGATCCAGCTGTACGGCGTCGACCCGGCGACCGTCGGCAAGGCCGTCCGCATGATCGCGGAGGAGGGGCTCGCCGACCACATCGACCTCAACTTCGGCTGCCCGGTGCCCAAGGTCACCCGCAAGGGCGGCGGCTCCGCGCTGCCGTACAAGCGGAACCTGCTGCGGGCGATCCTGAAGGAGGCCGTCAGCGGGGCCGGTGACCTGCCCGTCACGATGAAGATGCGCAAGGGCATCGACGACGACCACATCACCTTCCTCGACGCCGGCCGCATCGCCGTCGAGGAGGGCGTCACGTCCATCGCGCTGCACGGCCGCACGGCTGCCCAGCACTACGGCGGTACGGCGGACTGGGACGCGATCGCGCGCCTGAAGGAGCATGTGCCGGAGATCCCCGTGCTCGGCAACGGCGACATCTGGTCGGCGCAGGACGCGCTGCGGATGGTGCGGGAGACAGGGTGCGACGGGGTCGTGGTCGGGCGCGGATGCCTCGGGCGTCCGTGGCTGTTCGCCGACCTCGTGGCGGCCTTCGAGGGACGTGAACAGGACGTCCTGGAGCCGTCGTTGCGCGAGGTCGCGGACGTCATGGTGCGGCACGCGACGCTGCTCGGTGAGTGGATCGGGGACGAGGCGCGGGGAGTCATCGACTTCCGTAAGCACGTCGCCTGGTACCTGAAGGGCTTCGCGGTCGGGAGCGAGATGCGCAAGCGCCTCGCGATCACGTCGTCGCTTCAGGAACTCCGTTCCGGGCTCGACGAGTTGGACCTCGACCAGCCCTGGCCGGTGGGCGCCGACGGGCCCCGCGGCCGTACGTCCGGCAACAACCGGGTGGTGTTGCCGGACGGCTGGCTGAAGGACCCGTACGACTGCGCGGGGATCGGCGAGGACGCGGAGCTGGACACGTCCGGCGGCTGAACTCCGTTGGGCGGGCGCTCAGTTCGGCTTCTGCCGCTCAGTTCGTCTTCGGGTGGGGCGTCGAGCCGTACGCCGTGAGGAACTTGTCGCGGAAGGCGCTCATCTTCCACACCGGGGCGTCGTGGGCGGGGCGCAGGCCGTCGGTCCAGTTCCAACTGTCGACCTTCGCAAGGACCTTGGGGTCCTTGGCGACGATCGAGATCGGGACGTCGCGGCTGGCGTGGCTGCCGCTGACGCGGGCGATCGGCTGGTGGTCGCCGAGGAAGACGAGCACGGTGTTGTCGTTGCCGTAGCGCTCCAGCCACTGGGTGAGGGAGTTCACCGAGTACTGGATCGACTTGCCGTACTCCTGGCGGGACTTGGTGGTGTCGGCGATGACGTCGGACGCCTTGTTGCCGGCCCTCTCGATCGAGTCGAAGATCGAACCGTTGCCCAGCTGGTCCCAGGGGACGAGCTTCGGGATCGGTGCCCAGGGCTGGTGGCTGGAGGTCAGGATCAGCAGCGACATCAGCGACTTGCCGTCGGTGCGGGGCTTGCTGTGCACCTGCTTCTGGAACTGCTCCAGCGCGTACTGGTCGGGCATCGTCGACCAGCTGAACTTCGGTCCCTGGTAGCCGAGTTGGAATGCGTTGTAGACCTTGTCGAGGCCGTAGAAGCTCTGCTCGGGCCAGCCCTTCTGGATGCCCGGCATCACGCCGACGGTGTCGTAGTCGCCGGTCTTCTTGAAGGCGTCGGTCAGGCTCAGGTGGTCGCTGGCCATCACCGTGCGGTAGCGCTGCTGGTTGCTGACCCACAGGCCCGACATGGTGGTGGAGTGGCCGAGCCAGCTGCTGCCGCCGTAGGTCGCCGAGGTCAGCCAGCCGCTCTTCGCGGCGAAGCCCGCCTTCGAGAGGGCCTTGGTGTCGGCGGCGAGCGTCGAGTCGACGCCGGGCGCCATGATCGGGTCCTCGATCGCGCTACGGCCGTAGCTCTCGATGAAGGTGAAGATCATGTCCTTGCCGCGGAGGTCCGGGACGAGCTGGCTGCCGGGGGTGTTGCCGAAGGCGTCGACCTTGGCGACCTTCTTGAACTCGGCCTCGTCGCGCAGGGTGTTGCGGATCGCCACCGTCCGGAGCTTGAGGATCGCGGCGGTGTGGTCCGCGGCGAGCGGCACCCCGGAGACCTGGAGGCCGAACGCCATGCAGGTGATCCAGACGGTGCCGGCGATCAGCGCGCCCCGGGACGCGTTGGCCTTGTGCGCGGCGAGCAGGTTGGCGAGCCGGACGGCGGCCAGCGCGACCAAGGTGATCAGCAGCAGGACGAAGAGGATCAGGCCGACCGTGATGCCGGTGGTGGCCGGTCCGCCGAACGTGTCCTTGAGATAGCTCTGCGCGTCGCCGAACAGGCTCCAGTCCAGGATGACGTTGAAGCCCCGGCCCAGGTATTCGTTGAACCCCATGTCGAGCATGTTCAGGATCGCCACGACGGCGGCGAGGACACCGGAGACCGCCGCGAGCACGATCCGGGGCCGTCGCGGCAGGCTGATCAGAACGACAGCCCCCATGATCGCCTCCGCCGGGATCCGCATGAACTCGGTGAGCTTCAGGCTGTTCACCGTGGTCGGCATCTGCAGACAGACGTGGACGAGACCGGCGGCGAGGAGGGTGACGATCCAGGAGAGCACGCGAGCGGCGACGGGGTGCTTCTCCCGCCAGGCCTGTATACGGCGACGTATCCCGAGCCGGCTGCTCCAGGCGCGGGGGCCGGGGCGAGTGGGGCGGGGGGTGGTGCCGGTGGTGGCACCGGCAGCTGCGTCGGCGTCGGCTTCAGGTTCGGCGTCGGCTTCGGTGTCCGTATCCGGGGTGGACGCGGTGGTCTCCTCGGAGACATCGGAGGCCTCGGAGGCATCGGTGCCGGGAGCCGGGGAGTCTGCGGCCTCGGCGTCCGCGGGGTCGGCCGTCCCGGGCTCCGCAGTCTCGGGCGCGGCCTTCGACGGGGCTTCGGAGCGAGCTTCTACGGCCCGATCGGACGCGGTGTTCTCGGCCTGCTCGGTCTCCGCGGCAGAGGGAGAAGCGTCGGCCTCGGAGCCAGGGGCTGGGGAGCCTGTGGCCTCGGTGTCGGCGGGCTCGGTGTTGTCAGCGGTGGGGGGCGCCGTGGCGTCGGACACGGCTTGGGGCGCAGGCTTCGCCGAGGGTTCTACGGCTCGCTCGGACGCGGTGTTCCCGGCGCGTTCGGTCTCGGCGGAGGGAGAAGCGCCGTCGGACTCAGCGTCGACGCCGGCGGCGGAACCGGTCTCGGCCTCGGTCTCGGCGCTCGCGGGGACGTCGGCTTCCGTCTCCGTGCTCGTGGCGAGCGCGGCCTCGGTGTCGTCGGCGACCCCGGCGGTACCGGTCTCGCTCCGCTTCTCCGCGGGTGCCGAAGGCTCGCTCGGCTCGACTGGATCGACCTCACCCGGTTCCGAGCCGGCCGTGGAAATCCCCGCGTCGGCAACGGAGTTGGCCTCGGTGTCGGTGTCGGTGTCCGCGGAACCGCCGGAGGCCTCGGCTGCCCCTGCCGTATTCGGTGTCTGGCGTGTGCTCGTGTGCTGAGGCAACCCGAAGGTCCTTCCGTGCGAGGCCCGTGATCGGAGTGGAGGGGCGGTCCGACTGGGGAGGCAGGACCGCCGCTCTTCCGTACGAGTTGCCTCGGGCCCCTGTTCACGGAACTGGGCAAACACCCGGCAAACGGCTTATCACCGTTGTGTCACGCGCCCCCGACCGCCGTGAGCAGCGCCAATGGAGCCGCCGCCGAACGGGACTCCCGTACGCACGCGTGCGGGTACGGGACCGGCTCCGGGTGGGTGTCGCGGCCGTAGCCCGCGAGGACCTCCGGGAGGCGGTGGCCGGTCGCCGTCGCCGCGTCGACCAGCGCGTGCGCGACCGTGCGGGCCTCGTCGTGCAGACCGTAGCGGGCCAGGCCCAGCGTGATCAGCGCGTTGTCGTGCGGCCAGACCGAACCCCGGTGGTACGAGAGAGGGTGGTAGGCCGCTTGGCCCGACGCCAGGGTGCGGACGCCCCAGCCCGAGAAGAAGTCCGGGGCCAGGAGCCTGCGGCCGACCAACTCGCCGTACTCCTTGTCCAGCAGACCCGACCAGAGCAGATGGCCCGCATCCGACGCCAGCGCGTCCACCTGCCTGCCCTCGCCGTCCAGTGCCAGCGCCGGGAAGGAGTGCTCCCGCATCCAGAAGTCCCGCTGGAAACGGTCCCGGAGGTCCGCCGCCGCCTGTTCCAGGAGGGCCGCGTAGGTCTCGTCCTCCCATACCGTGCGGGCGAGTTGGGCCGTGCGGCGCAGCGCGTCGTACGCGTAACCCTGCGCCCCCGCCGCCATCACCGGACCGCTCGCCCGCGTGCCGTCGGCGCCGCAGATCGCGCCGGGGGAGTCCTTCCAGTTCTGGTTGGCCAGGCCGCCCTGGTCGGCGCGGTAGACCAGGTAGCCGCGCGAGGTCAGGCCGCCGTGGTCCAGCATCCAGCCGATCGCGGCACGGGCGTTGGGCTCCAGGCGCCGGGCGAGCGTCGCGTCGCCGGTCTGCTCGACGTACGCGCCCAGCAGCACCAGGAACAGCGGGGTCGCGTCCACCGAGCCGTAGTAACGCCCGTACGGCACCTGCCCGAAGTGCGCCAACTCGCCGTGCCGCACCTCGTGCACGATCTTGCCGGGCTGCGACACCGACTCCGCGCCCACGGCCGTCGCCTGCGTCGCGGCGAGGGCGGGGAGGGTGGCTGCGGCCAGTTGGGGGCGGTACGGGAGCGCGAACAGGGACGTGAGGAGCGCGTCCCTGCCCAGGAGGGTCAGGAACCACGGGGCTCCCGCCGCCGGTACGCGCAACTCCTCGCCGTCCGGGCCCGTCGCCGGGACCTGGAGCGACGCCAGGTCCGACAGACCCCGGGCGCAGGCCGCGGCCAACTCCGGCCAGCCGGTGGGGAAGGAGACGCCCTGGACGTACTCGCCCTCCAGGGCGATGAGTTGGTCGTTCAGGGCGGACGGTGAGCGCGGTACCCGCAGCGCGCGCTTGTCGCCGTGCGGGCGGGCCATCACGCGGAGCGCCAACTCGGCGGTGCCGTGCGGTTCGAGGTCCAGGGTCCACACCATGCGGCGGGCGCCGGTGCCGGTCTCCTCGACGCCGTCCGGAGCGGGCTCGGCCGTGACCGTCGTACAGGAACGCCATTCGCCGCGCTGGTAGGCGAACTCCACGCCGTCCTCCAGGACTTGGCGGGAGCGGGTGGCGCCGATCTTCGCGTACGTGCGGTAGTCCGAGCGGAGTTCGAACTGGTCCGTGAAGTCGGCGTCCGCGGTGACCGCGAGCCGGACCGTCGTCGGGACCGGACGGTTGCTGGTCACCTTCAGCGATTCGACGAACGCGCCGTCGCCGACGGCCTGTTCACGGAAAAGCGTGTGCGCGGGCGGCTCCTGGCGACCGCCGCGCGGGACGAGGACGCAGCGCGCCATGTCTCCGTCGGCCACCGGTGTCAACGCCTCCGGCACCGCGCCGTCGACCGTCAACTGCCAGCGGCTCAGATGCCGCGCGTCCCGTACGAATAACCCGTCCGGGGAACTGCCGCCCCGTACGCCGCTGATGTCCCCGCCGTCGCCCACGGCTGCGAAAGTCCCGCCGTGCACGAGCAGATGATGCCGGTCCGTCATCCCCGGTCCCCTCCCTTGACTCTCTTGGCGACCTTGACTTCTGTGTCACTGACGTCCGTGTCAGTCACGTGTGTCACTCATGTCGAACGTGCCGAGGCCCGCGGCGGACACGCCGTGTCCAGGGGGCTCGTGAAGCAGATCGAGGGTCAGCGCGGCGGTCCAGCTGAAGCCGGTCGCGCCGCACGCCTCGCCGTCGTACGGGTCGACGTACTCGGCGAAGTCGGTGGCGGTGGCGGTCTCCAGGACCGCCGTGCGGAGCGCGTCCGCGCGCACCCGCTCGCCGTGCAGCCGCAGGCCGCGCTCCAGCAGCCAGCTCGTGTTGAACCAGGCCGGGCCGCGCCAGTACCGGTGCGGATCGAACGCCTCGCCCAACAGGTCGTAGCTGGGCGGGAGTTGGGTGGTGTCGCCGAGCCCGAAGTGCGGGCCGGACGCCGTACGGACGAGGGCGGTGGTGATGTCCCGGGGCAGGTCGGGGAGGAGGAGCGGGATCAGCCCGGAGACGCTGCGCTCCGGGATCAGTCCCTCGCCGCGCACGTCGCGGCAGAAGAACATGCCCTCCGCCGGGTCCCACAGCCGATCGATCAGCACCCCGGTGAGGCGCTCCGCGCGCGCGTGCCGGGCCGTGCCGGTCGCGCCCAACTCCCGGGCGATACGGGCCAGTGCGTGCTCGGAGGCGATCAGCAGCGCGTTGAAGGACGGGTCCTCGACCGCGAACTCGCTTGCCCCGTCGGCGTATTCGCCGTCCCGGTAGTCCGTCGCGAGGCGCACGTAACGGCCGTAGTCCAGATCCGTGGGCCGGTCCTCGGCGGCGCCGTGGTCGAGGTCGGCGCGGCGGAAGGAACGGGCCGGGGCCGGCGTGATCCGGCCCAACGGGGCGTCCCAGCAAGGGCTGTTGTCCATACCCTGTTCCCAGGGGTGCACGACGGACGCGAGTCCGCCCCCGCCCAGGTCCCGCCGGTGCAGCAGATAGCGGTGCCAGGCGGCCAGCCGGGGGTAGACACCGGCGAGGAAGCCACGCGCGCGGGAGAGGCCCGGATCGGCGCAGTGGACCAGCCACGCGGCCAGCGCGTGGACCGGTGGCTGCACGATGCCCGAGGTCTGTACGGTGCGCGGGGCGCCCGCGGTGCGCCCCGCGGTCGAGGAGCGCCAGAAGTCGGGGCTCGGGAAGTACGCGTCGAGCGGTACGGAGGGGTTGAAGACGATGTGCGGGATACGTCCGTCGCCCCACTGGGCGGCGAGCAGCGTCTCCAGCTCCGTCTGCGCCCGCAGCGGCGAGAGGTGCCGTAGACCGATGGCGATGAACGCGGAGTCCCAGGACCACTGGTGCGGATACAGACCGCGGGAGGGGACGGTTGAGGCACCCGTCCAGTTCCCTTCCAGTACGGCAGCCGCCCTGAGGTGCAGCGAACCTGACAAGGGTGGCGGATCGTATACGAAGGTGCGTTCCACGGGGAGGGCTGTGAGCTGGGCAGTGCGATCCACTCGGGACTCCACGAAACACATCGTGCCGACCGGTTCGGTCATGGCTACCGTAGGGTTACGTCTATTTAACACGCAAAACTCAATATGTAATGCAGGGTTGAGAAACACAAGGGGGTGCGCATGACTGGACGAGGTCAAGCGAGCGCCGGCGATCTGCTCGAACTGGTACGCACCGGGCGCGCCACGACCCGCGGCGCCCTCCAACAGGTGACCGGACTCTCACGCGCGACCGTCGGCCAGCGCCTGGACCGGCTCTTCCGCGCGGGCTGGCTGCGCGAGGGCGCGGGCGGCCCGGTGGACTCCCCGCTGGGCGGCAGACCGTCGATCACGCTGGAGTTCGACGACGCTCACGCCGTAGTCCTCGCGGCGGACCTGGACACCCGCCACGCGCGCGCGTCCGTCCTCACCCTCACCGGCGAGATCCTCGCCGAGCACGGCGGCACGCTCGTCATCGAGGACGGCCCGGACGCCGTACTCGGCGAACTCGGCCGCTGGTTCGCCGAGTTGCTGGAGAAGGCCGGACACCAGGCGTCCGAGGTCTGCGGGATCGGCCTCGCGGTCCCCGGGCCCGTCGACAGCGAGACCGGCCGCGTCGTCCAGCCGCCGATCATGCCCGGCTGGGACGGCTACGACATAAGAGGCCGCCTGGCCCGCGCCTTCACCGAACACACCGGCGCCCCCCGGGTCCCGGTCCTGGTCGACAACGACGCCAACCTCATGGCCTACGGCGAACAGCGCACCGGACACCCCGACTGCTCGGCCTTCGTCCTGGTCAAGGTGTCCACCGGTATCGGCGCGGGAGTGGTCGTCGGCGGCTCCATCTTCCGGGGGATCGACGGCGGCGCCGGCGACATCGGCCACATCCGCGTCCCGGCGGGCGCGCAGGCGCTGTGCCGTTGCGGGTCCTACGGCTGTCTCGCCGCCGTCGCGAGCGGTGGCGCCGTGGCGCGACGGCTGGCCGAGACCGGGGTACCGGCGGCGTCCGGCTCGGATGTGCGGGACCTGCTCGCGTCCGGGCACCCAGGAGCCGCGGCCTTCGCCCGCGAGGCGGGACGGCAGGTCGGGGACGTCCTGGCCACCGTGGTGACACTGCTCAACCCCGGGGTGCTGATGATCGCGGGAGACCTGGCCGGCACCTCCTTCCTCACGGGCGTACGGGAGCTGCTGTACCAGCGGGCGCTGCCGCGCTCCACCGCTCATCTGCACGTGCTGACCTCACGGCTCGGCGAGCGGGCCGGGCTGGTGGGGGCGGGGGCGCTGGTCGTGGAGCACCTGTACGCGCCGGAGCGGGTGGAGGAGCGGTTGCTCGCGCTGGGCATGTGACGTCCGGGTTTCCGTCCCGAGACGCGTCCGGATGGTGAAATCCGGGCGGGTGTGGAAGCGTGATTCTCGCCACCTTTGATAGGGGTGGCGCTCAGGTGAGCGGATCTTGCACGGCTGCACTTCTCCAAGGGGTGGCACTGCGTGCCACCCCTTGATCGTTCATCGATCGAAAACAGGCGAGCCGCAACCCGCTCGTATGAGCGAATAATCCCGCACCTGAAGAGTGTTGCCTTCAAGAAGTGAAAACATCCGGCGGTGTTCGCTTGCCGAGCTTTGACTTTCGATCCGCTGGCGGACTACCGGTTACAGACGCATGACATGCAAGTGGACGTACCCAGACGCCTTCGATCTGGGTATGTTCCTGGCCGTCAGGGCAGCCACCCGCGTCCCGAGGAGTCGAGACCCGTGTCGGAAAACAAAGAACCCCACGTAGTGAAGTTCGTCTACGACTTCACCGAGGGAAACAAGGACCTCAAGGACCTCCTCGGCGGCAAGGGTGCCAACCTCGCCGAGATGACCAACCTGGGCCTTCCCGTCCCGCCGGGTTTCACCATCACGACCGAGGCGTGCAAGACCTACCTCGACAGCGGGGACGAACCGGCGGCACTGCGTGACGAGGTGAGTGCGCACCTCGACGCGCTGGAGTCCACGATGGGCAAGAAGCTCGGGCAGGCCGACGATCCCCTCCTCGTATCGGTCCGTTCCGGGGCGAAGTTCTCCATGCCCGGCATGATGGACACGGTCCTGAACATCGGCCTCTCCGACAAGTCCGTGCAGGGCCTGGCGAAGCAGGCCGGCGACGAGCGCTTCGCGTGGGACTCGTACCGCCGCCTGATCCAGATGTTCGGCAAGACCGTCCTCGGCGTCGATGGCGACCTCTTCGAGGAGGCCCTCGACAAGGCCAAGGACGCCAAGAAGGTCGTCGTGGACACCGAGTTGGACGCGGCCGACCTGAAGAAGCTGGTCACCCGGTTCAAGCGGATCGTCAAGACCGAGGCCGGCCGCGACTTCCCGCAGGACCCGCGCGAGCAGATGGACCTCGCCATCCACGCGGTCTTCGACTCCTGGAACACCGACCGCGCGAAGCTCTACCGCCGCCAGGAACGCATCCCGCACGACCTCGGCACCGCGGTCAACATCTGCTCGATGGTCTTCGGCAACCTCGGCCCCACAGCTACATCGATTGGGGGCGGCACGGGCGTCGCCTTCACCCGCGACCCGGCCAGCGGCCACCAGGGCGTCTACGGCGACTACTTGCAGAACGCGCAGGGCGAGGACGTCGTCGCCGGCATCCGAAACACCGTGCCCCTCGCGGAACTTGAGCAGATCGACAAGGCGTCGTACGACCAGCTCATGCAGATCATGAAGACCCTGGAGAACCACTACAAGGATCTCTGCGACATCGAATTCACCATCGAGCGCGGGCAGTTGTGGATGCTGCAGACGCGGGTGGGGAAGCGGACGGCGGGTGCGGCCTTCCGTATCGCGACCCAACTCGTCGACCAGGGGCTGATCGACGAGGCGGAGGCCCTCCAGCGGGTCACCGGCGCGCAGTTGGCGCAGCTGATGTTCCCGCGCTTCGACGACGAGGCGAAGGTCCAGCAGGTCGGGCGGGGCATCGCGGCCTCGCCGGGCGCGGCGGTCGGCAAGGCGGTCTTCGACTCGTACACGGCGGTGAAGTGGTCGCGTTCGGGCGAGAAGGTGATCCTGGTCCGCCGCGAGACGAACCCGGACGACCTCGACGGCATGATCGCGGCGGAGGGCATCCTCACGTCGCGGGGCGGCAAGACGTCGCACGCGGCCGTCGTGGCGCGGGGCATGGGCAAGACGTGCGTCTGCGGCGCGGAGGAGCTTGAGGTCGACACCAAGCGGCGCCGGATGACGGTGCCGGGTGGTCACGTGGTCGAGGAGGGCGACGTGATCTCGATCGACGGCTCCAGCGGCAAGGTGTACCTGGGCGAGGTCCCGGTCGTCCCGTCCCCGGTCGTCGAGTACTTCGAGGGCCGGATGCACGCGGGCGCCGACGACGCCGACGAGCTGGTCGAGGCGGTCCACCGCATCATCGGATACGCCGACCGCGTACGCCGGTTGAGGGTACGCGCCAACGCCGACAACGCCGAGGACGCGCTGCGCGCCCGCCGCTTCGGGGCACAGGGCATCGGCCTCTGCCGTACGGAGCACATGTTCCTGGGCGACCGCCGCGAGCTGGTGGAACGCCTGATCCTGGCCGACACGGAGGCTGAGCGTGAGGAGTCCCTGAAGGGGCTGTTGCCGCTGCAGAAGGCGGACTTCGTCGAGCTGTTCAAGGCGATGGACGGACTCCCGGTCACTGTCCGCCTGTTGGACCCGCCGCTGCACGAATTCCTGCCGGACATAACGGAGTTGTCGGTCCGAGTGGCGCTCGCGGAGTCCCGCCAGGAGTCCCACGAGAACGACCTCCGCCTCCTCCAGGCGGTCCACCGCCTGCACGAGCAGAACCCGATGCTGGGCCTGCGGGGCGTGCGGTTGGGTCTGGTGATTCCGGGCCTGTTCACGATGCAGGTACGGGCGATCGCCGAGGCCGCCGCCGAACGCAAGGCCGCGAAGGGCGACCCGCGCGCGGAGATCATGATCCCGCTCGTCGGCACGGTCCAGGAGCTGGAGATCGTCCGCGAGGAGGCCGACCAGGTCGTCGCGGAGGTGGAGGCGGCGACGGGCACGTCCCTGAAGCTGTCCATCGGCACGATGATCGAACTCCCGCGTGCCGCCCTGACGGCGGGCCAGATCGCGGAGGCGGCGGAGTTCTTCTCGTTCGGCACGAACGACCTCACGCAGACGGTGTGGGGCTTCAGCCGGGACGACGTGGAGGCCTCCTTCTTCACGGCCTACCTGGAGAAGGGCATCTTCGGCGTCAGCCCCTTCGAGACGATCGACAGGGACGGTGTCGGCTCCCTGGTGAAGCTGGCGGCGAAGGCGGGCCGCGAAACCCGCCCGGACCTCAAGCTGGGCGTCTGCGGCGAGCACGGCGGTGACCCGGAGTCGGTCCACTTCTTCCACGAGGTCGGACTGGACTACGTGTCGTGTTCCCCGTTCCGGATCCCGGTGGCCCGGCTTGAAGCGGGGCGGGCGGCTTCGGTGGCGCAGGGCAGCGATCACCGGTAGGCCGTAAGGCATTCAGTTGTACGGCATTCAGTCGTACGGCCTTCAAGATCCCCGGGGCTGTCGTCGGTCATCCTGACCCTCACCGACGCGGCGGTGGTTCCGGATCACGAGGGGAGGGGCGGCACCCTGTGCGGGGGTGTCGCCCCTCCCCGCTGTCGTCCGGTGTCACTCGCAGGCGACCCCGTCCCCGTCCCGGTCGAGGTGGGAGTCGTAGCCGGGGTCGCCCCTGTGGAGGGGTGTGACGCCGGCGGCGCGGGCGGCGGTGCAGTTTGTGTAATAGGTGCTGCCGCCGCCGGAGTCGGAGTCGTCGGAACCCGAGCCGGAGCCAGAACCTGAACCCGAACCGGTGCCTGCGGCTGCCTCCGCGGTGACCGTCTTCGTGACCTTGACCGTCTTCGTCGTGGTGACCGTGGGCGCGGGGGCCGGGCTCGCCGTCTCCGTCGTCGTCGCCGTGACGGTCATCGTCGGCTGAGGGCTGGCCGCCGCGGGCTTCGCGTCGGCCGTCGTGTCGGTCTTCTTGTCCTGGCCGGAGCCGCCCGCGCCGATGCCGATGAGGAAGGCCAGGGCGAGGGCGGGGAGCACGTAGCGCTTGCGGGCCCAGCGGGGTGCCGGTCGGACGGGCTGGAACGGCGGCTGGGGCTGGGGCATGGGTGGTGTGGCGTACGGGTGGGTCATCTCGTCCCCCTGTGTCTGGTGAGACATGGACCGTATTGCCCCGGTGCGGGCGGTGAAGGAGGAGTGACCATCTCGTGATGGACATGTCGCTCGGTGTGAGCGGAGCGGTGGCGGGCCGGCTCTCGTACGCTGAGATCCCAACCGCTTGCCGACGCCTGTCCACGCCCACCGAGGGAGCCCGATCATGTCCGGCTGGAACGAGAAGGCCGTCCCCGACCAGCGCGGCCGGGTCGCCGTCGTCACCGGGGCCAACAGCGGGCTCGGCTACGTCACCGCGCGTGAGCTTGCCCGCAAGGGTGCCCGGGTCGTGCTCGCCTGCCGGAGTGAGGTGCGGGGGAGTGAGGCCGCCGACCGGATCGTGGCCGAAGTGCCGGGCGCCGAGGCGCAGTTCGGCCGGCTGGATCTCGGGGACCTCGCGTCCGTACGGGAGTTCGCGGACACCTTCCCCTACGAGCGGCTCGATCTGCTCGTCAACAACGCCGGCGTCATGGCGATGCCGTACGGCACGACGGTGGACGGGTTCGAGACGCAGTTCGGGGTCAACCACCTGGGGCACTTCGCGCTCACCGGGTTGTTGCTGCCAGCGCTGCTCGACGCGCCCGACGCCCGGGTCGTCACGCTCTCCAGCTTCATGCACGTGCTCGCCAACATCGACATCGACGACCTCAACAGCGAGCGCCGGTACAGCCGTTGGACCGCGTACTCCCGTTCCAAGACCGCCAACCTGCTCTTCACGCACGAGCTGGCGCGGCGGCTCGCGGCGGCCGGTTCGGGGGTGGTCGCGACCGCCGCCCACCCCGGGTACGCCGCCACCAACCTTCAGACCGCCGGGCCGCAGGCGGAGGGGCGCAGGGGTGCCGAGCGGCTCATGGAGATCGGCAACCGGGTCTTCGCCCAGTCGGCTGAGGCCGGCGCGCTGCCCTCCCTCTACGCGGCCACCGCCCCCGACGTACGGCCTGATGCGTTCTTCGGCCCCCGTATCGCCATGTGGCGCGGGGCCCCGGCACCGTCCTGGCGGGCACCCTGGACCCTCAACGACGCGATGGGGCAACGCCTTTGGGCCGCATCGGAGGAGCTGACGGGAGTTGTGTACGACCAACTCAAGGCGTGAGTCGTCGAGTTACCGGTATTCAAGCCAGGCCCCTGAGCCTCACGCCGTCGCGCCGCTGTCCACCACCAAGTCCGTGCCCACCACCGACGCCGCGTCGTCCGAGGCCAAGTAGAGGACGGCGGCGGCGACTTCGGACGTGGCGGAGATGCGGCCCAGGGGGAGCGTGGCCCGTACCCGTTCGGCGCGGTCGGCCTCCGTCTCGCCGGCGCGCAGGGACATGGGGGTGTCGGTGGCCCCGGGGCTGACCACGTTGATGCGGACGCCCTCGCGGATGTGGTCCACGGCCGCGCCCTTGCTCAGTACGGCTACGGCGGCCTTGGACGCGGCGTAGGCGGCGGCACCGGGGCTGCTCGTGTGCACGCCGAAGATTGACGCCACGTTGACGATCGCGCCGCCGGACGGCTGGGTGCGCATCTGCCGGATCTCGGCCTGGAGGGCGAGGAAGACTCCGGTGACGTTGATGTCGAGTTGCGCGCGCCAGTCCTCCTCGGTGAGGTCGGCCAGGGGGCGTCCGCCCCGGAAGATCCCCGCGTTGTTGACGGCCACGTCGAGTGAGCCGTATCGGTCTACGGCTGCCTGCACCAGGGCGTTGGCGTCAACTGCCTTCGATACGTCGGCAGTTACCGCGAGGGCCTTACCGCCCCCGGCCTCGATCAACGTGACGGTCTCGGCGAGCGGTTCCCGACGTCGTCCTGCTACGACGACGTTCGCCCCCTCGGCCGCGAACGCGAGGGCGACTGCTCTTCCGATACCGGAGCCCGCGCCGGTGACGAGGGCTGTCCTGCCGGAGAAGCGGGCTGGTGTGTTGCGGCTGGTCATGATCTCCCCTTTTTTTGACCGATCAGTTCAATATCAGGGCATGGGCCGAGGCCCTGAACAGAAGGGCGTCTCAGTCCAGCAACGTCAACGCCTGCTCCGCCGCGTCCCGCACCCGCGCCGGGTCCCCGGACGCCCGGCCGACCACCCGCAGCCCCTGCATCAGC
This sequence comes from Streptomyces sp. NBC_01515, assembly GCF_045040345.1. Taxonomy (NCBI): domain Bacteria; kingdom Bacillati; phylum Actinomycetota; class Actinomycetes; order Kitasatosporales; family Streptomycetaceae; genus Streptomyces; species Streptomyces sp. NBC_01515. The sequence goes on along the minus strand of NZ_CP109416.1, from coordinate 4,099,115 downwards.
ACCAGCAGCATGCGCGCGAGGGCGAGCGGATCGCGGTCGGCGGGCAACTCGCCCTGCGCCTGTGCCCGCACCAACGCCGAGCGCAACATCGCTTCCAACTGGTCCCAGTTGCGCTCGACCAGCCGGGTCGCGGTCGCGTCGTGCGGGGCGAGTTCGGCGGCCGTGTTGGTCACCATGCAGCCCAGCGACCGTAGTTGCTCGTCCGCCGCCTCGGCCGCGTACCGCCGTACGATCGCTCGCACGGGCGGCAGCGCGGGGCCCGGCTGGGACAACTCCCGCACCATCGGGGTGAGTCCGGACCGGTCGTAGCTCTCCAGCGCCTTCAGGTACAGGTCGTGCTTGTTGCCGAAGGTCGCGTAGATGCTGGCCCGCCCGACGCCGAGGTGCTCGACGAGGTCGGACATCGACGTCGCCTCGTAGCCGCGCCGCCAGAACAGCTCCAGGGCTGCCCGCAGCGCGGCCTCGGGATCGAACTCCTTGGTCCTGGCCATGCCCGACAGCCTAGGTTTATCGAGAACGGTCAGTCAAGAAACCCTACCCGGGTAACAGGGTGTGCCGGTCACGCGAACTCCGGAATCAGCTCGCCCACCCGCCGGATGCTGTCCATCACCCGCTCGTGCGGGATCGCCCCCACCTGCTGGAAGCACATCAGCCGGTCGATGCCCGCGTCCGCGGCGTTGGGGCCGTGTCGACCTCGTCGCGCGGGAACGCGCCGGTCGGGCCGCCGCCGGTCGGGTCGGCCAGGATGCCCTGCTGGATCGTCATCGTCCCCATCCAGTCCACCCGCCCCGACGACACCCGGGCGCCGAGTCGACCACGGGGGCGGGCTGCTGACCGCATTGCGCACGCAGCGCATCCGGTGCGGAACGGTGGCGTATGTCCGGTGTGTCACCGCGCCCGCACCTCGTACGTCGCCACCCGCACCGACGCGTCGTCCAGACACTCCCCGGAGATCAGGTCGAACCGCTGCTTGAGCAGCGGCGACGCGACGAACGGGCGGCCCTGGTGCGTGCCGGTCAGGCCGCGGGAGAGGACCGCCGCGCCGCTGAACGGGTCGCGGTTGTCGATGCCGTAGAGGGTGCCGGAGCGGTCGCGGAACAGGGCGACCTGGCGGCCGTCGGGCAGCAGGGCCGCCACCCCGCGGCCGGGGGTCAGCCGGTTGAGGTCGCAGACCGTGAACCAGCCCTCCGCCAGCTGGAGTTGGACCTTCAGGTCGGTCGTCTCGGGAGCCAGGGTCATCGCTGGGCGCTTCCTTCCAGGACGTCTGCGGGCTGCTGGGGCCGCATGCCGATGGTCAGCAACGGCAGGTCGGGCTTGATCTGGTCGCGCTCGGGGACGAAGCCGACGACCGGGTCCGGGGTGTCGGGCGCGTTCACGAAGGACACGAACCGGGCCAGTTTCTCGGGGTCGTTGATGGTCGTGGCCCACTCGTCGCGGTACCCGGCGACATGCGCGGCCATCAGCGACTCCAACTCCCCGCAGATACCGAGCGAGTCCGCCACGACCACGTCCCGTACGTGGTCGAGGCCGCCCGGAATCCGCTCCAGCCACACGCTCGTGCGCTCCAGCCGGTCGGCCGTACGGATGTAGAACATGAGGAACCGGTCGATCAGGCGCACCAGTTCGGCATCGGAGAGGTCCTTGGCGAGTAGGTCCGCGTGACGCGGAGTCGCGCCGCCGTTTCCGCCGACGTACAGGTTCCAGCCGGTGGCGGTGGCGATGATGCCGAAGTCCTTCGACTGGGCCTCGGCGCACTCGCGGGCGCAGCCGGAGACCGCCGACTTGAGCTTGTGCGGGGAGCGCAGACCCCGGTAGCGCAGCTCCAGGTCGATCGCCATCCGGACCGAGTCCTGGACGCCGTAGCGGCACCAGGTCTGCCCCACACAGGACTTGACGGTGCGCAGCGCCTTTCCGTACGCGTGCCCGGACTCGAAGCCGGCGTCCACCAACCGGGCCCAGATCAGGGGGAGTTGTTCCACACGGGCGCCGAAGAGGTCGATGCGCTGGCCGCCGGTGATCTTCGTGTAGAGGCCGAAGTCGCGGGCCACCTCGCCGATCACGATGAGTTTCTCGGGGGTGATCTCGCCGCCGGGGATACGCGGTACAACCGAATAGGAGCCGTTCTTCTGCAAGTTGGCGAGGAAGTGGTCGTTGCTGTCCTGGAGGGCGGCCTGCTCGCCGTCGAGGACATAGCCGCTCGCGCCGATCGTCGGGGCGAGGGACGCGATGACCGAGGCGACCGTCGGCTTGCAGATCTCGCAGCCGTCGCCACCCCGGGCACCCTCACGGCCGTAGCGATCCAGCATCTCCTGGTAGGAGTTGACGCGCAGCGCGAGGGCGATCTCGTACAACTCCTCGCGGGTCTGCGTGAAGCAGCCGCACAGGCCCTTGTCGACCTCGACGCCGTTCGCCTCCAGCTCGGCGGTGACCAGCTGGCCGAGCACCTTGACGCAACTCCCGCAGCCGGTACCGGCCTTGGTGCACTTCTTCACCTCGGGCACGCTCGCGCAGGAGTGGTCCGTCACCGCGCCGCGGATCGCGCCCTTGCTGACGTTGTGGCAGGAGCAGATGACGGCCGCGTCGGGCAGTGCGGACGGCCCGAGCTGGACGGCGCCCCCGGAACCGGCCGGCAGCACCAACTGCTCGGGGGAGACCGGCGGTACGGACCCGGTGAACGCGCGCAGCGTGCCGTACGCGTCCGCGTCGCCGATCAGGATGCCGCCCAGCAGCTCGCCGCCCCGGCCGATCACCAGCTTCTTGTACGTCCCCGCCCGCGCGTCGGAGTAGACGACGTCGAGGCAGTCCGCGGTGGCGCCGTGCGCGTCGCCGAAGGACGCCACGTCCACGCCGAGCAGCTTCAACTTGGTCGACAAGTCAGCCCCGGTGAAGGCGGATTCGTCCCGCGCGATGGTCGCGGCGGCCGTCTCCGCCTGCTCGTAACCGGGCGCCACCAGCCCGTACACCCGGCCGTCCGCGGCCAGCGCGCACTCGCCGATCGCGAACACCTGCGGGTCGGTGACCGTACGGCACTGCTCGTCGACCGTGATGCCACCGCGCTCACCGACGGACAGACCGCAGTCGCGGGCGAGTTGGTCGCGGGGGCGGACGCCGGCGCTGAACACCACGATGTCCGTGGCGAGTTGGGAGCCGTCGGACAGCTTCATGCCGGTGACGGCACCGTCCGCGCCGGTCACGATCTCCTGGGTGCCCACGCCCGTGTGGACGGTCAGGCCCATGTCCTCGATGGTCCGCAGGAGCGCGGCCCCGCCGCCCTCGTCGATCTGCACCGGCATCAGTCGCGGCGCGAACTCCACGATGTCCGTGGTCAGTCCGAGCCCCTTGAGCGCCCCGGCCGCCTCCAGCCCGAGCAGCCCACCACCGACCACGGCACCTGTCGTCGCCCGCGTCCTGGCGTACGCCTCGATCGCGAGCAGGTCGTCGATCGTGCGGTAGACGAAACAGCCCTCGGCGTCCTTGCCGGGGACCGGCGGCACGAACGGGTACGAGCCGGTGGCGAGGACGAGCGTGTCGTACTCAACTGACAGTCCAGAGCGGGCGGTTACCGTCCTGGTCGCCCGGTCGATCGTCTCCGCCGGGTCGCCGACGTGCAGCTCGATCCCGTGGTCCGCGATGAACTCCGGGTCCGTGAGCGAGAGTTCCTCGGGTGTGCGGCCCGAGAAGTACGAGGTGAGCTGGACGCGGTCGTAGGCCGGACGCGGTTCCTCGCACAGGACGACCACACGGTGCGTGGCGGTCAGGCCGCGCTCGGCGAGCGCTTCGAGGAAGCGCTGACCGACCATGCCGTGGCCGACGAGCACGATGGTGGGCACGGTGGGCACCACACGCGGATTCGAGGTCATGCCCAGGAGCCTGCGACGCCGGTGTTACCCGACCGCATCCCACCTGTTTCCCGCGAGGAACGCTGCCCTCAGCGGGAGCGCGCGGGGGGTGTGAGGGTTCGGGGCGCGCGCCGGGGGAGGGGCGTGAGGTTCGGTTAACCGAACCTCCGGGTCCCGTGCAGGCACCATCGTGTACGGCGGTCGGCGACGGAAAGCTGGACACATCGGTTCACAGCAGTTCACACGGGCTGCGCCGACTCATGTACGCCCACTCATGTGCAGGGGGATGCACCATGACCACCACCCGCGATCTGCCCACCCCGGACCCGACCTCCGTCCACGCCTGGAACCTCGTCCGCGCACCGTTCACCGCCACCACCTGGCGCCGCACCGCCTACGCACTCCTCGCCCTTCCGCTCGGCCTGGCCTGCATCCCGCTCGCGCTCGTCGGCGCGCCCACGGCCCGCTGGCAACGGGGGCTCGTCCACCGTTTCCTGGACACGGAGATTCCGGGCACCGCACGCGCCGGCGGCCTGCCCCACGCCCTCCTCGCCACCCCCCTCAACCTCCTCACGGCGTTCATCACGCTCTACGGCTGGGCGATCGTCCCCATGAACCTCGGCTGGCCGCTCCGCGCCGGCGACGACTACTCCAGCGCCTGGGGCGGACCCACCTTCGCCGGAGCCTGGGCCTTCCACGCGGTGCTCGGCGGCATCGGCTTCCTGCTGCTGATGCCGTGGGTGGTGCGCGGCCTGACCGCCGTGCAGGTCCGTGTCGCCAGGTCGTTCCTCTCCTAGGTTGATCCCCATGCCGAGCCTCCGCTCCCGCCTCTGGTCCCGCCTCCGCACCCGCGCCGTCGCCACCTTCGGCCGCCGCGCTCTGGCCGCCGTCCTCTACGGCGTGATCGCCCTCCCGCTCGCCCTCGTCGGCTTCTTCCTCACGCTCGTCGGGCTGGCGTTCGGCGGGGCGCTGTCGGTGACCACGCTCGGCCTGTGGCTGCTGGCGGCGACCGTGCGCGGCGCGTTGGCGCTGGGCGCGCTGCAACGGGGTCTTGCCCGACGGCTGCTCGGCCTGGAGATCGAACAGCCGGGGGCGGAGGGCGGCGGCACTGGGGTGAGCGCCGGCGGAATCCTCGGCTGGCGGCGTGGCATCCTGCTCGACCGAACCGGCTGGCGGGCAGTCGGCTGTGCCCTGTTGACACCGTTCACAGCCGTTTTCGCGTACGCAGCCGTCGTCATCGGCTACATCTACGGCGCCCTGTTCACACTGCACCCGCTGCTCAAGCGCTGGAACTACAACACGGTTCACAGCACCGACGGCACGACGCACCCCGTGTCACTGGAGTTCTTCGGTTACCAGCTCGACTCCTGGCCACGCTGGTTGATTCCGTTCACAGCCGGATTGCTGCTGCTGGCCGTCGCACCCCTCCTCCTCCGTTACGCCCTCGGCCCACACCGCGCCCTGTTGACCGTGCTGCTCGGCCCCGACGCCGCGACCCGCCGTATCCGCACCCTGGAGGAGACCCGCGCCCGAGCCGTCGACGATGCCGCCGCCACCCTCCGCCGTATCGAACGCGACCTGCACGACGGAACCCAGGCCCGCCTGGTGGCCCTGGCCATGCACCTCACCCTGATCCGTGAACTGGTCACCGCCGGCGCCGAACCCGACCGCGTCCTCACCGCCCTAGACACCGCCCAAGGCAACGCCACCCAGGCCATCACCGACCTGCGCCACCTGGTCAAGGGCATCCATCCGCCCGTACTCGACGAGGGCCTGGACGCCGCCCTCACCACCCTCGCCGCCGACAGTGCCCTCCCCGTCACCCTCACCACCGACATCGGCACCCGCCCCACCCCGGCCGTCGAGACCATCGCCTACTTCTGCGCCGCCGAACTCCTCGCCAACGCCACGAAACACGCCCACGCCACGGCCGCCGCCGTAGACGTCACCACCCGCGACGGACTCCTCCGACTGCGCGTCACCGACGACGGACAGGGCGGCGCGACGATCGGCGCGGGCTCCGGCCTGACCGGCCTCCTCGCCCGCGTCCGCACGGTCGACGGCACACTGACCTGCGACAGCCCGCCCGGAGGCCCTACGGTGGTCACGGTCGAACTGCCCCACACGTGACCCCGTACATGACCCCACACCTGAGCGGACCCGAACGGAGCGGTATGCGCGTCGTCATCGCCGAGGACTCGGCCCTGCTGCGCGACGGCCTGGTCCAGTTGCTCCAGCTACGGGACGTAGAAGTCGCCGCGGCGGTGGGCGACGCCGAGGCGCTCCTCACCGCGGTGGCGGCACACGCCCCGGACGTGGCCGTCGTGGACATCCGCCTCCCACCCACGCAAACGGACGAGGGCGTACGAGCGGCCGTACAGCTGCGCGACCGGCACCCCGCGACCGGCGTCCTGCTGTTCTCGCAGTACGTCGAGACGACTCACGCGGCCCAACTCCTGGGAAATCCGGCCGGGTTCGGGTACCTCCTCAAGGAACGGGTCGTGGACATCGGGGAGTTCGTCGGCGCGCTGGAACGCGTCGCGGCCGGCGGCACCGCGCTCGACCCCGAGGTGGTCGCCCAACTCTTCGGCGCCGCCCGCCGATCCACCGCCCTCGACACCCTCACCCCGCGCGAACGCGAGGTCCTCGCCCTGATGGCGGAGGGCCGCACGAACCACGCGATCGCCACCGCGTTCACGGTCTCGGAACGAGCCGTGGAGAAGCACGTGGCCAACATCTTCGCGAAGCTGGACCTGCCCCCCTCGGACACGGGAAACCGGCGGGTGCTGGCGGTACTTCGGTACCTGGAGAACGGCCGCTGAAGCCCACCGAAGCCCGCTGAAGCTCACCGAAGCCCGCAGAAGCTCATGCCTACCGACTGCCACTCAGGTGCGCGAACACCACCACGTTCCCCTGGTACCCCGTCGCCCGCGAATACCCGCCCCCACAGGTGATCACCCTCAACTCGGGCCGCCGCGCGGCCCCGTACACCTTCTGATCCGGAAAGCGGCTCGCCTGGTACACCTCGACCGCGTCCACCGTGAACAGCGCGACGCTCCCGTCCAAGCGGTCCAGCTCGATCGTGTTGCCCTTCTTCAGGGCGCCGAGGTCGTAGAAGACGGCGGGCCCGTCGGCGTTGTCGACATGGCCCGCGACGACCGCCGTGCCGGTGTCACCGGGGGTGGTCCCGGCCTCGTACCAGCCGGCGAGGTTCTTCTTCGCGGCCGGGGGCACGTCCAGGCTGCCGGTGCTGGTCAGCTTGAGGCCCATCAGCGGGGCGTTCACATGGATGGCCGGGATACGGATGCGGTCGGGTGGCGACGGCGGCAGCGCGCGGGCCGCGGTTCGCTCGACGGCCGGATCGGGCCGGGCCTCGGCGGCGGACGGCTGCGGCGGGGCGTTCGTGTCGGAACCGCTGCTCAACAGCCACGCGCCCGCGCACAGGGAGACCACGGTGACGACCCCTATCGCGGTGTTGGCCCCTGTCGCGGTATTGCCGTATCTGCGACGACGCATGCGGAATCAACCCCTCTCCCGTAACTGGCCCCGCGCCCCCTCCGGGCCACGAGGGGCGTCGGGCCCGGAGGGGGAGGGGACGTGCGGTACCGGCGGACGGACAGCGGAGGGTGTCCGTCAGAACCTGTCGCCTCTCGCCCGGCGATGCAGGAGCCAGGTACCGCCCGCGGCGGCGACGGCGAGAGCCGCCACGCCGGCCGCGGTCTGCACGGGGTCGGGGCCCAAGGCGCCGCCGACCCCCGTCTTCACACTGCCGCGCGGCTGCACCTGCTGCCGCATCGAAGCCAGCGTCACCATCAGATCGCCGTTGACCTCGCGGCCGTCCGTGCACTTCGCGACGATCTCGTACGTCCCCGGCTGCGCACTCGGCGGCACCTTGAACTGCCCGATCGCATCGCCCTCGTGCGTGCTCGGCGCCAGCGTGAACGTGCCGGCGCCCACCGCGCTGGCATCACCGGCGGCCGTACCGTCGTCGCCGCACGCCGCCGTGTTCACCGTGACGTCGCCGCCCGGCACGGCGTTCGACGGGAACACCTCCAGACTGCCGGTCTCGCCGCCGTACGCCGGCGCGGTCGCGAGACCCGCGGCGGCTACGGCGAGCGCGGTGCCGGTCAGCAGACGGGCGGTACGTCGCATCGGTGTTCCTCCGAGCTGTGGTTGGCTGCCCTTCCGAGGTAAGTGGCACCGGGCCGAGCCCGCTTCCTGAGCGAGCGTCAGAATTGCGGTGAATGGGTGTCAGAAAGGGCCTCCGACGCGCCTTCTCGCCGCTGTTTCAGCAGGTCATAGGGGTACGACGGGCTACGGCGAAACCCGTCCCGGAGAAGAACCCGAAGAGCGCAAGCCGCGCGTGTGAACGGGTGATGACCTCACTTGACCTCAAGAATGGTTGAGGTACGAGGCTGCCCTTATGGACACCACCACCGCTCCCCTGGCCGTCACCGTCGTGATCGGCAGCAACCGCCACGGCCGCTTCGGCCCGGTCGTCGCCGACTGGCTCCTCACCCACGTCCGCGACCACCCCGACCTCACCCTCCAGGTCGTCGACGTGGCCGAGACCGGCCACCTGCCCACGACCCTCGCCCCTACCCCGGAGGCCACCGCCGCGCTCGCCGACATCACCCCGAAGCTGGCCGGCGCGGACGCCTTCGTCGTCCTCACCCCCGAGTACAACCACTCCTACCCGGCCGGCCTCAAGAACCTGATCGACTGGCACTTCACCGAGTGGCGCGCCAAGCCCGTCGCCCTCGTCTCCTACGGCGGCCTCGCGGGCGGCCTGCGCGCGGTGGAACACCTGCGCCAGGTCTTCGCCGAACTCCACGCCGTGACGGTCCGCGACACCGTCTCCTTCCACAACGCGGGCGCGTCCTTCGACGACGACGGCCGCCTCAAGGACCCCACGGCCCCGGACGCGGCGGCGAAGGCGATGCTTGACCAACTGGTGTGGTGGGGAAGGGCGTTGACGGAGGCGCGCCAGGTGCGGCCGTTGATCTGACGAAAGAGGATCTGACGAAAGAGGATCTGACGAAAAAAGGGGGGCGGCCGACACAGGTCGGCCGCCCCTCTCACACCGTCACTGATGGCCCGGTGCGTTGCCCGGGCTGGTGCGCCGGGCGGACGTGTCAGAAACCGAAGATGCCCTCGAACGTGCCGCGGTCCCACTCGTGGTCGGTCTTGCTGTTCGACGCGTAGACGGGGCCGACGTGGTCGATGACACCGGCGAACATGGTGCTGTCGGTGTGCCCGGAGCCCTGGGAACCGGTGCCCTGGACGACCGCGCCGTCGTCGTGCGAGAACGGGCCGTTGTCGTGGGCGAGGGCGGCACCCGCGCCACCGAGCAGGATGCCGACGGCGAGGACGGACGTGGTCAGGGCGGAACGCATACGCATGACTGCTCCCAAAGATCTCTGGATGACGCGCCGGAAACCGGTCACGTCGGGCCGATCAACGCCTGAACGATCACTGGAAAGGCCATGCCGGCTCCATGACGCCACGTGGATCACCCGCTGATTCACTCGAACGGGACCCGGAACCGTGCCATAAGAACCGCACCGCCGGAGCATGCATCCCGGCATGAGTGTGGACAAGGCGTACTTCACCGTCGGGGCCACCGTGTCCACGTACGACATCGACGCGGACGCGGCCGACCCGGCGCGGGACTGGCAACTCGGCGCGGCCTGGGGCGGGTTGCCGTCCGGCTGGGAGGAGGGCATCGACGCGGCGGCCGACCTGGGACAGGCCCATCTGTACGTCTTCCGGGGCACGGAGTACGTCCGCATCCCGTTCGCCACCCAGACCGTCGACGACGGCTACCCGCTCACCACCCGCGACAACTGGACGGGCCTCTCCTTCGACACCGTCGACGCGGTCATGAACTGGTCCGACGGAAAGCTCTACTTCTTCTCCGGCCCGCAGTACGTCCGCTACGACCTCGCCGCCGACCGCCAGGACCCCGGTTACCCCAAGCCGATCGCCGACGGCTGGACGGGCGTCACCGCCGACTGGGTCGGCGAGGGCATCGACGGCGCGCTCAACCCCGGCAACGGACGCGCGTACCTCTTCAAGGGCACCGAGTACGTGGCCGTCGACTGGCACACCAAGACCCAGGAGGACGGCTACCCGCTCACCATCACCGACCAGTGGCCCGGCCTCACCGGCCCGTACGACGCGATCTGGTCGAACGCGGCCACGGCCCCGCCGACCGGGGGCGGCGGCTCGTCCAAGGCGGCCCAATTCCGGCTCTCCTACGGCGAGTTCGCCACCGCCAGTGAGACGGCGACCGGCGTGCCCGCGCTGGTCACGCTCGGCCAGGCGGCACTGGAGTCCGGCTGGGGCACGGCCGCGCCCGGCAACAACTTCTTCGGCATCAAGGCGAAGGCGACCGACCCACCGGAGAGCCGTCAACTCCTCAGGACCCAGGAGGTGTTGGACCGCCCCGACGTGCGGTTCCCCGAGGTCATCTCGGTGACCCAGCGCCCCGACGGCAAGTATCTGTACGTCGTCCGCGACTGGTTCCGCGTGTACGCGACCCCCGAGGAGTCCTTCACGGCCCACGGCAACTACCTGCGGAACAACGCCCGTTACGCGCCCGCGTTCGAGCACACCGACGACCCGTACGCCTTCGCGCGGGCGGTCGCGGACGCGGGCTACGCGACCGCGACGAACTACTACGACTCCCTCGCGTCGGTGATGCGGAACATCGAGGCGGCTGCCTGAGATCACCGGTGATTCACTTATCCGGGTGAACACGAACATGTCGCCGGATACGAGGCATATGACCCGGGCAGGACGGGGGCATGGGATACCAACTGGGGGATCTGGGGCGGACGTTCCGCGACCAGATGTACAACGTGCTCACTGGCGGCGACGGCAGCGTCCCGCCGGCCAAGTCCAGCTTCATCACCTGGTGCATGCCCGGACTGCCGTACCAGGAGGCGGACTTCGCGTTCGCCGCGCAGGGCATCGGCACCGGCGCCACGGCGGCGGAGGACAAGCTCCTGCTCCAGCAGGCGTACAACTTCTCCTCGCTCATCGACTTCATCCCGGACGTGACCTCGGCGTACTCGTCGGGCCGCCAGGACGGGGTGTGGCGCAACGCGAGCGGTGCCCGGCTGAGCGAGATCTACGGCCAGATCCTCAAGTTCTCCACGGTCGTCGACGACCAGCTCACCGACGACCAGAAGGCCAAACTGGACCGGTTCCGGGGCCTGTTGAGGGTGACGCGGACGGTGAAGGACATCGTCACCGAGCAGGAGAAGCAGGTCACCGAGGACAGCCCCATGCTCAAGGCCTACAAGGCGTGCATGCAGGCGTACGTCACCGCCGCGCTGTCGTACAACAGCAAGCGCATCGCCGCACAGGCCGCCGTGGGGGAGTCCGGCAAGCAGGCGGTCGCGGACTGGGCGGCCAACGCGCAGCTGTACTCGATGCAGGCCGCCGCCGCGATGGACGACTGGACGTCGAGCGGGTACCGCAACGAGGTCGAGGAGATCAACGCCTACATCGACCAGACCACCGAGAAGTCGATGCTGCTGTGGAAGCGCAACCTGGAGCGCTTCTACGAGGAGGCGAACACCAACGCGCTCGGCCCGGGCCAGTCCTTCTACTACACGACGGTCGTCCCCGGTGACTTCGCGACCTCGAACGGCTGGACCGCGTACTCGATGTACCACCAGATGGTGGACTCGCACAGCCACTACGAGACGACGTCCTGGTCGGCGGGCGGCGGTCTCAACTTCGGTCTGTGGAGCACGAGCGCGGGCGTCACCACCAACTCCCAGGACTACAGCGAGAACTTCCAGGTCGACGACTTCTCGATGTCCTTCGAGATGGCGCAGGTACAGGTCGTACGGCCCTGGTTCTACCCGGAGTTCCTGGAGAACCGCGGCTGGGACCTGCGCAAGGGGCAGGGCTGGAACTACGACCAGATGCCGTCCGACGGCGGCAACCCGCCCCAGGGCCGCTTCATCGGCTATCCGCTCCAGGCCCTGTTCATCAGGAACCTCACCATCCACTCCGCCTCGCTGGCACAGGCGTTGCAGACCCACCAGAGCTCCGTGTCGGTCAACGCGAGTGTCGGCTGGGGCCCGTTCAGTGTGAAGGGCAGCTACAGCCACTCCGAGTCGGACCAGCACTTCCACTCCGAGAACGACGGCGCCACCATCACGGTCCCCGGCATGCAGATCATCGGCTTCGTCAACCACCTGCTGGACAAGACACCGAACCTGCTCGACGGCCTCGACCCCGACCAACTCGTCTAGGGCGGCGGCCAGTCATGAACGAGACCGAGACGGTGTGGGCCGCGTCCCCCGTGGACGCGGCGGCCATGTTCGGCCTGGGCGCGTACGTCCGCGGCCTGCTCACCGACCCCGACCACCTGGTCTCCGTACCGGTGACGCCGGTCGTCTACCAGGACAGCACGTTCCGCTTCGGCGGCGCCCTGGACTCGGCCCGTTCCACGGTCTGGTCCGAGTTCTGCGAACTGGTCAACAGGATCCCCACCCAGCCCACCTGGGCACCCCCGTCGACCGTCCATCTGTGGGGCATCTACGGCGAGGTACTCGGCGCCGACCTGGCCCGCTCCACCCTCACCCCCGAGGAACACCAGCGCTACGACACGGCAGTCGCCTACCTCTACGACACCGGCGCCGACGGAGTCTTCGTCCCCTCACCGGCCCTGCGCGACTACCGCACGGCCCGCCAGGCCTGGCTCCAGGCCGACACGGACTACCACCAGGCGGAACAGACGGCGACGATGTCGACCGACCAGACGGTCCGCGACCACTGGACGCACGTGGACGAGCCCCGGCTCCGCCAGGCCAGGGACGACGCCATGGACGCCTGGCAGACCGCGGGCCACAAGGCCGAGGTGGAGGACGCCCTGCGCGAGACCTCCGAACTCGCTTCGAAGGCCCCCTCCAGCATCTGGAAACGGCACCGCGACGCCTTCAACCCGAACCTCCCCGACCAGTACACGACCGCCCCCAACGGCACGCGTTTCGCGCCCACTTACTACTCACCGGACGGCGCGCTGGACGACCCCTGGTCGCGAGTCGTGCTCTCGGAGGACATGCTCCGCACCCTGGCCGCGCAGGCCCCCGCGGAACTGAGATCAGCCTTCGGCGACCGAGCCACCGACGACACGGTCTTCTCCCTGGCCTTCGAACACCGGGTCGTGTCGGTCGTCCGCCCCTGGCTGGACCCGCCGATGGAACTCTTCGGCTCCCGGGCCTGGCGCCTCTCGTCGGGCGTCGCCCCGCTGAGCGACGGCGCCACCCCACCCCACGGCCGCTGCCCGTCGTACGTCGAATCGGTGGCCCTCGCCCGCAACATCGAGCTGATCCGCCAGGCCGTCGGCTACACGGAGACCCCGGGCGAGACCACCCTCCACGGCACCTGGACCCTCGACCTCGACAACGGCATCGCGGGCGGCGACATGAACACCGCCGACCTCTGGTGGGAGTGGATGACGGAGACGACAGCCCAGTTGGTCCCCAGCTCCCACGCCGGAATCGTCAACCTCGGCCAGGTCGACTACGACGCCTTCGACGGCCACCGCCTCTCGGCCCTGACCTACGGCAGCACCCCCCTCACCGGCAACCCGAACGCGAGCAACCAACTGGTCACCGGGGACGTGTTCGCCGTACGCACGACGGAGGGCCGCTTCGCCAAGGTGCAGGTCGTCCAGTACGGCTACGACCTCCAACTCCGCTGGGTGGCCTACCAACAGGCGACGTCGGCGACACAGAGCACGGTCACCGGCCCGGACGACGTGTTCCTCGCCGGCTTCGTCTGCCGCCAGCTCCCGAAGAGCCCGGACCCGGACCCGGCACTGTCATGGTGAGCACTGTCATGGTGACCCCCGAACTCGCCCTCCACGGGCTGGTGTTGCTGGGCGCGGACACGGTGTACGCCGTCCACATGCCCACGTTCACCGCGCCCTACGACTTCCAGGCCGTCCTCCGGGTCACTCTGGACGCGGACATCTACCGCACGGCCCGCAAGCGCTACGGCACGTCGGCACTGTTCACGCTCAGCCCGCGCACCCTCCTGCTCAAGGACCTTGAGCCGGGCGCGTCCTTCCCCGCCGACCTCTACTTCGGCCGCTTCGGGAGGGACGGCGAACTACTGGGGGAGGTGAGAGTGGGGATCGAGGAGCGGCTGTACGTCGGCCACCCGACCGAGCCCACCATGGAACCGGCGCCCCTCCGCTACGTCCTCTTCGGCCGCGAACAGCTCTACCTGGCCCACGTGTTCACCCGCCCCCCGGACTTCGACCAGGTACTGACGGCTCAACTCGCCGGGGAATGGCTGACGTCGGCGGGGGAGTGGTCGGCGAGTACGGTGACGATCCCAGGCCGCCCGGACGACCTGGCGGGCCGTCTGCACCCGGGCGAGCAAGTCACCGCAGACGGTGCGGAGTTGCAGGTGCTGGCCGAGGTGTACCTGGAGACGGCCGATCTGGCAGGCGAGGCCTAACGCGCCAGCCGCAGCGACAGCCCGTCGAGGACGACATCGAGGCCGTAGGCGAACTTGCCGTCGCGCAGGGCCACCGGATCGGTCGTCGTGATGGCCGACTCGGCGTAGGAACCGGCGAGATGGGCATGACCAGCCGCCGCCTGCCGCGCGGCCGGCATCAGGCGGGCGATGAACTCGGCCTCGCTCTCGCCGGACCGGGCGACCGTGGTGAGCCAGGCGGCCTCGGTCGTGCTCATTCCGATCGTGTACGACAGCACGGCGTCGATCGCGCCGCTCGGCTCGGGGAAGCCGACGGTGGTGAACAGCGCGGCGAGCCGTTCGGTGAAGGACATGAGGTTGGGACCGAGGTAGGCGAGTCCGGCCTGACCGAGCACCGAGGACAGCCAGCGGTGCCGTAGCGCGGTCGTACGGAAGGATGCCGCGGCCTCGGTGACGGCGGCGCGCCAGTCGGAGGCGTCGGCGGCCGGGACGTGGATCTCGGCGGCGACCTCGTCGACGGCCAGTTCCATCAGCTCGTCCTTGGTCGCGACATGCCGGTAGAGGGAGGTCGCGCCGGCGTTGAGGCGGGCGCCGAGCTTGCGCATGCTCAGCGCCTCGATGCCGTCGGCGTCCAGCATCGCGATCGCCTCGCGGACGATCGCGTCCCGGCTGAGCGCGGGCTGGTCGGCCGGGCGCTGCTCACGGGCCCACACGGAGGGGATGGGGCTCGGCTTGGTCCTGGGGGGCATGGGCGCTCCTTCGTGCGTACGTCGTTCGCATCCAGCGTACAGAATTCAGGGATTGCGCACACTGTTCCGCTATGCGTACAGTGTGCGCACCGAAGGAACGGTGTACGCAGGCCGACGAGGGAAGAAGAGGAAGCAGTCATGGACAGTCACCCGGAAACGCTCACGGAGACCCGAAACCCCCGGCGCTGGTGGATCCTCGTCGTGCTGTGCCTCAGCTCGTTGGTGCTGGTGGTCGACAGCATGGCGCTGACCGTGGCGGTCCCGTCGATGACCGAGAGCATCGGGGCGAGCGCGCAGGACACCCAGTGGATCCTCGACTCCTACATCCTGGTCTTCGCCGGCCTGCTGCTGACCTCCGGCAGCCTCGGCGACCGCTTCGGCCGCCGGAAGGTGATGCTGATCGGGCTGGTGCTCTTCGGGGCGGCGTCACTGGCGGCGACGTTCTGCACGAACCCCGGTGAGGTGATCGCCGTACGGGTGGCGATGGGGGTGGGCGGCGCGCTGATCATGCCGTCGACGCTCTCGATCCTCATCACGGTCTTCGACGCGGAGGAACGCGGCAGGGCGATGGCGGCCTGGGGTTCGGTGTCGATGCTGGCGCTGGTCGGCAGCCCGGTGCTCGGCGGCGTACTGATCGACCACTTCTCGTGGCACTCCATCTTCTTCCTCAACGTGCCGGTCGTAGCGCTCGCGTTGGTGGCCGGGGTGACGCTGATGCCGGAGTCCAAGGGCCCCTGGCAGAAGCCGGATCCGCTGGGTGCGGTGCTGTCGGCGGTCGGGATGACGGCGCTGATCTGGTGGATCATCGAGATCCCGCAGCACGGCGCGTTCGAGGGCCGGGGCCTGGTCACCCTCGCGGTGGCGGTGGCGGGGCTGGCCGGATTCGTGGTCTGGGAGAACGTCACGCCGACCCCGATGGTCCCGCTGGTCCTCTTCAAGCACCGTAATTTCAGCGGGGGTTCGCTGTCCCTGACGCTGGTCCAGATAGGCAACGGCGGCCTGCTGCTGGTCCTCACCCAGTACCTGCAGTTCGTGCTCGGCTACTCGCCGGTCAAGGCGGGCCTGGCCTTCGTGCCGCTGGCGGTCGCCGCACTGGTCGGCAACGCGGCGGGCGCCAAGTTCACGGCGCGGTACGGCCACCGGTACCTGATCCTGGCCGGCATGCTGGTGATGGCGTCGTCCTTCGTTCTCCTTACGACGGTCACGGCCGACACCGGCTTCACCGTCCCGGCGGTCGCCCTCGGCCTCCTCGGCCTGGGCGCGGGCCTCGCGATGCCGGCGGCGGTGGGCGCGCTCATGGGCACGATCCCGGAGGACAGGGCGGGCGTCGGCTCGGCCCTCAACGACACCATCCAGCAAGCCGGTACGGCCCTCGGCATCGCGATCCTCGGCTCCCTCCTGTCGAGCGGCTTGGCCGACGAGATGCCCTCCGGTACGTCCGAGGAGGCGCGCCACTCGATCGGCGGGGCGCTGGCCGCGGCGCACGGGAACGCGGGACTGGTCCGGGCGGCCCGGGAGGCGTTCACGCACGCCATGTCAACGACCTTCATGGTCAGCGCGGTTGGGGTCGTGGCGGCGGGAGTGCTGGCGGCGGTGGTGATGCGGGATTCGGTGAGTGAGGATCGGGAAGTGCTGGAAGAGCGGGAGTTGGCTGCCTGAGTCGGGAACGGGGATGCAAGGCCGCTGCCTCTGAGGGCGGCGGCCTTGTCGTGTCGCCGTCGTGTGGACTCCCGGCAGAGGTCAGGACCCGTCGGGGCAGGACCAGTTCGAGATTCTCATGGTGCGCAGATCGAAGTCGACCTCGATCGACTCCGGTGGGCTGTCGCTCGTCACGCGTACGCGGACGGTGTCGGCCCCGGCGCTGCGGGCGGCGCCGACGGTGAAGACGGTGGCGGCTTCCACCTGCCCACACGTGGCCGCCAGGTCGTCGGATCCGTTGCCTTCGAGAACGACTTCCCGCTTCAGCGCCGGCTCCGTGAAGTGTGCGGTCATCAGCTTCCACAGCTTCGACTTCGACGTCGCATCCCGTGCGGCAAAGGCATCCGGCAGAGCCGAATAGTAAGTCCGCAGTTTCTCCTGGGCCGCCGATGTTCTGGAGTCCTCCTCGTGGTGGGAGGGATTTTCCGCCGATCGGTCCGCGCCCACGGAATTCCAGAGGGCGCCCGCACCGATCGCCGTCACGGCAATCGCCGCGACGGCGGCGGAACGGGTACGGCGTTGACGGCGTCGGACGCTTCTGCGACGCAACTCCGGTGCGGACAGCGGCCGGTCGACCCGAACGCTCTCCAACTGGGCGATGCTCTCAGTGAGCCAGCCAGGACGCTCGTACTCATCCGACATGGTCCACCTCCTGGTCCGGCAGGGAGGAGAGATGGCGGGCGAGCGACAGGCGCCCACGGACCAGCCACACCCTGATGCTCCCGGCCGGCCAGCCCGTCTCGGCGCTTATCTGCTCGACGCTGAGATCGCACAGGTGGTGGAGCACAACGACACTTCTGTGCTTCTGCGGAAGCGTGCGAAGCGCCTCTACGAGAGCGACACGTTCGGGGGACGGGCCTTCGACGGGGCGCTGTTCGTGATGACGCTGCATGAGCTGCACACCGCGCCGCACACGCCGGAAGCGGGAAACGGCGAGCCGCCAGGCCGTGGTGCGGATCCACGCCTCCTGGGAACCGTCGCTCGTGAATATCCCCCGTCGACCCCAGGCCCTTATGAACGCCTCCTGCACGACATCCTGAGCCTCCGGCAGATCGCCGGTCATCGCGTAAAGCTGCCGAACGAGCCTGGGGTAGGCCAGTGCGTAGAACTCATCGAACTCCTCTTCCGCCGCGCCTCTCGCCACTCGTCCGCCATTCATTTCCGTCCACAGAACGGCCAGGGGTCCTCTATGGGGGAAGTACGAACGGGCACCGACCCTCCGCTACAGCGACTCTCCGTGATCTGGGTCACTGCATCCGGGTGTCGCGTCCGGGCCCCCGCGCTGCGTAGTCCACCTGTCCAAGTCGCACCGACAGCAGAGGAATTCTCATGCGCCATGCAGCACCCCGTAAGCGGAGCAGGATGGGGACGACGTTCAGGACCGCCGCGGTCAGCGCTTTGGCGCTCGGCAGTCTGACGGTGGCGGCGGGGTCGCAGGTCCACGCGGCCACGGCGACCTCGCACTCCACGGCGGACGACTCCGCGCGCACGCAGAAGCAGAAGGCGGATGCGGTCGCCGGCGCGGCCAAGGGGCAGGTTTCCCGGCCGGTGACGGACCCCGAAGCGGTGCGCACCCTCAAGATGAAGACGATCGCGATGGCTCACGCGCCGAAGGGCTGATCGGCCTCGTGTTGTTCTGAGAAAATGTGACACTTTGGGGGGTGAGTGTCACATTTTTTTCGGGGGGGGTGGTCGGGGTTAGTGGGGCAAGTCCTCTGCGGGGAGGGAGGATTGGAAGGCTCTCCAGGTGGCGGGGTGGAGCTGGAGGGAGGGGCCGTTGGGGTTCTTGGAGTCCCGTACGGCGATGGTGGCGGGGATGTTGGTGGCTATCTCGACACACTCGGCCGTCTGGTCGCTGTAGCTGGACTTCCGGTACTCGAATGCGCGCACGACTCACAGTTCCTTGCGTAGCTTGCGGAGGAACGTGACCGACTCCCGCTCGCTGAGGGAGCGTTCGGCGATCATCTCGAACAACTCATCGTATGCGGCTGCGGATTCCCCGCCCTCCACCCAGCGCTGAGCAAACGGAGCCTCTGCGTAGACGACGTCCATGGCTCCGGGAGCGGCGAACGAGAGGATGTTGAACGAGCCGTTCAGGCCTGGCTGCGTGCCGCCGCTGAAGGGATAGATCCGAAGCGTGACGCTGGGGAGAGCGGCCATCTCCGCAAGGCTTTCGAGCTGGCCACCCGCTGTCGCCGCACCGCCGGGGAAGTTGCGCAGCGTCGCTTCGTAGATCACCGCTTGCAGGAAGAGGGGCGGAGTGTCGGACAGGCGCTTTTGGCGGGCGAGCCGCGCGGCGATGAAGTCCTCGTCCGGCTCAGGGCCTTTGGCTACCTCGGCCTCGGCGCCCACTCTCAACGCCCGCACGTAGTGCGGTGTTTGGAGGAGCCCGGGGATGAACGCCGGTTGCCACACCTTGATTGACGTCGCCGCGCTCTCCAGGGTGATGTACTCCTGCATCACTCCGTGGATGGAGTAGTCGTTCCACCAGCCTTTGGCCTTGCGGCGTTCCCGGTCGACTCTTGCCAGTTCCAGAAGCGCGCCTACGGCGCCGGGATCGTGAACGCCGTACAACTCGCACAGCGCCCGGAGGTCGGGGTCGCGCATAGGAACCCAACCACCCTCCATCTTCGCGACCTTGGTCGTGGACGCGGTGAGCGCCTTGCCCGCCTGGGTCTGGTTGAGGCCGGCCGCCGTGCGCAACTTGGTTAGTTCACCGCCGAGTCGGCGTCCCAGGACGGTCGATGTGCTGTGGCCCTGCGTCGGCGATGTCACGTAGGTCCCCCTTGAGACGTGTGCGTGTGATCAGTCTGGCGCGGTGTCACGAGGCATCGCAAACACCCTTCGGGGGAATTCCTCCGAGAGTCACTTGCGCGAGATGCTGAGCCGCCTCTACCGTCGGTCACGAACCGATCGCAGAGCGGCGCCAGTTGATTCGCGGCGCGGCTCGCCCCTGCCCGGAGGTGAGCGACATGGTCGCCCCCGAAGTCCCCCTCCATCACGACCGCCTCGACTACACCCCGCTCCCCAAGAGCGTCACCCTCGCCCGGCGCCGAGCGCACCGGCTCCTCACCGAGTGGGGTCACCCCGAACTCGCCGCCGACACCGCCCTGTTGGTCTCGGAGCTGGGCGGCAACGCCGTACTGCACGGGTGCCTGCGCGACCGACTCTTCCGGGTCGAACTCACCCTCACGGAACGCGCCGTACGCATCTCGGTGGCCGACCCGAAGGGCGAGTTACGGCCGAGCCTCCGCAAGGCCACCGAGGACGACATGTTCGGGCGTGGCCTGCTGATCGTCGGTCAGATCGCGGACCGTTGGGGCGTGCGCGAGCTCACCGTGGGCAAGGCGGTGTGGTGTGAGTTGGACGTCGTACGACACCACTCACAAGGCCCGCTCCATGCAGACCAGTTGATCCCGCTCGTCCCATGACGCGGTGACGGCGAAGCCGAACCGTTGGTAGAGGGCGATGGCCCCGGTCCGCCACTTCCACACCGACAACCGCACGACGCCCGCGCCGCTTTCCGCCGCATGCGCGAGCGCGTCACCGAGCAGAGCCGAGGCAACGCCCCGGCCCCGGAACGCCGGGTCCGTCCAGAGTCTCTTGATCTCCGACCGCCCGTCGGCGGGGGCGGTCACCACCAGACAGCCCACCGCGGTGCCCCCGCTCACAGCCACCAGCACGACATCGTCGACGAACGCGGTCCGCGGGTCCGAGATCTCCGCCCGGTACCGGTCCGGCAGCCCGTCCACATCGGCAACGGGCTCCCCCTTCTCGGCCTCCGTCCGCAGGTGGTACGCCGCCAGCAACGCGCCCAGCCCGTCCTCGGCGGAAAGAGCCCGGCCCGGTCGACGGACGATGGAAACCTCGCGCTGATCAGCCATGACGTCAAGTATCCAGGGATTCCAGGAACGGCGAGTACGCCACCTCGACCCGCCGGGGATCAGGCCCCGAATTCCTCCAGCGCTTCCCGCACGGCCCGGTGCCCCACCCCCGCCAACACCGGATTCCGCCCACCCCGGTAGTGCTGCTCGGCCACCAACCCGAAGCACAGCGCCCACCCCCGCCCCCGAGCCCACACCTCGTCCTCGAACTCGCCCGCCTCGCGGAAGACTTCACGTGTCCCGGCGGAGAACAAGGCCCACGCGGGCAGGGCGTCCGCCGCCGGGTCGCCGACCCCGAGCCCGCCGAAGTCGATGACCGAGGTGAGCCGGCCGGCCGTGGCGAGCAGGTTGCCGGGGAGGAGGTCGCCGTGGAGCCAGACGGGGGCGGTTTCCCACTGGGGGAGGGCGAGGGCGTGCTCCCAGGCCGCCGTCGCGAGGGTCGCGTCGTGGGTGCCGTCCGCGCCCAGTTCCTCGATCGCCTTACGGACGTCCGCGTCCTGCGCACCGACCGGCCCGCCTCGGAAGGACACGGGCCCGCCCATCGCGTCCACCCGCCGGAGTGCGGCGGCGAAACGCCCCAACTCGACTGCCGTGTCGGTGAGTTGGCTCGGCGGGGAGTCGTACACGTTCTCCCCGTCCAGCCAGCCGTAGACCCCCCACCGCAGCCCGTACCCGCGCCCCGGCTCACCCATCGCCAACGGCACCGGAACAGCGAGCGGCAACTCCGGTGCCAGACGCGGCAACCAGCGCTGTTCCGTCTCGATCTGCCCTGCCCCGCCCGGCAGTCGGGGCAGCCGTACGACCATGTCCTCGCCCAGCCGGAACATCGCGTTGTCGGTCCCGGCCGAGGCGACCCGCGTGACGGTCAACTCCGCCCACTCCGGGAACTGTTCGACGACCAGCCGGCCCACCAGCTCCGCGTCGATGTCGAGTTCGTCGGCGTGCATCTTGGCGTTGGACGACATGGGGCTCCGGGTCTGTGAGGCGGCACCGGAGCCTAGCCAGCGCCGCCCCGCCATCGCCACGGCATTACTCCGCCGAACGGCCGACTCCGGGCCTCAACTCACCCCACACTCACCGCACTCCACGCCGCCGCCACCGCGCCGTACTCCGAACTCCCCACCCCGTAAAGGTCCTTCGCCGCGCTGAGCGTCGCCGTCCGCGCCCCCGCGTAGTTCGTCGAGGACGTCATGTAGACCGTCAACGCCCGGTACCAGATCGCCCCGAGCTTGTCCCGGCCGATCCCGCTCACCGAAGAGCTGTTGCACGTGGGCGAGCTGTAGCTGACGCCGTTGATGGTCTTCGCGCCGCTGCCCTCCGCGAGGAGATACGCGAAGTGGTTCGCGACCCCGGACGAGTAGTGGACGTCGAGATTCCCCACCGACGAACTCCAGCAGTCCGCCGAATTCCCGTCCTTGGACGGCTGGTCCATGAATCGCAGCGCCGCCTTGCCGAATCCCGACCGGACTATCTTCTCGCCGATCAAGTAGTCCCCGAGATCGGAGGAGTTGTTGGCGTACCACTCCACCAGCGTGCCCATGATGTCGGAGGTCGCTTCATTCAGCCCGCCGGA
The DNA here is from genome assembly GCF_045040345.1 of Streptomyces sp. NBC_01515. Classification (NCBI taxonomy): domain Bacteria; kingdom Bacillati; phylum Actinomycetota; class Actinomycetes; order Kitasatosporales; family Streptomycetaceae; genus Streptomyces; species Streptomyces sp. NBC_01515. The sequence goes on along the minus strand of NZ_CP109416.1, from coordinate 4,076,902 downwards.
CTCGCCCGAGTACGTCAGCGCCGCCGTCTTGGACGTCACGCCGTGCGTCATCTCGTGCCCGGCGACATCCAGCGCCACCAGCGGACCGAGCTGCGTGCCGTCACCGTCGCCGTACGTCATGCAGAAGCAACTGTCGTCCCAGAACGCGTTGTTGTAGCTGTTGCCGTAGTGGACGCGGTTGTACGAGCCCTTGCCGTCGCCCGCTATGCCGTTCCGGCCGTGGACGTTCTTGTAGTAGTCCCACGTCTCGTCCGTGCCGTACTGCGCGTCCACCGCCGCCGACGAACGGTCCGAACTCACCCCCGTGCCCCAGTGGTTGTCGGCGTCCGTGAACAGCGTGGCCGGGGCACGGCTGATGCAGATGCCGAAGATGCACAGGTCGGTCTTGTTCGCCGCGTCACCGGTGTACGTCCCGCCGCGCGTCGCGTCCTTGAGCTGGTACGTCGATCCCGACAGCGTCGTCTCCAACGGCACCGTCCCGCTGTACAGCGACTTCCCGTCACCCGTCGCCGTCTCCACACTGTCCCAGGCGTCGATCTGGGCGCCGGTACGGGCGTCGGTCAGCACCGTGCGCGCGACCGGGTTGCCGAGCGAGTCCTTGGCGACCGCGTTGGTGCGCCAGGCGAGTTTCGGGGCCCCGTGCAGGGCGTCCACTATCAACTGGGGCTTGGCGGTCACCCCCTTCAACACCTCACCGAGATTCGCCGCCCGCAGCGCGTTCACCGCCAGGTCCGCCGCCTTCGGAGCGGCCACCTTCGGCGTCACGGACGGCAGGGACAGGGAACTCCGGGTCGCGCGGTCGGCGCTCCGGTAGTTGCCGTTGGGGGCGAGATGGACCACGAAGTCGCCGCCGAGTACGGGGAGTTGGCGGTACGTCCGGTCGTAGCGGACATGCTGGGTGCCGTCCGCGTCGACGATCACGTCGCGGACCGACGTGTCCTCCGCCGCCGTCAGGCCCAAGCCCGCCGCGTGGGCCACCAACGCCGACGCGGCGTTCGCGATCGCGGTGGTCCGGGACGGCCGGTCGGCCGCGTGAGCGGTGGGGGCGAGGGTGGCGGCCAACAGGGTCGCGGCGCCGGCCGCGATACCGGCCGTGGCGAGACGGGAACCTCGAATGTGCCGTGTCCGACTCATGGCTCTCCTCAAGAACGCAAGTGGGGGGCGTGGGGGCTGCGTTGATGTTGAATGAGATTTAAAGGGCCACGGCATGTCATGTCCATAGCGCATCCACAGACTTCCGGGCTCAAGGAGACCGAGTGACACCCCTCCCCTTCTTCGTCTACGGGACCCTCCGCCCCGGTGAGCCCAACCACGACCGGTTCCTGCGCGGCCGTACGGACTCCGAAGAACGGGCACGGCTCCACGGCGCCGCCCTCTACGACGGCCCCGGCTACCCGTACGCCGTCGAGGAACCCGCCGCACCCGGCGCGGTGATCGTCGGCGAACTCGTCACCGCGCGCCCCGAGGCCTACCCCCAACTCCTCAGGGAACTGGACCGACTTGAGGACTACGCCCCCGGCGACCCGCACAACCTCTACGAACGCGTCGCACGCGAGGTGACCCGCGACACCGACGGCACCGCCGTACGCGCCTGGGTGTACCTCGCCGCCCCCGCCGTCACCGCCCGCCTCCGTGCCCACGGCAAGCTGATCGAGGGTGGCGACTGGATCGACCTCCGCTGAACCGCCGCTGAAGGGGCCGCAGTTGGCGCGGGCTTCAGTTGCCGGAGGCCAGCGCCCGCGTGATGCCCTTCTCCTTCGGCCCGAGGAAGTGCGGATCGGGATGGAACATCAGGTCCAGCGCCGCCTTGCCCGCCGCGAACACCTCGCGGGTGCCGCCGTAGTACCAGGTCGCGTCGTGTGTGTCGTCGACACCGACGCCGTACGAGTCGACGCCGGCCGCGTCGCACAGCGCGACCGCCCGCCGGATGTGGAAGTTCTGGCTGATGAGTACGGCCTTGTCGACGCCGAAGATCTTCTTGGCGCGGACGCAGGAGTCCCAGGTGTCGAAACCGGCGTAATCGGTCACCACGCGCGCGCGGGGCACCCCGTGCTTCGCCAGGTAGACGCGCATCGCGTCCGGCTCGTCGTAGTCCTCGCGGCTGTTGTCGCCGGTCACCAGGACGACCTTCACCCGGCCCTCCCGGTACAGCGTCGCCGCCGCGTCCAGCCGGTGCGCGAGATACGGCGACGGCTCGCCGTCCCACAGCCCGGCGCCGAACACCACGGCGACATCGGTGCGCGGCGCGTCCTGGAGGGTCCGCAGCCGGTCGGCCGTGGACACCCACAACCAGGTCGCCGGAAGCAGCGCGACGACACACCCGACGGCCACCACCTGCACGAACTGCCGCCATCCCGCACGCGTGCGTGGCAGCCGCAGCCGAGGCCGGCGAAGTCTCGGGCGACGCACTGCACGCATCGAACGCATCAAGGGGCCCCTCCCGTACGGGTTCGACTGTCCAGACGCACCGTGACCCGCTCCGGTTCGCCGCCCGCAGTGTGACCGGCTTCACTGTGAACCCGTAAGCCGCAGGTCACATCACCTCACACACCCCCCAAACCCCACCGTGAACCCCCGGAAAAGCTCCGTCATTCCCGTGCAACGGGGCGGCAACCTCCCACCGACACCATTACTCCATGACGGCGTCGAACCACCCTCAGGACGAGTCCACGACCCTCGACAGTACGGCGCATCTCATGAACCGGATCAGCAGCCAACTCGCCGACCAGCTCAGCCTCGTCTCCCTGAACGGCACCAGACGCCCCGTACCGCCCGCTCCGCCCGCCCTCGTCCTGGTGGCCCACGGCAGCCGCGACCCGCGCGCCCTGAACACCGTACGAGCCCTCATGGACCGCGTCCGCGAGCTCCGCCCGGGCCTCCCCGTCCACCTGGGCCACATCGAACTCAACGAGCCCCGCCTCCCGGACACCCTCACCCAACTGTCCACCGCGGAAGCCGTCCTGGTCCCCCTCCTCCTGTCCCGCGGCTACCACGTGAAGCAGGACATCCCCGAGCTGGCCGCGAAGGCACAGGCACGCACGCGCGTGGCACCCCCTTTGGGCCCGCACCCCCTCCTCGTGGAGACCCTCTACGACCGCCTGGTGGAGGCGGGTTGGCGCACAAGGGCGGACGACCAGACCCGCAGGGCGAGCGCCGTGGTCCTGGCAGCGGCAGGCTCCCGAGACCCGGACTCAAGGCTCGACACCACCCGCACGGCCCACCTCCTGGCCGCCCGCCTGGGCGTCCCCGTGATCCCGGCCTACGCCTCCGCGGCGACCCCCACGATCCCCGAGGCGATCCACACCCTCACCGCCCGAGGCCACCACAGGGTGGCAGTCGCATCCTGCTTCACGGCCCCGGGCCGCTTCGCAACCCAGTGCGCGGAACAGGCCCCCTGGATCGCATCGGCCCCCCTGGGAGCCCACCCCGCGATGGCCCGCTTGGTCCTCCACCGCTACGACCAGACCCTGGCAGCCGGCGGCGGGGCCATCTCCCCAAGGGGCGCGGGGCTGTATCGATGTGCGGCTCCGCCGCGTGGGCGCGACCAGTACAACGCACCCGCACCCGCCCCCGAACCGCACCCGGCAAACGCATAGGCGCCCCGCAACTCCCGAATTGTCACTACCGCCGCTTACTGTCGAAGCATGGAAGGCACCGCAGGCACCGCAGGTACACGCACAGCAGCACCCCACCCCTACGACCCGACGTCAGTCGCCCGCTGGGCAACCGAGCCCGACAAACGCCCCGGCCGCACCGCCTTCCAACGCGACCGCGCCCGCATCCTCCACTCCGCCGCCCTACGCCGCCTCGCGGGCAAAACGCAGGTGGTCACCCCAGGTACCCGCAGCCAGGCCTGGGACGCCAGCCCCCGCACCCGCCTGACCCACTCCCTGGAGTGCGCCCAGGTAGGCCGAGAGCTGGGCGCAGCCCTGGGATGCGACCCGGACCTGGTGGAGGCGGCCTGCCTCTCCCACGACCTGGGCCACCCACCCTTCGGCCACAACGGCGAACAGGCACTCAACGAATTCGCCGACGACTGCGGCGGCTTCGAGGGCAACGCGCAATCCCTCAGACTCCTCACCCGCATCGAACCGAAGCGCTTCGTAAGAAGTGACACGACAGGCGAGATGGTGAGCGTCGGCCTCAACCTCACCCGTGCCGCCCTCGACGCCGCCACCAAGTACCCCTGGCCGCGCGGAGGGCACCCCACCGACCCCAAGTCCCCCAAGTTCGGCGTCTACGAGGACGACAGGCCCGTCTTCGACTGGGTCCGCGAGGGCGCCCCCGGCACCCGCACGTGCTTCGAGGCCCAGGTGATGGACTGGTCGGACGACGTGGCGTACTCCGTGCACGACGTCGAGGACGGCCTGCACGCGGGCCACATCGACCCCAACTGCCTGCACGCGGAGCCCGAACGGCAGGCGGTCTTCGCGGTCGCCATAGGCCGCTACGTGCCCGCGGACACCGACCCCGCCGAACTCGCCGAAGCCCTCGACCGGCTCCAGGACCAGGACTGGTGGCCGCACGGCTACGACGGTTCGGCCGCGGCGCAGGCCCGCCTCAAGGACGCCACCAGCCAGCTCATCGGCCGCTTCTGCCTGGCCGCCGAGTCCGCCACGCGCGCGGCGTACGGCACCGGCCGCCTCACCCGCTACGACGCCGAACTCGTCGTACCGCACGAGGCGCGGCTGGAGTGCGCGGTCCTCAAGGCGGTCGCCGACCGGTACGTGATGCAGCGCGCGGAGCAGGAGCGCATCCGCGCCGACGAGCGCATCGTGGTCGCCGAACTCGCCGAGGTGCTCACCACGCGCGCGCCCGACGGTCTGGAGCCGCAGTTCCGCGCCCAGTTCGACGAGGCGCCCGACGACCGCGCCCGCAAGCGGGTGATCGTCGATCAGATCGCGTCACTCACGGACGCGTCGGCGCGGTCTCTTCACGCGCATCTCACATCGCTGGGGCACAGTGGCGCGAAACAAGCCCGAATGTGACCCTCCGTGGCCTGATCGGGCCACACCCCCTTCCCGCATCACACTGCGTGCGGGACGCTCGCATATGGCGGCACCCTTACGAGGAGGCATCAAGTGGTCGACGCGGATCAGACGTTCGTCATCATCGGAGGAGGCCTGGCCGGCGCCAAGGCGGCCGAGACGCTCCGAGCGGAGGGCTTCACCGGCCGCGTGATACTGATCTGCGACGAACGCGACCACCCGTACGAGCGCCCGCCGCTGTCCAAGGGCTACCTCCTCGGTAAGGAGGAGCGCGACAGCGTCTTCGTGCACGAACCCGCCTGGTACGCGCAGAACGACATCGAGCTGCACCTCGGCCAGACCGTCGACGCCGTCGACCGTACGGCGAAGACGGTGCGCTTCGGGGACGACGGCACCCTGGTCCGCTACGACAAGTTGCTCATCGCGACCGGCTCCGAGCCCCGCCGCCTCGACATCCCGGGCACGGACCTCGCGGGCGTCCACCACCTGCGCCGCCTCTCGCACGCCGAGCGCCTGAAGAACGTGCTGGCGTCCCTGGGCCGGGACAATGGGCATCTGGTGATCGCCGGCGGCGGCTGGATCGGCCTGGAGGTCGCGGCGGCGGCCCGGGAGTACGGCGCCGAGGTCACCGTCGTGGAACCGTCCCAGACGCCGCTGCACGGCGTCCTCGGCCCCGAACTGGGCCAGCTCTTCGCCGACCTGCACGCCGAGCACGGCGTGCGCTTCCACTTCGGCGCCCGGCTCACCGAGATCATCGGCCAGGACGGCATGGTGCTCGCCGCCCGCACCGACGACGGCGAGGAGCACCCCGCGCACGACGTCCTCGCGGCGATCGGCGCGGCCCCGCGCACCGCGCTCGCCGAGGCGGCGGGCCTGGAGCTGGCCGACCGCGCGCACGGCGGCGGCATCGCCGTCGACGAACGGCTGCGCACCTCCGACCCCGACATCTACGCGGCCGGCGACGTGGCCGCCTTCCACCACGCCCTCTTCGGCACCCGCCTGCGGGTGGAGCACTGGGCGAACGCCCTCAACGGCGGCCCGGCGGCGGCCCGCGCGATGCTCGGCAAGGACGTCACCTACGACCGCGTGCCCTATTTCTTCTCCGACCAGTACGACTTGGGTATGGAGTACTCCGGCTGGGCGCCCCCGGGCTCCTACGACGAAGTGGTGATCCGGGGAGACGCGGGCAAGCGGGAGTTCATCGCCTTCTGGCTCAAGGAGGGCCGGGTGCTGGCCGGGATGAATGTGAATGTGTGGGACGTCACAGAGCCCATCCAGCAACTCATCCGCTCCCGGGCACAGGTGGACACCGAGGCCCTTGCGGACCCACACGTTCCACTGGACAGCCTGGGCGTCTGAACGGTCTCGTCGTCACTGGTGTCAGTCCGGCCCCGTAGAATTCACGCGTGGCAGGACGGATCAACGACGAGGACGTGAAGGCGGTTCGGGACGCGGTCCCGATCGACGCCGTGGTGTCCGAGTACCTCCAGCTGCGGAACGCGGGCGGCGGCAACCTCAAGGGCCTCTGCCCCTTCCACGACGAGAAGTCGCCGTCCTTCCAGGTCAGCCCCAGCAAGGGTCTCTTCCACTGCTTCGGCTGCCAGGAGGGCGGCGACACCATCACGTTCGTGATGAAGGTCGACCACCTCACCTTCTCGGAGTCGGTCGAGCGGCTGGCCGCCCAGGCCGGCATCACGCTGCGGTACGAGGAGGGCGGGTACAACCCCGCCAACCAGCGCGGCGAGCGCATCCGCCTGGTCGAGGCCCACAAGGTCGCCGCGGACTTCTACGTGGAGCAGCTCGCCGTCAGCCCCGAGGCGGACACCGGCCGCAAGTTCCTCGCCGAGCGCGGCTTCGACCAGTCCGCCGCCGAGCACTTCTCCGTCGGCTACAGCCCGCAGGGCTGGGACCACCTCACCCGCTTCCTCCGCGGCAAAGGGTTCACCGACAAGGAGATCCTCCTCTCCGGCCTCGCCCAGGAGGGCCGCCGCGGCCCCATCGACCGCTTCCGCGGCCGCCTGATGTGGCCGATCCGCGACATCGGCGGCGAGGTCGTCGGCTTCGGCGCCCGCAAGCTCTACGAGTCGGACAACGGCCCGAAGTACCTCAACACGCCCGACACCGCGATCTACAAGAAGTCGCAGGTCCTCTACGGCATCGACCTCGCCAAGAAGGACATCGCCAAGTCGTCCCGCGCGGTCGTCGTCGAGGGCTACACCGACGTCATGGCCTGCCACCTCGCCGGAGTCACCACCGCCATCGCCACCTGCGGCACGGCCTTCGGCGGCGACCACATCAAGATCCTCCGCCGGCTGCTGATGGACAACGGCAGCGCGCGCGTGATCTTCACCTTCGACGGCGACGCGGCGGGCCAGAAGGCGGCCCTGCGCGCCTTCGAGGACGACCAGAAGTTCGCCGCCGAGACGTACATCGCGATCGCCCCGGACAACATGGACCCCTGCGAGCTGCGCCTCGCCAAGGGCGACGAGGCGGTCGCCGACCTGGTCCAACCCCGCACCCCGCTCTTCGAGTTCGCGCTCCGCCAGATCGTCGTCCGCTACGACCTCGACACCCCCGCGGGCCGCGCCTCCGCCCTGGACGAGGCCGCCCCGATCGTCGCCCGCATCAAGAACAGCGGCGCCCAGCACGAGGTCGCCGTCCAGCTCGCCGGCATGCTCGGCATCCTGGACACCCAGTTCGTCGTCAAGCGCGTTGCCCAGCTGGCCCGTTGGGCCCGCGACCGGGGCGGCAAGGGCCCGGCACCGGCGAGGGGCGGCGCCGAGCAGCAGTACGACACCACCCCCCGCACCCCCACCGGCGGCCCCGCCCTCACCCTGCGCAACCCGGTCTTCGCCACCGAGCGCGAACTCCTCAAACTCGCCCTGCAGCGCCCCGACCTGGTCTCCCCGGCCTTCGACGCGTACGGCGTGGACGAGTTCACCGCCGCGCCCTACGCGGCCGTACGCGAGGCGATCATCGAGGCGGGCGGCGCCGAGTACGGCCTCCAGGACGCCCAGGACTACCTCGTCCGGGTCCGTGAGGCGGCACCGGACGACGCGGTCCGCGCGATGGTCACCGAGCTGGCCGTCGAGGCGATCATGCGCCGCACGGTCGACGAGAACTACGCGGGCGAGCAGCTCGTCACCGTCCGCCGAAGAGCCGTCGTACGCCGCATCGGCGACGTCCAGGGCGCGCTCACCCGCCTCGGCAGCCACGGCGACTCGGCGGAACTGGCCGCCGTACAGAACGAGTTGTGGGTGCTTCAGCAGTACGACCAGGCACTCCAGGTGCACGGCGCCACAGCGCTCTGAGCACGTAGTCACGGCACGGACTCAAAAAGTCACCGCACGCCCCTCGTGGCGGCGATGTGTCGTACTCCACACTGGGTTCCGGTGCCTGAGTCCTCGGAGCGCGGCCGATCCGTCCCCAGCGGGTCCTTCACCCCCGCGGTTCCGCTCATCGAGTACGGGACGGATTGCGGCGAGGCCGCCCACTCCGCCCCTGAAGTGCCGCTGCCGTACCCCCTGGCAGCGATCATCCTGGAGGTCGCCCCCGTGCAGACCCAGACCCTCGACCAGACCGAGACCAGCACGACGGACGGCGCGGAACCGGAAGCGGAGACCGATGTCCTCGCGACCGTCCCTCCGCAGAGCCGTGCCGCGCACCATCCCGAGACCGCGGACCCGGAGAGCCCGCCCGAGCTCGAAGAACCGACGGCCGAAGCGGTGGAGACCGCCGAGGCCCCCGAGCCCGAGGTACGGCCCCGCAGCAGGGTCACCGCCGACAACGGCGCACCCTCCTCGGACCTGTTCCGCCAGTACCTGCGCGAGATCGGCCGCATCCCGCTGCTCACCGCGGCGGAGGAGGTCGACCTCGCCCGCCGTGTCGAGGCCGGCCTGTTCGCCGAGGAGAAGCTCGGCGGCGCGTCCGATCTGGACAGCCAACTCGCCCTCGACCTGGACAAGTTGGTCGTCATGGGCCGGATGGCCAAGCGCCGCCTGATCGAGGCGAACCTGAGGCTCGTCGTCTCCGTGGCCAAGCGGTACGTCGGGCGCGGGCTGACCATGCTCGACCTCGTCCAGGAGGGAAACCTCGGGCTGATCAGGGCAGTTGAGAAATTCGACTACGCCCGCGGCTACAAGTTCTCGACGTACGCGACCTGGTGGATCCGCCAGGCCATGTCCCGCGCCCTCGCCGACCAGGCCCGCACGATTCGCGTCCCGGTGCATGTCGTCGAGCTGATCAACCGGGTCGTCCGCGTCCAGCGCCGGATGCTCCAGGAGCGCGGCTACGAACCGACTCCGGAAGAGGTGGCCGACCACCTCGACCTCGCGCCGGAGCGCGTCAGCGAGGTGCTCCGGCTGGCTCAGGAGCCGGTGTCGTTGCACGCGCCGGTGGGGGAGGAGGACGACGTCGCCCTCGGTGACCTGATCGAGGACGGCGACGCGACGAGTCCCGTGGAGTCGGCGGCGTTCCTGTTGCTGAGGCAGCACTTGGAGGCTGTGCTGTCGACGCTGGGGGAGCGGGAGCGGAAGGTCGTACAGCTGCGGTACGGCTTGGCGGACGGCCGCCCGCGCACGCTGGAGGAGATCGGGCGGATCTTCGGGGTGACCCGGGAGCGGATACGGCAGATCGAGTCCAAGACGCTGAACAAGCTGCGGGACCACGCTTTTGCGGATCAGCTGAGGGGTTATCTGGACTGATGCCGTCCGCGGGCCCGGTGGGGGCTGGTCGCGCCCCGCGGCGGAGCCGCAAATGTACACAGCCCCGCGCCCCTAAAAACTCGGGCCCGCCCTGCTCCTTTGCGGGCTCCCCGCGCTCCGAAAACGACCTCAGCCGAGGGGCATTTAGGGGCGCGGGGAACTGCGCGACCAGCCACGACGGGCCGTCAGCCGAACGACGACCCTCGTGGCACTCACCGCAACGCAGCTAGTCGACCTCCGCCACCGCCTGGGCGAACTGCGCCTTGTACAGCCGCGCATACGCCCCGTCCGCCGCCAACAGATCCGCGTGCGCGCCCTGTTCGACGATCGAACCGTTCTCCATGACCAGGATCGTGTCCGCGTCCCGGATCGTGGAGAGCCGGTGCGCGATCACGAACGACGTACGCCCGTGGGCGAGTTTGGCCATCGCCTTCTGGATCAACACCTCCGTACGGGTGTCAACCGAAGACGTCGCCTCGTCGAGGACCAGGATCGTCGGGTCGGACAGGAACGCCCGCGCGATGGTGATGAGCTGCTTCTCACCGGCGCTGACCCCCGTACCCTCGTCGTCGATCACCGTGTCGTAGCCGTCGGGCAGCGTACGGACGAACCGGTCCGCGTGCGCCGCCCGCGCCGCCTCCTCGATCTCGCCCCGGGTGACCTCGCGAGAGGCCCCGTACGCGATGTTGTCCGCGATGGAGCCGCCGAACAGCCAGGTGTCCTGGAGCACCATGCCGATCCCGGACCGGAGTTCGTCCCGGGACATCCGCGCGATGTCGACGCCGTCGAGGGTGATGCGCCCGCCGGAGACCTCGTAGAACCGCATGAGCAGGTTGACGAGGGTGGTCTTGCCGGCGCCGGTCGGGCCGACGATCGCGACCGTGTGGCCCGGTTCCACCGTCAGCGAGAGGTCCTCGATGAGCGGCTTGTCGGGGTCGTAACGGAAGGAGACGTGCTCCAGGGCGACCAGGCCGCGGAGTTCCTCCGGGCGTTCGCTCGGCATCGGGTCGGGCTTCTGCTCCTCGGCGTCGAGGAGTTCGAAGATCCGTTCGGCGGAGGCGACGCCGGACTGGACCAGGTTCGCCATCGACGCGACCTGCGTCAGCGGCATCGAGAACTGGCGCGAGTACTGGACGAAGGCCTGGACGTCACCGATGGAGAGTGAGCCGGACGCGACGCGCAGGCCGCCTACCACCGCCACCAGTACGTAGTTGAGGTTCGACACGAACATCATCAGCGGCTGCATGACACCGCTGTTGAACTGCGCCTTGAAGCCCGCCTCGTACAGCGCGTCGTTCTGCTCGGCGAACAGCTGCGCCGACTCGTCCTGGCGGCCGAACACCTTCACCAGGGTGTGCCCGGTGTACATCTCCTCGACGTGCGCGTTGAGCTTGCCGGTCGAGCGCCACTGCTGCACGAAGTGCGGCTGCGAGCGCTTGCCGATGCGGGTGGCGACGACGAACGACAGCGGCACGGTCACCAGCGCGACCAGGGCGAGCAGCCAGGACACCCAGAACATCATCGCGAGGACGCCGATGATCGTGAGCAGCGAGTTGATGAGCTGGCCCATCGACTGCTGGAGGGTCTGGCCGATGTTGTCGATGTCGTTGGTCGCGCGGGAGAGGACCTCACCGCGCTGGCGCTTGTCGAAGTACGACAGCGGGAGGCGCGACATCTTCGTCTGCACGCTCTCGCGCAGCCGGAACATGGTCCGGTTGACCGCCCGGTTGACCATCCGGGTCGCCACCGCCATCAGCAGCCCGGCCACCATGAACGTGCCCAGCGCGAGCAGCAGCACATGCCCCACCGAGGTGAAGTCGATGCCCTTGCCCGGGGTGAAGTCCGTGCTCTTGAGCATGTCCGCGACCGAACCCTGGCCCCGGTCGCGCATCGCCTGGAGGGCCTGCGCCTTGGTCGTCCCGGCCGGCATCTGCCGCCCGATGATGCCCGCGAAGACCAGGTCGGTGGCGTTGCCGAGGATCTTCGGCCCCACCACGTTCAGCCCCACGCTGATCACCACACACACCAGCAGCAGGCCGATGGTCAGCCGCTCCGGCCGGAACTGGCCGATCAGCCGTTTGCCGGACTCCTTGAAGTCCATCGAACGGGCGTCGGGGCCCGTCCCGGCCATCATCCGCCCCATGGGCCCGGCCATCAGGCAGCCTCCGCTTCCGTCAACTGGGAGAGCACGATCTCCCGATACGTCTCGTTGTCCGTCATCAACTCGTGATGGCGCCCCACCCCCACGACCCGTCCCTCGTCGAGTACGACGATCCGGTCGGCGTCCCTGATGGTCGCCACCCGCTGCGCCACGATCACCACGGTCGCCTCGGCGGTCTCCTGCGAGAGCGCCGCCCGCAGCGCCGCGTCGGTCGCGTAGTCGAGGGCGGAGAAGGAGTCGTCGAAGAGGTAGATCTCCGGCCGCTGCACCAGCGTGCGCGCGATCGCGAGCCGCTGCCGCTGACCGCCGGAGACGTTCGTGCCGCCCTGCGCGATGGGGGAGTCCAGCCCGTTCTCCAGCCCCTCGACGAAGCCCTTGGCCTGCGCCACCTCCAGCGCGTGCCACAACTCCTCGTCGGTCGCGTCGGGATTGCCGTAGCGAAGGTTGGTCGCGACCGTGCCCGCGAAGAGGTACGGCTTCTGCGGGACCAGGCCGACCGTCTTGGCGAGCAGCACCGGGTCGATGGTCGACACGTCGACCCCGTCGACGAGGACCTCGCCGTCGGTCGCGTCAACCAGCCGCGGGACCAGACTCAGAAGGGTGGACTTTCCGCTGCCGGTCGAGCCGATCACGGCCGTCGTCTCGCCCGGGCGGGCCACCAGGTCGATGGACTTCAGTACGGGTTCCTCGGCACCCGGGTAACAGAAGCCGACCCCGCGGACCTCCAGATGCCCGTGCCGGCGCAGCTCGAAGACGGGGGCCACCGGCGGCACGACACTGCTCTCCGTGTCGAGGACCTCCTCGATGCGCTCGGCACAGACCTCCGCGCGCGGCACCATCATGAACATGAAGGTGGCCATCATCACGGACATCACGATCTGCATCAGATAGGCGAGGAACGCGGTCAGATCACCGATCTGCATCCCGCCGCTCGCGATCCGGTGCGCGCCGAACCACACGACGGCGATCGACGACAGGTTCACCGTGGTCATGACCACCGGGAACATCAGCGCGAGCAGGTTGCCGGTCTTCAGCTGCATCTCGGTGAGATCGCTGTTGGCCTTCCGGAACCGGTCCTTCTCGTACTCGTCCCGGACGAAGGCGCGGATCACGCGGTTGCCGGTGATCTGCTCGCGCAGCACCCGGTTCACCGCGTCGAGGCGCACCTGCATCGACCGGAACAGCGGCCGCAGCCGGCGCACGATCAGCGTCACGCAGATCGTCAGCGTCGGCACCACCGCGATCAGCACCCCGGACAGCGGCACGTCCAGACCGAGCGCCAGGATGATCCCGCCGACGCACATGATCGGCGCCGACACGAGCAGGGTGAACGTCATCAGGGTCAGCATCTGGACCTGCTGGACGTCATTGGTCGTCCGGGTGATCAGCGAGGGCGCGCCGAACTGGCCGACCTCGCGGGCCGAGAACGACTGCACCTTGTCGAAGATGGCACCCCGGATGTCCCGGCCGACGGCCGCGGCGGTGCGCGCGCCGTAGTAGACGGCACCCGTGTTGCACACGACCTGGACCAGCGAGATCCCGATCATCAGGGCGCCGAACGACAGGATGTATCCGGTGTCCCCCTTCACCACACCGTTGTCGATGATGTGCGCGTTCAGGGTGGGCAGGTAGAGGGTGGCGCAGGTCTGCAGGAACTGCAGCAGCACCAGCAGGGCGATGGGTTTCCTGTAGGGCCTGAGATAGGTCCGCAGAAGTCGTATGAGCACGCTGGGTCTCTCGGAGTCGGCGGGTGGAGGGCGGGCGGTGTGCCCCTCGCACCCATCGTCGGACACTCCACCCGCGTTACCTCAACCGATTAAGCCAACAGCAGTGCCCTACGGCCCCTTATGCACCCGTAAGTGCCTTATTCGCGCCGGCGGCTGTACACACCTACGAGCGGAACGCGCCCGGATGGGTCTGTTCCCGTACGGACACGTACTGCTGCCGCACGGCCTGTCCTACGGCCAACTCGTCGCCGGGCTCGAAGACCTGGGCGACCGGTCCCTGCCAGGGCGGCGGGTTGCGCGGGTCGAGGGTGCCCTGGGAGACCCCGAGCGCCCAGGCGGCCTGCCGGGCGGCGCCGATCGCGGCGTAGTCGGCGGGCTGCGGTACGACGATCTGGGTCCCGAAGAGCGCGGGCGCCGCGGCCTGCACGGCGGGCAGCTCGGCGGCCGACCCGAGCAGGAAGAGCCGCCGTACGGCCACACCGCGTCCGCGCAGCACGTCGAGCGCGTCGGCGAGCCCGCACAGCATGCCCTCGAAGGCGGCCCGCGCGAGATGCTCCGCCTTCATCGACTCCCGCCGCAGCCCGGCCAACGTCCCGGCGGTGTGCGGCAGATTGGGCGTCCGCTCACCCTCCAGATACGGCAGGAAAACGAGCCCGTGCGCCCCGGGCGTCGACTTCATCGCCAGCTCGGACAGGCTCTCCAGGTCGGGCAGCCCGAGCAGCTCGGCGGCGCCGCGCAGGGTCCGTACGGCGTTGAGCGTGGTGACGACCGGCAGCTGCATCCCGGTCGCGTCGGCCAGCGAGGTGATCATCCCGCTCTGGTCGACGAGCGCCTCGTGGTGCACGGCCATCACGGACCCGGAGGCGCCGAGCGACACGACCGCGTCCCCGAACCCGATCCCGAGCCCGAAGGCGGCGGCCATGGTCTCGCCGGTACCGGCGGAGATCAGCAGGCCCTCCGGGGTCGTACCGGCCGCGTCGGAGGGACCGATCACCTCGGGGAGCATGGCCTGGTGGCCGAGGGCGAGTTCGACGAGATCGGGCCGGTAACCGCCGCTGGCGGCGGACCAGTAGCCGGTCCCGGAAGCCCCACCTCGGTCGGTCGTCCGCCGCACCGGCCGCCCGAGCAACTGCCACACGAGCCAGTCATGGGCCTGGAGCAGCGCGGTCGTCCGTCGGGCGTTGTCGGGCTCGGTCCGGTTCAGCCAGCGGAGCTTGGTGACGGGCTGCGCGGCCTGCGGTACGGAACCCACCGCCTGCGCCCACGCCTCGCGCCCGCCGAGCGCGTCGATCAGATCGGCCGCCGCGACCTGCGCCCGCTTGTCACCGCCGACCATCGCGGGCCGCACGGTGTTGCCCTGCGAGTCCAGCGGTACAAGGGCGTTCTGCTGCGCGGACACGCCGATGGCCTGCACGCCTTCGAGCAGTCCCCCGCCGGCCGCCTCGCCCAGCGACAGCAGCCAGGCCTGTGGATCGACATCGGAGGGCCGCCCGCCGCCCTCGGTCTCGGTTTCGACCGGATGCGGCGCATATCCCTGCCTGAGCACGGACCCCGTGTCCGTGTCGCAGACGACGATACGAGTGAAATCGGGCGAACTGTCCAACCCGGCGACTATCCCCATGGCGGAAATTCTGCCGCATCGCTCCGCCGGGTTTGGCCGTGAAGCCGCAGGGGTGCGTCCTGTGGGGCGGGTGCGGGTCCGTTGTGGCTGGTCGCGCCACGCGGCGGAGCCGCAAATGGACACGGCTCCGCGCCCCTCAGGGCGTGCACTCGCCCTCCTGGAGACATACGCCGTTACGTATTGCTCGTCCCCCAGTCGTCCCCGGCCGTGCCGTTGGTGTTGCGGTCGCGGAGCGAGCGGACCCGGTCCGCGACGGAGTCGGGGACGCGGTCACCGACCTTCTCGCTGACCGCGTGGTACGCCTTGCCCGCGTACTGGCGGCCCTGCTGCGCCGCCGTCTCGGCGGTGTTGCGGACGGCCGGGTTCTGCGCGACCTGACGCGCCGACTTCTTCAGCTGCTCGTAGCGCTCGCGTCCGGCCCGCGTGCCGAGCACGTAACCCAGAGCCAGTCCGGCGACGAACGTGAGCTTGTAGCGCATGACGGCCATCCTTCCCTTGCGTAGGTTCCCTTGCGTGGGCTCCGGGGCTCCGGCACGGCATCGGTACCGGGGAACCGATTGGCGGAGCACCCCCCTGCTTGCGCTAATGTATGTGTCGCAGCGAGCACACGCCCCCTGGCGAATACCCAGGGAAGTACGTTCGATGCAAGCGAGGCATTCCCCTGTAGCTCAATTGGCAGAGCAGCCGGCTGTTAACCGGCAGGTTACTGGTTCGAGTCCAGTCGGGGGAGCTTCGGTCTTCCGTAGCTCAATTGGCAGAGCAGCCGGCTGTTAACCGGCAGGTTACTGGTTCGAGTCCAGTCGGGAGAGCACAGTGAGGAAGCAGTGAAGAGGACCCCGTTGGGGTCCTTTTTCATGTCCCCCGGAACCGCTCGTGACCTGCCGCAGTCCTCATGGTCGTGCGAAGTCGACCATCCGAAGCAGGAGATCGTATGAGCGGCTATGCTGCGGCAGACGGCGCGTACAAATGTGCGCGACGCGCCGTAATGGGGCGGTAGCTCAGCCGGTTAGAGCAGCGGACTCATAATCCGTCGGCCGTGGGTTCGAGTCCCACCCGCCCCACTGTGCAGGTCTCTGACCTGCGGAAACGTTCTTTTTTGGGTGTCGGAGCGTCAACTTTGCCTGAACGGACTGAATCCGCTGCTCGTGGGTTTGGAAGTCGACGGGGCTTTGGGGAGTTCAAACTCCTCTGACCTGCGGTGGAGCAGGTGACCGAGGTGGTTCCTCGCGGTCTGGGCGGCTGTCGTGAGGGCCGATGCCAGGACTCAGGGGCCATGCAGGGGCCGGGACGGCGTGACTGTGTCCAGACCGAGGGTGTCTACCGGGCGATTCGTTGTCCCAATTGCTGGTTACGCGGCATGGACTGCTGTCCGCGGCGCGGCAGTCGAGTACCTCGTCGAAACTGTGCGTCGGCGGCTTTCGCCTGCCACCATCCAGGCCACGGCATTGGTCAGCCGCCCCACAGCGTCGGCGACGGGCGCGGGCCATCGCTCTCGCCTTTGAGTCCTGCGACTGTCGCTGTTCGGCTGACTGCATAGCCCCAGGCGGCCGGCTCGAATGCGGCCCGCGGGGCATCGCCACCAGTCGTGCCCTCGCGAACCGGTCCCGTCTTTGACCGTGCAGCGTCACCCTTGCGTGGATCAGCGTCATCCGGTGGACCGTCAGCCGATCTGTTTGAGCAGCCCCAAGAACTCCCGCAAGTCGGACAGCAGCCTGGGGCCGAGCGGTTCGTTGTCGAAGTGCGCGATCTTGTTGCGGATCATCCGGATCCGGTCCAGGTCGTGCACGAACTGAGTACGGTCCACTCCGACCCAGCCGAGAGCCTGCCAGTTGGCATCCGCTCGCGCTCGTAGCGCCGGGCTGTCCGGGTCCTCCTTCAGGAGGGTGACGTACTGCCCGAACATCAGGTCCGCGATGTCGCCCGACTGCGTCTCCGGCCGTCTGCCGTTCTGGACCTGGCGGATGACGTCTGGGTCGAGCCGGCTGCCCAGGCACTTGCGCAGCCGGAACTCGATCTCACCGACGAGGAAGAACGGAAGAGCGGTGTCCTCGAACCGTGCGGTGATGTCGGCCGCGGTGACGATGCCGGTGAAACGGCCGCTGTTGCTCCGTACCAGGAGGTAGCCGTGTTCGGTCACCGCGGGCAGGTGGGTGAAGAGTTCCTGGTGCACTTCGGCGACGGGCAGGGAGTCCTTCACCAGGGCGTTGGCCAGGGTCGGAGTCATGCCCGTCTCGTATCGTGCGGCCACCGAGCTCCAGGTGACGACGCCAAACAGGTCGGACATGCCGTCGATGACTGGGAGCTGGGAGTAGCCCTTGGTCCGCATGATGTGGGTGGCCTGGGTGAGCGAGGCGCTGGAGGGCACGGACGCGAGCCCGTCGCGGGCGGACGGGATGTCGCCGATCTTGAAGGAGTGCTGGGGGAGGGTGCCCGGGAGCAGGTCCTCCTCGTCGGTGCGGTCGGCCGCTGCCGGGGTCTCGACCGTCTCCTCGGCAACGACGAGCAGAGCCGCCTTCAGACCGCAGAGGGTGAAGGACGGCACGGTGGCCAGGCCCGCGTCCTTCAGCGCCGCCGCGATCACGGGAACGGTCTGGTAGTCGCGACGCCGCACCCCGAACACGGCGAGCAGGTCGGGCAGCAGCACCGTGGTGCCCTTCAGCGCGAGCAGCCGGTCCGGGGGCGGCGGCTGGGGGTTCGTCATGGTCGTGGTCACCGGTCGCTTTCATCGCGGGAGACGGTGGGCTTGCCCATGGACGTGTGCACTAGATCCAGCAGCTGGCGGGAACGGTCGGCGTAGAAGACCTCGAAGTCGTCGTCGCGCAACGTCGACGGATCGACGAGGTGAGTGGCGATGACGTCGTCGAACCACTCCGGGCGGATGCCCGACTCGGCTGCCAGCGACCTGATGTACGACGCCGGCGATCCGGCCATGGAGCGGCTGGCGCTGTAGGACAACGGGGTCTTGTTGACGATCGAGTTGGCCCTGGGATCGCCCGGGCGCTGCCGGGTGAACCAGCCCTTGGTGAAGATCTGCCGGATGTCCACGTAGTGCTCCAGGAGCAGGCCCGGGTTCAGCGGCTCCTTGTGGTAATACCAGTCCACCGCGCCCTGTTTGACCAGCAGTGCGTAGATGCCCTTGTATGCGGCGCTGTTGCGGGTGGTGAGGGTGTCCAGCCGGTCGGCCACGAAGACCGCCTCGGCGACGGTGTCGGGGACCACTGCGGAGTTCGGCCCGTCTCCTGCCCAGGCGATGAGTTGTTCGACGTCGCGGGTGAACCGGCTCTCCGTCGACCCGCCGTACATCTCGCCGAGCACACCGCACCAGTACCAGCGGGTGATCAGTTCGTGGTGCTCGGGCGAGCCGGTCTTGTCCCCGAGGACGCTTCGCACAGCCGCCAGCGGTACTAACTGGGTGCGGTACGGCAGGTCGGCGGACTTCACGATGCACTGCTGGAGCAGGAACTCGCCCACCCAGGCGAACGCCTCGGCCACGCGGGGCGCGAGCCGGATGAAATCGGTCAGCGGCAGGTCTAGGAGGTCCCGGCGCTTGCAGGAGACAGCGGCTCCTCGGCCGTCCTGCTTGCGCTCCCAGGTGAGTACCAACGCGATCGCCTGCAGGAAATCGCTGCTGCTCAGCCCGTCCTCGATGCCGTTGTCCAGCCGCCCGAACACCGGGTAGGAGGTGGCCAGGTTCTTCTTGATGTCCTGCCATGCGTCAGGCAGCCGGTAGTAGTCCCCGTGGTCTTGTTCGTACTCGCGGTCGCCGGCGTACGTGGCGGTCAGCAGTTCGAAGACGTTCAACGGGACGCCGCCGGTGTTCACGCGCTCGAACACGGAGCACACGGCGTCCTTGGTGGTGGACGCGGAAAGTTTGATCATCGGGATCTGGAACGCCTGTACGTTGTTCAGCACATGCTGCTCGAACTGCGACCAGAGATCCCAGTTGGCGTCGTCCACCTGAACGAAGGCCCGCTGCCAGGCGTTCACTTGAGCTACGTCGAAGACCAGGTGCAACGGGAAGTGGGCGGCTCGGCACTCCAACTCGGTGCTGCTTAGATCGAGTTCCACCTTGCGGGCGAAATCCGACCGCAGCACCTTGTCTTCCGGTACGGACACGATCGCGGTGTCACGGTCGGCGGCGGCGGCGATCGCCTTGGCGATGTCGACGTAGTACCAGCGTCTGAGTTCCCTGTTCCGCGCGTCCACCGTTCTGACCGGACGGTTCAGGTGCAGGGCTTGGAAGAGGGAGGTGAGTCGTTGCTGGCCGTCGAGCAGGAGCAGATCTGGAGTGGCCGCCTGCGCGCCCTCGGCGCCGGTGAGGGTGCGCGCCCGGAACGGTGACTGACCGCCGGTCTCCAGCGTCATCACCACGCCGAGTGGATAGTCGAGGGTCACCGTTGCGATCAGTTCCCGGATCCGCTGGTCGTCCCATTTCCAGTCGCGCTGGAAGTCCGGAAGCTGCAGGGTTCCGGACGCGACGTCGTCAAGCACCTTCTGTAACTTGGGGCTGTCGAGAGCCATGGTGTATCTCCCCCACTTGGCATGTGATGTGTGTAACAGGGCATTGCATCGAGCAGGGCGAGGCCAAGTCAAGCCGGAGAGCCGGAAGTTCGGTGATATGAGCAAAGGCTGGGAACACGGCCGAGTGGGACGGGGCGTCTGACTGCCACTGCGGGGGCTCCTCGGTGTTCGGCCGTTGGGGACAAGCCCCTGTGTGCGTCGGTACCAGGCTCGTGGCACTGCCCTCGGCGGAGGCTCCGGACGAAGATGACACATCGTGCCCGCCGCCCCCGGGTGAGCGGTTGAATACCGGTGTGGCACGGAGCGTTGCGGGATTCGGCGAGGACGATCTGCGGGCACTGGCGGGGGCTCGGTCCTTCGAGCGAGGGCTGGGGTATCTGGACGCGGTGAGCGGTGTGGAGGTGGGGGACGGCTCGGTCACCGCGGTCGTGCACGGGACGGATGTCTATGACGTGGAGCTCACCCTGGGCAGGGGTGCCGGCGTCTCCGGGTGGTGCGACTGCCCGTACGGGCAGGAGGGCAACTTCTGCAAGCACTGCGTGGCGGTGGGGCTGACCGTGCTGGGGCAGGCGGAATCGATCCCGCGTCAGCGGGCCGCTGCCCGGGCGCGATCCTCAGACCTGGAGACGTGGCTCACGGCCCTGTCCCGTGACGAACTGCTCGCGCTGGTACGGGAACAGATCGGCGAAGACCGAGAGCTGCGTCGGCGGCTGGAACTGCGGGCCGCTGCCGCGCGCTCCGACACGGGCGCGGTCCGGGACCGGATCCTGGCGCTGATCGATCCGCGGCCCTTCGCCCGGTACGGGTACGTCGAGTACGCGGACGCCCCCGGGTACGCCCGGCAGGTCGCGGAGGCGGCGGACGCGCTGCGTGCCCTGGCTTCCGGAGGTCTGGGGGGCCAGGCGGTCGGCCTGGCCGAGGAGGCGATCCGGGCGCTGGGGGAGGCCTACGCGGAGATCGACGACTCCGACGGCGTGGTCGGGCAGGCGGTCGCTGCGCTGGCCGAGGCACATCTGGAGGCGTGCGATGTCGGGCGCCCGGACCCGGAGCGGCTGGCCGAGTGGCTGGTCGGGCAGGTGCTCAGCGACGGGAACGACGCGACGGACCTCGATCCGCTCGATTACGCCGACATCCTGGGGCCGACCGGACTGGCCCGTATGCGGCAGCTGGCGGCCGAGGCGCGGCGGCGCAGCCCGCGCGGCTGGGCGGAACGGTATCTGATGGAGCGTCTGGTCAAGGCGGAGGGCGACGCGGACGCGCTGGTCGCCCTGTACGCGATGGACCTGGTCCCGTCCGGTGCCACGCATCTGCGCATCGCCGAGGAGCTTGATGCGGCGGGCCGCGCGGACGAGGCGCTGGCGTGGGCCGAGCGCGGGCTGCGGGACACCGTCATCGAGGCCCATGTCGACGGCCGCCTGGTCGACTACGTATGCGACCGCTATACGCGGGCGGCTCGTGTGGCCGAGACGGTAGTGGTCCGCCGGGACCGGTTCCGGGCAGAGCGGTCCCTCGCCGCTTACCAGCAGTTGCGTGCCGCCGCCTGGGCTGCGGGCTGTTGGGGGGCCGAGCGGAAGACAGCACTCGCGGTCCTGCGGGACGACGTCGGCCGGGAGCATGGCGGCTCGTACGGCGGGCCCACGCTGATCGACGCGCTGCTCGACGACGGCGACCTGGACGCTGCCTGGCGGGAGGCGGCCGACTGCGCTGACGACCGGCAGTGGCAGTGGCTCGCCGACCGCTCGCGCGAGGTGCGCCCGGCCGACGCGCTCGCGGTATACCTGCGGCTGGTCGAGCCACTCAAGGAGCCGACCGGGGATGGAGTCTACGAGCGCATGGCGCAGCTGCTGCTGGGCGCTCGCGACTGTCACCGGGCGTTGG
This sequence comes from Streptomyces sp. NBC_01515, assembly GCF_045040345.1. Lineage (NCBI taxonomy): Bacteria > Bacillati > Actinomycetota > Actinomycetes > Kitasatosporales > Streptomycetaceae > Streptomyces > Streptomyces sp. NBC_01515. The sequence continues at coordinate 4,055,303 of NZ_CP109416.1, read as the reverse complement.
GCACCCAGGACGAGTTCACTGCGTATGTCGTCGCCCTGCGGGCGGAACTGAGGCGCAGGCGCAAGCTGATGAAGATCCTCGACCGGCACGGGCTGTGAGTTGTCGGGAACCACGGAGGTGACGGGCGGGCGATGCGTCCGCGGGAGAGAGGCCTGGGCCGTCGGCACGGGCGGATCATCGACTGGGAATTCGCACGCCCGGCTCAGTGACTGCACGATGTGGCCTACACGCTCGAGTACGGTGCCCCCTTCCGCAGCGACGCCGAGTGCCTGCGGTGGCTGCGCTTCCCGGAACCGCCCGACTGCCGTAGACGCCTGGAACTGTTCTGCACCGTCTACGGCCTCCCCACGGTGTCCGGCATGGTTGATGCCGTCATCGCCGGGCAGCGGGAGAACGTCGAACTCTTCCCAACCCCGTCGACGCCGATCGCACCCGCGCCGCCTCTTGATACAAGACCTGAGGGTTGGCCAACCTGACCGGGCCGGCCTGGTCCCATACCTGCAACTATGACGCCAGTGGTGTATGCTACCAGTGTAATAAATTGCAGATGGGGGACGCGCGCATGGCGTGGAAGATTGTCGTGGTCGAGCCGGCTCTTTCGTGGCTTCACGGCCTGCGCCGTACCGACCGCGACACCCTGATTCAGGTCAGTCAGGCTGTCACTGCCCTTCAGGAGGAAGGTCCCGCGCTGGGTCGGCCTTTGGTGGACACGATCAAGGGCTCGGGGCTGTCGAACCTCAAGGAGCTCCGCCCTGGCTCGGCAGGGTCCACGGAAGTGCGGTTGTTGTTCGTGTTCGACCCGGATCGCCAGGCCGTGATCCTGGTCGGCGGTGACAAGGCGGGCAACTGGTCCGGCTGGTACCGCGTCGCGGTGCCCCAGGCGGAGCAGGCGTACGCGGAGCATCTGAAGCGAATCGATGGAGAGGACGGGGCACGATGACTGATCACCTCAAGGACCCGCAGGCCGTCTCCTGGGGAGACCTGGCCGAGGATTTCGCCTTTACCGATGCCGAAAAGGACCAGATCCAGAAGGGGGCGCAGGCGATGGTCCTGGCCTCCCGCGTCCACCGTCTTGCCGAGTTGCGGAAGCGGCAGCACACCACACAGGTCCAGGTTGCCGAAGCCATGGGTGTCACCCAGGCCCGCGTCTCACGCATCGAGAAGGGTCAACTGGAGCGCAGTGAGGTCGACACCCTCGCCGCCTACGTCAAGGCCCTCGGCGGCAAACTGAAGATCGTCGCCGACTTCGGTGATGAGACCTACGTCCTCGGCTGACACGATCGGCAAGCTGCGGCCCAGGTTCATGCGCAGGCCGGTGGTCAAGCTCGCCTCTTGGCGCCAGGGGTGATGCTCCACTCCGGACCATGGGTGGAGCATCGTCGCGGTGGCAAGCGAATCCGCTGTACGAGAGTCCGATCCCCTTGGCTGAACTGGGCGGACGCGGCTGCTGCTGTGGTGAGCGTCCAACTCGTCGACTCCCAGGGGCCATTGAGGGGCCACAAGGACAGGAACAGGAAACGTCTCATCAGGCGTTCGGATTCAGGGCTTTGGGTCAACGGAGTGAATCCGCTGCGCGTGAGTTCAACAGCGGTGCTGGCGTTGGTAGTTCGAACAGTTCTGACCTGCACGGACCTTGTGGTGCGTATGGCGGTGCACCTGCCGTGCGTGGCCTCCGCGACACGTTGAACTCCGGATTCGGGGCGCGGGGAAACGGCTCAGCCGTGTGACTCGTCCGTCGTCGCGAACACGGTGCTCCGACCGCCTTCGAGGGGCAGGCGCGATGCCCTTCGGTGCGGGTGCCGTGGTGAACGTTGGGTGGTCGAACCTGCCTCAGAGGCCGGGGCTCCTGGCGGACGGTCTCTGAGTTCCGTGGTCGGTCGGCGCGCGGCATCGGCGCCGCCCCGGTCACCCCTTGCTCAAGGGGATCACGGCGACAGGGCAGTCCGCGTGCCGCTGTGCCGCCCGGCCGACCGGGCTCAGCAGCGCGCCCGCGAGACGGCCGCGGCTACGTGAGCCGACCACGACGAGCTGTGCTCGGGTACTCGTCTCGATGAGCGCCCGGCGGAGTCCGCGGCGGACGCGGGCATGGTGTGTGACGACGTCCGGGTGCTTCTCCCGCTGCACGGACAGACTGTCGGCGAAGCCCTTGCGCGCCCGGCCGTTCCGGACGGTCGTGCTGTCCAGCACCAGCAGGTCCGCGCCACGGGCCGATGCCTCGGCGTAGGCGAATTCCACCGCGGCCGGGACCTCCTGTCCGTGGCCGCCCACCAGTACGACGGGACCGCTGGGGTCGGGCCTGCCTCGCACCACCAGCACCGGGGAACGTCCATGGGCTGCCAACTGCCCGGCGACCGAGTCGGGGCGCAGCGAACCGGTCCTGCCTGTCGGGTGGTTGCCGACCACGACGAGGCACGCGTCACGGGATCCGGACTCCAGCACCGCCACGGGGGATCCCATGAGGACTTCCTGCGTGACACGGACATCAGGCGCCGCACGGAGGGCCCATCGCCTGGCCTCGGCCATCGCGCCCTTCACCACACGGCATGCTCCGGCCCCGCCCTGGTCCCAGGGCGGAACACCGGGTGACACCTGGTCCGACGACCACGCGAAGGCGTGCGTCAACCGGAGTTCCACTCCGATCCGATCGGCCTCCTGCGCGGCGGTCTCCACCGCGGCCATGCCCGACTGCGAGCCATCGACTCCTACCACGACCGGGCCGCTCATGACGGATCTCCCTTTCCCTCGCGCGGTGTCAGAACCTGGGTGCGCCGCTCGGGCGGCGCGGATGGTGCTTTCCATGCCTCAGGTTCTCCCTCGGCGCGGTGGGCTCGACAGGGCCGGGTGGGTCCCTGGCGCACGCCGTCCGGCCCTGCTTCGGGCCCTGTCATCCGGCGATCCGCTACTCCGTCGGTACCGGCACCCACCACACCAGCGTGGTCCCGCCGTCGGACGGACTGCTCAACTCCAGCTCCCCGCCCAGCTGTTGGGCCCGCTCCGCCATGTTCCGCAGGCCACTGCGGCGGCCGTCGGCCGGGATCCCGACGCCGTTGTCCGTGACCGTCAGACGGACCTGGTGGGAGTCGGCCGTGAGGGAGACACCGGCACGGCCGGCGTGCGCGTGCCGGGCGATGTTGGTGAGGGCCTCGGAGAGTACGGCGATCAGGTGGTCGGCGATCTCCCGCGGCACCCGGGTCTCCACCAGCCCCTCCATCCGCACGCTGGGCGCGAAGCCCAGCACCGGTGCCGCCTCGCCCACGATCCGCACCACGCGCGCCCGCAGCCCGTCCCCGCCGGTGCCTTCGCGTGAACGGAGCCCGAAGATCGTAGACCTGATGATCTTGATCGTCTCGTCGAGGTCGTCCACCGCGCGCGCGACGCGCTCGGCGGCCTCGGGGTGTTCGATGAAGCGGCCCGCGCTCTGGAGGGTCATGCCGGTGGCGAACAGCCGTTGGATGGCGAGGTCGTGCAGGTCGCGGGCGATGCGGTCGCGGTCCTGGAGCACCGCGATCCGCTCGGCGTCCCGACGGCGTTCGGCCAGTTCCATCCCGATGGCGGCCTGGGCGGCGAAGGTCTGCAGGGTCTCGGTCTCCATCGCGGAGAAGGGCTGCCGCCCGGCGTCCCGCACCAGCAGGACCACGCCGCGCACCCCCGCCGCACCGGTGCCGATGGGCACGGCCACGGCGGGGCCGAGTCCCCCGAAGCGCGGCGGGTCCAGGGAGATGCGACCGTCATGGGCGACGTCCGCGCTGGTGACCGGGGCGGCGCCGGCGAAGGCCAGCCCCATCAGACTGCGGTCCATGGACAGGACGAGCCCCTGGTGTGCCTCGGCGTCCAGCCCGACGGCGATCTCCACGACGAGCGACGCGGTGTCCTCCATCGGCAGCGCGACCGCCGTCAGGGCGGAGCCCGTGATCTCGCCGGCCCGTTCGGCGATCAGGGCGAGGATCTCGGTGCGGGAATCGCCGGATATCAGGTTGTGGGTGATCTCCGCGTTCGCCCGCAGCCAGCGTTCCCGCAGCCGGGACTCCTCGTACAGGCGGGCGTTGTCGATCGCGACCCCGGCCGCCACGGCCAGGGTGGACAGGACCGACTCGTCCTCGTCGTCGAACTGCGCCCCGCCGCGCTTCTCGGTGAGGTAGAGGTTCCCGAAGACCTGGTCTCGAACCCGGATGGGAACGCCCAGGAAGCTGTTCATCGGCGGGTGGTTGGGCGGAAAACCGTACGAGGCGGGGTGCTCGGAGATCTTCGCGAGACGCAGCGGCTCGGGACGACGGATCAGCTCACCCAGGATGCCGTGGCCCTCCGGATACGGGCCGATCTCGGCGATCTGCTCCTCGGTGACCCCGACGGTGCGGAAGGCCGACAGGGCCTTGCCGTCCGGGGTGATCACGCCGAGCGCGGCGTACTCCGCGTCGACCAGGACCGCCGCCGCTTCGACGATGCTGTGCAGGGCCTGCTCCAGTTCCAGCTCCCTGCCGACGGAGAGCACCGCCTCCAGCAGGCTGTGCACCCGGTCGCGGGTGCCGCGGGCGGCGTCCAGCCGTGCCTGCAGCTCCTCCAGCAGTTCGTCCAGCTTCAGCTGCGGCAGCCGTATGCGGGCCGCCCGGGGTTCCTCGGGGCTTCCCACCTGTGCCTCCTCCGGTTGTGTGGCGGGTGGGCACCCACCGCTCCGGATGTGGCTCACGCTACCGGCACAGGGCGCGCGACGGTATGGATCGGAGCGGAGCCGGTGGTACCGGGTCCCGTGGCCGCTCCCGCCCGGCGCGGGGCGCGCTGGGGCCGTTCGGCCCTGCGGTGGGGACGGACAGCACCTGCCCGGGCCGACCGGCTTCGTCCGACGCTGGAACCATGTCGGGAACGAATCCGGGTCCCGGTGACTCGTCCGGAAGCGGGCCTGCGGCGCGGCACGGAGCCGACAGCACCGACCAACGACCGCAGGGAGCGCGGCACATGACCGCCAGGGATGCGAACGCCCAGGACACGACCGTCGGCGGCGGTGACCGGAGTGGTTCCTCCCCGGTCGGGTGGGGGCCGTCCGGGCCCTGATCTGGGCCCGTCCGGCCCTTGGAGCGGGCCGAGGCCCGGGAGACGCTGGAGGCGGGAGCGGCACCGATCCCCCGCGGTGTCGCTCCGCCCGTTCACCCAGCAGTTCGACAAGCGTGTACCTAACGGTATGGAAGCCCGCCATGGTCAAGGACGACAGCCAACCGATCCATCCGGCCCTCGTGGGTCCCCGTCCCCGTCCCCGTCGCCGTGTCGAGCTCGACAGTGCCGAGGCGCTGCGGCTGCTGGGCAGCGTGTCTCTGGGGAGGATCGTCTTCACCCGGCACGCGCTGCCGACCGTACGCCCGGTCAACCATGTGCTGGACCACGGGGACATCGTCATCCGCACCCATCAGGGTTCCGCCCTGACCTCGTACACCGGGCGGGCCGACGCCCCTGGTGCCGTCGTCGCCTACGAGGCCGACGTCGTCGACGCGGACTCGCGTCTCGGCTGGAGCGTGGTGGTGACGGGGTATGCCCGGCTCGTGACCGATCCCGCCGAACTGGCCCGCTGTCAGGCGATGTTGCGGCCGTGGGTGGAGACGGCCATGGATCAGATGATCCGGGTCCGGCCCGACCTGGTCACCGGTATCCGGCTCAGCGCCGACGGCCCGCCGGGCACGGTCTGAACTGTGCCCGGCCGCCGGGGGCGGGAGGACCGGCGCCGGTCACCCGGTGGGGACGACGACCACGGGGCAGTGCGAGTGGTGCAGGAGAGCGTCCGCGACCGGCCCCAGGTGACCGCCGTCCCGGCTGCCCGGCCGGTGCGATCCGATGACCACGACGGCGGCGTCCTTGGTGGCCTCCACCAGCGCGTGCGCCGGGGCGGTACGGATCGTCCGGCTCTCGGCCTCCGGGCTCGGGCGGCGCTCCCGTCCGGGGCTCGTCGCCGGTATCGGCGAGGGCAGTTCGACGGGCGGGTGCCGGTGTGTCCCGGAGTGCAGGACACGCAGGCGCGCGCCTCGCCGGTCGGCCTCGTCGAGGGCGTACAGGGCCGCCGTTGTGCCGGTGTCGGCCTCCAGACCGAGCAGCACGTCACAACGGTCGAGGTGCGGGCGTTCTCCGCGTACGACCAGCAGCGGACCGTGTGCCCGCGTGGCCAGCCGCGCGCTCACCGCGCCGCACACGAGACCGGTCAGTGTGCCGAGTCCCCGCGTGCCGATGACCGTGAGCACCGCGTCCGCGCTCTCGCGGGCCAGCGCCCGTACGACGCCGTCCTCCACGGCCCTGGTCTCCACCGGCAGGGCGGGGTGCCGTTCATGGACGCGCGAGGCGGCGAAGGCGAGGACCGGACCGGCTTCGTCGCGGTCGGACACGGCGAACACCACGCGCAGCGCGGTACCGCGCCGTGCCGCTTCCTCGGCGGCCTGGTCCAACGCCCGTACGGAGACCAGTGAGCCGTCCACTCCGACGACCACGTGGGGGAGAGTCATGGACCTGTTTCCCTTCTGCGGGCTCTGGGTGCGCCCAGGACGTGTGCCTGGGGCAGGAGCCGCGGGTCCCCCCGTCGGAACGCCGAACGGCCCCTTGGGACAGGGCCGTTCGGCTCGCGATGCGGTAAGTGCCGTCCGTCCGGGGTCTGTTCGGACGACGACGGCTTCGTCACACGGTGATCCGGCGTCCCGTGACCGCCTGCATGTCGACCCGCATCCACAGTTCGCGCTCGCCTCCCGCCCACGGCCCGCTGTGGGCACCGTCCGCCAGCCGGCGTGCCTCGTCGGGGTCCGTCACCGCTCGCCCACGCCCCCGCACGAGCACACTCCAGCCCCGGCTGAACGCGTCGTCGATGCGGTCGACCTCGAAGGCCACCTGCTGGCCGGCGGCCAGTGAGGGCGTCGTACCGGAGGCTGTGCGGAAGACGATCGCGCCGTCGACGACGCTGTAGTTGACCGGCACGACGAGGGGCCCCGAGTCGGTCGACACCGCGATTCTTCCTACGCCGTGCGTGCCGAGGAGGGACCTGCACTCGTCCGTGCTCAGCTCCGTGAACTCGGGGCTGCCGGCGGCCTGTTCGAGACCGGGCGGCAGATCGGCGGTCCCGCCCGTGAGTTCCGACACCGTGGTCTCCAGGGCGGCGGCCAGGCTGAGAAGCGTGCCCCTGCCCGGCGTGGCACCGGGATGCTCCTCAAGGTACTTCAGATAGCTGGGCGCCATACCGGCCCGGGTGGCTGTCTCCGGCCGGGTCAGGCCCGACTGCGCACGCCGGGTGGCGAGGCGTCGTCCCAGGTCACCCAAGGGATGTTCCGTCGGCGTAGCGGAGTCGATCCGTGTCTGTTCGGGCATGGCCGTCACGTCCTTTCGTCGGACCGCGCGCGGGCACGCGGACCGTGATGCGGTGACCCCGGCCGTCGGACCTGCGCCGTGGGCACCGCGGCTTTCGCGCCGACAGGGCACTCACACGGGCCGGGGCGCTCCGTTGGGCGTCGGCACGCGAGCGGGCTCGGGCGGGTCCAGGGCCGGGGCGGGCAGGGGAGCCGTCGATGGTGTGACGGTGGCCGCGGTCGCCTCGCGGGCGAGGAAGGCGCCGAGTTCTCCGATGGTGCTCATCAGCGGTGCGGGGAAGACGACCGTGGTGTTCTTGTCCACACCGATCTCGACCAGGCTCTGCAGGTTGCGCAGTTGCAGGGCGAGCGGGTGGGCCATCATCGTGTCGGAGGCGTCGCCCAGGGCGGCGGCGGCCAGGGACTCGCCCTCGGCGCTGATGATCTTGGCGCGCTTCTCCCGCTCGGCCTCGGCCTGCCTGGCCATCGCCCGTTTCATGGACTCGGGCAGCTGGATGTCCTTGAGCTCGACCAGGGTGACCTCCACGCCCCACTCGACGGTGGTGACGTCCAGGATCTGACGGATGTCCAGGTTGATGCGGTCGGTCTCGGACAGGGTTTCGTCCAGGGTGTGCCGGCCGACGACCTTCCGCAGGGTGGTCTGGGCGATCTGGTCGATCGCGGAGTTCACGTTCTCGATCGCGATGACCGACTTGACCGCGTCGACCACGCGGAAGTAGGCCACGGCGGAGACGTCGACGCTGACGTTGTCGCGCGTGATGATGCCCTGGGACTGGATCGGCATGGTCACGATGCGCAGCGAGACACGGTGCAGGACGTCGACGAAGGGGACGATGAACCGCAGCCCGGGTGCGCGCGGGCCGACCAGCCGGCCGAACCGGAACAGGACGCCCTTCTCGTACTGCCGGACGACACGGATCGCCGTCGCCAGCCCGATCAGTGTCAGGACGACGAGTACCACCAGGACAGTGATCAAGGTGGTCATGTTTTCGCTCCCTCGGAGGATGGACCGTGGCGACGGATCACCAGGTCCGGCGAGGCGTCGCCGCAGTGGGGCACCGGGAGGCGCGAGTCCTTTTGTGTTGGTCTCACCACGAGCCTGCTCCGCCCGGGCCCGCGGGCAGTAGGGCCGACAGGCCCTGTGTTCACCGCGAGCGGCCCTTGTACTCGCCCGTCACCGTGGTGCCCCATGGAACGGGGTCGTCCCTTTCCCGCCGCCGATCACAGCGGCGTCGTACGGGGACACGCGCGGTCGGTGCGGGGGCTTCAGCCGGTCCAGGTCCAGTCGGCGACCTCGGGCAGGTCGGTGCCGTGTTCGCGGATCCAGGCGTGGTGGCGGGTGCGGGCGTCGGCCATGGTCTGGCGTACGGCGGCGGCGCGGACACCGAGTCCCGGGACGCGGTCGATGACGTCCATGACCAGGCGGTAGCGGTCCATGTCGTTGCGCACGACCATGTCGAAGGGGGTCGTGGTCGTCCCCATCTCCTTGTAGCCGCGCACGTGCAGGTTGGCGTGGCCCGTGCGGCGGTAGGCGAGCCGGTGGATGAGCCACGGGTAGCCGTGGTAGGCGAAGATCACCGGCTTGTCCTGGGTGAACAGGCCGTCGTACTCGAAGTCGCCCATGCCGTGCGGGTGTTCGTCGCGGGGCATGAGCCTCGTCATGTCCACCACATTCACGAGGCGGACGGCGAGATCGGGCAGGTGACGGCGCAGCAGCTGGGCGGCGGCCAGCACCTCCAGGGTGGGTACGTCACCGGCGCAGGCGAGGACGACGTCCGGTTCGCCGCCGTTCTCGGTGCCGGCCCACTCCCAGATCCCGGCGCCGCGCGCGCAGTGGGCGCGGGCCTGATCGATGGAGAGCCAGTCGAAGCAGGGCTGCTTGCCGGCGACGACCACGTTGACGTAGTCGCGGCTGCGCAGGACGTGATCCGCCACCGAGAGAAGGGTGTTGGCGTCCGGCGGGAGGTAGACCCGGACGACCTCGGGGCTCTTGTTGAGGACGTGGTCGACGAAGCCTGGGTCCTGGTGCGAGAAGCCGTTGTGGTCCTGGCGCCAGACGTGCGACGTCAGAAGGTAGTTGAGGGAGGCGATGGGTGCCCGCCACGCCAACTCCCTCGATGTCTTCAGCCACTTGATGTGCTGGTTGACCATCGAGTCGACGATGTGCACGAACGCCTCGTAGCAGGAGAACAGTCCGTGCCGGCCGGTGAGGAGGTAGCCCTCCAGCCAGCCCTGGCAGGTGTGTTCGGAGAGGATCTCCATCACGCGGCCGTGCCGGTCCAAGTGCTCGTCGACCGGCAGGAGTTGGGCCTGCCAGGCCTTGCCGCTGGCGTTGAAGACGGCCTGGAGGCGGTTGGAGGCGGTCTCGTCCGGGCCTACGAGGCGGAAGTCGCGGCTCGCCGCGGTGTCGTGCATGACCTGTTCGAGGAGGTCGCCGAGAACGCGGGTCGGCTCGTGCAGGGTCGTGCTCGGCTTGTCGACCGGCACCGCGAACCGGTCCAGGGGCGGGATCGGCAGATCGTGCAGGAGGAGCCCGCCGTTGGCGTACGGGCTGGAACCGAGGCGCTTGGTGCCTTCGGGCACGCAGGCGAGGACATCCGCGACCGGCCGGCCGTCGGCGCCGAACAGCTTCTCCGGGTGGTAGGAGCGCAGCCACGCCTCCAACTGCCGTAGGTGCTCCGGGTTTTCGCGTACCTCGGACAGCGGGACCTGGTGTGCGCGCCAGGTGCCCTCGACGGGGACGCCGTCGACCTCGGCGGGTCCTGTCCAGCCCTTCGGGGTGCGCAGCACGATCATGGGCCAGTGCACGCGCTCGGTGACGCCGTCTTCGCGGGCGGACAGGTGCATCGCCTCGATGCGGTCCAGCGCGTCGTCGAACGCGGCGGCCATGGCCTGGTGCACCTGGAGCGGGTCGTCGCCGGTCACGTGGATCGGCTCGTGCCCGTATCCCCTCAGCAGTTCGTCGAGTTCGGACTCGGGGAGGCGGGACAGCACGGTCGGGTTGGCGATCTTGTAGCCGTTGAGGTGCAGGATCGGCAGGACGGCGCCGTCGTGGACCGGGTCGAGGAACTTGTTGGAGTGCCAGGCGGCGGCGAGCGGCCCCGTCTCCGCTTCTCCGTCGCCGATCACACAGGCGACGAGCAGGCCCGGGTTGTCGAAGGCGGCACCGTAGGCGTGCGCCAGCGAATACCCCAGCTCGCCTCCCTCATGGATGGACCCCGGGGTCTCCGGCGCCACGTGGCTCGGCACGCCGCCCGGGAAGGAGAACTGCCGGAACAGCCTGTCCATCCCCGCCGCGTCGCGCGACACGTTCGGATACGTCTCGCTGTAGCTGCCCTCCAGCCAGGAGTTGGCGAGCACGGCGGGCCCGCCGTGCCCCGGCCCCCACACGCACAGCGCGTCCAGGCCGCGCGCCTTGATCACCCGGTTGAGGTGGGTGTACACGAGGTTGAGGCCGGGCGAGGTACCCCAGTGGCCGAGCAGCCGGGGCTTGATGTGCTCGGCCCTGAGGGGCTCGGTGAGCAGCGAGTTCGCCAGGAGGTAGATCTGGCCCACGGCAAGGTAGTTGGCGGCCCGCCAGTGGGCGTCCAGGGCGCGCAGTTCGTCGTCGGAAAGTACGGTGCCGTGCTGGTCTTCGACCATGGTCATGGTGACTCCGTAAGTCGTCGGGTGATGGCGTCGGTCCGCGGTCACATCCGCTCGGGCACGATCACGACCGGGCAGGCGGAGTGGTGCAGGACCCCGTGGGCCACCCGGCCCAGCTGGAGGCCGTAGTGGCCGGGGCGGCGCTTGGCTCCGACGACCAGGAGGTCGGCGTCCCGCGAGGCGTCCACGAGCACGGTCCGGGTGTGGCCCTCGGCTGTACGGCGGTGCGATGCGACGTCGGCGGGAGCGTCCTGGAGCGCGGCTTCCAGGGCTTCGACCGCCCGCCGCTCGTGCAGCCGGGCGGGTTCGCCGGCCATCAGCGGATGGTCGGTGCTCTCGTGCGCCGGCCACCGCCAGGCCCGTACGGCTTCCAGGGGTACCCCCCGCCGCCGCGCCTCCTCGAAGGCGAAGCGCACCGCCGCCGAGCCGGCCGGCTTCTCTCCGACACCCACGACGACACGGCCGTGCGCTCCGGTCGGGGCCTGGTCATCGTGGTGGCCGCGTACGACGACCATCGGGCACTGCGCGTGCCCGGCCACGATCAGGCTCACGGAACCCAGCAGCGCCTCGGCGAGGCCGCTGCGGCCACGGGTGCCCGTCACCAGCAGCGAGGCGCTCCGGCTCTCCCGCACCAGCGCGTACTCGGGTTCCTCGGGCAGTACACCGGTGGAGACCTTCACGTCGGGCCGACGGTGGCGCGCGCGCCGGGCGGCGGCCGCGACGATGTCCTCGGCCCGCACCTGCTCGGACGGCTTGTTCAGGTCTGTGGCGAGCGAGGTGCCCTCGTACCGCTCCCACAGCGACGCGTACACCAGCCGTAGCGGTGCCCCGCGCAGTACGGCCTCGTCGGCGGCCCAGTCGACGGCGCGCAGGCTCGGCTCGGAGCCGTCGACGCCGACGACGACCGGCAGGTCCATCGCCCTCACCGCCCCGTGCCGAGGTCGAAGACGATCCGGGCCTTGATCTCCCCGCGCAGCACCTCGTCGATGGACTCGTTGACGGAGGCCAGCGGGCGGGTCTCGCGGATGACCTTCGTACGGCCGGCCGCGTGCAGCTGGAAGACCTCGTCGAGGTCCTGCCGGGTGCCGACGATCGAGCCGATCACCGAGGTGCCGTTCAGCACGGTGTCGAAGATCGGCACCTGGATGCTGCCGTGCGCGGGCAGGGCGACCATGACGAGCTTCCCGCCGCGCCGCAGGCCCGAGTTGACGGCGGCGAACGCGGACTCGTTCACGGCCAGGGCGATCGCGGCGTGTGCGCCGCCGTGCCGCTTGAGAACCTCTCCTACGTCGTCCTTGCGGGCGTCGATGACGAGGTCGGCGCCGAGTTCGGCGGCCAGTTCGAGCTTCTCGTCGGTGACGTCGATCGCGGCGACGGTGGCCCCGGTGATCTTCGCGTACTGCACCGCCAGGTGACCGAGCCCGCCGATCCCGGAGATCGCGACGAGCTGCGCGGGCCGGACACCGGCGACCTTGAGCGCCTTGTACGTGGTCACCCCGGCGCAGGCCAGCGGGGCGGCGTCCACGGCACTCACGCCGTCGGGCACCGGCCGGGCGAAGTCGGCCCAGGCCAGCATCTTCTCGGCGTACCCGCCGTCGCAGCCGTAGCCGGTGTTGATCTGCTGCTCGCACAACGTCTCCCAGCCGGACAGGCAGTGCTCGCACCGCCCGCAGGCCCAGCCGAGCCACGGCACGGCCACCCGCTGCCCGACGGACAGGTGGGTGACGCCGTCGCCGAGCTTCTCGACCAGGCCGACGCCCTCATGGCCGGGGACGAAGGGCGGGTTCGGCCTGACCGGCCAGTCGCCGCGGGCGGCGTGGATGTCGGTGTGGCACAGCCCGGACGCCTCGACGCGCACGCGGACCTGGCCGGGGCCGGGCTCGGGGTCGGGACGGTCCTCGATGATCAGGGGTTCGCCGAAGGCTCGTACGACCGCTGCCTTCATGGTTGCTGCTCCTCAGGTGTGGGTCAGTCGTGCGGGACGACGGCGACGGGGGCGGTGGAGTGGTGCAGGACGGTGTGGGTGACGGAGCCGATGTGGGCGCCGAGCGGGCCGCGCCGGACGCGGCGGCCGACGACGACCAGCGAGGCCTCGCGGGATGCGCCGACGAGGTGGATGCCGGAGCTGCCGTAGGGGCACTCCTCGGTGACCTCGGTCTCCGGGAACTTCTCGCGCCACGGGCGCAGGACCTCGGTGAGGCCGGTGGACTCGCGCAGTGCCAGGGCCTCCTGCACTTCGAGGTCCACGGGCAGGCCGTAGGCGTAGTAATCGGGCGGGTTCCAGCCGTGCACGACGCGCAGGGAGGTGCCGCGGCGGACGGCCGCGGTGAACGCGAAGCCGATCAGGTCGTCGTCGGGGCTCTCGATGTCGAGGCCGAGGACGACGGGCCGGAACGGGGTTGCCGCGGACGGGATGCCGGCCGGATCCATCGCGTGTTCGTCGGCGGCCTGTTCCCCGGCGCGGACGAACACCACCGGCCGGTCGGCATGCGCCACGACCGACAGCCCGACCGAGCCGACCATGAACCCGCCGATCCCGCCCAGACCGCGGGAGCCGAGAACGAGCAGCTCCGCGTCCTTCGCCGCGCTCACCAGTACGTCGGCGGGCCGGCCGGACAGTTGTTCGCCGGTCACGTCGAGGCCGGGGTGGCGCAGCCGGATGCCGTCGGCCGTCTCGCGGGGAATCCTCTCGGACCGGTGCTGCTGCGTCTCGGCGCCGAGCAGCGGTGCCTGCGCCATGGGCGCCGGTACGGGCTCCCGGACCTGGACCAGCTTCAGCGGCAGGCCGAGCAACTGTGCCTCGCGGGCGGCCCACCCGGCCGCCGCCCGGCTCTCGGCGGAGCCGTCGAGGCCGACGGTGACGGTGCGGGTCATGATGTCCACCTTCTGGATCGGGGGTCCTGGATCGGGGGTCCTGATGCGAGCCTGGTCCTCGGACGAGGCGCCCGACAGGGGCCGCAGGTCCCTGCGAGGGGCCGACCGGCCCTGGCCGGTGTTCGGTCCGGCGGGCCCACCGACGAGCCCGCCGTCCCTCCCGCGATCACCGCAGCCAGTGGCTACGGCGGACCAGCGGGAGCTTCGCCCAGAGCCTGCCGAGGCCGAGGGTGTCGCCGGCGGAGACAGCGGCCAGGGCGATCAGGGCGACGGCGTAGATGAGGTGGTAGTCCACGAACGGGTTCGACGACATGCTCGGCGAGCCGTCCGAGAGGTGCTGGGCCGGCGGCCACTCGGCCACCCACATGAACGCCATCATCAAGGTGCCCGCGACGGCCGCGAAGCGCAGTGCGACGCCGGCGACGAGCGCGGCCCCGACCCCGAGCAGACCGAGCATGAACAGCCAGTCGACCGAGGTGGCACCGGCCCAGGAGTGGAACGTGGATGCCATGGGGCCGGCGGCGACGGAGCTCAGGAAGCCCTTGGTGGGCGAGCCTCCGTCGATCCAGCCCTTGCCGGAAGGGGTGGCGTAGCCGAGGCCGAAGGTCTTGTCGAGGAAGGCCCACAGGAAGACGAACCCGGTGAGCAGGCGCAGGGACGCGAAGGCGTAGGCCCGGGCGGCTTGGGTGCGGCTGTGTGCCGACACGGCGGACTCGGACTCGGTCTCGGTCTCGGTCTCGGATGCGGATGCGGAGGCAGGGGCTGTGCTGTTGCCGCGGGAGGACGGCAGGCGGAAACCCGGGCTGCGGTGCGCGGGCTCGTGAACGGCCATGGTGGTGATCCCCTCGGGGAGAAGCGGGAGTGTCCGGTCTGTGTCTGACGCTCCTCACTCTGGTCTCGTGAGGCGCCGGCCGCCGGATGCCGAAAGGTCCGTGACCCCAGGGCTGAACGGCCCTTTCCGCAGGGCCTGTTGGGGAGCACGGCCGGCGCTTCGCAGCCGCAGAGGGGCCGTCGGCCGTACGAGGGTGGCCGGGCTCCCGCAGGTCCGGTCCGTCACCGGCACGTCCCTCGAAGTCCACGGGCGCGCCCCCGCGGTCCCGCCGCGTACGAAACCGCACTCGCAGCCCGACCACCACACCAGGGTGTCCCCCAAAGCCAAAGCGGAACAGGCTCAGGCCGGTGCGGACGTGTTTCGAAGCCGACTGGGGCCGGTCGGCCCTAGTGCATCCGGGCCCGGCGAGCAATGATCGTCCTCACGGGCAACCCGCAGGCCGTCCGCCACCGGGGAACGAGGGGTCGTCATGGCCGAGGCACGCACCTTCACGGAGCAGGACCCGATCCGTGTCTTCCTGCTGGACGACCACGAGGTCGTACGACGCGGCGTCACCGACCTCCTCGACGCCGAACCGGACATCTCGGTGGTCGGCGACGCGGACACCGTCGAGCACGCGCTCGTCCGCTGTATGGCGCTGCGCCCGGACGTCGCCGTGCTCGACGTACGTCTTCCGGACGGCGACGGCATCACGGTCTGCCGGGAACTGCGCAGCCAGATGCCGGAGCTGGTCTGCCTGATGCTGACGTCGTTCGACGAGGAGGACGCCCTGCTCGACGCGATCATGGCAGGGGCCTCGGGCTATGTCCTCAAGCAGATCAGAGGCTCCGACCTGGTCTCGGCGGTGCGGACGGTCGCCTCGGGCCAGTCGATGCTGGACCCCGCGACCACGGCCCGCCTGATGCGCTCGCTGCGTGCCGATCCCACCGAAACTCCCACCGTCTCACCCGAGTTGGCGAGTCTTTCCCCCCGTGAGCGGGACATCCTCGCCCTGATCGGGGACGGACTGACCAATCGCGAGATCGGCAAGAGGCTCTACCTCTCCGAGAAGACCGTCAAGAACCACATCTCCCGGCTGCTGGCCAAACTCGGTGTCCAGCGCCGTGTCCAGGCCGCGGTCCTGGCCTCCCAGCTGGAGCAGCCGCACGCCGGCGACCGCCCCACGAGGTGAACTCCGGCCGGGCCGACCGGAGTTCGAACAACTCGTGGCGTCGGCGGACGCCCGCCCTTCCTACGTATAGATGGTGATCCGCCTCGGGTACGGCCCTGAGGGACCGACTTCACCCCGTGTCCAACACCTTGCGGCAACGTCTGTTCTGGGTGGCGGAGTGTCAACTTGGCCTGAACGGACTGGACCGCAGCTCGGGCAGAAGGCCCCTGCCTTGCGGCGGAGGCCTTCGACCTCTGGGAACACCGGGCTTACCAAGCCGTGATGAACCGGCAGGGGCCCGTGGGGGTGGTGCGGGTCAGTGCAGGGCGCCGATCTCGGTCGCCGACAGCGTCCGCGGGTAGACGTGGACGTCGGCGACGGAGCCGGGGAACGCCAGGTACGGGGTGGTGGCCGAGGCGCTGTTGACGCAGCCGCCGATGGTCAGGGGCATGGAGAGTCGTACTGCGGGGTGAGGTTGGTGGCGGTCCCCATCAGGGTGCCGTTCTGGTAGATGGACATCACGCCGCTGCTGTCGTCGCCGTCCACGGGCGCGGTGTAGGTGACCAGGAGGTGGGTCCAGGTGCCCACGGCGCCGGTGTTGGTGTCCCCTTCCGCGGTGGGGAAGTCGGCGCTGTCGTCGTTGGTGGTCGTCGTCTGGAACATCCAGCCCTTGTTGCCCCGGTCGACAGCCCCCCGGGTGACCGGACCTCCCCGGCCCGAGTGGTCCGGATGCACCGTCCGCCGTACGGAGAGTTCACCGAGCTGCCCTCCGGCTGGAGCGCGCTCGTCGAACTTGAGGGCGCGGACCTGTCCTGGGTGCGGCCCGGAACGAAGTGCCGGGTGGTTCCCGCGGCGACCGGCACGGAGCCGGACAGGCCGGCTGAGCACCGCCTCGGCGGCAGCCGACCGGACACCGCGCCGGGGTGACAGGCCCGAGACTTACGCCCGACTGCGGTGTCGGGCGACTGAGGCCGGCTGCGGGCCCGGTCGCGCGGATGCCCGGCCCGTCGCCGATGGAGAGAGCGACGGGCCGGGCATCTGGCACAGCGGTTCCGCAGGAGGTCGTGGACCGGTTTCGGAATGCCGGGACGAGCGGCTTCGTGCGCTGTCTCCTGTCGCGCCACGCTGCGCGACGTCCGCGTCCCGGCCGAGTGCGTGCCGTCCTCCTCAAGGCGGCACAGAGGTCCGAGGCCCCCTGCGGTACCGGTCAGCCGGGTTGGGCGAGCTGGGCGGCGAGAAGGTGGGCGTCGAGCAGGGCGGTGTCGGTCGTGCGGGCGGCTTTCGCGTAGCCGGTGAGCATGCGTTTGGTCAGGACGAGCGCCTGGGGGGAGCGCCGGGCGAGGGGCCTGGTCCAGGCGGTGACGGTGTCGTCCAGCTGGTCGAGGGGCGCGAACTTGTGGAGGAGCCCGAGGCGGTGGGCCGTAGGGGCGTCGAACTCGTCGCAGGTGAGCATGAGTTCGCGGATGCGGGCGGCACCGGCCTCCGTGATCAGGCGGCCCATGGCGCCGCCCCAGGCGGGTGCGAGCCCGAGGCCGATCTCCGGCATACGGAAGCGGCAGGTGTCCGCCCCCGCGCGCAGATCGCAGTACGCGGCCAGCGCCAGGCCGGCTCCGACGACCCTGCCGTGGAGTCGGGCGATGGTGACGGCATGGGTGTTCTCCAGTGCCTGGCACAGGCGTTGGGCCTTGTCCGCTGCGCGCCGCAGCGTGGCGCCGGTCGGATCGGTGGCCAGGGCTTCCTGGTACTCCCGGCGGTCCGCTCCCAGACAGAAGTCCTCGCCCAGGGAGGAGAGCACCAGGATGCGGATGTCGGGCTGGTCGTGGAGGCCGTCGAGGACGGCGAGGAGTGCGTCCAGGACGGCCGAGCTCAGGACGTCGTCGTCCTGGGCGGACGGATTGAGCCGCACATGGAGGACGGACCCGGTCCGGGTGAGGCCCACGGCCGCGGGGGGAGGCGCGGGCTCCGCGGGGTCCACGGGCTCCCGGACGGGGGCCCGTGCGGAGCTGGGCGATATTGGCGGGTTCATGTCAGTGAAACGTCCAGGTTCAGGAGTCGCCTGAACGCCACCCGGGGTGCCAGCGCGGGGCGGCGGACCAGGGCGAGTCCCGGCAGGCGGGCGATCATGCGGCGGAGCAGGGTCTGCGCCTCCAGCCGGGCCAGCGGTGCGCCCAGGCAGTAGTGGATGCCCCCGCTGAAGGCCAGGTGGGTCGCCTTGCGCCGGGGGGAGAAGGAGTCCGGGTCGGTGAACCGGGCGGGGTCGCGCTGGGCGGCACCCACCATGAGGTGGGCCATTTCTCCGGCCTTGACCTCGGCGCCCTCCAGGAGACAGTCCTCGGAGGCGATCCGGCTGATGACGTGGGTGGGAGGGTCGTAGCGAAGGGTCTCCTCCACGAACGCGGGCACCAGGTCCGGGTGTTCGGCGAGCAGACTCCAGCGGTCGGGGTCCTCGACCAGGTGGAGCGTCATGGTGGACAGCAGGGTCGCGGTCGTCTCCAGCGCGGCCAGCAGGACGAACAGGGCGAGGAAGTAGACGGCTTCGTCGGCCTTGTCCTGGTCCGGTTCGAGCTCGTCCCAGGTGCGTATCCACCGCGAGACGGGATCCTCACCGGGATGTCGGCGCCGGTCCCGCACCAACTCCAGGAAATAGGCCCGCAGTTCCACCATGGCGGCGTCGGAACGGGCCAACTGGCTGGCGTTCGGGAGCAGCTCCTGGGTGAAGACCTGGTCGTGGGTCAGTTCCCGCAGCCGGGGCCAGTCCGCGCTGGGCAGCCCGAGCCAGTCGCCGATGGTGGCGACCGGGAGTTCCTCGCCCACCAGTGCCGCGAAGTCGGCCTCCCCCGCGTGCAGGCGCTCGTGCAGGGTGTCGAGGAGCCCGTCGACGACGTGGCCCACCCGGCGGCCGATCCGCTCGATGGTGGTGCGGTCGAAGCTGCCCGCCGACCGGCGCACCCGGGTGTGCTCCGGAGGGTTGAGCGCGGGCATGGTCCGGCTGATCTCACGTGAGGAGGGGGCGCTCCAGCGGGTGCGCGCGCCTTGCTGCGCCCGCCAGTTGGTGTCCGGTTCGAGCCAGAGGCCGTTGCGCAGTACCTGGTCGCAGATGCCGTAGCCGGTCACGAGGTGACCGCCCCAGGGCGCGGGGCTGACCGAGCCGCGCGCCCTGAGTTCCGCGTAGATGGGGAAGGGATCGGCCTGTCCGTCAGCCGTCCGGAGACGGGAGAACAGGGAGATGGTGGCCCGACGGTCCGATGTCGGAGTCGTGACGCTTCCCACGATGGTGGCTCCTCTCTGCCAGCCGCCATCCGTACCCGTGGGGTGTTTGAATCATCCAATAACACAGTGCTTTCGTAGGGTTACTTACATCACTCGCCATTCACCCAGGCGCGGAAGCGGCTGAACATCCCGCCCTTGGGGCGCGGAGCGGCGTGGGACGGCCGGCTGAACGCGTTCGGCTGCGGTACGGCGGCGGGCGACGGGGCGAGCTGAGCGGGAGACGGCCGCCCCGCCGGCCGGGCCTTGGCCGCGGACGGCACGGTGCGGGGGGTGTACCGGATGGGCACGGTCACCAGCTGGCGGCTCCACGGCGCCGGTACCCAGGAGAGTTCCTTGAAGGGGACGCGCATCTCGACGTCGGGCAGCCGGTTGAGCAGCGACTCGACGGCCGTGGCCGCGATCATGAACGCCGGGTCCTTGGCCGGGCATGCGTGCGGGCCGGCGCCGAAGGCCAGATGGGCCTTGGAGCTGAGCTGTTCGCGGTGTGCGGTCAGCTTGGGGTCGGTGTTGGCGGCCGCGAAAGATATCAGCACCGGGTCGCCCGTCCGGAGCGTCCGGTCGCCCAACTCGACGTCCTGCGTGGGGTAGTGGGCCGCGTAGTTGGAGATCGGCGCGTAGTTCCACAGCGTCTTCACCACCGCGTCCTCGATCGGCAGGCCGCTCGGCCAGTCGTCGCTGAGGTACAGCGCGGCGCTGGTCCCGATCGAGGCCGTCAGGGGCGCGGTGCCGCCGGAGAGCAGGGTCACCAGCTGGTGCAGCACCTCCTCGTCGGTGAGCCGGGAGGAGTGCACCATCAGCTGGGTGGTGAGGTCCTCGCCGGGCTGCCGCCGCTTGAGCGCGATCAGTTCGGCGAGCGCGCCGCCCAGGGTCTCGTCGGCACCCGGGGTGCCCTGGAAGATCCCGGTGATCCCGGCGATCACGCGGTCGCCGAGCTCGGGCGGGCAGCCGAACAGCTCACCGAAGACCAGCAGGGGCAGCGGCTGGGCGTAGGCGGACATCAACTCCGCCTGGCCGAGGGCCTCGGAGCCGAACTGGCTGATCAGGTAGTCGGCCGACTGCTGCGTCAGCCGGACGATCCGGCCCTGGTCGACGGTCGCGAGACTGTCCGTGACCGCCTGCCGCAGCCGGGCGTGCGCCGCGCCGTCGCTGAACAGCGCGTTGGGCCGGTACCCCATCATGGGCAGCGCCGGACTGTCCGCGGGCACCTCCCCCGCGTTCAGGGCGTTCCAGCGGCGCGAGTCCCGCACGAACAGGGTCGGGTTCTGCAGGATGTACAGACTGGCGTCGTAACTGGTCACCAGCTCGACCTCGACGTCCGGCGCGATGTCGACCGGGGCGCTGGGCCCCAGGGACCGCAGCCGGCCGTACATGCTCTCGGGGTCGGAGCCGAAGTCGGACCCGTACAGCGGGACGTTGCCGTGCGCGGGGCAACCGGCCGGTGCCCCGGACGGGTCGAAGGACTGTTGCATGCTGGCTCCTAGCCGAGTGAGGACAAGAGGTGCTTCACGAGCGTGATGAGTGCCTGCATCGAGGAGTCCTGGTCACGGACGTCGCAGTGGATGACCGGGGTCTCCTCGGAGATGTTGAGGGCCTCGCACACTTCGTCGAGCGGGAACTCGTGCTTCCCCTCGAACGTGTTGACGCCGATGACGTAGGGCAGGCCGAACGCCTCGACCAGGTCGAGGACGGGGAACGTCTCCTCCAGCCGCTCGGGGTCCGCCAGGACCAGCGCCCCCAGCGCTCCCCGGGACAGCCCCTCCCACATCTGCTTGAAGCGTTCCTGCCCGGGCGTTCCGAAGATGTAGAGGACCAGGTCCTCGCCGAGGGTGAGACGCCCGAAGTCCATCGCCACGGTCGTGGTCGTCTTGTCCGGGGTCTCGGAGAGGTCGTCGAGACCCTCGCTGGCTTCGGTGATCTCCTCCTCGGTCTGCAGCGGTTCTATCTCGGAGACACTTCCGATGTACGTGGTCTTCCCGACCGCGAAGTGGCCCACGACCAGGATCTTCACGGAGCGGGAGACGTCGGGATCCAGATACACGGGACTACGCTCCGGTTCGAATTCGCATCAGGCCGTCGAGCACGGCGGTCAGCAGGACGGGGTCGTGGCGTTCGGCGTGGGGCACCGGATTGCGCACATGGATCAGGCCGTCCTCGGCCATCTGCGCCAACAGGATGCGGACGATGCCCAGGGGCAGCCGGGTGTGGGCGGCGACCTCGGCGACCGAGAGGAAGCCGTCCGCGATCAGGTCCATGACCGTGCGGGCCTCGGGGGCCAGCGTGCGCGCCGCCGCCACGGCACCCTCCTGGGCCGTGATGATCGTGGTGTGCTCGTACTCGCTCTCCCGTGGCAGCGCGCGACCCTGCGCGATGACGAAGAGGGGGACTAATGGGGCCGTCAGTTCCAGCTCGCCGTCCAGTTCGTCACTCATCGCCCGTCCTTCCTCCCCGGGCGGCCGACCCGGCGGTCAGCGCCGGCATCGTGTCGCCCAGCCGTACGGTGAACTCCTCTATGTCACAGCCGTGTTCGGCCGCCGCCGCGAGGAACGCTCCCTCGCCGGCCGCGATCAGGAACACCCAGCCGTGCTCGAACTCGATGACCGTCTGCATCCACTCGTCGTCCTGCTGCCCGCCCGCGAACGGCGCGGTCGCCCGGCTGTACGCGTGGATGCCCGTCATGGCCGCCGAGATCGTGTCCGCGAGGTTCCGGCCGATCCCCGCGCTCGCCCCGCGCGGCAGACCGTCCGCGCCGAGCAGCAGGGCGTGCAGGGCGCCCGGCACCGACGCCACCGCCTTGTCCAGTTCCGAGAGAAGGAAGACGCCCCCGCCCCCTCCGTCCCGCAGGGCCGCGGAGGTGTCCCCGGGCTGGGGCAGGTCACCGGCGGTCACCCGCGGCGGGGCCGTGAGGTTGTTGCCCAGCCGGGAGACCAGCCGGTTCATCCGGAACGAGAGCTGCTCCATGTCGACGTCGGGCTCCGCGGCGGCGGCCAGGTAGGCACCCTGCCCGGCCCCGATCAGGAAGACCCAGCCGTGCTGGAACTCGATGACCGTCTGGATCCACTGCCGGTCCCGGGCCAGTCCGGCGAAGTGGGCGGTGGCCCGGCTGAGCGACTGCATCCCCGCCATGGCGGCGGAGATGGTCCGTACGTCCTGGCCGGTCAGATCGTCGGTGGAGCCGCGTGGGATGCCGTCCGCGGACAACACCACGGCGTGCCGTGCCCTCGGCACGTTGTCCACGATGTCCTGGACCATCCAGGACAGGTCTCCTGTACTCATGCGTTTTCGGACCCTCCGGGCGTCGGGGTGTCGAAGGAGGCCGTGTCACGCGCGGACTGCGTACCGCGCTGCAGGGCGGCCAGGCTGCCGGAGCCACGCCGGGCGCTTCGGCGGGGCGACTGCTCCCCACCGGTGCCGACACCGGTGGGCGACATACGGGCACCGCGCTTGGGCAGGCCGCCCGCCGTACGCGCCGACCTGCCGTTCTCCATGGGCCGGATGCTGCTCACGGGCGCCTCGGTGGCCGGCGGCAGGGCTTCCTCCATGGTCCACAGCTCCTCGGGCAGGAGTACGACGGCCCGGACGCCGCCGTAGCGGGAGACGCCGGTGACATCCACCGTGAAGCCGTGCTGACGGGCGATCAGACCGATGACGGGGAAACCGAACTTCGGCTGGGTGCCCAGCTGGGACAGCCGGGGCAGACCCTCTCCGGACAGCTGGGCGCTCGCCCGCTGCCGGTCCTCGTCGCCCATGCCGACACCGGCGTCGTCGATGACGATGCACAGGTTCTTCTGGGCCTGCCGGAACGTGACCTCGATCGGTGCGTCCGCCTGGGAGAAACTGGCGGCGTTGTCGAGGAGTTCGGCGACGGCCAGGGCGACCGGCGCGACCGCGGAGGCCTTCAGCGCGATGCCGCTGGGCTGCATGATCTCGACCCGCTGGAAGTTGCGGATCTGGCTCTGGGCGCTGCGGACGACGTCGTAGACGCTGGCCGGCTGGTTGCGGCGGCCCAGCGGCGCACCGCACATGACGGCGATGCCCTGTGCCTTGCGGGCCATCTGGGCGTTCGCGTGGGTGATGTCCATCAGGTCGGAGAGGACCGCGTGGCCGCCGTACTCGCGCTGGACCCCGTCCAGGAGCGTGGTCTGCTCGGCCGCGAGGCTCTGCAGGAACCGGGCGGCGCCCTTGAGGACCGCCTTGGTGTTCTCCTCGGCGGCCTGCCCGGCCTCGCGGATGACATCGTCCTGCTCGTCCCGCATCTTCACCAACGAGGCCTGAACGCGGTCGAGTTCACCCTGGGCGTACCGCAGCCGCGCTTCGAGCGCGGCCTCGGATTCCTTCTTCCTCCTCCCCAGGGCTCTGCTGCGGAGCACGAGTGCGACGACTGCGGCTATGGCTATCACCGCTATCGCAACCAGGCACCAAAGAAGCACGTCTTGAGTCATGGAAACCTTTCCCGGCGCGTGGCATGCAGGCGTCGTCGAGTACGCCTTGCAGGGATCCGCAACCCGTCCAGGGGACTGCATGACTGATCTACGCGAGGAGATGAGCGCGTTCGGGCTCGGGGCCTGAACAAAAGTGGATCAAGGTCGCAGACGGCGGAATGCTATCACCGTCAACGGTGGCATCAGAGGTCACTCCATCGGGTTAACACGGAGTCAACATGCGCGCTCCGTAAGGGGTGTTGACCGTGTCGACATGC
This sequence comes from Streptomyces sp. NBC_01515, assembly GCF_045040345.1. Lineage (NCBI taxonomy): Bacteria > Bacillati > Actinomycetota > Actinomycetes > Kitasatosporales > Streptomycetaceae > Streptomyces > Streptomyces sp. NBC_01515. Next base: position 4,031,511 of record NZ_CP109416.1, on the reverse strand, counting down.
CGATGTCTCCTGCGCCGTGTGAAGAGGCCCCTCACGTGGCGAGCAGCGTCCACGGATTCGGCCGGGCCAGCGCCAGCCGCGGCTTGCGCGCCGCCCAGTAGCGTACCGCGGTTTCCATGACCGCCCCCGGATCGTGGACCGTTCGCGTGGGTTCGAAGGGGGACGACATGCTGGTGTAGCTCTGGAACATGGCCAGCAGCTGGACCGCGTGATGCTGGAACGGCGACAGGTACTGGTTCGCGAGCGGCAGGAAGAACCGGTTCCAGGTGGCGGGCGGGACGAACGGCGGCTGCTCGATGCCGGCGACGCCGTGCCGCGCGCGGAACTCGTTGAGGGTCCGGCAGGCGATGCCGATCATCGCGGACAGGCGCAGACTCCCGCCGCCGCCCGCGACCACCTCGACGCGCGGCGCGGCCGGGGGCGCGGCGAGCACCGCCGAGGCGACGGCCTCCGCCACCTCGTCGACCGGGCTGATCTCCGCGTAGCCGTCCGGGTCGCCGACGACGACCGCGGCGAGGCCGGAGACCAGCGCGTGGATGATCGTGTAGGGCCCGGAGAAACGGGCGATCCGCCCGTCGTCGCGCCGGCCCACGATCAGCGGCGGCCGCACGATCGTCAGCGGCCCGTCGTGCTCCTCGCGCACCAGGGACTCGCAGGCCGCCTTCGACCACTCGTAGCCGTTGCGGTATCCGTCGAACTCCGGTCCCCGCAGGTCCTCCTGGGCCCGCGTCCCGCCCACGTACGCCGTCGAGACGTGGACGACGTGGGTGTCCCGGCCGGCGAGGGAGAGCACCGCCCGCAGCGGGTCCACGTTGGCCGCCAGCGCCTCCGCCCGGCTCATCGTCCAGCGCGTGGAGGCGGCGGTGTGCACGATCACGTCCCAGTGCCCCGACAGCTCCGGCGGCGGCGGCTCGCTCCCGATGTTCCAGGTCGTCACCTCCGCGTCCGGCGCCCGCCTGGCCACCCGGGTGAGTACCCCGGGACCGGAGGGGTCCGCGCGCAGCCGGTCGACGACTTCGGTGCCCACCACACCGGTGGCGCCGGTGACAAGGGTTCGCATGGTGTTGGCCGTTCCGTGAGTTGGGTGGGGAGTACGGAGCTTTCAGCGGGCGTCGGTCACGCCGGTGGCGTCAGGACCAGGCACGCGTTCTGGCCGCCGAAACCGAAGGAGTTGGAGAGCACGGGCCCGCGCGCGATCGTGCGGCGCCTGCCGATCACCACGTCCACCAGGTCGGCCTCGGGGCTGCCGAGCGTGTTGGCGATCGGCGGGACCACACCCCGGTCGGCGCAGAGCAGACCCAGCAGCGCCTCCAACGCGCCCGATCCGCCGATGAGATGACCGCTCACGCCCTTGACGGCGGTCAGCGGCGGCGACTGTCCCGCGAAGCACCGGTGGACCGCGGTCGCCTCCGAGCGGTCGTTGAGCACCGTCGACGTGCCGTGCGCGCTGATGTGCCCGATGTCGGCCGGTGCGAGCCCCGCGTCCGCGACGGCCAGCCGCATGCACTCGGCCGCCGTGGCCGCCTCGGGATCAGGCGCGGCGATGTGGAAGGCGTCGCAGTTGGCCGCGTAGCCCGCGATCTCGCCGTAGATCCTGGCTCCCCTCGCGAGGGCCAAGTCCCGTCGCTCCAGGACGAGTACGGCGGCGCCCTCGCCCATGACGAAGCCGTCGCGGTCGGTGTCGAAGGGGCGGCTGGCCCGGTCCGGTTCGTCGCAACGCCGGGACAGGGCCCGCATCTTGGCGAAGGCGCCCACGATGGTGGTCGTGACGGGCGCGTCCACACCGCCCGCCACCGCGGCGTCCAACTCGCCGTACCGGATACGGCGGGCCGCCTCGCCGATCGCGGTGGTGCCGCTCGCGCAGGCGGTGGCGTAGGTGGCGCAGTTGCCGCGGAAGCCGTAGCGCATCGCCACCCGGCAGGCCGCCGAGTTCGCCATCGTCCTGGGGACCGTGTGCACCGGCATCGCCATCGGGTCCGCGCCGTAGTCGAACGTCGTGCCCTCCATCGTCCCCAGGCCGCCCATCCCCGTGCCCACCTGGACGCCCACCCGCGCGGACGGGAGGTCGGCGAGCGCCAACTCGCCCGCGTCCGAGACCGCGTCCACGGTGGCACAGAGCAACAGCTCCGCAGCCCGGTCGAGTTGACGCCGCTCCCGCCGCGTGACGTAGGGCTCGATGTCGAACTCCGGTACCAGGCACGCCATTTCCACGGCGACCTCGGGCTCCGCCTCCACCAGATGCTTGGCTACGGCGGCGGTCGACTCGGCGGCGAGCAGCCGCGCGTACGCCGACTCGACGTCGTTGCCCGCGGGCGACCTGACCCCGAGTCCGGTGACGACGACCCGGGTCCGCGCGGAAGAGGAGACGCCGTTCATACGGGCCTCGCCATGCGCCGCTCCAGCAGGTCGACGGCGTCACCGACGGTCCTGGCCTCCAGGAGGTCGGAGACCTGGATCTTGACCCGCAGGACGTTCTCCAGCCGGGCGCCCACATCCATCAACTCCAGGCTGTCGATGCCGAAGTCGTTGCCGAGGTCGGTCGTCTCGTCGATGTCGTCCACCTCGGTGCCGAGGACGTCCGACACGGCCGTCCTGACGGTGAGGGACAGCTCCGCCCGGCCGAGCGCCGGTGTGTCCTGGCCCTGGTCCTTGTCTTTCAGATCCATGCGGTCCATGCGTGTCTCTTTCCTGTGCGCTGTGGGGGAGTTGGCGAGGTGAGGAGCGCTACGGCCGGTCACTCGGCGCGCCGCGCCGCCACGGTGATCGCCGAGTCGAGGATGTCGGCGGCCTCCGCGATGTCCGCCTCGGTGCTGACCAGCGGCGGCAGCAGCCGTACGGTGCCCGGGCGGCCCAGGCACGGCGACACCAGCAGTCCGGCGCCGGCGAGTTCGACCACGACCGAGCCGGCCACCCCGGAGCCGGCGAAGTCGATACCGCGCAGCAGGCCCTTGCCGCGGATCCCGGCGATCAACTCACCGTGTTTGCCCGCGAGTTCGGCCAGGGCGCTGTCCAGTGCCGCGGCGAGTCCTTCGCCGTGTCCGGCCGCCCCCTCGATCGCGGTGAGCGCGGCGGGCAGCGCCGCGCAGCTGAGCGGGTGGCCCCCGAAGGTCGCCGAGTGGAGGAACGGGTCGGCGCTCAGCGGGGCGTACAACTCCTCGGAGCAGACCAGGGCCGACAGCGGTACGACCCCTCCGCCCAGCGGCTTGCCGACCAGGACGGCGTCGACGGGCAGCCCGGCCGCGAGGGCGACGGAACGCTCCCCGCAGCGGCGCAGCCCGCACTGGATCTCGTCGGCGACGGTGAACGTGCCGTAGCGCTGGGCGTCGGCGCACCACTGGCGCAGGACGTCGACGGACAGGACGGCCGCGCCGTTCTCGCCCTGGACCGGTTCGAAGACGACCGCGGCGACCTCCCCGCCCCGGACCTCCCGCAGGACGGCGCCGGGGTCGTCGGGCGAGACGTGGACGACGTCGACGTCCGTGCCCAGCAGGCCCCGCCGGAACAGGGGGCTGTGGGTGAGCGCCAGCGCCCCGAGCGACTTGCCGTGGAAGCCGCCCCGCACCGCCACGACCCGGCCGCGTCCGGTGGCGAGGCGCGCGAGTTTGACGGCGACCTCGACGGCGTCGGCGCCGTTGAGCCCGAAGTACACCTTGGGCAGGGCCTGTTGGAAGTACTCGGCGAGATGTGCGGCGGCGCGGGCGGCCGTCGGGTTGGCGAGGCTGCGGGTCGAGGTGGGCATCGTGTCGAGCTGCGCGCGTACGGCGGCGAGCACGTCCGGGTGCCGGTGGCCGAGCAGCGTGACGGCGTACGAACCGAAGTCGAGCGCCGTACGCCCGTCGGACAGCGTCACCCGGCAGCCCTCGCCGGACACCTCGGTCGCGCCCCGGCCCGCGAACGAACCGGTCAGGGCGAGCCGGGGGGAGAGGTGACGCCGGATCAGGTCGAAGGTGTCGGAGGGGGCTCCGATGGTCGTGGTCATACGAGGTCGGGTTCCTCTTCGGCTTCACGGGTGGGCGGCGGGACACTCACCGGGGCGCTCAACTGGGCGTCGGTGGCCAGCAGTCGGCGTTCCAGCGCCGACAGCATCTGGGCGGCGTTCTCCCGCAGGGCGTCCGCCGCGACCGGGTTGAGCAGGTCGGCCAGGAGCGGGATGCCGATGTCGAAGGTGACGTCCAGGGAGACCGTGCTGTGCCCGCCCGGCGCGGGCCGTACGGCCCAGTGACCCTCGAACTCGCCCAGGTCGCCGGTGACTTGGCGGAAGTCGAAGCGGCGGGCGACCGGGTCGATGACCTCGTCCTCGGTCCACTGGAGCACCGACCCCTTCAGCCGCACCGCCCAGGCGCTCGTCCGGTGCCGGTCGTCGGTCTGCCGGGTGATCGTGACGGAGTCCACGCTGTCCATGCACGCGGGGAACGCCTCCACGTCCACGACGGCGGCCCACGCGGTCTCCGGCGGTACGGCGATGGGGAGTTCGACCTCTACTCGGGGCATGGCAAGGGGGCACCTTCCTGGTCGGGGCGGCTCGGGGGACGCGTGGCCCGCGCGGGCACGTGCGGGCCGAGCGCCTGGGTCCGTGCCGCCGCGAGGGCGGCGGGCAGCAGCCGGCGCAGCACCGCGCGCGGCAGCGGACGTAGATGGGTGATCGCGTACGACTGCTGGATCAGCCGGCAGTCGAACTCGATCTTCGGGGTGTACGCGGTCTGCGCGAAGCGGATGTGGCGGCAGCCCGCGTCGAGGGCCAGGCGGATCGCCGCGTAGTGCACGTTGTGGTAGAGGCGGGCGTCGTGCGCCAGCGTGTAGTCGAGGCCGATGCGGGCGCCGGCGGCGCCGGAGCCGCTGAACAGGCAGAGCAGGAAGGCGACGAGCCGGTCGCCGTGGTCGCCGTCGAAGCAGGCCACGAGCCGTCGGTCCGGCCCGGGGGAGGCCGCGAGGGTGGTGAGGAAGCCGGCGTCGAGGACGTCGAGCCGCTGGTCCGCCCGGTCCATCACCTGCCGGTAGAGGCCGAGCATCTGCGGTACGAGCGGGCGGAAGTCCTCGACGGTCTCCATCCGCAGTCCCGGGCGGGCGGCGAATTTCCGGAGGTTGCTGCGCGCGTTGCGCCGTGGTTTGGCGGGGAGTTGCTCGACGTACTCGTCGAACGAGGCTGCGGACAACGGGAGTTCGGTGTCGGGCATGCTCTGCGCGGGGAAGAACCCCGCCGAACTGAGGGCGCTGCGCAACGGGTTGAGACCGGCCGGGGTGAAGTCCTTGAAGACCACGGTGCCGAGGCGCTCGGTCCGCGCGAACCGGAGTACGGCGTCGACCAGCAATCGGCTGACCTCGTCGGTGAGTGGCCGGGAGGTGAGGACATGGCCCTGGCCGAGGAAGTTGCCGCAGAAGAGCATCGGCACCCGCAGCAGATGGGGCGCCAACCTCCCTACGGGCGAGAGGAGTTGACGCTCACGCGGGCCGACGATGTCGTCGAGACGCAGGTTCCGGAAGAGCGCCAGGGGCAGTACGGCCTCGGTGTGCTGGCCCCTGCGGACCACCAAGTAGGCATAGCTGTCGGGGCCGATGGCGCCGCCCTCCATGGCCTCGAAGACGGTGCGGGACCACAACGGGTCGTCCGGCGGGGCGAGTTCGTGCCAGACCGACTCCGGCAGGAAGTCGATCGAGCGCAGTACCTCCACGCGGCAGGCGGTGTCGGCGGCGGGCTCCATGGGCAGCCCGCTCCTGTTCGTCGTCAGCACCGGGCTCAGCCGATCCGCAGGGGGGCGCCGTTCAGGAACTCCCGCAGAGGGGCGCCCATACGGGACCGCGACGGCGGGTGGAAGGTGAGACCGGTGGCGGCGGAGGCGAGGTAGGTGCTGTCGGGCGCCGTGATGAACGCCATACCGCCGAGCGCCGCCTGACAGGCCGTGGTGGTGCGGGCGATGGCGTCCTGCGCCGCGTACCGGGCCGACAGGGCGTCGACGAGCAGCGCGTCGCTCCACGCCTCCGTGTCCATGGCCCGGGCGACCGACTCGACGCCCAGCATCGCGGCCTCGATGTCGACCAGGAAGGGCGTCGGGTCCTGCGGGCCACCGGCCTTGTCGAGGACGCGCTCGACGAGGGCGCTGGCGACCCCGACGTACCCGGCGGTCAGCAGGAGTTCGAACCAGAGGAACCCGGCGATGTTCAGTTCGTCGGGGACGGCGTCGGCGGTGACCTGGGTGAACACCACCATCGCGGGGTCGAGTTCGACATCGGTGAGCACGACCTGGTCGCTCTCGGCGCCCGCGAGGACGGGGGAGCTCCAGAAGGGCCGCACCTCAAGTCCCGGTGATCCGGCCGGGATCAGGGCGACGGCGAGCCGGTCCACCCCGTCGTCGTCCTTCATCATCACGGAGGCGGTCAGCAGGTCCATCGAACGGGACAGGCTGCACGGCATCTTGCTGCCGTTCAGCACGATGCTTCCGCTGTCCGTGCGGCGGGCGGTGATGTGCGGGCCCAGGATGTTCTGGCCGGTGTTGCCCTCGGCGAACCCGGAGGCGAGCAACAGCCCTTCCTTGGCGATGGCTTCGAGCAGCAGGCCTTCCGCGCCGGTGCCGGTGTTGGTGCCGTTGCCGTTGCCGTATGCGGCGGCCTGGACGAGTCCCGCGATCGAGAAGTGGTGCATGGTCGTCGCCACCGCGAGCGAGGGGCAGCGGGAGCCGACGGCACGCTGCACCCGTACGGCCTGGAGGGGGTCGGCGCCGATGCCCGCGTTCTCGGTCGGCACCAGGAGCGCGGGGCCGCCTGCCGCGCGGAACTCTGCGATGGCTGGGCTCGGCGTGCTCTCCAACTCGGCCAGTGGATGCCGGGCGAGTGCGGCGTCCAGCCCCGGCAACAGGGCTTCTACGGTGGCGCGTTCATGGTGCAGGAACTTCACGGGGGGTGCCTCTCGTCCGGCGGTGGCGGGCCGGTGGGGGTGAGGTTGGGGCCGGGTCGGGGGTGGGGGGTTTGGGTTGCGCGCGGGGTGCGGGTGGGTGGGGGCTGGTCGCGCAGTTCCCCGCGCCCCTAGGGGGATTGGGGTGGGGCGGAGCTGGGTGGCGTCAGCCGTTTGTCGTCAGCCGTTCGGCGTCAGTGGGAGTTCCTCGAAGGAGCGCAGGCTGATGGAGTCGCGGCGGAGGGGCGGGCCCGACGCGGTCAGGGACGGGAAGCGTGTCGGGAGTTGTTCGAGGAGTTCGGCGGCCTCCACGCGGGCGAGGGCCGCGCCCAGGCAGTAGTGGGGGCCCGCGCTGAAGCCGAGCACCTTGATGTCGGCGCGCCGGATGTCGAACGTGTCCGGGTCCGCGTGGCGTTCGGGGTCGCGGTTGGCGGCGGCCAGCACGGTGGTCACATTGGCGCCCGCGGGGACGGTCACCCCGGCCACGTCGATCGGCGCGGCGGCGATGCGCTCGGTCATCTGCACCGGGGTGTCCCAGCGCAGGCTCTCCTCCACGGCCTGCGCGGCCAGTTCGGGTTTGCTCACGACCAGGTCCCACTGATCCGGGTGGGCGAGCAGCGCGTGCACCGCGAGCCCGAGCAGACCGGCGGTGGTCTCGAAACCGGCGACCAGGACGAGCACGAGGATGTCGACGAGTTCGGCCTCGGAGAGCCGGCCGTCGTCGGCGTCGCGCACCGCCAGCAGGACCGAGGTGAGGTCGTCGGCGGGCCGGGCCCGGCGCAGCGCGATGAGGTCGGCGAAGTACGCGCGCAGGGTCGCCACGGCCAGGTCGGCGCGCTGCCAGTCCTCCGGGGAGCGGACGGGTTCGAGGAGCCGGCCGATGTCCTGGCCCAGCCGGTGGAACTGCCGCTGCTCCTCGCCGGGGACCCCGATGAGATGTCCTACGACGGCGACGGGCAGCGGATACCCCACGAGTTCCTGGAAGTCGGCGCTGCCGCCGTCCGAGGTGGCGTCGGCGAAGTCGTCGAGCAGCCGCGCGGTGATGTCCCGCACGGTGTGCCGCAGCGCGGCGACCCGGCGCGCGCTGAACCCGCCGCCGACGAGCCGCCGTAGCCGCGCGTGGTCGGTGCCGTTGCTGCGCAGCAGCGAGGAGTAGAAGAACTCCGCGCTCGGCCGGTCACGCCAGTCGGGCAGCTCGCGCGCGCACCAGTCGAGATCGGGCACCAGGAATTCGGGATCGGTGAGAACGGCCTGACAGTCCGCGAATCGCGTCAGGAAATAGGTGTTGAATCCGGCGTTGTAATAGACGGGTTCGGTCCGCCGTAACTCCGCGAGTGCGGGGTACGGGTTCACCCTGCCCTCCGGGGTGAAAATCGAGAACAACAGCGCTTCCGGATCCACCTGGTCCTCTCCGGTCCTCTTCGACTCTTCCTTTTCGTCCCTCCTCTACGGAGAGGGAAAAGAAATGCTTCGTTATGCGGCCTATTAGCGCATTGCAGCTTAACTATCCCCTCAAGCGCACTCTGAGCGTTATGTGTGCTTCTGTGCGGTTTGAGTGGCAATGCCTGACCGTAACGAAGGAGGTTGGGAACGACAGTGCGAATATCAGCCGAGCGCCACGGGCAGTTCCTCGTAACCGCGCAGCATGAATCCGTACCTCCGGACGGGCTCCCCGGCGAGGCGCAGCCGGGGGAAGCGCCTCAGCAGCGCGGGCAGCGCGATGCCCGCCTGCAGCCTGGCGAGCGGGGCACCCAGACAGAAGTGGGCACCTCCGCCGAAGGCCAGCGGTGGGGGACCGGTGCGCAGGGGATCGAACTCCGCCGGGCGGTCGTAGCGCCTGGGGTCACGGTTGGCGGCCCCGAGGAACACCAGGGCGACCGTGCCGAGAGGAGCGGGCACCCCTCCGACATCCAGCCCTTCGCGGAGCGGCACGCGGGCCGCGTACTGGACGGAGGCCTCCAGGCGCAGCACCTCATCGGTGAATCCGGCGGCCGGAATCCCGCCGCCGCGCAGCCCGTCCGCCGCCAGGGGGTGCTGGAAGGCGAGTGCGAGGGCGTTGCCGAGCAGATGGGAGGTCGTCTCGAAACCGGACACGAGAAGCAGGACGAACATGGACAGCATCTCGTGCTCGCTGAGTCGGGAGTCCGTCCCTTCGGCCGCCGTGGCCAGCGCGCTCACCAGGTCGTCCCGCGGATCCGCGCGGCGCCGGGCGGCCAAGTCCCCGAAGTACGCGACGAGTTCGGCCGCCGCGTCGTCGGCCGACTGGACGACCCCGGGGGGCGTGACGATCTCCAGCGAACGGGTGAGGGCGGACGCGGGGGCACGGAACCGGTGCCGGTCCTCCTTCGGTACGCCCATCAGCTCGCAGATCACACTCATCGGCAGCCGGGACGCGAAGGCCGCCATGAAGTCGAGGGCGCCGGAGGGGCCCACGCGATCCGCCATCCCGTCGAGCAGGTCGTCCACCGCCGCCGCGATCAGCGGTTCGAGCGCGGGGATCCTGCGGGCCGCGAAGAACGACGCGACCAGGGCCCTGAGACGGGTGTGCTGGGGAGGATTGGTCTCCAGGAGGGAGGCGCTGACGATCCGCTTGGACAGATGCCCGGAGAGGCCGGGGCCGGGGTCGGAGTCGGCGCCGGTCGGTTCGTGCGTCTCGCCGCCCAGGATTCCGAAAGCGCGGTCGCGCGTCAGCCGCTCCGCCTCCTGGTAGCCGGTCACCAGCAGGCTGCCGTCGTCGGTCGACAGGACGGGTCCCAGCGCCCGGGCCCGCTCGAACAGCGGAAAAGGGTCGGCTGATCCCTCGTCGCTGAGCAGGCTTTCGAGGATTGCGGTGGCGGTGGCGGTGTCCGTGGTGGTGGTGTCCTTGGCCCGATGCGTCATGAGTTCCTTCCCGGCGGCCGGAACTGTCGGGACCGGCATCTACTGGCCACTATCCATGTGCCGGCCGGTGAGCGTCGGCCGACACATGCGCCGGGAATGCACGGCAGGTGGTCACGCCTGGGCGAGCAGCGGGTCGTACGGGGTCGAGCGCTGTCGGCCGGACATGAAGGACAGGAAGTCCTTGACGAACGCGCTACGGGTGTACGCGCCGCCGGTGCCCCCACTGGTGCCGGTGCCGGTGGTGTCGCGATGGAACGCGGTCCGGAACAGGGCCCGGTACTCGTCCGCGTCGATGCGCTGGTTGCCGTCCTTGTCGGTGACGTCGAAGAGGACCTCGGCCACGCGGATCAGCGCGGGGCCGGCCAGGGACGGGGCGGCCGCGGCGTACTCCTGGGCGCTGACGCGGCCGTCGCCGTCGGCGTCGAGGGCGCTCTGGAGTTCCCGCCACCAGTCGGCGTAGGCGTTGTAGAGCCTGGTCTCCTCGGGCTCGTCGAGGTCGAGGCGGGTGGACAGCTCGCGGGCCATGGCGGCGAGGTCCGGCCAGTCCAGGTAGCCGTCCCCGGTCTGGTCCAGCACTTCGCGGAAGAACTCCTCGGCGTCGCGCCGCATCCCTCCGCGTGCGGCGGACTCCGGTCCGGATCCGGATCCGGGTTCCGATTCGGGTTCCGTGGCGAAGGGTGTGACGAGCCGGAGGAAGGCTCCGGCTCGCTTCATCTTCTGGTGCAGGGCGCGGACGGTCCGGGCGCGGGGGTCGTCGCTGTCGGGGGTGAGCGCCAGCAGGTCGGCGATGTTCTCGGCCCGGATCCAGCCGTCGGGCAGGAAACGGGCCAGGCCCACGGTCAGGTACGCACTCTGCATCAGCGTCTGGGCGCCGAGCAGTTCGGGCAGCCCCGCCCGGCGGCGGAACGGCTCGGGCAGCGAGGCCACGGTGATGGCCCCGATGACCGGACCGCCGACCGCGCGGCCGAGTGCCCACAGGGTGGGCAGACCGTTCAGCAGCGGCGGAGCGGGAAGGTGGTCGAAGAGCTTGTAGAGGATGATGCGCATCGCCTCGGTGTTCTCCAGCTCCTCCTCCACCACGCGGTCGTAGTACCGCCAGAACTCGTGCAGCGTGGGCGGCAGTTGACCGGCTTCGTCCCCCAAGACGACGAGGAACACCTGGAATTCGGCGTACAGCCTCTCCATGGCCCGCTGTTCCAGGGGCTGTCCGCTCAGCCGGAACATGGTGACCGTGCTCTCGAACAGCGTCGCCACCACCCAGGCGCGCGCCTCCGGGTCCATCGCGTCGTACGGCCGGTCGCGGGCGTCGGTCCCGTTCAGCCGCGCGTGCAGCCGGTTGAGCCGCGCCGCCTCCCGCTGCCGTACGTCGTCGTCGGCACCGAACATGCGCCGCAGGCTCAGGAAGGTGTTCTGCAGCCGGCGCCAAGGGTGGGCGACGAACGTGGAGTTGTCGATCAGGGCGGCACCGATCTGCGGATGCGCGGCCTCAAGTACGGTCGCCCGCACCACGGCCAGGGCCCAGCGCGGATCGTTGAAGAACTCGTCGAACTGCGAGCCGGGGCCGAACATGGGCGCCAAGTCGCCGGCCGGGCGCGGCTGTTGGGGGATGCCGGAACCTGCGTCGGTCACGATCGAAGTTCTCCGTTCGGGAGGGGAGGGAGCCCGTCAGGGACGGGCGGGAGGCCATTTGGGGCGGGCCGGACGCCGCCGAAACGGCGTTCGCGTTGCCGGTAGGCGTGCAGGCACTCCAGGAAGTGCGGCGCGCGGAAGTCGGGCCACAGCACCGGCGGGAAGACCCACTCGGCGTACGCGACCTGCCACAGCATGAAGTTGGAGATGCGCTGTTCCCCCGAGGTACGGATGACCAGGTCCACATCGGGAGTGTCGGGGAAGGGCAGATGGGCGGCGAAGGTCTGCTCGGTCACGCCGTCGGCCGGCACGCCGTCGCGGATCAGCGACCGCGCGGCCTCGACGATGTCCCGGCGCCCGCCGTGATCGAAGGCGACGGTCAGCGTCAGGCCCCGGTTGCCGCCGGTCAGCGTCATCAGGTCGGCGAAGTCCCGGGCCAGCGCCGGGGGAATGCGGGGATCGGAGACACCGAGGAAGCGGCAGCGGATCCCTCGCGCGTGCAGCAGCGGGGCGTGCTTGCGCACCACCCGCCGCACCAGCCGCATGAGGAAATCGACCTCGGCACTCGGACGCCCCCAGTTCTCGGTCGAGAACGCGTACATGCTCAGCCACTCGACGCCGGCCGCCCGCGCCGCCTCGATGACATCGATCGCGGTCGTCTCCGCGGCACGGTGACCGGACGTGCGCGGCAGCGACCGCTGGGCCGCCCACCGCCCGTTCCCGTCCATCACGCACGCCACATGCCGAGGCACCGCCCGCGGCCCCTCACCGCCCGCCCGCGGAGCGCCGGAACCAGAACCCCCGACAACCTCCCGAACCGTCACGCCCGCCCCCCGACAGCGCGGCTCACCGAGCTGATCCGACCACCCCGACCAGTGATCACCTCAACCAGCGTGTCAGCGACCGGGGTTGTGCCAGGCGGGAGTTCCGGGACTTCACTCTTGGTATTTCCGTCCGAATCGGTCCCCCGGTAGACGGCTACGGCAATCGGCGCAACTCCCCACCAACCCCGGGACCGACGGTTCCATGGCGGTCGCAGGGAGCAACTCCCTTCCAGCGGTGCCCAATTGGCTCGGCCGTCCGGGGGGAAACCGGCTCCGACAGGCACGGGCGCGGGCGCGAGTACGGGCGCCGGCGGGAGTGGTGGCGGACGTCGGCGGAAACGGAAGGCCGCGCGGGAAGCGGCACGCAATGGGGTGACCCGTGGAGCGGGGCGGCGAATCGCCGATCCGTCTGTCGTCCAGGCTGCCGGCTCGGACTCCGCACCCCGGCCCAAGGTCCGGCAGACAGCCCTCCGGCCGCCCGGCCCGGGACCCGGTGGAGGAGGAGTGGCGGGCCCATGACCGCCGTGGCCCGTACGGGCAGGAACGGCGTCGGCGGAACTGAGCCCTAGGTCGGCACGGCGGGGCGTTGGAACGTCGAGGCGTCGGGGCGCCGGAACGTCGGGGCGTCGGCGCCTCGAACCGCTTGAACGTCCGCCCCACCACCCCCGTACCCCCTGCCATGACCCACCACCAGACACAGCAGGCATCACCCCGCCGAGGACACACCTCCCGCCTCCGCCGAGGTGCCGCGCTCGCCCTGCTCCCGCTGGCCGTGGCCTGCGGCGGAGGCGAGGAGGAGGGGAAACGCAAGTCGGCCGCGACCTCGGTGACCGCCGCCCCCGAAGCCGGAGTCGTAGCCCCCGCCAAGGTCGAGGTGATCGCCGGCCTGACCGGCTGCACCGCCGAGATCCGGGTCGAGGCGGAGGAACTGCGCGAGGGGCTGTGCCGTACCAAGCAGGGCGAGTACCGGATCACCACCTTCCCCGAGGAGCGGTTCAAGGTGACCTGGCTGGACAGTGCCGCCATCTACGGCGGCAAGTACCTCGTCGGGACGCGGTGGGTCGTCAGTGCGGTGCCTGAGTTGCTGGAGGGGTTCCGGTCCCGGCTCGGGGGGACCGTCCAGGAGCTGCGGAGCATCGGACCCACGACGGCGCCCTGAGTCAGTCAGTCCCCCGTCCTCAGTCCTCCGTTCTGAGGTGGGCCAGTACCTCCTCCAGCGGCAGGTCGTAGTCGTCCTTGTCGTCCGCCCACCGGCCCAGCACCGCCGCCGCGCCCTCGGCCATGTCGGCCGGCAGTCCCGCTGTGCGCAGGGTGGCCGCGATCTCCTCCAACTCCGGTGCCCAGCGCCAGGCCCGGGCCGCGACGCTGGGGAGCTGGTCGGTCTCGGCGAGGATGTTGGACCTCAACGCCCCTGCCTCCAGAGCCAGTTCGGTTGCCACGCCGTGGCTCGCGGCCAGGGCGTGCGACACGGCGGCCAGGACGCGGGCCGACTTCTGGTACGAGGCGTACGCCATCTTCAGCGCCGACGCGGCACCGAGCGGGGCGTCCAGAGGGCGGGCCATGACCTGCGTGTCCTTGAACGACCGTGCCACCCGGGCGACTTGCTCCTCGTCACCGCTCAGGTACAGGCGCGGCGCGCTGCCCGGACCGGGCGGGCCGCCGACGATCGAGCCGTCCAGCATCAGCACGCCGCGCTCCGCGCACGCCGCCGCGATGCGTCGCGTACGGTCCGGGCTGATCGCGTTGGCCTCGACGTACACGCCCCGGAACGGGTGGGTGAGGACCTCTCGCGCCACGTCCTCCGCCGCGTGCGGCGGGCAGACCGACAGGACGAAGTCGCTTGCGGCCAGAGCGGATTCGAGGGACTCGGCGGGCTCCAGGCCTGCCTCGCGGGCGCGTTGGAGGCTGGCTGGGCTTCGGCCCGTCGGGACGTACAGGACCCGGGTGCCCGTACGGGTCGCCTCGCCGCCGACTTTCGCGCCCATGGCGCCGGGATGCAGCAGCGTGAAGGTGGTCGTCATGGGTCTCACCGTACGGACTTGATGTTGTTGGGAGTCGCGAGGGCGAGTGTGGGGCATAGGAGAGGGGCATAGGAGATATGAGCCTCGGGAGGGCGCCATGAACCGACAGATCCGCGTTCGCGTCAGTCGCCGGCCCATCACGCCCCGCGACGACACCATCGACCGCAGGACGCCGTCGGGGCGGATCCTGCCCTACTGACACCCCGCATCCTGCTCTACTGACATCCCGCCTCCGGCCCTGCTGCCACCCCTCCGGCGCCGCTCTCACAGAGGCGACTGCCAACGGACCGTCGTGCCGCCACCGTCGCCGTCACCGGTCCCTCCGTCGCCGTCACCGGTCCCTCCGTCGTCGTACACCCTCAGTCGTACGGCGTCCCTGCCGTCCGGCAGCGGTGTCGTCACGTCGATCGTGATCTCCACGCGGGACACGCTGGCGCGGCCGGACGCGGTGGTGAGGGCGCGGCGGAGGACGGCCAGGAGGTGGGTCGCCACCTGGTCGGGGACGACCGTGTCCACCGGGCCCTTGAAATGGGTGGAGGGCTGGAAGCCCAGGACGGCGGAGGCGGCGGCCGTCTCCCGAAGTACCCTGCCCCGCAGGCTCGTTGGGGCTTCGGCCGGAGGCTGTTGCAGGGCGAAGATCGCCGTGCGGACCTCCTGGATCGTCGACTGGAGTTCGTCCACCGCACGCCCGAGGAGCTCATGGGCCTGGTCGGTGTCCTCCGTTCTGCGCTGCGTGGACTCCAGCAACATGCCCGTGGCGAACAGGCGTTGGACGACCAGGTCGTGCAGGTCGCGGGCGATCCGGTCCCGGTCCTCGTAGACCGCGAGGCGTTCACGGCTGTGCTGCGCGTCGGCCAGGACCAGCGCGAGCGCGGCCTGCGACGCGAACTGCGTTGCCAGCAGGCGTTCTACGGCCGTGTAGGGGCGGTCGCCCGGGCGGCGCGGGAGGGCCAGGGTGCCGATGAGGCGGCCGTCCGCCTGGAGCGGGAGCATCATGCTGGGGCCGAACCGGTGCCGTACATGCGTCGTCATGCGCGGGTCGGTCGCCGAGTCGTCGATGAACACCGGTTCGCCGCCCAGGAGTTGGACGAGGACGGGGCTGCCGGGCTCGATGGTCGTACCGACGATGTCGCCCGGGTCCTCGTGGGCGGACGCGGTGACGATCTCCATGCCGCCCGCCGCCGTGCGCTGGAGGATCACGCCCGCGGCGGCGTCGGCGAGGGCCCGCGCACCCTCCGCGACCGTCTTCAGCGCGTCGGCCGCGGTCTCACCGGTGAGCAGCGCGGTGGTGACGGCCGCCGCGCCCTCGATCCAGCGTTCGCGCTGCCGGGCCGTCTCGTACAGGCGGGCGTTGCCGATCGCGATGCCGGCCTGGGCGGCGAGGACGTGCAGGAGCTGCTCGTCCTCGGCGGTGAAGGGGGCGGAGTGTTGCTTGCCGGCCAGGTGGAGGTGGCCGAACACCTCGTCGTGGACGTGGATCGGCACGCTGAGCACCCCCGCGGGCGGCGGCTCGGCCCCGCCCGTACGGATCTCGGTGAGGCCGTCATGGGCGGGGTCCGTGGTCCCGAGCGCCGCGTACCGCGCGCCGGTCAGCTCGGCGGCGCCGTCCACGATGTGCTGGAGCGTGGTGCGCAGTTCGAGCTCGGAACCGACGCTCAGGACGGCTTCGAGGAGGCGTGAGAGGTCGGGGACGCCGTCGTCCGCCTCGGCCGGGCCGGGGTTCAGGCGGTGGCCAGCGGGTCCAGGACCAGCGGCTCGATCTTGCCCTCCAGCATGTAGCCCAGGCCCTGTACGGCACACACGTCCGGCCGCTCGGCGATGTGCACCGGCATCCCGGTCGCCGCGCGCAGCATCTGGTCGAAGCCGGGGAGCAGCGCGCTGCCGCCGACCATCATGATCCCGCGGTCGGCGAGGTCGGCCACCAGGTCGGGCGGGCAGTTGCGCAGCACCCGGCCGATCCCGTCGAGCACGGCGGTCAGCGGGGTCTCGATCGCGTCCCGGACGGCCGCGGTGTCGACCCGTACGGAACGGGCCAGGCCGCTCGCCACGTCCCGCCCGTGGATCTCGGTGGTGGTCGGGCCGTGCGCGGTGAGACCGTTGCCGGAGAGGGCGAGCTGCAACGGCCGTACGGACTGGCTCGGCAGCATCAACTCGTGTTCGTGGCGCAGGTGTTGGACGATCGCGTGGTCCACGGCCTCACCGCCCACCGGGATGCGCTCGGCGGTGACGATCGAGCCGAGGGAGAGCACGGCGACCTGGGTCGCGGCGGCCCCGCACACCATGATCATGGTCGCCTCGGGCCGCTCGACGGGCAGTCCGCAGCCGACCGCGGCGGCGATCAGCGTGTCGACGAGTTCCACCCGGCGCGCCCCGAGCCCGACCAGCGTCTCGATCGCGGCGCGCTGCGCCAGCGGATCGGCGTCGTGCGGGGTGCAGGCGGCGGCCCGCAGCCGGGGCTTGCGGCGCAGCGCGCGGCGGACCTTGTCGCCGATCAGGTGCCGCAGCATGCGCTGCGCCATCTCGATGTCGACGACGGTCCCGCCGGACACCGGCCGGACCACCCGGATGTAGTCGGGCGTACGGCCCGTCATCTTCTCCGCGAACTCTCCTACGGCGATCAGCGCGCCGGTCCGCGTGTTCACGGCGGCGGCGGACGGCTGGTCGACGACGAGCCCGGCGCCCTTGACGTAGACACGGGTACGGGCGGCACCCAGGTCGACGGCGAAATGGCAGCGTCGCAACTGCTCCAGACTGACGGTCATGGCAGGTTCTCCCGAGAGCGCGGACCGGGGCTTCGCCGGGCGGCGGGCCTCTTTCGCATCGTGCGGGGGCGGTGCGGCGGGCGCGCCTTGTGGTGGGCCGGGCGGGGTGCGGCTAAACGGGGGTATTTGTCTGTAATGCCCGAGTTAAAGATTAAGTAAGGGGCAGTGGGGAGTGCTCTGGTGACGCGGCGTCGGCGGAGCCCGGTGGTTCAGGCGGTGGTTCAGGCGGGCCCCGTCCTGATCACCCCCAGCGCCGCCAAGTCCTGTGGCCGGATACGGAGTTGGTCGGCCGTGGGCTCTGTCTCCTCCGGGGGCCGTTTCAGGATCGCGGCGGCGGCCTCCGGGGCGATCACCGAGAAGTAGCTGTCCGGTGTGGCCCAGGTGTTGCCCGGCGCGGCCAGCGCCAGCGCGCCGCCGGAGCCGCCCTCGCCGATCAGCAGGGTGGTGAGCGGGGTCCGGGCGGACGCCACCGCGCCGAACAGGTCGGCGATCGCCGCGCCCGCGCCCTGCCGCTCCGCCTCGGCGTCGTTCGCCGCACCCGGGGTGTCCACCAGCGTCAGCACCGGGATCCCGAGCCGTCCCGCGAGCCGGATCAGCCGGGCGGCAGTCCGATAACCGGCCGGCCGGGTCGCCGTCCCGCCCTGCGCGGCATACGCGATCGCCCGCCCCTCCCGCTCCCCGAACCCACACAGCATCCCCGCGTCGGTACCCCCGCACCGATCACCGCTGACCGCCACCCGGTGGCTGAAGTAGGCGTCCAAGTAGCGCTCGGCGCGGGGCCGTTGGACCGCCCGGGCACGCTGCACGGCTTCCCAGCCGGTGGCCGGGAGGTCGGCCGCGACGCGCTGCACGGCATCTTGCGCGGGCGCTGGTCGGCCGGCCGGGGTGTGCCGAGTCGACCGGTCCAGCGCCGCAGGCACCGGTGCCTGCCCCGACCACGGCGTGGTCAGCAGCCGTAGCCATCTCCCCAGGGTTTCCTTCAGCCGCTCCGGTTCTACGATCGCGTCGGCCGCGCCCGCTGCCACCTGGGCCTCGGCCGTGTACGCCGTGGGGTCCGCGTCCGGTGGGCGGACGCGGGAGCCCGCGAAGCCGACCTGGGCGCCGGGCAGGGCCAGGATCACGTCCGCGCCCGCGCCGAGGGTGGCCCAGCCGCCGCCCGTGGTGGGGTCGCGCAGGACCGCGATCTGGGGGAGGCCGGCCTCCCTCGTGAGCGCCGACTGGCGGGCCACGCGCTGGAGTTGGGTGAGGGCGACCATGCCCTCCTGCATCCGGCTGCCACCCGTGGCGATCAACGGCACCACCGGCAACCGGTGTTCACGGGCGTACGTGTACGCCGCCTCCAGACGGTCCCCGGTGCGTTCGCCGAGCGAGCCGCCCAGGAACCCGAACTCGAAGGCGATCAGTACCGCCCGCGTGCCCTCCACCGTCGCCGTGCCGCACACCACCGACTCCGACTCGCCCGTGCGGTCGGCGGCGCGGGCGCGCGAGGCGTCGTAGCCCTGCCAGGCGAGGGGGCCGTCGGGCTTGGACTCCCTTGCCGGGTAGGGGAGTTCGGTGAAGGTGGTGTCGTCCGTGACGAGGGCCAGGGTCTCGCGCGCGGACAGGCGGTCAGTCACGGGTGGCTCAGTCACGGGTCGCTCAGTCACGGGTCGCTCAGTCATGGGTCGTGGTCAGGGAGCGCTTCAGGATCTTTCCCATGTCGTTGCGGGGGAGTGCGGTGATGTGGTGGACGACGCGCGGGCGCTTGTGCGGGGCCAGGCGGCTTGCCACGTGGTCGGCCAACTCCTCCAGCCGCGGCGGGGATTGGGGGTCGCTCGGCACGATCCAGGCCACGACCCGTTCGCCCAGGTCGGGGTCCGGCTCGCCGGTGACGGCGGCCTCGCGGACCCCGGGGTGTTCCAGGAGCGCGTTCTCGATCTCGCCCGCGCCGATCTTGTAACCCCCGCTCTTGATCAGGTCGGTGGCCTTGCGGCCGACGATCCTGACATAGCCGTCGGGGTCGCGCACGGCCATGTCGCCGGTGCGGAACCAGCCGTCGGCGGTGAAGGCGGCGGCCGTCGCTTCGGGCCGGTTGAGGTACTCGGTGAAGAGGTTCGGGCCGCGCACCTGGATCTCGCCCACGCTCTCACCGTCGTAGGAGGGGAGGGGCGTGCCGTCCTCCTCGACCAGCCGCAACTCCACACCCGGCAGCGGGACTCCGACCGTCCCCGCGCGCGGCTCGCCGTCCGCCCGCACGCTGGTGTTCATGAGGGTCTCCGTCATGCCGTAGCGCTCGATCACGCGGCGGCCGGTCGCCGACGTGATGCGTTCGTGGTCGTGGACCGGGAGCGCGGCCGAGCCGGAGACCAACAGGCGTGCGCGGCCGAGGGACTTGACCAGTCCGGGGTCGTCGGGGAGGGTCTCGGCGATGCGGTGGTACATCGTCGGGACGCCGAACACCATGGTCGCGCCGTCGTTCAGCTCCCGTGCCACGCCCTCCGTGCTGAACCTGCCCAGGTGCCGCACCGAGCCGCCGCGCCGCACCGGGCCCAGGATGCCCAGCACCAGCCCGTGCACATGGAACAGCGGCAGCCCGTGCACGAGGACGTCGTCGCCGGTCCACTGCCACGCGTCGGCGAGCGCGTCCAGCGTCGTGGCGATCGCCCGGCGCGGGATGACGGCACCCTTGGGCGGGCCGGTGGTGCCGGAGGTGTAGACGACGAGGGCCGGGTCCTCGTCGTCGGGGGAGACGGCCGGACCGTCGCCCCCGACACCCCGCACATCGACATCGACGCGCTCCAAGTGTCGTAGCGGAGAAGGGAGTTCGTCGCCCGGTGCGGCCAGGATCAAGGTCGGGGTGCTGTCGCCGAGGATGTGGCCGAGTTCCTTCTCGCCCGACTTCGGGTTGAGGGGGACGGCCGCGGCTCCCGCCCGCAGTACGGCGATCACGGCGACGGCCGTCTCCAGCGAGGGGGTGGCCCAGACGGCGACCCGGCCGGTGCCCGCGCACCGGGCCGCGAGGGCGTCCGCCGCCGCGCCCAGCTCCGCGTAGGTCAGGGACCGGTCACCGAAGCGGAGAGCGGGCTGCTCGCCGGGGTTCCTCAGGGCGGGGAAGAGGGTGGACACGCGGCGCACTCCTTAGCCGTCGGGGCAACGGTCCCCAGGTGCCGGGGACACCCCCGTTCCTACACCACGTCCGCCACCACACAGCTGATGTTGTCCGGACCCCCGGCCTCGTTCGCCGCGTCGACCAGGGTCCGTACCGCCTCCTCCGGGTCCGGGCCCGCGGTGAGGAGTTCGCGGATCCGGTGCTCCGGGACGACCGCGGTCAGGCCGTCCGAGCACAGGAGGTAACGGTCGCCGCGGTGGGTGTCGTGGAGTTTCAGATCAGGGGTGCCGATCGTCAACGCCTTGAGCAGCATGGCGCGTTGAGGGTGGGAGCCGGCCTCCTCCGGCGTCAGCCGACCCTCGTCGATCAGCGACTGGACGACCGAGTGGTCGTGCGTGATCCGGAACAGCCCGCCGTCGCGCAGCAGATACGCGCGCGAGTCCCCGATGTGCACCAGCGCCAGCTTCGAGCCCGTCCACAGCAGCGCGGTCAGGGTCGTGCCGTTCTCACCGGGATCGGCCACGTTACGGACGGCGTCGGTGGCACCCCGTACCGCCTCCTCCAGCAGGTTGAGCACATTGCCCGCCGGCACCTCCTCGGTGTCCAGGAAACGCAGCGCCTCCACGGCCGCCCCGCTCGCGGGCGCGCCCGCCGGGCCGAACCCGTCGGCGACCGCGAGCAGCCGCGTGCCCGCGTACGCGGTGTCCTGGTTGGAGGGGCGGACCCGGCCCCGGTCCGAGTGGGCGGCGTAACGCAGTTCCAGCATGGTGGTGTCCTTTCCCGGTACGGCCGGTCCGGCCGCGAGATGGTCGACGAGGAACCCGGCGAGATCCCGCCGCACCGCCGTCTCCGCCTCGACCCGCGCCCAGAAGGCACGGATCTCGCGGGCGGCGGCGGCCGGTTCGAGGGCACAGACCTCGCGGATCCCGGCCAGCGGCATGCCCAGCCGCCGCAACCACGCGACCAGCCGCGCCCGCTCCAGCTGTGCCACCGCGTAGTACCGGTATCCGCTGTCGGGATCCACCCGCGCCGGCCGCAGCAGCGCCAGCTCGTCGTACAGCCGCAGCGCCTTCGGCGACAGCCTGCACGCCCGCGCGAAGGCCCCGATCGTCAGCATGTTCCCCGTACCGCCCATGTGCGCCTCGACCTCTTCTCGGTTCCGTCACCGATGCTGGGGCTTCACCGAGGGGGAAGGTCAATCCGGTTGCCGTGGTTGCGGGGGCGGCGGTTAACCTGCGGATCTGTCCGCAGTCCGTACGACGATGGAGGCACCGTGCCCCGAATCGCGCTCGCCACCTACGACCCGGGACCCAAGCCCAGCAAGGACCGTGACCTCCCGGTGCTGGTCGAGGCGTTGCGGGCTGCCGGGGCCGAGGCCGTCGCCGCGCCGTGGGACGACGCCGGGACCGACTGGGGCGCGTACGACCTCGTGGTCATCCGCTCGACCTGGGACTACAGCTGGCGCCCCGCCGAGTTCCTGGCGTGGGCCGAGCGGACCGCGAAGGCGACACGGCTCGTGAACCCGGTGCAGGTCGTGCGGTGGAACACCGACAAGCGGTACCTCGGCGACCTCGCGGCGGCCGGCGTGCCCGTCGTGCCGACCCGCTATCTCGCCCCCGGCGACCCGGCCGACCTCCCCGACGACCACGAGTACGTCGTCAAGCCGACCTCCGGCGCGGGCGCCCGCTTCGCCGCCCGCTACACGCCCGACGAGCACGGGACGGCCGTACGACAGCTGGAGCGCATGCACGCTGAGGGGCTCACCGCGATGGTGCAGCCGTACCTCACGAACGTGGACGTCAGCGGGGAGCGGGCGCTGCTGTTCTTCGGGGGGCGGTTCGTGCACGCCTCGCGGAAGGGGGCCGTGCTGGCGCGCGGGACGGCGTACGACGACGACAAGGTGTCGCACCCCGACCTGGAACCGTGGACCGCGACCGAGGCCGAACTCTCCGTCGCCGAGCGGGCGTTGGCCGCCGTACCGGACGCACCGGAGCTGCTGTACGCGCGCGTGGACCTCGTCGACGGGCCGGACGGACAGCCGTGTGTGATGGAGCTGGAACTCGTCGAGCCGAACCTCTTTCTCGATCTGCATCCGGAGTCCTCGCTGACCGCGGTGGTCGAGGCGATTCTGGGGGCGGCCGTCAGTCGCTGAACGTCGGTCGATGACCGTCAGTCGTTGACCGCCGTTCGCTGGAGCAGGCCCCAGGTGAACTCGGCCGTGCACTGGTGGCGGACACCCTGCGCGTCCGGGGCGGTGAAGGCGAGGCCCCAGCGGGTGGGGGCGGTGCCCTCCAGGGGGCGGGCGGGGGCGAAGGCGCGGGCCGCCTCGTCGACCGTGCAGGACCAGGGGGTCAGGTCGTCGAGGGTGCGGAGGGGCGGGGGTGTGGCGCCCGGGGCGCGGACCAGCCATTCGTTCCATACGGCGCCGTTCGGGGCCGTGAGCACCTCGAAGCGGAGGTCGGGCCAGAGGGGGACCGGCCACTGCCAGGCCTCGCAGTCCAGGTCGCCGATCCTGTGCTTGACGGTCGATTCCGGGGTGCCGAGGATCGAGCGGTACCGGGACGCGGCGGCCCGGCCGCGCGGGGAGTGCAGCATCGCCTGCCAACGCTTGTTGGCCTCCCGCATGTCGGCGATCGAGACGCCCAGCTCATGACGGGCGTTCTCGACCAGGTCCGGGTTGTGGTCCGCCATGCGGCGCAGCAGGACGAGTTGGAAGTCGAGGGGGCTGAAGGGGCGGGCTGGGCGGTTCGCGTCGGGCATGCGATCCATCGTCGCGCACGGCACTGACATCGGGCCTGACATCGGGCCTGGCATCGGGCCGGACACCGGGGGTGCGGCCGTCGGCGAGGAACAGCACCGAGTTGACGTAACGGGGCCCGCGCGCGAAGGGCAGGACCCGGCGCAGCAGCCCCTGGGAGACGACGTACGAGGTCCGGGCCTGATGCTCCTCCAGGGGGAAGGCCGACAGCCGGACCCAGTCCCCGCTCCGGTCCGGCAGGAGCCAGCCCTCGTAGCCGAGCAGCGACAGGTACGTCACCACCGGAGCGATCGGCTGGATACGGGACTCCAGTTCGACGAAGAGCGCGGGGCGGTCGCGGGTCAGCAGGCCGGTCGCGCCGTGCAGGACGGCCAGTTCGCTGCCGTCGACGTCGACCTTGATGAAACCGACCTCCCGCAGCCCCAGCCCGTCGAGCGTGACACAGCGCACGTGCACGGCGCGGGCGTGGATGTCCCGGCGCACCAGCGACGACACCCCCCGGTCACCCTCGTCGTCCGGCGGCAGCCACAGGCGTGCGGTGCCGGGACGGTCGGAGGCGGCGGCCGGGATCACCCGGGCGTGCGCGGGGGCGGCGGCTTCGAGCAGCCGCGCCAGGTGCGGGACCGGTTCTACGGTCACCACCTCGCGCGCGTGCCGCCAGAGCCGGTGGGTCCAGGGGCCGTACCAGCCGCCGACGTCGACCGCCGTGCCGCAGTCGGGCGGCAACAGGTCGGCCAGGCGGGCGAGTTCGGGTTCGAAGCGGGGGTAGACGGCGCGGGCGGTGGCGGCGACGAGGCGGGTGGGGAGGAGGGGTGCGAGGCGGGCGGTGAGAGTACGAGGAACGGGGGTGCGGCGCTTGGACGTCATGGCGCCATCCGTTTGAGGAGTTCCAAGTGCTCGGCGTCGTCGGTCACTTGTTCTCCGGACGACGGCAGCAGCTGCGGGATGCCGTCGACGATGGGGTAACGGCGGCGCAGGCGCGGGTTGTAGAGGGCGTCCGTGGGGAGCAGGTGCAGCGGGCCCTTGTCGAGCGGGCAGGCCAGGATCTTCAGCAGCGGGTCGTCCGGGTTCATGGGGGCGTCAACTCCTTCGCCTCGACCGGTGGTTGAGGTGCGTTGTCGTGCTTCGGCATGGTCAGCAGGACGGTGACCGCCAGGAGGGTGCCCCCGATCCGCAGGGCCAGGCGCAGCGGGTCGTGCGGCAGGGCCTCGCCGAACGCGAGGGTGCCGAGCACCGCCGTGAACAGGCTGGTCACCGTCGTGCAGACCGGCACGATCAGCGAGGCCCGGCAACGCTGGAGCGCCGCCTGGGACATGACCAGGCCGAACGCGCCGGTGAAGAGGAGGAGGTAGGGGTATGGGGACCGGAGCAGTCCAACTACCGCTCCGCCCAGGTCACTTGTCGTCAGATAGCTCGACACCCCCTTGATGGCGAGCGAGCTGACCCCGTACAACAGGCCCACCGCCACGCCGTATTCGACGCCCGTGGTGGGCAGCCGGTGCCGGTGTCCCGCACTGCGCTCGGTGGACCGGTACAGCCAGACTCCGGCCGCGAGCGAGGGTACGCAGACCAGCAGGATCAGCGGGTAGGGCGCGTTGCGGCTGACGTGGTCCGAGCCTTCTTTGAGGGAGAGTACGACCATCAGCAGGGCGACGAGGATCGCCCCGAGCGCGTACCTCTCGCGCCCGCTGGTCTCCTCGCCGAGCATCCGCGCGGACAGCAGCACGAGCAGGACCAGGCCGGACACGAAGATGCCCTGCGCGGCGGCGATCGGCAGCGTCCGGTACACGGCGAGCTGCGCGCCGAACCCGGAGGCCAGCGCGAGGGACCCGCCGATCCACAACGGGCTGCCCAGCACCAGTCGCAGCAGCCTCGCCGGTTGACGGACCGTCACCTCGGGCAGGGCCGCGAGCGCCCGTTTCTCCAGGACGAAGCCGGTGCTGTACAGCACGTTCGCCAACAGGGCCGCGGCCACTCCCCACCACACGGCCGCGCCCCCTACGTCTTCCGTGCGTGCAGCAGCAGGATCGACGCCAACTGCGGTCTGGCACAGGCCAGTCGGTCGAGGGGGCGGAGCGGTCGCGGTACGCCGTGGAAGGGCGCGCCCTTGAGTCCGACGACCTCGAAGCCGGCCGCCGTCACGAACTCCCGTAGCGCACGCGGGGTGTAGAGCCGCAGATGTCCTACGACCTCCTTGCCCGGGCGGCCGTGGATCGCGCGCAGGCTCACCTCCGAGAACACGGGCTGGACGCCGGCGAGCAGCAGGGCGCGGTTGTACCAGGCGGCCAAGTTCGGGGTGGACAGCATGAGATGGCCTCCCGGGCGCAGGACGCGGTGGATCTCGGCGAGGGCGGTGTCCGGGTCGACGAGGTGCTCGATCACTTCGCTGAACAGGACGGCGTCGGCGGTGGCTGTGCGGAGCGGTAACGCGGTGAGTTCGCCTCGGACCGTGTACGGGAGGTGTGTGCGGGCTCGGGTGAGGGCGTCCTGGGACCAGTCGACGCCGATGATGCGGTGGCCGGTGAGGAGGGGGGCGGCGGTGGCGGCGGCGGTCGCGTCGCCGCAGCCGATGTCGAGGATCGTGCGGGGGTGTTCGGCGGTGGCCGGGCCGAGGGCGGTGGCGAGGACGCGGGCCTGGCGGAGGGTGCGGGAGGGGCCGGAGGCGACGGGGGTGGCGGGGTTCTCGTAGAAGTCGCGGAGGTCGGGGCGCACCTGGTTCGGGGGAGTGGTGGTCGTCATTCCGGGTGCGCCTCCGTCTGTTCCGTCGTGTGCAGGTAGTGCTCGAAGAGGTCGCGGAGGTGGGCTCCGTCGCCGGGGCCGAGGAGGGTGCGGGACCAGCGGAGGGCCACGTGGAGTTTGCCCGCGGTGGACGCCGTCGTCACGGTGAGGCCTCGGGGCATACGGGCGGGGGCGGAGAACCAGACCGCGTGCGCGCGGCCCGTCGGGGCGCCGAAGTCCAGGGTGTACGGGATGCGGCCGATGTTGCTGAGGAGGGTGGTCGAGGTCCAGGGGGCGGCTGCCCTGCGGAGGCCTCGGGTGAGGGTGGCTCGCCAGACGACGGGGACGACCGGGCTCGTCAACAGGGTTGCTCCGTGGCCCAGTTGGGGGCGGGGGAGGGCTTTGAGGGCGCGGGTTCGGGTTGCCGTGCGGTGGAGTAGTTCGGCCATGTGGTGGGCGGGGGTGGTGGCCAACTCCTGTGGGGCGAAGGTGACTTCGACCAGGCGCGTGCCGTTGCCTATCGGCATGTCCGTGCCTCGGGGGCGGTCGTCCACGGGCATCGTGATGCGCAGCGGGCGGGGGTGTGCGCCGTGTTCGCGGTTCCAGTGGGCGATCATCAGGGCCGTGGTGACCATGAGTTGGTCGTTCACCGTGTAGGGGGAGCCCTTGGGGCGGTGGGGGACGGGGAGTTCGGTGAGGAGGAGGCCGTTGCCGCCGGGGGTGCGCGTGGGGGTGCCGGGGGCTACTCGTGCGGGTGGAGTCCATACGGAGGGGGTGTCCGTGGGGGGTTCTGGGGGGTCCGGGGGGCGGGTTGGTGGGGCGGTGGGGGTGTTGTCCTTGCCGCCGTACAGCTCCGCTGCGGTGGCGAGGATGCGGAGGCAGGCGGGGCCGTCCAGTGCGGTGTGGTTGACCGTGAGGATGAGGGCGGTTCCGTGGGGGAGTTCGATTGCTTCCAGGCGGATGGGTGGGGATGCGGTGAGGGGCGGGGTGTGGGTGAGGGAGCGGGTGCGGGCCTGTTTGAGGGCGTCTTGGGCGGGGGGCGGGAAGGTGACCACGTCTAGGTCCGGGGTGTCGGTCAGCTCCCATTCGTAGCGGCGGCGGTACCAGGGGCCGGGGGCCTCGCGCATGAGGATGCGGGGGTGGTGGTGCAGGGCCTCGGTGAATGCGGTGCGGAGCCGTTCCGGGTTTACGGGGCCTGGGAGGTGGACCTCTATGTGGACGGTTTCCGGTTCGGCGGATTGGTGGCAGTGGCGGGCGATTTCGTCGACTGTGGGGAAGGGGATGCGAGTGGGGGCGTTGGTGCGGGGAGGCTGGTCGAGTGTGGTCATCGGGGGCCGTCCTTTTGGTACGGGCCGGTGGGGGCTGGGTGCGCCCGCGCGGCGGAGCCGCCAATGTCACGGCCCCGCGCCCCTGAAGGGGCACCGTTGTCTGCCTCCGGTTCGGTGGGGGTTGGGCGTGTCCGTGCGGCGGAGTCGCTGATGTCACGGTCCCGCGCCCCTATTGGGTCCTCGCCGTGGGGCGGCTGGTTGTTGTTGGCTCCGGGTTCGGAGGGGGCTGGATGCGCCCGTGCGGCGGAGTCGCTGATGTCATGGCCCCGTGCCTCTGGAGGGGTGGCTCCCCTGGCCTGGGCTGAGATTGTGCGGCTTGATTCCACTGGGGCCTTTTCGCCCAGGGTGCTTGTGCCTCGTTCTCTTTGGGGTAGGGGTGGGACCGGTGCTGGTTCCGGAGCGGAGCGCTCTCGTACGGCTACCAGGCCCGCGAACAAGCCGATCAGTGCGAGGAGTTGGGCCGTGTGGCTGAACGCTCCCTCGCCTGCGCCCACCGGTTCGCCCGCTCCCGTTGCCGCCGCGATGCCTGCCCCTGCCAGTGCCGCGAAGGCGATCGGGACCAGGAGCGCGTGTCTGCGGTAGGCCAGCAGGGCCAGGGCCGGGACCAGTAGGGCGAACCAGCCTGCTATCACCACTCCGATCAGGGTCAGGGCCACCGTGCCCAGCCACAGGCCGGGGAGTGGTGGGGGTGGTTGCACCTCGTCGGGGCTTGGTTCGTCGCGGCGCCAGACCACCAGGGCCAGGAGGGCGACCAGGGCGACTCCGCTGCCGATGAGGCCGGCCTCGTATGGTGTCGCGGGTTCGTAGGTCAGCTTGATCGTGCCGCCTGCGCCTGCCGGGACTCGCCAGCCCTGTTGCCAGCCGTCCAGGCGGAGGGGGGTCAACTCCTTGCCGTTCAGGGTGGCTTGCCAACCCGTGTTGTAGTTCTCGTAAGTGGTGAGGTACGAGGCCGTGCCCGAGCCGACGGTCACCTCTCGGCGGTCGCCGAGCCAGTCCACGACCCGCAGCCCCCGACCAGTGTCCTTCGCGAATGTGACACTTCCCCGGGTGAGTGTCACATTTGTCAGGGACAGGGGTCCCGCGTCCCCCGCCTCGACCCGGTGTGCTCCCGACGCCAGCTCCAACGCCCCGTCCGCCTTGCCATGCTGACAGAGCGTCACTTCAGCCTCCCGGCGTTCCGTCAGGTCGCCTACGGTCCCCTTCACGCTCGTCTCGTACAGCTCGCCGTCCACCCCCACCACCGGGCCCTTGCCGCAGGGCAGGGTGAAGGGGCGGGACGGGGTCGGTTGGGGGGTGCGGTACTGGTCCAGGGCCGGGATGTAGGCCTCGGTCAGGCCCACGGGGAGTTGGAGGTTCTCGTCGGCTATCGGGTTGTGGAGAGTGAGAGGGGCCGTCTTCGTGATCGTGATGGACAGGCTGTCCGTCGTTATCGGGTCGAAGCGGGTTACGCCGTTCTCGTCCACGCCGGCGATCGTCGAACCGTCCGGTGACGTTATGTTCACCTCGGTCGGGCGGGTCGACAGGCCGCCCGCGGGCGCCAACACCACTTCGCCCACTGGCTGTTTGCCGGTCCAGGTGAGGTGGATCGTCGGGCGGTCGCCCGCTATCCAGCCCGTCGTCAGGTCGCCGTCCGTGAGGTTGCGGGCGGCGAGGCCTGTGCCAAGTGCCGCTGTGGAGTCGGCCGTTGCCGTGATGCGGTGCTGTTGGGCGGGGGCCACCTCGTAGAGGAGCTTGTCCAACTCCTCACCGGGTGTCGCCACCGCGGTCGCCTTCATCTCGTACGTTCCCGCCGTCGACGTCGAGAACGTGCGGTGCAGGCCCGCCTCCGTGCCCGTCGGGGAGAGGCCGGTCGGGTCGGCCGTGCGGTGCAGGGAGATGAGCTCGGCGGAGGCGTCGGTCGTGTTCGCGTCGGTGGGGAGCTTGAGGAGTCGGGTGACCTGGATGTGGGGAAGGGTGATCTCGGAGAAGCCCGCGCCGGTCAGGCCGGTATGGCGGGCCACCGAGTCGACGATCGTCAGCTTCATCCAACTCGTCGAGCCGGATGGGGATTTGATCGTCTGAGGCATGCCGTTCGGCTGGAGGTAGCTGGTCGCCGAGCCCTTCGCCGTCTCCACCCGCACCTCCGTCGCCGCCGCGCGCACGCTCTCCTGCGGGAGCGGCGTGACCTTGAACGAACCCGGCATGTCGTACGACCCGCCCGCGAAGGCGATGCGCAGCCACTGGCCGTTCGGTGAGCCTGCCGCGCCCTCCGCCCACGCGGTGTCCGGGTTGCCGTCGAAGGCGTTCACCGGGTCGAACTGGGGGAGCGAGAACAGCCAGTTGCCGCTCGAAGACGCCGTCACCGAACGGGCGCCGCGCAGCTGTGCCACCGTCTGGTGGGCGATGCCCTTCGTCGGCAGGATCTGCTTCGGCTTCTCGCCCGCGTCCTGGACCGCGTCGGGCGCGTTGCGTTCGGTGGGTGTGTATGTGTACGACGTGTTGGCGTCGACCAGGCCGAACCGGGTGTCGGCGCGGCGCAGTCCGTCGCCCACCACCTGGAGCGCGGGCGATCCAAGGCCCGGGTGGTTGTCGCCCGTCAACACCGTTGCCCTGCCCCGGAGTTCGGTGGCGAGGGGGAGCAGGGACTCCGGGCCGCCGGAGACCACCGCCGTGTCGGCCACCGGCGTCAGGCCCGCCTGGCCGGGGCGGATCACGTCCTTGCCCGTCGGTTCGTAGATCTCCACCGCCCGTTGGCGCGGGTAGAGGCCCTCGACCTGGAGCGGGGTGTCGTTCGCGATCCGGCCGCCGGTCATGACGGGACCCAGGCCCGTCACCCGTTGGTAGCCGGACTGTTCCAGGGTGCGTTTGACGGTGGTGGTCGGGACGTAGCCGATCTGGTCGGGGTCCAGGTCGTTGCGTACGACGACGTAGTAGACGCCCGCCCGGCTCAAGTAGTCGGCCAGGCCCGGGACTTCACTCCCGCTCGCCAGTGCCTGCTCGACCGCGTCCATCGCCCGCCGGTTGCCGGGGGTGCCCATCGGGACGTAATCGCGTTCCGCCCAGCGGGAGTTGGCGAGGACGTCCAGGGGTTCGTCGATGGGGGAGCCCCAGGTGTAGATGCCGTGCGCGGTCGCCGGGACGACCAGGGCGCGGGAGTCGGGGGAGTACTTGTGCAGCCAGTCCGCCGTGGACTGCCAGTACTTGGGGAGCTGCTGGAACGAACCGGGGTTCAGGATCGACCCGTTGAGATACGGCCACGCCAGTCCGGGGAGTACGAGGATCGCCGCGATCAGCGGGGCGAGTCGGCGGCCCGGCACCGGGCGGGCCCCGCGTGTCTCGGCGGCCACGCCGACCAGGTGGGCCAGACCCAGGACGAGTGCGAGGGCCAGGCCCGCCTGGAACTTGTAGATGTTGCGGAACGGGACGAGCGGGCCGTTCAGCCAGTCCTGCACCAGCCCGTGGAAGGGCGCCCCGAACGCGCCGCCGTACCCGGCGAACAGGATCAGCGCGACCGTCACGGAGGTCAGCACCAGCCACCGCCGCTCCGGCATGTCCCGTCTGGCCAGACCGGCCAGCCCCAGCCCTGCCGCGAGGGCCGAGCAGACGATCACGATCACCGAGGAGGCGACCGTCCAGCCGGCCGGTATCCAGGCCTCCCCGAGGTGCAGATAGGCGACCCAGTCACCGGCTCCGCGCAGACCCTCCGTCGCCGACATGGTGTCCGTCGTGGTCTGCGAAGTCTCCACGTAGGGAAGGAAGTTCTCGCCGTACACGCCGAGCATGAGGAGCGGGATCCACCACCATGCCGTCGCCAGGATCACCCCCGGCCCCCACCAGGCGATCAGCTTGCGCTGCCGTGGTCCCGGTGGCCGGGAGAGCAGATACAGGCCGACGGGGAGGAGGGAGGCGAGGGTCGCGGCAGCGTTGACGCCGCCCATGAAGGGGACGAGCAGAGCCGAGCGAAGGGCCGCGATGCGGGCCGTATAGCGCTCGTTGGTGAGCGGCAGCAGGACCCAGGGGAGGAAGGCGCCAGGTAGGGCGGCAGCCGAGGTCGACCCCACGACGATCGTGAACACCGGCCACAACGCGTACGTCACGGCGGCGAGGAGGCGGGACGCGGGGCTGCCGACGCGCAGCCGTTCGGCCAGCCGCAGCGCGCCCCAGAAGGCCACCGACACGACGAGCGAGAGCCACAGCCGTTCCGCCAGCCAGACCGGCAACTGCACGGCATGGGCCAGCCAGTAGAACGGCAGCATCGGCCAGAGATAGCCCGCGTACTGGTCCTGGATACCGCCGAACGAACCCCGGTCGTGCCACAACTGGCCCAGGTCGGACAGGAATTGACCGGGGTCCACGGTGACGCCGAGCTTCGTGTCGAAGGTCTGGCGCCCCGGGTGCACGGCGAGGAACAGCACGAACACCACGGCCCAGAACCCCAGCAGCCAGCGCCAAGACCTCGGGCCCTCCGGGGGACCCGCGATGGTCGTGGTGGTGGGGTCGGCCGCCGGGGGCGGGGCCTGGACCGTGGTCGCCGTCATGGTGGACACCGCCGGAGGATGAGGAGGAGGTTCCAGGTGGCCAACTCCCTTATCCCGGGCACTTTTACGACGGCTCGGTCGAGGAAGGGCCAGTAGCGGGAACGCGCCGCGACGACCATGACGTCATCACGGGCACGGACCTGCCGCAGGGTGGCACCGATGTGCACGGCGAACAGGTTCTCGCCGAGCGTGTGCTTGGCCGGCTTTCCGGTACGGCGCCGGTAGCGGCCGCGGGCCCGTTCGGCACCGAGGTAGTGCCAGGGCGCCCACTCGTGACCGCCCCACGGGGACAGCCAGTTGGTGAACGACACATAGATCAGCCCACCGGGCCGCGTCACCCGAGCCAGCTCACTGAGAAACGTCTCCGGATCGGCCACATGCTCAAGGACGTTGGAGGAGAACGTCACATCCGCGACCCCGTCGGACAGCGGCAGCAAATACCCGTCGGCGATGACGGTCCCGTCCGACGGTTTCCCTCCCAACTCCCGTACGTCCGGCTCGAAGAGATACGCATGAGCACCACGCCGCCGAAACTCCTCGGTGAAATACCCGCTCCCACCGCCGACATCAATGACGGTCCGACTGGCGACGGAACCGTGGTAGGCCTCGACTTGATCGGCAGCATCACGGGCGAGCAGCGAGTAGCAGAACTCCGGATCGTCTTGTTCATGCAGGAAGGCGCGAAACAGGGCAAGAGAGCGCTGGAGGGACGGGTCCTTGAATCGCCGCTGAGGTGCAGCGCCCCTTAAGGGGCGCGGGGCTGTATCGATATGCGGCTCCGCCGCGGGGCGCGACCAGCCACGACGCACCCGCAGCCAATTCACGACCCCCAGCCCTTCACCGCCTCACCGGCCACCACACGAAACTGTCTAACCGTCCGATCCCAGCGATAATGCCCCGCAAGATCACACGCAGCCTTACCCATGGCCTCACGCCGAAGCCCAGACAGAGTCAACGTGCACCAGGCAGCGGCGAAGGAGGACTCACCACGAGCCAGCACGCCGGTCTCCCCGTCAACAACCGAGTCCCGCAACCCAGGCACATCAAACGCAATCGCCGGAGTCTCACGGGCGGCGGCCTCCGTCACCACCAACCCCCACCCCTCCAGCGCAGAAGGGTGCAGCAACAACCAGGCCGCACACAGCAGTTCGTGTTTCCGGGCCTCCGAGACATGCCCGGTGAACTCCACACCGGGCCCGGCGAGTTGCTCAAGCCGCTCCCGTTCAGGACCGTCACCGACGATCACCAGCCGCCCGCCCGTCACGGGACGTACCCGCTCCCACAACCGCAGCAGCAGATCGATCCGCTTGTACTCGACGAGCCGCCCGACAGCCACGAAAAGCGGCTCGACGGAGCGCTCGGCACGAGGCCCCGGCTCCTCAACTCCGTTGTGGACAACCCGGATCCGGTCCCGCTCCACCCCGATCCCGCGCAGCGCATGCGCGGTCGAGGGAGACACCGCGACCAACAGCCCACGATGCTGTGCCCCGGTCAGCGCCCAGTGTTCGAGTCTTCGCCCGATCCGCGCGGCCGGTGCCATCGGCCCGCCGAACCGCATCTTCCACACATCCGTGTGGACGTGGTTGACCAGGCACAGGGTCGGCCCGTGATGCCACACGGGAGCGAAGTACGGCATCCCGTTGCACACCTCGACCAACAGGTCGCAGTCACCGATCTGTTGGGCGAAGGCGGTACGGGCACGCAGGAAATGACCGTACGCACCGCCCGCCGACACCACGCGGTAGTCGCGGTAGGCGGCCGGGCCGCCGCACAACAGGGTGACCTGGTGGCCGAGTCGGGTGAGGCCGTCGGCGAGTCTGTCCACGAGAAGTTCGGAGCCGCCGGCCTGGGGATTGTCGAGGTCCCGGTGGGCGAGGAAGACGATCCGGCGCGGTTGCGGCACCGGCGCCGGGGGGTGCTGCGCGACCGGGGGAAACGGGGCGCGCAGGGAGTAGGGCACGTGCTGGGGCATGGGTGCTCCAACTCGTCTCAGGGTGCGGAACGTTGGCGGATCGGAGGGCGGAACTGCGGCGGATCAGGGCGCGGTGCGGAGTTCTGTGTGTGGGCTGTGCCGGGGTGGGTTGGTCAGTTTTCGCCCCGGCGTTGCTGACGGCTACTCACCCGCATGACAATTTCCGGGGTTGTTGGAACTGACGTCACGTCACATCGTGGGTGGATACTCGGGTGAAGCGGGCGATTCGGGGCGCCGGCGGCCTCGTAGCACCAGAACGCCACCCGCCACAGCGAGGACGAATCCGGCCACAGCGGCACCGATCGGCAACGACTGCCCCACCAGGCGCAGTTGGCCGCTCTCCCGCTTCGCCAGTTTCACCTGTTCCTTCTGCGTGGCCGTGGTGAACGCGAGCTTGTCGGCGTCCAGGAGGAGGACCGCGTCGTAGGCGTGACCGGGGGCGCGCAGGGTGCGCCGGGGGCCGGTCCGGGCGTAGATCACCCGGCCGGTGCGCTGGTCGACGATCAGCTCGATGCCGTGGTTGGAGTACCACTCCTCGGCCAGGATCTGGGGGGACTTGGGCTGGTCGACGAGGCTGCCGGGGACCAGGCGGGTGCCGATCTTCGAGGGCGGGACCGTGCCCTTGAAGACGTAACCCGGGTAGCCCTGCACCTTCTCGGTCCCCGCGTAACGCAGAGTCACCGTCGCGCCGAGGGAGTTGTCCCACCACTGGTACGGCTGTTTCCGCACGTCGAACGGGAACTTCAGGAAGGCGTCGCCCTCGAAGTACGGGTTCTCGTGGCAGCAGTGCACCGGCTTGTTGGTCTTACGGTCAGTGACCCAGCGGTTGGGGAAGAACTCCAGCGCGTCGTGCGGATCGGCGGCCGGCAGCGACTTGTCTGTGTCGACGGTCGTCGTGACGTCCCAGACCGCGTCCCCGCTCCTCTCGCTGTCCGCGACATCGCCGCGCACCTGCTGGGTCACGGTGATCCGCTGGTCGTCCACGGTCCGCAACTCGCCGGTGTCGAAGTAGCTTCCGGTGCCCCGGTAGACGGCGGTCGTGTCGATGTCGATCGGGGTCACGGCGGCCCGCGGTTCGACGTACCACGCCAGCAGTGGCGCCAGGACCAGCAGAAATGTGCCAAGTCCCAGCAGGATCAAGGAAAATGGAGAGGTCGTACGGCGCATCCGGACACTCCAGTGAAGGTTGGTGACGGAGTTCGGGCCGCTCTTGGGCCGGGAACCGTAGGCGCCCCTTGACGGAGTGTCAATGTCTGCCGACACTGGGCCGACGGGCAGGGGCAGGGCGCACGGACCTCGGGACAGAGAGGCTGACCCCGCGATGCCCAGACTGCTCGCCGCCGCACTCACCATGGTCCTGGCCGCCGCCCTCGCCGTGGGCGCCGCGCTCGGTGTCGTCGCGCTGCTGGACGCGAGACCGGCCCAGCCGAACACGCCTCTGGTCACGTACGAGCAAGCGGGCCAGGGGAGTTGACCCCGTGTCCGCACCACCGGCGACCGTGATGCCGCGCTCCGCGTGGCACGACGTACCGCACGTCCAGGTACGGGAGTTCGCGGCGATCGCCATGGCCGAGGCGCCCGCGCTCGCCGAGGAGATCCTGCGGGAGATCCGCCGTGAGCACCCCCAACTGCCGCTGGTTCTCGACGAGTCGGGTGAGCCGATGGCTCTGGTCGGCATCCGTCGTGCCATCGAGGTGTTCGTCCAGCACCTGGAGACCGCCGAGGGCCGTCCGACCGTACCGCCGGGCGTCTTCCAGGAGTTCGGGCGCGGGGAGGGCCTGCACGGCCGCAGCCTCGACTCGCTCCAGGCGATCTACCGGATGGGCGTGCGGCTCGCCTGGCGGCGGCTGGCCGAGATCGGGCAGCGGGTCGAGATCCCGCCGCCCGCGATGTACGCACTCGTCGACGCGGGCTACGAGTATCTGGACGGGCTGGTCGACCAGTCCGTGCGCGGGTACGCGGAGGCCGCCGCCCGGCAGGCGGGGGAGCGGCTGCGCCTTCAGCGGCGGCTCATGGAACTCCTCCTCGCCGAGCACCACCGGGGCGACCCGACCGAGGCCCTCGCCGAACGTGCCGCCCGCATCGGCTGGCCGTTGCCCGACAAGGTCGCCGTGGGCGTTCTGCTGCGCCCGGCCCGCGAGGCGGTCGCCCCCGCCGTGGGGCAGGAGGTGCTGCTCGACATGGAGTACGAGCAGCCGCGCATGGTCGTGCCCGAGCCGGATGCCGCCGGGCGGCCCGAGCTGCTGCACCGGGCGCTGACCGGCTGGGCCGGGGCGATCGGGCCGCCGGTGCCGCTGGCCGACGCGGTGAAGTCGGCGCGCTGGGCCGAGGCGGCCGTAGGGCTGATGGAGCGGGGGCTGTTGCCGGGCGGG
This sequence comes from Streptomyces sp. NBC_01515, assembly GCF_045040345.1. NCBI lineage: Bacteria > Bacillati > Actinomycetota > Actinomycetes > Kitasatosporales > Streptomycetaceae > Streptomyces > Streptomyces sp. NBC_01515. The sequence goes on along the minus strand of NZ_CP109416.1, from coordinate 3,995,756 downwards.
GGTGTTCTGTACTGCACCGAGCACACCGAGGCGCTGGTGCTGTTGCAGCCGGAGGAGCTGATCGACGATCTCGCGCTGCGGTGTCTCGCGCCGCTTGAGCACTCCGGGCCGACGCACCGGCGGCGGCTCGCGGAGACCCTGCTGGCGTGGCTGGAGACGCGGGGCGGGGCGCCGGAGGTGGCCGCGCGGCTCGGGGTGCATCCGCAGACCGTGCGGTATCGCCTCCGGCAGATCCGCGAACTGTGGGGTGACGAGATCGACCACCCGGACCGCCGGTTCGAGCTCGAACTCGTGCTGCGCGCCCAGCGGTTGCGTGGTGAACTGGGCGATCCCAGGGCCGGTCGGTAGTCACATGGTCACGCGACCATTGCCCGTGCAACTCTGTATGGCTAGCCTGTGTTCGTCATGCCGATCGTCAGTTGAAATTTCGAACACGACGCTCGGTGCGACACCCCATGCAGCCACTCGCAGACACCTAGAAGGGGGCCGGTTGTGGGACGACTCGTACCTGCCGTGACCCGGGCTCTCGATATTCTCGAGCTCTTCCTCGACGGGGACGGGACGCTCTCCGCCCCCGACATCGTGCGCAAGCTGCAACTGCCGCGCACAACCGTGCACGAACTGGTCACCACTCTCGCCGCCCGGTCGTACATCGTGCCCGTGCCCGGACAACCGGGACGTTACCGGCTCGGAGTCCGTCCGTACCAGCTCGGGAGCCGATACGCCGAGCAGCTCGACCTCGCCGCCGAGGGGCAGCAGGTCGCCCGGTCCGTCGCCGAGACCTGCGACGAGACCGTGCACGTCGCGATCCTCGAAGGCACCGACGTCATCTACATCGCCAAGGTCGACTCCACGCACGCGGTGCGCATGGTGTCGGCGGCCGGGCGTCGGCTGCCCGCGCACTGCACGTCCGTGGGCAAGATGCTGCTGGCCTCGCTGCCCGAGCCGGAGCTGACCGCGCGCATTCCGGCCGATGTGTCGTTGGTCGCGATGACGCCGAACAGCATTGTCGAGCCGGGGGCGCTCCGGGAGGCTCTTGCCGAGATCCGGTCGCGGGGGGTCGCCGTCGAGAGTCGTGAGTCGAATCCGGATGTGTCGTGCGTGGCGGCGCCCGTGCGGGACCGCACGGGACAGGTCGTCGCCGCTCTCTCCATCTCCGTTCCCATGATCCGGTGGAGCGACGAGCGGCGGGTGGAGTTGGAGCAGCTCGCCGCGAAGGGCGCCGTTGAATTGTCGGAGCGGCTCGGGCACAGGAGTGTGGGATGACGTACGAGGTGGCTGTACGGGCCGAGGCGACGTTGGGCGAGGGGCCGACGTGGGACGCCACGGCGGGGCGGTTGATCTGGATCGACATCCTTGGGTCCCGGGTGCATACGTACGACCCGTCGTCGGGGCGCCGGACGGTGCGGGTGACCGAGCAGCACGTCGGGGCTGCCAAGCCCCGGGTTGGTGGGGGGCTCGTTCTCAATCTGCGGGACGGGGTCGGGCTTGTCGATCCCGACGGGGAGTTCCGGTGGCTGCATCGGGAGCCGGTTGCCGGGCGGCGGGCCAACGACGCGGCCGTGGCGCCTGACGGGGCGTTGTGGGTGGGGACGATGCGGTACGACGAGGCGGCTTGCGGGGGCACGTTGTCCCGGGTCGCCGGGGACGGGTCCGTGCGGCTGATTCTTGATGACGTGGCCGTGAGCAACGGGACCGGGTGGAGTCCTGATGGGCGGTTGATGTACTACATCGACTCGCCCACCCGTCGGATCGATGTGTTCGAGTACGCGGACGGGCGGGTGTCGAAGCGGCGGCGGTTCGCGGAGGTTGAGGTCGGCGCGGGGTTTCCTGACGGGCTCACCGTTGATGCGGACGGGTGTGTGTGGGTGGCGTTGTGGGGTGGGGGTGCGGTGCGGAGGTATACGCCGGACGGGGAGTTGGAGCGGGTTGTCTCGTTGCCGGCCTCGCTGGTCACCGCGTGCGCGTTCGGGGGTGCGGATTTGACTGACCTGTACGTTACGACTGCTCGGGTGGGGCTTGAGTCGCCGGAACCTGTGGCTGGGTCGCTGTTGGTTGTGCCGGGGGCCGGTAAGGGATTGGTGCAGCCTGCTTTTGCGGGGTGACGAGGGTTGGTTCTTTGACTGCGGGCGCGTCGTGGCTGGTCGCGCAGTTCCCCGCGCCCCTAAAGGCAAAAGACCTCAGTCGCCTGAACTCTCCAGGGCCTCCAGCGCTTTGCTTACCGCCGGGGTTGCCGTCAGCCGTGATCGTGCCAGGGCCCTTGCCAGCTCGACCAGACCCCCCGTGTCGGAGACCTCTGTGGCGTAAAGGCGGTACGTGCTCGGGGTGTTGAAGGGTTGTTCCTGGGCGGCGGCTCGGCGGGCGGCGTCGGCGACCATGGCCGCTTCGGCGGTCACGCGGGCCTCGTGGGGGGAGTGGCCCTCGTGGAGGGCGGCGTGGCGGGTGCGTTCGCGGAGGTGGTCGTCGAAGTAGGGGGTGAGGGCCAACAGGCCGTCGTGGATGGAGACTTCGCGCCAGTGCAGGCGCATGCGGGGGAGTTGGCGCAGGGCGCTGGGCGGCTTCGGGGCGATGGACGCGAAGCGGACCTCCGACCACAACGGGCCCAGTCCGCGCAGGTCGTTGAGGTCGCGCCAGTGGGCTCGGGCCATGGGCAGGAGCCTCGGGAGGGCGAAGCCCGCCGAGCAGGTCAGGGCGGCCAGTGAGGCCATCGGCGGGGCGACGCCGGTGGACAGGAAGTCCAGGTCGTGACCGGACCAACGGGCCACCAGCGCCGTGTACTTGACGAGCTGGAAGCCCACCACGTCCAGCAGGGTGCCGAGGAGGATCAGCTGCAGGCCGGTCCTGAGCAGGCCGGTCACCTCGCGGGCCCAGGTGACGCACACCGTGCACAGCGCCAGGGTGGCCGCGCTGTGCCCGAGCAGGTAGAGCACGATCATCTCGCGCATGTACGGCGTCCCGGCGTAGTACGTGTCGAGGTCGGTGAGCCGCTCGGTGTTCGGGTCGGCCAGCGTGAACAGCACGACGATGGCCACGATCAGCGCGCCGTAGGCGGCCATGCTGCGCAGGACCATGCGGCGGATCCGGGCGGGGGAACCGCCCCGCCAGTGGATCAGCAGGACGAGCAGGGAGCAGCTGTACGCGGAGAGCATGCCGTAGGTCAGCGGGGCACCGAAGTTGGGGATGCCGGTGAGGCGGTTGACCGTGCCCAGGGTCAGCGGTGCCGAGCAGACCAGGGCCAGCGAGCCGAGGACGATCGCCGCGCAGGTGGACAGGGTCAGCGGGTCGCGCGGGATCCGCCAGGGGCGGCGCAGCAGCACGGTGCAGGACAGCCCGAAGACACCGGCGGCGAGATACACCATGAGGCTCATGCCCGGGTGCTCCCTTCCGTCGTGCCGGTGCGGACCCGGGCGACGAGCGGGGACCGGGTCAGCGCGTCCGCGATGGGCACGAGGAGGGCGGTGCCGGGGGCCCGGTCGGGGAGCCCGCCCGGTTCGTCGGCCGGTGCGGGGCGCGGGTCGCTGTCGCGTTCCGCCACGTCACGTTGCCGCTCCTCGGCCACGGCCGCCGTCACGACCGCCGCCCACGCCGTCGCCTCGGCCTGCTCCGGGTCGCCGGTGGTCCCTGCCGCGGCCTCCAACGTCCGTTCGTACAGGGCCCGGTCGAAGAACGCGTCCAGGTGGCCGAGCGCGTTGTGGATGCTCGTCTGCCGCCACACCAGCCGGGTCGCGGGGGAGGACCAGCGCGGCCGGGGCAGCCGTAGCGCGCGGCGGGTGAGGAGTTCGGCCAGCTCGTGCTCCAGCGGTTCGAGACAGGCGTACGTCCGCCGGGCCTGCCGCCACTGGGTCAGCCGGGGGCCGGTCAGCGGGATCAGGACGCCTACGACGGTCAGCACCGCGCCCAGCCCGGCGGCGACCGGCGAGACGGTCGTACCGAGCCGCGTCCAGTCCTGGCCGCACCAACGGGCGATCACCGCCGCGAACTTGGTGAGGCTGTACCCGGCGCCGCACAGCGAGCCGACGCCCAGCGTGATCAGGCCCGCGCGGAGCCAGCCGTGCACCTGCCGCGCCCAGCGCAGCGCCGACACCGCGGTGACACTGACGGCGGCGAGGTGGCCGGCCAGGTAGAGCACGATCATCTCGGCGATGAACGGGGTGGTCGCGTAGTAGGTGTCCAGATCGGTGCGCCGCTCCACGGGGGTGCGGCCCAGCGCGAACGTCACGGCGATGCCGATGAGGATGAAGGTGTACGCCACGATCCAGCGGCGGGCGGTGCGGTGGACGTGCGGTCCGCCCCGCCAGTAGACGATCAGGACCTGCGAGGAGGCGCCGTACGCGGTGACCGACGCGTAGGTCAGCGGCGCGGCGAGGTTCGGGATGCCGCTGAGGTGGTTGATCGCGCCGACGGTGGGCGGCGCCCCGAGGAGGAAGCAGGCCCCGGCCAGGCCGAGGAACACGCAGATGACCCGGAGATAGGGGTCGTGCCAGTGGCGTATCAGGTCCGGCGCCTTCACCAGCACGCCCAGCCACAGCAGGCCGCAGCTGAGGTAGTCGATCAGACTGCTCATTTTCTGGTCCCGCGGTAGTTGAGGGCGGCGCCGATCCGCCCGGCGACACCCTGCGTGCCGTCGTCGGCCGCGGCGGGGTCGTGCGTGGGGTTCGCCGTGGCCGCCGCCTGGAGCCAGGGCCGCAGCCGGCCGCTCATCAACATGCCGAACCTGTCCGCCTCTTGTTCGTCGGCGAGGCTGAAGTCGGTACGGGCGGCGACGGGCCGGGGGCTGCCGTCGGCGGTCGGCGTGGGGGTGGGCTGCGCGGTCCGCTGGTGCATGTGCCACACCTCGTGGCAGAAGATCACGATCTGGTGCCAGGCGGCGGCCCGCTTGTCGATGACGATGACGTCGTAGGTGTCGCCCTCCAGCCACAGCCCGCTGGCGGTGTGCGGCGGGAACACCTCGCGGCGGACGACGATCTCACGCCCCCGCCAGCGCGTGACGGAGTCGACCAGCGCGTCGAACAGGGCCTCGGGATCGGCCGGGACCGGGACGCGCATGGGATCGATGAGGGCACCGGCGAACCGGCGCATCTCCTTCTTCGTGCGCACCGCTGCAATATGCCAGGACATACGCCGACTCAGCCACCTCACCGTCGCCGCGGCAGCAGGAAGCGAGGCGCTTCCGCGGGATGGACGGGGGGAATACGGCGCACCGGGTCCGCCGAACTTGCCGCCGGCGGACCGGAGTTGGCCTGAGCCGCGCAATTGGCCTGAACGGCACCCACCGTCTCCGTCGCGCCGGCCCCCGTTCCCTCGCTCCGCGCCGCCGCCCGCACCGCGTCGATCGCGTCGCGGTGGCGCAGGGCACAGGAGACGGGCCCGATCTCCTGGAGGAGGTCGGCGGTGTCGGGATGTCCGGTGCTGTCGTCGCGGCGGCCGGAGTCGATGGCGTCCAGGATCGCCACCGCCGCCGCGAGGGCCTTCGCACGGCGCGGGGTGCAGCCGAGGCGGAGGGCGGCGCGGTGGGCGCGGGTGCGGAGGTCCTCGTCGAGGTGGCGGGCGAGGGGCAGGAGGACGTCGCGGATGTACGTCTCCCGCCTGATCAGGCGCAGTTCGGGCGCCGCGCACAGCAGGAAGGGGACGCCGTCGCCGTCGACGGAGCGCATCAGGACGTACAGCGGCCGGAGTCGGTGGTGGGCGAGGCGTACGCGCAGGCGGCCGTGCAGGAACTGGCCGGTGTGCGGCAGGATGAAACCGACGGCGATCAGCACGGCGGAGAGGCAGGCCGCGCACGGAGCGACGTCCGTGCTGAGCGCGTCGAGGTCGTGCCCGGTCCAACGGGCCGTCACCGCCGTGAGTTTGGCGAGATCGAAGACGAGGCTCAGCGCGTAACCGGCGCCCAGGAACGTCAGTCCCCAGCGCAGCCAGCCGTGCAGGGCGTCCGCGCGGACCCAGTTCCAGATGAGCCGCACGGTGATCAGCGCGGCCACGGTGTGCGCGAGCAGGTAGAGCAGGATCTCCTCGCGCATGAAGGGCGTGTTCGCGTAGTACGTGTCCAGGTCCCGCACCCGCTCCACCGGCACGTCGGCGAGGGCGAACAGCACCCACAGCGCCACGATCACGCCCGAGTAGAGGGAGATGATCCACCGTCTGGCGCGCCGGGTCGTGTTCGAACGCTCGGACAGCCCGAAGCGCCAGGCGACGATGAGCAGCAACCCCGCTCCGCTGAACGCGGTGAGCAGCGAATACGCCCACGGCGCCGCGAAGTTGGGCACACCGGTGACCCGGTTGATCCAGCCGATGACCGACGGCGTCACGGACACGAACAGCGCGCAGGCGAACAGCAGCAGCCCGCCGACCGCCCGCAGCAGCGGGTCCCGCCACATCCGGACGATGGCCGGCAGCTTCAGCGCGAGGGCGGCACCGAGGACCACCGTGGGGACCCACACGAAGGACGTGTACAGCTCACCGAGGAAGGTCGTCACCACGTCGTACGCTCCCCCTTCCCGCCGTCCGCTGCACAAGCCGGTCCGAGGTTACGCGCCCACAACTGCCAACGTCATGTCGTCCGGTGGCCGTTGTGGGACCGGGAACGACCGCTGTGTCCGGAAATCGCCCCCGCGAATGAACTGTGCACTGTGTCGAACCCATTGACGCGCAAGCGCTTCGATTTTACGGTCCCGTTCGAAGTTGCGAGCAGCATTCGGCATGTCGAACACGACGGGATCTCTACAGTAAGGGCAGGCAATGGGACGACCTGACCTGAATCGCAGGCATCTACTGGCCACGGCGGGCGGCCTCGCGGTCGCGGGCAGCCTCGCCTTCGCCGCTCTCGGCACCGGCGCCGACGCGCTCGCCTCCGGCGCGGACACCCGGGTGCGCTACTGGAACCTCTTCAGCGGCGGCGACGGCGCCAACATGATCGCGATGCTGGACGCCTTCCGCGCGGAACACCCCGGCATCGACGTCAAGGACTCCACCCTCCAGTGGGGCAACCCCTTCTACACCAAGCTCGCCATGGCCGCCGCGGGCAACCACGCACCGGAGCTGGGCGTCATGCACATGGGCCGCGTCGCGGGCTTCTCGCCGGGCCGGCTCCTCGACCCGTGGGACGAGGACCTCCTCGCCAAGTACGGCGTGCGGAAGGCCGATTACAACCCCGCGCTGTGGAACCGCGGTGTCATCGACGGCACGTTGTACGCCCTGCCTCTCGACATCCACGTACAGCTCTGCTTCTACCGCAAGGACGTCCTGAAGAAGGCGGACCTGCTCGGCGACGACGGCCGGATGATCCAAGTCACCTCCACCGACGAGTGGTTCGGCGTCCTGAAGAAGGCCAGGGCGGTCCAGAAGAAGGGCCTGCAGACCATCGGCCTGTGGACCAACGACCAGAACTTCCAGTGGTGGTTCTTCGTCGCCTTCTACACCCAGCTCGGCGGCAGATGGTTCGACGACGGCGACACCCAGGTCCTCTTCGACAGCGACAAGGCGACCCAGGTCCTGGAGTTCTTCCGCAAGCATGTCACCGACGGATACGTCATCCCGGGTGCGCCGACCGGCGAGCAGTTCATCAACGGCGCTCCCTTCACCTGGGAGGGCGACTGGTCGGTGCCGGTCTTCTCCGGGGCGAAGCTGGACTACGGCGCGACCCCGCTGCCGCCCGTCTTCGGCAAGCAGGCGACGCACGCCGAGTCGCACTCCTTCGTCCTGCCGCACCAGTCGGGCCGCGGCGGCGCCACCAACGAGGCCGCGCACGAACTGGCCGCGTACGTCGTCACCCACGCCCTGCAGTGGGCGGCCGGCGGCCACATCCCCGCGTACACGCCGACGCTCTCCACGGCCGCCTACCAGAAGCTCACCCCGCAGAACGAGTACGTCTCCGCGATGAACCACCAGGCCACCGAGCCGAAGGTGTGGTTCGCGGGCTCCACCGGCGTCCTCGCCCAGGACCTCGGCCCCCTCGTCGTCTCCTCGACGATGGGCTCCGCCAAACCGGCCGCCGTGGCCCGGACCATGAAGAACCACCTCACCAAGCTCCTCGCCTCGAAGAACCCGATGGACGGCAGGACCGCAGCGCAAGGAGGTGCAGCCGCATGACCACCAGTGCCCAGACCGTCATCGCACCGGCGCGGGCGAGGACCGCCACCGCCACCGCGACCGTCCGCCGCGACCAGGGCTTCCAGCACGGGGGTTGGTTCGTCGCCCCGTTCCTGGCGCTCTTCACCCTGTTCGTCGTCTGGCCGCTGCTGCGCGGCGTCTACCTCAGCCTCACGGACGCCAACATCTCGGGCGACGGCGCGAACTTCATCGGCCTCGACAACTACCGCGAGGCCCTGCACGACCGGGCGATGTGGGACGCGCTCGGCCACAGCGCGTACTTCACCCTGCTCGTCGTGCCCTGCATCACGGTCCTCGCCTTCCTGCTGGCGATGCTCGCGCACCACATCGAGCGCGGGAAGTGGCTGTGGCGGCTGTGCTTCTTCGCACCGTTCCTGCTGCCGTCGACGGTCGCGGGCAACATGTGGCAGTGGCTGTTCACCCAGGGGATCGGCCTGTTCAACGAGACCTTCGGACTCACCACACCCTGGCTGACCGACAAGTCCTACGCGATGCTCGCCATCGTCATCGAGACCCTCTGGTGGACGGTCGGCTTCAGCTTCCTCCTCTACCTCGCCGCGCTCCAGGGCATCCCCGACCACCTCTACGAGGCCGCCAGGCTCGACGGCGCGAACGCCTGGCACCGCACGGTCCACATCACCCTGCCGATGCTGCGCCACATCACCGGCCTGGTGATCGCGCTCCAGGCCCTCGCCTCGCTCCAGCTCTTCGACCAGGCCGTCGTGATGATGGACTTCGGCCCCGGACCCGAGCTGAGCACCCGCTCCTTCGTCCAGTACACCCTCGAACAGGGCTTCACCAGCTACCGCGTCGGCTACGCCTCCGCGATGTCCGTCATCTTCTTCGTGATCATCGCGGCCGTGGCCCTCGCCCGGATGGCACTGCTCCGCACCCGTGAGGAGGGCACCCGATGAGCACCACCCAGCCACGGCTCAAGTCCCTGCGGACCAAGCCCCGCAGGCCCTGGACACCCAGCCAGATCGTCCTCACCCTCCTCGGCGCCGCCGTCTCCGCGCTCTTCGTGGCGCCGATCGCCGCCGCCCTGTTCACCTCGCTCAAGTCCGAGGCCGAGGCGGCCGAGATCCCGCCGCACTGGCTGCCCCAGGTCTGGACGGGCCAGGCCTGGAAGGCCCTCTGGAAGACCGGCAACATCACGGACTGGTTCGTCAACTCCCTCGTCGTGTCGATCCTCGTGACGGCCATCGTGGTCACCGTCGCCGCACTCGCCGGATACGGCTTCGCCCGCACCGAGTTCAAGGGCAAGTCAGTCCTGATGGGCGCCGTGATGGCGGGCCTGATGATCTCCCCGGCCGTCCTCGGCGTCCCCCTCTTCACCACCGTCCAGCAGATGGGGATGGTCGACACCTACTGGGGCATGATCCTGCCCCAGTGCGCGCCCGCCGCGATGGTCTACATCCTCTACAAGTTCTTCCAGGGGATCCCCCGCGAACTGGAGGAGGCCGCCTTCATCGACGGCGCGGGCCGCTGGCGGATCTTCTTCACCATCGTCGTCCCGCTCTCCCGCCCCTCCCTCGCGGCGGTCGGCATCTTCACCTTCATCGCCTCCTGGAACAACTTCCTGTGGCCGTACATGGTGACCAACAACCCCGACCTGATGACCATGCCGAACGGCATCGCGACCGTCATGAACTCCTACGGCATCCAGTGGGCCCAGCTCATGGCCGGCGGCCTCATGGCTGGACTGCCGCTGATCATCGTCTTCGTCTTCTTCCAGCGCCAGATCGTCGCGGGCGTGGCCCACACCGGATTGGCGGGACAGTGACCATACGAAGAGGTCTTGCCGCGGCGGCGATGGCGGCGGCTCTGGTACTGCTGCCCACCACGTCCCAGGCGGCGGAGAGTTACCCCGACCCACAGCCCGTCACCGGCCAGCAGATCATCCACGACCCCACGGTGATCCGCCTCAAGTCCGGCTCCTACGTCGCCTATTCGACCGGCGGCGTCATCGGCGCCCGCACCTCCAAGGACCGCGTCCAGTGGGACGACGCGGGCAACGCCTTCGCCGCGCCCCCGAGTTGGTGGTACGACTACAACTCGACCGGCGACCCCTGGGCCCCCGACCTCTCCTACCGGGACGGCCGCTACTGGCTCTACTACGCCGTCTCCTCCTGGGGCACCAACCACTCCGCGATCGGCGTGGCAACGTCCCCCACCGGCCTCCCCGGCACCTGGACCGACCAGGGCAAGGCATTCACCTCGGAGACGACGGACGCCTGGAACGCCATAGACCCTGCGCTGATTAGCGCGGACGGCAAACTCTGGATGGCGTTCGGTTCGTACTGGACGGGCATCCGCCTGGTCGAGCTGAACCCCGTCACGGGCAAGGCGATCCCCGGCGCGACTGTCGCCCACCTGGCCACCCGCCCGGACGCGCCCTACGCGGTCGAGGGCGCGTACGTGCTGAAGCACGGCAGCTACTACTACCTCTTCGCGTCGTACGACGCGTGCTGCGCCGGCGTGAACTCCACGTACAAGATCCGGGTGGGCAGGGCGAGTTCGGTCACGGGCCCCTACGCGGACAGCACCGGCAAGCCAATGCTGGCGGGCGGCGGAGACCTACTGCTGGCCACCCACGGCCGCTACATAGGCCCGGGCGGAGAATCCGTCTTCCAAGACAAAGGTAAGGATGTCTTGGCATACCACTACTACGACGGAGAGGATTCAGGCACCCCGAAGCTGGGGCTCAACACCCTGAGCTGGACGACTAACGGCTGGCCCCAGTTGTCTTAGGGGCGCGGGGCTGTGTCAATTTGCGGCTCCGCCGCGTGGGCGCGACCAGCCACAACGAACCGGCAGACAAAACTCAACCCCCGGAAGGAAGCAATGCGCACCGCCCGCTTCACCCTCGACCCCGCCTTCACCATCGGCGAAGTCAACCCCCGCCTCTTCGGCTCCTTCGTGGAACACCTCGGCCGCTGCGTCTACACCGGCATCTTCGAACCGGACCACCCCACCGCGGACGACGCCGGCCTCCGCCAGGACGTCCTGGACCTGGTCCGTGAACTGGGCGTGACCACCATCCGCTACCCCGGCGGCAACTTCGTCTCCGGCTACAAGTGGGAGGACTCGGTAGGCCCCGCAGGGGATCGCCCCCGCCGCCTCGACCTCGCCTGGCGCTCGACGGAGTCCAACCGCTTCGGCCTGTCCGAATACATCGCGTTCCTGAAGAAGCTCGGCCCCCAGGCGGAGCCGATGATGGCGATCAACCTCGGCACCCGGGGCGTGGCCGAGGCCCTGGAACTCCAGGAGTACGCCAACCACCCCGCCGGCACGACCCTCTCCGACCAGCGCATCACCCACGGCGACAAGACCCCCTTCGGCATCCGGCTCTGGTGTCTGGGCAACGAGATGGACGGCCCCTGGCAGACGGGCCACAAGACCGCCGAGGAGTACGGCAGGATCGCCGCCGAGACGGCCCGCGCGATGCGCCAGATCGACGCCGGTGTCGAACTCGTCGCCTGCGGCTCCTCCTCCCAGGCCATGCCGACCTTCGCCGAGTGGGAGTCGACGGTCCTCCAGGAGACGTACGACCTGGTCGACTACATCTCGCTGCACGCCTACTACCAGCCGACCGACGGCGACCTCGACTCCTTCATCGCCTCGGCCGTCGACATGGAGTCGTTCATCGAGAACGTGGTCGCGACCGCCGACCACGTGGGCGCCCGCCTCAAGTCGAAGAAGAAGATCAACCTCTCCTTCGACGAGTGGAACGTCTGGTACACGTCGGACTGGGAGGAGCAGACGAAGAACGCGGATCCCGCCGAGTGGCCGGAGGCGCCGCGCCTCCTGGAGGACAACTACAGCGTCATGGACGCGGTGGTCTTCGGCTCGCTCATGATCGCCCTGCTCCGGCACGCCGACCGCGTCACCGTCGCCTGCCTCGCCCAGCTCGTCAACGTCATCGCGCCGATCATGACCGAACCGGGCGGCCCGGCCTGGCGGCAGACGACGTTCTTCCCCTTCGCGCAGGCCTCGCGGTACGGCCGCGGCCAGGTCCTCGACGTCCGCGTCGACTCCCCGAAGCACGGGACGCGGAAGTACGGCGAGGCCGACCTGCTGCACGCCACCGCCGTGCGCGGCGAGGACGGCTCGGTCACGGTGTTCGCCGTCAACCGCAGCCGCACCGAGTCGCTCCCGCTCCAAGTCGGCCTGAAGGGCCTCGACTTGACGTCGGTCGTCGAGCACAGCGCCCTCGCGGACGCCGACCCGGACGCCCGCAACACCCTGGCCGACCCGGAGCGGGTGGCCCCGCACGCGGTCGAGGGCACCACCCTCCAGGACGGCACCCTGACCGCCGTACTGGAGCCGCTGTCCTGGAACATGATCCGACTCGGCTGAGGTGGCTACCGGCCGGGGGAGGCCACCGGCGAAACCGGTACTCCTCCGGCCGCACTCCCCAACAGCGTCAGCCGTACGTCCTTCGGGCCCGCCGGTGTGGTGCCGTCGGACAGGACGGCCAGGGCGAGGGTGTTGGTGCCCCGGGTGCGGAGGATCCCGTTCGGCAGCGCGAAGGTGTGCTGCGGGCCCACGTCGTTGATGTACTGGCCCATGTTCCAGCCGTTGAGGAAGATCTGGACGCGGTAGGCGCGCGTCGGGTCGTCGTCGAGGACGAGGCCGATCGAGGCGTCGATGCCGGTGTCCACGGCGAGCTTGAAGCTGGTCCGGTACCAGGCCACGCCCTGCCGCTTGTCGGCGCGGGGGAGTGTCACGGCCTCCCAGCCGGCGTCCGCGTACCCCGGCAGGTGCCAGCCCTCCCGCTCGCCGTACAGCCCGCCGTTGTTCTGCGGCCCGCGCACGGGATCGGGTGAGGCCTCGCCCTGGAGGCGCCAACTCACCTTCGGCGAGGCGCCCTTGAAGGTCGCCGCCGTCAGACCCCGGGCCACCTTGTGGGTGTCGAGGGCCTTGCCGTTCTGGTCGTGCTGCATCCGCCGCACCAGCACGGACAGGACATGCGAGCCGCCTGTGCGTACCTTCTCCGGGACCGGCAGAGTCGCCTTCGCCGTCCAACTCCCCTGCCGCACACTGCTGTTCGTCGGCACCGGCATCCGGTGCGTGCCGAGCGGTTCGCCGTCGAGCCACGCCATCAACAACCCCTGCGTGCCGGTGCTGTAGGCGAGGGTCACCGACTCAAGGTCGTCGGCCGTGCCGGTCGTGAACCGGCCCCGGTACCAGACGTCCCCGTAGTGGAAGCCGTAGTCGTCCGCGAAGAGCAGCGGCTGCCCGGAGGGGACGGCCGTCGTGCTGAACGTCGAAGTCCTGTCCGCCGCCGTCCACTTGGAGTCGTCGAAGGCGACCGCGGCCTCCTGGTTCTCCACCTTCCGGCGCCAGCCGTCGAGTGCCGGCAGCGGTACCGCGGGCACCCCGGGCAGCAGCGCGTCCGGGTTCGAGCGCAGGCTGCCCGCGTTGGTGACGGTCGAGGGCACGGCCTGACCGTTCCAGGTGACGTCGGCGATGCCGCGCGGCCCCCACACCTCCAGGCCGGTCTCGGCGATGGTGTCGCCGGTGAGGTGGGCGGTCGTCCCGCTGACGGTGGCATCGCGGAGCAGTGCCGGGCCGTAGACCAGCGCGGTGCCCGAACCGGTCTCGTACGGCCACAGGCGTACGGAGCCGGCCTCGTCGGCGAAGACCAGCAGGAGGGGGTTGTCGACGCCGCCGGCCTGGACGAGGACCCGGGTCAGGCCGCCGATGCCGAGCGGGACGGTGACGTGCAGGAGACCGCGGTCCCACACCCACGCGGCCTGCGCGTCGAGCCGGGTCACCACCGGCTCGTCCGGGCACTCGACCACGAGGTGGGCCATCTCGCCGCGCGTCCCGGCGAACACGGCGATGTCCTGCCGACCGGCGGTGAGGAACATCATCGGCGTGACCGTCGAGTACCTCAACTTGCGCCCGCCGAGGGCGAGTTGGGTGACGAGGAGGCGGGCGTCCTGGGCCGGGACGGTGACCTCGATGTCGTCGGTCGTGGTCGGCAGCGTCGAAGTGACCGCCTTCGTGCCGTCGTTGCGCAGGACGTAGACGTGCGCGCCGGTGTCGGCGTTGGTGAGGTGGTAGACCTTCAGGCCGTCCGCCTTGACGTCCGCCGCGCGGTCCAGCTTGGCGAAGTCGGGCACGGTCCGCAGCAGATGGCCGAGTTGGTGCATCGGCACGAGCTTCGCGGTCGCGTTGCGGCCCTCGTCGAAGGCGGCGCCGTAGTCGTACGAGGTGTAGACGACCGGCGCGGGCAGCCAGCCCCACGAGGTGCCGCCGAAGGTCATGTAGACGTTGTGCAGGGTGAGTCCGTTGGCGAGGTTGGTGAGATAGAAACGCCGTTCGTACGCCGCGTCACGCGTCCGGCGCGACTCGGCGTACCCCTTGCCGTCGAACCAGGACCCGCCCCACGGATCGAACCAGCCGCCACCGAACTCCGGCACGAAACCAGGGGTCTTGGGGCTGGCGGTGGCCCCGCCCTTGGCCCCGCCGATCCCGTAGTGGCCCCAGTCCGGCGGGAGTTGGGACGGCGAGGGATACCCGTCGAAGCCGTACAGCCAACCGCCCTTGTCCGCGCCGGTGTCGAAGGACCCCGGGGTCCAATAGCCGTTGCGTCCCTTGTCGTTGTGGAACAGGGGGACGTCGATGCCGTCGGCGCGCACCTTCTTGTACAGGTGGGACATGTAGGCGGTGCCGGACGGCTGGGTGGTCTGGGCGTCGTACTCGTTCTCGATCTGGTAGAGCAGGACCGTGCCCGTGCCCTGGGTGAACAGGTGCTTGGAGACGATGGAGTTGACGTGAGTCAGCCATTCGTCGACGTGCGAGAGATAGGTCGGGTCGGCGGTGCGGGCCGTGCCCTTCGTGGCGGTGAGCCAGCCGGGGAAGCCGCCCGCGTCGATCTCCGCGTTGATGTACGGGCCGGGGCGCAGGATGACGTAGAGGCCGGTCTCGGCGGCCATGCGCAGGAACAGGTCGAGGTCCCGGACGCCCGTGAAGTCGTAGCTGCCCTGGGCGGGGGAGTGGTAGTTCCAGGAGACGTAGATGCTGACCGCGTTGTAGCCGAAGGCGCGCATCTTCTGCAGGACGTCGCGCCACAGGGACGGGCTCGGGAGCCGGAAGGGGTGCATCTCGCCCGACCACAGGACCAGGCGCTTCCCGTCGACGATCAGGGAGTAGCGGTCGTACCCGATCGTGTGGGGCTGCCCGTCCGCGGCCGGTGGCGCGGGGGGCGGGCCGGTCGGCACGACATGCGCGGCGTACGCGTCCCCGCTGCCGCCGCTGCCACCCCCCAGCGCGAATCCGAGCGCGGCCGTTCCCGCGAGGGTGCTGAAGGTACGCCTGCTCAGCTCCACTGGAAGCTCCTCCCGGGTCCGGTCCGTCGGCGGCACGTGCGAAGCCATTTTCCGTGGTCGTCCCAGGAGGCCGTCGTGCGGGGCCATTCTCTACGCCAGAACGGACCACAATGGACGCATGAGGATCTCGGCACGGGCGGATTACGCGGTACGGGCGGTACTGGAGCTCGCCGTACGGGGTGACGACGGCCCTGTACCGGACGGTCCGGTGAAGGCCGAGACCATCGCCACCGCGCAGGACATCCCGCACAAATTCCTGGAGGGAATTCTCGGCGACCTCCGGCGCGCCGGGATCGTCGACAGCCGCCGCGGCGGGGGCGGCGGCTACCGGCTGGCCCGCGCGGCCGGCGCGATCACCGTGGCGGACGTCATACGCGCGGTGGACGGCCCGATCGTGTCCGTACGCGGCGAACGCCCCACCGGCCTCGCCTACACCGGCACCGCCGAACCTCTCCTCCCCCTCTGGATCGCCCTGCGCGCCAACGTCCGCAAGATCCTTGAGGGCGTCACCGTCGCGGACATCGCGGCGGACGCGCTGCCGGAGCCGGTACGCGCGCTGGCGGCGGAACCGGCGGCTTGGGAGAACCCCTGACCTCGTCGCCGCGGCGCGCTGAGGACAATGACGTGATGACGACGACGATGACAACTCGACGCGCGTACACGGCCGTTGCCACTGCCTGCATGATCCTCGCGGGCTGCTCCTCCCCGGCGCCGGTCAGCGATGCCGCCCCCGGCGATCCGCTCACCCGGATCTTCGAGGAGGGCCGGCGTCCGGCCGTGGCGGATCTGGCCGGGACCTCGTTGGACGGGGACGCGATCCGGCTGTCGGACTACCGGGGGAAGGTCGTCCTGATCAACGCCTGGGCGTCCTGGTGCGGGCCCTGCCGGGCGGAGGCGCCCGAGCTGAGGCTGATCCGGGAGACGTGGGGTGATCGGGGGCTGCGGGTGCTGGGGATCGACAACGACGGCAGTCGGTCCGCCGGGCTCGCGTTCCAGAAGGACCACCACCTGGGCTATCCGTCGCTGCACGATCCTTCGGGCAAGCAGGCCCTGCGGCTGCCGCGCGGCCTGGTGAACACGCAGGTGATGCCGTACACGATCGTCATCGACCCGGCGGGCAGGGTGGCGGCGACGCGGATGGGCGCGGTGACGCGCGACCAGCTCGCGAAGATCGTCGAGGCGTTGCTGCCGACGTAGCACTCCGGTGCACGTCGTGCTGTACGGGATGCGGGCTGCCGCCCTGGCGTACTCGGTCCGTGTCCATCGCCGGGAGAGGGCGCTGGAGACGCGGACCGAGTCCGAGTCCGCCGGAGGGCGGCAGCCGCGCGGGGTGCGATCGGCGATCCCCGATCAGTGCTTCCTGGTCATCCGCCTCCTGGTCAACTCGTGCTCACGCCCACGGTCAGGGTCGCCGTGTAGCCGTCGGACACGTCGGAGCCGAGCGCGGTCAGCGTGAGCAGACCGGACGCGGCGCCTCCGTCGTCGTAGATCGTGTCGTCGCCGAGGGATGTCTCGGCGGTGGTGTTGTCCGAGTACGGGGAGGTGGCCTGCACTTCCTCGTTGAGGTCGGCGTCGAAGAAGAGCTGGCCGGTGTGGACGAGCGTGCCGCCGGTGTACGTGCCGTCGGCGAGCGTCACGTCCGTGTGCACCCGCATGTGGACGTGGACGGCGCGCGAGACGTAGTGCCCCGGCCAGATGGAGACGATGCTTGCCGCGCCGTCGGAGTCGGTGAGCACGCCGCCGCGCAGGAACGTGCCGTCGTCGTCCTCGGTGTGGCCGTTCTTGCCGACGAACCCGGAGTACTCGCCGAGCGCGTCGCAGTGCCAGAGCTCCACGAGGGCGTCGGCGAGCGGCGCGCAGTCGTTGTCCTGGTCGACGACGGTGAAGGTGTACTGGACCTCGACGCCCTCCTTCTCCTCCCTGATGTCCTCGCGGATCAGGGCGCCGTCGAGCGAGTACGGCCCCTCGGTGACCTCGGCGGTGAGGGTGCAGACGCTGCTCGTGGCCGACGCGGACGCGTCGGTGGTCACGGTGGTCGTCGACGTCTCGGTGGAGGTCGACGCGTCGGTGGTGGTCGTGGATGTGTCGGCCGAGGCGAAGCCGGCGGCCGCGAGGCCGCCCGCCAGGGCGACGGTGCCGCCGCCGATCAGAACGCGGCGGCGCTGGACGGCCTTGTCCCGGCGGTGCCGGGCGGGCCGTTGGTCGAGTCGCTGGTCGTTCTCGTTGTTTCCCGTCATGGCAAGGAAGTTAGGGCCGTATCTGAAGGATTCCTTGATGTGCCGCTGTGAAGGACCTGGGGACGGAACGGCCAACGGCCGCTTATTTCAACAGAGTTCACACACTGTGGAGAGAATGTGAAAGACGCGTCTGTGAATGGCCTGAGTTCGCGCTGACCGCTCCCCGTGCGGCTCCCTACGATGCGAGCGCGCCGTCGGTCTTCACAGGAACTTCATTGGTTCTTCAAAGACTTGGGGCGCAGCCACCCCCCAACCCCAAGGAGAAACCATGCCTGGTGGGCTCCTCCTGAGCGGCGCCGTCGCCGCTCTTCTCACCACCGCGCTGCCCACGCAGCACTCGTCCTCGCCCGTGTTCGACAACCCGCCCCCGGACAAGATCGTCATCAACGTCGCCACGGTGAACGGCTCGGGCTGCCCGCAGGGCACGACGGCGGTCGCCGTCTCCGAGGACAACACCGCCTTCACGGTGACCTACAGCGCGTACCTCGCCCAGGTCGGCGGCAACTCCGACCCCACGGCGTTCCGCAAGAACTGCCAGCTCAACCTGGTCGTCCACGTCCCGCAGGGCTTCACGTACGCCATCGCGAGCGCCGACTACCGGGGCTTCGCCTCGCTCCAGCGCGGCGCGAGCGGTGCGCAGAAGGCCTCGTACTACTTCCAGGGCTCGTCGAACACCGCGAGCAAGAACCACCCGTTCAACGGTCCCTACGACGACAACTGGCAGGCGAACGACACCACGGACGTGGCCCAACTGGTCTGGGCACCCTGCGGAGTTCAGCGCAACTTCAACATCAACACGGAGCTGCGGGTCAGCGCCGGTACCTCGTCGTCCAGCGCGGTCAGCTTCATGACGATGGACTCGACGGACGGCGACATCAGCACGGTGTACCACATGGCGTGGGAGCACTGCCCGGGCACCTGACGCGCGGTGCTGTGAGATGACATGAGGAAGGGGTGGCCCGTGTCGCACCGCGGGCCACCCCTTCTCCGTGGGGGGAGTTCAGCGCCGCGTCAGCTCTGGCTGACGCCCAGCGTCAGGGTGCCCGTGTAGCCGGACGAGGTCGAACTGCCCAGCGCCGTAAGGGTCATGAGCCCGGACGCGGCACCTCCGTCGTCGTAGATCGAGTCCTGCGCGAGGGTGGTGCGGGTGACCGTGTTGGTCGAGTACGGGGAGATCTTGGCGACGGCCGTGGTGAGGGTCTCGTCGATGAAGAGCTGACCCGTGTGGAGTTCGCTGCCGCCGGTGAACGAGCCGTCCGAGGTGAGCGTGACGCCGGTGTGCACCTTCACGTGGATGTGCACGCAGCGCCCGCGGTACCAACCCGGGTAGATCGTTGTGATGTTGGCGAGCCCGGCGGAGTTGGTGAGGACACCGCCGCGCAGGAAGGTGCCGTCGTCCGGCTCGCTGTGGCCGTTGTTGCCGACGTAGCCGGAGTACTCGCCGAGCGCGTCGCAGTGCCAGATCTCCACGAGCGCGTTGGGGATGACCGCGCAGGTGCTGTCGTTCACGACGGTGAGCGCGAGTTTGAGCGGGATGCCGGCCTTGCCTTCGGTGACGTCGGCGCGGACCAGGGCACCGTCGAGGTAGTAGGGGCCTTCGGTCATCTCCTTGGTGAGGGTGCAGACTGCCGCCGCCGCAGCGGGAGTTGCGTCCGCCGCGGTGGTGGTCGTGGGGGAATGGGGAGCGGCGGCACCCACGGCCAGTACGGCGGCCGTGGTGCCGGTGGCGATCAGGACGGCACGGCGTCCGACCGGGGTGGGGGTGGCTCCGTTAATGTCTGTCATGGACACGGCACCTTAGAAGCGGAAGCTGTAGCCTGGCTGTGCGAACGGCAAAGTGACGGTCCGTCAAGTTTATTGCGAGACAGGTGTGTTGGGGTGGTTGCGGTCGGGGTCCCGGCGCCGGGCGCCGGCGAGGTGGGCGGCATGACGCAACTGGCCGCGGAACAGGACGAGTTGGCTCGGCCCGTCAGCGCGCGGTAATTCGGACAGGTGTTTCCCGTCCGGTGGGGGAGGATCACCAGGTGAAGCCCTTCGACCCCCGACGCGCGGAACCCGGCAGGTACCCGCGACTTGAGGCCGCCCTCGCCACGGTCAACCGTGACCTCGCGGCCACCCTGCCCGACCAGCCGCCACTCAGGCTGGTGGTCTGGGAGGAGCAGGTCTACGTCGCCGTGTCCGACGGCAGCTGGCACCACAACGGTCTCCAGGAACCGGACGCCGACGCCCCCGACGACCTCGCCCTCACCCTCGCCCTCGGCCTCGTCGCGGACGCGGCGCAGGAGACGGTGACCGAGCGGCTCTGGCAGGCGTGGCCGGTGTGTCCGTTCCACAAGATCGGCACGCATCTTCGCCCCGAGGGGACGGCGGTCGACTGGGAGGGGTGGAACGACGGCGGAAGCGGGCGTCTGGTGTGGTGGTGCCGGGGCGGTACGGCCGACGGCTGTCATGACCTCGCACCGGTGGGGGAACTCGGTGGTGCGCTGCCCGGAAAGGAGCGGCGGGCAAGTCGGCGTCGGGAGCGGAAGCGGGGTGGAGGGCGGGGGCGGGCTGGAGAAATGTGACACTCGGGTGGGTGAGTGTCACATTTCTGGGGGGAGGGTGGTGGTCAGGGAGCCAGCCGGCGTTCCGCAGAGACGGAGTACGCGTGGCGGCGGAAGGCCAGCATCTTGTCGTCGGAGGCTTCCACGCCCGGGGCGAGACGCGTCGGGTCGAAGACCTGCTGCTGCCAGTGGTCCTCGCGCGGTGAGCGGGCCGTCACGTGCAGATGGCCGGCCGGGATCAGCGGGCGGTGTTCCGGCCACGCCTGCGAGGGGTCGTGAGTCGGGTCGTTCGGCTCCGCGAGCTGGTACACCACGGTGAAGGTGACGGGCCCGGTTTCGAGGCGGGAGTCGAGGTCGCCGATGAGGAAGTCCGGGGCGAGTGTCTCGGCGTACGCGGGATCGATCTCGACCTCGCCCAGTTGGGGCACGAGACGGTAGCGGAAGGGGCGGCGCACGCCCGACTCGTCGACCAGGACGAAGGCGTGCAGCCCGTCGTAACGGGTGGTCGCGAAACTGGCGGGCGCCTGCTGCCCCGCGAACGACTTCAACGCGCCGCGGCTTTCCGGGTGTTGAGCGAGGACGGTGGCGAACTTCCCGGCCGCGGCGAGCTTCCCCTTGGCCCGGTCGGCGAAACCACCCTCCGTACCGGCCATGCCCAGCGCCTCGACGAGGTCGATGAACCCCTCGGGATTGTGACTGGGGAAGACGCGGAAGTTCGCGGCGACGAGATCCATGGCGGCCTTGGCGTCATCGCTACTGCCGTCGCCGTCAAGGAACTTGACCGCCATCCCGCGTACGCCCCGTGCCCGGTCGTCGGCGGCGAAGTTGCCGGACCCGTTCGAGAACCGGATGACCGCGTCGGACTCGGCGGTGAGACAGGCGGCCGTCGTCCACTTCGCGATCTGCCCGGTGGGCACGAACCGCGCGTCGTACACGGCCCCGCGTGCGTGCAGGCGGCGATCGTGCGGACGCGGGTGCGCGGCGGCCTCGATCCGGTCGACGGCCTGGGCCGCGGTCATTCCGCCCTCGGTGACCGAGGAGTCCTGGGGTTCCTGCGGTGACTGTGCCATGGCCGCATCATCGCACTCGCGGGCGTCTGGTCCGCGGCGGAGTTCCCGGCGGCGGGCGACCTTTGACTTTGGTGTTCCGAGGCGGTCACCCTGCGCGGCATCATGCCCGCGGCGGTCATGCCGGTCGCCGCGGACGTCGAGGGTGCGGCTGGACGGGGTTTCGGGCCCGGCTTCAGGTTCGGCTCAGGTTGGTGCGGGAGGTTGGCCCGTATGCACGGACACCGCCCCCGCAGCCCCGAAGCCGACCGCAGCCGCCGCTGGTTCATGAACACGGCGCTGCTCGCCGGCGGAGCCGCCGCCTTCGCGACCATGACCGGCTGCTCGTCGGACGCCTCCGACACGGCCACCGCTTCCTCGTCCTCCGGCGCCCCGAACGGCGCCCCCTCGGGCGGCCCCGGCGGCGGCATGCCCACCGGCGCGATGCCTTCCGGCGGGCCCGGGGGAGGGGGCAAGGGGATGGGCCCCGGGCAGAGCGAGGTCAAGTACGCCGACTTCAAAGGCGTTTCGACCAACGGCACGATCGCCGACGGGCTCTACTCGATCCACTCCACCGACGTCTCGACCGACGGCATCGTCAAGGCCGCGCAGGCCTTCCTCGACGGGCTCGGCGCCAAGGAACGCAAGTCCTGCACATTCGACGTCGACAACGACGAGTGGCTGGCCTGGAGCAACGTCGACGGGTACCAACGCAAGGGCGTGCGGATGGGCGACATCACCGCCACGAAGCGCGACCTCGGCTACGCGCTGCTCGGCGCCGCCCTGTCCGCCGACGGGCTCACCCGGACCCGCAACATCATGAAGCTCAACGCCTTCCTCGGCGACTACAGCGGCGGCGACCGGGACACCCTCACCGAGGGCGCCTACTTCTTCACCTTCATGGGTACGCCGTCCACCACCAAGCCGTGGGGCTTCCAGTACGAGGGTCACCATGTGGCCATCAACTTCTTCGTGCTCGGCGACCAGGTCGTCATGACCCCGACCTTCATGGGGTCCGAGCCGACCTCCGCCACCTACAAGGGCGAGAAGATCACCCTGTTCAAGACGGAGACCAAGGCCGGTCTCACCCTCCTGCGTTCGCTCACCGCCGCCCAGCGCGCCAAGGTGATCTCCAGCGACAAGAAGTCCGGCGACGACATGAAGGCCGGCGCCGGGCAGGACAACGCCAAGCTTGCCTACCAGGGGCTCGTCGCCAAGGACTTCACCAGCGCCCAGAAGCAGAACCTGCTCGACCTCGTGCGCGTCTACGTCGGCAACATGAACGACGGCCACGCCGAGGTGAAGATGACGGAGGTCGAGGCCCACCTCGACGCGACCTACTTCTCCTGGATGGGCGAGACCAAGGACTCCTCCGCCTTCTACTACCGCGTGCACAGCCCGATCGTCCTCATCGAGTACGACGCCCAGTCGCCGCTGGCGTACGGAACAAAGGGTGGAATGGGGGGTCCCAATGGAACGCCGACCCAGCAGCACATCCATACCATCATCCGCACCCCCAACGCCGGTGACTACGGCGTTGACCTGCTCAAGCTGCACCTGGACAACGACCACTGACGACCGAGTCAACGGCCAGTGACATATGCCCAGTTGGCCCTTATGGGCTAAGAAGCCGCTTTCGATTCCTCATCACCCTGATCTGGCTGATATGAAACCCCTTGGCCGAAAAAGCAAGATCAGGGGTGGATGTGGGGAAACGATTCGACTCCGGGGCGCGGACCGGAGTACGGACCGGGGTGGTGATCGTCGGGGCAGGCCCGGCGGGGCTCGTCCTGGGGAACCTGCTGCTGGACCGTGGCATCGACTGCGTGATCCTGGAACGGCGCGGACGCGAGGCGGTGGAAGGGCGGGCCAGAGCGGGATTCCTGGCCGCCCACTCGGTCCGCGTCCTCACCCAACACGGCCTCGCGGACGGGATGTTGGCCAAGGGCCACACCCACCGGACCTGCCTCTTCCGTAGCGAGCAGGGTGAATTCACCCTCGACTACGGCGAGTTGGGGCGCGGGGAGGTGCACACGGTCTACCCCCAGCAGGAGTTGGTACGGGACCTCCTCGCCGAGTACCTCCGACGCGGCGGCGAGATCCGTTTCGACACGGAGGTCGAGGAGATCTCCGAGGGCGGCCGGGTACGGACGTCCGACGGCACGGACTTCGTCGGGTGTTACGTCGCCGGGTGCGACGGACACCGGGGAGTCGCCCGCGCGACCATGACCGCCCACGGGACGCGTACCGCCCGCTGGGACCACGGCGTGAGCTGGCTCGCGGTCCTGGTCGAGGCCCCGCCGAGCATGGAAGCCGTCGGATACGCCCTGCACGAACGGGGATTCGCCGGGCACATGGCCCGCACGGCGACGGTCACCCGCTACTACCTCCAGTGCCCGCGCGGAACCGATCCTGCCGACTGGAGCGAGGACCGGATCTGGGCCGAACTGGAAACCCGGTTCCGTGTCGACGAGTTCGGTCAGCTCAAGGACGGTCCGGTCCTGGAGAAGGCGGTCGTGGATCTGCGGTCCGATGTCCTCGACACCCCCGGCGAGGGGCGACTCTGGCTGGCGGGCGACGCCGCCGGCCTCATCAGCCCCTCGGCCGCGAAGGGTGCCAATCTCGCCGTACTCCAGGCCGAACGCCTCGCCCAGGCGCTGGTGTTGGCGCTCAAGCACGCCGACGAGAGCGACCTCGCCCGCTACGCGTCCGACTGTCTGCCGCGCGTCTGGCGGGCCCACGAGTTCTCGCACTGGATGAGCGGCCTGCTGCACGGCCCGTCCGCCGAGGACGCCGAGAACACCGTCGAGGCCCATGCCCGCTACGGCCGCGCGCTCCAGTACGCCCGCCTGGACAGCCTGCGGACGTCCCGCACGCACCAGGACTTCTTCGCCGAGAACTACACGGGCATCTGACCCCGTCTCCCGCTCGCCCGTCTCCCGCCGCCCGTCCCCACGATTCACCGGGAACCCCTTCATGAACCTCCCCGTCGTACAGGCACGCCTCGCCGCAGCCGACGTAGCACGCATCGAGCGCGCGGCGGCCTACGTCGAAACCCACGACACGGACAAGGTCCTGGCCGAACTCCTCCCGGCCCTCACGTCGGCCGAACGGGCGGACGTCTCCCGCCACTTGGTCTTCGACCACACCGCCGTCCTGGTCTTCCCGGACTCCCTCGACGGCCTCTGCGAGGAACTCCGCCGCCTCGGCTTCGAACCGGGCCCGGTGACCCCCAGCGTCGTGGTCCGTGACCGCCTGGCCCGCCGCTACGGCCCGGAACTCGCCGAGATCCCGGTGGGCATCGTGCACGTGGCGGTCGGGGGACGCAGCGTGGAGATCTTCGCGCTCCCGGTGGCCCCGGAGTCCGCACTGGAGGCGGTGGCCGCCGACGAACGCGAGGCGGAACACGAGTCCCACCACGCCTTCGCGGTCACGGCCCCCGGCCCGGTGGTCCCCGCAGGTCTACGGCTCCTCCTCCAGGAGCGGGGCGGCGCGGTCCCCGACGGCGGCGGCTACAACGGCCACGAGAACGTCACCGTCCTCTACCACCGCACCACCACCCACCGCCGCTTCGAACTCCGCCTCCCCGGCCGCCACTTGCCCCTCCCCGACCCGACAACAACCCTGCTCACCGTGATGACCGGAGCCTGGGCCACCCAAGCGGTGGCAACGATGGCCGAGTTGAACATCGCGGACCACTTGGCGGACCACCCCGGCATGTCGGCGGAGCGGCTGGCAACCCTCACCTCGACGCACCCCGACGCGCTACGCCGCCTGCTCCGCTACTTGACGACGCTGGGCCTGCTGACGGCATCGGACGACACCTACCACCTCACGGCGGCGGGCCAACCCCTGCGCACAGCGACGGAGTTCTCCCTGAAGCCCCTGGCCCAGCTCTACGCGGGCCCGTTCTACGACTCCTTCGCGGGCCTGACCCACTCCGTACGCACCGGCGAGGAAGCCTTCGCCCACCGCAACGGCCGGCACCACTTCGCCTACTTCGCCGAACACCCCGAACTGGGCAGCCTGTTCCACCGCTCGATGGCGGCCAGCGCGGAGATGTTCACCCCGGTTCCCACGCTGATCGACTTCTCGAAGGCGCGACGAGTGGTGGACGTGGGCGGCGGAAACGGCGCGCTGCTGGGCCGGTTGCTCCGGGCCCACCCCCACCTGGAGGGCGTCCTCTACGAACGCCCCGGCGCCCTGGAAGCCGCCCGCACCCGACTCACCGAACGCTGCTCCTTCGTAGCCGGCGACTTCACCCGTTCCGTACCGGAGGGAGGAGACGTCTACCTCCTCTCCCGAGTCCTCCATGACTGGGACGACGACCGCTGCCTCACGATCCTCGGCAGGTGTGCGGAGGCGATGCGCCCGGGCACCCAACTCCTGGTGGTGGAACGCCTGTTGCCCACCCCGACGGCAGTGGCCTGGGACGTCCACATGCTCTGCAACGTGGGCGGCCAAGAACGCGACGAGGCCCATTACGGGCGCCTGCTGGAGAAGGCAGGCTTCGAGGTGCAGGGTTGTCACGCGCTACCGCTGGGAGCCTCGCTCGTAAATGCCGTTAGGGCCAACTCCCTTTAGGGGCGCGGGGAACTGCGCGACCAGCCACAGCGCACCCCGCACCCGGCAACGGAGATCAGCCGGCCTGCCCCATCCCCGCGGCATTGGGCCAACTCTGAGCCTGGGCCTGGGCATTGGGCCACCCAGTCGCAGGCGCCGGCGCAAGGTTCTGCATCCCGTTGGGACTGGTAGCCCCCCGAACCTGCGCGGCGGTAAGCCCGTTACGCGCAGGCACACCGGTAGGCGTAGGCCCCTGCGGGGGCATGGGCGCCGGTGCGGGCGCCGGGACGCCGAAGGGCTGCTGCTGAGGCATCTGCTGCGGCATCTGCATCTGCTGCATCTGCTGCATCGGCATCTGCTGAACCTGCGCGGCGGCCACCATCGGCTCGAACTGCGGCTGGGGCTGAGGCTGTTGGGGCTGCGGCACAAGCTGCGGCTGGGGCACCTGCATGGGCATGGGCACCGGCTGAGGCTGCATCGGCATCTGAGCCACCGCAGGCACCGGCACCGGCATCGGCGTCGGCACGGGCATCGGCATGCCGACCCCCGACGTCCCCGTACCGAGGAGCGCCTGCGCGGCGAGGTTCTGCATGCCCGCCCCGTTCGTCGCCCCGACCAGGCGGTCCACGGCCGCCGTACCCGAGCTGTAGTTGGTCCCTGTACTCAGCTCGGGTACGGCGGCTCCCCTCCTGGTCCCGTAGAGCACCTGTTCCATGCCGGACACCAGGCGACGCACGTCCGTCTGGGGGCGCACCACGAGCCGCAGGAAGCGGCTGGACGAGCCGATCTTGTTGCCGCACTCACGGACGAGGATGCGGTGCTCGGTCAGCATCCGGTCCCGGACCACCGTGCCTTCGGCGCCGACGGGGAGGCGTACGAAGAGGAAGTTGCCCTGTGACGGATAGACCGTCAGGCCGGGCAGCGCGGAGAGATGGCTCGCCATGTCGAGCCGGTCGCGGCGCACCTGCTGGAGGCTCTGCGCGTACTCCGCGCCGTGCTCCTTGAGGATGAACACCACATGCTCGGCAAAGGCGTTGAGGTTCCACTTGGGGAGCATCGAGCGGATGCGGCCGGCCAGGGCGGGGTTCGCGACGAGGTAGCCGAACCGTATGCCGTGCAGGCCGAAGTTCTTGCCGAGGCTGCGCAGGACGACCACGTTGGGGCGGAGCATCGCCTCTTGTACGACGCTCGGTTCGACCTCGGCGTCCGCGAACTCCAGGAAGGACTCGTCGATGATGATGAGGTCGAGGTCGGCCATCGCGTCCATGAACTGGACGAGGGCCTGCTTGTGGATGAAGCCGCCGTCGGGGTTGTTCGGGTTGCAGATGACCGCGACCTTGGTGTTGCGCTTGCGGATGAACTCGGCGTACTGCGTGAGGTCGAGGGCGAAGCCGCTGGACTCCTGGAGCGGGAACATGTCGACCCGCTTGCCGGTCTCCATGGGCTGGTCGGTCCAGCGGCCGAACGTGGGGACGGGGATGGCGAGGGACTCGCGGACCATCAAGTGGTCGATCCAGGTGATCAGTTCGGTGGAACCGTTGCCCATCGCGACGCAGCTCGGGGGGAGTTGGAGCAGGTTGCAGAGCTCGGCCGTGATGGTGTCGGCGCTGCTCGGGTAGTACGTGATGATCTCGCGCAACCGGGCCGCCATCTCGTCGAACATGGCGGGGGTGGGGAAGTACGGGTTGCACGGAATACAGAAGTCCACGGGGCCGGTGCCGTCGCTCTCACGCGCCAGCGCTGCCATCGACGGGCTGTGCGCCGCCGTACTGCGGAACAGCGAGGTGACGTTGGAGTCGGCCAATGGAACCTCCGTATGAAGGCGGGCCCGGCGGGGACGACCGGGCCCGTCGTCTTGGGTGGCCCGCGCGGGGGAGCACGGGCCACCCATCAATACGGGGACGCGAGTGGCGCTGTTCAACCTGTGTGAAATTCGTGTGAGTTCAGAAACCCCGGCGAGGGGTCGCGCCCCCAAGGGGCGCGGGGAACTGCGCGACCAGCCACGACGGACCCGCAGCTCCCCACGGCCTGTCCAGCGAAGCGCTTACGCGCCGAACGAGTGGATTGTCGTCGTCCGGTACGTCTGACCGGGGCGAAGCACCGTCGTCGGCCACGACGGCTCGTTCGGGGAGTCCGGGAAGTGCTGGGTCTCCAGGGCCAGTCCGTCGCCCTGCCGGTAGGTGCGACCGGACGTGCCGATCAGCGTGCCGTCCAGGAAGTTGCCCGAGTAGAACTGCAGCCCCGGCTGGTCCGTGGAGATCTTCAACGTCCGCCCGGACGCCGGGTCCCGCAGCGTCGCGATGTGCTCGGGCTTCGCCGTAACTCCCTTGTCCAGCACCCAGTTGTGGTCGAAGCCCTTGGCCGTGACCTGCTGCGGGTGCCCGGCCCGGATGTCCCGCCCGATCGGCTTGGCCTTGCGGAAGTCGAAGGGGGTGCCCGCGATCTTCGCCAGCTCACCCGTGGGGATCAGCCCCGAGTCGGTGGGCGTGTACCGGCTCGCGGCGATGGAGAGTTCGTGGTCGTAGATGCCGCCGCTGCCCTCGCCCGCGAGGTTGAAGTACGTGTGGTTGGTGAGGTTGACGACCGTCGGCTTGTCGGTGGTGGCCTCGTAGTCGATCCGCCAGTCGCCGTGCTTGGTGAGGGTGAAGGTCACCTTCGTCTTGAGGGTGCCGGGGTAGCCCATCTCGCCGTCCACGCTGGTGTAGTGGAGGTAGAGGCCGACGTCGGAGCCCTTGGTGAAGGGTTCGATGTCCCAGACCTTCGTGTTGAAGCCCTTGGCCCCGCCGTGCAGGCTGTTCACGCCGTCGTTGACGGAGAGCTGGTACGCCTTGCCGTCGAGGGTGAACTGGCCCTTGGCGATGCGGTTTCCGTACCGGCCGATGGTCGCGCCGAAGAACGTGGTGCCGGCGACGTACGCGGCGAGGTTGTCGTAGCCGAGCGACACGTTGGCGTACTTGCCGTGCCGGTCCGGGAGTTCGAGCGACTGGACGATGCCGCCGTAGGAGAGGACCTTCAGGCGGGTGCCGCCGTTGGCCAGCGACCAGCGGTAGACCTTCGTCCCGTCGGCGAGGGTGCCGAAGAGTTCCTTCACGGGCTTCTTGCCGCCTCCCGAGCTCGCTGCCTGCGCCGTACCCGTACCGAGTGCGCTCGCGGCGATACCCGCTGCCGCCGCACCCGCAATGACCGTGCGTCTGTTCAGTTCCATTGAGCGGCTCCTGCACATGGAAGGGGCCCCGCCGTGCTGTGCGAACGACAGACGTGCGGGGCCCAATCTGGACTTACGAACCGGACTTGCGTTTGTTCCACACGTCGAAGCCGACCGCGGCCAGCAGGGCGAGGCCCTTGATGACCTGTTGCCAGTCGGTGCCGACACTGAGGAGGTTCATGCCGTTGTTCAGCACGCCGAGGACCAGACCGCCGATGATGGCACCGAGAACCGTGCCGACACCGCCGCTCATGGACGCGCCACCGATGAACGAGGAGGCGATGGCCTCCAGTTCGAAGCCGTCACCGGCCTTCGGCGAGGCCGCGTTGAGGCGGGAGGTGACCACCAGACCCGCCAGGGCCGCGAGCACGCCCATGTTCAGGAACACCTGGAAGCTGACGCGCTTGTCCTTGACGCCGGACAGCTTCGCGGCCGGCAGATTGCCGCCGATCGCGTAGATGTGGCGGCCGAAGACGGTGTTGCGCATCACGTAGCCGTAACCGACCACCAGGACACCGAGGATGATCAGGATGACCGGCGCGCCGTTGTAGCTGGCGAGCAGCATGGTCAGCCAGACGATCGCGGCGACGATCGCCACCAGCTTGAGCAGGAACAGCTTCACCGGCGGCACGTCGAGCGAGAACTCCAGCTGCCGGCGCCGGTCGCGCACCTCCTGCCACACCACCGCGGCGACCATCGCGAGGCCCAACAGCAGCGTGAGGTTGTGGTAGTTGGTGTTCGGGCCGACCGCGGGCAGGAAGCCGTTGCCGATCTTCTGCAGGCCGTTGGGGAAGGGGCCCAGCGTCTGGCCCTGGAGCAGGATCTCCGTGAGGCCGCGGAAGAGCAGCATCCCGGCGAGGGTGACGATGAAGGACGGTATGCCCGCGTAGGCGATCAACAGCCCCTGTACGGAGCCCGCGACGGCGCCCATCAGCAGGCACAGCACCAACGCGACGGGCCACGGCACCTGGTGATTGACCATCAGGACCGCCGCGAAGGCGCCCACGAACGCCGTCAGCGAACCGACCGACAGGTCGATGTGCCCGGCGATGATGACCATCATCATGCCGATCGCGAGGATCAGGATGTAGCTGTTCTGCAGCACCAGGTTGGAGACGTTGCGCGGCAGCAGCAGGTCCCCGCCGGTCCACACCTCGAAGAGGATCACGATCAGACCGAGGGCGATCAGCATGCCGTACTGGCGCATGTTGCGCCGCAGGCCGTCCAGCATCAGCTGCAACAGGCCGCCGCCCGCGGCCGATCCGCTCCCGCCCGGCGGCGCGGGGGCCGGGCTCTTGGCGGTCACGTCCGTGCTCATCGCGTTACCTCTTTGTCCTTCGTCATCTGGCGCATCAGCACTTCCTGCGTGGCCTCGGCCCGGGGCACCTCACCGGTCAGCCGGCCCGCCGCCATCGTGTAGATGCGGTCGCACATGCCGAGCAGCTCCGGCAGTTCGGAGGAGATGAAGACCACCGCCTTGCCCTCGGCGGCGAGTTGGTCGATGACCGTGTAGATCTCGTACTTGGCGCCCACGTCGATACCGCGGGTGGGCTCGTCCAGGATCAGCACCTCGGGACCGGCGAAGATCCACTTGCTGAGGACGACCTTCTGCTGGTTGCCGCCGGACAGCTTGCCCACCGGCTCGAAGACCGTCGGCGCCTTGATGTTCATCGACTTGCGGTACCGCTCGGCGACCTGCCGCTCCTCCTGCTCGTCGACGACTCCGCGCCGGGAGACCTTGTTCAGGGCGGCCAGCGAGATGTTCCGGTTGATCGTGTCGATGAGGTTGAGGCCGTAGTGCTTGCGGTCCTCGGTGACGTACGCGATGCCGTGGCCGACCGCCTCCGCGACGGACTTGGTACGGATCTCCGCGCCGTCCTTGAGGACCGTGCCGCCGGCGTAGCGGCCGTAGGAGCGGCCGAAGACGCTCATCGCGAGTTCGGTGCGGCCGGCGCCCATGAGTCCGGCGATGCCGACGATCTCGCCCCTGCGCACATTTATTGACACATCGTCAACTACCTTGCGCTGCTGGTCGATCGGGTGGAACACGGTCCAGCCGCGGATCTCCAGGGCGGGTGCCGCCTCGGGCTCGCCCTCGTGCGGGGTGCGTTCGGGGAAGCGGTGGTCGAGGTCGCGGCCGACCATGCCGGAGATGATCCGCTCCTCGGTGGTCTCCGGCGCCTTCACGTCGAGGGTCTCGATGGAGCGGCCGTCGCGCAGGATCGTCACCGAGTCGGCGACCTTGCGGATCTCGTTCAGCTTGTGCGAAATGATGATGCAGGTGATGCCCTGCTTCTTCAACTCCAGGATGAGGTCGAGGAGTTTGCCGCTGTCCTCGTCGTTCAGGGCCGCCGTCGGCTCATCCAGGATGAGCAGTTTCACCTTCTTCGACAGCGCCTTCGCGATCTCCACCAGCTGCTGCTTGCCCACGCCGATGTCGGCGACGCGGGTCTCCGGGTGGTCGCTCAGGCCCACCCGGCGCAGCAGTTCGGTGCCGTGCCGCAGCGTCTCGTTCCAGTTGATGAGCCCGCGCGTGGCGTGCTCGTTGCCGAGGAAGATGTTCTCCGCGATGGAGAGGAACGGCACCAGCGCCAGCTCCTGGTGGATGATCACGATGCCGCGCTGCTCGCTCGCCCGGATGTCGCGGAAGCGGCACTCTTCCCCTTCGAAGAGGATGTCGCCCTCGTAACTGCCGTGCGGATGGACGCCGGAGAGCACCTTCATCAAGGTGGACTTCCCGGCGCCGTTCTCACCGCAGATGGCGTGGACCTCGCCCTGACGGACCGTCAACGTGACGTCCGACAGCGCCTTGACGCCGGGAAAGGTCTTGACGATCGAGCGCATTTCCAGGACGGGTCCCGCCATGGTCGTGCCTACCAATCAAGTGTGGGGTGGGTAACGGGCCGCGGACTTACTTGAGTTGCGCGGCCGTGTAGTACCCGCCCTTGACCAGCACGTCCTCGTAGTTCGTCTTGTCGACGCTCACCGGCTGCAGCAGGTAGGCGGGGACGACCTTGGTGCCGTTGTCGTAGGTCTTGGTGTCGTTGGTCTGCGGCGTCTTGCCGTTGAGCACGTCGTCGATCATGGTGTCCGCGACCTTGGCGAGCTGCCGGGTGTCCTTGTAGACGGTCTGCGTCTGCTCACCGGCGATGATCGACTTCACCGAGGCCAGTTCGGCGTCCTGGCCGGTGATGACCGGCAGCGGCTTGGCGGAGGTGCCGTAGCCGTCCGACTTCAGTGCGGACAGGATGCCGATGGAGATGCCGTCGTAGGGCGAGAGCACCGCGTCGACCCGGCCGGTCTTGTACGAGCCGGTGAGGATGTCCTCCATGCGGTTCTGCGCGGTGGTGCCGTCCCAGCGCAGGGTGGTGACCTTGTTGAGCGCGGTCTGGCCGGACTTGACGACCAGTTCCTTCTTGTCGATGTACGGCTGGAGCACCTTCATCGCGCCGTCGAAGAAGTACTTGGTGTTGTTGTCGTCGTTCGAGCCGGCGAACAGCTCGATGTTGAAGGGGCCCTTCTTGCCGGTGGTCAGCCCCAACTTCTCGGCGATGTACGTGCCTTGGAGGGTGCCGACCTTCTCGTTGTCGAACGAGGCGTAGTAGTCGACGTTCTTGGTGCCGAGGATGAGGCGGTCGTAGGCGATGACCGGGATCTTCGCGGCGGCGGCTTCCTGGAGCACGTTGTTCAGGGACTTGTTGTCGATCGCCGCGATGATCAGGCCCTTGACGCCCTGGGTGATCATGTTCTCGATCTGCGAGACCTGGGTGTCCGGGTCGTCCTCGCCGTAGACCAGCTTGGTCTTGTAGCCCTTGGTCTTGAGGTCCTTGACCATGTTGTTGCCGTCGGAGATCCAGCGCGCGGAGGACTTCGTCGGCATCGCGATGCCGATCGTGCCGCCCTTGGCGCTGCTCTCCTTCTCCTTGCTGCCGCCCGAGCCGCTCTGGCCGCAGGCGGACAGGGTCAGGGCGAGGGTGGCGGCGCCGGCTATGAGGGGGAGGGCGCGACTTCTGCGGATGCGCATGTGAACTGGCCTCATTCTTCTCGTCGTTGAGAGGTGCAGCGAGCGTGGGGGTGGTTCAGGATGCGGGGTTCGGTGGTGCGGGTGCGGGGTGGTGCCGGTTGTGTTGTGTGGTGCGGGCCCGGTGGGGGCTGGTCGCGCAGTTCCTCGCGCCCCTTCGGAAGCGGGACTGTGTTCGAGAGGTGCGGGCGGGTGATGCCGGTTGTGCGTTGGTGCGGGTTCGGTGGGGGTTGAGCGCGCAGTTCCCCGCGCCCCTTAAGTACCGGCCCGGGTTTTCAGGGGCGCGGGGAACTGCGCGACCAGCCACAGGCGGCCTGCGGACCCCAGTGGTCAGTCGGTGGCACTCTCGGTCGGGAAACGGTGGAGGGAGCCCGGCAACCTCGTGCCGAGGGGCGCCATGTCCCCGTCCGCGCCGTGCCTCGCGAGGAGGTCCAGGGCCAGCCGGCCCCGGCGGACCCGCTCGCGCGCCGTGTCGAGGGTGACGTCGCGCAGGTGGGTGCCCCACGGGTAGATGCCGGGGGCCTTGGAGAGGCCGAACTTCAGGTACAGGGGGGCGCCTCGGCGGATCAGTTCCGCGACCTCGTACATCCGGATGTAGCCACCGAGGTCGTCCGGCGCCTCGATGTACATGTCCATGGGGGCGGCCGACACCCGCCGGATCTCGGTCAGGTGATCCAGCGTCAGATCGCTGGGCACGTTGAGCGAGTCCGCGCCCAGGCGTTCGTACACCGCGTACGCCGCCGGGTTGACGGGACCGATCAGCGCCGAGACCTTGAGTGTTGTGTCGCCGGGGATGATGCCCGCCACCCGCGCCCGGTGCAACGTCCACAGCACGCCCTCGTCCGCGACGAGCAGGCACTTGACGCCCAACTCCGTTGCCCGCACGGCGTCTTCGATGCACCCGGCGACCGCGTCGTGGCCCCGGGCACGCAGACCCCCGCCACGCGAGTCGGAACGGACCGAGCCGCCGATGTCCCACGTCCCGCGCGGCCCGGTGAACAGGCAGAGCTCGATGTCGCGTTCGGCGGTGGCCTCGACCATCTCGGTGATCTCGGCGTCGGTCAGCATCCAGACACCGCTGCCCTGGCTGATCCGGTGGATCGGCACGTCCAGGCGCGAGGACTCCTTGAGGATGACCGCCAGCGCCTCGGGCCCCTCGCACGAGGGGATCTCGGTGCGCCAGCGACCGCCGTCCGGGAAGGTGTGGGTGGAGGCGTCGGCGGGGTCGAGGGCGGGCGCGCCCAGGCCGAGCGCGGAGAGGGCCTGCTCCCCGGGCCTGCGGGCTGCCGTGGCGGTGTCGGTCACTTGCTGTCCTTCGCGTTCGGTATTTCGGACGAGGTTCGCGGCTCGGGGTAGAAAAAGACTCTGGTGGTACGCCGGCACGGGGTGGTCAGGACACCCCGTGCCGGCGTACGGCTTGGGTTTCCTACGGCCGCAGCAGCACCTTGCCGACCTTCGGATCGCCGGACCCCACCAGCTCGATGGCCTGCGGGAACTCGGCGAGCGGCAGCTCATGGGTGACGAGGGGGAGGGGGTCGAGCAAGCCCGCCCCGAAGACCCGCACCGTGTGCGCCCAGGCGTCCGGCGGTGCCCCGAAGACGGTGTGCACCTCCAGCTGCCGTACGACGAGATCGGTGGGGTCGAGACCTTCGGCGCCCGGCGCGGGGATACCGGTGAGGACCAGGCGTCCGCCGCGCCGGAGCAGGGAGGCGGCGGTGCGCGCGGCGGACGCGGACCCGGCGGTCTCGATCACGACGTCGAAGTCGTCGGGCAACTCCTGGTCCCTGGTGAGGAATCGGCTCGCGCCGAAGTCCTTCGACAGTTTCGCGCGGTCGGGCCGGGTGCCCACCACGAGCAACTCGGCGGGGGAGCCAGCCTTCAGGAACTGCACCGCGAACATCCCGAGCGTGCCGGTACCGACCACCGCGACCCGCTCACCCGGCCGCGCGTTCGCCTTCAGTGCCGCCGCCGCGATGCAGGCCGCCGGTTCCAGCAGTGCCGCGGCCGTCAAGTCGGCCTCGTCCGGGAGGACATGGAGGAGCCGGGCGGGCAGCGTGAGGGTGGCGGCCATCGCGCCGGGCTGGGTGAAGCCGGTCTCCTCGTAGCCCGCCGTGCACAGGGTCGTCTCGCCCGCGTGGCAGCGGTCGCAGACCTGGCAGTTGCGGAAGCCCTCGCCAACGACCTTGCGGCCCAGGAGAGTTGCGGGCACGCCCGTGCCGACCGCCTCCACCGTGCCAGACCACTCGTGGCCCGGGGTGAGGGGGTAACGGACGTAACCCTCGGGCCTGTTGCCCTGGTACACCTCGCGGTCGCTGCCGCAGATGCCGACCGCGTGGACGCGTACCAGCGCCTCGCCCGCGTCCGGCTGCCGCGGCTCGTGCGAGGCCAGCCGGTGCTCGCCCGGTGCCTCGATGACGACCGCGGTGCTCACTTCGAACCCTTCGGCTTGCGCTGTTCCCAGCCGTCCGCCCAGAGGTCGAACCGGGCCTGCTGCTGCGGGAATTCGGCCGCCGCGTCGACGTCCAGCTCGACGCCGAGACCGGGCGCGTCCGAGAGGTGGAAGTAGCCGTCGATCACCTGCGGGGCGCCCTTGACGACCTTCTTGATGTCGGCGTCCGCGAAGTCGTTGAAGTGCTCCAGGATCTTGAAGTTCGGCGAGGAGAAGCCGACTTGGAGCGAGGCGGCGGTCAGCACCGGTCCGCCTACGTTGTGCGGGGCGACGAGGACGTAGTGCGCCTCGGCGGTCGCCGCCAGCTTCCGGGTCTCCCAGATGCCGCCGATGTGACCGACGTCGGGCTGGATGATGTCGACGGCCTGGCTCTCGAACAGCTCGCGGAACTCGATCCGGTCGTGGATGCGCTCACCCGTCGCGATGGGGATGTCCACCTTCGCGGCGACCTTCTCCAGCGCCTTCAGGTTCTCCGGCGGGACCGGCTCCTCCAGCCACGCGGGCTTGAACGGCGC
This sequence comes from Streptomyces sp. NBC_01515, assembly GCF_045040345.1. Lineage (NCBI taxonomy): Bacteria > Bacillati > Actinomycetota > Actinomycetes > Kitasatosporales > Streptomycetaceae > Streptomyces > Streptomyces sp. NBC_01515. The sequence continues at coordinate 3,959,731 of NZ_CP109416.1, read as the reverse complement.
GAGTTCGTGCGCCAGCCGTACGGCGGTCGACGGCGAGAACCGGCCGTGCATCTCCAGCATCAGCTCGGCGTCCGGACCGATCGCGTCCCGCACGGCCTCGATCAGGGAGACCGCGTACAGGGTCTGCTCGTGGTCGAGCTCGAAGTGCCCGGTGCCGAAGGGGTCGATCTTCAGGGCCTTGTACCCGCGCTCGACGACCCCCTGGGCGGCCTTGTGATAGGCCTCCGGGGTCCGCTCGGTGGTGTACCAGCCGTTCGCGTACGCCTTCACCTTGTCGGTGACCTTGCCGCCGAGCAGCTGCCACACGGGCACGCCGAGGGCCTTGCCCTTGATGTCCCAGCACGCCATCTCGATCACGGCGATGCCGGACATGACGATTTCACCCGCGCGCCCGTAGTCGCCGTACTTCATCCGGCGTACGAGGTCTTCCACCGCGAACGGGTCGGAACCGAGAATGTGGTTTGCCTCGGCCTCGCGCAGGTAACCGATCAGCGCATCGGTGTGGCCCAGCATCCGGGTCTCGCCGACGCCGGTGACGCCCTCGTCGGTGTGCACTTGGACGTACGTCAGATTGCGCCATGGCGTCCCGACCACGTGCGTACTGATTCCCGTGATGCGCACGGCAGATGCCCCCTGTGCTCTTCGGTGCTGTTCGAAATATCGGATCACGTTCGAAATGCTGGGCAGACAGTAAAGACGGCGGGGCGGGGGTGTCAATGGGTCGAACGCGTAACGGTTTCGGCAAGAGACGCGGTCGGCCTGCCGCTCGGCCGCGTCGGTTCGTGTCGATTCTTGTCGTTTCCCGCCGCGTCCCTACACAACTTTCACAGGCGTGACTATGAACGTCACCTGTGAGGAACTTAGTCTTCCCGCGTCATGGACTACTGCCACCCCTGCGGCCGGCACCTGAACGGCGCCCTCGCGTGCCCGGGGTGCGGCGCATCAGCCGAAGTGCCCGCCGACTCAACTCACGCCCACGCGCGCGGAGTTGACGCGCACCCGCAAACGGACGGCGCCCCGCACGAGGGCGCGGGCGGCCACGAGGAAGACGCCGACGGCGCCGAGCACCAGGGGCGCGCCGCGCGGCGGAGGAATCGCGGGCGCGAACGTGGCGACAGCGCCCGGCACCCGGTCGCGGACGGTGACGGGGACACCGGGAGTCCGGATGACGAGGACGACGAACACCAGGGGCGCGCCGCACGGCGGAGGAATCGCGGGCGCGGCCGGGATGACAGCGCCCTTGTCGCGATCCGGGACGACGGGGACGGCGACGACGATGCCGAGAGCCCGGACGTGGCGAGCGCGAGCCGTCGCGATCGCAAGGCCGCGGCACACCGGAGGCGGCGCCGCCGGGTGCTTCTCATAACGGCCGGTTTCGTACTGGCGGCGGGCGGCCTGAGTCTGGCAGAGCTGGGCACCGACGCGCCGTTCTCCAGCCAGAGGTCCGCGGCGCCGGGCGCCTCGGCGGAGGGCGGGTCGGACTCGGAGGCGAGCGAGACGGCCGAGCCCCTGGACGTCACGAAGACCGTCGGAACCAGCGCGGGCACGGCATCCCCGGACGCCTCGGGATCCCCGTTGGCGTCGCCGTCCAAGTCCGCGAAGGAAACGAAGGACCCCAAGGAGTCACGCACCCCGACGGCAGGCAGCGGCGGCGCCACGTCCCCCGCGTCCACGTCCTCGACGGACCCGACGACCACCACCCCGTCCTCGGACCCGTCGTCCTCGGACCCGAGCCCGACACCGTCGCCCTCGGAGACCTGCGAGCAGATCCTGTGGTGGTGTTCCTAGAGTCTGAGTGGTGTCGCTGAGCCGCCCGGCCCGGACGCCCGTGGGTGGCCCGGCTCAGACCTCCAGCATCCGCCGCAGCAGCCCCCGCAACGCCAGCCGCTCCTCGTCCGACAGCCCGGCCAGCGGTTCGCGGGCGAACCGCAGCGATTCCCGCAGGCTGCGGGCCACCCGGCGCCCCTCGTCCGTGGCCGCCGCCAGCTTCACGCGGCGGTCGGCGGGGTCGGGGCGGCGCTCCACCAGGCCGCGGGTCTCCAGCCGGTCCACGATCCCCGTGACGTTCGACGGCTCGCACTTCAGCTTCCGCGCCAGCTTGCGCATCGGCAGCGGCTCCAGGGACAGCAGGCTGAGCAGCCTGGCCTGCGCCCCGGTCAGCGCGTGGTCGCCCGCCGCCTCCTCGTAGTCCGCGTAGAACCGCGCCACGACGTCGCCGATCAGCTCGACGACCTCCATGGTCACGGGGTCGGAGCGGCGCGTCTTTTCGGGTGTGGCCATGGACGCAGAGTACCCCGTTACTTGACATCATGAAATATTCAGGCGCATGGTTGTTTCAGGTACTGAAGTATTCGGCAGTATGCGAACCACCCCGCACGGCCCCCTGCACTACGAAAGGCGCTTGTGATGATCAACCGCGAATGGCACCTGCTCAGCCGCCCGGTCGGCTGGCCGAAGCCCGAGGACTTCGCCCTGGTGGAGACCGAGACCCGGGCCCCAGCCGAGGGCCAGGTGCTGGTGCGGAACAAGTACCTCTCGGTCGACCCGTACATGCGCGGCCGCATGAGCGCCGCCAAGTCGTACACGGCCCCCTTCGAGCTCGGCAAGGTCATGCAGGGCGGCGCGGTCGGCGAGGTCGTCGAGTCGAACGCCGAGGGCTTCGCGGCCGGCGACCACGTCCTGCACTTCGGCGGCTGGCGCGAGTACGCGACCATCGACGCCAAGGGCGCCGTCAAGGTCGACCCCGACCTCGCCCCGCTCTCCACCTACCTCGGCGTCCTCGGCATGACCGGCCTCACCGCCTACGCCGGCCTGCTGCGCACCGCGTCCTTCAAGGAGGGCGACTCGGTCTTCGTCTCCGGCGCCGCGGGTGCCGTGGGCAGCCAGGTCGGCCAGATCGCCAAGCTCAAGGGCGCCTCCCGGGTCATCGGCTCCGCCGGTTCCGACGAGAAGGTCAAGCTCCTCGTCGAGGAGTACGGCTTCGACGCGGCCTTCAACTACAAGAACGGCCCGGTCGCCAAGCAGCTCCGCGAGGCCGCCCCGGACGGCGTCGACGTCTACTTCGACAACGTCGGCGGCGACCACCTGGAAGCGGCGATCGGCTCCCTGAACGAGCGCGGCCGTATCGCGATCTGCGGCATGATCTCGGTCTACAACAACACCGAGCCCGCCCCCGGCCCGAAGAACCTCAGCCGCCTCATCCAGACTCGCGGCCGCATCGAGGGCTTCCTGGTCGGCGACCACTACGACCTGCAGTCGCAGTTCGTCCAGGAGGTCGGCGCGTGGGTGGCCTCCGGCGAGCTCAAGTACCGCGAGACGGTCGCCGAGGGCATCGAGAACAACCTGGAGGCGTTCCTCGGCCAGCTGCGCGGGGACAACACCGGCAAGATGATCGTCAAGCTGTAGTTCTTCCGACAGCAGCAGTTGCTACGACGAGGCCGCACCCCTTGATACGGGGTGCGGCCTCGACCGTTGTCACTGAGCCAGCGCCGCGCCGTGCACGGCCCGCACCAGCCCCACGTTCTCCGCCGCCGCCCCGCCCGGGAAGGCGAAGCGGCGCCTGGTGTAGCCGTAGGCCAGGCCGCTGCGGGGGTCGGCGAAGGCCTGCGAGCCGGCCGCGCCGCTGTGGCCGATCGTGCCGGCGCCCAGGAACGGGTACACGGCGTCCGCGGTCGCCTGGAAACCCAGGCCGTACGCCCGGTGCGTGCCGGTCACCACGTCGTACCCGACGGAGTGCAGCTGCCCGAACTCCGCCGCCGTGTCCGGCTTCAACAGCGCGGCCCTGTCGTCGACCTCGCTGATCGCCGCCGCGTACAGCCCGGCGAGACCGCGCGCCGACGCCACCCCGCCGACCGACGCGGGACCCTTCGCCCGGATCACCCGTTCGTTCGGCAGCGACTCCAGGACGGTCGGCTGCGCCGCGTGCTCGTTGAACGCGATCGCGGCGAGACTGTGCGGCCCGGACGGCTCCGCCGCACGCGCGGCCTCCTGCTCCGGGGTCAACAACTGGGTTTGGACGGTGCGGAATCGGGGTTCGTGCACCGCCGGCAGCCCGAGGAAGAAGTCCAGCCCGTACGGCGCGCGCACTCTCTCCTCGTGCACGTCCCGGAGCGACCGGCCCGTGGCCCGCCGGACGATCTCGCCGGTCAACGCGCCGATCACCAGGGCGTGATAGCCGAAGACCGTGCCCGGTCGCCAGAACGGCCGCTGGTCGGCGAGGCGTTCGGCCACCGCCCGGTCGTCGGCCAGCTCGTCGAGCGTGAACCCGGTGTCCGTGCCGACCAGACCCGCCCGGTGCGCGAGCAGCTCGCGCAGTGTCAGCGCGCCTTTCCCCTCGGACGCGAACTCCGGCCAGTAGTACGTCACTTTGCGGTCCAGCTCCAGCGTGCCGTCCTGCACGAGCAGCGCCACCACGAGATGCGCGGCGCCCTTCGTGGACGAGAACACGCCATAGAGCGAGTCGCCGTCGGTACCAGGTGGCCCCGCCCACAGGTCGACGACCCGCCGACCATGTAGGTATGCACACAACTGGCCCTCATAATCGGCACGTTCGCCCGCCACCACCGCGGCGAACTCCTCCCGCACCGTCTCGAAGCCGTCGGCTACGGTGCCGTGGATCTCCTGGGTCATCTGCTCTCCTCGACTGATCCGCTGCTCGCGTGTGCCCCTGCGCGTGTGCCGTCGTTCGTGTGTGCCATGGTGAACAACGCCCGTCCGACCTGCGGGAGTTCCCCCTTGGGATGATCCCGGAAGAGGGGCTCCGTGCCGAACAGGACGGCGTGTCGGCCACTGACGACCGAGGGCCGCCCCGCCGCGTCCGCGGGACCGCCGGACCCGTCGGCCCGCGTCCGCCAGTGCCCGGCGAGGAGCGGAGTCCCGGTCGCGTACGACTGCTCGACGCGCACTCCGGAGCCGAGTCCGGTGAACCACACCGGCGCGTAGACGAAGCCGTAGGGCGGGGCACCCGCTGTGACCTGGCCCGAATTCACCACCCGTACAACGCCGTTGGCCTCCTCGGTGCCCTCGACGGGCGTGGCCGTCAGCTGTCCGGTCGCGGAGGCGAACGCGGCGCCGGTGACGCCCCGGCCGACGAGTCCGTGCCCGGCGGAGAGGAAGGTGCCCAGGGCGGTGCGGGCGGTCGGGGTCAGGTCGCCGTACTCCAACTCCGCGGACACGAACAGCACATCCGCCTTCGACCAGTCGAAACCGGCGTTCAGGACGTCCGTCGACACGGGCGTGACGTCGAAGTCCATCTCCCGCAGCGCGAACAACTCACCTGGCGTGACGGCGGCGGCGACGCGGACGGGGTGAAGTGCCTTGATGCCGGGGAGGGTTGTGGCCTCGAACGCCACGTCGTACGCCTGGGCCGCCGTGGTCGCTCCCGCCCGCGCCGAGGGCGTGTCCGGCACGATCGCGCTGCCGTCCGCCGCCCGCCGTACCGGAACCCCTTGCCGCAGAAGGGAGTTGAGGGCCGCGAACTCGGCCGGGTCGGTGAGGCGCAGGCGGAGGGCGCCGTGCGGGGCGACATGGGCGACGGGGGAGGGGACGGAGACGGTGGTGAGGGGTGAGGTGGGGAGGCTGGGCAGGGGCTCGACCTTGGCGCCCCACAGTCGGCCCAGGCTCCAGGCCGAGATGTCGTACATCGCCGTCACCTTGCCGCTGATGTCACGGCCGTCGGCCAACAGGGCGTTCGCCAGGCCGCGTTTGGGCTGGTGCATGTCGACGACGTACGGGCCGGTCGCCGCGCGTAGCACGCGGACGTCGTTGGCGACGAGGTGCGCGACGAGACGGGCGCCCGCGGTGTCGGCCGCAATGGTGTAGGCGCGGGGGAATTCGGTCGTGTAGACGTCCTCGGGGCCGATGCCCGGCACCCCCGGGACGGTCCGCGCCGACACCGGTACTTGCTCGGCGCCCGCCGCGCCCCGCCGGAACATCTCGATCTGGTCGGCGATGAGGGAAGTCCGGTGGGACCGGGCGAAGTCGAGGGTGGCGCGCATGGCGGCGCCCGCGACGGCCACGTCGATCGCGGCGCGGCGGTGCAGCTCGGCGGCGGGGAGGGTGTCGTAGGCCGCGTTGTCGACCTGGAGCGGGATCTCGACCGTGTGGGCGGCCACCGCGCCCTGGAAGGCCGCGTACTGCGGGGTGAAGACCGGGGGCCAGTCGTCCCAGCCCTCCGCCTGGTCCCGGAAGGGGATCTGGACGGGCTCGACGCCGTCCTTGGCCGGTGTGTAGCCGAGGCCGTTGACGGCGGTCTCCATGCCCAGGGCGTTGGCGTAGGTGTTCTTGAGGAAGAGGTCGTACTCGTAGTTCTCGCCGTGCGGGGGAGTGGTCGGCTCGATGAGCGTGCCGTTGACGTAACCGTGCAGGTCGAGCAGGACGGCGGGCTGTTTGTCGATCGTGAGCGCGCGGATCGCGCGGGTCTCGGGCTGGGACGCGGTGATCAAGTCCCGGTTCAGGTCGAAGCCGTTGGCGTTCGCGCGGGTGCCCGCGATACGGCCGTCCGGGTTCGCGGTGATGTTGAAGTAGAGGCGGCTGTGCGCCAACAGGTCTTTCGTCTTGGTGTCGTTGGCGGTGGCGAGCCGCTGGATGAGGTCGAGGGAGGCGTCGGTGCCCTCGCGTTCGTCGCCGTGGATGTTGTTGTCGAAGAGCACCGGGGTCTTGTAACCGGCCTTGATCTCCGGGGACTTGGCGGCGGAGGCGGGCGCGTTCTCGATGAGCTCGCGCATCCGTTCCTGGGCGGTGGCCTGGTCGGGGGTCTCCGGGGCGGTGACCGTGACGAGGTAGAGCCGGTGCCCGCCGGCCGAGACGCCCGCGACCTCGACACTCACCCGGTCGCCCAGCTGTTGGAGGGAGTTCAGGCGCGGAGCGAGGGCGTCGTACGGGATCAGGCCGAGCTTGAGGGACGTGTCGGCGGGGTTCGCCGGGTCGGGGGAGAGGACCTGGCGGCGCGGGTAGCCGAGGCGGGGGTCGGTGCGCGGGACGGTGGCGGTGAGAGCGCGGCGGGCGGCGGTGGCGGGCGCGCGGCCGGCGTAGCGGTCGGGGCCGGAGCCCTCACGGATGGTCGGGTCGGGCGCGGAACCCCGGCGGGGGACGGGCCGGGGAGTGGCGTCCGCCGTGCGGGGCTGGAGCAGGAGCGAACCGGCGGCGGTGGTCAGGGCGACGGCGGTGATCAGAACAGGTCTCGGGGGGACGGCTCTGGCAATGGTGCGCACGCGTACCTCCTCTTTGGTTCCAGAGATCGGTACGGCGAGCCGCACCTGTTCGACTCAACGGTGAACAGGAAGTTGTCGGTGTCGTCGATGCCCCGTATGGCGCATTCACCGGGCCGGGGAGGGGGCATGCTGAGCACAGGTCACCGGTACCGGGCGGCGAGCGTGTACGGCGAGGAGGTCCCATGGCAACGATTCCTTCGATCCCCAGCAGGGACGAGGTGCTGCGGATGGCACGCAGCACCACCGACATCACCGGCCAACTCCTGGACACGGCCGGGAACATCACCAGGATCGCGATCAACACCCTTGATCCACGCGACGGTTCGGGCGCGGAGGCGCTACGGGTCCTGCGCGAGACCACCGCCGAACTGGCCGAGGCGAGCGCGTCGCCGCAGGCCCAGGAGGCGTTCTACCGCATCGTCGACACCCTGACCCGGCTCGGCACGACCGGCGCCCCGCTGGCCGTGCACCCGGTGAGCGCACCGGCGCAGGCGCTGCTGACCGTGCTCGGCGACAGCCTGCTGCCCGTCCTGGACGCGGTGGAACCGGCGGTCGAGGAGTTCGCCACGGCACTCGGCGACCTGGTCGAGGCGGCGTCCCCGCTGCTGCCCGCGGCGGCGGGCGTGGCCGCGGGCGTCCTGCTGGCCCTCACCCCGCCGATCCGCGCGCTGGCCGACACCCTGGCCGACGCGTCCCCCGAACTCCGGCGCGTGGCCGAGGCGTTGACGGCGGCGCTGGCTCCGCTGCTCCCGTTCCAGGTCGCCCTCGCGCAACGGGCGGCGACCGCGGGCGCGAACGTGATCCGGGCCGCCCTGCCCCCACTCGCCGACCTCACGGAGGCCGCGGCGGCGACCACGAAGGTGGCCGGCCCGGTCCTGGTCGCCGGCGAGGAACTCCTGGTCTCCGCCCTGGAACGCGTCCAGCCGGCCCTCCTCGCGGCGACCTCCCGCGCGGGCCGGGTGGCCCGGGCGACGGCGGTACGGGTGACGGCGGCGGTGTCGCCGGCGGCGGACCGGGGGGTTGTGGTGGCGGTGTCGAACGCGGGTGCGTAGCGGTGTCGACCGGGAGTGAGGCGAACCGTAGAGTTCGCCCCATGCATGATCTTGGCGCGGGGTTCGGCTATCTCCTGAAGGGCCAGCGCTGGATGGCGCGGCACGGGAGGCACTACGGTTTCGGGCTGATCCCCGGCCTGATCACGCTGGTCCTGTACGTGGCGGCGCTGGTCGCGCTGGCGCTCTGGGGCCAGGACTTCGTCACCTGGACGACGCCCTTCGCGGACGACTGGTCGAGCCCGTGGCAGGGCCTGTTCCGCGGCTTCCTCACGGCGGTGCTGTTCGTACTGGCCCTGCTGCTCTCGGTGTTGACGTTCACGGCCGTCACGCTCCTCATAGGCCAGCCCTTCTACGAGACCCTCTCCGAGAAGGTCGACCGGGACGTCTCCCCGGACGGCACGGCCCCCGAATCGGGCCTCCCGCTCTGGCGCGACCTGTGGATCTCGGCCCGCGACAGCCTCCGCATCCTGGTCCGCGCGGTGCTGTGGGGCGTCCTCCTCTTCGCCCTGGGCTTCGTCCCGTTCATCGGCCAGACGGTCGTCCCGGTGATCGGCTTCTTCGTCACCGGCTTCTTCCTCACGGAGGAGCTGACGGCGGTCGCCCTCCAACGCCGAGGCATCGACCTCCGCGCCCGCCTCACCCTCCTCCGCTCCCGCAAGACCCTGATCTGGGGCTTCGGCACCCCCCTCGGCCTCTCCTTCCTGATCCCGTTCGTCGCGGTGTTCCTGATGCCGGGGGCGGTGGCGGGGGCGACGATGATGGCGCGGGAGCTGTTGGGGGAGGAGACCGAGGGGGAGGGCGCGGAGGACGAGGGTGAATCGTCTTCTACGACGCTATGAACCGGCTGCCGCGTCCATCGCCACCGTCACCATCGCCCTCACCTGCGCGATGATGTCCACCCGGTTCCGCACGAACTCCGGATCGGTGATCGCCCCGGTCGCCGGGTCCGTGTTCCCCGCCCCGAACTGCAGTACCGGCGTGTGGATATGCCCGCCCGGCAGCGCATCGTGCAGCCCGAGCCGGTCCCGTAGCAGCGTGGCGCGGTAGGCGATCTCGTTGGAGAGATAGTTGCCGCCGCCCCCGGCACGGGCCGTGGACCCCGCGGTCGGCCCGTCCGGCCGTACGACAGGAGCGGTCGCGCCGGCGGGGATCTCCGTCACCTCGGTGTGGTCGTAGACGGGGAACCGTCCGGTGTCGGCGGCCACCATCGCCTTGTACGGCAGGGTCGTTGACGTCCACTGGGGCTGCGAGGCCGGATCGGCGACGGGCACGGTCTCGGTCTTCGACACGTTGTCGTTGTCCGGATACCCGCCCCGCCAGGCCCCGTTGGTCCGCTCGACGTCGAACCGGCCCACCCGCCCCTGGCTCACGGTCGTGAACAGATCCACTTTCGGCAGATACGGCCGCAAGGCCCGCTCCACGCTCCCCTCCGCGAAGTCCGCCCACCGCACGGGGAACATGGCCGTCTCGATCCGCGCCGGCCCGTCCGCGGTCCGGATCACCGTGCCGTCGAGCGCGAGCGCGGTGGCCCCGGAAGGATTGGAGATCCGGATGTCCGCGTCGAGCGTGAACGGGTCGAACCCGGTCACGAGAATCCGCTTGACCCCCTTCTCGTGCGGATACCGAATACTGCTCTGCCCGCGCGAGGTCACTTCCAACTGCCCCAGCAGAGCGGCCCGTTGCCCGTCCGTGATTCCGAACCCGGGCTCCCACTCCCGGACTTCCCGAGTCATCCCCAACCGGGCCCAGTACAACGGCCGGTCATCATCCCGGCTCAGATCCCCGCAGGCCTCCCCCCGCCCCTGGGCCCGCGCCACGGCCCGCCGCCACAACGCGGTCCCCTTGTCCACGACAACGCGCCGCGCCTGCGCGTAACTGCGCGCCCCTTCGAGCGCGTGGGCGAACTCTGGTGCCACGGTGTCGAATCCGGAGTGTTCGAGGATCTCCTGGGGGACCGCCCTGTCGAGCCGCTGCTCCTCGACGGTCGGGGTCAGGGTGGTGTCGGCCGCCGCCCCGGTACCGGGAGCGGAGAAACCGGCCAGCAGGGCCAGTCCGAGGATGCCGGTCCGAACTCGTATGACGTTCAAGGTGGTTGAGGCCTTCCGTTCGCAGTGGGGTGCGGTGCGGTGCCGGACGGCCGCAGTATCGCGTGACGGGAGGGGGCTGCGCCACGGGTGCGAGGGATGATCCGAAGTCGTGGCCGCCGCACCCGCGACAGCCTGATCCCCGCCGGGCGATACTGCCGCCCATGACGGCAGCGAAGGCAGTGAAGCCAGTGGACACGGCCAAGGCAGCGAACCTCGGAGTCCTCTTCGCCATCGAGATCGGCGCCCTCGTGGCCGTCGGCTACTGGGGGTTCACGCGGGACCTCGCCACACCGCTGACCTGGCTGCTCGGGATCGGTGGGCCTGTGGTGCTTGCCGTGGTGTGGGGGTTGTGCGGCTCGCCGAAGGCCAAGTACAAGGTGCGGGGCGCCGGCCGGGTCGGGTTCGAGGTGGTGTGGTTCGGGGCCGGGGTTGCCGCGCTGGTCCTCGCCGGGGTCTACGACTGGGCCCTCGTCCTCGCCCTCGTGTGTGTGGTGAGCAAGACGCTGGCCGTCATCTGGCGTCAGTAGCGGGCGAGTTCACGACCCGGCCCTCGACTCACCCCTCGCCCAGCAACGCCAGGAAGTCCCGGAACGCCCCCGGCATGTCCACCGACTCCGGGTCCAGCAGCCACTGGTACTGCAGCCCGTCCATCACCGCGACCAGCAGCGGAGCCGCCCGCTCGGGCGTCAGGCCGTTCGGCAGGCGGTCGCCGTACTCGGCACGCAGGACCCCCGCCATGTTCGCCCGGACGCGGACGTACCGCTCGGTGAAGTAGTCCCGCGCCGGATGCCCCTCCGTGACGCTCTCGCCGAGCAGGGCCGAGAAGGTCTGGATGATGCCGGGCCGCATCGCGTTGTACTCGACCAGGGATGCCAGCAGGTCGACGCGCCAGCGGCTGTCGGGTACGGCGTCCCACTGGTCCCGTTCCTCCAGGACGGCGACGAGCAGCGCGTCCTTCGTGGGGAAGTAGTGCAGCAGGCCCTGCTGGGTCAGGCCGACCCGCTCCGCCACCGCCGCCAGGCTCGCGCCCCGGTAGCCGCGCTCGGCGATGACCTCCAGGGCCGCCCGCACGATCTCGGCGCGTCGTTCCTCGCGCCGGGTCCTGGAGTTCGTGGCGTTCATGGCGTCACCGTACGACACCCGGCGACCGCTCATATAACAGCAAGGTTACGAAACCTACCGCTCTACAGGTAGCCGATGCACGATGGAGGCACGGCACCACACGGATTCAGCGAGGAGGCACCGGGATGGCGGGACCCCGTAAAGCGGTCGAAGCGGGCGGAGCAGTCGACGCGGTCGTCGAGGCGGCGCTCGGCAAGCTCGACCTGGATGCCAAGGCCCGGCTGCTCGCCGGGCAGGACATGTGGTCGCTGCCCGCGCTCCCGGAGATCGGCCTCAAGTCGCTCGTCATGTCCGACGGCCCGATCGGCGTCCGGGGCGTGCGCTGGACCGCCGACGATCCCTCCGTCGCGCTGCCGTCCCCCACCGCCCTCGCCGCCACCTGGGACCCTGAACTCGCGCACCGGGCGGGCGTGTTGCTCGCCCAGGAGGCCCGGCGCAAGGGGGTCCATGTCCTCCTCGCCCCGACCGTCAACCTCCATCGCTCCCCGCTCGGCGGACGGCACTTCGAGGCGTACAGCGAGGACCCGTACCTCACCGGACGGATCGGCGTCGGGTACGTCGAGGGCGTCCAGTCCGGCGGCGTCGGCACCACCGTCAAGCACTTCGTCGCCAACGACGCCGAGACCGACCGCTTCACCGTCGACAACCTGATCTCCCAACGCGCCCTGCGCGAGCTGTACTTGGCCCCCTTCGAGCTCATCGTCGAGAACGCCCACCCCTGGGGCATCATGACCGCCTACAACACGGTCAACGGCACGACGATGACCGAGCACCGGTACCTCGTGAACGAGATCCTGCGCGGCGAATGGGGCTTCGACGGCTTCAACGTCTCCGACTGGACCGCCGCCCGTTCCACCGCCGGCGCCATCGAGGGCGGCCTCGACGTCGCCATGCCCGGCCCGAAGACCGTCTACGGCGAGGCCCTCGCCCGGGCCGTGCGCGACGGCGAGGTCGAGGAGGCCACCGTCGACACCGCCGTACGGAACGTGCTGCGGCTCGCCGCCCGCGTCGGCATCCTGGACGGCGCCGAGCCCATCGTGGCGGAGGCCCAACTCCCGTCCCCTGTCGACGGCGAGGCCCTCGCCCGCGAGATCGCCCGCCGCTCCTTCGTCCTCGTCCGGAACGAGAACGACGCCCTCCCGCTGAAGCCGAACGGCACCGTCGCGCTCCTCGGCGCCGCCGCCCGCGACGCCCGTGTCCTCGGCGGCGGCTCCGCCATCGTCTTCCCGCCCCACGTCGTCTCCCCGCTCGACGGCCTCACCGCCGCCCTCCCCGAAGGCACCCTCAGCTACGCCGTCGGCGCCGACCCGAACACCGAACTCGCCGACGCCGACAAGGGGTTCGAGCTGCGCGCGATCTGCCGGGACGCGGCGGGCCGGGTCATCGGCACCGCCTCCGCGCCCAGCGGACAGCTCCGGTGGATGGGCGCCGACCTCCCCGAGGGCGTCACCCACGACACCCTCCACGCCGTCGAACTCGCCGGCACCTTCACCCCGCGCGACACCGGTCAACACACCTTCGGCATCAAGGGACTCGGCGCCTTCACCCTCACCGTCGACGGCACGACGTACTACGACGACGTCCAACGCCCGCTCAAGGACGACCCGTTCAGCTCCTTCTTCGGCGCCCCCGAACCCCGCGCCCGCGTCGACCTCACCGCCGGCACCCCGGTCGAGGTGTCCCTGACCTACGTCGTGAGCTTCTCCGAGAACCGCGACCTCAAGGTCATCGGCTTCACCCTCGTCCACCAGGAACCGCAGCGCGACCCCGACGAACTCATCGCCGAGGCAGTCGAGTCGGCGCGCACCGCCGAAACCGCCGTCGTCGTGGTCGCCACCACCGAACGCGTCGAGTCCGAGGGCTACGACCGGACGGACCTCCGACTCCCCGGCCGTCAGGACGACTTGGTGCACGCCGTCGCCGCCGCCAACCCGAACACCGTCGTGATCGTCAACTCCGGTTCCCCGGTCGAGCTGCCCTGGCGCGACGAGGTCGCCGCCGTGCTGCTCGGCTGGTTCCCCGGCCAGGAGGGCGGCGCGGCCCTCGCCGACGTCCTCACCGGCGCCCACGAACCCGGCGGCCGGCTCCCCACCACCTGGGGCTCCCTCGCCGACGCCCCGGTCACCCGGGTCGTCCCGGATGACGGCCAACTCGCCTACACCGAGGGCGTCTTCATCGGCTACCGCGCCTGGGAGAAGGAGGGCCGCAGCCCGTCGTACCCCTTCGGGCACGGCCTCGGTTACACCGACTGGAGCTATGAATCGATCGAGGCGGAGATCGAGGGGGAGACCGAGGCGGAGATCGAGGGCGGCGGTACGTCCGTCACCGTCCGCGTCACCAACTCCGGTGCCCGGCATGGCCGTGAGGTCGTCCAGGTCTATCTGGCCCCCACCGACACCGACACCGACACCGACACTGTCACCGCTCCGGAGCGTCCCGCCCGCTGGCTGGCCGGTTTCGCGGGGGTCGAGGCGGGCCCGGGCGAGAGCGCCGAGGTGATCGTCGAACTTCCGCGACGGGCTTTCGAGATCTGGGATGAGACGGCGAACTCGTGGGCAGTTGTAAAGGGTTCGTACGAGATCCACGCGGGGCGCTCGATCGCGGACCGCGGGGTCGTCACGACGATTAACGTCTGAGCCGGGACAAGCTCCCCACAGACAGCCCCGGCCCGGGACCTGACCCCTGGGCCGGGGCTCATCGCATCCCGGCCGGTCCGGTCAGCGGGCCGAGAAGCCGTACACCGTCTCCGAGCGGTAGGTCCGGCCAGGCCGCAGCTCCGTGCTCGGGAACTCCGGACGGTTCGGGGAGTCCGGGAAGTGCTGGGTCTCCAGGGCGATCCCGGCACCCGGGGCGAACGGGTCGGCCAGGTGCTCACCGGTGTAGAGCTGGATGCCGGGCTCGGTGGTCGCCACCGTCAGCACCCGCCCCGACGCCGGGTCGTACAGCTCGGCGATCTCCACGGCGGCCGGGGTCACACCCTTGTCCAGCACGAAGTTGTGGTCGTAGCCGGAGCCCACCTTCCGCGCCTCCCGGAAGTCGAAGCGCGTGCCCGCCACCTCGTCGAGCGCGCCGGTCGGGATCAGGTCGCCGTCGACCGGCGTGAACCGGGAAGCGGCGAGCCGGAGTTCATGACCACCCGCGCCGCCCGTGCTGCCCGCGCCGCTCAGGTCGAAGTAGCTGTGGTTCGTGAGGTTCACGACGGTCGGCGCGTCCGTCGTCGCCTCGTAGCCGAAGCGCAGCGCGCCCGACTCGTCCAGCGTGTACGTCGCGGTGACGACCAGCCGCCCCGGGAAGCCCTCCTCGCCGTGCGCGCTGACCCGGCTGAGCCGCAGCCCGTGCTCGACCGGCTCGACGTCCCACACGCGCTTGTCGAAGCCGCGCTCCCCGCCGTGCAGGGAGTTGGGCGCGTTGTTCTGCGCCAGCGAGTACGTGACGCCCTCCAGCGGGAAACGGCCGCCCGCGATCCGGTTCGCGTACCGCCCGACCAACGCCCCGAGATACGGCTCGGGATGGGCGAGATAGCCGTCCAGATCAGCGAACCCGAGCACCACGTCCGCCGCGTGCCCGTCCCGGTCCGGCACCTCGACCGACTGCACGATCCCGCCGTACGACAGCACCCGCACCCGCACGCCCGCCCGCTCCAACGTCCAGCGGTGGACCGGCGTGCCGTCGGGCAGGGTGCCGAAAAGTTCGCTCATGAGGGAAACCCTAGGTCACGGGTGTGCGCGCGGTGACGCGACGGTAGGCGATCTCGGCGAGCCGCGCCTGACCGTCCGTACTGGGGTGGAACCAGTCCCAGTGGCTCAACTGGTCCGTGCCGAACCGGAAGTCGTAGACCGCGCCCCCGTCGAACCGGCACCGCTCGTCCGTCGCGCACACCTGCTCAAGCACCTTGTTGTACGCCTCCACCCGGTCCAGCACGGTGTCGCGCCGCTCCGTCGCCGCCGAGTCCAGGGCATCCGCGTCGGCCAGCATCGAGGGGCAGATGCCCAGCTTCCAGATCTCCTTGCCCAGCGGGTTCGTCCGCCCCTGCGACCAGAGCCGCTTGAGATTCGGCACGCTCGCGACGTAGACCTGCGTCTTCGGCAGTGCCCGGCGCAACGTCTTCAGCGAGGTCTCGAACTCGGCGCGGAAGTCCGCGACGGAGGTCATCGCCGAGGTCGAGGCCCGGCAGGCGTCATTGGCCCCCGCCATCACGGTGACCAACTGCGGCTTGCGCGCGACCGCCTGAGCGATCTGCGCGGGCAGGTCGGCCATCCGCGCCCCGGTCTCCGCGTAGTTCCAACTGCGCTCCGCCGCGCCCGTCTTCCCCAGCAGCCGTACGGCGAGACTGTCGACCGCGGCCGAGCTGCCCGTCGCCCAGGACACCTCCGGGCAGTCCGACAGGACCGAACAGGCGTCGAAACCACGGGTGATGGAGTCACCGACCGCCGCGACCGAGGACGGGCTGCTGTCCCACACCGGGGCGGGGGAGGGCTTCGCCTTGGCCGCCGTACCGCTCTTGCTGTGCGCGCCGGCCGAGCCGCCTCCGCCGGAGTCGCAGCCGGCGGCTCCCAGGACGGCCGCCGCCACGACGGCGAGCGCGGCCCGTGAACGGTGACGTCGGATTCGCATGCCCTGGCCCAGCCCCTTGGTGTCGTGTCACATCTCAACCCATAACAACGCGCGAGGGTTCCCGAACGTGTGCGATGCAACGGCTCACCCCCGTACAAGCGTCCCCATGGGTGAATGGCGGCGTTTCCTGGCACCGGGAGGGACGGTACGTCACACTCCGCGTGCCGCCGCACGGTAGCCTCGCCCTCAACGTGGCTGCCCTGCCGCCGCCGTTCGCCAGTCTGCAAGATGCCCCGCTCTGTCCGGAGGTCCCGGTGACGACACGTGGAGTTCTGTACGTGCACTCCGCGCCGCGCGCGCTGTGCCCGCACGTCGAGTGGGCCGTCGCCGGGGTGCTCGGCACACGCGTCAGCCTCGACTGGATCCGGCAGCCCGCCGCCCCCGGAACCTGGCGCTCCGAGTTCTCCTGGAAGGCCGAGGCGGGCACGGCCTCCAAGCTCGCCTCCGCCCTGCGCGGCTGGCACCTCCTCCGCTTCGAGGTAACCGCCGAGCCCAACTCCACCGCCGAGGGCGAGCGCTACAGCTGCACCCCCGACCTGGGCATCTTCCACGCGGTAACCGGCATCCACGGCGACATCCTCATCCCGGAGGACCGTCTACGCGCGGCGCTGACGAGGTCTCAACAGGGCGAGACCGACTTGGAAGCGGAGATCGCCAAGCTCCTCGGCAAGCCCTGGGACGACGAGCTGGAGCCTTTCAGGTATGCGGGCGAAGGCGCCCCGGTCCGCTGGCTCCACCAGGTGGTGTGAGGCTTTTAGGGGCGCGGGGAACTGCGCGCCCAGCCCCCACCGACCGGTAGACGAAAAACAACGTGTGGCCCGCCCCCAAAAACCCAGGGGACGGGCCACACACCGTTCAGCAAAGATCTCAGACCGTCCGGAACGCCAACACCACGTTGTGCCCACCAAACCCGAACGAGTCGTTCAGAGCGGCAATCCGTCCCTCAACAGGCAGCTTCCGAGCCTCCCCGCGAACAACATCCGCGTTGGCCTCGGCCTCAGGGTCGAGGTTCTCGACATTGATGGTCGGCGGCGCGATCCGGTTGTACAGCGCGAGCACGGTCGCGACCGACTCAACGCCCCCCGCACCACCCAGCAGATGCCCGGTCATGGACTTCGTAGCCGAGACCGCCATGTGGTCGGCGTCGTCACCGAACACCTTGCGCAACGCCTTGAGTTCGGCCACGTCACCCGCCGGCGTGGACGTCGCGTGCGCGTTCACGTGCACGATCTCCGCCGCGTCGAGATCGGTGTTGTCCATCAGGTTCCGCAGGGCCTGCGAGATGCCACGCCCCTCCGGCTCCGGCTGCACGATGTCGTGGCCGTCGGCGGAGATACCCTGCCCGACCGCCTCGGCGTACACCCGGGCACCGCGCTTCGCGGCGTGCTCGGCGGACTCCAGGACGAGGACGCCCGCGCCCTCGCCGAGGACGAAGCCGTCGCGGCCGGTGTCGTAGGGACGCGAGGCGCCCTGCGGGTCGTCGTTGTTCTTGGACATCGCCATCATGTTGCCGAACGCGGCGATGGGGAGGGGGTGGATGGCCGCCTCCGTGCCACCCGCGACGACGACGTCGGCGCGGCCGGTGCGGATCATCTCGATGGCGTAGCCGATGGCCTCGGCGCCGGAGGCGCACGCGGAGACCGGCGTGTGCACGCCCGCGCGGGCGCCCACGAGCAGACCCACGTTGGCGGACGGGCCGTTCGGCATCAGCATGGGGACGGTGTGCGGGGAGACGCGGCGGACGCCCTTCTCCTTCAGCACGTCGTACTGGTCGAGCAGGGTCGTCACACCGCCGATGCCGGAGGCGATGACGGTGCCCAGACGGTCGGGGTCGACCGCCGGGTCCTCGCCGGCCCTGTCGGTGAAACCGGCGTCCGCCCAGGCCTCCTTGGCCGCGATCAGCGCGAACTGCGCCGAGCGGTCCAGTCGGCGGGCCTGCGGACGCGGGATGACCTCGGAGGGGTCCACGGCGGCCGGCGCGGCGATACGGACGGCCTGCTCGGCGGCCCACTCCTGCTCCAGGGGCTTCACGCCGGACTTGCCGGCGATCATGCCTTCCCAGGTCGAGGCTGCGTCGCCACCCAGCGGTGTGGTTGCGCCGATACCGGTGACGACCACGGTGCGATTGGTCGGGCTCACGGGAATTCTTTCTCCAACGGTACGAGGATTAAGCGGCGCCACCGCCGGGTGGCGGGGCCATGCAGCCGGGCCTATGGGGCGGCTCGGTCCTGGTGGTCCGGGCCTAAGTGGTGGCTCAGGCCTGGTTCTTGAGGATGTAGGCGGTCGCGTCGCCGACCGTCTTGAGGTTCTTGACGTCCTCGTCGGGGATCTTGACGTCGAAGCGCTCTTCGGCGGCGACGACGACCTCGACCATGGACAGCGAGTCGACGTCCAGGTCGTCGGTGAAGGACTTGTCCAGCTGGACGTCCTCAACCGGGATGCCGGCGATCTCGTTCACGATGTCGGCGAGACCGGCGACGATCTCTTCCTGAGTGGCGGCCATGTCAGGCGCTCCTTCTTTGTGATCCAGAGGGTGTGGCGGTGCCCGCCGCGGCAGCGGCAGGTGAGTACAGCCGTACCGGATCCGATGATGATCCGGCACGGAGTGCCTAGGGGAGGGTAACGACCGTCGCGGCGTACACGAGACCCGCCCCGAAGCCGATGACGAGCGCGGTGTCGCCGCTCTTGGCCTCGCCGGTCGCCAGAAGCCGCTCCATAGCGAGCGGAATCGAGGCGGCCGAGGTGTTGCCGGTGGTGCGTACGTCACGCGCGACCGTGACGTGCTCCGGCAGTTTCAGCGTCTTCACCATCGAGTCGATGATCCGCTCGTTGGCCTGGTGGGGAATGAAGACATCCAGCTCGTCCGGGGTGATCCCGGCCGCGTCCAGCGCCTGCTGGGCGACCTTCGCCATCTCGAACACGGCCCAGCGGAACACCGCCTGGCCCTCCTGCGTGATCGCAGGGAACTTGCCCGTGCTGTCGTACTCGGTCCACGGCACGGTCTGCTTGATGGTGTCGGACTTGTCGCCCTCCGAGCCCCACACGGTCGGACCGATCATCGGCTCCTTGGCGGGGCCGACCACGACCGCGCCCGCGCCGTCACCGAACAGGAAGGCCGTCGCGCGGTCCTCCAGGTCGGTCAGGTCGGACAGCCGCTCCACGCCGATGACGAGCACGTACTCGGCGCTGCCCTCGACGATCATGCCCTTGGCGAGGGTCAGGCCGTAGCCGAAGCCCGCGCAGCCCGCCGAGATGTCGAACGCGGCGGCCTTGTTCGTGCCCAGCTTGTCGGCGATCTCCGTCGCCACGGCCGGGGTCTGCTTGAAGTGCGAGACCGTGGACACGATCACGCCGCCGATCTGCTCGGCGGTGATCCCCGCGTCCGCGATCGCCTTGCCGGACGCCTCGATGGACATCGCGGCGACGGTCTCCTCGTCGTTCGCCCAGTGCCGGGTCTCGATGCCCGAACGGGAGCGGATCCACTCGTCGGACGAGTCGATCGTCTCCAGGATCACCTCGTTCGGGACGACACGGACCGGACGGTAACCGCCCACACCGAGGATGCGCGCGTACGGTGCGCCCTTGCTCGGCTTGATCTTCGACATGTTCGTACGGCTCCTTCTTCAGGCGTTGGCGTGCTCAGCGATGAGCTCGCGGGCCGCGTCGAGGTCGTCCGGGGTCTTCAGGGCCAGCGTCTTCACGCCGGGCAGGGCGCGCTTGGCGAGGCCGGTCAGGGTGCCGCCGGGGGACAGCTCCAGGAGCGCGGTGACGCCGAGCTCCTTGAAGGTCTCCATGCACAGGTCCCAGCGGACCGGGTTGGCGATCTGGCCGACCAGCCGCTCCAGCACCTCGGCACCGGTGGCGACGGCCTTGCCGTCCTTGTTCGAGACGTACGTGATCGTCGGGTCGCCGGGCGTCAGTTCCTGCGCGGCCTTGGCGAGCGTGTCGACCGCCGGGGCCATGTGCAGCGTGTGGAACGCGCCGGCCACCTTCAGCGCCACGACCCGCCGCACGCCCTCGGGCTTGTCGGCCTCCAGGGCGGCGAGCTGCTCCAGCGTGCCGGCGGCCACGATCTGGCCCGCGCCGTTCACGTTCGCCGGGGTCAGGCCCAGCTTCTCCAGGTGCGCGACCGTGGTGTCCGGGTCGCCGCCGAGCAGCGCGGACATCCCGGTCGCGGTGATCGCGGCGGCCTCGGCCATCGCCAGACCACGCTTGCGTACGAGGGTCAGGGCGGCCGTGTCGTCCAGGACACCCGCGAGGACGGCGGCGGTGATCTCGCCGACGCTGTGACCGGCGACGGCACCCGGTGTCACGTCACCGAGGGCGGCCGCGGAGACCAGTCCGGCGGCGACGAGCAGCGGCTGGGCGACGGCGGTGTCACGGATCTCGTCCGCGTCGGCGGCCGTGCCGTAGTGCACCAGGTCGAGGTCGGCGGCGGCCGAGAGGGCACGCAGACGGTCCTCGACACCGGGGAGGTCGAGCCAGGGGGTCAGGAAGCCGGGCGTCTGGGCGCCCTGGCCGGGAGCGACGAGTACGAGCACTCTCACACTCTCTCTTGGAGACGGGCACGGCCGCCCGTGGGGACAGGGACGAAGAACGGGAAGGGGTTTTGTGGAGCCCCGACAAAAGGCTAGTTCTGGGGATCTCCATCGGCCAGACGTCCCAGGATCAGCGCGATCCGCAGCGTGAACGCCGACCGTACATCCGACGGCGACCAGCCGGTGACGTCAGTCACACGTCGAAGCCGGTAGCGCACGGTGTTGGGATGGACGAACAGCATCCGGGCGGCACCTTCGAGGCTGCTCGCCTGCTCCAGATAGACACTGAGCGTCTCCAGGAGCGCGGACCCGGCCTCCTCCAGCGGTCTGTAGATCTCCTCCACCAACTGGTCCCGGGCGCCGGGGTCACCGGCCATCGCGCGTTCCGGGAGCAGGTCGTCCGCCAGGACCGGGCGCGGGGCGTCCTGCCAGGCGGAGCATGCCTTGAGCCCGGCGGCGGCGGCCTGCGCGGACCGGGTGGCGGCGAGCAGATCGGGCACGATGGGCCCGGCCACGACGGGTCCGGCCGCATAGGGCCCGATCAGCGACTTGGCCACGGCGAGCGGGTTGTCGCTCCCGCCGGCGATGACGACGAGCCGGTCCCCGAGCACCCCGGTGAGCACCTGGAGCTTGGCGTGCCGCGCGGCCCGCCGGATCGCCTCCACGGTCAGCTCACTGTCCCCGTCGGGCGCGGTACCGAGGACGACACACACATGCTCGGGCGAGTTCCAGCCAAGCGCGGCGGCCCGGCTGACGGCCCCCTCGTCGGCTTCGCCGCTCAGCACGGCGTTCACGACGAGGGACTCCAGCCGGGCGTCCCACGCGCCGCGCGCCTCGGCGGCCTGCGCGTACACCTGGGCGGTCGCGAAGGCGATCTCCCGGGCGTACACGAGAAGCGCCTCGCGCAGCACGGACTCGTCGCCGGGGGCGGCGACTTCGTCGATGGCGGACTCCATGACCTCGATGGTGGTGCGCACCATCTCGACGGTCTGGCGGAGGGTGATGGCGCGGGTCAGCTCACGGGGAGCGGTCCCGAACACATCGGTGGAGATGGCCTGCGGCGCGTCCGGGTGCCGGAACCACTCGGTGAACGCGGCGATACCGGCCTGCGCGACCAGCCCGATCCAGGAACGGTTCTCCGGTGGCATCGCCCGGTACCACGGCAGCGTCTCGTCCATGCGCGCGATGGCCTGGGCGGCGAGACTCCCGGACGACTGCTCCAGCCGCTTCAGAGTCGCCGGGTGCGAGTGGGCACGGGGCGCGGGGCCTGCGGGTCTGCTGGTTTCGGGTTCGGGCACGGAACAAGACTGCCTTATCCGGGCGACGGTATGCGGTGCCGGGTCTCGACCGAGGGCTACCGTGGTCCCCGTGATGGACGTACGGCGCTCCGTCGAGCGCTACCCAGGGGGTGACCCGCAGGCCGGGATCCAGTCCTGGCACGCCTTTTCCTTCGGGCCGCACTACGACCCCGACAACCTCCGGTTCGGCGCGGTCATCGCCTGCAACGAGGAGCGGCTCGCGCCCGGCGCAGGGTTCGACGAACACCCGCACAGCCACACGGAGATCATCACCTGGGTCGTGGAAGGGGAGTTGAGCCACCGGGACTCCACGGGGCACCTGACGCGGGTCCGTCCCGGCGACGTCCAGCGCCTCCGCTCGGCGGCCGGCGTCCGGCACGTCGAGCGCAACGATAGCGACTCGCCCCTGACCTTCGTGCAGATGTGGCTCGCTCCGCTGGAGCCGGGTGGCGAACCGTCGTACGAGATCGTCCACGGCATCGCCGACTCCACGCCGTACGCGGTGCCGGAGGCCGGCGCGATGCTGCACGTGCGCCGGCTCACGCCCGGTGAGCGCACGGCCGTACCGGACGCGGTGCATGTGTACGTCCATGTCGTGCGCGGCGAAGTGAGCCTGGGCGGGGAGAAGTTGGGGCCGGGGGACGCGGCGCGGATCACGGACGCGCGGGATCTGGTGGTGGAGGCGGCCACCTGGGCCGAGCTGCTGATGTGGGAGATGACCTAGCGCCCGGAGAGCCAACGCCCGTCAGTGCTCGGAGAGTTCGGCGAGCACCGCGTCCGTGAACGGCGGCCACGCCTCGACCGCCCACGGCCCGAACGCCCGGTCCGTCAGCGCCACGCAGCCCACGCCCGCCGCCGGGTCGATCCACAGGAACGTACCGGACTGCCCGAAGTGACCGAACGTGCGCGGAGAGGACGAACTCCCCGTCCAGTGCGGGGACTTGGAGTCGCGGATCTCGAAGCCGAGGCCCCAGTCGTTGGGGTTCTGGTGGCCGTAGCCGGGCAACACGCCCTTGGTGCCGGGGTACTGAACCGTCATCGCCTCGGCGACCGTACGGGGGTCGAGGAGCCGGGGGGACTGGACCTCGGCGGCGAACCGCAGGAGATCCTCGACCGTCGAAACGCCGTCCTTCGCCGGGGAGTTGGCGCCTTCCAGCGTGGTCGACGTCATGCCCAGGGGGTCCAGGACCGCCTGGTGCAGGTACTCCGCGAACGGGATCTCCGTCGTCTTCGCGAGGTGGTCGCCGAGCTGCTCGAAGCCCGCGTTCGAGTACAGGCGGCGCTGTCCGGGCGGGGCCGTCACACGGTGTTCGTCGAAGGCCAACCCCGAGGTGTGGGCGAGGAGATGGCGGACCGTGGAGCCGGGCGGGCCCGCCGGTTCGTCCAGCTCGATCGCGCCCTCCTCGTACGCGACGAGGGCCGCGTACGCCGCGAGCGGCTTGGTGACCGAGGCGAGCGGGAAGCGGTGGTCGACCGGGCCGTGGGTCCCGAGGACGGTCCCGTCGGTTCGTACGACGGCTGCCGCGGCGGTCGGTACCGGCCAGTTCTCGATCAGCGCGAGGCTCTGCAAGGACATGCCGTCGAGCCTAAGCGGTTCAGAGCACGAGCCCCATCATGGGGTCGGGCTTGCGGGTGAAGCCGAGGGAGGCGTAGAGCGGCTCGGCGTCGGGGGAGGCGGTGAGGAGGACCTGGCCGGCGCCGCGCTCGCGGAACCACTGGAGCAGCTCGTCCATGCACGCGCGGGCGTACCCCCGGCGCCGCGCGTCCGGATCGGTGGCGACACTGAAGACGAACCCGGCTTTCCCGTGCGGGTTCTCCGCCTTACCGATCCGGTAGTCGACGGTCCCGACCACGAGGGCCGCCAGCGACCCCGGCCGCTCGGGGTGATCGACGACGAAGGCACCGAAGTCCTCGTCCGAGGCGAGCCGCTCTCGCAGCGTCGGCAGGGACTCCGCGTGCCAGTCCGTGCCGGGGTCCGACCCGGGCAGCGCGTCGATCATCACCTGGCGCAGTCGCAGCAGTTCGGCGGCGTCGTCGGGGGCGGCCCGTCGTACGAGACTCATGTCCCGCACGCTATCCACCGCACCCCCGGCCCGTCCTGCCGATTTCTTACCGGTTCCGCTTGCTTCGAGTGCACTCCAAGGCCATAGCGTGGTGGTCATGACGGTGATGGAGACCACGGGTACCAGTACCGACAGCTGCGCGGGCCCGCCGCACGTTGAGCGGCGTCCCGACGGCGAGGACAGCTACACGATCAGCGAGGTCGTCGCCTTCACCGGCCTGACGGCACACACCCTGCGCTGGTACGAGCGCATCGGCCTGATGCCGCACATCGACCGCTCGCACACCGGCCAGCGCCGCTACAGCAACCGCGACCTCGACTGGCTCGACCTCGTCGGCAAGCTCCGCCTGACCGGGATGCCGGTCGCCGACATGGTCCGCTACGCCGAGCTGGTCCGCGAGGGCGACCACACCTACGGCGACCGCTTCGACCTGCTGGAGGCGACCCGCCGGGACGTCCTGGCCAGGATCGCCGAGCTGCACGACACCCTCGCCGTACTCGACCGGAAGATCGCCTTCTACGGCGAGGCCCACGTATACGAGAAGGAGAAAGCCGGATGACCGACACCCCGATCCCGACCGCACGACTCGGCGCGGCCGGCCCCGAGGTCGGCGTCCAGGGCCTCGGCTGCATGGGCATGAGCTTCGCCTACGGCCCCTCGGACGCGAAGCAGTCGCAGGCCGCCCTGGACCGCGCCTTCGACCTCGGCGTGACCCTGTACGACACGGCGGACGCGTACGGCGTCGGTGAGAACGAGCGGTTCCTGTCACCGTTCTTCAAGGCGCACCGCGACCAGCTCGTCATCGCCACCAAGTTCGCCCTGTCGTTCGCGCCCGGCGAGCCCACCCGCCGCGTCATCCGCAACGACCGCCCGTACATCCGCCAGGCGGTCGAGGCCAGCCTGCAGCGCCTCGGCATCGACGTCATCGACCTCTACTACATGCACCGCCGCGACCCGGCCGTCCCCATCGAGGACACCGTCGGCGCGATGGCGGAGCTGGTGGCCGAGGGCAAGGTGAAACACCTCGGCCTGAGCGAGATCACGGGCGCGGAACTGCGGGCCGCCCATGCCGTCCACCCGATCGCCGCCGTCCAGTCGGAGTGGTCCCTGTTCAGCCGCGACGTCGAGATCAGCCTGGTGGGCGCAGCCGCCGACCTGGGCGTGGCGGTCGTACCGTACTCACCCCTCGGCCGAGGCTTCCTCACCGGTTCCTTCTCGAACGCCGACCAGGACCTGACCGAGGGCGACTTCCGCCGCACGCAACCCCGCTTCACCGGCGAGAACGCGGCGGCCAACGGCGCGCTCCTGGACCCCGTGCGGACAGTTGCCGAGGCACACGGAGCCTCCCTGGGCCAGATCGCCCTGGCCTGGGTCCAACAGCGCGCCCAGGTCCACGGCCTCCCGGTCATCCCCATCCCGGGCACGACCAAGCCGGGCCGGGTGGAGGAGAACACGGCGGCGACCAGGATCATCCTCACGGATGACGAGCTGTCCCTCCTGGAGCCGATCGCGGGCAAGGTGGCGGGAGACCGCTACGCGGACATGTCGTTCGCGTCGACGAGCAGGGAGAACTAAATAGCGCCCTATAGGGGCGCGGGGCTGTGTCGATGTGCGGCTCCGCCGCGTGGGCGCGACCAGCCCCCACCGGCCCGCGGCCAAAGAAACTACGAGCAGCCCCCGCTACAACTCCGCCAACAACTCAGCCTTCTTCACGGCGAATTCCTCATCCGTCACGAGCCCCGACTGATGAAGCTCCCCCAGATGCCGAATCCGCTCGGCGATATCCCCAGGATCACGCCGAGCGACCGGCACCACCCCCACAGACCGTCCAGACCGCACCGCCGCAAGCACCGCCCCCGCGAACGGCAGAGACTCGTGCACAGGCCCATACCCGAGCCCGAACACCACAGCCGCCGGATCCTGATCGACGGGCAACAGCGACTCGGCCCCGCGCAACAGCCGTAGATGCCCCTCGAAGACCTCGGGTGACCGCCACTCGACCCCGCTCAGGTCGGCGACCGCGAAGCTCTGGTCGCCGGCCTTCCACTTCGCGGACGACGCCCCTGTCCAGAACCACCGGAACGCCACGGTCTTCCCGTCGAAGGACGCCTTCCCGTCGTACGCCTTGAACCGCAACGGCACCTCGGGCGCGGCCACGAGAAACCGCTCCGCGGGCTCGTCGTCCGGTTTCAGCCGCGCACGCAACTCGTCGGCGTAGTACTCGGCGAGCGTCTCGCGCTCGGCGGGCAGCACCAGCCGATAGGGATCGCAGCTCTCCTTCAGCTGGCCCGCCGCCGCGTCCATCAGCGGATCGGCACCCGCCCGGGGCTCCGCGCGGAGCACGACGGTGCCGCGCCGGCCGGGGGCGAGCGTCACCGCCTGGATCGCCTCGTAGGGGATCCGGCGTTCACCGAGCGCCTGAAATAGCTTGGGTGTTCGAATGCCGCGTTCGTAGCGGATGACCACGGAGTCGGACTCGAACTCCCAGGCGGCATGAAATCCGGCCAGTACGTCACCCATGCGGCTCATCGTAGGCGGCACATGCTCCTCCGTCCCATCCCCGCGCAGACCGCACTTCCTGCTGTTTCTACGCGCGTCCGGCGGCCGAGGCGCCGGACAAACCCTCTCGGCAGGTGTCACCTTCGTGCGCGCACGTCACCGAGTGGTACGCGCCAACTCCGATGTCGGCGAAGTTGGTGAGGCTGTCGGTGCCCGCGGCGAAGTAACCGGTGTGGCCCTCCGCGTCCTTCGCGGACAGCACGCGCGCGCCGAAGGCGTTCGACACCGGGTCCTCGCCGTGCCCGAGGCCGCCGAGCTCCATGTACGGCACGTCCTGGATCCAGTCGTCGGCGTCCCGCATCGCCCACACCCGCGCGAGCGTGTGCAGGTGGGAGGCCTTCGAGGTCCGCATGCCGGGGCTGCCGGCCACCGCGATGTCGGTCACCCGGGCCGGCAGCTCGTGCGCGGCGACCCCGCACACCACCGAGCCGTAGCTGTGGCAGAACAGGGCGACCTGGGAGGTCCCGGGCAGCGCCCGCACCAGCGCGTTCAGTCGTACGGCGCCTGCCTCGGCGCGTCCCGCGGTGGCCGAGTCGATGCCGAGGCCGCCGGGGGAGGTGTAGTCGGCCCAGGCGATGACCGCCGTACGCGTGCCGGTCGTGTCCGTCGCGGACTTCGCCGTGTTCTCGGCCGCGTACAGGTTCTGTGCCATGCCGACCGGTGCCGAGTAGTCCTTGCTCGTCTTCTGGAACGTGAGCAGGTCGGTGTCGACGCCGGGGACGATCACCGAGACGCGCTGCGCGGTGTCCAGGTCGCCGAAGACCTCGGCGATCCGGCCCGAACCCTCGGGGTCGAAGGCGAGGATGTGGCGGCCCTTGGTCGTCAGCGCCTCGAAGCGGTGCATGAGGCGGCCCGCCTCCTGCTGGCCCAGCGGCGTGAGGCGGTTGTCGTGCATGCGCTTCTTCTCGACCTCGCGCTGCTGGTCGAGGGCGATGTGATTGGCGCGGTAACGCAGCGTGACCGGGGCGCCGTTCATGTTGCCGACCGCGAGCGGGTAGCGGTGCGCGAGGCGCGTCCGCTGCTGCGCGGTGAGCGAGGCGAAGAAGCGGGCCAGCCGGGTCGGGGACGCGTCCGGGTCGGGCAGCTCGCGCCCGTCGATCCGGCCGTGCTCCCACGCGGAGAGCGAGCTCTGGAGCGCCGTTTTCCCTGGGTGGCTGCGGACCGCGGTCCAACCGGTGGTCGCCAGCATCACGAACACCACGGCCAGCGCGGCCAGTGCGCGCCAGGCGTTCAGCGTGGGGGAGGAGTCGAAGGAAGTCACTGGGAGGACACACTAGGAGAACGAGAGGGTCTCGCGTTAACCGAGTGACGGGGATCACGTTTCAGCGGTACGTGACGAGAAACTCAGTACGACTCACCTTGTGCGACTCGTGCGCCAGTTCCCGGCGAGCGCCGGTCCCACCCCGTCCAGATAGTCGGCGGTCAGCTCCCGCATCGCCTCGATGCTGAGGTCGTCGCCCGCGATCCACATCCGCTCCACCACCCGCATCACCCCGCTGAACACGGCCACCACGAGGCGCGGCCGGGGGTCCGTGTCCACCCCGAGGCCCTCGCGCTCGGCGACGATCTGCGCCAGCTCCTCCTCCAGTTCCTGCGAGCGCCGCAGATGCGCGGCGAGCAGCGCGGGCGTCGACTCGATCACGCGGTAGGTGCGCATGTGCAGGTCCAGCGGTACGACCTGCTGGATCGCCTCGTTGATGGTGTCCCAGCTCTCCAGGACGGCCCGGCGCAGCGCCTCCAGCGGGGCCTCGTGCGGCGGGCGGGCGCGGGCGGCCTCGACGAAGTGCGTCTCCGTGAGCCGGGCCACGAAGAACGCGGCCTCCTCCTTGCTCGCGAAGTAGCGGAAGAAGGTGCGCTGCGAGACGTCGACGGCCTCGGCGATCTCGTCGACCGTGGTCCGCTCGTAGCCCTTGGTCGTGAACAGCTCCAGGGCGGCGTGCAGCAGTGCGTCCCGGGTGCGGGCCTTCTTGCGCTCGCGCAACGTCTCCATGGGGCTCAGCTCCTGACGTGGTTCGGTCGCGGATCGCACAATGTCAGTCACCGGCAAGTGAATCTGTTTGTCAACTGTCAGAGGCTGACACTAGCATCGTCGGTATGACTAGCCAGACCACCATCAGCGCGACAGGACCGGGGGACAAGGCACCAGCCGCCCCGTCCGAGCCGACGCCGTCCACGGGGCTGCGCGGCCACCCGTGGTTCACCCTCATAACCGTCGCCGTCGGCGTCATGATGGTGGCCCTCGACGGCACCATCGTCGCCATCGCCAACCCGGCGATCCAGAAGGACCTCGGCGCCAGTTTCGCCGACGTCCAGTGGATCACGAACGGCTACTTCCTCGCCCTCGCGGTCTCCCTCATCACCGCGGGCAAGCTCGGTGACCGCTTCGGCCACCGCCAGACCTTCCTGATCGGCGTGTGCGGCTTCGCCCTCGCGTCCGGCGCGATCGGCCTCTCGCACAGCATCGCGTTCGTCGTCACGTTCCGCGTGCTCCAGGGTCTGTTCGGCGCGCTGCTGATGCCGGCCGCGCTCGGTCTGCTGCGGGCCACCTTCCCGGCCGAGAAGCTCAACATGGCGATCGGCCTGTGGGGCATGGTCATCGGCGCCTCCACCGCGGGCGGCCCGATCCTCGGCGGCGTGCTCGTCGAACACGTCAACTGGCAGTCGGTGTTCTTCATCAACGTGCCGGTCGGTGCCATCGCGCTGGTCCTCGGCCTGCTGATCCTCCGCGACCACCGCGCCGCCCTCGGGCGGAGCCCGGAAAATGGATACAGTGCGCCGCGCTCCTTCGACATCCTCGGCATCGTGCTGCTCTCCGGCGCGATGTTCTGCCTCGTGTGGGCCCTCATCAAGGCGCCGGCCTGGGGCTGGGGTTCCGGTACGACCTGGGCGTTCCTCGCCGTGTCGGTGCTGGGCTTCGCCCTGTTCGCCTACTGGGAGCAGCGCGTCGCGGAACCCCTCATCCCGCTGGGCCTGTTCCGCTCGGTCCCGCTGTCCGCGGGCGTGGTCCTGATGGTCCTGATGGCGATCGCCTTCATGGGCGGCCTGTTCTTCGTGACGTTCTATCTGCAGAACGTGCACGGTATGAGCCCGATCGGCGCCGGTCTCCACCTCCTCCCGCTCACCGGGATGATGATCGTCGGCTCCCCGCTCGCCGGCGCGGCGATCACCAAGCTCGGCCCGCGCATCCCGCTGGCGGGAGGCATGGCGGCGACCGCGATCGCGATGTACGGCATGTCCACCCTCACCTCGGACACCGGCAGCGCCGTCATGTCGATCTGGTTCGCCCTGCTGGGCCTCGGCCTCGCCCCGGTGATGGTCGGCGCGACCGAGGTCATCGTGGGCAACGCGCCGATGGAGCTCTCCGGCGTCGCCGGCGGTCTCCAGCAGGCCGCGATGCAGATCGGCGGCAGCCTCGGTACGGCCGTCCTCGGCGCGGTGATGGCCTCCCGTGTCGACAACGACCTCGCCGGCAACTGGGCCGACGCGGGCCTGCCCAAGCTCACCCGGCCCCAACTCGACGCGGCAGCCGAGGCGGTCCAGGTCGGCGTGGCCCCGATCGCCCCGAACACCCCGGAGACGGTCGCCGCGAAGATCACGCAGGTCGCCCACGACACCTTCATCTCCGGCATGAGCCTGGCCTGCCTCGTCGCGGCCGGCGTAGCGGTGATCGCGGTGTTCGTGGCGCTCCTGACCAAGCGCGGCGAGAACGCGGAGGCGGGCGCGGGGGCGGCGCACATCTGACCCTGATTCAGGCCGAGTTCGCCTATCAGGGTGACTCCGCTAAAGATTCCTGGCGTCCGGTACGCGCCGCAGGTCACAGTAAGTCAAGTCCTCCGCAGGGCAGGGGGGACGGGTTGGTCTGCGGCGCGCTGCCGGAGGGGGGCAGCGCGCAAGCAGGCTTTTTTTGCGTGTACGCGGGTATCCGGTCACCGTAGGAGTACGGGCCGAACGGGCTTGAACGCCCAGGGAGTTGACGATGACAGGCTTCGGCAACGGAACGCGCAGGACCCCCCGCTCGCCTGGCCGTATGGGGTCAGGGACCGGGCCGGACCGCGCGACGCTCGCCATCGTCGGACTGGTCTGCGCGATCGCGGGCTTCTTCACCGCGGGGAACCTGGGGATCGTCCTCGGCCCGATCGCCGTTGTGTGCGGTTGGCTGGCCATGGGCCGCAGGTGGACGGGCTCCCGCCGGGTGATGGCGTTGGTGGCCCTGGTGCTGGGTGCGATCGACACGGTGGCGGCGGTCATGTGGACGTTCTTCTGAGCGGCGGTCGAGTGACCTGCTGCTGAGCGGAGAACGAGCGGATGTTCCTCTGGGCCGAGGCCGAGCGGTCGTTGCGTTGGGCCGAGGCCGAGGGGACCTTCTCTTGGGTCACGGTTGAACGGGCGTCGCTCTGGGGTGAGATCGCGGGGCCGTGGTTCTGGGCCGAGGTTGAGCGGATCTTCCCCTGAGCGGTGGCTGAGCGGACGTTGCTCCGAGCCGAAGCCGAGCGGCCGTTCCTCTGAGCCGGGGCCGAACGTACCTTCTCCTGAGCCACAGTTGACCACCCGTTCCCCCGAACCGCGCCCGAACGGCGACCTCCTGCAACCGCGGCCAACGGAACAACCCGTCCCCGACCGGTAACGGAACCCCCACCACCGACGCACCGGACAAGGCGCCACCGCCTCCGCCCCGGAGAGGACTCCCGCGCCGCCTCCGACGGGACTCCCGCGCCGCCCCGGAGGGAACCGCTTCCGCCGCCCCGGAGAGGGGACTCCCGCGCCGCCCCGGACAGGTCCTTCACCGTCCGCCCCGGAGAGGGCTACCGCCCCGCCCCGGAGGGAACCGCTTCCGCCGCCCCGGAGAGGGGACTCCCGCGCCGCCCCGGACAGGTCCTTCACCGTCCGCCCCGGAGAGGGCTACCGCCCCGCCCCGGAGGGAACCGCTTCCGCCGCCCCGGAGAGGGGACTCCCGCGCCGCCCCGGACAGGTCCTTCACCGTCCGCCCCGGAGAGGGCTACCGCCCCGCCCCGGAGGGAACCGCCTCCGCCGACCCGGAGGAATCCACCCCCGACGCCCCAGACGGGTCCGCCACCCCTGCCCCGGAGCCGGCCACCACCCCCACCCCGGAGACCCCCGTCACCCTCGCCCCAGAGACATCCACCCGCACCCCCGCCAGCGCCGCCACCTCCGCCCGCAACCCCCGCACCTCCTCCGCCAGCGCCTCGATCGCCAGCGTCTGCCGCCGCTCCTCCACGTCGTCCTTCTCGAAGCGGGCGATGAACCACGTGGCGATGTTCGCGGTGACGACGCCGAGGAGGGCGATGCCGGAGAGCATCAGGCCGACGGCGATCATGCGGCCCAGGCCGGTGGTGGGGGCGTGGTCGCCGTAGCCCACGGTCGTCATCGTGGTGAAGGACCACCAGACGGCGTCACCCAGCGTCCGGATGTTCCCGTGGGGCGAGTCCCGTTCCACGGACAGCACCGCGAGCGAACCGAACATCAACAGTCCGATGACCGCGCCGGCGACATACGTCGTGAGCTGGATCTGCGAGGCCATCCGGGCGCGCCGCCCGACGAGTATCAGCGTCGACACCATGCGCAGCAGCCGTAGCGGCTGAAGTATCGGCAGCACCACCGCGCACAGGTCCATCCAGTGGGTGCGTACGAACCGCCGCCGGTCCCGCGACATCGCGAGCCGCATCAGATAGTCGACGGCGAACGCCGCCCAGACCACCCACTCGACCCCCGTACACACCGCCGTCAGCGAATGACCGGCGGTGGTGTCCACGATCGGCACGGCATAGGCCACGGCAAACCCCACCGCGAGCGCCAACAGAGGCCGCTGAGTGCGCTGCTCCCAACGAGCTTGTGCCGATGGTTCGTTCATGACGGCATGTTAGGGCGGCGGGGGTGGGCTGATGGGCCGCCCCGAAGGGCCGCCCTTTAGGGGCGCGGGGAACTGCGCGACCAGCCCCCACGCACCCGCAGGCAAGAAACTACGCATCCCCTCCGGCAACACCCGGGTCAGCCGAGGAGACATCCAGCAACTGGTACCGATCGATCGCCTGCTTCAGCACCGACCGGTCGACCTTCCCCTCCCGGGCCAGCTCCGTCAGCACGGCCACCACGATCGACTGCGCGTCGATGTGGAAGAACCGCCGAGCCGCCCCGCGCGTGTCCGCGAACCCGAACCCGTCCGCCCCCAGGGACTGGTACGTCCCCGGCACCCACCGCGAGATCTGGTCGGGAACCGATCGCATCCAGTCGGAAACGGCCACGAACGGCCCCTCCGCCCCGCTCAACTTCCGCGTGACATAAGGAACCCGCTGCTCCTCCTCGGGATGCAGCAGGTTGTGCCGCTCGACCTCGACCGCCTCGCGCCGCAGTTCGTTCCACGAGGTCGCGGACCAGACGTCGGCCCGAACGTTCCAGTCCTCGGCGAGGATCCGCTGCGCCTCAAGCGCCCACGGCACGGCCACCCCGGACGCCATGATCTGCGCCGGAACCGTCCCCGAAGCCCCCTGACTGATGCGGTGGACGCCCTTGAGGATGCCCTCCACGTCGACGTCCGCGGGCTCCGCCGGGTGCTGGATCGGCTCGTTGTAGACGGTGAGGTAGTAGAAGACGTCCTCGCCGTGCGGGTGTTCCGCGTCCGAGCCGTACATCCGCCGCAGCCCGTCCTGCACGATGTACGCGATCTCGTACGAGTACGCCGGGTCGTAGGCGACACACCCCGGGTTGGTCGACGCCAGCAACTGCGAGTGGCCGTCCGCGTGTTGCAGCCCCTCGCCGGTCAGAGTCGTACGCCCCGCGGTCGCGCCCAGCACGAAACCGCGCGCCAACTGGTCGGCCATCTGCCAGAACTGGTCACCGGTGCGCTGGAAACCGAACATCGAGTAGAAGACGTAGACCGGGATGAGCGGCTCGCCGTGCGTCGCGTACGCCGAACCCGCCGCGATCAGCGAGGCCGTGCAGCCCGCCTCGGAGATGCCGTCGTGCAGCATCTGGCCGGTCGGCGACTCCTTGTAGGCGAGCAGGAGTTCGCGGTCGACCGACTCGTACTGCTGGCCCAGCGGGTTGTAGATCTTCGCGCTCGGGAAGAACGAGTCCATGCCGAACGTGCGGTACTCGTCCGGCGCGATCAGCACGAACCGCCGGCCGATCTCCTTGTCCCGCATGAGGTCCTTGAGCAGTCGTACGAACGCCATGGTGGTGGCGATCGACTGCTGGCCCGAACCCTTCTTCACACTCGCGTACGTCTTGTCCTCGGGCAGCGCCAGCGGCTTCGAGCGGACGACGCGTGTCGGGACGTAGCCGCCCAGCGCGTTGCGCCGGTCGTGCATGTACTGGATCTCCTCCGAGTTCCGGCCCGGGTGGAAGTACGGCGGCGCGCCGGACTCCAGCTCCTGGTCGGTGATCGGCAGGTGCAGCCGGTCGCGGAAGCCCTTGAGGTCGGCGACCGTCAGCTTCTTCATCTGGTGCGTGGCGTTGCGGCCCTCGAAGTTGGGGCCCAGCGTCCAGCCCTTGACCGTCTGGGCGAGGACGACGGTCGGCTGGCCCTTGTGCTCCTTGGCCGCCTCGAAGGCCGCGAACACCTTCTGGTGGTCGTGTCCGCCGCGCCCCAGGTGCAGGATCTGGTCGTCGGTCATGTTCTCGACCATCGCGCGCAGCCGGTGGTCGTGCCCGAAGAAGTGCTCGCGGATGTACGCGCCGGTCTCCGTGGCGTACGTCTGGAACTGGCCGTCCGGCGTGGTGTTGAGCTGGTTGACCAGCACGCCGTCGCGGTCCTGGGCGAGCAGCGGGTCCCAGGTGCGGTCCCAGACCAGCTTGATGACGTTCCAGCCGGCGCCCCGGAACTGCGACTCCAGCTCCTGGATGATCTTGCCGTTGCCGCGCACCGGGCCGTCGAGCCGCTGGAGGTTGCAGTTGACGACGAAGGTCAGGTTGTCGAGGCCCTCGCGCGCCGCGATCGACAGCTGGCCGAGCGACTCCGGCTCGTCCATCTCGCCGTCGCCGAGGAACGCCCACACATGCGACTTCGACGTGTCCGCGATCCCGCGCGCCGCCATGTAGCGGTTCATCCGCGCCTGGAAGATCGCGCCGAGCGGGCCCAGGCCCATCGACACGGTCGGGAACTCCCAGAAGTCCGGCATCGACCGCGGGTGCGGGTACGAGGACAGCCCGTACGGTGCCTTCGACTTCTCCTGGCGGAACGCGTCCAGCTGCTGCTCGCTGAGCCGGTCCAGGAGGAACGCGCGGGCGTAGATGCCCGGCGAGGCGTGCCCCTGGAAGAAGATCTGGTCGCCGCCGTCGCCCTGGTCCTTGCCCCGGAAGAAGTGGTTGAAGCCCACGTCGTAGAGCGAGGCGGAGGAGGCGAACGTGGCGATGTGGCCGCCGACGCCGATGCCCGGCCGCTGGGCCCGGGACACCATCACCGCGGCGTTCCAGCGGGTCGCGTTCAGGATCTTGCGCTCGATCTCCTCGTTGCCGGGGAAGAACGGCTCGTCCTTGGTGGCGATGGTGTTGACGTAGTCCGTGCTGCGCATCTCGGGCACGGCCACGCGCTTCTCGCGGGCCCGCTCGATCAGCCGGAGCATCAGATAGCGGGCCCGCTCGCGGCCACGCTGGTCCACGGCGGCGTCGAGCGAGTCGAGCCACTCCTGGGTCTCTTCGGGATCGAAGTCAGGAACCTGACTCGGAAGGCCGCCAATGATGATCGGATTGCGATCGGATCCGGAAGCCACGCTGTTCCTTACCTGTCAGAGGGAGCTGTGTGAGGGGGCTGTCTGAGGCCGATGGGGGGCCGATGGGGGCTTAATGAGGCTTATCGGCGCTGGATTTCCATGGTTCTGCACCGTTCCCCATGGTCTACCGCAGGAGGGCAATCGTCATCTCTACCGTGAGGTAACCGTGACTCGTTTAGCAAAGTCATTCGAGTCGCGTACCCTCGGAGGGTTCTCAAACGTGCAAACCGGGCAGAACGCTGTGGTGTACGTCACCGGCGGCCGCGATAGCGTGCCTGGAGTTGCGGCGACACGGCCAGGATCGTCACCGTTTCGGCGTTCCGAATCGCCGGGTACTTGCGCGATCCGGCCCGTCCGTGTGGACTACGGCCAATGCTTCGCGCACGCGCGTGGCTGGACATTCATCAAGACATGATCAGGAGGCAACCCGTGAGCGCGACCGCGGACCACGCGGAGGAGCGGACGAACCCTGCCGTCAGGCTGGGGTTCCAGCCCGAGCAGGTGGTCCAGGAGATCGGCTACGACGACGACGTAGACCAGGAACTCCGCGAGGCCATTGAAGAAGTCATCGGCAGCGACCTGGTGGACGAGGACTACGACGACGTCGCCGATGCCGTGGTGCTGTGGTTCCGCGACGAGGACGGCGACCTGACCGACGTGCTGGTGGACGCCATCTCGTACGTCGAGGAGGGCGGCTCGATCCTGCTGCTGACGCCGAAGACCGGCCGTGACGGCTACGTCGAGCCCAGCGACATCTCGGAAGCCGCCACGACCGCGGGCCTTTCCGCGGCCAAGAGCGTCAGCGTGGGCAAGGACTGGAGTGGCAGCCGGCTGGTGACGCCCAAGGCAGCCAAGTCCAAGAGGTAGTCCCCGGAGGTACCTCGATCGTTGAATCCCGGACGGGCTGGCCACGCCAGCCCGTCCGTCCGCATCCGGTGATCGCTGCGTAGGGTGGTCGCAGGGTGGACTCACCCGAACAGCCCCACCGAAGGGATGCAGGACGAGATGGCGATCCAGGTCGGCGACAAGGCCCCCGATTTCGAGCTCAAGGACAACCACGGCGCCACCGTGAAACTGTCCGACTTCCGGGGCGACAAGAACGTGGTGCTGCTCTTCTACCCCTTCGCCTTCACCGGCGTCTGCACCGGCGAGCTGTGCTCCCTGCGCGACAACCTGCCGCAGTTCACCGACCGCGACACCCAGCTCCTCGCGGTCTCGAACGACTCCATCCACACCCTGCGCGTCTTCGCCGAGCAGGAGGGCCTGGAGTACCCGCTGCTCTCCGACTTCTGGCCGCACGGCAACACTTCGCGCGCCTACGGCGTCTTCGACGAGGACAAGGGCTGCGCCGTGCGCGGGACCTTCGTCATCGACAAGGAGGGCGTCGTGCGCTGGACGGTCGTCAACGGCCTGCCGGACGCGCGTGACCTCAACGAGTACGTGAAGGCGCTCGACAGCCTGTGATTGTTAGGTTCCAGAGCCTGCGAGGGTCGGGAACCCGTCACTAGGATCGAGACGTTGATCCGATACCGACGCACTACGGGGCATCCCCGCCCCTGGACACCAATGGAGGACTCGTGGGAGTCAGCCTCAGCAAGGGCGGCAACGTATCACTGACCAAGGAGGCCCCGGGCCTGACCGCGGTCATCGTCGGTCTGGGGTGGGACGTCCGCACCACCACCGGCACCGACTTCGACCTCGACGCCAGCGCACTGCTGCTGAACAGCGCGGGCAAGGTCGCCAGTGACGCGAACTTCGTCTTCTTCAACAACCTCAAGAGCCCCGACGGCTCCGTCGAGCACACCGGTGACAACACCACCGGTGAGGGCGAGGGCGACGACGAGGCGATCAAGGTGAACCTGGCGGCGGTCCCGGCCGACGTCGACAAGATCACCTTCCCGGTCTCGATCTACGACGCCGAGAACCGCCAGCAGTCCTTCGGTCAGGTCCGCAACGCGTTCATCCGCGTGGTGAACCAGGCCGGCGGCGCCGAGATCGCCCGCTACGACCTCTCCGAGGACGCCTCGACCGAGACCGCGATGGTCTTCGGCGAGCTCTACCGCAACGGCGCGGAGTG
Source organism: Streptomyces sp. NBC_01515 (assembly GCF_045040345.1). Lineage (NCBI taxonomy): Bacteria > Bacillati > Actinomycetota > Actinomycetes > Kitasatosporales > Streptomycetaceae > Streptomyces > Streptomyces sp. NBC_01515. Next base: position 3,922,384 of record NZ_CP109416.1, on the reverse strand, counting down.
GAAGTTCCGCGCCATCGGCCAGGGCTACGCCTCGGGCCTGCGCGGCATCGCCCAGGACTTCGGCGTCAACGTCTGACGTCCGGGCGTCCGGCGTACGGACGCCCGGCGTACGGAGGCTTCACCGCCCGGGCGCCGCACGGTTCGCGTGCGGCGCCCGGGGGTCTCCCCTCCGGGGGAGCGCAGGACAACCAAAGAAGCATCACCTCGGGGAGGACCAGCACTATGGGCGTCACGCTCGCCAAGGGGGGCAATGTCTCCCTGTCCAAGGCCGCACCGAACCTCACGAACGTCCTGATCGGCCTCGGCTGGGACGCGCGCTCCACCACCGGAGCCGACTTCGACCTCGATGCCAGCGCACTGCTGTGCAGCGGCGGGCGGGTGCTGGGCGACGAGTGGTTCATCTTCTACAACCAGCTCACGAGCCCGGACGGCTCGGTCGAGCACACCGGCGACAACCTCACCGGTGAGGGCGAGGGCGACGACGAGTCGATCCTGGTCGACCTCCCGAAGGTGCCGGCCACCTGCGACAAGATCATCTTCCCGGTCTCCATCCACATGGCCGACGAGCGCGGCCAGACCTTCGGCCAGGTCAGCAACGCCTTCATCCGCGTCGTCAACCAGGCCGACGGCCAGGAGCTTGCCCGCTACGACCTCTCCGAGGACGCCTCCACCGAGACGGCCATGATCTTCGGCGAGCTCTACCGCTACCAGGGCGAGTGGAAGTTCAGGGCGGTCGGGCAGGGGTATGCGTCGGGGCTGAGGGGCATCGCCATGGACTTCGGGGTCAACGTCTCGTAAAGGCGTTATCCACACCGGCTGTCCCGGACGGCGGAGTCTCCCTCTAGACTCAGTGCTCGACGTCAAATTTTAAGTAAAGCCGAGTGCGGCGCGGGGGGAGACCCTCCCCCAGACTCCGTCTGGGGGAACCCCCAACACACGATTGGGTAGCCAGTGCTTCTGAAAACCTTCGGCTGGTCGTTCGCGGTCACCGCGCTCGGCCTTGTCGCAGCGGCGTTCTACGGGGGGTGGGAAGCCTTCGGCATTGTGGCGATCCTGGCCGTCCTGGAGATCTCGCTGTCCTTCGACAACGCGGTGGTCAACGCCGGGATCCTGAAGAAGATGTCCGCCTTCTGGCAGAAGATCTTCCTCACGGTCGGTGTCCTGATCGCCGTCTTCGGCATGCGGCTGGTGTTCCCCGTCGTCATCGTCGCGGTCACCGCCAAGATCGGCCCGATCGACGCGGTCGACCTCGCGCTCAACAACAAGGACCACTACCAGCAGCTGGTCACCGACGCCCACCCGGCGATCGCGGCCTTCGGCGGCATGTTCCTGCTGATGATCTTCCTCGACTTCATCTTCGAGGACCGGGACATCCAGTGGCTGCGCTGGATCGAGCGCCCGCTCGCCAAGCTCGGCAAGGTCGACATGCTGTCGGTCTGCATCGCCCTGATCGTCCTCCTCATCACCTCGTTCACCTTCGCGGCCCACGCCCACCAGCACGGCGGCGCGCACGCGGACAAGGCGCAGACGGTCCTGATCGCCGGTATCTCCGGCCTCATCACGTACATGATCGTCGGCGGGCTCTCCGGCTACTTCGAGGACAAGCTCGAAGAAGAGGAGGAGCGGGAGCACGAGGAGGAGGAAGAGGCCGCGCGCACCGGCAAGCAGCGCTCGGCGGTGGTCCTGGCCGGCCAGGCGGCGTTCTTCATGTTCCTGTACCTCGAAGTCCTGGACGCCTCGTTCTCCTTCGACGGCGTGATCGGCGCCTTCGCCATCACCAACGACATCGTCCTCATGGCCCTCGGCCTCGGCATCGGCGCGATGTACGTCCGCTCCCTGACGGTCTACCTGGTCCGCCAGGGCACCCTGGACGACTACGTCTACCTGGAGCACGGCGCCCACTACGCGATCGGCGCCCTGGCCGTGATCCTCATGGTCACCATCCAGTACCAGATCAACGAGGTCATCACGGGCCTGGTCGGCGTGGTCCTGATCGGCTGGTCCTTCTGGTCCTCGGTCCGCAGGAACAAGGCCCTCGCGGAAGCCGAGGGAAAAGCAGGCTCGGACGAGAAGACTGAGGTCCCGTCCGGGGTGTGACAAGCTCCCTGGTGAGGGAACGCTTCTGTTCGGGGCGGCCGTCGAGGACATGTCCTCCGTCTGGCCGCCCCGACGGCTTTGTCATACGCAGTGTGGATGCGAACGTGGGGGCGGGAATGGGCTTCTTCGACGGAATCTGGCGGCGCGAGGCCGACTTCGACTCGGGCAGCGCGGCCAGCAACGCGATCGAACTGACCAAACGGCACCACCAGGTCTCGCTCACCAAACAGGGCGCGGCCACCGGCAACCTCCGCGTCAACCTCACCTGGCGGATGCGGACCTCCGACATAGGCGGCCTCCAGCGCGACAGCCTGCTGCGCCACCCCTTCAAGGCGTTGAAGCCCCCGGAGGTCATGGGCCACAGCCAGAGCATGGTCAACGTCGACCTCGACCTGGGCTGCCTCTACGAACTGATGGACGGCACCAAGGGCGTCGTCCAGCCCCTCGGTGGCCTCCTCGGCGACGTCAACTCACCGCCGTACGTCAAACTCAGCGGCGACGACCGCTTCGGCTCCGCGTCCGGCGAGACGATGTACGTCAACCTCGACCACCGCGACGAGATCAAACGCCTCCTGGTCTTCGTCTACATCTACGACCAGACCCCGGCCTTCGACCGCACCCACGCGATCGTCACCCTCTATCCCAGCAACGGCCCCCGCATCGAGATAGGCCTCGACGAACGCCACCCGCAAGCCCGCTCCTGCGCGGTCGTCATGATCGAGAACGTCAAGGGCGAGCTGGTGGTCCGCCGCGAGGTGAAGTTCGTCTACGGCTTCCAGGCGGAACTGGACCGGTTGTACGGGTGGGGCTTGCAGTGGGGCAGGGGCTACAAAACAAAGGTCGAGCGCTAGTTTTTTAGGGGCGCGGGGCTGTGTCGATTTGCGGCTCCGCCGCGTGGGCGCGACCAGCCCCCACCAGCCCGCACCAAACGAACTACCGCCCCCACGTCAGATGAACTGCGGCCCCTGCGGCGGCAACCGGAAGTCAGGATCCGGCGCGGCAGCGACAGGCACCGGCTGCGGGTATCCGTACGTCCCCGCCGGCGAGGTCTGCGGATACCCATACGCAGGCTGAGTCACCGGCTCCTGCGGATACCCGTACCCGGACTGCACCGGAACCGCCGGAGGCAACGGCTGTGAAACCTCCGGAACGGCCCCCGCAGCGCCCCCCTCCGACTCGTCCACCGTGATCCCGAAGTCCATCGCCAGCCCACGCAACCCGTTGGCGTACCCCTCGCCGAGCGCCCGGAACTTCCACCCGTCACCCCGCCGGTACAGCTCCCCGCAGATCAGCGCGGTCTCCTCGCCCGTCTCCGGCTTGATGTCGAAATACAGCAGCGGATCACCCTCGGCGACAGCCGCGTCGTACAGCAGGATGCGCAGCCCCTGTACGCGGTCGAAGGTGACCTCGTCCGCCGAAGCGACGACGAGAATCCGGCCGACTTCGGGCTCGACACCGGCGAGATCTGTCTGGATCGTGTCGGTAGGCCCCTCCGCGACACGCTTCTTGCCGAGCCACCAGACCTTGCCGGAGGGGTGCCGGGGCTGGTTGTAGAAGACGAAGTCCTCGTCGGAACGCACCTGACCGGCGGGGCCGAGGAGCAGCGCGGAGGCATCCACGTCCGGGACCCCCTGCCCGGGAGTCCAGCGCAGCACGGCACGTACCGTGGTGGCTTCCAGCGGGACGTTCGACCCCTTCAGCATCGCGTGCGTCATGCGGTCATCCTGCCCTCTCGGTCCTGGTCACGACAACGTGGGGGTTCGGACACCGACATGGCCGAGTTACCTGAAGTTCATGCCCGGTGGGAACCCCTGACATGGGTTTGTACGTACTATTACCGGCCACCTATCGAAAACAATCACGAACCACATCGGCACCACGGGGGAGCTTTATGCGTCATTTCGGGCACATTGCCCCTGAGGTACGGCAGCATCTCTTCTTCCAGGAGCCGTGCGAGTTCGACGCGGACTCCCCGGCTCGGCTGCTCGCCGCGGCCCTGGGCGCCACGCTCTACAGCCCGGCCACCCGCCCCCACCTCGCCGACGACATCGTCAAGCTGGCGGGACGCGGCGTCGTGTCGATGGTGCTGTGCCTGGAGGACTCGATCGGCGACGAGGACGTACCGGCCGCCGAGGAGAACCTGGTCCAGCAGTTCACCGAGCTGGCCGCCCGCCCGGACACCGAGCTTCCGCTGTTGTTCGTCCGGGTTCGGGTGCCCGAGCAGATCCCCGATCTCGTGCGCCGCATGGGCCCGGCCGTAGAACTGCTCTCCGGCTTCGTGATGCCGAAGTTCACCGAGGAGAGCGGGACGCCCTTCCTGGAGGCGCTGGCCGCCGCGGAGGCGGCGAGCGGGCACCGGCTGTTCGGCATGCCGGTCCTGGAGTCGCCGGAGCTGCTGTACCGCGAGTCGCGCGTCGAGACCCTGGAGGGCATCTCCCGCGCGGTCGACAAGTACCGCGACCGCGTTCTCGCCCTGCGCCTCGGCGTGACGGACTTCTGCTCGTCCTACGGCCTCCGCCGCGCCTCCGACATGACGGCCTACGACGTCCAGATCGTCGCCAACGTGATCGGTGACGTGGTGAACATGCTGGGCCGCGCCGACGGCACCGGCTTCACGGTGACCGGCCCGGTGTGGGAGTACTTCCGGGTCCAGGAGCGCATGTTCAAGCCGCAGCTGCGCCGCAGCCCCTTCCTGGAGGGCCAGGCGGAGGAGCTGCGCGAGGCGCTGATCGAGCACGCCATGGACGGCCTGCTGCGCGAGATCGCCCTCGACCAGGCCAACGGGCTGCTGGGCAAGACCTGCATCCACCCCACCCACGTGCTGCCCGTGCACGCGCTGTCCGTGGTCAGCCACGAGGAGTTCTGCGACGCGCAGGACATCCTGCGGCCGGAGCGGGGCGGCGGGGGCGTGCTGCGCTCGGCGTACACGAACAAGATGAACGAGGTGAAGCCGCACCGCGCCTGGGCCGAGCGGACGATGCTGCGCGCCGAGATCTTCGGGGTCGCACGCGAGGACGTCGGCTTCGTGGAGCTGCTCGCCGCCGGAATCCCCGGCTGAATCGCAAGGGACGTATGAACAAGGCAGTGAACGACGGTGTCCGGTCGGGCGGTAACGGGGTCTGGTCGGGCAGTTGGGTCGCGGAGCGGCTCGGGGTCGAACTGCTCGGCGACCCCGAGCTGACCGACCTCCTGGGCCTGGCCCTCCGCCGCAACCCCAAGCGGGCCCACCTGCTGGTGTCGAACGTGCTCGGCAAGCACGTCCCGCAGTCCCCGTCGATCGTGTACGGCTACGGGTTCACCCTGGGCCGCCGGGTACGCGAACTCCTCGGCGCGGAGGAGTGCGCCCGGGCGGTGGTTCTCGGCTACGCGGAGACGGCGACGGGCCTCGGCCACGCGGTCGCGGACGGCATCGCCCTCGCGCCCTACCTCCACTCGACCCGCCGCCCGGTCGCCGGCGTCGCCACGGCGGGCGGCTTCGAGGAGTCCCACTCCCACGCGACGTCCCACCTCCTCCTCCCCGAGAACCCCCAACTCCTCTCGGGCGAGGGCCCGTTGATCCTGGTCGACGACGAGTTCTCGACGGGCAACACGGTCCTGAACACGATCCGCGACCTGCACGAGCGTTACCCGCGTGACCGATACGTGGTGGTCGCCCTGGTCGACATGCGCTCGGCGGCGGACGCGGGCCGTCTGGACGAGTTCGCGGCGGAGATAGGCGCGAGGGTGGACCTGGTGGCGGCGGCCTCGGGGACGGTGCGTTTGCCGGATGGGGTCCTTGAGAAGGGCCAGGAGTTGGTGGCGAGGTACGAGTCGGGGGGTGCCGAGACAGGTGGTTCGTCGTCTGCGGCGCCGTCTGGGCTGGTCGCGCAGTTCCCCGCGCCCCTGACAGACGAGGGCGATGCCGTTGACCCGAGCCGCGAAGCCACCTCGCGCATCGAACCCGACTCAAGCAGCGAAGCCACTCCGCGCATCGAAGCTGCCCCGAGCTTCGAAGCCACCCCGAGTCCGGAAACTGCCCCGATCACCGAAACCGCTCCGATCACCGAAATCGCCCCGCGCCTCGAAGCCCCCCCGACCCCCAACCCCCCAGGGGCGCGGGGAACTGCGCGACCGGCCCCCACCGGCCCGCACTCGACCCACAACCGGATCACCCGAGTCGAACTCCGCTGGCCCGGAAACCTCCCCGATGGCGGAAGACACGGCTTCACCCCCCATCACCGAATACGCCTCGAACGCGCCCTCCCCGCAATGGCAGCCCGCCTCGCTGAAGCCCTCCCGGAAGACGCTCGCCGCGTGCACATCCTCGGCTTCGAAGAGCTGATGTACGCCCCGTTGAGACTGGCCCGCGAGCTGGAGCAGGTCGTCGACGCCGACGTCACCTACTCCACCACCACCCGCTCACCCGTCCTCGCGGTGGACGACCCGGGCTACGCGATACGAACCCGCCTGACCTTCCCGGCCCACGACACCCCCGCCGACGGCCCGGGCGACCGCTACGCCTACAACATCGCCGGCGCCGGTTTCGACGCGGTCGTAGCCGTGCTCGACGACACCGCCGACACCCCCGAACTCCACGCCCCGGACGGCCTGTTGGCGAGGCTCGCCGAACACACCCCGCACGTCGTCCTCGCGGTGGTTCCCTCGTACGTCCCCGAAAGGCCCCCCATGCTCCCCGACCCCCTCCGCGGCCCCGCCTTCTCCTCGTACGCGCCCGAAGAGGTCGGCTGGCTGCTCCAGGACCTCTCGGACGTGACGCTGGAGGCGCCGACCGAGGAGCGCGAGGAGGCCATCCAGAGCGGCGGCGCGCACTACGCGGAATCGCTGCCGGTGGAGTACCAGCCGAGCGAGCAGTATCAGCAGCTGTTCCACACCGCCCTGGACGAGGCCGCCGGACGACTCGCGCTGGCCGTGGGCGCGGTCACCGAACTCGTCCTCGCCGAACGCTCCCCGCACCCCGTCCTCGTCTCCCTCGCCCGCGCCGGCACCCCCGTAGGCGTCCTGATGCGCCGCTGGGCCCAGCACCGCCACGGTCTCGACCTCCCGCACTACGCCGTGTCGATCGTGCGCGGTCGGGGCATCGACGCCAACGCGCTCCGCTGGCTCGCCGCCCACCACGACCCCGCCGACGTCGTGTTCGTCGACGGCTGGACCGGCAAGGGCGCCATCACCCGCGAACTCGCCGACGCGGTCAGGGAGTTCGAGGAGTCCGACGGCATCACCGGCTTCGACCCGGAGATCGCGGTACTCGCCGATCCGGGTTCGTGCGTGAAGACGTACGGCACCCGCGAGGACTTCCTCATCCCCTCCGCCTGCCTCAACTCGACCGTGTCGGGGCTGATTTCGCGTACGGTGCTCCGCTCGGACCTGGTCGGCCCGCACGACTTCCACGGCGCCAAGTTCTACCGCGAACTCGCCGGAGCCGACGTCTCCGTGGACTTCCTGGACGCCGTGGCCGCCCAATTCCCGGAGGTCTCGGACGCGGTGACCGTCCTCGCCAAGGAACTGCTCGCCGCCGACCGCACCCCAACCTGGGAGGGCTGGGCGGCAGTTGAGCGGATCAGCGAGGAGTACGGCATCCACGACGTGAACCTCGTCAAGCCCGGCGTCGGCGAGACCACCCGGGTGCTGCTGCGCCGGGTGCCCTGGAAGATCCTCGCGCGAGCCGGTGCGGGCGCCGACCTCGACCACGTCAGACTGCTCGCTGAGCAGCGGGGCGTGCCCGTCGAGGAGGTGGCCGAACTGCCGTACACCTGCGTGGGGTTGATCCACCCCAAGTACACGCGCGGTGCGACCGGCGCCGACGGCAGGGCGGTGGCGGTCTGATGCCGGTACTCGTCGCGAGCGACCTCGACCGTACGCTCATCTACTCCTCGGCCGCCCTCGCCCTGACGATGCCGGACGCGCGGGCGCCCCGGCTGCTCTGCGTCGAGGTGCACGAGAGCAAACCGCTGTCCTTCATGACGGAGACCGCGGCCGGACTCCTCACCGAACTCGGTGACGCGGCCGTCTTCGTGCCGACCACCACCCGCACCCGCAAGCAGTACCAGCGCATCAGCCTGCCCGGCCCGGAACCGAAGTATGCGATCTGCGCCAACGGCGGCCACCTCCTCGTCGACGGCGTGACCGACGAGGCCTGGCACGCGCGGGTGCAGTCGAAGCTGGCCGCCGAGTGCGCCCCGCTGGAGGAGGTCCGGCAGTACCTCGCCGACTCCGCCGACCCGGCCTGGGTCCGCAAACACCGCGTCGCCGAGGACCTCTTCGCCTACCTCGTCGTCGAGCGCGAACTCCTCCCCGAGGAATGGGTGAAGGAGCTGGCGGTCTGGGCGGAGAACCGAGGCTGGACGGTGTCCTTGCAGGGCCGCAAGATCTACGCCGTCCCGAAGCCCCTCACCAAGAGCGCGGCCATGCGAGAGGTGGCCCACCGCACCGGCGCCACCCTGACCCTCGCAGCCGGCGACTCGCTCCTGGACGCCGACCTGCTCCTCGCCGCGGACAAGGGCTGGCGCCCAGGCCACGGAGAACTGGCGGACGAGGCGTGGACGGCCCCCAACATCACAGCCCTACCCGAGCGAGGCGTCCTGGCAGGCGAACGAATCCTCCAGGAGTTCCTGAGAGCGGCCCACCCAACAACGCACGGCACAGACTTCGTCTAGCCGCAGCACCCGCCACCACAACAACCGCCCCCACCGCCACCTCCGGTCGCGGGGGCGGACGTAGTACCGCCCACGGCCACGGCAGACAGCAGCTTCACGGTGTCGTCGTGCCCCGCGGGGCAGTCCGCCGGCGCGGACGACTCCGCCATAGGCCGACTCAGTTCGAACGTGGATCCGCACGTGCGGCAGCGGTACTCGTAGCGAGGCATGAGGACAGGCTAACGGGAGTGACACGGGCGCGACCGCCCCGGGCGGCAGCGGATCGCCAGGGCGTCGGGTGCGGGCGATCCGTCAAGGGGGCAGCGTCCGTAGCGCCGGGGCATACGGGCCATGGGATTTTCTGACGCATCCTCACTACGGCTTCACGAGTGCGTCTTTGCCCGACCATGACCCGAAGGTAATCCTTCCTTGGTGCCGAGGGTGCGTTTTTGACCCCTGGCGACCAAATACTTTGGATTTAATTGCCGCCCGAGTGCGCATATAGTTCTGGCGATCATTTTTCGTCGTAATTGATCAGCTTTGGCGGCCTGAAATGTGTCTAGACCGTGAAGATCCCCACCGGTATCTCTTGTGTGATTCTGGGCGCCGCCTGCGCCCTGACATGCCAGGGGAGTCCCGTGAGGAACAGACGTACAGGCCATTTCCGAATAAGACCGAACGGCAGATCCCTGCCCCTCTCCCCTGGGCGAGTGGCAACGGCAACGACGCTGGCGCTGTTACTTGTCACCGAAGCGGCCGTAGCCCTCTCGACCACTGGACAGGCCTTCGCCGTCTCCGCTCACAAGGTGCCCGCCGTCTCGGCGGCGAAGCCCCGCCCCGCCTCTGCCGGGCCGCTCTCCGCTCCTGACGCGGCGTCGGCATTCGCCACAGCCCGACTGCGTAAGCGCAAGGTCGAGATACTCGACCAAATCACCGCCAAGAGCACAACGTGGGCAAATCCGAATGGCACGGTGACCACCCGGTCGTATGCGGCGCCGATCCGCTTCAAGCGAGCCGGGAAATGGGTTGATGTCGATACGACCCTGCATATGAACGCCGATGGCGCTGTGGCGCCCAAGGCCCAGCAAAATGGCCTGGTTCTCGCGCCCGGTGGCAAGAACGCCGTGCTTGCCGGCCTGGGATCGGGCAAGCACCGGGTAGCGGTCGGCTGGAAGGGAACGCTTCCCAAGCCGTCCCTCAAGGGCACCACCGCCACCTACGCGAACGTCACGCCGGGCGCGGATGTGACCGTACAGGCGACGCGGACCGGCTTCGAGGAGAACGTGGTCCTCAAGTCGCGCCCCGAGGCCGGTTACACGGTGACCATTCCCGTCTCCGCGAAGGGGCTGACGGCCAAGCAGCGCAAGAACGGTTCGATCACCTTCACCGATGCCCACCACAAGGTCGTCGGCACCATCCCGGCGCCGGTGATGTGGGACGCGCAGGTCGACGCCAAGTCCCTGGAGCACCCGCACCGTGCCCGGGTGAAGATGACGATGTCCCAGTCCGGCGACACGGTGAATCTCACCCTGACCCCGGACGCGACGTTCCTGGCCGACCCCAACACGCGGTACCCGGTCACGGTGGACCCCTCCACGAGTCTTTCTCCCCTGCTGGACACGTGGGTGGAGAACACCGACACAGCCCCCGAGTACACGTCCACCGACCTGAAGCTGGGCACCTACGACGGCGGCACGGACGTCGCCCGCTCGTTCCTGGAGTTCCCGGTCCTCCAGCTCGACAACACGCAGATCCTGTCCTCGTCGCTGAACCTGTACGAGTACTGGGCCGGTGGCTGCGTCCAGTCGCCATGGGAACTGTGGGAGTCCGGAGAGTCCTCCACGGACACGGTCTGGTCGAACCAGCCGGTCTGGAAGGCGAAGTACGCCACGACCTCCCAGACCAAGGGCTACTCCAGCGACTGCACCACCTCCAGCGCGGAGGGCTGGGTCTCCATCGACCCCTCGACCTTCCTCCAGTACGCCGGTGACAACGGCTACGACGTCGCCTACCTGGGCCTGAGGGCGTCCGACGAGACGGACAGCAACAGCTGGAAGCGTTTCTACTCCGCCAACGCCTCCGCCAACGTGCCCTACCTGTCGGTGACCTACAACTCGTACCCGATGCCGACCGCCCCCACCGTGGCGCCCGGTGTCTCCTCGGTCTCCGGCTCCACCACGACTCTCTACACCAACACGACCACCCCGCAGCTCCAGTCGACCGTCACCGACGCCGACGGTGGCAACGTCATGACCCAGTGGAACGTCTACGACACCACCGGTGGCGCCAACACCAAGGTCATCTCCAACCTCAACGGCAGCTGGACCGCCTCCGGAGGCATCTCCAGCGCCTCCGTCCCGTCCGGAACACTGGTGAACGGCCACACCTACACCGCGTGGCCCTATGGGTACGACGGCTCCCTGTGGTCGCGTCAGACCGTCCCGAACGGACTGGTCTTCACGATCGACACCACCAAGCCCGGCGCGCCGACGGTCGCCTCCACGGACTACCCCTCCGGCGGCTGGGCGAAGGGCGCCGGACAGAGCGGCGCGTTCACCATCACCCCGCCCTCCGGCGGCACGGACACCTCCGGCGTCGTCTGGCAGCTCGACTCCGGGGCGCAGAACTCCGTGGCGACCACCGGTAGCGCCGTGAGCGTCAGCGTCACTCCGTCCGCGGACGGCCCGCACACCCTGACCGTCTCCACCCGCGACAACGCCGGCAACCTGTCCGCGTCGACGGTCTACGGCTTCAACGCGGGCAACGGCGCCGTCACCTCGCCCACCGACGGTGCCAGGACCGCGCGGCGTGTCACGCTGACCGCCGCCGCGGCGTCATCGACGTGGCAGTCGGTGAAGTTCCAGTACCGGCGATCCGCCACGGACAGCTGGACCACCATCCCGGTCGCCGACGTGACGTCCGGCGGCAACGCCGTGAGCAGCTGGCCGGTGACCGTCACGAGCGGTGCCAACTCCCCGCTCGTCTGGGACGTTTCCAGCACCTTGGGCGACGACGGCTCGGTCCAGGTCCGTGCCGAGTTCACGGACACTTCTTCGGCGGCCCACGACACCTCGGCTGTGACGGCCACCTTGGACCGCGCGGCCACCCAGACCGCCAGCGCCCCGGTCGGCCCGGGCACGCTCAACCTGTCGACCGGCAACTACACGCTGTCCGGCCCGGCGATACCCGCCTTCGGCATGTCGATCGGCCAGACACTCGATTCCCGCACCTCCCAGGGGGCCCCTCCGGCCGGTCAGATCGCACCCTTCGGGCCCGGCTGGCAACTGGCGGGCGCTTCCGTGACAGCGCTCACGGACTACACCGAGATCCGTCCGGTGACCTCCACCGCGGTGCAACTCGTCGGCGCGGCCGGCACCCAGGTCTCGTTCACCAAGAGCAGCAGCGGGTCCTGGACTCCGGAGCCCGGCGCCGAGGCGTACACGCTCAGCTACAGCAGCTCCGCGGACACCTACACGCTGACCGACACCTCGGGAACGACGACGGTCTTCGCCAAGTCCGCCACCACGGCGGGAGCGTGGGCTGTCGCTTCGTCGAGCCCGCCGGGCAGCGGCACCTCGGTGCGCTACCGCTTCGACTCCGTGACCAGCGGCAGCACCACCACGATGCGCCTGGCCCGGATGGCCGCGCCCACGTCCGCGATCTCCGACACCAACGCGTCCTGCCTCACCCCGACGACGCCGGCGGTGGGCTGCCGGGTCCTGCAACTGAGCTATGCCACCGCGACCACCGCGACGGGCACGACCAGCGGTACGTTCGGTGACTACGCCGGCCAGGTCGGCATGATCAGCATGTGGGCCACCGACCCGGCCACGGGAACGGAGACGTCCAAGGTCGTCGCCCAGTACGCGTACGACTCCACCGGCGCCCTCCGCCAGGAGTGGAACCCGCAGATCACGCCCAACCTCGTGACCGCGTACACCTACACCTCGGCCGGCCGGGTGGCCACACTCACGCCTCCGGGCCAGCTCCCCTGGACGTTCACCTACGGCACCGCCGGCACCAGCGGCGACACCAACGCGGGACGCCTGCTGAGCGTCTCCCGCCCGACCCTCACCCCGGGCTCCGCGTCGACGACCAACGGCACGGCGACCACCACCGTCGTCTACGACGTGCCCCTCACCACCTCGGCGGGCGGCCCCTACGCGATGAGCGCCTCGGACGTGGCCTCCTTGGCCCAGGCCGATGCGCCGACCGACGCCACGGCGATCTTCCCCGCGGATCAGGTTCCCACTTCCAACACCGGATCCGGAAACCTCACCTCCAACTCCTACACCCGCGCCGACATCCACTACTTCGATGTCAGCGGGCGCGAGTCCAACACGGCCTCGCCCGGCGGGCACATCACCACCACCGACTACGACGCTCTCGGGAACGCCGCTCGCCAGCTCAGCGCCGCCAACCGCGAACTCGCCCTGGCCGCGAGCACCAACACCGAGCTCAACGTGCTCGGACTGGCAGCGATGACCACCGCGCAGCGTGCCAACCTGCTGTCCACGGTGAACGTCCGCGACAGCAGCGGCCAGCTCCTGACCGACTCGTACAGCCCGCTGCACCAGGTCACCCTGGAGCACGCGTTGGCCGCCTCGGGGACCAGCGCCGCCCGTGCGGCCGGCTCCGTCGTCGCCGCCCGGACACACATCCACAACACCTACGACGAAGGCCGTCCCACCGACGGCTCCGCGAACGCGTCCGGTCTGGTGACCACGGCCGTCACCGGCAGCACCGTCGCGGGCTACGCCACGGACGCGGACCCGCGTACCACCAGGACCACCTACGACTGGACGCTGGGACAGGCGACCAAGACCACGGTCGACCCGGCGGGCCTGGCGATCGCCACCGCGACGGGGTACAACTCCGCCGGCAAGGTGATCTCCAACTCCCAGCCGTCCTCCACCGGTTCCGACGCCGGTGCCACCACGACCACCTACTACACCGCTACCGGAAGCAGTCCCTGCGGAGGCCACCCCGAGTGGGCCGACCTGGTCTGCCAGACCGCTCCCGCCGGAGCCATCACCGGTGGTGGCGCCAACCCGAGCCAGCGGACCACCACGACGACCACGTACAACCTGTACGGCGCGCCGAGCACGGTGACCCAGACCGCCAACGGCGTCACCCGTATCAGCACCACCACCTACGACGCGGCGGGCCGCAAGAACACGGTCGCGGTCTCCGGCGGTGTCGGCCAGGCTGTGCAGACGACGATCACGGCATACAACGCGAGCAACGGTCAGCAGTCGAAGGTCTCGACGCCGGACGGCGCCTCGAACACCTGGAGTTACGACCAACTCGGCCGTGGGATCTCGTCGGCCGACGCGGACGGGAACACCGTCGCGGTCCAGTACGACGCGCTGGACCGCCCCACGCAGACCACCGACACGGCACCGTCGACCACCATCTACACCTACGACACCAGCAAGGACCCACGCGGTGTGCCGACGACGCAGACCGACTCCAACGCCGGGGCCTTCGGCGCCACCTATGACGCCGACGGCAACCTGAGCACGGAGTCCCTGCCGGGATCGATCACCCTCAAGATCACCACGGACGAGACCGGACAGGCCACCTCCCGGGTCTACACCGACGCGAGCGGGAACGTACTGCTCTCCGACCAGGCCGGGTACTCCGGAACCGGGCTGGAGGTCAGCCGGGCCCAGTCCACCACCGGAGGCCTCGGCCTCAACAACACGTACGCCTACGACGCCGCGAGCCGCCTCTCGGACGTCGGCCAGACCGTCCTCACCACCAGCGCCACCACTGGCGCGAGCAGTACCTGCACCACGCGGCACTACGCCTTCGACAAGGACTCCAACCGCACGGGTCTGACCACGGCCGTCGGCGCCGCCAAGGCGACCTGCCCCACCAGCGGCGGAACCACGGTCAGCCACAGTTACGACACCGCCGACCGGCTGGTCGACAGCGGCTACACCTACGACGCCCTCGGCCGTACGACCGCTGAACCCAGTGGGACGACGACCGCGTACTACGCCAACGACCTGGCCTACCAGCAGACCTCCGGCACCAGCCGCGTCACCTGGCAGCTGGACCCCGCAGGCCGCATCCGGTCCGCTACGTCGGAAACCAACACGTCAGGCAGCTGGACCCAGAGCGCGGCCCGCACCAACCACTACGACGGTTCCTCGGACTCGCCCTCCTGGATCCGTGAGAGCACGAGCGCCTACACGCGCAACATCAACGACCTGGCTGGAGACCTCAGCGCCATCTACTCCTCGGCGAACGGGGACATCCTGCTGCAACTCACCAATCTGCACGGCGACATCAACATGGTGCTGCCCATCAACGACAGCGCCACCCCGGTCCTGGTGATGGCGGCCGACGAGTACGGCAATCCGCTCACCGGCACCAGCACCTCGCGTTACGGCTGGCTGGGCGGCAAGCAGCGCTCCAGCGAGACGCCCACCGGAGACATTCTCATGGGCGCCCGCCTCTACGAACCGAGCGCAGGACGGTTCCTTACCACCGACCCGGTCTTCGGAGGCAGTGCCAACGCCTACGACTATGCGGGCCAGGACCCGGTCAACGCCCTTGACCTGAATGGCTTGTTCAAGATCTACAAGACCAAGCCGTACATCGCGGTGGTCCTGAACAAGGCCGACCAGCGTGCGATCGCACAGGGCGCGGTCTGGGGCATCGCCGGAGGTGTGGCATCCAAGACCGGGCTGTGGGGCGCCATCATCGCGGGCATCGTCGCGGGCGTCCTCAGCTCGTACATCGGCGACAACTGGTCGCCCCGGCAGAAGGTGTTCATCTTCAAGTACGGCACTCATCGCAAGTGGGGCGTCTCCTGGCCGTACATCTACCTCGTCTACTACGGATACTGGTGACGTGACGATGACATCCAGTGTTGGACGCATCCTGCTCTTCGTACTGGCCGGTGTCTGTGGCGCTCTGATCGAGGGCTTCATCACCCACAGGGGACTGCCGTCGACGCGGTCGCTCCTCGTGTGCCTGTGCGGCGGCGCGCTGGCGGGCTGCGGGGCGGAGCTGATCCGGCACCTGCGCTCTTGATCGGGCTGCCATGACCGAGGAGGCCCGGGAAGACTTCGTCTTCCCGGGCCTCCTCGTGTGTGTGCTTGAGGCGACTTCGGGATGTTGCCTCACCCCTTGGGGCCGCAGTCGTACAGCGTGAAGCTCCCGCCGGTGCTGCGGCCGTAGGCGCTGGGCCGGATGACGGTGCAGTGGGACTTCACCCAGGTGGTGGCGGCGGTGGTGGGGCGCTGGGTGGTGAGCAGTGCGTAGCGCAGCTGGTGGGCGGTGACCAGGCCGGCGAGCTGCTGGGTGGTGGGGAAGGGGGTGTTGCCGGTGAAGCCGCCCATGACGAGGATGGGTTCGGACTTCGCACGCAGCAGCGGCTCGGCGCCGTAGGCGGTCTGGGTGGCGAGCAGGTACTTCTCGCCGCGGCGGTGCGTGGTGAGGTAGTCGAGCAGCGCGGTGTCGCGGGCGCTGGGCCGGTCGAGCCCTATCCTCCGCGGCGCGTGGTGTTCACGGACGCCGGCGTAGTACGCGTTGCCGACCGGACCGGCTATCGGCGCGGTGGAGGCGCCCGCGTAGAGCGGGTCGAGGCTGGAGACGGCCCAGCCGGCCGGTACGACCAGGGTGGCCGTGATCCCGGCGGCGAGGGCGCCGCTGACCATTCGCGGGGAGGTGCGCGGCCCGCGGCTCCACAGGCCCACCACCCCGCACAGCGCGAGCATCACGGCGATCGGCAGCAGCCAGGAGACGAATCCGGTCGGCCGGTCGAGCACCAGCGCCCACCCCACCGTCAGCACGATCGCCGCAGGCAGCGCCAAGTGCCGCCGGCCGCCCGACTCGTGCTTCGACTCGTCCTCGGACTCGTCCTCCGGCCCGGGCTTCGACTCGTACGCCGACACGTACGGCGACCAGGGCTCCGGTTCCTGTTCCGGTTCCTGTTCCGGCTCGTATTCCGGATCGGCTTCCGGCTTGTGCTCCGGATCGTGCGCCGACTCGTACTCCGATCGGAAGAGCGCGAGCCCGCCGCCGGCCAGCGCGGCGAGCGCCGGGGCGATGACGGCCATGTAGTAGGCGTGGTTGCCGTTGGAGGCGCTGAACACCACGGCGTGCACGGCCAGCCAGCCGCCCCACAGCAGAAATCCCGCGCGCGTCAGGTCCGTTCGCGGTTGCCCGGCGCGCCAGACGACGCCCAGGACCGCGGCGAGCACGGCGAGCGGCAGGAACCAGGCGACCTGCGGGCCGACCGTGTCGTTGATCAGCATGTTCCAGCCGGTGTTGCCGGTGGTGCGGCTGTTGGCGGTGCCGGCGACGGCGCCGAACGCGGTGGAATCGCTGCTGAAGCGGCTCAGGCCGTTGTAGCCGAAGACCAGGGCGAACGGATTGTTGTCGGACGTTCCGTCGAGGTACGGGCGGTCGGCGACCGGTGTCGCCCAGGCGATCAGCACCCAGAAGCAGGAGACCGCCAGCGCGACCGTACCGCCCAGCAGAAAGCGCAGAGCGCGCTTCAACGGCGTGCCGGGCGCGACGACTTGGTAGACGACGGCGAAGACCGGCAGCACCAGCCACGCCTGCAGCATCTTCGCCTGGAAGGCGAGCCCGATCCAGATCCCGCAGGTGATCAGCGGCAGCAGCCGCTCGGTGCGCACCGCCTTCTGCAGCGCTCCGGCCGCCGCCACCAGGAGCAGAGTGAGCGCGGTGTCCGGGATGGTGGCCCGGTTGAGGACCACGGTGACCGGGGTGAGGGTGAGCACCAGCGCGGCGATCAGCGCGGCGAACGGCCCGGCCCAGGCCCGGACGATCCGGTGCAGCAGCCATACCGTCAGCACGCCCTCGACGACCTGCGGAAGAGCGGCCGCCCAGGTGTGCGGGCCGAAGAGCCAGACGGAGACGGCGTCGGGCCAGAAGGCGCCGGGCAGTTTGTCGATGCTGATCGAACCGTTGGTGTCGAGCCCGCCGAAGAAGAAGGCACGCCAGCCGCCGGCCATCGAACGTATCGCCGCACCGTAGAAGGGGTGGAGCGCGGCGTGCCCGATGCCCCAGGAGTACAGCGCCGTGGCGACGGCCAGCACCGCGGCGAGCGCCGGGCGCTCCCAGCGCGGGGCGTCTTCCGGCGGGCCGGATCGACGGGTCGCCGCCCGGCGGCCTCGGTGCGCTCCGGTGGGCCGGACGGCGGGGATGGCGGTCATGGCAGTGGTCCTCGGGTCAGCAGGTCAGGTGGGGCCGCGGTGCACTGGCGACGGGATCACAGGCGGCGGGCCGACCGGAAGCCGCGGGCGTAGAAGTCGGTGCCGTCCAGCAGCGCGTGGCCCGACAGGTCGCCCATGGTCGGGCCGTTGGCGGCGGAACGGCTGGAGTAGAAGCGGTGGCGCCCCTTGTCGTCGAGGCCCATGTAGATGCCGACGTGGTCGATGAAGTCCGGCCGGTCCTTGATGATGGCGAAGAAGACCAGATCGCCGGGTTGCAGGGTGCCCAGGTCGGTGGCCTGCTTCGTGCCGGTGTGAGGGATCACCACGCGGCCGGGACCGTAGGCGGCGATGGCGAAGGCGCGGCGCGGCAGACCGACGCCCTTGGTGTTGGTGTTGTGCACGGGGAAGCCCATGCGGTAGCCCCACACCAGACGCTGGAAGCCGGAGCAGTCGACGCAGCCGTAGCGGTCCTGCTCCGGCTGCACGCGCGTGCCGTCCGGGAAGTCCCAGGGAACGCCCAGATAGTCGTAGAAGTCGGACTTCTCGTCGTAGTAGGCGAAGTCCAGCGGGTTGGCGACCTCGTCGTTGCGCGGGCCGAAGTGCGCGGTGCCCGCGTAGCGCACGTCGTCGGCGTTGCGCTTGTCGGCCGCCCCGGCGCTGCTGTACTGGAACGCCACCGCGAAGACGTCCGGGCTGGTGGCCCCGAGCGTCTTGCCGAACCAGGTCGGGAACCAGGCGGACTTCTCCATGCCCTGCTGCCAGATGTGCGGCAGCACCCGTACCCAGGCGTCCGTGGTCACCTTCGACTCGGTGGTCCGCCGCTCGCTGAAGGTACGGGAGGGCCCGGTGAGTACGGCCGTACGGGCTCCGTCGGTGAACGTGGCGAGCGTGCCGCCGTCGGAGGCGCGGACCACGGTGCGGTCGGGGGCGGACAGCCGCTCGAAGGTGTGCTTCCCGGTGCTTGAGCCGGTGTCCTTGCCGTCGGCCGCCGTGCCGCCGGAGCTGTCGCCGCCGTTTTCCAGGTGGTCCCAGGCGTACGCGCCCGCCACCCCGGCGGCCGCCACACCCGCGATCGTCCCGAGCAGGGCGCGGCGAGTCGGGCGGCTGGGTCTGCCGGCGGGTTGGGAGTGCATGGCCGTTCCTCCTGGAAGTACGGGGTGGGAGCGCGGTGGACGGGTCAGCCGGTGGGCAGGGCGCCGATCAGGAGACCGGAGACCAGCACCACGTACGTGGCCAGCGTCACCGCCGTGGTCGAGATGAGCGTGGCCGCCATCGGCTGACGGACCATCTGGTAGGACACCAGACCGGGGACGATGAAGCCAAGGGTCTGTGATGTGTACAGCAGTGGGAACTCGTGACTGAGGGCGAGCATCACGGTGGTCTGGATCAGCACCGCGCTCAGCACCACGGCGGCGAACAGCCGCTTGCCGTAGAGAATCACCGTGCGCTGCAGCAGTTTCGTAGTGAAGTACGTGAGTACCGCCACGACGACCATCAGCCCGGCCAGCTGCACGTCGGTGACGAGCGTGAGGGCGATCCAGCCCGGGGTGATCATCCCTCCGGGGGAGAGGTTGGTGGTCAGATAGCAGACGAGCGAGAAGACCAGCCCGAGGGCGATCCCGAGCGCGGCGGTCTGTGCGGTGAGGTTGGCGGGGATCACGGGTTCCTCGTGGACTGGGTCGGATCGTAGGAGTAGTGCGGGTCGCCGTCGTCGCTCCGGTCATCGGGCCGGCCGTGGCGGGCGGCGAACCGGCGGGCGAGTTCGCGCTGCTCCGGGATGCGGATGCTCTGGGTTGTCTCCAGCGGTGCCACCCAGCTGAACGGCTCCGGCTCGGGCGGCCGGGCCATCGCGACCTGCGGCCGGACCAGCACGATCTGCATCGTCTCCTGGTCCAGGCCGTCGCCGTGGGGAACGGCGTCGAGCGGTTCCTCGGAGGCGTCCAGCGGCAGCCCGGCGAGGCATTCCAGGAACAGCTCGCCCTGGCCGTGGATGTTGCCGACCGCCACCAGCGAGGAGGACGGGCCGAGTTCCGCGAGGATCGCCTCGGTCACCTCCCCGGGGTCCCGGCGGTCGCCGCCGAGATCCACCACCCGCCCGGTGAAGCCGGCCGGGATCGCGTCGCGGGCGCTCTTGGTCGGGTGGCCGATCAGGAACACCGTCTCGGCGCCCAGGTCGGGCACGATCGCGCCCATCTGGCCATTGCGCTCCACCCGGTCCGGGCGGCAGTTGATGACGACGCTGACCGGCCGTCGGATCGCGCCCAGATCCTCCAGCTGCCGGACGTTCATCAGCGTCGACTCGGGGTCGTTGGCCGCGAAGACGTTGGCGAACCGCAGCTGCTTGCCCTCGGGGGTGACGTAGCGTTCCACCGACAGTACGCCCGGGTCGGGCGGCGCGTCCCACATCCCCTGCATCGCGGTCTGCCGCTCCACGCCGAGCAGTTGGGCGACGGCGAGCGCGATCGCCACGTTCTCCTTGAAGGTGAACCAGCTGAAGCCGCGCAGCTCGGCGTCGGTCACCGACTCCGGATCGACCGCGATCAGACGGCAGTTCCGCTTGTCGGCCTCCTCCTGGAGGATGTGCAGCCGGTCCTTCTCCGCCGTCACGCACACCCCGCCCACCGGCATCGAGCGGGAGAGCGAGCGGGCGACGTCGTCCAGCGTCGGCCCCATCTCCTCCAGATGGTCCTCGCGGACATTGCACAGCACACCGATCGTGGAACGGATCAGCTTCTCCTGATTGATCTCCTGCAGCGCGGGCATCACCGCCATGCACTCGATCACCAGCGCGTCCGGCCGGTAGGTCGCCGCCCGCCGCACGATGCCGATCTGCTCGACGATGTTGGCCAGCCCGAACTTGCGGTACACCGGCTCCTCGGTGGCATCCGGATGGATGAACCGGGCGGCGGTGCCGGTGGTCTTGGCCACCGTGACCAGGCCGCCGCCGCGCAGCGCGCCCGCGCACAGCCGGGTGATCGAGCTCTTGCCGCGGATGCCGTTGACCAGCACCCGCGTCGGTATCTGCTCCAGCGAGGCGAAGTGCCGCTGCTGTTCCACGATTCCGGCGACCCACAGCCCGGCGCAGCACAGCAGGACGATGACATAGAGGAAGAGCACGCCGATTCCGTCCTTCTAGCGCTGGAGGGTGGTCTGAGGCAGGGAGGGGAAGGTCCCGGCGGCGTGGCCGGATCTGGCCGCCCGGTCGCGTTCCACCAGGGCCTGGCGCATCAGTTCCAGGCTGCGGGTGACCGAGCCGACCTCGTCGTGGTTGACCGGGTGCAGCACGGTACGGCGATCTCCGGCGGCCAGCCGCTCGACGAGTACCGCGACCGAGCGCAGCGGCCGGATCACCACGACGTACAGCCAGCCCATGCAGGCCGAGCCCAGGGTCAGGCTCAGGATCCCTCCGAGCATGGTGCGCTGCTCGGCCTGCACCGCGGGAATCTGGAGCGCTGCCGCGGGTTCCGCGGTCACCACGTGCCAGCCGAGGCGGGTCGTCGGGCCGCTCTGTGCCAGCGGCGCGGCAGCGTCGACCGATGGGCCGGAGGACGTGCGGAGCACTCGCGAGACCGCGGTGCCCGCGGTCCCCGGGGCGCCCTGGGTGGCGCGGGCGAGACGGCTCAGGCCGGAGTCGGGCAGCGTCTGGAAGGCGCGGTAGCCCACACTCGCGGCCAGCACCTTGTCGTCGCCGTCCGTCACCCAGACGCTGCCCAGCTTCGGCCTGGACAGTATGGAGTTGAGCGCCTTCACGTCGATCTCGCCGAACAGGACCACCCCGGCCGCCGGGGCCTTGCCCTTGGCGGCCGGCACCTGGGCGTAGGCGGCGATCGCCGGGATCCGGCCCGAGGAGTTGACGGTGGTGATCCCGCCGCCGTCGGGCACGTGGACGATGGTGCGCAGCGGTGTGCCCCCCACGCGCAGCGTGATGCCGCCCGAACGGTCCAGGAGATACAGCGAGCGGTACTGCTTGTGCTCGGCGAGGGTGTGCCGCAGAACCTTGGCCTGGGCGGCCCGGCTCGTGCCCGGCAGGGTCGCGGTCACGCCGCTCAGGTCGGTGTACAGCTGGTCGAGGGACTGCCGGATCCGGTTCGACGCGAGCTCGGTGCGCGTCTGCTGGACGGCGAGGACCTGGGCCGGAACCGCGGTCGCGGTGTCCGCCCGGTTCAGCACGAAGATCATCGGTACCGTCCAGCAGGCCACCACCAGCACGCCGACCATGGCCAGCGCCCGGTAGCCCGGTCCGCGCCGGGCCGGGAACTCCTGCGGGCCGCTCTCGCCGAGCAGCTGCCCGCGCAGCGACTCCAGTGCCCGCCCGATCCGGGCCAGTTCTCCGAAGCCGTGCACCGGGACCGGCCGGGACAGCTCCTCCCACGCGGTCGGCCCGTCCTCGGTCGCGCCCCGCGCCAGGCGGGCGGCGGACAGGTACAACCGCAGCAGTGGCCGCTGCAGAGAGAAGTGCAGAGCCAGCCCGAGCAGGAGCGCGAGCACGGCCAGTGCCCCCGCGGCCTGGAAGGCGAAGCCCGAGTAGTCGGCGGTGGCGGTCATGGCGGGCACCGCGCGGTGAGTGAACACCACGAGACCGAGGTCGTCGGTGTCGCCCGGACCGGTCGTCGAAGCGACCTGGGCCCAGCCGGCCACCGTGCTCCGGCTGCCCGTGGCGGCGCCCAGCAGGCTTCCCGAGGCGTCGGTGTCACGCCCCGAGTCCTTCGCGGCGCGGGCCGCCGCCGAGGGCAGACCGCGGTCGCCGGCGGCCGGCGACACCGTGCCGCGGGACGTGGCGGCGAGCGCGGTGCCGCTCGCGTCCAGCACTTCGGCGGTGCGTCCGTCGCCGTACACCGTGGGGGCGGGGAGCGCCTCGCAGACCACCAGCAGCCACTGCCGTTGGGTGGAGACCTGGTTCTGGTCCTGGTTGGCGTCCTCCTGCTGCGCGGGCAGCGTGACCCGGGCGAAGTACAGCAGTTGCCGCGTGCCGCCCGACGTCACCAGCCGGGGCGGGATCGCCCCGTGCCCGGACGCCGTCTTGACGACGTTCACCCCGGCCAGCTGCACGGTCTTCCCGCCGGTCGCGAGGAGTTTGCCGGTGCGCGGGTCGAGCAGCACACCGCCGAGGATCGTCTTCCGGGCGGAAGTCAGTTCTTTGAGTACGGTCGCGGGGGTCGATGTGCCTGTCGCCGGGTACGCGTCGGTTGTACGGCGTAGCGTGCGCGCCTCGGCGTCGATCGTGGTGCGCGTCGACAGTGCGGTGTCCGCGGCGATCTGCTGCTCCCCGTCCGACACGGCCTGCGGCACCCGCCCGGCATGGATGCCGTTGAGGCTGATCATGGTCAGGGTGGCGACCACCAGCAGAAGTGCGACGAGCGCGGCGACCGGCGGGCGCACCCCGCCAAGTATCGGCATGTCGGCGCGGCGGCGGATGCGGTGTCGGCGCGGCGCCCGGGGGGCGGAGGGCAGGGCAGGAATCCTTCCACAACTGGCACCAGGCGCCCGAGTGTTCGACCAATCGAACGCTCTAGCCTTGCGCCGTCACATTACCATCACACAATCGCCCGAGTGTCGTACGTATGAACGGGCCGCTGGGCGGCGGCCGGCGGATTATCGGCCACCACCACTCGCGACACGCCGAAGGGCGGACCCGCGAACAGGACCCGCCCTTCGGATGTCCGATCAGTCGTCAGGTCAGGGGACGAACGAGATCTCCGGGTACTTGCTGCTGGTCCCGTCGAGCAGGGTGCTGTGCTTCTTGAGCAGCTCCTGGTCGAAGAAGGCCGCGAGATAGACGCGTTGGACCGCGATCGCCCGGGTCGGGTCGATCGTGCCGTACTGCTGCTGGAGCTGTGCCTTGGAGAGCCCGAGCAGGTTCGCCTCCTGGGCCACCATCCACTCGTTGTCGCTGAAGGACAGGTGCGCCGCGCCCTTGAGCTTGATGTCGACCTTGTATCCCTTCAGGTGCGACCACAGCGTGCGCCACGACGCGTCGTTGTTGCGGTTGTGGCCGGCGGAGCTGAAGAGCATGAAGGGGCGCTTCAGGTCCTTGCTCGGTGCCGTCCCGAAGAACTGGCCGTCCAGGTTGGCGCCGGCGTCGATACGGCTGTCGAGCTGCATGGCGTTGACGACCGCCGCGCCGCCCAGCGACCAGCCGAACATCCCGATGCGGGACATGTCGACCGACTTCGTCAGCCCGGTGGGGAGCGTGGCCTTGCCGGCGTCCGGGTTGCCGCCCGTGCTGAGCGTTTTGAGCTGGTTGATGACGAACTTGATGTCGGCCGCGCGCACCTTGAGCGTGTCGGAGGAGTGGGTCCCCGACGGCATCTTGTTGACCTCAAGCCGGTTGGCGGGGAACTGCACCTCGTTGGCGTCGTGGGTGTGGTCGACGGTGACGACGAGGTAGCCGCGGCTGGCGAGATCCTGGACGAGGGCGGTGCCCATCGCGCGGTCCGAGTGCAGCCCGGTCGAATACAGCAGGACGGGCAGCTTGCCGAGCGTGGTGTTCACCGGGGCGAGCACATGACCCGCCGTGGTCGGCAGGGTCACCCGCTGCGGCGACAGTCCGCGCGTGGCGAGGAAGTGGGCGCCGGAGATCGACGGCATCCACGGCGCCTGATAGTGCCCGGACGTGGCGGTGGCCGGATACCACAGCGAGACCATGAGCTCGCGGGACGTGCTGCCGGACACGTACGGATCCGCACGGGACTTGTCGACGAGGTGCAGGCCGACCATGCCCACGCTGTACTTCCCGCTCGGTGCGGGAATCTTGAGCTGCAGAGCGGACGCGGCCTTGCGGTCGGCCGAGAGGGTCTGAGGGCGTACGGTCTTGGCGTTGTGCTTGCCCAGCGGCGCCTCGTCGTTCTCGGGCGCCCACTGCGGCGTCTGGTCGGACGACGACGTGGCGGTCGCGGGCTTGTCGGACGTCTTCCCGGTGGCCATCGCGGACGTCAGCCCCAAACCCAGCACGACGGCCAGCGCACCCGCCGAACCGGCCGATATGGCGATCAGTCTTCGACGGTGGCGCGTGCGGCGGTGATTCATGAAACCCCCTTGATGGTCGGCGATCACAGAACGGGCGATCGACTGCCGCACACCGTACCGTGACGGCGGCCGACGGATCCGCGCGCCCCGAATTGACCTCGTAGAGACCTCTCTGACCGTACGGCGGCATAGCCGGGTCGGCCCCAAGTGGCCCCCACGGCAGCGAAGTTGACGGGCAGGGCACGGCTGACCACCGCACTGACGCGGACCGGGAACTGCGCGGCGTCCGGCCCGCACGGCACCCGGGCCCGGCTCGCGGCGCTCGGCGCCGCCCTCAAGACCGGCGAGTTGTCCGCGCCGGAGGGTGGCCCGGTGTCCTGGACGGCGCCTCGTCGATCACCGGCCGCACGATGAAGCGCGTGACGGTGACGGACGAGGAGGACCGGGCGGGGTTGGTCTGCGGGCCGGTGGGCGCGCAGTCACTTCCCTGGGGTTCCGCGTTCCTCGCGGATCTGGCTGACGACCCGGGTCACGGACTGGCGTACGGCTTCCGTTTCTGTCAGGAAGTGCCAGTAGTCGGGGTGGCGGCCCTCCAGCGTGGCGATCGCGCGGTCGAGGCGGGCTACGGCGTCGTCGAGCGGGCGGGCGTGGCGGGGTTCGGGGGTGGTGCGGCCGGACATCGCGAGGCGCTGGGCGTCGCGGATCGCGAAGCGGGTGCGGTCGATCTCCTGCTGGGGGTCCTTCTGCACGGCGTTCAGCCGGCGCAGCCGGTCACCGGCCGCCGACACGGCCTCGTCGGTGGTGTTCAGCAGCGCCCGTACGGTCGACAGCAGGGACGTGGCGTCCGGCCAGCGCTGCGCGTCCCGGGCGGCCTGCGCCTCCTTCAGCTTCAGCTCGGCCTGCCGTACGTTCTCGCCGGCCTGCTGCGGCACCTGCTGGAGGTCCTGCCAGCAGGCGGCGGAGAAGCGCCGCCGCAGCTCGCTGAGCACCGGGTCGACCTGACCGGCGCGGGTGGTGAGCGCCTGGGCGCGGGTGCGGAGGGAGACCAGCCGGTGGTCGATCTCGGCGGCCCGCTCGGGCAGTTGCTCCGCCTCGGCCCGGATGGCCTCGGCCTCCCGGGCGGCCTGGGTGGCCCGCTCCAGCGTCTGCGGTACGCCGTGCTGCCCGGCGCCCTGGTTCAGCTTCGTCAGCTCCGGTGCGAGCGCGGCGAGCCGGGCGGCGAGAGCGTCGGCGCGCAGCCCTGATGCCCGTACGGCGTCCAGGGCGTTGGAGGCGGCGAGCAGTGCCTGCCGGGCGCGCTCGACGGCGGGCGCCAGCCGGGCGAGCTGGGTCTCGGCCTTGCCGAGCAGCGGCCCGAGCCCGCTCTCGAACCGGTCCAGTTCCTGCTTGACCTGCCCCAACTGGTCCTTGGCGGCGGTCAGTTCGGTGCGGGCACGGTTCGCGGCAGCGGCCTCCAGGTCGTCGCGGTCGAGGTCGTGCGCGTCGACGGCGTTGATGTACCGCTCGCTGGCCTCGTCGATACGGCGGCCCAGCGACTCGAAGTCGGTGACCGCCCGGCGGGCGGCCGGCGAGTCGTCGACCGCCGTGATGGTGTCTATCGAGATCCGCAGATCCCGCTGGGCGGTGTCCAGCTCGTAGAACGCTGCCGCCGCGGCATCCTTCGCCGCCTGCGCCTCGGCCCGCTGACTCTCGGCCCGCCCGCCGAACCAGCGCCGGGTGCCGCCGCCGGCGAACGTGGCGGGGAGGGTGAGCGCGAGGGCGGCGAGCAGGGGGAGGCTGATCAGGGTGAGGGTGTCGAGGGCGGCGCGAGAGATACGGGCGGGGGGTTCGAGGTGCGGGGCACAGGCGGCGGTGGGACCGCGCCGGGGCCCTGTGAGCGGCGAATACGGCTGCGCTGGTGTCGCCGTCACATCCCTCTCCCGTGTTGTCCGTCCTGACCGTTGTCATTCTCCCACCGGTAGAGGACGAACACACGGGCCGGTCAGTTCGCGTTCCGCACCGTGACTTTCCCGTCGCCGGTGTGGGCGGTCACCACATGAGAACTCGACGAGTCCCGGGGCACCGACACATCCACCGATCCGTCCCCGGTCTTGGTGCTCACCCGGTACTTGGCGGCGCCCGCCGGCAACGCGATCGTCACGGACCCGTCCCCGCTGCTGGACTCCACCAGGTCGGGTACGGCGCCGAGTTCGAGGTGCACCGATCCGTCACCGGTGGTCGTCCGCACCTGCCGGGACGACACCTCGGCGTGCACGGAACCGTCCCCGCTGTGCAGGGTCAGCGGTGCGCTGGAGTCGGTCACGTGGATGGACCCGTCGTGCGTACGAATGTCGAGGGCGTCCGCGAACCCCTGCGCCCGCACACTCCCGTCCCCGTCCTCCACCTTCACGGCGACCCCGCGCGGCACCTCGATCCGGTGCTTGGCCGAACAGTCGGCGATCACCCCGGAACACTTCGTCCGCAGCACCAGCCGGTCGCCCTTCATCGCCCAGGTCACCTTGGGGTCCGACCCGATCGCCACGCTCCCCTGCCACCACCGGGTGACCTCGATCTTCCCGGCCGGATTCGAGTCCGCGGCGACGATTTCCAGCGCGGAGTCGTCGGAGTCGATGGTGAGCGTACGGCCGGCCAGGGCGAAGGTGCGGTGATCGGGGTGCTTGTCGTCCCCGGCGGATGCGGTACCGCAGGCGGTGGCGGTGAGGAGGAGCAGGGCGAGGGTGCTGGTGGCGGTGAGGGCGCGGGTGGCGCGGGTGCGGCTACGAGTGCGGCTGTGGGCGCCGGTGCGGGTCACGGTGATTTCCCCCTGGGACGGACGAGGAGTCCCGGTGACTCCTACGGCTCCCCTCGACCGTAGGGAGCGACGCTCCGCCGGGGCATCCGGCGCACTCCCGGACTAGGGGTGGGGTAAACCCCCGAGAGTGCCCTGACCTGCCCCCTGACATCCCCCGGGCCTTCTTCCACGGCGATACGGGTTTGCAGGACAGGCCCCCCGGCAATGTAGGCTGTCGACTCGTCCTGGGCGCGTAGCTCAGGGGTAGAGCGTCGCCCTTACAAGGCGAATGTCGGCGGTTCGAAACCGTCCGCGCCCACCAGGATAAGCAGCAGGTCAGAGGCCTTCCGGAGAGATCTCCGGGAGGCCTCTTCCCGTGGCCGAGGCAGGCGGGGAATCCACATCCACATCCCCATCCCCAGCCACATCGTCGTCGAGGATGCGCCGCACGGCCGGTCGCAACCCGTCGTCCTGTCCCGGCCTGACAAGGATCGCGGGGATCCCGAGGGCCTGGGCACCGGCGACATCGGCCACCGGATTGTCACCGACCATCCAGACCCGCCCGGGAGACCCGGCCCGGTCCAACGCCACCTCGAAGATCCGGCGGTGCGGCTTCTCCCACCCGACCAGCGAGGAGTTGACGACGGCCGCGAAGTGCCGACCGAGCCCGAGATCCCGAAGCAGACCAGCCAACTCCGGCACATGATTGCTGACGACGACGTGGAGCCAACCGGCGGCGGCGAGTTCCTCCAGCGCGGAGACGGCGTCGGGGAAGACGGTCCAACGACTCGCATCGATGTAGCGGGCCCGCACCCTGCTCGCGGCAAGGGCGGCCAGCCGCGCCTCGACGCCCGCCCCGGCATACGCCTTCACGAAGAGCGGCTGAAGAGCGCCCCACCACGCGTCAGGTGTGCTCAGCTCGGGATGCCCGCTCTCGGGCCGATGCCAGGGAAAGCCGTCACGCAGCCCGGGCGCCACATCGGCAGCGACCACACCATGCCCGGGCGCGACCTCGTCCAACGCCTCCACCAGACACCCGCGCCACCTACCGTCCCGGAACGCCAAGGTCCCGTCGAAGTCCCACAGCACGACGCTCTTCGTCACGTACGGCATCCTACGAAGCCCGCCGCCCAAGGACCCGCGGACGGCTAACTCCTCCCGCCGTTGAGGAGGTCGGCGTAACTGCGGGCCTGGGTCGCGGCGTTGTGGTGCCAGGTGGACTGGGTGTGGTGTTCGTCCGCCAAGGAGGGCTCCGCGGTGGTGAGTTCGTCGTAGAGGGCGGATATCTCGTCGTGGATCGCGGCGATCGCGAGGCGGTTGGCGCGTACCGCGTCTGCGTGGCCGCGGTGGGTCTCGATCAGGAGCGGGTCGTCGCCGAAGGGGGCGGAGGTCGGGCCGTGGGCGTGCAACTCGCCGTATTCATCGTTGAGTTGGGTGGCCCGGGCGTCCAGGTCCGTGCGGCGGAGATGGAGGGCGGCGCCGCGGGCGCGCAGGCTGGCCTCGTACGCGTGGGAGCCGGGGTAGCGGATCGCGTCCAGGCCCGAGGTGACCGCGTGCGGTCGGTCGGGGCGCAGCCTGGCGTAACGGGCGTCCGCCTCGGCCGCCACCTCCAGCGTCTTCAGCTCCGGCGGCAGGGCGCTGCGCCCGATGGCCGCCCAGCCGTGGACGTCGCTGTACCACTTCTCGTGGGCGGACTGCCGGGTGATGCCGGCGGCGTCACCGATCTGGTTCCACGTGGTGCCGCGTTCCCGCTCGGCGACCACCGCCTCCCGTACGACGTCGTCCATACGACGCTGGAGCCTCAGGGCGGTACGGAGCAGGTCGCCCGGCGCGGGATCCGGCTCGACCGGTACGGAATCCAGTACGGCGTCGGCCAATTGACGGAGCGTCAGGGCCAGGGCCACGCGGGACTCGTCGCGCGGCGACAGCCGGTGCGGCTCGGGTGAGGCCGGTATGGAGGACGCGTCGTCGGCATTGGTCATGCCGTCGGGCTAACCCTGACATTCCCTTGCCGGGGTGGGGAGTTGAGGTGGTGGCGGGTGACCGCGTCGGCCATTTCGGTTCGGTGGTGTCGCGGTTTCCGGGGATGGTGGGCAGGATGGGTTCATGAGCAGACCTCGCACCGGTCCCGGCGCGGCCGCAACCGGCTCCGTGTTGTCCCTCTGGTCCAAGGACTCGGTGTTGTCGATCGGCTCGGTGGGGTCGGTGCTCTCCATCGGGTCCGTCGGGTCGAGCCTGTCCGTGGGGTCGATCGGGAGCGCGTTGTCGGTGGGGTCGATCGGCTCGGCCCTGTCGTTGGTCTCGGCGGGGTCGTGGCTGAGTACGGGGTCCGCGCTGTCGGCGCAGTCGCGGTGGTCGGTGCTGTCGTGGCGGTCCACGCGCGGCTTCCGGGCCGTCGGTGCCGGTGCCGTGGGGGCTGTGGGGGCCGTGACGGTCCTGGTGGTGGCCCAACGGGTGCTGCGGAAGCCGTAGTTGAGGCAGGACTGCCCGCACCTGTGATCGCCGCCCCGCGGTCGCTCCGACGATCCAGCGCGTACGTCGACGCACCAAGGCTTACGTCAACGCGTGTCGCCCGGTCGCCCTGATCACCCAGACCGCTCCAGTCGTCCTGGCCCCCTCAGTCTCAGTCGCCCTCGCCGTCCGCCGGAGGCGTCTCGTGGGCGTGCTTCAGCCGCATCCGGCCCTCCACGCGCTCCGTCGCCGCGACCTCCGTCCAGAAACGGTGGCCGCTGACGAAGACCGCGAGTTCGTGCTCGCGCTGCCGGAGCTTCTCCACCTCGGCCTGTTCGTCGGGCGTCCAGCCCGGGGACGCGGGGCGCTCCACCTTGCGCCAGCCGCCCACGTCGCTGAACCCGTCCAGGGGCTCGACCGACCAGGGCAGCCGCTTCAGCAGGGCCGACAGCTCGTTCCGGACCTGATGCAGCTCCTCCTGACCGGCGAGGAGGTCACTCGGGAAGTCATAGGTCGTAGCCACGCGCTAATGCTACGCCTGTTCGAATTTGGGTCGCGAGTTCCTTGGGGGACTTCACACGATCGGGTTGGGGAAGTTGTTGTTACGGTCGCTGGACGGAGGCCTGGGACGAGGACGGCGTGCGCTGTCGGAGGCGGGAGCCGGCGGCACGGGACCCGGACCGGTCGCGCTTCGGGGCGGGTACGCACCTGCCGGTCCCGGCCACGGGCTGATGCCGTTGGCCGTCCCTCGTCGCCTGGAGACCGGCGAGGAGTGGGCCGTGGACGACGAGTGGGAAGAGGACCGGCTGCCGGGCAGGCTCGCCGGGCCGTGCCCCCTCGCCGAACCCCTTCCCGTTGAAGAAGTCGACGAAGCCGGATGTCAGTGGGTCCGCCTAGTGTGCTCGGCATGGACGTGGAACTCGTGAGGCTTCAGCCCTGGGGTGCGGGTGACTTCTGGTTGTTGGAGCGGAACAACAGCCTTGAGATGACCGCGCACTTGGGGGGCCCCGAGAGCGAGGCGCAGCTTGAGGCTCGGCATCGGCGGTATCTCGGGCTGGGGCGCGGGTGCATGTACCGGGTCGAGTTGGCGGGGAGCGGGGAGACCGTCGGCTCGATCGGGTTCTGGGAGCGGGAGTGGCAGGGCGAGTCGGTGTGGGAGACCGGGTGGGGTGTCCTGCCCGAGTTCCAGGGGCGCGGGCTCGCTGCCCGGGCGGCCCGCGCCGTTGTCGACGTGGCGCGGGCCGATGGGCGGCACCGGTATCTGCATGCCTTTCCGAGCGTCGGCCATACCGCGTCCAACTCGGTGTGCCGCAAAGCCGGGTTCGCGCTGCTCGGCGAGGTGGAGTTCGAGTACCCCAAGGGGCACTGGATCACCTCCAACGACTGGCGGGTCGACCTCCAGGGGTGACCCCGTCGGCCGTTCGAGGGGGATCTGGCTGTCAGTTGGGGCTCGGTGTCCCCAACTCCCTTACCAGCCTTGCCGTTACCGGCACCGCGATTCCCTGTCGCTCCGCCGCCCGCAGCAACGCCCCGCCGATCGCGTCCAGTTCGAGCGGGCGGCCCGCCTCCGCGTCACGTTGCATCGACGACTTGGTCTGCGGAGGGAACGTGTCGTAGCGGGCCAGTGCGCCCGCCGCGTCCGAGGGGCCGCCGTACGAACGGCTCACCGCCGCGGTCTCCTCCAGCAGGGCGGTCAACTCCTCGCGGTGGCGCGTGCGTACGTCGCCCAGGGGGAGGGCGTAGCGGGTGGTGAGGAGGGCGAGGGGGGCCAGGAAGGTCATCTTGGCCCAGAGTGCGGCCGTTTCGTCGGGCAGGACCTGGGTGGCGGGGCCGGCCGCGTGGAGTGCCGCCGCGAGTGTGTCGAGGCGTTCCCGGGGGACCGGGTCGCCTGTCAGGTCGATCTCCGCGAACGGGCTGCCGTGTTCAATCACCCCTGGGGCGGTGCGAGTTGACTCGACCCGGATGATCGCGGGGGCGACCTGGGTGGGCCTGTAGCGGGCGCGTAGGTGTGCCGGGTGTTCTACGCCGTTCAGGAACGGGACGAGGAGGCCGTCGCCCAGGGTCTTCGCCGGGACTCGGGTGAGGGCCGCGTCCAGGGTTGTCGCCTTGACCGTGATCAGGCAGGCGTCTACCGGTTCGCGGAGTTCCGTGTCCGCCTCCACCGGGACGGTGAAGTCGCCGTAGCGGGCGCTGTGGACCTGGATTCCGTTCGTGCGGAGGGTGTCGGCCGTTTCTGCTCCGGCCAGGCAAATCACGCGGTGGCCGGCGCGGGACAGGAGCGCCGCGAGCAGGCCGCCTACGCCGCCGGGGCCCAGTACCGCCACGGTGAGTTCGTTGTTCGCCATGTTGTTGCGTCCTCTCGTCGGTCGGCCCCGTGCGTGGTGACGGTGGCCGCCTCGGAAGGATCATCGCAGGTGTGTTCGGGAGAGGGGCGGCGGTATCGCTGCGGACGCGGGAGACTGGGGGTATGTGCCGCAGTATCAAGACGCTTCGACCGCCTGTCCTGCCCGACGAGGCCACGGAGGAGGAGGTTCGTGCCGCCGCGTTGCAGTTCGTGCGCAAGGTCTCCGGGTTCCGGGCGCCGGCCGCGCACAACCGCGAGGTCTTCGACCACGCGGTTGATGTGATCGCGGAGGCTACGGCTGAGTTGCTTGCGGGGCTTGAGGTGAGGGGGGCGGGCGCTCCGCGGGGAGCGTAGTGATCAAAGTGCGGGCCCGGTGGGGGCTGGTCGCGCAGTTCCTCGCGCCCCTGAGAGACGGACGCGCGCCCCTTGTCCGTAGCGAAGCGGGGCTCCTGGGAAACGAACGTGCGGTCCGTAGCGAAGGTGCCGGCCGGTGGGGGCTGGTCGCGCAGTTCCCCGCGCCCCTGAGAAGCGGACGGGCGCCCCTGATCTGTAGCGAAGCGGCGCCCCTGAAAAGCCGATGCGCGCCCCTGGTCTGTAGCTGAGCGGCGCCGCTGCGAAACGAACGTGCGGCTCCGGTCTGTAGCGAAGGTGCGGGTCGGTGGAGGCTGGTCGCGCCCACGCGGCGGAGCCGCACATCGACACAGCCCCGCGCCCCTAAAAGCGGACGCGCGCCCCTGATCCGTGGCGAGGCCCCGCCCCTGAAAACGGACGCGCGCCCCTGCGAAACGAACCCGCGCCCCCGATCCGAACGAACCCGCGCCCCGATCCGTAGCGAAGCCCCGCCCCCTAAGGGGCACTCACCTCCGCCGTCACCCCCGGCTGCCTGCGCATCACGAATGCCGCCCCCGCTCCCGCCCCGAACAACGCCACCAGCGAAACCCCCGTCGCCAGCCATGTCGCCCCCAGCCACTGCGCCCCGTAGTACCCGAGAGCCACGCTGTACGCCGCCCAGGACAGGCCCGCGAGGGCTGACCAGGGGAGGAAGTCTCGGGCTCGGCGGTGGGCGGCGCCTGCGCCCAGGGAGACCACCGAGCGGCCGGCGGGGGCGAAGCGGGCCAGGATGACCAGGGCGCCGCCGCCGCGGGCCAGGGCGAGGCCGAGACGTTCCTGCGCGGTGGTGAGGCGGCGGGAGCGGGAGATCGCGCGGTCCAGGCGGGCGCCGCCGCGCCAGGCCAGCCGGTACGCGACCAGGTCACCCAGCAGGGACGCGGTCGCGGCGCACGCGATCAGCGCCAGGATGCTGGGGACCTCGTGCGGGACGGGAACGGCGTCCGCCGCCGCACCGGTGCCCGCTGCCGCCGCCGTCGCGGCCGCGATGACCAGGACACCGCTCGGCAGAACCGGCAGGAACACATCAAGGAGCACGGACAGGGCGACCATGGCGTAGATCCATGGGCTGCCGGTCAGCGACCCCACACTCTCGAACAACGCGTCTCCCCGTGAACTCCCCCGTGGGCCGCGGCGAAGGCGGCCAGTGACAGCCATACAGCGTACGCCTGGGTGGGTACAGGAGATTCACGGGGGGCGCGTGTGATCCGCACAGCGTGTTCACCCGGCTGCCCTGTCCCGGGGGGCGGGGCGGGCTCGCATCCCGTAGCAACGTAAAGGGGATCTAAACGCACCTAAACGCACCTGAACGTGAGGAACGGTACACATCATGATGGCAGGCATATGCGCGGGCGCCGTCGTCGCGGCCCTCCTGGCGAGCGGCGGAGGCGGCGCCGGCGTCGGCTCCGGCGCCCCTGACGGGTACTGGATGCGGACGGACGCCCGGTTCGCTCCGGTCGGCGCCCTCGTGCCCTCGGCGGCGGTGACGTACGACAGCAAGCTGGTTCCGGCCGCCGCGTGGATCCAGGTCGGTCAGCACATCGCGGTCAGTGGCGCTACGACCGTGCGGCTCAAGGTCGACGGGATGGTGCCGGGGCACGCGTACGGCGTCCATGTGCACCAGAAGCCGTGCGGCGCCGACCCGGCCGCCGCGGGCGGGCACTTCCAGCACAAGCCGTCCACGGACCCGGCCGCCACCAACGCCGACAACGAGGTCTGGCTCGATTTCACGGCCGACGAGCACGGCGCCGCCGAGGTCGGTGCCCGGCACGAGTGGGGCTTCCGGCAGGGCGAGGCGTCCTCCGTCGTCATCCACGACATGCCCGGCAGCCACACCCGCGCCGCCTGCTTCACGGTGCCGTTCGGCTGGGCTCCCTGACGCGACTGGCCGGTGCCCCTGGGAGGGGGCACCGGCCAGTCGCTCAGCAGGCCAGGCGGCTACCGGCGTCTGGTCCGCCGACGTCCGCTCGCCGGCAGCGCCGCCGAGGATGCCGAAGAGCAAGGCCGCTCCGTGGCGGGCGAAGAGCACCTAATCAATGCTTGCGAGTTCAGCATTTGGCCACCGTTCCGCTTCCGCTTCCGTTTGCGGTTCGGCCGTCGCCGCACGCAGAACCGCTCTCGCCACCGCGTCGGCGTCCGAAAGCGTGACCGAATCCACGCCTGGGCGAGCACCCGCCGCGGTCACCCAGTGCACGCCCTCAGTCGGCACCCCGAACGCGAACCGCCGTGCGTGGACGCCTCCTTGACGGTCGATCAGACGGTACGGACGTGGTGTCACGTCGAGTCCGCCCGTTTCGTAACCGTCCACCGTGTGCGGCCGGCACCGGCCCGTCGTCAACAGCCGGCCGAGCAGTTTGTCGGCGGTACGGCGCAGGTCCGGTTCGGGGAGCCGCGCCTCTATGAGGGTGGTCACACGCACCGCCGAGCCCGGCACCTCCGGGGAGCGCGCCACCCAGGCACCGTCCGCCTCCCGCACCTCAAGCCGCGGCCCGAGCACCTCCACCACGCCCGCCGCCACCAGTGCGGCCAGTTCCTCGATACGGCGCCGGGGCGGGCCGATCGACAGGAACGCGTTGAGCGGCGTGTACCAGCGGTCCAGGTGGTCACGGCGGGAGGCACCGGCCAGACCCCCGTGGTCGACGACCAGCCGGAGTTCGTTGCGCAGATCGCGCAGCACGTCCAGGGCCGCCTTGAGCGGGCCGTCCACATTGCCGAGCGCCGCGTGCTCGGCGTCCTCGCGCAGATACGACAGCAGCCAGTCCCGCCAGGCGGTGGGATGCGCGAGATCGGCTTCCGTATACGGCCGCGCCAGCCGGTCCCAGCACCAGCGGTCGGCGGCCACGACCCCGAACTCGTCCAGGATCAGGGCCTCTTGGGGGTCCCGGTGCGGGACGGCGAGGAAGCGCTCGGTGAAGTCCGTCGACTCCGGGCGCCGGGAGGGCCGTAGCAGCGCGGTGTAGTAGGTCGTCTCGACCTCCTTCGCCACCAACGGCCATATCTCCGTGAGGAATTCGGGGGGCTCGGCGGAGTCGGCGCGTTTGCGGAAGGCGGATATCGCCTCGGGGGTGAGGAGGAGGGGGGTGTGGCGGCCGTAGGGGCCCTTCGCGTTGTCGCCGCGGGCCTGGTACGGGATGCCTCGGCGTGAACCGGCGTACAGGCGGGGCTCGTTGCCGGAGGGGACGTAGCGCAGGCCGTTCTCCGTGCGGACGAAACGGCCGCCCCTGCCCGTCGTCAACAGGGCCGTGTGGTCGAAGAAGTTGAGGCCCAGGCCGCGCAACAGGACTGGTTCGCCGGGGTGTACGACGGTCAGGTCGACGTCGGCCGGGTTGGCGGGCGGGATGTGGCGCAGGCCGTGGCGGTCGGCGTAGGAGGTGAGGCGGCGGTGGGTGGTGTCCGGGGCCGTCGGGAGGTGGCCCTGGGCCAGGACCACGGCCGAAAGGGCGGACAGGGTACGGCCGTTGTCGAGTGTGAGGCGCTGGTGGCCGTCGGGAGTGTCGTCGAGGCGTACGGCGCGGGCGGTGTGCGGTTCCACCTGAACGGACTCGGGGGCCTCGCGGACCGTGCGGGCGAACACCCACTCCAGGTAGCGGCCGTAGTGGGCGCGGGTGGGGTAGTCGTCCGGGCCCAGTTCGGCGGGCGCCCACTCGTGCAGGCTCGGGCCGGGGCGGACCGGGCCCGCGCAGTCGACGCTGGCGTCGGTGAAGAGGGTCACCTGGGAGGCCACGGTGTTCATCAGCAGCTCGGGGGGCTGCGCGGAGCGCCAGACGCGGCCGGGGCCCGGGGGCGCCGGGTCGACGACGTGGACGGTGAGCCGGGTGCCGGGCGGGAGGAGGTCGGGCGCGGAGGCGCAGAGGCGCTCCAGGACGCTGGTGCCGCGCGGACCGGCGCCGACCACGGCGACCGAGACGGAGGCCGGGGTGAGGGCCGGGGTGGGGGCAAGGACGGGGGCCGGGTCGCCGTCGGACGCGTTCGCTGCAGACAAAGGGGTGACTCCCGGGCGTGTGGGGGCGCAATGGAGCAGACCGCCCGCTGGGAAAACGGACGGCCCGCCTCATCATGCCCCGACCGAGGTCACGGGGGTGTCAGCGGGGACTCCTCCACGGTCTTCAGCGTCCCGTCCGCCCGCGCCTGCTCCAGCCGCAGCCGGGCCGAACGGCCGTGCAGGGTAAGGGTCATGAGCTGGTTGCCGAACCAAGGCCCGCCCGTCTTGCGCCACTTGACCGACGGGTGCGGGCAACGGCCGTGCCGGGCCAGGCGGCGGCCCAGGCCGCGCGCGACCGCGCTCCAGCCGAAGCGGAAGCCGACGCGTATGTAAGCGGGGATGGAGTTGTGGACGGGGGAGCAGGTGAGCTGGAGGACGCGGGAGTCCACGGGCTCGCTCGGTCCCGAACCGCCTGGCCTGGTCCGCCACTTGGGCTCCGCCACGTACGCGTGGTGTACGTCCCCCGACAGCACGAGCACCGACGCCGGCGCCGCGTCTCCCGAGCCCACCTCGGCGATCAGGTCGGCCAGGTCCTCGAAGGACTCCGGGAACGCCGCCCAGTGTTCCAGGTCGGCCGCGCGGCGCAGTTTCTCGCCGAACTCGGCCCAGCGGGCGCCCCGTTCGCCCCGGCACAGGGCCGCGTCCCAGGACTCGGCGTCGTGGACGAGGTGCGGCAGCAGCCAGGGCAGGGAGGTGCCGATGAGGAGGTGGTCGTAGGAACCGGGGTCCTTCAGTGCCTCGGTGCGCAGCCAGTCGGCCTCGCCGGGGTCGAGCATCGCGCGGTTCCGCTCGTCGAGGACGCGGGCCGCCCTGCTGTCCACCATCAGCAGGCGGACGCGGCCGAAGTCGCGCCGGTAGCTCCAGCGGACGGTGGCCGGGTCGGCGTCGGCGCGGCAGGCGAAGGCGCGGAGTTCGTCGGTGCCGTCGGGGGTGTCCCGGACCGCCAGGTAGAGGGGATCGGCGGCGAGTTCGGCGGGGGAGAGGTTCCCCAGGTGCTGATGCACCCAGTACGACATC
This sequence comes from Streptomyces sp. NBC_01515, assembly GCF_045040345.1. Taxonomy (NCBI): domain Bacteria; kingdom Bacillati; phylum Actinomycetota; class Actinomycetes; order Kitasatosporales; family Streptomycetaceae; genus Streptomyces; species Streptomyces sp. NBC_01515. The sequence continues at coordinate 3,884,541 of NZ_CP109416.1, read as the reverse complement.
AGCCCGCTCAGCAGCCGCTCGCGCCACCACGGGGTGGCCCGCATGTCCGCCAGCCAGGCGGCGCTGGTGTTCCAGTCGTCGATGACGTCGTGGTCGTCGAAGATCATGCAACTCGGCACGGTGGAGAGCAGCCAGCGGATCTCCGGGTCCAGCCAGGACTCGTAGTAGAGGCGCGTGTACTCCTCGTAGTCCGCGACCTCGCTGCCCGGCGGCTCGCGCAGGTCGCGGCGGGCGGAGAGCCAGCGGCGGGTCGCGTCGGAGACCTCGTCGGCGTACACCTGGTCGCCCAACAGGACGAGTACGTCCGGCCGTTCGGACTCCGGGTCGCGCGCGATGCGCGAGGCCAGGGTGTCCAGGGCGTCCGGGCCCACCGGGTCGTGGGCGTCGGCGGCGGGTGCGGCCCAGCGGCAGGAGCCGAACGCGACACGGACCGTGCCGTCGGCGTCCGGGGTGTGGATCACGGACGGCGGGAAGGGGGAGTCCGGCAGCGGCCACACGCGCGTGCCGTCCAGGAACACGTCGTACGGTGTCGACGTCCCGGGCGTGAGGCCCTCCACCGGCACCAACGCGTAGTGGTGGCCCGCCACTTGGAAGGTCCGGGCGGTGCCCCGGGCGCCGTCCGCGCAGCGTACCTCGGCGGTGCACGGACGGCTCGCCTCGACCCATACGGTCGCGGACGAGCCGTCGGCGTAGCGAAGCAGTGGTCCAAGGCGCAGTCCGGCCACGGTTGATCACCCGCCCCTTGTCTGGTCGGGCTCGCCTCCGGGGCGCTCAAGCCGGTGTCGAGAGCACGACCGTGCTCAGCGCTTCGCGCCTCCGCGCGCTCGCACTCTCGACACCGGCGCGCCCCTACGGCTCGCCCTCCTCCGTCGCCCCGTACGGTACGGAACGACGGAGGCCAGCGACTAGGTTCCGCGGATGACCACTTGACTGCGGGGCTCAGCAGCCGCTGAGGACCGAGGTGAGCTTGGCCTTCTCGGCGGTGTCGACCGAGAGGTCGTAGTAGTACTTCACCTGGACCCAGGCACGCACGTAGGTGCAGGCGTACGAGGTGAGCGAGGGCATCCACTCGGCCGGGTCCTTGTCGCCCTTGGACTGGTTGACGTTGTCGGTGACCGCGAGGAGCTGCGGGCGGGTGACGTCGTTGGCGAAGGACTCGCGCTGGGCGGTGGTCCAGTTGCGGGCACCGGAGTCCCAGGCCTCGGCCAGCGGGACGAGGTGGTCGATGTCGACGTCGGAGGCGGCGGTCCAGGTGGCGCCGTCGTAGGGGGAGTACCAGCTGCCGCTGGTGGCGACGCAGGCGGCGGTGGTGACGACGTTCGTGCCGTCGCGCTTGAGGATCCACTCACGGGTGTTGCAGGTACCGCTGATGGTGTCCCAGGTCGGGAACAGGTCACGCTCGTAGCCGGTCCTGACCTCGGTCGCCACGGTGAGGGAGGCGAGGTAGGTGCGGGCGGTGGCGGCGCTGACCGGGGTGGGGAGGGCGGCGGAGGCGGTCGGGCCGTTGAAGAGTCCGGCGAAGGCTATGAGTCCGGTAAGTGCCGCGAGTATGCTGAGCCGTCGTCGACGCGCGTAGAACTTCGGCATGCGAACTCCCTTGTGGTGTGGGGGTGTTGGAGTGCGAGCGGGGAAATGCTCGCGGTGCCGTGTTGCGGGGAGGTGTGCGTCCGGTAAGAAGCTAGTGACGTGTTCATGACACAACAAGAGGTGTGACGAGACTTTCCTCACGGGTGGGCAGGGCCGGTCCTCGCGTACAGTGGATGCCGCAGAAGGGGAGTAGCTCTTCGCCGGACCGTCGACATACTGCTCAGCTCGTCTGAGCCGGCGCCCGGAGGCAGGTTCATCTCGCAGGTGGGATGGGTCGGCCAGCGAGACCTTCGGTAAAGCAGTGCACTAGTCGTTTTTCGTGTGCGCTGCCGTGCCGAGGTGTCCGCGGACAGCAAACACACTCTCGGTGGGGCAGCCCCGACCGATTGAGGAATCTTGATCAGCATCAGCGTGACGGCGCTCGTCTTCGGCGTCGTCTTTCTCGCCGAACTCCCCGACAAGACCGCGCTCGCCGGACTCGTCCTCGGCACCCGTTACCGCGCCTCGTACGTCTTCGTCGGCGTCGCCGCCGCGTTCCTGCTCCATGTCGTGCTCGCGGTGGCGGCGGGCAGCGTACTGACGCTGCTGCCGCAGCAGTTGGTGGCCGCGGTGACCGGTGTGCTCTTCCTGGGCGGGGCCGCGGTGCTCCTCTTCAAGAAGGGAGGGGACGAGGAGGAGGTCCGCAAGCCGAAGGACCAGTCCTTCTGGCGGGTCTCCGGCGCCGGTTTCATGCTCATCCTGATCGCCGAGTTCGGTGACCTGACCCAGATCATGACGGCCAACCTCGCGGCCCGTTACGACGATCCGTTCTCCGTCGGGCTCGGTGCGGTGCTGGCGCTGTGGGCGGTGGCCGGGCTGGGCATCGTGGGCGGGAAGGCGCTGATGAAGCGGGTTCCGTTGAAGCTGATCACGCGGATCGCGGCGGTGCTGATGCTGGCGCTGGGGGCGTGGAGTCTGTGGGAGGTCGTCGCCGGGTGACGGGGGCTGATGGGGGCTGATGGGGGCTGATGGGGGCTTTGGTTCGGCGGGGTGAGCTGAACGGTGGGTGAACTGTTCCGGGGGGTGGTGGCGCGATGCCGGTTCGGTTTTGTACCGTAGGGAAACAAAGTGGTTCCCGTCCGTTCTCCCTGACCGGCGGGCGGGGCCACCTTGTCCCTCCGGGGGTTGACCCGCGTTTCTCTCTCCCGTTCCTTGGAGCCTGCCGATGACGGCCACCACCGTGCTCACCGCCCGCGCCCTCCTGCTGGACATGGACGGCACCCTCGTCGACTCGCACGCCGTCGTCGAGCGGATCTGGCGGAACTGGTCCGACCGGCACGGGCTGAACGCGGACGAGGTCATGAAGGTCGTGCACGGGCGGCAGGGGTACGCGTCGATGGCTGTGCTGCTGCCCGGCCGGCCCATGGAGCAGAACTACGCGGAGAACGCCCGCATGCTGGCCGAGGAGACCGCGGACGTCGAGGGCGTCGTGCCGATTCCGGGCGCGCCGGAGTTCCTGGCGTCTCTACGGGGGCTGCCGCACGCGCTCGTCACGTCGGCGGACGTGGCGCTGTCCACGGCGCGGATGGGTGCGGCGGGGTTGGAGTTGCCGGAGGTCCGGATCACCGCCGAATCCGTCGGCGCGAGCAAGCCTGATCCCGAGGGTTTCCTGAAGGGCGCCGCCGAACTGGGCATCGCGCCCGCGGACTGTGTTGTCTTCGAGGACTCCGGGGCGGGTATTGCGGCGGGGCGCTCCGCGGGGATGCGGGTGGTGGGGGTCGGGCCGCAGGCCGGGTTCCACCGGGCGGATGTGGTGGTGCGGGATTTGCGTGAGGTGCGGGTTGAGGACTTGGGGGGCGGGGGGATTCGGCTGCACGTGGGGTAGGGGTAGGGGGAGGGGGAGGGGGTGGCGCGCCGGTTGTGCCTCCTGGGGTTGTCTTGCGGGTGCCGCGCCGTGGGGGCTGGTCGCGCAGTTCCCCGCGCCCCTTTGGGGTGTTGGCCCTCGGGGAGTTGCCCTGCGGGCCCGTGCGTAGCCCCGGCACCCACCACAACCCAAGCGCCTATCAGCCCCCAGCCGGCCCAGCTCGCGGCCCTGTCACCCAACAACCCCGGCACCTCCCACAACCCCGGCACCTCCCACAACCCCGGCGCCTCTCAGCCCCCGCCCCCCGCCAGCCCAGCGTCACGGCCCTGTCACCCCACAACCCCGGCACCTCCCACAACCCCGGCGCCTCTCAGCCCCCGCCCCCCGCCAGCCCAGCGTCACGGCCCTGTCGCCCAACAACCCCGGCGCCTCTCAGCCCCCCCCCGCCCCCCAGCCAGCGCAGCGTCACGGCTCGGTCGTTTCTGATTCCAGCCTCGCTCGCGTGGCCGCCCCGTACACCCCCAGCGTGTCGGACGTGATGCCTCGGGCCACCTGGTAGGTGCGTACCGACGTCTGGACCTGTTTGTCGAAGATGCCGTTGTCGGGGCCGGTGTAGAGCCTCAACTGGGTCAGGCGGAGCTGGAGTTCGGTTACCTCGGGGCCTTCGTCGCCGCGTTGGAGGACCGGGTTGGGGGTGCTGCTGCTCTGGCGGTTCGTGGCGGAGGCCGTGGAAGCGGTGGTGGTGGGGGTTGGGGTCTTGCTGGCGTTCGCGGAGCTGGACGCCGTGGCCGACGGGGTCGACGACGCCGTCGGTGACGGGGTCTCGCTGGGGGAGGGGGTCGGGGACGCCGACGTGGGCTGTGCGGAGGTGGAGCCGGTCGCGGACGGTGTTGCCGGTGCCCCGCTCTTCGATGGCGTCGGGACGCTCGCCCTCACGTCCTGGGGGGCCGCCTCGTCCCGGGACGGTGTCTCGTACGAGAACATGCCGCTCGCGAAACCCGCCACCGCTGCCACCGCCACGACGGCTCCCGTGACGGCGAGGAGGACGGTGCGGCGGTTGCGGCGGCGTGGGGAGGCGTCGTCGTCCGTGGGGTGTTCCGGCCCCCCCTCGCCGCTGCCGCCGTGCGCGAACAGGCTCAGGTCTGCCGGGGGCGGGAGGACCGACGTCTCCCCCTGGGGAGCCGGTGCGGCCGGTGCGGGGGTCACCGCTCGCAGCGGCATCGTCTGCTCCACCGCCGGCAGCCGCTGGGTCTCACCCTCGGGTGCCACCGGCGGCACCGGTGCGGGCGGCTGGTCCTGCGGGGTGCCGTCCAGCTCCACATACGGCCTGATCCGCAGCGGGTCGAAGTCCTCCGCCGCTGCCGCCTCCGCCGTGCGCGCGTCACGCAGCGCGTCGGACGCCCGTTGGGTGCAGGCGCAGGACGGGGAGCCGTCGGCCGCCCGGGGTGCCCCGCACTGCGGGCATATGTGGCCCTTCGCCTCGTTCACGTGTTCGTCCCTCCCCGTCGGACTCCAGAGGTTATGCGGATCTCCTTCACGTCGTCTCCTCCGACCCCCGGAATGACAGCTTCCAAACGGACTCAACAGGCCGTAAACGGCCATACCGATCACCATGGATGTGTAACGAGAGCCGCAGGAGGTCTTCATGGCCGACGATGCGCACGGTATGACGGGGAATGTGCAGGACGGGCAGCCACCGGAGGGGCCCCCGCAGCGGGGCAGTTCCGCTCAGGAACACGTGTCGGGCAACGTCCTCGTCTCGATCGGGGCGCTGCTCCTGGGGCTGCTGCTCGCCGCCCTCGACCAGACCATCGTGTCGACCGCGCTGCCGACCATCGTCAGCGATCTCGGCGGGCTGGAGCACCTGTCGTGGGTGGTCACCGCGTATCTGCTCGCGTCGACCGCAGCGACCCCGCTCTGGGGCAAGCTCGGCGACCAGTACGGCCGGAAAAGGCTGTTCCAGATCGCGATCGTGATCTTTCTCATCGGGTCCGCGCTCTGCGGCGCGGCGCAGAACATGCCCCAGCTGATCGGCTTCCGCGCCCTCCAGGGACTCGGCGGCGGCGGTCTGATCGTGCTGTCGATGGCGATCGTCGGTGACGTCGTCTCGCCGCGCGAACGCGGGCGCTACCAGGGGCTGTTCGGCGCCGTCTTCGGTGCGACGAGTGTCCTCGGGCCGCTGCTCGGCGGGCTGTTCACCGAGCATCTGAGCTGGCGCTGGGTCTTCTACATCAACCTCCCCGTCGGCGTCGTCGCCCTCGCCGTCATCGCCACCGCCCTGCACATCCCGCGCAAGTCGACCCGGCACGTCATCGACTACCTCGGCACCTTCCTCATCGCCGCGGTCGCGACCTGCCTGGTCCTCGTCGCCTCGCTCGGCGGCACCACCTGGGGCTGGGGCTCGCCGCAGATCATCGGGCTCGCGGTGCTCGGCGTGGTGCTGATCGGGGCGTTCGTCGCCGTCGAGCGCCGGGCCGCCGAACCCGTCCTCCCGCTCAAACTCTTCCGCGTCCGCACCTTCACGCTCGCCGCCGTCATCAGCTTCATCGTCGGCTTCGCGATGTTCGGCGCGATGACCTATCTGCCGACCTTCCTCCAGGTCGTCCAGGGCATCACCCCGACCATGTCCGGCGTCCACATGCTGCCGATGGTGTTCGGCATGCTGATCTCGTCCACCGCCTCCGGCCAGATCGTGAGCCGCACCGGCCGCTGGAAGGTGTTCCCCATCGCGGGCACCGGCATCACCGCCCTCGGCCTGCTGCTGCTCCACCGCCTCGACGAGGGCAGTTCCACCGCCGAGATGAGCGCGTACTTCTTCGTCTTCGGGCTCGGACTCGGCCTGGTCATGCAGGTGTTGGTGCTGATCGTGCAGAACGCCGTCTCGTACGAGGATCTCGGCGTCGCCACTTCCGGCGCGACCTTCTTCCGCTCCATCGGGGCCTCGTTCGGCGTCGCCATCTTCGGCACGGTCTTCGCGAGCCGCCTGGGTGACAAGCTCACGGATGCTCTCCGGGGTACCTCACTCCCGCCCGGCGTCACCCCGGACGGCCTGGAGTCCGACCCGCGCGGAATCTCCCAACTCCCGCCCGCCGTACGCCCCGAGGCCCTCCACGCCTACGCCTCCTCCATCACCGACGTCTTCCTCTACGCCGCCCCCGTCGCCCTCGTCGGCTTCGTCCTGGCGTGGTTCCTCAAGGAGGACAAGCTGCGCGGCTCGGTCACGGCACCGGATGTCACCGAGACCCTCGCCAGCAACCCCGTCCAGCGGTCCTCCTACGACGAGGTCTGCCGCGCGCTGTCCGTGCTCGGCACGCGGGAAGGGCGCCGCGAGATCTACAAGACGATCACTGCGAAAGCGGGCTACGACCTTCAGCCGGCGGCGAGTTGGCTGCTGCTGCGCATCAAGCGGGACGGCTGGGCGGAACCGGGTGTGCTCGCCGAGCGCAGCTCCGTGCCGCTGCCCGTCATCCTCGCCGCCGTCCGCCAGATCGAGGGCCGCCGCCTCGCCGTACGGGAGGGCCTCGACCTCCGACTGACCGACGAGGGACGGGAAGTGGCCGAGAAGCTGTCCCAGGCCCGTGAGGAGTCCCTCGCGGAGACCCTGGGGGACTGGTGGGGGCCGGACCGGCCCACCGATCTGATCCAACTGGTGAAGGAACTCAACGGCGAGCTGTGCGGGTCGGACAGCGAGCAGCCGCACAACGGGACGGCTGCGAAGCTCAGTTGAGGCTCTTGCGGAACCAGTGCTCCGCGTACCGGTCGTCGTTGTGCCGCTCGGTCTCCTCGTAGCCGAGCCGGGCGTACAGGGCGCGGGCCTCCACCAGGTCGTTCCGGGTGTCGAGGACCATCACCTTGGCGCCCAGCCCGCGGGCGGCGTCCTCGGCGGCCGTGACGAGCCTCGGGGCGCCGCCCCGGCCGCGCATCCCCTCGTGGACGAAGACCCTCGTCAGCTCGGCGGTCGTCGCGTCGAGGAGTCGTACGCCCGCCGATCCGGCTGCCGCACCCTCGTACCACCCCACCAGCAACTGGCCGCCGGGTGGGGCGAGTTCGGAGCCGGTCGGGGCGGCGATCTCCCGCTCCAGCTCGGCGGGATCCGTCCGACGGTTCTCGTGCAGCAGGTACCAGCGGTCGCTGACCTCGGTGTAGTACGCCCGCCAGAGCGCGGCGGCGACGGGGGAGTCGTAGGGTTCCGGGGCGATCGTCCAGGTCATGCGGCCATTGTCAGGAGCCGGTGGGGGTGCGGCGCAACCGGATATGGGTCACCTCGGGGGAGTCCAGGACCTGGGTCTTCCTCCACTCGATGTGCGCGTCGCCCACGTTGTCGAACAGGCGGCGCCCGCCGCACGCGAGGACCGGCACGACGTGCAGGAGGAGTTCGTCCAACCACCCGGCGCGGATGAACTGCTGGACCAGATCGGCGCCGCCCGCCAGGGAGACGTCCTTGCCGCCGGCCGCCTCGCGGGCCAGCTCCAGTGCGCGGCCGGGGCCTTCGGTGACGAAGTGGTAGGTCGTGCCGCCCTTCTTCACCACCGACTCGCGCGGCTGGTGCGTGACGACGAACACCGGGGCGTGGAACGGCGGTTCGTCGCCCCACGGGATCTCCCCGGTGACGAACATCCCGTGCCCCATGACCACCGGCCCCAGCCGCTCGATCCACTCGGCGAGCAACTCGTCGTCCGGGCCGCCCGCCCCGCCCTCCCATCCCTGCATCCGGCGAAAGCTCCGCAGCCCGAACACCCACGCGTGCAGCCGCTCCCCGCCGATACCCAGCGGATGCTCCCGCCCCGACTCCGGCCCCGCGATGTACCCGTCCAGCGACACGGCCAGCCGTGCGACTACCTCACCCATGACTACCTCACCCATGACTACCTCCTCGATCGGTCCTTACCCGTGCGTCGAACGGGGCGGGGCGGGATCGACACACCGGCACCACGAATTCCGCCGAGGTGTGGCCGTCGTTTGAAGAGGGCCTTTACGGCAACCCGGTAGAGGAACCGACCGACTACGAGAGCCGGTTGGCCAAGAACCCGGAAGGCACTCATGTCCACAGGCGTGATCATCGTTTTGATCGTGATCGTGGTCGGCGTGGTCGCTGCCGCGGCCGCCCTGGCGCTGCGTGCCCGAGGCGCGACCGGCGGCTCGGGCCTGAAGCGCCGCTTCGGGCCGGAGTACGACCGGACCGTTGCCCGGCACGACGGCGACGCGAAGGCCGCCGAGCAGGAGCTCGGCGCGCGCGTCCAGGAGCACGGTTCGCTGCAGGAGCAGCCGCTGGAGCCCGCGGCCCGTGAGCAGTACCAGGCCCGTTGGGCCTCCGCCCAGGAGCTCTTCGTCGACTCGCCCCGCCAGGCCATGTCCGACGTGGACCAGCTGCTCGGCGAGGTCGCCGGGGCCCGGGGCTTCCCCGACGTCCAGGAGTACGAGAAGCAGTTCGACGCGCTGTCCGTGCACCACGCGGACCACGTCCACGGCTACCGGCGCGTGCACCGCGTCGTCACCGCGCGGACGAACGGCACACCGGAGAGCCAGGCCGGTACCGAGGAGATGCGTGAGGCCATGCTCGAAGCCCGCGCCCTCTTCGACGACCTGGTGAGCGACGACAGCCGTAACGGCAACGGCCACGGGCGCGGCGGCCGCCACTCGATCGGCTCATTCAACAAGCAGGCACTGAAGGGGAGTTGAGCTATATGTCCGACGCGATACGGCCGACCGGCGACAACAAGGACGCGAGCACGAGCACGAACGCGGAGCGCGCCGACCGCAAGGAAACCGACAGGACCGACAGGACCGACAGGACCATGGACAAGACCGCCGAACAGCGGGATGCCGAGAAGGCGTCGCGTGAGTCCGGTACCGCGACCGGGTCCGGCACCAAGCCGTTCGGCAGCAGGACCGGCGACGACAAGTCCACCGACGGCCGGACCACCGACGACAAGTCGGCACCGCGAGGCTCCGAGAAGGTGACGCCGCTCGGGTCGTCCGAGAGGACGCCGACCGCATCGACTCCGACGACGACGTCGACGTCACCGACGACCTCGTCGCGTGAAACCGACCGGGCGATCCCGAGCCCGCGCACCGGCGACACGACCGGCACCGAGCGCTCCGACCGCACGGACCGCCCCGTCCATGCCCCCGAGCCCGCCCCCGCCGTCAGTACCGGTGCCGCCTCGGGCAATGGCAACGGACGGCGTGTCCCGCAGGACGCCGAGAACGGCAGCCTGCTGGCGCACGACGAGAGCGACAAGTTCAGCCTGCGGCTGCAGCACGCGGTCACCGGGTTCGTCGACGAGCCCCGGTCCGCCGTCGAGGAGGCCGACCACGTACTGGAAGAGGTCGCCGCCCGCTTCACGGAGGCCGTCACCAAGCGCCGCGCCACCCTGCACGGCTCCTGGGAGTCCAAGGGCACCGACGGCTCGGACGACACCGAGCAACTCCGCCTGGCCCTGCGGGACTACCGCGAGCTGACGGAGCGGCTTCTCCACATGTGATCGCTACACATGTGACCGGCCGAGGCCGCCAGTTCAGCCCTGCCCGTCAACCGCCCGGCGCTCCCGCCACTCCCGCGCGACTTCTTCGACGTCGTACGGCTTCATTCCCAGCGGGGGGCCGGGCGGCGGCTTGAACATCATCTCGCGGATCTTCACGTTGACTTCGGTGATGATCCGCCGTGCGATCCGCTCCGAAGAGGCCGAGTACGCCGCAGCAAGGGCGTCCTCGGCCTCTTTGCGCAGGGCCAGCGTCGGCGGCAGCACGGAGATGCCCTCGCGGGCCATCTTCTGCTTGATCCACCACAGTTCGTCGTACGTCGTATCGGCGCCGGACGGCAACGGCTTGCCCGCGCCCGGTAGTTGGGCGAACTCTCCGGCCCGCTCGGCGTCCCGGATCTGCTTGTCGACCCAGGACTCGAAGGACACACCCGGTGGCTTTCGCTCGGTCATGACTTCAATTGTGCCGGACGCGGTGGCGCCGGGCGATTTATCATGCGCCCGCTGCTGTAAGGACACTTCATAGGGGAGCGCACGTGCTCGAACTCACCATGGCCTCGGTCTCCGGGACGGACGAGGGCGCCACGGCCGGCATGCTGATGGCCGACGCGCCCAGTGACCCGGGCGCGGTGCTGCGGGTGGGCCGCGACGAGACGGTGTGCCGGCTGGTGACACCGGACGACTGGCTGTTCATCTCACGGGTCCATCTGGAGTTCCTGTGCGGACCCGAGGGCATCTGGCAGGTGAGCTGGCTGAGAGGCTCCCAGCCCGACCCGTCCTCCGAAGTACGCCTGATCGTCGGCGAGTACGCCCAGACCGTCGGCTACGGCGGCAGCGTGCCGTTGCCGCGCGGCGGGAGCGGCGAGATCGTCATCCAGGACCGCACCGGGCCGCGCAGCGTCAACGTCGGCTTCTATCACGAGGGTTGAGAACCCGGGAGGGCCGGGAGGGTCGGGAGGGTTAGGCCAGCACCCGCGCCAGCGCGAAACCGTCGTAGCCCTTCTTGCCCACCGTCTGGATCGCCGTACCCGACAGGCGCGCGTGCGAGCCGATCAACTCGATCGCGGTGCGCGTGCCTTGGACGTCCGGTGACGTGTTGTCCGCGTCGGCCACCCGGCCGCCGCGGACCACGTTGTCGATGATGATCAGGCTGCCGGGGCGGGTGAGCTTGAGGGCCCACTCCACGTAGTGCGGGTTGTTGGACTTGTCGGCGTCGATGAAGACCAGGTCGAAGGGGGCCGGGTTCTCGGCGGTCTCGTCGGCGAGTGCGGCCAGGGACTCCAGGGCCGGGCCCACCCGTACCTCGACGATCTTGTCGAGGCCCGCGCGGGCGAGGTTGCGGGTGGCGACCTCGGCGTGCTTCGGGCTGTACTCCAGGGAGATCAGCCGGCCGTCGGCGGGCAGCGCGCGGGCCAGCCAGATCGTGCTGTAGCCGCCGAGCGTGCCGATCTCCAGGATGCGCGAGGCGCCCTGGATCTGGGCCAGGAGGTGCAGCAGCTTGCCCTCGGTGGCGGACACCGCGATCTGGGGGAGGCCGCCGGCCTCGCTGTCGCGCAGGGTCGCCTCCAACACCTCGTCGTCCGGGGCGAGTTGGCTGATGAAGTAGTCGTCCACGTCGTTCCACACCTGCGACTCGCTCATGTGCTCGTGCCTTTCGTGTGTCCGGTGAGTTGTGCTTACCCCGATGAGCAGCATCGTCAATTGCCCGGCGGCGCGCGCGTCGGCGGCGGTGGAAACGCCGGTGGCGGCGGGATCTCCGGCCGCCGCGTCCGCCGGGACCGCCGTACGGCCAGCAGGACGCCGGTCGTCGTGAGCAGCGCGAGGCCCCCGCCGATCGTCAGCAGCCACGCCGGGACGCCCGCGACCTTGCTCAGCCGGTCCTCGTAGATCACCTGCTGGAACGTGGTGTCCGTCGCCGTGCGGCGCAGCAGGTGGTCGCCGGTGATGCGGGACGGGTCGGGGAACTCCTGGTTCACGGCGGTCAGGAACGGGGTGCCCTTGGCGAGGGCGGCCAGCGGGCCGGAGGTGGCGGTGACGCGGCCGGCGTAGGCGACCTGCGGCTGCGAGCCGCCGATCGTGCTGCTCAGTTTCATGCGGTGCGCGGCGAAGATGTACAGGCCGAGCGACTGCGGGGTGCCGGCCAGGCGGGACAGGCGCATCGGGTAGACGGGGGACTCGGCGGCGAAGGTGAGGTGCAGGGGGTCGAGGGCGCCGTTCAGGGCCGTGCCGGCGGTCGCGGGGGCGAGGCGGATCGCGACGTACTCCCAGCGCTGGTCGACGTACGGCTGAAGGGCCTGGTCAAGGCGGGACGGCAGGACGAACCCGTTCGTGTGCAACCAGTCGCCGAGTGCGTCCGGGTCGGTGGCCGTCAGCCGGGCCACGTCGAACGGGCCGAGCCGCTCACGGCCGACCACGCCCACTCCGGGAGGCGGTACGGCGCCGCGCGGGGGGCCGCCGCCGGGGCCGCCGGAGACGAGCGGCCAGTCGCCGTCCTGGGGCCAGAAGTGATGGCGGGTGCGGTGCGCGGGCGCGGTGAGCGTGTCCAGCGCGTCGAAGAGCGCGGGGTCGGCGAGCGTGGCCGTCGCCCGGTGCGGCACCGGCATGATCCAGGCGGCCCGGCGCGCGTCCCCGGAGACGGTGAGCCGCATCACGATCTGCTCCTGGCGCCCGTCCCAGCGCACCACCGACGCCTCGCGTCCCACCGCGACCTGCTGCGAACCGCCCGGCACCAGGGCGCCGCAGCCGCATGCCCAGGCCGGGGACACCAGCGAGCCGAGCTGCAGGGCGAACAGCGCCAGGACGACGGCCGTCACACGCGCGCGTGCCCGCCCCCGCCGCTGCCTCCGCGAGGACCTCAGTAGTGACCCACGCGGCGAAACGATCAGTAAACCGATCATGTCCACAAGCTATCGGGCCGTCGGGCCGGTCGGAAGCGCGTAGTTATTTGCCGTGTCCAGGCAACCGGGGGCCGACTATCGTCATCCGGACAAAAGGAGGGCGGACGTCAGGTGAAGGGGGGGTTGCCTGCGTCTCTCCCGCAGGGGGTGCGAACCTCATAGGGTTCCCAGAGGGAACAACCGCGCGCGTGATCGCGTGGGACGAGCGGGGCGGAGGCCTACGAGGCGTGGCGAACGTGGAGCACAGCGGGCGACCGGCGGGAGCCGCGGGAGCATTCGGGTCGAGTGCGGCCCAGACGGCCAGGGCACGGCTGCGCGTGGCGCGCCTGGGTCTGTGGCTGGTCGCCGCGGTCCTCGCCGTACGGCAGGTGGCCGTGGTCCTCAGCACCCCGCAGGGGGACCGGCTGACCGACCTGGAGACCTGGGTCGGACCGAACGGCGTCCTTCATGTGAAGGGCTCGCTGTACGACTCGACGCAGTTCACCGGCACGCCCTTCGGCGGGCTCGTCCTCAAACCGCTCACCCGGGCCGCGGAACAAGCCCTCGGCTGGGGCTGGACCTTCGGCACCCTGCTGCTGGTCGTCGCGCTCGGCCTGGTCGTCTCCCGCGCCCTGCCGAAGCCCGTGACCCGCCGTGCCTCGCTGCTGGCCGCGCCCGTCGCGATCAGCCTGCTCATGCTGTCGCTGCCGGTGCGCAACACGCTCTGGCTCGGCCAGACCAGCATCATCCCGGTCCTGCTCGTACTGCTCGGCTGCTTCACCGTGCGCGGCGAGCGGGCCGGCGGGGTGCTGATCGGTCTCGCCGCCGCGCTCCAGCCGACGGTGCTGCTGTTCGCGCCGCTGCTGTGGTTCACCGGCCGGCGCCGGGCCGCGATCACCTCCGTGCTGACGTTCGCCGCGAGCGTGGCGATCGCGTGGGCGGCGATGCCGCACGACTCGTACACCTACTGGGTGCACCACATGGCCGGCGCGGGTCTCGGCGGCGCGGCGGACGGCCTCGGCAACCAGTCGCTGCATGGCGCGCTGCTGCGGCTCGGCCTCACCGGCCCGCTGGAGATCGGCGTCTTCCTGGCGCTCGGCGCGGCCGTCACGTACCTGGGCCTGCGCCGGGCCGTGCGGTACGCGCGCGACGGGCAGTTGCTGCTCGCGGTCGCGGTCACCGGCTGCGCGGCGATCGCCGTGTCGCCGACGACCTGGCAGCACCAGCTGCTGTGGGTGCTGCTCGCGGTGGTCGGCCGGGTCGGCAAGCGGGCCTCGGACCGGTACGTGTGGCCGGTGGCCGTGATCCTCGTGGTCACGCTGCCCGCGAAGATGATGCTGCCGAACATGGCGGCCGTCTATCCGTTGCGTGACAACGTCGTCCTGCTCATGGCGCTCGCCGCCGCGACCGTCGTGCCGTTCCTGTCCCGTACGTCGGAGTACTACCGGCGGCCGATCCCCACCGAGTACGCCGAGCCGGTCCCCACGCGCTGGAAGCACGTCCCGCTGATCCCGCAGCTGCGCCGCGTCCTGACCCGTCCGAACCTCCTCCTCGAACTCCTCCTGATCCGCGTCACCTACGCCGCCTACCAGCAGGTCCGCCTCGCGGCGACCGGCGGCACCAATTCCGGTGGCCGGGCCACGGCGGAACACCACGGCCACGAGATCCTCTCGATCGAGCGCTTCCTGCACATCGATGTCGAGCACGCGGTCAACCACTGGGTCGTGAAGGTCGACTTCCTGAAGGACTTCTTCAACTTCTACTACGAGTCCTTCCACTTCGTGGTGCCGCTGACGGTGATGGCTGTCCTGTACTGGCGTCGGCCGGTCGACTACCGGTGGGCTCGTTCGGCGCTGGGTTTCGCCACGTTGCTGGCCCTGGTCGGCTTCTGGCTCTACCCGCTGGCCCCGCCCCGCCTGCTTCCCGGCCTCGGCATCATCGACACGGTCCACGGCGTCCAGGACTTCTCCAAGCCGGACTACGGCACTCTCACCGCTCTCACCAACCAGTACGCGGCGATGCCCTCGCTGCACTTCGGCTGGTCGTTGTGGTGCGGGGTGGTCATCTTCGCTCTCGCGCCCAAGTGGTGGATGAAGGCGCTGGGTCTGCTGCATCCCTTCTTCACCGTCTCGGCGATCGTCGCGACCGGCAATCACTGGGTGCTGGACGCGGCGGGTGGTGCGGCGGTCGTCGCCGGGGGCTTCGGTCTGGCGTACGTCTTCCAGGGGCCGCGGGCGCGGTCGCTGCGGCCGCCGAAACCCCTTGAGATCAACGCCGAGCCGGTCAACGCCGGTGATGTGCAGCGCCTTTAAGGGACGCGGGGAACTGCGCGACCAGCCCCCACCGGGCCGCAGTGAAGAACCGGCCTCGTCAGAAGTGGACGTTGGGCCGCCCGCTTCTTGGCCAGTGTCGGGCTTCCGCGGCCCGAGTAAAGGGCGCTCCCTGCGGTCGCGTCGCCTTCGGCGATGGCCCTGCGGGCCACCCTTGACTAGGGCCGCTCCAGCCCGTTGGAGAAGCGAGCGAGCGGCCCTGAGGAACGGGGGCCCAGGTGGGGAGCCCGTCGGGTGGGCTGCGTCGTGGGCCGGGGTGAGGAGGCGCGCTCGCGCCTCGCCAGCACGCCGCCTCGGCTCAGCGGCCAACCCCGGGTGGGTGGTTGCTGGAAGCTGGGGGTAAATCTAACCAGTGTCATGGGCTGTTACTGGTTAGAAATGACCCCGGCTTGGAGGGGTGGGGTGCGCCAGCATTCGAACCACACCGCCTTTCCCCCTCCGGAAGCCCGTGTCACCCCCCACTTGTCCGTCATCGCGTCCAGGATCACGAGCCCGCGTCCGTTCTCCGACTCGGCGTCGAAGTCGGTGTGCAGGTCCGGGAGTTGGGAGGAACTGTCGCTCACCTCGACCCGTACGCCGGTCGTCTGACGCAGCAACAGCAGTCCGCAGCGCCGGTCCGGAACATGCCGTACGACATTGGCGACCAGCTCCGTCACGGCGAGTTCGACGGCGTCGGACAGCTCCGGCATGCCCCATTCCAGGAGGAACGAGCGGACGATACGGCGGATGTGCCGGGCCGAGTGTTCACCCACGGTGAGGTGCATGACGTACTGCTGGCGGTGGGGAACGGCCAGCATGGCGGGGGGAATTGGTTCGTTCACGCTACGAGACTGGCGCCCCGTCGCTACCCTCGGCAATGGCATGAATACAACCCGTTTACGGGTGCGCATTGTCGGGAGACGGAGACAGGGGGCTTCGCGTGCACATCGCTACGCTTGATCCAGGGGCGTCGCCGCTGGACTACTACGGCTACGAGTTGCGCCGCTATCGGGAAGCGGCCGGTCTCACACAGCGGCAGCTCGGCGTCATCATCAACTACACCGGGTCACTGATCGGCCAGATCGAGACGGCGAAGAAGCTCCCCACGCTGGAGTTCAGCAGGCAGGTCGACGCCGCCCTCAACACCGGTGGGCTCCTGACCCGGTTGCTCGACCTGGTGCTGCGCAGTCAACTCCCCGCCTGGTTCCGGGAGGTGGGTGAGCTGGAGGCGCGGGCCGTCGAGATCTGCTCCTTCGAGGCGCACATGATCCTCGGTCTCCTCCAGACCGAGGAGTACGCCCGCGCCGTGCTCGGCACGCTGGACGAGACGAAGCTGGACGACCGGACCGCCGTACGAATGTCTCGTCAGCGCATCTTGGAGAAGGAGAATCCGCCGGTCTTCTGGGCGATCCTGAGCGAGGCCGCGCTGTATCTGGAGATCGGCGGCCGGAAGACCATGAGAAACCAACTGGCCCGCCTGTTGAGCTATGAGAACAATCCTCGGGTCAACATCCAGATCCTGCCGTTCTCGGCGGGAGCGCACGCGGGGCTGCAAGGCTCGTACGACCTCTACCGCTTCCCCAGCGACCCGACCATCGTCTACACCGAGGGCTACGGAAGCGGGAATCCGACCGCCAACCCAGACACCGTCAACGACTGTTCGCTCCGTTACGATCATCTCCAGGCCGCCGCCCTCTCCCTCAGGGATTCGGCGGAGCTGATCCGGCGCGTGATGGAGGAACGTTATGGGGAACAACGCGATGCCGAAGGCGACTCAGTGGCGCAAGTCCAGCTACAGCGGTGACCAGGGCGGGCAGTGCGTCGAGTGCGCGCCGCTCGGTCCGCTCGCCTGGCGCAAGTCCTCGTACAGCAGTGACCAGGGCGGGCAGTGCGTAGAGATCGCTGAATTCCCCTGCCCCACCTCCTCCCTCGCTGTCCGCGACTCCAAGACCCCGGCGGGGCCGATCCTCACCCTCGGCCCCGCTGCGTTCACGAGCTTCGTCAACTGGTCTGCTACGACGGCTGGTTGACCTCGAAGTAGTAGTCGTTGTCGAGGTCGGCGAGCAGGCCGATCCGGGTCGGGGTCCAGCCGAACCGCTCCCGGGTGACCGTGCTCGTGCCCACGAGGTCGGATGTGTAGAAGTGGCCCAGCCAGCCGAAGTGGGCGCCGGCCTCCTCGACCGGCACGCTCTTCACCGGTAGGTCCAGCCGCTTGCCGATGACCTCGGCGATCTCCCGTACGGGGACGCCCTCGTCGTCGACCGCGTGCAGGACCGTGCCCGCGGGGGCGTTCTCCAGGGCCAGCCGGAAGAGGACCGCCGCGTCGTCGCGGTGGACGGCGGCCCAGGCGTTCGTGCCGTCGCCGGGGTAGGCGGAGACGCCCTTGGTGCGGGCGATCTCGATCACGCCGGGGACGAAGGCGTGATCGCCCTCGCCGTGCACCTGGGGAAGTCGGATGACCGAGGAACGGACGCCTCGTGCCGCCGCCGTCAGGGTCGTCACCTCGGCCGGGAGGCGGACCAGGTCGGGGCGGGCGGTGGGGTCGGGTACGTCGTCCTCGGTGCGGCCGTGGCTCATCACGGAGCTGATGACGAGGGGACGGTCCGAACCGGTGAGGGTCTCGGTGAGGGTCCTCACCGCGCTCAGGTCGATCGCCACGCAGGCGGCGTAGTTCGAGAAGTCGTGGATGAAACCGGTGTGGATCACACCGTCGGACGCTGCCGCGCCCGCGCGGAGGGCGTCGAGGTCCTCCAGCGAACCCCGGTGCACCTCCGCCCCGGTCGCGGCGAGCCGTTCGGCCGACGCGTCGGAACGCGCCAGGCCCAGCACTTGGTGGCCGTTGTCGAGCAGTTCGCGGACGACCGCGCTGCCCACGAATCCGGTCGCTCCGGTGACGAAAACACGCATGACGAAATCACCCTGATCCAATAAGTCGGGTCGGAAGAATTGGTGTGCCTTCAGCCTGCGCCCGGCGCACCCCGTCCGTCCAAGACCGACTCCGGAAGACGTGATTCATTTCCGGTATCAGTGCAGCTCGCGCGGTTGTGCCGTCGTACAGTCGAGGTATGAGTGACCTGGATCTGCGGCTGGTGCGCTGTTTCACCGTCGTCGCCGAGGAACTGCACTTCGGGCGGGCTGCGGTCGTGCTGCATCTCGCGCAGCCGTCCCTCAGTCGTCATGTCCGGCGCTTGGAGGGCGAGTTGGGCGTGCGGCTCTTCGACCGGACCGCGCAGGGCACTCAACTCACCGAAGCGGGGCGGGCGTTCCTGCCCCGGGCCCAGGCGCTGTTGCGGTCGGCGGCGGAGGCTGCGGCTGTGGTGCGGGAGGTCGGGCAGCCCAGCCGGGTCGTCGTCGGGTTCATGACCGGGCTCATCATCACCCCGGCGGTGCGTGCGCTGCGTGCCGGGCACCCGGAGGCAGACGTGCACAGCCGTTTTCTCGGCTGGGGCGAGCTGCCGTCCGCTCTGCTGGAGCACCGGGTCGACGTGGTGGTGGGCCGATTCCCGTTCGCCACCGAGGGGTTGAGCGTCAGTGTCCTCTGCGAGGAGCCCCGCGTGCTGCTGATGCCGGTCGGTCACCGGCTGGCCGGCAAGGAGCGCGTCAGCATCGACGACATCGCCGACGAGCCCGTACCCCGGTTCCCCGACGAGGAGTTCAACGCGTTCTGGCGCGTCGACCCCCGCCCGGACGGCCGGCCCGCGCCTGACGGGCCGTTCGTCCGGGAGTTGGAGGACAAGCTCGAAGCCATCGCGGCGGGCGAGGCGGTGGCGATCGTTCCGGCGGGCGCCGTCAGAAAGGGCCTGCGGCTCGATCTGACGACGGTCCCGATCGACGGCGTGGCCCCGGTCCCGGTCGTGCTGGCCGTTCGCGCGGGCGAGGAGGGCCGCCCACTCCTCGCGGCCTTCCGCGCCTGCGCCGAGGAGCACCTGCACCCCGCCAACTGGCTTGCTACAGACGCTGGATGATCGTGCCGGTTGCCAGCGCCCCGCCCGCGCACATCGTGATCAGTGCGAACTCCTTGTCGGAGCGCTCCAGTTCGTGAAGGGCCGTGGTGATGAGCCGTGCGCCCGTCGCGCCGACCGGATGGCCGAGGGCGATCGCACCGCCGTTCACGTTGACCTTCTCCAGGTCCTGTTCGAAGACCTGCGCCCAGCTCAACACCACTGACGCGAACGCCTCGTTGATCTCGACGATGTCGATGTCCTTGAGCGTCATGCCCGCCTTGCCGAGCACCGCACGTGTCGCGTCGATCGGGCCGTCGAGGTGGAAGTGGGGATCCGATCCAACCAGCGCCTGGGCTACGATCCGTGCCCTCGGCCTGAGCTTCAGCGCCCGCGCCATCCGCTTCGACGCCCACATGATCGCGGACGCTCCGTCGCTGATCTGCGAGGAGTTGCCCGCCGTGTGCACGGCAGTCGGCATGACCGGCTTCAGCCGCGCCAGTGCCTCCATCGACGTGTCGCGCAGGCCCTCGTCCCGGTCGACGAGCCGCCACATGCCGTGCCCGGCGCGCTGTTCGTCCTCCGTCGTCGGTACCTGGACGGCGAACGTCTCCTTCTTGAAGCGCTCCTCGGACCAGGCGATGGCCGCCCGCTCCTGCGAGATCAGGCCGAGCGAGTCGACGTTCTCGCGGGTCAACCGCCTGTTGCGGGCGATGCGTTCGGCGGCCTCGAACTGGTTGGGCAGGTCCACGTTCCACTCGTCCGGGAACGGCTTCCCGGGTCCGTGCTTCGACCCCGACCCCAGCGGCACCCGTGACATCGCCTCGACGCCACAGCTGATCCCGACGTCGATGACGCCCGCCGCGATCATGTTGGCCGTCATGTGCGAGGCCTGCTGCGAGGAGCCGCACTGACAGTCGACCGTGGTCGCCGCCGTCTCGTACGGCAGCCCCATGGCCAGCCAGGCGTTGCGTGCGGGGTTCATGGACTGTTCGCCGGCGTGGGTCACCGTGCCGCCGACGACCTGCTCGACGCAGTCGGCGTGAATGCCGGTGCGGCCGAGGAGTTCACGGTAGGTCTCGCCCAGGAGATAGGCGGGGTGCAGGTTGGCGAGTGCTCCGCCGCGCCTGCCGATGGGGGTGCGTACGGCTTCCACGATGACGGGTTCCGCGACCATGGGACACGTCCTCTCCTCGTACACCGCGCGGCGCGGGCGTCCCGGCCACCCGCCACGCAGAACTAGTACGCGTTCTAGTTCTGTGTGCAGTCTGCTGACAGGCCGTCCACAACCGCAAGGGTCGTGCAGGGAATTCGGGTTGCCGTGCCTCTTGCGACTTGTAGAACCCGTTATTACCTTCACGGGCATTCCCATGTTCCTGATGGACCGTCAGAAACCGGCTGGAGTGCCCATGCCCTGTCCAGCTCTCCCCGACGGGTTCGACTTCACCGACCCGGACCTGCTCCACCACCGCGTCCCGCTACCGGAGTTCGCCGAACTGCGCGCGGCCGAGCCGGTGCGCTGGATACCGCAGCCCCTCAACATCGCGGGGTTCCAGGACGAGGGCTACTGGGCCGTGACCCGGCACGCCGACGTCCGGTACGTCTCCACCCACCCGGAGATCTTCTCCTCGACCCTCAACACGGCGATCATCCGCTTCGGCGAGCACATGACGCGCGAGTCGATCGACGTCCAGCGGCTGATCCTGCTCAACATGGACCCGCCCGAGCACACCCGTGTCCGCCAGATCGTCCAACGCGGCTTCACACCAAGGGCGATCCGCGCGTTGGAGGAACGCCTGCGCGACCGGGCCCACTCGATCGTGGCGGGCGCCCGCGCCCACTCCGGCCCCTTCGACTTCGTCACCGAGGTCGCCTGCGAACTGCCCCTCCAGGCCATCGCCGAACTCATCGGCATCCCGCAGGAGGACCGCGTCAAGATCTTCGAGTGGTCCAACAAGATGATCGCGTACGACGATCCCGAGTACGCCATCACGGAGCAGGTCGGCGCCGAGTCCGCCGCCGAACTCATCGCCTACGCCATGGGCATGGCCGCCGAGCGGAAGCAGTGCCCGGCCCATGACATCGTCAGCACCCTGGTCGCCGCCGAGGACGAGGGCAACCTGAACTCCGACGAGTTCGGCTTCTTCGTGCTGATGCTCTCGGTCGCCGGCAACGAGACGACCCGCAACGCCATCACCCACGGCATGCACGCGTTCCTCACCCACCCCGAGCAGTGGGAGCTGTACAAGCGGGAGCGCCCGTCGACCGCCGCCGAGGAGATCGTCCGCTGGGCCACCCCGGTCAACGCCTTCCAGCGCACGGCGACCCAGGACACCGAGCTGGGCGGCAAGTCGATCAGGAAGGGCGACCGCGTCGGCATCTTCTACGCCTCCGCCAACCACGACCCCGAAGTCTTCGAGAACCCGGACCGGTTCGACGTCATGCGCGACCCGAACCCGCACCTGGGCTTCGGCGGCGGAGGCCCGCACTACTGCCTCGGCAAGTCCCTCGCGGTCCTGGAGATCGACCTGATCTTCAACGCGATCGCGGACGCGATGCCCGGCCTGACGCTGACGGGCGACCCGCGCCGGCTGCGCTCCGCATGGATCAACGGCGTCAAAGAGCTTCAGGTGACCGCCGGTTGAGAAACTCGGGCCGGCGGCATCCCGGCGCCGCCGGCCCGTCCTCGATCACCGCTGTGCTTACTTCCGTACCGCGAACTTCATCAGCTCCCGCTCGTCACCCTGCTTGATCTTCCCGGTCTCGTTGATGACCTGGAGCTTCCAACTCCCGCCTTCCCGGACCGCCTTGGCGACCGCGCAGCTGTTGTGGTCGCTGAGCAGGTTGGGCCAGATCTCGGCGACCTGCTGGGTGCTGCCGCCCGTGGCGTCGTACACCTTGAAGGCGATGTTCCGTGCCTTCTGGAAGGAACTGCCCTTCTTGTAGGCGGCGGCGACGAAGACGATCGACGTGATGTTGGTGGGTATCCGCGCGAGATCGACGGTCACCGTCTCGTCGTCGCCCTCGCCCTTGCCGGTCTGGTTGTCCCCGCTGTGCACCAGCGAGCCGTTGCCCAGCGGGTCCACGGAGTCGAGCCCCGCGAGCCGTACCGGGTCCTGGCCCTGCATCGCGATGGCGATGAGGTCGAGGTCCGTACCGGCCTTCTGGCGCAGCTTCCCGATGAAGCCGCCGCTGCTGCCGACGGTCGGGTCCCAGGACGCCCCGATCTCCAGATGGGTCACTCCGTCCAGATCCGCCGGACCGTCTTCCTTCGTGAGCGTGATCATGCGTGATCGATCCTCTTGATCGTGGGACTTGGACGCACGAATTCTGCCTTCTTGACCGGCCTTTGGGCTACTCCCGGCCAGATGCGGTCAGCGCGAACACTCCGGCGGCCAGGGCTGCGAGCAGGAGTGGGTAGCGCAGTCCGTGGTGCAGAGTGAGCCAGGCGCCCAGGAACGCGCCGAGGAGCATCGCCACGAGGGCGGCGGCGCGGCGGCGGGCGCCGGGGCCCGAGGCCTTGCCCGTGACCGAGTCGGAGATCAGGCCGGTCATGGTCATCGTCACGACCGTGGTGGTCGAGTAGTTGCTGACGCCGAGCTTGCGGACCGTGGCGTTGCGCAGACCCATCGCGAAGGCGGTGAGCGCGATCAGGGGGTACG
The DNA here is from genome assembly GCF_045040345.1 of Streptomyces sp. NBC_01515. Classification (NCBI taxonomy): domain Bacteria; kingdom Bacillati; phylum Actinomycetota; class Actinomycetes; order Kitasatosporales; family Streptomycetaceae; genus Streptomyces; species Streptomyces sp. NBC_01515. Next base: position 3,861,841 of record NZ_CP109416.1, on the reverse strand, counting down.
TCGTGGCGCGCTCGTCCGGCGCCGCGAAGGCGATCACCGCCGCCGCGCCGACCAGCAGCGCCTCGGCGCCCAGGCTCACCCGGGCCCAGGTGCGGCGGGAACCGGTGTCCATGCGGGCCGTGATCCGGCCGCCGGCCACCGCGCCCGCGGCGAAGAAGCCGAGGGAGGTGAGGGTGTGCGCCACCGAGAAACCGGGCGCCCCGGCGGCGGCGAAGCCGAGGACGACGACGTTGCCGGTCATGTTCGCGGTGAAGACATGCCCGAGGCCCAGATAGCTGACGGCGTCGATGAGCCCGCTGACCACGGTCAGCCCCAGCAGCACGGCCACCAGCCGCACTCCGCGCGCTTCACGGTCGTAGGACTGGGGCGGTGTGTTCTCGGCCATGAACGCAATGTAGCGGCGGCCCCCGGTGTGCCGGGGACCGCCGCCGCGTGGTGCGTGTGTGGAGCCGGTGGATCAGTACCAGCCGTTGGACTGCCAGAAGCTCCAGGCGGCCGTGGGGCTGCCGTAGCGGGAGTTCATGTAGTCCAGGCCCCACTTGATCTGGGTGGCGGCGTTGGTCTTCCAGTCGGAGCCGGCCGAGGCCATCTTCGAGCCCGGGAGGGCCTGGACCAGGCCGTAGGCGCCGGAGGAGGAGTTCGTGGCGGTGACGTTCCAGCCGCTCTCGTGCTCGACGATCTTGCTGAACGCGTTGTACTGCGCGGCGCTCGGGATCATCTTGTGCGCGACCGACTGAGCGGAGGAGGCGGAGGTCGTCGCGGCCTGGGCGGGAGCCGAGGTCAGCACGAGACCGGTGGTGGCGGCGGCCAGAGCGGCGGCGGTCAGGGCCTTCTTCGGGGAGGCGATGCGAGCGACGATGCGGGAGACGGACACGGAGAACCTGTTTCTTCGGGGACAGAGGCGTCGTACGCCTGCCGGTGTCACGCGGTGCGCGGCGGTGGCAATGCGTCGGCGCCGAGGCCCGTGAGGACTCGTCGGCGCCGTGCGACTGCTCCAGAGAAACACTCTCGATCCGTGTCCGCAAAGACCCCTTTTACTAGTTGTGGTCGCATGTGGGTGAAAGATGAACTGTGTGACCTGGCTCTCAAACCGCAGGTCAGAGGGTGTTTGGGACGCGTACATGACACCCCTAAACACTACTAATCCAAGTAGTTCGTGACATGGGTCATGTGGGCCGCTTCACCCCCTCTGTCACGGCCGGTGCGCGCCGCCTCACACAGGGGTTAGATTTCTGGCCATGCCGGCCAGGGGGAACGCGACGGGGAAGCTGATCGGCTCCGGCCGTACCGCGGACGTGTACGAGATCGACGAGGCGTGGGTGCTGCGCCGCAATCGCGAGGACTGGGGGGACGCGGCGGCCGAAGGCGCGGTGATGGAACATGTGCGGGCCCACGGCTATCCCGTGCCCCGGGTGCGCATGGGGGACGCGGGCGCCTCGCGTACCGACCTCGTGATGGAGCGGCTGACCGGGCCCACCATGCTGGAGGCCCTCGTCGCGGGCGCGACCGACGTGGTGCGGGCCGGGACCGTACTCGCTTCTCTGCTACGGCAGTTGCACGCCGTCCCCGGTCGGCGGCCCGGAACCCGGGTGCTGCACCTCGACCTGCATCCGGAGAACGTGATCCTCACCCCGGACGGGCCCCGCGTCATCGACTGGGCCACGGCGGAGGACGGTGATCCCGGGCTGGACTGGGGGCTCTCCGCGATGATCCTGGCCCAGATCGCCGTAGACGATGATCGGCCGGTCGCCGGACCGGCGCGCGCGTTGCTCGTCTCGCTGCTCGCGGATCCCTCCGGGCTCACGGGGGAGGGGGTGTCGGAGGCGCGGCGGAGGCGGGCGGTCAATCCGACGATGACTGCGCGTGAGGTCGAACTGCTCGGTGCGGCCGAGGAGTTGGTGCGGTCGGTCGCGCTGCTGCCGTAGCGATGGAGGAGGCCAGGAGGGCGAGTTTGTCCGCCGCGTCGGTGTCGGGGTCCGGGTGGTAGATGACGAGGGTCCGGCCCGGGGCGCCGTCGATGCTCAGGCGTTCGCGGTTGAGTTGGAGGCCGCCGACCTGGGGGTGGGCGAGGTGCTTGGGGGCGGCTTCGCAGGCCAGGACGTCGTGGCGGGCCCAGAGACGGCTGAACAGGGGGCTGGCGAGGGAGAGTTCGCCGACCAGCTCGATGAAACGGGGGTCGTCGGTGTCGGTGCCGACGGACTCGCGGAAACCGGCGACCATGCCTCCGGCGGCGCCCTCCCAGTACGGGTACAGGGCCTGCTCGGCGGGGTCGAGGAACAGGGACCGCAGCCGATTGGCTCCCGCGGTAAAGCGCGGGGAGAGCGCGGTCGCGAGGGAGTTGGCGGCCAGGACGTCGAAGTAGCGGCCCTCCACGAGTGCGGGGAGGGGGAGTGTCGCGATGAGTTTGCTGATGCCCGGGGGGACGGTTTCCTTGCGGGGGCGGGGCCTGGTGCGGTGTCGGCGGGGCTTGGCGGCGCCGAGGAGCAGGAGGTGGGCCGTCGCGTCGTCGTCGAGTCGCAGCACCCGGGCTATGGACTCCAGGACCTGTACGGAGGGGTTGCGGTCGCGGCCCTGTTCCAGGCGCAGGTAGTAGTCGGCGCTGATGCCGGCGAGCATCGCGACCTCTTCGCGGCGCAGGCCGGGCACGCGGCGTACCCCGAAGGCGGGGATGCCCGCCTGTTCGGGGGTGACGAGTTCGCGGCGGGCGCGGACGTACTCGCCCAGCGGGTTCGGTTCCTCGGCCATCTCCTCACTGTAGAGCGGCAGGAGGGGCGCGTGCCTGGTCCTGTCACCCCCAGGGTCGGTGGGGCACTGGCTGGGGGGTGGGGTGGGCGGCAGCGTTGGCGGTGGCCGGTCGACGGCCGCTCAGTGGCCACCCGATGGCCGGTCGAGCGTGTGCTGATCAGCGCGCCGGCCGCCACGGCTCGGGAACCCCGGCCACCACCACCACACCAAGGAGCACAGTCATGTCTACATATCTGCTGGTACACGGCGCCTGGCACAGCGGGCAGGCCTGGGACCGGGTGGTCCCGCTGCTGACGGCGGCCGGACACCGGGTGCTCGCCCCATCCCTCACCGGGTATGGGGACAAGGCGCACCTGCTCGGCCCCGAGGTCGGCCTCGACACCCACGTCGACGACGTCGTCGGGCTGATCACCGAGCAGGACCTCACGGACGTGGTCCTCGTGGGGCACAGTTACGCCGGGCTGGTCGTCTCCGGCGTGGCCAACACGCTCCCGGACCGGATCGCCCAGCTCGTCTACCTCGACGCGATGGTCCCGGTGGACGGCGAGCGCGCGACCGACCTCCTGCCCGTGACCCAGGTCCTGATCGACCTGGCCGCGCAGTCCGACACCCCCTGGCGGATTCCCCCGCTGCCCGAACTCCCGCCGCCCGGCGGCCTGTTCGGGGTCACCGATCCGGCGGACGTGGCCTGGCTGCGCACGATGATCTCGGATCAGCCGGCGCTGTGCCTCCAGCAACCGGTCCGGCTGGACAACCCCGCCGCGAACACGATCCCCCGCACCCACATCCACTGCGTGGGCAGCGAACCGGAAGGCTTCGAGCGGCGGCCCGTCCCCACGATCCAGCCCAACGGCACCCCGGCCCAGGTGTGGGAACTGGAGACCGGCCACGACTGCATGATCACCAGGCCGGCCGAACTCTCCGAACTGCTCCTCAAGTTGGGCTGAACCGGACGAGGGGGTGCTGCGCCAACCGGGAGTTGATCACCTCTCGATCACCGCGCGTCGAAATCAGGCCGCAAGTGGTCATGAAGTACGGCCATTTTGGGGGTGTTGCGACTATTCCGGGCAGGCGTGGACCGCGTTCCGGGACACGCGCGTGGAGTCGGTGGTGTGCGGACACACTGGGCCTCGTGCCGGACACGACTCACCCGAACCCCGGGAACCTCGGGAATCTGCCGCCCGAGACCCACAGTTTCGTCGGGCGGCGCGACGAACTCGCCCTGCTTCAGGCGCTGTTGGACCCGGGCGGCGGGCCGGCGGCCCGGCTGGTGAGTGTGGTCGGGGTCGGTGGGGTCGGGAAGACGCGGCTCGCCCTGCGGGCGGCGGCGGGGGTGCGGGACGCGTATCCCGACGGTGTCTGGCTGGCCGAGCTGTCCCCCTTGCACACCCCGGGGCTCGTCGACCTCGCCGTCATGGAGACCCTCCGGCTCGCCGACCAGTCGACCCGGCCGGTGATCGACGTCATCGCCGAATGGGCCCACGGCAAACGGCTGTTGATCGTCCTCGACTCCTGCGAGCACCTCCTCGCCGACTGCGCCAAGGTCGCCGCCGCGCTGCTGTCCCGCGCACCCGGGCTGCGCATCCTCGTCACCAGCCGGGAACGCCTCGCGCTGCCCGGCGAGGAGGTCCTCCACCTCGAACCGCTCCCCGTGGACGGCGGCAGCGGTGACGGTACCGGCGAGAGTGCCGCCGCCGGTGACGCCGTAGCCCTGTTCGCCGAGCGTGCCGCCGACGCCGGGCGGCCGTTGGGTGAGGACGACGTGGCCGGCCGTGCCATCGCCGCCGCCGTCTGCCGTCGCCTCGACGGCATCCCCCTCGCCCTCGAACTCGCCGCCGCCCGCCTAGCCGACCTCACCCTCGACCAACTCCACGCCCGGCTCGGCGAACGCCTGCCCTCGCCCTCCGATCTGCCGTCGACCCTGGACCTGTTGACCTCCGCCCCCGGTGAACGCCCGCCCCGCCACCAGACGTTGCGCACCGCCATCGGCTGGAGCCACGAACTCTGCGCGCCGCTCGAACGCCTGCTGTGGGCGCGGTTGTCCGTCTTCACCGGCGGGTTCTGCGCGGAGACCGTCCAACAGGTGTGCGCGGGCGGCCCGTTGGCCCCGGAGCGGATCGCCGGGCTGCTCGCCCGGCTCGTCGCGCAGTCCATCGTGCTGCCCGACCCCGTCATCTCGGCCCGCTACCGGATGCTCGACACCGTCCGCGAGTACGGCACCGACTGGCTGTACGCCCTCGGCGAGGAACATGCCGTACGACGCCGCCATCGCGAGCACTACGCCCGCCTCGCCCAGCAGGGCTGCGCCGAGTGGAACACCGGACGGCAGGTCGCCTGGTGCGAGCGGGTGCTGAGCGAACACGCCAATTTCCGTGCGGCAGTTGAAAGCGCGCTCGCCGAACCGGACCGTACGGCGGCCGTGGAGATGGCGGGCCATGTCGGGTTCCTGTGGCGGCACTGCGGCTACCTCCGCGAGGCCCAGGCCTGCCTCGACCAGGCCCTCGCCGCCGACCCGCCGCCCGGCCACGGCCGCACCCTCGCCCTGTGGTCGCGCGGCGCCGTCGCCATCCTCCAGGGCGACCAGGAGGCAGCCGCCAACTGGGCGGTCCGCTGCGCAGACGCGGCCCGCGAACAGGACTCCCCGGTCGCCATGGTCGCCGCCGTGTACGTGCGGGGCGGCCAACTGGCCCTCACCAGCCGCCTCGCCGAGGCGATCGACGTCCTCGCCGCCGCACCCCAACTCGTCATCCAGGACGACGCGTTCGGCGCCGCCCAGCTCCAGGTCCGGCTCGCGCTCTCCCTCGCGCTCGTCCTGCGCGGCGAGTACGGGCGGGGCCGCGAGGTCGCCGACGAGGTGCGCACCGCCAGCCGGAAGCAGGGCGAGTACTGGTGCGGGGCCTACGCCGACTACCTGATCGCCCAGGCGGACCTGGGGCGCGGTGACCTGCCGGCCGCGGTGCGCGGCGCCCGCACCTCGATCGCGGGCCACGCCCTGCTGCACAACACGGCCGGCGCGGCCATGTCCCTCGACCTCCTGGCCGCCGCCGTCGTCGCGACCGGAGACGCCCAGCGCGCCGCCCGTCTCCTCGGCATCGGCACCCGCCTCTGGGAACTGACCGGCCGCGCCCAGATGGACTCCCCGGACCTCATCGCCACCCGCCGCACCTGCGAACTCCGCGTCCGCGAACACCTCGGCGACGCCGCCTACGAGACGGGATACCGGGAGGGCCTGGCGATGTCGTACGACGAGGGGATCGCGTACGCGAGCAGTCGTTCAGGTGGTCAGTGACGCGGGGTGGGGCCGCCGAACGGCAGGAACAGGGTCCGGGTCGCGATCAGCCAACTGCCGTCCACCTCGCGGAAGTTGTCCTCGTAGTGGCCGACCTGGACCGGGGGACCGGCGGGGACCATGCCGCCGTGGTGGCCGTCGACGCGGTACGTCGTGAAGTACGCGGTCGAGATCGCCGTGCCGGGGGAGGTGAGGGTGACCAGGACGTTCGACATCAGGCGCCGCGAGAGCCGGCCGGCGGGACGGGAACCGAAGTACTTCCGCAGCGCCTCCCGCCCCGCCACGAGCCGCTTGCCGTCCGGCCACTCCCAGGTGCCGTCCTCGGTGAACAACTCGGCGACGGAGGAGGGTTCGCCGAGGTCGAGGCGCCGGACGAAGTCCAGGATCACGCGCTCACAGGCACGTTCGGCGAGCAGGCGTTGCAAAGGGTCAAGGTCCATGCGGTCGTTGGTATCAGCCGCACCCGTCGCCCCACGACCGATTTATCCCCGCGACGGAATGGCGTCCGTGACCGGACTACACCGCCACGTACGTCACCGGTTCGCTCCCCGTCCGCTCCTCCGCCTGGCCCAGTTTGACCAGTCGGCGGAGGTGCGCCTCGGCCTCCGAGACCGCGATGTTCCTTGACTGGTACGGGATGTGGGCCCAGGGCCGGTTCCACTCCATCCGCTCGGCGACCTGCCACGGCGTGAGGGGTTCGGAGAGGAGCGAGAGGAGGTCGGCCAGGCGGTCCTCGTGGTGGGCGAGCAACTCCCTTACGCGACCGGCCGCGTCGGTGAACGTGTGCTGGTGGGCCGGGAGCACCTCCGCCGGGGCCAGCCGGCCGATCCGCTCCAGCGAGTCGAGGTAGTCGCCGAGCGGATCGGGGAGCGTGTCGTCGTCCGGGTCCTCGTACAGGCCGATGTGCGGGGTGATCTCGGGGAGCAGGTGGTCGCCGGAGAACAGGCGTCCGTGGCCCGGGAGTTGGGCCGGGTGGTCCTCCTCCAGGTGCAGGCAGACGTGGCCGGGGGTGTGGCCCGGGGTCCAGATCGCGCGCAGTCGACGCCCAGCCAGGTCGAGGAGTTCGCCGGGGACGATCTCGCGGTCGGGGAGGGCGGGGGCCAGGCCCGGCACGCTGCGCGGGCGGGCGGCGCGCAGGGGTGCGAGGTGCTCCTCGGGGGCACCGGCCGCCGTGAGCTTCGCCGTCATGTACGCCAGCCAGCGCCCCGGTTGGGTCGACCGGGCCCGCCGTACGATCGCCGTGTCCGCCGCGTGCATCGCGAGCCACGCCCCGGAGGCCTCGCGCACCTGCCCGGACAGGCCGTGGTGGTCGGGGTGATGGTGGGTGATGACCACGCCGTGGACCTCGCCGACCGACGTCCCGCAGGCCGACAGGCCCGCGACCAGGGTGTCCCAGGAAGCCGGGTCGTCCCAGCCCGTGTCGACCAGGACCGGTCCGCGGTCGGTGTCGACGACGTAGACGAGGGTGGTCCCCAACGGGTTGTCGGGGATGGGGACTTCGATGGAGCGAACGCCGCCGCCGTGGTCGTGGACCTGCCCCATGGACGTCATGGACTCCCCAATCGCCGCCTTCCGGCCACTATACGTGGACTCCATCGACCGGAACTGGTATTCAGTCTTCGTATCTGATGGATCGTCAGACAGCGGTACCGGGGAGGCGTTCGGCCATGACGGAGCTCGTGGAACACCGACAGCTGTTCATCGGCGGGGAGTTGACCGATCCCCTGGGCAAGGACGTCATCGAGGTGATCTCCCCGCACAGCGAGGAGGTCATCGGCCGCGTGCCGCACGCGTCGAGGGAGGACGTGGACCGCGCGGTCGCCGTGGCCCGCAAGGCCTTCGACGAAGGACCCTGGCCCCGCACGACCCTCGACGAACGGATCGCGGTCGTCACCCGCATCAAGGACGCGATCGCCGCCCGGTACGAGGAGATCGGCCGCGTCATCTCCTCCGAGAACGGGTCGCCGTACTCCTGGAGCATCCTCGGGCAGGCCCTCGGCGCGATGATGGTCTGGGACGCGGCGATCACCGTCGCGAAGGGCTTCACCTACGAGGAGAGCCGCGACGGAGTCCTCGGCAAGATCCTTGTCCGCCGGGAGCCGGTCGGGGTGGTCGCGGCCGTGGTCCCGTGGAACGTCCCGCAGTTCGTGGCCGCCGCCAAACTCGCACCGGCGCTGCTCACCGGCTGCACGGCGATCCTCAAGCCGTCGCCCGAATCGCCCCTGGACGCCTACCTGTTGGGCGAGATAGCGAAGGAGGCGGGCCTGCCGGACGGCGTCCTGTCGATCCTCCCGGCCGACCGCGAGGTCAGTGAGTACCTCGTCGGACATCCGGGCATCGACAAGGTCTCCTTCACCGGTTCGGTCGCGGCGGGCAAGCGCGTGATGGAGGTCGCGGCCCGCCATCTCACGCGCGTGACACTGGAGTTGGGCGGCAAGTCGGCGGCGATCGTCCTGCCCGACGCGGACATCACGACCGCCGTCCCCGGCATCGTCTCGTCCGCCTGGATGAACAACGGCCAGGCGTGCGTCGCCCAGACCCGCATCCTCGTACCCCGCTCGCGCTACGACGAGTTCGCGGACGCGTTCGCGGCGGCGGCGAGCGCGCTGGTGGTCGGCGACCCGCTCGACCCGGCCACCCAGGTGGGCCCGCTGGTCACCAAGCGTCAGCAACAACGAAACCTCGACTACATCCGCATAGGCCAGGAGGAGGGCGCCAAAATCCTTACGGGCGGCGGCCGTCCACCGGGCATCGACCACGGCTGGTACGTGGAGCCGACCCTCTTCGGAGACGTCGACAACTCCATGCGCATAGCCCGCGAGGAGATCTTCGGCCCGGTGATCTGCCTCCTCCCGTACGGCGACGAGACGGAGGCCGTGAAGATCGCGAACGACTCCGACTACGGCCTGAGCGGCAGCGTCTGGACCGGCGACGTCGCCCACGGCATCGACATCGCCCGCCAGGTCCGCACCGGCACGTACAACGTCAACACCTTCAGCCTCGACATGCTCGGCCCCTTCGGCGGCTACAAGAACAGCGGCCTGGGACGGGAGTTCGGGCCGGAGGGCTACTCCGAGTTCCTCGAACACAAGATGATCCACCTGCCCGCCGGCTGGGAGGGGTGACCAGGCGATGGGCGACCGCTGGCAGGTAGAGGTCGACCGCTCCATCTGCATCGGCTCGGCCCAGTGCACCCACCAGGCCCCCGACCGCTTCCGCCTCGACGCGGCCATGCAGTCCCACCCGGCCGAACCGGAGACCGACGCCAACGAGAGGATCCTCGCGGCGGCGGAGGGATGCCCGGTGGAGGCCATCATGATCACGCTGCTGGGGAGCGGGGAGCCGGTGTTTCCGCCGGAGGAGTAACTCGCCCTGGTTCAGCGGCCGGTGGCCCCGGGAGAGCGAACTCCAGGGGTCATCGAGGCCAGCCGCTGCCTGACCGCGTCCGCCTCCGGCATGCCGTGTTCCGTGTACAGGGTGAGTGCGTGCTCGTAGTGGTGGACGGCGGGGGCGGGGTCGTCGAGGGCGTGGTGGGCTTCGGCCAACCCCGCGTGGGCGCGGGCCTGTTGGCCCGGGTTCTCGATGTCCTCGGCGATCGTGAGGGCGTCGGTGTGGTGGGTGAGGGCGTCGGTGGGGTGGGCGGCGGCCCGGGCGGCTTCGCCGAGGCCGTTGAGGGCTCTGGCCTCGCCGTCGCGGTCGCCGTTGCGGGAGTAGAGGGCGAGTGCCTGGCGGTGGCATTCGGCGGCCTGTACGTGGTCGTCACGGAGCGAGTGGACCAGGCCGAGGCCGTGCAGGGCCCCGGCCTCGCCGTAGCCGTCGCCCACCTCCCGGAGCAGGACCAGGGCCTGTTCCTGGTGACAGGCGGCCTCGTCCAGGCGGTCGAGGCGCGTCTCGACCGTGCCGAGGTCCATGAGCGCGTGCGCCTCCAGATAGCGGTTGCCGGTGCGGCGCAGCAGGGTCAGGGACTGCTGGAGGTGGTCGGCGGCCTCGTCGTAGCGGCCCAACTGGCCCTCGACATGGGCGAGATTCTTCAGCGCGATCGACTCGCCCGACGTGTCGTCGATGCTCCGGTACAGCACCAGGGCCCGGTCGAGGTACTCGACGGCCGACAGGAAGCGGCCCAGGCGTTCCTCGACCAGGCCGAGGTTGGTCAGGGCGCGGGCCTCGCCGGTGGGATCGGCGGCCCGGCGGAACAGGGCCAGCGCCTCCTGGAGGTGCCGGCGGGCCGGTTCGTGCCGGGCCAGTTGGTAGTGGGCGGTGCCGATGCCGAGCAGGGCGAGGGCTTCGCTCGCCGGGTCGGCGAGCAGCCGGGCGGCGTCGCGGGCGTGGCCGTGGATCGTGAGGCCGTCGGTGTGGTGGCCGCTGATGAGATGGCGGTACAGGGTGAGGGAGAGCCGGATGGCGTGCGTGGGCCGGCCGTGCGCGGCGGTGTGCGCGGACATCGCCGTCAGACAGGTGCGCTCGGTGTTCAGCCAGGCGCGTGCGGCGTCCGGATCCGACAGGTCGGGCATGGGAGTCGAGGTCTCGGGAGCGGCGGGGCGCCGGTGGGCCTCGGCCGGGTGGAGGCGGTCCATGGCGGTGGCCGCGGTGGCGAGGTAGTGGTCGAAGAGCCGGTCGAGCGCCGCCTCGCGGGTCTCCGGCGCGTCCTGGGCCACGGCGAGCCGGACGGCGTAGGCACGCAGCAGGTCGTGCATGCCGTAGCGGGCGGGGTTCGCGCGTGGGGCGGGTTGGTTGGGGGTGGGGGTGTCGTGGGTGCGGCGGGTGTCTGGGGTGGGCGTGCCGGTGGGTGCGGGGGTGGTGTCCGCGCGCTGGCTCAGGTGGGCCCGGGTGGGGGTGTCGAGGGGACCGCGGGCGGCCTGCGTGGACGTGCCGGTCGGTGCGGGGGTGGTGTCCGCGCGCTGGACCAGATGGGCGCGGGCGAGGATCTCCAGGGCTCGGCGGGTGGCCGGCAGCGTGCTGCCGGTCAGCGCCGCGGCGGCGTACGCGTCGAGGTCGGGGCCGGGGTGCAGGCCGAGCAGGCGGAACGTGCGTGCCGCTTCCGCGGGCAGTTGCCGTAGCGACCAGGAGAACACCGTGACGACGGCGGCCCGGGGGTCGCCCTCCGCGTCGAGGAGGTACAACCGCCGCTGCTGGTCGGCGAGTTCGGCCACGAGGTCGGCCAGCGGGGTGCAGGGGCGGGCGGCGGCGAGTTCGGCGGCGACGCGCAGCGCCAGGGGCAGCCGGGCGCACTGCGCGGCGAGGGCGTCCACGGCGGCGGGCTCGGCCTCGGCGCGGGGGCCGATCAGCCGGCGCAGCAGGGTGCGGGCCGCGTCGGCGGGCAGCAGGTCGAGGTCGAGACGCTGGGCGCCCTCCCGCGCGACCAGCCCGGCCAGGCTGTCCCGGCTGGTCACCAGCACCGCGCAGGAACCGGTGCCGGGCAGCAGCGGACGGACCTGCTCCACGGTCGCCGCGTTGTCCAGCACGATCAGCATCCGCCGGTCCGCGACCTCCGTGCGGTAGCGCGCCGCCCGGTCGTCCGGCTCCGGCGGGATGTCCTGTTCGGACACCCCGAGCGCGGTCAGGAACCGGACCAGCGCGTCGGGGGCGGTCATCGGACGGTCGGGGTCGTAGCCGCGCAGGTTCACATACAACTGCCCGTCCGGGAACCGGTCCCGGGCCCGGTGCGCCCAGTGCACCGCCAGAGCCGTCTTGCCCACGCCCGCCGTCCCGGACACCGCCGACACCACGACGGCGCTGGGCCGCCGCGTGCTCGCCCCCAAGACCTTCTCCAGCCGCGCCAGTTCCTCCTCCCGACCGGTGAACCCCACGGCATCGAGGGGGAGTTGAGCGGGTACGACCGTCTTGGCGCGCTCGGTGCCGGTCCCGAACGGCGGTCGCGGGGCGGCCTTCTCGCGCAGCACCGCCTGGTGTGCCCGCTGGGCCTCCGCCCCCGGGGTCGTGCCGAGTTCGCCGGCCAGCCGCTCGCGCAGGGCGCCGTAGCAGGCGAGTGCCTCCGGAGCGCGCCCGGCCGCGTCCAGCGCCCGGATCAGCGCCACCGCGAGCGGCTCGACCAGCGGGTGCTCGGCGACGAGGACGGACAGCGCGTCGACCACCACCAGGTGCCCCCCGACCCGGAGTTCGGCCTCCGCCCAGGCCGGCACGGCGTCGACGTACTGATGCACCCAGCTCTCCCGGGTCCGCGCCGCCCACTCGCCGGGCAGCCCGGCCAACGGCGTCCCCTGCCACAGCCCCATCGCCTCCCGCAGCGTCAACACCCGTGCCGCGTCGGAGCCTTGGGTCCGGCGGGCCCGCGTGACCAGGCTCCGGAAGCGGTGCACGTCGACCAGGTCGGGCCCGAGGTCGAGCCGGTATCCGGCCGGGCCGCGCACCAACTCCGGTGCGGGGGAGAGGACTTCGGGGCTCCCAGGGTCACCGCCGTAGAGTGCGGTGAGCCCTGGCCCCGTCTCCGCCAGGACCCGGCGGATACGGGCGACATGGGCGTACAAGGTGGCGCGCACCTGCGCGGGCGGGGCCTCGCCCCAGACCCGGTCGATCAGGGTCTCGGCCGGTACCCAGCGGCCCGCGTCCACCAGCAGGGCCGCCAGGACCGTGCGCCGCTTGGCGGGGCCCAGGTCGACCGGGCAGCCCGCCACCCATAACTCCACGGGGCCCAGCAGCCGAAATCCGCTCGCGTCCGTCTCCACAGCCCCACCCCACGTGCTTCACGGGTTCTCCACCGCGCACCCAACCACCTGCCCACCTGCGGGACAAGGTTTGCGCAAGGTCCACGGCCACCTCCCTCCGCCACCTTGGTCACGGCAACTCGCCCGCGCCACGGACGACTTGGTCCCGTGGGCGGCACCCCGAGTGATGGAGGAACACAGAGAATGAAGCGGATCCTGGCCAAGGCCGGCATCGCCCTGGGAAGCGTGGCCCTGGCCACCACCGGCGCGTTCATCACCGCCGCCCCCGCGAGCGCGGCGCTGTCGGACTGCCCCTCCGGGGGACTGTGCGCCTACCTCGGCGTCAACGGCTCGGGCGACCCCGGCGTGGTCTACGGCGACAACACGAACCTGCTCCAGTACAACAAGTTCAACAACGCCGAGTCGCTGTACAACAACGGCAACAACTGCAACGTCCGGATCTACTCGGGCACGGGCTACACGGGTTCCAGCTACATCCTCGCCAAGGGCTACTACAACGGCTCGCTGGCGAACACCGTGTACTGGCACAACGTCGCCTCCAACGACTGGTGCGTGTGAGCACAACCACGGCGCGGCGGACACTGTTCACGGTGCTCCTTGTGCTGACCGCGGTCGGCTGCTCTCACGGGGGTGAGCAGCCGGCCCGCGGGCCCGAGGCACCCGACGTCCGTCCCCTGTCGGGCGCCACCGCGTCCACGTACGCCGACGCCGTACGCCTGCACGACCGCGAGGAACGAGCCGTCGCCGCCTGCATGAGCGCCCGCGGCCAGACCTACACGGCCCAGCCCCGCACCGCGTCCCGGCGCGGCGAGGAGACCAACCCCTACGGCCTGCTCACCGTCCGGAAGGCGACCCAGGACGGCTACGGCATCGTCGGCGAGTACCTCTACCAGCGGTCCACCCCCGTCCCCGCGAGCGAACCCCACCAGGCCGCCTGGCAACGGGCGTTGACCGGCACCCCGGCCCACCGGGTGAGCCTGCGCCTGCCCGACGGCGTCAGCCTCGCCTACTCCACCGACGGCTGTGTCGCCCGGGCCCGCGCGGAGTTGTACGGCGCGGACTGGAACAAGGTCGAGCCCGTCACCGTAGGACTGGCGAACCGTGTCCTCGACGCCGTGGAGAAGGACCCCGACTACCTTGCCGCCGTACGCCGTTGGTCCTCGTGCATGACCAAGGCGGGGCACCCGGCGAAGGACCTCCAGGCACCCCGGCAGAATGTCAGCTCCCGTCTACAGCAAGCTGCTTCGGACGAGACGGCCCTGCGCGCGCTCGGCAACGACGAGATCCGCACCGCACGCGCCGACGCGGAGTGCCAGGCGGACACGGGGCTGTCCGGAGCGGTCCGGGATGTCCAACAGGCCGTCGAGAAGCGGCTGTTGACGGCGGCCGACCGGAAGACCGTGGCGCGTTACGTGGCGGACCGGCGCAAGGCGCTGGCCTCCACCAGCGCATGAGCCACAGGGACTGAGGAACTAAGGGACTAACCGGGCCGGAGCGTGGCGAACAGCGCTCGGACCCGGGTGCCGTCGGCCTGTGCCCAGGCGCCGGTGACCTGGCCGATCGCGTCCTCGGGAGGCGTGGAGCCGGGGGTCAGCACCCGGTGCAGCCGCAGGGTCGGGCCGTCCGGTACGGCGAACTCGGTGGCCTCGGCGGTGTCGGCCGGGGCGCCCAGGGCGGGGACGCGTGCCGTACCGGTCCAGGAGCGGGCGACCTCCCGGTCCAGGGTGTCGGAGACGCTCTGCGCCTGCGCCTCCACCCGCCCCTCGACGAGCGCCGTCAGCCCGGCGGTCAGCACCGGGTCGTGGCAGCCGTCGTAGGCCCAGCGCGGACCGAGCACGCCGTGTTCCATCGTGCCGACGAGGGCGTGTTCGGCGCCGGGGAGCGGGGCGGCCCGGTAGGTGAGCGGTACGAGGTAGGCGTCCGGGGCGTCGGTGACGACCATGAACTCGATGCCGACCTCGCCCTCAGGGTCGTCGAGCCGGAACCCGCCGGACTTCACCAACTCCGGTTCGGGGGAGCCGTGATACCAGGCGCGGGTGGGGAGCCAGGTGGTGAGGAGTTCGAGCTTCGTGGGCTTCAGGTAGGTGCGGTGGATGATCGCCATGGGGGAATTATCGGTCCCCGGCCCCGCCCGGTTCCGTGAGATCGATCAACCGGCAGACCGTCTCGATGTCGATCTTCACCTGGGCGATCGACGCCCGTCCCGAGAGCCAGGTGATCAGCGCCGAGTGCCAGGTGTGCTCGATGACCCGGACCGCCGACAGCTGCTCGGGCGTGGGGTGTTCGAGGCCCATCGCGTCCAGGATGATCACCGTGGTCTGCCTCGACACCTGGTCGACCTCGGGGGAGACGCTGCGGTCCGCGAAGGTCAGCGCGCGGACCATCGCGTCGGCGAGGTGCGGCTCGCGCTGGAGCGCGCGGAAGGCCCGCATCAGGGTCTCCGCGACCCGCTCGGCCGCCGTGTCACCGCCCGGCGGCTTCTTGCGGAGCGTGCCGTGCATGTGTTCCAACTGGTCCTGCATCGTGGCGACCAGGAGATGCACCTTGGACGGGAAGTACCGGTACAGCGTGCCGAGCGCGACCTGCGAGGACTCCGCGACCTCCCGCATCTGCACCGCGTCGAAACCGCCCCGGCTCGCCAGCTGGGCGCTCGCGTGCAGGATGCGGCGCCGACGGGCCTCCTGCCGCTCGGTGAGGGGCGGCGAGGTCCGCGCAGTGGCTTCGGGCTTGGCTTGCGCTGACATGGCTCCCGATCCGTGACTGTCGGTGAGGGCGGGTGATCGCACCGATCATGGCAGGGCGTCGGCCGTGGTGTGAATCACCTGATCCACTTCTCACAGCGCCCGTACCGGCCGGTAGATTCGGAACCTCCTGGACGATCAAGTCTGAAACTTGTTCTAGATTAGCGTCCCGGCGTAATCTCGCGGGACAGTGCAGGCAGAAGGGGGCTCAGAGTGACCGCTGAGGCCAGTCAGGCGGGTCCCCAGGAGGACCTGGCAGCCGACGGCGAGCGACCGCTCCGTATCGCACTCCTCACCTATAAGGGGAACCCGTTCTGCGGGGGCCAGGGCGTCTACGTCCGCCACCTCTCCCGCGAACTGGCCCGCCTCGGGCACCGCGTCGAGGTCATCGGCTCGCAGCCGTACCCCGTGCTCGACGAGGGCTACGACGGCATCTCCCTGACCGAGCTGCCCTCGCTCGACCTCTACCGCTCCCCGGACCCCTTCCGCACCCCGAAGCGCGACGAGTACCGGGACTGGATCGACGCCCTCGAAGTGGCGACGATGTGGACCGGCGGCTTCCCCGAGCCCCTCACGTTCTCGCTCCGCGCCCGCCGCCATCTCCGGGCCCGGCGCGGCGAGTTCGACATCGTGCACGACAACCAGACGCTGGGGTACGGGTTGTTGGGGGACGTCGGCGCCCCGCTGGTGACGACGATCCACCATCCCATCACCGTGGACCGGCAGTTGGAGCTGGACGCGGCCGAGAACTGGCGCCAGCGCATGTCCAAGCGCCGCTGGTACTCCTTCACGCGGATGCAGAAGCGGGTCGCCCGCCGCCTGCCCTCCGTACTCACCGTCTCCGGCACCTCGCGCCAGGAGATCATCGACCACCTCGGCGTCCGCGACGACCGCATCCACGTCGTCCACATCGGCGCCGACACCGACCTGTTCTCCCCGGACCCCGCCGTACCGCAGGTGCCGGGCCGGATCGTCACCACGTCCAGCGCGGACGTCCCCCTCAAGGGCCTCGTCTTCCTTGTCGAGGCCCTCGCGAAGGTCCGCACCGAACACCCCGACGCCCACCTGATCGTCGTCGGCAAACGCCCCACCGAGGGCCCGGTCGCCCAGGCCGTCGAGCGCTACGGCCTCGAAGGCGCCGTCGACTTCGTCAAGGGCATCTCCGACGCCGAACTCGTCGACCTGGTCCGCTCGGCGGAGGTCGCCTGCGTGCCCTCGCTGTACGAGGGCTTCTCGCTCCCGGCGGCGGAGGCGATGGCCACGGGTACGCCCCTCGTCGCCACCACGGGCGGAGCCATCCCGGAGGTCGCGGGGCGCGACGGCGAGACCTGCCTGGCGGTACCGCCGGCGGACCCGGGCGCACTCGCGACCGCCCTGAGCCGCCTCCTGACCGACCCGGCACTCCGGGCCCGCCTCGGCGCGGCCGGCCGCGAACGCGTCCTGGCCCGCTTCACCTGGGCGAAGGCGGCGGAGGGCACGGCGGCCAGGTACCGCGAGGCGATCGCCGCAGGCCCGGCGGGCAGCGCGGCCCCGGCATCGTTGTCGCCCTCGGTGACTCCGTCCCCGTCTCCGGCTCCGTCCCTTTCCCCTTCCCCGACCAGTGTTACCGGCGTCTCTCCCGAAAGCAGGGCCACGTGCTGACCGTCGACTTCTCCCGGTTCCCGCTCGCCCCTGGCGACCGTGTCCTGGACCTCGGATGCGGTGCCGGGCGGCACGCGTTCGAGTGTTATCGGCGAGGGGCACAGGTCGTCGCCCTCGACCAGAACGCCGAGGAGATCCGCGAGGTCGCCAAGTGGTTCGCGGCGATGAAGGAGGCCGGCGAGGCCCCCGCCGGAGCCACGGCGACCGCGATGGAGGGCGACGCGCTTCAACTCCCCTTCCCGGACGAGTCGTTCGACGTCGTGATCATCTCCGAGGTCATGGAGCACATCCCCGACGACAAGGGAGTGCTCGCCGAGATGGTCCGGGTGCTGAAGCCCGGCGGCCGCATCGCCATCACCGTCCCGCGCTACGGCCCAGAGAAGATCTGCTGGGCCCTCTCCGACGCCTACCACGAGGTCGAGGGCGGCCACATCCGCATCTACAAGGCGGACGAACTCCTCGCCAAGATCAGCGAGGCCGGCCTCAAGCCGTACGGCACGCACCACGCGCACGGGCTGCACTCGCCGTACTGGTGGCTGAAGTGCGCGTTCGGCGTGGACAACGACAAGGTGCTGCCGGTGCAGGCGTACCACAAGCTCCTGGTCTGGGACATCATGAAGAAACCCCTCGCGACCCGGGTCGCCGAACAGGCGCTGAACCCGCTGATCGGCAAGAGCTTCGTGGCCTACGCGACCAAGCCGCACCTCCCCGTGGCGGAAGCCAAGTGACCACTCCCCGGACAGAACACCTCGTCCTGCCCGGGGTCCTCACCGCGGAGCAGGCCGCCGCGACCGTCGCCGGCATCCTCGCCGTGCAGCGGGAGGACGGGGCGATCCCGTGGTTCCGGGGCCATCACCTCGACCCGTGGGACCACACCGAGGCCGCGATGGCGCTGGACGCGGCGGGCGAGCACGAGGCCGCCGAGCGGGCGTACAACTGGCTCGCCCGGCACCAGAACGAGGACGGGTCCTGGTTCGCGGCCTACGCGGACGGCGACGCGGGCGAGGTGACCGACCGGGGGCGCGAGACCAACTTCGTCGCCTACATCGCCGTAGGCGTCTGGCACCACTACCTCGCCACCGGTGACGACACCTTCCTGGACCGGCTGTGGCCGAACGTCTTCGCCGCGGTCGAGTTCGTGCTGCGCCTTCAGCAGCCGGGCGGGCAGATCGGGTGGAAGCGGGAGGACGACGGTACGGACACGGCCGATGCGCTGCTCACCGGCTCCTCCTCGATCCACCAGGCGCTGCGGTGCGCCCTTGCGATCGCCGAGGAGCGGGAAGAGCCGCAGCCGGACTGGGAGTTGGCGGTCGGGGCGCTGCGGCACGCCATCCGGCGGCATCCGGAACGGTTCCTGGACAAGGGCCGTTACTCGATGGACTGGTACTACCCGGTGCTGGGTGGTGCGTTGACCGGTGCGGAGGCCAAGTCCCGGGTGGAGGAGGGCTGGAGCCGGTTCGTCGTGCCGGGGCTGGGGGTGCGGTGTGTCGTTCCCAACCCGTGGGTCACGGGGGGTGAGTCCGCCGAACTCGCCCTCGCGCTCTGGGTGTTGGGTGAGTCCGACCGGGCGTTGGAGATTCTCCAGTCCATTCGGCACCTGCGCGATTCTGAGAGCGGGCTGTACTGGACCGGGTACGTCTTCGATGACGATGCGGTGTGGCCTCGTGAGCTGACCACGTGGACCGCGGGGTCGTTGCTGCTTGCGGTGGCGGCGCTCGGGGGGCATGACGCGACCTGTGCGGTGTTCGGTGCGGAGCACTTGCCGTTGGGGCTGGATCCGGATTGTTGTTAGGCGCGGGCCCGGTGGGGGCTGGTCGCGCAGTTCCCCGCGCCCCTAAAAACCCCGGTGCTTTTAGGGGCGCGGGGAACTGCGCGACCAGCCACGACGCTCCCGCAGACGACATCCGCGCGGGTGCTTAGCGGTGAACCCGGTTCGCTATCGCATGCCCTATGAACAGGTACACCACCGCAGCCAGGCCATAACCGCAGACAACCCGCGCCCACGCCTCGTCGAAGGTGAACAGGTCGCGGGACCAGCCGGCGAGCCAGTTGGCCGAGCGGTGGACGAACTGCACGAGGTCGTTCGCGCGGTTGGCGTCCAACAGGTACATCAGAATCCAGAGGGCCAGGATGAGGGCCATGATGTCGGCGATGATCACGATGACATTGCCGACCGAATTCGAACCGCGTCGGTAGTAGGGGGACATGCCAAGCGGATTGCCGCTTCCGGCGGGATGAAACCCGTACGGTCCCGCCCGGGTGGCGCGCGTGGCCGAGCCGGGTGAGGCTGCCGGGGTAAGGACACCCACTCGGGGAGAACACCCCGGAGGAACCCGTGCCCGTACCGATACGGCGCCTCTTCGTGGCGCTCACTCTGTGCTGCGCCCTGCTCGCCGGAGCCACGGCCTGCGGCAGCGCCACCGATGACGCCACGCAGGACACCGCGGCCGTCGTGGCCGCCGCGACCCCGAGCCCCAGTACCTCCGCCGAACGGCAGAAGTTCGCCAAGACCCGCTTCGTCGCGAACGCGGGCCTCGCCGCCGGTGCCACCTACCAGTGGATCGTGAAGCCCTGGAAGGCGGGCAAGTTCAAGAAGGGCGCGAGCGGACGCAGGTTCGCGCTCATCAAGGCGGGCCTCGCGGGCGCGTTCGCGTACAACCGGCTCAAGGCGGCCACGAAGAACGCCAAGGGCGACCCCACGCTCGCCAAGGCGGTCGCCCCGCTCAGCGCCGGCATCGACTCCCTCAAGGACCTGCCGTCCAAGCTCCGCAAGGGCGACTCGACCGACGCCACGGCGGGTTCCTTCGACGACATCATCAACAAGGTCAAGGACGCCGGGAAGAGCGCCGGCGCCTCGGTGACCGACAAGGTGCCGTCGGCAGGCCAACTGGCGGGCGGCTGAAGGCGAGTTGAGCGGCTCCTAGGAGTTCAGCTCCGCCAGCACCCGCAGCGTGTGCGGGTCGGGCGCAAGGGCCAGCAGGTCCGTCACCGGGCCCTTGCGCCACAACTCCAGCCGCTCCGCGATGCGTTCACGCGGTCCGACGAGCGAGATCTCGTCGGCGAACGCGTCCGGCACCGCGAGCACGGCCTCCTCCCGGCGGCCCGCGAGGAACAACTCCTGTATCCGCCGGGCCTCTTCCTCGTACCCCATGCGCGCCATCAGATCGGCGTGGAAGTTACGGGCCGCGTGCCCCATCCCGCCGATGTAGAAGCCGAGCATCATCTTCACGGGGAGGAGGCCCTCGGCGACGTCGTCGCAGACCTTCACCTGTGCCATGGGTGCGACGAGGAAGCCGTCGCGGAACGTGGTCGTCCCGTAGACCTCCGGCCGGCTCGGCGACCAGTACAACGGCAGCCACCCGTCCGCGATTTCGGCGGTCTGCGCCACGTTCTTCGGCCCCTCCGCACCGAGCAGCACCGGCAGGTCCGAACGGAGGGGATGCGTAATGGACTTGAGCGGCTTGCCGAGCCCCGTGCCGTCCGCGCCCCGGTACGGATGCGCGTGGAACCGCCCGGCCACCTCGACCGGCGCCTCCCGCCGCAGCACCTGCCGTACGACCTCGACGTACTCCCGGGTCGCGGTGAGCGGCGACTTGGGGAACGGCCGCCCGTACCACCCCTCCACCACCTGCGGCCCCGACAGCCCGAGCCCGAGCAGCACGCGCCCGCCGGAGAGATGGTCGAGCGTGAGCGCGTGCATCGCGGTGGTGGTCGGGGACCGGGCCGCCATCTGCGCAACGGCCGTACCCAGCTTGATCGTTGACGTCCGCGCCGCGATCCAGGTGAGGGGAGTGAAGGCGTCGGAGCCCCACGACTCGGCCGTCCACACGGAGTCGTACCCGAGCCGCTCGGCCTCCTGGGCCAGCGGCACATGGTCGGCGGAGGGCCCGCGCCCCCAGTACCCGAGTGCGAGACCGAGCCGCATATCGCCTCCACAGCAACCGAGTTGCAGTCTCTGACGGTCCGTCAGTCAATCGATCGACGGCTGCGACTGTACGACAACGGCCCCCCACCCGGAAGGGCGAGGGGCCGCGGTCGAAGCGGGAGGGGGACTCAGCCGCGCTGGATCCCCGACGTGTCCTGCAGGACGCCACGACGGCCGTCCTGGGTCTGCGCCACGAGCGCCGGACCACGCTGCTCCACGGCCAAGTACCAGGTACCCGGCGCCAGTTCGGCGATCGGCGACGGCGAACCGTCCTCCGCGAACAGCGGCCGGGCCACCGGCACCGCGAACCAGAACGGCGAGAAGTCCCCGGCCGGAGCCGGCGCGGGCTGCCCGAACGGCTGGGCGGCCTGCGCCTGTTGGGGCGGAGTGCCGTACGAGGGCTGCGGCGCACCGGCGCCCGGGTAGCCGTAACCACCGGGCGGCTGGGCGCCGTAGGGCTGCGGGGCGGCCGGCTTGGGGGCCGGGACGAGGGCGGCCTGGAGGGCGGGGACGAGGGGAGTGGCGATGGCGCCCCCGGCCAGGACGAGGGCGGCGATGAAACCGAGGATGAGGCCGGCACCGGCGCTGACGTTGTCGCCGACGTCCACCAGCGTCCAGAACAGGGCCCACGCGGTGAGGACCGTGAACGCCACGCCGACTGTCCCGAGGTCCAGGCCCACGACCTTGCGCGGCTGCGGCAGACAACGGTTGACGACGACGAGAGCGGCACCGATGACGCCGCCCATGTAGGTGCCGAGGCCGTTACCGAGGCTCGTCCACGCGGTGATGTCCAGGTCGATCCCGTTGGCCGTGTAGAACTTGAGGAACGACGCGATGGAGAGCAATACCGCTGCTCCGATCACCACGCCGTCGCCTCGTGTGAGGGAGCGGATATTCACTTCAGGTCCTTCGTAGGTCGTCTCGTCGTCGGTTGACCCTATCGTCCACCCTGTCGGGGTGTCCGCCCGGATCAGCCCACTGATCGCTACCCGCGCAGGAAACTCACGATTCCCTCAGAGATTCCCTGCGCCGCCTTCTGTCGCCAGGCGCTGTTCGTCAGCAGTGCAGCATCATTGCTATCGCGCATGTTGCCGCACTCGATGAACACCTTGGGAACCGTTGACAGATTGAGACCGCCCAGGTCCTTACGCGTGACGAGACCGGTGCCGTCGCCGATGTAATTGGAGAACTGTTCGCCCGTCGCGCGATGGTAATCGCCCGCGATGCCCTTCCCGAGGATGGCCGAGGGGCCGACGATGGCGCGGGTGTCGGCGCCGCCCGCGTGCACGGAGCCCGGCAGGATCACATGGAAGCCCCGGTCGCCGACCGGTGCGCCGTCCGCGTGGATGGAGATCGCGGCGTCCGCGTGCGCGTCGTTCCCGATCCTGGCCCGCTGGTCGACGCACGGTCCCCAGGACGGGGAGTCGCCGTCGTGCGTCAACTTCACCGTGACGCCCTGCTTTTCGAGGATCGCCTTCAGCCGGTGGGACACGTCCATCGTGAACTGGGCTTCCGCGTAACCCGCGTTGGTCGACGTCCCGGTGGTGTCGCACTCCTTCCAGTTCGTGCCGATGTCCACCTTGCGGTTGATCTCGGCGCTGTGCTGGAAGTTGGTGACGTTGTGCCCCGGGTCGATGACGACGACCTTGCCCTTGAGGGGACTCGGCCCCGGCGGCTTGTCGTCGTTGGACGCGGTGCCCGACGGGGACACGGGCGCGCTGGACGAGGCGGTGGAGGCGGAGGCCGTGTTGCCCGAGCTGTCGCCCGGGCCGCCGACGGCCTCGTACACGAACCACCCGATCAACGCCCCCGGGACCAGCGCGGCCAGCGCCACGGTCAGGGGCCCTCGACGGGGACGGCGGGGCTGCGGAGGATCGAAGTCCGGACCTACGTACGACACGGAAGCCACCCTAGCCGCCGCACAGGGTGGGTTTGCCGAAGCGGCAACAAGAGTCGTGGGGTGGCGGTGCCGGGGCGGAGGATCAAGGGACCAGCCCCCGTCACGGAGGACACATGACCATGGTCAAGGAAGCCGTCCACCGGCTCGTCCCCGCCCCCGCCGGCCGCATCCACCTCGTGGAACAGGGCACCGGCCCCCTGGTCCTGCTCGTGCACGGCTTCCCGGAGTCCTGGTACTCGTGGCGCCACCAGCTCCCGGCACTGGCCGCGGCGGGCCACCGCGCGGTCGCCGTCGACGTACGCGGCTACGGCCGCTCCTCGCGCCCCGAGGACGTGTCGGCGTACCGGATGCTCGACCTGGTCGAGGACGCCGTGGCGGTCGTGCACGCGCTCGGCGAGCGGTCGGCGGTGATCGTCGGCCACGACTGGGGTGCCGGCATCGCGGCGAACTCCGCCCTCCTCAGGCCGGACGTCTTCCGAGCCGCAGGACTGCTGAGCGTCCCCTACACGCCCCGCGGCGGCCCGCGCCCCAGCGAGATCTTCGCGGGGATGGGCGGGGACGAGGAGTTCTACGTCTCCTACTTCCAGCAGCCGGGCCGCGCCGAGGCCGAGATCGAACCGGACGTACGCGGCTGGCTCGCAGGCTTCTACGCCGCGTTCTCCGCCGACACGATGCCCCAACCGGGCGCCCCCGACCCGCACTTCGTGAGCAGGGGCGGCGGCACCCTGCGCGACCGCTTCCCGGCGTCGACGCCCGCCTGGCTGAGCGAGGCCGAACTGGACGTCTACGCGGGGGAGTTCGAGCGCACGGGCCTGACCACCGCCCTGAACCGCTACCGCGCCATGGACCGCGACTGGGAGGACCTGGTGGCCTACGACGGCGCCCCGGTCACCCAGCCGTCCCTGTTCCTGGGCGGTTCCCTGGACGCCTCCACCACCTGGCTGTCCGACGCGATCGCCGCGTACCCGGTGACCCTGCCCGGCCTGCGCGGTTCGCACATCCTGGAGGGCTGCGGCCACTGGATCCAGCAGGAACGCCCGGCCGAGGTCAACCAGTACCTCATCAACTGGTTGGCGGGGCTGCCCAGTTGACCTCAGATACCGGTACCGCTACGCCGTAGGACCCGCAGGGAGTCCGTCGCCGACACCTCCGTGAACGCGCCGGACTCCAGCGCCCGGAGATACACCCGGTACGGCGCCTGCCCGGTGAACTCGTCCTCCGGCTCCGGAAACACGTCATGGATCACCAGCAGCCCGCCCTCGGCGACATGGGGCGCCCACCCCTCGTAGTCCCCGTTCGCATGCTCGTCGGTGTGCCCACCGTCGATGAAGACGAGCCCGAGCGGGCTGCCCCAGATACGGGCCACCTGCGGCGACCGCCCGACGAGCGCGACCACATGCTCCTCCAGCCCGGCCTTGTGCAGGGTGCGCCGGAAGGCCGGCAGCGTGTCCATCAGCCCGATCTCCGGGTCGACGGTCTCCGGGTCGTGATAGTCCCAGCCCGGCTGCTGCTCCTCGCTGCCCCGGTGATGGTCCAGGGTGAGCGCGGTGACTCCGGCCTCGCGGGCGGCATCGGCGAGGAGGAGCGTGGACCGCCCGCAGTACGTCCCGACTTCGAGGAGGGGGAGACCCAGGCCTCCGGCTTCCACGGCGGCGGCGTACAGGGCGAGCCCTTCACCGGCCGGCATGAACCCCTTGGCTGCCTCGAACGCGGCAAGGGTCTTGGGCTTGGGTGTCGAGGGCACGGGGGTCCTTTCGGCGGGGCGTACGCATATGCTGCCGCACCCCCCGCCGAGCAATTCGACAGGGGGTGCGGTGCGGCTTTTGCCTTCAGGGGCGCGGCTCCGCTACGAGTCAGGGGTGCGCGTCCGTCTTTTAGGGGCGCGGGACTGTATCGATGTGCGGCTCCGCCGCGCGGGCGCGACCAGCTTTTAGGGGCGCGCGGAACTGCGCGACCAGTCCCCACGCGCCCGCAGACAACGAACTACCGACTACACGCTAACGGTCTCGCCGGGCAAGGACAAATCCAGGTCCACGGCAGCCTCGTCCCCGCCGTGCGTCGCAGACGAGGCCAACGGACCGTGCCCTGAAGCCCGCGCCGCCAACACATACGCCCCCTGCGAAGGCACAGCGAGCACATAACTCCCGTCCTCCTCGGAGAGCGTCGCCCCCGCCTGCCGCCCACGACGGTCGATCAGCGTGACCTTGGCACGGGCGACCGGAACCCCGTCGGCGCTCAACACCCGCCCCCGGAAGCCCCGCAGAACCTCCTCGGCCCGCTCAAGGTTGGCTTCTTCCTCGCTGCTGAAGTTCAACTGCGGCGCCCGGTTCGGCTTGGGAAGGAACAGCGCCATCAACAGCCCCACGGCAACCGCACCCGTGGCGATCAGGAACGAGACGTGGAACCCGTGCATGGTCGGGACGGCAACCCCGCCCACATGGTTCGCGGTGTTCGCCAGCACCATCCCGATCACCGCACTGGAGACGGACGTACCGATCGACCGCATCAGGGTGTTGAGCCCGTTCGCCGCACCGGTCTCGGACGCCGGCACCGCCCCCACGATCAACGCGGGAAGCGAGGAGTACGCAAGCCCGATACCGGCACCGAGGACGACGGCGATGACAAGGGACTGCCAGGCCGCACTCATGAGGCCGAGCCCCGCGCCGTAGCCGATGCCGATGATCAGCATGCCGAGGATCAGGGTGACCTTGGGACCGTACTTCGCCGAGAGACGGGCGTAGACGGGGGCCGTGAACATCATCGTCAGGCCGAGCGGTGCCACCAGCAGACCGGCGGTGACCATCGACTGGCCGAGACCGTAGCCCGTGGACTTAGGCAGTTGGAGGAGCTGGGGCAGGACGAGGGACACGACGTAGAAGGAGACGCCGACCATGATCGAGGCGAGGTTGGTGAAGAGGACCGCCGGGCGGGCGGTGGTGCGCAGGTCGACCAGCGGGGCCTTCAGACGCAGTTCCATCACGCCCCACAGGAGCAGGACGATGGCCGCCGCGGCGAACAGGCCGAGCGTGGTGCCGGAGGTCCAGCCCCAGTCGCTGCCCTTCGTGATGGGCAGGAGGAAGAGGACGAGGCCCGCGGAGAGACCGATCGCGCCGAGCACGTCGAAGGTGCCCTCCGCGCGCATCGGCGACTCCGGTACGACGAGGAGGGTCAGGCCGATCGCGAGGACACCGAGGCCGGCGGCGCCGTAGAAGAGGGCGTGCCAGTCGGCGTGCTGGGCGACGAGCGCCGCGGCGGGCAGCGCGAGGCCGCCGCCGACGCCGATCGAGGAACTCATCAGGGCCATCGCCGAGCCGAGCTTCTCGCGGGGCAGCATGTCGCGCATCAGGCCGATGCCCAGCGGTATCGCGCCCATCGCGAAGCCCTGGAGCGCGCGGCCCGCGATCATCGTGAGCAGGTCGCTGGTGAGGGCGCTGACCAGCGCTCCCACGACCATGATGGCCAGGCTGAGGATCAGCATCCGGCGCTTGCCGTAGAGGTCGCCGAGGCGGCCCATGATCGGCGTGGCGACGGCTCCGGAGAGGAGGGTCGAGGTCAGGACCCAGGTGGCGTTGCTGGGCTCGGTGCTCAGCAGCTGCGGCAGGTCCTTGATGACCGGGACGAGCAGGGTCTGCATCACCGCGACAACGATGCCCGCGAAGGCGAGCACCGGCACGACGGCGCCGGACGGCCTCCGTGCGGGCTGGTCGGTCGACGTGTGCGTCATGGAGTAGGGCCTCCAGGCCGTAGGTGTGGCGTGATCCGTGCGGGATAAGTGCACGGTAAACCTCGTATGCATGGGCAACTATTCCGATGCTTCGGCGTACTAACGAATCCTTGACCGTCCCATGAATATCTGACCTCTCGTCAGGTCTGGTCATTCACTGGAACGTGTTCTAATCTCGCCCGCCATGAAGGCCTATGCCGCAGGTGTCGGGATGACGAGGTTCGAGAAGCCCGAGACCCGGGAGTGGCAGTACTGGGACATGGCGAGGGAGGCGGGGAACGCCGCCCTCGCGGACGCCGGGATCTCCTACGGCGACGTAGAACAGGTTCTCGTCGGCTACTGCTTCCAGCCCTCGACCGCGGGCCAGCGCGCAGCCTATGAGCTAGGTCTCACCGGCATCCCCGTCTACAACGTCAACAACAACTGCGCCACCGGCTCGACCGCCCTGATGCTGGCCCGGCAGCTCGTGGAGGGCGGGGCCGCCGACTGCGTGCTGGCGCTGGGCTTCGAGAAGATGAAGCGGGGCGCGTTGGGCGGAGGGGCGGACAGCGGGGACTTCTCGACCTCCCCCGTCGCCCGGCACTACGGCGTCATGGCCGCCCGGCACGGCTTCGAGATGACCCCGCCCACCGCCCAGATCTTCGGCGACGCGGCCCGCGAACACATGGAGAAGTACGGCACCACCGAGGCGCAGCTCGCCGCCGTCGCCGCCAAGAACCACCGGCACTCCGCGCACAACCCGAACGCCCAGTTCCAGGACGTGTACGACGTCGACGACATCCTCGCGGCGCGGGTCGTCCACCATCCGCTCACGAAGCTCCAGTGCTCACCGACTTCGGACGGAGCCGCGGCGGCGGTCGTGGTCTCCGAACGCTTCGCGGAACAGCGGCAGTTGGCGAGGGGGACGGGACCGGGTGAGGGTGCGGGCTCGCTCGTCGAGATCGTCGCCCAGGCGATGACCACCGACACCGAGGACTCCTTCGCGTCCGGCTCGTGCATCGACGTCGTCGGCCAGCCCATGTCCCGGGCCGCCGCCCGCCAGGTCTACGAACGGTCCGGACTCGGCATCGAGGACGTGGACGTCGTAGAACTCCACGACTGCTTCTCGATCAACGAACTGCTGACGTACGAGGCGCTCGGCATGTGCGAGCCGGGGGAGTCGGGGAAGCTCGTCGAGTCCGGGGCGACGAGCTACGGCGGGCGCTGGGTGGTCAACCCGTCCGGCGGGCTGATCTCCAAGGGACATCCGCTGGGGGCCACCGGGATCGCCCAAGTCGCCGAGCTGGTCTGGCAGTTGAGGGGGACGGCGGGGGAGCGGCAGGTGCCGGGGGCCGAGGTGGGGCTCGCGCACAACATCGGATTGGGCGGGGCGGCCGTGGTGACCCTGCTGCGGGCGGTGCAGGGCCTGCGGGCGGTGTAGGGCCTGCGGACGGTATAGGTCCGGTGGGCGGTGTAGGTCCTGTGGTCTAGGTCCTACGGCCCTCCCACCTCCCGGGCGAAATGCCGATGCAAGGGGCGCGGGCCGGTTGAGAGTATGACCACCATGCCCCGAGCCGCTGACGTCTCCCGAATATCCCGCCTGTTCCCCCGCGGCGCGGCACCGCCCGCCTGGCTGGTCGTGGCGCTCGCGTGTGCCGGGCAGTTCCTCGTCGTGCTCGACGTGTCCGTCGTCAACGTGGCGCTGCCCTCGATGCGGACCGACCTGGGGATGAGCGCGTCCGGGCTGCAATGGGTCGTCAACGCGTACGCCATCGCCTTCGCCGGGTTCATGCTCCTCGGCGGCCGGGCCGGTGACCTCTACGGCCGCAAGCGGATGTTCCTGGTCGGGCTCGCGCTGTTCACCCTGGCCTCGCTGTGCGGCGGACTGGCCCAGGACGGCTGGCAGTTGCTGCTCGCCCGGGCCGTGCAGGGACTGGGGGCCGCGGTGCTGGCGCCCTCGACACTGACCATCGTCACCTCGGCGGTGGCGGAGGGCGCGGCCCGCGCCCGGGCCATCGCCACCTGGACGGCCGTCGGCGCCGGCGGCGGGGCCGCGGGCGGACTCGTCGGCGGGGTCCTCGTGGACACCCTGTCCTGGCGGTGGGTGCTCCTCATCAATGTGCCCGTCGGCGCGGTGGTACTGCTCAGCTCGCTGCGCTGGCTCCCGGAGAGCCGCGCCGGAGACCGGCGGCGGCTCGACCTGCCCGGCGCCGTCCTGGTCACGGCGGGGCTCGGCGTGCTGGCCTACGGCATCTCGCAGACCGAGGCCAGGGGCTGGACGGCCACCGCCACCTTGCTTCCGCTGGCCGCCGGACTCGCGCTGATCGTGCTCTTCCTCGTCGTCGAAGCGCGTACGGCGGCTCCGCTGATGCCGCTCGGACTGTTCCGGGCGCGGGCGGTGTCGTCGGCGAACGCGGCGATGTTCCTGTCCGGCTCCGCGATGTTCTGCATGTGGTTCTTCATGACCCTGTACGCACAGAACGTGCTCGGGTACACCCCGCTGGAGGCGGGGCTCGCGCTGGTGCCGAGTTCGCTCGCGGTCCTGCTCGGCTCCAAGTCGGCGCCCCGTTTCATGCCGGTGCTCGGCGCGCGCAACGTGGCCGTCATCGGGACGCTGATCGCGGCGGTGGGCTTCGGCTGGCAGTCCCTGATGACCGCGCGGGGCGACTACCTGACCGAGATCATGTTCCCCGGAATCCTGATGATGCTCGGCGCCGGCCTGACGGCCACGCCGCTCGCCGCGCTCGCCACGTCCGGGGCCGCGCCGGGGGAGGCCGGGCTGGTCTCCGGGCTGATCAACACCTCGCGCACGATGGGGGGTTCGCTGGGGCTCGCTGTCATGTCGACGATCGCCGCGGCGCGTACGGCGCGGGTGGCGGGCGGCGGTGGGGGGACGCCGGAGGCGCTGACCGAGGGGTACGCGCTGGCGTTCCGTACGGGGGCGGGGGTGCTGCTGGGTGGGGTGGTGCTGATGGCGGTGTGGCTGCCGTGGGGGAAGGGGAAGGGGGCGGGGCCTGCTGTGGCGCGGGTGAGTGCGAGTGCGAGCGCGGATGGGGAGGTTGTGGTGGACGGGGAGGTTGTGGTGGACGCGGAGGGCGTGGCGGATGGTGTGGTCGGTGCGGACCCGGGGGCGGCCTCGGATCCGGCGGCGGCCTCGGACGGCGCGGCTTCCACGAGTTTCGAGAAGTGAGGCGACGGTTTCGAGGAGTGAGGCAACGGTTTTTGAGAAGTGAGGCAACGGTCCGGGCTGCTCATGGACTCCTTTAGACATCTAGGAGGTGCCCATGGGGGATCGCAAGCAGGCTCGGGAGGCTCGGGATGACGGGTTCCAGAGCTTTGTCATCGGCCGCTGGCCGCGGCTGATGCGGACGGCATTTCTTCTGACGGGGGAGCAGCACGCCGCGGAGGATCTGGTCCAGTCGACGCTCGAACAGACCTTTGTGGCCTGGCGCAAGGTCGGCGCGGCCGACGATCCGGAGGCGTACGTACGGCGCGTGATGATCAACGCGCACGCACGCAAGCACCGGAGACGACTCAAGGAGTTCCTGGCGCCCAAGGACGACTCGGGCCTGGTGCGAGAGATCGCCGACACCGGCGACCGCATCGCCCAGGCCGAGGACCGCAGCGCCCTGTTGCAGGCACTGGCCCAACTGCCGCCGAGGCAGCGGGAGGCGGTGGTGCTGCGGTACTGGGAGGACCTGACCGAGACACAGACGGCCCAGGCGATGGGCTGCTCGGTCGGCGCGGTGAAGAGCAACGCGGCCAAGGGGATCGCGAAACTCCGCGCCATACCGGGACTCGCCGAGATGGTGACGCAGGGAGGGCGGAAGTGATGAGCGCGGACCGGGAGACGAACCAGACCATGACGGACAGAGACATCGCCCTCCTGCTGGCCGACGCCGCGGACGAGGTCGAGATCGGCATAGCCCCCTACCAGGCGGTGATCCGCGGCGGACGCCGACGCCGGGCCCGCCGCTGGGCACTCGCGACGGCGGCGGCACTGGTGATCGTCGGCGGATCGGGCACGCTCGCGTTGGCCGGGCTGCGCGACGGGAACGGGGTCGAGGTGTCGCCCGCGGTGACACAGCGGGCGACCGAGCCGTCGACGCCGGAGGACCGGCATGTGTACGTGCCGCAGGAGACCCTGCTCGCGACGGGCACCGAGCAGGGCCAGGCGTGGTACGTCACGGTCGACGTGTGGGGCGCCCCCCGCACCCTGGCGGAGGCCGAGGGCCAGCTGAGGTCCATGTCCAGCAGGCACGAGGAACCCTGGGACAAGGACCGGGCGTCCGCGCTGGTCGGCAAGATCACGTACTTCGTACGACGGGCCGTCGGGAGCGGCGAGCCGGGTCTCCTGATGGGTGACTCGGCCTCCGAGCAGGACACCATGGCGGGCACGGACCTCAAGTCGGGCGCGACCTCCCTGGACCCGAAGAAGACCGACGGTCCCGCGCGTCTGGTCGTCGGCCAGGTCGCCAAGACCGCGCAGGAGGTCACCTGCACCTGGAAGGACGGCACGTCCACCGTGGCCCGCAGGGTGGCCGCGGGGGCCGACGCCAGCAGCGGCGAAGCGTCGATCCGCCCGGCGGCCGGCTCTCCGGACAACTGGTTCGCATGCGTGGCCCCGGCGGGGACTGCCTACGAGTCGGCGGAGGTGACCACCAACTAGGGCTGCGGCGGGCACCGTTCGCGCCGGGCCGTGACGCGCGGCGGTCGGCCTCCGTAGGTGACCGTCGCGATGGGCGGCCCCGGAAAACGGTTCGCCGACTTCGCGGGGCCCTGACACAGTGGCCCACCATGACGAACGTCGAGCTTGTCACCGCCGCGGAGTTGCGGCTCATGCAGGGGCTGGCGCAGCGGGTCACCGCCGTCCGCCCGGAGCTGGTGAACGCCGAAGCGATGTTCGGCGAGCTGGCCTGGAACTGGGGCAAGGGGCAGGCCGCCGCCGACACGGGCCGACCGCGTCGGCTGTGGTTCTCCGGCGGGGACCTGGTGGCGTGGGGCTGGGCCCGACTTCCGCACCGGGTACGCCGGAACGACGGTTCGGTGAAGGACAACACCGAGGCCTGCCTCACGTACCAGGTCCACCCCGACCACGCCGGGCTCATCGACGAGGTGATCGACTGGTACGACGGCACGGCGGCGGGCATCGAGCGGACGGTGATGCCCAGCGCCGCCGACGAGTCCGCCCTGAAGCGATGGGCGGCACACGGCTACGAGACCGACTCGGCCGCGCTCGGCGACACCGGTTCCTGGACCCAGCTCAACGAGCGGGACCTGACGGACCTGGAACAGCCGGTACTCCCAGAGGGGTTCAGCTTCCGCACCGCCGACGAGGTCGGCCCCGAGGCCGCGGTCCAGGCCCACCTCGACGCCTGGGCTCCCTCGGCCTACACGGCCGAGAGCTACGAGAGCGTCCGCCGGACCCCGGGCTACCGCGGCGACCTGCACATCCTGGGGGAGGCACCGGACGGCACGATGGCCTCCTCGACCATCATGTGGCTCGACGAGGCGAACAGCACCGCCGAGTTCGAACCGGTCGGAACGCATCCGGAATACCGGCGACAAGGGCTGGCAAGAGCGATGCTCCTCCACGGGATGCACCGAGCACGAGCCTCCGGCGCCACCCACATGACGGTCGCCTGCCTGGGCGCACCGGGACATCCCCGGGCACGCGGCCTGTACTACGGGCTCGGGTTCCGGGAGCTGTCGCGGGACGCACCGCTTGTGAAGGCTGCGGGCGTGGGGTGAGGGCTGAGTTCTTGAAAAGTGTGGCCGGCGTGACCGGGAGTGCCGTCCTGGTGGGCCTGGGGCGGGGTGTCGGCATGGTTTCACCGGGCCCCTGGGGTGGTGCCCTTTCGGTGTCGACTCCCGCCCCGTACACGGGAGTTGACGGGGTTCGTGCGGGCGTCCTGGATGCTCGCTGACCTGGGTTTTCGGTCTGTCCGCTTCTACGATCGGCGTATCGGAGAGGGGGCCGGATGGACCGGGCGGATCGGAATCGGCGTGGGCGGGACATACGCACGGTCGACGACGTACTCCGGCTCCTGGACGGGCTGTTCGCGCCGGAGGCCGACCGTTGGAGTTCGCGGGGTGCCTCCTGGTGGGACGGGTTCTATGCCGACCGTGACAGGCCGGTGCCGTTCTTTGTGGCGAAGCCGGACGAGAACCTGGTCGGGTATGTCGATCGGGGGCTGATAAGCGGGGGTGGCCGCGCTCTGGACCTGGGGTGCGGTCCGGGGCGCAACGCGCTTCAACTGGCCGCGCGGGGCTTCGAAGTGGACGGGGTGGATCTGTCGCCTACGGCTGTCGCTTGGGCGGAGGAGCGGGCGCGGGACCGAGTGGGGGAGGCGGGGGTGGGGGGAGGGGAGGGGGAGGGCCCCCAGGTTCGCTTTCACTGCGGGGACGTGTTCGCCCTCCCCCGTACCGAACTCCCCGGCCCCTACGACCTCGTCTACGACTCCGGGTGTTTCCATCACCTGCCCCCGCACCGGCGCATCAGCTACCTCGCCCTGCTGGACCAAGTCCTCGCACCCGGCGGGCACTTCGCGCTCACGTGCTTCGCCGCCGGCGGGATGGGGTCCGAGCTGCCCGATGCCGAGCTCTATCGCGGCTCCGGGCTTCAGGGCGGGTTGGCCTACACGGATGATGAACTGCGGTGGATATTCGGGGAGTTGGAGGTGGTCGAGGTGCGCCGGATGCGGGATGAACCGGACGCCTCGCCGTGCTTCGGGGAGGACTTCCTCTGGACGGCGTTGTTCCGCCGGGGGACCGGAGCGTAGGGCGGCGGCGGGCCGGGGGAGTCGGGGGCTACAGCCAGCCCTGTTGTCGGGCCTCCCGCATCGCCTCCATGCGGTTGCGGGTGCCTGTTTTGCCGATCGCTGACGAGAGGTAGTTGCGGACAGTCGACTCGGAGAGGTGGAGTTTCGTGGCGATGTCGGAGACTGTCGCGCCGTCCACCGAGGCCTTGAGGACGTCGCACTCGCGGGCGGTGAGGGGATTGGGGCCCGCGCTCAGGGCGGCGGCGGCCAGGGCCGGGTCGATGACCGTCTCGCCGGTCAGGACGCGGCGGATCGCGGCGGCGAGGTCCTCGACCGGGCCGTCCTTCACCAGGAAGCCCGCCGCGCCCGCCTCCATCGCCCGGCGCAGATAGCCCGGGCGGCCGAAGGTCGTGAGGATCAACACCCGGCAGTCCGGGGCCTGTTCGCGGAGTTCGGCGGCGGCTTCCAGGCCGCTCATGCCGGGGAGTTCGATGTCGAGGAGGGCGACGTCGGGGCGGTGGGTCAGGGCGGCGTCCACGATCGTGTCACCCCTCCCGACCTGGGCGACGACCTCCAGGTCCGCCTCCATGCCGAGCAGCAGGGCGAGCGCGCCGCGCATCATGCCCTGGTCCTCGGCGAGCAGCACTCTGACGGACTTGGCGGGCCGGTGGTCCCGGGGCATCTCATCCACGGGGCAAGAGTAAGGCCCAGGGAGACCCGGGGTGGTTGTCAAAAACTCTTCATTGTTCGCGTCCGCGAGTCTTGACGGTATCCGGCTGCGGGCAAACAATCGCCTCGGCATTCTGTAATCGCCTTTGAATTTCCGGGTGCCGGGCCGCTTTCGGGAACCTTTCGACAAACTCTCGACAGTTCGACATTTCGATCGCGAATTGGTTCGGCATTTCGATCGAACGGCGTTCGGTATATCGACCGCACCGATCGGGCGCCGACGCTCCACCCGCACCCGCACCCTCACCCGGACCCGCGTCAACCACCCGCACTCGCACCCGCACCCGCGTCAACCACCCGCACCGCCCTACCAGGAACAGCAACAGAATGAGGTGCACCGTGTTCTTGAGATTCCTCCGCACCCGGCCGCGCCGGCTGAGAAACGCCACCCTCGCCGCCCTGTCCGCGCTCGTGACCGTCCTCGCGCTGGCCGTCGGCGTGCCGCAGGCCTCGGCCGCCACCTCGCTGCCGTGCGACATCTACGCCACCGCCGGAACCCCCTGCGTCGCCGCGCACAGTCTCGTCCGGGCGCTCTACTCCTCGTACAACGGCTCGCTGTACCAGGTGCAGCGGGCCTCCGACAGCACCACCGCGAACATCGGGCCGCTGGCGGCCGGGGGGTATGCCAACGCGGCGGCGCAGGACTCGTTCTGTGCCGGTACGACCTGCGTCATCACCAAGATCTACGACCAGTCCGCGCGCCACAACGACCTCACGATCGAGGGCGCGGGCGGGGCCGGTGTCGCCGATGTCGGGGCGCCCGCGGACGCGCTGCCGGTGACCGCCGGCGGGCATCAGGTCTACGGCCTGGAGATCTCGGCCGGCATGGGCTACCGCGACAACGCCACCTCGGGCGTGGCCACCAACGGTGCCGCCGAGGGGATGTACATGGTGACGTCGGGCACCCACGTCAACGGCAGTTGCTGCTTCGACTACGGCAACGCGGAGACCAGCAACCAGGACACCGGCAACGGTCACATGGACGCGATCAACTTCGGTACCGAGTGCTGGTTCTCGCCCTGCTACGGCGGGGGCCCCTGGGTGCAGGCCGACCTGGAGAACGGGCTGTTCCAGTCGGACTCCGGGTACAGCAAGAACACGGCGAACACCGGCACCGGCGCGATACCGTTCGTCACCGCTTTGCTGAAAAACAACGGTCAGGACCATTTCGCGCTGAGATCCGGGAATGCGCAGTCGGGGAGTCTCACGACCTCCTATTCCGGGGGTGAACCCACCACGAGTGGTTACTCGCCCATGCATCAGGAAGGCGCGATCGTCCTGGGCACCGGCGGGGACAACAGCAACGGCTCCATCGGCTCGTTCTTCGAGGGCGTCATGACCGCCGGCATCCCGACCGACGCCGCCGACGACTCCGTACAGGCGAACATCGTGTCCGTCGGCTACGGTGCCTCGACCGGCACCACCGGGACGCTGGCGGCCGGTTCGGAGATCTCGCTGCGCGCGACCACCTCGTGCTGCACCGGCGACTACATCCGGCACCAGAACAACGCGGCGGTCCTCTCGGCCATCACGTCCAGCAGCGCGACGCTCGACAAGAGCGATGCCACCTGGATCGTCCGCAGGGGACTCGCCGACAGCTCCTGCTACTCGTTCGAGTCACGGAACTATCCCGGTGACTTCCTGCGCCACTACAACTACCAGCTCTACCGCCAACCCATGGTCGGGACAACGCAGTTCAGACAGGACGCCACGTTCTGCGCCTCGACCGGCAAGAGCGGCACGGGCACGTCGTTCGCGTCGTACAACTACCCGACCAGATATCTCCGGCACTACAACTACAACGTCTACATCGCGAGCGACGGCGGCTCCAACGCCTTCGACAGCGCCACCTCGTGGACGGACGACGTGAGTTGGGTCGTCACGGCTCCCTGGGCGCCGTAGACCCAGCCGTAGACCCAGCCGTAGTCACGACGGAGGGCGTCAAGTCCGCCGACTCCACCGGGAGTTCGGCGGTGACCGTGAAGCCGCCGCGTGGTGACGGGCCGGCCCGCAGGGAGCCGCCCGCCACCGCGAGGCGTTCCGTCAGGCCCTTCAGACCGGTCCCGCCGATGCCCTCGGCGGGACCGGTCGCAGGGGAGTTCCCGTCCCTCAGGCTGTCCCCGGGGCCGTCGTCCGCGATCGTCAGGCGGACGCGGTCCATGACCCCGTCGAACGTGATCTCGCAGCGGGTCGCGCCGCTGTGCCGTACGACGTTGGTGACCGCCTCGCGGACCACCCAGCCCAGCAGGGCCTCGTTCTGCGGGGTCAGCAGCGGGCCCGACTGACGGACGACCGGGTCGATGTCGGCGGCGGACAGGGCGGAGCGGGCGCGGTCCAGTTCGGTGGCGAGGCTGCCCTCGCGGTAGCCGGTGACGGCCTCGCGGATCTCGGTGAGCGCCTGCCGGCCCACGGCCTCGATGTCGGTGATCTGGCCGAGCGCCGCCTCCATGTCGCGGGGTGCGAGGCGCCGGGCCGCCTCCGACTTCACCACGATCACCGAGAGGGTGTGCCCGAGCAGGTCGTGCAGGTCGCGGGAGAACCGCATCCGTTCCTTCTCGACCGCCCGGCGCGCCAACTCCTCGCGGGCGGAGCGCAGTTCGCGTACGGCCTCGGAGAGGGAGAGGATCGCCGCGGTCACCATCGTCGACAGGAACGTGCCGTAGGCGATGTTGATCGCGTCCCAGCCGGACCGGTACACGGAGACTGCGGCGGCGAGGGCGGTCAGGGCGAGGCCGACCTGGCCGAGGCGCGGGCCCCGGACGACGGCGCCCGTGGCGAGGCCGAGCAGGGGGAAGAAGTAGAGCCAGCTGCCACCGTAGCCGAGGGCGAGGCCGCAGGTGATCAGGCCCATCACGATCAGCGCGACCACGGTCGAGACCGCCTGGCGCTTCTCCTTCACGAAGGAGCGGAACACCACATAGATGTAGAGGGAGTTGAAGGCGAACAGGCCCAGGCCGCCGATCCAGGGGTTGGAGGTCTTGCCCTGGAGGAGGTTGGAGAAGGAGCCCATGCCCATCAGGAGCCACGGCAGCAGGGTGAAGCCGGTCGGCGGCGGGCCCGGGTTCTCGGGCCACTCGCCCCTGCGGCGGGCCTCCTTCTGCGCGGCCTTGAACTCCGCCATGTCGGCCTTCCAGCGGGCCCGCTCCGCCCGCCAGTGGCGTACCTGGCAGGTGATCCCTCGCATCCAGGACATCTCTCTCGCTCCCCCGGTCACACGGTCCGCCCGGTCCGGCGGTACGCCAGCACAGCGTACGAACCGAACGCGAGCAGCCAAGCTGTCAGCACCACGATCGCGCCGAGTGCCGGGGCATGCCCGTCGGCGACGGAGGTGCCGAGCTCGGCGAAGCGGTTGGTCGGGGTGTAGTGGGAGATCGCGCGCAGCCAGCCGGGGAAGAGGCTGATCGGGAACCACAGGCCGCCGAGCACCGCGAGCCCCATGGTGCAGGCCATGTTCGCGACGCCGGTGGTCTGGGAGGTGAGCCCGTAGCCGTTGCCGAGGCCGAGCAGGGTGAAGGGGATCGAGCCGAGCCACAGCAGCAGCGCGATCGCCGCCCACTGCCAGACGTCCAGCCGTACGCCGTTGACCAGACCGCCCGCCGTGAGCACCGCGACGATCGAGGGCAGCACGGTCACCGAACCGGTCAGCGCCCGGCCGAGGACGACCTGGCGCGGGGTCATCGGGGTCACCCGCAGCTGCCGCAGCCAGCCGATCGCCCGGTCCTCGGCGACCCCGCCGCCGGTGTTGAGGGCGGAGCCGACCGCGCCGTAGGCGGCCATGCCGACCATCGCCGTGGCCTTGTAGCCGCTGTCGTCACCGCCGAGGTTCGTGAACAGCAGGTACATCATCACGGGCATCGCGACACCGCCGATCACGAAGCCGACGTCGCGCAGGGTCCGGCGTACTTCGAGGCGCAGGTAGTCGATCATCGGACGGTCTCCGTCTCGTGGGAGGTGCGGGATGTGGAGGTGCGGGAAGTGGAGGTGCGTTTCGGGGACGCGGGGGTGGCCTCGCGGCCGCGGGTGATGTCCGGGCCGGACGCGGCGACGCGGTCGGCCGCGAGGTCCGCGTGGCGCAGGGGGCGGAGGTCTCCGAGCCGTGGACGGTCGAGCATCAGCGGGTCTCCGTCCCGGCTCCGGTGCCGGCGAGGAACGTGTCGTTCGGGGTCACCGGGTTCATGGCGCCGACTCCGGTGCGCGGGGCGTCGGCCTCGGGGGACGTCAGCGCCAGGAACGCGTCGTCCAGCGACGCCGGCGTGACCTCCAGGCCACGGATCGCGTCCAGGTCCGCCAGTGCGCGCACGGTCGCGTCCGAGTCGTCGGTGCGCAGCAGGGCGCGGTCGCCGCGTACTTCGACGGTCCGTACGCCGGGCAGCAGGCGCAGCCCCTCGGTGGCGCGGCCCGCCAGGTCGAAGGAGACGAGGCTGCCGCCCGCCGCCCGCTTGAGCTGCTCGCCGGTGCCGTCCGCGACGATCCGGCCGCGGTCGATGACGACGATCCGGTCGGCGTGCGCGTCCGCCTCCTCCAGGTAGTGCGTGGAGAACAGGACGGTGTGCCCGCGCCGGGCGTACGCCCGCATCGACTGCCAGAACGCGTGCCGCGCCTCCACGTCCAGCGCTGCGGTCGGCTCGTCGAGCACGATCAGCGACGGGTTCCCGGCCAGCGCCACGGCGAACCGCACCCGCTGTGTCTGCCCGCCCGACAGCCGGTCCACCCGCCGCCCGGCCAGGTCGCCGATCCCGGCCAGCTCCAGGGCCCGCGCGACGGGCATCGGCGCCGGATAGCACCGGGCGACGAAGGCGACCAGCTCGCCGACGGTGACCCGGGGCACCGCCCGCGACTCCTGGAGCATCGCTCCGACCAGGCCGTTCCGTACGGCCAACTCCGGTGCGGCGCCGAAGAGTTCGACCGTGCCGGCGTCGGGCGCGTTCAGCCCGAGCAGCAGCGAGATCGCCGTCGACTTGCCCGCGCCGTTGCGGCCGAGCAGCGCGACCGTCTCGCCGCGCCCGATCTCCAGGTCCACACCGTCCACGGCACGCACCGCGCCGAAGGTCTTGACCGCCCCCGCGAAGGACACGGCACGCTCTGTCCGGTCCGCAGTCCCACGCGCCGCCCGGCTCGCCGAACCGCCGGCCGCCCGGTTCGCAGTCCCGCCTGCCGCTCGTCCCGCGGTCCCGTCCGCCGCCCGGCCCGCCGAACCACGTGCCGCCCGGCCCGCCGCCCCACCTGTCTGTGTCATGGCTACGACGCTACGGATCCGGGCCCCTCGCCCGGCAGATGCGCATGTACGGACTCGGGCAGGACAAATGTCACGGGCGCCGGTGCCGGTGTGGATGCCGGTACCGACACCGACCTGACGCACCGTCAGGAGCCTTCACAAGTGCGGGGCGCTCGGCTATACAGAAGGGCGCCGGACTGGAACGCGTTCTAGGTCGGCCCGTGACGACCTCGGTGCGGCCGACGGTGCGGACGGCCGCACCGGGGTCTCTCGCCACCATGACGCACGCCGCCGCCACCGACGTTCGCCGCCACCGAACAGGAGCCCCATGCCGATCGACGCCGCCAGGGCACTCGCCGCCGAACCCCGCTCGGGAGAGATCTCCTGGACCACCAAGGACGTCCAGCTCTACCACCTCGGCCTCGGCGCGGGCACCCCCGCGACCGACCCCGACGAGCTGCGCTACACCCTGGAGTCCCGGCTGCACGTCCTGCCGAGTTTCGCCACCGTCGCGGGCAACGGCTCGCCCGGCGTGATCAGCGGCCTGTCCATGCCCGGTGTCGAGGTCGACCTCGCCCGCGTCCTGCACGGCGGCCAGTCCCTGCGCCTGCACCGCCCGATCCCGGCCCGGGGCACCGCGACCAGCACCAGCCATATCGCCGCCGTGTACGACAAGGGCAAGGCGGCCGTCCTCGTCATGCGCACCGAAGTCGCCGACACGGACGGCCCGTTGTGGACCAACGACGCGCAGATCTTCGTACGGGGAGAGGGCGGCTGGGGCGGCGACCGCGGCCCCTCCACCCGCCTGGAGGCCCCAACGGGCAACCCCGACAAGGTGGTTGAGCGGCGCATCCGCGAGGACCAGGCCCTCCTCTACCGCCTCTCCGGCGACTGGAACCCGCTGCACGCCGACCCCGAGTTCGCCAAGCTCGCCGGGTTCGACCGGCCCATCCTGCACGGCCTGTGCACCTACGGCATGACGCTGAAGGCGGTCGTCGACACGCTGCTCGGCGGCGATGTGAGCCGGGTGCGCGCCTACGACACACGGTTCGCCGGAGTGGTGTTCCCCGGCGAGACGCTGCGCATCCGCATGTGGCGGCAGGGCGATGCCGGTGCCGGCACCGTGCGGGTCGCGGTGAGCGCCGTGGAACGGGACGACGCGCCCGTCCTCGCCGACACGACCGTCGAACACTCCTGACCCCGAATGACCGCCGAACACTCTTGAGCCAAGCCCGAGTCGAGGGGAGCCGCATCATGCTCGCAGCCGTACTGCACGAGATAGGCCAGGACAAACTGGAGGTCCTCGACGACATCGAGGCCGTGGGATTCGGGCCCGGCCGGGTCAGGATCCGGGTGCGCGCCACGGGGCTGTGCCACTCGGACCTGTCCGCGATGGCCGGCGTACTGCCACAGCCCGCCCCCTTCGTACCCGGACACGAGGGCGCGGGCGAGATCCTCGAAGTCGGCGAAGGCGTAAGCCACTTGAAGCCCGGTGACCGGGTCGTCGTCTGCTGGCTGCCCGCCTGCGGGGTGTGTCCCGCCTGCAAGCGCGGCCAGACCCAGCTGTGCCTGGCCGGGTTCATGAA
Organism: Streptomyces sp. NBC_01515; assembly: GCF_045040345.1. Lineage (NCBI taxonomy): Bacteria > Bacillati > Actinomycetota > Actinomycetes > Kitasatosporales > Streptomycetaceae > Streptomyces > Streptomyces sp. NBC_01515. Next base: position 3,820,923 of record NZ_CP109416.1, on the reverse strand, counting down.
CGCCGGCACCCCCAACTTCAAGCGCCCCAGCGGCGATGTCTTCGGCTTCGCGGGCACCGGCACCTTCGCCGAGGAGGTCGTCGTCGACGCGGGCTGCGCCGTACCGATCCCCGACGACGTACCCTTCGACATCGCCGCCCTCATCGGCTGCGGGGTCACCACCGGACTCGGCGCCGCCCTCAACACCGCCGACGTGGAGGCCGGTTCGTCGGTCGCCGTGATCGGCTGCGGCGGCGTCGGCATCTCCGCGATCCAGGGCGCCCGGCTCAAGGGCGCCGCCGAGATCGTCGCCGTCGACCCGGTCGCGTCCCGCCGCGAGGCCGCCCTCAAGTTCGGTGCCACCAGGGCGATTTCACCGGACGAGCTGCCCGACGCCAAGCAACAGGTCACCGGCGGCGAGGGCTTCGACTACGTCTTCGAGGTCGTCGGCCGCTCCGCCACCGCCCGCACCGCCTACGAGAACACCCGGCGCGGCGGCACCCTCGTCGTCGTCGGCGCGGGCGCCCTGGACGACTATCTCCAACTCAGCATGTTCGAGCTGTTCTTCGACGAGAAGCGCATCCTGCCCTCGATGTACGGCGGGGGAGACGTCCTGCGTTCCTACGAGCGCACGATCGCGCTGTGGCGGGCGGGCCGCGTCGACCTGGAGAGCCTGATCACCCACCGGGTGCCGCTGGCCGACATCAACGAGGCCCTCGACCAGATGCGCCAGGGGACGGCCCTGCGCACGTGCATCGAGATCTGAGGGATCCGAGGGCGCCTCTTCTACTGAAAGGACCTTGATGTCACTGCCACTTGAGGGCCTCTCCGCGATCGTCACCGGCGCCGGACGCGGGCTCGGCCGGGCCGAGGCGCTGGAGCTCGGCCGGCTCGGCGCGGCCGTCGTCGTCAACGACTACGGGCAGCCGGGCCGGGACGGTTCGGGGGCGGCGTCCGCCGGTCCCGCCGAGGAGGTCGCCGCCGAGATCCGCGCGGCGGGCGGCCGGGCCACCGCCCACACCGGGGACGTCGCCGACTTCCAACAGGCCGCCGATCTGGTCGAGTTGGCGATCGCCGAGTTCGGCAGGCTCGACATCCTCGTCAACAACGCGGGCATCCTGCGCGACCGCATGGTCTTCTCCATGACGGAGGGCGAGTGGGACGCGGTGATCCGGGTCCACCTCAAGGGCCACTTCAACACGACCCACTTCGCGGCCCGGCACTGGCGCGAGCGCTCCAAGGCGACCGGCGCACCGGTGTACGGCCGGATCGTGAACACCTCCTCCGAGGCATACCTCGCGGGCTCGGCCGGACAGCCCAACTACGCGGCGGCGAAAGGCGGAATCGTCGGCCTGACCACCTCCACGGCCCTCGCCCTCGCCAAGTACGGCGTCACCGCGAACGCCATCTGCCCCCGCGCCCGCACCCGGATGACCGAGGACGTCTTCGCCGGGTTCGGGGAGAGCGGCGACGGCCTCGACCCCCTTGCACCCGAACATGTCGCCCCGCTCGTCGGCTACTTGGCCTCACCCGCCGCCGAACGGATCAACGGCCAGCTCCTCGTCGTCCACGGCGGCATGGTCGCGATCGTCGAACGCCCGCACGTCCAGGCCAAGTTCGACAGCAAGCAGGACATCTTCAGCTACGACGAGCTGGACGCCGTACTCACTCCGCACTACGCGGAGCGACCGCCGGGGGAGACCTTCGCGGCGGCCGAGGTGCTGGGACTCAAGCGGGAGCCGGGCACGGCATAGGGAACGCGGCGGCCCCGCCCGTCCGGAGACGAGCGGGGCCGTGTCGTGCGCGATGGTGCAGGACGTCTGACGTGTCGTCAGACCGCCGCGTACTTCGACTGCGTGGACTGCTCGGACGGCTTGCGGTGACGGCCGTGGGCGGCCGAATCGCCGTCCTGTGCCGAGACCGGACCCCGGTGCTTGCCGTGACCGGAGGCGTCGTGTGTGTCGGCAGACATGGTCTGCGCGGTGTTCGAGTCGTTCATCGGAAAGTTCACCCCGTTGCAACATGATCCTTCATACAGCCCGGCGATCTTATCCAGCCGTTCCCGGGGTGAAGCGAGGCGGACCGCCGTCCGGAACGAGTTCGTTACCGAGCCGCACCACTTTGTTACCCGACGGCCACCCGGCCGTTGAGCGGCGCTTCCCGCAAGGGCACCGGACGCGGCGCGACCGGCACCGGAGGATCCGGTCGTGACGGTGCCGACGGCGACGGCGCGGCCTCCCCAGGCGCGCCCCCCGTCCCGTCCCGAACCGGATCCTCCGGGCGTGTCTCCCCCGTACCCCCCACGCCCCCCGTGGCCGCAGCGGACCCCGCGTCCCCTGCTTCCCCCAGGCCCCCCGTTCCCCCCGCCCCCCTGGGCACCGCGAACCGCGCCACACCGCACGGCACTTCCCGTGTGGCGTACGGCAGTCGCAGCACCCCGTCCTCGGTCCACAGCCCGGCGCCCGCCAACCACCCCTCGGGCGCCGGGAGTTGGAGCAACTGCCGCTCGGCGGGCCGCCATACGGCGAACCAGGTGCCGGCCGGCCCGTCGACGCGCAGCGCGACCCCGCAGTTCTCCGGCATCAGCACCTGCCCCGGCTGGATCGCGAACGGCGTCACCGTGCAGTCCGGCAGTCGCAGGCACTCCGGGAACCGCACCGGCAGCGTGGAGCCGACGACCCCCCAGCCCAGCCGGTCCCCCCGGCCCGGCGAGGGCGCGTCCGAGCGGATCAGGAGCAGTCCGCTGTCGGGGTCGGCCGCGAGCAGCCGGTCGTCGCTGTCCGCGGCGATCTGCAGCAGCGGCGACACCTCCCCGTCCCGCTCCAGGTCGACCACGATCGCCTTGGTCCGCCCGCCGACCTCCCGGTCCAGGGCCAGCATCCGCCCGGCCCGGTCCAGCCAGACCCCGCCCGAACACCGCCCCGGGACCATCGCGAGATGCTCCGGCCCAAAGGCCCCGCCCGCCACCAGCCACACGGCGGTCGAGCGCCGGCCCACGGCGAGGGCGTACGCCTTCTCGCCCCCCGGCGCGGGCGGCAGCAGCCGCAGCCGGGTGTCCGGGTCCGGGCACTCGACCGCGCCGAGCGGCAGCTCACCGGTGCCCGGACCGGTCGGGTAGAGCAGCGAGAACGCGTGCCGCCCGTCGACCAGCCGCCGGATGAGCACCCGCCCGTCCCCCATCGGCTGCACCTCGGTGCCGGGCTCCTCCGGCTGGTTGCCGGGCAGCGGCACGGCGTACGGCTCGGGGCCGTCCAGCGTCCACCGCTCCGGGAACAGACAGTCGCCGGCCGGCGCGAGGCGGGCGGCGTACGCCCCGTCCGCGGTGATCGCACACGCGGTGCCACCGTTCCGCGGGACCCCGCACTCGTCCCCGCATTCGTCGCCGTCCTCGTCCGCCGCCGTGGGCTCGATCGCACAGGCCGTCATGGTTCGGTCACCTCCGGCCACGAAACTAGTTTTCGCACGTACGGACGTGGGACCGATGAGCAGCCGCTTCACCAATAAGGGTGGCCAAGTAACGATTCGCCTGAGGAAACGGGGGCGGGTGTGCTGAACGGGGCCGCGCACCTCCGTACGGCCGGTTCAGCGGTTCAGCCGATCGGTCCAGCCAGGTAGCCTTTCCCCGTGCCCCGTCAGTCCGTACCCCGCCTGTCCGAAGTCATCGCCGCGCTGGAGAACCTGTGGCCCGCCGAGCGGGCCGAGTCCTGGGACGCGGTCGGCACCGTCGTGGGCGACCCGGACCAGGACGTCACCCGCGTGCTGTTCGCCGTCGACCCGGTGCGGGAGATCGTCGACGAGGCCGTGAAGCTGGGCGCCGACCTGCTGGTCACCCACCACCCCCTCTACCTGCGCGGTACGACCACGGTCGCGGCCTCCACCTTCAAGGGCCGCGTGGTGCACACCCTGATCAAGCACGACATCGCGCTGCACGTCGCCCACACCAACGCCGACCGAGCCGACCCGGGAGTCTCCGACGCCCTCGCGGGCGCGCTGGACCTCAGGGTCGTAGGACCGCTCGTACCGGACCCGACCGATCCGGAGGGCCGCAGGGGCCTGGGCCGGATCTGCGAACTGGACCACCCCCTGACCGTCCGCGACCTCGCTGCCCGCGCCGCCGAGCGCCTGCCCGCCACCGCGCAGGGCATCCGCGTCGCGGGCGACCCCGACGCCCTGGTCCACCGGATCGCGGTCAGCGGCGGCTCCGGCGACAGCCTCTTCGACGACGTACGAGCGGCAGGCGTGGACGCGTTCCTGACAGCGGACCTCCGCCACCACCCCGTATCCGAGGCCCGCGCCCACACTCCTCTCGCGCTGCTCGACGCGGCGCACTGGGCCACCGAGTGGCCCTGGTGCGAGCTGGCCGCCGCCCAGCTCGACGAGATCTCCGACCGCGAGGGATGGGACCTCAGGGTCCATGTCTCCAAGACGGTCACCGACCCCTGGACCGCCCACGCGGCGTCCACCACCACACCTGACAAACCTGGAGCCCCCAACTGAACGCCGCGCCCGCCGACCAGATCCGCCTTCTCGAAGTCCAGGCCCTCGACGTACGCCTGTCGCAACTCGCGCACAAGCGCAACTCCCTGCCCGAGCACGCCGAGATCGACTCGCTGACCAAGGACCTCACCCAGCTGCGCGACCTGCTCGTGGCCGTGCAGACCGAGGAGAGTGACTGCGCCCGCGAGCAGACCAAGGCCGAGCAGGACGTGGACCAGGTGCGCCAGCGCGCCACCCGCGACCAGCAGCGCCTCGACTCCGGCGCCGTCACCTCGCCCAAGGACCTGGAGAACCTCCAGCGCGAGATCGTCTCCCTCGCCAAGCGCCAGGGCGACCTGGAGGACATCGTCCTCGAAGTCATGGAGCGCCGTGAGTCCGCGCAGGAGCGCACCGCCGAACTGACCGAGCGGGTCGGTTCCGTGCAGGGCAGGATCGACGACGCGACCGCCCGCCGCGAGGCCGCGTACGAGACCCTCGACGCCGACGAGGCCACGGCCGAGAAGGAGCGCGAGGTCGTCTCGGCGACCATCCCCGCGGACCTCCTCAAGCTCTACGACAAGCTCCGCCAGCAGCAGGGCGGCATCGGCGCGGCCAAGCTGTACCAGCGCACCTGCCAGGGCTGCCGCCAGGAGCTCGCCATCACCGACTTCAACGAGGTCCGCGCCGCGGCCCCCGACACGGTCGTACGCTGCGAGAACTGCCGCCGCATCCTGGTGCGCACGTCCGACTCCGGCCTGTAAGGAGCTTGCGCCGTGCGGGAGTTCATCGTCGAGGCGGACGGCGGTTCCCGGGGAAACCCGGGCCCCGCGGGCTACGGTTCGGTGGTCATCGACGCGACGACGGGGGAGACCCTGGCGGAGGCGGCCGAGTACATCGGCATCGCCACGAACAACGTCGCCGAGTACCGGGGCCTGGTGGCCGGCCTCCGCACGGCCCACGCCCTGGACCCCGCCGCCCACATCCACGTCCGCATGGACTCCAAGCTGGTCGTGGAACAGATGTCGGGCCGCTGGAAGATCAAACACCCCGACATGAAGCCGCTGGCGGCAGAGGCGGGCGGGGTGTTCCCTGCGGACCAGGTGACGTACGAGTGGATTCCCCGAGCCCAGAACAAACACGCCGACCGCTTGGCCAACGAGGCGATGGATGCGGGGAAGCGGGGCGAGCCGTGGTCGGCGGCGAGTTCGACGGCGGAGTTGGATGTGCGGGCGCGGCGGTCCGGGTCACCTGACCCGGCGGGGCCGCCCGGGGACGCGGCAGCGGGCGCGGCAAGTACAAGGGCGGCACTCGCAGACTCCGGCTCAGATGCGCGCCTCAAGGGGCGCGACAGCGATCAGCTTTCCGACGCGGGCCCGGGCGAGGCACCTGTGGGCCGCGGGCGCGCCGAGCTTTCCAGTGCAGGCTCAGCCGAGGTTTTTCAGGGGCGCGGGACACATGCGGGGCTTTCCAGTGCAGGCTCGGCCGACGCTCTTAAGGGGCGCGGGGAACTGCGCGACCAGCCCCCACCGGCCGGCACTGTGACGACAACCGACAAAACCACCGCCGACACCCGCGCAGCCCGCAACGTAGCGACCCCCAGCGCCGGTTGGGCCCCCGCGGACATGGGCGCCCCCGCGACCTTCGTCCTCCTACGCCACGGCGAAACCCCCCTCACCCCCCAGAAACGCTTCTCAGGCAGCGGCGGAACGAACCCCTCCCTCTCCAACGTCGGCCAGGACCAAGCCACCCGGGCCGCAACCGCGTTGGCAGCCCGAGGCACGATCCAGCACATCATCGCCTCCCCCCTCACCCGCACCAGGGAAACCGCCGCAGCCGTAGCAGACCGCCTCGGCCTGCCCGTGACGATCGAAGACGGCCTGCGCGAAACGGACTTCGGCGCCTGGGAAGGCCTCACCTTCGGCGAGGTACGCGACCGCTACCCCGAAGACCTGACCACCTGGCTGGCCGACCCCACGGCCCAACCCACCGGCGGCGGCGAGAGCTTCGCGGACACGGCAACCCGAATCGCCGCCACCCGGGACAAGCTGACCGCGGCCTACGCGGGCCGCACCGTCCTCCTCGTGACCCACGTCACCCCGATCAAGACGTTCGTCCAACTCGCCCTGGGCGCCCCACCGGAGTCCCTGTTCCGCATGGAACTCTCGGCCGCCTCGATCTCGGCGGTGGCGTACTACGCCGACGGCAACGCGAGCGTACGACTCTTCAACGACACGTCCCACCTACGCTGAGCGCAGCGCCGCCGCCTCCCGGGCCAGCACCTCGACCCGCCCCCAGTCCCGCGCGGCCACCGCATCCGCCGGAAGCATCCAACTCCCGCCCACACACCCGACGTTGGGCAAGGCCAGATACTCCGGCGCGGAGTCGACCCCTATCCCCCCGGTAGGACAGAACCGCGCCTGCGGCAACGGCCCCGCCAGCGCCTTGAGATACGCCGTACCCCCCGAGGCCTGAGCCGGGAAGAACTTCATCTCCCGCACCCCGCGCTCCAACAGCGCGACCACCTCGGACGTGGTCGACACCCCCGGCAGAAACGGCACCCCGGACCCCTGCATGGCCTCCAGCAGCAGTTCGGTCCACCCGGGACTGACAAGGAACCGCGCCCCCGCCCCCACGCACTCCTTCACCTGCCCCGGAGTCAACACGGTCCCCGCCCCCACCACGGCCCCCGACACCTCACCCGCGATGGCCCGCAAAGCCTCCAGCGCGCCCGGCGTCCGCAAGGTCACCTCAATCGCGGGCAGCCCCCCGGCGACGAGCGCCCGCGCGAGCGGCACCGCATCGGCGACGTCCTCGATGACGACGACGGGCAGCACAGGAGCAAGATCGAGCAGGCCAGAGGAAGGCGACGGCGAGGAAGGCATGCCCACATCCTGCCGAGCCGATGCAGCACACGCAAAGCCCATTGCGCACACTGCAACGCACGCGCTCAAAACCCCTCAGTGACGCTCGAAAACCCTTAGTGGATCTCGTCCACCAACACATCCAACGCCCAAGCCCGCCCCGCCTGCGAAGGCACCTCCGCCTCCACCTCGTACCCCAACCCCCGCAACGCCTCCACCAACTCACCCGGCGTCCCCGGCACCCCCGCCGAGGTCAACAGACTCCGCACGATCCGCCCCTTCGTCGCCTTGTTGAAGTGGCTGACGACCTTCCGCGTCGGCGCGTGCAGCACCCGTACGGTCGCCGTCCGCCCCGCGACCTCCCCCTTCGGCTTCCACGCCCCCGCATACGCCGAGGACCGCAGGTCCAGGACGAGCCCGTCCCCGGCGACCTCCGGCAGCACCGCCGCCATCGGGGCCCGCCAGTGCGAGCCCAGCGCGCCGAGCCCGGGCAGCCGTACCCCCATCGAGCAGCGATACGACGGAATCCGGTCCGTCACCCGCACCGCGCCCCACAACCCGGAGAACACGAGCAGCGAGCGCGCGGCCCGCCTCTTCGCGGCGGGTTCGAGCGAGGCCAGGTCGAGGGCGTCGTAGAGAACCCCCGTATAGATCTCCCCGGCGGGCCGCGCACCCGCCGTCCGCAGGTCGACGTTCTTCGCGATCTCGCCGCGCAGCCCCTCACTCAGCCCGAGCACCTCGCGTGCCTTGTCCTCGTCGGCCGCGCACAGGTCGACGAGTTCGTCGAGTACGGCGGCGCGGGCGTCGGCGAGTCCCGGCAGCGACAGCGACTCCGGCTTGAGGGGGGCACCGCGGCCGGAGGAGGCCTTGCCTTCGGAAGGCGGCAGCAGGACGAGCACGGCGGGTTTCTCCTTAGGGGACTTCTGGGGAGCTTCTGGCTTACATGGGGGCCTGCGCCAGCGTAAAGGGTGCGGGCCTGCGGATTGTGCCTACGCTCGTGACATGCCCAGCCGCCGTATCCGGGTGACCGGCACCCCCGAAGCCCCGCTCCGCGCCGCCCTCACCGCACTCCGCACCGAACTCGGCGTACCCGAGAACTTCCCGCCGGAGGTGCTGGCGGAGGCGGAACGCGCCGCGAAGGCACCGGCCCCGCCCGCCGAGGACGCGACCGACATCCCCTTCTTCACCATCGACCCGCCCACGTCCATGGACCTGGACCAGGCGATGCACCTGTCCCGTAGGGGGAGCGGGGGGACAGGCTTCCGCGTCCGGTACGCCATCGCCGACGTCGCCGCCTTCGTCGTCCCCGGCGGCGCGCTGGACGCGGAGGCCCACCGCCGCGTGACCACCCTCTACTTCCCCGACGAGAAGACCCCGCTGCACCCGCCCCTGCTGAGCGAGGGCGCCGCGAGCCTGCTGCCGGACGTGACCCGGCCGGCGGTGCTGTGGACGATCGACCTCGACGCGGACGGCCGTACGTCCGCCGTCGACGTCCGCCGCGCCCTCGTCCGCAGCCGCGCCAAACTCGACTACGCCACCGCGCAGCGGCAGATCGACGCGGGCACCGCCGAGGAGCCGCTCGCGCTGCTGAAGGACATCGGCGAGGCGCGCGAACGCCTGGAGGTCGAGCGCGGCGGCATCTCCCTCAACGTGCCCGAGCAGGAGATCGTCGAGCGCGGCCACACCTACGAACTCGCCTACCGCGCCCCGCTCCCGGCCGACGGCTGGAACGCCCAGATCTCCCTCCTCACCGGCATGGCCGCCGCCGCCCTGATGCTCACGCACGGCACCGGCATCCTGCGCACCCTGCCGATCGCCCCCGACGGCGCCGTCGGCCGTCTGCACCGCACCGCGCACGCCCTGCACATCGACTGGCCGCACCACATGCCGTACGCGCAGCTCATCCGCTCCCTCGACCCGCACCTCCCGCACCACGCGGCCTTCCTCCAGGAGTGCACGACCCTGCTGCGCGGCGCGGGCTACACGGTCTTCCGCGACGGCAACCTCCCGCCCGTCACCACCCACGCGGCGGTGGCCGCCCCCTACACCCACTGCACGGCACCCCTACGGCGCCTCGTCGACCGCTACGCCTCCGAACTCTGCCTCGCCCCCGGCAACCCGCCCGCCTGGGTCCTGGCCGGACTCGACGCCCTCCCCAAACAGATGGCCGACGGCACCCGCCTCGCCGGCACCGTCGAGCGCGAGTGCGTCGACATCGTCGAGGCGGCCCTGCTGAAGGACCGCGTCGGCGACCTCTTCGACGGCTATGTGGTGGACGTGGACGAACGCCAACCCACCGTCGGAAAGGTGCAGTTGGACACCCCGGCCGTCGTCGCCCGCCTCGAAGGCGGCACGACTCCGCTGCCGCTGGGGGAGCGCCTGCGCGTCCGCCTCACCCAGGCGGACCCGGGGACGTCGAAGGTACGGTTCGCGCCCGCCTGACCGCTTCCAGATGAGCCTGAAGGGTCGCTACGACGCGGTCGGCGTCGTCGGCGTGGAAGTGGACGGTGTCGACCTCCCGCCGTCGGCCGAGGAGGGTGAAGTGGGTTACGGACTGGGCGAGTTGAAGGGTGACGGTGGTGCGGAAGGCGACGGGGAGGTCGAGTTCGCCGTCGGCCCGGCGCCGGGCCGTCCGCAACTCGCCCCGGACGGAGGCGATATGGCTCAAGGGGATGAGCAGATCGGCGCGGGTGGCCCGCCGGAGCCGTAGCGCACATGTGTCCGTGTCCAGCAGGTGCGGGCGGGCGACGGAGGCCGCGTGCAGGGCGACGACGGACGCGACCGCCAAGAGGCCCAGGACCGGCACCACTTGGTGGAGCACCGGCCAGTCCCGCAGCAGCACCGACATGGTGAGGGTCTCCAGGACGCACGCGAGCGCCGACCCGGCCACCAGGGCCCGTCGCGCCCGCGCATACCCGAACACCCGCCCGCCGCCTGCCCAGTTGGTCCTCATGGGGTCAGTGCAGATGCTGACGTCGCGTGAGTGTCAAGCGCCAAGCGGCGCGCCGAACCACAGTCGCAGTGCCTCCGTCGGGTCATCCTCGGTGCCGTTCACGTCGGCCGCCCATGCCGTGAACCCGTCCGGGCGCACCAACAGCCCGGCGAGTTCCGGGTGTTGGGGGCAGGTCGTGGTGAGGACGTCCAACAGGCCCTCGTAACCGGCCGCGCGGGCGCGGAGTTCGGGGTCGTCGGCGAGGTCGAGGAGGAGGGCCCGGCCGGTGTGGAGGTGGTCGCCGAGGCGGGTGCCGTCGGCGAGTTCGAGGTCGGGGGCGCTGCGGCCGGTCAGCGGGTGGTCGCCCGGGAAGTCGTAGCGCTGCCAGGCGCCGGAGATCCGCTTGACGAAGTACGTCGTGCCGTCGGCCGTCCCAGCGAGGTCGCCGACGATCCCGCGCAGGGCACGGGCGTGGGCGTCGGGGCGCATGATCGCGATCTGGGCGCGCGTCCAGTCCAGCACCCAGGCGCCGATCGGATGCCGTTCCGCGGTGTAGGTGTCCAGCAGGTCGGCCGGGGCCCGGCCGCTCACCACCAGGGCGAGCTTCCAGCCGAGGTTCATCGCGTCCCCGACACCGAGGTTGAGCCCCTGTCCGCCGAACGGCGAGTGCACATGCGCCGCGTCGCCCGCGAGCAGCACCCGGTCCGCGCGATAGGTGTCCGCCTGACGGCAGTTGTCGGTGAAACGGGTCGCCGTGTGCAGCGCGTGCACGGTGACGTCGACGCCGGTCACGCGGCGCACACTGGCCTGCAACTCCTCGGTGGTGACCGGGGATTGACGGTCGGCGGGCGGCCCGTCGAACTCGATGGAGACCATCCGTCCCGGCATCGGGCCGTAGGTGTATATCCCGGTGCCGGTGGCGTTCCAGCCCTTGCTCAGCCCCTCGGTGCCGGTCATGTCGGCGATCGCCTGGTAGCCGGTGATCTCCGGTGCGGTGCCCGGGAACGCGATCCCGGCGAGCTTGCGCACGAGGCTTCGGCCGCCGTCGCAGCCGACCAGCCAGCCCGTGCGGACGGCCTGCGGCGCCGATCCGTCCGTAGCGGCGAGGTGGACGGTCACCCCCTCGTCGTCCGCGTCGTAGCCGGTCAACTCGACCTGCCGGCGCACCTCTACGCCGAGTTCGTCGGCGCGCCGGCCGAGCAGCCGCTCCAACGGGGCCTGCGGGACGAACCGGCCGACCTCGCCGGGCGGACCGACCTCCGCGAAGGCGGGGTCCGACCCGTCGAGCAGATCGGCCCGCAGGGTGATCCCGGCGAAGTGCCCGGCGGACTTCGGCGGCGGAGCGGCCCCGTCTCCACCGCTCTGCGTCCGCAGGAACTCCTTCATGCCCTTCGCCGTCTCGACCTGCACCTCGGTGAGCGCGGGCAGCAGCCCCCGCCGGTACAGGCCGACGGCGGTGAGGGTGTTGATCCCGCCCGCCTTGATGGTCTCGTCCACCTCGGCCAGCCGCTCCGCGACCAGCACGCGAGCCCCGCCGAGCCGCAGCTCACAGGCGAGCAGCAGCCCGATGGGCCCGGCTCCGGCGATGACGACGTCGTAGTCGGTGTCGATATCGGTGTCCGTGCTCGTGCTCGTGCTCGTGTCAGTGTTCATGGCTTGAGTGTAGTCACTAAAAAATTATGTTGGCTACACTGTTCTCGTGAGTGAGAGCAGATACGAGAGCGTGAACGAGCCCAAGGGCGCGGCCGAACTGCCGCTGAGGGAGCGCAAGAAGCGGGCGACGCGGCAGCGGATCTCGAACGTCGCCTCGGCGCTGTTCCGGGAGCGCGGCTTCGACCAGGTGTCGGTCGCGGAGGTCGCGCGCGCCGCCGAGGTGTCGACGATGACCGTCTTCAACTACTTCCCGCGCAAGGAGGACCTGTTCCTCGACCGCATCCCGGAGGCGGTCGAGATGTTCGGCGGGGCCGTACGCGACCGCGCCCCCGGCGAGACCCCGCTCGCCGCGCTCCGCCGCCTCGCCCTCGAACTCCTCGACCGGCGCCACCCGTTGGCCGGTCCCGACAGCGGATTCCCGGACTTCTGGGAGGTCGTGGCCGACTCGCCCGCCCTGCGCGCCCGGGGCCGCGAAGCCCTGGAGGAGATAGAGAACGCCCTGACCACCGCCCTCACCGAGACCGCCCCGGACACCCCCGACCCCGCCCTGACCGCGGCCCTGACCGTGGCCGCGTACCGCACGGTCTACGTCACCACCGCGCGCCGCGTCTTCGCGGGAGAGGGCGCGGAAGGACTCGTAGCGGACCATCGGGCACGGCTGTGCGCGGCCTTCGACGTGTTGGAACGGGCGCTCACCCCGGCATGACATACGGCCCCGGCGCGTTGCACCCTGTGGGGGAGAGGGGGTGCGGCCGGTGAGCGCACGTGAGCAGGCACTGTGGACGAGGGCGAGACTGGGCCACTGCGGCCCGCCGCTCGATCTCCTGACGGCCCGCTTCGACCGGCATGTCTACGCCCCGCACGCGCACGAGGAGTTCACGATCGGCGTCTGCGTCGACGGCTCGGAACTCATCGACTACCGCGGCGGCCACATCCGCACGCACCCGGGCTCCATCGTCGTACTCGCCCCCGGCGAAATGCACACCGGCGGCCCCGGCACCACCACCGACGGCTACGCCTACCGAGCCCTCTACGCCGACCCGGGACTGCTGACGGACGGCATCCTCGGCGCCGCCCTCCCGCACTTCCGCGAGCCGCTCCTCGACGACGCCGAACTCGCCGTGGCGCTGCGCGTGGCGCACACCCAACTCAGCCTCTGCCCGGACCCGTTGGAGGCGGAGTCCCGCCTCCCGTGGCTCCTCACGGCGCTCGCCCGCCGCCACTCCACATCGCGCCCGGCACCGGACGAGATCCCGGGCGCGGCGTGGGTGGCCCACGCGGTGAGGGACCGTCTGGCGGACGAACTGCTCACCCCACCGTCGCTCTCGTCCCTGGCCGCGGACTTCGGCCTGTCCCGCTACCAACTGCTCCGCGCCTTCCGTACGACGATGGGGATACCGCCGTACGCCTGGCTGGCCCAGTACCGGGTGACCCGGGCGCGCGGTCTGCTGGACGCGGGCGGCCGGCCCGCCGAGGTGGCGGCGCAGGTGGGCTTCGCGGACCAGGCGCACCTGACGCGGTGGTTCCGGCGGGTGCTCGGGGTGACGCCGGCGGCGTACCGCAACAGCGTTCAAGACTCCCGATGAGGGGTCGGCGCAAACTCGCCGTATGACTGCACGCGGCTGGTTCCTGTTCTCCCTGATGGGAGTGGTGTGGGGCATCCCCTACCTGATGATCAAGGTGGCGGTGGACGCCCCGCTGTCCCCGTCCATGGTCGTCTTCACGCGCTGCGCCCTGGGCGCCGTACTCCTCCTGCCTTTCGCGCTACGACAAGGCGGCCTGGCCGGGACGATCCGCGCGCACTGGCGCCCGATGCTGGCCTTCGCGTGCATCGAGATCATCGGCCCGTGGTTCACCCTCACGGACGCGGAACGGCACCTGTCCAGCTCTACGGCGGGCCTGCTCATCGCGGGCGTACCGATCGTCGGCGTGCTCATGGCCCGCTTCTTCGGCGACGCGGAACGGCTGGGGGCGCGTCGGGTGGCAGGCCTGGCACTGGGCCTGGCCGGGGTCACCGTCCTCACGGTCCCGCATCTGACGGGCGGCGACGCGCGCTCGCTGGTTGAGGTGCTGCTGACGGTGCTGGGCTATGCGACGGCGCCACTGATAGCGGCCCGCTACCTGAAGGACGTCCCGACGCTCCAACTAACCGCCCCGTGCCTGGCGTTGGCGGCGATCGTCTACGCCCCGGCGGCGGCGGTGACGTGGCCGTCCTCGGTCCCGTCCCCCCAGGTCCTGGCCTCCCTCGCCGGCCTGGGAGTGATCTGCACGGCGGTGGCGTTCGTGGCCTTCCTGGAGCTGATCAAGGAGGTCGGCCCGACCCGTTCGACGGTGATCACGTATGTCAACCCGGCGGTGGCGGTGGCGGCGGGCGCGCTGTTCCTGGGGGAGAGCCTGACGGTGGGTATCGCGGTGGCGTTCACGCTGATCCTGGCGGGGTCGGTGCTGGCGACGGCGGGCACCGGTCGAAGGGATGGTGCCCGCCCGGTAGCATGGTCGACACGGCAGACGAGCCGGGCGGACGGCCGCGTGGAGTGCCCCTAGGGGGACTTCCCGAGGAACGTCCGGGCTCCACAGGGCAGGGTGATGGCTAACGGCCACCCGGGGTGACCCGCGGGACAGTGCCACAGAAAACAGACCGCCGGGGACCTCGGTCCTCGGTAAGGGTGAAACGGTGGTGTAAGAGACCACCAGCGCCTGGGGTGACTCAGGCGGCTAGGTAAACCCCACCCGGAGCAAGGTCAAAAGGAGCCGCCTCTTCGCAAGAAGGGTGGCTCTGCGCGGACGTTCGAGGGCTGCCCGCCCGAGTCCGCGGGTAGACCGCACGAGGCCGGTGGCAACACCGGTCCTAGATGGATGGCCGTCGCCGGGGGGATCGTGAGGTCCTCCCGGACACAGAACCCGGCGTATAGCCTGACTCGTCTGCCGCTCTTTATTTTCGCAGGTCAGAGGACATGTGTTCTCGCTGAACAAGCTGTCCGGGTCGATTCGGGGGCGAATTCGGGCTGCAAGTATCGTCGTCCCTGTCCACTGCGCGTGCGACGTATTTGGCATTCCGGGCGTCAAATGCGGTCCGATGTCGATCTGTAGTGGACATCCCGGCACCGGCTGCATGCTGAAGTACATGTACGCGGTGTCCTCTTGCTGACCTGCTCGGGCTGAACTTGAGCACCGATGGCGCCTCCTCTAGCGAGCCGTGCTCGGGCCAGGATGGGTGACGTCACTCGCGCAGCATGTCGAGACAGCTACCGATAGCGCTCTCTCGGGTGTCGTTGGACGCGGTGGATGGAACCCCCGCGTGCGGCGGTGAAATCTGTCGAGACTGGACATAGGCGCTTGTATGCCGCACAGACTTGGTGCGGCGGCGGCGGCGGCGGTGGCGGCGGTGGTGGTCGGGATCTCCCTGTTCGACTGCCGAGGCCTCCCCATCTCTGTGCTGCCTTGCGTGCGACTTGGGGGCGTTCCCGCGTTTGGAGAAGTAGTGCAAGGCATACCTGCGGAGGTGGCGTCCCGTCCGACGGTGTAGTCGATCAAGTGCGCGGAATGTGCAGGTCATTGCCCGCAGCGAATCGGCTCGGGGCCGCCGATGGCGCTGACTGCAGATCAGCCGTGTGTGAGGTCGGCACCGTGTCCTGGCCGTCGTCCGACGCGAGGCATGCGAACGTGTCGAGCGGGGGCGCTTACTGTCGGCGTCGGCTTAACGATGCACCCGTCGCCGACAGGCGGCAGGTTTGAGTCCTTGGGGTGGCACCGACAACATCTGTACGGTCCTGTAGCCGTCGTGAGCTGGTGCTTTCCGGAACGGGGGTTGTGCCGCAGGAGCTGATCCGGTGTCGTATGGGTGGCTCCCGGTGACTGCTCCCGGCGAAACGGCGCACGACGAGTCTGTTGACCCTCGTGCCGCTCCCGCAGCGTCTGTAGGTGGTGCTGCTGGTCAGCAGACGTGTGTTGGCGGTGGGAACCTGCGCTGACTGCGAGTTTGGGACCGGTCGGTGGCGATTCGGTGACTGAACGTGCTCCGTGGAGAATCTCAAATCCAGGTAAAGCTAAGCCGTACTCGTGCAGTCGAGGTCGTGTGGTGGGTGTCCGGATCTCGACGTTGCGCATGCTGCCTATGTCGGGACATGAGCCTTGTGTGAAGTGGGCTAAAGATTCATTTAGCGCTTCAATCCGACGCTTCGGATATGTGGCTGGAGTGGCCCGGCTTGCCTCAAAGGGTGCGCTGGAGGCTTTGGTGGCCAGCCCTTGACGCGTGCAAGTAAGGGCTGGGTAAGGTCCACTTACTTTTGAGGATCTTGTGACTTCCGGGTGGGGACTCTGTGAGGTCGGGGGCGGGGAAAATGAGCGTGTTCCGAAGACGGCGCGGTGTGGGCCGATTGCTGATCACCGTGATCGCGGCTGCGGTTGTGGCGAGCGTTGTGCCGTCGACGGGCGTCGGCACCCCAGCTCACGCCGGGGAGCGGTCGACCAACACGGGCGGAACCAAGACTGCGGTGACGCTCTCCGCTGCCGAGGATGCGGCCGAGTCCGGCGGTACCAACGTCGAGGTCACCTCGCTGCGTACCGAGTCGGGCGAGGTGTACGCGACCCCCGACGGTCGTCTGGAGGCGGTGCAGCACCTTCGGCCGGTGCGTACCTGGACCGATGGTCAGTGGAAGGCGATCGACAACACCCTGGCCAGGCGGTCCGACGGCACTGTGACGCCGAACGCCTCCGCGGTTGGGATCGTGTTCTCCGGCGGCGGCACGGGTCCGTTGGTGTCGTTGGAACGCACCGGAAAGGAACTGTCGTTCTCGTGGCCGGCAACGCTTCCCGTGCCGACCCTGGATGCAGACACTGCGACGTACGCGGACGTGCTTCCGGACGTTGACCTGAAGGTGCGGGCGACCGGCGAGGGCTTTTCGCAGTTGCTGGTTGTGAACAGTGCCGAGGCGGCGAAGAACCCGGCGCTCGCCGAGCTGAAGCTGGGCGTCGGCTCCACGGGACTGGATCTGCAGAAGAGCACGTCCGGCGGTTTGGAAGCAGTGGACGAGGCGGCGGGCGGCGTCGTCTTCCAGGCGGCGCAGCCCGTCATGTGGGATTCGACGGAGGCGACGGGCCCGCAGACGCAGTTGGTTCGAGGTGCGGGGCAGACGGCCGTGGATGCCGCCGACTCCGCTGCTGAGGATGGGCCGGGGGATGCGGCGAACATCGCGCCGATCGGCGTGGAGGTGGCGTCGGCCGGCCAGGAGCTGAGGCTGACGCCGGATCAGGGTCTGCTGACGGATCCTGGCACGACGTTCCCGGTCTACATCGATCCGCAGACCTACACCCCGAAGGCGGGGGAGTGGACGATGGTCTCGCGTTACTGGGCGTCCTCGCCGCAGTGGCGGTTCAACGGGGACTCGGATGCAGGTGTGGGCTACTGCGGGTGGGACTACTGCGCTCCGTATGACCTGAAGCGGGTCCTCTTCCGGTTTCCGACCGGCAAGTTCGGCGGCAAGTCGGTTCTGAAAGCGACGTTCGTGGCGCACGAGACGTGGTCCGGCTCCTGCGAGGCACGGTCGGTGCAGTTGTGGCGGACCAAGAACATCACCTCGTCGACGACGTGGAACGACCAGACCTCGGGGACCGGCTTCTGGATCGATCAGCTGGATGCCCGGTCGGTGGCCAAGGGCGGAGGCTCCGGTTGCCCGGCGGGTGATGTGGAGTTCGATGCGACGGCCGGGGTGAAGTACGCGGCCGCCAACGACTCCTCGTACACGACGTTCGGGCTCAAGGCGGCAAACGAGGACGACAAGTACGGCTGGAAGCGGTTCTCGGACGACGCGTATCTGCGGGTGAAGTACAACCAGACGCCGAAGCAGCTCGCGATGAAGCAGCTGACCATGTCACGCGGCGGTACGTGCCACACGCCGGACACCAAGGTGGCCATCAACTCACTTCCGACCATCACGGCGAGCGATGTGACGGACCCGGACAAGGACCAGGTCAGTGTGCAGTTCCAGGTGTGGTGGGACGCCGGCAGCGGCTTCGCCGCCCAGTGGACCTCGGCGAGAATGACACCGAAGTCATCCGGCTCCGACTTCTCCACCAGGTTGACCGAGACGCTGTCCGGCAAGGCGATCCCGAAGAACAAGACGATCGCCTGGTTCGCGCGGGCCTGGGACTACGACGAAGACACCTACTACAGCGCGTCTCCATGGTCGGCCGCGGGCTCGGCCACGGGGTGCTACTTCGTCTGGGACACCTCCGTGCCGCCCGCGCCGACCGTCGTGTCGGGCGACTATCCGGCCGCCGACGACAGTGATCCGAACGATCCGGTGTACGACGGGGTGGGAAGGTATGGCACCTTCACGATGTCCTCGTCGGACACGGGTGTGACCAAGTACTGGTACGGAGTCAACGCGGACCCGTCTGCGGACAATGAGGTGGCCACATCTGGCGGAGCGGCCAGGACGGTGAGTTTCAGGCCGACCCGGGCCGGTGCGAACTTCCTGTCCGTCAAGTCGTTCAACGCGGCGGGCACCGGCAGCGAGATCGCCCGCTACATGTACAGGGTGAAGGCGGGCCAGCCGACGCGCGCGCAGTGGAAGCTGGACGAGGCGTCCGGCGCCACCCAAGCCGAAGGTAGCGCCGGCACGCGCACCCTGGACCTGGAGGGCGGCCCCACTCTGGGGGCCTCGGGCGTGAAGGGCACCGCAGTATCCCTGGACGGCGTGGACGACTACCTGGTGTCGGACATCCCGGCAGTGGACACCTCGATCAGTTTTTCCGTGGCTGCCTGGGTAAAGCTCGACAAGGTGCCGGACACGGCAGCAGTGATCGCGGCACAGCCGGGCAACAACGCCCCGGGCTTTGAGCTGTACTACTCCAAGTCCCGTGACCGGTGGGCGTTCGACCAATACACGGCGGACACCGCCTCCGCGACGCCCGTGCAGGCGGAGCAGGCGGCCGCGGGCGGGGTCAAGGCGGGTCAGTGGGTGCATCTCGTCGGCACCTACGGGGCGGGCGCCAATCAACTGTCGCTCTATGTCAACGGAGTGTTGGCCGGGACAGCGCCGTATTCCACCCCCTGGGACGCTCGACGGGGTCTGCAGATCGGCGCCGGCTCGCACAGCGGAACGCCCGGATCCTTTTTCCCAGGCACGATCGACGAGGTTCGCGTCTTCGAGAAGCCTCTGTCGGCTACGGAGGTCAGCGACCTCTACAGCAAGAACTCCATCGGCGGTGGTCGTCCGGCGCGGGCAGTGTTCCCCCTCGACGAGCTGGCCACCGACGCCGACGGCAATCCGACGACGCAGGTGACGGGCCGTGCGGATGTGAATCCGGCGGTTCTCAAGGGCGGTGCGAAGCTCGGCGATCCGGGCCGTGCGGGTACGGCGCTGACTCTGGACGGCGTGGACGACTATGCCGCCACGCCCGGTCCGGTCCTGAATAACCAGACCAGTTTCTCGGTAACGGCCTGGGCGAAACTGCCCAAGACCAAGCCCACACACGGTGCGGTGATCGCGACTCAGGCCGGCACCGTGATGCCGGGGTTCGAGCTGTACTACTCGGCTTCCTACGGCTGGACGTTCAACCAGTATTCGAAGGACAGCACGGACGGTGTTGCCATCCGAGCCTCTCAGGGCGACGCAGCACTGGCGCCAGGGGGCGAGTGGACGTACATCGTGGGTTCCTACGACGCTGTCACCGATGACTTGCGGCTGTATGTGCAGGGCAAGTGGGTGGCGACGGCCAAGGTCGACGCGCCGTTCTATGCCGGCGGTCCGGTACTGATCGGGGCCAGCAGATTCAGCGGTACGGCATCCAGTTTCTTTCCCGGCCAGATCTCCGATGTGCAGCTGTACGACAGGGCCCTGTCCGCCCCGGAGATCGCTGAGTCGTTCGAGAACCGACCTGCGGTGGAGGGCCGTTGGAAGCTGGACGCCCAGTCCGGAACGTCCTCCCCCGACGACCTGGTCCGCGAGGATCACACGGCACACCCACTGACACTGGGGAACGGGGCCTCCGTCTACCTGACGGACCCCAACGTGAAGATCGGCGTCGGCGAACTGACGTTGAACGGCACCACCGGTTACGCGGCCACCAGCACCTCGCCCATCGACACCAGCAGGAGTTTCACCGTGTCGGCCTGGGCGACGACAGCGGGTCGGCCGACAAGACCGATGACGGTGATGAGCATGGCCGGGGCGAACGCCAACGCGTTCGCGGTGCGGTACGTGCCCGACGCGACCACCCCGGCCACCGCCGGTCGCTGGCAACTCGTCACGCGTAACGCCGATTCCACGACGGCAACCGCCTCCACGGCCGAACACACGCAGTTCCAGGAGAACGACTGGAACCACGTCGCGGTCGTCTACGACGCCTACGCCGGGCGGATCGCGCTGTATGTGAACGGCCAGGTGCAGGGCGCGTCGTGCCTGGACGACACGACGTGCAGCGAGGAACAGGTGTCCTGGAACTACTCGGTCCTGCCGTTCGCGGCGGCCAAGGGGCTGCAACTGGGCCGGCTCAAGACCGGCGCCAGTACCTGGGGCGAGTACTGGAGCGGTGCCATCGACGACGTCTGGGTCCTCCAGGGCGCCGCCGCCGATACCCAGATCCAGAGCCTGAACAGCGGTGTCGACCTGGGCACCACGACCGGCCCCTGACACGGCGACCCGGTGCGGCTGTCGACAGACAGGCAGCCGCACCGCCAGCGAGCAGCAAGTACCCAAGCATCAAGGCCATTTCCGGTCGAAGCCCTGCCAGTCGGGGTGAGACGGCACGGGACGACGGGCAGAGTGATGGAGCGAGCCATGACAGCGAGGGCACGGACGTGCATCCGGCGCAGAGTCGCCCTGACGGTTTCCGCCGTACTGGTCGGCACCTTGATCCAGGCGGCGGTGGTCGAACCCGCGGCAGCCACTGGTATCAAGGTGCCCGCCTCGGAGAAGCCGTTGACCGGGCACAGCGTCAAGCCACTGCCCCGAGTCTCGGACCATCAGCCACGTGCGCCGAAGTCCGCGCCCAAACGGGCCTGGGCGAAGGCCGGTTCCGCGACCGTCACACTGCGATCTCAAACAGGGATCACAGCCGTCCGGGCAGGTGACCTGCCGATCTCCCTGGCCGCCACTCCTCCGGCCAAGGGCAAGAAAGCCACGGCCCGTACACCGCTGACCGGTACCGCCACGGTGCGTGTGCTGGACCGTAAGAGCACCGAACGCGCCGGTGTGGACGGAGTGTTGTTCTCCGTCCGCCCCCAGACCGGGACGAAGGGAGACTCGGTCGGTGTCAGCGTGGACTACTCGAAGTTCGCGCAGGCGTATGGCGGTGCGTATGCGGCGCGGCTGAAGCTGATCCGGTTGCCCGCGTGCGCGGCGGCCCACCCCGGCACCGCAAAGTGCTCCACCGCGCAGACGATCCCCACCCACAACGATGTGAAGGCGAAGACCCTGACGGCCGCCGCGGTGCCGTTGTCCTCAGCGGACAGCAGCGGCAGTGCGGCCACGACGCTGCTGGCGGCGACCACCGGTACGTCAAGCGACCAGGGTGACTACAAGGCCACCGAGCTCTCGGCCTCCTCCGCGTGGCAGACCAACCTGAACACCGGGGACTTCAGTTGGTCGTACGACATGCCTGTGCCTGATGTACCGGGCTCCTTCACCCCGCAGGTGGGTCTGTCGTATGCGTCCGGGACGGTGGATGGCCGTACGGCGAACACCAACAACCAGGCCTCCTGGGCAGGCGACGGGTTCAGCCTGTGGCCCGGCTTCATCGAGCGCAGCTACAAGTCGTGCGCCGACGACGGGGTGAAGAACGCTGACGGCATCAAACCGGGCGACCTGTGCTGGGCGTACGACAACGCGACGCTGTCGTTCAACGGGCACTCCGGTGAGCTGATCGCAACGGGCAAGAACAGCTTCAGGATCAAGGGTGACGACGGCACCAAGGTCGATCGCGTCTACGGCGCGGACACCAACGACGTCCGGTCCAACGGCGCCCGCAACGACGAGTACTGGCGTGTCACGACCACGGACGGTACCCAGTACTTCTTCGGCTACAACCGGCTTCCGGGCTGGACTTCCGGCAAATCGGAAACGAACTCCGCCTGGACCGCGCCCGTTTTCGGCAACGACGACACGGAGCCGTGCCACGCCGCCACATTCGCCGGCTCCTGGTGTCAGCAGGGCTGGCGATGGAACCTGGACTACGCCGTCGACACCCACGGCAACGCGATCTCCTACTACTACAACAAGGAGACCAATTACTACGCCCGGAACGTGGCATCGGCCAATGCGACGGTCTATGACCGCGGCGGGTCTTTGGACCACATCGACTACGGCCTGAAGTCCTCGTCCATGTACGGGTCGGCGCTGGCCAAGGTGGACTTCACCTCCGTCGAACGCTGCCTGCCCGAAACCGGTGTGACCTGCGACGCCTCGACCATCGATGACAAGAAGTTCTACTGGTACGACACCCCGTGGGACCTGAATTGCAAATCCGGCGCCGACTGCTACAACGCCAGTCCCTCGTTCTGGACCCGTAAACGGCTCAGCGCAGTCACAACCAAGGTCCTGCAGTCGGACGGCGCGTACCAGGCAGTCGACTCCTGGGCCCTCAACCACCGTTGGGGCATGTCGGACATCGACTACCAGCTGCTGTTGGACTCCATCCAGCACACCGGCAAGGCGGCCACCCCAGAGATCACCCTGCCCAAGGTCGCCTTCGCCTACGACCAGCGCACCAACCGCCTCAAGACAGCCGGGGACGACACGTCCGCGTTCATCAAGGAGCGCCTGTCCGGGATCTCCGACGAATCCGGCGGACAGGTGTCGGTGCAGTACTCCGCGGCTGCCTGCGACGCCTCCAGTCTGCCGAAGCCCGAGACGAACACGACCCGCTGCTTCCCGGCGTACTACACCAAGGAAGGCGACGCGGATCCGACCCTGCAATGGTTCAACAAATACGTGGTCGACTCGGTCACCGAGACCGACCGCACCAAAGCCTCCCCGGAGATGGTCACCCGCTACAGCTATCTCGACGGGACGGCCTGGCACTACGACGACGATGACGGCCTGACCAAGGAGAAGTACAAGACCTGGTCCACCTGGCGCGGCTACGCCCACGTGCGGGTTCAGACCGGAGGCCAGGACCCGGTCGGCATGAAGTCGCAGACCGACCACTACTTCCTGCGCGGCATGGACGGCGACAGGGCCGCCCCGGCCGGCGGCAGCAAGTCGGTCACAGTGTCCGACGACAACGGCGGGACCATCACCGACCACGAGTCCGCAGCCGGCTTCGAGTACAAGACCGAGCAGTACAGCGGCCCCGGCGGGGGGCTCCTGGGCAAGACCGTCAGCACTCCGTGGCACCACCAGACCGCGGTACGTCTCCGCATCTGGGGCAGCGCCACCGCCAACCTGACCGGCACCGCCTCCACCCGCACCTGGACCTCCCTGGACGACGGGGCGGGCAGCAAGTGGCGCACTACCTACCAGACCAATGCCTTCGAGGACACCGCCGGACGCATCACCCAGACCGACGACTTCGGCGACGAATCCAGCTCCACAGACAACCAGTGCACACGTACCAGTTACGTCGACAACACCACCGCCTGGATCCTCGACGGCCCATCCCGGGTGGAATCCGTAGCGGTCAAATGCGCGGACACCCCGGACCGGTCCAAGGACGTCATAGTCGACATCCGCACCGCCTACGACGGGCAGGCCTACGGAACCGCCCCCACCAAGGGGGACGCCACCCGTACGGCGACGCTGAAATCCCATGACGGGACCACCGCGACCTACACCGAAGCAGGCGCAACCTACGACGCCTACGGCCGCCAGAGTTCCGCGACGGACATCACCGGCACGGTCACCGCGACAGAGACCACCGCTCCGGTCCGGACCGACCGTACCGGCGGACGCATCACCACAACGGCCTACACCCCGACGACCGGCTTCCCCACCGGCTCCACCATCACCGTCACACCGGCTGCCGTAACCGGAAACACGGCCACCGCACAAACCACCACGACTACCTACGACACCGTCAGGGGCCTCCCCCTCACCGTGGTGGACACCAACACCAAGCGCACCGACACCATCTACGACGCGCTCGGCCGCAAACTCAAAGTCTGGCTGCCCAACCGCTCCAAGGCCAACAGCGAGACCCCGAACTACGAGTTCTCCTACACCATCACCGACGGCAAACCGTTCGCAGTGGGTACGACCACCCTGTACGGAACGGGCCGCAAAACCGCCTACACCCTCTACGACGGCTTCCTGCGCCCCCGCCAGATCCAGGCCCCGGGACCCGACGGCGGCCGACTGATCAGCGACACCTTCTACGACGAACGCGGCCTGACCACCAAGGCCTTCGCCCCGTACTACAACACCAGCGTCCCCTCCACCGGCATGCTGACTCTGGACGAGGCGCTGGCGGTGGAGACACAGACCTGGAACACCTACGACGGTCTCGGCCGCGCCACCAAGTCACAGCAGATCGCAGGCAACGGAGACAACGGCACGGTCCTGTCGACAACCGTCACCGCCTACGGGGGCGACCGGGTCACCGTGACCCCGCCCAAGGGCGCCACTCCCACCACGACCATCACGGACGCCCGCGGCAACACCACCGACCTGCGCCAGTACCACGCCGCCACACCGACAGGCGCGTACGACCAGACGCACTACGAGTACAACCCGGCCGGCAAGCTGACCAAGCTCACCGACCCGGCAGGCAACGCCTGGACGTACGAATACGACCAGCGCGGCAACCAGAAGCTGGCAACCGACCCGGACAAGGGCACCGCGACGTCGGAGTACGACGACCGCAACCAACTGGTCTCCACCACCGACAGCCGCGGCAAGAAGATCACGCACATCTACGACGGTTTCGGCCGGGGGACCGAAACCCACGACGGCGACGCCTCCGGAACCCTGCTGACCAAGCACGTCTGGGACCCGAGCGGCTTCAAGGGCCAGCTGTCCACCGCCACCCGCTACGTCGGCGGCGCGAGCGGCTACGCCTACACCACCACCTACAGCCAGTACGACACCCTCTACAGGGCGCGCCGCACCACCGTCACCATCCCCGCCTCGGAGGGCTCGCTCGCGGGCTCCTATCAGACGAACGTCGCCTACAACGTCGACGGCACCGTGCAGTCGGTCGGCTACCCGGCCGCCGGCAGCCTGACCGCCGAGGCCGTGACACCCGTCTACGACGACATACTGCGCCCCAAGACCCTCTCCGGCAGCGGCGGCCTCACCTACGTCACCAACACCGTCTACAGCTACACCGGCAAGGCGCTGCAGTACACGTACAAGGCCACTGGCGCCAAGCAGACGGACATCTACAACGCGTACGAGTGGGGCACCCAGCGCCTCCACAGCTCCAGCGTGTACCGCGACGGAGTGGCGGGCACCGACAAGTCGGCCACGTATGGCTACGACGAGGCAGGCAACATCACCTCCCTCTCGGACGTCTCCCGCGACGGCACCGACAACCAGTGCTACACCTACGACTATCTCGGCCGCCTCACCGATGCCTGGGCCCAGAACACCACCACCTGCGCCACGGTCCCGTCGGCTTCGGCACTCGGAGGCCCCGCCCCGTACTGGCAGTCCTACAGCTACGACCTCAGCGGCAACCGGCTCACGGAAACCCAGCACGACGCCACCGGCGACACGGCCAAGGACATCAAGCGCGGCTACAAATACCCGGCCGCGGGCGGCAAACAGCCCCACATCCTGACCCAGGTCGACACCACCGGCCCCAACGGCGTCTCCCAGGACGGCTACACCTACGACAGCGCGGGCAACACACAGACGCGCACCCTCAGCGGTGACAAGCAGACCCTCACCTGGGACGCGGAAGGCAACCTCGCACAGGTGAGCAAGCCCGACGGCAGCGGCGGAACCAAAACCACCTCATACGTCTACGACGCCGACGGCAACCGCCTGATCACACACACCGACGCGGACACCACGCTCTACCTCGGTGGCACCCAGATCACCCTCGCCAAAAGCTCCACCACACCCAAGGCGACCCGCTACTACGACCTCGGTGACGGCAACCAGGCCATCCGCACCGACGACAACAAGCTCTCCTTCCTCATCGGCGACCACCACGGCACATCCGAACTCGCCATCAACGCCACCGACCTGACCCTCCAGCAGCGCCGCTCCACCCCCTTCGGCGCCGCACGAGGCAAGGCACCGACGAGTTGGCCGGGCGACAAGGGCTTCGTCGGCGGCACCCAGGACACCAGCACCGGCCTGACCCACCTCGGCGCTCGCGACTACGACCCCGCCACCGGCCGATTCCTGTCCGCCGACCCGGTACTGGACACGGCGGATCCGCAGCAGATCAACGGCTACAGCTACAGCAACAACAGCCCCGTCACCCGATCCGACCCCACCGGGCTCGAAAGCTGCGGCCCAGACAGCAACTGCTCCAAGCAAAACATCGACAACATGGACAAGGGCGGCGGTAAAAGCACCTCCCAGGGAGACGGCAACTCCAAGACGACCAACGGCAGTAAGTCCGGAGCCAAGACCGCCAAGGACGGCCAGCCGATCATCCAGGGGATCCGACTCCCTGCGCAGAAAGAACTCGTGGCCCGCTACGCCGGCCTCGACCCGCGCCACACCACCTACAGCCAGTACCTCGCCCGATTCGCCAGGGATCTGTGCTATATCCGGGACGACAAGAACGGCGGCTTCTGCGATACGGCTAAAAAAGCAGGTCTCCTGCCCGGCCCCCAGAACGACCCATGGGGCGTCATAGCCACCATCCACTGCGTCACAGGGCACGGCGACTGCACCGAGGCTGCCATCTCCGATGTGATCACTGTGGTGTCACTCGCGTGGGGATCCGTCAGCAAGGGACTCCTGGCACGGGGTGCGTCGAGAACGGTCGCCGCGGAGACCGAGGAGAGCATCGCTGCGACGATGCTGAGGGAGGCATGCAGCTTCACCCCGGCCACACCGGTCCTGCTGAAAAACGGCAAGACTAAACCCATAGGCAAAGTGAAACCCGGCGACCAAGTCGCAGCAGCCGACCCTCAGACCGGAAAGCGCAAGGGAGCGCGCACGGTCACGGCCCGCATCGTTCACTACGACAACGACCTCGTCGACGTCACAGTCCGCGGCACCGACGGCCAGAGTGCCACCCTCCACGCCACCTCCAACCACCCCTTCTGGGACGACACCGCGCACGCCTGGGTCCCCGCCGGCGCTCTCCGCTCCGGCCACACCCTCAACACCGACACCAACCAGCACGCCCAGGTCATCGACGTCGAGACCCGGCCCGGTCAGGCCGACATGTACAACCTCACCGTTGAGCAACTGCACACGTACTATGTACTCGCGGGGAATACTCCGGTGCTGGTGCATAACTCGTCGTGTAGCACGTTCGGATTCAAGGACGCTCCGACCGTGCCCGGGGTTTACACCATCACGATGAAGGATGGCAAGGTGTATGTTGGGTCCAGCTCAACCAACATACACAGTCGCCTGCATGCCGCTTTCAATTCAGACAAGGCGGCCGTGAAGTCGGCGGGTTACACGACGAGCGACATTTCCAACATATCCGTGAACGATATGTCTGGTCATTCCTGGAAAGCGATCAGGGAGCAAGAGCAGTCGGTAATGGATCAATACGGCGGCGTGGGTGGCGGTACGCTTTTGAATCGCCGAAATGAGGTTCCTTAATGCGGGCGGACTATAGTGTCCTGAATTGGCGAGCCGACGAGTCGATCGATGAGCATGAACTCGGCCGGCAGTATCAGTCCGGGGAATTCAACGGATTGTTCCTCCGTGTGAGCGGAAATGCGCGGCTGGGCAGCCTTGATTTCTTGTTCAGCTTGCCGGAGCTCAAGTATCTGGAGATTGAAGGCCGCGTCGCCGATGACTCGCAGGCTTTCAAAATTGCTGGACTCCGCGAACTTGTGCTCCTCACGAGGGGGGAAGTGGCGATCCCTGCAGTCCGGAACGCATCTCTGGCGACGTTGGCGGTAGATGATCGGGCGGGCGCAATTGACCTTGCAGGGTTTCCCGCCCTGACGAGATTGACGCTTTGGTCATCCGGCAGGAGTGATTTGGGATTCCTGAGGAGTGCGCCCTGGATCTCGTCATTCAAGCTGGAAGGCGTGGGGCAGATTGTGGATCTTCGCGGGTTGGAGAACTGCACGAAACTCGACGACCTGGAGATTCTTGAGGCGCGCGTTGAAAGCCTTGCCCCCCTTCGAGGCCTCCGAGATCTACGCCGGTGCTGGCTGATTGGCGGAGGGGCGTCAATTCAGCCTGAGCCGCTGGACTTCAACGCTGTGTCAGCTCTAAATAATCTGGAAGAGCTCAGGGTTACGTACGGGGGGGAGGTGCGATCGGTGGCTCCGCTTCTCAGTATGGGTTCCCTACGTGACATTCGACTTAGGGGAACCAAGGTTGTGGCAGGTGATTCAGGCTTGCTTGGCGAACTTCCGGATTCGGTAAGAATCGTTGGTCCGGAGGATTGACGATCTGCGCCAGCAGACGGTCAGTTATCTGAGGCAATGACCTTGAATGCAGAAGCCCCACCCAGAGTTTGTTTCTGGTGGGGCTTCTGGGTGCCGTGACGTCAGTAGTTGACGGCAACGTCAGCGGACGGGGGCTGCGCAGAGGGGTGGTTCGTTCCCGCCGTCGGGCTTGCCGGTGAGCTCGGCGGGGGTGCGGAGGGCGTTGCTGAGGAGGTCGATGGCGTCGCGTTGGAGGCGGAGTCGGACGTGGGCGTACACGCTGGCGGTGACGCCGATGTGGGCGTGCCCCAACAGTTCCTTGATTACGACGAGTTCGACGCCCTGCTCCAGGGGGACTGAGCCAACTCGCCGAGATCTGTGAAACCCACGGTGACCGTAAACAGGCCGAAGTGCTCGCCGTGCGAGCCGCGACGGCAGGAGACACCGGACCGCTCGTCCGCCTGGCCGAGACGCGAGAGCTCGAAGGAGCCACTCAAGGGGCCGAACGACTGGGACAACTCGCCGCCAAAGCCGGCGACACGACGGCGTTGGTCCGGATTGCCGCCATCCGGGAGACTGGCGGCCCGACAGCCCGCCACGAAGCACACCGCCTCTACCAACGTGCCGGACGTGTAGGAAACACCAGCGCGCTCGCCCGTCTCGCCGCTGAGCGGGAAAAGGCCGGACACCGAGACGAAGCCGAACAACTCGCCAGGCGGGCCGCACGTGCCGGCCAGTCCTTCGCTCTGGTCCGGCTCGCCGAGATACGCGAGGCAGCAGGCGCCCAGCAGGAAGCCGAGAAGCTCGCGCAACAGGCCATCGACGCCGGCCACCGCTTCGCCCTGATCCGCATCGCTGCCATCCGCTACGCGGCCGGGGACCGACAAGGCGCCGAGAGACTTGTTCAGCAAGCCGCCGCAGCCGGCAATCCCACCGCCGTGGCGCGCCTCGCTGAAATGATGGCGGATGCCGGAGAGTTGGAGGGGGCAGAACGCCTGGCCCGCCAGGCCGCCGCGGATGGAAATCCAAGCGCGGCAGCCCGTCTGGCCGACCTGAGAGAAGCGTCCGGGGACCCAGAGGGAGCGGAGGACCTGGCGTGGCTGTCAGCAGACGCGGGCGACACCAGCGCTCTCAACCGGCTCGCGGAGATGCGTGAACTCACCGGGCATCAGGGAGAGGCAGCCCGTCTCGCACATCAGGCTGCTCAACGAGGGAGCACTTCTGCCCTGGTGCGCCTGGCCGACCTGAGAGAAGCGGCAGGTGACCATGAAGGAGCGGAGGAACTGGCCCGGCTTGCCGCCGATGCGGGAGACACCGACGCCATGGCACGGGTCGCGATCATGCGAGAAATGGCAGGAGACAGACGCCAAGCCGACCGCCTCGCGTGGATCGCGGCGGACGCCGGAAATCCCAGCGCCCTCAGACGCCTTACGCAACTCCGCGACGGGGCAGATCCTCCCTGACAGCTGCTCGCCGTCTTCCCACTACGAGCAGTGTGGGTGGCGCCGGTTCACGGTGCGGCCGGCGGTCCGTCGATCTGCGAAAACATGGTTCGGAATACGTTGACCGTGATCCCCTCCACGGCGAGGGGAGGGTGAGCGTAGGTGTCCCAGGTCTCGGAGAACTCCGCATGCCGGGAGAGTGCCTGTACCGTTTTGGGATCGTGCTTGCCGGAGGCGCCGAGGGTGGTCGTGTAGAAGTGCTTGAGGTCATGGAATCGGGTGCGTTCCGGAAGCCCGGCCAGTCTCACGGCCTTTCGCCACTTCTCATGGAAATCGCTGTCGAGGACGGGCCTACCGAACCTGTTCGTGACGAGCAGGCCCTCGTCCGGCGGTTCGATGTAGCCGCGGGCCCGGCGGCGGCGTTCGGCCTGCGGTGTAACGGGCGGCGGCTCGGAGAACAGCGCTGTGTGCTGGGCCAGCCGCTGGATCAGGAAGTGATCCACGGGCAGGGTTGCGTAGCTGGATTTGGTCTTGAGGTGTACGGCCTTGCCTTGCTGACGTTGCTCTGCGACACGAAGTAGGTCCTGGTCCCAGACGACTTGGCTTCGTTTCAGTCCGAAGGCCTCGCCCTGGCGTAGTCCGGCGCATGCTCCCAGCCAGATCAGAGCCTCATAGCGTGGTGCGACCTTCCGCATCGCTGCGGCGACCGCAGCGACTTGCGAGGGTGACAGCGGGACTGTGACGCGTGGTGTGACGTCGGGGAGTTCGATCCGCGCCACGATGTTGGGTGGGAGAGGGACGTCCTCGTCGAGCATGTAGTGCATGAGGATGCGCCAGGTCTTGAAGATCTGGTGGACCGTGTGGGCGGAGTCGAGACCGGGTTTGTCGATCAGGTGATCGACGAAGGTCATGGAGTCCCGGCGGCGGAGGGTGCCCGCGAGACGGTCTCCGGCGAACGGAAGGATGTGGTTGCGGAGGTGGCTCTCGTAGGTGTTGGTGGTACGGGAATTCCTGTTTTTGCTGCGTTTCCTTCTGATCATTTCCATGGCATGGAACGCAACTCTTACATTGCTGGCATCATTCCTTTCCGGTGTCGGCTTCTTGAATTCTGAACATGCTGCGTCCAGGCGCTTGCGGGCTTCCTCCCAAGTAATCAGGCAAACTCTCCTCTCCTTTCCGGCGGCGTCGGTGTAGCGCGCCTGCCAGCGCCGCCCCCGCCCGTGATCGGCGGACGGGTACAGAGGGCGTTTCGGGGTGCCGCAGCGGCACGGCGTGTCACCGCGTTCCGGTTTCGGATAGGTCCTGTGCCAGCGATCGAACGGCTGCGTTGGCCTGCTCATATGTCCCACCCAATGATCTGGCTGAGTGCTGTGTCGTCTGCCGGCCGCCAACTCCTGAAGCTGGCCCGGCTCGAAGGTGCGAAGGGGCTGAGGACTCATCAGGGCGACGGTCGCGTCGGCGCGACGAACCTCGGCTGACCGGCGCGTGCATCGGTCTGTTGCTGTCGGCCGAGGCAATGCTTTCCGCTACGCCCGGTAGTTATGCACAGCTGTTCATGGTGCATGCAAAAGTGTGACGGTCAAGTCGCTGTGTGCCTGAAAGTCACTCACTGCCTGATCCCCGGCTTCTGTCCATCGGCATGCAAATCCGACGCCTCAGGGAGGAGCAGGGATACAGCCTGGAGGAGCTGGCTGAACGCAGCGGACTGAGTTTTCGTGGACTCATTTATATCGAGCACGGGCAACGCAACCCGAGCGTGCTGACTCTTCTCCGCATTGCGTCAGGGCTCAATGTCCTTCCAGGACAGCTGCTTGAAGGCCTCTCGGCGCAGATGCTCGACGACCTTGTGTCCGATGGGTGGCGTTGACGGTCTGAACTGGGCTCTGGCACAGATCTTGGGGAGCGGTCGCGGAGCGTCACCACGTCTCCTGTCTCAAGCGATCTGGTCCCGGGGCGGGGCGGGGACGCTGCGCCGGCTGTATCCCCGCGCTCAGAGCCAGGGAGCCTCGCCCGATGAGTTGTCGCTGGTAGATGCAATGATCGACGTTGCTGGCGTGGGCACGCTGGTTTCACGACTCGGGGATGGCTCATATGGACACGTGGCAGGAGCTTTCAGCGCTGGTGGAGGAGCGGCTGAAGGCCATCTCGGCTGGGGAACGCGCTGTGTTTGCTGCTGGTGTCGCGGAACGGCTCATGAGCTGGCATGAGGGACTGCCCGCGGACGAGCAGGCGCCGTTCACCGTGGGCGTTCGGCCCCTGTTGAACTCCGTGTGGGAGGGCGTTCTCGGTGACTCGACGGCCTTCTCGGCGGTGAAACGGGGTGTCGCCGAGTACATGCTCAGCGAGTACTGCCACAACGACGGCCAGGACGGGCCCGATGATGCAGACGAGTCTGCCGCAGCGGCGACGCTGTATGCCGCGCATGCCTATCTGTTCGGCTGCCACGACTTCGCCAGCTGGACCAGTCGCCGGGCAGTGGAGGCCGTTGATCAACACCTTGAGTTCCTGGCCGAGCAGGAAGAGGACGAGCTCGTCCCTGATTCGGACGAAGCGCTGACCTCTGAGTTGCAGCGGCAGCTGCGGGACCTCGACCTCATCTCGAACTACTCGAAAGATCTTCGCTATTCCAGTATGGGACTGCCCATCGACACCTCGATCCGACTGCGCGTGGAGCTTCGAGCTCCTCTCTCCAGCCGGGCGTGAGTGTCCGAGAAGCAGGCGTGGCTCGTCCGCCTGGACCACGGCCACGACCTCACCCGCGCTGATCCGCCATCTCGCCCCCGGCAACTGGATCCATCCGCTCACCCCGCAATTCGAATGTGGTGGGCTGCTCGTGCGTGAGACGGCGTGCGCCGTGCCGCCGAACAGTGGTTGCTGACGCTCCATCAAGTAGGTGCGGAGCTCCGCACTTTTGAGCGGTCGTCAGTGACGGTTCCGTTCATGCAGGCCGACGCACCATTCTGGAAAGCGCTCGTGTTCGACGGGATCGACGAGGTGGACGTCGAGCAGGTAGCCACCGCCTTCGGGACGGTCGAGATCGTGGCCAGAGGCAGCAAAGCCGGTGCGGCCTGCCCAGACTGCGGCCACCATTCCGAGCGAGTGCACGGCTCCTATCAGCGCAGACTGCGGGATCTCCCGCTCGGCGAGCGGAGTGTCGTGATCCTGCTTAAGGTCCGGCGCTTCGTCTGTGACGCGAGGGCCTGTCTTCGACGCACGTTCGCTGAACCGTTCATACGGCTGACCTGCCCGTACGCGCGTTTCACCACCCGGCTCGACCGCGTCTTGGAGCGTATCGGGCTCGCACTGGCCGGACGGGCCGGCGCGAGGCTGGCGGCCCAACGGAGCCTCGGTGCCGGGCGGATGACGCTTCTGCGCCGGGTGATGGCCTTGCCGGACCCGCAGTTCAACACACCGCAGGCGGTCGGGGTCGACGATTTCGCCACCCGCCGCGGCCACTCGTACGCCACCGTGATCACGGACGGTGAACGGCACAACCCCATCGATGTGTTGCCCGGCCGCGAGGCCGCGCCGCTGGCGGCCTGGCTGAGGGCACATCCAGGAGTAGAAGTGATCTGCAGGGACCGTGCGGGGGCGTATGCCGAGGGCGCCGCGCTCGGCGCCCCGAACGCGCTGCAGGTCGCGGACCGGTTCCATATTCTCCAGAACCTCAACCAGGCCGTCGAGAAGTGCGTCGCAGCGCATCGCGACTGCCTGCGCACCGCCGCTCCACCACCGGATCCTGCGACCACCAACACACGGACCGCCGAGATCGAGCTGCCCGCCGGCCGCAGGGCCGAGCGGATGCGGGCCCATCGTGCCCTGGTCCACGGCCTGTTGAGGGAGGGAATGGGGCTGCGGGCCATCGCCCGCCACCTCGGCTGGGGACGGCACACCGTCCAGCGATACGCACGGGCCGCTCGTTGGCAAGACATGGTCACCGGACGCCGAACCCGTTCCAGCCACCTCGACGTGCACCAGTCCTACCTGCAACGGCGCATCGACGACACCGACGGCGTGATCACTATCAAGGACCTGCGCGAGGAACTCGCCGTCCGTGGTCACCGGGTGCCCTACAGCAGCCTGCGAGACTGGGCCCGCAGCCGCTTGGAGTGGCCCGATGTACCCGCGCCGACCGCTGCGGCGCCGTCCGTGCGCACTGTCGTCGGCTGGATCACCCGCCACCCCGACACCCTCACCGAAGACGAAACCAGCCAGCTCAAGGCCGTCCTCGACGCCTGCCCCGGGCTGGATCAAACCCACCAACTCGTACGCGCCTTCACCCAGATGCTCGCCCTGCGCACCGGCGCCGAACTGCCGGACTGGATCAGCACCGCCCGCGCCGCACGGCTGCCGGGGATGACCGGCTTCGCCCACGGACTCACCACCGACCTCGAAGCTGTGATCGCCGGACTCACCGTGCACTGGAGCTCCGGCGGCACAGAAGGCGCCGTGAACCGCATCAAGAAGATCAAGAGACAGCTCTACGGCCGTGCCGGATTCGAACTCCTCCGCAAGATGATCCTGCTCCAATAGCGTCTCGCCACAGGCTCTGCAGCCAACCCTGGCCACGCCAGCGACTGTGACGGGCTGAGAAGATCGCCACGAGACGTCAGATTCCCTCGAGACCGAGAAGGACAGGAATGTCGAGGAGACCGCCCATAGAGCAGGCCCAGGAGCGACTTCGGCATGAACTGAGCCCTGGACAACAGCCTCTCGCCGAACTGGACTTGGACGAAGTGTGGCTGAGGTTCGTACGCTTCGGCTCGCAACGCTTCGACACCGCGAACGCACCCGACGCAGATGGCCTGCTCTGCCAGTACGGGACCCACACCTTCGAGGGACCGCCTGCCTTCACGCTGGACTTTGCCCGACAGTTCGAGGTCAACGACGCCTCAGGCGAGCATGATCATTACATCCAGCTCCACTGCGAACTTCGGTACGAACCCGCCCCTCAACTTCGGGCACTGGGGCACTTCGAGTCCTGGTTCTTCCACGACACGGACGACGAACTCGACCGCTGGGTTGATGGCCTCGGGCTTCACGAATTCTGGACGATCGTCCGCAATTTCCATCCCACGGAAATCAGGGTCTACCAGGAACAGGTGTGAGCACGCCCGCGAATCGACCTGCCGGGTGACGCTTTGCGACGACTCCACAAGATCTGTGCCAGAGCCCAGTTCAGACCGTTAACGCCAGATGGGTGACGGTCTTGTGTACGGAGCCGGTGTCGACCTGTTGGCGAGTGGCTGCTGACGCACTCAGGTTTCAGGCAGGTGGGTGATCCCGATTCTGCGTAGCTCCGCTGTGCGGCCGACGTTCGCATCCCGGGGCGATTCACAGTCCGGCTCCCAGGACTCAAGGAATTTGATGTTCGCACTGGCGCTGTTTGAACCTGGCTGTGCAGGCCCTCGGGAAGACAGGCCGGCTGTCTGAGCAGCGGCTCGTGCCAAGCATCGCGGCACGGATCGCCTCGGCCTGACCGCTGTCGGTCGTCGATGCGGTACCGGGCGCGGTATCCGCGAGGAACCGCTACTACCCACGAGGCTTGCTGAACGTGGACGTCTCTCGCAAGGTAGCGGCTGCACCTTGGAGGTCCGCCAGACGTGCGGCAAGCGTCGCTTCCGCAAGGCGAGGTGGCAGTGCGGCACTGAACTTGAGGCCGTTCAACGCGCGGGAGTCCACTGAGGGTAGACACAGCTGATCAGCGGCCTCGGAAGTGGCCTTCTTCCATTCCGAGGGCGTCACGTCCTCGCGGAGCCGGATGCAGGAGTCGGTGGGCCGCTGGAGCGGATCGGCGACCGTGGTGAGCGTGGCGGCGAGGGTGGCGTTCGCCCGGTAGCCGGCCCAGGTCCACCAGCGCACATTGGTGTCATGCCCGCCTCGCACGATCACTGTTCCGTCGGGGTGGACCAGTTCCGCGCTGTCCTCACGGGCCTGGGCGAGCGCAGCCTCCGCGCGTCGGGTGACGGAAACCGGCGGATCGGCGCCGAGCAATACCTCCCGTGCAGCGCGGGTCAGCTCGTACGAGGCGCTTCGGCCCGAGCCCGCTCCATCCCACCGCGCCTTGCCGCCGCTCTCGACCGGTTCGACGAAACATCGACGGCGGGACCAATCGATGTAGGTCACCTGCCAGCTCCGCCCGGCGAGGAGCAGGCGCCTTGGGCCCGGCACCTCTTCGGTGAGCAATGCGGGATTGGTCGTGCCGATTTCGGTACGGCCCGACAGGACCGCGAATTCCGGGGGAGCGGTGAAGACCGCGGTGAGATCCATGAAGTGCCGGTAGCCGAAGCGGCGTTCAGCCTCGGGACCGATGAACAACATGCCTCCGTCCCGGTCCAGGTACCCCTCGTCGAGCAGGTGACGAACGATGGGCTCGGCTGAGGGACCGAAGGGGCCGAGCCCGCCCCACCATTCCTGCCAGAGCCGGTCTCCCACGCGGTGTTCCTGCAGGCAGAGGGCCAGTACTTGCTGGGCGACGATGTGCCGGGGTTCAGGCGGGGCTACGACAGGTTCCACCCAGCCGCGCGACCACAGCAGGAGCAGGGCTGCCGCACTGAGCAGGCCGTCCTCGTCGACGGTGAGGAAGAGGCAGTTGCGGGTGGAGCCGGGCCGTCGGCCGGTGCGGCCGAGGCGCTGGAGGAAGGAGGCCACGGTGCCGGGCGCGTCGATCTGGATGACACGGTCCAAGTCGCCTACGTCGATGCCGAGTTCCAATGTGCTGGTTGAGACGATCACGCAGTCCCGTGCGTCGGCGAATGCCTCTTCCGCCCGCCGCCGCTCATCCACCGACAATGAGGCGTGTGACAAGAACGTGGTCACACCCTTCGCCCGCAGGCCTTCGCCGAGTTTCTCGACCTGGCGGCGCGATTCGCAGAACACCAGTCGTTTTTCGCCGCGGTGCAGGGCGGCGATTACTGTGACTGCGTTCTCCAGCGACCCCACATAGTCGAGTTGGACGTCGCCGGGTGGCGGCAGTACGGGTTTTTCCTCGCGCAGATGCGGGGCGACGACTTGCGCTGTGCGCTGTCCGCTTCCCGAGCCTTGCAGCCAGGTGAGCAGTTGCTCCGGGTTGCCCACCGTTGCGGAGAGCCCGATCCGCTGCACCGGACGCCCGACAACCCGCTCCAGCCGTTCGAGCACGGCCAGCAGGTGCCAGCCCCGGTCGTCCCCTGCGAAGGCATGCACCTCGTCCACCACGATCGCCCTCAGCCCGGAGAAGAAGGCCCGATGGTCGACGTTCGTGCTGACCAGCATCGCTTCCAGAGACTCGGGTGTTGTCAGCAGTACGTCCGGGCGGTCGCGCAGGATTTTCTTACGACGTGGCTGTGAGACATCTCCGTGCCACAAGGCAGCAGTCCGTCCCAGCCAGGAGGTGTACGTCTCCAGACGTGGCAGAAGATTGTTCAGCAGCGCTTTGAGAGGACAGACGTACAGGACGGACGTTCCTGTCCAGTTCTCCGCCGCCATCTTCGACAACAGAGGAAACGACGCGGCCTCGGTCTTTCCGCCTGCGGTCGGAGCGAGGAGTACAGCATCCGAGCCGTCCAGTAGCGGTTCGATCGACTCTTCCTGAAGCGGGCGAAGCCCGGGCCATTCCAGGGTGTTGACGATGTGGTGGACCAGCCCGGGGTGCAATCGATCCAACGGCTCGGG
Source organism: Streptomyces sp. NBC_01515 (assembly GCF_045040345.1). Taxonomy (NCBI): domain Bacteria; kingdom Bacillati; phylum Actinomycetota; class Actinomycetes; order Kitasatosporales; family Streptomycetaceae; genus Streptomyces; species Streptomyces sp. NBC_01515. The sequence continues at coordinate 3,783,462 of NZ_CP109416.1, read as the reverse complement.
GGCGCCCGTCACGGCAGCTCCAGCTCGATCTCGTCGGCGCTGTCCGCCGCCGCGTTGCGCTCGACCTCGCTCAGCTCGTCGGCGTTCAACGTCAGCGCGTAGTGCTTACGCGGGTCGAAATCCTCGAACTCGTCCACCCGGTCCAGTACGTCCGCGACGAGCTTGCGCAGGAACAGACGCGGCGCGATCCCGGCCCGCCCGCCGAGCCTTCCCGTCATCGCGGTGGCCAGCTCTGCCACGTACCCATCGTCGACGAGCGAGGCGACACGCTCAGGATTCCGGGCCGCTCCTGCATACAAGTCTCTTACAGAACGCCCGAGTTCACCCAGTCGTTGGAGGTCGAAACCGGTCAGGCGCAGCTGCACTGCACGCGGCGAGTCGAAGCGCGGGTCGGTGGAGAAGTCAGTGGCCAGTCGCTGGGCGAGCGGGGGCAACCGCTGAACGCCCTGCTGCCCGTCGTAGAAGGCAGGGGTGCCGGTGATCACCAGGAAGAGACCGGGGAAGCGGCCTGCGTCGATCTCGTCGAGTAGCTGCCGCAGGGCGTTCAGCCCCTTCTCCCGTACATCTCCCCGCACCCGCTGCAGGGTCTCGATCTCGTCGAGGACCACCAGAAGTCCGGGATGCCCGCAGTCCTTCAGCACGGTGAGCAGCCCCTGGAGGAAGCCGAGCGCCGCGAAGTGGTCGAGGTCTCCGCGCACGCCGGCTGTGCGCCGCGCGGAAGCGGCGACCGACTTCTGGCCGCCGAGCCAGGCGATGACAGCCTCCGCGGTCGCCGCGTCTCCGTCCAGGGTGGCCTTGCGGTAGCCGCGCAGTGCGGCGGAGAAGGCGGGGGTGGTCTGGGCGACGGCACGCAGCCGCTCTTCCGTCAGGGCTTCGACGGCCGCCTCCAACGCCGCGCTGTCTTCGGCGAGTTCGGGCTGTGCCTCGTTCACCTCCTCCTCAAGGGTGTAGAACCATCCGTCGATCACCGAGCGCAGGGCGCTGGCAGGTTCTGTCGCGGTGGTCAGCCGTTCGGTGAGCCGCCGGTAGACCGTCTCCAGCTTGTGAAGGGGCGTCTCCGTCTCCGAGATCTGGATCTCGGCGGCGGCGAGCCCCGCCCGCTTTGCCCGTTCGGCGAGCCAGCGGGCGAAGAAAGTCTTGCCGGACCCGTACTCGCCGCGGATTGCGTGGAATGCCGCGCCGCCTGTCGTGATCGTGGCGATCCGCTCGTCCAGCGCGGGCCTGAAGCGTTCCAGGCCGACTGCGAACAGATCGAGGCCGGACTGGGGTACGGTCCCGCGTCGCAACGCGTCAATGACCTCGCGTCGGCGGGCCGCGCTCACGGGTGCGGCGCTCATGCGCTCCCCTTGGGCAGTTCGAATTGCTCGCGCAGTGTGTCGCGGTTGAGCCGGACCCGGGTCCGGGAGTCGATCAGGCTGACGACCTCGTAGCCTTCGATGTTCAGCAGCCGGGTCAGCACGGTGACGAAGCCCTCGGGGCGGGTGTGCGTGCGGCCGCCCGAAGCGACAGCGGCGGCGGCGACTGCCGCGAGCGAGAGGGTGCCGCCCGAAGCGTCGAGTGCGTCGATGACGGCGGCCACCACCTTGCGGTCAGGGGTTTTGCGGACGAACTTGCCCTGCTGCTCGTAGATCTTGGTGTCGACGATCTGGCGGCCGAGCGTGTGCGGAGCCGGCACGGCGGGCGCTGCCTTGGCCACGGGAACCGGGACCGCGTCGTCGGTGAAGAGCTCACCCTCCTGCGGCCGGGCCTTCGGCTTGGCTGACGGCGTTTTCCTCACAGGCTTGGAGGACGGTGCGGGAGCGGGAGCCGTCACCGGCGCCAGTGCGGTACTCGCCTCCCACCACGACGGTTGCACGGACTCACGCGGCAACTCGGCCCACCCCACGGGCGCGAGGTCGGCAGACGGCGCCAGCACCAGCACCGGCACCGTCATCTCGGCGAGCGCCGCACCGCCGTAGTACCCGGCTCTGCGCGGGGTATAGCAGATCTCCTCCGACCAGGGCACGGTGACGCGGCCGCCGTTCTCCAGCACCCGCGGTCCGTCCAGCACGACCTCGCCTTCACTGACCGTCGTCCCGGTACGCCAGCGGGCCGACTCAACACCCTCAGCATCCACCGGTCCCACCTCGGACCCTTGCCGGTCCAGCACATGGCCGTGATCGGACACCAGCACCACAGGACGCCCTTGCCCACGCGCAGAGTTGAGTAGCTCGGGGAGGTACTTAACACGGTTCACAGCCCAGTCCGCGAGTGAACTCCGTTGGCCGTGGTCGAGGCTCTCTTCGACGGCGTCCAGAACGACACCCACCACGGCGTCCGAGGCGATCGCCGCGACCAGCCGCGGATCGAGCAGGTGCCCCGCAGGCCCGGGAATCTCGTTTTTGTGGAAGAGGGCTGCAGCATGCCCGTTCTCCTGCCAGAAAGCGGCGAATCCCTCCTTCTCCACGCTCTGCCCGCCCGACACCGGACGCCCACACAAGAGTGTGGCCCTGCTGAGCAACGTCACCGACGGAATCGTCGCGACCGCGGCCGCCCTCCGCCCCCCGCCGGACAGTTCGCGCCACCGCCCCACACCTGTCAGCTCTTCGCCGAGCTGAGCCGCGACCGCGCTACTCATCCCATCCAGGACGAGCACCAGCGGCGGCCGCTCGGCTGCCAGCGGCAAGGCGACCGTCCGCAGTACGTCCTCGATGAGCAGCACTCCACCGGGCTGCGCAGCACTTGCGTGCTGCGTCCACGGCCCGAGCTCGGCCGCGAAGGCTTCGTCGAGCACCGCTCGCCGCCGTCGCGCCGCGTCGTGCACGGTGCGGTACGCCTCGACCAGAGCGGCCTCGGCCTCGGCGTCGCCCACCCACAGCTGGGCCAGCGCCCGGTCCACCCACCCCCAGTCGGCGACGTGTGTGTGCACGGCCTGGTCGACCGAGGACACCACAGGCTCCTGCCCGTCCAGCCAGTGCCTCAGCCGTACCGCCATGCGCGCCAGCTCGACCCGCTTCGGATAGAAGTCGGCGGCGAGATGATGCTCCTGAACGTGATCCCAGGCTGCCTGTGCCTCCTCCGGTTCCTCAGTAAGCGCCTCGGCCAGCCGATGCAGTCGTGACTGGAAGCCGGAGGGAAGAAACGGGTTGTCGGCTAGCGCAGATGTCAGATGGGCGCTGCCCGCCAGCTCGTCGGCCTGGAGCAGTACGTCGAGCACCCGCTGCCGGGCATCGATGCTCTGCGGCCCCCGCCCCGCCGCCTCACCGATCCAGCGGGTCAGCGTGCCTTCCACCGCCCGTGCGTAGGCGCGGAGTTCGGAGGGCCGGGAACCGACCATGCCAAAGACCGTACCCAGTGCGACGGCCGCGTCGGCCGACGCGGCTTTTCCGGTCATGACGGACGCCAGCACACCGAGCGCGGTTGCCTCGGTCCCCCGGCCGCGGAGCGCGAGCCGCAGCAGTACAGGGGCGGCCTCGCCCGCGCTCTGTGCCAGCCAGTCGGTGATGCCCTGCTGTTCGGCTTCGGGCAGCGCGGCAAAGCGCTCCGGGCCGCCGGGCGTACGGGACCAGGTGAGCAGCGCATCGACGTCCACCGATGCCCCACCCTCGAAGACGCCCTCAAGCCCGAGCCGCACCCCGACGAGGGCTCGCATCGCCGCGTCCAGGGTGAGCACGGCCCCGTGCTGCGGCCAGCCGCCCACCGGTTCGGCGACGATCAGCGCGCCGGGCAGCCACAGCCACGGGTCCCGTCGCATCCGCGGGTCGAGGTCTGCGGCGCCGAAGAGCTGCTTGACGATGTCGGCCTCGTCGACGGCGATGATCTGCGAACGCACCATCTCGCCCAGCAGATCGAGGCCGATCCGGTCACCGTGCACATCAGTGGTGACCACCAGCAGGTCCGCGCCCTCGGTGGCCAGATGAGACTGCCAGGCATCGGTGAGGCCAAGCACCGAAGTGGTGTGCGTGACCCGAACCCTGCGCCGTTCGCCGTCGCCGATCGGCACGGTGAACTCCGTGGGCCCGTCGGACGCGTACTTCCCGTGGACCAGCACAAGCCGCCGGCCTTTCGTGTGGGCAAGGCGCGTGGTGAGTAGCCCGGTAACGACCCGCTGGTCGAGTTCGGGCACTGTGGCTCCCATCAGTCCTCGCCGCCCGGCACGCTCGCGCTGTCGCCCTGAGTCGCGTGCAGCACCTGCCAGTTGATCTCGATCTCGACGCCCGGGTGCGCGGCCGCATAGTCCCGGATCTCGCCCTGTACGTCGGCCAGGGCCCTGCTGAGTGCGGCTTCCAGGACACTTTCGCTGTCCGTGGCCTTCACTCGCCGAGACCGCCGGGTGGTTGTCGGCGTGGTCGGCGTGGACGGCAATGGCGACTGACTGTGCGTGGTCGGCCTGTCGTCCTCGGCCCGGGCAGGGGGGACGATCGCCTCCGACTCGACAGGCTCGGGCGGCGGGGGCGCGACGGGCGCCACGGGTGTCACCGTGCTGAGCCGCGCTGCCTCGTTGATCAGAGCCACGGCCTGGCCGCGCGCGCTGCTCAGTACCGGGGCCAGATCCGTGTCGAACTCGTCGGCCCCTGCCGCGTCCGCGATCTCGGCGAGCAGCAGCCCGGACCGGTCGGCCAGACCGTCCCCGCGCCCGGTGTACTTGCGTACGCTGTCGATGAGATCCCAGTCGGTATGCTCCAGCGCCTCCAGTACCCGCTGCGCCGAGGACATCGTCTTGGCCAGCACCACATCGGTGCTCAGATATGTCGCAGCCGCCAGATCCCGCGCGAGCGGTGTCGCCTCTAGGTTCTGTTTGATCCGCGCCAGCAGATCGGCAGCGTCCCGCACCGACTGCTCGCGGGCGCTCAGCGCCTCCCCGCTGATGCCGAGGGCACTTCGGTACCGGGTCAGTGCGCGCCGCAGCCCATTGACAGCAGCCTCGCGCTCCTCGGCCTTCGCACGAACATCCGCCGCGAGCGCGTTGACATTCCTGGTGAACAGCACCTGCGGCACGCTCGTGCCGAACAGTGCGGCGGCCCGCGTGTGCGCCGCTGTGAACTCGTCCTCGCTGGGCCGCTCCTGCGCCCGCAGTGCCCAGCCGGGACCGAACTGGTCGAGCGCAGGGGCCTGTTCGGCCTTGCCACGGTAGATCCAGGAGCGGTCGGAGAGCAGCGCGTACGTCGCGATCACCAGGTTCGAGACCAGCTTGTCAAGGCCCGTCCAGCCGAGCTCGGCGATCCAGGTGCGGATGTCCTCGACCGGAAAGTCGCCCTTCGCGCCGTGCTTGGCCGCCTGCTGGTCGATGTGACGGCGCCAGTCCGTGGAGACGTTCAGCGGCCCGTCGTGCACCTCACCCAACTCCAAGGGATGCACAATCCGCGCCACATCCGTCAGTTCGCGGCTGTCGACCACGACCCGGCGCGAGCCGTCGTCCATAGCCTTCGCGATCCACCCGTACGCCATCTTGAACTTCGCGGGAGTGACCGGTTTGCGGCTCTCCTGGCGGTCGAAGTTCGGATGCTTGGGATACATCGCGTCCAGCAGGCCATCGGCGAGCTTCAGCAAGTTGTACTTGAAGGCGCCGCCGCCCTGGAGCTGCGGAACGTGTCCGGCATACAGCGAGTGGACGTGCTTCCCCTCGGTGACCTGGGCCCCAAGGTCGGTCTCGTTGGCCTTGGCGATCCCGTACGCCTGGTGCAGCACCTGACCCAGTTGCGAGACGAGGGTCTCGCGCTGCGCCTCCAACTGATGTTTGACACGTACCTGGTCATCGGAGGACAGATGGGTTGCGAAGTCCTTCAACCGGTCGCGCTCCAGCAGGTAGTTGATCTTCAGGAGCCGGCCGAGCTGGGTCCCCCGCTGAGCGGAGAGGAAGGACGGCAGCCATACAACGGTCGGCGCATCCGGCTTCTCCCGCTGCAACCGGAAGACCCGGTTCTCGTCCGCGCTGGGCAAGCCCTTGTCGTCATCGTCGAAGGGATAGTCGATGACGAAACGGATCCGGTCCGGCGCGGACGGCTCGAACTGTGTGTCGGGGAGGATCTGCGTATCGCGCACGTTCTCGAAGACGAACTCGGCCGTCCGCCGGGTGCCGTGCCAGACGACCTCGCGGTCGGCGACGAGGGTGCCGTTGTCGGCAATCACCAGTTCCCGCCACAGCCACTCCTGCACCCACCGCTTGCGTGCACCGAGAGTGTCCTTCTCGCCGACGCTGTCCAGGATCGGTTCCACATCCAGGTCGGACAGATGCAGCGTGAACACCGGGTCCACGTCGTTGCCGTCACTGCGCAGCTCGCCGGGGAACTGCGCCTGGAGCTCCTGCATCCGCTTGACCACGATCCGGTCCTCCTGCCCGGTGCGGGAGCGGATCGAGCCGTGGTTGAGCGCGGAAAGGCGCGGCCCGGTCAGCCGGGCGAGGGCAGGCACTTCGGGGGCGAGATAGGCGAGCAGCATCGTCTTGACGAACCGGTCGTCGGCCTTGAACTTGGTGTCGTCCGGGGAGCCGTACTTCTGCAGCAGATGCTCCTTTACCTTGCCGTGGAAGCGAGTTGCCGCCTCCGCCTCGCTGCGCAGCCGGTCCGTGAACGCCTCTCCCATCCCCTCGGCCAGTACGTCCCACAGGTCGCCCAGCGGGATCAACTCGCCGACCTTCATGTCTTCGCGCCTCTTGTAGAGCATCTGCTGGAGCAGCTTGAGGCCGGTGCGCTCGCGCTGGAGAGCGCCAGAGAGCGCGACCAGGACGTTGAGGAGGACGGGCGAGACCGGGTAAAGCGCCTTGAAGTCGGCCCAGTCGGCATGGGTGGCGCCGTTGGCGTCTAGGAGCACATCGCGTACTGACTGGTTGGATGTCTCGACCCGGGCGAAGGCCGCTTCAAGTACGGCCCTGGCGGCATCGTCCTTCGGCTTGAGGACCCGCTCCTTGATGATCTCCGGGAGGTTGCGGTCCTCCAGGCTGATTGGATCGATACGGCCCGCCAGGTATTTGACCTGCTGCTCCAGGTTCTTTGCCTCCGCGCCAACTGCGTCCGAGCCGATCAGCTCGGACAGGTCGCGCTGGCGGGATATGAAGGAGACGACCGGCAGCGCGCGGCCACCCGTGCCGGACTCGATCAGCTTGACCAGTTTGTTGACCTCGTCATTGACGAAGGTCCGCTCGCGCAGATGCGCCTGGAGCCAGAGGATCAGCTCGTCGAGGAAGAGGATCAGCCCGTCGTAGCCAAGGGACTTGGCGTGCCGGCTGATGATGTCCAGCCCGTTTTCGAGGGGCAGGAAGGCGTTCTTCGCGCCGAGCGCGCCACGGGAGTACGAGGAGTACGGGCCGGAGAGCAGTGCGGACGCCAGCCAGTCGCGGACCTGCTCGCCGGGGGCGGATGTTAAGGCCAGGTCGAGGAGGGCCGGGGTCCAGACCTTCGGGGCCTCCTTGACGTCGAGGTCCTCTAGGTCGCTTTCGTCGTCGGCGGCTTGCTGTGGGGCGGTATTCGTGTCCTCCGGCAGCGTGGGGTTACCGAGCCAGCGTACGAACTGCGCGTCGTCCGCGAAGAACTCCCGCTGGCGGAGGGCGTCGTCGAACATCGCGTCCGCCCGGTAGACCGGCGGCACAGGTGAGTCCGGGTGCAGCCGCCGAACCGTGGCGACATAGCCGCCGAGGATCGCCGAGTCGAGGTCCGTCGCGCCGACCAGGTGGAACGGCACCATCAGGAACTTCCGGTCCCGCAGCCATGTGTCGTGGTCCGCGATGATCGGCTGGAGTGTGGGTTTGGTGCGGGCGGCCGGGGCGTTGGAGAGGATGGCGTGCAACACGGTCATGAAGTGGCTCTTGCCGGAGCCGAACGAGCCGTGAAGATACGCGGCGTTGGACGACCCCGCACGCACGGACGCCTCAACGATCTTCAGCGCCCGACGGAGGGACTGTTCCAGCTGCGGGGTGACCACATACTCGCGCACTCGCTCGGCGGTCTGATCGAAGCCGCCGGACAGCTCGACCTTGAATGACCCGGCGAGCACGGACTCAGGCAGGTCCAGCACGTCCCGGAGGTAGAGGTCGCTGCCACTGTTACTCATCGTCTTCCGTCGCCTTCTTCATGGCCGTCGTTGCCGTTTTCTTCGTCTTGCGTGCACGGGTCGCATTCGCTGGACGCCAGTCGGTGAGTGCGGCTGGGGTGAGCTGTTCGCGTGCCAACTCCCCGTCCAGGAAGCTCTGGAACTCTTCGGCTGCCGACTCCTCGCCCCACTCGTCGTCCGCGTCTCCGAACCACTGCCGAAGCCACGGCATCAGTTCCGCGATTCCGGCGAGCAGCGGTGCGAGGCGCTCGGCGGGCCAGTCCTGCTGTTTGCGGCGCTCGGTGACGATGTTCAGCAAGGCAGTGGCCTGGTCGCGTTGGTCCCAGCCGGCCCAGCCGAGCAGGAGGGTCGGGTCGGAGTCCGGGTTCGCGTCCGGGTAGGACACGAAGCGCTCTTTGGGGACGTCCAGCTTTCCGCGGTTCGACCAGTAGGACTGCCTGGTGAAGTCCGCGGAGGCGTACTTGGGGGGTACGGCGATGTCGAGGTGCTCGCCGGTGCGGTCCTCCTTGCGCTGCTTGTCCCAGACGTCCTCCCACTGCGAGCGCTTGCGAAGTCCGGTGTCCTTGTAGCGGTACGCGGCGAGATAGGGCACGTGCTCCGCGTCGACCACATCTTGGAGGACTTGGGCGAGGGAGAGGTTCGGCTTGCCAAGATGGGCGGCGTAAAGCGAAGCAGTGTTGCGGATCGCGTCCGCGTACGGGAGCCTTTCGAGTTCGTCTGCGAGCTGGCCGATGGTGAGGGTGCGGGGTTGCTCGAAGTCATTGAGGATGTGGAACCAGAGGGACTTGTTCTCGCACCGGTCGAGTAGCCAGGTCCGCAGAGCGGCCTTCTCCTGCTTTTCCCAGGGGTCAGTGGCCCAGCGGCGCTTGCACTCGGGACGCTCGATGCGCGCGATGTCGTGGCGGGCGGAGATGGTGTCGATGCGGGCCTGCACGATATCCCGGTACCAGTCCGGCCAGTGGGCTGGGATCTCGGTGATGGGGGTGGAGCCGTGCCGCCCGAACCACACAGTCTCAGCCTCGCCAGCTGCTTGCTTCCGAGCCAATACGATCTCGAATGCCCGCTCTCCGAGGCTCACTTGGGGAATGGTGCTGAGCGAGGAGGCTGTAAGTCGGGCTACCTCGTCGTCAGCGAGGAGTCCGTAGGAGTGATACACCACCCAGTCGAGCTCCTCCTGGAGGGCGACCATGCGCTGGCGGGCGCGGGTCCAGGTGTCCCGGGCGGCATCGAGGCGGATGGGCGTGGGCGGCTCGTCCGCGGCGCATATGGCCGAGGGCTCGTGAATGGCGACGTCTTGAGCGAGAGAGTTGAGGATGCGGCCGAGGGATAGAGGAAGCCGGTCGGGCAGGGGGAAATCCTGAAGTTTAGCCCCGGCGAATTCGTAGAAGCGTTCCCATTCATCGTGCATGAAGCCACCGGTGCCGGACTGGCTACCCTTGTCGTGGCAGACGTGCTTGAGCCAGAAGCATGCTGCCGACGAATTGAGTACTCCCGACAGTGCCAAGTACTCGTCCTCGCTCGCACTATCCGGCAGTTTGATCACCGGCGCGGAACGATTAAATAAGCGCGACTGGGTGTCGAGAGTGAAGTGATTATGCGTGGCAACGAAGGCGAAGGATATTCCCTTCGGGGTTGTGAGCTTGCTCGAATAGTTCTCGAGATGGCAATACCAAGGGTAACCGTTCTCGATTATAGTTTTGCCGAAGATGACGCGCTTCGATAATTGAGTTCGGAAGGGCCATAAACTGTGTTTGATGAGATGGTGGTCCGAATTGATGGTCTGTCGGTTTTCTGGGCCTGAATAAGGGTTACGAACTGCGACCGAATCTGTGAATCTGAAATCTCGAACGACGTCACCCGTGATCAGCGTTCGAATTGCCGAATGGTCCCTGAGGCGTCGTGCGGTACTTACGTCCGGGAGGAAAAAGGCATCATCGGCGCCAGTTGCTGTGGTTCGCCCGATGCTGGTAGCCCTGGAGCCCAGCTTCTGCCGTCCTGATGCGATCTCCTCGGCGATTTCCCCAGCCACGCCACCGCTTAGGGACCATGGATACTCTGCGAGCTGATTACGTGCAGAATCGACTGACGAGACCCATTCGCTCTCGCTGCCAGGTTGATCGATCTGCTGATAAATGGCGGACCAGACGAGACCGCTTGATGCGTCATCCGGCTGCGAGGGTTCGCCGCGTATTCCCATGACAGTACGGACTAAATCTTCTTGGTAGGCCGTGCGATTTCGCCCAACCAAGATAACCGTTGGCGTCCCGTGCCCCGGAATGTAGGCGCCGGAAGTGTCGATGACATGTGTCAAGTCAACTTTTTGATGGAACCAGTCGATCAGTTTTCTTCCGAACTCGCGTTTCATGAAGGAGTTTGCCGTGATCTGGCCCGTAAATCCTGCCGCGCGCTCTGACCCGCTGGTGCGCACCGCTAACTCGAATATCCGCTGCGCGAACGGTATCGACAACGCGTACGTTCCTGCGCACGTGTCGTACCGTTCCCTGTAGGCCAGGTTTTCCTGCTTATCCTTTACTGTGATGTAAGGCGGGTTGCCGACTACAACGTGGTACGAACCTCTCCCGAGTAGGTCGCAACTCTTCGTGAAGTCGTATATGTCTTCGGTGGTGTAGAAGAACTGCTCATGATCGGAATACAGCCCCTGGCGAACCCCTGGGGCTCCGCGTCCGTGAAGCAAAGAGTCCCCCACGGCCAGGTTGATCCGGAACCCGGGAGCCGTGTCCAGCCGCTTCGCGTCCGCCGCTTTGAGCGCGGCAATCATCAGCCGGAACCGCGCGATAGCCACTGCGAACGGGTTCTTGTCGCACCCGTGCACTGCATCCAGCGCCCGCCGGATCAGCGTCCAGTCATCCGCGCCCTTGTCGAAGTCGCGCCACTTCTCCAGCAGCCGCTCAAACATCCCCAGCAGGAAGTGCCCAGAGCCGCACGCCGGGTCGATCGTGCGCAGGCCTGCGGGGAGTTCCCGTACGATGCCGTGCCCGTCGACAAGGGAGACGACGGGCTCTAGACCGAACTCCTTCACCGCCGGCTCCAATGTCAGATCGAGGATGAACTCCTCCACGAACACCGGGGTCTGGAGCAGCGCGTACGTCTTCCTCGCGTGCTCGCTCAGATCCTGATATAGGTCACCCAGGAATCGAGTGTCCAAGTCCTCGTTCACGAACGAGTGCACGATCTCGCCGCCCGAACCAACCCGCCGCCAGAACTTCAATAACGCCGTTGCTGCCTCATACGAAGGCGAGATCTCCCACAATGGGTTGTGCACGCGGTCGAAGAGCCCCGCCACCGTCGGGTTGGTGCCAGCAAGATGATCAAACGCCGCGATGATCCAGTCACGGTCATTCTTTTCCGGGTTCGCGGCGAAGAACGCCGTGTCGTGGTCCTCTGCGTCCTTGAGCCGCTCGCCGACACCTGCTAGCCACGGACGCGCGATTAGCCCGTTGTCCTCGCAGAATCGGACGAAGACGCATCCCAGCACCCACGCTGCCGCGACCTGCATGACCCGTTCGTCGCGCCATGCCTCGTACATGGCCGCTGTCCGCCCGGCGGCGCAGGCGCGCGCGTACTCGTCTGCGAGCCTGTCCCGGTACTCCTCCTCCGAGTCGCTGCGCGCCCGCAAGTCGTCCTCCAGGAGCGCGACCTGCTTGCGGAGGTCCTTCAGTAATCCATCCTGGCCGCTACCGCGTGCGCTCACTGTCCCAAACCCTCTCGATGTGCGGCCCAGATGGTGGCCAAGTCCTTCAGGAAGCCCTCGGTCAGTACCACGCGTTCCGCGTCGCCGCCGGTTATCTCTACCGTGCGACCGTCCAGCTCCGGTCCGCCCTGCGGATTGTGCGAAGGGGTGAGCAACCACAGTCCGTGCGGTCGCCCGCCTGGCTTGCGCGCACCGGCTTGCAAGCCGACCAGCAGGTCGTGCCCACCCGCCTCGTAGTAGTGCGCGAGCAGCCCAGATGTATGTACGAACAACACTGTCCCCGGCTCCCGCGAGGCCGTCTTCTCCAACTGCGCAGCGACGCGAGGCCAGACCCGGACCACGAACGACCGCAGCCCGCCGGGGAGTTCGCCGCTCCTTGTGTACCGGGTGTCCGCGCCCAGCACCTTGGACCAGTCCGTGCCGTGCTCTCCCGCCAGCGCCCGGAACTCCTCCAGGAAGACCCGTGCCAGGCTCACCGGTACGACCGGGAATGCCTCGGCCACCGCGTCCGCAACCGAACCCGTCTCACCCCGTAACCGCTTGACGTGCACGTTCAGTGCGAGGAAACCGCCCTCCCGTACTGCGGAGTCGAGCTTCGCGGCGAGCAGCAACGACGGCTCGCGCCCGGCGGCGGCTCCCGCCGCCAGCGCACGAGAGGCTCCGGTCACCGTGCCGGTGGAGGAGTACAGCCAGCTGCTGCCGGTCACCGCCGAGACCGGCACCGGAGGCTTGAAGCGCGCCTCGGCCGTCTCGTACGTCAGCGGGAAGCCGGCCTTCTTGAGCGCATCCTCGACCTCGATGTACGTGGGCTTGCCCAGCACCATCTCGGGGAAGCGAGAGCGCAGCCGAGCCAGCAGCCCCTCCAGGCTGATGCCGACCTCGCGCCGTACACCCGCCGCGGCCTGCGAGATCTGAAGGGCCCGCCACAGCTCCAATGTCCGGGGGTACAGCTCAAGCCGGGGCGAGGCCGCGGCACCTACCGAAGTCGCTGCGGCCAGGGTGACGAGCCGGGCGTCCGGGAGCGGGGCCATGCCTTCCGGTGTGCGCACCGCACGCAGGTCGCGGAGCGCCGCGGCCCGGTCAGGTAGCGGTTCGGCGGCAGCGACCTTCTCGGCGGCCTCGCCCAACTCAATGGCGTACGCGGCGAGTTCATCGGAAGTCGGATCGTCGGAGCCGTCCAGCGACTCCAGGGCTACGATCAGACGCCCCCGCCGCCGCATCTGCGCGAGCCGGGGCTCATGGTCCTCGTCGCGGCCGGTGAGGAGGGTCTCGGCGGCGACAGCGGCTCGTACGACGGCGAGCGCGGCGGCCTCCGTGCCCTCGGTGGATTCGCTCTCGGAGCCATGACCCGCGCTGAGCACCCGGGCCAGTTCGCGGGCGGTCATCACGCGTCCTGCATCCTGGACGGCTTCCACCAGCTCACCGCACAGGAGGGTCATCCAGTCCGCAGAGGCCCACTCGCCGATCGCCGATCCTAGGTGCCTGGAGACCGTGTACTCGGAGGCCTTGACGGATTCCGAAACCTGCCGGTTGGTCGGCCAGGCGCCCGGCTCTGCTTTTCCATCGAGCCCGAGCCAGGCCGCGACGACCTGCGGCCGCTTGTTGTCCTTGCGGCCGGCCAATACCGGGTTGAGGAGTGCGGCGAGCCTTTCCACGTTCTGCCGGGCCTCATGCTCGGCGCCGAGCATGTCGTCTGCCGCTGGCACCGGGGGCTGTACCGGCACGGCCACGGCCTTGGGCTTCCTCGGCCGCAGGGCAGACGTCCACTGACGGTGTCGTCGGTTGAGCTCCTTCTTGACGACCGCGCCGATCCCGCGCTTGCCCCGGAAGCGGGGCAACGGCACATCCAGTAGCTCGCGGACTGTCACCGCGCCGAGTTCCTCGGCCACAGCCGCCGCCCGCTCGGTCAGCCCCGCATCCCTGAGGGTCGTTCCGAGCTTCGCCCTCTCCGCATACAGATCCCGGATGTCGTCCTCGGAGAGCCCCTCCGGCAGCCCGCCGGCCCCCAGTATCGAGACGGTGTCGGTGGTCGGCGGAGGCTGGGTGCGGTCGGCCTCGGTGAAGATCGCCCGCCAGGCGTCCCGCATTTGCCGCAGCGACTCGAACCTGCGGTTGACGTCCCGGTGCAGGGCCCGCTCGAAGAATGCTTCGAGACCGGGCCTCAGAACCCCCACGAATGCGTCGGCGGCGAGCAGCGGTAGCTCGTCCTTCAGCGCTGTGAGCGGATCGTCCGCGCCGTTGCCCCACATGGGGCGCTCGGCGGCGGCCATCTCGTGCAGGACGACGGCGGCGGCGTACCGCTCCGCGTAGTCGTCGTAAATAGGACGCCGTGCATCGCCCAGAAACGGATCGAGATAGCCGCGGGTGCCCGCCTTGATGTCCCGGTCGGAGACATTGGCCAGGGAGAAGTCGAACAGCACGAGCTGCTGCTCGTCGTCGTCCCGGACCTTGATCCCGAGATTGGAAGGCTTGAGGTCGCGGTGGCGCATACCTCTGGCCGCAAGGTCGTCCAGCGCGGTGAAAAGGTCCTCGCCGAAGGACGCCAGTTCCTCGTAGCCCAGCTGCCCATGGCTGGCCAGCCGCTGGCCGAGTGTTTCGGGGCCCGCGTACTCCAGAGCAAGGACGGTCCGGCCGCCAATGGTCCGCGGACCTTCGTACAGTTTGACGATGCGTCCGCTGCTGATCTGTTGAAGGGCTGTGGCCTCGGAGGCGAGACGCTCGTTCTTGTCCGCGTCCAGGGCGACCTTGAGGACCCGCTCTTCCACCGCCCTTGTGCCGCGCTCGTCCTCGGTAACGCGTGTCACATACAGCGCACGTGCCGTGGCACCCGAGCCGAGGACTCGCTCGACGGTCCAATCGCCGTCGACGGCCTGACCGGGGGTGGCAGTGAGGGGGTCGGCCTCCACGGCGACGGCCTGGGCGGCGCTGGCCTGTTCGGCATCATCGAGTTGCTTGAGGAAGGCGTCGGCCGAGTCCAGCCGGTCGTCGACAGAGGCTCGGGTGGCGGCGTAGACCAGCTCGTCGAGTCCGGCGTCCATGGCGTCGCTGACCGCATACATGTGCAGTCCGCCGTCGGCCGTGAGTCGCTCCTTGAGCGCGGTACGGGTCTCTGCGGGAGGCATCCCGGTCAGGATGTGGTGCGCCACCGCGCCGATGCCGAAGACATCGAGGTCCACCGGGTCCGGGTAGTCGGCGTCGGTCTCGGGTGCGAGGTAGCACTGGGCGGCGTCCTCGATGTGCTCCCCAGTGAAGGAACTCTCGCCCAGCGAGCGCAGTGAGGTGGTGTCGAAGTCGCGGGCGGACGCCTGCCAGTCGATGATTCGCAGAACGGGGTCGCTGCCGCTCTCGCGTGCGCTGACGTATACCGAACGGGCCGCCAGCGCACGGTGATAGAGCGAGCGGCGGTGGGCGTAGCGGACGGCCTCGGCGAGTTGGCGCACCATGTCACGGCGTACCGCTTCAGTCAGTTTCGCGCCGTACACGGCAAGGTAGTTGTCCAGCCGCAGATCGCTTTCCCGGTGGCGGAAGAGGATAGCGGGACCGCCCTGATGCTGGCGCAGGGCCACGGCCTGGGCGATACCTCGGTGGGCGATGCCCTGAAGCACCTGATACTCGCGCTCGGCGGCACGGCTCGTAGAACGCCGCTTTTCCTCGCTCGCCTGCTGCTCGACGAGATAGACCCGGACCCGGCCTTCCTCGTGGATCATCTCCTTGCGCTCGGCGAGCCGGTCCTCCCACGTGGGGCCCGCGTCCAGGGGGCGGGAGGCGAGCTTCCAGCCGTCGCCGAAGTCGAGGTGAGCGGTCGATGCCCGCACCCCGATCTTCTTCATCAACTCGGGCAGGTGCCGGGTGAAGTCCTCCCTGACCCGCCAGTTCTCGCGCTCCGGCGGCAGGCTGAGGAACTCGTCCCAGATCCCCGGGAGTCCGCTCCGGACGCCGTCACGTCCGTAGACATGGGTGCGCTGAACTGTGTCCAATTCGCTCTGGAGTAGAGGGTCGGAGAGGAAGACGGCCGGGTCGATACGGGGGACGCGGAGGCTCGGGTAGAGCTCGCGGGCCGCTTCCTGGAGTCGGGATTTCAGCTCCTTGGACTTGAGGTCGGTGAGGTGCAGAGGGTTGCGGATCGTACGGATCCGGCCGTCGGGGGCGTGGAAGCTCCAGGTGTCGCCGCTGTTCGCGACCCGGCCGGGGTGCCCTTTCAGTTCGACCAGATACAGGCCCCGGGGTACGGCGATGAGCAGGTCACACTCGTTGATGCGGCCGCTCATGGCAGTGAAGGAGAAGGTCGACCACGAGTAGTGCGGGGCAGTGACCGGCATCCGTTGCTTGATGTGGTCAAGAGCCGCCTGCTCCCACGGAAAGGGGGACGGCCGAGTTTGGTACCAGCGCTTCGGCTGATGCTGGCCGGGCTTGGGGGTCGCCGGGCCGCCTACTGCCGCCACCGCCGTTCACGCACCTTTCGCAGCCGGATCCGCTCGTCGGTACGACGTGTGCCGGTGCTACTGGCCTGAGGCGGAGAATCACGGCTTCTCGAAACTAATCCAATGATCGATCACCTTGCCAGATCGGAGGCCGCATACAAGGCCTGGGGCGTGAAACTCCCCTTGCGCGCACGGTAGTTGGCGCATCTCAGGCTGTAACTTTCGGCCATCTGTGGACGGTGCTCGGTGATCCTCGGCAAATGTGCCTACGATCATGTGGGCCATGCCAGCAGTAGGGGGAGGCGAAATGGCCGGAACGATGCGCAAGCGCACAGTATTTTTCTTCGAGATCGTCGAGGCCAAGAACCACCAGCCACGCATGGAGCCTCAGGACTGGCGGGGCTTCCTCGACCGCATCTCGGCCGCACCGCCTGACGAACGCAGTGTGCAGAGTGGTGAAGATCGGCTGATCGGGGCCGTCGATGCAGCCACCTCCGAGGATCATCTCCTCCTCGCTAAGATCACTGGAGAGGTGCCTCACCAACTCGATCACAGCAACGGCACCATTGAAGCGTTGCGGCTCGCGGCCGGCACCGATGTCGTGCACGTGACGACCCTCTGCTTCCTGCCATACGGGAACATCATCGGTACCCTCCATGGCGGCTTCTCCGCACCGCGGGTCAGCGCCATCACCAAGTGGTTGAACGGCGTTGGACTCCCGTGGGGTGAGGTCGTTTTGAAGCCGGTCATCCATGCGCGGGCCCGCGAAAAACTGAACCGTATAGAAGCAGTGTCAGAGCTGACCGTGCAGTTGGAGGGTGCCCCGGCGGACAGTGTCGGAGCTCTGAACGCACAATCCGAGCTGGGGCATTCGCTCCGCAGCTTCGGGCAGCGGCACCCAGACACTGCCATCACTCTCAGCCTGCGGGTCCCCAGGCGCGGAGGGCGCCTGAGTCTGGTTCGCAGAAACCGGGCCGCGACCCAACTACGCAGTGATGTCCTGCAGTTCATCCCCGACCTCGACGAATGGATGGACGAGTCGGGCGTGGTGCGCTCCGTCAACGGGCAGGTCGCGATCCGCGACCCGCACCGGCAGTCCCTGGAGTATGAGCCGCTCGACTTTCTGGAGCACCGCATCACCGCCCAGTGCGATGTGCCGGTCGCATTCACCGATGGACGGTCGGTGGACCTGCAGTTCGCGGTCAACGCTGTCTTCGGAGCTGCCCGCACGCACGCGCAGGAGTTGCAAGAAGCCTGCCAGTACCGACCGCTAGCCTGAGCGGCAGCTCAGGGGGTGAGTAAGCGGTGCTGGACTGGTTGTGGGTCCGATGGGTGGGGCGGCCGCGCCTGGACTGGATTGTCGCGTTCGTGATCACCGGCGCGCATCTGGGCATTGTGCTGATCACCGGCAGAGGCGATGTACTGGGCTGGCCGGCGCGGGAGCAGCGCGTCAACGTTTACACGGCGACGGCGACAGTCGCAGCCATTATCGGCAGCTTCATCACTGCGGCGATCGCTCAATACGCCGCGTCCACCGGGCAGCGGATGCGGACGCTGCGCACACATCCGATGCAGGGCCCGCAGTTCAGACGGAACTGGGTGAGCATCCTGGGGGCGACTCTGGTGGTCTCGGGGCTCTGCCTGTTGGCCACGGTTCTGGACATTACGGAGAGGGACACGGGCGGGGTGCACTGGCTCGCGGAGTTGGCCATGGCGCTCGGCACAGTGCGGGCAACACGTCTGGTGTGGTTGTTCGGCAAGGTCATCGTGGCAGGAGATGCGGACTTGGCGGATGCTCAGCCGTCGGCAGGTCCGGATGGGACGTAGAGCATGCCGGCACCCGCGCTGAGAAGTAGATCCTGCACGTCCCGCACCTGGTGTGGGGCGTCGTTCACAGGTGGTTGGTGCAGCCGTGGAGTCGAGTACGAGGCACGACAGGATCTTCGGCGGCGGGCCAGTCGGAACGGGTTACTACACCGTGCTGAGCTGGTAGGCGAAGAGGCGTGCTGGGAGCGTGCCGCGGCGAGATGGGCCGGGCAGGCTTGCGCCTCGGCGTACTGGTGGAGATCACTTATCGACGGCACCAGCGAGGCAGGATCTTCGAGGGGAATTGCTTGCACTCACCGGTCGTCTCGTCGACCCGCGGCGCCTTCCCCTCCACTGATCCGGCGGCCACGCGCGTTCCCGGGGGTCGCGTTGCGGACCATCAGCCGCTGACCTGCCGCGTCACGCTGATCGCCCAACTCGGTTATGTAGGCGTTGACTTCGGCCTCCCGAGCAGTGACCAGCAGCCGCCTCGCGCCCTCGTGGACGATGTCGTCCATCAGAGAGCCGGTTTCGGTGGAGCCGTCGGCATTCAATACGTTGAGCACGGGCGTGCCTTCCCGACCCGTGCTGCTATGCGGTCCTACTCGATGACCAGAAGTCGATCACTCGGAAAGGTATGTCCGTCGCGTTCCAATCCGAGGCCACTCCACAAGTCATGAGCATTGCTCGGAACGATATGTCCCCCTGGCCACACCATGTATGCGCGCATCGCTGCCAGACGCTGAGGCGCTGGGTGTAGGCCGCAGAGAAGGCCGAACGGCCGGAGGCTGCCTGGATCGCTGCACTGCGTGAGTAGGTCGAGCGCGCGGAGACGGAACGCGACATTGTCCGTTTAGATCGGGGCGGACCATCTACGCTCGTAGGCTGAGAGCTGCCGATCTGGGGGCGGGATGACGGGGGCGATTGAGCGGGCGGTTCGCGCTGCGGAGAAGCTCTTTGACATGGAGGGGTTGGCTGGCGCGGCGGATATACCTGAGCCTGACGGAGCGGATGCGACGCATGCCGCGGTCGCTAAGTTGGGTGAACTCTTTGCCAGGTTGCCCGGGCAGATGCGGTACGGCCTGGAGCGTCAGCGTGAGAACGGTGGGGATCTGTCCACCGACCGTCTGCAGGGGTTGTCGGAAATCGTGCAGAACGCCGATGACCTCGGGGCCTCTCAGGTTCGGATTCTCGTACGTGACACAGAGCTGCTCGTCGCTCATGACGGGAGTCCGGTGCAGCTGCCGGACGTCATGGCGCTGGCCATGCCCTGGTTGACCAGCAAAGCCGAGGATCCCGACTCGACGGGCCGCTTCGGGATCGGGCTGATGACTCTGCGACGGCTCTCGCCCGTACTGGAGGTGTACTGCTGCGACTACCGGGTGCGGATCGGTGATCCGCACGTGGCTGTCCCGGAGCCCTACCCGATCCCCAAGGCTGTGGCCGACGACGGTTGGACCGTTCTGCGGATGCCTTTCGCAGAGCCTGGACTCATCGCCAGCGAGGATGTGGACGAGTGGCTCGACGACTGGGGAGACGGGGCGCTGCTGTTCCTCGACCGCGTCCGTACGGTAATCCACACGGATGAGGACTGCAGCGCCCGGCGCGAGCTGGCGTTGCAATGGGGTGAGGCACAGCACCACGAGGCAGCGGTGGGCGGTGTCGCGACCACGGTCACGACGAGGACGGCATGTGCTACGGATGGCGAGTCCTGGAGTGTGAGCCATGCAGTCATCCAGAGCCCCGAAGGAGTAAGCCGAACGCGCAAGGCCGTTGGCGACGAAACAACGCTCGCTGTCGCCCTGCCACAGCACGGCGTGGAGGCCGCCCTTCATGCGGCGCCTGGGCGCCTGCATGTAGGGCTTCCTGTCATGGAATTGGGCGTACCCGTCTGTGTGAGCGCGCAGTTCGACCCCAACCCCAGCCGTCAGCAGCTGAATGACACCGACTGGAACGTTGCCCTGTGCCCCTTGGTTGCAGATCTCTGGGCGGCGGCGGTGATTCGGCAGTTCCGGCAGGATCCGGCGGAGGCATGGCAGAGCGTGCCGCTACCTGGTGACGTTCAGCAGACCAAAAGCCCTGTATCCGCCCTGGAGAAACTCCTGCTGGACCGGGCCCGAGCGAAGGTGTCACACGAACTACGTCTGCTGATGCCTGGGGAAGGCCGCAGCCTTGGTCTCTCGCACCTCGCTGTGGCGGACGCGGCACTTATCGGCGTGCTCACCGAGGCTGAGATCGCCGGTGTGGTGGAACGCGAAGCAATCCTGCCGGAGCTGGCACGGGATGCCGGTGGCCGGTGGCGCGATGTTCTGGAGGACTGGGCGGAGAACGGCGGCGCGGCGCCAGCGAACGTCGGTGTCCAGGACGCGTTGAAACTGCTCAATGACACGTCCCGTACACCGGAGGCCACAGTCGCCCTCGCCGCGACGGCTATCGGGGTCGATGAGGCGATCCCGCTCTTGTGGCTGCGGTGGCTGGTTGACGTCGACGGGGAGCGATACTCCGTCCCGGGCGCCGACGCCCCGATCGTCTTCACGGACCAGGCTCGTGGTCTCTCCGCAGCTCTGGGATTCAGCCGGGTCCTGCACCAGGCCTATCTGGTGCCTACGGCCGAGTCGAGCAGGGTCCGTGATTGGCTAGGCGAGCGGGGTGTTTTTGTCACCGGCGAGGATCCGGTGCCGGCCGTTCGGCGGCTCGCGGCCCGTGGTGCCCGCCGTGACAACGGCCCATTGAGCCTGGATGACGGGCAATTGCTTGCCTTGCGTGACGGATTCCTGCGTGTGCCGGCGAAGGAACGCGTGGCGCTGGGCCGCGATGTGGGTAAGGCGATCCTCCTCAAGGCTCGGCGGTACGGATCTGACGGGCAGCGCGAGGATGTCGAGGTCGCCCCTGCCGACTCGTATCTGCCGGCTGGTCTGGACGGTGCGGACCGCGAGGGTACTTTCGAGCTAGCCGCTGGTCGGGTACGCGGACTTTCCTGGCTGCGTTCCCGCTATGTCCAGGTTCTGCGAGGCGCTGGCACCGGTCTGGGAGCACAGGCGTTCCTGCGGTTGCTCGGTGCCTCGACGACACCCCGGCTTCGCGCGCACCCGAAGGCCGAACACCGGTACAGCGGCTCGTACCCTAACGAGGGCGTGCGGGTGAGCCAAACTCCTCACCCCAAGGAGCGCAGCGACCATCTACGGGCCAAGGGCGCTACGTTCACCCTCCATGAATATGACAGCCCCGTCTTGGCGGCCGTTGCGCGGGACATCGCCCGGGAACAGGACGCGCTGGCGAGGCGACGCAGGGCTGCCGCTCTCCTGCGGGTACTCAGACGTACCTGGAGCACTCTCTCCGAGCACGCCACGGTCCGCGCAGTGAAGGACTCGTACGGCTGGGTGGACCTCGGTGAGACGGACGCCTTCTGGCTGTGGCAGCTCAAGTACACGCCTTGGCTGGACAACCGGGACGGGGTGCCCACCGCCCCAGCCGACTTGCGGGAGCGGACGACCGGCACTGTCGCCGTCTACGGGGACAACGGGGCCGGGTTCCTCCACCAGGATCTGCAAGAAGTGGTGGGTAAGCGGGGAGAGGTGCTGACCGCTCTCGGCGTCACCGGTGAGGCTGGCGTTGATGACCTGCTCAAGTGCCTGCGCGAACTGCGACAACAGAGCAGCCGGAGCGGCTTGCATGATCACCCGGCTGCCCGGATTCTCTACCAGGCCCTGGCGGAACGCCTCGCCGAGAACCGCGGGCGAATGGCTGGCATGCTCGCAAAAATCACCCGCGCCTTTAACAGCGGAACAGGGCTGGTCCTCACCACCTCTGGGTGGCGCAAGCCACGGGACTGTTTCCGCGGACTCGCGGTCTTCGGCTGCTGGGGCACCTTCGCCCCAGCCCTGGACGACGACGAGGCGTTCTGGAAGGCGCTTGGCGTTCCAGAGCCCGGTGTGGACGATGCCGTCGCTGTCATCAGAGAAATCGCCAAGGAGACCAAACGGCAAGAACTCTCCGAGGCAGATGCCAGCACGGTCGAGGCCGTCGTGCTTCAGACGCTACAGCTACTTGCCCGGCTGGCCACGGCACGACCTGAGGAAGCGAACGCCACCCGCCTCGGACGGCTGCCTTTGCGGACCAGCCACGGTTGGTTTAGCAAGCGGCCCGTCTACGCGGTCGACGCAGCGCTGGCCGATGCTCTAGGAGAGCAGGTCCCGGTCTGGCTGCCCGGAGCCGAACTCGAACAGTTCCGGGCGTTGCTCGGGCCACTCCGCGTGCATGAGGTGAAGCCGCAGGACATCACGCCCTGTTCTCCGGACAAGGCGCCCGTGGATCCGGAGGCCACTTCGTTGATACGAGCAGCCCTTGCTCTGCTGCGCGAGGATCTACAGCGCAACGCGTCCGCGATCGCGCGATCCCTCAACGGGTCTTGGGACGAACTCATCGCCGTAGAAGTGAGAGTCGCGCCGCGAGTGGAATGCCACGTTCACCTGCTCGACGCGGAACCGGTTCTGGTGCACATGGGCACGGCGCTCGACCTGCCGACCAGGAGCCTGTACGCGGTGGATAATCGCGCCTTGGGTCGGGCCTCCGAGATGGGCCGAACCGTAGCCGCCCTCTTCGCACAGGGACGAAGGGAGGTGGCCCACGCCTGGGCGGCCGCGTACGACGAGGCGGAGAAAGGGCGCGAGGCGGTCCGGCTGAGCCTGGCCGAGGAACAAGCGGAGAGGGACAGAGCCGCGGCCGATGCTGAGATCGCGCAAAGGCTGGTATCGCTCCAGGAGGAGCACACTGAACGACGCGCGCAAGCCGGTGACAAGGGCAGATCCAGTGTGCGTCCTGCCACGGGAAGAAGCCAGGGAACTTCGGGCACCGTTCCAGCGGTCAGCAGCCCTGCCACGGTGCGGCGACAGCTCGTCGATCCAGAGAGATTTCGCCTCGTGGACGACGGCCGCATCACGACAGGAACCCCTGGCGTCATCCACCCATCGGGGGAAGAGCGGGCCCAGTCCGGGGTCACCCTGCCACGCCCCCGGACGGAACCGGCGGTACCAAGTTCACAGTCGGTACCGCGTTCTTACACAACGGTCGAGCAAGAGGCTGTGGCCATCCAGTTCCTGGCCCAGGTATTGGGGGCCGAAGCGGAACCTCAGTGGCTTCGAGATCTCCGTGCACAGCACGGTCTGGGTGCGGATGCCGTGGACCGCCTGTCCCGTTTCTACGAACTCAAGACCATGTATGGGCCAGAGCAGGACACGGTGACCTTTACGCCTTCAGAATTCGAGCGTGCCGCCTCCGAGGAGAACTTCTTCCTTGTTGTCGTCTCCGGATTGGAGCAAGGCGCGGCAGGCGCACCGTGCGTACGCCTCATTCCATACCCGCTGCACCAACTCGTCGTTCGATCAAGCGGCAACGTAACCCTGAGTGGCATCAGAAAGACACAGAGCCTTGTCCACGACTTCACGCCACGGGAGTGAGATTCACGAAGCACTCGGAGGTGCCGCCCTGGCCATGCTCGGTGTCCGGGGCTCAAGCCTGATCGGCAAGGGCAGGGAGAGAAGGCCTGATCCAGATCGTCCTCGGCCCCGTGCTGTCCAAACATCGCGCGACGGGCGACGCGCGTTCGATCGCACCAGGCCTCCGCGAAGTATGGGTCTCTCGATGCTTTCCGGAGTGAGAACGCTGGTCAAACAACCCCTGTTCTTGGCGGTTCGAGGTCGGGCGAGTAGCCCTTTGCGCGGAGCCAAGTGTCGAGGGCCAGAGTCACGATGTCTCCGTGCGGTACATCGGTATCGGCGTTGTAGCGGCGGATCCGGTGCTGGAGCTGGAGAACTTCGGGGACGGCATAGTTGAGTTGACCGCGTTTGGTGTGCCGGTTACTGATGACGGCCATAGTGTCCGGGTGCGGCGTAAGAACGTCATCGGTTGGCTGGCGCTCGGCGTCGAGCGCATCTGCGATTTCTCGCAGTCTGCGGGCGTAGGGGAAGTGATCAGGCACGAGAGCGGCTCCGTTCGGTCCGGCTAGGCGGATAGCTATCCGCCTATTGGGCTATTGGAATGTCGGCGCGAGGGGCGGCCACCCCCTGGGCGTGGGGAGGCCAACCCGTTCACTGTGGTTGGGTTCAGAACCCGCGGGCGGTGAGCCACTCGTCCAGGGCGACCGAGACGATGTCGCCGATGGGCAGGTGGTCGAGTTCGTTGTCCAACGCGAAGCGTTTGATCCGCTTCTTCAGCTTCAGCGCGGCGGGGACCGACGAGTCGAGGCTCTCGCGAGCGATGATGCGCTGGTTGAGAACCACAGCGGCCTCGGGGATGTCCTTGGGGCGGCCGGGACCGTGGGTATACGGCCTTCCCTCGCCGGGCTCCTCATACGGTCCTGCGTCCTGCTCCTGGTGAGACCCCGGACCATCGCTTTTCACAGGGAACGCTGTACCGCCTGCCATCGGAGGAACGGTCGTACGTACCGCCACTTCGCGGGACGAGGGCGCGGCAGAAGGCGCCCATGCAACGTGGGGTGGACCGTGCTGCGCAACAGGCTCGGCCGGCTGAGTGGAGGCTGCTGGTTCGTCGGCCGAGACCCTCTGCGACGTCCTCAACTCCGCTGGCACATCAGCTGGTTGGGGGGTGACAACGGCTGGGTGGGCGGGTCGGCTGGCGGCAGGCTCCTGCTCGGGGCGGCGAGGCTCGGCCTGGGCGGCGCTCTGTGTCAATCCGATTGTCGTTTCGGCCGAGCCCTCCGCTGCTGAGTCGACGGGCGCGTGGGATGGAGAGAGATGCTGCGGCAGGTTGGCGGCGGGGCCGCCTTCGGGCTGGGCGGCGGCCTGTTCGGCGGCGAATTGCTCGGGTGTGAGTTCGGCGGCCGGGGGAGGGGGTGGCGGGGTCGCCCTGTTGGCTCCGCCCAGAGTACGACCGCTCGTGCGGCGGGCCGGGGGCCTCATTCGGTCCGTCATGCCGTCAGCTCCTTCATCAGCTTGGTGTATTCGCTCAGTTCGGTGGGGATCTCGCCGAAGGCCTCCATGTAGTGCACCCAGGAGTGGATGACGGTGTCGGCGAGCGGGAACGGTTCGTCGCGGTCGGGGCCTATGCCCTCGCCCCTGGCGGGGTCCTGGAGCTTGTCCCGGGCGTTTCTGGGGAGGCTGGTGCGGTCGTCGGCCTTGACCATGACCACGTGGGCGGTGACGTCCCGCTGGTTGCGGGCGGCGGCGCGTTCGGCCTCGTCGAAGGTGGCTACGAGCTTGCGGCGCTCGATCTTGGTGGGGGCCACGGGGACGAGCAGGAGGTTTGCCTCGGTGACGGCCTCGTGGAACAGCTTCGCGCTGCCGCCGCCGGCGTCGACCACGATCGCGCCGAACTCGGCGCGCTTGGTACGGATGTACTCGGCGATGTCGTCGAACGGGTACCGCTCGACCATCAGGTTGCCGGGGATCTCGAAGCCTGCGGCCTGGGCGACTTTGAACCAGTCGTAGGCGGACTGGCTGGACGCGTCGGCGTCGAGAAGCAGGGTGGGCAGGCCGAGGACGACGGCGTAGTAGAGGGCGATGAACCATGCGGAGGTGGTCTTGGCAGTCCCGCCCTTGAGCATGCCGACCACGATGACGAACGCGTCCCAGACGCGTCCGGTGGCCGCGGCCACGGTCTTGTGACGGGTGTTCTCGTTCACGTGTCTTTGATCTCCTGTATCTGGAAGGGGTGTTGTTCCGCACATTTCGGCGGCCGGAGCTGACGTCGGGCTATGGCTGTCGTCCGACGGCGGGGGCGCCCGAGCACAAGTGCTGTGTTTGGGATGGCGGGTCGGGTTCTTGACCTGTCCGATATGTCGACCGGCACCGGTGATGCCGGGGGTGCTCATGACGGCTTCCGTGGAGCGCGAGCCGGACCGTGGTCGTGCTGGGGACGCATACGGGTGTCTGCTTGGAGCAGAAGCCGGTAGACGGTGGCGACGGAGTAGCTGCACTCCTTGGCGAGTGCGGGCACGGTGGCGCCAGCTTCGTAGCGCGCCCGCAGAGACAGAGCGAGCTTCTGCTGCCTGGCGGCACGCGCCGCAGAACGGATCCGCACCGTCTGCTTCGTGGTGCGCACGGTGCCGCCGGCCTCGATGAGCAGGCGCCGGGCAACGATCCTCGACTCACCCGCCGCTGCGGCGAGTTCGGTGAGGGTCGCTCCGTGCTCCTCGTAGAGGTTCCGCAGACGGGCCGCGAGACGTCGGCGCGCTTCTGGGTCCGCTCGCATCCGGCGGGTCTGCCACGAGGTGCGCATCACGGTCCCGGCCTCGCGCAGCCGGTTGAGCAGAGTGCCGTACGACAGGCCGCAGGCAGCCATGAGTTCCTCGACCGTGGCACCGGACTCGTACCGTTGACGCAGGGACTGCGGGGTCGGCGGGTCACCGGCAGGGGGCGGTTTCGGGGCGTGTGGGTTCATGCTGCGGACTCCCATTCGCTGAGGGCTTCGGCATGGGCGGCGGCCAACTCTTCGTAACTGCGCTGGTCGGCAGGGGTGATGAGGATCAGCCGACCGTCGGTCGCGATCCGCCAGTCAGGAGTGGGCCGTCCGGTGACCGGATCCAGGACGCATCCGTCCCTGGCCTGCAAGGTGGATGTGACCTCATCGGGCCGGGGTGCCGGGACAAGGACCTGGCGCCCTTCGCGGACGATCACCACAGCCTTGCTGCGGTGCTCCGACAGCCGCTCCAGCACCTTGCGATACGCCGCGCGCTCGGCAGCGTGAAGCGCCTTGCGCCGGGCCGCGACGCCCGTGGTTCCATGCCGCTGTGCAAGCGAATCCCACCCCTGCGCCGGCTCGGCACACTCGGCGTCCATGGACGCCGGAGTACTGCTCCCGAAGCCCTCCAAGGCGCCGGGTGCGAGGGTCCAGGTCTCACCGATGTGGTGGACGAGGCCGAGGTTGGCCAGGCGTCGCAAAGTGCGGTAGGCCGTGGCGCGGGAGACCGAGGACGAGCCGACAAGTTCGCTGGCTGTCTGCGCCGGGCGGGCATGCAGCGCACCGATGATCAAGAGTGCGGCGCTGCCCAGGCCGTGGTGGGCGAAGGCGTCGTGGCCCATCAGACGGCCGATGACGCTGGAGTCGATGTCGGCCGACACACCTGTCTCAGGGGTGGGCCAGTCCTCAAGTGCCGGGTCGGGGGGGTACTGAGTGGTCCGGAAACGAGATCGCAGAGCGGGAATGCCGTCGCCGAGGTACCAGGTCGAACCCTCGCGGCCATGTCCTACTCGCAGGCGTCGCAGCCAGCCTCGCGGTTTGAGGACGGTCTCATAGACGACCCGGAGGGTCGTCCGCGAGATCCCTGCCCCCTCCGCGGTCTGGCGCTCGCTGGCCTGGTGCAGAGGGCCGCCCGCGATCTCGGCGAAGTCCAGATGGGCCCGGAGTACCCGCAGCGCGGTCCGGCCCCGTTCCCCGCGCCAGGGCGTCGTCTCGATCCTGTCGCGCAGCGCGGCGAGCACCTCGTGCGCATGGTGGCGCGACTCCAGCACTCTCGTGCCGCTGACGGCATCCGAGGCACTGGCCCACACCCGGCGTATGTAGTCCAGAGCCCGCGACTGACCCGAGCGGACCGCGATGTGCCGTGCGTGCCTGCCGCCCTCGTGCTCGGGGTGCTGCAGCAACTGCGCCAGCTCGTCGACGCTTCCGCCGGCGCGAGCCACGTGGCAGGCAATGGCCGCGGTGATCCGGTGTCCGTGCTCGGCCGCGCCCTGGTGGTCCTCGCGCAGGACAAGGGTCCGGCGATCGGAGCTGAGCCTGCTGTAACTGCCTGCCGCGTAGCGGCCGGTGAGGTCGCCGAGCAGGATCAGGTCAGCCGCAGACCGGGGCAGCCGGTGAAGGCCCAGTCGCTCGTGCGGGTGAGGAAGCCGTGGGTGTGAGTCGGTCTGGTGGGTGCTGTGTGCCACTGTGAAGCCGTCCCGCAAGGACAGAGACGCCACCCAGGCCCGCTAAAACCACGGGTGGAGTCCGGAACCGACCTCCAATCGGTGCCAGCGAAGCCTCCAGGATTTCCGGTCCTGGAGGCTTTCGTACACCTGGCTCCGATGGAAGGCAGGCGTTCCCATCACGGCTCGACCGAAGACGAATCATAGGTCTCGCCAGAGTCGCCACCCATGATCCGCACCCGTCAACTCGGGCCTCTGGAGGGCTAGTTGCAGAGGTCGCTGCCTCTGACTGCCTCTGAGCGGCCCGGGTCGAACCGGGGTCGAATCCGAGCGGTTTCCTCTGACTGCCTTCGAACGCCTCTGCAACCCGACCTAGCAGGTCACAACCGATACGGCTCACAAAAGCGCAGGTCAGGAAGGTGCGTCAGAAATACCCGGCGTACAGCCCGGCTCGTCTGCCGCCAAGGGCCTCTGACCAGGGAAAGTACTGGTCAGGGGCCCTTTTTCATAGATTCAGGGGTTTGGTCGGACCCCGGTCCGTACCGGTTCAAACGGGACCGCACGGCTACGTAGGTAGCCACGTAGGTAGCCATGAAAACTGGGGCCAGAGCCGGGCGGCGGCGCGGCCGGACCTGGCACAAACGGCTTCTGCCCTGGGGCGTCCGAGTGGTTCCGCCACGATGCCGGAGGATGTGGCGCACGCAGCCGCTTCTGGCTCGTGCCTCGACTGGGTGGCACTCATCCTCAGCAGTCCGGCTCTGCCGCCTGAGAACCTCGACCCGACGAAGTTGGCGCAGAAACGCTCCATGCCAGCCTGTCGGGCGCCGAGCATCGCGCCTGCCGACCGGGAGATGGCTGTGTCACCCCGTGGTTGTGACGAGTTCGTCCAGCATCTGCTCTGACAGGCTGTTGTCGCCGAGGAAGCTCTTTACGGAGGCGTCCTCGTTGCGCTGAGGGTCCAGGGTCGACCAGTTCAGGTCGTAGCTCGCGTCGGTGCTGAGCTGGGTCAGGAACGCCCGCTGGGCGCGGCCGTTGCCCTCGCGGAACGGGTGGAGGACGTTCAAGTCGCCGTACAGCGCGGCTAGTCGGATGACGAATTCCCGCCGGGGGAGATCCCGTAGGTGACCGGACGAGGCGAGACGGCCGAAGATCTCTCCGGCGTAGGACGCCAAGTTTCTTGCCGGGCAGAACGGTGTGCGCTTGGCGATGTTCACGGTGCGTAACTCGCCTGCCCACGGATAGATGTCACCGAAGATCGCGGCATGGAACGCTTGGAAATGGCCGAGGTCGTACGCGCCGGGTAGGGGGCGTTCGGCGAGCATGACGAGGCGCGCCCGGGTGATGTCCGCCTCCGCTGCCGCGAGCAGTTGATGGTCGGTGATGCCGAGCTTGTTGCGCAGCACGCCGTTGGGCATGGCGTACGGATCGTTCACCCTGCCCGCCGCTCCGAAGTCTGTCGGTGGCGGGCGATCGCGCGGGCGACAAGGGTGTCCGCGTCGAGGTCGCCCTTCACGTACCCCTCGGTGTCGCGATCGGAGGCCTTGGAAGCCTGGAGCCCCTCGGCCTCGATGGAGCCGGTGGCCGAGGCGACGGCTGCACGTCGTGCCGCTCGGCCGCTCAGCGCTTCGAAGGCCTCGACGGACAGGAGGACGCCCTGGGGCTTGCGGTGGGCGCCGATCAGGACCGGGTCGGCATCCGCGCCGGACTCCGACAGGTCAGTCAGGATCCGCGACAGCCTCGCGCGCGCATCGCTGACGGTCACGACCTCAGGGATCTCCATGCTGTCACCGTACCCATATAGAGGCTTGATTCTGTACAGATTCTAGTACGGATTCCGGTGACTGTCCCGTCCCGGGCGGGTTCGCCGTCCTGGAAGCGGAGCTGGACAACGGGCCGGTGGCGCCACAGGGGCCGGAACGAACCGAGCCGAGACCGCGAGGTTCGCCGATGTCGGCGGGGTTGAACGGGACCACCGGTACATCACGCCGGTGAGTTCGGTGATCACCATGTCGGCGGTGATGTCGTCCGCTTCGGTGGCCACCAGAACTGGCCTCTCCGAGAACGACGAAGCCCCCGTCCGGACCGCTCCGGCGTGGGGCGCCTCCTTACGTAGCCATCAAGGTAGCCACGGAAACGCCCTCGCTGCACGTTTGTGCAGCTCATAGCGCTGCGGTGACACTCCCCGGCGTACGGCCCGGCTCGTCTGCCGCTTCTCCTTTCCGGCCGTCGGCCGCCGCACACCCCTCAAGGCGTACGGCGGCCGGCGGTCTCGGCTTCGGGTCAGCAGGTCGGTCAGCAGGTCGGGACGTCCAGCCAGGCCGCGCCCTTGATGTAGATGTTGGTCAGCCACGAACCGTCGGCCAGCTTGGACCAGATGTCGTTGGTGTAGCCCTCGGCGGTGACGGTCTCGGCGTGCTCCTGGCACTGGACGGACACCTGGGTCGGACCGGCGAAGGTGTCCACCACGGCACCGCGCACGCTCGGCGTGGAGCGGGTGCGCACCCCCGTGCCCCAGGTCTCGAAGACCGTGCCGCCGTTTGCGGGCGGGGGAGTTGGGGTGCCCGAGCCGTTGATCCGGATCGCGCCCGCGTAGTCGCCGCCGGTGCGCACGGGGGCGACCCGGATGTGGGTGCCCGACTCGTACGCCTCGACCATCTGCCCGTTGCCCAGGTACATGGCGACGTGGTGGACGTGCCCGCTGCCCCAGAACATCAGGTCGCCCGGCAGCAGCGGGGCGGAGCCCTGCGAGGCGGAGAAGCGGGCGGAGGCCTGCGAGCTGTGGAACTGGTCGTCCGCCGTGCCGTTGAGCAGGTCCCGGCCGGTGGCCTGGTAGTAGGCGAAGCGCGTCAGGCCGGAGCAGTCGAAGCCCTTGCGCTCGTTGTCGTGGAGGCTGTCGGGGTCCGAGCCGTCGTAGTAGCCGTAGCTGGCGCCCGGTGTGGCCGCGTGTCCGCCGCCCCAGCTGTACCAGACGCCGATCTGCGAACAGGCGGCGTTCACCGCGGCCTGCGCGATGGCCGAGGCGCCCGGTGCCAGGACACCGCAGGTGGCGTCCTGCGCGGCGGCGTGGGCCGGGGCGGAGACGAACGCGGACAGGGCGAGGACCGAGGCCCCCAGGAGCGCGCCGCTGGTCCGGCGGCGCGTGCTGCTGGTGTTCAAGGAAGTCTTCCTTCGTCGGGATGCCGTCACCGGACGGGCCGGGGACGGCGGTTGGGGACAGCGGTGCGGACGTGCGTGCCGCTCCCCACCCCCGTGGGGGAGCGGCACGTGGGTGGGGGTTAGTGGCCGAGCGCGTCGCGCATCTTGGCCAGGCCGCGCATCCGGTTGCGCTGGACGGTGCCGCGGTGGGCGCCGAGGTGTTCGCCCGCGGTGTCGTGGCTGAGGCCCTCCAGGTCCACGAGGATCACCGCCGCGGCCTCCTTCTCGGAGAGCACGCCCAGCAGCGCCAGCGTGGTCTGGGACGCCTCGTAGGAGGCCAGCCCGCCGTCCCAGCCCGACTCGGGCAGCCGGTCGGTGGACTGCTCGCGCCGGGAGGGGTGCTGCCACGCGTCGCGCAGCAGGTTCAGGGCGACGGTGCAGGTGTAGGCGTACGGGTGCTGCTGCCGCGTCAGGTTCTGGGCGCGGGCGCGCCGGGAGAGCCGTAGGTAGGTCTCCTGCAGCAGGTCGTCGGCGTCGTGCGGGTTGCCGGTCAGGGCCAGCAGCCTTCGGCGCAGGCGTGGCATGTCGGCGGCGAAGGACGCGTCGAAGTCCTTCGGGCTCATCCGGTCGCCGTCCTCGCGTCGCGGTGGCGGGACGGCGCAGGTTCCGGTCTCCATGCTGGTTCCCCCTCGGTCGTGAACTCGGTCGTGAACTCGGCGGTGAACTCAGCCGTACGGTGCGGTCGTTGGGTGTCCCGGTCGGTGGCTGGTCAGGCCGTCGGGCCGGGGGTGGCGGCTTGGGGTGCTGGAGGCTGGGGTCTTTTCTAACCGGTCAAAGTCCGCTACGGCGGTTAGATTTGCCCCCGGCTTCCAGCAACCCGGGCCGTCGGGTCGGGTGGCGCGGCGGGTCCGTAGCGGGCGGCCGGTGCCCGGCGCAGCAGCGCCCAGTACCGGTCGCCGTACGACCAGTGCCACCATTCGGTCGGGTAGTTGACGAAGCCCGTCGCGTCGAGGGCCCAGCTCATGAGGGCCCGGTTGGCGCGTGCCTCGGCGCTGATGCCGGGCGCCCCGGTGCGGCAGGCGCCCTCGCTCTCCTCGGGGGTCGCGTTGACCTCCGTGCCCAGCGGCAGTTCCCGGCCGTCCAGGTCGCACAGCGTCAGATCGACGGCCCCGCCGCTGACGTGCGGTGCGACCTCCGGCGGGGAGATGTACGCGCTCGCCAGTTCGCGGATCCGTTCCGGCGACGCGTCCGGATGGGTCCGGCGCATGGTCCGGGCGTACTCCTCGAAGTACCGGCGCTGCAGAGCGTGCGGCCGGTATCCCTCCACCACCAGGAAGCGGACCCCGGCCGGCAGCAGCCGCTGGGCGCGCAACAGCCGCCGTAGCGCACCGGCCCTGAGGTGGGCGTAGTTGCCGTCGTCGTCGGCCTGCCGGGGGTCGATCCGCAGGTCGTCCGTGCCGCGCAGGTCGACCAGCGGTTCGCCGCAGTCGTCCTCCGCGACGGCGGCGACCCGGGCGTCCGAGAGCGTGATGATCTCTGTCACGTGCATCAGCATCGCGGACCCCGCTGCAACTGCTCTGCAAGTTGCCTGTAGGCGGCCCACCAGTACTTCTGCAGGCGTACGGAGGGCTACGGCGGCGTCCTTCGGGAACCGGTGGGGACTACCCGGCGCCCGCCGCCGGCTCCTGTGCCTCGCGGCAGCCCAACTCCCGGAAGACGCCGAGTGCTTCGGCCCTGGCCGCCCGCGTCGCCGACGCGTCGCCGTCCGCCTCCCGTACCTCGGCCAGGTCCCGGAGCGTGCGGGCCCGCCACAGGGGGAGCCGCAGCGCCTCCCAGGTCGACAGCGCCCGCTCCAGCGGCTCGCGCGCGCCGTCCGGATCACCGGCGGCCAGATGCCACTCGCCCAGGGTGCGCAGGACGAGCGCCTCGCCGAAGCGGTCCTGGCGTTCGCGGGCCACGGCCAGGCACCGGCCGAGCCGCGCCCGTGCCTCGTCGAGGCGGCCGAGCCTCAACTCCGTCTTGGCCAGCGACTGTTCGGTGTACATCACCCCGAAGGTGTCCCGCAGAGCCGCGAAGATCCGCAATGCCTGGTGCAGTTGCCGCTCGGCGTCCGCGAGCGCGCCCTCGGCCCGGTCGCACAGGGCCAGCGACCGCAGGGTCAGCGCCTCGCCGTGCCGGTCGCCCGCCGCGCGGTACAGGTCCAGGGCCCGCGCGAGAGCCTCCCGGGCCCGCCCGCCGCGCCCCTGTTCCCGGTGGACGTATCCGATGCCGTACAGCACCCGGGCCCGGGCGCCCCGCCCGGCGGACTCCCCGTACCGCTCCAGCGCCGCGTCCAACAGCTCCGACGCCTCGGCGTACCCGGCCTGTTCACGGCGGGCTGTCCCCATCCCGGCGAGCGCGAGCGCCGCACCCTCGGGCACGTCACCGCGCGCCTCGAACAGGCGCAGGGCCTTGCCGAAGTAGGTGTACGAATCCTCGAACTCGTCCTGCTCATAACGCAGTTGGCCAAGACCCGCGAGCAGCCACGCCTCGCCCTCGTCGTCCCCGCCCCGGTGTACGGCGGCCATGGCCGCGGCGTGCGAACGGGACCAGGCGTCGAACTGGTTGTACAGGGCGGCCGAACTCGCGATCAGCGCACCGGCCAGATCGCGGGCGGCGCGGACCATGCCGTGGTCGGCGCAGTACTCAACTGCCGCGAGCAGACAGGCCTGTTCGGCGGCGAACCAGGACGTGGGCCGCTCCAGCAGCTCCTCCTCGGTCTCCGCGTCGAGGGGCCGTACGGCGGCCGGTTCGGGGAAGCGCCGGGCGGCTCCGCCCGGGCCGAGGGCGGCGGCCTTCTCGGCGAGATCCAGCCAGGAGGCCACCAGCCGCAGCACGGCCGCCGTACGCTCCTCGGCGCTCTCCTCGGACAGGCAGCGCTCGCGGGCGTGTTCGCGGGCCAGGTCGTGGATGCGGTACCGGCTGCGGCCCGTCTCGTCGACGCCGATCACGTCGATGAAGTGGCAGTCCACCAGCCGCTCCACCGCCTCCTCGGCCTCCTCCGTGCCGATGTCCAGCAGCGGGGCGGCGATCCAGGCCGCGAAGTCCGGCAGGTCGAGCAGCGCCAGCCGGCGCAGCGCCCGGCGCTCCGGCAACTCCAGGTCGGCGTAACCGAGTTCGAGGCTGGTGCGCAACTCCAGGTCCCCGGCGCGCAGTTCGCTCAGCCGACGGCGTTCGTCACGCAGCCGGTCGGCGAGCCGGCCGGGCGCCCAGTGCGGGCGGGCCGCCAGCCGGGCACCCGCGATCCGCACCGCCAGCGGCAGCCGTCCGCACAGTGAGACGATCTCCGCGGCCCGCTCCGGCTCGGCGCTCGTACGGTCCGGTCCGGCGACGCGGCGCAGCAGTTCGAGCGCCTCCGCCTGACCGGGCACGGCCAGGTCCAGGTGGGCGGAGCCCTCCAGCGCGACCAGTCGGCGCCGGCTCGTGACGAGGACGGCACAGCCCGGGCCGGGAGGCAGCAGGGGCCGTACATGCGCCTCGCCCGCCGCGTTGTCCAGGATCAGCAGGACGCGCCGGTGGCCGATGCGGGTGCGGTACAGCCCCGTCAGCTCCTCGACCGAGGTCGGCAGGGTCTCGGGGTCGGCGCCCATGGCGCGCAGCAGCCGGGCGAGGGCGTCGGCGGGTTGCAGCGGGGCGGTGTCGGCCGCCCGCAGGTCCACGAACAGGCGGCCGTCCGGGAAGAGTTCGGCCGTACGGTGGCCGACGTGCACGGCGAGCGCGGTCTTGCCCGTGCCGGACCGGCCGGAGATCACCCCGATCGGCGGAGCGGTACGGCCCGCCTCGTCGACCCCGCCCACCAGCGCGGCGGCCCAGGCGATCTGCTCGGAGCGGCCCACGAAGTCGGCGATGTCCGGCGGGAGATGGGACGGGGTGGGCCAGGCCCGGGGGTCGGGCGTGCCGCGGCTGCCGCCCGGCGGCGACTTCGGGGGCCGCGCGGGTTCCCGCCTGATCCTGTCCGGGCGGGCGGTGCCCGCCACCTGTGTGTCGTTGGTCAGTGCCGCCTGGTGCAGCGCCTGCAGCTCCGGGCCGGGATCGATGCCCAGCTCCTCGCGCAGGACCGCGCGGCCCTCCCGGTAGGTGCGCAGGGCGTCGGAGACGCGGCCGGTGCGGACCAGCGCTGTCATCAGCTGGCCGCGCGGCCGTTCCCGCAGCGGATGGGCGGCGACGTGCGCGAGCAGCGGGGCGATCGTCCGGTCCGCGCGGTCCAGATCGAGATGCAGTCCGAAGGACTCCTCCTGGGCGATGAGCCGTAGTTCGGCCAGCCGCGACGCCTCGATCCGGGCGAAGTTCTGGCCCAGTCCCTCCAGCGCCTCCTGGCCGCGCCACAGCGCCAGCGCCTCGGGCAGCAGGTCGGCGGCCTCCTCCAGACGGCCCGCCGCGGCGGCGGCCCGGCCCGAGGCGAGCAGGTCCTCGAACCGGCGGGCGTCGATCTGGGACGGTCCGAGGTCGGCGACATAGCCCGGCGGTCGGGTCCGGACCACGGTGTCCCGCGTGACCTGGGCCAGTGCCCGGCGTACGGCGGAGACATGGGTGGCCACCAGGGCGCCCGCGGTGGCCGGCGCCCGCTCGTCCCAGACGCAGTCCACGAGCCGCTCGGTGGAGAGCACCTCGCCGAGGTGGACGACCAGTGCCGACAGGACCGCGAGGGGTCTGACACCGCCGAGCGGGGCCCGTCGGCCGTCGGCCCACACCTCCACCGGACCGAGCAGCCGCACTTCGAACATCGTTCCCCGATCGCCGCACCATGCGCCCCATGGAGCACGGCAAAGATATCGGCGAACACACCCACGACATAGCGAAGGCACAGCGAAGGCCGGACCGCCGTGACCGGATTCGATCGATTCGGCGGACCGGTGGCCCTCACCTGCGAGGTCAGGACAGGTGACATCTGTCGTGCGCGCCTCTGTCGACGCTCGGCGCTGGGCGTTCCCCTCCTCTCCCTCGCCGGTTGGCTGGTTCTCGACGGTCGGCGAGGCCTGTCGCGTGCAGGGAGGACGGTCCGCGCACCGCCGTCGTATGAGCGTCGGAGAAAGAAAAAACCCTGGTGATCCAGGGGCATACGGACGGGTCCCCTGGGGCGTCAACGGCTCGAAAGCACCACGTCCGTTCGAAGCACCACGTCCGTTCGACCAGATCCCCGGGAGCCGCCCCATGCACCGCTGGACCTCGGCCCTGCTGACCGCCGGCCTGCTGGCGACGACGGCCACCGGATGCGCGGGCACCACGACCACCCCCGCGGCGGCCGGGAGCGGCACGACCCGGGCCGCGGGCAGCACGGCGGAGACGCTGCGGCTCGCGGAGCAGCTCCTCGTCAAGAAGTGCATGGAGAAGGAGGGACACAAGTACTGGGTCGAGCCGCCCAGCGGTGACGACGTCTCCGTCCGGTTCCCCTACGTCGTGGACGACCCGGCATGGGCCAGGACCCACGGCTACGGCACCGATCTGCGGCGGCAGCGCGAGGCCGAGGTCCGGAGCGATCCCAACCAGCGGTACTTCCACTCCGTACCGGCCAACACCAGGGCCGTCCTGGTGAGCGACCTCAACGGGGCGCGGCCACAAGGGCTTTCGGCCCGGCTCCCGAACGGCATACGGGTCACCCACAGCGACCAGGGCTGCCAGGCCACCGCCCAACGGCAGCTGTACGGCGATCTCCAGGCCTGGTTCCGGGCCACCCGGGTCACCGACAGCCTGGCCGGCATGCGCGTCGGCCTCGTGACGGACGACAAGCGCTACAAGGCGGCCGTCGAAACCTGGGCGCGCTGCATGCGCGAGCGGACCTACACCTACGCGGACCCCGCCCGCGCCCGGGCCGCGGCCACCCTGCCGCAGACCCCGTGGCCGCACGCCAAGGAGGTACGGCTGGCTTCCGCCGAGGCGGCCTGCGCCGTCTCCAGCGGCCTGTCGTCCGTGGCCAAGTCCCTGGACTCCGAGTACCGGGACCGACTCCGGCGGAGCCACCCCCAGGAGACGGCCGATCTGGCCCGCCTCAAGCGCGAGGCACTGCCCCGGGCCCGCGCGATCGTCGCGCACGGCGCCTGAACCCGGTCCGCCCCCGCTCCTCCACCCCACACAGACCACCACGGCCGTCGAGCCGTGGGCGCATCACCCCACGTGGACCTGACCCCACTGTGGGCCTGTCACCCCACTCGCATCACAACGAAACGAGGGAAACCATGTCCGTCAAGCGTCTCCTCACCGTCGCGGCCTCGGCCGCCGCCGTCGCCGCGCTCTTCTCCCCGGTCTCCAGCGCCAGCGCGCTGGACGCGGGTGCCCAGTCGACCGCGACCGCGCGGCTCGCCTCCGGGGACGGCTACCTCCACGTCTACACCCAGCCCTACGGCGGTGGCCGCGAGTGCAAGTGGTCCGGCAACTCCGACAACTGGGGCAGCTGCCGCAACCTGACCTCCGACATCTGGAACAACGGCTACGCGGGCGGCCTGGACGCCGTGGACCTGTACACCGCCCCCAACGCCGGCGGCGCGCACGCCTGCATCAGCCAGGGCGACAGCTGGCCCGACACCACGACCGGCCAGTACACCTTCACCTACGGCGCGGGCCTGTCGCAGTTCGGCAAGAGCGTCAACAACAACATCTCGTCGCACCGCTGGGTGGACTACTGCAGCCAGGGCTGAGGACCCGACGGGCTCGCCCCGGTACGCCTGCGCACAGGCGTACCGGGGCGAGCCGCGCGTGCCGGCGCCGGGTCCGTGCTCAGCAGGGCACTCCGCTCACCCTGCTGAGCTGGCTGTCCGGGACCCAACCCGCCCATCCGCCGGTGGAGTTGTCGCGGACGTAGTTCCACCCCACTCCGCCGATGTAGCGGTAGCAGTGGAGGTCGACGACATGGGTTTTCTGGCCCTCGGCGCATGCGGTGGCGGAGCTGGAGGCGGTCTGGCGGAGCTTGGTCGCGTTGTTGACGAAGTACGCGCCCCACGGAGAGGAGTCCTTGTCGGTGGGCGCCCAGTAGGAGCCGGCGGTCTCGCACGGCTTCCAGGCGTCGGCGGCCTGAGCGGTGCCCGACAGGAGGACGCCCTGCAGCCCGGCGGCGACGGCGAGCACGGTCGCCGCGGTGGCGAGGCGGGAGGTCAACGATGTCATCGAGAGCCCTTTCTGGTTTCTTCCCGGATTCTTCGCGGTGTGTTCCGCGGACGACGATGACAAGACGGCCCTGTGAGGAGGCTGAAGGTTCCTGAAAGGCCTTCAGCCTCCTCACAGGGCCCGGCCGCCATGCTGGGGCCATGCGAATACTCGTGGTCGAGGACGACCGCCGGCTTGCCGAATTACTGCGCCGTGGGCTCGTGGACGAGGGGTACGCCGTCGACCTCGTCCACGACGGGCGACGGGGCCTGGAGATGGCGCTGGAGAACACCTACGACGCGCTGGTGCTCGATGTCATGCTCCCGGGCCTGAACGGCTTCGGGCTGTGCGGTCGGCTGCGTGAGGCGGGCAGGTGGATGCCCGTGCTGATGCTCACCGCCATGGACGGTGAGTACGACCAGGCCGAAGGGCTCGACCTCGGCGCCGACGACTACGTCACCAAGCCGTTCTCCTTCGTCGCGCTGGCCGCCCGGCTGCGCGCGCTGATCCGCCGGGGCCGTCCCGAACGGCCGGCCGTGCTGCGCGTCGGCGACCTGGAGATCGACCCGGCCGCCCGCCGCTGCCGACGCGCGGGCACGGACGTCGTGCTGACGGCACGTGAGTTCGCCGTCCTGGAGTACCTGGCCCGCCGCGGCGGGGAGGCCGTGTCCAAGTGCGAGGTTCTCGAACACGTCTGGGACGACCGCTTCGACGGTGACGTCAACCTCGTCGAGGTCTATGTCAGCGCGCTGCGCCGCAAGATCGACGCGCCCTTCCAGCGGCACACCATCCGCACGGTCCGCGGGGTCGGCTACCGGCTCGACGCCGTGGAAAGGAGCGGGCCGTGACCTGGGGCCGTGCCGGACACCTGCTGCGCCGCCTGCGACCGGCCACCATCCGTACGCGACTGGCCCTCCTGGCCGCCGTCGTCACCCTGGTTCCGCTGAGCGCGGGCGCGGTGCCCGTCGCGCTCATGGAGCGCGCCTCCCTGCTGCAGGGCGCCGCCCGCCGGACATCCGCTGCGGCCGCGGACGTCACCACGCTGTTGCACACCGCCGTGGACCTGCCCGACTGCACCCGGTCCTTCCAGCGGGTGCAGCGTCTCAGCGACAAGAACATCAGCCTGTGCCTGCCTACCCGGCAGGTGGGTCAAAGCGCGGGAAGACTGTCACTGCTTCCCTGGGCCGACCCGGCCGGCGGGCCCGTACCGATCCGCACCCTCGTCAACCGGTCGTACATGGAACCAGGCCTGTCCCCGAGCAATGTCGTCATCGCTCAGTCCCTCGACGCCGAACAGGCCCGCCTGAACACCGTCGTCCGGATTCTCCTCGGTGCCGTCGCGGGGATCACCCTGCTGGTGTCGGGCACGACATGGTTCGTCGTGGGGCGGGTGCTGCGCCCGGTCGAGGCGATCCGCGCGGACTTCGCCGACCTGAGCGCGAACCACCTCGACCGGCGGGTCCCGGTCCCGCGCACGGGCAATGAGATCGCCCGCCTGGCCCTCACCATGAACTCCACGCTCGACCGCCTGCACAAGGCCGTCGACCAGCAGCGCCAGTTCACCGCGGACGCGTCCCACGAACTGCGCACACCACTGGCGTGTCTGCGCACCGAGCTCGAACTCGCCCTGAACAACCCCGCCGCCGCCGACTGGCCGCGGACCGTCCACGATGCCCACCGGGACACCATCCGCCTGCAGGACCTGACCGAGAACCTCCTGCTGCTGGCCCGCCTCGACTCCCAGCACGGCGGCCCGGAACCGCGTCGGACCGTCGACCTCACCGACCTCGTGCGCGAGGAGACCGCGCGTCGCCGCCCGCCACCCGGCATCGTCCTCGACGTCTCCCCGCCACCCGGCCCGGTGCCGGTGCGAGGCCATCACGCCCTGCTCGCCCGGGTGCTGGGCAACCTCCTCGACAACGCCGAACGCCACGCGGCCGGCACCATAACCGTCCGCCTGACCCACGACGCCGCCCGCCGCCAGGCCGTCCTCGACATCCGGGACGACGGCCCCGGCATTTCACACCACGACCGCCGGCGCATCTTCGAACGCTTCACCCGCCTCGACGACGTACGCACCCGCGACACCGGCGGCACCGGCCTCGGTCTGGCCATCGCCGAGCGCATCGCCGTCACGCATCACGGCACCCTCACGCTGACCCCTAGCGACCGCGGCGCCAACTTCACCCTGCGACTCCCCACGCACGAGGAGGCCGTCGAAGTCGGGCCGGTTCCGTGACGGTCATCACGGCCGTATCCCCGTGGAACCCCGGACGCGGGGCCGGTGCAGCGGCTCGTGTACGAGTCGCGGGAGGGCGGCCGGCGGGCCGTCGTACCGGAGCATGGCCGATGCGGCGGGTTGTACGGCGGCAACGTTGTCACGGGCGGCGGGCGGCGGGCGGGGAACGGCGGGCGGGGAACGGCTTGTCCGCGTCGCTGTTCCAGTCGCGCGCCGTGACCGTCTTCTGGATCTGGCTCAGCTTGCTCTCGCTGAACCGGTTGGTCCGTACGACGGTCGTCGCACCGGCCGGGAGCTGCGCCGTGACCGCGGCGACCGTTCCGATCCGGGGTCCGGAGCGCCCCCCGCGCGCCCCGGACCGTGGACCCCCCATTCCCCCGTCGTCGTTCAGCTTTTCGGCGCCCCCGTGGAACACAGGGGGGTTGGCGCCGGATGTGCTGCGGTCGGATGCCCCCGGCATATCGACCGCAGCACGCGCCTCGGGTTCGTCCGAAGGCATGATCAGTGCGCCCGTTCCCCCGTAGGACGCGCCCCCGTGCCCGTAGGCTCCGGCACAGACAGCTTCCCCGGTCATCGGGCCGGTCCGGAGGGGTCGGGTGTTGCCAGCGGGTATTTGGCAACACCGTTCGGGCGGTGTGTTGTTGGGGGGACGGTCATCGAGTACGACGGGTTCGGCGCCGAGTTACGCAGGCGCCGCATCGCGGCAGGCATGTCGCTGAGCGAGCTGGCCGGCAAGGTGTACTGCAGCCGCAGCTTCCTGAGCCGCGTGGAGAACGGGCGCCGCAGGGCGTCCCTGGAGTTGGCCCAGCTGTGCGACGAGGTGCTGGGTGCGAAGGGCGCGCTGGTCGGGCTGGCGCCGCTGCCCGGCACCGACGCCGTACCGAAGGCGGTCCGGGGCGGGGCGGGGGAGAAGGCGTCCGGGACGGTCAAGTCGCCGGAGAAGGACGGGCGTTCGGCCGTCGGCCCCGACCGCGCCGAGTTCCGGCGGCTGCTGCGGCGCGGTGACCTCAGCCATACCGCGGGCGGGATGCGCGAGGCCGAACGGCACTACACCGCCGCCTACCGCAGCGCCGAGGGGGACCCGCGCGCGCAGGCCGAGGCCGTGATCAGGATGGCGCGCCGCTGGTCCGATCCCGGGCAGGTCGACCGCGAACTGCTCCAGTCGATCCGGGGCTGTCTGGCCGCGCTGGACGGCGACGGCAGCGCGGAGGCCGCGGGGCTGCGGCTACGGCTCGAAGCGCACCTCGCGAAGAAGATGGCCCTCGCCGTCAGCCAGGACACCGCGGCGGGGCTGGCGGGCCCCGCCGAGGGAGCGCGGCTCGCCGAGGAGACACTGCGCCGATTACCCGACGACGGCGACGACGAGGTGCGCTGCGAGGTCCTCACCGAATGCCGCTGGGCACGCTACGACTTCATGCCGGCCCCCGAGTCGCTGACCCTCTCCGAACGACTGCGCGAGGCCGCGGCCCGGCACGACTCGACGTACTTCCGCGGCGAGGCCCTCATGGCCGTCGCCATCGACCAGCTCCGCAACGGCAGGATCTTCAGCGCCCTCGCCACCGCGAACCAGTACCGCAAGCAGGCCGCCGAGACCCAGAGCGCCCTCGCCCTGTGGCAGCGGCACACCCTCGACGCCCTGCTCGACCTGTGGCACGGCCGGTTCGACGCCGCCGCCGAGTGGATCTTCGTGGAGTCGCTGAAGTTCATCGAACTGCTCCGCGCCGACTACGCGGTCCCCGCGGACAACCTCACCCAGACCCGCCTCGGGCAGGCCTACTGGCTGCTGAGACAGCAGGGCAGACTGGCCGAACTGTTCACCTCCGACCTGGCCGGCGACGTCGAGCGCCACGCCTACTTCCCGGTCTGGCGGGCCGGTCTGGCCCTCGCGCTGTGCGAGACCGGCCAGTACGCCGAGGGCGCGGACTTCTTCCTCGGCTGTGTCGCCGACGTCGACCGTTTCCCGCCGTCGGGCTGGGCCGTCCCCGCGCTCGTCCTGCTGGCGGAGGTCTGCGCCGCGCTGGACCTGGAGGGCGGATTCGAGGCCGAGTTGGCGCCGGTGCTGCCCACGCTCCGCGCCCGCCTGGCCCCGCACGACGGCCAGCAGATCGCCCTGGGCGGCTGGCCCACCGTCCTCGTCGGCCCGACCGCCCGCGCCTGCGGCGTCCTCGCCCTCGCCGCGGGCGAACCGGAGACCGCCCTCGAACACTTCCGCCGGGCCGCGGTCCCGGCCCGCTCCTCCCAGCCCGAACTCGCCCGTCTCCGCCTGGCCCAGGCCCGCGCCGTACGCCGCGTGGGCGGCCCGGGAAGCGAGCCGAACGCGGTACGGCTGCTGCGGGAGGCGTCTCGGGGGGCGGAGACGTACGGGATGACGTGGCTGGGGGCGCAGTGCGAGGGGTTGTTGGGGGCGCCGGGGCGGGGGTGAGGCGGGGGGTTCCCTACGGCGTCCGCGCAACGGCCCCGGCAACTGGTGGACTTGGTGTGCGTGGACGGTGTTCATGCTGTGAACTAGGTCACATTGCCTTCCGTGTCCGGCGTCCCGCCTCGTCGCCCCGGCGCCGCCCCCGGGGCCGCCCGAACCACCCTCTACCCCGCACCTCACCGTAGGTAGTCAGCCAAAACATCTTCGTGGCCGCGGAATTGGGGGCGAAGGGCGTCGAATCATCTACGCGCATAGTGTCCCGAGTGGTCCAAACCCGTAGGGCAGGTGTGTTTGCGGGGTCCCTTGACCCGGGTGGGACGGCTCGGTTTCATACCTATCCAACTGCGCGGGGGGCTCGGGCGCCCGTCGTGAAATCCGCAGGGTGTCCTTGGCGTTCCTGGCGTGCCGCGCCGTCAACTCCTCAGTGTGTGCAGGCGTGTTGACGTGTCTGCCGGCCCGTCTCGATACGTCGCGCGCCACCCCGGAAAGGAATAAAGCCGGTGTCGCAGTTCTTCACCGCAGCTCCTCTTCTTCTCTGCCGTGCCGTCGGGTGCCGGGGGTCGAGGTGAGCCGGCATCGGGGTACGGCCGCACCGGTCGAAGCGGGAGCGGGGGGCGGGCG
Organism: Streptomyces sp. NBC_01515; assembly: GCF_045040345.1. NCBI lineage: Bacteria > Bacillati > Actinomycetota > Actinomycetes > Kitasatosporales > Streptomycetaceae > Streptomyces > Streptomyces sp. NBC_01515. Next base: position 3,740,108 of record NZ_CP109416.1, on the reverse strand, counting down.
GGGGCGCAGCATCCGGGCCTCGCTCATCACGCTCGCGGTGGTGCCGGCGACGGCTCTGGTGCTGCTGTGGGTCAGTGGTTCGGTCGCGCTGTTCAACCAGTGGAACGACGCCAACAAGGAAGGCCGGCCGGCGAGGACCACGTACGCCCTGGTGCCGGCGATCGGCGAGTTCCAGAAGGAACGGCTGCTGACGGTCGGGGTGTTGGTGTCGCACGGCAGCCGTGCCGCGCTGGACGCGCAACGGCAGCGGACCGACGCCGTGCTCGCCGGTTTCCGCAAGGCGGACGCCGCCTCGGGCGGCGACGGTTCGGCGCAGTACCGGGCCCAGTTGGCGACGGTACGGAAGCGGCTGACCGGGCTGACCACCGAACGGACCGCCGCCGACGCCGGGAAGACCACCCGGCTGGACGCCTACGTCGCCTACTCCGACGCCGTGTCGTCGGCGCTGAACCTCTTCGGGACGCTGAGCACCGACAGCGGTGACGCGGCCACCGCGGCCGACGCCGGCCACGCCCTGGCGTTCCTGCGCGGGACGGAGGCGCTGTCGCAGGAGGAGGCGATCCTCAACGGGGTCGCCGCGTCAGGGAAGTTGAGCGTCCAGGAGAGGTCGGCGCTGGCGGCTGCCGAGGCCGTGCGGGTCTCCGTGCTGTCCAACGAGGTGGAGCCGTATCTGCCCGCCGCGTTGGGCGCCGAACTGGGCAAGACCATGGGCGGTCGGGACTGGGCCGCCATGACGGCCTTCGAGAAGACCGTCGCCGCGGTCTCCGCCGGGCACGACGGCACGATCAGCGTGCCCTCCGTCCCCGCCGCCCGCGCCGCCGCCCCGGGGCGCGTGTCCGGCGCGGTGCAGGCCGTGGAGGGCCAGTACCTGGACAAGGTCACCAAGGACTCCGCGCACCGGACCCACATGGTGCTTGTCAAGGCGATGCTGGGCAGCGCCCTCGCGTTCGTGGCCGTACTCGCCGTGGGCCTCCTGTCCTGGCGCATCACCCGGTCCCTCATCGGCCGGATGTCCGGACTGCGCGCGGCGACGCTCGAACTGGCCGAGGAACGGCTGCCCGAACTCATCACCCGGCTGCGCACCCAGGGCAAACGCGCCGAACTCGACGACCTGCCCGAACTCGACTACGGAACCGACGAGTTGGGCAAGGTCGCGGAGGCCTTCAACAGCGCCCAGCGCACCGCCGTGAGCGTCGCGTTGGAGCAGGCCGCACTGCGCGAGGGGGCGCGGCTCGTGTTCCACAACATGTCCCGCCGTATCCAACTCCTCGTCCACCGGCAGCTCACGGTGATCGACTCCATGGAACGCAAGGAGCAGGACCCGCAACTCCTCTCCGATCTCTACCGCGTCGACCACCTCGCCACCCGGATGCGGCGCAACGCGGAGAGCCTGACCGTGCTGTCCGGCGCGTCCCCCCGGCGCCGCTGGAAGCAGGCGGTGCCGCTCGCGGAGCTACTGCGCAGCGCGGTGTCCGAGATCGAGGGGTACACCCGGGTCGTCGTCGAACCCCTCCCGCCCATCGCGGTGTTGGGCCCCGCGGTCGGCGACACGATCCACCTCATGGCCGAACTCATCGAGAACGGCGTGACGTTCTCGCCCCCGCACACCGAAGTACGGGTCCGGGCACTGCCGGTGGCCCAGGGATACGCAGTCGAGGTGGAGGACCGGGGACTCGGCCTCACGGCGGACGAGTACGCGGCGGCCAACGAACTCCTGCACCACCCCAAGGACTTCAGCTTCACCACCCTCGGCGAGGACCCCCGCCTCGGCCTCTTCACCGTCGGCCACCTCGCCCAACGCCACGGCGTCACAGCCAGCCTCCAGGCCTCGTCGTACGGCGGCTCGCTCGCCGTCGTCGTCCTCCCGCACGCCCTCACGGAGTCGGCGGCGGACGCGGTGCCGCCGACGCTGGACGCGCGGGCGGAGCGGCATCTGGCTTCGGTCGCGGGGGCGGTGCCGGAGTCGGGGACCGGTTCGGGGGCGGGCTCCGGGCCGGGTTCGTTGACCGGTTCGACGACGGGTTCGGGGGCGGGTTCAGGGGCGGGTTCGGGCAGTGGCTCGGGCATGGGCGTCGGCACCGGCATGGGCATGGGCATGGGTTCGGCCGGCGGGACGGCCACCGGGCCGGTCACCGGTTCCGGACGTGGCGGGACGACGGCCGGCGGAATGCCGATGCGCACCCGTACCCGAACCGCACCCCACGCCCAGCCCTCGGCCCAACCCCAACCCCCGGCCCAACCCCAGCCGCAACCCCAGGCCCAACCCCACGCCCCATCGCACCCCCAGCCCCCTTCCGCTCCGGCGGCACCGGTGCCCGACGGCTCCGCCGCCGTATCGCCGCGCGGGGCCGTACCTTTCCCGCGTTCCCGTGCCTCCGGTACCTCCGCCACCTCCAGCCGGCTTCCCCGGCGCGTGCGGCAGGCGCATCTCGCGCCGCAGTTGCGGGGGCGGCCCGACGAGGCGGACGGGGAGCAGGGGGCCGGGCGGGAGGCCGAACGGCGGCCCGAGCAGGCCCGGTCGATGCTGGCCGCGTTGCGGGACGGGACCCGCAGGGCCCGCGAGCAGGCGGAGGTACCCACGCCCGCCTGGCCCTCGTCGCCGCGCGGAGACACCCCCTGGCCGAAGTCACCGCGAGCGGACGCACCCCGCCCGGCGTCGCCGCGAGCGGAAGCCCCCGCGCCCACCTGGAACACGGACCCGCCCGAGCGGCGTCAGTTGCCCACCCGTCCCCGTCCGACAAGGAACACCCCATGACTGCGCCCAACACCACGCACGGCGGACTGGCCTGGCTGCTGGACAACCTGATCGAGCGGATCCCCGAGACCCTGCACGCCATCGTCCTGTCCGAGGACGGCCTCCTCGTGGGCTCCTCCGAACGGCTCGCGCAGGACGACGCCGAGCAACTAGCCGCCATTTCCTCGGGAGTTCACTCGCTCGCGCTCGGCACCAGCCGGCACTTCGGCGGCGGGCGCGTGCAGCAGACCGTCATCGAGATGGACGACCTCTTCCTCTTCGTCACCACCGCCGGCGGCGGCGCCCGCCTCGCCGTACTGGCCACCTCGCAGGTGGACGTCGGCAACGTCGGCTACGAAATGACCATGGTCGTACGGCAGGTGGGCCAGTTCCTCAGCGCGCCCCCGCGGTTCCCGGAGTACAGCGGCGCGCCCTTCGCGGGTGAGCATGAATGAGACATTGGTCCGAGGAAGACCCGTGGGAGGACGAAGACCCCGCGCTGCTCGTCCGCCCGTACACGGTCACCGGCGGCCGTACCTCGACCTTCCACTCCGGTATCGAACTGATCACCCTGATCAGCACCGTCCGGCCGCCGACCCGCGACCAGCGCCTCCAGCCCGAACAGAACCGGCTGCTCGCCCTGTGCCGTACGCCCACCGCGCTGGTGGAGGTCGCCGCCCGGCTCGATCAACCCGTCGCGGTCATACGGGTGTTGCTCGATGACCTCCTGGACAACGAACTCGTCTCCGTCTCCCCGCCCGCCGCGGCCGGTACCCCCGACGCCCGTTTCCTCCAGGCAGTGATCGATGGCATACGCAGAATCTGACCGCCGCGCCACCACCCTCGCGCCCAACGCCGCCACCGCCAAGATCCTGGTCGCGGGCGGCTTCGGCGTCGGCAAGACCACGCTCGTCGGCGCGATCAGCGAGACCACGCCGCTGCGCACCGAGGAACTCATCACCGAGGCCAGCGTCGGCGTGGACAACCTCGCCGGGGTGGAGCAGAAGACCACGACGACGGTCGCCATGGACTTCGGCCGGATCACGCTCAGTTCGGCCCTCGTGGTCTACCTCTTCGGGGCGCCCGGGCAGGACCGGTTCTGGTTCATGTGGGACGACCTGTCGCGCGGCGCGCTCGGCGCGGTCGTCCTCGCCGACACCCGCCGCCTGGAGAACTGCTTCCCGTCCGTCGACTTCTTCGAGCACCGCGGCATCCCCTTCGCCGTGGGCGTCAACTGCTTCAACGGCCGCTGCGAGGAGGACCCCGAGGAGATCCGCGCCGCCCTCGACCTGGCCCCCGACATCCCCCTCGTCCTGTGCGACGCCCGCGACAAGGAGTCGGTGAAGACGGTGCTGCTCGCACTCCTCGAACACGTCATGCGGGGACTGGCGGCGGAGGCGTCGGCCGACCGCCAGCCCGTGTAGCCGTCCGATCAGTCAGTCCGTCGTACGGTCATGAAGGCTTCGTCGCCGATACGGCCGTCGCGGTCAGCGTGCCGTCGCACTCCGCGAACTGCCCGTCGGCCAGGGCGACTTGGTGGGCCCCGGCGCCCGGCAGCCCGATCACCATCGTCGGGTAGATCACGGGCGCGGAACCGGACTTGCAGTAACCGTCGCCCTCACCCTGCACCTGCACGAAGGTCAGTTTCAGCCAGGCCTGGGCGCCCGGGGCGAGCTTCACGGGGGAGGCGGATCCGACGGGGGTGACCTGGAGCGGGACGTTGAGCTCCGGGGAACCGTTCGCGGCACCGGCGACGGTGGGGTGCCCCTGGAGGACGCAGGCCTTGGTGCCGGTGTTGGTGAACTGGACGATCGCGGCGCCGGTCCCGGTACCGGCGGGGCGGTCGGCGGCTTGGTGGGCGGTGGCCTTCAGGGCGGTTGCCGCGCAGGGCTTGGCCGCGGTTCCGGTGGCCCCGGGCGAGCCCGTGGACCCGGAGGAACCGCGAGAACCAGTGTCGGTGTCACCTGGCTGACACCCCGTCATCGCCAACGCCGCCGACACCGCGGCCACCGCGATCGCGCCCCAGCGGATGCTGCTCTTCTGCATGACGTCCCCCGAACTTGCTGTGTACGGACCGGCTCTCACCGGCACTCGCGGAGAGAGACAGGTCCGTCGCACCCAGGGTTTCGCCCACGTACTAGCTGTGACGCAATGGTGACGCTCAGTCGAAGCTCGCGAAATAGGCCGCCGCCATGTCCTCGTCCCCATGCCCCTGCGCCGCCGCCCGGGCGAACCGCTCCGCCCCCGCGGCCGCCACGTCCAGCCGTACGCCGTTCGCCGCGCCCGCCTGCACGATCAGCCGGGCGTCCTTCTCCGCCGTGGTGACCGCGAAACTCGCCGGGGTCAGCTGGTCGTTGAGGATGGCGGCCGACTTGGCGTGCAGGTAGCCCATGTCGAGGGGGCCGCCGGCGATGAGGTCGAGGAAGCTCTGGGGGTTCACGTCCAGGGCCTTGGACAGGGCCAGGGCCTCACCCGCCGCGTTCGTCACCGCCAGGACCCAGCTGTTGGCGACCAGCTTCAGCCGGGTCGCCGTGGCCGCCGCGCCGTCCTCGCCGACCCACATCGTGCGGACGCCGACCGCGTCGAACACCGGGGTGACCGTCGCGCGCCCGCTCTCCGGACCCGCCGCCAGGACCGTCAGCTGACCGGCCTCGGCGGGCTGGCGGGTGCCGAGGACGGGGGCGTCGTAGAAGACGAGGTCGTGCCGGTTCGCGAACTCGGCCAGTTCGCCCACCGATTCGAGGCTCGACGTCGTCGACTGGACCCACGCGGCGCCGGGGCGCAGGACGGGCGCGGCCTCGCGCATCACATCGAGGACGGCGTCGCCGTCGTAGAGCATCGTGAGGATGACGTCCGCGTCCCGCACGGCATCGGCCACCGTGTCGCGAACGTGCGCGCCGTCGGCGGACAGCGGGTCGGCCTTGGCGCGGGTCCGGTTCCAGGCATGCACGGTATGACCGGCGCGGGCGAGGTTACGGGCCATCGCGGCGCCCATGATGCCGGTGCCCAGGACGCCTACGGTGAGCTTTTCGGTGGTCATGACTCGGCTTTCGTCCTCGACGGTGTTGTCGACCACCAGCGTGCCAGGGCGGCGCGTACCTGGCCTCCCGGCGGGGCGCGCGCCGCCCGTCAGCCCGTGACGGAGGTCCCGTCAGCCGGTGACCGTGAACCAGGTGGACCGCGACTTCTGCCACTCCTCGTGGGAGAGGTCCTTCGCCTCGGTGCCGTCGCCGTACAGGTCGGCCGAGCCGTCGTCGGTGATCAGTTGGGCGCGGGCGCCCGAGGTCGTCAGGTCGGGGACGTCTACGACCGCCTCCCAGGCGCCGGGGTCGGTCGTGGGCAGGTCGCGCAGCTTGACCGGCTGGTCGGACGCGTTGCCGGTCCAGGAATAGAGGGCGTACGGGTCGGAGTTGTCGTCGGCGGCCCAGGAACCGGCGACGATCAGGTACTGGTTCGCCGCGTTCTTGCGGAGGTCGCGTACCGAGAGGCCGCCGAGGTTCAGCTCGATCGGGGTGCCGAAGGTCGCGGCGGTGCCGTTGGCGACCACCTTGTCGATGTTGGTGACCGGCACGAGCAGCGCCTTGCCGCCCTCCACCGCGGGGGCGAGCGGCGCGCGGAAACCGAGGTATGCCGTGGTCGTGGAGCCCGGCGCGAACTCCAGGCCCTCCACGTTGAACCCGTTGATCTCCTTGGGTACTTGACCGTCCGCGGTGCCCGCCGCGAAGCCGTACCGGTTGCCGTTCGCCTTGTCCCACGCCACCAGGTTGTCGCGCAGCTTGCCGTACGAACTGCCGTAGGAGAGCGTCGTGTTGGCGCCGCTGCCGGTCAGCTTCGTGGTGAAGACCGTGTTGCGGGCCGACTTGTACTCGCCGTCCTTGTTGTTGCCGAGCGAGCCGGTCCAGTAGATCGTGTCGCCGACGCGGGCCGCGCCCTCGATGTCGATCTCCTTGGAGACGTCGATGTCGTCGCTGAAGTCCCAGGTCTTCACGGGTGCGCCGGAGGCCGAACGGTCGTACAGGCGAAGGACGTTGGACTCGTCGTCCGCTACGACGACGTAGCCGCCGCCCACGTCGACCGCGGCGGAGGCGTCGCTGGAGCCGGTGAAGTAGCGGGTGTCGGCGGGCTGTTGGACGGCTGCGGAGGCCGCGTAGTGCAGGGTCTTCGTGGCTGTTTTGCCGCCGAGGCCCGTTACCTTCACCGTCAGGTCGGTGTAGCCCTGCGCGGCCGCTGCCACAGCGAGTTGGCGGGTGGCGCCGGTGCCCGTCACGGTCACCGCGCTCGTCGGCGCCACGGACGTCTTGCTGCTCTTGCTCGCCGCGACCGTCAACGCGCTGACGTCCGCGCCGCTCTGGGCGACCGTCACCTGGACCGTCGGATCGCCGACCGCGCCCACCGCGCCCGAAAGGTACGTGGCCGAGAGGGAGATGGTCGGGGTGCCGTAACTCGCCGCGTGCGCCTGGCTGTTGCCGAGGCTCAGGGCGGCGAGGGCGAGGCAGGTGCCCGCCACGGCGACCGTCCTGCGCCCGCTGGAGAACGCTCCGTTGGAGATTACGTAGTCCTGCACGGGGACCCCTTCGTCGGCTCGGTGTCGACGAGAAGGTTCAGCGGACCTCACCAACTCCGCGAGGTGTGGGCGGGTCCTGAGGGTGAACAACTGCCGACGGGCCGAGGGAGCGTTCCATGACCCGGGCCAGGTGGCGGGTGAAGACCTGCCGCGTATCGGGGGTGAGCGTGCGCAGCGCCACCAGCGCGGTGATCACGACGTCGCACAACTCGCCCTGTACGTCGTCCCACGTGTGGGTGACGCCCTTGCGCGGGTTCTGCCCGGTCGCCCCGATCACCGCCTCGGCGACCTCGCCGACCTCCTCGGACAGTTTCAGCATCCGCAGGAGCAGGCCCTCACGACCGTCGAGGGGCTGACTCGCCTCCAGCCAGGCCCACAGGTCGTCGATACCGGCCCAGAGGTCGGCGGCCCGGTCGTTCTGATCACTCATACGCCCAGCCTGCCATCACCGCCCGACCGGTCCGGCCTACTCGTCGAACAACGTCTCCTGCCCGAACTCCGCCGCCTCCCGTACCCGCCTGTTCCGCAGCCCCACCACCGCGGCCGTCGCCGCCCCCGTGACCGCGAGCGCCGCCGGAACCATCCAGCCCCGGTTCACCGCGTGCCCGAGCGCGTGGTCCAGGGAGAGCCGGCCCGGGCCGGTGACCGCGAGGCCGGCCGCGGTCAGGGCGAGGGAGGCCGCGTACTCGTAGCCGCCGGCCGCCGCGAAGAAGCCGTTGGGCGCGTGCACGGCCGCCGCTCCCACCATCGCGCCGGCCGCCGCCGAGCCCGCCGCCGGGGTCGCCAGGCCCAGCGCGAGCAGCGCGCCGCCGCCCGCCTCCGCGAGCCCCGCCATCACGGCGCTCTGCTTCCCCGGCGCATACCCCATCGCCTCCATGGCCGCGCCGGTGCCCTCGATCCCGCCCCCGCCGAACCAGCCGAACAGCTTCTGCGCGCCGTGCGCGGCCAGCACGCCGCCGGTACCCAGCCGGAGCAGCAGCAGGCCCAGATCTTGTCGGTCGTAACAGGTCACGGTGACTCCCTGAACAGGCGACGGGGACGGTCCCTCCACCGTCGCACCCCGGGCGTCCGGCGGGCGGGTTCGCGCGGCCGTTCGGGTGGCGGCCCCCGGGGAACGGTGTGAGTCTGACCGGCATGACGATTCAGCCAGCCAAACTCAGCGATCCGGCCGTCCGGGCGTTCGTCAGCGCCGTCAACGCCCATGACCGGGACGCCTTCCTGGAGCTGCTCGCGCCGGACGCGACGATGGCGGACGACGGTTCCGACCGTGACCTCGCCGAGTGGATCGACCGGGAGATCTTCTCCTCCCACGGCCACATGGAGGTCGACCGCGAGTCCGACGGCGGCCGTGCCCTCGTCGCCCGCTACTCCAACGACGCGTGGGGCGAGATGCGCACCCGGTGGAGTTTCACGGTCGGCGAGGACGGCAGGATCGCCCGCTTCGAGACGGGCCAGGCCTGACCGCCGTAGAAAGCCCCCGTGGAAAGCCGAAAAGTCCTTGCCCTGAAGTGCGCTCCAACTCCTAGTGTCCCCAGGCATGGAGACGAAGTCGAACATCAGGACCCTCGGACGCAGCGGTATCGACGTGAGCGCTCTCGGCTTCGGCTGCTGGGCGATCGGCGGTGAGTGGCAGGACGCGAGCGGGCAGCCGCTCGGCTGGGGCAAGGTCGACGACGAGGAGTCCGTACGGGCGGTCCGGCGCGCCCTCGATCTGGGCGTGACGTTCTTCGACACCGCCGACACCTACGGCGCGGGGCGCAGCGAACGCGTCCTCGGCCGCGCCCTCGGCAAGCGCCGCGATGACGTCGTCGTCGCCACCAAGTGGGGCAACGTCTTCGACGAGGAGACCCGCACCCTCACCGGCGCCGACGACTCCCCGGAGTACGCCCGCCGCGCGCTCACCGCATCCCTGGAGCGGCTCGGCACCGACCATGTCGACCTGTACCAACTGCACCTGTCCGACGCGGACTTGGGACGCGCCGCCCAACTCCGGGACCAGTGTGAGGAGTTCGTGCGCGAGGGGCTGATCCGCGCCTACGCCTGGAGCACCGACGACCCCGCCCGCGCCGCCGTGTTCGCCGAGGGGGAGTACTGCGCGGCCGTGCAGCACGCGGCGAACGTGTTGCAGGACGCGCCCGAAATGTTCGCCCTGTGCGAGGAGTTGGGCCTGGCCAGCATCAACCGCAGCCCGCTCGCGATGGGCCTGCTCACCGGGAAGCAGGCGCCGGGACGGGAGTTGGAGGCGGGGGACATCCGTAACACGCCCCCGTCCTGGTTGCAGGGCTTCAAGCAGGGTGCGGGCGCCGACGAGGACTACGTCGCCCGCGTGGACGCCCTGCGCGAGATCCTCACCTCCGACGGCCGTACCCCGGCCCAGGGCGCCCTCGCCTGGCTGTGGGCCCGCAGCCCGCGCACCGTACCGATCCCGGGCTTCCGCTCGGTCACACAGGCGGAGCAGAACGCGGGGGCGATCGCGAAGGGGCCGCTCACCGCCGGGCAGTTGGCGGAGGTCGACCGGGTGCTCGGGAGGTGAGCGGCCCGACGGGACCGCGACGCTGTGGGCGAGTCCGGCGCGGCCGGGGCACCCCATCTGAAAAAATGTGACACTTCCGGGTGCGAGTGTCACATTTCCTCAGGTAGGGTCCCGGCCGGCTGACGGGCGGGACAGCCCGGCTCAGTAGCCCTGGTTGCCGTACTCCGCGTACTGCTGCTGGCCGCCGCCGCGGCCCTGTTCGGTGAGGGCGATCTGGCCGGCCTTGATGGTGGCCAGGCGCGGCGCGCGGCGGGCGATCGACGAGTCGTGGGTGACCATGACGAAGGTCAGCCCGTACTCGTGCCAGAGGCCTTCGAGCAGGCCCATGATGTCGTCGCGGGTGCCCTCGTCGAGGTTGCCGGTGGGCTCGTCGGCGAGGAGCACCTTCGGCTTCTTCACCAGCGCGCGGGCGATCGCGACGCGCTGCTGCTGACCGCCGGAGAGTTCGGACGGGGCGTGCTTCAGCCGGTCGCCGAGACCTACCGACGAGAGCGCCTCGGCCGCCCGCTCACGGCGTTCGGCCGGCTTGACGCCGAGCGGCACCAGCGCGGTCTCGACGTTCTCCTGCGCGGTGAGCGTCGGGATGAGGTTGAAGGACTGGAAGATGATGCCGATCTTCTCGGCCCGCAGCCGGGTCAGCTTGGCCTCGCTGATGGTGGCGAGGTTGACGCCGTCCAGCTCGACACTGCCCTCGGAGGGGCGGTCCAGGCCGCCGATCATCTGCAGCAGCGTCGACTTGCCGCCGCCGGTGGGGCCCTGGATGACGAGCTGGTCGCCGTCCTCGATCGTGAGGTCGACGCCGCGCAGCGCCTCGACCGTGTCCTTGCCCCGCGAGTAGCGCTTGGTGACGCCGGTGAGCTTGTACATGGGATCTCCGTCGGATACGTCTGTGAAGAAGAAGAGGGTCGGGACGCCGCCGCCCGGGGGGAACGGTGGCGGCGCCCCGGTTCAGGGGGTGCGGCCGTGCTACGACACGCTGCGCAGCGCGTCCGCCGGACGCATCCGCGACGCACGCCAGCCGCCCATCGCGCCGGCGATCAGGCCGCCGGTGACGGCGAGGCCCACCGCGAGGGCGATCGTGGTCAGCGAGACCGGCGCGTTCAGGGCGATCTCCAGGGTGTTGGAGGTGGCCTGCTGGCCGGGGCCGCCCTGGCCGCCACCGCCGGGGCCGCCGCCCATGCCGCCACCGCCGGTGGAGGTGGAGCCGAGCTGCGCGGTCAGCTTGGGGCTGATCGCGGTGACCGTGTAGGCCGCCAGGAGGCCGAGCGCGATACCGAGGCCGCCGCCGATCAGACCGTTGACCATGGACTCGCCGACGACCTGCCGGGTCACCTTGCGGCTCGGCCAGCCGAGCGCCTTCAGCGTGCCGAACTCACGCACCCGGCGGGAGACCGCCGAGGAGGTGAGCAGCGCGGCGACGAGGAACGCGGCGATCAGGACCGCGATCGACAGCCACTTGCCCACGCTGGTCGCGAGGTTGGAGGCGGTGGACAGCGAACCGGAGACCGTGGACGCGAGGTCGGCGGAGGTGGTGACCGTCGTACCCGAGATGTTCTTCTGGATGGTCGTCTTGACGGACGAGATCTGCTTGGAGTCGGTCGCCTTGACGTAGATCGTGGTGACCTTGTTCTTCGAGTCGCCCAGCGTCTGCGCCTGCTTCAGCGGCACGTACACGTCGATCGTGGACTCGCTGCTGTTGGGCGTCGCGATGCCGATGACCGTGAACTTGGTGCTGGAGATCTTGAAGGTCGAACCGACCTTGTACTTCTTCGTCTTGGCGTACGACTTGCTGACGACCGCGACCTTCGCGTCGGTCTGCGCGGTCGTGAAGGTCTTGCCGGTGGTGATCTTCGACGTGGACAGCGGGCCCAGCGTCTGGTTGGTGACGTCGATCCCCGCGACCGAGTACGAGTTCACGTTGAAGTTGGCGCCGCCGCCCTGCACTTGGGGTGCACCGGTGCTGCTGGTTCCGCCACCGCCGCCGGGGCCGCCCTGCTGCGAGGAACCCGAAGAGCCGGACGTGGTGGAGGACTTGGCCTTGCCCTGGGTGAAGGAGCCGTCGACCTTGGTGACGTTCAGCGTGAGCGCGCCGACCGCGCTGGACACGCCCTTCTGCGAGCCGACCTTGGTGACCAGCGAGGACGCGAGGGCCTGACCACCCTGCGTGTTCACCCGGTCCGAGCTCTGCGAGCTGCCGCTGGAGGAGGTGGCGCCGAACTTGAAGCTGGGACCCTGCGAGCTGCCGGCCTTGGGGGCCGACTGCGCCTTGGTCACGGTCATGTCAGTTCCGAGACCGTAAAGAGACTTGAGGACCTTGTCCTGAGCCTGATTCATGCCGGCCGACACCGAGTTGACGGTGATGACCAGCGCGATACCGAGCGCCAGACCCATGGCGATGACCAGGGCCGCTTTCTTGCGCCGGATCAGCTCGCGCTTGAGATAGATGCCAAACATCCCGTTCCCCAAAGGTTCTTGGCGCCCGCTGTGGGCGCGGCCACAAGCTATGGAGGAACCTTTGAGTCGACCTGAGTAAAGGATGTGTCTGGCCTGAGAAAAAGGGACCCGAAATCAGAATTGCGTCAGACAGCTCATTCCTAAGCCCCCGAGGGCTTCCTGCCAGGAAACCCCTGTTCAATGGCCTGCTGACATGGACTGTCGATCAGCCTTTCGACGCCTCGCGACGGACCCCGCCGTGCACGCCCGCGCCCGCATTTTGTACGGTCCCGGGATGCGCGATTCCTCTCGGCTCACCCGGCGTGCCGCTCTCGGCCTGACCGCCGCCGCTCTTCCCCTGGCGGCGGCCGCACCCGCGTCCGCGGCGACCGCGATAGGCGGTGAGCGGCTGGCCCGCGGCGGGATCCAGGTCGGCGACGCCTCCACGCTGCCCAAGAAGCTCACCGCCCGCTCCTGGCTGATCGCCGACCACAAGACCGGCGAGGTGCTCGCCTCGTACCGCGCGCACCAGCGGCTCGCGCCCGCGTCCACGCTGAAGATGCTGTTCGCCGACACCGTGCTGGGGAAGTTCGAGCGGACCCGCACCTACCGGGTCACCGACGCCGACCTCGCCGACGTCCCCTCGGGCTCCAGCCTTGTGGGTGTGAAGCCCGGAATCCTGTACAGCGTCCACCAGTTGTGGCAGGGCGTCTTCCTGCGCTCCGGCAACGACGCCGTGCACGTGCTGGCCCACATGAACGGCGGGATCGCGGCGACGGTCGCCGAGATGCAGGCCAAGGCGAAGGACCTCCAGGCCCTGGACACCCACGTGGTGAGCCCGGACGGCTTCGACCACCCCGGGCAGGTCTCGTCGGCGTACGACCTCACGCTCTTCGCCCGGCACGGGCTGCACGACGACGACTTCAGCTCCTACTGCTCGACCCGGGTCGCGAACTTCCCGGCCGGCGGCAAGAAGACCTTCCAGATCCAGAACACCGACCGCCTGCTCAGCGGCGCCTACGGCCTGCGCCCGTACCCGGGCATCATCGGCGTGAAGAACGGCTACACCAGCCACGCGGGCAACACCTTCACCGGCGCCGCCACCCGCGACGGCCGCACCCTCCTGGTCACCGTCATGCACCCCGCGAACGGCGGCAACGAGGTCTACAAGGAGACCGCCGCGCTCCTCGACTGGGGCTTCGGCAAAGGGAGTTCGGCCCGCGCCGTGGGCGCGCTGGTCGAGCCGCTGAGCGAGGGCGGGGCGACCGCGAGCCCGACACCGGCGGGGAAGGGCGCCAAGGGGGCGCCGGGCTCCAGCGGAGCCGCCGCGTCCTCGTCGGACGGTCCCTCGCCCTGGCCCCTGCTGGGCGGCGCGGCGGGTGCGGTCGCGGTGCTCACGGGCGGCGCGTTCGCGCTGCGCAGGCGACGGGCGGCCGTAGCGGCGGCCAAGTCCCGGGAACTCGACGGGAGTTGATGTGACGCGACAGCCGCTCCACGGTCCGGTGCGTAACCCGCGGTCCCACGCGGGCTCCACCCCCACCCGGGCCGTGGAACGACTGTCGCCTCTCCCCCCTCGGATTGGTCTACGGAACCAAGGGCTCCGACAGTGCGGAAGCCCCGTGCTCCAAGTGTGAAGCTTTGGTGGAGAGAGTTGAGCATAAGTCAGCAACCGGGCGCAATGGTGCGGACGGTCAAATTCCGTTTGTGCGAATCGACTTAGCCGCGCCCCACGTACGGCATCGCGGTCGCCAACACCGTCGCGAACTGCACGTTCGCCCCCAACGGCAGCTCCGCCATGTGCCGCACGGTGCGCGCCACATCCGCGACATCCATCACCGGTTCCGGGGTTACCGCCCCGTTGGCCTGCAACGCCCCGGTCTCCATCCGCGCCGTCATGTCGGTCGCCGCGTTCCCGATGTCGATCTGCCCGACCGCGATCGAGTACGGCCGCCCGTCCAGCGACAGCGACTTGGTGAGCCCCGTCAACGCGTGCTTGGTCGCGGTGTAGGCCACGGAGTGCGGACGGGGCGTATGGGCTGAAATGGACCCGTTGTTGATGATCCGCCCGCCCTGCGGAACCTGCTCCCTCATCCGCCGGTACGCCGCCTGCGCACACAGGAACGCCCCGTTGAGGTTGGTGTCCACCACGTGCCGCCACGCGTCGTACGGCAAGTCCTCCACCGCCACCCCACCGGGCCCGAAGGTCCCCGCGTTGTTGAACAGCAGATCCACCCGCCCGAACCGCTCCACGGTGGCGTCGAACAGCCCGTCCACGTCCTCCGGCCGCGCCACATCCGTCGCTACGGCGATGGAGGCGCCCTCGGGCACCAGCGCGGCCGTCTCCTCCAGCGGCGCGGTGCGGCGGCCGGCCAGCGCCACCGACCAGCCCGCGCGCAGCAGTTCCACGGCGACCGCGCGCCCGATCCCGGAGCCCGCGCCGGTCACCACGGCGATCCTCGACGATTCCTCAGCGTTCATGGCCGCAGCCTACGAGTCACCCCTCCTGCGGGTACCGCACCCCGATCCGCTCCCGCACCGCGTCCAGCGTCCGCATCACCGCGAGCGTGCCCGCCAGCGGCACCAACGGCGACTCGGTCTCACCGGCCCGCACCGCCCGCATCACCTCGGACGCCTCGTGCCGCAGCGTGTTGCGCGGCCCGTCCGCCGGGTCGAGGACGAACTCCTCGGGGTCCCGCCCGTCCCGGTGCAGCACGAACCGCTCCGGGTGGAAGAAACCGTCCGGGATGTCGATCCGCCCCAGCGACCCGGTCACCGACGCCGAGGTCCCCGTACCGCCGACGATCGAGCAGTGCAGCGCGGCCAGCGCCCCGCTGTCCCAGGAGAAGAGAGCCGCCGTCTGCAGATCGGCACCCTCGGGCGAGAGCACGGCCGAAGCCTTCACATCCGCGGGCTCACCGAGCAGCAGATGCGCGAACGACACCGGGTACACCCCGAGATCCAGCAGCGCGCCCCCGCCCTGGGCCGGATCGCGCAGCCGGTGCGCGGGCGGGAAGGGCCCGGCGAGCCCGAAGTCGGCCTGAACGGTGCGGACTTCACCGATGGCCCCGTCGTCGACAAGCGACTTCAGCCGCCGTACGAGCGGATTGCAGTACATCCACATGGCCTCCATCAGGAAGCCACCGCGCTCGCGGGCCAGGGTCACGAGTTCCCCAGCCTCGCGGGAGTTGAGCGTGAAGGCCTTCTCGACGAGCACGTTCCGCCCGGCCTCCAGACAGAGACCGGCCGCCGCGCGATGCGCCGAGTGCGGGGTGGCGACGTAGACGACATCGATGTCCGCGTCGTTCGCCAGCGCGTCCCAGTCGCCATAGGCCCGCTCGATCCCGAACCGTTCCGCGAAGGCCTTCGCCGATGCCTCCGTGCGCGAGGCCACCGCGACCAGCTCGGCGTCCGGCAGATCGACGAGCTGCGCCGCGAACGCGGCCGCGATCCCACCCGTGGCCAGGACTCCCCAGCGCACCCTCTGTTCCGTCATCGCGGCCCCACCCTCGCTCACCAGACCCTCGGCACCCTGTACGAGCTGAGAGCATAGGTGGCGAATCACTCGAAGAGGGAGGGGCACATGCCCGAGCAGGGGGCGCAGGCGCCGGCCGTGCCGCAGTCCGCCGTACCGTCGTCACCGTCGTCGCTCAAGGCGACCCGCCGCGCGGGCCTCCTCGTCATCCTCGTCCTCGGCGGCCTCACCGCGACCCCGCCGCTGTCGATGGACATGTACCTCCCCGCGCTCCCGGCGGTCACCCGCTCCCTGCACGCCCCCGCCGCGACCGTCCAGCTCACGCTCACCGCCTGCCTGGCGGGCATGGCGCTGGGCCAGTTGGTGGTGGGCCCGATGAGCGACAAGTGGGGCCGCAGACGCCCCCTGCTGACCGGCCTCGCGGTCTACGTCGTCGCGACCGCCCTGTGCGCGATCGCGCCGAACGTCGAGTCCCTGGTCGCCTTCCGCCTGCTCCAGGGCCTGGCGGGCGCGGCCGGCATAGTGATCGCGAGGGCGGTCGTACGCGACCTGTACGACGGGGTCGCCATGGCCCGCTTCTTCTCCACCCTGATGCTGGTCTCCGGGGTGGCCCCGATCGTCGCGCCGCTGGTGGGCGGCCAGATCCTGCGGGTCACGGACTGGCGGGGCGTCTTCGTGATCCTGACCTTCGTCGGCACGGCCCTCGCCGTCCTCGTCTGGACCCGCCTCCCCGAGACCCTGGCCCCGGCGGACCGCCACGCGGGCGGCACGGCGGAGGCCCTGCGCGGCATGCGCGCCCTGCTGGCCGACCTCCCCTTCACGGGCTACATGCTCACGGGCGGCTTCTCCTTCGCCGCGCTGTTCGCGTACATCTCGGCCTCGCCCTTCGTCGTCCAGGAGATCTACGGCGCCTCCCCGCAGACCTTCAGCCTCCTCTTCGGCATCAACTCGGTCGGGCTGGTGGCGGTGGGCCAGATCAACGGCAAGCTGCTGGTGGGCAGGGTCTCGATGGACAAGGTCCTGGGCGCGGGCCTGGCGGTGGTGCTGCTGGCGGCGACGGCGCTGCTGCTGATGGCGACGGGTGTGTTCGGCGGGGTGGGCCTGGTCCCGGTGGCGGCCGGGCTCTTCGTCCTGATGTCGGCGATGGGCGTGACCCTCCCGAACGCCCAGACCCTGGCGTTGATGCGCACCCGCCACTCCGCGGGTTCGGCCTCCGCGCTGCTGGGCACGTCGTCCTTCTTGATAGGCGCGGTGGCGTCGCCGTTGGTCGGCATCGCGGGCGAGCACACGGCGGTCCCGATGGCGGTTGTCCAACTGGTGGCCGCACTGGTGGCGGTGGCCTGCTTCGTGGGAATGTGCCGTCCTTGGAACACACGTACGACCGCGGAGGGAGTGGGGAGCTGAGCGCCCCGAGACTGCGCCACGACACCCCGGAACGGGCCGGCCTCGACCCCGAGGAACTCCGCCACCTGGTCCGGCAGGTCCACGACCTCACCACCGGCGACCGCCCCTGGGCGGCGGGCACCGTCGTGGTCGCCGGCCGCGGCCCGGTGATCGCCGTGGAGGAGGCGGCGGGCTATGCCGTTCGCTACTCCGCCTACGACCCGGAGACGGACACGGGCATCGAACTGCCCCCCGCCTCCCGCGTCCCGACGACCGTGGACACCCCCTTCGACCTGGCCTCCCTCACCAAACTGTTCACGGCGGTGGCGGCGATGCAGCAGATCGAGCGGGGCACGCTGGGCATAGACGCCAGGGTGGGCGCGTACCTGCCGGATTTCCGGGCCGCGGCCCGCCACGGCATCACCGTCCGCCAACTCCTCACCCACACCTCGGGCCTACGCCCCGAACTCCCGCTCTACGACTGTGCCGACGACGCCGAACGCCTGTCGACGCTCCGAACAGAGGCGCCGGTGGGGGAGCCAGGGGAGTACGTCTACTCGGACCTGAACCTGCTCCTCCTCCAGTTCGTCCTGGAACGCATTACCGGCCGCACGCTGGACGTCCTCATCCACGAGGGCATCACCCGCCCGCTCGGCATGACGTCCACGGACTTCGGCCCCTGCCCCGGCGCGGCGGCAACGGAGGACCAACGCCGCCCCTGGGCCAAGGCGGACCGGGGCATGCTCCGAGGCGTCGTCCACGACGAGAACGCGTGGGCGCTCGGTGGCGTGGCCGGCCACGCGGGCCTCTTCTCGACGGGCCGCGACCTGGCGATCTTCTGCCGCACGTTGCTGGCGGGTGGTTCCTACGGCCCCGCCCGCATCCTGGGATCCGACTTCGTGGAGCTGCTGCTGACCCCGCCGGGTCTGGGCTTCGGGGTCGATCAGGCTTGGTTCATGGGGGAGTTGGCGGGGCAGGGAGCCGTGGGGCACACCGGGTTCACGGGGACTTCGGTGGTGTTGGATCCGGCTACGGATACGTTCTTGGTGCTGCTGGCCAACACGGTGCATCCGCGAAGGCGGGGGGCGGACAGCGGGCCGCGGGCGGCCGCGGGGACGCGGGTGGCTCGGGCGGTGCGGGGCTGAGGGATGCGGGCGGTGACGGGCTGGGGGTGGCTCGGGCGGTGAGCGGCCGAGGGTGGCTCGGGCTGTGAGCGGCTGAGGGTGGTTCGGGGCTCGGGTGGCTTGGCCGGGCGGGTTTTTTGAGCCGAGCTCTTCCATGCCCCGCCATGGGCGCTGGGTGGGCATAGGCCTCGGGGGTCTGGGGGCGGAGCCCCCAGGGACCTCGGCTGCAACCCCGGGCCACTTAGAATCAGCGGGTGAACGACCCCGTGGCTCCCGCCGAAACCCTCCGTACCGCTCTAGCCCGCCTGCTCGACGGGCTTCCGCCCAGGCAGGCTGCCGGGGCGGTGGAGCGCCTGATCGGCAACTATCGCGGGGACACCCCGACCGACGCCCCGATCCTGCGGGACCGTGCGGACGTGGCGGCTTACGCGGCCTATCGGATGCCGGCGACCTTCGAAGCCGTACGTTCCGCACTGGACGCCTTCGCGGACGCCGTACCCGAATGGGCCCCGCAGGGACACGTGGATGTCGGTGGCGGGACCGGTTCCGCGACCTGGGCCGTCGCCGCCACCTGGCCCGGTGATCGCCCGGTGACCGTCCTCGACTGGGCCGAGCCCGCGCTCGCCCTGGGGAAGGAGATCGCCGCCGCCAACCCGGCCCTGCGCGACACCAGTTGGCGCCGCGCACGCATCGGCTCCGCGCTCACCCTCGACCCCACCGACCTCGTCACCGTCTCCTACGTCCTCAACGAACTCACCGCCCCCGACCGAACCGCCCTCGTGGACGCCGCAGCCGCCGCGGCCCAGGCAGTCGTGATCGTCGAAGCCGGCACCCCGGCCGGTTACGCCCGCGTCATCGAGGCCCGGAACAGACTGATCGCCGCCGGTTTCCACATCGCCGCCCCCTGCCCGCACAGCGCCGCCTGCCCGATCGCCCCCGGCGAGGACTGGTGCCACTTCTCGGCGCGGGTCAGCCGTTCCTCCCTGCACCGCCAGGTCAAGGGCGGTTCCCTGCCGTACGAGGACGAGAAGTTCAGCTACGTGGCCGCCGCCCGCTTCCCCGTGGACCCCGCCCCCGCCCGCGTCGTACGCCGCCCGCAGATCCGCAAGGGCCAGGTACTCCTCGACCTCTGCGAGACCGACGAACACCTGCGCCGGACGACCGTCACCAAACGCCATGGCGACCTGTACAAGACGGCACGGGATGTGAGCTGGGGAGACCCCTGGCCGGATAAAGCGTGACACTTGCGCCGAAAGTGTCACACGTGTGTCTCGTCCCACCCACCCCGGATACGGGGTCCCGCCTCGTGGGGCGCAGGATGGTGGGACCATAGGGGAAGTTCTCCGCACAACGGCAGGGCTTCTCCGCACACGGCAGGGCAAGAACAGCAGGGCGACAACAGCAGGGCGAGGAGATAGATGAGCGCGACGTTCGGTGGCCGGACCGGTCGGCAGGGCAAACTCTCCTCGTGGCTGCGCGGACGCCGCCCGCAGGAGGCCCCCGACGACGGCAGCGGACGCGAGGCGCTGCTGCTGGCCGCCGCCGAGGCCGGGCTGCCGATCGCGCCCGCCGCGCACCCCGCCCCGGGCTACCGATGTTCGTGCGACCGCGTCGGCTGCCCCACCCCGGCCCGCCACCCCGTGTCGTTCGCCTGGCAGACGCAGTCCACCACCGACCGCGCCCAGATCGAGCGCTGGGCCCGCCACCAGCCGCAGGCCAACTTCATCACCGCGACCGGCATGGTCAACGACGTCCTGGACGTCCCCCTCGAAGCGGGCCACGAGGCGCTGGAGCGGCTGCTCGCCGCCGGTGTCGAGGTCGGCCCGGTCGCCGCGAGCGACGACGGACGGCTGCTCTTCTTCACCCTCACCCGTGGCACCCCCGAGGACGAGGACGAGTGGTGGCCCTGCGAACTGGACTGCCACCCCGAGACGATGGACGAACACCCCGGCCTGCGCTGGCACTGCCGAGGCTCCTACGTCCTGGTCCCCCCGGCCCAACTCCCCGGTGAGAACCAGTCCGTTCACTGGGTACGCGGCCCCGAGCACCCCCTGCCCGACCCGCTGACCCTCCTCGAAACCCTCACGGACGCCTGCGCCCGCCACGCCGGCGCGGAACCGGACCACGCGAACTCGGCCTGGCCACTGGGCCGTTGACCTTCCGAGGTCAGCCGCCCTGCGCCGACGTAAGGCCCTCGATCCGCCCCAGCACCGACACCTTCCCACCCCGCTTCGGATCCAACGCGACCTGGTTGGACACGAGTTGGAGGGTGAGGGACTGCTCCACCTCACCCGTCGTCAGCGCCTGCACATCCTTGTTCTGCGTCGGCACCGACGTGCCCTCCGCCGCGGTCTCCTTCTGGAAGTACCGCGTGCTGAAGAACACCAACGCCCCGCCGTCCGCCGTGCGCAGCGCCAGCGGCGCGTAGTCGCCGCTCGTCAGCGGCTGGTCGAGGAACTGGACGGCCAGGCCTGGCTTGGTGGCCTTCTCCCGGGACGCACGCCACGCGCTGGTGTGCGTCCCGTCCGCGAAGTCCGACCCACCGCTCTTCAGATATGTCGCGTAGCTCTGGCTCAACTCGCCGGGCGCGACGGTCAGTTCGGCCGAGTTCGCCGGTACGGCCTCGGCCCAGCCGTCCTTGTCGGTCGTGAACTTCGGTACGGCGGTGGGCGCGAGCAGCGTCAGATACGCCACCTGCCACGGCTCGGAGAGGTCGTTGCGCGTGAAGACCAGCAGCCAACGGGCCCCGCCACCCTTGTTGGCGGCGGTGTCGGCCACGAACCAGCGCGGCCAGCCGGCCTTCTTCGGGATGGTGAACTTCGCGTCCGTCAGCTCCAGCGGCGAGTAATTCGCGTTCCCGGCCGGGGAGTTGGTGTGCCCCGCCTTCAGCCGCGCCGCGTCGATGTCACCGAGCGGGCCGGTGACATGAGCGGCGTCCAGGGAACTGTCGTACGCCTTGTCGGCCGCGTTGTACGCGGTCGTGAACTGCTGGAGCGCTGTCGCGGCCTCGGCACGGGTGGTGGCCGGGAGGACCTCCCGCTCGCCGTGGACCACCACGCAACCGCTCGCCGTCAGCGACAAAGCGGTCACCGAGGCCGCTATCAGTACGCGCCGGTCAAGCCTGCGGAGCCTTCGAGGGCTGCGATCCCTGCTCATCAGGTGTCTTCACCTTCCCCTTCCCGGAGGCGAACCCTACCGGGGCGAAGAACAGGGCGAGCGTGGGGACCAGGTACAGCAGCCACACCGTGATCTGCAGGACGGTCGGGTCCGGCTGGAAGTTGAAGACGCCCTTCAGGAGGGTGCCGTACCAGCTGTCCGGCGGGATCGTGTCGCTGATGTCGAAGGCCAGCTTCGTCAGCCCCGGCAGCCAGTCGGCCTCCTGCAAGTCGTGGAAGCCGTACGCCAGTACACCCGCCGCGACGACGACCAGCATGGCGCCGGTCCAGGTGAAGAACTTCGCGAGGTTGATCTTCAGCGCGCCCCGGTAGAACAGCCAGCCCAGGAACACCGCCGTGGCCAGGCCCAGTCCTACGCCGACCAGCGGGCGCGGGGTGCCGTCGCTCGCCGCGTGCACCGACGCCCACACGAACAGCGCGGTCTCCAGGCCCTCGCGGCCGACGGCGAGGAACGCGGTGGCGACCAGCGCACCCGTGCCCATCGCGAGGGCCGCGTCCAGCTTGCCGTGCAGTTCGGCCTTCAGATGCCGGGCGGTGCGCCGCATCCAGAACACCATCCACGTCACCAGCCCGACCGCGAGGACCGACAGCGACCCGCCGAGCGCCTCCTGCGCCTGGAACGTCATCTCCTGCGAGCCGAATTCGAGCGCGCAGCCGAAGCCCATCGCGATGAGCACCGCGACGACGATGCCGATCCAGATCGGCTTCAGCGCGTCCCGCCGGTCCGTCTTGACGAGATAGGCGATCAGGATGCAGACGACGAGACTGGCTTCGAGCCCCTCGCGCAGACCGATCAGATAGTTCGAGAACACGGTCTACGACTCCTTCGCGTCCTTGGAGAACAGCGTGCTGCCCCACCAGTCGTCCTTGTCGCGGACGCCCGGCGGGACGGCGAAGACCGCCGAACCCACGTGCTGGATGTACTCGTTGAGCGCGTCGGACGCCGACAGCTTCCGTTGCAGCGGGATGAATCCCTTGCGTACGTCGCGCTGGTAGGCCAGGAAGAACAGGCCCGCTTCGAGGCGGCCGAGGCCGTCGGTGCCGTCGGTGAAGGAGTAGCCCCGGCGCAGGATGGTGACCCCGCTGTTGGAGTCGGGGTGCGCGAGCCGCACATGCGCGTCGGGCTTCATCGCCTTCAGGAACGGCGGGTCGTGCTCCTTCGCCTTGCCGACCGCCGCGCCCTCGCCCTTGTCCCGCCCGAAGACGTCCTCCTGCTCCTGCAGCGAAGTCCGGTCCCAGGTCTCGATGTTCATCCGGATCCGCCGGGCGACGAGATACGAACCCCCGGTCATCCAGGCCGAGTTCGCGCTGTTGTCGCCGTCGCCGACCCACACGAACTTCTTCAGCCGGTCCGTCTCCGTCCCCGCGATGTTGCGGGTGCCGTCCTTGAACCCCATGAGATTGCGCGGGGTTTGGGCGCCGGGGGTCGTGGACGACGTCTTCCCGAAGCCCAGTTGGGACCAGCGGATCGCGACCTTGCCGAATCCGATGCGGGCCAGGTTGCGGATCGCGTGCACGGCGACCTGCGGATCGTCCGCACAGGCCTGCACACAAAGGTCGCCGCCCGTACGGGACTTGTCGAAGTTGTCGCCGGGGAACTGCGGCAGATCGACGAGGGCGTCAGGGCGACTGCCGCTCAGCCCGAAGTGATCGAAGAACCCCGGCCCGAAGCCGATCGTCAGCGTCAGCCGCGAGGGTTTCAGCCCCAGCGCCTCACCGGTGTCGTCCGGCGGCGCCTCGGCGAGCCCGCCGTAGGCCCCGTCGCCGACCGCGTGCCCACCGGTCATCCGGCGGGCGGCGGCCGTCCAGTCCTTCAGCATCCGCACGAACTCGGCACGGTCGTCGGTCTTCACGTCGAACGCGGCGAAGTGCAGCCGGTCCTGCACGGGCGTGGCGATGCCCGCCTGGTTGGCGCCGTGGAAGGCGACCGCGGCACCGGTGTCGGCACCGGCCGGATCGACGTCCTCGCCGACACGGGTCATCGCCACCGCGCCACCGGCCGCGACGGCACCGAGCGCGAGCCCGGCACCGCCCCAGCCGATGAGTGAACGGCGGGACGGCGAACCGCTCTCCTGGACTTCGTTCTCCTGAACGTCGGTCATCTCAGGCCTACTTCACGACGGCGGCGGCGAGCTTCGACAGCGGCTCCGCGAGCGCGTTGACCGCGTCCGACAGCTCCTTGCGCTGGTCCTTGGTGACCTTGTCGTACGACACGAAGCCGTCGGAGGTCGAGGTCGAGCGGTACTTGTCGAGCAGCGTGTCGATCGCGGCGAACTGCTTGTCCAACTCGGTGGTCAGGGAGGCGTCGTTCTTCTGGGCAACCGGCTTCAGCAGCTCGTACGCCTTCTGCGCGCCGTCGACGTTGGCCTTGAAGTCGCTCAGGTCGGTGTGCGAGTAGCGGTCCTCCTCACCGGTGATCTTGCCGGTGGCGACCTCGTCGAGGAGTTCCTTGGCACCGTTGGCCATGGAGGTCGGGGTGATCTCGGCCTTGCCGACGCGCTTCTGCCAGTCCTTCAGATCGGTGACCAACTCGGCGGCGAGGACCTTCTGTTCGGCACCGATCTTCTTGTCCTGCCACAGCGACTTCTCCAGCGCGTGCCAGCCGGTCCACTTCTGGCCCTTCTCCAGGCCGTCGGCGCGGGTGTCGGTCTTGGGGTCGATGTCCCCGAACGACTCCGCGATCGGCTCGGTGGCCTCCCAGCCGACGCGGGAGGGGGCGAAGGCGTTCTTGGCGGCGGTGAGGTCGCCCGCCTTGATGGCGTTGGCGAACGTCTCCACCTTCGGGATCGTCGCGTCGGCCTGCTCCTGCGCGTACTCGCGGTAGGCGGCGACGGCCGCGTCCAGCTTCGGGTCACGCTTGGCGACACTGCCCCCGGTGACGGTCAGCTTCTGCCGCACACCGTGCCCCTTCATCCCCGGCCGGCAGGCGATCTCGTACGACCCCGCCTTCACCTCGGCGGTGAGCGTGTACTTCGTCCCCGGCCCGATGTTCTCCTTCTCGGAGACGATCCGGTCGTCCGGGAAGAGGATCTCGACCTCGGTCGCCTTCGAGCCGGTGTTCTCGATCTTCAGCGTGACCTGACCGGCCTGGATCGACTTGCTGGAGGTCGTGCACTTGGAGTCGGCCGCGGTCACCTGGATCGCGTCGCCGTCCTTGGCGTCACTCTTCGCGGTGCACGCCGTGACGGCGGTCAGTGCGGCCGCGGCGGCGACGGCGGTGGCGACGGGAAGTCGGACGGCACGCATGCAGGCTCCAAGCGGAAGTGTGTGACGAGGTGATGTCGTGAGGCAGTGTGGTGAGGCTGCCCTAACTTACCTGAGGCTTACCTCAGTCATACCCGCCCCGGCGGGTATTCACTGCCCACAGAAAAATCACAGACACGGCTTGATCTCGGTGGCGGAAAACAAACGGCAAGGGACGGTCAAGAGACGGTCAAGCGGGGCGTTTCGGCGTCACCACGACCGCCCCCGTACGCGGATGCGGAAACACCTCAACTGCCTGGTCGTAGACGTCCGACAACAACTCCTCGGTGAATACGACCCCCGGCGGACCGTCGGCGGCGACACGACCGGCGCGCAGAATCGCGACCCGGTGCGCGTAGGCGGCGGCCAGCGCGAGATCGTGCAGCACCACGACCACCGCGTCCCCCGCGTGCGCCCTTTCCCGGCACAGCCGCAGGACCAGTTCCTGATGCCGCAGATCAAGCGCGGCGGTCGGCTCGTCAAGCAACAGCAGCGGCGCCCGCTGGGCCAGCACCCGCGCGAGCGCGACCCGGGCCCGCTCCCCACCGCTGAGCGCCGAGAACGGCCGCAGCGCGAAGCCCGTCACCTCCGCCCGCGCCATCGCCTCCGCGACGGCGGTCTCGTCCTCGGCGGGGCTGGTGGCATGCGGCGCCCGCCCCATCCGTACGACGTCCTCGACCGTGAACGGAAAGGAGAGCGTGGCCGATTGGGGAAGCACGGCGCGACGCAGGGCGAGTTCGGGAGCGGACCAGTCCGTGGCGGGCCGTCCGTTGATCCGGACAACCCCGGCGGAGGGTGTCAGATCTGCGGCGAGTGCGCCCAACAGGGTTGATTTTCCGGCCCCGTTGGGGCCGACAAGGGCAAGGACCTCCCCGGCGCGGACGGGCACGGTGACGCCGTGGAGGACTGCGCGCCCGCCGAGTTGGACGTGCAGATCTTCGGCCTCGGCGAGGACATCGCCGGGCTCGGCGGGGGCGGGGGGTACGGGGCGGCGACGGAGAAGTCTCACGCGCGGGCTCCTTGGACGGGAGGAACAAGGGCGGTTCGGCACCGCCGGGATGGTTCGCGGTGGCTGAACGCCATTGCGGCGGAGAAGAGTTGGCGGGCGGGAGAGAGGCGGCGGGTGGTGGCGAGGGGTCGGAGGTGGAAGGGGGTGGTGGAGGAGAGTCGGCGGGCGGTGGAGGAGGGGCGGAGGTGGAAGGGGGTGGTGGAGGAGAGTCGGCGGGCGGTGGAGGAGGGGCGGAGGTGGAAGGGGGTGGTGGAGGAGAGTCGGCGGGCGGTGGAGGAGGGGCGGAGGCGGTACAGGGCGGGGGAGAAGAACAGGGCGGCGATGAAGGGGCGCGGGGAACTGCGCGACCAGCCACCGACGGCCCGCCCCCCCAACGCACATCCAGTGGCAGTCTCGGCCGGGAAACGGTGGAGGATCCCCGGCAACCTGGAGCAGCGACCGGCAAGGTGTTCCCGGGAACCTGGTTCACGCCCAACCCCCTTGCCTGCGCCGCGTCCTACGCAGCAGCCAGAAGAAGAACGGGCTGCCGAGCAACGCCGTCAGGACGCCGAGCGGAAGTTCCGCCGGGGCCGCGACCGTGCGGGCGGTGAGGTCCGCGGCCAGAAGAACCAGCGCACCGAGCAGCGCGCTCGCCGGGATCAGGAAACGGTGACCGGGCCCCGCCGCCATACGGAGGAGATGAGGAACGACGAGCCCCACGAAGCTGATGATCCCGGAGACGCTGACCGCCGCCGCCGTGAGCAGGGCGATGACCAGCACCAGGACGATCCGGAGCCGTTCGACGTCAACTCCCAAGTGCCGGGCGGGGCGTTCACCGAGGGCGAGGAGATCCAGGCGGCCGGCGTGCACCGGCGCGAGGGTCAGGCCGATCACCGCGCAGGGCAGGATCGCGAGGACCTTCGGCCAGGTCGCCTGGGAGAGCGAACCGAGCTGCCAGAAGGTGATCTGGTTGACGGCGGCCGTGTCCGCGAAGAACAGGAACAGCCCGATCAGCGCCCCCGCGAACGCGTTCAGCGCGATCCCGGTGAGGATCAGCGTCACGACCTCCGTACGACCGCCGGAGCGCGACATCGCGTAGACCAGCAGAACCGTGGCGAGCCCGGAGACGAACGCCACCGCCGACACCGTCCACGTCCCGAGGAAGTCGAGCCCGAACGCGATCACCGCGACCGCGCCCACCGCCGCCCCCGAGGACACCCCGATGACCCCCGGCTCCGCGAGCGGATTCCCGAACACGCCCTGCATCAACGCCCCCGCGCACCCGAGCGACGCCCCGACAAGCAGCGCGAGCACAATCCGCGGGAACCGCACGTTCCACAGCACCGACTCCGGTACGCGGCCCAACGCCCCACCACCGAGCCCGAGTCGGTGCTGCACCGAGGCCACGACATCGCCCGTCGGGATCGGATACGCGCCCAGTCCCGCGGCCACCGGCACCAGAACGAGAAGGGCGATCACCAGCCCGACGGTGAGCATCCAGCCCTTACCGCGCCGTCTTCGCGCGGGAGTTGAGCTGACGGTCGCCGCAACCCCCTTGTCCAGTACGGTCATTCGCTCCCGCCTCCGTACAACTGGTCCACCAGCGACTTGAGTACCTGGTCGGTGCGCGGCCCGTAGTTGAGGAGTACGCCGTCCTCGATCGACACGACCCGCCGGTTCATCCCGGCCGGGGTCTGCGCGACACCGGGGATCTTGACCAGCCCGTCGATGCCGCCGACCGACTCAAGTCCCTTGGTCATGACGAGAATCGCGTCGGGCGCGGCCTGCGCGAGCGCCTCGGTGGTGATGGCGGTGAAGTCCTTCTTCAGGCCCGATTCTGCACCCGCGTCGACCGCCCCGGCCGCCTCCAGCAGCGAGGTCGCGCCCGACCCCTTCCCCCCGATGAGATACACGGACGCGGACCCGCGCAGATACAGGAACGCGACCCGCGGCTTCTCCTTGTGCCGCGGAATCGCCTTGCGGACAGCGGCAATTCGGTTCTCGGAGCGCTTGGTCAGCTCCTTGCCCGCGGCCGGTACGCCGAGCGCGTCGGCCACCGCCCGGATGCGCGGACCGACGTCGGCGAGCCCCTTCGCCGGGTCGACGACGAGGACCGGGATGCCGGCGGCGCGGATCTGCCCCATGGCCTCGGAGGGCCCGGTGGTCGTCTCGGCGAGGACGAGGTCGGGCCTGAGGGACAGCACGCTCTCCGCCGAGACGTCGTGGTTGCGGGTCACGAGGGGGAGCTTCGCGGCCTGTTGGAAGGTGGCGGTGATGTCCCGGGCCACGACGCGGTCACCGAGCCCGAGTGTGAACACGATCTCGCTGAGGCTGCCGGAGAGCGGGACGATGCGCCGCGCGTTCCTGACGGTGACCTTCTTGCCGTCGGCGGAGCCTACGGTGACCGGGAGTTGGGGGTCCGGGATGTCGGTCAGCGGCTCCACGCGGTTGGCCGGGGCGGTGGCCTTCGCGGACGCGCTGGTCGCCGACGTGGCCGCGCCCCCGCATCCGGTGAGCGTGAGCGCGAGCACGGACAACAGTGCTCCCGCCAGTCGTGTGCGCAAGCGTGGCACGGTCCCGTCCGTCTCTCTCGGCGTCTCTCGACATCTCTCGGGCACTGTCGTTTCAGGTGAGAAGAGCTTAGGTTAGCCTTACCTTTGTTCGCTACCGGCAGTCGTCATCCGGAGGACCCACCCATGCCCGCGCGCCCAAATGCCCTGGTCACCGTGGTGTGCACGGCCGTCCTGACCGTCCTCGGCGCCCTGCTCCCCGCGGCTGTCGCCCACGCCGAGAGCCGTACAGTCCAGGGCGGCCGGCTCGACTGGGGCATCAAGTCCTCGTTCCAGAGCTATGTCACCGGCCCCATCGCGAACGGGAGTTACTCCCTCACGGGCGGCGCGGCGACCGTGGGCGGCAGCCAGTTCCGCTTCCCCTCGGCGACGGGTTCGTACGACGGCTCGACGGGCGCGTTCCGCTCGTCCTTCGCGGGCGGGGTGCACTTCGTCGGCCACAGGAAGACCGACGGCAGCTACGAACTCGACCTCACCCTGAGCCGCCCCACGGTCCGTGTCTCCGGCTCGACCGGCACGCTCTACCTGGACATCACCAGCAAGGCGAAGGGCACCGGGACGGTCACGACGTCCTCTCAAGTACCCTTCGCCTCCCTCTCGTTGGGCGGCATCAACATGAAGGGCGGCGGCAACGCGGTCGTCCTCGACAACCTGCCCGCCACGCTCACCGCACAGGGCGCGAAGTCCTTCGCCGGGTACTACACGGCCGGTACGGCACTGGACCCGGTGAGCCTCTCGGCGGACGTGAAGGCGGCGGCCACCAAAACGGCCACCCCCTCCCCGACACCCACCAAGTCCGCCGCGAAGAAGGGGACTTCGAACGGTGCGATCGCGGACGGCGCCGTCGACTGGGGCGTGCGCCGCACCTTCCGGGAGTACGTCACCGGGGACATCGCCAAGGGCAGGTGGACGCTTTCGGCGGGAGCCGAGGACGGCGGCGCGCTCTTCCGCTTCCCGAGCGGTGAAGGGACGTACAGGAACGGGGAGTTGACGGCCTCGTTCAAGGGCGCGGTGCGCTTCACCGGTGCCGAGGGCCTCGATCTGAAGCTCAGCGGCGTCCGGGCGACGGTCGAGGACGGCAAGGGCACGCTCTACGCCGACGTCACCGGCAATGCCGTCACCGGCGCCGACTTCACCGGCAAGAAGGTCCCGCTGGTCACCTTCGCGGCCAAGGGTCTCAAGGCGACCAAGGGCCTGGCGAAGGTCACCGAGGCGCCCGCGAAACTCACCGCGCAGGGCGTGAAGGCCTTCGGCGGGATGTACCCGGCGGGCACCGGCATGGACCCGGTGTCCCTGGCCGTCGCCCTCACCGACGACACGAAACTGCCCGCACTGCCCGACCTCGGCACCACGCCCACGGCGGGCGAGACCCCGGAGGAACAGTCGGCCCGTCCCTCGGTGTCCGCGGAGCCGGTCGCCGACAACTCCGGCGGTGGCGACGGCACTTCGGCAGCGGTGCCGATCAGCCTGGCGGCCGGCGCCCTCTTGGTGGTGGCCGCGGTGTCCGTGTTCCTCGTCCGCAGGCGCCGTACCAGTCCGGCCACCGGGACCGCCGCCGGCCCGGAAGTCGACTAACTCCCTTACCCGGTCCGCTCGTTGGCGGACCATCCACTCACCTCAAGGAGAACCACGGCCATGCCCGTCAGACGCCCTCGACTTTCCTTCGCCCTCGCCGCGGCCGTCGCGACCGCCGCCGCGTTCGGCGCCACGGCGCTCGCCACGACCACCGCGTCGGCGGCCGAAGTCCCGCTCAGCGGCTACGAGTTGACCTGGGGCATCAAGCAGTCGTACCGCACCTACGTGAGCACCTACGCGCAGGGCTCCTTCACCGCCGCCGACGGCGCCTCGCAGGCCGCGAACAACGGCGCCTTCACCTTCACGGACGGCACGGGCACCTACGACACCACCAGCCACGCCGTGCACCTCACCTTCAAGGGCACCGTCACCGCCAAGTCGACGCCGCACGGCTTCGTGCGCGAGATGTCCGACTTCCAGTACGACAGCGCGGCGGGCACCCTCACCGCCGACCTCGTCGCGGACGGCGGCACCAAGCAGCAGGACGTGACGCTCGCGACGGTCGCCGCACCGACCAGCCAGAACCTGACGGACCTGGCCACCACCCTCACCGCGGCGGCGGGCACGTTCCTCGGCAGCGACTCGTACGCGAACGCGGCCGGCGACCCGCTGTCGGCGGTCAAGCCGGTGTCGACGACGTCCCCGACCCCGAGCACCCCCGTATCGCCGACGCCGTCCCAGCCGACGTCCCCGCCCGCCACGACCACCCCGTCCGTCACGCCCCCCGACAGCGCGAGCCCCTCGGACACCGCCTCCCAACCGGCCGCCACCAAGGGCGAGATAGCGGACGGCAAGCTCAACTGGGGCCTCAAGGAGTCCTTCCGCTCCTACGTCGTCGGCAGCGTCGCCAACGGCAAGATCACGACGTCGGCCGGCGCGTCCCAGGCGGCAGGCAACGGCGTCTTCACCTTCACAGGCGCGACCGGCAGCTACGACACCGACGCGGACACCCTCTCCGCCGCCTTCGAGGGCTCGGTGAACTTCAAGGGCCATGAGGACAACGGCACTTACGGCCTCGACCTCACCTTCACCGACCTCAAGGCGACCCTCGACAACGGCTCCGGCAAACTGACCGCGGACGTGACGAGCCTGGGCACGAAGTCCGACGACGTGGTCCTGGCCGACCTGAAGGCGGGCTCGCCCGACCTCACCGCGAAGAACGACGTCATCACCCTCGACGACGTCACCGCCACCCTCACGGCAGCCGGCGCGAAGGCCTTCGGCGGCTTCTACCAGACCGGCGCCCAACTCGACCCGCTCGACCTGACGTTGGCCCTGACGGCGGACGCCACCCTCCCCTCGGACGGCTCGTCGTCGACGTCCGGCACCGGCACCGGCTCCTCCGGCGGCACCGACAACTCCGGTACGACAGGCTCGACTTCGGGCGGCGTCACCGGCTCCACGACGGGCAGCGTGAACGGCTCACTCGCCTCGACCGGTTCCGAGATCCCGGCGGCGGCCCTGGGCACGGCGGCGGCGGTGACCGTGGCGGCGGGCGCGGGCGTGGTGCTCGCGATGCGCAGGCGGCGTACGGAGGCGTAAGACTGTGCCCCATGGAGATCAGGGGGCACAGAGAACCACTGCCGGAGGGCGGACTGGTGCTGGCCGTGACAGGCCGGCCCGGTCCGTCCCCGCTGCGTTTCGAGACGGCGGCCGGCGGCCGGCTGCTGCTCCGGCAGGGCGGGCGGCCCCTGTTGCTGGGCCGGGAGGAAGAGGGCGGCTGTTCGCACGAGGGCCTCTTCCTGCACCGGCTCGACGGCTTCCGCTCACCGTTGCCGAGGATCCGGTCGGACCTGATGAGGAACCCCGGCAACTGGGTCCACCAGTACGCGAGTTGGCTGGAGGAGGCGAAGGAGGGCCCGCTGCACGACGCACGCTGGCACCTCCGCGAGCGGCACAAGTTCCCGGCGTACGTGTGGTGGGGCGACTTCATGCGGGACTGGCCCGCCTGCCACCTCGACTGGTGCGCGGGCGGCTGGGAGGGCGTCGTAGCCCTACGACCGCTCTCACCCACGGACGCGCCACGCGTGAAGGCCTACCGCAAGCACGCCCGGGAGGACACGCTCGCCCCCGTCCTCCTGTGGCGGGTCACACCGTTCGACGGCTGGGCGCTCCTCGACGGTCACGACCGTGCCGTGGCGGCACTGGCGGAGGGCCGAACCCCGCCGTGCGTGGTCCTGTACCGCGTACCGGACGACGAGGACTGGCGCCGCATCGCCGCCGAACTGACCGAGACGCACGACCAGCGCATGCGACAGTTCGCGGAGCACCCGGAGACCCCTGAGCGCCAACGGGCCCTCCTGGAAACGGCGTACGAGGACACCATGTCCTCGCTGCCGTACGACGAGGCCCCCACCCTCACCTGGCCCCTCCCCGGCGGAGCTCCGGCCTGGGATGACCTCGCCGCCCGCGCGGTGTTTGAATGCCCCCGTGACTGACTACGACGTACTGCGTGTCTTCTGCGGACCCAGCGGCGGATACGGCAACGAACTCGGCGTCGTCCGCGAGGGTTCCGTCATGCCCGACCCGGACGAGCGGCAGGTCTTCGCGGGGAAACTCGGCTTCAGCGAGACGGTGTTCGTCGACGACCCCGAGCGCGGGGTCATCGACATCTACACCCCGACCACCCGCCTGCCCTTCGCCGGCCACCCCTGCGTCGGCACGGCCTGGCTCCTGGACATACCCGAACTGGTCACCCCCGCAGGCATCGTGGGCACCCGCCTCGACGGCGAGTTCACCTGGATCGAGGCCCTCCCGGAGTGGGCCCCGCCCCGCACCCTCCGCCAGTACGCCACCGCCCGAGAGGTCGACGCCCTCCCCGTCCCCCCGCCCGGCGAGTGGATCTACGCCTGGGCCTGGGAGGACGAGGCAGCGGGCCGCGTCCGCGCCCGCGCCTTCCCCGGCCGGGACGACGCCATCCACGAGGACGAGGCGACAGGCGCGGCGGCGCTGCTCCTGACCGACCAGCTGGGCCGGGCTCTCAACATCACACAGGGCGCGGGGTCCCAGATCCTCACGGCTCCGCAGCCGGGGGGTTGGGTGGAGGTCGGGGGCCGGGTCTTCCTGGAACGCTGATTTCTCCACAACAGTTGCCACGTCACGCCGATCGGGGTCTGGGGGCGGAGCCCTCAGCAACACGCCCGCGGACAAACGCTCACGCCGACAGCGGAAACTCCTCACCCAACGCCCGGAACACCCCCGTGTTCAACGCGAACGCCCGCTTGCACTCGGCCACGATCCGCTGCTTCTCCAGATCATCGACCTGAACCCCGTCCAGCAACTCCCGATACCCCCGCTTGAACGCCGCCGGGTTCCCGATCCCCTCGAACACGTAGAACCGCACCCCGTCACCCTTCCGCGAGAACCCCCACGTCCGCTCCGCCTTGTCCCGGATGATCTGGCCGCCGGAGAGGTCCCCGAGGTAGCGCGTGTAGTGATGGGCGATGTACCCGGCCGGCCACAACTCCGCGCATTCCCGCACCCGTTCGGCATAGGCCCGCGTCGCAGGAAGCGCGGTCAGCCCCGCCCGCCAGTCCGCACCCCGCAGATGCCCAAGGTCCCGCTCCAGCGCCGGCAGCCGGAACAACTCGGCCTGGATGAACGCCCCGGCCACCGGATCCGCCGCCAGCCGCTCCGCCCCGGTCTCCAACGCCTCGTAGACGAACCACAGTTGCTCGGTGTACCGGGCGTACGCGTCCACGCCCAGCCGGCCGCCGAGCAGATCGCTCATGAAGGTGGAGGTCTCGGCCTCCACGTGCTGTTCGTGGGAGGCGGTGCGGATGACTGTCGAGAAGGAGTCCATGGGCCCTATCCTCTAAGGCAAGGCTTACCTAAGTCAACAGGTTTGCCGACACCCTGTCGGTAAAAGGGTACAGAAAAACGGCCCGCCCCACGAGAGAGCGGACCGCTGTGACCAGGCGCGAGGGCCCGAGAGGACTTCTGCAGGAGCCCTACGGCAGCGTCAGGACCTCCGCTCCCGTCTCCGTCACCACCAACGTGTGCTCGAACTGCGCCGTCCGCTTCCGGTCCTTCGTGACGACCGTCCACCCGTCGTCCCACATGTCGTACTCGTACGTCCCCAGCGTCAGCATCGGCTCGATCGTGAACGTCATCCCGGGCTGGATGACCGTCGTCGCGTGCGGGCTGTCGTAGTGCGGGACGATCAGGCCGGAGTGGAACGACGAGTTGATGCCGTGGCCGGTGAAGTCCCGGACCACGCCGTACCCGAAGCGCTTGGCGTACGACTCGATGACCCGGCCGATGATGTTGATCTGGCGGCCGGGACGGACCGCCTTGATCGCGCGGTCCAGGGACTCGCGGGTGCGCTCGACCAGCAGCCGGGACTCCTCGTCGACGTCACCGACCAGGTAGGTCGCGTTGTTGTCGCCGTGCACCCCGCCGATGTACGCCGTCACGTCGAGGTTGATGATGTCGCCGTCGCGCAGCACCGTGGAGTCCGGAATGCCGTGGCAGATCACCTCGTTGAGCGAGGTGCACAGGGACTTGGGGAAACCGCGGTAGCCGAGCGTCGACGGGTAGGCGCCATGGTCGCACATGTACTCGTGCGCCACACGGTCGAGTTCGTCCGTGGTCACCCCCGGCGAGATGATCTTCGCGGCCTCCGCCATCGCCCGCGCGGCGATCCGCCCGGCGGTCCGCATCGCCTCGATCGTCTCGGGGGTCTGCACCTCCGGCCCGGTGTACGGGGTCGGCGCGGGCTTGCCGACGTACTCGGGGCGACGGATGTTTCCGGGCACGGGACGGGTGGGGGAGAGGTCCCCTGGTACGAGCAGCGACTGGCCAGACATGCCAGCGAGTCTAACCAGCGGAGATGGGGGAACATGGCGGTAGGGAAAGGAGCCGTTGATGGCCCTGTTCAAGAAGCGCACGGTCGGGAAGCCCGGCGAGTGGTACTACTGCCTCGAACACAAGAAGGTCGAGGAGGGGCCGGAGTGCCCCGCCAAGGACCGGTTCGGGCCGTACACCACCCGCGCCGAGGCCGAACACGCGATGGAGACGGCCCGCGAGCGCAACCTGGAGTGGGAGACCGACCCCAAGTGGCACGACGCGACCGACGCGGCCAAGGGGAGCACGGACGACGACTGATCAGGCATCGGCGGGGGCCGTGGGGGTCGTAGGAATCATGGCCGCCCGCTGCGCCTTCAGCCGTAGGGCGTGTTCGTCCGTCCTCGCGTCGTACGACATCAGCTTCGGCAGTCCTACGGCCAGCAGCCCCACCGCGCCCACGCACATCAGCCCGCCCGCCCACACCGAGGTCCGCACTCCGGACAGGGCGGCCATGCCACCGGACCTGACCTGGCCCAGTTGCGGGCCCACCGAGTAGGACAGCAGCTCGATCCCGGCGAGCCGGCCGCGCAGCTCGTCCGGGATCGTCTGGTTCCAGATGACCCCGCGGAAGATGCCGCTGACCATGTCGCAGCCGCCGGCGAGGGTGAGGAACAGCAGCACCAGCCACACGTTGCCGACCGCGCCCGCGCAGGCGATCGCCGCGCCCCACAACGCCGCCGCCAGCACCACCATCCGTCCGTGCCGCTGGATCCGCGAGGTCCAGCCGCTGGTCACACTCACCAGCAGGGCACCGGCCGGGACGGTCGAGTACATCAGCCCCAGTGCCCA
Source organism: Streptomyces sp. NBC_01515 (assembly GCF_045040345.1). Classification (NCBI taxonomy): domain Bacteria; kingdom Bacillati; phylum Actinomycetota; class Actinomycetes; order Kitasatosporales; family Streptomycetaceae; genus Streptomyces; species Streptomyces sp. NBC_01515. The sequence continues at coordinate 3,704,676 of NZ_CP109416.1, read as the reverse complement.
CGGGGCGTGCAGATCATCGGCGAGGAACGGCAGTACCGCCAGCGGCATCGCGAAGAACATCGCCGCGAGGTCGATGGCGTACGTACCCAGGAGTTCCTTACGGCTCCACGCGTACCGGGCGCCCTCCGCGATCGACCGCAGCGAGGGCTTCCGCGCCTCGTGGGCGCCGGGGGAGGCGGCGATACGGAAGATCAGGACGACGGACACCGCGAACGTCAGGGTGTCCGCCGCGAACGCGTAGGGCAGCCCCGCGAACGCCACGACCACACCCGCCAGCGCCGGGCCCGTGACCCCGCCGACCGTCCAGCGCAGGGAGTTGAGCGCGGACGCGGCCGTCATGTGCTCGTGGGCCACGATCCGCGGCCACAACGAGTCCAGTGCGGGCCGCTGGATCGCACCGAGCACGGAGGTCAGGGCCGCGAAGACATACAGCGGCCACAGGGCGGGGTGCGGCAGCAGCGAGTTGAACAGCAGCGCCCCGCAGAGCACCCCCTGTCCGACCTCGGTCCAGACGATCAACTTCCGCTTGTCCCACGCGTCCGCGAGCGCACCGCCGTACAGCCCGAACACGATCAACGGCACCAACTCCACGGCACCGACCGCACCCACCGCCGCCGCGGAGCCCGTGAGTTCCTTGATCTGCACCGGCAGCGCGACGAACGTGAGGAAGGTGCCGAAGTTCGAAACCAGCCCCGCAAGCCAAAGCCTGCGGAAGTCGACGGAGGCATGCCAGGGGGTCAGATCGGGGAGGAGGGCGCGGAGGCCCGTGGGGGCTTCGGCGGGGGGATCGGCGCTGTCGGTCACGAGGGGCAATGGTCGGGGTGGGGGGTGGGGGTGGCAAGCGGATTTTCGGGGGGCGGGGTGTGGGGGTGACCGGAATTTGTCGGGGGGCGGTGGGTGGGTGGGCAGCCGGCGGCGGTGGGGACGCGCCGCGGTCACTTGTAGGCGGCGGTTTGGTGCCGCTTTTCTCGGCCACTTCTCAACCGCCCTAGACGGGTGGATGGGTGGGAAACTGGCGGCGGTGATGATCCGCGACGGTCACTTGTCGGTGGCGGTCCGGTGCCGCGCTTTTCGTTCACCTCTCAGCTGACCTGGACGGGTTGGGTGGGTGGGAGACCTGTTACCAGGGCGCGGGCGGCGGTGCCGTCAGATGGTCCGTCAGGCGGGACAACCGGTCACGGAAGCGGCGCCGCCCCCGTGTCGCCGGGAGGACGTTCTCGCCGGCCGCCGCGCTCACCAGGTGCTGGACGGTGTCCAGGTCCAGGTCCGTGCCCTCGGGTACGGGGAGTGACTCGTGGGCCAGGGAGGCGAGTTCGCGGTCACCGGAGCCCAGCGCGAGGACGGTCGCGCCGGCCCGGCGGGCGTCGTGGACCCGCTCCAGGAGCGGGGCACCCGGTCCCTCCGGTGACACGACCAGCAGCGTCTCGCCACGCCGGGCCGCCTCGATCCGGCCGAGTCCGACGGCCAGGTGCGCCGGATCCGAGGGACGCGCGTCGTGTCGTACGAGAGTCGGCGCCAACTCGGGCGTACCCGACCACGCGGCCTCGTCGACCAGGTGCGCCGCGAGATGCCACGGCTCGTACGCGGGCGTGCCCACCAGCAGCAGCCCACCCCCGTGCGACACCACCGACCCGCGCAACACCCCCGCGAACCGTCGCGTGGCCCCCAACCACTCGGTCCCGGCGAGCACTTCACGCAACAGCGCGACCCGTACGGCATCCATGTCCGCGCATCCTGCCCCAACCAGCCACTCGTGACGTGGAGTTCACCATGAATTCGCCCAACTTGGGGATGGTACGGGCTCATCGGTCCCACAAGGAGTCACCTCATGACAGAAACCGCAGAGACTGCAGAAACCGCAGAGACCGCACAGACCGCAGATGTATCCGTCCCCTTCGTCGCAGGCCAAGGTGGCTACGCGAGCTACCGGATCCCGGCCGTCGTGGTCACCGCCGCCGGCACCCTCCTCGCGTTCTGCGAAGGCCGGGTCGACTCCGCGAGCGACCACGGCCACATCGACATCGTCCTCCGGCGTTCCACGGACGGCGGTCGCACCTGGGGCCCGCAGACCGTCGCCGCCGACAACGGCAAAGACCTCGCGGGCAACCCCGCCCCCGTCGTCCTCGACACCGGCCGCATCCTGCTCGTTCACGTCCGCGCCGCCGCGGCCGCCACCGAGGACGCCATCCTGCGCGGCAAGGTGACGGCGGCCGACGGGCGCAGGGTGTGGGTGCGGTGCAGCGACGACGACGGCGTCACCTGGTCGGCACCGAAGGAGATCACCGCACAGGTGAAGAAGCCCGGGTGGCGCTGGTACGCCACCACCCCCGGGCACGCCGTCCAGCTGAGCACCGGCCGCGTGGTCGTCCCCGGCAACCACACGACCCCGCCGGCCGGGACGGACGTAGGCAATGAGGGGAAGTACAACAGCGGCCACTGCCTGCTCAGCGACGACAAGGGCGAGACCTGGTCCCTCGGTTACGTCGACGAGAACCCGGACGGTTACGTCAACTGCAACGAGACCACCGCCGCCGAACTCCCGGACGGGCGCGTCTACTTCAACACCCGCAACGACGCGACGGCCCCCGGTCACCGCGCCGACGCGTACTCGGCGGACGGCGGCAAGACCCTCGTGAAACCCTTCCGCCCGCAGGCCGGCCTCACCGCCCCCGTCTGCGAGGCCAGCGTCCTTCAACTCCGCGACCCCGACGTGCTGTTGTACTCCGGGCCCGGCGACCCGGCCGCCCGCGCCCTGCTGACCCTGCGCGCCTCCACCGACGCCGGCACCACCTGGCGCCCCGTGCACACGGTCGACGGACTGCCCGCCGCCTACTCCGACCTCGTACGCGTCGACGGCGACACGGTCGGACTCCTCTACGAGACCGGCGACTTCGGGCCGTACGAGACGATCACCTTCCGCCGGGTGCCCGTGACGGACCTCACCTGACCCGATACGGGTCCGGAGCCGGACGTAAAGTCGGCCCATGACCTCTACCGACAGTGCTGCACAGACCCCCGCGACGGCCCCCGCGACGGCCTCCGGGACCGCCCCCGCGAAGGCCCCCGCCAAGGACCCGTGGGACCTTCCCGACGTCTCCGGACTGGTCGTCGGCGTGCTCGGCGGGACCGGGCCGCAGGGCAAGGGCCTCGCCTACCGGCTCGCCAAGGCCGGCCAGAAGGTGATCATCGGTTCCCGCGCCGCCGACCGCGCGCAGGCCGCCGCCGACGAACTCGGCCACGGGGTCGAGGGCGCCGACAACGCGGAGACCGCGCGCCGCAGCGACGTCGTGATCGTCGCCGTGCCCTGGGACGGCCACGGCAAGACCCTGGAGTCGCTGCGCGAGGAACTGGCCGGCAAGCTCGTCGTCGACTGCGTCAACCCGCTCGGCTTCGACAAGAAGGGCGCCTACGCGCTGAAGCCGGAGGAGGGCAGCGCCGCCGAACAGGCCGCCGCCCTGCTGCCCGACTCGCGGGTCGCCGCCGCCTTCCACCACCTGTCGGCGGTGCTGCTCATGGACACGGAGATCGCCGAGATCGACACCGATGTGATGGTGCTGGGCGAGGAGCGCGCCGACGTCGAGATCGTGCAGGCGCTGGCCGGCCGTATCCCCGGCATGCGCGGTGTCTTCGCCGGCCGGCTGCGCAACGCGCACCAGGTGGAGTCCCTGGTCGCGAACCTGATCTCGGTCAACCGCCGCTACAAGGCACACGCGGGCCTGCGCGTCACGGACGTCTGAGCGCGTGGGGGACACTGGTGGCAACCGACCACCGGTGTCCCCTTTGTTCTGCCGACAGGAGCCGATCCCATGCCCCGCCTCGCCCTCTACGCCCTCGTCGTCTGCCTGCTCGCCGTGGCCGCGGCGGTCGTCTCCTTCGTGGAGGGCAGCTGGATCGGCATCGTGTGGGTACTGCTCGCGGGGCTGTCGTCCAACATGTGCTGGTACTACTTCAAGCGGGGCCGCACCGCCTAGCGCCAGAACTGGTAGAGGCTGTAGCCGCTCGACGTCTGCCAGTCGCTGACGCCCAGCCCTCGCAGGACCGCGTCGATCATGTCGAAGAACTCACGGTTGATCGACGGCACCCACAGCAGCGCGAACACGAACAGCAGGCCGAACGGCGCGAACGGCTCCACCTGCCGCTTGATGTCGTTCGACAGCCAGGGCTCGATCACGCCGTAGCCGTCCAGGCCCGGCACCGGCAGGAAGTTCAGGATCGCCGCGGTCACCTGGAGCAGGGCCAGGAAGGCCAGCGCGTACTGGAAGTCGGCCGGCACCCCGTCGAGGGAGTGCAGCCAGAACGGGGCCGTGCAGACCGCCGCGAACAGTACGTTCGTCAGCGGGCCCGCCGCCGAGATCAGGCTGTGCTTCCAGCGGCCGTGAATGCGGCCCCGCTCGATGAACACCGCGCCGCCCGGCAGGCCGATGCCGCCCATGATGACGAAGATCACCGGGAGCACGATGCTGAGCAGGGCGTGCGTGTACTTCAGCGGGTTGAGGGTCAGATAGCCCTTCCCGCCGATCGAGATGTCACCGCTGTGCAGCGCGGTGCGCGCGTGCGCGTACTCGTGCAGACACAGCGAGACGATCCAGGCCGCCGTCACGAACAGGAACACGGCGATGCCCGGCTTCTCGGCGAACCCGGTCCAGGTGGCCCAGCCGGTCACCGCCGTGACAGCCAGGATCCCGAGGAAGACGGGACTGATCCGCCGGTCACTGGGGCGGGTGGTGGTGGCGGTCATGGGGGCGGGCTCCCTGCTGGGTCGGTGGACGCGAAGCCCGACGGTACCGGGCACTGGGGAAAACGTCTCGCGAGCGGCCGTCGGTTCCGGGGAAGGTGGGGACATGGGACTCTGGCACGCGTTCTACGACCCCGTCACCCCTCGGGGGCTTCTTGGGGAGGCGTCGTGGCGCGTCCGGCGCCGCGCCGCCGCAACCCCGTGACCGCCTTCCACGCCACCGGAGACAATGGACCCCGTGCGCTATCGCATTCTCGGCACCACCCAGGCACTACGGCCCGACGGTACGCCCGTCACGGTCGGCGGGGCGCGGCTGCGCGCCCTGCTCACCGTGCTCGCCCTGCGGCCCGGTCGGACCGTGCCCGCGAGCCTCCTGGTGGACGAGGTGTGGGGCGTCGACCCGCCGGCCGATGCCACGGGTGCGCTCCAGGCGCTGGTGGGCAGGCTGCGCCGGGTGCTCGGCGCCGACGCGATCACCTCGGCGGAGAGCGGCTACCGGCTCGCCGCCGCCCCCGACGACATCGACCTGCACCGTTTCGAGCGGCTCACGGGGGAGGGGCTGCGGGCGCTGGCCGACGGCAACCCCGCGAAGGCGGCCGAGGTCCTGGACGACGCGCTCGCCCTGTGGAACGGCCCGGCCCTGGCCGACCTCCCCGACCGCACGGCGGAGGCGGCCCGCTGGGAGACCCGCCACCTGGACGCCCGCCGCGCCCGCCTCACCGCGGCCGTGGCCCTCGGCACCGCGGACACCGCCCTCCCCGAACTGACCGCCCTCTGCGACACCCACCCCCTCGACGAACCCCTCCAGTCCCTCCGCCTGCGCGCCCTCCGCGCGACGGGCCGCACGGCCGAGGCACTGGCCGCGTACGAGGACGTACGACAGCTCCTGGCGGACCGGCTGGGCTCCGATCCGGGTCCCGAACTGCGGGCGCTGCACGGGGAGTTGCTCAGCCTCGCCCCCGCGCCCGCGCCCAGTACGTCCACCCCCACCCGCGCGGTCGCCGCTTCCCCCCGAGCCATCCCACCCCCCGGCAACCTCCGCGCCCGCCTCACCTCCTTCGTCGGCCGGGAGGCCGACATCGACGTCATCCGGGGTGATCTCGCCTCGGCCCGGCTGGTGACGCTGCTCGGACCCGGTGGGGCCGGGAAGACGCGGCTGTCGCAGGAGGCCGCCGAAGGGGTGCGGGACGCGGCCCGGGACGGGGTCTGGCTGGCCGAACTCGCCCCCGTGGACGACCCCGACGCGGTACCGACGGCCGTGCTCACCGCCGTCGGCGCGCGCGAGACCGTGATGTACGGCGCCGGCGCCGAGGCGATCCGGGCCGCCGGCGGCGAGCGGTACGACAACCCCGTCGACCGGCTCGCCGAACACTGCGGCAGCCGCCGGATGCTGATCGTCCTCGACAACTGCGAGCACGTCGTGGACGCCGCCGCCCGCCTCGTGGAGACCCTGCTGGAGCGCTGCCCCGGCCTCACCGTGCTCGCCACCAGCCGCGAACCCCTGGGCGTACCGGGCGAGTTGCTGCGCCCGGTGGAACCGCTGCCCGACCCCGTCGCGCTACGGCTGCTCGCCGACCGGGGTGCCGCCGCCCGGCCGGGGTTCAGCGTCGAGGACGACCCCGAGGCCTGCGCCGAGATCTGCCGGCGGCTCGACGGACTGCCCCTCGCCATCGAGCTGGCGGCAGCCAGGCTACGGATGCTGACGCCGCGTCAGATCGCCGACCGGCTCGACGACCGCTTCCGGCTGCTCACGTCGGGCAGCCGTACGCTGCTGCCCCGCCAGCAGACCCTGCGGGCCGTCGTCGACTGGTCCTGGGACCTGCTCGACGCGGACGAACGGGACGTGCTGACCACCCTGTCCGTCTTCGCCGGCGGCTGCGACCTCGCCGCCGCCGAGGCCGTGTGCGGGCCGGTCGCGTTCGAGACGCTCGGCTCCCTCGTCGACAAGTCCCTTGTGGTGGCGGCCCCTTCGGGCGAGGGGGAGATGCGCTACCGGCTCCTGGAGACCGTCGCCGAGTACGCGGGCGAACGGCTCGACGAGGCCGGCCGCCGCCCCCGCGCCGAGCGCGCCCACCTGACGTACTACCGCGAACTCGCGCGCACCACCGACCCGTTGCTGCGCGGCCCCGGCCAACTCGCCGCCGTGGGACGGCTGGAGCTCGAATACGAGAACCTCCGCACCGCCCTGCGGCATGCCGTCGCCGAGCGCGACGAACAGGAGGCGATCTGCCTCGTCCTGTCGCTGACCTGGTACTGGCACATGCGCGACGTCCGCATGGAGGCCCGCAACTGGTGCGTCGAGGTCATGGCCCTGGGGCCGGACCCCTTCGCCACCCCCGTCCAGCGCGCCGCCCCGGTCTGGCAGCGCTGCACCGACGTTCCGCCCCCGCTCACCGGAGAACTCCTCGCCGAGGCCCGGCGCGGACTCCATCTCGCGCATCTGGCCTGTATGGACACGGAGTTGGACGCCTGGGAGGCGCCGGCCGCGAAGGAGAAGCTGCGCCTCATCGCCGAGGTCTACGAACCGGGCCTGCCGCAGACCTGCCGTACGCCCGGCATGTTCTGGTTCTTCGCCGTGCTGCTGAGCGGCAGCGCGGAGCGGCTGCCCGCGATCCTCGACGCCGACGTCCACACCTGCCGCTCCAACCCCGGCATGGAGTGGGAACTGGCCACCACCCTCCAGATGCGCGCCAACATGCTCGCCAACCGCACCGACTGGGCGGGCGACGCGGCCCGGGACGCCGACGAGTCGCTGGAGATCTTCGGCCGCCTCGGTGACGCCTGGGGCACCGCCGAGGCGCTCTCCGCCCGCGCCGAGGCCCGGGAACGCACCGGCGACTACCACCTGGCCGCCCTCGACTACGAGGCCGCGATCGAACAGGCCGAACGGCTCGGCGCCCACGGCCAGACGGCCGTACTCGGCGCCCGGCTGGGGAGCGCGCTCATCGAGGCCGGCGAGTTCGAGCGGGGCGAGCGCCTGCTGCGCGAGGTGATCGAGAAGCAGAACGGTCAGGGCAGCGAGGCGATGCCCGCCGCCCGGATGTTCCTCGCGAGCCGGCTCACCATGTCCGGCCGCGTCGAGGAGGCACGCGAGGAGATGCGGCTGCTGCGCGAGGAGTTCACGATCTCCCACTTCGTCGTCTTCGACGCGTTCATCCTCGGCTCGGAGGCGTGGGTGGAGGCGGTCGACGGCAACTACGAGGAGTCCTTGGACAAGGTCCGCAAAGCGCTGGAGCGGGCCGGTGACCCACTGTCCGAGGCCATCGCCCCGAGCATGGCCTCCCTGTACCTGGGGATCGCCGCGGTCGTCCTCGCCGAACTCGACGGCGGCAGCCGGGCCAAGGACGGTGTCCGCTGCCTCGTCGCGGCGCGGGCGCTGCTGCCGCAGGGGCATGTCGCGACCTCCGTCGAGCGCGAGGTGTACCGCCGGGCCGAGCTGCGAGCGCGCGCCGTGCTCGGCGACGCGGCCTACGAGTCGTACGAGACCGAGTACGCCGAAGGCGGCAGCCTCTCCGCGAGGGAGGCTGCCGCCCTGGTGTGAGGCCGGCACGGACCCGGTGGGACGGGACGCACGGCCGGGTCAGGTCTTGGTGCGGAACTTGTGGATGGCGATCGGGGCCATCACCGCGGTGAGCCCCACCGACCAGGCCAGCGTCAGCAGCACACCGTGGGCGACCGGGCCGCCCACCATCAGCCCGCGGGCCGCGTCCGCCAGGGAGGACAGCGGGTTGTAGTCGGTGAAGTTCTGCAGCCAGCCCGGCATCGACCCGGTCGGCGCGAAGATCGACGAGCCGAACTGCAGCGGCATCAGCACCAGGAAGCCCATGGCCTGCACGGACTGCGCGCTCTTCATGGTCACGCCGAGGGTGATGAACACCCACATCAGGGCCGAGCCGAACACCGCGGACAGCCCGATCGCGGCGAACATGCCGCCCCAGCGGTGGATGTCGAAGCCGACGAGGACACCGACGACCATCAGGACGGCGCACGCGACCAGCATGCGCATGATCTCGACCACGATCTTGGCGATCAGCACCGAACCGCGCCCGATGGGCAGCGACCGGAAGCGGTCCATGACCCCGGTGTGGAAGTCGGTGTTGAAGCCGGTGCCCACCCCCTGGGCCATGTTCATGCCCATCATGGCGAGCAGGCCGGGCACGACGTACTGCACGTACGCGTGCTGCCCGCCGCCGAGCGACTGCCCGATCGAGCCGCCGAAGACGTACACGAACAGCAGCGTGAAGATGACCGGGAACAGGATGGCGTCGAACATCGACTCCGGGTCCTGCCGGATCCACAGCAGGTTGCGGCGGATCAGCGCGCCGGTGTGGCGCAGGTGGTTGCGCAGCGGGATACGGGGGTCCGCCGCCGATACGCCGGCGGGGTTCACGGTGACGGCGCTCATACGGCGACCTCCTCGCGGTCGTGGGTGGGCACGGAGTCCTGCGGGGCGCTGGCGCGGTGTCCGGTGAGGGACAGGAACACCTCGTCCAGGCTGGGGAGTTCGGTGGTGATGGCGGCGATGGTGATGCCACGGGCGCTCACCACGCCGACCACGGCGGTTAGTTGCTCGTCGCTGAGGATCGGCACCAGGACGGTTCCGCTCTCCACGTCCACGGTGACGGTGGCGAGTCCGGTGATACCCAGCTCGTCCAACGCCCGTGCCAGTGGCCGCAGTTGCAGCGGATCGGCGGGCCGGATGCGCAATGCCCGCCCCCCGACCCTGGCCTTCAGCTCGTCGATGGCGCCACCCGCTACGACCTTGCCGTGGTCGACGACGGTCAGCTCGGAGGCCAGCGCCTCGGCCTCCTCCATGTACTGGGTGGTGAGCAGCACGGTCACGCCGCCGCCGACCATGGACTTCACCTCGGTCCACACCTCCATGCGGGTGCGGGGATCGAGCCCGGTGGTCGGCTCGTCCAGGAACAGCACCTGCGGATGCCCGATCATCGAGGCGGCCAGGTCGAGCCGCCGCCGCATACCGCCGGAGTACGTACTCGTCGGCCGCTTGGCCGCGTCCGTCAGCGAGAACCGCTCCAGCAGTTCGTCGGCGCGGGCGCGGGAGTCCTTGCGGGACAGGTCGAGCAGCCGCCCGATCATGTACAGGTTCTCCCAGCCCGGGAGCTTCTCGTCCACGGAGGCGTACTGGCCGGTGAGGCCTATCACCCGGCGCAGCTGGCGGGGCTGGCGCAGGACGTCGTAGCCGGCGACGGTGGCCTCGCCGGAGGTCGGGGCGAGCAGCGTGGACAGGATCCGTACGAGGGTGGTCTTACCGGCACCGTTCGGCCCGAGCACACCCATCACGGTGCCCTCCCGGACGTCCAGGTCGACGCCGTCCAGCGCCTTGGTCTCGCCGTAGTGCTTGACCAGCCCCCGCACGGACACGGCCGTGCCGCCGGAATTCTTGTCGATTCGCGTCATGCGGATGACAGTGCCAGGGCCGACCGACAGAACGCCTACATCCCACCGACAGCCACCGACAGCCGCCGACAACTGACCGACGGCAGCGACAATCTTCCGACGATCACCGCAACCATCAATTGAGGAACCACGATGGCGAGCAACCACCTCCGCGAGAGCGGCGCCGGTTTAGGCGCAAAAGAGGGGGCAGCCCGCCGACGGGGGAAGATCGGCGGGCTGCCATGGTGCCGCAGTGGCTCAGATGGGCCAGATCAGTCAGCCCGGTCAGTGGACCGAGTGCTCCTCAAGCGGGAACGTCCCGCCCACGACATCCTCCGCGAACGCCCTCGCCGCGTCCCCCATGACCCCTCGGAGATCCGCGTACTGCTTCACGAACTTCGGCATCTTCCCGCCGGTCAGCCCCAGCATGTCGGTCCACACCAACACCTGCGCGTCAGTCTCCGCACCGGCCCCGATCCCGACCGTGGGAATGTGCAGCACCCGAGTCACCTCGGCCGCCAACTCCGCCGGAACCAGCTCCAGTACAACGGCGAACGCCCCCGCGTCCTGCACGGACTTCGCGTCCCGCAGCAACTGCTGAGCCGCCTCCTCGCCCCGCCCCTGCACCCGGTACCCCATCGAGTTCACGGACTGCGGGGTCAGACCGATGTGCGCCATGACCGGAATCCCGGACTCGACCAGCAACCGGATCTGCTCGTGCGACCGCTCACCGCCCTCCAGCTTCACGGCACCCACCCCGGCCTCCTTCACCAGCCGGGTCGCCGAGCGCAGCGCCTGCACCGGACCCTCCTGGTAGGACCCGAAGGGGAGGTCGGCCACGATCAGGGCGCGGCTCGTGCCCCGTACGACGGCCGCGGACAGCATGGCCATCTCGTCGAGGGTGACCGGCACGGTCGACTCGTACCCGAGGTGACAGTTCCCCGCCGAGTCCCCGACGAGCATGACCGGGATCCCGGCCTCGTCGAAGACGGACGCGGTCATCGCGTCGTAGGCGGTGAGCATGGGCCACTTCTCGCCGCGTTCCTTGGCGAGGGCGATGTCCCGGACGGTGATACGGCGTGTGCCCTTGCCTCCGTACAGCGTCTTGCTGCCGTCGGAGGAGCTGTTCTTCCCAGCCTGGGCAGCCGAAAGCTGCGTCATTGCAACGGCTCCTTCAGTCATCTTGAGGCACCCTTACGGCGTCCCCAGATCCCCTCCATGGTGGCACCTCGTGCCACAGAGGGCCAGAGGGACCCCAGTCGCCCGCGTCACGTACGAAGGCATGCGTGTTGAGGCACATGCGTAAGAAGGCATATGTAAGGCCTGAGTAAAATATTTACGATACGGTACGGTCCCGTATCGTAATTGGCCCGCGGCTCCCTAGTCTGGACCGCATGACCACTCCACCCGTCCCCGGCACCCGGATACCCGAAGCGGTGCACCGTCGCCGCTGGGCCATCCTCGGCGTGCTGATGCTGAGCCTGCTCATCGTGGTGCTCGACAACTCGATCCTCAACGTCGCCATCAAGACCATCTCCACCCCGGCCCCGACCGGCCTGGGCGCCACCCAGAGCGAGCTGGAGTGGGCGATCAACGCCTACACCCTCGTCTTCGCCGGTCTGCTGTTCACCGCGGGCCTGCTCGGTGACCGGATCGGCCGCAAGAAGGTCCTGCTCGGCGGACTCGTCGTGTTCGGCATCGGCTCCGCGCTCGCCGCCGAGTCCGGCTCACCGACCCAACTCATCGCCTTCCGCGCCCTGATGGCCCTCGGCGCCGCGTTCGTGATGCCCGCCACCCTCGCCGTCCTCATGAACGTCTTCGAGCGCGACGAGCAGCCCAAGGCCATCGGCATCTGGGCCGGCGGCGTCGGCCTCGCCATCGCGATCGGCCCGATCACCGGCGGTGTGCTCCTCGCCCACTTCTGGTGGGGCTCGGTCTTCCTGATCAACGTGCCCATCGTGCTGGTCGCCCTCGCCCTGATGATCTGGCTGGTCCCCGACTCCCGCGACCCGAAGCCCGGCCGCCTCGACCCGGTCGGCGTCGCCCTGTCCGTCGTAGGCCTCGTCCTGCTGGTCTACGGCATCATCGAGGGCGGCGAGCTGGCCGACTTCACGGCGCCGAAGGTGCTGGCGACGATCATCGCCGGTGTCGTCGTGCTCGCCGGGTTCGTGTGGTTCGAGAAGCGCAGCGACCACCCGTCGATCGACGTCACGTACTTCAAGAACAAGGTGTTCTCGGCCGCGATCGCCGCCATCGCGCTGGTCTTCTTCGCGCTGATGGGCGTGACCTTCTTCTCGGTCTTCTACACCCAGAGCGTGCGCGGCTACTCGCCGCTGCAGACCGGCCTGCTGATGCTGCCGCTGGCCGCCGCGCAGATGGTCTTCGCGCCGCGGGCCCGGCTGGTCGTCAACCGGTTCGGCAACCGGATCACGACCGGTGTCGGCCTGCTGGTGCTCGCCGGGATGCTCGCCGCCTTCGCGACCCTCAAGGCGGACACGCCGATCTGGATCCTGGAGGTCATCTTCTTCTTCATGGGCGCCGGCATGGCCCACGTCATGACCCCGACCAGCGTCGTCATCATGCAGGCGCTGCCGCGCGAGAAGGCGGGCTCCGCGTCCGCGCTGAGCAACACCTTCCGCCAGGTCGGCGGCGCCCTCGGTATCGCCGTCCTCGGCTCGGTGCTGTCCACGGCGTACCGCAACGGCATCGAGGGCAAGCTCGGCTCGGTACCGGCCGCCCTCCGGGACACCGCCGGCGAGTCCATCGAGGCCACCCTCGGTGTCGCCGCGAAGCTCGGCCCGCAGGGCAGGGCCCTGGTCACCCCGGCCAACGACGCCTTCCTGCACGCCATGCACGTCACCGCCCTGTGCGGTACGGGCGTCGCGCTCGTCGGCGCCGTAGTGGCGTTCCTCTTCCTGCCCGGCAGGCCTCCGGTCCCTCAGGAGGGCAAGGAGGAGCCGGAGTTGGTCGTCGTAGGGGAATAGCGAGGACAATCACCCAGGACGGGAACGGGGGGAACAGCGGAAGGGACGGAGTGAAGTGAGCCTTGCCGACAACGGCACCGCCACCGGCAACGACCATGGCACCGGCAACGGGACCCGGCCGTGCGCGCCCACCAGGGGGCGCCCGCGCAGCGAGGCCGTCGAACGGGCCATCACGGAGGGCGTGATGAAGCTCCTGGAGGAAGGCGTGCCGCTGGCCGAACTCTCCATCGAGCGCATCGCCCGTACCGCCGGAGTCGGCAAGGCCACCATCTACCGCCGCTGGCCGGGCAAGGAGGAACTGTTCGTCGACGTCGTCCGCGAGGCCGAGCCGCAGGACCCCGAACTGCCCGGCATCTCCCTGCGCGACGACCTCGTGGCCATGATGGAACAGCTGCGCCAGCGCGGCCTGCTGACCCGGTCCTCGGCGATCCTGCACAACGTGTTCGCACAGATGAAGAGCAGCCCGAAGGTGTGGGCGGCCTACCACGCGACGGTCGTGGAACCCCGCCGCCGCAAGCAGGTCGACCTCCTGCGCCGGGCCCAGGAGAACGGCGAACTCCGCACCGACCTCGACCCCGAGCTGATGAACGACATGCTGGTCGGCCCGATGCTCCTGCGCACCGTCATGCGCGCCGACGCGGACCTCCCCGAGGGACTGTCGGAACTCCTCGTGGACACGGTGCTGGTGGCCCTACGACCCGTCAGTTCGTAGTCGGTGTGCGCGGCGCGCGAATGTGCGCGTTCCGTCACAGAAGGCGCTACGGCCGCGCGTGTTCGGAACTCCGGACACCCACTTGTTCGTCCTCGTGCCCGTACGGCCGTCATGGGACGGCGGATCGGAACCGATCATCCCCTAGGGTCGTAGGCGCGGGGACGATGGTGTGCACGGCAGGTAGTGAGGCGACGGTATGGCACAGCAGGCGTATGTGGCGGAGACGGACGACGGCGGCTCGGGGGACGAGCCGCGCGGATCCCGGCTTCGGCGCCTGTGGAACAGAGTGACCGGCGGCTGGCGAGGCGATCCGCGGATCTGGCGCCGGGGCCTGGTCCTCGCCGCGCTCGCGCTCCTCCTGTCCCTCGTCATGCTGCTGCACTCGCGCATCCCGAACCGGATCGGCAACCTCGGCAGCCTCACGGAGACGTTCCTGCCGTGGTTCGGGCTCGCGATCCCGGTCCTCCTGATCCTCGGCCTGGTCCGGAAGTCGGCGACCGCGCTCATCGCCGTCGTCCTCCCGACGGTCGTGTGGCTGAACCTCTTCGGCGGCCTGCTGCTCAGCGACAAGACCGGCACCGGCGGCGACCTGACGGTGGCCACGCACAACGTCAACGCGGAGAACCCCGACCCGGCCGGTACGGCCCGCGACGTCGCCGCGTCCGGCGCGGACATCGTCGCCCTGGAGGAACTGACCGCGTCGGCGGTCCCGACGTACGAGACGGCACTCGCGTCGACGTACAAGTACCACTCGGTCGAGGGCACGGTCGGGCTGTGGAGCAAGTACCCGATGACCGGCGTCAAGGCCGTGGACATAAAGCTGGGCTGGACGCGCGCCATGCGCGCCACCGTCGCGACCCCCGAGGGACAGATCGCGGTCTACGTCGCCCACCTTCCCTCGGTGCGGGTGAAGATCCAGGCCGGCTTCACGGCCCGGCAGCGCGACACGAGCGCCGACGCGCTGGGTGAGGCCATCGCCGCCGAGCCGCTCAAGCGGAAGATCCTCCTCGGCGACCTGAACGGCACGATGAACGACCGCTCGCTGAACGCCGTCACCTCCCAGATGCGCTCCACGCAGGGCGCGGCGGGCAGTGGCTTCGGGTTCAGCTGGCCGGCGTCGTTCCCGATGGCGCGGATCGACCAGATCATGGTCCAGGGCGTCGAACCGGTGTCCTCGTGGACCCTCCCCAAGACGGGCAGCGACCATCTCCCGATCGCGGCTCGTGTGAACCTCGACACGAGCTCTTAACCTCGTGGAATAGCGGGCCTGGGAGTCTTTGTTCCGTAACTGAACTTAAGCTTGGCAGTACGGAACTCCGCTCTCCCTCGAAAGGCACAGGCACTTCCATGCCCCTGGCCCTGCTCGCTCTGGCCGTCGGCGCTTTTGGTATAGGCACCACCGAATTCGTGATCATGGGCCTCCTGCCCGAGGTCGCGGACGACCTGCACGTCTCCATCCCCACGGCGGGTCACCTGGTCTCGGCGTACGCGCTGGGCGTCGTCATCGGCGCCCCGCTCCTCGCCGCGGCCACGGCCCGCCTGTCCCGCCGCACGGTCCTGATCGGCCTGATGGCCCTGTTCGTGGCGGGCAACGTCCTCTCGGCCTTCGCCGCGAACTACGACTACCTCCTGGCGGCCCGCTTCCTGAGCGGCCTCCCGCACGGCGCCTTCTTCGGCGTAGGGGCGGTGGTCGCTACGACGATGGTCGCGCCCGAACGCAAGGCCCGCTCCGTCTCCCTGATGTTCCTGGGCCTCACGGTCGCCAACGTCGTGGGCGTACCGGCGGCCACGCTGATGGGCCAGCACCTGGGCTGGCGGGCCACGTTCCTCGGCGTGAGCGTCATCGGCGTCGCGGCGATAGCGTCCCTGGCGTTCCTGATCCCGCACGACCACGCACAGGCGCCCGCGGTGGGCCTGCGCCGCGAGATGGCGGCGCTTCGCTCCCTCCCGGTCTGGCTGGCCCTCGGCACCACAGTGGCCGGCTTCGGCGCGCTGTTCTCGGCGTACAGCTACATCACCCCGATGCTCACGGACGCGGCCGGCTTCGCGGAGGGCAGCGTGACGCTGCTGCTGGCTCTGTTCGGCGTGGGCGCGACGGCGGGCAACCTGGTGGGCGGCCGCCTGGCGGACCACTCCCTCCGGGGCACCCTGTTCGGCGGCCTGACGTCCCTGGCCGTGGTCCTGGCCCTGTTCCCCGTCCTGATGACGACGGAGTGGACGGCGGCACTGGCGGTGATCCTGCTGGGCGTAGCGGCGTTCGTGACGGGCTCCCCGCTCCAGCTGATGGTGATGGAAAAGGCCTCGGCAGGCCCGTCGTTGGCCTCCTCCGCAAACCAGGCGGCCTTCAACTTGGCCAACGCGGGCGGTGCTTGGATCGGCGGCCTCGCATTGGCGGCGGGCTTCGGCGCCACGTCCCCCGCGCTGGCCGGAGCGGTACTGGCCGTGCTGGGCTTGGGAGTTGCCGCTACGGCGGCGACGGTGGACCGGCGCCGCGCGGTACCGGGCCGCGAGCGCGTGGTCGCGGCCCACGTCCCCCAACAGGCACCGGCGTTGCGGCCCTGACTTCGCCCCTGCCCACCCTCCCGCCCGTCTCGATCGGTGTTGGGAGGGGCACCGGCCGCTCGGGGGGCGTCAGTTGAGGATGACGCCGTACGAAGGCACCTCGTGGGCGCAGCGCGTGGCCTTCGGGTAGTCGATCGACAGCGGGTACCGCTTGATGTGCTTGAGCGCGACCTCACCCGTGTTCTTGCCGAAGATCCCGTCGACCGCCAACTGGGTCGTGGCCCAGTGGTAGGTGGAGTACTTCTGGAGCTTCTCGACCCCCAGCTCGGTCTGCGGGCCGAACTCGCCGTCCACCAGGAGGTGCAGGTCGAGGTAGTTGTTCACGAAGAACTGCACACAGCGGACCGACCCGGGGTTGTTGGCATACCCGTAGCCGATGTCCGGGATTCCGGGGTCCGCGTGGGCCGTCGTCGTGCCGAGCCCCACGGTGAGGGCCGCGGCCAGGGTCACCGTGGCACGGCGGAGCAGGGGGGTGTGTCGCATCGGACCTCGTCACGAGTGAGGGTGGATGTCGCGGAACACCCTCACCCCGGTCCTCACCATGAACCAACCCCACACCGGTAAGCCGAGGACAAAACCTGCCGACCGTGCCCCGGAACAGCCCTAGTCGAACCGCTCCAGATCCCGCAGCCAGGCAGTCGCCGATCCATCCGAAGGCGCCCGCCAGTCCCCCCGAGGCGACAACGACCCCCCCGCCGAGACCTTCGGCCCATTGGGCATCGCCGACCGCTTGAACTGCGCGAACCCGAAGAAGCGGCGGCAGAACACCTCCAGCCACGACCGGATCTCCGGCAGGTCGTACGCCACCCGCTTCGCCTCGGGGAACCCCGGCGGCCAAGCCCCCGCCCCCACCTCGCGCCACGCGTGCCACGCGAGGAACGCGATCTTCGACGGGCGGAACCCGTACCGCAGCACGTGGAACAGCGTGAAGTCGTGCAGCGCGTACGGCCCGATCTTCGACTCCGTGGACTGCATCTCCTCGCCCGGTACCAGTTCCGGACTGATCTCCGTGTCGAGGATCGCGGTGAGGATCTTGCCGGTCTCCTCGTCGAACTGGTCGCTGCTGACGACCCAGCGGATGAGGTGCTGGATCAGGGTCTTCGGGACGCCGGAGTTGACGTTGTAGTGGCTCATCTGGTCGCCGACGCCGTACGTGGACCAGCCGAGCGCCAGCTCGGACAAGTCACCTGTGCCGAGCACGATGCCGTTGTGCTGGTTGGCGAGGCGGAACAGGTAGTCCGTGCGCAGGCCCGCCTGGACGTTCTCGAAGGTGACGTCGTACACCGGCTCGCCGGAGGCGAAGGGGTGGTCCATCTCCTTCAGCATCAGCCGTGCCGTCGGCGTGATGTCCAGCTCGGCCGCCGTGACGCCGATCGCCCGCATCAACGCGTGCGCGTTGTCCTTCGTGTGGTCGCTGGTCGCGAAACCGGGCAGCGTCCACGCGAGGATGTCGCTGCGCGGGCGCCCCGCGCGGTCCATCGCCCGCGCGGCGACGATCAGCGCGTGCGTCGAGTCGAGGCCGCCGGACACCCCGATGACCACCTTCGGGCCGCCGATCGCCGCGAGCCGCTGCTGAAGGCCCTCGACCTGGATGTTGTAGGCCTCGTAGCAGTCCTGCGCGAGGCGTTCCGCGTCGGCCGGCACGAACGGGAAGCGTTCCAGACGCCGGCGCAGTCCCAAGTCGGTGAGCGGCGGGGCGAGTTCGAAGGAGACCGTGCGGAAGTCGGCCGTCCTCGCCCGGTGCGTACGGCGGTTGTCGTCGAACGTGCCCATCCGCTGCCGTTCCTGCCGCAGCAGGTCCAGGTCGATGTCGGCCACCGCGTACTCGTCGCCCAGCGGGAAGCGTTCCGTCTCGGCCAGCAGTGCGCCGTTCTCGTAGATCATCGCCTGGCCGTCCCAGGACAGGTCGGTGGTCGACTCGCCGAGGCCGGCCGCGGCGTAGACGTACGCGGCGAGGCAGCGCGCGGACGCCGAGCGGCAGAGCAGTTTGCGGTCCTCCGCGCGGCCTACGGTGATCGGGCTGCCGGAGAGGTTGACGAGGACCGTCGCGCCCGCCAGCGCGGCCTCGGCACTCGGCGGCACCGGCACCCACATGTCCTCGCAGATCTCCGCGTGCAGCACGAGCGACGGTACGTCCTGCGCCGCGAACAGCAGATCCACCCCGAACGGCACGCTCTCGCCGCCCACTTGGATCGAACCGCCGCGCTCGTCCGCGCCGTCGGCGATCTGGCGGCGCTCGTAGAACTCGCGGTAGTTCGGGGGATACGACTTCGGTACGACACCCAGGACCCGGCCCCGGTGCACCAGCACCGCGCAGTTGTAGATCCGGTTGCGGTGCCGCAGCGGGGCGCCGACGACCAGCACCGGCAGCAGGTCCGCCGACCCCGTCACCACCTCCCGCAGCGCCTCCTCGACCTGGTCCAGGAGGACGTCCTGGAGGAGCAGGTCCTCGATGGAGTAGCCGCACAGGCCCAGCTCGGCGAAGACGGCGACGGCGACACCCTCCTCGTCGCACCGGCGGGCGTGGCGCAGGACGGCCTCGGCGTTGGCGTGCGGGTCCGCGATCACGGTGTGGCCCGTGCAGGCGGCGACGCGGGCGAAGCCGTGCTGATAGATCGACCAGAAGTTCAGTGGAGGCACGGGGTCCACTGTAATCGCCTGTAATCGTCAGGGCGACGCAATGGGGTGGCGCGAGGTGTGGTGCACCCCACGCCACCCCATTTACAGGTGACTACTCGCTACTTGTTGCCGCTACGGGGTCAGTGGTGACCCTGCGAGCGGCTGAACGACGAGACGTAGCCGTCCGCGGGCGTGCCCACGCCGGTGACGTCGTCGTAGCCCTTCACCGCGGACAGCGAGCTGTCCTTGCCGAGGCTGCGGACCGAGGTCAGCAGGCCTTCGGAGGCGTCGAACGCGTTCGCGAAGTCCACACGCGCCACCGCCAGGCCGGAGCCCGTCGGGTTGTCGGTCACGTCGTGGTAGGCCTTCGTGCCGTACTTGGAGTAGATCGACGGGTTGGCGAAACCGATCGCCTTGCCGCCGCGCGCCTCCTGGGCCAGGGCCTGGACCGCCGCGATCACCGGGGAGGCGAGCGAGGTGCCGCCGATCCGGTACTCGCTGTACTGCTCCGAACCGTCGGGGAAGGTCTGCGTCTGGCCGACCTTGAATCCGGTGTTCGGGTCGGCGATCGCCGAGATGTCCGGGACGACGCGGTTGCCGGTGGCGCTGTTGGCCTTGGCGAGCGCGTCCGGGACGACACCCTTCTGGTAGAAGGGCTCGGCCACCGTCTTGCTGGTGCCGCCGCCCGCGCCCGAGGTGAAGGCGCCGGGGAAGCTGGTCCAGCTCTTGCCGTCCGTGGACAGCGCGGCCTTCTCGGTGCCCCAGCCGGTCTCCCACAGGTACTTGTCGCCCTTGCCGACGGCCAGCGAGGTACCGCCGACCGCCGTCACCCACGCCGAGTTGGCCGGGGTGTCGACCTGCTTCGTACCGGTGTTGGCGACCTCGTCGCCGTTGTCACCGGAGGAGAAGTAGAAGCCGATGCCCTCGACCGCGCCCAGCTGGAACACCTGGTCGTAGGCGGCCGCGAGGTCCGGGGTCTGGTTGGCCTCGATGTCGCCCCACGAGTTGGAGACGATGTCGGCCAGGTGGTTGTCGACGACCTTGCTGAGCGAGTCGAGCAGGTCGTCGTCCATGCAGGAGGCGGAGCCCACGTACGTGACGTCGGCGGCCGGAGCCACCGCGTGCACGGCCTCGACGTCGAGGGTCTCCTCGCCGTACCAGCCCGAGGCGTCGCACTCGTCGGCGCCGGTGTTCGTGTACTGCGAGGGCAGGACCTGGTGCAGCTGGCTGGTCTTCCAGGACGCGTCGCCGTGGTTCTTCGCGTACTTGGCCGCGTCGAAGGCGATCGTCGGGGAGGCGTACGCGTCGGTGATCGCGACCCGCACCCCCTTGCCCGTGTACTTGCCCGCGCCGTAGGCGGCACGCAGCTGCTTGCCGGTGTAGCCCTCGACGGCGTACGGAATCTTCTTGCCGTACGCGCTGGGCAGCGTGGTCGCGGTCTTGGAGCCGTAGTACGAGGAGAACGGCCCCGCGTTCTTGAACACCGCGGTCGGACCCGGCAGCGCGTCGTCGTGGTTCGCCGTGTGCGGCGCGTTGTCCAGACCGGTGACGGTCAGGACGGCACCGTTGAGGCTGTCCGGCGCGGAGGCCGTCTTCGACGGGGCGCGGTAGGTCTTCGAGCCCTTCGAGTAGTTGTGCAGCGAGGTGCTGAACGCCTTCTCGACCGCGGCCACGTCACCGGAGACCGTGACGTAGTGCTGCGTGGTGCCGGTGACCTTCAGCCCGGCGGACTTCAGCCAGGACTTGACGGCGGTCACCTGGGCCGTCGTGGCGCCGAAGCGCTGCTGCACCTGAGCGGCGCTCAGGTACTTGCCGTACAGGGCCGAACTCGGGTCCGAGACGGACTTGGCGTACGCCGCGAGGCCGGAGGCGTTCCGGCCGGCGAAGTAGACCCGGGCGGAGACCTTGGAGCTGTCGGAGGTCGCTCCCTTGTCCGCCTTGGCCGTCGCCCACGCGGGCTTGGTGCCCGCGAGCGAGTCCCGGCCCGGGCTGTCCGCGGCGTGCGCCGCGGGTATGCCGAGCGCCAGCGCCCCGGCGATCATGGGCAGTGTCGCTGCCATGCTCACGCCGGCGCGCCTGGTGGCGCGATTGGATCTCATAAAACCCCCTGCTATGCGGTTCGACGCATGGAGTGGTTGGTCGTCGTCGATCCGTACGGAACCCGCGGCGGGAAGGCCCGTGGATGGATCACACGTGGGGCCACTCTTTCGATGAACCGTTCATGCCAGGGGAACGCGAAAGTCAAGAGAAGCCCAAGGAACCGTCACCCAGGGCGAATTGGGGGCTTTTTTCCTTACGGGCATGTAACGAACGACCAGGGATGCTTTACGAACGCGCTTTTGCGCCACGTTCCTTGAGCATGTCGGCCATCAACTGGATCTCCGACTGCTGCGCGGCGACCATCCCCTGCGCCAGCCGCTTCTCCACCCCCACCCGGCACTTCTCCACACACCCCTCGGCCATGTGGATACCGCCCTTGTGGTGGTCCGTCATGAGCT
Organism: Streptomyces sp. NBC_01515; assembly: GCF_045040345.1. Lineage (NCBI taxonomy): Bacteria > Bacillati > Actinomycetota > Actinomycetes > Kitasatosporales > Streptomycetaceae > Streptomyces > Streptomyces sp. NBC_01515. The sequence continues at coordinate 3,683,166 of NZ_CP109416.1, read as the reverse complement.
GCAGGAAGAGCACCTCGGCGGGCTTGCCGCTCAGCGTGTTCAGCTTCTTCAGCTCGGTGTTGGTCGCCATCCCCGGCATCAGCGCGCCGTCCTTGCCGGACGCCATGTCACCCATGCCCATCCAGGTCATCGGCGGGTCGGCCGACACCTTCGGAAGGTTCCACAGGTCCAACCAGCCCAGCAGCATGCCCCGTTGATTGGCCTGCGTCTGCGCGATGTCGTATGCAAGGCGCCGCACTTCCACGTTCTTCGTCCGGTCCCGCACGATGTACGACATCTCGACGGCCTGCTGGTGATGGACCGCCATGTCCCGCGCGAAGCCCGCGTCCGCCGAACCGGCCGTAGGAGCAGGGGAGTTGGTCGATGAGCTGCCGTCCTCGGCGACCGCGTACGTGATCGCGCCGGCCGCGACGAGCGCCGTCGCCGCGGCCCCCGCGATCAGAGCCGCGGACCTCACTGCGACAGCCCGCCCGTGCACGCGGCGCCCGGCTCCGGCGTCTGGCTGCCCTGCACGAACTTCTCGAAGAACGTGTTCACGGCCGGGTCGCTCGCGCTCTTCACGGTCCGCTGGTGCCCCCACGCCGACAGCATGATCGGGTCCTTCTGGCTGTCGTACGGGCTCATCAGCGAGTACGGAGTCGACTTCACCTTGGTCGCGAGCGCCTTGATGTCGGCCGCCGAGGCCTTCTTGCTGTACGTCACCCAGACCGCGCCGTGCTCCAGCGCGTGCACCGCGTTCTCGTCCTTGACGGCCTTGGTGTAGACGTCGCCGTTGCAGTTCAGCCAGACCGGGTTGTGGTTGCCGCCGACCGGCGGGTGCATCGGGTACTTCACCGTGCCCGTGACGTGGGTGCGGCCCAGCGTGCCCTTCCACGTGTTCACACCGTCCGCGCCCGCCACGAAGTGCCCCGAAGCGGAGTTCTTCGAGTCGCTCGCGGAACTGCCCTTCTTGCCGGACTGCGCGTGCACGACCGCGACACCGCCGACGACGAGACCGGCGACGACCACCGCGCTCGCCGCGATCTTCACGATCCGGCTGCGTCGCTCGCGGGACTGCTCGGCGCGCCGCATCTCCTCGATGCGGGCCTTGCGCGCCGCGGTACCGGTGTTCTTGGCGGAACCCATGAGGTATGTGTCCTTTTTGGGGGAAGGGACGGGGAAGGTGCGGGAAGGTCGGGCCCTGCTGATCGTAGTGGGCAGAAACACGTTCTCGTAGGGCCCCCGCAGCAAAGTCAGGGGAACACCAGGGTCACCCCCGGACCAGGCATTACGAATGTCAGTCCGAGCAGGCAAGATGGTCGGAAGAGGGGCAACAGCGCAGGACACCCGCCGTACGCGAGCCGTTCAGCCCGAGGTCGGCCTGCCGATCAAGGTCGGCAACGCGCACGAAATGGTGTTGTGGTGGGATGCTCAGGTGCCCGACCGCCTCCTGCGGTACGAGGACAGGCGGCCTGACCAGCAAGGATGGGGAAGCGGAAGATGGACAAGCAGCAGGAGTTCGTGCTCCGGACGTTGGAGGAGCGCGACATCCGGTTCGTACGGCTGTGGTTCACGGACGTGCTGGGCTTCCTCAAGTCCGTCGCCGTGGCCCCCGCCGAGCTGGAACAGGCCTTCGACGAGGGCATCGGCTTCGACGGCTCCGCGATCGAGGGCTTCGCCCGGGTCTACGAGTCCGACATGATCGCCAAGCCGGACCCCTCCACCTTCCAGGTCCTGCCGTGGCGCGCGGAGGCCCCCGGCACGGCCCGCATGTTCTGCGACATCCTCATGCCGGACGGCTCCCCGTCCTTCGCGGACCCGCGCTACGTCCTGAAGCGCGCCCTCGCCAAGACCTCCGACCTGGGCTTCACCTTCTACACCCACCCGGAGATCGAGTTCTTCCTCCTGAAGGACCGCCCCCTGGACGGCTCCCGCCCCACCCCCGCCGACAACTCCGGCTACTTCGACCACACCCCGCAGAACGTGGGCATGGACTTCCGCCGCCAGGCGATCACCATGCTGGAGTCGATGGGCATCTCGGTCGAGTTCTCCCACCACGAGGGAGCCCCGGGCCAGCAGGAAATCGATCTCCGCTACGCCGACGCCCTCTCGACGGCGGACAACATCATGACGTTCCGCCTGGTCATGAAGCAGGTGGCACTGGAGCAGGGCGTGCAGGCGACGTTCATGCCGAAGCCGTTCTCCGAACACCCGGGCAGCGGAATGCACACACACCTCTCCCTCTTCGAGGGAGACCGGAACGCGTTCTACGAGTCCGGCTCCGAGTACCAGCTCTCCAAGGTCGGCCGCTCCTTCATCGCGGGCCTGCTGAAGCACGCGGGCGAGATCTCCGCCATCACCAACCAGTGGGTCAACTCCTACAAGCGCATCTGGGGCGGCTCCGAGCGCACGGCCGGCGCCGGCGGCGAGGCCCCCTCGTACATCTGCTGGGGCCACAACAACCGCAGCGCCCTGGTCCGCGTCCCGATGTACAAGCCCGGCAAGACCGGCTCCGCGCGCGTGGAGGTCCGCTCCCTGGACTCGGGCGCGAACCCGTACCTGGCCTACGCCCTCCTCCTCGCCTCCGGCCTCAAGGGCATCGAAGAGGGCTACGAACTCCCCCCGGGCGCCGAGGATGACGTCTGGGCCCTCTCCGACGCGGAACGCCGCGCGATGGGCATCGAGCCGCTCCCGCAGAACCTGGGCGAGGCCCTGACCCTGATGGAGCGCAGCGACCTCGTCGCCGAGACCCTGGGCGAGCACGTCTTCGACTTCTTCCTGCGCAACAAGAAGGCGGAGTGGGAGGAGTACCGCAGCGAGGTCACGGCGTTCGAGCTGCGGAAGAACCTGCCGGTGCTGTAGGGGCGGGTCAGAGCGGATTTTCTGCTGTTTCGACGGGTGGGGCTGACGGTCACAGACGGTCGGTCCCACCGCGTTTGGTGAGCCCTGGGCCGACCTGCGCCTGGGGCACAGTTCACCCGCCCGTCGCAACGCCGTCGCGCAACTTGTCGGGCGCTACTTCAGGAAAGCCGGAGACACCGCCGCGCTGCTGATCCGTCGGGAGCTTCCCGTGCCGTCCGCCGGGACCTCGTAGAGATCCGCTCCGTAGTCGCCGGGCATGGCGTAGACGATCGTGTGGTCGTCGCGCCACACCGCCTGGTCGTCGACGCTTCTCGGCTCCGCCAGCGAAGTCTCGTGCATCGTGCGGAGGTTGAGGACGTACAGGTGCCAAGGGGCGTCCTTCGGGAGGCCCTTGACGCGTTTCTTGAAGGCGATACGGGTGCCGTCGGGGGACAGGGACGGGCATTCCACGTTCGTGTGCAGCGTCGTCACCGTACGGGCCTTCAGATCCCCCTTGACCAGGTACGTGCCGCCCTTCGTCGCCAGCGTCGCGTAGAACGCGCGGTCGTCCGACGCGAAGGTCACGCCCCAGAAGTTGACGTCGGCGGAGTGGTAGACGTGGCCGTCCTTGATGATCCGGAACGACTCCAACGTCGGGATCAGCTTCCCCGTCCTCGTGTCCACGATCGCCGCCCGCGTCGAGAAGTTCGTGCCCGCGTACGAGTCGCCGCCCACGAACGCCGTCCACGCGGCGAAGTGGCCCGTGGGGGAGACGCGCGCACGGGAGGGGATGCCGGGGACGTCGTAACGGGCCGTCTCCTTGAGGTGGGCGTCCAGGATCAGCGCGCGGTACGTGTCCGTGACCGTGCCGTGGACCGCCTGGAGGCAGACCCCGGTGCCCGAAGCGGCGTAGAAGCGGAGGCACTTGAGGCCGGACGCGGTGCGGGGGCCGGAGGGGTCGGATGCCGGGACCGTGGTGAGTTCGTCCCGGTGGGGGCCCCAGGCCATGTTGCGGAACATCATGGTGCCGGGGGCTGTGAGCGTGATCCGGCCCGCGGTGATCTTCGGGCCGCCGGGCTGGGTCTCGTTCCGTCGCTCGGCGCGGGCCGACGCGTGCAGGACCGAGGCCACCGCCACTACGGCGAGTGCGGCTACGGCGGCGACGAGGATCAGGATGCGGTTGCGCAGGGTCATGGGGCAGGCTCCAGAACTGATCGGCCCGGGCGGAGAATTGACGCGAACGCCGCGCAGACCGCCAGCGCCACCGCCGACGCCATGAGCGCCGTACGGTCGCCCCACAGCGTCCACGCCGCACCGAAGCCCAGCGAGCACACGAACCGCGCCGCCGCCTGGCCCGTCTGCACCAACGCGAGCCCCGACGACCGCAGTTCCTCCGGCACGCTGTCCGAGGCCGCCGCCATCAGCACGCCGTCGGTCGCCGCGTAGAAGGCGCCGTGCAGGAGGAGGACGGCGTAGGGGAGGGCCGTGCCGTGCCAGGAGGTCAGCAGGATGGCGTACGCCGTGAGGAGGGCGCCGTGGCCGCCGAGGAACACCCGCCAGCGGCCGACACGGTCCGCGAGCCGGCCCAGGGGCACGGCGAGGAGCAGGAACGCCGCCGCCGTGCCGAGCGGGAGCAGCGCGAACCAGCGGTCGGGGACACCGAGCCGCCGTTGCAGGAGGAGATACACGAAGGAGTCGCTGACCGTCGCGAGGCCGAGGAGGAGCGCGCAGACGGTGATGCGGCGGAGGTCGCGGCCGGCGAGGAGGGCGAAGGCTGCGCGGAGGGTGGGGCGTACGGCCTTCTCACCTACGGCTGTCTCACCTACCGCTATCTCACCTACGGCTGTCTCACCTACAGCCTTTTCCCCTACGACTCTTTCCCCTACGCCCCTCTTCCGTGCGGCTATCTCCGTGCGGGGCGCGGCAGTTGGCGACGACCCCGGCACGAACAGCACCAGCACCAGGACGCCGACCACCGCCACGCAGAAGCTCACCGTGAACACCGCGTCGTAGCCGTCCACCGTCGCCCGGAGGATCAGGAACGCCACCAGCGGGCCGAGCAGCGCGCCCGCCGTGTCCATCGCGCGGTGTACCCCGAAGGCACGACCCCGGTTCTGCGGGGTGGAGGAGAGGGAGATCAACGCGTCGCGCGGTGCCGTGCGCAGGCCCTTGCCCGTGCGGTCGGCGGCGAGGACCAGGCCGATGGGGGTGAGGGTGTGGGCCAGCAGGAGGAGCGGTTTGCAGGCCGCCGAGACCCCGTAGCCGATGCCCGCCACCCATTTGTGCCGGCCGCCGCCCCGGTCGGCGAGGTGGCCGCCGGCCAGCCGGACGAGTGCCGAGAAGCCGTTGTAGATGCCGTCCAGGAGACCGAAGCCCAGCGGGGACAGGCCGAGGCCCGTCACCAGGTACAGGGGGAGGACCGCAGTCACCATCTCGGACGACACGTCGGTGATCAGGCTGACCGCGCCGAGCGCGAAGACCGTGGGGGCGACTACGGCGGACACCCGCGCGGTACTACGGGCCATACCCGTAGTACTCCCGGCACTTGGGTCGGCGTTGGCGCGGCTGTCCGCCACGTACATCTCAGGACGCCCAGATGCCGGTGATGTCGGCGGCCGAGGCCGCGTTGCCCGCGTGGGTGGTCAGGCCCTGGGAGTCCTCCAGGGTCCGCAGCAGGTTGTAGTGGTTGTACGTGGTCGAGGACGTCGAACCCGCCTTCACCGGCTGGCCGTAGAAGACCGTGGGGATGCGGTTGCCGCTGAGCAGGTTGTCCTCGTCGAAGGTGACGACGAGCAGGCTGTTGTGGGTCTTGGCCCAAGTGGCGTACGCGCCGAGGTTGTTCTTCACCCAGGTGTCACCGGTCGCCACCGAGCAGTCGTGCATGTCGCTGCACAGGTTGGGGGTGACGAAGGAGATGTCGGGGAGGGTCGTGTAGTCCGTCGGGAACTGCGTGAACGTCTTCGCCGTGGACGTCGCGACGTTGGAGAAGCCGAACCAAGGGTTGTGCTTGCGCGCGTAGTTGCCGCTGCTGCACGTCGTCGAACCCTGGCTCGGCAGCGTCTCGTTGTAGCTCGCCCACGTGCCGCCCGCGGCGGTCACCTCGGAGGCGAGGTTCGCGGCCGAGGAGAAGCCCGCCGTGTAGCAGCTGTCGCTGGTGATCCCCTGGGCGGAGCCGGAGAACAGCGCGAAGTAGTTCGGCTGGCTCGGGTGGGTGATCCCGTACGACTGGGTGAGGGCGGCGCCGCCGGTCGCGAGCGAGTTGATGTAGGGGGCACTGGAGGAGCCGATGACCTGGCTGTAGGCGTGGTTCTCCATCATCACCACGACGACGTGGTCCGGGGTCGGCACCCCGGTCGCGGCGTGCGCGGTCGAGATGCCTCCGAACCCGGTCCAGACCCCGACGGCGGCTGCCGAGAAGGCGAGCACGGACGCCACGGCGGCGCGGCTGCGGCGGTACACGGAACTAGCGGAACTGCCGGACACATCTACCTCCGGGTGGGGGGAGGACGGGGGTGACGGTGCGAACCGAGCATGCACACGCCAAGATGCCCGCACTCCACCGCTCCCAACCCGGCGGATGAAGAAGTGGTGAACTACTCCTGCAGCGCCGCCAGTTGGGCCAGCACCTGGTGCAGCGGCTCGGCGGCCCGCTTCCGGTACTCCTGGATCGCCCAGCCGTTGCCGTCCGGGTCCTTGAAGTACATGAACGTCGCCCCGTCCTGCGGCGCGAACTGCACCGGCTCGCTCACCTCAAGTCCGCGCGCGGTCAGCTCGTCGTAGGCCGCCTTCGCGTCCTGCACGCACAGCTGCATGCCGTGGTACGTCCCCGGCTGCGGGGATCCGGTCGGGATCCGCAACCCGTCGACCAGCGCGATCGAACAGCCCGAGCCCGGCGGCGTCAGCTGCACGATCCGTACGCCCTCCATCACCTCGCCGTCGAGATCCACGTGGAAGCCGACCTTGTCCCGGTAGAACTCCTTGGCCCGGTCCACGTCCGAGACGGGCAGCACGATCACTTCGAGGGTCATGTCCATGGCTTGACTCCTTTGTCAGGCGCGTCACTCGAACCGCCACCGCGTCTGGCTGAACGGCTCCCCCTTACCGAAGCCGAAAACCGTACGCGGCGCCACAGCGAAGACGTACGCGTATCCGGAACCGTGATGAAACGCCCCGTCCCGCACCTCGAAGCGCCAGAAGCTGCCGTACTTGGCCTCCCACGCGGCGGCCAGCTCCCGCAGCCGGCCCTCGTCCACGATCCGCGCCGCCGCACCCTCGACGACCAGGTCGTACCCCTCGTCCCAGGTGCTCGTGCCGGTCGTCAGCACGACGTGCGGGTTGCCGTCGAGGTTGCGCGCCTTGCGCTCCTCGGGCCCGGTGCAGAAGTGCAGCGCGCCGTCCGCCCACACCGCGGGCAGGGGCGTCACATGCGGCCGCCCGTCCGGCCGTACCGTCGAGATCCAGAACTGCTCGGCCGCCGCGAGCTGAGCCTCGGCCGCGGACCAGTCGGTCGCGGTGGCCGCCGGGTCGCTGTAGCGGGGGTCGAGACGGGTGATCGGTTTCTTGTCGGTCATCGGCTACCCCTAGTCCCTGAGCCGTAGATCATCGGCTTCTCCCTGTGTCGGTCCGTCCGTGTCGGTCCGTCCCTGGTCCTACGGGGCAGACCCCGTACCCCTCCGGAACTCATCGCCGCACGCCCCGGCGCCACCGCCCGCACCTGCGGTTAGGCTCGGGACGTTACGACCTAGATCCGTACGACCTTGATCCGAACGACCCAGATCCGAGGGAGGCCGAGGATGACGGCGCCGGGGCGCAGGAGCAGCACGTTCACGCGACTGCTGCGGCACGGCTTCACCGATCCCTCGGCCGCCGAGCGGCTCCTGGAGAGCGCGGAGCTGGCGCCGATAAGGAACGACCCGGTCCTGCTGGAGGCCCTGGGCGCCACCGCCGACCCCGACCTGGCCCTTCAGGGTCTCGTACGGCTCCTGGAGGCGCAGCCCGAGGACACGCCCCGCCGCGAGCTGCTGGACACCCTGATCGCGGCGAAGCCCTTGCGCGACCGGCTGCTCGGCGTCCTCGGTGCCTCCGCCGCCCTGGGGGACCACCTCGCCCGGCATCCGCGTGACTGGCACGCCCTCGTGATGTACGAGCCCCGAGACCTCCACCCCGGGGTGGAGGAGTTCGAGCGCGGCCTTGCCGAGGCCACCGACCCGGTCGCCCTGCGCGTCGCGTACCGCCGCTGCCTGCTGTCCATCGCCGCCCGTGACGTGTGCGGCACCACCGACCTCGTGCAGACCGCCGCCGAACTCGCCGACCTCGCGACCGCGACCCTGCGCGCAGCCCTCGCCATCGCCGGTGCCGCCGCGCCCGACGACGCCGCGCTGTGCCGGCTCGCGGTGATCGCGATGGGCAAGTGCGGTGGCCACGAGCTGAATTACATCTCCGACGTCGACGTCATCTTCGTCGGCGAGGCCGTCGAGGGCGCCGACGAGGGCAAGGCGGTCCGCGCGGCCACCAAGCTCGCCGCGCACATGATGCGGATCTGCTCCGAGACCACCGTCGAGGGGTCCATCTGGCCCGTCGACGCGAATCTGCGTCCCGAGGGCCGCAACGGTCCGCTGGTCCGCACCCTCGCCAGCCACCTCGCCTACTACCAACGCTGGGCCAAGACATGGGAGTTCCAGGCCCTGCTCAAGGCCCGCCCGGTGGCCGGCGACCTCGCGCTCGGCGCGGAGTACGTCGACGCGCTCGAACCCCTCGTGTGGAAGGCCGCCGAGCGCGAGAACTTCGTCACCGACGTGCAGAAGATGCGCCGCCGTGTCGTCGAGAACATCCCCGCCGCCGAGATCGACCGCGAACTGAAGCTCGCCCCCGGCGGCCTCCGGGACGTCGAATTCGCCGTCCAGCTCCTGCAGTTGGTGCACGGCCGCGCCGACACCTCGCTGCGCAGCGGCACCACGCTCGTCGCCCTTGAGGCGCTCGCCGCCGGCGGCTACGTCGGCCGCGAGGACGCCGCCCGCCTCGACGACGCCTACCGCTTCCTGCGCACGATGGAACACCGCATCCAGCTCTACCGGCTGCGCCGCACCCACCTCGTCCCCGTCGAGGAGGCCGACCAGCGCCGCCTCGGCCGCTCGATGGGCCTGCGCACCGACCCCGTCGCCGAGTTGAACCGCGAGTGGAAGCGGCACGCCACCGTCGTGCGCCGCCTCCACGAGAAGCTCTTCTACCGCCCGCTGCTCGACGCGGTCGCCCAACTCGCGCCCGGCGAGACCAGGTTGAGCCCGCAGGCGGCCCGCGAACGGCTGGTCGCCCTCGGCTACAGCGATCCGGCGGCGGCCCTCCGCCATATCGAGGCCCTCGCCTCCGGCGTCACCCGCAAGGCCGCCATCCAACGCACCCTGCTGCCCGTCCTGTTGGGCTGGTTCGCGGACTCCGCCGACCCGGACGCGGGCCTCCTCAACTTCCGCAAGGTGTCCGACGCGCTCGGTAAAACCCCTTGGTACCTACGGCTGTTGAGGGACGAGGGCGCCGCCGCCGAGAACCTCGCCCGCGTCCTCTCGGCCGGCCGCCTCGCCCCCGACCTTCTCATGCGCGCCCCCGAAGCGGTCGCCCTCCTCGGCGACGGCGACGGCGGCAGCGGCCTCGAACCCCGCGAACGCGCCCACCTGGACCAGGAGATACTGGCCGCGGTCGGCCGCGCCGACGACGCCGTCCAGGCCGTCACCTTCGCCCGGGGCGTCCGCCGCCGCGAACTCTTCCGTACGGCCGCCTTCGACATCGTCGGCTCCTACGGCACCGAGACCCAGCCCGTCGAGGCCGACCAGGGCGCCCTCGTCGACCGGGTCGGCGGCGCGGTCTCCGACCTCACCGCGGCCACTCTCGCTGGCACGCTGCGCGCGGTGGTCCGCGCGGGCTGGGGCGACACCCTCCCCACCCGCTTCGCCGTCATCGGCATGGGCCGCTTCGGCGGCCACGAACTGGGCTACGGCTCCGACGCGGACGTCCTGTTCGTGCACGAGCCCCGCGAGGGCGTGCCCGAGCGCGAGGCCTCCGAGGCGGCCAACAAGGTCGTCTCCGAGATGCGGCGGCTGCTTCAGGTCGCCAGTTCGGATCCGCCGCTGCTGATCGACGCGGATCTCCGGCCGGAGGGCAAGTCGGGTCCGCTCGTACGGTCGTTGAACTCCTACGAGGCGTACTACCGCCGGTGGTCGCTGGTTTGGGAGTCGCAGGCGTTGTTGCGGGCCGAACCTGTTGCCGGGGACGGGGAGTTGGGGCAGCGGTTCATCGAGCTGATCGATCCTCTGCGGTACCCGGCGGAGGGGCTGGGTGATGACGCCGTACGGGAGATTCGGCGGCTGAAGGCCCGGATGGAGTCCGAGCGGTTGCCCCGCGGGGCTGACCCGACCCTGCATACCAAGTTGGGGCGTGGGGGGCTGTCCGACGTCGAGTGGACCGTGCAGCTCATGCAGTTGCGGCACGGGTGGGCCGAGCCGGGGTTGCGTACGACGCGTACTCGGGCGGGGCTTGCCGCGGCCTGTGCTGCCGAGCTGATTTCCGTCGAGGACGCTTCGATACTGGACGAGGCTTGGGTGTTGGCTACCCGGGTGCGCAACGCGGTGATGTTGGTGCGGGGGCGGGCGGGAGACACGTTTCCGTCCGACCCGCGTGAACTGGCTGCCGTGGGGCGGTACTTGGGGTATGGGCCGGGGCATGTGGGCGACATGCTGGATGACTATCGGCGTACTACTCGGCGGGCACGTGGTGTGGTGGACGTGTTGTTCTACGGGGCCTAGCTGGGTTGTCTTTCGGCTGACCGCCGGTGGGCGCTGGTCGCGCCCGCGCGGCGGAGCCACACATTGATACAGCCCCGCGCTCCTAAAGACGCGGGGCGTGGCAGCGCCTCAAAGGGGCGCGGGGAACTGCGCGACCAGCCACGACGGCGCGGCAGCCGAACGACGGCATTGCGGCCCCGTGTCCCTGCGGCGGAGCCGCATATCCACGCAGCCCACCCAGCCAGCGCAGCGCTCACGCCTTCGTCGGCAGCCACGTCCCGCTCGCCCCCCGTACCGCCACCGTCCTCGGCAGGGCGTACGGGAACGCGCCGTACCAGAGGCGGGAGACCGTGAAGCCGAAGGTCAGGCAGAGCATGCCGCCCACCGCGTCGAGCCAGAAGTGGTTGGCCGTGGAGACGATGACCATGAGGGTCACCGCCGGGTAGAGGAGGCCCAGGATGCGGACCCAGGGGAGTTTCGCCAGGGTGAAGATCGTCAGGCCGCACCACAGGGACCAGCCGATGTGCATGGACGGCATCGCGGCGTACTGGTTCGACACGTGCTTCAGGTCGCCCGACGCCATCGAACCCCAGGTCTGGTGGACCATGACCGTGTCGACGAAGTGGCCGCCGTTCATGAGCCGGGGCGGGGCCAGCGGGAAGAAGTAGTAGCCGACCAGGGCCACGGCCGTCGTCGCGAAGAGGACGAGGCGCGTCGCCGCGTACCGGCCCGGATGGCTGCGGAACAGCCACACCAGGACACCCAGCGTCACCACGAAGTGCAGTGTGGCGTAGTAGTAGTTCATCCCGACGATCAGCCAAGTCACCGAATTCGCGGCATGGTTGACCGACTGCTCGACGGCGATGCCGAGATGGTGCTCCACACGCCAGATCCAGTCGGCGTTCCGCAGCGCCTCGGTCTTCTGCTCCGGGACCGCGTTGCGGATCTGTGAGTACGTCCAGTAGCTCACCGCGATCAGCAGGATCTCGAACCAGAGCCGGGGCCGGCGCGGAGTCCGCAACCGGCGCAGAAAACCCTGCCCCGCGGCGTCCGCGACGGGGCTCGGAACGGCTTCTTCACGGCCTTCCAATGTCGTCACGGTGGTCTCACCCATAGACACAAAGTCTGCCAGAAAAGGCTTCCGCGACCGATCATCCCTTGGTCGGGTCCGGCTCGCATGTTCTACGACGAGAAGAGTCCCCGTACTACTACCAGCGCACTGGACGCAGCCGCGTTTCCTCCCCCTTAGGGACGATTCAGGGATGATTCAGGGACGGTTCCGGTCCCCGGGGGCCGAAGCCGTGGACCCGCGCACCACCAGTTCCGGCATGAACACGAACTCGCTGTGCGGGGCAGGCGTCCCGCCGATCTCCTCCAGCAGCGTCCGCACCGCCGCCTGTCCCATCGCCGGAACCGGCTTGCGGATCGTCGTCAGCGGTGGATCGGTGAACGCGATCAGGGGGGAGTCGTCGAAACCGACCACCGAGACGTCCTTCGGCACATCGAGACCCCGCTGCCGGGCCGCCCGGATCGCACCGAGCGCCATCATGTCGCTCGCGCACACCACCGCCGTACAGTCCCGGTCGATCAGCGCGGCGGCCGCGGCCTGCCCGCCCTCCAGCGTGTACAGCGAGTGCTGCACGAGCCGGGTCTCCACATCCTCGGCGGTCAGGGCCAGTTGGTCCTGCATCGTGCGGACGAAGCCCTCGATCTTGCGTTGTACGGGTACGAACCGCTTCGGGCCCAGCGCCAGTCCGATGCGGGTGTGGCCGAGCGAGACGAGGTGGGTGACGGCGAGGGTCATCGCCGCGCGGTCGTCGGGGGAGATGAACGGCGCCTGCACCTTCGGCGAGAACCCGTCCACGAGCACGAACGGCACGCCCTGCGCCCGGAGTTGCTCGTAGCGCTGCATGTCGGCGGAGGTGTCCGCGTGCAGCCCGGAGACGAAGATGATGCCCGCGACCCCGCGGTCGACGAGCATCTCGGTCAGCTCGTCCTCCGTGGAACCGCCCGGGGTCTGGGTGGCGAGCACCGGGGTGTAGCCCTGCCGGGTCAGCGCCTGGCCGATGACCTGGGCCAGGGCGGGGAATATCGGGTTCTCCAACTCCGGCGTTATCAGGCCCACGAGGCCCTCGCTGCGCTGCCGCAGCCGTACCGGACGTTCGTAGCCGAGCACGTCGAGCGCGGCGAGGACGGACTGGCGGGTGGTGGCGGCGACGCCAGGCTTGCCGTTGAGGACGCGGCTGACGGTCGCTTCGCTCACCCCCGCCTGGGCGGCGATGTCGGCAAGCCGTGTGGTCACGGGAGTGGACTGTACCGGCCGTCGGCGCGCTGCGGGTTGCTGCGTCATCGCGATCCCTCGTGTTCTGGTCGGCTGCTGGTCGACGTACGGCATGCGGCAAGAGCTTGCAGAGTCTTGCACAAGTGTCCCCTTGCCCGCTCAGCCGCACCAGTGCTGGGTTTCGCGGGGGTCGAGGAGAGGTCACGGACGGGTAACTCTCGGGCCGTCTTGCAGTTTTTTGCAGCAAGGACTTTCGCCGCGCTTGCATCGCTGTTACGTTCGGCGACGCCCGGCGGACGCAACGGCGCAGTCGGCAAGTCGACAGGGCGGCGGACGGGACCTCCGCCCTGCACCTCACGGGCTTTCACCCTCAAGGAGAACTCATGCGGCGTGGCATAGCGGCCACCGCGCTGGTGGCGTCCATCGCCCTCGCGGCGACGGCCTGCGGCGGCAGTGACAGTGGCAGCGGCAAGTCCGACGGGCCGGTCACCATCACCTGGTGGGACACCTCGAACGCCACCAATGAGGCACCCACGTACAAGGCCCTGGTCGCCAAGTTCGAGGCGGCCAACAAGAACGTCAAGGTCAAGTACGTCAACGTGCCCTTCGACCAGGCGCAGAACAAGTTCGACACCGCCGCCGGCTCCAAGGGCGCCCCGGACGTGCTGCGTTCGGAGGTCGGCTGGACCCCCGCCTTCGCGAAGAAGGGCTACTTCCTGCCGCTCGACGGCACCGAAGCCCTCGCGGACCAGGCGAAGTTCAAGTCGAACCTGATCACGCAGGCCCAGTACGACGGCAAGACGTACGGCGTGCCGCTGGTCACCGACACCCTCGCGCTCGTCTACAACAAGGCCCTCTTCAAGCAGGCCGGCATCACCCAGGCACCCACCACCTGGGACGAGTTGAAGACCGACGCGGCGACGATCAAGGCCAAGGCCAAGGTCGACGGCTACTGGGGCTCCACCCAGGCCTACTACGCGCAGACCTTCCTCTACGGCGAGGGCACCGACACCGTCGACACCTCCGCCAAGAAGATCACCGTGGACTCCGCCGCCGCGAAGAAGGCCTACGGCACCTGGCTGGGCCTCTTCTCCGGCACCGGCCTGCACAAGGCCGACACCACCGCGGACGCCTACGCCCACATCCAGGACGCGTTCGTCAACGGCAAGGTCGCCGCGATCATCCAGGGCCCGTGGGAGATCACCAACTTCTACAAGGGCTCGGCCTTCAAGGACAAGTCCAACCTCGGCATCGCCACGATCCCGGCCGGCTCCACCGGCAAGTCCGGTGCCCCGACCGGCGGTCACAACCTCTCGGTCTACGCCGGCTCGGACTCCGCGCACCAGAAGGCGGCCCTGAAGTTCGTCAACTTCATGACCTCCGCCGCCTCCCAGTCGACGATCGCGCTGAAGAACTCGACGCTGCCGACCCGCGACGACGCGTACACCGCCGCCGTGAAGTCCGACCCGGGGATCGCCGGCTTCCAGAGCGTCCTCGGCGCCGCCCAGCCGCGCCCGGCGCTCGCCGAATACAGCTCCCTCTGGGGCCCGTTGGACACCGAACTGCCCAAGGTCGCCGGTGGCAAGGAGTCCCTCGACAAGGGCCTGAGCAACGCCGAGCTGGCGATCGCCAAGCTGGTCCCGGACTTCAGCAAGTAGCCCCGCATGGCCGTCGGATCCGCCGGATCAGGAACTGGGGGGACGGATCCGACGGCCATCGGCCTGCGCCGCCGTAGTCCGCGAACTCGCCGTAGTCCGCGAACTCGCCGTACCCGCTTGAACTTCCAGAAGGTCTTCCAGAAGGTGTCGAACGAACCATGACAGTCGCCATCGACCGCGCGACCGGCAAGCGCCACGGTGACCGCGCACCCCGGCCCGGCCCCGGCAGCCGCCTCAAGTACGCCTACCAGAAGCACTGGTACGCGTACGCGATGATCATCCCCGTGGTCGTCGTGCTCGGCGTCCTCGTGCTCTACCCCCTGGTGTACGGCCTCTACTTGACGCTCACGGACGCCGACAGCCTCAACACCGCGCGCACGATCGGCGTCAACCACATCGACGCCACCTACAAGTTCATCGGGCTCGACAACTACAAGGACATCCTGTTCGGCCCGACGTCGTACGACCGCTTCTGGTCGCACTTCATCTGGACGATCGTCTGGACCGGGCTCTGCGTAGCCCTCCACTACACGGTCGGCCTCTCCCTGGCGCTCCTGCTCAACCAGAAGCTGCGCGCCCGCACCCTGTACCGGCTGATCCTGATCCTGCCGTGGGCCGTCCCCACCTTCGTCACGGTCTTCGGCTGGCGCTTCATGCTCGCCGACGGCGGCATCATCAACTCCGCGCTGCACAGCCTGCATCTGCCCCAACCCGACTGGCTGGAGAGCACGTTCTGGCAGCGGTTCGCCGCGATCATGGTCAACACCTGGTGCGGTGTGCCGTTCATGATGGTCTCGCTGCTCGGCGGCCTCCAGTCCATCGACGCCTCGCTCTACGAGGCCGCCGAGATGGACGGCGCGAGCCCCTGGCAGCGCTTCCGCTACGTCACTCTCCCGGGCCTGAGGTCGGTCAGTTCCACCGTCGTCCTGCTCGGTGTGATCTGGACCTTCAACCAATTCGCCGTGATCTTCCTGCTGTTCGGCAACACCGCGCCCGACGCCCAGATCCTGGTCACCTGGTCGTACTTCCTCGGCTTCGGCCAACAGCCGCGCGAATTCGCCCAGTCGGCCGCCTACGGCATCCTGCTGCTGGCCATCCTGATCGTCTTCACCTCCTTCTACCGCCGCTGGCTGAACCGCAATGACCAACAGCTCGCGATCTGAGGCAGGAGTCCCCATGAGCACCACGACACCCGAACGGACCCGCCGCCGGGGCGAGTTGAGCCGCGCCGGCGCCCTCGGCTCGCACGGCGTCCTGATCGTCGCGAGCCTGATCGCGCTCTTCCCGATCGCCTGGCTGGTCTTCCTCTCTCTCGGCCCGGACTCGGACGACTATCTCCACCCGGCCGGCATCTGGAAGAAGATGACGTTCGACAACTACTCGTTCGTCCTCCAGCACACCGGGTTCTTCGACTGGTTGAAGAGCTCGCTGATCGTCTCGCTCGGCACCACGGTCATCGGCGTCACCATCGCCGCGAGCACCGGCTACGCGGTGTCGCGCATGCGCTTCCCCGGCTACCGGAAGTTCATGTGGGTGCTGCTGGTCACCCAGATGTTCCCGATAGCGGTACTCATCGTGCCGATGTACCAGATTCTGGCCGATCTGCAGCTCATCGACAGCTACCTTGGTCTCATCCTCGTCTACTGCTCGACCGCCGTGCCCTACTGCGCCTGGCTGCTCAAGGGCTACTTCGACACGATCCCGTTCGAGATCGACGAGGCCGGACGCGTCGACGGGCTGAACCCCTTCGGCACGTTCCTGCGACTGATCCTGCCGCTCGCCAAGCCGGGCCTGGCGGTCGCCGCGTTCTACAGCTTCCTCACGGCCTTCGGCGAGGTCGCGTTCGCCTCGACGTTCATGCTGTCCGACACGAAGTACACGTTCGCGGTCGGGTTGCAGACGTTCGTGAGCGAGCACGACGCGCAGCGGAACCTGATGGCCGCGACGGCGGTGTTGATCGCGATACCGGTTGCCGCGTTCTTCTATCTCGTGCAGAAGAACCTGGTCACCGGGCTTACCGCGGGTGGCACGAAGGGCTAGAAAATCCGGTTTCGTTGTTGTCTGCGGGTGCGTGGGGGCTGGTCGCGCAGTTCCCCGCGCCCTTTTTTGGGGGGCGCTGCCCCCCAAGCCCCCCTGATACCCGGGGCGGCCGTGACGTCCATCCGACCCCGCTGACTTCACGGCCGCCCCGTCACAACTCCCCCTGACCAAACCCCAGTTACGCACCAAGGACGCCATGACCCAGCAGCACTCGGCCATCGCCCCGGCACCGAAAAACCCCGCTCAGGCCAAGCGCCGCGACTGGTGGCGGGACGCGGTGATCTACCAGGTCTACCCCCGCAGCTTCGCCGACAGCAACGGTGACGGCATGGGCGACCTGGAGGGCGTCCGCGCCCGGCTTCCGTATCTGCGGGATCTCGGGATCGACGCCGTGTGGCTCAGCCCGTTCTACGCCTCCCCGCAGGCGGACGCAGGCTACGACGTCGCCGACTACCGTGCCGTGGACCCGATGTTCGGGAACCTGCTCGACGCCGACGCGCTGATCCGGGACGCCCACGGGCTCGGCCTGCGCATCATCGTCGACCTCGTCCCGAACCACTCCTCGGACCAACACGAGTGGTTCAAGAGGGCGTTGAGGGAGGGCCCCGGTTCACCGCTGCGGGAGCGCTACCACTTCCGCCCCGGCAAGGGCGAGCACGGCGAACTCCCGCCCAACGACTGGGAGTCCATCTTCGGCGGCCCCGCCTGGACCCGGGTCACCGAACCGGACGGCTCGGCGGGGGAGTGGTACCTGCACCTCTTCGCGCCGGAGCAGCCCGACTTCAACTGGGAACACCCGGCGGTGGGCGACGAGTTCCGCTCGATCCTCCGCTTCTGGCTGGACATCGGGGTCGACGGCTTCCGCATCGACGTGGCCCACGGGCTGGTGAAGGCGGAGGGTCTGCCCGACCTCGGCTCGCACGAACAACTCAAGCTGCTGGGCAACGATGTCATGCCGTTCTTCGACCAGGACGGCGTGCACGACGTCTACCGCCAGTGGCGCACGGTCCTCGACGAGTACGCGGACGAGCGCATCTTCGTAGCCGAGGCATGGACGCCGACCGTCGAGCGCACGGCCAACTACGTCCGCCCGGACGAACTCCACCAGGCGTTCAACTTCCAGTACCTGTCGACGGATTGGGACGCCGGGGAACTCCGTACGGTCATCGACCGCACCCTGGAGGCCATGCGCCCGGTAGGCGCCCCCGCCACCTGGGTCCTCTCCAACCACGACGTCACCCGGCACGCCACCCGCTTCGCCAACCCGCCCGGCCTCGGCACCCAGATCCGCCTGGCGGGGGACAGGGAGCTGGGCCTGCGCAGGGCCCGTGCCGCGACCCTGCTGATGCTGGCGCTGCCCGGATCGGCGTACATCTACCAGGGCGAGGAACTCGGCCTCCCGGACGTCGTCGACCTCTCGGACGAAGTCCGCCAGGACCCCGCGTACTTCAGGGGCGCGGGCCAGGACGGCTTCCGGGACGGGTGCCGGGTGCCGATCCCGTGGACGCGTGACGGATCGTCATACGGCTTCGGCAGCGGGGGGAGTTGGCTGCCGCAGCCGGACGGCTGGGGCGAGTTGAGCATCGAGGCGCAGACCGGGACGCCCGGTTCGACGCTGGAGCTGTACCGGGCCGCGCTCGCCGCCCGCCGCACCCAGCCGGACCTCGGCGCGGGTGACTCGGTGGAGTGGCTGCGGGCGCCCGAGGGCGTACTCGCCTTCCGGCGTGGGGAGTTCGTGTGTGTCGCGAACACGAGCGGGGAGTCGGTGACGACCAAGGCGTACGGTCGTCTCCTGCTCGCCAGCGGCGAGGTGACCGAGACGGCCGGCGAGGCGAAGCTGCCCGCCGACACGACGGCGTGGTGGACCACCAACTCGTAAGTTCTCGCAGGAACTTCACACGGCCCGCTGCCCTTTTGGGTGGCGGGCCTTTAACATCTGGCCACCGCAAGATTTCCATGGTGTTTCAGCAAGAACTGTCAAGAACCTTCAACGGAGAAGGAACCCCACATGGCCAACAGCAGATCACTTGCAGGAGCTTGCGCCCTCGCCGCCGCGACGGCCTTCCTGGTGCCCGGCACCGCACATGCCTCCCCTCCCGGCACCAAGGACGTCACCGCGGTCCTCTTCGAGTGGAACTTCGCCTCGGTCGCCAAGGAGTGCACCAACACCCTCGGCCCGGCCGGTTACGGCTACGTCCAGGTCTCCCCGCCCGCCGAGCACATACAGGGCTCGCAGTGGTGGACGTCGTACCAGCCGGTGAGTTACAAGATCGCGGGCCGGCTCGGCGACGCCACGGCCTTCAAGAACATGATCAGCACGTGTCACGCGGCGGGCGTGAAGGTCGTCGTCGACACGGTCATCAACCACATGTCGGCGGGCAGCGGCACCGGCACCGGCGGTTCGTCGTACACGAAGTACAACTACCCCGGCCTGTACTCCTCGTACGACATGGACGACTGCACGTCGCTGGTCAGCGACTACACCAACCGCGCCAACGTCCAGAACTGCGAACTCGTCGGCCTGGCCGACCTGGACACGGGCGAGGAGTACGTCCGCGCCACCATCGCCGGCTACATGAACACCCTCCTCGGCTACGGCGCCGACGGCTTCCGCATCGACGCGGCCAAGCACATCCCGGCGACCGACCTCGCGAACATCAAGTCCCGCCTGAGCAACCCCTCCGCGTACTGGAAACAGGAGGTCATCTACGGCGCGGGCGAGGCCGTCCAGCCCACCGAGTACACGGGCAACGGCGACGTCCAGGAGTTCCGCTACGCCTACGACCTCAAGCGGGTCTTCAACAACGAGAACCTCGCCTACCTGAAGAACTACGGCGAGGGCTGGGGCTACATGAGCAGCTCGGTGGCGGGAGTCTTCGTCGACAACCACGACACAGAGCGCAACGGCAGCACGTTGAACTACAAGGACGGCGCCAACTACACCCTGGCCAACGTCTTCATGCTCGCCTACCCGTACGGTGCTCCGGACATCAACTCCGGCTACGAGTGGACGGACGCGGACGCCGGACCGCCCAACGGCGGCGCGGTGACGGCCTGTTGGCAGGACGGCTGGAAGTGCCAGCACGCCTGGCCGGAGATCAAGTCCATGGTCGCCTTCCGCAACGCGACGAGCGGCCAGTCCCTCACCAACTGGTGGGACGACGGCAACGACGCGATCGCCTTCGGCCGCGGCAGCAAGGGCTACGTCGCCATCAACCACGAGACGTCCTCGCTGACACAGACGTACCAGACGTCTCTCGCCGCGGGCACGTACTGCGACGTCCAGCACAACACGTCGGTGACGGTGAACTCCAGCGGGCAGTTCACGGCCACCTTGGGCTCGAACACGGCGCTGGCGATCTACGCCGGGAAGTCGAGCTGCTGATCCCCGCAGCCGGACGGCGGCGGCGCGAGGGGGCACGCCGCCGCCGTCCGTGTCAGGGGGGTCAGGAAGTGATGGTGATGTGCTTCGCCAGCGCGGTGACCGAGAGGTCGCCGTGGTCGACCCACTGGGGGAGGGCCAGGGTCTTGTGCTGGGTGGAGGCGGGCGGGGTGATCTCCAGGTAGGCCGCGTGCACCGCGCCCGACGTGCCGGTGTTGGCGTGGGTCCAGGCGACGACGGCCTCGGCGCTCTCGCCGTCCTTGAGGGTGAGGGTCTTCTTGCCGGGGTTGTGCGCGTACCAGGTGTTGCCCCACGTGGTGTGGGTCGTCAGCTTCTTGTGCGCGGAGTTCTCCAGGCCCAGGCCGGGGTATCCGCGCAGCGCGCAGGTCTTGCCGCTGAGGTTGCGCAGCCGGATGACGACACCCTCGTGGTTCATGCCGCCGGCGAGCTGCTGACCGTAGGTCGCCTTCAGCGCGGCGGCCGAGCAGGTCGGCGTCGCCTTCGCCGTGGCCGTACCACTGGAGGTCGCGGCGTTCGCGGTACCCGCCCAGCCCGCGAGCCCCAGACCGACGACGGCGCCCAGGCCGATCATCGTGCGCCCGAGCTTGCGGTCGGCGCGGCGTCGGTGCTTGGCGGTGCCGGCCTGGTCGGTGGTGTTCTGGACTTCGTTCACGGTCATGTTCCCCACTCCTGCTCCGCGGTGCGGGGCGTGGTCTGCGCCCCGCACCGTCCTTCTGTGCCGTACACAAGGTTCGATGCGCGGTACGGCGATTTTGTTCGCAGAAAGTTGGAGGAAGCCGGAAGGAATCGCGGAAGGACCTATTTCCAGGTGTCACTCGCCGTGTAGCCGGACGCGGTGCCCGTCGTGTACGAGCGGTTCGTGCCGGACTCCCACGCCACGTTCCCGGAGCTGTCCTTCTTGATGTACTTGTACGTGAAGGCCGTGCTCTTGGGGACGATGACGAGCTTGCTCCACGTCGGGTAGGACGCCGACGACAGCGGGATCGCGTCGCTCGTGTTCCAGGAGCCGAGGGACGCGATGGAGCCGGTGACGTAGACGTTGGTGCCGAGGTCGGTGGTCGCGTACTCGTTGAAGGTGACGTCGGTGGCGTCGGCGTCGGCCACGTTCCAGGAGCTGTTGAGCGAGACCGCCGAACTGGCCGTCGTGGCCGCCCTGTTGGCGTTCGACTCCCAGGTGACGTTTCCGGACGCGTCCTTCTTGATGTACTTGAACGTGAAGGACGTGTTGGTCGGCACGCTCACCGCCCCGGACCAGACCGGGTACCCGGACGACGACAGCGCGACCGCCTTCGAGGTGTCCCAGCCGCCCAGCGCGTCGATGGAGCCGACGACGTAGACGCTCGTACCGGACGTGGTGGCCGCGTACTCGTTGAAGGTGGCGGTCACCGTGGAACCGGACGAACCGCCGCCGCCGGTGTCGTCGCAGCCGACCGTGCAGGTGTAGGAGGAGTTGTAGAAGGCGATCGCGCTCTTCGCCGGGATGGTGAGGGACGCGCTGCCGCCCGAGACCGTCATGGTCGAGGCACCGCCGTCCACCACGTTCTTGTACGTGCCGTCGGCCATCCCGGTCGTGAAGCTGTAAGTCGCCGCCGAGGAACCGTTGTTGAGCGCGAAGAAGCCCGCTCCGCTACGGCCGAAGCCGATCACGCTCGACGACTTGGTCTGCCAGTTGGAGACGGCCGCCGTGTCCACCGCGTTGTGCCAGGCCACCATGCCGACGACCCCGGTGTCACGGTCCAGGCAGTACCAACTGCCGCTGGAGCAGTCGGTGTTGGTGACGAACCCGGACGAGTTCGGCGGGGCCTGGTCGCTCTGCGTCCACTCCCAACTGGCGTACACCGTCGGGGTGGACCACTTGTAGGCGAGCTGGAAGAGGTTGGCGAGCTTGTAGGTGTCGCCGTCCTTGTAGCTCATGTGGAGGCCGTTGCGTTCGGTGTCGTGGTTCGTCACGAAGGACACCGAGTTGGCGGCCGGGAGAATGCCGCTGCTCTCCAGGGAGGACAGGTCGCTCACGTTCCCCTGGAACGCCGACTTCATCTTGCTCGCGTAGGTGAAGTCGAGGACGTCACCGGAGGCGTAGTAGTCGCTGGGCTGCGGGGTCGAGCCCGGGTAGATCTCCTGGAAGACGTACGGTGCCGAGCCCGCCGTCGTGTTCGTCAGCTTGCCCTCGATCGCGGCCATGTCGGTCTCGGGGATGTGCTTGGCCGCGTCGACCCTGAACCCGTCGACGCCCAGGGCGAGTTGCTTGTTCAGGAAGTTCGCGATGCCCGCGCGGACCGAGTCCGAACCGGTCTTCAGGTCGGGCAGGCCCAGGAGTTCGCAGTTCTGGACCTGGGTGAGGTTCGAGTAGTCCTGGATGGTCAGGTCGGAGGTGGGGCAGTCCGCCGAGGTGTGGTAGTCGCCGGGGTCCCAGTCCGGGGTGTCGTACTTGCTGGTGATCGTGGTGCCGTTGTAACCGGTGCCGGTCTGCGCGGCGGTGTGGTTGATCACCGCGTCCGTGTAGACCTTCACGCCCGCCGTGTGGCACGCGGACACCATGCTCGCGAACTGCGTCGCCGTACCGAAGCGGCTGTTCAGGTTGTACGAGTAGGGCTGGTAGACGTCCCACCAGTAGTAGTTGGTCTGCTTCAGCGACTCGGCGGGCGGTGCCACCTGGATCGCGCCGTAACCGGCCGGGCCCAGTACGTTCGTGCACTCCGAGGTGATGGAGTCCCAGTTCCATTCCCAGAGGTTGGCGATGACATCGCCCTTGGCGGAGGTGTCCGCGTGGGCGGTGGCGGCGGGCAGGGCGATCACACCCGCGAGGGCGAGGGCGCCGGCGGCGACGGCACTCGCCATGCGCCGTGCTGGTCCGTATCTGCTCATCTGCGGCTCCGGAGGAGAGGATTCGGCGTTCAACAACTGGTGAGCGTGGGCCCGTTGAGAAGGGCACGTCAAGGTTGCGGTTGAAAGTTCTTTCTGTGACTTTCAGGCCTCTTGCTGCAACCCTTGCGTCGGCGATACGGTCTCGCCGGGGTCGGACCCGAACTGAGCCGTAATCGCAAGGAGTTCACGCCTGTGATACCGAGATGGCCGGCGCCCCGGACGCGCCGCACCGAGCGACGGAGAAGGGCCACCGGCGTCATCGTCGCCGCACTCCTCGCGGCGTTCGTCCAACCCCTCGCCGCCCACGCCGCGACCCCGCCCGCACCCCCGTCGGACGCCAAGCTGGCGGCGACGCCCGCCCGGCACGACGACACCCGCGAGCAGTTCTACTTCGTGATGCCGGACCGGTTCGCCAACGGCGACACCTCCAACGACCTTGGCGGGCTTACCGGTTCACGCCTCAGCACCGGCTACGACCCCACCGACAAGGGCTTCTACCAGGGCGGCGACCTCAAGGGCCTGACAAAGAAGCTCGACTACATCAAGGGCCTCGGCACCACCGCCATCTGGATGGCCCCGATCTTCAAGAACCAGCCCGTGCAAGGCACCGGCGCCGACGCCTCCGCCGGCTACCACGGTTACTGGATAACGGACTTCACCCAGGTCGACCCGCACTTCGGCACCAACAAGGACCTCACGACCCTCATCTCCAAGGCGCACGCCAAGGGCATGAAGGTCTTCTTCGACGTCATCACCAACCACACCGCCGACGTCGTCGACTACGAGGGCAAGTCCTACGACTACCTCTCCAAGGGCGCCTTCCCCTACCTGACCAAGGACGGGCAGCCCTTCGACGACGCCGACTACGCGGACGGCAGGAAGAGCTTCCCGGCTGTCTCCACCTCCTCCTTCCCGAAGACCCCGACCGTCCCCGCCGACAAGGCGAACGTGAAGGTCCCGTCCTGGCTCAACGACCCGACGATGTACCACAATCGGGGCGACTCGACGTACGTCGGCGAGAACGCCACGTACGGCGACTTCTCCGGCCTCGACGACCTGTGGACCGAACGCCCCGAGGTCGTCAGCGGCATGGAGAAGATCTACGAGAAGTGGGTCCGCGACTTCGACGTGGACGGCTTCCGCATCGACACCGTCAAGCACGTCGACATGGACTTCTGGACCCAGTGGGCCACCGCGCTCGACAACTACGCGGCGCAGCACGGCCGCAGGAACTTCTTCATGTTCGGCGAGGTCTACTCCGCCGACACGTCGGTCACTTCGCCGTACGTCACGCAGGGCCGCCTGGACGCCACGCTCGACTTCCCCTTCCAGGACGCGGCCCGTGCCTACGCCTCGCAGGGCGGCAGCGCGCAGAAGCTCGCGAGTGTCTTCGGCGACGACTACAAGTACACGACCGACAAGGCGAACGCGTACGAGCAGGTCACCTTCCTCGGCAACCACGACATGGGCCGTATCGGCTACTTCCTCGACCAGGACAACCCGAAGGCCACCGACGCCCAACTCCTCGCCAAGGACAGGCTCGCCAACGAGCTGATGTTCCTCAGCCGCGGCAACCCCGTCGTCTACTACGGCGACGAACAGGGCTTCACCGGCTCCGGCGGCGACAAGGACGCCCGCCAGACGATGTTCGCGTCGAAGGTCGCCGACTATCTCGACGACGATGAGATCGGCACCGATCGGACTGCTGCCAGCGATTCCTACGACTCAACTGCCCCGCTGTACAAGGAGATTGCCGCTCTCTCCAAGCTGCGCAAGGACAACCCGGCACTGACCGACGGCGTCCAGACCGAGCGCTACGCGGCCGACGGCGCCGGTGTCTACGCCTTCACGCGGACGAGTGGCGCCTCGGAGTACGTCGTTGCCCTCAACAACGCCGACACCGCCAAGACCGCGACCTTTGCGACCGGTTCGCCGGACATGAAGTACAGGGGGATCTACGGCACTTCGGCCACCGCGACGAGCGGCGCCGACAACAAGGTCACCGTCACCGTCCCGGCCGGTACCGCGATCGTCCTCAAGGCTGCCGGCGCCCTCGCCCGACCGCTGAGCAACCCCACGATCACCCTCAAGGCGCCGGACGCGGGCGCCACCGGCACCGTCGAGCTGAGCGCCGACGTCACCGGCGGTCAGCTCAACCGGGTCGTCTTCGCCGCCCAGACCGGCAACGGCAAGTGGCAGACGCTCGGCTCCGCCGACCACGCCCCGTACAAGGTCACGCAGGCGATCGGGAAGGACGTACCGGCCGGAACAGCCTTGCGCTACAAGGCAGTTGTGGTCGACTCGACCGGACGCACGGCGAGCGCGACGGCCGTCTCCACCAGCGGCACCCCGCCCGCCGAGGAGATCCCCACCGCCTCCTCGCGCGACTACGCGATCGTCCACTACAAGCGCACCGACGGCGACTACGACAACTGGGGCCTGTACGCCTGGGGCGACCTCGCCGACGGCGAGGCGACGACCTGGCCGGCCAGTCATCCCTTCGTCGGGCGGGACGCCTACGGCGCCTTCGCCTACGTCAAGTTGAAGCCCGGCGCGACGAACGTCAGCTTCCTGGTGATCGACAAGGACGGCGACAAGGACGTCTCCGCCGACCGTTCGATCGACGTCACGCAGACCGGCGAGGTGTGGATCGAGCAGGGCAAGGAGGCCGTAGGGACCCAGCGGCCCGACTACCCGGCGCAGGACACCACCAAGGCCGTCATCCACTACCACCGCGCGGACGGCGACTACACCGGCTGGGGTCTGCACGTCTGGACGGGTGCCGCGAGCCCCACGGACTGGTCGAGCCCGCTTCAGCCGGTGAAGACCGACGCGTATGGCGCTGTCTTCGAGGTACCGCTCAACTCCGGTGCCACCAGTCTCAGTTACATCATCCACAAGGGCGACGAGAAGGACCTCTCCGCCGATCAGTCGCTCGACCTCAAGACCAACGGCAACGAGGTCTGGCTCTTGAACGGCCAGGAGAAGTACCTCCTGCCGCAGCCCGCCGGGAGCGCGGCGGCCCTCGACCTGACCACCTCCAAGGCGGTCTGGATCGACCGGAACACGGTCGCCTGGAACGGCTCCGACGCGGCTGCCTCCACCCAGCTCGTGTACTCCCACGACGGTTCGATCGCCGTGAAGGACGGCACGCTGACGAGCGACGACGAGCGCTGGCTGCGCCTGTCGAAGACCACGCTCACCGACGCCCAGAAGGCCAAGTTCCCCTACCTGAAGGACTATTCGGCCTGGTCCGTCGACCCGCGTGATCGGGGGCGGGTACGAGAGGCCTTGAACGGGCAGCTCGTCGCCTCTCAACGGGCCGTGAATGGCGCCGTGTTGGCCGCTACCGGCGTGCAGATCGCCGGAGTGCTCGACGACGTGTACGGTTCCGCGACCAAGGCCGACCTGGGCCCGACCTTCCACAACGGCCGTCCCGCGCTGGCCGTTTGGGCGCCGACCGCGCAGAGCGTGTCCCTCGACCTCGACGGCTCGCTCAAGAAGATGAGCCGGAACTCCACCACCGGCGTCTGGTCCGTCACCGGTCCCGCCTCCTGGAGGAACAAGCCGTACCGGTACGTCGTGAAGGTGTGGGCGCCGACCGTCCAGAAGCTCGTCACCAACGAGGTCACCGACCCCTACTCGGTCGCCCTCACCACCGACTCGAAGCGCAGCCTCGTCGTCGACCTCGACGCCAAGTCCCTTGCCCCGAGCGGCTGGTCGAGCCTGAAGAAGCCGAAGGCGGTGCCGCTGAAGGACGCCGAGATCCAGGAACTGCACATCCGGGACTACTCAGTTGACGACAAGACGGTCCCGGCCGTCGACCGGGGCACGTATCTCGCCTTCACGGACAAGAACAGCGACGGCTCGAAGCATCTGCGCGCGCTGGCCAAGTCCGGGACGTCGTACGTGCATCTGCTGCCCGCCTTCGACATCGCCACCATCCCCGAGAAGAAGTCCGAGCAGACGGCCACCGACTGCGGTCTCGCCTCCTACGCCGCCGACTCGGAGCAGCAACAGGAGTGCGTGGCGGCCGTCGCCGCGAAGGACGCCTACAACTGGGGTTACGACCCTTACCACTTCACGGTTCCGGAGGGTTCGTACGCGACCGACCCGGACGGCACCGGCCGTACCGTCGAGTTCCGCGAGATGGTCAAGTCGCTGAACGAGGACGGCCTGCGGGTCGTCATGGACGTGGTCTACAACCACACGGCGGCCAGCGGGCAGGCGGACTACTCGGTGCTGGACAAGATCGTGCCCGGCTACTACCAGCGGCTGTTGGCCGACGGCAGCGTGGCCACCTCCACCTGCTGTGCCAACACGGCGACCGAGAACGCCATGATGGGCAAGCTCGTCGTCGACTCCGTGGTCACCTGGGCCAAGGAGTACAAGGTCGACGGCTTCCGCTTCGACCTCATGGGGCACCAGCCGAAGGCCAACATCCTCGCCGTACGCAAGGCACTCGACGCGCTGACCCTCGCGAAGGACGGCGTCGACGGCAAGAAGATCATCATGTACGGCGAGGGCTGGAACTTCGGCGAGGTCGCCGACGACGCCCGTTTCGTGCAGGCCACGCAGAAGAACATGGCCGGCACCGGCATCGCGACCTTCTCCGACCGGGCCCGGGACGCCGTACGCGGCGGCAGCCCCTTCGACGACGACCCGGGGGTGCAGGGCTTCGCGTCCGGGCTCTACACCGACCCCAACTCATCCACGGCGAACGGCACTTCGGCCGAGCAGAAGGCCCGCCTCCTGCACTACCAGGACCTCATCAAGGTCGGCCTGAGCGGCAACCTCGCCAAGTACCGGTTCACCGACACCGACGGGAAGGACGTCACCGGCGCCGAGATCGACTACAACGGCGCTCCCGCGGGCTACGCGGACGCGCCCGGCGACGCCCTCGCCTATGTCGACGCGCACGACAACGAGTCGCTGTTCGACGCGCTGACCTACAAGTTGCCCGCCACGACGAGTGCTTCCGACCGGGCCCGGATGCAGGTCCTCGCGATGGCCACCGCCACGCTCTCGCAGGGGCCGTCCCTGTCCCAGGCCGGGACCGACCTGCTGCGCTCCAAGTCCCTGGACCGCAACTCGTTCGACAGCGGTGACTGGTTCAACGCGATCCACTGGAACTGCGCGGACGGCAACGGCTTCGGGCGGGGTCTGCCGATGGCCGCCGACAACGCGTCCAAGTGGCCGTACGCGAAAGGTCTGTTGACGTCGGTCAAGGTGGGCTGCGGGCAGATCGACGGGGCCTCCGCCGCGTATCAGGATCTGCTGAAGATCCGTACGACGGAACCCGTGTTCTCGCTCGGCACGGCCGGGCAGGTGCAGGCGAAGCTGGCCTTCCCGCTGTCCGGGAAGGACGAGACGCCCGGGGTGATCACCATGGAACTCGGTGATCTGGTGGTCGTGTTCAACGCGACGCCGAGTGCGCGGGAGCAGAAAGTGGAAGCGCTGGCCGGTACCGGTTACCGGCTGCACCCGGTGCAGGCGGCCGGTGCGGACGCCACCGTGAAGTCGGCCTCGTACACGAAGGTTTCGGGGACCTTCGCCGTTCCGGGACGCACTGTGGCGGTATTCACCCGGACACCCTGAAAGCGCATTACCGTAGTGGGGCAGGCTGTGGACACCGGCCTGCCCCACCGGTGTGTCAAAGGGCCAGGTCTGAGAAAAATGGACGTCAACGGCAAACTGACGCATGCGACCGTGCTGGTCGTGGACGACGAGCCGGCGAGCCGGTTCGCGGTCGAAAGCGTGCTGAGCCGCGCCGGGCACCGGGTCCTCGCGGTCGGCAGCGGCGCCGAGGCGCTCGACGAACTCGATGTGCGGCTGCGCAAGGGGAACCTGCCCGACGTGGCGCTGATCGACGTGCACCTGCCGGACATGAGCGGGTTCGAACTGTGCCGGCTGCTCAAGGAGCGCCCGCGCATGGCGGGCCTGCCGGTCGTGCACGTCTCGGCGCTGGCCGCGCCCCCGATCGACCGCTGCCAGGCGCTCGACGCGGGCGACGAGGCCTTTCTGACGGTGCCCGCGGAGCCCGAGGAGATCGAGGCGGCGGTCCGGTCCGCGGTCCGCGCCGCCCGGCTGCGCGCCGACGACCAGGCGCTCGTACGACGGCTGACGCTGCTCTCGGAGATGATCGTCACCATCCAGGCGGCGCGCTCCCTCCAGGAACTCGTCGACGTCGCCGCCGACGGCACCGCACGGCTCACCGGCACCCCCGCCGCCGTGTTCGTCCTCGACCGGGACGACCAGCTGTACCGCGGCCTGCCCCGGGATCGCACCGCGGTCGCGCTGCCGGGCGAGGACGCCGACCGGACCGTGGCCCGGCTGCTGCGGCGGCTCTCCCAGGGGCAGTCCGGGGTGCAGATCACCACGGTGCCCGCGCCGCTGTGGCCCACCGGGTTCTTCCGGCCCGGCGTGGAACACGACGCCCGCCTCGCGCTGGTCCTCACCCAGGAGGGCCGGGCCCCGGTCTGTCTCGCCGCCCCCACCCGCGGGCTGCGCCGGGTGGGCCCCGAGGCCGGGGCGCTGCTCGCGCAACTCGCGCAGGCCACCGCGCTCGCCGCCGAACCGCTCCTCATGTACCAGGTCGAGCGGCATGTCGCCCTCACCCTCCAGCGCAGCTTCCTGCCCACACCGGACCGGCTGCCCGAACTCCCGGGCGTCGACACGGTCGTACGGTACGTGCCCGCCTCCCAGGACACCGAGATCGGCGGCGACTTCTACGCCGTCCTGAAGGTCGCCGGGGGCGTGCTGTTCGCCGTCGGCGACGTCGTCGGGCACTCGCTGGAGGCGGCCACCGTCATGGTGGAGATACGGCACGCCCTGCGCGCCTACTGCGTCGACGAGAGCGACCCGAGCGTCCTCGCCGAGCGGCTGGACCGGATGCTCCAGCACTACCACCAGGAGACCACGGTCACCGTCTGCCTGGCCCTCGTCGACCCGGACACCGGGCGCACCCTCATCGCCAACGCGGGCCACATCCCGCCGCTGATCATCCGGGACAACGGCAGCGCGGACTACGCCAAGGCGGCCGGCCCGCTGCTCGGCGTGGGCCTGCCCCATCCGCCGCCCACGGAACTGTTCCTCGAACCCACCGACCGGCTCCTCATGATCACCGACGGCCTCATCGAGACCCGGGGCACGGACATCTCGGTGTCGATGGAACACCTCCGCGCTGCCGCCTCCGGCGCGCTGCCGGGTCTCGACGCCCTGTGCGACACGCTGCTGGACTGCTTCGGTGTCGACCGGGACGACGACATCGCGATGCTGGCGCTCCGGCTAGGGTGAGCGCGTTGTTGGCCTAGAACAGGGGAATCCCATGCCGCAGATCACCGTCGACCACTCCCACACGATCTCCTTCGACCAGGACGGTTTCTCCCGCGCGCTGCACGAGGCGGTCGTCGAGATCGCGGCCGCGAAGCCGGAGGCGTGCAAGACCCAGTTCCGCCCGAGCGAGTACACGGCCTTCGGGTACGAGGGTCTCGACGAGCTGGGACACACCGTCGTCCACGTCACCCTCGGCCTGCTCGCCGGACGCACCGAGGAGACCAAGTCCAAGCTGACCGAGAAGGTCCTGGAACTCCTCCGCGAGTACATCGACGAGGACGGCTCGGTCCTGCACGCCTCGGCCGAGGTGCGCGAACTGGACGCGTCCTACCGGAAGTTCGAGCGCTAGGGCCGTGTTCCACGGCTGCTAGGACGCCAGCGCGATCAGCCGGACGACGAGGTCGGTGAACGGCCCGTCGCCCGGCTCGTTCCGGAGGGACTCCCGCAGCAGCGCGGCCAGTTCGTCGTCGTAGGCCGCGCTCACCGCCGCCAACGCCCCGAAGTCGTGCACGAGTTGGCGTTCCAGGTCGGCGCGCGGGATGCGCCGGCCGTCCAGCCAGATCAGGGCCGTCGACTCGACCAGCGAGATCCAGGAGCGAACCATCAACTCCAGCCGGGCGGGCGGCTGTTCGACCTTCATGTGGGACAGGATCTGGAGATACGCGGCCTGCCGCACCCCGTCGACCAACGCGTTGGTGGTGGACGAGCCGACCGCCGGACCGCCGCGCATCAGCGCCGCGAAACCGGGCCCGTGGTCGTCCACGAAGTCGAAGAACCGGCCCATCACCCGCAGCAGCCGTCCCCCGAGCGAGCCCTCCTGGGCGACCACGAACCGCCCGGCGAGATCGTCCGAGGCGCGCTGCAACGCGGCCTCGTACAGGCTGAGTTTGCCGGGAAAGTAGTGGTAGACCAGCGGCCGGGAAATGCCCGCGGCCGCGGCTATCTCGTCGATGGAGACCTCGTCGGGCGAGCGATGGCTGAACAGGTCGAGAGCGACGCCGATCAACTGCTGTCGCCGTTCCTCGACTCCCATCCTGCGGCGAACCCCGGTACTCATGCGAACACCTTACCGATCGGAACCGGGCCTCAACGGCCCGGTCCACCCAAGGTCGTTCACATGTCCAGCACGATTCGCCCACCACGGGCCCGGGATACACAGATCAGCATCGAGTCCTCACGCTCCGCGTCCGTCAGCAGCTCGTCCCGGTGCTCCACCTCCCCTTCCACGACCCGCTGCCGGCAGGTTCCGCAGAACCCCTGTTCGCAGGAGTAGAGCGTGTCGGGCAGCTCCGCCCGCACGGCGGCCAGCACCGTGGAGTCGGCGGACACGGTCAACGTCCGCCCGCTGCGCCGGAGTTCGACCTCGAAGGCCGCGTTGCCGCGGCTCCCGTCCGGTGCGGTGCGGGGCGCGAAGCGTTCGAGGCGTACGTCCGGGAAGCGCTCCGCCACGGCCGCCATCAGCCCCTCCGGCCCGCAGCAGTAGACGGCGGCGCCCTCGGGCAACTCCGCGAGCAGCGCGTCGAGTTCGGGCCGCCGCCCGCTCACGACGGTGACCCGGTCCGCGCCGAACTCCGCCAACTCCCCAAGGAACGGCATCGAGTTCGGCGTACGGCCCGCGTACAGCAGACGCCAGTTGGCACCCTCGGGCAGCGCCCGCAGCATCGGCAGCACCGGGGTGATCCCGATCCCGCCGACGACGAAGACGTACGCGGGCGCGTCGACGAGGGGGAAGCGATTGCGCGGCCCCCGCACCTCCAACTCCGCGCCCACCCGCACCTGTTCGTGCACCTCACGCGACCCGC
Source organism: Streptomyces sp. NBC_01515 (assembly GCF_045040345.1). Taxonomy (NCBI): domain Bacteria; kingdom Bacillati; phylum Actinomycetota; class Actinomycetes; order Kitasatosporales; family Streptomycetaceae; genus Streptomyces; species Streptomyces sp. NBC_01515. The sequence goes on along the minus strand of NZ_CP109416.1, from coordinate 3,651,190 downwards.
CCCGCCCGTCCTCGACCAGCCGCGTCGCGACCGTGTACGACGAGGTGTCCGCCGGGTCCCCGCACAGCGAGTACTGCCGCACCAGCCCCGACGGCAGCACCAGATCGATGTGCGCCCCGGGCTCCCACCGCGGCAAGTCCCGTCCCTCCAACCGCAGTTGTACGACGCCCTCGGCGACAGTCTCCCGCGCCGCGACCCTCAGCTTCAGCGCCCGTGAGCGCGGCCGGCCGGAGATCGGCGGGTCCAGCGCGGGCAGCGGCCACAGGGGCGAGGCCCGCACCCGGCGCCGTAGCGCACGGCGGGTCAGGAGCGCGGCGCCGGCCAGGACGGCGACGGTGAGGGGCTTCGGCACTACTCCGCCCTCTTCTCGGCCGCCACCGCGGCGGGCGAGGACGCGAGGTAGGCGACGGCCTGCTCGGTGCTGCCCTCCTGGGAGGGGTGGTAGGCGCGGCTCAGGTAGCGGGGTATGGACCTGAGCATGTCCCCGGTGGCGGGCAGGGTGCCGCGCTTTCCGGCGACGTAGAAGTCCTTGAAGCTCACGTGGGCGTCGACGAGGGTCGGGTCGTTCGCCATGAAGAAGCGGGACCCGCGCTGCCACAGGAACATCAGGGCGGCGAACGCGGTCGCCCAGGTGCGGGCGCGCCGCCGGTAGCTGCCGTCGACGTGCATGAAGAGGTCGAAGGCGACGGACCGGTGCTCGACCTCCTCGGCGCCGTGCCAGCGCAGCAGGTCCAGCATGGTCGGATCGGCGCCGCGCCGGTCCAACTCCTCCGCGTTCAGCACCCAGTTGCCGAGGAACGCGGTGTAGTGCTCGATCGCCGCGATGATCGCGACCCGCTCCAGCAGCCACCACTTCCGGGCCTTGCCCGGGGGCAGCGTGCGGTCGCCGAGCAGCTTCTCGAAGAACCAGTCGACCTGCGCGGTGTACGGCGTCGGGTCGAGCCCCAGTTCCCTCAGGTGCGGCAGGACCTCGTCGTGCGCCTGGGAGTGCATCGCCTCCTGGCCGATGAACCCGATCACGTCCGCGCGCAGCCGGTCGTCCCGGATCAGGGGCAGCACCTGCTTGTAGACGTGCACGAACCACCGCTCACCGGCGGGCAGCAGCAGGTGCAGCACGTTGATCGTGTGCGTGGTGAACGGATCGCCGGGCACCCAGTGCAGCGGGGTGCCCGCCCAGGAGAAGGACACCTTTCGGGCCTTGAGCGGCGTGTTAGACATGGCGTCAATGTACTGACGGGTAAGTCCCTGGGGAAGCCTTGTGCGGGGACTTGTTGACGCAAGTGTCAGCTAGGGGACTTTTCAGCGCCGGGTGAGGTCCGCGCCCCAAAGGGACGCGGGGCTGTGTCGATTTGCGGCTCCGCCGCGCGGGCGCGACCAGCCACAACGGCCCCGCACCCGACGACGCACCCACCCGTGGAGCGCTAACGCAGGCCGCTGATCGTGGTGCCGTCGTCCAGCGCCCCCTTCAACTCGGCCTGAACCCCCTGCTTGGTCTTGACCGTCAGCAAGCCACCCCGGGCCGAGCCAGTCACCCCGCCCGTCGCCGTGACGGACTCCGTGCCCTTGCTACCCGCCGCCAACAGGAACCAGTGGCCCGCCGCCGACTTCCACAGCACCCCGGCCAGCACATGCGGATCACGCACCCCGCACGCCGGCACGCCAGAGGCCTTCGCGGCGACCGCGCCGTAGATCCCGCCCGGTGTGCGGAACTGGGCCAGCACCCGCTCGCCGCCGCCCTGCCAGGTCTCGGCCCGGGTGCACACCCAGTCCGCCGCGCCGCTCGCGTCGGGCAGCGGCTGCTGGGCGAACTGCCAGGCGTTCACCGTGCGTACGCCGAGCGAGCGCATCGCGCCGAGGGAGCAGGCGAAGGGCGCCCAGGCGTGCTGGGCCGCCGCGCCGGACACCTCGTGGACCGAGCCGGGGCGGCCGACGGTGAGGCGGGCCGGGACCAGTTCGCCGAGGTCGCTCATCAGGCGGGTGCCGGTGTCGTCGGTCAGCTGGAGCACGTTCCAGGACGTGCACGCGCCGGTCGCCTGCGCGGGGCTGGCCAGCGGTGAGGTGATCCCGTCGGTGATGGTCATGGGCAGCGCGCCGGCGTTCGGCTTCTGCAGGTCGCGCTCGGCCGCCTTCTTGACCCAAGGGGCCGTCAGATAGCGGACGTTGCCGTCGGCGCGGTCCAGGACCACCGCGTTCGCCTCGGACCCGGTCGCGCCGTCGACGCGCGCGAAGTCCAGCGCCGCCCCCTTGGTGCCGTCCTTCGGTTCGGCGTAACGGGCGATGCGCAGACCGTCGTAGAGGATCACCACGCGCGCGTTGTCGACCGTGCCGGCGTAGAGGAGCTGGGGCGGGCCCGCCGGGCCGCCGGAGGGGGTGCCGGGGGTGGCCGAGACCTGGACGGACTCGCCGGGGCGGGCCCAGACGGCGAGGGCGCGGCGGAGCAGGGCGGTGTCCTCGGTGAGGTCGCCGCGGGCGGGCCAGACGGAGAAGTCCTCGCGTGCGGAGGACTCCCACGCGGTGGGCGCGATCCGGATCAACTTGCCCGGGTTCAGGGCGGCTTGGGACGCCGGGTTCTGCGCGTACGCGGGTGCGGCGGCGCCGTCCGGGCCCCAGCCACCGCCGGGCATCGCGAGCAGCGCGCCGCAGACCGCGACGGCCGCCGCGGCGGCGAGCGCGGCCTTGCCGTGCTGGCGGCGGCGCATCAGGTCGGTGGGCCGGGCGTGCAGCGAACAGGGGTCGAACTCGGGTGAGTTGAGGAGTTCGTACTGCGCGGGCGTCTCGTCGGCCTCGCTCAGCGCCTCGTCCACCTCATCCGCATCCACGCCGGCCGCCGCGAGCACCCTGCGTACGTCGCCGTCGGGCAGCTTCTCCAGGCCGCGCAGCACGTACACCGCGCGGGCCGGGCCGGACAGCGCCGACAGCCGCTGGTCCAGGGCGAGTTCGTCGGCACCGCCCGAGCGCGGGAAGAGTCGTAGACCCCGCACCTGGGGGAGCAGCGGCGGGAGTTGGGACCGCTTGGGCCATGCCCGGAACGACAGCGGGAGGCCCGCTTCCAGTGCCGTACGGACGACGTTGAGGCGGACGAAGGCGTAGCCGGGGTCGACGTCGCGGCCGGTCGACTGGGCCGGGATCGCGGACGCGGACGCGCGGCCTCTGGGGAGGGCGCGCTGGGTGAGGGCGTGCGCGGTCAGGACGCGCCGGTTGCGGCCGAGGCTCGGGGGGAGCACCAGATAGGCGAGCCGGACGAGCCGTGGATAGTGCTCGACGAGCGCGGCCTCGGCCTGTTCGACATCGACGACCGGGTCGGTGGGTGAAGCTGCGGGGCGCTTGGCGACATCCTGTGACTGCACGTTCAGCAAAACGAGCGAATGGTGAGTTGGTCACCGCCGCCCGGGGGACTCGGCGCTCCGGTCAGCCCCCGGGCTCGACCAGTGCCCGTGCGTAGTTCGCCATCGACCGCTGGTAGCGCGGCAGATGGGGCGCGAGGGCGCCCAGCACGAGGGACAGGCCCTCGCGGTCGCGGCCCAGGCTGGACAGGCACAGGGCGAGGCACGCGCGGACCGCGTCGTCCAACTCGTCCGAGGGGGCGTCGAGTTCGGGAGTGAGCAGCTTGACGCCCTCCTCCGCCTGCCCGATGTTCCGCAGCGAACTGGAGAGTTGGATCTTCGCGCGACGACCCTTGTAGCCACTCGTCTCGCTCAGCCCGCGTGCGAGCGCCTCCCGGTACAGCGGAGCGGCCTTGTCCGAGTGCCCCGTCGAGTCCCAGGCACAGGCCTGTTCGAACGGTCCCAGCGGGCTGCCGTCCGGGAGTTCGGCGACGAGCGCGTCGATCACGCCCCGGAACTCGGCTGCACGCTCCTCCGGATAGTCGTCGAAGGTCGCCCAGGCGGCGGTCACCCGGTCTTCCCAGCCCTGATCCACGTCTTGACCCCCACCTTGATCCATGGGCGTTACCCTCGCACACGCGGCCGGCCGATGACCACGGATTTGAGCGCTGGGCGCTTCGGGGCCGTATCGGATGAGACGGCCCCTCGCCGGGGTGCGTCGCGGCATGCTTTTGTTGACCGGACGACCGGAGGAACGACAGATGAGGTTGACCCGACCGATGCTCGCGATGGCCGGCGCCGCGGCGGCGCTGGCGCTGGTGGGGTGCGGTGCCGACACCAAGGCCGCGACCGTGCCGACGGAGGCCACCGGCAGCCTGGAGAGCCTGGCCGCCAAGGTGAAGTGCACGCCCGACATCCAGACCGACGCCGACGAACTCCGCCAGGCCATCTGCAAGATGAGCTACGGCAAGTTCGTCCTCGCGACCTTCGCCACCGACCGCGGCCAGCGCGAGTGGATCAACGACGCGAAGGACTACGGCGGTTTCTACCTCGTCGGCCGCAAGTGGGTCGCCGTGGGCACCGACACGATCGTCAAGAAGCTGCAGACCACGCTCGGTGGCAACGAGGAGATCGGCGTCGACCACTCGAAGCACACCAGCTGAACTCCCGTACGGACAAACGAAAGCGGGCGGTGGGAGAAACCCACCGCCCGCTTTCGTGCTACCGGGTCCTACCGGCTGCTAGTCCTGCTCACTGGCACTGCTTGCCGGCGTTGACGCAGTTGGCGATCTTCGCCGCCAGGTTGTTCTTGGTGACGCTGATGAAGTCGTCGTGGTCGGTCGACGGCTTGTGCAGCTGCTCCGGGAATCCGTCCACCGCGTAGGCGTTCTTCACGGTGCCGTCCGCCTGGAGGGTGGGAGGCGTGATCTTGTAGACCAGGCGCATCGTCAGCTGCGGGATGGCCTTGAAGCCGTTCCCGCAGACACCGCTCGCCGGGTCCGCGAAGGCCACGTGCGTACGGTGGTTGGCGCTGTCGATGTTCACGCCGTCCCAGCAGCTCTGGAACGCGAAGGTGCGGACCACGTTGCTGCCCTGCGGGCAGATCGGGTACTGCTCCGTCAGCTGGACCTTGTTCTCGAAGCCGGTGCAGCTCCAGTGCGCGTTGGCGTTGGCCAGACCGTTGGTGAGGGTCTTGGCGTCACCGGTGATGATGCGCAGGAACTGCGGCATCGCGACGACCTTGCTGGCCGGCGAACCGACGTACTTGATCTGCGCCGACTGCGCGGTCAGGATCTTGCCGACGTTGCCTTCCTGGCCACCGCCGAGCGCGTTCTGGTCGAACTCCTTCGTGCCGTCCTGCACACGAACGACCGGCCAGTAGTACGACGAGAGGTCACTCTGGTTCTGGCAGCTGGAGGGGGCGGCCAGCAGCGAGTCGTTCGTGGAGAACGCGTTGACCTTCTGGTTGCCGACGTAGTCGTGCTCGTGGTGCGCGCCGTTGGTCACGCCGGGCGCCACGATGACGTTGTCGGTGTTGTGGTTCTTGTTCGCGTTGACACCGCACTTGGTGGTGAACGAACCGGTCGAAGCCTGGCCGCTGTTCTGCGGCTTCGCCAGCACATTGTTCGCCACCTTCGTGATGTCCACGAAGTCGGCCGCCGTCGGGCCGTTGCCGGCCTGGCCGCCGTTGTTGGCGGGCGGCGCCGCGGAGGCACTCGCGCTCGCACTCGGCGCGGCGGTGTTCTGCCCGCCGCCGTTGTTCTGCCCGCCGCCCTTCCCGCCGCCCTTGCCGCCGTTGCCCCGACCTGCCGTGGTGGTGTTGGTGGCGTTCTGCGTGGTGCACGCGGCGAGCTGCTTCAGCGCGGTGGCATTGACGGAGCCGCCCACTCGCTGGATGTCGATGCGAATGCGGTCGATCGTCGCGGCCCGCTTCTCCTTGAGGGGGCCGACGATCGCGTTCTGCACGAAGCTCGCGTCATTCGCCTGGGCCTGACGCGTCGACGCGAGCCGGGCGTAGGCCTCGGTGATCTGCTTGTCGAGGTTCGCCAGTTCGACGGCGACACCCTGACGAGCCTTCTGCGGCACGTTCGTCAGCTGCTGGCCGACGTCCGGGCAGGCGATCGTGGCGACCTGCGCCGAAGCGGCCGCGGCCTTGGTCTCGTTCTGGCCCGAGTTGGACTCGTGCGCCGAAGCGTTCATCTGTGCCCAGAGCAGCCCGCCCCCACCGAGCGCTAGGGCAGCCGATGCGGCAATGGCCTTGGTGGCCAGCGGCGTACGGCGTTTACGATCATTGCGTCCCATGGAACTCCTCTGACTTCCTTGCGGGGCAGCGAGGCGCCCGACAGGAGTGAAGCGGCGCCCTTTGATACGCAGGGGGTCACAGGAGTGTTCAGCCGTCTCAGAAACTGATGAGAGATTCTTGGGTAAGTCCCCTCCCAACTGGCCTTTAAACACCGGCAGTTGTGATCGACTCACAGCTAGTGCTCAGCGACCCTGGTCCAAATAGGCCAATACCGCCAGCACGCGGCGATTGTCGTCGTCCGAGACTTCCAGCCCCAGTTTGGCGAAAATATTGGACGTGTGCTTCCCGATCGCCCGCTCCGTGACGACGAGTTGGCCCGCGATCGCCGCGTTCGACCGCCCCTGCGCCATCAGTTCCAGCACCTCGACCTCCCGGGGCGTCAACCGCCCCAGCGGCCGGTCGTCGGCCGCCCGCCGCGCCAGCAACTGCTGAATCACCTGCGGATCCATCACCGTCCCACCCCCCGCCACCCTCCGCACGGCATCCACGAACTGCTCCGCGTCGAACACCCGGTCCTTCAGCAGGTAGCCCACCCCGCCGGTCCCGTCGGCGAGCAACTCCCGCGCGTACAACTGCTCCACGTGCTGCGACAGCACCAGCACCGGCAGCCCCGGCCGCTCCCGTCGCGCCCGCAACGCGCACTGCAGCCCCTCGTCGGTGTGCGTGGGCGGCAGCCGTACGTCGACCACGGCGACGTCGGGCGCCGACTCGGCCAGCGCCTCGGTGAGTTCGGGCCCGCTCTCCACCGCCGCGACGATCTCGAAGTCGTAGGCCTCCAACAGCCGCACCAGCCCGTCCCGCAGCAGGAACAGGTCTTCGGCTAGGACAACACGCACGGAATCTCCATGGTCACCATGGTGGGACCGCCCGCGGGACTGCTGACGGCCAGGACGCCGTCGAATGTACCCAGCCGCCGCTCGACCCCGGAGAGCCCCGACCCCGCCCCGACCACCGCCCCACCTCCACCGTTGTCGGTGACGGAGATCCGCAACGCCCCCTCCGCAGACCGCATATCGACCCAGATCCGATCGGCACCGGAATGCTTCACGGCGTTGGTGAGCACCTCGCTGACGGCGAAATACGCGGCCGACTCGACCGGCGCGTCGGCCCGCCCGCCCCCGAGCTCCGCACGCACCTCGGTCGGCACCGGCATCCGCAGCGCCAACGCCCTTACGGCGTCCCCGAGTCCACGCTCGGCCAGCACCGGAGGATGGATACCGCGCACGAGATCACGCAGCTCGTCGAGCGCCTCGACGGAGGACTGCCGGGCCCGCGCGAGCAACTCCCGGGCCTTGGCCGGGTTCTTCTCCAACAGCGCCTCGATGGTCCCGAGATCCATCCCCATGGCCACCAGCCGGGCCTGCGCCCCATCGTGCAGATCCCGCTCGATCCGCCGCAGCTCAGCGGCGGAACCGTCCACCGCGTCCCGCCGCGTCTCGGTCAACACCCGTACCCGTTCCGCAAGTTGGCCCTGCCCCGGGGAGAGAAGGGAACGCGTCAGCAGAAAATGAACGCGGAGGAGCGGAGGAGTGAGAAAGAAGGAGGCGACGAGAATCCCGGCCCCCAGCAGCCCCGCGAGCAGCGCACTGCCCTGCCCACCCACCGGCACGAACCCGTACCACCACCCCACATACGTCCCGTCCGTGAACACCCGCCACAACCCGAACGCCAACGCGAAGCCCTCCAGCGGATAGAACACCAGCGCCGCGGGCACCAGCGCGGTGACGAACCCGGCGACCATGTCGACAGGCAGCCACCGCAGATCCCGCCAGGTGGCGGGGTCACGGAGGAGGTGGAGGGTGCGCGTCCAGGGCCGCGCCCCGGCGGGGACGGACCGGTACGCCACCGGAATACGCACCTCGCACCACCGCACCCCGAGCACCCGCCGCAGATTCGCCTGCGCCCGCACACCGGCCAGCACCCAGGGAGTGGTGATCAGCCCGACACCGGCCGGGATGAGCGCGAGGGAGACGAGCGTGAGGACGAAGAGGGTGAGTGAACCGCCGAGAGAGATGAGGGCGAGGACGAGAGCACGCAGTCCGGCTGTAACGACCGCACGGGCCCGCCCACTCTCGCTGTTCGTGTCCATGAGCCCAGTCTCACCGAGCGAGCCAACGAGGTCACGGGGTCAAGCCACCGCGACGGGGGTGTCGCTAGCAACACCGGCCGGCCGAGTTTTTAGGGGCGCGGGGAACTGCGCGACCAGCCCCCACCGGCCCGCAGCCAAACGAACCGCTATCCCAACGGAGTGCCCAGCACCTTCGCCTCCACGGCAGGGTCAAGCCCCACCCCCGGCCGATCAGGCCGCTGCGGCGCGGAACCCCCGATCCCCTGCAACCAGCTCCACGTATCGGCCACCGTCTCGTCGACAGAACGACAGCTCAGCCCCGTACCCAGTGCCCGAGACACATCCGCACTGTGCAACGCGTCGTACCCCTCACTCCCGGCCGGCACCCACACCGGCAACTGAGTCCACGGCTCGATCCCAGCCGAGAGCACAACCTCCGGCGAGGTCCACCGCAGCTCAGCCCCTCCACCGGTAACCCGCACACACGCATCCAACAACGACCCCATCGTCGCGTGCCCCTGCGCGGAGATCAGGTTGTACGCCCCGCTCAACTCCCGCTCCACCGCCCCGAGCAACCACCCCGCAAGATCCCGCACATCCACATACTGAAGCGCCAGATCCCGAGGCCCGGGCGCAAGCACCGGCCCACCCCGCGCAACCCGCCCCAGCCACCACGGCAACCGCCCGATGTTCTCGTACGGCCCGAGAATGAGCCCGGCCCGGGCGAACACCGACCGCTCCGCCCCGAACGCCCCCAGCGCGGCCAGCTCCCCGCCCCGCTTGTCACGCGCGTAGTCGGTCTTGTCGGCGGAGGCGAGGGCCCCCTCGACAAGCGGCGCGTCCTCCCCGTACCCCGCGGGCGGAGCCCACGCGTACACGGAGCAGCTCGACACATACACGTACCGGCCCACCCGGTCGGCCAGCAGCCGCGCCGCGTCGTCGACAGCCCGCGGCGCCGCCGACCAGGTGTCGACCACGGCATCCCACTCGCCCGAGGCCAACGCGGCGAGCCCACCGGGCGCGGTGCGGTCACCGCGCAACGCCCGTACCCCGGCCGGGGGTTCGTGCCGGCCCCGGTTGAGGACGGTCACCTCCCAGCCCCGACCGAGGGCGGCCTCCACGACGGCCCGCCCCGCGAACTCCGTACCGCCCAGCACCAGAAGTCTCATACCGCCGACTCTGCCCGCGAGGCCCACGGAACGGAACACGGCTCTGCCATCAGCAGATGCCCGGACCGTCGAAGATCAACGCGCGGTCGGCGGCGTGTACTTGTACCCGACCCGCCGCACCGTCTGGATCGCCTTCCGGTGCTCGACCCCCAGCTTGCGGCGCAGCCGCGCGATGTGGACGTCGACGGTACGGCCGTCGCCCACATGCCCGTACCCCCACACCGTGGTGACCAACTGGTCGCGGGTGTGCACCCGGTTGGGGTGCGCGACGAGATGCGCGAGGAGCTCGAACTCCAGGTACGTCAGGTCGAGTTCCGCCCCGTTCAGCTGGGCGGTGCGCTGCACGGTGTCGATGCGGACGAGCGGTTCGGCCTCGGCGGGGAGGGCGGGGAGGGCCGGGACCGCGTCGGTCCGGGTGAGGTGCGGGCTGTCGGCCGGGATGAGGACGAGGTACCCGATCATCGGCGGCTGCCCCGGCAGTGTGGGCAGCGTGTGCGGCGGCGCGGGCAGCCAGGTGGCGCCCGGCGGCAGGAACTCCGCCACGTCGATCACCTCGTCCCGGTCCACGGCGCGCAGATGGTGCCGTGGGGCGTTCGGAGCGGGGGCGTCGAGCGTGGTGGAGGGGAGAGCGGGGAGGGAACGGATGATCGCCATGAGAAGTCAGCTCTTTCGCGCGAGAGGTTCGTCGAGGGACGTACATCGAGTCGCGCAGGCCGGAGGCCGAGGGTGTTTCGGCTTTAGAGGGCCGGCGCGTTCATCGCGCGACAACACACCCGGTCGAAGTCATGGTGCTGACGGGAAGGCCAGAAGGGCTCCAGGTCATGGCGACCCGTCGCGCTGCACTTCTGATAGCTGGCCATGAGCCCATTGAAGCAGACACAGCCCCGTGACAGGACCCTCCTCTCACAGCTTGGACGCTTCCTTGGCGCGAAGTCGACGCCGTCCCCTCATCCCTCCAGCCGTTTGTGCCAGGTCAGCGGTTTGACGTCGATCGCCTTGTCCGGATCGCCGTCCCAGTCGGCGGACAGCCCGGCGCCACGGAGCGCGGCCAGGATCTCCTGCCCGACGGCCGTGGTGGTCTCGGCCGCACCGTCGAACCCGCCGTAGTGCAGAGCGAGGCCGTACCCCGCGACGGCGTGCTCGGTGACCTGGTCGTGGAAGAAGACGAAACCGCGGGCGTCCTCGCGCTCCGCGCCTATCTCCGCGAGGCCGCAGCCCCGGCAGCAGGCGAAGTTCTCCCGGGCGGTGATGCCGCTCGCGTCCAGCGCCTCGAAGGCACGGGTGAGCCGGTCCGGGTCGGTGACGGCGGCCCACTCGGCCTGCTCGGCCACCCGCTCCGGCCACAGCCGGTCCACCAGCCGCGCGGCCTGCGCACGGGACACCGGCCGCTCGTCACCGGTGACCAGCCACTCCTCGGCGATCTCGGTCAGCATCCGCCGGTCGTCGTAGCCGCAGCGCAGCCGCGTCCGGACCCGCTCCTCGACCTTCTCCCGCACCGCGTCCGGCAGTTCGGGCACCTCTTCCTGGGGCCCCGGGTCGACCGGCTCCCAGGCGACGCCCGCGTCCCAGCCGGCCCCCGCCTGCCGTGCCCAGGCGGTCAGGAGATCCGCCACCCGGTCCGCGCCGTCCAGGTTCGTGCCGTAGAACTCGTCCTCGCTCAGCCGGTGTTCGAGGCGGTAGTCCCCGCCCTCCTCGTGCCACACCTGCGCGAACACGTCCGGGAGGTCGGGTATCCGCTGCACGACCAGGAAGCGGTCGCCCGCGCCGCCGATCCCCGCCACCAGCTCCCGCAGCCGTAGCGCCGAAATGCGCGTGTGTGTCTGTCCGTTCTCCGTCTCGACCTTGATGTCGAGACCTCCGTCGATCTCCATGTCCCCAACCATGGCAGGCGCCACTGACAACGCGAAGGGGCGTCCACCACGACGGTGGACGCCCCTTCGGGGAAGTGGGGTGGGGATCAGACCTGGCCGGCCTTCTCCAGGGCGGCGCAGCAGGTGTCGACGATCAGTCGGGTCACCAGGTACGGGTCGACGTTCGCGTTCGGACGGCGGTCCTCGATGTAGCCCTTGCCGTCCTTCTCGACCTGCCACGGGATACGGACCGAGGCACCGCGGTTGGAGACGCCGTAGGAGTACTCGTTCCACGGGGCGGTCTCGTGCAGGCCCGTCAGGCGGTCGTCGATGCCGGCGCCGTAGTGCTTGACGTGGTCGAGGGGCTTGGAGCCCTCGCCGAGGGACTCGCACGCGGTGATGATCGCGTCGTAGCCCTCGCGCATCGCCTTGGTGGAGAAGTTGGTGTGCGCGCCCGCGCCGTTCCAGTCGCCCTTGACCGGCTTGGGGTCGAGGGTCGCGGAGATGCCGAAGTCCTCGGCGGTGCGGTAGAGCAGCCAGCGGGCGATCCACAGGTGGTCGGAGACCTCCAGCGGGGAGACCGGGCCGACCTGGAACTCCCACTGGCCGGGCATGACCTCGGCGTTGATGCCGGAGATCGCGAGACCGGCCTTCAGGCAGTTCTCCAGGTGGGCCTCGACGATCTCGCGGCCGAAGATCTCGTCGGCGCCGACACCGCAGTAGTAGCCGCCTTGGGGGGCCGGGAAGCCGCCCTCGGGGAAGCCGAGCGGACGGGCGCCGTCGAAGAAGGTGTACTCCTGCTCGATGCCGAAGATGGGCTCCTGCGAGCCGTACTTCTCGACGACCTCGGCGAGCGCGGCACGCGTGTTGGACTCGTGCGGCGTCATGTCGATCTCAAGGACCTCGCACATGACGAGGATGTCGTCGCCGCCGCGGATCGGGTCCGGGAAGCTGGCGACCGGCTTGAGCACGCGGTCCGAGGAGTGCCCCTCGGCCTGGTTCGTGGACGACCCGTCGAAGCCCCAGATCGGCAGCTCCGCGCCCTTGGCGTCGTCGGCCAGAATCTTCGTCTTGGAACGGAGCTTGGCCGTCGGCTGGGTGCCGTCGATCCAGATGTACTCAGCCTTGAAGGTCACGGGCCACATCCTTCGGGGTGGGTCATTCGTCGCACTCGCGGGTGCTGCGGCGCAGCGGCACTGGAGCGCCGCGATTCATGCCGGGCAGCCTGTCAACGTGCGATTTCCCGATCATTGCCCAAGCGTGAACCCCGTGTTACCTGGTGGTGTTGTGTCGCGATTCACCCCACCCGCCCCCGGGCGGCTGTTCGCAGTCGCGGACGGTGGCCGCCGGACGGCTCGTATGCGATGGGGTTAGCCCTCGGCGGCGGCCTCGCGGACCCCGTCCAGGAAGCCTCGGACCGCTATCAACTCCCGTTCAATGAAGGGGAGGGAGAGGTGAGCGGCATGCTAGTCCGCAGCCCGTACGACAGGGACCGCTTCGCGTCCGCCTACGACAAGGTCATGGCGAAGTGGCCCGAGGACCGGGCGGCGGTGACCGTCCCGACGCCGTTCGGGCAGACGTACGTCAACGTGTGCGGGCCCGCCGACGGGCGCCCGCTCGTGCTGCTGCCGGGCGGCGGGGGAGCGACCTCGGCGTCCTGGTACGCCCAGGCCGCCCAACTCGCCCGCACCCACCGCCTCTACGCCATGGACCTGATCGGCGCCCCGGGCCGCAGCGTGCCGGTGGTCGGCCGGCGGCCGCGCACGGTGGCCGATCTGACGGCCTGGCTGGACGCGGTGCTCGACGGGCTGGGGGCGCCGGTCGTGGACCTCGGCGGTCATTCGTACGGCGGCTGGATCGCGCTGCACTACGCACTGCGCGCGCCCGCCCGGGTACGCCGTCTGTTCCTCCTCGACCCGGCCCAGTGCTTCGCCGGGTTCGAGACGGCGTACCTGCTGCACGCACTGCCGATGCTGCTACGGCCCACCACGCGCCGCGTCCGCGCGTTCCTGGAGTGGGAGACCGGGGGAGTGCCGCTGGACCCCGACTGGCTCCGCCTCCAGGAGGCGGGCGCGGGGTTCCCGTCCGCGAGACCGGTGACCGGTCCGCGCCCGGGGCCCGAGGCGTTGCGCGGGCTGAACGCGTCGGTCCTGCTGCTTCTGGCCGGAAGCAGCAGGACCCATGACACGCACCTGGTGGCGGCCCGGGCGGGCGGTCTGCTGCCGCGCGTCGAGACGGACATCCTCCCGGACGTCTCGCATCACGCGCTGCCGCATGCCGCGCCGGAGCGACTGGGCCGTCACCTCACCGGTTTTCTGGGACCTTGAGCGTCACCCCACCTTCTGGATCAGAGCGCGGCGGATGAGGAACTTGCCGGGCTCACGGACCTGTTCGAACGCGGCGTTGTTCAGCAGGACACAGCTGCCGGAGACCGAAGTCACCTTCACCGTCGTGGACTTGTTGTTGTCCAGGTTGGTGACCTTCAGCGTCGTACCCGCCGGGAACTGGTTGCTGGACGCGGCGGGCGCGCCGGCCTCGCCGGAGAGCGTGACGGTCGAGCCGTTGCACACCTGGCTGCCCGCGGCGGCGGCGCCACCGGTGTTGCCCGCCGCCGGCGGGGTCGCGGCCGGGGTGGTCTTGGAACCCGCGGGCGCCGACTGCGCCGGCTGCGCGACCTGGGAGTCCTGAGCCGACTCCCCAACCGCACAACCGGACGCCTTCTGCTGCACCTTGATCTGCGCGATGACCGCTTCGCGGTTGGCGATCCGCGCGCTCGACTGGGCGTCGGGCGCGGCGCGTTGACCGTCGATGAACTTCTGGTTGTTGCCGAGCGCGGTGGCGAGCCCCTGGCAGACCGTCGAGTTCGCGGCCGACAGCGTCTTGGCGTTCTGCGCCGTCGACTGCGACGCGTTCGAGGTGGTGGCCAGGGCGAAGGCCCCGCCGCCCGCGACCGCCGCGGCGGTGACCAGTAGCGCCAGCTTCTTCTTCGTACTGGCAGTTCTCCTGCGCGACATGCGCGTCTCCTGTGGGGTAGGGGAGCGTACGCCGCTATGTACGGGATACCGAACGATGTAACTCAGCGGACACAGGAGTCCCATAAGTGACGTGCGTCACAAGGGAGTTGAGGGTCCGGCCGGGGCCGATTCAGCGCGACAGCGCGTCCCGTACGGCCTCGTCGCTGCGGGCCACCACCGCCGTGCCGTCCTCCGCCGTGATGATCGGCCGTTGGATCAGCTTCGGATGCGCGGTGAGTGCGGCCACCCACCGCTCCCGCGAACTCGCGTCCCGCGCCCACGACTTGAGCCCCAGTTCCTTCGCCACGGCCTCCTGCGTACGCGTGATGTCCCACGGTTCGAGCCCGAGCCGCTCCAGTACGTCCCTGATCTCGCCCTCGCTCGGCACGTCCTCCAGATAGCGGCGGACGGTGTACTCGGCCCCTTCGGCGTCGAGCAGACTCACGGCGCTACGGCACTTGGAACAGGCCGGGTTGATCCAGATCTCCATGGCGTTCACGTTAGGCGAGAGGCGCCCGGTCCGGCCCGGTCGGCGGCTTGGTGGCGCGGACGAGGGCGGAGTGCATGCCGTCGGCGACGGGGTGGGTGGGCGTGATCGAGACGTCCGTGAACCCGGCCGCTTCGAGTCCGTCCCGGTACTCCGCGAAGGACAGGGCCCCGGCGATGCAGCCGACGTAGTCGCCGCGTTCGGCACGCTGCCCGGCGGTGAGGTGGTCGTCGGCGACGACGTCCGAGACGCCCAGGCGCCCGCCGGGCCTCAGGACCCGGAAGGTCTCGGCGAAGACGGCCGGCTTGTCGACGGACAGGTTGATCACGCAGTTGGAGATCACGACGTCGACGGTGTCCGCCGGGAGGGGGATCGCCTCGATGGTGCCCTTGAGGAACTCGACGTTGGTCGCACCCGCCTTCTCGGCGTTGGCCAGGGCGAGTCGGAGCATCTCGTCGGTCATGTCGAGCCCGTACGCCCGGCCGGTGGGCCCCACGCGGCGCGCGGAGAGCAGGACGTCGATGCCGCCGCCCGAGCCGAGGTCGAGGACGCGGTCGCCCTCCCGGAGTTCGGCGACGGCGGTGGGGTTGCCGCAGCCGAGGGAGGCGGCCACGGCCTCGGCGGGCAGGGTGCCGCGTTCGTCGGCGGAGTACAGGGCGGAACCGAAGGTGTCGTCAGCGATGGTGTCGTCGGTCTCGGCCGGCTGCGGCCCGCAACAGCCGGTGCCGCCCCCGGCGACCTCTACGGCTGCGGCGGCGTAGCGGCGGCGGACGACTTCACGCAGGTCGGTGGAGTGCTCACTCATGTCTGGCTCCTGGAGGGGGTGAGGTGTGATCGCTTTCCTGGAACTGACTGCCTGTATTGACGTTCTTCGATGCAACGTTGTGCCTTGGATTGAAGAATGTCAATATAGAAGGATGTCGAAACAAGAACTTGTGGTGATCGGCCAGGACGCGGCCGACTCCTGCTGCGGCGGAGTGGCGTCCGCACCGCTGGACGACGAGCGCGCGACGGAACTGGCCAAGGTCTTCAAGGCACTTGGGGACCCGGTCCGCCTACGGCTGCTGTCGATGATCGCCTCGCGAGGCCAGGGCGCTGAGACCGGCCAGGGCGGTGAGGTGTGCGTGTGTGAGCTGACCCCCGCCTTCGACCTGGCCCAGCCGACGATCTCCCACCACCTCAAGCTGCTGCGCCAGGCCGGCCTGATCGACTGCGAGCGCCGCGGCACGTGGGTGTACTACTGGGCGCTGCCCGACGCCCTGGACCGCCTCGCCGACTTCCTGGTCACCCCGAAGACCGCCGCGACACCGGCGTGAGGGCGTCCCCGGGTTCGCGGGCCGTCGGCGTGAGCGTGCTCCCCGGCCGCGGTGTCGCTCGCGCGGGTGTCTCCCTCGGCCGTCGCGCCGCCGCGGAGGCGCTCGGGACCGGTCTGCTGGTCGCCGTCGTGGTCGGCTCCGGCATCCAGGCCACCGGGCTGACCCATGACATCGGCCTACGACTGCTCGCCGACTCCCTCGCCACCGTCCTCGGCCTGGCCGCGCTGATCACCGTGCTCGGGCCGGTCTCCGGCGCGCACTTCAACCCCGCCGTCACCCTGGCGGCCTGGTGCGCGGGCCGCCGTACCGGCACCGGACCGTCCCTGCGGGATGTCGCCGCGTACGTGCCCGCGCAGGTGGGCGGGGCGATCGGCGGCGCGGTCGTGGCCGACGCGATGTTCGCGAAGCCGCTGCTGAGGTTCTCCACGCACGACCGTTTCGCCGGACACCTGTGGCTGGGCGAGGTCGTCGCCACGGCCGGGCTGATCCTTCTCGTCCTCGGACTGGAACGCACCGGCCGCACACATCTCGCCCCGGCTGCCGTCGCCTCCTACATCGGCGCGGCCTACTGGTTCACGTCCTCCACCTCGTTCGCGAACCCCGCGGTGACCGTCGGCCGCGCCTTCTCCGACACCTTCGCCGGGATCGCCCCCGGGTCCGTCCTTCCGTTCATCGCGGCCCAACTGGCGGGCGCGGCGCTTGGATTGACCATCGCGGTGGTGCTGTACGGCGGTGCCGCACCGGTCGGTGACACGGCTGCGGTCCTGGTTCCGGCTCCGGTTCCGGAGGGTGAGCCGGAGTCCGCCACCTCCTGACCCGCACTGACCCGACCCGACTTGACCGCCCTCCGCCGACAAGGACTCTTCCTGTGCCTTCGACCGCCCCGCTCCCGTCCGTTCCGTCCGTCCTGTTCGTCTGTGTCCACAACGCCGGCCGTTCGCAGATGGCCGCCGCCTTCCTCACCCACCTCGCGGGCGGCCGGGTCGAGGTCCGTTCCGCCGGTTCTGCCCCCGCCGACCAGGTGAACCCCGCGGTCGTCGAGGCGATGGCCGAGGTCGGCATCGACATCGCGGCCGAGACCCCGAAGATCCTCACCGCCGAGGCCGTACAGGCGTCCGACGTGGTGATCACCATGGGGTGCGGTGACACCTGCCCGGTGTTTCCCGGCCGGACCTATCTCGACTGGCGGCTCGACGACCCCGCCGGGCAGGGTGTCGAGGCGGTGCGGCCGATCCGGGACGCGATCGAGGGATACGTACGGGGGCTGATCTCGGACGTACTGTCCGGCTGACGACCGGATCGCACCCCGGGGGGCGGAGGGCTCTGTTCGAATTTGACGCCGTCTCACGGATACCTCCCGGAGCTTGCGTGACACGGCGGCAAAATCCTTTCCCACCTGGGGATTTGGTGGGCTGTCGGGGTTCGCCGGTTGTCAGTGGCGGGCAGTAAACTAGGAGCAGTGTTCGAGGGTGTCGCCGGGGGATCCGGACGGCGCCCTGACCGCGACAGGAGGATGTCCGTGCCCGCTGCCGCACTGAAGCCGAAGCCGTTGCCGACCCAGTCCACCGCGAAGCGTTCCGTCCAACTCGACCTGCCCTACGTGCCCGTGGAGAAGCGCCCGCTGCCGCCCGGGCGCCCGCGGGACTGGTACGTCACGCACAACCGCCGCCTCAAGGCGATGCGGCTGGCCATCGCCCTGCTCGACTCGGGCGTCTACGTCCCGAACCAGGCCCGGAACGAGACGATCCGCAGCACGGCCGAGCTGATCGGCGTCCATGCCCCGTCCGACACGACGTGTCACATGGTGCGGGCGCTGATGCGGTACTCGCGCTGAGCGGGTGGCGCCGGGTGCCCTGTGTTTTGTTGGGGCACCCGGCGCCTACGCGCACGCGTTTTCGGGGCGAGGGGAGTCGGTGCCGGCGCTCCCGGGGGCTGCCGCCCCCGAACCCCCGCTTCGGCCTGAACGGCCTCGTCCTCAAACGCCGGACGGGCTGGATTGTGTCGGCCTGAACTGAGAAGGTGCCGCTTTCCCTCGGAGAGGGGACCCAACAGGCTGAGTGATGCCGACCGGCCATGACCAACCCCCTACCCCAACAACCCCCGCTCCACCGGCGTCCGAAACCGAGGCGTCACCCGAGTAACCCCCACCCACCCCCGCAACCGCTCCGCCGCCACCCCGATCGCAGCCTCCCCCTCCCGGCCAACCCCCTCCCCGTCGAGGATCCGCCACACGATCTCCCCGTCCGGCCGCTGGGCCCAACCTCCCACCACCCGCCCGTCCCACCACACCGTCGGACCCACATTGCCGCTCCCGTCGAACAGCGCGGGGCGCAGCTCCGGTGCCAGGTACCAGTCCCGTTGCTGCCATCCCATCGCCGTCGGATCGAGCCCGGGAAGCAAGGCCGCCCACGGCTCGGAGGGGACCGCGGGCGGGGCCAGGTCGCCCGCGGCGACGTAGGCCGGTCCCTCGTCCAGGGACACCGGTTCCGCGCCGATCGTCGTCAGGGCCCGGCGGACCTCTGTCACGCGCCAGCCCGTCCACCACTTCAGGTCGGCCTCGGTGGCGGGGCCGCAGGCCGTGAGCCAGCGGTCGAGGAGGGCGGCCTGGGCCTCGGCGATGTCCAGCTCGGGGTGTTCAGGCGCCACCGCCCAGCGGAACTGGTTCGACGTCCATCCGCCGAGCGGCCGGCCCCGTACGACCTTTCCCTCCACGCCCAGCACCCTCAGCAGCCGGGTCGAGACCGTGTGGACGCCCTCGTAGTTCTTCCCGGCCGCGTACACGAACTGCTCCCTCAACCTCGGTTCGTCCTGGGCGAGTTCGGCCGCCGTCGCCTGGCCGCGGTCGGTCAGCGCGGTCAGCAGCGCGGCCTCGACCTCCTTCAGCCAGGCCGCGTCCGGTGCCCCCGCCTTCGCCATGTCCTTGATCAGGGAGGCCCGTTCACGCGCGGCGACGGCAAGTCCCGTCGAGGCGTGCACTACGGCGGTCAGGTCGGCGGGGAACACGAACACCGTGTGGCGCATGCCGTGCATACGGAGCAGGGTGCGGTCCTCGTACAGGGCGCGGGTGGTCTCCGGGACGGTGAGGGACGGGTCGGCGAGGCGGGCGCCCACCGCCAGGTACACCGTCGCGGGGTCCGTGCCGTGCAGGGCGACGAGGGAGTCGGCGACGGCCTCGGGGGTCGCGGCGTGGGTGGACGCGGTGAGGCGGTGGCGGAGGGCGAGGCGGGCTCGGCGCTCGGGGGTGGTGATGTGACGGGGGGTGCGAGTCATGTCGGCCTCGGTTCGAAGACGTCCACTTCTCAACTGACAGTAAACGGGTGGGTGGGTGGGCGACTGATCCGGGGGGCTGGGGGCGGGAGCCCCCAGGGGACGTTCACCCGATCGACGCCCCCGGAATGCACCCCCGCACCCGCCCGGATTCACTGCGTAGCATGACCACACCGGCCGACCGAGCAGACCGGGGTCGCGCTGCGCGTAAACGCGTTGCCCGTTCCGCCCACGCCGGCTGGATCCCCGCCGTGGACCGCCCGGACCCCGTCGCCGTACTCGAACGACAGGGCCGGGACAGACTCCCCGAACTCCTCCCGATCCGGTACGGCCGCATGGCCGCCTCCCCCTTCGCCTTCCTGCGCGGCTCCGCCGCCGTGATGGCGACGGACCTGGCGTCCCAGCCGCACACCGGCCTCACCGTCCAGCTCTGCGGCGACGCGCACCTCCTCAACTTCGGCCTGTACGCCTCCCCGGAACGCGCCCTGCTCTTCGACCTCAACGACTTCGACGAGACGTTCCCGGGCCCCTTCGAGTGGGACGTCAAGCGTCTCGCCGCGAGCGTGGCCGTCGCCGCCCGCGAGAACGGCCACAGCGACACGAAGGCCCACCGCGCCGCGCTGGAGGCGACAGCCGCGTACCGTACGGCTCTTCGCGGTCTGGCCCGCAAGGGCGAACTGGCCGTCTGGTACGAGCGGATCGACGCCGACAGCCTGCTGCCGCTGGTGCGCGCCGGCCGCCACCGCCGCCGGGTGGAGTCCAGCCTCACCCGGGCCCGCCGCCGCACCAGCCTGCACGCCGTGGGCAAACTGACCGAGACCGTCGACGGCCGCCGCCGTATCGTCCACGACCCGCCCCTCCTGGAACCGGCCGGCGCCGCCGACATGGCCTCCCTGCGCAAGATCTTCAGCGACTACCGCTCCACGCTCTCCGAGGAACGCCGCCTGCTCCTGGACCGCTACCGCTTCGTCGACGCCGCCCGCAAGGTCGTCGGCGTCGGCAGCGTGGGCACCCGCTGCTTCATCGTGCTGCTCGCCGGCCGCGACCAGGACGACCCGCTGTTCCTGCAGATCAAGGAAGCGCGGAAGTCCGTACTGGAGGAGCATCTGCCGAACGGCCCCTACGTCCACCCCGGCCACCGGGTCGTAGCGGGCCAGCGCCTCCTCCAGGCGGCCAGCGACATCTTCCTCGGCTGGATGACCGGACCGCAGGGCCGCGCCTTCTACTGGCGCCAGCTCCGCGACATGAAGGGCTCCGCCGAGGTCGTCGGCATGGGCCCGCAGGCCCTCACGGCCTACGCCCGCCTCTGCGGCAACGCCCTCGCCCGGGCCCACGCCCGCTCCGGCGACCGCATCGCCATCGCCGCCTACCTGGGCAGCACCGACACCTTCGAACGAGCCGTGGCGGACTTCGCCCTGTCCTACGCCAGCCAGACGACCGCCGACCACGCGGCCCTCGGCGCGGCCGTAGCGGCGGGCGTGATCACGGCGGCACCGGGCATCTGACCGCCCGTAGCGAGCCCGTAGCGAGCCAGTAGAAGGCCCGTAGAAGGCCCGTAGAAAAAAGAGATGCACACCGAGTGACCGACTCCCTACGCTGGAGACGCATTGCGGAGCAGGTCACCACCGTTTCGCGCAGGGCAGGCGTCACCCTGCGGAGTCGGCGCTAGTCTCTGTCGCACCCAACCCACCGACGGTCGGCCGCCCACCCCAGCGCCCTGTCGGGAACAGGTTCACACCGCTCGGACACACACCCACGCCCACGGAGGCCCGTCATGGGCACCATCGTCATATCCGGCACCGCCGTCCTGGTCCTCTTCGGCTTCGGCAACCACATCTGGTGGCTGGCCGCGGTCGTCGTCCTCTTCCTGTACGTCCAGTACGGGCGGGACTCGTCCTCCTCGACGTCCTCGTCCTCGTCGGCGTCGTCGACCGGCGGTTCCTCCTCGGGAAGCAGCCCGTCGAGCTACCGCGCGTACCGCGACCGCCGTGACAAGCAGGCCAAGTGGGAGCGCCGTTACCAGCGCGAGCGCCCCCTGGAGTCGCGTCGGCAGGCCCGTCAGCAGAGCAAGTAGGAGACCGGGGCGCCCGTCACAACCCGGGGGCGCCCCACACCGGGAACCACCGGCTCAGGTCCTGCTCGATCCGCAGGTCGTTGCCGAGCATCGACTTGACCTGGAGTTCCAGCGCGCTGTCGCGCCGCTGACCGTCACCGGCCAGCGGCGCGAACGGGAAGAACGTCCCGCGCTTGTACAGATAGACCAGCGCCAGCCGTCGGCCCCCGTCGTCCTCGAACCCGGCGAGCGAGCACAGGAGTTGGGGCCCGAAGCCGTTGACCTCCATCGCGCTGTTCACCGCGTGCAGGTCGTTCACCAGCGCCGACAACTGGTCGGGCGTCCGGCGCGAGACCAGCCACGAGTAGCCGTAGGCATCCTGGGTCAACTCCACCGGCGGACCGGTGCGTTCGGCGTCCGCGTCCAGCAGCGCCTGCACCTCCCGGTGCGTCTGCTCGAACGCCCCACCCTCCACCGTCGCGAAGCACACCGCACCGCGCCCGGTCGCCCGGAAGCCGGCCGCCGCCTCCAGCGTCACCGCCGCCGAGGGCAGCGCGAACAGCTGGTCCAGATTGGGAGCGACCGGTTTCGTACGGCCGAGCAGGATGTCCAGCAACCCCATCCTCAGTCCGCCTTCCCGATACCGGGCACCGCCGCCTCACCCAACTCGGCGGAGATCCGCCCCAGTTGGTCGAGCCGTTGCTCCAGGCTCGGGTGGGTCGAGAAGAACCGCGCGATACCGGGCTCGGCGCCGTTCGCCGGGCTGAAGTAGAAGGCGTTGAAGGCCTGCGCGGTCCGCAGGTCCTTGGTCGGGATGCGGGCGATGTCACCGTCGACCTTGGTGAGCGCGGACGCCAGCGCCGAGGGCTTGCCGGTGAGCAGGGCCGCCGCGCGGTCCGCCGCCAGCTCGCGGTACCGGGACAGCGCCCTGATCAGCAGGAAGCTGATCGCGTACACGGCCGCCGAGATCCCCATGATCCCCGCGAAGACCGCGAGGGTGTTCTGGTCCTTGCGCCCCCGGAAGATCTGCGAGTAGAACGCGAACCGGACCATGAGCCCGGCGAGCACCCCGAGGAACGACGCCACCGTGATCACGGCGACGTCCTTGTGCGCCACGTGCGACAGCTCGTGCGCGAGCACACCCTCCAGCTCGGCCGGCTCCAGCCGCCGTAGCAGACCGGTGGTCACGCAGACGACGGCGTGGTCGGCGTTCCGCCCGGTGGCGAAGGCGTTCGGCATGTCGATGTCGGAGACGGCGACCACGGGCTTGGGCATGTCGGCGACGGCACACAGCCGGTCGATCACACCGTGCAGCTCGGGATACTCCTCCCGCTCCACGATCCGCCCGTGCATCGCGTACAGCGCGATCCGGTCGGAGAACCAGTACTGCGCTACGAGCAGTCCGCCCGCCAGCACCACGACCAGCACCCAGGACTTCAGCAACACGATCAGCGCGGCCACGAACGCCACGTACAACAGCCCGAGCAGGAACAGCGTCAGACCCATACGTATGGTCAACCGCCGGTCGCTCCGGAAGCGGCTCTGCATCTGCCATCACCCCGCAGTCAGGCACTCGTCCCACCGCCCAGTGTGCACCCGCCCCTTCCCATGAAGTGGTCCCGATCGGCCCTAGGCGGAGCAAAAGGTCCCTGAGAATCCGCTGAGCGCGCGGGCGAGGACGAAGACGCACGTCAGCCGGGAAGCCCGGCCTCCCACAGCCGCCGCGTCAGCACGTACTCACTGAACAGATGCCGCGCCCGCCCGAGCAGCTCACCCACCTCGGCATCCCCGGGCGTCATCCCCTCCTCCAGATGCCACCGCTGCACCACCCGCGCACCCCGGGCCCGCAACCGTTCGTCCGGATCATCGAGCACGCTCACGGCGGCCCGCAGCCGTACGATCCCGCCCCGCGCGTCCAACAGCCGGAACGCGGCGACGCGTACGTGCCGGGGGCACTCCTTGGGCCACCCGCCCCCGAGCCGTTCCATGAGCCACCCGTCCGGCAGCACCCCGGCCGACGGCAACAGCGCGAGCGCCGCCTCCCGCGCCACCCCGGGCGCCGGATCGTCGAGCAACGGCAGCATCCGCGCCACATCCACGACACCGAGCACCCGCAACCCACCCACGGCCCGCGCCCGCACGGCACCACTCGCATGCGAGACAAGCGCCCACAGCAAAGCCGCGTCCCCTGGCTCCCCACACTCGGCAAGCCCGGTCACGACCCCCGGCACAGGCTCCGCCGCACACCGCGCGCGGTACAACGACACCGGATCACCCCCGTGCTGCCGCACGACATACCGAGCACAGGCCCGCACGACCCCCGCCCGATCCCCGAGAAACCCCTCGGCCCGCCCCGGCAGCCCCGCGGCCCGCAACGCGGTCACCCCGGCCGCCCGAGCACGCGGACTCCGCGCCCCGAGCAACGGTTCGAGCACCTCGCCGTAGCCGCCCGTCTTCGCTACGACCGCCAACGCGGCCTCCGCACACAGGTCCTGTACGACGGCGTCGGCGTCCCGGGCAGCGACGCGGGCGAGTTGGGCAGGCGAGAGGAGCCCCTCCTCGACGGCAAGACGATAGGCAAAGCGCCGCACGGCACGGTCGGAGTGGACGAAGAGCGGAGCAAGCTGCTCACGGGACGCCTGCCGCAGCACTCCGCCGACCAACTCGACGGCGAAGTCCCCTCGCCCCCGCCACCCGAGGACCAGAACCAGCGGCACAAGGGCAACAGCGGTGTCGGTGTCGGCAACGGCGTCGGTGTCGGTGTCGGTGTCGGTGTCGAGAGCCTCACGGAGCAACTCCCGCGCCCGCTCCCGCACTTCCCCGACCCAGTCACCACACCGGACGACCACCAACGGCAGCAACTCCGAACACCCGACGGCCTGTTGGAGCGCGGCCTCCCGAACCCGCCCGTCGTGATGACACAGCCCGATCGCAAGCTCAGGCTCGGCGAGCCAGGCAGGCGCATACGGCTCGCGCCGCAGGGCCTCGTCCAGCCGGAGCCACGCGAGGGGATCCCCGAAGTCGATGTTCTCGCCCATCTCTAGTACGGAGCCCGGAAGTTGACGTACCCCAACAACACGATGACTCCGACGACACTCCCCAGCACGACCGCCGTGGATATCCAGGACGACCGCCGAGGCCCCACCCCCTCGGGCTCACCCCGGAACGGCATCGGCTCCGGCGGATTCTCCTTCCACCGCGCCGCCAGCATCCGAGCCCGCGCGGACGGCTCCTTGTGCTCGGCCCCGTCGGCCCACTTGAGGTCGAACTCGCGCTCCTCGTCGCCCTGTTGCGCCATCCCCGTTACCTTTCTCGAACAGCCGTGTCAGTGACGATGATCCCTGGCTGTCCCCGGTCTGTGAAGCGAGTTCTGGGCAGGCGACAGCGCCCCCGCCTCTCCGAGGAGAGACGGGGGCGCCGAGGGCTTTGGGCCGGTTCGATCACACGTCGAAGTACAGCTCGAACTCGTGCGGGTGCGGACGCAGCTGCAGCGGCGCGATCTCGTTCGTGCGCTTGAAGTCGATCCACGTCTCGATCAGGTCGGGCGTGAAGACGTTGCCCGCGAGGAGGAACTCGTGGTCGGCCTCAAGGCGGTCGAGGACGGCCGGGAGGGAGGTCGGGACCTGGGCGACGCCCGCGTGCTCCTCGGGGGCCAGCTCGTAGAGGTCCTTGTCGATCGGCTCGGCCGGCTCGATCTTGTTCTTGATGCCGTCCAGGCCCGCGAGGAGCAGGGCGGAGAAGGCGAGGTACGGGTTGCCGGAGGAGTCGGGCGCGCGGAACTCGACGCGCTTGGCCTTCGGGTTGGAGCCCGTGATCGGGATGCGCATCGCGGCGGAGCGGTTGCGCTGCGAGTACACCAGGTTGACCGGCGCCTCGAAGCCCGGCACCAGGCGGTGGTACGAGTTCACCGTCGGGTTGGTGAACGCGAGCAGCGACGGGGCGTGCTTGAGGATGCCGCCGATGTAGTAGCGCGCGAGGTCCGACAGACCCGCGTAGCCGGCCTCGTCGTAGAAGAGCGGGGAGCCGCCCGCCCACAGCGACGAGTGGACGTGCATGCCCGAGCCGTTGTCGCCGAAGATCGGCTTCGGCATGAAGGTCGCGGTCTTGCCGTTGCGCCAGGCCACGTTCTTCACGATGTACTTGAAGAGCTGGAGGTCGTCGGCCGCGGCGAGCAGCGTGTTGAACTTGTAGTTGATCTCGGCCTGGCCGGCGGTGCCCACCTCGTGGTGCTGGCGCTCGACCTGGAGGCCGGACGCGGCCAGCTCCAGGGAGATCTCCGCACGCAGGTCGGCGAAGTGGTCGACCGGCGGCGTCGGGAAGTAGCCGCCCTTGTAGCGGACCTTGTAACCGCGGTTGTCGTCGACCGCACCGGTGTTCCAGGCGCCGGCCTCGGAGTCGATGTGGTAAAAGCTCTCGTTCGCCTTGGTCTCGAAGCGCACGCTGTCGAAGACGTAGAACTCGGCCTCGGGGCCGAAGTACGCGGTGTCGGCGATGCCGGTGGAGGCGAGGTACGCCTCGGCCTTCTTCGCCACGTTGCGCGGGTCACGGGAGTACTGCTCGCCCGTGATCGGGTCGTGGATGAAGAAGTTGATGTTGACCGTCTTGTCGCGGCGGAAGGGGTCCACGCGCGCGGTCGACAGGTCGGCGCGGAGCGCCATGTCGGACTCGTGGATGGCCTGGAAGCCGCGGATCGAGGAGCCGTCGAAGGCGAGTTCCTCGTCCGGGTCGAAGGCCGTCGCCGGCAGCGTGAAGTGCTGCATCACACCCGGCAGATCGCAGAATCGGACGTCGACGAACTTGACGTCCTCGTCCGCGATGAACTTCTTGGCCTCGTCGGCGTTCTGGAACATCCAGCTCCTCCTACTCCCGACCGTCCGTGCCGGGGTGGTAGTTCGTTCGTGCGGCCAGTGCGGTGGCACACGCTGGACCCGACCTTAGGGACGGGGGATTTCTCCAGCGTGACCCATTTGTTTCGCCCAAGTTAACCGGTCTTGGGCCCGCTGGCCCCTCCTGTCCGCATGGCAGAACGCGGGCAGTACCGTGGACGGGTGGACAACAGGGATGCAATCGGCTCATGGCTCTCCGGGCCCCGCGAGGCCGCGGAACGAGCAGGTGTCGACTTCGGCTACCGCGGTGAGCAGCTGGGTCTGCCCGAGGAGGGCCCCGGCTCGATCGCCCGCCCCGGCCGCCGGCTCGGCGCCCTCGCCGTCGACTGGGCCCTGTGCCTGTTGATCGCATACGGCCTGCTCACCCACGGCTACAAGCCAGGCGCGACCGGCAACTGGGCCCTCCTCGTCTTCTTCGTCCTGAGCGCCCTCACGGTGGGCACGATCGGCTTCACCCCGGGCAAGCGCCTCTTCGGCCTCCGCGTGTACGCCCTCGACTCCGGCCGCCCCAACCCCCTCCGCACCCTGCTCCGCACCGCCCTCCTGTGCATCGCGATCCCGGCGTTGATCTGGGACCGGGACGGACGGGGGCTGCACGACCGGTTGGCGCGCACGGTGGAGGTCCGGACCTAGAAGGACGCGGTAGTCGTACGACTAACGCAGCAGTCGTACGACCAAGGGGGCGCCCGGAGTGATCTGGGCGCCCCCTTTTGCCGTGCCGGGTGCCTCTTTTCCGTGCCGGTCGGGTGGTCTCGGCCCGGGGTGCGGTCGAGGGCGGGTCCGGCCGGGGACACTCCCTGTTCCCGACGGAGGTGGTGGGCAGGATGCCGGAAGGCGACAAGTCGACGATCGTGACCCGGGCGCCGGGGGTCGCCGAGATCGCGGCCCGGCACACGGACGAGGCGGAGACCGCGCGGCGGCTCTCGCCGCAGGTGGTCCGGGCGGTGCTGGACGCCGGGTTCGCGCGGCACTTCGTACCGGTGGCCCACGGCGGCGAGGCCGGTGGTTTCTCCGAACTGACCGCTGCGGTCGGCCTGGTGGGCGAGGGCTGCACCTCCGCCGCCTGGGCCGCCTCGCTGGCCGCGTACGCCGGGCGGTACGCGGCGTTCCTCCCCGCCGAGGGCCAGGCGGAGATCTGGGCGGACGGCCCGGACGCCCTGCTGGCCGGCGCGCTCATGCCGTCCGGCAAGGCGGAGCCCGTGGCCGGCGGCTGGCGGCTGAGCGGTGAGTGGAAGTACATCAGCGGGGTGCACTTCGCCGACTGGGCACTGGCCTGCGCGGCGGTACCCGCGGAGGGACCGGTGGATCCCGAGGCGCGGCCCGAGGTGCGGTTCTTCGCCGTGCCGCGGGCGGACTTCTCGATCGAGGACAGCTGGTTCACCGTGGGGATGCGCGGGACCGGCAGCGACACCTTGATCCTCTCCGACGCGTTCGTGCCCGAACACCGCACCCTGGCCCGCTCGTTGGTCCACGCGGGCCAGGCCCCCGACTCGGACGCCCGCTGCCACATCGTCCCGATGCACGCCGTGAACGCCCTGCCGTTCGCCGCCCCGCTGATCGGCGCGGCCCGGGGCGCGTTGCGGGCCTGGATCGCGCGGACCGGTGCGCGCGTCGACCGCCGCGGGCAGGCTGTGGGCGAGAAGCCCTCGACCCAGGTCGCGCTGGCCCGCTCGGCCGCCGAGGTGGACGCCGCCGAACTCCTGATCCTGCGTACGGCGGCGGTCGCGGACGGCACGCAGGACTGCCCACCGGGTGGCGAGGCCGCGGTCCGGGGCGCCCGTGACCTCGCGCTCGCGGTGGAACTCCTGGTCTCGGCGGTCGACCGCGTCTTCCGCGCGAGCGGCACGTCCGGCCAGTCGTCGTCCGACCCGGTCCAGCGCTTCTGGCGCGACGTGAACTGCGCCGCGTCGCACGTCGCCCTGTCCTTCGAGACGACCGGCGCGGCTTACGGGGCGTGGGCGTTGTCGGGGGACGAGCGGGGGGTGGGCGCGGTGCGCTGATCGGGCTCTGGTTCGGCTCTGGGTTGGGGCTTGGCTCCGGCGTCGGGCTGGCTCCGTCCTCGGGCTGGCTCCGTTTCCGGCAGGGCGCTGGCTCCGGCGTGGCTCTGATCCCGGGCTGGCTCCGGCGTTGGCCCGGCTCCGGCGTCGGCAGGGCGCTCGCCTCGGCGCGACTCCGACCCCGGGCTGGCTCCGGCTGGTTGCCGGTGCGCCGGTCTCGGTCGGAATCCCGGCCTCGGCCGGGCTCCGATCTCGGCCCCTACCTAGGCTGCCGGTGCGCCGATCCGTTCCCCCGCCCCCGCCCCGGTTGCCGGTCCGAGGCCCTGCCCGCATAGTCGATCTGGACCCGGATGGCGGTCCCGATCACTGTCGGTGAGCCGCGTCCGAGGCTGGCCCGAGGCTGCTGAACCCGCGGTGGTCTCCGTGAGGCCCGACAGGTGGTGCACCGTCATGCCGGAGCGTCAGGAAGTACTCGAAGAAGCACGGGAACGAGCGGCTGTGGCTCCCGAGGAGTTTCGGGCGGCGATGGCCCGCTTCCCCTCGGGTGTCGTGGTCGTCACCACCTGTTGCGAGGACGGGACCCCTCGCGGCTTCACCGCCAGTTCGTTCTGCTCGGTCTCGCTGGAGCCGCCGATGGTTCTGGTCTGTCTGGCGAACTCCGCCGACTCGGCGCCGTCGTTCGGGCACTGCGACCGGTTCGCCGTGAGCGTGCTCGCCCCGGACCACCGCCCGCTCGCCGTGCGCTTCGCGACCAAGGGCAGTGACAAGTTCGCCTCCGGCGGCCTGCGCACCAGCCCCGACGGCCTGCCCACGGTCGACCGCGCGCTGTCCGAACTGGACTGCACCGCCCACGCACGTCACCCGGCCGGTGACCATACGGTCCTGATCGGCCGGGTGACGGGAGTGCGACTGGGGGAGGGGTCCCCGATGGTGTATTACGACCGAGGGTTCAGGACCTTGGCCTGACGGGGCCGCGCGGGGCTCAGCCAGCTTGCCGTCCGGCATGCGGGCGATCAGGTCGGTTGCGCCGTCGCCGGGGAGCAGGTCGCCGCCGTGGGCGATCAGGGCCGGCGAGCTGCCGGTGGCCGACTTCCAGTACCCGCTCTCGTCGTTGTCGACCAGTGGGACGCCCGCGCGGTGTGCGGCGTCCAGGCTGACATGCAGGTCTCCGCCGGAACTGGCCGGGTACAGACGCAGGTTGCCGGTCTCGTCGATCAGGAGCAGGTCGGGGTTGCCGTCTCCGGTGGTGTCCCCGGCCGTGTCGGCGACGTCCCGCGGAGTGACGTAGAAGAGGTATTTGGTGCCCTCCGAGACGTTGCCGGAGGAGTCGGCGGCACGCACGTACAGGATGCTCGGCCCGGCGACCGGGGGCTTGAGCGAGACGGTCGTGGAGGCGCCGGCGGTGACGGTCCTGCTGCTGGAGTAGGAGGTGGAGTTGAAGGAGTACTCGAACTTGGTGACGTCCTTGTCGGTGTCGGGCGCGAAGCTGAAGGAGCCCGCGGTGCCGAACTTGACCTCCGACCAGACGCTGCCGCTGTCGTCCGCCTCGGGGAAGTCGGTGGAGGAGACCTTCGGTGAGTTCGGGGCGTCGCTGTCGTAGACGAAGCGGCAGACCAGGGGGTCGGCGGTGGGGGCGTAGGCGGAAGCGGCTCCTTCGGAGTCCAGGGCGCGTACTCGCCAGGAGTAGGTGTAGCCGTTCGTGAACTTGGACGAGGCGACGGTGGCGGAGGCGTGGCCGGCGGTGTCGGTGCTGAGGTTCTTGTCGAGGATCTTGGAGTCGCCGTAGCCGGTGCGCCACACCTCGAAGTCCAGGGACGCCAGGTTGCCGTCCTTGTCGGAGGAGGTGGCGGCGAAGACCAGGTCGGACTTGCCGACATGGGCGTAGGGGGAGGTGCGGTCGCAGTCCGGGCCCGGGGTCATGGTGAGTGAGGTCGGGGTGGCCAGCTTCCGGTTGTAGTACGCCTTGATGTAGGGGGAGTGGTCGCCGGTGGCCTTGAACTTCTTCCAGGCGCCCGCGTCGTCCTCACCGTCCGCGGCTGCCTTCAGGCCGATGGTGATCTTGTCCCAGCCGCCGTCCGCGGCGTCCTGGGCAAGGGACTTGGCGTCGAACTTCACATAGTCGTCGGGGCAGGAACTGCTGTAGCCGTGGGCCAGGTCCTTGGAGTCGATCTGGGTCTTCCAGGACGGCTGGTTGTTCCAGGTCGTCTTGGAGGAGATGGCGCCCGTCTCCCAGAGCTGGACGGTGCGGCCGTTGCAGGACCAGGAGTACGTCTCCAGGCCGGTGACGGAGGCGGAGGTGATCTGCGCCCCCTTCAGGGACGGGCTCCAGTCGAGGCGGAAGAACGAGCGCGACTTTCCGTACGTCGTCGACTCGTAGCCGACGCGGGCCTCGCTGGTGCCGTCGTTGAAGTTGGTGCCGTTCCAGAAACTGGACCCGGGAAAGCGGGTGTACGCCGTGGTCCAGGCCTCCTTGTGGCCGGCGAAGGAGGGGTCGATGAAGAGGGGTAGCTCGGTGTCCTCGGAGGAGAGGAAGTCGGCGTCGGGGGTGACGGTGAGGGTGGCCTCGTGGCCGGCGCCATCACCCTCGCCCTCGTCGGTCAGGGCCGCGTCGGCGATCGCGGTCGTGCCGCCGATGCCGGGGCCCGCGAGGCCGTCCAGGGAGAAGACCTCGTCGGCGGTGAAGGTCAGGTCGGTCGAGCTCAGGCCGTAGGTCAGCTTCTTCAGGGCCGAACTCGCCGCGGCCGCACGGGTCTTGACGATCAGGACGTGGGAGAAGCCGGTGTCGCGCGCGGTGAGCAGCAGATCCACGCCGTCGAGGCCACGGGTGACGACACCCGCACCTCGGCCCTGGTCCGCGTCGACACCACATACGACTCCGACGGCCTCCCCACCAAGGTGGAGTCCCAGGGCGACACCGGCGTCACCGGCGACGAGACCTGCACGGTCACCAGTTACCTCGACAACACCACCAAACACCTCATCGGCCTGGTCAAGGAGGTGAAGACGACGGCCGGCCTGTGCGCCGCCACCGCGACCGCCGACGACGTCGTCTCCGGCACCCGCACCGCCTACGACGGGGCCGACTACGGCACCGCCCCCACCTACGGCCTCACGACGAAGACGTGGACGGTCAACGGCACCGGCGACGGCTGGACCCGTACCGCCACCACGACCTACGACGACTACGGCCGGATCACCACGGTGACGGACGCCGGCAACAACCAGGCGAAGACGGCGTACACGCCCACCACCGGCCAGGTCTACGCCACCACCGCGACCAACGCCCTCGGCTACACCTCCACCACGACCGTCGACCCGGGCCGCGGCACCGCCCTGACCGCCACCGACGCCAACGGCAACACCACCACCTACGCCTACGACGCGCTCGGCCGCGCCACCGCGATGTGGACGGCGTCCCAGAACCCGGACACCGACAGCCCGTCGACGAAGTACGCCTACGACGTCACGGCCGGCGAACCCACCGCCGTCACCGGATACACGCTGCGCGACAACGGCACGTACGAGGACTCCGTCACCCTCTACGACGGCCTCGGCCGGGTCCGTCAGACCCAGTCCGAGGCGGCCGGCGGCGGCCGGCTGATCACCGACACCCACTACAACTCCAGCGGCACGGTCCGCCGGGTCGACGGCGCGTACCTCGCCGAGGGCGAGCCGACCGGCGAACTCTTCGAGCCCGTCAGCGACTTCGTCCTCCGCTCCTCGACGGTCACGACGTACGACGGCATGGACCGCCCGCTGACCGTCACCCCCTACGAGGCGGGCACCGCCAAGACCGCCAAGCGGACGACGTACGAGTACGGCTACGACTACACCAAGGTGACCGCCCCCGCGGGCGCCGCCTCCACCCGCACCTACACCGACCAACTCGGCCGCGCGGTCCGCGTCGACCACTACACGGACGCCCTGAAGGCGGCCTTCACCTCCACCCACTACGGCTACGACACCCGCGGCAACCAACTCTCCGCGACGGACACCGACGGCAACGCCTGGGAGTGGAAGTACGACGCGCGTGGCCGCCAGATCAAGGCGATCGATCCCGACACCGGGACGACGGTCACCACGTACGACGACCTGGACCGCCCCCTGACGTCGAAGAACGCGAACGGCATCACGGTCTGGACCGGCTACGACGCGCTCGGCCGCAGCACCGGGCAGCGGCTGGACAGCTCCTCGGGCAAGGCCCTGACGGCCTTCACCTACGACACGGTCACCGGCGGCCTCGGCCAGCCGGCCACCTCCACCCGCTACACCGGCGACAAGGCGTACACGACCTCGGTCACCGGCTACGACGACGAATACCGCCCGACCGGCAAGTCGGTGACGATCCCGGAGGCGGACGCAACCAAGGGCCTGTCCGGCACCTACACCTACGGCTACACGTACACCGCGACCGGCAAGCTGGCCTCGACGACCGTCCCGGCGGTCGGCGGCATCGCGAAGGAAGACGTCGTCACCCGCTACGACGGCGACGGGCTCGCCGTCTCCACCTCGGGCGAGGACTGGTACACCGCCGAGGTCGACTACTCGCCCTACGGCGAGGTGCTGCGCGCGGTCACCGGTGAACAGCCCTACCGGGTCTGGACGACCAACGTCTACGACGAGAACACCGGACAGCTCAACAGGACGGTCACCGACCGGGAGACCGCCGACACGCACCGCGTCAACGACCGCACCTACACCTACGACGCGGCCGGCAACATCACCATCCTCGCCGACACCGTCCCGAAGACGGCCGACGACGACTCCACCGCGGTCAAGACCGACCGCCAGTGCTTCACGTACGACGTGCTCGGCCAGTTGAACCAGGCCTGGACGTCGAACTCGACGACCTGCGCGGTGACGTCGACCGGCGCCCCGAACGGTGTCACGGCCACCGTGGACGGCGACGGCTACTGGCAGACGTACCACTACGACGCCATCGGCAACCGCGACCAACTCGTCGACCACTCGGTCGAGTTGGTGAACGGCTCGACGGTCGCGGACGCCACCCTCGACGTCACCACGTCGTACGACTACGGCATCGACCCGTCCGGCTCCGGCGTCACCGCCCAGCCGCACACCCTGACCGCGGTCACCTCCGACTCCTCCACCGTGGACTCGGCCGCCAGCCTCGGCTACGACGCCTCGGGCAACGCGACCACCCGGATGTACGGGGGCGACACCCAGTCGCTGACCTGGACCTGGGACGGCAAGGTCGAGACGGTCACCGGCTTCGGCGCGGAGGGCGAGGGCCAGGCCGTCAACCCCTCCGGCAAATGCCTGGACCTGTCGAACGGCTCCACCACCGCCGGCACCGCCCTCCAGCTCTACACCTGCAACGGCACCAAGCCGCAACGCCTGCGCATCGACGCCACCGACTCCGAGACCGACCCCTCCACCGGCGCGCTCAAGGTTCTCGGCCACTGCGTGATGCCCTCGGGCGGTGCCACCGCCAACAACACGGCGATCGTCATCGCCGACTGCACGGGCGCGGCCAACCAGCAGTGGACGGCGACCAGTTCGAACACCCTCAAGCACGTCGCCTCCGGCAAGTGCCTCGACGTCCCCAACGCCGACTACACCACCGGCAAGGACCTTCAGCTCTACACCTGCAACGGCACCAACCCGCAGACCTGGACCCTCGGCGACGACACCAGCTATCTCTACGACGCGGCCGGCAACCGTCTGATCACCAGCACGGCGGGCAGCCACACCCTCTACCTCGACGGCCAGGAACTCTCCACGGACGTCAACGGCGCCGTCTCCTACTCCCAGCGCACGTACTCCCAGGCCGGCACGCCGTCCGTGCTTCGTCACTCCAGCCGTGGCTCCACCACCACGTCACTCCTGGCGCTGATCCCCGACCACCAGGGCACCACCCTGTTCACCATCGCCCTGGCCTCGGGCCAGGAGGTCAAACGAACGAAGACCGACCCGTTCGGCGTCGAACGCTCCACCAGCAACACCTGGGCCCTGCATCGCGCGTACATCGGCGGCACCGACGAGAACACCACCGGCCTGATCCACCTCGGAGCCCGCGAGTACGACCCGGAGACGGGCCGCTTCCTCTCGGCGGACCTCGTCCTGGACATCGCCGACCCGCTGTCGATGAACGGGTACGCGTACAGCAACAACAGCCCTGTCTCGCACTCGGACCCGAGCGGCATGGTCGCGGTGCCCACCACGGGCGGTGGCGGCGGTGGCACCTACGTCGGCTGCCCCAGCCTGACCAACCCGGCCTGCCCCGAGGCCGGTAGCGGAGGGGGAGGCGGCGGCACGGGAACGGGCAGCAGCTCGGGCTCCCAGACCGTCACGGTCACGGTGACGAAGACCGTCACGGTCACCAAGCCTCCGCCCGAGTGCAACTTGTGGTGCAAGGCGGGCAACTGGCTGGAGAAGCACAAGACCGAGATCATCACCTTCACGGTCGAGGTCACCGTCGGCGCCGCCTGCTACGGCGCGGCCGGTGCGGCGGGCGTCGCCACCGGCGGAGCCGGCCTCGCCCTGGCCGCGGGCTGCGGAGCCGTCGCCGGTTTCGCGGGCGGCTTGGTCGGCAACGCCATGGACGACAACGCGGATCACAGCGTCGGCGGCTACCTGACAGCGGGCGGCATCGGAGCGGCCGTCGGAGCGGTGGGCGGTGTCGCGGGAGCGGGTGTGGGCGCGGGCGTCAAGGCGCTGGCGAAGACAGGGCTGGGCCAGAAGGCCATCGAGGTGGCCAAGAAGGTTCTGGGCAACAAGAGCTGCCTGAACAGTTTCACCACCGGCACGCTCGTCCTGATGGCCGACGGCAGCACCGAGCCGATCGAGGAACTCGAACTGGGCGACGAGGTCACCGCCACCGACCCCGAGACCGGCGAGACCACGACCGAAGCCGTCACGACGACCATCCTCGGCAAGGGAATCAAGCACCTCGTCAAGATCACCGTCGACACGGACGGAGACGAGGGCGACGAGACGGCCACCGTCACGGCCACGGACAACCACCCCTTCTGGGTCCCGGCTCTGGGCGAATGGCTCGACGCCACCGACCTGACCGCCGGCGAATGGCTCCAGACCAGTGCCGGCACCCGAATTCAGATCACGGCACTGAAGCGCTGGACCGAAACAACGACGGTCCACAACCTCGGGGTGAGCGACAAGCACACGTACTATGTGCTCGCGGGGGCCACACCGGTTCTGGTTCACAACTGTGGTCCTGGCGTTGCAACTGAAGATGATGCAATGCTAGCTCTCGGCCGTGCGGACGAGCTGCAGGCATCCCGCAATGACTACTTCATGGCGGATGTGAAGGGCACCACGGCTGTCATTGGTGTCTTTAACTCAGAAACGAAGACGTTCGTCAATCGCATCGGCATCAACGGCGATGGAGCTATGCCTTCCGGCTGGACACTTCGACCGGGAGAAGAGTTCGTGCAGGCTGCTGGGCACGCAGAACAAGGGATTCTTAGCAGTTTGGGTCCCAATGAGCATGCTGTGTTTGGTGCAGCGTCGAGAAACTTCTGCGTCGCCATCTGTTCTCCCATGCTGAACGTTCGGGGGGTGGCAGTGGGTGGTGCAGGGATACGTGGTCACGCTGCACAGAACTCACCATTCACGATCTTCTGGGCCACTGGAGACTAGAGAGAAATGACGATTTCACCGGAACTGCAGGCAATTTC
Source organism: Streptomyces sp. NBC_01515 (assembly GCF_045040345.1). NCBI lineage: Bacteria > Bacillati > Actinomycetota > Actinomycetes > Kitasatosporales > Streptomycetaceae > Streptomyces > Streptomyces sp. NBC_01515. The sequence goes on along the minus strand of NZ_CP109416.1, from coordinate 3,615,296 downwards.
GAATGCATCGGACTCTGAACTGGTGCTGATCTGCGCCGCAGCGGCGGAGCGAGGTGCTGCCTTCTGCCGAGCCCTCGGTGGATCGGAACAGTCCCAGTGGGTCGATGCCTCGCTCGGGCTTGTCTGGGCGGCTGCTGCTGGCGATTCCACTCAGGACGCGTGTGCTGAGGCGCTGGATGAGCTGGAGATGGAATCTCAGGATGGCGAGGATGATTCCTCTCGACCCGAGTTCTATGTGGCTCAATCCGTGGCGTTGGTCGGAATCGCTCTCGCGGTTTCGTTGAGGCCGTCCGCCGCAAAGACTGAGATGGCTATCAACACCATCAGGTCGTTGCTCTCCATGCTCGACTTCAAGATGGGAGGAGAGAAGCCCGTGATCCTGAGATATGGCGACCCAGCCCCGCCGGCGGGTCCTCTGGTTCAAATGGAGATTGGTGCAGAGCGTGAAGTAATTGAGCTTCTAGCTCGCGAGGCAGAAGCTTCTAGGCAAGGTGCACCCAGCGCCTCATCGGTGAATCAAATCCAGGCATCATCGACCGAATTTGGCGCGAGGCTGGCACCTTCCGTCGAAGAGGTTGTCGCACTTAGCAACTGGGAACTCTAGCGGTGCGCTGAACCGTGAAAGCCCCGCCGGCAAGGATGCTGGCAACGCTGACGGCACCGTCAGTGGACGCCTGCGGCGCAAGGTGAGCCGCCAGAGTCATCACTCCCGGCGTTGAGCGCGTCGTTGAGGGTATCGATGGCTTGGCGTTGGAGACGGAGGCGGACGTGGGCGTAGACGCTGGCCGTGACACCGATGTACTCGATAGTGCTGACGAAAATATCGGCAGTACCAATGCGGCCAGTGAAATCGTTTCGGCGGACGGGACGGTCGGGTACGGCGTCAGCGGTGCGCGAGCGCCTTCTGCGCTCACACCCCAGGTGCGCACTGCGGCGGAAGCGACAGGGCACCACAGAGGGTGTTCTGAGATTGGGGCACTGTGTCAGTTGGAACTGCAGGGTGCGGATCTGACAGGAACCAAGGCGACGACTGTCAAGGTCATGGGTGGCACCCAGGAGTACGGGCCCGAGGTGCATGGAGAGCTCTATCCGAAGTGTCCTTCATGTAGAGCGCTCTTCGATTTTCTTGACGGAAAGAAGTGAGTAGGGCAAGTGATGGCTGAATTGACGCCCAAGGCTCGCTGTTTCCTGGATCTCTGGGGGAGGAGGGTTTCGCGACCTGCTCCTGTAATTTCATCCGATGCTCCTCGCCGGGTCAGAGACGCCATCCTCTCTCACGAACGGGAATTCGGTGGGATTTCGTTTCCCGTACAGGGGGGCGAGTTGCAGGGTTGGATTCGGCTCGGTGTCAAGTCTGGGAAACCATGGCAGTCTGGTGCCGGCGAATGGATTTTCAACTTCGCGGAGCCGCAGTTCGTCCAATGCGGACTCGTCTGCAGGGCAGATGGATACTTCGGAGTGTCATGGGCGGGAGAATTTCTGCCGTGGCATACCGATGTGTACCGTCTAGTCGAGTCAAGCGCCATGTGGATCGATCTCATCGGGTGGCAGAGGTCTGCGCTGTGTGACGGTCATGCGAGTGAGGCGCTGGATGCTCTGGGTGATCTGGACGGACTGTCCAAAGTGGAGTGCGCTTCATCGCGAGAGACGTCGTGGTGGCTGGGGAGTGATGTTGCAGTCTATGTTGAGCCGCACCTCACTTATTTGCCGGATGGTTCTTCGCGGATCCATGTGATGACATCCGATTCGGCAGCCGATCAGCGGGTGAAGCGGGCACTTGATGCGGCAGGGAAGTCGGGAATTGATCTGACGGTGCGGTTGCAGGCGGGTCTTGTCACAGTTCCCGAAGAATTCCCCTTCAGCTGACGGCTGGGCAGTTGTCCGGCCCAGTGAATACAGATCTCTGACCGGAAATACCTCCGGCCGGAGCTCCTGGATTGACGTTTATTTGATCGATTGGATGACGCTTCATGACACCGAAGATATCGACCAGCGTTATTGAGCGTTCGCAAGGGCTCCTGGAGCCCGGTGAGCGTGTGGAGCGGGTCTTGTTGGCTCAGGGTGGGATCAATCCCTGGGCGCAGGTCGGGTTTGTCGTGGTGGGGCTGATCGGGGTCCGGGCCGTGGCCGTTGCCGCGGGGGCGTCGAGCGGGGTCGGGGCGCTCGGGGGTGTGCTCGGCGCACTGGCCGGGGCCGTGATCGCCGCGTTGTTGACGACACGGCGGGTGCTGCTCGCGACCGACCGGGGTCTCGTGGTGCTGGAGTACGGACGGTTCGGCGGCGTGAAGCCGACCAAGGTCATCGCACGGCTGCCGCAGGGCACGGCGATCGGGACCCTGTCCGGCACCTGGGCGCAGACGGAGTTGGCCGGGGAGCGGCTGTGGGTGCACAAGAAGTGGCACGGGGACGCGGCCGTGCCCGCGGGGCGGCTCGGTTAGAGGACGGCCCGCCGACAGGCAGGCGGGATCGAGTGGGCCGGGCGTCCGTCTGAGGGCGCCCGGCCCACTACGTGTGTATGAGACGTGCTGGGGACTGCCAAGCCGGAGAGGACGGCAAGCCGCTAGTAGCGGTCCTACGACGTTGGGGGCACCCGGAGTGATCCGGGTGCCCCCAACGTCGTAGGAGTCGAAATACGGAGGTGTCAGCGGGCCTTGCCGCCGCCGCCCTTGGGCAGCTTCATGCCCTTCGGCATCGGGCCCTTGGGGAGTGGCATGTTGCTCATCAGGTCGCCCATCGCGCGCAGGCGGTCGTTGGTCGCTGTCACCTGCGGGCCGGTCAGGACGCGCGGGAGCTTCAGCATCGTCGTGCGGACCTTCTTCAACGGGATCTGGCCCTCGCCCGTGCCGACCATCACGTCGTGCACCGGGACGTCCGCGACGATGCGGTTCATCTTCTTCTTCTCGGCGGCCAGCAGGGACTTCACCCGGTTCGGGTTGCCCTCGGCGACCAGGACGATGCCGGCCTTGCCGACCGCGCGGTGCACCACGTCCTGGCTGCGGTTCATCGCCACCGCCGGAGTCGTCGTCCAGCCCCGGCCGATGTTGTCCAGTACCGCCGCGGCCGCGCCCGGCTGGCCCTCCATCTGCCCGAACGCCGCCCGCTCGGCGCGTCGTCCGAAGACGATCGCCGCCGCGAGGAAGGCGAGCAGCAGGCCGAGAATGCCCAGATAGATGGGGTGACCGAGCAAGAAGCCGATCGCGAGGAAGACACCGAAGGTGGCAATTCCGACAGCCGCGAGTACAAGACCGATCGTCTTGTCGGCCTTGCGCGTCATCTTGTACGTCAGAGCGATCTGCTTGAGTCGCCCGGGGTTCGCAGCGTTTTCCGCTGTCGTGTCCTTCCTCGCCATGCGAGGAAGTCTACGTGCCCGCGGGAGCGCCGACGACGGCGGTGCCCGCAGGGTGGAGATTCGGCGCGTGGGGCTTCAGGAGTGCGAGATCAGGGCCTGCTCGATGACGAGCTGTGCCTCGACCCGGTCCTTGGCGCGGCGGCGGTCCTCCAGGACGGAGGTCCACGCGTTGCGGCGGGCGGTGCGCTGGCCGCTGCTCAGCAGCAGCGACTCGACCGCGCGCAGGGCGTCGGTGACGGACGGGATGGCGGTGGCACGGACGGGCGCGGCCTGCATCGTGGAGGTCCCCCCTCGGAACGGCTCTGGGTATGGGTCTACGTGCTGTAAACCCAGTGTCACTGTTTGGTGTTACCAGGGCGTGACCGACCGGTCAAACGCCAATGAAGCCTTGATGCGTGGGGCCCAAACGCTGACGCGGCCCTGATGGACGCCCTCAACTGGGAGGACGGTCAGGACCGCGTCCTAGCGCGGTGCTACCCGTGAGTAGCCACTTGTGCGCGAATTCACACAGCCGTAGCCGGACTGGGACCGGGCGGGTCACACCGCCTGCGAGGCCACATACGCGCCCCGCTTCTCGATCGCCATCTGGTAGAGGCGCCCGGCGCGGTACGACGAGCGCACCAGCGGGCCGGACATGACGCCGGAGAAGCCGATCTGGTCGGCCTCCTCCTTCAGCTCCACGAACTCGTGCGGCTTCACCCAGCGCTCCACGGGGTGGTGCCGTACGGACGGCCGCAGGTACTGCGTGATGGTGACCAACTCGCAGCCCGCCTCGTGCAGTTGGCGCAGCGCCTCGCTGACCTCCTCGCGGGTCTCGCCCATGCCGAGGATCAGGTTCGACTTGGTGACGAGACCGTAGTCGCGGGCCTCGGTGATGACCTTGAGCGAGCGGTCGTAGCGGAAGCCGGGGCGGATGCGCTTGAAGATGCGGGGGACCGTCTCGACGTTGTGCGCGAAGACCTCGGGGCGCGAGGAGAAGACCTCGGCGAGCTGCTCCGGGACCGCGTTGAAGTCGGGGGCGAGGAGTTCGACCTTGGTGCGGCCGGCCTCGCGGGACTCCGTCTGCTGGTGGATCTGGCGGACCGTCTCGGCGTACAGCCAGGCGCCGCCGTCCTCCAGGTCGTCGCGGGCGACGCCGGTGATCGTGGCGTAGTTCAGGTCCATGGTGACGACGGACTCGCCGACCCGGCGCGGTTCGTCGCGGTCCAGGGCCTCGGGCTTGCCGGTGTCGATCTGGCAGAAGTCGCAGCGCCGCGTGCACTGGTCGCCGCCGATGAGGAAGGTCGCCTCGCGGTCCTCCCAGCACTCGTAGATGTTGGGGCAGCCGGCTTCCTGGCAGACCGTGTGCAGACCCTCGCTCTTCACGAGCGCCTGCATCTTCGTGTACTCGGGACCCATTTTCGCCCGGGTCTTGATCCACTCGGGCTTGCGCTCGATGGGGGTCTGGGCGTTCCGGACCTCCAGGCGCAGCATCTTGCGTCCGTCGGGTGCGACTGCGGACACATCGGCTCCCTGTAGCTTCGATTCTTCGGCGTACACCAGGGTACGCCCGTGATTTCCGACCCCCGCCTTGAGGCCAACCTCAGAGCGCAAAGTCACATTCCCGGGTCAGGCGGTCGCCTTCTCGATCTCCCGGGGCTTCAGGTCCGCGTGCTCCAGTACGTCCTTCAGGTGCCGCTCGACCACCGGCAGCACCTCACCGATCGTCACGTCCCGGCCCAGCTCGGCGGCGAGCGAGGCGACCCCCGCGTCGCGGATCCCGCACGGGATGATGCGGTCGAACCAGCGGTTGTCCGGGTTCACGTTCAGCGCGAAGCCGTGCATCGTGACGCCCTTGGCGACGCGGATGCCGATCGCGGCGATCTTGCGGTCCTCGCGGCGCTGGCCGGCGTTCGACGGCGCGTACTCCGGGCCGTTCATCCGCGGGTCGAACTCCTCGTCCTGCAGACGGGGGTCGAAGTCCAGGGACAGGCCGCCGATCGACGGACGTTGATCGACCGGGTCACCGAGGATCCAGACCCCGCTGCGGCCCTCGACCCGGCTGGTCTCCACGCCGAACTCCGCGCACACCCGGATCAGCGCCTCCTCCAGGCGTCGTACGTGCGCGACGACGTCCACCGGGCGGGGCAGCTGCTGGATCGGGTAGCCGACCAGCTGGCCCGGGCCGTGCCAGGTGATCTTGCCGCCGCGGTCCACGTCGATGACCGGGGTGCCGTCCAGCGGGCGCTCGTTGTCCTGCGTGCGGCGGCCCGCCGTGTAGACCGGCGGGTGCTCCAGGAGCAGCACGGTGTCGGGGACCTCGTCCGCGAAGCGGGCCGCGTGCACCCGGCGCTGCTCGTCCCACGCCTCCTGGTACTCGACGGCCTCCGCGCCGAAGCCCATCCGGACGAACCGCAACTCACCCACGGCAAGCGCCTCCTCAGCAGCACCTATGAGTCGTAAGGCACGAAACATGCCTACGCCACTGTACGACCGACCGCTGACAGCCCACCGGGCGGCCGGGACCGTCAGCCCTACGACCAATCCTCACACGATCGGATGAATGCACGTCGGAATGTGCGACGGGATGCTTACGCTCCGCTACATTCGCGCCGTTCACGAGGCCAAAAGGGCTGCTCACAGGCAATCCGGGCAGGCAGTGGCCGCATCGGCCCCTGCTGGGGCCCGAAAGGCAGGAGACCGCACCGCAGATGACGGAACGACCCGCGCAGCGCACTCCCAACCGTCAGCTCGCCGCGCTCATCGCAGAAGCGGGGTTCTCCAACGCAGGTCTCGCCCGTCGCGTGGACCAGCTCGGTCTGGAGCACGGACTCGATCTCAGATACGACAAGACATCCGTCACCCGGTGGCTGCGCGGACAGCAGCCCAGAGGCACCACGCCCGCCCTCATCGCCGAGGTCTTCACCCGCCGGCTCGGCCGCCGGCTCACCGCCCAGGACCTCGGGCTCGACGCCTGCGCGCCGGTGTACGCCGGGCTCGAATTCGCCGCGACCCCCGAGGAGGCCGTCGACATCGTCAGCGGGCTGTGGCGCAAGGACTCCGGCAGCCACGCCGAACTCCGCAAGATCGCCTTCACCCCGGCCGGGCTCGTGGTGCCCAGCCGGGACTGGCTCATCGGCCGCGCCGACGACCGCGTGGGCCGCGCCGAACCCGCGAACCGGGTGCCCCCGCAGGGCCGCCCCGCCGTACCCCGCCAGCGCGGCCAGGGCGAGCGCGGCCCCGGCCAGAAGGTCACCGGCGGCGACATCTCCGCGCTCCGCTCGGTCGGCGAACTCTTCCGCACCCTCGACAACGCCTACGGCGGCGGCCACGCCCGGCAGGCGCTCGTGCGCTACCTGGAGCACGAGACCGAGCCGATGCTGCGCGGCACCTACGGCGAGCAGACCGGCCGGCGCCTGTTCGCCGCGGCGGCCGACCTCACCCGGCTCGCGGGCTGGACGTCGTACGACATCGCCGCGCACGGGCTCGCGCAGCGGTACTTCGTGCAGGCGCTGCGGCTCTCGCAGGCCGCCGGGGACCGGGCCTACGGCTCGTACGTGCTCATGACCATGAGCCGGCAGGCCGTCTACCTCGGGCACGGACGCGAGGCCGTACAGCTCGCGCGGGTCGCCCAGCAGGGGGTCGGGACCAGCGCGCCGCCCGTCGTGCAGTCGTTGCTGCACTCCGTGGAGGCGCGGGCGCACGGGGTGCTGGGGGAGGTGCGGGCGTGCACGTCGGCGCTCGTGCGGGCCGAGCGCGCCCTTGAGACGGCGCGGGCGGGGGACGAAGTGCCTTACTGGGCGCGGTTCTTCGACGAGGCGCAGCTCGCCGACGAGTTCGGGCACGCGCATCGGGATCTGCAGCAGTTCCGGGCGGCTGCGCAGCACGCGGAGCGGTCGTTGCAGTTGCGGGCGCCCGCGTTCGCCCGAAGTCGGCTGTTCTGCCGGGTTGTCCTTGCCTCCGCCCGGCTTGGGCTCGGTGAGCTTGACCAGGCGTGTGCGTTGGGGGCGGAGGCGGCGGGGCAGGCCGTGGAGATGCGGTCGGTTCGGGCGGTCGAGTACGTGCGGGACTTCGAGCGGCGGCTTGAGCCGTACAAGGACGCGGCGCCGGTGCGGGGGTATCGCGACAAGGTCGCCGCGTTCGGGTGAGGCATGGGTGGCTGTGAGTTGGGGACTGCGCGGCGCCGTCGTGGCCGGCCGCGCAGTTCCCCGCGCCCCTAAGGGAATTCAGGCGGCCTGGGTTGTTGGCAGAGGGTCGGCCATGTGCATCGAACCTGCCGCGCCCAGGTCCGCCAGGATCGCCGACGACGCCCGGTGGCCGGAGTGCAGGGCGCCCTGGACCGTGCTCGTGTCCCGGTGGTCGCCGCAGACGTACAGGCCGGCCAACAGGCGTACGGGGCGCCGTAGATCGTGCGGTGGGCGCATGACGGGGACCGCCGTGGGGGTGTGGTGGACGGCGAGGGTTTCCCAGCGGGTGGTCGAGGTGCCGTAGAGGCGGGACAGATGCATGCGTACGGCGGTCTCGACGTCCGGTGGGGGAGGGCCGAGGACCGTTGAGGAGACGAGGGCGCGGCCGGCCGGTGCGCGGCTCGGGTCGACCTCGCTGATGATCGCGGTGTGGGCGACCGGGCCGCCGCGGTCGGAGTCCAGGAGGAGGGCGGCGCCGGTCGTGGGCGGGTCGTCGGTCGTGTGGTGGACCACCGTCACCGGGTGGAAGTCCGGTACGCGCAGGCCGGGCAGGAGTTCGGCCGCCGCGCGCGCGTCCGTCGCGACCAGCACCGCCCGGCAGCGGATCTCGCCGTGCTCGGCGGTGGTCACCGACGTCGTCGATACGGCCGTCACGCGCACGCCGGTGTGCACGGTGCCCGGCGGCAGCGCGGCGGCGAGCACCTCGGGCAGCATCTCCGCGCCCCCCTCCGGCAGACACAGCCGCCCGCCCGCGAAGGCCCGCAGCGCGAGGTCGGCGCACCGGCTGGAGGTCGTCAACTCCGGGTCGCACAGCAGCGCGGCGAGCAGGGGGCGCAGAAACCCGTCGATGGTCCGCGCGGGCACCCCGCGTGCCGCGAGCGCCTGCCCGGCCGCCAACTCGGGCCGGGACAGCAGGCGTTCGACCGGCGTGCCCGCGAGCCGCGTCAGCGCGGTGCCGAGCCGAGCCTGGTCGACGGGGCCGCCGAGGGGGGCGGTGGAGCGGGGCCTGGGCACGGTCGAGGAACCCGGGGTGACCGCCGCGGACCGGTCCTTGAGCGCGGGGCCGCCCCAGGAGGAGTCCGCGCGGTTGCGGGGTGTGAGCGCGCTCCAGGAGGGACCTGTTCGGCCCTTGGGCGCGAGACCGTTCCAGGTGGACCCTGCTCGGTCCCTGAGCGCCGGACCGCCCCAGGAAGAACCCGCCCGGCCCCTGAGCGCGCCCCGGGCCGCGGCCTGGTCCGGTCCGGCCCCGTCCCCGGAGGCACCTGACGTACGGTCCCCAAGTGCCGCCCCGCCCCCGGGTGCCGCCGCGGCCCAGGAGGCGCCCCCGCGGCCCCTTGCCACCGGCCCGCCCCACGAGAAGCCGGCCCGGCCTCGCGTCGCCGGTCCGTTCCACAGAGGACCCTTCCGTCCCGTCCCCGACCTGGGGGCGCTCGCCAGGGCGCGTACGGCGTGGAATGCGCCCCGTGCGCTCCCTCCGGGCGCCGGGGTGCCCGCGTGGTGGTGGCGGCCGTCGCTGTGGAGGAGGACCCCGGGGGCGAAGGGGCGCAGCACCAGGGCGTCGAGGCCCGGGGTCAGGCGCAGTTCGGGGTACGAGGTGGACAGGAACTGTCCGATCCGGTCGAGCCGGAACCCGTCGACCTTCTCGGTCGACATACGGCCCCCCACGTAAGGGGCGGCCTCCAGGACTGCGGTCGTTACTCCTGCGCTGATCAGCCGATGCGCCGCGGCGAGTCCGGCGACCCCGGCTCCCACGACGACGACGTCCGCCTGGTACGCGGGCTCAAGCACGTGCCCCTCCTAGAGGTTGCGCGGCCGGTGGAGTCGTCATGCCCCCAACAGCCTCCAGGGATACCCGAGTTCGGGTCGAGGTTAGGGCCGTGATCGGTCAAGGGCAGTCGCGCATACGCAGGGCACGGTCGCACGGCGGTCGCATACGGTCGCCGAGCGTCATCATCGGGCATCATCGGACGCCCCGAGGTCTCAGGCGTTCACAGCGCCGCCCGGATCGCCCCCTCGATCTCCGGGAACGCGAACGTGAACCCCGACTCCAACAGCCGCTTCGGCAGCACCCGTTGACTCCCCAGCACATCCCCCGACATCTCGCCGAGGACCAGCTTTAGCGCGGGCGCCGGCACCGTGAAGAGGGACGGGCGGCTCAGCACACGCCCCATCGCCGCCGCGATCTCACGGTTCGTCACCGGGTTCGGCGCGGTGAGATTGAAGGGGCCGGACAGCCCGTCCGTGTCGATGAGATGCCGGATCGCCGCCACCTCGTCGTGCAGCGCGACGAACGACCAGTACTGCCGCCCGTCGCCGAACCGCCCGCCCAGGCCCGCCTTGTAGAGGGGGAACAGCTTGGCCCACGCCCCGCCCTCGCGCGCCACGACCAGCCCGGTCCGCGCGAACACCGTCCGTACGCCCGCCTCCCGCACGGGTGCGGTGGCCTCCTCCCACTCCACGCACAGCGACGGCAGAAAGCCGTCCCCAGGAGGCGCCGATTCATCCACGGCACGGTCGCCGGTCTCTCCGTAGAAGCCGATCGCGCTGCCGTTCACCCACACCCGCGGCGGCCGGTCCAGCGCGGCGACGGCCTCCGCGAGGGCCGCCGTGCCGAGCACGCGGCTGTCGCGGACGGTCTTCTTGTAGGCGTCCGTCCAGCGGTGGTCGCCGACCCCGGCACCGGCCAGGTTGACCACGGCGTCGCAGCCGTCGAGCCCGGCCGCGTCCACGTACTGCCCCTCGGGGTCCCAGCACACCTCGTCCGCGCCCCGGGCGCCGTGCCGTACCAGGCGCACCACCTCGTGCCCGTCGGCGGTCAGGGACCGGACCAGTGCGCTGCCGATGAGACCGGAGGCGCCGGTCACCGCGATTCGCGAGCGTTCCATGGCGCCCATCCTGCCTCGTTGATCCATAAAACCCCCATGAGGACCGCGCCGACCCCGCCGTACCCTGGCCCACATGTCCGAGCCGAACATACGCACAGCCCTGCCCGACGACGACGAGGAACTCGGCGCACTGGACCGCGCAACCTGGTCCCACCTGCACGCGGTCATGCCCCGCCCGCAGCCGCCGTACGCCCCCTTCTTCGACGCCCGGCACGCGCCCGACGACCATCTGGTCGCCGAACTGGACCGCCGGATCGTCGGCTACATCAGGCTGGCCTTTCCCACCGAGCTGGCCTGCAACGCCCACGTCCGGCAGATCCAGGGGCTCGCCGTCGCCGACGAGGCGCGCGGGCACGGGGTCGGCCGGGCGTTGATCCGGGCCGCCGTCGAGGAGGCACGGCGCAGGGGCGCACGCCGGCTCACGTTGCGCGTGCTCGGGCACAACACCCCGGCCCGGAAGCTCTACGAGGCCGAGGGCTTCGCCGTCGAGGGCGTACTGCCCGAGGAGTTCCTGCTCGACGGGAAGTACGTCGACGACGTCTTCATGGGCCGCGCGCTGTGACCTGTTGTGCCTACGACGTGACCAGGTTGCCCGTGTCGACCTGGGCCGTCGCGGTCGCCGCCCGTCGCGCGTCCCCGGAGACCTCGTCGGCCGTCAGCACGTACCCCGTCTCGTTGTCCGAGGTGGAGCGGGCGAAGACGACGCCGTAGACCTTGCCGCCGGTCGTCAGGAGGGGGCCGCCGGAGTTGCCGGGGCGGACCGTGGAGCGGATCGAGTAGATCTCGCGGGTGACCGTCCCGTTGCTGTAGATGTTCTGGCCGGTCGCGTTCACGCGGTTGGCGACGGTCGCGGCCTGGAGGTTCAGGTCACCGTCCTGGGGATAGCCGGCGACCACCGCCGAGTCGCCGCGGGCCGCGCTGTCGTCGAAGCTCAGCACGGGCGCGGACAGCCCCGGCACGTACAGCACGGCGACATCCTTCTGCGGGTCGAAGAGGACCACCCGTGCCTCGTACGACCGCCCGACCCCGCCGATGCGGACGGTCGGGTCGTCGATGCCCGCCACCACGTGCGCGTTGGTCATCACGTGCTGCGGGGCGTACACGAAGCCGCTGCCCTCGCGGCCCTGGGTGCCCGAGGAACCCTCGATCTTGACCGTGCTCAGCTTGGCGGCGTTCGTCGCGGCGGTGGTGACGCTGTCGCCGGTGGGCTTGGCGACCTCGGCCGTCGACTCGTTCTCGAACGGGTTGAAGACCTGCGGGAAGCCCGCCTCGGTGAGCGCGGAGGTGGCCCGCGAGAACCATGTCGGCGTCGTGTCCGGCATCAGCTTCTGCACGCTGCCCAGCAGCTTCGAGTCCTGGATCGCCGTCGTGACCGTCGCGGACGAGGACGCGCCCAGCACGCTCGCGGCCACCCACGCGACGATCATCACCGCCACCGAGTTCGCCGCGGCCCCGCCGATCCCGTCGGCCACCCGCAGCGGCCCCTGGTCCAGCTCCTTGCGCAGCTTCAGCGCGAGCCGCCCCGCCAGTTCGTGCCCGACCACCGCCGGGGTCAGCACCGTGAGCACGGCGGTCACCGTCGCCGTCGTCGTCCCCGGAGTCACCAGGTCCATCACCCACGGCAGCACCCACACGCCGATGACCGCACCGCCCACGAACCCGGCGAGCGACACACATCCGGCGACGAGGCCGCGCCGGTAGCCGGACGCCGCGTAGGCGAGGATCACCAGCAACAACAGCAGGTCGAGCAGGTCCACGGAGCCGCCTTTCTCTCGGAACCCTTAGTACGCGAGGAACGGGCCCACTGATCAGTTACGCGCGCGTGGCCCCCGTGAACCCAACCCACCACGCGTGCGTGTACCCCCAGAAACGTGCCGGACCAGGACGATGGTTCCACCGGGTGGCACAGCACACATCGCGGGCTGAGTGTTTCCGGCCGAGAGTGTGACCATGCGTGTCCTGAGAAGAACGCCGGGTGCACGAAGACGACGGCCGCGGGTACGAATACCCCGCGCGGCGGTCGTTCTGCTGGCCTGCCTGCCCGGTCTCGCCGCCGTCCTGGTGCTGGCCCTGTGCGCGAACGGCATCGGGCGCAGGGCCACGACCGCCGCCGTACGGCCACCCGTCGCGGCCCGGCTCGCCGCCCTCGCGCACACCGCGCCCAAGCCGCGCATCGTGCCGCGCTCGGCCTGGCTGGACGCCCTCTCCCGGCACGCGCAGCCGCCGCCGCGCTACGACGACAAGGTCGTCGCCGTCTTCGTCCACCACACGGACTCGCCGAACGGGTACGACTGCGCGGACGCGCCCCGCATCATCCGCTACCTGTACGCCGGCCAGACCGGGGTCCGGGACTGGGACGACATCGGGTACAACTTCCTCGTCGACCACTGCGGGACGATCTACGAGGGGCGGGCGGGGGGTGTCGACCGGGCCGTCACCGGGGCGCACACGCAGGGGTTCAACCACCGTACGGCGGGGATCGCGGCGATCGGGACGTTCACGGCGGGGATGGCGGTGCCGAAGGTGATGACCGATGCGATCGCCGCGCTGGCCGCTTGGAAGCTGGGGCTCGCGGATGTGGATCCGCGGGCGAAGGCGCGGCTCGTGTCCAGCAACAGCCTCAGCCGGTATGCCAGCGGTGCGACGGCGGTGCTGCCTGCCCTGGCGGGGCACAAGGACGGGTACATGACGAGTTGCCCGGGGGCGGCGTTGTTGGCTCGGCTTCCGGAAGTGCGGGAGTCGGCTGCGCGGTTGCAGGGGCGTTGAGGGTTGAGTGTCGGGTGCGGGCCCGGTGGGGGCTGGTCGCGCAGTTCCCCGCGCCCCTGAAGGGCGGGGCTTCGCCCGCCCGTCTACCTGCGGGCCAGGTAGACGCTCAACGCCCGTTGCAGGACCTTCCCTTGACTCCCCACCGGGCGTTCCCATTCGCCTAGGTACTCCACTGCTCGGCCGCCCGCGCCGGTCTTGAAGAGGAGGCGGCCGACGAGGCGGTCGTCGGCTATCAGGGACGGGGTGATGGAGCGGAGGTCGTACGTCTCCGCGCCCGAGTCCAAGGCCTCGCACAGCATCCGCCACAACAACAGGCTGCTGGGGCGGAGTTCGCGGCCGCGGCGGCCGGAGGCGGGGTAGGAGTGCCAGACGCGGGGGCCGGTGCTGATCATCAGGGCGGAGGACAGGACCTCGTCGTCGTACTCGGCGAGGTAGATGCGTAGGCGGTCGGATTCTTCGGCGTTCAGCGCCTGCCACATGCGCCGGAAGTAGTCCAGGGGGCGGGGCTTGAAGCCGTCCCGTTCCGCAGTGGCCCGGTACAGGCGGTGGAACGCGGGCAGGTCGTCGGCCGAACCCCAGAAGACTCCGACCCCGCCGGCTTCTGCCGTCTGCAGCGACTGCAACCAGTGGGTGGAGAGGGCGGCGCGCAGTTCGTTCACCGACCGCCCGGTCAGGGGGATTTGGCAGCCGTAGCGCGGCTGGCCGAGGCCGAACCCGCTGCCGTCCTCCTCCTTGCACCGCCGCCAGCCGAGGTGCCGGAGCCGTTCCGCCGTGTCCAGCGCGTAGCCGTCGATGCCGTCCGTGGGCAGATCCCGCAGATGCCGTACGGAGGGGTCGGCGACGCCCGCCGCGACGGTGGCCGCGTCCCAGTGCCGGACGACGAGCGGTGGGCCGATACGGACCGAGAACGCGCCCTCCTTCTCCAGGTGTGCGATCAGGGGGTCCAGGTACCGTTCCGGGCGCTGGCTGTGCCAGTCGATCGCGGGGCCGTCGGGGAGGTAGGCGAGACAGCGCCCGGTGCCGGGGAACGCCCGGTACAGCACGAGCGCTACGGCGACCAGCGCGTCCCCCTCGAACCAACCGACGCTCTCCGCCGTCCAGTCGGGCTTCACGTCGGCCCACTCGGGGATCTGGAGATGGCTCGCGTCCGGGTGCAGCCGGAGATGGCCGAGGTGTTCCTCGCGGGTGATCCCCTTCACGTACGGGCTGGTCATGGGCGCGACGCTCCTGTTCGGCGGCGGCCACCGTAAGCCGGGGTTCACCGGGCGGGTCAAGACTTCACTGCTGTGAACTCCGCCCACACCTGTTTGCCGCGTCGGCCCTGCCTGGGCGTGACACCCCACTGGCTCGCCACGGACGCGATCAGGAAGATGCCCCGTCCGCTCTCCGTATCCCAGTCGGGTTCGGTGTACCAGACGGGCAGTTCGGGCGAACGATCGGCGACGGCCACCCGAACCCCGCCTTCCGGGAGGGTACGGAGGCGCAGTTCGCACGCCGGGGACTTCACGTGGCGGTGGACGTTGGCGAGCATCTCCGTCACGCAGAGCGTCGCGCCGTCGGCGAGTTCGGGGTACCCCCAGGCGGTGAGCTGCTCCCGGACGGCTTGGCGTGCGGCGGCGAACCCCTCTGGTTCCGCGAGGAGTTGGAGCACCACTTCAGGGGGCGATTGCGTGTGCATGCCCTCACGGTGGGTGATGTGTGGCTAGCCTGAACAGGGCTGACAGCAGCACACAGTGAAGTGTGCAGGCAAGGGGGTTGGTTGTGCAGGAGGGTGGCGAAGGGTCGCCGAGCATGCGGATGTTCGGTGCGGTGACACGGTCGCTTCGGGAGGAACTGGGGCGCACGCGGGAGCAACTCGGGGTAGCTGTGGGCTACTCGGCCTCGCAGGTGGCGATGGTCGAGCGCGGGGAACGGATGCCGAGTGCGCGGTTCATCGCCCGGGCGGCGGAGTTTCTGGGGCAGCGGACGACTATCGAATCCGCGGCGGAGCATCTGGAACGGAACCTGCACCCGTCGTGGTTCGGTGAGTACGCGGACCGTGAGGCCGAGGCGGTCAGCCTCTGCACATACAACACACACCTCGTGCATGGTCTCGTGCAGACAGAGGAGTACACGCGTGCCGTGCTCGACGCACGATTCCCGATGTTGGAGGACGCGGAGATCGAACGCAGGCTGGATGCACGGCTCTCCCGGCAGGCACTTCTGTCTCGCACCCCCGCTGCTTCGATTGCGCTGGTGATCGAGGAGTGGGTTCTACGGCGCCCAGTCGGCGGAGTGGCGGTCCTCAAGCGGCAGTTGGAGTGGTTGCTGGAACTCGGCGCCAGGCGCAACGTGTCCCTCCAGGTCATGCCGATGCTGTATGAGGCGCATGCTGGAGTGGACGGCCCGATGACCCTCCTGGAAACGCCCAAACGGCAGTGGGTCGCGTGGCTTGAGGCACAGGGAAACGGGCGCCTGGTGGACGACCGAGACGAGGTCAGTGTCCTGCTCACGCGGTATGGCATGATCCGGACGCAGGCCCTGACCCCAGGTGACTCCGCGAAGTTGATCGAACAGATGGCAGGGGAGCTATGACCGCCGACCTGAATTGGTTCAAGTCCAGCTACAGCGGTAGCCAGGGCGGTGACTGCCTCGAAGTCGCCCTGGAATGGCGGAAGTCGTCGTACAGCGGCGCGGAGGGCGGCGAATGCCTCGAAGTCGCCCTGGAATCAGCCCGACCCACGGTCCACATCCGTGACTCGAAGGCCAAGTCCGGTTCCACGCTGGCGTTTTCGTTGGGCGAGTGGGCGGCGTTCGTGGGCTTCGCCAGCGGGAAGTGACTCACGCCCTGCCCCAGGAGGTAGGCCACAGAAATGTGACACTCCGCCCCGAAGTGTCACATCTTCACGGAGAGGGTCCCCCCGGCAGGGTCCGGCAAGGGGTGTTTTCGCTGGACGAGTGGATGATTTTCGTAAACTTGGCCGCAAGGTCGGCGCTAAAGTAGTCACGTCCTCACCCTCCGTGCGCCAACACGGAGCGGCCCTCAGCGGTGCGCCAACACCAATCTGAGGGCCTACACCGACGAGTGGAATCTGGAGTCCACCGCGATGCTGCAGCATGCTATCCCGCCTGCCCGCTTCTTCTCCCAGACCCCGAACGAGATCATCCGGCATCCCCGTCTCAACGGGACCGCCGTTCGTCTCCTCCAGTGGGCGCTGTCCCTCCCCGAGGGTTCGAGGGAGACCGTGCAGTCCATCGGCGAGAAGATGCCGGAAGGCCGTCTCGCGGTCCGCAAGGCGCGGCGGCAGCTGGAGGAAGAGGGTTACCTCCACACCCGGCGCAGCCAGAACCCCGAGACCGGCCAGTGGTCCACCCAAGTGCTCGTATCCAACGTGGCGTTGACGACGCCGGAGGAGATCGCCGCCGCGTTCGGGACCGTACGCCCCTCTCCTGATGCGAGTGATCCGGGTGGCCAGGACCCGCCGGTCGGGGCAGGGGCGGACCAGGCTGTCGGCGCATACCCCTTGGGCGAGAACACCGAGGAAAACACCCCCAACCAGCCCGCGCCGCCAGGCGAGTTGGAGACCGGCGCCGCGAACTTCCTGGCCCGGCTCGGCGACCGCACCCCCGCCCTGCGTCTCGGCGCCGGTGAGATCGAACGGCTCGTGCCCCTCGTCGCCCGCTGGCAGGCGCGCGGGGCGAGCGAGGCCGACCTGTACCAGGCCCTCACCGCCGACCTGCCGCACCCCGTGCGCTCCCCGGCCGCCCTTGTCCAGTACCGCCTGGAAGCGCGGACTCCGGCAATCACCCCTCCACGCAAGCCGGTTGAGACCCTGGTGGAGTGCGGGGAGTGCCGTGACCCGTTGCCGCGAGGCGTTCGTACGGGCATCTGCCGCCGCTGCGCGGGACTGGTCCCGGCGACGCCTTCGACACCGGGTCCAACCCCCGTGTCGCTCAACGGCATCGCCCTCGTGCGGGCGGCGCTGCGCGCCTGACCACGGCCGCCGTACGCTCACAGGTTTCTCGCAGGCAACTCACCGGGTCCCCCGAGACAAGCTCCCTATCGTCATGCACACGCACTGACTGGAGGTGGGGAAAATGAACAGCAGTCACACCAACACCACGGAGAAGTCGGCCGGTTGGGCCAAGTCCGCCCGCGGCCCCTGGGCGGTGGTCTGCGCGGTCGCGACCGTGATCCTCGGCCCGGCCGCCGTCACGGCCTCCGCGCTCGACCAGGCCAACGCGGCCCCGATGCACCACGCGGTACGGGCCGACCAGACGCAGGCCTACATCTCCACGGACTCGACCCGGCGCCGGACCACCGCGTAGGCAGCCGCGGCCGTCAGCGTGCGGCGACCAGTTCCTGGGTGCTGGTGACCGTGCCGTCCGCGTGCTGCGTGAGGCGGAGGACCAGGACGTGGCGGCGGTCGGCCGGCGCGGTCACATAGAGGGGGCGGCCCTTGTTCAGGCCGGGGGCTCTGAACTGCAGCCGGGAGTTGAAGGCTCCGGCGGCGCTGTTGCAGCCCTTGGCCAGGGTGCGGCCGAAGGGGTCGTGGTCGTGCCGGGTGGCGTCGACGTCGTAGTCGACGAACTTGTCGTCGGGCTTGGCGACCGTCCCGACGTTCATCGTGACCCACGCGTGGACCTTCACGTCCGAGCAGACGGTGACCGTACTGACCGCCTGCGGATCCGGGTCGTTGAGTTCCTTGCCCTCGGCCTGTTCTCCGACCAGCAGCATGGTGCCGACCGTCGCGCCGATCAGTACGACGATGAGGGCGGCACCGAGCAGAATCATGGAACGCGGGCGAACTATCGGGAACATGACCCCTCCGAGGGGTGGACCGAGCGGGTGTTGTCGCTCCATAGGAGGGGCGCGGCCGGGCAGTTGTTCTGACCTCAGTGGCATCAGGACACCGCTGTGACACGTGGGTCGACCCGTCGTTACGGGAAAGCGGAGGAATCAGAGGAAGCGGGACAGGTCCTAACTCCGGCCCAGGCCCAGGTACTTCTCGCCCACCGGATCGATGTCCACGCCCAGGCCGTTCAGGAGACCGGCGAGCATCGTGTAGTACCCGACCGTCGTGATCAGCTCGACCACCTGACGGTCGGTCAGATGCTTGCGGAGTGTGCCCAACGTGGCGTCCGCGAGCGTGTGTTGGCTCAGCAGCTCCTCCGTCGCCGTCAGCAGCGCCGACTCGACCTCGTCGAACTCGCCCTCCTCGCGCCGGAGTTCGACGACCGCCGCCAACTGGTCGGCGGTGACCCCCGCGTGGAGCGCGATCGGGCGGTGCTGAACGATCCCGTAGGCGCAGTCCGTCTGGGCCGCCACCGACACCACCACCAGCTCGCGCAACCGCACCGGTATCGACGACCCGAGCACGCCCATGGCCAACTCGATGGCCGGACCTGTCAGATCAGGGGCGTGGGAGAGCATGCGGAACGCGTTCAGCGGAGTGGGAAGCGCGTCCACGGCCTCGGCGGAACGCTCCGGGTACGGTATTCGAGCCACGGTGACCTCACTGGGATCTGGTCTGACGACGGACAGGGCACCATCGCCGTACCCCACTCACTCGTGCTCACTCCTCCTGGAACCTTTCCCGCAGCTTCGGGAACCGTTCCGCCAGCACGGCCTCGTTCTCCAGGTCGAGCCGCGCGCCCAGCGGCTCCGCGGGTGCCGGGGGAATCCCCAGGTCGGGGGCGACGGCACCGGTGAGCTGTTCGTACGCCTCGTCCGCCGCGTACCCCAGTTCCTCACCGTCGCCGTCGATCTCCTCGTCGAAGTCGTCGATGAGGTCGGCCAGCGAGTCGGGGTCGTGCACGGCACCCTCGTACACCTCACGGCCCTGGCCGATCAGCCAGCACCGGAAGTAGTCGAACGCGTCGTCGCTCGCCCCGCCCAGCAGCACCCACGCGGCACCCCACAGATCCCAGGTGTACGCGCGGTTGTAACGGGCCTCGAAATGCCGGGCGAAGTCCAGGACCAGCTCCGGGTCCAGCAGCAGAAGCCGGTCGACGAGCAGGTCGGCCTGCTCCTCGGGGTCGCCCTCGGCGGCCTCGCGGGTGGCGTCCACCAACTCCCAGAACTCCGTCTCGTCCATCACGGGTCAAGCATCGGGCCTGGAGGGGTGGTGCGCACGTGGAGTGCAGCGGATTGTCACCTGGAGCGGGGCAGATCGTTATGGGCGGTGGTACAGACTGGTCAGCCGTAGCGCGTCGCTCGTGAAACGTGCCCGCAGGCTCTCCGGAGTCAGTACCTCCACGTCCGGGCCGAGTCCCGCGAGCTGGCTGTGGGCGACCTCCTCGGACTCCACCGGGAGGGTCACCGTCACCCACCCGTCGTCGGGGTCCGGCTCGCCCGCGGCGTCCAGCGCCTCCCGCGCGGCGACCGGATCGACGGCGTAGGGCAGTCTCCGCGCGCCGTCCGCCGACAGCCGCACCACCACCTCCGCCCGCAGGATCGACCTCGCGAACTGCTCCGCCCGTTCCTCCCAGAACGCCGGAAGATCGAAATCCGGGTCCCGTACGAAGCGTTCGGCGCCCGGCTCCACCGCTGTGAACCGGTCGATGCGGTACACCCGGTAGGAATCGGGGTCGGCGGCGACCCGCGCGCACAGGTACCAGACACCCGCCTTGAGGACGAGTCCGTACGGCTCCAGTTCCCGTTCGACGTCGGAGTCCGCGCGCCGGTACCGCGCGACCATCCTCCGGTCGTCCCACACCGCGTCCGCTACGGCGGGGAGCAGTTCGGGTGTCTTGGGCTCGGTGAACCAGCCAGGGGCGTCGAGGTGGAACCGCTGGGCCGCCGCGTGCGAGGCATCGGACAGGGAGGGCATCAGGGCCGCGGACACCTTCAGACGGGCTGCCGAGGCCGCGTCCTCCAACCCCATCTCGCGCAACGCGCCCGGGACCCCGCTCAGGAACAGCGCCTCCGCCTCGCTCCGGCCCAGCCCGGTCAGCCGGGTCCGGTACCCGCCGACGAGCCGATACCCGCCGGCCCGCCCTCGGTCCGCGTACACCGGGACCCCCGCCTCCGACAGTGCCTGCGCGTCCCGGGTGACGGTCCGCTCGGAGACTTCCAGCTCGCGGGCCAGCTCAGCGGCGGTCATCGAGGGCCGGGACTGAAGCAGCAGCACCATTTTGATGAGACGGGCAGCACGCATGCCTTCATGATGAGGGATCCCGCCCCCGCCGCCCCTACCCGTCCCATCCCTGGGGGCTGCCGCCCCCAGCCCCCCGCTTCGGCCTGAACGGCCTCGTCCTCAAACGCCGGACGGGCTGAAAGGCCAAACGCCGGAGAGGCTGATTTTCAGCCTCTCCGGCGTTTGAGGAGCGGGGTCTGGGGCGGAGCCCCAGAAGGATGGGACGGGTAGGGGCGGCGGGGGCGAGAAACAGTCCCTACAGGCCGTACCGCTCCCGTGCCTCCTTGACCGCCGTAGCCTTCACTTCCCCACGCCGCGCCAGCTGCGCCAGCGCCGCGACCACGATCGACTCCGCGTCCACGCCGAAGTAACGACGGGCCGCATCCCGCGTGTCCGACAGGCCGAAGCCGTCCGCACCCAGCGAGGACCAGTCCTGCTCGACCCACTGCGCGATCTGGTCGGGGACCTGGCGCATGTAGTCGGACACCGCGAGCACCGGACCCTCGGCACCCTGCAGCGCCTGCCGCACGTACGGAACTCGCTCCTCGCCCCGCAGCAACGCCGCGTCCGCGTCCAACGCATCCCGCCGCAGCTCGGTCCAGGACGTGGCCGACCACACGTCAGCCGCCACCCCCCACTCCTCCGCGAGCAACCGCTGCGCCTTCAGCGTCCAGTGAATCGCCGTACCGGACCCGAGCAGCTGGATCCGCGCCGCGTTGGCAGCCGGCGAAAGTCCAGCCGATTCCGCCGTGTTGAAGCGGTACAGGCCCTTGACGATGCCCTCGTCGATGCCGAGGCCGGCCGGCTTGGCGGGCTGGGGGATCGGCTCGTTGTAGACGGTGAGGTAGTAGAAGACGTTCGAGTCCTCGCCCGGGGCGGCCTCGCCGTACATCCGGCGGATGCCGTCCTTCACGATCGCCGCGACCTCGTACGCGAACGCCGGGTCGTACGACAGGGCGGCCGGGTTCGTCGCCGCGATCACCGGCGAGTGACCGTCCGCGTGCTGCAACCCCTCGCCCGTCAGCGTCGTACGGCCCGCCGTCGCCCCGACGAGGAAACCGCGGCCGAGCTGGTCACCGAGCTGCCACATCTGGTCGGCCGTGCGCTGCCAGCCGAACATCGAGTAGAAGATGTAGAAGGGGATCATCGCTTCGCCGTGCGTCGCGTACGACGTCGACGCGGCGATGAAGTCCGCCATCGAACCGGCCTCGGTGATCCCCTCGTTGAGGATCTGGCCGTTCTTGGCTTCCTTGTAGTACATGAGCTGGTCGCGGTCGACCGGCTCGTACGTCTGGCCCTTGGGGGAGTAGATCCCGAGGGACGGGAAGAGCGATTCCATGCCGAAGGTGCGTGCCTCGTCGGGCACGATCGGCACCCAGCGCTTGCCGGTCTCCTTGTCGCGGACCAGGTCCTTGACGAGCCGTACGAACGCCATCGTCGTCGCCACGTTCTGGCTGCCCGAGCCCTTGTCGAAGGACGCGAACGTCTTGTCGGCGGCGGAGGGCAGCGGAGCGAGCGCGTGCGTACGACGCGAAGGGGCCGGGCCGCCGAGGGCCGCGCGGCGCTCCTGGAGGTAACGGACCTCGGGGGAGTCGGCGCCGGGGTGGCCGTACGGAACGACTCCGTCGATGAAGTCGCTGTCCTTGATGGGGAGTTCGAGCAGGTCACGCATCTGCTTGAACTCGTCCGTCGACAGCTTCTTCATCTGGTGGTTGGCGTTCTTCGACGCGAAGCCCGCGCCAAGCGTGTGACCCTTGACCGTCTGCGCCAGGATGACCGTCGGTCCGCCCTTGTGCTCTACGGCCGCCTTGTACGCGGCGTACACCTTGCTCGCCTCGTGACCACCGCGGGAGAGGTGGAAACACTCCAGGATCTTGTCGTCGCTCAGCAGCTTCGCCAGCTCGACGAGCGCCGGGTCCTTGCCGAAGAAGTCCTCGCGGATGTAGGCGGCGCCACGCGTCTGGTACGTCTGCACCTGGGCGTCCGGTACCTCGCGCAGGCGGCGTACGAGCGCGCCCGTGGTGTCGAGCCGGAACAGCTCGTCCCAGGCGTTGCCCCACAGGGACTTGATGACGTTCCAGCCGGCGCCGCGGAACTGGGCCTCCAGCTCCTGCACGATCTTGAAGTTCGCGCGGACCGGGCCGTCGAGGCGCTGGAGGTTGCAGTTGATGACGAAGGTGAGATTGTCCAGGCCCTCGCGGGAAGCCAGTGCGAGTGCCGCCGTCGACTCGGGCTCGTCCATCTCGCCGTCGCCGAGGAACGCCCAGACGTGGGACTCGGAGACGTCCTTGATGCCGCGCGCGGTGAGGTAGCGGTTGAAGCGCGCCTGGTAGATCGCCGACAGCGGGCCGAGGCCCATCGACACCGTCGGGAACTCCCACAGCCAGGGCAGGCGGCGGGGGTGCGGGTACGACGGGAGGCCGTTGCCGCCCGCCTCCTGGCGGAAGTTGTCGAGGTGCGCCTCGGTGAGGCGGCCGTCGAGGAAGGCGCGGGCGTAGATGCCGGGGGAGGCGTGGCCCTGGATGTAGAGCTGGTCGCCCGAGCCGGGCGCCTCCTGGGATTCCTTGCCCTTGAAGAAGTGGTTGAAGCCGGTCTCGTACAGCCAGGCCGCGGACGCGAAGGTCGCGATGTGGCCGCCGACGCCGTGTTTCGCGCCACGGGTCACCATCGCCGCCGCGTTCCAGCGGTTCCACGCGGTGATCCGGCGCTCCAGCGCCTCGTCGCCGGGCGCGGACGGCTCGACGGCGGTCGGGATGGTGTTGACGTAGTCCGTCTCAAGCAGCTTGGGCAGCGCGAGGCCGTTGCCCTCCGCGCGCTCCAGCGTGCGGCGCATCAGGTACGCGGCACGGTGCGGGCCCGCAGCCTTCGTGACGGCGTCCAGGGAGGCCTGCCATTCGGCGGTCTCCTCGGGGTCGCGGTCCGGGAGCTGGTCGAGCTCGCTCGGCTGGATGGCGTAGGGGTCGGTCATAACGCCGCCTTCCTCGGTCGAAGGGGGGTTCCCTCATCGGCAAGGGGATTTCGGGGGGTGCCCTTGGTCTTTGGCAGGACAGGGCGGCGGGCCCTTGTGCTGTGACACGGTGCGGCTTCCGCCGCGTGGCCCGTCGGTGACTGTAACTCCCTGATCGATGATCGATCAAAGGTTCCCGGGCAAAATATCTTGATTACGAGAAAGTCGGCACGGCGTGCCTTTTGTGGGGGCACCGGGTGCCGTGATTTTGGCTGATTTCCGGGGAGTTTTCGCAGGTGAGCATGGCTGCGCTCGGCTGCGTCACGGGCGCGGGGCGCAGCCGAGAACGTGCGCCTTCACCAGCTCCGCGATCCGCGGATCCCGGCGCCGGAACGCGGCCACCAGCTCCTCGTGCTCCTCCGCGTACGACTGCTGGACCGTCCCCAGCCAGCGGATCGACAGCGCCGTGAACACCTCGATGCCGAGGCCCTCCCAGGTGTGCAGCAGCACGGAGTTGCCGGCGGCGCGGACCAGTTCGCGGTGGAAGCCGACGGTGTGCCGCACCTGGCCGGTGCCGTCCGCGTCGCGGTCGGCCTCGTAGAGCGCGGCGACATGCGGTTCGAGCGCCGAGCAGTCCTCGGCCAGCTTCCCGGCCGCCAGCTCCGCCGCGATGGCCTCCAGGCCGGCCCGTACCGGGTAGCTCTCCTCCAGGTCGGCCGCGGTCAGGTTCCGGACGCGTACGCCCTTGTTCGGCGCGGACTCGATCAGCCGCAGCGACTCCAGCTCGCGCAGCGCCTCCCGCACCGGCGTCTGGCTGACCTCCAGCTCGGTCGCGATCCGCCGCTCCACGATCCGCTCGCCCGGCTTCCAGCGGCCGCTCACGATCCCCTCCACGATGTGCTCGCGGATCTGTTCGCGCAGCGAGTGGACGACGGGCGCGGTCATGAGAGCTCCTTAAGGGCGTTTGACGTTTAGACAATAAGGCCGCACGCCCGCTCGGGAGGGGCGCACGGGGGCGCTTTCATGCAGGTGAGACGAGACTTACACGCTGGTGGGGCGGTAGGCGCGGGTGCCCTGCGGGGTGTCGGGGGCGCGATGAACCGGGGAGTTCGAAGCGGGGGCCGGGGTCCCGGGCTGGTGGCGGTGGGGTCACCGGCTGTCGACCGGCGCTCACTCCGGCGCGCGGTCGGACGGGCACCGCGCGGTTACGGATCATCGCCGGCATCCCGCTCCCGGCGGCGCCCGGGTCTTCGTGAGACCGGACGGCACCCGGGAGTTCGGCCGAGTCGGCCGGGGTCGGCTGTGCGTCCCGTCCGGCGGCCACACCGGCGCCGGCACCCGACGGGATCGTACGCCGGGATGCTCGGCGGCATACGGCCTGCCGGGCGCCCGGGAAACGCGCGGTGCCCCCGCCCGGAAGGTTCCGGAACGGGGGCACCGTACAAAACAACAGGCCAGGTGACTGACGAGTCGGCTACAGGCCGAGCTCGACCTCGAACTCGCCCGCCTCCAGGATCGCCTTGACCGCCGTCAGGTAGCGGGCGGCGTCCGCGCCGTCCACCAGGCGGTGGTCGTAGGAGAGGGTCAGGTACG
Source organism: Streptomyces sp. NBC_01515 (assembly GCF_045040345.1). Lineage (NCBI taxonomy): Bacteria > Bacillati > Actinomycetota > Actinomycetes > Kitasatosporales > Streptomycetaceae > Streptomyces > Streptomyces sp. NBC_01515. The sequence continues at coordinate 3,590,472 of NZ_CP109416.1, read as the reverse complement.
TCATGTCGCGGACGCCGATGACCGTGCCCTCCTCGGTCTCGATGACCGCCGGGCGCTTGACCGTGGCACCGATGCCGAGGATGGCGACCTGGTTCGGGGGCACGATGATCGTGTCGAACAGGGCGCCGCGCGAACCGGTGTTGGAGATGGTGAAGGTCGCGCCGGACAGCTCGTCCGGGGTGATCTTGTTCGCCCGGACCTTGCCCGCGAGCTCGGCGGTGGCCTTGGCGATACCGGCGATGTTCAGGTCGCCCGCGTGCTTGATGACCGGGGTCATCAGGCCCTTCTCGGAGTCCACCGCGATACCGACGCTCTCGGTGTCGAAGTAGGTGATCGTGCCCTCGTCGACGTTGATCCGGGCGTTGATGGCCGGGTGGGCCTTCAACGCCTGGGCCGCCGCCTTCACGAAGAACGGCATCGGGGAGAGCTTGACGCCCTCGCGGGCGGCGAAGGAGTCCTTCGCCTGGGCGCGGAGCTTCATCAGGCGCGTGATGTCGACCTCGACGACCGAGGACAGCTGCGCCTGCTCGTGCAGCGCCTTGACCATGTTGTCGCCGATGACCTTGCGGATGCGGGGCATCTTGACGGTCTGGCCGCGGAGCGGGGAGGCCTCCAGGACGGGGGCCTTCTTGGCGGAGGCGGTGGCGGCCGGTGCGGCGGCAGCGGCCGGAGCCGGGGCTGCCGCGGCGGCCTTCGCTGCCTCGGCGGCGGCGATGACGTCCTGCTTGCGGATACGGCCGCCGACGCCGGTGCCCTTGACGGAGCCCAGGTCCACGCCGTTCTCGGAGGCGAGCTTGCGCACCAGCGGGGTGACGTACGCGCCGTCGTCCGTCGCCTGCGCGGCGGCGGGCGCCGGAGCGGCCGGGGCCACCGGAGCCGGAGCAGCGACCGGCGCGGGGGCCGGGGCGGCGGGGGCGACCGGAGCCGGAGCGGCGGCGACCGGAGCGGGCGCCGGAGCCGGGGCGGGCGGGGCGACCGGAGCCGCGGGGGCCACCGGTGCGGGAGCCGGAGCCGGAGCGGCAGCCACCGGAGCGGGCGCCGGGGCGGCGGGGGCCGGGGCAGCCGCCGGAGCGGCACCCGGGGCGCCGACGACGGCGAGCTTGGCGCCGACCTCGGCGGTCTCGTCCTCGCCGACCAGGATCTCCAGCAGGACGCCGGCGACCGGGGACGGGATCTCGGTGTCGACCTTGTCGGTCGAGACCTCCAGGAGGGGCTCGTCCTCCGCGACCTCCTCGCCGACCTCCTTCAGCCAGCGGGTGACGGTGCCCTCGGTGACCGACTCGCCCAGTGCGGGCAGTACGACGTCGGTACCGGAGGCGCCACCGGCCGGAGCGGCAGGGGCCTCGGCGGGGGCGGCCGGGGCGGGCGCCGGAACCGCGGGGGCCTCGGCGACCGGGGCCGGAGCGGGCTCGGGGGCCGGAGCCGCCTCGGGCTCGGCGGCCGGGGCCGGGGCAGCGGCGGGAGCGCCGGTACCGTCGTCGATCACGGCCAGCTCGGCGCCGACCTCGACGGTCTCGTCCTCGGCCACCTTGATGGAGGCCAGCACACCGGCGACCGGCGAGGGGATCTCGGTGTCGACCTTGTCGGTCGACACTTCGAGCAGCGGCTCGTCGGCCTCTACTCGCTCGCCCTCGGCCTTCAGCCAGCGGGTGACAGTGCCCTCGGTGACGCTTTCACCGAGCGCCGGAAGGGTTACGGAAACCGCCATGGTTTCGGTTGCTCCTTACGAATTGCGGAAGTCTGTGTCGTCGTCCGACCGAGGGGGTCAGTCGTGGGAGTGGAGAGGCTTGCCCGCCAGTGCCAGGTGGGCCTCGCCGAGCGCCTCGTTCTGCGTCGGGTGGGCGTGGATCAGCTGGGCGACCTCGGCGGGCAGCGCTTCCCAGTTGTAGATCAGCTGGGCTTCGCCGACCTGCTCGCCCATGCGGTCGCCGACCATGTGGACGCCGACCACGGCACCGTCCTTCACCTGGACGAGCTTGATCTCGCCCGAGGTGTTGAGGATCTTGCTCTTGCCGTTGCCCGCGAGGTTGTACTTCAGAGCGACGACCTTGTCCGCGCCGTAGATCTCCTTGGCCTTGGCCTCGGTGATGCCCACGGAGGCGACCTCGGGGTGGCAGTACGTCACCCGGGGGACACCGTCGTAGTCGATCGGAACGGTCTTCAGACCGGCCAGACGCTCCGCCACCAGGATGCCCTCGGCGAAGCCGACGTGCGCGAGCTGGAGCGTCGGGACCAGGTCGCCGACGGCGGAGATGGTCGGGACGTTCGTCCGCATGTACTCGTCGACCGTGACGTAGCCGCGGTCGATCGCGACGCCCTGCTCCTCGTAGCCGAGACCGGCGGAGACGGGCCCGCGGCCCACCGCGACCAGCAGCAGCTCGGCCTCGAACTCCTTGCCGTCGGCGAGGGTGACCTTGACACCGTTCTCGGTGTACTCGGCCTTCGAGAAGAAGGTGCCCAGGTTGAACTTGATGCCGCGCTTGCGGAACGCGCGCTCAAGAAGCTTGGAGGAGTTCTCGTCCTCAAGAGGAGCGAGGTGCTTCAGGCCCTCGATGATCGTCACGTCGGCGCCGAAGGACTTCCACGCGGAGGCGAACTCCACGCCGATGACACCGCCGCCCAGGATGATCGCGGACTGCGGGACGCGGTCCAGGACGAGGGCGTGGTCCGAGGAGATGATCCGGTTGCCGTCGATCTCCAGGCCCGGCAGCGACTTCGGCACGGAGCCGGTCGCCAGCAGGACGTGGCGGCCCTGGATGCGCTGGCCGTTGACGTCGACGGAGGTGGGGGAGGAGAGCCGCCCCTCACCCTCGATGTAGTGCACCTTGCGGGATGCGATCAGACCCTGGAGTCCCTTGTACAGGCCCGAGACCACGCCGTCCTTGTACTTGTGGACGGCCGGTACGTCGATGCCCTCGAAGGTGGCCTTGACGCCGAACTGCTCGCTCTCGCGGGCCTGGTCGGCGATCTCGCCCGCGTGGAGCAGGGCCTTGGTGGGGATGCAACCTCGGTGCAGGCAGGTGCCGCCGACCTTGTCCTTCTCGATCAGAGCGACGTCCAGACCCAGCTGGGCCCCGCGCAGCGCCGCGGCGTAACCGCCACTGCCACCGCCGAGGATCACTAGGTCGAAAACGGTGCTGGCGTCGTTCGCCACGTCACGTCCTCCATGCATGTGCGCCGTACGCAGGTCTTCAGTGACCGCGCGGCGGCTGGTGTCCGGCCGCTCTTTCATCGGCCCTGTGGTGGGGGCCCTGTCCTGCCGAGCCCATCTTCGCACTTGTCGAGGCCCAACGAGACGCCGGGCCCGGGTGTGAGACACCACACGCTCACTTGAGAGACGCTGCGGCTTTTACCATCCCTGGGTGCGACCCCCCAGGGGCGTGGGGAACTGCGCGACCGGCCACAGGCCGTCCCGCAGTCGCCCACGCACCTGAAGGCACCGAGCTACTGGGCGAACGTCAGCCCAGATCCCCGGCAGCAGTCAACTCAGCCAGCCGCACCAACGTCCGCACCGCAGACCCGGTCCCGCCCTTGGGCGTGTAACCGAACGCCCCGCCCTCGTTGAACGCCGGCCCAGCGATGTCGACGTGCGCCCAGGTGATCCCCTCACCCACGAACTCCCGCAGGAACAGCCCGGCGACGAGCCCTCCACCCATCCGCTCACCCATGTTCGCGATGTCGGCGGTGGGAGAGTCCATCCCCTTACGCAGGTGCTCCGGCAGCGGCATCGGCCACGACGGCTCGCCGACCTCCTCGGCCGCGTCCACGATCGCCGCCCGGAACGCGTCGTCGTTCGCCATGACACCGAACGTCCGGCTCCCGAGAGCCAGAACCATCGCCCCGGTCAGCGTGGCCACGTCCACGATCGCGTCCGGCTTCTCCGCCGACGCGGCCCACAGCGCGTCCGCGAGGACGAGCCGGCCCTCGGCGTCCGTGTTGAGCACCTCGACGGTCTTGCCGCTGTACATCCGCAGCACGTCACCGGGACGCGTCGCGGACCCGGACGGCATGTTCTCGGCGAGCGCCAGCCAGCCGGTGACGTTGACGGCGAGGCCCAGCCGCGCGGCGGCGACGACGGCCGCGAACACCGCGGCCGCACCGCTCATGTCGCACTTCATCGTCTCGTTGTGCCCGGCCGGCTTGAGCGAGATGCCGCCCGAGTCGTACGTGATGCCCTTGCCGACGAACGCGAGGTGCTTGGTCGCGTCGGCGTGCGTGTACGACAGCTTCACCAGCCGCGGACCGGCCGCGGAACCGGCGCCGACGCCGAGGATGCCGCCGTAGCCGCCCTTCTCCAGGGCCTTCTCGTCCAGCACCTGCACCTTGATGCCGTGCTCCTTCGCCGCGGTCTGCGCGACGGCGGCGAAGGCCTCGGGGTCGAGGTCGTTCGGCGGGGTGTTGATCAGGTCGCGGGCGCGGTTGAGCTCCTCGGTGACCGCGAGCGCACGCTCCACGGCCGCCTTGTACTCCTTGTCGCGCGGCTTGCCGCCGAGCAGGGCGACCTCGGCGAGGGGGGCCTTGCCGCCCGCCTTCGCGTCCTTGGCGCTGCCCTTGTACGCGTCGAAGGAGTACGCGCCGAGCAGCGCGCCCTCGGCGATCGCGCCGGCGTCGGCGGCGTCGGCGAGGGGGAGCGCGAAGGCGGCCTTCTTGGCGCCGGTGAGCGCGCGGGCGGCGACACCGGCGGCCCGGCGCAGCGCCTCGGCGCCGTACGCCTCGCCCTCCTCGGGCTCGGTGCCGAGTCCCACCGCGAGCACGAGCGGGGCCTTGAAGCCGGCCGGTGCGGGGAGCTTCGTGATCTCGCCCTCGGCACCGGAGGCGCCCAGGGTCTCCAGGACGCCGGCGAGCCTGCCGTCGTACGCCTTGTCCACGGCGTCGGCGCCCGGTGCGACGACCGGGCCCTTGCCGCCCTTGCCGACACCGATCACGATCGCGTCGGCCCGCAGGCCGGGCGCCGCGGCGGTGCTGAGAGTGAGAGCAGTCACAGTGGTGAATTCTCGCTTCCGATGTGAAGTTCCTGTGGTCGATCGGGGTGGGTCGACCGGGCCCGACAGCCGACCCTATTTCCGACCTGCGGCGGTGGTGGGCATAGGGGGCTGGTGGAGCGCCCACGACGAGCGTACGCGCGTGGGTGTCGTGGCTCATTCGCGCGGGGGGTTCACCTGTTCCCGCGAGGGGTTCACCTGCCGGAAGCGGAGCGGCCACTTCTCGATCCTCACCCTGGATGTCCTGCGCCACACCCGTGAGGTTCATGTGGGCGACATGCTCATCGATTCGCATGCCTTCCGCGGATCCTCCGCGAGACGACCGCAGGGGGGATCGCTTGGGGGAGGGGCGGCACGGCACAGAGAAAGCAGAGGTGGAGAGCCGGGGCCGCGGTACTGGCGGCCCCGGGACTGCCGGCGCTGGGCCTGGAGGCACCCGGCCCATCTGCCGCCGACGAGCCGCGCGTCGATCCCAAGGTACTGGTGGGGTGGACAACGGTGACAGTCCCGTCGAGGCCGTCGCCGCCCAGCTGAAGAGCGAAGGCGCGCTGGACGCCTACGGGACGACGTACGGCATCACGTGGGCGGCCTCCGACCACTCCCGCGAGAGCGACCAGCGGGCCGTCGGCGACGCGCTCACTGTGCCTCGCTACCCGATGAACGTGTACAACAACGCGGCACCAAGGCGGAGATGGCCGACGAGTACAACTGGATCTACACCTCCACCTACACCTCCACCGCCGACGATGGCGGCAGCGGAGTCTGCGAGAACAACCCCAACTCCACTTGTCTGGCAACCCCGTTGGACACCACCACCGGCTACGACGACTACATCGTCCCGCAGGAGGTGGCCACCGACCTCGGCCACGCCATCAGCAACGACCCGCTCCCGCACTACGCCTCACCGGCCTACGCAACACCCGGACGTAGCAGAGGGCTTGACCCACTACCGCGACGGGTACGGCGCGGACGGCACATTCCTAGACCAAGTGGCGTCCAGCCAGGCCGAGTTCGGGCACTACCAACGCATCGCCACCGCCGCCTGGGCCACAGGCCGCGGCACGCTCGTGCTGAACCACGGCACGACCCCCCCCCACCCCTGGCATGGCACAAACGGAACCCACCTCGGCCACCTCGTCCCGCCCGACGCCCACGCCCACTTCGAGGCGGAGGCCCGTGCGCGGAGGGCCTCGGTGCACTGCGCGGTACCGGGCATGGGAGATCATCCGTGGGGTACCTTGCCCCACACCCTGGAGCCCGTTCCATGATCCGCCCGATCCGCCCCGCCCCACTGCTCGCCCTCCTCCTGCTCCTCGCGGGCTGCACCACCACCCCCGACGCCGAGCCGACCCCCACGCCGACCACCGGGAAGCGCTGGCAGCCCCGTCCGGGAGTGGCCTGGCAGTGGCAGCTGAGCGGCCGTCTGGACACCTCCATCGACGTGCCGGTCTACGACATCGACGGCTTCGACCAGTCCAAGGCGACGGTGACCGCGCTGCACGCCAAGGGCCGCAAGGTCATCTGCTACATCTCGACCGGCGCCTGGGAGGACTTCCGGCCGGACGCCAAGAAGTTCCCCAAGTCGGTGCTGGGCAAGGGCAACGGCTGGAAGGGCGAACGCTGGCTGGACATCCGCCGCACGGACGTCCTCGAACCCCTGATGGCGGCCCGCCTGGACATGTGCCGGGAGAAGGGCTTCGACGCGGTGGAGCCCGACAACATGGACGGCTACCGCAACGACACCGGCTTCCCTCTCAAGGCCGCCGACCAACTCCGCTACAACCGCCTCATCGCCAAGCTGTCCCACGACCGGGGCATGGCCGTAGGCCTGAAGAACGACCTCGACCAAATCCCCGCCCTGGTAAGCGACTTCGACTTCGCGGTCAACGAACAGTGCGCCCAGTACGACGAGTGCGACACCCTGACCCCGTTCATCAAGGCGAACAAGGCCGTCTTCCACGTCGAGTACGACCTTCCGACCAGCCGTTTCTGCCCCGACTCCCGCCGCCTGAAGCTGAGTTCCCTGGAGAAGAAGTACGAGTTGGGTGCGTGGCGCAAGGCTTGCTGACTACGCCGGGTTCTGTCGAACACACCTGAGGGCAACCCACCTAGGGGCGCGGGGAACTGCGCGACCAGCCCCCACCCACCCGCACTCACCCACCAAACGAAAGCACCACGAACGCAGCCGTAGCCGCACTCTCCGCAAGCCCCCCGAACACATCCCCCGTGACCCCACCGAACCGCCGCCGACAGTGCCGCAGAAGAACCTCGGCGACAACCAGGGCCACAACAAACGCGGGGCCGATCCCATGGATCCCCAGAGCCACCCCGCACGCCCACCCCACGACCACGACCCCCACCCCCAGGCCGAGCGCCCAGCGAACCGGCACAACCCCGGCAACCGCCGCCCCCAACCCCTCAGGCCGAGCCGCAGGCACCCCGCCCCGCGCGGCCAACGTCAGCGCCAACCGTGCGGCGACCGCGGAGACAACGGCCCCGACCGCACCCCGCGCCCAGGAGTCGCCGTAGAGCTGAGCCAGCGCGGCCACCTGCCCCAGAAGCACGAAGACAAGAGCGAGCACCCCGAACGGCCCGATGTCCGACTGCTTCATGATCCGCAGCGCATCCTCCGCCGGCTTCCCGCTGCCCAGCCCGTCGGCGGTGTCCGCGAGCCCGTCCAGATGCAGCCCCCGCGTGAGAACGGCAGGCACGGCGACACTGGCCACCGCGGCAAGCAGCGACCCCGCCCCCAGGAACAGAAACAGCAGCCCGACCCCCGCCGCACACCCTCCGACGACCACCCCCACGACCGGCGCCACCAGCATCCCGGCGCGCGCGGCATCACGATCCCAGCGGGTCACCCCGACCGGGAGAACGGTCAGCGTGCCGAACGCGAAGCGGAGGCCGTCGAGGGGCGAGGTCTTGGACACCGGCGCAGATTACCCGGCGGTCAGGAGGGCACCCCCGGCGGCCGTCGCTAAAGTGCGCATATGGGACATTGGCTGCACCGCAACATCGTCGAGCCGGGCAAACTCCCCCTGCTCCTCGCGCTCACCGCCTTCGTCCTGACCTTCCTCATCACCCGGGTCATCACCCGCCTGATCCGCGCGGGCAAGGGCCCCTTCGGCAACATCAAGGCCGGCGACGTGCACATCCACCACGTCGTCCCGGGCGTGGTCCTCACCGTGATCGGCGGCTTCGGCGCGGTGGCCAGCACGCGCTACGGCGTCGGATCGGCGGTGTTCGCGATCGTCTTCGGCATGGGCGCGGGCCTGGTCCTGGACGAGTTCGCGCTGATCCTCTACCTCGACGACGTGTACTGGACCGAGGCGGGCCGCAAGAGCGTCGAGGCGGTGGTGCTCACGGCGGCCCTGGTCGGCTTCGTCCTCGCCGGTTTCTCGCCCTTCGGCGTCAACGACCTCACCGACACCGAACTCCACGACCGCGCGAGCGTGATCGTCAGCGTCGCGGTGAACTTCCTCTTCTCCCTCATCGCCCTGAGCAAGGGCAAGGCCCGCACGGCGGTCTTCGGCGTCCTCGTCCCGCTGGTCGCCGTCGTCGGCGCGATCCGCCTGGCCCGCCCGGGTTCCCCGTGGGCCAAGCGCTTCTACCGCAAGCGCCGTCACCGGGCCCGAGCCCGTTCCACCCTGCGCGCCTACCACCACGACCGCCGCTGGGCGGGCCCGCGCCGCACCGTCCAGGACTGGATCGGCGGCAAACCGGACCCGGAGCCGCTACGGCTTCCCGGGCGCCGATGAGGACACCGCGCCCGGCCCGCTCAGCTCACCGCCGGCCCACCGCCCGCCCGCGGTGCCGTAGCGCCGACGCCAGACACAGCAACCCCACCGCGATGATCGCCGCCAGATGTTCCTTGCCCGCGAGGTTGCCCTTCAGCATCACCTCGATCACTATCGCCGCGGTCACCGCGAGGGCCGTGGCGTACGCGCCGTAGCGCCACGCGACGAACACCGCGAGGCCGACCACGGCGGCCGAGGGACCCGTGTCCACGACCAGCCGGTCCGAGCCGGGCAGCCCGAACGGGTTGTCGAAGCCGAGCCGGATGCCGAGGCGGGCGTAGAGCGTGCCGGCGAGGGTCGCGGCGTAGGCGATGACCAGGGTGCGCCAGCGGCCGAGGGTGATCTCCGCGATGCCGAACACGAAGAGGATCTGGGCCAGGGCGCCCCACACCGGGAGGTCGAGTGCCGGGACGAAGAGGGAGAGCGGGGTGCGGAGGAGGGCCAGCCACAGCGGATCCACGGCCCGTACGGCGCCCGTGTCCTGCACGAACTGATAGCCCCACGACTGGTTCTGCACGAACTGCAGGACCGCCGTCAGCAGCACTGCCCCGATCGTCATCGGGATCGCCCGCCGGCCCCGCTTCAGGAGCGGCTCGCGCACGGTGACGTAGAGCAGTCCCCATTCGGCGCGGGCCCAGCGGGCGAGACGGTTCATCTGTGCGTCTCCAGGTGCTTGCGGTGCAGCCACTTCGGCAGGCCGGGCGCTTCCAGGAACCCTTCCGCGCGCGCCGCCGCGAGGCCGATGCGCAGCAGGTCCGCGCTCTTCTCGAAGAGCAGGAACCGGGGTTCCCAGATGGGCCGGTACTTGGCGTTGGCGCGGTACAGCGACTCGATCTGCCACCAGCGAGAGAAGAAGCTGAGGAGTGACCTCCACAGCCGCAGCACCGGTCCGGCGCCGATCCGCGCCCCCCGTTCGAAGACCGAGCGGAACATGGCGAAGTTGAGCGAGACCTGGGTGATGCCGATGTCCTGGGCGCGGCGCAGGAGTTCGATCACCATGAACTCCATGAGCCCGTTGTCGGAGTCGCGGTCCCGGCGCATCAGGTCGAGCGACAGCCCGTGCGGACCCCACGGCACGAAGGACAGCACCGCCCTCAACTCGCCCTCCCCATCGGTGCATTCGAGCATCACGCACCGCCCGTCGTCCGGGTCCCCGAGCCGCCCGAGCGCCATGCTGAACCCGCGCTCCGTGGCCCCGTCGCGCCAGTCGTCCGCGCGCTTCAGCAGATACGCCATCTCCTCGGCCGGGATGTCCTCGTGCCGCCGGATCCGCACGGTGTACCCGGCCCGCTTCACCCGGTTGAAGGCCTGCCGTACGGTCCGCATGGCGCGCCCTTCGAGGGTGAACTCGGCGACCTCGACGAGGGCCTCGTCCCCGAGTTCGAGGGCGTCGAGGCCGTGCCGTGCGTAGACCGTGCCCGCCTCCTCGCTCGCGCCCATGACGGCCGGAATCCATCCGTGAGCCCGTGCCTCCGCCAGCCAGGGCTCGATCGCGCCGGGCCACGCCTCCGGGTCGCCGATCGGGTCGCCGGAGGCCAGCGACACCCCTCCCACCACCCGGTACGCGACGGCCGCCTTGCCGGTCGGCGACCACACCACGCTCTTCTCCCGGCGCAGCGCGAAGTAGCCGAGGGAGTCCCGCTCGCCCTGTCGCTCCAGCAGCGCCCGGAGCTTCTTCTCGTCGTCCTCGGTGAGCGGGTCGACGGCGCGCCGGGAGCGGAACGCGGCGTAGAACACGGCGAGGACCAGGATCGTGCTGAGGACGTTGATGACGACGTTGACCCAGTTCGGGGTCCAGATGCCGGGGAAGCGATTCTCCGGGGCGGCGATGGACACCAGCCGGAACGCGCCGTAGCGCCAGCGCTCCACGAAGGTCGAACGGGACGCGTCGTGCGCCTGGTTGGTGACCGTCACCAGCAGTGCGGCGAGCAGGGAGGCGGCCAGGGTGCCGCCGACGGCGACGACGGCGGCGAGCCGGGGGTTGGACCGGTCGCCCTTCGCGTAGAACTCCCGCCGCCCCACCACCAGCGCGGCGACGAACGCGGCGGTCAGCACCAGGGAGATCCAGTTCTGCGGGTACTGACGGATCTCCTGGAACGACATGGCGAACCCGAACAGAGCCAGGAACAGCCCGCTGACCACCAGGTTCAGGATCCACGCGGCGCGTTTGCGGCGCCGCATGGTGATGGCGAGGAACGCCGTGAACACCCCGGACGCGAAGCCTGCCGTCAGCAGATACGGCGTGAAGAAGTTCTCCTGGTTGTGCCGTCGTACGTCCTGCCCCAGCGAAACCCACGCCGCGCTGAGGAAGTTGATGAACGCGACGGCCCGCAGATACCAGACGGCGAAGGCCGCGGCCCGCCGCGAGGCACCAGAGCTGTGACGTTCCTGAACGGGCCCGACCCGGACATCTCCCATGAAGGAGGATCATATGGGCGTTGCCCCGACGAACGGTTCTCATCCGCCACCACAACGATCACGCCCCGGTCACTCCGAGGACTCCACGCCCCTGACGGACCGACTTGCCGACCCCGGCGGCTGCCGTGCGTCGGCAAGCTTCTCGGTCCCGGCCGGGTCCTCGGTCCCGGTCGGCCGCTATGTGTCGGTCGGCTTCTCGGCCTCGGCGTCGGCCGGGGCGTCGGCCTTCTCCGGGTCCACGGCCCGCTCCGGCTCAGTCGCCGCTTGAGTTGCCGCTTCAGGCGCTACGGAAGGCTCCGCCGACTCTTCCGCCTCCGCCGGCACCTCCTCCGGCTCCGCCAACTCATCCGGCTTCAGCGGGAGTTCGGCCGCCAGTGCCGCCGCGGCCTGTACCAGGGGCAGTGCCAGCAGTGCGCCCGCGCCTTCTCCCACCGTCACGCCGTGGTCGAGGAGGGGTTCCAGGGCCATCCGGTCCAGTGCCTTCGCCTGGCCCGGTTCGCCGCTGTTCTGGCCGGCGAGCCACCAGTCCGGCGCGCGGAACGCGACCCGCTGGCCCACCAGCGCGCACGCGGCGGCCACGACGCCGTCCAGGATCACCGGCAGTTTCCGTACGGCGCTCTGCAGCAGGAAGCCGGTCATCGCGGCGAGGTCGGCGCCGCCCACCGTCGCGAGGAGCTGCAACTGGTCGCCCAGCACCGGCCGGGCCCGCCGCAGCGCGTCCCGGATCGCCGCGCACTTGCGCATCCACGCGAGGTCGTCGATCGCGAGCCCACCCCGCCCGGTGACGACGGACGCGTCGGTCCCGCACAGCGCGGCGATCAACACGGACGCAGACGTCGTACCACCGACGCTCACATCGCCGAGGACCACCAGATCCGTACCGGAGTCGGCCTCCTCGTTCGCGACGGCGACGCCTGCCTCGAACGCGGCCGTCGCCTCCTCCAGCGTCAGCGCGTCCTCGATGTCGATGCGTCCGCTGCCCCGCCGTACCCGGTGCTTCACGACCTCGTCCGGCAGTGAGCCGGGGTCGCAGTCCAGGGCCATGTCCACGATCCGCACCGGCACGTCGAGCCGCCGGGCGAGCACCGCGGCGGGGCTGCCGCCCTCCAGCACCGACCGCACCAACTCCCCGGCGCTGCCCGCCGGTCGGGCCGACACACCGAGTTCGGCGACCCCGTGGTCGCCCGCGAACAACACCACACGCGGCCGTTCGACCGGCCGCACCGGAACGGCGCCCTGCGCCGCCGCCAGCCACTCACCCAGGTCGTCGAGCCGCCCCAGCGACCCGGGCGGCACGATCTGACGTTCGCGGCGCGCCTCCGCGTCACGGCGCACACCGCCGTCGGGGCGCTCGATCAGATCGGAGAAGTCGTCGAGATTAAGCGAGCTCATTCGCCGAACAGTACCGGCAGCGATCGAACGCGACAGCGCCACATGGCCACCACACGCCCCGGACGTCCTTGCCCTCAAGATCTAGATCCCGTACGTATCGTTTTGCACCGTTTTGCCGTACGACCTCGGGAGCCGCCCATGAACAGCCTGCGCACCCGCGTCAGCACGCGCGTCAGCACCCTCGACGCGCGCCGCCGCCACCGCGCACTGGCCCGCGCGATCCTCCGGCTCCTCCCGGAACCGGAGAGCTGGCTCGACGTCGGCACCGGCGACGCCCACTTCCCGGAAACGGCGAAGGCCCTCTTCCCGTACACGTCCTTCGACGGCCTCGACCCCACCCCCCGAGTAGTCCGCGCCCGCGCCGCCGAACGCATCGAGGAGGCCTACGCCGGCCACCTCACGGACCCCCACATCACCACGGCCCTCCAGTCCCGCTACGACGTGGTCACCCTCCTCCGCGACCGCACACGCGCCCCCGACCCCGACGCCGAACTCAGCGCCGCCCTCACGGTCCTGCGTCCCGGCGGCCTCCTCCTCCTGGAAGGCAGCCCGGACGCCCTGCGCGCCCAACTGGAGCCCCACGACTGCGAGTTCGTCACGGAACCCCGCCGCACCCCGGACCGCTTCCCGCCCCCGCAACGCCTGATCGCCCGCAGGAAACAACAGCCCTAGCCGCGCAACGTCAGCGCCTGCCCCGCCACCACCAGCAACACGTGCTCGCACTCACCGGCGATCGCGGCGTTCAACCGCCCCAGCTCGTCCCGGTACCGGCGCCCGGACGCGGTCGCCGGCACGATCCCCGAGCCGACCTCGTTGGACACGGCGACCAGGGTCCGCCGCGTGGCACGCACAGCGGCCGTCAACTCCCGTACCCGCTCCCGGAGTTGCTTCTCCCCGCCGTCCCCCCACTCCGTGTCGTCCCACGCCCCCGCGGAGTCCATGGCGTCCGTCAGCCAGAGCGACAGACAGTCGATGAGCAACGGCGGCCCGTCCTCCGCGAGCAACGGCACCAGGTCGCACGTCTCCGCCGTACGCCACGACCCCGGCCGCCGCTCCCGGTGCGTGGAGACGCGCGAGGCCCACTCGGTGTCCCCGTTGCGCGAGCCGCCGGTGGCGACGTACAGCACATCGGGAAAGGCCTCCAACCGCCGCTCGGCCTCGACCGACTTCCCGGACCGCGCCCCGCCCAGCACCAGCGTCCGCCGCGGCACATCGGGCACGTCCTCGTACACCCCCACGGTCAACGTCGTACCGTCCGGCACGGCCCGCGCCCCCACGGCGGCCAGCCGCCGCGCCAACTCGGCCCCCGGCGGCACATCGTGATCGAGATGCACGGCGATGACATCGGTCGCGGGCCCCATCGCCCCCACCGCCCGCAGCTTGGCCAGGGCGTCCGGCCGCCCCACGACATCGGCGAGCACCATGTCGTACGACGGCACGGCCCCCTCCTCAAGCCCGGCCGGCGCGCCCCCCGGCGGCAGATACAGCACCCGCTGCCCGTCGGGCCCGGTGACGGCGTACCCGGTACCGGGCGCGTCCATCGCCACCGCCCGCACCCGATGCCCCGTCAACAGCGCCAGCTCCCGCCCGTCCGGCACCCGCCCCGGCTGCGGCAGCCCGGCCGGCACCTCCACCGCGGGCCCGTCGTGCGGATGCGACAACAACACCTGCCGCACACCGCCGAGCGAGTGTCCGGCCCGCGCCGCGGCAAAGGCGGCCCCCGGCGTCAGATCGAGCAACAACGTCCCGTCCACGAGCACGGCGGTAGCAGCCCGCGCATCCACCCCGAGCGAAACGGCACAGGCCGCACAGGGACAGTCGGGCCGCGGGAGTCCAGCGGGGGCACCGGTGCCGAGCAGAGTGAGTTCCACGGGTCGATTTTCACCGCTCACCGGTAAACATGCGCGACCCGGACCCACCCAGAGGTGCGGGGAACTGCGCGACCAGCCCCCACGGACCCGCACCCGACCGAATATCCGCAGCTCACCCCCCGCTAACCCAGCGGAGCGAATACGCTGCACACAGAAGCCGGACCAAGATCCGGCTTCTGTTCTGCACGCGCTCAGACTTTGGAGGCGTAGATGGCGGCATGGATCTGGCGGTTCGAGAAGTCCGACGGGACCGAGGTCGAACCCGCGGTCACGCCGGAGGAGTTCACCACACAGGGCGACGCGGAGTCCTGGCTCGGCGAGATCTGGAAAGAGCTCGTCGCGGGCGGCGCGGACCAGGTGTTCCTCTTCGAGGACGGCACGCAGATCTACGGTCCGATGAGCCTGCACGCCGAGGACGCGTAACCCGTCGTAGGCCAAAGAGGTGGGGGCGGCCGGAGAAACACCGGCCGCCCCCACCTCGTTCCTGAACTGAACTGAACTGAACCGGGCTACTGCTCGCCCAGCGTCACGTCGACCTTCTTCGACGCCCCGTTCCGCGAGTACGTCACCGTCGTCTTCTGCCCCGGCTTGTCGGCCGCCAGCGCCTCCGACAACGAGGTGATCGTGGTGATACCCGTGTCACCGAGCTTCGTGACGATGTCGCCCGCCTGGATACCGGCCTTGTCCGCCGCCCCGCCGTCCTTCACCTCGACCACGGCGACCCCGGCCGCCTGATAACTGTCGTCGACGACCGTACGACCGGTGATGCCGAGGGCCGCCCGCCCCGAGTCGGTGACCTTGCCGTCCTTGACGATCTGGTCGGCGACCGTCTTGACCATCGAGGACGGGATCGCGAACCCGATACCGGGCGCGGCACCGCCCCCGAAGCTCGGGTCGGTCGCGGCGAGGGTCGGGATGCCGACGACCTGCCCGTTCAGATTGACGAGCGCGCCCCCGCTGTTGCCGGGGTTGATCGCCGCCGAGGTCTGCACCATGTTGGCGATGGTCGCGCCCGTACCGCCCCCGGTACTGCCCTCGCTGACGGTGCGTCCGGTCGCCGACACGATGCCCTGCGTCACGCTGGACGACAGTCCGAGCGGCGAGCCCATGGCGAGGACGATCTGCCCCACCTCGACCTTGGAGGAGTCCGCGAAGGTAGCCGCCTTCAGCCCGTCCGGCACCTTGTCCAGCTTGACGACGGCCAGGTCCTGCTCGGGATACGAGTAGACGAGCCTGGCGGTGAGCACGTCCTCGCTGTTCGCGGTGGTCACCTTGAACGTCTTCTCGTCCCCGACGACATGCGCGTTGGTGACGATGTGCCCCTGGCCGTCGTACACGACCCCCGACCCCAGATCACTGCTGGCCTGGATCTGCACGACCGACGGCAGGACCTCCTTGATCACCTTCAGGTAGTCGCTCTGCAGATCGTCACTCGACATCGGTACGGCGGCCTCGGCGGCCTGCGTGGTCGAGCCGTCCTTCTTCGACGAGGCCGACGAGGACCCGGAGTCGGCACCGGAACACCCGGCGACCAGCGCGAGCGAACAGGCGAGGAGAGCTATGGGGCGGAGGGTGCGGGTACGGGAGGAGTCCATACGCCGAGTGTCTCTTTGGGGTGAATATCCGGCTTGTGCTGCTGACCCGAACGGGCCCCTAGGGGACTAGGGGGACCAGGGGGAGGGCCGCGCCCTCAGCCCCGCACACCGCACAGATGCAGCAGCGCGGCGACCGCCCGATACGGATCCGTCCGCCCGGCCCGCTCCTCGGCGGCCAGCAGCGACTCGACGTCCGCCGGGATCTCCACACCCTCCGGCGCGGTGTCGGTGAAGACCCGCACCCCGTACCAGGCCTGCAGCGGCGCCCCGATCCCGGCGAGCGTGGCCGTCAGGGTGCCCAGCCGGTCGGCCCGCACATCGAGACCCAGCCGATTGCGATAGGCGGTCGAATCGAACGCGCCCAGCGCTCCCGCCCAGTCCCAGGACAACCCGGGCCGCATGGCCAGCGCGTCGGCGTTCCGCACGAGCAGCGACAGGAGCCCGCCCGGCGCGAGCATCCGCGCCAGCCCCGCGAGCAGCGGATCCGGCTCGGACACGTACATGAGTACGCCATGACAGAGCACGACGTCGAAACTGCCCGGCAGGAAGTGCACACCCGTGTCGCGGCCGTCGCCCTCGATGATCCGCACCCGCTCCCGGATGCCCTCGGGCTCACCGGACAGCGCCTCGCGGGCCGTGGCGACCATCTTCGGTTCCTGTTCGAGCCCGGTCACCTGATGCCCGGCCCGGGCCAGCCGCAGCGCCTGCGTGCCCTGGCCCATCCCGACGTCGAGCACCCGCAACCGCCGGCCGACCGGATACCGGCCGGCTATCTGCTCGTCGAGCTGCCGGGCCACCAGTTCCTGTCGTACGACATCCCGCAGCCCGCCCAGCCTGCTCAGCCAGGCATCGGCCGCGCCCCCGGAGAAGGAGTCCGTGCTCAGGGCCGCTCTCCGCGCTTGACCTGCGGCTTCGGCAGCCGGAGTCGACGCATCTGGAGGGAGCGCATGAGGGCGTACCAGACGGTGCCCTTCGTGTTCTGGCCCGGGAAGCGCTCGGCGAGCTGCTTGCGCAGCCGGAACACGCTCCAGAAGGAGTCGACCACGATCAGCACGATCACCACGAGCCACAGCAGCAGCGCGATGTTCTGCAGCGCGGGGATCTGCACCACGCTGAGCACGAGGATCACCACGGCCAGCGGCAGGAAGAACTCGGCGATGTTGATGCGCGAGTCGATGTAGTCACGCCCGAACTTGCGGATCGGACCCCTGTCGCGGAGGGGCAGATCCCGGTCGTTGCCCCGGCCGGAGAGTGCCTGGCGCTGCTTCTCCATCGCCGTTCGCCGCTCGTCGCGCTGGCGCTTGGAGGCATCCTTGCGCGTCATCGAAGTGTTGGCGACGCTGCGGCGCTGAGTCTGGGACTCACTGCGCTTGGGCGTGGGCCGACCCTTCGGGGCCTGAGGGTCTCGGGGCATCTTGGAGTCGGTCAGCGACACCTTGTCGGTGGGCGCTGCCTTCTCTTCCTTGGCGCGGCTACGGAACACAAAACCCAAGGGTAAGGGGTGAATGGGGTTGGACCCCAGCCCTGTGGGGAACGATCCGGCAACACCGCTCGTCTGTAGGGGGACAGAGAAGGACGTCATGAGCGGGTCCTACCAGGGGAGCACCTACTCCCTACGCCGGATCAGGACCGCGGTCAGTCGTCCTTGGGGATGAGCGCATCCGTCCCCGAACAGTGCGGTAATGGATGCAGGGCCCGTACTGTTGGTCCTGTTGTAGTCGCTGGAGCTGGAGTCCGTCAGAAGGGGGCGCGCGAAGCCCATGAGCGGTGTCATGAAGCGTATGGGGATGATCTTCCGCGCGAAGGCGAACAAGGCCCTTGACCGGGCCGAGGACCCGCGCGAAACCCTCGATTACTCGTACCAGAAGCAGCTGGAGCTGCTTCAGAAGGTGCGCAGGGGAGTGGCCGACGTCGCCACCTCCCGCAAGCGTCTGGAGCTCCAGCTCAACCAGCTGCAGTCGCAGTCCTCGAAGCTGGAGGACCAGGGCCGCAAGGCGCTCGCCCTCGGCCGCGAGGACCTGGCCCGCGAGGCGCTCTCGCGCCGGGCCGCGCTCCAGCAGCAGGTGACCGACCTGGAGACACAGCACACGACGCTCCAGGGCGAGGAGGAGAAGCTCACCCTCGCGGCCCAGCGCCTCCAGGCCAAGGTGGACGCCTTCCGTACGAAGAAGGAGACCATCAAGGCCACGTACACGGCGGCCCAGGCACAGACCCGGATCGGCGAGGCCTTCAGCGGCATCTCCGAGGAGATGGGCGACGTGGGCCTGGCGATCCAGCGGGCCGAGGACAAGACCCAGCAGCTCCAGGCCCGCGCCGGCGCCATCGACGAGCTGCTCGCCTCCGGCGCCCTGGACGACCCGACCGGCATGGCCAAGGACGACATCCAGGCCGAGCTGGAACGCCTGTCCGGTGGTACGGATGTAGAGCTGGAACTCCAGCGCATGAAGGCGGAGCTGGCCGGAGGTTCGTCCGCTTCACAGCAGGCGATCGAAGGCGGCAAGGACCAGTCCCAGTCGCAGGCGTCGTCGCAGCCGCAGGACACCCCGCGTTTCGACAAGCAGTAGGCCCACGCCTGAGGAGGGCGACATGATCGTACGGATCATGGGGGAGGGGCAGGTGAGGCTGGCCGACAGCCACCTCACCGAGCTGAACAAGTTGGACACCATCCTCCTCACGGAGGTCCAGAACGGCGACGGCCCCGCCTTCCGCCAAACCCTCCAGGCCCTCCTGGCAAAGGTCCGAGAACTGGGCGATCCCCTGCCGGACGACTCCCTGGAGCCGTCCGAGCTGATCCTCCCGGCCGAGGACGCGACGCTGGAGGAGGTCCGGGATCTGCTGAGCGACGACGGCTTGATCCCGGGGTAGAGGGCGGCTTCTTCTGGACGGGGTCAACTGCCTGTCAGCCCGTCCGGCGTTTGAGGACGAGGCCGTCCGGGCCGTAGCGGGGTGCTGGGGGCGGCAGCCCCCAGTACGGGGTCACCCCAGCACCGGTCACTCACAAGGAGACGTACCGTTGGCCCCCGTTCCGCCCCCGGCAGGGACCCGCACCCTGGACCGCGCCCGCTGCCAGGCGACAGCGCACCCCTCCGCCCTGGACGCGGCCCTCGCCGCCGCGGTGCTGGTCTGCATGGTGGCCGGATCCTTCGTGGACCCGCACGGGGACAACGGGGTGAGCTGGGGCCTCCGCACCCCCGCCCCCCTCAGCCTGATCCTGATGGCGGTCGGTGCCGTCGCGCTGGTCAAACGCCGCCGCGCGCCCATGCTGGTGCTCGCCGTCACCGCCACCGCGTCCCTCATCGAGAGCGTCACCAGTGACCCCCGCGCCCCGGTCGCGATGTCCGCCGTGGTCGCCCTGTTCACCGTCGCCGTCACCACCGACCGCTCGACGACCTGGCGCGTCGCCCTGCTCACGATGACCGTGCTGACCGGCGCCGCGATGCTCGGCGGCCCCCTCCCGTGGTACGCCCAGGAGAACCTCGGCATCTTCGCCTGGACCGGCATGGCCGCCGCCGCCGGCGACGCCGTACGCAGCCGTAAGGAATTCGTGCACGCCATACGCGAGCGCGCCGAACGGGCCGAACGCACCCGCGAGGAGGAGGCCCGCCGCCGGGTCGCCGAGGAACGGCTGCGGATCGCCCGCGACCTGCACGACGTGGTCGCGCACCACATCGCCCTGGTCAACGTCCAGGCCGGAGTCGCCGCGCACGTCATGGACAAGCGCCCGGACCAGGCCAAGGAAGCCCTCGCGCACGTACGCGAGGCGAGCCGCTCCGCGCTCAACGAACTCCGGGCCACCGTCGGCCTGTTGCGCCAGTCCGGCGACCCCGAGGCCCCCACCGAACCGGCCCCGGGCCTCGACCGCCTCGAAGAACTCGCCGGCACCTTCCGCAGCGCGGGCCTCCAGGTCGAGGTGGCCCGCGCGGACAACGGCACCACCCTCCCCGCAGCCGTGGACCTGGCCGCCTACCGCGTCATCCAGGAAGCCCTCACCAACGTGCAGAAGCACGCCGGTACGGAGGCGAAGGCCGAGGTGAGTGTCGTCCGGGTGGGCCCGAACGTGGAGGTCACCGTCCTCGACAACGGCTCCGGCGAGGACCACGACCCCGACTCCGGCGGCGGCCACGGCCTGCTCGGCATGCGCGAGCGCGTCACCGCCCTGCGCGGCACCCTCACCACCGGTCCCCGGTACGGAGGCGGCTTCCGCGTGCATGCGATCCTGCCGGTCAAGACCCGCCCACGCGCCTCGGGGGACCCCGTATGACGACGATCCGTGTCCTGCTCGCCGACGACCAGGCCCTGCTGCGCAGCGCCTTCCGCGTACTCGTCGACTCGGAGCCCGACATGGAGGTCGTAGGAGAGGCCTCGGACGGCGCACAGGCCGTACGGCTGGCGAAGGAGGAGCGGGCCGACGTCGTGCTGATGGACATCCGTATGCCCGGCACGGACGGCCTCGCCGCGACCCGCATGATCAGCGCCGACCCGTCGCTCGCCCACGTCCGCGTGGTCATACTGACGACCTTCGAGGTCGACGACTACGTGGTCCAGTCCCTGCGCGCGGGCGCGTCCGGCTTCCTGGGGAAAGGCTCGGAACCGGAGGAACTCCTCAGCGCGATCAGGGTCGCGGCGGCCGGAGACGCACTGCTCTCCCCGGTGGCGACCAAGGGCCTGATCGCCCGCTTCCTCGCCCAGGGCGGCGACCTGGACGACGACCGCGACCCCGCCCGGGCCGAACGCCTCGAAGCCCTCACCGTCCGTGAGCGCGAGGTCCTCGTCCAGGTCGCCGGCGGCCTCTCGAACGACGAGATCGCCGAACGCCTGGAGGTCAGCCCCCTGACGGTGAAGACCCACGTCAACCGCGCCATGTCCAAACTGGGCGCCCGCGACCGGGCCCAACTCGTCGTCATCGCCTACGAGTCGGGCCTGGTCCGGCCGCGGGTGGAATAACCCGGCGGGCCTACGGCAGTGCCAGCATCCGCTCCAGCGCCAGCTTGGCGAACGCCTCCGTCTCCTTGTCCACCTCGATGCGGTTGACCAGGTTGCCCTCGGCGAGGGACTCCAGGGTCCAGACCAGGTGGGGGAGGTCGATGCGGTTCATGGTCGAGCAGAAGCAGACCGTCTTGTCGAGGAAGACGATCTCCTTGCCCTCGGGCGCGAAACGGTTCGCGAGCCGTCGTACGAGATTCAGCTCGGTGCCGATGGCCCACTTGGAACCGGCCGGGGCCGCCTCAAGTGCCTTGATGATGTACTCCGTCGATCCGACGTAGTCCGCCGCGCTCACGACCTCGTGCTTGCACTCGGGGTGCACGAGGACGTTGACGCCGGGGATACGGGCGCGGACGTCCTCCACCGACTCCAGCGAGAAACGGCCGTGCACGGAGCAGTGGCCGCGCCACAGGATCATCTTCGCGGCCCTCAACTGCTCAACGGTGAGGCCCCCGTTGGGCTTGTGCGGGTTGTACAGCACGCAGTCGTCGAGGCTCAGGCCGAGGTCGCGGACCGCCGTGTTGCGGCCCAGGTGCTGGTCCGGCAGGAACAGCACCTTGGTGGAATTGGGCTCGCCCTGCTCGAAGGCCCACTCAAGGGCCCGCTCGGCGTTCGACGACGTACAGATCGTGCCGCCGTGCTTGCCCGTGAACGCCTTGATGTCGGCGGACGAGTTCATGTACGACACGGGCACGACCTGCTCGGCTATGCCGGCCTCGGTCAGCACGTCCCAGCACTCGGCGACCTGCTCGGCGGTGGCCATGTCGGCCATCGAGCAGCCGGCCGCGAGATCGGGGAGGACGACCTTCTGGTCGTCGCCGGTCAGGATGTCCGCGGACTCCGCCATGAAGTGCACACCGCAGAACACGATGTACTCGGCCTCCGGGCGCGCGGCGGCGTCCCGGGCCAGCTTGAAGGAGTCGCCCGTGACGTCGGCGAACTGGATGACCTCGTCGCGCTGGTAGTGGTGGCCGAGCACGAAGACCTTGTCGCCGAGCTTCTCCTTGGCCGCACGGGCCCGCTCGACCAGGTCCGGGTCGGACGGCGAGGGCAGGTCACCGGGGCACTCGACGCCGCGCTCGCTGCTCGGGTCGGCCTCGCGGCCGAGGAGGAGCAGGGCGAGGGGCGTCGGCTGAACGTCGAGCTCCTGGGTCTGGGCGGTGGTCACGACACGCACCCTTTCTGTTCTGCGGGCCGGGCCGGCCCGATGGGAGGACGGCCCTTTTCGTCGAATTGACGTTATCTATCATAACCGCTTCACGTCAGTTTGACGATGCCCATAGCGTCGATGTGACATCAATCCCGGGACGCACTCAGCGAGGGACCTTGCGGGTGTGTGCGAGCATGGAAGAGAGAGCAGAAGAGGTACAGGCGAAAAGAACGCCACCCGGCCCGGAATGAATCCGCGGCCACGCCGGTTGAAATGTCGGCAAGCAGTCTCCGTACAACCCGGGAGAGATGTAGATGTCCGTATCGGACGAGACCAGCACCGTCACCGACGGCATCCTTCTGTCCGACGCCGCCGCGGCGAAGGTCAAGGCCCTGCTCGACCAGGAAGGCCGTGAGGATCTGGCCCTGCGTGTCGCCGTCCAGCCCGGCGGCTGCTCCGGCCTGCGTTACCAGCTCTTCTTCGACGAGCGCTCCCTGGACGGCGATGTCGTCAAGGACTTCGGCGGGGTCAAGGTCGTCACCGACCGCATGAGCGCCCCGTACCTGGGCGGCGCCTCCATCGACTTCGTCGACACCATCGAGAAGCAGGGCTTCACCATCGACAACCCGAACGCGACAGGCTCCTGCGCCTGCGGCGACTCGTTCAGCTGAACCCGCTTGCGCCCCGTTGGGCAACTGAGCAGAGCGAAGGCGGCGGCCCCCTCCGACAGGGCCGCCGCCTTCGGGCTTTTCCGGAGCCCGTGGGTCGTTACTACTGCGGTCGTCGCTACCGGGCGAGTGAGGGTCCTGCCCCGACCTCGACCCTCTTCTCCACGGGGATCTTCGTGCCGTCCGGCCCCACGACCGTCCGGTCACCGACCGGCGCCTTCAACTGCACGGTCTGGTGGTAGATCTTGGCGATCATGACGCAGACCTTGTCCGGCCAGGGCGTGTCGGTCACCGTGACCGTCACCTTGTCCGAACTCTCCGCGGCCGACACCTTGTAGTCCGCGCACACCCCGCCGGTGAAGGCCACGGTGAGGCTCTTCCCGTCGGCCGTGTAACCGTCCGCTTTGACGTCGTGCGGCGCCGCGGTGGACGTCGAACTCGCCGTAGGAGCAGGCGTGTCGGCCGAGGCCAGATACTTCGGGTCGATCGCCGGATACGTCAGCGTGAAGCTGTCCTGCCCGCCCGGCTGCCGCGCCTCGAACAGCCAGGACGGCACCAGCGTCTGCTGCCCGTCCACGGAGTGCACGGCCAGCCCGAACACCGCGTGCTCGACGGTGGTCGAGGCCTGCGTGGGCGTAGCGGAGGCAGAGGAAGCGGTCGAGGACCCGCAGGGCGCCTCCAGCCGGTCCTTCAGCGGTACGGGGCTGGCGCAACCGCCGATGCCCATGCGGTGGTCGGTCTTCGGCGCCGCGTTCATCAGGTCGAGCGTCTTCTGGGCACTCAGCACGGGATAGACGTCACCCTTCACCGGCGCCGCCAAGTCCCCGCTCCCGCCGACCACTTCACCCTGGGCACTGACGGTCAGCCCGGTGGTCCACCCGTACGTCGGCAGCCCGCCGATCACCGGCTGGGCGTTCACCACCCGCTGCGCGCCCATGAGTTGGCTCGCGTCGACCTTCGCGTCGTCCTGGCCGACGGCCTTGAGGATCGGGGCGGCGGCCTTCTTCGCGACGGCGACACTCACCGGGTCGACCGCGGGAGCGGCCGGGTCCTTCCTGCATGTGGTGCTGCCGGTGCAGTCGTCGGTGCCGGGCGCGTAGCGGCTGAACGTCCACATGCCCGGCGCGGCCTTGTTCACCTGCAGACTGGGCCCGGTACCGTCCTGCCCACCCACTTTCCAGAGCTGCCCCTCCGCGACCGGCGTCCCCATGACCCCGAGCGCCTTCGCGAGCCGGCTCACCGCGTCCTTGGTGACCTCACCCTGCGGCGAGTAGACGGCGGCGGAATCGGGTCCATCGGGCAGACTCCCCACGGCCCGGTACGTCTCCCCGTACGGATTCGGCTCCCCGGACGCGATCCCACGCGTACCCCCGGTGGAATACCCGTCGAGCGCGAGCGGCGGCGGGGTCCCGTCGGTGCCGGACGCCGCGGACCCCGTACCTTCCCCCGAACCGCCGGAGTTGGATGACGACGATGCGAGATACGCCCCGCCCCCTCCGACGAGCAGCACGGCGGCGGCCACGGAGGCGATGACGAGGGGCGACCTGGATCGGGCGGGGCGCCTGTCGTCGTCGGTTTCGGGGGAGTGGTCGTGCAGGGGGAGATCGGTGTCGGGGGGTGTGGTGGGGGTGGGGTGTTCCGGGTGGGCGGCCTCGATGTCGGACACCGCCGCGCCGGGCTCTTCCCGGTGAGCGGCTTCCATGGTGGGCGCCGCGGGGCCGGTTGCCTTCGGCTGGTCGGCATCGGCATCGGCATCGGTGTCTGCGTCGCGCGTCCCGTGACCGGTGACGTCCGGTTGGGCTGCCTCTCGGCCCGCCCCTCGGCCCGCCTCGGCGTCGGACGCGGCGAGGCCGATCTCCTCCGGCTCCGCTGACCGGCCGGCGTCCGTGCCGGACTCCGGCGGGTCGTTGTCCTCCGCGCGGCCGGCGTCTACGTCGGACGCCCCGGCTTCCGTCTCGTCCGGCAGACCGTGACCGGCCTCCGCGCGGGGCGCCGTAGAACCGGCTTCTTCCTTGCGGCGGGCGCCGGTGTCGTCGACCTCGGGCCCCTTCGTGGAGCCCTTCGCGGCGTCCCCCACGCCCCGCACGTCACCGGACGCGCCGGTCGTGTCGTCGTTGTCGGGTCGCTCGGTGTTCACCGCATCGCTCCTTCGGCTGCGCAACTGTCCCATGACCCTGACCCGGCCCTGTCAAAGGGGCAGGCAGAAGGGTCGTATCCCGCATCCCCTTTACGGGGGACAGCGATGGGACGCAGCGGGGGAGCGCACGGTTCCCCCGAGCGCGCCGATCCTGCGAATGACTCCGCTCAGTTGCCGTACTCCGACATGCCGTCCAGCAGGCGGGCCGACGCCGACGGCACGGTCACCCCGTGGATGAGCGACGGGGACACCGGAAGGGAGGCGATCCGGTCGGGAACCGTCCAGTGGGGAGCCATCCGCGCGCAGTCGCCGCGCAGCGACGCGAGATCGGCCTCGCCCTCGCCTTCGAGATGGACCGGAATGTGGACCGGAACGTGAACCGGAACGGGGCCGTCGACCTTGAGGTTCGTCATAGCGGCACCGTAGGCACGCTCGACCTCGCGAAGAAAGATCTACTATCGGGTAGTTTTGGCCGCTTCAGAGCCGCCGCGCGGACCGGGTAGCGTGAAGTGTCAACGCAGCCTCCCTCAGGAGAGTCCTCGCCGTGCGCATCGCAGTCACCGGCTCCATCGCCACCGACCACCTCATGACCTTCCCCGGCCGCTTCGCCGACCAGCTGGTCGCGGACCAGCTGCACACGGTGTCGCTCTCTTTCCTGGTCGACAACCTCGACGTACGCCGGGGAGGTGTCGGCGCCAACATCGCCTTCGGCATGGGCCAGCTCGGCACCGCGCCGATCCTGGTCGGCGCCGCCGGCTCCGACTTCGCCGAGTACCGCGACTGGCTCGACCGGCACGGCGTCGACACCGGCTCGGTGCGTATCTCCGAGACGCTGCACACCGCCCGTTTCGTGTGCACCACCGACGCCGACCACAACCAGATCGGCTCCTTCTACACCGGCGCCATGAGCGAGGCCCGGCAGATCGAGCTGAAGACCGTCGCCGACCGCGTGGGCGGCCTCGACCTGGTCCTGATCGGCGCGGACGACCCCGAGGCGATGCTCCGCCACACGGAGGAGTGCCGGACCCGTTCCATCCCCTTCGCCGCGGACTTCTCCCAGCAGATCGCGCGCATGGAGGGCGACGACATCCGCATCCTGCTGGACGGATCGGCGTACCTCTTCTCGAACGAGTACGAGAAGGGACTCATCGAGTCCAAGACCGGCTGGAGCGACGAGGAGATCCTCTCCAAGGTCGGCCACCGCGTCACCACGCTCGGCTCGCGTGGCGTTCGTATCGAGCGCGTCGGTATGGACCCGATCGAGGTCGGCTGCGCGGAGGAGGAGCGCAAGGCCGATCCCACGGGTGTCGGCGACGCGTTCCGCGCGGGGTTCCTCTCGGGGCTGGCGTGGGGGGTTTCGCTGGAGCGGGCGGCGCAGGTCGGTTGCATGCTCGCCACGTTGGTCATCGAGACTGTCGGCACGCAGGAGTACCAACTGCGGCGGGTGCACTTCATGGACCGGTTCACCAAGGCGTATGGGCATGACGCGGCGGGTGAGGTTCGGGGTTACCTGGGCTGATTCGTCGGGTGCGGGTGCGTGGGGGCTGGTCGCGCACCCGCGGCGGTAGCCGCATATCGACACAGCCCCGCGCCCCTTAGGTGGCTCAGGTCAGCCGGCGGATCAAGTACGCCGTGCCTTTGAGCGCTCTCTCCTCGCCCATGTACTCCTGGTCCCGCATCTCGCACCAGGCCGGGATGTCCAAGCGCGCCGCCTCATCATCGGACAGGACCCTGACCGTGCCACCCACCGGCACATCGCCGATGACCTTGGCCAGCTCGATCACCGGGATCGGGCAGCGCTTGCCGAGGGCGTTCACGACGAGCGAGTCGTCCTCTACGACGGTCACCGGCGCCTGCGCTCCCAACTTCTCCCGTACTCCCGCCACCACCCCCGGCAGTACGGCGAGAAAGCGCTCGACGTCCTCCTCCACCGCCCCCCGCGGCAACGACACCCGCACATTCCCCTCACTCAGTACGCCCATCGCCTTCAGCACATGGCTGGGCGTCAGGGTGCTGCTCGTGCAGGACGAACCGGAGGAGACGGAGAAACCGGCGCGGTCCAGTTCGTGGAGGAGGGTCTCTCCATCGACATAGAGACAGGAGAAGGTGACGATCCCGGGCAGTCGCCGCACCGGATCGCCGACCACGTCCACGCCCGGCACCAGCTTCGGCACCCGCGCCCGGATCCGCTCCGTCAGTTCCCGCAGCCGTAGCGCCTCCTGGGCCGCGTCCGCGCGGACCGCGCGGAGGGAGGCGGCCGCGGCCACCACGGCGGGGATGTTCTCGAAGCCGGCGGCGCGTCCCGACTCCCGTTCGTCCACGGGGCGTTGGGGCGCGAAGCGCGCGCCCTTGCGGACCACCAGCAGGCCGACCCCGGCCGGGCCGCCCCACTTGTGCGCGCTCGCCGTGAGCAGCGACCACGCGCCCTCGACCGGGCCCCACCCCAGCGACTGCGCCGCGTCGACCAGCAACGGCACCCCGACCGCCCGGCACGCCTCGGCCACCTCGGCGACCGGCTGCACGGTCCCCACCTCGTGGTTGGCCGACTGGAGACAGGCCAGCGCGGTGTCCGAGCGGAGGGAGTCGGCATAGGCCGCCACGCTCACCGCGCCCGTACGGTCCACGGGCACCTCGGTGGACGAACCGCCCTCCGCGACCAGCGCCTCGGCCGAATGGAGCACGGAAGAGTGTTCAACCGCTGACACGATCAGGTGACGCCCGACGCGCCGCCGCCCCGCCAACGCCCCCGCGATCCCCGTGTGTACGGCCCGGGTCCCGGAGGAGGTGAAGACGAGCTCGTCGGCCCGACACCCGACAGCTTCGGCAGCGGCCTCACGGGCGGCGTCCAGCAGCAACCGCGCCTTACGCCCTTCCCGATACAGCCGGGCAGGATCCGCCCACCCCTCGTCCAGAGACGCCAACAGGGCCTGCCGGGCGACCGGATGGAGAGGAGCGGAAGAGGCAGCATCAAAGTAGGACACAGGGCAACGTTAAAGCGGACCTGGGCTTTCCATAGGGGCGCGGGGAACTGCGCGACAAGCCACAACGCACCCCGCACTCGCCCAAACCACCTCAACCCCCGAGCTATTAGGCGCCCGGAGTAACCCCCGGCGCGTATGCCACCCTCCCCGCGAACCCCCGGAGGGCGTCGGCTAGGGTTTGGTCCGCATAAACATCCAAACCCCTGCCCGACGCAGGGCGGCGACCGACCCGCGTGAAGGCAGGCCGCAGCCAATCCGCGCGGGCGAGACTCTCGGGAAGGCGCTACGTGAGTCCCAACGGCTCCGACCGCTCGCCGCGGCGCCCGATGCGGCGGAAGCTGCTGCAGGCAATGACTGCGGGCCTGGTCCTGGCGACCGCGACCGGTTGCACATCCAAGGACTTTCCTCGCCTTGGTTTCCCCACCCCGACCACTGAGGAGGGTCCGCGGATCCTCTCCCTCTGGCAGGGGTCCTGGGCCGCCGCGCTCGCCGTCGGCATCCTGGTGTGGGGCCTGATCATGTGGAGCGTCGTGTTCCACCGGCGCAGCCGCACCAAGGTCGAGATCCCCCCGCAGACCCGTTACAACATGCCTATTGAGGCGCTGTACACGGTTGTTCCGCTCATCATCGTCTCGGTGTTGTTCTACTTCACCGCCCGCGACGAGACGAAGCTCCTGAGCCTCGACAAGAAGCCCGACGTGACGGTCAACGTCGTGGGCTTCCAGTGGAGCTGGGGCTTCAACTACATCGAGAACGTCGACGGTGTCAGTGGCGACGCGACGACCGACAAGAACCTGGCCGCCATTCCGGACCGGTTCAAGAAGGAGTTCCCGGCGAACGCCGGCGGAGTCTACGACGTCGGTACGCCCGCCACGAAGAACCCGCAGACGGGCAACCCGGGTCCGACCCTCTGGCTCCCCAAGGGCGAGACGGTCCGCTTCGTCCTCACCTCACGTGACGTCATCCACGACTTCTGGGTGGTGCCGTTCCTGATGAAGATGGACGTCGTCCCGGGCCACACCAACTCCTTCCAGGTGACCCCCAACAAGGAGGGCACCTACCTCGGCAAGTGCGCCGAGCTCTGCGGCGTCGACCACTCCCGGATGCTGTTCAACGTGAAGGTCGTCTCGCCGGAGCGTTACCAGCAGCACCTCAAGGACCTCGCCAAGAAGGGGCAGACCGGTTACATCCCCGCTGGCATCGCGCAGACGAGCCACGAGAAGAACCGGGAGACGAACAACCTGTGAGCATCCTCAACGAACCTCAGGGTGCCGCGGCGGCGGAGTCCCACTACGCGGACGAGCTGCCGGTAAGGCGCAAGCAACCCGGTAACGTCGTGATCAAGTGGCTCACCACCACCGACCACAAGACGATCGGCACGCTGTATCTGGTCACGTCGTTCGCGTTCTTCCTGATCGGCGGCGTCATGGCGCTGCTGATGCGCGCCGAGCTGGCCCGGCCGGGTCTGCAGATCCTGTCGAACGAGCAGTTCAACCAGGCGTTCACGATGCACGGCACGATCATGCTGCTGATGTTCGCGACGCCGCTGTTCGCCGGTTTCACGAACTGGATCATGCCGCTGCAGATCGGCGCGCCCGACGTGGCGTTCCCGCGGCTGAACATGTTCGCCTACTGGCTCTACCTGTTCGGCTCGACCATCGCGGTGGGCGGCTTCCTCACCCCGCAGGGCGCGGCCGACTTCGGCTGGTTCGCGTACAGCCCGCTGTCGGACGCGGTCCGTTCGCCGGGCATCGGCGCCGACATGTGGATCATGGGTCTGGCCTTCTCCGGCTTCGGCACGATCCTCGGTGCGGTCAACTTCATCACCACGATCATCTGCATGCGCGCACCGGGCATGACGATGTTCCGCATGCCGATCTTCGTGTGGAACGTGCTGCTGACCGCCGTACTCGTTCTGCTGGCTTTCCCCGTTCTCGCCGCCGCGCTCTTCGCGCTGGAGGCGGATCGGAAATTCGGGGCACACGTCTTCGATGCCGCCAACGGCGGGGCGTTGCTGTGGCAGCACCTCTTCTGGTTCTTCGGGCATCCAGAGGTGTACATCATCGCGCTGCCGTTCTTCGGCATCATCTCCGAGGTCATCCCGGTCTTCTCCCGCAAGCCGATGTTCGGCTACATGGGACTGGTCGCGGCCACGATCTCCATCGCCGGTCTGTCCGTGACCGTGTGGGCCCACCACATGTACGTCACCGGCGGAGTGCTCCTGCCGTTCTTCTCCTTCATGACGTTCCTCATCGCCGTGCCAACAGGCGTGAAGTTCTTCAACTGGATCGGAACGATGTGGAAGGGGTCCCTGTCCTTCGAGACCCCGATGCTCTGGGCCACCGGCTTCCTCATCACCTTCACCTTCGGTGGTCTGACCGGTGTCATCCTGGCCTCGCCGCCGATGGACTTCCACGTCTCGGACTCGTACTTCGTCGTCGCCCACTTCCACTACGTGGTCTTCGGCACGGTCGTGTTCGCGATGTTCTCCGGCTTCCACTTCTGGTGGCCGAAGATGACCGGCAAGATGCTCGACGAGCGCCTCGGCAAGATCACCTTCTGGACGCTGTTCATCGGCTTCCACGGCACCTTCCTGGTCCAGCACTGGCTGGGTGCCGAGGGCATGCCCCGTCGTTACGCGGACTACCTCGCGGCCGACGGCTTCACCGCCCTGAACACGATCTCGACGATCAGCTCCTTCCTGCTCGGCCTGTCGATCCTGCCGTTCCTCTACAACGTGTGGAAGACGGCCAAGTACGGCAAGAAGGTCGAGGTCGACGACCCGTGGGGCTACGGCCGTTCGCTCGAATGGGCGACGTCCTGCCCGCCGCCGCGGCACAACTTCCTCACCCTGCCGCGGATCCGCAGCGAATCCCCGGCGTTCGACCTGCACCACCCGGAGATCGCCGCTCTCGACCAGCTTGAGAACGCGCATCACGGCGACAAGGCCCTCACTGGCGGCAAGGAGGCGGGCAAGTGAAGGTCCAGGGCAGGATGTTCATGTGGCTGGCCGTCTTCGTGCTCGCCACGGCGATCGTCTACGGCGTCTGGTCCAAGGAGGCGGCCGGTACCACGGCCCTCTTCATGGCCTTCGGCCTGTGCATCATGGTCGGCTTCTACCTGGGCTTCACGGCCCGGCGGATCGACACGCTCGCGCAGGACAACAAGGAGGCCGACGTCGCGGACGAGGCCGGCGAGGTGGGCTTCTTCAGCCCGCACAGCTGGCAGCCCCTCGCCCTCGGTGTCGGTGGCGCACTGGCCTTCCTGTCGATCGCGATCGGCTGGTGGCTGCTGTACTTCTCCGCCCCGATCATCATGATCGGCCTGTACGGCTGGGTCTTCGAGTACTACCGCGGTGAAGACCGCACCCAGTAGCACGAGCAGAGCACTCGCGAGCCCGGACACTCCGTCAGGAGGGTCCGGGCTCGTGCTTTTGCCGCAATGCCGGTCCCTCGTCCGAGTGACCCACCGCGCCGGGGCTGACGAAGCTTCATAACCTCGGCTCATGAGCCACTCTCCGCGCACCCGCACCGTCGTCAGCTGCACCCTGCTGGTGATCTCCCTCGGCGCGGGCGTCACCGCCTGCGGATCCGGCGGCGGCAACCCGCTGTCGGCCAAGCCGTACGACGCGGCGGGGCAGATCTCCTTCAACGGCCCGTCCGGCAAGGGCAAGAAGGTCGACCCCGACAAGCCCCTGGCGGTCACCGCCTCCGGAGACGACGGGCGCATCACGGACGTCACCGCCGTGGACGCCACGGGACGCTACGTCACGGGCGAACTCGCCGCCGACGGCACTCGCTGGCACAGCACCTCCCCGCTGGCCGCCAACGCCCATTACACGGTCCGGGTGAGCACGGAGGACGAGGACGGCGCCCCCGGCCGCAAGGTCCTCACCTTCGACACCAGCAAGCCGACCACCAAGAAGAGCCTGACGGTGAAGTTCGGCCCGGACGCGGGGCAGTACGGCGTCGGCCAGCCGGTCACCGCCGAACTGAACATGCCCGTCAAGGACAAGGCCCAGCGGGCCATCGTGGAACGCGCGCTCAGAGTGGACTCCGTGCCCGCCGTGGAGGGTGCCTGGCACTGGGTGGACGACAAGGAACTCCACTACCGCCCCAAGGACTACTGGCCCGCCCACGCCACCGTCCAGGTGCACAGCGACCTCGACGGCGTGAAGATCGGCGACCGTCTGCGGGGCGGCACTTCGAAGGGCCTCAAGCTCACTACGGGCGACAAGATCGTCGCCGTGACGGACGCCGCGTCCCACGAGATGACGGTCTACAAGAACGGCGAGGAGATCAACGAGATCCCCGTCACCACCGGCAAGCCCGGCTTCGAGACCCGAAACGGCGTCAAGGTCGTACTGGGCAAGGAGTACTTCGTACGGATGCGCGGAACCACCGTCGGCATCTCCGAGGGCTCCTCGGACTCGTACGACCTCCCCGTCTACTACGCGACCCGTGTCACCTGGAGCGGCGAGTACGTCCACGCCGCCCCCTGGTCGGTGGGCTCCCAGGGCTCCGCGAACGTCAGCCACGGCTGCACCGGCATGAGCACCAGCAACGCCGAGTGGTTCTTCGACACCATCCACGAGGGTGACGTCGTCAAGGTCGTCAACTCCAACGGCGACGACATGGAACCCTTCGGCAACGGCTTCGGCGACTGGAACCTCGGCTGGAAGAAGTGGCGAGGCGGCAGCGCGCTGGTGGGCGGCACGCCGGACGGTCCTAGCCCCCAAGACGCGGCACGTTTGCGCCCCGAGTCAGCGTGACGTCCCCAGGGGCGCGGGGCTGTGACATTTGCGGCTCCGCCGCGCGGGCGCGACCAGCCACGGCCGGCCCGCAGTCGCCACACAACTCGCGCCCCACCCCACTAGGCGCTCAAGGCCCGCTTCTGACGCAGCAGAGAGGCAAGAGAGGCCGCGAACTCAACAGGATCCACCGGAAGGGTCACAGCGGCCTCCGCACGGCTCCACGTAGCGAGCCACGCGTCCTGAGGCCGCCCGATCAGCACCAGCACCGGCGGGCAGTTGAAGACCTCGTCCTTCACCTGGCGGCACAACCCCATGCCGCCCATCGGCGAGGACTCCCCGTCGAACACACAGACATCGATCCCGCCCCGGTCCAGTTCCTTCAGGACCGCCGCGGGCGTAGCGCACTCAAGGAACTCGACCAACGGCACGTCGGACGCCGGCCGCTTGCCGGAGGCCAACCGCACCTGCTCGCGGGTGTTGGAGTCATCGCTGTAGACCAGCACCGTGGCGGTCGCCTGCATTCTTCCTCCCAAGGTCCGTTGCGCGGATGCTACTCCCTTGAACACCCCGTCAACACCTGTTGGAACACCCCTGCGATGGGCCATACGGGCAGTACACACGCTGCGAACACTCCGAACGGCACCCCCCGGAGTGAGGGCGGGATAAGCGACCGACATAATGTCGGTCGTGGCGACAGCAACGACAGTAGAAACCGGGCACGCGCACCCGTCGGTCAACCGGCCGAACCTCACCAGCGTCGGAACCATCATCTGGCTGAGTTCCGAGCTGATGTTCTTCGCGGCCCTCTTCGCGATGTACTTCACCCTGCGATCGGTGACCGGTCCGGACCACTGGAAGGAGATGGCGAGCCATCTCAACATTCCATTCTCCGCGACCAACACCACGATCCTGGTGCTCTCCTCCCTCACCTGCCAGCTCGGCGTCTTCGCCGCCGAGCGCGGGGACGTGAAGAAGCTCAGGGGCTGGTTCATCATCACGTTCGTGATGGGTGCGATCTTCATCGGCGGTCAGATCTTCGAGTACACGGAGCTGGTGAAGAAGGACGGCATCTCGCTGTCCTCCGACCCGTACGGCTCGGTGTTCTACCTGACCACCGGTTTCCACGGCATGCACGTGACGGGCGGCCTCATCGCCTTCCTGTTCGTCCTCGGACGTACCTACGCGGCGAAGAGGTTCACTCACGAACAGGCGACCGCGGCCATCGTCGTGTCCTACTACTGGCACTTCGTCGATGTCGTCTGGATCGGCCTCTTCGCCACGATCTACTTGATCAAGTAGTCGGGCCCGATCCCGCGCGCGGCCAAGAAGCGCACATTCCAGAAGCATCGACGCAGAAGATCCTGACACCGGGGTAATCCGTGAAAAAGCTCTCCACCCGACGACGCCATCCGCTGGCGGCGGTCGTCGTCCTACTCTTCGCGCTGGCGGCAACTGGGGGGCTGTACGCCGCGTTCGCGCCCGCGAGCAAGGCGCAGGCCGACGAGTCCGCCCAGTCCCTCGCCATCGACGAGGGCAAGAAGCTGTTCGCCGTAGGCTGCGCAAGCTGCCACGGCACCGGCGGTCAGGGCAGTTCCGACGGTCCGAGCCTGGTGGGTGTCGGCGCCGCGGCGGTCGACTTCCAGGTCGGCACCGGCCGGATGCCGGCGCAGCAGCCGGGCGCTCAGATCCCGGCCAAGAAGGTCATCTACTCCCAGGCCGAGATCGACCAGCTCGCGGCGTACATCGCCTCGCTGGGCGCCGGTCCGGTCATCCCGACGAAGAACGAGTACGGGCCCGCCGGTTCGGACATCGCCAAGGGTGGCGAGCTGTTCCGCACCAACTGCGCCCAGTGCCACAACTTCACCGGGAAGGGCGGCGCGCTGACGCACGGCAAGTTCGCGCCGAGCCTCGAAGGCGTTGCCCCGAAGCACATCTACGAGGCCATGCAGACCGGCCCGCAGAACATGCCTTCCTTCCCCGACACCACGCTGTCGTCGAAGAACAAGAAGGACATCATCGCGTACCTCAACGCGGTCAACGGCGACAACACCGAGAGCCCCGGCGGGCTTGAGCTGGGTGGTCTCGGTCCGGTCAGTGAGGGTCTCTTCGCCTGGATCTTCGGTCTGGGCGCGCTGATCGCGGTAGCCGTCTGGGTCGCCGCTCGGACCGCAAAGGCCAAGAAGTCATGAGTAGCCAAGACATTCCAGAAGAGAACCTGCCCGCTGAGCAGGACGCGCACGGCGCGGTGTCGGTCGCGGACGAGCAGAACCCGTTCGCCGACCCGGGGCTGCCGCCGCACGAGCACCGTGTCCAGGACATCGACGAGCGGGCCGCCAAGCGGTCCGAGCGCGTCGTGGCCTTCCTGTTCACGCTGTCGATGCTCCTCACGGTCGGCTTCATCGCCTCGTACGTGGCGATCCCGCACGACAAGGCGATCTTCGTCTTCCCGATCGGTCACATCAACGCGCTCAACTTCGCGCTCGGTCTGACCCTCGGCGGAGCGCTCTTCACCATCGGCGCGGGCGCGGTCCACTGGGCCCGCACCCTGATGTCCGACGTGGAGATCGCCGACGAGCGGCACGCGATCGAGGCACCCCCCGAGGTCAAGGCCAAGGTTCTGGCCGACTTCAAGGAGGGTGCCAAGGAGTCGGCGCTCGGCCGTCGCAAGCTGATCCGCAACACGATGTTCGGCGCGCTGGCCCTGTTCCCGCTCTCCGGCGTCATGCTGCTGCGCGACCTGGGTCCGCTGCCGGGGACGAAGCTCCGCCACACCATCTGGTCCAAGGGCAAGCTGCTCGTCAACATGAACACGAACCTGCCGCTGCGTCCCTCGGACGTGGTCGTCGGCTCGCTCACCTTCGCCAAGCCCGAGGGCCTGGAGGAGACCGACGAGGAGTTCCAGACCGAGATCGCCAAGGCGGCGCTGATGATCGTCCGGCTCCAGCCGGACAACATCAAGGACAAGCGCGAGCTGGAGTGGGCACACGAGGGCATCGTGGCCTTCTCGAAGATCTGCACCCACGTGGGCTGCCCGATCTCCCTGTACGAGCAGCAGACGCACCACGTGCTGTGCCCGTGCCACCAGTCCACCTTCGACCTCTCCGACGGTGCCCGAGTGATCTTCGGCCCGGCCGGTCACGCCCTGCCGCAGCTGCGCATCGGCGTGAGCGACGAGGGCTACCTCCAGGCGCTCGGCGACTTCGAGGAGCCCGTCGGTCCTGCATTCTGGGAGCGCGGATGAGTACTACGGCGAACAACTCCACGAGCCCATCAGGCGCTGGCGCGCCGGGGCGCTCGCGCGAGAAGGCACCGGCCGGCGAGAAGATCGCCGACTGGGCGGACGGCCGCCTGGGGATCTACTCCCTGGCCAAGTCCAACATGCGCAAGATCTTCCCCGACCACTGGTCGTTCATGCTGGGCGAGGTCTGCCTCTACAGCTTCATCATCATCATCCTCACGGGTGTGTATCTGACGCTGTTCTTCCACCCGTCGATGAACGAGGTGACGTACCACGGCAGCTATGTCCCGCTCCAGGGGCAGCTGATGTCGGAGGCGTTCAACTCGACCATGCACATCTCCTTCGATGTGCGCGGCGGTCTGCTGATCCGGCAGATCCACCACTGGGCGGCGCTGATCTTCCTCGCCGCCATGTTCGTGCACATGATGCGCGTGTTCTTCACGGGCGCGTTCCGCAAGCCGCGTGAGGTCAACTGGCTGTTCGGCTTCCTGCTGTTCGTCCTGGGCATGTTCACCGGCTTCACCGGTTACTCGCTCCCGGACGACCTGCTCTCCGGCACCGGTGTGCGCTTCATGGAGGGCGCGGTCCTGTCCGTGCCGATCGTCGGCACGTACCTGTCGTTCTTCCTCTTCGGCGGCGAGTTCCCGGGCGGCGACTTCGTGTCCCGCTTCTACTCGATCCACATCCTGCTGCTGCCGGGCATCATGCTCGGCCTGGTGGTCGGCCACCTGATCCTGGTCTTCTACCACAAGCACACGCAGTTCGCGGGCCCCGGAAAGACGAACAACAACGTCGTCGGCATGCCGCTGCTGCCGGTCTACATGGCCAAGGCCGGAGGCTTCTTCTTCCTGGTCTTCGGTGTCATCGCGGCCATCTCGGCGATCGCCTCGATCAACCCGATCTGGTCCATGGGCCCGTACCGTCCGGACATGGTGTCCACGGGCGCCCAGCCCGACTGGTACATGGGCTTCTCCGAGGGCCTGATCCGCTTCATGCCGGGCTGGGAGATCAACTTCTGGGGCCACACGCTCGTCCTGGGCGTGTTCATCCCGCTGATCATCTTCCCGCTGGTCCTGGTCGCGATCGCGGTCTACCCGTTCATCGAGTCCTGGGTCACCGGCGACAAGCGCGAGCACCACATCCTGGACCGCCCGCGCAACGTCCCGACCCGTACGGCCTTCGGTGCCGCGTGGATCTCGTGGTACTTCGTCCTGCTCGTCGGTGGCGGCAACGACATCTGGGCCACGCACTTCCACCTGTCGATCAACTCGATCACCTGGGCGGTGCGTGTCGGCTTCTTCGTGGTGCCGGTGCTCGTGTTCATCGCCACCAAGCGGGTCTGCCTCGGCCTCCAGCGCCGCGACCGGGACAAGGTGCTGCACGGCCGCGAGTCGGGCGTCATCAAGCGCCTGCCGCACGGTGAGTTCGTCGAGATCCACGAGCCGCTCAGCCAGGACGCGCTGCACACGCTCACCGCGCACGAGCAGTACGAGCCGGCCGCGATCGGTGCGACCGTCGACGACAACGGCGTCGAGCGCAAGGTGAAGGGCTCCCAGAAGCTGCGCGCCAAGCTGAGCGAGGCGTACTACGGCGAGGAGTCCCAGATCCCCAAGCCCACCGTCGAGGAGTACAAGGAGATCACGAGCGGCCACGGCCACCACTGATCGCTGAGGCGTCGCCACGCCACAGTCGAAGGGCCCCGTCCGAACACCGGACGGGGCCCTTCGCCGTGCCCCGCGCTGGATAGGGTGGGGCACGTCTTGTGAAGCAGGTTTCTACGACACTCAGGAGCGGCCGTATGAGCGCTGTGACCCCCGCTGGAGGCGACACCGCGGCGGCCCGTTCCTGGCCCGAGGTACTGAACGGGCTGCTGTACGGCCAGGACCAGGACGCCGACGCGACTTTCTGGGCGATGGACCAGATCATGCGCGGCGAGGCGACGGACGCGCAGATCGCCGGGTTCGTGGTGGCGTTGCGGGCCAAGGGAGAGACCGTCGAGGAGATCACGGGTCTCGTGCGCGCGATGTACGAGCACGCGAACGTGATCGAGGTGTCGGGGAAGACGGTGGACATCGTCGGCACCGGTGGCGACGGCGCGAAGACGGTGAACATCTCCACGATGTCCTCGATCGTGATCGCCGGCACGGGCGCGAAAGTCGTCAAGCACGGCAACCGGGCCGCGTCCTCCGCGTCCGGCGCCTCCGACGTCCTGGAGCGACTCGGCGTCAACCTGGAGCTGACCCCGCGACGGGTGGCCGAGGTCGCCGAGGAGGCCGGGATCACCTTCTGCTTCGCGGTCAAGTTCCACCCCGCCCTGCGTCATGCGGGCGCCGCGCGCGGCCAGTTGGGCATCCGCACGGTGTTCAACGCGCTGGGCCCGCTGACCAACCCCGCCAAGGTGCGGGCGCAGGCGGTCGGGGTCGCGGACCCGCGGATGGCGCCCATCATCGCGGGCGTCTTCGCCGAGCGAGGGAACTCCTCCCTGGTGTTCCGCGGCGACGACGGCCTCGACGAGCTGACGACCACGTCCACCTCCCGGGTGTGGATCGTCCGCGACGGCAAGGTCACCGAGGAGTCCTTCGACCCGCGGGACGTCGGCCTCGAACTGGTCCCCGTGGAAGCCCTGCGCGGTGCCGACCCCGAGTACAACGCGGACGTGGCTCGCCGTCTCCTGGACGGCGAGACGGGCGCCGTACGGGACGCGGTACTCCTGAACTCGGCGGCGGCCCTGGTGGCGCTGGAGGCCGCTGACGGGCCGCTGGCGGACCGGATCCGGGCCGGGATGGCGAAGGCGGCCGAGTCGATCGACTCGGGCGCGGCCAAGCGGACGCTGGAGCGCTGGGCTGCCGCCAGCAACGCATAGCGGTACGGCGGTCGTCGTCCCGCGATCCGGACACGGGTTGCGGGACGACGATCACCTCGCGTAAGTTTTCTGACCAGGTCATGAGTGACAGTCATGAGGCCCCGGCCGACTGTCCGGCAACCCTCCGTCCGTGGCGGGGTGCCCCGGGTGAAGACCAGGCCGTAGGCAGCGAGGTCTGCGGCAAGCGCGGGCCCCTCGAAAGACACCAGGGGTCCTGGTCATCGAGGGAGCTCTCTGTGAGCAAGCGAATGCGATAGGGCGCGAAGCCCCCACTCCGCACATCCCCTTTCACCCTTTCCTGCGCTGGAGCCATGCCCGCTCGCGCAGTGAATTCGCCTGCCTCTTACGGGAGTTCGCCATGTCTGTCTCCACCGTTGCCGCCGCTCAGACCGTTTGTGCCCCGCTGCCCGTTCTCGGTCGGGATGTCACCGTCCCGCTCGTCACGGGCGGCGAAGTCACCTACGCGGCGCTCGACTACGCGGCCAGCGCCCCCGCCCTCCAGCGCGTCTGGGACGACGTGGCGGCCTACGCCCCGTACTACGGCAGCGTGCACCGCGGCGCCGGCTACCTCTCACAGCTCTCCACCGACCTGTTCGAGAACGCCCGCACGACGGTCGAGGAGTTCCTGGACTGCCGCCCCGACGACCAGCTGATCTTCACCCGCTCCACCACGGACTCCCTGAACCTCCTCGCCGCCGCCCTCCCGGCCGACTGCCAGGTCTTCGTCTTCGAGACCGAGCACCACGCGTCCCTGCTCCCCTGGAGGGACGCCCGGGTCACCTACCTCAACGCCCCGCGCACCCCGGCCCAGGCCGTCGAGACCCTGGATCGGGCCCTCGCCGCCCGCGACCCCCAGGGCCCGGCCCTGGTCTGCGTCACCGGCGCCTCGAACGTCACCGGCGAGCTGTGGCCGGTCCGGGAGCTGGCGGCGGCGGCGCACGCCCACGGCGCCCGCATCGTCCTGGACGCCGCCCAACTCGCCCCGCACCACCCGGTGTCCGTCCAGGACCTCGACGTCGACTGGATCGCCTTCTCCGGCCACAAGCTCTACGCGCCCTTCGGCTCGGGCGTCCTGGCAGGCCGTGCGGACTGGCTCCAGGCGGCCGACCCCTACCTCGCGGGCGGCGGGGCCAGCCGCAAGGTCGCCCGGCGCGAGGACGGGGGAGTGGACGTGGAGTGGCACGACAGCGCGGCCCGCCACGAGGCCGGCTCCCCGAACGTCATCGGCGCCTACTCCATCGCCTCGGCCTGCAAGGCGCTGACGGAGGCGGGCTTCGACACCCTGGTCGCCCGCGAGCAGCACCTGATCGAGAAGGTGCGGGCGGGCCTGGCCGAGGTCCCGGAGGTCAAGGTGCTGTCGTTGTTCGGCGACGACGCCCCCCGCGTGGGCGTGATCTCCTTCGTGGTCGACGGCTGGAACAGCTCCCACTTCGCCGCCGCCCTCTCCGCCGAGTACGGCATCGGAGTCCGCGACGGGCTCTTCTGCGCCCACCCCCTGGTCCGCACCCTCCTCGGCACCGCCCCCCAGACCCAGGGCGAATGCGGCGCCCCCGAAGCGGCCCCGGGTGAAAAGTCCCTCAACGCGATCCGCGTCAGCTTCGGCGCGGGCACCCCGGACGAGCACGTCGACCGCTTCGTAGGCGCAGTCCGTGAACTGGTGACCAAGGGCGCCAAGTGGACCTACCACACGGAGAACGGCCGCTGCGTCCCGGCGGTGTGATGTGGCGGTTGACGTAAACGGGGTGCGATGCAACGCGCCTCAAGGGCAACCCCACTAGGGGCGCGGGGAACTGCGCGACCAGCCACGACGCACGGTCAGCCGCAAATGATCCGCGCCCCCA
Source organism: Streptomyces sp. NBC_01515 (assembly GCF_045040345.1). Classification (NCBI taxonomy): domain Bacteria; kingdom Bacillati; phylum Actinomycetota; class Actinomycetes; order Kitasatosporales; family Streptomycetaceae; genus Streptomyces; species Streptomyces sp. NBC_01515. Next base: position 3,549,803 of record NZ_CP109416.1, on the reverse strand, counting down.
CCCCACTAGGCGCCCAACCTCACGAGTCCAACCCGATGGCGAACGCGGCCTCAAGGTCATGCTGCGAGTACGTCCGGAACGCCACGTGCGTATCCGTCCCCTCGACCCCGGGGATCTTGCTGATCCGCCCAGGAATCACCTCGGCCAGATCCTCGTGCTGCCGCACCCGAACCATCGCGATCAAGTCATACGTACCGGTGACGGAAAAGACCTCGCTCACAGATTCGAGCGCGGCGATCGACTCGGCGATCTCCGGAATCCGGTCCACGCTGGTCTTGATGAGGACGATCGCGGTGATCACGGCTGGTTCTCTCCCTCGGGGACCGTTACTGGGGCGGGCCCAACTCTAGTCGCCCGCCCGTCTCCCACCACCGCCCTTCCAAGGCCGCCCTTCGGGCCCTTCTTTTTCCTGAATCTCACCCACGCGTAGCCGAACCCCAGCGTGAAGCCCACCAGGTGGGCGAGGTACGCCACCCCCGGCCCCTGCGCCGCCTGCCCCGCCGCCAGCCACTGCAGGGCCGCCCAGAACGGCAGGACGACCCACGCGGGGAAGCGCAGCGGCAGGAAGAAGAGGAAGGGGAGGAGGCTCGTCACGCGGGCCCGGGGGAACAAGTACAGGAACGCCCCGAGGACCGCCGAGATCGCCCCGGACGCGCCGACCAGCGACTGCTCGGAGGAGGCGTTGGCCACCGCGTAGCCCAGCAGCGCCAGGTAGCCGCAGACCACGTAGAACAGGGTGAACTCGACCCGGCCAAGCCGTTCCTCGGTCATCGCTCCGAAGACGTAGAGGAAGAGCATGTTGCCGAGGAGATGGATCCAGCTGCCGTGGATGAAGAGGGCCGTGACGGGGGTCAGGGCCTCTCGGGCGGGGCTGCCGAACAGGTCGGCCGGGACCACGCCCCAGTGGCGGAAGTACGCCCGCTGTGCGGCGAGCAGCGCGTCCCCGGTGCCGTAGGACGGGACGAAGCCCGAGGCCGGGCCGAGGACGAAGATCAGGCAGCACAGGCCGATCAGGGTGTACGTCATGGGCGCCGAGGTGCCGCGGAACGTCCTGACGAGGGCCGAGCCCCAGTTGCTGATCATGGCTACAGAGCATGACGTAACGGGACGCAACGGGACAGGGTGAATCGCCGCTGTGGACGGCCGAGCGGCGAGTACCCGCCAGGCCGTAGGGTTACGAGCCACACTCGCCGGGGAAACCGGCGATCACGGAAACTGGAACGAGAAGGAAGCGGACAGCCACGATGACGGTTCCCCTGCCGACTGCCTCCACGCGGTGGCGCTGCACCCTCTGCGGCAACCTCACGCGCTTCGACGTGACGCGTTCGTCGAAGGTCGTGGAGTACCTCCACCTGGACCTGGCGGGTGAGCCGAAGGTGGAGGAGCGCGAGGTGGTCAGTGAGACCATCGAGTCGGTGCGCTGCCGCTGGTGCAATGCCGTGGACCAGGTGGAACTCGTGGACAGGCCGGGCGCCGGCTCCTGAGAGGGAGAGGCCCCGCACAGACATTGGGGTGTGAGGATGGTGGAGAACTCAGGCGGGGGGCCGGGCGACGGCGCCGCCGAGGTGCTCGACCGTCCGCTGCCCGACGGCGTGCGGAGACGAGTCGTACAGATCGTGTCGGACAGTTTCGGTGGGCTCACTGTCGCCGAACTGCCCGCGCAGCTACGACAGTACGCCCGCTTCGCCCCCAACCGGCGCGCCAAGTTCGCGGGCAACGCCATGGCCGCCGCGCTGGAGACCGATCCGCTGTTCCGGCAGCGCATCGGGGAGAAGCTGAGAGAGGCCCAGTCGGAGCTGGCCGGCGCGCTCGACTCCGGCTCGCCGCCCCCGGCCGCGGATCCGCTCGACGTGGCGGCCGCGGCCTATGTTCTGCGCCCCACCGGCTGGGTGAAGCTCGTGACCGCCGCCGGCGAGGAGGCGCTGCGTGCCGACGCCGAGCGCGCCGACGAGGAGAGCCGGGCCGAACTGGAGCGGCTGCGCGAGGAGTTGGCGCAGGCGCGGGACGCGACCCGGGCCGACACCGAGCGGCTGCGCACCGAGCTGGACGCGGCGAAGAAGGAAGCGGACTCGCTGCACCGCAAGCTGCGCGCCGCCCACAGCGACGTCAAGCGCGGCGAGGCCGCCCTGCGCAAGCTGCGGGCCGAGACGGACACCGCGCGCGCCGAGAGCCAGGTCCAGGTGTCCGCCGCCGAGAGCGAGAGCCGCCGCCTCAAGGCCCGGCTCGGCGAGGCGGAGGCGGCCCTGGAGGCCACCCGCAAGGCCGCCCGCGAGGGCCGCAGCGTCGAGGACATGCGGGTACGGCTGCTGCTCGACACCGTGCTGGACGCGGCCCAAGGGCTGCGCCGCGAGCTGGCGTTGCCGCCGGTCTCCGTACGGCCCGCCGAGACCGTCGACGCGGTCGAACCGGGACGGATGACCCCGAAGGACATCGCGGCACGGGCGTTGTCGGACAACGACCCGGCGATCCTTGACCAGTTGCTCGCGCTGCCGCAGGCCCACCTGGTCGTCGACGGCTACAACGTCACCAAGACCGGCTATCCCCAAATGCCCCTGGAGAAGCAGCGGTTGAGGCTGCTGGGGCAGCTCTCGCAGCTCGCCGCGCAGACCGGCGCCGAGGTCACCTGTGTCTTCGACGGGGCCGAGCTGGCCGCGCCCGTGCTGCTCGCGCCGCCGCGCGGGGTGCGGGTGCTGTTCTCCAAACCGGGCGTCACCGCAGACGAGTTGATCCGCCAGCTGGTGCGCGCCGAGCCGCCCGGTCGGCCGGTGATCGTCGCGTCGACCGACCGCGAGGTGGCCGACGGCATCGCGAAGGCGGGCGCCCGGCCCGTCGCTTCTGCGGTACTCCTCAAGCGACTGTCGTGAAGGTCAACGTACAGGTTTAATGCCGGAATTGACCGAACCGTCACGCAACGTAGCGTCAATCGACCATCACTGCATGTTGGTTATGTGCAAAGAATGCTTTGAGTGACGGCATTTTTTCGTGTGAGGATTTGAACTGATCACAGAAACATCACTAGGGTCAGGCCTCGAACCTCCGAACGGGTGATCACTCAATAGAAGGAGCTCGACTCCGTGGCGTCCCATCGTCGACCGAAGCAGCCGAGCCGCACGCGCGTCACTGTGCTGACCACCGCAGCCGCTGCCGCCGTTGTTCTCAGCTCCCAGGCCGCGAACGCCGCGCCGAGCGAGAAGCCCAACAAGGACGAGGTCAAGGCGAAGGTCGACGCTCTCTACGAGCAGGCCGAGCAGGCCACCGAGAAGCTCGACGGGGCCCAGGAGAAGCAGGAGAAGCTCCAGAAGGAGATCTCCACCATCCAGGACAACGTCGCCCGCGGCCAGGAGGAGCTCAACAAGCTCCGGGACGGCCTCGGCACGATGGCGAGCGCCCAGTACCGCACCGGGGGTATCGACCCCTCGATCCAGCTGTTCCTGTCCTCGAACCCGGACGACTACCTCGACAAGGCGTCCACGATGGACCAGTTGAGCAGTCAGCAGGTCGAGGCGCTCACGAAGATCCAGGGCAAGCAGCGCGAACTCGCCCAGGAGCGCGCGGAGGCGAGCAGCAAGCTCAAGGACCTCTCCGCCACCCGCACCGAGCTCAAGAAGAAGAAGGACGAGGTCAAGGCGAAGCTGGCCTCGGCCCAGAAGCTGCTCAACACCCTGACCGCCGCGGAGAAGGCGGCGCTGGACCAGGAGCAGACGCAGGCCGCCAACCGTTCCAGCTCGCGCGTGGACCTCGGCAGCACCGGTTCCGCCTCCGGCCGCGCCGCCTCCGCCTTCGCCGCCGCCCAGTCCGTGATCGGCTCGCCGTACGTCTACGGCGCCTCCGGCCCGTCCTCCTTCGACTGCTCCGGCCTGACCTCCTGGGCCTACGCGCAGGCGGGTGTCTCCATACCCCGCACGTCCGAGGCGCAGGCGAACGCCGGCACCCGGATCTACAGCCAGAGCGACCTCAAGGTCGGCGACCTGGTCATCTTCTACGGCGACTTCCACCACGTCGGCCTCTACGCGGGCAACGGCCAGGTGCTGCACGCCCCGCACACCGGCGCCGTGGTGCGGTACGAGGCGATCGGCAACATGACGTTCGAGTTCGGCGTCCGGATCTGATCCGACCGCGACCGTCCTCGTCCGGTCCTTCCGGACCGCCCGAACGGGCGAATTGCGACACACCAGGCTGACCCCACGCCCCGCCGATGACCTGCGTCATAGGCGGGGCGTCACGTTGTGTGCCTGCGGCGGTCTTTGGCCCGCACCCCTTCACAGAGCTACTGTCTGGCGCGTTTCCCCGCACCGGGGGAGCGGTCCGTGTCCGCCAGCGGAAGGAAGTGCGGCTTCCCGTGGGATCCCGTCGTCGCCTTGCACCGTCCGGGTTCGACCGAGGCGCCAGTGCCGCGGTCTGTGTCCTGTCCGCCGCCGCAGCAGCACTCGGCGCCCTGCCGGCCGGCTCCGCCGTGGCCGCGCCGCACGACGACTCCCGGGCCGAGGTGGACCGGCTCTACCACGAGGCCGAGCAGGCGACCGAGGCCTACGACAAGGCTGACGAGAACGCCGGGCAGCTGCACCGGCAGGTGAGCGACGCGCAGGACCGGATCGCCCGGCAGCAGCAGCGCATCAACACCATGCGGGACGCGCTGGGTTCACTCGCCGGCGCCCAGTACCGCTCCGGCGGCATCGACCCCACCGTCGCGCTGCTGTTCTCCGACGACCCGGCCGACTACCTCGACAAGGCCTCCGTCCTCGACCGCATCACCACCCAGCAGGCGGGCCAGCTCAAGGACCTCCAGGAGGCCATGCGCGAGCTCGCCCAGGAACGCACCGAGGCCGCCGGGCACCTCGCCGAACTGGAGCGCAGCCGCAAGGCCGTCGCCACCCACAAGAAGACCGTCGAACGGAAACTCGCCAAGGCCCGGCAGCTCCTCAACCGGATGCCGCTCGCCGAGCGCGCCTCCTTCGACCGGGCCTCCCGCTCCACCCGCGAGGACATCCCCGACCTCGGCGCAGGCGTCCCCTCCTCGGGCCGCGCCGCCGCAGCCGTGGCCGCCGCCCGCATGGCACTCGGCAAGCCCTACATCTGGGGCGCCAACGGCCCCGGCGGCTTCGACTGCTCCGGCCTGATGCAGTGGTCGTACGCCCACGCGGGCGTCCACCTCCCGCGCACCTCGCAGGAACAGCGCTACGCCGGTCATCAGATCCCGCTCTCCCAGGCCCAGCCCGGCGACCTGGTCGTCTACCGCTCCGACGCCAGCCATGTCGGCATGTACGTCGGCAACGGCCAGGTCATCCACGCCCCCTACCCCGGCGCGCCGGTGCGCTACGACCCGGTCGGCATGATGCCCGTCTCGTCGGTCACGAGGGTCTGAACCCGCCCGAAAGGGTCGTACGATCGGGAAGTGACTGGTCGTAGGCGGGCGTCGCGCTCCGGAGTGCTCGCGCTGTGTCTGCTGCTCGGCTCGCTCGTGTCGTGCGGCGGGCAGCCGGCGGCGAACAGCGCGAAGGCGGAGGTCCAGAGCCTCCTCGACCGCCGGTCCACGGCCGTCCTGCACCACGACGAGACGGCGTACACGAGGACCGGCGCGCGCACGGCGTACGAGAACCTGAGCGCGGTCCCCTTCGCCTCCTGGTCCTACCGGCTGACCTCCCTGCACCGCAGCGGCGCCACCGCGACCGCCGACGCCGAACTGAGCTACAAGGTCAAGGGCTACGACACCGCACCCGTCACCGTCGGCCGCACGCTCGGGCTCCGCCTCACCGCCGACGGCCAGTGGTACGTCGACTCGGACAGGCCCGCGAAGACGTCCGGCCAACAGCTGTGGGACCAGGGGAAGGTGAGCGTCGTCAAGGGCGCGCACAGCTTGGTCATGGGGGTCGGCCAGGACGCTGCCACCCTCCGCGAGTACCGCTCCCTCGCGGACCACGCCGTACCGGCCGTGTCGGACGCGTGGGGCACGGACTGGACCCGGCACGTCGTCGTGCTCGTCCCGGACTCCCTGGACGGCATGGCGGGCCTCCTGGGCTCACCGGCGGCGTCCTACCGGGGCATCGCCGCGGTGACGACGGGCGAGGCGGGCGGCTCGGGCAGCGCGCCCGCGGACCGGATCATCGTCAACCCGGACGCGTACGCGCTCCTGGGCTCGATGGGCAAGCAGGTGGTCCTGACCCACGAGACAACCCACGTCGCGACCCGCGCCCACACCACCGCCGCCACCCCCCTCTGGCTCTCGGAGGGCTACGCCGACTGGATCGGCTACCGGGGCACCGGCCGCACCCCCACCCAGGCCGCCCCGGAGCTGTACCGCGCCGTAGAGGCCGGCGACCTCCCGACCGACCTCCCCACCGACAAGGACTTCGGCTTCGACAGCGACTCGACGAAGCTCGCGCAGGCGTACGAGGGCGGCTGGATGGCCTGCCGGATGATCGAGGACCGCTGGGGAGTCGACCAACTGGGCAAGTTCTACCGGGCTGTTGGTGCCCACAAGAAGCGGGCGGGCGCGGTGGAGGACGCGTTGAAGAGCGTGCTCGGGGTGACGTCGGGGGACTTCACGGCGGAGTGGCGGGAGTATCTGAAGGCTCAACTCGGCTGATCCGAACGGGGCTTGGCTCAGACGGGTCCTGGCTCAGGAAGACGCCGAAGTCGCCTTCGAGCGCGTCGCCTGGGTCGGCAGCGGCGGTACGTCCGCCCAGGTGACCGACGCGCGCCACAACTCCCGTGCGCCGGACACCGCAGCGGCCACCAGCAGGCCGTTGCGGACGATCAGCAGGGTCACGCCGAGGCCGTCGCTGGCGACCACGTGGGCGAACCAGATCGGGAACTCCAGGACCGTTACGAAGGCGGCTGCGAGGACCAGGGCGACCGGGAGCCTCATGCGGCTGGCTCGGAAGCAGGAGCAGACGGCCGCGAGGCCGATCAGCCAGACGACGTACTGGGGGCTGATCACGCGGCTGGTGACCGTGAACATCAGGACTGCCACGAAGGCCGCGTCCGCGAGGGTGTGGGGGAGGAAGCGGGCCGCCATCAGGCGCCAGAGCATGAGCCAGCCGAAGGCCATCGCGGTGAGGCCCAGGGCGGCCGTGCTGACCCAGTTGACGTAGGGGCCGACGAACTCGACCGAGCCGTAGTTCAGGAGGACCTGGCCCGGCCAGCCGAAGTGCCGGGCCACGTGGAAGACGAGGGAGCCCAGGGACTCCACCTCCGTGCCCCGGCCGCGCTGGAAGTTCAGGAAGGCGAACGCGCCCGGCATCGACACCGCGAAGAGGGACGCGATCACCACCACCGTCACCGCCGCCGCTCCCCACGCGCGGCGCTTGACCGCGCCCAGGAGGAGCAGCGCCGGCCACACCTTGAGGAGCGCTCCGAAGCCGGCCAGTGCTCCCATCACGCGGGGGTGGCGGGTGCCCGCGAGCAGCGCTGCCACGGCGACCGCGGTCACCATCACGTCGTAGCGCGCGTACACGGTCGGGCCGAGGAGCGGGACGCCCGCGGTCCAGACCCAGGCACCGCGGAGCGTGCGGCCGGGGCGCAGGCCCGTGTACAGGAGCAGGGCCAGGACGGTCAGGTCGGCGAGGAAGGCGAGGACGAAGAACGCCGACGCGTAGTCGAGGAAGCCCAGCAGGGCGGGGGAGAGGATCGGGAGGGCGGCGGCGGGCGGGTACTGCCAGGTGACGTCGTCCAGCGGGAAGCCGCCGTGGCGGAGTGTCTCGTACCAGCCGTGGTAGATCACCGAGACGTCGCTGGTGACGTCCGGGCCCGGAAACACGAGGACTTTGAAGACGAACAGCAGCAGGACGACTCTGGTCAGACCCCAGGTTCCCAGCAGCGGCGCCAGCCGCCGTCCCGCGCCCGCGATCTCCACCTGAGCCCCTGTTCCGTGCCGTGTCGTGCCGTGCCTGCGGATGTGGGGCACATGTTCTCCCGATCTGCTGTGCGATGGCCATGAAGCGCGGCCGTGCCGGCCTGTGAGTCGTCGTCCGGTAGGGCCGGTAGGGTCTGCCGCGTGCGCAAGACCCTGATCGTGACCAATGACTTTCCGCCCCGGCCCGGTGGCATCCAGGCGTTTCTGCACAACATGGCGCTACGGCTGGAGCCCGAGCGGTTCGTCGTCTACGCCTCGACCTGGAAGCGGGGGCGGGAGGGCGCGGAGGCGACGGCGGCGTTCGACGCCGAGCAGCCCTTCACCGTCGTACGGGACGCCACGACCATGCTGCTGCCGACGCCCGCCGCGACCCGCAGGGCAGTCGGGCTGCTGCGTGAACACGGGTGTACGGCGGTGTGGTTCGGGGCGGCGGCGCCGCTCGGGCTGATGGCGCCGGCATTGCGGAAGGCGGGCGCGGAACGGCTCGTGGCGACGACCCACGGCCACGAGGCCGGGTGGGCGCAGCTCCCCGCCGCGCGTCAACTCCTGCACCGCATCGGGGAGTCCACCGACACGATCACCTACCTCGGCGAGTACACGCGCTCGCGCATCGCCGCCGCGCTGAGCCCGGCGGCTGCGGCGCGGATGGTCCAACTCCCGCCCGGCGTGGACGAGAAGGTCTTCCATCCCGGGTCGGGTGGAGCGGAGGTACGAGCGCGCCTCGGCCTGACGGACCGTCCGGTGGTCGTCTGCGTCTCGCGACTGGTGCCGCGCAAGGGGCAGGACACGTTGATCCTGGCGATGCCGCGCATTCTGGCCCGTGAGCCGGAGGCCGTGCTGCTGATCGTGGGTGGCGGTCCGTACGAGAAGGACCTCCGCCGCCTCGCCCGTGAGACCGGCGTCACCGACTCCGTGCGCTTCACGGGCGCCGTTCCCTGGTCCGAACTGCCCGCGCACTACGGTGCCGGTGACGTCTTCGCGATGCCCTGCCGTACCCGGCGCGGGGGCCTCGACGTCGAGGGCCTCGGCATCGTCTACCTGGAGGCGTCCGCCACCGGCCTCCCCGTCGTCGCCGGTGACTCCGGCGGCGCGCCTGACGCCGTCCTCGACGGCGAGACGGGCTGGGTCGTCCGCGGCGGCTCCCCGGAGGACGCGGCCGACCGCATCACCGCGCTCCTCGGCGACGCGGAGCTCCGCCGGAACATGGGTGAGCGGGGGCGGCAGTGGGTGGAGGAGCGGTGGCGCTGGGATCTTCTCGCGGAGAGGCTCCGGGCGCTGCTGTAGCGGGCCGAGGGGCACCTCCGCAGGAGCCGGCTGTCAAAAGCTGCGCCAAGGGTCCGATCCATACTCGGCAGTACCTCTAGGCGGAACCCAATATTCCGCACATGCTGCGCGCATGACAGCAAAACTGACGCAGCATCAGCTGACGAGACGTCAAATCCTGGGCATGATCGCCCTTCAGACCGCCGCCACCGCCGGTCTCACCCGTATCGGTCTGCAGTCCGCGCAGGCCGTCGAACCCGCGGCCGTCGAGGCCGCCCCCGCGATCGTCGTCGGGTCCGGTTACGGCGGTGCGGTCGCCGCCCTCCGGCTCGGGCAGGCCGGTATCACCACCCTGGTCCTGGAGATGGGCAAGCTCTGGAACACGGCAGGGTCCGACGGCAAGATCTTCTGCTCGACCTCCGCCCCGGACCAGCGGTCCATGTGGTTCAAGACCCGCACCGAGGCCCCGCTCGCCACCTTCCTGTGGCTGGACATCGTGAACAAGGACATCGGCCTGTACCCCGGCGTCCTGGACCGCGTGCACTACGACAACATGTCCGTGTACGTGGGGCGTGGCGTCGGCGGGGGTTCGCTGGTCAACGGCGGCATGGCCGTCACCCCGCTCCAGTCGTACTTCACCGAGCAGTTCCCCACCGTCGACGCCACCGAGATGTACGCCACGTACTTCCCGCGCGCCCGCACCATGCTCGGCGTCAACACCGTCGACCCGACCTGGTTCGAGTCGACGGAGTGGTACCAGTTCACCCGCACCTCACGGAAGGCCGCCACCACCGCGGGCCTGAAGACCACCTTCGTGCCCAACGTCTACGACTTCGGCTACATGCAGAAGGAGGCCGCCGGCACCGCCACCAAGTCCGCGCTCGCCGCCGAGGTCATCTACGGCAACAACTACGGCAAGAAGAGCCTCGACAAGACCTACCTCGCCTCCGCGCTGGGCACCGGCAAGGTCACCATCCACACCATGGAGAAGGTGAAGGGGATCACGCGGGCGAGCGACGGGTCGTACGTCCTGACCGTCGACCGGATCGACGACACCGGCGCGGTCGTCGAGACCAAGCAGTACAGCTGCACCTATCTGTTCCTCGGCGGCGGCAGCCTCGGCACCACCGAACTCCTCGTCCGCGCACGGGACACGGGCACCCTCCCGGCCCTCAACGCGAGCGTCGGAGCGGGCTGGGGGACCAACGGCAACACGATGGTCGGGCGCGCCAACCACATCTGGGACACGGTCGGCGCCAACGAGTCGACGATGCCGGTCATGGGCATCGACGACTGGGCCAACACCGACAACCCCGTCTTCGCGGAGATCGCCCCGCTGCCGATGGGCATCGAGCACTGGATCAGCCTGTACCTGGCGATCACCAAGAACCCGCAGCGGGCGTCGTTCACGTACGACTCCGCCTCAGGAACGGTGAAACTCGGCTGGACCGCGGCGCAGAGCGCGGTCTCGGTCGCCATGGCGAAGAAGCTGTTCGACCGGATCAACGCGGCGAACGGGACGATCTACCGGTACGACCTGTTCGGCTCCACCAGCAAGGTCTTCGCCGACGACTTCTGCTACCACCCGCTCGGCGGCTGCGTGTTGGGCCAGGCCACCGACAACTACGGCCGGGTGAAGGGGTATTCGAAGCTGTACATCACCGACGGCTCGCTGGTGCCCGGCTCGATCGGGGTCAACCCGTTCGTGACGATCACCGCACTCGCGGAAAGGACGATGACGCGGGTCCTCGCCGAGGACACCGCGTCATAGACCAACTCCCGTACCGGGCCCGCTACTTCTGGTAGATGGCCTCGATCTCGTCCGCGTAGTCCTTGGCCACCACATTGCGCTTGAGCTTCAGCGACGGCGTCAGGTGGCCCGACTCCTCCGTGAACTGGGAGGACAGAATGCGGAACTTCCGCACCGATTCCGCCTTCGACACCGCGGCGTTGCCGTCGTCGACCGCGTCCTGGACCGCCCGCACCAGGTCCGGATCGTCACGCAGCGACGCCGCGGTGGAACCCGCCGGCTTGCCGTGCTCGGCAGCCCAGCGGCCCAGGAACTCGTCGTCGATGGTGATCAGCGCGCCCACGAAGGGCCGCCCGTCGCCGACGACCATGCACTCCGCGACCAGCGCGTGCGCGCGGATGCGGTCCTCGATCACGGCCGGGGCGACGTTCTTGCCGCCCGCGGTGACGATGATCTCCTTCTTGCGACCGGTGATGCTGAGGTAGCCGTCCTCGTCGAGGGTGCCGATGTCACCGGTGTGGAACCAGCCGTCGGCCAGCGCCTCGGCCGTGGCGGCCTCGTTGTTCCAGTAGCCCTTGAACAGGTGCTCGCCGTGCAGCAGCACCTCGCCGTCGTCCGCGATGCGCACGACCGAGCCGGGCAGCGGCTGGCCGACCGTGCCGATCTTCGTGCGGTCCCAGGGGTTGAACGCGGTGGCCGCGCAGGACTCGGTCAGGCCGTAGCCCTCCAGGACCGTGAAGCCGATGCCGCGGAAGAAGTGGCCCAGGCGCTCGCCCAGCGGGGCGCCGCCGGAGATCGCGTACTCGCCCTTGCCGCCGAGCACCGCGCGCAGCTTGCTGTAGACGAGCTTGTCGAAGGTCTTGTACTTGATCTTCAGACCGAGGGACGGACCCGCCGGGGTGTCCAGCGCGCGGCTGTACGCGATCGCGGTGTCGGCCGCCTTGTCGAAGATCTTGCCCTTGCCGTCCGCCTGCGCCTTGGCCCGCGCCGAGTTGTAGACCTTCTCGAAGACGCGCGGCACGCCCAGGATCAACGTCGGCCGGAACGAGGCGAGTTCGTCGGTGAGGTTCTTGATGTCCGGGACCAGGCCCAGCTTGATCGGCGCCATCATCGGCGCGATCTGCACCAGCCGCCCGAAGACGTGCGCGAGCGGCAGGAACAGCAGCACCGAGCACTCGCCGGTGCGGAACAGCGGGCGCAGCCGCTCCACGATGTTGCCGCACTCCGCGAAGAAGCTGCGGTGGGTGAGCACGCAGCCCTTGGGGCGACCCGTAGTACCGGAGGTGTACACGATGGTCGCGGGGTCGTCTGCCTTCGCCAGCGAGCTGCGCTCCTCGACGGTCGCGTCGGTGACGTCCTTGCCCGCACGGTCCAGCTCGTCGATCGCGCCGGCGTCGATCTGCCACACGTGCTTGAGCGCGGGCAGCTGAGCCCGCACCGACTCGACGGTGGCGGCGTGCCCGTCCTGCTCGACGATGACGGCGGTGGCGCCCGAGTCGCTCAGGATCCACTGCACCTGCTCCGGCGAACTGGTCTCGTACACCGGCACGGTGATCGCGCCCGCGCACCAGATCGCGAAGTCGAGCAGCGTCCACTCGTACCGCGTGCGGGACATCAGGCCGACCCGGTCGCCGGGCTGGACGCCGGAGGCGATGAGCCCCTTGGCGGCGGCGTGCACCTCGGCGAGGAAGACCGTGGCGGTCACGTCCTGCCAGCCGCCTCCCCCAGCCTCCGGCCGGGGGGACCCCCATTTCGCTGCGCTCCCCTTGCGGGCGATGACGGCGACATCTGGGTGCTGCGCGGCGTTTCTGCGGACGATGTCGGTCAGATTGCCGTCCGCAGGGACCTCGTACAAAGCCGGAAGGCTGAACTCGCGCAAGACTGCTGCTCCTCATAGGGCGCCGGCGCCACGACGTTGTGTGATGCGACGGTCCGGTCCAAGACTCGGGCAGGTGCGTCAGGACCCGGTGGTTGAAATCCTGAGCACGACTGGACTGCCCGGACGTTACCCGCCGGTATGGGTCCTACGACAGGGGGGTCCGGCGAGATGTTCGCTGCGTCACACAGATTGGTGTTTCCTCGCGCACAGTAGTCCACCCCTTTCTTGACTGGCCAGTAACCGCAAGCTCCGCCGCCACTGTTCACGTTTGCCGCACACGCCTACGCTTGATCGTCATGGCACCCACACCGGCCGGTAACTCCGGGACGCGCATCCATGTGGTCAGCGACGTGCACGGCAACGCCCGCGACCTGGCCAGATCCGGCGAGGGTGCCGACGCCCTGATCTGCCTGGGCGACCTCGTCCTCTTCCTCGACTACGCCGACCACACGCGCGGGATCTTCCCCGAACTCTTCGGCGAGGAGAACGCCGACCGCCTGGTCGAGCTGCGCACCGCCCGCCGCTTCGAGGAGGCCCGAGAACTGGGCGCCCGCCTCTGGTCCGGCGTCGGCGGCGACCGGGCGGCCCTGATCGAGAAGGCGGTCCGCAAACAGTACGCCGAGATGTTCGCCGCCTTCCCCACCCCGACGTACGCCACCTACGGCAACGTCGACATGCCGACCCTGTGGCCCGAGTACGCCGGCCCCGGAACCACCGTGCTCGACGGCGAACGCGTCGAGATCGGCGGCTGGACCTTCGGCTTCGTCGGCGGCGGCCTCCGCACCCCCATGCGCACCCCGTACGAGATCAGCGACGAGGAGTACGCCGCGAAGATCGAGGCGGTCGGCGAGGTCGACGTCCTGTGCACCCACATCCCGCCCGAGGTCCCCGAGCTGGTCTACGACACCGTCGCGCGCCGCTTCGAACGCGGCAGCCGCGCCCTCCTGGACGCCATCCGCCGCACCAGGCCCCGCTATGCACTGTTCGGCCACGTCCACCAGCCGCTCGTGCGCCGGATGCGGATCGGGGCGACCGAGTGCGTGAACGTGGGGCACTTCGCGGGGAGCGGCAAGCCGTGGGTACTGGAGTGGTGACCTCCTCCCGACTTCGTCCCGACCTCCTCCTGATGTCCGCAGGTAGGGGGTGCGGTAAGGGGGTTGGCGGGGAGGTAGCCTTCACGCTGCACGCACATGCGCACGACGACGACGCCCTGCCGGTCCGCATCTGGAGGAGCCACAGCGATGGCGGAACACACCAGTTCGAGCATCACGATCGAGGCGGCACCGGCCGAAGTGATGGAAGTGATCGCCGACTTCGCCCGCTACCCGGACTGGACCGGCGAGGTGAAGGAGGCGGACGTCCTCAAGACCGACGAGCGCGGCCGGGCCGAACAGGTCCGCCTCGTCATGGACGCCGGCGCGATCAAGGACGACCAGACCCTCGCGTACACCTGGACCGGCGACAACGAGGTCTCCTGGACCCTCGTCAAGTCCCAGATGCTGCGCTCCCTGGACGGCTCCTACCTCCTCAAGCCCTCGGGCGCGGGTGCCACGGAGGTCACGTACCTCCTCACGGTGGACGTCAAGATCCCCATGCTGGGGATGATCAAGCGCAAGGCCGAGAAGGTCATCATCGACCGGGCGTTGGCGGGCTTGAAGAAGCGGGTGGAGTCGGGCGAGCCGCCGGTGGAGACGGACGAGAAGTAGGCGGGCCTTTTCGGCGCCGGCCGGCAATCTGGGCCCGTGCGGTGCCTTCTGAGACGGGTCGGCGCCATTTCTGACGCGGCCCAGCGCCATCCAGCGCGTCCGGTGGCTTTCTTGCGCAGGCCGGTTGTACCCAGCCCGTCCGGCGTTTGAGGACGAGGCCGCTTCAGGGCCGACGGGGGTCCGGGGGCGGAGCCCCCGGCGACGGCGCTCAACCCCCACCGAGCGACTACCGTTCACTCATATGCGTACCATCCTGATCACCGGCCCAGGCGGCAGCGGCCGCAGCACCCTCGCCGCAGCCACCGCCCAAGCCGCCGCAGGCACCGGCACCCGGACCCTCCTCCTCGGTGCCGACCGCGGCGACACCCTAGGCGCCGCCCTGGGCGTGGTGACGGGAGCGGCCCCAGTAGAAGCCGCCGAGAACCTCACGGCATGGCGCCCCGACGCCACGGAATCCTTCCGCGCGGACCTCACCGCCTTCCAGGACCGCGCCTCCACCGCCCTCGAACTCCTCGGCGCGGCTCGCCTGGACGCGGAAGAGGTGACCCCCCTCCCCGGCGCCGAGGAACTGGCCCTCCTCCGGGCCCTCAGGGACGCGGCCCTGTCCGAGGCCTACGACCTCCTCGTCGTAGACCTCCCGCCGACCCCCCACGCGCTCGCCCTCCTCGCCCTCCCCGAGGAACTCCGCCGCTACCTCCGCCGCCTCCTCCCGGCCGAGCGGCAGGCGGCCCGCGCCCTCCGCCCGGTCCTCGGCCGCCTCGCCGGCGTCCCGATGCCCTCGGAGTGGCTCTACGACACAGCCGGCCGCTGGGACGTCGAACTGGCCGCCGTGGAAGCGGTTCTCGCCGATCGGGACACGACCGTACGACTGGTCGCCGAGCCCGGACCGGCGGGCGCCGACGCCGTCCGCGAGGCCGGGCTCGCGCTCGCCCTGCGCGGCCTGCGCCCCGACGTGCTGGTCGCCAACCGGGTGCTGCCCGAGTCCGTCGAGGACACCTGGCTGGCCGGCCTCAACGCGCAGCAGCGCAAGACCCTGGACGAGTGGCAGGGGACGTACGACGACGTCCGCCACGTCCCGCACCTCGGCCACGACCCGCGCGGCACCGATGACCTCACCGCGCTCGCCGTGCCCGGTGTCACCGAGGCCGGTTCCGCGGTCGAGTGGCCGGTCGCCGACCGGCTGGCCGAGGACGGCGTGCTGGTCTGGGGCATTCCGCTGCCCGGCGCGATACGGGACGAGCTGGACCTGGTCCGGCGCGGCGACGAACTCGTCGTCACCGTCGGCCGGTTCCGCCGGATCGTGCCGCTGCCGTCGGCCCTGCGCCGCTGCACCGTGGCCGGCGCCGCCCTGCGCGAGGGCGAACTGCGCATCCGTTTCGCCCCCGACCCGGACCTGTGGCCGCAGGGAAGGTGAGGATTGGTGGGTGCGGAGCCGTGAAGCACGTACGCCCATTCGGGTAACGTCGTAGAGACGAACCGTAGTCAGGAGTCCGTCATGAGCGAAGAGCTCCCCCCGTCCGACGCCCGCAAGGACGAGGCGCTCGACGAGGTGCGGGCGACCGACGCCGACGCCTGGGCGACGGCGGCCGCCGAAGACCTCGCGGCGGAGAAGGCCCGCCGCCGCACCCAGTACGGCCAGCCCCCGGGCTCGGCCGCCGAGGAACTGCGCAAGCTCGTCGACACCGTCGCGGACAAGCTGTCCGGCCTTCAGTCCCCGCTGCTCGGCCAGGTCGCCGGACCGGCCGCCCAGCAGGTGGTGAAGCAGGTCGTCCAGCAGGCCAAGGCCGCCGTCGAGCCCGTCATCGAACGCAACCCGGACGTCTTCGACCACCTCGCGGCGGCCGGCAGCGAACTCCTCGCCGCGTACCGCTCCGCGGTCCAGGCCCAGGAGCAGCGCTGGACGGCCCGTGACAGCGAGTTGAAGGACCTGAAGAACGACCGCCGCGACCGGGGAGACGACTCCGGTCCCGGGGAGCGCATCGACCTGGACTAGAGGGCCCCGAGGACCTGCCGTCGGATTCACGTCCGCCCGGCCGGCTCTGGTGCGCACTTCCCTCACCGCCACCAGAGCCCGTCGGGCCCGCCCAGCGGGCGAACGCCGCGATTCCGACGGCAGGCCCTCGGGTACGGTGGGCCGTAGCGGGGCTCGACCGAAACTGAGGGATTCATGGGACTCACCATCGGCGTCGATATCGGCGGCACCAAGATCGCGGCCGGGGTGGTCGACGAGGAAGGCAACATCCTCTCGACCCACAAGGTGCCGACCCCGGGCACGGCCGAGGGCATCGTGGACGCCATCGCCGCCGCGGTCGACGGAGCGCGCGCCGGGCACGAGATCGTCGGCGTGGGCATCGGTGCCGCCGGATACGTCAACCGCCAGCGCTCCACGGTCTACTTCGCGCCGAACATCGACTGGCGCCAGGAACCGCTGAAGGAGAAGGTCGAGGCCCGCGTGGGCCTCCCCGTCGTCGTGGAGAACGACGCGAACGCCGCGGCCTGGGGCGAGTACAAGTTCGGTGCCGGCAAGGGCCACCGCAACGTCATCTGCATCACGCTCGGCACCGGCCTCGGCGGCGGCATCATCATCGGCAACAAGCTGCGCCGCGGACACTTCGGGGTGGCCGCCGAGTTCGGCCACATCCGCATGGTGCCGGACGGCCTGCTCTGCGGCTGCGGCTCACAGGGCTGCTGGGAGCAGTACGCGTCGGGCCGCGCGCTCGTGCGCTACGCCAAGCAGCGCGCGAACGCCACCCCCGAGTCCGCGGAGGTGCTCCTCTCGCTCGGCGACGGAACCCCCGAGGGCATCGAGGGCAAGCACATCTCCATGGCCGCCCGGCAGGGCGACCCGGTGGCCGTCGACTCGTACCGCGAACTGGCCCGCTGGGCCGGCGCCGGTCTCGCCGACCTCGCCTCCCTCTTCGACCCCTCCGCGTTCATCGTCGGCGGCGGCCTCTCCGACGAGGGCGAGCTGGTCCTCGACCCCATCCGCAAGTCCTACAAGCGCTGGCTGGTGGGCGGCAACTGGCGCCCGGTCGCCGACGTGATCGCGGCCCAGCTCGGCAACAAGGCGGGCATGGTGGGCGCGGCGGACCTGGCGAGGGAGCCGGACCCGATCATGTAACGCGCCCTGTCCTTTTGCCTTAGGGGCGCGGGGCGGTAGCCGATATGCGGCTACCGCCGCGTGGGCGCGACCAGCCACATACGACCGGCACTCGCCCACGTACCCCGCGCCCCGAGCTGTCGGGCGTAGATTGATCCACATGGTGCCGCTCCCCAACTCCCGCACAGACCCCGACGGTTCGGCGATCATCCGCGTCCTGAGCTACAACATCCGCTCGATGCGCGACGACACGGACGCCCTGGCCCGCGTCATCAGGGCCTGCGCCCCCGACCTCGTCCTGATCCAAGAGGCCCCCCTCTTCTTCCGCTGGCGCAAGAAGCTGGCCCGCCTCGCCTCCGCCTCCGGCCTGGTGGTCCTCTCCGGCGGAGGCACCGCAGCCGGCCCGGCGCTGTTGTGCTCGCTCCGGGCAACGGTCGAGCGCACGGAGGACGTACTCCTGCCACTGACCCCCGGCCAACACCGACGCGGCTTCGCCACCGCGGTCGTACGGTTCGGAGGCGCCCGCCTGGGAGTCCTCAGCTGTCACCTCAGCCTCCGCGAGGACGAGCGCTACGAGCAGGGCGGCATGCTGCTCGACCGGCTGGCCGGCATGGGCGTGGACCACGTGATCGCGGGCGGCGACCTCAACGACCGCCCCGACGGCCGGACTTTCGGCCGCCTGGCCAAGGAACTCCAGGACTGCTGGGCCACCGCCCCCTGGGGCGCCGAGAACACCTGGACCCCCGGCAACCCCTTCCAGCGCATCGACGCGATCTTCGCGACGCAGGGCATCGAGGTACTGGGCTGCGGGGTACCGCTCGGACTGCCCGGGGTCACGGAGGCAGATGTGAGGGCGGCCACCGACCACTTCCCGGTGCTGGCCGCCCTCAAGATCCCGGCAGTTCGTTAGGTCAGACGACCGCACCCCGCCCCGGATCGTCCCCGTCCTCCTCGTCCGTCCGCATCCGCATCACCAACGTGCCGAATCCGCCCAGGAATCCACCGATCCCGATGGTCGCCAGCCACCAGGTCATGTCCCAGCTGAGCAGCACCGCGAGCAGCAGCAGGATCGGGCCGCCGATCACCCCGAGCCAGGCGAACTTGGCGGTCGTGTCGGCGTCGGGCAGCGGGGGCGGCTCCGGCGGTACGAAGTGGCCCTCGTCGTCCTCGTCGAAGTCCTCCTCGGAGGAGTCCGGCGAGGTGAAGTCACGGGGACCGCCGACACCGGGCGCGAAGGAGACCGAACTGCCGAGCGGCTTGGCGGGCGGCTGCTCCCCTTTGCCGGCGCTCTCCGGGCTCTCGGCGTGCTCCGCCTTATCCGCCTTGTCCGGCTTCTCCGTGGACTTGGCGTCGTTCTTCTCGGGATCGAGCAGCGCGAGATCCTCGATCGACTTGAACGGCTTGGCGCCCGGCGGATCCTTGGGCTCGTCGCCGTACCCGGCGACGATCGCGGCCCACGCGGCCTCCTCGTCGAACGGGACGCCCTGCTCGTCCGGTTCGAGGCCCTCGCGGTCGGAGTCGTGCTCAGCCACCTGTGGCCGTCCCTTCCTGCTCGCTCACCCGGCCCGTGTCGGACGCCTGCTTGCCGACACTGGGTGCGAGCCGGCCGATGAACGTGAAGCTCTCCTCGAAAATCCGGTCCGCGTCGTGGTCCAACGTCGCGACGTGGTAGCTCTGTTCCAGCAGGATCTCCGTCACGTCGGCCGAGGAAACCCGGCTGAGGACACGAGCCGAGTCGGCCGGCGGAACCACATGGTCCTGGGGGCTGTGCAGCAGCAGGAGCGGCTGGGTGACCTGGGGCAGCTCGCGGTCGACCAGCCGGAAGAAATTGCGCAGGGAGTGCGCGGAGTGCAGCGGCACCTTGTCGTACCCGACCTCCTCGCTGCCCTCCTTCGCGATGTCGCTGGCGATACCCGGCGCCGTACGCACCAGATGGCGGGCCACCGGAAGGGCGTACGCCGCGAGGCCGTGCACCTTGATACCGGGGTTGACCACCACGACACCGCTGATCTCGTCACCGTGCTTCGCGGCCAGCCGCAACGCCAGCGCGCCGCCCATGGACAGGCCCGCGACGAAGACCTGCGAGCAGCGCTCGCGCAGGGCGCGCAGCTCGCGGTCCACCTCCGCGTACCAGTCCTGCCAGCCGGTGAGCTGCATGTCCTCCCAGCGCGTGCCGTGCCCGGGCAGCAGCGGCAGCGACACGGTGAGGCCGCGCTCGGCCAGGTGCTCCGCCCAGGGGCGCAGCGACTGCGGGGAACCGGTGAAGCCGTGGCAGAGGAGCACTCCGACCTCCCCGCCCTCGTGGCGGTACGGCTCGGCTCCGGGGAGGACCGGCACCTTCGGTCTCCTGTTCATGAGAAGGGCGTGATGGTGAGACGCGTGTTCATGAGAGGGGTCTGAACAAGTCCAGGTGCGGTTAACCGTACGCGACCGCACTGACACCGACCAGGGTCGTCGGGTCCTTTGACAGTGCTCCGGGTTAAGGTCTGATCGACGGAAACGGGAGGCACTCGGTTGTTGTACGGCACGATGAAGGTCGCCATCGGGGGACCGCTGAAGGTCGCCTTCCGACCCTGGGTGGAGGGCCTGGAGAACATTCCGGACGAGGGCGCCGCCATTCTGGCGAGCAATCACCTCTCGTTCTCGGACTCGTTCTTCCTGCCCGCGGTCCTGGACCGCAAGGTGACCTTCATCGCGAAGGCCGAGTACTTCACGACCCCCGGGGTGAAGGGCAAGCTGACGGCCGCGTTCTTCAAGGGCGCCGGCCAGCTTCCGGTGGACCGCTCCGGTGCGCGCGGGGCGGGCGAGGCCGCGATCAAGGCCGGGATCGACGTCCTGGAGCGCGGCGAACTGTTCGGTATCTATCCGGAGGGCACGCGCTCCCCGGACGGCCGGCTCTACCGGGGCAAGCCCGGCGGCCTCGCGCGCGTGGCGCTCGCCAGCGGCGCCCCGGTGATCCCGGTCGCGATGATCGACACGGAGAAGATCCAGCCGCCGGGGAAGGTGATGCCGAAGCTGATGCGGCCCGGCATCCGGATCGGCAAGCCGCTCGACTTCAGCCGGTACAACGGCATGGAGCACGACCGTTTCGTCCTCCGCGCGGTGACCGACGAGGTCATGTACGAGATCATGAAGCTCTCCGGCCAGGAGTACGTCGACATCTACGCGACCGCCGCCAAGCGGCAGATCGCGGATGCGCAGAAGGCCGACAAGGAAGCGGACAAGGCGGCCAAGGCGGCGCTCGCACAGACGGAGAAGGAACAGACGGAGAAGGAACAGACCAGCCCATAGGCGGGCCGGAGTCTGTGTCGGGGGTGGGGGAGATGGCCAAGCAGGTACGTGTCGTCAGAATGTCCGTGGAGCAGCCGCTCTGGCGCGCCCTGAGCGGCTACCGCGTGCTCACCATGCTGTACGCGATCGGGCTGTTCGCCTCCGCCTACGACGAGTTCGACCGTCCCGGCATCGCCATCGCCTTCTACGTCGTCCTGTTCGTCTGGACGCTCGTCACCCTGCCCCGGGTGCAGAGCGCGGTCGCCTGTACCAAGCGCTTCCTCGCCGTCGACCTCGCGATCGCGCTGACCGGCATCGTCCTCACCCCGCTCGCGGCCGACGACCACCACATCTCCAGCGGCGGTCCCACGCTGCCGTCGATATGGACCGCCGGCTCGGTTCTCGCGTTCGCCATCAAGGGCGGCTGGCGCTGGGCCGCGTTCGCCTCCACACCGGTCGCCGTCGCCAACCTGATCGAGCGCGGCTCCCCGGCCCGCGACACCGTCCACAACGTGGTCCTCGTCTGGGTCGCCTCCATCGCCATCGGCTACGTCGTGGAGGTCGCCCGTGCCTCCGAGCGCACCCTCGCCCGCGCCCTGGAGATCGAGGCCACCACCCGGGAACGGGAGCGGCTCGCCCGGGACATCCACGACGGCGTCCTCCAGGTGCTGGCGATGGTCCAGCGGCGCGGTGCCGTGCTCGGCGGCGAGGCGGGCGAGCTGGGCCGGATGGCGGGCGAGCAGGAGATCGCACTGCGCACCCTGGTCTCCGGCGCGCTGGTGCCCGTGTCCCGGGTGTCGCTGGACGCGGCGGAGGGCGCGGTCGTGAGGGCCGTGGAAGTGGAAGTCGAGGAACCCGACGACGGCGGGCCGGTCGATCTGCGGGGGCTGCTCGCGCCGTATGCCGCGGCCAAGGTGAGTTTCGCCGAGCCGGGGGCTCCGGTGCCGTTGCCCGCGCCCGCGGCGAAGGAGCTGGCCGCCGCTGTCGGGGCCGCGCTGGACAATGTGCGCCGGCATGCCGGGGAGGACGCGCGGGCGTGGATCCTGGTCGAGGACGAACCCCGGGAGGTCGTGGTGACCGTGCGGGACGACGGGCCCGGGATTCCCGAGGGGCGGCTCGCGCAGGCCGAGGGGGAGGGGCGGCTCGGGGTCGCCCTGTCGATCCGGGGGCGGTTGCGGGACCTCGGGGGCAGTGCCGAACTGGTGTCGATTCCCGGGCAGGGCACGGAAGTTGAGCTGAAGGTACCGAAAGCGCGGGGGAAGGCGGGGACACGATGAGTGAGCAGCGGGGCCCGATCAGGGTCATGGTGGTCGACGACCACCCGATGTGGCGCGACGCCGTCGCCCGCGACCTGGCCGAGTCCGGCTTCGCCGTGGTCGCCACCGCCGGTGACGGCGAGCAGGCGGTACGCCGGGCCAAGGCCGCGGCCCCCGACGTCCTCGTCCTCGACCTGAACCTGCCGGCGATGCCCGGTGTCCAGGTCTGCAAGGAACTGGTCGCCGCCAACCCGGCGTTGCGCGTCCTGGTCCTCTCCGCGAGCGGCGAGCACGCGGACGTGCTGGAGGCGGTGAAGTCGGGCGCGACCGGCTATCTGCTCAAGTCGGCTTCCACGGAAGAGCTGTTGGACGCGGTGCGCCGGACGGCGGTCGGCGACCCGGTGTTCACACCCGGGCTCGCCGGACTGGTCCTCGGCGAGTACCGCCGCCTGGCCTCCGACCCGGCACCGGCCACCGACGGCGACCAGCCCAAGGCACCCCAACTCACCGACCGCGAGACCGAAGTGCTGCGCCTGGTCGCCAAGGGCCTGAGCTACAAGCAGATCGCCGAACGCCTGGTCATCTCGCACCGCACGGTCCAGAACCATGTCCAGAACACCCTGGGCAAGCTGCAGTTGCACAACCGGGTGGAGCTGGTCCGGTACGCGATAGAGCGCGGCCTCGACGACGCGTAGCCGCGCCAGTTGATCCGACGCGTAGATCAACTCCCCCATAATTCAGCCGAATTGACCTTCCCGCCCATCCCTCTGTGACCTGGATCACCATTA
This sequence comes from Streptomyces sp. NBC_01515, assembly GCF_045040345.1. NCBI lineage: Bacteria > Bacillati > Actinomycetota > Actinomycetes > Kitasatosporales > Streptomycetaceae > Streptomyces > Streptomyces sp. NBC_01515. Next base: position 3,526,939 of record NZ_CP109416.1, on the reverse strand, counting down.
GCGTGGCTCTCACAGGAAACCGCGGCGAAGGGATATTTCCATGCGCGTCGGAGTACTGACCGGAGGCGGCGACTGCCCCGGACTCAACGCCGTCATCCGGGGCATCGTCCGCAAGGGCGTACAGGAGTACGGCTACAGCTTCGTCGGCTACCGGGACGGCTGGCGAGGCCCGCTCGAAGGCGACACCGTCCGGCTCGACATCCCCGCGGTGCGCGGCATCCTGCCCCGCGGGGGCACCATCCTCGGCTCCTCCCGCACCAACCCGCTGAAGCTGGAGAACGGCATCAGCCGGATCAAGGCCAACCTCGCCGCGCAGGAGGTCGACGCGCTCATCGTGATCGGCGGCGAGGACACGCTCGGGGTGGCCGCGCGGCTGTGGGACGAGAGCGGGGTGCCCTGCGTCGGCGTACCGAAGACCATCGACAACGACCTGTCCGCCACCGACTACACCTTCGGCTTCGACACCGCCGTCGGCATCGCCACCGAGGCGATCGACCGGCTGCACACCACCGCCGAGTCGCACATGCGCATCCTGGTCTGCGAGGTGATGGGCCGGCACACCGGCTGGATCGCCATCCACTCCGGCCTCGCGGGCGGCGCGAACGTCATCCTCATCCCTGAGCAGCGCTTCGACGTCGACCAGGTGTGCGCCTGGATCACGTCCCGCTTCAAGGCGTCGTACGCCCCGATCGTGGTCGTCGCGGAGGGGGCCATGCCGAAGGACGGCGACGTGGTCCTCAAGGACGGCACCCTCGACTCCTTCGGACACGTCCGGCTGTCCGGGGTGGGCGAGTGGCTGGCCAAGGAGCTGGAGAAGCGCACCGGCAAGGAGGCCCGCACCACCGTCCTCGGCCACGTCCAGCGCGGCGGCACCCCCAGCGCCTTCGACCGCTGGCTCGCCACCCGCTTCGGCCTGCACGCCATCGAGGCCGTCCGCGACGGCGACTTCGGCAAGATGGTCGCCCTACGCGGCACGGACATCGTCCGCGTACCGATCGCGGAGGCCACAGCCCAACTGAAGACGGTCGACCCAAAGCTGTACGAGGAGGTCGGGGTGTTCTTCGGCTGAGCCGAGGGGGCGGGTGGGGCGGGTGGAAAGGGCGGAACCGCCGGAATGGGTGGACGGCCGGATCCGGCTGACCGGCTGATCTGACGGAACGGGCCGCACAGGCCGGACCGGTTGATCCCGCGGAAGGGGCTGAAGGGTCGGATCCGCCTGAGAACCGCCCGCAGCGGCGGCGGCGCCCGCGGCGCCCGGCGGAACGGCCCGAACCCGCTGATCCGACGGAACGGGTCGAGCCGGCTGATCCGGCGGAAGGGGCTGAGGGGTCGGATCTGCCTGAAATGCCCGCTGCGGCGGTGCTCGCGGCACCTGGCGGAACGGGCCGAACCGGTTGATCCGGCGGAGGGAGCTGAAGGGTCGGATCCGGCTGAACCGCCCGCAGCGGCGGCGCCCGCAGCACTCCGGCGGAACGGGCCGAACCGGCTGATCTGGCAGATCTGGCCGGGCAGGCAGATCCGGCAGATCCGGCCGCCCCCGCAGGGCGGCCCGAAAGCCCGGTCCGGCGGGGCCGACCGGATCGGCACTGTGCGGTTATGGGTCGTATATTCGGCCCATAACCGCACAGAACGGGAGCGCTCGTGGAGATCCTTGCCTTCGGTGTTCAGGCCGATGAGAAGTCGCTGATCGAGAGGGCGTTCGCCGGGCAGCACGAGATTCGCTGCCTGGGCGTCTTCCTCGACGAGGACACCGCGCCGATCGCCGCCGGGCACGAGATCGTCTCCACCAGCGTCAACGCCGACCTGAACCCCCGTGTCCTCCAGACCCTCGCGGCCGGCGGCACCCGGCTCATCGCCCAGCGCTCCACCGGCTTCAACAACATCGACCTCGACGTGGCCGAACGCCTCGGCCTCACGGTCGCCCGTGTCTCCTCCTACTCCCCGTACTCCGTCGCCGAGTTCGCCTGGACCCTCGCGATGGCCGTCAACCGCCGTATCGTCCGCGCGGCGACCCGCACCCGGGACTTCGACTTCCGGCTCGACGGGTTGATGGGCCGCGATCTGCGCGGCCGTACCGTCGGAGTCCTCGGCACCGGCAAGATCGGCGAGGCGTTCACCCGGATCGCCCACGGCTTCGGGATGCGCCTGCTCGGCTGGGACGTCGCCGAGAACCCGGCCTGCGTGGAACTCGGCATGGCCTACGTCCCCAAGGACCAGCTCCTCGCCGAGTCCGACCTGGTCACCCTGCACGTCCCGCTGATGCCGGCCACCCAGCGGCTCATCGACGCGGACGCCCTGAAGCTGATGAAGGACGACGCGATCCTGGTCAACTCCAGCCGCGGCGGCCTGATCGACACCGCGGCCCTCGTCGCCGAACTCCGCGAGGGCCGCTTCACGGGCGTGGGCCTGGACGTCTACGAGGCGGAGGCGGGCCTGTTCTTCCTCGACAAGTCCCTGGAGGCCGTCGACGACGACACCCTGGCCCGCCTGGTCACCTTCCCGAACGTCCTGGTCACCTCCCACCAGGCGTACTACACCCAGGACGCCGTCACCCAGATCATCGACGCCACCGTCCAAAACGTCCTCGACTACACGGCCGGCCGCCGCTCCGAGAACGTGCTCGTCCCGCGCAACTGACCCACCAACTCCCGTACGACAGCAGCCCCGTTGAGCGTCAGCACCGACTCCGGGTGGAACTGTACGGAGGCGAAGCCCGGCGCCCGCAGCGCATGGACCTCCCCGGACCCACTCCGGCTCACCTCGACCCCGTGCGCGGCCAGCTCACCCAGCGCCTCGTCGTCACACCGCGCCACGAAGCTGTTGTAGAAGCCGACGGTCTCCTCCCGCCCGAACAGGTCGATCGCCGTCTGCGCTCCCTGGTACGGAACCTCCTTCCGTACGATGTCCAGGCCCAGCTCCGCCGCGATCAGCTCGTGTCCGAGGCACACGCCGAGGACGCCGTGCCGGTTCCCCCGGAGAGCCTCGGCGGTCAGCGCGCGCAGGAACCGCATCTTCGGGTCGGCCGTGTCGGAGGGGTCGCCCGGCCCGGGGCCCAGCACCACGGGCCCCTCGTGCGCGAGCACCGCCTCCCGCAGCCCGTCCTCGTCGTACCGCCGCACGGTCACATCGAGGCCGCTCGACCGCAGTACGTGCGCCAGCATCGCCGTGAAGGTGTCCTCCCCGTCCACGACCAGCGCGTGCCCGGTCAGCTCCTCGGACCGTTCCTGCATCCGCAGCCAGAAGGGGGCCAACGAGGAGCGGCGACCGTCGAGCGCGGCACGCACGCGTGGGTCGTCGGCAAGCCGGGGGCGCGTGCTCTCGTCCCGCGGCCGGGACGGTCGTACGCCGAGCGCCGCCAGGACCCCCGCCGCCTTCGCGTGGGTCTCCGCGACCTCGCTCGCCGGGTCCGAACCGCGGACCAGGGTGGCGCCGACCGGCACCCGCAGCCGCCCGGCCTCGTCGATGTCGGCGGTGCGGATGAGGATGGGGGAGTCGAGGGTCTGGGCGCCCCCGGAGTCGCGGCCGAGCAGGGCCAGCGCACCGGCGTAGTAGCCGCGCCCGCCGACCTCGTGCCGCTCGATGACCCGGCAGGCGTTCTGCACGGGCGAGCCGGTGACGGTCGCCGCGAACATCGTCTCCTTCAGGACCTCGCGCACGTCCAGCGAGGACCGGCCCCTCAACTCGTACTCGGTGTGCGCGAGATGGGCCATCTCCTTCAGCCGCGGCCCGATCACGACCCCGCCCATGTCGCCGACCGTGCACATCATCTTGAGCTCCTCGTCGACGACCATCGACAGCTCCTCGATCTCCTTGCCGTCCGCGAGGAAGGCGAGGAGGTGTTCGGGCGTGGGTCCCCCGGCGGGATAGCGGTACGTCCCGCTGATCGGGTTCATGACGACGGTCCCGCCGGACATCCGGACGTGCACCTCAGGGCTCGCGCCGACCAGCGTCCGCTCCCCGGTGTGCACGACGAACGTCCAGTACGCGCCCCGCTCCCCGACCAGCAGCCGCCGGAACAACGCCAGCGCCTCGGCCCTGCCGTACCCCGGGATCTCGCCCTCGTACGTCCGCCGGATGACGAAGTTGGCACCCTCGCCCCGCCCGATCTCCTCCCGCAGCACCCGCCCGACGATCTCGCCGTAGGCCTCGTCGTCCACGTCGAAGCCACCGCCCTCGACCCGCACGTCGTGCGCGGGCAGCTGGTCCAGGGCGTCGGCGAGCGGGATCTCGTACGACTCCTCGGGCGTGAGGAAGGACAGGGGCGTGCCGTCGTCGCGGACGTCGAAGCCGCGCTCGCGGATCTGGCGGTAGGGGATCAGTGCCAGGCCCTCGGCCGGGAGGTCGGCGAGGCGGTCGTAGGAGGCGACCGGGCCGAGCATGACCTCGATCACGTCCTGGTCGTGGCCCGGGGTGCGACGGCGCAGCAGGGCGAACGGGCGGGGATCGCGGAGCAGGTCGTCCAGATGCATGGGTCCTTGGTTCCTTCTCGTGGAGAGGAACGGACCCCGGACACACCGAAGGCCGCCCCTCGGGCGGCCTTCGCGGAGTACTGGGAGTACGCGCAGTCAGTGGGCCGCCGGATGAGCGGTCCACCACCAGTTACGGGTCGAATGCGCGAACATGGGGGGCACCCTACCCCACGCGCACCTGAGCGTGAGGGTGTCTCACCTGTCGAGCCGCGCGAAAATAGCTCGACACGACCCCGTAATGTTGAGGGCGTGACCGTGAACGCTAAGACCAGCGCCAGCGCTGGCAACACCTGGCGAGACCTGCCCGCGGCGCAGCAGCCCGAGTACCCCGACACCGAGGCTCTGCGCGCAGTGATCGCGGACCTTGAGTCGTATCCGCCGCTCGTCTTCGCGGGCGAGTGCGACCAGCTGCGCGCCCGGTTGGCGGCCGTCGCCAAGGGAGAGGCGTTCCTCCTCCAGGGCGGCGACTGCGCCGAGGCCTTCGACGCGGTGTCCGCCGACCACATCCGCAGCAAGCTGAAGACCCTGCTCCAGATGGGCGCCGTCCTCACGTACGCCGCCTCCGTGCCGGTCGTGAAGGTCGGCCGCATCGCCGGCCAGTACTCGAAGCCGCGCTCCAAGGGCACCGAGACCCGTGACGGCGTGACCCTGCCGACGTACCGCGGCGACTCGGTCAACGGCTTCGCCTTCGACGAGAAGTCCCGCATCCCGGACCCCGAGCGCCTGAAGCGGATGTACAACGCGTCCGCGTCCACGCTCAACCTGGTCCGCGCCTTCACCACTGGCGGTTACGCCGACCTGCGCCAGGTGCACGCCTGGAACCAGGACTTCGTGAAGTCGTCCCCGTCCGGCCAGCGTTACGAGCAGCTCGCGCGCGAGATCGACAGCGCGCTGAACTTCATGCGGGCCTGCGGCACGGACCCGGAGGAGTTCAAGACCGTCGAGTTCTACTCCTCGCACGAGGCGCTCCTGCTGGACTACGAGTCGGCCCTGACCCGGGTCGACTCCCGCACCGGCCGGCTCTACGACGTCTCCGCGCACATGGTGTGGATCGGCGAGCGCACCCGTCAACTGGACGGCGCGCACATCGAGTTCGCCTCCCAGATCCGCAACCCGATCGGCATCAAGCTCGGCCCGACGACGACCGCCGAGGACGCACTGCAGTACATCGAGCGCCTCGACCCGGACCGCGAGCCCGGCCGCCTCACCTTCATCGTGCGGATGGGCGCGGACAAGGTCCGCGACAAGCTGCCCGAGCTGGTCGAGAAGGTCACCGCGTCCGGCGCGACCGTCGCCTGGATCACCGACCCGATGCACGGCAACACGTACGAGGCGGCCTCCGGTCACAAGACCCGCCGCTTCGACGACGTGCTCGACGAGGTGAAGGGCTTCTTCGAGGTCCACAAGGGCCTCGGCACCCACCCGGGCGGCATCCACGTCGAGCTCACCGGCGACGATGTCACCGAGTGCGTGGGCGGCGGCGACGAGATCTTCGTCGACGACCTGCACCAGCGCTACGAGACGGCCTGCGACCCGCGCCTCAACCGCAGCCAGTCGCTTGACCTGGCCTTCCTCGTCGCCGAGATGTACAGGGACCAGTAGCCGTTTCGCCTGTTACAGCAGTGTGCCGTGGGGCGGGGATCACATACGATCCCCGCCCCACGGCACTTTTGCGGCACCTGCGCGGCGGGTAAGGTTAGGTTAGCCTCACCGATTATCGGGATGGCACGACGACCTTCGATCCCGCCCGGGAGGTGACCCGCGTGTACGTCTGCAACTGCTTCGGTGTGACCGAGGCGCAGGTGGCGAAGCACGCGGAGGGCGGTGCCTGCACCCCCCGGCAGATAGCGTCGGCCTGCAAGGCGGGCACCGACTGCGGGTCGTGCGTACGCCGGATCCAGGCCCTGCTGGGCCGGGGCGCCTGCCCGCGCCGCGAGGCGGCCGACCAGGGCGAGTCGATACTCACCGAGCTGACCGGAGTGGCCGCGATGGCCGATCTGGAAGACGCTGCCTAGCAGGCTCGCAGGCTCTAGCTGGGCTGCTCGATCTGCTGCGCGATGTACAGCGCCTCGCCGAGCTGCTCGATCAGCTGGAGCTGCGTGTCGAGGTAGTCGATGTGGTGCTCCTCGTCCTCAAGGATGTCCTCGAAGATGTTGGCCGACGTGATGTCGCCCTTCGTGCGCATCACCTCGATCCCGCGCTTGAGGCGGTCGATCGCCTCGACCTCCACCTGCCGGTCCGCCTGGAACATCTCGGTGACCGTCTGGCCGACCCGGACGTGGAACAGCCGCTGGTAGTTCGGCAGACCGTCGAGCATCAGGATGCGCTCGGTGATCTTGTCCGCGTGCTTCATCTCATCGATGGACTCTTCACGCGTGTACTTGGCGAGCTTGGTCCAGCCGTTGTTGTCCTGGATGCGGTAGTGCAGCCAGTACTGGTTGATCGCGGTCAGCTCGCCGGTGAGCTGCTCGTTCAGGAATTCAAGGACCTCGGGGTCGCCCTGCATCGCAGAGGCTCCTTCCAAAAACGGGGGGAACTGGCGGGTTGCGCCGCATGATTGCACCGGCGCGAAGACGTCGTCCAGTAAGTGCATGCTTAGTAGGAGTTGCCCTAATCCGCCCAGAGCCGGTCATGTGCACCGCCCCCGGTCTGTCAGGATGGAGTCATGGGTCAGAGAGGGGTCGAACAGTCCGAGCTTCCGCCGGGCCAGCGGCTCCAGCGCGGCTGGCCGGTCACGCACTACGGCCCGGTGCCCAAGTTCCGCCCCGAGCGCTGGGAGTTCAGGGTCTTCGGCGCCACAGCGGACGGCGACAAGCACTGCTGGAACCACGACGAGTTCACTGCCCTGCCCTACGACTCCGTAGTGGCCGATCTGCACTGCGTCACGAAGTTCAGCATGCTCGGCTCGGAATGGGGCGGCATCCCCGCCCGCACGATCCTGGACACCGCCCCGCCGGCGCCGACGGTCACGCACGTCATGGTCTGGGCGGAGTACGGCTTCAGCGCCAACCTCCGCCTCGCCGACTTCGCCGCCGACGGCACCATCTTCGCCACCCACAAGGACGGCGAACTCCTCACCGCGGAACACGGCTTCCCGCTCCGCCTGGTCGTCCCCCACCTGTACGCCTGGAAGGGCCCGAAGTGGGTCCGGGGCGTCGAGTACATGACGGCGGACCGGCGGGGGTTCTGGGAGGAGCGCGGGTATCACAACGTGGGCGATCCCTGGCAGGAGCAGCGGTACTCGTACCAGGAGGGACCCGGCGAGGGCCCGGAGCTGTAAACCCCCGCGGCGTTGTGAGCCTCTCGGGGCTATGCGTCCCGGAGCTTCTTCAGCCGCTCCACGTCCGCCGCGTGCCCTTCCTTGCCGCCGGGCGTCTCGATGATCAGCGGCACGCCCGCGGTCGCCGGGTGGGTCATCAGGGCTCGGAACGGATCCTCGCCGATATGGCCGGAGCCGATGTTCTCGTGCCGGTCCTTGTGGGCGCCGACTACGTCCTTGGAGTCGTTGGCGTGGATCAGTTTCAGCCGCCCCTCGCCGATCGTGTCCACCAGCAGGTCGAGAGTCTGGTGCATGCCGCTCGGGCCGGTCAGATCGTGCCCGGCGGCGAAGATGTGGCACGTGTCCAGGCATACGCCCAGCTTCGGATGGGCGTCCAGCGCCTCGAAGTACGGTCCGAAGTCCCAGGTCCGGGAGCAGAGGGACGAGCCCTGCCCGGCCGTCGACTCCAGGAGCAGGAACGGGTCGTCGTCATGGGTCAACTCGTCCAGCAGCGGCAGCAGATGCTCCCGCACCTGGGCCAGCGCCACCGACCGCTCCCGCCCGCCGGTCGCGCTCCCGGTGTGCACGACGACACCGAGCGCGCCGATCTCCCGCCCGCGCCGCAGCGAGTGCCGTAGCGAATCGACGGACTTCTCCACGGTGGCCTCGGTGTGCGAGCCGAAGTTGATCAGGTACGGGGCGTGCACGTACGCCGGGATCGACTCGGCCTCGCAGACCGCGCGGAACTCCTCGTCCTGGCGCGGGTTCCCGACCGGTGTGGCCCAGCCGCGCGGGTTGGCGACGAAGACCTGCACGGTCTCGGCGGCCAGCTCACGGGCGTAGGACAGGCCCACGGAGTGGAGGCCGCCGGCGACCGGGACATGGCCGCCGACCGGGTTGCGGGAGGGGAACTCGGGGGCGCGGGAAGAGAACTCGGGGGCGCTGGAAGGGGACTCGCTGCTCACCCGTCCAGGGTGTCACGCGCGCGTGCCGCCCCCGTCACCGGATGGTGATCGTGATCGTCGACCCCTTGGCGGCCTGTTCGCCCGCGTCCACGGACTGGCTCTTCACGGTGTCGCCGAACAGACCGAGCAGGCCCCGGTCCTCCTTGACCTCGAAGCCGGACTGCTCAAGGAGCTTCGTCGCGGCGTCGACGCTCGCGCCGACCACGCTCGGGACCTCGACCATCTCCGGGCCCTTGGACAGGGTCAGCGTCACCGTGTCGCCCTCGGCGGCCTGGCCGTCGCCGGCCGGGGTCTGCCGGGCGACCTGGCCCGCGTCGTACTCCGAGGTGATCTCGGTGTCCGACACCGTCACCTTCAGGCCGGCTTCCTGGAGGTCCGACTTCGCGTCGTCCAGGTCCTCGCCGGTGACGTCGGGGACGTCGATCGCGCTGCCCTTGCTGACGGTCAGGGCTATCGCCGAGCCCGCGTGGCGCTTGGTGCCCGCCTCCGGGTCCGTGCTGATCACGAAGCCCTTGGGGACGTCGTCGCTGAACTCCCTGGTGACCATGCCGGCCGCCAGCCCGTCCTGCTTCAGCAGGGTCTGCGCCTTGGTCAGGCGGGTGCCCGTCAGGTCGGGGACGTTCACGGTCTCCGGGCCGTCCGAGATGGTCAGGGCGACCGAGTCGTTGTTCCGGATGCGGGCGCCGGACTCCGGGTCGGTGCTGATGACCGTGCCGCGCTTCACGGTGTCGCTGTACGCGTGGTCGACCTTCTTGACGTCGAGACCGGCGTCCTCCAGCCGCTCCCGCGCCTGCGCCTCGGTCTTCGCCAGCAGCAGCGGGACCTTGGTGAACTGGCCCGAGTTGATGTACCAGACCCCCGCCCCGACCCCGACGATCAGCAGCAGCGCGGCGACGATCGCCAGCAGCCCGCGCCGGGGCCGCCGTGCCTCGCGCCGCCGGGGCGGCAGCGGCGGCCCGCTCTCGAACCGGCTGGTCCGGTCGAACCGGTCACCGGGCTCGTCGTCCTCGTTGACCGGCAGCGGACGTGGCACGGTCAGCGAGCGCGGGATCACACTCGTACGGTTCTCGGCGTTGGGATGCTCCGCGGTCAGCGCCTGCGGCGGCACCGCGTCCAGCTGCTCGATGCTCAGCCCCGACCGCGCCTCGCGGACCAGACCGAACAGCGCGACCGCGTCGTACGGCCGCAGGTCCGGGGTACGCGCGGTGGCGGTGGCGACCAGCTCGTCCAGCTCGTACGCCAGCCCCGGCACCTGCGCCGAGGGCGGCGGGACGTCCTCGTGCAGGTGCTTGTAGAGCACGATCGCGGCGGAGTCCCCGTCGTGCGGCTTCTGGCCGGTGAGCATCTCGTACAGGACGACACCGCACGCGTACACGTCGACCCGGGGGTCGGCGGTGGTGCCCTCGATCTGCTCCGGCGCGAGATACGACACCGTGCCGAGCACGGCCCCCGTGGTGCTGGTGTTCGTGTCGACGGACCTGACCAGCCCGAAGTCGGCGACCTTGACCCGGCCGTCGTCCCCTATGAGCACGTTCTCCGGCTTCATGTCCCGGTGCACGAACCCGGCCCGGTGCGCGGCGCCGAGCGCGGCCAGCACCGGCTCCAGGATGTCGAGGGCGGCCCGCGGCTGGAGCGCCCCGCGCTCGCGCAGCACGTCCCGCAGGGTGCAGCCGGCGATGTACTCCATCGCCAGATAGACGTACGACCGGTCGGCGCCCTGGTCGAAGACCTGCACCACGTTCGGATGCGCCAGCCGCGCCACGGACTTCGCCTCGCGGATGAACCGGTCCACGAAGTGGGCGTCGGCCGCCAGCGTCGGGTGCATCACCTTGAGCGCGAGAACCCGGTCCAGGCGGGTGTCCACGGCCCGGTAGACCGTGGCCATCCCGCCGACGGCGATCCGCGCGTCGACGCGATACCGGCCGTCGAGCAACTGCCCGACGAGAGGGTCATGAAGGGTCGTATCCACGCAGGTGAGTGTACGAGCCAAGGCTGACAGTACGGCCTTTTCGCCCGGTTTCGAGGCGGTACTGAAGCGGACCTGTGACGGATCCCACGAGCGGTCGGCCGCCAATGGCGGGGCAGTCCCGCAGGTTGGGTCACCTCTTGGCCGACTGGAAACGGGTGGTGCGCGGGTGGGAGACAAAACGGAAGTGCGGCGCAGGGTGCCTAGAAAGCGGGCCGCTCAGGGTCCAGTACCGCCAGGCCCTCCGCAGGAGAGGACGCCTCGGCGAAATGCCGGCGGGGGATACGCCCCGCCCGGAACGCCAGCCGCCCCGCCTCCACCCCGCTCCGCATCGCCGACGCCATCAGCACCGGTTCCTGCGCCCGCGTCACCGCTGAGGCAAGCATCACACCGGCGCACCCCAGCTCCATCGCGAAGGCCGCGTCGGACGCCGTACCCGCCCCCGCGTCCAGAATCACCGGCACGCGCGCGTGCTCGGTGATCAGCTGGAAGTTGTGCGGGTTGCGGATCCCGAGCCCGGACCCGATCGGCGACCCGAGCGGCATGATCGCCGCACACCCGACGTCCTCCAGCTTCCGCGCCAGCACGGGATCGTCGTTCGTGTACGGCAGTACGGTGAAGCCGTCGTCGACCAACGTCTCGGCGGCGTCGAGGAGTTCGATCGGGTCGGGCAGCAACGTGCGCTCGTCCGCGATCACTTCGAGTTTGATCAGCGCGGTCCCCAGGGCCTCCCGCGCCAGCCGCGCCGTCAACACCGCCTCGCCCGCCGTGAAGCAGCCCGCGGTGTTGGGCAGCACCCGGATACCGAGCCGCTCCAGGACGGACAGCACCGAGCCGTGCACGGAGGCGTTGACGCGCCGCATCGCGACCGTCGTCAGCTCCGTACCGGAGGCCACCAGCGCGCGCTCCAGGACGTCGAGGCTGGGCGCACCCCCGGTGCCCATGATCAGCCGGGACGTGAAGGACGTACCACCGAGGACGAAGGGGTCGTCGGCCATGGGTCAGCCTCCTTGGACGGCGGTGAGGACCTCGACGCGGTCTCCCTCGGAGAGGGACGTCGATGGCCACTCCGCGCGCGGGACGACGGTTTCGTTGAGGGCGGCGGCCACACCGGAGGGGGCCGGGGTGAGGGACCGTACGAGCACGTCGAGGGGCGTGCCGGGAGCGATCTCCTGGTGCTCGCCGTTGACGGAGATGTTCATGCGGGCTGCTCCACGAGGTGCGTGCGGGCGAACCGCTTCGGGGTGAACGGGCGTGCCTCGTCCGGGAGTTCACCGGTACTGAGCGCGTGCGCCAGGGCGTCGCCGGTGACCGGGGTGAGCAGCACGCCGTTGCGGTAGTGCCCGGTGGCCAGCAGCAGTCCCGGCAGCGCGGTCGGGCCGAGCAGGGGTGCGTTGTCGGGGGAGCCGGGGCGCAGTCCGGCCCGGGTCTCGGTGAGCGGGAGTTCGGTGATCCCGGGGACCAACTCGTGGGCGTCGCGCAGCAGTTCGTAGACACCGCCGGCGGTCACGGTGGTGTCCCAGCCCAGCTCCTCGCTGGTCGCGCCGACGACCAGCTCGCCGTTCTCGCGCGGCACCAGGTACACCTGGCTGCCGCGCACCACGGCCCGCACGGTCCGGCTCAGGAACGGCGCGTGTCGCTCCGGCACGGTCAGCCGCAGCACCTGCCCCTTCACGGGCCGTACGGGCGGCAGGACGTCGTCCGGGACCCCCCGCAGCTGCCCGCTGAGGCTGCCGCCCGCGAGCACTACTTGGTCCGCGGCGAGCGTGACGTCCTCACGCGTGACGACCCCCGTGGCGCGGTCCCGCCCGACCGTGAGCCGCTCGACCCACGTCCGGTGGAAGACGACCCCGGCGCGCTCGCACGCGGCCACCAGCGCGCCCGCCAGCCGCCGCGGGTCGACCTGGTGGTCCCCGTCGACCCTGAGCCCCCCGCGCACGCCCGGCGCGAGCATCGGCTCCAGGCGCCGGCACTCGCGCCCCGACAGCCACTCGGAGTCGAGCCCCGACCGGTGCTGGAGGGCGTGGAGTTCGCGCAGATGGGCCCGGTCGTCGGCGTCCAGGGCGACGGCGAGCGTGCCGCAGCGGCGGTAGCCGAGGTCGAGGCCGGTGAGGTCGGTCAGCTCGGCCGCGAAGTCCGGGTAGCGGTCCGCCGAGGCCAGGTTGAGGGCGAGCAGGGTCTGTTCGCCGTAGTGGAGCTCGGTGACGGCGGCCAGCATCCCGGCGGCCACCTGGGCGGCCCCGCCGCCCGGCTCGGGGTCCAACACCGCCGTGGAGAAGCCGCGTTGGGCCGCGCGCCAGGCCGTGACCAGGCCGATGATCCCGCCCCCGACGACGAGGACGTCTGACGTACGTGCAGGCATGGGCGTCCAGCCCCTCCCTTCGCCGGCATGACCCGGATCAGGTTCGTACGGTCGGAGGCCGCCAGCCTCCCTCTCAGCCCGGTACGTCCGGACTCCCGCGAGTGCTTTACTCGGCCACCCTAGCCCGTGCTTTGTGCGCCAGTAAGGGAGCCTTCGTCCATGGCCCGCTCGCTCGACGGTCTCGTCCTCGCCCCTGTCGCGGACCAGGCCCCAGGTCAGGTCGGTACGCGCACCCGGTTCGCGTACCACGAGAAGGACGGCGAGATCTGGGCCGAGTACGGGGGCGGCGACGTCGTACGGGGGCGTCTCGTCGGCACGCGCGCGGGGGACCGGATCGACTTCCGGTACGTGCAGTTGAAGACGGACGGGACGACGTCCTCCGGGCACTGCGTGTCCGAAGTGGTCGCGTTGCCGGACGGCCGCATTCGCCTCGACGAGACCTGGGAGTGGGAGTCCCAGGAGGGAAACGGGACCAGCACTGTGGAACAGGTCACCTGACGCGCCCGCTGACTGACAAATTGTCAGGTGTCTATGGTGATCGAGTGAGCGAGCAGACGCGGGACCAGGGCACGGTGGCAGGACGGCGTGTGGTCGTCGTCGGCGCGGGCATGGCCGGGGTGCAGACCGCGGTCGCGCTGCGGGAACAGGGCTTCACCGGCACCGTCACCCTGATCGGCGCGGAACCCCATCAGCCGTACGACCGGCCCCCGCTGTCCAAGGCCGTCCTGCTCGGCAAGGCCGAGGGCTCCGCCTTCGACGTCGACTTCGAGGCGCTCGGCATCGAGGTGCAACTGGGGCGCGAGGTGGTGGGCGTGCGCCCCGCCGACCACGAACTGGACACCGCCGAGGGCCCGGTGCCCTACGACGTCCTCGTGCTCGCCACCGGTGCCGAACCGATCCGGCTGCCGGGCGCCGACGGCATCCCCGGGGTGCACCTGCTGCGCACCCTGGACGACGCCGAGCGGCTGCGGCCGGTGCTCGCCCGGCAGCACGACATCGTGGTGGTCGGCGCGGGCTGGATCGGCGCCGAGTTCGCCACGGCCGCGCGTGAGGCGGGCTGCGCGGTGACCGTCGTGGAAGCCGCCGACCGGCCGCTCGCGGGGGCGCTGCCCGCCGAGGTGGCCGCGCCGATGGCCGCCTGGTACGCCGCCGCCGGAGCCTCGCTGCGGACGCACGCGCGCGTGGCGCACGTCGAACCCGGCGAGGTGGTCCTCGACGACGGCTCACGGCTGCCCGCGGGTGCTGTCGTGGTCGGCATCGGCGCCCGCCCCGCCACCGCCTGGCTGGCGGGCTCCGGCATCGAACTGGGCGCGCACCGCGAGGTCCTGGCCGACGCCGGGCTGCGCACCTCGGTACCGGACGTGTACGCGGTCGGCGACTGCGCCTCCTTCCCTTCGGGAAGGTACGGCGAGCGCCTTCTGGTCCACCACTGGGACAACGCCCTCCAGGGGCCGCGCACGGTCGCCGCGAACATCGTGGGGGAGAGCCCGGCGGTGTACGACCCGGTGCCGTACTTCTGGTCGGAGCAGTTCGGCCGCTTCGTCCAGTACGCCGGCCATCACGCGTCCGCCGACACCACCCTCTGGCGCGGCGATCCGGCCAACCCCGCGTGGAGCGTCTGCTGGCTGCGCGAGGACCGTCTGGTGGCCCTCCTGGCGGTCGGCCGCCCCCGTGACCTGGCCCAGGGCCGCCGCCTGATCGAGTCGGCCACGCCCATGGATCACGCACTGCTGGCCGATGCTTCTCTGCCGATGAAGGCGGCTATCGCCTAGTTCGTCCCCCGGGTCGGACCGGCCCGACTTCCGACTGTCAGTCCGGGATGGCACGCTGTTTACGTGACCGAGATTGACGCAAAGATCGATGCTCTCGTCCCCGCCTGGCTCACGCTGCCCGACATCGCAGAAATGTTCGATATCGAGGTGACACGCGTGCGGCAGCTGGTCAAGGACGGCCAAGTCATCGCCGTACGCCGTGGTGAGAACCGCGCGCTGCACGTCCCCGCCGCCTTCATCGACGGGGCCGAGCAGAAGGTCGTCAAGGGCCTCACGGGGACCCTGACGCTGCTGCGGGACGACGGCTTCTCCGACGAAGAGATGCTCGAATGGCTCTTCACCCCCGACCCCAGCCTGCCCGGCACCCCCGCGCAGGCGCTGAGTGAGAATCGCGGCACGGAGGTGAAGCGCCGCGCCCAGGCGCTCGCCGTCTGACCCGCACGACCGAGAGGTGTACGGGCCGCGGCGACGCGAGGGCCTGCCTGAACAGGCCCTGCCCGCGGCCCGTGCGCGACACCACCACACGACCAGCAGGACAACGGGGGACACACGCATGCCCGACACCGCCGCAGCCGCCGCCCGCGCGGAACTCGCCGACGCCCGGGTCTACCTCTGCACGGACGCCCGCCGGCGCCAGGGCGACCTCCCGGAGTTCCTGGACGCGGTCCTGGCCGGCGGGGTCGACATCGTGCAGCTGCGCGACAAGGGCATGGAGGCCGCCGAGGAGTTGGAGCACCTCCAGGTGTTCGCGGACGCCTGCGCCCGGCACGGGAGACTCCTCGCGGTGAACGACCGCGCGGACGTCGCCCACGCCTCCGGCGCCGACGTCCTGCACCTGGGCCAGGGCGACCTCCCGGTCCCCGCGGCCCGCGCGATCCTCGGCGACGACATCCTGATCGGCCGCTCCACGCACGCCGAGTCCGAAGTGGCGGCGGCCGCCGTCCAGGAGGGCGTGGACTACTTCTGCACGGGCCCCTGCTGGCCCACCCCCACCAAGCCCGGCCGCCACGCCCCCGGCCTCGACCTGGTCCGGTACGCGGCCGCCCTGGGCACCGACCGCCCCTGGTTCGCCATCGGCGGCATCGACCTCGGCACCCTCGACGAGGTCCTCGAAGCGGGCGCCCGCCGGGTCGTCGTCGTACGGGCGATCACGGAGGCGGACGACCCCGGCGCGGCGGCGGCGGAGTTCGCGAAGCGGCTGCGGCAGCTCTGACGGGCGTCCAGGAAGTCGGGCTGTTGTCCGATGGGTGGACAAGAGGGCGACAAACCAGGCAAATTCCCGCTTCCGGTTGGGTGACCGCCGCCCCCTGACTAACCTGCGGGTATGGCCTTCGGAACCGCATCGACCAGGACTGATCGCGCACGCACCGTGCGGGACATGCTCGCGACCGGCAAAGCGACGTACTCGTTCGAGTTCTCCGCGCCGAAGACCCCCAAGGGCGAGCGGAACCTGTGGAGCGCGTTGCGGCGGGTCGAGGCGGTCGCCCCCGACTTCGTCTCGGTGACCTACGGCGCCGGCGGCTCCACGCGCGCGGGAACCGTCCGGGAGACCGAGCAGATCGTCGCCGACACCACGCTCACCCCGGTCGCCCACCTCACCGCGGTCAACCACTCCGTCGCCGAACTGCGCAACATCATCGGCCAGTACGCCGACGCCGGGATCCGCAACATCCTCGCCGTGCGCGGCGACCCGCCCGGCGATCCCATGGCCGACTGGGTGGCGCACCCACGGGGGCTGACGTACGCGGCCGAACTGGTGCGGCTCATCAAGGAGTCGGGCGATTTCTGCGTCGGCGTCGCCGCCTTCCCGGAGATGCACCCGCGCTCCCCGGACTGGGACACGGACGTCGCGCACTTCGTCGACAAGTGCCGGGCCGGCGCCGACTACGCGATCACCCAGATGTTCTTCGAACCCGAGTCGTATCTGCGGCTGCGCGACCGCGTCGGGGCCGCGGGCTGCGGCACCCCGGTCATCCCCGAGGTCATGCCGGTCACCAGCGTGCGGATGCTGGAGCGGTTGCCGCAGCTCAGCAACGCCGACATCCCGGCCGCTCTGAAAGAGCGAATCCTCACAGCCAAAGACGATCCGGCCGCTGTACGCTCGATCGGAATCGAGTTCGCCACCGAGTTCTGCGCCCGGCTGCTGGCCGAGGGAGTCCCCGGACTTCACTTCATCACGCTCAACAGTTCCACGGCGTCACTCGAAATCTACGAGAACTTGGGCCTGCACCACCCACCGCAGGCCTAGACCGGTCGCTCCGGAATAGGACACACTGCGTAGCGGCCACTGGGAGAGGGGCGTACATGGGCTGGACGGTCCTCTACATCGCGTTCGGCGTCGTCGCACTGTGGTTGCTCGGTGAGGTGCTGCTGCAGTACAAGGCACGCCTGCGCTGGCGGCTGCTCGCTTTCGTCGGCTTCCTGGGCGTCGTCCTCGGAGTGCTGATCCCCTCCGTCGTCGTGATCGGCCTGGGCGCCGTGGCGTTCGCCGTCGGCCAGACCTACGTCACGCTGTCCTTCCGCCGCGGCTTCGAAGCCGGCTGGGCGGTCTCCGGCCGACCGGGCGCGGGCGGCATCAAGCGCCGCCGCGGCGAGCCGGACGAGCAGGACCCGAACCTGGACGCCTCCGGCCTCGAAGGGGCGGAGAGCGGCTTCCAGGAGTACGGCCAGAACAAGGCCGCCTACGGCCAGGACGACGACTACGACCGCGATGACGTGTTCACCCCGAACCGCCCCGCCGCCCCCACGTCCGCCGAGTCCACCTCGGTCTACGAGCCGCAGCCCCTCCCGGACGACACCGGCTCCTACGGCGTGTACAACGCCACCGCGTACGCGAACGCCGCCGACCCCAACTACGAGGGCGCGGACCAGGCGTACGCCGCGGCGGCCGCGGGCCAGCCCCAGGACCAGGCCTACGCGGCGGCCGACCAGCAGCAGTACGGCTACGACAACTACTCGGGCTACGACCAGCAGCAGTACGGCTACGACACGACCGGCCAGCAGCAGTACGCGGCCTACTCCGACCCGTACATCGGCACCCAGACCTACGGTGGCACCGGCTACGACACGGGCTACGACGGTCAGCAGCAGTACCCCCAACAGGGCTACACGCAGGACCAGTACGGCAACGGCGGCTACGGCGGCGAGACCCCGGCCGGCGGGGTGTGGGTCCCGCAGCAGCGCAACGACGAGACGTACAACGGCGACATGCCGCCGGAGCAGCAGTACCCCTACCAGGGCGACGGCCAGCAACAGCCGCAGCAGCAGCCGCAGTCGGGCCCCGGCTACGACGAGCAGTACCGTTTCTGAAGCCTGCTGAGACCCGCTTGCCGAGGCCGCTCAGAGGCCGCTCACTGGGACCCCCTGAACTGGGGTCCCTCCACGATCAGTCCGGCGACCAGCGCTCCTGACATCCCGGCGTGCGGAAGCCCGCCGCCGGGGTGGGACCAGCCGCCGACCCGGTAGAGCCCGGGCACGCGCGTGGTGTTCGCCGGGTGCAGGAAACGGCCCCGCCCGGCTGCGAGCGAGGGCGCGGGCACGGCACCGAAGCGGGCGCCCGTCTCACTCTCCGTGTGCTCCGGGGTACGCACCTCGTGCCACAACAGGCGCTCCCGCAGCCCCGGTACGGCCCGTCCGGCGGCTTCCAGGAGGAAGTCCGTGTACCGCCGGACCGTGCCCTCGTCGTCCCAGCCGGCCTCGCCCGACAGCACGGCGGACACCACCGCGGATTCGTGGTCACCGTCCGGCCGGAGCGCGGGGTCGTCGGGCCGCAGCACCGTCACCGTGGGACAGCGGGGCTCGTCGCCGCCCGGGGAGGCCAGGAGGTCCAACTCGGCCTCGCGGTCCGGGGCATGGACCACCGTCCGGTGAACGGCCCCGTCCTCACGCGGTCCGCGCAGAGCCAGCAGGAGCGTGCACCGCACCGGCCGGGGTGCGTCCGCGTCGGCCCGCACATCACCGTCCTCGTCCAGCGGACGCTCCGTCAGGGCCCGCAACCGAGCCGGGTCCACGTCCGCGACGACATGGTCCGCGTCGACCACCGTCCCGTCGGCCAGCTCCACCCCCGCCGCCCGCCCGTCCTTCTCCAGCACCCGGATCACCTCGGCCCCGAAGACGAACTCGACCCTCCTCGCCAGACACCGCTCGTACACCGCGCGCGCCAACTCCCGTATGCCGCCCCGCACATACCAGGTGCCGAAGGCGTGCTCCATGTACGGCAGCACGGCCGCGCTCGCCGGTGCGGTCCGGGGATCGAGGCCGTACGCGAGCGCGTGGCTCTCCAGGAGGGCCGTCAGGCGCTCGTCGCGCAGCTCCCAGGCGCCGATCTCGGCGAGGGTGCCCGCCCGCCGGGTGCGCAGCAGCTTCTTGTGCGGGACCGCCGGATACGGCTCCTGGTCGGCCAGCACCGACCAGTCGGTCCACAGAGGCTCCTCCAGGAGGGGCCTGCGGGTGCGGTCCCAGGCCTCGCGGGCCCGGATCAGGAAGTCGCCCCAGCGCTGCCCCGCGCCGCCGCCCAGGGCCTCGTCCAGGGCCGTGACGACGCCCGCGCGGGAGGCGTTCGGCAACGACACCTCCGTGCCGTCCGCGAAGACGTGCCGGGAGGACGGGTCGACCTGGACCAGCTCGACCAGGTCCTCCAGCGGCTCCTTGCCGGTCTTGACGAACAGGTCGCGGTGGACCGCGGGCACGGGCAGCAGACCGGGGCCGGTGTCGAAGGCGAACCCGTCCCGCTCGAAGCGGCGCACCGCACCGCCGTACGTCTCCGTACGCTCGTACACCGCCACCCGGTGGCCCGCGACGGCCAGCCGGGCAGCGGCCGCCATCGCGCCCATGCCGGCGCCGATCACCGCAATCCGTGCCATGCCAGCGACTTTATCGGCCGCCACTGACAGTCCGGCCACGGGCTGTCACCACGGTGGCGGATCCGGTGGCCGGCCGGGTGGGTGTCCCACCTGCGAGGCGAGCCGTTTCTCCTCCCGCCGCTGGGCCCGGCGGCGCAGGAAGCGGCGGATCCGCGAGACCAGGAAGAACAGGACCGTGAGTCCGGCCACCAGCAGCACGGCCGCGATGATCGCCGCCGCCTGGGGATGGAACATCGCGAACGACACGATCCCGCCGACGCCGAGATCCTCCGCGAAGCTCATGATCACGTTGCTGAACGGCTCCGGCGAGGTGTTGATCGCCATCCGCGTCCCGGCCTTGACGGTATGGCTGGCCAGCGCCGACGAACCGCCGATCAGGCCCGCCACCACGTCGTTCATCGAACCGCTGTGCCCCGCGAGCACCGCCCCGACCCACGCCCCGGCGGCCGGCCGGATCACCGTGTGCACGGAGTCCCACAGGGAGTCGACGTAGGGGATCTTGTCGGCGACGGCCTCGCACAGGAACAGCACGCCCGCTGTGACGAGGACCTCAGGGCGTTGCAGCGACTCGGGGACCGCGTCGGTCACTCCGGTCGCGCCGAAGATCCCGAGCAGCAGCACCACCGCGTACGCGTTGATGCCGCTGGCCCAGCCGCTGGTGAAGACCAGGGGGAGTACGGACACGGAGGCGATAGTAACCACTCGGCAACATGACGTCCTGGGCCTGAGTGCGTACGGCTGAGTATCCGTACCTAGGGAGTGAGATGAGTACGCGCGCGGATGGGGTGCGACCTGCGCGAACGAGAGAGTAGGGGCACGGAAAGGGGCGCGGCTCCGGAACCGCCGACACGGGGCGGCGGAACGGGGCCCGCGCCCTTGGCCGCTCCTTCCGCCGGATCTTCGGCGGGAGCGAGGCACGGGGGAACCCTGGGACTGACCAACGGGGGTTCCAACAGGGGGAACGTACGGGGGAAGCACAAGGGAGCGCCGGTTCGAGGTGGCCCGCGGGGGACGCGGCCACAACGGACCGGCGCTTCCGCTTGTGGTCTGTCGTCTTGTGACTTGTTGTCAGCGGCTGCCGCTGACCCGCCCCTGGAGCAGCCGGGACAGCGCCGCGTGGACGTCGTCCAGGGAACGCTCCGGCTGGAACGACTGCCAGTCCAGGGCGGCCACCACGACCATGCCGATCAGCGCGGCCGCGGTCAGCCGGACATCGATCTCGGGGCTGAACTCGCCGTTGGCCACGCCCGCGTGCAGCACGTCCTCGATCGCCGCGTTCACCTGCTGCCGTACCACCATGAGCGTTGACTGCCAGGCGCGGTTGGTGCGCCACAGCTCGGCCACGTAGAGCTGGGTGAAGGACGGGTAGCGGGCGATGAAGACGAGGCCCGCGCGGACCATCGCGTCCAGGGCGTCGACCTTGCTGCCGCCGTCCCGCGCGGTCTGCTCGGCCGCCTCCCGCAGGGAGGCGGTGAGGAGGCCCACTCCGTGCCGCAGCAGCTCCTCGAAGAGGACGGACTTGCTGGCGAAGTTGTAGTAGACGGTGCCCTTCGCGACCCCGGCACGCTCGGCGATCTCGTCCACCGTGGTGGCCGAGAAACCCTGTTCGGCGATGAGCGTGACGGCCGCCTCGTAGAGCTTCTGCCGGGTGGCCTCGCGGCGCGTGCTGCCGCCCGACGGGGTGTTGCTGCTTTCCATGGGCCTGATTGTCACAGGCCCGGCTCCCGCGCCGGGCACGGGTGCCGAGGTCCCGCGCGCGGTCACAGGCTCAGCTCCGGGTGCAGCCGGTCCAGCGTCCACACCTGGCGGCGGCGCGCCGACAGCGCGGTCAGCGCGAGCGCCCCCGCGGTGAACGCCACGAGCACCACGCACGCGTGCCACACGGGTCCCAGGCCACCGCCCGTGATGAGCCTCCGTAGAGCCTCGACGACGTAACTCATCGGCAGGAAGGGGTGGATCGCGTTGAAGAAACCGGGACTGGTCTGCACCGGATAGGTGCCGCCCGCCGACGTCAACTGGAGCATCAGCAGGGCGAGTACGAGGATCCGGCCCGCCGCTCCGAAGCGTGCGTTCAGCCACTGCACGATGGCCGCGAAGCACGCCGTCACCAGGAACAGGAAGCCGACCGTGCCGGCCGCCCGCGCCATCTCCAGGCCGATCGCCCAGTGCAGTACGGCCATCAGGGCCACCGTCTGGAGCACCCCGACCGCGACCACCGGCAGCCACCCCGCGAGTGCGATCCGCCAGGCCGAGGCACCGGCGGCGAGTGCGCGCCGGTTCATGGGCGCGATCAGCATGTAGGCCACCATCGCGCCGACCCACAGGGACAGCGGGATGAAGTACGGGGCGAATCCGGTGCCGTAGTTGGGCGCCTTGTGCATGTCCTGGGTGGCCAGCTGGACCGGGTCGGCCATGACCCCGGTGCGCTGGTCGCGGTCCTGCTTGTCGTAGTCCGGGATCTGGGCCGCGCCGTCGTGCAGCCCGCCCGCGAGCTTCCCGGAGCCGTCGACGAGCCTGTACAGGCCGCCGTTGAGGTCCACGGCACCCGTCCTGAGCTTGCCGACGCCGGTGTCCAGGTCGGCGGCGCCGGTCTTGGCCGTTCCGAGCCCTGTGTGCAGCGTCTTGGCGCCCGCGGCGACCTTCGAGGCACCGTCGTTCAACCTGTTGACCTTGGCCACCGCGTCGTCGAGGTCCTCGGAGAGGTGCGGGGCGCGGTCGGCGAGCGCCTGGGCCTGCGTCTGGAGCGTGGCGAGGTTGGCGTCGAGCTTCTTCAGGCCGCCGTTCTGGTCGACGACCAGGCTGTTGACGTCGTCGGCGACCTTCGCCACGTCGGAGGCGGCCGTAGCGGCCTTCTTCAGGTCGGGACAGGCGTCCTCCTTCAGAACGACGTTTTCGCAGCGCGCCTTGTAGACCTCGTCCAGGGTGTCCGAGGCCGCGTGCGCGCCCTTGGCGGCGACCGGTGCCGTCTTCACGAGGGTGCCCAGGTTGGCGCGGATCGTCCTCGCCGAGTCGGCGACCAACTGAGCCGTGTCCCCGATGGTCCTCTCGTTGTCCTTAAGGAAGGGGCCCACTTTGTCGGCGACCCCGTTGACCGTGTCGGCGAGGGTCTGCGTCCCCGCCGCCACCTGCCGCGAACCGTCCGCCAGGTCACCCGCGCCCGTGTCGAGTTTCTCCAGGCCCTTGGAGAGCTTGCCGCTGCCCTTCTTGGCGTCCTTCAGGCCGTCGGCGAGATCCTTGGAGCCCTCCTCGGCCGTGCCGATGCCGCCCTTGAGCTTGTCGGCGCCGTCGGCCGCCTTCACGGTCTGGCCGTGGATGTCGGAGAACGACACGAAGATCCGGTCCAGGAAGGTCCGCGAGGCCTTGGTGGACGCGGCCGACCGCACCTCGCTGAACACCGTCCGGGAGATCTGCCCGACGATGTAGTTGTTCGCGTCGTTCGTGCGCACCTGGAGCGCGCCCGTCTCCGGGGAGTCACCCGCACTGGAGGTGACGCGCTCGCTGAAGTCGGCCGGCATGGTCAGCGACAGGTAGTACGTGCCGTCCTCGACGCCCTTCCGCGCGGTGGCCGCACTCACCTCGTGCCAGTCGAACGTCCCGCTGTCCCGCAGCCCCCGGGTGATGTCGTCGCCCGCCGTGACCTTCTTCCCGTCGGCACTCGCCCCCTTGTCGTCGTTGACGAGCGCCACGGGGATGCGGTCCAGGCGGCCGTAGGGGTCCCAGAAGGACCACAGGTACAGGGCGCCGTAGAGCAGCGGCAGCAGCAGGAGGGCGACGAGAGCCGCGCGTGGCAGCTTCCCCCTGCCGAAGCGCCTGAGCTCAAGCGCGGCCAGTCGTGGCGCGTGCATCGGCCTTCTCCGTCCCTTCGGTGGACACCGCTACGACAGTCGTTCCGGAATCGGCGAGCGACCTCAACAGGTCCCAGATCTCGGCCCGTTCGGCATCCGAGAGCTTGAGATCGACGTCGTCCACCCCGAGCAGCGCGGGCCGCCCGATCAACGCCAGCGCGATGGACAGCCGCACCTCCTGCGGCCGTTCCAGGTCCCGTACGGCGGTCCGGGCGCCCTTGGGCAACGCCTCGCGGTCGAGCCCGGCGGCGGTCAGCGCCCGCTCGATCCGCAGCCCCGCCTCCACGGCGCGCTCGGTGCGAGGCCGCAGCAGCCCGCGTACGGAGTCGCCGAACCGCCGTTGCAGCAGCGCCCGTTCGCGCAGATGCTCGCCGACGGTCAGCGCCGGTTCGAGGTCGGTGACCCCGCCGACATTCGCCAGGGCGCTGACCCGGCGTACGGCCGCCGACTGCTTCGGGAGCGTCAACTCGCCCACGGCGGCGGTTCCTTCGGACGCCTTCATCCGCCCGGTGAGCGCGAGCAGCAGGCTCGTACGCCCGGACCCGGACGGCCCTTCGACGGCGATCAGCGACCCGGGCCCGGCGTCCAGGGAGATCCCCCGGAACGCCCAGCCGCGCGGCCCCTCGACCCCGAAGTCCTCGGCTGTCACACCGACCCCACCCACGGTTCCCCGCTCCCCGCCGCAAAGCGAACTTTTGAACTGACTGGTCAGTGCAAAAAGTAACCCGAACCTTCGATCGAAGCAAAAGCGCAGGTCAGAACGGATTGTCAGTGCCATACCTCACGATGGGCACATACGGCACTACCTGACTGGGCGTGCCGTCACACGACGACAGGAGGTTCGTCATGGCCCATCCGTCCGCAGCCGCCGCCCGCCGGCGCCGCGCCGCCGGCCCTGCCCCCTCACTGAACGGCCCGGCGAGCGACGTGCACCCCGTGCTCCGCCGGACCACGGCCCCGCCCGCCGCCCTCGACCTCCTCGCCCAGGCCCGTGCCGGACTGGACGAGGCAGCCGTCCTCGAAACGTCGAACGAGCGCTACGCAACAGCCCACTTGGCCGCCCTGCGCACCGCCGCCGCGGTACTCGCCGCGCGGGTCCAGCCCGAGCCCACGGCCCGGCGTCGCGGCCGTATCCGCAGCGCCTGGGAAGTGCTCCCCGAGATCGCGCCCGAACTCACCGAGTGGAGCGCCCTGTTCGCCTCCGGCGCCCGGCGCCGCGCGCGGGCCGAGGCGGGCATCCAGGGCGCGGCGACCCGCCGGGACGCCGACGACCTCATACGCGACGTGGCGATGTTCCTGCGCCTGGTCGAGCGCATGCTCGTCCTCCAGCCGGTCCTGCCCCAGCCACGCCGGGACCCGGAGCGGCCGGGGGACCGCGCGGGGTGACCACGCGGTGTTCGCCGCGCGAGACGCATGACCAGGTACGGCACCGGAGGCAATAGGGTGGAAGGCGCCTGAAGCCTTCCCTCCGCCCGCAGCCCGGGCCGGGAAGGCAGCCCGTTCGCTCCGCCGTGCACAGGCGGTGCCGCGCCGAGGAGTCAACTGCCGTGTCGGACCCGAGCCGCCCCCGCGCCTCCCTCCGTACCGCCGTGGTCTGGGACGTCCTGCAGGACGCCCTCGACCGCCGGGTCAAGGCCACGGGTCGGGACGCGCTGGACGTCCTCGACACCGGAGGCGGCAGCGGCAACTTCGCGGTGCCCGTCGCCCGCCTCGGACACCGCGTCACCGTCGTCGACCCCAGCCCGAACGCGCTGTTCGCGCTGGAGCGCCGCGCCGCCGAGGCCGGGGTCGCCGACCGCGTGCAGGGCGTCCAGGGCGACGCCCACGGCCTCTTCGACGTGGTCGAGCGCGGCGGCTACGACGCGGTGCTGTGCCACGGCGTCCTGGAGTACGTGGACGACCCCGCCGAGGGCGTCCGCACGGTGGTGGCCGCGCTGCGCCCCGAGGGCGTCCTCAGCCTGCTCGCCGCCGGGCTCGGCGGTGCCGTGCTCGCGCGCGCCCTGGCCGGCCACTTCAAGGAGGCCCGGCAGGCCCTCGACGACCCGAACGGCCGCTGGGGCGACGCCGACCCCGTCCCGCACCGTTTCACCGCCGAGCAGCTCGCCGCGTTCGTCGAGGGCGCGGGCCTGGACGTCGGCGCCGTGCACGGGGTGCGGGTCTTCGCCGACCTGGTTCCCGGAGTCCTCGTGGACACCGAGCCCGGCGCCCTGGACGCGCTGCTGAAGCTGGAGGCCGCGGTGGCCGAGCTCCCGGCGTACCACTCCGTGGCCACCCAGCTTCATGTGCTCGGCGAGACGCGGGGTGCCCACGAGGCGTGAGTGGCCTCCCGCGCCGGACCCCTGATCAGGGGCTCGACAGCACATGGAGTACGCCACAGGCCCCCCGATCGGGGGCCCGGCGCCGTATGATCGAGGGAGACCGCCCGGCATGACGGGACGGCTCCTGGGGAATGGAAGCCTCAGCGAGTCGGAACGGCCATGACGGGTTCCGGTTGGCCAATTGGCGTAGAGGGGCGGGTTTCACGGGGGCGATTCCCTGCCTATCCTGAAGGGACCCCCCGGGTCGCCCCGGCGACTGCACGATGAGGAGGACTCCGTGCCGCTCTCGGAGCACGAGCAGCGAATGCTTGAGCAGATGGAGCGAGCGCTGTACGCCGAAGACCCCAAGTTCGCGACAGCGCTCGAAGGAAGCGGCCTGCGCACGTACACCCGGCGACGGGTCTACCAGGCAGTGGCCGGCTTTCTCGTAGGTATCGCGCTCCTCATCGCCGGCATGGTCACGCTGCAGATTTGGGTCAGCGTGGTGGGATTCCTCGTCATGCTGGGCTGTGCGGTACTCGCCGTGACCGGTTGGCGCAAGGCCCCCAAGCCTGGCGAACAGCCCGCCGCAGGCGCTCCGCAGGCCCGCAGCCAGGGACGGCAGCGGCGCTCGGTGATGAATCGAATCGAGCAGCGCTGGCAGCGCCGCCGCGACGAGCAACAGGGCGGCCAGTAGCAGCACCGGCGCCGCACACACGCGGCGCTCCTCGGACTCGGACACGAGTGAGGGGGTGACCACCGGACCGGTGGTCACCCCCTCCCGTATGCCCTGCTCGCCTGCCCTGCCCTGCCCTGCCGTGTCCGCTAGCCCCGCTGTCCGGACGGCTTGCGCAGGGTCGGCCGTAGCGCCGCCGCCCGGGTCGTCACCGATGTCCGCCAGGCCGACAGCGCCCACACCACCCGGACGGTCGAGCGCGGGGCGACCAGTGCGCGCAGCCGCGTGGAGCGGCCGGACGTGTCCTGGAACCCGGCGATCACCTGCCGGACGTCCTTCGCGAGCCCCGCCGCGAGCTGCGGCCGGGGCGCGTACAGGACCTGCTCCACGGCGTCCGCCACCCGGTGCACCGAGGCGGCCGACGGCGGGTCGAGATGCCCGAGTTCCACGATCCGCGCCGCCGCCCTGCGCGGGGTCAGCGACTCGTCGGGCGAGATCCCGAAGTCCCAGGCGGTATCGGTCAGTTCCTCCCACACCGCCAGCGTGTGGACCGCCGCGTCCGCATCCGTACGACCGTGCGCTCCCAGGCGTACGGAGCGCATCCGGGTCCGCCACAGCATCGGCGAGAACGGGATCGTCAGCAGCAGGAGCGCGCCCAGGCCCAGCGCCACCAGCTGCACGTACGACCAGGGGCCGCGCGGGTCACCGCCCGTCGCGAACGCCGGGGCCTGGCTCGTGCAGCCGTCCAGCTTCCGCAGCTGGGCCGTGCAGCTCTCGCTCGCCGAGGGGGCCGCGGACGGCGCCGTGCTCGTCGAGGTCGAGGGGAGGGCCGGATCCGGGACGTCGCTGCCGGGCGTGGTCGACTGGGTGTACGACGGCACCGAGCCCCGGTTCGGGGTCGGCTCGAAGCGGGTCCAGCCCACACCCTCGAAGTACAGCTCGGGCCAGGCGTGCGCGTCCTTCAGGCCCACCGACACCGAGCCGTTGGCCTCCGGGGTGCCCGGCGCGAAGCCCACCGCGACCCGGGCCGGGATGCCCAGGGTGCGGGCCATCGCCGCCATCGCGAAGGAGAAGTGGACGCAGAAGCCCTGCTTGTCCTTCAGGAACTTGGCGATCGCGTCGCGGCCGGTGCCGACGTCCACCTGGGTGTCGTACTGGAAGCCGCCGTTCACCGCGAAGTAGTCCTGGAGCTTGACCGCCTGCTCGTAGTGACTGGTCGAGCCCTCGGTGACCTTGCGGGCGGTGTCGGCCACCACCGCGGGCAGCGACTTCGGCACCTTCGTGTACTGGTTCCGCAGGGCCGCCGACGGCTCCGGCGCCGTGGCCAGCTGCTCCGCGGTCGGCTGTACGTCGAGGCTGGTGACCTGGTAGGTCACCCCGCGGGTGTTCTGCCCGTGATCGCCGACGACCGTCATGCCCACGGGCTCGTAGCGCCAACTGCCGTCGATGCTCACGCCGCTGGGCGGGTACGGCATCGGCAGCCAGTCCTGGGCGTACCAGTCAGCGGCCGAGATCCGGGTCTTGATCTCCGAGCGCTTGATGTCGGCGCCGAGACCGGTCGGGGTGGGGAACTGGTTCGGCACACCCTGGATGTGCCGCTGGGACGGCTTCCAGGTGGTGCCGTCGAAGTCGTCCAGGGACACGATCCGCAGATACATGTCCGAGATGTCGTTCGTGTTGGTGCGCACGGACAGGACCTGGCGGTTCTCGTCCACGTTCAGGCTGTCGCGCAGCGAGACCAGCGGGTTGACCGCGGAGATCGTGCCGCCGTTTCCGTTGCCCGCGCCGACACCCGTCCCGGCGGCGTCCAGCAGGCCGCCCGAGATGGTGGGCAGCGGCAGCAGGGCGATGGCCATCGCGACCGCGCCGATCCGCCGCCCGGTGCGGACCGGGGCGAGCGGGCCCGAGGAGTCCGAGCCCGGGGTGGTGCGCGGTGCCCCGCCGAAGACGCGGCCCCACTGGGCGAGCCGGTCCCGGCCCTCGGCCAGCAGCAGCATCAGATAGCCGGCGGCGGCGAGCAGGAACCACAGCCAGCTGACGCTGCTCTCGGACAGCCCGGCGGCGACCGAGTACAGCGCGAGCAGCGGCAGTCCGGCCGGGGCCGCGCTGCGGAAGGTGACGGCCAGGGTGTCCACGGCGAGGCCGATCACCAGGACACCGCCGATGAGCATCAGCCGGATGCCGTCGTGCAGCGGTGCCGGGATCGCGTACCGGGAGACGTCGTCGGAGCCCTGCTGGAGCAGGTCGGCGAAGTGCTGGAAGGCCTCGGGGCCCGGGACGAACCCGGCGAGGGCCTGCGCGTGCGCGAAGACCAGGGTCAGCATCAGCAGCGTGACCAGGGCCTGCGCCGCGACGGTCAGCGGCCGGGCCAGCGGCACCCGGCGGGTCGCCGCGCCCACGCCGGTCTGGATCGCCAGCATGAAGGCGGCCTGGATGAACCAGGTCGCCGGGGAGACCAGGGGGAGCATGGCGCAGGACGCCAGCAGTGTGGCGACCCAGGCGCAGATCGCCAGTCGTGCCCGCCCGCTCATGCCCATCCCTCCCCGAGGCCGGTCGCGGTGATGCCGTTGCGCTCCCGGTCGGCCTGTTGCCACAGATCGGTCAGGGACGCGCCGCGCGGTACGCCCACGGCGGTCCAGCCCGCGTCGCGCAGCATCCTCAGCCGCTCATCGGGCCCGTCCCCGGCACCGGGGACATCCGTCGACTCACGCACCCAGCCGTCGCTGTCCAGCACGAAGGCGAGGGCGCCCCCGCTGCGCTGGCGCATCCGCGCGACCACCGCCGCCTGTTCCTCGTCGAGGTCGCCGAAGAAGGCCACCAGCAGCCCTTCGTTCCCGCCGCGCAGGACGTCGTAGGCCCGGGACAGGCCCGAGCCGTCCGAGTGGTCGATCACCGCGAGGGTGTCCATCATCAGCCCGGCCGCGTCCGCCGACTCCTGGCTCGCGCCCGCGAACCCGTCGGCGTCCTGGCCCGGCACCGAGTTGCCGGTGTCGCTCAACAGCCGTACGGAGAAGCCCCGTTCCAGCATGTGCACCAGGACGGAGGCGGCGCCGGAGACGGCCCACTCGAAGGCCGAGTCCGGGCCCTGGCCCGCGAAGGCGATGCCCCGGGTGTCGAGCAGGACCGTGCAGCGGGCGCGCTGCGGCTGCTCCTCGCGGCGCACCATCAGCTCGCCGTAGCGCGCGGTGGAGCGCCAGTGCACGCGGCGCAGGTCGTCGCCGTAGCGGTAAACGCGCGGGATCACGTCGTCCTCGCCCGCCAGGGCCAGCGAGCGGTTGCGGCCGTCGCCGTAGCCCTTGGCCTCGCCGCTGAGGCGGACCGGGGGGAGGGCCTCCACGCGCGGGATGACCGTCAGGGTGTCGAAGGTCGAGAAGGAGCGGGTCAGTTCGCACATCCCGAAGGGGTCCGTCAGGCGGAGCTGGAGCGGGCCCAGGGGGTAGCGGCCGCGCAGGTCCGAGCGGACCCGGTAGGACACCTCGCGCCGCCCGCCCGCCTCGACCCGGTCCAGGACGAACCGGGGACGCGGGCCGAGCACGTACGGCACCCGGTCCTGGAGCATCAGCAGGCCCGTGGGCAGCCGGGAGACGTTGTCCATCCGCAGATGGACGCGGGCCTCGCTGCCGGCGGGCACGCGCGCGGGTGAGAGCCGACGGCTGCCGGCCACCCGGTAGCGGGTGCGGTAGAGCACGGTCGCGCAGACCAGGGGCAGCACCGCCAGGAGCAGCCCGACCCGGAGCAGATCGCTCTGCCCCAGGACGTACGCGCACACCGCGGCGGCGATACCGGCGGCCAGGAAGGAACGTCCACGGGTCGTCAGCCCGGCCAGGGCCGTACGGACACCGCCCTTCTCGTCCCGGTCGGTCTCCGCCTCCCCGGTGGTCATCACAGCCTCCGGGGCTGCTGCTGCCCGTACGCCCCGAGACCCAGGCCGCTCTGCGGGGCCGGCGCCGCGGGCACGGGGATGCGCTGGAGGATCTCCTGGACGACCTGCTCCGCCGTACGACGGTTCAGCTGGGCCTGCGCGGTGGGCAGCAGGCGGTGCGCCAGGACCGCGACCGCGAGCGCCTGGATGTCGTCCGGCAGCGCGTACTCACGGCCGCTCAGGGCGGCGGAGGCCTTCGCCGCGCGCAGCAGGTGCAGCGTCGCGCGCGGGGAGGCGCCGAGTCTGAGGTCGGCGTGGTTGCGCGTGGCGGAGACCAGGTCCACCGCGTACCTGCGCACCGGGTCGGCGACATGGACGCCGCGGACCGCCTCGACCAGCTTGACGATGTCGTGCGCGTGGGCCACGGGCTGGAGGTCGTCCAGCGGGCTCGCCCCGCCGTGGATGTCCAGCATCTGCAACTCGGCCTCCGCGCTGGGATAGCCGATGGAGACCCGGGCCATGAAGCGGTCGCGCTGCGCCTCGGGCAGCGGATACGTGCCCTCCATCTCGACCGGGTTCTGCGTGGCGACCACCATGAAGGGGCTGGGCAGCTCGTAGGTCTGGCCGTCGATGGTGACCTGGCGCTCCTCCATGGACTCCAGGAGCGCGGACTGGGTCTTCGGCGAGGCGCGGTTGATCTCGTCGCCGATCACGATCTGCGCGAAGATGGCGCCCGGTTTGAACTCGAAGTCCCGCTGCTGCTGGTCCCAGATGGACACACCGGTGATGTCCGAGGGCAGCAGGTCGGGCGTGAACTGGATTCGCCGCACCGAACAGTCGATCGACCGCGCCAGCGCCTTGGCCAGCATTGTCTTGCCCACACCCGGGACGTCCTCGATCAGAAGATGTCCCTCGGCGAGCAGCACGGTCAGCGAAAGCCGTACGACCTCGGGCTTGCCCTCGATCACTCCTTCCACCGAACTGCGGACTCGCTCCACAGTGGCGGTCAGATCTGTAAGGCTCGCTCGATCGTCATAGGTCGTCACCCGGCCCTCCTCGGCCCGTTCTTTCCATGGGCCGGCGCACGCACTGCGGACCGGCCCACCCCGAAACACGGACGGCACGCGGGAAAAGTTCCGCGTGACGCCACACCCGCATTCTTGTTGCCGTTACCGGTTCGTGTCACTCGCCTGTGGACAACTGCCTTCGCTTTGTCAGGTCTTACGACCTTTTGGGCGGTCCGAGAGGCGAACTTTTCGAAAGTTTCGGGGCGGGCGGGTGCGTCAGGCGGGGTCGATCTCGCGCAGCAGACCCGACTTCACGTCGAAGACGAAGCCGCGCACATCATCAGTGTGCAGCAGGAACGGCGAGGTGCGCACACGCTGCATGGACTGCCGTACGTCCTGCTCGACGTCCCGGAAGGCCTCCACCGCCCAGGCGGGGCGCTGGCCGACCTCCATCTCCAGGTCGTGCCGGAACTCCTCGGTGAGGGACTCCAGGCCGCAGCCGGTGTGGTGGATGAGCACGACACTGCGGGTGCCGAGCGCCCGCTGGCTGATGGTGAGGGAGCGGATCACGTCGTCGGTGACCACGCCGCCCGCGTTGCGGATCGTGTGGCAGTCGCCCAGTTCCAGACCGAGCGCGGCGTGCAGGTCGAGACGCGCGTCCATGCAGGCCACCACGGCCACCTGCAGGACGGGACGGGCGTCCATCCCGGGATCGGTGAAGGCGGCGGCGTACCGCGCGTTGGCCTCGACGAGGCGGTCCGTCACGGTCCCGCCGTCGACTATGGCGCCTTCGGACTCTGTGGGTACGGATGCGGAGGTCGTCATACCTATGACGGTACTGGTCAACGGCGGTGCGGTCTTGGTGCGGGGCGGGAAAAAGAGCGTCATCGCGTCCTCTTGTGAGGTAACCCACACGGGTGGCGGGGGTGCACCCGTCCGGGTGATTCTTCCCGTTTTGACGCTTCGCACGCACCCGGACCCGCGACGCGCAGGCCGGTTGATTGACCGTGAGACAGCGTGGACTAAAGTTGCGCGAAGCGGGAGGCGAGGCTCTCCCTGCTGGATTTTTCCCGCTGGACTTTTCCCGGAGACCCCGGCGACTTTCCGGATTCTCCCCACGTGCGCGGCGCGTACGTACGGCTCGGCCTCCTCCCGCTCCCGGTCGGCTGACGCTTCCGGCGCCGGCAGGCCTCCTCTTCATCGGCGGGCGGGGACCCGGCGGTGCGTACGGCTCCGCGCCGGATCTGAGAGGGCCCCTTGAGCCAGAGTCGACACGTCCCGGTGATGCTCCAGCGGTGCCTGGACATGTTGGCCCCCGCGCTGGAGCGGCCGGGCGCGGTGGTCGTCGACTGCACGCTCGGCCTCGGCGGGCACAGCGAGGCCCTGCTGACCCAGTTCCCCGAGGCCCGCCTCGTCGCCCTCGACCGCGACAAGGAGGCCCTGCGCCTCTCCGGCGAGCGCCTCGCCCCCTTCGGGGACAGGGCCACCCTCGTGCATGCCGTCTACGACGAACTGCCCGACGTGCTCGACCGCCTGGGCATCCCGCGCGTGGAGGGCGTCCTGTTCGACCTCGGCGTCTCCTCCATGCAACTCGACGAGGCCGACCGCGGCTTCGCCTACGCCCAGGACGCGCCCCTGGACATGCGCATGGACCAGACGACCGGCATCAGCGCGGCCGAGGTCCTCAACACCTACGCGCCCGGTGAACTCGTCCGCATCCTGCGGGCGTACGGCGAGGAGAAGCAGGCCAAGCGGATCGTGTCCGCGGTCGTACGGGAACGCGACAAGGAGCCGTTCGGCAACAGCGCGCGGCTCGTCGAGCTGATCCGCGACTCGCTGCCGCAGGCCGCCAAGCGCACCGGCGGCAACCCGGCCAAGCGCACCTTCCAGGCGCTGCGCATCGAGGTCAACGGCGAACTGTCCGTCCTGGAGGCCGCGATCCCCGCCGCCGTGAAGTCCCTTGCCGTGGGCGGCCGGATCGCCGTCCTGTCGTACCACTCGCTCGAAGACCGCCTGGTCAAGCAGGTGTTCGCGGCCGGCGCGGCCAACACCGCGCCTCCTGGGCTGCCTGTCGTGCCCGAGCAGTACCAGCCCCGGCTCAAGCTCCTGACGCGTGGTGCCGAACTTCCCACCGAGGAAGAGGTCGCCGAGAACCGGCGAGCGGCACCCGCGCGGCTGCGAGGGGCTCAGCGCATCAGGGAGGACATCGGGTGAGTGCGTATCGCGTGTGGGCGTGGCGTCTGGGGTGCGAGTGAGCAGGAAACCCGAACTGAGGGGCAGGGCCGCCCGACTCGCGCGGCTCTTCCCGACCGGGCCCGCGCAGACGGGCGGGATCCAGGCCGCCAGGACCCCGTTCGTCCTCCTTGTCGTGCTGCTTCTCGGCGGCGGCCTGATCGCGCTGCTCGTGCTGAACTCCGCGCTCAGCGAAGGGCAGTTCAAGCTGGACGACCTCCAGAAGCAGACGAAGAGCCTCACCGACGAGGAACAGGCCCTCCAGCGGGACGTCGACGCCTACTCCGCCCCCGACGCCCTCCAGCGCCGCGCCCACGAGCTGGGCATGGTGCCCGGCGGGGACCCCGCCTTCCTCGACCCCAACGGCACCGTGAAGGGTGTCCCGGAGCAGGCCGCCGCGAGGACCGTCAGCACACCGGCGGTCCTCGCACCCGAAGCACTCGTCAGCAGGCCGGGCCCGAGCCCCGGTTCGAGCCCGGGCCCCACGGCCGTCGTACCGGCACCGGCCCCCGCGGCCACCCCTGTCGCGACCCGGCCCGCACAGACATCTCCCGCGCAGTCCTCTACAACCCAGACCTCCACAGCGCGGTCTTCCACAGCACAGTCATCCACAGCACGGTCCTCCGCCCCGACAATCCCCGGCAGGTGACGGAAGTGTCCGACAGGGAACCGCCGCGCCGCCGAGTGCCCGGACCGGCCAGGCCCGAACGCCCCGAGGGCGGCAACGCCCCCCGGCGCCGTCCAGGGCCCGGCGCCCGTCCGGCCCGCCGCCCGGCCTCGCCCCCGCCCTCAGCCCATTCCTCCGGGCGGCCCGCGGGCTCCCCCTCCCTCAGGCTCGGCAGCCCCCGCCCCCGGCTGCGCATGATCAGCCTGGCGCTGACCCTCGTCCTGATCGCGTTCGTCGTACGGCTGCTCCAGGTACAGGCCGTCGACGCGAGCGCCTACGCCGCCAAGGCCGCGCAGAACCGGTACGTCGACTACGTCCTGGCCGCCGAGCGCGGTGAGATCACCGACCGTTCCGGAGTGGCCCTGGCGACCAGCGTGGACGCGTACACGATCACCGCCGACCCGACGCTGTTCACCCGCAAGCAGCTGAAGATCGACGACGGGCCCGAACAGGCGGCCGCCCTCCTCGCCCCGATCCTCGGCGTGGACCAGGCCTCCCTCGTCAAGAAGCTCAGGCCCGCGAACAAGAACCTGCGCTACGTCGTGCTCGCCAACCGGCAGACGCCGCAGGTCTGGAAGCAGATCAAGGACCTGAAGAGCGCCCTCAACACCAAGGCCTCGACCGACCCGACCACGGTCAACGTCCTGGCCGGTGTCCTCGCCGTCCCCACCACTAAGCGCGTGTACCCGAACGGCGATCTCGCCGCCGGGATACTGGGCTGGGTCAACGCCGACGGCAAGGGCGGCGGCGGGGTCGAGCAGCAGCTGAACAAGGACCTCACCGGCAAGGACGGCAAGGTCCGTTACGCCCAGTCCGGCGGTCTCCAGGTGCCCACCGCGGGCTCCACGGAGACGCCCGCGGTGCCCGGTGCCGACGTGGAGCTGACGATCGACCGCGACATCCAGTGGGCCGCGCAGAACGCCATCACCGAGCAGGTCAAGAAGTCCAAGGCGGACCGCGGGTACGTGATAGTGCAGGACACCCGCACCGGCGAGATCCTCGCCATGGCCAACGCGCCCGGCTTCGACCCGAACGACCTCTCGCAGGCCAGCGCGGCGTCGCTCGGCAACGCGGCCGTCCAGGACGCCTACGAGCCCGGTTCCACCGCCAAGGTCATGACGATGGCCGCCGTACTCCAGGAGAACGCGGCCACCCCGCTGACGCATGTCGTCGTGCCGAACCGGCTGCACCGCGGGGACCGGCTCTTCCAGGACGACGTTGACCACGCGACCTGGAACCTGACGCTCAACGGCGTCCTCGCCAAGTCCAGCAACATCGGCACCATCGAGGCGGCCGGCCAGCTCGGCAAGACCCAGCCCGAGGCCAACCAGGTCCTGTACTCGTATCTGCGCAAGTTCGGCATCGGCAGCTACAGCGGGCTGAACTTCCCCGGCGAGACGAAGGGCATCCTCGCGCCCGCCGACAAGTGGTCGACCTCGCAGCAGTACACGATTCCTTTCGGCCAGGGCATGTCCCTCAACGCGCTCCAGGCGGCCTCCGTCTACTCGACGGTCGCCAACGGCGGAGTCCGCGTCGAACCCACCCTGGTGCGCGGCACGAAGGGACCCGACGGCCGCTTCACGCCCGCGGCGACGCCCAAGAAGACCCGGGTCATCAGTGCGAAGACGGCGAAGACCCTCGCCCAGATGCTGGAGTCCGTGGTGGACGACGAGCAGGGCACGGGCGGTAAGGCCGCGATTCCGGGGTACCGGGTCGCGGGCAAGACCGGCACCGCCAACCGCGTGGATCCGGCCACCGGCAAGTACAAGGGCTACACCTCGTCGTTCGCCGGGTTCGCGCCCGCCGACAACCCCCGCATCACCGTCTACTGCGCGATCCAGAACGCCACCAGCGGAAGCTACTTCGGCGGTCAGATCTGCGGACCGATCTACAAGCAGGTGATGGAGTTCGCCCTCAAGACCCTCCAGGTCCCGCCCACCGGGGCGAAGGCCGCGAATCTGCCCGTGACCTTCACGCCCTGATCAGCGCAACAGCCAGGAACCGATCCGTGACCATGATCACCTCCCAGTCCGGGAACCAGGGCCAGCAGGACAGCAGGCCCGGCCCCTCGCTTCGCCCCGGGGCGGGTGTGCCCGGTACGCTCACCGCCGTGCCATCCGCCGACCACTCCCAAACCCCCCAGAAGGGCGCATCCGTGACCTACCCGGGGCCGCCCAGGCCGGCGCGGATCTCCGCCACACCCCTCGCGGAACTCGCCGACGAACTGGGCGCCGCCGTGACCATGACGACAGCGCCGGTGCCGACCGCCGAGATCACGGGCATCACCCATGACTCGCGCGCCGTCCGCCCCGGCGACCTGTACGCCGCGCTGCCCGGCGCCCGCCTGCACGGCGCCGACTTCGTCACCCAGGCGGCCGGCCTCGGCGCCGTAGCGGTGCTGACGGACCCGGCCGGTGCCGACCGCGCGGCCGCGACGGGCCTGCCGGTGCTGGTCGTCGAGGATCCGCGCGGGCAGATGGGGGAGCTGGCGGCGACCATCTACGGTCATCCCGGCCGCGATCTGCTCCAGGTCGGCATCACCGGGACGTCCGGCAAGACGACGACCGCTTACCTCGTGGAGGGCGGCCTGAAAACGGTCCGGTCCACCGGTCTGATCGGCACGGTCGAGACGCGCATCGGCGACGAGCGCATCAAGTCGGAGCGCACGACCCCCGAAGCCACCGATCTCCAGGCCCTGTTCGCGGTCATGCTGGAGCGCGGGGTCGACGCGGTCGCCATGGAGGTCTCCAGTCACGCGCTGGTCCTCGGCCGGGTCGACGCCTGCATCTTCGACATCGCGGTCTTCACCAACCTCAGCCCGGAACACATGGAGTTCCACACGGGCATGGAGGACTACTTCCAGGCCAAGGCGCAGCTGTTCACGCCGCTGCGCAGCCGGCAGGGAGTGGTCAACCTCGACGACGCGTACGGCCGCAGGCTCGCCGTCGAGGCCACGGTCCCCGTGGTCACCTACTCCGCCGAGGGCCACCCGGACGCCGACTGGCGCGCCCAGGACGTCGAAGTCGGCCCGATGGACTCGACGTTCACCGCGGTCGGCCCCAAGGGCGAGCTGATCACCGCTCGTTCGCCGCTCGCCGGTTCCTTCAACGTGGCCAACACCCTCGCCGCGATCGCCGCCCTGGCCACCGCCGGCCTCGACCCGCAGCTCGCCGCCGACGGCATCGCCGCGGTGCCGGGCGTGCCGGGGCGCCTGGAGCGCGTGGACGTCGGGCAGCCGTATCTCGCGGTCGTCGACTACGCCCACAAGACGGACGCCGTCGAATCGGTTCTCCGCGCGCTGCGCAAGGTCACCGAGGGCAAGCTGCACGTCGTGCTCGGCTGCGGTGGCGACCGGGACAAGACCAAGCGTGAGCCGATGGGCGCCGCGGTGGCCCGGCTCGCCGACACCGCCGTACTGACATCGGACAACCCCCGCTCCGAGGACCCCCTCGCGATCCTCGCGACGATGCTCCAGGGCGCCGCGTCGGTGCCCGCGCACGAGCGTGGCGAGGTCCAGGTCTTCGAGGACCGGGCCGCCGCCATCGCCGCCGCCGTCGCCCGCGCACAGCCGGGGGACACCGTGCTGGTCGCGGGCAAGGGCCATGAGCAGGGCCAGGACATCGCCGGTGTGGTCCGTCCCTTCGACGACCGCCAGGTGCTTCGCGAAGCTATCCAGAAGACCCAGGGATGAACTTGTGATCGCCCTCTCCCTCGCCGAGATCGCTGAAGTCGTCGGCGGGCAGACGCACGACATACCGGATCCGTCCGTCCAGGTCACCGGCCCGGTGGTCCGCGACTCCCGGGAAGTGGAACCCGGCAGCCTCTTCGTCGCCTTCGTCGGCGAGCACGTCGACGGCCACGACTTCGCGCACGCGGTCGTCCAGGCGGGCACGGTGGCCCTCCTGGCGTCCCGCCCGGTCGGCGTGCCCGCGATCGTCGTGGACGACGTCCAGAGCGCCCTGGGCGCCCTCGCCCGTCATGTCGTACGACGGCTCGGCGCGACCCTCGTGGCCCTCACCGGCTCGGCGGGCAAGACCAGCACCAAGGACCTCATCGCCCAGGTGCTCGCCCGCAAGGCGCCCACGGTGTTCACACCGGGATCGTTGAACAATGAGATCGGGCTGCCGCTGACCGCGCTGAGCGCCACCGCCGAGACGAGGTTCCTCGTCCTGGAGATGGGCGCCCGCGGCATCGGTCACATCCGCTACCTCGCGGATCTGACGCCCCCGCAGATCGGCCTCGTGCTCAACGTCGGCACCGCCCACATCGGCGAGTTCGGCGGCCGGGAGCAGATCGCGCAGGCAAAGGGCGAACTCGTAGAAGCGCTCCCTTCAGTTGAAGACGGCGGTGTCGCGGTCCTCAACGCGGACGATCCGCTCGTACGGGCCATGGCGTCCCGTACGAAGGCGAAGGTGATCCTTTTCGGAGAGTCCGGCGAAGCGGACGTACGGGCCGAGAACGTGAGACTCACGGACAGCGGACAGCCCGCCTTCAGCCTTCACACACCCTCCGGGTGCAGCGAAGTGACCATGCGCCTGTACGGTGAGCACCACGTGTCGAACGCGCTCGCCGCGGCCGCCGTCGCCCATGAGCTGGGCATGTCCGCAGACGAGATCGCCACCGCGCTCTCCGAGGCGGGCTCCCTCTCCCGCTGGCGGATGGAGGTCACCGAGCGACCGGACGGCGTGACCATCGTCAACGACGCCTACAACGCGAACCCCGAGTCCATGCGAGCCGCCTTGCGCGCGCTCGCGGCCATGGGCAAGGGGCGGCGGACCTGGGCGGTGCTCGGCAAGATGGCCGAGCTCGGGGACGAGGCGCTCGCCGAGCACGACGCGGTCGGACGGCTGGCCGTCCGGCTCAATGTCGGCAAGCTCGTCGCGGTCGGGGGCAGGGAAGCGTCCTGGCTGCAACTGGGCGCATATAACGAGGGTTCGTGGGGTGAGGAGTCGGTGCACGTGTCCGACGCACAGGCGGCGGTCGACCTGTTGCGCAGCGAGTTGCGCCCGGGAGACGTCGTTCTCGTGAAGGCGTCCCGGTCGGTCGGTCTGGAGAGCGTGGCGCAGGCGCTCGTCGAGGCCGGTACCGAGGGTGAGGTTGCCGCCCGATGATGAAGCAGATCCTGTTCTCAGGAGTCATCGGCCTGTTCCTGACCCTGGTGGGCACCCCGCTGCTGATCAAGCTGCTGGCCCGCAAGGGCTACGGCCAGTACATCCGTGACGACGGCCCGCGCGAGCACGCCAGCAAGCGCGGTACGCCGACGATGGGCGGTATCGCGTTCATCTTCGCGACGGTCGCCGCGTACTTCCTGTCCAAGGTCATCACCGGCTACACGCCGACCTATTCGGGTCTGCTGGTGCTCGGTCTGATGGTGGGCATGGGCCTGGTCGGCTTCCTCGACGACTACATCAAGATCGTCAAGAGGCGTTCGCTGGGCCTGCGGGCCAAGGCGAAGATGGCCGGCCAGCTGATCGTCGGCATCAGTTTCGCGGTGCTCGCCCTGCAGTTCCAGGACGCCCGCGGCAACACCCCGGCGTCCACGAAGCTGTCGTTCATCACGGACTTCGGCTGGAAGCTCGGCCCGATCCTGTTCGTGATCTGGGCGCTGTTCATGATCCTCGCGATGTCGAACGGCGTGAACCTGACGGACGGTCTGGACGGCCTGGCCACCGGTGCCTCGGTGCTGGTCTTCGGCGCCTACACCTTCATCGGTGTCTGGCAGTTCCAGGAGTCCTGCGCCAACGCGACGACCCTGACCAACCCGAACGCCTGCTACGAAGTGCGCGATCCGCTCGACCTCGCGGTCATCGCCTCGGCGCTGATGGGTGCCTGCCTGGGCTTCCTGTGGTGGAACACCTCGCCGGCCAAGATCTTCATGGGCGACACGGGTTCACTCGCCCTCGGCGGTGTCCTCACCGGTCTGGCGATCCTCTCCCGCACGGAGCTGCTCGTCGCCATCATGGGTGGCCTCTTCGTCCTCATCACCATGTCGGTGGTCATCCAGGTCGGCTCCTTCAAGCTCACCGGCAAGCGGGTCTTCCGCATGGCCCCGCTCCAGCACCACTTCGAACTCAAGGGCTGGTCCGAAGTGCTCGTGGTGGTCCGCTTCTGGATCATCCAGGGCATCTGCGTGATCGTCGGCCTGGGCCTCTTCTACGCGGGATGGGCAGCGGAAAAGTGACCGATGGGCAGGGGCTCTCCTTCGAGGGCAAGCACGTCACCGTCGCCGGGCTCGGTGTCTCCGGCATCCCGGCGGCCAAGGTCCTGCACGGCCTCGGCGCGCTCGTCACGGTCGTCAACGACGGCGCCGACGAGCGCTCCCGGGCCCAGGCGGCCGACCTGGAAGCGCTCGGCATCACCGTGCGCCTCGGTGATGGAGCGTCCCTGCCCGACGGCACCGAACTGATCG
Source organism: Streptomyces sp. NBC_01515 (assembly GCF_045040345.1). Taxonomy (NCBI): domain Bacteria; kingdom Bacillati; phylum Actinomycetota; class Actinomycetes; order Kitasatosporales; family Streptomycetaceae; genus Streptomyces; species Streptomyces sp. NBC_01515. The sequence goes on along the minus strand of NZ_CP109416.1, from coordinate 3,486,289 downwards.
TCACCACCCCCGGCTGGCAGCCCGACAAGCCGCTGTTCACGGCGGCCCGGGCAGCCGGTGTCGAGATCTGGGGCGACGTGGAACTGGCGTGGCGCCTGCGCGGCCCCGAGGCGGCCCCCTGGCTGGCCGTCACCGGCACCAACGGCAAGACCACCACCGTCCAGATGCTCGCCTCGATCCTGAAGGCGGGCGGCCTGCGCACGGCGGCGGTCGGCAACATCGGCGTCTCGGTCCTGGACGCCGTACTCGGGGACGAGCGGTACGACGTCCTCGCCGTCGAACTGTCGAGCTATCAGCTGCACTGGGCGCCCTCGCTGCGCGCCCACTCCGCGGCCGTGCTCAACCTGGCGCCCGATCATCTCGACTGGCACGGCTCCATGGAGGCGTACGCCGCCGACAAGGGCCGTATCTACGAAGGCAATCGGGTCGCCTGCGTCTACAACGTCGCCGACAAAGCCACCGAGGAGTTGGTCCGCGAGGCCGACGTCGAGGAGGGGTGCCGGGCGATCGGCTTCACCCTCGGCAGCCCCGCGCCGTCCCAACTCGGCGTCGTGGACGGCATTCTGGTGGACCGGGCCTTCGTCGAGGACCGGCAGAAGAACGCGCAGGAGTTGGCGGAGGTCTCCGACGTCAATCCGCCCGCCCCGCACAACATTGCCAACGCCCTTGCCGCCGCTGCCCTCGCGCGCGCCTTCGGGGTGCCCGCCAAGGCCGTACGGGACGGGCTGCGGGCCTTCACGCCCGACGCGCACCGCATCGCGCACGTGGCCGATGTGGACGGTGTCGCGTACATCGACGACTCCAAGGCCACCAACACCCATGCGGCGGAAGCCTCGTTGGCGGCCTACGAGTCGATCGTGTGGATCGCGGGCGGACTCGCCAAGGGCGCGACCTTCGACGAGTTGGTCGCCAAGTCGGCGAAGCACCTTCGGGGTGTGGTGCTGATCGGCGCCGATCGCGCGCTGATCCGCGAAGCCCTCGCGCGACACGCGCCGGAAGTACCCGTCGTCGACCTCGACCGGACCGACACTGGGGCGATGCTCGCGGCTGTCCAGGAGGCACAGCGGCTCGCCGCCGCCGGCGACACGGTGCTGCTCGCCCCGGCCTGCGCCTCCATGGACATGTTCGCCAACTACAACAAGCGCGGTGACGCGTTCGCCACGGCGGTTCGCGAACTCGGCGCCTGACCGACGCAAGCGGAGGCGCTGATGCCCAGTAGCCGTACCGGCCGGCCGCCCGTGCAGCAGCGGCCCCCCAGACGTCCCGCCGCCGCCAGGACCGTCCGCGACAACCCCGTACGACGGCTCTATGCCAACGCGCGCCGGGCCTGGGACCGGCCGCTGACCGCCTACTACCTGATCGCCGGCGGCAGCGTGCTGATCACCGTGCTCGGTCTGGTGATGGTCTACTCGGCCTCCCAGATCACCGCGCTCCAACTCTCGCTGCCCGGCTCGTATTTCTTCCGCAAACAGTTCCTCGCCGCCTGTATCGGCGGGGTCCTGGCGCTGGCCGCCTCGCGGATGCCGGTCAAGTTGCACCGGGCGCTGGCCTATCCGATCCTCGCGGGCGCCGTCTTCATGATGGCGCTGGTGCAGCTGCCGGGGATAGGGATGTCGGTCAACGGCAACCGCAACTGGATCTCGCTCGGCGGCTCCTTCCAGATCCAGCCCAGCGAGTTCGGCAAGCTGGCCCTGGTCCTGTGGGGCGCCGACCTGCTCGCCCGCAAGCAGGACAAGGCGATGCTGTCCCAGTGGAAGCACATGCTGGTGCCGCTGGTGCCGGTCGCGTTCATGCTGCTCGGGCTGATCATGCTCGGCGGCGACATGGGTACGGCGATCATCCTCACGGCGATCCTGTTCGGCCTGCTGTGGCTGGCCGGCGCCCCGACCCGGCTCTTCGTCGGCGTTCTCTCGATCGCGGCCGCTATCGGTGTGATCCTCATCAAGACCAGCCCCAACCGCATGGCCCGGCTCGCCTGCATCGGCGCCACCGAGCCCAAGACCGGGGTCGCCGACTGCTGGCAGGCCGTGCACGGGATCTACGCGCTCGCATCCGGCGGGATCTTCGGCTCCGGGCTGGGGGCGAGTGTGGAGAAATGGGGTCAACTCCCCGAGGCCCACACCGACTTCATCTTCGCCGTCACCGGTGAGGAACTGGGTCTGGCGGGCACACTGTCGGTGCTCGCCCTCTTCGCGGCTCTAGGCTATGCGGGTATCCGCGTGGCCGGACGCACGGAGGACCCCTTCGTGAGGTATGCCGCGGGAGGCGTGACCACCTGGATCATCGCTCAGGCGGTGATCAACATCGGTGCGGTGCTCGGCCTGCTGCCGATCGCCGGCGTCCCGCTCCCGCTGTTCTCCTACGGGGGTTCCGCCCTGCTGCCGACCATGTTCGCCATCGGGTTGCTGATCGCCTTCGCGCGCGACGACCCCGCTGCGCGGGCGGCGCTTGCGATGCGGCAACCCCGCTTTGGTAGAAAGCGGGGCGGCAGGGCACCCGGTTCCGGCCGGAGTTCCCGGAGATGGAACACGATGAGACGGCGTGCCTCGGCGGCGCGTTCGTCCGGAGAGCGGTGAATTTCGGTGCATGTCGTACTCGCCGGTGGGGGGACCGCCGGCCACATCGAGCCGGCGCTCGCCCTCGCGGACGCCCTGCGCAGGCAGGACCCCACCGTGGGGATCACGGCCCTGGGCACGGAGCGCGGCCTTGAGACCCGTCTCGTACCCGAGCGGGGCTACGAACTCGCGCTGATCCCCGCCGTACCCCTGCCGCGCAAGCCCACCCCCGAACTGATCACCGTGCCGGGCCGGTTGCGCGGCACGATCAAGGCGGCCGAGCAGATCCTGGAGCGCACCAAGGCGGACTGTGTCGTCGGCTTCGGCGGCTATGTGGCGTTGCCCGGCTACCTCGCGGCCAAGCGCCTCGGGGTGCCGATCGTGATCCACGAGGCCAACGCCCGGCCCGGGTTGGCCAACAAGATCGGCTCGCGGTACGCGGCGCGGGTCGCCGTCTCGACCCCGGACAGCAAGCTGCGGGACGCCCGCTACATCGGCATCCCGCTGCGCCGCACGATCGCCACCCTGGACCGCGCGGCCGTACGGCCCGAGGCCCGGGCCGCGTTCGGGCTCGACCCGAACCTGCCGACGCTGCTGGTCTCCGGCGGCTCGCAGGGCGCCCGGCACCTGAACGAGGTGGTCGAGCGGGTCGCGCCGTACCTCCAACAGGCCGGAATCCAGATCCTGCACGCGGTCGGCCCGAAGAACGAACTGCCGCAGGTGCACCAGATGCCGGGGATGCCCCCCTACATCCCGGTACCGTACGTGGACCGGATGGACCTCGCGTACGCCGCGGCCGACATGATGCTCTGCCGCGCGGGCGCGATGACCGTCGCCGAACTCTCCGCCGTCGGACTCCCGGCCGCCTACGTCCCGCTGCCCATCGGCAACGGCGAACAGCGGCTGAACGCCCAGCCGGTGGTCAAGGCCGGCGGCGGACTCCTGGTCGACGACGCGGAACTGACGCCCGAGTGGGTCCAGGGCAACATCCTGCCCGTGCTCGCCGACCCGCACCGGCTGTACGAGATGTCGCGCGCGGCAAGCGAGTTCGGCCGCCGGGACGCCGACGACCTGCTCGTCGGCATGGTGTACGAGGCGATCGCCTCGCGGCACCGTTAGCCATATGTGAGAGAGGCAGGGGAGCGTGGCCGGACCGAGCACCGCCGAGCGCGGTGAACGCCAACAGGAGTCGTCCGGCCCGCCCCTTGTCCGGCGTCTGGGACCAAGACGCCTTCGTCTGATTGTCGTACTCGCCCTGGCCGCAGTCCTGTTGGGCACCGCCGCGATCTGGCTGCTCTACGGCTCGCAGTGGCTGCGGGTGGAGAAGGTGTCGGTCTCCGGGACGAGGGTTCTGACGCCGGAACAGGTGCGCGAAGCCGCCGGCGTTCCGGTCGGCGGACCGCTCGTTTCCGTCGACACCGATGCGATCGAAGCCCGACTCCGCAGTAAATTGACCCGAATTGACACCGTTGACGTAGTCCGTTCCTGGCCTCATGGAATCGGGCTGAAAGTGACCGAACGCAGCCCGGTCCTGATGGAGAAAAAGGGCGGAAACTTCATCGAAGTGGACGACCAGGGCGTACGGTTCGCCACTGTTTCCACGCCACCGAAGTCCGTCCCCACCCTCGAATTGGCGCTCTCCCAATCGAGTTCGTCCGCAGCGGGCCTGCGCCGCTTCGGCGAGGACCGACTCGTGCGCGAGGCGGTGAAGGTCGCGGGTGACATTCCGGCCGCGGTCGCACGGGTCACCCAGGTCGTCAAGGTCCGTTCCTACGACGACATCTCACTGGAGTTGAGCGGCGGCCGGACGGTCTCTTGGGGAAGTGGCGACAAGGGCGCGGCGAAGGCGCGTACGCTCACCGCTCTCATGAAAGCAGCTTCCGGCGCCCGGCACTTCGACGTAAGCGTTCCCACCGCCCCTGCGTCAGCCGGGAGTTGACGCACATTCGCGCAGGCCAGCACCCTGGTTGGGCAGCGCTACGGCTGATCACATAGGGTGAAAAGAAAAACGGGAGGTTCGGCGTGTTCGTTGAACGTGCGCCACTTGTCGACTTAGTGTCCTGTTCAGAAGACTTCAAGGAACGGACACACTGGTAACCCTAAACTTCAACGTTAGGGTTCGGGTCGGCGCTACGGACCGTCCCATTCGGCATCTGCCGTCCCGCGCGGAACCGCACGGCGACGGCGACGTAATTCGAGGCGAGAGGCCTTCGACGTGGCAGCACCGCAGAACTACCTCGCAGTCATCAAGGTCATCGGTGTCGGCGGCGGTGGTGTCAATGCCATCAACCGGATGATCGAGGTCGGTCTCAAGGGCGTCGAGTTCATCGCCATCAACACCGACGCGCAGGCGCTGTTGATGAGCGACGCCGACGTCAAACTCGACGTCGGCCGCGAACTCACCCGCGGACTCGGCGCCGGCGCCAACCCGGCCGTCGGCCGCAAGGCCGCCGAGGATCACCGCGAGGAGATCGAGGAGGTCCTCAAGGGGGCCGACATGGTCTTCGTGACGGCCGGAGAGGGTGGCGGCACCGGCACCGGCGGCGCGCCCGTCGTGGCCAACATCGCGCGCACCCTGGGCGCCCTCACCATCGGCGTGGTCACCCGCCCGTTCACCTTCGAGGGACGGCGCCGGGCGAACCAGGCGGAGGACGGCATCGCCGAACTCCGCGAAGAGGTCGACACCCTCATCGTCATCCCGAACGACCGGCTGCTGTCCATCTCGGACCGCCAGGTCTCGGTCCTCGACGCCTTCAAGTCGGCGGACCAGGTCCTGCTCTCCGGCGTGCAGGGCATCACCGATCTCATCACCACCCCCGGCCTGATCAACCTCGACTTCGCCGACGTCAAGTCCGTGATGTCCGAGGCCGGTTCGGCCCTCATGGGCATCGGCTCGGCCCGCGGCGACGACCGCGCGGTGGCGGCGGCCGAGATGGCGATCTCCTCGCCGCTCCTGGAAGCCTCCATCGACGGCGCCCGCGGCGTCCTGCTCTCCATCTCCGGTGGCTCCGACCTCGGCCTGTTCGAGATCAACGAAGCGGCCCAACTGGTCAGCGAGGCCGCCCACCCCGAGGCCAACATCATCTTCGGCGCGGTCATCGACGACGCCCTCGGCGACGAGGTCCGGGTCACGGTCATCGCGGCCGGCTTCGACGGCGGCCAGCCGCCGACCCGCCGCGAGACGGGCACGAGTTCATCCTCGGCCCGCCGCGACGAGCCGACCCCGGTACGGCAGGAGAGCCGTCCGTCCTTCGGCTCGCTCGGCAGCGTCAAGCCCAAGGAGGAGCCGGAGTCCGCCCCGGAGCCGGTCGCCGACCACCCGGTCGCCCCGCCGGTCCCGCCGTCGCGGACCTACTCGGACAGCGCCGCCGAGGAGCTGGACGTACCGGACTTCCTGAAGTGATAGGACAGTTCGACACCGTGAGCGGCGCGCACTTCGCCTTCACCGACAGGTGGGGCGGGGTGAGCGCCGTTCCGTACGAGGAGCTCAACCTCGGCGGCGCGGTCGGCGACGACCCCGAAGCGGTCCGTACCAATCGCGAACTGGCCGCCAAGTCACTGGGGTTGGACCCGGCGCTGGTGGTCTGGATGAACCAGGTGCACGGCGCGGACGTGGCGGTCGTCGAGGAGCCCTGGGGCGCCTCGGACATCCCCTCCGTCGACGCGGTCGTCACCGCCCGGCGCGGCCTCGCCCTCGCCGTGCTGACCGCCGACTGCACGCCGGTCCTGCTCGCCGACCCGGTCGCCGGGATCGCGGGCGCGGCCCACGCCGGACGCCCGGGCATGGTCGCCGGGGTCGTCCCCGCCGCCGTGGCGGCCATGGTCGAACTCGGCGCCGATCCCGCCCGGATCGTCGCCCGCACCGGGCCCGCCGTCTGCGGCCGGTGCTACGAAGTGCCCGCGGACATGCGCGCCGACGTCGCCGCCGTGGAACCGGCGGCGTACGCCGAGACGAGTTGGGGCACTCCCGCGGTCGACGTGACCGCCGGAGCGCACGCGCAGCTCGACCGGCTCGGGGTGCGCGACCGGGAGCAGTCGCCGGTGTGCACCCGTGAATCCGACGACCACTTCTCGTACCGCCGCGACCGTACGACGGGGCGCCTGGCGAGCTATGTCTGGCTGGACTGATCGGACATGACGGACCGTGGGCAAGAACTCGCCGTGAATCTGGCGAAAGTCGAGGAGCGCATCGCCGCCGCCTGTACGGCGGCCGGGCGCAAGCGTGAAGAAGTGACCCTGATCGTGGTCACCAAGACCTATCCGGCAAGTGACGTGCGGATGTTGGCGGAACTCGGTGTGCGTCATGTCGCCGAGAACCGGGACCAGGACGCCGCCCCGAAGGCCGCCGCATGCGCGGATCTGCCGCTGAGTTGGCACTTCGTCGGTCAGTTGCAGACCAACAAGGTGCGATCCGTGGCCGGTTACGCCGACGTCGTGCAGTCGGCCGACCGGTCCCGGCTCGTCACCGCGCTGTCGAAGGAGGCCGAGCGGTCCGGGCGCCAACTGGGCTGTCTCATCCAGGTCGCACTCGACGCGGGAGTGAGCGGGCGGGGCGAGCGGGGCGGCGTCGGACCGGGCGGGATCGGGGAGTTGGCCGATCTCGTCGCCGGGGCTCCGGGGTTGCGGCTCGACGGGCTGATGACCGTCGCCCCGCTCACCGGTGAGTACGCGGGACGCCAACTGGAGGCGTTCGGGCGGTTGATGGATTTGTCGACTGACCTGCGCCGAGCCCATCCTGCTGCGAACATGGTGTCGGCAGGGATGAGTGCGGACCTCGAACAGGCCGTGGCAGCCGGAGCGACACATGTGCGCGTCGGCACTGCGGTACTCGGCGTGCGCCCCAGGCTCGGGTAACGTCGCCAGGAAGTCGGACCACAGCAGAAAATATGGTCATTACCGCCGAAGGTGGGCGTAACGACCTCGTGGATCGCGGGCACTTGGCAGTTCGTCAGCCGATCCACCACAGAGCGGAGGACTCAGAGCATGGCCGGCGCGATGCGCAAGATGGCGGTCTACCTCGGCCTCGTGGAGGACGATGGGTACGACGGCCGGGGTTTCGACCCCGATGACGACTTCGAACCCGAACTGGACCCGGAGCCCGAGCGGGACCGTCGACGGCACGAGCCGTCGCACCAGTCGCACACCCCTCATCAGTCTCAAAGGGACGAACCGGTACGAGTGGTGCAGCCTCCGGCCCCTCGCGAACCGGTGTCCCATTCCGCTTCACTGGGTGCGGAATCAGGGCGTCCGGCGCGTATCGCGCCCGTGGCATCCATCACACAAGAACGCCAGTCCCTGGAGAAGAACGCACCGGTGATCATGCCCAAGGTCGTGTCGGAACGAGAGCCTTACCGGATCACCACACTTCACCCCCGGACCTACAACGAGGCCCGTACCATCGGGGAACACTTCCGTGAGGGCACCCCGGTGATCATGAATCTGACTGAGATGGATGACACAGACGCCAAGCGACTTGTCGACTTTGCGGCCGGTTTGGTGTTTGGTCTTCACGGCAGCATCGAGCGGGTGACGCAGAAGGTGTTCCTGTTGTCGCCTGCTAACGTCGATGTCACGGCGGAGGACAAGGCCCGCATCGCAGAGGGCGGGTTCTTCAATCAGAGCTGAGACAGACAGCCGCTAGAAAGCACGGAACAGGGGAGAGGGAAAGACAGACCATGAGCGTGTTCGCGCAGGTGATCTACATCGCGCTGATGGTGTTCCTCATCGTGCTCATCTTCCGGTTGGTCATGGACTACGTCTTCCAGTTCGCCCGCTCATGGCAACCCGGCAAGGCGATGGTGGTCGTTCTGGAGGCCGCCTACACTGTCACCGATCCACCGTTGAAGCTTCTGCGGCGGTTCATCCCGCCGTTGCGTCTCGGAGGCGTGGCGCTCGACCTGTCCTTCTTCGTCCTGATGATCATCGTCTACATCTTGATCTCTATCGTGGGCAATCTCGCGAGGTGACAGTGGACGATACGGTCTTGCCGACTGCCGATGACTACGTTGAGGTGAAGAGATGCCGTTGACCCCCGAGGACGTGCGGAACAAGCAGTTCACGACCGTCCGCCTCCGAGAAGGCTATGACGAGGACGAGGTCGATGCCTTCCTCGACGAGGTCGAAGCCGAACTGACGCGCCTGCTCCGCGAGAACGAGGACCTGCGCGCCAAGTTGGCCGCGGCCACGCGCGCCGCGGCCCAGAACCAACAGAACATGCGCAAGCCCCCCGAACAGGACCAGCAGCAGGGCGGCATGCAGCAAGGTGGCATGCAACAAGGCGGCATGCAGCAAGGCGGCATGCAGCAGCAGGGGATGCCCCAGCAGGGCATGCCCCCGCAAGGCATGCGCGGTCCGGGCGGCCCGGTGCCCGCCGGCATATCGGGCCCGCCGCAGCAGCAGATGGGCGGCCCCATGGGAGGCCCGCCCCAGCTGCCGAGCGGTGCCCCGCAGTTGCCCGCAGGCCCCGGTGGCCAGGGTCAGGGTGGCCCGCAGGGTCAGGGTCCGATGGGACAGGGCCCCATGGGCGGTCCGATGGGCCAGGGCCCGATGCAGGGTCAGATGCAGCAGATGGGCCAGGGCCCGATGCAGGGTCAGATGGGCGGCCAGCCCCCCATGCAGCAGCAGATGGGCGGCCCCATGGGCGGTCCCATGGGTGGCGGCATGCCGCAGCAGGGCCCCGGTGGCGACAGCGCCGCCCGTGTCCTCTCGCTGGCCCAGCAGACCGCCGACCAGGCGATCGCCGAGGCCCGTTCCGAGGCCAACAAGATCGTCGGCGAGGCCCGTTCGCGCGCCGAGGGTCTTGAGCGTGACGCCCGTGCCAAGGCCGACGCCCTGGAGCGGGACGCGCAGGAGAAGCACCGCGTCGCGATGGGCTCCCTGGAGTCCGCCCGCGCCACGCTGGAGCGCAAGGTCGAGGACCTGCGCGGCTTCGAGCGCGAGTACCGCACGCGTCTGAAGTCCTACCTGGAGTCCCAGCTGCGTCAGTTGGAGACCCAGGCCGACGACTCGCTGGCCCCGCCGCGCACTCCGGCGACCGCGTCGCTTCCGCCGTCCCCGGCGCCTTCCATGGCCCCGGCAGGCGCCAGCGCCCCGTCGTACGGCGGCAACCAGGGCATGGGCGGCCCGCCGCCCCCCGGTCCGTCCTACGGCGGCCAGCAGCAGATGTCCCCGGCCATGACCCAGCCGATGGCGCCGGTCCGGCCGCAGGGCCCGTCGCCGATGGGCCAGGCTCCCTCGCCGATGCGCGGGTTCCTGATCGACGAGGACGACAACTGACCGGCCTTTAGTACGCCTTCGGCGTCGGCAGCGTTCAGGGCGGGGCCCCGGATTTCGATCCGGGGCCCCGCCCTTTTTACGCGGGTTGAGCGCTGGATCACGTGAGTTGACCGTCTGGACACGTGAGTTGGCCGGTGGATCAGGTGAGTTGACCGTTGGGCGTGAGAAAGGGCCCGGCCTCCACGAAGGAGGCCGGGCCCTTTCCCGTGCCGGTGGTGCCTACGCCTTGTGCAGGCGGAAGACCAGGGACAGGCCCTCGTCGGTGAACGGGGTGCCGTAGGTGTCGTCGGCCTCGCCCTGGGCGAAGTCCGTGGCGAGGACCTCGTCGGCGATCAGGGCCGCGTGCTCGGACAGGGCGGCGATGACGGCCGGGTCGGTCGAGGTCCAGCGCAGGGCGATCCGGTCGGCGACGTCCAGGCCGCTGTTCTTGCGGGACTCCTGGATCAGGCGGATCGCGTCACGGGCCAGGCCTGCCTGACGGAGTTCCTCGGTGATCTCCAGGTCGAGGGCGACCGTCGCACCCGAGTCGGAGGCCACGGACCAGCCCTCGCGCGGGGTCTCTGTGATGATCACCTCATCCGGGGCCAGCGTGATGGTCTCGCCGCCCACCTCGACGGACGCCGTGCCCTCGCGCAGCGCCAGGGACAGTGCGGCAGCGTCCGCGTTCGCCACGGCCTTGGCGACGTCCTGGACGCGCTTGCCGAAGCGCTTGCCCAGGGCGCGGAAGTTGGCCTTGGCCGTGGTGTCGACCAGCGAGCCGCCGACCTCGCTCAGCGAGGCGAGTCCCTCGACGTTCAGCTCCTCGGTGATCTGGGCGTGCAGCTCGCGGTCCAGGGCGGCGAAGCCCGTGGCCGCGATCAGCGCGCGGGACAGCGGCTGGCGCGTCTTGACGCCCGACTCCGCGCGCGTGGCCCGGCCCAGCTCCACCAGGCGGCGTACGAGGACCATCTGCTTGGACAGCTCGGGGTCGATGACGGAGAGGTCCGCCTCCGGCCACGTGGACAGGTGGACGGACTCGGGTGCGCCGGGGGTCACCGGGACGATGAGGTCCTGCCAGACCCGCTCGGTGATGAACGGGGTCAGCGGGGCCATCAGCTGGGTGACCGTCTGGACGACCTCGTGCAGGGTGCGCAGCGCGGCCTTGTCGCCCTGCCAGAAGCGGCGGCGGGAGCGGCGGACGTACCAGTTGGACAGGTCGTCGACGAACGCCGAGAGGAGTTTGCCGGCGCGCTGGGTGTCGTAGGACTCCAGAGCCTGTGTCACCTGGTCGGTGAGGGCGTGGAGTTCGGACAGGAGCCAGCGGTCCAGGACCGGGCGGTCGGCCGGGGCCGGGTCCGCCGCGCTGGGCGCCCAGTCGGACGTGCGCGCGTACAGGGCCTGGAAGGCGACCGTGTTCCAGTACGTCAGGAGGGTCTTGCGGACGACCTCCTGGATGGTGCCGTGGCCCACGCGGCGTGCCGCCCACGGGGAGCCGCCGGCGGCCATGAACCAGCGCACCGCGTCGGCGCCGTGACGGTCCATCAGCGGGATCGGGTCCAGGGTGTTGCCCAGGTGCTTGGACATCTTGCGGCCGTCCTCGGCGAGGATGTGGCCGAGGCAGACGACGTTCTCGTACGACGACTTGTCGAAGACCAGGGTGCCGATCGCCATCAGCGTGTAGAACCAGCCGCGGGTCTGGTCGATGGCCTCGCTGATGAACTGCGCCGGGTAGTGGGACTCGAAGAGTTCCTTGTTCTTGTGCGGGTAGCCCCACTGCGCGAACGGCATCGAACCCGAGTCGTACCAGGCGTCGATGACCTCGGGCACGCGCGTGGCGCTCCCGCCGCACTGGGGGCAGGCGAAGGTGACCGCGTCGATGAACGGGCGGTGCGGGTCCAGGCCCGACTGGTCGGTGCCCGTCAGCTCGGTCAGCTCCGCGCGGGAGCCCACCACCGTGAGGTGGTTGTCCTCGCAGCGCCAGATCGGGAGCGGGGTGCCCCAGTAGCGGCTGCGGGACAGCGCCCAGTCGATGTTGTTGTTCAGCCAGTCGCCGTAGCGGCCGTGCTTGACCGTGTCCGGGAACCAGTTGGTGTTCTCGTTCTCCTGGAGGAGGCGGTCCTTGACGGCGGTGGTGCGGATGTACCAGGAGGGCTGCGCGTAGTAGAGCAGCGCGGTGTGGCAGCGCCAGCAGTGCGGGTAACTGTGCTCGTACGGCACGTGCTTGAAGAGCAGGCCGCGGTCCTTGAGGTCCTCGGTGAGCTTTTCGTCGGCCTTCTTGAAGAAGACACCGCCTACGAGCGGGACGTCCTCGGCGAAGGTGCCGTTCGGGCGGACCGGGTTCACGACCGGCAGGCCGTACGCGCGGCAGACCTTGAGGTCCTCCTCACCGAAGGCGGGGGACTGGTGGACCAGGCCCGTACCGTCCTCGACGGTCACGTACTCCGCGTTCACCACGTAGTGGGCGGGCTCGGGGAACTCCACGAGCTCGAACGGACGTTGATACGTCCAGCGCTCCATCTCGGCGCCGGTGAAGGACTCGCCGGTGGTCTCCCAGCCCTCGCCGAGGGCCTTGGCGAGCAGCGGCTCGGCGACGACGAGCTGCTCCTCGCCGTTCGTCGCGACGACGTAGGTGACCTCGGGGTGGGCGGCGACGGCCGTGTTGGACACCAGCGTCCAGGGGGTCGTCGTCCACACCAGGAGTGCGGCACGGCCGGCCAGCGGACCGGAGGTGAGCGGGAAACGGACGTACACGGAGGGGTCGACGACCGTCTCGTAGCCCTGCGCCAGCTCGTGGTCCGAGAGGCCCGTCTGGTCGCGCGGGCACCAGGGGGCGACGCGGTAGTCCTGGACCAGCAGGCCCTTGTCGAAGATCTCCTTGAGGGACCACCAGACCGACTCGATGTACTCGGGGTCCATCGTGCGGTACGGGTTTTCGAGGTCCGTCCAGTACCCCATGCGGGTCGTGAGCGCCTCGAAGGCGTCGGTGTGCCGGGTCACGGACTCGCGGCACTTGGCGTTGAACTCGGCGATGCCGTACGCCTCGATGTCCTGCTTGTCGGTGAAGCCCAGCTCCTTCTCGACCGCCAGCTCCACCGGGAGGCCGTGGCAGTCCCAGCCGGCCTTGCGGGCCACGTGGTAGCCGCGCATGGTGCGGAAGCGGGGGAAGACGTCCTTGAAGACGCGCGCCTCGATGTGGTGGGCGCCCGGCATGCCGTTGGCCGTGGGCGGGCCCTCGTAGAACACCCACTCGGGGCGCCCCTCGGACTGGTCCAGGGTCTTGGCGAAGATCTTCTGCTCGCGCCAGAAGTCGAGCACGGCGTGCTCCAGCGCGGGCAGGTCGACCTGGGCGGGCACCTGGCGGTACGTCGGCGTTGTCATCAGCGAGCTTCCTCCGGCGGACTTCTTGCCTTCCGTCCGGAGGGACGAGAGCTACGACTTTCCGTACGCCGTGTGCGGCGCGCTCCCGCGGTACCACCCTCCTTGGCTCCCCGGTGCACCTTGCACACCAGTGAGCCCCCTCATTGGGGTCGCGATACCGGGTCTACCGGCCGCGGCTGGTGGGCTGCGGCTTTCTTCCGGCGGCTCCGGGGTGATCTTCACGTCGCGCTCGCCCCCGGGCTTCCACCGTCCCCGGGTCGCTCTGGGCTGCGTACGCCGCTACTCGTCCCCATCCACGCTTCTCGCTCCGGCCAGTGTACGGCGCCGCACGGACAGCGGCCGACCGGTTTTGCGGGGGCCGCAGCGGGAGGCTTGCGAACACGTTTCATGACTCGAATGGCGCTGAACACGCGTTCGATGTTCGGCGTGTCGGACTCGGCGGATTACCCGGCGGGGAGCTGGGCACAACGCATGAAGGCTTGCCGCGCGGGGCCAGGGGGGTGGACGAATCGGGCGGCGTGCCCCGTTGCCGCGGGACTCAAGTCGATTTATCGTCCCAGCACGATTCGCGTGCGTGATCACAAAATGTGAAGGGGCCGCGGCCATGGTGGCGAAGAAGACCGCAACGAAGAAGACCGCGGCGAAGAAGGCGGTCGCTACGAAGGCGCCTTCTTCGAAGAAGGCGACCGGGGAAGGGACGGGGGAGGGGACCGAGAGACCGGGGGCCGTCAAGAAGGCGGTGGCCAAGGAGACAGTGGCCGAGGAGACGGTGGCCAAGAAGAGCGCCGCGAAATCCACGGCGGCGAAGAAGGCGGCGGTTACGAAGGCCACGGCTACGAGGACGGCCGCTACGAGGACGACCGCTACGAAGACGGTCACCAGGAAGACGACCGCTACGAAGGCGACGGCCGTCCCGAAGGCTACGGACACGAAGAAGACGGCCGTGAAGAAAGCGGCCGTGAAGAAGACCGCCCCTGAGAGCACATCGGCGAAGAGCAGCCCTACGAAGAGCATCGGCGGCGCGAAAAGCGGTTCCACGGAGAGCACCACGGGCACGAATCGCACGACCACGACCGGTACGAAGAGCGCGACCGGCACGAAGAAGAGCGCGGCCAAGAAGGCAAAGGCGGGCGCGGCGCAGGCCGCGGAGCAGACGGGAGCCACGACGGTGGTTGCGAAGAAGACTCCTGGCACGGCCACGGCGGCGAAGAGGGCCGTTCCGAAGGCGCGGGTCGCGGCGGTGCCCGGCGAGCTCGCGGTGCGCCCCGGCGAGGCCCCCTGGACGCCCGAGGAGGTCGAGGAGGCCCGTACCGAGCTGCAGTCCGAGGCCGCGCGGCTCAGCGAGGAGATCACGTCCACCGAGCAGGCCCTCGCCGGTCTGATGCGGGACTCCGGGGACGGCGCGGGCGACGACGACGCCGACACCGGCACGAAGAACATCACGCGCGAGAGCGAGATGGCGCTCGCCGCCAACGCGCGCGAGATGCTGATCCAGACCGAGCGCGCCCTGGGGAAGCTGGACGCGGGCACCTACGGCCTGTGCGAGAACTGCGGCAACCCGATCGGCAAGGCCCGCATGCAGGCCTTCCCCCGGGCCACCCTCTGCGTCGAGTGCAAGCAGAAGCAGGAACGCCGGTACTGAAGCCCCCGACAGGTGTGCCGTACCCTCATCCTGAGTTAGGCACCTAGGTCGAGGGACTCACGTGGCAGAGGCGGAGCGCATCATCGGTACGCCGGATACCCCAGAGGCGGCGGGGGCAGAGCCGGAGCAGGGTGACAGCGCGTCGCCCCCCAGGGGCAGGCGCCGGATCGCCGTCCTGTTCGTGGTGGCCGCCTTCGCGTACGCCCTCGACCTGGTCAGCAAACTGCTCGTGGTCGCCAAGCTGGAGCACCACGCGCCGATCGAGGTCTTCGGGGACTGGCTGGAGTTCCACGCGATCCGCAACCCGGGCGCCGCCTTCGGGTTCGGCGCGGCCTTCACGGTCATCTTCACGATGATCGCGGCCGCCGTGATCGTGGTGATCGCCCGGCTGGCCCGCAAGCTCTACAGCCTGCCGTGGGCCATCGCGCTAGGGCTGCTGCTCGGCGGTGCGCTCGGCAACCTCACCGACCGGATCTTCCGCTCGCCCGGCATCTTCCAGGGCGAGGTCGTCGACTTCATCGCACCCAAGGGCTTCGCCGTGTTCAACCTCGCCGACTCGGCGATCGTGTGCGGCGGCATCCTGATTGTGCTGCTCTCCTTCCGCGGTCTCGACCCGGACGGCACCGTCCACAAGGACTGAGCGCGGATCCGCGAGGGCCGACGGCGGGTCCGCGAGGCCTGAGCGCTCCGGCTCGGGTAAGGCGGTGTCGGACCCGTCCGGCATACTCGACCGGGTGAGCACAGTTCCCGAGATCCGAAACCTGCCCGTGCCCGACGGCCTGGAGGGCGAGCGTGTCGACGCCGCCATCTCCCGCATGTTCGGCTTCTCCCGCACGAAGGCCGCCGAGCTGGCCGCGTCGGGGAAGGTCACGGTCGACGGCTCGGTGGTCGGGAAGTCCGAGCGGGTGCACGGCGGGGCCTGGCTGGAGGTCGAGATGCCGCAGGCGGCCGCGCCCGTGCAGATCGTCGCCGAGCCCGTCGAGGGCATGGAGATCGTCTACGACGACGATGACGTGATCGTGATCGTCAAGCCGGTCGGCGTCGCCGCCCACCCCAGCCCCGGCTGGACCGGGACGACGGTCATCGGCGGGCTGGCCGCCGCCGGGTACCGCATCTCGACGTCCGGTGCCGCCGAGCGCCAGGGCATCGTCCACCGCCTCGACGTCGGCACGTCCGGCCTGATGGTCGTCGCCAAGTCGGAGCGGGCGTACACCTCCCTGAAGCGCCAGTTCAAGGAGCGCACGGTCGACAAGCGCTACCACGCGCTGGTCCAGGGCCACCCCGACCCGACCAGCGGCACCATCGACGCCCCCATCGGCCGCCACCCGAACCACGACTACAAGTGGGCGGTCACCGCCGAGGGCAAGCCGTCCGTCACGCACTACGACCTCATCGAGGCGTTCCGCGCGGCCTCCCTGCTCGACGTGAAGCTGGAGACCGGCCGCACCCACCAGATCCGCGTGCACATGGCCGCCCACCGCCACCCGTGCGTCGGCGACCTGACCTACGGCGCCGACCCGACGCTCTCCAAGCGGCTGCGCCTGACCCGGCAGTGGCTGCACGCCGTCCGGCTCGGCTTCGAGCACCCCGCCGACGGCCAGTGGGTCGAGTTCGAGAGCGGCTACCCGGACGACCTCCAGCAGGCCCTGGACCTGGTGCGCGAGGAGACGTACGCATGAGTCCGACGCCCTGTGCGGTGCGCGTCGCCGAGGACCCGGCCGACCGTGAGGCCTGCTTCGCGGTGCGCAAGGACGTCTTCGTCGTCGAGCAGGGCGTGCCCCAGGAGATCGAGTACGACGACTACGACGCCGTAGCGACGCATGTGCTGGCCGTGCGTGAGGACGGGGTGCCGCTCGGGACCGGGCGGTTGTTGTACGGCGAGGTGGCCGCGGCGAAGACCGGCGGGGATCCGGCCGTGGGGTCCCTGGGGCGGCTGGCCGTCACCAAGGAGGCTCGGGGGCTCGGGGTCGGGGTCGCGCTGGTGCGGGCCATCGAGGACGCGGCACGCGCGCGTGGGCTGGCCGCCGTGGATCTGCACGCGCAGACCCATGCGCTGGGGTTCTACGAACGGCTCGGCTACGAGGCGTACGGTCCGGAGTTCCCGGACGCGGGCATTCCGCACCGGGCGATGCGGCGCGCCCTGTGACCGGCTCCACAACCTGAGGGCGTCGAAAGAGCTGGTCGGGCGGGCGGCGTGGCAGGCTGGGGCGTCCGCTGTGTGAACGTCGAGATCCCGCCGGAGCCCTGACCGTGGATCAATTGGCCCTGCTTTTCGTCCTGTTGCTCGGGGCCGTGGTGAGCGTCCCGCTGGGGGACCGGTTCGGTCTGCCGGCGCCGGTGCTCATGACCCTCCTCGGGATAGTCCTCGCGGTGGCCGACTTCGTGCCGAACGTGAACGTCCCGCCCGACCTGATCCTGCCCCTGCTGCTGCCACCGCTGCTGTACGCGGCCGTACGGCGCACCTCCTGGCGGCAGTTCACGGCCAACATCCGGCCCATCTTCCTGCTGGCCGTGGCGCTGGTCTTCGTCACCACCCTCGCCGTGGCCGCCGTCGCGAGCGCGATCGTGCCGGGGCTGCCGATCGCGGCCGCCGTGGCGCTCGGTGCGCTGGTGGCGCCGCCCGACCCGGTCGCCGCGACCGCCGTCGCGGGACAGCTCGGGCTGCCGCGCCGGCTGGTGTCGATCCTGGAGGGCGAGGGTCTCTTCAACGACGTGACGGCCATCGTGCTCTACCACGTCGCGATCGCCGCGGCCGTCAGCGGGAGCTTCGAGTTCTGGCGCGCCGGGCTCGACTTCGTGCTGTCCGCCGTCGTCGCCGTAGCGGTCGGAGTGACCCTGGGATGGGCCACGAACAAGCTGATGTCGGCGCTCGACGACGCCACCCTGCAGATCGGGCTGACCCTCCTGGTGCCGTACGCCTCGTACGTCCTGGCCGACGAACTGCACGGTTCCGGGGTGCTCGCCGTGCTCACCACCGCGCTGTTCCTGGCGGAGTACTCCCTGGGTGCCGATGACGTGTTGACCCGGCTCGCCGGGGCGACCGTGTGGGATGTCGTGGACACGTTGGTCACCGGGGTCGCGTTCGGGCTCATCGGGCTCGAACTGCACAACGCGATCCGTACGGCGTCCGGGCGGTGGGGCGAGATGCTCGGCTGGGCCGCGGCGATCGTCGGGGTCGTGGTCGTCGTACGACTGGCGTGGTTGCTGCCGGCGACCTGGCTGACGAAACGGCTGCACGCCAAGCGGGACTACGACGAGGAGATCCCGACGTCCTGGCGGGAGACCGTGATCATGTGGTGGGCCGGGATGCGCGGGGTGGCGTCCGTGGCCCTGGCGCTGGCGATTCCGCTGACCATGGACGACGGGTCGGCGTTCCCGGACCGGGACGAGATCGTGTTCATCGCGTTCGGGGTGATCATGGCGACGCTGGTGCTTCAGGGGCTCACCTTGCCGTGGCTGGTGAAGCGGCTCGGGGTGCGGGCCGACACCGACAGCGAGAAGGCGTTCGAGAAGGAGCTGGCGGTGCGGGCGGCGAAGGCCGCGAAGCGGCGGCTGCGGGAGATCGAGGATGTCGAGGAACTGCCGGAGGAGGTGTCCGAGCAGTTGTTGCGGCGGGCGTTCGACATCGGGGTGCGGATCTCTCCCGAGGTGGGGGACGGGGAGCGGCGGGAGGCGTACGAGAAGCGGGTCAAGCGGGTGAAGCGGATGCGGCGGATCCAGGGGGAGATGATGAGCGCGGCTCGGCATGAGGTGCTGGCGGCGCGGAGTGAGCCGGGGGCGGATCCGGAGATCGTGGACCGGGTGCTTCGGCATTTGGATGTGCGTAGCTTGAGGTGAGCGTTGCCCGCCCGCGCACACTGCCCGTTCGCCGTGGGCTGGAGGGTGGGCGTTTGGGGTGGGGGGCGAGCGTCGTTGGCGGCTGCGGGTTGAAGTGTTTGCCCGCCCGCGCACTGCCCGTTCGCCGTGGGCTGGAGGGTGGGCGTTTGGGGTGGGGGCGAGCGTCGTTGGCGGCTGCGGGTTGAAGTGTTTGCCCGCCCGCGCACTGCCCGTTCGCCGTGGGCTGGAGGGTGGGCGTTTGGGGTGGGGGCGAGCGTCGTTGGCGGCTGCGGGTTGAAGTGTTTGCCCGCCCGCGCACTGCCCGTTCGCCGTGGGCTGGAAGGTGGGCGTTTGCCGTGGGGGCGGGGCGTCGTCGGCGGCTGCGGGTTGAGCGTTGTCGGTGGGGCGCCGTTTGAATTGGTTCGTGTTTGCTCTCGCCCTGTTTGTAGGCTCGCGTCATGGCTCGCAACGTTGTAATCAGTGGTGGCGGTACGGGAATTGGGCTCGCGGCGGCGCACGCCTTCGCGGGTGACGGGGATCGGGTGTTGCTCCTCGGGCGTCGGCGCGAGGTGTTGGAGAAGGCCGGGGTGCCGGGGGCGTTGACGTACGCCGGGGACCTGAGTGAGCCCGAAGTGGTGCGCGGGGTCGGGCGGTTCGTCGCCGAGGAGTTCGGGACCGTGGATGTGCTGGTGCACGGCGCGGGCGGTACCGGGGCGTTGGAACCGGGGAGCGCGAGCGGTGATCCGCTGGACCGTGTCGCGCACGACTGGACCGTCAACTTCCGCATCAACACCCTGAGCGCCGCGCTGCTCACCGAGGCGCTGAAGCCACGGCTCGCGGAGCCGGGCGGGCGGGTGCTGTTCGTCAGTTCCATCGCCGCGTACCGGGGTTCGGGGAGCGGGGCGTACGGCGGGGCCAAGGCGGCGTTGCATCCGTACGCCTATGACCTGGCCCGGGATCTCGGCCCGCGCGGCATCACCGTGAACGTGGTCGCGCCCGGGTACATCGAGGACACCGAGTTCTTCGGGCCGCCGATCGATCCCGCCCGGCGTGAACGGCTCATCAACGACACGTCGACCGGTCGGGCCGGTACGCCAGGGGATGTCGCCGCGACCTTGCACTGGCTCGCGTCCCCGGCTGCTGGGCATGTGACTTCGCAGGTGATTCAGGTCAATGGCGGGGCTGAGCGGGGGCGTTGAGAGGAGCGGAGTTGCTCAGTCGTAGCCGGGTCTCAGTCGTTTCGCGGGTTGCTCAGACCAACGGCCTTGCCCAGCGTGGGTGTTGAGGCGTCGGGACTCGCCGGCCCTGGTTCCGTCTGTGTCGTTCATGGGTGAGGGAGGGGTTCTCGCCCGGCATGGTTGCTGTGCGGCCTTGGGGCGGCTGGTCTCGCCGACGGCTGGGTCCTGGGTTGCCTCCCTGGTTGGCCGGGTTAACGGCGTTGCCGGGCGCGGGGATTGAGGCACCCGGCACTGGCCTCGGGGTAGGGCTTGGGCGTTCGGGTTGGGGGAGGTTTCTCGCCGGGCATGGGCGTTGCGAGTTTGGGCCGGCTGGTTGCTCTGGCTGTCGGGGATCGGATGCCTCGCTGGGTGTTCGGGCCAATGGTGGTGCTGGGCAAGGGTGTTGGGGTGCCCGGAGTTGCTCAGGCGTAGCCAGCTCGCGGTGCTCGGTCGTAGCCGGTCGCCGGTCGCTTCGCGGGTCGGTCAGTCCAACGGCGTTGCCCAGCATGGGCGTTGAGGGGCCGGAGTCGCCCGGACCCGGTCTGGCTCTGTCGTTCGTAGGTGAGGGGGTACTCGCCCGGCACGGGAACCGGCCAGCCGCCCTTACCCACGGTCCGCCGCCGGCGGCGCCGCACCCCAGCGGCAAACGCCCACCCCTCAACCGGCGGTGAACGGGTGGGCGTGGGTGGGCGATTCGGCCGTGGCCCTCAGCCGAGCGGCACGCCCCGCCCCGCCCGACCCTCACCCCCGGTTACCCCCCGGAGGCTCATGCGCCGCACGCCCTGCGCCCCCAACCCCACCCCCGCCGTTCGGTGACGGATCCTCCCCCGGGATCGGTGCCGCGTCCGCCGTGTTGACGCGGGGGAGGGCGTACGGATGCTCCACGTACAGCCAGCGGATCATCTGTTCGCGGACGGTGACCCGTACCGTCCAGATGTCGTCCGCGTCCTTGGCCGTGACCAGGGCGCGGACCTCCATCGTGTTGGGGGTGGTGTCCGTGACGACGAGGCCGTAGCTGCGGCCGTCCCAGGCGGGGCAGGCGCGCAGGATTTCGCGGAGCTGGGTGCGCATCGCGTCCACCGGGGCCGAGTGGTCTACCTGGAAGTAGACGATGCCGGTCATCTGGGGGGTGCCGCGGGACCAGTTCTCGAAGGGCTTGGACGTGAAGTACGAGACCGGCATGGTGATCCGGCGTTCGTCCCAGGTGCGGACCGTCAGGAAGGTCAGGGTGATCTCCTCGATCGTGCCCCACTCGCCGTCCACGACCACCGTGTCGCCGATGCGGACCATGTCACCGAAGGCGATCTGCAGACCCGCGAAGAGGTTGGCGAGCGTTGACTGGGCAGCGACACCGGCGACGATGCCGAGGACGCCCGCCGAGGCCAGCAGGGACGCGCCGGCCGCGCGCATCGCGGGGAACGTCAGCAGCATCGCGGCGACCGCCACCACGCCGACGATCGCGGCCACCACCCGCGTGATCAGCGTCACCTGGGTCCGGACCCGGCGGACCCGGGCAGCGTCGCGGGAGGCGCGGGCGTAGCGCGCGTACGACGACTCCACGATCGCCGCCGCGACCCGGATCATCAGCCACGCGGTGGCGCCGATCAGCACCAGGGTCAGGGTCTGGCCGATGCCGATCCGGTGTTCCTCCAGCAGTTGTGCCTGGTCGTAGGAGGCTCTGAGCAGGGCCGCGCAGAGCACCAGCTGGTAGGGCACCCGGCCGCGGCGCAGCAGGCCCCACAGGGTGGTGTCGTCGTGCCGGGCGTCCGCTTTGCGCAGCAGCAGGTCGGTGACCCAGCCGATGAGCAGCGTGAGGACGACGGAGCCGCCGATGACGATCAGCGGGCGCAGTACGTTCTCCATGTGTCCGACCGTACTGGCACGATGGCTTCATGAACATCATGCTCTTCCACTCCACGTACGGTCTCCGGCCGGCGGTGCAGGGCGCCGCCGAGCGGCTGCGCGCGGCGGGCCACGAGGTGTGGACCCCGGACCTCTTCGAGGGGCATACGTTCGAGACGGTCGAGGAGGGCATGGCCTTCAACGACGGGATCGGGAAGGACGAGGTGCTGAAGCGGGCCGTGCTCGCCGCCGCCCCTTATTCGGAGCGCGGCCTCGTCTACGCGGGGTTCTCGCTCGGCGCCTCCGTCGCGCAGACCCTCGCCCTCGGCGACGAGAAGGCCCGCGGCCTGCTCCTCCTGCACGGCACCTCGGACATCGTGGCCAACGCCTCCGTCGACGATCTGCCGGTGCAGCTGCACGTCGCCGAGCCCGACCAGTTCGAGACCGACGACTGGCTCAGCTCCTGGTACCTCCAGATGGGCAGGGCGGGCGCCGACGTCGAGATCTACCGGTACGCCGGGGCCGGCCATCTGTACACCGACCCCGACCTCCCGGACTACGACGAGGAGGCCGCCGAGGCCACCTGGCGGGTGGCCCTCGGCTTCCTCGACAGCCTGTAGCGGCTGCCTACCGGGTCAGCACTTCTTGGGCGGGTTGACCAGCGACATGAAGTGACCGGACCAGACCCAGGACGTCGGCTGGGCGTCGTAGAGCCTGTACCACATCGCCCCCGAAGGGGTGTTGGTGGTCGAGCACTGGATCCGCAGGGTCGTGCCCGCCGGCTCCGTGCGGTACCGCGTCGACGAGGACGTGGGCTGGGCATATATGGGAGAGCTCTCGGCCGTGACCAGGTTCACGAACGCCGGCGCCGCCGCGGCCGTGTTCTCCAGGGCCTGAGCGGACGTCGACGTGAGCCCGGCGAAAGCCAGGGCGGCTGTGAGTACTGCGGCCTTCGTCAAAACACCTTGGGGGGTGGCCATGTGACTCCAATCATGGTTGATCTTGACGCGATGCAATGTACACATCAACGTCTGGGCCACTCCAACTGTTTTTCGGCTACACGGGGTTGTAGGTCCGCTCGACCTTCTGCGTGCCGCTGCGCGTTCGGTACGACCGCTCCCAGGACGAGGTCGCGGTCGCCGACGTGCGGTCGGACAGGACGTAGTAGTCCATCTGCGCGCGGTCGGCGGTGATGTCGAGGACGCCGTAGCCGTGGCGGTCCGTGTCGACCCAGTGGACGTGCCGGTTGGCGAGCTGGATGACCGGTGCGGCGAGCGCGGAGACCGTGCCCTCGGGGACCTTCACGATGTCGTCGAGGTTGTCGGAGGTCACGGACGTGATCACGAACTCCGTTGCCGCGGAGGGCGAGAGCGGGTACGTGCCGGCGTCCACCGGTACGTCGTTGGCCCAGGACATGTGGATGTCGCCGGTGAGGAAGACCGTGTTGCCGATCGCGTTCGAGCGCAGATGCGCGAGGAGTTCACGGCGGTCGTCGGTGTAGCCGTCCCACTGGTCGGTGTTGACGGCGAGCCCCTCCTGCGGCAGGTCCAGCAGCTTGGCGAGCGGCTTCAACAGGTCGGCGGAGAGCGCGCCGACGACGAACGGCGCGATCATCACCGAGTTGCCGACCAGCCGCCACTTGGTGTCGGACGCCTTCAACCCGGCCTTCAGCCAGTCGAGTTGGGCGCGTCCCGTGATCGTACGGTCCGGGTCGTCGACCGAACCGCTGCCCGAACTCGCCTGCTGCGAACGGAAGGAGCGCAGGTCGAGGAGCGAGAGGTCCGCCAGCTTGCCGAAGCGCAGGCGGCGGTAGGTGGTGCCCGCGATCGCCGGGCGGACCGGCATCCACTCGAAGTACGCCTGTTTCGCGGCCGCTTGACGGGCCGTCCAGGTGCCCTCCGCGCCCTCGGTGTGGTTGACCGCGCCGCCGGACCAGGCGTTGTCCGCGAACTCGTGGTCGTCCCAGATCGCTATGACCGGTGCTTTGGTGTGCAGCGCCTGGAGGTCCGGGTCGGTCTTGTACTTGCCGTGCCGGGTGCGGTAGTCGGCGAGCGTGATGATCTCGTTCAGGGGCGCGTGCTGTCGTACGACCGTGCCGCGCGCCGCGTACTCGCCGGACTTGTACTCGTAGATGTAGTCCCCGAGATGCAGCCACGCGTCCAGGTCGTTGCGGGCCGCGAGATGGCGGTACGACGAGAAGTAGCCCGCCTCCCAGTTGGCGCAGGTGACGACGCCGAAGCGCAGGCCGGTCACGTTGGCGTCCGCCGCCGGCGCGGTGCGGGTGCGCGCCGCCGGGGAGTCGGTGCCGCCGGCCGAGAAGCGGAAGAAGTAGTCGGTGGCCGGGGCCAGGCCGCGGATGTCGGCCTTGACGGTGTGGTCGGAGGCTGCGGTCGCGGTGAGCGAGCCCCTGGAGACGACGTTCGTGAACGCCTTGTCGGTGGCTACGGTCCAGCTCACCTCGGTGTCCGGGCCGAGCCCGGAGCCGGGGACCGCCTCGGCGGTGGGCGTCACCCGGGTCCACAGCAGGACGCCGTCCGGGAGCGGGTCCCCGGAGGCGACCCCGTGCAGGAAGGAGGGGGTGTCGGTGGCGGCCCTGGCGGGCAGCGCGGCGATCAGTGGGCCGGCCAGGACGGCGGTGGCGGCCGCGGCCTTGACGACCGTACGGCGGCGCGGGGAGGGCGAGTTGACGCTCTCGGGTGCTCTGTATCGACTGGTCACGAGCGAACAGGTTACTGACTGGTATTAACAAGAGCGGGCGAACTGGTGAAAGTTCGCCCGCTCTTCCGCCGGCCGTTGGTTCAGCCCTTCAGGGCCGCGTCCACCACCCTGGTGAAGTCGGCCACCGTCATGGGCGCGTTGCCCTGGGTGTCGGCGGTCAGCATCTTGCCGTTCATGACGAAGCTCGGGGTGCCCGTCACGCCGTCCTTGTTGTCGTCGAAGGTCTTCGACATGGCCATCGCCCAAGCGTCGTAGGTGCCCTTCTTGACGGCGGTCTGGAACTTCGTGTTGTTCTTCAGCGCGGAGACCGTGTTGGCGACCTTGATGAGGTAGCTGTCGTCCTTGAACTTGTCGGTCGTCTCGTCGGGGTGGTACTTCGTCGAGTACAGCGCGGTCTTGTAGTCCAGGAACGCGGTGGGGCTGACGTTCAGCGCGGCGCCCAGGGCGCTCAGCGCGTTCTTCGAGCCCTCGCCGTTGTCCTTGTTGTCGATGAACGTGCCACCGATGTACTGGATCTTGAACTTGCCGGCGTCGATGTCCTGGACGACGGTCGAGCCGACGGTCTGCTCGAACTGGGCGCAGACCGGGCAGCGCGGGTCCTCGTACTCCTTGAGGGTCTTCTTCGCGGTGGACTTGCCGATGACGACCGTCGTGCCCTTGGTGCCCGAGGTGTTGGCCGGGGCGGTGACCTTGGCGTCCTTCAGGCCCTCCCAGTAACTGGGCTTGTTGTTCTGCACGACGGCGTAGCCGATGCCGCCGGCTATCGCGAGGACGCCGACGACCGAACCGGCGACGATGATCTGCCGCTTGACCTTGGCGCGCTTGGCCTGGCGCTCGCGCTCGGCGCGCAGCCGCTCACGGGCCTGCGTCTTGGCCGCCGCGCTGTTCCGCTTGCTCATGTTGGTGATCTCCATATGGGACGCGTACACGTCGTACGCGGAATACGTGTGGGGGACTGATGTGTGCTCAGGTACCTGTGGGGTGTTCAGACCGCGGGCAGGACCGAGCACGGCGGTCCACGCCGTCCCAGGGAGTGCACCAGCAGCCGCTCACGGGCGGTGGCCACGCAGTGCGTGGCGCGCGGCAGCCGGCGGACCGGCGCGGTGCGTCGGGCCGACACCGCGGCGACGGCCAGCAGCAGCGGGCGGAAGCCCACCGCCGTTGCCGCGCGCAGCAGTTCGGACAGGGCGCGCTCGCCGCGGCGCAGATAGGCGGCGGCCAGCAGGCCCACGCCGATGTGCGCGCCGAGCAGCAGCCAGGCGGCGGTGGCGTCGGTGTGCGCGAGCAGTGCCGCCGCCTGATGGGGATCGCCGGTCACGCGGGCCAGCGAGGTGCCCACATCACCGCCGCTGCACAGCACGTCCAGGCCGACCGCGCGCAGCGGTCCGGCGACCGGGCCGCCCGCCCTGCCGTAGCAGGCGTGCTGGCCGGTGGTGAAGACCGTGTCGGCGGCCAGCTCCAGCGGGATCAGCAGTGCGGCGATCCGGCCGAAGCCGCGCTCGCGGCCCGCGAGCGCGTAGGCGATCACGAACACGGTGGCGGCGATCGCCGCCACCGTGCCGAGCGGAAGCGGAACCCGGGACAGCAGCACGTGCGACGCGGTGCTGAGCGTCACGACCAGTGCCGTGAACAGCGCCGCGCGTACGGCCCTGAGCTGGATCCCGGATATGTCCATAGCGGAGGAGAGTCTGTCATGTGCTCCGGTAAGGGACCCCTAAAGGGTTCCTGTGAGCGTACGGATGGTTACAGACCCGGAATCCGGCCGTTGCGGAACAGGTCGACGAAGGTCTGGTGGTCGGCACGCGCGCGTGCGCCGTAGCTGTGCGCGAAGTCGACGAGCACGCCCGCGAAGCCGTCCTCGTCGGCCGCGATCGCCGCGTCGATGGCCCGCTCCGTGGAGAACGGCACCAGGGACTCGCCGGACTGGTCGTCGGCCGCCGCGTGCATCGTGGCCGTGGCCCGCCCGAGGTCGGCGACGACGGCGGCGATCTCCTCCGGGTCGTCGATGTCGCTCCAGTCCAGGTCCACCGCGTACGGCGACACCTCGGCGACCAGCTGCCCGGTCCCGCCCAGCTCCGTCCAGCCCAGCCACGGGTCCGCGTGCGCCTGGAGGGCGCGCTGGGAGATCACCGTGCGGTGGCCCTCGTGCTGGAAGTAGTCCCGGATCGCCGAGTCCGTGATGTGCCGCGAGACGGCCGGCGTCTGGGCCTGCTTGATGTAGATCACCACATCGTTCTCCAGGGCGTCGCTGTTGCCCTCCAGAAGGATGTTGTACGACGGCAGCCCGGCCGAGCCGATGCCGATGCCCCGGCGGCCGACGACGTCCTTGACGCGGTAGGAGTCGGGGTGGTCCAGGGAGGACTCGGGAAGCGTCTCCAGGTAGCCGTCGAAGGCCGCGAGGACCTTGTAACGGGTCGCCGCGTCCAGCTCGATGGAGCCGCCGCCCGGCGCGAACCGGCGCTCGAAGTCACGGATCTCCGTCATCGAGTCCAGCAGCTCGAAGCGGGTCAGCGAGCGGGCCGTGCGCAGCGCGCCCAGCAGCGGGCCGTCGGCCGTGTCCAGCGTGAACGGCGGCACCTCGTCGCTCTTCGCACCGGTCGCCAGCGCGTGCACCCGCTCGCGGTACGCGCCCGCGTAGACCTGCACCAGCTCGGTGATCTGCTCGTCACTGAGCGCCTTCGCGTACCCGATCAGCGCGACGGAGGCGGCGAAGCGCTTGAGGTCCCAGGTGAAGGGGCCGACGTAGGCCTCGTCGAAGTCGTTGACGTTGAAGACCAGGCGGCCGTTCGAGTCCATGTACGTGCCGAAGTTCTCGGCGTGCAGGTCGCCGTGGATCCACACGCGCGAGGTGCGGTCGTCCAGGTACGGGCCGCCCCGCTTCTCGGCATCGAGGTCGTGGTAGAAGAGGCACGCCGTGCCCCGGTAGAACGCGAACGCCGAAGCTGCCATCTTGCGGAACTTCACGCGGAACGCGGCCGGGTCGGCGGCCAGGAGCTCGCCGAAGGCGGTGTCGAAGACGGCAAGGATCTCCTCGCCGCGGTGCTCGTCGTTGAGCTGCGGAACCGACATCGCTCTGTGCCTCCTGGTACGGGTGGTGCGTGACATGTGACGGGTCTGTCGTCACTTTCCAACGCTTGAAGGTACGTGGGAGTGCCCGCCGTGTGTCAGTGGCGAGGCATAGGATTCGGTCTCGTCCCCCCAGACCGCCCGCCGCATTTTGTCGATCGTTTCCCCTGGAGGCCAAGCCGTGTCAAAGCCGCCGTTCACGCACCTGCACGTCCACACCCAGTACTCGTTGCTGGACGGTGCCGCGCGGCTGAAGGACATGTTCGACGCGTGCAACGAGATGGGCATGAGCCATATCGCCATGTCCGACCACGGCAACCTGCACGGGGCCTACGACTTCTTCCACACGGCGAAGAAGGCGGGCGTCACACCGATCATCGGCATCGAGGCGTACGTCGCCCCGGAGTCCCGGCGCAACAAGCGCAAGATCCAGTGGGGCCAGCCGCACCAGAAGCGCGACGACGTGTCCGGTTCCGGTGGTTACACCCACAAGACGATCTGGGCGGCGAACAGCAAGGGTCTGCACAACCTCTTCAAGCTGTCCTCGGACGCGTACGCCGAGGGCTGGCTCCAGAAGTGGCCGCGCATGGACAAGGAGACCATCTCCCAGTGGTCCGAGGGGCTCATCGCCTCCACCGGCTGCCCCTCGGGCGAGCTGCAGACCCGGCTGCGCCTGGGCCAGCCCGAAGAGGCGCTGAAAGCCGCCGCCGAGTACCAGGACATCTTCGGCAAGGACCGCTACTTCCTGGAGCTGATGGACCACGGCATCGAGATCGAACGCCGGGTCCGTGACGGCCTGTTGGACATCGGCAAGAAGCTCGGCATCCCGCCCCTGGTGACGAACGACTCGCACTACACGTACGCGCACGAGTCGGTCGCGCACGACGCCCTGCTCTGCATCCAGACCGGCAAGAACCTCTCCGACCCGGACCGCTTCCGCTTCGACGGCACCGGCTACTACCTGAAGTCCACCGACGAGATGTACGCCGTGGACTCCTCGGACGCCTGGCAGGAGGGCTGCCGCAACACCCTCCTGGTCGCCGAACAGATCGACACCTCCGGCATGTTCGAGGCGAAGAACCTCATGCCGAAGTTCGACATCCCGGACGGCTTCACGGAGATCACCTGGTTCAAGGAGGAGGTCCGCCGCGGGATGGAGCGCCGCTTCCCGGGCGGCATCCCCGACGACCGCCAGAAGCAGGCGGACTACGAGATGGACGTCATCATCCAGATGGGGTTCCCGGGCTACTTCCTCGTGGTCGCCGACTTCATCATGTGGGCGAAGAACAACGGCATCGCGGTCGGCCCCGGCCGTGGTTCCGCGGCCGGCTCGATCGTCGCGTACGCCATGGGCATCACCGACCTCGACCCGATCCCGCACGGCCTGATCTTCGAGCGGTTCCTCAACCCCGAGCGCGTCTCCATGCCCGATGTCGACATCGACTTCGACGAGCGCCGGCGCGTCGAGGTGATCCGGTACGTGACGGAGAAGTACGGCGCCGACAAGGTCGCCATGATCGGCACCTACGGCAAGATCAAGGCCAAGAACGCCATCAAGGACTCCGCGCGCGTGCTGGGCTACCCGTACGCGATGGGCGACCGGCTCACCAAGGCGATGCCCGCCGACGTCCTCGGCAAGGGCATCGACCTCTCCGGCATCACCGACCCCAAGCACCCCCGCTACGGCGAGGCGGGCGAGATCCGCGGGATGTACGAGAACGAACCGGACGTCAAGAAGGTCATCGACACCGCCAAGGGCGTCGAGGGCCTGGTCCGGCAGATGGGCGTGCACGCGGCCGGCGTCATCATGTCCAGCGAGCCCATCGTCGACCACGCACCGGTGTGGGTGCGCCACACCGACGGTGTGACCATCACGCAGTGGGACTACCCGCAGTGCGAGTCGCTCGGCCTGCTGAAGATGGACTTCCTGGGCCTGCGCAACCTCACGATCATGGACGACGCCATCAAGATGGTGAAGTCCAACAAGGGCATCGACCTGGAGATGCTCGCCCTCCCGCTGGACGACCCCAAGACCTTCGAACTGCTCTGCCGCGGCGACACGTTGGGCGTCTTCCAGTTCGACGGCGGCCCGATGCGTTCGCTGCTGCGCCAGATGCAGCCCGACAACTTCGAGGACATCTCCGCCGTCTCGGCCCTGTACCGGCCCGGCCCGATGGGCATGAACTCGCACATCAACTACGCCGAGCGCAAGAACAAGCGGCAGGAGATCACGCCGATCCACAAGGAGCTGGAGGAGCCCCTTGAGGAGGTCCTCGCGGTGACCTACGGCCTGATCGTGTACCAGGAGCAGGTGCAGAAGGCCGCCCAGATCGTCGCCGGTTACTCGCTCGGCGAGGCCGACATCCTGCGCCGCGTGATGGGCAAGAAGAAGGCCGACGAACTGGCGAAGAACTTCACCATCTTCCAGGCCGGCGCCCAGAAGAACGGCTACAGCGACGAGGCGATCCAGGGCCTGTGGGACGTCCTGGTCCCCTTCGCCGGCTACGCCTTCAACAAGGCGCACTCCGCCGCGTACGGCCTGGTCTCGTACTGGACCGCCTACCTGAAGGCCAACTACCCGGCCGAGTACATGGCGGCGCTGCTCACCTCGGTCAAGGACGACAAGGACAAGTCCGCGATCTACCTGAACGAGTGCCGCCGCATGAAGATCAAGGTGCTCCCGCCGAACGTCAACGAGTCGGTGCACAACTTCGCCGCCCAGGGCGACGACGTGATCCTCTTCGGCCTGGAGGCCGTGCGCAACGTCGGCACGAACGTGGTCGACTCGATCATCAGGTCCCGCAAGGCGAAGGGGAAGTACGGCTCCTTCCCCGACTACCTGGACAAGGTCGAGGCCGCCGCCTGCAACAAGCGGACCACCGAATCCCTCATCAAGGCCGGTGCGTTCGACACCCTGGGGCACACCCGCAAGGGCCTCACCGCGCACTTCGAGCCGATGATCGACAACGTGGTGGCGGTCAAGCGCAAGGAGGCCGAGGGGCAGTTCGACCTCTTCGGCGGCATGGGCGAGGAGGACACCAGCGAGCCCGGCTTCGGACTCGACGTGGAGTTCACCACCGACGAGTGGGAGAAGACGTATCTCCTCGCGCAGGAGCGGGAGATGCTCGGTCTGTACGTCTCCGACCACCCGCTCTTCGGCCTGGAGCACGTGTTGTCCGACAAGGCCGACGCGGGCATCGCCCAGCTCACCGGAGGTGAGCACTCGGACGGCGCGGTCGTCACCATCGGCGGCATCATCTCGGGCCTCCAGCGCAAGATGACCAAGCAGGGCAACGCCTGGGCGATCGCCACCGTCGAGGACCTCGCGGGCTCCATCGAGTGCATGTTCTTCCCGGCGTCCTACCAGCTGGTGTCGACCCAACTCGTCGAGGACACCATCGTGTTCGTCAAGGGCCGCCTCGACAAGCGCGAGGACGTGCCGCGCCTGGTCGCGATGGAGATGCAGGTCCCGGACGTGTCGAACGTGGGCACCAACGCGCCCGTGATCCTCACCATCCCGGCCACCAGGGTCACGCCGCCGATGATCAGCAGGCTCGGCGAGATCCTCAGCCACCACCGGGGCGACAGCGAGGTCCGCATCAAGCTCCAGGGCCCGACCAAGACCACGATCCTGCGCCTGGACAAGCACCGGGTGAAGCCCGACCCGGCGCTGTTCGGCGACTTGAAGGTGCTGCTCGGCGCGGCCTGCCTGGCCGGCTGAGCGACCGCACGACCGAGGGGCGCGTCCGCCAACGGACGCGCCCCTCGGTGTATGCCTGGATCTCGACAACCCTGTATACGGAGATCAGTTGTGGCCGAAGCGCTTCTCCCGGCCCTTGCGGGCCATGTCGCTCGGAGTCGCCTGGGTTATGCGCTGTTCGGCCTGGTCCTGTGCTGAGGACGACCTGGTCTCCTCCGAACCGCGCTCGGGTGCCGAGGACTTCTGCTGATCGCGGTTGTTCTTCCTGTTCTTGGCCATGGTGATCTACCTCCTGAAGGGATCTCGGGGCCAGGATCGGGATCAGATTCACATAGGCTGATAGAGATCGCATTTCGGATAATTACGGTCTGTGACAGGGTTGGTAGAGGAGTCGAGTCCGCAAACGCCACGCCGAAGATCGAGTTCGGGCCGTTAAGCCCTGCGCGGTCGGGCAGACTCGAAGCAAGCCCGAAGCAAACCGACCGGGAAGAGGGTGAGTCGCGTGGACCGCTGCATCGTCCTGGTGGACGCCGGGTATCTGCTGGGGGCCGCAGCAAGTCTCCTCGCCGGAGAGCCCTCGCGTTCCAGGATCACCGTCGATCACGCCGCCCTCATCCAGGGTTTGCGCGAGCGAGCCGAGTCCGACACGGAACGACCCCTGCTGCGCATCTACTGGTTCGACGGCGCCCCCGACCGCGTCCCGCAGCCCGAGCACCGCAGGCTGCGCGTGATGCCCCGCGTGACCGTCCGCCTCGGCGCCCTGACCCGCAGCGACGGCCGCTGGGCGCAGAAGGGCGTCGACGCCGCCATGCATGCCGAGCTGACCGAGCTGGCCCGCAACCGCGCCTGCTCCGACGTCGTGCTCGTCACCGGTGACGGCGACCTGCTGCCGGGCATGATGGCCGCCAAGGAGCACGGCGTCGCCGTACACCTCTGGGCCGTGCAGGCCGCGGACGGGGACTACAACCAGTCCGAGGACCTGGTCGCCGAGGCCGACGAGCGGCGGGTGCTGGACCGGACCTGGATCACCAAGGCCGTACGGGCGAAGGATCTCGGCGGGGTGTGCGCGCCGCCGCCCGTGCCGCGGCCGGAGATCGCCGCGATCCTGTCCGCGCCGCTGCCGGAATCCGCGCCGAGAGCGGCGCGCGAGCGGGCCCCGGAGGAGGGCGAGCACGCGACCGCCGAGGCCGGCTCGGAGAACGGTTCGCAGGAGCGGGTGCCCGCGCACAAGGGCGTGCCCACCCCGAAGGACCTGGCGAGCCTGAAGGCCCCGGGTGCCGCCGCGCCCGCGCAGCAGCCCGCGAGCGCGACCCTGCGCTGGTCCTCCGACAAAGGGTGGGTCGACCGGCCGGGCGGCGCCGCCGAGCCGCCCGAGGTCGCCTCGATGCCGACGCTGGCGCAGCTGACCACCGCCGAGCAGCGCTGGGCCGACCGCGAGGAGGACATCACCACGGTCGGCGGCGACCCCTACGAGGTGGGCCAGGTCTTCGCCCGCCGCTGGATGGGCCGCCTCGGCGACCACGGCACCCACCTGCAGAAACTGTCCGGGATGTACCCGCGCGTCCCGCACCGCATCGACGGCGAACTGCTGCGCTACGCCGCCCGGTTCGGCCTCCTCGCGCACAAGGACGACCAGATCGACGAGCACGACCGGTACGCGATCCGGGCCGGTTTCTGGCGCGAGATCGACGTACGGACGGCGGCCGAGCACGCCTCTGCCGGAGAGTGAGCGGAGCCGGCCGGTCCGGTGGCCGGGCGGCCTCGCGGCGGGACGGCTTTACCGGCGATTGTGCCGTTCTCGACCGACCCGCGAACGGGCGGGGCTCCCGGACCCCGTAGTCTCGTCCCGTGAGTACGCGCGCGGGAGTGGCACTTCGACACGGTGATGATGTCGTGTGCGCGGTGCGCGGGCTCAGCAAGACCTATCCGGCGGTGCGCGGCCGACGCGGTGCGCCGGGAACCCCCGAGGTGCGGGCCACCGACGACGTGACCCTCGACATCCGCCGGGGCGAGATCTTCGGACTCCTCGGGCCGAACGGCGCCGGCAAGTCCACCCTCGTACGCCAGCTGACCGGGCTCATGCGGCCCGACGCCGGCAGCGTCGAGATCCTCGGCCACGACATCGTGCGCCACCCGGAGCGGGCCGCGCGGATCCTCGCCTACCTCGGCCAGGAGTCCTCCGCGCTCGACGAACTCACCGTGTCGCTCGCCGCCGAGACCACCGCCCGGCTGCGCGGCCTGGACCTGCGCGAGGCACGGGCCGAGCGGGACGCCGTACTGGACGAGTTGGGGCTTACGGCCATTGCCGGGCGGCCGTTGAAGAAGCTGTCCGGTGGGCAGCGGCGGCTGGCGTGTGTGGCCGCCGCGCTGGTCGGGGAGCGGTCGCTGCTGGTGCTCGACGAGCCGACCACCGGGATGGATCCGGTGGCGCGCAGGGCCGTGTGGTCCGCCGTCGACCGGCGCCGGGCCGAGCGCGGGACCACCGTGCTGCTCGTCACCCACAACGTCATCGAGGCCGAGACCGTCCTCGACCGGGTCGCCGTCCTCGACCAGGGCAAGGTCATCGCCTGCGACACCCCCGCCGGGCTCAAGGAACAGGTCGCGGGCGAGGTGCGGGTCGAGCTGGTGTGGCGGGAGAAGCCGCCGCTGGACGTCCCGGAGGTCGCCGCGCTGCGGGACCGGGCCGTAGAGTCCGGCCGCCGGTGGACGCTGCGGCTGGCCCCGGAGGAGGCCCGGGTGGCCGTCGCCACGGTGACCGGCGGGGCCGCGTTCGCCGCCCTGGACGACTTCACCCTGGCCACGCCCAGCCTGGAGGACGTGTATCTGGCACTGGGCGGAATCGCGCAGGGGCTGGTGAAGGCATGAGTACACGGGCCGTCGTATCCGTATGGGACAGGGCGACTGCCGTTGTGTCCCTTGTATCCCTATGGGACAGAACGGCTTCCGGCGTCGAGAGGAGCAGCGCGACGTGAGTGTCGTATCCGCCGATGTTCTGCCGAGTGGCCCCCTGGCCGTGCCGGAGGCCACCGCCTCGGGCGCGGCCGAGCTGGGGCCGAAGGCCCGGCTGTGGCCCTCCATGGCCGCCGTGTACCGGGCCCAGCTGTCCCGGGCGCGGGTCGCGCGGATCCCGCTGCTGTTCGTGGCGACCTTCCAGTCGGTCGGCATCCTGATCATGATGCGCGGGGTCGTCGACGGCGGGAGCCACGACGCCCAGTTCGTCGTCGCCGGCTCGTCCGTGCTCGTCGTCGCCTACGTCGGGCTCAACCTGCTCGCGCAGTACTTCGGGCAGCTGCGCGGCAGCGGCGGGCTCGACCACTACGCCACCCTGCCGGTGCCGCCCGCGGCCGTGGTGCTGGGCGCGGCGGGGGCGTACGCCTCCTTCACCGTGCCCGGGACCGCGCTCACCGCTGTCTTCGGGTGCGTGCTGTTCGGGCTGCCGATGGGGAACATCTGGATCCTGGCGGCGGTGATCCCGCTCGCCGGGGCCGCGCTCGCCGGGCTCGGGGCGGCCCTCGGGCTGCTTGCGCCTCGCCCTGAACTCGCCACGCTGCTCGGGCAGTTGGGCATGTCCGCCGCGTTGTTGCTGGGTGTGCTGCCCGCCGATCGGATGCCGGACGCGGTGCGGTTCCTGCGGGACCTGGTGCCGTCCACCTACGGCGTGGAGGCGTTCGCGCAGACGTTCGGGGCGCATCCGGACTGGGCGCTCGTCCTCGGTGACCTCGCGGTATGCGCCGGGGTCGGGGTCGTTTCGCTGGCCGTCGCCGCCTGGGCGTACCGCCGGGCTGCCGTCCGGTGACGCGCCGCACAGCCGGGCCTGGCACGATGGCACTGTGACCGCACCGCTGACTCCGCCTCCGCCGCCGCGTGACCAGTCCTCCCCGCACGATGCGTGGCAGCCGCCGGGTGACCCGAACTCCCCGAGCGACCCGGGTGCCGGGTATCCCGTGCCCGCCGTTCCGCAGGAGGCGTCCTACGGCCAGGACGGGCCCGGGATCAAGACCGAGCTGATCGAGGCCGTCGTCGTCACGGTCGCCTCGGCGGTCGGTGGGCTGTTGCTCGGGGTGTTGTGGTGGTGGCTGGCGCCGCATGTTCCGTTGGTCGGGGACGTGGTCGACAAGAGCTGGGTCGTCTACCTCAAGGACTCCGAGGGCGAGCAGGCCGTGGGGGTGGACGGAACGTTCACTCTGCTCGCGGTCGCTTTCGGGGTCGTGAGCGCGCTGGTCGTCTTTCTGCTGCGGCGGCGTGGGGGAGTGCCGCTGGTCGCCGCGCTGACCCTGGGCGGGCTGCTCGCTTCCTTCATCGCCTGGCGGCTGGGGATGTGGTTCGGGCCCACCAAGGATGTGCTCGCGCACGCCAAGGCCGTGGGCAAGGGGGTCACGTTCTCCGCGCCGCTGAAGTTGGGGGCGAAGGGGGCGTTGCTGGCCTGGCCGGTTGCCGCGCTGGTCGTTCACCTGGGGCTGACGGCGTTGTTCGGGCCCCGGGATCCTGAGCCGGGGTATGTGCAGCAGGGGGTTGGGCCTACGGATGGGTACGGGGCTCCGCTGGCCTAGGGGATTTCGCCCCCGCCGCCCCTACCCGTCCCGTCCCCAGGGGCTGCCGCCCCTTCCGCCCCGCCCTGGGGGCTCCGCCCCCAGACCCCCATCGGCCTGAACGGCCTCGTCCTCAAACGCCGGACGGGCTGGATGCGGCAGGCCTGTGCCGAGAGGCACCGGACCCTACGCCGGCCGGCGTCCGTGATTGGCCCTGTGTTTCCGTACGCGCCACTTTCGTTTCCGCGTTTTCTTCGACATGCCTCTCGTGC
The DNA here is from genome assembly GCF_045040345.1 of Streptomyces sp. NBC_01515. NCBI lineage: Bacteria > Bacillati > Actinomycetota > Actinomycetes > Kitasatosporales > Streptomycetaceae > Streptomyces > Streptomyces sp. NBC_01515. Next base: position 3,450,300 of record NZ_CP109416.1, on the reverse strand, counting down.
TTAACCGAGGACGGGCACGGCGTCGAGAGGCTACGCACGGCCGATGGGGGCCAGTACCGCGGACGTGAGGGTTTTCAGGTCCTCGGGGGAGAGTTCCACCTCCAGGCCGCGGCGGCCGGCCGAGACGCAGATCGTGGGGTGGGCGGTGGCGGAGGCGTCCAGGACCGTGCGGAGTTTTTTGCGTTGGCCCAGGGGGGAGATGCCGCCCCGGACGTAGCCCGTGGTGCGTTCGGCGAGGGTCGGGTCGGCCATGGTCGCGCGTTTGCCGCCCACCGCCGAGGCGAGCGCCTTCAGGTCCAGCTGGCCTGCCACCGGGACTACGGCGACCGTCAGCGTGCCGTCCACGTCAGCCAGCAGGGTCTTGAAGACCCGGTCCGGGGAGACGCCCATCGCCTCGGCCGCCTCCTCGCCGTAGGAGGGGTGGGACGGGTCGTGGTCGTAGGCGTGGAGGTCGTACGGCACCCCTGCGGCTGTCAGGGCGACTGTCGCCGGGGTGCTGCCCGACTGTTGTTGTCTTGGCTTCTTCGCCATTGAATTGTCCGGTTTCCGGGGTCAGTTCAGGCTTGTCGGGCCTCGGGTCAGGTCCGATGCCGGGAGGGACGGGAGGTTGCGGATGATGGCCGTCTCGGAGCGGAGGAGTTTCAGTTCGTCGCGGAGGCGGGAGGCGGTGTCGGGGGCCTGGAGGAGGCGTTGTTTCGTCGCCGTGTCGAGCATCATCGCGGCGGCTACCAGGTAGGAGACGACGGCCGGCTCGTCGGGGAGTTCGGCCTCGCCCGTCGACAGGGTGCGTTCGCGGGCGCCTGCCAGGCGCTTCTGGTACTGACGGAACGCGCGTAGCACGCCCTCGGCCAGCGCGCCCGCCTCGTCGCCCTTCTCCTCGGGCAGCTCCTCCAGCTCGGCCGTCAGGAACGGGCCCGAGACGTCCACGGAGAGCAGTCGCATGCGGGTCGTGCCCGTCGCCAGTACCTCGAAGGTGCCGTCGGCGCGCTCGCGGATGGTGGCCGCGTCGGCGACGCAGCCCACGGAGTGGAAGGCCTTGAGCGGGTCGGGGCCGAAGCCGGCCGTGGGGCCGCGTTCGGGCACGGCCGTCTGGTCGGGCATGCCCGGGGCGGTCGATGCCACCTCGTGGCCGTCGCGGATGGCCACGACGGCGAATCGGCGCGAATCCTCCTCAGGGGTCTTGAGCAGATCGCGCATCATGGCGCGATAGCGCTCCTCGAAAATGTTCAGAGGAAGCACGAGCCCCGGGAACAGAACCGAGTTCAGGGGGAAGAGCGGCAGCCGGACGGTGGTCACGGCGCAAAAGCCTAATGGTCCCCGGAGCGGGCACGTCCGTCGTGCTCACTCCGTGGATACCCGGCGGCGTCCTCGAAGGCCCACGGCTGCGTCGGAATCGCCCGCAGAGCGGGGGGAACCGGGCCGCCTAGGGGGACGTCCGAGGCCACCGCCATGCGTACGCCGTCCCGGATTTCCAGGAACTGGCCCAGCGGGTCGTCCGAGATCCGGTCCCAGGGGAACGACGTGGCGTACGGGCCGATCAGGCGGAGCTGGTCCAGCGCGTCCGTCCAGCGTTCGAGGCGGATGAGGACGTAGGTGAGGAGGTTGCGGACCTCGGCGGGCCACGGGTCCGCCGCCGCGTACCTGGCCGAGAGGGCGATGGCCAGGTCGGCCGCCGAGTCCAGGCGGGCGCGGGGCACCGTAGGAGCGCAGCCGTCGGTCAGGCAGGCGAAGGCCGCGCGTACCGGCAGGGCCTGGACGAGTGAGCCCGGCAGGGCGTCCTGGGCGGCCGGTTCGGCGAAGTCGAAGCACTCGCGGTGGGAGCAGCGGGCGGTGTGGGGGGTGTCGCCCCACTGCGCGCAGCAGGCCGCCGACAGGTACTGGAGGGCCGCCACATGGCAGCCGTAGTGGTGCGGGGAGCGGCGGACCGCCTCGCCCCACAGCCGTTCGAACTCGGCGTGCCCGGCGTTCGTGCCCCGTGCCTGGTCCAGCGCGATGCGCCACGGCACCGGGTCGAGCGGGGCGGCCTCGGCCGCCGCCGTGATCAGCGGGCTCAGTTCGCGGAGCAGTTCGGCGCGGGCCGGTGACTCCCAGCCGCGGTCCATCGCCAGCTGGGCCGCGAGGAGGAGCGCGTCCGGGTCCTGCGGGACGGCCGCGCACCAGTCGTCCAGCCACTCGGGGCGGCTGCGGGCGAACGCGGCGAGCCGGCGCGTGTGGCGGTCGCGGTCCTCCCACGCGGCGGCGGCGCGGGTGGCGGCCAGCAGTTCGGAGGCCGGCCCGTACTCGCCGCGCCCGGCCGCGACCAGCGCGGGGCCGAGCCGGTCGTCGGGCGCGTCGAGGAGGACCTCGTCGTCGGCCGGCAGCCCGGCGGCGAGCCGCGAGGTGTTCCTTGCCATCCGGGCGGTGCGGATGAACGCGCGCAGCAGAGCCATGGTGCCGACCATTGAAAGACCGCCGATCCGGAGTGCGCCAGACCGTTTGACCACCCGACTGAAAGTTGTACGCGCTTCGGTCAAGCCCAGGTAAAAGGTGACTGTTGCTCAACTGTTCGAGTGCTGTGCGCGGGCCCCCGCAGGAAGGGTTCTAGCCGCGTCTGAGCAGCCGTGTGGCGCCCGCCGCGACCGTCGTGGCCAGGATCCACCCCAGCAGGATCAGCGCCACCGACAGCCACTGCCAGCCGCCGTGCAGCTGCCACTGGCCCGCCTGCCCCAGGTCGATCACCGGCAGCAGCAGGTCCAGCGCGAGCAGGGCGGGGCTCCACGGCGGATGCCCGTTCGCGTTCACCGGCGCGTGGCCGGCGTGCGCGAAGGCCAGCGAACTGGCCGCCCACAGCACCGCCATCCATACGGCGGCCCGGCCCGGCCGGTACCCGTAGGCGACCGTCCAGTCCTGCACGACCCCCCACACCTTGGCCGCGACCGGCAGGCTCTCCCGGCGCCGCCGCTGCTTGGCGAGCAGCACCTCACGCGCGTCCTCGTCCTCACCGGCGTTGCGCAGCACGGCCGCGAGCCGCTCGTACGGCTCCGGGGCGTACTCGGCGGTCGCCGCCGCCACCCAGTCGAGGCGGGCGTCCAGCGGGAACGGGCCCTGCGGTACGAGGTTCTCGTACACGAAGCCGCCCATGTGGAGGTTGCCCGGAGCCGGCCAACTGGTCGCCGCGTCGATCAGGTTGACCACCCGCGCCCCCGACAGCACCACCTTCCCGCGCTGCGGCCGCTCCCCGAGGAAACGCAGCTCGGGCGCCTGTATCCGCAGCAGCGACAGCTCCTGGTCGTCCGTGAACGTGAACCGGGCCCGCTCCAGGTCCACCGCGTCCCCGAACCGCCCGTCGTCCAGCCGCACCCCGCCCTGGCACGCGAAACGCTGAATGCGGGTCCCGCGCGCGGGAGTTGTGCCGGTCAGCCAGGGACCGCCGACACCGGCCGGGGTCAGGTACAGGGTGCGGCCCACGGTCAACTGGGGCGCGTTCAGGGCGAGTCGGCTGTACGGGTTCGCCAGCCGGGCGCCGCGCAGGCTCAGCGAGACGCCCACCTTGGCGCTGCGCAGGCTCAACTCACCGTGCGATTCGAGGAGTTCGGCCTGCAGGTCCTGTCCTACGGTCATGCCGTCGGCGGCGATCGAACGGCCGGTGCGGTCCCGGTAGACGATCGCCTGGTTCAGCAGCAGATCGGTGCCGATGTGCGCGTCGGTCAGCCGGACGCCGTTGTGGAAGCGGCAGCGCGGCAGATGCAGGTCACCCTCCGTGTGCACCCGCGCCGCCTCCAGCCGCGGCACCGAGCAGTTCACCAGCCGCACGGTCTGGAAGCGGGCCTCCGGCAGCAGCACCTCCCGCTCGAAACGGCAGCCCTTCAGCTCGACGTACGGCGTGACGGTGCCGCCCGCCAGGTCCAGGACGCCGCTGATCTGCACGCCGGTGAGTTTCAGGGAGGCCACCCGGCCCGACAGCGCGGGCGGGCCGTCGAGGAGCAGCCAGCACACGAACCTGGCCCGCACGGTCCGCTCTGGGCCCCACGGATGTCCGCCGTGCGGATCGTCGACCACACTGTCGCCGCTGCTCAGGTCGTACACGCTGCCGTTGCGGAAGGCCTGCCACATACCGGCCTCGGCGGCGGTCGCATCGTCCGGGACATCCCCCGCGCGGATCCCGACACCCTCGGTCACTGCTTTTTCATCCCTCTCAACTACTCACGGGTTTCGCACAGCTGTTCATGCCCGCTCCGTGACGCCCGGAACACTAGACGTGAGGGGGATCTTCAGGGTTCCGGCCACGTTCTGTATCAGCCATTGATATGCGTGAGCAGGGCCCGATCCCGGTCTGCGAGAATTGGTTCGTGATCTCCCGAATCGATCTGCGCGGTGACGCCCTCCCCGAAGGGCCCGCCCTGCGCGACCTGCTGCCCCGAGCCGACTTCGACGTCTCGGCCGCCCTGGAGAAGGTGCGGCCGATCTGCGAGGCCGTGCATCATCGGGGCGACGCGGCGCTGATCGACTTCGCCGAGAAGTTCGACGGCGTGCGGCTGGAATCGGTACGGGTTCCGGCGCAGGCGCTCAGCGACGCGCTGGAGCAGCTCGACCCGGCGGTGCGCGCGGCCCTGGAGGAGTCCATCCGGCGCGCCCGGCTCGTCCACCGCGAGCAGCGCCGTACGACCCACACCACCCAGGTCGTGCCCGGCGGCACGGTCACCGAGAAGTGGGTGCCGGTCGACCGGGTGGGGCTCTACGCGCCCGGCGGGCGGTCCGTCTACCCGTCGTCCGTGATCATGAACGTGGTGCCCGCACAGGAGGCGGGCGTCGAGTCCGTCGCGCTGGCCTCCCCGCCGCAGGCGGACTTCGGCGGCCTGCCGCACCCGACGATCCTCGCCGCCTGCGCGCTGCTCGGCGTCGACGAGGTCTACGCCGTCGGCGGTGCCCAGGCCGTCGCGATGTTCGCCCACGGCACCGAGTCCTGCGCCCCGGCCAACATGGTCACCGGGCCCGGCAACATCTGGGTCGCCGCCGCCAAGCGCTACTTCACCGGCAAGATCGGCATCGACACCGAGGCCGGCCCGACCGAGATCGCGGTCCTCGCCGACGACACCGCCGACCCGGTGCACGTCGCCGCCGACCTGATCAGCCAGGCCGAGCACGACCCGCTCGCCGCCGCCGTCCTGGTCACGGACTCCGTGACGCTCGCGGACGCCGTCGAGAAGGAACTCGAACCGCAGGTCGCGGCCACCAAGCACATCGAGGACCGGGTCGCCCCGGCGCTGGCCGGCCGGCAGTCCGCGATCGTCCTCGTCGACGGCATCGACGAGGGGCTCAGGGTCGTCAACGCCTACGGCGCCGAGCACCTGGAGATCCAGACCGCGGATGCCGCCGCGGTCGCCGACCGGGTGCGGAACGCGGGCGCGATCTTCGTCGGACCCTGGTCGCCTGTGTCGTTGGGCGACTACGCGGCCGGCTCCAACCACGTACTGCCGACCGGGGGTTGCGCCTGCCACTCCTCCGGCCTGTCCGTGCAGTCCTTCCTGCGCGGCATCCACATCGTCGACTACACGCGCGACGCCCTGGCGGACGTAGCGCATCACGTGGTGACGCTGGCGGAGGCGGAGGACCTGCCCGCGCACGGTGCGGCGGTCAAGGCGAGGTTTGTCGGAGACGAACAAATGTCGCGTGGTTGGAAGGTGCCCGGCAAGTGAGCTTCGGAATCGACGATCTTCCCGTACGGGACGAGCTGCGCGGCAAGTCCCCTTACGGCGCGCCCCAGTTGGACGTCCCCGTACGGCTGAACACCAATGAGAACCCCTACCCGTTGCCCGAGGCACTGGTCGACCGGATCGCCGAGCGTGTCCGCGAGGCCGCCCGCGACCTCAACCGCTACCCGGACCGGGACGCGGTCGAGTTGCGCACCGAGCTGGCCAACTACCTGACGAAGACCGGCAGTTACCGGGTCGGCGTCGAGAACGTGTGGGCGGCCAACGGCTCGAACGAGGTCATCCAGCAACTGCTCCAGACCTTCGGCGGACCCGGCCGTACGGCGATCGGCTTCGAGCCGTCGTACTCGATGCACGCGCTCATCGCGCGGGGCACGGGGACCGGTTGGATCTCCGGCCCGCGCAACGAGGACTTCACGATCGATCTCGCCGCCTCCGAGCGCTGGATCGCCGAGAACAAGCCCGACGTCGTGTTCGTCACGACCCCCAACAACCCCACGGGCAACGCCGTTCCGCCCGAGACGGTGCTCGCGCTGTACGAGGCCGCGCAGGCCGCCAAGCCGTCGATGGTGATCGTCGACGAGGCGTACATCGAGTTCAGCCACGGCGACTCGCTGCTGCCGCTGCTCGAAGGTCGGCCGAATCTCGTCGTCTCGCGGACGATGTCGAAGGCGTTCGGCGCGGCGGGCCTGCGCCTCGGCTATCTCGCCGCGCACCCGGCCGTCGTCGACGCCGTCCAACTCGTACGGCTGCCCTACCACTTGTCGGCCGTGACCCAGGCGACCGCGCTGGCCGCCCTGGAGCACACCGACACACTGCTGGGATATGTCGAGCAGCTGAAGTCCGAACGGGACCGGCTGGTGGGCGAGTTGCGTGCACTCGGGTGTGAAGTCGTCCCGTCCGACGCGAACTTCGTGCAGTTCGGGCGGTTCGCGGACTCGCACACCGCCTGGCAGAAGATCCTCGACCAGGGCGTCCTGGTCCGGGACAACGGCATCCCGGGGTGGCTGCGGGTCTCCGCCGGAACCCCCGATGAGAACGACGCGTTCCTCGACGCGGTCCGTGAGTTGACGAAGGAGCAGAGCACATGAACCGCGTAGGACGGGTGGAGCGGACGACCAAGGAGACGTCGGTCCTCGTCGAGATCGATCTCGACGGGCACGGCAAGGTCGACGTGTCGACAGGAGTCGGCTTCTACGACCACATGCTCGACCAGCTCGGCCGGCACGGTCTGTTCGACCTCACCGTGAAGACCGAGGGCGATCTGCACATCGACTCGCACCACACCATCGAGGACACCGCCCTCGCCCTCGGCGCCGCCTTCAAGCAGGCGCTCGGCGACAAGGTGGGGATCTACCGCTTCGGCAACTGCACGGTTCCCCTGGACGAGTCCCTGGCCCAGGTGACCGTCGACCTTTCCGGCCGCCCGTACCTCGTGCACACCGAGCCCGAGAACATGGCGCCGATGATCGGCGAGTACGACACCACGATGACCCGGCACATCCTGGAGTCCTTCGTCGCCCAGGCCCAGATCGCCCTGCACGTGCACGTGCCGTACGGGCGCAACGCGCACCACATCGTGGAGTGCCAGTTCAAGGCCCTCGCCCGCGCCCTGCGCTACGCCTCCGAGCGCGACCCGCGCGCGGCCGGCATCCTCCCCTCCACGAAGGGCGCGCTGTGACCGGCCTCTCCAGCCTCCTGATCGTCGTCGGACTCTTCCTCCTCGGCGGGGTCTACTCCTTCGTCAAGCAGAAGATGCCGCGCCAGCTCATCGTGCTGGTCTCCATCGCCGCCGCGATGTGTCTGGTCGCGGGGGTCATGCGGTTGGCGGTGTGGAGTTGAGCGCGGCGAAGAACGCTTCCAAGAAGGTCGTCGTCTTCGACTACGGCTTCGGGAACGTCCGTTCCGCCGAGCGTGCCCTCGCGCGCACGGGTGCCGAGGTCGAGATAACGCGTGACTACGACAAGGCCATGAACGCGGACGGCCTGCTGGTGCCCGGCGTCGGTGCCTTCGCCGCCTGCATGCAGGGCCTCAAGGAGGCGCGCGGCGACTGGATCGTCGGGCGCCGACTGGCCGGCGGGCGCCCGGTGATGGGCATCTGCGTCGGCATGCAGATCCTGTTCGCGCGCGGCATCGAGCACGGCGTGGAGACCGAGGGCCTGGACGAGTGGCCCGGCTCCGTCGAGCCGCTCCAGGCCGAGATCGTGCCCCACATGGGCTGGAACACCGTGGACACCCCGGCGGGCTCCCAGCTCTTCGCGGGCCTCGACGCGGACGCGCGCTTCTACTTCGTGCACTCCTACGCCGTCCACGACTGGTCCCTCGACGTCGTGAACCCGGCGATGCGCGCCCCCCTGGTGACCTGGTCGACGCACGGCAAGCCCTTCGTGGCCGCCGTGGAGAACGGCGCCCTGTGGGCCACGCAGTTCCACCCCGAGAAGTCCGGCGACGCCGGAGCGCAGCTGTTGAACAACTGGATCGGAACCCTCTGATGTCTTCCCAGTCCTCAGTAAGGCTCGAACTCCTCCCCGCCGTGGACGTCCGCGACGGCCAGGCCGTCCGCCTCGTGCACGGCGAGTCCGGGACCGAGACCTCCTACGGCTCCCCCCTGGAGGCCGCCCTCGCCTGGCAGAGCTCCGGCGCCGAGTGGCTGCACCTCGTCGACCTGGACGCCGCCTTCGGCACCGGTGACAACCGCAAGCTCATCGCCGAGGTCGCCGGCGCCATGGACATCAAGGTCGAGCTGTCCGGCGGCATCCGCGACGACGACACCCTCGCCGCCGCCCTCGCCACCGGCTGCACCCGGGTGAACCTCGGCACCGCCGCGCTGGAGACCCCGGAGTGGGTCGCCAAGGTCATCGCCGAGCACGGCGACAAGATCGCGGTCGGCCTCGACGTACGCGGCACGACCCTGCGCGGACGCGGCTGGACCCGCGACGGCGGCGACCTCTACGAGACGCTGGACCGCCTCAACTCCGAGGGCTGCGCCCGGTACGTGGTCACCGACATCGCCAAGGACGGCACCCTCCAGGGCCCCAACCTGGAGCTGCTGCGCAACGTCTGCGCGGCGACCGACCGCCCGGTCGTGGCCTCCGGAGGCGTGTCCTCCCTGGACGACCTGCGGGCCATCTCCGAGCTGGTCCCCCTCGGCGTCGAGGGCTCCATCGTCGGAAAGGCCCTGTACGCGAAGGCGTTCACCCTGGAAGAGGCTCTGGAGGCGGTGGCCCGGTGACCGAACTACGACGCGTGTCGACCGGCGCCCCCTGGGAGGACGCCTTCGGCTACTCCCGCGCGGTGCAGCTGCCCAACGGCCTGGTGCTGGTCTCCGGGTGCACGTCGATCGTGGACGGCGAGATCGCCGGGGGCGGTCCCTACGAGCAGACGGTCAACGCGTTCAACGTCGCGTTCTCGGCGCTGGAGCAACTGGGTCTCGGCCCCGCCGATGTGGTGCGCACCCGTATGTACATCACCCACGCCCGGGACGTCGAGGACGTGGGCCGCGCACACAAGGAACTCTTCGACGCGATCCGGCCCGCCGCGTCCATGATCATCGTGTCCGGCTTCGTCGACCCGAGCCTGGTCGTCGAGGTCGAGGTGGAGGCGTTCCGGGATCCGGTGGCGCAGGGCGGGGAGGCCTCGTCATGACCCTCGCCGTACGAGTCATCCCCTGCCTGGACGTGGACAACGGCCGGGTCGTCAAGGGCGTCAACTTCCAGAACCTGCGCGACGCGGGCGACCCCGTCGAGATGGCCAAGGTCTACGACGCCGAGGGCGCCGACGAGTTGACCTTCCTGGACATCACCGCGTCCTCCGGCAACCGCGAGACGACGTACGACGTGGTCCGCCGCACCGCCGAGCAGGTCTTCATCCCGCTCACGGTCGGCGGCGGCGTCCGCACGGCCGAGGACGTGGACAAGCTGCTGCGGGCGGGCGCGGACAAGGTCGGCGTCAACACGGCGGCGATCACGCGCCCCGAGCTGATCCGGGAGATCGCGGAGCGGTTCGGGCGGCAGGTGCTGGTGCTGTCGGTGGACGCGCGCCGTACGGAGTCGGGTTCCTTCGAGGTCACCACCCACGGCGGCCGCAAGGGCACCGGCATCGACGCCGTCGAATGGGCGCACCGGGCGGCCGAGTTGGGGGCGGGGGAGATCCTGCTCAACTCGATGGACGCGGACGGTACGAAGGACGGCTACGACCTGGAGATGATCGCGGCGGTGCGCAAGCACGTGACCGTGCCGGTCATCGCCTCCGGAGGCGCGGGCAAGCTCGCGGACTTTCCGCCGGCGGTGGCGGCGGGGGCGGACGCGGTGCTGGCGGCTTCCGTCTTCCACTTCGGTGATCTGCGGATCGGCGAGGTCAAGCAGGCGCTGCGGGAAGCGGGTCACCCGGTGAGGTGACCTTCTTGGACACGCTGTAAGCCCCGGCTGCCTGGCGGTCGGGGCTTACTTGTGCGGAGATGCAAAATTTAAGTTGCGCAAAATATGTTGCGCAACTTTTCTTTCCTATCTAGCGTGGGACGCATGACCTCGAAAGAGACCCGTGCCATCACCGATCTGGGGACGCTCAAGGCGTTCGCGCACCCGCTGCGCATCAAGCTGTACCGGGCGCTGCACATGGCCCGTACCGCGACCGCCTCGCAGCTCGCCGAGCAGGTCGACGAGGCCGTGTCGCTGGTCAGTTACCACCTGCGCAAGCTCGCCGAGCACGGGCTCATCGAGGAGGCCGAGCGGCAGGGCGAGGACGGCCGGGAGCGCTGGTGGCGGCCGGCCTCGGAGGGGCTGACCGTGCGGCACGAGGACGTCAAGGACGCCCCCGAGAAGCTCGCGGCCCAGGGCGCGCTCACTCGCATCCTGCTGGAGCAGCGCGTCGACCTCTACCGGCGCCACCTCGACGAGTCCGAGTCCTGGACCGACGAGTGGCGCTCGGCCGGCTTCGAGGGCGAGTACCTCCCGCGTCTGAACGCGTCCGAACTCGCCGAACTGCAGGGCGAGTTGGACACCCTGATCAACAAGTACCAGGCCAGGGGACGAGCCGCCGAGACGGCGGGCGACACCCAGGGCCGCGAGAACGTCGCCATCCACCTGTACGGCTTCCCGTTCCGTGCCTGAGAGGAAGACCTCCCGTGACCGGCACCCTCATAGCCCCCGCCGACGCCCCCGGCCGCGCCGCCCACCGCGACCCCAACGTCCTGCGCTGGCTCGCCGCCTACACGTCCTCGATGGTCGGCGACAGCGTGTACTACATCGCCCTGTCCTGGGCGGCCGTACAGCAGGGTTCGCCCGCACAGGCCGGTGCCGTGATGGCGGTGAGTGCCGTGCCGCGGGCCCTGTTGATGCTGGGCGGGGGAGTGATCGCCGACCGGTTCGGGCCGCGCAGGGTGGTCATCGGGAGCGACACGGTGCGCTGCGCGGCGGTGCTGGCGGTGGCCGCGCTGCTGTTCCTGACGAGCCCGGGACTGTGGCCGCTGGCGCTGCTCGCCGTGATGTTCGGAACGGTCGACGCCGTGTTCATGCCGGCCGTGGGCGCACTCCCCGCGCGCGTGACGAGCCGCGACCAACTCGCGCGCGTGCAGGGCATGCGGGGGCTCGCCATCCGCTTCGCCAACGTCGTCGGCGGTCCGCTCGGCGGCCTGGGTGTCGCGATCGGCGGCGCGGCGACGGCGTTCGCGTTCGCCGGGCTGCTGATCGCGGTGTCGGTGCCGCTGCTGATCTCCGTACGGATGCGGGAACTGCCCAGGGACGACAAGGCCGACGCGCTCGGTGGCACCGCCGATGCGGGTGCTGCCGCGGGCGGTCGTGGCCCGGCGCCCGGCGTAGGTGCCGTAAGTGCGGCCGACTCCGAAGCGCGTGGCGCCACCGCCCCCGCCCCTGACAAAGCCGACGCCCGCCCGGCATCCCCTGTCGACGACCTCCGGGCCGGCCTGCGCTACATCAGGGGCCACCGTGTCCTCGCCCCGCTGATGCTGGCCATCGCGCTGGGGGACCTCGGTTTCGTGGGCCCGCTCAACGTGGGCCTGACGCTGCTGGCGGACGAGCGCGGGTGGGGCGCGTCGGGCATGGGCTGGGTGCTCTCCGGCTTCGGGGTCGGTGCAGGGGCGGCGGCCCTCCTGCTGACCGTGCGGGGCCGGCTGCCGCACGCGGGGTGGCTGGCCGGCTGCTCGATCGTCGCGGGCTCCGTCGCCATCGGTGCTCTCGCCTTCGTCCCGAGCGTCCTCGCGGCCGTCGGCGTCGCGCTGCTCGTCGGGCTGCTCGCCGGTCTCAGTGGAGCCGTGTGCGGCGCCCTGCTGCAGACCCAGGCCGACCCCGCCTACCTGGGCCGGGTCACCGCCGTCTCCGGCCTGGTCAGCCTCGGGTTCGCCCCGCTGAGCATGCCGCTGTCGGCCGCGGCGATCGGCGTGTGGGACACGGGCCCGGTGTTCGTGGTCAGCGCGGTGGTCTGCGGTCTTGGCGGGGCCATCGCGCTGTGCGTCCGCGACCTGCGGCGGGCCGAACTGCCCGGATGACCCGGCCTGTTGACCGTGTTGACAACCGCGGGCTCAGATCCCCAGCTGCTTGGCCTCCTGGAGCTTGGCGATCGCGTTCTCGTCGCCGTCCAGCTCCACCTTGGCCACGCTCTGCCGCCCGTGCGCGAACAGCAGCAGCTCCGAGGGCTCACCGGTCACTGTCACGACCGGCGCCCCCTTGTGGGCGACCGCCGTCTGACCGTCGGGCCGGCGCAGCACCAGCCCGGTCGGCGCGCCGCGGCCCATCAGCCGGGCCATGCGCTCCAGCCGCGCCCACAGGGCGTCCTGGAACACCGGGTCCAGCTCGCGCGGCGTCCACTCCGGCTGTGCCCGCCGTACGTCCTCCGTGTGGACGTAGAACTCGACCGTGTTGGACGCCTCGTCGAGCTGCTTGAGCTGGAACGGCGAGAAGCGCGGCGGGCCCGTACGGATGAGCTGGATCAGCTCCTCGTACGGCTTCGCCGCGAACTCCGTCATCACCCGCTCCAGTCGCGGCGCGAGCTGCTTGATCATGATGCCGCCGGCGGCGTCGGCGCGGCGCTCGCGCACCACCACGTGCGCGGCGAGGTCACGGGTTTGCCACCCCTCGCAGAGAGTCGGGGCGTCCGGGCCCGCGGTCTCCAGGAGATCGGCGAGAAGAAGTCGTTCACGCTTGGCGAAGGTCGACATGCCGTCAGCCTACGACCGCCGGGAGGGTCCGCACAGTGGACGCCCGGCCAGGACTGTCAGTGCGGCGCGGCACAATGGCCCCATGACCAGCAAGCCCCAGCCCAGCAGCCTCGATCCCGAGATCGCCGCCCGCCTCAAGCGCAGCGCCGACGGGCTCGTCCCCGCGATCGCCCAGCAGTACGACACCGGTGAGGTGCTCATGCTCGGCTGGATGGACGACGAGGCGCTGCACCGCACCCTGACGACGGGCCGCTGCACGTACTGGTCCCGCAGCCGCCGCGAGTACTGGGTGAAGGGCGACACCTCCGGCCACTTCCAGCACGTCAAGTCCGTCGCCCTGGACTGTGACGCCGACACGGTCCTCGTGAAGGTCGACCAGGTCGGTGCCGCCTGCCACACCGGCGCCCGCACCTGCTTCGACGCGGACGTGCTCCTCAAGGACGGCGCTGATTCCAGTGCCGCCCCCGTGGAAAAGTAGGGTCAGCCGCCATGGACCTTGAGACGTTCCGCAAGCTGGCCACCGACCGTCGCGTCATCCCGGTCACCCGCAAGCTCCTCGCCGACGGTGACACCCCGGTCGCCCTCTATCGCAAACTGGCCGCGGAGCGCCCCGGCACCTTCCTCCTGGAGTCCGCGGAGAACGGCCGCTCCTGGTCCCGGTACTCGTTCGTCGGCGTCCGCAGCGCGGCTACGCTCACCGCGCGCGACGGGCAGGCCCACTGGCTCGGCACCCCGCCCGTGGGCGTCCCGGCCGACGGCGACCCGCTCGCCGCCCTGCGCGCGACCATCGAGACCCTGCACACGCCCCACCAGGAGGGCCTGCCGCCCTTCACCGGCGGCATGGTCGGCTATCTCGGCTACGACATCGTCCGCCGCCTGGAGAAGATCGGCCCCGGCGAGCGCGACGACCTCAAGCTCCCCGAGCTGACCATGCTCCTCACCAGCGACCTCGCCGTGATGGACCACTGGGAGGGCTCGGTCCTGCTGATCGCCAACGCGATCAACCACAACGACCTCGACACCGGCGTCGACGAGGCCTACGCGGACGCGATCGCCCGCCTCGACGCCATGGAGGCGGACCTCTCCCGCGCGGTGGCCCAGCCGCCCGCCCAGCTCCCGCCCTCCGAGCTGCCCGAGTACACCGCATTGTGGGGCGGCCCCGACTTCAAGGTGGCCGTCGAGGACATCAAGGAGCGCATCCGCGCGGGCGAGGCCTTCCAGGTCGTCCCCTCCCAGCGCTTCGAAACACCGTGCACGGCAAGCGCGTTGGACGTGTACCGGGTGCTGCGGGCGACCAACCCGTCGCCGTACATGTACCTGTTCCGCTTCGACGGCTTCGACGTCGTCGGCTCCTCCCCGGAGGCCCTCGTCAAGGTCGAGGACGGCCGCGCGATGGTCCACCCGATCGCCGGCACCCGGCACCGCGGCGCGACCCCGCAGGAGGACCAGGCCCTCGCCGACGAACTCCTCGCCGACCCCAAGGAGCGCGCCGAACACCTCATGCTGGTCGACCTCGGGCGTAACGATTTGGGCAGGGTCTGCGAGCCCGGCTCGGTCGAGGTCGTCGACTTCATGTCCGTCGAGCGGTACTCCCACGTGATGCACATCGTCTCGACGGTGACCGGCCGCGTGGCGCCCGGCCGTACCGCCTTCGACGTCCTCACGGCCTGCTTCCCGGCCGGCACCCTCTCGGGCGCGCCCAAGCCCCGCGCGATGCAGATCATCGACGAACTGGAGCCGTCCAGAAGGGGGTTGTACGGCGGCTGCGTCGGCTACCTCGACTTCGCGGGCGACTCCGACACCGCCATCGCCATCCGTACGGCCCTGCTCCGCGACGGCACCGCCTACGTCCAGGCGGGCGCCGGCATCGTCGCCGACTCGGACCCCGAGATGGAGGACCAGGAGTGCCGCAACAAGGCGGCGGCGGTCCTCCGCGCCGTGCACACGGCGAACCGGCTCGGGCAATAGGACGAGGGTCATATGAACCCCGGGTGACGGTTCGCCCGGGGTTCGAGCGATAGTGGAGCACGTGACTGCTGCTGTTCCTCACCCCCGTTCCGAAGGCGAAGGCCCCGCCGCGCGCGCCGGCCGCCGCAGCCTTGCCGTGGCCCTGCTGAGCGGTGCGCTCGGCGCGGCCGTGGCGCTGCTGGCCACCCGTCAGCGCTGGTCGATGGGGACCGCGACGGTGGCCGGCGACGCGTTCCCGCTGTCCGCCAAGGGCAGCGACGTCACGGGCGTGCCCGCGGCGCTCGCCATAGTGGGCCTCGCCGCGCTCGTCGCCGTCTTCGCCGTCCGCAGGGCGGGCCGCTTCGCGGTCTCCGCCCTTCTCGCGCTCTCCGGCGCGGGCATCGTCGCCGCGGCCCTCCTCGGCGCCACCGACAGCTCCGCGCTCGACGACAAGGCCGCGCAGGCCTCCGGCGACACCTCGTCCGTCGTCCACGCCTTCGACCACACCGCCTGGCCCTACGTCGCCGCGGTCGGCGGCGGCCTGATCCTGCTGGCCGGCCTGCTCGCCCTTCTCTACGGCCGCCGCTGGCCCGCGATGTCGGGCCGCTACGAACGCAACGGCACGCCGCGCCCCCGGCGGGCTCCTGTGGTGGACCCCGACCGCCCCGAGGACATCTGGAAAGCCCTGGACCGCGGTGAGGACCCCACCGGGGCATAGCCCTTTCCCGAGATCCGCCGACGCGCGCGTGCACCCACCCCGAAGCACCGCACCCGCGCGCGTGCGGAACAATGAAGCGTGAGCGTCTGCTCACACACGTACACAGCAACGAGGAGCACGTCATGGCGGGCAACAGCCACGGTCACACTTTGGCCGCCTGGACCGGTACCACCATCATCTTCATCGGATTCCTGGTCGGCGGCGCCTTCATGGTCATGGCACAGCCGATCGGCTTCTGGGCCGGTATGGCGATCGCGGTCATCGGCGGCATCGTCGGCTGGGTCATGAGCGCGATGGGAATGGGCATGCCCAAGGACCGTCCCCAGGACCTGACCGAGCTGCTCGGCAAGACGGCGCACGCCGACAGCTGAGCCGTAGGCAGTAGCTGTCAGCCACCACTTCGTGGAGGGGCGGTCCCGGGAGCACCGGGAACCGCCCCTCACGCGCGCGTGCCGCACGAAAGGGCCAGGGGGCACAATGCGAGACGTGAACGCCGACAGCCAGCGCATGCCGAAGACGCACGCCCCCGGTACCGCCCCGGATACCGCCTCCGTACTGAACCGCGTCGCCGTGCCCGCCGCCGTCCTCGCGACCGTCGCCGGAGCCTTCGCCTACGTCGGCACGGTCGACCCGAACCAGCCAGGCCACTACCCCGTCTGCCCCCTGTACCGCTTCACCGGCCTGTACTGCCCCGGCTGCGGCGGCCTGCGCAGCGCGCACGAGTTCATCCACGGGGACTTCCTGGCGGCGCTCCAGGACAACGCGATCGCCGTAGTGGGCTATCTGGCCTTCATGGTCGTATGGACCGTCTGGGTGGTCCGTGCGGCGCGCGGCCGGCCCGCGCGGATCGAACTCGGCAGGGTCCAGCTGTGGGGTCTGGGCGCGTTGGTGCTGGTCTTCACGGTTGTCCGGAACCTGCCGTTCGGTGGCTGGCTACACCCTTGATCAACCGACACATGTCCAGGTAGTGGGACCGGCGTCAACCGGATGCGAGGGCTACGCCTTCCTCCGGATACCATCGAGGTAGATGTGACCATGGCTTTTCCACCGTCCGGAAGGGGGCCGCTCGCGTGAGTGTGCTCGACGAGATCATCGACGGAGTCCGTGCGGACCTGGCGGAACGGCAGGCGCGCGTCAGCCTCGACGAACTCAAGGAGCGCGCGGCGAAGGCTCCCGCGGCCAAGGACGGTGTCGCCGCCCTGCGCGGTGACGGCGTCAAGGTCATCTGCGAGGTCAAGCGCTCCAGCCCCTCCAAGGGCGCGCTGGCCGCGATCGCCGACCCGGCGGGCCTCGCCGCCGACTACGAGGCGGGCGGCGCCGCCGTCATCTCCGTCCTCACCGAACAGCGCCGCTTCGGCGGCTCCCTCGCCGACCTGGAGGCCGTCCGCGCGCGGGTGGACATCCCGGTCCTCCGCAAGGACTTCATCGTCACGTCGTACCAGCTCTGGGAGGCCCGGGCCTACGGCGCCGACCTCGCCCTGCTGATCGTCGCGGCCCTGGACCAGCCGGCCCTGGAGTCCCTCATCGAGCGCGCCGAGTCGATCGGCCTCACGCCGATCGTCGAGGTCCACGACGAGGACGAGGTCGACCGAGCGGTCGACGCCGGCGCGAAGATCATCGGCGTCAACGCCCGCAACCTCAAGACCCTTGAGGTCGACCGCGGCACCTTCGAGCGCGTCGCCCCCGAGATCCCGGCCCACATCGTCAAGATCGCCGAGTCCGGAGTCCGCGGCCCCCACGACCTCATCGCCTACGCCAACGCGGGCGCCGACGCGGTCCTGGTGGGCGAGTCCCTGGTCACCGGCCGCGACCCGAAATCGGCGGTGTCGGATCTGGTGGCGGCGGGGGAGCACCCCGCACTCCGCCACGGCCGCGGCTGATCGGCCGGTAGGGTCTCCTCCGATGACGCTCTCACTGACACCCACGGACCGGTACGCCCGCCTGGCGCGCGGCTGCCGGCCCCGTGGTTGCCGCGCGCCCGCGAGGCGGGTTCACGGTCGGCGAGTGCGTTACGTCATCGGGGACGAGCCTGGACAGGTAAACGGCATGCGATGGCGCCCCTTCAGGGGCGCGGGGCTGTATTTGATTTGCGGCTACCGCCGCGCGGGCGCGACCAGCCACGGCCGGCCCGCAGCCAACTAACAACCCCCCGCCCCACGGCGCTTAGTGTCTCCACAAACACTCACCGTGAGGTTTCCGCATGCCCAGCGAGTTCTTCATCCCAGACCCCGACGGCCAGATCCCCAGCGCCGAGGGCTACTTCGGCGCCTTCGGCGGCAAGTTCATCCCGGAGGCCCTCGTCGCCGCCGTGGACGAGGTGGCCGTCGAGTACGACAAGGCCAAGCACGACCCCGAGTTCGCCCGCGAGCTGGACGACCTCCTCCTCAACTACACCGGCAGGCCGAGCGCGTTCACCGAGGTGCCCCGCTTCGCGGAGCACGCGGGTGGCGCGAGGATCTTCCTCAAGCGCGAGGACCTGAACCACACCGGTTCGCACAAGATCAACAACGTCCTCGGCCAGGCCCTGCTCACCAAGCGCATGGGCAAGACCAGGGTCATCGCGGAGACCGGCGCCGGCCAGCACGGTGTCGCGACCGCCACCGCGTGCGCGCTGTTCGGTCTCGAATGCACCATCTACATGGGCGAGATCGACACCCGGCGCCAGGCGCTGAACGTGGCCCGGATGCGCATGCTCGGCGCCGAGGTCATCGCCGTGAAGTCCGGCAGCCGCACCCTCAAGGACGCGATCAACGAGGCGTTCCGCGACTGGGTCGCCAACGTCGACCGCACGCACTACCTCTTCGGTACGGTCGCCGGCCCGCACCCCTTCCCGGCCATGGTCCGCGACTTCCACCGGGTCATTGGTGTCGAGGCCCGGCGCCAGATCCTGGAGCGCGCCGGGCGCCTCCCCGACGCGGCGATCGCGTGCGTCGGCGGCGGTTCGAACGCCATCGGCCTCTTCCACGCCTTCATCCCGGACGCGGACGTACGCCTCATCGGCTGCGAGCCCGCCGGGCACGGCGTCGAGACCGGCGAGCACGCGGCCACGCTGACCGCCGGTGAGCCGGGGATCCTGCACGGTTCGCGGTCCTACGTCCTCCAGGACGAGGAGGGCCAGATCACCGAGCCGTACTCGATCTCGGCCGGACTGGACTACCCGGGCATCGGCCCCGAGCACTCCTACCTCAAGGACAGCGGGCGCGGCGAGTACCGCGCGATCACCGACGACGCCGCCATGCAGGCCCTGCGCCTGCTGTCGCGCACCGAGGGCATCATCCCGGCGATTGAGAGCGCCCACGCCTTGGCGGGCGCGCTGGAGGTCGGCAGGGAGCTGGGCAAGGACGGGCTGATCGTCGTCAACCTGTCCGGGCGCGGCGACAAGGACATGGACACGGCCGCGCGGTACTTCGGCCTGTACGAGACCGATGCCGAAGTCGCGGCGAACGCGGCCGACGTCGCGGAGATCGAGGGGGACGCCAAGTGAGCGGCAACATCCGGCTGTTGAGCGACACCCTCGCCGCCGCGAAGGCCGAGGGACGGGCCGCGCTCATCGCCTATCTCCCGGCCGGGTTCCCGACCGTGGACGGCGGTATCGAGGCGATCAAGGCGGCCTTCGACGGCGGCGCGGACATCGTCGAGGTGGGCCTTCCGCACAGCGACCCCGTCCTCGACGGCCCCGTCATCCAGACCGCGGACGACATCGCCCTGCGCGGCGGCGTCAAGATCGCGGACGTCATGCGCACGGTCCGCGAGGCCCACGCGGCGACCGGCAAGCCCGTACTCGTCATGACGTACTGGAACCCGATCGACCGCTACGGAGTCGAGCGTTTCACCGCCGAGCTGGCCGAGGCGGGCGGCGCCGGGTGCATCCTGCCCGACCTGCCCGTGCAGGAGGCGGGGCTGTGGAGGGAGCACGCCGAGAAGCACGGGCTCGCCACGGTCTTCGTGGTCGCGCCGAGCAGCAAGGACGCCCGCCTCGCCGAGATCACCAAGGTCGGCACCGGCTTCGTCTACGCCGCCTCGCTCATGGGCGTCACCGGCACCCGCGCGTCCGTGGGCGCGCAGGCGCAGGACCTCGTCGAGCGCACCCGGGCCACCACCGACACGCCCGTGTGCGTTGGACTCGGCGTCTCGAACGCCCAGCAGGCCGCCGAGGTGGCCCGCTTCGCGGACGGCGTGATCGTCGGCTCGGCCTTCGTCAAGGGGATGCTGGACGCGCCGGACGACGCGGCCGGCGTCGAGGCGGTCCGCGTGCTCGCCGGTGAACTGGCCAAGGGCGTGCGCGGACAGGCATAGCGCATCGGCGTAAAGGAACAACCGTCCCTCGTATGGGTGGACCTGGGACCGGGGAGGCGCGCTGCGCCTCCCCGGTTCGTTCTGCGGGTGTGAGCGAGAAGAACCGTGACGGAAAGCGCACCGCCCGCGAGCGGCTGGCGGTCGAGCGTGAGAAGCAGAAGACCGCGGAGAGGCGGCGGCGCACGCTGATCGTGGCCGCGAGCGTCGTCTGCGTGCTGGGTCTTGCATCGGTGGTCGGCGTCCTCGCCGCGAACCACGGCAAGGACGACAGCGGCAGCAGTAAGGCGGGCCCGGTCGTGGCACCCTCCGGGGCGACCGGCAAGGACAGCCTGGCGATCCAGGTCGGCAAGGACACCGCCAAGCCGACGCTCACGGTGTGGGAGGACTTCCGCTGCCCGGCCTGCCAGGCCTTCGAGACGGCGTACCGCTCCACACTCCACGAGCTGACGGACTCCGGGCAGCTCAAGGTGCAGTACCACCTGGTCACGATCATCGACGGCAACCTCGGCGGCACCGGCTCCAAGCGCGCGGCCAACGCGGCGGCCTGCGCCCAGGACGCCGGAAAGTTCCGCGACTTCCACGACGTGCTGTACGAGAACCAGCCCAAGGAGACGGACGACGCGTACGCCGGCAACGCCAAGCTGATCGAGCTGGCGGGCAAGGTGAAGGGCCTCGACACGCCCGCCTTCCAGAAGTGCGTCAACAGCGGTACGCACGACAGCTGGGTCACGAAGTCGGCCGCCGCGTTCCAGGCCGGCGGATTCACCGGCACCCCGACCGTCCTCTTCGACGGCAAGAACATCTACGCGGACCAGACGATGACCCCGGCGAAGCTGAAGCAGCTGGTCCAGGCGGCGAACAAGGGGTAGCGAGGGGTAAGCGGGCGGGCCGGTTTTCATACCGGCCCGTTATGGAGCCGTAGCCGGGCCGCTTGCCGCGGTCGCGGTCCGGCACGGTAGCGTCGACCCTGCCATGGAACTTGCCTACATTCCCAGCCCGTCGCGCGGGGTCATCCACCTCGGCCCCATTCCGCTGCGCGGTTACGCGTTCTGCATCATCATCGGCGTCTTCGTCGCCGTCTGGCTCGGCAACAAACGCTGGGTCGCCCGCGGCGGCAAGGTCGGGACGGTGGCCGACATCGCTGTCTGGGCCGTGCCGTTCGGCCTCGTCGGCGGTCGCCTCTACCACGTGATCACGGACTACGAGCTGTACTTCAGCGAGGGCCGCGACTGGGTGGACGCCTTCAAGGTGTGGCAGGGCGGCCTCGGCATCTGGGGCGCGATCGCGCTCGGCGCGGTGGGTGCGTGGATCGGCTGCCGCCGCCGTGGCATCCCGCTGCCCGCCTGGGCCGACGCCCTCGCCCCCGGCATCGCCCTGGCCCAGGCCATCGGCCGCTGGGGCAACTGGTTCAACCAGGAGCTGTACGGCCGCGAGACGCACCTCCCCTGGGCACTGCACATCACGTCCTCGACGGACGGCCGCGTCCCGGGCTACTACCAGCCGACCTTCCTGTACGAGTCCCTGTGGTGCGTCGGCGTCGCCTTCCTCGTCATCTGGGCCGACCGCCGCTTCAAGCTGGGCCACGGCCGGGCGTTCGCGCTCTACGTCGCCGCCTACTGCGTGGGCCGCGGCTGGATCGAGTACATGCGCGTCGACGACGCCCACCACATCCTCGGCCTGCGGTTGAACGACTGGACCGCGATGATCGTCTTCCTGCTCGCGGTGACGTACTTCGTGATCTCGGCGAAGAAGCGCCCGGGCCGCGAGGAGATCGTCGAGCCGGACACGGAGACGGACGCGGAGGCCTCCGGCGGTGACACCGACAGCGACGACAGCGCGGCGACCTCGGAAGACGAGCCGAAGGAAGACGCGGACGCCAAGGAAGCGGACGTAGAGACCGAAGTGGACATGAAGAAAGACGAGGCCGAGTCGGCCAAGAAGGGCTGACGGCCGGTTCTACGACGATGAGGGCGCCCCGTGTTTCACGGGGCGCCCTCATCGTGCTCAGGTGCGGCGCGCCAACGTGAGCGTTCGCTGCGCCGCCGCGACCACCGCCGCGTCGATGAACCGTCCGTCGGGCAGGGCCTGGGCGCCCTCCTCCCGCATGGCCGCCTTGACGATCGTCTCGGCCTGTTCGATCTCCTCGTCCGTCGGGAGGAACGCGCTCTCGATGACCGGGAGTTGACGGGGGTGGATCGCCGCGCGGCCCAGGAAGCCGAGGGCCCGTCCGTGTGCGCAGGAGGCCGCCAGGCCCTCCAGGTCGCGGATGTCCGGGTGGACGGACTGGGGCGGCGGGGCCAGACCCGCGGCCCGGGCGGCGACAATCACCCGGGAGCGGGACCAGTCCAGGCCCGCGTCGTCGCGTACGCCCAGGTCGGCCCGTAGATCCGCCTCGCCGAGCGCGATGCCGTGCACGGAGGAGTGCGCGGCGGCGATGGAGAAGGCCCGCTCGATGCCGAGGGCCGTCTCCAGGAGGGCGTACAGGGGGAGTTCGCGGGTCTTTTCCGCTACGGCTACGACGTCCTCGGCGGCCGTGACCTTCGGGAGCCGTAGGCCGGACACGCCCGGGAGGGGTGCGAGCGTGCGGAGATCGTCGGCCGCCCAGGGGGTGTCCAGGGCGTTCACGCGGACGTGGACGTTGAGTTGGGGTTCTGAGAGAAGCTCCGCCGTGGCCGCGCGGGCGTAGGCCTTGCGGTCCGGGGCTACCGCGTCCTCCAGGTCCACGACGACCACGTCCGCGCCGGCGGCGAGGGCCTTGGCGACGACCGGGGGGCGGTCGCCTGGGACGTAGAGCCAGGTCAGGGGGTGCGGGGTCACAGGGCGCCCGCCTGGCGGAGAGCGGTCAACTCGGTTTCGCTCAGGCCGAGTTCGGTCAGGACCGTGTCCGTGTCGGCGCCGTGGGGGCGGCCGGTCCAGCGGATCGCGCCGGGGGTGGCGGAGAGGCGGAAGAGGACGTTCTGCATGCGGAGGGGGCCGAGTTCGGGGTCGTCGACGGTGGTGATCGTGCCGAGGGCCTGGTACTGCGGGTCCGTCATCACGTCCCGTACGTCCTGGATGGGGGCGACCGCCGCCTCCGCCTTTTCGAACGCGGCCAGGACCTCGGTGCGGGTGCGCCGCGCGATCCAGTCGCCGACCGCCGCGTCCAGGACATCGGCGTGTTGGGCCCGTTCCGCGCCCGTCGCGAACCAGGGCTCGTCGATCAGTTCCGGGCGGCCGACCAGGCGCATCACGCGCTCGGCGATCGACTGGGCCGAGGTGGAGACGGCGACCCAACTGCCGTCCGCCGTACGGTAGGTGTTGCGCGGGGCGTTGTTCTGCGAGCGGTTGCCGGTGCGCGGCTGGACGTGGCCGAGCTGGTCGTACCAGAGGGGTTGCGGGCCCAGCGCGGTGAGGATCGGTTCGATGATCGCCATGTCGACGACCTGGCCCTCGCCCGTGCGGTCGCGGGCGGCCAGCGCCGTCATCACCGCGTACGCCGTCGCCAGGCCCGCGATCGAGTCGGCGAGGCCGAACGGCGGGAGCGTCGGGGGCGCGTCCGGTTCGCCGGTGATCGCGGCGAAACCGCTCATCGCCTCGGCGAGGGTGCCGAAGCCGGGGCGGTGCGCGTAGGGCCCGAACTGGCCGAAGGCGGTGACCCGGGCGAGCACCAACTTCGGGTTGGCGGCGGAGAGTTCGGCCCAGCCGAGGTCCCATTTCTCCAGGGTGCCGGGGCGGAAGTTCTCGATGATCACGTCGGCGGTCGCGGCGAGCCGGAGGAGGATGTCGCGCCCGCCCGGCTTCGACAGGTCGAGGGTGATCGCGCGCTTGTTGCGGCCGAGCAGCTTCCACCACAGGCCGATGCCGTCCTTCGACGGGCCGTGGCCTCGGGAGGGGTCGGGCTTGGCCGGGTGCTCGACCTTGATGACCTCGGCGCCGAAGTCGCCGAGCATGGTGGCGGCGAGGGGGCCGGCGAAGAGCGTCGCGAGGTCGAGAACGCGCAGCCCTGACAGGGGAGTTGTGGTCGTCGTGTCGGTCATGAGGCGTACTGCTTCTCGATCTCCGCGCGGTACGGCATCGACGCCGTCGCGCCCGGCCGCTGCACGGACAGGGCCGCAGCCGCTGCCGCCCAGGCCAGCGCGTCCCGCATCGGGCGGCCCTCGGCGAGCGCCACGGCCAGCGCGCCGACGAAGGTGTCGCCCGCGCCGGTCGAGTCCACCGCGGTCACTTGAGGCGCGGGCACGGTGAACGGTTCGGCGCCCCGGGCCGCGTAGAGGCTGCCCGCAGCGCCCAGGGTGACGATCACCTCGGGCACCTGGTCGAGCAGGGCCGCCGCCGCCTCGCGCGGGTCGGTGCGGCCGGTGAGGGCGGTGGCCTCGTGCTCGTTGGGGACCAACAGGTCTACGGCGGCGAGGAGTTCGGCGGGCAGTGGCTGGGCGGGCGAAGGCGTGAGGATCGTCCGGACGCCGTGGCGGCGGGCCGCCTCCGCGCCCGCGGTCACCGCGGCGAGGGGGATCTCCAGCTGGAGGAGCAGGGCGTCGGCCGTGGCGATCGTGGCCTCGTCGCCGGGGGCGAGGTGGTCGACGGTGCCGTTGGCGGCGGGGATGACGACGATCGCGTTGCCGCCCTCGTCGTCCACGACGATGTGCGCGGTGCCGGACGGGCCC
Source organism: Streptomyces sp. NBC_01515 (assembly GCF_045040345.1). NCBI lineage: Bacteria > Bacillati > Actinomycetota > Actinomycetes > Kitasatosporales > Streptomycetaceae > Streptomyces > Streptomyces sp. NBC_01515. Next base: position 3,425,835 of record NZ_CP109416.1, on the reverse strand, counting down.
TCGACGGTGCGCAGATGGTCGGTGTCGACACCGGAGTGTTCGAAGGTGGCGCGGAGTTGGGCACCGTAGGCGTCGTTGCCGACCGCGCCGACGATCGTGACGTCCGTCGCGCCCGCGTGGGCCGCGGCGATCGCCTGGTTGGCGCCCTTGCCGCCGGGGATCGTGCGGAACTCCCGTCCCGTCACGGTCTCTCCGCGCTGCGGGGCCTTCGCCACGTAGGCGACGAGGTCCATGTTCGTGCTGCCGAGCACGGCGATGTGGGTCATGGGCGGGCGGTCTCCTGATGGGTGAGCCGGGCGAGGGTGTCGAAGCCGATGCCGTTGAAGTCGCCTACGGAGGTGGCGAGTCGGTTCTTGAGCGGGGTCGTCCAGCGGTCGGGGAGCGGGGTGTCCGAGAGAAGGGCGGCGATGCTGCCGACCGTCGCGCCGTTGGAGTCGGTGTCCCAACCCCCGGACACCGCACGGCAGATGGAGCCGGTGAAGTCGCCGTCCGCGTGGGTGAGGGCGGCGGCGATCAGGGCGGTGTTGGGGATCGCGTGGACCCAGTGGTGGGTGGGGGAGTAGGTGGCGTGGAGTTCGTCCACGACCTCGTCGAAGTCCCGGTGTTTCCGGGCCAGTTGGAGGGCGTGGTGAATCGCTTTGGCCAGGCGGGAGTCGGGCGGTACGACCGTTAGGCCGGTGCGCAGGCAGGTGTGGATGTCGTGGGTGCCGGTGGTCGCGGTGGCGATGGTGGCCGCCGTGAACATCGCCGCGTAGACGCCGTTCGCGGTGTGGGTCAACGTGGCGTCGCGGTGGGCCTGTTCGGCTGCCGCGCCGGGGTTTCCGGGGTTGGTCCAGCCGTGTACGTCGGCGCGGATCAGGGCGCCGATCCATTCGCGGAACGGGTTGCGGTGGCGGGCCGTTCGCGGGGGTTCCAGGCCGGTGAGGAGGTTGCGGTAGGCGATGCGTTCGGCGGTGAAGGTGCGGCCTGCGGGGAGTTCGTCCAGCCAGAGCTTCGCCACGTCGGCGGTGGTGAAGTCCTTGCCGTGGCGCTGTAGCAACAGGAGGTTCAACAGGGGGTAGTTGAGGTCGTCGTCCTCGGGCATGCCGTCGATGTTCTCGGCGAGGGAGGTGGGGGCGGAGCGGCGGTTCCAGGGGTGGGCGGCGAGGAGTTCGGCGGGGACGCCCCGGGCGGTGAAGTAGGAGTTCAGGGGCCAGTTGCCGGTGGCGCGGGCGAGTTGGCGGATGGCGTCGAGGGGGAGCTTCTCGACCGGTTTGCCGAGGAGGCAGCCGACGGCGCGGCCCAGCCAGGCGGCCTGGAAGCGGGCCGGGCGGGGAGAGCGGGGCGAGAGGGGCGGGGAAGTGGCTTGTGGGGTGGGCCAGTTGGGGCAGAGGGATCTGATGCGTGCCAGGTCGGTGGGTTCCTGGTCCGTCAACCTGCTGGGCAGGTCGGCCAGTTCGTCCAGCAGGTCCTCGGCGAGCAACCGGAGGTAACGGGTGGGGGGTCGGGCCGACGCGCCCGCCCGTTCCGGTGCCTCCGCTCCGCCCGCCGCTCGCCAGCGGGCCGCGATCGCGGACGGTTCGCGTCCGTCCTGGGCGGCCTGGCACAGCTCGTGGCCGAGTAGATCCTCCGGCTGGACCCAGGTCAGTCGGAGCACTTCAGCCCTACGATCTCGGTGAACGCGGCCTCGTGGGCACGGCGTCGGAGGACATCGCGTTCGAAGAGCTCGCGGGTGACGGCGGTGAGGGTGGCGGCCGGTTCCCAGAGGTCCAGGCGGCTGGCTTCCGCGACCGTCTTCGACCAGTCCTGCGGGACCGTGGAACCGAGGGCGCCGGCCACCGCGCCGGCCATCGTCGCGATCGAGTCGCAGTCCCGGCCGTAGTTCACCGAACCCAGCACCGCGTGGCGGTAGTCGCCGCCGGAGACCACCAACATGCCCAGGGCGACCGGGAGTTCCTCGATCGCCTTGGTGCGGGAGGGGCGGCGGGCGTCCAGGGAGGGGGCGCGGTAGTCGGGGCCGACCGTGTCGTACGGCGTGATCGCCTCCCGTAGGGGGACCAGCGCCGACTCGAAGTCCGAGTAACGGGCGGCCACTTCGCAGACCTGCTCGATGGCGGTGCGGGTGCCGTCCTTCGCCAGGGCGAGGCAGGCGGCCACGACCGAGTCGGGGGTGGCGCCCGGTACGCAGGCCGCGGCCACCGCCGCCGCGAAGACACCGGCCGCCTCTCGGCCGTACGACGACTGGTGGGCGCCCGCGATGTCGAGGGCCTCGGCGTAAGCGGCCGCCGGATGGGCCGCGTTGACCAGGCCGACCGGGGCCATGTACATCGCCGCACCGCAGTTGACGATGTTGCCGACGCCTGCTTCGCGGGGGTCGATGTGGCCGTAGTGGAGGCGGGTCGCGAGCCATTTCTCGGCGAGGAAGATGCGGTGGAGGGGGATGGCCTCCGCCTCCAACTCCGGGATCCAGCGCGGGTTCCGCATCAGGTCCGGGACGAGGTGGTCGGCGACGGAGTAGGCGTCGAGGTGGTCGCGGACCTGGGCGTAGACCCGTACGAGAGCGTGGGTCATCAAGGTGTCGTCGGTGACGTGACCGTCGCCCTTGTGGTAGGGGGCGATGGGGCGGGCGGTGCGCCAGGCTTCGCCGTTCCAGGGGCCGACGATGCCGTGGACGCGGCCCGCGTGGCGTTCGAGGATCTGGTCGGGGGAGTAGCCCTCTACGGGGCCGCCGAGGGCGTCGCCGACTGCGGCGCCCACCAGGGCTCCGGTGATCCTCTCTTCGAGGCTGGTTTCCAGCTCTTTAGGTTCTTTGAGTTCTTTGGGTGGCATGCACCGAATCATCCTCCTGGTGGGGGCGGTTGTGTGGCTTCCAGGAGTTCGGCGAGTTCTACGAGGTCCGTGCCGGTGAGGCGGGGGAGGGCGCAGCCGGAGAGGGTGCGGCAGGCGTCCCGCCAGGTCGACGGGATTGCCTCGCCGCCGCTCAGTGCTCCGGTGAGGGCGCCTGCCAGGGCCGGTGCCGAGTCGGCGACCCGGGAGAGGCAGGCCGCTGCGGGGACCGCTTCCGCGATACGGCCGCGGGCCGCTGTCGCCAACGCGAGGGCTACCGGGACGGTTTCGGCGGCCGCGATTCCGTAGCTGTAGACGTGGTCGACGATCTGGTGTTCCAGGAGGGGGATCAGGGCGAAGGCGTTGTCGCTGTCCTGGGCCAACTTCAGGGCGTGGCGGGCGTTGCGGCCGATCTCCGTGGCCTCGGGGAGTTCGGCGAGGGCCGCTGCCACGCACTCGTCCACGTCCGCACCGACCAGGGCGAGGGAGAGGGCCGCCGCCATGGCTCTGGCGCCGTGGACTCCGTCGCCGTCCTGGGTGTAGTGGGCGTCGAACTCGGCGAGGGCGGCGGCGCGTTGGGGGTCGCCGGGGTGCGCTACTGCCAGTACGCAGGCTCTTACGCAGGCCGCGTCGTCGAAGTAGTGGGGGTTGTCGTGGCCGGTGGCGGGTGGGCGTAGGCCGGCTGCGAGGTTGCCCAGGCCGGCCCTTACCGAGATGCGGGCGCGGAGGGGGAGTACGGCGGACTCGACTTCCGGGGCGCGGTCCGCCGCTGCGGCGACCTCGCTGGCGATGGCGTTCCAGGTGAGGTCGATCGCGGCGCGGGTTCTGCGTTCCCTGCTGAGGTCGCCCAGGACTGTGTCGTCGCCGGCTCTTAGTACGGCTTCCGCGGCGAACGCTGCCCATTCGGCGTCGTCGGAGGGGCCCAGGCGTAGAGGCTCGGGGGGTTGGTTCAGGGCGATGGGGACGGGGAGGGTGGTGGTCGCGTTCTGTTCGGCGAAGGTGTCCAGCTCACGGGTGAGGCGGCGGGTCCACTCGGGCATGCGAGCGGCTCGGTGCCGTGCGGCGGGCCAACCGGCGGCGTCCCCTGCGGCCAGCCCGAGGAGCAGCCCCTCGATACGGCGAGCCTTGCGAACAGCCTCGGCTCCGCCATCGGCCTCTGAGCTCCCACCCGCACCGCCCGTACAACTTTCGTCGTCGGGTGCGGGTGACCCCTGTGGGGTGGAATCGCCGTCCGCGGCTGTCCCGTTGAGTGGGGTGGATTTGCCCTTGGTCGCCGGCTCCTTGAGCGGGGTGAGGTGGGGCGCGCGGACATGGAGGGTGGCCGTGGGTGGTGCCTGCGAAGCCAACTCGCCTTCCGCCGCCGCGAGTTCAGCCCCGTACGCGATCGGCCCCGAGACGCCGGCCCCGCTCTCCTGCTCCCTCACAACTGCACCTCGTCCTCATCCGCCGCCAGCACGTACTCCTGCTGATCCCGTTGCTCGCCTCGTGCCGCACCCCCCGCGCCCCACTTCCCGCCCTCCCCAGGTACCAGCAACTCCGCGATGTCCAGCACGTGATGGCCCGCCATCGCCGGTAGGCAGCTTCCCCGTGCCGGGCCGATCGCCGCTGCCCAGTCGAGCGGGATCGACGAGGCTCCCCGGGTCGCGCCTGCCAGCGCGCCCGCCACCGCAGCCGTCGTATCCGCGTCGCGGCCCATGTTCACCGCCGTGAGGACCGATTCCGTGAAGTCGCCGTCCGCTGCCGCGTATGCGCCGAAGGCGAGGGCTACCGCCTCCGGGGCCAGGTCGGTCCAGGGGTAGCCGCCGATGACCACCGCGGAGCGGACCGCTCGTTCGCCTCGGTGGGCCACCGCCACCGCTCGGCGGAGGGAGCGGGCCGTCCAGGAGTCGTCGGGGACTACCGCCAGGGCTGATGCCACTACCGCGATCGTCGGCGCTCCCGCCATCGCCGCGGCCACGCCCGCCGCGACCGCCTGGCCGCCGTAGATGCCCTCGCCGTCGTGGCTCACCGAACCGTCGATCGCGACGAGACGGGCCGCCTCCGCCGGGCGGCCCGCCGCGAAGACGCCGAAGGGGGCCGCGCGCATGGCCAGGCCGTCGCTCCAGGCGTGGCGGTGTTGGGCCGAGATGGGGGCGGCCAGGCCTCGGCGGAGGTTCTCCAGGGTGCCGCGTTCGCTGAAGCCCGCTCCCCGGAACGGGCCCTCGTCGCGGTCCGCGATCCACTCGTGCCAGGCCGCCTCCACATGGGTCGGCGTGAGGGCCGAGCCGTGGCGGGCGAGGAGGAGGCCGGAGAAGATCGCGTACTCCGTGTCGTCCGTGCCGGCCGGGTTCTCCGCGACGTAGCCCGTGATGCGGCCCCAACGGGCGCGGATCTCGGAAGGCTTCATGTTCTCCGCCGGTGCGCCCAGGGCGTCTCCCACCGCCAGGCCGAGCAGCGCGCCGCGCGCCCGTTCGCGGAGTTCGGTGGCGTTCTTGGGCGCCGGGACCGGGGGAATGCAGGCGATCGATGCCATACGCGGCCTCTCCTACGGGGTTCCCTCAGGGCGCCTCAGGGCGCGGAACCCTTTGCGGATGTCTCCCACGGGAGGCCTTCGGCAGAGCCTGACGGAGTGCAGCGTCACCCGGTCGACATTTGATTGGCTCACCGCACGTATGAGCGTTCGAGGGTAAAGCCGCAGGTTAGCCCAGCCTTTCCTTGCTGGTGGGCCTGAAATGAAAGTCGTATGTTGAGTGTTGTCAAAGAGTAGAACATGTCCAAAGTTAGCCTTTCCTTAGTTCCTTAGTTCCTTGGCTCCTTAGTTCCTGAACCTCCTGGGGGATCACCGCATGGCCATCATCGAGACCGAGGCGACGCTCCACGAGGCGCACCGCGACAACCACACCCACCGGGATGTGAACGGCGGCTGGCTGCGCCCCGCGGTGTTCGGCGCGATGGACGGTCTCGTCTCCAACCTCGCCCTGATGACCGGTGTCGTCGGCGGTGCCGTCAGTCATCAGACCGTCGTCATCACCGGGCTGGCCGGGCTCGCCGCCGGTGCCTTCTCCATGGCGGCCGGCGAGTACACCTCCGTCGCCTCCCAACGCGAGCTGGTCGAGGCCGAGTTGGAGGTCGAGCGGCGCGAGCTGCGCAGGCACCCGGAGGATGAGGAAGGGGAGCTTGCCTCGCTGTACGTGTCCCGCGGGGTCGAGCCCGTGCTGGCCCGTGAAGTCGCCCGGCAGCTTTCGCGCGATCCCGAGCAGGCCCTGGAGATACACGCCCGGGAGGAGTTGGGGATCGACCCCGGTGATCTGCCCTCGCCGCTCGTCGCCGCCGTGTCGTCCTTCGGGGCGTTCGCGCTGGGGGCGCTGCTTCCCGTACTGCCGTTCCTGCTCGGGGCGACCTCGCTGTGGCCGGCGCTGCTGCTCGCGTTCGTCGGGTTGTTCGGGTGCGGTGCGGTGGTGGCCCGGGTGACCGCGCGGACCTGGTGGTTCAGCGGGGTGCGGCAGCTCGCGCTGGGGGGTGCGGCGGCCGGTGTGACGTACGCCCTGGGCACCCTGTTCGGAACGGTCGTAGGATAGGTCGGCGCGCACTTATGCGCTGGTTCGCATAAGTAGCCGTTACTCGCTGGTTTCGAACGCTTAACCATTGGGCATGAGCCGTAAGCGCTGTGGGCAATGACGCTCCCGGCGCACCCGCGGGATGGGCTACGACGCTCCCTCTGCCCTGGACCGACGGACATCGATCTGTCTGCTTTGGTCCCCTTCACCTTCACCGCTTGTGCGGTGCCGCGCCACGACCCCGTGGCGTCCGCATGTTGGAACGGAGTATCCGGTTCCCGAGAACCGCTCCATCATGTAACCTGCACGAAATTTGCGCTAACTCGCAGAGGGCCAACGTCGTCCCTATGCCCATGCATATGCCACGACGACGACGGGAGAGCCGATGCGTACGCCGCGCCAGCCGTCCCAGCACACCGCGAATGGCCAGAACTGGTCCTTCATGGATGCTCGCCCTGCCGCGCAGGGTATGTACGACCCCCGCAACGAGCACGACGCCTGTGGCGTCGGCTTCGTGGCCACCCTCACCGGCGAGGCGAGCCACGCGCTGGTCGAGCAGGCGCTCACCGTGCTGCGCAACCTGGAGCACCGCGGTGCGACGGGTGCCGAGCCCGACTCCGGCGACGGCGCGGGCATCCTGTCCCAGGTGCCGGACGCCTTCCTCCGCGAGGTGGCCGGATTCGACCTCCCCGCCGCCGGTGGATACGCGGTCGGCATCGCCTTCCTGCCCGAGGACGGCGCCGACGCGATCGTCTCGCAGGTCGAGACGATCGCCGTAGAAGAAGGCCTCACGGTGCTCGGGTGGCGTGAGGTTCCGACCGCGCCCGAACTCCTCGGTGCCACGGCCCGTTCGACCATGCCGCTGTTCCGTCAGCTCTTCGTGAGCGACGGGCAGAGCCAGGGCATCGACCTCGACCGCAAGGCCTTCGCGCTGCGCAAGCGCGCCGAGCGTGAGGCCGGCGTCTACTTCCCGTCGCTGTCCGCGCGGACCATCGTCTACAAGGGCATGCTCACCACCGGTCAGCTGGAGCCCTTCTTCCCGGACCTGTCCGACCGGCGCTTCGCCTCCGCGATCTCGCTCGTGCACTCCCGGTTCTCCACGAACACCTTCCCGTCGTGGCCGCTCGCCCACCCGTACCGCTTCGTCGCGCACAACGGCGAGATCAACACGGTCAAGGGCAACCGCAACTGGATGGCGGCCCGCGAGTCCCAGATCGCCTCCGACCTCTTCGGAGACCAGGAGAAGATCGACCGGATCTTCCCCATCTGCACGCCCGAGGCCTCCGACTCCGCGTCCTTCGACGAGGTGCTGGAACTCCTTCACCTCGGCGGGCGGTCGCTGCCGCACTCGGTGCTGATGATGATCCCGGAGGCGTGGGAGAACCACGACTCCATGGACCCGGCCCGCCGTGCCTTCTACCAGTTCCACGCCACGATGATGGAGCCCTGGGACGGCCCGGCCTGCGTCACCTTCACCGACGGCACCCAGGTCGGCGCGGTCCTCGACCGCAACGGCCTGCGCCCCGGCCGTTATTGGGTCACCGACGAGGGCCTCGTCGTCCTCGGCTCCGAGGTCGGCGTCCTCGACATCGACCCCGCGAAGGTCGTCCGCAAGGGCCGCCTCCAGCCCGGCCGCATGTTCCTCGTGGACACCGCCGAGCACCGCATCATCGAGGACGACGAGATCAAGGCCGGCCTCGCCGCCGAGAAGCCGTACGCCGACTGGCTCGAAGCCGGTGAGATCGAGCTGTCCGACCTGCCCGAGCGTGAGCACATCGTGCACACCCACGCCTCGGTCACCCGCCGCCAGCAGACCTTCGGCTACACCGAGGAGGAGCTGCGCGTCATCCTCGCGCCGATGGCCAAGGCCGGTGCCGAGCCGATCGGTTCGATGGGCACCGACTCGCCGATCGCCGCGCTCTCCGCCCGGCCGCGTCTGCTCTTCGACTACTTCACCCAGCTGTTCGCGCAGGTCACCAACCCGCCGCTGGACGCGATCAGGGAAGAGCTCGTGACCTCCCTGCGCTCGTCCCTCGGGCCGGCGAGCAACCTGCTGGAGCCGACGGCCGCTTCCTGTCGTAGCGTCACCCTGCCCTTCCCGGTGATCGACAACGACGAGCTGGCCAAGCTCATCCACATCAACGCCGACGGCGACATGCCCGGCATGAAGGCCGCGACCCTCTCCGGCCTGTACCGGGTCTCCGGCGGCGGCGACTCCCTCGCCGCCCGGCTCGCCGAGATCTGCACCGAGGCCGACGCGGCCATCGAGAACGGCGCCCGCCTGATCGTCCTCTCGGACCGGCACTCCGACGCCGAGCACGCGCCGATCCCCTCGCTGCTGCTCACCGCCGCCGTCCACCACCACCTCATCCGCACCAAGCAGCGCACCCAGGTGGGCCTGCTGGTGGAGGCCGGTGACGTCCGCGAGGTCCACCACGTCGCCCTGCTCATCGGCTTCGGCGCCGCGGCCGTGAACCCGTACCTCGCGATGGAGTCCGTCGAGGACCTCGTCCGCGCGGGCACCTTCCTCACCGACATCGAGGCCGAGCAGGCCATCCGCAACCTGATCTACGCGCTCGGCAAGGGCGTCCTCAAGGTCATGTCCAAGATGGGCATCTCGACCGTCGCCTCCTACCGGGGCGCCCAGGTCTTCGAAGCGGTCGGCCTGGACGAGCAGTTCGTCAACAGCTACTTCAGCGGTACGGCCACCAAGATCGGCGGCGTCGGCATCGACGTCATCGCCAAGGAGGTCGCCGCCCGGCACGCGAAGGCGTACCCGGCCAGCGGCATCGCGCCCGCGCACCGCGCCCTCGACATAGGCGGCGAGTACCAGTGGCGCCGCGAGGGCGAGCCGCACCTGTTCGACCCGGAGACGGTCTTCCGCCTCCAGCACTCGACGCGCACCAACCGCTACGACATCTTCAAGAAGTACACGGACCGCGTGAACGAGCAGTCCGAGCGGCTGATGACGCTGCGCGGCCTGTTCGGCTTCAAGTCGGACCGCCCGTCGATCTCCATCGACGAGGTCGAGTCCGTCTCCGACATCGTCAAGCGCTTCTCCACCGGCGCCATGTCCTACGGCTCCATCTCCCTGGAGGCGCACGAGACGCTCGCCATCGCCATGAACCAGCTGGGCGGCAAGTCCAACACCGGTGAGGGCGGCGAGGACGCGGACCGGCTCTACGACCCGGCCCGGCGCAGCGCCATCAAGCAGGTCGCCTCCGGCCGCTTCGGCGTCACCTCCGAGTACCTGGTCAACGCGGACGACATCCAGATCAAGATGGCCCAGGGCGCCAAGCCCGGCGAGGGCGGCCAGCTGCCCGGCCACAAGGTCTACCCGTGGGTCGCCAAGACCCGGCACAGCACCCCCGGTGTCGGCCTCATCTCGCCGCCGCCGCACCACGACATCTACTCCATCGAAGACCTCGCCCAGCTGATCCACGACCTGAAGAACGCGAACCCGCAGGCGCGGATCCACGTGAAGCTGGTCTCCGAGGTCGGCGTCGGCACGGTCGCCGCGGGTGTCTCCAAGGCGCACGCGGACGTCGTCCTCATCTCCGGCCACGACGGCGGTACGGGCGCCTCGCCGCTGACGTCTCTCAAGCACGCCGGTGGACCTTGGGAGTTGGGCCTCGCCGAGACCCAACAGACCTTGCTGCTCAACGGACTTCGCGACCGGATCGTCGTCCAGACGGACGGTCAGCTGAAGACCGGCCGTGACGTCGTCATCGCGGCGCTGCTCGGCGCCGAGGAGTTCGGTTTCGCGACCGCGCCGCTCGTCGTCTCCGGCTGCGTCATGATGCGCGTCTGTCACCTCGACACCTGCCCGGTCGGCATCGCCACGCAGAACCCGGTGCTGCGCGACCGGTTCGCCGGCAAGGCCGAATACATCGTGAACTTCTTCCGGTTCATCGCCGAAGAGGTCCGCGAGATCCTCGCCGAGCTGGGCTTCCGCACCATCGAGGAAGCCGTCGGCAAGGCGGGAACGCTGGACGTCGAGCGAGCCGTGGACCACTGGAAGGCGCAGGGCCTGGACCTGGCCCCCCTCTTCTACGTCCCCGAACTCCCGGACGGCGCCGCCCTCCACCAGGTCATCAAGCAGGACCACGGTCTGGAGAAGGCGCTCGACAACGAGCTGATCAAGCTCGCCGCCGACGCCCTCGCCGCGTCCAGCGCCACCGACGCCCAGCCGGTCCGCGCGCAGGTCGCGATCCGCAACATCAACCGCACGGTCGGCACGATGCTCGGCCACGAGGTGACGAAGAAGTTCGGCGGCGCGGGTCTGCCCGACGACACCATCGACATCACCTTCACCGGCTCGGCGGGCCAGTCCTTCGGCGCCTTCCTCCCGCGCGGTGTCACGCTGCGGCTTGAGGGTGACGCCAACGACTATGTGGGCAAGGGCCTTTCGGGCGGCCGGGTCATCGTCCGCCCCGACCGGGGCGCCGACCACCTCGCCGAGTTCTCCACCATCGCGGGCAACACCATCGCCTACGGCGCGACCGGCGGCGAGCTGTTCCTGCGCGGCCGTACCGGCGAGCGGTTCTGTGTCCGCAACTCCGGTGCCACGGTGGTCTCCGAGGGCGTGGGCGACCACGGCTGCGAGTACATGACCGGCGGCCGGGCGGTCGTCCTGGGCGAGACCGGCCGCAACTTCGCGGCGGGCATGTCCGGCGGCATCGCCTACGTCATCGACCTGAACCCCGACAACGTCAACGTCGGGAACGCGGGCGCCGTAGGGGAGTTGGACGAGGACGACAAGCGGTGGCTGCACGACGTGGTGCGCCGGCACGCCGAGGAGACCGCTTCCACGGTCGCCGAGAAGCTGCTCGCCGAGTGGACCGTGTCCGTGGAGCGCTTCAGCAAGATCATCCCCAGTGCGTACAAGGCAGTGCTCGCCGCCAAGGAAGCCGCCGAGCTCGCGGGTCTCTCCGAGACCGAGATCACCGAGAAGATGATGGAGGCGGCGATCAATGGCTGACCCGAAGGGCTTTCTGAACCACGGGCGCGAGGTCGCCAAGTCCCGCCCCGTGGACGTCCGTCTCAAGGACTGGAACGAGGTCTACGTCCCCGGTTCGCTGCTGCCGATCATCGGCAAGCAGGCCGGCCGGTGCATGGACTGCGGCATCCCGTTCTGCCACAACGGCTGTCCGCTGGGGAACCTGATCCCCGAGTGGAACGACTACGCCTACCGCGAGGACTGGACGGCCGCGTCGGAGCGTCTGCACGCGACGAACAACTTCCCTGAGTTCACCGGGCGGTTGTGCCCCGCGCCGTGCGAGGCGGCCTGCGTGCTGGGCATCAACCAGCCGCCGGTCACCATCAAGAACGTCGAGGTCTCCATCATCGACAAGGCGTGGGAGACGGGCGACGTCGCCCCGCAGGCCCCCGAGCGCCTCTCCGGCAAGACCGTCGCGGTCATCGGCTCGGGCCCGGCGGGCCTCGCCGCCGCCCAGCAGCTCACGCGGGCGGGCCACACCGTCGCCGTCTACGAGCGCGCGGACCGCGTCGGGGGCCTTCTCCGTTACGGCATCCCCGAGTTCAAAATGGAGAAGCGGCACATCAACCGGCGTATCGAGCAGATGCGCGCGGAGGGCACCCGCTTCCGCACCGGCGTCGAGATCGGCCGCGACCTCAAGGCCACCGACCTCCGCAAGCGCTACGACGCGGTCGTCATCGCCGCCGGCTCCACCACCGCCCGTGATCTCCCGGTCCCCGGGCGGGAGTTGACCGGCGTCTACCAGGCGATGGAGTACCTGCCCCTGTCGAACAAGGTCCAGGAGGGCGACTACGTCACCGCCCCGATCTCGGCCGAGGGCAAGCACGTCGTCGTCATCGGCGGCGGCGACACCGGCGCGGACTGCGTCGGTACGGCGCACCGCCAAGGGGCCGCGTCCGTCACCCAGTTGGAGATCATGCCCCGACCGGGCGACGAGCGGAACGCGGTCGCGCAGCCCTGGCCGACCTTCCCGATGCTCTACAAGGTGACCTCCGCGCACGAGGAGGGCGGTGAGCGGGTCTACTCCGTCAACACCACCCACTTCGAGGGCGACGAGGACGGCAACGTCCAGTGGCTGCACCTCGTCGAGGTCGAGTTCGTCGAGGGCAAGCTGACCCAGAAGCCGGGCACGGAGCGCAAGATCCCCGCCCAACTGGTCACGCTGGCCATGGGGTTCACCGGCCCCGACCGCGAGAACGGCCTCGTCGACCAGTTCGCCCTGAGCCTCGACGAGCGCGGCAACATCGCCCGCGACGCCGACTTCCAGACCAACGTCCCCGGCGTCTTCGTCGCCGGTGACGCGGGCCGCGGCCAGTCCCTCATCGTCTGGGCGATCGCGGAGGGCCGCTCGGCCGCACGCGGAGTCGACCGCTTCCTGACCGGCGCCAGCGAACTGCCGGCACCGATCCGGCCGACGGACCGGGCGTTGATGGTCTGACGGTTCATCAAAAGACGTCCGCACAAAGGCGTGCGGAGCACGAGACGGCGCCTGCCTTGTCCCCGACCGGACCCGGCGGGCGTCGCCGTATGTCCGGGCCCGACTCCCGCTCTTCTACGGCACCTTGTACGTCTCCCCGTACACCTTCCACACCAGCGGCGTCCGCAGCTCCAGGTTCCCCTCCTCCAGGAACTTCCGCTGGGCCGTGTCGATGCGGGTGGTGTCGATGCCGGGGTGCTTGGCGCGCATGGTGGCGCGGCGGACGTCGAGGAAGGTGCTGAGGTACGCCTTCTCGGAGCCGCCCTCCGCCGGGGTCTTCGCCTGCCGCATCGCGCGCTCCCGGATGCCGTAGAAGCCGTCCGTGCCGGGGCCGTGGAAGACGATCGCGTCGTAGTAGATGAACTGGCCGAGGAGGCCCAGGCCGTCGCGCTTGGCGGTGCTGACCGCCGGGTCGAAGTAGATGCGGTCGCGCTCCGCGTCCTGCGCCGCCTGGAAGGCCGGGACCTTCGCCTCGGCGCGCCAGGCGGCCGGGAAGCCGGGGTCCAGGCCCTCGTGGGAGGCCGTGCCGTCGACCTTGCGCAGGGCGGGGAGGTAGCGGGCGAGGCCGTTGTCCGGGTGGGCCGCGGTGTAGCGCTCGACCAGGACGAGCAGGTCGTGGGTGCCGGTGCAGAAGCCGATGATGCCCGCGGTGTAGCCCTGTCCGTCGCCGATGTCCTGGATGTAGGCGTACGCGCTGCGCCAGTCGAGGGTGGAGTTCTCGGCGCTGGCCACCAGCTCCTGGGCGAGGTTCTTCATGGCCGGCGCGGCCAGGCCCTCGGGCGCTCTGCGTTCGGTCGCGGCGGACGGGTGCGTGGGCCGCGGGTCGGTGTGGGCGTTGGGTGAGAGGCCGTAGGCCGTCGCGGCTATGGCGACGGGCACGGCGGCGAGCATCAGGACGCCGGCGCGTTTCATGGGGCCCAGCGTAAGTGCGGTTACGTCCCTTATTCCGAGGGTTGGGGGGACATTGCGAATGCCTGACCTCCGTGGCGTAACCTCGATCCTTTCGCCGTGATCCGAAGGGAGCCCCCGTGGCCGCGATCTCGCTCAGCAAGGTCGAGGAGACCGCGCCCGCGCTGGTCAGCCTGTACAAGAGCGCCGGAGTCTCGCTGCGCAGGCACGGCCTGGACGGGCAGCGGGCCGCCGTGTATCTCGTGGTCGACTACTCGGGCTCCATGAAGCCGTACTACAAGGACGGCAGCGTGCAGGCGCTCGCCGACCGGGTGTTGGGCCTCTCGGCGCACCTCGACGACGACGGGACCGTGCCGGTCGTATTCTTCTCGACCGACGTCGACGCCGTCACGGACATCGCCCTCGCCGACCACCAGGGGCGTATCGAACGGATCGTGGCCGGGCTCGGGCACATGGGCAAGACCAGCTACCACCTGGCCATGGACGCCGTCATCGACCACTACCTCGACAGCGGCGCCAAGGACCCCGCCCTCGTCGTCTTCCAGACCGACGGCGGACCCGTCAACAAGCTCGCCGCGGAACGGTACTTGTGCAAGGCGGCGAAGCTCCCGCTGTTCTGGCAGTTCGTCGGGTTCGGCGACGCGAAGAGCAAGCAGTTCGAATTCCTGCGCAAACTCGACGAGTTGGCGGTGCCGCAGAAGCGGGAGGTCGACAACGCGGGCTTCTTCCACGCCGGTTCGGATCCGCTGAGGATGTCCGACGCGGAGCTCTACGACCGGCTGGTGGGCGAGTTCCCGCAGTGGCTGGCGGCGGCACGGGAGCGGGGGCTCGTCCAGTGACCCGCGCCCTGCCCGCCTCGGCCCGAACCGCCGTGCCCTGGAAGAACGGTGGCGGTGTCACGCGCGAGATCGCCGCCTGGCCCGAAGGCGCGGGCATGGACGCCTTCGCATGGCGGGTGAGCCTCGCCGAGGTCGCGGCGGACGGCCCGTTCTCGGCCTTCCCCGACGTCGACCGCACCCTGACCGTCGTCGAGGGCGCCGGCATGGATCTCACCGTCGGCGGAGAGCGGTGGATCGTCAACACCCGTTACGAACCACGGGACTTCAGAGGCGACGTACCGACCGACTGCCGGTTGCTGGACGGGCCGGTCGTCAACCTCAACGTCATGTGGCGCCGGGGCGCGGGTTCTACGGCCCCCACGGTGGCCGTCGTCCGCGGGCGGCTGCGCGTGTGCGCGGGTGCTCTGCTGGTGGCGCTCGACGGGACCGCCGAGGTGGCCGGGCTGACCCTCGGGCCGTACGACGCCGTGCGGTTGGGCGATGAGGAGGCGGTGCTGCACGCCCGGGGTCGTACCGCCGTGATCGGGCTGTCATTGCCCGCTGACGCACCGTTGGCTTAGCCGGGACCTCGTGGCACCCTGTGGGGTGATCCGACGGGGAGGGCGGCCAACGTATGGACGGCGCACGATCGGTGAACGGAGCGGTGGGTGCCGGACGGCCCGACGCGGCCGGAAAAGGGGAGAAGCTCGCCGACTGGGCCGACGGGCGGCTCGGGCTGTACGCGATCGCCAAGTCCAATATGCGCAAGGTCTTCCCGGACCACTGGTCCTTCATGCTGGGCGAGATCTGCCTCTACAGCTTCATCATCCTGATCCTCACCGGCGTCTATCTCACCCTGTTCTTCGAGCCGAGCGGCGTCGAGGTCATCTACCACGGTTCGTACGCGCCGTTGAACGGCATCCCGATGACCCGGGCCTTCGCGTCCACGCTCGACATCAGCTTCGACGTGCGCGGCGGGCTGCTGATCCGGCAGATCCACCACTGGGCGGCCGTCGTCTTCATCGCCGGCATGCTCATCCACATGATGCGGGTGTTCTTCACCGGCGCGTTCCGCAAGCCGCGCGAGATCAACTGGGTGTTCGGCTGGACCCTGTTGTTCCTCGGCATCATCACCGGGCTGACCGGCTACTCGCTCCCCGACGACCTGCTGTCCGGCACCGGCATCCGCTTCGCGGACGGCGCGATCCTGTCCGTGCCGATCGTCGGCACGTACATGTCGATGTTCCTCTTCGGCGGGGAGTTCCCGGGACACGACATCATCTCGCGGCTCTTCCCGGTCCACGTCCTGCTGCTGCCGGGGATCATGCTGGGCCTGGTGGTCGCGCACCTGATCCTGGTCTTCTACCACAAACACACCATGTATCCCGGGGCCGGACACAACCAGAAGTCCGTGGTCGGCATGCCGTTCCTGCCGGTCTACATGGCCAAGGCGGGCGGCTTCTTCTTCCTCGTCTTCGGTGTCCTCGCGATCATGGGCGGGATCGCCAGCATCAACCCCGTGTGGGCGTTCGGGCCGTACCGGCCGGACCTGGTGACGACCGGCGCCCAGCCCGACTGGTACCTCGGTTTCTCCGAGGGGCTGATCCGGGTCATGCCCGGGTGGGAGCTCAACGCCTGGGGCCACACACTGGAGTTGGGCGTCTTCATCCCCTTCACGCTCTTCCCGCTGATCCTCGCCGCCATCGGCGCCTACCCGTTCATCGAGGCCTGGATCACCGGCGACAGACGCGAACACCACATCCTGGACCGGCCGCGCAACATGCCCGTGCGCACCGGGCTCGGGGTCGCCTGGCTCAGCCTGTACGCGGTGCTGCTGATCGGCGGCGGCAACGACGTCGTGGCCACGCATCTGAATCTCTCCATCAACGCGATCACCTGGTTCGTGCGGGTCTCCTTCTTCGTCATGCCGGTCGCCGCGTTCCTGATCACCAAGCGGGTCTGCCTCGGGCTCCAACGCCGGGACCGGGACAAGGTGTTGCACGGCCGCGAGTCCGGCCTCATCAAGATGCTGCCGCACGGCGAGTACGTCGAGGTCCACGAACCCCTCACCCCGGACGAGCGGTTCACGCTCACCCAGCACGAGCAGGAACCGCCGTACGCGATCGGCCCGCTCGTCGACGCGAACGGTGTCGAGCGGCAGGTCAAGGGCGGTCAGCGGGTACGGGCCCGGCTCGCCAAGGCGATGTTCGGCCCCGAGGCCCGCATCCCGAAGCCGACGGCGGAGGAGTACAAGGAACTCACCAGCGGCGACCATCACCACTGACGTCACTGGGAACACCGAGTACGGCGGCCCGGCATTCGCCCGGGCTGCCCCAACTCCCGCGCAGGGAACGGGCCTTGGTCAGCCACAGCGACAGGTCGTACTCGGCGGTGTAGCCGATCGCGCCGTGCAGCTGAAGTGCCGTACGGGCGGTCCTGTACGCCGCCTCGCACGCCGTGACCTTGGCCGCGGCCACGTCCGACTCCGTCATGGTGAGCGCGGCGCCGAAAAGCAGCGGGCGCGCGAACTCCAACGCGACCTTCGCATCGGCCAGTTGATGCTTGACCGCCTGGAACGAGCCGATGGGGACCCCGAATTGGCTGCGCTGCTTGACGTAGGCCACGGTCCTGTCGAGCAACGCGAGCCCGACACCGAGAGCTTGGGCGGCGGTGGCGAGCCGGGCCCAGGTGAGGGCATGGGCGACGGCGGCGGCCACGTGCGGGCCGACGGCGAGGAGTTCACCGCCGGTGGGGGTGGAGAAGAGACGGCGGGCGGGGTCGAGGGACGCGTAGGGCTCGGCCGCCGAGACTGTGTGCCCGGGCGGGGGTCCGAGCCGCAACTCGGCGGCCTGTCCCATCGGATCCCGCGCCGTCCTTGCCGCCCGGGCTGCCAGCCGTACGTCCGCCATGTCCGCGTCCAGCGCGTACCGCCCCGTCGCCAGCGTTGCCGTCGACTCGCCGGAGGCCAGCGCGGGCAGCAGCCGCTTGGCCGGAGCCGAGTCGTCCAGGGCGGTCAGCAACGCCGCCGCCGCGACCGTCTCCACCAACGGTCCCGGAACCGCGTGCCGCCCCAACTCCACGAACGCCACGGCGAGTTCGACGGGCAGGGGGCCCAGCCCCTCGTACGCCTCGGGCACCGCCAGCGCGAACACCCCCGCCCCCGCGATACGGCGCCACAGCGCCCGCCCGCTCGCATGCTCGCCGCGACTCCAGGACCGTACGACCGACGGGGTGTCCGCCGCCGTCAGCATCGCGTTCAACGAGTCGGCGAACGCCCGCTGTTCGGGGTCGAGGAGGAAGCGCATCAGCGGCGGCCCTTCGGCAGGCCGAGCAGGCGCTCGGCGATGATGTCGCGCTGGATCTCGTTCGTACCGGCGTAGATGGGGCCCGCGAGGGAGAAGACATAGCCCTCGGCCCAGTCGGTGTCCGCCAACTCGCCTTCCTCGCCGAGCAGTTCGAGGGCCGTCTCGTGCAGCGCGATGTCGTACTCGGACCAGAAGACCTTGTTCAGGCTGGACTCCGGGCCGATGGACTCGCCGTCGAGGAAACGGGAGGCGTTGGCGTAGGTGAAGAGCTGGTAGGCGCGGGCGCCGATCACCGCGTCGGCCACCTGGTCGCGCATAGTCTGCGAACTGCCCTGCGCGCGCCAGAGGTTGAGGAGGCGGTCGGCGGAGGCGAGGAAACGGCCGGGGGAGCGGAGGGTGAGCCCTCGCTCGTTGCCCGCCGTCGACATGGCGACCCGCCAGCCCTGGCCCGGCTCGCCGATGACGTCCTCGTCGGGGACGAACACCTCGTCCAGGAAGAGTTCCGCGAAGGCCGGTTTCCCGTCCAGGCGGCCGATCGGGCGGACCGTGACGCCGGGTGCGCGCAGGTCGAACATCAGGTAGGTCAGGCCCTGTTGGGGCTTCGGGGTGTCCAACTCGCTGCGGAACAGGCCGAAGGCGCGGTCCGCGAAGGCCGCCCGTGACGACCAGGTCTTCTGGCCGTTCAACAGCCAGCCCCCGCCCGTGCGCACCGCGCGCGAGGTGAGCGAGGCCAGGTCGGATCCCGCCTCCGGCTCCGACCACGCCTGGGCCCACACCACCTCGCCGGTCGCCATCGAGGGCAGCACGCGCGCGCGTTGCTCCCGTGTGCCGTGGTCGAAGAGGGTCGGGGCGAGCAGGTTGATGCCGTTCTGGCCGACCCGGCCCGGCGCGCCCGCCGCGTAGTACTCCTCCTCGAAGACCAGCCACCGCACGATGTCCACGCCCCGGCCGCCGTACTCCTCGGGCCAGGACACCACCGACCAACGGTCCGCGGCGAGTCGGGCCTCCCAGGCGCGGTGCGCGGCGAAGCCGTCGGCCGTTTCCAGGGAGGGGAGCGGGACGGTCGGCACGTGTGCGCGCAGCCAGGCGCGGGCCTCGGCGCGGAACGCCTCCTGGCCGGGCGTGAAGTCCAGGTCCATTGACCGCCCATCCTTCCCTAACAAGTGTTTGGTAGGTTAGCGTGGCCGTATGACAGGCGTCGAGAGTCCGGCATACGTCCCCGGGCACGGGCTGCTGAAGGGGCGCACCGCCGTCGTGACCGCCGCCGCCGGCGCGGGCATCGGCGGGGCCACCGCGCGCCGCTTCCTTGAGGAGGGTGCGCGGGTGCTGATCAGCGACGCGCACACGCGGCGGCTGAAGGAGTACGAGGCCGAGCTGGCCGGTGAGTTCGGGTCGGAGTCGGTCGCCGCGCTGCCGTGCGATGTGACCGACGAGGCCCAGGTGCAAGCCCTGTTCGACGCGGCCGTCGCCGCGCACGGGCGGCTGGACGTCGTCGTCAACAACGCCGGCCTGGGCGGGACTTCGGACCTCGTCGACATGACCGACGAGCAGTGGTCGAGGGTGCTGGACGTGACGTTGAACGGCACGTTCCGGTGCACCCGGGCGGCCCTGCGCGCGATGCGCGAAAGCGGCGGCGGGGTGATCGTCAACAACGCCTCCGTCGTCGGCTGGCGCGCCCAGGCCGGGCAGGCGCACTACGCGGCGGCCAAGGCGGGCGTGATGGCGCTGACCCGGTGCGCGGCGATCGAGGCCGCCGGGTACGGGGTGCGGATCAACGCGGTCTCGCCGAGCCTCGCCATGCACCCGCACCTGGTGAAGGTGACGACACCCGAGCTGCTGGCCGAACTCACCGCGCGTGAGGCCTTCGGGCGGTACGCGGAGCCCTGGGAGGTGGCCAACGTGATCGTGTTCCTGGCCTCGGACTACTCCTCGTACATGACCGGCGAGGTCGTCTCGGTGAGCAGTCAGCATGCGTAGCGGCGTGAGAGACCAAGGCTCTGGCACGACAATGGTGCCGTGCCGACCAAGAAGAAACCCCCGGTGACCGCCGCTCCGGCCCGCCGTCGTGAACTCCTCGACACGGCGGCCGAGGTCTTCGCCGAGCAGGGGTACAACGCCACCACCGTACGGAAGATCGCCGACCACGCGGGCATGCTCGCGGGCAGCCTCTACTACCACTTCGACTCCAAGGAATCGATGCTGGAGGAGATCCTGCGGACCTTCCTCGACGAACTCTGGGGCGGCTACGACACCGTCCTGGACGCCGAGTTGAGCCCGCGGGAGACGCTGGAGGCCCTGGTCACCGAGTCGTTCCGGGAGATCGACCGGCACCGCGCCGCCGTCGCGATCTACCAGAAGGAGAGCAAGCACCTGGTCGCGCAGGAGCGGTTCGCGTTCCTCGCCGAGTCGCAGCGCAAGTTCGAGAAGGCGTGGCTGTCCACGCTGGAGCGCGGGGTCGCCGCCCAGGTCTTCCGGGCCGACCTCGACGTCCGGCTCACCTACCGGTTCGTCCGGGACACGGTGTGGGTCGCCGCGTCCTGGTACCGGCCGGGCGGACAGCACAGCGCGGAGGAGATCGCCCGGCAGTACCTGTCGATGGTGCTGGACGGGATCGCCGTACGCACATAACTCACAGGTCTGGATGGGGAGTTGGCATGGCCGAGGCCTATATCGTCGAAGCGGTCCGTACGCCGGTCGGGCGGCGCCGGGGAGGGCTGAGCGGGGTGCATCCGGCCGACCTCGGGGCGCATGTGCTCAAGGAACTGGTCACGCGCTCGGGGATCGATCCCGCCGCCGTCGAGGACGTCGTCTTCGGGTGTCTGGACGCGGTGGGGCCGCAGGCCGGGGACATCGCGCGGACCGCCTGGCTGGCGGCCGGGCTGCCCGAGGAGGTGCCGGGCGTGACGGTGGACCGGCAGTGCGGGTCCTCCCAGCAGGCCGTGCACTTCGCGGCGCAGGGCGTGCTGTCCGGCACCCAGGACCTCGTCGTCGCGGGCGGCGTCCAGAACATGTCCCTCATCCCCATCGCCTTCGCCTCCCGCCAGGCCGCCGAACCGCTCGGCCTCACCGACGGCCCCTTCGCGGGCAGCGAGGGCTGGCGCGCGCGGTACGGGACCCGGCCCGTCAACCAGTTCGCCGGCGCCGAGATGATCGCCGCGAAGTGGGGCATCAGCAGGCAGGACCAGGAGGAGTTCGCCCTCCGCTCCCACCGGCGTGCCCTGCGCGCCATCGACGAGGGCCGCTTCGAACGCGAGACGGTCGCCTACGGCGCGGTCGCGGTCGACGAGGGCCCGCGCCGGGACACCTCACTGGAGAAGATGGCCGGCCTGAAACCCGTCGTCGACGGCGGCACCATCACCGCCGCGTGCTCCTCCCAGGTCTCCGACGGCGCGGCGGCGATGCTGCTGGCCTCGGAACGGGCGGTACGCGAACACGGGTTGACGCCCCGCGCCCGCGTCCACCACCTCTCCGTCCGGGGCGAGGACCCCATCCGCATGCTCTCGGCCCCCATCCCGGCCACCGCCCACGCCCTGAAGAAGACCGGCCTCTCCATCGACGCCATCGACCTCGTCGAGATCAACGAGGCCTTCGCGCCCGTCGTCCTCGCCTGGCTGAAGGAGACGGGCGCGGACCCGGAGAAGGTCAACGTCAACGGCGGTGCGATCGCCCTCGGCCACCCCCTCGGCGCGACCGGCGTCAAGCTCATGACCACCCTCCTGCACGAACTGGAGCGCACCGGCGGCCGGTTCGGCCTCCAGACCATGTGCGAGGGCGGCGGCCAGGCCAACGTGACGATCATCGAACGGCTGTGAGGCGCCCATCAGTTGAGGGGCGGTTCAGGAGTCGGCCCGGACCAGCGTCCACAGCACCTCGTCGGCCTGCTTCATCACCCGCGCCACCAGCTCCGCACACGACGGCAGATCCTCGATCACCCCGGCGACCTGCCCGGAGGCCATCACCCCGAGGTCCGTGCGCCCGTCCACCATCGACGCCTTGAGCAGCATCGGCGTGTTCGCGGCGAGCAGCACCTGGCTCCAGGTCAGGTCCTTGCCGTGTTTCATGGCGAGGCCGTCGCGGATCATCCGTCGCCAGGTCAGGCCGGACAGGCGGCGGAAGCCCGCTGCCCGGTGTATCGCCTGGAGCAGGGTTCTCGTACGGCCGGAGTTCTCCAGGGCGTCGACCAGTTCGGTGCGGAGCATGCGGTGGGGGAGGCCGTCGACCGCTCTCGTGACCGTGACGTCCTTGACCGTCGCCGCCAGATAGGCCGCCTTCACCGCGTCCGGGACCGTCGAGTCCGAGGTGAGGAGGAAGCGGGTGCCCATGGCGACGCCCGCCGCTCCGTAGGCCAGCGCCGCGACCAGGCCCCGCCCGTCGAAGAAGCCGCCGGCAGCTACGACCGGTATGTCCACCGCGTCCACGACCTGCGGCAACAACACCGTCGTCGCCACCTCCCCGGTGTGGCCGCCGCCCTCCCCGCCCTGCACGATCACCGCGTCCGCGCCCCACGCCGCGACCTTCTCCGCGTGCCGCCGCGCCCCGATCGACGGGATCACGACGACCCCCGCCTCCTTCAGCTCGGCGATCAGCTCGGCGGACGGCGCGAGCGCGAAGGACGCGACCCGTACGCCCTCCTCGATGATGATCCGCACCCGGTCGCCGGCGTCGGTCGCGTCCGCGCGCAGATTCACCCCGAACGGCTCCCGCGTACGGGACTTGACCTCGCGGACCGCGTCCCGGAGCCGGTCGGTGGTCATGGTCGCGGAGGCGAGGATGCCCAGCGCGCCCGCGTTCGCCGTGGCCGACACCAGGCGCGGTCCCGCCACCCACCCCATCCCCGTCTGCACGATCGGATGCCGGACCCCGACCAGCCGGGTCAGCGCGGTCTCCATCACGAACTCACTTCTCTGAGCCGGGTGTCGGCCGGGTCGATCACTTCACGGATCAGCCGCAACTCGTCCGGGGTGGGTTCGCGGGTCGACGGCACCTCGTCCGGGACGGCGAGTTCGAAGCCCGTCGCCTCTCTGACCTGTGCCACTGTGACGCCCGGATGCAGCGAGGCCAGCCGCATCGAGTGGTCGGGGGTCGCGAAGTCGAAGACACCGAGGTCGGAGACGACCCGGGGGACGCGGTGGAAGCGGGCCGTCCCCAGGTGCTCGGCGACCCGGTCGTACCCCACCCCGCACACCATGTCGACCTTCTCCACGAACACCCGGGGTGAGTGCCGGGGTATCCAGTAACTGGTCGGATTGTTCAGCGTGTTGATCGGCGCCCCGCGCACCCCGAGCAACTGCCGCTTCGGGCGCGCCCAGTCGCCTACGCACGAGATGTTCTGGTTGCCGTACCGGTCGATCTGGCTCGCGCCCATCATCACGTGCCGCCGCCCGCCGGACACCAGGGCCAGATGCTGCCGGTACGGCAACCAGCCCTCCGGTGTCCCGTCCGGGCGGACGAGCATCGCCTCGCCGTCGGTGAGCAGGAGATCCGGCGCGAAGGTGAGCCGGGCCAGCCGGGCCCCGACGGACGGGATGAACCCCATCGGGCTGGCCAGGATCTCCCCGGCGTCACGCCACGCCTCCGCACAGGCGATCACGCAGTACTCGGCACGCCGTACGTCCGTACGCGGTACGTCCCTACGCGATACGTCCATCACCCTTGCTCCTCCTGCCAGTTCCGCACCGCCGACTGATAGCTCTGTTCGTCACCGGCCAGGAAGCGCTCGGCGAACTCCGCCCAGGGGGTCGTCGCGTACAGCCGCTGGAAGGCCTCGTCCCTGCCGTGGTCGGGAGCGCACGAGGTGAAGTGGGCGCCGCCGGGGGCCTCGACGACTCCGGTCACGTTCAGCCGCTTGACGAGCAGGGACTGGGGCGGGGCCTCCTTCGTCAACTCGGCTGTGTCCACGATCCGTTCGCAGGAGAGGTAGGCCGCGTCCGCCGCCTCGCAGAACAGGTCGTCGAAGTACGGGTCAGGGCCCAGGTACTGCCCGTTGCCCAGCCGGTCGGCGCGGTTGACGTGGACCAGGGCCGCGTCCAGGCGCAGGGCCGGCATCGCGACGAACGTCTCCCCGTCGTCGTACGGTGAAGTGACCGTCCGCAGGCCGGGGTTGACCCGCATGACGTCCGAGCCGATGCCTGCGCGCACCGGCAGGAACGGCAGCCGGTTCGCGGCGGCGCGCAGACCCCACATGAACATGCCCTCGTCGACCTCCATCAGCTCGAACGCCCCGCTCTCGCGTGCCGCGCGGTAGTGCGGTTCGAGGGGGATCGAGTCGAGGGTGACGAACGCGGCCACCAGCTTGCGGATGCGGCCGGCCGCCGCGAGCATGCCGACGTCCGGGCCGCCGTAGGAGACGACGGTGAGGTCGGTGAGGTCGGAGCGGAGCAACGCCCGTACCAGGGCCATGGGTTTGCGGCGCGAGCCCCAGCCGCCGATGCCGAGGGTCATGCCGCTCGCCAGCCGGGAGACGACCTCGTCGGCGGTCATCGTCTTGTCGGTCACCGCTCACCACCCTCCTTTCCGAACGTGTCACGCACCCGGTCCGCCACCCCGCTGACGTTGGCCTCGAAGGTGAAGCCCTGTTCGAAGCGGTAGCTGCGGCGGACGTCGACGGGGTCGATGCCGTTGATCGCGGACTTGGCGAGGCGGATCAGCTCGCCGTCCTTGGCGGCTATCTCGGCCGCCAACTCCAGGGCGGAGGGCAGGAGTTCGGCGCGTGGTACGACCCGCCAGACCGAGCCGTGCGCGTGCAGCTCGGCCGCCGTCGCCGTGCGCGAGGTGTAGTACAGGGCGCGCATCAGGTGCTGGGGGACCAGCCGGGCCAGATGCGTGGCGGCGCCCAGGGCGCCCCGGTCCAGCTCGGGCAGGCCGAAGGTGGCGTCCTCGCTCGCCACGATCACGTCCGCGTTCCCGACCAGCCCGATGCCCCCGCCCAGACAGAACCCCTGCACGGCCGCGACGACCGGCACCTCGCACTCGTACACCGCCGCGAACGCCTCGAAACAGCCCCGGTTCACCCCGACCAGGGCCGACCGCCCCCGCGCCTGTATCTCCTTGATGTCCACGCCCGCGTTGAAACCCCGCCCCTCGGCCGCCAGCACCACACAGCGCACATCGGGGTCGCGCCCGGCCGCGCGGACGGCGTCGGCCAGGGCGAACCAGCCGTCCACCGGCAGCGCGTTCACCGGTGGGTAGTCGACCGTGACGACGGCGACGCCTTTTTTATCGGGCCCCTTTGTCGAGGTTGAGGTGGAGACACCCATGGATGCATCAGCTACCTTTCCACCAAACATTTGTTAGGTGCGAGGCTTCGAAGCTAGCAGCCGGAGAATCCGAGCGGGAGGCCCTGTGGACAACCACCCTGCCGACGATCGCCCTGTGGACAACTCGCGTGACGCCCCGCTCGCCGGCAGAACCGTCCTCGTCACCGGCGGCACCCGAGGCGTCGGCGCCGGTATCGCACGGGCCTTCGTCGAGGCCGGTGCCGACGTGCTGACCTGTGCCCGCAGACCGCCCGAAGACCCGGTCGAGGGAACGGAGTTCAGGCCCCTCGACCTCCGCGACCCGGACGCAGTACGGGAGTTCTTCGCCGCGCTGCCCCGACTCGACGTGCTCGTCAACAACGCGGGCGGCGCGCCGTACCGCCCACTCGTCGACGCGGAGGCCGAACGGCACGCGCGGATCATCGAGTTGAACCTCCTCGCCCCGCTCACCGCGTCCCTCGCCGCGTACGAACACCTCCAGCGGGCCAAGGGCTCGGTCGTGATGATCGGCAGCGTCAGCGGCAGCCGGCCCTCGCCCGGTTCGGCGGCGTACGGGGCGGCCAAGGCCGGTCTGGAGAACCTGGCCCGTTCGATGGCGGTGGAGTGGGCACCTGACATCCGCGTCAACACGCTCGTCGTCGGCATGGT
This sequence comes from Streptomyces sp. NBC_01515, assembly GCF_045040345.1. NCBI lineage: Bacteria > Bacillati > Actinomycetota > Actinomycetes > Kitasatosporales > Streptomycetaceae > Streptomyces > Streptomyces sp. NBC_01515. The sequence goes on along the minus strand of NZ_CP109416.1, from coordinate 3,400,082 downwards.
CCGCACGGAGCTGTCCCACCTCCACTACGGCGGCGAGGACGCGATCGAGGCCGTCTCCCGGACCGTCCCGCTCGGCCGGCTCGCCGACCCCTCCGACATCGGCGCGGCGGCGGTCTTCCTGGCCTCGCCCTCCGCCGCCTACATCAGCGGGGCGAGCCTTCTGGTGCACGGGGGCGGGGAGCGACCGGCGTTCCTGGACGCGGCAACTGCCAACAAAGGGAAGCGAGTTGAAGGGTGATCGAGATGAGCGGAATCTGTGACGGACGGGTCGTCGTCGTCACCGGCGCGGGGCGGGGGCTCGGCCGTGCCCATGCCCTCGCCTTCGCCGCCGAGGGCGCCCGGGTCGTCGTCAACGACCTCGGCGTCGGCCTCGACGGCACCCCGGACCCCGACAGCCCGGCCGCACAGGTCGTCGCCGAGATCCGCGCGGCGGGCGGCGAGGCGGTGGCCCACGGTGGCGACATCGCCACGGCCGCGGGTGCCGCGTCCCTGGTCGCGACCGCGCTGGAGACCTACGGCCGGCTCGACACCCTGGTGAACAACGCGGGTTACCTGCGCGACCGGATGCTCGTCAACCTCGACGAGGACGACTGGGACGCGGTGATGCGGGTCCATCTGAAGGGGCACTTCCTGCCCCTGAAACACGCGGCGGCGCACTGGCGGGCGGAGACGAAAGCGGGCCGAACCCCGGTCGCCCGGATCGTCAACACCAGTAGCGGGGCAGGGTTGTTGGGCTCGGTCGGGCAGGGCAACTACAGCGCCGCCAAGGCCGGCATCATCGGCCTGACCCTGGTCGCGGCGGCCGAACTCGCCCGCTACGGAGTCCAGGTCAACGCGATCGCCCCCGCGGCGCGGACCCGCATGACGGAACACACCTTCGCGGAGACCATGGCCGCGCCCGGCTCCGGGTTCGATGTGATGGCGCCGGAGAACGTGTCGCCGTTGGTGGTGTGGCTGGGGTCCGGGGCCAGTGCTGGGGTCACCGGGCGGGTTTTTGAGGCTGAGGGTGGGCGGATCGCTGTTATGGAGGGGTGGAGGGTGGGGCCGAGTGTGGACAAGGGGGCGCGGTGGGGTGTGGGGGAGGTGGGGGAGGTGATGTTGAAGCTGCTGGGGGAGGCGGAGATTCCGGGGGCGGTTTACGGGGCGTAAGCGAAGAGGGCGCTTCTTGGTCCACTTCTCAGCCGACCCGCACGGGCGGTGGGTGGGCATAGGCCCGGGGGCTGGGGCGGAGCCCCCAGGACGCCCGCAGCGACGCCGCCCGCCCTCGTCAACATCCTGAACACACCCGGCACTTCAACCTACGTGTCGCACTCCAGCACCGTCCGGCACAGAGAACACCTCGCCCGTACCCGCCCCCGCACCGGCACCCGGATGCGCTGATGACACGTAGGGCACGGGAAGGACACCCGAAGGCTGCCACCCCGGTCCCCGCTGAAGGCGTACGGCACGCCTGACTGAGGAGAACCCGGCCCGGGTGCATGCCGTCGGTCATGGGCGTACCGGCGCCGCCCCGCCCACCCCGCCGCGGTCAACGGCGGCTGCTGCTCGTCACGCCGGGCCTGGGCCATGCCCTTGACGTACGCCGTGTAGGCCTGGGGACTGGTGAACCACACGGAGGGATCCTCGCCGAAGACCAGGGCCCGCTTCGCGAGGACGTACCCGAACTCCTCCGGCGTGAGATAGCCGAGTTTCTGCGAGGACGCCGAGTCCTCCCGGTACGCGTCCAGCAGCAGCCACCCCGCGCCCAGATACGTCGCCGCCGTGTCCGTGAGGATCTCGTTCTCACGGGTGCCGGGGAAGGACAGGTCGAGGCGGTGCAGATAGACGTGCATCACCTCGTGCGCGAGAGCCGCGCCGATGTCCCGCCTGTGCGTGCGGAACCGGTCGTTCAACTCGATGAAGTACTCGGGCCCTGCGGTGAGTTCGACGTTCGCGGCATGGGTCATCTCACGGAAGCTGATGATCGGCCGGGCGTCGGGGAGCCGGTAGTGCCGGACCATCTCGCGGGCCACCCGCTGCGCGCCCAGGTGCAGGTCGTCCGTGTCGCCGAACGCCACGTCGACGGGGGCCACGCTGGTCGCGAACGTCTGGACGGTGTCGTAGGACAACCGCTTGTAGAGCGCGGTGATGGCGTCCCGCACCGTCTCGAGGTGCGGGTAGCCGTGCTCGACCGGTCCGTCGTCCGCCACGTCCACAACCCCCAGAGACGCCCTGAACCCGCATCCACTGTATGCCGGTGCCCGCCGAAGCACGCCCCCGTATTTCCCTGGCAGATCGCGGACGGGGCGGTTATGCTCCCCGCGATGACCACTCACTCTGTTCACAGAATGGGGGTCCTGTCCGCGCAAGGTGAGTGCTGATGCACCTTCACCCCGCGAACGAGGATTCCCCGCGTTCCTTCTGGCCGCGCGTGCGCGAGTTCGCCGTGCCGCCCTCCATGATCGAGACGGCCACGGCCCGCCGTGATGCCGGTGACTGGGCGGGCGCCTGCGCCGCCGCCCGCGTCGACGTCGATCTCGACCTACGTTCCGTAGCGCGCGCCCACGGCCGGGAAGTCGCCGCCCGGGTCCGCGCCGACCTCCGCAGCCTCGCCCCCGACCTGCTCCGCTGGCACCTCCCGAGGATCGCCCCGGACGGCCTGCTGCGCCCGGGACTGACCCTCACCCTGGTCCGCTACGGCGCCGACGACGATGCCACCGGCCCGCCGCACCTCGTGGTCCGGACGCCACCGGCCTGGGCGGACGGCGGCCAGCGGATCAGCCTCGCCCTGTGGGACGGCACCCGCCGCGACGCCGACGCCCGCCGGCATCCGCATCCCCGGCCCAGCCGCTCGTTCCGCCTCGACCTGCACCGGCATCTGTGGGACGCGGGGAGAAGCGGTGAGCTGCGAGCCCGGTCCGGGGCCGAACGGCCGGAAACACCGGACCAGTTGGAGGTTCCGGAGCCGGTGCCGGAGGGTCTCCGCTGCGCCGTCGACCGGTGGGCGGCCGAGGCGGCGATCCTGCTCCGCGCGGAGGGGCGGGCGGCCGGTCCCGTCGTCGTACGGCTCGGTTCCCGGCACCGGCTGGCGCTGACCCCGGATCCGGCCGGGGACACCCTGCGGCTCGACCCCGCGCCTACGGACGGCAGTGCCGCCGCGCTACCCGTCCTGCCCGACGCGGCGACCTGGGTGCTGCCCGATCTGGAGCTGCTCCGCACCGGCGAGATCGACGCCGATCAGTTGCATCCGCTGGTCGCCGCCGCGCTCGTACCGGGCCGTCCGCCGCCGGAGGATTCCGCGCCGGTGCCGGACCGGGCGGTTCGGCCGCACCTGGTCGAATGCCGGGGCGCCCTGCACCGGATCGGTCTGGTGGACGGCGTCCTGGCGCCCCTGGACCACGATCCGGTCGAGGTCGGGCGCGAGGAACTGCTGGTCGCGCTGACCGGTACGCCGTTGCCCTGTCTGCGGGCCATCGACGACGCCCATCGCCGCCCCGACTGCCTCACCGGCGTCAGCGAACGGCTCGTCCACGGCGACACCGCCGGTGCGCTGGCCGTCGTAGAAGGGCTGCTCGGGCCCGAGGCCGTGCTGCGCGGTGGCGCGCTGCGGGACGAACTGCACGCGGCGGCCGAACGGCGGCTCGCGTACGGGCTGTTCAGGGCGGGACTGACCGGACCCGGACCCCGATCCGGCCACTTCTTCCCGGGACTCTCCCGCGCCCAGAAGCCCAACCCCCGCCGCACCACCGGCCACTGACCGCACAGGGCGCCTTCGCCCCTGCCCTCACCCACGCCCCACTTCAACCCCAAAGGTGACCCCATATGCCCACACGCACCCTGTACGCCGCCCTCAACCCCGCCGACCCCATCCCCTCACCCGCCCAACTCGACGTCGCCGAGGACCTGTTGACCCTCCTGCGCGACACCGCCACCGAACCCCGCCCCGACACCCAGCTGGAGGCCCTGACCCTGGCCGTCGCCGCCGACCTCCCCGTGCTGTTGTGGGGCGAGCCCGGTATCGGCAAGACGGCCGCCCTGACGCAGCTCGCCGCCGCGCTGGACCTGCCGTTGACCACGGTGATCGCCAGCGTGCACGAGCCGTCCGACTTCTCCGGGCTGCCCGTCGTGGGCGACGATCCGGCCGAGCAGGGCGTCCCGATGGCGCCGCCGGACTGGGCCGTACGGCTCGTGCGGGCGGGGCGGGGGCTGTTGTTCCTGGACGAGTTGTCCACCGCGCCGCCGGCCGTGCAGGCCGCGCTGCTGCGGCTGGTGCTGGAGCGGCGGATCGGCGCGCTGCGGCTGCCGCCCGGGGTGCGGATCGTGGCCGCCGCCAACCCGCGGTCCTCGGCGGCCGACGGCTGGGAGCTGAGCCCGCCGCTCGCGAACCGGTTCGTGCACCTGCACTGGACGCACGACCACGAGGTCGTCGTACGCGGACTCGGCGGGACCTGGCCGCGGGCGACCCTGCCCCGGCTCGACCCGGAGAAGCTGCCCGAGGCCGTGGACTTCGCGCGCCGCGCGGTGTGCGGGCTGCTCACCGGGCGGCCCAAGCTCGTCCACCAACTGCCCAGCAGCGAGACGCGGCGCGGTGGCGCCTGGCCGTCGCCCCGGAGCTGGGAGATGGCGATGAGCCTGATCGCGTTCGCGACCGCGGCCGGTTCCTCGCGGGAGGTGCTGTCCCAGCTGGTCAGGGGCACGGTGGGGGACGGTCCGGGCTTGGAACTGCTGGCCTGCGTGGACCGGATGGACCTTCCCGACCCCGAGATCTTCCTCGCCGACCCGACGGCCGGGGAGCTGCCCGCGCGCGGGGATCTGCGCCAGGCCGTGCTCGACGGCGTGGTGGCCGCGGTCCGCAACCGTCCCGACCGGGCCCGCTGGGACGCGGCGTGGGCGGTGCTGGTCCGGGCGTTGGAGACCGGCGCCCCGGACCTGGTCGTCGTCCCCGCGACCACCCTCGCCTCGCTGCGCCGCGACGACTGGGACGTGCCCGCGTCCATCGAGCGACTCGCCGGAGTGGTGGCCCTGTCGCAGCGGGCGGACCGCGCCGCCACGGCCGTGAAGGGCGGCCGATGAGCACGACGGCAGCAACTGGACTGGGCGCTCTCGACGTCGACAAGCTGTTCGCCGCCCGCCTCTACGCGGCCCGCGTCCGCCCCTACCTCGCCACGGCCCTCTTCGCCCTCCACACGGTCGAGTCGCGGCACGTGCCGACGATGGCCGTCGACCGGCACTGGCGCTGCTACGTCTCGCCCGGTTTCGTGGACCGGATGTCCGTCGAGGACCTGGCCGGCGTCTGGGTCCACGAGGTCTCGCACCTCCTCCGCGACCACCACGGGCGCAGCGACCGCGTCGCCCGCGAGCGCGGACTGACCGGCCCGGGGGAGCGGTTGCGGATGAACATCGCCGCCGACATGGAGATCAACGACGACGCGTACGGCGACGGCCTCGTCACCCCCGAAGGCGCGGTCCGGCCGGGGACGCTGGGGCTGCCCACCGGGAACCTGATGGAGGACTACCTGCGCTGGTTCCAACTCGGCCCGCGCACGCAGGAGTTGGCGTGGCTGGACTGCGGCAGCGGCGCCGACGGCCTCGACCGGGAGTGGGAACTGGGCGCGGACGGCGCGCACGGTCTCAGTGAGCAGCAGCGCGACGCGGTCCGCTTCCGGGTGGCACAGGGCATCACCGGCCGCCCCGGCACCGCCCCCGACGGGTGGCGGCGGTGGGCGGAGGAGGCGTTCCATCCGCCGCAGCCCTGGCGGGAGTTGCTCGGGGCGGCGGTCCGCTCGGCGGTCTCCGCTCCGGGCGCGGGCGAGGACTACATCTACGGCAGACCCTCGCGCCGCTCGGCGTCGCTGCCCGGCATCGTGCTGCCGAGCCTGCGCCGCCGGCCGCCCCGGGTGTGCGTGGTCATCGACACCTCCGGATCGGTCAGCGACGCCGAGCTGGGCAGCGCGCTCCTCGAAGTCGCCGCGATCTCCCGGGCCGTGGGCGGGCGCCGCGACCTGGTCACCGTGGTGCCGTGCGACGCGGCGGCGCAGTTCGCGCACCCGCTGTGCCGCGCCGAGGGCATTCCCCTGGTGGGCGGCGGCGGTACGGATCTGCGCACCGGCTTCGCCAAGGCGCTGCGCGGCCGTCCCGACGTCGTCGTCGTCCTCACCGACGGCCAGACACCCTGGCCGGAGTCGCGACCGCCCTGCCGGACGGTGGTGGGCCTGTTCCCGCGCCTGCATGAGGACGGGGCGTCGTACGACGAGGGCGACCCCGACTACGTGCCGGACACGCCGCCCGACTGGGCGCGGGTGGTCGAGATCGGGTCCGTATCCGTCGCCCGATGACCCTTCAGAGGCCTCGCAGTCCGAGGGCGAACTCCGAAGGGACCGGCGCCTCTTGAAGCTCCAGCACCCACACGTCGTTCACGCCCTCCCGCAGCACGGCACCGGGGACGTACAACTCCCGTTGCGGCCCGGCCGACCAGTACCGCCCCAGATTGAACCCGTTGATCCATACGAACCCCCTTGTCCAGCCCGGCAGTTCGAGCAGGGCGTCCCCGGCGCCGCGTACCTCGACGGTGCCCCGGTACAGCCCGGGGGAGCCGTCCGCGGGCAGCTCCCGCAGCGGCACCCCCTCGACGTCGTCCAGCGAGTCCAGCGAGTCGAGCGCGTCCAACCGCAGCCCACGCGCGCGTACGTCGTGCAGATACTGCCGCTCGTGCAACAGCCCCCCGGTGATCCCCTTCGCCTCCCCGAGCCGCGGCCCGTAATTGACCCTCCCCAGGGACTCCACCCACAGCTGCACGCGCGCGTGCCCGGCGACGGGCTCCTTGAGCTGCTCGTCGCCCTCCATGAGGACCCCGGCCCGCTCCCCGTCGACGTACACCACCGCGAGGTCCCGCAGCCCGCGCGCGGTCAGCGGATACGGTGCGCGCGGTCCCGGAACGGTCACTTCGTAGCGGACGATTCCGCGGTCGACGTCCAGTTCCTCGAAGGTCGGCGGCACGGGTCCCTCGGTCTCCGGCCCGCCGCGTGCCTCCAGTACGTCGGCCAGGGGAGCCCAGCCGGTCAAGTCCACCTCGGCCGGACGGCCCAACACCGCCGGGGCGGGCGGGAGTTCGGGCAGCGGGCCGTCCGCGTACGCGGCCAGCACCTCGCGGAAGCGCCAGAACTTGTCCGTGGGGCGCCCGTACTCGTCGATCGGCGCGTCATAGTCGTACGACGTCACATCGGGCTCCAGCGGGCCCTCGTGCAGCGCGCCGCCGCCCCGGTTGGCGCCCGCCCAGCCGGCGAAGTTGGTGCCGCCGTGCGCCATGTAGAGGTTGACCGACGCGCCGCACTCCAGGATCTCGCGCAGGGCAGCCGCCGCGTCCTCGGCATCGCGGACGACGTGCTCGCCGCCCCAGTGGTCGAACCAGCCGCACCAGAACTCCATGCACATCAACGGCCCTTCGGGCTGGTGCCGCCGCAGCGTCTCGAAGGCCACGCGCGCGTGGGACCCGAAATTCACCGTCGCGAGCACACCGGGGACCGAGCCGCCGTTCAGCATGAAGTCCTCGGGACCGTCCGAGGTGAACAGCGGAACCGTGACCCCCTGGTCCCGCAACAGTTCCTCCACGCGGCGCAGATACACCGCGTCGGAGCCGTAGCTCCCGTACTCGTTCTCGATCTGCACCATGATCACCGGGCCGCCGCGGTCGAGCTGCCGGGACACGACCTCGGGGAGCAGCTGCCGGAACCAGCGCTCCAGGTGGTCCAGGAAGCGTGCGTCACGCGTACGCGCGCGTGCCCCCAGTTCGCCGGTCAGCCAGTGCGGCAGCCCGCCGTTCTCCCACTCCGCGCAGATGTACGGCCCCGGGCGCACGATCGCCCACAGGCCCGCCTCCCGGGCCGCGTCCAGGAACCGGCCCAGCGCCGCCACGTCCCGGAAGTCGCCCGGCGCCGGCTCGTGCAGGTTCCACGGGACGTACGTCTCCACGCAGTTGAGGCCCATCGCCCGCAGCATCGCCAGCCGGTGCCCCCAGCTCGCCTCGTGCACCCGGAAGTAGTGCAGTGCCCCGGACAGCAGCCGCACCGGCCGCCCGTCCAGCAGAAAGTCCCTGTCGCCCACGGTGAACTCACTCATGCCGACGACTCTCTCCTCTTGGCGCCGATCACGTCCATGGACAAAGATCACCGCTACTTGGACCGAGCGGACCGAGCGGACCGAGCGGACCGAGCACCGTGTGAGGGGGCGCCGATGTACCACACCTGGATGCGTTTCTTCACGCCCACACCCGCCCACCACCGCCTCGGCCTCGCCTGCCTCGGCGTGGGCCTCCAGTACGGCGCCCTGCCCACCGTCGGCCCGCGCACCCTCGACCACCACGTCGCCGTCGTGATCAGCGCGGGCGGCGGCTGGTACCTGAGCCCCGACGGCCGCCGTACGACCGTCACCGCGCCCGCGCTGCTGTGGCTCACCCCCGGAGTGCCGCACCACTACGCGCCCGACCCCGGCGGCGGCTGGGACGAGGGGTTCGTCGACTTCACCGGGCCCGCGACGACGGCGTACACCGAACTCGGCTACATCGAGCCGGAACGGCCCGTGGTGGCCCTCTCGGACGCGGCCGAACCCCGCGCGGTCATCGGGCGCATGGCCCGCGCCGCACGCCGCGGCAACCCCCTCCTGGAGGTGGAGACCGGCGCCGCCGTCCACGAACTCCTGGTCGCCCTGCGCCGCGCCCGCGCCGACCTCGCCCCCGACGGCGACCCGGTGCTCCAGGCCCTCGCCCGGGACGCCTGCCTGCCGCTGACCGTCGCCGACCACGCGGCCCGGCACGGCATGAGCCCCGCCGCCCTGCGCACCGCCGTCCGACAGGGCGCCGGATGCAGCCCCAAGGACTACCTCCTCGGCATCCGCCTGGGCCGCGCCAAGGAGCTGCTCGCCGCCACCGAACTCCCCGTCGCCGCCGTCGCCCGCCGCGTCGGCTACGACGACCCCGCCTATTTCAGCCGCCTGTTCACCCGCCGCGTCGGCATGCCCCCCGTCCGCTTCCGCGCCCAACAGGGCCGCACCGTCCCCGGCGGCTGGAGCGACCAGGTGCCCGACCCGGCCGATCCACCGATCATCGAGTGGCCGCACGCCACATAGGCGCACACCACACAGGGGCCGATCATCGAGTCGCCGTACGCCACGTAGGGTGGTCGCCCATGACCACCAGCACCAACGGAACCGGTGACGTCGACCCCGCCGTGCGCGAGGAGCTCGCCCGGCTGCGCGACAGCATCGACAACATCGACGCGGCTGTCGTCCACATGCTCGCCGAACGCTTCAAGGCCACCCAGCAGGTCGGTGTCCTCAAGGCCACCCACCGGCTGCCGCCCGCCGACCCGGCCCGCGAGGCCCGCCAGATCGAACGACTCCGCGCGCTGGCCGAAAGCGCCAAGCTGGACCCGGCGTTCGCTGAGAAGTTCCTGAATTTCATCATCGGCGAGGTGATCCGCCACCACGAGCGCATCGCGGAGGACGCCGTGAACGGCGGTTCACCCACGGCGAACTGACCTCGCACGTCCGGTAAGGGGCGTGACAGCGGGGCGAGTTCGGGGCCATGCTGCGCTGTGCGCTCCTTGTCGGTCGACGGGCACACCCCGTCAACACCTGCGTCATAAGCTGGTTGTCCCACGCGGGAGGGACGTCGGGTCATGCCGTCGGATGCCGAGATCCTCATCGTCGACGACCATGAGGACACGCTGTACGCGCTGGAGAGCGCCCTGGCCCCGCTGGGCTACCGGCTCGCCCGCGCCACCAGCGGCGACGAGGCGCTCAAGCAGGTGCTCCGCGGCAGGGTCGGCCTGCTTGTGCTGGACGTGCGCATGCCCGGCGTCAGCGGCCTGGACGTCGTCCGCTACCTGCGCCGCCTGGAGCAGACCCAGCACATCCCGGTCCTCCTCCTCACCGGCTTCGGCCCCGACCCCGAGACGACCGCCGCCGCCTTCACCCTCGGCGTCGCCGACCTCGTCATGAAGCCCGTCGACCCCTGGACCCTGCGCACCAAGGTCCGCTACCTCTACGACACCCACCAGCGCCACCAGGCCCTCGAACGCGAGGTCCGCGAACTCCGCGCCCTCCTCAAGGACCCGCACGAACCCCGCCCCGCCCTGCCCCACCCGGACGCGCGCGTGCCCTACCGGCGCGACGACCGGAACACCGCGTCCGCGCCCGCCGCCACGCCCGCGCCCGACCGGACATAAGCCGCGTACGGAACCACCCCTGTGCCATGTCGGTGCCATCAGGCAGCATGTCCTGCATGTCCGTACTGACGCGCGACGAAGCGCAGACCCGTGCCAGGCTCCTCGACGTCCACCGCTACACGATCGAACTCGATCTGACGACGGGCGAGGACACCTTCGACTCCCGCACCGTCATCGCGTTCACCGCTCGTGCCGACGCGGACACCTTCGTCGAACTCAAGCCCGCCGAGCTGCGCTCCGTCACCCTCGACGGCCGCCCCCTCGACCCCGAGCACCTGGTCGAGAACCGGCTCCCGCTGCCCGGCCTCACCGCGGGCGAGCACGAACTGCGCGTCGACGCGAGCATGCGCTACTCCCGCACCGGCGAGGGCATGCACCGCTTCACCGACCCCACCGACGGCGAGACCTACCTCTACACCCAGCTCTTCATGGAGGACGTCCAGCGCGTCTTCGCCGCCTTCGACCAGCCCGACCTCAAGTCCGTCTTCGACCTCTCCATCAAGGCCCCCGAAGGCTGGACCGTCCTCGCCAACGGCATCACCGAACACCTCGGCGAAGGCCGCTGGCAGGCCGCCCCCACCCCCCTCATCTCCACCTACCTCGTCGCCGTCGCCGCCGGCCCCTGGCACTCGGTCCGCACCGAACACCGCGGCCTGCCCTTCGGCATCCACTGCCGCCGCTCCCTGGCCCCCCACCTCGACGCGGACGCCGACGAGATCCTCGACATCACCCGGCAGTGCTACGACCGCTACCACGAGAAGTTCGAGGAGCCCTACCCCTTCGACTCCTACGACCAGGCCTTCGTCCCCGAGTTCAACGCGGGCGCCATGGAGAACCCCGGCCTGGTCACCTTCCGCGACGAGTTCATCTACCGCTCCGCCGTCACCGACACCGAGCGGCAGACCCGCGGCATGGTCATCGCCCACGAGATGGCCCACATGTGGTTCGGCGACCTCGTCACCCTCCAGTGGTGGGACGACATCTGGCTGAACGAGTCCTTCGCCGAGTACATGGGCTACCAGACCCTCACCGAGGCCACCCGCTTCACCGACACCTGGACCGACTTCGGCGTCGTCCGCAAGGCCTGGGGCTACGACGCCGACCAGCGCCCCTCCACCCACCCCGTGGCCCCCGAGAACGTCGACGACACCGCCTCCGCCCTCCTCAACTTCGACGGCATCTCGTACGCCAAGGGCGCCTCCGCGCTACGGCAGTTGGTGGCCTGGCTCGGCGAGAAGGACTTCCTCGCCGGCATCAACACCCACTTCGCCCGCCACAAGTTCGGCAACGCCACCCTCGCCGACTTCATCGACTCCCTCGCCTCGGGCACCGAACGCGACGTCCACGCCTGGGCGGACGCGTGGCTGAGCACGACGGGCGTGGACACCCTCACCCCCACCGTCACCCGGGCCGACGACGGCACGTACACCCTGACCGTCGACCGCGCGGGCAGCCGCCCGCACCGCATCGCCGTCGGCCTGTACGACCAGGACCCCGGCGACACCGGCCGCCTCACCCTGCGCGAGCGCATCGATCTCGACGTGCCCCAGAGCGAGCCCCAACCCCTGGGCAAGCGCCCGGCGTTGCTCCTCCTCAACGACGGCGACCTCACCTACGCCAAGGTCCGCTTCGACCCCGACTCCTTCGAAACCGTCCGCACCAGCCTCTCCGGCCTCCCCGACCCCCTCACCCGCGCGGTCGTCTGGAACGCCCTGCGCGACAGCGTCCGCGACGGCCAACTCCCCGCCTCCGCCTACCTGGACGCCGCCCGCGCCCACCTCCCGCACGAGACGGACCTCGCCCTCGTCCAGGGCGTCCTCGCCTTCGCCTCCGCCCAGGTCACCGACCGCTACCTCACCCCCGAGGCCCGCCCGGTCGCCCTCGCCACCCTCACCGCCCTGTGCCGCGACCTCATCCGCCGCACCGAGGACGGCTCCAATCCCGGCCTGCGCCTCATCGCCGTACGCCACTTCATCGACGTCGCCGCCCACCCCGACACCATCGCCGCCTGGCTCACCGAAGGCACCGTCCCCGGCGGCCCCGAGCTGGACCCCGAGCTGCGCTGGCGCGTCCTGGCCCGCCTCGCCGTCCTCGGCGCCACCGACGAGCCCGCGATCGCCGCCGAGCTGGAGCGCGACCCGTCCGCCACCGGTCAGGAAGGCGCCGCCCGCTGCCGCGCCGCCCTCCCCGACCCCGAGGCCAAACGCACGGCCTGGGAGGCGATGTTCACCACCGACGACCTCTCCAACTACCTCTTCACCGCCACCGCCCAGGGCTTCTGGCAACCCGAACAGGCCGACCTGGTACGGGACTACGTGCCCCGTTTCTTCACGGACGCGGTAGCCCTCGCCACCCGCCGGGGCCCCGCCATCGCCGACGCCGCCGGCCGCTGGGCCTTCCCCGCCCACGCCGTCGACCCCGAAACCCTCAGCCTCGGCGAGGAATGCCTCCGCGACGCCGACCTCACCCCGTCCCTCCGCCGCAAGCTGGTCGACCAACTCGACGACCTGGGGCGGGCCTTGAAGGTACAGGGGGTGCAATCCAGCCGGTCCGGCGTTTGAGGACGAGGCCCCTTCAGGGCCGAAGCGGGGGGCTGGGGGCGCAGCCCCCAGCAACGCCGGCACCCACACCAACGCCGGGCATTGAACAACGCCCGCACCAACACCGGGCACTGAACAACACCCTTCACCGGCACTGAACAACACCCTTTCGGGTTCCGATCGTTGTTCTCCCCGGGCGCGTCGACTCATCCAGGTACAAGCTGGAACTCCCCATGCCCCGCGCCCCGGAGGACAGCATGAGCAACGCCCCCCTCGCCTCAGGCCCCGAGGGGCCCGACGCCCTAAGGCCGTTGCTCCACACCGTCCTCGACGCCCTCCGCACCGGGCGCAGGGCCCGCGGCGGCCCGTTCCCCGCGGGCGGCCCCGACGCGGTCGCCGCCCGCATGCGGGACGCCGTAGGGGACGTACTCCCCGACGACGGCGACCCCGACGCCCTGCGCGCCCTCGTGCACGCGCTCGCGGAAGGCGCCGCCGACCCCGCCGACCCGCTGTGCGCGGCGCACCTGCACTGCCCGCCGCTCGCCGTCGCCACTGCGGCCGACCTCGCCGTCAGCGCGCTGAACCCCTCGCTGGACTCGTGGGACCAGGCCCCCGCCGCCTCCGCCCTCGAAGCCCTCGTCACCCGCACCCTCGCGCACGAGATCGGCCTCGCCGACGCCCTCGTCACCACCGGCGGCACCGAAGCCAACCAACTCGCCCTGCTGCTCGCCCGCGAAGCCAACGGCGGCAGCGTGCAACTGGTCTGCGGCAGCAACGCCCACCACTCCCTGCCCCGCGCCGCCTGGCTCCTCGGCCTGCCCGACCCCGTCGTCGTCCCCACCCCCACCGGCACCCTCGACCCCGCCGCGCTCGACGAGGCCCTCACCGCGCTGCCGGGCCCGCGCGGCTCCGTCCTGGTCGCCGCCACCGCCGGTACCACCGACGCCGGCCTCATCGACCCGCTCCCCGAGATCGCCGGCCTGTGCGCGGCCCACGGCGCCCGCCTCCACATCGACGCCGCTTACGGCGGAGGCCTCACCTTCAGCGACCGCCACCGCGACAAACTCGCCGGCCTCGACCGCGCCCACACCGTCACCCTCGACCTGCACAAACTCGGCTGGCAGCCCGTCGCCGCCGGCCTCCTCGCCGTACGCCACCCCCGCGACCTCGCCGCCCTCACCCAGCGCGCCGACTACCTCAACGCCGACGACGACACCGAGGCGGGCCTCCCCGACCTCCTCGGCCGCTCGATGCGCACCACCCGCAGACCCGACGTCCTCAAGCTCGCCGTCACCCTGAAGACCCTCGGCCGCACCGGACTCGGCGCCCTCGTCGACCAAGTCTGTGCCCGCGCACGGGAGTTCGCCGCCCTCATCCGCGACCACCCCGGCTTCGAGCTGTACGACCCGCCCGTCATCAGCACCGTCCTGTTCCGGCCCACCGACGCCACCGACGACGCCGTGGCCGCCGTACGCCGCCAACTCCTCACCGACGGACGGGCCGTCCTCGGCCGGGCGGCACTCGACGGCCGGCTCTGGCTCAAGGTCACCCTCCTCAACCCCCACACCCGGCCCGACGACCTGGCCGCCCTCCTGAAACTGGTGGAAGGAAACACCCCCCGATGAGCCACCCCCCGACGGGTCACCCCCGGACCCCCAACCCCCCACGCCCGGAACCCGAAGCACCCCGCGACCTGGTCGGCATCGGCATCGGACCGTCCAACCTCTCGCTGGCCGCCCTCGCCCACCCCCTCGCCGAACTCGACACCGTCTTCTACGAACAGCGCCCCGGCTTCGACTGGCACCCCGGCCTGCTCATCGACGGCGCCACCGTCCAAGTCCCCTTCCTGGCCGACCTGGTGACCCTCGCCGACCCCGCCAGCCCCTGGTCCTTCCTCAACTACCTCAAGGACCGCGACCGCCTCTTCCCCTTCTACTTCGCCGAGCGTTTCCACATCCAGCGCGCCGAGTACGACGCCTACTGCCGCTGGGTCGCGGAGAGCCTCCCCGGACTCCACTTCGGCCACCAGGTCGACGCCGTCCGCTTCAACCCCGAACGCGATGTGTTCGAGGTCGACTTCACCCAGCTCGACAGCGACGGGGAGGCGGAAGCCCTCGGCCGGACGTACACCAAGAGCATCGTCCTCGGCGTCGGCACCGCCCCCTACGTCCCCGACCCGCTCAAGCCCCTCGTCGAAGCGCCGGGCGTCCCCGTCATCCACGCCGCCGACTACCTCGCCCACCGCGAAACGTTTCTCGCCGCCGACCACATCACCGTCATCGGCTCAGGACAGACCGGCGCCGAGGTCTTCCTCGACCTGCTCCGCCACCGCCCCGCGGGACACGAGAAGCTCCACTGGATCGGCCGCAGCGAGGCCTTCGCCCCCATGGAGTACTCCAAGCTCGGCCTGGAGCACTTCACCCCGGACTACACCCGCTACTTCCACGCCCTCGCCGAAGGAGTCCGCGACCGCCTCGTCACCTCGCAGTGGCAACTCCACAAGGGCATCGACGCCGGCACCATCGCCGCCATCCACGACGAGCTCTACCGCCGTACCCTGCACGGCGGTTGGCCCGACGCCGTCCTCACCCCCGGCGTCCGTGTCCGTACGGCGGGCAGGATCGCGACCACCAAGGTCGAACTCCACCTGGAACACGTCCAGCAGAACACCCGCTCCCGCCTCACCACCGACGCCGTCGTCCTCGCCACCGGCTACCGCGAACGCCCCCTCGACCGCATCCTCGCCGGACTCGACCCCTACCTGCGCCGCGACAGCGCCGAACGCCCGCGCATCGACGACCAGTTCAGGCTCGTCCTGGATCCGTCCGTCACCGGCGCCGGCTGCCAGGTCTACGTCCAGAACGCCGAACTCCACACCCACGGCGTCGGCGCCCCCGACCTCGGCCTCGCAGCCTGGCGCAGCGCCACCATCCTCAACTCCCTGACGGGCAAGGAGCCTTACTCCCTCCCCGGCCGAACCGCCTTCACCACGTTCGGTCTCGACCCCCAGGTCCAGATCCCCACGGCCCGCCACGCCGCCCGCATCCTCACCCCCCTCGTAGAAGGACGCTGAGAAGGGGCCCGGCGGCAACCAGAACCGCCGGACCCCCACCCGGGAAAACAGGAACCCCTAGAACACCGGCGTCCCGTTCCGCGTCAACTTCCAGTCCACCGAGGCGAAGTCGGCCGGATCCAGCACACCCTTCGCGGTCACCCACTCCGCGATCCGCGTCCGGATCTCCGTCGACTCCGACCACACCTCGGTCGCCGACGCCACATGCGGGAACGCACCGCCGCCGTTCGCCCGGTAGTTGTTCACCGCCAGCACGAACTGCTGCGCGTCGTCCAGCGCCGCACCGTTGTAGGTGAGGTTCTTGATCCGCGAGCCCGCAGCCTGCGCGACGTCGATGTCGTACGAGAACCCGGACACGTAGTCGTAGTTGTAGTCCGGACGGCCGTTCGCGTTCGTCAACTTCTCCGTGTCGACGACCGCGTCGGCCGCCGTCTGCACGAAGTACTCCGCCGAGTACTCCAGGTACGCCCGCACCTGAGCACCCGTCAGCAGCTTCGCGACCAGCGTGTTGTCGTACACGTACAGACCCGACAGATCCCGGATCGTCACCTTGCCCGCCGGGATCTCCGAGGTCCGCGAGAACGGCGACGCCTGCGCGATCACCGGCAGCGACGCGTACGCCGTCCCCGCCAACGCCGCCTTCACCACGTCCTCTTGGACCTTGGTGATCAGGTCGATGATCGGCGCGTCCTTGTACCGCGCGTCGACCGTCGTCAGCGTCGCCGTCGCCGTACCGACCACCTGGTTGACGTACTCCACGACCAGCGCGTGCTCGTCCTTCAGCAGCCGCGTGATCTTCGGGTCGTCCGCGACCGTCTTCGCGTCCCGCAGCGACGCCGCGACCGACTCGACGGTCCAACGCCCCTTATCGAAGACCAACTCGACGTCGAACACGCTCAACCGCTCGGCGTAGCACAGCGGTTCGGACAGCACGACGGTCCTGCCCGTCGCCGTGTTCGTGACCTTCAACTCCGGTATCTCCACGTGCGCGTGGCCCACGAGGATCGCGTCGATCCCCGGCACCTGCTGCGCGACGAGCGCCGCCGAGTTCTCCACGTACGGCAGCTGATCACCGTACGACGACGTCCCCGACGACCCGGAGTGCGCCGACACGACGACGACATCCGCCCCCATCGACCGCAGCTTCGGCACCCACTTCGCCGCCTGCTCCTCCAGCCCCGGGAACGTCAACTTCCCCTGCACATAGGCCTTGTCCCAGATCGCGATACCGGGATTGGTCAGCCCGAGCACCGCGACCCTGACCGGCGGAGCGCCCGGCACCTGGAACTTCTTGATGAAGTACGGCGGGAACGCCGGCTTCAGCGTCTTCGCGTCCAGCGCGTTCGCGCCGAGCAGCGGGAAACGGCACTGGTCCTCGAACTTCCGCAGCGTCTCGATGCCGTAGTTGAACTCGTGGTTGCCCAGCGCCGCCGCGTCGTACCCGATCGCGTTCATCGCCTGCGCCATCGGATGCACCGGCCCGCCCTTGGCGGTGATCGGGTCCACCTTCGCGAAGTAGTACGTCAGCGGGGTGCCCTGGATCGTGTCGCCCGCGTCCAGCAGCAGCGTGTTCCGGCGCCCCTTCTCCTGGCGGATCTGGTTCACCAGGGTCGACACCCGCGCCAGCCCCATCGCGTTGCCCTTGGCGTCCGCGTACTCCGCGTCCTTGAAGTAGTCCCAGTTGAAGACATGCCCGTGCAGATCCGTCGTGCCCATGACGGTCAGCGAGTACCGCTTCGCGTGCCGACCCGGCTTCTTCCGCTCCGCGGCCTGCGCCGCCGGAGCCGCCGCCGCACCGGCCAGCGCGACCCCCGCACCCGTCACGGCGGACTTCTTCAGGAACTTCCGGCGGTTCAAGGGCATGTCTGGATCTCCTCGGGAAACGGTCAACGACGCGCGTAGATTCTGACCTGTTTCTTACCTGGCGCAACAGCCCCCGCAGGTTTCGATCTGGTGACCACCACAAGCTGTGACCCACCGGTGAATGACACAGTGGGACGCATGACCACGCCCACAGACGAACCCCAACCCCCCGTCCCCTACGGCACCCCCGACGCCCCCCGCATCGCCGTCCGCGGCGAGGCCCGCCTCGAAGTCGACCCCGAGATCGCCCGCATCGGCATCACCGTCGCCGCCCGCGGCACCGACCGCCGCACCGCCCTCGACGACCTCACCCACCGCAACGCCACCGTCCTCGACCTGGTCAAGAGCTACGGCGAAGCGGTCGAACGCCTGGAGACCGGCGGCTTCTCCATCACCCCCGAACTCACCAAGCACGGCCGCGGCGAACGCGTCCACCGCTACCACGGCCGAGTCAACATCACCGCCGAACTCGTCGACTTCACCGCCCTCGGCGAACTCACCACCCGCCTCGCCGACCTCGACCTCACCCGCGTCGACGGCCCCTGGTGGGCCCTGCGCCCCGACTCACCCGTCCACCGCCAGGCCCGCCAGCAAGCCGTACGCGAAGCCGTCCAACGCGCCCGCGAATACGCCGAAGCGCTGGGTACGACGCTGGCCGCACTGGTGGAGCTGGCCGACATCGGCGCCGAGAACGCCCAGACCTACGCGGCACCCGCGGGCCGTATGCGCTCCATGTCCTTCGCCGGCGGCGGAGGCGAGGACGCCGCTGCCGCGCCCCTCGACCTCGAACCCCAACGGCAGCACGTCTACGCCCAGGTCAACGCACGCTTCACGATGGCACCGCCGCGCCTGTAAGCCCACCCTTTAATTCGACCATGCGAACGCTCATCGGAGCAGCCCGCCGCACATTCAAGCCTTGTCAATAAGCCTTCACCCAAAGGTTGTTGAGTAGTCATGCACGGCCAATTCCCTACCCGCCGGTAAGGCCTAGGCTCAAACCATGCGCCGAGTAAAAATCGTCTGTACTTTGGGCCCCGCCACCGACTCGTACGACCAGATCAAAGCCCTGGTCGAGGCCGGAATGGACGTAGCCCGCTTCAACCTCAGCCACGGCAGCCACGCCGAACACGAGGAGCGCTACCAGCGCGTGCGAAAGGCCTCCGAGGAGACCGGCCGCAGTGTCGGAATGCTCGCCGACCTTCAAGGCCCGAAGATCCGACTCGGCCGCTTCACCGAAGGACCCGTACTCCTTGAACGCGGAGACACCTTCACCATCACCGTCGAGGAAGGCGCCGAAGGCGACCGCCAGTCCTGCGGGACGACCTACGCCGGTCTCGCCACCGACGTCACGCCCGGCGAACGCGTCCTCGTCGACGACGGCAAGGTCTGCCTCGAAGTCACCTCCGTCGACGGCCCCCGCGTCCACACCAAGGTCGTCGAAGGCGGCATGGTCTCCGACCACAAGGGCCTGAACCTCCCCGGAGTCGCCGTGTCCGTCCCGGCCCTCTCCGACAAGGACGAGGCCGACCTCCGCTGGGCCCTGCGCACGGGCTTCGACGTGATCGCGTTGTCCTTCGTCCGCAGCGGCAAGGACATCGACGACGTCCACCGCATCATGGACGAGGAGGGTCACCGCCTCCCCGTCATCGCCAAGGTCGAGAAACCCCAGGCGGTCGAGGCCATCGACGACATCGTCGCCGCCTTCGACGGCATCATGGTCGCCCGCGGCGACCTCGGCGTCGAAATGCCCCTCGAACAGGTCCCGATCGTCCAGAAGCGCGCCGTCAAACTGGCCAAGCGCAACGCCAAGCCGGTCATCGTCGCCACGCAGATGCTCGACTCGATGATCGAGAACTCCCGCCCCACGCGCGCGGAGGCGAGCGATGTGGCGAACGCCGTGATCGACGGCACGGACGCGGTGATGCTGTCCGGCGAGACCAGCGTCGGCAAGTACTCCATCGCCACCGTCACCACCATGGCCCGCATCATCGAGGCCGCCGAGGAGGACATCCTCGCCAAGGGCCTGCCCCCGCTGACCGAACGCAACAAGCCCCGCACCCAGGGCGGCGCGGTGGCCCGAGCCGCCGCCGAGATGGGCGACTTCCTCGGCGCGAAGTTCCTCGTCGCCTTCACCCAGTCCGGCGACACGGTCCGCCGCCTGTCCCGCTACCGCTCGCCGATCCCGGTCATGGCCTTCACCCCGGACCCGGCCACCCGCGCCCAGCTCACCCTCACCTGGGGCGTGGAGACCATCCTCGGCCCGCACGTCGACTCCACCGACGCGATGGTCGACCAGGTCGACGAACTCCTCCTCAAGCACGGCCGCTGCCAGAAGGGCGACATCGTCGTCATCACGGCCGGCTCGCCCCCCGGAGTGGCCGGCTCGACGAACCTCGTCCGCGTCCACCACGTAGGCGAGGACGACAGCCCGAAGTAGGTCTCAAGTAGCGTCTACGGCGCGACGATTGACTGCTTCTCGTCGGGTTCGGCGAATGCGCGACGGCCGAGGAGAGTGGCGGCGAAACGGGGATCGCCGCCACGGACGAATTCCTGTGCTCAAGGCGAGCCGAATTGGCGTCGAACCACCCCGTGTACCGCTGCCAATTCCCCTTCGGGTTATGGCTGACGGGCCCGTGATAACCCCGGTTCGCCCACACCGACGCAAGTGCGGGCGGCGACACGCAGCGGAAAATGGAGGTTCACGCGAACGTGAACCTCCGCCTCAGATTGCGTCCTTCGATGTGAAGGAAAAGTGCCCCGAGTCGGATTCGAACCGACGCTTGATGGGTTTTGAATCCATTGTCTCTACCGCTGGACTACCGGGGCTTCCCCTGAAACCAAGGTCAGCGGTCTCCCGCTGTGCCCCTACCTTATCGCAGCTAGGTAGGCTCTTGTCAGCACTACCCCCGTGCCCTGAACGAGGAGCCCCCGTGACCGCCCCCGAGTCGCCCCAGCCCGTAGACGCGCCCGACGACGACAAGTCGCACGTGCCTCCGCTGACGACCCGTGTCGTCATCGCCGAGGACGAGGCCCTGATCCGGCTCGATCTCAAAGAGATGCTGGAGGAGGAGGGGTACACCGTCGTCGGTGAGGCCGGTGACGGTGAGCAGGCCGTCGAGCTGGCCCGTGAGCACAAGCCCGACCTGGTGATCCTCGACGTGAAGATGCCCAAGCTGGACGGTATCTCCGCCGCCGAGAAGATCGCCGAAGAGGGCATCGCGCCCGTGCTGATGCTCACCGCCTTCTCGCAGCGCGACCTCGTCGAGCGGGCGAGGGACGCCGGTGCGATGGCGTACCTGGTGAAGCCCTTCAGCAAGAGTGACGTCGTGCCCGCGATCGAGATGGCGGTGTCCCGCTTCACGGAGTTGAAGCAGCTGGAGCAGGAGGTCGCCGACCTCACGCTGCGGCTGGAGACCCGCAAGCTGGTCGACCGTGCGAAGTCGATCCTGCAGACCGAGTACGGGCTGTCCGAGCCGGCCGCGTTCCGGTGGATCCAGAAGACGTCGATGGACCGCCGGATGTCCATGCAGCAGGTCGCCGAGGCGGTCATCCAGGACGCCGACGAGAAGAAGTCCTCCAAGGGCTGACACCGACCCACGGCCGTACGTACGACGAGGCCCGCGCCCCGGAACAGGGGGCGCGGGCCTCGTCGTGGAAAAACGGTGAAAGCTACCTCAGCCTCAGTCCTCGCCGAGGTATGCCTTCCGTACCGACTCGTCGTGCAGGAGGTCCTCGCCCGTGCCGGAGAGGACGATGTTGCCGACCTCCATGACGTGGCCCTGGTCAGCGAGGGAGAGCGCCGCCTGGGCGTTCTGCTCGACCAGGAGGATCGTCGTGCCCGATGCCTTGAGCTCGACGATCGTCGCCAGGATCTTCTGCATCATGATGGGCGAGAGGCCCATGGACGGTTCGTCCAGCATGAGGAGCTTCGGCTGGGACATGAGCGCGCGGCCCATCGCCAGCATCTGCTGCTCGCCGCCGGACAGCGTGCCCGCCGCCTGCTTCTGACGTTCTCCGAGGATGGGGAAGAGGTCGTAGGCGCGCTGGATGTCCTTCTCGATGCCTTCCTTGTCCTTGCGGAGGAAGGCGCCGAGCTGGAGGTTCTCCGCGATGGTGAGGCGGGGGAAGATGTGCCGGCCTTCGGGGGAGTGGGCCAGGCCGAGGGCGACGATCTTGTGGGCGGGGACGCTGTTGAGCGGTTTGCCGTCGAAGGTGATCTTGCCGCCCGAGGGCTGCAGCAGGCCCGAGAGGGTGCGCAGGGTCGTGGTCTTGCCGGCGCCGTTGGTGCCGATGAGGGTGACGACCTGGCCGGCCTCGACGCTGAAGGAGATGCCCTTGACGGCTTCGATCTTGCCGTAGGAGACCCTGAGGTCCTCGACCTCTAGCAGTGCGGTCACTGGGCTTCTCCCTTGGTGCTGGTGGTGCTCTCCGCTTCCGGGTCCGCCGTTTCCGCCGCTGCCGGAGTCTCCGGAGTTTCCGCCGGGGTTTCCTCGGGGGCGCCTTCGAAGGGTTCGCCGAGGTAGGCGGCTACGACGCGTTCGTCGGCCTGGACTACGTCGGAGGTGCCTTCGACGAGTTTCTCGCCCTGGACGAGGACGGCGACGCGGTCGCAGAGGTTGAAGATGAAGCGCATGTCGTGCTCGATGACGAGGACGGCGATGCCCTTGTCGCGGATTGCGAAGACCAACTCTTCGGTGGCGCGCGTCTCTTGGGGGTTCATGCCGGCGGTCGGCTCGTCCAGCAGGAGCAGGCCCGGCTCGCTCGCCAGGGCGCGTGCGATCTCCAGCTTGCGCTGCTCGCCGTAGGGGAGGTTCCTCGCCAGGTGGTCGCGCTTGTGGGCGAGGCCGATGAACTCCAGGAGTTCCATGGCGCGTTCTTCGCTCGCCTTTTCGGCCTTCTTGAAGCCGGGGCCGCGCAGGAGGGCCGACCAGAGGCCTTCCTTGGTGCGGGTGTGGCGGCCGACGAGGACGTTTTCCAGGACCGTCATGTTGGCGAACAGACGGATGTTCTGGAAGGTGCGGGCGATGCCGGCCTGGGTGACCAGGTGGGGCTTCGGGGGAAGCACCGTGCCCTTGTAGGAGACCGTGCCCTCGGTGGGGACGTAGAGGCCGGTGAGGCAGTTGAAGAAGGTGGTCTTGCCGGCGCCGTTGGGGCCGATGAGGCCTACGATCTCGCCGGCGTTGACGGTGAAGTCGACGGAGCGGACGGCGGTGAGGCCGCCGAAGCGCATGGTGACGTCACGGGCTTCGAGTACAGGTGTCGTCATGGCTCTCTACGCCCCTGCCTTGGTGATGGCCGGTTCGTCGGTCAGGGTCGTGGTGTCCGGTACGTCGAGTTGGCCGGTCTCGTGGAATTCGAGCTGGCGCCGACGGTTGGGGATGATCCCCTCGGGGCGGAAGCGCATCAGGAGGATGAGCGCGATGCCGAAGGCGAGGAGCGACTTGTCCTGGAGGGCGACGAGCTTCTCCGGGAGCAGGTAGAGCAGGGCGGCGCCGAGGAAGGGTCCGGAGACGGTGCCCATGCCGCCGAGGACGACGGCGGCCAGCAGGAACGCGGAGTTGGGCGGGGCCGCTCCGGCGAACTGGTACGGGTTCGGCACCACGCTGTAGGTGACGTGGGCGCTGACCGTGCCGGCCAGGCCGGCGAGGGTGGCGCCGAGCGCGAAGGCGATGAGCTTGACGCGGAAGCCGTTGATGCCCATGGCGGTGGCGGCGGTCTCGTCCTCGCGGATGGCGATCCAGGAGCGGCCGATGCGGGAGTCCGAGGCGCGGCGGTAGATCGTGACGACGAGGGCGCTGATCAGGACCATGAGCAGGTAGTAGTTGGCGAACCGGCCGATGGTGAATCCGGCGATGTCGTGGTTCTGGCCGAAGTTGAAGCCGAAGAACGACAGGTCGGGGATGGACGGGATGCCGTTGGGGCCGTTGGTGATGTCGGGGCCGGAGACGCCGTCCATGTTGTTGACGGAGATGCGGAAGATCTCTCCGAAGCCGAGGGTGACGATGGCGAGATAGTCGCCGCGCAGGCGCAGGGTGGGGGCGCCGATGAGGACGCCGAAGATCAGGCTG
The DNA here is from genome assembly GCF_045040345.1 of Streptomyces sp. NBC_01515. Lineage (NCBI taxonomy): Bacteria > Bacillati > Actinomycetota > Actinomycetes > Kitasatosporales > Streptomycetaceae > Streptomyces > Streptomyces sp. NBC_01515. Next base: position 3,376,339 of record NZ_CP109416.1, on the reverse strand, counting down.
GCGGCGGCGCCGGTGAGGGCGGCGGCCCAGAAGGGGAACTGGACGCCGGAGAACTTGGAGAACTCGGAGCCGGAGACCAGGGCGGCGGTGTAGGCGCCGACGCCGAGGAAGGCGACGTAGCCGAGGTCGAGGAGTCCGGCGAGGCCGACGACGATGTTGAGGCCGAGGGCGACCGTGCCGAAGATCAGGATGTTGACGCCGAGGTTGGCGTAGTGGTCGTTGGTCTGGGTGAAGGGGAAGCCGATCGCGGCGACGAAGCCCATGGCGAGGGCGAAGCTGCGGTTCTGGGCCGTGAGGCGGCTGAAGCGGTCGAAGAGACCGGCGGTCTGCAGGGCCCAGGCGGTGAAGACGACGACGATGAGGAAGCCGACGAAGAGTTGGTCCTCGGCGTCGATGCCGTAGGCGAAGACGGTGAGGGCGAGGGCGGCGACGATCGTGATGGTCAGTCGCTGGATCCAGGGGGCGGTGGCCTGGGGTGCCGGGACGCGGTCGGCCTTGGTGATGTACGCCTTGAGTGCTTCCTTGGTGGTGTCGGTGGCGTCCTGCGGGAGGGCGAGGGCGCCGATGACGGGGAGCAGGGAGGCGACGGCGGCGAGGTAGGTGCCGGGTTCCCAGTTGGCGATGCCGCCGAGTTTCGCGGCGATCGCGATGACGGTGTACCAGGTGACGCCGAAGCCGCCGAGTGCGGTGAGGACGAGGGGTGCGTTGTTGCGGGCGGGCAGGAGCCAGCCGAGTCCGCGGACGCCGTAGGCGGCGAGGGCGAACAACGCGGTGAGGAGCCCCGCGACAAGGGTGAGGACCTGGAGGCCGCCGGGGTAGCCGTTGACGGTGAGGTCGCCGGGGAAGTCGGAGGTCCAGGTCCAGCGGAGGAACGTGGAGGCGGTGGTGAGGATGCCGCCGCCCAGGAGGAGGGCGCGGGAGGCCGCGAGGGGCAGCGGGATGAGGCCGCGCTGTTCCGCGGGGGCGGTGGCCGGCGTCTGGGGGGTCTCGGTCGTCTCGGTCATGTGATCACGCCCTGTCCGCGACGCGTTCGCCGAGCAGGCCCTGTGGCCTGAACAGCAGTACGAGGATGAGGAGACAGAAGGCCCAGACGTTGGCCCAGCTGGAGCCGCCGAGCTGTTCCATGCCGGGGATCTTGCTGATGTAGGCGGAGGCGAGGGTCTCGGCGACGCCGAGGACGACTCCGCCGAGCATGGCGCCGTAGATGTTGCCGATGCCGCCCATGACGGCCGCGGTGAAGGCCTTGAGGCCCATCAGGAAGCCCATGCGGTAGTCGATGTTGCCGTACTTCAGGCCGTAGGAGACGGCTGCTACGGCGGCGAAGAAGCCACCGATGGCGAAGGCAATGACGATGATGCGGTTGGTGTCGATGCCCATGAGCTGGGCGGTGTCCGGGTCCTGCGCGGTGGCCTGCATGGCGCGGCCGGTGCGGCTCTTGCGGACGAACCAGGCGAGGCCGGACATGCACACGATGGCGGCGATGACCAGGAAGATGTCGGCGTCCGAGATGGTGACGGAGCCGATGTCGTGGTTGCCGTCGAGGCTGGGGAAGGAGCGGGCCTTGTCGGCGCCCGGGTAGAAGTTCCGGACGAGTTCCTGGAGTGACAGGGAGAGGCCGATGGCGGTGATCAGGGGCGCCAGCCGAGGTGCTTGCCGCAGGGGGCGGTAGGCGAATCGTTCGGCGCCCACCGCGACGAGGACGGAGACGATCCCGCCGCCGATCAGCATGAGTGGTACGGCGACCACCATGGAGGTGCCGCTGGGCAGGATGTAGGCGTAGACCGTGAGGGCGCCGAAGGCGCCGGTCATGAAGATCTCGCCGTGCGCGAAGTTGATGAGCTGGACGATGCCGTACACCATCGTGTAGCCGATGGCGATCAGCCCGTACATCGAGCCTAGGAGCAGCCCGTTGGCCAGCTGCTGCGGCAGGGTGTTCACCGCGTGGCCTCCATTGTCGCTGGTGGTCGTGTGCACAGATCGCGTGCCTGGGGGTGGGGGGGTGTGACAACGGGCCGCGCGGTCGGGATCCTCCTTCCGCGCGGCCCGTGGTGCGGTGGTGCTGGAGCTGCTGAGGTCAGCTGCCGTTGAACGTGCCGGTCTTCACGGCCTTCCAGGCGCCGTTGGTGACCTGGTAGACGGTGAGCTGCTTGTTCGTGGTGTCGCCGTACTGGTCGAAGGCGACCTTGCCGGAGATGCCTTCGAAGTCGGACTTCTGTACGGCGTCGACGACCTTGGAGCGGAGGTCGTTGCCGGAGGGCAGCTTGTCGCTGTTGCCGTCCTTGACCGCCTTCACGGCCTTGATGATGGCGGTGGCGGCGTCGTAGGCGTAGGCACCGTAGGCGCCGTAGTCACCCTTGTAGCCCTTGGCCTTGTAGGTCGCGATGAACTGCTTCGCGGCGGGCAGGGTGTCGGCGGGGACACCGACGGAGGTGGCGAGGTCGCCCTCGGCCGCCTTGCCCGCGGTCTGGATGTAGGTGGTGGCGAACATGCCGTCACCGCCGAAGAGCGGGATCTTGACGCCGGCGCCCTTGAGCTGCTTGGTGATCTTCTCCGACTCGTCGTACTGGCCGCCGTAGTAGAGCAGGTCGGCGCCGGAGTTCTTGATCTTGGTGACGAGCGAGCTGAAGTCGGTGTCGCCGGTGTTGACGTGGTCGGTGCCCGCGATGGAGCCGCCGAGCTTCTTGAAGGCGCTGTTGAAGATCCCGGCCAGGCCGGCGCCGTAGGTCTGCTTGTCGTCGACGACGAAGGCCTTCTTCTTCTTGAGGCCGTTGTACGCGTAGTCGGCGGCGAAGGCACCCTGCAGGGCGTCCGTCGTGGCGGTGCGGAAGTACGTCTTGTACGGCCGCGTCTTGGTGGTCGCCCAGTCCTTGCCCTGGGTCAGGGCCGGGTTGGTGTTCGAGGGGGAGATCTCGACCATGTTGGCCGAGGCGAACACCTGCTGCATCGACTGGGCCACGCCGGAGTTCAGCGGGCCGACGGCGCCGACCACGTCCTTCTGGCCGGTGAAGGCGGTGGCGTTGGACTGGCCGGTGGCCGGCTGGGCCTTGTCGTCCAGGGCCTTGACCTTGAACTTGACGCCGGGGACCCAGTTGTTCTTGTTGGCGTCGTCGACGGCGATCTGGACGCCGTACTGGATGCCGAGACCGGTGGTGGAGTTCTCGCCGGACAGGGGGGCGTCGACACCGATGGTCAGGGTGGTCGACCCGCTGTCGCTCTTGCTGCCGCTGTCCCGGGAGCCGCACGCGGTGAGGGTCAGAGCTCCGGTCGTGAGAACGGAGGTCAGTATCACCAAAGAACGCTGTCGCACAATCAGTCCTTTCCGCAGGCACAGTCGCTCCGGTGTGGAGCGGCAAGGTGCTGCGCTGGTACCCAACTCCCGATGGAGCGGTGACTGGCCGTGACTCTAAGCCCGGTCTGTGGGCATGGGCATCGTCGTGCGCTGGCTTGTGACTTTCTTGTTATGACGTGCAGGTTGGCGGGCATCGCGGAGGGTGGGTCTCGGCCGGTTTGGCGGAATTCAGCCGCGGTCCACATTTTGAGAACCTGCACTTCCGCTTGGCCGTGGGCCTGGCCTGGCCTTTGTCGTGCCGCAGGCCCTGTGGAGGAGCTGGGAAAGGTCCTTGGAGTAGGCGCTGCCGAAGATGAAACTGTGGTGTTGTATTGCGCGCGTGTTACGCAGCGTTACGTCCAGAAAGGCGAGGTCCGCGTTCAGGGGCAGTCCGGAACAGTCGGAAACCGAGATCTCCACGGTGACGCGGCGGGTCGCGCCGGTGCGGACGGTGAAGGAGGGGGCCGGGACGGCCTGGGCGGTGAGTCCGTCGAAGGCGGCGCCAATGACGCGGATGGCGACGGGGGGTCCGCTGTCCACGGTGACGGCGAAGCGGAAGAAGCCGGTCGTGGTGGGGGTGTCGGTGGTCTGGGCGAGCCCGGTGTAGCGCCATTCGGTGATGTTCGCGGGCCATGGGACGGGCGGGGTCGGGTCGTCCTGCCGCCCGTCGTGGAAGGGCGGCAGGAGGACGGCTCCGACGGCCGCGGCGGCGACCGTGCCCGCCGCGAGCATGGCCGTGCGGGTGCGCCGCGGCAGAATGTGCCAATGGTCGCTCAGGCGGGGCGAGTCACCCCCGATGACTTCGTAACTCCCGTCCCTCTCCGGCGAGTCGACGGATTCGACGGGCCCGATACCGCTCATGCCGGCAGCCTCATGGGGAAACGGTAGGGGAGCGGACGGGGGTGCGGAAGACGGGGGCTCGTGACAGGCGAGGCCACGGGGGTGTTCCTCGGAGAATGTGACACTCACGGCCGTGAGTGTCACATTCTCGGGGTCAAGATCCTCCGGTCCGGGGCCGGTTCGCGCGGGGACGTCAGTTCGCGGTGGGTGCGGGGACCGGGTCGCCCGGCCTGATGTCCCGCAGCATGCAGGTCAGCCGCGCGGTGCACACCCGTCGCCCGTCCTCGTCACTGATCACGATCTCGTACGTCGCCGTCGAGCGGCCCCGGTGCACGGGAGTGGCGACGCCGGTGACGAGGCCGGAGCGGGCGCCCCGGTGGTGCGTGCAGTTCAGGTCCACGCCGACGGCGAGCTTCGTGCTGCCGCCGTGCAGCATGGACCCGAGCGAGCCGAGGGTCTCGGCCAGGACGGCGGAGGCGCCGCCGTGCAGCAGTCCGTACGGCTGGGTGTTCCCCTCGACCGGCATGGTGCCGACGACGCGCTCGGCGGACGCCTCGACGATCTCCACGCCCATCCGGGTCCCGAGGTGCCCCGCGGAGAAGAGGGCGACGAGGTCGACGCCGAGGGCCGAGTACTCGTCGATGACGTCCTGCGGGAACTTCCCGTGCTGCTGCTCGCCCATGGGGCCGACTCCGTTCGTCCTGCGTCCGGCTGGTGCACCTGACCGACGACTGAGCGAACGCTCAGTCGGTGGCCGATTGTTCCAGACGTACGACGACCGACTTGCTGGCCGGGGTGTTGCTGGTGTCGGCGGTGGCGTCCAGGGGGACCAGGACGTTGGTCTCCGGGTAGTAGGCGGCCGCGCAGCCCCGGGCCGTCGGATAGTGCACGACCCGGAAACCGGGCGCCCGCCGCTCCACGCCGTCCTTCCACTCGCCGACCAGATCGACGTACGACCCGTCGGCGACCCCGAGCCGGGCGGCGTCGTCGGGGTGGACCATGACGACCCGGCGGCCGTTCTTGATGCCCCGGTAGCGGTCGTCGAGGCCGTAGATCGTGGTGTTGTACTGGTCGTGCGAGCGCAGTGTCTGCAACAGCAGGCGCCCTTCGGGGAGTTCGGGGTACTCGACGGACGCGGCGGTGAAGTTGGCCTTGCCGGTCGCGGTGGGGAAGCGGCGTTCGTCGCGCGGGGCGTGCGGGAGGGCGAAGCCTCCGGGGTGGGCCACGCGCGCGTTGAAGTCCTCGAAGCCGGGGATCACGCGGGCGACGCGGTCGCGGATCGTCGCGTAGTCCTTCTCGAACTCCTCCCAGGGCGTGCGGGATTCGGCGCCGAGGACGCGACGGGCCAGGCGGCACACGATGGCCGGCTCGGACAGCAGGTGCTTGCTCGCGGGCTCCAGCCGGCCGTGCGAGGCGTGCACCATGCCCATGGAGTCCTCGACGGTCACGAACTGCTCGCCGCCGCCCTGGAGATCGCGCTCGGTGCGGCCCAGGCAGGGCAGGATCAGGGCACGCGCGCCCGTGACGGCGTGCGAGCGGTTGAGCTTCGTCGACACGTGCACGGTGAGGCTGGCGCGCCGCATGGCCGCTTCGGTGACCTCGGTGTCGGGGGACGCGGACACGAAGTTGCCGCCCATGGCGAAGAAGACCTTCGCGTCGCCGTCGCGCAGGGCGCGGATCGCGGCGACGACGTCGTAGCCGTGCTCGCGCGGCGGGGCGAAGCCGAACTCCTTCTCCAGGGCGTCCAGGAAGGCGGGCGCGGGGCGCTCGAAGATGCCCATCGTGCGGTCGCCCTGCACGTTGCTGTGGCCGCGCACCGGGCACACGCCGGCGCCGGGGCGGCCGATGTTGCCGCGCAGCAGAAGGAAGTTGACGACCTCGCGGATGGTCGGGACGGCGTGCTTGTGCTGGGTGAGGCCCATCGCCCAGCACACGATGGTGCGCTCGGAGGCGAGGACCATCTCCAGGGCCTTCTCGATCTCCGGGCGGGTCAGCCCGGTGGCGAGGAGCGTCTCGTCCCAGTCGGCGTCCCGCGCGGTGGCGGCGAACTCCTCGTAGCCGTGGGTGTGTTCCTCGATGAAGGACTGGTCGACCGCACCATCCGTCTCCAGGATGAGCTTGTTCAGGAGGCGGAAGAGGGCCTGGTCGCCGCCGATGCGGATCTGCAGGAACAGGTCGGTGAGGGCGGCGCCCTTGAGCATGCCCTGCGGGGTCTGCGGGTTCTTGAACTTCTCCAGGCCCGCCTCGGGCAGCGGGTTGACGCTGATGATCTTCGCGCCGTTGGCCTTGGCCTTCTCCAGGGCGGAGAGCATGCGCGGGTGGTTGGTCCCCGGGTTCTGTCCGGCGACGACGATCAGGTCGGCCTGGTAGAGGTCCTCCAGCAGGACGCTGCCCTTGCCGATGCCGATCGTCTCGTTCAGGGCCGAACCGCTGGACTCGTGGCACATGTTGGAGCAGTCGGGCAGGTTGTTGGTGCCCAGCTCCCGCGCGAACAACTGGTACAGGAACGCGGCCTCGTTGCTGGTCCGGCCCGAGGTGTAGAACAGCGCCTCGTCGGGGGAGCCGAGGGCGGCGATCTCCTCCGCGACGATGTCGAAGGCACGCTCCCAGGAGACCGGTTCGTAGTGCTCGGCCCCTTCGGGGAGATACATGGGATGCGTCAGACGCCCCTGCTGGCCCAGCCAGTACCCGCTGCGGGTCGCGAGATCGGCCACCGGGTGGGCCGCGAAGAACTCCGGGGTGACCCGGCGCAGGGTGGCCTCCTCGGCGACCGCCTTCGCGCCGTTCTCACAGAACTCCGCCGCGTGCCGGTGGTCCGGCTCCGGCCAGGCGCAGCCCGGGCAGTCGAAGCCGTCCTTCTGATTGACCCGCAGCAGCGTCAACGCGGTGCGCCTGACCCCCATCTGCTGCTGGGCGATACGCAACGTGTGCCCGATCGCAGGGAGTCCGGCCGCGGCGTGCTTGGGCTCGCTGACCTGCGGGGCGTCCTGGACCGGATCACCCTTGGGCGGCTTCGTGGCCATCGCGGGCCCTCCTTCACTGGCACATGTGCGCTACATCTCCGATCCTCGCACGGGGCAGTGACAACGCCGAGGTCGGTTCGTGGGATCTATGAGTTCGGGGGTGGGACGCGGGCGGCGGGTGTGAGGTGGGGCGGGGAGTGGTGGTGGGGGGCGAGGGGCGGGGCGGGTTTGTCCGGCTCCTCTCCGCTGCGGAGACGGTGATCTCTGCACGCCGCGCGACGGTGACCTCTGCACGCGCGCGTGGCCGCGCGGCCACGGGGACCGCTTCTCCTACGACTGTTGCCGCGAGGCGACCGGGCTCACCGCCTTCGCCTTCCGTGGACTCGCCTTCCGCGGGGACTGCCTTCGCCCCGCCCCGCCTCCGCGCCGAGGCCCACGACGATTCCGGCCGCCGTTCCCGCCGTCGCGGCAGCGGCTTCCGCCACCGTCGTCGCGAGCCCGTCGTCGCGACCGTGACCTCCGACGCGGCGACCGTGACTCCGACTGTCAGTGGGGCGTGGCAGGATCGGGGTCGTGGCAGAGACAGCATCGAAGAAGACCGACAAGACCTCCGGGAACACCTCCGGCGGAGACCGTCCACGGCTGATGCTGATGGACGGGCACTCGCTGGCCTACCGCGCGTTCTTCGCGCTGCCCGCGGAGAACTTCACCACCGCGACGGGCCAGCCGACGAACGCGATCTACGGCTTCGCGTCGATGCTGGCCAACACCCTGCGCGACGAGGCGCCCACGCACTTCGCGGTGGCCTTCGACGTGTCCCGCAAGACCTGGCGCTCCGAGGAGTTCACCGAGTACAAGGCGAACCGCTCCAAGACCCCGGACGAGTTCAAGGGCCAGGTCGAGCTGATCGGCGAGCTGCTCGACACGATGCACGTGTCCCGGTTCGCGGTCGACGGCTTCGAGGCCGACGACGTCATCGCCACGCTCGCCACCCAGGCCGAGGCCGAGGGCTTCGACGTGCTGATCGTCACCGGCGACCGGGACTCGTTCCAGCTGGTGTCCGACCACACCACGGTCCTGTACCCGACGAAGGGCGTCTCTGAGCTGACCCGGTTCACTCCGGAGAAGGTCGTCGAGAAGTACGGGTTGACGCCCGCCCAGTACCCGGACTTCGCGGCGCTGCGCGGCGACCCGTCCGACAACCTCCCGGGCATCCCCGGCGTCGGCGAGAAGACCGCCGCGAAGTGGATCAACCAGTTCGGTTCGTTCAACGAGTTGGTGGAGCGCGTCGACGAGGTCAAGGGCAAGGCCGGGCAGAACCTCCGCGACCACCTGGACGCGGTCAAGCTCAACCGCCGCCTCACCGAGATGGTCAAGGACGTCGAACTGCCCAAGACGGTCGTCGACCTGGAGCGCGCTCCGTACGACCGCACGGCCCTCGCGATGGTTCTCGACACCCTGGAGATCCGCAACCCCTCCCTGCGCGAGCGCCTGTTGGCCGTCGACCCGGGCAACGAGGAGGCCGACGCGACCCCGCCCGCCGAGAGCGGCGTGGCGGTCGACGGCTCGGTCCTCGGCACCGGCGAACTGACCGGCTGGCTCGCCGACTACGGCACCGAGCCGCTCGGTGTCGCCACCGTCGACACCTGGGCGCTCGGCTCCGGTTCGGTGACCGAGGTCGCGCTCGCCACCGCCGGGGGAGCGGCCGCCTGGTTCGACCCCGCCGAGCTGGACGAGAGCGACGAGAACGCGTTCGCGGCCTGGCTGTCCGACGCCGAGCGTCCCAAGGTGTTCCACAACGCCAAGGGCGCGATGCGGGTCTTCGCCGAGCACGGCTGGACGATCGCCGGCATCTCCATGGACACCGCGCTCGCCGCCTACCTGGTCAAGCCCGGCCGCCGCTCCTTCGACCTGGACGCGCTGTCCCTGGAGTACCTCGGCCGCGAACTGGCCCCCGCCGCCACGGCCGACGGCCAGCTCGCCTTCGGCGCGGACGACGGCGCCGAGGCGGACGCCCTGATGGTGCAGGCCCGCGCGATCCTCGACCTGGGGGACGCCTTCGGGGAGCGCCTCCAGGAGGTCGGCGCGGCGGACCTGCTCCGTGACATGGAGCTGCCCACCTCGATCCTGCTGGCCCGCCTGGAGCGGTCCGGCATCGCGGCCGACAAGGCACACCTCGAAGCCATGGAGCAGATGTTCGCCGGGGCCGTGCAGCAGGCGGTGAAGGAGGCGCACGCGGCGGCCGGGCACGAGTTCAACCTCGGCTCGCCCAAGCAGCTCCAGGAAGTCCTCTTCGGTGAACTCGGCCTGCCCAAGACGAAGAAGACGAAGACCGGCTACACGACCGACGCGGACGCTCTCGCCTGGCTGGCCAACCAGACGGAGAACGAACTGCCGGTCATCATGCTCCGCCACCGCGAACAGGCGAAGCTGCGCGTCACCGTAGAGGGCCTGATCAAGACGATCGCTACGGACGGCCGCATCCACACCACGTTCAACCAGACGGTGGCCGCGACCGGCCGCCTCTCCTCCACGGACCCGAACCTGCAGAACATCCCGGTCCGCACGGACGAGGGCAGGGCGATCCGCAGGGGCTTCGTGGTGGGCGAGGGCTACGAGTCCCTGATGACGGCGGACTACAGCCAGATCGAGCTCCGCGTGATGGCCCATCTCTCCGAGGACGAGGGCCTGTTGGAGGCGTTCACCTCGGGCGAGGACCTGCACACCACGGTCGCCTCCCAGGTGTTCTCGGTCGAGGGTTCCGCGGTCGACGCGGAGATGCGCCGCAAGATCAAGGCGATGTCGTACGGCCTCGCCTACGGCCTGTCCGCCTTCGGCCTCTCCCAGCAGCTGAACATCGACGCGGGCGAGGCGCGGGTCCTGATGGACACGTACTTCGAGCGCTTCGGCGGTGTGCGGGACTATCTGCGCCGCGCGGTCGACGAGGCGAGGGCGACGGGCTACACGGCGACCCTCTTCGGCCGCCGCCGCTACCTCCCCGACCTCAACAGCGACAACCGCCAGCGCCGCGAGGCCGCCGAGCGGATGGCGCTCAACGCCCCGATCCAGGGCACCGCGGCGGACATCGTCAAGATGGCCATGCTCAAGGTCGACACCGCCCTGCGCGAGGCCGACCTCAAGTCCCGCATGCTCCTCCAGGTCCACGACGAAATCGTCCTGGAGATCGCCCCCGGCGAACGAACGGCCACCGAGGAACTCGTCCGCCACGCGATGGCCGGCGCGGTCCACCTCCGGGCACCGCTGGACGTCTCGGTGGGAGTGGGCCCGGACTGGGAGTCGGCCGCGCACTAGCCTCCGGCGGTCGGGCGGGGATGCGCGGGGGGTTTCCCCGGCCGGGGATGGGTGTGTGCCGGCCGGGGTGGGACGCGGTGCTGCGCGGGCGGCCTGAGAGGGGCCCGTGGATCAGGCCCCCGCACCGCACCCCGCACCGCCTGTGGAGACCCGCCTCCGCAGTCCACCCGCACGAAAATCCCGCCGCGACACCGCGAACGCTCACCACGGCGCAGCCGCCGGTACCGCGCTGCCCGGCCCGGGGTTCTTTGGCCCGGCCTGTACGAGGACTCCGCCGTGATGCCGCGAATGCTCACTGCGGTGCGTCTGACCCGTGCCGAGCCTCTGTTCTTGGATCCGGCCTGCACGGGGACTCCGCCGTGATGGCGCGAGCGTTCACTGCGGCGCGTCTGACCTGTGCCGAGCCTCGGCTCTTGGACCGGGCCTGCACGAGGACTCCGCCGTGACGCTGCGAGCGTTCACTGCGGCGCGTCTGACCCGTGCCGAGCCTCCGCTCTTGGACCCGGCCTGCACGAAGACTCCGCCGTAATGTCGCGAGCGCTTACCGCAGCGTGCCTCACCCGTGCCGCCCCCCTCTTGGACCCGGCCGCAACAGATTCCCGCCGCAACGGTGAGCACCCACCACAACCCATCCCGGCGGTGCCGAGCCCACCTCAACCTGTCTCGTGCCGCCCGCAGGGCACTCGCACCGCTTCCTTCCCCAGCCGGCGCGCCCCCGCTCCCGGGCCGCCCGCATCCCACCCCGCCCGGCACAGACCCACCCCGGCCACAGAAACCCCCCGCACAACCCCCGCCCAACCCCCGGAGGGCCCGTCACCCGCGTGGCCCCGCCGGAAGCGCCCCCCGCCCCCGGCGACCGTAAGGATGCGGGCATGGGTATACGCATGCTCCATCGCCGGACGGGTCGGGTGCGGACTCAGATACAGGCAGCGGGTGCCGCCGGCGCGAAGGGCGCGCCTCGACCGCCGGTTGCGCCCTTCGCGGCCAGGGCAAGCACCGCCCGCATTCCCGCCGACCTCGCGATGGCCGTCCGGCACACGGCCGCAGGACTCCGGCAGCGCCTCACGTTCCGGGACGACACGGCCGTAGACCCCCGAGAACAGGCCAGACACCCCCAGGGACCCGCCACCACCCCCACCGGCACCCCCGTCTGGCGGCTCTGGGCCGAGCTGGGGCGCGGCTACCTGGACCTCGTCCTCAGCCGGCTCCCGAGGTCACCCGCCGCGCACACCATGACGGTGTTCATCGTGACCCCGCCCGACGGCTCCGCGTGACCGTGTGGCCTCGCGCCGCCCCTCGGCCCTCCGCGTGACCGTGCTCAGCGTGAGCCGGCCCGACGGCTCCGCCCCGCGCTGACTCCGTCCGGCTCGCCAGGCACCCCTGTCGTCGCCGGACGCCACACGCGGACGCCGATCGCGTACAGGAGCACCCCCAGCACCAGCCCCGCCCCCGCGCCGAAGCACACGGTCGGGATCAGGTCCCAGGGGGTTGCCGTCGAGCCCCAGTAGGCCCACCAGGTCGACGCCCGTTCCGCCGCCGCGATCAGGACGCAGGCGGCCAGGACGATCCCGGCCGCCCACCGGTCCCGTACCGACAGCACGGGCACACCCACCGGCTCGGTGGCCGGAACCCGTCGTAGCGCACGTACCACGAACGCGGTGATCAGCAGCGCGCCGAGCGCCGAACTGCCGTACTGCAGGGCCGAGAAGAGAGGCCTGCCGCCCAACTCCCGGTCGAGGACGGGGAACAGGCGTACGCCCCACCGGTCGTGGTGGGTGAACGCGTCCCACACGACGTGGGTCAGGCCGCCGAGGACCGCGGAGACGTACCACCACGCGGCCAGTGACGGGGTCGCACGCGCGCGTGGAGCACCGCAGCGCAACAGGGTCGCCGTCCGGGGCCGGCGGGCGCGCGGAAGCAGGGCCACCAGGGGTTCGCGCAGGAGCAGCCAGAGGCCGACCGTCGCCCAGGTGATCGCGACGTCGACCGTGAAGACGCCCGGGAAGGAGTGTGTGACCTCCCCGAATTCCATCGCTCCGGGGACCGCGCTCGCCGCGTAGTACGTCATGTCGGGGGCGAAGGAACCCGCCACCAGCACCGCCGGTACGAGACGGCCGCGCCCCCTTCCGTCGCCGCGCACGGCGGGCAGTACGGCGGCGGCATGACTCAAAGTGAACGGCAACAGTGCTCCCCGTAGGAGACATCGGCATATGGCCAGGCGGTGAATAACGGTCACGAACGGGTGCCCGTGCAAAGCAAGTTGTCGTAGGGTCGCCTGGGTCCCCGCGCAGGGGAGCACGGGCGGGCGGAGGCACCGGAACAGAAGTACACACCATCCGAAAAGCACCACGAGGGCAACCTGCGAGGCGGGTCGACCGTCACAACAGGCGCAGAGGCAACAGACAAGGACGGGCGCTCGGGCGTCCCTGGGAGGGGTTCACTCCATGACGGCGCATTTCGGCAGGCGGCTGCGCAAGGGTGCGGCGACGACGGCGGTGGCCGCGGCAGCGGTCGCGGCACTGTCCGCGTCCCAGGCTCCGGCGGTGACCGGCGGCCACAGAACGCTCGCCACCGGCCAGGCGACGCCCGACGGGAGCACCGACCACAGCGCCACCGGAGACTCCCCGTACTACACGGACCTCCCGCCCCTGAGCAGCCCCAACCCGAGCCCGAGCAGCAGTCAGTCGCCCTCCATAGGGACCCCGGTCTCGGTCGGCGAGGCCGAGGCCGGCATCCCGGCGACCGTCCTCGACGCCTACAAGAAGGCCGAGACCGAACTCGCCTCCTCCAAGCCCGGCTGCAACCTGCCCTGGCAACTCCTCGCCGCCATCGGCAAGGTGGAGTCCGGCCAGGCCCGTGGCGGCCAGGTCGACGCCGACGGGACCACGACCTCCAAGATCCTGGGTCCCGCGCTCGACGGCAACGGCTTCGCGCTCATCAAGGACACCGACCACGGTCTGTACGACGGCAACAGCACGTACGACCAGGCCGTCGGGCCCATGCAGTTCATCCCGTCCACCTGGGCCTGGGCGGGCCGCGACGGCAACGGCGACGGGGTCAAGGACCCCAACAACGTCTACGACGCCGCCCTCGCCGCCGGCCACTACCTGTGCCGCAACGACTGGAACCTGTCGACCGACGCGGGTCTGCGCAGCGCGATCCTCAGCTACAACAACTCGACGGACTACCTGAACACGGTCCTGTCCTGGCTGGAGTACTACCGCAAGGGCACCCACTCGGTCCCGGACGGCACGGGCACCGTGCCGTCGGGCCGCAGCGACGACAACTCCCCGTCCAGTCCTACGACTCCGCCCTCGTCGTCGACTCCGACCATCCCGTCGACCCCCTCCACGCCGGGCACCCCGACGAGCCCCTCCACGCCGGGCACCCCGACGCAGACGCCCAGCCCGACGCCCACGCCCACGCCGACCCCCACCGACACGGTGGCCAAGCTGGCGGACGCGGGTACGGCGAAGCTCACGGCGATCGCGGGCGACCAGTTCAGCAAGAAGATCAGCACCAAGGCCGAGACCTCGGCCGGCAAGGCTGTCGGCAAGGTCAGGATCCGGTTCACGATCGTCGGGACCACGGACGCCACGTTCACCGGAGGCGAGAAGGTCGCCGCGGTCACCACCAACGCCTCCGGTGTGGCCGTCGCCCCCGCCCTCCAAGCCGGCGAGACCACCGGTGACTTCACCGTCCGCGCGACCGTCGTCGGCCGTACGATCGCCGGTCTCGACTACACGGCCAGCGTCACGCCCCGCGTCGCCGACACCCTCGTCCGCACCGGCACCACGGCGCTGACCTGCACCCCGGGCGGCGAGTTCGCCGACCAGGTCGAGGTGAAGGCCACGGAGAACGGCGCGGTCGCCGACAAGGTCGCCGCCACCGCGACCCTGATCAAGGCCGCCGACGACGCCACCGAGAACGACAAGGGCCCCTACTTCAAGGACGCGGACGGCAAGACCGTTCGCACCCTCACGGGCCTGGCCACGGACGCCGACGGCCTCCTCAAGCTGCCGAAGCTGTACGCCGACGACACCACCGGCACCTTCCTGCTCCAGATCACCACCACGGGCGGCGCGACCCTCACGGTCGAACTGACCGTGGCGGCGGCCGACACCTCCTCGTCCAGCCCGAGCGCGAGCCCGAGCCCGAGTCCGTCCGCGTCACCGAGCGCGTAGTCCGGCCGCACGACCGTAGGACGAGGGCGCCCTTCCGCTTCGGCGGGCGGGCGCCCTCGTCGTGTCCGTACGTCGTGCGTGTGCAACGTGTTCTCATCTCGCCCGTGCGTTGCTACGGTGCCGGACCTGACGACCTATCAGTTCCTGAATCCATTCGGTTTCTGTCTGTCGGGAGGCCCGGCATGCGCGCTCTGATCGCCGCCGCGACCGGACTCGTGCTCGCGTTCGCGCTGGTCCTGACCATCACCGCGATGGGCTCACCGATGGGCAAGACCTCCCCGAAACCGCTGCTGACGACGGTTCCCGCGCACCCGTAAACGCTTGCGCAAGCGTTTACGCGAGCCCGTTACGGGTGCGCTCAACCGCCAGGGAAGGAGGCCGAGATGCGCCGCAAGGCCAGCCTGATCCTGCTCGCCCTCGCCGTGTTCTTCACGGCGCTGTCCCCGCTGCTGCGCTGGTACGCCTTCCCGCGCCTGGCCAAGATCCCGGCGAACCAGTACCAGGACATGGTCCTGGAGGCGAAGAACGCCACCCTCCTCGACTACGGCACCATGCAGGCCAAGACGGTCCCCAAGGTCACCATCGTGCAGACCTTGAAGGGCGACGTGGAAGCCGCCAAGAAGATCGACAAGACGGCAGGCCGGGACGTCGTCGTCTGGGACGGCCTGTCCTACGTCCAGGGACCCGACGGCAAGATGGTGTCCTCCATCCCTGAGCGCTACATCTTCGACGCGCACACCCAGGACCCCGTCCACGCCACCGGCGAGATGGTCGACGGCGACCCGGTGAAACGGGACGGCATCGAGTTCAAGTGGCCGTTCCTGACGCAGAAACGGGACTACGAGTACTTCGACGCGCAGACCCGCACCACCAACCCCATCCACTACAAGGGCACCCAGAACTTCCGCGGCGTCAAGGTCTACTACTTCGAGCAGACCATCCCCTGGACCAAGGTCCCCTTCCCCAGGACCATGCCCGTGAAGGGCATCACCCCGGAGTCCGTCGCCAAGACGGGAACCACCCGCTGGTACACCACGGTCCGCAAGTTCTGGGTCGAACCCGTCACCGGAGCACCGGTCAACGGCGAGGAGATCCACAAGGAGGAGCTGCGCGGCGGCACCCTCCTGGGGGGCCGGGACAAGGTGACGGCGTTCGCCGGCGACGTGAAGATGCGCGAGGACTACATCAAGCACACCGTCGCCCTGGTGAAGTCCAACCGCACCCTCGTCCTCCTGATGGTCTCCTACCTCCCCTGGGGCTTCCTGACCCTCGGCCTCCTCCTGCTGGCCCTCTCCCTCTACCTGGAGGCCCGCGGCAGGCGCCCCGGAGACCCCGCCCCCTCCGAGGTCCAGGAACCGGAACCGGTCACCGCCTGAGCCGCGCGTTGGTGAACCGCGTGGCCTCGGCGGCGGCCGGATCCTCCGGCCAGGGATGCTTCGGGTACCGCCCCCGCAACTCGGCCCGCACGCCCTTGTAGCCGTCCTTCCAGAAGGAAGCGAGGTCGGCGGTGACGGCGGCGGGCCGCCCGGCGGGGGACAGCAGATGCACGAGCACGGGCACCCCGGCGACGGTCGGCGACTCGTGAAGCCCGAACATCTCCTGCAACTTCACGGCGAGCACGGGCTGTTCGGGATTCCCGTAGTCGATCCGGATCCTGGACCCGCTCGGCACGAGAAACCGCTCCGGAGCCAACTCGTCCAACCGCCCCGCGTCCCCCGAGGCCCACGGCAACAACCGCCGCAGCCCCTGCCCCGCGTCGATCCGCCCCAGATCCCCCCGCCGCCGCGCCCGCCCCAACTCCGGCTCCAACCACTCGTCCACGCGCGCGTGCAAGGCATCGTCGGACACATCGGGCCAGGGCTCCCCGGCATTCAAGTGCAGGAACGCCAGCCGCTGCCGCAGCACTTGAGCATCGGCGGACCACCGCAACAGCCCGAACCCCTCCTGCCGCAGCCCTTCAACAAGCGCGTCCCGTACGGCAACGGGATCGGCGTTCTTCAGAGGCCGCACCGCCAACTCGACCGCCCCGAGCCGCTCGACGCGCCGGGCCACGACATCGCCGCCGGCCCAGTGGACCTCGTCCACCTCGCTGAGCAGCGCCCCGGCCGCGAACCGGGCGGCCTCCTCGTCGACAACGGCCCCGAGCTGCACGCGTGCGTGCCCCTTGCCGATCGGCCGGTCCGCCACGGCGACCGCGATCCAGGGCGCCCCGCGCAGGGCACTGGCGTCGCCGACTTCGGCACGGGTGCCGGAGACGAGGAGATAGGAGCCACCGTCGGCTTTGGCGACCCGCTCGGGGTAGGCGAGGGCGGCGACGAGACCGACGAGCGCGTCGTCATGTGCGGCACCTGCCGAAGCCTCGACGTTCACCTTTGCCGGCGCAGGGTTTCGGGTGGGTCGGTGGGAAATCTCCGCCCCCACGGCCCGCAGCCGCCGAACCTCCGCACGCCACCGACCGGCATAGGCGTCCCCTCCACGCCGGGCAAGCCGCAAAGCCCCGGCGAGATCGTCACCGTAGGCCCGCGGCGCCTCCTCACTGAGCAGCGCGACAACCTCGGCGCCGGCCGGGCCCGAGTCCAACAGGGCCCGCCCCAGCCGGGGATGCAGCCCCAGCCGAGCCAACTGCACACCCCGTGACGTGGCACGCCCACCCGAGTCGACGGCACCCACGGCCGCCAGAACACCCCGCGCCGCAGCCATCGCCCCGGAGGGAGGCGCATCGAGCAACGCCAGCCCCGACGCCCCAGGATCCCCCCAGCACGCCGCCTGAAGCGCGAACGCCGTCAGGTCGGCCACCTTGATCTCCGGCGCCGGAAAACGCGGCAGACGGGAATCCTCGGCCTCGGCCCAACACCGGTACACCGCTCCCGGCGCCTCACGCCCGGCCCGCCCCGCCCGCTGCCGCCCCGCCGCCTGCGACGCCCGTACCGTCGCCAACGCGCTCAGCCCGCGCGCGTGATCGACCCGCGGCTCCCGCGCCAACCCCGAGTCGACGACCACCCGTACACCAGGAATCGTCAGCGAGGACTCCGCCACCGACGTCGCGAGCACCACCCGCCGCCGCGCCCCCGGGGACAGCACCGCGTCCTGTACGGCGGCCGGTGCGCGCCCGTGCACCTGGAGCACCTCGGCCCCGCCCAGGTCGCCCAACTGCCCGGCCACGCGCGCGATCTCCCCGACCCCGGGCAGAAAACACAGCACGTCCCCGTCCCGCTCGCCCAGCGCCCGCCGTACCGTCGACGCCACGTGCGTGAGCAGCGCCGGGTCCACGCGCATGCCGTGCGGCGGCCGTACGGGACGTGGTGGAGGCGTCCAGACGATTTCCACCGGGTACGCGACACCCTCCGCCTCGATCACCGGCGCGTCGCCCAACAGCCGGGCCCAGCCCTGCGCGTCGGTGGTCGCGGACGCCGCGACGAGCCGCAACTCGGGCCGCAGGGCCTCCCGTACGTCGACCAGGAAGGCGGCCACCGTGTCCGCGTCGAGGTGGCGTTCGTGGCACTCGTCCAGGACCACGGCGTCGACGCCCGTCAACTCCTGGTCGCGTTGCAGCCGTTGGAGCAGCACTCCGGTCGTGACGACCTCCACGCGCGCGTGCCGTCCGACGATCCGCTCGCCGCGCACGGTGTAGCCGATGCTCTCGCCGACCTTCTCGCCCAGCAGCCACGCCATGCGCCGGGCCGCCGCCCGCGCCGCGATCCGCCGCGGCTCGGCGACGACCACCCGCCGAGCGGGCCCCTCGCCGAGCAGCCCGGCCAGCGCGAGCGGCACCAGCGTCGTCTTGCCGGTGCCGGGCGGCGCGACGAGCACGGCCGCACCGCCCGCCTCCAGGGCGGCGTCGAGTCCGGGCAGGGCACTGCGGACGGGCAGCGCGTCGAGGGCGTCGTAGCGGATCACGACCCCAGTGTCGTACGCCGTGCGAAACGACCTCTACGCGCGCATGCCCGCGGTCAGTTTCAGCCCCTCAGTTGTTCAGGCCCCTCAGGTGTCCTCGCGGTCGCGTTCGCACACGAAGATCGTCGTCCCGGGGATGAGGTTGCCGCGCAGGGGCGACCAGCCGCCCCACTCGGCCGTGTTCCAGGACGGCCACTCCGGCTCGACCAGGTCCACCAGGCGCAGGTCCGCCGCCACGATGTCCCGGACGCGGTCACCGATCGTCCGGTGGTGCTCCACGTAGACCGCGCTGCCGTCGTCGGCCTGCTCGACGTACGGCGTGCGGTCGAAGTACGAGGCGGAGACCGTCAGGCCTTCGGGGCCCGGCTCGTCGGGGAACGCCCAGCGGATCGGGTGCGTGGTCGAGAAGACGAACCGGCCGCCGGGCCGCAGCACCCGGCGCACCTCGCGCAGCACCAGCACCGGGTCGGCGACGAACGGCAGCACCCCGTACGCCGAGCAGGCCAGGTCGAAGGAGGCGTCCGCGAAGGGCAGCGCGCTCGCGTCGGCGCACACCAGAGGGAACGATCCGCCGATCCGCAGCGCGTGCTGGAGCTGGCGGTGGGAGAGGTCCAGGGCGACCGGGCGTGCCCCCTGGGCGGTCAGCCAACGCGAGCACTGGGCCGCGCCGGCGCCGATCTCCAGGACGTCCTTGCCCTTCAGCTCCTCGGGCGGGCCGAGGAGTTCGGCCTCCACCTCGTCGAGGCCCTCGGGGCCCCACACGAAGCGGTCGTCGCCGAGGAACGTGCCGTGTTCGACCTGGTAGTCGTCCGCGTTCCGGTCCCACCAGCCCCGGTTGGCCCGGGAACTCTCGGTGACGTCGGCATCACGTCGGGTGGCTTCCGGCTCGAACGCATCGGGCTCTTGGATGATCGGCTCCCTCGTCGTACTCTTCCGTCACCTCTACGGTGCGGCTGTCCCCGGCGGCGTCACTGAAGGGGTGGTTCAGGCCTGCGTGGCCTCGCGGGACACGTTTTGTGCCGGGTATGCGGCGATCCGCCCCGGGTGTGCGCCTTCGCGCATTGACCCTGCCTGGCTGCCCCCGTATGCTACAAGTTGCGCTACGGGCCTGCGCACCTCAGACGTAGCAGGTTGCGCTCGCATCTGTATGTATGACCCCTCGGTTTTCGAGGCGCCACCGGGCACCTGGTGTTCCGGATCGGCGCTTCCTTGGCTGTCCGGCCCTTCTGCAGAGCGAAGCGAAAACGGCTCTCGGCGTGAGCAGTACCTACGACTTCAATGTCCGTACCGGAGCCCTTTCCCACATGACGAGCAGCACCGAGACCACCGCCACCACCCCGCAGGTTGCGGTCAACGACATCGGTGACGAGGAAGCATTCCTCGCCGCTATCGATGAGACGATCAAGTACTTCAACGATGGTGACATCGTCGATGGCGTCATCGTCAAGGTTGACCGGGACGAGGTTCTCCTCGACATCGGTTACAAGACCGAAGGTGTCATCCCGAGCCGCGAGCTTTCGATCAAGCACGACGTCGACCCGAACGAGGTCGTCAAGGTCGGCGACGAGATCGAAGCCCTTGTTCTCCAGAAGGAGGACAAAGAAGGCCGCCTGATCCTCTCGAAGAAGCGCGCACAGTACGAGCGTGCGTGGGGCACCATCGAGAAGATCAAGGAAGAGGACGGCATCGTCACCGGTACCGTCATCGAGGTCGTCAAGGGTGGTCTCATCCTCGACATCGGCCTCCGTGGCTTCCTGCCGGCTTCTCTCGTCGAGATGCGCCGTGTCCGCGACCTCCAGCCCTACGTGGGCAAGGAGCTCGAAGCCAAGATCATCGAGCTGGACAAGAACCGCAACAACGTGGTCCTGTCCCGCCGTGCCTGGCTGGAGCAGACCCAGTCCGAGGTGCGCCAGACGTTCCTCACGACCCTCCAGAAGGGTCAGGTCCGTTCCGGTGTGGTCTCCTCGATCGTCAACTTCGGTGCCTTCGTGGACCTGGGTGGCGTCGACGGTCTGGTCCACGTCTCCGAGCTGTCCTGGAAGCACATCGACCACCCCTCCGAGGTTGTCGAGGTCGGCCAGGAGGTCACCGTCGAGGTCCTCGACGTCGACATGGACCGCGAGCGCGTCTCCCTGTCGCTGAAGGCGACCCAGGAAGACCCGTGGCAGCAGTTCGCCCGCACCCACCAGATCGGCCAGGTCGTGCCCGGCAAGGTCACGAAGCTGGTTCCGTTCGGTGCGTTCGTCCGCGTGGACGAGGGCATCGAGGGTCTGGTGCACATCTCCGAGCTGGCCGAGCGCCACGTGGAGATCCCGGAGCAGGTCGTCCAGGTCAACGACGAGATCTTCGTCAAGGTCATCGACATCGACCTTGAGCGCCGTCGCATCAGCCTCTCGCTGAAGCAGGCCAACGAGGCCTTCGGTGCCGACCCGGCCACGGTCGACTTCGACCCGACGCTGTACGGCATGGCCGCGTCGTACGACGACCAGGGCAACTACATCTACCCCGAGGGCTTCGACCCCGAGACCAACGACTGGCTCGAAGGCTTCGAATCCCAGCGCGAGGTGTGGGAGACCCAGTACGCCGAGGCGCAGCAGCGCTTCGAGCAGCACCAGGCGCAGGTCATCAAGTCCCGCGAGGCCGACGCCCAGGCGGCGGCCGAGGGCGTCGACACGGCGGGTGCGGCTCCGGCCGCGGCCGGCGGTGGCGGTGGCGGTGGCGGTTCGTACTCCTCCGAGGGTGCGGACACCTCCGGTGCGCTGGCGTCCGACGAGGCGCTCGCTGCCCTGCGTGAGAAGCTGGCCGGCGGCCAGAGCTGATCACCTGAGCAGTAGCTCTTGAACTGAGGGGCCGTACCTTTCGGGGTGCGGTCCCTCAGTCGTGTCCGGACGTACTTCGGCTGCGGATCCGTCGTGGCCGGTCGCGACCACTCGGCGGAGCCACATATCGATACAGCCCCGCGCCCCTGAAGGGGCGCTTTACCTCAGCCTTGCAGAAACGTGCGGGATACATCAGTAACTGCCGTGGCGTAACGGGTCGTTGGGACGCTTCCTCGGTCATTCATGATCGGAAAAGGGGAGCCGGACCTTGGCAAGTAACCAGAGCCGTCGTGCCTTTCTGCGGAACGTGGGTCTCACCGGTGGCGCGGGCACGATGTTCGCGACCATGGGAGCCCTCGGGCTCGCCCCCACCGCGCAGGCCGCCCAGCGGGAACAGCCCTTCCGTGTCCTGAGCGCCGGCGACTTCCATCTCACCGGACGCGGCGCGGCCAAGGTCGTCATCGTCGGCGGTGGCATCGCCGGACTGACCACGGCGTACGAACTGGGCAAGGCCGGCTACGACTGTACGATCCTGGAGGCCAGGGACCGTACCGGAGGCCGCAACTTCACCGTCCGCGGCGGCGACACCACGATGGACCTCTACGGCAACCGGCAGACCGCCCGTTTCGCCGACGGCCACTACATGAACTGCGGCCCCGCGCGGATCCCGCAGTGGATGGTCACCCTCGACTACTGCCGTGAACTCGGCGTCCCCATCGAGGTGTTCACCAACGTCAACGCGGACGCGTACATCTACAACGAGTCCACCGGCATGACCAGGCCCCAGCGCTACCGCACCGCCAAGGCCGATGTCTACGGCTACGTCTCGGAGTTGCTCGCCAAGGCCACCGACAGGGGCGCCCTGGACAAGGAGTTGACCGCCACCGACCAGGAGAAGCTCGTCGAGTTCCTCAAGGGATGGGGAGAACTCGGGGACAAACTGACCTATGAAGGCGGTGACTTCCGCGGGTACTCGACCATTCCGGCCGCCGCGGGCACTCCCGGTGTGCTGCTCGGGGACGTGCCCTCCGCCTCCGAGGTCTTCGCCAGCGGTGTCGGCCGCTACTTCTCCTTCGAATTCGGCTTCGACCAGGCCATGTTGATGTTCCAGCCGGTCGGCGGCATGGACCAGATACCGAAGGCCCTCACCCGGGCGATCGGCGCACATCGCATCCGCACCGGAGCGGCCGTCTCGAAAATCACCGACAAGGGGAGTGGCGTTTCGGTCACCTACACCCAGGGCGGCCGTACGAAGGTCGTCGAGGCCGACTACTGCGTCGGCGCCCTGCCGCCCAACATCCTCGCCAAGATCCCGCACAACCTCGGCACCGGCGTCCAGACCGCACTGGAGGCGATCACTCCGTCGTCCGCCGCGAAGATCGGCCTGGAGTACAAGTCCCGATGGTGGGAACTGGATCACCGGATCTACGGCGGTATCACCGAGACCGACCAGGACGTCACCCACATCTGGCACCCTTCTTACGGCTTCCACGGTGAGCGAGGCGTCCTGATCGGGTACTACAACTACGACGACAACGCGGACTCCTACGCGAAGCTCACCCCCAAGGGGCGGGAAGAGCGTGCGGTGGCGGCGGGCGTGAAGATCTACGGGGAGAAGTACCGCAGCGAACTGGCATCGTCCTTCTCCCACCACTGGCGTCAGACGCCCCACCTGGAGGCCGCATGGCACGACACCCCGGGTGGCCCCGACGACGTCCGCTACAAGCCGCTCAACGACCCCACGGGACGCGTCTACTTCGCCGGCGACTGGCTCAGCTACACCGACGCCTGGCAGCACGGCGCGTTCTCCTCCGCCCGCAAGGCCGTGACCGCACTCCACGCGCGCGTGCTGTCCTCGTGACGTGGACACTCTCCCGGTGACACAGGGGAGCGGCGCATGAAAAGCCCGTAAGAGGTGCCTGATCAGGGGCATGGGCGGGAATGCCCATGCCCTGGAGGGCGTTGTGCAGTACGAACACGAGGAGGAGCGGTCACTGTGCTTGATCCGCAGGGTTTGTACGCATGGGAGCCGAAGGGCCTGGCAGTCGTCGACATGGCGCTCGCACAGGAGTCGGCCGGTCTTGTCATGCTCTACCACTTCGACGGATACATCGACGCGGGCGAGACAGGCGACCAGATCGTCGAACGTCTGCTCGATACATTGCCCCACCAGCTCGTGGCCAGCTTCGACCACGACCGGCTCGTCGACTACCGGGCCCGCCGCCCGCTGCTCACCTTCAAGCGGGACCGCTGGACCGACTACGAAGAGCCCACCCTGGACGTGCGACTCGTCCAGGACGCCACCGGAGCCCCCTTCCTGCTCCTCTCCGGCCCCGAGCCGGACGTGGAGTGGGAGCGCTTCGCGGCGGCCGTCCAGCAGATCGTGGAGCGGCTCGGCGTCCGGCTGTCCGTGAACTTCCACGGCATCCCCATGGGCGTCCCGCACACCCGCCCCGTGGGCGTCACCCCGCACGGCAACCGCAACGACCTCGTCCCCGGGCACCGCAGCCCCTTCGACGAGGCGCAGGTCCCCGGGAGCGCCGAGGCGCTCGTCGAGTACCGCCTCATGGAGGCCGGTCACGACGTCCTGGGCGTCGCCGCGCACGTCCCGCACTACATCGCCCGGTCCCCGTACCCGGACGCGGCTCTGACCGTCCTGGAGGCCATCACGGCCGGTACCGGACTGGTCCTCCCGGGCATCGCGCACTCCCTGCGCACCGAGGCCCACCGCACCCAGACCGAGATCGACCGCCAGATCCAGGAGGGCGACGAGGAGCTCGTGGCGCTCGTCCAGGGCCTGGAGCACCAGTACGACGCCGCCGCGGGCGCCGAGAGCCGCGGCAACATGCTCGCCGAGCCGGTCGAGATCCCGTCGGCGGACGAGATCGGGCAGGAGTTCGAGCGCTTCCTGGCGGAGCGCGAGGGCGACAACTAGGGCCTGTCCCGGGGACCGGTCCTGGGCGGTCGCCGACGATCACCGGGTGACTGCCGGTCGCCGCGTGCCCTGTCAGTGACAGGCCGTAGGCTTCGGCTCATGCTGAAGGTCGGCCTCACCGGGGGCATCGGTGCCGGTAAGAGTGAAGTGTCGCGGCTGCTCGTGGGGTACGGCGCCGTGCTGATCGACGCCGACCGCATCGCGCGCGAGGTCGTCGCGCCCGGAACTCCCGGGCTCGCGGCGGTCGTCGAGGCCTTCGGAGAGGACGTGCTCGGCCCGGACGGCGGCCTGGACCGGCCGAAGCTGGGCTCCATCGTCTTCGCCGACCCCGAGAAGCTGGCCGTCCTCAACGAGATCGTGCACCCCCTGGTCGGCAGGCGCTCCCGCGAACTCGAAACCGCCGCGGCCGACGACTCCGTAGTGATCCACGACGTTCCCCTCCTCGCCGAGAACGCCCTCGCCGCGCTGTACGACCTGGTGATCGTCGTCGACGCGAGCCCCGAGACCCAGCTCGACCGGCTGGTCCGGTTGCGGGGGATGACCGAGGACGACGCACGCGCGCGTATGGCCGCCCAGGCGACCCGCGAGAAGCGGCTCGCCATCGCGGACATCGTCATCGACAACGACGTACCCCTGGAGGCGCTGGAGCGGCGCGTACGGGACGTATGGGTCGAACTCGTGCGCAGGGCGCACGCGCCCCAGCAGCCACCCCAGGAATAGCGGCCCTTTCTGTGGGCGTTGAAACGTCCGAGTGAGGGAAGGACTTTGCCGTGCCCGAGAACAGCGGAACGACCGGACGTACTCCGGAGACGCACGTCATCGACTTCCGCGCCGCCGAGCAGTTGCTCGACGCGCGGGACCCGCGGGGCGCGGTGAAGCTGCTCGACCGCGTCATCGGCGCGCACCCGGAGAACACGGCCGCGCGTCTGCTGCGCGCGCGTGCCTTCTTCGCGGCCGCGCAACTGCGGCCGGCCGAGCTGGAGTTCACCATCGTCCTGGAGCGTGAGCCGGACAACGCCTTCGCGCACTTCGCGCTCGCCCGCACCTACGAGCGACAGGGCCGCGCCGACCAGGCCAAGCGCCACTTCCGGCTGGCCGCCGCGCTCGATCCGAAACCGCAGTATCTGAAGGCGGCCCGGTTCGAGGAGTAGGCGCATCCCTGTAGATCGCGCCCCGGTAAGTCACGGGTGGCGGTGTTCCGGCGGCCGGTACGGCGGGACGTCCGGGCCCGGCTGGTAGTGCGGGCCCTGGCGCATGTGTCTGAGGATCATGGCCATGTCGATCGTGACGATCAGCCACAGCACCGCGCAGGCCGCCGCCCACCCGGGGCGGCCGGTGAGTGCGAACGCGACCGTACCGAAGATCGTCCAGACCAGCCCCCAGACGCTCAGCCAGAACCGGGTCCGGAGCGGACTGCGCGCTGTCGTCGGCTCACTGCCTGTACGCATCAGGATCACTACTCCTCCTTGCAACGTACTCTTCGGCTCGGACGTTCTCCACAGGGCTCCGCACAGGGCTCCGCACAGGGCTCCGCACAGGGCTCCGCACAGGGCTCCACAAGGCTCCACAGGGAGGGGAAGCGCACCGTGCTGCCGGACGCCGACGAACTGCCCGAGGTCCTGCTCGACCTCGCCGTACCCCATGAGGACATCAACGAACTGGTGCGACTGCGCCGGGTGTTGACGCGGGACACCGAAGCGACGCGGCTCCTGGAGGAGTGCGTCGGCGAGTTGGTGAAGGACATCGGCGAGCACGGCCACTGGACCCGGCTCACCGAGCTGCTCCTGGCCCGGCTGCCCGAGGCCCCGCCCGAGATCGGCGCCTACTTCCCCGTGTACGTGTTCGTCGCCGCGCTGCCCTACACGCGCGCGTACCACCGCGAACGCGACATCCCCGCCGACGTGTCCCGGCGCACCCTCGCCGACCTGGGGCGCAACATCGCGGTGCACCACAGACGGTTCGGCGGGGCAGGGCTGCCGTTCCCGCAGTGGCTCGTCCCGCACTTCCGCGGCGAGCTGTACCAGCTGGGACGGCTGCAGTTCGAGCGGGCGCGGCTCGGCGAGCGCAGTGGGCAGGCGCTCACCGAGGCGGGGCTGGACGTGGCGCCGGGGACGCCCTGCCTGAACCTGCACATCCCCGACTTCTCCGGGCCGCTCACCCCGGCCGCGTGCGAGCGCTCGCTGGAACTGGCCCGCGCGTTCTTCGCCCGGCACTTCCCCGAGGAGCGTCACGAGGTCGCGACCTGCCACTCCTGGCTGCTCGACCCGCAGTTGAAGCGGTACCTCTTCGCCGACTCCAACATCGTCCGCTTCCAGGAGCGGTTCCGAGTGATCCGCGAGGACACGGAGCCGGCCGACACCGAGCCCGTCCAGTTCGTCTTCGGGCATCCCGATCTGGCGGTGGAGAGCCTGCCGCGGGGTACGTCCGTGGAGCGGGCCGTCGGGGACCATCTGCGGGCGGGCGGGCACTGGTACATCGGACACGGGTGGTTTCCGCTCTGAGTTCTGGCTCGGCTCCGACCCCCAACGGTTGCCTCTCTGAAGGGAATTGACTCGTACGGGTGAACCAGTGCGAGTCGGGAACGGGCGTGCGGACGCGGGCCGTTGGACGGGCATGCGAATCGAAATGCGTGAGGGGTACGAGGGGACAGGGCCCGGGGCGATCACCCCGGACGGCTGCGCGGTGGAGCTGTACTCGCGGCTTCCCGTGGGAGAGGAACCGGACATCATCACGGCGGCCGTGCCGGCGGGTGCGCGCATCCTGGAGCTGGGCAGCGGGGTAGGGCGGATGACCCACCCCCTTCTGGAACGCGGGTTCAAGGTCACAGCGGTTGACGACTCCGCCGAGATGCTGGAGCGGGTCCGGGGCGCGCGAACGATATGCGGCCCGATCGAGCACCTCGATCTGGGAGAGACCTTCGACGTGGTGTTGCTCGCGTCGTTCCTGGTGCACGCCGGGGATGCCGAGGTGCGGCGCGGACTGCTGCGGACCTGCGTACGGCATGTCGCGGCGGGCGGCTGTGTGCTGATCCAGCGGGAGGGCGAGGACTTCCACGCGAACGTGCCGCGCGAGCGGGCAGACCCCAGCGGCTTCACCGTGCGGATGGTGTCGGCGGAGCCGGTCGGGGACGGGGTCGACTCGGTGCGTGCGGAGTATGTGTTCCCGGACGCGGTCTGGACCCAGACGTTCCTGTCCCGGCCGTTGACGAAGGACCAGTTCGAGGAGGCGCTGGCGGAGGCGGGACTGAGGGTTGACAGCTATCTGACACCGGACCGGATATGGGTGAGGGCGGTGGCGGCGGCGGATTAGCGGAGGAAATCGCGTGCGGCGGCGATGAGTTCGAGGGCGCGGGCCGGTCTACCCCTGTGACAGCAACACGGACCGCTTCCCAGCGCTCCACCGCTTCCCACAGGAGAACCTCATGTCCGAGACCGCCGCTTCCGTAGCCTCCGCCGCTTCCGCCAACTCCCTGGCCCCCGCGCCCTCGACGCCCTCGGAGACCTCGGCGGCTTCGGCGAGGTCCCGCACCGTCGTCGCCGAGTCCGCGACCACCCGCGGGCGCCGGGCCCGGATCGCGCTGCGCGCCCTCCAGGTGCTGCTCGCCCTGTTCTACGGCCTCGCGAGTGCGCTGCCCAAGCTGATCGCGAACTCGGCGGCCGTGGAGTCCTTCGACAAGATCGGCTGGGGGAGCGGGGCGATGTACACCATCGGCGCGCTCGAACTGGCCGGTGCGATAGGGCTGTTGGTCCCGGTGCTGCAGTCGGTGGCGGCGACGGCGCTCAGTGCGCTGATGGTGGGCGCGTTCGTCGTGCAGATGACCGCGTTCCACGGTGAGAACGCGGCGACACCGTTGATCCTCATCATCCCGCTCGCCCTGATCGCCTGGGCACGGCGGGGGCAGAACGCGGAGTTGCTGCGAGTGGTGCGACGACGGGCGTGATCCGTGCGGTACGGCTAACGGCTACGGCCACAGCTACGGCTACGGCTGTGGCTGTTGCTATTGCTGAGCACGGGGTGACGGTGGCGTCCGGTGGGCCGAGGGGCCCGGGCCGGTTGTCACCGTTGCGGGTCGCGTCGGGTACCGCGGCGTGTGTCGCGGCGGGTGTCCCGGTCCCGGTGGGGATCGGGAGCCGCGGCGGGGTCGAGGCCGGCGCCGGGGGTGCCGCGCAGGCGCTCCATGTCGCGGCGGTCGCGTTTGGTGGGGCGGCCGGTGCCGCGGTCGCGGATGCCGGCCGGGGCGACGGCCTCGCGGGGCGGGGGCGGTGGGGAGTTGTCCACGTAGCACTGGGCGGCGACCGGAGGGCCGACCCGTTTGCGGATGACCTGCTTCACGATGACGACACGCTCGTGGCCCTCGTGACGGAGCCGCACCTCGTCGCCGACGTGGACGGAGTGGGCGGGCTTCACCCGCTCACCGTTGACCCGGACGTGGCCGCCCTTGCAGGCGGCGGCGCCCATGGAACGGGTCTTGACCAGGCGGACGGACCAGATCCAGCTGTCGACGCGGACGCCCGCACCGTTGGCGGGACCGGCGGCCTTGGCCGCGGCCACGGCGTCGCTGTGCGGCTCGGTCGCGGGGCTCCGGGGCGCGTCGGTGTTCCGGCTCGTCGTGGTCGCGCCGGTTCCGTTGTCGCCGTCGGTCTCGTCCGCACCCTCGGAAGCCATGGTTGGACTTTAGTACCCCGAGGCGGACGGCTCCGGCGGGTTTCGGCCGCCGACCTGAACACGGACGCTCGTTGCTACGCCGGGCCTGCGGGCTCTGACCTCGGCCCTGGCTCCGGCGCGGCCTTGGCCCTCGCTCCGGCGCGTGGCCACGGCAGAGGCGGAGGCAGAGGCTGCGGCAGCGACTCCGGCGCGTGCCCACGGACAGGCCGTTCGCCGCGATCAGCTCCCCCGACACACAGCGCCGCCAGGCTACAGAGACCCCCTGATCCCCACTCCCCGTCCAGCCCCCCGGGTCGCGCCCCCGTCCGGCACCCCCCTGGCCCACCCCGGATGCACCCCCACCCCGTACCGCAGAGGCTGTTTCCCGAGGTCGTAGAGGCCGCAGTCGGCGTAGAGGTCGTAGAGGCGTGGAGACAAGGGGTCGGACGTGCACGACATCGCAGCAAAGGTCGACGCGTTGATGGACGGGCTCCGGGCCGACCTCGTGCGGCTCGCCGCGATTCCGGCCGTGGCCTTTCCCGGGTTTCCGGCCGAGCCGGTGCGGGAAGCGCATGACCTGCTCGTCGGGTTGTTGCGCGGGGCCGGTGTCGATCACGCGGCCTCGGCGGTCGTGCCGTATGCGCGGGCCAAGCTGAACCTCCGGTTTCACCCGCTCCAGGATCCCCACGAGGCGCGGGCCCGGCTTGTCGATCACCTCAACTCGCTTACGCCCTTCGGTGTTTCGCTCACCGTCACCCCGGGCGACACCGGCCCCGGTTACGAGGCCGCGACCGGCGGGCCCGCCTACCGTGCCGTGCCCGACGCCGAGGTGCTGCTCTTCGGCGCGCAGGACAGCATGTGCAATTTGCACGCGCCCAACGAGCGGGTGTTGTTCTCGGAGTTGCGGAACACGGTCGTCGCGATGTGCGCGTTCGTCGAGCGATACGCGGCCGACTTCCGGAGCCGGAGTCAGGGTGGGGCGGCGGCCGTATGAGTACCGCCGACGACCTGCGGACCACCGAACAGCCGCCGCACAAGCCGAAGTTCACCTTCCCCAGCGCGCTGACCGTCCTCGCGGTGGTCACGATCGCCGTGTGGCTGCTCGCGTTCCTCGTGCCGTCCGGGCAGTACGACCGCAACGCCTCCGGCGCCCCGATCCAGGGCACTTACCACCGCGTCGACTCCGGGCAGAGCTTCGTCGACCGCCTC
Source organism: Streptomyces sp. NBC_01515 (assembly GCF_045040345.1). NCBI lineage: Bacteria > Bacillati > Actinomycetota > Actinomycetes > Kitasatosporales > Streptomycetaceae > Streptomyces > Streptomyces sp. NBC_01515. Next base: position 3,346,211 of record NZ_CP109416.1, on the reverse strand, counting down.
GACGACCTGTTCCTCGCGCCCGTCAACGGCCTCTACGGTGTCCAGGACGAGAAGACCGGCCAGGTCGGACCCGATCTGGCCGGTGAACTGTACGGCAGCGCGGGCGTGTTCCTCTTCGTGCTCGCCATCGGGGCGTTCATCACGGTGGTGTTCGCGACCGGCGCCCTCGACCGGGGCATCGGCCGGCTCGCCCACCGGCTGCGCGAGCGCGGTGCGTTGCTCATCGCCGGGATCATGGTGGTCTTCTCGATCCTCGGCACGGTCGAGGGCTTCGCCGAGGAGACCCTCGGTTTCTACGGTCTGATCGTGCCGCTGATGCTGGCACTCGGCTACGACCGGATGGTCGCCGTCGGCACGATCATCCTCGGCGCCGGGATCGGCGTGCTCTGCTCGACGGTGAACCCCTTCGCGACCGGCGTCGCCTCCTCCGCCGCGGACATCTCGCTCGGCGACGGCATCGTGCTGCGGTTCGTGATGTGGGTGGTGCTGACGGCGGTGACGGTGGCGTACGTCATCCGGTACGCGCGCCGCGTGCGGCGTAACCCCGAGCGGTCGATCACCGGGTTCCTGCCCGGCGACCGGGACAACAACCAGGAGGCCACCGCCGACTCCGGGTCCGCCTCCGCCTCCGCCGAGGAACCCCAACTCACCGGGCTCCACAAGGCGGTTCTGGTCACCATGGGCCTGGTCTTCGCTTTCATGATCTTCTCGGTGGTGCCCTGGGCGAGCGCGCTCACCGGCGACGCGGACGCGACACCGTACGGCTTCGAACTCGGCTGGTCCTTCCCGCAGTTGGCGGCGCTGTTCCTGTGCGCGGCCGTGCTGATCGGGCTGGTGGCGCGGATGGGGGAGCAGAAGCTCAGCTCGATGATCATCCAGGGGGCCGCCGACTTCATCTCGCCGGCACTGGTGATCGTGCTGGCGCGCGGGGTCACCGTCATCATGAACAACTCGAAGATCACGGACACGGTGCTGCACTCCATCGAGGGCATCGTGAAGGGCACCTCGTCCGGCGTCTTCGCGATCATCGTCTTCGTCGTGAACCTGCCGCTCGCCTTCCTGATCCCGTCCACCTCCGGCCACGCGACGCTCGCCATGCCGATCCTCGCCCCGCTCGCCGACTTCGCCGGGGTCTCCCGCGCGGTCGTCGTCACCGCCTGGCAGGCCGCCAGCGGCTGGATGAACCTCTGGGTGCCGACGACCGCCGTCACCATCGGCGGGGTGGCGCTGGCGAAGGTCGGCTACGACAAGTACCTGCGGTTCGTATGGCCGTTGCTGGCGCTGCTGTTCCTGATGATCTGCGGGTTCGTGGCGTTCGGCGCGATCCTCACCTGAGCCGTACGGTGGCGAGATGAACCTGTCCGACCTCGACCACCGGATCACCGGCTGCCGGGCCTGCCCCCGCCTGGTCGCCTGGCGCGAGGAGGTCGCCCGCACCAAACGCGCCGCCTTCGCCGACTGGACGTACTGGGGCCGCCCGGTACCCGGCTTCGGCCCCGCCGACGCGTCGCTCCTGATCATCGGCCTCGCCCCGGCCGCGCACGGCGCCAACCGCACCGGCCGCATGTTCACCGGCGACCGCTCCGGGGACGTCCTGTACGAGGCCCTCTACGACATCGGGCTCGCCTCGCAGCCGACCGCCGTGAGCGCCGACGACGGCCTGGAACTGTACGGCGTGCGCATCACCTCACCGGTGCGCTGCGCCCCGCCCGCCAACAAGCCCACCCCCGAGGAACGCGACACCTGCCGTTCCTGGCTGGTCGAGGAACTCACCCTGCTGCGGCCGACGTTGAGGGCCGTGGTCGTCCTCGGCGCCTTCGGCTGGCAGGCGGCGCTGCCCGCGTTCGCGGCGGCGGGGTGGCAAGTCCCGCGCCCACGGCCCGCGTTCGGGCACGGCGCCCGGGTCTCCCTCGGCGGCCTCGACCTCTTCGGCTGCTTCCACGTCAGCCAGCGCAACACCTTCACCGGCAAGCTCACCCCCGCGATGCTGCGGGACGTCCTGCGCACGGCGGCCGCGGCGGCGGGGCTGCCGACCACGCCGTAGCGAGCCGGAGTCGCCGGAACCGTAACGAGGTTAGGGTCGCGGGATGGGCCTGTATCCGGAGATCGAACCGTACGACCACGGCATGCTCGACGTCGGCGACGGCAACCACGTCTACTGGGAGACCTGCGGAAACCCGCACGGCAAGCCCGCCGTCGTGCTGCACGGTGGCCCCGGGTCGGGCTGTTCCCCTTACCCCCGGCGGTACTTCGACCCCGCCGCCTACCGGATCGTGCTGCTCGACCAGCGCGGGTGCGGACGCTCCACGCCGCACGCGAGCGCGTACGACACCGACATGAGCGTGAACACGACGGCCCACCTCATCGCCGATCTGGAGCTGCTGCGGCGGGAGTTGGGGATCGAACGGTGGCTGGTGTGGGGCGCGTCGTGGGGGTCGGTACTCGGGCTGCGGTACGCGCAGACGCATCCGGGTGTGGTGTCGGAGCTGGTGCTGACGTGCGTTGCCACCGGGTCGAATCCCGAAGTGGCCTTGCTGACCAGGGGACTTGGGAAGCTCTTCCCGGAGGCGTTCGAGGCGTTCGTCTCCGAACTCCCCGTCGCGGAGCGCGAAGGGAACCTAGCCGCCGCCTACAACCGGCTCATCGAGTCGCCCGACCGCGCGGTGCGGGAGCGGGCCGCACGCGCCTGGACGGACTGGGAGACCGCGATCGTCCCGGCGCCGCCGCGCTCCGAAAAGCGGTACGAGGACCCGGAGTTCAGGATGTGCTTCGCGCGGACCGTCACGCACTACTTCGGTAGCGACCACTTCCTGAGAGAGGGAAACGAGGACGGTGTCGTACTGCGGGACGCGCCCCTTCTCAAGGACATCCCCGGCACCCTCGTCCAGGGCAGCCTCGACCTCGGCAATCTCCTCGGTGTCGTCTGGCGGCTCCATCACGCCTGGCCCGGCAGCGAGTTGGTGGTCGTGGACGAGGCCGGGCACAACGCGAGCGCGCCCGGTGTCGCGGAGGCGCTGGTGGCGGCGACGGACAAGTACGCCCGCCGTTAGCCCAGTTGGTCAGCCGACTCGCGCCGCCGCCACGGGTCGGGCCGTCACGTCGTAAGTCCCGCTTTTCTTCGACGAGTTGACGCTCCACCGGTACCGCGAGAATTCGCCCGTGGTGTCGGAGGCGTAGAACATCATGTGGCCGATGCCGACGCCCTGGAGGTTCTCACCGGGGACGCTGCCGACCATGCGGGTGTCCGGGTACTTGGGGTAGTTGGTCAGGGCGTAGACGCCGTGCGGGGCGGAGGTGCAGTCGACGATCTCGACGGCGTACTGCGTCTCGCCGGTGAAGTCGGCGGTGCCGCTGAAGACGCCCTTGACCTCGCGGACCATGACGATGTGGCCGGTGTTGTCGGGGTCGCTGCCGTTGTAGTCGACGGCGATGATGTCGCCGGGCTGGAGGTCGGCGACCTTGCGGACGCGCTGGAAGCGGGGGCCGGCGGTGCCGTTCAGGAAGGCCGCGCAGTAGTCGGCGGCCTCCGGGCCCTTCTCCTGGAAGTACTGGAGGAAGTAGTCGGCGCCCGCCCAGCCGTAGGTGTGTTTGAGGACACCGGTGACGAAGGACGCGCAGCGGGCGCGGGCGACCCAGCTCGCCGGGTCGCCGGGGAGGCCCCAAGTGAGCTTCGCTGCCGAGCCCTTGAGGTAGACGTTGTTCTCGCGGGCCGTACGGCCGCTGACGACGGCGATCTCGTCGGCGGTCAGGGCGCGGGCGTACGCCCGTACGTCGTCGATCGCGCCCTTGAACCGGTTGACGGGCGCGCCGTCGAAGCGGGCCCGGCCGATGGAGAAGCCGGAGGGCGCGGCCCAGGACAGGGAGGTCGCGGCGCTGCCCTGCAGTTGCCCGTCGACGTACAGCCGGATCTCCGTGCCGTCCCAGACGCCGGTCAACTGGGTCCAGTTGCCGAGACCGGCCGGTGACGTGGCGACGGCGGAGGCCTCGGTCGTCTGGTCCTCGCCGCGGACCTTGAAGGCCCAGGTGGAGACGGTGTTGTCGTACTGGAGGAGGAAGCGGCTGGTGGTCGTCCCGTCCTGGCTCACCGCCGTGTGCATGGTCGCCGGGTCGGCTTCGCTCGCCAGCCGCACCCATGCCGACACGGTGAAGGGGAGTGTCGTGTCCAGGACCGAGCCCGTGGCGGCGTACGCCCCGGACGCCCCGTCGAGGCTCAGCTCGCCGCCCGCGCGCAGCGTCGTCCAGGTCGCGCCGGAGCCGAGCGTGACGGGATGCTCCCGGCCGGAACGGTCCGCGCCCGAGCCGTCCAGCGCCCAGTGCCCCACCAGCCCGTCCACCAGATACCCGGCTGCCAACAACCGCTGATATCTCACCAGTTGCTCGGCCTGCGCCAGATGCGGCGTCCCGGCCGGCGTGAACGGAGTGTCCGGCGTCACGTCCGTCACGGCCACCCCCGCCCTCTGCGATCCGCCGGCCATCGCCCCGACGCCGACCAGCGCGGCCCCGCTCAACAGGCCACGTCTGCTGATCATGTTCGCTCCCTCTGCCTACTGCTGCGCGTCGTCCTCGAACAGGTGCCGGACCGTGGAACGGTAGTTGGTCCGCACGTGGGCCAGTGCGTGCGCGCGGGCGCGGTCCGGGTCACCGGACGCGATCGCCTCGTACAACTCGCGGTGTTCCACGAGGAGTTGGGGCCACTCCTCGTTCCGTCGGGTCATCCAGCGCAGTCGCCCGGCGACGGGTTCCAGCGCGGCGGTCAGCAGCGTGTTGCCCGCGATCGCCACGATGCTGTCGTGCAGGCGGCTGTTGATGTCCGTGATCACCTCCGCGTCCCCCGCCTCGGTCGCGGCGGCCGCACGGTCGAGGAGTTCCCGCACCTCGGCCAGTTCCTCCGGTGTCGCGCGGGACGCGGCGAGCCCGGCCGCGTAGACCTCCAGGGCCTCGCGCAGTTCGAAGAGTTCCCGCACGTCGTTCGGGGTGAGACGGCGGACGACCGTGCGCCGCGGGGTCTCGAAGTGGACGAACCCCTCGGCGACCAGCGCGCGGATCGCCTCGCGGACCGGCACCCGGGAGATGCCGAAGCGCTCGGCCAGCTCGCGCTCCACCAGCCGGTCACCGGGGCGGAGGCGACCGGCGATGACGTCCTGCCGCAGGGTGGCCAGGACGCGCTCGCGCACCGCTCCGAGGGGTTCGATCTTCGCTGTCGTGGAGCTCATGGGGCTATCTTCGCCGACTCCGAGGGTCTTTTACGGAGCGTTAACAGCGGAGACATCGGTCGGAACTGTTGACGGGAGGACCATGACGGCAGTTTGGTATACCAAACGACACCGGAAGCCGTCCTGCCCGCCCCTCCCGTCCCCTCGCCCTGGAGGCCCCGTGTCCCTCGCCGACCGTGCCGAAGTCACCGGCACACCAGCGTTCGTCCCCGACCCACGGCTCACCAACGAAGACCTCGCCCCCGCCGACAAGCGCAACTGGAAGGTCTTCGACCTCTTCGCCATGTGGATGTCGGACGTCCACAACCTCGGCAACTACACGTTCGCCGCAGGCCTGTTGGTCCTCGGCATGAACGTCTGGCAGGTCTTCACCGCCCTGCTCGTCGGCTTCGTGCTCATCTACGTCGGCATGAACTGGATGGGGAGGATCGGGCAGGCGCACGGCGTCCCGTTCCCGGTCGTCAGCCGCATCAGCTTCGGCGTGTGGGGCGCGAACATCCCGGCGCTCATCCGGGCCGTGATCGCCATCATGTGGTACGGCATCCAGACCTACCTCGCCTCCGTCGCCGTCAACGTGATGCTGCTGGCCGCGTGGCCGGGCCTGGAATCCTGGACTCACCACTCCTTCCTGGGACTTGACGCCCTCGGCTGGGTCTCCTTCGTGTCGCTGTGGCTGATCCAGGCGGTGATCATCAGTCAGGGCATGGAATCCGTACGGAAGTTCCAGGACTTCTGCGGCCCCGCGATCTGGCTGGTGATGATCGCGCTGGCCATCTGGGTACTGGCGAAGGCGGGTTGGTCGATCTCCCTCACCTCGACCCCGCACCCGGTCTCGTTCGGCGAGCAGTGGCGCCAGTGGTTCGGCGCGATCGGCCTGATCCTCGCCACCTACGGCACGCTGATGCTCAACTTCTGCGATTTCTCCCGCTTCGCGCCGGACTACAAGACCGTCCGCCGCGGCAACTTCTGGGGCCTGCCCATCAACTCCACCGCGTTCGTGGTCGTTTCGGTGATCGTCACGGCCGGCTCGCTGGAGGTCTGGGGCCAGGCCATCACGGATCCGGCCGAGTTGGTGGCCAAGGTCGGCAACACCTGGGTGATGGTGCTGGGTGCGCTGACGTTCGCCGTCGCCACCATGGGCGTCAACATCGTGGCCAACTTCGTCTCGCCGGCGTACGACCTGGCCAACGTCTGGCCGCAGAAGATCACCTTCAGGATCGGCGGCATGATCAGCACGGTGGCCGCGCTGGTCGTGACCCCGTGGAACCTCTTCTCCAACCCCACGGTCGTCAACTACTTCCTCGGCGGCCTCGGCGCCTTCCTGGGCCCGCTGTTCGGCGTGATCATGGTCGACTACTACTGGGTGAAGCGCGGCCGGGTCGATACGCAGGCGTTGTTCGACGCGACCCCGGGCTCCCGCTACTACTACCGGGGCGGCGTCAACCCCAAGGCCCTCGCGGCGTTCCTGCCCGCGGCGGCGGTAGCGGCGGTGCTCGCGCTGGTGAAGACGTTCAGCGACGTGGCCCCGTACTCGTGGTTCATCGGTACGGCGCTGGGCGCGGGCCTGTACCTACTGATCTGCCGCACCGATCGAGCCGCCGCCGAGCCCGTTCCCGAGCCCCTGGAGGTCTGACCAGCGTGCGCATCGTCGTCACCAACTGCAACACCACGCAGGCGATGACCGAGGAGATCGTACGAGGTGCCCGGGCCGCAGCAGGCCCGGGCACCACCGTGACCGGCCTGACCCCGGAGTGGGGCCCCGAGTCGGCGGAGGGCTGGCTGGACAGCTACCTCTCGGCGGCGGCCGTCATGGACCTCCTCCGGACGTACGAGGGCCCTGCCTACGACGCCGTCGTCATGGCCGGCTTCGGGGAGCACGGGCGGGAAGGCGTCCGGGAGTTGGTGGACGTACCGGTCGTCGACATCACCGAGGCGGCCGCCCACCTGGCCTGCCTGCTCGGCCGACGCTACGGCGTCGTCACTACGCTGGAACGCTCCTGCGGGCAGATCGAGGACAGCCTGGAGCTGGCGGGGGTCGGCCGGAACTGCGCGGCGGTGGTGGGGACGGGGCTGAGCGTCCTCGACCTGGGCGGCGACGAGGCCCGCACGGAGGCGGCGTTCCTCGCGGCGGCGGAACGGGTGTGTGCGGCCGGGGCGGAGGTGTTGGTGCTGGGGTGTGCCGGGATGACGGGGTTGCAGCGGGTGGTGGGGGAGAAGCTGGGGTTGCCTGTGGTGGACGGGGTGGGGGCGGGGGTGAAGTTGGCCGAGTCGTTGGTGGGGTTGGGGTTGAGGACGAGTCGGGTGGGGAGTTTTGGTCGACCGGTGGTGAAGAGGAGGGGGTGGGGGCGCTGAGGGGGTGGGGGTGCTGAGGGGGTGGGGGTGCGGTCCGGGTTGCTGGGTTGAGTTCGGAGTGCGGGTGCGTGGGGGTTGCTCGCGCAGTTCCCCGCGCCCCTGAAAAGCGGCTCAGTTGGGCCGAGTCTCAGGGGTACGGGTTGGTTGGGGCCATGCTCTAAAGGGGCCCGAGGTAGTGGCTTTTCAGGAGCGCGGCGAACTGCGCGACCAGCCACGCCGACGGAGCAGTCGCACGGGCGGGGCGGCGGCATTTAGGGGCGCGGGGAACTGTGCGATCAACCACGACGGCGCAGCAGTCGCACGGGCGCGTGCAGTGGCTTTTAGGGGCGCGGGGAACTGCGCGACCGGCCACGACGGCGCGGCAGTCGCACGGGCGCGTGCAGTGGCTTTTAGGGGCGCGGGGAACTGCGCGACCAGCCACGACGGCGCGGCACCCGCGAAACGACAGATCCCGGTACCCCCTACCGCGCCGCTCCCCCCCCGCCGCACCACACCCCCGTCGGGGTGATCTTCCCCCGCCCTGCCAAGTCACGCACCGGGTCAGTCTCCAGCGCCCCGCAAACTCCGGGAGGAACAAGTCGCCGCCCGGTTACCCCCTCGCGGCAAGAACGGAGGCACCTTGCCCACCCCGGTACGTCGAGCCCTCCTCGCCACCCTCCTCGCAGGACTCTGCTGCGCCGGGGCGACCCGTGACGTACCGGAACCGTTCTGGACCGCCCCCGACTCCCGAGCCGCACAGCAGGCGGCGACATGGCGAGGGGCCGGCCGAACAGCCGACGCCGCGTTGATGGACCGCATCGCCGCCAGACCCGAAGCCGAGTGGCTCAACGGCCCCAACCCCGGCCCACTCGTCCGCGCCCGCACCACCGCCGCCACCCAGGCCGGCCGCACCGCCGTACTCGTCGCGTACTACATCCCGAACCGGGACTGCGGCCAGTACTCCCTGGGCGGCGCCCCCACCGCGGCCGCCTACCGCACCTGGATCGACGAGTTCGCGACCGCCCTCGGCGACCGGGGCGCCTACGTGATCGTCGAACCGGACGCGGTCGCCCAGGTGGTCGCGGGGTGCACCCGGGTCACCGCGAGCGAACGCTACGCACTGCTCGCCTACGCCGTGGACCACCTCAAACGCCAACCGCACACGCACGTCTACGTCGACGCGGGCAACTCCAGCTGGATCCCCGAGGCCTGGCGACTGGTCGCCGCGCTCAAGGCGTCCGGGGTCGACCGAGCCGACGGCGTAGCCCTGAACGTCTCCAACTACCAGACGAACCAGGCGAGTTCGACGTACGGCGACCAACTCTCCAAAGACCTCGCCGGCAAGCACTACGTCATCGACACCAGCCGCAACGGCAACGGCCCCTACGCCGGCACCGACGCCTGGTGCAATCCCCCCGGCCGCGCCCTCGGCACCCCGCCGACCACCCGCACGGACAACCCCCTCCTCGACGCCTACCTGTGGATCAAACGCCCCGGCGAGTCCGACGGCACCTGCCGAGGCGGCCCGGCCGCAGGCCAGTGGTGGCCCTCGAACGCCCTAGAACTGGCCCGCAACGCCCGCCCCTGACCCATGACTTGGCGACCCGGTGACCGGGTGACCGGGCGGCTTACGGCTTGGGCTCCCACACGTACCGCACATCCGGCTCCCGCTCCTCGTTGCCGCTCCCGTCCGTGAACTCGACGGCGACGAAGCCGTGCCGTTCGTAGAACCGGTGCGCGGGCTTGTTCACCTGGAACGTCCACAGCTCCAGGCCCCCCGGACTCCGCTCCTTCGCCAGCTCGACGAACCGGTCCCCGAGCCCCCGCCCGCGCCAGTCCGGTTCGAGATACAGCTGCGACAACTCGTCCCCGTTGATCACCATCAGCCCCACGACCCCACCGCCGTCGTCCCCCGCATCGGCCACCCAGATCTCCCGCAACGGCACGACGACGTCCCGGAAGTAGTCCCGCACGTCATCGGCGGACCGCGGACTGACGACGGTCGGCAGCGCGGCGGCGAACGAACGCAGCCACACATCGGCGGCGGGCCGCGCATCGGGTGCGGTGGCCCGCCGCAGCGTGACGGCGGCCTCGGAGCCGGGATTCACGACTGAGACACCTCTTCCTCTGCCGGCGCTTCTTCCGGCACGACGGCCGTCGCCGTGATCTCCACGAGCTGCCCGGTGTACCCGAGACAGGCCACGCCGACGAGCGTGGACGAATGCGGCCCCGCACTGAGCCCGGACGCCTCGACCACCTCCCACACGGCGGACAATACCGAGGGCTCGCTACTCACGACGTACACGTCCGTAGCGACGACATGCCCCAAGTCGCTCCCGACCGCGCGCAGTTGCTCCCCGAGATTCACCACCACCTGCTCGGCCTGCCGCACCGCGTCCCCCACCCCGACCACCTTGCCCTCGCCGTCGAGCGGCACCGCCCCGGCGAGAAAGGCGAGCTTCGTACCGGCTTCGACGACGGTCGCGTGGGAGTAGGTGGGCGGCGGGAAGAGGGTGGGGACGGTGACGCGTTCGAGCACGGGGTCTCCCAGGAATCGGTCGATCGGTCACCGGAGGCCGATAGTCGGCGGTCGGCCGTCGGTGGTCGGCGCAGTGCGGGCGTCAGCCGATCACATGCACGAGGCGCCCGCATCCGAATTTCCGCCGGACAGTCGCCGTTCGCACTCCTGCGCAAGGAGCGGGTACGCCTCGGTGATGGCCGCGTAGACCCGCCGCCGGAGCAACTCCTCCGCCGCGACCCACCCCGCACCCCCGTGCAGCCCGTTCAGCAACTCGTCGTGGCGGGCCAGTCGGTGCAGCAGATAGTCGACCTTCCACCGGTCGGGCACGTCGGCGACATCGGCACTCCCACCCCTGACGGCGGCGCCATCCGGCAGCGTCCCCCGCCGCTCGTACGCCCGCTCCCCGTCCCGTCGATCGCGGTGCTCAACCGCAAGCGCCGCCAACTTCTGCGGAGCCAACCGCGGTACGTCGATCGGCTCCGCCGCGATCCGCGCCAGCACCTCCCGCCGCCTGCGCCGAGCGGCGACCCGCGCCGCGGCCGACCTCCGCGCGGCAGCCGCCGCAACGGCCCGGAATTCCTCACTCCGCTCAGCGGCCTCGACCCGCTCGACGCAGTACAGGCGGATTCGCGGAGCTGCTCGGAAGTGCGGATTGACCCGCAACAGGTCAGGTTCACCGAGCAGTTGACGCACCATCCCGACGGTCCATCCCCGCGCGCGCAACCCGGCGGCCGAAAGATGCGTACGAGTGGCATGCGCGTCGCCGCCACCCTCCGCGTCCCGCCCCTGCTCCTGTCCCTGCCCGCTCTCATTCGTCTCGTGCGCCGCCATCGACCGCTCCCCCGTGGTGACCCTCAGTGACCACTCCAGTGAAGCGCGCGCCACTGACAATCGGCCCGCCGCCGGGCGTTGGCTCGGCACCGCCGGGGGAGTGGGTGACGAACGCGAAGCGGTTTTTGGAGCGGCGTGCGGTTGCCGACGTGGGAGTGCTGTTCTCAGCGTTGCGTTCATAAAGAAAGCGCGCTTCCGGTCAACCTTCACATCCCCGAAATGCGCACGGCCCGTTCCGCACAAGGTCGGGAACTACCGTGGACACCACGGCTACCGCCCCGGCCACCGTCGCCCGAAGGCACACCCCGCCCTCGTCAAGACAGGAGCCCTGTGTCCCGTCGTACCGACGCGTTCTCGCTTCCGCCCTGGCTCGCCCACACGCTCCGTGCCCAGCGCGGGCCGGTCCCCTGGAGCGCGGTCACACGAGGGGCGCTGGCCGCCGGGCCGCTGCTGATGGTCGCCGTGCTCGTCGGGCGTACGTCACTCGGAGTGCTGGCCGCGCTCGGGGCGATGCTCGCCGGGATCAACGACCGGCCCGGGAGCCGGCGGGCCTCCGTCAAGCGACTCGGGGGCCCCGCGCTGGCCGGAGCCGCCGGGCTACTGATCGGGACGTACACCGGCGCGCATGTCGGGGCCGTCGCGCTGACGCTTCTGTTCACCGGGATCGGCCTGGTCGCCGGTGGGTTCAGTGCCATCGGGCCCGTCGCTTCCGGTGCCGGTACGCAATTGCTTGTCGCCTCCGCCATCGGCGCCGGGATGCCCCTGCCCGAACCGGGGTGGGAGCGGGCCCTCGCCTTTCTCGCCGGGGCCGCCTGGCTGGTCCTGCTGCGGCTGGCGCTGCCCACGCCCGGGGCCATCGCCGGTGACTACCGGTTCGACGGCGAGCGGCACGCCGTAGCCGCCGTGTACGACGCGATCGCCGCGCTGCTCGACGCCAGTGGCGGGGCGGAGGCGACGGGGCGCCGCGCCGCGCTGACCGCCGCGCTCGATCACGCGCAGGACGCGCTCGCCGGGCCGCGGCTGCGGCGGTACGCCAGTTCGGCGGCCGAGCGGCGGCTGCACGGGCAGTACGCCGCGGCCCTGCCGCTCGCCGAGGCCGCGACCGCGATCGCCTGGGCGGGGGAGGCGGTGTCGGCACGGGCGGGTGAAGGGCCGCGTCGGCTCGCCGCCGCCGTGCGTGACAACGCGGCCACCGGGCCGCTGCCCGCGCCCAACCGTTCCGCGCCCGCGCTGCGCGCCCTCGACGACGCGCTGCTGCAGGCCGCCGATGCCTTCGACCAGGCGGAGGGGAGCGAATCGAGTCTGCACACGCGTCGGCGTACGCCAACTGATCTGCTCCGCAAGGCCTTTGGGGCCGGGGGGCGGGAGTACGGCGTGCGGGTCGCGCTCTGTTTCGGGGCCAGTGTCGCCGTCGCGCAGGCACTGCACCAAGCCCGCTGGTACGGGCAGCACGAGCACTGGTACTGGCTGCCCGCCACCGCTGTCTTCCTCGTCAAGCCCGACCTCGGGCCGCTCGCCTCCCGGGCGCTGAGCCGGGCGGCGGGGACCGTGTTGGGTGCGCTTCTCTTTGCCGGGTTCGCCGCCGTGCTGCCCCGGCCCGAGGGGCTTGTCGCGCTCGTGGCGCTCAGTGGTGCGCTCATTCCCGTCGCCACCCGGCACTTCGCCGCGCAGACCGCCGTCGTCACCGTTCTCGTGCTCTCCCTCGTGATGGTGGGCGGGGAGCCGCAGGCCTCCGCCGGCCGGATCGGGGAGACGCTGCTGGCCTGCGCGATCGTGCTGATCGTCGGGCATCTGCCGATGCCGGGGGAGCGCGGCGGGGGCGTACGCGCCCGGCTCGCCGCCGCGGGCGCCGCCGCGCACGCCTACCTCGTGCACGTCCTCAACGAGTCCGACGACCGTGCCGAGCGCTGGACCCTCCGCCGAGAGGCCTACCGCACGCTCGCCGAGGCCCGCCGCGCCATCGCCGTCTCGGCCGCCGAACTCCCCGCCCTCGCCCGGCACACCGAGGGCACCGACGAGGTCGCGGCCGTCCTCGAACGGCTCGTGGACACGACCACCGCCTGCGCCGTCCATCTCGACGACACGGGGCGGCTCACGTCCCGCCACATCCAGCAACTCACCGAGCTGCTGGAGGAGTTCGAGCGGGGACGGGGGCGCGTCGGGCTGCGTGCCATCGAACTGACCATCGCCGTCTAGGCACTTGGACCGACCCCGTCAGTTCATCCGCACCCACACCGGCGCGTGATCCGACCCCGGCGCCTCCCGCCGCTCCGCGGGATCCGGCCCCACCGACGGCAGTTGAGGCGCACTCTCACCCGGCAGTCCCGTCCCCGCCGCCGTCACCCGGTGGACCAGGTGCTGGCTGAGCAGGATGTGGTCGATCAGCTCGCGGCGCCCGGAGTTGATCCGGGAGTAGCGCTGGTCGGCCGGGATGAGCGGGGCCACGTCCCACAGGCGGACCGCGTCGCCCTGGTCGGCCCGGTCGTAGCCCGGCGTGCCGATCTCCGAACCGGGCGGGCCGAGCAGGATCTGGGTGGTCGCGGCCTGCACCTCGTCGTTCATGTCGCCGAGCACGGCCACGTCCCGGGTACGGCCCTCACCGGCGAGCAGTTCGTCGGCCAGCGCGCGCAGGGTCGTCGCCTCGGCGGCCCTGCGGTAGAGGGCGTAGGCGCCGTAGCGGGCGCGTTCGCCCTCGTCGTGCGGGAAGAAACGGTCGCCGGGGTAGGTCAGCAGCTTCGACTTGAGATGGGCGACGGCCACCGTCAGTGGGCCGGTCGCCGTCGTGACCTCCACCGCCAGGAAACCCCGGCCCGCGTTCGGTTCCTCGGCGCCCGAGTCGTCCGACTGCACCGGGCGCAGGTGAGCCGGGAACGTGTTCGTGTCGGCGACGACCCGCGGTTCCGTACGGCTGAGGAAGCCGACGCGGATGCCCCGGACGTCCGGATGCGCGGAGGTGGCGGTGTGCCATTCGCCGTCCAGCATCCCGGCGAGGTCGTCGAGCGCCGCCGGGTCGCCGACCTCCTGGACGCCGAGCAGCACCGGGTCCAGTTCCGTGATCACGGCGGCGAGGGAGGCGAGCTTCGTCTCGTAGGTGGCCTTGTCCTTGGGTCCGGACGGGCCGCCGGGACGGAACAGGTTCTCCAGATTCCAGGTGCCGAGGAGCATGCGGGGCCCCTTCCATAAGCCTTGGTCGTGAAGCCTTGGTCGTGTGCCAGAAGCCTTGGTGGTGAGGCAAGCGTGCTGGTCCGGGGCGGCGAGCGACAGCGCAACACCGGGATGCGCGGTTCGGCTCACGCGGGGCGATGACCACGTCGTACGTTGGGAGAGTGAGCCACTCTCCCGCAGATCTGCTGATCACCGGCTGCACCGTCCTCGTCCACGACGACCAGGAACGCATCCGCTTCGAGCAGGACGCCGCGATCGTCGTACGGGACGGGCGCGTCGAGTCGGTGACAAGCGCGGCGCACGTGACGGACGTGGTTGGCCTCGCCGCCGTCGAACGCATCGACGCGCGCGGCCAGGTCGCCCTGCCGGGGCTGATCAACTGCCACACCCACGCCCCGATGGTCGCGTTGCGCGGGCTCGCCGAGGACCTGCCCACGGAGGAGTGGTTCAACGACGTCGTGTGGCCCGTCGAGTCCAACCTCACTGAAAAAGACGTGGAGTTGGGGGCGCGGCTCGCCTGCGCCGAGATGATCCGCGCCGGGGTCACCTGCTTCGCCGACCACTACTTCTCCATGGACACGGTGGCGGCCGTCGTCGCCGAGTGCGGGATCCGCGCGCATCTCGGCGAGACCTACTTCTCCTCCCAGGGTCCTCAAGGCCGGGAGAAATCACTGGAGTTCGCGCTACGGCACCGGGGCACCGCCGACAGCCGCATCACCACCGCCCTCGCCCCGCACGCCCCCTACACGGTGACCGACGCCGACCTCGCCGCCACCGCCCGACTCGCCCTGGAACACGGCCTCCCCGTCCACCTCCACGCCGCCGAGAACCGCGACCAGACCGACACCAGCCTCTCCCGCCACGGCGTCACCCCCATCGAAGTCCTCGACCGCGCGGGCCTGTTGGACACCGACCTGCTCATCGCCCACGGCACCGGCATCATCGACCGCGACCTCCCCGTCCTGGAGCGCGCGAGCGGCCGTACGGCAGTGGCCACCGCGCCCCGGGGATACCTCAAGTTCGCCTGGCCGGACACCACTCCGATCCGCGCCCTGCGTGCCATCGGCGTACCGGTCGGACTCGCCACGGACGGTGCCGCCTCCAACAACTCCCTCGATGTGTGGGAGTCGATGGCGCTCACGTCGCTGATCCAGAAGTCCGCCGAGGGCGACCCGCGGTGGCTGACGTCCCGTCAAGCGCTGCACCACGCAACGCTCCAGAGTGCGCGGGCGGTCGGACTGGGTGACTCGATCGGGTCCATCGCGCCGGGTCGCCGGGCCGACATCGTCCTCGTCGATCTCACCGGGCCGCACACCCAGCCCGTCCACGATCTCGCGGCCACCCTCGTGCACAGCGCCCGTTCCGCCGACGTGCGCACCACGATCGTCGACGGCCGGGTTCTCATGCGCGACCGCGAGCTGCTCACGCTCGATGTGCCCGCTGTCGTACGGGAGTTGGGGGAGCGACTGCCCGCCCTCGTGGACCGGAGCCACGGTCGGCGGATCCAGGAATACGACACCTGAGCCGCGCCTCTACGCTGGGCGCATGGATCTCGCGGACGGCCTTCTCGACCACCCGTACGACGTGTACCGGCGCCTGCGCGACAGCGCCCCCGTGCATCGCATCGCCGGCCCCGACGGCACCCCCGCGTGGCTCGTCACCCGGTACGACGACGTGCGGGCGGCGCTGGCCGATCCGCGGCTCTCGCTGGACAAGAGGCATGCCACGGCCGGGACTTACAAGGGGTTCTCGCTGCCGCCCGCGCTCGACGCGAACCTCCTCAACATGGACCCGCCGGACCACACCCGCATCCGGCGCCTGGTCGGCCGCGCGTTCACCCCGCGCCGAACGGAGCAGCTCCGTAAGCCCATTCGGCGCACCGCCGACCAACTCCTCGACGCGCTCGGGGAGAAGGGCGACACCGACCTCATCGCCTCCTACGCGGCGCCCCTGCCCATCACCGTCATCTGCGACCTGCTCGGCGTGCCCGCCGGTCACCGCCGGGACTTCCGGGTGTGGACCGACACCCTCGTCGCGCCCGCCCCGGGGACACCGCCCGGGGCCGGCAAGCACGCGGTCGTCGCGATGCTCGGCTTCTTCACCCAACTCCTCGCCGACAAACGGGAAGAGCCCGGCGACGATCTTCTCTCCGACCTGATCGCCGTGCGCGACGAAGGGGACCGGCTCAGCGAGGACGAGCTGATGTCCCTCGCCTTCCTCATCCTCTTCGCCGGGTACGAGAACACCGTCCAGCTCATCGGCAACGCCGTGCTCGCCCTGCTGCAACACCCCGAGCAGTTGGCCGCGTTGCGCGCGGACCCAGGCCGACTCCCGGCCGCCGTAGAGGAGTTCCTGCGGTACGAAGGGCCCGCGCTGCTCGCCATCCGGCGTTTCCCGGTCGAGGACGTCACCATCGGCGGGGTCACCATTCCCGCCGGGGAGACGGTCTGGGTGTCCGCGTCCGCCGCGAACCGTGATCCGGACCGGTTCGCCGAGCCCGACCGGCTCGACCTCTCCCGTGACACCTCCGGGCATCTCGCGCTCGGGCACGGCATCCACTACTGCCTGGGCGCACCGCTGGCCCGTGCCGAGACGGAGATCGCGCTGGCCGCGCTGCTGGAGCGGTTCCCGCGGCTGGAGTTGGGGGTGGAGGAGGGCGAGGTGCGGTGGCGGCCTTCGCTGCGCGCCCGGGGACTGCTCGCGCTGCCGGTGACGTACGCGACGAAGTCCCTCTGACCATCTCCCGACCCTCTGAACGTCCCCCGACCCGCTGAACATCCCCGGCCCTCTGAAGATCTCTCCGAGAAACTTTCCGACGCGGCGATGAGTTCCGGTCCTCCCTCCGGTCCACCCCTCAACGGACCGTTGTCACAGGAGGGCCCCCATGTCGCTTCCGGAGATCGTCTCGCGTGCGCAGTGGCGCGCTGCGCGCGAGGAACTGCTGGTCAAGGAGAAGGCGGCCACGCGCGCGCGGGACGCGCTCAACGCCGAGCGGCGCGGGCTGCCCATGGTGGAGATCGACAAGGAGTACCTCTTCGAGGGCGGCGACGGGAAGGCCACGCTGCTCGACCTCTTCGAGGGGCGCGGCCAACTCGTCGTCTACCACTTCATGTTCGCGCCCGAGTGGGACGCGGGCTGCCGCAGCTGCTCGGCGTTCCTCGACCAGATCGGGCATCTCGCCCATCTGAAGGCGCGCGGCACGACGTTCGCCGCCGTGTCGAGGGCGCCGTACACGAAGATCCTGCCGTTCAAGGCGCGGATGGGGTGGACGCTGCCCTGGTACTCGTCCTTCGGCGGGGACTTCAACTGGGACTTCGAGGTCACGTTCGTCGGAGACGGGGAACCCGTCGAGCGGCCGGGCGTCAGCTGCTTCCTGCGGGACCGCGACCGGGTGTTCCACACCTACTCGGCCTATGAGCGCGGGCTCGACGGGCTCGGCTCGACCACCACCTTCCTGGATCTGACCGCACTGGGGCGGCAGGAGGAGTGGGAGGAGCCCAAGGGGCGCGCGTCGGCGCTCGGGGCGCCCGCCGGCAGCGCACGCGTGCTTTATCACGACGAGTACGAGGACTGATACGGAAAGTGCGGAGAAAGTACGCGGCCGGGTGTCGACTATGTCTCAGTACCGTCACTTCGCGAGCCGTTCACCGTACTGTCGGCGTTTAACTCCATGAGGCTTCATGACGGTCTCCTTGACGAGGCTTCACGAAGCTCTGCGAGTTCAGCACGACAGGGAGGTAATGGGTGAACGGGCGAACGGTGCTTGAGAGCTTTCCCGCCGGCGGGCCGCGTGGCTCGTGGCCGGCGGAGGAGTTCGCGCAGGCGCGCCGTCTGGAGGGCCTGCACGCTGAGGTCGTCATGGACATCGCGACCGACGCGTTCCTGGTCATCGTGCGCAGCGGCGACGTCGTGGACGTCGCCGCCTGAGAGGTCAGCCCGCCTTCGGGGCGGGCACCTTCACCGTGAACTGGTCCGCCTGGAGCGCGTACAGCTCCGCGTACACCCCGCCGCTCGCGAGCAGCTCGTCGGGCGTCCCGGACTCCACCAGCCGCCCCTGATCCAGGACATGGACCAGATCCGCGTGGCGTACGGACGCCAGCCGGTGCGTGATCAGCACGACCGTCTGCCCGGTGCCGGCCAGCGCGCGGATCTTCTCGAAGACCTCCAGCTCGGCCTGGGCGTCGAGGGCCGCCGTCGGCTCGTCCACGATCAGGATGCGGCCCCTGCGGTACGCGGCCCGCGCGATTCCGAGCCGCTGCCACTGACCGCCCGACAGCTCGTGCCCGCCGCTGAAGTTCCGGGCCAGCAGCGTGTCCAGACCGCGCGGCAGATCCGCGACCACGTCCTGCGCACCGGCCTCGGCGACCGCGTCGGCCACCCGCTCGTCGGTGAGCGGCGCCGCTGACCGTCCGACGGCCACGTTGACGCGGGCGGTGAACGGCCAGCGCTTGAAGTTCTGCGCCACCATCGCGATCCGGTCGGCCAGTTGCTGCCGGTCGGCGCCCGCCGCGTCGACGCCGTCCCACAGGATCCGGCCCCGGTCCGGCTGGTACAGCCCGGCCAGCAGCTTCACCAGGGTCGTCTTGCCGGAGCCGTTCTCACCGACCAGCGCGATGATCCGGCCGAGCGGCAGGGCTAGGGAGACGTCGTCGAGCGCGGGGTGGGTGGCCTCGCCCGGATAGCTGAACGTGACGTTCTCGAAGCGGATCTCCCCCGGCTCCTCGGGCAGCGCCGCTCCGCCGACCGGGATCGCCCACCCGGTCGCCTCCTCGTACAGCTTCTGCAGATCGCCCACGAACAGGGCCTCCTCGTGCAGCTGGTTCACCGCCAGCACGAGCGTGTCGAGGCTCGCGGAACCGGTGCGGATCGCGATCACCGCCGTACCCGCCACCGAGAGCGCCATCGCCCCGGACAGCAGCAGCCCGCCCAGCGTCGCGTACGTCGCCGCCGTCGCGAGGCCCGTCCAGGTCGCCGCGATCAGCCCGGTGCGGGCCGTGAGCCGGGCCAGCCGGGCCTGTTCCGCCTCCGCGCTCTCCGACATCTCGTGGAAGTGGTGCAGCAGGAACGGCCCGACGCCGTGCACGCGGATCTCCGGGGCCGCCTCCGGCTCGGTGAGCAGTGAACCGATGAGGCGGCCGGCGCGGACGTGCTGCACCCAGGTGTGGAACGACTCGTAGTGGCGCCGCGCGTTCGTCAGCGCGCCCCACGCGCTCGGCAGCGTCATCGTCGCCAGCAGCGGGAGCAGCGCCGGGTGCAGCACGGTGAGTACGCTCGCCGCCGCGATCAGCGAGATCAGCGCGTTCATGACGTTCGTCGCGTACGAGATCATGCGGCGGGCCGACATGGCGCCGTACTGCGCGGTGTCCAGCAGCTTGTGGAACGCGTGGTCCTCGATCGCGGCCAGCTCCACGGCCGCCGCCCGCTCCAGATACAGCTCGGTGGCGACGCGTTCCACCTTCGGTTCGAGCCGCCCGGTCGCGTACGTCGACGCGGCTCGCAGCAGCGCGCCCACCAGCATCACGGCGGCCATCGTGATCAGCGCGGGGACGGCACCGCGCAGCCGGTCCGCGATGGCGCCGCCGGTGATCAGCCGCCCCAGCACGCTGTTGACCGCGAGCAGACTCACCGCCTGCGTGGCACCCCGGCACGCCTCGGCGCCCAGCACGACCCGCGCGGCCCGTGGATCGGCCTGCCACGCCAGCCGGAAACTCGACCGCAGCATCGCCGGCAACCGCGTCACCATCGACCGGAAGCTCAGCTCCAGAAACGCGTCATTGTGCTGACTCCACCCCGTGTCATACCGCAAGGGCCCACCAAAGAGCAGCCGCTCCGAAGCGGACGCCTCCCCCGGCCCCGACTCCCCCTGCCCCTTGCTCCCCACCGCCGACCTCCCCCGATCGTGGACGAACGGCCACTATCGCGGGGTGGGGCGGTTGCGGGGGAGAGCGCGGGAGGGAGGGACGGAGACGCGCGGGCGTACGCCGGGAAGCCGGAGCGGCAGCGCCGTACCGATATGCGGCTCCGCCGCGCGGACGGGTGCGGGGAGGGGCGGCGCCCGTCGAAAACGAGGCGGGGCTGTGTCGGTGTGTGGCTGTGCCGCGTGGGTGGTGCGGGGAGGGGCGGCGCTCGTCGAAAGCGAGGCGGGGCTGTGTCGGTGTGTGGCTGTGTCGCGGGGTTGGGTGCGGGGAGGGGCGCCGCCTGTCGAATACGAGGCGGGGCAGTGTCGGTGTGTGGCTGTGCCGCGCGGATGGGCGCGGGGAGGGGCGGCGCTCGTCGAGAGCAGGGCGGGACCCTGTCGATGTGCGGCGCGGACGCACAGGCGCACCGGGAAGACGCCCACTTGGCCCGACGGCCGGGCGCATCGCGCCCAAAAGGGGCGCGGGGAACTGCGCGACCAGCCCCCACCGGGCCCGCAGACAAAAACGATCCACCCCGGGGAACTACGCGAGCAGCCCTACTGGCTCGCAGACAAAACCGCCCACTCCGGGGAACTGCGCGACCAGCCCCCACCGGGCCCGCAGACAAAAACCATCCACCCCGGGGAACTACGCGAGCAGCCCCACCGGCCCGCAGACAAAACCGCCCACTCCGGGGAACTGCGCGACCAGCCCCCACCGGGCCCGCAGACAAAAACGATCCACCCCGGGAAACTGTGCGACCAACCCACCGGCCCGCAGACAAAACCGCCCACCCCGAGGAACCACGCGACCAGCCCCACCGAACCCGCAGAAAAATCCGCTCAACCCGCGGAGCGCTACGCGCTGATGGGCCGCGACCAAGAAGGAGTAGTCCCCGTAACCCGACAAACCGCCAGGTACAACGGAATCGGCGGCGTATACGGCAGCTTCCCGTCCGGCCTGTGAATGAGACCCGGCGCGCGAGGCGAGTCCGGAACCAGCGCCCCCGTCGTGTACCGCGCCGGCGCAGGCCAGTCCAGCGCGTAATCCGAGTCGGACGGAACGATCCACCACCAGTGCGCCTCGTCGGCGTAGACACAGCCGACGCGCGGCAGCCGGGGCAGAACCAGCGGTCCGAAACGCGCGGGCACCGCCACCGCGTCGCAGCCGAGCGGAGCCGTCATGCCCTCGGGAACGGCCAGACGGCGCGGCGCACCGGGCCCGTGCAGCGCACGCCCCAGACGGACCAGCGTGTCGATACTGAGCACCTGGCCGGGACGAGACCCGCCGCTCACACCCATTCGACCCCCGTACCGAAGTCCCCGAGTCCACCGGTTTCCCTGAACCCGCCGGTGTCCCTGAACCCGCCGGAATCCGCGAACCCACCGGATTCCCCGTTCTCCGCGGAGTCCGGGAGGTCGCCGGCGTCCTGGTGTCCCCGGCCCCTGAAGAGACCCGTGGTCTCCTGACCGAGGCCCCCGAAGTGGCCCGCGCCCTCCCGGCCCCGCGTACCGGAGCCGGCCCCACCACGAGCAGGGCCGCCTCCGGTTTCGTGCTCCCGGCCCCCGAAGCCGCCGAGATCCGGATTTCCGAAGTCGCCGGCACCCCCATGCCCGCTGCCGGAGGCACCCCCATGCCCCCGCCCCGGAAATACGCCCAGATCCTCGAAGGCCCCGAAGTGTGCCGTCGCCTCGTCCTCGTCGCCCGAACCGCCCGACGGACCCGGCTTGGGTCGTGCGCCCCAACCCAGGTCGTTGAGCGGTACGGAACTGTCGTGGACGGGGGCCGGGTGGTGGCCCTGCGCCGGGTCCGCCTGCCGCGGCAGGTCGGCCCAGACCAGCAGGCCGGGTCCGTGTTCCTGGGCGCCCCAGGCCCGGCAGAGCCCGTCGATGAGAAGCAGTCCCCTCCCGTGCTCCTCATCCGGCCGCTGCGGCGACGGGCGAGGCTCACCGGGAGCACAGCCCTCGTCACGGACGGCTATCCGCACCAGGTCGTCGCCATCGTGCAGCTCGCAGACTATGTGGCTGCTCGCGGTGTGCACGATCGCGTTGGTGACCAGCTCGGAGACGACCAGTACCGCCGTGTCGCAGGTGTCCTCGCAGACGGACCAGCCGGACAGCCGGGCCCGTGTCAGGCGTCTCGCCTGGGCAGGGGAACCCGGATGTGCGGCCAGCTCGAACCGGAACCGGCGCTCGGCAGCGGCGCCACCAGGGACGGCTCCCGCGGCGGCACCGAGACCGAGGCGGCCTGCGGCGGCGTCTGTTCCTAAGGGCGCGGACGGAATCACGCTTGCCACTATCGCCCCGCCGTGAACACTTGGCAAGTGTCACTATGAAAAATGCAGAGTGCCGTATGACGGTCTGGACGGTCGTGGCACACTGCTCGCAACAGAAAGTCGCGCGGCGCCAGTTGGGATCTCCGGAGGTCTGTCCCGATCTTCGAATGAGTCTTCGAATGGCGCCGCAGGCCTGTCAGGATTCGGTTCGCCGGGATCGGTACGTCGGGCCGGGATCGGTTCGTAGGTCCGTGAGAACCCTCTCGACGGACTGTACGGACGCATGCGCTGTCAGTACTCAAGCCATTGCTCGGCACTCAAGTCAGTACCCGGTACCCAGCTGTCAGGACTCATCACTCATTCGTGACTCATTCGTGGAGGTGGAGCGTGAGCGAGCCGCGGTCCGCACCGACGGTCGGCCAGGTCGTCCTCGGCCGGCGCCTGCTGGACCTGCGGGAACGAGCGGGACTCAAGCGCGAGGAGGCCGCCCGCGTCCTCCGCGTCGCCCCCGCCACGGTCCGCCGCATGGAGATGGCGGAGGTCTCCCTCAAGATCCCCTACCTCCAGCTCCTCCTGAAGTCCTACGGCGTCTCCGACGAGGAGGCCGAGGCCTTCGTCCAACTCGCCGAGGATGCGAACCGGCCCGGCTGGTGGCAGCGCTTCCACGACATCCTGCCCGGCTGGTTCTCGATGCACGTCAGCCTGGAGGGCGCGGCCGCGCTCATCAGGTCGTACGAACCGCACTTCGTGCCCGGATTGCTGCAGACCGAGGACTACGCGCGCGGAGTGCTGAAGTCCGGTGCCATCGGCCAGACCGAGCCCGACGACATCGAGCGCCACGTCGACCTGCGCATGCAGCGCCAGGGCCTGCTCACCCGTCCCGACGCGCCCCGCTTCTGGGTCGTCATGGACGAGACCGTCCTGCGCCGCCCGGTCGGCGGCCCCGAGGTCATGCGTGCCCAGATCGACAAACTGCTCGACGCCACGAAGCTGCCCAACGTGACCCTGCAGGTCGCCCCGTTCTCCTCGGGGCCGCACCCGGGCACGTACGGGCCCTTCGTGCTGTTCCGATTTGCCATGTCAGAACTGCCGGACATGGTCTACAGCGAGTACCTGACCGGCGCCGTCTATCTGGACTCGCGCGAAGAGGTGGGAACCCACCTTGAGGTCATGGACCGCATGGCGGCACAGGCCGCTACGGCACATCGCACGAAGGAGATCCTCAAGGATCTCCGCAAGGAGCTGTGAATGGATCGCATCAAGCCGCGTATGAGCGTCTACAACGGTATGCCCGCGCGGGACTTGGGAAGCGAAGGCTGGCACAAGCCGTGGAGCGGCGGCAACGGCGGCAACTGCCTGGAGGCGATGAAGCTCGCCGACGGCCGGATCGCCGTCCGCCAGTCCACCGACCCGGACGGGCCGGCCCTGATCTACACGACCGACGAGATGACGGCCTTCATCGAGGGGGCGAAAGCGGGCGAGGCGGATTTCCTGCTCTCCTGACGGACCTGTGCTGAATGCTTTTTCCTTACCGAACCTCCTTATTTTGGTACTGACTTGATCACATATTGCCGCACCATCCTCTGTACGACCTTATGGAGCACGCCATGACCGTGCGGCCCACCGACAGGCTCGACGAGACCGTCGGGATCGACACCAGCAGACCCCACCCCGCCCGCATGCACGACTGGTACCTCGGCGGCAAGGACAACTACCCCGTCGACGCCGAGATGGGCCGCCAGATGCTCGCCCTCGACCCGAGGGTGCCGGTCATGGCACGTGTCAACCGCGCGTTCGCACACCGGGCCACCCGCTGGCTCACCGAACACGGCGTACGGCAGTTCCTGGACATCGGCACCGGCATCCCGACCGAGCCGAACCTGCACCAGGTCGCGCAGGCCGTCGCGCCCGACGCACGGGTCGTCTACTGCGACAACGACCCGGTCGCGCTGGCTCATTCGGCGGCCCGGCTGCGCGGCACACCCCAGGGTGCGACCGAGTATCTGCTGGCCGACGTGCGTGAGCCGGACGTGATCATCGAGGGCGCTCGGCAGGTCCTCGACCTCACCCGGCCCGTCGCCCTGTCCCTCGTCGCGCTGCTGCACCTCGTCCCCGACGAGGACGGCGCGCACGATCTGGTCCACGGCCTGCTGTCCCAACTCCCCACCGGCAGCTACCTGATGATGACCCACGCCACCGCCGACTTCACCCCGGAGGAGTCGACGGCGGCGGTCGAGCGGCTCACGGCGGCGGGCAGCACCGTGGCCCTCCGCTCCCGCACCGGCTTCGCCCGCTTCTTCGCCGGCCTCGACCTGGTCGAGCCGGGGGTGGCGGTGGTCGACCGGTGGCATCCGGAACTGGGCGCACCGGTACCGGGCCAGGACGACGGCACGATTCCCGGCTACGGGGCGGTGGGCCGCAAGCCCTGAGGCCCTTGACGTGCTGTTTCAGAACCACGACAGCATGCGCCGTGGCGCGTCCACCAGCCGGCTGACGGCGACCACCGGCAACGGCGGTTGCGCCAGCCGGCCCGGGCCCGTACCGAGGCTCAGCGCGTAGTAGACCTGCTCGATCGACGGCGGTCCGACGGCGAGATTCCGCCGGACCGCCCGCGCCGACGACGCCTCCCCGGTCCGCACGAGATACGCCGCCGCCATCGTCCCCGTACGGCCCACCCCCGCACCGCAGTGCACGAACACCGGCCCGCCCGCCGACGCGACGACATCGAGAAACCGCCCCACCTGCGCGGGAGTCGGCGTCTGCCCGTCCCGAATGGGCAGCCGTACGACGTCCAGCCCGGCCCTGCCCGGTTCGGCGAGCTGCGCCGCGCTCAGGTCCTCGGCCCGCAGATCCACGACCGTGGTGAAGCCGAGGCGGGCCAACTCCCGGTAGCCGCCGGGCGAGGGAGCGGCGCCTCGCCACAACTTCCCGTCGGTGTCCACGGGTTGGAAGTGATGAATGCCCTGCACGGTACGGGTCCCCGGAGGCGGCGGGGTCTCCTCGCGCGCCCAGTACGACAACGCGAGGATGCCCAGCGCGCCGGTGGCCCACAGGGCGACATAGCCGAGGGCGACGGCGAGGAGCAGCCTCAACGCGCGTCTGGGCGGGCGGAGTCGGGGCGAGGATGCGAGAACGGTTGCCATGGGCGACCCGGGGTGCTCGGGGACGGGGGCGCCTTGGCATCGTACGTCCGGATTGCGTGTGGGGTCAGTCGTCGTCCGCGTCCGTGTCGCCCATGCCCATCACCGTGAGGTGGGCGCGGTCGAGGGCCGCGTCCTCCAGACAGCCGCGCAGCCGCATACGGTCGTGTTCGGCGAGCGCGGGCCGTACGACCCCGGCGAACATGCCGTCGCCGAGGCTGCCGAGCGTGGCGTGGTTCAGCGGCACGGAGGTGGAGTCCCGGCAGCGCTCCCAGACCTGTTGGGCGGCGAGCGCCTGTCGTTCGGCCGTCATGTCCCCGCCCCGCACGTCGACTTGGACGAGCACCGAGGTCGCCTCCGAGCCGCTCGCGCTCTGCTCCCGGGTCTGGGTGAGATCGGCGAGTCCGACGACCAGCGCGGCGAGCAGCGCGGCCCCGACGACACCGACGACGGCCGTGCGGGCGACGCGGCCCTTGGAGCGCCGGCCCAGCGCGGGCCGGTCCTCCAACTCGCCCACTACCGCGCCCGGTTCAGGGGCGGTGAGGACGGCGAGGCGCCCCGCGAGGCGCCGTTCGGCCGGGCGCCCGGTCGCGGAGGCGATCCGCTGCACCACCCAGGCGAGCCCGGACAGCAGCACCCCGGTGACCATGAGGACGGGCACGAAGACGTACGTACGGTCGGCGGTGTCCTCCTCCAGCCAGCGGAAGCGGGCGCCCTCGCGCTCGACGGACCCCTGCCGCAGCCGGGCCAGCACGTCCTCCTGACGTGCCGTCAACTCCCGTTGCCTGGCGTCGCTTTCCTTCACCCGCTCCTCGATCCGGGTGAGCCGGGCGAGCAGCACGATGCCGAGCAGCATGACTTCGACGACCAGCAGCAGGATTCCGCACAGGATGGCGCGCTGCCACTGCCAGCGGTACAGGTAGACGATGAGATAGGTCCCCGCTCCGGCGGCGGCCAGGCTCCCGAAGACGTACGCGATCCGCCTCATCGTCCGTCTCCCTCTGTCCGCTCGTTGCCCGTCAGCACCTCTCCCGTTCGCATCTCTCCCGTTCGTACCTCGCCCGGCCGTACGTCACCGGTGGTGCCGTCGACGGCGACGCGCGAACCGGGTGGGAAGCGTCGTACCGCGTCGGCCGCGCCGACCACGGCGGGCAACCCGAACTCCCTTGCCAGCAACGCGAGATGGGACAACGCGCTGCCGGTCTGGGCGACCAGCGCGGTGAGTTCGGGGAGGAGCGGGGCGAGCGCGGGGTCGAGGGTGCGGACGACGAGCACGGCGTCCGGGGGACGCGGCCCGGTCCCGTCCCAGACCGTCCCGACGGCCCGCCCGCCGGACACGCCCCGGCCGTCACTGTCACCGTCGGCCTTGCCGCCGGTGCGTTCGGCGACCACCGTGCCCTCCGCCGCCAGCCGGAAGGCGTCCGGCAACGGCGGCGACTCGGCCTGCGGCACGCGCGCGTGGAGATCACCGGGCAGGGGCTCGCCATCGAGTACGGCGGCCAACTCCGGCCAGCGCAGCAGCCCTACGCGCTCCGCGGTGGCCGGACCGAGCCGTCGCGCGGCCTCTCGCACGAGCCGTACCTGTAGCTCCTGGACCCAGCGGATGCGGAGGCGGAGGGATTCTCTTGGGGGGAGGGCGGGGGCGCGGGAGGCGGTGAGGGGGGTGGGGGAGTGGTGGCTTGCGGGTGTCGGCGAGGGAGAGGGGGAGATTGGGGGTGAGGGTGAGGGGTCGTTGGTGTCATGGGCCGATGTGAACGCGGAACCCGGCACCGAGCCTGCGGGGGCGCCCTGCGGCAAGCGCCCGTGCCCCCGCAGGCTCGGTGCCGTGAGCGCCAGCACGGTCGGCGCTACGGCGGTTGCCCGCTCGTCCGGGATGCCCAGGGCCCGCGTCTCCGCGAGGGCGGTCAGGGCCGCGCCCGCTGCCGTGCGGGACTTGGGCGGCTCGTGCAACAGGGCTCCGGCGAGGGCCTCTTGGGCGTGCAGGGAGACCAAGGCGGTGCGGGTCCAGCGGAGTTGGGCGGCCAGGTCGGGGCCGGGGAGTTCGCCGGGGGCCGGGATCTGGGCGAGTCGGCGGTCGATGTCCGCCACGAGGTCCGCGGCCAACCCGGGCAGCGCCGCGGTGAGTCGGCCGACCCGCCAGGCCGCGCCGAGCCGCCGCGCTCCCGGCGCGGGGTTGAGCAGGGCCAGCCACCGGTGCGTGGGCGGGGCCGCGCCGAGCAGCCGTAGATCGGCCGCGGCCCATCCGCCCACCGTCGTGACCACGGGCGCCGTCCGCAGCAGCCGACGCGGCGCGCTGCCCGCGATGTCGAGTGCGGCGGTCAGCCCATGGGCCATCGGTGTGACCCACAAGTCCTCTTCCAGCGGCTGGAGTTGGCCCGGCAGCGTCTCCGCGACCGGTCCCGGCCCGAGGAGCCGTGCCCCGCGTGACGGCCGCGCGGCCATGGCGGTGATCGGTCGGCTCTGGAACAACCACAGCCGCTCACCCCCGACCCTGTTGTGGTTCCCGCCCGCGCCCTCGCCCCCGACTTCATCTCCGGCGAACCCGAACTCGATGTCCTGCGGCCCCCCGAACACCTGCCGCGCCCGGCGCGCGAGCCGGGCCAACCGCCGTAGTTCGGAGGGGGTGAGCAGCGCGTCGGCGGTCGGCGGCTCGGTGCGGAGCAGTCGGCCCCGACGGCTCAACCAGTAGTTGGTGCCCGCCTGTTCACCGCTGACCAGGCTGTCCGGACCGCCACGCACCGCGCTCACCAGCATCCGGTCGGCACGCCCCTCGACGGGGTCGGCACCGAACATCACCCCGCCGACCCGCGCCGTCAGCATCGGCTGCACCAGCACCGCCATCGGCGCGGTGGACCCGTCGGGCCGGTGCGCCGAATCGAGCACGGTCCGCACGGCCGTACAGAAGTCGGACCACCCGCGCACATCGAGCACGGAGGCGAACTGCCCCGCCAGGGACGACTGTTCGGTGTCCTCCTGCGGGGAGGAGGACCGTACGACGAGGGGGCGCGCGCCGGAATCGGAGAGGTCCCGCCAGGCGCGGCGCAGGGCGGCGGGGTCGTCGCCCGCGCCCTCGGGGATCACGAACCCGGGAAGCACGGGGAGTCCGGCCCGGGCCGCGCGGGCGAGGTTCGCCGCCTTGGAACCGGCGAACAGGGGCTCTGTCGCCGTGAGTTGGTCGAGGGGGACGGCGGCGTCCGGGCGGTACGCCCCCGCCGCTTCCCGCGCGTCCTCGCCATGACGTTCGTCGAGCGTCGTCATCAACACCCTCCAGGACCGACCGCCAACAGGGGGGACGCGCGGGGGTGGCCCTGCGCCTGACGACGGAACGAAGGATGGGGGCGCCGCGGCGCCCGACCCCACTCCGGGCCGACCGCGACTCGCCTCCTACGCCGATGATCCCACCGCCGTTGGCCTACAGGTCGGCCGGAAGCCGCTTTCCCGCCCGCCACCGGACGATTTCGTGAGCCGGGAGGAGAACCCGACCGGCGACTCGTACCGGCGCAGTACGCCCCGCCTCATCCGCAGGAGCGAGGACGGACGTACGCCTGCTCATCCGGCAGCAGAGATATCTCGACCTCTCCCTCCTCTCCCTCCTCTGCCTCCGCCGCCTCCGCTGTCTCACACGGTCATCGGGCGGTCGTACGGCCCGATGGGCGCCGGGAGTTGGGAACTTCCCGTCAGATAGCGGTCGACGGCCGCCGCCACCGCCCGTCCCTCCGCGATCGCCCACACGATCAACGACTGCCCGCGCGCCGCGTCCCCCGCGACGAACACGCCCCGCGTACTCGTCGCGAAGTCCGCGTCCCGGGTGATCGTGCCGCGCGGCGCCATGGCCAACCTCAGCTGATCGATGAGCCCGTCCTCCCGGTCGGGCCCGGAGAACCCGAGGGCGAGCAGCACGAGATCGGCGGGCAGGCTGCGCCCGGAACCGTCCAACGGCCGCCGCTGCGCGTCGACTTCGACCAGGTGCAGGGACCGCACGTGCCCGTCCCCGTCCCCCTCGAAGTGGAGCGTCGAGGCCGCGAACAGCCGCGCGTCCGCGTCCGCCGCCGGAGCCGTCTCCAAGTCCCGCGCCTCCTCGTGCGCGGCCGAGAGCCGGTAGATCTTCGGATACGTCGGCCACGGCTCCACGTCCTCGTCGCGCTCGGCGTCCGGCTGGGCGTAGATGTCCAACTGCGTTACGGACGCGGCTCCTTCACGCACCGCGGTGCCGAGGCAGTCCGCCCCGGTGTCGCCGCCGCCGACGATCACGACATGCTTCCCGGCGGCGGACAGGGGAGAGGCCGCCAAGTCGCCCTCGCGCACCCGGTTGGCCAGCGGCAGGTACTCCATCGCCTGGTGGATGCCGGTCAACTCCCGCCCTGGTACGGCCAGTTCACGCCACGCCGTTGCTCCGGTGGCGATCACCACCGCGTCGTAGCGCGCCCGCAGTTCGGCCGCCCCGATGTCCCGCCCGACCGTCATCGACGTACGGAACTTGGTGCCCTCGGCGCGCATCTGCTCAAGCCGTCGTTCCAGATGCCGTTTCTCCATCTTGAACTCGGGGATGCCGTACCGCATCAGGCCGCCGAGCCGGTCGTCCCGCTCGTACACGGCGACCGTGTGCCCGGCCCGCGTCAACTGCTGTGCCGCGGCGAGGCCGGTGGGCCCGGAGCCGATCACCGCGACGGTCCGCCCCGACAGCCGGTCCGGTGGCCGAGGTGGCGCGAAACCGTCGCTCCAGGCGCGGTCGGCGATGGCGACCTCGACGTTCTTGATGGTGACGGCGGGCTGGTTGATGGCGAGTACACATCCCGCCTCACACGGCGCCGGGCACAACCGCCCGGTGAACTCGGGGAAGTTGTTGGTGGCGTGCAGCCGGTCGGCCGCCGCGCGCCAGTCGTCCCGGCTGACCAGATCGTTCCACTCGGGGATCAGATTGCCGAGCGGGCACGCGTCGTGGCAGAACGGGACACCGCAGTCCATGCACCGGTCGGCCTGCTTCGTGACGATCGGCAGCAGCGCGCCCGGGACATACACCTCGTCCCAGTCGCGCACCCGCTCCTCTACAGGCCTGCGGGGCCACTCCTCGCGCGGAGTGGTCATAAAACCCTTGGGATCGGCCATGGCCGTCTTCCTCGCGTCCGCGTACGACAGGCCGTGCGTCATCGGGCGGCACTCTTTCAGCCACGATAAGGCCCCTCGGCCGGGTGCGCAGAGTGGGGCGAGACGGCTTTCTCACCTGGTTCCGCGGGCGGCCCCGCGGGCCCTCACCAGCGCCCGCTCAGGTGATCATGCGGTTTCTCTCAGGTGAGAGCCAGCATGTACACCAGCGCGGCGGCGGCCGAGGCGACCGCGCGGACGTGATTCCACATCGTCCACTCGCGCACGTACGACGGCCAGTACGCGGCGGCCTCCGGCGTCCCCGGGTCCAGCTTCAGCAGCGCCTCGTTGCGGGGCACGTTCGCGACGAGGGTGAGCCCGAACGCGCCGAACAGATACAGCGCGCTGCCCAGCAGCAACTCCACGGTCCCCTGATCCGGCCACAGCACGAACGTCACCACCGCGATCACCGCGCACACCACCGCGGAACCGGCGAACAGCAGCATGAAGGCCGGCGTCATCGCCGCCGTGTTGATCGCGTTCATCGCCGCGACCCCCTGCGCGGGCGGCAACCCGGCCAGCCCCCGCATGACCAGCACGGAGAAGGCACAGAACACCCCGGCCATCACGCCGGTCACGAGCACCCCCAGAACCGTCAGCGTCACATACGGTTCACCGATCATGCCGACATCAACTCCCGCCCGTAGACCCGAGATCCTGCCCACCACCGACCACCGGGACAAGTCAACCCCGCCCCCGACCGGGCCACCATGGCCGAGAATCGCCGGGGCATACGCGGTCGTCCACGGGGCCCTTCGGGGCGGTATCGATACCTTCCGGGGCGGTGACGGCACCCTGCGGGGCGGTGGCGGCACGCTCCGGGGCGGTGACGGCGCCTTTCGGGTCGGTGACGGTGCCTTTCGGGTCGGTGGTGATGCCCTCGGGGTCGGTGAAGCCAGGCTCCGGGCCGGTGAGGACACCTTTCGGGCCGACGACGACACTTTTCGGGCCGACGGCGGCACCCTCTGAGGTGACGACGGCATGCTGGGCAACCGGGTTCCCCGCCGACCTCCTCACCCGGCCTCCGCGTTCGCCCGGACATCCGCCTCCACCTCCTCCCTCATCTCCGTTTGAACCCCGCTCTCGCGCCACCCCCGTAGAACCCCCTCCACCCCCACCGAGATCCGCCGCCGCGCCTCATGTCGCGGCACCCCACTCATCAGCAACTGGTCGTAGGGCGTGTCCACATGCCGTACGGAAGCCACCACCGCCGAGACCACCGGGCCCTCGGACAACGCCCGCCCCGCCGCACTCCGCCCCACCCGCCCGCTGCCCCGCGCCGAGGCATGCGTGGCGACGGCCCGGGCCCGCGCCTCGGGACAGGCGGGGAACAGGCGTCGTATCTCCGCCGCGAACGCCTCCGTGAACCGCACGTCCTCCGCGGCCCGCCGCACCGCGTCCCGCGCCCGGCGCCGCCGTCGCGCCTCCGCGTCCGCGAGACACCGCTCCTCGGCCCGCGCGAGCCCCGCCTCCTCGACGAGAGCGCCCTGCCGCTCGTACCGGCCCCGACGCCGGTCGAACCGCACCACCACCGCCGACAGCCCACTCTCCTCCCGCGCCCTGCGCGTCAACGCCGTGTCGCCGCGCGGCAGAAACACCAGATGCCCGAGATCCACACAGTCGAGACACCGCGGCCCACCACCCTCCACGACCAGCAACGCCAACGGCCCCCGACGACACCCGGCACAGTGCCGCTTCCTGAGCGGTTGAACAACGAGCAGTCCATTACGGGTCGATGGGGTCGCGAGGGGTGTCGTACGAGCTATGTCAGTCATGCGAGTCGTGCGAGTCGTGCGAGCCATATGCGAAGCATTCCCTCCTGCCGCGCGCCTCTCTCTCCTGTTTCTCCCGCCGTCCGCGCCTGGAGCGAGACCCACCTCCCGCACCTCCTCGCGGCCCGTCGGCGCCATCGGCCCGACGCATCCTGATCGGCGCCTGCCGCATCATGGGCCCTGTGCGACTGGAAGCGATCACCTGGGACCGGCTCGGCGACCTTCTCGCTGAGCGTCTGCTCGACCTGAAGCCGGCCGACGGCAGCCCCTGGCCGCGTGTCGCCTTCGACGGCGCCCCGGCGGGTCACCCCGGCGATCTCGCCGAGCGCGTTTCGGAGGCGCTGCGCGTCCGTGGCCGCTCCTCGCTCGTCGTCGGCACCGAGGGGTTTCTGCGCCCCGCCTCGCTGCGTCTGGAGTACGGGCGCCAGGACGTCGAGGCGTACTACGACGGCTGGTTCGACACCCGTGCCCTGTGGCGTGAGGTCTTCGGCCCGCTCGAACCGGACGGCGACGGCCGCGTCCTGCCCGACCTGTGGGACCCGGTCGCCGACCGCGCCACCCGCAGCCCCTACGTCCAACTCCCGCCCGGCGCCGTCCTGTTGCTGCACGGCCCGCTCCTCCTTCGGCACTGGTTTCCTTTTGATCTGACCGTCCATGTCCTCCTCTCGACGGGCGCCCTGCGCCGCCGTACCCCCGAGCCCGAGCACTGGACCCTCCCCGCCTTCGAGCGCTACGAGGACGAGACCGACCCGGCCGGCACGGCGGACGTCCTGGTGCGCGCCGACGACCCACGTCACCCGGCGTGGAACGGCTGAGCCACGGACTCGGTGAGTCCCCTGGGACCCGGGGTGGCACGGGATTCACCGGGTCCGGCACACCGGAAGTCGTGACCGTCCGGGTGCGTTCCCCCGGCCGCGCGGCGAGAATGTAGGGCGCCGGGACTAGCGGAACGTTCTGTGCCGCGCCGGCCGTCCGGCACCGGGAGGTACTTCATGACCACCGCCGGAGACATCATGCACCGGGGCGCCCAGTGGATCCCCGCCCATGAAACCCTGGACCGCGCCGCCCAGCTGATGCGCGAACTGGGCGTCGGGGCCCTGCCCATCAGCGACGAGAACGAACGGCTCTGCGGCATCCTCACCGACCGGGACATCGTCGTCGGCTGTGTGGCCATGGGCCACGACCCGGCCAAGATCACCGCCGGCGAGATGGCCCAGGGCACACCCCGCTGGATCGACTCCGGCGCCGATGTCGGCGAGGTGCTCCAGGAGATGCAGGGACACCAGATCCGCCGGCTCCCCGTCATCGAGAACAAACGCCTCGTCGGCATGATCAGCGAGGCCGACCTGGCCCAGCATCTGACGGAGGAACAGCTCGCCGGCTGGGTAGAGAGCGTCTACGCCCGGAGCGGCATGCGCTGAACCGCCGGATCGTTTCCGGGCGCTGATCCGCCGGATCGTTTCCGGTTCAGCGGCTGCCGTTCACAGCCAGCCGTTGCGCCGGAAGCCCCGGTACAGCGCCAGACACGCCACGATTATCACGCCGATGACCAGGGGATAGCCGAACCGCCAGTGCAGCTCCGGCATGTGGTCGAAGTTCATGCCGTACACACCGCACACCATCGTCGGTACGGCGATCACCGCGGCCCAGGCCGTGATCTTCCGCATGTCCTCGTTCTGCGCGACCGTCACCTGGGCGAGGTGCGCCTGCAGAATCGAGTTGAGCAGTTCGTCGAAGGAGGCGATCTGCTCCTTGGCGCGCAGCAAGTGGTCGGAGACGTCCCGGAAGTAGGCCTGTATCTCCGGTCCGATCACCCGCATCGGCCGGGTGGCGAGTTCCTCCAACGGGCGGCTGAGGGGGACGACCGCCCGCTTCAACTCCAGGAGTTCACGCTTGAGTTGGTAGATACGGCCCGGGTCCGCCCGCGCGCCGTTCTCCGCGAACACGTCCGTCTCGACCTGGTCGATGTCCGCCTGCACCGAGTCCGTGACGCTCAGGTAGTCGTCGACCACATGGTCCGCGATCGCGTGCAGCACCGCGGCCGGTCCCTTGGCGAGCTGCCGCGGATTCGACTCCAACTCCTCGCGCAGCGGCCCCAGTGAGCCGTGCCGCCCGTGCCGCACGGTGATCACGAAGTCGGCGCCGACGAACACCATGATCTCGCCGGTGTCCACGACCTCGCTCGTCGCCGTCAGCTTCTCGTGCTCGACGTAGCAGACCGTCTTGAACACGGCGAACAGCGTCTCGCCGTAGCGCTCCACCTTCGGGCGCTGATGCGCCTCGATCGCGTCCTCGACCGCCAGCGGGTGCAGGTCGAAGAGTTCGGCGATGCCCGCGAACTCCTCGTTCGTCGGCTCGTGCAGGCCGAGCCAGACGAAGCCGTCCTCCTTCTTGCGCACCCGCTCGACGGTGTCCACCAGGTCGCCCGCGACCGGGACGCGGACGCCGTCCTGATAGGTGACGCACTTCACCACCGAGGAGCCCAGCGGTGACCGGGCGTGGTGGCTCAGGTCGACCCGCGGGTGCCGGCGGGCCAGCCGCACCACCTTGCGGAGGCCGCCGACCCTGCCGAGGCCCGTGACCTTCCGAAGATTCCCTGCCATGGACATCCGGATCTCCTTGGGTGGATCCCCTCGCATCGCATTTCTGCGCCTTGGCGTGCCAGTTTGCCAGGCCGACGTGAGCCGCGGGTAAGCCTGTGGGAACGGAATCCTCCGCTTTGTTCCCGGCTGTGGACGAAGCCGTGGACCCAGCTGTGGACGAACCGGTGCGCGGTCGCGACAAGGGTGCGCTGGGCTGGGCTTCGCCCGCGCCGGAACCGGAGCTTCGCCCCTCCCGACAACCGGAGCGTCGCCCCCTTCCGACAAGCGGGGCAACTGGGATGATCGCGGCATGACGCGATCCGACGGGTATCTCCTCGACAACCGGCAGTCCGAGGCGGGACAGCGCTTCGACGCCTTCGCCACGCTCTTCGACCCCACGACGTTCCGGCACCTGGAGGGGTTCGGCGTCGGACCCGGCTGGCGCGTCTGGGAGGTCGGCGTGGGCGGCACCTCGGTGGTGTCCTGGCTGGCCAAGAAGGTCGGCCCGACGGGGAAGGTCGTGGCGACCGACATCGACACGTCCCAGGTCGCCTCGGCAGCCCGCCCGCCGATCGAAGTGCGCGTCCATGACGTGGGCGCCGAGGAACCGCCGGGGGAGGGCTTCGACCTCGTGCACGCCCGGCTCGTCCTCGTCCATGTGCCGGACCGGGAACGGGCGTTGCACTCGATGATCAAGTCCCTGCGCTCCGGCGGCCGCCTCCTGATCGAGGACGCCGACCCCGCCCTCCAGCCCCTGCTCTGCCCCGACGAACACGGCCCCGAGCAACAACTCGCGAACCGCCTCCGGCACGGCTTCCGCAAGCTCCTCGCCGACCGCGGCGCCGACCTCTCCTACGGCCGCCGACTCCCACGCCTGCTCCGCGAGGCCGGCCTGCGCCGCGTCGAGGCCGACGCGTACTTCCCGGTCACCTCACCGGCCTGCGCCGCCCTGGAGTCCGCCACGGTCCGCCAGATCCGCGACCAACTCGTCACCGCCGGCCTGGCCACGGACGAGGACATCGACCGCCACCTGGCCAACGTCGCCTCCGGCACGATGGATCTGGCTACGGCGCCGATGATCTCGGCTTGGGGGAGGAAGGCGTAGACGGGGGGCGGGAGTCGGCGCCGGGTGGGCGGGGGAGACGGCGGCTGCTTCAGGGTGTGGTGACGCGTTGCCGGTACTGGGGCAGTGAGCACAGGGGCATTGAGCACCCGGGTAGCCAGCGCTGGGGTTGGCAGCGCTGGGGTTGGC
Source organism: Streptomyces sp. NBC_01515 (assembly GCF_045040345.1). Lineage (NCBI taxonomy): Bacteria > Bacillati > Actinomycetota > Actinomycetes > Kitasatosporales > Streptomycetaceae > Streptomyces > Streptomyces sp. NBC_01515. The sequence goes on along the minus strand of NZ_CP109416.1, from coordinate 3,310,090 downwards.
AGTGCTGGGTGTCGGCTTGGCCGCCGGTGAGTTCAACGCCGGTCGTCACGGGTTCGACGCAGGTTCACGGCCGGCCCGGCACGTGTCTCCGGTCGTTCCGGCGCGCGCCGCCCGGTGACTTCAACGGCGAGGGTGACGGGGTGCCGTAGGCCCGGCCCTTACCGCTGCTTGTCCGGCTCGGGTGACCTTCCGCTCGGCCCTGTCGTCGCCTGCGCGGCAGGGGCTGCTGTTTGTGTCCGGGGCCGCAGGCGTTCCCGGCCGAGGTGGCCGTTTGCCCGGCTCGGCAGACATCCGCCCGGTGCGAGCGGGGCCGCCATCCGACACCGGTGGCTGTCAGCCCCGTACAGCCGCCCCTCTGCCCGACATCACTGGGCCATCCACAACTGGCCTCGCACCCAACGCCATTGACCGAATCACCGTTGACCCTCCACCCAGCGCCCTTGGCCGGTCGACGACCTCACCTCTCCGCTCACCACAGCCTGACGCGACACCCACCCCTCACCCCCGCCCAGGCGGTCGCCCTCCCACCAGTTCCACCGCCCGAGCCCCCGCCCGGCACCCCTCCCTCGCCGCCTCCTCCGGATCGGCGCCCGTCAGCAGCGTCGCGAGGAACGCCCCCGTGAAGGCGTCCCCCGCGCCCGTGGTGTCCAGGGGAACAGCCGGCTCGGCCGGTACGCGTGCGTGGACCGTGCCGGAGTGGGCGACCAGGGCTCCCTCGGCGCCCTGCTTGGTGACCACCAGGGGGACATGGCGGCTCAGCTTGGCCGCCGCGTCCGCCGGGTCGGGCAACCCCGTGAGCAGGCACGCCTCGTCACGGCTCGGCAGTAGGACGTCGACCCCCTCGACGAGTGTGAGGAAGCGGTCGACGCCCAGTTCCACCAGGAACCCCGCCGACGCCGGATCCAGACTCACCGGCACCCCACGCGCGCGTGCCGACTCCACCGCCGCGTCCGCCAACGCCCGGCCCGGCTCGGAGAACAGCAGATAGCCCGACAGATGCAGCCGTACGACACCGTCCAGCAGCGAGTCCGACCAGTCCTCGGGGCCGAGCCGTAGAGCCGCTCCACTGTCGGTGACGAGCGTCCGTTCGGCCGAAGCCCCCGTGTCGACCAGACAGATCACCGTCGCGGTCGCAGCCTCCGGATCGACCACGAGCCGGGGCCGCACCCCGGAGGCGACCAACTCCCGCTCGTGCCACGCCGCCGAGTCCGCACCCACCCGACCGAGCAGCCGTACGTCCGTACAGCCCCAATGGGCCGCCCAGCAGGCCACGTTGGCGCCCGCGCCACCCGGCACCGTGCGGATCGCGGCGGCGGTGTCGGTGCCCGGGGCGAGCGGCCCCCGGTGTCGGGCTACGACGTCCGTGACGACGTCCCCGACGACCAGGAGGGCGCCGTTCGCCTCGGTCGTCACGCCTCCTCGGCCCAGGCCGCCGCGATCCGCCCCGCCAGCCGTACGTTGCCGCGTACGGCTGCCAAGTTGGCGGTCAGGGAGGCGCCGTCGGTGTGCTCCACCAAGTAGCCGAGCAGGAACGGGGTGACCGCCTGCCCGGTGACGCCCTCCGCCTCGCACGCGTGCAGCGCGTCGGCGAGCACGCGCGCGTGCAGCCCGGGATCCAACTGCTCGTCCTCGGGCACCGGATTGGCGACGATCAGCGTCGACTCCGGGGCGTCCAGCGCGTCCTGTGCCCGCATCACGGCCGCGACCTGCTCCGGGGTCTCCAGCGTCCAGTCCACCGGATAGCCGGAGTCGGAGAGGTAGAAGCCGGGGAAGCGGTCCGTGCCGTATCCGGCGACCGCAACGCCGAGCGTCTCCAGGCGCTGCAGGGTCGCCGGTACGTCCAGGATCGACTTCACGCCCGCGCACACCACCGTGATCCGGGTGGACGCCAGCAGCCCCAGGTCGGCGGACTCGTCCTGGGTCACCGTCCACTCCCGGTGCACCCCGCCGAGGCCCCCGGTCGCGAACACCCGGATGCCCGCCCGCGCCGCCAGCAGCGCCGTCGCCGACACCGTGGTCGCCCCGCTGGCCCCGGCCGCCACCGCGAGCGGCAGGTCGCGGTGGCCCAGCTTGCGGATGCCGTCCTCGTTGGCGACCCGCTCCAACTGCTCCTTGTCCAGGCCGACATGGGGCCGCCCGTCCAGCACGGCGATCGTCGCGGGTACGGCGCCCTCCTGCCGTACCACCGCTTCCAGCTCCAGCGCCACCTGCAGATTGCGCGGGCGCGGCAGCCCGTGCGCGATGATCGTCGACTCCAGGGCCACCACGGGTCGACGCGCGTCGATCGCCTCGCGTACTTCCTCGGACACCACCAGCACCACGCGCCTCCTGTCGTTCGGTCTTCCCTCATCCCTGGCGGGTGCCGGGCCTGGTCAAACCCTCGCGGACTGTGGGGGACACCACCAGCGGTCGACGTGGAAAAAGGGGCCACGCGTGCGTGGCCCCCTCTTTCCGTGCGTCAGACCGGGCTCACGCCCGCCAGCGTCCCGTGCGGATCGAGCACGTACTTGCGGCTCGCGCCCTGGTCGAACTCGGCGTAGCCGCGCGGCGCGTCCTCCAGCGCGATCGGGGTCGCGTTGACGGCCTTGGCGATGTGCACGCGCCCGTGCAGGATCGCCATCATCAGACTCCGGTGGTACGTCATCACCGGGCACTGACCGGTCGTGAAGGCGTGGCTCTTGGCCCAGCCGAGCCCGAGCCGCACCTTCAGGGTGCCGCTCTTCGCGTCCTCGTCGACCCCGCCGGGGTCGGCGGTGACGTACAGCCCGGGGATGCCCAGGGCACCGCCCGCGCGCGTGACGCCCATCAGGGAGTTGAGGACCGTCGCGGGTGCCTCCGGGGCGTCCGGGCCGTGTGCCCGTGCCTCGAAGCCGACCGCGTCGACCGCTGCGTCCACCTCGGGCTCGCCGAGGATCTCGGCGATCTGCTCGCCGATGTCGCCGCGCGAGACGTCGACGGTCTCGCAGCCGAAACTCCTTGCCTGGCCCAGGCGTTCGGCGTTCAGGTCGCCGACGATGACGACCGCGGCGCCCAGCAGCTGCGCCGACGCGGCCGCCGCCAGACCGACCGGCCCCGCCCCGGCGACGTACACCGTGGACCCGACCCCGGCGCCCGCGGTGACCGCGCCGTGGAAACCGGTCGGGAAGATGTCCGACAGCATGGTCAGATCGAGCAGCTTCTCGCGTGCCTCGTCCCGGTCCGGGAACTTCAGCAGGTTGAAGTCCGCGTACGGGACCATGGCGTACTCGGCCTGACCGCCGACCCAGCCGCCCATGTCGACATAGCCGTAAGCCGCCCCCGGGCGGGCCGGGTTGACGTTCAGGCAGATGCCCGTCTTGCGTTCCTTGCAGTTGCGGCACCGCCCGCAGGCGATGTTGAACGGCACGGAGACGATGTCGCCCACGTCGATGAACTCGACGTCCGGACCCCGTTCGACGACCTCTCCGGTGATCTCGTGTCCAAGGACCAGCCCCTCGGGCGCGGTCGTCCGACCGCGCACCATGTGCTGGTCGCTGCCACAGATATTGCTGGCGAGCACCTTCAGGATCACCCCGTGCCGGACCTTGCGGCCGACGTTGGCGGGGGCGACTCCCGGCCCGTCCTGCAGTTCAAGCGTCGGGTAGTCGATGGTCCTGACGTCGACCGCTCCCGGCTTGAGATACGCGACTGCCCTGTTTCCGCTTCCACTCATGCGTGTTCGCCGTCCCTTCGGCTCCGATCCCCCGGATGCCAGTGGCTGTGCGCACGGCGGAGTCTGCTACCGGCTCGGCCTCCCGGCCACCCTTCGCGGGACATCGGAAACCGGGATCTTCCGGGAGCGGGTCAACAGGGCCAGCGCGGCCAGGGGTATCAGCAGGCAGGCGGCGGTGAGGTTCAGCCAGCCGTAACTCGCCTCGGCGACCACCAGCCCGGCCACCGCTCCGCCGATGCCCGCCGAGGTGTTCATCGTGAGGTCGGACAGGCCCTGTGCGGCGGCACGCGCGGGCTGCGGCACCGAGTCCGTGAGCAGCGCCGAGCCGGAGACGAGCCCCGCCGACCAGCCCAGGCCGAGCACGAACAGCCCCAGCGCGATCCGCCCGTGACTCCCGCCGGCCGTACCGGCGATGAACGCGGCACAGGCCAGCAGCCCCACCGCGAGCCCTATCCCGGACAGCCGCCCGACCCGGTCGGACAGTCTTCCCATCAGCGGTGAGAACGCGTACATCCCCGCGATGTGCCCGCTGATCACCAGCCCGACCAGATCGATGCTCGCCCCGTGGTGCCCCAACTCGACCGGGGTCATCGCCATCACCGACACCATCGCCGTGTGCGACACGGCCACCGTCACCAGCGCCAGCCGCGCCCGCGGCGAGGCCGCCACCGCCGCGAACCCGGCCCGCAGCGACCGCGCGGCGGCCGACCGGTCCTCGTCCGGCGCGAGCGCCCGCGCCGTCAACAACGGATCGGGCCGCAGCAGTACGGCGACCACGACCGCGGCGATGAGGAAGATCCCGCCCGCCCACAGGAAGGGGCCGGCCGCCGCGGGTATCCCGAGCCCCGAGACGCTACGGCCCGCCGGCGCGGCGATGTTGGGACCGAGGACCGCACCTATGGTCGTCGCCCACACGACATGGGAGATGGCCCGGGCCCGCTGCTCCGGCTCGGCCAGATCGGCGGCCGCGAACCGGGACTGCAGATTCGCCGACGAGGCCGCCCCGAACCCGGCCATGCCGCACAGCAGCAGCGGAAAGCTCCCGATGCTCGCCGCGAGCACCACGACCCCGGCTCCCAGCGCCCCGACCAGATACCCGAGGACCAGCCCCGGACGACGACCACGCGCCGTCATCAGCGCCGCGAGCGGCATCGACAGCACCGCTGTCCCCGTCACGGTCGCCGTGGGCGCCAGCCCGGACAGCGACTCGGTCCCACTGACCTGCTTGGCCAGTACGGCGGCCAGCGCGATCCCGGTGGCGACGCCGAGCCCGCCCAGGATCTGGGTCGTGATCAGCACCCCGGACACCCGGCGCCGCAGCGCGGGCAGTTGGTCGGCCGTGACGGGCACCGCGCCCCGCCCCTCGACGGCGGTCACGGCGCGCACCCGGTACCGCCGTTGCCGCACGCGCACGTGAAGCCGGTCCTCACCAGCACAGCACCCCCCCCGAATTCCCGGTCCGCCCGAGCCCTCAGAACAACGGCTCGGGCAGCACCCCCTCCAGCGCCAGCAGCTTCCTCTTCGTCTCCAGACCGCCCCCGAACCCGCCTATCCCGCCGTCGCTCTCGACGACCCGATGACACGGCACGACGACCGGCAGCGGATTGGACCCCATCGCCACCCCCACCGCCTGGGCCGCGAGCGGCTGACCGACCCGCCCGGCCAGATCGCCGTACCCGACCACCGAGCCGTACCGCACACCGGACGCCAGCTCGCGCAGCACCTGCCGGTTGAAGCCGGAGATCAGGGACCAGTCGAGCGGCAGCTCGAAGTCGCGCCGGTCACCGGCGAAGTAGGCCTCGATCTGACGTATCGCCTCGGCCAGCAAGGGGGAGTCGGGCGCCTCGACCGGCTCGGTGCCCAGCCGGGTCGCCAGTCGGTCGAGGGTCTTGTCGCGTACCGCGTCCGTGGCGTGGAACACGACGTTGACCAGGCCGTCCCGCGTCGCGGCCAGCAGCAGGGGACCGATGTCGGTGCCGACGACGGTCCACACGACCCGCTGCTCGTTCTGCCCATGGCTGTCCATGCGCCCACCGTACGACCCGGCACTGACATTGATATTGGTACGCAGGTTCCGGTGGTCGTGGCTCTGGCACTGACTGACGCCCTGCTGGGTTGTCCTCAAGTTGTTCTGTCCGGCCGCCGGGGCTTGTTCTCATGGCTCCGGCCGGGCGGAACATGACCTGATAGGAGCTTGGTCAGAAGCCCCCTTCAATGTCCTGTCTGCGCCACCCGGCCGGTGCCTACCTCCGGTCAGGAAGGCGTCACCAGCATGGCATCAGCAGTCGAAGCGGACACCGTCGGCCAGAGAGTGTTCGGCGGGGTCGACTCTCATGCCGACACGCTTCACGTTGCTGTGATCAGCGGCAACGGCGGTCACCTTGCGGACGCCGAGTTCGCCACCACCGCAGCCGGTTACGCCGCTGCTCTGGCCTTCGTGACCGCGCACGGACACGTGGTCGCGATCGGGGTGGAGGGCACCGCCTCCTACGGGGCCGGCTTCACCCGCGCTGCCCGCTCGGCGGGCCGTCATGTCGTGGAGGTCAACCGGCCCGACCGGGCCGAACGCCGCCGCATCGGCAAGTCCGACCCCATCGACGCCTACGCAGCCGCACGCGCCGCCCTGTCGGGACGAGCCCAGGCCGCGCCCAAGGACGACACCGTCGCCGGCATACGGGCCCTGCACAACGCCGCCCGCTCCGCCGTCAAGGCCCGCACCGCCGCGCTGAACCAGATCGGTGGCATCCTCATCAGCGCGCCCGAGGCCATCCGCGCCACATACGGCCGCCTGAAGGGCCCCGCCCGCACCGACGCCCTCGCCCGGCTGCGTCCCTGCGGTGATCCGGTCCACGCCGCGATCCTGACCGCTCTCCAGAGCCTGGCCCGGCGGGTGAAGGAGCTGACTGCCGAGCACGAGGCACTCTCCAAGGCCCTGGATGCCGACGTCACCGCACACAACCCCGGACTGCGGTCCACTCACGGAGTCGGCCCGGACACCGCGGCACAGCTGCTGGTCACCGCAGGCGGCAACCCCGAACGCATGCGGACCGAAGCGTCCTTCGCCGCCCTCTGCGGAGCCGCCCCGGTCCCCGCCTCCAGCGGCAGGACCAACCGCCACCGCCTCTCACGGGGAGGTGACCGGGCAGCCAACGCCGCCCTCTACCGCATCGCCCTCGTCCGTATGTCCAGCGATCCCCGCACCCGTGAATACGTGGCGAGGCAGACCACGGCCGGGCGGACCAAGAAGGAGATCATCAGGCTCCTCAAACGAGCCATCGCCCGGGAGGTGTTCCGCTGCCTCACCACCACGGTCCTCGTTCCCGACATCGCCGACCTACGGCCCCTGCGGCAGTCCAGGGGCATCACCCTCACCGCCGCAGCAGGCCACTTCGGAGTCTGGCCGGCCGCCATCTCCACCCTCGAACGAGGAATCCGCCGCGACGACGCCCTCACCCACGCCTACCGCGACTGGCTCCAAGCCTCTTGACGAGCAATAGGAGCATCAACGCCCCGCGAGCGGCCTCAGAACCCGTTCAGCGCGGACCGCACCACGTCCGGCTTGTTCGTGATGAGCCCGTCCACGCCGTACCCGGCGACCTTCCACGCCGTGGGCGCGTCGTCGACCGTCCAGGCATACACCTCCATCGGTCGGCCGTGCGGGCCCGTGTGCCCGTGCACGGCGGAGACGTAGCCGAGGGAGATCGAGCCGTACGACGGGTTGATCAGGTCGGTGTAGGCGGCGTAGCCCTGCAGGGCGGACACGGGGGGCGTGCCGAGGAAGGCGGTCCTGATGGCGGGCTTCAGGTCGTGCACGATCCGGATGCTGTCCGCGCTGAAGCTCTGCACGATCAGCCGGCCGTCGAGGTGCCCCTCGTCCAGCCATCCCTCGTTGCCCAGGAGCTTGAGGGTCTGCTGCTCGATGCCGGGGTACAGCTCCGGGTTCTTGATCTCCAGGAGCAGGCTCTCGTGGTTGTGCTCCACCTCGCGCATGTACTGCGTGAGCGTGGGCACGCGTGTGCCTGTGAACGCGGGACCGAACCAGCTTCCCGCGTCGAGGCGCGCGATCTCGGCGGCGGTGAAGTCCTTCACCTTCCAGGGAGCTCGATCCGGGAACACCTTCTGGACATCGGTGGTGCGCTTCAGGCTGTCGTCGTGGATGACGACGAGCTCCCCGTCCTTGGTGCGCTGGACATCGTTCTCGACCCACTGGAAGCCGAGCTGGGCCGCCTTGTCGATGGAGGCCAGTGTGTTCTCGGGCGCATAGGAGGACGCGCCCCGGTGGGCCACGACCGTGGGCCACTGGGTGGCGTCGCCGGCCCGGGCGGCGGGGGAGGGGAGCAGAAGGGCTGCGGCCCCCAGGAGCGCGGTGGTCGAGGCGGCAACTGCGCGCAGGTGCATGCGTACTCCTCGCATCGAGCGATCACATACAGCTCAAGGATGACAGCGGAACGTCACTACCCGTGGGGTACAGGATGGACACAGAATGAATGGTGTTGCCCAAGTCCGCTCACCGGTGCCGCACAACTGGGGCAGGGCCGTGTTTCTTTGCCGGAAAATCGTTCGACCATTCCGGTGGGGGTCATACTCTCTGCGTCGACCCTGACCGTTCCGGCGGTCCTGGGGCTGGGCGCGTTTCAGGAATTCCGGAATGGAACAGGACGGAAGGGCAACTGCGCATGCAGGGCACGGTCGACGGATTCGGCTACGGACTCGTCACACCGCTGGTGGCCTACCTCATGGCGTGCCTCGGCGGCGCCCTCGGCCTGCGCTGCACCACCAGATCCATGCTCGTCGCCCAGTCCTGGCGCCCCGGATGGCTCGCCCTCGGATCGGCGGCGATCGGTTCCGGCATATGGACGATGCACTTCATCGCGATGATGGGGTTCTCGGTCCGTCAGACAGCGGTCCACTACGACCGGCCGATGACCTTCGCGAGCCTCGCCGTCGCCATCGTCATGGTCGGCGTCGGGATCTTCATCGTCGGCTACCGAGGAGCCCGCGGGACGGCGCTCTTCACCGGCGGCACCCTCACCGGCCTGGGCATCGCCTCGATGCACTACCTGGGCATGGCCAGCATGCGCCTCAACGGAAAGCTCGAATACAACACGCTCACCGTCACCGCGTCCGTCGTCATAGCGGTCGTCGCCGCGATCACCGCCCTCTGGGCCGCCGGACAGGTCCGCGGGTTCCTCTGGAGCGTGGGCGCGAGCCTCGTCATGGGGCTCGCCGTCGCCGGCATGCACTACACCGGCATGGCCGCCCTCAGCGTCCACGTCCATGGCACGGCCCCGACCACGGACGGCGTGTCGGCCGCGTCCCTGCTCGCGCCCATGATGATCGGCCCCCTCGCCTTCCTGCTCCTGGTCGGCGTCGTCGTGATGTTCGACCCGCTGATGGTCATGGGGAAGCCCGCCCAGACCCCCGTCGAGCACAAGCCCGGCGTCCCGGCCGGCGCCCTCGTGCCGCACCCCCGGCGCGCCCCCGTCCGCGCCGCCCGCGAGCTCGGACACCGCCGCTCCCGCACCCCGCAGAACCGCTGATCCGACCCCGTTGTCAGTGGCGGGTCGTACGGTTGGTGCCATGCGGCCCGTTTCCCACATCGAACGCACGGTGGCGCCCTTCGAGGTCGTCAGTTCCTACCAGCCCAGCGGCGACCAGCCGGCGGCCATCGCCGAGCTGACCCGACGCGTCGAGGCAGGTGAGAAGGACGTCGTCCTGCTGGGCGCGACCGGCACCGGCAAGTCCGCCACCACCGCGTGGATGATCGAGAAGCTCCAGCGCCCCACCCTGGTGATGGCACCGAACAAGACCCTGGCCGCCCAGCTGGCCAACGAGTTCCGCGAGCTCCTGCCGAACAACGCCGTCGAGTACTTCGTCTCGTACTACGACTACTACCAGCCCGAGGCCTACGTCCCGCAGTCGGACACCTACATCGAGAAGGACTCCTCGGTCAACGAGGAGGTCGAGCGACTGCGCCACTCCGCGACCAACTCGCTGCTCACCCGCCGCGACGTCATCGTGGTCGCCTCCGTCTCCTGCATCTACGGCCTCGGCACTCCGCAGGAGTACGTGGACCGCATGGTCCCCCTCAAGGTCGGCGACGAGATCGACCGCGACCAGCTGCTGCGCCGCTTCGTGGACATCCAGTACACGCGCAACGACGTGGCCTTCAGCCGCGGCACCTTCCGTGTCCGCGGCGACACCATCGAGATCTTCCCGGTCTACGAAGAGCTGGCCGTCCGCATCCAGATGTTCGGCGACGAGATCGAGGCCCTCTCCACCCTCCACCCGCTCACCGGCGAGATCATCAGCGAGGACGAGCACCTCTACGTCTTCCCGGCCTCCCACTACATCGCCGGCCCCGAGCGCATGGAGCGGGCCGTCAACGACATCGAGAAGGAACTCGCCGAGCGACTGGCCGAGATGGATAAGCAGGGCAAGCTCCTGGAGGCCCAGCGCCTGCGCATGCGGACCACGTACGACCTGGAGATGCTCCGCCAGATCGGCTCCTGCTCCGGCGTCGAGAACTACTCGATGCACTTCGACGGCCGCGAGCCCGGCTCCGCGCCGAACACCCTGATCGACTACTTCCCGGAAGACTTCCTGCTCGTCATCGACGAGTCGCACAACACCGTCCCGCAGATCGGCGCCATGTACGAGGGCGACGCCTCCCGCAAGCGCACCCTCGTGGACCACGGCTTCCGGCTGCCCTCCGCCCTGGACAACCGCCCCCTGAAGTGGGAGGAGTTCCAGAAGCGCATCGGACAGACGGTCTACCTGTCGGCGACCCCCGGCAAGTACGAGCTCTCGCGCGCGGACGGCGCCGTCGAGCAGATCATCCGCCCCACCGGCCTCATCGACCCCGAGGTCGTCGTCAAGCCCACCGAGGGCCAGATCGACGACCTGGTGCACGAGATCCGCAAGCGCACCGAGAAGGACGAGCGGGTCCTGGTCACCACGCTCACCAAGAAGATGGCCGAGGACCTCACGGACTACTTCCTGGAGCTCGGCATCCAGGTCCGCTACCTGCACAGCGACGTCGACACCCTGCGCCGCATCGAGCTGCTGCGCGAGCTGCGCTCCGGCGAGTTCGACGTCCTGGTGGGCATCAACCTCCTCCGGGAGGGCCTCGACCTGCCCGAGGTGTCCCTGGTCGCCATCCTGGACGCCGACAAGGAGGGCTTCCTGCGCTCCGGCACCTCCCTGATCCAGACCATCGGCCGCGCGGCGCGCAACGTCTCCGGTCAGGTCCACATGTACGCCGACAGGATCACCCCGGCGATGGAGAAGGCCATCGAGGAGACCAATCGCCGTAGGGAGAAGCAGGTCGCGTACAACACGGAGCGCGGCATCGACCCCCAGCCGCTCCGCAAGAAGATCAACGACATCGTCGCGCAGATCGCCCGCGAGGACGTCGACACGGAGCAGCTGCTCGGCTCGGGCTACCGCCAGGCCAAGGACGGCAAGGGCGCCAAGACCCCCGTGCCCGCCCTCGGCGGCAAGGCCGCGAAGAGCGCCAAGTCCGCCAAGGGCAAGGCCAAGGACACGGTGCCGACCGACCGTCCCGCGGCCGAACTCGCCGGGCAGATCGAGGATATGACGGCACGCATGCGTGCCGCCGCCGCGGACCTGCAGTTCGAGGTCGCGGCCCGGCTGCGCGACGAGGTCCACGAGATGAAGAAGGAACTGCGTCAGATGAAGGAGGGCGGCCTGGCCTGACCGCCCGGGTGGACCGCCGGACCTCGGGGTATGCGCTCTGTGTTGCAAGACCGACACAAAGTCCGATGCGGGGTTCGGCACTGTCAGTGGCGCTGCGTAGGGTTCTGGACATCCGCGGATTCCGCGGCAACAGGGGACAGTTCGAGAGGGGAACAGCCGTGACGGTCAACATGACCAAGGGTCAGGCCATCAGTCTGCAGAAGAACGACGGATCCGGCCTGACCGCGGTGCGCATGGGTCTCGGCTGGCAGGCGGCTCCCCGGCGCGGCCTGTTCGGCTCGCGCACCCGGGAGATCGACCTCGACGCGTCCGCCGTGCTCTTCGCGGACAAGCAGCCCGTCGACGTCGTGTTCTTCCGCCACCTGGTCAGCGACGACGGCTCCGTGCGCCACACCGGCGACAACCTCGTCGGCGGGGTCGGCCAGGGCGGGGACGACGAGGCGATCCTCGTCGATCTCGCGCGCGTGCCCGTCCACATCGACCAGATCGTCTTCACCGTGAACTCCTTCACGGGCCAGACCTTCCAGGAGGTGCAGAACGCGTTCTGCCGCCTGGTCGACGAGACCAACGGCCAGGAGCTGGCCCGCTACACGCTGGCGGGCGGCGGCCAGTACACGGCGCAGATCATGGCGAAGGTGCACCGCACCGGCTCGGGCTGGACACTGACGGCCCTCGGCACACCGACCAACGGCCGCACCTTCCAGGACCTGATGCCGGCGATCCTGCCGCACCTGTAGGACGGCCCGGCGCACACGACAGGACACGGCTGAGCAGGGGGACGAGAGCGATGGCAGCCGAGCTGGCGCGAGGGCAGAACCACCCGCTCTCCCAACTGCGCCTGGAGATCCGGGTCGCGGCCGGCCAGTCGGTCGTGGCCGCCGCCACGCTCGGCGACGAGCGCGGCAGGATCCACGGCGTCGAGTGGGTGGCCCACCCGGGCACACCCACCCTGCCCGGCCTGGAGGTCTCCAAGCAGGCGGCCGCCGACCACCGCCTCGCGGTGGATTTGGGCGCCATGCCGGAGGCCGTGCACCGCGTCAGCGTGCTCCTCGCCCTGCCCCTCGGCGGCGATGGCCCGGCCCGTTTCGGCGCCGTCGCCGCGCCCTTCGTCGCGGTCACCGGCCTCGACGGCACCGAGGTCGCCAGCTACACGATCACCGGTCTGGACGCCGAATCCGCCGTCGTGGCCCTGGAGTTGTACCGCAGGCAGGGCGCCTGGAAGGTGCGCGCCGTCGGCCAGGGCTACGCGGGCGGCCTCGCCGAACTCCTCACCGACCAGGGCCTGCCCCAGGCCGCACACCTCGCGGGCACCATCAACGAAGCGGTGGCCCACGGCCTCGCCCGCTCCGTGGCCGCACCCCCACCCCGCACCCCGGACGGCGACCGCACCCGCCAGACGGCCACACCGGCCCTCGGCCCCGAGGGCAGCGGATCTACGACACAGGGCGCCTCCGGAGCCGTAGCACCGCAGCCGACGTCTCCGTACGGGGCGCAGAGCGCCCCGGGGGCCGTGGCGCCGCAGTCCGGATTCCCCGGTTCCGCCGCTCCTGCGGACCCGGCCTCCACCCAGCCTGCCGCCCCCGCCACGGATGGCCCGATCGACTACAGCCACCCGCGTCGGCACCAGACCGGGGCGCCCCCGTCGCCCGCGCCGACCGCGGCGCCGGCTCCGCCCGGGCAGGCCGCGCGACCCGTTGCCGGGGACGCGACCGGGTGGTCGATGGAGGAGCGGCTGTACAACCAGGTGTGGGGGATGTTCGAGGATCTGGCGCGCACGATGGCCGCGTACCGCAGCGCGGTCGACTTCGCGGACTCGCGCATGGAGAAGGAACTCGACCAGGCCCTGTCCGATCCGCGGAGCCGGATCGGTGGTCAGGGGGATGCGGCCCGGGAGGCGGCGCAGGCCAAGCACGCCCAACTCGTCGACCAGGCACGGGCGGCCCTGGACCGGGACCTCGCCCAGCTGGCCGCCGAGTCCGAGGTGGTCGAACCCGCGCTCCCGCCGGCGTTCGCGGGCTGGGACAACCCCGTCTGGCACGGCTACCGCGTCCCGATGGAGATCCCGATGGCCGTGCGCCTCGGTGATCTGCACCTCCCGGAGAGCCCTGAGCTGCGCATCCCGATGCTGGTCCGGCTGCCGTTGGAGCGCGGTCTGTGGATCGACAGCGGTGGCGCGGAGGCCCTGGACGGCTCGTTCACCGACTCGCACGAATTGCGGCGCCTCGCGCTGGACACGGCCGTGGCGCACGCGGCCCGGCTGCTCGCCGTCTATCCGGTGGGCGAGTTCGCCGTGCACGTCATCGACCCGGCCGGCTCGGCGGCGCAGGCACTGGTCCCGCTGGTGCACACCGGCGTGCTCGCGGCGCCGCCCGCCGTGGGCGCCGCCGGGGTGACCGACGTCCTGACCCGGCTCACCCAGCGGGTGGACCTGGTGCAGATGGCGGTGCGCGGCGGCGCCGCCGACTCGCTGCCGCCCGGCCTCGACACGGCCGAGCAACTGCTGATCGTCAACGACTTCCCGCACGGCTTCGACGACCGGGCGGTGACCCAGCTGCGCTACCTCGCCGACGAGGGTCCGAGCGTCGGCGTCCACCTGATGATGGTCGCGGACCGCGAGGACGCCGCGGGCTACGGCCCGTTGCTCGACCCCCTCTGGCGTTCGCTGATGCGACTCACCCCGCTGCCCGACGACCACCTCGCCGACCCCTGGGTCGGACACGCCTGGACGTACGAGCCCTCGTCGGTGCCGCCGGGCAGCCAGGTGCTGCGGCAGGTGCTGACGGAGGTCACGACGGCCCGCACCAAGCTCAGGTAAAGGGCCCTGGCCTGCTCTTTTATCCTTTCTTTGGTAATCGCTTTACCTTTCCTTGGTGGTTGGGGTAGGCTTCTCCGTACGGAGGGGAGTACTCCCTATCTGCTGCGGCGTACCCGTCAATACGGATCAGGCCAGATCCCGGGGCGTCGGCCCTGGGCGCCCGTCCAAGGTGGAAGAGACCTCCGGTAGCGACGACGCTGACCATTTGCCGTTAATACCGCCGGAGGAGCAGTAGTGGATGTTTCCGTGACCCTGTGGGTCCTGACCATCGTGGGGCTGGCGGCCCTCATCGCGGTCGATTTCTTCATCGGCCGCAAGCCGCACGACGTGTCGATCAAGGAAGCCGGAATCTGGACGATCGTCTGGATCGCCCTCGCCGGACTCTTCGGACTCGGCCTGCTCGTCTTCGGGGACGGCCAGGCCGGCGGCGAGTTCTTCGCCGGCTTCATCACCGAGAAGTCGCTGAGCGTCGACAACCTCTTCGTCTTCGTCCTGATCATGGCGAAGTTCGCCGTGCCCTCGCAGTACCAGCAGCGGGTGCTGCTCGTCGGCGTCCTCATAGCCCTGGTCCTGCGGGCCATCTTCATCGCGGCCGGCGCGGCCATCCTCGCCAGCTTCGCGTGGGTCTTCTACATCTTCGGCGCCTTCCTCATCTGGACCGCCTGGAAGCTCATCCAGGAGGCCCGCGCCGACGAGGAGGAAGAGGAGTTCGAGGAGAACAAGCTGCTCAAGGCAGCTGAGCGCCGCTTCGGCGTGGCCGACCGGTACCACGGCACCAAGCTGTGGATCCAGGAGAACGGCAAGCGGGTCATGACCCCGATGCTGGTCGTGATGCTCGCCATCGGTACGACGGACGTGCTCTTCGCCCTCGACTCCATCCCCGCGATCTTCGGCCTGACCCAGGACCCGTACATCGTGTTCACGGCCAACGCCTTCGCGCTGATGGGCCTCAGGCAGCTCTACTTCCTCATCGGCGGCCTGCTCAAGAAGCTGGTCCACCTGAGCTACGGCCTGTCGGTCATCCTCGGCTTCATCGGCGTCAAGCTCGTGCTGCACGCGCTGCACGAGTCCGGCGTCCACGTGCCGGAGATCTCCATCCCGGTCTCGCTGGGCGTGATCTGCGCGGTCCTGATCGTCACCACGATCACCAGCCTGATGGCCAACAAGAAGACGGCGGCGGCCGAGGCGGCCCAGACCGGGACCGAAGGCGCCCCGAAGGACAGCATCGACGCCTGACCCCGTCCGACGTAGAAAGACGCAGGAACACGAGCACCGGGAGCACCGCACCATGAACCGCCGACCACCGCTCCCGGTGCCTCGTTCGATACCGGGCACCCGCGTCCACGCGACGCGGGAGAGGCCCCGCAGCGCCGGAATGCGGGCCCTGTACGCCTCTGCGAGGATCGCGTCATGATCACTCGGCTCAGGTCGCTCACCAACCGGTGGACGACCCTCGTACCGGTGCTCGCGGCCGTCCTCCTTGTCTTCACCTGGGGGCGCAAGGACCTGCCCGCCGTGGTCGTCGCCCTGGTGACCCTGGTCCTCGCCGGCGCCGTGCTGGCCGCGGTGCACCACGCCGAGGTGATCGCCCACCGCGTCGGAGAACCCTTCGGTTCCCTGGTCCTCGCCGTCGCCGTCACGATCATCGAGGTCGCGCTGATCGTCACCCTGATGGCCGACGGCGGCGACAAGAGCTCGACCCTCGCCAGAGACACCGTCTTCGCGGCCGTCATGATCACCTGCAACGGCATCGTCGGCCTGGTCCTCATCGTCGCCTCGCTGCGCCACGGCACGGCGGTCTTCAACCCCGAGGGCACCGGCGCCGCCCTCGCCACCGTGGCGACCCTGGCCACGCTCAGCCTGGTCCTGCCGACCTTCACCACCAGCAAGCCGGGCCCGGAGTTCTCCGGCGCCCAGCTCACCTTCGCCGCGCTCTCCTCACTCGCCCTGTACGGCCTCTTCGTGGCCACGCAGACCGTGCGGCACCGCGACTACTTCCTGCCCGTCTCCCACCAGGGCGAGACGATCACCAAGGACCTCCACGCGGACGCGCCCTCCGCCCGCACCGCCCTGATCAGCCTGGGCCTGCTGGGTCTCGCCCTGATCGGCGTCGTCGGACTGGCCAAGGGCGTCTCGCCGACCATCGAGTCCGGCGTCGAGGCCGCCGGACTGCACCATGCCGTCGTCGGCGTGATCATCGCGCTGCTCGTGCTGCTCCCCGAGACCATCGCCGCCCTGCGCTCCGCCCGCCGCGACCGGGTGCAGACCAGCCTCAACCTCGCGCTCGGCTCGGCGATGGCCAGCATCGGCCTCACCATCCCCGCCGTCGCCCTCGCGTCGATCTGGCTCTCCGGGCCGCTCGTCCTCGGCCTCGGCTCCACGCACATGGTGCTGCTCGCCCTGACGGTCGTGGTGAGTTCCCTGACGGTGGTGCCGGGCCGGGCCACACCGCTCCAGGGCGGAGTCCATCTGGTGCTGTTCGCGGCCTACTTGGAGCTGGCGATCAATCCGTAACGCACGGAGAGTTCCGTGGCGCGAGGCGTTCCGGACGGCACGTAAACGCTTGCGCAAGCCTTTACGTCCCCTGCGGCCGTACGCTCCCCGCAGTCCGATCCCTCACCCGGTGACCGGCTCCGCGGCCACCGCCCCCACCGGCCGGGTCTCCGGCAGCAGCGCGAAGCAGCCCAGGCTGAACAGGGCGACCCCCGTCAGATAGGCGCCCACACCCCAGGGGACGCGCCCGCTGTGCTCGGCGAGCGCCGTCGCCACGATCGGGGTGAGCGCGCCGCCGAGGACCCCGCCCAGGTTGTAGCCGACGGCGGCGCCCGTGCAGCGCACCCGGGGCTCGTACAGCTCCGGCAGATACGCGCCGAGCACGGCGAACATCGTCACGAACGCGAGCAGCGCCCCCAGGAACCCGAGGAACATCAGCAGCGGCGCCCCCGTGGCGAGCAGCGCGACCATCGGGAACATCCACAGCGCGGCGGCCGTGCACCCCAGCAGACACAGCGGACGGCGCCCGTAGCGGTCGCTCAGCAGGGCCACCAGCGGTGTCAGCGCGCCCTTCACCACCACAGCGGCCATGATGCAGGCCAGCATGACGGTACGGCCGACCCCGAGCCGCTCCGTGCCGTAGGCGAGGGACCACGTCGTCACCGCGTAGAAGACGGCGTACCCCACCGACAGCGCCCCGGCGGTCAGCAGGACCAACCGCCAGTGCTCGCGTACGACTTCGGCGAGCGGCACACGTGCGTGGTCGTCGATTTCGAGGAACCGGGGGCTCTCGGCGAGCGACGAGCGCAGCCACAGCCCACCGAGGGCCAGCACCCCGGCCACCCAGAACGGCACCCGCCAGCCCCACTGCGCGAACTGAGCGTCCGTCAGGGTCGCCGACAGCGCCAGCATCACGCCGTTGGCCAGCAGGAACCCGACCGCCGGTCCGATCTGCGGAAAGCTCGACCACAGCCCGCGCCGCCCGGCCGGCGCGTGCTCGGCGGTCAGCAGCACCGCCCCGCCCCACTCCCCGCCGAGCCCAAGGCCCTGCAGAAAACGCAGCACCAGAAGGAGCACGGGAGCGGCCACCCCGATCGAGCCGTACGACGGCACACAGCCGACCGCGACCGTCGAGGCACCGGTCAGCAGCAGCGAGGCGACGAGCACCGGCCGCCGTCCGCGCCGGTCCCCGAAGTGCCCGAACAGGATCGAGCCCAGCGGGCGCGCCACGAAGCCCACGCCGAACGTCCCGAAGGCGGCCAGCGTCCCCGCCACCGGGGAGAACGTGGGGAAGAACAGCGGGCCGAGAACCAGGGCCGCCGCCGTGCCGTAGACGAAGAAGTCGTAGAACTCGATCGCGGTCCCGGCGAGGGAGGCGGCCGCGAGGCGCAGCATGGACGGGGGGCTTACGGTGCGTACATCGTGCATGCCGCGTCAACTACCCACAGTGAGTAACGGTTACGGGGGCGCGCGGTGGTGCGGAGGGGTCGTGATAGACCGGGTCCGAGCAGCGGCCGTCGACCGGCGGACCCGCCTCGAACGACATGTCCGAACGGACCGGAGGAACCGTGCCCCGCACCCTGGCCAACGCCCCGATCATGATCCTCAACGGCCCCAACCTGAACCTCCTCGGCCAGCGCCAGCCGGAGATCTACGGCTCCGACACGCTCGCCGACGTCGAGGCCCTGTGCGTCAAGGCGGCGGCCGGGCACGGCGGCACGGTGGACTTCCGGCAGTCCAACCACGAGGGCGAGTTGGTCGACTGGATCCACGAGGCGCGGTTGAACCACTGCGGCATCGTGATCAATCCGGCCGCCTACTCGCACACCTCGGTCGCGATCCTGGACGCCCTCAACACCTGTGACGGGCTGCCGGTGGTGGAGGTCCACATCTCCAACATCCACCAGCGCGAGGCCTTCCGGCACCACTCGTACGTCTCGCTGCGCGCCGACGGTGTCATCGCGGGGTGCGGCGTGCAGGGGTACGTGTTCGGCGTGGAGCGGGTCGCCGCGCTGGCGGGCGCGGGGAAGGCCGACGCGTAAGGCGGAGGGCGGAGGGCGGTAAGCATCGGCCTCCTGGCATACGCCCCTTACGGACCAAACAGACCGCTGTTACAGGCGGCCCGCCTCCACGATCCGTCGCAGGAAGCGCTGTGTGCGCTCCTGCTGCGGGTCGCCGAAGATCTCCTGGGCGGTGCCGCGCTCCAGGACGACGCCGCCGTCCAGGAAACACACCTGGTCGGCGACGTCCCGGGCGAAGCCCATCTCGTGCGTGGCCAGCACCATGGTCATGCCCTCGTCCTTCAAGTCCCGCACCACCGCGAGCACTTCACCGACCAGCTCGGGGTCGAGCGCGGCGGTGATCTCGTCGAAGAGCAGCAGCCGGGGACGTACGGCCAGGGCGCGCACGATCGCCACCCGCTGCTGCTGACCACCGCTCAGCCGGTCCGGGTAGGCACCCGCCTTGTCCCCGAGCCCGAGCCGCTCCAGCAGCTCACGCGCGTGTGCCTCGGCCTCCGCGCGGGACACGCCGTGCACCCGGCGCGGGGCCAGGGTGATGTTCTCCAGGACCGTCATGTGCGGGAACAGGTTGTACGCCTGGAACACCACGCCGATACGGCGCCGTATCGCGTCCGGGTCGACGCGCGGGTCGGTGATCTCCTCGCCGTCCAGCCAGATCGCGCCGTCGTCGATGTCCTCCAGGAGGTTCGCGCACCGCAGCAGCGTCGACTTGCCGGAGCCGGAGGCGCCGATCAGCGCGGTCACGGTGTGCGGAGGGACCTCCAGGTCGACGTCCCGCAGGACGACCGACGTACCGAAGGTCTTGCGGACCGACTCCATGCGCAGCACGGGAGAGGTGTTGTCGGTGCTCATGTCGTGCCTCCCTGGGCGCGCTGCCGGTCCATCCGCGCGGTCAGCCAGTCCGTGAAGCGGGTCATCGGGATGGTCAGCGCCACGAAGACGAGCCCCGCGACGATGTACGGCGTGTAGTTCAGGGCGCGTTGCGCGATGATGTCGGACGCCCGTACGGCGTCGATCGCGCCGCCGATGGACACGAGCCCGGTGTCCTTCTGGAGGGACACCAGATCGTTCAACAAGGGCGGCACCTGCCGGCGTACGGCCTGGGGGAGTACCACGTGCCGCAGCGCCTGCCGGTTGCTCAGGCCCAGTGAGCGGGCCGCGGCGCGCTGCGAGGGGTGCACGGACTCGATGCCCGCGCGGAACACCTCGGCGACGTACGCCGAGTACGTGAGCGTCAGCGCCGCACCGCCCAGCCACACGGGGTCGACGGTCACGCCCTGGAGGCGCAGGGCGGGCACTCCGAAGACGACGATCATCAGGTTGATGATCAGCGGCAGTCCCCGGAAGAAGTCCGTGTACGCGGCGGCCAGCACCCGCAGGGGGAAGAACACCGGCCCGCGCAGGGTGCGTGCGATGGCGATCAGCATGCCCAGGACGAGCACCAGCACGCCACAGATCAGCAGCAGCCGGATGTTCAGCCAGAGCCCTTCGAGGACCTTGGGGAACGCCTCGCGCGCGTAGTGCCCGTCGAAGAAGGTCTCCTTGGTGCGCTCCCAGCCCGGCGCGCTGACCACGACCACATACAGGACGACGGCCGTGACCAGGGTCGACACCGCGGCGATCGCGGTCGCGCGACGGGCACGCGCGCGTTTGTGCCGCTCGCGGTCCACGCGCCGCTGCGAGGGGACGTACGCGTCGCCCCCGCCGGGCATGTCGCCCTTGTCGTCCGCGGCCTCCTGGCCGGAGTCGTCCTTCACCACGGTCACTTGAGAACCGGGGCGTCGACGGCGTCGGAGAGCCACTGCTTCTCCAGCGCGGCCAGCGTGCCGTCCTTGCGGAGCGCGTCCACGGCCGACGACACGCACGACGTGAGATCGCTGCCCTTGTCGAGGACGAGCCCGAACTGCTCGGGCGTACCGCCCTGGTTCTCGAACTGGCCGACGATCTTGGCGTTGGTCACCTCGGCCGAGGTGATGTAGAAGGCGGTCGGCAGGTCGACGACGATCGCGTCGACCTGGCCGTTCTTGAGCGCGGAGACGGCCTGGTCGTTCTTGGAGAAGGCCGCCTCCTGCTGCGTTGGCTTCACCACGTCGCTGATGTAGTTCAGGCTCGTGGTGCCGACCTGGGCGCCCAGCTTGAGGCCCTTCAGGCCCGCGATGCTCGTCGCCTTGGCGGCTTTGCCGCCCTTGAGCGCGATGACGGCCTGACGCACGTCGTAGTAGCCGGACGAGAAGTCGACGGCCTTCTTGCGCTCGGTGCTGATCGACACCTGGTTGATGTCGAAGTCGAAGGTCTTCACGCCGGGCGCGAAGGCCTTGTTGAAGGGGACGCTCTGCCAGACGACGGCGCTCTTGGCGTAGCCGAGCTGCTTCGCCACGGCGTACGCGACCGCCGACTCGAAGCCCTTGCCGTTGGCGGGCTTGTCGTCCTCGAACCACGGCTCGTACGCCGGCTCGTCGGTCGCGATCGTCAGCTTGCCGGAGGTCTGGGTGGCCAACTTGCCCTTGGCGCAGGTGGTCGCGGTCGAACCGGAGGCCTGGTCGGAAGCCTTGTCCTCCGGCTGCGGAGCACAGCCGACGGCGGTGGCGAGCAGGGCTACGGTTGCGGCGGATATCGCGCGGCGCAGTACGCGAGGGGCAAGGTGCATGGCGGGAGAGTGACAGCCAAACGTCCTGTTTGTCGAGGTCACAGCCCTGAATGTCCGCATACTGGGAACGGGTGTTGCGTTCTCGTAAAAAGCGCCTCTGCGATGCCGCTCGCCGGGGCCGCCGGTCTAGGGCGGGGAACGATGGACCGGCGGCCCGTCCGCGCAGGAGCCGTCGTCCTGAGCGGGGCTGTTTCCAGTTGACCGTGCAACCACGACCGTGGGGAGCGCGCGCGGGACACCGGCGCGTGCGAAGGATTCACACGGGGCGCGCGCGCACCGGTTCACGCCGGACGCTCACCGTTCCGGCCGATCCTCACCACCCGCGCGCGTGCCACTCCGGCAGGTGCGGGCGCTCGGCGCCCAGCGTCGTGTCGTTGCCGTGTCCCGGGTAGACCCAGGTCTCGTCCGGGAGCGCGTCGAAGATCTTCGTCTCGACGTCGTGGATCAGACTCGCGAACGCCGCAGGGTCCTTACGGGTGTTGCCCACACCACCCGGGAACAGACAGTCCCCGGTGAACACATGAGGATGCCCGTGCGGGTCGTCGTAGACGAGCGCGATCGAACCCGGCGTATGACCCACGAGATGACGCGCGGTCAACTCGACCTGCCCCACCCGGATCGTGTCGCCGTCGCCGACCGGGACGTCGGTCGGCACCGGGATGCCGTCGGCGTCCTCGCGGCCCGCGTAGGTACGCGCGCGCGTGGCCGTCACGACCTCGGCGAGCGCCTGCCAGTGGTCGCCGTGCTGGTGGGTGGTGACGACGGACGCGATGCCGTCGTCGCCGATCGTGCCGAGCAGGGTCTCCGCGTCGTTGGCCGCGTCGATCAGCAACTGCTCGTCGGTGGCCCGGCAGCGCAGCAGATAGGCATTGTTGTTCATGGGCCCGACCGCGATCTTGGTGATCATCAGGTCCGTGAGCTCGTGCACATCCGCCGGTCCACCGACCGTGACCTCGCCGCTGTACGTCATGACGGTCAGCCTAATCCGTTTCCGGAGGACGTTCCGAAGGGGCCGCTGTCTCCCGGGCGTTCGCGTGCGGAACCGGGGTGCCTTGAGCGTGGTGGCGACGGAAGCCGATCATTCCCGATGGGACCTGGAGCGCGGGCGCTCGTCGCCTGCTTCGGTCCGGACGACTGCTACGGCGTCGCCTGGACGCTCCTCCACCTCATCGAGACCGGCCCGAACCCCGCGCTCACCGTCGAACCCGTACCCGGCGCCAACGAGTGGCACCGGAGGCTCTACGACCGGGCCGGGGGCCTATAGCGGGGGAAGCTTCGGCAAGGAGCCGCCGTCGACCGTCAGGCCGGACCCGTCACGGCGCCCGCAGAGCCAGCCGAGCAGATCTGCCGGGCTTCCGGTGACCGTGACTTCGGGCTTGTCGGCCGCCCGGCCCGTGCTCCACGCGTGCGTGCCGTCGGTGAGGTGCGTCGACGGCACATCGGGGTGCCCGTCGAACCGCTCGACCAGGAAGGCGATTTCCCGCTGGGTGAACTCCTCCGGGAGGTCCTCCAGCTCGTACCCGATGCCCAGGTCGACGTGATGCAGCTCCACCTCGGCCCAGCGCCGGAACGGGATCCGGGAGGCCGAGTCGACGACCCCGTTGCGCAGCTCCACGGTGCGTGACCAGTCCGCGGGAGTGGCACCCGTGTCCTGGAAACGGGCCCCGCTCTCACGTACGTCGGTGAGCTGGACGTCGAGGGGCCGAGGGGCGTCGCGCTCGATGTCGGCATCGCGCACGCTCGCCGTGGCGTACATGGGGCGGCCCTCCAGGACGTTCACGAGGGCGTCCGCGTTCCGGGCGAGGTGGGCGAGGACGTGGCCGCGGCTCCAGCCGGGAAGCCGTGACGGCTCGGCCACAGAAGCGTTGTCCAGTCCGGCGGCAGCGGTGAGCACTCGCTCCGTCGCATCACGTACAGAGGCCAGGTCATGAGCGTGATCAATCATGCAGCTGACCCTAGTCCCGCCACACCTTTGGGTGAAGGTGGTGAAGCAGTGCCGTAAATCGAATGCACGTGCTATATCGTCGGGTGCGGCGTCGGGCATGCTGGAAGGCCGGAGGTTGTTATGCCTCGGCCGGGATTCCGACCGGCGTTGTCAGTGGCTCCCCCTAGTCTGAGAACGACGGGGGCCCCGCCCCTGTCACTTCTCTCAAGAAAGGTGCGGACCGGCGTGGCCGACCGTCTCATCGTCCGTGGCGCGCGCGAGCACAATCTGAAGAATGTCTCGCTCGACCTTCCACGCGACTCGCTCATCGTTTTCACGGGCCTGTCCGGGTCGGGCAAGTCCTCCCTGGCCTTCGACACGATCTTCGCCGAGGGCCAGCGGCGCTACGTGGAATCGCTCTCCTCGTACGCCCGCCAGTTCCTCGGCCAGATGGACAAGCCGGACGTCGACTTCATCGAGGGTCTCTCCCCGGCCGTCTCCATCGACCAGAAGTCGACCTCGCGCAACCCGCGCTCGACGGTCGGCACCATCACCGAGGTCTACGACTACCTGCGCCTGCTCTTCGCGCGCATCGGCAAGCCGCACTGCCCCGAGTGCGGCCGTCCCATCTCGCGCCAGTCGCCGCAGGCCGTCGTCGACAAGGTCCTGGCGCTGCCCGAGGGAAGCCGCTTCCAGGTCCTGTCGCCGCTGGTGCGCGAGCGCAAGGGCGAGTTCGTCGACCTGTTCGCTGACCTCCAGACCAAGGGCTACAGCCGCGCGCGCGTGGACGGCGAGACCATCCAGCTCTCCGAGCCGCCCGTCCTGAAGAAGCAGGAGAAGCACACCATCGAGGTGGTCATCGACCGCCTCACGGTGAAGGACTCCGCCAAGCGCCGCCTCACCGACTCCGTGGAGACCGCCCTCGGGCTGTCCGGCGGCATGATCGTGCTCGACTTCGTCGACCTCCCCGAGGACGACCCCGAGCGCGAGCGCATGTACTCGGAGCACCTGTACTGCCCGTACGACGACCTGTCCTTCGAGGAGCTGGAGCCCCGCTCCTTCTCCTTCAACTCGCCCTTCGGCGCCTGCCCCGAGTGCTCCGGCATCGGCACGCGCATGGAGGTCGACGCCGAGCTGATCGTCCCGGACGAGGACAAGTCCCTGGACGAGGGCGCCATCCACCCGTGGTCGCACGGCCACACTAAGGACTACTTCAGCCGCCTCATCGGCGCCCTCGCGGACGCGCTGGGCTTCCGCACCGACATCCCCTTCGCGGGCCTCCCGCAGCGCGCCAAGAAGGCCCTGCTGTACGGCCACAAGACGCAGATCGAGGTGCGGTACCGGAACAGGTACGGACGCGAGCGGGTCTACACGACGCCCTTCGAAGGCGCCGTCCCCTTCGTGAAGCGGCGGCACGGCGAGGCGGAGAGCGACGCCAGCCGGGAGCGCTTCGAGGGCTACATGCGCGAGGTGCCCTGTCCCACCTGTCACGGCACGCGGCTGAAGCCCGTCGTCCTCGCGGTCACGATCATGGACAAGTCGATCGCCGAGATCTCCGGGATGTCGATCAGCGACTGCGCGGAGTTCCTGGGCGGCATGAAGCTCGACGCCCGCGACAAGAAGATCGCCGAGCGGGTGCTGAAGGAGTGCAACGAGAGGCTGCGCTTCCTGGTCGACGTCGGCCTCGACTACCTCTCGCTGAACCGCGCGGCCGGCACCCTCTCCGGCGGCGAGGCCCAGCGCATCCGCCTGGCCACCCAGATCGGCTCCGGACTCGTAGGCGTCCTGTACGTCCTCGACGAGCCGTCCATCGGCCTGCACCAGCGCGACAACCACCGGCTGATCGAGACCCTGGTCCGGCTCCGCGACATGGGCAACACGCTCATCGTCGTCGAGCACGACGAGGACACCATCAAGGTCGCCGACTGGATCGTCGACATCGGCCCCGGCGCGGGCGAGCACGGCGGCAAGGTCGTGCACAGCGGCTCCCTGAAGGAGTTGCTAGCCAACGAGGAGTCGATGACCGGGCAGTACCTGTCCGGCAAGAAGGCCATCCCGCTGCCCGACATCCGGCGCCCGCGCGACCTCTCCCGCCAGCTCACGGTGCACGGCGCCCGGGAGAACAACCTCCAGGACATCGACGTCTCGTTCCCTCTGGGCGTGTTCACCGCGGTCACCGGCGTCTCCGGCTCCGGCAAGTCGACCCTGGTCAACGACATCCTGTACACGCACCTGGCCCGCGAACTGAACGGCGCGAGGAGCGTGCCGGGACGGCACACGCGCGTGGACGGCGACGACCTCGTCGACAAGGTCGTGCACGTCGACCAGTCGCCCATCGGCCGCACGCCCCGGTCCAACCCGGCGACGTACACCGGGGTCTTCGACCACGTCCGCAAGCTGTTCGCGGAGACGACCGAGGCGAAGGTGCGGGGCTATCTGCCCGGCCGCTTCTCCTTCAACGTCAAGGGCGGCCGCTGCGAGAACTGCGCGGGCGACGGCACCATCAAGATCGAGATGAACTTCCTGCCGGACGTGTACGTCCCGTGCGAGGTGTGCCACGGCGCCCGCTACAACCGGGAGACGCTGGACGTCCACTACAAGGGCAAGTCCATCGCCGACGTCCTGAACATGCCGATCGAGGAGGCCACGGAGTTCTTCGAGGCGGTCCCCGGGATCGCCCGCCACCTCAACACCCTCAAGGACGTCGGCCTCGGCTACGTCCGGCTCGGCCAGTCCGCGACCACCCTGTCCGGCGGTGAGGCCCAGCGCGTCAAGCTCGCCAGCGAGCTCCAGCGCCGCTCCACCGGCCGTACGGTCTACGTCCTGGACGAGCCGACCACCGGCCTGCACTTCGAGGACATCAGCAAGCTCCTCACCGTGCTCGGCGGCCTGGTCGACAAGGGCAACACGGTCATCGTCATCGAGCACAACCTCGACGTGATCAAGGTCGCCGACTGGGTCGTCGACATGGGCCCGGAGGGTGGCGCGGGCGGCGGTCTCGTCATCGCCGAGGGCACACCGGAGCAGGTCGCCGCGGTCCCGACGAGCCACACCGGCAAGTTCCTGCGGGAGATCCTCGACGCCGACCGGATCAGCGACGGCGCCCCGGTGAAGGCCCCGCGCAAGACGGCCGCCAAGAAGACCGCGGCGGTCCCGGCGAAGAAGTCCGTGCCCGCCAAGAAGGCCACGCCCGCGAAGAAGACGACGCGAGCCCGCAAGGCCTGACCGGCACACGGCACGAAAACGCATGCGGTGCCCCGCGGGAACTTCCCCGCGGGGCACCGCACTTGGCGGCGAGCACAGCCCGCCGCCGAACGCCCGCTACAGATCGCCCAGTTCGGAGGCGTACGGCGGTTCCGCCCCCGCCCGTGAGCAGGTGATCGCCGCCGCGCGCGCCGCGAACCGCAACAGCTGGGTCCAGCCGTCGCGGCCCAGGACGGCCATCCCTTCCGCGGACAGCGAGTTCCGGGCGGACAGGCCGTGCAGCAGCGCCGCGTTGACGGTGTCGCCGGCGCCGATCGTGTCCACGACGTCGACCTTCTCGCCCGGAATCGGGTACACCGTGCCGTCCTGGGTGTACGCGGCGAGGCCGTCGCCGCCATGGGTGATCACGACCGCCGAGGGACCGGCGTCCAGCCACTCGCGCGGGGTGCCGCCCAGCCACAGCGCGTCCTCCTCGGACACCTTGAGGAGTGACACGTACGGCAGCCAGCTCTTGAAGCGCGCCCGGTAGGCGTCCGCGTCGGGGATCAGACCCGCCCGGATGTTCGGGTCGAGCAGGGTGAACACGCCCTGTGAGAAGGCGGTCCGCATCAACTCCTCGTAGGCGGTCGCGCCCGGCTCCAGGACGAGCGAGCAGGTGCCGAAGGACACCGCCTCGGTCTCGGCGGGCAGCGCGGAGGGCACCGCGAAGAGCCGGTCGGCGGTGCCGTCGACGTAGAAGGAGTACGTGGCCGAGCCGTGCGCGTCCAGCGTGGCGACCGCGAGGGTGGTCGGTTCCTGGCCGCGCTGTACGTCCAGGACGTCCACGTCGGCCTGCCGCAGCCCGGCGAGGAGGGCCTCGCCGAACGCGTCCTCGGAGACGCGGGAGCAGAAGGCGGTGGGGGAGCCGAGGCGGCCGAGGGCGACGGCGGTGTTGTACGGGCCGCCGCCGAGCGCAGGCTTCAGGGCGGCGAGGGGGCCCGTGCCCTGCGGCACCAGATCGATCAGGGCCTCACCGGCTACGACGATCACGAGATGTTTCCCTTCTGGGACTGTTCGGACGGGTCGGGGCAGCCGCAGGACGTGCGGTGGACGAAGGCGCAGGGGAGCCGCAGGACGCGGGCGGGCCGGTCCGGGGAGGCAAGCCGGTCCAGCAGCAGCCGTACGGCCTGGGCGCCGATCTCCTTGCTGGGCTGGGCGATCGCGGTCAGCCGGGGCTCGAACAGGTCGGCCCAGGCGAAGTCGTCGAAGCAGCACAGCGCGAGGTCGCCGGGGACGGACAGGCCGCGCTCGCGCAGGGCGCGCAGGGCGCCGATGGTCATCGTGTTGTTGGCGGTGACCAGGGCCGTGGGCGGGGCGCCGAGGGACAGCAGCTTCTCGGTGGCCCGCTCGGCGGCGGCCGACTCGGAGTCGCCGTACGTCAACAACCGCTCGTCGTAAGGGAGTCCGGCGGTGGCGAGGCCGTGCCGGTACCCGGTGATCCGCTCGCGGGTGGTGCTGAGCCCGGGCAGGCCCGCGACCAGGCCGATGCGGTGGTGGCCGAGTCCGGCGAGGTGGGTGACGAGGTGGGCCGTCGGTTCGACGTTCTCGGCGCACACCTGGTCGACGGGCGGCGCGTCGTCCGAGGGCGCGTCGACCACCCGGTCGAGGAACACCGTCGGTACGGAGTGCCGGCCGAGGTAGGCGACGAGGGCGTCCGGGGCCGCCGAGGGTGCGACGATCATGCCGTCCACCCGGCGCTCGTGCAGGAGTTGGACGACCGTGCGCTCGTGCTCCGGGTCGTCGTGCGGATCGGCGATCAGCAGGCTGTAGCCCTGCTCCAGGGCGCCGGCCTCGACGCCCTGGAGGATCTCCGTGAAGTACGGGTTGCTGATCGCCGACACCGCGAGGCCGATGGAGCGGGTGCGGGACGTGACCAGCGAGCGGGCGAGGGTGTTGGGGGTGTAGCCCAGTTCCTCGATCGCGGTCAGCACGGCCTGCCGGGTGCCCGGCAGCACCGGACGGGTGTCGTTCAGGACGTGCGAGACGGTCGCGACGGACACACCGGCGCTCCGAGCGACGTCGGCCATGGTGGCCATCGCGGGTCCCCCTCCCCGAGGTGCGGCGGGCCCTGAAATGCGGCGGGCCTTCTGGGCGGGAACGTATCCCATCCGCCGCCAGACGTAAACGCTTGCGCAAACGTTTACGTACCGTGAGCACCCGTCCGGTGAACCCACCTCAAAGCGGGCGGAACCGCGCGGGTATCGTCGCCGTGCAGTGCCCCTTGAGCAGCCCGAACAACAGCTGGAGACCCCCATGCCCGGCCGCCCCGCCCCGAGCCGCCGTACCGTCCTGCGCGGAGCGGCCCTCACGCCCGTCGCCGGGCTCGGACTCGCCGCCTGCTCGGGCGGTGGCTCAGGGGCCGCCGCGACCCCGACCGCACCCGTGGAGCTGGGCGCGGACAGCGAGGTCGCCAAGGGGAGCGCCAAGCTGTACCGCGATCAGAACGTCGTCGTCAGCCGGGCGGCGAACGGCACTCTCAAGGCGTACAGCACGATCTGCACGCACGCGCAGTGCCCCATCAACAAGCTGGACGGCACGACCCTCATCTGCCCGTGCCACGGCAGCCAGTTCGATGCCCTGACCGGCAAGGTGGTGCAGGCGCCGGCCACCGAGCCCTTGCAGGAGCTGAAGGTGACGGCCGAGAACGGGAAGATCGTCGCGGGGCCGGCCGCCTGAGCCGCGGGGCGTCCGGACCTCGGCGGCTCACTCCCAGTCCCAGCCGATCCCCACGATCCCCGACCGCATCCGCGGCTCGACGAGGTGCACCGAGTGGTGCCCTCCGGCCAGCCGCAGCTCCTGGCGGCCGCTGCGCGGGGCCGCCGCCGAGTGCTGGGTGAAGCGGTGGCAGCGCACCGGCAGCGCGTTCTCGTCGAAGCGCACCTGGAGGGCGTACTGGCCGCCCGCGATACCGAAGTCGCGGACGTACTCGCGGGAGACGCCGGCGGTGCCGTCCTCGACGCCGTAGCGGAAGAGGAACGTATCTCCGGAGCGCAACCGGGTGCCGAAAAGGAGCTCGGCGACCAGCATGCCGGTCTCGTGGTGGCGGCGGACGCGGCCCGTGCGGCAGTTCTCCAGGGCGTGCACGGTCATGCGGTCCGGGGCGCAGCCCGGGTCTCCGTAGTGCACGGCTATGAAGCGGTCGATGCCGTCCCGGTGGGCGCGGACGATGTGGTGCGACTCGCGGCCGACCAGCTCGCGGTGCGGCCCGATGCGCACGCGCTCGTGGTGCCCCAAGGTGTGCAGGCCGCTGTCGAGCGAGGCCTCCAGCTCGGCCAGCAGCTGCTCCAGGACACCGGAGGCCTCGACGAAGGAGCGGTACGAGCGGGCCGCCGGGCGCTGCGCCACGGCGCGTTCCTCGGCCTCGGCGAGCAGCCGGATCAGGGACTCCTCCGGCAGTTGGAGGATCTCCTCCAGCGCCCGTACGGCCCGCAGTGACTCGGGGCGCTGCGGGCGGCGGGCGCCCTGCTGCCAGTAACTCAGGCTGGTGACACCGACCTTGACCCCGTAGCGCGTCAGGTGGTGCTGGACGCGTTGCAGCGGCAGTCCGCGGGCGGCGATGGCGGCGCGCAGCGCGACGTGGAAGGGGCCGCCGCGCAGGGCCAAGTCCAGTTCCGCGGTGGCGACGTCCGCCTGCTGTGTGGCGTGCGGCATGCAGGGGCCCTTTCTGTGAATGTTCACAACGGCTGGTCAGGCCGTTCACGCGAGTTGCTTCGAGGCCCCCGTCGGCGCCGGAGAAGGGTCTTCACATCCGTACGCCGTCGTTCACGCCCCGAGTTCCCCCGCATTGAAGCGTGTTGACCAAGTCCCGACAACACCTGTCGTCCATCAGGCATATGTGACTTGGCCGGGTCGCGGTGGGTGCGCTCACGGTGGTGCGGGCGGCCGGTCGGCGCCCAGCACGTCCCTGATCGCCCGCGCGGACACGGCCGACTTGTGCAGGAAGCCGTGTGCGGGGCTGGCGGCGATGAGTTCCTGGAAGTCCTCCCGGGAGTGGGTCGAGATGAGGATCACCGCCGGTACGTTGCCCACCAGTCGGCGCGCGACGTCGAAGCCGTTCTCGCCGTCGAGGTCGAGATCGACCAGGACGACGTCGGGGGCCCTTTCCCGGGCCTGGGAGAGGGCGTCCGCGCCCGTCGAGGCGATGCCGACGACTTCCACGCCGCCACGTTCCAGCAGGGCGCGAGCCGCCTCCAGGAACCGGGCGCTGTCATCGACGAGGAGACAGCGCAGCGACATGTGCCCAGCTTGCCAACCGGTGGCCGCTCGCGCCTTCCAGCTAGCCGGAAAGTGCTGAACTCCCGTGCCGCGACCGAAGGTTCTCGTGCACGCAGGGCGATGGGGATGCGACGGGCGGTAGCATGACGGCGCCCTGGGGAGACCACGTCGTCCGGTCGGGTGGGGGTGTGCCATGAACGGAACGAGTGCCACGCGCGCGTGGCCCGGTGTCCGCAGGGTCGGTGGGGTTCGCGGGACCCTGGTCCCCTGGGCGGTGTGCGCGGCCCTGCTGCTGGCCGCGTGCAACGGCGGCGGGAGCGACGCCAAGGGGGCGAGCGCGTCCCTGAAGGACACCACCTGCGACGGGAAGATCCACGGCACCGCGCACATCACCGTCTGGTACCACGCGGGCCCGAGCGGCGAGTTCACCACGCTGCAGGACCAGGTGAAGGAGTTCAACCGGCAGCAGAAGCAGGTGCGGGTCGAGCTGGTCACCCTCCCGGAGGACCGCGCCTACACCGCCCTGGTGCTGTCGGCGGCGGCCAGCGGAGACCTCCCCGACCTCCTCGACTTCGACGGGCCGAACCTCTACAGCTACGCCTGGTCGGGCAAGCTCCGGCCGATCGACTCCTGTGTGCCCGCGAGCGTCCGCGCCGACCTGTTGCCGACGATCCGTCAACAGGGCACCTACGCGG
This sequence comes from Streptomyces sp. NBC_01515, assembly GCF_045040345.1. NCBI lineage: Bacteria > Bacillati > Actinomycetota > Actinomycetes > Kitasatosporales > Streptomycetaceae > Streptomyces > Streptomyces sp. NBC_01515. The sequence continues at coordinate 3,278,627 of NZ_CP109416.1, read as the reverse complement.
GCAGGTTGTGGGGCATCGGCACCTTCGACTCGGGCATGGGCCTGTATGTGCGCAAGTCCGTCATGAAGAAGGCCGGGATACGCATCCCGACCGGGCCCAAGGACGCCTGGACGGCCGCCGAACTGACGGGCATCCTGCGCAAGTTGCGCACCCAGGGCTACAAAGCACCCCTCGACCTGCGGCTCGTCTACTCGCAGCCGGGCCAGGAGTGGAACACGTACGGCTTCGCGCCCGCGGTCCGGTCGGCGGGCGGCGACCTCATCGAGCCCAAGAACTTCCGCACCGCCGACGGCTATGTGAACGGCCCCGGTTCGGTCAAGGCGCTCACCGACATGCAGAACTGGGCCAAGGCGGGGCTCATCGACATGGTCAAGGACGACAAGGCATTCGTCAGCGGTCGCAGCGCGATCTCCTGGTGCGGGCACTGGACCTATCCGGAATTCAACAAGGCCTTCCCCGGAGACGTCGCGATCGTCCCGCTGCCCGACTTCGGCCAGGGCACCGTCACCGGCATGGGCTCCTTCCAGTGGGGCGTCCCGGCGGGCAACGCGGACGGTGACGCCGTCTGGCGCTTCCTGTCCTTCCTGCTCCAGCCCGCCCAGGTGCACCGGATGACCGTGGCCAACGGGGCGATCCCGGCCACCGAGAGCGCGATCAAGCTCTCGCCGCAGTACGCGCCCGGCGGCCCCGAGCACCTCTTCATCGAGCAACTCCGCGACGGAGTGGCCCGCCCCAGGCCGCAGACGCCCGCCTATCCGGCGATCACCGACGCCTTCTCCCGGGCCTTCGCGAAGATCATCTTCAACCGGGCGCCGGTCAAGGCCACCCTCGACGAGGCCGCCAGGAAGATCGACGACGACCTCGCGGCGCACGACGGCTATCCACCGAGCAAGTAGCGAAAGCGGACGCCACGCGCGTGTGCCCGACGGGGTTCCACGGGCGGGTGCCGGACGGGGTCCTACGGGCGCGTGACCCGACAGGGGTTCTACGGGCGCGTGCCCGGGGCGGGGCCGCCTCACGCGCGCGTGCTCGACATGGGTCTTACGGGTGCGTGCCCGACGTGGGTCTTACGCGTACGTGCCCGAGGTGGGTCCTACGCGCGTGTGCCCGACTCCGAGGGACCCGTCCTCCCCAAGGCCCTGACGATCATGGCCGATTGGGGGCAGGCTGGGCACGTGACCGACCGTCATCGGAACTCCTCACCCGCCGGCCGCTGAGAGCCCGCCGTGCGTCGCCCCCTGTCTCCGGGCCCGCTCCGTAGGGTGCTCGCAGGGCTCCGCCCCGAGCCCGACCTCGCCACGCCCGCCGGGCTCCCGGAGCTGCGCAGTCCGCGCTCCGACCGCCCCGGCCCGCGCGGCCCCCGTCGTCCGCGCCCGCGGCCCGGTGCCGCCCTCCGGATGCCCTTCCTCGCCCGGCTGCGCGTCGGGCGCAAGCTGATGCTCCTGGTGCTGCTCCCGGTGACCGGCATGCTGGCGTTCACCGTGTTCGGCGCCGTCTCGCAGTGGCGCGACGCCCAGACGATGCGGGACTTCCGTACGGCGACCGCGCTGTCGTTCAGGACCACCGCGCTGACCGACGCCATCGCCGGGGAACGCATCGCCGCCGTCAAGGCCCGGCTGCGCCCCGGAGCGGCGACCCTGAAGGAACGCTCCGGTGCGCAACGTGCCACCGACCACGCCCTGGACGCGGCTCTCCTGGGCGCGTCCGGTTGGACCGGCCCGTCCGACGTCCCTGGCCGGCTCGACGCGCGGAACCGCCAACTGCACGCCCTGCGGCTCCAGTCGGGGACCGGCTCGCTCACCGCGCCCCAACTCGCCGCCCAGTACGACACGATCGAGGACGACCTCCTGGAGCTGGCCGCCACCCTGGAGTCCGGCCGACCGACCCGCACCTCCGGGCAGGCGGCCGACGCCCACATCGCGCTCCTGAACGCCATCGAGGCCGCCGAACGCGAACGCACCGAACTGGCCGTGCTCTTCGACACCCCCGACGCCCCGCACGCCACCGCCACGGACCGCTGGTCGGCCCTGGAGAAGGCGCTCCTGGACGACTTCGACCGGACCGCGCCCGCCGCCCTCAAGGGCAGGCTCTACATCGTCCTCCTCCAGCACCCCGGCCTCGTCGTACGCCAGACCCGCGAGACCCTCGCCGACCCGCATGCCCGGAGCAACTCCTGGCCCACTTATGCCAGTTGGCTGACCGCGTCGACCCGGCGCATCGAGGCACTGCGCGTCATCCAGCACCAGGCCGCCGCGGAGCTGGGCCGGGACGCCGCGCGCGACCTCGACACCGCACGCGCGCGTGAGGCACGCGACCTCAGTGTGTCGCTGGCCGTCCTGGCCGCCGTCACCGTCCTCGCGCTGACCCTGCGGCTGTCGATCACCCGCCCCCTCGGCGAGGTCTCCGCAGGCGCCCGCGCGCTCTCCGAGGGCGACCTGTCGTACGACATCCGGTACGCGGGCCGGGACGAACTCGGCGCCGTCGCCGACACGTTCCGCGAGCTGCGGGTCACCACCGAACGGCTCGCCGGTGAGATCAACACCATGAACACGGCGATCGACGACAACCGGCTCGGCCACCGCGCGGACGTCGCCGCGTTCGAGGGGACCTGGGCGCAGCTGCTCGGCGGCATGAACGGCACCATGGCGTCCTTCGCCGCCGCGCAGGGGCGGCGGGACAAGGCCGAGCAGGAGCTGGCGAGCATCTTCCACCTCTCCCTCGACCTGTTGTGCATCGCGGGACTCGACGGCTACTTCAAGCGCGTGAACCCCGCCTTCGAGCGGACCCTCGGCCACTCCGCCGACGCGCTCCTGGGCAGACCCTGGCTGGAGTTCGTGCACCCGGAGGACCGGGCACGCACGCGTGCCGTCCTCGACCGGCTGGCGAGCGGCGTCGAACTGGCCGAGTTCGAGAACCGCTTCGTCCGGGACGACGGCACCGAACGCTGGCTCCAGTGGAGCGCCCGCCCGGTCACCGGAGAGGGCCTGATCTACGCCGCCGCGCGCGACGTCACCGAGAGCCGCCGCGCCGCCCGCGAACAGACCGCGCTGCGCCGGGTCGCCACCCTCGTCGCACGCGGGGTGCCCCCGCACGAGATCTTCTCCGAAGTCGCCGACCAGGTGGGCAAGGTCCTGAGCAGCGGCTCCGCCGCCGTCCTGCGCTACGGCGCCGACGGAGCCGCCACCGTCCTCGGTTCCGCCCGCGGACCCGCCGCCGAGGCCGAGACGGCCGCCGCGGCGGAGGTGGCGCGTACCGCCCGCCCCGCGCGCGTGGGCCGCTCGGTGGGCGCCCCCATCGTCGTGGACGACCGGCTGTGGGGTGCCGTCGTCGCGGCCGCCGCCGGAACCGAACCGCTGCCCCCGGGCACCGAGTCCCGGCTCGCCGACTTCACCGAACTCGTCGCCACCGCCCTCGCCAACGCCGACAGCCGCGACCAGCTCACCGCGTCACGCGCGCGCGTGGTCGCCGCCGGGGACGCCTCCCGACGCCGTATCGAACGCGATCTGCACGACGGCGTCCAACAGCGCCTCGTCTCCCTCCAACTCGACCTGAGAATGGCCCAGTCGATGCTGGACGAGCAGCCGGAGGAACTCGCCGAGCAGCTGGACCACATCGCCAAGGGCCTGGACGACACCTTCGCCGACCTGTTGCAGGTCGCGCGCGGCATCCACCCCGCGATCCTCTCCAAGGGCGGCCTGGGCCCGGCCCTGCGCGCACTCGCCCGCCGCTCCGCCGTCCCCGTGGAACTCGACCTGCGCCTGCCCGCGGGCCGCCTCCCGGAGCGGATCGAGGTCGCCGTCTACTACGTGACCTCCGAGTGCCTCACCAACGCCGTCAAGCACGCGCGCGCGAGCTTCGTGGCGGTGTCGGCGCGGGTCGAGGACGACGTCCTGGAAGTGACGATCGCCGACGACGGAGTGGGCGGCGCCGACCTCGGGCGCGGCTCCGGGCTCATCGGACTCGTCGACCGCGTCGAGGCGATCGGCGGCAAGCTGCACGTCGGCAGCCCACCCGGGGAGGGCACGACCCTCACCGTACGACTGCCGCTTCCCCGGACGGAGGGGTGACCGCCCGAGCCGTACGCGACGGGGTCCAGGCCGGGGGAGCCGTGGACTCGGTGACGTCGCGTACGCGTCGGGCGGTCTTCTCGGACGGAGAGGCAGCCGTCCGGCTCCAGGGGCGTTCCGAAGGTCCGCCACGCAGGCGCTTGGCGCGGACGATGCCGGGGTCGCGCGGGTCAAGGAGGTCCTTCAAGGACCGTGTGTCGTCCTCGTACGGGCGGACACGGACCGACCGCCGTCGTCTGTCCGCCCGTGTCCGCCGCATCTCCCGCAGCCCTTCCGACCTTCCGACCCGGGGCCCGTCGCTTCTCGCCCGGGTGACCGGTCCGCCCGCATCCGTACTGCTTCGAGAATCGCCCGGACGCGGCGCCCTGTCTTCACGGTCACCCCCCAATTCCCTTACCGGCTAGCCGTACCCGACCCGGTCCGGCAGTCTGTGCGTTGCGCACCGCACCGGTCGGGCAGGGGGAGCCGTGACGATGGACGCATCGCAGCAGACCGCGCGGGGACGGGTCGTCCTCGCCGATGACGACGTCCTGCTCAGGGAGGGCCTCGCGAGCCTGTGCGAACGCCTGGGCTACGAGGTCGCGGGCCAGGCCGGCGACGCCGTACGGCTCCTGGAACTGGTCGACACCGAGCGGCCCGACCTCGCGATCGTCGACATCAGGATGCCGCCCGACCACTCCACCGAGGGCCTGAAGGCGGCCCGGACGATCCGTGAACGCCATCCCGACACCGGCATCCTCGTGCTGTCCGCGTTCGTCGAGGTCGAGGAGGCTCTGGAGCTGCTGGCCGGCGGACACAAGGTCGGGTATCTCCTCAAGAGCCGGATCACGGTCGTCGACGAGTTCGTCGAGGCCCTCGACCGCATCCACAAGGGCGGCTCGGTCGTCGACCCCTCCCTGGTGCACGAGCTGTTCTCGGCACAGCGCCGTGACGACCCGCTGTCCTTCCTCAGCACCCGCGAGCGCGAGGTGCTGGCGCTGATGGCGGAGGGCCGCTCCAACGTCGGCATCGGCCGCCGGCTGTGGGTCACCGAGGGCACCGTCGAGAAGCACGTCCGCAGCATCCTGGGCAAACTCCACCTTCCGGAAGCCGCCGACGACCACCGCCGTGTCCTGGCCGTTCTCACGTTTCTGGAGTCCCGCTAGGAGGACCGGCCGGACATCCGACAATCGTTTCGGTAAGAGTTCCGCCGGGCGTGTCCGGCGTTGTCCACAGCCCCGCCGCGCTGTCACTCCGCGCCAGTAGGGTGTGAAACATGGCCGATCCCTCCAGCTACCGCCCCAGGCCGGGAGAGATCCCGGACTCGCCCGGGGTCTACAGATTCCGCGACGAGCACCGCCGGGTGATCTACGTCGGAAAGGCGAAGAGCCTGCGCCAGCGCCTGGCGAACTACTTCCAGGACCTGGCCGGACTCCACCCGCGCACGCGCACGATGGTCACCACGGCCGCGTCGGTGGAGTGGACGGTGGTGTCCACGGAGGTCGAGGCACTCCAGCTGGAGTACTCCTGGATCAAGGAGTACGACCCCCGGTTCAACGTCAAGTACCGCGACGACAAGAGCTACCCGTACCTCGCGGTGACGATGAACGAGGAGTACCCGCGCGTGCAGGTGATGCGCGGTCACAAGAAGAAGGGCGTCCGCTACTTCGGGCCGTACGGACACGCCTGGGCGATCCGCGACACCGTGGACCTCCTGCTGCGCGTGTTCCCCGTCCGCACCTGCTCGGCCGGAGTCTTCAAGAACGCGGCCCGCACCGGCCGCCCCTGCCTGCTGGGCTACATCGGCAAGTGCTCCGCCCCTTGCGTCGGCCGCGTCTCCGAGGAGGAGCACCGCGAACTGGCCGAGGAGTTCAGCGACTTCATGGCCGGCCGCACCGGCACGTACATCCGCCGTCTCGAGAAGCAGATGACGGACGCGGCCGAGGAGATGGAGTACGAGCGGGCCGCCCGCCTGCGCGACGACATCGACGCCCTCAAGAAGGCCATGGAGAAGAGCGCGGTCGTCCTCGCCGACGCCACCGACGCCGACCTGATCGCCGTAGCCGAGGACGAGTTGGAGGCGGCCGTCCAGATCTTCCACGTCCGCGGCGGACGCGTGCGCGGCCAGCGCGGCTGGGTCACCGACAAGGTCGAGGACGTCACCACCGCGGCCCTCGTCGAGCACGCCCTCCAGCAGCTCTACGGCGAGGAGACCGGGGACTCCGTCCCCAAGGAGGTCCTCGTCCCCGCCCTGCCCGACCCGGTGGAGCCGGTCCAGCAGTGGCTCACCGACCGGCGCGGGGCCAACGTGTCACTGCGCATCCCGCAGCGCGGCGACAAGAAGTCCCTCATGGAGACCGTCGCGCGCAACGCCCAGCAGTCGCTGATCCTCCACAAGACCAAGCGCGCCTCCGACCTCACCACCCGCTCACGCGCCCTGGAGGAGATCTCCGAGGCCCTCGACCTGGACAGCGCCCCCCTCAGGATCGAGTGCTACGACATCTCGCACCTCCAGGGCGACGACGTCGTGGCGTCGATGGTCGTCTTCGAGGACGGCCTGTCACGCAAGAGCGAGTACCGCCGCTTCCAGATCAAGGGCTTCGAGGGCCAGGACGACGTCCGCTCGATGCACGAGGTGATCACCCGCCGCTTCCGGCGCTATCTCGCCGAGAAGGAGAAGACGGGGGAGTGGGCGGACGGCGACGAGCTGAGGGACCTGAAGGACGACGAGGGCCGCCCCAAGCGGTTCGCCTACCCGCCGCAGCTCGTCGTGGTCGACGGCGGGCAGCCGCAGGTCGCCGCCGCCAAGAAGGCCCTCGATGAGCTGGGCATCGACGACATCGCCGTGTGCGGCCTCGCCAAGCGCCTGGAGGAGGTCTGGCTCCCGGACGACGACGACCCGGTGGTCCTGCCCCGCACCAGCGAGGGCCTCTACCTCCTCCAGCGCGTCCGCGACGAGGCCCACCGCTTCGCGATCACCTATCAGCGCGCCAAGCGTGCCAAGCGGTTCCGGGCGAGCCCCCTGGACGACGTGCCCGGCCTCGGCGAGACCCGCAAGCAGGCGCTGATCAAGCACTTCGGTTCGGTGAAGAAGCTGCGATCCGCGACAATCGACCAGATCTGCGAGGTTCCGGGCATAGGTCGCAAGACCGCCGAGACCATCGCGGTCGCCCTCGCCCAGGCGGCCCCGGCCGCACCCGCCGTGAACACGGCGACTGGAGAGATCATGGAAGACATGGAAGACGGGACACCCGGGACCACGGCGGGTGCCCCAGGGGAGCCCGTACCCGCGGGAGCCCCGGACGAGCGACGGGGGCAGGAGACATGAGCGAACAAGAGAAGCAGCCCACAGCGGACCGAGATCGGACGCACAAGGAAACCGGCGACGATCAAGCTCCACAGCAAGAGGTCCAGGACGACGGAGCACAGGTGAGCACGGACAGCACGACACCCGGGGTGCCCGAAGCGGCCATCCCCGAACTGGTGATCATCTCCGGCATGTCCGGAGCCGGGCGGTCCACCGCCGCCAAGTGCCTGGAGGACCTCGGCTGGTTCGTCGTCGACAACCTCCCGCCCGCCCTGATCCCCACCATGGTGGAGCTCGGCGCCCGCTCCCAGGGCAACGTGGCACGCATCGCGGTCGTCGTCGACGTCCGCGGACGGCGCTTCTTCGACAACCTCCGCGAGTCCCTCGCCGACCTGGAGTCGAAGCACGTCACCCGGCGGATCGTCTTCCTGGAGTCCTCCGACGACGCCCTGGTGCGCCGTTTCGAGTCGGTGCGCCGCCCCCACCCCCTCCAGGGCGACGGCCGCATCGTCGACGGCATCGACGCCGAACGCGAACTGCTGCGCGAACTGCGCGGCGACGCCGACCTCGTCATCGACACCTCCAGCCTCAACGTCCACGAACTGCGTGCCAAGATGGACGCCCAGTTCGCCGGCGACGAAGAGCCCGAACTGCGGGCCACCGTCATGTCCTTCGGCTTCAAGTACGGCCTCCCGGTCGACGCCGACCTCGTCGCCGACATGCGCTTCCTGCCCAACCCGCACTGGATCCCGGAGCTGCGCCCCTTCAACGGCCTCAACGAGGAGGTCTCGGCGTACGTCTTCAACCAGCCCGGCGCCAAGGAGTTCCTCGACCGCTACGCCGAGCTGCTGCGGCTCATCGCGGCCGGCTACCGGCGCGAGGGCAAGCGGTACGTGACGATCGCGATCGGCTGCACCGGCGGCAAGCACCGCTCGGTCGCCACGGCGGAGAAGCTCGCCGCGCGGCTCGTGGCCGAGGGCGTGGAGACGGTGGTCGTACACCGGGACATGGGACGGGAATGACAGGACGTAGCCCACGGCTGGGCAGGCTGCGCCGCGTGGTGCCCGAAGGACGGACGACCAGGCCCGTGGAGGCCCGCGGCGGCAAGCCGCGCCGGCGCGGCACCCAGCCCAAGGTGGTCGCCCTCGGCGGCGGCATGGGCCTGTCCGCCTCGCTCACCGCACTGCGCCGCATCACCGGCGACCTCACCGCCGTCGTCACCGTGGCCGACGACGGCGGCTCCAGCGGACGCCTGCGCGACGAACTGGGCGTACTGCCCCCCGGCGACCTGCGCAAGGCCCTCGCCGCGCTGTGCGGCGACGACGACTGGGGCCAGACCTGGGCCCGCGTCATCCAGCACCGCTTCCAGTCCAAGGGCGACCTGCACGAACACGCGGTCGGCAATCTGCTGATCGTCGCCCTGTGGGAGCAGCTCGGTGACCACGTCCAGGCCCTCGACCTGGTCGGCAAGCTGCTCGGCGCGCACGGGCGCGTGCTGCCCATGTCCGCCGTACCGCTGGAGCTGCAGGCCCTGGTCAAGGGGCACGATCCGGCGCGGCCCGACGACGTCGACACCGTGCGGGGACAGGCGACGGTCGCCCTCACGCCCGGTGAGGTGATGTCCGTGCACGTCGTGCCGCACGACCCGCCCGCCGTGCCCGAGGCCGTCGCCGCCGTGCTCGACGCGGACTGGGTGGTGCTCGGTCCCGGCTCCTGGTTCTCGTCCGTCATCCCGCACCTGCTGGTGCCGGAACTGCTCGACGCGCTCACCGAGACGAAGGCGCGCCGGGTGCTCTCCCTGAACCTCGCGCCGCAGCCCGGAGAAACCGATGGCTTCTCACCGCAGCGTCATTTGGAGGTTTTGGGACGACACGCCCCTAAACTCGCCCTGGACGTGGTGCTGGCCGACGAGGCCGCCGTGCCCGATCGTGCGTCGCTCACCGAAGCCGCCAAGCGGCTCGACGCCGCGGTCGAGCTGGCGCCGGTGGCCCGGACCGACGGAACTCCAAGGCACGACCCGGAGCTGTTGGCCGCCGCGTACGACCGTATTTTTCGGATGCATGGAAGGATCGGCCCATGGCGATGACGGCAGCGGTGAAGGATGAGATCTCCCGGCTACCCGTCACCCGGACCTGCTGCAGGAAGGCGGAGGTCTCCGCCATTCTGCGGTTCGCCGGAGGCCTCCACCTGGTGAGCGGGCGCATCGTGATCGAGGCGGAGCTGGACACCGCGATGGCGGCGCGCCGGCTCAAGCGGGACATCCTGGAGATCTTCGGCCACAGCTCCGAACTGATCGTGATGGCGCCCGGCGGACTCCGCCGCGGCTCCCGTTACGTCGTCCGGGTGGTCGCGGGCGGCGATCAGCTGGCCCGGCAGACGGGCCTCGTGGACGGCCGCGGACGCCCCATCCGGGGCCTGCCGCCGCAGGTCGTCTCAGGGGCCACCTGTGACGCGGAGGCGGCCTGGAGAGGCGCGTTCCTGGCCCACGGCTCGCTGACCGAGCCCGGCCGGTCCTCCTCCCTGGAGGTGACCTGCCCGGGTCCGGAGGCCGCGCTCGCGCTGGTCGGCGCCGCGCGCCGGCTGTCGATCGCGGCGAAGGCCCGCGAGGTGCGTGGCGTGGACCGGGTGGTCGTCCGTGACGGCGACGCGATCGGCGCCCTGCTCACCCGGCTCGGCGCCCACGAGTCGGTGCTGGCCTGGGAGGAGCGCCGGATGCGCCGCGAGGTGCGCGCCACGGCGAACCGGCTCGCCAACTTCGACGACGCGAACCTGCGCCGCTCGGCCCGCGCGGCCGTCGCCGCGGGAGCCCGTGTGGGGCGTGCGCTGGAGATCCTCGCCGACGAGGTCCCCGAGCACCTCGCAGCAGCGGGCCGCCTGCGCATGGACCACAAGCAGGCCTCCCTGGAGGAACTGGGCGCCCTCGCCGACCCGCCGCTCACCAAGGACGCGGTGGCCGGCCGTATCCGCCGCCTGCTGGCGATGGCCGACAAGCGGGCCCAGGACCTCGGCATCCCGGGCACGGAGTCCAGCATCACCGAGGAGATGGCCGACAACATGGTCGGCTGACGATCCGTCAATACGCCGGTGCGGGTGCCCAGTCCGGGCGTCGGCACCGGCGTTCGTCTGTCGTGGGCTGCTTTGAGCGGTTGCCGACGGGCTGTCAATTCGCTGGTGTGGGCCCCTTCTGGGCGTGCCTGGTGGATCGGGCCGGAGGGAATCGACGACGACCGGTCGGCTTCAGGCAGGCCGAGGGCCGAGGGCAAGGCTGCGAGGGCTCCCGCCGGGCGAATGCGTGCAGGCCTTGAGGAAGACCCGCAGGCCCCCTCGGAAGACCCTGGCACCGGCGCTTCTCTGCTGTGGGCGCGCTCCTTCAGGCCTGCCGGTTGATCAGGCCGGGGACAATCAACGACCCGCGCTCGACCGGTGTCCCTCAAGGAGAAACGACCCCCGCCCGACCCGCGCCCCTCAAGGAGATCGGTCGGGCCTACCCGAGGACCCCGCGTCGGCGTGCGTCCGCCTTGGGCGCCGCAGACCTCGATGCAGCTCGGCCCCACGCGGCCCACGAGCGACGCCGCCTGGCCCCCGCGAGGGACACGCGTCGCCCCTCGCCTACCCGGTACGATCCGCCGCCCCTGTCGAAGTCCCCCACCCACCGCGCCATTTGACCGTCCTTGATGCCCCCTTGACTCGATCATGAAGTGTCATGAGCCTGGCAACTGTTCGCCGTTGTGGCGAACGATTGCTAGGGGGATTCATGAGACACAGAGCGAGATCGATCCTCGCTGTCGGCGCCCTCCTGATCGCCGGGGCGAGCATCGCACCCATCGCCCAGGCGCAGGGCGGGAGTTCCACGAAGTCGGACCCCGCAGAGGTCAAGGTCTTCCACGCCGACGTCACCCAGAAGCAGATACCCCTGCTCCTGAAGGCCGGACAGGACGCCCACGAACTCGGCGACAACCAGTTCTCCGCGTCCGGCAGGACCGCCGTAGAGGTCTACCTCACCGACCAGCAGGCCCAGAAGCTGGAGAAGCAGGGCGTCGACCTCACCGAGCACACCCTGTCGGCCAAGGCCGAGACGAGGGTCGAGGACGCGGCGCAGGGCGTGTTCCGCCCGTACAGCGGAAGCGGCGGCCTCGAAGAGGAGATCGTCAAGACCGGGCAGGCCAACCCCGGCCTCACCAAGGTCGAGTCCATCGGCAAGACGATCGACGGCCAGGACATCCTCGCGCTCAAACTGACCAAGAACGCGAAGAAGACCAAGGACGGCTCCAAGCCCTCCGTGCTGTACGTGTCCAACCAGCACGCGCGCGAGTGGATCACCCCGGAAATGACCCGCCGGCTGATGCACTACTACCTGGACAACTACAAGACCGACAAGCGCATCAAGAAGATCGTCGACTCGACCGAACTGTGGTTCGTGCTGTCCGCCAACCCGGACGGCTACGACTACACCTTCCAGAACAGCGACACGCGCCTGTGGCGCAAGAACCTGCGGGACGTCAACGGCGACGGTGTGATCTCCACCGGCGACGGCGTCGACCTCAACCGCAACTTCGCCTACAAGTGGGGCTACGACGACGAGGGTTCGTCCCCGAACCCCACCAGCGAGACCTACCGGGGCGCGGCCCCCAACTCCGAGCCGGAGACCGCCGCACTCGACGCCTTCGAGAAGCGCATCGGCTTCACCTACGGCATCAACTACCACTCCGCCGCCGAACTCCTCCTCTACGGAGTCGGCTGGCAGGTCGCGACCCCGACCCCGGACGACGTGCTCTACAAGGCGCTCGCCGGCACCCCGGACAACCCGGCGATCCCCGGCTACCGTTCGCAGGTCTCCTCGGAGCTGTACACGACCAACGGTGAGGCGGACGGCCACGCGTCGAACGTCAACAGCATGTCGATGTTCACCCCCGAGATGTCGACCTGCCAGACCGCGTCGAACATCGACCCGAACGACGCCTGGAACGCGGCCGACTGCCAGTCCGTCTTCAACTACCCGGACGACGAGAAGCTGATCCAGGACGAGTTCGCGAAGAACATCCCCTTCGCCCTCTCCGTCGCCGAGACCGCCGCGCACCCCGACCAGCCGAAGTCGTCGGTCGGCCTCAGCGCCGCCGACTTCACCCCGGCCACCTTCCCGACGTCGTACTCCCGCGGCGCCGACCAGGAGGTCTCCGTCGTCGTACGGAAGTCCGTGCGCGACAAGGAGCTCAAGTACCGCGTCAACGGCGGCCGTACGAAGGACACGGCACTCAAGTCCTGGAAGGGCGGCCGGACCTACGGCGGGGACGACAACCTGTACTTCGACGAGTACCGGGCCAAGGTCAAGGACGGCGACCCGGGCGACAAGGTCGAGGTCTGGTTCACCGGTGAGACGAAGGCCGGGAAGCCCACCTCCAGCGCGCACTTCACCTACACGGTGGCCAAGCGGCCCGCGGCCGACACCCTCGTCGTCGCCGAGGAGGGCGCTGCCGCCACCCAGGCGCAGACCTACGTGGACGCGCTGAAGGCCAACGGCCGTAAGGCGGTCGTCTGGGACGTCGCCACGCAGGGCGCGCCCGACGCGCTCGGTGTGCTCGACCACTTCAAGACCGTCGTCCACTACTCGGGCACGGCGGGACCGGGCAACGACACCCAGCTCCAGCTGCGCGCCTTCCTCAACGAGGGCGGCAAGCTGATCGAGGCCGGTGAGCAGGCCGGCGGCTCCGTAGACCTCGGCGACGGCACCCCCTCGAACGACTTCAGCCAGTACTACTTGGGCGCCTATTCGCGTACGTCCACTCCCGGGGCCACCGGTTTCACCGGCTCCGGCAAGCTCGCCGGCTTCACCGGGCCGCTCAGCGGCGCACCCGGCAACCCGCTGGACCGGGCCGGTACCTACAGCGTCACCTCCGACTCGCTGTCGCCCGCCAAGTACCCCCAGTTCGCGAGCGCGGGGGCGGGCCAGTTCGCCGGGACCGTCAACCCGTACGGCCCCTACGCGGGCTCCTACATGGCCGCCGCCGTCCACACCGACGACGCCTACAAGCGCCTCACCCGCACCATCGACCTCACCGGGGTGAGCGCGGCCGACAAGCCCACGCTGCGCAGCGAGCTGCTGTGGGACACCGAGCCCGGCTACGACCACGCCGTCGTCGAGATCCACACCACCGGGGCCGATGACTGGACCACGCTCCCGGAGGTGGGCGGCGCCACCAGCACCGCCGTACCGACCGAGTGCGAGGCGGGCTTCCTGGTCGCCGAGCACCCCTGGCTCAAGCACTACCTGACCGTCGCCACCAGCGGCTGCACCGCGACCGGCACCACCGGTTCGTGGAACAGCCTCACCGGCGCCTCCAACGGCTGGCAGCAGGTCGGCTTCGACCTGAGCGCCTACGCGGGCAAGTCGGTCGAGGTCTCGCTCAGTTACATCACCGACCCGGGCACCGGCGGCCACGGCGTCCTCGCCGACGACACCTCGCTCGTCGTGGGCGGCACGGCGACCCAGACCGAGGGCTTCGAGACCTCCCTGGGCGCCTGGAGCGTGACGGGACCGCCCCCGGGCAGCCCGGCGGTCCTGAACGACTGGACCCGCACCGGAGCCCTGTTCCAGACGTACGGCGCGGTCACCACCGGCCGCTCCGTGCTGCTCGGCTTCGGCCTGGAACAGGTCACCTCGGCGAGCGACCGGGCGGCCCTGCTCAAGAAGGCACTGACGGCCCTCAAGAGCTGACTCGGCGTGTCGATGTCATGAACATCAAGGGCGGTCCGTACCCCTACTGGCGGGTACGGACCGCCCTGCCGTGTATGGGGCATCTCGATGTCACCACGGAGGGCTCAGGGAGGTAGGGTCGTAGGCGGTCGGGGACATCCCATACAACTCGCCGGCACTGAGCCGGCGTACCAACGAGGAGATCGGTTCGTGACGATCCGCGTAGGCATCAACGGCTTTGGCCGCATCGGTCGTAACTACTTCCGCGCGCTGCTGAAGCAGGGTGCTGACATCGAGATCGTGGCTGTCAACGACCTGGGTGACACCGCGACCACCGCTCACCTGCTCAAGTACGACACCATCCTGGGCCGCCTGCAGGCCGAGGTGTCGCACACCGCCGACACGATCACCGTCGACGGGCACACGATCAAGGTGCTGTCCGAGCGCAACCCCGCCGACATCCCGTGGGGCGAGCTGGGCGTCGACATCGTCATCGAGTCGACCGGCATCTTCACGAAGAAGGCCGACGCCGAGAAGCACATCGCCGGCGGCGCCAAGAAGGTCCTCATCTCGGCTCCGGCCAAGGACGAGGACATCACGATCGTGATGGGCGTCAACCAGGACAAGTACGACGCGGCCAACCACCACGTCATCTCGAACGCCTCCTGCACCACCAACTGTGTGGCGCCGATGGCCAAGGTTCTCGACGAGAACTTCGGCATCGTCAAGGGCCTGATGACGACGGTCCACGCGTACACGAACGACCAGCGCATCCTGGACTTCCCGCACTCGGACCTGCGCCGCGCGCGTGCCGCCGCCGAGAACATCATCCCGACCACGACCGGTGCCGCCAAGGCCACCGCCCTGGTCCTCCCGCAGCTCAAGGGCAAGCTGGACGGCATCGCGATGCGCGTCCCGGTCCCGACCGGTTCGGCCACCGACCTGGTCGTGACGCTGCAGCGCGAGACCACCAAGGACGAGGTCAACGCCGCGTTCAAGAAGGCCTCCGAGGACGGCGACCTCAAGGGTTACCTGTCCTACACCGAGGACCCGATCGTCTCCTCGGACATCGTCGGCGACCAGGCCTCCTGCACCTTCGACTCCCTCCTGACCATGGTTCAGGAAGGCAACACGGTGAAGATCCTCGGCTGGTACGACAACGAGTGGGGCTACTCCAACCGCCTCGTCGACCTCACGGTCTTCGTCGGCGGCCAGCTCTAACTCCCAGAGCAGGCAACTCGATGTGAGTCAGGGCTCGGGCAGCGCACGCCGCGCTGCCCGAGCCCTTGCTGCGTAGTGTCCGAGCCGTTGCTACGTAGTGATCGATCAGCCCTCTCGGATCTGAAGAGCCCTCCCTAGGAGTCCCTTTATGAAGACGATCGACGAACTTCTCGCCGAAGGCGTGGACGGCAAGCGGGTCTTCGTCCGCGCCGACCTCAACGTCCCGCTGGCCGACGGCCTCATCACCGACGACGGCCGCATCCGCGCCGTCCTGCCCACGGTCAAGGCCCTCGTCGAGGCGGGCGCCAAGGTGATCGTGGCCTCGCACCTGGGCCGCCCCAAGGGCGCCCCGGACCCGGCCTTCTCCCTCCTCCAGCCGGCCGAGCGCCTCGCCGAACTCCTCGGCGCGCCGGTCGCGTTCGCCCAGGACACCGTCGGCCCCGCCGCCCACGACGCGGTGCGCGGCCTCGAACCCGGCCAGGTCGCGGTCATCGAGAACCTGCGCTTCAACGCGGGCGAGACCTCCAAGGACGACGTCGAGCGCGGCGAGTTCGCCGACCAGCTCGCCGCCCTGGCGGATGTCTACGTAGGCGACGGTTTCGGCGCCGTGCACCGTAAGCACGCCTCCGTGTACGACCTCCCGGCCCGCCTGCCGCGCTACGCCGGCTACCTCATCGCCACCGAGGTCGGCGTCCTGAAGAAGCTCACCGAGGACGTCAAGCGGCCCTACGTGGTAGCCCTCGGCGGCTCCAAGGTCTCCGACAAGCTCGCCGTCATCGACCAGCTGCTCGGCAAGGCCGACCGCATCCTCATCGGCGGCGGCATGGCCTTCACCTTCCTCAAGGCCAAGGGCTACGAGATCGGCGCCTCCCTGGTCCAGGACGACCAGCTGCCCGCCGTCACCGAGTACGTCGAGCGCGCCGAGAAGAACGGCGTCGAGCTGGTCGTCCCGGTCGACGTGGTGATCTCGGCCGGGTTCCCGGACCTGAAGACCAAGGCCCCGTCCAACCCCACCGTCGTCGCCGCGGACGCCATCCCGGCCGACCAGATGGGCCTCGACATCGGTCCCGAGACCGGTGCCCTGTACGCCTCGAAGCTCGCCGACGCGGCCACCATCTTCTGGAACGGTCCGATGGGCGTCTTCGAGCACCCCGACTACGCCGAGGGCACCAAGGCGGTCGCCCAGGCCCTTCTCGACTCCCCGGCCTTCACGGTCGTCGGCGGTGGCGACTCCGCCGCGGCCGTCCGCATCCTGGGCTTCGACGAGAACGCATTCGGCCACATCTCGACCGGCGGCGGCGCCTCCCTCGAATACCTAGAGGGCAAGACGCTCCCCGGCCTCGCCGCACTGGAGGACTGACCGTAATGGCTCCATCTATTTCTTCTGGGCGCACGCCGATCATGGCGGGCAACTGGAAGATGAACCTCAACCACCTTGAGGCCATCGCCCACGTCCAGAAGCTCGCCTTCGCCCTCGCGGACAAGGACTACGAGGCCGTCGAGGTCGCCGTCCTGCCGCCCTTCACCGACCTGCGCTCCGTGCAGACCCTGGTCGACGGCGACAAGCTCAAGATCAAGTACGGCGCCCAGGACATCTCGGCGCACGACTCCGGCGCCTACACCGGCGAGATCTCCGGTGCGATGCTGGCCAAGCTGAAGTGCACGTACGTGGCCATCGGCCACTCCGAGCGCCGCCAGTACCACGCGGAGACCGACGAGATCGTCAACGCCAAGGTCAAGGCCGCCTACAAGCACGGCCTGACCCCGATCCTCTGCGTCGGCGAGGAACTCGACATCCGCGAGGCGGGCAACCACGTAGCCCACACCCTCTCCCAGGTCGAGGGCGGCCTCAAGGACGTCCCGGCCGAGCAGGCCGAGTCCGTCGTCATCGCCTACGAGCCCGTCTGGGCCATCGGCACCGGCAAGGTCTGCGGCGCCGGCGACGCCCAGGAGGTCTGCCAGGCCATCCGCGGCAAGCTCGCCGAGCTGTACTCGCAGGAGCTGGCCGACCAGGTCCGCATCCAGTACGGCGGCTCCGTCAAGTCCGGCAACGTCGCCGAGATCATGGCCCAGCCCGACGTCGACGGCGCCCTCGTCGGCGGTGCCTCGCTGGACGCGGACGAGTTCGTCAAGATCGCGCGCTTCCGCGACCAGTGAGTTCAGCAGTGTGTAGGCGGTAGCCGCGATCCGTCGTACCCTTGCGGGGGCATAGCGCCAGCCGCTATGCCCCTGTCGTCCATCCGAATCCGAGGAAGTTGGTCCAGCCGTGGTTTTGGGGTTCTCGATCGCCCTGATCGTCTTCAGCCTGCTGCTGATGCTGCTGGTGCTGATGCACAAGGGGAAGGGCGGCGGTCTCTCCGACATGTTCGGTGGCGGCATGGCGTCGTCCGTCGGCGGCTCTTCGGTCGCCGAGCGCAACCTGGACCGCATCACCGTGGTGCTCGGTGTGCTCTGGTTCGCCTGCATCGTCGTGCTCGGCCTGCTGATGAAGACGAGCTGACCGCACGTTCCGTCGCACATTCCGTACGTAAGGCCCCATGTTCGGTACGCGCAGCTGAGCGCGGCCTATCATGGGGCTTGCGTCTAGGTGTAGGGGCTGTAACTCCAACCACTGGACGCGCGTTGGGCCTTACGTAGACTGAGGCGCTCGCAACGGAGCGAAAACGCCGACTCGCTTCGCGGCACCATCACGCAGGGAGTTACGACCGTGGCAAGTGGCAACGCGATCCGAGGAAGCCGGGTCGGGGCGGGGCCGATGGGCGAGGCCGAGCGCGGCGAGTCCGCGCCCCGGCTGCGCATCGTCTTCTGGTGCTCCAACGGACACGAGACACAGCCCAGCTTCGCCAGCGACGCGCAGGTTCCCGAAACCTGGGACTGCCCCCGCTGTGGCTTCCCGGCCGGACAGGACCGGGACAATCCGCCGGCCCCGCCGCGCACCGAGCCCTACAAGACGCACCTCGCGTATGTACGGGAGCGGCGCAGCGACGCGGACGGCGAGGCGATCCTCGCCGAGGCGCTCGCCAAACTGCGGGGAGAAATCTAGGAGTTGAACCGGCCGGACGCCCACAAGGTGTCTGGCCGGAGCTGTTTCGCAGGCCGGTGGCCGACCCGCCCCCGGACCGATTGTCAGTGGTGCCCTCTACGGTTTGTGAAGTGACGAATCGTGAGGGGGAGCGGTGACGACGGTCGAGGTGACGAGCAGTCATGTGCCCCCGTGGCGCGGGGGGTTCGGGCGGCTGTGGAGCGCCGCCGTGATCTCGCGGTTCGGGGACGCGCTGCGTGGTGCGGCACTGCCGCTGCTCGCCGTCTCGCTGACGGGCCGGCCCCTCCTCATCGCCTCCGTGACCGCCTGCGGCTATCTGCCCTGGATCGTCTTCGGACTGCTCGGCGGCGCGGTCGCGGACCGGGTGGACCAGCGGCGCGCGATGTGGACGGTGGACGCGGTCCGTGGGCTACTCGTCGCCGCCTTCGCCGTGGCTGTCGCCCTCGGCCACGCCTCGATCCTGCTGCTCATCGCGCTGGCCTTCGCGCTCACCACGCTCCAGACCCTCTTCGACAACGCCTCCACGGCCCTGCTGCCGGCCCTGGTGGACCGGGCGGCGCTCGGCAGCGCCAACACCCGGCTGATGACCGGGCAGAAGATCGCGGGCGGCCTGATGGGAACGCCCGTGGTGCCCCTGCTGATCGCCGCGGGGGCGGCGGTTCCCTTCGTGGCCGACGTGGGCACCTTCCTCCTGGCCGCCGCACTGGTCGCCTCGCTGCGCACCACGCCGCCCGACCGTGCGCCGGGACCGGTGGGCAGCACCCTGCGCGGGGAGATCGCGGACGGACTGCGCACCCTGTGGCGCGACCGGCCCCTGCGCGGGCTGTGCGCGGCGACAGCCCTGTGCAACGTCGGCATGGGCGCCCTGATCGCCACCCTGGTCATCCTGGTGACCGGCTGGCTGGACGCCGGAACCGCCGGGTACGCGGCGGCGACCACCGCGTTCACCGTCGGAGGCCTGGCCGGGGGACTGGTGAACCGGCGGATCACCACCCGCCTCGGCCCGGTACGGAGCGTGCTGCTCGCGGGCCTGGTGCAGACCGGCGCCCTCGTCGTCATGGGCTCCGTGCGCAGCCTGGTCGCGGTCGTGGCGGCACTCGGCGTCTTCGGCTGCATGAGCATGCTGTGGAACGTTCACACGACCACGCTGATGCAGCAGCGTGCCCCAGCCGACATGCTGGGCCGGGTCAGCTCCGCCTTCCGCACCCTGGCCGCCGCCGGGGCACCACTGGGCGCCCTCCTCGGTGGGGCCGCCGCCACCGCCTGGGGCCTGAACACGCCCGCCCTGCTCACCGCCGCCTTCTTCGTCCTGTCGGTCATCGCACTGATACCTGCGGTCAAGCCGGACGTACCTGTTGTTGCCCCGCAGGACGACGCGACGACCGCTCATGTCACGGGCTGATCAATTAGGTTGGAACCGGCCCCCAGGTCGGTAGGAAAGAAGGCTGAAGTCGCAATGAACGCAGACGGCCGTACCAGGCTCAACCAGACGCCCGAGTGGACCGCCTTGGCCAAGCACCGTGAGGAGCTCGGCGAGGTGCAGCTGAGGGAGCTGTTCGCCGCCTATCCCGGGCGCGGCACCGCCTACACGCTCAAGGTCGGTGACCTGCACCTCGACTACTCGAAGCACCTCGTCACCGACGAGACCCTGCGGCTGCTGCACGCGCTGGCCGCCGCCACGGACGTGTTCGGCCTCCGGGACGCCATGTTCCGCGGCGAGAAGATCAACGTCACCGAGGACCGCGCGGTCCTGCACACCGCGCTGCGTGCCCCGCGTGACGCGGTGATCGAGGTCGACGGCGAGAACGTGGTGCCGCAGGTGCACGCCGTGCTCGACAAGATGGCCGGCTTCGCGGACCGCGTCCGCTCCGGCGAGTGGACCGGCCACACCGGCAAGCGCATCAAGAACGTCGTCAACATCGGCATCGGCGGCTCCGACCTCGGTCCGGCGATGGCGTACGAGGTGCTGCGCAGCTTCACCGACCGCGGTCTGACGGTCCGGTTCGTGTCGAACGTGGACGGCGCCGACCTGCACGAGGCGACCCGCGACCTCGACCCGGCGGAGACGCTGTTCATCATCGCGTCCAAGACCTTCACGACGATCGAGACGATCACCAACGCGACCTCCGCCCGCGACTGGCTGCTCACCGAGCTGAAGGCCGGTCAGGACGCCGTCGCCAAGCACTTCGTGGCGCTGTCGACGAACGCCGGCAAGGTCAGCGAGTTCGGCATCGACACGGCCAACATGTTCGAGTTCTGGGACTGGGTCGGCGGACGGTACTCGTACGACTCGGCGATCGGGCTGTCGCTGATGATCGCCATCGGGCCGGACCGTTTCCGGGAGATGCTCGACGGGTTCCACCTCGTCGACGAGCACTTCCGCACCGCGCCCGCCGAGTCCAACGTGCCTTTGCTGCTCGGCCTGTTGGGTGTCTGGTACGGCAACTTCCATGACGCCCAGTCGCATGCCGTGCTGCCGTACAGCCACTACCTCTCCAAGTTCACCGCGTATCTGCAGCAGTTGGACATGGAGTCGA
This sequence comes from Streptomyces sp. NBC_01515, assembly GCF_045040345.1. Lineage (NCBI taxonomy): Bacteria > Bacillati > Actinomycetota > Actinomycetes > Kitasatosporales > Streptomycetaceae > Streptomyces > Streptomyces sp. NBC_01515. Next base: position 3,257,782 of record NZ_CP109416.1, on the reverse strand, counting down.
ACGGCAAGTACGTGGGCCGGGACGGCCAGGAGGTCGACTGGCAGACCGGGCCGGTGGTGTGGGGCACCCCGGGGACGAACGGGCAGCACGCCTACTACCAACTTATCCACCAGGGAACGAAGTTGATCCCGGCGGACTTCATCGGCTTCGCCGAGCCGGTGGCCGAGCTGAGCGACGGGCTCAAGAAGCAGCACGACCTGCTGATGGCCAACTTCTTCGCCCAGACACAGGCGTTGGCCTTCGGCAAGACGCCGGACGAGGTGCGCGCGGAGGGTGTGCCCGAGGAGCTGGTGCCGCACAAGACGTTCAAGGGCAACCACCCCACGACCACGATCCTGGCCCGCGAGCTGACCCCGTCGGTGCTCGGCCAGCTCATCGCGCTCTACGAGCACAAGGTGTTCGTGCAGGGCGCGGTCTGGAACATCGACTCCTTCGACCAGTGGGGCGTCGAGCTGGGCAAGGTCCTCGCCAAGCGCGTCGAACCCGCCCTGAGCGAGGGCGCGGACGTGCCCGGCCTGGACGCGTCGACGACGGCCCTGGTCGCCAAGTACCGCGAGCTGCGCGGGCGTTGAGACACGGAAGAGCCCGTACGACCGAGGTCGTACGGGCTCTTCAGCGGGTTGTCGGCCTCACCGGTGTAACAGCCGGTGTCAGGCCGAAGCCGGCGGATACAGCGCGCGCGGCAGCTGGGAGGCCGCCGCCGCGTCCAGCAGCCACAGGGTGCGGGCGCGGCCCTGCGCGCCGGCCGCCGGTGCCTGGATCTCACCCGCGCCGGACAGGGCGATCGCCGCGGCCTCCGCCTTGTCCTCGCCGGCCGCGAGCAGCCACACCTCGCGGGCCGACCGGATCGCCGGGAGGGTCAACGTGACCCGGGTCGGCGGCGGCTTGGGTGCGCCGTGGACGCCGACGACCGTGCGCTCGGTCTCCCGTACGGCGGGCAACTCCGGGAAGAGCGACGCCACATGGGTGTCCGGGCCGACGCCCAGCATCAGGACGTCGAAGGTCGGGACGGAACCGTGGTTCTCGGGACCGGCGGACCGGGCGAGTTCCTCGGCGTAGCCGGCCGCCGCCGCTTCCACGTCGTTGCCGTAGCGGCCGTCGGACGCGGGCATGGCGTGCACGCGCTTCGGGTCCAGCGGCACCGCGTCGAGCAATGCCTCACGGGCCTGGGTGACATTGCGCTCCGGATCGCCCTCGGGCAGGAACCGCTCGTCGCCCCACCACAGGTCCAGGCGGCCCCAGTCGACGGCGTCCCGGGCGGGCTGACCCGCCAGAGCCGCCAGCAGACCGTTGCCGTTGCGACCGCCGGTGAGCACGATCGAGGCGTAGCCGCGCGAGGCCTGCGCGTCCACGATCTTCGTGATCAGGCGGGCCGCGGCGGCCTGGGCCATCAGTTCCTTGTCGCGGTGGACGACGAGTTGGGGAGTGCTCACTGCGGATCAGCCTTCTTGACCGGGGGCATCTTCGCGGGGGTGGGCCGGTCCGAGTCCCCGCTCTCCGAGGAGGCGGGCTGCACACCGGTCGCCGCCGGCTCCGTCACCGCGCGCACCGGCAGCGTCGGCACCGGCTGAGCCGCCGCCTCGGCCCGCTCCGCCGCCGACTGGATGCCGCCCAGCCGGTCCACGCCGAACCGCAGCGCGGACGCGTAGGTGTCGTCCGGGTCGAGTCGGCGCAGCTCCTCCGCGAGGAGTTCGGACGTCTCGCGGCGCTTGAGCGCCACCGCGCGGTCCGGCTGGCCGGGCAGTGCCAGGGTGGCCATCGCCCCGTCGGACCGGTGCAGCGTGATGGGGCCGCCGGTCGTCTCCAGGCGCACCTGGGTCAGACCGGGACCCGCGGAGACCGCACGCCGTACATGCACGTGGAGGCGGTCGGCGAGCCACATCGCGAGCAGTTCGACGCTCGGGTTGGACTCCTCGCCCGCCACCTCGACGGAGACGATCTCGGAGTCGACCTGGTCGAGCGCGGCGGCCAGCATCGAACGCCACGGGGTGATCCGGGCCCAGGCCAGGTCGGTGTCGCCCGGCTCGTAGCTCTCGGCGCGGGACCGCAGCTCGTCGACGGGCTTCTCCGCCGCGTAGCTGTCGGTGACCCGGCGCTGGCTCAGGGCGCCCAGAGGGTCGTTGGCCGGGTCGCGCGGCGCGTCCACCGACCACCAGACCACCACCGGCGCGTCCGGCAGCAGCAGCGGCAGCACCACGGACTGGGCGTGGTCGGAGACCTCGCCGTAGAGCCGGAGCACGACCGTCTCGCCGCTGCCCGCGTCCGTGCCCACCCGGACCTCGGCGTCGAGGCGGGACTGGGTGCGGTCCCGAGGTGAGCGCGAGACGCGCTTGATGACCACGAGCGTGCGCGAGGGGTGCTCGCGCGACGCGTCGTTGGCGGCCTTCAGGGCGTCGTAGGCGTTCTCCTCGTCCGTGACGACGACGAGGGTGAGCACCATGCCGACGGCCGGGGTGCCGATGGCGCGGCGGGCTTTCACCAGCCCCTTGTTGATCTTGCTGGCAGTGGTGTCGGTGAGGTCTATTTTCATGGCCGACGCCAGCTCCGTCCCTCTCGTGCGAGCATTTCGTCCGCCTCGACCGGACCCCATGTCCCGGACTGGTACTGCGCGGGCTTGCCGTGCTTGTCCCAGTACTGCTCGATCGGGTCGAGGATCTTCCAGGACAGCTCGACCTCCTCGGTGCGCGGGAAGAGGTTCGAGTCGCCGAGCAGGACGTCGAGGATCAGGCGCTCGTACGCCTCCGGGCTGGACTCCGTGAACGACTCGCCGTAGGCGAAGTCCATGGAGACGTCCCGGATCTCCATCGAGGTGCCGGGCACCTTGGAGCCGAAGCGGACCGTGACGCCCTCGTCGGGCTGGACGCGGAAGACGATCGCGTTCTGGCCCAGCTCCTCCGTCGCCGTCTGGTCGAAGGGGGAGTGCGGGGCGCGCTGGAAGACCACCGCGATCTCGGTGACGCGGCGGCCCAGGCGCTTGCCGGTGCGCAGGTAGAAGGGGACGCCCGCCCAGCGGCGGTTGTCCACCTCGACCTTGATGGCGGCGTAGGTGTCGGTCTTCGACTTGGGGTCGATACCGTCCTCCTGGAGGTAGCCGACGGCCTTCTCGCCGCCCTGCCAGCCCTCCGCGTACTGCCCGCGGACCGTGTTCCTGCCCAGGTCCTTCGGCAGCCGTACCGCGCCGAGCACCTTCTCCTTCTCGGCGGCCAGCGCGTCGGCGGAGAAGGAGGACGGCTCCTCCATCGCGGTCAGCGCCATCAGCTGGAGCAGGTGGTTCTGGATGACGTCACGGGCGGCGCCGATGCCGTCGTAGTAGCCGGCCCGGCCGCCGATGCCGATGTCCTCGGCCATGGTGATCTGCACGTGGTCCACGAAGGACCGGTTCCAGATCGGCTCGAACATCGTGTTGGCGAAGCGGAGCGCCAGGATGTTCTGGACGGTCTCCTTGCCGAGGTAGTGGTCGATGCGGAAGACCTGGTCCGCGGCGAACACCTCGTGCACGACCTTGTTGAGGTCCTCGGCCGACTTGAGGTCGTGGCCGAAGGGCTTCTCGATGACCGCGCGGCGCCAGGAACCCTTCTCCTGGTCGGCGAGACCGTGCTTCTTCAGCTGCTGGATGACGACCGGGAAGGAGCGCGGCGGCACCGACAGGTAGAAGGCGAAGTTGCCGCCCGTGCCCTGCGCCTTGTCCAGCTCGTCGATCGTGTCGCGCAGCCGCTCGAACGCGTCGTCGTCGTCGAAGGTGCCCTGGACGAAGCGCATCCCCTGGACGAGCTGCTGCCAGACCTCCTCACGGAACGGCGTACGGGAGTGCTCCTTGACCGCGTCGTGGACCTCCTGTGCGAAGTCCTCGTGGGCCCACTCGCGCCGGGCGAAGCCGACGAGCGAGAAGCCCGGCGGCAGCAGACCCCGGTTGGCGAGGTCGTACACGGCGGGCATCAGCTTTTTGCGTGACAAATCGCCTGTGACGCCGAAGATGACCAGGCCCGACGGCCCCGCGATACGCGGGAGCCGTCGGTCGGCGGGGTCACGAAGCGGATTCGCTCCGGAACCGGAATGAGGAGCCAAGGTCTCAGCCCTCCGAGGGGGCGAGGCGCGCGAGTTCCGCCTCGGTCGACTTGAGCAGGTCGGTCCAGGCCGCCTCGAACTTCTCGACGCCCTCGTCCTCCAGCAGCTGCACGACCTCGTCGTACGAGATGCCGAGCGCTTCCACGGCGGCGATCTCGGCGCGGGACTGCTCGTATGTGCCGGAGATGGTGTTGCCGGTGATCTGTCCGTGGTCGTCGGTGGCCTCAAGAGTGGCCTCCGGCATGGTGTTCACCGTGTTCGGTGCCACCAGGTCGTCCACGTACAGCGTGTCCTTGTACGCCTTGTCCTTGACGCCGGTCGAGGCCCACAGCGGACGCTGCTTGTTGGCCTGCGCCTTGTCCAGGGCGGCCCAACGGTCCGAGGAGAAGACCTCCTCGTACGCCTCGTAGGCGAGCCGCGCGTTGGCGAGACCGGCCTTGCCGCGGGCGGCCTTGGCCTCGTCGGTGCCCAGCGCGTCGATCCGCTTGTCGATCTCGGTGTCCACGCGGGACACGAAGAAGGACGCCACGGAGTGGATCTTCGAGAGGTCCAGGCCGCGCTCCTTGGCCTTCTCCAGGCCGGAGATGAACGCGTCCATGACCTCGCGGTAGCGCGCCAGCGAGAAGATCAGCGTGACGTTGACGCTGATGCCGAGGCCGATGACCTCGGTGATCGCCGGCAGACCCGCCCGGGTGGCCGGGATCTTGATCAGGGTGTTCGGGCGGTCCACCAGCCAGGCCAGCTGCTTGGCCTCGGCGATGGTCGCCGCCGTGTTGTGCGCCAGGCGCGGGTCGACCTCGATGGAGACCCGGCCGTCCTGGCCGCCGCTCGTGTCGTAGACCGGACGCAGGATGTCGGCGGCGTCACGGACGTCCGCCGTCGTGATCATGCGGATGGCTTCCTCGACGGTCACCTTGCGGGCGGCGAGGTCGGTGAGCTGCTGCTCGTAACCGTCGCCCGACGAGATGGCCTTCTGGAAGATCGACGGGTTGGTGGTGACGCCCACGACGTGCTGCTGGTCGATCAGTTCGGCGAGGTTGCCGGACGTGATCCGCTTGCGCGACAGGTCGTCCAGCCAGATCGCGACGCCTTCCTCGGAGAGGCGCTTGAGTGCGTCTGTCATGGAAAATGCATCTCCTACGTGTCGTTTGTCAGCGTCAGCTCTGGGCGGCGGCGATGGATTCCCGGGCCTTCTCGGCCACGTTCTCGGCAGTGAAGCCGAACTCCTGGAAGAGCACCTTGCCGTCGGCGGAAGCCCCGAAGTGCTCCAGGGAAACGATGCGACCGGCGTCCCCGACGAACCGGTACCAGGTCAGACCGATCCCGGCCTCGACCGCGACCCGCGCCTTGACGGACGGCGGCAGCACGCTCTCCCGGTACCCCTGGTCCTGCGCGTCGAACCACTCCACACAGGGCATGGACACGACCCGCGTCGGAACCCCGGAGGCCTCCAGCTGCTCGCGCGCCTCGACGGCCACGTGCACCTCGGAACCCGTACCGATGAGGATCACCTCGGGCGTACCCGTCGACGCCTCGAACAGCACGTAACCGCCCTTGGCGGTGTCCTCGTTGGCGTCGTACGTCGGCACACCCTGGCGCGTCAGCGCGAAACCGTGCGGAGCGCCCTCGCCGTAGACCTTCGTGTAGCGGCGCAGGACCTCGCGCCAGGCGATGGCCGTCTCGTTGGCGTCGGCCGGGCGGATCACGTTCAGGCCCGGGATGGCGCGCAGCGAGGCCAGGTGCTCGACCGGCTGGTGGGTCGGGCCGTCCTCGCCGAGACCGACGGAGTCGTGCGTCCACACGTACGTCACCGGCAGGTGCATCAGCGCCGACAGCCGTACGGCGTTGCGCATGTAGTCGGAGAAGACGAGGAACGTACCGCCGTAGGCACGCGTGTTGCCGTGCAGCGTGATGCCGTTCAGTTCCGCGCCCATGGAGTGCTCGCGGATACCGAAGTGGATCGTGCGGCCGTACGGGTTCGCCTCCGGCAGCGGGTTGTCCGCCGGGAGGAACGACGACGTCTTGTCGATCGTCGTGTTGTTCGAGCCCGCGAGGTCGGCCGAGCCGCCCCACAGCTCCGGGATGACCGCGCCGAGCGCCTGGAGCACCTTGCCGGACGCGGCACGGGTGGCGACGGACTTGCCCGTCTCGAAGGCGGGAAGCTGCTCTTCCCAGCCGGCCGGCAGCTCGCCCGCGCGGATGCGGTCGTACTCGGCCGCGCGCTCCGGGTTGTTGGTGCGCCATTCCTGGTACGACGGGTCCCACGCGGCCTTCGCCTCGCGGCCCCGGTCCAGCGCCTGGCGGGTGTGCTTGAGGACCTCGTCGGAGACGTCGAAGGACTTCTCCGGGTCGAAGCCGAGGACCCGCTTGGTGGCCGCGACCTCGTCGGCGCCGAGCGCCGAGCCGTGCGCGGCCTCGGTGTTCTGCGCGTTCGGCGCGGGCCAGGCGATGATCGAGCGCATCGCGATGAACGACGGCTTGTTCGTCACCTTCTTCGCGGCCTCGATGGCGTTGTAGATGGCGTGCGGGTCGAGGTCGCCGTCCGGCTTCGGGGCGACGCGCTGGACGTGCCAGCCGTAGGCCTCGTAGCGCTTGACCGTGTCCTCGGAGACCGCGGTCTCGGTGTCGCCCTCGATGGAGATGTGGTTGTCGTCCCACAGGAGGACGAGGTTGCCGAGTTCCTGGTGGCCCGCCATGGAGGACGCCTCCGCGGAGATGCCCTCCTGGAGGCAGCCGTCACCGGCGATCGCGAAGATGAAGTGGTCGAACGGGGACTCGCCCTGCGCGGCGTCCGGGTCGAACAGACCGCGCTCGTAGCGGGCGGCCATGGCCATGCCCACCGCGTTGGCGACACCCTGGCCCAGCGGGCCGGTCGTCGTCTCCACGCCGGTGGTGTGGCCGTACTCGGGGTGCCCCGGAGTCCTGGAGCCCCACGTGCGGAACGCTTCGAGGTCGGCCAGCTCCAGGCCGAACCCGGCCAGGTAGAGCTGCGTGTAGAGGGTCAGTGACGAGTGGCCGGCGGACAGCACGAACCGGTCGCGGCCGACCCAGTCGGCGTCGGCGGGGTCATGGCGCATCACCTTCTGGAAGAGGGTGTACGCGGCCGGGGCCAGGCTCATCGCCGTACCGGGATGGCCGTTGCCGACCTTCTGTACGGCATCGGCTGCCAGGACGCGCGCGGTGTCCACCGCGCGCTGGTCCAATTCGGTCCAGTCGAGGTCTGTGGTGGTCGGCTTGGTGCTCACCCTGAGTCAGGGCTCCTCTCCACATGTCACGCATGTCGGGTGCCGGTGCACTTGGCGCGTACCGGCCGTTGTCGAGCCTACCCCCGTAAGAACGTGCATTTTTTCGAGTCATTCCAGACTGCCGGGACTCTCGCGGATCCGCCTCCCGACTGGTCCGTTTCGCATCCGGCAACTGAATACGGAGGTGCTCGTTCGAGTGCTCAACAGAGTGGCGATCAGCTCTTCCGGGGGTGCCGTCCAACACGACCCCACCCCCGCGAATGTCCGGGTCTGGGCAACGTCTACAGTGGCGTGGTACGCGTGAGCCTTTACGGGGAGTTCACACCCGAAGGCTTGCTGGGATGTCTCTGTCAGGGGTGTGCGTGACGGCCGTTGAATCCCGTCCAGCGGGGATTGTCGGGGCGAGCCAGAGCCCGAGCCGGCGGCCGATCGGGGCCCGGATCATGGCGTTCGTGGCGTTGACGAAGCCGCGGATCATCGAGCTGCTGCTGATCACCACCGTTCCGGTGATGTTCCTGGCCCAGCAGGGTGTGCCGGACCTCAAGCTGGTCCTCCTCACCTGCGTCGGCGGCTACCTGTCCGCCGGTGGCGCCAACGCGCTCAACATGTACATCGACCGCGACATCGACGCGCTCATGGACCGCACCTCGCAGCGCCCCCTGGTCACCGGCATGGTCAGCCCCCGCGAGTGCCTCGCCTTCGGCATCTCGCTCGGCGTCATCTCGACCCTGATGTTCGGCCTGACCGTCAACTGGCTGTCCGCCTGGCTCGCGCTCGGCGCGCTCCTCTTCTACGTCGTCGTCTACACGATGATCCTCAAGCGCCGTACCTCGCAGAACATCGTGTGGGGCGGCATCGCCGGCTGCCTCCCGGTGCTCATCGGCTGGTCGGCCGTCACGGACTCCATGTCGTGGGCCCCCATCATTCTTTTCCTCGTCATGTTCTTCTGGACGCCGCCGCACTACTGGCCGCTCTCCATGAAGGTCCGCGACGACTACGCGCGCGTGGGCGTTCCGATGCTTCCGGTCGTCGCCTCGAACAAGGTCGTGGCCAAGCAGATCGTCATCTACAGCTGGGTCATGGTCGCGGTCTCGCTGCTGCTCACGCCCCTCGGTTACACCGGCTGGTTCTACACCACGGTCGCGCTGCTGGCCGGCGGCTTCTGGCTGTGGGAGGCGCACGGGCTGCAGAACCGGGCCAAGGCCGAGGTGAGCGGTGGCAAGCTCAAGGAGATGCGGCTGTTCCACTGGTCGATCACCTATGTGTCGCTCCTGTTCGTGGCGATCGCGGTGGACCCCTTCCTGAGGTAGGAGTCCCGCTGAGGCGGGAGTCACTCACCCCGCCCGTCGCCGTTCGATCTACCCGTCGGTAGCATCCTGGTCATGGCAGACACGCAGCAGGTTGACGCGAAGGCCGAGCGCCAGGTGGCCCGCCTCGCCCAGCAGATCGGCACCTTCTCCAAGGCACACGGCGGGGCCGAGGCCCAGGTCGCGTACATCGGGGAGCGCGGCGCCCGCATCGTCCTCGTCGGCGAGGACGGCGGCTGGGGCGACCTGGTCGCCACGACCTACGAGATCGCCCAGCAGGCCGTCGAGAAGTCCGGAATCACCGTCCACGAGGACTTCGACGGAGAGTTCGCGGCCAAGGTGAAGACCGGGCCGTACGAATGGACCCGCATGGCAGGCATCCAGGTAGGCGGCCCCAGCAACAGCAGAACAGGGGCCGCGGGACGCGCCCTTAAGGGGCGCGGGGAACTGCGCGACCAGCCACAACGGACCGTCGATCGCTGACGCACCCGCGCCCCCTCCCCATGGCGCCCCCTCACACGGGGTGTGTCCCAGCAACACCTCACACCCGATTCACCCGTTAGGACCTGAGGAACACACGGTCCAGCACGGGGAGTCCGGATGATCGAAACGACGTCCCTCGTGGACCAGTACTGCCACGGCGTCCTGAGAACGGAGCTGGGCCTCGGCACCTTCGAGGCCCAACTGGCCCGCACCGAGGGCCCACCCGCCCCCGGCACCACCCTCTTCGACACCCAGACGGGCTTCGCCGTACGACGATGGTGCCCACCCCTCCTCGGCCTGGAGCCGCACTGTCCGCCCGCCCGCTACCTCGCCCGGCGCCGTGAACTCGGCGTACTGGAAGCGGGCCGCAGGCTGCTGCGCGGCAGTGGCATCACGACGTATCTGATCGACACGGGCCTGCCCGGCGACCTCACGGGAATCGCCGAGATGGCGACCGCGGGCCAGGCGGACGCCCGCGAGATCGTCCGCCTGGAACTCCTCGCCGAACAGGTCGCCGACACCTCCGGCACCGTCGAGTCCTTCCTCGCCAACCTCGCCGAGTCGGTGCACGGCGCGGCGGGCAGCGCGGTCGCCTTCACCTCCGTGGCGGGCGTACGGCACGGCCTCGCCCTCGCGCCCGAACCGCCCGGCCCCGGCGAGGTCCGGGGCGCGGCGGGCCGCTGGCTGGCCGGGCGGCGCGTCGGCGGAACGCTCAGCGACCCGGTGCTGCTACGGCACCTGCTGTGGATCGCCGTGGCGTCCGGGCTGCCGCTCCAACTGCACGCCGGATTGGGCGAACCGGGCGTCCGCATCGACCGCACCGACCCCGTCCTGCTCACCGACTTCGTGCGGGCGACGGCCGGCCTCGGCACGGACCTGGTGCTGCTGCACAGCTACCCGTACCACCGGCACGCGGCCCATCTCGCCGGCGTCTTCCCGCACGTCTACGCCGACTCCGGTGCCGCGCTCGTCCGCACCGGCGCCCGCGCCGCGACCGTGCTCGCCGAGATCCTGGAACTGGCCCCCTTCGGCAAGATCCTCTTCTCCAGCGGGGCCCATGGACTGCCCGAACTGCACGTCGTGGGAGCGCGGTTGTTCCGCGAGGCGCTCGCGCGGGTGCTCGGCACCTGGGTCGCCGAGGGAGCCTGGTCACCGGCCGACGCGCAACGGGTCGCGGGACTGATCGCGGTCGGCAACGCGAAGAGGGTGTACGGGCTGGAGTGAGCTGTACAGACTGGGCCCATGCCGACCGACGCGTTGCTCGACCGCTTCCTGAACGAACTGGCCCCCCTGGAGCCCATCGCCGTGTGGGCCCACGGTTCGCTCGCCGGGGGCGACTACCAGGAGGGCCGCAGCGACCTGGACCTGATAGCCATCCTCGACCATCCCCTGAAGCCGAGCACCGCCCGGCAGCTCGTCGCCCTGCACCGAGGGCTGCGCACCGACCCCCTCGCCGTCCGGCTGCACTGCAGCTACCTCGCCCCGGGAACGCAGGACGCCCCGAACCAGCGCCATCTCACCTGGGCGCACGACCACGTCACCCGTCGGCCCGTCACCGCCGTCACCCGACGTGAACTGCACGACTTCGGGCGGGTGTTGCACGGCGGCTCACCGAAGGACCTGCTGCCGGCCGTGACGGACCAGGAGCTGGCCGAGTTCGTCGTACGGGACCAGCGGGAGTTCTGGCGGCCGGCCGTCGACAAGCCGCAGATCTGGCTTGAGAACGGCTGGGTCGACGTGGGCCTGACCACCTTCGCCCGCGCGACGGTCACCCGCCGGGACGGCCGCCTGATCACCAAGCGCGAGGCCCTCGACCTGCTGCCCGGGCTCGGCGCTCCGGTGGAGGTCGTGGAGGACGTCGTACGGCGGCGTTACGACGATCCGGTACCGTCCGCCGCCTCCGTAGAGGGCGATTGGCTCCACCGCAGGGCGGAGCTGACCCGGGCCTATCTGGGCCCGGCGATCGACGACTTGGTGACCCGCTACGGGTGAGCCATTGACTACGGGTGCTTCACGCGCGCGTGGGCACCGACTGCTCGGCCGAGGGGCCCGGCAGATCGGCGAGCACGTCGGGCCGCTCGCGCAGCGACAGCAGCACCCGCAGCACCCCGATCCACACCAGGCAGGCGCCGAACATGTGCAGGCCGACCAAGGCCTCGGGGAGGTTCGTGAAGTACTGGACGTAACCGATGACGCCCTGGGCGAGCAGGATCAGGAACAGGTCGCGGGTGCGGTCCAGGGGGCCCTTGGGGGCGTCGACCGCCTTGAGGACGAACCACAGGGCGAACGTCAGCGTGACCACGATCCAGGCGAGCACCGCGTGCAGCTTGGCGACCGTCTCCCAGTCGATCGGGATGCGGTCGACCTCCTTGGAGTCGCCCGCGTGCGGACCGGCGCCGGTGACCACCGTGCCGACCGCGATCAGCAGCACGGAGGCGGTGACCAGGAACCACACCAGCTGCTGCACGGCCTTGCCGACCAGCGGCTTGGGCTCCCCGTCGCCCTCCCGGCTGCGCTGCCACATCAGCGCGGCGACCGCGATGAGCGCCGTGGTGAGCAGGAAGTGGGCCGCGACCGTGTACGGGTTGAGGCCGACCAGCACCACGATGCCGCCGAGGATCGCGTTGCTCATCACGATCCAGAACTGCGCCCAGCCCAGCCGGGTGAGGGTACGGCGGTACGGCTTCTCCGAGCGCGCGGCGATGATCGCCCAGCCGACGGCGGCGCACAGGACGTACGTCAGCATCCGGTTGCCGAACTCGATGGCTCCGTGGAAGCCCATCGCGCTGGTCGTCGTCAGCGAGTTGTCCGTGCACTTGGGCCAGGTCGGGCAGCCGAGCCCGGAACCCGTCAGCCGCACGGCACCGCCGGTGACCACGATGACCACCGACATGACGAGCGCGGCGAGTGCGGCCCGCCGGACGGTCCGGGGATCCGGGGTCCAACGTGCGGCGATGAAGGCGAGGGGGTTGCGCGCGGCGGCTACGACGTCGGCGGGGGTCACGTTTGGCACGGGGACCATCGTAGGGGGGTGCTTGTGCACGCGTTCACGAGGGTCCCCGGCGCCGGAGTGCGGCGCTCACTCCCAGCGGAAGAAGCGCCCCGCCGCCGCCAGCCCCACGACCGCCCACACGCCCAGAATCCCCAGGTCACCCCACGGCATCCCGGCCCCGTGCTGCAACACGTCCCGCAACCCGTCCGACAGCGCCGAGATAGGCAGCAGCCCCAGCACGTCCTGCACCCCCGACGGGTACTTGTCCATCGGCACGATGACCCCGCCGCCGACGAGCAGCAGCAGGAACACCAGGTTCGCGGCGGCCAGCGTGGCCTCGGCCTTCAACGTGCCCGCCATCAGCAGGCCGAGGCCCGAGAAGGCCGCCGTCCCCAGGATCAGCAGCAGGAACACCGCGAGGGGGTTGCCGTGCGGGGACCAGCCGAGCGCGAAGGCGATCGCCGTCAGCAGGATGATCTGGAGGATCTCCGTGACCAGCACCGCCGCCGTCTTCGCGGTCATCAGGCCCCAGCGGGGCAGCGGGGAGGACGCGAGGCGCTTCAGGACGCCGTAGCGGCGCTCGAAGCCCGTGGCGATGGCCTGGCCGGTGAACGCCGTCGACATCACGGCGAGGGCGAGGATGCCGGGCGTGAGGAAGTCGACGGACTTGCCCTTGCCGGTGTCGACGATGTCCACCGAGCTGAACAGGACCAGCAGGAGGGTCGGGATGACCACCGTGAGGAGGAGCTGCTCGCCGTTCCGCAGGAGCATCCTCGTTTCGAGGGCCGCCTGTGCCGCGATCATGCGGGGGAGGGGGGCCGCCCCGGGCCGCGGGGTGTACGTCCCCGGAACAGTCGTCGTCATGAGCGCAGCTCCTTGCCGGTCAGCTCCAGGAAAACGTCCTCCAGGGTGTGCCGTTCGACCGAGATCTTCTCCGGCATCACCCCGTGCTGCGCACACCAGGAGGTGACCGTGGCGAGCAGTTGCGGGTCCACCTTGCCGCCGACTCGGTAGGAGCCCGGGGTCAGTTCGACGGCCGTGGAGTCGGCCGGGAGGGCCTTCAGCAGGGAGCCGACGTCGAGGCCGGGACGACCGCTGAAGCGGAGCGTGTTCTCGGCGCCGCCCCGGCACAGGTCCTCGGGGGAGCCGTGCGCGATGACCTTGCCCGCGTCGATGATCGCCACGTCGTCGGCGAGCTGCTCGGCCTCGTCCATGTGGTGGGTCGTGAGGATCACGGAGACACCGTCCGTGCGCAGGTCTCTGACCAGGTCCCAGGTCGCGCGGCGGGCCTGCGGGTCGAGGCCCGCCGTCGGCTCGTCCAGGAAGACCAGTTCCGGGCGGCCTACGACGGCCATCGCGAGCGCGAGGCGCTGTTGCTGGCCGCCGGACAGCCGGCGGTACGTCGTACGGCCGCAACTGCCGAGCCCCAGGCGCTCGATGAGCGCGTCCACGTCCAGCGGGTGCGCGTGCAGCTTGGCGATGTGGCGGAGCATCTCGTCGGCGCGGGCGCCTGAGTAGACGCCGCCGGACTGGAGCATCACGCCGATTCTGGGGCGTAGTGCGGCGGACTCGCGGACCGGGTCGAGGCCCAGGACGCGCACCGTGCCGGAGTCCGGCTTCCGGTACCCCTCGCAGGTCTCGACCGTGGTCGTCTTGCCCGCCCCGTTGGGACCGAGTACTGCGGTGACACCCGCATGGGCCACCAGGTCGAGGCCGTTCACCGCGGTCTTCGTGCCGTACCGCTTCACCAGGGCCTGGACCTGGAGCACGGGCTCACTTCGCATGGGCCCGAGTCTAGGTACGCGGCCCGCGCCTCAGGCGGGCGGGTGCGGGATCTCCCCCGGACGGGATCTCCTCCTCACGGGGGCGGTGCAGCGGCAGCCACCGTTCCGCGTACGCCACGGCGTCCGCCACCGGGAACAGCCGGGCGTCGGCCGCGCCCACCTTCCCCCGGCGGACCGTACGGTCCCGTTCGAAGTCGTGGCCCAGTTCGTCGAAGCGGTCGGAGGTGATCGACACCTCGGTCACCGTCTCCCAGCCGTCCGGTCCGGGGCGGCCGACCTGGACCAGCGGGGACGGGACGCGGTACTCGGCGAGATGGAAGCTCGTGCAGGCGTCGTAGCCCGCGCCGAGCAGCAGCACGCGCGCGTCGAGGCCCTCCAGGCGGGCCAGCGGGCTGCACTCGCCGAGCCGGCAGTCGGTCGCGTGGCCGGCGACGATCTCGGACGCGCGCGGGCCGAGCGCCGCGAAGGACGTCTGCGGGTGCGCCGAGCGCTCGGCGCCGGGCCAGGTGCGGACGGTCTCCGGGACGACGCCGACGCCTCGTGAGGGCGTGACGAGGGGGTCGTAGGACGGCATGGACGTGCGGATGGTGTCCCACCACTCGCGGGGGACCGGCGGGTTTCCCCAGTGGGCCGGGTCCGAGAGGTCGCCGGTCTGGGTGGGGACGACCAGGGTGCCGTCCGGGGTGAGGGCGTCGAGGAGTCCCCGGACGAGCGACACGGCGCCTCCGCAGACCCATCCGAGGGAGCTGAGGGAGGTGTGCGCGAGGAGGGTCTCGCCGGGGCGCACGCCCAGCTCGCGCAGTTGTGCGGCGACTGTGTCCCGGGTGACAAGTGGGCCGGTGGGAGGGGGTGTGGGCATGGTCGTGGAGTGTCCTCGAAGGGGGTCGGTGGTGCCAGTGAATTGATCGATCAAAGATCGTTCCCGCAGGTCAGATTAGGTATGCCTAAGTGATGCAGCGCACCGTCCATCCGCCGGACGCGGGTTGCCTGCCTCTGAGGAATTACGCAACAATGGCGTTGTGAAAAACGTTGGCGAGGCTCCGCAGGAGGAACTCGCGACCGGTGAGCGGTCCACCCGCAACCGTGTCGCGCGCTCCATCCTGGACCACGGCCCGTCGACCGTGGCCGACCTCGCCGGCCGGCTGGGGCTGACCCAGGCCGCCGTACGCCGTCATCTCGACGCACTCGTCGCCGACGACGTCGTGGAAGCACGTGAGCAGCGGGTCTACGGAGCGCGCACGCGCGGCCGTCCCGCGAAGGTGTTCGCCCTGACCGACTGCGGCCGCGACGCCTTCGACCAGTCCTACGACAAGCTCGCCGCGGACGCGCTGCGCTGGATCGCGGCGCACGGAGGCGGGGACGAGGCCGTCGTCGCCTTCGCCCGTGACCGCATGGCCGCCCAGGCCATCGCCTACCGCGAGGTCGTCGAGGCCGCCGCGCCCGAGAACCGCGCGGAAGCCCTGGCCAAGGCCCTGAGCGTGGACGGGTACGCTGCTACGGCGCGCAGCGCACCGGTCGGTGAGCAGCTCTGCCAGCACCACTGCCCGGTCGCCCATGTCGCCGAGCAGTTTCCGCAGCTGTGCGAGGCGGAGACCGAGCTCTTCTCCCAACTGCTCGGCACCCATGTCCAGCGGCTGGCCACCATCGCCCACGGCGACGGGGTGTGCACCACGTTTATCCCGAAGAACTCGAATACCCCGAAGAATTCCAAGACCGTTTCCGATCCACCGCACGCATCTGCACGTACCGCCGGGAGGAACCCCGCATGACGCTCCCCATCGAGGAGACCGCCCACCCCGAGCTTGAGGGTCTGGGTACCTACGAATACGGCTGGGCCGACTCCGACGTGGCCGGTGCCTCCGCGAAGCGCGGCATCAACGAGGACGTCGTCCGGGACATCTCCGGCAAGAAGAGCGAGCCGGAGTGGATGACCAAGCTCCGGCTCAAGGGCCTGCGCCTGTTCGAGAAGAAGCCCATGCCGAACTGGGGCTCCGACCTCTCCGGCATCGACTTCGACAACATCAAGTACTTCGTGCGCTCCACGGAGAAGCAGGCGGAGTCCTGGGAGGACCTGCCCGAGGACATCAAGAACACGTACGACAAGCTCGGCATCCCCGAGGCGGAGAAGCAGCGCCTCGTCGCCGGTGTCGCCGCGCAGTACGAGTCCGAGGTCGTCTACCACCAGATCAACGAAGAGCTTGAGGCGCAGGGTGTCATCTTCATGGACACCGACACCGCGCTGAAGGAGCACCCTGAGCTCTTCAAGGAGTACTTCGGGACCGTCATCCCGGTCGGTGACAACAAGTTCGCGTCGCTGAACAGCGCCGTGTGGTCCGGCGGCTCCTTCATCTACGTGCCGAAGGGCGTGCACGTCGAGATCCCGCTCCAGGCCTACTTCCGTATCAACACGGAGAACATGGGCCAGTTCGAGCGGACCCTGATCATCGTCGACGAGGGCGCCTATGTGCACTACGTCGAGGGTTGTACGGCGCCGATCTACTCCTCGGACTCCCTGCACTCCGCGGTGGTCGAGATCATCGTGAAGAAGGGCGGCCGCTGCCGCTACACGACCATCCAGAACTGGTCGAACAACGTCTACAACCTGGTCACCAAGCGCGCCGTCGCCTACGAGGGCGCGACCATGGAGTGGATCGACGGCAACATCGGCTCCAAGGTGACGATGAAGTACCCGGCCGTCTACCTGATGGGCGAGCACGCCAAGGGCGAGACCCTCTCCATCGCCTTCGCGGGCGAGGGCCAGCACCAGGACGCCGGCTCCAAGATGGTCCACATGGCGCCGAACACGTCCTCCAACATCGTCTCCAAGTCGGTGGCGCGCGGCGGCGGCCGTACGTCCTACCGCGGTCTCGTCGAGATCGGCGAGGGCGCCCACGGCTCCAAGTCGAACGTGCTGTGCGACGCGCTGCTCGTCGACACGATCTCCCGCTCGGACACGTACCCGTACGTGGACGTCCGCGAGGACGACGTGTCCATGGGCCACGAGGCGACCGTCTCCAAGGTCAGCGACGACCAGCTCTTCTACCTGATGAGCCGGGGCATGACCGAGTTCGAGGCGATGGCGATGATCGTGCGCGGCTTCGTCGAGCCGATCGCCAAGGAACTGCCCATGGAGTACGCCCTGGAGCTCAACCGGCTGATCGAGCTCCAGATGGAAGGCTCGGTCGGCTGACCCCGACCGTCTGCCGGCACACTTCTTGATCACAGAAAGCGAGCACTACGACAGCCATGGCTGAGGCTCAGAACTCCACGGTGGGATCTTCCACCACCGCCGGATCGATCGCGGTGGCCGCCGAGTCGACCGTCGCCACGCGCATGAGCGCGCCCCCCTCCTTCGACGTGGCGGACTTCCCGGTCCCCCACGGCCGCGAGGAGGAGTGGCGGTTCACCCCGCTGGAGCGCCTGCGCGGGCTGCACGACGGCACCGCGGTCGCCACCGGCGACGGCGTGAAGGTCGCCATCGGGACCCCGGAAGGGGTCACAGTGGAGACCGTCGGCCGTGACGACGCGCGGCTCGGCAAGGCCGGCACCCCGGTGGACCGGGTGGCCGCGCAGGCCTACTCGTCCTTCGAGAAGGCCTCGGTCGTGACCGTCCCCAAGGAGACGGTCCTGACCGAGCCGATCCGCATCGTCGTGCACGGCGAGGGCGGCGTCGCCTACGGCCACCAGGTCGTCGAGCTGGGAGCCTTCGCCGAGGCCGTCGTCGTCATCGACCACACCGGTGACGCGGTCCTCGCCGCCAACGTCGACTACATCGTCGGCGACGGCGCCAAGCTCACCGTCGTCTCCGTCCAGGACTGGGACGACAAGGCCGTGCACGTCGGCCAGCACAACGCCCTGATCGGCCGGGACGCCACGTTCAAGTCGTTCGTCGTCACCTTCGGCGGCGACCTCGTACGACTGCACCCGCGCGTGGCCTACGCCGGACCCGGTGGCGAGGCCGAACTGTTCGGCCTGTACTTCACGGACGCCGGCCAGCACCAGGAGCACCGCCTCCTGGTCGACCACAACGTCCCGCACTGCAAGTCCAACGCCGTCTACAAGGGCGCGCTGCAGGGCGAGGGCGCCCACGCGGTGTGGATCGGCGACGTGCTCATCGAGGCCACCGCCGAGGGCACCGACACGTACGAGATGAACCGCAACCTCGTGCTGACCGACGGCGCCCGCGTCGACTCCGTGCCGAACCTGGAGATCGAGACCGGCGAGATCGTCGGCGCCGGACACGCCTCCGCGACCGGCCGCTTCGACGACGAGCAGCTCTTCTACCTGATGGCCCGCGGCATCCCCGCCGACGACGCCCGACGCCTGGTGGTCCGCGGCTTCTTCGCCGAGCTGGTCCAGCAGATCGGTGTCGCCGACATCCAGGAGCGCCTGCTGGAGAAGATCGACGCGGAGCTGGAGGCGTCGGTCTGATGGCCTTCGTACGCGCCTGTGGCCTCGGCGAGCTGGAGGAGGACACCCCGAAGCGGGTGGAACTCGACGGCACGCCGGTCTCGGTCGTGAAGACCGGAGGGGAGGTGTTCGCGATCAACGACATCTGCTCGCACGCGAACGTCTCGCTCTCCGAGGGCGACGTGGAGGACTGCCAGATCGAGTGCTGGCTGCACGGCTCCGCGTTCGACCTGCGCACCGGCAAGCCGTCCGGCCTTCCCGCCACGCGCCCCGTACCCGTTTACCCCGTACAGATCGAAGGGGGCAGCGTCCTCGTTGACGTACGCGCCTCCCTCACCCAGGAGTCCTGAGGAACCCATGGCAACGCTTGAAATCCACGACCTGCACGTCACCGTCGAGGCCGACAACGCCACGAAGGAGATCCTCAAGGGCGTCGACCTCACCGTGAAGCAGGGCGAGACCCACGCCATCATGGGCCCGAACGGCTCCGGCAAGTCGACCCTCGCCTACTCGCTCGCGGGCCACCCGAAGTACACGATCACCGGCGGCACCGTCACCCTCGACGGCGAGGACGTCCTGGAGATGTCCGTCGACGAGCGCGCCCGCGCCGGCCTGTTCCTCGCGATGCAGTACCCGGTCGAGGTCCCCGGTGTGTCGGTCTCCAACTTCCTCCGTACGTCCGCCACCGCCATCCGCGGTGAGGCGCCGAAGCTGCGTACGTGGGTGAAGGAGGTCAAGGAGACCATGGAGCGCCTCTCCATGGACCCGGCCTTCGCCGAGCGCAACGTCAACGAGGGCTTCTCCGGCGGTGAGAAGAAGCGCCACGAGATCCTTCAGCTGGAGCTGCTCAAGCCGAAGATCGCGATCCTCGACGAGACCGACTCCGGCCTGGACGTCGACGCCCTGCGCGTCGTCTCCGAGGGCGTCAACCGCGTCCGCGAGACCGGCGAGGTCGGCACCCTGCTGATCACGCACTACACGCGCATCCTGCGCTACATCAAGCCCGACTTCGTGCACGTCTTCTCCGGCGGCAGGATCGTCGAGTCCGGCGGCGCCGAGCTCGCCGACAAGCTGGAGAACGAGGGCTACGAGGCCTACACCACGAAGGGTGGCGTATCAGCGTGACGCAGCTGCCGGGCCTCCTCACGAGTTCATCTCAACTACTCGACGAGGCGATCCGCAAGGACTTCCCCATCCTGGACCGCACGGTTCACGACGGTAAGAAGCTCGTGTACCTGGACAACGCGGCGACCTCGCAGAAGCCGCGCCAGGTGCTCGACGCCCTGAACGAGTACTACGAGCGCTACAACGCCAACGTCCACCGCGGTGTGCATGTGCTCGCCGAGGAGGCCACGGCGCTGTACGAGGGCGCGCGCGACAAGGTCGCGACGTTCATCAACGCGCCCAGCCGCGACGAGGTGATCTTCACCAAGAACGCCTCCGAGTCGCTCAACCTCGTTGCGAACATGCTGGGTTGGGCCGACGAGCCCTACCGCGTGGACCACGAGACCGAGATCGTCATCACGGAGATGGAGCACCACTCCAACATCGTGCCGTGGCAGCTGCTCTCGCAGCGCACGGGCGCGAAGCTGAAGTGGTTCGGCCTCACGGACGACGGCCGCCTCGACCTCTCGAACATCGACGAGATCATCACGGAGAAGACGAAGATCGTCTCCTTCGTGCTGGTGTCGAACATCCTCGGCACGGTCAACCCGGTCGAGAAGATCGTGCGCCGCGCGCAGGAGGTCGGGGCCCTGGTCCTGATCGACGCCTCGCAGGCCGCGCCGCACATGCCGCTGGACGTACAGGCCCTCCAGGCCGACTTCGTGGCCTTCACCGGCCACAAGATGTGCGGCCCGACCGGCATCGGCGTCCTCTGGGGCCGCCAGGAGCTGCTCGAAGACCTCCCCCCGTTCCTGGGTGGCGGCGAGATGATCGAGACCGTGTCGATGCACTCGTCGACGTACGCTCCCGCGCCGCACAAGTTCGAGGCGGGCACCCCGCCGATCGCCCAGGCGGTAGGGCTCGGCGCGGCGATCGACTATCTGTCGGCGATCGGCATGGACAAGATCCTCGCCCATGAGCACGCGCTGACCGAGTACGCGGTGAAGCGCCTGCTGGACGTCCCCGACCTGCGGATCATCGGCCCCACCACGGCCGAGGACCGGGGCGCGGCGATCTCCTTCACACTGGGCGACATCCACCCGCACGACGTGGGCCAGGTGCTGGACGAGGAAGGCATCGCGGTCCGGGTCGGCCACCACTGCGCCCGACCGGTCTGCCTGCGCTACGGAATTCCTGCGACCACGCGAGCGTCGTTCTATCTGTACTCCACGCCGGCCGAGATCGACGCACTGGTCGACGGCTTGGAGCACGTACGGAACTTCTTCGGCTGAGGGACGTGAACTGAGACCGTGAAGCTGGATTCGATGTACCAGGAAGTCATCCTGGACCACTACAAGCACCCGCACGGCCGGGGCTTGCGGGATGGCGACGCCGAGGTGCACCACGTCAACCCGACGTGCGGCGACGAGATCACGCTGCGCGTGAAGTACGACGGCGAGCAGATCACGGACATCTCCTACGAGGGCCAGGGCTGCTCCATCAGCCAGGCATCGGCCTCCGTACTGAACGACCTCCTCGTCGGCAAGGAGTTGTCCGAGGCGCAGAAGATCCAGGAGACCTTCCTGGAGCTGATGCAGTCCAAGGGCCGCACCGAGCCCGACGACGCGATGGAGGAGGTGCTGGAGGACGCGATCGCGTTCGCCGGTGTCTCCAAGTACCCGGCACGGGTGAAGTGCGCCCTCCTCAGTTGGATGGCGTGGAAGGACGCGACGGCCCAGGCCCTGGGCGGAGCCGACTCCGACGCGGAAAGGAAGACGGCATGAGTGACACCGAGACCATGGAGATCAAGCCCGCCTCCGAGGAGGAGGTCCGCGAGGCCCTCCTCGACGTCGTCGACCCCGAACTGGGCATCGACGTCGTCAACCTCGGCCTGATCTACGGCGTGCACATCGACGACGCCAACATCGCCACCATCGACATGACCCTGACCTCGGCGGCCTGCCCGCTGACGGACGTCATCGAGGACCAGGCCAAGTCCGCGACGGACGGCCTCGTCAACGAACTCCGCATCAACTGGGTGTGGATGCCGCCGTGGGGCCCCGACAAGATCACGGACGACGGCCGCGATCAGCTTCGGGCGCTGGGGTTCAACGTCTGAGCCTGCTGACTCACCGGGAACGGCCATACCTTTGGGGTATGGCCGTTTCTTTGCATCACGTCGTCGTCGACACGTACGACCTTCCCGGGCTCGCCCGTTTCTGGTGCGGGGTGCTGGACTGGCGGGTGCTGTCCGAGAAACCGCGTGAAGTGGTCATCGGGGCAGGGGAGTTCGCGGAGACCGGCATCTGCTTCATGCCGGTGAGCGACCCGAAGACCGTCAAGAACCGGCTGCACTTCGACCTCGCCCCCGACGATCAGGAGGCCGAGGTCGAACGCATCCTCGCGCTGGGCGCGCGGCGGGTCGATGTTGGACAGGGCGAGGCCGTGGGCTGGGTGGTGCTCGCCGACCCCGAGGGGAACGAGTTCTGCGTCCTGCGGCCCAAGGCCTCGCTCATCGCCTTTCGTGACGCGCCCGCCTAGTTGAGCCCCGCCACCAACCGGAACGCCGAGTCCGACCGGTACAGGGTGCTGTCCTGATAGCGGTCCAGCCTGAGCTGGAAGTTCTGGTGGCGGAGGAAGCGGCCCGGGTAGTTGACCGACTCCAGCATCACCGCGCCGGAGTAGGGCGACGGGCGGGGGCAGAAGGTGGCGTCCTGTTTGAAGAGGGGGGAGCCGTCGTTGCGTTCCGCGCGGAGGATGAAGTTGCGGTGGCGGAGATAGGTGCCGTTGGCCGTCGTGAAGGAGTAACAGGACCTGTTCGCAAGGCCCTTGACCACTTTGAAGGTGGCTGCGCGGCGGGCCGCGGCGGAGGTGGCCGGGTTGAGCTTGACGAAGTCGCCGCTCACCTGCCAGTAGCGGTCCGGGTAGTTGACCGAGCGGATCGACTTCCAAGCGGTGGAGGACGAGGAGCCCGACGACCCGGACGAGCCCGAAGAGCCGGACGAACTCCCTTGGGAGGACGTCGACTTGGACGGGGACGGCGCCTTCGCGGAGGGCTTCGAGCCGTGCTCCGCGGCGGCGGTCGACGTGGTGCTGCCGGGCGTCTTCGCCGAGCCCGGGTTCGAATTGTGCTCGTCGGGCGTCGGCGTGCCCTGGTTCGACGGGGACGCGAACGAGAGCAGGCCGGGGCCGTCCGCGCCGGCCGATGTCGTCGCGTCCGCCTTCTTCGTGCGTGACGTGTCGTCGGTTTGCTTGTCCGTCACGATGATTGCCGTGACGCACACGACGATCGTGGTGACGGCGAGCGCCCCGGCCAGATAGAGCCGGCGGGTTCCGGGGGCCCGGGACGTGTCGGGGTTCCAGCCGTTCTCCCAGGGGGAGTTGGGGGAGGGCGGGGGTGAACTGTCTGGCATGCGCTGTTCCTCCAGCGGCGCCCATGGCAACGGCCGTGACCGTGAAAGCCAGGTGTGTGAACGGTGAAACAGTAGTGGAGCGAGAGGCATCCGAGCAGCCGTTTCAGTGAGCGGTTTCTATGCGATCCGTTATGTACACTCGTACACATGGGATTCCTGATGCTCCTCACGGCGATCGCCGCGGAGGTGGGCGGCACCACCGCCATGAAGTTCAGCCACGGCTTCAGCCGGCTGTGGCCGTCGGTTCTCACGGTCCTCGGATACGTGCTCTCCTTCGCGCTGCTCGCGCAGACGCTGAAGTCCATGTCGGTGGGTACGGCCTACGCGATCTGGGCGGGCCTCGGCACCGCCGCCATCGTGGGGATCGGGACGGTGTTCCTCGGCGAGGGGATGACCCTCGCGAAGGCCGCCGGCATCGCGCTGATCATCATCGGGGTCGTGGTCCTCAACCTGGGCGGCGCGCACTGATGGCCAGGGGAGGCATGCGCTGATGGCCCGGCGCTACGACCCCGAGCGGCGGCAGCGGATCATCGACGCGGCGATCCGGGTGGTCGGGGCCAAGGGCATCGCCGGCCTGAGCCACCGTTCCGTCGCCGCCGAGGCCGATGTTCCGCTCGGCTCGACCACGTACCACTTCAAGACCCTCGACGAACTGATGGTCGCCGCCCTCCGCCAGGCCAACGAGGCCTTCGCCAAGGTGATCGCCTCGCGGGGTGGTCTGGAGGACCCGCGCACCGACCTGGCCGGGGAGTTGGCCGGCTGGATGGGGGAGTGGCTCGCGGGTGACCGCACGGGCGTGGAGCTGGAGTACGAGCTGTATCTCGCCGCCTTGCGCCGCCCCGCCCTGCGCCCCGTCGCCGACGAGTGGGCCCGGGACCTCGCCGACCAACTGGCCCGGCGGACCGACCCGGTGACCGCGCGGGCGCTCGTCGCGCTGATCGACGGGATCTGTCTGCAGGTGCTGTTGACGGGCGCGGCGTACGACGAGGCCTATGCGCGGGAGGTGTTGGGGCGGGTGATTCCGTGAACTCTTCGACCCTCACCGGGTAACAGGAGCCGACACGAGGGCAGTTCGACGCCGTCGACGCTACTGACGAATCGGGGGAGACCTGGTGAGCGGACCAGCGCCGGGCGCGGCGCTGGACGGGGACGACGCGGAGGTCGTCGTCCGGTCGTTGGAGCGGGGAGGGCGACGACCGTTCGCCGCGCGAGATGTACCGGGTTCTGACGGCGCGGCCCGCCGGCGGTGAGCAGACCGTGGAGTTCCTCCGGCACGAGAACGCCGTCGCCGACCGGAAGGGGCGGACCCGGGCCCAGTCGGACTACACCGAGATCAGCGTCCTCCTGGGCGCCCGTCTGATCACGGGGACGCGGATGCTCCTGTCCGGCACGGTCGTCGGCGCCAGCTCGACGGTGGCGTGGGCGGTGGTGGACAAGGCCGGTGAACGCGGCTGAGCCGGACCCTGCCGCCGTACTACGAGCGGACCCCTGCCGTCGTACTACGAGCCCGTGCGTGTCGTTCCCTGAGACGCCCCGTGGACGAGTTGGTCCCGGCCGCCCCCGCCAGGTTAGGTTTCCCTCATGACCGACACGACCGCACCCCGCACCACCGGCGCCGTTGCCGCCGGGCTCGCCACCGTCGCCGCCGACGGGACCGTACTCGACACCTGGTTCCCCGCGCCCGAACTGTCCGCCGAACCCGGGCCCGCCGGTACGGAGAGCCTGTCCGCCGAGCGTGCCGTGGAGCTGCTCGGTGCGGGTGCGGCCAAGGCGATCGGCCCTGACGTCCGCCGGGGCGTCGAGGTCATCGCGGTCCGCACGGTCATCGCCTCCCTCGACGACAAGCCGCTCGACGCGCACGACGTCTACCTGCGCCTGCACCTCCTCTCGCACCGGCTGGTCAAGCCGCACGGCCAGAGCCTGGACGGCATGTTCGGCTTCCTCGCCAACGTCGCCTGGACCTCGCTCGGCCCGGTCGCCGTGGACGACGTCGAGAAGGTACGGCTGAACGCGCGCGCCGAAGGCCTGCACCTCCAGGTGACGTCCATCGACAAGTTCCCGCGCATGACGGACTACGTGGCCCCTAAGGGCGTCCGCATCGCCGACGCCGACCGGGTCCGCCTCGGTGCGCACCTCGCCGAGGGCACGACCGTCATGCACGAGGGCTTCGTCAACTTCAACGCCGGCACGCTCGGCACGTCGATGGTCGAGGGCCGGATCTCCGCCGGTGTCGTGGTCGGCGACGGGTCGGACATCGGCGGCGGCGCGTCCACGATGGGCACGCTGTCCGGCGGCGGCAACGTCCGCATCACCATCGGCGAGCGCTGCCTGGTCGGCGCCGAGGCGGGCGTCGGGATCGCGCTCGGCGACGAGTGCGTCGTCGAGGCCGGCCTCTACGTCACCGCCGGCACCCGCGTCACGATGCCCGACGGGCAGATCGTCAAGGCCCGCGAACTCTCCGGCGCCTCCAACATCCTCTTCCGCCGCAACTCGGTCACCGGCACGGTCGAGGCCCGCCCGAACAACGCGGTGTGGGGCGGCCTGAACGAGATCCTGCACAGCCACAACTAGCAGCGCCGTCAAGTGAGTCGAGCGCCCTTCTGCTGGCCGGGAGGGCGCTCGCTCATTTCTGTACGGCCGCCGCGAACTCCGCCAGGGCCGCGAAGTCGCCCTCGCGCAGGCCGAGTCGGGGGTTCACGTGGTGCAGCAGCGCCGGTCCGGGATGGTGAGCGGTCACGAACTCACCGTCCGGCGCGCTCTGTTCGTCGTCCACCCAGGCGAGCGGGCGACCCCCGGCGTACGCCACGATCGCCTCCGTCTTCCAGTGGACTCCGTCGGGCCGCTCGGCGAACAGACCGTCGCCGAAGTCGACGTACGGCAGCTCGGGCAGGCCGACGACCGGGGCGATCCAGCGGTTCGCGGCGGCCATCCAGGTGGTCGCCCAGCAGAGGTCGTAGCCGAGGCGGAGGAGTGCGGGGCCGTGCGCGGGGTTCAGCCAGACCCGTAGGGGGCGGGGGCGGTCGGGCACGGTGACCCGGATCGTCGTGTAGCCCTCGGGGCGGCGTTCCGGCTGTGCGGCGTACGGGTTGAGGGGGCCGTCGACGTCGAGGAACAGGAGGGGGCGGCGGCTCATGTGGTCACCGTAGGGGAGGGGTTGGGTGAGGCGGGCGGAAATTTCTCGCGCCGGCAGGCATAGCCAGGCGGCCCCGCGAGCGTCACAACGAACACAGAGGTGGGGCACGGGCTCCGCCGGGGGAAGCGAAGGTGACGATGAATGCCGAAGGGCTGGAGAGTTTCCGGGACTTCGTGGACAGCAGGTCGTCGGCACTGCTGAAGACTGCCGTGCTGCTGTGCGGGGGAGACCGGCACGCCGGTGAGGACCTGCTCCAGAACGCCCTGGCCAAGGCGGCCGGACGGTGGCAGCGGATCGACGAACCCGAGGCGTACGTACGGCAGATCCTCTACCGGCAACAGGTCAGCCGGTGGCGCCTGAAGTGGCGTCGGCGCGAGGTCAGCGTCGCCGAACCGCCCGAGCCGGGCGCGGGCACCGACGCGGCGGCCGCGGCCGACCTGCGCCTGGTCATGCGCGAGGCACTGTCCCGGCTCACCGCCCGCCAGCGCACCGTGCTCGTGCTGCGCTACTTCGAGGACCTGCCCGAGGCCGACGTGGCCCGTCTCCTCGGCTGCTCCGTCGGCACCGTACGGTCCACCACCCACCGCTCCCTGGCCCGACTGCGCGTCCTGGCACCGGAGTTGGCCGCCGTCGCCCCGCACGGTGCCGACGACGTGCCGTCCCGTGACTTCTCACCCGTGGAGGCGCGTCCATGAACATCGAGGAACTGGTGCGGGACTCCCTGCGTGAGCAGGCCTCCCGCCAGACGTCTCCGGCGACGGGGTTCGCCGACCGGGTGCTGGCCGTCCGTCGCCGCCGTACGCGCAGACTCGCGACCGTCGCCGCCGCTGCGGCCGCCGTGATAGCGGTCGCGGTGACCGTGCCGCTGCTGGACTCTGGCCGGACCGATGTGCGCCCCGCCGAGGTGATCGACGGGGTCGTGACCCACCCCGACCAGTGGCCGCCGCGCGACATGATCGCGGCCGGCCGGACGGCGCTCGCCGCGTACTACACGGCCGACACCGTGGCGAAGATGTCCGGCCAGGGTGTCTTCACCCGCACCTACTGGCTGCTCGACCCGCGCACGGAGAAGTACCGGAAGACCACCAAGTGGTCCTACGTCGCCGTAGCGCCGGGCATGCACACCGCCGCCGTGCTGGAACAGAGCCTGCCCGCCCACCGGATCGGCATCCTCGACCTCACCACGGGGAAGGTCGAGCGCTGGATCCCGGTCGAACGCGGCGTCGGCGGCGTCGAGTTCTCGCACGACGGCAGCCGGCTCGTCGCGACGACATACGACGAGAACCCCGATGCGCGCACGCGCTCGGTGGTCAACGCGGAGACCGGGGCCCTGGATTGGGCGGCGCCGACGGGTTCGAGCCGCACCGGCTTCTACGTCCTCGACACGGCCTCCGGCGCGCGCTCGTGGAGCGGTGTCTCGTTGGACCGGGAAGTCAACGGCCGCCAGGACTTCGCCTTCAGCCGGACCGGCGAGCAGGTGTACTCGCGGATCATCGGGGACCGGGACGGTCTCCAGCAGTTCTACGACCTCGACGGGAACAAGATCGCCGGGCCCGCGAACGAGCGGTACCTGCGGTCCGACGTCGACGCGCGGCTGTCCCCGAACGGCAGGCTCGCCGCCCTCGGCCTGACGAAGGAGGTGGGCGGATCCCCGGGAAAGTCGTACTCCTCGATCCGTGATCCGCGCACGGGCAAGGAGATCACCAAGGTCCGCGGCGACCACCTGCTGGCCTGGGCCGACGACAGGCGGCTCATCGCCTGGGAGCGGACCACGAGTCTGGAGGAGCCGTACCTGCCCCGGCTCGTGCTGGTCACGATCGGCAGCGACAAGGTCGTACCTCTCAGCGGCATCTACAAGGACATCGAGAAGGAATTCTGGGAGCCCGTCTTCGCCGATCGCTGAATCAGATGACCGCCGAATCGGGCGATCGCGGAATCACGCGGCGACGAACTCCTCGTACGCCGCCACCAGT
The DNA here is from genome assembly GCF_045040345.1 of Streptomyces sp. NBC_01515. Taxonomy (NCBI): domain Bacteria; kingdom Bacillati; phylum Actinomycetota; class Actinomycetes; order Kitasatosporales; family Streptomycetaceae; genus Streptomyces; species Streptomyces sp. NBC_01515. The sequence goes on along the minus strand of NZ_CP109416.1, from coordinate 3,229,873 downwards.
TGGTCGACCGCGTCCCGGCCGGCCGGCCGCAGCGGAGCCCGGACCGAACCCCCGGGCAGGCCGAGCGAGTTGAGCAGCGCCTTGACCGTCACGGTGCCGGGCTGTCCCGCCGCCATCATCAACTCGATGAGCGGCGTGGCACGTTGTTGGAGGCGGGCGGACACGGGGGTGTCGCCCGCCTCGAACGCGTCGAGGACCGCCCGGAGTTGGGCAGGGACGACGTTCGCGACGGTGCTCACATAACCCGCCCCGCCCACCGCGTACAGCGCGAGGATGTGTTCGTCGCAGCCCGCGTAGTACGCCAACTCCGAGCGGTCCAGTACCTTTTGGGCGCCGAGGAAGTCGTAGGAACAGTCCTTGACCGCGACGATCCTGGGGTGCTCGGCGAGCCGGATCATCGTCTCCGGTTCAATACGCGTGCCGGTGCGGCCCGGGATGTCGTAGAGCACGAGGGGCAGTCCCGAGGCGTCGGCGACCTCGCGGAAGTGTGCCTCCAGGGCGTCCTGCGGGGGCCTGCTGTAGTACGGCGAGACCACCAACACCCCGTCCGCGCCCGCCTTTTCGGCCTGGAGGGCGAGTTCCACGGTGTGCCGGGTGTCGAAGGTGCCCACACCCGAGACGAGCGGTACCCGGTCGCCGACGGCCTCGCGGACGGCGGTGATGAGTGCCGCCTTCTCCGCGTCCGTCGTGGTCGGCGACTCCCCGGTCGTCCCGGACAGCACGAGCCCGTCACAGCCCTCCGACACCAGCCGCTCGGCGAGCAGTTGGGCACCGGGGAGGTCGAGTTCCCCGGCCTCGGTGAAGGGGGTGATCATCGCGCACAGGGCGCGGCCGAAGGGGGGTGGGGTGGAGCGGGGTGCGGTCGTCATGTGAGTAGTCTCGGCAGAGTGATAGTGAAGCACTACTTAATTCTTCTACCGGGTATTGGTAAGGGGTGCTGCGTAATGAGGGTGCGTGGCAAGGGGAGGCGCAGAGATGGGAGCGGCCCCTGCCGACCCCCCCGCCCATCAAGGCCCTATGTCCAATTGGCCCCCTCATGGGTCACCATGGCCAGGAAGGTCACCGGCGTGGGAAGTTGATCCACCCCTGGTCACGGGAGGCGTCATGAAGCTCGGCAAGGCACTGGCCACCGGAGTCGCCGTGGAGCGGCCGCGGATCCACGAGGAAGAGCTCGAACTCCCCGAGGGGATCGCGGAGTTCGCGGAGGAGAAGGCGCCCGAAGAGGTACCGGCCGCCCGATGAGACTGCGGCTCCCCGAGGAACGCCCGACGGAGCCGCCGACCGGATTCAAGATCGCCCACCCGGTGCTGTCCCAGGACGGCACCCGGGCCGGGTTCACCGGTGTGTCGCTGGGCGGCGCGCTGCCGTACGGAGTCGTGGCCGACGCGTCCTGCGTGTACGGCCGCCGGCACCGTTCGCCCGCACGACGCTGCGACTGCGGCTTCCACTGTGTGCACGAACGGGCGGCTGCGGAAGCCCTGTTGTGCACCGCCGAGCACCGCGCGGCGGTCCTCCTCGACATCACTGTCCTCGGCACCTACATCCGCTTCGAACTCGGCTTCCGCTACGCCCGCCAACGCGTCCGCACCGCCACCGTCGGCCCCTGCGCCTGCGGCGCCCGAGCCGTCGCCCTCGCCGACGCCGGTTGGGGCAGGCCCGGTTGGCGCGCCCTGGCCGCCGCCTGCGCGGGCTGCGTCCGCAGTCGTACGTCCGTCTCGCTCTCGGAGTTCGCCCGGCGGGCCGGGGACGGGCTGGGGGTGGCGGCGGGAAGCGGCGACCCCGGAGACCTAAGAGGCCCAGGAGGCCCGGGAGGCCCAGGAGACCCGGCGGGGGCCGTCGATCCCGGACTTCCCGAAGGGCTCGGCGTGCCCGAACTCGTCGCGGAGGCCGCCCTGTTGCAGGCCCGCCTCGACTGGTTCCAGAGCCGGTTGGCCCGCCTGGAAGGGAGCGGGGGGCAGCAGCAAGGCGGGCCTTGACCTCAAGCTCGGTCGAGGTTGAAGGCTGGTCGGTACACACCCCCGTACCGATCATCGGAGGCCCGCATGACCGCCGCCCACCGCACCGACTCCCACCCCGACCTCGCCGACCCCCGCGTCGGCGCCCCCTTCTTCAGCACCTGGCGGGTTGGAACACCCCTGCGCCAACGGCGGTCCGTCGAAGCGATCGCGGGTGCCTGGGAACGCCGACCCTGGCCCGCCGACGACCTCCTCGGTTATCACGTCTACACCGGCCACGACGCCTCCACCCTGCTGCACTACTCGCAGTGGACGAGCGAGCCGGCGTACGAGAGCTTCGTCAAGACCCACCGCCAGGAGCGCGTCGACGAGATCGACACCGCCGTACCGGGCATCGAGCGCCTCGGTCTCGGCCGCTACCGCCACTACCGCGGCGGCGGCACCCCGGTGGACCGGAACGGGCCCGTCCCCGGGTGCGTCGTGATCGTCGACGTCGAGTTCGAGGGCCCCGACCCCGACCGTCAACGCGCCTGGGTGGACGCCGTGTTCGAGGCCCTGGAGAACGAACCCGCGCCGCACCCCGGCGGCATCTCCGCCCACTTCCACCTCTCCACCGACGGCACCCGCGTCCTCAACTACGCCGAGTGGGACAGCGCCCGGTCCCACCTGGACGCCCTCGCGGCCCCCGGCGACGGCATCGGCTCCGCCACCGCACTCTGGGAACGCGTACAGACCTGGCCGGGACTGAAGAGCACCACGGTCAGCCGTTACGACCACGCGCTCGGCCTCGTCCCCGAATAGCCACCTCCTCCGATGGCCACCTCCTCCGAGTCGCAGGCCCTGCCCGCCGACAATCTCACCCCCCTGGACAAAAAAAGTGTTCGGTGGGACGGTGGACGCATGCTGGACGTCACCGTGATCGAGGACCCCGAGGCCGCAGCCGTCTCGCTGGACCCCATAAGGGCCCGGCTGCTCGCCGAGCTGGCGGCCGGACCCGCGTCGGCCACCATGCTGGCCGGCAAGGTCGGACTGCCCCGGCAGAAGGTGAACTACCACCTCAAGGCGCTGGAGCGGCACGGCCTGGTCGAGCTGGACGGCGAGCGGCGCAAGGGCAATGTCACCGAGCGGGTGATGCGGGCGACCGCAGCGTCGTACGTCATCTCGCCGCTGGCGCTCGCCGCCGTGCAGCCGGACCCGGACCGGTTCCGCGACCAGCTCTCCGCGCGCTGGCTGCTGGCGCTCGGCGCCCGGCTGGTGCGGGACGTCGGTTCGCTGATCACCGGGGCGACCAAGGCCAACCAGCGGCTGGCGACCTACGCGCTGGACGGCGAGGTGCGTTTCGCCTCCGCCGCCGACCGGGCCGCGTTCATCCAGGAACTGACCGCCGGGGTGAGCGCCCTCATCCGCAAGTACGACGCGGGTGACGCCGAGGAGGGCCGCGACCACCGGATCGTCGTCGCCGTCCACCCCACGCTCAAGACACCACCCACCCCGGAACTGGATCAGTAGAACCATTACAACCAGTAGTACTCAGGAGTCAGCCATGTCCAAGGAATTCGAGATCGTCTACGAGTTTGAGGTCGACGCCACGCCGGGGGAGGTGTGGGACGCCATCACGTCCGGTACGGGCGGGTGGCTGTGGCCGATGGAGTTCGACGGGGAGAAGCGGGTCGGGCCCTTCGGGTCCACGCTCACGAACTTCGATCCGCCGCACCGGCTCACCGCCCTCAGCGAGGACGTCGGGTTCCCGACCCAGAGCCTCAACCAGATCGACGAGACCATCGAACCCCGTGACGACGGCCGGCGGGCGTGGGTGCGGTATGTGCACAGCGGGATCTTCACCGACGACTGGGACAACCAGTACGACGGCGCGAGCAAGCACAACGCGTTCTACCTGCACACCCTGCGCGAGTATGTGACCCACTTCGCCGGTCGGCCGGTCGCCTTCGCCACCCTCAACGGGCCTGATGCCTCAACTGCCCCTGACGCGCTGGAAGTTGCGGCCCGGGCGCTCGGCCTCGCGGACGGCGCCGCCGAGGGTGCGCGGGTGCGGGCGCGCGGGCCCGAGGGCCAACTCCTGGACGCCGTACTCGACTTCCGCAGTCCGTATTTCATCGGGCTGCGCACAGAAGGTGCGTTGATCCGCTTCTTCGGGCGCAACCACTGGGGTGCGCCGGTCGGCGTCAGCGTCCACGACTTCGCCGCGGACGCCGACGCCAAGACGAACGAACTCGCCTGGCAGAACTGGCTGGACGGGGTCTTCGCCTGACCTGGTGCAAGTCGGCGAGACCCCGTCCACCCCCCCCCCGTGGCTCCCCGTAGGTGCTACGGCTGGAAGCGCAGCACCTGCGGGTCGTGGTCGCTGATCTGGTCGTTGAACTCCGAGTTGATGTGGACGCTGTCGTATTCGAAGCAGTCCTTGCGGATCGACGGGCTGATCAGGATCTGGTCCAGGACCTGCTCGTTGCCCTGGTAGTCGTACGTGTAACGCTCGTTCTTCGGCAGGGACTTGATCGCCGAGTACAGCTCGCCCCTGCCTTCGAGGATCTTCGCGGTGTCGGAGAACTCGAAGTCGTTCATGTCGCCGAGCGTGATGACGTCCGCGTCCTTCTGCGCGGCCAGGATCTCCTTGACGAAGGCGTTGACCGCCGTCGCCTGCGCGTGGCGCTGGGTCTCCGAGCTGCGGGTGACCGGCTGGTACTGCGCGGTCAGGGGCTGGTCGCCGCCCTTCGAGATCAGGTGGTTGGCGATCACGAAGACCGTCCTCCCCTTGAACACGAACTCGCCCGCGAGCGGCTTGCGGCTCGCGCTCCAGGCCGCGTTGGCCGGGTCGATCCGGCCCGGGGAGGCGGTCAGTTGGGCCTTGCCGTGCACCTTGGTGACACCGACGGCGGTCGTCGAGTCGCCGCCCGCGCGGTCGGTGAAGGAGACCCGCTGCGGGTTGAACAGGAACACCTGGCGGATGTTGCCGCCGGGCTCGCCGCCGTCCTGGTCGTTGACCGGGTTGATCGAGCGCCAGTCGTACTTCGGGCCGCCCGCCGCGACGATCGCGTCGATCAGCTTGTTCACCGTGACGCTCGCGTCGACCGTGCCGTCGTCCGTGGCACCGTTGTTGTCCTGGATCTCCTCCAGGGACACGATGTCGGGGGACTGCAGGTTGTTCACGATCGCGGCGGCGTGCGCGGCGAAGGTGCCGTCCGACGGGTCGAGGTTCTCGACGTTGTACGTCGCCACCGCGAGCTGGCTCCTCGACTGCTTCTTCGTCGTCTCGCGCTTGAGGCCGCCGCTCTTCACGGCGCCGATCTCGTTCGCGACGAGGGTGTAGCCGCCGTACTGGTTGAAGTCCAGCGGGCCGGCCGTGGTGCCCGTCAGCTTGTCGCCGACGTTGACGACCGGGAAGTCCGCCGTCGCGCCCAGCGACTGGATCTGCAGGCGCCCGCCGTTCTGCGCGTCGTAGGAGCCGTAGATCGTGCCGCCGCGCTGGGTGGCGTTCTCGTGCGGCTTCACCGTGACCCACAGCTCCGCGTACGGGTCGGTCGCGGTGACCACGCGGGCGTTCGAGACCTGGACGTTCATGCCCTCAAGGGACTCGTAGTAGTCCAGGGCGTACTTCTTGGGCTGCAGCGTCAGCGCGTTGACCGAATTGCTCGCGGCGGTGTCGCCGGCCGGCGTGTACGTGCTCGGCACGGACCGGTCGCGGATCACCGTGGCGGCCGGAACGGCGTTGCCGCTGGAGACGACGGTGACCGTCGGCTTGGTGATCTCGGTCAGCGACTGGTTGCCCGTGGAGGCACCGCCCGGCACGTACTCGGAGACCGTGCCGGAGACGGTGACCGAGTCGCCGACGGCGACCTTCGGCGTGGAGCTGGTGAAGACGAAGACGCCCTCGCTGGTGGCCGGGTTGTCGTCCGGGGTCGCGTCCTGGAACCAGAACCCCTTCGACGAGCCGTACGTGCGGACGCCCGTGACGATGCCCGGTACGTCCGCGACCTTCTGGCCGGCGTACGGGGACACCCGGGTCGTGCCCTGGATGTCATGGATGCGCACGCTGTCGGCGTGCGCGGGCGAGGTGAGAACGATCGTGGACGCCACGGAACAGACGGCGGCGACGGTCAGCGCGGCGAGGCGCGCGGAGGACTTGCTCGGCAACGGGATCCCTCCGGGGACATGCATGAGTGCCGGGACGAGGGTGATGGAACAGGTGAGAACAGGTAATACGGCGGTGGGAGCCGCGAACCGGTGGGGCGGTGGCGACGCGCGTAGAAGATACCTGGATTGGGTGTCCATGACATTTCTACGCGCGTCAATCTCATTGCGAGGGCGCTCAGTTGTCAAGGTTTCGGCCATGTACTCCTCGTGGCCGGAACATGAACCGGGCGGCATGGGTCGAAATCCGTCTAGGCTGAGCGGCTGAGTCGTGTGTCGTGTAAGGCGGTCGTACAACCGTCGTACGGCCTTCGAGGCGCCCTAGGAGAACCCACCGATGTCAGACAGCTCCCCCTTGCCGCCGGTGCGGCTGCACTCCGAAGCGGAGCTGGCGCGCGACGCGCTGTCCACACCCCTGCTCGCCCGGGCCGCACGGCTCGCCCGCTGGGCGGGACCCGACACCCGGATCGACGCCGGTGGCAGCCTTGTCGACGAGCAACTGCCCGCCGCGGCCGAGCTGCTCGGGCTCACCGGCGAGGACGCCGCGGCCGACGCGAGCGAGGCCTGGCGGGTCGCCGTGGACACCGGGCTCGTCGAGGTCGTCGACGAGGAGGAGGGCACCGTGGCGACCGGCGAGGAGCTGGCGCTGCTCACCTCCGGCTCGCCCGGCGACGTCCTCACGGTGTGGCTCGGAGCCCTCGACACCCTCCTCGCGGACGCGAGCGTGCCCGATCTGGACGGTCTTGGCGACGCCATGGACGAGGGCGGCGAGGTCGATTTCTCGTCACTCGACTGGGACCCCGAGGCGGAGGCCGAGTTCCTCGACGGCGTCCTCGGCAACCTCTACCTCCTCACCGTCAACGAGGACGGCCCCGGCGACGGCCCCGTCCCGCTGCCCGCGCTCGCCGCGTCGATGATCGTGCCCAGCGACATGGGCGAGCCCACCAACGACGTCCTGGAACAGGTCTCCGACGCGATGATGCGCCTCGACGACCAGTTCCGGCTCCTCGAACCGGTCGGCATCGTCGAGTACCAGCCCGTCGACGAGGCGCTCATGGCCGACCCCGACGAACTGACGGACGGACCCTCCGCGCCCGTCGACGAGACCGACGTCACCCGCTACGGCATGGTCCGCCTCACCCCCCTCGGCCTCTACGGCCTGCGCGCCCGCCTCCTCGAAGCCGGCTTCGCCGCCCCCGCCGTGGGAGATCTCGCGGACAAGGGCGCCGACGCGCTGCTCGACGGGACGTCGACGTTCCCGCAGGCGGCCGCGCGGGCCGAGACCGAGCAGTGGCTGGCCGGCCGTGAACCCCTCGCCGCGGCACGGGAGTTGCTCGCCGCCGCCCGCGGCGCCGACACCGGCGCACCGCTACGACGGCTGCTCTGCCAGCAGGCGCTCTCCCTCGTCGGCGACGAGGCCGAGCCCGCGCTCCGCGAGGTGCTCGACGACCCCGAACTCGGCGGCCTCGCCCGGGTCTGGCTGAGCGAGCACGGGGCGAGCGACGTCCCCGCGCCCTCCGAGGACCTGGTCTTCTGGCTCACCGTCGACACGGTCGCCGCCCAGCTCGCCGCCGAGGGCAACTCCGAGGAGCTGCAAGCCCTGGTCGAGGGCCTGGCCCAGCAGCACAACGGGTTCTTCGCGGCGGCCTGGCGGGTCGACCACCCGGCGACCGCGGACGTCCTGGAGGCGATGGGCCGCCTGCACCCGGACAAGCGGATCGCGAAGGAAGCACGGAAGGCCGCCTTCAAGGCGCGTTCCCAGCAAGGGAGTTGAGACATGCCGGAGGGGTGTGGGGAGGTCGACCTCCCCACACCCCTCCGGTTCACCGCCTCAGCAGTGGTAGCTCGTCGTGTGCCTGAACGACGAGGAGTCCCCGTCGAAGCCGTACGTGCCCCGGTAGGCCGGCGGGTTCTGGAACTCGCCGACGAGGGTCATCGCGTGGGCATGGGCGCCCTGGCCGGTGCGCTTCGCGTCGAGACGGATCGTCTCGCCCATGAAGCCGCCCGTGATGTCCCAGGGAGCGCCGCTGATGCCGGAGGTGATCCGACCGCCGGTCACGACGTGCGGGTAGGTGCCGGGGTTGTACTTCACCTCGATGGCGAAGGTCATCGACCCGTTGTGCAACTCCAGTCGGGCGGATGTGGAGACCGCCTCGGCGGACAGGTCCTGCTCGGAGGCGAACGCCTCGTCGCGCGTCTTGACCTCCGCGCCCTGGGGATTGTGGAAACGGTGCTCGGAGCCGGTGTGGCTCTTCTGCCGCTTGGCCTGCGTGGTCATGCTGATTCCCTCTTCCGGTACGGGAGTTGAGCGACCGTTACGGATACCGAGTGACCGTCAGGCCAGCTGCTCGGCGATCTCCACCCGCAGCAGGGCGCGGACGTTCTCGATGTGGTTGGCCACGGTGACGACCGAGGAGCCCGCGAAGAGCAGACCGGTCGCGACGTCGTCGAGGGAGGTCACCAGCGAACCGGAGTCGCCGCCCGCCGAGATGCACGTCGTCAGCACCTGGTCCATGAACCGGGCTGTGCCCGCCGTGCCGTAGCCGACGTCGATCGTGACGTCGGTCGCGATGATCCGGCCGAAGCTGATGTTCGTCGTACGGCCGGTCTTCTTCACCAGGTCGCCGACCGAGACATTGGCCTTGCGCCGCCAGGCGCGCGGCGCACCGCTGAAGTGCTGCTCACGGGTGGCGTCCTGGAAGTCCACGGCGCCGAGCGCGCAGTCGACCACGTTGTTGTGGCGCTCCACCGGGATCTGCGGCGCGAACTGGATCGGGATGAACCGGTCCAGGGTCGCGAGGCGGTCGTCCGGGTCCGTGCCGCCGTCGTACGCGCCGGGCTGCAGGATCGAACTCCCCGGCTGGGCGCGGTTGCAGTCGGCCAGTACGTGATTGTTGGAGAGGACGTAGAACCTCGCGGGGGTGCCGAGGCCGGGACCCGGCGGGTCCACGGAGGCGCCCGGCAGGAAGTCGTACACCACGGTGCCCAACGTGCCCGCGGTCACCCGTACGTTGCCGATCGAGACGCCCGAACGGGCCGGGCGCATACGGCGCTTGAGCTGCTGCGGCTCGAACTGTCCGAGCCCGCCGAGCTCTTCCAGCAACGGCTGCGCGAGGCCGGCGAGTTGCTCGGCCGTGCTGCCGTCGCTCCGGTAGGAGGTACCGCGGTCCTCGGAGCGGCCCGGGGTCCTGCGTTGCTGCTGCTGACGCTGCGCGGCGACATGGCCGACCGCGACGACGTCGGTGGGGGTGCCGTCGTCCATCGTCCTCGGGACGACGTCCCGCTCGGGGAGCTGGGACTCCGGAACCTTCTGGGTCACGAACACCAGCACGGCCGCCTCGCCCGTTGCCTGTCCGTCGATCCACTTCACGCCGTGGCCGAAGCCGACGACGTTGGCCAGCGGCGACTGCGGCCGCAGGAAGTCTGAATTCGCTTGCCGACGGGAGCTGTCACTCAGCTGGCCGCCGGTCGGTCCTCGCATCATCTCGGGCTGGCTCACGCCAGACCACCTCATCGGGTTACGGCTCTTGGTCCCTTAGGGCTGCTGCGATCGCGCCTTCTCGAAAGGGCCGTTCAAGGGGCACTTCCCGCTCACACGGGCCGGATTCGTGAACCGGCCTTCCGCGGTGTGCTCTTCAGGTCTATGGCCGGAGGGCGGGCGGAGTCAAGGCAATCTGAAATGAATCACGAATTTCGTCCTGATCCATACTTTCCGTCCTGCTCATGCCTTTTGACCTTGCTTTCGCAATGCGCCCACTCGATTCTTCCGAAGCGCGGGACTTTTGGGTCCCGTGGGTCGGTGCATACGGATTCATGGAAGAGAGGCAGACGATGTCGCCTCGCGTTCAACTCGTGTTCAGACATGGGCGGAAGCGTGGCGCCGACCGAGGTCCGCCACCCTCCACGGCACACCCACCGTCACAGGAGACACGCATGTCGCTCACCCGCAGGGATTTCACCGCCAAGTCCGCGATGACCGGTGCCGGGGTCGCGCTGGCGGGCAGCGTCGGCGCCCTCGCCACCGCGCCCAACGCCCTCGCGTCCACCGACACCGACAGCGAGCAGTCCGCGGCCGAATACGGACACGGACACCAGCACCCCGGCGTCGGCTACGGCCCGCTGCTCGCCGACCCGGACGGCCTCCTCGCCCTCCCCGCCGGCTTCAAATACCGCGTCATCACCCACAGCGGGAAAACCAAGCTGGAGTCGGGCGAGTTCACCCCCTCCAACCACGACGGCACGTCCACCTTCGACGGCCCGCGCGGCGCCACCCTCCTGGTCAACAACCACGAGCTGGCCGGCCCCCGCGCCCAGTGGCCCCACCCCGTCCCGCTCACCGAGGGCCTCGTCTACGACCCCGCCGCGGCCGGCGGCTGCACGGTCGTCGAGGTCCGCCGCGACCACGTCGCCGAGTGGGTCGGCATCGCCGGTACCGCCACCAACTGCGCGGGCGGCAACACCCCTTGGGACACCTGGCTCACCTGCGAGGAGACCGAGGACAAGGCCGGCACCAACGGCTTCACCAAGGACCACGGTTACGTCTTCGAGGTCGACCCGGTGGACCGCCGCGCCAACCGGAACCCCAAGCCCATCAAGGCACTTGGCCGCTACGCCCACGAGGCGGTGGTGGTCGACCCGAAGCGCGGCCACCTGTACCTGACCGAGGACGCATCGGGCCCGAACGGCCTCCTCTACCGCTGGACCCCGCCGCAGCACTTCCACCACGGCCGCGGCAAGCTCCGCACCCTCGCCGACGACGCGGGCGTCCTCCAGGCCTTCAAGTGCTTCGACTCCGGCGGCAAGTTCGTCGACGACCTCTCCCGCGCCACGAAGATCGGCACGGTCTACGGCGTCGACTGGGTGACCGTCCCCGACCGCGACGCGAAGTCGGTGTCGGTCCGCAAGCAGTTCGCCACCGGCGAGATCACCCGCGCCCGCAAGCTGGAGGGCATGTGGTGGGGTGACGGCGGCACGTACATCGTCTCCTCCTTCGCCCGCACGGAGAGCCCCGTCCAGCACGACGGCGCCGTCTGGTTCTACGACCCCAAGCGCCGCACCCTCACCCTCAAGGTCCTGATCGGCGTGAACCCCGACCCGTCCGTGGACGGCGCGTTCGACGGCCCCGACAACATCACCGTCTCGCCCTACGGCGGCCTCGTCATCGCCGAGGACGGCGAGGGCGTCCAGCACCTGTTCGGCGCGACCGACAGCGGCCGCACGTACCCGATCGCCCGCAACGAACTCAACATCGGCACCCAAGAGAAGCCGGAGTACAGCGAGTTCACCGGCGTGACCTTCTCGCCCGACGGCAAGACCCTGTACGCGAACATCCAGACTCCGGGGATCATGCTGGCGATCACGGGACCGTGGAAGCGGCAGAAGCGCGGCTGAACTCCCGCGCGTATTTAATTGGTTGGCCCTTCCAGAGCTGTGCCTCCTACTCTGAGATCACAACAGCACGCACCTCCCGGTGCGAAGGCGGCGGTTACTTCGCTGAAACCGAACAAAACACCGCAGCCGTTCTTGATCTCGGGAGGCGCAGCTCATGGTGGGTGCCCGGTGCGCAGGCAACGGTTACTTCATTGGGCCAGACGGTTGCGGGTTCGAGTCCCGTCATCGACTTCCGGTCGGTGTAGCTCAATTGGGTAGAGCATCTGATAAGTCCGTCGCCGCTTTCTGATCTCGGGCATCCACCTTTCGCTGCGTCTTCCTCCGAAAAAACCTGGTTCCGAGGAACAAGGGACAATGAATTCGGGGGGAATTCACCATGCCGCGTTTCAACACCAAGGCGGCGAAGGCCCAGCCCACTTCGCGGGTCACCTCCACGGGCCGAGTGCTCCGTACCTACCAGGGCGGCCGGGGCAGTGAGCGCGACGCGCGCTCCGAGCTCTTCCTGCTCGCCGTCGCCAACTTCGTTTCCCAGCAGACCTTCTACGAGTCCGGCGCCGACCGCGACGACCGCTTCGCGACCCTCGTGCGCGAACTCGCCGTCACCGACCCGACCTGGACGGCCGGCCTCATCGGCTGGCTGCGCGGCGAGGGCAACCTCCGTACGGCCGCCGTCGTGGGCGCCGCCGAGTACGTGAAGGCCCGCCTCGACGCCGGGGCCACCGACGGCCCCTCGAACCGGCAGGTCGTCGACTCCGTGCTCCGGCGCCCGGACGAGCCCGGCGAGTTGCTCGCGTACTGGACCGCGCGCTACGGCCGTGCCATCCCGAAGCCCGTCAAGCGCGGTGTCGCCGACGCCGTACGACGTCTCTACGGCGGCAAGTCGCTGCTCAAGTACGACACCGCGGCCAAGGGCTACCGCTTCGGCGACATCCTCAACCTGGTGCACGCGGCGCCGGACCCGGACAAGGCGTGGCAGGGCGAGCTGTTCCAGTACGCGCTGGACCGCCGGCACCACCCGGACACCGCCGTACCGCCCGCGTCGAACCAAGTCCTCACCGCGCACCGCGAGTTGATGGCGCTGCCGGTCGAGCGGCGGCGCGCTGTCGTCATGGCGGCCGACGGTGCCGAGCGGCTCGCGGCGGCCGGGATGACGTGGGAGGCGCTGGCCGGCTGGCTCCAGGGCCCGATGGACAAGGCGGCCTGGGAGGCGGTCATCCCGTCCATGGGTTCGATGGCGCTCGTCGGGAATCTCCGGAACTTCGACGAGGCCGGGGTCTCCGACGAGGTCGCGGCCCGGGTCGCGACCAAGATCAGCGACCCGGCGGAGGTCGCGCGCTCGCGGCAGTTCCCGTTCCGCTACCTCGCCGCGTACCGGCACGCGCCCTCGCTGCGCTGGTCGTACCCGCTGGAGCGGGCGCTCGGCCACTCGCTGGCCAACGTGCCCGCGCTGCCGGGCCGCACGCTGGTGCTCGTGGACCGCTCGGGCTCGATGTTCTACTCGCGGCTGTCCGACCGTTCGGAGCTCAACCGGGCCGACGCGGCGGCGATCTTCGGCACGGCGCTCGCGCTGCGGACGGCGGACGCTGACCTCGTCGAGTTCGGCACCACGAGCAAGCGCCTCGACTTCGGCGCGGGCGAGTCGGTGCTCAAGATCCTGGGCCGCTTCGGCGACCTGGGCGGCACCGACACCACCTCGGCGGTCCGCTCGCACTACCGGGGCCAGGACCGGGTGCTGATCATCACCGACGAGCAGACTTCGTACAGCCACTACGGCGACCCGACCGAGCAGGTCCCGGCCCACGTGCCGGTCTACACCTGGAACCTCGCCGGGTACCGGGCGGGCCACGGTCCGTCCGGCACGGCCAACCGGCACACCTTCGGCGGCCTCTCGGACGCGGCCTTCCGGATGGTGCCGCTGCTGGAGTCGGCCCGGGACGCGGACTGGCCCTGGGCGGCCTGAGAGCGGAGGAGTGGCCCGCACTTCCACGGGACGTGCGGGCCACTCCCATGTCCGAGCGGGCGCACCCTTGTCCGACGGGCGATTGACATCTAACATTTCAGTTCATGAGCGCCCTGCACCCCGTCCCGCGCACCCTCCTCCGCGACCGCGCCTACGAAGCGATCCGCGACGCCATCGTCACCGGTGACATCGAGCCCGGCGCGGTGGTGCGGGACGCCGATCTCGCCGAGCGGCTCGGGCTGTCGCGGGCGCCGGTACGCGAGGCGTTCTCGCGGCTGGTGGAGGAGGGGCTGCTGGAGAGCAAGCCACAGAGCTACACCCGGGTGACGCCGGTCGTGGCCGCCGAGGTGCGGGACGCCGCCGCCGTGGTCGGGGCCATGCACGAGTTGGTGACGCGGGTCGCCGTACCCCTCCTTCGGGACACGGACGTTGACGTGATGCGCGCGGCCAACGACCGGTTCGCCGCCGCCGTGGCCGCCGGTGACGTGGACGCGGCCCTGCGCGCCGACGACGAACTCCACGACGTACCGGTGCGGGTGAGCGGCAATCGCGCCGCCGCCGCCACCATCGCCCGCTACACCCCGCTCATCCGCCGACTGGAGCGACGACGCTTCGGCGAGGGCGGCTCATGCCGCTCGGCCGGACTGCACGAGCGGCTGATCGAGGCCTGCGCCGAAGGTGACCCGGACGGTGCGGTCCGCGTCACGGCCGACATCTGGCACACCCTCGCGGACCTGGCCGACGCCGACTGACCCTGGAGACCTCATGTCCCTTTCCTCGTACGACCGTTACCCCCTCCTCTTCGGCCCCTCGCCCGTCCACCCGCTGGAGCGCCTCACCGCGCACCTCGGCGGCGCCGCCCTGTGGGCCAAGCGCGAGGACTGCAACTCCGGTGTCGCGTACGGCGGCAACAAGACCCGCAAGCTGGAGTACCTCGTCGCCGACGCCCTCGCGAAGGGCTGCGACACCCTCGTCTCGATCGGCGGCGTGCAGTCCAACCACACCCGCCAGGTCGCGGCCTGCGCCGCCCGCGCCGGGCTCAAGTGCGTGCTGATCCAGGAGAGTTGGGTGGAGTGGCCCGACTCCGTCTACGACAAGGTCGGCAACATCCTGATCAGCCGGCTCGCCGGAGCCGACGTACGGCTGGTGAAGGCCGGGTTCGGCATCGGCTTCAAGGAGAGCTGGGAGCAGGCGCTGCGGGAGGTCGAGGAGAGCGGCGGCAAGCCGTACGCCATCCCGGCCGGCGCCTCCGACCACCCCCTCGGCGGGCTCGGTTTCGCCAACTGGGCCCACGAAGTCGCCCAGCAGGAAGAGGAGTTGGGCGTCTTCTTCGACACCGTGGTGGTGTGCTCGGTGACCGGCTCCACGCAGGCCGGCATGGTCGCCGGGTTCCGGTCGATCGAGGAGGCGGGCGGGCGCGAGCGCCGGGTGCTCGGCATCGACGCCTCGGCGAAGCCCGCCGAGACCCGCGAGCAGGTGGCCCGCATCGCCCAGGGCACCGCCCAACTGATCGGCGTCAAGCGTGAGTTGACCCTGGACGACGTCGAACTCGACGACCGCTACCACGCCGGCGTCTACGGCATCCCGGACGAGACCACCCTGGAGGCGATGCGCCTCGCCGCCCGCACCGAGGGGATGGTCACCGACCCCGTGTACGAGGGCAAGTCCATGGCCGGGATGATCGACCTGGTCGCCCGCGGCGAGATCACCGCCGACTCCACCGTGCTCTACGCCCACCTCGGCGGCCAGCCCGCGCTGAACGCGTACAGCGCCCTGTTCTAGGGAGCCTTCGCGACAGCCCTCCCGGCCCCCTCGGCCTTCCTGCCGGTGATCACGAACGCCGACACCAGCAGCGCCGTCAGGGCGATCAGCGCGCCGACGCCGAACGCCCGGGCCGAGCCGTGGACGAGGATCTCGGACGGTGACCCGGTCGCATGCCGGGTCGCCGTGCCGAACACCGTGACCAGGATGGACAGTCCGAGGGTGCCGCCGAGCCACTGCAGGGTCTGGAGGAGACCGGACGCGGCGCCCGCCTCGCGGGGCTGGATGCCCGCGAGGATCGTCGCGTTGAGCGGCATGAAGCTGAGACCGACGCCCACGCCGAGCAGGAGCAGCGGGCCCAGCAGACCGGTCAAGTAGCCGTCGTCCGGGCGGAGTTGCGACAGCCACGCCGCCGATACGACGAGCAGGGCCATGCCGGTGAGCAGGACCGGCTTGGCGCCCAAGCGGGCCAGCAGGCGCGGTACGAAGCGGACGACGGTGAACATCACCAGGGTCATCGGCAGGAACGCGAAGCCCGCGCGCAACGGGCTGTAGTCCAGGACCCGTTGGCTGATCAGGGTGAGGAAGTAGAACGCGCCGAACATACCCGCCGGCAACAGCAGGACGCCCGCGTAGCCGCCCGCGCGGTTGCGGCTCGCGAACAGCCGCAGCGGCATGATGGGTTGGGCGGCACGGGACTCGACCAGCGTGAATCCCGCCAGCAGGGCCGCCGCGAAACTGAACCCCAACTGCGCCTGCGCATCGCCCCATCCGTCCGACGAGACCCTGATGAACGCGTACACCAGCGAGGTCATCCCGGCGGTGCCGGTGAGCGCACCCGCCGCGTCGAACTGCCCTGCGTGACGCGGGGTTTCGCCGACGAAGCGAGGGAGCGCCAGGGCCACGACGACACCGATCGGCACGTTGATCAGCAGGGACCAGCGCCAGGACGCCCAGGAGGTCAGCATGCCGCCGATGACCAGGCCTATCGAGGCGCCGATGCCGGCCATGGAGGTGTAGATGCCGAGCGCGTGGTGACGGCGCGGGCCCTCCGGGAAGTTGGTGGTGATCAGGGCGAGCGTGTTGGGCGCGATGAGCGCGGCACCCACACCCTGCAGCGCGCGGGCCGCGAGCAGCCAGGCGCTGTCGGTCGCGAGTCCGCCGAGGAGCGACGAGGTCGCGAAGAGGAGGGCGCCGATCGTGAGCGTACGGCGGCGGCCGGCGATGTCTCCGACCCGGCCGCCCAGCAGAAGCAGCCCGCCGAAGGCGAGCGTGTAGGCGTTGAGGACCCAGGACAGCCCGGTGGGGCTGAAGCCGAGATCCTTCTGGATGTCGGGCAGCGCGACGTTGACGACGGTGGAGTCGACGCCGACCATCAAGTAGGCGGTCACGACGACGAAGAGGACGGTGCCGAGCCTGGCGGGTCGGGGTGGTGCGGAGAGAGCATCGGCGGTGGTGGACGGTGCGGACGGGGTGGACATGGAGTTCTCCCGGTCTGGCGTCCCCGCGTGAAGAGCATGCGGGCAGCACGGACTGCCCGGCGACGAACACAGCGGTAAGCGGGGACTGTCTCCGTTTAGTACTCGGTAAGATACGGAGACAGTCCCCGGTTCGCAAGGAGTATCTGGATGGCGCAGGTCAGACCCATGCGCGCGGACGCCCGGCGCAACTATGAGCGGCTGCTGAAGGTGGCGGCGGAGGCTTTCGCCGAGCACGGGGAGAACGCGTCCCTCGACGACATCGCCAAGCGCGCGGGCGTCGGGTCAGGGACGCTGTACCGGCATTTCCCCACCCGGCAGGCGCTGCTGGAGGCGGCCTACGTCGACCGGATCGAGGCGCTCGGGACCCGCGCCGACGAACTCGCGAAGGAACTGCCCCCGGGCGAGGCGCTGGCCGAGTGGCTGTACGAGGTGTGCGTCGGCACGATCCAGGTGCGCGGCATGAAGGCCCTGCTGGGCTCGGCAGTGACGGACGGCGCCAATCTCGCGCTCACGGCCTGCGGTGCGCATATGAAGGGCGCGGCGCAGCGGCTGGTGGAGGCGGCGCAGCGGGAGGGGACCCTGCGTCAGGACATCGAGCCGATCGAGGTCCTGCGACTGGCCCACGGGGTGTCCACGGCCTCGGAGTTGGCGAACGGGCAGGGGAAGTACATCCGCCGCTATCTGTCCCTGCTGGCGGACGGGCTACGGCCCGCCGCCCAGTCGGAGTGAACGCCGGGCGCCCCTCGGGAGGGGCGCCCGCAGCGGTCGTAGGACTGTGTGTGGTGGTTACAGCGCCTGGGCCGCCGGCTTCACCATCCCCCTCACCGTGCGGGACTTCACGAAGTCGCCCATCGCGGTCATGTCCCACTCGCCGGTGAACTGCTTGACCAGCTTGGCCATCATGACGCCGGTCTGGGACTCGGCGTTGGTGAGGTCGAAGCGGACCAGTTCCTCGCCGGTCGCGGCGTCCAGGAGGCGGCAGTAGGCCTTGGCGACCTCGGTGAACTTCTGGCCGGAGAAGGAGTTGACCGTGAAGACCAGGCCGGTGACCTCCTGGGGGATGCGGCCGAGGTCGACCACGATCACCTCGTCGTCACCGCCGCCCTCGCCCGTGAGGTTGTCACCGGAGTGCTTGATCGCGCCGTTCAGAATCGACAGCTTGCCGAAGTAGCAGCTGTCGACGTGGTTGCGCTGCGGGCCGTAGGCGATGACCGAGGCGTCCAGGTCGATGTCCTTACCGCCGTACGCGGGCTCCCAGCCGAGGCCCATCTTGACCTGGGAGAGGAGCGGGCGGCCACCCTTGACCAGGGACACCGTCTGGTTCTTCTGGAGGCTGACGCGGCCCTTGTCGAGGTTGATCTTTCCGGCGCCGAGCGGCGGTGCGGCGGGCGGCGGCGGGGGAGTAGCGGCAGCCTGCGGTACGGGAGGCGTCACCGGGGTCTGCACCGTGGGGGTGGGCGGGGCCACCGGAGCCGGTGCCGGAGCCGGCTCCTCCACCGAGACGCCGAAGTCCGTGGCGATGCCCGCCAGGCCGTTCGCGTAGCCCTGGCCTACCGCGCGGGCCTTCCAGACGCCGTTGCGCAGATAGATCTCGACGACCACGAGTGCCGTCTCGGCGCCGAGCTGCGGGGGCGTGAAGGTGCCCAGGACGCTGTTGTCGTCCGCGTCGCGGATCGTGGCCGTGGGTTCGATGCCCTGGAAGCTCTGGCCGGCCGCGTCCGGACTGGCGGTGACGACGATCTTCTCGATGCCCGGCGGGACGGCGCCGGTGTCGACGGTGATCGCGTCGGGTGCCGTACCGCCGCCGGAGCGGTAGGTCACGCCGGGGCCCGTCGGCTGGTTGTAGAAGATGAAGTCGTCGTCGGAGCGCACCTTGCCGTCGCCCGTGAGCAGCAGGCCCGATACGTCGAGCCGCACCGGGGCGGCGACGTCCACCGTCACGCGCGCGGCGGAGAGAGGGATGTTCGAGCCGGGGGTCATAGCTGTCATGACTCGTGAACGACCGAGACCATTTTGCCGTTCCCTTACCAAGCGACCAATTGGCCAACTCTTGGCACCACCGGCTCGAAACCGCCCTTGATCCCTCCTGCGGACTCTCCTGATCCCTTCTGCGGACTAGGGAATCACCACGATCTTCCGGCCCACCCCCGCCGCGAACTGCTCCAGCGCCTCCGGATACCGCTCCAGCTCGATCCGGTCGCTGATGAAGATCTCCGGGTCCAGGACGCCGTTCGCGAACAGCTCCGCCGCCCGTTCGAAGCTGTGCAGCACCGCCATGGAGCCGGTGATGGTGATCTCCTGGTTGTAGATGCGGTACGGGTCGATCGACACCCGGGTCGCGTAGTCGGCCACCCCGAACTGGAGGAACGTGCCCGCCTTCGCCACCCGCTCCAGGCCGTCCTGGATCGCCGCCGCGTTGCCGGTCGCGTCGACGACGAGGTCCCAGCCCTGCGGCCGGTCCAGCTCGTCCGCGTTCGCCGCGGAGCCGGAGACACCGAGCGTGCGGGCGGTCTCCAGGCGGGCCGGGTTCAGGTCCACGATGTCGACGCTCGCCGCGCCGGTGCGCTTGGCCAGCTCCAGCATCATCAGGCCCATGGTCCCGGAGCCGTAGATCAGAACGTGTGCGCCGAGGCGGGACTTGAGGACGTCGTAGCCGCGCACCGCGCACGAGAGCGGTTCCACGAGGGCCGCGTCCTGGGTGCGTACGTGCTCGGGGAGCTTCACGCAGTTCGCCACCGGGGCGAGTGCGTACTGGGCCGCGCCGCCCGCCGTGGTGACGCCGATCGCGGCCCAGCGTTCGCAGAGGTTGTTGTGTCCGTTGCGGCACTGCCGGCACTCGTAGCAGTAGAGGGATGGGTCTACGGCCACTTGGTCGCCGACGGAGACCTCGGTGACCTGGGTGCCGACCGCGACGATCTCGCCGGCGAACTCGTGGCCCGGCACGATCGGCAGCTTGGGCGCGAACTCGCCCTGGAGGATGTGCAGATCGGTGCCGCACAGCCCGCAGGCGGCGACCTCGACGACGACCTCGCGGGGGCCCGGCGTCGGGTCCGGGACCTCGGTGACGACGGCGCGGCCCACGGACTCGATGACGGCGGCCTTCATTTCACGGCTCCCAAGGAGAGGCCCTGGACCAGCTTGTCCTGGGCGGCGAACCCCGCGGCGAGCACCGGCAGGGAGATGACGAGCGACGCGGCGCACACCTTCGCCAGGAACAGGCCCTGGCTGGTGATGAAGCCGGTCAGGAACACCGGGGCGGTCTCCGCGACCACACCCGTGAGGACCCGGGCGAACAGCAGCTCGTTCCAGCTGAAGATGAAGCAGATGAGGGCTGTCGCGGCAATACCCGGGAGGGAGATCGGGGCCACCACGCGCGCGAGGATGGTCGGCAGCCGGGCGCCGTCGATCTGTGCCGCCTCGATGACGGCGACCGGGACCTCGGCGAGGAAGGACTGCATCATCCACACCGCGATCGGCAGGTTCATCGAGGTGTAGAGGATGACCAGGAGCCAGATGTTGTCCAGCATCCCGGCGTTCTTCGCGAACAGGTAGATCGGCAGCAGGCCGGCCACCACGGGGAGCATCTTCGTGGAGAGGAAGAAGAACAGGACGTCGGTCCACTTCTTCACCGGGCGGATCGACAGCGCGTAGGCCGCCGGGAACGCCAGCAGCAGCACGAAGACCGTCGAAGCCACGGACGCGACCAGCGAGTTGACCAGCGCGGGCCAGGGGCTCGCGCCGCCTCCGGTGCCGAAGAAGTCCCGGTAGCCGTCCAGGGTGAGGGCGGCCCCGAAGGACGGCGGGTTGGTCGCCGCGTCCGTCTCCGAGTGGAAGGACGTCAGCGCCATCCAGGCGATGGGCAGGAAGAACACGATGCCGAGCAGCCAGGCCACCAGGCCGAGGCCCGCTCCTTTGCGGCGGGCACGCACGCGTACGGCGACACTGCTCATGCGTGGGACGCCTCCTCACGGAACAGGGACGACACGACGCGCAGGGCGAAGGTCGCGATGATGATCGAGCCGATGACGACCAGGACGCCGGCCGCCGAGGCGAGGCCGTTCTCGTGGGCCTGGTAGAAGCTCTGGTAGACGGTGTAGGGCAGGTTGGCGGTGCCCAGGCCGCCCGACGTGATGGTGAAGACCGCGTCGAAGTTCTGGACGATGTAGATCGAGCCCAGCAGACCGCCGAGTTCGAGGTAGCGGCGCAGGTGCGGGAGGGTCAGATAGCGGAAGACCTGCCAGTCGTTCGCGCCGTCCACCTTCGCGGCCTCGATCTGCTGCTGGTCGCGGCTCTGCAGCCCGGCCAGCAGGATCAGCATCATGAACGGCGTCCACTGCCACACGAGCGACGCTTCCACGGCGAGCAGCGGAGTGTTGGAGATCCAGTCCGGCTGTGGGCCGCCCACATAGTGCAACAGCCCATTGAGCAGGCCGTATTCAGGGTTGTAGAGCACATGCTTCCAGAGCAGGGCCGCGGCCACCGGCACCACCAGGAACGGGGCGATCAGCAGCGTGCGGACGAAGCCCCGGCCGCGGAACTTCCGGTCCAGGAGCAGCGCCAGCAGCAGTCCCAGGACCAGGCTGGCCAGCACCACCGCCACGGTGAGCAGGATGGTCGTCCACACCGAGTGGCGCAGGTCGGCGTCGGTCAGGACCTGGTGGTAGTTGTCGAGACCGGTGAAGTGCCGGGCCTTCGGGTAGAGGGCGTTCCAGTCGAAGAACGAGATCACCAGCGTGGCCACGAACGGGAGTTGGGTCACGACGATCATGAAGACCAGGGCGGGGAGCAGTGGGGCACGGGTGGCCCAGGCGCGCAGCTTGTCCGATGGCTGTCGCGCGGTGCGGGTCGGAGTGGCGGCCAGAGGGGCCGTTGTCGTGGCGGTCATCGTCCCTCGTACTCCTTGGAGATCTGCTCGGCGAGTTTCTGGGACTTCTTCAGGGCCGACTCGACGGACTGCCGTCCGGCGATGGCCGAACTGATCTCCTGCGAGACCTTCGTACCGAGGTCGGTGAACTCGGGGATGTCGACGAACTGGATGCCGGGCGCGGGCCGCGGCTGCACGCCGGGGTCGTTGGGCTTGGCGCCCTCGATGGCCGCCTTCGTCATCTCCTGGAAGGCGGCGGCCTCCTTGACGTAGTCCGGGTTCGTGTACGTCGAGGCGCGCTTGCCGGCCGGCACGTTCGACCAGCCGTCCGTGTCGCCGACCAGCTGCTCGTACTGCTTGCTGGACGCCCAGGACACGAACTTCCAGGCCTTGTCCGAGTTGTGGGACGCCTTCTGGATGCCCCAGGCCCACGTGTACAGCCAGCCGGAGGACTTGGTCTTCTCGACCGGCGCGGGGACGTAGCCGATCTTGCCCTTCACCGGGGAGCCCTTGGCCTCCAGCGAGCCCGCCGCCGAGGTGGCGTCGTACCACATGGCGACCTTGCTCTGGGTGAGGTTGTTGAGGCACTCGGCGAAGCCGGACTGGGCCGCGCCGGACTCGCCGTGCTTGCGGACGAGGTCGACATAGAACTGCGTCGCCTTCTCGAACGCCGGGGAGTCGAGCTGTGCCTTCCAGTCCTTGGTGAACCAGGTGCCGCCGAAGGTGTTCACGACGGTGGTCAGGGGCGCCATCAACTCCCCCCAACCGGGCAGCCCGCGCAGGCAGATGCCCTTCATGCCCGGCTTCGCGCCGTCGACCTTGGCGGCCAGGTCGGCCACCTGGGTCCAGGTCGGGTGCGCGGGCATCGTGAGGTTCTTGGCGGCGAACACGTCCTTGCGGTACATCAGGAAGGACGACTCGCCGTAGAACGGCTGCCCGTAGAGCTTGCCGTCGTCCGCAGTCAGGGACTCCCGCATCGGCTTGAGGATGTCCTGCTCGTCGTAGGCCGGGTCCTTCGCGACGTACGAGTCCATCTCGTGCAGCCAGCCGTTGCGGGCGTAGATCGGGATCTCGTAGTTGGAGAGCGTCGCCACGTCGTACTGGCCGGCCTGGTTGGCGAAGTCCTGGCTGATCTTGTCGCGGACGTCGTTCTCAGGTAGCACCGTGAAGTTGACCTTGATGCCGGTCTCCTTCGTGAAGTGCGGGGCCAGCTTCTGGAGTTCGGTCATCTGGGGGTTGTTGACCATCAGGACGTTGATCGAGTTGCCGCCGGATCCGGCGCCGCCCGCTCCGACCCAGCAGCCGGAGAGCAGCGGGGCGAGCAGCGTCCCTACGGCGGCCAGGGCGAGCGTGGCTCGCGGCGGCCGTCGTCGGCTCTGGGTTCGCATGGATCGCTCCTGCAGTAAGGGGAGTTGGACTTATGGGGTGACAAAGGCGTCGCCGGGCATGGCTGCGCCCTACGTAGTGACTCGGTTGGAATTCCAAACGGCGTTCTGGACGCTCGTGACGCTCTAGACGCGTATGACCTGTGGCCCCAGCAACGAGTAGCGGTGGGCTTCGGCCGACGGGAGCAGCGTGCTCGTGACGATCGTCTCCAGGGTGCCGATCTCGGCGAACCTGCAGAAGCTGACCGCCCCGAACTTGGTGTGCACGCCCGCGAACACGGTGCGCCGGGCGGCGCGGATGGCCTGGGCCTTGACCTCGCTGACGGCGGGGTCGGGTGTGGTCAGGCCGTGTTCGCGGGAGATGCCGTTGGCGCCGATGAAGGCGAGGTCGAGGACGAAGCCGGCGAGCATCTTCGTCGTCCAGTGGTCCACGGTGGCCAGGGTGCCGTGCCGGACCCGGCCGCCGAGCAGCAGTACCGACGTGTTCTCCGACTCGGCGAGCACGCCCGCCACGGGCAGGGACGCGGTGACCACGGTCAGCGGCCGGTCCCTGGGCAGCGCCTCGGCGATGAGCTGTGGGGTGAAGCCCTCGTCGACGAAGACGGTCTCGGCGTCCCCGAGCAGCTCGGCCGCGGCGACCGCGATCCGGCGCTTCTCCGGGACATGGCTGGTGGCGCGGAAGGCGAGCGTCGTCTCGAAACCGGCGCTCTCCACGGGGTAGGCGCCGCCATGGGTCCTGCGGACCAGCCCGTGGTCCTCCAGGGCGCGCAGATCGCGCCGTACGGTCTCCTTGGCCACGCCCAGCTCGGCGGCGAGCGCGGTGACGTCGACCGAGCCGGTGCGGCGCGCGGCCCGCACGATCTCCCGCTGACGCTCCTCCGCCGAACTCGTGCCCATGGCCGACACCGCCTTCCCGCTCATCCGGAGTACTGCCCGTTCGGGCCCGGTGCGACCCTTGGGGGAAGTTCTACAGCGGGTGCGCGGCACTGACCAGGCCTGTTGCACGCCCGATGCTGCCCGTGTGTGACCGTATGCCGGGCGCTGTGCCCGTCGCGGACCTGCGCGGCTGTGCGCCGGGGCGTGAGATCGGGCAGCGTCCGTGCCCGAACATGCCTGCGGGCGGGCCCGTTCGGTGCCCGCCCGCGTCTCCGGAGTGCCTTTTCCCGTCGGTACGACCGGATGTACGGCCCGTGTCAGTACGGCCCGTGTCAGTACCGCCCGTATCGGTACCGCCCGGGTCAGTACGGCCAGATCGGCGGGTCGTTCACGAAGTGGCCACCGAGATAGGCGTGTGCCTCGACGTCCGGCCGGAGCTCGCCCTGTTCGGCGACGATCTTCTCGGCGTACGGCTCGGAGTCGTCCTGGGGTTCGTAACCGAGCGCCCGCGCGGTCGACAGGTCCCACCACAGGCGGGTGTTGGCGGAGGAGCCGTAGACGACCGTGTGCTGGACGTTCTCGGCGGTCAGGGCCGCGTGGAAGAGGCGGGCGCCGTCGGCCGGGCTCATCCAGACGGACAGCATGCGCACGCTGCTGGGCTCGGCGAAGCAGGAGCCGATGCGGACGGAGACGGTCTCCAGGCCGTGCTTGTCCCAGTAGAGCTGCGCCAGGTCCTCGCCGAAGGACTTCGACAGGCCGTAGAAGGTGTCGGGGCGGTGCGGGGTGTCGATCGGGATGAGTGGGTCTCCGGCTCGGGGCCTCGGGGTGTAGCCGACCGCGTGGTTGGAGGAGGCGAAGACGACGCGGGGGACGCCCTCCTCGCGGGCGGCCTCGTAGAGGTTGTACGTGCCCTCGATGTTCGACTTGAGGATCTTGTCGAAGGAGGCTTCCAGGGAGATGCCCGCGAGATGGATGATCGCGTCGACGCCCCGCACGGCTTCGCGAAGCGCCGCCCGGTCGGAGAGGTCGGCGGTGATCGCGTCCGGCTCGCCCTCGATCGGGCGGAGGTCGAGCAGCCGCAGCTCGTAGCCGTAGGAGGGGAGCAGGTCCCGCATCAGGGTGCCGAGCCCGCCTGCGGCGCCGGTGAGCAGAACGGTGCGGGGAGCGGGCATCCTCGGTCTCCTTGGGATCGACAGTGGATGGCTGACCTCATCCATGAATGATATTCACATGCATGGACACGCTAAGGATCGCCCGCCATGCCCGTCAAGTGTGGCGTGGACCTGGGAAATCCGCTTCCTTCTTGCTCATTTGCCTGCTTGACCCACCCTGAGGCAGATCCTTAGGGTGGGGCTGTTCAGAAATGTAGACGTTGATCAGAAGAACGTACGCGCTTGTTTCAAGGGAGAGCCCGTGACGCCAGCCCCTCTCGCCGACCGGCTCAGTATCCCCAGCGGGCCGCTGTTCTTCCCCGTCACCGCGTACGGCCCCGACGGCTCCGTCGATCTCGATGTCTACCGCGCGCATGTCCGCCGGGGCGTCGAGGCCGGGGCCGCCGCCGTGTTCGCGTGCTGCGGCACCGGGGAGTTCCACGCGCTGCTGCCCGAGGAGTTCGAGGCGTGCGTGCGGGCCGCCGTGGAGGCGGCCGAGGGCCGGGTGCCGGTGGTCGCGGGCGCGGGCTACGGCACCGCGCTCGCCGTACGGTACGCACGGCTCGCGGAGGCCGCCGGGGCGGACGGGCTGCTCGCCATGCCGCCGTACCTCGTGGTCGCCGGGCAGGAGGGGCTGCTGCGGCACTACCGCGAGGTGGCCGCGGCGACCGCGCTGCCCGTCATCGTCTACCAGCGCGACAACGCCGTCTTCACGCCCGCCACGGTGGTCGAACTCGCCCGCACCGAGGGCATCATCGGCTTCAAGGACGGGCTCGGCGACCTCGACCTGATGCAGCGGATCGTGAGCACGGTGCGCGCCGAAGTCCCGGGCGACTTCCTCTACTTCAACGGCCTCCCGACCGCCGAACAGACCCAGCTCGCCTACCGGGGCATCGGTATCACCCTCTACTCCTCCGCCGTGTTCTGCTTCGTCCCCGAGATCGCGCTCGCCTTCCACCGCGCGCTGGCCACCGGCGACGACACCACGGCGAACCGCATCCTGGACGGCTTCTACCTGCCGTTCGTCGAACTGCGCGCCCAGGGCCGCGGTTACGCCGTCTCGCTCGTCAAGGCGGGGGTGCGGATGCGGGGGTTGGATGTCGGCGAGGTCCGCCCGCCGCTGACGGAACCGACCGAGGACCACGTCAAGCAGCTGGCCCAACTCATCGAGCGCGGCTACGCGTTGATCGAGTCGGAGGTCGAGTCGGAGGTCGAGCCGGAGATCGAGTCACAGGTCGCATCGCGGATCGAGGAGGGCGCGTGAAGGCGTCGGCGTTCGTCTATCCCTGGGACGTCAACGGCGACCCGGAGGCGGGCGCCAGGATCGCCCAACTCGGCGTCCAGCAGGCGACCTTGGCCTCCGCGTACCACTCCACGCGTGCGTTGACCCCCCGCCACCCGCGCCACCGCATCGTCACCGCCGAGCACGCGGCCGTCCTGTACCCGCCGGACACCCGTTGGCGGGGACGGGAGTTGAAGCCGAACCCGTCCGGCGACTGGGCGCCGGGCGACGCCTACGGCGAGGCCGCCACGGCTCTCGCGGACGCGGGCCTGGAGGTACACACCTGGGTCGTCCTCGCCCACAACTCCCGCCTGGGCGCGGACCATCCAAGCACCTCCGTGGTCAACGCCTACGGCGACCGCTACCCCTGGGCCCCCTGCATCGCGCAGCCCGCCACGCGCACGTACCTCGTCGACCTCGCCGCCGAGGCCGCCGTACGCCCCGGCGCACGCGGCACCGAACTGGAGTCCCTCGGCTGGTACGGCCTCACCCATCTCCACGCCCACGACAAGACGGCGGGAATCCCCCTCGGGGACGCCGGCCAGTACCTCATGTCCCTGTGCTTCTGCCCGACCTGCCAGGAGGGCTACGGCGAACAGGGCCTCGACGCCGAGGAGTTGGCGGCGACGGTACGCACCGCGCTGGAACCGGTGTGGCAGGGCGCGCCCTCCGACGGCGGCTGGGCGGGCGTCGAGAAGCTCCTCGGCGACACGAACGCGACGGCCACACGCGCGTGGCGCGACGACCGCGCCCGCACCCTCCAGGAGACGGCGGTCGCAGCGGTCCGCGCGGCCGCACCCGCCGACTTCCAGGTACTCCTCCACGCGGACCCGGTGTCCTACCACTGCGGCGCCAACGCGGGCGTGGACCCCGGCCACATCCTCTCGGTGGCCGACGGAGTGGTCGTTCCCTGCACGGGCGGCACGGGCCTCCTGACCCCGTTCGCCGAACAGGGCGTGGACGGGGCCGTGTTGGCCGCCAACTTCACGGTGGTCTCCGGGATGGGGGGTCGGCCGGGGGCGCTTGCGGCGGACGCCGAGCGGGCTCGGGGGCTCGGGGCGACTGAACTGCGGCTGTATCACGCGGGGTTGGCTTCGGAGGGGGACTTGGTGGAGGTTCGGGGGGTGTTGGGCGGGAGCTGAGGTGGGGGTGGGCTCGGAGTGGGCAAGGGCGGCGGTGCGTCCGGTGCGGGCTGCGTTGGGGACGAGGTCGGATCAAGCAGTGCCGGAGTCTCGTGTGGCCCAAACGGCGCCGGAGACGGACCGGGTGCGGGCAACGCCGGAGACGCGTCCGGATCAAGCAATGCCGGAGACGCGTCCCGTGCCGGCAACGCGAGAGACGTGCCTGGTGAACGCAGCGCCGGAGATGTCCCCGTCCCAAGCGCCGCCAAGAGCAAGCCCGTTGCGAGCAACCCCACGCCGATCAACACCAACAGCACCCGGAAGTCGGCCAGTTCGACAAGCGCCGCCCCCGCCCCCAGCCCGATCACGTTCGGTGTGAAGATCAGGGTGTTGGCGGTGGCGGTGGCCCGGCCGAGTAACGGGCCCGGCAACTCCCGCTGCACTGCGGTGAATGCGGCGATCAGTACGCACGGGAGCCCCAGCCCGATTGCAGCGCTGCTAGCCAGGATCACCGGGTCCGACGGCACCGCACGCGCGGCGACCCCGGCCGCTGTGAGCACGATGCCGGCCGCCCCGAAACGCCGCTCACCGAGCCGTCGTAGGGCGGGACCGGAGAGCAGTCCGACCGTCACCGAGCCGGTGCCCTGGGCCGCGTACAGCACGCCCGTGTAGGCCGGGTTGTGTCCCAGGGCGGCGACGATCGCGTAGGTCGTGGAGCTGCTCAGGGAGGCGAGGAACATCGTCGCCCCGCCTGCCAGGACGAGCGGGCGTAGGAGGGGATGCGCCCACAACTCGCTTACGCCCTCGGCGGTTTGGGTCCGCCAGGTGTCGGTGGTGCGCTGCGGTCGTTCCTCCGGCGCGTGGATGAGCAGCCACAGGGCCGCCGCCAGCGCGAACGTGACCGCGTCCAGGCAGGCGACCGCAGGCCCGCCGAACGCCGCGTACAGACCCGCGCCCGTCAGGGGCGCGACCAGTTTCATGCCTTCTACGGCCGTCATTCGCAGCCCGTTGAAGTCGCCGAGGAGATCGCGGTCGACGACGGTGGCGAGGAGGGCCGACTCGGCGGGGTCCTGGACGACGACGGTGGTGCCGTAGACGAAAAGGACGGCGAAGAGGAGCCACAGGTCGGCGCGGGAGTGGACGGCGAAGAGGGTGAGGAGGAGGGCGGCCAGGCCGAGGTTCGTCCGGATCAACAGGGGCTTGCGGCGGACGCGGTCGGCGATCGTGCCGAGGGCCGGGCCGAACAGGGTCGGGGCCCACACGGTGAAGGTGCAGAGCGCGGCGAGGCCGTTCGAGGCGGTGAGGTCCTTCACCCACACGCCGGCCGCGAGCCCGAGCGCGGACGTGCCGAAGGCGGACACGATCAGGCCCACGAGATACAGCCCCGCGTTGCGGTCCCGCAGGATGCGCGGCACGGTCCAGTTTGTCGTCATGCCTGGTCATCGTGGGTCTAAGGCGGGGGTGGCGGCATCGGGCAGGTGCCGTAGAAACGCGAGGTGGTGGGGGCGTGGCGGGGGTGCGCGATGAGTTTCGGGCCTGCCGTCGGTCTACCTCATGAGGGGAGTTCGCCGCCCTTCCGATTCCCTTCAGCCCTGTCTTCACCCGCTGTTTTCAGCCCTCCTCCAATCCGCCCTCGATCTCCTGAGGAGATTCGCATGACCGACGACACGATCCTCGACCTCGGCCCGCAGACCCGGGTCATCGCGCGGCTCGCCGAGGGGGTGACCGACGAGCAGTTGGCGGACGGGACGCCGTGTCCCGAACTCGCCGTACGCAACATGCTGGGGCACGTGCTCGGCCTGTCCGTCGCCTTCCGTGACGCCGCCCGCAAGGACCTGGGCGTCACGACCGACACCAACCCGGGTGCTACGGCCCCCGACATCGGCCCCGGCTGGCGCGAGCAACTCCCCAAGGTTCTCGACGACTTGGCCGAGGCCTGGCGCGACCCGGCCGCCTGGACCGGCATGACCCGCGCGGGCGGTGTGGACCTCCCCGGCGCGGTCGCCGCGGCCGTCGTCGCCGACGAACTGGTCATCCACGGCTGGGACTTGGCGGTCGCCACCGGCCGCCCCTACGACCCCGACCCGGCCGCACTCCAGACGTCGTACGGCTTCCTCCTCGCGGCCACGCAGGACCCGACCCGCGGGGGCGGCATCTTCGGCCCGGTGGTCCCGGTACCGGACGAAGCGCCGCTGCTGGAAAGGGCGTTGGGGCTCAGCGGGCGCGACCCGGGGTGGAAGGCATAGCGGGAGCCGGGGGAGGCCAACGGGCGGAGCGGGCCGGGGTGGTGTGCTTCGACGGGGAGAGCAGCGCGCCGAGACGCCGTAGGCCACTCGGGCCCTCGCGCCCGGGAACCCACTGCGACGGTGATGTGCAGCTCGGAGTGGCTGCACCTGTCTCGCGCCCCGGGGTACCCGGTCCGCAGCAATGTGACAGTCGAAGCGGAAGTGTCACATTTCGCGGACCCACCTCCCCCTCCTGGCCCGGCCTCCGGTCCTGCCTCCTCGGGAGGCTGGGGTCCTTTCTAACCGGTCAAAGGTCGCGACAATGGTTAGATTTACCCCCAGCTTCCAACAACCACCCACTCGGAGTCGGCTGCTAGGCCGAGACCCCGCAGGTCACTCAGACCTCCGCGTCAGGGACTCCCGTGCCACAGCCAGCCAGCCAGCCAGCCAGCCAGCCAGCCGGCACGCCCGTGAGCCGAGACGGCGTAGTTCACTCAGGCCCCCGCGTCCACGACCTGGCCGCAGCCAGCCAGCCAGCCCGCACTCGCAGCCCGGCGCCAGAACACTGGCGAGTCGAATCGCCTTAGATCGCTCACTCCCCGTGCCTGGGCCTCCGCGCCGCAGACAGCCGCCCCCGCACCCCGACGCTGGCGACCCCGCCTCGCGCCGAAACGCCATAGGCCACCCAGCCACCCCGAGCCACGCCCCCCGAAGCCGAACCCCGTCGTACGTCGAGCGCCCCGAATCCAACCCCCATAGCCCACCTCACCCCCCGCCCCCACACACCACCCCGAAACATGAGCGCCGAGGGCCCCGCAACCGTACTCTTCCCCACCATGCCTCTCAGTCTGACCGTCCTCGGCACAGCCTCTCCGCATCCGCGCCCCGGCCGCCCCTGCTCCGGGTATCTGCTGCGCGGCGGCGGGGCCGAGGTGTGGCTGGACGCGGGGACGGGCACGTTCGCCGAGTTGCAGCGGCACACGGATCCGGCGCGGCTCACCGCGATCTGGATCTCGCATCTGCACGCCGACCACTGCGCCGATCTCCTCGCGGCGGCCTACGCGTTCGCCTACGGCGGGATGACCCCGACCTCCCCGATCCCGCTCTACGCCCCGCAGGACTGCGCCCGCCGGCTCGCCGGGTTCTTCGGACAGCCGGACGTCCGGTTCCTGAGCGGCGTCTTCGACTTCCGGCCGCTCTACGACGGCCACGCCGTCCGGCACTGGAACCTCAGGCTCACCGCACGCGCCGTCGTCCACGACACCGAGGCGTACGGGCTGCGTGCCGAGTGCCAGGGGAGTGTGCTCGGGTACTCCGGGGACAGCGGACCCTGCGAGGCGCTGTCCGAACTCGCGGGCGGCGCCGACGTGTTCCTCTGCGAGGCCGACATCGACCGGCATCGCGAAGGCGAACGCCAGGTCCACCTCACGCCCGAGGACGCGGGCGCCTGCGCCAAGGGCGCGCGCGAACTCCTCATCACCCACGTGGGACCCACCCTCACCCGCGAAGCCGCCCTGGAACGCGCCGCCGCGATCTTCCCCGGCCGGACCTCCGCCGCGCTGGAAGGCGTCACCAAGACCATGTGACGCCCCGCCGGGGCCAGTTACCGGTTCTTCTGTCAGAAGCATTGACGAAACAAAAGCGCGCTCCTACCTTCAACCCGTCGTACTTCGTACGTCATATATGAGACGCGATACGCGAGATCAGATACACGAGAACCGGACACCTGAGTTGGACAAGTGAGCCGGGCACGCGAGATCCGATCCCGCGCCCCGCAGCCACGTCACATCCGAGAGGCGCGCATGACCTCTGTGCCCACGCCGATCCCGTCCCGCACGCAGTACGTGCAGGAGGAGATCAAACGCCGCATCCTCACCGGTCAGTTGACGCCGGGTCAGCCACTGGTCGAGACCGACCTCGCCGCACAGTTCGGGGTGTCCAAGACCCCGGTGCGCGAGGCGCTCAAGACCCTGGCCGGTACCGGGCTCGTCGTGATGAACCAGTACAAGGGCGTCACGGTGCGCATGGTGGACGCGGACATGGCGCGCGAGGTGTACGACGTACGCCTGCTCCTCGAACCCGAGGCGCTACGGCGGGCTGTACATCGCCACGCCTCCCTGGACGCCGCGCGCGACGCCCTGACCCGCGCCGACGGGGCCACCGACACCGCCGAACGCTCCCTCGCCAACCGGGAGTTCCACCGCGCCCTGTACCTGCCGTGCGGCAACCCGCTGCTCGGCCGGATGCTCGACGAGGTCCGCGACCAGGCCGCCCTCGTCTCCACCGTCGCCTGGGCCGCCTCACCCTCCTGGGAACGGGAGGCCGGCGAACACCGGGAGATCCTGCGGCTCGCCCTCGACGGCGACGCGGACGGCGCGGCCACCGCGCTGCACGCCCACATCGCGTCGTTCGTCCAACGAGCCTTCCCCGGAACCGAGTTGGAGACCCAAGGACGGGGTGCCCACGGGCAGGACACCCACCGGCAGGACTCCCACGCACAGGACTCCCACGCACGGGACTCCCACGGAGAGGACAGTCGCGCATGACGGCGACGTTCGAGGCCCAACGCACCGCCCTGGCCGACGTGGTGGCGATCCCGGTGACCCCGTTCGCCGAGGACGGCACCGTCGACCAGGACACCCACCGGGCCCTGCTCCGCCGCCTGCTCGACGGCGGCGTCGGCATCCTCACGCCGAACGGGAACACCGGCGAGTTCTACGCCCTCACCCCTCAAGAGCGCCAGCTCGTAACGGAGTTGACCATCGACGAGGCGGGCCGGCGCGCCGCGATCCTCGTCGGCGTCGGACACGACGTCCCCACCGCCATCGCCTCCGCCCGCCACGCCCGCGACCTCGGCGCCCAGATGGTGATGGTCCATCAGCCCGTCCATCCGTACGTCTCGCAGGACGGCTGGGTCGACTACCACCGCGCCATCGCCGAGGCCGTGCCCGACCTGGGCGTCGTCCCGTACATCCGCAACGCCCAACTCCCCGGCGCCCGCCTCGCCGAACTCGCCGACGACTGCCCGAACGTGATCGGCGTCAAGTACGCCGTCCCGGACGCGGCCCGCTTCGCCGCCTTCGCCCGGGACGCGGGGCTCGAACGCTTCGTGTGGGTGGCCGGGCTGGCCGAACCGTACGCGCCCTCCTACTTCTCGGCGGGCGCCACCGGCTTCACCTCAGGGCTGGTGAACGTCGCCCCGTCCGTCTCGCTGAACATGATCGAAGCGCTTCGATCAGGGGACTACCCGGGGGCGATGAAGGTGTGGGAGCAGATCCGCCGTTTCGAGGAACTGAGGGCCGCGAACGGCTCGGCCAACAACGTCACGATCGTCAAGGAAGCGCTTGCGTCCCTCGGCCTGTGTCGTCGTGATGTACGGCCGCCCAGCAGGCCCCTGCCCGAGAGCGAGCGCGCCGAGGTCGCCGCGATAGTCGCCGGATGGTCCGTATGAAGGCACCGGAAGAGCTCAGAAGCCACCAGTGGTACGGCACCGACGGGCTGCGCTCCTTCAGCCACCGGGCCCGCACCCGCCAGCTCGGCTACCTCCCCGAGGAACACCTCGGCAAGCCCGTCATCGCGATCCTCAACACCTGGTCCGACATCAATCCCTGTCATGTGCACCTTCGTGAGCGTGCCCAGGCCGTGAAGCGCGGGGTGTGGCAGGCGGGCGGTTTCCCGCTCGAATTCCCGGTCGCCACGCTCAGCGAGACCTTCCAGAAGCCGACCCCGATGCTCTACCGCAACCTCCTCGCGATGGAGACCGAGGAGTTGCTGCGGTCGTACCCCGTGGACGGTGCCGTCCTGATGGGCGGCTGCGACAAGTCCACGCCCGCGCTGCTGATGGGCGCCGCCTCCGTCGACCTGCCGACCGTCTTCGTGCCCGCCGGGCCGATGCTGCCGGGCCACTGGCGCAACGAGATCCTCGGCTCCGGCACCGACATGTGGAAGTACTGGGACGACAAGCGCGCCGGCCTCATCGGCGAGTGCGAGATGACCGAGCTGGAGAGCGGCCTCGCGCGCTCGCCCGGGCACTGCATGACCATGGGGACGGCGTCCACGCTGACCGCCGCCGCCGAGGCGCTGGGCGTGACCGTGCCGGGTGCGTCGAGCATCCCCGCCGTGGACTCGGGGCACGATCGGATGGCCGCGCAATCCGGCATGAGGATCGTTGAGCAGGTCCACAAGGGGCGTGTTCTCTCGTCGATCCTCACCCCGGAAGCCTTCGAGGACGCGGTCACCACCGTCCTCGGCCTCGGCGGCTCCACCAACGCCGTGATCCACCTGATCGCCATGGCCGGCCGCGCGGGCGTCCGCCTCACGCTCGACGACTTCGACCGCATCGCCCGCGCGGTCCCGGTCCTGGCGAACGTACGGCCCGGCGGACAGACGTACCTCATGGAGGACTTCCACTTCGCCGGCGGCCTCCCCGGGTTCCTCTCCCGGATCACGGACCTGCTGCACCTGGACCGGCCGACGGTCTCGTACGACACCCTGCGCGAGCAGCTCGACGGCGCGCGGGTGCACAACGACGACGTCATACGACCGCGCGACAACCCGGTCGCGCACGAGGGCGGGGTCGCCGTCCTGCGCGGCAACCTCTGCCCGGACGGCGCCGTCATCAAGCACATCGCCGCCGAACCGCACCTGCTCAAGCACACCGGCCCCGCAGTCGTCTTCGACGACTACCGGACCATGCAACGCACCATCAACGACCCGGAGTTGGGCATCACCGCCGACAGCGTGCTGGTGCTGCGCAACGCGGGCCCCAAGGGCGGCCCCGGCATGCCCGAGTACGGCATGCTCCCGCTCCCCGACCACCTCCTCAAGCAGGGCGTCCGGGACATGGTCCGGATCTCCGACGCCCGGATGAGCGGGACGAGTTACGGCACGTGCGTGCTGCACATCGCGCCCGAGTCGTACGTCGGCGGACCACTGGCGCTCGTCAGGACCGGGGACACCATCACCCTGGACGTCGAGGCACGCACCCTCCAACTCAACGTGGACGACGAGGAGTTGGAGCGACGCCGGGCGGAGTGGACACCGCCGCCCGCACGGTACGAGCGCGGCTACGGCGCGCTCTACAACGACCAGATCACCCAGGCGGACACCGGCTGCGACTTCGAGTTCCTGGCGCGGCCCGGCAAGGTGCCTGACCCGTACGCCGGTTGAGCACCCTTCGCACGCCCGTTTCCCATGCCCGTCGAGCAAGCGCTTCCTATGCTGAACGGAGAACAGTCATGGCCCAAGCCGCAGCCGTGGCGAAACCGCCCGCGCCACCCCGGCGGCGCCGTGCCTCCGCGACCCCGCGCAGGCTCCCGTACCTGCTGATCGCCCCGGCCGCCCTGCTCATGCTGGGCTTCATCGCCTACCCGGTCATCAGCGTCTTCTACTACAGCCTGCAGAACTACAACCCCACCAAACCGTGGCGCAACGGCTTCGCGGGCCTCGACAACTTCACCCACGCCTTCACCAACGACCCCCAGTTCTGGGACACGTTGACCTTCAGCGCCAAGTGGGTCGTCGTAGAGGTGGGCCTCCAACTCCTCTTCGGACTGGCCCTCGCACTGATCGTCAACCAGACCTTCGTGGGCCGGTCCATCGGCCGCGCGCTGGTGTTCTCCCCGTGGGCCGTGTCGGGCGTCCTGACCTCCGCGATCTGGGTGCTGCTCTACAACTCCCAGACGGGCGTGACCCGTTACCTCGCCGACATGGGAATCGGCCAGTACGGCACGAGTTGGCTGTCCGACCCCTCAACCGTCTTCTCCGCAGCCGTAGTCGCGGACCTCTGGCGGGGCGTCCCCTTCTTCGCGATCCTCATCCTCGCCGACCTCCAGTCCGTGTCGAAGGACCTCTACGAGGCCGCCGAGGTCGACGGCGCCGGCCGCTTCCAGCAGTTCCTGCACATCACCCTGCCGCACCTCAAGGACGCGATCGTGCTGTCCACACTGCTGCGCGCGGTCTGGGAGTTCAACAACGTCGACCTCCTCTACACCCTGACCGGCGGCGGCCCGGCCGGCGAGACGACCACGCTCCCGCTCTACGTCGCCAACACCAGCGTCGAGGCACACAACTTCGGCTACGCGTCCGCCCTCACCACGGTCGCCTTCGTGATCCTGCTCTTCTTCTCGATCATCTATCTGCGCCTGAGCAAGTTCGGAGGCGGCGACAAGTGATCACCGAGATCGCTCCGGCCCGCGAGCGGGAGTCCGTCGCACCGCAGCAGCCGCGCAAGGTCCGCCGCGCCTGGGACGAGGTCCCGCGCTGGCAGATCTACCTCCCCCTGGGGATCTACCTCGTCTTCACCCTGATCCCCTTCTACTGGATCCTGCTCTTCGCGTTCCGCCCGGCCGGCTCGACCTCCCTGGTCCCCTGGCCGATGACCCTCGACCACTTCCAGAAGGTGTGGACCGAACGCAGCTTCGGCGTCTACTTCCAGAACAGCGTCTACGTCGGCGTCGCCACCCTGATCCTCACCACCGTGGTCGCCCTCGCCGGCGGCTACGCGCTCGCCCGCTTCGAGTTCAAGGTCAAGCGCGCCTTCATGCTGGCCCTGCTCTGCTCCCAATTCGTGCCGGGTGCCCTGCTGTTGGTCCCGCTGTTCCAGATCTTCGCCAAGCTCCAGATGATCAACTCGCTCGGCAGCGTCATCCTCGCGGAGACCGTCTTCCAGCTGCCGCTCTCGATGATCCTCATCAGCGGCTTCATCCGGAACGTCCCGCAGTCCCTCGAAGAGGCCGCCTGGGTCGACGGCTGCAACCGCTTCGCCGCGTTCCGCATCGTCGTCCTCCCGCTGCTGCGGCCCGGGCTGATCGCCGTCGGCTCCTTCGCCTTCGTGCACGCCTGGAACCACTTCCTCTTCGCCCTGATGTTCCTGTCCGACCAGAGCAAGCAGACGATCCCGGTCGGCCTCAACACCCTGATGAGCGCGGACAGCGTCGACCTCGGCGCCCTCGCCGCAGGCGGCATCGTCGCGGCGATACCGGTGGTCATCGTGTTCGCCTTCATCCAGAAGTGGCTGATCACCGGCTTCAGCGCGGGGGCGGTGAAGGGATGAGGCAACCGCTTACCCTGCTGGCGAAGATCGTCGACGCAGGGAGAATCCCATGACATCCACCACCGGTCCTACGACCGTCACCGCATCCGGTCCTACGACTGTCACCGCACCAGCCGCTTCGGCAGTCACCGCACCCGCCGCCACGGCAGTCACCACGCCCCTCGCCCCGCCCGTCTCCATCGTCCTCGCGGGCGCCCGGGGCCACGGCCGCTGGCACGTCGAGAACATCCGCCGGCTCCAGGACAAGGGGCTCGTACGCCTCGCCGGAATCTGCGAGCTGACCCCGCTGACCGAGGAGGAGTTCGGGGGCGAACTCCCCGCGCAGTCACCGGACTTCGGCGCCCTTCTCGACTCCACCGGCGCCCAGGTGGCCGTGATCTGCACCCCGATCCCGACCCACACGGACCTCGCCCTGGCCGCCGCGAAGCGGGGCGTGCACCTGCTGCTGGAGAAGCCGCCCGCGCCCTCGTACGCCGAGTTCCGCCGGATGGCCGACGGCGTCGCCGCGGCCGGGGTGGTCTGCCAGATCGGGTTCCAGTCGCTCGGCTCGCACGCCGTGCCCGGGATCCGCGAGCTGATCGCCAAGGGCGCGATCGGCACGGTGACCGGGGTCGGCGGCGCCGGTGCCTGGGCGCGCGACGAGGCGTACTACCGACGCGCCCCCTGGGCGGGCAAGCGGCGCCTGAACGGCGTCGACGTCATCGACGGCGCCCTGACGAACCCCCTCGCACACGCCGTCGCCACCGCCCTCGCCCTCAACGACACGACCCGCGCCGAGGACGTCGTCCGCATCGAGACGGAACTCGTGCGCGCCAACGACATCGAGTCCGACGACACCTCCTGCGTCCGCGTCACCACCGTCCAGGGCCGCCCGGTCACCGTCGCCGTGACCCTGTGCGCCGAACACCCCGGCGAGCCCTACGTGTTGGTGCACGGCAGCGAGGGCCGGATCACCTACTGGTACAAGCAGGACCGCGTCCTGCTCCAGCGGGCGGGCCACGGCCCGGAGGAGTTCGAGTACGGCAGCACGGACCTGCTGGAGAACCTGGTCGCCCATCTCACCGACGGCGACGAGCTGTTGGTCGAACCGGACGCGACAGGCGCCTTCATGAAGGTCGTCGAAGCGATCCGAGAGGCTTCCGACCCGGCTCAACTCCCCACCGATGCCTGGCACTTGCTGACCGCCGAGAACCGCCGGGTGGTCCCCGGCATCGACGCACTGGTCACGGCGGCGGCCGACACCCTCGCCCTCTACTCCGAGCTGGGCGCCTCCTGGGCCCCACCGAAAGAGGTGAGCACCTGATGATCACCCATGACACGCCGGTGCTGCGCGTGGCGGGCCGCCCGGTCGCCCGGTACGTCACCCGGCCCGAGCTGCCCGACCGGCTCTCCCCGCGCCCGTATCTGCACCCGGTGACCACCCTGGCGGGCACGGCGGTCACCGAGTTGAGCCCCGTCGACCACACCCACCACCTCGGCGTCGGTGTCGCCGTTCCCGACGTCGAGGGGCACAACTTCTGGGGCGGCCGCACCTACGTCCGTGACCAGGGCCCCACGGAACTGGACAACCACGGCGCCCAACGCCACTCCGCCTTCCAACTCCGCGACCCCGACGGCTTCGTGGAGGAACTCCGCTGGGTGGCCTCCGGCGCCGAACTGCTCCGCGAACGCCGTACGGTCGCTGCCACCGAACTCACCGACACCGCCTGGGCGTTGGACTTCACCTTCTCCCTCACCAACGTGACGACGGACCCCCTCTCGATCGGCAGCCCCGCCACCAACGGCCGCCCCGGAGCCGCGTACGGCGGCTTCTTCTGGCGGGCCCGCAAAGAGGCCGAGACCCCGCGCGTCTTCACCGCCGACCACGAGGGCGAACCGGAGATCCACGGCACCCGCGCCGACTGGCTCGCCCTCGCCGGCACCGGCTGGACCCTGGTCTTCGCCGGCGCCACGGACCGTTCCCGCCAGGACCCGTGGTTCGTCCGCACCGCCGAATACCCGGGCGTGGGCGCGTCGTTGGCGTCGGACGAGCGGCTGCCGATACCGCCCGGCGACACGGCCGTACGACGGATCGTCACCGTCGTGGCCGACGGCTGCCTCTCCCGTGCCGAGGCCGCGGCACTCGTGCGGAAGGCGGTCGGCCAGTGACGCCCGAGACGTACACGAACCCCGTCCTGAACGCCGACTGGTCCGACCCGGACGTCATCCGCGTCGGCGACGACTTCTACCTCACCGCGTCCAGCTTCGGCCGCGTACCGGGCCTGCCGCTGCTGCACTCCCGCGACCTGGTCAACTGGACCCTGATCGGCCACGCCCTCCAACGCCTTGAACCGGCAGGGGAGTTCGGGACCCCACGGCACGACTGCGGCGTCTGGGCACCGGCGTTGAGGTACCACGACGAACGCTTCTGGATCTTCTGGGGCGACCCCGACCAGGGCATCTTCCAGGTCAACGCCCCCGAGATACGCGGCCCTTGGACCCGCCCGCACCTCCTCAAGGAGGGCAAGGGCCTCATCGACCCGTGCCCCTTGTGGGACGACGACACCGACGAGGCCTACCTCGTCCACGCCTGGGCCAAGTCCCGCGCGGGCATCAAGAACCGCCTCACCGGCCACCGTATGCACCCCGACGGCACGACCCTGCTCGACGACGGCAAGGTCATCGTCGACGCGGACCGCATCCCCGGCTGGTTCACCCTGGAGGGCCCCAAACTCCACCAGCACGACGGCTGGTTCTGGATCCTCGCCCCCGCAGGGGGAGTCGGGACCGGCTGGCAGGGCGCGTTCCGCTCGCGCGGCTTCTTCGGCCCGTACGAGGAGAAGGTCGTCCTGGAACAGGGGGACACCGACATCAACGGCCCCCACCAGGGCGCGTGGGTGAACACCCCGTCCGGCGAGGACTGGTTCCTGCACTTCCAACAGCGGGG
Organism: Streptomyces sp. NBC_01515; assembly: GCF_045040345.1. NCBI lineage: Bacteria > Bacillati > Actinomycetota > Actinomycetes > Kitasatosporales > Streptomycetaceae > Streptomyces > Streptomyces sp. NBC_01515. The sequence continues at coordinate 3,190,295 of NZ_CP109416.1, read as the reverse complement.
CGCCTACGGCCGGTTGGTCCACCTCCAGCCGATGCGCTGGGACGACGAGGGCTGGCCGGTCATGGGCGACGCGGGCGCCCCCGTAGCCGTACACCGGAAACCGGACCTCCCGCCGCAGCCGCCCGCCGCGCCCGCCACCGACGACGACTTCCCCGGCGGACGGTACGGCCGCCAGTGGCAGTGGACCGCGAACCCGCAGGACGGCTGGGCCACCCACCACTCGGGCGACGGCCTACGACTGACCTGCGCCCGTACGGCCGACACCCACGACCTGCGCCGGCTCCCGAACCTCCTCACCCAGCGCCTCCCCGGCACACCCGTCGCCGTCGAGGTCGAACTGGGTCTGGACAGCGAGGAGTTGGGCGCACGCGCCGGACTCGCCGTGCTCGGCGACGCGTACAGCTGGATCGGGCTGGAGCGGAGCACGGACGGCCGGGTGATGTTCGTCCACCGCTTCGCCGAGCCCGTCGCCGAGCGCGAACGGGACGCGGGGGAGTCGCACCCCGCCCCCGAGGGCCGGGTCCGACTCCGCATCGAGACCGGCGCGGGCGCGCGATGCCGCTTCTTCTACGACGTCGGGGACGGGCCGCGGCCGAGCGGCCAGGTCTTCGCTGCCACCCCCTGGCGCTGGGTCGGCGCCCTGCTCGGGCTCTTCGCGCTCGCGCCCGTCGGCACGGGACATGCCGGCGCGGCCGGTTTCACGCGGTTCCGGATCAGTTCTCTCTGACTCACCCTGCCCGTCCGCCTGTTGGGAGTCGCAATGACGCACCTCCGTGGCAAGCGCTTGCCCACCGCCAGCGAGGCCATCACACCGTCGCATCCACAAGAAGAGAGCCGCTCTATGAAGACCAGCATCCGCAGAAGCAGGCGTGCCGCCGTGGCCGTCGCCCTGGGCTCCGTGCTCGCGCTGACCGCCACCGCGTGCGGCGACGACGGCAGCGGTGCCGCGGGGGACAAGGGCGACGAGGGGTCCGGCAAGGGCACGATCACCTTCTGGGACAACAACGGCGGTGTCCGCACCGACATCTGGAAGCAGATCATCGCGGACTTCGAGAAGAAGAACCCCGACATCAAGGTCAAGTACGTGGGGATACCGGCCGCGAGCGCCCAGTCCAAGTACGACACCGCGATCCAGGGCGGGGGGCTGCCCGACGTCGGCGGTGTGGGGACCGCGGTGCTCGCGGAGGTCGCGGTGCAGGGGGCGTTGGAGCCGTTGGACAGCCGGCTCAAGTCGAGTTCCCTGAACGGGCAGTTGAGCCAGAACCTGCTCGACGTGAGCAAGAGCGCGGGGGGCGGGGACACGCTGTACCAAATTCCCACCTCCGCCAACAACGGGACCTTGTGGTACCGCACCGATCTGTTCAAGGCGGCGGGGCTGGACGCGCCGACGACCTGGTCGAAGTTCTACGCCGCCGCGGACAAGCTCACCGACAAGGCGAAGAACAAGTTCGGGTTCACCATTCGGGGTGGCGAGGGGTCCATCGCGCCCGCGTTGGACGCGGTGTACGGGCAGACCGGTATCACGTCCTTCTGGAACGGTGACAAGACGACGGTCAACGACCCGAAGAACGTTGCCGCGTTGGCGAAGTACGTCGGGCTGTTCAAGAAGGACACTCCGTCCGCCGACCTCAACAACGACTTCACGAAGATGGTCGCGCAGTGGGACAGCGGGACGATCGGGATGCTGAGTCATAACCTCGGGTCGTACCAGGACCATCTGAAGGCTCTGGGCGCGGACAAGTTCAAGGGCATTCCCAATCCGACGCTGGACGACGGTACGCGGGTGCAGATCTCCAACCCCGTTGACGGGTTGAGTCTGTTCAAGTCCAGCAAGAACAAGGAAGCGGCCTGGAAGTTCATCGAGTTCGCGGTGTCCGCGGCGGAGAACTCCAAGTACAACGAGTCTGCCGGGCAGGTGCCGGCCAACACGGATGCGGCGAGCGCGGGTTGGCTTCAGAAGTCGGAGCCTACGGAGTTGGCTGCGGCTGCGTTGAACGGGGCCTCCACGAAGATTGTGCAGCTGCCGTATTACCTGCCGGACTGGAACACGATCTCCAAGGCGGACAATGAGCCGAACTTCCAGAAGTTGTTGCTGGGGAAGGTGACGGCCAAGGAGTTCTTGGACACGTTGGCCGACCAGTTGAACAAGGCGCAGGCGGACTGGAAGCAGAACCACTGAGTTGGGTGGTTCGGTTTGTGGGGGGCTGCGGGCCGGTGGGGGCTGGTCGCGCAGTTCCCCGCGCCCCTAAAAGACAAAAGCCGAGAGGTGGACCCATCGTGTCTCTTACTCGTAGGCAAGTCGCGTTAGGTGCTCTCGCCGCCGTTCCTTTACGTGGTGGCGGTGTTCGGCGGAATCGGACCCTGTACATCGCCGGGGATTCCACCGCCGCCCAGAAGTACTCCACCGAAGCCCCGGAAACCGGGTGGGGAATGGCCCTCCCCTTCTTCCTGCGGAGGGAAGTAAAGGTCGCCAACCATGCTGTGAACGGCCGGAGTTCGAAGAGCTTCGTCGACGAGGGGCGGCTGGACGTGATCCTCGCCGCCATCCGGCCCGGCGATCTCCTCCTCGTCCAGTTCGCGCACAACGACGAGAAGACCGCCGACCCCACCCGCTACACCGAGCCCTGGACGACGTACCAGGACTATCTGCGGATGTACATCGACGGGGCCCGAAGCCGTGGCGCCCGGCCGCTGCTCGCCACCCCCGTCGAGCGGCGCCGGTTCGACGTCGACGGCAACGCGCTGCCGACGCACGGGGATTACCCGGCGGCGATGCGGGCGCTCGCGCAGGAGGAGCGGGTCGCGCTGCTCGACATCGAGGCGTTGTCGCTCGCGTTGTGGCAGCGGCTCGGGGTGGAGGAGACGAAGGTCTACTTCAACTGGACCGACACCGAGCAGGACAACACGCACTTCAATCCGCCCGGTGCGATCGCCGTGGCGCGGCTCGTGGCGCGGGAGTTGCCGCGCACCCGGGTGCTCGCGCCGCGTGACGTCGTCCGGCTGCACGAGGACATTCCGACGTCCTGGATCACCTGGCCCGAGGCGACGGACGCCTCGACCCTCTGAGCAAGGAGACCCGCACAGTGCGTACATTTAAGTGTCATGGACGCGTCATTGCGTCGCTCGTGGGCTGCACGGCACTGGCTCTCGCCCTCACCAGCACCACCGCCCAGGCCCATCCGCGCCCCCTCGACCGGCAGACCCTCGGCACCGGTGACGGCTGGGCCTCCTACGGCACCGGCACCAGCGGTGGCGCGGACGCCACCCCGGATCACGTCTACACCGTCTCCAACTGGGCCGATTTCAAGGCCGCGTTGGCCGCCGGCGGAACCGCGCCGAAGGTCATCGGAGTGAAGGGTGTGATCGACGCCAACGCCGAGGGGTGCGACTCCTTCGCCGCGCCCGGCTACGACTTCGCCCAGTACCTCGCCACCTACGACCCCGCCGTCTGGGGCTACGACCAGAACCTCGACAACGAACCCGCCGACAGCCCCGAGGGCCTGCGCCGTGTCTCCGCCGCCAACCAGGACGCCGCCATCAAGGCGTTCATCCCCGCGAACACCACCATCGTCGGTATCGGCCGGAACGCCGGCTTCAAGGGCGCCAGCCTGCAGATCAAGGCCGTCGACAACGTCATCGTCCGGAACCTCGCCTTCGAGAGCCCGTTGGACTGCTTCCCGCAGTGGGACCCGACCGACGGCGACACCGGCAACTGGAACTCCGAGTACGACAGCGCCGTCATCTACGGCTCCACGCATGTGTGGTTGGACCACAACACCTTCACCGACGGCGCCCACCCGGACAGTTCGCTGCCCGCCTACTACGGGCGGATCTTCGAGCAGCACGACGGCGAACTCGACATCGTCAAGGGCGCCGACTACGTCACCGCCTCCTGGAACGTCTTCGCCGACCACGACAAGACGATCCTCATCGGCAACAGCGACAGCGCCTCCACGGCCGCCGTCGACCGGGGCCACCTGAAGGTGACGCTCCATCACAACCTGTTCGCCAACCTCGTCGAGCGCGCACCCCGCGTCCGCTTCGGCCAAGTCGACTCGTACAACAACCACTTCGTCGCCGAGCCGGGCTACGGCTACAGCTACGGCATCGGCCTGGAGTCCCAACTCGTCGCGGAACACAACGCGTTCACGGTCCCGGCCGGCATCTCCGAGGCGACCATCCTCAAGAAGTGGTCGGAGGCGCCGCTCACCGCCGACGACAACTACGTCAACGGCAGGCTCACCGACCTGATCGCCGTCCACAACGCGGGAGTTCCGGCCGAGATCCTGCAGTCCGGCGCGGGCTGGACCCCGACCCTGCGCACGAAGATCGACCCCGCGAAGGCCGTGCCGTTCATCGTCGACCGGGGCGCGGGCGCGGGCCGCCTGCGCTGACCAACCCCCGTACACACCGGGCCGGTTCCGTCCGACCGGCCCGGCACCGGGGCCCACCTCACGAGCCACACCGCGAAGGAGCACCCGCATGCCCTCGCACCACCACCCCCTCCAACTGCCCCTGTCCAGAAGGGGATTCCTCAAGGCGAGCGTCGGCGCGGGCGCAGCGATCGGCCTCACCGCAGTTCCTGCCGTCCCCGCCCTCGCCGTCGGCAGACCGCGCCCGTTCGGCCGCTACGGTTCACCGGCCGTGCGCCTCACCCCGCTCACCCTGTACGTCGACCCGCGCGGCCGGGGCGACTTCACCACCGTCCAGGCCGCCGTCACCGCCGCGACCGGCGCCGGATACACCCTGGTCATCGCGCCCGGCGTCTACCGCGAGACGGTCACCGCCGGAGTCACCGACCCGGCGACCGGCCAACTCACCACCGCCGCCTCCGAGATGACCTGGATCGGCGCGAGCGAGAACCCGCGCGACGTCGTCATCGTCTACGACAACGCCAACGGGACGCGGAAACCCGATGGTTCGGGCACCTACGGCACCTCCGGCTCGGCCACCACGACCATCCGCACCGACGGTTTCACCGCCCGCCGGATCACCTTCGCCAACGACTGGCTGCGCGCCGACCACCCCGACATCACCGGCACACAGGCGGTCGCGATCAAGGTGCAGGGCGACCGTTCGGCGTTCTTCGACTGCCACTTCCTGGGCCATCAAGACACGCTGTACGCCGACTCGTTGGCGCTCGGCGTCTTCGCCCGCCAGTACTACGCGCGCTGCTACGTCGAAGGAGACGTCGACTTCGTCTTCGGGCGCGCGACCGCCGTCTACGACCACTGCCACTTCCGGACGCTCAACCGCACCGACCTGGCGACGGCACCGTACGGCTTCGTCTTCGCGCCCTCCACGGCGGTCGCGAACCCGCGCGGATACCTGGTGACGCGCAGCCGCGTGAGCAGCCAAGCCCCGGACGGCTACTACAAGTTGGCCCGTCCCTGGGTACCCGGATCCGACACCACCGCCCACCCGATGCTCACCGTGCGGGACACGGCGCTGGGCGCGGGGATCGACGCGGTGGCGCCGTACACCAACATGTCGGACGCCTATCCCTGGCAGGGGCAGAGGTTCGCCGAGTACCGGAACACGGGCCCGGGTGCCGTGATCAGCGTTCCGGAGAACCGGCCCCAACTCACCGCCGTGCAGGCCGAGTCGGCGACCCGCGAGGCGTATCTGGGGGACTGGGCGCCGGGGCGGAGGCGCTGAGATGGCCCTGCGCAGACGCACCCTTCTGAGCGGGCTCGCCGGTGGTCTGGTGGCCGCCGGCGCCGGGTCCGCCGTAGCGCTCGACCGTCGTCGTGTCCTGCACGTCCGACCCGGTGGCTCGGTGCAGGCGGCCGTGGACGCGGTGGAGGGTGACGGCTGGACGATCGTCGTGCACCCGGGGACGTACCGCGAGGTCGTCAACGTGCCCGTGGGGGCGGGGGAGTTGACGTTGCGGGGTGCCACTGGCGATCCGCGTGACGTCGTCATCGTCTATGACAACGCCAACGGGACACAGCGGCCGGATGGTTCGGGGACGTACGGTACGGCGGGGTCCGCGACCTTCACGTCGGCGGCGCCCGGGCTGACCGTACGGGACCTGACCCTCGCCAACGACTGGCTGCGCGCGGACCACCCGGAGATCACGGGGACGCAGGCGGTGGCCGCGTATGTGACGGGTGATCGCTCGCAGTTCGCGCACGTCCGTCTCCTGGCTCACCAGGACACGCTGTTCGTGGACACGGCGGCGCTGGAGGCCTTCAACCGGCAGTACTTTTCCCGCTGTTACATCGAGGGGGACGTCGACTTCGTCTTCGGGCGGGCGACGGCTGTCTTCGCGGACTGCCACTTCCACACCCTCCAGCGGGACGTGGCCTTCACGCCCAAGGGCATGGTCTTCGCGCCGTCCACCGCCCGCGCCAACCCGCACGGCATCCTCGCGGTCCGTTCGCGGATCACCTCCGGCGCCGAGGACGCCGCGTACAAGCTGGCCCGGCCGTGGGTCCCGTCGTACGAGACGACGGCCTGGCCGTCCCTCGTCGTGCGGGACACCCGGATCGGGCCCGGCATCGACCCGGTCGCGCCGTACACGAACATGCGCGACGCCTATCCCTGGCAGTCGATGCGTTTCCACGAGTACCGCAACACGGGCCCGGGTGCCGTGATCACCGTCGCGGAGAACCGGCCCCAACTCACGGTTATCGAGGCCGAGTTGCACACCCCTGCGGCCTACCTCGGTGACTGGCGTCCCTGAAATCCCCCCATCCGCGACAGAACGACGAAAGGACCGCACTCCTATGTCTCGTCGTACCGCTCTCACCCTCGGCACAGTCCTGGCGTTCGGCGCCGGGTTGGCCGTCCTCCCCACCCAGGCGCAGGCCGCGACGGTCGTCGTCGACACGACCGCCGAACTGACCAGCGCGATCTCAAGTGCCACCGCCGGCACGGTCATTCAGGTGCGCGGCGGCACGTACTACCCGACGGCCACCCTCCAGTCCACGACGAACGGCACGTCGTCCTCGCCGGTCACGCTCACCGCGTACGGCTCGGAGACGGTCAAGATCGACGGTTCGTCACTGCCGTCGGGGTCCTGGATCTTCAAGCTGACGGCGGACTACTGGAACGTCTCCAACCTCACCTTCCAGAACTCCCCGGACAGCGCGGTCGTCTGCCAGTCCTGCACCGGCACGAACTGGAACAACGTCAAGACCATCAACGGCGGCGACTCCGGCTTCACGCTCACCGGCGACGGCACCGTCAACAACACGGTCAAGAACCTTGACTCGTACGGCAATTACGACGCCGCGACGCACGGCGAGAACGCGGACGGGGTCGCCATCAAGTTCGGCTCCGGCAGCGGGAACCTCGTCACCGGCGCACGTCTCTACAACAACTCCGATGACGGGATCGACTTCTGGTCCTTCTCCACACCGGTCACCGTCGAGCACACCTGGTCCTTCGGCAACGGCGTCAACCGCTGGTCGGACTCGTCCTTCGCGGGTGACGGCAACGGCTTCAAGCTGGGCGGTGACGGCGAGGTCGTCGCGCACGTCATCAACAACTCGGCGGCCTGGGGCAACGCGGGCAACGGCTTCACCGAGAACTCCAACACCGGCGCCCTCGTCATCAACCGCACCACCGCGTACGCCAACAGCAAGTGGGGCTACTACTTCGCCACCAGCTCCGCCAAACTCGGCAAGAACCTCGCGGTGAGCAACGGCAGCGGCTCGGTCACCAAGGGCTCCGCGGTCACCTCGTCCGGCAACAACTGGGACTCCGGCGTCTCCACCCCGTCGTTCATCTCCACGGACGCGTCATCGACGTACAACGCCCGCTCGTCGAGCGGCACGCTCCCGTCCACGACGTTCCTGACGACGGGCAGCACGACGATCGGCGCGACGATGAACTGACTTGTACGGTGGGTCCGGTTCGGACGTTCCCGGGCCGGGCCCATGTCAGGCCTTGTCGCCCCACACGGCTTCCAGATCCTGGCAACGCACCGTGATGCTTGTATCGAGGAGCACGGTGTCGACCAGCATCCAGTCGATGGAATGCTCGTAGTCGATGGAGAAATGCTTCACGCTCGAATAGCTGATGCGCAGCCCGGAGTTGTGCTTCCACTGGTTCGGGGCGAATTCCAGGGTCAGCCCGCCGCTCTTGTCGGTGGCCACATGGATACCGGACAATTCCAGATCCTTGACGCAGTGATTGTTGGTGCCGTCACCAGTGGGCGAACGGCTGGACCGCGGCGATGTCCGGGCAGACCAGATCCAGTGCTCGCCTGAAGTCGTGGGCCAGGGCGGCCAACATGGCCCTCGCCTCTTCTGACGAGACGGTCTCCGTGCCCGGATCGGGAGTCCAGCCGGTCTCCGTCGTGCAGGTGATGACGACCTGTCCGTCGTGCGGAGCGAACGTCACGAGCCGTTCGACTCCCTGGCCGTAGAAGTCGATCCGCGCGGGCTTCCCGTCGCCCAAAGAGGCCATGGCCTCAGGCAGTTGCTCCATGACCGATGAGAGGTCGTAGGAGAGGTCGACCGGCCAGGGATCCTGGCCGAAACCCGCGACGTGAAAACGACAGTCCGTCTCCGCCAAGAGCTGACATGTGTCCATGACCAGGGACTCGTAGTCCTCGTCGAGCTCGAAGTCGGGCGTCAACGGGGTTTCGCGGGACGGCGGATTCAGACTCATGCGGAATTCCACGGACGTACTCACTTCTTCACGATCGGAAACGCTGTTTTGTAGGATCCGTCAGGCTTGGGCACCAACCTCACGTAGTTGGCCTCCACTATCTCACCGTTGGGCATGATGACCTGCCCCATTCCCTTCGGGAGGGCGACCTCACGAACTCCTCCCTCGGGGTCGTGCTGCGCCTTGAGGAAGTCCAGAGCCTTGTCGTTGTCCAGCCACTGGCCTTGTGAATTCCCCGTGTTGCGTGCACGGTCGGTCAGACTCTTCGTGTTCTTCGCGCCCGCTCCGTGCTCACTGAAGGTGTGCCCGAAGGTCGGCCGACTGCGCGCGTTCCAATTCAGTTCGTCGGTCGGGATCTTCTTGCAGGCGAGCCCCAACGGGTCGAGCCAGGCGAAGGGGTTGGACGCGTACGCGTAGTGGTTGGGATGAGGATCGAGACCGAGCGGATCGGCCGAGATGAATCCTCCCGTCTCCGGATCGAAATACCGGAAGACGTTGTAATGCAGACCGGTCTCGGAATCCGCGTACTGGCCGGGGAAGCGCAATGGGCAGTCCACCGGCACCTCGTCGTCGGGCACCGACGGCAGCCCCGTCCCCCACACAGAGGTACGCCGCTGCCAAGCGACCCGGCCGTCGGGAGTGATCAACTCGGCAGGCGTGCCCACCGGATCGGTGATGATCACGTGAAAGCGGGTGTCGTCGCCGGCTGTCGTCTCCTCGGCCAGCCGGGCGAGGAACGAAGCCCCGGGACGGAGGGCCGTCGGCCGGTGATCCGTCTGGGTGAGAGGACGGTCGGTGTCCGGTGCGTAGTCCCAGGTGATGGCCCTGCCGTCCGGGCCGGTCTGCTCGGCGAGCCGGGAGTCGTCCCAGAAGAAGTCGACGCGGTCGGTCCCGGTCCCGTCGTCCCTCACACGATGCTTGGAGATACGGCGCCCGAACGGGTCGTAGGCGTAACACCAACGGCTCCCCTCCGGGGTGACCACCTCGGTGAGCCTGTCCTCCGCGTTCCAGTCGTACGACCAAGCGCGCGTCCGGCCGTCGAGCAGCTTGAGCCTCTTGCCCACCAGGCGGCCCTGGGTGTCGTGTTCGTAAGTGGTGCGCCCCGCGCTACGGACGAGCGTTCCGTCGAACTCGCGCTCGCCGGGGGAACCGTGCCCAGGTGCCTGCGCCGACACGATGTTCCCGGCGGGATCGTACGCGTAGGTCTCCGTCCAGCCGTGAGCGTGCACCCCGGTGACCCGGCCCATGCCGTCCAGGACGAAGTGGCGGGTGCCGGAGGTCAGTTCGCGGATCTCGGTGAGGTAGCCGTCGGCCCGGTAGGCGTAGGTACGGTGCTGAAGCAGTCGGTCGGCCTCGGCCGTGGCGGACGGTGATGCCACCGTCTGTGTGGTCAGACGACCGGCCGCGCTCCAGTTCTGGGTGAGAGTGACGGCGTCGCCGACGTGCCGCTCGGTCTCACGGCCCGCCGCGTCGTAGGAGAGAGTCAACTCCCGTCCCGCAGTGCGCAGTCCGGTTGCCCGCCCGGCCGGATCGTAGGTCCAGTCGGAGACCAGCCCGAACGGCGTCACGCGCCGAGTGCGCTGCCCGAGGGCGTCGTATTCGAAGGTGGTCGTCCGGCCGTTGACGGTCTCCGACGCGACCCGGCCGAGCGGATCCCGTCGCACCACCACCTCGGCGTCCTTGTTGCTCGCCCGGATCAGCCTTCCGTCCGCGTCGTACGCGTACGTGCTGATGTCGCCGGATGCCTCGTCGCGCTGCTCCACCACACGGCCCAGGGGACCGCGGGTGAAGCACAGTGACTGCCCGGCCCCGTTCGTACGGCGGTTCAGCCGCCCAGCCGCGTCATGCGCATACGTCAACGTGCGCCCGTTGAAGTCCGTCTCCGCGGTCAGCCGCCCCGCCTCGTCGTACGTGTACGACCATGTCCGCCCCTGCGGATTGGTCACTCCCGTCAGCCGCAACTCGGTGTCGTACGCGAACTCGTACCGCGCCCCGTCCGGGTCGGTCCGCGACGCGGGCACGTCGAAGTGGGTGGAGGAGTGTCGCGTGACGTTGCCCGCGGCGTCCGTGTGGACGAGGAGGTTGCCCTCCGCGTCCCACGCCCACGACTCCCGTGCCCCGTCGGCCAGTTCACGCCAGGACGGCTTGCCCTCCGGGGTCCAGCCCATGCGGGTGGTGTGCCCGAGCGGGTCGGTGATCGCGGTGATCCGGCCGAGGGAGTCCCGGCGGATCGACGTCGTGTGGCCCAACTCGTCGGTCAGGGACACCGGCAGGCCGGCCCCGTCGTACGCCACCGTCCGGGTGTGGCCCAACGCGTTCGTGACCGAGGTCGGTCGGCCCGACGCGTCGTGGGCGTAGCGGGTCTCGGCACCCGTCGGATCGACCGTCGCCAGCGGGTTGCCGCGCTCGTCGTACGTGTGCCGCCACACCGCCCCGCCCGGCTCCACGACCTCCGTCGGCAGGCCGAGCGCGTCGTACTCGGCTCGCGTCAACGACCCGTCGGGCAAGGTGAGTTCGGTGAGGTTGCCCGCGTCGTCGTAGCCGTACCGGGTGGTGTGGCCCAGCGGGTCGGTGACCGAGACGGGGCGCGCACCGTGCTCGTCCCACCGCGTCCGCGTGACGTTGCCCAGCGGGTCGGTCTCCTCCTCAACAAGGCCCTCCGTGTTGTGGCGGTGCGTGGAGAGGCGGCCCTGGGAGTCCGTGTACGTCGTCGTGCGCGCCGCGTCGTCGTAGGTCAGCGTGCCGGACAGGATGCCGTCGACGCCCTCGGTGCGGACGACCCGGCCGCGCTCGTCGTAGACGTAGGCGAACCAAGTGCCGTTCCGGTCGGTCCACTTGGTGACTCGGCCCTCGGTGTCGTAGGCGAACCGCAGTGGTTCCCCACTGGAGTTGACGACCTCGATGAGGTTGCCGGCGCCGTCGTAGCCGTAGCGCATGACGACCGTGCCCTCGCCCACCGGGCCGTCGGGGCCGTAGCGCGACGGGGGTTCGTCGAGCAGGCGCAGGGCCGTGATGCGGGGGCCGGTCGTGTCGACGGCGACGTAGTAGCCGCCGGAGTGGCGGAGGCCGAACGGGACGCCCCTGTCGTCGCGTTCGACGTCGACGCGGGTGCCGTTGCGGTCGCTCCAGGAGTCCAGGGCGAGGTGGAAGACGCCGAAGGTGGGGGAGGGGACCGGGGCGGCGAAGGTGCGGACGACGCCCGTCGCCGGGTCGGTGACCGTCATCGCGCTGTCCGGCTTGCCGTCCCATTCCAGGGGCCAGCGGACGCCCTTCACCGGCATGGTCGGGACGCCCGGTTCCGGGACCGGGTAGACCAGGCGCATGCCGTCCGCCGCCGCGAACACCACGCCCTCGCCGTCGATTTGGAGGCACTCGTCGAGCGTGGAGATCCAGGTCGGGCCGAAGCGGACGCCGCCGCGGTAGGAGGAGAGGTGGGTGCGGGTGAACTCCAGCGGCAGGCTTCCCGGCAGCGCGAGGTCGGTCGCTGTCATCAGCATCGCGCCGGTCGCCACGTCGATCGGCTCGCCGACGCAGGGGGTGCGGTCGGCGTTGCGGGCGGCCGGGCCCAGCTCCACCAGGTCGGGGCGGAGCGACGGCGGCCGGAGCAACAGCGGTGTCGTGTCGCTGAACGCGCCCTCGATGCCCGCCTTGACGACCCCGCCGCCCGCGCCCAGCGCGCCGCCGAAGATCATGCCGTCCTTGGCGGCCTGGTTGACCTCGTCGAGGCTGAAGCCCTGCTGCAGACCGGTCGCCATCTTCAGCGGCTGGGCCACCGCAAGGTCGACGGTCACGGACTCGATCCCGCCGAAGGTGGCGGCGACCAGGGTGCCCGCGGCGATCTCGGCGATCGTCGTGGAGACCGCGACGCCGAGACCCGCGCCGAACTCGATGACGAGGTCGGCCGCCGCGACGGCCGCGCCGGAGGCCAGGCCCGCGGTGAAGAACGCGAGCGCCACCCCGCCCGCGATCACGGCGGCGTCGATGCCGATCTGCGTCCAGAGCTTGTTGATGGCGTCGTCGATCGCGTCGGCGAACTTGTCGAGCGCGGTGGCCATTTGACGCCCCGAGTCGGCCAGGTCCTTCAGCCAGCCGGTGTCCTTGTCCTTGGCGTAACGGCCCCAGAATTTCCCGAACGCCTCGATCGACTGACCGGTGTTGTTGTGGATGATCGACGACGCGCTCTGATCGACCGGGCCGCGTACGTCGTCCACGGCGTCCGCGAAGGTGCGCCAGGCCGTCGCCGCCGACCGCAGCTTCCCGGAGTCGGCCTCCGGCCACCACAGGCCCAGATGGAGCAGGATCTTCCGGGCCTCGTCCTCAACGCTCACCGGCACCGTCCGACTTCGTGACCTTCACTTCGGTGAACATCCCGGCGATCAGCTCGTCGTTGTCGACATGACCGTCCGCCATGTCGGCCATCGCCTCGTGAATGCTCGTCAGACCCAGCACCAGCGTGCCCGCCGCGCTCTCGATCTTCTTCTGCAACGGCTTGTAGGAGTCGCCGAACTCCTTGCCCTGCTTGTCGTTTCCCCAGGGCTCGCCCAGTCCGTCGAGGGACTTCACGAGCGCGGTCAACGCCTTGCCCAGATCAACTGCCGCCGTCTGAAAGTCCGGTGCCGCCCGCTTGATATCGGCGGTCTTGATGTCGAGGACCTTGGCCGGGTCCTTGCCGTCACCCATCGCGCGTTCCCCCGTTCGCAGTCGCGTCCACGACGGTAGGGGAAGCCGACCAAGGGAAGGTCAAGTGGAGCCCATGCGCGGGTAATTCCCCGTCCTGTGTGTTGTGTATCGATCGCATAAAGGTCCTCGCGCCTGGCGTGTGATGCGCGTAGACAGTCCGTGACCTGGTGCATCACCCATCGGAACCAGATCCGGAGATTCCATGCGGAAGTCCCTTAGAGCGGCCGCCCTCGGCGCCGCCTGTGTCGTCGCCGGTGCCGCCCTGTACGGCAGTGGCGTCGCCACCGCCGGCCAGTCGACGGCGAACTCGACGCACGAGCCGTACAACATCGGCCTGTTGACGAAGGACATCGACACCTACTACGGCACGACGCTCGACAGCGGCGGCGTGTACCAGGCGTCGGCGACCAGCCCGTACGCCAAGGACCTGGCGCGCATCGACGCCTCGGCCAAGAAGTACATCGACGAGGCCGTCCACAAGCACCACAAGGGCGCCAAGCCGGCGGTCGTCTTCGACATCGACGACACGCTGCTGCTCAGCCTCGACTACGAGAAGAAGAACAACTACGGCTACAGCTCGGCCACTTGGGCCGCGTACGTCGCCCAGGCCAACCGCCCGGAGGTCTTCGGCACCCCCGAGCTGGTCAAGTACGCCGCGTCCAAGGGCGTCACGGTGTTCTACAACTCGGGTCTCAGCGAGGCGCAGCGCACCTACGCGGTCGACAACCTGAAGAAGGTCGGCGCGGACGTCAACCTCGACGCCGACCACATGTTCCTCAAGAACACGGCCAACCCGCCGTCGTACCTGAGCGGTTGCGCGACCGCCGGCACCTGGACCTGCACCACCGTGCAGTACAAGTCCGGTACCCGGAAGCACATCGAGGACCTCGGGTACAACATCGTCGCCAACTTCGGCGACCAGTACTCGGACCTCGACGGGGGCTACGCCGACAAGACGTACAAGATCCCGAACCCGACCTACTTCGTCAGCTGATCCTCACCGGCTGGTCCTCACCGGCTGATCTTCATGGGTCCGACTGACCCGAGGGTGGGCACCACCGGCCGGATCGTCCCGTCCGCCGCGAACCGCAGGCGGTCGATCGTGGTCTCCCGGTGCGTGCCGTCCCCACCAGGCTTTCCTGGCCCGTTCAGGGCGAACCGGTGATAGACGATGTACCAGTCGTCGGTCCCCGGCGCGTTCACCACGGAGTGGTGGCCGGTGCCCAGGATGCCGTACTCGGGGTTCTTGGACAGAACCGTGCCCCGCTCGGTCCACGGACCGAGCGGGGACGGTCCCGTCGCGTAGGCCACGTGGTAGTCCTCGCTGCGGGTGTCGTCCTCGGACCACATGAAGTAGTAAGTCCCCTGCCGCTTCACCACGAAGGACCCCTCACGGAAGTCGCCCGCCGTGATCTCCTTCACCTTCGTCACGTCGTACGACGTCATGTCGTCGTTCAACGGCACGACGTACGCGTGCCCGTTGCCCCAGTAGAGATACGACTGCCCGTCGTCGTCGGTGAAGACCGCCGGGTCGATCATCTGACCCGCCAACTTCGCCTTCCCTACGAGGGGTTGGCCCAGCGCGTCCTTGAAGGGGCCGGCGGGAGAGTCCGCCACCGCGACCCCGATCTGCTGCTCGGCACAGAAGTAGAAGAAGTACTTCCCGTCCCGCTCCGCGACCGCCGGCGCCCACGCGTGCTCGTCGGCCCAGGTGACGTCGGGCCCCAGATCGAGGATCACTCCGTGGTCCCGCCAGTGGACCAAGTCCCTTGAGGAGTACGCCTTGAAGCTCGTCCCGCCCCAGTCCGCGTAGCCGTCGCTCGTCGGGTAGATCCAGTACTGCCCGTCGAGGCAGTGCACGTCCGGGTCGGCGGTCAGCCCCGGCAGCACGGGACTTCGGGTCGGCACCGCTTCCACTGTCCAGGTCCGGCTCGTTCCGTCCGCCGCCGTGACGGTGTACTGCTGTTGGGTGTGGAAGTCGCGTGGCGTTCCGGAGGGCGGGGTGAGCGTCGCGCCCGCGCCGATGACGAGGGTCGGCGCCAAGTGCCATAGATCAGCGCCGGGTTGCATGGGCAGGACGACCTTCGACGAGGCCTCGGTGACGACCGCGTACCCCAACTGCTCGTGTGCCGTCGCGTCCACGACCGAGGTGGGTGTCGCCGGATACGCGGCCAGCAGTCGGTCGTACTCGGTCTGCGTCACCGGAAGTACCGTGCCGTGCCGGGGACTTGCCGGGAGTTGGTAGTCCGTGGACGGGATCCACTCGCCGGAGTCGAGGTCGGTGGTCTCGAAGGGGACGTAGCCGCGCAGCCCGTACTCGTCGACGAACAGGTACCACTTCTCCTCGGTGTTGGACTTGAACACCGTCGGCCCTTCGCCGTGATCGATCGCACCGTTGCCGATGCACTCCGAGACGAAGTCGTACGACGTGGAGGTCAGCGAGGTCGACTTCTCGCCGGTGATGAACTTGGAGCAGGGGGAGCCCGGGGAGTTGGGGGAGTCGGAGGAGTCGGAGGACGGGTCGCGATCGTCCTTGGTGTAGCGGTAGTAAGTGCCCCTGTGCTTCAGGACAGTTGAGTCGATGACGGAGTGGCCGGGGTCGTTCCAGACCTGCGGCGCGCTGAAGGTGCGGAAGTCCTTGGTCGTCGCGTACATCATGCGGTTGTAGGCCGAGCCGGTGTGGTCGGGGTCGTCGTCGGCGTAGAGCTTGGACGCCCAGAAGACGACGTACGCACCGAGCGAGTCGTCCCAACAGGCCTCCGGCGCCCAGGCGTTGCCCGCGTTGTCCGGGGCCACCTTCACCAGCCGCTGGTCGGTCCAGTGGACCAGGTCGGTCGACTCCCAGATCATCACCGACCTGCTGCCGTGCCGCTGGACGTCGTCCCAACTGCCGCTGCTGTTCCGGTACATGCGCAGGTCGGTGGCGACGAGGTAGAACGTGTCGCCGCCGGGGGAGCGGATCACGAACGGGTCGCGCAGCCCCTTCTCCCCGATCGTCGAGGTCAGCACGGGCTGCCCGTCGTCCAACTCCCGCCAGTGCAAGGGGTCGTTGCCGCGGCTGAGGGCGTAGCGGATCTGCTCGTCGGCGGCGGTGTCGTCGCCGGTGAAGTAGACGAAGAGGTAGCCGGCGTACTGGGGGTGGGTCACGGGCGTGCTCCTGGCTGAGGGTGGGTCACGGGCGTGCTCCTGGGTGGGGCGCGGGAGTGGGGCGTGGGGTGTCGGGCAGGGAGATGATCTTTCGGAGTGTCACCAGTGAGGTGCGGTGAGTCAATCGACGCGGGTGCGCCAGGGGGGAATCGAAAGTTTCGCTTCTTCCCCGGAGGTACCCCCGAACTTCCCCGAGCTTCCCCGTGCTTTTCCCGTGCGCGCGGCAACCCTTACCGGCCACGGCGGCGACCAGTGATCAGAAACGGGCCGGGGCGGCCCCTCCGGCCCGTTTCGTCCTCGTCATCCAGGAAAGGAACCAACCCCGTGCGTACGAGCACCGGACGCCACCGCAGGACCCGTACCCTCTCGATCGCCGCCGCGGTGGCCGTCGCCGCGGGGGCGGGCGGCGTCTACCTCGGCCTCAACAGCGGTGGCGCACAAGCCGCTTCGTCGACGGTCACCGTGTCCACCACCGCCCAGCTGGAGTCGGCCGTCGCCAACGCCGCGGCGGGTACGGTCATCCAGGTCAGGGCAGGCACCTACATCCCGGCCGCGACCCTCAAGTCCACGGCGGACGGCACCAGTTCGGCCCGCATCACGCTGGAGGCGTACGGCACGGAGAAGGTGAAGATCGACGGCTCCAAGCTGCCCGCGGGCCAGTGGCTGACCGGTATCTACGGCGACTACTGGACGGTCCAGAACCTCACCTTCCAGAACTCCCCGGCACAGGGCTTCGTAGCCACGTCGTCGGTGGGCGGCATCTTCAAGAACCTGGTGACGGCGAACAACGGCGACTCCGGCTTCACCCTGCGCGGCGACGGTACGACCAACAACCTCGTCCAGAACCTGGACAGTTACGGCAACTACGACGCCGCCGGACACGGTCAGAACGCCGACGGCATCGCCATCAAGTTCGGCTCCGGCACCGGCAACAAGGTCACCGGCGCCCGCCTCTACAACAACTCGGACGACGGCCTCGACCTCTGGCAGTTCTCCTCACCCGTCACCATCGAGCACTCCTGGGCCTTCGGCAACGGCAAGAACCGCTGGAACGACTCCGCCTTCGAAGGTAACGGCAACGGCTTCAAGTTGGGCGGCGGAGGCGTCTCGGTCGCACACGTCGTCAACGACAACGCGGCCTGGGACAACACCCTCAACGGCTTCACCGAGAACTCCAACACCGGCGCGATCATCCTCAACCGCAACACCGCGTACGCCAACACGGAGTCCGGCTTCTTCTTCGCCACGAGCAAGTCCCGCCTGGCCCGCAACCTCGCGGTCGGCAACAAGGGGGGTGCGGACACGCTGGGTTCGTCGGCGGTCTCCGCGGCAAACGGCTGGGACGGCGGCGTCGCCACTCCGTCCTTCAAGTCGACGGATGCGACTACCGCGTACGGGGCCCGGTCGTCTGGCGGGACGTTGCCGGCGACGACGTTTCTGACGACGGGGTCTACGACGATCGGCGCGACGATGAACTGACGTGCTTCGCCGCAGACTCCTTGCCGACCGCGAGTTGTCGTACCACGTGGCCGATGGGGCGGGGATCGCATCGGTGTCCGTTACCGTGGCGGTTCTGGTCGCCGCGACAGCCCTCACCCCGGCCCGCGTCACCACGGTGCTCGCCCGCTTCCCGGAGATGCTGTACCCATGACCGAGCCCACCACCCCGCCGCAGGCAGGACGACGCCCCGCGTGGCTGACCCGCAACGTCAAGGTGCTGTGCGGGGTGTCCTTTCTCCAGGACGCGGCCAGCGAACTCCTCTACCCGATCCTGCCGATCTTCCTGACCGTGGTGCTGGGCGCCCCGCCTGCCGTCGTGGGTGCGATCGAGGGACTTGCCGAGGGCGCGGCGTCGATCACCAAGGTGGCCGCCGGCCGCCTCGCGGACCGGTTCGACCGTCGTCCCCTGATCGGCGTCGGATACGGCCTGGCCGCGGTGGGCAAGCTGCTGATCGCGCTGGCGACCGCCTGGCCGCTGGTGCTCCTGGCCCGGGTCACCGACCGGCTCGGCAAGGGCATGCGCGGGGCGCCTCGCGACGCCCTGCTCGTCGAGGGCGTACCGAAGGAGCAGCGCGGCAGGGTGTTCGGTCTTCACCGGGCCGCCGACACCGCCGGCGCGGTGGTGGGCCCGCTTGTGGGGCTGGTCCTGTACGAGGCGCTCGACCACCGGTTGCGCCCGCTGTTCTGGGTCGCCGTGATCCCCGCCGTCGCGTCGGTCGCGCTGGTCGCCGCCGTCCGCGACCCCCGCTCCCGTAAGACGGCCGACGGCACACCGACGAAGGCGGTCCGGACACCGTGGCGATCCCTGCCGCGCCCGTACTGGCGGGTCCTCGGGGTACTGCTCGCCTTCAACCTCGTCAACTTCCCCGACGCGCTGCTGCTGTTGCGTGCCCACGACCTGGGCCTGTCCACGGCCGGGGTGGTGGGCGCGTACGCGGTCTACAACCTCGTCTACGCCGCCCTGTCCTACCCCGCCGGGGCGCTGTCCGACCGCTTGCCGCGCCCGCTGGTCTTCGCCGCCGGCCTGGTCTTCTTCGCGACCGGCTATCTGGGCCTCGGCCTGATCCACACCTCCTGGCCGGTGTTCGTCGTGCTGCCGCTCTACGGCGGTTTCGCGGCCTGCACCGACGGTGTCGGCAAAGCCTGGATCTCCGCACTCGTCCCCGACCGCCAACAGGGCACCGCACAGGGCCTGTTCCAGGGCGCCACCGGCGCCGCCGTGCTCCTCGCGGGCGTCTGGGCCGGACTCGCCTGGGGCGCCGACGGCCGCCTTCCGCTGCTGGTCTCCGGCGGCATCGCACTGGCCCTCGCCGGTGTGCTGCCGGTCATCGCCCGCGCGCGGACCGCGGCCCGCTGACCCCAGGTCCCCGACGAAAGCGCGATGAGTCGGTGAACCGGTCGGCTTCCAGCCATGGGTAGTGACAGGTTCTGGTCAAGGACTGTCCAAATGTCGGACTCCTCCTGCCGTCGGTGGTCGGGTCGTCCCCGACGGCTGTATCCGTGCCCGCTCGGGAGGACCTGGTGTCAGTACCGACCCGCAAGAGACGTTGGTTCACGATCTGCGCCATCACCGCATCCGCCGCACTCGTGGCGCTACCCGCCGGCGCCGCGCCCGACTCGGGCAGCAGCCCCTTCGGGGCCCGCGCGCTCGCTCAACTCGCCGCCGAACGAGGCCAGTCGGTGGGTGCGGCCGGCCCGAAAGCCAAGACTGACGACGACGGCGGTGACGACGGCAACGAGGCCGACGAGATAGCCGAGGGCGCCGACCAGTACGCCGAGGCCCGCACCTCACCCGGTGTCGTCGCACCGGGCGCCTACGGAGCCGCCTGGACGAGTCTGACCAACCTGCCCGACACCGGCGGCAGTTGGCGCAACATCACCGATCTGCCGTACAACTCCGACGACCCCCGCTACCGCGACTACGACTCCAACTCCAGCGGCGGCTCGGGCAATGTCACCGGCCGGATGGCCGCGATGGCCGCCGACGACGACGGGTACGTGTACGCGGGCAGCGCGGGCGGCGGAGTATGGCGCTCGCGCACCGGGGGCGGGCACTGGCAGCCCATCAGCGACGCGCTGTCCTCGCAGTCCACGGGCGCGCTCGCGCTGGACGGCGCCGGGCGGCTGTGGCTGGGCACCGGCGAGGCGACGACCAACGCGGACGCGTATCTCGGCAGCGGGGTCTACGTCCTGTCCAACCCCCGCCACGGCATGTTCTCGACCCGCAGCCGGGTCGGCGGCGACGAGCTGGAATCCACCACCGTCCACGAACTGCGCTTCGGCGGCGGCAAGGTGTGGGCGGCGACCAGCGAGGGCGTGTGGAGCCACTCCACGAAGAGGCTCAGCGGCGCCTGGAAGCTGGAGTTCGCACCCAACCCCGCCTATCTGCCGGGTGGTTCACTCGCGAACGACGACTCGGCCGCGTACAAGAACATCGCCAACGACATCGCGATCGACCCGAAGGACCCCTCCAAGGTGGTTCTCGCGGTCGGCTGGCGCAGCGGTGACGACTACAACGGCTTCTACACCAAGGGCGCGGGCGGCACCTGGACGCGGATCACCAGCGGCCTGGGCGACCTGCCGGCCGACGCGGACGACGTCGGCAACGTCACCTTCGCCCGCTCCGCCGACGGGTCGCGCTACTACGCCATCGACCAGTCCCCGGAGCAGCTCAACACCAATCCGGACAGCGGCCTGGAGGGCATCTACGTCTCCAAGTCCGGTTCTCCGACCCGTCCTTGGACGAAGATCGCCGACTACCAGGGCCTGGCCGCCGACGGTTCGGCGCTCACCTCCAGCGGGTACATGCCCGGCGTCCAGGCCTGGTACAACCAGTTCCTGACCGTCGACCCGGCGAACGCGGAGCACGTCTACGCGGGCCTGGAGGAGGTCTACGAGACCAAGGACGGCGGCACCAACTGGTCGACCGTCGGCCCGTACTGGAACTTCGGGTTCCCCTGCTGGAGCATCGACCCCACCAAGCAGACCGGCGACTGCAGCCCGACCACCCACTCCGACCAGCACGGCGTCGCGATCGGCAGCGACCACGGCAAGAGCTTCGTCTACGTCGGCAACGACGGCGGCGTCTACAAACGCCCGCTCAACGGCTCCCAGGACGCCTCCGGCCACGCCACCGACTGGACCTCGCTCAACGACGGCACCATCGACACCCTCCAGTACTACTCGGTCGGCATCGGCAAGGACCTCACCTACGGCGGCCTCTCCGTCACCGGCGGCCTCCAGGACAACGGCCAGTCGATCCTGCGCAGCAACGACAAGGTCATGGGGTCCAACTTCGGCGGTGACGGCGGCGACACCCTCACCGACCCGGCCAACGGCTGCGACCTCGCCGAGGAGTACGTCTACCTCGCCATCCAGGTGACCCAGAACTGCGCGATCAACGACGGGAGTTGGGTCACCGACCCCAGCAAGATCACGTCGTACAACGTCGCCCCCGCCGACAACGCCACCGGCGAGGCCCGCTTCATCGCCCCGATCACGGCCGACATGAAGAACAGCTCGACCTGGATCGCCGGCGGCCGTCACATCTGGGTCCAGACCCACGGCTACGCCATCCGCAGCGGAGCCGAGTGGACCAGCGTCCACGACCTCGGCGAGGGCCGCACCGCGACCGCCGTCGCGGCCTCGGGCGGCAAGGTGTACGCGGCCTGGTGCGGTCCCTGCAACAACCAGGGCTTCGCCCGCGGCATCTCCGTCGGCAACGCGGACGGCACCGGCTGGCACGACATCGCCCTCCCGGCCACGGGCACGGACGGCACCGTGCCCAACCGCTACCTCGCCGGTTTCGCCGTCGACCCCAAGAACGCCGACCACGTCTACCTCGCGGTCAACGGCTTCTCCCGGCACTGGACCGAGGGCCCCGGCGCCGGCGTCGGCCACGTCTTCGAGTCCACCGATGGCGGCACCACCTGGAAGGACATCTCGAAGAACCTCCCCGACGTGCCGACCAACTCCGCGGTCGTCACCCCGAACGGCGGCCTCGCCGTCGCCACCGACCTAGGCGTCGTCTACCGCGCGCCCGGTCGTACGACCTGGCAGCGCGTCGGGAACCTCCCGGCCGTCGCCGTACTCCAGCTGAAGCTGAGCCCGGACGGCCGGACGCTGTACGCGGCCACGCACGGCCGCGGGATCTACACGATCAAGGTGAGCGACTGCCACTGACGCAGCGACGTCCGATGGGGTGATCCCGGGTTCCGGGGTCACCCCTGCGTCGTGTAGGGCACCACACTCACGCGCAGGGTGAAGGCGACCCGCGCCGCACCGGCCACGTCCGGTGCCTTCGCCGACGCGGTGACGTCCGTCGTACCGCCCCTTGCCCCCGCGCACCGTAGCGAGGCATGGGCCGTACCGTCCGCGTCCGCCCGCCACCCGGATGCGAGGACGAACACCGGCGCGGAACTCCGCACGGCCGTCCACCGCTTGTCGTCCGGGCGAGGCCGCAGGACGAGCGACACCACGGTCCCTGGCCGCACACAGATGCGCCGTACGACCGCGTCGCCAGGGCTGACGGTGACCTCCGTGTGACCGGCGGCACAGCTCGCCGGCGAAGCGGAGGAACTGGTGGCGGACGCCGACGGGCTTCCCGCGGTCGGCACTCCCGAGGTGTGCGTCGACGCACTGGCCGACGGTCGCGCCGAACCGCTGCTCTCCGACGGCCCTCCCACCGAACCACCGCCCTCCGACGCGTGACACCCCGCCAGGACAACCGCCACGGCGACCATCCATCCCCCGGCCCACCACCGCATCCCAGCACCTCCCGGCCCACGCCTGGAACCACCAGCATGCCCCGGCGACGCCGACGAATCCCCCTCCTGAACCGCCGACTCCTTCAGGAAGGGGCTTGAGTCTCCAGTAGGGGGAGACGTAAAGGTGGGCGGCATGGACGGCGACACGCTCTACCCGATCGGTGAACTCGCTCGGCGGACCGGGCTCACGGTCAAGACCGTTCGGTTCTACTCCGATCGCGGAATCGTGGCGCCGACGGACCGCAGCCCGGCCGGCTACCGCCTGTACGGCATCGACGCCGTCGCACGCCTGGACCTCGTGAGGACCCTGCGCGAGCTGGGACTCGACCTCTCCACGATCCGCAAGGTCGTGGACCGCGAGCTCTCGCTGCCCGAGGTCGCCGCGGCGCACGCCGATGCGCTGGCGGTGCAGATCCGCGTCCTGCGACTGCGGCACGCGGTGCTGACGGCGGTCGCCGAGCGCGGGTCCACACCTGAGGAGACGGAACTCATGCACCGGCTGGCCCAGCTCTCCGAGGACGAACGCCGACGTCTGATCGGCGATTTCCTCGACGCCGCATTCGGCGGTCTCGGCGCCGCCGCCCCCGCATTCGCCGGGGTCATGCGCTCGATGACCCCCGAACTGCCCGACAACCCGGAGGCCGAACAGGTCCAGGCGTGGGTGGAGTTGGCCGAACTGTCCCTGGACCCGGATTTCCGCGCCTCCGTGCGGCGGATGGCCGAGGACCAGACAGCCGAGCAGGCCAGGGGCGAGACCACGGTCCCGACCCGCGACATCGCCGCAGTCGTCCGTGACCAGGCCGGCCCGGCCCTCACCGTCGGCATCGACCCGGCCTCACCTCAGGCCGATCCCTTCGTCGCGGCGTTCACCGCGCACTACGCGCAGCTCCTCGGCTGTCCCGACGGCATCGAGCTCCGCCACCGGCTCGCGACTCGGCTGGAGAGAGTCAACGACCCCCGCAGGGAGCGATATCTCCAGCTGCTCGCGGTGGTCAACGGTTGGACGGCACCGGAAAGTCTCGCCCCCGTCTTCGACTGGTCCGTCCAGGCTCTGCGTGTCCGGACACCGGGGCGCACGAGTCCCTGAGATCCAGGGGCCAACGCGACGCCCCCGCCGATCGTCACCGGCGGGGGCGTCGCTCTGCTGACCGAGGGGGGCTCAGGTCAGCAGGTCTATGCAGTCGAACGACGTGCCTGGGCTGAGGAAGCCCGAGCCCGTCGAACCACTGACGACATTGATCTTCAGGACGTTGTAGTGCGTCGTATCCGAACTGCACGCACTGGAAGGGACGTTGAAAACGAACGTGTGGTTGTTTCCGCGGCAGGAACCCGTGGTGATCACGTAATTGGAGCCGTCGTCGGTGCAGCCGAACGCGGCGGCCCCGAGCACCCGCCTACGGGTGAGGTGCTTCCTGTACGACACTTCCTTCTACGACTTCTGTGCCGCGAAGTCGCCCTTCACCGCGAGCTGTTGGCCGGCCGCCGTGCCCGCCGCCGAGTAGCTGTCGTCCTTGGCGTCCCGGTCGCCGCGCGCATGGTTGTACTGACCGGCGAAGACCCAGTCCCCGACCGCGACCGTACGGCCCTTCTTGAGCACCCACGTGTAGACCAGGAACCCGTCCCGCTCCGTCACCGTCTGCGTGAAGTCCTGCTCGGGCAGTGAGCGCCAGGCGCCCGACGAGGTGACCCCGCCGGTCTGTTTGACCTTCAACTGGACGGTGAGCGCGGTGAGTTGCTTGGTCGTCTTCAGGGTGACGTCGCTCTGCGCCCAGAAGTCGTTGCTGCCCGGGTCGATCGAACCGTCCGACCAGAGGGGGCCGTCCTGGGTACCGGACGCGGCCGGCAGCACGGGTGTGGATGCGGAGGTGGTCGGGGACTTCGTCGGCGAGGTGCTCGCCTTCGGGGAGCTGTGCGAGGTGTCGCCGGAACCCGAACTCGGGCTCGGGGCAACCGGTTTGACCGGCGTACGGCTCGTCGCGTCCGGTGATGGAGTGGGCGTCGGCGTCGGTGAGACGGACACCGTCTGCTCGGCGGGGGTGTTGTTCTTCACCGCGGACGCCACCGCGTAGCCGCCGATCGCGAGGACGCTCGCCACCGCGGCCGTGGCGCTGACCACCCGCACCCAGCCGAACACGGGCGGCCGGGTGTACCGGTGGTCGGGGCCGGACTGTGCGGCCATGCCGCGTTCGAGCCGGGCCAGGATGCGGGAGCGGTCGGGTTCGTGTGCCTCGGCCGCCTCGTGCAGCCGGGCGATCAACTCGTCGTCGTGCACGTCCTGGTGTCTCATCGGGTCCTCCCTCCGGTCTCGCCGCCGCGTGCCAGCGCCGCGTGCATCCGCAGCGGGGGACTCTGCGGGCCGAGCAGACGTTGCAGCTCGGCCATGCCCTTCGACGTCTGGCTCTTAACCGTACCGACGGAAACACCGAGGGCGAGCGCGGTGTCCTTCTCCGACAGGTCGAACGCGTGCCGCAGCACGACACAGGCCCGCTTGCGGAACGGCAGCCTGCGCAGGGCCTCTTGGACGTCGACCACGCCGGCCACGTCCGGGTTCTCGGTCTTCTCCTCGCGCTGCGACCAGAACAGGGCGACCCGCCGTCGCTCGCGCACCGCGCTGCGGATCCGGGTGCGGGCCAGATTGGCGACGACTCCACGGGCGTAGGCCGCGGGATGGTCGGCGGCGCGCACGCGGTCCCAGCGGTGCCAGAGCGCGAGGAGCGCGTCGGCCGCGAGATCGTCGGCGGCGTCCGCCTCACCGGTCAACAGGTGGGCGAGCCGGGACAGTTCGGCGTAGTGGCGTTCGAAGAAGGCGTGGAACTCCTCGGAGGCGGCGTCGTCGACGACTGTGCCCACGGCGGACCTCTCCTCGCTGCGGTTTGTGTGTGTCATGTAGATGACACGTGTTTGTTCGGGGATGACCCCCGCGAGATCCGGAAGCGTAGCAGTGACCAACTGGCCGGTCTGGTAGGGACCTTCGAACAGTGTCTGGTCAGTCGACCACGGACTCGCGGGCCGACCTCGATTCCGTAACACGGGGAAAACCTGAAACAGGTTCAACGCGGGAACAATCCAGCCAGCATCCGCGCACCGATCATTGAAGCCACGAGGAGTACCCGCATGTCCGAGTCAGAGAAGGTGCCCGACCGGCCAAGTGCCGCACCACCGGCGGCGAACGGTGTCGACCGGTTCTTCAAGATCTCCGAACGGGGATCCACCTTCGGCCGTGAGATACGCGGCGGCTTCGCCACGTTCTTCACGATGGCCTACATCCTCGTCCTGAACCCGATCATCCTGGGCAGCGCCAAGGACAAGTTCGGGCACACCCTCGACACCGGCCAACTGGTCACCGCCACCGCCCTGGTGGCCTGTGTGATGACGGTCATCATGGGCGTCGGCGGCAACCTGCCGCTCGCCATCGCCGCGGGCCTCGGCCTCAACGCCGTCGTCGCCTTCCAGTTGGCGCCGCTGATGAGCTGGCCCGACGCGATGGGCCTCGTCGTCATCGAGGGCGTCCTGATCTGCGTCCTGGTCCTCACCGGGCTGCGCGAGGCGATCATGAACGCGATCCCGCAACAGCTCAAGCAGGCCATCGGCGTCGGCATCGGCCTGTTCATCGCGTTCATCGGCTTCGTCGACGCCGGCTTCGTCAGTCGTATACCGGACGCCGCCGAGACCACCGTCCCCGTACAGCTCGGCGCCGTCGGTCATCTCACCGGCTGGCCCGTTCTGGTCTTCTGTCTCGGTGTCCTGCTCACCATCGCGCTGTTCGCCCGCAAGGTGAAGGGCGCGATCCTGATCAGCATCGTCACGATGACCGTCCTCGCGATCATCATCAACTCCGTTGCCGACATCAAGAGTTGGGGCCTGATGACCCCCAAGGTGCCGGACAAGATCGTGGCCGCGCCCGACTTCGGACTCATCGGCCACTTCAGCCTGTTCGGCGCGTTCGGCGAGACCAGCGCGATCACCGTCGTCCTGCTGATCTTCACGCTGATCCTGTCGGACTTCTTCGACGCGATGGGCACGATCGTCGGTATCAGCGCGGAGGCCGGTCTGCTGGACGACGACGGTCAGGTGCCGAACATCGGTCGCGTCCTGTTCATCGACGGGGCGGCCGCCGTCGCCGGCGGGATCGGGTCCGCGTCCTCCAACACCGCGTACATCGAGTCGGCGTCCGGGGTCGGTGAGGGGTCGCGGACCGGGTTCTCGAATCTGATCACCGGGGGGTTGTTCGGGCTGGCGCTGTTCCTTACGCCGTTGCTCACGATCGTGCCGCTTCAGGCCGCCGCGCCCGCGCTGATCGCCGTCGGGTTCCTGATGATGACCCACGTCAAGCACATCGACTGGGACAAGTACGAGATCGCGATTCCGGCGTTCCTGACCATCGCCGCGATGCCGTTCACGTACTCGATCACTGACGGGATCGGTGCCGGGTTCATCTCTTACGTCGTGATCAAGGCGGTGCTCGGTAAGGCGAAGGAGGTCAACTGGTTGCTGTGGGGGGTGTCCGCGCTGTTCCTGGTGTACTTCGCCATCGACCCTGTGGAGCAGATTCTGGGTGTGAAGTAGAAGTAGAGGTCGCTGCGCGGTCGGCCGACGGTACGTCGTGGCTGGTCGCGCAGTTCCCCGCGCCCCTGAAAGACAACGGCGTTACTGCAAGGCCGCTTTCATCATGGCCTTGGCCACCGGGGCAGCCAAGCCGTTGCCGCTGATCTCCGACCTTGCCGCGTCGGACTGTTCCACCAGGACCGCCACCGCGACCTGCTTGCCCGTCGAGTCGGACTTGCCGTACGCGGTGAACCAGGCGTACGGCGACTGGTCGTTGTTCTCGCCGTGCTGGGCCGTACCCGTCTTGCCGCCGACCGTCACGCCCGCGATCTCGGCGTTCGTGCCCGTGCCGTCCGTGATGACCGTCTGCATCGCCGACTGGAGTTGCCGGGCCGTGCGCGAGCTGACGATCTGCTGCGTCGTCGTGCTGTCGTCGTAGTTGTGGACCACATCGCCGCCGCTGTCGGTGGTCTCGGACACCATGTGCGGGGAGACCAGCTTGCCGTCGTTGGCTATGGCTGCGGACACCATGGCCATCTGGAGCGGGGTGGCGGTCACGTCGTACTGGCCGATGCCCGTCAGGGCCGTGGACGACTTGTTCATGTTCGACGGGTACACACTCGGGTACGCCCGCACCGGGATGTCCAGCTTGTCGTCGTTGAAGCCGAACTTCTCGGCCATCGCCTTGACCTTGTCCTGGCCCAGGTCGACGGCCATCTTCGCGAACACGGTGTTGCACGAGTACTGGAGCGCGACCCTGATCGAGGCGTTCGTGCAGGGCGCGGAGGAGCTCTCGTTCGTGAGCTTCGTGACCGTGCCCGGCAGGGTGTACGGCGAGGGGCTCGTCGTCTTCTCGTCCACCGAGGAGTACAGGCCGTCCTCAAGGGCGGCAGCCGCCACGACCAGCTTGAACGTCGACCCCGGCGGCAGCGGCTGGCGCAGCGCGCGGTTGGTCAGCGGCTTGTCGGAGTCGGCGTTGAGCTGCTTCCAGGCCGACGCCGCCGTATCGGCGTCGGTCAGCGCGGACGGGTCGTAGGACGGGGTCGAGACGACGGCGAGGATCTTGCCGGTCGTCGGATCGATCGCGACGGCCGCGCCCTTCTTGTCGCCGAGCGCGTCGTACGCCGCCTTCTGCACATCCGGGTCGATCGTCGTGACCACGTTGCCCGGGGCGGCCCGCTCGCCGGTGACCGTGTCCATGGCGGTCTTCAGGCCGCTGTCCGTGCCGTCGAGGAGATCGGCGTAGATCCCCTCCAACTGTGTCGGCGCATAGCTCTGCGAGGCGTAGCCCGTCACCGCCGCGTAGAGCTTGCCGTCCGTGTACGTGCGTTTGTACGCGAGGTCGCTGCTGCTTCCCGTCCGCGCCGAGCCGGTGATCGCGTTCCCGGCCACGATGATGTTCCCGAGCGGGTCCGCGTACGTCTCGATCGCGTTCCGCCGGTTGTCCTTGTCGTCCGCGAGTGCCTGGCCGTCGTAGAACTGCACCCAGGTCGCCCGCAGCAGGAGGGCGAGAACGAGGAGCAGTACGAAGACGGAGGTGCGCCTGATCGTCTTGTTCATCCCGCTCTGAAGACGACCCGACGGGAACGAATCGTTCCCTTACGGCGCTTTTCTCATCGAGCGCTCATGAAGCCGACTCGGCGAGTGTTCACGAACTCAGCGTCAGCACCAGCTCGTCGATCTCCTCGCCCCGCGCGTTCGCGAACCCCCGGTCGTTTCCGGTGACGCGGAACCCGCACTTCTCCAGCACGCGCCGCGAGCCCTCGTTGTCGGCCGCCACGCGCGCGTGCACCGGGCGTTCGGGCGCCTCGGCCAGGAGGTCGCGCAGTGCGGCCGTCGCGATGCCCTTGCCCCAGTAGGCGCGGTCGATCCAGTAGGTCACCTCGCGCTCGTCCGGGTCCCCGTAGACCGCCACGTTGCCCACCACGTCGCCGTCGGCGAGGATCGTGCGGTTCAGCACGCCGGGCAGGGCGCGGATGCGCTTCCAGTGGGCGTCGAAGGCGTCCCGGTCGGTCGGGTCCTTCGCGGTGAAGGCGGCCATCCGGACGGACTCGGGGTCGTTCGTCAGCCGGAAGAAGACCGGCAGATCACTGTCGTGGACGGGACGGAGCGCGACCTGCATGGTTCAGAGCCTCCGGGTGGCGAGGGTCAGTCGGTCACGGGCGTCGAACAGGGCGTCCTTCACCATCTGTTCGTGCGCGGGGGTCAGCCGGGCCACCGGCACCGAGCAGCTGATCGCGTCCCGCGCGGGGGTGCGGTACGGGATCGCGACGCCGAAGCAGCGCAGGCCCAGCGTGTTCTCCTCGCGGTCCACGGCGAAGCCCTGGTCGCGGACCTGGTGGAGTTCCTCGATGAGCTTCTCGCGGTCGGTGATCGTGTGCTCGGTGAGCGCGGGCAGCGTCTCCGGAAGCATCTTGCGGACCTGCTCGTCGGAGTAGGTGCTCAGCAGCGCCTTGCCCAGCGAGGTCGAGTGCGCCGGGAGGCGGCGGCCGACGCGGGTGAAGGGCCGTAGATAGTGCTGGGACTGGCGGGTGGCCAGGTAGACCACGTTCGTGCCGTCGAGGCGCGCGAGGTGGATGGTCTCCGTGGTGTCGTCGGAGAGCCGGTCCAGCGTCGGACGGGCCGCCGCCACGACCTCGTCGCCGTCGATGTACGACGTGCCCACCAGGAGTGCCCGTACGCCGATGCCGTACCGCGTGCCCGTCGCGTCCGTCTCCACCCAGCCCAGTTCCACGAGCGTGCGCAGCAGCATGTAGAGGCTGGACTTGGGATATCCGACGGCCTCCTGGACCGACGCGAGGGAGTGCATACCGGGCCGGCCCGCGAAGTATTCGAGCAGCTCCACCGTCCGCACCGCGGACTTGACCTGTGCCCCGCCGCCTGTCTCGCCTGCCGACATCGCCCTTGACCCCTTCGTTCGACGGGAAATAGTCTCCGAGAGCATATTCATCATCAGAGACAGCGTTCAGCATATCGAACGACCTTGGTGAATGACCCAGAACTGCGGCATTACATGTGTGGAGGGACCCGCGGTGGCAGCAGCACCAGTCTGGAGTGTCGACCCCCGAACCGGGAAGCAGCGTGAACAGGTTGCGGTGGAGGCCACAGCCCAGGAGGTGGACACCGCCGTCCGCGCCGCGCACGCGGCACGGCGTTCGCTCGCCGACCGTACGGTCCGGGCCGCCTTCCTGCGCGGTGCCGCCGACCAGCTCGAAGCGGCCAAGAACCAGTTGGTCGAGGTCGCCGACGCGGAGACCGCGCTCGGCCCGGTCCGGCTCAACGGCGAACTCGCCCGCACCTGCTACCAGTTGAGGGCCTTCGCGGACATCGTCGACGAGGGCGCCTTCCTCGACGTGGTCATCAACCACCCCGACGACACGGCCACTCCGCCGATCCCGGACCTGCGCCGCTACAAGGTGCCGCTGGGCGTCGTCGCCGTCTACTCGGCCTCCAACTTCCCCTTCGCCTTCTCGGTCCCCGGCGGCGACACCGCGAGCGCGCTGGCCGCCGGCTGCCCGGTCGTCGTCAAGGCGCACCCCGACCACCCCGGCCTGTCCGAGCTGGTCGCGAGCGTGCTGCGCCGGGCCGCCGCCGAGCAGGGCATCCCGGCCGGCGTCCTCGGCCTGGTGCACGGCTTCGAGGCGGGCGTCGAACTGGTCAAGCACCCGCTGGTCTCGGCGGCCGGGTTCACCGGTTCCGTGCGGGGCGGTCGCGCGTTGTTCGACGCGGCGGCGGCGCGGCCGGTCCCGATCCCGTTCCATGGCGAACTGGGCTCCCTGAACCCGGTAGTTGTCACCGAGGCCGCTGCCGCCGAGCGGGCCGAGGCGATCGGCACCGGGCTCGCCGGTTCGATGACCCTGGGCGTCGGCCAGTTCTGCGTGAAGCCGGGTCTCGTGCTCGTGCCGTCCGGCTCCGCGGGGGACGGGCTGGTCAAGTCCCTCACCGATGCCGTCAGCGACACGGACTCCGGGGTGCTGCTGGACCACCGGATGCGCGACAACTTCCTCGCGGGCGTCACCGAGCGGGCCGGGTTGCCCGAGGTGGAGTCGCCGGTGACGCCGGGGGCGGGCAGTGAGCACACGGTGAGTCCCGGATTCCTGACGGTGCCGGCGGAGAAGCTGGTGTCCGAGGGGGCGTACGACCTGCTTCTTGAGGAGTGCTTCGGTCCGGTCACCGTGGTGGCCCGCTACGACGATGACGCGCAGGCGAACGCCGTGTTGTCGCGACTGCCCGGGAATCTTACGGCGACGGTTCATCTGTCGGCGGGGGAGGCGGCCGGGGAGGGGCGTGGGGTGGAGATCCTGGCGGAGCTGACGCCGTTGGCCGGGCGGGTGTTGGTCAATGCGTGGCCTACGGGGGTTGCGGTGGCGCCCGCGCAGCATCACGGGGGGCCTTACCCCGCCACGACCTCCACCTCAACTTCTGTTGGTGGTACGGCTATTGAGCGGTGGCTGCGGCCTGTGGCTTACCAGAACACGCCTGAAGCGTTGCTGCCGTTGGAGTTGCGGGACGGTAATCCGCTGGGGCTGCCTCGGCGTTATGACGGGCATCTGGAGCGGTAGCGTCGTTGGGGTGCGGTGGTCTTCGGTCTGACCGTCCGTTGTGGCTGGTCGCGCCCACGCGGCGGAGCCGCAAATCGATACAGCCCCGCGCCCCTAAAGGACATCCCCTTGGCCTGAGATGATGAGTGGATGGACTTGGAACTCTCCCAACTGCCCTTTCCCCTCCGGACTTACGGGCCTGACGGGCATTGGTCGTACGACGATGGTGTGCTCAGTGGGTGGGCCGGGCCTCGGCAGGATCGGTTCGTTCCGCCCACCGGGGAGGGGTTGGACCCCGCCTCCGATGCGCCTCGACTTCTCGGGGCGCCGCACGGGGACTTTCAGCTCATAGCCCGCGTCACCGTGGGGTTCGCGGGGTCGTTTGACGCCGGGGTGCTGTACGTCCACGTCGGAGAGCGGGCTTGGGCCAAGCTCTGCTTGGAGTACTCGCCCGATGTGCCCACCGTCTGCACGGTGGTCACTCGGGGGCACTCGGATGATGCCAACTCCTTTGCCGTGGACGGTAGTTCGGTGTGGCTGCGGGTCAGTCGGACCGGGCGGGCGTTTGCCTTTCATGCCTCTCGGGACGGGAAGCGGTGGATATTCATCCGGCTCTTCACCCTCGGTGACGAGAAGGAGACCGGCGATGCGCTCGTCGGGTTCATGACGCAGTCGCCGATGGGGGAGGGGTGTGTCGTGACGTACGACCACCTTGAGTTCAGGCCCAGTTGGCCGGACGATCTGCGAGACGGAAGCTGAGGAAGGCCGTCACCGTGAAGAGGGTCGCGCTGATCGCGAGGCTCTCTCGCAGGCCGGCCGTGAAGTCGGCGGAGACCAGCGCCCCGAACACGGCGATGCCCAGGCCGCCGGCCACCTGACGTGCGGAGTTGAGGACTCCGGCCGCCAGGCCCGCACGCTCCGCCGCCACCGCGTCCATCATCACGGCGGTCAGCGGTGGGACCGTGAGGGCGCAGCCCAGGGCCATCGGTACGAGGAGTACGGCCACCAGGAGCGGCGGCGTGCCCGCGTCGACGTACAGCAGGACGAGTGCGCCCAGTGCGGCCAGCAACTGCCCTACCAGCATGGGGAGTCGGGCGCCGTACCGGGCCGCCAGTCTGCCCGCCACGATGTTCGTCAGCGGGATCAGACCGGTCATCGGCAGGAACATCAGGCCGGCGTACAACGCCGAACGGCCCTGCACCTGCTGGAAGAAGAGCGCGAAGACGAAGGTCAGGCCGAAGAAGGCGACGCTGCACGCCGCGCCCGTCGCGACCGCCACCGACACCGTGCGGTTGCGGAACAGGGCCAGCGGCACCACCGGGTGCGACTGGCGCCGTTCGACGCGGAGGAACGCCGCGGCGGCGAGGATCGCGACGAGTGCGGCCCCAAGTCCCGTGCCCCCGCGCTCGATCACCGCGAACGTCACCGCCGTGAGGGCGATCACCGCCGTCAGCTGGCCGGGCAGGTCCAGGGGTGCGGGGCGGCGTTCCGAGCGGGGGGCCCGGAGCAGCAGGGCGAGTGCCGTCGCGCCCAGGGGCAGGTTGATGAAGAAGATGCCCCGCCAGTCCCAGAGCGTGGTCAGCACACCGCCGGCCACCGGGCCGAGGGCCACCGGCACCGCGCCGCCGGCGGCCCAGGTCGCCACCGCCCGCGCCCTCTTGACGGGTTCGGCGTAGGCCTGTCGTACGAGGGACAGGGAGGCGGGGAGGACCACGGCCGCCGCCATGCCCTGGAGTGCGCGGGCGCCGATCAGCGCGGGCAGGTTCGGGGCCAGGCCGCAGGCCGCCGAGGCGAGGGTGAAGACCGTGATGCCGATCGCGTACGCGCGGCTCGCCCCGGCCCGGTCCGCGAAGGCGCCGGTGGACAGCATCAGCGCGGCGAAGGACAGCGTGTACGCGTCGACCACCCACTGCAGCCCCGACATCCCGCCGCCCAGCGCGGTCCCGATCGACGGCAGCGCCACGTTCACCACGGACGCGTCGAGGGTGATGAGCGCGAAGCCGAGGAGGGCGGCGGTGAGGGTGAGGGTGGGGGAGGGATTCTTCAAATCGCCGGTGCGGGGCGTGAGTTGGGTGGCGGACGTCGGCGCGGGCGTTGTCATGCGTCCATGCTGCGGATGTGCGACGCCGTAGAGTAGTGGCCGGAACGCCATACACCCGGAGGTTCTGGCCATGACCCAGTCCGGCCGCCCCGGCCGTCCCCGTCGGGTCGCCGTCGTCGCGGCGACCCCCGTCTCGATGTTCAACCTGGCCATCCCGGAGCTGCTGTTCGAACGGGTCGAGATCGACGGGGAGCCGGGCTACGAGACGGTCATCTGCGCCCCGGAACCGGGTCCCGTGCCCACCACGGGCGGCCTCGACCTGCACGTACGGCAGGGCCTCGACGCCGTGCGGGACGCGGACATGGTCCTCGTCGTCGGGACCGGCCACCGGTACACGCCTGATCCGCGCACGGTGAGCGCGCTGCGCGAGGCCGCCGCCGCGGGCAAGCGCATCGCCTCCATCTGCAGCGGCGCGTTCGCCCTGGCCGAAGCCGGCCTCCTGGACGGCCGCCGGGCCACGACCTACTGGAACCAGGCGGAGGAGATGCGCAGGCGCTATCCGGAGGTCGACCTCACCGGCGATGTCCTCTACGTCCAGGACGGCCAGTTCCTGACCGCGTCCGGATACGCCGCCGGCATCGACCTCTGCCTGCACATCATCCGCACCGACTACGGCGCCGCCGTCGCCAACGAGGTCGCTCGCCTCGCCCTCGTCGCACCCGTACGGCCGGGCGGGCAGACCCAGTTCACGCAGACCCCGCTGCCGCCCGAGCGCGGCACCGCCTGCGCCGACACCCGCGGCTGGGCCATGCGCAACCTCGACAGGCCGCTCACCCTCACCGACCTGGCCCGGCACGCGGGCGTCAGCGTCCGCACGCTCACCCGCCGGTTCCATGCCGAGAGCGGCGTAAGCCCCCTGCAGTGGCTGCTCCACCAGCGCGTCGAGCGGGCCAGGGAACTCCTGGAGACCACCGCCCTCCCCATGGACCAGGTGGCCCGCGCCTGCGGCCTGGGCACGGCGGACTCCCTGCGCGGCCACCTGGTCCGCCGCACCGGGCTGACGCCGAGCGCCTACCGGGCCCAGTTCAGCCGCCTGGGAACCGGCGGGGCCGAGGTCACGTCATCGGTTGCATGATCAGCGACCGTGCCATCGAGAACCGGGTGATCAGAACCGCCCTGCCCGCCGAGGCGGAGAGCGTCGCCGCGCTGCACGCGCGGGCCCGGGCGACGTACTACCCCGACGGCGTCCCGGAGGACGGGCGGGACTGGCTCGCCGCCTGGCGGGGCGTCATCGAGCGGCCCGACGCCCATGTGCTGTGCGTGGTCGAGAACGGCCGTATCGTCGCCGTCGCCTGCTTCCGCACCCAGGAGGGCGACCCGGCGGACACGGTCACGCTGTTCCAGTTCCACGTCGACCCCGACCAGTGGCGCTCCGGCCTCGGCACGGCCCTGCACGCGGCCTGCCTCGAACAGTGGCGGGCCGACGGCCGGCGGACCGCCGTACTCGACGTACATGTCGACAACGAACGCGCGCAGGCCTTCTACGTCCGCCAGGGCTGGGTCGCCGAGCCGGCCGACGGCAGTCATCACCTGGGGATGCGCCTGGTCGTGACGGGGGAATGAAGCGAGCTGCTTGAACGTTCACGGGGGAGACAGAGAGCCTCTGTCCCTCACCCGTACGTCCTGAAGAGAGCCGAAGAATGCGCGTCGAGATCTGGTCCGACATCGCCTGCCCCTGGTGCTACGTGGGCAAGGCCCGCTTCGAGAAGGCGCTCGACGCGTTCCCGCACCGCGACGGGGTCCAGGTCGTGCACCGGTCCTTCGAACTGGACCCGGGGCGCGCCAAGGACGACACCCAGCCCGTGCTCAAGATGCTCACCAAGAAGTACGGCATGAGCGAGGCGCAGGCGCAGGCCGGTGAGGACAACCTGGGCGCGCAGGCCGCCGCCGAGGGGCTCGACTACCGCACCCGCGACCGCGACCACGGCAACACCTTCGACATGCACCGCCTCCTCCACTTCGCCAAGGCGGAGGGCCGCCAGGACGAGCTGATCCAGGCCCTGTACAAGGCGAACTTCGCCGAGGAGCGGTCCGTGTTCGGCGACGACGAGCGGCTCGTTGAGCTGGCCGCCGGCGTCGGACTGGACGCCGAGGACGTCCGCAAGGTGCTGGCCGACCCGACCGCGTACGCCGACGACGTCCGCGCCGACGAGCGCGAGGCCGCCGAGCTGGGCGCGAACGGCGTCCCCTTCTTCGTCCTCGACCGCAAGTACGGCGTCTCCGGCGCCCAGCCCGCCGAGGTCTTCGCCCAGGCGCTGACCCAGGCGTGGGGCGAGCACTCGCCACTGAAGCTGATCGACAGCGGGGCCGGCACTGGTGGCGACGGCGGCGCGGAGGCATGCGGCCCCGACGGCTGCGCGGTACCGCAGGCCTGAAAAGGCGCTGGTCAGGGCCGATCGCCCGTCGATCATGCCGTGACCCATAAGCGTTCCTTAGCGGATCCACGTAAAAAATCGCAATGGACGAGGGCTTCTCGGCACCGCAGAGTGGTGGCATGGAGACCTTCGAGAGCCTCGTCCGCGCCGAGTTCGCCCCGAAGAACACCTACCTCAACACCGCGAGCACCGGCCTCCTCCCGACCCGCACGGTCACGGCGATGCACACCGCCATTGAGGCCGCCGCGGTCGGCACACCGACCGACATGTTCGACGACGTCGAGGCGTCCCGCGCCGCCTTCGCCCGCCTGACCCGCGTGCCGGTCGGCCGGGTCGCGGCCGGTGCCTCGGTCGCGGTCTACAGCGGACTGATCGCCTCCTCACTGCCGGCAGGCGCCGAAGTCCTCACCGCCGAGGCCGACTTCAGCTCGGTCGTGAACCCCTTCCACATGCGCGCCGACCTCAAGGTGCGCGCCGTCCCGCTGGAGCGGATCGCCGAGTCGGTACGCCCCGGCACCGCGCTCGTCGCGGTCAGCGCCGCCCAGTCCGCCGACGGCCGCATCGCCGACCTGCCCGCGCTCCGGGCGGCGGCACGCGAACACGGGGCGCGTACGTACCTCGACGCGTCGCAGGCCGCCGGCTGGTTCGACCTCGACGCGGACGCCTACGACTATGTCTCCGCCGTCGGCTTCAAGTGGCTCTTCTGCCCGCGCGGGGTCGCCTTCCTGGTCACCCCGGAGGACCTCGGCGGCCTCAACCCGGTCTTCGCCGGCTGGGTCGCGGGCGAGGCGCCCTGGGACAGCTGCTACGGCCCGGTCGAGGAACTCGCCCACTCCGCCCGCCGGTTCGACGAGAGCCCGGCCCTCTTCTCCTACGCCGGTGCCCGCCACTCCCTCGCGCTGCTGGAGGAGTTGGGGGTCGACGCCGTACGCGCCCACGACCTGACCCTCGCCGACCGCTTCCGCGCGGGCCTCGACACCCTCGGGCACGAACCGGTGGCGGCCCCCGGCTCACCGATCGTGTCCGTGCCCGGACTCGGCCACCGGCAGGGCGAGTTGAGCGCGGCCGGGGTCGAAGTCTCCGACCGGGCGGGGAACTTGAGGGCGGCCTTCCATCTCTACAACTCCGCTGAGGACGTCGACCGTCTGCTGGAGGTCCTGGCCGGCTGACGCGGGCACAAGAGGCTGATGCTGTAGGGGAGTCGAAGTGCGGAAGGGCACCCCGGCCGCCGTGACCGGGGTGCCCTCGCGGTGTACCGCCGCGCCGTCACCGCACCGGGGTGAAGTCCCGGGCGCCGATGAACTCGGGGCGTCGTACCGGAGCCGCGAACGGATCGACGGCCTTGTTCTCCACGCTGTTGAACACGATGAAGACGTTGCTGCGCGGGAACGGCGTGATGTTGTCGCCGGAGCCGTGCATGCAGTTGCAGTCGAACCAGGTCGCCGAACCCGCCCTGCCCGTGAACAACTTGATGCCGTACTCGGAGGCCATGCCGGTCAGCGCCTCGTCGGACGGGGTGCCCGCGTCCTGCATCCGCAGCGACTGACGGTAGTTGTCCTCGGGGGTCGCGCCCGCGCAGCCGAGGAACGTCCGGTGCGAGCCCGGCATGATCATGAGGCCGCCGTTGGTGTCGTGGTTCTCGGTGAGCGCGATCGACACGGACACGGTGCGCATGTTCGGCAGCCCGTCCTCGGCGTGCCAGGTCTCGAAGTCCGAGTGCCAGTAGAAGCCGCTCGCGCCGAAGCCGGGCTTCACGTTGATCCGGGACTGGTGGACGTACACGTCCGAGCCGAGGATCTGCCGCGCCCGCCCGACGACCCGCTCGTCGCGCACGAGCCGCGCGAACACCTCGCTGATCCGGTGCACCTCGAAGACGGACCGGATCTCCTTGGACTTCGACTCGACGATGGACCGCTCGTCGGCCCGGATCGCCGGGTCCGCGACCAGCCGCTCCAACTCCCGCCGGTATACGTCGACTTCGTCGTCCCGGAGGAGTTCCCGCATGGAGAGGAAGCCGTCGCGCTCGAACGCCTGGAGGTCGGCCGTCGGGATCGGCCCCGGGGTGTCGGGGGAGCCCCAGACGACGGGGTCCTTGCGCGGGGCGGACACCTCGGTGGTGCCGCGGCTGGGGTACAGGTCGGTGACGCCGGTGACGGTGGTCATGCTCGTCACACCTCCTCGGGCTCGGTCAGCAGCGGGTAGACGCCGTTCTCGTCGTGGTCCTCCCGTCCCGTGACGGGCGGGTTGAAGACACAGACGCAGCGGAAGTCCTCCTTGATCCGCATCGTGTGCCGCTCGTGTCCGTCGAGGAGGTACATGGTCCCGGGCGTGATCGGGTACGTCTGCCCGGTCTCGTCGTCGGTGAGTTCGGCCTCGCCCTCGACGCAGACGACGGCCTCGATGTGGTTCGCGTACCACATCGACGTCTCGGTCCCCGCGTACAGGACGGTCTCGTGGACCGAGAAGCCGACCCGCTCCTTGGCGAGGACGATGCGCTTGCTCTCCCAGGTGCCGGACGCGGACTTGATGTGCCGGTCGGTGCCTTCGAGTTCCTTGAACGAACGGACAATCACGGTGGGGTGACGCCTCCTTGACGTGGTGTCGGATGGTCAGGCCGGTCAGGTTGTTCAGACGGTTTCGCGTACGGCTCGGGCGAGGATGCTCAGTCCCTCGTCCAGTTCCTCGGGGGTGATGGTCAGCGCGGGGAGCAGTTTCACGACCTCGCCCTGCGGGCCCGATGTCTCGACGAGCAG
The DNA here is from genome assembly GCF_045040345.1 of Streptomyces sp. NBC_01515. NCBI lineage: Bacteria > Bacillati > Actinomycetota > Actinomycetes > Kitasatosporales > Streptomycetaceae > Streptomyces > Streptomyces sp. NBC_01515. The sequence continues at coordinate 3,151,266 of NZ_CP109416.1, read as the reverse complement.
GCCGAGTTCGAAGGCGCGGGCGCAGATCCGCCCGGCGCGCTCGGGGTCCTTGAACTCGATGCCCCAGACCAGCCCGCGGCCCCGGTACTCCTTGATGTCGGCGAGGTTCTCCTCGGTGATGGAGATCAGCCCCTGCTCGACCTGCTCACCGCGGGCCCGGGTCTGCTTCTCCATCGCGGAACCGTCCGCCCAGTACGTCTCCAGGGCGGCGGTGGCGGTGACGAACGCCGGGTTGTTGCCGCGGAACGTGCCGTTGTGCTCGCCCGGCTCCCAGATGTCCAGCTCGGGCTTGAACAGGCACAGGGACATCGGAAGGCCGTAGCCGCTGATGGACTTCGACACGGTGACGATGTCCGGGACGATGCCCGACTCCTCGAAGGAGAAGAACGCGCCCGTCCGCCCGCACCCCATCTGGATGTCGTCGACGATCAGCAGCATGTCCTGGCGCTCGCACAACTCGGCCAGCGCGCGCAGCCATTCGGGGCGGGCGACGTTGATGCCGCCCTCGCCCTGCACGGACTCGACGATCACGGCGGCGGGCTTGTTGAGGCCGGAGCCCTGGTCCTCCAACAGCCGCTCGAACCACAGGAAGTCGGGGACCTTGCCGTCGAAGTAGTTGTCGAACGGCATCGGCGTGCCGTGCACCAGCGGGACACCGGCACCGGCCCGCTTGAAGGCGTTCCCGGTCACGGCGAGCGAGCCGAGGGACATCCCGTGGAAGGCGTTGGTGAAGGAGACGATCGCTTCCCGCCCCTTCACCTTCCGCGCCAACTTCAGTGCGGACTCAACGGCGTTGGTGCCGGTCGGGCCCGGGAACATCACCTTGTACGGCAGATCGCGCGGCCGTAGCACCAGGTCCTGGAAGGTCTGCAGGAAGGCGCGCTTGGCACTGGTCGACATGTCGAGCCCGTGCGTGACGCCGTCCCGCTCCAGGTAGTCGATCAACGCCCGTTTCAGGACAGGGTTGTTGTGCCCGTAGTTCAGCGAGCCGGCGCCCGCGAAGAAGTCGAGGTAGGCGTGGCCGTCCTCGTCGTACATACGGCTGCCCCGGGCCCGGTCGAAGACGGTGGGCCAGCCGCGGCAGTAGCTGCGGACCTCGGACTCCAGGGTCTCGAAGATGCTGAGATCGGGCTGGGTGATGGTCACGCGAATTGCTCCTCGGGGTGGGGGGTGGGGGTGTCGGGCAACGGGGGGCTCAGAGACCCAGCGGGCCGATGCGGTACAGCACTTCGGGGTCGTGCGGGCCGTCCGGGAAGTCACCGGCCTCGAAGAGGACCGTGCGCTCGACGGTGGCGCCGTGGCGTTCGGCGTACGACGTGAAGAGGCGCTCGGACGCGGTGTTGCCGGGGGTGATCGTGGTCTCGATCGCGGTCACCCCGTAGTCGCCCGCGACCCGCTCGGTGAGTCCGTCGAGCAGCCGTGCGGCCAGTCCGCGACCGCGCTGCGCGGCGTCGACGGCCACCTGCCACACGAGCAGGGTGCCCGGCCGGTCCGGCGGCACGTACCCGGTGACGAAGCCGACCGGCTCCCCGCGCTCGTCCCGCACGACGGCGGAGGTACCGGCGAAGTCCCGGCACCACAGCAGATAGCTGTACGACGAGTTCAGGTCGAGGGCGTTCGAGTCCTTGGCAATACGCCACAACGCGGCGCCGTCGGCCACCGTGGGGCGGTCGATGTGCAGGTCTGCTTGGGTGGCAGTCATGCGAATTGAATTTACCGAGGGAAATTCGAAATTGCATGGAGGGATGGGGTTACGTCTGAGGCGGTGCTGTGTTATCACGCGTGCGAAGGTGCAGGTTATGTACCACTTTGACCAGTAGATAAAGGGTAAAACGGCCTGCCTGTGTAACGGGTCACAAGGGTGTAACCCTCACGAGATCTACGCGAATTATTTGCGTTTGGGTGCACGGAAATCGGGCAGAAGAGCAATGGGAAACTGCCCGTAAAGACGGCGATGAAATTCCCGGGAATTACCTCGGAATTAGGCTCCGGTGACGCCGTCCCTACTCGACCAGCTGAATCACCGATCGGGGGTCTGGGGGCGGAGCCCCCAGCACCACCTCAGCCCACGACTACCGCCACGTGCTTTCGACGGCGGACCGGGCGGCCTCCAGATCCACCGACACCCCCTGCTCGGCCAGCGCCGCGCCCAGCGCTGCCAAGGAGCTCTGTACCGCCCCGGCCGTCGCGTCCACCCCGTAGTGGTTGACCCGGATCATCTCCTTCGCCAGGGCGCCCCCGCCGGCGGCGAGCGGCAAGGTCGGGTCCGACGTCAGGGCCCTCGCCACCAGCTCCGAGGCCACGACACCCGACGGCGTCCTGAGCGTCGTAGCGACCGGCGCGGCCTCGGCGGCATCGTGGACGTACGGTTCGAGGCCGCCGCCCAGGGCGAGCGCGCCCGCGCGCGTCGCCGCCGCCGCGGTCGCGTGGCGGCGCATCAGCGCATCCAGGCCCTCCGACTCGATCCGCTCCAGGCACGCCTCCAGCGCGAGCATCTCCAACTGGGCCGGTGCGTGCGGCAGCGTCGTGCGGCCGGCGTCGGTCCAGCGGTCCTTCCAGTCGAGGAGGGAGAGGTACGAGCGGCGCGGGGCCCCGGGGTTGGCCGTCATACGGGCCCACGCCCGCGCGCTCACCGACACCGCCGACACACCCGCCGGCCCGCCCATCGCCTTCTGCGCGCCGATCACGCAGAGGTCGACACCCCAGGCCTGCGGCAGCACCGGCTCCGCGCCGATGGACGCCACCGCGTCGAGGTAGAAGATCGCGCCGTGCGCGCGCACGATCTCGCCGATCTCCGCGACCGGGTTGGTGTTGCCGGTCGCGGCCTCCGCGTGGACGAGGGACACGAAGTCGATCTCCGGGTGCTCGGCGAAGGCCTCCCGGATCTGGTCGGCGGTCACCGCGGTGTGGAACGGCACGGCGAGATCGATCACCTCGGCGCCGCAGTCCCGCAGCCAGTTCCCGAAGGTCTGCCCGTAGGGGCCGGTGACGACGTTCAGCGCGAGCGTGCCCGGCCCCGCCGTCGAACGGATCGCGCCCTCCAGCGGCAGCAGCGCCTCGCCCTGCATGATCACGACATCCTGCTCGGTGCCGAGCAGCCGGGCCACCCGGTCCTCGATCGAGGCGAAGTGCGCGGCGCTCAGCGGGGCCAGGTCGAGGAAGGGGTGGGTCATGGCGGTGCTCTTTCGCTCGCGGGGAGGGACTGGGAGAGGGGCCGGCAGGGACTGGGAGAGGGGCCGGCAGGGACAGGGAAAGGGGCCGGCAGGGACAGGGAGAGGGGCCGGGAGGGACGGTCCTGATCGACGGAGATGAGCGTAACCGGCGACTTCTTAGCCCGGACGGCCCCCTGGTCACCGTTCCGGGTGAGCGGCCCGCCCAACTCCTCCGAATAATCGGAACCCATAGTTCCGTCACAGGAGGCCTCCGTGAACACGCTCCTCGGCCGCCGGTCCCGCACCCTGGCCGCCACCACCGCGACGGCCGCGATCGCCCTCGTCCTCGTGGCCGGCTGCACGTCGAGCGACAGCGGCGGCAGTGGTTCGAAGACCGCCGCCGGTGGCGTCGAACTCGTCAAGGCCGGCCGGCTCACCACCTGCACCCACCTGCCCTACCCGCCCTTCCAGTCCGAGATCGACGGCAAGGTGCAGGGCTTCGACGTCTCCCTCATCGACCTGGTCGCCAAGAACCTCGGCGTGAAGCAGACGATCCTCGACACCCCCTTCGAGAACTTCAAGACCGGCGCCTTCCTCAACGCCGACGAGTGCGACCTGGCCGCCGCCGGCATGACCATCACCGCCGAGCGCAAGAAGAACGTCGACTTCTCCGACCCGTACTTCGACGCCACCCAGGCCGTCCTCGTCGACAAGAAGAGCGGGATCACCTCCCTCGCAGACGTGAAGACCAAGGGCAGGAAGCTCGGCGCCCAGGCGCAGACCACCGGCGAGGACTACGTCAAGAGCAAGGGCTTCGACCCCGTCTCCTTCGAGTCCTCCGACGCCGTCCTCAACGGCCTGCGCACCGGCCAGGTCCAGGCCGTCATCATCGACTACCCGGTCGTCCAGGGCTGGCTCAAGACCAAGGCCAACGCCGACGCCTTCAAGGTCGTCGACAACCTCAACACCGGTGAGCAGTACGGCTTCACGGTCAAGAAGGGCAACACGAAACTCCTCGCCGCCATCAACAGGGCCATCAAGGACGCGAAGGCCGACGGCACGTACAAGAAGCTCTACGAGAAGTGGATCGGCCCCTACGACGCCTCGGCCACCGCCTCTCCGTCGGCCTCATGACCGGCGACACGACGGACCCCCAACTCCAGCCCAGGAGACAGGGGTTGAGCAGACGTCAGCGGCGCAGGCTGTCCCAAGGCGTGCAGTACGCCGTCTTCGCCGCCGTCGTGATCGTCTTCGCGGTCACCGCCGACTGGGGCCGCCTGAAGAACCAGTTCGCGCAGTGGAGCATCGCCAAGCAGATGTTCCCCGACGTCATCACCCTGGCGTTGAAGAACACCGTGCTCTACACGCTCTCCGGCTTCGTCTTCGGCCTGGTCCTCGGCATGGTCGTAGCGCTGATGCGGCTGTCGTCCGTGGGGCCCTACCGCTGGCTCGCCGGGATCTACATCGAGATCTTCCGCGGCCTGCCCGCCCTGCTGATCTTCATCTTCGTCGGCGTGGCCGTGCCGCTCGCCTTCCCGGGCACGGAGATCGTCGGCGGCACGTACGGCAAGGTCGCCCTCGCGCTCGGCCTGGTGTCGGCCGCGTACATGGCGGAGACGATCCGCGCGGGCATCCAGGCGGTGCCCAAAGGGCAGTTGGAGGCGGCCCGTTCGCTCGGCTTCTCCCCGGCGCGGGCCATGGTGTCGATCATCGTCCCGCAGGCGTTCCGGATCATCCTCCCGCCGCTGACCAACGAACTCGTCCTCCTCTTCAAGGACTCCTCCCTGGTCCTGTTCCTCGGCGTCACCCTGGAGGAACGCGAACTCTCCAAATACGGACGGGACTTGGCGAGTACGACGGCCAACTCCACGCCGATCCTGGTGGCGGGCCTGTGCTACCTCCTCGTCACGATCCCGCTGAGCTTCGTGGTCCGCCGCATGGAGACGAAGACGGGGGAGGCGGTCCGGTGAACCGCGGTCCAGTCACGGGCACTCCGGAGATCCAAGTACGCGGCCTGCACAAGTCGTTCGGCACCAACGAAGTCCTGCGTGGCATCGACCTGGAGATCGGCCAGGGCGAGGTCGTGTGCGTCATCGGCCCCTCCGGCTCCGGCAAGTCGACCCTCCTGCGCTGCGTGAACCTGCTCGAAGAGCCCACCCAGGGACAGGTGTTCGTCGGCGGCACCGAGATCACCGACCCCGATGTCGACATCGACGCCGTACGCCGCCGTATCGGCATGGTCTTCCAGCAGTTCAACCTCTTCCCGCACCTGACCGTCACCGAGAACCTCACCCTGCCCCAACGCCGGGTCCTGCGCCGCGACAGGACGGCGGCGGCGAAGGTCGCCGCGGAGAACCTCCGCCGCGTGGGTCTGTCCGAGAAGGCCACCGCCTACCCCGCGTCCCTCTCCGGCGGCCAGCAGCAACGCGTGGCGATCGCACGGGCGTTGGCGATGGGCCCCGAGGTGATGCTGTTCGACGAACCGACCTCGGCACTCGACCCGGAGCTGGTCGGAGACGTGCTCGCGGTCATGCGGATGCTCGCGAACGAGGGCATGACGATGATGGTCGTCACCCACGAGATGACGTTCGCGCGTGAGGTGGCCGACAGGGTGGTGTTCATGGATGGTGGTGTGATCGTCGAGGACGGAACACCGACCCAGGTCATCACGAACCCCACACACGAACGCACCCGCCACTTCTTGTCGCGCCTACTGGACCCCGCGATGGCTGAGGTACAGGACGACGACAGCGCCCCTTAAGGGGCGCGGGGCTGTGTCGATTTGCGGCTCCGCCGGGTGGGCGCGACCAGCCACAACGGACCCGCACCCGACGAACTATCGTGCGTCCCATGAGCGATCTACCGGTGCTGCACATGAAGGGCCGGGTCCTGGTGGGCCCCGAGGACATCCGCGACGAACTCTGGGTGATCGACGGCCGTATCTCCTACGACCGTCCGGCCCACGGACGCGACATCCGCACGGTCGACGGCTGGGCCCTCCCCGGCCTCGTCGACGCCCACTGCCACGTAGGCCTCGGCACCCACGGCCCCGTAGACGCCGAGACCGCCGAGACACAGGCCGTCACCGACCGCGACGCCGGCACCCTCCTGCTCCGCGACGCCGGCTCCCCCTCGGACACCCGCTGGATCGACGACCGCGAAGACCTCCCGAAAATCATCCGCGCCGGCCGACACATCGCCCGCACCCGCCGCTACATCCGCAACTTCGCCCACGAGATCGAACCCGACGAACTCGTCGCCTACGTCGCCCAGGAGGCCCAACGAGGCGACGGCTGGGTCAAGTTGGTCGGCGACTGGATCGACCGGGACCTCGGCGACCTGTCGGCCTGCTGGCCGCGCGAGGCCGTGGACGCTGCCATCGCCGAGGCCCACCGGCTCGGCGCGCGCGTCACCGCGCACTGCTTCGGGGAGGAGGCGCTGCGCGACCTGGTCGAGGCGGGCATCGACTGCGTCGAGCACGCGACCGGCCTCACCGAGGACCTCGTCCCGCTCTTCGCCTCACGGGGCGTCGCGATCGTCCCGACCCTCGTGAACATCGCGACCTTCCCGCAGCTCGCCGAGGGCGGCGACGCCAAGTTCCCGCGCTGGTCGGCTCACATGCGGCGACTGTACGAGCGGCGCTACGACACCGTGCGCGCCGCCTACGACGCCGGCGTCCCGGTCTACGTCGGCACGGACGCCGGGGGTTCCCTGGCCCACGGCCTGGTGGCCGCCGAGGTCGCCGAACTCGTCACCGCCGGCATCCCCGCCGTAGAGGCGCTGTCGGCGACCGCGTGGGGGGCGCGGCGGTGGCTCGGGCGGCCGGGGCTCGATGAGGGTGCGCCGGCGGACTTCGTCGTCTACGAGGCGGACCCGCGCGCCGATGTGCGCGTGCTGGCGTCGCCGCGGCGGGTGGTACTGAACGGGCTGGTGGTCGAATAGTCGCCAGGCGATTCGAATACGTTCACGGAAAACCCACGATGGGGTGAAGTGACGCGGGATCGCTGACGGTTCACTCGTCGTGGGTAATTCTTACCGGGTCCCAAGCATGTCTCTTCTGGGGGTCCCACACCTTGAACGGCACCAACTTCCGCATGCCCGCACGCCGTTGGGCCACCGTGGCCACGGCGACCGCCCTCGCCGCCGGTCCTGTGGCGCTGGCCGGCGCGGGGTCCGCCCACGCGACCACCGACCAGGGTCGCGCGAGCGCCGTCGTGCTCCGCACCGGGCTCGACGTGTCCCTGCTCAACAAGACCGTGGACGTCCCGCTCGCGGTCTCCCTCAACGAGGTCCAGGCGCCGCAGAGTGCCGAAAAGACCGCGCTCACCGCCCAGTTGGACGGGGTGAACGGCGGTCAGCCCTTCAGTGTGCTCAGCGCGGACGTCGCCACGGCGAAGGCGACGGTGTCCGCGACGAAGGCCGAGGGCTACGCGAACCTTGCCCACGCGCGGCTCCATGTTCCCGGCCTGCCACTGCTCTCTTTGATCGAGGTCGACGCGGTCACCTCGAAGGCGACGTGCGAGGCGGGGAAGACGCCCGTCGCCACGTCGCATCTGCCGGGGGCGGTGACGGTGCTCGGCAAGCGGATCACGGTAACCGCCAGTGGTCCTACGGATGTTGAGGTGCCGGGGGTCGGGTCCGTCCGCCTCGACTTGTCCAAGACGTCGACCACGTCCCGTACGGCCGCTGCGACCGCGCTCGAACTCAAGGTCTCCGTCAACCCGTTGAAGCTGAACGTTGCCGACGTGGAGGGGACGGTGACGTTGGCACAGGCGACGTGCGAGGCGCCGAAGGTTGCCTCCGTGACCCCGCCCTCTTCCAAGCCCGCGCCGGATGTGAAGCCCCAAGGGGCGCCTGCGGAGGCGGGGTTGGCCGAGACGGGGGGTAGCTCCATGACGCCGTACATCGCGGGTGGGGCGGTGTTGTTGCTGGCGACGGGCAGCGGAGCGGTACTGATGACGCGCCGACGCCGAGGCTGAGGAAACTGCCTTGCCCACCTACCCACCCGTCTCGGGCGTTTCAGAGGCTCAGCTTGAAAAGACAGCAAACGGGCGGGCGGGTGGGTGGGAAACGCTTGGTGGGTGGGTGCGGCGCGGAGCCCTCCTCACCGCCCCGCCAACGTCACCGCTTGGTCCAGCGCCTGCAAGAACCGGTTCACTGTCGCCCGGTCCCGCACAGCGAGCCGTAGCCACTCCTCGTCCAACCCCGGGAACGTGTCCCCACGGCGAACGGCGAAGCCCAGGTCGCGGAGATGACGGCGTACGGCGACCGCGTTCGGGACGCGGAGGAGGACGAACGGCCCCTCGGCGGGTTCCATGACCCCGAGTCCGTCGGGGGCGAACTCGGCCAGCCCGGCGACGAGATGGGCACGGTCGGCGCTGACGCGGTGCGCCGCGTGCGCGGCCTCGGCGAGGGCCCGCGACTCCATGCAGGCCTCCGCCGCGGCGAGGGCCGGCGTGGACACCGGCCAGAGCGGCTGGGCCCGCTCCAGTTCCGTGATGGTGTCGGGCGCGGCCAGGACGTACCCGATCCGCAGCCCCGCCAATCCCCACGTCTTGGTGAGGCTGCGCAACACCACCAGGCCGGGGATGTCGGTCCGCCCCGCCAACGACTCCCGTTCACCCGGCACCGCGTCCATGAACGCCTCGTCGACCACCAACGTCCGCCCGGGGCGAGCGAGTTGGGCGATCACCGCAGCCGGGTGCAGGACGGACGTCGGGTTCGTCGGGTTGCCGATCAGCACCAGGTCCGCGTCCTCGGGCACCGCCCGCACCGCTCCCGGGTCGAGTCGGAAACCGTCCGCCTCCCGCAACAGCACCCGCCCCACCGAGTGCCCCGCGTCCCGCAGCGCGGCCTCCGGCTCCGTGAACTGCGGGTGCACGACCACCGGCTGACGGACCTTCAGCGCACGGGCGAGCAGCACGAAGGCCTCGGCGGCACCCGCGGTCAGCAGCACCCGCTCCACCGGCAGCCCGTGCCGCGCCGCGACCGCCGCCCGCGCGGCCCGCCCGTCCGGGTAGGCGGCGAGCCCGGTCAGCGAACCGGCTATCCGCTCCCGCAGCCAGGCCGGTGGCGTGTCCGCGCGGACGTTCACGGCGAGGTCGGTCAACTGGGCGCCGTCGTCCCGGACTTCGACGTCACCGTGATGGCGAAGATCGTGCGCTCTGTCCGTGGGATCGTGGCCGTGGGCTCTGTCAGTGTGCATGGGCGTGCCCACCGTGATGGTGATGCCCATGGTGGTGGCCGTCGTGGTCGTGGCCGTCGTCGTCCGGGTGGAAGTGCGGCTGCTGCGGCTGCCCCACCTTGTCCTCGAAGCCCGGCAGCGCGATGCGGTACACGCAGGAGTCGCAGTTCATCCGCAGATCACCCTTGACCGCCTCCCGGTACCGCTCCATCACCAGGTCCAGCAACTCCGGCTCCGGGCCTATGACTTCGGCGGACAGGACGTTGATCTCCGGGTGCGCCGCCGCCCAGCCCTCCGTCTGCTGCCGCACCCGTTCCGGCAGGATGCCGGTGAAGAGGAAGTACGGCAGGACGACGATCCGCCGGGCGCCCAGTTTCACGCACCGGTCGAGGCCACTCGGCACATCCGGCGCCGCGAGCGACACGAACGCCGGTTCCACGCCCGCGTATCCGCGCCCTTCCCACAACAGCCGTGCCGCCTTGTGCACTTCGGCGTTGGCGTCCGGGTCGGTCGAACCGCGCCCCACGAGCAGCACGGTCACGTCGGCCCGGTCGGCGGGCGTGCGCGCCGATTCGCCGAGCGCCTCGTCGAGCCGCCGCTCCAGCACCTTCAGCAGCGAGGGATGCGGGCCCAGCGGACGGCCGTACGTGTACGAGATCCCCTCGTGCCGCTCCTTCTCCCGGGCCAGCGCCGCCGGGATGTCCCCCTTGGCGTGCCCGGCGGACACCAGCATCAGCGGTACGGCGGCGAACCGGCGCACCCCCCGCTCCACCAGCTCGGTCACCGCGTCGCCCAACGGCGGCGGCGACAGCTCGATGAACCCGCCCGCGACGGGCAGTTCGGGGTGGCGGCGGCCCAACTCCCGTACGAAGGACCGGAACGCCTCGGCTCCGGCCTCGTCCCGGGTGCCGTGTCCGGCGATGAGCAGGGCGGGCGGCGGGGTGGTCACGATTTCTCCTCGGACAGTGATGCGGACGGTGATACGGACAGTGCTTCGGATGATGAAGGTGATGAAGTGGGGTGATACAGCAGGGCGTTGAGCGCAGCCGAGGCCACCGCCGACCCGCCCTTCTCGGACACGTTGCTCACCGCGGGCAGTCCGCTCTCGCGCAACGCGGCCTTGGACTCGACCGCGCCGACGAAACCGACGGGCAGCCCGATGACGAGCGCGGGGGAGGCGTCCAGGGTCAGCAACTCCTCCAGGGCGGTCGGCGCGTTGCCGATCACCCAGAGGGCACCGGGCCCGACCTCCTCGTAGGCGAGCCGGATCGCGTGTGCCGAACGGGTCAGCCCCGGACCGGACTTGGCGTCCTTGAGTCGGCAGACGGTCTCGCGCCGGGTGATCCCGGCCGCGACCATCCGCACGTCCACGACCACCGGCGCCCCGGCGTGCAGCGCGCTGTGCGCCTTCGCCAACTCGCCCTCGTCCAGGACGAGATCGGACGCGTACTCCAGATCGGCGGCGGAGTGGACGACCCGCTCCACGACCGCACGGGTCAGCGGCGGGAGGTGCGATGTGTCCAGCCGGGCGCGCATCCGCCGGTAGGACTCCACCTCGATCGGATGAACCACACGGTCCGCACGGTCCACGGAACTCACTTCGCCACCTCCTGCGCTGCCTGCGACGCCTGCCAGCGGTACCCACGCGGCGTCACCATGCGCCCCGCGATGTCCCGGGTGGCCGTGTTGCCCACGGTCACCACCGTCATCATGTCGACCCACGCCGGATCCAGCGCGGCCAATGTCGTCAGCCGGCTGGACTCGTCGGGCCGTGAGGCGTTCCGTACGACACCGACCGGCGTCGTCGGCTCCCGGTGCTCGGCGAGGATCGCGAGGGCCTTCGGGAGCTGCCAGTCCCGGCCCCGGCTACGGGGGTTGTAGAACGTCACCACGATGTCCGCCTCGGCCGCCGCCCGCACCCGCCGCTCGATGACCTCCCACGGCGTGTGCAGATCGGAGAGGCTGATCGACACGTGGTCGTGGCCGAGCGGCGCCCCGAGGATCGCCGAGGCGGCCAACGCGGCGGTCACGCCCGGGACTCCGACCACGTCGATGTCGTCCGACGCCTCCGCGAGCGCGGGCGAGGCCATCGCGTAGACCCCGGCGTCCCCGCTGCCGATCAGCGCGACCGCCTGCCCCTTCCGTGCCTCGGCCACGGCGGTACGGGCCCGCTCCTCCTCGGCACCGAGCCCCGATTCCAGAACCACGGTCCCGGGCCGCAGCAGATCCCGGATCTGGTCGACGTACTGGTCGAGCCCCACCAGCACGGCAGCGCGCCGGAGTTCGGCCTTCGCGCGCGGCGTGAGCAGATCCCGGGCGCCCGGCCCGAGCCCGACCACCGCGAGCCGCCCGCGCGCGAGCCGTCGTACGACAGCACAGGTCGCCATCGCCGGCTGCCCGTCGGCGCGCTCCGACTTCCGCTTGGGGACGAGGAGTTCGCCCCCGCCGACGAGCGCGGCGGCCTCCGCCACGGACGGCGTGCCCACGGCGGCGAGCGGCGCGTCCGACGGATTGGGCACCTCTACGGCGGCCAGCTCCCCGGCGGAGTAGGTCACCAGCGGCACGCCGAGCCGCTGAGCCGCCTGGACGATGCCGGGCTCGTCCGACTTGGCGTCCACGGTGGCGAGTTCGGCGAGGTTGCCGACGGACAGCTCCGCCTCGCGCAGAGCGTCGTAGACCAGTCCGAGCACCTCGTTCACGGGTGCGCCCTTGGACGCGCCGACCCCGACGACGAGCGACGGCGGCCGCAGTACGACCTCGCGCTCGCCGGGTTCGACGGCGCGATCGGTGACGCGGATGACGTAGCCACCCTGGGGCGACACCTTCAACGGCGGCAGCGGCCACGCCAACTCGGCGTCCAGGGCGACCGGTTCACCGTCCAGGAGGGCTCGCGTGACCCCGGCGACATCCCCCTCCACAGGGAACCCGAGCGTGTCGAGACCGGGCACACCGACCGCGTCCGTGGCCGTCGTCACCACTGGCTGCGCGGCGAGCAACTCGCCCACCTCCACGGCGAGTTCATTGGCCCCGCCGCCGTGCCCGCCGACCAGCGACACGGCGAACCGGCCGCCCTCGTCGACGCACACGACCCCCGGGTCGGTCCGCTTGTCGCCGAGCAGCGGGGCGATCAGCCGTACGACGGCTCCCGTGGCGAGGAAACACACGAGCTGCTCGCACTCAGCGAACGCGGCCCGGACGGCGTCCCCGACGGGACCCTCGTACACGCGCGTACGGTCCGGCCACGCGGCGGCCAGCCGGTCCCGCGCCGTCGCTCCCGCCGCGGTGGCGGAGATGAGGCCGATCACTGAGCAACTCCTTCAACAGGTGCCGGAGGCCGGACGCCCCACAACAGGAAAACAGGATTGGTGGCCGCGAGCCGGGTCACGTCACCCGGCAGCGGCGTGAGCCGGGACGACTGCAACAGCACCCCGTCGACCGCGAGCCCGGCCGCCGAGAGAGCCTCCCGCACGGCCGGTACCCGGTCCAGCGCGGCCATCGCGACGACCACGGTCCGCCGGGCCCGCCGCGCGCACGCGGTGACGATGGCGGGCAGTTCGCGCCCGCCCCCGCCGACGAACACGGCGTCGGGGTCGTCGAGGTCGGACAGTACGGTCGGTGCCGCCCCGTGCACGGTGTGGACGTCGACGCCGTGCGCAGCGGCGTTGGCGCGGATCCGCTCGACACCGTCCCGGGTCTTCTCGACCGCGGTGACGGCGGCGCCGAGCCGCGCGCACTCGACGGCCACGGACCCGGAGCCCGAGCCGACGTCCCAGACCAGATCGCCGAGGTGCGGCCCGAGCCGGGCAAGCGCCAGCGCCCGTACCTCGAACTTGGTGATCATCGAGTCCCGGTGCTCGAACTCCCGCTCGTCCAGCGCCCATTGGGCAGGCCCGACGCCGGCCCCGGCGACCGTCCGCACGGTACCCGGCACCCGCGACTCGTCCAGACACAGCACCACGCTCACCGCCGTACCCCAGTCCCGGGCGGCGGCCTCGGCGGGCGTGACCCGCTCCACCTGCTCCTCCCCGGACCCCAGCGCGGACGCGACGACGAGGACGCGCCCGGTGACCCGATGGGTGAGCGCGGCGCCCAGCTCGGCGGGTCCGGCCCCCGGCCCGGTCAGCACGGCGACCTTGGGATGCGCGCGGCACGCGTTGACCGCCGTACGCAGGTCACGTCCGTGCGCGCTGACGACGACGGCGTCGTCCCAGGTCAGACCGGCGCGCGCGAAGGCGGTCGCGACGGAGGAGACGCCGGGGCGGACGTCGAGGGCGTCACTGGAGAACCGTTCCGCCAGCGCCCGGACGATCCCGAAGAACCCGGGGTCCCCCGAGGCCAGCACGACGACCGGCTCGCCCTTCTCGACGTAGGCCTGGATGGTGTCGAGCGCGGGCGCCAGCGGACCGAGGACGACCTGCTCGGCGTCCTCCGGGACGGTGATGGCGGCGAGATGGCGCCGACCGCCGACGACGAGCCGGGCGCCGTGGAGCACGTCCTCCGCGACCGGCGCCCCCGTCCCCATCCCGATGACGGTGATCACGTGCTCGCACCCCGCGAGCGCAGGGCCCGGCGGGCCTCCGGGTCGGCCTTGCGGTAACCGTGGAAATGGCCCGGGTGGTAGAGGTGCGAACGGGTGCCGTGGGCGTCGAGGGCCGGGCCGACCAGGAAGAGGGTGTGCTTCCAGAGCTTGTGCTCCTTGACCGTCTCCTCCAGCGTGGCGACCGTGCACTTCACGATCAGTTCCTCGGGCCAGGTCGCCTGGTAGGCGACGACGACGGGCGTCTCCGTCGGATAGCCGCCCTCCAGCAGTTCCCGCACCAACTGCCCGCTGCGGGCGGCCGAAAGGAAGATCGCCATGGTCGTGCCGTGGCGCGCGAACTCGCGGACCTCCTCGCCGGGCGGCATCGGTGTCTTGCCCCCGCCGAGCCGGGTGAGGACGACGGACTGCGCGACCTCGGGGATCGTCAGCTCGCGCTGCGCGAGGGCGGCGACGGCGGAGAACGCCGAGACCCCCGGGACGATCTCGGTCGCGATCCCGATCGCGGCACACCGGTCGACCTGCTCCTGAGTACCGCCCCACAGGGCCGGATCGCCGGAGTGGATACGCGCGACGCGCAGCCCTTCCGCACCGGCCCGCTCGTACACGGCGACGACGTCCTCCAGGGACATCGTCGCCGAGTCCAGGATCTCGGCGCCCACGCGCGCGTGGTCGAGGACCTCGGCCTGCACCAGGCTGGCCGCCCAGATCACGACATCGGCCTCGGCGATGGCGCGCGCGGCACGGAACGTCAGCAGGTCGGCGGCGCCGGGGCCGGCACCGACGAAGGTCACCTTGCCGGTGGGGGTATCGGCATCGGCTTCGGCCATGGGTCGGATCCTCTCAAACACAACATGCGGAACACGCGGAACATACGGAACGTGGGAGACGTGGGGAACGTCAATACGAATGGGGGCGGAGTGGGCCAGGATGTGCGCGAACAGGGGTTGATCGGATAGCAAGGGGACTATGGCGGTCTTCGTCGCGCTCGGCGCGTTCCTGATGACGCTGGCCGGCGGCTGGACGGCACAGCGTGTGACCGACCGCCGTCATCTCGTCCTGGGCCTGGCCGGCGGCCTGATGCTGGGCGTGGTCGGCCTCGACCTGCTGCCGGAGGCGCTGCACGCGGCGGGCCGCGAGGTCTTCGGCGTACCGGCCGCCCTGCTGCTCTTCGTGGCCGGCTTCCTCGTGGCCCATATGGTCGAACGCCTGCTCGCCGCCCGCCAGGCCTCGCACGGGGCCGAGGAGAACAACGGCCGCGCGCCCGAGGTGGGTCTCACGGCGGCGTCCGCGATGGTCGGCCACAGCTTCATGGACGGGGTCGCGATCGGCGCCGCCTTCCAGGTCGGCGGCGGCATGGGCACGGCGGTCGCGCTCGCGGTCATCGCCCACGACTTCGCGGACGGCTTCAACACGTACACGATCACGAGCCTGTACGGCAACGCCCGCCGCAAGGCGATCGCGATGCTGGTCGCGGATGCGGCGGCCCCGGTGGCGGGCGCCGCCTCGACGGCCTTCCTCACCATCCCGGAGGCTCTGCTCGGCGGTTATCTCGGCTTCTTCGGCGGCGTGCTCCTCTACCTCGCCGCCGCCGAGATCCTCCCCGAGGCCCACCACGAGCACCCCGCACCCGCGACCCTGCTGTGCACGGTCGCGGGAGCGGCGTTCATCTGGCTGGTGGTAGGCCTCGCGGCCTGATCCACGACATCTACGACCGGTCACAATTTCCCGCCCCGCCCGCCCTCACGCCGCGCGGGCGCGATGAGCGTGGAAAGGTACGGCAACGGCTCTCCGTCCAACTCGGCGGCGGGCCGGATCGACTCCTCGGGCAGCCCGAGCGCCGACCCCCACACCGCGTCCCCGATCCGCCCGGTCACCCGCAACGCCTCGGCGACCTCCGCAGCCTGCCGCCCGAACTTGTACGCCACGACCGTCCCCGGCCCGGCGAGCGCGTCCTTGAGCACGGCGGCCCCCGCGGTCACCGGCACGAGCGTGAGCGGCTCGGTCCCCTCGGTGAGTACGGCCCCGGACCGCGCGGCGAGATCCTGCATGGCGGTGATCCCGGGCACGGTCTCGACGACGGTCCCCGGCACCAACTCCCCGATGGTCAGGGCGAGATAGGTGAAGGTGGAGTAGACGTTGGGGTCCCCGATGGTGGCGAACGCGACGACGCGATGCGCGCCGAGCAGCTCGGCGACCTTCGCCCCCGCGGCATCCCAGGCGGCCTCGCGCCGGGCCCGGTCGGTCCGCTCGTTGAGCGCGAACACAACCCGCAGCACCTTCTCCTCAGGCACGTAATGCAGAACGGTGGCCTCGGCCCGCCCCCGCTCCCCGCTGTCCATAACGGGCACCACCACGACATCGGCGGCCCGCAGAGCGTTGACACCCTTGACGGTCACCAGCTCGGGATCCCCGGGACCCACCCCGACTCCGATCAACCTGCTGCTGCTCATGACGTCCGGCACCTCTCCACGAACCGACGGGCCACACCGGGCTCGGCCGCCCAGTGCGTGTGCAGATAACTCGCGTGCACACCCTGTTGTACGAAACCTTCGACCCGCCGCTCAGGAGCGCGAACCCCCCAGGCGGGAGCCGCCCCCGAGCCGGGCTCGACGACGGTCCGATGAAACTCGTGCCCCCGCATCCGCGTCCCGGCCACGGCCAGCACACTGTCGCTCAACGCGACGGCATCCCGATACCCCAACGTCAGCCGCTCGCTCATCCGCGCGGACACATCGAGCACCCCGCACATGGGCATCCCGTCCAACTCCCTGGACAGGTAGAGGAGTCCGGCACACTCGGCGGCGACGGGAGCACCACTCTCCGCGAGGGCGGCAACGGCTTTGCGCAACGGCTCATTGCCGGACAACTCAGCCACGTACACCTCGGGAAACCCGCCCCCGATGACCAACCCGCGCGTCCCGTCCGGGAGTTGCTCATCCCGCAGCGGATCGAATACGACGACCTCGGCACCGGCGGCTGTGAGCAGTTCGGCGTGCTCGGCGTAGGAAAAGGTGAAGGCGGGGCCGCCGGCGACGGCAACCCTCACTTTGGCTTCTTGCTGCGGGGCGGCACTCCGTGCCTGTCCGCTCACTTCTGGGCGCAGGCCGGCAAATTCAGCCTGTCCGGCGTTTGAGGACGAGGCCCCTTCAGGGCCGAAGCGGGGGTCTGGGGGCGCAGCCCCCAGTGATGGGACGGGTAGGGGCGGCGGGGGCGAAGAAACCAAGGCCTCAGCCGCATCCCAAGCCGCACACGACAACGCACCGGCACTACGCGCCAGCGCAAGCAACCCCTCAAGATCACACCAGGCGTCCACCTGCGCCCCCATAGCCGCGACGGCCTCCACCGCAGCAGCCCGCCGCTCGGCGACCGGCACCAACCCCAGATGCCGGGACGGCGTATCCACCTGAGGAGCCCGCCGCAACACACCCAGCACAGGCACCCCCGCCGAGTCCAACGCCTCCCGCAACAACGCCTCATGCCGGTCGGACGCCACCTTGTTCAGGATCACGCCCCCAACCCGAACCTCCGGATCCCAGGAAGCAAACCCATGCACGAGCGCGGCAACAGACCGAGACTGCGAAGAAGCGTCGACGACAAGAACAACCGGCGCCCGCAGCAACTTCGCGACATGCGCCGTCGACGCCAACTCCCCTTCCCCCGCAGCCCCGTCGAACATCCCCATCACACCCTCGACAACAGCGAGATCACACCCGCGAGCACCGTGCGCGAAGAGCGGCCCGACCAACTCCGCCCCACACAGATACGCGTCGAGATTCCGCCCCACCCGCCCGGTGGCGAGCGCGTGATACCCGGGATCGATGAAGTCCGGCCCGACCTTGTGCGGAGACACGGCAAGCCCCCGCGAGGCGAACGCGGCCATCAACCCAGTAGCGACGGTTGTCTTGCCACTACCGGAGGACGGCGCGGCGATAACCAACCGAGGAACGGAGACCAGGGAGGACAAGGAAGTCACGACAGCTTCACCACTCGATACCCCGCTGACCCTTCTGCCCGGCGTCCATCGGGTGCTTGACCTTGGACATGTCGGTGACGAGATCGGCGTACTCGACGAGCTTCTCGGGCGCGTTCCGCCCGGTGATCACAACATGCTGCGTGCCCGGCCGATCCCGCAGCACGGAGACGACCTCATCGACATCGACCCACCCCCAGTGCATCGGATAGGCGAACTCGTCCAGCACGTACAGCTTGTAGGTCTCGGCGGCGAGATCCCGCTTGACCTGCTCCCACCCCTCGCGCGCCTTCTCCTCGTTGTCCATCTGGGAGTCGCGCTGAACCCACGACCACCCCTCGCCCATCTTGTGCCAGTCGACGGACCCGCCCTCGCCGGAAGCCCCCAGCACCCGAAGCGCGTTCTCCTCCCCGACCTTCCACTTCGCCGACTTGACGAACTGGAACACCCCGATCGGCCACCCCTGATTCCAGGCACGCAACGCGAGCCCGAAAGCAGCGGTGGACTTGCCCTTCCCAACTCCCGTATGCACGACGACAAGTGGCCGATTACGACGCTGACGGGTCGTCAGTCCGTCGTCCGGTACGACACTCGGCTGCCCCTGCGGCATTACGCGGCCCTCCTCTGAACGTCCTTGACCAGCCCGACGATCGAGTCCGCCCGCAACTCGTCCAGCGTCACCGCCGTGCCCTCCAGTTCACCGGCCAACTGCCCGGCCAGCCCCAGCCGTACGGGCCCCGACTCGCAGTCCACGACCACGGAAGCGACCCCGTCGGCGGCGAACAACCGCGCCGCCCGCCCGGCAAGCGCGACCGGTTCAGGACCACCGGTGGCCCGCCCATCGGTCACTACGACTACCAACGCCCGACGGGCCGGATCCCGCAACCGCTCCACCCGCAGCACGTCATGCGCCTTGAGCAACCCGGCGGCAATCGGCGTCCGCCCACCCGTCGGCAACGACTCCAGCCGTACGGCGGCGGCGTCCACGGAGGAAGTCGGAGGCAGGGCGACATCAGCCGCCGCCCCCCGGAAGGTCACCAGCCCCACCTTGTCCCGCCGTTGATAGGCGTCCAACAACAGCGACAGCACAGCCCCCTTCACCGCACTCATCCGCTGCCGCGCCGCCATCGACCCGGACGCGTCCACGACGAACAGCACGAGGTTGCCCTCACGCCCCTCCCGCGTCGCCTGCCGCAGATCGTCCCGGCGTACGACCAGTCCACGCCCGGCCCGTCCACGCGCCAGCTGATGCGGAGCGGCCGCCTGGATGGTGGCCGCCAAGTGCAGCTTGGTGAGCGCCCCTTGGGGCCGTCGGGCCCCGGTGGTCCGCCCGTGCTCGGTGCGCGCCCGCGACCGCCGTCCGGCGGCACCCTCGCCGAGACCCGGCACGCTCAACACCTTGGTCCGGAAGGGCTCGGAGGCCCGCACGGGCTGCTGCTCACCCGAGCCCGTGCCCGAAGGCTGCGGTTCCCCGCCCTCCCCGGCCTCGGGCCGCGCCCCGGCGTCATCGCCCTCGGGCCCATCGGAATCGGACTCGGGCGGCTGCTGCCCGCCACCCCCACCGGAACCGTCAGGACCACCGTCCGGATCCGGATCGTCGTCCTCGGACCCCTGCTCCTGCCCCTTCTCCTGCTCCGCGAACTCCTCCAACGTCTCGTCGAGCTTGTTCTCGTCAAGTCCCGGCGCGTCAAAGGGATTTCGCCGCCGCCGGTGCGGCAGCGCGAGCAACGCGGCCTGCCGTACGTCCTCGGCGAGCACGTCGGTCCGCCCGGCCCACGCGGCCAGCGCGGTCGCCGTACGGGCCATCACGATGTCGGCCCGCATGCCGTCCACCTCGAAGGCGGCACAGGTCGCCGCGATCTGCCGCAACGCCCCGTCGCCCAGCCGCACGGACGGCAACAGCGCACGCGCGGCGATGATCCGCGCCCGTACGGAGGACTCCTCGTCCGCCCAGCGCGTGGCGAACCCTTCCGGATCGTCGTCGTAGGCGAGCCTGCGCCGCACGACCTCCACCCGCTGGTCGGGCTCCCGTGAGGCCGCGACCTCCACGGTCAGGCCGAAGCGGTCGAGCAACTGCGGCCGCAGTTCGCCCTCTTCGGGGTTCATGGTGCCGACGAGCAGGAAACGGGCGGCGTGCCGGACGGAGACACCTTCGCGTTCGACGTACGACGCGCCCATCGCCGCCGCGTCCAGCAGCAGGTCGACCAGGTGGTCGTGGAGGAGGTTGACCTCGTCGACGTAGAGGATGCCCCGGTGCGCGTCGGCGAGCAGGCCCGGCTCGAAGGCCTTGACGCCCTCGGCGAGCGCGCGCTCGATGTCGAGTGCGCCGACGAGCCGGTCCTCGGAGGCGCCGACCGGCAACTCGACCATACGGGCGGGGCGTTGGGCCCCGGGCCCGGTCTCGTGCGGGCCGTCCGGGCAGGCCGGGTCGGGGGAGGAGGGATCGCAGGAGAAGCGGCAGCCGGGGACGACGGCGACCTCCGGCAGCAGTGCCGAAAGCGCGCGCACGGCCGTCGACTTGGCGGTGCCCTTCTCGCCGCGCACCAGCACACCGCCGACCGCCGGCGACACGGCGTTCAGCAGCAGCGCGAGCCGCAGATCGTCCTGGCCGACAACGGCCGTGAACGGAAAGGGAGTTGTCACTTGTCGTCGCCCTCCAGGTCGCCTTCGAGCTCCAGGTAGGTGGCCCGCAGTCGTTCCAGCGTGTCCGCGTCCGGCTCGGCCCACAGACCGCGCTCGGCCGCTTCGAGCAGCCGCTCGGTGATGCCGCGCAACGCCCACGGGTTGGACTTCTTCATGAAGTCCCGGTTCTCCGGGTCGAAGACGTACTCAGCGCTGAGCTTCTCGTACATCCAGTCGTCGACGACCCCGGCCGTCGCGTCGTACCCGAAGAGGTAGTCGACGGTCGCCGCCATCTCGAAGGCACCCTTGTAGCCGTGGCGCCGCATCGCCGCCATCCAGCGGGGGTTGACGACCCGCGCGCGGAAGACGCGGTGGGTCTCCTCGCCCAGCGTGCGGGTCTTCACCTGGTCCGGGGTGGCGGAGTCGCCGACGTACGCCTCGGGGCTGGTGCCCGTCAGGTGGCGCACCATGGCGACCATGCCGCCGTGGTACTGGAAGTAGTCGTCCGCGTCGACGAGATCGTGCTCGCGGGTGTCAACGTTCTTGGCCGCTACGGCAATTCGCCTGAACGCCGTCTCCATGTCCCCGCGCGCCGCCCGCCCGTCGAGCCCGCGCCCGTACGCGTAACCGCCCCACACCGCGTACACCTCGGCCAGGTCGGCATCCGAACGCCAGTTGCGCGCGTCGATCAACGGCAGCAACCCCGCCCCGTACGCCCCCGGCTTGGAGCCGAAGATGCGGGCCGTGGCGCGGCGCCGGTCGCCGTGCTCGGCGGTGTCCTCGTCGGCGTGCTTGCGGACGTAGTTGGACTCCGGCGGCTCCTCCAGCTCGGCCACCGCCCGCACCGCGTCGTCGATCAGCCCGACGACGTGCGGGAACGCGTCCCGGAAGAAGCCGGAGATCCGCACCGTGACATCGATGCGCGGCCGGCCCAACTCCGTGACGGGCACGATCTCGAAGCCGGTCACCCTGCGCGAGGCGTCGTCCCAGACGGGACGGCAGCCCAGCAGCGCGAGGATCTCGGCGATGTCGTCGCCCTGGGTGCGCATCGCCGACGTACCCCACACTGTGAGGCCGACGGACGTGGGGAACTCGCCGTTGTCCTGGAGGTACCGCTGCACGAGTGAGTCGGCCAGCGCCTGCCCGACCTCCCAACTCAGCCTGGACGGAATGGCCTTGGGGTCGACCGAGTAGAAGTTCCGGCCGGTCGGGAGGACGTTGACCAGACCGCGGGTCGGGGAGCCCGAGGGGCCCGCCGGGACGTAACCGCCGTCGAGCGCCAGCAGGATGTGGTCGATCTCGTCGGTGGTGCGGGCCAGCCGGGGGACCACCTCGTCGCAGGCGAACTCCAACACCGCGACGGCGTCCGGGAGTTCGGCGCCGATGACGGCACGGACGAGCGCCGGGACCGCCGTGACCTCCCACTCCTGGGACTCCATGCCCTCGGCGAACCGGCGGCACAACTGCTCCAGCAGATCGATCGCGTCGGCGGCGGAACGGGCCGGACCGTCGACCAGCTCGGTCAGCTCCACCGGCACCTTCACCGGCGCACCGGGCTCGGCCAGCAACTCCTTCTCGACCAGGCCGAAGTGCTCGGCCAGCGCGGCCCGCAGGCCCGGCAGCGCGTTCGCCTGCCCGCCCCACACCTGCGAGGCGCGCAGCACGGCGAGGACGAGGTTCACGCGTGCCTCGCCGACCGGTCCGCCGCCGAGGATGTGCAGTCCGTCGCGGATCTGTACGTCCTTGATCTCGCACAGGTAGCCGTCGATGTGCATGACGAACTCGTCGAACGCCGCGTCGTCCGGCTGGTCGTCCACATGCAGGTCGTGGTGCAGCTCGGCCGCCTTCACCAGCGTCCAGATCTGCGCGCGCACGGCCGGTGCCTTCGTCGGGTCCAGGTCGGACACGAGGGCGTACTCGTCGAGGAGTTGCTCCAGCTTCGCCAGGTCGCCGTAGGTGTCGGCACGCGCCATCGGCGGCACCAGGTGGTCGACGACCGTGGCGTGCCCGCGCCGCTTGGCCTGCGTCCCCTCGCCGGGGTCGTTCACGATGAACGGGTAGATCAGCGGGAGTTCACCGAGTACGGCATCCGGCGCGCAGCCGCTGCTGAGCCCAAGTCCCTTGCCCGGCAGCCATTCCATGGTGCCGTGCTTGCCCATGTGGATGATCGCGTCGGCGCCGAAGCTGTTGTCCAGCCACCGGTACGCGGCCATGTAGTGGTGCGAGGGCGGCATGTCGGGGTCGTGGTAGATCGCGATCGGGTTCTCCCCGAAGCCGCGCGGCGGCTGGATCATCACGACGACGTTCCCGAACTGGAGCGAGGCGAGCACGATGTCGTCGCCGTCGACGTAGAGGTTGCCGGGCGGCTCACCCCAGGCGTCCAACATGCCCTGCCTGAGGTCCGGTTCGAGCTTGTCGAACCATGCCTGGTAGTCGGCGAGCGGCACGCGCGCGGGCGCGGCGGCCAGTTGCTCCTCGGTGAGCCATTCGACGTCGTGGCCACCGGCGTTGATGAGCCGGTGGATCAACTCGTCCCCGTTGTCCGGGTGTTCGTCGACCCCGTACCCGGCGTCCCGCAGGGCATCGAGCACCCGGATCGCCGAGGCGGGCGTGTCCAGGCCGACCGCGTTGCCGACCCGCGAGTGCTTCGTCGGATAGGCGGTGAAGACGACCGCGAGCTTCTTCTCGGCGTTCGGCTTGTGCTTCAACTTCGCGTGCCGTACGGCGATTCCGGCGACCCGCGCGGCCCGCTCGGGGTCGGCGACGTAGACCGGGACGTCGTCCGGGCCCTCCTCCTTGAAGGAGAACGGGACGGTGATGAGCCGTCCGTCGAACTCCGGGATCGCGACCTGCATCGCGGCGTCCATGGGGGAGAGGGCGGCGGAGGAATCGTCCCAGGTCGCCCTGGACGACGTAAGGCAAAGTCCCTGCAGCACAGGGACGTTGAGGTCGGCGAGCGCGCCGATGTCCCAGGCTTCCTCGTCGCCGCCTGCCGATGCCTGTGAGGCGTGCGTACCGCCGGCGGCGAGGACGGTGGCGATGAGTGCGTCGGCCCTGCCGAGGATCTCGTACAGCCCGGAGTCGGCGCCGCGCAGCGAACCGCAGTACACGGCAAGGGCGTTGGCGCCCTTGGCCTCGATCTGGTCGCAGAGGGTGTCCACGAAGGCGGTGTTGCCGCTGAGGTGGTGCGCCCGGTAGAAGAGGACGCCGACGGTCGGCCGGCCCTCGACGAAGGCACGCTCGCCGTGGACGCCGAACTCGGCCATCTCCCGCGGCTCTTCGAAGCCCTCGCCCGTGAGCAGCACCGTGTCCGAGAGGAACCGGGCGAGTTCGGCGAGGTTCTCCGGTCCGCCCTCGACGAGATACCTGAGCGCCTCGGCGACCACACCCGCCGGTACCGACGACTCGGCCATCAACTCCGCGTCGGGGACGGTCTCCCCGCCCAGCAGCACGGTCGGAATCCCGGACGCCTTCAGCGCGGCGAGCCCGTCCTCCCAGGCGCGCTTGCCGCCGAGCAGTCGTACGACGGCGACGTCCGCGCCCGCGACGAGCGCGGGCAACTCGGCCGCCACGTCCACCCGGTTCGGGTTGCCGATCCGGTACCCGGCGCCGGAGGCCCGGGCCGCCAGCAGATCCGTGTCGGCGGTCGACAACAACAACACTGTGCTCATGCGGGCGCTCCCGGTGGAATGAAAGGCAGTCCTTGCGGCGCGCCGGACTCGATGAGTCGCCAGAGCGCGTCCGTGTCCGCGTGCTGTTCGATGAGGTCGCCGAGCCGGTCGAGCTGCTCCTCGCGCAGCGCGGCGAACGAGGTGTCGGGCGCCGGCACGAACCGGCGGCCCGCGGCGGCCGCCACCTCGCGCAGAAACGCCCGCCGGAATCCGTCCGACTCCAGCGAGCCGTGCCAGTGGGTACCCCAGGTCTGACCGACCCGGCAGCCGTCCAAGAAGGCTTCTCCGCCGGTGAGTTGGGCGATTCCGTGGTGGATCTCGTAGCCCTCGACCGGTTCGCCGAGGGCTACGCCGACGGGCCGGGTGAGGGTCTTCTCGCGCGCGAACCGCACGCGCAGCGGCAGGACGCCGAGCCCGTCGACCGGCCCCTGCCGGCTCTCGACCTCGTCGTCGATGTGCTCGCCGAGGATCTGAAAGCCACCGCAGATACCGAGAGTTGGCCGCTGCTCGGCCGCCCTGCGCACGAGGGCGTCCGCAAGTCCCCGCTCCCGCAGCCACTCCAGCGCCTTCACCGTCCCCCGGGTCCCCGGGATCACGACGAGGTCCGCGTCGGCCAGCTCCTCCGGCCGGTCCACGAACCGCACCACGACACCCGGTTCGGCGGCCAACGCGTCCACGTCGGTGAAGTTGGACATGAGGGGGATCGCGCAGACGGCGACCCGCAGCACGTCCTCGCCGACCGGCGGCGCGGTGTTCGACTCGCGCACGGTGCCGCGCAGCGAGATCCGCAGCCCGTCCTCCTCGTCGATCCCGAGCCCGTGCCGGAACGGCAGCACGCCGTACGTCCGCCGCCCGGTGAGGCCGAGCAGCATCTCCAACCCCGGTTCCAGCAGCGATACATCGCCCCGGAACTTGTTGACGAGGAACCCGGCGACGAAGGCCTGGTCCTCGGGGCTGAGCAGCGCGACGGTCCCGAAGAAGGAGGCGAAGACGCCCCCGCGGTCGATGTCGCCGACCACGAGCACGGGCAGTCGGGCATTGCGCGCGATGCCCATGTTCACGATGTCGGTCCGCCGCAGATTGATCTCCGCGGGCGAACCGGCCCCCTCACAGATCACCGCGTCATACGTGCCCCGCAACTCGGCGAGACAGTCCAACACGGTCCCGAGCAGGGCCTCTTGCCGCCCGCCGTGATAGCCGCGGGCACTCATCTCGCCAACGGGCCTGCCCATCAGCACGACTTGGCTGGTGCGGTCGCTGCCCGGCTTCAGCAGCACGGGATTCATCAGCGCGGTCGGCTCGATCCGGCACGCCTGGGCCTGCATGGCCTGCGCCCGCCCGATCTCGGCACCCTCGCGCGTCACGAACGAATTCAGGGACATGTTCTGCGCCTTGAACGGCGCGACCTTCACACCCTGCCGCACCAGCCACCGGCAGATCCCGGCGGTGACGACACTCTTCCCGGCGTCCGAGGTGGTGCCGGCCACCAACAACCCACCGCCGCTCATGACTTCAGCCCCTTCACCAGCAGCCGCCCGGCGACACTGACCCCGAGCGCGAGCAGACCGACGCGCCGGGACAGCCGTACGGCACGCGCGATGTCCGGTACGGCGACGGCGCGTCCGTCGCCGTTCAGCACGGGCCGGTGCTCGACCCGGCCGCCGTAGGAGAGCGTCCCGCCGAGGCGTACGCCGAGGGCTCCCGCGAAGGAGGCCTCCACGGGGCCTGCGTTGGGGCTGGGGTGTTTGCGGGCGTCGGTGCGCCAGGCGCGGGCGGCGCCGCGCGGGTCGCCGCCCGCGACGGTCGCGAGGGCGGCGGTGAGGCGGGCGCCCGGCCAGCCGGCGACGTCGTCGAGGCGGGCCGAAGCCCAGCCGTAGCGGCGGTACTTGGCCGACTTGTGGCCGACCATCGCGTCGAGGGTGTTCACGGCCCGGAAGCCGACCAGGCCCGGGACGCCCGCGATGCCGCCCCAGACCAGGGCGCCGACGACCGCGTCGGAGGTGTTCTCGGCGACGGACTCGACGACGGCCCGGGCGATCCCGTCGGCGTCGAGGGACTGCGGGTCCCGCCCGCAGAGGTGGGGGAGCCGGGCCCGCGCACCGTCGATGTCACCGGCCTCCAGCGCCCGCCCGATGACCCCGGCCTCGCGCGCGAGGGAGGTCCCGCCGACGACGGCCCAGGTGGCGGCGGCGGTGAGGGCGGCAGAGGCCGTACGGGACGGTCGTAGGGCCGAAGTGGCCGCGGCGGCGAGGGTGATGGTGCCACCGACGCACACGGCGGTGTGCAGGGCGCCCCAGCCCCGGTGGTCGCGCCACAGCACCTGTTCCACGGCGCCCGCGGCACGGCCGAAGGCGGCGACCGGATGCCCGCGGCGGGGATCGCCGAGCAGGTGGTCACCGAGGAGGCCGGCGGCGGCGCCGTACGCGAAGACGCGATCGGCACGCATCGGGTCAGCCGATCGCTGGATCGGACACGGTGCGGGTACGGGACCTCGAACGACAGCCGAGCATGGCGATATGTCCTCACTCAGGGTGTCCACGCCCTGGTTCGACGAGACCGGCGGTGAGAGTTCCTGGCTCCCGGGGGTGTCTACCCCGGTGACAGTGGCGGGACCGCGCCGGATTCGCACCGGCTTCCTCTCCTGCCGCCGTATATGGCTCCGGCAGTCCACCATGCTGTTGGAAGGGCCGTCAACTTGCTGTTGACCTGCGGGGACGGAGTGTGCTGATGCCCACACGCGAGGGATCGGAGGGGTCACGCGGACGTGGGGTGCGGGACGGCGATCCGTCCCGCACCCCACGTTCCGTTCGACTGGCGGCCGGTCAGGCCACGATCAGATAGATCCCGTACGCCACCGCCGCCGCGCAGGCCGCGAAGCAGGCGTACGCGCCGGTCAGGGCGAGGGGCGCGGAGTCGCCCTGGGCGGTGGCGCGTTCGCGGCGGGAGAGGCCGACGATGCCGAGGGTGAAGACGGCCACCAGGGAGACGGTGGCGACGAGGCTGACGCCGAAGACGGAGCCGAGGGCTGCCCAGTCGATGTGCATGCTGATTCGTTCCTTCGTGTCCGGGGCGCGGGGCTCAGACGGCGGCGGCCGGCGGTGTCGCCGGGTCGGACTGCACGATGGGGGCCGGGTTCACGGGCGGCGAGGGGATCGTCGCCGTGAGGCCTTCGGAGAGGGCGACCGACGGGGGCGGCGGGGTCACGGCGGCGATCGCGGTGGTGATCACGCCGGCCGGTTCGTCGATCTCGTTGACGTTCGAGGCGTCGACGACCTGGCGGCGGGAGAGCAGCCAGATGCCGGCGCTGGAGGCGACCAGGAAGACGGCCACCAGCGCGGTGCCCCAGTCGCCGAGGTCGGTCACGGACTCGGCGAGCGCGCCGACCAGCGCGGCGGCCGGCAGCGTCAGACCCCAGGCGACGAACATCCGGGTCGCGGTCGACCAGCGGACGACCCCGCCCTTGCGGCCGAGGCCCGCGCCCATCACCGAGCCGGAGACGGCGTGCGTGGTGGAGAGCGAGAAGCCGATGTGCGAGGAGGCCAGGATGACCGCGGCGGCGCTGGTCTGGGCGGCGAAGCCCTGCTGCGGCTGGAGGTCGGTCAGGCCCTTGCCCATGGTGCGGATGATGCGCCAGCCGCCGATGTAGGTGCCCATCGCGATGGCGAGGCCCGCGGAGAGGATGACCCAGGTGGGCGGGTCCGAGTCGGGGGCGATGGAGCCGCCGGCGATCAGGGCCAGGGTGATGATGCCCATCGTCTTCTGCGCGTCGTTCGTGCCGTGGGCCAGCGAGACCAGTCCGGCGGAGGCGATCTGGCCGGCGCGGAAGCCCCTGTCGGCGGCCTTGCCCCCGGCGTTGCGGCTCAGGGCGTAGGAGAAGCGGGTGGCGAGCATCGCCGCGATGCCCGCGACGATCGGGGCGGCGACCGCCGGGAGCAGGACCTTGGTGACCAGGACGTCGCCGTGGACCGCGCCGGTGCCGGCCGAGGCGATGGTGGCGCCGATCAGACCGCCCATCAGGGCGTGCGAGGAACTGGACGGCAGGCCGACGAGCCAGGTCACCAGGTTCCAGAGGATCGCGCCGACGAGGGCGGCGAAGATGACCTCGGGACGGATGCCGCTCTCGTCGACGAGACCCTTGGAGATCGTGTTGGCGACCTCCACGGAGAGAAAAGCGCCCACCAGGTTGAGGGTGGCCGACATGGCCACCGCGACCTTGGGCTTGAGCGCACCGGTCGAGATGGTGGTGGCCATCGCGTTGGCGGTGTCGTGGAAACCGTTCGTAAAATCGAACGCGAGTGCGGTGATGACCACAATCGCGAGGATCAGCGAGAAGTTTTCCATTTACCCAGGCAATCGTTCGAGGTCATCGGCGCGTTGACCGTAGGCAATCTGGATGAACGGAAGATGAACTGAGGGGGTCCCTGCGGTGGCCGGATTGCCTAGTAAATCGCTTAGTAGCCCCGGGCGAACTTCCTCAGTTGGCTCACCGTCCCGTTGAAGAGATTCTGGTCACCCGGCAGGCTCCCGCTGTTGTCGTACTGCCAGAAGGTCCAGTACGACCATCCGGCGGGCAGCGGGCCGGCGTCCGCCGCGTTGTGGCGGGCGATCCACAGCGCGTGTGTCGAGGCCAGGGAGCTGTTGTTGCCCGTGCAGGTCTTCCACCACAGGGTGGTCGTGTAGATCACCGGGCGGCGGCCGGTCTCCCGGTTCACCTCGGCGCTGAAGGCCTTGATCCAGTTGACCATCGCGGTCTTGCTCAGGCCGTAGCAGCCGTGCTTCTTGTCGTACGGGTTGTATTCGATGTCCAGCGCGGGCGGCAGCGTCCAGCCGTCCGCCTTCCAGTCGCCGCCGTGCGCCACGAAGTACGCGGCCTGGCTCGCGCCCGACGACCTGTCCGGCAGGGCGAAGTGGTACGCGCCGCGGATGATGCCGGCCTTGCGGGCGCCGTCGTACTGCTGATCGAAGTACGGGTTGCGGTAGGTGGTCGACTCGGTCGCCTTGACGTAGACGAACGTGGCGCCCTTCGCCTTCGCGCTCGGCCAGTCGACGTTCTTCTGGTGCGAGGAGACGTCGTGGCCCTTCGGTGAACTCGCGGCGATGTCTGCGGCGACGGCCGGGAGTTCGGCGAGCGTGAGGGTGGTCGCGCCGACGGTGAGCGCGGCGACGGCGGCCGCGGCGAGGCGGGCGCGGGGGTTGGCGCGGAGGCGGATGCGGGTGCGGACGCGGGTCAGGGACGGTGTGCGGTCGCGGGCCATGTTTCCCCCGGGGATGGCGGCGTGCACGGCGGATCCCCCAGAGGTTGTCGGGCGATCCGTCGATGCCGGTCGGTCTCCAGCCGGGCGACTGGAGTGGGCGGTTCACGCCCATATGTCATCTTTCGGACGTGCGGCTTCCGGCCTAAAGTGCCTTCGCCCGAACGTGCGTTGGAGCACCGGCTGACAGGATCGCGACATGGCTGAGCAACGGCGGGACCAGCGGGACCAGCGGGGCGCCCGGGAGAGTGCGGGAGCTGCGGGGGAGACGCGGAGGCGCAGTGTGCTCCCCGAGGAGGCGCACGCCTGGGGCGCGCTTGTCGCGACCGCGCGCCGGACGGTCGCCGACGGCCTGGTCGTCGGCACCTCCGGAAACGTTTCGGTCCGCGTCGGCGACACCGTCCTGGTCACACCGTCGGGCGTCCCCTACGACCGCCTCGCGCCCGCCGACACGGTCGGCGTCGACCTCGACGGCCGGCAGGTCCTCGGCACCCTGCTCCCGACCAGCGAACTGCCCATGCACCTCGCCGTCTACCGCAGCACCGACGCCCACGCCGTCGTCCACACCCACGCCGTCCACGCGACGGCCGTCTCGACCCTCGTCCCCGAACTCCCCTCCGTCCACTACATGTCCGGCGCCCTCGGCGGCCCGGTCCGGGTCGCCCCGTACGCGACCTACGGCACGGAGGAACTGGCCGAGAACATGCTCCACGCCCTGACGGACCGTTCGGCCTGCCTCCTCCAGAACCACGGCACGATCGCCTACGGCAACTCCCTTGACCAGGCCTTCGACCGCACGGCCCAGTTGGAGTGGATGTGCCGGTTGTGGCTCACGGCGTCGTCGGTGCCGGGGCTGTCGCCGACGTTGCTGACGGGGGAACAGGTCGCTGAGGCGGGGGAGCGGTTGCGGGGGTATGGGCAGCGGGGGCGCGCGGCGGGGTGAGGGGGCGCACCGCTGGGTGAGGGGGCGCGGGCGGTGGATGCGAGGGAGAGGGGATGGGCGGTGGTGAGGGGGCGGGGTCGGCTGGGTTGAGGGTGGCGGGGGTGAAGGGGTGAGGGCGGTGGACGCAAGGGAGAGGGTATGGGCGGCGGTGACGGGGCGGGGTCGGCCGGGGTGACGGGATGAAGGGATCGGATGGCGGGGGGTGAGCGCGGCGAGGGCCAAGGGGCGCTGTCGGCGGCTCGCTTCCTTCGGGGCCTTTCGCGGCGTGCTTCCGGCGAGGACCCCTCCGGCGGCGCCGAACTGCCTCGTATCACCCGCACAACTCACCCGCACAACTCACCCGCGCAGCTCACCCGCACGGCGTCGCGCCACCGGCACGCCTCGCGTCATCTCCGTGCCACCGGCCTGCCTCGCATCCCCCATGTCCCGCGCAACCGGCCTACCTGGCGTCACCCTCGTGCCTCGTTCCGCCAACCCGCCGCGCATCACCCCTAGGGTCCCGCGCGACCGGCGCAGTCCCCCCACCCTCACCCGCGTCGCCACTCAAGCAGCGCCAGCTACCACCGGCACCGTGTCTTCCGCGATCACCGGGACGTCCCGGTCCCTGAATACCGGCGCCTGCCCCCCGAGCGGCGCCCACCGTCGCTGCTCCATCTCTGTCGCCCTCTGTCGCCGCCACCGAGACATCCCAGCCCCACCCCCGGCAGCCCCGCCCCACCGACACCGCCCCTCACCGCCACCGAAACACCCCGCCCCGACAATCCCCCCGCCCCCTCCGGCTGGCCGCCAACCGCCTCCCCCGGGACACTGGACCCGTGCGCACAGTCAAAGCGGCGGCCGCGGCCGTCTCCGTGGCCCTCGCGGCCGGTGTCGCCGGTGTCGCCGTCGGCCGGTTCGCCAGCGACGCCGCGCTGAAGGCGCCGCCCGGGCGTCCCCTGCCGAACGAACCCCGGCTCACGGTGCACTCCACCGCCGCCGGGCAGATCACGCTCACCCGGGACCTGGCATCCCTGCGCCCCGGCACCTACGGCCTCGCCGGCGACGGCTCCCACGCGGTCGTCGGGCCCGTCGTCGAGACCGCGTCGGCCTCCGCCGACGCCGTCGTACGCCGCCTCGAACGCGTCACCCACGGCACCCTGCGCCCCGGCGACAAGGTGTGGCTCACCCCGAACGTCCACGTCGGCAACCCGAGCACCGCCCTCGGCCTGGACCACGCCGACATCGACATCCCCGGCGAACTCGGCTCCCTGCCCGCGTGGTTCGTGCCCGGAGCGCGCAGCACCTGGGTGATCGCGGTGCACGGACTCGCCGCGACCCGCGAACTCTCCCTGAACGTCATGGAGTTCCTGCACCGCAACAGCTTCCCGGTGCTCGCCCTCGCCTACCGCGGCGACTTGGGCGCACCGCGTAACCCCGACGGCCTGGGCCACCTCGGCGAGACCGAGTGGCGCGACCTGGACGCGGCGATCCGCTACGCCGTGCGGTACGGCGCCGAGCACGTCGTCCTGTACGGCTGGTCCACCGGCGCCACCATGGCCCTGCGCGCCGCCGCCCACTCCGCGATGCGCGACCGCGTCTCCGGCCTGGTGCTGGACTCGCCGGTGCTCGACTGGGAGACCACGCTGCGCGCCCTCGCCACCGCCCGGCACACCCCGGGCGCGCTGCTGCCGCTGGCGGTCCGCGCCGCCCAGGGCCGCACCGGTCTGCACGGCGACCGCATCGCCGAGGCCGCCGACCCGGCCCGGCTCCGGGTCCCGACCCTGATCTTCCACGGCCCGGACGACACGGTGGCCCCCTGGACCCTCTCCCGCCGCTTCGCCGCCCACCGCCCCGACCTGATCACCCTCCAGCCGGTCGACCACGCCCCGCACAGCGCGATGTGGAACGCCGACCCGGCCGGATACGAGGAAATCCTGCGCCGCTTTCTGACCCCGCTGATGTGAGCGGATGGGGGCTGCCGTGTTTCGCGCACCCTGATGTGATCCGTCGGGCCCGTACCGGCCGCCCTTCCTTCACCACCCCCGACTCCCACCCTCGCCACACCCCGCCGACCTTCCGTTTAGCCCTGTACCACTGGCCTGATCCCGGTCCCCAGCCGCCCGCGGGACCCCGTGCCTTGGCCCTCCCCGTCGCCCGCCGTGACATTCCGTTTGGGTTTTCGGACCGTCAACCGGAAGACTGCACCCGTGACGTCCCGTATCCCGCGCGACTCCAGGCTTCGACTCGTCCGCCCGCGACCCCTGGCCGCCGCCCCCCGAGCGATGAACCAGCGGCGCTCGCGCCGCCCCGCACCCCGCCCTCCGGAGGGCACACCGGCCCCCGCGGAACTGGCCAGAATGGCTCGCTCCGGCCTGGCCGGAGCCGCCCGCGTCGCCCACTGGGCCGACGCCGCACTACGCCCCGGCCGTGACAGCGCGAGCCCCGACGGCAAAGGCACCCTCTCCGACGCGACCGCCGAACTCGCGGCCGAGGATCTGGGCCTGACCCCGGCTCAGGTCCGCGCCGACTGGGACACCGCCCGCCTCGCCGGCCTCGTCGAGGTGCACGGCGACGAGGCCCGCCCCGGCTGGCGGCTGCGCGCCTGGGACCGCGACGACAGCGCCGTACTGCGAGGCTGGGTCGCCCTCTTCGACGCCTGGTCGCTCGCCCACCCGGAACCCCGGGAGCACGAGCCCTCAGCCGTCGCCGAGGTCGTCTCGGCCATGCCTCAGGTGCTCTCCTTCCTCCAGCTGTCCGCCGGCCCCGTCCCCGTCGAGCAACTCCTCGACCTCCTCGGCCAACGGGTCACCGAACTGCGCACCGAGCGCTGCGAGATTCCCTACGGCCCCCAGCCCGAACCCGTCCAGCAGCCGCCGGCCGCCGACACCCCCGACACTCCCCTCGACCCCCTCCTCGACTGGGCCCTGCACGCCCTCGCCTCCGTCGGCGCCCTCACCTACGGCGACGCCCAGGCCACCCTCACCCCGCTCGGCAGCTGGGCGGTCTGGGTCAAGCTGGAGCAGATCTGCGTGGCCGCGCAGAGCCCCGCCGGGAACATCGAGCAGTCCGCCGAGGACATGCTCCGCGGCTGCTCCCAGCTCCGCCCGAACGCCGCCCGCGCCGAGTACCGCGCCTGGCTCGCCGCCCGCACCGTGGGCACCGCCGTCGGCCAGCTGATCGACGCCGCCCGCGGTGAGGACGCCCTGCTGCGCGGCCTCGCCTTCGAGGCGCTGCGCGTCGTCGGCGCCCCGGCCGAGCCCGATGTCCGCGCCGTCGCCGACGAGGCGACCCTTCGGCCGTACGCCCTGCTGTGGCTCGCCGAGCACGACGGGATCGACCCGGAGGACGCCCACGAGGTCCTCACCCGCGAAGAGGCCACCTGGTTGTGGGTCGACAGCGCCGCCGCCGTCGCCGACCACGGGGAGGCCCCGCTGCTGGTGCGCCACCTGGAGTCCGCGATCCAGCCGACCGTCCCGATGCTCCTCGACGAGGTGCGCGCCGTAGGCCATCCCCGCACCGTGCAGGTCCTGGTCGCACTCGCCGCGGCCCACCCCGACCCGGCGCTCGCCAAGGCCGTACGCCGGGCGGCCTTCCAGGTGCACACGGGGGGAAGCTAGGCGCGGTCAGGCCCCTGTCTTCGGTATCTCCGGCAACTCCGGAGCGTACGTACCGAAGCTCCAGATGTTGCCCTCGGCGTCCCGGGCCATGTAGTCCCGCGAGCCGTACTCCTGGTCCGTCGGGGGCATCAGGATCTCCGCGCCGTGCTCCACGGCCCGCCGGTGATGGGCGTCGACGTCGGCCACGACGATGTACACCCCGGCGGGACCCGCGCTCTTCATCGCCTCGTCGAAACGGCCGCCGCGGCCCTTGGAGCCGAGCATCACCGCGCCGTTGCCCTGCACCAGTTCCGCGTGCATCACCGAGCCGTCCTCGCCCTCGTACACGGCCAGCTCGGTGAAGCCGAAGGCCTCCGTGAGCTGCCGGATCGCCGCCTTCGCGTCCGCGTACAGCAGGGACGGGTAGATGGACGGGTGGATGCCGGGACGCCCGCTGTCCTCGCCTGCCATGCCGATCACTTCCTTGTGCGTCTGGGGTTCTCAGCCGTTCTTGGTCGTTGTCGGGTTCCTCAGCGTTTCCGCTGCTTCGATCGCTTTCGACGAGTCTTGCACCCGCCACTGACAACGCCCCGCGAGAACGCCCCGCGAGGCTGTCAGCGGAAGGTGTTGCACTGCGCCATGTCCCCGGTCCGGTAGCCCGTGTAGAACCACTGCTGCCGCTGCGCCGCCGACCCGTGCGTCCAGCTCTCCGGCGTCACCCGGCCCTGGAACCGCTCCTGGATCCGGTCGTCGCCCACGGCCGCCGCCGCGTCCAGGCCGTCCCGGATGTCGGCGTCCGTGAGGCTGGTGATCAACGGCCGCCCGGTCGACTCGTCCTTCGTGGTGGTCGCGTGGTGCGCCCAGACCCCGGCGTAGCAGTCGGCCTGCAGTTCCACCTTCACCGCGTTGCTGTTCGCGCCGGTCCGCCCGTCCTGCGACCGGCCGAGCGTGCCCATCAGGTCCTGCACGTGGTGTCCGTACTCGTGCGCCACGACATAGGCCTGCGCGAACGGCCCGCCGCTGGAGCCGAACTTCGTCCGCAGCTCGTCGAAGAACCCCAGGTCCAGATAGACCTTCCGGTCGCCGGGGCAGTAGAACGGCCCCACCGCCGAGGTCGCCGTCCCGCACGCGGTGGCGACCTGCCCGCTGAAGAAGACCGTGGGCGACCGCGTGTACGTACCGCTGCGCCGCCGGAACTCCTGCGTCCAGAAGTCCTGCACGCTGTTGACCACGGCCACGATGCGGCAGTCCTCCTTGGTGTTCGCGTCCTGCCCGGTACGGCAGGACGACTGCACCTGGGCCAGCGAGGACGCGGTCGCCGCCGGTGAGTCGCTGCCCGACGACAACCCCAGGTTGTCGGGACCGACACCGAAGAAGAGCCCGAGCAGCAGCGCGATCAGCCCCGCGAGGCCACCGCCCACGGTCGCCCGGCCACCGGGAATTCGGCTGCCGCGCACGTCCTGCACCTCGGAGGTGTCCAGATTCGCGTCGTCGTCGAACTGCATGGCGTCATCCTCGCGCGCCGTTCCCTCCAAGGCGCCGGACGAGGGCCGAACGGGGGACACGCGTCCAGCCCCGCCCACCGAGCCCGCACGCACGCGCGTGCCGTACGTCACGCGCGTGAGGTGCTCATCTCCCGGCACCGGCCCCGACCGCGCAGCTCATCGCAGTGGACGCCCTGTACCGGATCACCCGGGCCGCCCGCTCCGGGGCGATGACCCACCGCGCACAGGAAAAGCGCTTGCACGGCCCCGTTAGACTTGGCCCATGGCCATTCTCCTCGCGCATTAGACGGCGGGAACGTCCTCAGCCGCCCCTTCCGCCTACGACCCCGCTCTGGAGTCTGACCGTGATCTCCGCCTCCGGTATCGAGCTGCGCGCCGGTGCCCGCGTCCTCATCGAGTCCGCCACCTTCCGTGTCGCCAAGGGCGACCGCATCGGTCTGGTCGGGCGCAACGGCGCCGGCAAGACCACCCTGACCAAGGTCCTGGCCGGCGAGGGCCAGCCCGCCGGCGGCACCGTCACCCGCTCCGGCGAGGTCGGCTACCTCCCGCAGGACCCCCGCACCGGCGACCTGGACGTGCTCGCCAGCGACCGCGTCCTCTCCGCGCGCGGCCTGGACACCCTGATCCGCAAGATGCGCGAGAACGAACAGCGCATCGCCAACGGCAGCGGCGCCACCCGCGAGAAGGCCATGCGCCAGTACGAGCGCCAGGAGACGGAGTTCCTCACCAAGGGCGGCTACTCCGCCGAGGCCGAGGCCGCCACCATCGCCGCCGCGCTGAACCTCCCGGACCGTGTCCTCGGCCAGCCGCTCCATACGCTCTCCGGCGGTCAGCGCCGCCGTATCGAGCTGGCCCGCATCCTGTTCTCCGACGCGGACACGCTCCTGCTCGACGAGCCCACGAACCACCTCGACGCCGACTCGATCGTCTGGCTGCGCGACTACCTGAAGACGTACCGCGGCGGCTTCATCGTGATCTCCCACGACACCGACCTCGTCGAGACCGTCGTCAACAAGGTGTTCTATCTGGACGCCAACCGCTCCCAGATCGACTACTACAACATGGGCTGGAAGCTCTACCAGCAGCAGCGCGAGGCCGACGAGAAGCGCCGCAAGCGCGAGCGGCAGAACGCCGAGAAGAAGGCCGCCGCCCTGCACTCGCAGGCCGACAAGATGCGCGCCAAGGCCACCAAGACGGTCGCCGCGCAGAACATGGCCAAGCGCGCCGACCGACTGCTCGCGGGGCTCGACGCGGTGCGTGTCTCCGACAAGGTCGCCAAGCTGCGCTTCCCGGAGCCCTCGCCCTGCGGCAAGACCCCGCTCATGGCGGAGGGCCTGTCGAAGTCGTACGGCTCCCTGGAGATCTTCACCGACGTCGACCTGGCCATCGACAAGGGTTCGCGCGTCGTCATCCTCGGCCTGAACGGCGCCGGCAAGACGACCCTCCTGAAGCTCCTCGGCGGCGCCGAGAAGCCGGACACCGGCGAGGTCATCGAGGGCCACGGCCTCAAGCTCGGCTACTACGCGCAGGAGCACGAGACCCTCGACCCGGAGCGCACGGTCCTGGAGAACATGCGCTCCGCCGCCCCCGACCTGGACCTGGTCGAGGTCCGCAAGACGCTCGGCTCGTTCCTGTTCTCCGGAGACGACGTCGACAAGCCCGCCGGTGTTCTCTCCGGAGGAGAGAAGACCCGGCTCGCGCTCGCCACCCTGGTGGTGTCGTCCGCGAACGTCCTCCTCCTGGATGAGCCGACGAACAACCTGGACCCCGCCAGCCGCGAGGAGATCCTCGGCGCACTGCGCACCTACAAGGGCGCCGTCGTTCTCGTCACCCACGACGAGGGCGCCGTGGAAGCTCTCCAGCCGGAGCGCATCATCCTGCTGCCGGACGGCGTCGAGGACCTGTGGGGCGCGGACTACGCGGATCTCGTCGCGCTCGCCTGACAGCCGGCCGCCCGACGGCCAGTGCCGGTTGACCGAATGCTTGATCCACGGCGTATGGATCATTCGGCCTACCGGTGATCCACCATCTGTGTGAGATCTCCTCGTACCGAGGTGTGTCGTACACCGATTTCCCGGCCGAGTCCTTTATCGACAAGGGCTCGGCCGTCCCGCGTCTCTGACCAGGTACTTTGCGGAACAACTCGTTCGGCCGTACGGACAAGATCCTCAGGAATTCCACATTCCACTTGTGGGGACGTGCTCCTGTCGTCAAAACCTTGTCTTACGGACCTTGCCGAATGGGTGGCCATGAACGCTTGGAGGGGTGATCATGAGGAGACCAAGAGCGCACTTCCCATGAGGAGGCACGGGTGGCCGAGACTCTGAAGAAGGGCAGCCGGGTAACCGGCGCCGCGCGCGACAAGCTCGCGGCAGACCTGAAGAAGAAGTACGACTCCGGTGCGAGCATCCGAGCGCTGGCCGAGGAAACCGGCCGCTCGTATGGCTTCGTCCACCGGATGCTCAGTGAGTCGGGCGTCACGCTTCGTGGGCGTGGCGGGGCGACCCGGGGCAAGAAGGCTTCGGCCTGACCCCGGGTGGCTCATCGGCTTCGATGGTGGCCACCCGGTCGGACGACTGACCGACCGGGTGGTTACTGTGCAGTCACTTAGCTCTGCTCTGCTGACCGCACACATCGGAGGCGCCCCATGGCTTCGCCCGAACAGGACGACAAGGACCTCGGTCCCGTACTCGACAAGGACGGCGTACGGCTCACCGTCGACGACGCGATCGCCACGGTGACGCTGACCAACCCGGCCAAGCGCAACGCTCAAAGTCCTGCTCTCTGGCGGGCGTTGGCGGAGGCCGGGCGGTTGCTGCCGGGCTCCGTCCGTGTCGTGGTGCTGCGTGCCGAGGGCAAGTCCTTCTCGGCCGGACTCGACCGCCAGGCGTTCACGCCCGAGGGCTTCGACGGCGAACCGTCGTTCATCGACCTCGCGCACAGCGACGACGCCACGCTCGACGGGACCATCGCCGAGTACCAGGCGGGCTTCACCTGGTGGCGACGCAGCGACATCGTGTCCATCGCCGCCGTCCAGGGGCATGCCATCGGGGCCGGGTTCCAGCTCGCCCTCGCCTGTGACCTGCGCGTCGTCGCCGACGATGTGCAGTTCGCCATGCGCGAGACCAGCCTCGGACTGGTGCCCGACCTGACCGGCACGCATCCCCTGGTGGGCCTCGTCGGCTACGCCCGCGCGCTGGAGATCTGCGCGACCGGGCGCTCCGTCCTGGCCGAGGAAGCCGTCAGCACCGGCCTCGCGAACATCGCCGTACCCGCCGACCAGGTGGAGGACGCCGTACGCGACCTGGCGACCGCACTGCTGGCCGCCCCGCGCGACGCCCTCATCGAGACCAAGGCGCTGCTCCAGGGCGTCCAGGGCCGCGCCTACGACGACCAGCGCGCCGCCGAGCGCGCCGCACAGGCCCGGCGCCTGCGAGACCTGGCCGGCGTCGGCGAATAAGGCCGTCAGCCCACCTTGCCGTCAGCCCACCTTGGTGACCAGTACGGCCACGGTCGGGTGATCCGGCAGCACCTCGCCGACCCCCGCGCGGACCTCCCGGGCCACATCCAGGGCCCGGTGGTCCGCGCGCACCGCGAGCTCCACGCGCGCGTGGCGACGAGGCAGCGCCCCTTCGCCGGCGACCTCCTGGATGTGCACCGCCCGGCCGAGCCCGCCCAGCGCACCGGTCAGCCGGGCCACTCCCGGGACGGCGAGTGCGGCGGCGGCGACCAGGGACTCGTCGTCGCCGTCAACACGGTCAACATCGTCCACACGATCAATGTCATCAACATGGTCAATGTCGGCAGCGGGATCGCGATCCGCATCGTCCACACGGTCGACATCGTCCATGCCGTCAACGTCGTCCATATGGTCCAGCAGGACCGTCACCTGTAGATCAACCTCGTCCACCACCAGGCCGAGCCGCTCCGCAGCGGCCGTGGCCAGGGCCGTACGCAGCCGGGACGCCGAGGCCGGCAGCGGCTCGGTCGCCACGGCGGCGAAGTCGGCCGTGATCCGCAGCGGCCCGGGCGGCAGCGCACCCGGCGGGGGCGGTACGGCGGGCTCGTGCGCGTCCGCCGGATCGGCGAGCGCGATCCGCAGCGCGCCCAGCCGCACACCCCGCACCTGCTCCGCCGCGCCCCGCAGTACGCCCTCGGCCGCCCGCTCGGCGATCCACGCGCCGTCCCGCCGATCCCCCAGGGGCAGCAGCCTGCCGAGCCGCAGTTGATCCCGTACTGCTCGCGTCCACGCGTCCGCCGTCATTCCTCCAGCCTGCCGCATGTCCAGCGCGAGACCGAGCAACCGCACTTACGGTGGTCGAAGGACGACGACCGAAAGGGATGTACGGCGATGACCGACATGACGGAGCGGAACCGGACACAGGACCCCGACGGCGAGCGGGAGTCCGTACAGACCCGCAAACCCCCCACCAAACGCGGCGGCGGCGACCCCGCGTCCCGGGGGCGGACCACCATCGCCGACGGCGTCGTGGAGAAGATCGCCGGGCTGGCCGCCCGGGACGTCCTGGGCGTCCATGCCATGGGCAGCGGCCTGTCCCGCACCTTCGGGGCCGTGCGCGACCGGGTGCCCGGCGGTACGAAGTCGGTGTCCCGGGGCGTGAAGGCCGAGGTCGGCGAGGTGCAGACCGCGCTCGACCTGGAGATCGTCGTCGACTACGGGGTGTCGATCGCGGACGTGGCCCGCGCCGTACGGGAGAACGTCATCGCGGCCGTGGAACGGATGACCGGACTCGAAGTCGTCGAGGTCAACATCGCGGTCAGCGACGTGAAACTGCCGGACGAAGAGGACGACGAACCGGAGCCCAGGCTCCAGTGACCGAGCCGGCGAACGAGTCAACGAGCGGGCCGACGAACGAGTTGAGGAGCGCAGGATGAGCAGGGCCGTGGTCGGCATGATCGCCGGAATGGCACTGGGCTTCGCCGGATACTTCGGCGGGTTCGGGGCGTTCCTGCTGGTGGCGGCCCTGGGCGCCATCGGGTTCGTCGTCGGCCGGTTCCTGGAGGGGGACCTGGAACTCGGCGACTTCTTCCGCTCGCGTGACGACCGGCGGCGATGACGCCCGTGAGCGGCCGGGACGGCGCTGTCGACGAGCGCGGCAGGCCCCTGGCGGTCGTCGCACCCGGTGAGCGGGGCGCCACCCGGATCGCCGACCGGGTCGTGGCGAAGATCGCCGCGCAGGCCGCGCGCGAGGCGCTCGGACCGCTGCACCCGGACGCCGCGTCGCCGCATGCCACCGTCGTCGTACACCACGAAACGGTACGCGTGCGCGTGCACCTCGAACTCGACTATCCCTGCGACATCGGCGCCCGCTGTTTTCAGGTGCGTCGACAGGTGGTTCAGCGGGTACGCGCGTTGGTGGGCATGGACGTGCCCGAGGTCGCCGTCCAAGTGGAACGGCTCCATCCGGCACATGGCGCGGCACAGGGGAGGACGCGATGAGCGAGCCCCAGGGCTCCGACGGCACGACCCAACGACTACCGGTCATCGAGAAGGAGACCGATCCCGGACCCGGCGGGTACACCGCCGCGTCCGACTACGATCCCGTTCCCGTCGTCCATGACGGGGACGGCAAGGGCGGCCGCTTCTGGTCGGCGCGCCGCGTCCCCGCGGGTATCGTCGCCGTCCTGCTGCTCGCCGGCGCGGGCGCCCTGCTCTACGACGTCACCGCCGTGCGCGCGGAGCGGCCCGCCGCGCACTGGCGCCGGGAACTGGCCCGGCAACTCGCCCAACGGCCCCTGGACGACACCTGGGTGCTCGTCGGCGCCGGCATCGCCGCCGCCCTCGGCCTGTGGCTGATCGTGCTCGCGGTGACACCCGGCCTGCGCCAGGTGCTGCCGATGCGCCGCACCCACGCCGACGTCCGGGCGGGCCTGCAACGCGCCGCCGCCGCGATGGTGCTGCGCGACCGGGCCATGGAGGTCTCGGGCGTGCAGTCGGTACGCGTGCGCACGAGCCGGACCAAGGCCGACGTCCGCGCGGTGTCGCATTTCCGTGAACTCGACGACGTACGGGCCGACTTGGACGCCGTGCTCGGCGACGCGATCACCGGGCTCGGACTCGCCCGGCCGCCCGCCCTGTCGGTGCACGTCGGCCGTTCCGGACGGAAGGGATGAGGCCGGTGCTCAGGATCGTCAACCGTGCGGTGATCGGTGTCGTGGGCCTCGTACTGCTCGTGCTCGGCGGTTCGGTACTGGCCGTCGGCCTCGGCGTGAAGCCGCCCTCCTGGTGGATCTACGACGGGCGCCACGACGTCCTGCTGAGCGACGCCCG
This sequence comes from Streptomyces sp. NBC_01515, assembly GCF_045040345.1. Classification (NCBI taxonomy): domain Bacteria; kingdom Bacillati; phylum Actinomycetota; class Actinomycetes; order Kitasatosporales; family Streptomycetaceae; genus Streptomyces; species Streptomyces sp. NBC_01515. The sequence continues at coordinate 3,109,560 of NZ_CP109416.1, read as the reverse complement.
GCGGACCCGCTGGCGGGGCGACGGCTGGTGGTGGCCGACGGTCCTCGCCGTGCTCGCCGTCCTCGTCCTGCTGGCCCTGTGGTGGCTCGTCGCGGTGCTACGGCGCCGTCGGCTCACCGAGGTCGCCGTCAGCACCGGCGACGGCGAGGGCGCGCTCCTGCGGGGCCGGGCCCTGGAAGGCGTCCTCGCCGCCGACGCGGGCGCCCTGGACGGCGTTGCCCACGCGCACGTGCGGCTCGCCGGCACCCGCACCGCACCCGAGGCCCGCGTCCAGCTCAGCCTGGAACCGCACGTGGACCCCGGAGTCGCCCTCGACCACCTGACGGCCAACGCCCTTGCCCACGCCCGCGATTCGGCCGGCCTGGAGATGCTGCCGACAGAGGTCCGCCTGACGGGCGTCAAGCACCGCGCGGAGCGGGTGAGTTGACAGGTTGATTGATGGGTTGAGCGCAGGTTGATTGAGGGGTTGAGCGGGATGATTGAGTTGATGGGTCGTCAGAACCCGTGCCGCATCCCACCGTCAACAGGGACCATGATCCCCGTCAGGTAGGACGCGGCCGGCGACAGCAAGAACGCCGCCACCCGCCCGAACTCGTCCGAGGTCCCGTACCGCCGTAGCGGAATCCGCGACTCGTTGGCCGCACGCGTGGCCACCGGGTCCGCGGAGAGGCCGTCCAGCTCGCGCACGCGGTCCGTGTCGATGCGGGCCGGCAGGAGCCCCACGACACGGATGCCGCGCGGGCCCAGCTCGTCCGCGAGGGACTTGGCGAAACCGGCGAGACCGGGCCGCAGCGCGTTCGAGATCGTCAGCCCCGGGATCGGCTCGTGCACCGACCCGGAGAGCACGAACCCGATGACCCCGCCCGCCCCCAACTCCTCGGCCGCCGCGCGGGCGAGCCGTACCGCGCCCAGGAACACCGACTCGAACGACGACTGCCACTGCTCGTCGGTGGTGTCGGCGACGAACCCGGGCGGCGGCCCGCCGACGCTCACGAGGATGCCGTCGAAGCCCCCGAAGTGCTCGCGCGCGGCGGCGATCAGCCGGGCCGGTGCCTCCGCGTCGGCGTTGTCGACGGCCACGCCGACCGCGTTCGGCCCCAGCTCGGCCGCCGCGTCGGCGGCCCGCTTCTCGTCGCGCCCGGTGACGACCACCTTCGCGCCGTCGGCCACCAGCTCGCGCGCGGCGGCGTTGCCCAGCCCGCGAGTGGCTCCGGTGACGACGTACACCCGGTCCTTCAGTCCAAGATCCATGGCCCCTATCCTGCCTCCTCGTCCCCGAACAGGGTGAGGGCGGTGTTCACCAGGCCGATGTGGCTGAACGCCTGCGGGAAGTTGCCCAGCTGACGGCCGGCCACCGGGTCGTACTCCTCCGCGAGCAGCCCCACGTCGTTCGCGAGGCCCACCAGGCGCTCGAACAGCACCCGGGCCTCCTTCCTGCGGCCCGTCATCTGCAGCGCGTCCACGAGCCAGAAGGAGCACGCCAGGAAGGCGCCCTCGTCGCCGGGCAGCCCGTCCACCGGGGTGTCGGCGGCGGTGTCGTAGCGGCGGACGAAGCCGTCGTGGCCCAGGGCCTCGCGGACCGCGTCGACCGTGCCGACGACCCGGGGATCGTCGGGCGGCAGGAAGCCGAAGCGGGGGATGAGCAGCAGGGCGGCGTCGAGTTCCTGCGAGCCGTAGTACTGCGTGAACGTGTTGCGTTCCGGGTCGTAGCCCTTCTCGCACACGTCCCGGTGCACCGCGTCGCGCAGTTCGCGCCAGCCCTCCAGGTCGCCGGGCAGGTCTGCGTACTCCTCCAGGGTGCGGACGGCGCGGTCGGCGGCCACCCACACCATGACCTTGGAGTGCACGAAGTGCCGGCGTCCGCCGCGCACCTCCCACAGGCCCTCGTCCGGCTGCTGCCACTGCGCGCGCAGCCACTCCAGGAGGACGGCCTGGAGCGACCACATGTGCGGCTTGGGGGACAGTCCCGCGCGGCGGGCCAGCCACAGGGAGTCCAGCACCTCTCCGTAGACGTCGAGTTGGAGCTGGTTGACGGCACCGTTGCCGATCCGGACGGGGGCCGAACCGGCGAAGCCGGAGAGGTGCGGCAGTTCGAACTCGGGGAGCCGTCGCTCGCCCGCCACGCCGTACATGATCTGCAGGTCCGCGGGATCGCCGGCGACCGCGCGGAGCAGCCAGTCGCGCCAGGCCTCGGCCTCCCTGTGGTAGCCCGCGGCGATCAGGGCGCCCAGGGTGAGGCTCGAATCGCGCAGCCAGCAGTAGCGGTAGTCCCAGTTGCGGACGCCGCCCATCTCCTCGGGCAGCGAGGTGGTGGCCGCGGCGACGATGCCACCGGTCGGGCGGTAGGTGAGGGCCTTGAGGGTGATCAGGGACCGTACGACCGCGTCCCTGTAGGGGCCGTCGTAGCGGCAGCGGGCCACCCAGCGCCTCCAGTCCGCGACGCTGGTGTGCAGCGACTTGTACGGGTCGACGAGCGGCGGACGGGGCTCGTGCGAGGGATGCCAGGTGAGGACGAAGGCGACCTTCTGGCCGGCCTCGACGGTGAACTCCGAGAGGGTGCTGAAGTCCTCGCCCCAGGTGCGCACCTCGGGCTCGCTGCGCAGCCACACCGAGTCGGGGCCCGCGACGGCCACATGGTGCCCGTCGGACCGGCGCATCCACGGCACGACCGCGCCGTAGTCGAAGCGCAGGCGGAGCCTGCTGTGGACGGTGACCTTGCCGCTGACGCCTTCGACGATGCGTACGACGTCGGGGGCGCGGTGGCGCTGGGGCATCAGGTCGGTGACGCGGATCGTGCCCTCGTCGGTCTCCCACTCCGTGTCCAGGACCAGGGTGTCGGGGCGGTAGGCACGGCGGGTGCAGCGGTCGGCGCCCTTGGGGGCGATGCGCCAGTGGCCGTTGTCCTCGTCGCCGAGCATTCTGGCGAAGCAGGCGGCCGAGTCGAAGCGCGGCAGGCACAGCCAGTCGACCGAGCCGTCCATGCCGACCAGGGCCGCGGTCTGTTCGTCGCCGATGAGGGCGTAGTCCTCGATACGTGGGTGCACGGGGTGCGGGTTCCCTGCCTGTCGGTGAGGCAATCAAGGTTCGGGGCCGGGCGGGTGAAGAGAAGCCCGGGTCACACGGTCGCGGGCTCGGCCTCAGCCGTCTCCTCCACCTTCGCCGCCGCCTCCCGGCGGTCGCGGGCCTCGCGGCGGGCGAGGACCACGTAGCCGACCGGGACGGCCGCCGCGAACAGCCACCACTGGATCATGTACGCGTAGTTCAGCGGGGCGTCTTCCTTGCCCGGGTCGGAGATCTGCTCCGGGGTGTCGCCCTTCGGCTCCGGCGCGGTCTGCTCGACGTAGCCGCCGAGCACCTGGGCGTCGAGCCGCTTCGCCTGTTCCTCGCTGTTGATCAACATGATCTGGCGGTCGGGCAGGCCCTTGATGTCCTTGATGCCGCTCGCCGCGGTCGTCTCGTCGGCCATCAGCCGCCCGGTGATGGTCGTCTTGCCGCTCGGCGGCGCGGGGATCTTCGGGAAGGCCGTCTGCACCCCGGTCGCCGGGATCCACCCACGGTTGATCAACACGACCTTGCCGTCCGTCAACACGAACGGGGTGAGGACGTGGAAGCCGACCTCGTCGTCGTCATTGGTACGCCGCCGGACGACGACTTCTTTAGAAGTCTCGAAGGTGCCCGTCGCGGTGACGGTGCGGTACCTCTCCGTACGGGTGACCGCGTGCCCCGGGGTGCTGATCGTCTCCACGGGGACCGGCTTGGCGCGCAGCGCGTTCGTGACCAACTGGTTCCGGGCGCTGCGCATCTCGTAGCGGTGCATCTGCCAGATGCCCAGCCTGATCATCGTCGGGATCAGGAGAAGGGTGATCAACGCGAGGATCACCCACTGCCGGGACATCAGGAAGCGGTACACCCCACGACCGTACAACTCGGTCGTGGGGCGCATTCAGGGGGGTACCGGAAGGGATACGGGGTCCGGCTCCCGGAAGGCCGGTGGCTCACACCTTGTCGATGATCCCCACCATTCCCTCCGCCCGCGCGCAGTGGCCGCCGCAGAACCAGCGGCCCTCGACCTCCACGCCCTGGCCGATGATCTGCACCCGGCAGTGCTCGCAGATCGGGGCCATGCGGTGGATCGCGCAGGAGAAGCAGTCGAAGACGTGCACCGCGCCCTGCGCGTGCACCTCGAAACTCATGCCGTAGTCATTGCCGCACACTTCACATCTCGCCATGCGCCACAGGGTGGGCCGTCCGCCCGGCACGGGCGAGCGGGCGCGGGGCGAGTCGTACGACAATCACCCGTCCGTACGGTCACCAGGGCATCGTCAGTCCGCCGCCTCGACGTCCCGCAGCAGCTGCCCGAACGCGGCCTCGTCCACCACAGGTGTGCCGAACTGCTTGGCCTTGACCACCTTCGAGGTGCCCGAGTCCGGGTCGTTCGTGACGAGGAGGCTGGTCAGCCGGGACAGGCTCGTCGCGACGTGCAGGCCGGCCTCCACGGCCCGGTCCTCCAGCAGCTCGCGCTCGATGGACGTGTCCCCGGAGAACGCGATCCGCATCCCCTGCTTGAGCGGCCTGCCGTCCTCGAAGCGCCCCGGGTTCGGGTAGGGGCACGCGGGCCGCTTGCGCGCGGGACGCCAACTGCCCGCCCCGAAGCCGCCGTAGCCCCCCGCCTGCTGCCCGATCCGGGGTGCGGGCTGGGCCCACTCGGTCAGCGGCCGGCACTCGTGCAGCGGCAGCCGTACGCCGCCCTGGGCCGCTGCCCGGAGGCTCGGCCGGAAGGCCTCGGCGAGCACGCGCGCGTCGTCCAGCGCGTGGTGCGCGCGCTGCTGTACGACACCGAAGTGCGCTGCCAGGGACTCCAGTTTGTGGTTGGGCAGCGGCAGGCTCAGTTCCTTCGACAGGGCGATGGTGCACAGCCGCTGACGGACCGGGGGCTCGATCTGCACGCGTGCGTACTCCCGCGCGATCATCTGCCAGTCGAAGACCGCGTTGTGCGCGACCAGCACGCGGCCCTCCAGGCGGGTCGCGAACTCCTCGGCGATGTCCTTGAAGAGAGGCGCGCCCTCCAGGACGTCACTCGTCAGACCGTGGATCCACACGGGGCCGGGATCGCGCTCCGGGTTGACCATCGTGTACCAGTGGTCCTCGACCTCGCCGAGCGCGTCCAGACGGTAGACGGCCGCGGAGATTATCCGGTCGTCCCGGGCCAGGCCGGTGGTCTCCACGTCAACTACCGCATACCCCTGGGGATATGCGGCCGGCCACGGAGTGGCTGCGGACACTGTCGGCGAGTGGTCTTCGAGCATGGTCACTGAGGATACGGGCCGCCACTGACAGTCCTGTCCCTCAGGTCGCCTGCCCCGCCCGCCCGTTCGGGTCCGCCGAATGCGCGTGCGCGTGGCTATGGACCTTTTGCCCGCCCGGTGCAAGCGTGCTGCCCGCCTGACGGATGACGGCCTACGAAGGGCGGTACGGCGTATGGCACGCGTACGGTACGGCGCACGGACCGAGGCGGAGATCGCCGCCGCACGCACGGCGAGTTCCAAGCTCCCCGACATCTGGTCCACCGGTGTGGTGGCCGTCTGGGAGAGCGACCCGGACGCGGTCGCGGCGGTCCTGCCGCCGCCCCTCAAGCCCACCGGGCGGCCCCTGGTCCGGGTGAACATCAGCAAGGTGGAGCTGACCGGATACCCCCTGGGCGCGGGCTCGTTCGCGGTCGCCGCCGCGCACGACGGCGTCGAGGGCTGGTACCCCCTGGTGATGCCGATGACCCACGAACGGGCCCTCACCGGCGGCCGTGAGGTCTTCGGGGAGCCCAAGAAACTCGGCGAGGTGACCGTCGAGCGCGTGGGCCTCGTCGTGCACGCGTCCCTCGCCCGGCACGGCATCGCCTTCGTGGAGGTCCGCGGCGCGATCAGTGAGGAACTGCCCCTCCCCGAGCCGACGCAGAAGACTGACTTCTACTTCAAGTTCCTTCCCGCGGTGGACGGTTCGGGCTTCGACGCCGACCCCGTGCTCGTGCACTGCCTGCGCAACGAGAAGGTCCGCCGACTGGAACGCGTCACCGGAGACGTCGTTTTGCGCGAGTCCATGTACGACCCGGTCGCCGACCTCCCGGTCCGCACCCTCGTCGACATCACCATCGGCGAGAAGACCAGCGACCAGCGCGGCAAGGTCGTCGAACGGGTCGACGCGCAGGCTCTGTTGCCGTACATCCACCAGCGCTACGACGACCCGCAGCAGATCCACGACGGGCCGCCCGAGGGGAGTGCCTGATGGAATTGAGGGAGGGTCAGGTCGCCGTCGTCACCGGGGCCGCGAGCGGGATCGGGCTCGCGATGGCACGGCGGTTCGCCGCCGACGGGCTCAAGGTGGTCCTCGCCGACGTCGAGCAGGGAGCCCTCGACAAGGCCGCCGCCGATCTGCGCGCCGACGGTGCCGACGTGCACGCGCGCGTGGTCGACGTCGGTGTACGCCAACAGGTCCTGGATCTCGCCGAGTCGGCCTACGAGACGTACGGCGCCGTCCACGTCCTCTGCAACAACGCCGGGGTCGGCTCGGGCGCCGAGGGCCGGATGTGGGAGCACGAACCGAACGACTGGCAATGGGCGTTCGCCGTCAACGTGTGGGGCGTCTTCCACGGCATCCAGGCGTTCGTGCCGAGGATGATCAAGTCCGGTCAACCCGGTCATGTCGTCAACACGTCCTCCGGGGACGGCGGGATCGCCCCGCTGCCCACCGCCTCCGTGTACGCCGTCACCAAGGCGGCCGTCGTGACGATGACCGAGTCCCTGTACGCCCATTTGAAGGCGGAGCACGCGCGCGTGGGCGCCTCGGTGCTCTTCCCTGGGCCGCACATGCTGCGCACGGGCCTGTGGGAGTCGCACCGCAACCGGCCCGACCGGTACGCGAAGGAGCGCCCCCGTAGGACCCCTTATCGCAGTCTCGACCAGTGGGAGACCGCGATGAGGGAGGCGGGCAAGGAGGTCGCCTTCACGCCCGTCGAGGAGGTCGCCGACCTCGTCGTGGACGGCATCCGCGCGGACCGCTTCTGGCTGTTGCCCGAGAGCGAGCACAGCGACGCCCAGATCCGGGCGAGGGCGGGCTCGATGCTCGACCGCGCGAACCCGTCGTACCTAGAGAGCTTCATCCTGGACTGAGGGGGCTGTTGTGACCGACCAGGAGCCGTACCTGATCATCTCCTCCGACTGCCACGCCGGGCTGCCCACCGAGGAGTACCGGCCCTATCTGGACGCCCGGTTCCACCGGGACTTCGACGAGTTCCTCGCCGGACGCGACCGGCGCCGCGAGGAGATGACCCGGCTCGGCATCCGCAACGAGGCGTTCGCGACGAAGTGGTTCCGGGACAACGAGGAAGGCCTGCGCGGGGGTTGGGACACCGCGCAGCGCCTCAAGGAGCTGGACGGGGACGGGGTGGCCGCCGAGGTGGTTTTCCCGGACGCGGATGCCGTGGACAGCCAGACGGCCGCGCCCTTCGGAGTCGGCCTCGGCCTCTCCGGGGACCAGGACCCGGAGTTGGGCATGGCGGGCGCGCAGGCCCACAACCGCTGGCTCGCCGACTTCGTCTCCGAGAACCCTCAACGGCATTGCGGAGTCGCCCTGTTGCCCGTGACGGCCCCTACGGAGAAGGTCGTCGCGGAGGTCCACCGCGCCAAGGAGTCGGGCCTCGGCGCCCTGATGATCCCCTCCATGTGGGTCGACAAGGAGCCCTACCACGACCGCCGTTACGACCCCGTATGGGCGGCCGCCGCTGAGTGCGGGATGCCCGTGCTCACGCACTCCGGGGCCGCGCCCCGCCACGAGTACGGCGACCATCTGGGCATCTATGTGAGCGAGGTGACCTGGTGGCCCGCCCGGCCGCTCTGGTTCCTGCTCTGGTCCGGGGTCTTCGAGCGCCACCCGGGCCTCAAGTTCGGTGTGGCGGAGTCGGGTTGTTGGTGGCTGCCGAACCAGCTGTGGTTCATGGACCGCCTCTACCTGGGCGCCCACGGCGGCAAGAAGCTCTCGCCGTTCGCGGAGCTGAAACGGCCGCCGAGCGAGTACCTCGACCGGCAGATCTTCATCTGCGCCACCAACACCAAGCGCCGTGAACTGGCCCAGCGGTACGAGATCGGCGTCGAGAACATCCTCTGGGGCAGCGACTTCCCGCACCCCGAGGGCACCTGGCCCGACACGCGCGCGTGGCTGAAGCGCACCTTCCACGACATCCCGGTGGACGAGACCCGCCGCATGCTGGGCCTCGCGGCGGCGGACGCCTTCGGCTTCGACGTGGCGGCTCTGACCCCGCTGGCCCGCCGGATCGGCCCGACCCCCGCCGAACTCGGCCAGCAGGACGACCAGGAGGCCGTGAGGGCGTCCTGGGCGCGCTCGCGCGAGGTCGGGCGGCACTGGCTGACCGACCACGACTTCCCGGTCCTGGGGGCGACGCCATGACCTCCACGGACTCCATGGGCTCGGCGGGTTCCAAGGGCGCGGACCGGTACACGGTCATCTCCGCGGACTGCCACGCGGGCGCCGATCTCCTGGACTACCGGCCCTACTTGGAGAAGCGGTACCACGACGAGTTCGACGCGTGGGCGGCCGCGTACGTCAACCCGTACGAGGACCTGCTCGCCGACACGGCCGACAAGAACTGGAACTCCGGGCGGCGGATCGCGGAGCTGGAGGAGGACGGCATCGTCGCGGAGGTCGTCTTCCCGAACACCATTCCGCCGTTCTTCCCGTCCGGCTCCCTGATGGCACCCGCGCCCACGGCCGAGGAGTTCCGGCGCCGCTGGGCCGGCCTGCGCGCCCACAACCGCTGGCTGGCGGACTTCTGCGCCGCCGCGCCGGGCCGACGGGCCGGGGTCTTCCAGATCCTCCTCAACGACGTCCAGGAGGCCGTCCAGGAGATCCGGTGGGCGGTCGAGGCGGGCCTCCGGGGCGGGTTGCTGCTGCCTGGCACTCCACCCGGCTCAGGACTGCCGGAGCTGTACTCGTCGACGTACGACCCGATCTGGGCCGTCTGCGCGGAACTCGGCGTCCCCGTCAACCACCACGCGGGCTCGGCGTCCCCGCCCCTGGGCGACGAACCGGCCGCCCGCGCGGTGTACATGGTCGAGACGACCTGGTTCTCGCACCGCGCCCTGTGGCACCTGATCTTCGGCGGCGCCTTCCGCCGTCACCCGGACCTGAGACTGGTCCTGACCGAGCAGGGCTCCGGCTGGATCCCCGGGGTGCTCGACATGCTGGACTACTACCACGGGCGCCTGGTCGCGGCGGCGTCGAAGGCATCGACCGCGGAGTCCAAGTTCGGCGCGGGGCTCGCCAGTTCGATGGGCAAGGGTCCTTCGGAGGTATGGCGCGACAACTGCTTCGTGGGCGCCAGTTTCATGCGCCCCCACGAGGTGCCCCTGCGCGACCGGATCGGCATCGAGAAGATCATGTGGGGGAGCGACTACCCGCACGACGAGGGGACGTACCCGTACTCCAGGGAGGGCCTGCGCTTCGCCTACGCGCGCGTGCCGCGTGACGAGGTCGCCGCCATGGTCGGCGGCAACGCGGCCCGCGTCTACGGCTTCGACCTCGGCACCCTGGATCCGATCGCGGCGAAGGTCGGCCCCCTGGTGAGCGAGATCGCGGAACCGCTCGCCGAACCGCCGAAGGATGCCACGAGCCCGGTGTTCGCGCGGGGAGCGTCGGTACGGGTGTGGTGACACCGGGGGTGGAATCCTCCGGGGGTGACTGAAACCAACGGCGAGTCCCACTCCGAGGCCCACGGCGGCAGCCTCGGCTCCCGGCTGAACTGGCTGCGGGCCGCGGTCCTCGGCGCGAACGACGGCATCCTGTCGACCGCCGGACTCGTCGTCGGCGTGGCCGGTGCCACCTCCGACCGCACGGCCCTGCTGACGGCCGGCCTCGCGGGTCTCCTCGCCGGCTCCATGTCGATGGCGGCGGGGGAGTACGTGTCCGTATCGACGCAGCGCGACTCCGAGAAGGCCGCCCTGGCCTTGGAGAAGCGCGAGCTGAAGGAGCAACCCGAGGCCGAACTGGAGGAGTTGACCGAACTCCTCCAGGACCGCGGCCTGACCCGCGACGTGGCCAGGGAAGCGGCCGTCCAGCTCACGGAACGCGACGCCCTGCGCGCCCACGCCAGCGTGGAGCTCGGCATCGACCCCGACGACCTCACCAACCCCTGGCACGCGGCCTGGGCGAGCTTCCTGTCCTTCACGGCCGGCGCCCTGCTGCCCCTCCTGGCGATCGTCCTGCCCCCGGCCGACTGGCGGCTCGGCGTCACCGTCGTCTCGTCCCTGGGCGCCCTGGTCTTCACCGGCTGGACCAGCGCCCGCCTCGGCGCGGCCGACCCGAAGCTCGCGATCGTACGGAACGTTGCCGGGGGCGTGCTGGCGATGGCGGTGACGTATGTGGCGGGGACGCTGTTGGGGGCGGCGGGAGCGTGACCGGTTGGGTGACCTGTTGGCGGAGATCGCCAACAAGCAAGCGCGTACCCCAGGTAATACTTGTGGGTAACAACGTCTAGGCGTGGCCGATTCGCGGTTTTACGGTTCATCCATGCCGAACCTGCCCGATGCCGTGCTCTGGTCGATACCCGCCTTCGTGCTGCTCACCGTGATCGAGGTGATCAGCGTGCGCATCCACCCCGACGAGGACGCGGCGGGCTACGAGACGAAGGACGCCGTCACGAGCGTCGGCATGGGGCTCGGGAGCCTCGTCTTCGACTTCCTCTGGAAGATCCCGATCGTCGCGGTCTACACGGCGATCTACGAACTCACCCCGCTGCGCGTGCCCGTCCTGTGGTGGACGATCCCGCTGATGCTGCTCGGGCAGGACTTCTTCTACTACTGGTCCCACCGCGGCCACCACGTCATCCGCATCCTGTGGGCCTGCCACGTCGTCCACCACTCCAGCCGCAGGTTCAACCTCACCACGGCCCTGCGCCAGCCCTGGACGACCCTCACGGTATGGCCGTTCTACGTCCCCCTCATCGCCCTGGGCGTGCATCCCGCCGCGCTGGCGTTCTGCTCCTCGGCGAACCTCGTCTACCAGTTCTGGATCCACACCGAGCGGATCGACCGCATGCCCCGCTGGTTCGAATTCGTCTTCAACACGCCGTCCCACCACCGGGTCCACCACGCCTCCCAGGGCGGCTACCTGGACCGCAACTTCGGCGGCATCCTCATCGTCTGGGACCGGCTCTTCGGGTCCTTCGTGCCGGAGGTTGAGCGGCCCGTCTATGGGTTGACCAAGAACATCAACACGTTCAACCCGATCAAGGTGGCCACCCATGAGTACGTCGCCATCGCCAAGGACCTGAAAGCGGCGACCAGTTGGCGCGAGCGCGCGGGACGCGTGTTCCGGGGACCGGGCTGGCAGCCGGTGCCCGTCCCGGATCAGGGCGTCCCGGCCGCCGAGGAGACCGCGGCCGCGTGAACCCACGTACCGCACACCCGGCCGTCTCCCGCGCCCTCCTGATCGGCTTCGCACTGGCAGCCCTCGTGGACCTGCTCTCGCTCGCTGTCGGCTACGAGCCCGGCCACACCGTCACCAAGCCCCTCCTGATGCCGCTCCTCGCCGCGTACGCGGCCCTGCGCGGCGCGCCCCGGCTCCTCGTCGCCGCGCTCCTCTTCGGCTGGGGAGGCGACACCCTGCTGCTCTCCGACGCCGACCCCGCCTTCCTCGCCGGCATGGCCTGCTTCGCGGCGGGCCACCTCTGCTACCTCGCCGTCTTCAGGACGTACGGCGGCCCGAAACGTGCTCCACGCGTGCGTGCCGGTCTCCTCGTCGCCGGGTACGCCGTCGCCCTGGCCGTCACCGTCACGATGCTGTGGCCGGACCTCCCGGCGGACCTGCGCGTCCCCGTGGCCGGTTACAGCGCCCTGCTGACGGCCATGGCGTGCGCCGCGGCCACCCGGTTCGGCCTCGCCGCCGGGCTCGGCGGGGCGCTCTTCATGGTCTCCGACACCCTCATCGCGACCGGGGTCGCCGACTGGCCGCAGCCGCCCAGGCCCGACTTCTGGATCATGCTGACGTACGCCGGCGCACAGTTCCTGCTGGTCCAGGGCGTGCTCGGCACCCTCGCCGAGCGCCCCGCACCGGCGGCGGCGTACCGTGAAGTGCGCTCGACCACCCCCTGAGCGCACCGCACCAGCACACCCGCGACGAGAAGGACCCTCGCCATGCGCGCCACCACCATCCACGCCCCGTTCGACATGCGCGTGGAGGACGTCCCCGAGCCTCTGGTGCAGCTGCCCACCGACGCGGTGGTCCGGGTGCTGCGCGCCTGCATCTGCGGCAGCGACCTGTGGGCGTACCGCGGCGAGTCGGCCCGGCAGCCGGGGCAGCGCATCGGGCACGAGTTCCTCGGGATCGTGGAGGAGACCGGCTCCGAGGTGACCGGCGTCCAGACCGGCGACCTCGTGGTCGCGCCCTTCGTGTGGTCCGACGGCGTCTGCGACTACTGCCGCGAGGGCCTCACCACCTCCTGCGTGCACGGCGGCTTCTGGGGCGCCGTGGGCTATGACGGCGGCCAGGGCGAGGCCGTACGCGTGCCCTTCGCCGACGGCACCCTCGTACGGCTGCCGAAGGATGCGGCCTCCGACGACCACCTGCTGTCCGCGCTGCTGACCCTGTCCGACGTCATGGGCACCGGCCACCACGCGGCCCTCGGCGCGGGCGTCCGCAAGGGCGCCACCGTCGCCGTCGTGGGCGACGGAGCCGTCGGCCTGTGCGCGGTACTAGCCGCCAAGCGCCTCGGCGCCGAACGGATCATCGCGCTCGGCCGCCACGAGGTGCGCACGGACATCGCCCGCCGCTTCGGCGCCACCGACGTCGTCGCCGCACGCGGTGAGGACGCAGTCGAGGCGGTCCGTGAACTCACCCGCGGCCAGGGCGCACACGCCGTCGTCGAGGCCGTCGGCACCGAGCAGTCCATGCGGACGGCCGTCGGCATCGCGCGCGACGGCGGCGCGATCGGCTTCGTCGGGGTACCGCACGGCAGCGGCACCGGCCTCGACCTCGGGGTCATGTTCGACCGGAACATCGCGCTGCGCGGCGGGGTCGCACCGGTCCGCACGTACATCCCGGAGCTGCTGCCCGACATCCTGGACGGCACCATCGACCCCTCGCCCGTCTTCGACCTGACGGTCGGCCTGGAGGGCGTACCCGACGGCTACAAGGCGATGGACGAGCGCACGGCCCTGAAGGTCCTGGTCACGAACAGCTGATCAACTATTGATCGATGGATTGATTCATTGATCCGTCAATGCCAGCGGATCGGCACCGGCAATGCCGTCAACAGTCCGGAGACCACGACCACCACTCCCAGGGCGACGACCTCGGCCCGCGCGGGTGAGTGCGCGGTCAGCGGATCGGAGGCCCTGCGCAGCCGGTACCGGGCCCACAGCGCGAGGACGGCGACGGCGGCGACGAGGATCACCTTCGCGAGCAGGGTGCGCCCGTACGCCGTCGTCGTCAGCTGGTCCAGGATCGTGCCGGCCGGCATCCGGCGCAGCGAACTCCACACCCCCGTGGCGGTGATCGCGGCGAGCAGTACGGCCGCCACGCGCGCGTAGAGCCCCAACAGCGCGGTCCCCGCCTCGGCACCGCGCCACTGCCGCAACGTCCGCAGCACGTGCAGCAGACCGCCCACCCACAGCGCCGCGCACGTCAGGTGCACCAGGGTCAGTTCGGAGCCGACCAGGGGACTGTGCTCGCTCGCCGGGTGCACGCGCAGCGCCTCCGCGAGGACCACGGCGCCCAGGGGCCACACCTGGAGGCCGGGCCTGCGTGACCGGGCGCACAGGGCCGCCACGGCGAACGCGTTGACCTCCAGGAGCGCCAACTTGCCGTCCCGGGACTGGTAGAGGCCGCCGACGTCGATCTGGGCAAGGCTGTGCGGCACCAGGTTGCCCGTCGCCACGACCGACGCGAGCCCCAGCGCGGCGACGAAACCGGCACCGGTCGCGTACAGGGCCCAGCTGCGGGGGCCGTTCGGGGGAGCGCCGGGCACGGTACGCGCGAGCCGGTTCACGAACAGCTCACCCAGGGGGACGCACAGCGCGCCGAACAACACCGCTCGGAGCAGCGCGATGCCGCCGACACCGGGCGCGGCGGCCTCCCCGGTGTCGTGCAGCGCGGCGGACGGGCCGAGCAGGGGTATCAGCGCGGCGAGCACCACCAGGGCCAGTACGGCGACGGCCCGACGCGTACCGGGGCGCCGCCCGGAGCCGCTGGTGTCGGCCACTTCGACAGTCGGTCGTATCAAGGTCACCCCAAGATCTTCACCAGCCGCCACAGAACCGGGCAAGTGCAACGAAACGACCGGTGGAACGGCATTCCGCTCATAGGTACGTTTCCGCCCGACCCCCGCATCAAGCCCAACGGGCCGAGTCCGTGCCCCAACGCCCCGGCGGTCGCGCCCAGTTCGAGGGCCCACCGACGAACGACACCGGCGACCGGGCATGCCGTAGCCGTCCGATACCGCTGTCCGTCTCGACGAACCAGGCATCGGGCTGGTTGTACGCCGTCCCGCTGTCGTCGTTTGCGGTTCCGCCTCGCTCGTCCGCCGCCCGGCCCCGCTGCCCGTGTGCCGTCCGGTCCTGCTCGCTCCCGCGCGCCGTTCCGGTAGCCGCCCCGCCGGGCACCGCCCCTCCCCGCTCGCCCCCGTCCGCCGTCAGCCACGCCGCAGTCCGCGCGAGCGCCAGCCGTAGGGCGATGCCGTAGCCCTGCTCGGCCTGTTCCGTCACCGCCCGCAGCACCGCGCCCGCCAGCAGATACCCGGTGCCGTGGTCGAGGGCTTGCGCGGGCAGCGCGCCGGGGTGTTCCGGTGAACCCTCGATCGCCGCGATGCCCGAGGCGACCTGCACCAGGCTGTCGAACCCGCGCCGGTCACCCCACGACCCGTACGCGCCCCACGCCGACAACTGCGCGACGATCACCCCGGGCCGACGGTCGGCCAGCGCCTCGGGGGAGAGCCCGAACCGTTCCAGGGCGCCCGGCCGGTACCCGGTGACGACCACGTCCGCTCGCGCGAGCAACTCCTCGAAGGTGTAACGGTCGGAGGTCAGTCCGAGGTCCAGCCGGGTCGACCGTTTCCCGAAACCGGTGTCCGCGTGCGCGTCGGGATCCTCGGGCAACTGCGGGGCGTCCACGCGCAGCACGTCCGCGCCCAGCAGGGCCAGCGTCCGCGTGGCGATCGGGCCCGCGATGACCCGGGTCAGGTCGAGCACGCGCAGCCCGGCGGCGGGCAGCAACGGGTCGCCGTCCAGCGGCGGGAGCACACGCGCGCGTGCCGTGCCGAGCCGCTCGCGCTCGACGAGCGGCCGCCGGGCCACCGCGACCCCCTGAGCGTGCGCGGCCCACTCCTCGGCCGTCCGCAGCGCGACCGCGAGGCCCCCGGCGCCGTAGACGGTCTCCTCCACCTCCGGCGCGGATCGCTCGGCGAGCACCGCGGCCACGTCCTCCACCGACGCGTCCCCCGGCAGCTTCAACGCGTCCAGCAGCCGCGCCCGGTGGTGCGGGTAGTTCGCGTGGGTGCGGACCCAGCCGTCGGCCGTCCGCCAGAACCGTGACAGCGGCGCGAAACTGACCGGCGCCCGCCCGTCGATCAACAGATGCCGCTCACTGACGAACGCCGTGGCGACGGCCCCGTCGTCCACCCGTACCCCGGGTACCTCCGCCAGCCCGGCTCGCCGCGCCCCCAGCTCCGCGGCGGCCAGCGCGCATGCTCCCACGCAGGCCCGCGCCAACTCCCGTACAGGAAGCCGCGCTTCGAGAGCCCCCTGACGCGCGACGGTCGAGACACGTGAGACCAGAGCGGGATCGCCGCCCAGAGCGGCCCATGCCATCTTGATGTCAGTCATGATTGAACTATGCAGTATTGATTCAATCAACATTGGTCATGCGGATATGGATGGCCGTACGGACACGAACGGGCCGGGCGGAGATCCGCCCGGCCCGTGAACAGGTGAGGTGTCGGCTACTTCTGCTTCACCGCCCGCAGCGCGTTGACGATGCCGAACCCGTAGAAGCCGTTGACGCGCTTGCCGCCCACGCAGGTCGCGTCCGCGACGCCGTCGCCGTTGGTGTCGTACGGGGCGGTCGGGCAGCCCGGGTTGTCCGCCTCGGCCTTCAGCAGCGCCTGCAACTGGGCCGGAGAGGCGTGCGGGTGCGTCGACTTGAGCAGCGCGGCCACGGCCGCGACGTGCGGGGTCGCCATCGAGGTGCCCTGGAGGTAGCCGTAGGAGTTGTTCGGCAGGGTGGAGAGGATGCGGCCGTTCTTCGACGGGGTGTCCGGGATCTGCAGGGCGTCTCCGCCCGGCGCCGACACGTCGATGACGCCCTTGCCGTAGCTGGAGAAGTACGACTTGGCCTTCTTGACGCCGACGGAGCTCACCGTGACGACGCCCGGCAACTGGGTCGGTACGTCGAAGCACTCGTGCGGGTCGACCGTCCGGGGCGTCGCGGTCGAGTCGTCGGGGCTGGAATCGTCGACGAGGGCGTCCGAGTCGAGGTCGTCGTTGGAGTTGCCGGCCGCCGCGACATTGAGCGTGCCCTTGCTCTGGGCGTACAGCTGGGCCCTGTTGACCGCATCAACAATGGCACGTTGATCGGGGTCGTCCATGCAGTTGTACAGCCAGGGATCAACGTAGTAGCTGTTGTTGGTGATCTCCACGCCGTGGTCCGCGGCGAACACGAACGCGCAGACCACGCTCTCCGGGTAGAACAGCTGGGTCGAGTCCGGCTCGGCCACCGTGATCCCGGCGACCTTCACGCCCGGCGCGACGCCCGCCACACCGATGCCGTTGCGGGCGGCGGCGATCTCACCCGCGACATGCGTGCCGTGGTAGTGGGCGGAGTCCACGGGACGCCAGGAGCCGTACGTCGTGTCCGCCTTGCCGCCGACACAGTTCGCGGACTGCGAGGCGGAGAAGTTCGGGGCGATGTCCGGGTGGGTGTCGTCGACGCCGACGTCGATGACGGCGACCGTCACGCTCTTGCTGCCCGGGTTGATCTTCGCGGCCTTGTCGGCGCCGATCGCGGGCAGGTCCCACTGGTCGGCTTCGAGCGGCTCGCTGTCCCCGGCGGCGGCGGAGGCCTTCGCCGTCTTCGCGGCCTGGTCCTTGGAGAGGTACTGCACCGCGCCCTCGTCGGTCGTCGAGGCGAGGCTCAGCGGCGCCGTACGCGTGGCACCCGCCGACTGCACACCGCGCACCGCGCGGATCCGCGCGCCGAAGTCGGGGTTCGCCGAGTGGACGACGATCACACCGATCTTCTCGTACGTCACCACGATGGTGCCGCCGGCCGCATTGATCGCCTTCTTGACCGAGTTGATCGTCCAGTGGTCCAGCCGGGTGTTGACCACATACGCGAGGTTCGGCGCGTCGGCGGTCCGCGCTGTGGTCTCCGCGGCCGGGACCGCCGAGGCCGCCGACGGGAGGAAGCCGAGCGAGGCGGTCAGCGACAGGACGACCGGTACGGCGAGGGCGAGCCGGCGTCTGGGGCGCAGATGAGCCATGGGATCTCCACATCATCCGGAAACGAAACGGCCCGAGACGTGGTGGCGCGCTCGGGCAGATACATCAGGTACATGACGAGTGGTGCAGACCTGAAGCTATCTCCCGCGGTGGCTGGCCAGCAATGATTTCCCAAAGACGACTACCGAAAGAAGTCAAAGGAGTTGAACCGGTCGACGTGTCGCGCCGTGCCCTTGGGCAGGAAGCACCGAGCCAGACCAGAACCCGCAGGTCCGTAACGCGAGGAGACACCGTGGCCACCGAGACACCACCCCCCTCGAAAGCCGAACACCAACTCCCCAGTACCGAGGAGTTCGAACAGGTCCAGGAGAGCGCGGAGTTCGCCGAACTGCGCCGCGCCCACCGCTCCTTCGCCATCCCGGTGACCGTCGCGTTCATCGTCTGGTACCTGCTGTACGTGCTGCTGTGCAACTACGCGGACGACTTCATGGACACCAAGGTCGTCGGCCACATCAACGTCGCCCTGGTCCTGGGCCTCGCCCAGTTCCTGACCACGTTCCTCATCGCCTGGTGGTACGCGCGGTACTCCGCCGCGAAGCTCGACCCCAAGGCCGAAGCCATCAAGTCCCGGATGGAGGGCGGCGCATGAGCCCCACGATCACCCTGGCCGCAGGCGAGGCGAGCCAGCACCGACCGCTGATCATCACCCTGTTCGCGATCTTCGTCGCCGCCACGCTCGTCATCACCGTATGGGCGGGCCGCCAGACGAAGAGCGCCGCCGACTTCTACGCGGGCGGCCGTCAGTTCACCGCCTTCCAAAATGGCCTCGCCGTTTCCGGCGACTACATGTCCGCCGCGTCCTTCCTCGGCATCGCCGGCGCGATCGCCCTCTTCGGCTACGACGGCTTCCTGTACTCCATCGGCTTCCTGGTCGCCTGGCTGGTCGCCCTGCTCCTGGTGGCCGAACCGCTGCGCAACTCGGGCCGCTACACCATGGGCGACGTCCTCGCGTACCGCATGCGCCAGCGCCCGGTCCGCACCGCGGCCGGCACCTCCACCATCGTGGTGTCGATCTTCTACCTGCTGGCCCAGATGGCCGGCGCGGGCGTCCTGGTCTCGCTGCTCCTCGGTATCACCACCGACGCGGGCAAGATCGGCATCGTCGCCCTGGTCGGCGTCCTGATGATCGTGTACGTCACCATCGGCGGCATGAAGGGCACCACCTGGGTCCAGATGGTCAAGGCCTGCCTGCTCATCGCCGGCGCCCTGCTGCTGACCTTCCTGGTGCTGCTGAAGTTCAACTTCAACATCTCCGACCTGCTCGGCAAGGCCGCCTCCAACAGCGGCAAGGGCTCCGCCTTCCTGAACCCCGGCCTCAAGTACGGCGCCACCGGCACCACCAAGCTGGACTTCATCTCCCTGGGCCTCGCCCTGGTCCTCGGCACCGCAGGCCTGCCGCACATCCTGATCCGCTTCTACACGGTGCCCACCGCCAAGGCTGCCCGTAAGTCGGTCATCTGGGCCATCGGCCTGATCGGCGCCTTCTACCTGATGACCCTGGCCCTCGGTTTCGGTGCCGCGGCGCTGATCAAACCCGACGAGATCATCGCCTCCAACAAGGCGGGCAACACGGCCGCACCCCTCCTGGCACTGCATCTGGGCGGAGTCGACTCCACCTGGGGTGCCATCCTCCTGGCCACCATCTCGGCGGTCGCCTTCGCCACGATCCTCGCGGTCGTCGCCGGCCTGACCCTGGCCTCGTCCTCCTCGTTCGCCCACGACATCTACGCGAACGTCATCAAGCGCGGCCAGGCGACGGAGAAGCAGGAGATGGCCGCCGCCCGCTACGCCACGGTCGGCATCGGCGCCGTCTCCATCCTCCTGGGCGCCCTCGCCCGCGACCTGAACGTCGCCGGCCTGGTCGCCCTCGCCTTCGCGGTCGCGGCCTCCGCCAACCTCCCGACGATCCTCTACAGCCTCTTCTGGAAGCGCTTCACCACCCCCGGGGCCCTCTGGTCGATCTACGGCGGCCTGGTCACCGCGGTCGGCCTCGTCCTGTTCTCGCCGGTCGTCTCCGGCAAGCCCGCGTCGATGTTCCCGGACGTCGACTTCCACTGGTTCCCCCTGGAGAACCCCGGCATCATCTCCATCCCCGTCGGCTTCCTGCTGGGCTGGCTCGGCACGATCCTCTCCAAGGAGGAGCCGGACACCGGCAAGTTCGCGGAGCTGGAGGTACGGTCCCTGACCGGCACCGGAGCCCACTGAGCCGCCCCGCCCGGTCCACCCGAGTCCCCCCACCGGGTCCCCCCACGTCGACGGCCGCGTCGTAGATCCCTACGACGCGGCCGTGCCGTACCTCGTGGGATCGGGCCGCTCTCGTTGTCAGAGGTGTCGCGTACGCTCGCAGGTGTCGGAAAACATGCGATCCGAAACGAGGAAGGGGGCACACGTGCTCATCGACACCTATGGCCGAGTAGCCACCGACCTGCGGGTTTCGCTGACCGACCGGTGCAATCTCCGGTGTACGTACTGCATGCCGGAGGAGGGCCTGCAGTGGCTGGCGAAGCCCGACCTCCTCACGGACGACGAGATCGTCCGCCTGATAGACATCGCGGTCACCTCCCTCGGCATCGAGGAGGTCCGCTTCACCGGCGGCGAGCCCCTGCTGCGCCCCGGCCTGGTCGGCATCGTCGAGCGGGTCGCGGCCCTGGAGCCCCGCCCCCAGATGTCCCTGACGACCAACGGCATCGGCCTCAAGCGCACAGCGACCGCCCTGCAGAAGGCGGGCCTGGACCGGGTCAACGTCTCCCTGGACACCCTGCGCCCCGACGTCTTCAAGACCCTCACCCGCCGGGACCGCCTCAAGGACGTGCTCGCGGGCCTGGAAGCCGCCCACGACGCGGGCCTGACCCCGGTGAAGATCAACTCGGTGCTGATGCCGGGCCTCAACGCCGACGAGGCCCCGGACCTGCTGGCCTGGGCCGTGGAGCACGACTACGAACTGCGCTTCATCGAGCAGATGCCCCTGGATGCCCAGCACGGCTGGACGCGCGAGGGCATGGTCACCGCGGGCGACATCCTCACCTCCCTCCGCACCCGCTTCGAGCTGACGCCCGAAGGCTCCGACGAGCGCGGCTCGGCCCCCGCCGAGCGCTGGATCGTCGACGGCGGCCCGCACCGCGTGGGCGTCATCGCCTCGGTCACCCGCCCGTTCTGCGCGGCCTGCGACCGCACCCGCCTCACGGCCGACGGCCAGATACGCAACTGCCTGTTCGCCCGCGAGGAGACCAGCCTCCGCGGCGCGCTCCGCTCCGACACCCCGGACGAGGAGATCGCCCGCATCTGGCGTCAGGCGATGTGGGGCAAGAAGGCGGGCTCGGGCCTGGACGACCCGTCGTTCCTCCAGCCGGACCGGCCGATGTCGGCGATCGGCGGCTGAGCGGCCGTCGTAGCCGAACGGGCCCTACGGGATCTCGGGCTCTTCCCAGTCCTCGAACTTGACGACGTCCTTCAGGAAACCCCGTACACCGAGGAACTGGGACAGATGCTCGCGGTGCTCCTCGCACGCGAGCCACGTCTTGCGTCGCTCCGGCGTATGGATCTTCGGGTTGTTCCACGCGAGGACCCACACGGCGTCGGCGCGGCAGCCCTTCGCGGAGCAGATCGGGGTCTCGTCACTCACCGGAACTCATGGAATTCGTCTCACAGATGCGCTGATAAAGGCGACGCCGAGCAGCCACGGGGGGAGCTGCCCGGCGTCGGTCCGTCGCTCCGACGGGGGATGCGGAGCGCGTACGAAGTATGTCACGGGTGACCGCTCGCCCGGCACCGGAACAACATGATTGATCTGAGCTTTTCTTGAGCTTGATGCGGAGCCGACGTCCGGTTCTGGCACGTTCGCCATGGTCACGACCGGTCCTACGGTTCGCCTCCCACGGGGGGTGCCGGCTCGGGCACGACCCCTTCCGGGACGGGTTCCGCGAACGTCCCGTCCGGCCTCGGCGGCGCGATCATCGGCCGCAGCGGCGCGGTGACGAACGTGGACGGAAGCCCCGGCGCGTTCTCCCGCCCGGCGTTCGCGATCACGACGGCGACATAGGGAAGCAGCACACCGAGCACCAACGCGACGATCGCGACGTGCCGTTCGACGTTCCACAGCGCGCAGGCGAGGATCACCGACACCGTACGGACCGACATCGAGATGACGTACCGGCGCTGGCGCCCGCGGATGTCCTCCGCGAGTCCCGTCCGGGCTCCGGTGATCCGGAACACCTGGGCCTTGCCTTCGCCGTGCAGCTTCCGCATCACATTCCACCGTCCGCCCGCATCGGACTCTCCCCGGCCCGCAACCCCGGTTCGCACCCGATCCGGGAACCGGGCCCCGACGCGTTCCACGTTACGCCGCGCCTCCGTCGCCTTCGAGACCGGGGGACCTCCGGCCTGGGCGAACGAACTGCGCCGTAGCACGTATGGCCGTACCCGACATGCGCCGTACTGCGACCGGACCCACACTTGGCGTAATGCTCACGTCGGACGTCGAGCCGTACAAGGAGGCAGCCATGGGCTGGTTGTGGGCGATCATCGTGGGATTCGTGCTCGGACTGATCGCGAAGGCGATCATCCCGGGCAAGCAGCACAGTCCGCTCTGGCTGACCACCATCTGCGGCATTCTCGGCGCCATCGTGGGCAACGCGATCGCCCGAGCGGCCGGCGTCGACGCGACCAGCGGCATCGACTGGAGCCGCCACGCGTTCCAGCTCGTCGCCGCGGTCATCATCGTCTTCGTCGTCGACATGGCGTACATGGCGACGATCGGCAAGAACAAACAGAGAGCCTGAGGACAGCGCCCCAAAGGGGCGCGGGGAACTGCGCGACCAGCCACGACGAAAGCCGCGGCCCGCAGTTAACCCGCGCCCCTTTGGCGCTTACGCTCCGGTCACCTCGACCGCCGCCAGGTTCTTCTTGCCCCGCCGCAGCACCAGCCACCGCCCGTGCAGCAGATCTTCCTTCGCCGGCACGGCATCCTCCGCGGCGACCTTCACGTTGTTCACGTAGGCCCCGCCCTCCTTCACGGTCCGCCGCGCGGCCGACTTGCTCGCCACCAGGCCGACCTCGGCGAACAGGTCGACGACCGGGCCGAGTTCGGCGACCTGGACGTGCGGCACCTCGGAGAGCGACGCGGCCAGCGTCTTCTCGTCCAGCTCCGCCAGCTCGCCCTGCCCGAAGAGGGCCTTGGACGCGGCGGTCACGGCGGCCGTCTGCTCGGCGCCGTGCACCAGCGTCGTCAGCTCCTCGGCCAGCGCGCGCTGAGCGGCGCGGGCCTGGGGGCGCTCCTCGGTCTGCTGCTCCAACTCCTCAAGCTCCTCGCGGGACTTGAAGGACAGCATGCGCGCGTACGTGGAGATGTCCCGGTCGTCCGTGTTCAGCCAGAACTGGTAGAACGCGTACGGCGTGGTCATCTCCGGGTCGAGCCAGATGGCGGTGCCCTCGGACTTGCTGAACTTCGTGCCGTCGGCCTTGGTCATCAGCGGTGTGCCGTAGGCGTGCACCGTGGCGTCCGGCTCCAGGCGGTGGATCAGGTCCAGGCCCGCCGTGAGGTTGCCCCACTGGTCGCTGCCGCCCTGCTGGAGCGTGCAGCCGTACCTCCGGTAGAGCTGGAGGAAGTCCATGCCCTGGAGGATCTGGTAGCTGAACTCCGTGTAGCTGATGCCCTGTTCGGAGTCCAGACGCTTGGCGACCGAGTCCTTCGCCAGCATCTTGTTGACGCGGAAGTGCTTGCCGATGTCCCGGAGGAACTCGATCGCGGAGAGGTTCGCCGTCCAGTCGAGGTTGTTCACCATGACCGCGCCGTTCTCGCCCTCGAAGGACAGGAACGGCTCGATCTGGCCGCGCAGCTTCTGGACCCAGCCGGCGACCGTCTCCGGGTCGTTCAGCGTGCGCTCCGCCGTCGGGCGGGGGTCGCCGATCTGGCCCGTGGCCCCGCCGACCAGCGCCAGCGGCCGGTGTCCTGCCTGCTGGAGCCGGCGCACGGTGAGCACCTGCACCAGGTGCCCCAGGTGCAGCGACGGCGCGGTCGGGTCGAAGCCGCAATAGAACGTGACGGGACCGTCCGCGAGCGCCTTGCGCAAAGCATCTTCGTCGGTGGACAGGGCGAACAGGCCCCGCCACTTCAGCTCGTCGACGATGTCCGTCACGGTTCTCGTATCTCCTTGAGTGGTCTCGTGAATCAATCAGGTACGAGGTTATACGCCCTGACTGACAGAGCTCATATTGAAGTCCGGCACCCGCAGCGCGGGCATCGCGGCCCTGGTGAACCAGTCGCTCCATTCCCTCGGCAGCGTCTTCTCCGTCCGCCCCGCCTCGGTGGCCCGGCCCAGCAGATCCACCGGCGACTCGTTGAACCGGAAGTTGTTCACCTCGCCCACCACCTCGCCGTTCTCGACGAGGTAGACGCCGTCCCGGGTCAGCCCGGTCAGCAGCAGCGTCGCCGGGTCGACCTCGCGGATGTACCAGAGGCAGGTCAGCAGCAGCCCGCGCGCGGTGTTCGCGACCATCTCCTCCAGGGAGCGGTCCTCGCCCCCGCTCAGGATCAGGTTGTCGATCGACGGCGCCACCGGCAGCCCGGTCAGTCCCGCGCTGTGCCGACTGGTCAGCAGGTGCTGCAACTCACCCTCTCGCACCCAGTCGGTGGCGGTCAGCGGCAGCCCGTTGTCGAACACCGACTGGTCGCCCCCGGAGGTGTGCGCGAGCACGAACGGGGCGGATTCCAGGCCCGGTTCGTTCGGGTCGCTGCGCAGCGACAGCGGAAGTTCGGTGAGCTTCTCGCCGACACGGGTGCCGCCGCCGGGCTTGGAGAACACCGTGCGGCCCTCGACCGCGTCCCGGCCCGACGCCGACCACATCTGGTAGATCAGCAGGTCCGCGACCGCGGTCGGCGGCAGCAGCGTCTCGTAGCGGCCCGCGGGCAGCGGGATCCTCCGCTCCGCCCAGCCCAGCCGTACGGCCAACTCGGCGTCCAGCGCCGCCGGGTCGACGTCCTTGAAGTCCCGGGTCGAGCGGCCGGCCCAGGCCGAGCGCGTGCGGTCCGGGGACTTGGCGTTCAGCTCCAGTGTGCCGTTGGGCTGGTCGTGGCGCAGGCGCAGGCCCGTCGACGTGCCCAGGTAGCTGGTGACCAGCTCGTGGTTGGCGAAGCCGTACAGCTCGCGACCGCCCGCACGCGCGCGTGCGAACGATTCGCCGAGCGCGGGGGCGAAGTCGGCGAACACACTGGACGAGGTCTCGGCGGGGCCGTCCGTGAAGTCGGGGGACTGCGCCACGCCCGTGACCAGCGGCTGCGCGTCCTCGGCGGCCGCGGCACCGCGCGCGGCGGCCTCGGCGGCCCGCACCAGCGGCTCCAGCTCCTCCGGGGTGACGGCGGACCGGGACACGACCCCCGAGGCCGTGCCCTCCTTGCCGTCGACGGTCGCGATGACGGTGAGCGTGCGCCCGCGCGTGACGCCGTTCGTGGTCAGCGCGTTGCCCGCCCAGCGGAGGTTGGCGGTCGACTGCTCGTCGGCGATGACGACACAGCCGTCGGCCCGCGACAGTGCGAGGGCGCGCTCGACGATCTCGTGCGGCTTGTTCGTACGAGGACTCATCGACCGGCCTCCTGCGTGGTGTTGAGGATGTTGACGCCCGTGAAGAGGGCCGACGGGCAGCCGTGCGAGACCGAGGCGACCTGGCCCGGCTGGGCCTTGCCGCAGTTGAAGGCGCCGCCCAGGACGTAGGTCTGCGGACCGCCGACGGCCGCCATGGACCCCCAGAAGTCGGTGGTCGTCGCCTGGTAGGCGACGTCCCGCAGCTGCCCGGTGATCCGCCCGTTCTCGATCCTGAAGAACCGCTGCCCGGTGAACTGGAAGTTGTAGCGCTGCATGTCGATCGACCACGACCGGTCGCCGACCACGTAGATCCCGCGGTCGACCCCGCCGATCAGATCCTCCGTGGACAGCCCCGCCGGGTCCGGCTGGAGCGACACGTTGGCCATGCGCTGCACCGGCACATGCCCGGGGGAGTCGGCGTACGCGCAGCCGTTGGAACGCTCGAAGCCGGTCAACCTGGCGATGCGGCGGTCGAGTTGGTAGCCGACCAGGGTGCCGTCCTTGACGAGGTCCCAGGACTGGCCCTCGACGCCCTCGTCGTCGTAGCCGATGGTCGCGAGGCCGTGCTCGGCGGTGCGGTCGCCGGTGACGTTCATCCGCTCGGAGCCGTACTTCAGTTTGTTGAGCTTGTCGAAGGTGGCGAAGGACGTGCCTGCGTAGGCGGCCTCGTAGCCGAGCGCGCGGTCCAGTTCGGTGGCGTGGCCGATGGACTCGTGGATCGTCAGCCACAGGTTGGACGGGTCGACGACGAGGTCGTACAGGCCCGCCTCGACGCTCGGTGCCCGCATCTTCTCCGCGAGCAGCTCGGGGATCCGCGCCAGCTCCTCGTCCCAGTCCCAGCCGGTGCCCGTCAGGTACTCCCAGCCGCGCCCCACGGGCGGCGCGATGGTGCGCATGGAGTCGAACTCACCGCTCGACTCGTCGACCGACACCGCGTTCAACTGCGGGTGCAGCCGCACGCGTTGCTGGGTGGTCACCGTCCCGGCGGTGTCGGCGTAGAACTTGTTCTCGTGCACGGTGAGCAGCGACGCGTCCACGTGGTTGACGCCGTCCGCCGCGAGCAGCCGGGCGCTCCAGTCCGCCAGCAGCCCCGCCTTCTCCTCGTCGGGCACCGAGAAGGGATCGATCTCGTACGACGAGATCCACGTCCGCTCCTCGTGCACGGGCTCGGCGGCCAGCTCGACCCGCTCATCGGACCCGGCCGCCTTGATCACCTGGGCGGAGAGCTTCGCCATCGCCACCGCCTGCGAGGCGACCTTGGCGGCGGCGTCCATGCTCAGGTCCACGCCCGACGCGAACCCCCAGGTGCCGCCGTGCACGACCCGCACCGCGTACCCGAGGTCGGTGGTGTCCGACGTACCGGCGGGCCGGGCGTCCCGCAGCCGCCAGGACGCGCTGCGCACCCGCTCGAACCGGAAGTCCGCGTGCTCGGCACCGAGCGCACGCGCGCGTGCCAGCGCGGCGTCGGCCAGGGCGCGTAGCGGAAGTGCCGTGAAGGCTTCGTCGATGGAATGGGGCACGGAGGTCTCCCTGCTGTCGTGGCCTGTCGGGTCCGATCATGTCGCGCGAGCGGGTGCGGGGACCACACGTTTCCGCGCTGCGTCGGCACTTTCTGTAGGGACCCGACAGCGAGTCCCGTAAGCCACTGTCGGTGCCCGATTGTCCGCCGGACGGGGCGGACCGATAGGTTTTCGATAAAGCCGCCTGTCGACCAGGTGTACCGGGCAGGCGTGCAGGACCGCTATCGAAAGGGTGATCCGTTGAGCCGCTCGGTTCTCGTCACCGGAGGCAACCGGGGCATCGGCCTCGCCATCGCCCGTGCGTTCGCCGACGCCGGCGACAAGGTCGCCTTCACCTACCGCTCGGGAGAGCCGCCGGCCGCCTTGCTGGAATTGGGCTGCCTGGCCGTGAAGTGCGACATCACCGACTCCGAGCAGGTGGAGCAGGCCTACAAGGAGATCGAGGCCGAGCACGGCCCGGTCGAGGTCCTGATCGCCAACGCCGGCGTCACCAAGGACCAGCTCCTGATGCGCATGTCCGAGGACGACTTCACCTCGGTCATCGACACGAACCTCACCGGCACCTTCCGCGTCGTCAAGCGCGCCAACCGCGCGATGCTGCGCGCCAAGAAGGGCCGCGTCGTGCTGATCTCGTCGGTCGTCGGCCTGATGGGCGGCCCCGGCCAGTCGAACTACGCCGCCTCCAAGGCCGCCCTCGTCGGCTTCGCGCGCTCCCTCGCCCGTGAGCTGGGCTCGCGGAACATCACCTTCAACGTCGTCGCGCCCGGCTTCGTCGACACCGACATGACCAAGGTGCTCACCGACGAGCAGCGTGAGGGCATCGTCAAGCAGGTGCCGCTCGGCCGTTACGCGCAGCCCGAGGAGGTCGCCGCGACGGTGCGGTTCCTGGCCTCGGACGACGCCTCGTACATCACTGGAGCCGTCATCCCCGTAGACGGCGGACTGGGAATGGGTCACTGATCACCATGAGCGGAATTCTCGAGGGCAAGCGCGTCCTGATCTCCGGTGTGCTGCTGGAGTCCTCCATCGCCTTCCACGCCGCCAAGCAGGCCCAGGAGCAGGGCGCCGAGATCATCCTGACCGCGTTCCCGCGGCCCACGCTGACCGAGCGCATCGCCAAGAAGCTCCCCAAGCCCACCAAGGTCATCGAGCTCGACGTCACCAACGACGAGCACCTGGCGCGCCTTGCCGACATCGTGGGCGAGGAGCTGGGCGGCCTGGACGGTGTCGTGCACTCCATCGGGTTCGCGCCGCCGGACGCGCTCGGCGGCAACTTCCTCAACACGCCGTTCGCGTCGGTCGCCACGGCGATGCACGTCTCGGCGTTCTCCCTGAAGTCGCTGACCACGGCCTGCCTGCCGCTGATGCAGAACGGCGGCTCGGTCGTCGGCCTCACCTTCGACGCGTCCTTCGCGTGGCCGCAGTACGACTGGATGGGCCCGGCCAAGGCCGCCCTGGAGGCCACCAGCCGCTACCTCGCCCGCGATCTGGGCAAGCAGAACATCCGCTGCAACCTCGTCTCCGCGGGCCCGCTCGGCTCGATGGCCGCCAAGTCCATCCCCGGCTTCAGCGAGCTGGCCTCCGTGTGGGACAACCGCTCCCCCCTGGAGTGGGACCTCAACGACCCGGAGCCGGCCGGCAAGGCCATCGTCGCCCTCCTGAGCGACTGGTTCCCGAAGACCACCGGCGAGATCGTCCACGTGGACGGCGGCCTGCACGCCATCGGAGCCTGACCTCCCGGCCCGGCCTCTCCTACGGCGTCGACGCCCCGTTTCCCGCACCGCGCGGGGAGCGGGGCGTCACCCGTTCGGCCCCTCCGGCCGGGCGGGGGCAGGGCACAACCGCGCACTCTGGATTACGCGTTCACCACGCGATTCCCTCCCCAGCACTGCCGAGGAGGTTTCCCTTGTGCGTCTGTCCCGCAGCCTGGCCTCAGTGACCGTCGCCGTCGCGCTCGTCATCTCCCTGGCGTACGAGGCGACGCCCCACGCACGCGTGGAGGCCCGAAAACCGGCCCCACCCCAGCTGTTCGGCGCCGACTGCCGCACCGCCGTCCACGGCTCGCAAGTGATCGCGTACTGCCACAACCCGTACCCCCGGACCGACCGCGTCAGCCTGCACATCGAGTGCGACCGCTGGTGGGACATCGACAGCGACGGCATCGCGACCGACGCCGGACCGGCACAGACCGTACGGCTCACCGGCCGCTGCTGGGAGGACGTCCGCGCGGTGTGGGTCAGCCACCAGAAGCGGGCGAGCTGAGCCTCCCCGGGCGGCACACGAACGGATAGCCGGCCGCCTCCACCGCGGCCGCCCGCGCGTCACCCGTGCGGATCGCGTCCACCAGCCGCGTGTGATCCATGTACGTCTCCGGAGTCAGCGCCTCGCCGACGTCCGCGCGCAGCCAGTCCCGCAGCACCTCGCCCAGGTCGGCGTACATCGCCGTCATGACGTCGTTGTGCGAGGCCGCCACCACGGCCATGTGCAGGGTCGCGTCGGCCGTCACGAAGGCCTCCGTGTCGCCCGATGCCCAGGCCTCCTCACGGCGTACGAGGAGGGCGTCCAGCTGCTTGAGGTCCTTCTCGGTGCGCCGCTCGGCCGCCAGCTGCGCCGCCGACGACTCCAGCGTGGAGCGCAGTTCGGCGATGTGCCGGGGGTCGGCGTCCGCGAAGCGGCGGTGCATCACGCCGGCCAGCTCGCTCGTCGCCACGACGTACGTGCCGGAGCCCTGGCGGATGTCCAGCAGGCCGTTGTGCGCGAGCGCGCGGACGGCCTCGCGGACCGTGTTGCGGGCGACCCCGAGCTGCTCGACCAGCTCCGGCTCGGTCGGGATCCGGGAGCCGACCGGCCACTCGCCCGAGGTGATCTGGTTCCGCAGTGAGGCGATGACCTGCTCGGACAGCGCCGAACGACGGGGATGGCTCAGGGGCATGGCACACCTTCGCATGGGCGGGGCGGGAGCGGGCCACCCGGGGATGGACAACCAATCATCCCATCATTCTATGATGGGCAGCATGGCAAGCGAGGAAACCCGGACACTGAAGTCCACGACGAACGTCAGCGGCAACGTCGGCAGCTCCGCCGCGAGCGACTCCCCGGCGCCGACAGGGGAGCAGACCGGGAAAGCGTCCACGCGCGCGTGGACGACGCGTCTGCTCGTCCTCGGTATCGTGCTGGCCGCGCTGAACCTCCGCCCCGCCATCACCAGCCTCGGCGCCCTCCTCGAAGAGGTCCGCGACGGGCTCGGCATGAGCGGCAGCGTCGCCGGACTGCTCACCTCCGTACCCCCGCTGTGCTTCGCCGTCTTCGGCGTCATGGCCCCGCGCCTCGCCCGCCGCTTCGGCCCCGCCGCGGTGGTCTGCGCGGGCATGGTCCTCATCACCGCGGGCCTGCTCATACGGCCCTACATAGGCGGCACGACCGGCTTCCTGGTCGGCAGCGCGCTCGCACTCATGGGCATCGCGGTCAGCAACGTCCTGATGCCGGTGATCGTCAAGCGCTGGTTCCCGGACCGGGTCGGCTCGATGACCGGCCTGTACTCGATGGCCCTGGCCCTCGGCACGGCCTCCGCCGCCGCGGTCACCGTCCCCATCACCGATGCCCTGGGCGGCAGTTGGCGCTCCGGCCTCGCCGTGTGGGCAGCCCTGGCCGCCGCGGCCGTACTGCCGTGGATCGCTCTCGTACGACACCGGGAGGCGCCCTCCGGACCGGAGGCAGCCGGGGAACAGCGCTCCCGCGCGCGGGACGGCGCCGACGGGACACCCGCGCCCGGGACTCCGACGGCGACGCGAGCCCGCGCGCGGGAGGCCGAGCAGGCGCGGCCGGTGCTGCGGATCACCCGCAGCCGTACCGCGTGGGCGCTCGCCGTGTTCTTCGGGCTCCAGGCCACCGCCGCGTACATCACGATGGGGTGGATGGCGCAGATCTTCCGGGACGCGGGGGTCTCCGCGGGCACCGCCGGGCTGCTGCTGGCCGTCACCATGGTGATGGGTGTGCCGCTGGCGTTCGTCATCCCGCGCGTGGCCACCCGGCTGCCCCGGCAGGGCCCGATCGTGATCGCCCTCGGCGTCTGCGGCCTCGCCGGATACGCGGGCCTGTACCTCGCGCCGGCCGGCGGCGCCTGGGTCTGGGCGGTCCTGCTCGGCATCGCCAACTGCTCCTTCCCGCTGGCCCTGACGATGGTTGGGATGCGGGCCAGGACCGGTGCGGGCGTCGCCCAGTTGTCGGCCTTCGCGCAGAGCACCGGGTATCTGATCTCCATCCCGGGGCCGCTCCTGGTCGGCGTGCTCTACCAGCACAGCGGCGGCTGGGGGCTGCCGATCGCCCTCATGGCCGGGCTGATGATCCCGCAGATGGCCGTGGGCGTCCTCGCGGGCCGCAACCGCACGGTGGAGGACGAGGCGGCCCGCTGAGCCCGCCCGGGGCCCGGCCGACCTCACCCCACTGGACCTCACCCCACTGGACCTCACCCCGGCGGATCCGGTGCGGACGAAGGGTGTAAGACTTGCCGTATGCCAGTGCTCGACCCGAACCCCCAGAACGGTCAGAAGAAGATGCTGCTCGTCTTCGGCTCGTTCTTCGCCATCTTCATCGTGATCGCCATCATCGCGACGATCGCGTCGCCCTGACGGTCGCGTTTCCGTGACCGTGTGAGTACCTTCGCGGGCCGATGGTGGGGTTGTCCCCACCATCCCCTAGGGGGTGAGGCTCAGGGTCAAGTGGGTGGATCTCCGGATGGGTTGGGGGCCGCGCGTTCCGTAACTTCGAGGTGTGACCGCGAGAAGCGGATCGCGGACCACTCGGAGACCAGCGGAGGCATCCATGTCGGCCCCTACGCACACCCGGCCCCACCCGGCGACCACGGGCGGCGTCGACATCAGGCTGCCGTGGTGGGCCCTCGCCCTGCCGGCGCTCGCGTTCGTCGTGCTGCTCGTGATGATGCTCAACCCGACGGACGCGCAAGCGGCGGCCTCGGACCCGATGATCACCCATTTGTTCGAGCGCGTGCAGCAGCTCATAGCCCGCTGAGCACCCGCTGAGCACCTGCGGAGCCGCCCCGTCAACTCCCTGCGCCCCATGGCCTGTTTCATGCGAAGCTGGATCCCATGAGCGTCGCAGAATCCCGCAGGATCGTCCTCTTCCGGCATGCGAAAGCCGACTGGCCCCAGGTGACCGATCACGAGCGGCCGCTCGCTGAGCGGGGCCGCCTGGACGCGGCCACCGCCGGAAGCAGGCTGGCCGACACCGGCATCCCCTTCGATCTGGCCCTCTGCTCCACCGCGGTCCGGACCCGGGAGACCTGGAAGCTCGCCGTCCACGAACTCGCGCACCGGCCGAAAACCGTCTACGAGGAACGGCTCTACGAAGCCTCTCCCGGCGAGCTGATCGCGGTGCTGAACGAGACGCCGGACGACGCGCGGAACGTGATCCTCGTGGGCCACAACCCGAGCGTGCAGGGTCTGGCCGAGATCCTCCCCGGCGCGGAGACCGGCACAGGCAGTGGAGCGGACGCCGAAGCGGACACCGGTACGGGCAGCGCCGAGGCTCGCGAATGGCTGAAGCAGCGTGGGTTCGCGGCGGCCGGTTTCGCCGTGCTGTCCTTCACCGGATCCTGGAAGGCGCTGGAGCCGGGTGTGGCGACGCTGGACGACTACTGGGCGCCGTCGGAGTAGTCCACGTTCCACGTGTCCAAGTCCAAGTAGTCGAACCGACCGCGCACGACAATCGGAACCGACCGTGCACGACAAGGGGCCCGGCACCGCGCGGTGCCGGGCCCCGAAGGTATGGAAAGTCGTCGGTATGGAAAGTCGTCCGGGATCAGTCCTCGTCGTGCGTGTCCGCGGCCTCGACCTCTTCGCGGGTGACGCCCAGCAGATACAGCACGGTGTCGAGGAACGGCACGTTCACCGCGGTGTGCGCGGCCTGCCGTACGACAGGCTTCGCGTTGAAGGCGACACCGAGACCGGCCGCGTTGAGCATGTCCAGGTCGTTGGCGCCGTCGCCGATCGCCACGGTCTGCGCGAGCGGTACGCCCGCCTCGGCGGCGAAGCGGCGCAGGAGCCGTGCCTTGCCCGCGCGGTCGACGATCTCGCCGGTGACCCTGCCGGTCAGCTTGCCGTCGACGATCTCCAGGGTGTTGGCCTGGGCGAAGTCGAGCCCGAGCCGGTCCTTGAGGTCGTCGGTGACCTGGGTGAACCCGCCTGATACGACGCCGACTTGGTAGCCGAGCCGCTTGAGCGTACGGATGAGCGTGCGCGCCCCCGGCGTCAGGCGCACCTCGCTGCGCACCTTGTCGACGACCGAGGCGTCCAACCCTTCCAGCAGTGCCACGCGTGCGTGCAGCGACTGCTCGAAGTCCAGTTCCCCGCGCATCGCGGCGGCGGTGACCTCGGCGACCTCGTCCTCGCAGCCGGCGTGCGCGGCGAAGAGTTCGATGACCTCGTCCTGGATGAGCGTGGAATCGACGTCCATGACGACGAGCCGCTGGGCCCGCCGGTGCAGCCCCGCCGCCACGACGGCGATGTCGACGCCGAACGTCGCCGCGTGGGTGACGAGGGCGGTGCGCAGGGGCTCGGTCTCCACGCCGGACACCGCGAACTCCACTGCTGTCACGGGGTACTTGGCGAGCCGGAAGATACGGTCGATGTTGCCGCCGGCCTTGGTGATGCGGGCGGCGATCGCGGCGGTGGACTCCGCGGTGAGGGGGTGGCCGAGCACGGTCACCAGCGAACGCCCGAGCCCGCGCGGCCGGTTGTCGCCGAGGCCGGAGATGATCTCGGCCTGCATCTTCATCGACTCGGCCCAGCTGTGCACGGTGGCCCGCAGATCCCCTTCGAGCCCGGCGGGCGGCGGGGTCACGAGTGCGCACAGCACCATCCGGCCACGCGTGACGACCTGCTCGATGTCGACCACGTCGACGGAGTAGGCGGCGAGGGTGTCGAAGAGTCCGGCCGTGATACCCGGCCTGTCCTTGCCGAAGATCTTGACGAGGAGAGTGGGGACGTCAGAGGTCTGCGAAGCGCTCATGATGCACCCACCGTATCCGGCACGGAGTGCCTTATGCCGCAGAGGTCCGCCTAGCGGACACGGAACAGTGGGTGTCGGGTCGGTGGCGCGAACCTTACGGGGCGATCACGGAGGGGCGGGACGGTGGTCGGGAGTGGGCCCGGGTTGGTCGCAAGTGGGCTGATGGGCGGTCGGAAGGTGTGTTGATGTGATCGTGGCGAGTGTGGCCACCGCTCGGGAATTGGCTGGTCATTGAGTGAGGGGGGACTGGTGCGGGGCCGGATGCGAGGGATACGTCCGGACGGGTGGCGCGCCGGATATGGAGCCGTTGGCCCATGGCGACGCCGCCACCCGCACTCTGGCCCGCGTCGCCCCCCGGCCCCGGCTCATCCGACGCCGGGCAGGTCCGCCGGGCACCGAAGAGGGCTCACCCGACGTGGACGTGGATCACCGCCGACCCTTGGGCTTCCCTGGGGGTGGCGGCGCTGCTGGCGGGGGCGGAGGAGGTTGCTGCCCACCATCCGAGTCGTCCTCCGGCCAGTCCCGCGAACGCGACCCGGGCCGACGCCGAGGCGGCCGCGACGGCGGCTCGTAGGACTGGGCCATGGTCGGAGCGCCGTACATGTCGGCGGGCGGCGAAGGGATGCCGGGTGCCTGCGGGTCGCGGTAGGGACGAGTGCCGTCGTCCGGCGGGACAGCTCCGCCCGGCTGCGAGCTCCCGGAGTACGGGCCAACTCCACCGGGCCCTACGGCTCCGGGTGCGGGACCGGCCCCGAACTGCCCTGCGTTTCCCGGAGGTTGAGGGGCATCGCCGGGCCGTGAGCCTCCGCTCGGCGGCCGACCACCTTCCTGCGGCGACCGCGCACTTGGCGGCCATGCGGCCTGCGTCGGTGATCCGGCGTCCGGTGGCCGGGCCGGTCCGCGGGGTCGGGGCCCAACATCTGGTCCCGCATCTCCCGGTGGCTGCGCGGCATTTGAAGCCCGCGGACCTCCGCCAGGCGGCCGACCACCTCCCTGAGGCGCCCCCGCGTCCGGCGGCCACCCAGGCCCACGGGACCGAGCCCCACCACCCGGCCCTGCACCGCCAGTCCCGGAAGCACCCGGCCCTGCACCGCCTGCCCGTGAACCACCCGGCCCAGAACCACCCGACCCCGCCCTACCAGACCCCGACCCCCTGGCCCCCGCCGCACCCCCCTGCCCCGGCGACTTCCCGCCAGGCCAAGCCCCACCAGGCGGCGCCGGCCTACGGTCCTCCGGTTGCCGTAGCTCATCCGGCAGTTGCAGATACGGGTTGGTCGCAGGATTCGGCGCCCGGTAAGGCGAACTCGGCGCGTAGGGCCCCGAGTCCCCAGCAGTCTCCGGACGCCCTGCGTCTCCCGCACCCCCCGCAGCCTGCGCATGCTCCGGATAACCCGGCTGCCCCGACGCCCAGGCATCCGACCCTGTCCCTGTCCCTGTCCCCGACCCCGACCCCGACCCCGACCCCGACCCCGACCCCGACCCCGACCCCGACCCCGACCCTGAACCCGTCCCTGACCCTGAACCGGTCCCTGACCCCGACCCCGGCGTCACCCCCAAGTCACCCCGTGCCAACCCCGAAGCGTGCCTCCCCGCAGCCCCCGTCGCATACGCGAGCAACCCCCCGACACCGCCCGCGCCCGCCCCCCACACCGCACCCAGCACCAACGCCATGCCCAGGTGCCCGTGCAGCTCGATCCCCGCGCCGAACGCGTCGAAGCCCAGTACCGACAGTGACGCGTCCACCGACACGTCCGTCAGCCAGGCCAGCAGCGGCAACGTCAGTGCGGTGACGACCCCGAGCCGTACAGCACACCGCCCGGCGAAACCGAGAGCACTCCCGCGACCCCCCGTACCACCATGATCGGAGCCACCCCCCGCCCCCGCTCCCCAGGGCGTCCGTACCGCCGTCAACACCCCCGCCAGCAGCATCATCAACGCCGCCGCGACCCCCAACAGCCAAACCCGGCCGTCCAGTTCGGCCAGTCGCCCCAAGGTCACAGGCTGGTTGGACTTCACGCTGAGGAGTTGGTCCAGGGGGTGGGGGAGGAGCTTCGCGAGTTCGCCCGTCGCCCTGCCGTCCCAGGGGACGAAGAGGCCGATCGGGATGCCGAGCCAAACCCCGTTGGGGGCGCCCAGCAGGGCCGCGCCGGCGATGCGCTTCGGGTGGTCGTCGCCGATCGCCGCGTACGCCGCCGCCGCGAGGCCCGCCGCCACCGCGACCAGCAGGACCGCCACGAGCGCGGACGCGGCCGGGCGTACGACGCGGTGGACGGCCTCCCAACCGCGCGGCAAAGGAGTTCGGCGGGATGCCAGCAGGGCGATCAGCAGGATGCCGGCCGACCAGCCGAGGCCGCCCAGCAGCGTCGGCGCGGTGTCGACCGTGAAGCCGACCGCCGCCTTCGCCTTGACCAGGTCGCTGATCTTTCCCGGGAGCAGGCCGCCGATGTCACCGATGTCGCCGAGGCCGGGGATGTTCAGCCCGCCGCCGTTGCCGCCACCGCCGCCTGTCAGTTTGTCCAGGCCCAGCTTGCTGCCGTCGATCGTGATGACGTCGTGGCCCGCCCAGGCCAGCCCGCCCAGCATCGCCACGAAGAGCGCGATCACCGAGCCCGCGCGCGCGAGGAGTTCGGCCGGGGCGATCACAACTCCGGCCGCCCGCAGGGATCGCAGGAAGAAGTACGACAGGAGGAGAGCGCCCACCAGGCTCACGCCCAGCGGGGTGATCGTCACCGCCGTCGTCGCCTGGGCGCCGGTCAGGCCGAAAGCCGACACGTCGCCGGTCGGGGTGACCGAGCCGCCCGCTCCGAGGGCCACCACCGCCGCGGTCATCGGGCCGAGCGAGCCCGTCGCGTCGGCGCCCAGCAGGTGCAGGCCGAGCGCGGCCGTGCCCGCCATGCCGATCAGGGCCCAGCTCACCGCTGCGATCGCGGACAGGAGGACGTCGATCCAGGGCACCCTCGTGTCGTAGTTCGCCGTCCTGACGCTCGTCGCCGAGTTCATGGCAGACCCCCCGATCCGCGGCGCGGTGCGGACACCACGCATGTCCCCCTCGCGTGGATTACCACTCTCCGGGCCGGTTTCAACCCCGTCAACGGAACCGACGGAAGCGTATGGACGTGGTCTTCACAAGGCCCGACTTTCGGTCAGGGGGTGCAGCCTGAAATAGTTCCCGACGATGTTCGCCATCCCTAGACTCCCTGTGATGGGGGTAACTCGGGGGACTACTCAGTGGGGCATGGAGTGCCGGAACTCGTACTGGAATTGAATGGACGGACCTGGACGCTCGACGCGTCCAGGCCCTACACCCTCGGACGTGATCCGCAGGGGGACGTCGTGGTCGACGACGCCAGGGTCTCCTGGCGGCACGCCACGATCAGCTGGGGCGGCCGGAGTTGGGTCATCGACGACCACGGCAGCACCAACGGCACGTTCGTGCAGGGCCAGCGCATCCATCAGATGGAGATCGGCCCGGGCTCGTCCGTGTACCTGGGCAACGCGACCGACGGCCCGCGCCTGAACCTCTCCGGCGCCGCGGCCGCCGTAGCGACTCCGCAGGCCCAGCCGCAGCAACAGCCGTACGCCGCACAGGGAGCGGGCCCCGGCTGGGCGCAGCAGGCACCGTCGCAGCAGGCCCCGGCGCAGACGCCCGAGCAGCAGCGTTATCAGCCGCCGCCGGCCGCCGCGAACATTCCGCCGCAGCAGGGATCCGGCGTCGGCGCGGGGGCGCCGTCGGTCTACGGCGACCGCAGCCCGACCACGTTCCACCAGTTCTCGCTGGGGCGCGTGATGCGCATCGGCCGTGCGCTGGAGAACGAGTTGGTGGTCTCCGACCTCCAAGTCTCGCGCCACCACGCCGAGTTCCACGCGACGCCCGACGGCCGCTTCGAGATCCGTGACCTGGGCTCGCACAACGGCACGTACGTCAACGGCCAGCCGATCACCAAGGGCGGCTCCGCGCTGCTCGGCCCGAACGACATCGTCGGCGTCGGCCACTCGACGTTCCGGCTGGTCGGGGACCGGCTCGAAGAGTTCGTCGACACCGGTGAAGTCTCCTTCTCCGCCCGGCACTTGACCGTCGAGGTCGACGGCGGCAAGCAGATCCTCAAGGACGTCTCCTTCGGCGTACCGGAGAAGTCGCTGATCGCGGTCATCGGCCCGTCGGGCTCCGGCAAGTCGACCCTGCTCAAGGCGCTCACCGGCTACCGGCCCGCCAACCAGGGCGACGTCCTCTACGACAACCGGAACCTCTACAAGCAGTTCGCCGAGCTGCGCCAGCGCATCGGTCTGGTTCCGCAGGACGACATCCTGCACAAGGAACTGACCGTCAAGAAGGCCCTCAAGTACGCGGCCAAGCTGCGCTTCCCCGCCGACACCACCGGCGCCGAGCGCGAGGCCCGTATCGACGAGGTGCTGCGCGAGCTGAAGCTCGACATCCACAAAGAGAAGAAGATCACCTCCCTCTCCGGCGGCCAGCGCAAGCGCGTCTCGGTGGCCCTGGAACTCCTCACCAAGCCCTCGCTGATCTTCCTGGACGAGCCCACCTCGGGCCTCGACCCGGGCATGGACCGCGATGTCATGCAGCTGCTGCGCGGCCTCGCCGACGACGGCCGCACGGTCCTCGTCGTCACCCACTCCGTGGCCGAACTGGCGATCTGCGACAAGCTGTTGGTGATGGCGCCGGGCGGCTCCGTCGCCTACTTCGGCCCGCCGGAGGAGGCGCTGAACTTCTTCGGCTACGACACCTGGGCCGACGTCTTCTCCGCCTTCGAGAACTACCGCGACTACGACTGGGCGGGCCGCTGGAAGGGCTCGCAGCACTACCAGATGTACGCCGCGGACATCGACGCGATCGCACCGCAGTCCGTACAGATGCCGCCGATGCAGGCGATGAAGCCGCCGAAGCCGCAGGGCTGGATGTCGCAGTTCGTCACGCTGGTGCGCCGCTACGTCTCGGTGATCGCCTCCGACAAGGGCTTCCTGGCGCTGATGGTGATCCTGCCGGGCGTCCTCGGCGCGGTGAGCCTGCTCATCGACTCGGGCAACAGCCTGCTGCCCAACCCGCCCCGGGCGAACGGCAACACCATCCCGAACGGCACGGCCACCACGGTCCTGCTGATCCTCGCGGTCGGCGCGTGCTTCGCCGGTGCGGCCAACTCCGTCCGTGAGCTGATCAAGGAACGGGTCATCTACGAACGGGAGCGCGCCACCGGCCTGTCCCGTTCCGCGTACCTGATGTCCAAGGTGTTCGTGCTCGGCGTGATCACCGCGCTGCAGGGCCTGATGGTCGGTGTCATCGGCTTCGCCAGCCGCGAGATCCCCAAGCAGGGCCTGGTGCTCGGCAGCCAGACCATGTTCGAGCTCTGCATCCCGATCATGGGTCTCGGCTTCACCGCGATGATGTTCGGCCTGATCATCTCCTCGCTGGTGAAGACGGCCGAGAAGACCATGCCGCTGCTGGTCATGTTCGCGATCATCCAGGTCGTGTTCACCGGCTGCCTGTTCACCCTGAACGGCGCGGTCGGCGTCAACCAGTTCTCGTTCCTGATGCCCTCGCGCTGGGCGGTCGGCGCCGCGGGCGCCACGCTGGACTTCAACAAGATCAGTCCGCCCAAGCCCGGCGACAGCACCGACCCGCTGTGGGAGCACACCGTCGGCGCCTGGGGCATGGACATGGCCGCCCTGATCGTCCTCGGCGTGATCTGCGGCTTCTTCGTGGCCCGCTTCCTGCGCCGCCACGAGCCCGAGGTCATGCGCAAGTAGTCGTTCCCGTACGACGCCGAAGGGCGGCACCCCTCACACGGGTGCCGCCCTTCGGCGTCGATACCGAGACCCAGAGGTCCGCCGGAGGCCTCGGTACGCGTCTCAGTACGCGCTGTTGACGTTGTCGATCGAGCCGTACCGGTCGGCCGCGTAGTTCGCCGCGGCGGTGATGTTGGCGACCGGGTCGTAGATGTTCGTCGAGGTACCGGAGACGTGGTACGCGTTGAACGTCGGCTGGATGACCTGGAGCAGGCCGATCGACGGGGTGCCGTTGACCGCGTTGACGTCCCAGCCGTTGATCGCGCTCGGGTTGCCCGAGGACTCCCGCATGATGTTCTTGTACAGGCCGTTGTACGAGCCCGGGATGCCCTTCTGCTTCATGATCGCGAGGGCGTGGTCGATCCAGCCGTTGAGGTTGTCGGCGTACGTCGTCGCGGCGACGGGCTGGAGCCTGACGCGCTGGCTGGAGCGGCTCGCGGCCTTCTTGGCCTTGCGCGCGGCCTCCGCCTTCTTCTTGGCGGCGGCTTCGGCGGCGGCCTTCTTCTTCGCGGCGGCGTCCACCTTGTCCTTCGCCGCCTTCGCGGCCTTCGCCTTGGCGTCGGCCTTGGCCTGGATCGCCTCGGTCTTCACGCCGGCACCGGCGAGCTGGTCGGTGACGCTGGCCTTGACGCCCTTGATGGGCTCCGTGCTGTACGTGATCTTCGCCGAGGTCGCGGCGTCGCTCGTGGTCGTCCCCGCGTCGCCGGGCACCGCGGAGAAGGCGAGGGCGGCGGCGCCGAGCGTGGCGACACCGGCGAGCGCGATCTTGTGCTGCTTCGTCAGCCTGTTCAGCTTGGTCAGGCGACTATGACCAGGAGTGTTCGAGTTCTTGGGCATGGCGGATGGACCTCTTCGAATGGCGCGGAGGTCGCTCACCGTCCGGCGGGGGACGCGGGTGCTTCCGGCACAAACGCCGCGGACGGGATCCACGGCGCTGAGCGACGGCTGCAATTCTTAGCGGCCGCAAAAACCCCTGGCAAAGGTGTGACATACGATCCCGGGTAGTTGACCGGTCCAGGGCAAAACGGGACAGACGGGACCGTCTGTCCCGCTCAGGCGGGGCGTCCATATCTCCTATGTCCGCTAGTACGTGATCTGCGCCCTATGTGCGGGCTCACATCGACCGCACATCAACCTCACCCGCAGTTGCTGAAGCAACGCGCCGCGTGAGGACCCTCCTCCGGGAGGATGAGATGCACGTCCCCGAACTCGTGCCACAGGTAGAGCCCGCGCAGCGCCTCCTCATAACTCCGGCCTACGGCGGCCCGCCCGGCGACCGCCTCCAGCATCAGCAGATGCGAGGCCTCCGGCTCGTGCAGCCCCGTCAGCAGCCCGTCCACGACCCGCACACCCCGCTCCGGCGTCACGACGAGATCCGTCCACCCCGCACGCGCGCGTACGACCCCGTCGGCCCCGGCGGCGGACTCGACGGCCCGTACGGCAGTGGTCCCGACCGCGATCACCCGCCCGTCCCCGGCCCGGGCCGCGTTGATCAACCGGGCCGACACCTCCGACACCGCGAACCGCTCCGGATACGGCGGCTCATGCGCCTCGGCCGACGCCACCCCGGTGTGCAGGGTGATCGGCGCGAACTGCACCCCGCGACTCACCAGCTCCGCGACCAGCCGCGCG
Source organism: Streptomyces sp. NBC_01515 (assembly GCF_045040345.1). Lineage (NCBI taxonomy): Bacteria > Bacillati > Actinomycetota > Actinomycetes > Kitasatosporales > Streptomycetaceae > Streptomyces > Streptomyces sp. NBC_01515. Next base: position 3,068,451 of record NZ_CP109416.1, on the reverse strand, counting down.
GTGAAGGGCCGGGCCGCACTGGGCATCTCCGCACTGCCGGCCCCGTCCTCGGCCGGCAAGGAGAAGACCGTCTGGTAGACGGACAACGGCTGATCCCGCTCCGTATAGGAGTAGCGAATGGGGCGCCCGTGCTCCCGCAGCAGCGCGAGCACGCCTGCTCCCGATACCGATGAGCCCGACGTCGCCGGCTCCGACACCCTTGGGCGCGACACTTCCGGCCCCAGGGCTCCCGCCCCGGCCACGGGCCTCGGTACTCCCGGCCCCGGCGCCCCTGGCCCTGATGCCGCAGCCTCGGGCGTTCCTGGACGCACCACTCCAGTCCCTGGCTCCGACACCCGTCCGCTCGGCCCTCCCGGACCTGCCACTCCGATCCCGGGTACTCCGGTCCCCGCCACCCCGATCCCGGGCCCGCCCGTCCCCGCCTGTTCCTCCCCCGACACCCGCCCCCACCACAACCGCTCACCCCGCCCGCTCAGCGGCTCCTCCAGGACCAGCCGCACACCCTCGGGCAGCCGCACCTCCACGCCGGCCGGGCCGCCCGCACGCGCGCGTGTGGTGCCCTTCCCGTCCGGATCGCGCAGCTCGACCGCCCACCGCCCGTCGTCGCCCCGGGTGGAGAAATGCACCACCACGCGTGCGTGCCCGATCCACCCGTCCACCGCCGCGGCGAGCGTCGGCGACGTGTTCACGACCAGCAGATCCCCGGCCCGCAGCAGCCGCGGCAACTCCGCGAACACGTGATGCGACACCTCGGTACCCCGTGACACGAGCAGTCGTACGGCGTCCCGGTCGAGCCCGGGCCCGCGCTGCTCGACGGGCACGCGCGCGGACAGTTCCTCCGGGACCCGCACGGCCACGGTCATCGCTCCTCCAGGAGAGCCGGTGCGCCGTAGCGCCCGCTCGCCGGACGCTCGTCCAGCAGTCGTAGGAAGGCCGGCACCACGGAGGTCGGCGACGGCCGGGGATCGTCGTCGTCCGGTACGGCCGCCGCGTACAGGTCCGTGCCCATGTCCCCGGGGTCGACCGCCCACACCCGCAGCCCGGGTTCCTCGGCGGCGAGCACGGCGGCGAGATGGTCGAGGGCCGCCTTGGACGCCCCGTAGCCGCCCCACGTCTCGTACGCCTCGGCCGCCGCGTCCGAGCTGACCGCGATCACCGCGCCCGCCCGCGAGGCCCGCAGCGCCGGCAGCGCCTCCTGGACCAGCCCCAGCGCGGCCACCGCGTTCACCTCCAGCGCCCGCCGCAGCCCGTCCAGGGTCAGCTCCTCCAGGCGTACGAGCGGCTCGGCGCCCAACGCGCTCGCGTTGCTGACGACCAGGTCGACGCCGCCCAGCTTCCCCGCCGCGGCCACCAGCTCGGCCCGGTGTGCGGCGTCGGTGACATCCCCGGGAACGGCCTCCACGCGCGTGCCGTACGCGGCGACGGACACTGCGGCCTCCGTCAGCACCCCCTCGGTCCTGGCGTCGAGCACCAGGTCCCAGCCCCGCTCGGCCAGAGCCTCGGCGAGTGCCCGGCCCAGCCCCTTGGACGCCCCCGTGATGATCGCTACCGACATGACACACACGTCCCCTCGTCCATTACGCCTCCGTCGGCGTGCCCCCAACGTAGGAACGGGACCGGCCCCGCCGCGTCGGACCCGGGCCGCATCCACCGGGGCCCTTCGCCCTAGGTCCACCGGACCAGACGACGGCCGCCACCGGCCCGATCCGCGTTGTCACACCCCGCCGGTACCGTGAGGACATGAGTCAAGGTCCACGGTCCGGCCTCGCGGCGGTGAGTTCCGCGCTGCTGGCCATGAGCAGGCATCTGGAGGTGCGCGACGTCCTCAAGACGATCGTCGCCTCGGCCCGCGAGCTGCTCGACGCGCAGTACGCCGCCCTCGGCGTGCCCGACGACCACGGCGGCTTCGCCCAGTTCGTGGTCGACGGTGTCAGCGACGCCCAGTGGAAGGCCATCGGCCCGCTCCCGCGCCAGCACGGCATCCTCGCCGCGATGCTGCACGAGGCCAAGGCCGAGCGCCTCGCCGACGTCCGCGAGGACCCGCGTTTCGAGGGCTGGCCCTCGGCCCACCCCGACATGTCCGACTTCCTGGGCCTGCCCATCCGCGACGACGACGAGGTCATCGGCGCGCTGTTCCTCGCGAACAAGAACTGCCCCAAGCCGGACGGCGGTTGCGGCTTCACCGAGGAGGACGAGGAACTCCTCTCCATCCTCGCCCAGCACGCGGCCATCGCCCTCACCAACGCCCGCCTGTACGAGCGCAGCCGCGAGTTGACCATCGCCGAGGAGCGCTCCCGCCTGGCCCACGAACTGCACGACGCGGTGGCCCAGAAACTGTTCTCGCTCCGCCTCACCGCACAGGCCGCCGCCACCCTCGTGGACCGCGACCCCTCCCGCGCCAAGGGCGAACTCCAGCAGGTCGCCGCGCTCGCCGCCGAGGCCGCCGACGAACTGCGCGCCGCAGTGGTCGAGTTGCGCCCCGCCGCGCTCGACGAGGACGGCCTGATCGCCACCCTGCGCACCCAGATCCAGGTCCTCGACCGCGCCCACACCGCACGCGTGACCTTCACCGGCCGCGGCTTCCGCGCCGTTCCCGCCGCCCAGGAGGAGGCCCTGCTCCGCGTCGCCCAGGAGGCCCTGCACAACGCGCTGCGGCACTCCGGCGCGGAGCACGTCGCCGTGACCCTGGAGCGAAGCGGCTGCGGAGCGGTGCTACGGATCACCGACGACGGCAGCGGCTTCGAACCCCAGTCGATCCGCCGCGCCGGACGCCATCTCGGCCTGGTCTCCATGCGGGACCGGACCAACGGCGTCGGCGGCACGCTGACCGTGGAATCGGCGCCCGGAAAGGGCACCACGATCGAGATGGAGGTCCCCGGTGGCTGAACCCATCAAGGTGCTCATCGTCGACGACCACCAGGTCGTCCGCCGGGGCCTGCGCACCTTCCTGGAGGTGCAGGACGACATCGAGGTCGTCGGCGAGGCGGCCGACGGCGCCGAAGGAGTCGCCCGCACCGAGGAGTTGAAGCCCGACGTCGTCCTCATGGACGTCAAGATGCCGGGCATGGACGGCATCGACGCGCTGCGCCGACTCCGCGAACTCGACCTCCCCGCGCGCGTGTTGATCGTCACCAGCTTCACCGAACAGCGCACGGTGATCCCGGCCCTGCGCGCGGGCGCCGCCGGCTACGTCTACAAGGACGTGGACCCGGACGCCCTGGCCGGCGCCATCCGGTCCGTGCACGCGGGCCACATCCTGCTCCAACCCGAGGTCGCCGGCGTCCTGTTGTCCCAGGAGGAGTCCAACTCGGGGCAGGGGAGAGGCGGTTCGCTCACCGAGCGGGAGCGCGAGGTGCTCGGCCTGATCGCCGACGGCCGCTCCAACCGCGAGATAGCCCGCGCCCTGGTGCTCTCCGAGAAGACGGTCAAGACCCACGTCTCGAACATTCTGATGAAACTCGACCTGGCGGACCGCACCCAGGCCGCCCTGTTCGCCGTACGCCACGGTCTGACGCGGTGACCTGAGCGAGGTGATCCGCCGAGGTGAGCGGGGTGCGGCGGCAACACGGAGCGTCTCGTTCCGGGCTGAGATTCATACCGTCGTGGGAATGTCCCTCGAATGGCGCATCCTTCGTGGATCTCCGCCGTTCTCCAGTGCGTGCCGCGGCGCCTGCCGCGGTGATCGCTAGGAGGGCTCAGAAGTGAAGAACCTGAAGAAGGCAGCGGCCGTGACGATGGTGGCCGGCGGGCTGGTAGCCGCCGGTGCCGGGCTGGCCTCCGCCGACGGCCTGGCGAACGGCCAGGCCGCCGGTTCGCCCGGCGTGGTCTCGGGCAACGTCATCCAGGTCCCGGTGCACATCCCGGTCAACGCGGTCGGCAACAGCGTGAACGTCATCGGCGTCCTGAACCCCGCCTTCGGCAACCTGGGCGTCAACCAGTGACGCACGTCGCTCCGCGACAGTGACCTCCGGCCTCCCAGGGCACTCCCTGGGAGGCCGGTCTGCTCGTCACCTGGTCACCTGGTCACCTGGTCGGCTTGTCGCGCCAATGATCCGAACGGGCAGTCAAACGCGGATGTCCGTGCCGTTTCCGCCTTCCCCCGCGTTGATCAGCGCACGACCCGCGGCCGGGTCGGTCACGCAATCGCAGGAGGAACGCTTCCCATGAACATCGCCAAGAAGGCCGCTGTGGCCCTCACCGTCGCCGGTATCGCCGCCGGTGCCTCCGCCGGTGCCGCTTTCGCCGACGCCGGTGCCGACGGCGCGGCCGTGAAGTCCCCGGGTGTCGGTTCGGGCAACGCCGTCCAGGTCCCGGTCCACGTCCCGGTCAACGTCGTCGGTGACAGCATCAACGTCATCGGCCTGCTGAACCCCGCGTTCGGCAACAAGGGCGTCAACGGCTGACACCCACAGCACTGAAGAAGGGGCCCCACGAGTCAACGACGACTCGTGGGGCCCCTTCTTCTTGGAGCACAGGTCTTTTGGAGCACAGGCCCGCATTGTTCAGCCCGTCCGGCGTTGGAGGACGGGGCCCTTCAGGGCCGATCGGGGGTCTGAGGGCGGAGCCCCCAGAGGCGCCCACCCCAACACCGGGCACCCACGCGACGGAACATTCAGCGCACCCCCTTCTCCCGCTCCTCCACAACGGAGTTGTACGCCGCGACCTGCGCCCGCCGAGCCGTCCGCTCCACCGGCCGCAACGCCTCGGCCCGCGCCCCCATCTCGGACGCGCTCACCGCACCCCCGGGCCCGTTCTCGTACGCCACGGACACCAACAACCCCACCCGCTGCGCCAGCTCCAGCACCCGCACCGCCCGCGGCGGATACCCCGGCGCCAACACCTCCCGCCCCCGCTCCGCCCGCGCGCGATACGCGTCGACCGCCGCCTCGGCCACCGGCCCCGACCCGGCGACATCGAGCCGCGACAACACCGCCGTAGCGTCCCGTAGCGCCTCCGCCAGCTCCCGCTCGGCCTCCCCGAGCGAGGGCACATCGGCGGGCGGCGCCTCCCGCACCGGCAGGCAGTGCCACACGACCTCGACATGGACGTCACCGGCGGGACCGGCCTCGTAGACCTCGGGGACGAGGCCGAGCGCGACGCCGTAGCAGATCACCGCCTCCTCGGCCTCAAGGGCCCGGGCGTTGAAGTCGGGCGGGCCGCTGAGGCCCAGCGGGTGTCCCGAGGTGGGCAGGGCGACCCGCAGGCCGGTTGCCCCGAGGGTGCGCAGGCGCCCCAGGGCGAGGGTGAGTCCGACGGGTGCCGACTCGCCCGGCAGTCCCTCCACCCGGTGCACGGCGTCCTCGCCCACGATGGCGAGCACGGCGTCGTCCGGTGAGACAAGTCCGGCCAACAGGGCATTTCCCCAGGCGGCGAGGCGTCCTGAACGTGGTTCCGAAAGCATGGCGTCCACCCTAAGGACAGGACCGATGGAATGGACCGCCCGGCCGGTGGCGTAGATTTCTTCGAGGGCTGCGCCTACCGGCGCACGCGACAGCCGAGACAGGCCGACGATGCAATGGGAGACAGCGCGCTCATGAGCGATGTTCTGGAGCTGGAGGACGTAACCGTGGTCCGGGAGGGCCGGGCTCTGGTGGACCAGGTCTCCTGGTCGGTCAAGGAGGGCGAGCGCTGGGTCATCCTCGGCCCGAACGGCGCCGGCAAGACCACGCTCCTGAACGTCGCGTCCAGCTACCTGTTCCCCAGCAGCGGCACCGCCACCATCCTCGGCGAGACCCTCGGCAAGGTCGACGTCTTCGAACTGCGCCCCCGCATCGGCGTCGCCGGCATCGCCATGGCCGAGAAGCTCCCCAAGCGCCAGACCGTCCTCCAGACCGTCCTGACCGCCGCCTACGGCATGACCGCCGGGTGGAACGAGGACTACGAGGACATCGACGAGCAGCGCGCCCGCGCCTTCCTCGACCGCCTCGGCATGAGCGACTACCTGGACCGCAGGTTCGGCACCCTCTCCGAGGGCGAGCGCAAGCGCACCCTCATCGCCCGCGCCCTGATGACCGACCCCGAGCTGCTCCTCCTCGACGAGCCCGCCGCCGGCCTCGACCTCGGCGGCCGCGAGGACCTCGTACGCCGCCTCGGCCGCCTCGCCCGCGACCCGATCGCCCCCTCCATGATCATGGTCACGCACCATGTCGAGGAGATCGCCCCCGGCTTCACCCACGTCCTGCTGATCCGTCAGGGCAAGGTCCTCGCCGCGGGCCCGCTGGAGCTCGAACTCACCGCCCGCAACCTGTCGTTGTGCTTCGGCCTCCCGCTCATCGTGGAGCAGGTCGGCGACCGCTGGACCGCTCACGGTCTCCCCATGGCCTGAACTGCCTTGTAAGAAGCGGGTGTAGGGACATATGCGCCCTGTCCGTGACGGGACCCGCAGCCCTACCATTGACCATGTGAACGACATCGGCGCATGGGTGTGGTGGCTCGTCGGCGCGGCAGCACTCGGGATCCCCCTTGTGGTGACCGCGATGCCGGAGTTCGGCATGTTCGCCGTGGGCGCCGTCGCCGCCGCGGCGACCGCCGGGATCGGCGGGGACGTCGTCGTCCAGGTCCTCGTCTTCGTCGTCGTCTCGGTCGCCCTCATCGCGGTCGTACGGCCCATCGCCACCCGGCACCGAGCGACGCTGCCCCAACTCGCCACGGGCATCGATGCCTTGAAGGGCAAACAGGCCGTCGTCCTGGAGCGCGTCGACAGCTCGGGCGGCGGCCGGATCAAGCTGGCCGGAGAGATCTGGTCGGCCCGCTCGCTCGACACCGACCGCGCCTACGAACCGGGCCAGGAGGTGGACGTCGTGGAGATCGAGGGAGCCACCGCGATCGTCATCTGACCTTGCGGGACTCAACCGATGACCTCGCAGGACACGACTGGTGACCTCGCAGGTCTCAACTGAACCGAACAGCACACGAGTTGCGTGACGGTCTGACAGACTCGACCAGCAAGATCTTCAACAACCATAAGATCTTCCGAAAGCGCCGAGGCGGAGAAGGGTACGGGGAGCACGATGGAACCGGTCATCATCGTCTTGATCATCCTGGTGGTGTTGGTCTTCATCGCTTTGATCAAGACGATCCAGGTCATCCCGCAGGCAAGTGCCGCGATCGTGGAGCGGTTCGGCCGCTACACACGGACACTCAACGCGGGACTCAACATCGTCGTCCCGTTCATCGACACGATCCGCAACCGCATCGACCTGCGCGAACAGGTCGTACCGTTCCCGCCGCAGCCGGTGATCACGCAGGACAACCTGGTCGTCAACATCGACACGGTCATCTACTACCAGGTGACGGACGCGCGGGCCGCGACCTACGAAGTGGCCAGCTACATCCAGGCGATCGAACAGCTCACGGTCACCACGCTCCGCAACATCATCGGCGGCATGGACCTGGAGCGGACCCTGACCTCCCGCGAGGAGATCAACGCGGCCCTGCGCGGAGTCCTCGACGAGGCGACGGGCAAGTGGGGCATCCGCGTAAACCGCGTCGAGCTCAAGGCGATTGAGCCCCCCACCTCCATCCAGGACTCGATGGAGAAGCAGATGCGCGCCGACCGTGACAAGCGCGCCGCCATCCTCACCGCCGAAGGCACGCGCCAGGCCGCCATCCTCACCGCCGAAGGTGAGAAGCAGTCCCAGATCCTGCGCGCCGAAGGTGAGGCCAAGGCCGCGGCCCTGCGCGCCGAGGGTGAGGCACAGGCCGTCCGTACGGTCTTCGAGGCGATCCACGCGGGCGACGCCGACCAGAAGCTCCTCTCCTACCAGTACCTCCAGATGCTGCCCAAGATCGCTGCAGGTGACGCCAACAAGCTCTGGATCGTCCCCAGCGAGATCGGCGACGCCCTCAAGGGCCTCTCCGGCGCCATGGGCAACGTGGGCCCGTTCGGCGGAGGTTCGGGCAACGACGGAGGCAACTCCGGCAATTCGGGCGGCAATTCGGGCGGCAATTCGGACCGCCAACGTCGCGAGAAGCCGTCCATCGACTGAGGATCTCGTCCTACGACACTGGGGTCCACCTCCCGCGGGAGGTGGACCCCAGTTCTGTTCACGTGCCCTACGCGGCCGGCTGCACCAGCCACTCAGGCAGCGCGTCGAAGTCCTCGGTCCCCAGCGCCAACAGCATCGCATCGGCCGGAGTCGGCTCGAACGGATGCCGCAGCAACGGCATCCCCGCCTGCTCCGGAGTCCGCGCCGCCTTGCGGTGGTTGTCCTCCGCGCACGACGCCACCGTGTTCAGCCAGGAGTCCTGACCCCCCTGCGCCCTCGGCACCACGTGGTCGACCGTCGTCGCCCGCCTGCCGCAGTACGCGCACCGGTGCCGGTCCCGGACCAGCACACCGCGCCTCGACCACGGAGCTTGTCTTCGGAACGGCACCCTGACGTACCTGCACAACCGGATCACCCGGGGGACCGGTATGTCGACCTCGGCTCCGCGCATACGCAGTTCGGGGTGGGCCTGCTCGACGACAGCCTTGTCCTGCAGCACCAGAACGACGGCTCGATTCAACGACACCGTCGACAGCGGCTCGAAGCTCGCGTTCAGCACCAGCGTGTCCCGCATCCAGCCCACCTCCCATGTGCAACCGGCCCACCGCACGGCGGGCTTGGATCAACTCTGGCCGGGCACGCCGAGATGGACAACGCAATAAAAAATGCCCGCCCCTGATCAATTCCATGACCAGAGGCGGGCAAACGTTCCATGAACGTCAGTCTTCGGCGGGAACCTCGTACTCACCGATCAGCTGGGCACGCGCCAGCGTGTGGAACCGCAGGTTGAAACCGACGACCGCGGGAGAAACGTCCGAGTCCGGACCGAGCTTCTCCGCGTCCACGGCGTACACCGTGAACACATAACGGTGCGACCCGTCCCCGGGCGGCGGCGCGGCCCCGCCGAAGTCCTTCGACCCGTAGTCGTTCCGCACCTGTACGGCGCCCTCCGGCAGCCCCTCGAACTTGCCGCTGCCCGCCCCCTCCGGCAGCTCGGTCACCGAGGCCGGGATGTCGAACACCGTCCAGTGCCAGAACCCGCTGCCCGTAGGGGCGTCCGGGTCGTAGCAGGTCACGGCGAAACTCTTGGTCTCGGGCGGGAAGCCCTCCCACCGCAGCTGCGGCGAGGTGTTGCCGGCCGCGTAGACCTGAGCGTCCTTGAGCGTGGCCCCCGGGTCGACGTCCTCGCTCGTCACCGTGAACGACGGCACGGGCGGGTGGAAGTCATGGGGGAGCGGCCGCCGCTTGAGCTCGGTCACCTCGGTACCTCCCTGATCGGTTTCTTCAGTGGATACCGAGCCTAGAACCAGTTGCGCTTGCTGCCGACCTCGGACAGCCACTGGTTGAGGTACGCGGCCCAGTCCGTCCCCTGGAAGTCGTGCAGACCCACCTGGAAGGACCGGAAGGTGTCACTGCCCTCACTGAACAGGCCCGGCTTCTTGTCCATCTCCAGGATGACGTCCATCGCGTTCTCGTCGGCCACGAAGCTCAACTCGACCTGGTTCAGGCCGCGGTACTGCGACGGCGGGTGGAACTCGATCTCCTGGTAGAACGGCAGCTTCTGCCGCGTCCCCCGGATGTGACCGCGCTCCATGTCCGCGTTCTTGAAGCGGAAGCCCAGCCGGATGAAGGCGTCCAGGATCGCCTTCTGCGCCGGCAGCGGGTGCACGCTGACCGCGTCGAGGTCACTGGAGTCCACGGCCCGCGCGATCGCCAGCTCCGTGCTCACCCCGATGTGCATTCCGCGCAGCGGCTGACCGTCGATCGTCGTGATCGGCGTCTCCCAGGGGATCTCCAGACCGAACGGCACGTTGTGCGCGGTCCCCGCCCGCAGCTCGAAGGCGCCGCCCAGCCGCACCTTCGTGAACTCGATGTCCTGCTTGTACTCCTGGTCGCCGCTCTCGATCTCGACCTTGGCCTGCAGTCCCACGGAGAGCCCCTGGATCTCCTGGTTCACCGACCCGCCCTGGATCCGCACCTCACCCTGGACGACACCGCCCGGAACGACGTTGACCTCGGTCAGCACCGTCTCCACCGAAGCCCCGCCGGCCCCCAGGCTCGCGAGCAGCTTCTTGAACGCCATGACTCTCCCTTTACGTATGGACCCTTGATCCCTACAAACGCGAACCGACCGCGCCCGGTTCCGCGCCACACCCTGGCAAGCGGACGGAACCTTGACCACCCCTTGGCACAAGTACGCCTGGACTAGGCTCGGACGCCATGATCGCGCCCCCGGACCGTAAGCCACTCCCCAGAGAGTTCTTCGACCGCCCTGTACTGGAGGTCGCCCCCGACCTCCTGGGCCGTCTCGTCGTCCGTACGACGCCCGACGGCCCGATCGTCCTGCGCATCACAGAGGTCGAGGCCTACGACGGCGGCAACGACCCCGCGTCACACGCATACAGAGGTCCGACGGCCCGCAACGGCGTGATGTTCGGTCCGCCCGGGTACGTGTACGTCTACTTCACCTACGGCATGTGGCACTGCATGAACCTGGTGTGCGGCCCGGAGGGCACGGCGAGGGGGGTCCTGCTCCGCGCCGGCGAGATCGTCGAGGGCGTCGAGCTGGCTCGCAAACGTCGACTCTCGGCCCGAAATGACAAAGAACTGGCCAAAGGCCCCGCCCGCCTGGCCACCGCCCTGGACGTCGACCGCTCCCTGGACGGCACGGACGCGTGCACCACGGGCGAGACACCCTTGAGGATGCTGGCCGGTACACCCGTCCCCTCCCATCAGGTAAGCAACGGTCCCCGCACCGGAGTGTCCGGCGAGGGCGCGGTCCACCCGTGGCGGTTCTGGATCACCAACGACCCCACGGTTAGCCCGTATCGGGCTCATACGCCGCGACGTCGGCCAAGTTGACGCGTCTTGGCGGGGTGCGTAATGTAGCCCGAGCCGCTTGACCCGGGTACGGCAATCGCCTGCAGCCGGAAGCGGCCAACCCACTACTTACGACTCTCCCTCGCTGAGGGCGCATTCGGCGTGCCTGCATGCCTGAATTCGAACTCGCGGAACTCGATTATGAGTTGCCGAGGGGATCGGCTAACGTAGTGAATGTCGAAAGGCCGACAGGCGAAAGCCCAAAGCCCTTGACAATCCCCTCCGACAGGGAATCGGGACCGGAAACGGTCTGATAGAGTCGGAAACGCAAGACCGAAGGGAAAAGCCCGGAGGAAAGCCCGAGAGGGTGAGTACAAAGGAAGCGTCCGTTCCTTGAGAACTCAACAGCGTGCCAAAAATCAACGCCAGATATGTTGATACCCCGTCTCCAGTCATCATCTGATGTCTGGGGCGAGGTTCCTTTGAAGAAAACATACAGCGAGGACGTTGTGAACGGTCGGGCTTATTCCGCCTGACTGTTCCGCTCTCGTGTATGCGATCCCGATTACGGGAAAACATTCACGGAGAGTTTGATCCTGGCTCAGGACGAACGCTGGCGGCGTGCTTAACACATGCAAGTCGAACGATGAACCACTTCGGTGGGGATTAGTGGCGAACGGGTGAGTAACACGTGGGCAATCTGCCCTGCACTCTGGGACAAGCCCTGGAAACGGGGTCTAATACCGGATAATACTCCCGCACTCATGTGTGGGGGTTAAAAGCTCCGGCGGTGCAGGATGAGCCCGCGGCCTATCAGCTTGTTGGTGAGGTAATGGCTCACCAAGGCGACGACGGGTAGCCGGCCTGAGAGGGCGACCGGCCACACTGGGACTGAGACACGGCCCAGACTCCTACGGGAGGCAGCAGTGGGGAATATTGCACAATGGGCGAAAGCCTGATGCAGCGACGCCGCGTGAGGGATGACGGCCTTCGGGTTGTAAACCTCTTTCAGCAGGGAAGAAGCGAAAGTGACGGTACCTGCAGAAGAAGCGCCGGCTAACTACGTGCCAGCAGCCGCGGTAATACGTAGGGCGCAAGCGTTGTCCGGAATTATTGGGCGTAAAGAGCTCGTAGGCGGCTTGTCACGTCGGGTGTGAAAGCCCGGGGCTTAACCCCGGGTCTGCATTCGATACGGGCTAGCTAGAGTGTGGTAGGGGAGATCGGAATTCCTGGTGTAGCGGTGAAATGCGCAGATATCAGGAGGAACACCGGTGGCGAAGGCGGATCTCTGGGCCATTACTGACGCTGAGGAGCGAAAGCGTGGGGAGCGAACAGGATTAGATACCCTGGTAGTCCACGCCGTAAACGGTGGGAACTAGGTGTTGGCGACATTCCACGTCGTCGGTGCCGCAGCTAACGCATTAAGTTCCCCGCCTGGGGAGTACGGCCGCAAGGCTAAAACTCAAAGGAATTGACGGGGGCCCGCACAAGCAGCGGAGCATGTGGCTTAATTCGACGCAACGCGAAGAACCTTACCAAGGCTTGACATACACCGGAAAGCATTAGAGATAGTGCCCCCCTTGTGGTCGGTGTACAGGTGGTGCATGGCTGTCGTCAGCTCGTGTCGTGAGATGTTGGGTTAAGTCCCGCAACGAGCGCAACCCTTGTCCTGTGTTGCCAGCGTGCCCTTCGGGGTGACGGGGACTCACAGGAGACCGCCGGGGTCAACTCGGAGGAAGGTGGGGACGACGTCAAGTCATCATGCCCCTTATGTCTTGGGCTGCACACGTGCTACAATGGCCGGTACAATGAGCTGCGATACCGTGAGGTGGAGCGAATCTCAAAAAGCCGGTCTCAGTTCGGATTGGGGTCTGCAACTCGACCCCATGAAGTCGGAGTTGCTAGTAATCGCAGATCAGCATTGCTGCGGTGAATACGTTCCCGGGCCTTGTACACACCGCCCGTCACGTCACGAAAGTCGGTAACACCCGAAGCCGGTGGCCCAACCCCCTTGTGGGGAGGGAGCTGTCGAAGGTGGGACTGGCGATTGGGACGAAGTCGTAACAAGGTAGCCGTACCGGAAGGTGCGGCTGGATCACCTCCTTTCTAAGGAGCATCTAGGCCGCCAAGCTTGCTTGGTGGTCCAGGGCCATTACGTCGGCACACGTTCGACGGTGGTTGCTCAAGGGTGGAACGTTGATTATTCGGCACTGTCGGTCATCTCATGGCTGCGAGTACTGCTCTTCGGGGCGTGGAAAGCTGATCATGGGTGGCGACAGGGCCGGGCACGCTGTTGGGTGTCTGAGGGCACGGCTGTAACAAGCTGCCTTCAGTGCCGACCCCAGTGAACTTGCCGTAAGAGGCAGGGTGATGGGTGGTTGGTCGTTGTTTGAGAACTGCACAGTGGACGCGAGCATCTGTGGCCAAGTTTTTAAGGGCGCACGGTGGATGCCTTGGCACCAGGAACCGATGAAGGACGTGGGAGGCCACGATAGTCCCCGGGGAGTCGTCAACCAGGCTTTGATCCGGGGGTTTCCGAATGGGGAAACCCGGCAGTCGTCATGGGCTGTCACCCTTGCCTGAACACATAGGGCAAGTGGAGGGAACGCGGGGAAGTGAAACATCTCAGTACCCGCAGGAAGAGAAAACAACCGTGATTCCGGGAGTAGTGGCGAGCGAAACCGGATGAGGCCAAACCGTATACGTGTGAGACCCGGCAGGGGTTGCGTATGCGGGGTTGTGGGATCTCTCTTTCACAGTCTGCCGGCTGTGAGGCGAGTCAGAAACCGTTGATGTAGGCGAAGGACATGCGAAAGGTCCGGCGTAGAGGGTAAGACCCCCGTAGTCGAAACATCAACGGCTCGTTTGAGAGACACCCAAGTAGCACGGGGCCCGAGAAATCCCGTGTGAATCTGGCGGGACCACCCGCTAAGCCTAAATATTCCCTGGTGACCGATAGCGGATAGTACCGTGAGGGAATGGTGAAAAGTACCGCGGGAGCGGAGTGAAATAGTACCTGAAACCGTGTGCCTACAAGCCGTGGGAGCGTCGGAGTGCATGCTCGCATGCACTCTCGTGACTGCGTGCCTTTTGAAGAATGAGCCTGCGAGTTTGCGGTGTGTTGCGAGGTTAACCCGTGTGGGGAAGCCGTAGCGAAAGCGAGTCCGAATAGGGCGATTTAGTAGCGCGCTCAAGACCCGAAGCGGAGTGATCTAGCCATGGGCAGGTTGAAGCGGAGGTAAGACTTCGTGGAGGACCGAACCCACCAGGGTTGAAAACCTGGGGGATGACCTGTGGTTAGGGGTGAAAGGCCAATCAAACTCCGTGATAGCTGGTTCTCCCCGAAATGCATTTAGGTGCAGCGTCGTGTGTTTCTTGCCGGAGGTAGAGCACTGGATAGGCGATGGGCCCTACCGGGTTACTGACCTTAGCCAAACTCCGAATGCCGGTAAGTGAGAGCACGGCAGTGAGACTGTGGGGGATAAGCTCCATGGTCGAGAGGGAAACAGCCCAGAGCATCGACTAAGGCCCCTAAGCGTACGCTAAGTGGGAAAGGATGTGGAGTCGCAGAGACAACCAGGAGGTTGGCTTAGAAGCAGCCACCCTTGAAAGAGTGCGTAATAGCTCACTGGTCTAGTGATTCCGCGCCGACAATGTAGCGGGGCTCAAGCGTACCGCCGAAGTCGTGTCATTCATACAATAGGGCCAACGCCTGTATGGATGGGTAGGGGAGCGTCGTGTGCCGGGTGAAGCCGCAGCGGAAGCTAGTGGTGGACGGTTCACGAGTGAGAATGCAGGCATGAGTAGCGATACACACGTGAGAAACGTGTGCGCCGATTGACTAAGGGTTCCTGGGTCAAGCTGATCTGCCCAGGGTAAGTCGGGACCTAAGGCGAGGCCGACAGGCGTAGTCGATGGATAACCGGTTGATATTCCGGTACCCGCTGTGAAGCGTCAAACATCGAGCCCATTAATGCTAAGGCCGTGAAGCCGTTCCGGACCCTTCGGGGAATGGAAAGTGGTGGAGCCGCCGGCCCAAGATGGTAGTAGGTGAGTGATGGGGTGACGCAGGAAGGTAGTCCATCCCGGGCGGTGGTTGTCCCGGGGTAAGGGTGTAGCCCGTCATCTAGGCAAATCCGGATGACACAAGGGTGAGACCTGATGCCGAGCCGATTGTGGTGAAGTGGATGATCCTATGCTGTCGAGAAAAGCCTCTAGCGAGTTTCATGGCGGCCCGTACCCTAAACCGACTCAGGTGGTCAGGTAGAGAATACCGAGGCGTTCGGGTGAACTATGGTTAAGGAACTCGGCAAAATGCCCCCGTAACTTCGGGAGAAGGGGGGCCATCACCGGTGAAAGGATTTACTCCTTGAGCTGGGGGTGGCCGCAGAGACCAGCGAGAAGCGACTGTTTACTAAAAACACAGGTCCGTGCGAAGCCGTAAGGCGATGTATACGGACTGACGCCTGCCCGGTGCTGGAACGTTAAGGGGACCGGTTAGTCACTCTTCGGGGTGGCGAAGCTGAGAACTTAAGCGCCAGTAAACGGCGGTGGTAACTATAACCATCCTAAGGTAGCGAAATTCCTTGTCGGGTAAGTTCCGACCTGCACGAATGGCGTAACGACTTCTCGACTGTCTCAACCATAGGCCCGGTGAAATTGCACTACGAGTAAAGATGCTCGTTTCGCGCAGCAGGACGGAAAGACCCCGGGACCTTTACTACAGTTTGATATTGGTGTTCGGTTCGGCTTGTGTAGGATAGCTGGGAGACTGTGAACTCTGGACGCCAGTTCAGGGGGAGTCGTCGTTGAAATACCAGTCTGGTCGTGCTGGATGTCTAACCTGGGTCCGTGATCCGGATCAGGGACAGTGTCTGATGGGTAGTTTAACTGGGGCGGTTGCCTCCTAAAGAGTAACGGAGGCGCCCAAAGGTTCCCTCAGCCTGGTTGGCAATCAGGTGTTGAGTGTAAGTGCACAAGGGAGCTTGACTGTGAGACCGACGGGTCGAGCAGGGACGAAAGTCGGGACTAGTGATCCGGCGGTGGCTTGTGGAAGCGCCGTCGCTCAACGGATAAAAGGTACCCCGGGGATAACAGGCTGATCTTCCCCAAGAGTCCATATCGACGGGATGGTTTGGCACCTCGATGTCGGCTCGTCGCATCCTGGGGCTGGAGTCGGTCCCAAGGGTTGGGCTGTTCGCCCATTAAAGCGGTACGCGAGCTGGGTTTAGAACGTCGTGAGACAGTTCGGTCCCTATCCGCTGCGCGCGCAGGAACATTGAGAAGGGCTGTCCCTAGTACGAGAGGACCGGGACGGACGAACCTCTGGTGTGCCAGTTGTTCTGCCAAGGGCATGGCTGGTTGGCTACGTTCGGGAGGGATAACCGCTGAAAGCATCTAAGCGGGAAGCCTGCTTCGAGATGAGTGTTCCCACCCCCTTGAGGGGTTAAGGCTCCCAGTAGACGACTGGGTTGATAGGCCGGATCTGGAAGCCCAGTAATGGGTGGAGGTGACCGGTACTAATAGGCCGAGGGCTTGTCCTCAGTTGCTCGCGTCCACTGTGTTAGTTCTGAGACAACGAACAGTTGTCGGCTAGAGCTTGAACCACACAACAGAAAAGTGTGCTTGTTCGCTCGAAACCATTAGGGTTTCGGTGGTCATAGCGTGAGGGAAACGCCCGGTTACATTTCGAACCCGGAAGCTAAGCCTCACAGCGCCGATGGTACTGCAGGGGGGACCCTGTGGGAGAGTAGGACGCCGCCGAACAATATTTGGAGGACCCCTGGTCCCAGCGTTCACGCTGGGACCAGGGGTCCTTTTGTTTTTCCAGAAACTCTCAGAAACACAGTCCGGAGCGCGCCGAGTAGCTGGCTGCGCGAGAATGACTTGCGGTACCGAAGACAGGAGTCACCGATGTCCACCAACTCTCCCGAGGACCGGCCCGAGCGCGAGGAGCGGCGACGGGACAGTGGTGGCCGCGGCGACCGCGGCGGCAGCAACGATCGCGGTGGCTACGGCCGTCGCGACGACAACCGCGGTGGCGCCCCTCGCCGCGACGACCGTAGCAGTGGCGGTCCCAGCAGTGGTGGCGGTGGCGATCGCGGTGGTTTCCGTGGCCGTGACGACCGCTCCGCCGGCCCGCGTCGGGATGACCGTCCTGCGGGTCCGCGTCGGGATGACCGTCCTGCGGGGCCGCGTCGTGACGACCGTCCGTCCGGTCCCCGTCGAGATGACCGCGGTGGCGAGCGCGGAGGGCGTCCCGGTGGTTTCCGTCGGGACGACAACCGTGGTGAGCGGCCCGCGTTCCGCCGTGACGACCGCAGTGACAACCGGGGTGGCGAGCGTCGCGACGACAACCGTGGTGGTGGTGATCGCGGTGGTTTCCGGCGCGATGACAGCCGTGGCGAGCGTCCGCCGTTCCGGCGTGACGACAACCGCGGTGGCGGTGGTGGTTTCCGGCGTGACGACAGTCGTGGCGAGCGGCCTCCGTTCCGTCGCGACGACCGCAGCGACAACCGAGGCGACAACCGCGGCGAGCGTCCCGCTTTCCGTCGCGACGACGACCGCGGTGACCGTGGCAGCTACCCCCGTCGTGACGACCGGCGCGATGACCGCCGTAGCGACAGCCGTGGCAGTGACGATCGTGGTGGCTACCGTGGCCGTGACGACCGTTCCGCGGCTCCGCGTCGTGACGACCGGCCCGCCGGCCCTCGTCGTGATGACCGCGGCGGCGATCGTCCGGCCTTCCGGCGTGACGACAACCGTGGTGAGCGTCCGCCGTTCCGGCGTGACGACCGCGGCGACAACCGGGGTGGCGAGCGTCCGCCCTTCCGTCGTGATGACCGTAGGGACGACCGTCGTGACGGTGACCGTCCCGCTTTCCGGCGTGACGACAACCGTGGTGACCGTGGCAGCTACCCCCGCCGCGACGACCGTCCGGCCGGTCCGCGTCGTGATGACCGCGGTGGTGAGCGGCCGGCCTTCCGTCGGGACGACAACCGGGGTGAGCGGCCTCCGTTCCGTCGCGACGACCGCGGCGACAACCGGGGCGAGCGTCCTGCCTTCCGGCGTGACGACGACCGTGGCGACCGTGGTGGTTTCCGTGGGCGTGATGACCGTTCCGCTGCTCCTCGTCGTGACGACCGGCCCTCCGGTCCCCGCCGGGATGACCGCTCCGCGGCTCCGCGTCGTGACGACCGGCCCGCCGGCCCCCGTCGGGATGACCGCGGCGGCGATCGTCCGGCCTTCCGGCGGGACGACAACCGGGGTGAGCGGCCTCCGTTCCGGCGTGACGACCGCCGCGATGACCGGCGTGACGACCGTCGGGGCGACGACCGCCGCGGTGGCGGCAGCCGGTTCCGGGACGAGCGGGAGCGGGACCGTGAGCCGATCAAGCGGCTGCCGATCCCCGAGGACGTCACGGGCGAGGAGATCGACAAGGACGTACGGCAGGAGCTGATGAGTCTGCCGAAGGGGCTCGCGGAGGATGTCTCCAAGAACCTGGTGATGGTCGCCAGGCTCATCGACGAGGACCCCGAGGCCGCCTACGCCTACTCGAAGATCGCCCTGCGTCTGGCGTCGCGTGTCGCCGCCGTACGTGAGGCGGCCGGGTTCGCCGCGTACGCGAACCAGAAGTACAGCGAGGCGCTGGCCGAGTTCCGGGCCGCGCGGCGGATGACCGGCAGCGTGGACCTGTGGCCCGTGATGGCCGACTGTGAGCGTGGGCTCGGGCGGCCCGAGAAGGCGCTGGAGATGGCCGGCGCCGCCGAGGTGCACAAGCTCGACAAGGCCGGGCAGGTCGAGATGCGGCTCGTCGCGGCCGGCGCCCGGCGTGACATGGACCAGCTCGACGCGGCCATCGTCACGTTGCAGAGCCCGGAATTGGCCTCGAACACCGTGCAGCCGTGGACCGCGCGCCTGCGGTACGCCTACGCCGATGCCCTGCTCGCCGCCGGGCGTGAGGGCGAGGCGCGGGAGTGGTTCGCCAAGGCCGTGGAGTCCGACAAGGACGGCAGCACGGACGCGTCGGACCGGCTCGCCGAGATGGACGGTGTCGAGTTCGTCGACGCGTTCGTCGAGGACGAGGACGAGGACGACAGTGACACCGAGATCGACGCTGAGATCGAGGTCGACGAGGTCGAGCCTCAGGACGACGTCTCCGTAGTCGACGAGTTGGACGATGAGGACGAGGACGACGACATCGAGGACGAGGACGACGACGAGGTCGAAGCCGCGGCCGAGACCGAGGCCGACGAAGACGTCGTCAAGGAAGATGTCCTTCTTAAAGAAGAAGACGATGACAAGAACTGACCTACGTCAGTGAAGTGACAAGGGCGGGACCCCTGCATCTGGGGTCCCGCCCTTTCGCGTTTCCGGTGTCGATGGCCGCGGCTCAGACGTCCAGCGCGCGCAGCACCAGTCCCGAGGCCGGTTTCGGGCCGAAGGACGTCGACTTGCGGGGCATCGTGACGCCCTGGCGGGCCAGGTCGCGTACGACCTCCTCGCGGACGGGGTGCATCAACACGGCCGTACCGCCGTCGCGTTCGGCCTTGCGGACCGTGGCGGCGGTGTCGTGGATGTAGGCGATGTGGGCCGGGTCGTCCTCAGGGATGTGCCAGACGTGGTCCAGGAGGGTGGCGTGCAGGACCGTGGCGTCCAGGGTGCGCCAGGCGGCGGGGCGGTCGGCCGGGATCGTGCGGGCCAGGAGGTCCGGGTCCGGGTGGTCGACCAGGTGGAAGGCGCCGTCGCCGGCCAGGAGGAAGGCGTTGCCCTCGCAGGCCGCGTCGGCGAGGGCCTCCAGGGCCTCCGGGAGGGGCACGTCCAGGTGCCGTACGCGGAACAGGCCGTCCAGGGCCGTCAGGGCGTCGGACACCGGGACGCCGTGCAGGAGGCGGTGGATCGCGCGGACGCGGAGCGGGTAGCGGGCCGTGTCGACGAGGAGGACCAGGCCGTAGTCCCAGGGGCTGGGGGAGGGATGCTCCGCGCGTAGACGTCGATACGTGGCCCAGCGATGGTGGCCGTCGGCGATCAGGGCCTGGTGGTGGGCGAGGTCCTGCTGGATGCGGGCCAGGTCGGTGGGGTCGGTGACGGACCAGAGGCGGTGGCTGTAGCCGTCCTCCGTAGTCGTCGAGAGGAGGGCGGGGTCCTCGGCGATGCGCTCGACCACCGTCGTCGTGTCGGCCGGTGAGCCGTTGCCCCGGTAGGTCAGGAGCAGGGGTTCGAGGTTCGCGGAGGTGGCGCGCATGAGGGCCGCGCGGTCGGCGACCACATGCGGCATGACGTCCTCGTGGGGCAGGACCACACCCTCCGACGGGTCCGACAGGCGCAGGGCGCCGATGACGCCGCGCTGCAACAGGCCGTTGCCGTCGCGCTGTTCGTAGACGTACAGGCCGGGCTCGGGGTCGGTGGTGAGGACTCCCTCGGAGAGCCAGCGGTGCAGGGTGTCGGCGGCCTGTTCGTTGCGGGCGCTCGGGGTGACGGCCTGCGGGAGGATCAGCCGGACGATGTTGTGCGGGTCGGAGTCCTGGAGGTGGTGCAGGCCGTCGGGGCGTACGACCACGTCGTACGGTGGGGACGTCACGGCGGCGAGGCTGCCGACCAGGTCGGGATCGTAGCGAAGGCCTCGGAACGGGGTGAGTTCCAGGCCTCGGCGCTCCGTTGCTTCCGAGTGACCTGCGGTGTTCATCCCGGCATCGTACGTGTGTCAGTGGCATGCGGGATGATCGGGTGAAAGCGATCGAACGAGGAGCGATGTGGAATGAGCCAGAGCGTCAGGACGAGCCCCGAGGGCAGTGCCCGGGCCCTGAGCGAGGCGTACGACACTGCGCTGCTCGACCTCGACGGGGTGGTGTACGCGGGAGGCAACGCGATCGCCCACGCGGTCGACTCGCTCGCCACCGCCCGCGCGGGCGGCATGCGGCTCGCCTACGTCACCAACAACGCGCTGCGGACGCCGGATGCCGTGGCCGAGCATCTCACCGAGCTGGGGATACCGACCGGGGCCGACGACGTCATCACCTCCGCGCAGGCCGTCGCCCGGCTGATCAGCGAGCAGGTGCCGGCGGGTTCGCGCGTGCTGGTGATCGGCGGGGAGGGGCTGCGGGTCGCGCTGCGTGAGCGCGGGCTTGAGCCCGTCGACTCGGCGGACGACGAGCCGGTGGCGGTCGCGCAGGGCTACGGCGGTCCCGACCTGGCCTGGGGGCGGTTCGCGGAGGCCTGTTACGCCATCGCGCGCGGGGTGCCGTGGTTCGCGTCCAACACCGACCTGACGATCCCGAGCGCGCGCGGTATCGCGCCGGGCAACGGCGCGGCGGTGGAGGTCGTACGGATAGCGACCGGGGCCGAGCCGCAGGTGGCGGGGAAGCCGTTGCCGCCGATGCACAAGGAGACGATCCTGCGGACGGGCGCCGAGCGGCCGTTGGTCGTGGGGGACCGGCTGGACACGGACATCGAGGGGGCGTTCAACGGTGAGGTCGATTCGCTGCTCGTGCTGACCGGTGTGACCGACGGCGCGCAGCTCCTTGCGGCGCCCCCGCAGCACCGGCCGACGTACGTCGACGCCGATCTGCGGGGCATGCTCACCGGGCAGCCCGAGGTCACCGGGGCGGGAGACGGCTTCCGGTGCGGTGGCTGGACGGCGACGGCGGGCCGCGACCGACTGGAACTCGACGGTGAGGGTGAGCCTCTGGACGGGCTCCGGGCGCTGTGTGCGGCGGCCTGGACGGCGGCGGGGGACGGTTCTTGCGCGCTGGACGCGGAGAAGGCGCTGGCGCGACTGGGGTTGTGACACGGGGGAGTCGGCATCCAGGGCGCTGAACGGCGGTCGAGCGGGACTCGCCTTTCGGCTCGCATGCGAGGGTAGGCTAACCTAACCTCGTGTTGGTCGACAGTCCCCCAGAACAGCGCGCGGAGACCGCCCCCGCGCCCCCAACCCGCCGGGCGATACGGGTCCTTGGGCTCTTCGCCGCCGTGGCGCTCCTGGTCCTCGTGGCTCTGGCGAGCATCGCGATCGGCGCGAAATCGCTGCCGTTGGGGGATGTGTGGCACGGCCTGTTCCATGACTCGGGGACGTACGCGGACGTCGTGGTCGGCGACCGGATATCCCGTACGGTCCTCGGGCTGCTCGCCGGTGCCGCGCTCGGCCTCTCCGGCGCCGTCCTCCAGGCGCTCACCCGCAACCCCCTCGCCGACCCCGGCCTGCTCGGCATCAACGCCGGTGCCTCGGCCGCGGTCGTCACCGCGATCACGTACTTCGGTGTCACCTCGCTGAGCGGCTACGTCTGGTTCGCCTTCGCGGGCGCGGCCGTGGTCGGCGCGCTGGTCTGGTTCCTGGGCGGCAGCCGGGGCGCCACCCCCGTGCGACTCGCGCTCGCCGGCACCGCGATCAGCGCCGCGCTCTACGGCTATCTCCAGGCCGTCATGATCATGGACGACGCGGCGCTGTCCAAGATGCGCTTCTGGACGGTCGGTTCACTGGCCTCGGCCAGCGGCTCGACGATCACACAGGTCGCGCCGTTCTTCGCGGTCGGCACGGTGATCTCGCTGCTGCTCGCCCGGCCGCTGAACGCGGTCGCGATGGGCGACGACACCGCCCGCGCCCTCGGCGCCAACCTCAACCGCACCCGGGCGCTCGCCATGCTCTCCGCGACCGTGCTGTGCGGCGCGGCGACCGCGGCCTGCGGCCCGATCGTGTTCGTCGGCCTGATGGTGCCGCACGTGGTGCGCTCCTTCACCGGCCCCGACCTGCGCTGGATCCTGCCGTACGCCACGATCCTGTCGCCCGTGCTGCTGCTCGGGGCCGACGTCCTGGGCCGGTTGATCGCGCGGCCCGCGGAGCTTCAGGTCGGCATCGTCACCGCGGTCATCGGCGGTCCGGTCTTCATCTATCTGGTGCGGCGCCGAAGGACGACTCAGCTGTGAATCCCTCTTCTACGGCGGCGCAGGGCGGCCCGGTTGCGGAGGCCACGCCGACTCGGGCGCTCCGTACGCGGGCTGTCCGGACCGGCGGCCTCTCCGTCCGCCTCGACCCCCGTGCCTTCACGGTCGTCGTCCTTCTCCTGGTCTGCGCGCTCGCCGCGAGTGTGGTGCTGATCGGTACCGGGGACTTCCCGATCTCCGCCGGGGACGTGCTCAAGACGCTGTTCGGGGGCGGTGACGCGGGTCAGGAGTTCATCGTCAACGAGCTGCGGCTGCCGCGTGTCCTCGTCGGGCTGCTTGTCGGTGCCTCGCTCGGGCTCGGCGGTGCGCTGTTCCAGTCCATCTCCCGCAATCCGCTGGGCAGTCCGGACGTGCTCGGCCTCTCGCAGGGGTCCACGGCCGGGGCGCTCGTCATGATCGTGCTGTTCTCCGGCAGCGCGACCGCCGTCACCCTCGGGGCGCTCGTCGGCGGTCTGGTCACCGGGGCCGCGATCTATCTGCTCGCCTGGAAGCAGGGGGTGCACGGGTACCGGCTCGTCCTGGTCGGCATCGGCGTCTCCGCCGTCGTCACCGCGGTCAACGGCTATCTGCTCACCAAGGCCGACCTCGTCGACGCGGCCCGCGCGGTCGTGTGGATGACCGGTTCCCTCAACGGCCGTGACTGGACCCAGGTCTGGCCCCTCCTCGCGCTGTGCGCCGTACTTCTGCCGCTCGTTCTCGCCAACGCGCGCGGGCTGCGGATGATGGAGATGGGCGACGACGTGTCGTACGCCCTCGGGGTGCGCGTCGAGCGCGTACGGCTGCTGCTGATGGTGGCCGCCGTGCTGCTCACCTCGGCCGCGACCGCCGCCGCCGGACCGGTCGGCTTCGTGGCCCTCACGGCACCGCAGCTCGCCCGGCGCCTGACCCGCTCGCCGGGTCCCAACCTGGTGCCCTCGCTGTGCATGGGCGCCACCCTGCTGGTCACCGCCGACTGGGCGTCCCAACGGGCGTTCGGCGCCGACCAGTTGCCCGTGGGCGTGGTCACCGGAGTCCTCGGCGGGGTCTACCTGCTGTGGCTCCTGGTCACCGAGCGCAAGGCGGGCCGGATATGAGCAACCAGACCGACCAGCGCAACCAGACCGACCAGCGCGGCCTCAGCAGCGGGCTGAACAATCGAAGGAGCACCGTGAACCGCCTGTCCGCCGAGAACGTCACCCTCGCCTACGACCAGCGCGTCATCGCACGCGAGTTGTCGGTGGAGATACCCGACAACTCCTTCACGGTGATCGTCGGCCCGAACGCGTGCGGCAAGTCCACACTGCTGCGGGCCCTGTCGCGGATGCTGAAGCCGAACGAGGGCCGGGTGCTCCTCGACGGGCAGGTCATCCAGTCGATGCCGGCGAAGAAGGTCGCGCGCACCCTGGGTCTGCTCCCGCAGTCGTCGATCGCGCCCGACGGGATCACCGTCGGCGACCTGGTGGGCCGCGGCCGGTACCCGCACCAGGGCATCCTGCGCCAGTGGTCGAGCGAGGACGAGCGGGTCGTACAGGAGTCGATGGCGCAGACCGGTGTCGCCGAGCTGGCCGATCGCTATGTCGACGAACTGTCCGGCGGGCAGCGGCAGCGCGTGTGGATCGCGATGGCGCTCGCCCAGCAGACGCCCCTGCTGCTGCTCGACGAGCCGACCACCTACCTGGACATCCAGCACCAGATCGACGTCCTCGACCTGTGCGCCGAACTGCACGAGGAGCAGGGCCGCACCCTGGTCGCGGTGCTGCACGACCTCAACCACGCGGCCCGGTACGCCACCCACCTCATCGCGCTGCGGGAGGGCGCGGTCATCGCGCAGGGCGCGCCGGGCGACATCGTCACGGCCGAGCTGGTCGAGGAGGTCTTCGGGCTGCGCTGTCAGGTCATCGACGACCCGGAGACGGGGACGCCGCTGGTGGTGCCGGCGGCGCGCAAGGCACGCGCGCGTGCGGAAGCCACGGCGGGGGCAGGGGCCGCAGCGGTGGCTACAGAAGTTTCCTGAGGCGGAACAGGTCGAACACGTTGGCCTCCAGCTTCACCCGGCCCGAGCCCCAGGCCTTCGCGAAGTTCAGGCCGCCGTCGACCATGGCGACCAGGTCGTCACCGGCCATGGTCAGCCTGATCTGGGCCTTCTCCGCCGGAAGGCCCTGCACGGTCTCGTCCACCACGATCCGGCCACCGGTGAGCCGGCCGACGAACGTGATGTCGAGGTCGGTGATCCGGCAGCTGACCGAACGGTCCATGGCCGCGGCGGCGCGGACATTCCCATCGGCCTTCTGCATGTTGTCCGAGAGCTTTTCGAGTGCGACGCGGCACTCTTCGATCGTTGCCATCGTGATCGACGGTACCCCAGGCCTTCGGGGTAGCGTCTGGGCATGAGCGACTCATTGCCCGAGGCCGAGGTCGGGGCCGTGGCGGAGGGCCTTCCGGAGGCCGTTCCGGAGGCGGAGCCCACATACGACCCCGCCGCCCCCGAGCCCCTGAACGTGGACCGCGCCCCGAGCGGCAACGCCGACGTCGACGCCCAGCTCGGGCGGCTGGCCGACACCGACCACCTCGCCACGGACGGGCATGTCGAGGTGTACGAGGATGTACACCGGGGGCTGCGCGACGCGCTCACCGCGCTCGACGCCCGCCCGGGACCTCCGGCGCCCCCATCGACGTACGACCGCAGGAGCTGAACCGAACGTGGCAGGAGTGGCACGCCGACGTCTCGACGCCGAGCTGGTCCGACGGAAGCTCGCGCGGTCGCGGGAGCACGCGAGCCAGTTGATCGCGGCCGGCCGGGTCACCGTCGGCAAGACCGTCGCGACCAAGCCCGCCACCCAGGTGGAGACCGCGGCGGCCATCGTCGTCGTAGCGGATGACGGCGACCCCGACTACGTCTCGCGGGGCGGCCACAAGCTCGCGGGCGCGCTGGAGGTCTTCGTACCGCGGGGACTCGTGGTGGAGGGCCGGCGGGCGCTGGACGCCGGCGCGTCCACCGGAGGCTTCACCGATGTGCTGCTGCGCGCGGGTGCCACGCAGGTCGTGGCGGTCGACGTCGGATACGGACAACTCGCGTGGTCTCTTCAGAGCGATGAACGCGTCACCGTCAAGGACCGTACGAACGTACGCGAGTTGACGCTTGAAGCGATCGATGGGGAGCCTGTGGATCTAGTCGTGGGGGATCTGTCCTTCATCCCGCTCGGGCTGGTGCTGCCCGCCTTGGCGCGGTGCACGAAGCCCGACGCGGACCTGGTGATGATGGTCAAGCCGCAGTTCGAGGTGGGGAAGGAACGGCTGGGGAGCGGCGGTGTCGTACGCAGCCCCGAACTCCGGGCCGAGGCCGTGCGCGGTGTCGCCCGGCGGGCCGCGGAACTGGGGCTCGGGGTGGAGGGCGTGACCGCCAGCCCGCTGCCCGGGCCCTCCGGGAATGTCGAGTACTTTCTGTGGCTGCGGGCCGGCGCACCCGAGCTGGACCCGGCCGATGTTGACCGTGCAGTGGCGGAGGGGCCGCGTTGACACAGAACCGAGCTCGTACTGTTTTCCTGCTCGCGCACACGGGTCGGCCTGCGGCCATCCGGAGCGCGGAGCTGGTCGTCAAGGGGCTGCTCCAGTCCGGTATCGGAGTGCGCGTCCTGGAGTACGAGGCACGCGACCTGCCGCTGCCCGACGAGGTGGAGACGGTCACCGAGGCTACCCCGCAGTGCCTTGAGGGCTGCGAGCTGCTCATCGTTCTCGGCGGCGACGGCACGCTGCTGCGCGGCGCGGAGTTCGCGCGGGCGTCCGGGGTGCCGATGCTCGGCGTCAACCTCGGCAGCGTGGGGTTCCTCGCGGAGGCGGAGCGGGACGATCTCGACAAGGTCGTGGACCGGGTGGTCACCCGGGCGTACGAGGTCGAGGAGCGGATGACCGTCGATGTCGTCGTGCACAAGAACGGCAACATCGTGCACACGGACTGGGCGCTGAACGAGGCGGCGGTGCAGAAGGCCGGCGCCGAGAAGCTGCTTGAGGTCGTGCTGGAGATTGATGGGCGCCCGGTGACGGGGTTCGGGTGCGATGGGATTGTTTGTGCGACGCCCACCGGGTCTACCGCGTACGCCTTCTCTGCCGGTGGGCCTGTGGTGTGGCCCGAAGTCGAGGCGTTGCTGATGGTGCCTATCAGTGCGCACGCGCTGTTCGCGAAGCCGTTGGTGACCTCGCCGGATTCTGTGCTTGCCGTTGAGGTGTTGCCGCACATCCCTCCGGGGGTTTTGTGGTGTGACGGGCGGCGGACTGTTGAACTGCCTGCTGGGGCTCGGGTTGAGGTTCGGCGGGGGGCTGTTCCCGTGCGGCTTGCTCGGCTGCACCATGCGTCGTTTACCGATCGGCTTGTTGCGAAGTTCGCGTTGCCTGTTTCCGGGTGGCGTGGGGCTCCTCACTAAGCGCGGGCCCGGTGGGGGCTGAGCGCGCAGTTCCCCGCGCCCCTGAAAACAAAAAACAGGTGGGGACACTCCACCGGGTGACAGGGTGCCTCGCGCTTCTCCCGCCCTACCTCGTAAGGTCTTCACCGTGCTGGAAGAGATGCGGATACGGTCGCTCGGAGTCATCGACGACGCTGTTGTCGAGTTGTCGCCGGGGTTCACCGCTGTCACGGGTGAGACCGGTGCGGGCAAGACCATGGTCGTCACCAGCCTCGGGCTGTTGCTCGGGGGGCGGGCGGACCCGGCGCTGGTGCGGATCGGGGCGAAGAACGCGGTCGTGGAGGGACGGATCTCCGTGCCTCCCGGCGGCTCCGCCGTGCTGCGCGCCGAGGAGGCCGGCGCCGAGCTGGAGGACGGGACGCTGCTCATCAGCCGTACCGTTTCCGCCGAAGGGCGCTCCCGGGCGCACCTGGGCGGGCGGTCCGTGCCGGTGGGGGTGCTCGCGGAGCTGGCGGACGAGCTGGTCGCCGTGCACGGGCAGACCGACCAGCAGGGGCTGCTGAAGCAGTCCCGGCAGCGGCAGGCGCTCGACCGGTACGCCGGGGACGCCGTCACCGGGCCGCTCACGAAGTACGCGGAGGCGTATCGGCGGCTGCGCGCGGTCGCCGTCGAGCTGGACGAGATCACCACGCGTGCGCGTGAACGGGCCCAGGAAGCCGACATGTTGCGCTACGGCCTGGACGAGATCGCGGGTGTGGAGCCGCGTCCCGGTGAGGACGTCGAACTCGCCGCCGAGGCCGAACGGCTCGGGCACGCCGAGGCGTTGGCGTCCGCCGCCACGGCCGCGCACGCCGCGCTCGCGGGCAACCCCGAGGACCCCGAGGGCATCGACGCGGCGACCCTCGTCGCGGGTGCGCAGCGGGCCCTGGAGGCCGTACGGTCGCACGACTCCGAACTGGCCTCGCTCACCGACCGGATCGGTGAGATCGGCATCCTTCTGGGCGATGTGGCGGGGGAGTTGGCGGGATACGCCGACGACCTGGACGCCGATCCGCTGCGGCTGGCCGCAGTCGAGGAACGCCGGGCCGCCCTCAACACGCTCACCCGGAAGTACGGCGAGAACATCACCGCCGTGCTCGCGTACGCCGAGCAGGGTGCCTCGCGGCTCACCGAACTCGACGGCGACGACGAGCGCATCGACGAACTGACCGTCGAGCGGGACGCCCTGCGCGGTGAACTGGGCGGCCTCGCCCAGGCGTTGACCGACGCGCGTACGGAAGCCGCCGAGCGGTTCGCCGCGGCGGTGACCGCGGAGTTGGCTTCCCTGGCGATGCCGCACGCGCGTGTGTCGTTCGAGATCCGCCAGACCGAGGACCCGGTGGGCGTCGAGGTCGGGGGCCGTGCGGTCGCCTACGGCCCCTCGGGCGTCGACGAGGTCGAACTGCTCCTCGCCCCGCATCCGGGCGCTCCGCCGCGGCCCATCGCCAAGGGCGCGTCCGGCGGTGAACTGTCGCGCGTGATGCTCGCCGTGGAGGTCGTGTTCGCCGGGACCGACCCCGTCCCGACCTACCTCTTCGACGAGGTCGACGCGGGCGTCGGCGGCAAGGCGGCGGTCGAGATCGGGCGCCGCCTCGCGAAGCTCGCGAAGACCGCGCAGGTCGTCGTCGTGACCCACCTGCCCCAGGTGGCGGCCTTCGCCGACCGGCAGTTGCTGGTGGAGAAGACCAACGACGGCTCCGTCACCCGCTCCGGCGTGAAGGTCCTCGAAGGCGAGGACCGGGTACGGGAGTTGTCCCGGATGCTGGCCGGCCAGGAGGACTCGGAGACGGCACGGGCGCATGCGGAGGAGTTGCTGGCGACGGCGCGGGCGGACGGCTAGCGGGCCGTTCCGTAGGGGTGCAGGGTGCTCCGTACTCGCCCTCGTGGTACCGGGGTTGGTGCGCCCAGGGCCTGGAGCGGAACTGGCCGCCGCCACGATCGGCGCCGCCGGTGCGGTACTGCCGGACGGGCGGGGCGGTGTGTGAGTGTGCCTTCTTGGACGGGGCGGGCTCGGGCGGTCTGTGAGCGTGCTTCCTCGCACGCGGCCCGCTGCACGCACCCCTCCCGCCTCACCCACCACAGAACCCCCCGCCCCCTCACTCGTACGGGTGATCCCCGCGCCCCTGTTGCCCTTCCGCACAGCCCCCACACCTTCCCGCGTTGTCGGAACACCCGTACGTGCTGGCATCCTTGAGACGGAACGCGTAGGAAGCGTGCGGTACACCCCCTCCGCCCGATCCTTCTGTACTTTCTTCGTGACCGCCCGTCGCCGAACCAGGAGCCCCGGCCACGTGACCCCCGTGAGCAGCCACTCACCGCACGGCCAGTCGCCGCTGCGCACCGTGCAGGTGCTCGGCGGAGGCAATGCCGCCAGTAGCGCGCATGTGCGCTCCCTGGCCTCCGGGCTCGTCGCGCGGGGCGTGCGGGTCACGGTGTGCGCCCCCGTCGAGGCCGATCACACCTACGACTTCACGGGCACCGGTGCCGAACACGTGCACGTGCCCCGCAGCAGCGACCCGGCGTCCGTCGCCGCGCTGCGAGCCGCCTGCGCGGACGCCGACCTGGTCCACGCGCACGGCCTGCACGCCTCCTTCCGCGCCGTCCTCGCCCTCAGCGGCCGCCGCACCCCGCTCGTCGTCACGTGGCACAACCGCGCCCACGCCGAAGGAGCGCGGGCGCACCTGCTGCGGCTGCTGGAGCGGCGGGTCGTGAAGGCCGCCGTGGTCGTCCTCGGGACCACGTCCGATCTGGTCGACCGGGCCCGGCGGAGCGGCGCCCGGGACGCCCGCCTCGCCGCCGTCGCACTCCCGGGACCGCGCCGGGCCGCCGTGGACCACGAAGACCCCGATCGGCTGAGCCCCAAGCTCCGGGCCGAACTCGGCGCCACCGCCCGCCCGTTGCTCGTCGCCGTCGGCTCCCTCGACCGGCAGCGCGGCTACGACACGCTCCTGGACGCCTCGCGCGGCTGGTGCCGCCTCGATCCGACGCCGTTGCTCGTGATCGCGGGGGAGGGGCCGCTGCGGGGCGAGTTGCAGCGCCGGATCGAGGACGAGGAACTGCCGGTGCGGCTCATCGGGCGGCGCGACGACGTGAGCGAACTCCTCGCCGCCGCCGATGTCGCCCTCCTGCCCAGCAGCTGGGAGTCCCGCTCGATGATCGCCCAGGAGGCCCTCCACGCCCGCGTGCCGCTCGTCGCGACCGCCGTCGGCGGCATCCCCGAACTCGTCGGCGACGCCGCCGAACTCGTGCCCTACGGCGATGCGAAAGCCCTCGCCGACGCGGTCACCGGCCTGCTGCGCGACCCCGAACGCCGGGAACTGCTCCGGGAGAAGGGCGCCCGACAGGCGGCGACTTGGCCGACGGAGGACGAGACCGTCGCCCAAGTGCTGAGCGTCTACGACGAGTTGACCCAGCCTCTGCCGTTGACCTGAGTGCGGACCCTTGTGGGGCGAGCCTGCGTGTGCGCGGCGCGAGGCTCGATGCCAGTACCGTCTACGACGAGTTGGCCCAGCCCCAGCCTCAGCCCCAGCCCCCATCCCCTGCCGCTGACCCGAGACGGACTTCTACGGCACTAGCCTGCGGGCCCGCAGCGCCAGGCTCAACGCCAGTACCGTCTGCGGGTCTTCGAGGTCCGTGCCGAGCAACTCCCCGATGCGGGCGAGCCTGTTGTAGAGGGTCTGCCGGTTGAGGTGGAGTTCGCGGGCCGTCTCCGCCTTGCGGCCCGCGTGGGCCAAGTACGTTTCCAGGGTGGGCAGTAGCGGCGGCTTGGAGCGGTTGTCGTGGTCGCGGAGCGGGCCGATCGCGCGGTCCACGAAGGCCGCGAGGTCCGGGTGGTCGCGGAGGCGCCACAGCAGCAGCTCGATGTCCAGGCGCCGGGCGTCGTACCAGGGCTGGTCGGTCAGGCCCTGTGCCGCCGTCGCCGTCTCGGCCGCGTGCCGTAGACCCGCCGATGCCGCCGCCCAGCCGCCGGCCACGCCGACGACCACGATCGGGGGCTGCGCGCCCGGGCGTTGCATCCCGGCCCGCTCAACTCCCGCGCGCAGCGCCGCCGCCACTCGGTCCGCGACCGCCGATCGCTCCGACTCCGAGCGCAGGCCGAGGAGGAGCGGGACGCGGCCCTCGACCGGTCGTACGCCCAGCAGGACCGGGACGCCCACCGAGGCGAGTTCCTCGGCGACCGCGCGGGCCAGGACCGCCCAGCCGCCGCCGGGGGCGGTCAGGGCGTCGCCCAGCCGCATGACCACCGGCAGCAGCGGGCTGGTGCCGGGCTTGAAGCCCAGTACGCGGGCCTGTGCCGGGGCGTCGTCGGCGGCGATGCGGCCCTCGGCGAGGTCGGTGAGGAAGTCGCCGCGTCCGCGGGCCGCCAGTTCCTCCTCCTGGCGGGCCTGCATCAGGACCACGGCGAGGATGTCCGCGGCCCGTTCGGCGGCGATGCGGTGCACGGGGGCCAGGGGAGCGCGGACCGGGAGAAGGACGATTCGCGCCCGCACCGAACCCGTACCGGGACCACCGCCCGGCACGTCCACCACCACCGAACCGGCGGGCGGCGACACGTCCTTGTGCTGGCCGCGCAGCCCCTCCCAGACCTGGAGCGGGTCGGCGCCCTCGGGGCCCGATCCCGCCGCGTAGAGGAGTTGGCCGTCCGGGGTCTCCAGGAAGACCGGGTTGCCGCTGAAGTCGGCCAGGATGCCCAGGACTTGGGGGATTCCGCCGCCGCCGAGCAGGGCCTCCGTGCAGCGGCGGTGGACCTCCTCGGCCTGCTGGAGCAGCGCGTAGTGGCCGTTGACGATCTCGGTGTGGATCTCCTCGGTGACCGCCACGAACGGCACCTCGCGGTGCAGCTGGACGAGGGGGAGGCCGGTCGCGCGGGCCGTCTCGACCAGGGTGGCGGGGAGACGGTCGAAGCGCGGGCCGAGTTCGACGACCAGGGCCGCGATGCCCCGCTCGGCGAGGGTGCGGACGAACGCACGCTGCTCCGCCGGGCGTGTGCCGAGGCCGTAGCCCGTGGTCAGGAGGAGTTCGCCGCCCTTGAGGAGGGAGGCGATGTTCGGGACCTCGCCCGCGTGCACCCACCGCACGGTCCGCTGGAGCCGGTCGGCGCCCGCCAGGATCTCCGGCAGCCCGCTGCGCAGCCCGGGCAGCTCCAGCGCCCGCTGAACGGTGATGCCGGCGCCCTGGCTGTCGAATGTGCTGTCCGTACGGCTGTCCATGCAGCGGACGGTACCTGCGGAAACGCCCCGGGCACATCTCGGGCCCGGGGCGTGCGCTCGGCGGCGGTGTCCAGTTCCCTGCCGCGGCGGTGTGTCAGCTCTGTGCGGTGTCCTCGTCCGGCTGGCCGGCGTCCTCGGCCGCGCGGGCCTTCTCGCGCATCTTGCGTACCAGCTCCGCCTTCTGGTCGGCCGCGCTCTGGCGGTCGAGGTTGCGGTGCGGACCGTGGTTCTGCCGTTCGGCGCGGGACTGCTTCTTGCGCTGGCCGCCGCCCATGCCCACGGGGTTGTTGATGTTCTTGCTCACGGTCACGGGTTCTCCCGGTAGTGATGTGGAGTGATCTACGGATTCATCGGAAGAACACGACAAGGACGTTACCCGGTTCCATCGGCCCCTCGCACCAATCTGTTCGCCGCCGCGGGCGTTGTGTCCGGCCA
This sequence comes from Streptomyces sp. NBC_01515, assembly GCF_045040345.1. Lineage (NCBI taxonomy): Bacteria > Bacillati > Actinomycetota > Actinomycetes > Kitasatosporales > Streptomycetaceae > Streptomyces > Streptomyces sp. NBC_01515. Next base: position 3,035,646 of record NZ_CP109416.1, on the reverse strand, counting down.
GGTGCCCCGCTCCGACAGATGGAGAACGAGGGCGGCGATGTTCCAGGCATCGTCCTCGCCGCGGTGGTGCCGGCCTTCGAGCCGCAGTCCGGCGATTTCCAGGGCCTGCGCCATGCCGGGGCGTTTGCGCAGGCCGTATGCCTCGGTGAAGGCCGTTTTGGCGTTGGTGTGGTGTTGGCCGAAGGGGTAGGGCGTCCGGGTGTGCCGGCACTGCAGGGTGAACTGGTTGCGGTCGTAGTCGCCCCAACTGGCCCACGGGCGGGACCCGGCGTGGTGGTCGGCCGCCAGCAGCCGGCACGCCTCGGCGAAGCCGACCCCTCCGTCCACCTCGTGCTGCGTGAGGCCGGTCAGCTCCGTGCAGAACGCGCTGACCGTGGACCGGACAGGCCGCACCAGGATCCGATGCCGGGCGAGGCGCTCCGCGGTGGCCAGGTCGACGACGGTCAGTCCGATCTCGATGATCTCGCTGACCTCGCCCGGCGGTTGGCCACGATCCCAGCAGGTGGCTTCGACGTCCACGACGTTCAGGAGCCGCCCGGCCCCGGTGCTGTCCATGCTCTCCATGGCGGGAAGGGTAGGGACGAGCGGCGGCCGGGGCACCTGGATTTCCCGCTGCGGTACGGATGCGGCGGTGCCGCCGTCCCCGGGCACAACTCGGGCCCGGGGCGCGGGCTCGGCGGGTGTCAGCCGCCGTAGGCCCCCGAAGCCGTCAGGCGCAGGGCCGTGTCGATCAGGGGGACGTGGCTGAAGGCCTGCGGGAAGTTGCCGACCTGGCGTTGCAGGCGCGGGTCCCACTCCTCGGCGAGGAGGCCCAGGTCGTTGCGGAGCGACAGGAGCTTCTCGAAGAGCTTGCGGGCCTCGTCCACGCGGCCGATCATCGCGAGGTCGTCCGCCATCCAGAACGAGCAGGCCAGGAACGCGCCCTCGTCGCCGGGGAGGCCGTCCACGCCCTCGTCCGTGCCCGAGGTCGGGTACCGCAGGATGAAGCCGTCCGGGGTGGACAGCTCGCGCTGGATCGCCTCGATCGTGCCGATCACGCGCTTGTCGTCCGGGGGCAGGAAGCCCATCTGCGGGATGAGGAGCAGCGAGGCGTCCAGCTCCTTCGAGCCGTACGACTGCGTGAAGGTGTTGCGCTCCTTGTCGTAGCCGCGCTCGCACACGTCCCGGTGGATGTCGTCGCGCAGTTCGCGCCACTTCTCCAGCGGGCCGTCCGCGTCGCCCGACTCGATCAGCTTGATCGTGCGGTCGACCGCGACCCAGGCCATCACCTTCGAGTGCACGAAGTGGCGGCGCGGGCCGCGCACCTCCCAGATGCCCTCGTCGGGCTCGTCCCAGTGCTTCTCCAGGTAGCGGATCAGCTTCAGCTGGAGGAGGGAGGCGTAGTCGTTGCGGGCCAGGCCCGTCATGTGAGCCAGGTGCAGGGCCTCGGTGACCTCGCCGTAGACGTCCAGCTGGAGCTGGTGCGCCGCGCCGTTGCCCACCCGGACCGGGCCCGAGTTCTCGTAGCCCGGCAGCCAGTCCAGCTCCGCCTCGCCCAGCTCGCGCTCGCCGGCGATGCCGTACATGATCTGCAGGTTCTCCGGGTCACCGGCGACGGCCCGCAGGAGCCACTCGCGCCAGGCGCGGGCCTCCTCGCGGTAGCCGGTGCGCAGGAGCGAGGAGAGGGTGATGGCCGCGTCGCGGAGCCAGGTGTAGCGGTAGTCCCAGTTGCGGACGCCGCCGATCTCCTCCGGGAGGGAGGTGGTGGGCGCGGCGACGATGCCGCCCGTCGGGGCGTACGTCAGCGCCTTCAGCGTGATCAGGGAGCGGACCACCGCCTCGCGGTACGGGCCGTGGTACGTGCACTGGTCGACCCAGTCGCGCCAGAAGTCCTCCGTGGCCTCCAGCGACTGCTCCGGCTCGGGGAGCGCCGGCGGCTGCTTGTGCGAGGGCTCCCACGAGATGGTGAACGCGATGCGGTCACCCGGCGCGACCGTGAAGTCCGCGTACGTCGTGAGCCGCTTGCCGTAGGTCTCCGCCGATGTGTCGAACCACACGGAGTCGGGGCCCGCGACGGCGACCGTGCGGCCCTCGTGCTTGTGCACCCAGGGGACGACCCGGCCGTAGGAGAAACGCATCCGGAGGGCCGAGCGCATCGGGACGCGGCCGGAGATGCCCTCCACGATGCGGATCAGCTGGGGGGCGCCGTCGCGAGGGGGCATGAAATCGGTCACGCGGACCGTGCCTCGCGGGGTGTCCCACTCGGATTCCAGGATCAGCGAGTCGCCGCGGTAGCCGCGCCGGGCCGCCATGGGCGGCGGCGTGTCGGAGGCGTGGGCCGGGCCCAGCCGCCAGAAGCCGTGTTCCTCGGTTCCCAGTAGACCGGCGAAGATGGCATGGGAGTCGAATCGGGGCAGGCAGAGCCAGTCCACCGTGCCGTCCCGGCAGACCAGGGCAGCGGTCTGCATGTCTCCGATGAGTGCGTAATCTTCGATGCGCCCGGCCACGTGCAACTCCAGTCGAACGGCCACGTCGCCCCAGGGAAAAGGGGCGGTCGCTGTGTGCGGTCAAGGGATCGTTTGTAGTGCGTCGTTGAGCCATGAAGCAAATGGGGGTCGTCGCCCAACGGACTGACGAGCTCTCGTTGTTCCGGGAGATACGGGCGGGGGTGGTGCCGTGTTCCGGACCGGCTCGGCAGCGAGTGTCCGAGCAGGATACGACGCACGTAGATGATCTGTGTGCCGCTCTCGCCAACGGACCTGGGCCGAACGGGTGAGCACCCGGTGAGAAGCAGGTAACCAGGGCGCGTCTGTGTCGACGGGAGGCGTGTTCATGTCGATGCAGGTCGCGTCCGTGTCGAGGCGGGCGCGGAGCGTGGCCGGAAGCCATCCCCTCCGGGCGCTGATACCCTGGTAGCCCGTGGACCGGTGGGCAAGAAACCCCCGAACCGCAGCGACGGCGCCTCCAGAAAAACCCGGGTTCTCCGGGCGGGCAGCCGCACCGCACCCCAGACCGCGACCACGGGAGCCCCCTCTTGGCCATGCCGCCCGCTGCTTTCCGAAACAGCAACACCACGACGACCAAGCACATCTTCGTCACCGGGGGTGTCGCCTCCTCACTCGGCAAGGGCCTCACCGCCTCCAGCCTCGGCATGCTCCTCAAGGCGCGGGGCCTGCGCGTCGTGATGCAGAAGCTCGACCCGTACCTGAACGTCGACCCCGGCACGATGAACCCCTTCCAGCACGGTGAGGTGTTCGTCACCAACGACGGTGCCGAGACCGACCTCGACATCGGCCACTACGAGCGCTTCCTCGACCGCGACCTGGACGGCAGCGCCAACGTCACCACGGGCCAGGTCTACTCGACGGTGATCGCCAAGGAGCGGCGCGGCGAGTACCTGGGCGACACCGTGCAGGTCATCCCGCACATCACCAACGAGATCAAGCACCGCATCCGGCGCATGGCGACCGACGAGGTCGACGTCGTCATCACCGAGGTCGGCGGCACGGTCGGCGACATCGAGTCGCTGCCCTTCCTGGAGACGGTCCGCCAGGTCCGCCACGAGGTCGGCCGCGACAACGTGTTCGTCGTCCACATCTCGCTCCTGCCCTACATCGGCCCCTCGGGCGAGCTGAAGACCAAGCCGACCCAGCACTCGGTCGCGGCCCTGCGCAACATCGGCATCCAGCCCGACGCCATCGTGCTGCGCTCCGACCGCGAGGTACCGACCGCGATCAAGCGCAAGATCTCGCTGATGTGCGACGTCGACGAGGCCGCCGTGGTGGCCTGCCCCGACGCCCGCTCGATCTACGACATCCCGAAGACCGTGCACACCGAGGGCCTGGACGCCTATGTCGTCCGCAAGCTGGACCTCCCGTTCCGCGATGTGGACTGGACGACCTGGGACGACCTGCTCGACCGGGTCCACAACCCGGTGCACGAGATCAACCTCGCGCTGGTCGGCAAGTACATCGACCTGCCCGACGCCTACCTCTCGGTCACCGAGGCACTGCGCGCCGGCGGGTTCGCCAACAAGGCCCGCGTGAAGATCAAGTGGGTCACCTCGGACGACTGCAGGACCCCGGCCGGCGCCGCCAAGCAGCTCGCCGACGTGGACGCGATCTGCATCCCCGGCGGCTTCGGCGACCGCGGTGTCTCCGGCAAGGTCGGCGCCATCCAGTACGCCCGCGAGCACAAGATCCCGCTGCTCGGCCTCTGCCTGGGCCTCCAGTGCATCGTGATCGAGGCCGCGCGCAACCTGGCCGGCATCGCGGACGCCAACTCCACCGAGTTCGACCCGGCCACCGGCCACCCGGTCATCTCCACCATGGCCGAGCAGCTCGACATCGTCGCGGGCGAGGGCGACATGGGCGGCACCATGCGCCTGGGCATGTACCCGGCCAAGCTCGCCGAGGGCTCCATCGTGCGCGAGGTCTACGACGGCAAGGAGTACGTCGAGGAGCGCCACCGCCACCGCTACGAGGTCAACAACGCCTACCGCGCCGAGCTGGAGAAGAAGGCCGGTCTGCAGTTCTCCGGCACGTCCCCGGACGGCAAGCTCGTGGAGTACGTGGAGTACCCGCGCGAGGCGCACCCCTACCTCGTCGCGACCCAGGCCCACCCCGAGCTGCGCTCCCGCCCGACCCGGCCGCACCCGCTCTTCGCGGGCCTGGTCAAGGCGGCCGTGGAACGCAAGACGGGCAAGTAGTACGAAGGTTGTACGGTGACCGGGGTGCGCGCCTTCAAAAGGTGTGCACCCCGGCCGTTTTTACGTGACGTCCGTGAACGTGTGGTTCGGGTACGTGGTTCGTGTACGTGTGGAGGGACAGCGCATGACGATCAAGGACACCCCGGAGGAGTGGGAGATCCGGGCGACCGTGACCCCCTTCGTCGGCAACAAGACCTCCGTACGCACCGACGACGTGGTCATGCCCGGCGGCGCCGTCGTGCACCGCGACTACCAGGTCCACCCCGGCTCCGTGGCCGTCCTCGCCCTCGACGAGCAGGACCGGGTGCTGGTCATCAAGCAGTACCGCCACCCCGTACGGCAGAAGCTGTGGGAGATCCCGGCCGGACTGCTCGACATCCCGGGCGAGAACCCGCTGCACGCCGCCCAGCGCGAGCTGTACGAGGAGGCGCACGTCAAGGCCGAGGACTGGCGGGTGCTGACCGACGTCTACACCACGCCCGGCGGCTGCGACGAGGCCATCCGCATCTTCCTGGCCCGGAACCTGTCCGAGGCCGACGGACAGCGCTTCGAGGTGGAGGACGAGGAGGCCGACATGGAGCACGCGCGTGTGCCCCTCGACGACCTGGTCCGCGGGGTCCTCGCGGGCGAGCTGCACAACAACTGCCTCGCCGTCGGCGTCCTCTCCCTGGTCGCCGCCCGGCACGGGGACGGCGTCGACGCGCTGCGCCCCGCCGAGGCGCCGTGGCCCGCGCGTCCCTTCGAGTCCTGAACCCGGACTCCCTTTGCCATCGATCCCCGGTGTGACGATCGGCTGATCCGATCGGGGGACGTGCCCGCCGCGCTCCGCACGGTTCGTCGCAGAGCGTGAACTAGGCTCTGGAATCACCCGATCCGGAGTCCCGGCGGGCTATGCGCGTGCAGTGGGACGGGAGTGTGGCCCGTGACGGATCAGGCGGTGGACACCGGCGGCGTGAGGCTGTCCGAGGACACTACTCCCGAGGGCCAATTCCTGGGCCGCGCAAGAGAGTTGAAGGAGCTGCGCGCCGACATCGAGCGTGCGGGCCTGGACACCATCGCCGGCCGCAAGGCCCCGCGCGCGCGGGTCCTCCTCATCGCGGGCAAGCCCGGCTCCGGCCGCAGCGCGCTGGCCGAGGAACTCGTCCGACAGGTCGCTGACCGTTACGACGCCGGGGTGTTCCGCGCGCGGCTCAGCGAGCCCGACGGCACCCCCGTCCCCACCGAGCGCACCGCCCGCGAACTCCTCACCGCCCTGGAGCTGCCGACCCCGGCCGGCGCCTCCGAGGACGACCTCTCGGACATCCTGCGCGCGGCCCTCACCGACCGGCGGGCGCTGCTCCTGCTGGACGACGCGGCCGACGCCGAGCAGGTCGACGCGCTGCTGCCGGACTCCCCGGACTGCCTGGTCGTCGCCGTCTCCGGCGGCCCGCTCACCGGCATCGCCGACGTCCGCCCCTGCACCCTGGGCGGCCTCGACACCAAGTCCGCACTGGAACTCCTCACCCGCTACACCGGCGCGGTCCGCATCACCGTCGACCCGGTCGCCGCCGAGGGCCTCGTCGAGGTGTGCCGGTCCCAGCCCGCCGCGCTGACCCTGGCCGGCGGCTGGCTCGCCGCCCGCCCGCAGGCGGCCGTGGCCGACCTCGCCAAGCACCTGCACGCAGAGAGCGACGAGGGCGCCCCCCTGAGCCGCGTCTTCCGGCTCGTCTACGGCTCGCTGCCCAGCCCCGCCGCCCGGATACTGCGACTGCTCTCCCTCGCCCCGGCCGGCCTGGTCGACCCGCAGACCGCCTCCGCGCTCGCCGGCTGCTCCGTCAACGGCGCCCGCACCACCCTGGACGACTTCGTCGCGGCCGGCCTGCTGCGGGCCCTGGACTCGCCGCTGCCGCAGTACGAGGTCCCCGGCTGCCTCCAGCCCCTCCTGCACGCCCTCGCCGAGGCCCAGGACCGCCCGGCCGAACTCCAGCTGGCCCGCGCCCGCATGCTGGAGCGGACCGTACGGCTGCTCCAGTCCTGCCGTGCCATCACCGAGACGGACAGCCCCCAGGCCCGCGAGAAACTCCTCGGCACGCCCAGCGCGCTGCGCTTCCCGACCCCCCGGGCCGCCGCCGACTGGCTCCGCGTCCGCCGGCCCGCCCTGCTCGCCTCCGCCCGCCTCGCGGTCGCCGACGGCGAACTCGACACACTGGCCCGCCGGTTGATGTCCCAGCTGGTGCGCGCGATGGTCGCCCACGTCGGCACCCAGGCCGCCGCCCCCGAGCTCTACGGCATCCACCGCCTCGTCCTCGACGTGGCCGAGCGGCGCAACCTGCCCCGCGAGAAGGCCGCCGCGCTGCTCAACCTCGCCGATCTGGACGCGCAGACCGGCCGGACGACCGATGCACTGGCCCGCTACCGGGCCGCGCTGGACGCCGGACGCGAGGCGAACGACCCGTATGCGACCGGCCGCGCGATGGAATCCGTAGGCGGCGCGCACCAGGAGCTGGGGGACCACGACCGGGCCGCCGACTGGTTCGGCCGCGCGCTCGCCCAGCGGCAGGCCCGGGACGAGCGCGTGGACGCCGCCCGGCTCTACGGCCGGATCGGCGCCGCGCACACCTACGCGGGCCGTTACGGCGAGGCGCTCAGGAACTGGCGGGCCGCCGTCGCCGGGCACCGCAAGAACGGTGATGTGGCCGCCCAGGCAAGGGCGTTGAGCGAGCTGGCCCGGGTCCAGGAGTACGCGGGCCGCCCCGAGGAATCACTCGCCACCTGCCACGAGGCCGTCGAGTGGGCGCGCCGCGCCGAGGACGTACGGCTGCAGGCGGCACTGCAGCTGCGGCTGGCCGACACCCTGGACCGGCTCGGCGACCCGGCGTCCGCCGCGCTGCACCGCGGGACGGCCGAGCGGATGCTGGGCGAGGAGCTTGTGGAGGGCCATTCCGCCCCCGAATCCTTGGAATCCGCCTCCGAACCCCTGGAACAAGACGCTAACGCCTGCGAAATCCGTAGTACATCCGCAGAAGATTGATGCATTGAAAGGCTAGACACGGAGAACGCCTTCATTAGACTGGCTCTGCCGCACCTTCTCCTGCGGTCTCCTGGTGTGCTGTGTCATGCCCAGGTATGAGATGTATTGCCCCACACCCTCTGAGCCAAGGACCGTGATCGACGTGAAGGTCGGCATCCCCCGCGAGGTCAAGAACAACGAGTTCCGGGTGGCCATCACCCCCGCCGGCGTGCACGAGCTGGTGCGCCACGGCCACCAGGTCTTCATCGAGCAGAACGCCGGCGTCGGCTCCTCGATCACGGACGACGAGTACGTCTCGGCCGGTGCGCGGATCCTGGCCACCGCCGACGAGGTGTGGGCCACCACCGACCTGCTGCTCAAGGTCAAGGAGCCCATCGCCGAGGAGTACCACCGCCTCCGCAAGGACCAGACGCTCTTCACGTACCTGCACCTCGCCGCCTCCAAGGAGTGCACCGACGCGCTCGTCGAGTCCGGCACCACGGCCATCGCCTACGAGACCGTCGAACTGCCCGGCCGCGCCCTGCCGTTGCTCGCCCCGATGTCCGAGGTCGCGGGCCGGCTGGCCCCGCAGGTCGGCGCCTACCACCTCATGCGCTCGGTCGGCGGCCGCGGTGTCCTCCCCGGCGGTGTCCCCGGCACCCAGCCCGCGCGCGCCGTCGTCATCGGTGGCGGTGTCTCCGGCTGGAACGCCACGCAGATCGCCGTCGGCATGGGCTTCCACGTCACGCTGCTCGACCGCGACATCAACAAGCTCCGCGAGGCCGACAAGGTCTTCGGCACCAAGGTCCGGGCGATCATGTCCAACGCCTTCGAGCTGGAGAAGGCCGTCCTGGACGCCGACCTCGTCATCGGCGCGGTGCTCATCCCGGGCGCCAAGGCACCGAAGCTCGTCACCAACGAACTCGTGTCGCGCATGAAGCCCGGAAGTGTTCTTGTCGACATCGCGATCGACCAGGGCGGCTGCTTCGAGGACTCGCGCCCGACGACCCACGCCGAGCCGACCTTCCCGGTCCACAACTCGGTCTTCTACTGCGTCGCCAACATGCCCGGCGCGGTGCCCAACACGTCGACCTACGCGCTCACCAACGCCACGCTCCCGTACATCGTGGAGCTCGCGAACCGCGGCTGGGCCGACGCGCTGCGACGTGATCCTGCTCTCGCCAAGGGTCTCAACACCCATGACGGCAAGGTGATTTACCGCGAGGTCGCCGAGGCGCACGGACTGGAGCACGTCGAGCTGGAATCGCTGCTCGGCTGACTCTGTCGACTAAGTCACCGTTCAGTAAAAGGCGATACGTCAACACAGGTCGTCAACACCGCACGCCCGGCCGGACCTTGCCCGACAAGGTCCGGCCGGGTGTGTGTATGGTCACTTTGCGGCACTCGGCCAACTCGCCCCGAACGTAACGCTTGAGCCGATTCGTGCACCGGTGAAACCTGCCGTGCGACTGCCGTACGCCCTTGACAGAGGGATGTTTCATTGCCGACACATCGGGCCGGGTAAGGCGGATTGTGTTGCTGCGAACACCCGACACGCCATAGAGTCGCCAACCGTCGGCATGGTGCCACGCTGACCTATCGAGAAATTCCCTGGTCACCAAGGAGGTAAGACGACTTGTGAATGAGTCGACATTTTCTCCCGGGGGTGGTCAACCAGGAACGGCTGCAAGGGGCCAGGAGCCCGCGGGGTTCGAGGCTGTCGGCTCCGTTGCGGTGCGAACCTTCGCAGCCCACCAGGGTCACCAGCAGCCAGGGGTGACCCAGCCAGCACACCAGAGCATGGATGGCCATCACGTGAACGCCATGGCCGGCGATGGAAGGGGCACGCCCCGCAACCAGTTCGCCGACTACGACGAACTGCCCGACGGGCACTTCTACGACCCCGACGCCGAGTACGAGCCCGATCCCGAGTACGCGGCCACGCTCGCGCCCGACGCGGCCCGCCAGCGCCGTGAGCGCGTGGGCCCGACCGGACGCCCGCTGCCCTACTTCCCGATCCCGGGTCCGCTGACCAGTCACGGCCCCGCCACGATCGTCGCGATGTGCAACCAGAAGGGCGGCGTCGGCAAGACCACGTCGACCATCAACCTGGGTGCCGCGCTCGCGGAGTACGGCCGGCGCGTACTGCTCGTCGACTTCGACCCGCAGGGCGCGCTCTCGGTCGGACTGGGCGTCAATCCCATGGAGTTGGACCTCACCGTCTACAACCTGCTCATGGAGCGGGGCATGTCGGCCGACGAGGTGCTTCTCAAGACAGCTGTCCCGAACATGGACTTGCTGCCCAGCAACATCGACTTGTCGGCCGCCGAAGTGCAGTTGGTGAGCGAGGTCGCGCGCGAGTCCACCCTGCAGCGGGCGTTGAAGCCGCTGATGGCCGACTACGACTACATCGTGATCGACTGTCAGCCCTCCCTCGGCCTGCTCACCGTGAACGCCCTGACGGCGGCTCACAAGGTGATCGTGCCGCTGGAGTGCGAGTTCTTCGCGCTGCGCGGAGTCGCGCTGCTGACGGAGACCATCGAGAAGGTCCAGGAGCGCCTCAACCCCGAGTTGGAGCTCGACGGGATCCTCGCCACGATGTACGACTCCCGCACCGTGCACAGCCGTGAGGTCCTCGCCCGCGTGGTCGAGGCGTTCGACGATCACGTCTACCACACGGTCATCGGGCGCACGGTGCGCTTCCCGGAGACCACGGTCGCCGGTGAACCGATCACCACGTACGCCTCCAACTCCGTCGGTGCCGCCGCCTATCGCCAGCTCGCCAGGGAGGTGCTCGCCCGGTGTCACGCCGAGTGAGTCTGCCGGGGGCCGACGAACTGTTCCGTACGACAGGGGGGATGGCGCTTCAGTCGTCCACCCCCAGGAGCCGGGCCAACGGCGAGGCTCGGGTACCGGCTCCGGCGGGGGAGAGCGACGGTGCCGCCGCCGGGGAGGACGCCCCGCAGTCCGTACCCGCCCAGGGCGGTGACGGAGAGGGCGCCGAGCACGTCGCGGCGGACTCGGACGGCGGTGAGTCCCGCAGCCGCTCCGCGGACGGCTCAGGACGCCGTCAGGAGGTGCAGGAAGGTTCTGCCCAGCCTCGGAAGCAGCGACAGCGGGCGCAGGCCAACCGTCGGCCCAGCGGGCGCGAGCGGCACGACGAGAAGATCACCGTGTACGTCTCCGCCGAGGAACTCATCGACCTGGAGCACGCACGCCTGATGCTCCGGGGCGAGCACGGCCTCGCTGTCGACCGCGGCCGGATCGTCCGCGAGGCGGTCGCCGTCGTCCTGGCCGATCTGGAATCCCGCGGGGACGCGAGCATTCTCGTACGCCGGCTTCGCGGGCGGTAGCGGTAGCCTGCGGGGGCCATGACCTCGAACGACGCTCCCGCATCCGGCGCACCGGCCGGCCGTCGGCGTGCGCTGGGCAAGGGGCCGGGTGCGGCTCCGGCGGCCGAGGCCGAGATCGTCGTGGCGGAGCCGGAGTTGGTGCCGGAGCCCGAGGTCGTCGTAGCAGAGCCTGGGGCGGCTGTTGAGGAGGTCTCGGCCGGAGAACCCGGTGACGGGGTCTTCAAGGTGCGGCTCGCCAACTTCGAGGGGCCCTTCGATCTTCTCCTCCAGCTGATCTCGAAGCACAAGCTCGATGTGACCGAGGTGGCGCTGTCCAAGGTCACCGATGAGTTCATGGTGTACATCAGGGCGATGGGTCCTGACTGGGACCTGGACGAGACGACCGAGTTCCTCGTCGTCGCGGCGACCCTGCTGGATCTGAAGGCGGCCAGGCTGCTGCCCGCCGCCGAGGTCGAGGACGAGGCCGATCTCGCGTTGCTGGAGGCGCGGGACTTGTTGTTCGCGCGGTTGTTGCAGTACCGGGCGTACAAGCAGATCGCCGACATCTTCAACCGGCGCCTCGACGAAGAAGCCCGGCGCTATCCCCGTACCGTCGGGCTCGAACCGCACCACGCCGAGCTGCTGCCCGAGGTCGTCATCCGGATCGGGCCCGAGGGCTTCGCCAAGCTCGCCGTGAAGGCGATGCAGCCCAGGCCCAGGCCGCAGGTGTACATCGATCACATCCACGCGCCGCTCGTCAGCGTGCAGGAGCAGGCCGGGATCATGGTCGCGCGGCTGCGGGAGCTGGGCGAGGCCAGCTTCAGCGTGCTCGTGGACGACACCGACGACACCCTGACCGTCGTAGCGAGGTTCCTGGCCCTTCTGGAGCTGTACCGGGAGAAGGCCGTCGCGCTGGACCAGGAGACCGCGCTTGGGGATCTGATCGTGCGCTGGACCGGTGGGGAGGGGGAGGGCGAGCCGGTGGTGACGGACGAGTTCGACCGGCCGCCCGAGCCGCCCAAGGAGACCAAGGAGGAGTCGGCGTGAGCGAGGAGAGCACGGGCGTACCGGCGAGCCCGTCCGCCGTCGCGGATCTCGCCCTCAAGCCCGCTCTGGAGGCCGTCCTGATGGTCGTGGACGAGCCCGCGACCGAGGAACACCTCGCGAAAATACTCCAGCGGCCCAAACGGCGGATCGCGGACGCGTTGCGCGAGCTGGCCGACGAGTACACCGTCCAGGGGCGCGGTTTCGAGCTGCGCCTGATCGCCGGCGGGTGGCGGTTCTACTCGCGGCCGGAGTACGCGCCGGCCGTCGAGGGGTTCGTCCTGGACGGGCAGCAGGCCCGGCTCACGCAGGCGGCGCTGGAGACCCTGGCGGTCGTCGCGTACCGCCAGCCGGTCAGCCGCAGCAGGGTCTCGATGGTCCGCGGAGTCAACTGCGACGGTGTGATGCGCACCCTCTTGCAGCGGGGTCTGGTCGAGGAGGCGGGCACGGAACCCGAAACAGGTGCGATCCTGTACGTGACGACGAACTACTTTCTGGAGCGGATGGGCCTGCGTGGCCTGGACGAGCTCCCGGAGCTCGCGCCCTTCCTCCCTGAGGCTGAGGCGATCGAGGCGGAGACGCTGGAAGGGGTCCCGTCGTTCGATCCGGATGCACCGGATGCAGATGCAGACGAAACGACGACGACGGAACTTTGATGCGAAGCAGTGGCAGTGGCAGCAGTGGTGGCGGCAGCGGTAGGAGCGGCGGGCGCGGTAACCCCCGCGGTTCCGGCGGGGGCGGCGGTCCTCGCGGGGGCGGCGGAGGCGGCAACCCCCGTAGCTCCGGCGCGGGCGGCAACTCCCGGGGAACCGGTGGGGCCGGCAACTCCCGGGGTGCAAGCGGGGGCGGCTCCCAGTCGAGGGGCGCGGGCGGCGCGGGAGGGCGCGACGACAAGCCGAAGCGCGCCGGAAAGCCGCGTCCCGAGGAGCGGCGCTACGACGTGGGCCCCACGGGATCCCACGAAGGTCCCAAGTCAGGGCGGGGTGCCGCCGCGCGCGGTGGTGCCAAGGGCGGCCCCAAGCAGGGCCAGGACACCGGACGCGGGCGCTGGGTGCCGGCGACCTCGCGTGAGTACGACGCGCGGGCCGAGGAGCGCAACCGGGAGCGGTACGCGGGCAAGAAGGACATCAAGCCGCCCAAGACCTTCCCGGGCGCCGAGGCAGAGGGCGAGCGGCTGCAGAAGGTCCTCGCGCGCGCGGGCTACGGCTCCCGGCGGTCCTGCGAGGAGCTGATCGAGCAGTCCCGGGTCGAGGTCAACGGCGAGATCGTCGTCGAGCAGGGGCTGCGCGTCGACCCCGAGCACGACGAGATCAAGGTCGACGGGCTGACGGTGGCGACGCAGTCGTACCAGTTCTTCTCGCTGAACAAGCCCGCCGGTGTCGTCGCGACGATGGAGGACCCCGAGGGCCGGCAGTGCCTCGGCGACTACGTCACCAACCGCGAGACGCGTCTTTTCCACGTCGGGCGGCTCGACACCGAGACCGAGGGTGTGATCCTGCTCACCAACCACGGCGAGCTGGCGCACCGGCTGACGCACCCCAAGTACGGCGTGAAGAAGACCTACCTCGCGCACATCGTGGGCCCGATCCCGCGTGATCTGGGCAAGCAGCTCAAGGACGGCATCCAGCTGGAGGACGGGTACGCGCGTGCGGACCACTTCCGTGTCGTCGAGCAGACCGGCAAGAACTACCTGGTCGAGGTGACCCTCCACGAGGGCCGCAAGCACATCGTGCGGCGCATGCTCGCGGAGGCCGGCTTCCCGGTCGACAAGCTGGTGCGTGTCTCCTTCGGCCCGATCACCCTGGGCGACCAGAAGTCGGGCTGGCTGCGGCGGCTGTCCAACACCGAGGTCGGCATGCTGATGCAGGAAGTCGATCTCTAGGTCGGTTGATTCGTCGCACGCGCGCGTGGCCGGTTCCGGGGTCTCCGGGGCCGGCCGCTTCGTTTTCGTCGTTTCGTTTTCGCTGTTCTGTTCTCGTCGGGTCGCTTTCATCGGGTGCGGGGGGTTGTGCGGGAGCGCGGCCACTCTTTATGGTCTAACTGACCATTAAAGGAGTGGGTGCACGTGACCACATCACCGGGCTACGACAAGTACGCCTTCGAACCTTTCGCCGTCACCGCCGACCTCGCCGTCCTCACGATCCGCGCGGGCACCCTGCATGTACTGCTCGTCGAGCGCGGTCAGGAGCCGTACGCCGGGCACTGGGCGCTGCCCGGTGGCTTCGTGGCGCCGGACGAGTCCGCGGAGACCGCCGCCCGGCGTGAACTCGCCGAGGAGACCGGCCTGTCGGACGTCTCCGGGCTGCACCTGGAGCAGCTGCGGACCTACAGCGAGCCCGACCGCGACCCCCGGATGCGGGTCGTCACCGTCGCCTTCGCCGCACTGCTGCCCGACCCGCCCGAGCCGCGCGCGGGCAGCGACGCGGCGCAGGCCCGCTGGCTGCCGTACGACTCGCTCGGGCCGCTCGCCTTCGACCACGACCGGATCCTGGCCGACGCGCACGAACGGGTGGGCGCCAAGCTGGAGTACAGCTCCCTCGCCACCGCGTTCTGCTCGCCCGAGTTCACGCTCGGGGAGCTGCAACAGGTCTACGAGACCGTGTGGGGCTCGGAGTTGGACCGCCCGAACTTCCGCCGCAAGGTGCTCGCCACGCCGGGTTTCGTCGAACCGGTGCTGGGCGGGGCCAAGTTGACCGGCGGTCGCGGCAAGCCGGCCGCGCTGTACCGCGCCGGAACCGCAACCGCCCTGTACCCGCCGCTGCTTCGGCCGACCCGGGAAGGGCGTTCCGCATGACTACGTCGACTGTCCGCAAGCGTGCCGCCACGGGCGCCCTGGTGGGGCTCGCCCTCGGGGACGCGCTCGGTTTCCCGACCGAGTTCAACGCCGTGCCGGACATCCTTGCCAAGTGCGGTCCCTGGCGGGAGATGGAGTTGCCGAGGCCCGCGATCGTCACCGATGACACGCAGATGACGCTGGCGTTGGGGCGGGGGTTGCGAACTGCCATGGAACGGGGGCTGCTTGGGCCCAAGCGGATGGAACGGCCGGTGCGTGAGGAGTTCGTGGACTGGTACCAGTCGCCGGACAACAACCGTGCCCCCGGCCGGACTTGCCTCGTCGCCTGCAATCTGCTGAAGAGTGAGGGGCGGGTGTGGCAGGACGCCAGTCAGATCGGTTCGAAGGGCTGCGGGGCCAACATGCGCGTCGCACCGATCGGGCTCGTCCCCGGCCTCGACGATGAACAGCGTTCCGGCGCCGCCCAGTTGCAGTCCGCGCTGACCCACGGCCACCCGACCGCCCTCGCCGCGTCCGACCTCACCGCGCACGCCGTACGGCTGCTCGCGCAGGGTGCGGAACCGACCGGGCTGGTCGGGCTGCTGAGGTCGTACGCCGTCGAGAACCGGACCCGGTACAACCACCGTTGGCTGGGCGACTTGTGGACGCGGAGCCAGGACCCTACGCCCGAGCACTTCATCGCGCGGGGCTGGGACGAGTGCCTGGAGGTACTCGGCCGGCTTGAGGAAGCAGTGCGGACCGTGTCCCCGGAGACCGACCCGTGTCTGGCCACCGGTGCGGGCTGGATCGCCGAAGAGGCCCTGGCCACTGGGCTGTTGTGCTTCCTGCTCTTCGTGGAGGAGCCGGTGACCGCGTTGCGGCGCGCGGCTTGTACGTACGGTGACTCGGACTCGATCGCTTGTCTTGCGGGGGCGTTCGCGGGGGCGCATCTGGGGGCGGATGCGTGGCCCGAGGAGTGGGCGGGGCGGATCGAGTACCGGGGGGAGCTGTTGGGGCTGGGGGCGCTTTGGGATGCTTGACGGATGATCGACGCCCTGGACATCGACCTCAAGCCCGTCGTGGCGGAGCAGCCCGACCCCCTGCTCTTCGCCACCGTCTCAGGCGCGCACCTCTACGGCTTCCCGTCCCGCGACTCGGATGTGGACCTGCGGGGCGTGCACCTGCTGTCGACAGCCGAACTCGTAGGCCTGCGCGAGCCGGATGAGACACGGTCGAAGATGTGGCTGCGGGACGGCGTCGAGATGGACCTCGTCACCCACGACCTGCGTAAGTTCGTACGGCTGATGCTGCGGCGTAACGGCTATGTGCTGGAGCAGCTGTTGTCGCCGCTCGTGGTGCACACCACCGATGCTCACCAGGAACTGGCCGCGCTCGCACCGGGTGTTCTCACCAGCCATCACGCCCACCACTACCGGGGGTTCGCCACTACGCAGTGGCGGCTGTTCGAGAAGACCGGCGAACTCAAGCCGCTGCTCTACACGTTCCGTGTGCTGCTCACCGGTATTCACCTGATGCGCAGCGGCGAGGTGCGGGCCCATCTGCCCACGCTCGTCGGGGAGGTCGAGGCTCCGCCGTACATCACGGAGCTGATCGAGGCGAAGGTCGAGCGGGAGCACGGGGCCGCCGACGTCGACCACGGGCGCGTGCGGGCCGATGTGGAGCGCCTGCACGGCGTGTTGGACGAGGCGCAAGGGGCGTCAGTCCTGCCGGACACCCCGAGTACGTACGACGCCCTGCACGAGTTCGTCGTACGGGTCCGGCTGGAGAGCTGAGGCGCGGCGGACCTCGATCAGGAAGTCCTCCACGCGTCGGCGGTCCGGCTCCGCCGGGAGGGGGGTGCCGGTGGCTGCCTCGTCCGTCTCTGTTGCTAGGCGGGTCATCCAGGACTCGACTTCCGGCCAGGGGACTTCGCCGCGCTTCACCGCGAGGAGCGGGGCGCGTTGGTCGCCGACGTCGATCCTCAGGGTGCCCGTGCGGAGCAGATCGCGGGCGCTGGTGAGGAGGCGGAGGAGGTGCATCGCGTGTTTCCAACGGGGGGCGCCGTGCGTGCGGATGTCGACCTCCAGCTTCTTGCGCTGGCCCAACGCGTAGCGCGTGAACGTCTCGTGGACCCGGCGGGAGAGGAACGCGTCGCGCAGGGCGAGGAGTTCGCGGCCGGTGGCGTCGACGCGCTCGACGAGGGGGGAGTGGAGGCACTCCAGGATGTTCGGGTTGGCGCGCAGGGCCAGTTCGCAGAAGCGCTCCAGCTCCCAGCTGAACTGCTCCTCCGCCGGGCCCTCGATGTGCGTCGGCGGCTTGTCGAAGCGCCAGAAGAGGGGAGTGGGGGCCACGAACACGCCCCGGCGATCCGTGTCGCTGCCGTCCGTCGCCAGGCCGAAGGCGCGCGAACCCATCACGCAGGCGTAGATCGTGTGGTCGCGGACCAGGCTCTCGAACGGCATTTCCGGAGCGTACGTGGCATCTCACGCCAGGCGGATCGAATTTCCCTCCACCTTGATCTGCTCGGAGGGCAGCGGCTTCGGTGCCGGTCCCGCCTCCACGGAACCGTCCGCGATGCGGTACTTGCTGCCGTGGCACGGGCAGTCGATGGTGCCGTTCGCGACGGTGCCGACCGTGCAGCCCTGGTGGGTGCAGATCGCCGAGAAGGCCTTGAACTCGTCCTTCTTCGGCTGGGTCACCACGATCTTCTGGTCCTTGAAGATCTTGCCGCCGCCGACGGGGATGTCGGAGGTCTTCGCCAACTCCTGGCCGCCGGTGGCCTTCACGGACGACGAGCCCGAGGAGTCGTTGCTGTCGCCGTACTTGCTGCAGCCGGCGGTGAGCGCGGCGGCCGCACCCGTCGCGAGGACCGTGCGGCGCGTCGAGCTGTCGGTCATGTAGTCACTCCGAAGGGGGGCGTCGTGTGGTTGCTACGACGATGGCTGGTCATGTCGTCACTCCGACGGTGCGGAAGAACCAGAGGGCGGATGTCAGCCAGAGCAGCGTGAGGACGGTGAAGACCAAGCCGCCGATGACCGGCAGCAGCCAGCCGGGCAGGCGTTCCGAGCGGAGCAGCAGCATCTTGGCACTGAAGGCGCCGAAGAACGCGCACCCCAGGAGGGAATGCCACATCACGCGTGTCGAGTACGTCTGGTAGCCGAACGCGTAGAGGCAGTGCACCGCGACCGGCACCGCCACCAGGAACGCGATCCGCCCCGACCAGCGGTGCAGCGTCGCCGACCAACTCGGGCCCGGCAGCCTGCCGTAGACCATGAAGGCCGAGACGAGCTGGACGAGGGCGAAGAAGAACGCGGTCGTCGCTAGCCAGGACTTCACCGCGCCCGTGCTGCTGAAGCCGGCGAGGTTGAAGGCGGTGCCCGCCGGGTCGTGGACCTTGCCGTAGACGCCGAGTCCGACCGCTACGGCCGCGGCCACTAGGGCCGGGACCAGGTAGCGGGCGGGGCTGTCGTGGGGGCGTGCGGGTGGGCGCGGGGGGTAGGCCTGGGTGGCGGCGTTCGGGTCGGCGGTCATGATCGGCTCCCTGAGGCGGATGGTGGGTCAGGGGGGTCAGGGGGTGACGGGCTGTGCCGTGAGCTGCTGGCCGTCGACCGTGACCGTGCCGGTCTCCGGGTCGATGCGGGGTGCGGAGGCGGTCTTGCCGTCGCGGGTGACGATGCCGGTCTGGCGGCCGTTCGGCAGCACGATCCAGCCGCCGTCGATCTTGGCGCCGCGCACCTTGGCGGTCGCGCGCCACAGGCCGGACGGCTTGACCGCCTTGTCCGCAGTGAACGTGTAGGGCCGGCCCTCGTCCTTGACGGAGCCGCGGATCTTCTTGCCCTGCTCGATCTTGCCGTCGAGTACGGCGCCGTTCGGGGCGGTGAGCTTCATGCTGCCGTCGTTGTTGACGCGCCCCCTGAGCCAGGCCTCCTTGTAGCGGCCGTCGCAGAAGTACGCGACGGCCTTGCCGTCCCGGACGGAGACCGCGACCGAGGCGGCGTCGTCGTCGGTGCGGCCGGCGTAGTTGGCGTTCGCGACGGGCGGCTTCGACGGCGACGGCGACGGTGTCGGGCTGGTGCTGGGCGTGGCGGATGGTGTCGGTGGCGTCTTCGGTGACGCGGACGGCGATTCCTCGCGGTACGAGGACGACGCGGTCTTCGTTCCCGATGTCGCGTTGAGCGTCAGCATGAACAGGCCCAGCACCAGGCCCGCCAGAAGTGTGAGCAGTGGTCCAGGACGCTTCACTTTGGCCCTCCCCCGAGGCGTGCTTCCAGCCCATGAGAGCGGACTCGGGGCCGTGGGTAAAGAGGCATACCGGGATGATCTCACCCCAAGTAGCGGGACGGGGTGGTTCGGGTGACATTGGCAGGGTTCGAGGCCGGGTCCCGACCAGTGGCCGGCCGCTCTCGAAAGGTGCGAGCCATGGCGGGCAACGATCTCGGCAGCCTTCTCGGTGGTCTTCTGGGGGGAACGGGCGGAGGGGGCCAGGGCGGTTCCGGTAGCGGCAACATCCTGGGCGCGCTGCTCTCGGCCCTCGGCGGGAGCCAGGGCGGGGGCGGTACCGGAGGCAATCCGCTGGGCGGGCTGCTGGAGATGCTCACCAAGTCCGGGCTCGTCGAGCAGAAGGACTCCTGGGTCGGCACCGGGCAGAACCAGTCCGTCACCGGTGAGCAGATCCAGCGGGCGCTGCCCGACGAGACCCTGCAGAAGGTCGCCGAGCAGGCCGGCGTGACCCCGGAGCAGGCCGCGAGCGACCTCGCGCGGACGCTGCCCCAGGCCGTCGACAGGCTCACCCCGGAGGGGCAGGTGCCGCAGGCCGCCTCGCTGGAGGAACTGGTCCGGCGACAGTCCCTGTGACCGTCTCGGTGGGCGGGCGCCGCGCACCGGTACCGGACGGGCTGACTAGGCTGGATGTACCAAGAGCCGTACATCAGCGAGGAGCTAAGCCGTGGCGGTACGAGCGGTTCGGGGCGCCGTCCAACTGGACAAGGACGAGGCCGGGCACATGGACGAGCAGGTCGGAGCGCTGCTCACCGCCGTCCTTGAGCGGAACGGCCTCACCGCCGAGGATCTGATCAGCGTCTGGTTCACGGCCACGCCCGATCTGCACAGCGACTTCCCGGCCGCCGCCGCCCGCAAGCTCGGCAGCGGGTTCGCCGACGTGCCGCTGATCTGCGCGCAGGAACTCGACATCGAGGGCGCGATGCCCCGCGTGGTCCGCGTCCTCGCGCACATCGAGTCCGACCGGCCCCGTGCCGACATCGCGCACGTGTACCTCGGTGCGGCGGCCGCCCTGCGCAAGGACATCGCGCAGTGAGGACCGCGCTCGTCATCGGCACCGGGCTCATCGGTACGTCCGCCGCGCTCGCCCTCGCCTCCCGGGGCGTCGTCGTCCACCTCACCGACCACGACCCCGAGCAGGCCCGTACGGCAGCTGCGCTCGGCGCCGGTACGGACGAGGCGCCGGACGGGCCCGTCGACCTCGCGATCGTCGCCGCGCCGCCCGCGCTGGTGGCCGGGGTGCTGGCCGACGCGATGCGGCGGGGTGTGGCCCGGGGTTACCTCGACGTGGCCAGCGTCAAGGGTGGTCCGCGGCGGGAGTTGGAGGCGCTGGGCCTCGAACCGTCGGTGATGTCCCGGTACATCGGCTCGCATCCCATGTCCGGGCGCGAGAAGTCGGGTCCGCTGGCGGCGACCGGTGACCTCTTCGAGGGGCGCCCGTGGGTGTTGACGCCCACCCGTGACACCGACACCGAGGTGTTGAACCTCGCCCTGGAGCTGGTCTCGCACTGCCGTGCGGTGCCGGTCGTGATGGACGCCGATGCCCATGACCGGGCCGTCGCGCTGGTCTCCCACATGCCTCATCTGGTGTCCAGCATGGTCGCCGCGCGGTTGGAGAACGCGGAGGAGGCCGCCGTACGGCTGTGTGGGCAGGGGATCAGGGATGTGACCCGGATCGCCGCGTCCGATCCCCGGATGTGGATCGACATCCTCTCCGCGAACCCGGGGCCCGTCGCCGATCTGCTCACCGATGTCGCGGGGGACCTGGAGGAGACGGTTCGGGCCTTGCGCTCGCTGCAGTCCGCCGATGACGGCAAGCGGCGGGAGGGCGCGGGCGGGATCGAGGACGTGCTGCGGCGCGGGAACGCGGGGCAGGTCCGCGTCCCCGGCAAGCACGGGTCCGCTCCGCGGGTGTACGAGGTCGTGGCTGTGCTGATCGACGACCAGCCGGGGCAGTTGGCCCGGATCTTCGCGGATGCGGGGCTGGCCGGGGTCAACATCGAGGACGTGCGCATCGAGCACGCGACCGGGCAGCAGGCGGGACTTGTGCAGCTGTGGGTGGAGCCGAAGGCTGCGGCGGTGCTGACCGCGGCGTTGCGGGAACGGGGCTGGGCGATCCGGCAGTAGGCACGGGATGTGGGGGCGGGCGTCTTCTGGGGGCTCCGCCCCCAGACCCCCGATCGGCCCTGAAGGGGCCTCGTCCTCAAACGCCGGACGGGCTGGATATGGCCGGCCTGCGTTGTAAGGGGGCCGGAGGGGCTGGAGATGCGCGGCCTGTATTGGAAGGGTGCCGGACGGGCTGGAGATGCGCGGCCCGCGTCGAAAGGGTGCCGGACCAGCTGGGTATGTGCGCCTGCGTCGGAAAGGCGCCCGGCGGGCTGGAGATGGCCGGCCCGCGTCGGTAAGCGCCGGAAGGGTTGGATCGAATCGTCCCGCGCCAAACGGCAACTGCCCGGCCGGGGAGTCCGAAGAATGTCGGCCTGGGTCGGCCGGCGCCGCGCGGGCTGAGAGTGTCGGCCTGCGTCCAGCGGTAGTCGTCTGGCCGGGGAGTCCGAAGAATGTCGGCCTGGGTCGGCCGGCGCCGCGCGGGCCGAGAGAGTCGGCCCGCGTCCAGCGGTAGTCGTCCGGGCAGGCAGTCTGATGAGTGTCGACCTGCGGCAGCAAGCGCCACCCAGGCCGAGAGCACCTGCCCGTATCCAGCAGTAACCGTCCAACCAGACAGCCCGAAGAACGCCCCCCCCGCGTCAATCAGCGACCGTCCGCCCCGGCGGGGCCGATCTCGCCGGAGCGGTGTCGACAAGGGGCGGCCGGACGAGTGACGCGCACCCAGTAACCTTGTCCGGGGCGCACTCGCATCCCCACCCCGCTCACCACCCCGCACCAGGAAGGTGTCCTCCCGTGGAAAACGGCGCCGCCCGGACCGCCCAGGCAGTGATTGTCGCTATCGACGGCCCCTCCGGCACGGGCAAGTCGAGCACGTCGAAGGCCGTCGCCTCGCAGCTCGGGCTGAGCTATCTGGACACCGGGGCCCAGTACCGGGCGATCACCTGGTGGATGGTGAACAACGGGATCGATCTCACCGACCCGACCGCGATCGCGGACGTGGCAGGCAAGGCGGAGATCATCTCCGGTACGGACCCGGCGAACCCGACGATCAGCGTCGACGGCGTGGACGTGGCCGGCCCGATCCGCACCCAGGAGGTCACCTCCAAGGTCAGCGCGGTCAGTGCGGTGCCCGAGGTGCGGGCCCGGATCACCGAGTTGCAGCGGTCGCTGGCCGCCGAGGCGGAGCGGGGGATCGTGGTCGAGGGGCGGGACATCGGTACGACCGTGCTGCCCGACGCCGATCTGAAGATCTTCCTCACCGCGTCCCCCGAGGCGCGTGCCGCCCGGCGGAGCGGTGAGCTGAAGGGCGCCGACGTACAGGCCACGCGCGAGGCGCTGCTGAAGCGGGATGCGGCCGACTCCTCGCGCAAGACCTCGCCGCTCGCGAAGGCGGACGACGCGGTCGAGGTGGACACGTCCGACCTCACGCTCCAGCAGGTCATCGAGTGCGTCGTCACCCTCGTCGGGGAGAAGCGGGCCGCGAAGTGACTGCACCTACGGAGCGCGGGGCCGAGATCGGGCGGCGCATCGGCGTCGGCCTGATGTACGGGCTGTGGAAGCCGCGTGTGCTGGGTTCCTGGAAGGTTCCCGCCACCGGCCCGGTGATCTTCGCCGTCAACCACTCGCACAACATCGACGGCCCTATGGTCATCGGTGTGGCGCCTCGCGCTTCGCACTTCCTGGTCAAGAAAGAGGCGTTCGTGGGGCCGCTCGGGCCCTTCATGCGCGCAGTCGGGCAGGTGGAGGTCGACCGCTCGACCGCCGACCGTACGGCCGTCACCCGCGCGCTCGACATCCTGAAGGGCGGCGGGGTCCTCGGGATCTTCCCCGAGGGCAGCCGCGGCGAGGGCGACTTCGCCGCACTGCGCGCCGGGCTCGCCTACTTCGCGGTCCGCAGCGGCGCCCCGATCGTGCCGGTGGCCGTGCTGGGCAGCTCGGAGAAGAGCGGACGGCTGATAAAGGCACTGCCTCCGCTGCGCTCCCGCGTCGACGTCGTCTTCGGCGACCCGTTCGACGCGGGCGACGGTTCGGGCCGCCGTACGCGCAAAGCGCTGGACGAGGCCACCGAGCGCATCCAGAAGCAGCTGGCCGCCCACCTGGACGATGCCAGGCGCCTCACCGGGCGCTAAGAGACACTTGAGTAGTGGATCACCCGAAATCCGGGGGTTCCACCGATCACCACGATGAACGAGGTACCGATCTTCATGAACGACCAGATCCAGCCCGACGGCTCCGGCGAGGAGCACGAGCACGGGGCGCTCGGCGACGCCGAGTACGCGGAGTTCATGGAGCTCGCCGCCGTAGAGGGCTTCGACATCGAGGACGTCGAGGGCGCCATCGGCGAGGCGGGACACGGGCCGCTGCCCGTCCTCGCCGTCGTCGGCCGGCCGAACGTCGGCAAGTCGACTCTCGTCAACCGCATCATCGGGCGGCGCGAAGCCGTCGTGGAGGACAAGCCCGGTGTCACGCGTGACCGTGTGACGTACGAGGCCGAATGGGCCGGGCGGCGGTTCAAGGTTGTCGACACCGGGGGCTGGGAGCAGGACGTCCTCGGGATCGATGCCTCCGTGGCCGCGCAGGCCGAGTACGCGATCGAGGCCGCCGACGCGGTCGTCTTCGTCGTCGACGCCAAGGTCGGCGCGACCGACACCGACGAGGCGGTCGTACGGCTGCTGCGCAAGGCCGGCAAGCCCGTCGTGCTGGCGGCCAACAAGGTCGACGGTCTGAGCGGCGAGTCCGACGCCTCCTACCTGTGGTCCCTGGGGCTCGGCGAGCCGCACCCCGTCTCCGCGCTGCACGGACGCGGCACCGGCGACATGCTGGACGCTGTCCTGGAGGCCCTTCCGGAGGCGCCCGAGCAGACCTTCGGCACCGCGGTCGGCGGGCCCCGTCGGATCGCCCTGATCGGCCGCCCGAACGTCGGCAAGTCCTCGCTGCTGAACAAGGTGGCCGGCGAGGAGCGCGTCGTCGTCAACGAGATCGCGGGCACCACCCGTGACCCGGTCGACGAACTGATCGAACTCGGCGGTATCACCTGGAAGTTCGTCGACACGGCGGGCATCCGCAAGCGCGTCCACCTCCAGCAGGGCGCCGACTACTACGCCTCGCTGCGTACCGCCGCCGCCGTCGAGAAGGCGGAGGTCGCGGTCATCCTGATCGACGCCTCCGAGTCCATCTCGGTGCAGGACCAGCGCATCGTCACCATGGCCGTCGAGGCGGGCCGCGCGATCGTCCTCGCCTTCAACAAGTGGGACACCCTCGACGAGGAGCGCCGCTACTACCTGGAGCGCGAGATCGAGACCGAGCTGGCCCAGGTCGCGTGGGCGCCCCGGGTGAACGTCTCGGCGCGCACCGGCCGCCACATGGAGAAGCTGGTCCCGGGCATCGAGACCGCGCTGGCCGGCTGGGAGACGCGGGTCCCGACGGGCCGACTGAACGCGTTCCTCGGCGAGTTGGTCGCCGCCCACCCGCACCCGGTCCGCGGCGGCAAGCAGCCCCGCATCCTCTTCGGCACCCAGGCCGGCACCAAGCCCCCGCGCTTCGTGCTCTTCGCCTCCGGCTTCATCGAGGCGGGCTACCGCCGCTTCATCGAACGCCGCCTGCGCGAGGAGTTCGCCTTCGAGGGCACCCCGATCCACATCTCGGTCCGGGTCCGCGAGAAGCGCGGCAAGAAGAAGTAGCCGCAGCCAGAAGAAGTAGCCGTAGGCGTACGGCTGTTCTCACGGCCGGCTGTTCTACGACGAAGAGGGCGGTCCCTGTCGATACAGGGGCCGCCCTCTTCGTGTGCGTGCCGTGCCGCTCAGATGCCTCGGCGCGGGCCGGGCGGCAGGGCCGCCGGGATGTGGTGCATCCCGGTGTGGGCGTGCTGTTGCTGCTGCTGCCCGGCGTGACCGAGCTGTCCGACGCGCTGCCACTGCGACTGCTGCCGGGCGCTGTAGGCCCCCGCGCTGTACGCGCTGTACGAACCTCCGCCGAGTGAACCCCCGCCGATCGAACCCCCGTTGAACGAGCCTCCGCTGAACGAGCCCGTGCTGTGCGGGCTGTGCCCGAAGGCGGTGAAGCCCAGTTCCTCCTCGCCGCTGCGGTCACCCGGCAGCGAGCGGAAGGTCTTGAC
Source organism: Streptomyces sp. NBC_01515 (assembly GCF_045040345.1). Lineage (NCBI taxonomy): Bacteria > Bacillati > Actinomycetota > Actinomycetes > Kitasatosporales > Streptomycetaceae > Streptomyces > Streptomyces sp. NBC_01515. The sequence goes on along the minus strand of NZ_CP109416.1, from coordinate 3,010,323 downwards.
CCACTCCGAGTAGAGCCGGTCGTAGATCGGCGTGGCCGAGGGACCGCCGGGGTTGTCCCGGTCCGACCGCGAGGACGGGATCGACTGGTAGGGCCGGCTGCGGGGAACGTCGTATGCGTGCACGTATGTCCAAACGACGCGTGACCTGAAGGGATGCGGCTCAGGTGCCCGCGAGCGGCAGCGCGGAGCCGACCAACTGGCCGTTCGCCGCGGCCTTGTCGAGCGCGCTGCGCAGCAGGTCCTCGCGGGGCTGGCGGCCGATCGAGCCGACCGGTGCCGCGAACATCAGCACCTGCTGGTGCTTGTTGGCGGCGGCCCGCCAGCTGTCGGTGACCTGGAGCGCCTGGTGTGCCTGCCACCAGGCCACCGGGGAACCGCCGTTGCTGTTCGGCTGGAGCACCGCGTGCAGCTGGCCCGCGGCGAGCAGCACCGACCAGCCGTGCAGCACGGGCGGCACGGTGGTGATCTCGCTGAGCGGCATGAAGCCCTGCTCGATCAGCAGCGGCAGGAAGTCGTCCCCGACGTCGGTCGAGCCCGGGCGCACGATGGGCGCGGTCGGCTCGACGACCAGGGCGGGGTGCAACTCCCCCGAGATCAGGACGAGTCCGCTGGTCACCCCGAGCACGGCCTGTTCGGGTACGGCCTTCTCCGGTGCGCCGGCCGGGGCGTGCGTGTTGCCGCTGATGGAGCGGACGGCGCCCTGCAGCTGCTCCTCGGTGACCTGGACGATCTGGGAGGGCAGGCAGGTGGCGTGGGCGAAGGCGAGGACGGCGGTCTCGTCGCCGATGAACAGGACGGTGCTGGTGCGCTCCTGATCGGAGTCGCCCTGGGTGCGGCACGACGTGCAGTCGTAACTGCCCGGGGCGTTGTCTCCGGCGAGCAGCCGGTCGGCTTCTTCGTCGCCGATCTCGGCGCGTACGTCGTCGCTGACGTCGAGCATGCGCGGCACGGGTGGCTCCCTCGGAATGCGGTGCCCGGTGGGTCCCGGGCTCATGAAGAAGACAACGGAGGATCTGTGGCGGGAGTCACGCCCCGGAGCGAACCGAATCGAACCAACCGAAGCAGACGGTCACGGTCGGTACGGAATCGGACACTCCATGTCAACTCTGTGAAAGGTCAAGGGAGTTGGTCGCGTGAACCGGGTCACAGCGCTTGTCGGCAACTGGTCGAGAAATCATGAAATAGGTGAATTTAACGAGTGGCCGAAAAATGCTGATACCCGCGGTAACAGTGAACTGGCCTGCGGGGACGGGCAGTTGGTCGACATGGGCTCGCCCGCCTCCGTACATTCCTCGGCTGTGTGCAACGAGCACCGCTCGGGTACGTCCGCCGGCCGAACAAGCCGGCAAGCAGCACCACTTCCGGCGGACGGGGAGGAGCGCGAGGACCGCGTGGATGCGTGGAAGCCGCGAACCGCCTTGGGGGAACCGGGTTGTTGGAGAGGGAACTACATGTCCGAATGTGCCGATACCACTCGCGAGAACGCTCCTGAGACCCACCGCAAGGGTCAAGCGCGTACGACGGCGGTCCTCGCCGGGGCGGCTCTGCTCGCGCCCCTCGGACTGCTGGCCGCAAGCGGCAACGCCGCGGCGGCCGACAGCGGAGTGTGGGACCGCATCGCCCAGTGCGAGAGCGGCGGCAACTGGCACATCAACACCGGCAACAGCTACTACGGAGGACTCCAGTTCTCCGCCGGAACCTGGCGCGCCTACGGCGGTTCGGCCTACGCGGCCACCGCGGACCAGGCCTCCAGGTCCGCGCAGATCGCCGTGGCCACCAAGGTCCAGCACGCCCAGGGCTGGGGCGCCTGGCCGGTCTGCTCGGTACGGGCCGGAGCGAGCGGCAGCGCACCCGCGGCCTCCTCCGGCACGGTGAGCGAGAAGTCGACGACGAAGACGAAGAAGTCGACCACCGGATCCACGTCCGAGTCGGCATCCGGGTCGACGAAGAAGCAGTCGACCAAGAAGGCGACCCCGTCGAAGCCCGCGACAGCGCCGGCCCGCGGGACGAACAACGCCTCGCGCGGCACGTCCCGCGGCGACTACACCGTCCGCGAGGGCGACACACTCAGCGCCATCGCCGCCCAGCACGGGACCACGTGGCGGAAGGTCTACGCCGCCAACAAGTCCGTCATCGGCGCCGACCCCGATCTGATCCTCCCCGGCCAGCAACTCGACCTCTGAGCCGAGCGCCGCTCCCGAGCCGCCCCCGCCCGGTCCTCCGACCGGGCGGGGGCGCGCCCGTCACGCCAGTTCGGCCGCCTCGCCGCTGAACACGACCGTCCCGCGCCGCAGTTCGTACACGATCGCCGCCCGGCCGCGCAGCACCGGCGGCAACCGCTGTTCGGCCACGACCACGCACGCGTCCAACCCGCCCAGCAGCTCGTACGTGTGCGCCGCGACCGCGGGCGACATGCCCTGCGCCGGTTCGTCCAGGAGCACCACACGCGCGCGTGCCAACAGGGCCCGGGAGAGCGCCAGCATCCGCTGCTCGCCCCCGGAGAGGGTGCCGGCCCGGCGGGGGAGCAGCGGGCGGAGCCGGGGGTAGGCGTCCAGGGCGAAGTCGTAGTCCCGCGCGGCGAGTTCGAGATTCTCGTGCACGGTGAGCGACCCGAACACGGCCTGCCTCTCCGGTACCAGACACAACCCCCGGCGAGCCCGTTCGTACGCGGGCATACGGGTCACATCGGCGCCGTCCCACACCACCGCACCGCCCGACAGCGCGACCGTACCGGCGAGGGCGCGCAGGGCAGTTGTACGGCCCGAGCCGTTACGGCCCAGCAGGACGGTGAGCCCGTGAGCGGGGGCGGCGAGGGTGACGCCGTGCAGGGCTTCGAGGGGGCCGTAGCGCACGCGCGCGTGGCGCAGGGCGATGGTCATGCGGGGTTTTCCTGGACACCCGGTGTATCGAGGACGTGACGGGGCGGGCCGGAGGAGACGATGCGGCCCGCGGCCATCACATGGACCACATCGGCGAGGCCGGCGACCAGATCGAGGTCGTGCTCCACGACGAGCAGCGCGGTGCCCTCGGCGGCGAGCGCCCTCAACACCAGGGCCAGCGCGGCCACTTCGGCGGTGTCGAGCCCGGCGGCGGGCTCGTCGAGCAGCAGCACGCGGGGGCCACCGGCGAACGCCCGCGCCAGCTCCACCCGGCGCAGGATCCCGGTAGGCAGGTCGGCGGCGGGCAGCGACCGTACGTCCCCGTCGAGCCCGAACAACCGCAACGCCCGCTCCACGGCACCAGGTTCGGCGACCCGGCCCTGCTCGGCCCCCACCCGCACGTTCTCGGCGACGGTCAACGAGGGGAACACCGCGAGCTGTTGAAAGGTCCGGGCGACCCCGAGCCGGGTGCGCGCATGCGCCGCCAGTCTCGTGATGTCCCGTCCCCCGAGCCGAACCTGCCCCCGCGCGGGCCGCACGGTCCCGGCCAGACAGTGGAACAGGGTGCTCTTTCCAGCCCCGTTGGGCCCGACCACAGCGGTGACCTGCCCGGCCCGCACGACGAGATCGACTCCGTCGAGCGCGGTGAAGCCGCCGTAGCGGGCGTGGAGGGTGTGGGCGGTGAGGAGGGGTGGGGTGAGGCGTGGCCGGGCGCGGGGTGGGGTCGATTCCGGAGCGGGGCTGGGAGCCCGCACAGCTTCGAGCGGGCGCGCGGCTTCGGACGGGTGCACGTTTGTGGTGGGCGGGGTGGGCGCCGCGTCCCGGTGTGACGATTCCGCCGCGTCGTGCTGTCGTCCGGGTTCGGCGGCGCGTGGCTTCCCGGGGGCGGACTCGGCCGGGTGTGCAACACCCTTGTGGGTGGCGGCCGTTGCATTCGCGCCGTCCTGTTGCCCGGGTCCGGTGTTCTGATCCCGCCCGGCGTCGGACCCCGCCGGGTGCGCAACGCCTTTGCGGGTTACCGCCGTTGCGCCCGCCTCGCCCTGGTGTCCTGTCCCGGGGGTGCGCCCTTGCGGGTCCCGGGCCCCGGACGCCGGCTCGGCGTCGGGCTCCGTTCGGCGCGCAACATCCTCGCGCGCAGCAGCCGTTGTGGCCGCCTCGCCCCGCTGCCCGGTCCCGGAGGCGCGCCCTTGCGGGTCCCGAGCCCCGGACGCCTGCCCGGTACGGGGCTTCGCGGGGCGTGCAACATCCGTGCACACGGCCGCCGTTGTGCTCGCTTCTCCCCGCTGCCCGGGGGTGTGCTCCCGCGGGTCCCGCGCCCCGGACGCTCGCCTGGCGTCGCGCTCCGCTTGGCGCGCAACATCCTCGCGCGCGACACCCGCATGCGCAGCCGCCGTTGAGTCCGCCGGCACCGGCACGTCCACCGTCCGCAACTTCCTCCGCACCCCCACCCCCAACGCCGTCAACCGCACCCTCCGTCGAGCCCGCAGCCGCCCCGCCGTCACCCGCAACGCCTCGTACGGACCCCCGGGAAACCGCCCCACGCACACCGCCAACACCCCGATCAGCGCCGCCGCCAACCCGCCGCGCGTGCCCGCGTCCAGTCCGACCAGCAGGGCCGCGGCAGCGAGCGCGCCCAGTGTGCTGTCGGCGCCCAGGACGATCACCGCGGCGAACCAGAGCAGGCTGCGGACGGGGTCGTAGGCCGAGGGGTCGAAGGCGCGTACGCCCATGGCGAGCATGCCGCCGCCCAGGGCGGCCAGGGCGGCGCCCGCGACGAAGGCCAGGAGTTTCAGGGACGGGACCTGGACGCCCGCCGCGGACGCGCCCTGTTCGTGGTCGCGCAGGGCGGCGAGGGCGCGGCCGGTGCGGCCCCGGCGCAGGGCGTGGGTGGCCAGCAACGCGGTTGCCAGGAGGGTGAGTTCGAGGGCGTAGTAGGTGCGGTCGTCCTCGAAGCCGGACGGGCGGGCCAGCGACAGGCCCGACGTGGCGTACGGCTGGGCGAAGACGAAGCGGCTCACCCCGACGCCGACCGCGAAGGTCGCGAGGGCGAGGGACAGGCCGTGGCGGCCGATCGCGGGCCAGCCGGTCAACAGGCCCAGGGGAGCCACCAGGAGCACCGCCACCGCCAGCGCGGCCAGTTCGGGCAGGCGGGGGAGGAGCGGGAAGCGGCCCGCCGCCACCAGCGCCGTGAACAGGGCACCCAGGCCCGCGTACGCCGCCTGTCCCAGGGAGAGCTGACCGCCGCGTCCGGTGACCACCACCAGGGACAGCAACACCACGCCCAGTGCCGGGACTTGGACTGACGTGTGCAGGTCCGAGCCCGCGAAACCCAAGGGGAGGAGGAACAGCACCCCGGCCACGATCCAGGCGCCCGGAGGCGTCGCGACGCGGGCCGTCGCCGTGCGCGGGAGGGCGTCCCGAGCGCCGAGACCCGGCAGTATCAGCGCCGCCACCAACAGGGCTACCACGAACAGGTTCGCGCCCGCCGCCTGCACCAACTGCCCTGCCCAGCCCGGCAGATGAAGCCTCGTCAACTGGCTCTGCCCGACCCCGATCCCCAGCGCCACCACCACCGCGACCGGCAGGCTCCGCATCCGCGCCGCCACCGCGACCGCCATCACCTCCATGACGAGCAGCGGCAGGCCGTACGGGTCCAGGCGTACGTACGGGGCGAGGAGCACGCCCGTCAGGCCCGCGGTGAAGGAGCCGAACGCCCAGCCCGCCGCGGCCACCCGGTCCGCGTCCACGCCACCCAGGACCGCGAGTCGGCGGTCGTCCACGACGGCCCGCAGCTCTCGCCCGAAACGCGTCCAGCGGATCACCGCCCCAACTCCGGAGGCCAGCACGAGCACCACCGCCAACTGCCTCCAGGGATCGGCCGACACCAGCTCCGGCGCGTCGTCCCGCGCCCCCTGCCCCCACACCAGCGCGGCCCCGCCGACCAGCAGCACGAACACCCCGATGGACGCGACCAGCGTCTGCGCCGGATCGCCGCCCAGGACCGACAGCGGTCGGAAGACGAACCGTTCCAGCATGACCCCGATACCCGGCGCGAGGAACAGCAGCGTCACCACCGCGCCCAGCCACAGCGGCCAGCCCCACCCGACCACGCACTGCCGCAGCACGTACGCGCACACCATCGCGACCGCGCCGTGCGCGAAGTTGAGGACGCCGGTCGCCCGGTACGTCACGATCAGGCCGATCCCGGTGAGCGCGGCGGCGCTGCCGACGGAGAGGCCGGCGAGGGTGAGGTCGTAGGTGAAGGAGGACATCCGGGGCTTCAGTCGTCGGCTTCGGCGGGTTCGCAGATCGGGCAGGGGCTCAACTCGCCGTTCGCCACCAGCTTCGAGTCCACCGGCACCGCCTCCGGCTTCCCGGCCACCAACGGACAGTCCGCGCGGTGCCACAACGCGCCGCCCGGCACCATCAGCAGGTCCCCGCTGATTGCCACGGGTGCTGCGGCGGCCTGTGCGGACTCCTCGACGTCGTTGGCTTCGGCGGCCACGAGAAGGCCGTACAGCTCCTCCACGCGCGCGGCGGCGAGGGCGGAGCGGCCGTGGGTGAGCAGGACCGTGGCGGCGACGATCAGCGCGGCGCCGGGGATCGTGCAGGAGGCCAGGTAGGGGAGTTGGCGTTCCGCGTAGCGCTCGCCCGAGACGCCGTACCAGCCGAGCACGCACAGGACCGCGCCCGCGGCGAGCGCGGCCCAGCCGGCCCACAGGGCGGGGTGCACGGTCCGCAGTCGGGCTGTCCGCATTTACGGCCCCCACACGTCGGGTGTCTGTCCATGCCGGCCAATGGCTTGCACTATGCCTTCTGACACCTGACCTGAAAACACCGGGCGAGCACGGCCCGGAACGACACCCGGCGGTGAGCCAGATGGTTCTCGGGAGCGACCTCAGGCGAAGGAACACACGGCGGGGGCGGGGTACTTCGGCGGCAGCCGCCCTGGTCCTCGTGCTCGGCCCGGCCCTGGCGGCCTGCGGCGACGACAGCGGGGGCGGCAGCAGCGCGCCGCCGCCCACCCCGTCGGTCGAGCGGACGACGAGCGCACCGGCGACCGCGCCCGCGGACCCGGCCGCCGCGACGACCCGGATCAAGGCCAACTGGAAGAAGTTCTTCGACCCGGCCGCCTCCAGCGAGGACAAACAGGCCGTCCTGGAGAACGGCGACAAGATGGGCCCGGTCCTGAAGGCCTTCAGCGGCGACAAGCGCGGCGGGCAGGTCCAAGCGGTCGTCCAGAAGGTCGCGTTCACGTCGGCGACCCGGGCGACCGTGACGTACAGCCTCACCCTGAACGGCGCCACCGCCCTGCCGAACGCCTCCGGGACGGCCGTCGAGCAGGACGGCACCTGGAAGGTGTCCGTCAACACCCTGTGCGCGCTGGTGGCGTTGAGCGGCGATGCCTCGCAGTCGCCCGGGACGGGCTGCTGAGGCCGCTGCCGCTGTGCTGCTGCTCCTCGCGGGCACGGCCTGCGGCAGCCGCCTCCCGGAGAGCGACTTCGAGCACGGCAACTCCCGTACGCCCGCGGCCAGTAGCGACACGCCGATCCGGGTCGGCATCATCACCAGCGCGACCAGCCCGGTCGGCGGCGACACCTTCACCGGCCCCCGCGACGGAGCCAAGGCGTACTTCGACCGCCTCGACGCGCGCGGGGGCATCGACGGGCACCCGGTCGAGGTGCGCCTGTGCGACGACGGCGGCAGCGGTGTCGGCAACAACGCGTGCGTGCACCAGCTGATCGACGGGGCCGACGGGGATGCCGTCGTCGCCCTGGTCGCCACCACCGCCCTCGACTACGCGGGCGCCTCCCGCGTCTCCCACGCGCGCGTGCCCGACATCGGCGGCCAGCCCATCGGCGCCGCCTACGACACCTGGCCGCACCTGTACGGCATCTACGGCAGCCTCGCGCCCCGCGCCGGGACACCGGGCTGGGGCGGGCGGTTGTACGGCGGCACGGAGGTCTACCGGTACTTCAAGCGTGAGCGGGGGGCCCGTACCGCCGCCGTCGTGTCGTACAACCAGGCCGCGTCCGCCGCCTACGCCCGCCTCGTCGAGCAGGGGCTGAAGACCGAGGGCTACAGGGTCGTCACCGAGCAGGTCGACTTCGCGCTGCCCAACTTCCGTGCCGTGGCGGCGGACTTGAAGCAGCAGGGCGCCGACCTGGTCTTCGACGCCATCGACACGCACGGGAACGCCCAGCTGTGCGAGGCGATGGACCAGGTCGGCGCGAAGGTCATCGCCAAGGTGACGAACGTACAGAACTGGACATCCACCGTCCCGGAGGACTACAAAAACTCCCCGCGCTGCCGCAATGCCCTGTGGGCGACCGGGTCCAGCCGCGACTTCGACGACACCTCCCAGGCGGCCGTACGGGAGTTCCGGGACGCGACGAAGGGGCTGAAGACGCACTCCCAATGGCAGTTGGAGGGGTGGGCGGCGGCGATGCGGTTCACGGACGCGGCCAAGGCGTGCGTGAGGATGAAAACGGGCGTCACGCGCGCGTGTGTCGACGGGTTCATGAACCGGAGCGAGAACTACACCGCGGGCGGGCTGTTGGTTCCCGTCTCTTTCCAGCGGCTCGCCGAACCGCCGAGGACGCGCAGGACCTGCCTGTCCGTGGCCCGCTGGCAGGACGGCAAGGGGTGGGTCCCGCAAGGGGACATGAACAGCACCTGTTTCGACGTGCCCCAACTGCCGTACCGCCCTTGACGCGGGCCGCCGTTGATACAGACCGCCCTTGATGGAGACTTCGACCATGTTGGAGACCTCGGCACGACTCCTGCGCCTGCTCTCGCTGCTCCAGGCCCACCGCGAGTGGTCCGGCGCGGACCTGGCCGACCGGCTCGGGGTCACCCCGCGGACCGTGCGCCGGGACGTGGACCGGCTGCGGGAACTGGGGTATCCCGTCAACGCCAGTCCCGGCACGGGTGGCGGCTATCAGCTGGGCGCGGGCGCCGAGTTGCCGCCGCTGCTGCTGGACGACGACGAGGCGGTCGCCGTGGCGGTCGGGCTGCGTACCGCCGCCGGGCAGGGCATCGAGGGCATCGGCGAGACCTCCGTACGCGCCCTCACCAAGCTCGAACAGGTGCTGCCGAGCCGGTTGCGCCGCCGGGTGGGCGCCCTCAACGCGTTCACCGTGCCGATGCTGCACAGCACGCTGCCGTCCGCCGTCGACCCGGCCGTCCTGACCGAGCTGGCCGCCCTGTGCCGGGACGCCGAGCGGCTGCGCTTCGACTACGAGAGCCACGACGGCACGCCCACCCGCCGCAGCGTCGAACCGCACCGCCTGGTGTGCACCGAGCGGCGCTGGTACCTGGTCGCCTGGGACCTGGACCGCGAGGACTGGCGCACCTTCCGCGTCGACCGCGTCACGCCCCGGCCGCCGCACGGGCCGCGCTTCACCCCGCGCGAGCCACCGGCCGAGGACCTCGCCGCGCACGTCTCGAAAGGGGTCTCCACGCGCGCGTACGCCTCGCACGCCGTCGTCCGGCTGCTCGTGCCCCTCCAGGAGGCGGCCGAGCGGATCTCACCGTCCGGCGGGACGCTGGAGGCCGACGGACCGGACGCCTGCCTGCTGCGGACCGGGGCCCCGAACCTCGACCTGATGGTGGTCCACGTGATGATGATGGGCTTCGACTTCGAGGTCCTGGAGCCCGTCGAGCTGGCCGAGAGGATCAGGACGGCCCGGGACCTGCTGACCCGCGCGCTGGACCGGCACGACCCGGGTGCCCACGGCGATTCTGTGCCGGAACGGTGAAACTCTTATGCGGCGTCAGCTCCCGCCGTACCGCACGGAATCGGAATGGAAAGGGGCGTCCGGCCGGTTCTCGCGGCACTTTCCGCGGGGCTATTCGGGGAGCCGGACCGACATGCGGGAATTACGTTCGAATGCCTGCGGAAGGCGTACGGAACCGCTCATACGTGTGAGGGATGCAGAACAAAACACACGTCCTGATCCTGTGACAGAAGTGTGACCGGAGAGGGACGGAGAGAGCGCAAGAGGGGCTAGCGTGGCGGGCATGGCATCCATTCCGACTCCACCGGCAGAGCCCCAGGACAGTCCGAACAGCTATGTGGGCCTCGACGCGGCAGAGGCCGAGCGGCTCGCGCGGGAGCGCGGCTGGCCGACCGTGCGGTCGCTGCCGCCGGGGGCCATCATCACCATGGAGTTCCGCGGGGGACGGCTCAACTTCGAGGTCAAGGACGGCACGGTGGCGCGCGCCTGGAAGGGCTGAGCGCACACGTTGGGCGAGCACGTGACGAAGGCCCCTGTTCCGCTTGCGGAACAGGGGCCTTCTTGATGCGCGGGGATGGTTGTGCGTACCGGCCCCGCGGTCTGGGCGGGGGTCAGCCGCCCGTCGCCGGACGGGCCGTGGCCGTGGCCGGGGTGGTGCCGCGCGCCACGCGGTCCGGGTGCGGCGGGCGGCGGCTGCCGATCGGGGTGACCGGGGTGCGCTCCGAGCGGGTCGTGTGCGGGCCCGGGGCGAGATGGGCCGGTGGTCGGGCCGCACGGCTCGCGGTGACCGTCTCACGGGCCGCCGGTACCTCGTCGCCCGAGGAGGAGGTGCGCGGCTTGAGCAGCACCGGCGCGGTGACCGGGGACGTGGGCACCGGTGCGGGTGCCGTGCCGCCGCGACGGGCACGCCAGCGGTCGCGCAGGTCGAAGATCCGGGTCTCGGCCAGGGCGATCAGCGGCTCGCACCACGGCAGGGCGAGCAGGACCAGCAGACCGGCGGCCCAGCCGAGCAGCACGTCGCTCAGCCAGTGCGTGCCGAGGTAGACCGTGGCGAGACCGACGCCGAGCGAGGTCACCGCGGACGCGGCGGACAGCCAGCGGCGGGCGGCCGGCGTGGAGGCCAGATACGCCAGGATTCCCCAGGTCACGACCGCGTTGGCGGTGTGGCCGCTGGGAAATATATCGCCGCCCAGACCCATCTCGTTCGAGCCGATGACGGTGGCGTAGTGCGGGCCGAGACGGCCCATGCCGAGCTTGGCCGCGCCGACCGTGATGTTCAGCAGCAGCAGCAAGGTGCCCAGGGTCAGCAGCGGGCGCAGCGTGTGCTGCCGCCAGGAGCGCCAGCCCAGCCAGGCCGCGACCATCACCGCGGTCGGGCCGCGCTGGCCCAGGACCACGTAGTAGTCGACGAACCAGTGGATGCCGGCCCACTGCTGGTACGGCCGGAAGAACATGACCTGCCAGTCGAACCGGACCAGCCAGGACGTGGTCACGACGAGCCACACGATGGCGAGATAGAAGGCCAGGGTCGCGGCAAACAGCACGACCCTGTGCCGGCTCATCTTCGGCACATCGATGTTGGCCGGCCGTTCAGGTTCACGGTCCAGCCTCGCGAACACCCGGTCCAGACGGGTGAGGTTTCGTTCGGTACGCACTCAATCGACGTTACAGCGAGTGAGTGTGGATCCCCGTCGAATCAGCGGCTTTGTGATGACGATGTGATGTGGGAAAGCTCTCAGACGCAGGTTTATTTCCGAGGATTCCGCAATCCAGGACGGCTCCGTCCTGCAATTCCTTTGATCATGCCGGGGTCGAGTTTTAAGGCCCTTATGAATTAGTTCACCAAATGCTGGGGTGAAATTGGCCGGGTGCTCATGGAGCGTGACGAGTGGATCATGGGGTGTGCTGAGTGGATCATGGCGGACCGGAACCGTTCAGCCAGAACGCCCCGTACACGGCCGATGCCACCGCGACACCGCCCACCACCCACGCTGACCTGGACGTACGCAGCCGGGCCAGCGCGAGCGCGAGGGGGAGCAGCAGGGGGAAGGCGGGCATCAGCAGGCGGGGTTTCGAGCCGAAGTAGCTCGACGCGCACAGCGCGAGCGCGGTGACGACGCCGGTGTACACCAGAAGCGGCAGCGGCTGGCCCTGCCGGACGCCCACGACGTACAGCCAGAGCACCAGCCCGACCCCGACGATCAGCCCCACCCCGGCCAGGGCCGAGGGGAACGACGTGAACTTGTCGCCGACGAAACGGGCGAAGGCGGCACCCCCGTCGAAACCGTTGCGCCAGCCCGCCTGCACGTCGAGATAGCCCAGCGGACCCTTGCCGGTGCGGTGGCCGACCCACAGGACGTACCCGGCGGCGCCCAGGGGCGCGATCGCCATCCCGAGGGCGCGAGGCCGGACCTGCGCGCCGGGCGCGGGCGCCGTGCTGCGGTCCCGCACGAAAGAGGCCTCCGCGCGCGGGGCGAGTCCGGTGAACCGCGAGGCGAGCCCGGTGAACGAGGTGATGCCCGCGACCCACACCGCCGCGACCACCGCGAGCCCCACGGGCCGCGTCAGCCCGGCGAACAGCGCGAGCGCACCCGCCGTCACCCAGCGGCCGGTCAGCACGGCATACAGGGACCACGCGGCGAGCGCGGTGAAGAGCGACTCGCTGTACGCCATCGACTGCACGATCCCCACCGGCAGTACAGCCCACAGCAGCACGGCACACACGCCCACGCGACGGCCGTAGACATGCTCCGCGACTGCGAAGATCCCCCAGGCCGCCGCGAGCGAGGTGAGCAGGCTCACCAGGAGACCGCCGTCGGCGTACGACAGCGGGGACACCGCGTGCATGAACCTTTCCAGCCAGGGCAACAGCGGGAAGAAGGCGAGGTTCGAGTGGACGTCGCCGTTCGGGAGGCGGACCTCGTAGCCGTAACCGAGGTCGGCGACCCGCGTGTACCAGAGGGCGTCCCACCGCGCTGTCAGCAAGGTGTGGGCGCTCTTGCCGCGCGCCGCGCTCCACACCGCGAGCACCACCAGGCCCAGGGTGCGGACGGCGGCGTACCCGAGGAGGGCCGGGGCCGCCCGGCGCAGAGGTGCTGCGAGATCGGTCACGGACCTGATTATCGAGGGCACGCTGAACCGGCAGGCCCGGCGGGGGCGTGGCCCGCGGAAGGGTGAGTGGTGTACGCCACACGTGTTCCTCGGGGAGTGTGAGAGGTCCACCACGTGGCATTGGCGTGAACTCGCGTACGCTGACGGCTCACTCGCCTTCGTTGCGCGGGTCGGAGACACCGCTCCTCTCCGGCCGCAGTCACGGGGAGTCCCCACCCCGTGAGCCCCGCCGAACGCGAGGGAACATCTGGGAGGTAGTACATGTCCGGGACGACCACGGCCGCCGCAGCGCTGCGCCGTCGGGCGGCCGGGGCCGGTGCCAACCGCTGGGTCGTCCTCGTCGTCCTCTGCGTCAGCCTGCTGCTCGTCGCGCTCGACGCCACCGTGCTCCATGTCGCGGTGCCCGCCGTCACCGAGGACCTCAAACCCGGCGCGATAGAGCTGCTCTGGATCGTCGACGTCTATCCACTGGTCTGCGCCTCGCTCCTCATCCTCTTCGGCACCCTCGGCGACAGAGTCGGCCGCAGGCGCATCCTGCTCCTCGGCTACGGCCTCTTCGGCGTCGCCTCCGGCCTCGCGGCCCTCGCCCATGACGCCCAGGTCCTGATCCTCGCGCGGGCGCTGCTCGGCGTCGGCGGCGCGATGATCATGCCGGCCACACTCTCGATCCTCCGCCAGGTCTTCCCCGACCGGCGTGAGCGGGCGGTGGCGATCGGTGTGTGGAGCGCGGTGGCGGCGGTCGGCGCGGCGGTGGGTCCGCTGCTCGGCGGGTTCCTGCTGGAGCACTTCTGGTGGGGCTCGGTCTTCCTCGTCAACATCCCCCTGATGCTGATCAGCCTCCCGATCGGCAGGCTCCTCCTCCCCGAGTCCCGCGGCGATCGCAACGGCCCGTGGGACGTCGTCGGCGCGCTCATGGCCGCGGGCGGGCTCTTCGGCGCCGTCTTCGGCGTGAAGCGGCTCGGTGGCGGGGAGCCGGTCGAGAGCGGGTGGACCGTGGCCCCGCTGTTCGTGGGCGCGGTACTGCTGGTTCTGTTCGTACGACGGCAACGGCGCCGTACGCATCCGCTGGTGGACCTGAAGATGTTCCGCAGGCCGGCGTTCAGCACGTCCGTCGGCTGCATCGTGCTGGCGATGCTGGCACTGGTCGGCCTGGAGCTGATCGCGGCGCAGTACCTGCAACTGGTCCTCGGCCTGTCGCCCCTCCAGACGGGTCTACGGCTGCTGCCGCTGACGTTCGCGGCGATGGCCGCGGGGTTGTTCGGGGCGCGGATGCTACGGCGCTTCGGCCCGCGCCGGATGGTGTGCTTCGGCTTCTGTCTCACCGCGTTCTCGGTGCTGACGCTGACCGCGATGGGCGAGCGGGACAACACCGGGCTGCTGCTCTTCGGGTTCCTGCTGCTCGGGTTCGGGCTGGAGATGACGCTCTTCGGGGCGTACGAGTCGATGCTGAGCGAGGCGCCGCCGGCGCAGGCGGGTGGCGCGGCGGCGATCGGTGAGACCTCCTACCAGCTCGGCGCGGGAATCGGCATCGCGCTCCTCGGCAGCGTGATGAACGCGGCGTACGCGCCCGGGCTGTCGTCCGTTCCCGGTGTACCGGCGTCCGCGTCGGCCTCGGCGGGGCATTCGCTGGGTGAGGCGTACGACGTTGCCGGGCGGCTCGGCGGGGTGCGTGGCGCCGCGCTGCGTGACGCGGCCCGGCACGCTTTCGTCCATGGCCTGCACGTCACGTTGCTCGTCAGCGCGGGGTTGCTGCTGCTGGGCGCGGTGATGGCGCTGCGGTTGCCCCGGATCATGCACTGCGAGGCGACTCTGGCCACGGTCCCCGCCCCCAGGGAAGTAGCGGAGTCCCGCATCTCAGCCTGACCAAAGCCACTCTCCCACCCACGCACCACCCGTTTACGGGCGATCGAAGGTGACCGTGTCCTGTGGGGCCCACTCACCGTTGGCGGGCTGCGGGCTGCGGGCTGCGGGCTGCGGGCTGCGGGCTGCGGGCTGCGGGCTGCGGGGAGCCGGGAGCCGGGAGCCGGGAGCCGGGGAGCCGGGGCTGAGCTTTGAGGTGGGGGCGGACCCCGGCGCGGTCGCCCGCGGTGCTCAACCCCCGCGGCAGACGGTCACTGCTTGGTGCCCTGCACGGGTGGGCGGGTGGGAGAGGTTTGGTGGGGGGCGGCGCGCTGGACTCGTGGCGCCGGGGGTCGTAACGTCGGGGCCGTTGTCGTAACTAGCGGTGATAGTTTTAGTGCCGGAGGCTCTGTCATGGCTGTGTCCTCGAAGTTGCCCCCCTTTGATCCCGCCGACCCCCTCGGCATCGACGACCTGCTCGACCCCGAGGACCTCGCGATCCGGGCCACCGTCCGGGCGTGGGCTGCCGACAGGGTGCTGCCGTACGTCGCGGAGTGGTACGAGAAGGGGGAGTTGCCCGGGATCAGGGACCTCGCTCGCGAACTCGGCGGCATCGGGGCGCTCGGGATGTCGCTCGACGGGTACGGGTGCGCCGGGGCTTCCGCCGTCCAATACGGGCTCGCCTGCCTGGAGTTGGAGGCCGCCGACTCCGGGATCAGATCGCTCGTGTCGGTGCAGGGTTCCCTCGCGATGTACGCCATCCACCGCTTCGGGAGCGAGGAGCAGAAGCAGGCCTGGCTGCCGAGCATGGCCTCCGGTGACGTCATCGGCTGCTTCGGGCTCACCGAACCCGACCACGGTTCCGACCCAGGCGCCATGCGCACCTACGCCAAGCGCGACGGCGGCGACTGGGTCCTCAACGGGCGCAAGATGTGGATCACCAACGGGTCCGTGGCCGGCGTCGCCGTCGTATGGGCGCAGACCGACGACGGGATCCGCGGCTTCGTCGTACCCACCGACAGCGCTGGCTTCTCCGCGCCCGAGATCAAGCACAAATGGTCACTCCGCGCATCCGTCACCAGCGAACTCGTCCTCGACGACGTGCGGTTGCCCGCCGACGCCGTGCTGCCGGAGGTCGTAGGACTGAAGGGGCCGCTCGGCTGTCTGTCGCACGCCCGTTACGGAATCGTGTGGGGTGCGATGGGCGCGGCGCGCGCTTCCTTCGAGTCCGCGGTCGCGTACGCGAAGACGCGGGAGCAGTTCGGGCGGCCCATCGGCGGCTTCCAGCTCACCCAGGCCAAGCTCGCCGACATGGCGGTCGAACTGCACAAGGGGATTCTGCTCGCCCACCACCTGGGGCGGCGCATGGACGCCGGGCGGCTGCGTCCCGAGCAGGTCAGCTTCGGCAAGCTGAACAACGTACGAGAGGCCATCGAGATCTGTCGTACGGCACGGACGATCCTCGGTGCCAACGGGATCTCACTGGAGTACCCGGTGATGCGGCACGCGACGAACCTGGAGTCGGTGCTCACGTACGAGGGCACCGTCGAGATGCACCAGCTCGTGCTGGGCAAGGCGCTCACCGGACTCGACGCCTTCCGCTAGGAAGACCCGAAGCCCTGTTCAACCCTGCGGGAGGCAGGGCCGGTAAGCGGCCCTGCCTCAGCTCTGGTTGAAGAACCCGTCCTCACGGCGCACGGCGGGGTCGCCGCTGACGATCTCCGTGTTGGCGGGGGTCAGCAGGAAGACACGGTTCGCGACCCGCTCGATGGTGCCGCGCAGGCCGAAGGTGAGGCCGGCCGCGAAGTCGACCACGCGCTTGGCGTCGGTCGCCTCCATCGCCGTGAGGTTCACGATCACCGGGACCCCTTCCCGGAACAGCTCGCCGATCGCGCGGGCGTCCCGGAAGCTGTCCGGGGTGACCGTGCCGATCCGCCGGCCCTTCACCTCGGCGACGTCCTCCGCCACCTTCACCCGCGGATCCGTGACCCAGGCATCCCCGGGCTGCTCGGTCCCTTCGGAGTAGTCGTCGTCGTAGTAGCGCTCGTCGTCGTTGTCGTCAACGAGTCCAAGCCAAGCACTCGCCTTGCGTACCGATCCCATGGACGCCTCCTCTCACAGCGGTCTTACTTGCTTTCCGCATCCCTATGGTCATCCATGATGCGGATCGCGCGCCAAGTGGATAGACGCCGCGCGGGGGGTTTGTGACGCTACTGGTGCACAGCCAATACGTCGAGGGCCCCCGTGTATCAAGGGTGTTGCTGGACACGGCTGCTGACTGAGAGTGAAATATGATTCTTCCCGGCGTCCGGGTGACGGTTGGTGCGTACGGGTGAACGAGGTGGTCGATACGAAGCGGCTGCTCAACGCCCGGTCAGATGCCATATCGATCTCCAGATGCCCAGTCAGATGTCGTTCACGCCACGGGGGGTTGTCGTGTTCGGAATGGTCCGGCCTTGCAGTCACCGGCTCGGTGAAAGCCTCAAGGCCCAGTGGATGGCGCATTTGTGCGGGCTGTGTCTCGCGCTGCGCGGGGATCACGGGCAGTTCGCGAGGATTGTCACGAACTACGACGGTCTGCTCCTCTCGGTCCTGACGGAGGCTCAGGCCGAGCGCGAGGGCGGCGGATGGCGTCGTACGGCCGGGCCCTGCCCGCTGCGCGGGATGCGGACCGCGTCCGTCGCGCAGGGCGAGGGGGCGCGGCTCGCGGCGGCCGTCTCGCTGGTGCTGGCCTCCGCCAAGGTGCGTGACCATGTCGCCGACGGGGACGGGCTGCTGGCCCGCAGGCCCGTCGCGCTGGCCGCGCGGCGGGTCGCCGGGAGCTGGGGGCGGGCCGGGGCACGCACCGGTTCCGCGGTCGGGTTCGACGCCGCCGTGCTCGTCGACGCCGTGGAGCGGCAGTTCGGCATCGAGTCCCTGGCCGGCCCCGGGACGCCGGTCCTGACCGTGACCGAACCGACCGAGACCGCCACCGCGGCCGCCTTCGCGCACACCGCGATCCTGGCCGGACGGCCCGGCAACGCCGTACCCCTCGCCGAGGCCGGACGCCTCTTCGGCCGGCTCGCGCATCTCCTGGACGCCGTGGAGGACAAGGAGACCGACGCCGCGTCGGGCGCCTGGAACCCCCTCACGGCCACCGGCACCCCGCTCACCGAGGCCCGCCGGCTCGCCGACGACGCGCTGCACGGGATACGGCTCGCGCTGCGGGAGGCCGAGTTCGTGGACGGCAAGCTCGCGCATCTGCTGCTCGCGCACGAACTGGGGCGCTCGGTGGACCGGGCCTTCGGCACCCAGTCGTGCGGGCACGGGGCCGGGTACGGGCACGTGTCGGAGCCGCAGGGTGCCTTCGGGCCGCCGCGGACTCCGTACCTGCCGGGCGATCCGCGGCACGACGGCAATCCCTACGGCGGTGAGCCCCCGCGGCCCGACAGGCGCGGGTTCTGGGCCGGGTGCGCCGTAGCCCTCGGGCTGTGCTGCACCTGCAAGGTGTGCTGCGCCGACGAGTTCGAGGGGCCGTGGTCCGGGCGGCGGCGCGAGGGGTGCTGCTCCAGCTGCGACTGCTCGTGCTGCGACGCGTGCGAATGCTGCGAATGTTGTGAATGTCTGTCGTGCTGCGACTGCTGAATATGCCAGGTGCCGCGATCTGTTGACCGTGACGGGTCGTCACCGCCGTTGTATACGCGGCACTTGGGGATCATGGATGACCTGCGAGGTCGGGCCGTCCCTGTTTCGGCGCGGTAAAACAAAAACATGATCCGGTGACCGGTGTGCCGTGCGTGTCGTTGGGCGGGAGCAGAACCATTTCTGCCCCAGGTTCGATCCCCGATCGAGCCTGATCGAACCCGATCAACTCGCCACCCACTTAAGGCACTTCAGTGGACGTCACAACAAAAGCGACCACCAGCATCCGCGCCAGGCTGCTGAGGATTCTGATCCTCGCCCTCGCGGTCCTGCTCGCCCTGCTCGGTATCGCGGCCGCCGACCAGATCTCCGCCTATCGCAACGCCTCCGCGACCGCCGACAACGCCCGCCTGGAAATCACCCTCCAAGGACTCGTGCACGAACTGCAGAAGGAGCGCGGGCTCACCACCGGATACGTCGGCGGCGTCCGGCAGTTCAGCGCCAAGCTGCCCGCGCAGCGCAAGGCGACCGACGTCGCGCGCGAGCAGTTGGACGTGGCCCTGAAGGGGCGTGAGGACTCCGCCGCCGGTTCCGTGCGCGAGTCCCTCGGCCGGCTCGACGGCCTCACCGGCATCCGCAAGGACGCCGACGACGGCACCGGCGTGGTGAAGGCGACCTTCGACTACTTCACCACCACGATCACCGTCCTCGACCGGCTCGACCTCGGCCTCGAAGACGTCCACGACGGCAACCTGCGCGACGCCTACCAGGCGCTCCAAGTCCTCGGCAACGCCAAGGAGTTCACCGGCGAGGAGCGCGCCATCGTGCTCGGCTCGGTACGCGCCGGGAAATTCCGCGGCGACGACTACAGCCGGTTCATGGAGATCCGCGCCGGACGCCTCGCTGCCCTCGACGCCTTCCCCCGGTCGGCCACCGCCGTACAGGAACGGCGTCTGAACACCGCCCTGACCACGCCCGACGCCGAGCGCGCGCTGGCGTACGAGAGCAAGGCGGTGCACGGCACCGGGAAGCTGAAGGCGAGCGCGATCCCGCCCATGGCCTGGTGGGACTCGATGACCTCCACCATCAACGGGATGCGGAACGTCCAGATCGGTCTCGGCACCGATGTGGAGAACCGCGCCGCCCAGTTGGAGAGTTCGGCCCAGCGCGACCTGCTGCTGTTCCTGCTGCTCGCCCTCGCCACGGTCGTCGCGCTCGGCGCGCTGGCCCTCGACTGCGTACGGTCCGTCTCCACGCCGCTCGTCGAACTCGCCCGGCAGGCACGGGAGGTGGCCGGCAGCCGGCTGCCGCAGGCCGTGGCCGCCGTACAGGACGGGTCGTCCGGGGCGGCGCCGAAGCCGCCCGCTCCGCTGGCCCTCGCCGACCGGGCCGGGGCCGAAGTGCGGGAGGTGGCCGACGCGTTCGACCGGGTGCAGCGGTCCGCCTTCGAACTCGCCACCGAGCAGGCCGTGTTGCGGCGCAACGCCACCGACTCCCTGGTGAGCCTGGGGCGTCGCAACCAGAACCTGGTGCGCCGTCAGATCAGCTTCATCAACAAGCTGGAGCACGAGGACGCCGACCCCGCGACCCTCGCCAACCTCTTCGAACTCGACCACCTGGCCACCCGTATGCGCCGTAACGCCGAAAGCCTCCTGGTGCTCGCCGGAGAGTCCAGCCCCCGCCCCTGGTCCACGCCGCTGGCCGTCAACGACGTGCTGCGCGCCGCGCTGTCCGAGGTCGAGGAGTACCGCCGGGTCACCCTGCGCCGGATCGAGCCCGCGTTCGTCACCGGCTCGGTCGTGGTCGAAATCGCCCACCTGCTCGCCGAGTTGGTGGAGAACGCGCTGAGCTTCTCGCCGCCGGACTCCGACGTGGAGATCGAGGGGCGGCGCACCAGTGCCGGGTATCTGGTCGCGATCGTCGACCACGGCTTCGGCATGGACAACCAGGCGCTCGCCGAGGCCAACGTACGACTGTCCGGCACCGCCAGCTTCATGGCCGAACCCACCCGGTTCCTGGGCCACTTCGTGGTCGGCGCCCTCGCCCGCAAGTGCGGCATCGAGGTACGGCTCGGCGAGGCACCGGCGGCCGGGGTGGTCGCCCGGGTGCTGATCCCCGCGGGGCTGTTGACGGAGAAGGGGGTCGAGGAGGCGCCGGCGGTGCCCGCCCCGAGGAAGGCGGAGGCGGAGAAGATGGAGAGCCCGGAGCCCGAAGCGGTGGTCGCCCCGGTTGCCGCCAAGGGCGGTTCGTCCGCCGCGCGCACCCGGAACGGCCTGGTCAAGCGGCCGCAGCGCAGCGGTATCGCGGCGGCGGTGAGCGAGACCGACCGGACCGGCAGGCCCGCACCCACCACACCGCCCAACCCGGAACGGACCCCCGAGCAGGTCTCCGGGATGCTCTCCACCCTGCGCAGCGCCCACATGCGGGGCGGCATCAGCGTCGAGAAGGAGAAGCAGCGGAACAGCGTGGAGAAGACCGCCGAGAAGAACGCTCAGAAGAACGCCGAGACGAACGAGGGTGCCGCCAAGTGACCACCGTCGACACCCCGCACGACTCGCAGACCTTCAACTGGCTGCTCGCCAACTTCGTCAAGAGCACCGACGGCGTACGGGACGCGGTCGCCGTCTCCTCCGACGGGCTGCTGATCGCCGTGTCGGACGGGCTCGGCCGCACCGAGGCCGACCATCTCGCCGCGATCGTCTCGGGGTTGAGCAGTCTGGCCCGCAGCGCGTCCAAGCGGTACAGCTTCGACGGGGTCAAGCTCATCATGATCGAGATGGGCCGGGGTTTCCTGCTCGTCTCGGCGATCCAGGACGGCAGCTGTCTCGGTGTCCTCGCCGACAGCAGCGGTGAACTGGGCCTCGTCGGCTACGAGATGGCGGTGCTCGCGGAACGGGCGGGTGATCTGCTCACCCCGACGCTCATCGCCGATCTGCGGCAGGCGTTGCCACGGTGAACGGTGAACACTCCAGGGACGTAGAACCTGACGAGGACGCGACGTTCGTCCGGCCGTTCATCATCACCGGCGGCCGGTCCGAGCCTCTCCAGGCCGGTCTGCGGCTGGAGACGCTGGTCGTCGCCGTCGGCGTGCCGGATCCGTCGCTCGCCTTCGAGCGGCGCCACATCGTCGCGGTGTGCGAACAGCCGACGACCGTCGCCGAGGTGGCGCACCGGGTCGGCGTACCCCTCGGAGTGGCCAAGGTGCTCATCTCCGACCTCGTCGTCGCCGGGCAACTCGCCTGCCGGCAACCCGCGGAGCTGCCGCTCCCGATGCTCGAAAGGATCAGGGACCATGTCCGGGCGCTCTGACAAGATCGTGCCGCTGGCCGTGAAGATCGTGGTCAGCGGCGGCCTCGGGGTCGGCAAGACCACCTTCATCGGGGCCATTTCGGAGATCGAACCCCTCGACACGGAGGCGGCGATCACCGAAGTCTCCGTAGGCGTCGACTCGTTGGTGGGGGTCGAGGCGAAGACCACCACGACCGTCGCCCTCGACTTCGGGCGGATCACGCTCGACCCGACGATCGCGCTGTACCTGTTCGGGACGCCCGGGCAGGACCGGTTCTCCTTCCTCTGGGACGACCTGGTGGAGGGCGCGCTCGGCACGGTGGTTCTCGTGGACACCCGGCGGATCGAGGACTGCTTCCCGGCGGTCGACTACTTCGAGTCGCAGGGCGCGCCGTTCGTCCTCGCGGTGAACCGGTTCGACGGCGCGGACCGGTTCGACGTGGACGAGGTGCGGGAGGCGCTCGGGCTGAGCGCGGAGGTGCCGGTGCTGGAGTGCGACGCGCGGGACCGCGATTCCGTACGGGACGTGCTGGGGGCGCTCATGGACCGGGTGATCGGGGTCCGGGCGACACCACGACGGCGTACGGCGGCGGCGCTGACGCGGTAGCGGAGAAAGACGGAGAAAGACAGGGAGGGAACTACGAGGGGAGGGGTGCGCGTGTGAAGGCGGGGCGGGAGTAGCGGGGGAGAGCGTGAGAAGCGCCCGATCAGGCGGAGAATCCGGGGATCAGGGCGTGCAGTGGGTCAGCTCAACAGGAAGAGGACCACACGCGACCGAAGTCGATGTGGGAGCGCCTGACCAGCCACTGCTGTGGATGCATGGGGTAAGTGGAACAGGCATCCGGTTGGGCGTCAACCGACTTGAGACGTAGCGCTCACAGTATGGACAACCTTGACAGCAGGGGGAAACGGCGCCGTACCCTCGGTGGACGGCCCTGCTGAGGGGCTCGGCCGTACCGCGCCGCGAGGCGCCCGTGTGAAGGCACCACCCGCGTTCGACCTACGCGTCACGGAGTCCTCGCATGCCTTCCGCCACCCTCGCCAGAATCTCCGCCGCACCGGACCTGCCGGAGCGCACCCGATGAAGCCCACTCTTGTGATCGTCGGGGCCGGGCCGCGGGGGACCGGTCTCATCGAGCGCATCGCCGCCAACGCGCCCGAGCTGTACGCCAGTTCGGGCGCCGAGGGTGCCGAAGGCCTCGACATCCACCTCGTCGACCCCCATCCGCCGGGCGCCGGACGCATCTGGCGCGCGGCCCAGTCGCCGCTGCTGTGGATGAACTCGCACGCCGAGGACGTCACCATGTTCACCGACGAGACGGTGGTCATGGACGGCCCGGTGCGCCCCGGCCCCACGCTGCACGAATGGGCCGCCATCGACGGCAGCACCTTCGCCGACCGGCAGCTCCAGGGCTCCTACCTGCGCTGGGTGCACGAGCGGTCCGTGGCCGCGCTGCCGCCGGGCAGCACCGTCCACCACCACCCGCGACGGGCCCTCAGGGTCAGCGGCCCGCGCGACGGACGCCAGCAGGTCTGGCTGGAGGGCAGCCCGGACCCGCTCGTCGCCGACCTCGTGGTCCTCGCCCTCGGCCACCTCGACGCCGAACTCGACGAGGACCAGCGGGAGTTGGCGGCGTACGCCCGCGCCCACGACCTCATCCACCTGCCGCCCGACTTCACCGCCGACAGCGACCTGTCCGCCCTCGCCCCCGGCGAACCCGTCCTCGTCCGCGGCTTCGGCCT
The DNA here is from genome assembly GCF_045040345.1 of Streptomyces sp. NBC_01515. Taxonomy (NCBI): domain Bacteria; kingdom Bacillati; phylum Actinomycetota; class Actinomycetes; order Kitasatosporales; family Streptomycetaceae; genus Streptomyces; species Streptomyces sp. NBC_01515. The sequence continues at coordinate 2,987,102 of NZ_CP109416.1, read as the reverse complement.
CGCCTTCGTCGACCTGATGGTGCTGCTCACGGAGGGGAGGGGCGGACGCTACGACGGCGACACCTACATCCCCTCGGGGCAGGAGCCGGTGCTGTACGTCGGATCGCGGCGCGGAGTGCCGTACCACTCGAAGATCGGTTACGAGTGGAGCGGTGAACGGCCGCCGCTGCCACGGTTCTTCGGGCCCGCCGAGGTCGACGCGGTGCTCGCGCTGCCGGGCGGGTTCGACTTCCGGCGGGACGTATGGCCGCTGATCGAGAAGGAGTTGGGGTTCGCGCACTACCACCGGCTGTTCGGTGTGCACCCCGAGCGGACGAGCATCGCCTGGACCGACTTCGAGGAGAAGTACGCGGCCGGGGAGGCGGCGGACCGCGAGGCACTCGTCGCGTCCGCGGTGCCCGACCCCGCAGACCGGCTCGACCTCGCGGCACTCGACCATCCGCTGGACGGGGTGCGGTACGCGTCGCACGAGGAGTTCCAGGAGGGGCTACGGGCTTACGTGGAAGGCGATCTGAGCCGCCGTCACGATCCGTCCCACAGCCCGGACTTGGCGGTCTTCCTCGGGCTGCTCTCCGTCTACGGGCAGTTGATCCGGCTCGGTGACGTCGGGCCCTGGTGGCACGGCTTCTTCAGCTATCTCGCCTCCGGGCCGCCCGGACCCCGGCTGCGCCAACTCCTCGCGCTGTCCCGGGCCGGCGTCGTGCGGTTCGTGGGTGCGGACATGGCCGTGGCCGCCGAGGACGGGGTGTTCCGCGCGTCGAGCGCGACCGTGCCGGGCGTGACGATCGAGGCGCGGGCACTGGTCGAGGCACGGTTGCCGGAACCCACGGTCGGGCGGTCCATCGACCCGCTGCTGCGTGAACTGCACGCCGACGGGGCCGTGGTGGAGAGTCCCGAAGGGCTGCTGCGGGTGGACCGCACCGACGGACGGATCCTCGGCCGGGACGGGCAGCCGCATCCCCGGCGGTTCGCGCTCGGGCCCTACACCGACGTACGGACCCCCGGCGCCTTCACCCGGCCGCGCACCGGCGGCCCCGCCTTCCGGCAGAACGACGCCACCGCGCGGACCATGCTCGCGTTCCTGCGGGACCTCGCGTGTCGGGCCTCCGTACAGCCCCCAGCTTGTCGGTGAAGTCCCGGGCTTCACCGAGGACTTGGCCCTCTCCGAGGCGCTCCCGAACGACAGGAAGGCTTCCCTCCCATGACCTCCTCGCACGGCCGGGGCCTGCATCTGGCCGCCGCCGTCGACCAGCGGTCGGCCTACGACGCCGACTCCTACGTCGAGTTGGCGCGGCTCGCCGAGAGCGGCGGCCTCGACTTCGTGACGCTCGACGACACCTTCGCGCGCCCCGGACCCGACGCCCTGGCCGTCCTGTCCCGCGTCGCCCCGGCGACCAACCGGATCGGCCTGGTGCCGACCGTGACCGTCACGCACACCGAGCCCTTCCAGGTGCAGGCCGCGGTCGCGACCCTCGACTGGGTCAGCCGGGGCCGGGCCGGCTGGCGGCTCGATGTGTCGACCACCGAGGGCGAGGCCCGCCTCTTCGGCCGCCGGCACGCCGCGCCCGCCGACGCGTTGTGGGCGGAGGCCGGTGAAGTCGCCGAGGTGGCCGCCCAGTTGTGGGACAGCTGGGAGGACGACGCCGAGATACGGGACACGGCCACCGGCCGTTTCGTCGACCGCGACAAGCTGCATCACGTCGACTTCGAGGGCTCCGAGTTCTCGGTCAGGGGCCCCTCGATCGTGCCCCGACCACCGCAGGGCCACCCGGTCCGCGTGGTCGACGCCACCGAGGGCCAGGCCCGGCGGACGGCCGCCCGGTACGCCGATGTGGCCCTCGTCCGCGCGGCGAGTTCCGCGCAGGCCGGGTCCGTACGGGCCGAACTGCGGGCGTCCGCCGAGAAGTTCGGCCGCGATCCCGACACCCTGCGGGTCCTGGCGAGCCTCGTCGTCGACCTCGGCGACGGCGAGCACGCGGCCGAACCGGGCCACGGCGGGGGCGGCCCCCGGCAGACCGCGCACGGCCCGCTGTACCGGGGCGGCCCGGTCGACCTCGCGGAGCTGATCGCCGGCTGGCACGGCGACCGTACCGTCGACGGCTTCCACCTCACCCCCGTCGAACCCCGCCGCGACCTGGAGCGGCTGGTCAACGGCACGGTCGCGCTGCTCCAACACCGGGGCCGGTTCCGCACGTTCTACCCGGGCAGCACGCTCAGGGAGCACCTGGGCCTGGCCCGGCCCGCCAACCGGTACGCGGTGACCGGGGGAGCGTCATGACCGTACGGGCGCGCAAAAAGATCCATCTGGCCGCGCACTTCCCCGGCGTCAACAGCACCACCGTGTGGGCCGATCCGCGGTCGAGGTCCCAGATCGGGTTCTCCTCCTTCGAGCATCTCGCCCGCACCGCCGAACGCGGCCTCTTCGACTTCTTCTTCCTCGCCGAGGGGCTGCGACTGCGCGAACACAAGGGCCGTATCCACGACTTGGACGTCGTCGGACGCCCCGAGTCCCTCACGGTCCTCAACGCGCTCGCCGCCGTCACCCAGCGGATCGGGCTCGCCGCCACGGTCAACGCGACCTTCAACGAACCGTACGAACTCGCCCGCAGACTCGCCACGTTGGACCACCTCAGCGGCGGCCGGGCCGCCTGGAACGTGGTGACCTCGTCCGACGCCTTCACCGGCGAGAACTTCCGGCGCGGGGGATACCTCGACCGCGCGGACCGCTACACCCGGGCGGCCGAATTCGTCGCCGTGGCCAGGGAGTTGTGGGACTCCTGGACCCCCGACGGACTCTCCCGCCCCTTCGCCCACCGGGGCCAGCACTTCGACATCGCGGGCGAGTTCACCGTGCCCCGCTCACCCCAGGGGCACCCGGTCGTCATCCAGGCCGGGGACTCGGGGGAGGGCCGGGAGTTCGCGGCCCGGACCGCCGACGTCATCTTCACCCGGCACGGCACGCTGGAGGACGGCCGCGCCTTCTACGCCGACGTGAAGGGACGCCTCGCCAAGTACGGCCGTAGCGCGGACGATCTCAAGATCATGCCCGGTGTCTCCGTCGTCCTCGGCGACACGGCGGCGGAGGCGCAAGAGCGGGCCGCCGGGATCCGGCGGCAGCAGGTCTCCCCGCAGAACGCGCTCCTCGCCCTGGAACAGATCTGGGGCACGGACCTCTCCTCCTACGACCCCGACGGCCCGTTCCCCGACACCGACCCGGTGCCGGAATCGTCGATCACCCAGGGGCGGACCCGGCGCGGCGACACCGTCGCGCTGGCCGAGAAGTGGCGGGCGCTGTCCCGCGAGAAGGGGCTGTCCATCCGGCAGACCGTGATCGAGGCGAGCGGCCGGCAGTCCTTCATCGGCACCCCGGAGGCGGTCGCCGCCGAGCTGGAGACCTTCGTACGACAGGACGCGGCCGACGGCTTCATCCTCGTCCCGCATCTCACCCCCGGCGGCCTCGACGAGTTCGTGGACCGGGTGGTGCCGCTGCTCCAGGAACGTGGCGCGTTCCGTACGGAATACCGGGGCACGACCCTGCGCTCACATCTCGGGCTCCCCGACCCGGCAGACAGGGAAGAGGTGACCACGCGACGACAGGACTGAGCGCACGACACCGGCCCGGTGGGCGCGGCCCGCGTCGGCCTCGGTGAGCGCCGGCTGGTCGTCCTGGTCCGCGAGGGCGTCTGGGGCGTGCGCGACTACGACCCCGACTCGGCGGCGCGGCGCGCGTTCCGGGGCGTCGAGGTCACGCCGTACCAGGCGCGCTGGTCGGTGCCGGGACGCTTCACTCCGTACGACGCGCGGCGCACCGTGCGCGTCGACACGGCGGACGGTGTCGAACGCGGGCTCGGGTTCGCGGGTGAACTCGCCTTCCGGCTCGACGGGTTGGACGTGACCTTGCAGGTGGCGGCGCAGGCCGACGGCAAGTTGTGGGCGGTGTTCGCCGACTCCACGAGTGGGGACGGCAGTTACCGGTTCCGGTTCCTGTACCCGGCGGCGCCCGACGCGGAGGGGCGCACGACGGTCGACCTCAACCGGGCCGTGCTCCCGCCGTGCGCGTTCGCCGACCATTTCATCTGCCCTTTCCCGCCGCCCGGGAATACGCTGGGCCTCGCGATCGAGGCGGGGGAGCGCATCCTTCGGCAGACGGTGCGTTGACCTGCGGCGGGCCGGGTTTCGGCCCACTGCGTCCGGGTGATCAACTCGCGTAGATCGTGGGCCAGTTGAAGGTCGTACGGCCGAAAGGCGCCCTTGCGCCCATCGGTCGGGCGGCCGAATACTCCCCCACAGCGCTTGTCAGGGGCACGGCGTGTTCGGAAACCGGACGCCCGACCCTGACTGCGCCTCACGGGCCCCGACCCCACGCGGGCCCCCGAATTCCCCTAGGAGGGAACGAAACGTGAGGATCAAGCGCACCACCCCGCGCAGCGGAATCGCGAGACGGACCAGGCTGATCGCCGTGGCCACCGGATTCGCCGCCGCCGCCGCGTTCGCCGTCCCCACCGCGAGCGCCAGTGAAGCCCGGACGTTCAGCGCGACCCAGCTGTCCACGGCCAACTCGTCCGTGCTCAAGGCCGATGTCCCGGGCACCGCCTGGGCGGTCGACAGCAAGACGAACCGTGTCGTCGTCACCGTCGACAGCACGGTGTCCCAGGCCGAGATCGCGAAGATCAAGTCGCAGGCGGGCAGCACCGCCGACGCGATCACCATCAAGCACACGGCCGGTCAGTTCAAGAAGCTGATCACCGGTGGCGACGCCATCTACGGCGGCGCGTACCGCTGCTCGCTCGGCTTCAACGTGCACAGCGGGAGCACGTACTACTTCCTGACCGCCGGCCACTGCGGTGAGGTCGCCTCGACCTGGTACTCCAACTCGGGGCACACCACGACGCTGGGCACGAACGTCGGCTACAGCTTCCCGACCAACGACTTCGCGCTGGTCAAGTACACCAACACCTCGATCGCCCACCCGAGCGCGGTCGGCAGCCAGACCATCTCCAGCGCGGCCACGCCGAGCGTGGGCACGACCGTCTACCGTCGTGGCTCCACCACGGGCACGCACAGCGGCCGGGTCACCGCCCTGAACGCCACCGTCAACTACGGCAGCGGCGACATCGTGTACCAGATGATCCAGACCACCGTCTGCGCCGAAGGCGGCGACAGTGGCGGTCCGCTGTACGCCGGCACCGTGGCCTACGGTCTGACCTCGGGCGGCAGCGGCGACTGCACCTCCGGCGGCACGACCTTCTTCCAGCCGGTCACCGAGGCGCTGAGTTACTACGGCGTGAGCGTCGGCTGACGCCCGTCTGAATCACTTCCGCTCCGGACTGCAGCCGGTAGCGGGTGAGCCCCCGTACGCAACTCGCGTGCGGGGGCTCGCTCTTGTGCGGCACACGGAGTTACCGTCGTGGGTATCGGAGAAGGCACCTGATGCGCCACGTCGGACCCAGGGGGGCCGTGATGGTCGAGGAGCTGGTGACGGCGGGAGTGACACTCGCGTCCGTCGGAGTGGTGTACGCGATGGCGGCCGCGCGGGTCGTCAAACAGTACGAGCGGGGCGTGGTGTTCCGGCTCGGCAGGCTGCGGCCCGAGGTGCGCGGGGCCGGCTTCACGATGGTCGTCCCGTTCGTGGACAAGCTCCGCAAGGTCAACATGCAGATCGTGACGATGCCCGTGCCCGCGCAGGAGGGCATCACCCGCGACAACGTGACGGTCCGGGTGGACGCGGTCGTCTATTTCAAGGTCATCGACGCGGCGGACGCGTTGGTGAAGGTCGAGGACTACAAGTTCGCCGTCTCGCAGATGGCGCAGACCTCGCTGCGGTCGATCATCGGCAAGAGCGACCTCGACGATCTGCTCTCCAACCGCGAAAAGCTCAACCAGGGCCTGGAGTTGATGATCGACAGCCCGTCCATCGGCTGGGGCGTGCAGATCGACCGGGTCGAGATCAAGGACGTGTCGCTGCCCGAGACGATGAAGCGCTCGATGGCCCGGCAGGCCGAGGCCGACCGTGAGCGGCGGGCCCGGATCATCAACGCGGACGCCGAGTTGCAGGCCTCGAAGAAGCTGGCGGAGGCCGCCGGGGTGATGTCCGAACAGCCCGCCGCACTCCAACTCCGGCTGCTGCAAACGGTGGTGGCGGTCGCGGCCGAGAAGAACTCGACGCTGGTGCTGCCGTTCCCGGTCGAGCTGCTGCGGTTCCTGGAGCGGGCGGCACCGGCTCCGGCCGCACCGCCCGCGCCGGCAGCGCCCGTTGCTCCCGCGGTACCCGTTGCTCCCGCTGCACCGGTTGCCGCTGTGGCGCCGCAACCGGTGCAGGAGCAACTTCCGCCCGCCGAGCCCCAGTCGGATCCGGACTCGGATGGGTCGATTTCAAGACAGGACTAGACCTCACCGGCTGATGAGCGGTGCTCGCGCCCAGTGTTTGCAGTGCGAACGGCCTGGAGTGACCGTGAACATTCAAAGCGAGGGGGCGTGCGACCGCGTTCCGCGCACGACCTGAAGTCGACCTTGTGCGCTCCCTGTGCGATTCGGAAGAGTAGGCGCTCGTCAACCTACCTTTCGGCCGGTCGGGTCCCCATAACCTGGCGGGCCGACCCCCCACAGGAGGACACGAGTTGAAGCACCGACGCATACCCGGGCGACGGGTGGCAGTGGCCGGCGCGGGCATAGCCGCACTGGTCGTCGCGGGAGTCACCTTGCAGAGTGCGAACGCCAGCGAGACCACGCGGGCGGTCGCACCCCACACCCTCTCGGCCCTCGCGGCCGGAAAGCTCGCCTCGACGCTCGGCGAGAACCTCGGCACCGACGCGGCCGGCACGTTCTACGACGCGAAGACCAAGAGCCTCGTGGTCAACGTGCTCGACCGGACCGCCGCCGACACCGTCGAGGCGGCCGGCGCCAAGGCGAGAATCGTCGAGAACTCCCTCGCCGAGCTGACGAGCGCCCGCACGACTCTCAAGCAGGACGCGACGATCCCCGGCACCTCGTGGGCGACCGACCCCACCACCAACAAGGTCGTCGTCACCGCGGACCGCACGGTCTCCGACGCCGAGTGGACCAAGCTCGGCAAGGTCGTCGACGGGCTCGGCAGCAAGGCCGAACTCCAGCGCACCAAGGGGGAGTTCAAACCCTTCATCGCAGGTGGCGACGCCATCTCCGGCTCGGGCGGGCGCTGTTCGCTCGGCTTCAACGTGGTCAAGGGCGGCGCGCCGTACTTCATCACCGCCGGGCACTGCACCGAGGCCATCTCCACCTGGTCCGACTCCAGCGGCGACCAGATCGGCACGAACGAGCAGTCCAGCTTCCCGGACAACGACTTCGGGCTGGTCAAGTACACCTCGGGCGTCGCCCACCCGAGCGCGGTCGACCTCTACAACGGCTCCTCGCAGGCCATCACCCACGCCGCCGACGCCACCGTCGGCGAGAAGGTGACCCGCAGCGGCTCCACGACCCAGGTCCACACCGGCACGGTCACCGGCCTGGACGCCACCGTGAACTACGGCAACGGCGACATCGTCAACGGCCTGATCCAGACCGACGTCTGCGCCGAGCCCGGTGACAGCGGCGGCTCGCTGTTCGACGGCGACGCGGCGATCGGCCTCACCTCCGGCGGGAGCGGCGACTGCACCTCGGGCGGCGAGACCTTCTTCCAGCCGGTGACCGAGGCGCTGTCGACCTTCGGGGCGCAGATCGGCTGACCTGCCCGTACGGCACCGTGAAGTCCCGTCCCCGCGCGCGAGGGGGCGGGACTTCCGCGTACCGACCAGGGTTGGGCTCAGCGCGTGGGCCAATACCACAGCGGTTCGTCGAGCGGACCCTCGCGCCCCGCCACCGTCGTCTGCCCGAACTCCTTCACCAGCTCTATGGAGTTGACGTCGAGACGGTGCCGTATCGCGCCCTTCTGGAGGGCGTCCGCGAGCGGTCGGGCGTGGGTGACCACGACGATCTGGGTGTCCTTGGTGGCGGTGAGGATCAGGTCGGCGAGCGGCGGGATCAGGTCCGGGTGGAGGCTCGTCTCCGGCTCGTTCAGCACGAGCAGCGACGGGGGCCGGGGTGTCAACAGGGCCGCCGCCCACAGGAGATAGCGCAGGGTGCCGTCCGACAGCTCGGCGGCGGTGAGCGCGCGCAGCAGCCCGTGCTGGCGCAGGGCGAGCTGGAAACGTCCCCCCAGGTCGGCGATGTGGACCTGGCTGCCGGGGAAGGCCGCGTCCACGGCCGCGTCCAGCGCCTCGGCGTCACCGACCTCGCGGATCGTCTGCAGGGCGGCGGCCAGATCGGAGCCGTCACCGCTGAGCACGGGCGTGCGCGTGCCGATCTGGGCGGTCCGGGCCGGCGCGTCCGCGTCGGTGCGGACATGGTCGTAGAACCGCCAGGACCTGATGAACTCCCGTACCGCCAGGACGTCGGGGGCGTGCTGGGGGTCGGCCAGTTCGCCGAGCATGCTGTCGTACGGGCGCAGGGTGCCGTGGGCGCGGGACCAGCCGCCGCCCGCGCCGCGCAGCTTGACGGCGGCTCCCGCGCGGTCGGAGAGCACCGAGGCCGGGCGCAGGACGGGGCCGCTCCAGATGGACTCGCGTTTGATCTCCGGGTCGAGGTTGAACATCGACGCCACGCGGTCGGTCCCCGGGGACGGGCTGGGGTGCCCGAAGTCGATCGCGTACCCGAACTCGTCGCCCGCGAAGCCCAGTTGCAGACTGACCGGGCCGGAGCGGACCGTGCCCTGCACGGGATGTCTGCCCTCGCGCACCGCGCGGCCGATCTTCTCCGGGCCCGCCCACAGGACCGACGGCAGCCCGCCCTCCTGCGCGAGCGCGGCGACGGCGCCGCCGCGCGCGGACGCGGCGAGCAGGCGCAGCGAGCGGTAGAGGCTCGACTTGCCCGTGCCGTTCGCCCCCGTGATCACGTTCAGTCGCGTCAGCGGGACGATCAGGCGGCGCAGGGAACGGTAGTTCTCGACGGCGAGGGTGCTGATCATGCGTCCAGGGTTGCAGACGGGTCTGACAGTCCCGGTCGGTCCAGCAGGTCCTCGTGCTTCCGCCGCAGCGTCGCCGCCAGCAGGGTGACCACGATCCCGGCGAGCGCCCAGGCCGACAGGACCAGCAGCGGGCCGGTGATGGCGTTGCCCTTGAAGTAGGCGATCGAGCGCGCCACCCAGGTGCCGGCACCCGGTGGCAGCGCGGATCCGATCGCGTTCCAGAACGGCGGCAGCAGCGGCAGCGGGAAGGCGCCGCCCGCGCTCGGGTTGCCGGCGATCACCACCAGCAGGATCGCAAGCCCGATGCCCACGACCCCGAAGACCCCCTGGAGCCCCAGGGTCGCCGCCCCCACGGCGAACGTGATCAGCGCGCCGAGCCCCCAGAAGGCCATGACACTGCCCGGCAGCGCTCCCAGGATCGGCCCGACGATCACCGCGCCGCCGAGGCCGCCGACGATCGCGACCAGCGCCATGGTGACCAGCCGGATCACCGCGCGGCGCGGGTTGGCGGGCCGCGCGCCGGTGCTGATCGCCAGGATCGAGGCGCACAGATAGCCGCCGACGCACCAGCCGACGACCAGGTAGAACGACGACAGCCCGTCGAAGTCCTGGGACGAGGCCGGCGCCACGTCCACCGTCCGGACCGTGCGCTGCTCGGTCCTCTCCAGGGTGGCGGTGATGGTCTCCAGGGTGGTCGCGAGCACGGTGCCGCCGCCGGTGGCGACCAGGAGCGTGTCCTTGGTGCCGCGCGGGTCGATGACGAGGGCGCCGTCGATGTCCCGGTTCAGGATCTGCCTCCGCGCGGTCGCCGTGTCGGACACCGCGCGCGGGTCGAGCGGTGAGCCGGGCAGCCGCTTCAGCCGGGCCACCGTCTGCTCGGCCGTGACCTGAGGGGCGACGACCCCGAAAGACACATCCCGGGGCTTCGGATTGTGGAGCGCCCCTACGTAGGAGGCGATGAAGAGCAGCTGAAGAGCGACCACACCGACGACGAGCAGGCCGGCCCGCAGGGTGACCGCGTCCTTCACCTCACCGAAGAAGGACGTACGGGACGTACCGGCACCCGGGGTCTCTGTCATGTGCCCACGGTCTCGGTGGCCGGGTCTTCACGCAGGCGGGAAGGGGCCGAACGGATGTCGTACGTGCGTTCGGAAAACTTTTCTCCCCAACTGCTCGGCCCGGGCGGGGAGCTGACGGAGTGGTGCCTGTTTCGGCCACCGCACACCTCCCCAAGGAATCGTTTGCATGTTCGAATGAGGTCGCTGACCGGGGCTGGTGGGGCTAGAGTAATCGAACGGGCGTGCGATGAACATATCGGGCGGATGGCCGAAAAGGGGTGGAGTGATGGAGGTGCGGCATGGCGGGCTTCGCCCACCTGCACGTCGCGTCCGGTTACTCCGCCCGCTACGGCGTCTCCCACCCCGAGCAGCTCGCTCAGCGGGCGGTCAGGCAGGGCATGACGGCGCTCGCGCTCACCGACCGGGACACGGTCACCGGCGCCGTCCGCTTCGCGCAGGCGTGCGTCAAGGACGGCGTCCGGCCGCTCTTCGGCATCGACCTGGCGGTGGAGGCCCTCGCGCCCCCGCCGCCCGCACAGCGCCCGCGCACCCCCGCACGCGGTGGCGCGCACGTGGTCGAGCCGCCCCTGCGGTTCGTGCTGCTCGCCCAGGACCGGGCGGGCTGGGCGCGGCTGTGCCGTATCACGTCGGCGGCGCACGAGGGCGCCCTGTCCGGTACGGCGCCGGTGGTGCCGTGGGAGGCGCTGCGCGAGTACGGCGGCCCCGGCCTGGCCGTGCTGCTCGGCCCGCTCTCCGAGCCGGTGCGGGCGCTGTCGGTGGGCCGGGAGGACGTCGCGATGAAGCTGCTGGCGCCCTGGCGGGAGATCTTCGGGAGGGGGGTCCGGTTGGAAGCGGTCGCGCAGAATCGTTTCGGCACAGCTCCGGGCTCCCTGCGGCTGGCCGCCCGCACCCTCGCCCTGGCCGACCGCACCCGCACCACCGCCGTGCTCTCCAACGCCGTCCGGTACGCCGACCCCGCCCAGCACCGCCTCGCCGACGTCCTGGACGCCGCACGGCTGCTGCGCCCGATCGACCGGCGCCGGCTGGACAGCGGGCAGCGCTGGCTCAAGGACGAGAGGGAGATGACGGTCGTGGCCCGGATGATCGCCGAGTGCGCCGGAGCGGACGCCCGCCGGGCCCGCCGGCTGCTGGCGGACACCGCGAACACGGCGGAGGCCTGTGTCGTAGACCCCGTGGACCTCGGCCTCGGCAGGCGGCACTTTCCGGAACCCTCGCTCTTCGGCGCCGGACCGGGGACCGGCGGCGCGGCCGGGCTGCTGCGCCTGCGGTCCGAGGAGGGCCTGGTCCGACGCGGCCTCGACCGTGACCGGGCGGCACGCGACCGGCTGGAGGAGGAACTCGCCGTCATCTCCCACTGGAACTACGACGCGTACTTCCTCGCCGTCGGCCAGGTAGTCGCCGACATCCGGGCCAAGGGCATCCGGGTCGCCGCCCGCGGCTCCGGCGCCGGTTCGCTGGTCTGCCACGCGCTGGACATCGCCACCGCCAACCCGCTCGACCACAGCCTGCTGTTCGAGCGCTTCCTGAGCACCCGCCGGGAGTCACTGCCCGACATCGACATCGACGTGGAGTCCGCCCGCCGCCTGGAGTGCTACGACACGATCTTCGAACGGTTCGGGAAGGAACGGGTGGCGGTCACCGCGATGCCCGAGACCTACCGCGCGCGCAGGGCGCTGCGTGACACCGGCCTCGCGCTGGGCATCGCCCCGGCCGACGTCGACCGGATCGCCAAGAGCTTCCCGCACCTGCGCGCCTCCGACATCACGAGCGCGCTCGCCGAACTGCCCGAACTACGCCGACTGGCAAGGGAGATGGGCCGCTACGGGCCGTTGTGGGAACTCGCCGAAGGCCTCGACTCCCTGATCCACGGCATGGCCATGCACCCCTGCGGCGTGGTCATCAGCGACGCCACCCTCCTGGACCGGTTGCCGGTGCAGCCCACCCCACAGGGCGACTACCCGATGGCGATGGCCGCGAAGGAGGAGATCGAGGCGCTCGGCAACATCAAACTCGACGTCCTGGGCGTACGGATGCAGTCCGCGATGGCCCACGCCGTCACCGAGATCGAACGCGCCACCGGCAACCGCATCGACCTCGACGACCCCCAACAGGTGCCGCTCGACGACGTGTTCGCGTTCAAGCTCATCCAGGAGAGCCAGACGCTGGGGCTGTTTCAATTGGAGTCGCCTGGTCAACAAGACCTTTTGTCGAGACTCCAACCACGCGACGTGCAGGACGTCATCGCCGACATCAGCCTCTTCCGCCCCGGCCCGGTCGCCGGTGGCATGCCCGAGCGGTACATCGCCGCGCGTCATGGCGGTACGCCGGTGTATGCGCACGAAGACCTCGAACCCGTGCTCGCCGACACCTACGGCGTGACCATCTGGCACGAGCAGATCATCGACACGCTGCATGTGCTGACCGGCTGCGAGCGGGCCTTCGCGGAGATCACCCGGCGGGCCCTCGGCGACAAGGACCAACTGCCCCGGATCAAGGACTGGTTCCACGAGAAGGCACGCGCGCGTGGCTACAGCGCGGCCGTCCGGGACGAGGTCTGGAAGACCGTCGAGGCCTTCGGGGCCTACGGCTTCTGCCGCGCCCACGCGGTCGCCTTCGCCGTACCGGCGCTGCAGAGCGCCTGGTTGAAGGCACATCATCCGGCGTTCCTGCTGGCCGGGTTGCTCGAACACGACCCCGGGATGTGGCCCAAGCGCGTCCTGGTCTCCGACGCCCGCCGGCGCGGTGTGCCGATCCTGTCCGTCGACATCAACCGCTCCCGGGTGCGGCACACCGTGGAGATGACCGAGAAGGAGGAGTGGGGCGTGCGACTCGCGCTGTCCGGGGTGCGTGGCATCAGCGAGGAGGAGTGCGCGCGGATCGAGGAGGGGCAGCCGTACGGATCGCTGTCGGACTTCTGGCAGCGGGGTCGTCCCAGCAGACCGGTCGCCGAACGCCTCGCGGAGATCGGCGCGTTGACCTGTCTGCACGACGGTCGCCTCACGCGCCGTGATCTCCTGCTCCAGATCGCCGAGTTGCACCGGCAGTCCCGCAACCGGACCGCGGGGTCCGGTCAACTGCCCATGGATACCGGTGCTGTTGGGGGAGTGGAGCCGAGCGGGTTGCCGGAGATGACCGGACGCGAGGCGCTGAGCGCCGAGTTGGGCACGCTCGGCATCGACGTCTCCCGGCATCTGATGGAGCATCACCACCGGCTGCTGCGCGAGATCGGCGCGACGGACGCGGCACACCTGGCCGAACTGCGCGCGGGGCAGCGGGTGTTGGTCGCCGGGGTGCGGGCCTCGACGCAGACGCCGCCGATCGCGAGCGGAAAACGGATCATCTTCGTCACCCTGGAGGACGGCTCGGGCCTGGTCGACCTCGCCTTCTTCGAGGACTCCCACCCGGCCTGCGCGTACACCGTCTTCCACAGCGGGCTGCTGCTGGTGCGCGGCACGGTCCAGGTGCGCGGCACCCGTCGTACCGTCGTCGGTTCCATGGCCTGGGACCTGGACGAGATCGCGGGCGCCCGCCGGGACGACGGCCCCGAGGCGGCGCTCGCCCTCCTGGGCGCCGACCGCCCGCATCCGACGCCTGCCCAGCCGCAACGCACCCTCGCCAACGGCACCACAGGCGCCCGCCTCCACCCCTACGCCGACCTCCAGCCCGCGGGCACCCGTTCCGCCGACCTGAAGAAATTCGGCCACCGCAGCCCCGGGAGTGCGGGATGAGCGGGATGACCACGCGTCGGCGGCACATCGCCCACTTCCATCTGCATGCTGCGCTGAGCGAGGCTCGGTACGACGACATAATCGAACTGGTGTCCGGTATCACGCCCCATGTCCAGGCCATCCCGCCCAACGCCCTTCAGGTGGACCTGACTTCGGCGCTTCGGTACTTCGACATGTCCGCCTACGACGCGGTCCAGACGGTGAAGATGAGACTGAAGGCCCTCTACGACATCGACAGCAGCGCCGGCCTCGCGGGCAACCGCATGCTGGCGGCGATGGCGGCCGACGCGTCCCCCCCGGGGGACACCACCCGGGTGCCCACCGGGGAAGCGGCCGACTGGCTGTACCCCCGGCCGGTCACCGCGCTGCCCGGGATCGGCCGCGCCACGGCGGACACGCTGCACCGGTACGGCCTGCACACCATCGGCCAGCTCACCGACCTGCCTCCGGCGACCCTGCAACGGCTCCTCGGCGCGGGCCAGGCACGGCTGTTGGCCGAGCGCGCCCGCGGCCACGACCCCCGCCCGGTCGTCCCCGCGGAACCGGCGGCGCATCTCGCCGCCGACCTGGTCCTGAGCCGGGACTGCCTGGACCCGGCCCAACACCACCGAGCCGTCCTGGGACTTGCCGACCGGATCGGCCAACGCCTGCGCGGAGAAAGGAAGTTCGCGGGTCGGCTCACCCTCACGGTGAGATACGCCGACCGCAGCTCCACCACGCGTACGCGGGTGCTGCCGGAACCCACCGACCACTCACCCGCCGTCGCCGCCACCGCCCTGGGCCTGTTGACCTCACTGGGATTGCAGCGGGCGCGAGTCCGGGCCTTCGTGCTCCGCGCCGACGACCTGCGTCCCGCGAGCTGTGCCTACCGTCAGCTCTCCATGGATCCCGGGGACGCCCGCGCCCGCGCGGTCGAAGCCGCCGCGGACCGTGCCCGCCGCCGCTTCGGGCAGGAGGCGGTACGCCCGGCCGCGCTGGCGGACTGAGCCCGGCGCCGCCGAGAACCGTAGAACTGCCCCTGCGCTCAGGGGCGTTGGTGGAGGTCGCGGTTGCGCACCTGCCAGGCCCGCACCAGCAGGAAGAGCCCGACCAGCGCGACCACCACGCCCAGCACCGCGTACTGACCGTGGCCGGACATGGCCGAGCCGTTCATCGCGCCGACACCCTGCGCGATCCAGACCGCGCCGAGCACGACGAGGATGATCCCGCCGACACCACGGACCACCATGGTCACTCCATTCCCCGCATCGGTACGTCACGCGGGCGGCACCCGCCCGCGTTCACCGCTCAGCTTCGTCCCGTTCGCCGCGCTCTGGGCGGTCGAAAACCTTACGGAACGAGAACGTCGTACGGGCTGGGGTGATCACGGTCCGGTCGGTGGGGTTCTCGGCATTGAAGGTCGCCCCGGGGTCGAACTGCTGGGCGAGAGTGAAGTGCGCGTGTTGTGTGGCAGTTTGTGGCGTATCGCGCCCTACGGTCCCCGCAGGCCACCTGGTGACTGGTTATCACTGGAAGTTTTTACTGACGCGTAACTTCACACTTCACCTACTCGCTCGTAACTTGACGAGTGAACAGCATTCTTGTGATCCGGATCACAGGGCGTAAGGCCGTCGCAACTCCCTTGAGCCGCAAGGAGATCACACGATGCTGCCCTGGAAACGACTGCTCAGACCCCTGACCGCGCTGCTTCTGACCGCCGCGGTCGCCGCCGTTCCCGCCACCGCCGCGCACGCGGCGAGCGCCCCCAGCAGTGGTTGGAACGACTACAGCTGTCGGCCCTCCGCCGCCCACCCCGACCCCGTCGTCCTCGTGCACGGCACCTTCGCCAACGCCACCGACAACTGGCTGACCCTCGCGCCGTACCTGGAAGTCCGCGGCTACTGCGTCTTCTCCCTCGACTACGGCCGGCTCCCCGGCGTCCCCCTCGTATACGGCCTCGGCCCCATCGACCAGTCGGCGGCCCAACTCCAGGTCTACGTCGACAAGGTGCTCGCCGCGACCGGCGCCGCCAAGGTCGACCTCGTCGGGCACTCGCAGGGCGGCATGATGCCCCGCTACTACCTGAAGTTCCTCGGCGGCGCCGCCAAGGTGAACACCTTCGTCGGCATCGCGCCCGACAACCACGGCACCACCCTGGACGGCCTCACCAAACTCCTGCCGTACTTCCCGGGCGCCGAGGACGTGATCGCCGCGACCGCCCCCGGCCTCGCCGACCAGGTCGCCGGCTCGGCCTTCCTCGCCAAGCTGAACGCGGGCGGCGACACCGTCCCCGGCGTCCACTACACGGTCATCGCCACCAGGTACGACGAGGTCGTCACGCCCTACACGAGTCAGTTCCTGAGCGGGTCCGACGTGCACAACGTGCTGATCCAGAACCTGTGTTCACTCGATCTGTCGGAGCACGCCCTGCTCGGGCTCACCGACCGGATCGCCTTCCACGAGGTCGCCAACGCCCTCGACCCGGCCCACGCCACCACCACCAACTGCCTGTCGGCGCTCAGTTGACCGTACGCACACCGCGGGGTCTGTCCGACCTGAGCCGCCGGACAGACCCCGCCCCCTGCACGGGCCGTACTCAACGGCCGTGCCGTCCACCGCCGTTGGTCGCGCGGCGGCGGACCGAGGCGAACAGGGCCGCGGCGCCGAGTGCCAGGGAGGCCGCGCCGCCCACGATGAGATACGGCGAGCTGTTGTTGGCGCCGGTCTCGGCGAGGTTCTTCGAACTCCCCGCCGCCTGCGGCTCGTTGGCCTCGGCGGTCGCCTGGTTCGTCGCGGCGACCGGCTCCGCCGACGTGCTCGCGTCCGCGTCCCCGTGGCCGCTGTGCTCGACCGTCGACTTGTCGGCACCGGCCGCGATCTGCTGGTTGGAGGGGGCGGAGGCGGTGGGCACCGGAGTGGTGGGAGCGGCGGGTGTCGGTGTCGAACTGCCCGTCGTACCAACGCCGTTGGCACCTGTGCCGCTGCCGCTGCTGCTCCCGCTCCCGCCGAAGCTGACGTCCGAGCAGGAGTAGAACGCCTCCGGGCTGTCCGAGCGCTGCCAGATCGCGTACAGGAGCTGCTTGCCGGAGCGTTGCGGGAGGGTGCCGGAGAAGGTGTAGAAGCCGCCCGTCGCGACCGGGTCGGTGGACGTCGCGACCGGGTGCTCCAGGTCCAGGTCCGCCCAGGCGAGCGGTTGCGCGGGGTCGTAGCCGGACTTGGTGATGTAGACCTTGAAGGTGCCCTTGTGCGGGGCGGTCACGCGGTACTTGAAGGTGTACGAGCCGCTGCTCACGCTCGTCGCCGGCCAGTCGGCGCGGGCCAGGTCGAGGCCCTTGAACTCCTCGTTGTTCGCGCTGCACAGCTTGCCGTCCGGGATCAGCGTCTGGTGCTGCCCGTTCGCGTCGCCGATCCGGATGCCGTTCCAGTCGTAGAGCGCCTGCGTGCCACCGGCCGCGACCGCCGCCTTGCACGCGTCCGACTTCGGGCTCTCCGGCCCCTCCGCGTAGCACTGCGCGACCCGGCTGACCGGGTCTCCCATCGAACCGTGCGCCGCCGCGGGCGCCGCGGCGAGCGCGGTCAGGGCGAGCGGGGTCATCCCGAGGACGGCGACAGCGGCGACCTTGCGGCGTGCGGGCATGGGGGAACTCCAACTCCTCGGACGGTGCTCGGCGCGGGGGACGGATCCCGTGGGGGTGATCAGAAGCTAGCCCCTGGAAACCGCGAAATCGCCTGCTGGAGACGGGAGGGGGAGATCCTTATGGTCGTGTTAAGGCAGGGCTAACTGAGGGCTCAGGGAGGGACGGTTCCGTGAGCGCGGGGAGGGGTGTGTTGCGAATGAGTGGACCGGACGGGATTCGTGTCGCCGTCGTCGCCGATGTGCCGGCCGTGAAGGCCGTGACCGATAGGGCGTACGGCCACTACATTCCGCGCATCGGTGTGGTGCCGCAGCCCATGGAGGCTGACCACATGGCGAACGTGGTCGCCGGGCGGGTGTTCGTCACGGGGGACCCCGTGATCGGGCTCGTGGTGATCGAGGAACGTGACGATCACCTGTTCCTCGACAGCATCGCCGTCCACCCCGAGGCGCACGGCAGGGGCGTGGGACGGCTGCTCCTGGAGTTCGTGGACGCACGCGCGCGTGCGCTCGGGCTGGCCGAGGTCAGGCTCTACACGAACGCGCTGATGTGGGAGAACCAGGAGATCTACCCGAGGCTCGGGTACGAGGCCGTGGAGCGGCGCACGGACGGGCCGTACGACCGCGTCCACTACCGGAAGCGGCTGGGCTGACCGGGGGGCAAACCAGGGGCGGACCGGGGTCAGCCGTCCGGCCACCATGTGCGGGCGATGTCCTTTCGGACCTCGGGGCGCTCGACAGGGCGCTCGTCGGCCTCGTCCCGTACCCGGCGGGTGTCCGACTTCTTCAGGGGCTTCTGCACGGTCACGCGGCGCATGGCTGCCTCCTTGTGTCCACCCGGGTCGTGTTCTCACGGGGTGGACCGTTCCGGGGAGAGTGACTCATCGGCGCGGGTCTGTCTGTGGCGCCTGTCACGATGGGACTGTCAGTGGCGGGTGTCACGCTGGGCGCATGAGTGAACCTGTAGCGAACGTCGACTGGGACGCGGAGGCCGCGACCTTCGACGAAGAGCCCGATCACGGGCTGCGCGACCCGGAGATCCGCCGGGCCTGGGCCGACCGGCTGCACGGCTGGCTGCCCGACCGCGCCGCCGACATCCTCGACCTCGGCTGCGGCACCGGCAGCCTGTCGCTCCTCGCGGCCGAGCAGGGGCACCACGTCACCGGCGTCGACCTCTCCCCGGTGATGGTGGACCTCGCCCGCGCCAAGCTGGCCGGCCGTGACGCGGCATTCCTGATCGGTGACGCGGCGGCACCTCCGGTGGGCGAGCAGCGCTTCGACGTCGTCCTCGTACGGCATGTGCTGTGGACGCTGCCCGACCCCGCCCGGGTCCTGCGGCACTGGCGCGGGCTGCTCCGCCCCGGCGGCCGGCTCGTGCTGATCGAGGGCCGCTGGGGGATGGTCAGCCCGGTCGGCATACCCGCCGACCGCCTCACCGAACTCCTGGCACCCCTGGCCGGGTACGTGCACCTGGAGCGGCTGTCGGACGACCTGCAGCTGTGGGGGAAGGACGTGGACGACGAGCGGTACGCGGTGGTGGCCATCCCCGCCATCCCCTGAGCGCGCCCGCCCGACGTCCGAGCGAGCCCGCCCGCCGTCACGCCACCAGCGCGTCGAACCCGCCCTCACGGGCCAGCCTCTCCAGCTCGTCGAGCGCTGCCACGGCCGCCGCCGCGGCCGCGGGGTCCGACCCGGCGAGCCCGCTCTCTTCGAACTCGTCCTCGTCCAGCCGTCGTACGTCCGTCCCGTCGGCGGAGATCCACAGGTCCAGATCGAGGTCCTCTACGACGAGTTCGGCGCCGGAGAGCGTGGCGGGGCGGGTGATGTCGCAGTACCAGCCCTTCAACTCCCCGGTGCCGCCCCGGACTTCCTTCACCGCGTACCAGCGGTCCCGCCAGTAGTACTCGGTGAAGATGTCGCCGTGCTCGAAGCGGACGAAGCCGAAGTCGCGGACGCCGTCACCGGCCCACGGGGCGCGGACGGCGAGGCGGGTGCCGTCGTCGAAGAGCAGCTCGGCCGCGTAACGGATCTTCGTGCGGCCCGCCTTGACGAGGATGACGTCCAACTGGCTTGCGGGTTCAGGTGAGTTCGCGGACATAGCGCACCTCCGTGGCGCAGGTTTCGTAGCCGAACCAGGTGTTGATCGCGAGCATCGGGCCGTTGCCGGTGTCGTTGCCCGTGAACGCCTCCGTGTAACCGGCGGCGCGGGCGCGGTGCAGGGAGTCGTTCTTGGCGAGCTTGGCGAGGCCCCGGCCGCGGTGGGCGCGGGCGGTGCCGGTCATCACCGTGCCGTAGCGGGTGCCGTCGTCCGTGCGCGCGGCGCTGAAGGCCGCGGGGCGTCCGCCGACGAGGGCCACGGACGTCAACTCCTGGCTGAACAGGGGGTGTTGCCAGGTGCCGTCCAGCCAGGCCTGGTAGTCGGTGAACTCGGTGCCGATGTCGCTGGGTTCGTCCGCCATCGCCTCCGCGTCCAGCTCGAACAGGGGGCGCGGGTCGTCGGAGAAGTCGGAGCCCGGACGGATCTCGACATCCGGCGGCGGGTCCTGGAGCGGGGGGAGTGTGCCGTGCGCCAGGTCCAGGCGGAGGAAGTACGCGGAGCGGCTCGCCGTATAGCCGAAGCGTTCGGCGAAGGCGTGGTTGGCCGGCTCGTCCAGCACCCATGTGTAGAGCCTGGTCGCGCCCACGGCGGCCAGATGCTCCTCGGCGGCGCGGGCCAGGAGCGAGCCCGCGCCCCGGTGTGTGCGCTCCGGGTGCACGTACACGTTGACGAAGCCACGGTCGGGTTCCGGGCTGTCGTAGGCGATGCCCACCTGGGCCGTGCCGATGATCTCGCCGTCCTCCTCCGCGACCAGCCTGCGCAGCGCCGCCTCCGGCTGGGCGTGGGCGATGTCGTGGGCGACGGACTCCGGGGTGAACAGCATGTAGGGGAGGGCGAGTCGGCGGACCTCGACGAAACCGTCCAGGTCCGCCCGGACAGCGGGGCGCAGGTCGCGTGCGATCACGGTCATGGGGCCGCACGCTACGGCGGGGGCGCGCCGGAGTGCCTCCTATTTTCCGGCGGGTGCGTTCAGTGGTGGGTGCGGGACAATCGGGCCGTGACCTTGAAGATCCACATCGATGACAGTGCCGCGCCCTACGAGCAGATCCGCGCCCGGATCTCGGAGCAGGCCCGGTCCGGAGCGCTGCCGGTCGGCTACAAGCTGCCCACGGTACGAGGCCTGGCCGAGTCGCTCGGCCTCGCCGCGAATACGGTCGCCAAGGCGTACCGGGCGCTGGAGACGGACGGGGTGATCGAGACGCGCGGGCGCAACGGGACGTTTGTCGCCGCGGCGGGCTCGGCGGCGGAGCGTGAGGCTTCGTTGGCCGCTCAGGTCTATGCGGAGAAGGTTCGGCGGCTGGGGCTTACGGAGGGGGATGCGGTGGCGGCTGTGCGGGATGCCCTGCGGGCGGCTTACGGGGAAGGGTGAGGGGAGTTCGGCACCGCCGTTATGCGCCGTCGTGGGTGAGCGCCGTTGCGGCGGAAATGAATGTCGGCCGGATGGAGGCGTAGCGCAGCCGGTGTTGTCGGAGGGCGGCGCGGTCGGCGTGGCTACCGGAGTGGCGGAGCCGGTGTCGTCACAAGTACAACCCCGCGTCCACGCCCTCCCGTTGGTCCGGTACCGAGGTCGGTTGCGTGCCGCGGCGCAGGGCGTACAGCTCTGCCAGAGTCGCGCCCTCGCGGCCTACGCCTTCCTCCGTGCCGAGCCAGTTCACGGACTCGTTGCGGGTGAGGGGGCCGACCTCGATGCGGGCGAGGCAGCGGCCGGGGCGGACGACGGCGGGGTGGAGGCGCTCCAGGTCCTCGTTGGTGGTGACGCCGACCAGGACGTTGCGGCCCTGGCCGAGGAGGCCGTCCGTGAGGTTGAGGAGCCGGGACAGCGCCTGGCCCGCCGTGTGCTTCGCCTCGCCGCGGATCAACTCGTCGCAGTCCTCCAGCAGGAGGAGCCGCCAACGGCCCTTGCCCGTCGAGTCGTCCTCGCCGATCGCGATGTCCATCAGATAGCCGACGTCGCTGAACAGCCGCTCCGGGTCCAGCACACAGTCCACCTGACACCAGTCCCGCCAGGAACGGGCCAGCGTGCGCAGCGCCGAGGTCTTGCCGGTGCCGGGCGGGCCGTGCAGCAACAGCAGCCGGCCCGCGATGTCCTCCGGGGTCGTCTTCATCAGGGTGTCCATCGCATCGGCCACCGGACGCGTGTAGTTGGCGCGCACCTCGTCCCACGTGCCCGCCGAGATCTGCCGCGTCGTACGGTGCGGGCCGCGCCGGGGGGAGACGTACCAGAACCCCATCGTCACGTTCTCCGGCTGCGGTTCGGGTTCGTCCGCCGCGCCGTCGGTCGCCTGGTCGAGGACCTTCTCGGCGAGCTCCTCGCTGGTCGCCGTGACCGTGACGTCGGCGCCGCGGTTCCAGCGGGAGATCAACAGGGTCCAGCCGTCGCCCTCGGCGAGGGTCGCGCTGCGGTCGTCGTCGCGGGCGGCGCGCAGCACGCGGGCGCCCGGCGGGAGCAGGGTCGCCCCGGTCCGGACACGGTCGATGTTCGCCGCGTGCGAGTACGGCTGCTCGCCCGTCGCGAAGCGGCCGAGGAACAGCGCGTCGACGACGTCGGACGGGGAGTCGGAGTCGTCGACGTTGAGCCGGATCGGCAGAGCGTCGTGTGGGTTAGCGGACATGGGGCCATGATCCGGCACACGGACGCCGTGTGCACCCGCTTTCCGCGGTGCGCTCCGCTGGAAAGAGCGGTGATGGGGCCGGTCGTTCGGGTGCGGCGCCGTCATGGCTGGTCGCGCCGTTCCCCGCGCCCCTTCGGGGCGCTGTTACAAGGCTGTGTGTCTGAGGCCTGCCCCGCTTGCTCCTACCGACGTTACTGTTGCCCTTGATGGGACGTCATGGGTGGAATTCGGGGGCACTGCGGTGGCGGCTCACCGCGCTGCTCGGCGTGGGTGTGGCCGCACTGGCGCTGATCGTGACCCTGATCAACACGCTGCCCGGCGGCGGCAGCACCGCCGGCACCTCGCGCGACGGCGACAAGGTGCACGGCACCCCGGCGACCCCGCCCGACGAGGACCGGCCCGAGGTCGGCTGGGGCTTCACCCACACCCAGTACAGCGCCGACGAGGGCAGCGACACCGCGACCGAGCGCGTCGAGGGGCTGCTGGCCAAGTCCCAACTCCCGCAGGACCAGGCCATCATGGGCTGGGGCGCCGACAACCCCGAGCCGGTGAAGGGGCGTTACGACTTCGGCGCCCTGGACCGCCGGGTCGACTTCATGCGCAAGTCGGGCGGTACCCCGGTCATCACGCTGTGCTGCTCACCGGACTGGATGAAGGGCGGCAAGTCCGGTGTCGACAACACCAATTGGAGCCAGGCCTCGCTGGAGACGGCGCCGAAGCCCGACCACTACGCGGACTACGCGGCGCTCGCCGCGACGGTCGCCAAGCGGTACCCGGACGTCACCCACTTCATCGTGTGGAACGAGTTCAAGGGCTTCTGGAACGACGCCAAACAGCGCTGGGACTACGAGGGTTACACCCGGCTCTACAACCTGGTCTACAAGGCGCTCAAGAAGGTCAACCCGAAGATCATGGTCGGCGGTCCGTATCTGGTGATGGACAGCGTGGACCCGCGCGACGCGAACGCCTCCAGTACTTTCAAGGGCAGTTGGGGCGCGATGGACCAGCGGATCGTCGACGCCTTCGACTACTGGAACAAGAACAAGGCTGGCGCGGACTTCGTGGTCGTCGACGGCTCCAGCTACACGAACGACGACGACCTGCTGCCGAACGAGTTCGGGGCCACCGACAAACTCACCGCCGTGAGCGAGTGGGTGCGGCAGCAGACGCACGATCTGCCGCTGTGGTGGGCCGAGTACTACGTCGAGCCCGCCGACGGCAACGACGACCGCAAGAGCTGGTCCGAGACCCACCGTGTCGCCGTCCAGGCCACCGGCATGATCGCCCTGGCCAAGGGCGGCGCCACCTCCGGCTTCTACTGGAACCCGGAGGAGGAGAAGGGCACGGACTGCGCGGGCTGCCTGTGGACGCCGACCGACAGTTCCGACGGCGGGCGGCAACTCCCCATGTACGACCTGGTGTCCCGCTTCGACGCGGCCTTCGGACCCGGCACCACGTACGAGACCGTGTCGGTCGCCGCCGACGACGTGCCCAACGTACGGGTGCTGGCCACCGACAAGACCATCCTGGTCGTGAACACCCTGGACCGGCAGATCAGCGCGAAGGTCGACGGCAGGCAGTTCGACATGGCGGCCTACGGGGTCAAGTGGCTGACACGCTGAGCCACTTGACTCCATAACGCTTATTTCATCGTCAGGAACCGCTGCACCAGCGAGGCCAGCACCACCGCCAGCAGGGGCAGCGAGAACCAGAAACTGCTCTGCAGCCAGCGCAGTTGACGCACGCTCGGCCGGACCGCGACCCGGACGACCTCGCGGGCCGTCAGCATCAGGATCAGAGCGAGGGCGGCGAGCGCGCCGACCACCGACCACGGCGTCCAGGTGATCTGCGGTCCGATCGGCCCGGGATCGGGCTTCGGGACCGCACCCGCCGGCTGCTCGCGCAGGGAGTACATGGTCACGTCGGCGTTGACGAGGACCTTCTTCAACTCCTGCCGGTTGTCCAGGTTCTGGATGAGCCGGGACTCCCAGGTCGCCGAGTAGCCCGCGTCCAGCTGGAGCGAGACGACCTGGCTCTTGTTGAGCATCAGATACGAGTTCGGGCCCGCGTCCTTGAGCGCCTTGACCAGACCGGACACCAGCACCGGGTCCGAAGGGGCCAGCGTCGGGACGTAGTTGACCCGCTCCATGTCCTTCGCGCCCCACGGTATCGCCGGCGTCACGTCGTTGACCGTGTCGTCGCTCAGCCACAGCAGCCGTACCGTCGGCTTGTCGTGGGCGTACACGTAGTTCATGGCCGCGACCTCGCCGGGCCGGACCCGCTCGAAGCCCTCGTTGCCCCAACGGGCCACCAGGAAGCCGCCCATGAGCAGCAGACCCGCGAGCAGCGCGGCCAGCGGGGCGAGGCTCACCCGGTCCTTCTCGCGCTCCTTGGCGGTGGCGCCGGTGCGCGGGAAGAGGGCGAGGCCCGCGAGCAGGGCCGCGCCGGGCACCGCGAACATGAAGACGCGCAGCGCCATCTCGCCGCCGTAGGACTGCATGCCGAAGCCCAGGAACGGGACGAAGGTGAGGACGAGCAGGGAGCGTTCGCGGTATTTGTGGTCGCGGCGGCGCCACCAGCCCCAGCAGGCGAAGGCCATGACGCCGCCGGCCAGCAGGACGCGGGTGTAGAGGACCAGCTTGTGGGTCGAACTGCCGCCCTGGATACGGCCGGAGACGGAGGTCGAGACGTTGCTGCCGACGCCGCCTACCCCGCCGAAGAGGTCGTTGAAGTGTCCGGACCAGTACGGCTCCGCCATGAAGCCGAGCCAGACCGCGACCAGTACCCCGAACAGGATGGGCAGGCCGCGGAGTTCGGAGCGGCCGAGCAGGACGAGGACCGTGAGCACGCCCAGCATCACGAACGGCGTGAGCTGGTGGGCCGGGACGCTCGCCGCGAACAGACCGATCAACACCAGGAGCAGGGCGGCCTGTTGACGCCGGTCGGTGGGTTCGACCTCCGCCTCGCCGGGCCGCATCCTCGTCCACAGGACGTGGGGTGCCCGGAACCAGACCAGGAGGATCGCGACGAAGGCCAGGTAGAGAAGGAAGGTGAAGCCCTGCGGGGAGAAGTAGTCCTGGCCGACCCAGCCGCTGAGCACGAAGATCCAGATGCCGGTCCACTTCGCCCGCCAGCTCGCCCGCATTGAGCGCACGAGCAGGAACATCGGTGCCAGATAGGCGAGTTGGATGGCCGTCGGCCACCAGCGGATGACCTCGGTCCAGTCGGTGATCCCGCACGCCTTGCCGATGAACGCGGCCACCGCGAAGAAGCCCGGCCAGCTCCAGCGCGCGTCCAGATCGGGTACGGCCGACCCGGTGCGGTCGATGTAGTCGATGAACCCGAGGTGCTGCCAGGCCGTCGGGAAACGCGGCTCGGTCTCGATCACCGCGGGCAGCGCGTGCAGGGAGATGACGGTCGCGAGCAGGGTGATCAGCAGCAGTGCCTTGTGCTCACGGCCCAGCCACAGCAGCGCGGCGAACACCACGATCAGCAGCGCGGCGCCGACCAGCGTGGGCAGTGGCAGCACCGAGATCAGGCCGAGCCCGCCCATGCGGTCGAGGTCGGACTCGCCGAGCCGCGCCGCGGGCACCCAGTACAGGAGCAGCGCGGCGACCAGCAGACAGCCGAGCACGACACCGGGGCGGGTGGGCGCGAGACGCTCGCGCAGGGACAACGGGCGGGAGGGCGGCGGGACTTCGGACTTCCGCGCCTTCTCCGCCGTATCTTCCCGGGCCTGTTCCCGTACGAGCGACTCTTCCGATACGACCACTCGGTCGGAGCCGTTGGCGGGCTCGAACGGCGCGTCCACCTGCGCCTCGGCGGACGGGCTCAGTGAGGACTCGGAGCCGGGTTCCCGTTCCTCGACGGGCAGCCCGACGATCTCGGACCGCTTGATGCCGAGTGCCCAGGTCGGGCGCTGCTCGCCGGACACGATGGGTGTGCCGGTGGGCGGGGTGCCGGGGCCCGGGCGTACGTCCGGCCGGCGTTCCAGGTGGTCGAAGTCGACGTGGATGCCGAGCGCGAGGGTGTCGGAGTCGAGCGCCCAGGCCGGGCCGCGACGGCGCGGTGCGGCGACCGGGACCTCGCGCGCGCCCAGGTCGGCGAGGTCGCCGTCCGGCGCCGCGTCCTCGGGCAACTCCGCGGCCGGTGCGGCCCGTAGCGTCTTGAACAGCTTGGGCGCGGCGATCGCCACGATCACCGCGAGGCTGGAGATCTCGGCGACGCCCGCGCCGGTCAGGCCCATGCGGGGGAGCAGCAGCAGCGTCAGACTGAGCACCAGGACGCACAACAGGCCCTGCAGCCAGGCGAGTCCACCGGTGCGGCTCTGCGCGCGCAGCACCGCGAAGTACGTCTCCATGAGGACCCGTAGCAGCGCGCCCACCGCGAACCAGCGCAGCAGCGGGGTCGCCGCGTCCGCGTAGCCCGCGCCGAAGACGCCCAGGATGTACGGGGCGCCGATGAACAGCAGCCCGCAGATCGGCAGCATGATCCGGGCCATGCGCTTGAGCGCGGCCCGGGTGTTGGCGGCGATGCGGGCCGGGTCGTGGGAGCCCTCGACGGTCAGCGAGGCGCCCATGTTGATGGCGAGCAGGTTGATCGTGCCGCCTATCGTCGTGGTGATGTAGAAGTACGCGTTGTCCTCGGAGCTGACCTGCGAGGCGATGATCACCGGCACCAGGTAGACCACGGCGAGCGAGAACAGCGAGCCGGTGTAGTCCCCGGCGAGGAACCTGCCGATCTCCCGCAGCGTCGGCGGCCTCGCGTGCTCCTCGGTCGCCTTGATGTGCCGGGGCACCAGCCGCCGGAACACCAGCCAGCCGAGCGGCACCACGGAGAACGCGATCGCGGCGACCCAGGACACGAAGACACCGCTCGCGGCGAGCACCGACGCGAGTCCCACGAGCAGCGCCAACTTCACTGCCGAGAAAACCGTGTTGCCCACCGGCACCCAGGGCGCGCTGCGCAGCCCGGTCAGCACCCCGTCCTGCAGCGTGAGCAGGTTCCAGGCGACGACCGCGACGACGAAGCCGAGCGCGGGGATCGGCCCGTGCAGGAAGCGGTACGAGGGTCCCCAGTCGTTGAGCGTCAGCAGGAAGATCCCGGCCCCGCACGCGACGACGACCGAACTGCCCGCGTACGTACGGAAGATGAGGCGTCCGGTGGCACGTCCGGCGACCGGGATGAAGCGGGCCAGGGCGCCGGTCAGCGTGACCGCCGTGAGCCCGGCCAGCAGCTTCATCGCGGCGATGGCCGCCGAGCCCTGGCCGACCGCGGACGGGGAGTAGTAGTGGGCGGCGATCAGCCAGTAGCCGAGCCCGAGCACCGCGGAGATCCCGGTGTTGAGCATCAGGGCGTAGGCGTTGCGGAACAGCGGGCTGCCGCCGGGGGACTTGCTCCTTCCCGGCAGGCGCAGTCGGCGCCCCGTCTGCTGGGGCGCCTCGGTCTCGGGCGCCGCGTCCTGGGTGGTGGTCGTCGTGTCAGACACGGGAACGGCTGGCCTTCCGGCGGACCTGTCGAGCTCTGCGGACCATGGCGTAACCCTGGGTCAGGGCACGGTCCCTGGCGAAGTTGCGGGCGATCGCACGGCCCTCGGCGAGCCGCTCGAACTCCTCGACTCCCGTACTGCGGCGCACGGTTACCCGGCGCAAGGCGTACGGTCCCTGGCGGCGCCGGGCGAGGTCGTTGCCGACGGCGAGCGCCTGCGCGAACCCGGTCTCCCGCACCGCCTGACGCACCCGGCGGCTGGAGTAGCCGTACGGATACGCGAACGAGACGGGTACGGACCCGAGTTCGTCGGCGACGATCTCCCGGCAGCGGACCAGTTCCGTGCGCAGGGTGTCGTCGTCGAGCTGGTCGAGCTGCGGGTGGGTGTGGCTGTGGCCGCCGATCTCGACGTCCGCGCCCGCGAGTTCGCGCACCTGGTCCCAGTCGAGCATGGTGTCCAGGCCGCCGCCGGTGTCGTGGGCGCCCCGGATCCAGCCGGTGGAGACGAACAGGGTGGACGCGAAGCCGTGTTGGGCCAGCGCGGGCAGCGCGTGCCGGTGCACACCCTCGTATCCGTCGTCGAAGGTGATCAGCACCGGGCGCTCGGGCAGCGGTTTACCGGAACGCCAACTCGCCGCGAGATCGGCGGTGTTGACGGGCGTGAAGCGCAGGTCGCCGAGGAGCGCAAGCTGCTCGGCGAACGCCTCGGGCGCGACGGACAGTTCGCGGGTGGCGTCGTTCGGGGCGGCGGCGACCGAGTGGTACATCAGGATCGGCACGGGTGTGTCACTCATGTCAGCTCGCCCCCCGTGCTGGTGCCGCTCTCACGCTCGTCCGCGTGCCCCTCGATCTCCACCACCGAGAAGGTGACCCCGCCGCGTCGGGACCGGACGCTTCCGATGACGTATCCGGCCGCCGCTGTGAGCACCCCGGCGACGATCGCGCCCGCTCGGCCCGTGCCGCCCGGTCGGGCGAGGGCGGCGTCGCGCAGGCCGCGTGCGACCCCGGCCGGCAGGACTCGGGTGGTGTATCGGCGCTCCGACTCAAGTCCCTTGTCGGCGCCGACGCTTCGGGCCACCAGGGCCTTGGAGAGACCCTCGGCGTACGTGCGCGTGCGGAAGTATCCGAAGTGCTCGCGGACCGCGGGGACCCGGTGGTGGATCACCGCGCGGTCGTCGATCAGCAGTACCGCGTCCGGCCGGGCGCGGGTGAGCCGGATGCAGAGTTCCGTCTCCTCGCCGCCCAGCGGACGCTTGTCGCCGTCGCGCCCGATGCCGGTCGCGAAACCGCCGGCCGCGTCGAACGCCGTACGCCGGAACGAGGCGTTGCCGCCGAGGACGTTGCGGACCCGGACCCGGCCCGGCGGCAGGCCCTTGTACGTGCAGCCCACCACCCAGTCGAACTCCTCGGGGAACCAGGCCGGTCGGCGCCCCGACGCCCAGATCGGCATCGTCCGGCCGCCGACGGCCATCACCTTCGGGTCGGTGTACGCCTCGGCGAAGTACCGCAGCCACTCCCGCTCGGCCACGGCGTCGTCGTCGAGGAAGGCGATGACCTCGCCGCGCGAGACGGCGATACCGGTGTTGCGGCCTGCCGAGAGGCCGCGCGGGCCCGCGTTGGCCAGGACCCGGACCTCGCCTGTTTCCTCAACGTCCTTGTACTCCCTGGTGAGCCGGTCCAGGAGAGCGGGGTTGTGGTCGACGACCAGCAACGTCTCCAGCGCGGGCCGTGACTGCGCCCGCACCGAGGAGACCGCCGCGAGGATGTCCTCCCAGCGGTCCTCGGTGTAGACGCAGATCACGACGGAGATGTCGTGACTGCTCAAGACACCTCTCCCCGGACCGAGTTGAGCTGCGGGTCGAGCTGAGGATCGCGTTGCGGGTCGAGCGTGTCGATCATCGTGGAGTGCGAACGGCGGCGCAGCGCACGCCGGTTGGAGCGCTCCTTGAGGATCACCTTGAGCACCCGGATCCCGTCCCGCACGGCACGCAGATTGCTCGTGCCGTGGATACGGAGGTACTCGTGACTGGGGATCTCCTGCACCTTGAGACCGGCCTTGACCACCCGGATGTTGATGAGTGTCTCGATCTCGAAGCCGGTGCAGTCGAGGTCGATCTTGTCGAGGCAGTGCCGCCAGAACGCGTTGTATCCGTAACAGAGATCGGTGTAGCGGGCGCCGAACTTGCGGTTGACGATCGTGCACAGCGCCCAGTTGCCGAGCTTGCGGATGAACGTCATGTCGTCCGTGCCGCCGCCGTTGGCGAAGCGGGAGCCCTTGGCGAAGTCCGCGCCCGAGACGAGGGCGGAGACATAGCTGACGATCTCGTGCCCGTCGGCCGAGCCGTCCGCGTCGACCATCACGATGATGTCGCCGCTGCATGCCTCGAACCCGGTGATCAGGGCATCCCCCTTGCCCTTGCCCTGCTGTTCGACGACCTTGACCCCGGGCCACAGCTCGCGGGCCACCTCGACGGTGTTGTCGGTGGAATTGCCGTCCACAAGAACCACTTCGTGTATCCACGCGGGAAGTGTCTTGAAGACGTAGGGAAGATTCTCCGCCTCATTCATGGCGGGAATCACCACGCTCACCGGCGGTGTGATCGCCAGGTGAGAGGAGATCGGCCGGTATTTGGCCGACATTAACGGATCTTGGCCCGATGTTGCTGGGCGCAGAACGGAACTCACGAATCTGGTCCCTCTCGTCCGGCGGACCGCCCGCCCCTGGGCGGCCCGGCTCTGTGCTCCGGTTCGAAAGGGGGGTTCTCACAGGCGCCACGGAGAATACGAATCTCCGTGCACGCGTGGTGAGCTGGCAAAACTGGTCGACCCCCGGAAAACATGAAAGCCGGCCGCGCGGACGACTCGGTTACACATACGGTCACCGAGCACGGCACCCCCCTACCGCGCCCCGCCCCGGATTCATCGCGGTTCTTGAGCCCTCCCCTAGAGCCGCTCGATGATGAACCAGTGCGGGTGAGATGTACGACGGTATTGATGATTGAACCTGTATGGCAAGACCTGGAACGAGGCCTCACGTTTTTGTTGGTTTGACCGTTACACTCCTTTGTCAGCCGTTGTGCGGCCCGGCATATGCCGCATGAATACCGATAGCGATATCAGGCCACTGATCAACGCCACCGTGATGATTCCGCCGTCGACCGACCACCGGTGCACGGCCAGCATTCCCTGGGCCACCAGCATGTCGACCACCACCGCGCCCGCCACCGAGGTGAGAACGCGGCCGAAGGGATCAAGTCCGCGCAACACCGCGGCAATTGCCGAAGCCGGCGCCGCGAACAGGAAGAACAGCGCGAACGGACCGCGCAACGGCGATCCCGAGTCGACGAGCGCGAGCAGCGCCCCGACCCCTCCCACGGCGACCGCCGCGCCCGCGAGCAGTGGCGCCAGGTCCCTCCCCGGTCCTGACCGCACCCGCTCGACGCCGTCCGTGGAAGCTCTCTTGATACGTAAGGTCTGCATTGGCGACTTTGCCCCCCAGTGCGCCGGATGCCGGGCTTCAATGTCGCGCAGCCCGACCGGGCACGTCAAGGTGCGGAAGCCGCTTGCACCGGTTCTTGTGCATCCCCGAACGGACGTTCCCCGGAGGCCTGTGCTGCCCCCGGGGAACCGTTGTTCGGGTGGAGCGGCAGGGTGTTACGGGACGAGCTTCAGCAGCTTGTTCGGTGAGCCCGTGCCCGGGCTGGTCACCACACCCGAAGTGGCCCCGTTCACCAGGGCCGTGGCGACCTGAGCGGGAGTGGACGAGGTGTGGCCCGCGAGGTAGACGGCTGCGGCGCCCGCCACGTGCGGGGTCGCCATCGAGGTGCCCGACAGGGTGGCGGTGGCGGTGTCGCTGGTGTTGTAGCCGGCCAGGATCGACGAGCCGGGCGCGAAGATGTCCAGTACCGAACCGTAGTTGGAGTAACTGGCCCTGGCGTCCGTGCTGGTGGTGGCGCCGACCGTGATCGCGGTGGCGACCCGGGCGGGGGAGTACGAGGAGGCGTTGGCACTGCTGTTGCCCGCCGCGACCGCGTAAGTCACGCCGCTGGATATGGAGTTGGCGACCGCGGTGTCGAGCGAGGTGGAGGCGGAGCCGCCGAGCGACATGTTGGCGACCGCCGGCGTGGTGTGGTTCGAGGTCACCCAGTCGATGCCCGCGATCACCCCGGCCGTCGTACCCGAGCCGCTGTTGTCCAGCACCCGGACCGCCACGACGGTCGCCTTCTTGGCGACGCCGTACGTCGAGCCCGCGATCGTCGTGGCCACGTGCGTGCCGTGGCCGTTGCCGTCGGAGGCGGTGGTGTCGCCGTCGACCGCGTCGTAGCCGTAGGAGGCGCGGCCGGTGATCTGGGTGTGGGTGATCCGGACGCCGGTGTCGATGACGTACACGGTCACGCCGCTGCCCGCGCTGTCCGGGTACGTGTACGTCCCGGAGAGCGGCAGTGCGGCCTGGTCGATGCGGTCCAGGCCCCAGGGCGCGCTGGACTGGGTGGTGTCGGTCAGGTGGACGCGCTGGTTCTGCTCCACCGCGGCGACGGCCGGGTCGGCGGCGAGTCTCGCGGCCTCGGTTGCGGAGAGGCTCGCCGTGTAGCCGTTCAGCACCGTGCCGAACGTCTTGGTGACCGTGCCGCCGTACTCCTTGATCAGCCCCTTGCCCGCGGCCGAGGACGCCGTGAGGCCGGCGCTCTTCTTGAGGGTGACGATGTAGCTGCCGTCGACGGCTGTGGGGGAGCCGGCGGCCAGTACCGTGCCCGTGGCCGGGGCGGCCTGGGCGGGGAGTGCGGTGAGCCCGCCGACGAGGGCGGCGGTGGCGGCGCCGGTGATCGCGGCGAGCCGGAGCTTGTTGCTACGCAGGAGTGCCATTACGAGGGAGTCCTCCTCCAGGCGGCGCGCGCCCGGGTCGGCGCGCGGCTGTGGGGGTGCGCGCGTCGTCGTGCGCACAACCCTGGAGCGTTGTGTTCCGCACCAAGGCTGAGCAAAGCCTGGGTCATGAACCGGTCTGGTTCAAGGGAGTTGACGGCCTGTCACAGAGCTGTCATGAGCACGCAATCAAGCGCCCCACCGCCCCTCTGCCGGACTCTCCATTGGCATGCACACTTCCCGTCAACGCGCGTCACTGCTACGACGGTTGTGGCAGAGATCCTGCTAAGGGAGGTTCCATGAGACGTTCCCGATTTACGGCATACGTGACCTCGCTCCTCCTCGCCGCCGCGCTCGCCCTCACCGGGGCGATGACGGCGCAGGCATCCCAAATCGCCGCCACCGGCGGCTATGTGGCCCTCGGCGACTCCTACTCCTCCGGGGTCGGCGCGGGCAGCAAGATCAGCTCCAGCGGGTCCTGCGACCGCAGCACCAAGGCCTACCCCTACCTCTGGGCAGCCGCGCATTCACCCTCGACGTTCGACTTCAAGGCCTGCTCGGGCGCTCGTACGAGTGATGTTCTCGCCGGCCAGCTCGGCACCCTCAGCACCTCGACCGGCCTCGTCTCGATCAGCGTCGGCGGCAACGACGCCGGCTTCAGCGACGTCATGACGACCTGCGTCCTGCAGTCCGACAGCTCCTGCCTCTCCCGGATCGCCACCGCGAAGGCGTACGTCGACTCGACGCTCCCCGGCCTCCTCGACAAGGTCTACTCGACGATCAGCGCCAAAGCCCCCGCCGCGCACGTGGTCGTGCTCGGCTACCCGCGCTTCTACAAACTCGGCACCACCTGCCTCGGCCTCTCCGCGACCAAGCGCTCCGCCATCAACGGCGCGGCCGACTACCTCGACGCCGCCCTCGCCAAGCGCGCCGCCGACCACGGCTTCACCTTCGGCGACGTACGCACCACGTTCACCGGCCACGAGATCTGCTCCGGCAGCTCCTGGCTGCACAGCCTCAACCTGCTGAGCATCACCGAGTCGTACCACCCGACCGCGGCCGGCCAGTCCGGCGGCTATCTCCCGGTCCTGACCGGCGCGGTCTGACCCCTCTCACTCCGAGGGCGTCGCCGAGTTCGACGCGGAGGCCCCGTCCGACGGGGTCTCCGCCACGCAAGTCACCGAGAACGGCACGGAGTTGGACTCCTCGTTCACCGGGCTGCGGATCTCGACACTGATCTCGTTCTTGAACGTCCCGCTGTTCGAGTACGTCGTGAGGAACACCCGGTCCTGCTTGGTCTTCCCGCCGCCCGACGGGAACGACAGCGTCTTCCAGCCGGGGTTGGAGACCGAACCGTTCTTCGTCACCCACCGGTAGGACACCTCCGCGGGCAGCTTCCCCACCGTGATGCTGGCCGTGAAGGTCGGCGCCTTCGCGTTCGGCGGCGGACAGCTGCCGGAGTACTCGGTGTT
Organism: Streptomyces sp. NBC_01515; assembly: GCF_045040345.1. Lineage (NCBI taxonomy): Bacteria > Bacillati > Actinomycetota > Actinomycetes > Kitasatosporales > Streptomycetaceae > Streptomyces > Streptomyces sp. NBC_01515. The sequence goes on along the minus strand of NZ_CP109416.1, from coordinate 2,953,176 downwards.
GGCCCCCTCCACCGTCGCCTTCACCGACTGCGGCGCCGACGAGGACTTGCTGCTGCTCGGGCTCGGAGTGTCGCTCGGAGCCGTGGTCTTGCTGCTCGCACTCGGTGAAGTCTTGTCCGAGGGCTGGCTCTTGGGGGTGTTCGTGCTCTTGCCCGCGTTCGCGTCCTTGTCGTTGTTCCGGTTGATCAGCGTGTACGTCAGTCCGCCGATCGCCAGGGCCAGCGCGATCAGCCCCGCGACCAGCACGACGGCCGCCCGCCGGTTGCGGTGCGGTTCGTCCGCGGCCGTCGGCGTCGAGTAGGAGTCGGGCGGCGGCCCGAAGCCCTGCACCGGCTGCGCCGGCGTCCGCGAGTCCTGCTGGGAGTAGCCGTCCTGCGGATACCCCGCCATCGTCGGCGAGTACGGCGTCGTCGGCGCCGTGGACGCGCGCGGCGTACCGCCCGCCGCGACCAGCCGCAGATCCTGCTCCGCCTGCTCCGCGGACATCCGCTCGGCCGGGTCCTTGCGCAGCAGTCCCTCGATGACCGGGGTGAGCGGCCCCGCCAGCAGCGGGGTCGGCAACTCCTCGTCGACGATGGCCCGCAGGGTGCTCAGCGGGGTGTTCTGACGGAACGGCGAGTGCCCCTCGACCGCCGCGTACAGCAGCACGCCGAGCGCCCACAGATCGGACTCGGGTCCCGGCGTACGGCCCAACGCCCGCTCCGGGGCGAGGAATTCGGGCGAACCGATGACCTCGCCGGTCATGGTGAGCGCCGAACTGCCCTCGACCATCGCGATACCGAAGTCGGTCAGGACGACCCGACCGTCGTTCGACATCAGCACGTTGGCCGGTTTCACGTCCCGGTGCAGCACCCCGGCGTCGTGCGCGGCGCGCAGCGCGGCCAGCACCTCGGCACCGATGTGCGCGGTCCGCTGCGGGGTCAACGGCCCCTCGCCGTCCAGGAGATCGGCCAGGGACATGCCCCGCACCAGCTCCATGACGATCCAGGGGCGGCCGTCCTCCGTGGCCACGTCGTACACCGTCACCACGTTGCGGTTGGCGACCCGCGCCGCCGCCCACGCCTCGCGCTCCAGCCGGGCGTACATCCGCTCCACGTCGTCGGATGCCAGTCCGCCCGGCGCGCGCACCTCCTTGACGGCGACCTCGCGTTGCAACACTTCGTCGCGGGCCCGCCACACCGTGCCCATCCCGCCCTCACCGAGGGGGGACAGGAGCCGGTAGCGGCCCGCGATCACACGTTCAGTGCCCGGATCTTCGGACATGGGCTCCCCCCATTCGCAGCCGGGCGAATTCTCGCCAAACGTAACTCAGCCGAGCGCTGATGCCGCCCCCTTGAGCACCAGTCCGACCCCGAGGGCCACGACGACGAACGCCGATCCCAGCGGCAGGGTACGGCGGACCAGGACCGCCATGGGGCTGATGGTCCAGCGGGGGCGCCGGTCCAGCACTCGGTTCATCCCTGTACCCAGCTTGACGACGGCGAATCCGGCGGCGGTGAGGGTGAGGGCGAGACCGACGCCGTACGCGACGACGAGCAGCAGCCCGAACCACGCCTGACCGAGCGCGGCGGCCCCCACGAGAACGACCACGGCGGACGGACTCGGCACGAGCCCGCCGGCGAAGCCGAGCAGGATCGTGCCGCGCACGGTGGGGGCGGTCTCGTGGGTGTGGGTGAAGCCGCCGTGCGTGTGTTCTACGGCGTGGTCGTGGTCGTGCGTGTGGCCATGGTCGTGGGGATGGGGGTGGTCATGGCCGTGGTCGTGGTCGTGAGTTTCGCCGTGCTCGTGGTCGTGACTGTGGGCGTGGTCGTCGTCGTGGCTGTGCGGGTGGGCCTCGGTGTGGGTGGACCCGGCCTCGGCGTGCGCGGAGACCAGGACCAGGGAGCGCTCGGGGGCCTTGGCGGTCTCGTGCCCGTGGGGGTGGGGATGCGGGTGGGGGTGTGAACTGGCTTGTGGGCGTGGGCGGTTGCGCCAGGCGCGGCGTACGAGGTTGGCGCCGGCGAAGAGGACCAGGACGCCGCTCGCGATGCCGAGCCAGGCGATCACCGAGGGGGTCGCGGCGGAGCCGGCCGTGACCAGGAGGCCCAGGGCGACCACGCCGAGGGTGTGGGTGACGGTGACCGAGGCGGCGAGCGGGAGGACGTCCTTGAGGCGGGCGCGACCGCCCCGCGCGGCAGCGGTGGCCGCCATCAGGGTCTTGCCGTGGCCGGGCGCGAGCGCGTGCATCGCGCCCAGGGCGATCGCGATGAGCAGGGCGAGGGCGGCGAAGCCGACGGTGAGGTGGTGGCGGGCCACCAGGTTGTTCAGGGCCTCCGTCCAGCGGTCGGCGCCGCGCGGCAGCACGGAGGCGGCGGGCGGTTCCGACGTGGACTGGTCGGCGTCGGTGAGCGCCGGGCCGCCGGGACGCGCGTGCAGGGACGCGGTCGTGGTGTCGTCGGGGGAGGAGAGCAAGTCCTTGGGATAGCTGGTGAGTTCGTGCGAGTTCGACTTCGTCGCCACGTTCGACTTCGTGAGCGTCATCCGGTCGGCGCGCGCGGTGATCTCCCGCCAGCCGGGCCCGGTGGTCAGCCCCGCGCTGTGGAAGCCCAGGGTGGCTGTCCTGCCCTTGGGCAGCGCGGCGGTCGAACCGCACTCCACCCGCAGGGTGTTGAGCCCGGCCTGCCCCGGCCGCAGCCGCGCGGTACTGCTGCCCGGCGTGAGGGCGACCGTACGGCCGTCGACGGTGACCTTGCTGCCCTCGGCGGCCTTGTCGCAGCGCTGCCGGGCCCACTCGGTCATGCCCAACCGCTTGATCTCCGGCTTGACCTGGGTCGCCGGGATCTCGGCGAGGTCCTCGATGTGCGTGACGCGCAGTTGGCCCGCGGCGACGACGAGACCGTCGTAGCGGTTGACGGTGAAGTTGCCGAGGGGGTGCGCGCTCGCGCTGGCCGTGGGGACCAGCAGGAGCGCGCTTGCGGCCGTGAGGACGGTCGCCGCGGAAGCCAACAGGCGGCGGACCGGCGTCACTTGGTCGCCTCCAACGCCTTACGGGCCTTGCTCGCGCCGAGCGGTGAGAAGCCCGGGTTCAGCTTCAGGGCCTTGGTCAGGTGGGCGCGGCCGTCCGCCTTGTGGCCGGTGGCGAGTTCGATCATGCCGAGGTGGTAGATGAACGAGGCGTTGTGGTAGTTGGTGGCCGTGGCCCGGCGGGCGTAGGGGAGGGCCTCCTTGTCGAGGCCGTTGACGTGCAGGGCCCAGGCGAGGGCGTCCGCGGTGTGCACGGTGTGGCGGCGGGCCCACTCGGCGCGGGCGGCCTTCAGGGCGGACTTGATGTTGCCGTGGTCGGCGGCGGCGAGCGCGGTGTCCAGGTCGGCGTTGACGCCGTTGGCGCGGGCCAGCGCGATCCAGGCGTCGACGAGGGCGTACTGGTCGTCGGCCTTGGCCTTGTCGCCCGCGGCGCCCCGGCTCTCGTACAACTCGCCGAGTTCCACGAGGGGTTGGGGCAGCGGGTAGCGGGAGACGACCAGTTCCATGCCCTTGATGGCCTCGGCGCGGTCGCCCAGGGCGGCCTGGGAGCGGGCGCGGCCCTCCAGCGCGGGGAGGTAGTTCTCGTCGGCGGCGAGGGCGCGGCCGTAGTCGTTCAGCGCGGTCTTGTAGTCGCCCTGGTTCCAGGCGAGTTGGCCGAGCGTGCCGGCCACGTACGAGATGTCGCCGGGGGAGGTGGCGGCGGCGAGGGCCTGCTCCAGGACCTTGCGGGCCGTGGTGACGTCACCGCGCAGCTCGTGCACGTACGCGTACCGGGTGAAGACCGGGACACCGGGCTTGCGGGCGTCGGCGAGGTCGGCGGCCTTCGACGCGTCGGCGTAGCGGCCGAGTTCGACGAGCGCGTCGATCCGCGAGCACAGGGCGCGCTCGCTGTACGGGTTCTCCTTCAGCACCTGGTCCGCGTAGGTCAGCGCCTCCGCGAACTCGTGCCGGGCGGCGGCGAGCGCGGCGCGGCCCTCCAGGGCGTTCTCGTTGCCGGGCGAGATCTTCAACGACCGCTGCAACGCGGCCTGCGCCTGCGGATACCGGGACGGGTCCCCCTTCGTCCGCGCCTGCTCCACATACGCCAGCCCGAGCGTCGCCCACCCGTCGAAGTCCTTGGGCTGCGTCCGCAGATGAGCCTGCAGCGAGGCGATACTCGCGTCGAGACTCCCACTGGCGAGCAACTCCGGCGACACGGCACTGGACGCGGCGATCCCGGTGGCACCGCTGTCCTTCGCCGCGCCGATGGCGATGGCCCCGGCGGTCATGGCCACGGCCAACAGGGCCGCGCATCCGGCGAGTTGGACGGTACGCCAGCGGCGGCTCGCGGCGGCCACTCGGCGGACGGCGGCGATGCGGTCGGCGTCAGCGGGGTGGGGGTGGGGGTGAGTGTGGGCTTCGTCGGGGGCCGCGTGGCTGTGGGGGGCGGTTGATCCGTCGTGGGTGTGGGGGGTGCCCGGCCCGTCGGTGTGATCGTGAGTGTGGGGGGCTCCCGGCCCGTCGGCATTGCCGTGGGTGTGGGAGGGGGCCGGTTCATCGGCTTTGCCCTGCGCGGGAGTTGGGGCCGTCTCGGCGCGGGCGTCGAGTTCAGTCTCGGAGGTCTCGGAGGTCTCGGAGGTCTCCGCGCCCGGGGCCTGCGGCTCCTCGCCGTGAACCGAGTTGTCGGCCGGTGCTGATTCCACCGTGGCCGCCGCGGCGGCTGTCTTCGGGGCGCCCGCGCCGTCCGGCCCGGCGGCGGAATCCGCGTCCCGTTCGCTTCCCGGCCCAGCGTCCGCCTCCCTGCTGGGCCCGCTCTCCCTACTGCGCCCGCCCTCCGACCCGGCGGTCACCTCTCCGTCGCCCGGCCCCCCGCCCTCGTCCCCCTGCTCCCACAGCCGTTCCCACTCCCGCTGGGTTGCCGTCGGCTGGTTGTCCTCCGGCGGCTTGTTGTTGGTTTCGCGCGGGGTCATGCCGTTCCTCCATCGCCTGGGGTGGTTCAAGTGCTGTGGTGCCGGGGGGTGTTGGTGCGTGGGGGTGGCGCGGCCCGCACCGTGGGGGAAGGTGAAGTGCGGGCCGCGCCAGTCGGGGGGTCTAGTACGCGCGGTGGGTCGGACGGCGGCGCCACCATGCGACGGCCGCGCCGATCAGGAGGACACCGGCGACACCCGAGGCCGCCGAGGCGACCATCAGCATCATGTTGTTGCTGTCGGAGGACGAACCCGCCGGCTGCAACGCGTCGCCCAGCTGGTTCTTGACGTCGCTGCCGCTGGTCGTGCCCTTGGCGAGCGGGCCGCGCGAACCCGAGGTCGGCTCGGCGACGTACGGGAAGTACTTCTCGAAGCCCTTGTCGTTCTTGTCGACCGCGTCGCCCAAGTCGTTCTTGGAACCGACCAGTTCACCCTCCATGACCTGGAGCGCGGAGTCGATCACGTCGTCGGTGAGCCGGCGCCCGTTCGGGAAGCCCGCGTTGTCGCCGTCCAGGACACCGAGGCGCTTGGGGTGCGCGGTCGGCGGGATCGACGTGTTCAGGCGCAGCATCTCCGACGGCTTCGCGTACGGCTGCTCGGTGTTGAGGCCCTTGACGCCGGTGAGGAACACGCTGACGAGGTCGTTGCGCGGCTCGCTCGGCGCCTTGATCTTGTAGATCGACTCGATGAGCTTCGGGATCTCGGGCTCGGTCACGTTCTTCAGGAACTGCGCGTCGTCCTTGGGCTGGGACGCGTTGAACTTGTCCTTGTCCTTCTGCGGGTTGACGACCTCGTTGACCAACGGGTTGCCCAGCCGCGAGACCTGCGTGTAGTAGCCCTGCGCGTTCTTGCGCTGCGTCGTGGAGTAAATACCCACGGTCGGGCGGGACTTGGACTGCCGGATCAGGTCGTTCGGCACCTGGAGGGCGATCGTGTTGACGTTGTAGCCCTTGAGGGTGTCGTTGCCGACCTCGCTCAGGTTGCCGCCGTAGAGCAGGTCGAAGACGCGCAGGTCCGCGAAGAACGGGTCGTCGGCCTGGCCCGCGAAGGTCGCGCCGCCGTTGGTCGTCTTGTAGATCGCCTGCGAGCGCAGCTTGGCGTAGTCCGGCATCGACGCGTCGCCGACGTCCGAGGGCGCCGCCGGGATGTCGTCGGCGATCTTCGTCTTGTAGACCGCCTTGCCCTTCTTGAGCTTGATCAGCTCGACGTCGTACGACTGCGTGATGTTGAGGTCGGGGTCGGTGAGGCTGGTCACCGGACCCGTGTTGTAGAGGAACGTCTTCTTGTTCTTGATCTGCGTGCTGAAGGTGTAGCGGAAGATGAAGTCGTCCAGCGCGTCACCGTTGTTGTCGATGTGCACGTCGTACTGGGCGTCGTCCGCGAACTGGTAGAAGTTCGGGCCGCCGGCGGGCTCCTCGAACGGTATCCAGTTCGCCACGATCGTCGTCGTGTCCGGCTTGTCCGGACTGACGAACGCGTACAGGTCCGTGTTGTCGTACTGCGGGGTCCCCGAGATGAGGGGAGCCTCCCGGTGGGAGGAGGCCGCGGCCACTCCCGGTTCCAGCGCGGCCGTACCGGCGGCTGCGAGCCCCCCGGCGGCCAGCGCGCCACATACGAGGGCCGCGAGCTTCCTGCGTCCCGCACCGCTCCTGGAGATAGGTGTCATGCCGTCCGTCCTCAGTGCCAACTTGCCTGACGCACCAGGATTCGGAGCAGGTGCCGGGGCGGATTGGTCAAACCTGAAAAGTTTTTTTGGCGCCTTCCAATCCGTCCCTTGACCCGCGTTTTGGGCGCGCTGATCCGTAACCCATCCGTAGAGGTGTTCGCTACGAACGCCTCGTGTGACGGGATGTGATGAGGGGATGGGCCGCGTGCGGTCGAAGAGTGGGGGACGGGTGGAGGCCGATGAGCTCCTGGTGCAGGTCGCGGCAGGTGATCAGCGGGCCTTCGAGGAGCTGTACGGACTGGTGTCCGGGCCGGTGTTCGGACTGGTGCGCCGCGTGGTGCGCGACCCGGCGCAGTCCGAGGAGGTGTCCCAGGAGGTGCTGTTGGAGATGTGGCGGTCCGCCGCCCGCTTCGACCCCGGCCGGGGCAGCGCCCTGTCCTGGGTCCTCACCCTCGCCCACCGCCGGGCCGTCGACCGGGTGCGCAGCGCCCGCGCGGCCGGCGAACGCGAGCAGCGCGAGGCCCGCCGCTCCCACCACCCCGCCTTCGACCAGGTGACCGAGGAGGTCGAGGCGGGCCTGGAACGGCAGTTGGTGCGCCGCTGCCTGGACCGCCTCACGGCGCTGCAACGGCAGTCCGTCACCCTCGCCTATTACGACGGCTATACGTACCGTGAAGTGGCCGAGCGGCTCTCGCTGCCGCTGGGCACGGTCAAGACCCGCATGCGTGACGGACTCACCCGGCTGCGCGACTGCCTGGGAGGTGTCGCATGAGCGTTCTCGCCCGACTGTTCGGCCGGGGGGATGTCCACTCGCTCGCGGCCCCCTACGCCCTGGACGCCCTGGAGCCCGCCGAGCGCCGCCAGTTCGAGAAACACCTCAGGGGCTGCGACCGCTGCGCCGAGGAGGTCCGCGCGCTGACCGAGGACGCGGTCCGGCTGGCCTGGTCCACGGCCGCCCAGCCGCCGCTCGCCATGCGCGACCGCGTGCTGGCCGCCGTACGGCAGACCCCGCAGGAACCCGGACCGCTGCGGGAACATGTGCGGGAACCACAGGCGCGGGAGTACACACCCCGGCTGCCGGCCCATGTGTGGGGCACACAGCCGCAGGCGTCGCGCGCCCGCGTGCCCCAACGGCGCCCGTTCTTCGTGCCGTTCGCCACCGCGACGGCCGCCGCCGCGCTCGTGGTGGCCTCGCTGTTCGTCGTGCAGGCGAACAAGACGCAGGACAAGCTGGACGCCGCGCAGGCGCAGTCGCGTGAGATCGCCCACGTTCTCGCGGCTCCCGACGCCCGGGCGACCACCGGCGCGGACACCGCGGGCCGGAGCATCGGCGTGATCGCCTCCGCCTCGGAGGGGCGCGCGGTCGTCACCCTGAGCGGGTACGGCGCACCCCCGAGCGGGCGCGTGCGTCAACTGTGGCTGATGCGCCCCAATGTGCAACCGCGCTCCCTCGGGCTCTTCAAGGACGACACGCCCTTGGTGACCACCGGACTCGACAAAACCGCAACATCACTCGCAGTGACCGTGGAGCCCGACGGAGGCTCAGCACAGCCCACAACGCAGCCAGTTGTCCAACTCGCCCTGAAATCGGTTGGATTCGGAGAGTAATCACGGAGGGGTCGTCAACACCCTTACGGGGAAGGTGAATCCTGAGACCTCGATACACGAGTGCTCGGTTGGGGCGATAGGGTTACCCTGCCCGGGCCGGGTGGACTCGTACGGGTGGGGAGTGACATGGAACAGATAGTGCGCAGCAGGGCAAGGGTCCCTGCGATCACGTGCGGGAGCAGCGCGACGAGTTCGCGCCTCGACCGCCATCTCTCGGTGCTGGGCGGCCCTGTCGTCCCGCAGCGCGAGACGGCAGAGGCGACCTCGCTGATGCGTGAGCTGACCTCGCGTGACACCACGCAGGAACGCAGCGCCACAGGTACCCGAGTGAGCCGCGTCAAGCTCTTCGCGCCACTGCGCAGGCTGCGCCGTTCGCTGTTCGGCGGGCGCTGAGCAACTCCTCGGCGTCCCCGGGGAGTTCCCGGGGGCCCGCGCTCAGGCGACCACACCGTCCCGGCGCAGTGCTGCGATCTCTACGTCCGCCATCCCCACGGCACGCAGCAGCGCCACGGAGTGCTCCCCGAGCGCGGGCACGTCGCCCATCCGCGCCTCGCCTCCGCCCGGCAAGGTGATGGGCGGCAGCAGCGCCCGCAGCGGCCCGACCGGCGAACCCACCTCCCGCCACCGCTCCCGGGCCGCCAACTGCGGGTGCTCCGCCAGCTGTTGTACGTCCCTGAGCCGCGCGCAGGCCACACCGGCGCGCTCCAGCAGCCCCACGGCCTCGTCGGCGCCGAACCCACCCAGCGCCGCACCGACGAGGGCGTCGGTGCGTTCGCGGTTCACGACCCGCGCGGCATTGGTGGCGAAGTCGGGATCACTCCCCAACTCCGGCCGCCGGATGACCTGTTCGGCCAGCCGCCGCCACTCCCGGTCGTTCTGTACCGACAACAGCACCCGCCCGCCGTCCGCCGTGGGATAGGCGTCGTACGGCGCGATGACGGCGTGCGCAAGTCCCGTGCGCGCCGGGGGAGTTCCACCGTGCATCGCGTGATGCAACGGATGCCCCATCCATTCCGCGAGCGCGTCCAGCATCGACACCTCGACCGGCCCACCGCGCCCGCTCACACCCCGGCGCACGAGCGCCGCTAGCACACCGGAGAAGGCGTACATGGCCGCCGCGATGTCGGCGGCCGGAATTCCCGCCTTCACGGGCTGCTCCGGCGTCCCGGTCACCGACACCAGCCCCGCCTCGCACTGCACGAGCATGTCGTAGGCCCGCTTGCCGGCGTACGGGCCGCTCGGGCCGTACCCGGAGATGTCCACGGCGACGAGCCGAGGATGCGCCGCGCACAGCGTCGCCGCGTCCAGCCCCAGCCGCGCCGCTGCTCCGTGCGCGAGATTCTGTACGAACACGTCGGCACCGGCGACGAGTTGACGTACGACGTCCAGCCCGCGCGGATCCTTCAGATCCAGCGCGATGGACTCCTTGCCCCGGTTGCACCACACGAAATGCGAGGCCAGACCGCCCGCCGCCGTGTCGTAACCACGTGCGAAGTCACCCCCGTCGATCCGCTCGACCTTGATCACCCGGGCGCCGAGATCGGCGAGTTGGCGGGTGGCGAAGGGGGCGGCGACGGCCTGCTCGACGGCGACGACGGTGATGCCCTCCAGGGGGAGGGGCTGGCGCGGGGGCGTGGGCAAGGGCTCCATGCCGGGGATCATGTCCCGGGCCTGACACCTTTGTCATGTGGGGAGCATGATGCGTATGGCTGATGCACCGATCCTCGCCGCTCCCGGAGGCGCACGTGTGTGACCCCCACGACCAGCACGAACACGAGACGACGACCGCCACCGACCCGGTGATGGCGGCCTCCGCCCATGCCACCGCGCCCACCTACGTCCCGCCCGCGGGCCTGGCCCGGGACAGCCCCGCCAAGACGGCCGCGCTGGACTGGATCGCGGAGCACACGGACCGGATCACCGGCCTCAACTCCGAGATCTGGGAGCACGCCGAACTCAGCCTGCGCGAGTGGAAGTCGTCGCTCGCCGAGGCCGCCTTCCTCGAACAGGCCGGATTCCAGGTCGAGTTCGGCACAGCCGGCTTCCCCACGGCTTTCACCGCGACCTTCTCCCACGGCACCGGCGGCCCCGTCCTCGGCTTCAGCGGCGAGTACGACGCGCTGCCGGGCCTCTCCCAGCACAGCGGCGTCGGCCACCACGACCCGCGCGAGTACGTCCACGACCCCTTCGCACCCGGCTACGGCCCCGGACACGGCTGCGGCCACTGCGCCCTCGGTACGGCGGCGGCAGCGGCCGCGGCGGCCGTGGCGCAGGCCGCGCGACGCCACCAACTCCCCGTCACCGTCAGGTTCTTCGGCTCGACCGCCGAGGAGAACCTGATCGGCAAGACCTACGCGGTCAGCCAGGGCGTCTACGACGGCCTCGACGCCTTCCTCGACTGGCACCCCTCGACCTCCAACGCCACCGGCTGGGGCACCAGCACCGCGATGACGGCGGTGACCTTCACCTTCCTTGGCGTCGCCGGTCACGGCGGCCACGCGCTCGGCAACAAGAGCGCGTTGGACGCGGCCGTGATGATGGCGACCCTCTCCGAGTTCCTCCGCGAGGAGAACCTGGCGCCGAGCGGACGCCTCCACTGGGTGATCAACAACGGCGGTGACATCCCGAACGTCACCCCCGAGATCGCGGAGATCAGTTACTACGTCCGCGAGGGCAGCCCCGCCCGCGTCCAGGTCCTCCTCGACAAGGTGATCGCCGTCTCCGAGGCGGCGGCGAAGGCATCGCAGACGTCGGTACGGCACCGCATCACCGCCGCCTGCTGGAACCAACTCCCGTCCCGGGCCTTCGCGGAGCTGATGTACGACAACATGCGTCAGCTCGGCCCGCCCGAATTCACCGAGGAGGCGCAGCAGTTGGCGCGGGACCTCCAGGAGTCGCTCGGGCTGCCGCAGCAGGGCCTGCACACCGAGATCGCCGAACTCACCCCGCCCAACCCCGTGTTCATGGGCGGCGGCTCGACGGACGTCGCCGACATCAGCTGGAACGTGCCGACCGTCTCCATGGGCGCCGCCCTCGCCCCCATCGGGAGCAAACTGCACACCTGGGCCCTCACGTCCTGCGCGGCGTCGGCACCCGGCCGGGCGACCGTCATCGCCGCCGCCCGCTACCTCACGGCGACGGCGATCGACCTCCTCACCCAGCCGGAACAACTCAGGGTGATCAAGGACGAGTTCAAGCGGCGTACGCAGGGCGTCACATGGCGGACCGCCCTGCCCGACGGCTACGAACCGCCCATGTACGAACCCCCGGAGTGGTTCCTGGAGCGGACCGGCCAGACCTGGCCACCGGACAACATCACCTGGCCGCCCCAACGAGTGGTGTCCCAGGAGAAGTTCTCGTCACTGGGGCCAGAACTGCCGCCTCAGTGGTAGCGGTCAGATCAAGGCGAACTGGCCCTCCGGGCCCTCTTCGTGGTGGTCAAGGACCGATGCCGGGTGCCGGGTCCACTCCGGCACCGGAAGGACGCCCGCCTTGCGCAGCTCCCCCGCCGTGATCTGGTCCGTCACCTCCAACTCCTCCTGCTGTGGGCGCAGTTCCGCCAGCAGTGCCAGGACGGTGATCAGCTCCAACAGCTCCGACGTCCAGGTCTGCTGCCAGGTACCCGGACGGATCGCCGCCAGGGTGCCCGGATCGGCTTCCGCCGTGCGGGAGTTGAACCACTGCTCCAGTACCCGTACTCCGCTCACCTCGAAGTCCCAGGACTCGGGTGGTACCGGGGAGATGCGGCCCTCGTCGAGGTGGAGGGTCTCCTCGTCGCGGTCGTAGTGGAGGGTGAGGGGGAGGGGTGGCAGCGGGGCGCGGACGTAGGGGCGTCGGCCGCCGGGGAGTTTGGGGCGGTCGCCGTTGCGGCGCATCAGCCAGAGGAGGCGGTGGCCCAACTCGACGCCGCGTGCCCAGAGTCCGGGGTCCCGGGTCAGGGGCACGGTCGGGCCGGGGCGGGCCGTCGTCACCGTCCAGGCGAGGACGTCCGCCGGGGTGGGGGTGTGGCCCAGGTGGGTGGCGAGGTGGGGCAGCAGGCCCGGGGCCAGGTTCGGTTCCTCGGCCGCGGGGCGGCGGTAGAGGGGGCGGACGCGGCCGGGGCGGAGCAGGGGGAGGATCGAGGACGCGAGCAGGAACGGGCCGGAGGTGCCGGGGACGACCGGGGTCTCCACCACGAAGATCTGGCGTTCGTCCGCCACCCGCCACAACTCCGGGCGGGCCGCGTCGATCAGACGGTGGTCGGGGATCAGCCACTGCTCGTCGAAGGGGCCGTGCAGGACGCGGACCGGTTCCGGGCAGGGGCCCGTGGCGCGGACCAGCTTCTCCGTGCCGCTGGGCTGACCGGGGAGCTGGGACACCGCCGAGTGCAGCGTGCGTGAGCGGGTCGGCTCGAACAGGGTTTCCCGGTCGGGGACTTCGGCCTTCACCAGGGCGTCCCAGCGCGCTTTCAGGGTTGCCGCGTCAGGTGCCGTCGGCCACCCCCGGCCGAGCCGGATCGGTGCGACGGACCACGGCATGAGGTCCGCGAGCAGCGGAGCGTCGTCGTGCGTCACGCTGGGCATCGTACGACGACGTCAGTTCGCGGCGTCGAGGGTGACCGAGAAGGAGAACCGGTCGCCTCGGTAATGGATGACTGCCACGTCCAGGACCCTGCCCTGTGTGTCGTAGGTGATGCCCGTGTAGTGCAGGATCGGGCTGAGGAGCGGGACCTGGAGGAGGCGGGCGGTCTCCGGGTCGGCGAGGCGGGCCTCCACGGTGTCCGTGATGCGGCTGATGTCCGCGCCCACGACGTCCCGCAGGACCTTGGTCATCGGCCAGCGGATGAGGTCGTCCAGGTCGAGGCGGTCGGCCAGTTCGGGGCGGATGTGGTTGCGGGCGTGGTTCGTCGGCTCGCCGGTCTTCTCGTCGCTGCGGAGGCGGTGGTACGTCGCCACCTCGGTCAAGTCCGGGAAGTGGTCGGTGAGTTCGGGGGGCACCGGCGCCTTGCCGTGGTCCAGGAGTTCCGTCGTCATGCCGGACTGCTGGGCGACGATCGCGTCCACCGAGCCCAACAGCCGTACCGGGGTGGCCCGCTGGACGTCCGGCTCGATGAACGTGCCCCGGCGGCGGTGCCGGGTGATCAGGCCCTCGTCCTCCAGTTCCTTCAGCGCCTGCCGCATGGTGAGCACGCTGACGCCGTAGTGCCCCGCGAGTTGCTCCTCCGTGGGCAGCCGCAGCGGGTCCCGGGGCGAGCGGCCGAGTATCGAGGCGCGCAGGGACTGCGACACCTGGTACCAGAGCGGCAGCTTGCGGTTCAGGACGATCGAGTCCGGGGCGAAGGAGGTCACGGGGCCATCCGTACCGGTAGGGAGGCATCGGTGCAAGGGACGAGAACCGGTGGGGAGTTGTCGGTGTGCGGGGTGCCGGTCGGCGGCGAGGGTCAGTGCGAGGGGCGGAAGTGGCGTTGCAGGCCCTGCCACACGCCGTCGTAGCCCTGCTGGAGGTGCTCGGCGTGCGCCGCCTGGGCCGTCGCGGTCACCGGCCACCGGGTCTCGAACATGAACGCCAGGCCGTCGTCGATCTTCTGCGGGCGCAGTTCGGCGGAGCTGGCGCGGTCGAAGGTCTCCCGGTCCGGGCCGTGCGCCGACATCATGTTGTGCAGCGAGCCGCCGCCCGGCACGAAGCCCTCGGCCTTGGCGTCGTAGGCACCCTCGATGAGCCCCATGTACTCGCTCATCACGTTCCGGTGGAAGTACGGCGGCCGGAACGTGTCCTCGCCCACCAGCCAGCGCGGCGCGAACACCACGAAGTCCACACCGGCCAGGCCAGGGGTGTCCGACGGGGACGTCAGGACGGTGAAGATCGACGGGTCGGGGTGGTCGTAGGAGATGGAGCCGAGCACATTGAACCGGCGCAGGTCGTAGGCGTACGGCACATGGTTGCCGTGCCAGGCGACGACATCGAGGGGGGAGTGGTCGTAGGTCGCCGTCCAGAGGTTGCCGCAGAACTTGTTCACCACCTCGACCGGGCCCTCGACGTCCTCGTACGCGGCGACCGGTGCCCGGAAGTCCCGCGCGTTGGCGAGGCCGTTGGCGCCGATCGGGCCGAGGTCGGGGAGGTGGAAGGGTGCCCCATAGTTCTCGCACACATATCCGCGGGCTGAGGCATCCAGCAGCTCCACACGGAAGCGCACCCCACGAGGGATCAACGCCACGTGTCCCGGCTCCACATGGAGGAGCCCGAACTCCGTGCGCAGCAGCAGCCCGCCGCGCTCCGGGACGATCAGCAGCTCGCCGTCCGCGTCGCTGAAGACACGGTCCATCGAAGCGTCGGCGTGGTAGAGGTGCACGGCCATGCCGGTGCGCTGGGTCGCGTCGCCGTTGCCGCCCAGGGTCCACAGGCCGGCCAGGAAGTCGGTGCCGGGGGTGGGGGCGGGGAGCGGGTTCCAGCGCAGGCGGTTCGGGTCGGGCGCCGTCTCCGTGAAGGGCGCCGTACGGATGGAGCCGTTGTCGGCGCGGGTGAACGCGGGGTGCGCGGCCGAGGGGCGGACGCGGTACAGCCACGAGCGCCGGTTGTGCGCCCTCGGCTCGGTGAACGCCGTACCGCTGAGCTGCTCGGCGTAGAGGCCGAGCGGTGCGCGCTGCGGGGCGTTGCGGCCCTCGGGCAGGGCGCCCGGCACCGCCTCCGAGCTGTGTTCGTTGCCGAAACCGGTGAGGTAGGTCAGTCCCTCGGCGGTCTTGCGTGCGTCCCCGCTCATGCCTGCTCCCTGCCGTCTGATTCCTATGTAACACCGTAGGATTGCGGTTTCGCGGGCGCAAGGGGGAGGGGAGCGGTCGGCCGGAAAGAGGAGGGTGCGGCCGGAAAATCCGACTCACGGAGACCAAGAACCAGCCTCCAGGGGGATCCGGCTGTCGGACCGGTGTTCTACTCTCCCCCGCATGTCGTGGTCGCGCGCTGTTCTCACCGCGCTCGCGGTCTGTGCCCTGCTGCTGGCCGGATCGGCGGGCTGCGGCTCCGGCGATGCCCATGCGGGGAAGGGTGACCGGGTGTCGCCGTCGCCGGTGGGCAAGGTGCTCGACAACACGGACGGGCAGGGCCGGCACTACCGCGAAGTGGACAAGAAGGGCGCGCCGGAGGTCGGCATCGAGGTGGAGCCCGACGCCGCGGACGACAGCTGGGACGTCACGCTGACCGTGCACGACTTCCGCTTCTCGCCCGCCGGCGTGAAGCCGGTCGCGGTCGCGGGCCGGGGAACCGTCCGCCTCCTCGTTGACGGCCGCACCGTCGCGCGGCTCCGCGTCCCCGAATACCACCTCGCGGCCGACCTCGTCCCGCACGGCACCCACCACGTCACCGCGCGCCTCTACGCCGACGACGGCACGGTGTGGGCCGTGCACGGCAAACCGGTGCAGAGCACGGCGGACATCACGGAGTCGGCGCCCCAGGCCACGCCCGACGGCAGCAAGGTCTCCAGTTCCAGTTCCAGCTCCACACCGGTGCAGGGGTCGAAATGAGTGCTACGGACACCCAATTCCGTACTCAGGTACGAGCTTCACCTGGCCGCGGCGGAAAGGCATCATGAAGCCCGTGCCCCACACGACATCGCTCCGGCGTGCGCCCGTGCAGCGGCGGAGCGCCGAACGGCTGACCAGGATTCTCGACGCCTGCGCCGACCTGCTCGACGAGGTCGGCTACGACGCGCTGAGCACCCGGGCGGTGGCCCTGCGCGCCGGCGTGCCCATCGGCTCGGTCTACCGCTTCTTCGGGAACAAGCGCGCGATGGCCGACGCGCTGGCCCAGCGGAACCTGGAGCGGTACACGGAGCGGGTCACCGAGCGCCTCAAGGAGTCCGGCGCCGAGGGCTGGCGGACGGCGGTGGACGCCGTCCTGGACGAGTACCTCGCGATGAAGCGCACCGCGCCCGGCTTCTCCCTCGTCGACTTCGGCAACCAGATCCCCATCGGCTCGGGCCACGCGGAACCCAACATCCGCGTCGCCGACCGCCTCACCGACCTCCTCTCCGGCTACCTCGCCCGCGAGCCCGACGAAGACCTCCGCCGCACCTTCCTCATCGCCGTGGAAACTGCCGACGCCCTCGTCCACCTGGCGTTCCGGGTCGCCCCGGAGGGCGACGAGAAGGTCATCGGCGAGACGCGGGAGTTGCTACGGGCGTATCTGGCACGGGTACTGGACTGACCGGCGGCCGGGCGGCTCGCCCCTGCCCGGGTCCTGGACCGACCGGCGGTCCGACGTCCACGTGCGGCGGGTTTCCGACCTCACCCCCATCACCCCCTCGCCACCTCCCATACCGCTCGGTATGCTCGCCGCCAAGAGGCAACGAAGCCCCCTGGAGGCCCCGTGTCCCGCACCGCCCCGCGTATCTGCCCCCTGTGCGAAGCCACCTGTGGGCTGACGCTGACCATCGAGGGCACCCGGGTGACCGGTGCCCGAGGGGATCGCGACGACGTGTTCAGCCGGGGGTTCATCTGCCCCAAGGGTGCCTCCTTCGGGGCCGTCGACAGTGACCCGGACCGGCTGCGCGGCCCCCTCGTGCGTCGGGACGGTGAGCTGCGCGAGGCCACCTGGGAGGAGGCGTTCGACGCGGTCGCGGCGGGCCTGCGCCCGGTCGTCGAGCGGTACGGGCCGAACTCCGTCGGTGTCGTCCTCGGCAACCCCAACGTGCACACGATGGCCGGTGCCCTCTACCCGACCGTCCTGCTCGGCGCCCTCGGCACCCGCAGCGTCTTCACCGCGTCCACGGTCGACCAGATGCCCAAACACGTCTCCTGCGGTCTGCTCTACGGCGACGCCAACGCGATCCCGGTACCGGACCTCGACCACACCGACCATCTGCTCCTCATCGGCGCCAACCCCCTTGAGTCCAACGGGAGTCTGTGCACCGCCCCCGACTTCCCCGGCAAGCTCAAAGCCCTCAAGGCCCGCGGCGGCACCCTCACCGTCATCGACCCGCGCCGCACCCGCACCGCCAAGCTCGCCGACCGTCACATCGCGGTCCGCCCCGGCACCGACGCCCTGCTGCTCGCGGCGATGACCTACGTCCTCTTCGACGAACACCTTGTGGAGATGGGGGAGTTGGCCCCGCACGTGGAGGGGGTTGAGGAACTGCGCGCGGCCGTAGGGGACTTCACCCCGGAAGCCGTGGCCGGGGCCTGCGACGTGGACGCCGACGAGATCCGCGCCCTCGCCCGCGAGCTCGCCGCCGCCCCAACTGCCGCCGTCTACGGCCGTATCGGCAGCTGCACCGTCCCGCACGGCACCCTCGCCAGCTGGCTCGTCGACGTCCTCAACATCCTCACCGGCAACCTCGACCGGCCCGGCGGTGCCCTCTTCCCGCAGGCCGCCACCGACCGGACACCCCGGCCCGCCGGACCGGGCCGCGGCTTCGCGCTCGGGCGCTGGCGCTCGCGGGTGAGTCGATACCCGGAGGCGAAGGGGGAGTTGCCGCTCTCCGCGCTCGCCGAGGAGATCGACACCGCGACCGCCGAGGGCGAACCGATCCGCGCGCTCATCGCCGTCGCCGCCAACCCCGTGCTCTCCGCCCCGGACGGCACCCGCCTCGACAAGGCCCTCGACTCACTGGACTTCATGGTGAGCGTCGACCCGTACCTCAACGAGACCGCACGCCACGCCGACGTGGTGCTGCCGCCGCCCCCGCCCTCCCAAAGCCCGCACCACGACTTCGCGTTCAACACCC
Organism: Streptomyces sp. NBC_01515; assembly: GCF_045040345.1. Lineage (NCBI taxonomy): Bacteria > Bacillati > Actinomycetota > Actinomycetes > Kitasatosporales > Streptomycetaceae > Streptomyces > Streptomyces sp. NBC_01515. The sequence continues at coordinate 2,935,259 of NZ_CP109416.1, read as the reverse complement.
TCGCCGTCCGCAACCAGGTCCGCTACACCCGTCCCGCGATCCCGCTGGAGCCCGGCCGGATGGCCGAGACCGAGATCCTGGCCCGGCTGGTCCTCGCCGCGAGCGGCATGCACGGCGCCGACCCCGCCGCCGTAGACGCGATGGTCGTCGACCAGACCCTCGGCAAGGCCGTCACGGACCCCAACTCGCCCGTCCACGGCCGGGATTCGAGTGAGGTGGCCGCCCAACTCACCGGCGACACCGGCCCCGAGCGACGGCTCGACATGATGCTGCGCCTGGGTCCCTACGGCGACGGCTTCGGCGTACGACCCGACGGGCTGACCCTTCAGCGACTCCTCGCGCACCCGCACGGCATCGACCTCGGCCCGCTCGCCTCCCGTCTGCCGCAGCCGCTCAAGACCCGCAGCGGCAAGGTCGAACTGCTGCCGCGGCCGATCGTCGACGACCTGCCCCGGCTCCGCCAGGCGATGAGCGACCGTGCCGACGGTCTCGTCCTCGTCGGCCGCCGTCATCTGCGCTCCAACAACAGCTGGATGCACAACGTGCCCGCCCTCACCGGCGGCACCAACCGCTGCACCCTGCAGATCCACCCCGACGACGCGGAGCGCCTCGGCGTCGTCGATGGAGCGTCGGTCAGGGTGAAGGGCGCCGGGGGAGAGGTGACCGCCCCCGCCGAGATCACGGACGGGCTGCGCCGGGGTGTGGTGAGCCTTCCGCACGGCTGGGGCCACGACCGTCCCGGCACCCGGCTCAGCCACGCGGCCACCGATCCGGGCGTCAACGTGAACCAGCTGCTCGACGGCAGCCAGCTCGACCCCTTGTCGGGCAACGCGGTGCTCAACGGAGTGCCCGTGGAGGTCGCCGCGCTGACCGCACCGCTGTGACCTGGAGTTTTGCGCTTATTGCTCGCGCGTCAACATCTTGTTAACGCGGCTTTGCGCGACCTAACGTCGTCGGACCGCCGTCCCTGGTGGGAGTTCAAAGGCGAACGTTAGGTGTTCCACTCATGCTGACCATCCTCGGGTTCACCATGATCGCGACCTTCCTGGTCCTGATCATGCTGAAGAAGATGTCGCCGATCGCGGCGCTCGTGCTGATACCGGCGCTGTTCTGCGTCTTCGTCGGAAAGGGCGGCAAGCTCGGCGACTACGTCATCGACGGCGTCACCAGCCTCGCGCCCACCGCGGCGATGCTCATGTTCGCGATCGTCTACTTCGGCGTGATGATCGACGTGGGTCTCTTCGACCCGATCGTGCGAGGGATCCTCAAGTTCTGCAAGGCGGATCCGCTGCGCATCGTGGTCGGTACGGCGGTCCTCGCCGCGATCGTCTCCCTGGACGGCGACGGCTCGACCACCTTCATGATCACGGTCTCGGCGATGTACCCCTTGTACAAACGCCTGAAGATGAGCCTCGTCGTGATGACCGGCGTCGCCGCGATGGCCAACGGCGTGATGAACACGCTTCCTTGGGGCGGCCCCACCGCCCGCGCCGCGACCGCCCTCAAGGTCAGCGCCAGCGACATCTTCGTCCCGATGATCCCGGCGCTCGCCGTGGGCATGCTGGCGGTCCTCGTCCTCTCCTACGTCCTCGGCCGCCGCGAGCGCAAGCGGCTCGGCGTGCTGACGCTGGACGACGTGCTCGTGGAGGAGCCGGAGACCGAGACGGTGCTCGTGGGGGCCGGCGGCGACGGCAACACGCGCACCCGCACCGGCAGTTCGGGCTCCGGCACCGACGCGGACGCCGAACTCCCCGACGAGGACGAAGGATTCCAGGGCCTCGACCCCGACAGGGCGACCCTGCGCCCCAAGCTCTACTGGTTCAACGCGCTGCTCACGGTCACTCTGCTCACCGCCATGATCATGGAGTGGCTGCCGATCCCCGTCCTCTTCCTGCTCGGCGCCGCCCTCGCCCTGACCGTCAACTTCCCCCACATGCCCGACCAGAAGGCCCGCCTCGGCGCCCACGCGGAGAACGTCCTCAACGTCTCCGGCATGGTCTTCGCCGCCGCCGTCTTCACCGGCGTCCTCCAGGGCACCGGCATGGTCGACCACATGGCGACCTGGCTGGTCGGCAACATCCCCGACGGCATGGGCCCGCACATGGCCTTCGTCACCGGTGTGCTGAGCATCCCGCTCACGTACTTCATGTCGAACGACGGCTTCTACTTCGGCATCGTCCCGGTGCTCGCCGAGGCCGGAAACGCCCACGGCGTCTCGACCCTGGAGATCGCCCGCGCCTCCCTCGTCGGTCAACCGCTGCACATGTCCAGCCCGTTGGTGCCCGCCGTGTACGTCCTGGTCGGCATGGCCAAGGTCGAGTTCGGCGACCACACCAGGTTCGTCGTCAAGTGGGCGGCCCTGACATCGCTCGTCGTCCTCGGGGCAGGAATTCTCTTCGGCATCATCTGAACCGCATCGACTGAACCGCATCGTCTGACCCGGCATCATCCGCCCCACGGGACAAGGGACTTCGTCATGGCGCCCGGCAGGAACCGCGGCTGGCTGCTCCGCCTCGTCATCGCCTTCAGCTTCACGCAGGGGGCGGTGTCGATGGCCCGCCCCGCCGTCTCCTACCGGGCCCTCGCGCTCGGCGCCGACGAGCGGGCGATCGGCGTCATCGCGGGCGTATACGCGCTGCTCCCGCTGTTCGCCGCCGTACCGCTCGGCCGCCGCACCGACCACGGCCGCTGCGCACCCCTGCTGCCCGTCGGCGTGGTCCTGATCTCCGGCGGCTGCGCGCTCAGCGGACTCGCCAACTCCCTCTGGGCGATGGCCATGTGGAGCGGCGTGATGGGCCTGGGCCACCTCTGCTTCGTGATCGGCGCCCAGTCGCTCGTCGCCCGCCAGTCCGCCCCGCACGAACAGGACCGCAACTTCGGCCACTTCACCATCGGCGCCTCCCTCGGCCAGCTCATCGGCCCCATCGCCGCGGGCGCCCTGATCGGCGGCTCCGACATGGCCGGCACCAGCGCGCTCGCCCTGCTCGTCGCGGGCGCGGGCGCCGCCGTGTCGTTCACGTCCCTGTGGCGCATCGAGGACCGCAGGACCGTCAAGTCCCGTACGGAGCAAGGCGACCGCGTACCCATGCGCAGCATCCTGGGCGCCCGGGGCGTACCCGCCGGCATCTTCATCAGCCTCTCCGTGCTCTCCGCCACCGACATCCTCACCGCCTACCTACCGGTGGTCGGCGAGCACCGGGGCATCGCGCCCTCCGTGATCGGCGTCCTGCTCAGCATCCGCGCGGCGGCCACCATCGCCTGCCGACTGGTCCTGACCCCGTTGCTCCAACTGCTGGGCCGGGCAGCCCTGTTGACCGCGACCTGCCTCCTGGCGGGCGTCCTGTGCGCGGGCATCGCGCTCCCGCTCCCGGTGTGGGCCATCGGCCTGATGCTCGCGATCCTGGGCTTCTGCCTCGGAGTCGGCCAGCCCCTCTCCATGACGACGGTCGTCCAGGCCGCCCCCGACGACGCCCGCTCCACCGCCCTCGCCCTACGACTGACCGGAAACCGCCTCGGCCAGGTCGCCGCGCCCGCCGGTGCGGGTCTCGTCGCCGGAGTCGCGGGTGTGGCCGCGCCGTTCGTGATGCTCGGCGCGCTGCTGGTGCTGTCTGCGGGGGTCGCGCTGCGCTCACCGGCGCGAACGCCCCGCGAAGGGGCCGTAGCCGGCGAAACCTCGAAGGCGCGCAACCGGGTTCGGTGAAGCGGTACTTGGCCTGAATGTGATCGTCCGTTTTCTCACCACCCGGACCGACACGCCCGATCCCGTCCGGTCTCTTCCCCCCGGTGCGCACATTCCGTTAGCTTCCGTGACTCACAAGCCTCGTACGGCCCGTACGAGGTGACCGGACCGCGGAGCACCGTCGCCCAAGTGAGCCCCCGGGGGCACTCGTCATGACACGCGCCATCTCCCTGCACGACGTGAGCAAGGCCTACGCGCGAGGCCCCCGTGTGGTGGACCGGCTGTCGCTGGACATCGCGCCGGGGGAGTTCCTCGTCCTGCTCGGGCCGTCCGGGTGCGGCAAGTCGACCGTGCTGAGGATGATCGCCGGCCTGGAGCAGATCACCGAGGGCGAGTTGAGACTCGACGGCGAGTACTCCAACGAACTCGCCCCGTCCGAACGGGACATGGCGATGGTGTTCCAGAACTTCGCCCTCTACCCGAGCATGACCAGCCGCGACAACATCGGCTTCCCGCTGCGCATCGAGACCCCCGGCGAGGACCCGCGCGCCCGCGTCGACGCCACCGCCCGCATGCTGGGCATCGAGGACCTCCTGGAACGCTTCCCCGGCCAGCTCTCCGGCGGCGAACGCCAGCGCGTCGCCATGGGCCGCGCCATCGCCCGCCACCCCTCCGCGTTCCTCATGGACGAGCCCCTCTCCAACCTCGACGCCAAACTCCGCAACCACCTCCGCGCCGAAATCTCCTCCCTCACCCGCAAGTTGGGCGTCACCACGGTCTACGTCACGCACGACCAGGCCGAGGCCATGTCGCTCGGCGACCGGGTCGCCGTGCTGCGCGGCGGAGTCCTCCAGCAGGTCGGCACCCCGCGCTCGGTGTACGCCCTGCCCCGCAACGTCTTCGTCGCCGCGTTCATCGGCACCCCGCGCATCAACCTCCTGCGGGGCCTGGTCCGGGCCCCGTTGGACGGCGCGATGACCATCAGCCTCGGCAAGCAGTACCTCCGGCTGCCCGAACCCCTGTGCCTGGACCACCAGTTGCTCCGCGTCCAGCAGGGCCGCGAGGTGATCGTCGGCCTGCGCTCCGAGGCCATCCGCATCGCCAAGCCCGCCGCCGCCCGCCCCGGCGAGGTGGTGATCAGCGGCCTGGTCGAGCACGTGGAGTTCCAGGGTCACGAGGTCCTCGTCCACTTCAACACCGGCTCCCGGCCCGCCGTCGTACCGGAGCTGGAGGCCCCGCGCCCCGCCCGCCCGGTCCGTCGCCGGGGACGCGAGGGCGGTGTCCTGCACCGGCTGCGGGGACGCGCGGGCGCACTGCGCGCCGGACGGGTGGGGGTCCTGGACCCCTCGGCGGCCCCGGAATCCGACCCCGTGCCACCCGAGGGCCGCCTCCCCGGCGACCTCGTCGTGCGCACCACCCCCGACATCGAACTCCGCTACGGCATGCAGGTCCCGCTCCTCGTCGACATCGCCCACCTGTTCGTCTTCGACCAGCACGGCGAACGGATCTCCCCGGCCCCGGCGCGGCTGCCCGACCTGGACGAGTGACGCCCGGTACGGATAGGCGCATGACCCTGCACTTCACCCGAAACCGGGCAGCCCTCGCGACCGCCGGCCTCCTCCTGGCCGCCGCGGCCCCCACCGCCTACGCGAGCCTCGACGCGGAAACCGCTCCCGCTCCGACGCGCGGAACGCCGTACGTCGAGACGCAGCTCTTCTTCGGCACCGAGCGGCCGGACGGCGGACCGGCCGTCAGCGACCGGCAGTTCATGGCCTTCGTCGACAAGGAGGTCACGCCGGACTTCCCGGACGGGCTCACCGTGCAGCCCTCGCGACCGCCGGCCTCCTCCTGGCCGCCGCGGCCCCCACCGCCTACGCGAGCCTCGACGCGGAAACCGCTCCCGCTCCGACGCGCGGAACGCCGTACGTCGAGACGCAGCTCTTCTTCGGCACCGAGCGGCCGGACGGCGGACCGGCCGTCAGCGACCGGCAGTTCATGGCCTTCGTCGACAAGGAGGTCACGCCGGACTTCCCGGACGGGCTCACCGTGCAGGACGGGCGCGGGCAGTGGCGGGACGCGAACGGGGCGATCGAGAAGGAGCGGTCGTACGAGCTGATCCTGCTGTATCCGGTGACGGCGGCGGGCGCGAACGACCGGAAGATCGAGGAGGTCCGGCGGGCGTACGAGAAGGCCTTCGGGCAGGAGGCGGTGGCCCGGGTGGACGACCGGACCCGGGCCGATTTCTGAGGTGCCCGCACTCCGACCGCCGCGGTCTCCGCGCGTCTGTGACCCGGGTCTCTGGCGCCGGAAAACTAACATCGCTAGTTTGTGAGGCGGACGACGACGTCACGCCCGGGAGGCAGCACCATGAAGGCACACGACGGCATGTACATCGACGGCGCCTGGCGCCCCGCCGCGAGCGGGGAGACCATCGACGTGGTGAACCCGGTCGACGAGCAGGTGATCGACCGCGTCCCGGCCGGTACCGCCGCCGACGTCGACACCGCCGTACGGGCAGCCCGTGCCGCCCTCCCGGGCTGGGCCGCGACCCCGCCCGCCGAACGCGCCGCCCGACTCGCCTCGCTGCGGGACGTGTTGGTGGCGCGCAAGGACGAGATCGCCGAGACGGTCACCGCCGAACTCGGCTCACCGCTCGCCTTCTCGCAGGCCGTCCACGCGAGCGTGCCGATCGCGGTCGCGGGTTCGTACGCCGAACTCGCCGCGACCCACGCCTTCGAGGAGAAGGTGGGCAACTCGACGGTCTACCAGGAGCCCATCGGCGTGGTCGGCGCGATCACCCCCTGGAACTACCCCCTGCACCAGATCGTCGCCAAGGTCGCCCCCGCCCTCGCGGCGGGCTGCACGGTGGTGCTCAAGCCCGCCGAAGACACCCCGCTCACCGCCCAGTTGTTCGCCGAGGCGGTCGACGAGGCGGGCATCCCGGCCGGTGTCTTCAACCTGGTCACGGGTCTGGGGCCGGTGGCCGGCCAGGCACTGGCCGAACATCCCGGCGTCGACCTCGTCTCCTTCACCGGCTCCACGGCCGTGGGCCGCCGGATCGGCGCGACAGCCGGTGCCGCGGTAAAGAAGGTCGCCCTCGAACTGGGCGGCAAGTCCGCCAACGTCATCCTCCCGAGCGCCGACCTCGCCAAGGCCGTCAACGTCGGCGTCGCCAACGTGATGTCCAACTCCGGCCAGACATGCAGCGCTTGGACCCGCATGCTCGTCCACCGCGACCAGTACGACGAGGCGGTGGAGCTGGCCGCGACGGCCGCCGCCAAGTACGGCACCCGCATCGGCCCGGTCGTGAACGCCAAACAGCAGACCAGGGTGCGGAGTTACATCGAGAAGGGCATCGCGGAGGGTGCGCGACTGGTGGCGGGCGGCCCCGAATCCCCTTCCGAGCAGGGCTACTTCATCAGCCCGACCGTCTTCGCCGACGTCACCCCCGACATGACGATCGCCCAGGAGGAGATCTTCGGCCCGGTCCTCTCGATCCTCCGCTACGACGACGAGGACGACGCCGTGCGCATCGCCAACGGCACGGTCTACGGCCTCGCGGGCGCGGTGTGGGCCGGTGAGGAGGCCGAAGCGGTCGCGTTCGCACGGCGGTTGGAGACCGGGCAGGTGGACATCAACGGCGGGCGCTTCAACCCCCGTGCCCCGTTCGGGGGTTACAAGCAGTCGGGCGTGGGCCGGGAACTGGGCGCGCACGGTCTGTCCGAGTACCTCCAGACCAAGTCCCTTCAGTTCTAGCCCCGTCAGGAGGCCTCGCATGGTTCGCGCCGCCGTACTGCCCGCCGTGGGCGCCCCGTTGGAGATCGCCGAGATCGACCTCCCGGACCCCGGCCCCGGCCAGGTCCGCATCCGCCTCGCCGCCGCCGGGGTCTGCCACTCCGACCTGTCCCTCTCCAACGGCACGATGCGTGTGCCGGTCCCGGCGGTCCTGGGCCACGAGGGCGCGGGCACGGTCGTAGCCGTAGGAGAGGGCGTCACCCACGTCTCACCCGGCGACTCCGTCATCCTCAACTGGGCCCCGTCCTGCGGCACTTGCCACGCCTGCACCCTCGGCGAGGTCTGGCTCTGCGCCAACGCCCTCAACGGCGCCGCCGACGTCTACGCCCACCGCGCCTCCGACGGCGGCGACCTCCACCCCGGCCTGAACGTGGCCGCGTTCGCCGAGGAGACGGTCGTATCGGCGTCCTGCGTCCTGCCCCTCCCGGAGGGCATCCCCCTCACCGACGCGGCCCTCCTCGGCTGCGCGGTCCTCACCGGCTACGGTGCGATCCACCACGCGGCGCGGGTCCGGGAGGGCGAGACGGTCGCGGTCTTCGGAGTCGGCGGAGTAGGTCTCTCGACCCTCCAGTCGGCCCGGATCGCGGGCGCCACGACGATCGTCGCCGTCGATGTCTCTCCGGAGAAGGAGGAGTTGGCCCGCGCGGCCGGAGCGACGGAGTACGTGGTCGCCTCCGAGAACACGGCCCGGGAGATCCGCGCCCTCACCGGAAAACAGGGCGTGGACGTCGCTGTCGAATGCGTGGGCCGGGCGGTCACCATCCGCACCGCCTGGGAGTCCACCCGCCGCGGCGGCCGCACCACGGTCGTCGGCATCGGCGGCAAGGACCAGCAGGTCACCTTCAACGCCCTCGAACTCTTCCACTGGGGACGGACGTTGAGCGGCTGCGTCTACGGCAACTCCGACCCGGCGAAGGACGTCCCGGTACTCGCCGAACACGTCCGCGCCGGACGCCTGGACCTGGGCGCGCTGGTGACGGACCGGATCGCGCTGGAGGGAATCCCGGCGGCGTTCGAGAACATGGTGGCGGGGAAGGGTGGACGGGCACTGGTGGTGTTCTGAACCGCCTTGTCGGTGGCACCGGCGGTTCAGGCTGAACTCCCTTGCCTACGGCACCTGTTCGGGCTGCGGCTCCTCCGCCGCCGCAGCCCGCTTCGCCCTCGCCCTCGCGCCCGGCCGGGACCGCGACACCGCCACGCCCGCCAGACACAGCACGCCACCCGCCAGCGTGAGCAGTCCGGGCACCTCGCCGAGCGCCAGCCACGACATCAGGACGACCAGCGCGGGCACCGCGTACGTGGTCGCGCCCATCTTGCTGGCGGTCGTCCGGGCGAGGGCGTACGCCCAGGTGGTGAAGGCGAGGGCGGTCGGGAAGACGCCCAGGTAGACCATGTTGAGCGTGGCGGAGACGGGCGCGTCACCGGCCTGCCCGACAAGCTGCCCGGCGAACGGCAGGCACATCACCGCCCCGACGAGACAGCCGAACGTCGTCACCTGGAGCGCGCTCGCCCGGGCCAGAGCCGGCTTCTGGGCGACGACCCCACCGGCGTACGCGACCGCCGCGAGCAGACACAGCACCACACCGAGCACGGACGAACCCCCGTCGCCCGACATCGAAAGCCCCACAGTCACCGCACCGGCGAACGACACCGCCATCCCCGCGAGCAGCCGCGGCGGCATCGCGTCACCGAGCAGCCGTGAGCCGAGCAGGGCGATGAGGATCGGCCCGATGTTCACGACGAGCGCGGCGGTACCGGCGTCGACCTGCTGCTCGCCCCAGTTCAGGACGACCATGTAGAACCCGAACCACAGCACGCCCGAGATCGCGATCCCCCGCCACGCGGACCGCGGGGGCATCCCTTCCCGCCGTACGAGAGAGATCGCCCCCAGGGCCAGCGCCCCGCTCGCCAGCCGCCCCAGCGCCAGCGCGCCCGGCGAGTAGGCGGACCCCGCGCTCCGGATGGACACGAACGCGGAGGCCCACAGCACGACGGTGACGACAGCGGCTGCGGCGGCTGCCCGTTGGGTACGGCGCGGGGGTGTGGTCATGCGTCCGAGAGTAGGCGGCGGCAGGACAGCACCGCTGGCGGAAATCGGACGCGGTCGTCGGGGGAGGCGGACGCGATCGTAGGGGGAAGTTCCTGATGCCTATGGGGTCAGTTTTATTGCCTGTGAGGCTTGACGGCGGGCCCGGCCGACGGGCAGAGTCCGAAACAGCGCGCCGCCACGCACCGCCATGTACCGACAGGTGAGGACGGGTCCGATGAGCCACCACTCCGTACCGAAGCAAGTGCATCGCCTGTGGTCGCCGGACCACGAACCCGTGCTGGAGGTCGAGGACGGCGACACCGTGTCGTTCGACCTCACCGAGGCCACGGACGGACAGTTCGCCCCGACGTCGACAGTCGAGGCGGTCGCGGGATTCGACTGGGACCGCGTCTATCCACTCGCCGGACCCATAGTCGTCAAGGATGCCGAACCGGGCGACGTCCTGGAGGTGGAGTTCCTGGAGCTGAGGTCCGTCGACTGGGGCTGGACGGCCGTACTCCCCGGACTCGGCCTGCTCACCGAGGACTTCCCCGACGCACACCTCCACCTCTGGGACCTGACCACCGGAGACACCGCCAGCTTCCTCGACGTGGCCGACATCCCAATCCGCCCCTTCTGCGGGGTAGTTGGGGTCTGCCCCGACGTCACCGAACCCCAAAGCGTGCTGCCCCCCGGCCACTTCGGCGGCAACGTCGACTGCAAGGACCTCGTCGTCGGCACCAGGCTCTACCTCCCGGTCCAGGTCCCCGGCGCCCGCCTCAGCCTGGGCGATCCCCACGCGGCCCAGGGCGACGGCGAGTTGTGCGTCAGCGCGATCGAGGCGTCCCTGTCGGGCGCGGCCCGCATCCGCCTGCACAAGGGCCGCCGCATCCCGGCCCCCCAATTCGAGACGGCGGGCCCCCTCCGCCCGGACACCGACCGCGCCGGCCACTACGCCACGATGGGCGTAGCCCCCGACCTCATGCACGCGGCCCAGGACGCGACCCGAGCCATGATCGACCACCTGGGCACCCACTACGGCCTCGCCCCGATCGACGCCTACGTCCTGTGCAGCGTCGCCGTAGACCTGAGAATCACAGAGGTAGTGGACGCCCCCAACTGGATAGTCACGGCCCACCTACCCAAGGCGATCCTCCGGGCACGATAAAACGGGGGTCGCGCTCCCTTTTTAGGGGCGCGGGGCTGTGTCTATTTGCGGCTCCGCCGCGTGGGCGCGACCAGCCACGACGTGGCGGCACTCGACACACAACGGAACCTAACCGGCCCGCCGCATCCCCTCGAACTGCCCGGCCAACCCATCCAGCAACGCCGCAAGCCCCACCTCAAAAGCCCGCTCATCCACCTTCTCCTGCTGCTCGGCAAGAAGATGCGCCTGCCCAAGATGCGGATAGTCGGCAGGGTCGTACGCACTCTCGTCGTCCACGAACCCCCCAGCGAACGACCCCAACGCGGACCCCATGATGAAGTACCGCATCAACGCCCCGATCGACGTGGCCTGCGCCGCAGGCCACCCCGCATCGACCATGCCGCCATAGACCGCATCCGCAAGCCGCAACCCCGCCGGCCGCCGCCCCGGCCCCGTCGCGAGCACAGGCACGATGTTCGGATGATCCCGCAGCGCGGACCGATACGACACGGCCCAGTCACGCAGCGCCGTACGCCAGTCCCGCCCGTCCTCGAACATCGACAGATCGACCTGCGCACTCACCGAGTCCGCGACCGCCTCCAGAATCTGGTCCTTCGTGCGGAAGTGGTTGTACAGCGAGGGCCCACTCACCCCCAGCTCCGCGGCGAGCCGACGCGTGGAGACCGCCGCCAACCCCTCCGCGTCCACCAGCACGCGCGCCGTGTCGACGATCCGGTCGGTGCTGAGGAGGGGCTTGCGCGGTCGGGCCATGGCGCACATAGTAGGGCTGCGAGAGTCAAACTAGCAGTGCTAATTTAAATGTGCAGTAGTCGATGTACGGCCTTCCACTTGCCTTCCACTTGGGGTGACGCGCAATGAACCTGGAGCTCAGCGAGGAGCAGGAGGCCGTACGGCGGCTCGCCAAGGACTTCGTGGACCGCGAGATCGCCCCGCACGTGATCGCCTGGGACCGCGCGGAGGAGGTCGACCGCTCGATCGTCAAGAAGCTCGGCGGCGTCGGCTTCCTGGGACTGACGATCGACGAGGAGTACGGCGGCTCCGGCGGCGACCATCTCGCGTACTGCCTGGTCACCGAGGAACTCGGCCGCGGGGACTCCTCCGTGCGCGGGATCGTCTCCGTGTCGCTGGGCCTCGTGGCCAAGTCGATCGCGGCCTGGGGGAGCGAGGAGCAGAAGCGGCGCTGGCTGCCGGGTCTCACCTCCGGCGAGTACGTCGGCTGCTTCGGGCTCACCGAACCCGGCACCGGTTCCGACGCCGGCAACCTCACCACCCGCGCGGTCCGCGACGGCGACGACTACGTCATCAACGGCACCAAGATGTTCATCACGAACGGCAGTTGGGCCGACGTAGTACTCCTCTTCGCGCGTTCGACCGACGCCCCGGGACACAAGGGCGTCTCCGCCTTCCTCGTGCCGACCGACACCCCCGGCCTGACCCGACGCACCATCCACGGCAAGCTCGGCCTGCGCGGCCAGGCCACCGCCGAACTCGTCCTCGAAGACGTCCGCGTCCCCGCCTCCACGATGATCGCCCCCGAGGGCAAGGGCTTCTCGGTCGCCATGTCGGCATTGGCCAAGGGCCGGATGTCGGTCGCGGCGGGCTGTGTCGGCATCGCGCAGGCCGCGCTGGACGTGGCGGTCCGCTACGCCGGTGAGCGCGAGCAGTTCGGCAAGTCCATCGCGCAGCACCAGCTCGTCCAGGAACTGATCAGCGACATCGCCGTCGACGTGGACGCGGCCCGCCTGCTGACCTGGCGGGTCGCCGACCTGATCGACCGGGGCCTGCCCTTCGCCACCGAGTCCTCCAAGGCCAAGCTCTTCGCCTCGGAGGCCGCCGTCCGCGCCGCCAACAACGCGCTCCAGGTCTTCGGCGGCTACGGCTACATCGACGAGTACCCGGCGGGCAAGCTGCTGCGCGACGCCCGCGTGATGACCCTCTACGAGGGCACCAGCCAGATCCAGAAACTGCTCATCGGGCGTGCGCTGACGGGCGTTTCGGCGTTCTGAGTACGTGAGTTGAGTATCTGCGCGGATGTCGTACGGGTCGTGGTCGCCGACGCTCGACCCATGAGCGAAGCATCGGGCAAACCGCAGAACACGGCCGCCTTCTACGGCCAGGCAGTCGCCTCCTTCTCCGTCGCCATCGCGGCGACCGCCATCGGCATCTTCAAGCTGCACGCCGACGCCTGGGTACGGGCCTTCCTCGCGATCGCCGTCCTGTACCTGGTCACCTCCTCCTTCACCCTCGCCAAGGTGATCCGGGACCGGCAGGACGCGGCGCGCACCACCTACAACCCGTTCGAAAAGCTCTGAGCGGGCAGACTAAGCGCTCGCTCAGGTTCGGCGGTATGGTGGAGCCCTTGTCACCGAGAGGGGTTCACGAGCGATGAGTACGGCGGAGGAGACCGGCGCGGGCGACCCGCAGGCCTGGGCAGAGGTCACGCCCGACGCGGCCCGGCGACTGCTGATCGCCGCCGTGGAGGCCTTCGCCGAGCGCGGCTACCACGCGACGACCACCCGGGACATCGCGGGCCGCGCCGGGATGAGCCCGGCCGCGCTCTACATCCACTACAAGACCAAGGAAGAACTGCTCCACCGCATCAGCAGGATCGGCCACGAGAAGGCCCTCGACATCCTGCGTACGGCGGCGGGGCGCGAGGGCAGTGCCGCCGAGCGGCTCGCCGACGCCGTCAGCTCCTTCGTGCGCTGGCACGCGGGCGGCCGTACCACCGCGCGGGTCGTGCAGTACGAACTCGACTCGCTCGGCCCGGACGCCCGCGCCGAGATCCTCGCGCTGCGCCGGCAGGTCGACGCCGAGGTGCGCGGGATCGTCGAGGACGGGGTGGCGGACGGCTCCTTCGACGTGCCGGACGTGAAGGGCACGACCCTCGCGATCCTGTCGCTGTGCATCGACGTGGCCCGCTGGTTCAGCCTCGACGGCCCTCGGACGCCCGACGAGGTCGGCGCGCTCTACGCCGACCTCGTGCTGCGGATGGTGGGGTCCAAGTAGCCGCCCTGTCAAGGGTGTTGGTCAGAGGTAGTAGCGGGACACCGACTCGGCCACGCACACCGGCTTGTCGCCGCCCTCGCGCTCCACGGTGAACGCGACGGTCACCTGGACGCCGCCCGGCACGTCGTCGACGCCGGTGATCCTCGCGGTGGCGCGCAGCCGGGAGTCGACCGGGACCGGGGCGGGGAAACGGACCTTGTTCGTCCCGTAGTTGACGCCCATCTTCACGCCCTCGACCCTGATCAGCTGCGGTCCGAAGAGCGGGAGCAGCGACAGGGTGAGGTAGCCGTGCGCGATGGTCGTCTTGAAGGGTCCGGCCGCCGCCTTCTCCGGGTCGATGTGGATCCACTGGTGGTCGCCCGTCGCGTCCGCGAACAGATCGATCCGCTTCTGGTCGATCTCCAGCCAGTCGGTGTGCCCCAACTGCTCACCGACCGCCGCCCGCAGGTCGTCGACGGAGGTGAAGATCCTCGGCTCTGCCATGTCCTGTCCCGGCCTCTCACGTCATCCAGCATCGTCGTCGTATAGCTAAGCAACTGCTTAGCATGGTCGGATGCGGGGCCGCTGTCAACGGACCGCGGGTGTGACGCGATGGGTAGGCTCTGGCAGGTGCCTCAGATCCCCGAGAAGATCCACGAGCTGACCGTCGGCCAACTCTCCGCACGCAGCGGAGCCGCCGTCTCCGCCCTGCACTTCTACGAGGCCAAGGGCCTGATCAGCAGCAGCCGCACCACGGGCAACCAGCGCCGGTACACCCGTGACACCCTGCGCCGGGTCGCCTTCGTGCGGGCCGCCCAGCGTGTCGGGATCCCGCTGGCCACCATCCGCGAGGCGCTCGCCGAACTCCCCGAGGAGCGCACCCCGACCCGCGAGGACTGGGCCCGCCTCTCCGAGGCCTGGCGCTCCGAACTCGACGACCGCATCAAGCAGCTCAACCGCCTCCGCGACCACCTCACCGACTGCATCGGCTGCGGCTGCCTGTCCCTGTCGGCCTGCGTCCTGTCCAACCCGGACGACGTGGTGGGCGAACGGGGCGCGGGTTCACGGCTGATGACGGAACCGGGGCAACGCGCGCCCCGGGGCAGGCGGACGGACACCGGCCCCGAGGCGCGCGACTGAGGGCGACGCGGTGGGGCGTCACTCGTACTCGGTGCCGCCCTTCCGCGTCAGATACGCCGGGCTGACGGCTTTCGCGATCGCCCGTCCACCGGTCACCGCGCTGTACCGCTCCACCGCCGGACGGATCACGACCCCCTCGCGCAGATGCAGCCCGCGCCCGGACACGGTCTCCCGCCCGCTCGCGACCTCCAGCACCCGCTCGATGTCGTACGGCCCCTCGTACAGCCGGGGCACCAACGGCAGCTCGCCGTCCAGCAGTTCGGCCGGGTCCAGCCAGCGCACCGCCCCGTCGATCTCGGCGGACACGTCGAACACGGCGTACCCGAGCGTCTCGCGCCGTCCGTCGGCGCCGTACGTCAGGTCCTGCACGCCCGCGCCGTACACCTCGCCGAAGATCCCGACCCGGCGCGCGCCGAGCCGTTCGGCGAGTCGGGCGGCGGCCTCGGGGACGCCGTGGCCGCGGACGGCTCGCCAGTACAGATTGCGCGGATCCTCTTTCAGGGCAAGGGACTTGGCGCCGAAGCCTTTGGAGGAGACCTGCACGTGACTGCCTTCGTCCCCGACCTCGTCCCCGCCCTCGCTCTCGGTGAAGTAGGTCAACAGGCAGGCGGAGCCGTGCAGTTTCTCGGTCAGGACCACAGCCTCGCCCGGTTCGAATATCCCGGGAAACCGCTGGATGTTCTCGATGTCGACCCAGGGCAGCAGATCCGGCGCGTGCTCGACGTCGCCGTCCATCGTGGGCGGGATCGGCGGCACCCACTTGACGATGCCGAGCCGCTCCGCGAAGTCGGTACCGTCCAGGGCGGCCTGAGCCAGATCGACGTCGGCGAGGGCCTTCGGCCGGCACACGATGCCCTGCGACAGCTCCCCGCGCAGCCGCACCGCCCTGACCCGGTCCGCGTTGCTCCCCGCGAGGCGCCCGGTGAGCCCCAACTCCTCGATCAGGCCCGCCGGAAGCACGGACTGCTCGGGGATGTAGACGGCGGTCTCACCGGTGCGGTACTCGCCCTTGGCGACAACGGCTCGGTACAGGCCGACCTGGGCCAGTTCGAGGGCGTCGGCGTTCGGGTGTTCATGGACGGTCAGCACTTCGGCGGTGACGCGCAGCGTCGACATCGGGACTCCTCGGGTTCCTCAGTTGGGTTTCATCGCCCCCAACTGTCCTGTTCCGAAAGGGGTGGAGCGAGTGGTTTTGTGGCTGCTAGCGTCGGTCTCTTCGGCCGGCGGCGACGCCGTGCACGGAGTACCGACGGGATCAACTCCCATGACCTCAGCCGCACTTGACGCCGCACTCGCGGACATCGACACGGTCTTCAACGGATTCGCCAGCCCGCACGAGACCGGCTGCGGATACTGCCACGCGCCGGAGGAGACCGCGTTTCTGCGCACGCCGTACACGCGCGTGCCCCTGGATGTGGTGCGGTACTACCTCTTCGAGGTGCCCGACCACTTCGACGACCATCCCGCCGTGATGCGACGCCTGCTGCCGCAGGCCGCACGGGCGATGGCCGAGGGCACCCTGAGCACGATCGGCTACGGCGCTCATGGCCTGAGCCGGGTGGACTGGCGTTCCTGGCCGGCCGAGCAGTCCGCCGCCATCGAGGCTTTCCTGCACGCCTGGTGGCAGGACACCCTCACCCTGCCCGAGCCGCCGTACGGCATCGGCGACACCTTCGAGACCTGCGCCACGATCGCCGGGACCGCGATGCCGTTCCTGGACGGGTGGATATCGGGCCCGGTCGCGGAGGCGCACCTCGCGCACTGCGCCGACACCTGGCTCTACGACCTGTTGTCCGACTCCTCCCCGTTCTGCTGGTGGTACGACTCCGGCGTGGCGGAACTGCGCACCTGGTTGGCCGGCCCCGGTGCCGCCCGCCTCCACGCTCAGGGCGAGTACGACCTCGCGATACGCGCCCAACTCCTCGCCCTGCCCTATGACGAGCGCTGGGCGCACCCGTACTGGACCAGCCCCTCGGCCACCAACTGAGCGTTGGACAAGGCCCGTTCACCGTCCGGCAGGAGCAACGTGTCCTCCAGGCCGATGCGCGTCGCGAGCCCCAGCCGCCCCGCGAGCCGGAGCACCGGCCAGGCGCCGCCGTCCTCGCCATGCAGGAGTACAGGGCGGCCGTGAGTGTCGCCGAGGTCGGAGAGCAGCGCCCGCGCGGACGCCTCCGCCGTGTCCGCGTCCGGGTCCGTCACCTCCGCCAGGACCCGCAGCACCCTGGCGCGGAGCGGTGACACGGCGAACCGGGCGGCGCCCTCCGTGCCCGACCAGATGCCCGCCTCCACCCCGACGCCCCGGTCCAGCAACGCCGCCGCGACCTCCTCGGCACCCGGCTCGTGCCAGTTGACCGAGGCGTGGTCGGGCAGGATCGTCCAGCCGCGCACCCGCTCCACCCGTGCCGCGGGGTCCGGTTCGGCCCAGGCGCCCGTGGTCACGCCGACCGGCACGGTCACCCGCGCCCGTATCGCCTCCAGCGTCACCGCGAGGACGCGCGGTGACAACGTGTCCTGTCCGCAAGGGGACTTGGGATGTAGGTGGACGTCGGTGGCCCCCGCCGCGACCGCCTCCACCGCGGCGTCGGCCAACGCCCCGGGCGTGACCGGCACCATCCAGCCGTCGGCGGACCCACGGGCCCCGTTGAGACAGACCTGCACCATGCCTCGATGGTGCCACCCGCCACTGACAACCACCCCTCGTCCCAGCCACTCCCTCATCCCCACACCCACCGGATCCCGACCCGGCAGGGCCCCGCCCCCAACGCCACCGCGTGCACCGACCCCGACGCGTCCACCCGGAGCCGTTGTTCGCGGGGGCGCCCGGCGCGGGGACGGGGATCGAGGCCGTTCGTGCGGAAGGAGTAACACGTGCGGGGCAGGCACTCCTTCGCGAAACGGACCTCCAGGAGGTGTTCGCGCATCGGGACGTGGATCGTGGTCTCGGCACGCTGGGAGTACGGGCGCGGGCCCCGGTGCTCGACCGTGTAGTCGACGATCACGGTCTCGCCGCGCGCCAGGCGCCTGTCGAAGAGCAACTCCGCCGCCACCAGGCCCTCTTCGGGGAGTTCGAGAACCGTGCCGAGCCGCGCCGGTACCGCCACGTGGAAGTACGGCAACGGGCCGGGCGCGTCCAGGCGGTACAGGGCGATCCAGCGGTCCGCGCCGTCCGCCTCGGCGCGCAGCAGGCGCCGGCTGGTCATCGACCGGACGCGGCGGTCGGCGTCCACGTCCACCCGGTTGTGGCAACTGAGCCGGGTCAGGCTGTCGTCCCAGCGGGTGTCGAGCGCGGCGAGGGCGGCGGTGAGGTCGTGGTGGTCCGACCAGGCCCGGGCGAGATCGGGATGGTCGCCGTCCGGCGGCAGCCAGCGGCCGCGGGGCCGGGGCGGGCCCAGCAGACCGGTCAGCGCTCCGGGCGGCAGCCGTAGGACGTCCTCCAGTACGGCGAGTGCCGCCAACGACCGTTGCCGTTCCGGCTGGTAGCGCCCCGACTGCCAGGAGCTGAGCGTGGCCGACGCCACAGGGGTGCCGCGACGCAGCAGCCGATCCTGGATCCGGTCCAGGCTCAGCCCGCTCGCCGCGATGGCCGCCCGCAACGCCTCATGGAACGGCATCGCCCCGGTGCCGGACGCCGGTTCATCCGGTCTGGACGCCACGTTCTCCGGCTTGGACGCCATGTTCTCCGGCCCGGACCCCGCGTTCTCCGCTCCGGACGGTGCGCTCTCGGTGCCAGAAGGCGTGAGCCCCGGTCTGGGATGCGGCGCGTACGCCGTTCTGGAAGGCGGCGCGCTCTTCGGTCTGGGCGCCGTGTTCTCCGGCCGGGACGGTGCGCTCTCGGTGCCAGAAGGCGTGAGCCCCGGTCTGGGATGCGGCGCGTACGCCGTTCTGGAAAGCGGCGCGCCGTCCGGTCTGGGCGCCATGTTCTCCGGCCCGGACCCCGCGTTCTCCGCTCCGGACAGTGCGCTCTCGGTGCCGGAGGGTGCGTGCTCCGGTTCGGGAGGCGGTACTTGCTCCGGTCTGGAGTGCGCGTGCTCCGGGCTGGAAGGCGGCCCGTACTCCGGTGCGAGCGGCGGCACGTATCCCGGTCTGGAAGTCACGTACTCCAGCTCAAGTCAGGGGTGTCGCGGGGCGGAAGGGCGTTGGCCTGAAGTTTGGTCAGTCTTGTCCGGCGATGGATCAATTTTGAACGAACCTGTCAGATTTCCCGGGTGTTGCGCCGCCAATTCCCGCAAGACTGAAGGAACTTGTTTGTCTTGCCATGCCCATGAAGCCTCGCGGAAGCTGCTGTGCACTGCCGTCACGGCAGCCCCCCCCACCCCTCGAATGACGGAGAGTCATGTCCGCGAGATCTTCCGCCGGGTTCGTTCTCGTCACCGCCGCCGCCCTCACCGCCGCCCTCGCCACCCCCGCCCTCGCCGCCGCCCCGGGCGCCGCCGCGCACACCCCGGCCCAGCTCACCCAGGCCATAGCGAGCCACGAGAGTCACACACTGCACGGGCTCGCGAAGCCCGGCAAGGTCAACGCCACCGTCTCGTCCACCAACTGGTCCGGCTACGCCGCCATCGGCTCGACCGGCGCGTACACCTCGGTCACCTCGTCCTGGACCCAGCCGAGCGTCAGCTGCTCCTCGGCCACCACGTACTCCTCCTTCTGGGTCGGCCTCGACGGGTACAGCAACTCCGCGCTGGAGCAGACCGGTACGGAAGCCGACTGCATCGGCGGCAAGGCCACCTACGGCGCCTGGTGGGAGGTGCTGCCCGCCTCCGAGAGCGCGTACTCCGGTGTCACCGTCAAGGGCGGCGACAAGTTCACCGCGACCGTGACCTACACCGGCTCCACCTTCACCATGACCCTCGCCGACTCCACCGAGGGCTGGACGAAGACCACCACGCACGCCGGCTCGTCCGGCTTCAAGAACGCCTCTGCCGAGGTCATCGCCGAGGCCCCCGAGGTCGGCGGCTCGGTCGCGAGCCTCGCCAACTTCGGCACCGTGAACTTCACCGGCGCCAAGGCCAACGGCAGCAACCTGGACACCTACTCGCCCAACGAGATCGTCATGACCAAGAGCAGCAGCTCGACCGTACGGGCCCAGCCCGGCTCTATCTCCGGCGGCAGCTTCGCCGACGTCTGGAAGGCCAACTGACGCCTGCGGCACACCTGTTGCGCACCTGTTGCGCACCGCTTCGGGGCTGTCGACGGAACGCCGTCGGCAGCCTTGGCCGTTGCACCGGCAAGCGCAAACCGGCTGGGTCAGAAGGGGGTGCGGCATCCCCGGCGCACCCCAGGCGCCCTTCTTCGGTTCGCCCGGTTCAGGCCGACATCAGCAGCCGTCCCCGCCTGGCGTACGCCAGGGCCTCGGGCGTGAGCACCGGACGCGGTACGACGATGCCGCAGTCCGTGCAGACCGGGCCCGAGGAGGGTTCGTGGGCCAGGTCGTACTTCCACAGGAGGCGCTCCCCGGCGCACACCGGGCACACGGAACCCGGTTCGCGCTCCAGGGCGGCGATCAGCCGTCGCAGCACCTCGGCCAGTGGTTCATGGGGGTGGAGTCGTGGGTCGTCGCACCAGGCGACACCGAAGCCGCCCCAGGTCAGCCGGTGCCAGTCGTCCACGGTGCCCGGGCGGCGGAGCCCGTCGTGCTTCTCCTTCTTGCGGCGTTCGGCGAACCCGACCTCGTAGGCGAGCCAGACCTTGCGCGCTTCCTCCAGCTCGTCCAGTGCGGCCACGAGCCGCGCCGGGTCGGGGGAGCGGTCCTCGGGTCCGAACCCGGCCCGGGAGCACAAGTGGTCCCAGGTCGCCCTGTGCCCATAAGGGGCGAACCGCTCAAGGCACTTGCGCAGCGAGTAGCGCCGTAGCGCCAGATCGCACCGAGGGTCTCGCACCTGTCTCGCCAGACTCCGGAAACCGGCCATCGCCCTGCACCTCCGTCACACCTGCACCTGTACTTCGGTCACCTCGGCGTCGTCGAACGGACGTCGCCGAATAGACGTATCGACAAGCGATTTGGCTCCATCCGATTTCCGATGGCCTCCATAAGCCACTTGCCCGGATCCAAAACTTGACGCATGTTCATCTTCAATCTCGGGGATACCGGCGGTAACGTCCCGCACCACCCCCGTCGGTAGGAGCTGCGATGCCACGGCGCACCCCGCGTAACTTGCTCGACAGACTGAGAACTCCCGGGGGATTCCCCGGGTTCCTGAAGGCCGCATCCGTATGCGCCCTCATTGCCGCCCTTTTGTCTCCCCTCGCCCAGGGGACGGCCGTGGCGGCGACCGCCTCGAACGACTACTGCGGCGGCCAGTGCTCGGACATCCTCCCGGCCGGCGAGAACGGCAACGCCACCCTCGCCCAGATCCTTCTCAACCAGGTCTTCGGCACCCAGCCCAGCCATGCCGAAGACCAGCTCGGGCCCTATGCCAACCTGGCCACGGGCGCCTCCACGCTGACCGACGCGAAGATCAACACCTTCTTCAACGACGCGTCGTTCGGGGTCCCCGCCGCCAACGTCGCCTCGACCGAGAACCCGAGCGGCCGCACCGACGTGACGATCGTCCGTGACAAGGCGACCGGTGTGCCGCACATCACAGGCACCACGCGCTACGGCACCGAGTACGGCGCCGGCTACGCGGCGGCCGAGGACCGGCTGTGGCTGATGGACGTCTTCCGGCACGTCGGACGCGGCCAGCTGACCACCTTCGCCGGCGGCGCGGCCTCCAACCAGGGACTTGAGCAGGAGTTCTACCGCAACGCCCCGTACACCGAGGCCGAGTTGCAGGCCCAGATCGACAACGCCGTCGCCAACAACGGCACCCGCGGCCAGCAGGCGCTCACCGACGCCAACGCGTATCTGGCGGGCATCAACGCCTACATCGACGCCTCGGACAGCGGCCGTTACTTCCCCGGCGAGTACGTGCTCACCGGACACAAGGACTCGATCACCAACGCCGGCACGATCGACCACTTCAAGATCACCGACCTGGTCGCGCTGGCCTCCGTCATCGGCACGCTCTTCGGCTCCGGCGGCGGCGGCGAGGTCAACAACGCCCTCTCCCTGCTCGCCGCCCAGGAGAAGTACGGCGTGGAACAGGGCACCAAGGTCTGGGAGTCCTTCCGCGAACGCAACGACCCCGAGGCCGTGCTCACCGTCCACAACGGCGAGAGCTTCCCGTACGGCACCAAGCCCACCACCGCCCAGGGCGAGGCACTCCCGGACGCCGGTTCGGTCTCGACCGAGCCACTCGTCTACGACGCCACGGGCACCGGCGCCAACCAGAGCGCCTCCGCCGCCTCCGCAGCGGCGACCGCGACCGCCCTCAGCTCCGCCAAGCGCGGGATGTCCAACGCCCTTGTGGTGAGCGGCAAATACACCGCGAGCGGGCACCCGATCGCCGTCTTCGGACCCCAGACAGGCTACTTCGCACCCCAGTTGCTCATGCTCCAGGAGATCCAGGGCCCGGGCATCAGCGCCCGCGGCGCCTCCTTCGCGGGACTGAGCATGTACGTCGAACTCGGCCGCGGCCAGGACTACTCGTGGTCCGCCACGACCTCCGGCCAGGACATCATCGACACCTACGCCGTCGAACTCTGCCAGGACGACTACCACTACCTCTTCCACGGCACCTGCACGCCGATGGAGGAGGTCGAGCAGAAGAACTCCTGGGCGCCCACCACGGCCGACTCCACCGCCGCCGGGTCGTACACCATGAGGGTCTGGAAGACCGAGTACGGACCCGTCGAGTACCGGGCGACCGTCGGCGGGAAGAAGGTCGCCTACACCACCCTGCGCTCCTCCTACATGCATGAAGCCGACTCGATCATCGGCTTCCAGATGCTCAACGACCCGGACTACGTGAAGAGTCCGCAGACCTTCCAGAGCGCCGCGCAGCACATCAACTTCACGTTCAACTGGTTCTACGCCGACTCCTCGCACACCGCGTACTACAACAGCGGCAACAACCCGGTGCGGGCCGGCGGTGTCGACCCCGAGTTCCCGGTCTGGGGCCAGGCCGCCTACGAGTGGCAGAACTGGGACCCCACCACCAACACCTCCGACTACACCCCGGCCTCCGCACACCCCAACTCCATCGACCAGGACTACTACATCTCCTGGAACAACAAACAGGCGCTCAACTACTCGACGGCCAGTTGGGGTGACGGGTCCGTCCACCGAGGCAATCTCCTCGACGACCGGGTGAAGAAACTCGTCGCGGCCGGCGGGATCACCAGATCCTCGCTGGTGAAGGCGATGTCCGACGCCTCGCTCACCGACCTGCGCGCCGAGGACGTCCTGCCCGACATGCTGAAGGTGATCAACAGCAGTACGGTCACCGACACCACCGCCGCCGCGGCCGTCACCAAGCTGCAGACCTGGCTCACCGCCGGCGGCAAACGCACCGAGACCTCGGCAGGCTCCAAGACCTACGCCAACGCCGACGCCATCCGGATCCTGGACTCCTGGTGGCCCGCACTGGTGAAGGCCGAGTTCCAACCCGGCCTCGGTGACACCCTGTACACCGCGCTCACCAACAACCTGTACATCGACGAGACCCCGTCTGCCGCGCACGGCCCGACCGGGTCGCATGCCGGAAGCTCCTTCCAGTACGGCTGGTGGAGCTATGTGGACAAGGACCTCCGGTCGGTGCTCGGGCAGACGGTGTCCGGCCCGCTGGCCCAGCAGTACTGCGGCGGCGGCAGCCTCAGTGCCTGCCGGGACATCCTGATCAGCACACTGAAGACGGCGGCCGGCGCGACCGCGGCCACGGTCTACCCCGGGGACACCCTGTGCTCGGCGGGCGACCAGTGGTGTGCCGACTCGATCGTCCAGCGGACGCTCGGCGGCATCAAGCACTACAACATCAGTTGGCAGAACCGGCCCACCTTCCAGCAAGTGGTGGAGTACACGTCACACCGGTGACGCCGTAGCGGCGGCGGGCCGGTCGATCCGGCCCGCCGCCAGCACCACCCGGGCGAGTTCCGGGTGCACGATGTCGCTGTGCGCCCCCGTCGGCGGCTCGCCGTGACACACCACCGCGCAGGTGTCGACGTTCACACAACCGGACGCCGGCAGCGGCGAGTTGAGGGCCTCGGCCAGGGTCAGCGAGCGAGTGCCCGGCACCGCCCGCACCCCGTCGTGGCCCATCGCGCCCCACTTGTCGCCCAGCACCCGGACGATGTCGACGGCGGCGAACGAGCAGTCGTCGTCCGCCATCCGCGAGGCCAGCGGGTAGATCGTGCCGAGCGCCGAGTCGCAGCGCGAGTAGCAGCACACGAGGGGTCCGTCGACACGGTTCTGCTGGCCCTGAAGGACACCGCCGGTACGGGGGTCGTCCGGCAGCCGGGCGGCGAACGCGTAGTGGGAGAAGGCCCCTTGGAGCAGCGTCACCGACTTCACCGAGTGCACTCCCTCGGGCAGACCCCGTAGCGCGAACGACACCAGGCGCCCGCCGAAACTGTGCCCCACGAGATGCACCCGCACCTCCGGCGCCACCGCCGCGAGCCGCCCGACCGCCGGGCCGAGACCGCGCTCACCGACCGTGCCCGCGCGTCTCTTCATCGCGTAGTACGCCGCCTGCCGCAGCAGCTCCCGCGCCCCCTTCCACGGGTTCGGCAGCGCGAACTCCGTTACCGGGCCCGGGGATTGGGGCGCCGCGAGGTGGGCCAGCGCCTGCGCGAACTGCTCGCACACCTCGCCCGTGCACCCGGCGGCGAGCATCCGCGGCTCGCACTGCGGCACCCCCTCCGCCAGCGTGTCCGCGCCGAACAGCGCCTGCGGCCCCGGCGGCACCATCTCCACCAGCGTCCGCACCAGCCGCCCGAACTCCTCCAACTCGGCGTCCCGCGGCGGCTGCTGGTCCAGCATCCGGGCGATCTGGTCGATCACCGGCGCCTTGCCCGGGAAGGCGTCGAGTAGCGCGTGCCGGGTGTCGGCGTCCAGGGCGGGCCGCGTCAACTCGGCCACGGCCGCCGGTGATTGCGGGAAATCCGGAATCGGCTGGTCCGGGAACTCCATGGATGGCCAGATCACGCCCACGTACCCGATCGCGGCCTTCGGCGCGAGGCGTGGAATCGGGGCGAAGAAGCGGCTGTAGAGCCGGGTCGCGCCGGCGCGTTGGTTGTTCCACCCGTGCGAGAACACGATCAGGTCGCCGATCCCGCGCTGCCGCACCTCGCTCAGCAGCCGGTCGCGTTCTCCCTGGTCGACGTCCCCGTCGGCATCGAAGGTCAACTCCCAGTAGGGGCTCACACTCATCGCCGGATCCGCCATGACCGGCCTCCTCGTTCCCCGAAGTGGTGCGATGTGGGCGCATCGTCCCGCTACCGGTGAAGATTGGCCATACGTCGCGACTCACTTGTAGAGGAGGTATTCAGTTCGAACCCGCCGGAAGGCCCTCAACTCCTCCTGCCAGCCCGCCACCACCTCGTCGGTACCGGCCCCCGCGTCGATCGCCGTGCGCACCCGGGCGGACCCGGTGAGCTTGTCGATCCAGTTGTCGGAACGCCAACCGAAGCCGCTCCAGACCTTCTTGGCGGTCACCAGCAGCGCGATGCCGGTGCGCACGGGGTCGTACGCGGCCCGGTCGTGGACGTGGATCTGGACCCCGCCGACGGTCTTGCCCTCGAACTTGGAGAACGTCGGCGCGAAGTACGCCTCCCTGAAATGCACGCCGGGCAGCCCGAGTTGATTCACCGCGGCGGCCCAGCGTCCGTCGATGCCCTCCGCGCCGAGCAGTTCGAAGGGGCGGGTGGTGCCGCGGCCCTCGGACAGGTTCGTGCCCTCGAAGAGACAGGTTCCCGAGTACACGAGCGCGGTGTCCGGTGTCGGCATGTTGGGGCTCGGCGGCACCCACGGAAGCGACCAGGCGTCGTAGAACTCCGAACGCTTCCAGCCCGTCATCAGTACGGTCTCCAGGGGGACGGGCTTCGACAGGAACTCCCCGTTGAACAGCCGGGCCAGCTCGGCGACCGTCATGCCGTGTGCCTGTGCGATCGGCTGTCGGCCTACGAAGGTCGCGAACTCCCTGTGCAGGACCGGGCCTTGGGCGCTGCGGGCGGTCACCGGGTTGGGGCGGTCGAGGACGACGAAGCGTTTGCCGGCGAGCTGGGCCGCCTCCATGCAGTCGTAGAGGGTCCAGATGTAGGTGTAGAAGCGGGCGCCCACGTCCTGGATGTCGAAGACGACGGTGTCCACGGTGGAGGTCTTGAAGATGTCGGCCAGTGGTTGGCCGCTCTTCAAGTACGTGTCGTAGACCGGGAGTTTGGTGGCCGGGTCGGTGTGGTGGCCCTCGGAGCCGCCGGCTTGGGCGGTGCCTCGGAAGCCGTGTTCTGGGCCGAAGACTGCCACCAGGTTCACGTGGGGGCTGGTGTGCATGGCGTCGACGATGTGGTGGGCGTCTCTGGTGATGCCGGTGGGGTTGGTGACGATTCCGATGCGTTGGCCGTTGAGCTGGGTGAAGTCGTTCGCGGTTAGTTGTTCGAAGCCGGTGCGTAGGTTCTGGGGCTTGGTGGGTGGTGGAGTGAGGGTTGCCGCCGGGGTTGCTGCCAGGAGGGTTCTTCTGGTGAGGGGCATGTTGGCAAAGTAGGGGCTTCCGCGGGTTGTGGGCGGGATGCGGGTCCGCTGTGGCTGGTCGCGCAGTTCCCCGCGCCCCTAGGGAGTCGACCCTTCCCGTGTTACATACCGACCGGTTAGTCTGGGCTTGCAGTGGAGCCGCAGTCGAAGGAGACCGATGGTGGAAGCCGTTCAGGGTGCCGGGGTAGTTGTCACGGGGGCTGGGGGTGGTATCGGGGCTGCGCTTGCGCGGCGGTTCGCTGCCGAAGGGGCCCGGGTCGTGGTGAACGACCTGGATGCCGACCGGGTGAAAGCCGTCGCCGATGAGATCGGGGCGATCGCCGTGCCTGGGGATGCCTCCGCTGTTGTCGGGGCAGCCCGGGACGCCCTCGGTGGGACCGTCGACATCTACTGCGCCAATGCGGGGGTCGGCTCCGGTGGGTCGGAAGCGGCCGGGGAGGACGTCTGGGCGCTGGCCTGGGACGTGAACGTCATGGCCCATGTGCGGGCAGCCGAGGCGTTGATCCCGGGGTGGCTGGAGCGGGGCGGCGGGCGGTTCGTGTCCACCGTGTCCGCGGCCGGGCTGCTCACCATGATCGGGGCCGCGCCCTACAGCGTCACCAAGCACGGTGCGTACGCCTTCGCCGAGTGGCTGTCGTTGACGTACCGGCACCGGGGGATCAAGGTCCACGCGATCTGTCCGCAGGGTGTGCGTACCGACATGCTGGCCGCCACCGGCAGCGCGGGTGACCTGGTGCTTCAGCCGACCGCGATTGAGCCCGACGCCGTCGCCGACGCTCTGATGAAGGGGATCGAGGAGGAGCGGTTCCTGATCCTGCCGCATCCTGAGGTCGCCGGGTACTACCAGGCCAGGGCCGCCGAACCGGATCGCTGGCTGACCACCATGAACCACATCCAGCAGAAGTGGGAGGCCGGAGAGTGACCGACTCCCTGTATGCCGCCAAGCCGTGGGTGGCGCTGCTCAACGAGGCCCAGCGTGGGCCGGTCAGTCCGGACGACTCCCTGGTGCACGCCCTGCGTCGGGTGGTGGGGGAGGCTCCTGACCGGACCTTTCTCACCTACTTCGACGGGCGGCTCAGCTATCGCGAGGTCGACGCGCTGAGTGACTCCGTCGCCGGGTATCTGGCCGCGCGGGGGCTGGAGCAGGGTGACCGGGTCGCCGTGCTGCTGCAGAACTCGCCGCACTTCGTGATCGCGCTGCTCGGTGCCTGGAAGGCGGGCGCGATCGTCGTGCCGGTCAACCCGATGTACAAGTCGGGGGAGGTCACCCATGTCCTGCGGGACGGTGAGGTGGCCGCGCTGATCTGTACCGACCGGGCCTGGGAGTCGTATCTGCGCGAGACGGCCACGACGGTTGCGAAGAGCGGGTCTCCCGTGCGGATCGTGCTCACCGCATGCGAGTTGGATTTCCAGACTCGCGACGACGCGCGCGTGCTCACCTTCGAGCGGCTCCCGCAGGCCGCCGACGCCGAGGACCTGGTGGCCGTCGCCAAGGCGGGGCACAAGGCGCCCGGCGGGCGTGAACCGGCCCCCGCGGACATCGCGTTGATCAGCTACACCTCGGGCACGAGCGGTGCCCCCAAGGGCGCCACCAACACCCACGCCAACATCCTGTACAACGCCGAACGGCAGCGCACCGGGCTCGGACTGCCGGACGCGCCGGTGTACTTCGCGATGGCGCCGCTGTTCCACATCACCGGGATGGTGTGCCAGCTGGGCGCGTCCCTCGTCAGCGGGGGCTCGCTGGTGCTGGTGTACCGGTTCGAGGGCGGGGTCGTGCTCGACGCGTTCGCCGAGCACGAGCCGCACTACACGGTCGGCCCGTCCACCGCCTTCATGGCGCTCGCCGCGCACCCGGCCGTCACCCCGGACCACTTCGCGTCCTTCCGGAACATCTCCTCCGGCGGTGCTCCGGTGCCGCCCGCCCTGGTGGAGAAGTTCCGGGCCGGCTTCGGGCCGTACATCCGCAACGGCTACGGCCTCACCGAGTGCACCGCGCCCTGCGCCTCCGTACCGCCCGACCTGGAGGCGCCCGTCGACCCGGCGTCCGGGACGCTGGCCGTGGGCGTGCCGGGGCCCGACACCGTCGTACGGATCGTCGACGACCTGGGTGCCGAGGTGCCCTTCGGGGAGCAGGGCGAGATCGTCGTGCGCGGGCCGCAGGTCGTGCCCGGGTACTGGCGGCGCCCCGAGGCCACCGCCGAGACCTTCCCGGACGGCGAACTGCGCACCGGCGACATCGGGTTCATGGACCCGCAGGGCTGGCTGTACGTCGTCGACCGCAAGAAGGACATGATCAACGCCTCCGGGTTCAAGGTCTGGCCGCGCGAGGTCGAGGACGTGCTGTACACCCACCCGGCGGTGCGCGAGGCGGCCGTCGTCGGCGTCCCTGACGGGTACCGGGGCGAGACCGTGAAGGCGTACATCAGTCTCCGTCCGGGCGCCGAAACCGACCCCGATGAATTCGCCGTGTACTGCAAGGAGAGACTGGCCGCCTACAAATACCCCCGCCAGGTGGAGATCCTGCCCGAGCTGCCGAAGACGGCAAGTGGGAAGATCCTCCGGCGGGAACTGCGTTCCCGGTCGCACGACAGCGAGTGAACAGTCAGAAAAGGCAGGTGGCGGCAGTGCCCAGGACGACCGACGGAGACGGGGCCCCCGTCCCGCAGCGGCTCCTCGCCGCCGCCACCAGGCTGTTCGCCGAGCAGGGCTACGACCGCACCTCGGTGCAGGAGATCGTCGAGGCCGCGGGCGTCACCAAGGGGGCGCTGTACCACTACTTCGGCTCCAAGGACGACCTCCTGCACGAGGTGTACGCGCGCGTGCTGCGCGTCCAGCAGGAGCGCCTTGAGGTGTTCGCGACCGCCGACGAGCCGATCGAGAAACGGCTGCGGGCCGCCGCCGCCGACGTCGTCGTGACGACGATCGACAACCTCGACGACGCGTCGATCTTCTTCCGGTCCATGCACCACCTCAGCCCGGAGAAGAACAAACAGGTGCGCGCCGAGCGCCGGCGCTACCACGAGCGCTTCCGCGGGCTCGTCGAGGAGGGCCAGCGCGCGGGCGTCTTCTCCACGGCGACCCCGGCGGACCTCGTCGTCGACTACCACTTCGGCTCGGTCCACCACCTGTCGACCTGGTACCGCCCCGGCGGCCCCCTGACGCCCCAGGAGGTCGCCGACCACCTGGCGGACCTGCTGATGCGTGCGCTCCGCCCCTGATACGTCCTCACGCGTCCGGTGGGTGGGTGAGCCCCGCCTCCCGGGCCCAGGCCGCCGCCTGCGCGCGGTCGGTGACTCCCAGCTTGGCCAGGACCGCCGACATGTGGTTGCTGACCGTCTTCGGGGACAGGCCCAGGCGCGTGGCCACCGCCGAGTTCGGCCGGCCGTCGGCGATCAGGGCGAGGACGTCCCGTTCGCGCGGGGTGAGTGTCGGGCACGGGTCGGGGCGGTCCGGGGGTCTGCTGAGCTGCCCGAGCACGCGCCTCGCCACACCGGGACCGAAGATGGCCTCACCGGCGGCCACCGCCCGGATCGCCCGGACGATCTCGTCCTGGCCCGCGCCCTTGAGGACATAGCCCAGGGCGCCCGCCCGCATCGCGGCGAACACCGAGTCGTCCTCCTCGACCATGGTGAGCATCAGCACGGCCACCCGGGGCGCCACCCGGCCGATCTCCCGGGTCGCCTCGATGCCGTTCAGATCGGGCATCCGGATGTCCATCACCACCACGTGCGGGCGCAGGGTCACCGCGGCCCGTACCGCCTCCCGCCCGTTCGCGGCGACCCCGACGACCCGCACGCGCGGGGTCCCGTCCCGCACCGACTCCAGGAGCGCGGCCAGCCCGGTACGGACCACGGGATGGTCGTCGGCGAGTACGACCCGCAGCGCGTCCCCGTCGTCCTCGCTCCCAGGTTCTCCTGCCATCACATCGCCTCCCCCAACGGCAGCGTCGCCACCACCCGCCCCTGCCCCGCCACACACCGGCCGCCCAGCTCCGCAGCGCGCTCCTGCATCGACGTGATGCCCACGCCCGGCGTCCACGCGGTCTCCTCGTCCACCGGCGCACCGTCGTCGCACACCTCCAGGCGGAGCCCCTCGCCGATCTCGATGTGCAGGTCCACGCGGGAGGCCCGGGCGTGCCGGGCCGCGTTGGTCAGCGCCTCGATCGCGATGCGGTACGCGGCCACCTCGACGGCGGCGGGCAGCGCGGGCAGCCGCTCCGGGGCCCGGACCCGTACGTCGATCGGGGTGCCGTCCGCCCGCCAGGACAGCCGCACCGCACGCTCCCGCAACGCGCCCAGCAGCCCCAACTGGTCCAGATCCGGCGGCCGTAGACCATCCACCAGCCGGCGCACCTCCGCGACCGCGCCCCCGACCTCGGACCGCAACTCGGTGAGCAGTGCCGCCGCCCGGTCCGGATCGAAGGTCAGCAGATTGCGTACGGCGTCCGCCTGGAAGGCGGCTCCGGCGAGGGTGGGGCCGAGCCCGTCGTGCAGGTCGCGGCGGATCCGGCGGCGCTCCTCCTCGCGGGCGGCGACGATCCGTTCGCGGGAGAGCTGGAGCTGGCGGGTGAGGTCGGTGGCGTGCAGTGCGGCGGCCAGGGGTACGGCGAGCAGTTCCAGGACGGCCAAGTCGGCGGTGGCGGGCTGCTGTTCGCCGGGGCGCAGGCCGATCACCAGCGCGCCGACCGTGCGGCCGTCGTAGTCGAGGGGTATGGCGTGGATGCGTTCTCCCGGTTCGCCCCAACTCCCGTCCGTCACCCCGGACTTCGACTCCACGCACACGTACGGCAGCCGCAGCGCCTCGCCGACCGCCTCCGGGACCGCGCCGACACCGGTGCCGGCCAGCCGTTCGCCGATGCGGGAGACCGCGCGCACCGGGTCGTGCCGGTCGCCGTACAGGGCGCGGTCGACCGTGCGTTGGAGGAGCCGGCGGGCGGGTTCGAAGGCGGCGGCGAGGGTGACCGCGATCAGCGCCGGGCCGAGCAGCGCGGGGTCGGGGTTGAGGAGGGCCTGGACCGAGGTGACGAGGCCGACGTACGCGACGGCCACGCCGACCGTGAGCGCGCCGTAGAGCAGGCTGCGGGAGACGACGAGGCGGATGTCGAGCAACTCCTCGCGGACCACGGCGATCATGATGGCGGTCGGCAGGAACAGGGTGCAGCACGAGGTGTAGACCGCTGGGAAGCCCATGATCTGCAGGGCCACGCTCAGCGCCAGCGGCAGCATTCCCGCGATCAGCCACAGGAGTCGGCGGCGGTCCTGCTCCCCGCCGCGCCGGTAGCGGACGACCATGACCGCGAACACCGCGGCCAGCACCAGGCAGGCCTTGGCGGTCTCGATGTCGCGCAGGGCGGGCATCCAGCCGGCCGGTACCGGGAGATACGACGGCTGGGCGGGTGTGCCGCTGAACAGCCCCCAGTCGTCGCGTGCCCAGATCGCGAAGTCGAGCGGGGAGGACAGGAGTTGGGCGACCAGGGCCCAGCGCCAGCGGCGGTCGGGGAGTCGGCCGTCGGGGAACAGGAAGAACACGAGCACGAACGCCGTGGAGCTGCCGAGGATCCAGGTGTGGCGGCCGACGGTGGTGAGCGCGTGCAGCAACTCGGGGGACCAGCCCAGCCGTAGCCCCTCGACGGCCAGCCCGATCGACATCCCCGTGAACGCGTGCCCCAGCCCGTAGACGATCAGCAGCCAGCCGATGGGATTGCGCGGCCGGTGCAGCGCGATCACCGTGCCGCACACCGGGTAGGCGAGACCGACCGCCAGGTCGACGACCATGTCGTAGTGGATCACGTCCGCGGCGGACACCCCGGCCGCCGCCAACGCGACCGCCCCGGCGGCCACTTGGAGTGCCGCCAGCCCCAGCAGCGCGTACGCCGTCGCCGTGCGTGCCGGTGTGCGCGCGTCGCGGTCGTTCATGCGTCCCATCGTGGGGGCCCGGCGCCCGGGTGTCCCGGGAACGCTTCCCGGTCCACCCGGGAGAAGTCCCCGGCGCCGCCCGAGGGCTTCCCCTCAACTCCCGGCACCCGTCGACGTGATGCTCGTAGCAGCGGAACGGCGGGCACACCGCCGGACCGGCCGACAGGAACCAACGCAGGAACCAACGGGGGAAACACCATGCTGTCAACGAAGCGGCGCCTGATTGGCGTTGTCCTGGGCTCCCTGCTCGCCCTCGGTGGGACGGCGGCGGTGCCGGCCGCCGCGCAGACACCCGCCCGGGCCGCGTGCTCCATCCCGGTCAACGAGTCCCACATCAACCAGCGTTGGAACGCGCTCGGCGGAGCCTCCGGCTGGCTGGGCTGCCCGACCAGCGGCACCAGGGACGTGTACCTGGGCAACGTGTACGCCGGGAAGCGCCAGTACTTCACCTACGGCACCGCCACCTGGTCACCGCGCCAGGGCTCGAACATGGTCGTCGCCGCGTGGGAGGACCGCGGCTACGCCTACTTCAACTGGGGCACGACCGCTCCGGAGCACCGCTACGACTCGTTCCTGGTCCGCTGGACGAGCGCCTCCGACCCCGGGGGCACCCAGCGCGAGTTCGGCGGCGGGACGTCCGGCCGGATCCGGGTGCTGGAGCGGAACACCGGCGCCTACGTCTTCACCGTCGAGGGCTGCGACATCGGCACCTTCGGCCACACCTGCCGCCAGGGCTGGACGCTGAAGGCGAGCACGCCCAACTGACCACTCACCTCGGGGGAACGGGGGCTGGAGGGGTGCGACCACCCTTCCAGCCCCTCGTGGTGCTACAGGTACTTCTTCAACTCCCGGCGTGCCAGCGACCGTTGGTGCACCTCGTCCGGGCCGTCGGCCAGCATCAGGGTGCGGGCGCTCGCGTACAGCTCGGCCAGCGGGAAGTCCTGGCTCACACCGCCCGCGCCGTGCAGCTGGATCGCTCGGTCGAGGATGCCGACGACCGTGCGGGGCGTGGCGATCTTGATGGCCTGGATCTCCGCGTGGGCGCCCTTGTTGCCGACCGTGTCCATCATCCAGGCCGTCTTCAGGACCAGCAGCCGCAGTTGCTCCACGGCGACCCGCGCGTCCGCGATCCAGTTGTGGACGACGCCCTGTTGGGCCAGTGCCTTGCCGAACGCCACGCGGGAGACGGCGCGTTGGCACATCAGCTCGATCGCCCGCTCGGCCATGCCGATCAGCCGCATGCAGTGGTGGATACGGCCCGGACCGAGCCGCGCCTGGGCGATGGCGAAGCCGCCGCCCTCCTCGCCGATCAGGTTCGTCGCCGGCACGCGCGCGTGGTCGAAGACGACCTCGGCGTGGCCGCCGTGGGAGTGGTCCTCGTAGCCGAAGACCTGCATCGCGCGCTTGACCGTGACGCCCGGGGTGTCGCGCGGGACCAGGATCATGGACTGCTGGCGGCGGATGTCCGCGCCGTCCGGGTCCGTCTTGCCCATCACGATGAAGATCTTGCAGTCCGGGTTCATCGCCCCGGAGATGTACCACTTGCGGCCCGTGATGACGTAGTCGTCGCCGTCGCGTTCGATGAGCGTGGTGATGTTCGTGGCGTCCGAGGAGGCCACCTCCGGCTCCGTCATCGCGAACGCCGAGCGGATCTCACCGGCCAGCAGCGGCTCCAGCCACTGCTTCTTCTGCTGCTCGTCGGCGAACTGGTACAGCACCTCCATGTTGCCGGTGTCCGGGGCCGCGCAGTTCAGCGCGGTGGGCGCCAAGTGCGGGGAGCGGCCGGTGATTTCGGCGAGGGGGGCGTACTGGAGGTTGGTGAGCCCTGCGCCGTACTCGGAGTCGGGGAGGAAGAGGTTCCACAGGCCCTGCCTGCGTGCCTCGGCCTTCAACTCCCCTACGACGGCAGGGGTGTCCCAGGGTGAGGCGAGCTGGGCGCGCTGCTCCTCGGCGACGGGCTCGGCCGGGTAGACGTACTCGTCCATGAAGGCCAGGAGCTTGGCGCGCAGTTCCTCGGTGTGTGCGTCGAACGCGAAGTCCATGGTGGATCAGCCCTCCTGAAGGGTGGTCAGGCCGTGCTCGATGAAGACGGGAACCAGCTCGCCGATGCGGTCGAAGCCGCGGCCGACCGTCTGGCCCAGGGTGTAGCGGTAGTGGATGCCCTCCAGGATCACGGCGAGCTTGAACCACGCGAACGCCGTGTACCAGGCGACCGCCGAGACGTCGCGCCCCGAGCGCGCGGCGTACCGCTCGATCAGCTCGGCCGGTGTGGGGTGGCCGGGGGCCGAAGCGGTCGTGGAAATGGGGGAGTTGGGGAGGTCCAGCGGGATGCTGTACATGACGAGGAGGCCCAGGTCGGTGAGCGGGTCGCCGAGGGTGGACATCTCCCAGTCGAGGATCGCCTTGATCTTGTCGACGCCTTTTTCCGGCTCACTCGCGGTGCCGATCAGGACGTTGTCGAGGCGGTAGTCGCCGTGCACGACCGCCGGTGCGGGGGAGGTGGGAAGGCGGTGGCCGAGGGCCGCGTGCAACTCCTCGACGCCTGCCAGGTCGCGGTTGCGGGAGGCGTCCAACTGCTTGCCCCAGCGGCGCAGTTGGCGGTCCAGGAAGCCCTCGGGGCGACCGAAGTCCGCGAGGCCCACTTCTGCGGGGTCCACCGCGTGCAACTCGACCAGGGTGTCGACCAGTTCGAGCACCACGCCCCGGGTGCGCTCGGGGCCGAGCGGGGCGAGGTCGTCCGCCGTGCGGTACGGGGTGCCCTCCACGAACTCCATGACGTAGAACGGCGCCCCGAGCACCTCGTCGTCCTCGCACAGGAGGATGGGTCTCGGTACCGGCACGTCCGTCGGGTGCAGGGCGCTGATGACCCGGTGCTCGCGCTTCATGTCGTGCGCGGTGGCCAGGACATGGCCGAGCGGGGGGCGCCGTACGACCCACTCCGCGGTGCCGTCGGTGACCGCGTAGGTGAGGTTCGACCGTCCGCCCTCGATCAGCCGGCCGGACAGGGCGCCGGTCACCAGGCCGGGCCGCTCGTGGTCGAGCAGACCGCGCAGCCGGTCGAGATCGAGTCCGGGCGGGTGGTCGGGGCTCATACATCACTCCTACGGACGGAGGAACAGGTCTTCACCCATCATGCCGACCGGTCGGTATGTCGTCCAGTGGGCGAGTGAAACGTGACCGGGGCCACGATATGCCGACAGCTCCCCGCGCCGGGCGACGGGGAGCTGTGTGTGCCGGGGGTTCCGGGCCGTCGTGGGCCGCGGGCGTCGGGTCAGTGGTCGTCCCAGTGGCCCTCGTGCAGGGCGTGCCGGTGGCCGTCGTGCACGTAGTCGACGTGGTCGCCGTGCAGCACGCTCTCGTGTCCGCAGTCCTGGCCGTGCTGGTGCGCGTGCTCCTGGTGGGCGACGTGACCGCCCGGTTCGCACTCGTCCCAGTGGCCGCCGTGCTCGCGGTGCAGGTGGCCGTCGTGCGCGTAGTCGACGTGGTCGCCGTGCGGCACCGGGGCGTGGCCGCAGTCCTGGCCGTGCGTGTGGGTGTGGGAGGAGTGCTCCAGGTGAAGGGTGGTCATGGTGCTCACCTTCGGAAGTGCGGGCTGTGACGTCGGACAGGGTGCCACGGGAATCGCCCATATCGGGTTATCCGGGGCGCGTGGCGTCGGGGGTGGGCTGTGGTGGGTTGCGGTGGGTTCGCCCGCGGTTGGTGGGTGGGTCGGGGTCGTGGCGGTACGGCGAGCCCGCCGCTTGTTGCGTGGGGCGCTTCACACCCGAGTGCCGCCCGCACGGTGCCCGTCCTCACCCCCCGCTCCTCAATACACAAGCACCGCCGCGCACACCGCCAACGCCACCGTGCACAGCACCGCCGTGCTGGCGTGGCGTGGGGTCAGGGGCGGGGGGATTCCGGCGGAGGCGAGGGTGCGGATGCGGTGGTGGGCCACGGTCAGGAAGCTGAGCCACAGGGTGCAGCAGAGGGCGCAGACGATGACGCCCTCGACGTGTACGCCGCCGTGCAGCGAGGCTTTCGCGGCGAGGACGGCGGCTACCGTGCTGGACAGGGTCGTGCGGCGCCAGGCCAGGCGGGTGCGTTCGGGCTGGAGTCCCGGGTCGCGGTCCGGGGTCGGGGGGCGGGTCATCCGGCCCAGCCCGCCAGGACCACGACGACCATCGCCAGGGCCACGATCGCCACGGCGATGCTCAGGAGTGCCGGGAAACGGGACACCGGGAGATCCTCGCCCCGGCGCATCGCCCGTTCGCAGCGCACCCAGTGGTTGACCGCGCGCAGGGAGCACAGGACGCCCGCCGCGAGCAGCGCCAGGGCGAGACCGGCTCGCCAGGCCCAGCGCAGGTGTGGCAGGAACTGGTCCACCGCGAAGCCCCCGCCGATCAGCGCGAGCGCGGTGCGCAGCCAGGCCAGGAAGGTGCGTTCGTTGGCCAGCGAGAAACGGTAGTCGGGTGTCGCGCCCTCCTCGCTGATCTGCTGGGGCTCGAACCACAGCCGGACGTTCCGTGCGAAATCGATCACGGGCAGGACCCT
Source organism: Streptomyces sp. NBC_01515 (assembly GCF_045040345.1). Classification (NCBI taxonomy): domain Bacteria; kingdom Bacillati; phylum Actinomycetota; class Actinomycetes; order Kitasatosporales; family Streptomycetaceae; genus Streptomyces; species Streptomyces sp. NBC_01515. The sequence goes on along the minus strand of NZ_CP109416.1, from coordinate 2,898,446 downwards.
ATCCGGCCGTTTCTGTCTGGTCTTTCCGGTGCGCCTTGAGGCGGGCGTAGGCCGCCACGCCGTCCGGCACCCACTGCCAGTCGTCCAGCCGCCGCTCGATCTCCCCCTCCTCCAGGAAGTCGTGCCAGGCGACCTCCTCCACCTGCGGGCTGACCGGGAGTTCGCAGCGCACCTCGTACACCGCCGACCACCAGGTCCGCCCGGCACCGTCGTCGTACAGGAACTTGAAGAGGAACGTGGGGCGGGGCAGGCCGGAGACTCCGAGTTCCTCTTCGGCCTCGCGGAGTGCCGCGTCGTCGTAGGACTCGCCCGCGCCCACCACTCCGCCGACGAACATGTCGTAGAGGGAGGGGAAGACGAGTTTGGTCGGGGTGCGGCGGTGGACGAAGACGCGGCCCGCCGTGTCGCGGGTCTGGATGAAGACCGCGCGGTGGCGGAGGCCCTGTGCGTAGGCCTCGCCGCGGGGGGACTGGCCGGTGACCTGGTCGTTCTCGTCGACGATGTCCAGGATTTCGTCAGCTGGGTTCATGGCCCCATCAAACAGGGGCCGGCGATCGGTGCGGCTGACGGCATCAGTGCGGCTGGAGGGCCGGTGCGGGCTTCGGCCTCGTCGTGCCGCGTGGCATCGCCGGGTGCATGCCGAGGAGCAGGATGCCTACGACGATTCCGGCGAGGCCCGCCGCCTCCCAGGCCAGTGCGCCCGTGTCGGCGCGCAGTCGGTCGCCCAGGAAGCCCACCCCGCAGATGATCCCGGCGAGGGGCTGGGCCGCGGTGAGGGCGGGCAGCGACATGCGCAGGGGGGCCGTCTCGAACGCGCTCTGCACGAGGACCAGGCCGGTCACGCCGAGCGCGAGTACGCCGTACGGCTGCCAGCCGGTGAGGAGTTCGGTGAGGCCGCCCTCGGTGAAACGCTGGCCGCTGACCCGGGTGAGCGCGTCCTGGACGCCGTAGAGGAGGCCGGCCGCCAGGGCCAGGAGGACCGGGCCCGAGCTGAGACGGGAGCGTTTGGCGTACGTCGTGAGGAGGAGGGCGAGGCCCACCATGACGCCGATGATCAGCCAGTGGCGGAAGGGGTCGGTGACCGGCGTTCCGCTGCGTGGTTCGCCCGCGACGATGAACGTCGTGACGCCGCCCGCGAGGAGTGCGAGGCCCGTCCAGCCCTGGCGGCCCAGGGGCTGTCGGGTCTGCTTGCGGGAGAGGGCCAGGGCGAAGAGGAGGTTCGTCGCGAGGAGGGGTTCCACGAGGGAGACCTCGCCCTTGCTGAGCGCTATCGCGCCGAGCACCATGCCCGCGATCATCAGGCCGATGCCGCCGAGCCAGCGCGGGACCCGCATCAGGTCGAGGAGCAGTCTCGGGGAGAGGAAGTCGCTCAGGGGTGCCTGCTGGGCCACGTTCTGCTGGAGCACGAACCCGAAGCCGAGGCAACAGGCCGCACTCACGGCGAGCATCAGAACCAGAAGGGACACGCTGCGTACCTCGATCGTCAGGCCGGGCTACGGGATGCGTTTGGGCGACTCTAGCGCCCCAGGGCCCGGCTTGCCCCTGGGAGTACCCGGAAGCGGGCGGTCGCTCCGGTCACGATGCTCTGACGACCGTGGGCACGATCGGAGGCTGCGGCGGGACCGTGCTGCCATGGTCCGCCGCCGCGCGCCCGAGCGCCATGGCCTACGCCACACCGGTGACCCGCGAACGGTTGGCAGCGTACCGTCCCGGGTAGGGGATAGCGCCACAAGTGCCGCACCCGCAACGGAAGTTGACAGGTGTAACAGGGGTTAGGCACTTGACGTGAAGTATTGGTGGAGGGTTTGCTGTGCGTGATCGGCCGATGGCACGCCGATGTCCCGCAGCGTCGCGTGAGGATCGTGAGGAATACCCGGGTGTCCCCACCCCCGCCACCCCTCGGACGCCGTCACAAGCGCGCTTCCCAGGCCTTCGACGCCGCGCTCGACGACGCTGAACTCGTCGCCGCGCGCGCCGCGTTGGCCCAGGGGCGCTGGCAGGCGGCGCGTGCCCTGCTCGCCCAGACGGGCGACGACTGGGACGCGCGCGCCCACCGCGTCACCGTCCTCGCCCAGGAGTCCTACACCGCCGCCTGGGCCCGCGACTGGCTGCTCGCCGAACCCGAGTCCGGCGACGCCTCCGTGCTGCTCGCCCTGGCCGTGGTGCAGCGCACGCTGGCGGGCAAGGAGAAGCCGGTCCGCGCCCGCGAGGCCTGCCGTACGGCGTCGGCCCGGCTGCCCGACGATCCGACACCGTGGCTCGGGCTGCTCCTCCTGGAGCACACGCTGGGCACCGACGAGGGCGTGGTCCAGCTCTTCGACGAGGTCCGCCACCGGTACCCCGACCACCACCACGCCCACCACCTGATGGTGGCCCGGCTCGCGGAGCGCCGCGCCGACGCGGGCGTCGACCCGCTGCACGAGGTGTACGACTTCGCCTACTGGGCCGCCGAACAGGCTCCCGCGGACTCCCCGCTCGCCATCCTGCCGGTCATCGCGCACGCCGAGCGCTACCGCGTGCTGGCCGCCGCCGGCCTGGAATCCGTCGACCCGGCCGCCTCCGGGCACTGGACGGGACGCCGGGCCCGGCAGGTGATGAAGGCCGCTTTCGACTGGTGGCTGGAGTGGGAGCACGAAGGCCACCCGCGCCGCCTGGTCGACCTCAACTTCCTCGCCCACGCCAAGTCCTGCGAGGGGCGCGGCGCCGAGGCCGCCGCGCTGTTCCACCGCATCGGGGAGCACCCGACCCCGGCCCCGTGGTCCTACCCGGGCCGTGACCCGCTCACCGCCTTCCGTGCCGCACGCGACTGCGCGCTCGGGACGTCGTAACGCCCACGTACCAACGATTCGGCAGCGATGAAACGCACCCGTAGCAACGCTGCCGTAGCGAAGTAACGCGACCGTAGCAACGCCCCCGTAGCGACCCCGAAAGGACGTTCCCGCCATGACGACGGGCAGTTCCAGTACGAGCAGCGCCACCGCTGACGGCGGAGGCAGCGGTATCAGCACGTTCAGGGGGCAGGAGCGCGCCCTGCGCGCCGACCGCCTCGGCACCGGGGGCCTGCTGCTCTCCGTGCTCGCCGCGACCGCGCCCCTCATGGTGGTCGCGGGTGTCATGCCCACCACATTCGCGGTGATGGGGATCGAGGGGCAGCCGCTGCTCTTCGTCCTCCTCGGTGTCGTCCTCGTCCTCTTCAGCGTCGGCTACGCCGAGATGAGCCGGCACGTCCACAACGCGGGCGCCTTCTACGCCTACATCTCCCGCGGCCTCGGCGGCACCGCCGGAGCGAGCGCGGCCCTGGTGGCGCTCGTCGCCTACAACGCCCTCCAGGTCGGCATCTACGGCATCTTCGGCTTCGAGGTCTCCAACCTGTTCTCCACCTACGCCGACCTCCAAGTCGCCTGGTGGATACCGGCGTTGGTGGCGGTGCTCGCCGTGGGTGCGCTCGGCTGGCTGAAGATCGACGTCAACGCGCGCGTGCTCGGCGTCCTGCTGATCATCGAGGTCGCGCTCGTCGTCATCTTCGACATCGCGGCCGTCGCCGACCCGGCCAAGGAGGGCCTGTCCCTGCACGCCTTCAACCCGGACACCCTCAGCGGCGCCGGCGTCGGCACCGCCCTGTGCTTCTGCATCGCCGCGTTCCTCGGCTTCGAACAGGCCCCGGTGTACGCCGAGGAGACCAGCCGCCCGCACATCCTGGTGCCGCGCGTGATGTTCCTGGCCGTCGGCGGCGTCGCCGTCTTCTTCGCGCTCAGCTGCTGGGCGATCACCGTCGCGACCGGGCCCTCCCAGGTCGTCGGCGTCTCCCAGAAGCAGAGCGCCGGACTGCTCTTCTACCTCACCGAATCCCGGCTCGGCGGCACCTTCACCGACGTGCTCCACGTCCTGTTCGTCACCGGCATGTTCGCGGCGATGCTCAGCTTCCACAACGTCGTCGCCCGGTACGCCTTCGCCATGGGCCGCGAGGGCCTGCTGCCGTCCGCGTTCGGCCGTACGACGGGCTCCAGCGGCGCTCCCGGCACCGGCTCCCTTCTTCAGACCGCCGTGTCCGCCGTGATCGTGATCGCCTTCGCGATCGCCGACGACAAGCCCACCGGCGACCCCACCGCACCCGTCCTGCACCTGTTCACCTGGTTCGGCAACATCGGCGCGCTCGGCGTGATCCTGCTGATGGCCGCCGCCTCCCTCTCGGTGATCGTCTTCTTCGCCCGCCGCGGTTCAGCCGGCGCCCAGGCCTGGCGGCTGGTCACCTCCGCGCTGTCCGGCATCGCGCTCGTCGTCATCGCCGTCTACACGGTCAAGGACTTCGACGTCCTGGTCGGCGCGGGCCCCGGCTCGTCCCTGAGCTGGCTCCTGCCCGGCATCATCGGCCTGGCCCTGCTCGTCGGCCTGGCCCAGGGCCTGTTCCTGCGCTCCCGCAACCCCGAGGCGCACGCCCGCATCGGGCTCGGCAACGAGGCGTTCCAGCTGGAGAAGGCGGCGACGGAGACGCCGTAGAGACCGGTCGCGGTACCGGTCGGCGCGGCTGTCGTCGAACGGTCGCTTCTGAGAAGCACGTAAGAAGTGGTTACGGAAGTCTGACGGGCACCCGCTATCCCTGGCCGTGCCGGGGTCGCGGGTGTTCGAATGACTGCGTGAAACCTGAACAACCCGAGTCCGAGGGTGCGGAGAAGGCGGAGGGCCGGCCGCTAGGCCGCCGGGTCCTCCTGGGCACCCTCGGCCTGGGCGCCCTCGGCGTCGTCACCGCGCCCGCCCTCCAGAACGCCATGGACGGCTTCCTCGGTGCCGTCTCCGGCAAGGACCCCACCGGGCTGACCGGACTGCTCCCGAACGGCGGCGGCTTCCGCTACTACTCGGTCACCGCGTCCGTGCCGAACAAGAACGCCCAGAACTACCGGCTGACCGTCGACGGCCTGGTCGACAAGCCGACGTCCTACACCCTGGCCGACCTGCGCGCGCTGCCGCAGACCAGGCTGGTCAAGGACGTCCAGTGCGTCACCGGCTGGCGGGTCCCCGGGACCCCCTTCGAGGGGGTGCGCCTGTCCCGGCTCCTGGACGCGGCGGGAGTGCGTGCAACGGCCGGGGCGGTGCGCTTCACCTGCTTCGACGGCGCCTACACGGAGAGCCTCACCCTCGACCAGGCCCGGCGCTCGGACATCCTGGTCGCGCTGCGCATGCAGGACAAGCCCCTGGGTCACGACCACGGCGGCCCGGTCCGCCTCTACGTGGCCCCCATGTACTTCTACAAGTCCGCCAAGTGGCTCTCCGGCATCACGGTCACCGAGCATGTGAAGCCCGGCTACTGGGAGGATCGGGGCTACGACGTCGACGCCTGGGTCGGCAAGTCGAACGGACGCGACGATGCCCCTACGAACTGAAGCCCAGCCGCCGCAGACGGAACCCTCGGCCCGCGTCCGCCGCTTCGGCCGCACCGAACGCTGGGTGCACCGGACCACGGCCGCGCTGATGGGCATCTGTGTGGCCACGGCGGCCTGCCTGTACATCCCGGAGTTCGCCGAACTCGTCGGCCGCCGTGAACTCGTCGTCCGCATCCACGAGTTGGCCGGGGTCGCGCTGCCCGTGCCCGTTCTCTTCGGCCTGTTCTCCCGCGGCTTCCGCGTCAACCTCGGCTTCCTCAACCGCTTCGGCCCGCACGACCGGGTCTGGCTGCGCGGCGCCCTGATGCGCGACAAACGCCGGTCGGCGCGCCCCGCGGGCAAGTTCAACGCCGGTCAGAAGGTGTACGCCAACTGGATCGCCGGCGCCACCCTGGTGATGCTCGGTACGGGCCTGATGATGTGGTTCACCCACCTCACCCCGATCATGTGGCGCACCAGCGCGACCTTCGTCCACGACTGGCTCGCCCTGACGATCGGCATCGTGCTGGGTGGACACATCGGCATGGCGTTGGGGGACCCGGAGGCCAGGGCGGGGCTGCGCACCGGGTCGGTGAGCCGGGACTGGGCCAAGCGCGAACACCCGCTCTGGAAGCCCTAGTTGAGGCCCTGGGGCGAAGCGCAGGTCACCCTGCTCAGCTACCGAAGTCCAGCAGCACCTTGCACGACCGGCTCCGGTCGGCCGCCAGCGCGAACGCCGACTCCGCCTCCCGCACCGGGACCACCGCGCTGACCAGAGCGTCGAACGCGGGCTCCACGGCGAGGAGTTGGAGCGCGTCGTTGAACTCCGTGTCGAAGCGGAAGGCGCCCCGCAGTTCGATCTCCCGGCTGACGACCAGGTTCCCCGCGAAGGGACTCTGCCCCGGCGGCAGCATCCCGAGCTGCACGACGACCCCGCCCCGCCGCACGAGCCGCAGGCAGGTGTCGAGGCCGGCCGCCACCCCGGACGCCTCGATGGCGACGTCCACCTCGGACGGCCATCCGGAGTCGTCCGGGTCGTCGGCCCGTACGACGGTGTCGGCGCCGGCCGCGGTGGCGTACCGAAGTGCCGCCGGAAGCAGGTCCGTTACCGTCACGTGAGCCGCGCCGGCCGCCTTCGCCGCCGCGACGACCAGACAGCCGATCGGGCCCGCGCCGGTGACCAGCACCTGGCGTCCCCGCACGTCCCCGGCGCGTCGTACGGCGTGCAGGGCGACGGAGAGCGGTTCGGCGAGGGCGGCCCTGCGCAGCTCAAGGCCCGCCGGGATCGCCCTCAACTGGTCAGCGGGGACGGTGACTTGGGCCGCGAAGCCGCCCTGTACGTGCGGGAAGCGGGCCGCGCTGCCCAGGTACGCGGTGTCCCGGCACACGTTGCGCCGGTCGTCCACGCACTCGGGGCACACCCCGCACGGAGTCGCCGGGTGCACGGCAACTGCCGTACCAGGAACGGGACCTGTGGCCCCGGAGCCGTAGGACACGACCGTGCCGACCACCTCGTGGCCGAGCAGCATCGGTTCCTTGAGGCGGAAGTCGCCGACGCCGCCGTGGCGCCAGTAGTGGAGGTCGGAGCCGCAGACGCCGCCGTAGCGGACGGCGACCAGGGCCTGGCCGGGGCCGGGCTCCGGGACCGTCAACTCCTCGACGCGCAGGTCGTCCTGACCGTGGATCACACAGCCCAGCATGTCCGGCACGATGATGTCCCCTTTCACAGCACGCTCGTCATGCCGCCGTCGACGTACAGGATCTGTCCGCTCACGAAGTCCGCGGCGGGCGACGCCAGGAACAGCACCCCGCCCACCAGGTCCTCCGTACGCCCCCAGCGGCCGGCCGGGGTCCGCTTGCGCACCCAGGCGCTGAACTCCGCGTCCTGGACGAGGGGTTGGGTGAGTTCCGTCTCGATGTAGCCGGGGCCCAGGCCGTTGACCTGCACACCGCTCGGGCCCCAGTCCGCGCACATGCCCTTGGTGAGCATCTTCAACGCGCCCTTGGTGGCCGCGTACGGCGCGATGCCGGGGCGGACCACCTCGCTCTGCAGCGAGCAGATGTTGATGATCTTGCCGTGGCCGCGTTCCGTCATCCGGCGGGCCGCCTCACGGCCGACCAGGAACGCGCTGGTGAGGTTGGTGTCGATGATCCGGTGCCAGTCGGAGTCGGTGAACTCCAGAAGCGGGGCGCGCAGTTGCATGCCCGCGTTGTTGACCAGGATGTCCAGCGGGCCGACCCGCTCCTCAACGTCCGCTATCCCAGCGGCTACTGACGGACCGTCGGTCACGTCGAAGGCGGCGGTGTGGACGTCGCCGGACAGTTCGGCGGCGGCCTTGGTGAGGCGTTCGCCGTCCCGGCCGTTCAGGACGACCGTGCAGCCGGCCTCCAACAGGCCCTGGGCGAGGGCGAGTCCGATGCCCCGGCTGGAACCGGTGACCAGGGCCGTACGGCCACTGATGTCGAAAAGAGGATGACTCATTCCCGTACCCCTAGATGATCAGCGAGAGGAGGAGGACCAGTCCGCCGGCGACGACCGAGATGATCGTCTCCATGACGGACCAGGTCTTGAAGGTCTGGCCGACGCTGAGGCCGAAGTACTCCTTCACCAGCCAGAAACCGGCGTCGTTGACATGGCTGAAGAAGACCGAGCCCGCGCCGATCGCCAGCACCAGCAGGGCGGTGTGGGTGCTCGACATGTCGGCGGCCAGCGGGGCGACCAGACCGGCCGCCGAGATCGTGGCCACCGTCGCCGAACCGGTCGCGAGCCGGATCGCCACCGCGATCAGCCAGGCCAGCAGCAGCGCCGGGATCGACCAGTCCTTGGAGATGTCCAGGATCATCTGGCCGACACCGGAGTCGATCAGCGTCTGCTTGAAGCCGCCGCCCGCGCCGACGATGAGCAGGATGCCCGCGATCGGCATCAGGCCCTTCTCGACGGTCGTGGACAGCCGCTCCTTGGTGAAGCCCGCCGGGCGGCCCAGCGTGAACATGCCCACGATGACGGCCGCGAGCAGCGCGATCAGCGGCGAGCCGACGACGTCGAAGACGCGCTGCACGGTGTGCGCGGGGTCGTCGACGATGATGTCGACCAGTGCCTTGGACAGCATCAGGACGACGGGCAGCAGGATCGTGGCGAGGGTCGCTCCGAAGCCGGGGCGGTTCTTCAGGTCCTCGGAGGGGCGGGCCGGGAGCATCCGCTCGGGGGCCCGGACATCCACCCAGCGGGCGGCGACCTTCGAGAACAGCGGGCCCGCGATGATGACGGTCGGGATGGCGACCAGGACGCCGAGCGCGAGGGTCAGACCGAGGTTGGCCTTGACCGCGTCCACGGCGACCAGCGGGCCGGGGTGCGGCGGGATCAGCGCGTGCATGACCGACAGGCCGGCGAGGGCCGGGACGCCGATCCGCATGAGCGAGTAGTTGCCGCGCTTGGCGACCATCAGCACGACCGGGATCAGCAGCACGATGCCGACCTCGAAGAACAGCGGCAGCCCGATCACCGAGGCGATCAGGACCATCGCCCACGGCATCGACCGGGGGCTCGCCTTCGCGAGGATCGTGTCGACGATCTGGTCCGCGCCGCCCGAGTCGGCGAGCAGCTTGCCGAGGATCGCGCCCAGCGCGATCAGCACGCCCACACCGGCGACGGTGGAGCCGAGTCCGGTGCTGAAGCTGGTGATGGTCTTGTCCAGCGGCGCCCCGGCGAACGCGCCGAGCGCGAGCGAGCCGATGGTCAGCGCCAGGAAGGCGTGCATCTTGAACCGGGTGATGAGCAGGACGATGACGGCGATGCCCGCCAGTACGGCGATGCCCAGCTGAGCGTGGCCGGCCGAGGTGATGGGCTCGACGGGGTCCGCTGCCAGCATCTCGACGCTGAGTCTGGTCACGGTGGATTCCTTGCGGATACGGGGAGTTGGGGGGACAGGCGGTACCAGGAGGTACTAGGGGGGACTAGGAGGTCGGCTCGGGAACCTGCGCGAGCGCGGTCGTGGCCCGCTCGGCGATCTGCTCGGGACTGCCGGTGACGTCCACGGCGACACCCGCCTCGTCCGCCTCCAGCGGCTGGAGCGTGGCGAACTGCGAGTCGAGCAGCGCGGTCGGCATGAAGTGCCCGTGCCGGTGCGCCATGCGGTCCTCGATGAGGGCGCGGTCGCCGGTGAGGTGCACGAAGACGACCCCGGGGGCAGCGGCCCGCAGCCGGTCGCGGTACGACCGCTTCAGCGCCGAGCTGCTGACGACCCCGCCGAGCCCCGCGCGCCCGTGCGCCCAGTCGCCGATGGCGTCCAGCCAGGGCCACCGGTCCTCGTCGGTCAGCGGGACACCGGCCGACATCTTGGCGATGTTGGCCTGCGGGTGGAAGTCGTCGCCCTCGGCGTACGGAACGCCGAGCCGGGCCGCGAGCAGGGGACCGATGGTGGTCTTCCCGGTGCCCGCTACGCCCATGACCACGACGACATGGGGGGTACGCATCGCTGCCTCACTGTCTCCGTCGACACCTGATGTCGATCCCACTGAAACCGATTAGGTACGACGAATTCAAGAGTCTGTGACATATAAGTCTGACTTTTTGGTTCCGTGATGCGCCCCGTACGCTGAGTGCATGACCACTCCGGGCCGCGGCTTGCACGGCCGTGTACTCGACTCCCTCGGCCCCGCCATCACCGCGGGCGAGTACCCGCCGGGCAGTGTCCTGCGCACGGACGAGCTCGCCAAGGACTTCGAGGTCTCCCGCTCCGTGATGCGCGAGGCGGTCCGCGTCCTCGAATCCATGCACCTGGTCGAGTCCCGCCGCCGGGTCGGCGTCACGGTACGGCCCAAGGCCGAGTGGAACGTCTACGACCCGCAGGTCATCCGCTGGCGCCTGGCCGGTGCCGACCGCCCGCAGCAACTGCGCTCACTGACGGTGCTGCGCTCCGCGGTGGAGCCGATCGCGGCCGGCCTGGCTGCCAAGTTCGCCACGGCGGAGCAGTGCGCGGAGCTCACCGAGTGCGCGATCGGCATGGTCGCCAACTCCCGCGGCCACAAGCTGGAGGCCTACCTCGTCCACGACGTGGCCTTCCACCGCGTGATCCTCACCGCCTCCGGCAACGAGATGTTCGCCCGGCTCGGCGACGTCGTCACCGAGGTCCTGGCCGGCCGCACCCATCACGAGGTCATGTTCGAGGACCCCGACCCGGCCGCCGTCACCCTGCACGTCCAGGTCGCGGAGGCGGTCCGCGAGGGCGACGCCCTCCGCGCGGAGACCCTGACCCGCGAGATCACGGTGGGCGCGCTTCAGGAACTGGACATCCTGGCGCCGTAGCCGCTCAGTCCTCGATGAACTCGCCGTCGAGGTACACCCAGGCCCCGTCGACCCGCTCGAACCGGCTCCGCTCATGGATCGCGCCGCCGTTGTAGGACGCCCGAAACGTCACGGTTCCCGCGGAGTGGAACGCCGACCCGCCTCCCGTCTCCAGGATCTCCAGCCCGGTCCAGCGCATACCCGGGTCGAGATCGAGGGGTTCGGCGGGGCGCGTCCGGGGGTGCCAGGTGCGCAGCAGGTAGGGCGCGTCCAGCCGCACGAAGGCGGTGTAGCGGGAGCGCATCAGGGCCTCGGCGGTGGGGGCGGGGGCGGGGCCTGAGTGGTAGCGGCCGCAGCAGTTGTCGTAGGGCTGGGGGAGGCCGCAGGGGCAGGTGGGGCGTGGGGTCATGGGCATATTGTGCCGGGGCTACGTTCGAGGGCGTTCGGGGGTGACGCGGAGTGGCAGCCGGACGTAGGCGTCCTGGGGCAGCCTCACCTCCTTCTCGCGGGTGAGGGCCGCGCAGGCCAGGAGCGGCAGCGGCTCGGTGCCAGGAGGGTCGGTGTCCTCGTACGCGGGTGCCGCGCCGATGAACTCCACGAGGAGGGCGCCGGTGACCCGGGTCCCGATCTGCCGCACGAAGTTCGCCGGGAGCGTCCACTCGACTCCCTGGTGCAGGATCCCGCCGGGGCTGCGGTGCACTCGCTTGACGAACCACTCCTCGTCCCGCATCTGCGGTGCGCTGCGCGCCCTCAGGTGGGCCGCGGCGGACATCATCGCGTTGATCTCGGGAAAGCCGACCAGGTCCGCCGTGAGCTTGCCGGCGGCCTCCAGGGCGGGCCCGGCCGCCCGCAGGTCCCTGGCCAGGGTGTTCCGCCACGCCCGCTCGTCCGCCACCGGCGGCAGGTGGTACACGATGGCCTGGACGTCCTTCACCCGCCAGCTACCCATGGCCGGGAAGAGCAGCGTGACCTTCACGGACGGCGCCTCGTCCCCCGTGTACCCGAGCGACCAGACGTAGAGATACCCGGTGAAAGGGCGTCCGGTGTCCGATCCCGTGGCGAACATCTGCTCCAGCGGGACGGATTGCGGCTCGGTCTCCCCGTAGACCTCCAGCCACTCACCCGTCTCCGCGGCCCCCCGGTTCCATGCGGACGCCATGACCTCACCCCCGTGAAGTCACTTGATACTCCGTCAGTTCCCGACCCGCAACAGGCCCGACGACTCAGACCGCGATCCCCGTCTCCGCCGAAGGCATCGGCGGCAACGCCCCCCGATACACCCACGCGTCGAAAAGCTGGTCCAACGGCTCGGACGTGAACCGGGACGCGTGCGACGTGAACGTCGCGGTGGTCACCGTCCCGTTCCGGTGCTGGTTCGCCCACCCCCGCAGCATCCGGAAGAACGCGATGTCGCCCAGCGCGCAGCGCACCGCGTGGACGGTGACGCCGCCGCGTTCGTAGAGCCGGTCGTCGAACATCGACTTGCGGCCGGGGTCGGCGAGCCGCAGGTCCTGGGGAAGCGTGGAGAGCAACCGGTGCGCGGCGGCGGCGTGTTGATGGGCCGTACGGCCGCCCGAGCGCTCGGACCACAGCCACTCCGCGTACTTGGCGAAGCCCTCGTTCAGCCAGATGTGGCGCCAGTCGGCGATGGACACGCTGTTGCCGAACCACTGGTGTGCCAGCTCGTGGGCGACGAGCCGTTCCGAACCCCGGGCCCCGTCAACGTGGTTGGCGCCGAACAGCGACAACCCCTGTGCCTCGACGGGCACATCGAGTTCCTCTTCCGTCACCACGACCGCGTACTCGTCGAAGGGGTACGGCCCGAACAGGTCCTGGAACAGCTCCATCATCGCGGGCTGCCGCGCGAAGTCCCTTGAGAACTCCGGGAGTAGATCCGACGGGATGTGCCCGTGCTGCGGGACACCGCCCAGACCCGGGTCGCCCAGCAGCACCGTCTGGTACTTGCCGATCGACAGCCCGACCAGATAGCTCGACGTCGGCGCCGACTGCTCGTACACCCAAGTGGTCGTAGAAGCCTTGGTAGTTCGGGTCAGCAGTCGGCCGCCCGCCACCACCGCGTACGCCGACGGCGTGGTGATCGAGATCTGGTACGAGGCCTTGTCGGCGGGGCGGTCGTTGCACGGGTACCAGGACGGCGCCCCGATCGGCTGGCTCGCCACCAGCGCGCCGTCGGTCAACTCCTCCCAGCCGAGGCCGCCCCACGGGCTGGCGACCGGCTTGGGGTTGCCCGACCAGTGGATCTCCACGGTGAACGCGGCACCCGCCCGCAGCGGCTTCGCCGGGCGGACACGGAGTCGGCCGCCGCGGTGCGTGTAGTGCGGCTGGCGGCCGTCCACCCGGATCCGGCCGATCTTGAAGTCGCCCAGGTTCAGCTGGAATTCGGGCAGCGGCGCACGGCCCGCTATGGCGTTGATGCGTGCCGTGCCGGAGAGACGGTTGGGGCCGGGACGGTAGTCCAGCGCGAGCTCATAGCGGTGCACCCGGTAGCGGGCATCGCCGTTTGCCGGGAAATACGGGTCCGGACCCGCCGCCTGCTGAACGGTCACTGCTGCGTCTGCTCCCTGCGCTGTGCTCGTATCCCGTACCCGTGCACCGCCCTCCGAAGCCGACGCCGCGTGACCTGTGTTCAGGATCGCCATGACTCGATCGGATTGCCCAGCCAGCGGGTGTCGTCCGGGACGGACTCCGCCGCCATCACCAGCGACGCGGGGCCCAGAGTGGTACGGGCCCCGACCACGCTGCCGGGCAGGACGATTCCGCCAGGACCCAGCGTCGCGCCCTCACGGAGGACCACAGTATCCGTCCGCAAGATCCGGTCGTGGAAGAGGTGGGTCTGGAGCACACAACCACGGTTCACTGTGGACGCGTCCTCCAGGGTCACCAGATCGGTCTCCGGCAGCCAGTAGCTCTCCACCCAGACACCCTTGCCGATGTGCGCCCCGAGCCCGCGCAGCCAGGCCGTCAGCACCGGCGTACCCGGCACGGAACCGGCCAGCCACGGCACCGCCACGACCTCGACGAAGGTGTCCGCCAGCTCGTTGCGCCACACGTAACCGCTCCACAGCGGGTGCTCGGCACCGCGGTGCCGCCCCACGAGGGTCCACTTGGCCACGATCGAGATCAGCCCGGCCAGCGCACCCACGGCCAGCAGCACGAGCCCCGACAGCAGCGGCGCCCACACCCCCAGCGCGCACAGCGCGGCCACCGTCAGCACGGCAAGCCCCGCCGAGCAGAACACCGGCACGATCCGGCACAGCTCCACCAGACCGCGCGCCCACAGCAGCTTGGCCGGCGGGTCGTACGTCCGGCTCTGGTCGCCGCCGCTCGTGCTGCGCGGCAGCTTCACCGGCGGCAGCCCCAGGTACGACGTGCCCTTCTTCGCCTTCTTCGGCGTCGCCGACAGCACCCCGACGAGCCCGCCGTCCGGCACGCTCCGCCCGGGCGCGGTCATCCCGGAGTTCCCGAGGAACGCCCGCCGCCCGATCTCGGCCCGCCCGATGTGCACCCAGCCGCCACCGAGTTCGTACGGCGCGGTCAACGTGTCGTCGGCCAGGAACGCGCCCTCGCCGACGGTCGTCAGGCTCGGCAGCGCGAGCACGGTCGACACCTCGGCACCGCGCCCGATCCGCATCCCGAGCAGCCGCAGCCACACCGGCGTGACGAGCCCGGCGTACAGCGGGAACAGGGTCTCGCGGGAGAGGTCCATCAGCTGCGTCACGGTCCACGCCTGCCAGCCGATCCGGCTGTGCGTCGGGTGCGTACCCTCACGCAGCCGCACGCTGAGCAGTCGTACACCGATCAGAATCAGCAGCGCGTACGTCAGCCCGAAGGCGAGAGTCGCCGGGACCAGCGCGATCCCCGCGCCGCGCAGGGCCTCGCCCAGTCCGGCACCGGGCGCCATGAACGCGCTCGCCACCAGCAGTGCCACGGCACCGGAGACCACGGGGAGCATGGTGAGTGCGAAGCCCGTCACGCCGTACATCGCACGCCAGTAGGTGCCCCGCTGCGGGCGCTCCTTGGGCCAGTTGCGCTTGGCCTTGCCGAGCTTGACCGCGGGCGCGCCCGCCCAGCGCTGGCCGGTCGGGACGGTGCCGGTGACGGCCGAACCCGGCGCCACCTCGGCCCGCTTGCCCACCCGGGCGCCGGGGAACAGCATGCTGCGCGTGCCGACGACGGCGTGTGCGCCGACCTTGGTCGGGCCGATCTCCAGCCGGTCGCCGTCCAGCCAGTAGCCGGACAGGTCCACCTCGGACTCGACCGCGGCACCGCGGCCCAGCTTGAGCATGCCGGTGACCGGCGGGAGCGAGTGCAGGTCGACGTCCGGGCCGATCTTGGCGCCGAGGGCACGTGCGTACCGCTCCAGCCACGAGCCCGTCAGGGAGGTCGCCCCGCTGAACTCGGCCAGCCGTTCGGCCGCCCAGAGCCGCAGGTGGACGCTGCCACCGCGGTCGTAGCGTCCGGGCTTCACACCGCGCAGCAGCAGGCGCGCACCGCCCGCGGCGATCGCGAGCCGGCCGGGCGGGCTGAAGAGGAGCAGCGCGCCGGCGCCGACCAGCCACCAGGACGCGGTCGGCAGCCACGCGTAGCCGCTGAGTACGTTGCCGAGCGCGGCCAGCGCCACTGTCCAGCGCAGGCCGACGAGCGTGAACAGGGGGATCAGCGCGAGGAGTTGGATCACCTTGGCGCGGGTCGGCACGGGGGCGATCACCCGCGCGGTGCCGTCGCCCTGCGCCGAGTCCTCCAGGTGCCGGGCCAACTTGCGCAGCGTCGGCTGCTGGTAGATGTCGAGGACGGCCGCGCTCGGGTACCGGGTGCGCAGCCGCGTCGTCAACTGCGCGGCGGCCAGGCTGCTTCCGCCGATCGCGAAGAAGTCGTCGGCCGCACTGCTCACGGGGATGCCGAGCACCTCGGCCCACTGCTCCGCGAGCCAGGCCTCCGTGCCGTAGAGCTGCTCCTTGGCGCCGGCGGTCTCCAGGCCTTCGAGCGGCCAGGGGAGCGCGTTCCGGTCGACCTTGCCGGAGGTGCGGGTCGGCAGATCCTCGACCGGCGCGATCAACGGCACGAGGGCGGCGGGCAGTTCGGCCCGCAGCTTCTCGACGGCGGCGGCCTGGTTCCAGCCCTCCTGGGTGACGACATAGCCGACGAGGAGCTGGTTGCCGCTGCGCGCGGTGCGCACGGCGGCGGCTGCTCCGGCCACTCCGGGGAGTGCCTGGAGCGCCGCGTCGACCTCACCGAGTTCGATCCGGCGTCCGCCGAGCTTGATCTGCTCGTCGGCCCGCCCGAGGAAGATCAGCCCTTCGGGCTCCGCCTTGACCAAGTCACCGCTGCGGTACGCCCGTTCCCAGCCGAGCGATTCGAGGGGCGCGTACTTCTCCGCGTCCTTCTCGGGGTCGAGGTAGCGGGCGAGACCGACCCCGCCGATCACCAACTGCCCACTGCCGCCCATCGGTACGGGCACCCCGGCCTCGTCGACGACGGCCAACTCCCAGCCGTTCAGCGGCAGTCCGATACGGATGGGCTCGTCGCCGGTCATCAGGGAGGCGCAGGCGACGACGGTCGCCTCGGTCGGCCCGTACGTGTTCCAGACCTCGCGGCCCTCGGTGACAAGCCGCTGCACCAGCTCGGGCGGGCAGGCCTCACCGCCGAAGATCAGCAGGCGTACGTCGTTCAGCGCCTCGGGCTCCCACAGGGACGCCAGCGTCGGCACGGTCGAGACGACGCTGATGTCCTGCTCGACCAGCCAGGGCCCGAGGTCGGCGCCGCTGCGCACCTGTGAGCGCGGCACCGGCACCAGACAGGCGCCGTAGCGCCAGGCCAGCCACATCTCCTCGCAGGACGCGTCGAAGGCGACGGACAGCCCCGCCATGACCCTGTCACCCGGACCGATGGGGTCGTCGGTGAGGAACAGCGCCGCCTCGGCGTCCACGAAGGCCGCCGCGCTGCGGTGCGTGACGGCGACGCCCTTGGGCTTGCCGGTGGAGCCGGAGGTGAAGATGATCCACGCGTCCTGCTCGACCCCGGGCCGCGCGGCCGGGGCGTCACTGTGCCCGAGCACGGTCAGCGCGTGCTCGGCGCCGATGACGGCCCGCACGTCCGCCTCGCCGAACACCAGCTCGGCCCGCTCGTCCGGGTCCTCGGCGTCCACGGGGACGTAGGCGGCACCGGCGGCGAGTACGGCGAGGATCGCGATGTAGAGGTCGTTGGTCCCGGACGGGACGCGCACGCCGACCCGGTCGCCGAGGCCGACACCGGCCGCGGCCAGGGTACGGCGCAGGGTCTCCACCTCGACGGCCAGCGCACGGTAGGTGAGGCGGACGGTGCCGTCGTCCAGGGCGAGCTCGTCGGGATACGACCGCACCGACGCGTCGAGGATGTCGACAAGGGTGCGGGCCGAGGCGGCCGGCGCCGCGGAGAAACGTGCCGTATCGCCGAACTGGGTGCGGATCTCATCGTCAAGCCCGAGAGCACTGCTCTCGTGTATGGCTGCCATCGGTCCTCGCGTCTCGAACCCGGTAACTTCCGGGGTGCTGGCGGGCCCGCAGGTATGCCTGGGGTTGTCCGGCTCCAGCTCCGTTCCGTAACAAGCCGGAAATTTTAGTACGACGCTAGGCTCCTGGCCTGCCGACGGCCACTCGGGGGAGCCGAACGGGGGCGCTCCGTGAGCGCCCGGCAACGCTCTGACCTGGTGATCTTCACAGCGAAGGAGACATCCCCCACAAATGCGACGAGGGCCGCGACCTTGGTGGTCGCGACCCTCGCCTGCGATGTGTCCGAGGGGGGACTTGAACCCCCACGCCCGATAAAGGGCACTAGCACCTCAAGCTAGCGCGTCTGCCATTCCGCCACCCGGACAAGGTGTTTGTCGCGCGTGGTTTCCCCGCGGCGACGAAGGAAACATTACCAGGCTTCCAGGGGTGGCCGATCACCCCCTGTTCCCGCCCGCGTCCCGCGTGAACGGCGTGTGACGGGCCGGGACCGCCCTTGGGGTGCGGCGCGATGGGGAGAGAGGATGGGGGAGGACCACCAGCAGTGACAGCGGGAGGAAGCAGCGTGAGCGACACGGACACGGCCAAGGGCGTCACCGGCGAGGACGAGGTCGTGGACCTCTGCCGCGAGCTGATCCGGATCGACACCAGCAACTACGGCGACCACTCGGGCCCGGGGGAGCGCAAGGCGGCCGAGTACGTCGCCGAGCAGCTCGCCGAGGTGGGCCTCGAACCCAAGATCTTCGAGTCGCACCCGGGACGCGCGTCCACGGTGGCCCGGATCGAGGGCACGGACCCCTCCCGGCCCGCACTCCTCATCCACGGCCACCTGGACGTCGTACCGGCGAACGCGGCGGACTGGACCCACCACCCCTTCTCCGGCGAGGTCGCGGACGGGTGCGTGTGGGGGCGCGGCGCGGTCGACATGAAGGACATGGACGCGATGACCCTGGCGGTCGTCCGCGACCGGCTGCGCAGCGGGCGCCGGCCTCCGCGCGACATCGTGGTCGCCTTCCTTGCGGACGAGGAGGCGGGCGGTACGTACGGTGCGCGGCACCTCGTCGACAACCACCGCGAGCTGTTCGACGGCGTCACCGAGGGCATCAGCGAGGTCGGCGGGTTCTCGTTCACGGTGAGCGAGGAGCGGCGGCTCTATCTGATCCAGACGGCCGAGAAGGGCATGCACTGGATGAAGCTGACCGTGGCCGGCACCGCCGGGCACGGGTCGATGATCCACCGCGACAACGCGATCACCGAGTTGTCGGAGGCAGTCGCGCGTATCGGCCGGCACAAGTTCCCGGTACGGGTCACGAAGACGACGCGCGCCTTCCTCGACGAACTGGGCGACGCGCTCGGCACGCAGCTCGACCCCGAGGACATGGAGGCGACCCTCAAGCGGCTCGGCGGTATCGCCAAGCTCATCGGCGCGACCCTCAGCAACACCGCCAACCCGACGCAGCTGAACGCCGGTTACAAGGTCAACGTCATCCCCGGCGAGGCCACCGCGAACGTCGACGGGCGGTTCCTGCCCGGGTACAAGGAGGAGTTCTTCGCCGACCTCGACCGGATTCTCGGGCCGAACGTGAAGCGTGAGGGCGTCCACTCCGACAAGGCCCTGGAGACCACCTTCGACGGGCCACTGGTCGAGGCCATGCAGTCCTCGCTGCTCGCCGAGGACCCGACCGCCAAGGCGATCCCGTACATGCTCTCCGGTGGCACGGACGCCAAGTCCTTCGACGACCTGGGCATCCGGGGCTTCGGCTTCGCCCCGCTCAAGCTGCCGCCGGAGCTGGACTTCGCGGGCATGTTCCACGGCGTCGACGAGCGGGTGCCGGTAGACGGGCTGAAGTTCGGGGTGCGGGTGCTGGACCGGTTCATCGACGCGTCCTGAAGTCGTGTCCTCAAGCCGTGTCCTGAAGTCGTGTCCTGAAACACCGGTCGACGTCGGTTGACGCCGGAATTCGACCGCGCGTACGGAAGCCACTGGGACGGGTGAATGTGCTCATAAGCTCGTAGCTCCATTACTCCCTCCTCGTTACAGGTGATGCGATCGGCAACACGAGATCGCTTTTGCCAACAAGGAGGAATAATGATCAAGAAGGTCGTCGCCGCTGCGGCTGCCACCGGTGGCCTGGTTCTCGCGGGTGCGGGTCTGGCCGTCGCCGACTCCGGCGCTCAGGGTGCTGCTGTGCACTCCCCGGGTGTCGTTTCCGGCAACGTCATCCAGGTTCCCGTGCACGTCCCGGTGAACGTGTGCGGCAACACGATCTCGGTGATCGGTCTGCTGAACCCCGCCTTCGGCAACACCTGCGTCAACAAGTGACGTCGTCCCTCTGAGGGGTGACCACATCCTCGGCCCCGGAGCGCGCGCCATGCGCTCCGGGGCCGACGGTCTTTGTGCGAGAAATCGCGCGACGAATTCAGTCAGGATTGAAGGCAGGGGGGAATTCAGAAATGCGACAGGTTACCCGCAAGAGCTTGATGACCGTGGCGGCAGCGACCGGGGTGATCGCCGCCGCGGGCGGTGTCGCCCACGCCGACTCGGGCGCGAGCGGCTCCAGTTCGGAATCGGCAGGCGTACTGTCCGGCAACACCGTGCAGGCACCGGTGCATGTGCCGGTCAACGTCTGCGGCAACACCGTGAACGTGGTCGGGATCCTGAACCCGGCGGTCGGCAACAAGTGCGGCAACCCGGGTGGGGGCGGCGGCAGCGGTCACGGGAGCGGCGGCCACGGCTCGTCGGGCGGGTACGGGGGCTCCGGTGGGTACGGAGACTCCGGGGGTTACGGCTCGTCGGGCGGACACGCCGGCTCCGGCGGACACGGCGCGCACGGCGGCTCAGGGGGCTCGCACGCCGGCGGGCACGCTTCGAACTCGCCCGGCGTCGGCTCCGGCAACCACGTCCAGGTACCGATCGACGTACCGGTGAACGTCTGCGGCAACAGCATCGACGTCATCGGCATCGGCAACGCCGTCACCGGCAACGACTGTGCCAACGGCGGGAGTTGGAACGGCGGCGGCCATGACCACGGGACGCCTCCGGGGGGCGGCGGTCACCACGGGGGCGGTCATCACGGGACGCCTCCGGGAGGGGGCGGACATCACGGGGGCGGCCATGATCACGGGACCCCGCCCGGCGGCGGCGGTCACCACGGCGGCGGTCACCACGGGACCCCTCCGGGCGAGGGGCATCATCCCGGGGGCGGCCACCACCAGGGCGGCGGTCATCACCACGGCACGCCTCCCGGTCACGGCGGCCACCACGGCACGCCCCCGGGCGGCGGTCACGGGACCACTCCGCCGGGAACGCCGGGTCACCCGAGCCAGCCGGGTACGCCCAGCCACCCGGGAACTCCCGGCACGCCCACCCACCCCACCTCGCCGGGCACCTCGCCGGTCAAGGGCGTTCACGCGCCGACCGGTTCCGCACACGTGACCCAGCCCGGTGCGCAGTCCGCCGTCCAGACCCCGGGCGGCGCCCAGCTCGCGCACACCGGCAGCGAACTGCCGCTCGGCCTCGCCCTGCCGGTCGGCGCGGGCGCGCTGCTCGCGGGCGCGGTGCTGTACCGCAAGGCGCGCGCCTCGGTGTGACTCCCGGGCGCATGTGACCCGAGGCAGGTGAATCGGAACATGTGAACCGGGACATGTGATCTGCGCGACGGAGGGGCCCCGCACCGTCGGGGCCCGCTCCGTCGCGTCCGGCTCAGCTCACCACGTGGCGCGCACCTGGCGGATGATCCGCCGGCGCAGCCGCACCCTGCGACTGCCGTCGCGCAGCAGGCTCAGCCGGTCCAATTCCCAGTGTCCGTACTCGGCATGGTCCGTCAGGAGACGTGTGGCGTCCTTGCGGGAGACCCCGCGCGGTACGTACACGTCGACAAATTCGTATTCCGGCATCGCATCTATTGTGCGGGCAGAGCCCCGGTACGGATAGCGTCTGCACTATGTCTGATGCTGCGCAGCCCACCGCTGCCGAGGTACGCGCCGCCGCCGAGGCGGTCAAGACCGCGCTCGACCGCCACCTGGCCGCGGTCGAAGGCCGGTCGGGGGAGGACGACCCGGCCGTCTACGAGGCGTTCAACCAGCTCGCCGCGGCCGCCGAGGTCTACGACGAGCTGCTCTACGACCGTTATGACGAGGTCACGCCTTTCGAGATCCCCGGTACGGACGACTCCCTGCCGCCGTACACCGGCCCGGAGGAGCCGAACGCGGTGAGCGTGCTGATCCGCCGTGACTACGCCGTGGCGGAGCCGCAGCGGCTGCTGGCCCAGGCGCAGCGGGTCGAGGCGGCGGTCGGCGACGGCACGGGCACGGAGGCCTCGGGCACGATCCACGGTGCGCTCGGCATCCTCTTCGACGAGTTCGAGGCGGACGAGATCGCCTCCCGGCCCAAGGAGTTCGGGCTGGAGGAGGGCGACTCCACGCTGTGGGTGACCGCCGCCGACGAGACGGCCGAACCCGGCGCCTGGCTGGAGGCCCCCTTCGAGGGCGTCGATCCGCAGCGGGTGGTGTGCCGCTTCGACGTCAGCGCGGTCTTCGACGACGAGATCAACGACGAGATCGACGACATCGACGAGGTGGACGAGGCCGAGGACGAACTCGATCCCGACCTGGACGCCGACCTGGACGAGGACGAGGATCTGGAGGCGCTGGAAGCGGACCGCTGATCCGCACCGCGCCCGGCTGTTGCGACAAAGACGGCGGCGGTCGCCGGGGGACTGACTCCCTCGGTGACCGCCGCCGTCCGTCGTCCGTGCCGTCCGGGCTCAGACCCCCGCCGGGACCTGCGGTCGCAGCAGCACCGGCAACCGGGTCGTACGCGGCTTGGCCGGGACCTCGGCGACGGCCCGGGGCAGCGCCTGGTCCACGCCGTGCACCACGGACAGATGCCGGTCCGCCCGGCTGAACGCCGTGTACACCCACGGCCGGCTGAGCGCCTGCGCCGCGTCCCCGGGCAGCACCACGACCACCGCGGGCCACCGCACCCCCACGGCCTGGTGCGCGGTCAGCGCCCACCCGTGCCGCACGGACTGCTCGACCCGCTCCTTCGGTACGACGACGGGGCCGCCGGCGCACGCCAGGTGCAGCCCCTCGGCGTCGGCGTTCACCACCCGGCCGGGAACCGTACGGCCCGGGGTGGGGGAGTACGCGATCCGGTCGCCGGGGTCGAAGCCGCCGAAGCGGCCGGGGCCGGGGTTGAGCCGCTCCTTCAGCGCCACGTTCAGGGCACGGGTGCCGGCCGCGCCGCCGTGGCCCGGCGTGATCACCACGGTCTGCTCGGCCGGGACGCCGATCACCCGAGGCACCGAGTCGGCGACGAGCTGCACGGTGCGGTGCACGGCCTCACCGGCGTCCCGCACCGGCACGATCACAACTTCCTTGCCGGGGGCCTCCACCTGGTTCAGTTCACCGATACCGATGCCCGAGACCAGCTCGCCCACGGGACCGAGATCAGGCCGCCGCGACACGACCTGGGGGCAGGCCTTCGACGCGAGCAGATCGGCGAACACCCGCCCGGGCCCGGCCGACCACAACACCCCGGGATCCCCGGCCAGCACCAACCGGGCCCCGTCCGGCAACGACTCACTGACCAACGCCGCCGTCTCGACGTCCAGTTGAGGCGCGTCCAGCACGACCAGCAGATCCAGATCGAGAGCACCGTCCGCGTCCCGCCCTGGCCCTTCGGCACCGGACAGGAGCCCGGCGACGGTGGCGGCGCGGGGGCCGTCACCCGGGGTGGGGTTGTCCGACTCCGTGGACCGCGTCAGCAACGCGGCGAACCGCTCCCGCCCCACCGGACTGTGGGTGGCGGCCCAGGCACGCAGCCCGAAACCCGCCGCCGCGCGGAGCAGTGCCGCCGGTTCCTCCAGGGACGCCTCCCCGCCGGTGTGGAGGACCAGGCCGTGGCCCGCGACCGCGCGGATCAGCTCGCCGGTGGAGCCCTTGGCGGTGCCGGCCTGCTCCCAGTCCGCCGCCGAACCGTCCTCCTTCGGCACCGAGTTGATCAGCTTGGCGAGTCCGTCGGCGAGGCTCTCCTCGGCGAGCGCGTACCGCTCCAGGCCGATCAGCACGCGGACCGGACGCTCCTCGGCCTCCTCAGCGTCCTCGTCGGACGCGTCGTCCGTGCGCTGCACCGGGACCGCGGGCTCGTCCAACGCGTCCTGGAAGACCAGCACTTCACCCTCCGCGATGGCGCTCTGCGTCGCCGCGTCCGGGTCGGGCACCCCTTGCTTGGCCAGCGCGGCCGTCAACGCCGATGCCTCCAGGGCCGTATGACCTGCCAGGGCCGCCTGTTCCAGGAGCCAGCCGATGACCGCGCGGCCCCGCCGCTCGTCGTCCGGCGCGCGCTCCGCGCCGAGCAGCGCCCGCGCGAACCCGTCGGCCTGCTCGGGCCGTACCCCCGGGACGCGCAGCAACTGCCAGGGATCCTCGCGGAGTTGGTCGTCCCCGCCCTCACCGAGCGCCGCCGCGACCTGCGCCGCGAGCGTCTCGGGCGCGCCGCCCTCGGCCAGCACACGCCGTACGGACTCGACGGTCTCGGTCGCGGGGGCGCCGGGCTCGGTCGGGACGGGCTGTGGCTGTCGCACCGCTTCGGGGGCGGCCGATCGGCGCGGGGCGGCGGGTTCCGGCTTGGCGAACGGGGTGGTCACGGGCTTCTCGCCGCTCTCCACGGCCCGTACCGCCGCGAGCAGATCGGCGGCCGTGCCGGTGAGCTTGGCCCCGGCCGTGATGGGCCCGGCCTTCTCCGCCTTCCGCCGCTCGATGCGCTCCCGCTCCACCTGCTGCGCCAGCAACTCGGCTGCGGCCTCGGACAGTTCGGGGGCAGCGGCCTTGGCCTCACCGGTGCCGTCGGTGCCTTCCGCGGCCGGGTCCTCCCCGGTGCTCTCGGGAGCCGTGCCTTCGGTGCCCGGGGCCACGTCCGCCCCCGCACCCTCGGCGCCCTCCACGGCGTCCGTGCCCGTGTCCTCGGACGGCGAGGTCTCCGTGGTCTCCGGGTCCGTGCTCACAGCGTGCTCCAGTCGTGATCGGGATAGCGGTGCAGAGGCGCCGACACATCGTCGAGCGCTCGGCAGATCTCGTCAGGAAGACTAAGGGCCTCCACTGACAATGCGGCCGTGAGCTGGTGCGCGTTGCGCGCGCCGACGATCGGGGCGGCCACCCCGGGCCGGTCGCGGACCCAGGCGAGGGCGACCTGGAGGGGCGTCACGGCGAGCCCGTCCGCGGCGATGGTCACCGCGTCCACGATGCGGGCCGCCGTGTCGTCGAGGTACGGCGCGACGAAGGGCGCCATGTGATCCGAGGCGCCGCGCGAGTCGGCCGGGGTCGCGTGCCGGTACTTGCCGGTGAGGACCCCGCGCCCGAGCGGCGAGGAGGGCAGCAGCCCGATGCCCAGGTCGAGCGCGGCCGGCAGCACCTCGCGCTCCACGCCCCGCTGGAGCAGCGAGTACTCCAGCTGCGTGCTCGCCAGCCGCGTCCTCGTGCCCGGCGCCGCCAGCTGCCAGGTCGCCGCCTTGGCCAGCTGCCAGCCGCAGTAGTTCGAGACGCCCGCATAGCGTGCCCGCCCGCTGCTGACCGCCAGGTCGAGGGCCTGGAGGGTCTCCTCCAGCGGCGTGAACGGGTCGAAGCCGTGGATGTGCCACACGTCGACGTAGTCCGTGCCGAGGCGGGCCAGCGAGGCGTCCAGCGCGGCGAGCAGATGACCGCGCGAGCCGTCGAAGCGGCGGTCGGGATCGGGTACGCTCCCCGCCTTCGTCGAGATGACCAGGTCCCGGCGCGGCACGAGCCCTTCTATGAGCTGCCCGAGCAGATACTCGGCCTCCCCGTCGCCGTACACGTCCGCCGTGTCGACGAGGGTGCCGCCGGCCTCCCAGAACGCCTTCAAGAGGTCCGCGGCGTCATGCTCGTCGGTGTCGCGCCCCCACGTGAGGGTGCCGAGTCCGATCCGGGACACACGAAGGCCGGTACGGCCGAGATGCCTCTGCTCCATGAACGCCGAGATTACTGGCCTGAACCTGCGGTGTGGTGGCCTGTGGATAACCGATTTCCACGATGATCCACAGTCGGTCGCACGGCACGCTCCGTGACCATTCACCGGCACCCGTCCTGTCCGCCCGGACCACCGCGCGCTAGGGTCGGCACAACAGCGACGTTACTGATGGGTAAGGGGTCTGCCATGCAGCTCGGGATCAACCTCGGCTACTGGGGTGCCGGAATGGACGGCGACAATCTGGCCGTGGCCCAGGAGGCCGACCGGCTCGGCTACTCGGTGTGCTGGGCCGCCGAGGCCTACGGCTCCGACGCGGCCACGGTGCTCACCTGGGTCGCCGCGCAGACCGAGCGCATCGACGTCGGCTCGGCCATCTTCCAGATCCCGGCCCGCCAGCCCGCCATGACCGCGATGACCGCCGCGACCCTCGACTCCCTCTCCGGCGGTCGCTTCCGCCTCGGCATCGGCGTCTCGGGCCCGCAGGTCTCCGAGGGCTGGTACGGCGTCAAGTTCGACAAGCCGCTGGCACGCACGCGTGAGTACGTCGAGATCGTCCGCAAGGCGATGACCCGCGAGCGCCTGTCCTACGACGGCGAGCACTGGACGCTGCCGCTGCCCGGCGGCCCGGGCAAGCCCCTCAAGCTGACGGTGCACCCGGAGCGCGAGCACATCCCGCTCTACATCGCGGCGATCGGCCCGAAGAACCTGGAGCAGACCGGCGAGATCGCCGACGGCGCGCTGCTGATCTTCCCCTCGGCCGAGCATCTTGAGGACACCGCCATCAGGCACCTGCGGGCCGGGCGCGAGAAGGCAGGCAAGACCCTGGAGGGCTTCGACATCGTCCCGACGATCCCGCTCGCCTTCGGCGAGGACAAGGACGTGGCGACGCTCGCCGACACCTTCCGCCCGTACACCGCGCTGTACGTCGGCGGCATGGGCAGCCGGCAGCAGAACTTCTACAACAAGCTGGCCCAGCGCATGGGCTTCGAGGCGGCCGCCGCCGAGATCCAGGACAAGTACCTGGCCGGCGACAAGGAGGGCGCCGCGGCCGCCATCCCGCACGACCTGATCGACAAGACGACCCTGCTGGGCTCCGTGGACCGCATCGCGGACCGGATGAAGGAGTACGCGGCGGCCGGTGTCACCACCCTGACGCTCTCCCCGGCGGGCTGGACCCTGGAGGAGCGGATCGCCGCGCTCCGCGCCGGAACGGAAGCACTGGAGCGCGCGGGTCTCGCGTGACGCGACTCTGCCGTACGGAAGTTTTCTACGGCCGTGGTGGGGGCTCGGGGGGTCTTCCCCGCCACGGCCGTCACGGGGAACAACGCGCGGCGGCCCGTGCGGTTACGCCCCCGACGGGACATCCGTAGTCCTCCTTTTGGCGGAGTTGTCCGACAGTGCTGTTGCGGCACCTCTGACGTCGCATTTGACTCGTTCTTTGCGGAATGCGGCGGAATCCTGCATGGAGGTGCGTCCAGATGCTGTCGGCCAAGAGTCTGTTCCAGGAGATCCTCGACAACGACGAGTCCTTCCGGCTCTTCTGCTCCATCGCGGCCAGCGGCGAGTCCCAGGGCGGCTGGGAGAACGGGCGCATCGCCGTGCTCGTCCCGCCGACCGAACGCGACCTCGCCCCCAAGATCAGCCGGCACGGCGCCGACGAGGACAAGCACGGGCGCATTTTCAACGCCCTTCTGAAGAAGCGTGGCCTCGAACCCGTCCGGGTGCCCGCCGAGACCGACTACACGATGCTCCTGGAGCGGCACGGCATCGGTCTCGCGCACGAGAAGCTCAAGGGCGAGTCGGCGCTGACCGTCCAGGACGTCGTCACCTACCTCGCGCACAGCCGGGTCACCGAACAGCGCGCCTCCGAGCAGATGGACCTGCTGCGCAGGCACTTCGCCGACCACCCCGACCTCGGCCGCGCGGTACGGATGATCTCGAACGACGAGGACAACCATCTCGCCTACTGCCACGAGGAGTTGCTGCGCTTCGCCGCCGCCGGACACGGCCGCGCCATCCAACGGGCGCTCCGCGCTTGCGCGTTGGCGGAGATCCGGATCTACCGGGACGTCAGCCTCGCCGTGATGACCCACATGGGACGCGTCCTCGGCTGGCCGCGCGCCAAGTCGGCGGCCCTGGCAGCGGGCATCCACGCCGTGTACGCGTACGAACGGCTCGGCGGCTGGCGCCGGATGGTGTCCCTGAGGATGCCGGAACGACGCGACGCCCTCGGCGGACCGGCCACCGCGGCACCCGAGTTCGCATGAGGGTCACAGCCAGCCGCGCCGCTTGAACGTCCGGTACAGCAGCACCTCCAGGGCGGCCATCAGCAGGATCACCGCCGGGTACCCCCACAGCCAGTGCAACTCCGGCATGTGGTCGAAGTTCATGCCGTAGATCCCCGCGATCATCGTGGGGACGGCGGCCATGGCGGCCCAGCCGGAGATCTTCCGCATGTCGTCGTTCTGCCGCACGCTGGTCTGCGCGAGGTGCGCCGACAGGACGTCCGAGACCAGCCGGTCCAGGCCCTCCACGGACTCGTTGACCTTCATCAGGTGGTCGTTCACGTCACGGAAGAACGGCCGCGACCTGTCGTTCACGAACGGCACCCGGTCCCCGGCGAGCCCGACGCCCGCGAGCCGGGCCAGCGGCTGCGCGAGCGGTCCCGTGGCCCGGCGGAACTCCAGGATCTGCCGCTTGAAGGTGTAGATCCGCGACGCTGTGGTCCGCGAGCCGCCGCCGGTCGGCGAGAACACCGCGGCCTCCAGCTCCTCCAGGTCGGTCTGCAACTCGCCCGCCACGTCCACGTAGTGGTCGACCACCGCGTCCGCGATCGAGTACAGCACCGCCGTCGGTCCGTGCCGCAGCATCTCCGGCTCCTCCTCAAGACGGTGCCGTACGGCCGCCAGTGGGGCCTCCATGCCGTGCCGGACGGTCACTACGAAGGAGTCGCCCACGAAGACCATGACCTCGCCGGAGGTGACCACGTCGCTGTCCGCCTCGTAGCCCACCGGTTTGAGGACCACGAACAGCGAGTCGTCGTAGACCTCCAGCTTGGGGCGTTGATGCGCGGTCAGGGCGTCCTCGACGGCCAGCGGGTGCAGGGCGAACTCCTGGGTGACGCGGTCGAACTCCTTCTCCGTGGGCTCGTAGAGGCCGATCCAGACGAAGGCGTCGCCGACGCGACGGCAGTGGTCGAGGCCGTCGGAGAAGTCGCCGGGCCCCTCCGTCCGGCGTCCGTCGCGGTAGATGGCGTAGTCGACGATCACGGTGCGTATTCTCCCGCCGTCCGCCCGAAGCCGCACCCGCGCGTACGCCTACCCTTTACGGCATGCCCACGTTGATCCTTGTCCGGCACGGACGTTCGACCGCCAACACCGGGGGAGTGCTCGCCGGCTGGACGCCCGGTGTCGCCCTCGACGAGCGCGGCAACGCCCAGGCCGCCGCGCTCCCCGGACGGCTCGCCGCGCTCCCGATCGCCGAGGTCGTCGCCAGCCCGCTGCAGCGCTGCCAGGAGACCCTCCAGCCCCTCCTCGACGCCCGCCCCGACCTGCGGTCGCACACCGAGGAGCGGATCGGGGAGTGCCACTACGGCGACTGGTCCGGCCGCAAGCTCGCCGAGCTGAAGGACGAGCCCCTGATGGAGGTCGTCCAGTCGCACCCCTCGGCCGCCGCGTTCCCCGGCGGCGAGTCGATGCGCGCGATGCAGACCCGCGCGGCCGAGGCCGTACGCGAGTGGAACGCGCGCGTGGAGCGCGATCACGGCGCGGACGCCGTCTACCTCATGTGTTCGCACGGCGACATCATCAAGTCCCTTGTCGCGGACGCACTCGGACTTCATCTGGACCTCTTTCAGCGGATCTCTGTAGAACCGTGTTCCATCACCGCGATCCGTTACACCCGTCTCAGGCCCTATCTCGTGCGGCTCGGGGACACCGGTGATCTCGCCTCCCTGGCGCCGCGCGAGGAGCCCCCGGGCGACGAGGCCACGGTCGGGGGCGGCGCGGGCGCACCGTGATCGTCGGCCGCAGTAGGGTGAAGCGGTCGCAGTAGCGCCGCACTTGTCAGCAGTCGATTCCAATGGAGACAGGACGTGTCCCGTCAGGTGTTCCTCTACGACCCGCCGGACCGCTTCGTAGCCGGCACGGTCGGACTGCCCGGGCGCCGTACGTTCTTCCTCCAGGCCGCCACCGGTCCTCGGGTGACCAGCGTGGCCCTGGAGAAGACGCAGGTCGCCGCGCTCGCCGAGCGCATGGACGAGCTTCTGGACGAGGTCGTACGGCGCAGTGGCGGCAGCGCGGCCGTCCCCGCCGTCACCCCCACCGAGATCTCCGACACCCGCCCCCTGGAGACGCCGGTCGAGGAGGAGTTCCGCGTCGGCACCATGGCGCTCGCCTGGGACGGCGAGGAGCAGCGCATGATCGTCGAGGCGCAGGCCCTCGTCGAGCTCGACGCCGACACCGACGAGGACCTCGCCGAGGCCGAGGAGCGCCTCCTCCAGGACGAGGAGAACGGACCCCCGATGCTGCGGGTCCGCCTCACCGGAGCCCAGGCCCGCGCCTTCGCCAAGCGGGCCCTGGACGTCGTCAACGCCGGCCGTCCGCCCTGCCCGCTGTGCAGCCTCCCGCTCGACCCGGAAGGACACGTATGTCCGCGCCAGAACGGATACCGCCGCGGAGCGTGACCACGGCCGAGCTGCTCGCCAAGGGTGAGCTGACAGTACGCGGACGCATCCGCGAGGCCTCGAACGCGGTGCTGTTCTGCTCCGTGACCCACGAGGGCCGCGAGGCGTCCTGCGTCTACAAACCCGTCGCCGGGGAGCGCCCCCTGTGGGACTTCCCCGACGGCAACCTCGCCCGGCGCGAGGTCGCCGCCTACGAGGTCTCCGAGGCGACCGGCTGGGGCCTCGTGCCGACCACCGTGCTGCGCGACGGGCCGCACGGCGAGGGCATGTGCCAGCTGTGGATCGAGACCGCGGCCGAGTCCGAACTGCTCGCCCTGGTCGACGCCGAGGAGCCCGAGCCGGGCTGGAAGGCCATCGGCTTCGCCGAGGTCGGCGGGGGCAGGACGGCCCTCCTGGTGCACGCCGACGACGAGCGGCTGCGGCGCCTCGCCGTCCTGGACGCCGTCATCAACAACGCCGACCGCAAGGGCGGCCATCTGCTGCCCGCCGACGAGGGGCGCCTCTACGGCATCGACCACGGTGTCACCTTCAACGCCGAGAACAAGCTGCGCACCCTCCTGTGGGGCTGGGCGGGCGAGCCGCTCACTCCGGAGGCGGTCGACGTCCTCCAGGCGCTCAGGGAGGCGCTGAGGGACGGTGGCGGGCTCGCCGTGAAGCTCGCCGAGCTGGTCACCGCCGTAGAACTCGATGCCACGCGCGCGCGGGTCGACGCGTTGCTCGCGGGCGGGAAGCATCCCGAGCCGAGTGGGGAGTGGCCGGCGATTCCGTGGCCGCCGGTGTGACTGCATACGAACGGTGAGCGCGCAAGAGCGCCCAACCGGTCGTCCGGCCTGGTCCGGTTCGTAAACGGATCATCCGTCCGGTTACGCTCATGACATGTATGCCTGGCCCGCTTCTGAGGTCCCCGCCCTTCCCGGCAAGGGCCGCGACCTCCGGATCCACGACACCGCGACCGGCGGTCTGGTAACCCCTGACACCGGTCCCGTCGCCCGTATCTACGTCTGCGGCATCACGCCGTACGACGCCACCCACATGGGGCACGCGGCGACCTACAACGCGTTCGACCTCGTGCAGCGCGTGTGGCTCGACACCAAGCGGCAGGTCCACTACGTCCAGAACGTGACCGACGTCGACGACCCGCTCCTGGAGCGCGCCGAGCGCGACGGCGTCGACTGGGTCGCCCTCGCCGAGAAGGAGACCGCGCTCTTCCGCGAGGACATGACCGCCCTGCGCATGCTGCCCCCGAAGCAGTACATCGGCGCGGTCGAGGCGATACCCGGCATCGTGCCGCTCGTCGAGCGCCTCAGGGACGCCGGTGCCGCCTACGAACTCGACGGCGACACCTACTTCTCCGTCGGGTCCGACCCCCACTTCGGCAAGGTCTCGAACCTCGACGCGGCCGCGATGCGGCTGCTGTCCGCCGAGCGCGGCGGCGACCCGGACCGCCCGGGCAAGAAGAACCCGCTCGACCCGATGCTCTGGATGGCCGCCCGCGAGGGCGAACCGAGCTGGGACGGCGGCTCGTTGGGCCGAGGGCGCCCCGGCTGGCACATCGAGTGCGTGGCCATCGCCCTGGACCACCTCGGCATGGGCTTCGACGTGCAGGGCGGCGGCTCCGACCTCGCCTTCCCGCACCACGAGATGGGCGCCTCGCACGCCCAGGTGCTGACCGGCGAGTTCCCCATGGCCAAGGCGTACGTCCACGCCGGCATGGTCGGCCTCCACGGCGAGAAGATGTCGAAGTCCCGGGGCAACCTCGTCTTCGTCTCCGCACTGCGCCGCGAGGGCGTCGACCCGGCCGCCATCCGGCTGGCCCTGCTCGCCCACCACTACCGCTCCGACTGGGAGTGGACCGACCAGGTGCTCGCGGACGCGGTCGCCCGGCTCGGCCGCTGGCGTGCCGCCGTCTCCCGGCCTGACGGACCGTCCGCGCTGAAGCTCGTCGAGGAGATGCGCGAAGCCCTCGCGAACGACCTGGACGCCCCGGCCGCGCTCGCCGCCGTCGACCGCTGGGCGGCGCTCCAGCGGGACCGGGGCGGCAGCGACGAGGGCGCCCCCGGCGTCGTCTCCCGCGCGGTCGACGCCCTGTTGGGCGTGGCCCTCTAGCAACGGCCCACAGAACAGGGGCGGTTCCTCCCACCCGGGAGGAACCGCCCCTGTCTCACATCCTGCCGACCGGTGGACTCACTCCTCGGAGGAGTCCTCGTCGTCCGCGTCGGCCTCCGGTTCCGTGTCCGGCTTCGCCGGTCGCTGCGGCTTCGTACGGCCGCCCGGGTTGTCCCGGAGATACGACGCACTGTCGCTGCCGTCCGCCGTGGCATGGCCCCCGGGCTGCGGGCCGCCGCCGTCCCGTCTGCGCAGATAGCGCTCGAACTCACGCGCGATCGCCTCGCCCGACGCCTCCGGCAGCTCCGCGGTGTCGCGGGCCTCCTCCAGCGTCTGGACGTACTCGGCGACCTCACTGTCCTCGGCGGCCAGCTGGTCCACGCCGACCTGCCAGGCGCGCGCGTCCTCGGGCAGCTCGCCCAGCGGGATGCGGACGTCGATCAGGTCCTCCAGGCGGTTGAGCAGCGCCAGGGTGGCCTTCGGGTTGGGCGGCTGCGACACGTAGTGCGGCACCGCCGCCCACAGCGACACGGCCGGTACGCCCGCGTGCGTGCACGCCTCCTGGAGGATGCCGACGATCCCGGTGGGACCCTCGTACTTGGTCTCCTCCAGGTCCATCCGCTGCGCCAGGTCCGAGTCCGACGTGGTGCCACTGATCGGCACCGGACGCGTGTGCGGGGTGTCACCGAGCAGCGCGCCCAGGATCACCACCAGCTCCACGCCCAACTCGTGCGCGAAGCCCAGCAGTTCGTTGCAGAACGAGCGCCAGCGCATCGACGGTTCGATACCCCGGACGAGGACGAGATCGCGCGGCTTCTCGCCGCCGACCCGGACCACCGACAGGCGGGTCGTGGGCCATGTGATCTTTCGCACCCCGGCGTCCATCCACACCGTGGGCCGGTTGACCTGGAAGTCGTAGTAGTCCTCGGCATCCAGTGCCGCGAACACCTCGCCCTTCCACTCCCTGTCCAAGTGCGCGACCGCGGTGGAAGCGGCGTCGCCGGCGTCGTTCCAGCCCTCGAACGCGGCCACCATCACTGGGTCGATCAGCTCGGGAACCCCCTCCAGCTCGATCACCCAGCGCCTCCTTCCGATCTGCCCTCGCGTACGTCCCAACCTTACGGCGTCCGACGGGGGCGCCCGCAGCCCCCTTGCACGGGGGAGTGAACCCATGCCTGCCCCGTCCGGGACGGTCGGACACACAAGATCGCCATCCTGTGCGGACCCGTCCCGGCCGGTCACTCCTCCGATGGATCATCGGCGCGCGTCACTCGATCACAGGGTCGAACGCAGCCACTGCTCCACGCTCGCGATGTGCACCGTCGCCCAGGACCGCGCCGCCTCCGCGTCCCGGTCCCGCAGCGCGCCCAGGATCGCCCGGTGCTCGTGCAGGGTCCGGCTGACCGCGTCCTCCTGCGTCAGACCGCGCCAGATCCGGGCCCGCGTGGTCGGCCCGGACAGACCGTCCAGGAGCGAGCAGAGCACCGAGTTGCCGGAACTCTGCACGATGCCCCGGTGGAACTCCAGGTCGCACGCGACCAGTTCCTCCACCGAGGGAGCACCGCCCAGCGCGTCCAACTGCGCGGAGAGCGCGTCCAGTTGCTGCTCGCTGATCCGCAGCGCCGCCATCCCCGTGGCCGCCGGCTCCAGAATCCGCCGCACGGCCAGGAATTCGAGGACCGTGTCGTCCCGGTGGAAGTCGACGACGAAACTCAGCGCCTCCAGCAGGAGTTGGGGATCGAGACTCGTGACGTACGTGCCGTCGCCCTGCCGCACGTCCAGGATGCGGATCAGTGACAGGGCGCGCACGGCCTCCCGCAGGGAGTTGCGGGACAGGCCCAGTTCGGCCGCGAGTTCGCTCTCCTTGGGCAGCCGGTCCCCGGGACGCAGCGCGCCGGAGACGATCATTCCCTTGATTTTCTCGATCGCCTCATCGGTGACTGCCATGGCCGGCCTTCCTGTTGCTCAGACGTCCGATGTATCAGGTGCATTATGCGGGTTCAGCAGGCTGAACGGGAGGGAAATCCACAGCTCAGGCAAGTGCTTCGAGCTCCGCGAGCACGGCTTCCTCGTCCAGCGTGCCCAGTGTCCGGTTCCGCATCAGCACCCGGCCGTCCACGACCGTGTCCCGTACGTCCGCCCCGTGCGCGGCGTACGCGAGCGTCGACCACGGGTCGTGCAGCGGTCGCAGATGCGGCGCGTTCAGATCGAGCACGACGAGATCGGCCCGCTTCCCGGCCTCCAGCGAGCCCAGGTGATCACCCAGGCCCAGCGCCCGCGCACCCTCGATCGTCGCCATCCGTACGGCCTGTTCGGCGCCGACCGCCGTGGGGTCGCCGCCCGCCTTGTGGACGAGAGCCGCCTGCCGTACGGCACCCAGCACGTCCAGCGTGTTGGAGCTGACGGCACCGTCCGTACCCAGTCCGACGGTGACGCCCGCGCTCAACAGCCGCGGCACCGGCGCGATTCCACAGCCCAACTTCAGGTTCGACACCGGACAGTGGGCGACCGACGTGCCCGTGCGGGCCAGCGCCGCGATCTCCGGGCCGGTCAGGTCCACGGCGTGTGCGAGCAGCAGATCGGGACCGAGCAGCCCGAGCGAGTCGAGCAACTCCACAGGCCGTTTGCCGTACTTGACCTCTACGGTGGCGACCTCGGTCGGGTTCTCCGCCGCGTGGATGTGCAGCAAGGCCCCGAACTCCCGTGCCAGGGAGGCGATTTCGACGAGCTGGTCGGGGGCGAGGGTGTAGGTCGAGTGCGCGAACAGGATCGGCCGCAGGCCGGGGCGTGCGGGGCCCCGGGCCGCCAAGTCCCTTCGCGCCCAGTCCAGTCGGTCCTCGTAGGCGATACCGTCCGGCGGCTCCGGTACGTCCATGAAGGTGGGCCCGGTGTGCAGCCGCCAGCCCGCCTCCCGTGCCGCCTGCTCGGCCGCCTCGTGGAACCAGTACATGTCGAGCGCCGAGGTCACCCCGGCCCGCACGCTCTCCGCCACCGCGAGCCGCACCGCCGCCGCCACGTTCTTCGGCGTCAGCAGCTCGGCCTCCCACTTCAACACCCGCTCCAGGAAGCCCTGGAGAGTCACGTCGTCGGCGCGACCGCGCAGCAGCGTCATCGCGAGATGCGTGTGCGTGTTGATCAGCCCGGGCAGGACGAGACAGCCCGACGCGTCAATGGACTCCGTCGCCGTGAACCGAGTTGTCAGCTCCTCGGCCGGCCCTACGGCGACGATCTCGCCCTCGTGGACGGCAACTGCCCCGTCCCGTACGACCGTTCCGGCCTCGTCGACGGTCAGGACGTCACCGCCGTGCACCAACAGGTCGATGTTCAGGGTGCTCATACCGTGAACTCCTCGGCCTCCGCGAGCAGTCGGAGCGCCTCCAGCGAGACGATCGCGCCGCGCTCGACACCGGCCGCGACGACCTCCCGGTGCGGGTCGTACCCGCCGGTGGCGTCCTCGTCGACGAGTTCATCGGCGTTGGCGCCGTCGATGACCAGCACGCCGCCCGCGATCAGCCCGCGCAGCGACGCCGTCACCAGCAGGGCCGACAGCTCCATCTCGATCGCCGCGAGCCCGGCGCCGTCGTAGGAGAAGAGGGGGAGGAGGCCGGGCTGGAAGGCCGCGCGGGTCCAGACGATGCCGCGGTGGTGCGGGGCGCCGGCCTCGCGGGCCGCGCGCTGGAGGGCGAGGACGGCCTCGGGGGCGGAGACCGCCGGGTACTCCGGGGGCAGCAACTGCTGGGTGACGCCGTCGTCCCGTACCGCCGCCTCCGCGATGACGAGGTCGCCGTCGCCGATGCCGGGCTTCATCGCGCCCGCCGTGCCGAAGCGCAGGAAGGTGCGGACCCCCGCGTCCGCCAGTTCCTGGAACAGCAGGATCGCGCCCGGTCCGCCCACCCCGTGCGAGGCGACGGTGACCGGCAGGCCCTTCCAACTCCCGCTGAACACACGGTATTCGCGGTGGTACGACACCTCCTCGGCACCGTCGAGCAGCGCGGCCACGGCGGCGGCGCGCGCCGGGTCGCCGACGACGACCGCGTGCGCCGGAAGTCCGGTGCGCGGTATGCGGGTGATGGGCAACAGGTCCTGCGTCATGTGGTGGCTCCGGAAGGGGAGTTGGCGGTACGGCGACGGCGGCGGGCCGTCGAGAGGAAGAGGGCGACGAGCGTCACGACGTAGGGCGCGGCGTCGGTGGCCTGTTGGGGCAGGCCGACGCCCTGGAGACGGAAGCCGGCGGCCTCGGCGAGACCGAAGAGCAGCGCGGCGAGCAGCACGCCGACGGGTGCCGCGCGGCCGAGCATGACCGCGACGACCGCGATCCAGCCCCGGCCCGCCGTCATGTTCTCGGAGAACAACGTGACGTTGCCGAGCGCGAGTTGGGCCCCCGCGAGCCCGCACAGGACGCCCGAGATCAGCACCGCCGCGTACTTGTACTTCGCCGGGCTCACCCCGAGCGTGGCCGCCGCGTCCGGTGCCTCGCCGACCCCGCGCAGCCGCAGCCCCCACACATGCCGGGACAGCATCACCGCGGCCACCGCGACCGCGACGAACGCCAGATACGCGAGCGGGGTGAAGCCACCGACCAACGGCAGCCCGGCGAGTGACGGATCGTCGAAAGTGCCCTGCACACCGAAGACCGTACGCAGCAGGAAGCTGGTCAGGCCAACTGCCAGGAGATTCATGGCGATTCCGAGAACGACCGCGTCCCCGCGCAGAGTTACCGCACCCACGGCGAGGATCAACGAGTACGCGGCTGCCGCGAGGGCGGCGGCGAGGACGCCGAGCCAGGCGCTGCCCGTGAACCAGCTCGTGGCCACCGACGTGAAGCAGCCCATCAGCATCATGCCTTCGAGGCCGATGTTGAAGACGCCCGCACGCTCGCACAGGGCACCGCCGAGCGCGGCCAGCAGGATCGGGGTCAGCGCGCGCAGCGCCGACATCAGCAGATCGGAGTCGAAGAACATCACGCGGCCCCGATTTTCTGAGAGGTTTCCGGAGAGGCTTCCTGAGCACGTCTCCTGAACCACCCGCTGGGGAAGCGCAGTCGGGCCGCCAGGAACACGATCACGATGGCCTGGAGCACCTGCGTCAGCTCGCGCGGCACCTCGGTCGTCCGCTCCATCGCCAGCCCGCCGACCGCGAGGACGGCGAAGAAGAAGGAGGCGACGACCGTGCCGAGCGGGGCCGCCGCGGCGAGCAGGGCGGCCGTAAGTCCCGTCCAGGTGTAGCCGGGTGCGGTCAGCGAGCCGTCGACGAAGCGGTACGGGAAGCTCAACACCCCTATGGCGCCCACGAGTCCGGCCAGCGCACCTGACACGGACATCAACTTGAGGGTCAGGCCCCGGCGTTCGACGCCCGCGTAGGCGGCGAAGCGGGAGTTGAGACCGGTCATCCGGATCTCGTAGCCGAACGCCGTGCGCCGGTCGGTGAACCAGTAGGCGGCTGCCGCGAGGACCACCAGGACGAGCCCGATGGTGACCGTCGAGTCGCCGAACGCGGGCAGTGCCACCCCGTCCGGCATCGTGCGGGTCTGGGGGAGGCTGGAGCCGGGCTCCTTGAGCGGGTAGCGCGCGAGGTAGGAGGCGAGGGAGACCGCCGGGTAGCTCAGCAACAGGCTGCTGACCAGGAGCGGAACGCCGAGGCTGTTCTCGCACAGAGCGGCCAGGGCAGCGTAGGCGGCGCCTGCCGCCATGCCTGCGAGCAGTGCCAGGGCGACTGTGAGCGGTGCGGGCAGCGGCGAGTAGAGGCCGGTCACGGCCGCCGTGATGCCGCCGAGGACCAACTGTCCGTCGCCGCCGAGGTTGATCAGCCCGGCGCGCAGCGGGATCGCCAGCGCGAGCGCCATGCCGAGCACGCTGGTGCCGGTACTCAGCGTGGAACCGATGCCGTCCGCGCCGAGCGAGCCGCTGAGGACGGCGCCGTACGCCGTGAACGGGTCCGCGCCGGTGCCGACGAGGAACAGCGCGCCGATGACCAGGCCCGCGAGCACGGAGAAGGTGATGGGGGAGCGCAACACCCCTGATATGCGCGGTATGTGAGTGTGCGTCATGTCAGTCGACGGCCTCCGTCGGCGCTGCGGCTCCGCCCGCCATGGCGAGCCCCAGCGCCCGTTCGTCCGCCTCGTCCTTCGTGTACGTCGCCGTGACCCGGCCCTCGTACATGACCAGGACCCGGTCCGCGAGGCCCCGGATCTCGCTCAGTTCGGCGGAGACGAGGAGGACGGCGTGACCGGCGTCGCGGTAGGCGACGATCTGGTCGTGGATGTTCTGGATGGCGCCGATGTCGACCCCGCGCGTGGGCTGCTCGACGAGCAACAGCGGTGCCTCGTGGGCGAGTTCGCGGCCGATCAGCAGCTTCTGCAGATTGCCGCCGGACAGCGCGGACGCGGGTACCTCGGGGGTGGCCGCCTTGATGCCGAAGCGCTCGATCAGCCGTCCGGCGTGGGCGCGTACGGCCGCGGGGGGCAGAAGTCCCTTGGTGGACAGGGATGTTCGGTGATGGCCCATCGCGAGGTTGTCCGCGACGGACGCCGCCGGTGCCGTACCGACCGCGTGCCGGTCCTCCGGGACGTAGGCGAGGCCTTGCGCACGGCGCTCGGTGGCGGAGACGTGGGTGATGTCCCGGCCCTTGAGCGTGACCCGGCCGGAGGCGACCGGTCGTAGCCCGGCCAGGGCCTCGATCAGCTCGCTCTGGCCGTTGCCGGCGACGCCCGCGATGCCGACGATCTCCCCGGCGTGGACGGTGAGTCCCACGTCGTGGACGGCGTCCGTGGTGAGGTCTCTCACGTCCAGGACCACGTCACCGGGTGTCCCGGGCGCGTGCACGCGGTCCAGTTCGACCGCGCGGCCGGTCATCGCGGCGGCGATCTCGTCGGCGGAGGTGTCCGCGGTGACCAGGCGGGCGACCACCCGGCCGTCCCGCAACACGGTCACGTTGTCGCTGCCTTCGAGGACCTCGCGCAGCTTGTGGGTGACAAGGATCACTGTACGACCCTGCGCGGCCAGCGACTTGAGCACCGCGAACAGGGCGTCCGCCTCGGCCGGCGTGAGCACGGCGGTCGGCTCGTCGAGGATCAGCGTGCGGGCGCCGCGGTGCAGCAGCTTCAGGATCTCCACGCGCTGGCGCAGCCCGACCGGCAGCTCGCCGACCCGGGCGTCCGGATCGACCGCGAGCCCGTGCTCCTCGGCCAGCTCACGCACCCGGCGGCGGGCCGCGGCCCGGTCCACCAGGCCGAAACGGCGCGGCTCGGCGGCGTAGACGACGTTCTCGGCGACCGTCAGCGAGTCGAACAGCTTGAAGCTCTGGTGGACCATGCCGAGCCCGGCGGCCATCGCGGCGCTCGGGTCGCCGAACGTGACCTCGCGTCCGTCGATCCGGATGGACCCGGCGTCGGCGCGCTCCATGCCGTAGAGGATCGACATGAGGGTGGACTTGCCGGCGCCGTTCTCGCCCATGAGGGCGTGGATCTCGCCGCGGTGGACGGTCAGGTCGACGGAGTCGTCGGCGAGCGTGCCGGGGAACCGCTTGGTGATTCCCCGCAGCTCGACCGCTGGGTCAACTGGCGGCCGGGTCATCGACCTTGAGCTTTCCGGAGACGATCTGGTCGCGCAGCGCCTTCACCTTCGCGAGGACGTCCTTGTGCTGGGCGATCACGCACTTCGACGAGTCGACGCCCGCCTCAAGACCGGTGAGGCTGATGCCGCCCTCCTTCAGGCCGTACGACACCGAGGTGCCCGTCCTGCCCGCGAGGACCTGCTCGACGCCCTTCTCCACGGCGACGTCCGTCTTCTTGATCACGTTGTCGACGACCGTGCCGGGGGAGGAGACGCACTGGTTGACGTCGACGCCGTACGCGAACGCGCCCTTGGCCTTCGCGGCCTCGAAGACGCCGTAGTTGCCGGCCGCCGCTGCCGCCATGATCTGGTCGGTGCCCTTGGAGAGAAGGGAGTTGGCCTGCTCCTTGGCGCGCGCCGAGTCGTCGAACGGGGACTGGCCGCCGACGAAGCGCGTCGACGCGGACGTCTTGGCGGCGACCTTCTTGGCGCCGGCCGCGAACGGGTCGCTGTAGCGCCGGAATTGGGGCGTGTCGAGCACGTCCACCGCGCCGACCTTGCCGCTCTTGCTGAGCAACCCGGCCTCGGCGCCCGCGAGATAGACACCCTCGTGCTCACGGAACACCGCGCAGGTGACGTTCTTGAACGTCTTCGTCGTGCAGGCGTCGATCATCAGGAACTGCTGCTTCGGGTGCGCCTTCGCCTGCTGCGCCACGAGGTCCGCGAACTCGAAGCCGACCAGCACGATCACGCTCGGGCTCGCGTCCACGGCGGCCTGCACGTTCTGCTGCTGGGACGCGGTGTCCGTCGACTCGTAGACCTTCTCCGTGCCGTCGTGCGTCTTCGCCGCGGCCTTCACGCCGGTGACGGCGAGCTTCAGGAACTCGTTCTGCCCGACCGCGTCCGGCGTGACCAGCGTGAACGACTTCCCGCTGCCCCCGCTCGCACTGTCCGAGGCGTCGGTCTTCGCGGCGGCGTTGCAGGCGGTGGCGGCGGTGACCATGAGCGTGGCCACGGCGGCCAGACGCAAGGTACGGCGGGATCTGCTGGGCATGGAGACCTTCCGGGGTACGGCAGACCGCGCTCTGGCGGGAGCGCGCGAGGTGAGGAAAAGGGGTGGGACGAGAGGAAAAAGGGGTGAGGCGAGGAGCGGACGCGAGAGGGACAGGTCAGCGTCGACAGCAGTCACTCGCGCAGCGGCCGTGATCGAGGAAACGGCGCATGGTCAGCAGCACACGTCCTCCTTCGTCTCGGCCTTCGGGCTGCGGGTGCTGGACTTTAACATTGCTTTTGAGACACCTGCTCGACTGTCTCGAACTGTGGTTCTGGCAGGTCATGTACGGTGTCCGACACCATCGGAACAGCAGGAGTGTCCCGTTATGTCCCAGGAATTGCGTGCGGTCGACTGGACCGGAACCGGTCTCGCACTCATCGACCAGACCCTGCTCCCGCATCGCAACGAGACGGTGGCCGTCCACGATGTGGACACTCTGGTCGACGCGATCCAGCGCCTCGTGGTGCGCGGCGCACCCGCGATCGGAGCGGCCGGCGCGTACGGCGTCGCGATCGCGCTCATCGAGGGCGAACGCAAGGGCTGGACCGAGGCCGAGACGCGCGAGGCCATCGCCCGCGTCCGCGAGGCCCGCCCCACCGCGGTCAATCTCATGGTGTGCGTGGACCGGGTCATGACCCGCTTCGGCGAGGGCCTCGACGCGGTGCTGGAAGAGGCCGCCGCCGTCCAGCGCGAGGACGTCGCCGCCAACCGCGCGATGGGCGCCTTCGGCGCGGACTGGCTGCTCGAAAGGCTCCAACAGGCGGGCGTGGAACGGCCGTTGCGCATCCTCACGCACTGCAACACGGGCGCGTTGGCCACGGCCGGCTGGGGCACCGCGCTCGGCGTCATCCGCGAACTCCACGCGCGGGGACGGCTGGAGGTCGTCTACGCCGACGAGACGCGCCCCCTGCTCCAGGGATCACGCCTGACCGCCTGGGAGTTGGTGCAGGAGGGCATCCCGCACTACGTCCAGGCCGACGGCGCCGCCGCCGGCACGATCCTGCGCGGCGACGTCGACGCGGCCATCGTCGGCGCCGACCGCATCGCGGCCAACGGCGACACCGCGAACAAGGTCGGCACGGTCGGCGTCGCCCTGGCCTGCGCCGACGCCGGCATCCCGTTCCTGGTAGCGGCCCCGACGACCACGGTCGACCTCTCCACCAAGACCGGCAACGAGATCCACATCGAACTCCGAGGCGAGGCCGAGGTGTTGGAGTGGTCGGGAGTGCGGACGGCTCCGGCCGAGTCCCGCGGCCACAACCCGGCCTTCGACGTAACCCCGGGTCGCCTGGTGACCGGACTGGTCACGGAACGGGGCGTGTTGGAGGTCTCGGCGGGCGAACTCCCGGCCGACCACTTGAAGTAGTCAAGCGCCCGCGCCCCTGCTTTTGGCTTTTAGGGGCGCGGGGAACTGCGCGACCAGCCCCCACCGGCCCGCACTGTGACTACAACGCTCAACCCTGCGTCAGTTCCAACTCCAGCAACCACTCCACCACTTCAGTGTGATGCCGAGCCTGCCGAGCATCCGCCCCCCACACATACAACCCATGCCCGGCGACAACAACGGCCGGCATCCGAGGATCCCGAGCCGCCTCCAGCCGATCCCCAAGCACCTTCATGTCCTGGCTGTTGACGATGACAGGCAAGGTCACCTCGACATCATGCGCAGGCTGCCCAACACCCTTGAGCATCTCGACATCCTTGAACACGATCCCGCCCGGTTCACGCCGCCCCATCGCAACGGACGCGACGGTGTGCACATGGACGACTGCACCCGCACCGGTCAACGCGGCAACACGGGCGTGGAGTTCGGCCTCGGCAGACGGCTTACCACCCCGGACGGCGGCACCATCGGCGTCCACCAACACCACATCGTCCGGAGTCAGTTCACCCTTGTCATGCCCGCTAGCCGTAACCGCCAGCCGCAGCGGATCCCGGCCCACCACCACAGACAAATTACCGGAGGTCCCCCGCATCCAGCCGAACGAGGCGAACCGAGCGGATTCGGCGGCGAGTTGAGCCCCCGCCTCCTTCAGGTCGAGGTCACTGATGTCGCTGGTCACGTGGTGCTCCTTGAACTGGTGATGCCGATCTCGTCGAACGCCCCCGCCTGCGCGTGGTCACCGACGCCTTGCTCGAAATACGGTTCCCCGGGCCGCCGTACACCGACCGCGTGCCAGCCCGCGGCCACGGCCGCGTCCAGCTCGCCCGGCCGGTCGGAGAGGAAGAGCAGCCGGGACGGCTCGACGCCGGTCGCCTCCGCGATACGGCGGTACGACTCCGGCTCCTGCTTGGGGCCGGCGTTCTCCGTGTCGTAGAGACCGGAGACCAGCGGCAGGAGGTCGCCCTCCGGGCTGGACGTGAACCACGCGCGCTGCGCGGCCACCGAGCCGGACGAGTAGACGTACAGCCGCAGACCCGCCGAGTGCCAGGCGCGCAGGGCCGGTACGACGTCGTCGTAGAAGTGCGAGACGAGGTCGCCGCGGGCGAAGCCCTCGGACCAGATGATGCCCTGGAGGGTCTTGAGGGGGGTGGCCTTGCGGTCCTCGTCCAACCAGGTGTTGAGCGTCTTCTCGATCTGTACGGCGTCGGCGTGCGGGTCGCCGGTCAGCTCGCGCACCTGCGCGATCGCCCGGGCCACCGCCGGATCGTCGCTCCGCTCGGCGAGCAGCGCGGCGAAGCGTGAGCGGGAGTACGGGTAGAGCACGTCGACGACGAAACCCGTGGCGCTCGTGGTGCCCTCGATGTCGAGCACCACGGCGTCCACGGTGTACCGCAAGGTCACGCGGCGGCCTTGTCCTGCTGGAAGCTCGCGTGGATCGTGTCGTAGTCGGGGAAGCGCGAGGCGATGGTCGAGCCGGTGAAGTTGCCGACC
This sequence comes from Streptomyces sp. NBC_01515, assembly GCF_045040345.1. Classification (NCBI taxonomy): domain Bacteria; kingdom Bacillati; phylum Actinomycetota; class Actinomycetes; order Kitasatosporales; family Streptomycetaceae; genus Streptomyces; species Streptomyces sp. NBC_01515. The sequence goes on along the minus strand of NZ_CP109416.1, from coordinate 2,855,043 downwards.
CAGCCGTCCTCCTCGTGGAAGAAGCGGATCGCGGTGAAGGCGGGCTCGGTGCCCATGTCGAACCAGTGGGTGGTGCCGCGCGGGACGCCGATCAGGTCGCCCTTCTCGCAGTAGACGGCGTTCACTTCGCCGTTGACGTGCAGGTAGAAGATGCCCGAGCCGGAGACGAAGAAGCGGACCTCGTCATCGTCGTCGTGCGTGTGCTCCTGGAGGAACTTCGCGCGGGCGCCCGCCGCCTTCGCCGGGTACTCCGGGTCGTCGCTGGGGTGCAGGCCGAGGACGTCGACGGTGGTGAAGCCCTCTTCGGCGTTGAGCTTGTCGATCTCCGGGCCGTAGGCGGCGAAGACGGTGTCGCTGTCGGCGTCGGCCGGGACGTCCTCGCGGATCGGCCACTGCTCGAAGCGCACACCGATCGGGGCGAGCGCGGCGGCGATCTCGACGGGATCGGCGGTACGGCGCACGAGGGTCTCGGGGCCGGACTCGGCCCAGGTGGTGAGCAGCGTCATGGAACAACTCCGAAAGGTGGGAGGGATGTCCGGATGCTGGGACGAGCACCGGACGGGTGGGGGAGGAGAAGCCGGGGGCGGCGAGCGACGGCGGCGGACAGCCGGTCAGCCCGGACAGCACACGTCGGGACAGCACCGCATGCAGCTCATGGGGGGTGTCGTCACGTGCGGTGTCTTCATCGGGGCCTCACTGTGCCGGGTCGGGAGCCGGTTCCGTGATGGTAACCGCCGTCGGTGAACGGACCCGGTGTGACGTAGTCGTTGTCTCACTCTTTGAGAAACCGCTTCCACACCTTTGACCAATGGCCGAAAACATTCTCATGATCTCCTTATGAAGACGCTGCTGCTCGTGCGGCGGCTGTACGTGGACTTGCTCCGGTCGACCACAGCCCGCTGTCGCTGACCACATCCGGAGCCACCGGCGCGCCCCGCATCGCGGGCCGTCCGACGCCTGTCCCGCCGTTCGTACGGTGGCGCACCCCTTGGTGCGATGGCGCGTTTTCGCCCCCCGCTCCGGGTGAGCACTCCGTTCTTCTCTCATCTCGGCAGTACCCCGCACCAGGAGCCCCTCATGTCCCGTACCCGCGTCCCTCTCGCCGCGCTCTCGCTGGCCTCCGTCTCCGCCCTTCTGCTGGCGGGCTGCTCGCAGTCCACGGACGCCTCGAAGAGCAGCGACGACACCGCCGCCTCGGCCTCGGCCGCCACGGGCAAGAAGCCGGCCCCCTTCAGCAAGGGCACGGTCAAGGTGGCGCTGGTGCGGCAGAGCGGCGCCGGCGACTACTTCGAGCAGTGGGGCAACGGCGCGAAGGCACAGGCCAAGGCCCTCGGCATCGACCTGACGGTGTACGACGCCCAGGCCGACAACGCCAAGCAGGCCACCGACCTGTCCTCGGCGATCAACTCCGGCGCGCAGGCGATCATCGTCGACCACGGCTTCCCCTCGACGATCCAGCCCGAGATCGACCAGGCCGTGAAGAAGGGCATCAAGGTGGTCGTCTACGACGTCGACCAGACCAACAAGTCCGTGATCAGCACCGAACAGGACGACGCCAGTATGGCGAAGGCCGTCCTCGACGTGATGGCCAAGACGGTCGGCAAGAACGCCAAGGTCGGCTACGTCAACGTGGCCGGCTACGCGGCCCTCGACAAGCGCAACTCCGTCTGGAAGACCGCGGTCGACGCCAACGGCTGGAAGCAGCAGTTCAAGGTCGGCAAGGTCACCGACTCCACGGCCACGGACAACGTGCCGCTGGTCTCCGCCGCGCTGACCCAACACTCCGACGTGGCGGGCGTGTTCGCCCCCTACGACGAGCTGGCCAAGGGCACCGTCCTCGCCGTGCAGAACAAGAAGCTGCAGAGCAAGGTGAAGGTCTTCGGCGCGGACGTCTCCAACGCGGACATCCAGAACATGACCGCCGCGGGCAGTCCCTGGGTCGCCACGGCCGGCACCGACCCGTCGGCGGTCGGCGCGGCCGTCGTCCGTACGGCGGCTCTTGAGCTGGCGGGCCAGTTGAACAAGACCTCCGTCGACTTCCCGGCCGTCGCCATCACCCAGGACTTCCTGCGCAAGAACAAGATCGCGAACATGGACCAGCTGCGCGCGGCCCTGCCCGCCCTGAACCTCTCCAAGGTGAGCACCGCGGACTGGATCCCCAATGTCGCCCACTGACAAGGAAGTTGAGGAGACGGCCGTCGACGCCGCGGTCTCGCTCCGCGACGTCAGCATGGCCTTCGGCGGCAAGACGGTGCTGGAGTCCGTCTCGCTCGACATCGCACCGGGCAGCGTGGTCGCGCTGCTCGGCGCCAACGGCGCGGGCAAGTCCACGCTGATCAAGATCCTGTCGGGCGTGCACACGGACCACGGCGGGGAGGTGCGGGTCGCAGGGGAACCCGCAGCTCTCCCATCGCCGCTTGCCGCCCGGCAGTTGGGCATCCAGACGGTCCACCAGCGGATCGGCGAGGGCATCGTGCCCGGCCTCACGGTCGCCGAGAACCTGGTCTTCGAGGAGCTGGCGCAGAAGCGCGGCAACCCGTTCCTCAACGGCCGCCGCGTCCTGGCCCGCGCCCGCGAGATCCAGGCCGGTCTCGAACTGGACTGGAGCGACGCCCTGTTGCGCCGGGACGTCACCGAACTGGGCATCTCCGACCGCCAGTTGCTCATCCTGGCCCGCGCCCTCGCCACCCGCCCCCGGCTGCTCATCCTCGACGAACCGACCTCGGCACTCTCCGCCACCGAGGCCGAGCGGCTCTTCGCCCTCGTCGAGAAGATGCGCGACGACGGCATCGCGGTCCTCTACGTCTCCCACCGCCTCGGCGAGATCGACGCGCTCGCCGACCGCCTGGTCGTCCTGCGGGACGGCGGTCTCACCGACGACCAGGTCAAGCCCTTCGACTGGGACAGCGCCCTGCGCGCGATGCTCGCCCAGGCCCACGAGGCGACGAGCGCCCGCCCGCAGCGCAGCGGCGAGCACGGCGACGTCGTCCTCGGTCTGCACGGCGTCCACCTCTTCGAGGGCCGCGCACCCCTCGACCTGGACCTGCGCGCCGGTGAAGTCACCGGTGTCGTAGGCCTGTTGGGCGCGGGCAAGACGGAACTGGCCCGCGGCCTCTTCGGCGCCGAGCCCTTCCCCACCGGCAAGGTCGAACTCGACGGCAGGCCGTACGCGCCCCGCCGCCCGTCCGATGCCATCCGCGCCGGCGTCCACCTCGTCCCCGAGGACCGGCACGCCGACGCGCTGGTCCCCGGCTGGTCGGTGGCCCAGAACATCTCGCTGCCGTTCCTCAAGTCCCTGTCCCGGGCGGGGTTGGTGAACACGGCGAGGGAGGACGCCCTGGGCCGCGAGACCATCGACGCCCTCGGTGTCGTCGCCCGCGACGAACACAGCACGGTGGAGGAACTCTCCGGCGGCAACCAGCAGAAGGTCGTCGTCGGCCGCTGGCTCGCCGAGACCCCCCGCGTCCTCATCCTGGACGAACCGTTCCGAGGCGTGGACATCGGCGCTCGTCGCGACATCGGCCGCAGGGCGCGAGCGCTGGCCGCCGAGGGTGCGGCTGTGCTGGTCCTCTCCGCGGATGTGGACGAGGTGCTGGAGATCGCCGACCGGGTCGTCGTGCTGGCGGCCGGCGAGATCCACCTCGACGCGTACGGCGAAGACGCGGAACGCGACCGCGTGATCCAGACCATCTCGGCGTCCGTGTGATGCCGGCCCCTTCAGGAAGCACCCGATGACCACCACCCAGAGCTCCGAGGCCGCGCCGAAGGCACTGGCCCCGCCCGCCGTCTCCACCGCCGTGCTCGTCCAGAACGCCGTCATCAAATACGGGTTCATCTTCGTGACGGTCGCGCTCTTCCTGTACTTCGCGCTGAGCGAGGGCTCCTTCCGCGAGTCGGCGACCATGCTCGACACCCTCCGGTACGTCTCCGTCGCAGCGATCCTCGGCCTCGGCGTCACCGTCACCATGGCCGTCGGCGGGATGGACATGTCCGTCGGCGCGGTCGCCGGGCTCGGGGTCACCGTCGCCGCGAAGACGATGGTGACGTACAACCAGGTCGGCACGGTCGCGATCCTCGCCGTGATCGCGGCGGGCGCGCTCGCCGGACTCCTCAACGCCCTGCTGATCGTCGTCATGAAGATCCCCGACATGCTGGCCACCCTCGGCACCATGTTCGTCATCCAGGGCACCAAACTCATCCTGGTCGACGGCCAGTCCATCTCCGCCGGCATGACCCAGTCCGACGGCAGCACCGCGCCCGGCAAGTTCACCGACGGCTTCCTGCGCATCGACCGCGGCACGATGCTCGGCATCCCCATCTCCGTGCTGATCTTCGGCGCGCTGACGGTCATCGCCTGGGTCTTCCTGGCCCGCACCCGCTGGGGCCGCGTCCTGTACGCCATCGGCGCCAACCCCGAGGCCTCCCGCCTGGCCGGCATCCGCGTCGGCGCGTACCGGGCCCTCGCCTACGTCCTCTCCGGCGTCCTCGCCTCGATCGGCGGCCTGATCCTGGCGTCCCGGATCGGGCAGGGTGACGTGTCCGCCGGCACCTCCCAGCTCCTGGAGGCGGTCGCCGTAGCCCTCGTCGGCACCTCGGTCCTCGGCCGGGGCCGCCCGAACGTCTGGGGCACGGCCCTCGGCGCCGTCCTCATCGGCATCATCACCACCGGCCTGACCATCAAGGGCCTGCCGTACTACACCCAGGACGTCGTCGAGGGCGCGGTCCTCATCCTCGCCCTGGTCTTCAGCTTCACCCTGTCCAAGCGCCGCACCGCATAAGGAAGTTCGAGGAGTTCGTACGATGGGCTACCGCATCCTGGAGACCGACGACATCCCCGGCTACCTGCACGAGCGCGGCCACTGGGACGACGTGACCGACATCCACGTCCGCGAGGTGTCCGACGGCAACATGAACCGGGTGTTCCTCGCGTCCAGCGCCGACGGCACCCGCAGCCTCGCCCTCAAGCAGGCGCTGCCCTGGGTGCGGGTCGCCGGACCCTCCTGGCCGATGAGCCCCGAGCGCGCCGACGCCGAGGCCCGGGCCTACGAGCAGGTCGCACGCGTGGCCCCCGACAAGATCCCGGCGATCCACGGCTACGACGCCGACAACTACACCCTCGTCATGGAGGACATGTCCGACCTGGAGGTCCTGCGCACGGTCCTCAACGAGGGCGCGTCCTACGGCCCGGACACCTCGGCTCGCATCGGCGAGTTCGTCGCCCAACTCGCCTTCGCGACCAGCGACTTCGGGATGGCGTCCGCCGAGCGCAAGGCGCTGATCGCGACCTCGGTGAGCCCCGAGCTGTGCAAGATCACCGAGGACGTGGTGCTCTCCGAGCCGTACATCGAGCACGAACACAACCACTGGCTCCCGGAGTTGACCGACCTGGCCGTCTCCCTCCGGGCCGACACCCGCCTGCGCACGGAGGTCGCCGACCTCCGGTACACCTTCATGACCAGTGCGCAGGCCCTCCTCCACGGCGACCTGCACACCGGCAGCGTCATGGTCGGCGACCGCGAAGGCGCCCCGGTGGTACGGGTCTTCGACCCCGAGTTCTCCTTCGTCGGCCCGATCGGCTACGACCTCGGCCTGTACTGGGCCAATGTCCTGGTGTCCGAGCAACGCGCCCGCGAACTGGGCACGTCGACCGACCACGCCGACCAACTCGCCCTCTCCTGGCAGGCGTTCGAGGCCGAGTTCCGCCGCCTCTGGCCGACCCGTGTCGACACCTTCTTCGACGACGCCTACCTCGACCGCTTCCTCTCCCGCGTCTGGACCGACTCGGTCGGCTACGCCGGCACGGAGATCGTCCGCCGCATCATCGGCTTCGCCCACCTGACCGACCTGACGACGTTGCCGGACCCGGTGCCCGCGTCGCGGCGGACGTTGCTGCTGGGGCGTGAACTGATCGTGCGGCGCGAGGAGTTGACGTCACCGGAGCACATCAGGGCGCTCGTCTGAGGGGTGTCGCTTCGCCGGGAGCCGTCACTCCGCGTCGAACCACTCCTTGCCCGCGGCCCAGTGCGCCACCCAGCCGGCGAACCCCGGCGCGGAGGTCGTGAACCCGAACTCCGCGCCGAACGGCATGGCGCCCACATCGGTGATGTGCCAGACGTGCCCCCGCTGGGGGCCGGTGACGACCAGGTGCCAGTTCATCGCGCAGCCGTCGGTCCCGAGCACGATCGAGCCGTGGTTGAGGACCTGCTCGACGACCGCGTCGGGGTCCTCGTAGGGCCCGTCGTCCTCCTCCCACAACCACCCCGCGGCGAGCGGGAACGGCTTGCCCGGGTCCCGGTCCTCCTTGCCGTCGCCCCAGTCGTCCGGCAACTCGGCCAGCCCCACCAGCCCGTACTCCGGCGGCCCTTGGAACGACCCGTCCGACATCTCCGCCACGAACGTCCGGTACGGCTCCGGCAGCACCACCCCGTGCTCCGCCTCGAACGCGCGCACCGCGTCCCAGCCGAGCGCCGACACCCCGCCGTCGTCCACGGCGAACGCCGCCCGCAGCGCGGCGAGTTCATCGGCGGAGGCCTGATCGTTGTTCATCCGCCCATGAAAACACCCGGCACTGACAACCGGGCACGCCGAAGGGGCGGCTCCCGCCCGGGAACCGCCCCTGTCACGCCGTAGCGCCTACTTCTTGTCGAGCAGGTCCTGGACCTTGCTCCGCACCTCGTCCGTGGCCAGGCCGCGGATCGTCAGGGTGGTGCGGCGGCGGAGGACGTCGTCCTGGGTCTCGGCCCACTCGTGGTCGCGGGCGTAGACGACCTGGGCCCAGATCTCGGGGGCGTCGGGGTGGACGCGCTGACCCAACTCCGGGTTCTCGTTGGCGAGTCGGGCGATGTCGAAGGCCAGGGAGCCGTAGTGCGTGGCCAGGTGCTTCGCCGTGTCGGCCGCCATGCGCGGGCCCGGCGCCGGGTTGTCGACCAGAAGGCGGTGGGCGACCGCGCGCGGGTTGGCGACGCCCGGCAGCGGGAGCTTCTTCGGGAGGGAGGAGATCGGCTCGAAGTCCTCGCCGAGCGGGTGGCCGGGGAGGGCCTCCAGCTTCTGCATGACCGTACGGCCGATGTGCCGGAACGTCGTCCACTTGCCGCCCGCGACGGACAGCATGCCGCCCTTGCCCTCGGTCACCACCGTCTCGCGCTTGGCCTTCGCGGTGCTGCCGGGGCCGCCGGGCAGGACGCGGAGACCGGCGAAGGAGTACGTGATCAGGTCACGGGAGAGCTGCTGGTCGCGGACCGAGAACGCGGCCTCGTCCAGGATCTGGGATATGTCCTTCTCGGTGACCGAGACGTCCGCCGGGTCGCCCTCGTACTCCTCGTCGGTCGTGCCGAGCAGGAGCATGTCCTCCCAGGGGAGGGCGAACGTGATGCGGTACTTGTCGATGGGGGTGGCGAGTGCGGCCTTCCAGGGGGAGGTGCGCTTCAGGACCAGGTGCGCGCCCTTGGAGAGGCGGATGGAGGGCGCCGCGTTCGGGTCCTCCATCTTGCGCAGGTGGTCGACCCACGGGCCGGTCGCGTTGAGCACCAGGCGGGCGCTCACGCCGAACTCGTCGCCGGAGGTGGTGTCGCGCAGCTCCGCGCCGGTCACCCGGCCCTGGGTGAAGCGCAGGCCGGTGACCTCGGCGTGGTTGAGGACGACCGCGCCCGCCTCGACGGCCGCGCGGACCGTCATCAGCGCCATGCGGGCGTCGTTCATCTGGTCGTCGCCGTACACGGCCACGGCCTTGAGGTTCTGGGTGCGCAGCTCCGGCACGTCCTGCGCCGCCTTGGCGGGGGACAGGAGGTGGCCGACGCCGTCGCCGAACGCGGAGAGCGCGGAGTAGGCGAAGACGCCCGCCCCGAGCTTCGCCGCACCGTGCGGACCGCCCTTGTACACGGGGAGGTAGAACGTGAGCGGGTTCGCCAGGTGAGGAGCCACCTGGCGGGAGACCGCACGGCGTTCGAAATGGTTCTCCGCCACCAGCTTCACCGCGCCGGTCTGCAGATAGCGCAGACCGCCGTGGAGGAGCTTGGAGGAGGCGGAAGAGGTGGCACCGGCGAAGTCGCCGGCGTCGACCAGGGCCACCCGCAGCCCGGACTGCGCGGCGTGCCAGGCGGTGGAGATGCCCAGGATGCCGCCGCCGATGACGAGGAGGTCGTACGTCGCCTTGGAGAGCTGCTCCCGGGTCTCGGCCCGGCTCGGGTTCGAGCCGGAGGCCGGGTGCGTACCGAGGGCAGGCACGGACTGCAGGGTGGACTGACTGGTCATGTGGGGTTCTTACTCCTCGTCGTCGAGCCAGCCCATGGTCCGCTCCACGGCCTTGAGCCAGCTCTTGTACTCACGGTCGCGCTTCTCCGCGGCCATGTTGGGGGTCCACTCGGCGGCCCGGCGCCAGTTGGCACGCAGGTCGTCGGTGCTGTTCCAGAAGCCGACGGCGAGACCGGCGGCGTAGGCGGCGCCGAGGCAGGTGGTCTCGGCGACCATCGGGCGCACCACGGGGGCGTCGACGAAGTCCGAGAGCGTCTGCATCAGCAGGTTGTTGGAGGTCATGCCGCCGTCGACCTTGAGCGCGGTCAGCTCGACACCGGAGTCCTTCGTCATGGCGTCCGTGATCTCACGGGTCTGCCAGGCGGTGGCCTCCAGGACGGCACGCGCGAGGTGCGCCTTGGTGACGTACCGGGTGAGACCGGCGATCACACCGCGGGCGTCGGAGCGCCAGTACGGGGCGAACAGACCGGAGAAGGCCGGCACGAAGTAGGCGCCGCCGTTGTCCTCGACCGAGAGCGCGAGCGTCTCGATCTCGGCGGCGGTGGAGATGAGGCCCATCTGGTCACGCATCCACTGCACCAGCGAACCGGTGACGGCGATCGAACCCTCCAGGGCGTAGACCGGCGCGTCGTTGCCGATCCGGTAGCCGACCGTGGTCAGCAGGCCCGAGTAGGAGTTGATGATCTTCTCGCCGGTGTTCATCAGCATGAACGTGCCGGTGCCGTACGTGGACTTGGCCTCGCCCTCGGCGAAACAGGTCTGGCCGAACAGGGCCGCCTGCTGGTCGCCGAGCGCGGAGGCGACCGGGATGCCGCCGAGCAGCTCGCCGAGACGGCCGCCGGTGACCTCGCCGTAGACCTCGGCGGAGGAGCGGATCTCCGGGAGCATGTTCATCGGGACGCCGATGGACTCGGCGATCTTCTCGTCCCACTCCAGGGTGTGCAGGTTCATCAGCATCGTGCGGGAGGCGTTGGTGACGTCGGTGTAGTGCTTGCCGCCGTTCACACCGCCCGTCAGGTTCCAGATGACCCAGCTGTCCATGGTGCCGAAGAGGATGTCGCCCGCCTCGGCGCGCTCCCGGAGGCCCTCGACGTTGTCGAGCAGCCAGCGGGCCTTGGGCCCCGCGAAGTACGACGCGAGGGGGAGGCCCGTCTCGCGGCGGAAGCGGTCCTGGCCGACGTTGCGCCCCAGCTCCTTGCAGAGCGCGTCGGTACGGGTGTCCTGCCAGACGATGGCGTTGTGGACGGGCTCACCGGTGTTCTTGTCCCAGAGGAGAGTCGTCTCGCGCTGGTTGGTGATGCCGATGGCCTTGATGTCGTCGCGGGTGATCCCGGCCTTCTCGATGGCGGAGGCGACGACCTCCTCGACGTTGGTCCAGATCTCGGTGGCGTTGTGCTCGACCCAGCCCGGCTTCGGGAAGATCTGCTCGTGCTCCTTCTGGTCGACGGAGACGATACGGCCGTCCCGGTCGAAGACGATGCAACGGCTGGAGGTCGTGCCCTGGTCGATGGCCGCGATGAACGGTCCGGCGGTGTGCGCGTCGGTCACTGTGTGCTCCTGAGGGGTTCCGTGGTCGTGAGGACTGGTTCTACTGCTGCTTCAGTGCTCGGAGTTCCGGTTCTCGTCCGGTTCTAAGCAAAAGCGACGTGGTAGAGGCCTGCGGCGATCGCGCCGCCGATCAGCGGACCGACCACCGGGATCCAGGCGTAGCTCCAGTCGGAGCCGCCCTTGTTGGGCAGGGGGAGCAGAGCGTGCACGATGCGCGGACCGAGGTCACGGGCCGGGTTGATCGCGTAGCCGGTCGGGCCACCCAGGGACAGACCGATCGCGACGACGACGAACGCGGTGATCAGACCGCCGAGGACGCCCAGGCCGTTGCCCTTGTCGTTGAGGCCCTCGGTGAGGACGGCGAGGAGCAGCACGACGGTGCCGATGATCTCCGTGGCGAGGTTCTGCCAGACGTTCCGGATCTCCGGACCCGTGGAGAAGATGCCCAGGACCGGGCCCGCGCCCTTCTCCTCGGCCTCGACGGCCTTGGCCACCGGCTCGCCGACGATCTCCTTGTCGGTGAGGTGGGCCTGGAACTGGCCGTAGTAGGCGACCCAGACGAGCGTCGCGCCGATCATGGCGCCGAGCAGCTGCCCGGCCCAGTAGATCGGGACGTTCTTCCATCCGCCGTTCTCGATCGCCAGGGCGAGGGTCACGGCCGGGTTGAGGTGGGCCCCGGAGAGCGGGCCCGAGATGTAGACGGCCGTCATGACGGCGAAACCCCACCCGAAGGCGATGGCGAGCCAGCCGGCGGCACGGGCCTTGGAGGCCTTCAGCGTGACGGCGGCGCAGACGCCACCGCCCAGCAGGATGAGTACGGCGGTACCTATGGTCTCGCCGATGAAGATGTCGGAGCTGGACACCCGCGACTCCTTTGTCCTTCGTCCAGGGAAGCCGAACCCCGGGTCCCGCCGGGGGTTCGTGCGCCCTCGGGGGTGAGAGCGATGCCGGCCGTTGGCGTTGCCACACTCTAACGCGTATTGCCGATAGGTGTTCGGCAATGTCGACCGATGGACGGGAGTCTTGCTCCGGGGTTACAGGCGCGTCAAGAGTGCTGTTATCGAAAACACGATCGTTATTGATTGCCGTGGGCTATCGATCTCGCGGCCGAAGCGGACGGCAGTCAGGCGGACACGGTGTGTGCTGATTTGGCGTTTTGGCCGACTTTGTCTTCAGGGTACGACTGATACCGGAACGTCCCGGTGAGATCCCGCTGTGAATCCGCTGAGCTCAGAACCGCCCGGCGCCCAGGTCCCGCGACACCGCGCGGGCGCAGTCCCGTACCGCGGCGATCAGCTCGGGGCGCAGCGCGCCGTCCTCGTCGGGCCGGCACAGCCGCTCCACGGCGCCCGTGATGCCGACCGCGCCCACCGGCATCCGCCGCCGGTCGTGGATGGGGGCGGCGATGGACGCGACACCCTCCCAGGTCTCCTCGACGTCGGCCGCGTACCCACGCGCGCGCGTGACGTCCAGGACGTGCTCGAAGTCGGCCAGCTCGGACACCGTGCGCTCGGTGAAGGGCTTGCGGTCGGCCTCCAGGACCTCGCTGTGCGCGACCGGGTCGTAGGCCGACAGGACCTTGCCCAGGGCCGTGGAGTGCAGCGGCTGCATGGCCCCGATCTCCAGGACCTGCCGGCTGTCGTCGGGGCGGAAGACGTGGTGCACGATCAGGACGCCGTGCTGATGCAGCACCCCCAGGTGCACGCTCTCGCCGCTGGAGCGGGCCAGGTCGTCCGTCCACACGAGGGCGCGGGCCCGCAGTTCGTGGACATCGAGGTAGGTGGTGCCCAGGCGCAGCAGTTCGGCGCCGAGCTGGTAGCGCCCGGAGACGTCGTCCTGCTCGACGAAGCCCTCGTGCTGGAGGGTGCGCAGGATGCCGTGGGCCGTGCCCTTGGCGAGACCGAGCGACGAGGCGATGTCCGAGAGGCCGAGCCGTCGCTCGCCGCCCGCGAGCAGGCGCAGCATCGCGGCCGCCCGTTCGAGCGACTGGATGTTCCGTGCCATCGCCGTACTGCCTCCGTCCCGTTCGACCGTCGACGCGCGACGTCGCTGCCGCCGTTCGGCAATGTCGAACACTACCGGTCCATGCCGACCTCCCGCTAATGGTCGGCCGATTCCGGTCACGTCTCCTGTCGCGTCACTTGTCGCGAGAACCTAGACGGCGTTGACCCGCCCGTCACCTCAATCGCCCACCCTGGTCACCCCCATCGCCCGCCCCCGTCACCCCCATCGGCCTCCTGTCACCCCGGTCCGCCTCCCCGTCACCCCGGTCCGCCCCATGGACGCTTCGAGCATCCCTCGGCCCGACCCCGTTACCCTGGCGACGTGCACGCTCCCCGGGGAGTTCCGTGAGAGGTTCCCAGGGAAGCCGCAAAGCCGACAGCCGTCGCACTCCAGGGAGCCCCTTCATGGCCTCGTCGCCACTGACCCCTTCTGCCGACAGCCGGACCCGTGTGTCCGCGCTCCGAGAGGCACTCGCCACCCGCGTGGTGGTCGCCGACGGAGCCATGGGCACCATGCTCCAGGCGCAGGACCCCACCCTTGAGGACTTCGAGAACCTTGAGGGCTGCAACGAGATTCTGAACATCACCCGCCCGGACATCGTCCGCTCGGTCCACGAGGAGTACTTCGGCGTCGGCGTGGACTGCGTCGAGACGAACACCTTCGGCGCGAACCACTCCGCGATGGCCGAGTACGACATCCCCGAGCGCGTCCACGAACTCTCCGAGGCCGGCGCCCGCATCGCCCGCGAGACCGCCGACGACTTCACCGCCCGCGACGGCCGCCGGCGCTGGGTCCTCGGCTCCATCGGCCCCGGCACCAAGCTGCCCACCCTCGGTCACATCGGCTACGCCACCCTGCGCGACGGCTTCCAGGCCAACGCCGAGGGCCTCCTCGCAGGCGGCGCCGACGCCCTGATCGTGGAGACCACCCAGGACCTCCTGCAGACCAAGTCGTCGATCCTGGGCGCCAAGCGCGCGATGGAGGCGACCGGCGTCGACGTACCCCTCCTGGTCTCGATGGCCTTCGAGACCACCGGCACCATGCTCCTGGGCTCCGAGATCGGCGCCGCGCTCACCGCGCTCGAACCCCTCGGCATCGACATGATCGGCCTGAACTGCTCGACGGGCCCGGCCGAGATGAGCGAGCACCTGCGCTATCTGGCACGCCACTCGCGCACCCCGCTGCTCTGCATGCCGAACGCGGGCCTGCCCATCCTCACCAAGGACGGCGCCCACTTCCCGCTCGACCCCGAGGGCCTGGCGGACGCGCAGGACCACTTCGTCCGCGACTACGGCCTGAACCTGGTCGGCGGCTGCTGCGGTACGACCCCCGAGCACCTGCGCCAGCTCGTCGAGCGAGTCCGTGAGGCCTCGCCGACCGAGCGCCACCCCCAGCCCGAGCCCGGCGCCGCGTCGCTCTACCAGACGGTCCCGTTCCGCCAGGACACCGCCTACATGGCGATCGGCGAGCGCACCAACGCCAACGGCTCGAAGAAGTTCCGCGAGGCCATGCTGGACGGCCGCTGGGACGACTGCGTGGAGATGGCCCGCGACCAGATCCGCGAGGGCGCCCACATGCTGGACCTCTGCGTGGACTACGTCGGCCGCGACGGCGTCGCCGACATGGAGGAACTCGCCGGCCGCTTCGCCACCGCCTCCACGCTCCCGATCGTCCTGGACTCCACCGAAGTCCCGGTCATCCGGGCCGGGTTGGAGAAGATCGGTGGCCGCGCGGTCATCAACTCCGTCAACTACGAGGACGGCGACGGCCCCGAGTCCCGCTTCGCGAAGGTCACCGGGCTGGCGCAGGAACACGGCGCCGCCCTCATCGCGCTGACCATCGACGAGGAGGGCCAGGCCCGCACCCCGGAGCACAAGGTCGCCATCGCCGAGCGGCTGATCGACGACCTGACCGGCAACTGGGGCATCCACGAGTCGGACATCCTCATCGACACCCTGACCTTCACCATCTGCACCGGCCAGGAGGAGTCCCGCGGCGACGGCATCGCCACCATCGAGGCGATCCGCCGCCTCAAGGCCCGCCACCCCGACGTCCAGACCACGCTGGGCCTCTCCAACATCTCCTTCGGCCTCAACCCGGCCGCCCGCGTCCTGCTCAACTCCGTCTTCCTCGACGAGTGCGTCAAGGCGGGCCTCGACTCGGCGATCGTGCACGCCTCGAAGATCCTTCCGATCGCCCGGTTCACCGAGGAAGAGGTGCAGACGGCCCTCGACCTGGTCTACGACCGCCGCCGCGAGGGTTACGACCCGCTCCAGAAGCTGATGGCCCTGTTCGAGGGCGCCACCACGAAGTCCCGGACGGCGGGCCGCGCCGAGGAGTTGGCCGCCCTCCCGCTGGACGAGCGCCTCAAGCGCCGGATCATCGACGGCGAGAAGAACGGCCTGGAGGCCGACCTCGCCGAGGCGTTGCAGACCCGCCCCGCCCTGGACATCGTCAACGCGACGCTCCTGGACGGCATGAAGGTCGTCGGCGAGCTGTTCGGCTCCGGCCAGATGCAGCTGCCGTTCGTGCTCCAGTCCGCCGAGGTCATGAAGACGGCGGTCGCCTATCTCGAACCGCACATGGAGAAGTCGGACGCCGAGGGCAAGGGCACCATCGTGCTCGCCACCGTGCGCGGCGACGTCCACGACATCGGCAAGAACCTCGTCGACATCATCCTGTCCAACAACGGCTACAACGTCGTCAACCTCGGCATCAAGCAGCCGGTCTCCGCGATCCTCGAAGCGGCCGAGGAGCACCGCGCCGACGTCATCGGCATGTCGGGCCTCCTGGTCAAGTCCACGGTGATCATGAAGGAGAACCTCCAGGAGCTCAACCAGCGCAAGATGGCCGCCGACTACCCGGTCATCCTGGGCGGTGCCGCGCTGACCCGGGCGTACGTCGAGCAGGACCTGCACGAGATCTACGAGGGCGAAGTCCGGTACGCCCGCGACGCGTTCGAGGGGCTGCGCCTGATGGACGCCCTGATCGGCGTCAAGCGGGGCGTGCCCGGCGCGAAGCTGCCCGAGCTCAAGCAGCGCCGGGTGCGGGCGAGCGCGGCCGTGGAGGTCGAGGAGCGCCCCGAGGAGGGCCACGTCCGCTCCGACGTGTCCGTCGACAACCCGATCCCCGAGGCGCCGTTCCGCGGCACCCGGGTCATCAAGGGCATCCAGCTCAAGGAGTACGCGTCCTGGCTGGACGAGGGCGCCCTCTTCAAGGGCCAGTGGGGCCTCAAGCAGGCCCGCGCCGGCGACGGACCGACCTACGAGGAACTCGTCGAGACCGAGGGCCGCCCCCGCCTGCGCGGCCTCCTGGACAGGCTCCAGACCGACAACCTCCTCGAAGCGGCCGTCGTCTACGGCTACTTCCCCTGCGTGTCCAAGGACGACGACCTGATCGTCCTGGACGACCAGGGCAACGAGCGCACCCGCTTCACCTTCCCGCGCCAGCGCCGCGGCCGCCGTCTCTGCCTGGCCGACTTCTTCCGCCCGGAGGAGTCCGGCGAGACCGACGTCGTCGGCTTCCAGATCGTCACCATGGGCAACCGCATCGGCGAGGAGACCGCGAAGCTCTTCGAGGCGAACGCCTACCGCGACTACCTCGAACTGCACGGCCTGTCCGTCCAGTTGGCCGAGGCGCTCGCCGAGTACTGGCACGCGCGCGTGCGCTCCGAACTCGGCTTCGCCGGCGAGGACCCCGCCGACGTCGAGGACATGTTCGCCCTCAAGTACCGCGGCGCCCGCTTCTCCCTCGGCTACGGCGCCTGCCCCGACCTGGAGGACCGCGCGAAGATCGCCGCCCTGCTGGAGCCGGAGCGCATCGGCGTCCACCTCTCGGAGGAGTTCCAGCTGCACCCGGAGCAGTCCACGGACGCGATCGTCATCCACCACCCGGAGGCGAAGTACTTCAACGCGCGCTGAGCGGACGAGTACGCCGATCGGGTGTGCGCACGGAACGGACAAGCGCACTGATCGGATAAGTCGTACACTGGTCGGTCCACCGCAGGCCGGTCGCCCTTGTTGGTATCAGGGGCGGCCGGCCTGATCGTCCCTCAAGGAGGTGCGCCAGGATGACCAGCACGGTCCCCGCGCTCGGAACCCGTACGGCCGAAGGCTCAGCACTCCAGGCCGTACTCCTCGACATGGACGGCACCCTGGTGGACACCGAGGGCTTCTGGTGGGAGGTCGAGGTCGAGGTCTTCGCCGCCCTCGGACACAACCTCGACGACTCCTGGCGCCATGTCGTGGTCGGCGGCCCCATGACCCGCAGCGCCGGCTTCCTGATCGAGGCCACCGGCGCCGACATCACCCTCGCCGAGCTGTCCGTCCTGCTGAACGCGGGCTTCGAGGACCGCATCGGGCGCAGCCTGCCGCTGATGCCGGGCGCCGCCAGACTCCTGGCCGAGCTGGCGGAGTACGAGATCCCGACGGCCCTGGTCTCCGCCTCGCACCGGCGCATCATCGACCGCGTCCTGACCGCGCTCGGCCCCCAGCACTTCGCGCTGACGGTCGCCGGCGACGAGGTCGCGCGCACCAAGCCGTACCCCGACCCGTACCTGCTCGCCGCCGCCGGACTCGGCGTGGACCCGGCCCGCTGTGCCGTCGTGGAGGACACCGCGACCGGTGTCGCGGCGGCGGAGGCGGCGGGCTGTCTGGTGGTGGCCGTACCGTCCGTGGCACCCATCGCCCCGGCCGACCGGCGCACCGTCGTGACCTCCCTGGAAGTCGTCGACCTGGCATTTCTTCGCGGACTGATGGCCGACTGATGACGGAAATGCGCCAGCCGTTCACCGAGCGTGCAAAGTCCAATGGGAAAGGAATTCGGACGTGATCGACCGGCCGAATTCCGTTGCTCTCCAACTGAGTTGAAGCATGTGAGGTTCCCCACGTGCAGGGGGGTCGACATCGTCGTCGCCCTGTGCTGTTCACCCCATTTCTGGGGCTGATCACGCACCCTTGTGTCCCGATTGGTGAAAGCCTGCACTAATCCTTCCCTCGGCGGGTTTTCGGTCTGTCCACAGCCGGTTCCGCAGCGTGATGGGAACTCAACTACGGTGACCGTGAACCCCCGTGCGGGTCCGGACTAATCTCAACGCGAGAACATCGCCCTTATCCCCGTGAGTCGGCATCACCACCCCATGCATGCCGGGTACACGGACTCGAACAGCTCTGGAGAAACTCCCGCATGAACCGCAAGACTTTGGTGCTGCCGGCCGTCGTCGGCCTGCTCGCGCCGGTGCTCGCCGCGTGTGGCGGCTCCGGCAGCGGGAGTTCCAGCGACGATGCGATCATCGTCGGCACCACGGACCGGTTCGAGGCGACGAAGGACGCTCCGGCGCCGCTCGACCCCGCCTACGCCTACGACGTCGGCACCTGGAACATCCTGCGCCAGACCGTGCAGACCCTGATGATCCAGCCGAAGGGCGAGGGCGACCCGGTCCCCGAGGCCGCCGAGAAGTGCGGCTTCACCGACACCGGCAACGAGCGCTACGCCTGCACCCTGCGCGACGGCCTGAAGTTCGCCAACGGCGACAAGATCACCGCGGAAGATGTGAAGTACTCCATCGACCGCGCGATGCGCATCAAGGCCGACAGCGGTGTGTTCGCCCTGCTGTCGACCGTCGACACCGTCGAGACCCAGGGCGACCGCGAGGTCATCTTCCACCTGAAGACGGCCGACGCCACGTTCCCGTACAAGCTGTCCACTCCCGTCGCCGGCATCGTGAATCCGGACGACTACCAGAAGGACAAGCTGCGCGACGGCTTCGACATCGACGGCTCCGGCCCGTACACCCTCTCGGTGTCCAAGAAGGGCGACGCGATCACGACGGCCACCTTCACCAAGAACCCCAATTACAAGGGTGCCTTGAAGGTGAACAACAACAAGGTCGAGATGCGTTCCTTCGCCGACGCCGACTCCATGGGCAGCGCCATCAGCAAGGGCGACATCGACGTCATGACGCGCACCATGTCGCCGGAGCAGATCCAGAAGCTCAGCGACGACACGGACGGCGACGTCGACCTCGTCGAGATGCCCGGCCTCGAAATCCGCTACCTGGGCTTCAACACCGACGCCCCGACCGTGAAGACGAAGGCCGTACGCGAGGCGATGGCCCAGATCATCGACCGCGGCGAACTCGTCTCCAAGGTCTACGGCACCGAGGCCGAGCCGCTCTACTCCATGGTCCCGGCGACCATCACGGGCCACTCGAACTCGTTCTTCAACAAGTACGGCGACCCGAGCGTCGCCAAGGCCAAGCTGATGATGGAGGGGGCCAACATCACCACTCCGGTGAAGCTGACCCTGAACTACACGACCGACCACTACGGCTCGGCCACCAAGGAAGAGTTCGAGCAGCTCCAGAAGCAGCTCAACGACAGCGGCCTGTTCGACGTCAGCATCAAGGGCACTCCCTGGGCGTCGTTCCGCCCGGCCGAGCAGAAGGGCAAGTACGACGTCTACGGGATGGGCTGGTTCCCGGACTTCCCCGACGCCGACAACTACCTCGCGCCCTTCCTCGACAAGGACAACACCCTCGGCTCGCCGTACGACAACACCAAGATCAGGAGCACGCTGATCCCGGAGTCCCGTCGTGAGGCCGACCGCCTCGCCGCGTCCAAGAGCCTCACGGCCATCCAGGACATCGTCGCCACCGACGTCCCGCTGATCCCGCTGTGGCAGGGCAAGCAGTACGTCGCCGCCCGCGACGACGTCACGGGCACCGCGTACGTGCTCAACTCCTCCTCGACCCTCCAGCTCTGGGAGCTGGGCCGAGGCGTGGGCAACTGACAGCGCGGTCGCGCGCTGAACAAGCTCGACCAGTGGCCGGTCCCGTCGAATCCGGCGGGACCGGCCACTGGCCTGTTGGCCCGGGCCCGCAGACACGAAGAGGGCGCCCCTGTCAGGAAGGGGCGCCCTCTTTCGTACGTAACCGGTGTCTACTGCGCGCCGGGGCGCACCAGCCCGCTCTCGTACGCGTACACCGCGGCCTGGACCCGGTCGCGCAGGCCCAACTTGGTGAGGACGTGCCCCACATGCGTCTTGACGGTGGTCTCGCTGACGAACAGGTCGGCGGCGATCTCCGCGTTCGACAGCCCGCGCGCCACCAGCTTCAGCACCTCGACCTCACGCTCGGTCAACGTGTGCAGGGCGTCCGGGACGGGCTCGTCACCCGACGGCAGATGACTGGCGTACTTGTCGAGCAGGCGCCGCGTGATGCTGGGCGCGAGCATCGCTTCACCGGAGGCCACCACCCGGATCGCCTGCACGAGTTCGTTCGCCGGCGCGTCCTTGAGCAGGAAGCCACTGGCGCCGGCCCGCAACGCCTCCACGACGTACTCGTCGAGATCGAAGGTGGTCAGCACCAGCACCTTCGCCGGACCGTCCCGACCGGGACCGGTGATCTGCCGGGTCGCCTCCACCCCGTCCATCCGCGGCATACGGATGTCCATCAGCACCACATCGGGCTGCAGAGCACGCACCTGGTCGAGCGCCTGCAGACCGTCACCGGCCTCACCGACGACCGCGAGATCCTGCTCCGCCTCCAGAATCATCCGGAACCCGGTTCGCAGCAGCGGCTGGTCATCAACCAGTAGGACGCGGATGGCCACGTGAATCTCCTTCGCTAGCCCGGGCCCATTCTGCCCTGCGCACCGCCGGACGACTCGACCGGCCTTGGGGGCGGCTGTCGGGTCTTGGTGGGACGGGGCGTTGGGACGCGGTTCACTGTGTCCGGACCTGTGGCGGTGGCGCCGTACGGACGGACCCTTGGCGGAAGGTCGGTCCGTCGCCTACGACCCCCTCTGTGACCCGTTGGCGGAGGGATCGTCCGCAGCCTCCGGACCCGAGGTGCCTTCAGCGGAAGCACCGCCCACGGCCTCAACACCCTCAGCGGAAGCTCCACCCGCCGCCTCAGCACCCCGGTCAGAACCGCCGTCGGCCCTCCGCACCGGCAACGGATACGGCGGGGGAGTGCCGCCGAACTCCGGGCACACGTCCTGGTGGTCGCACCAGCCGCACAGCTTGGTCGGGCGCGGGCGCCAGTCGCCCGTCTCCGTGGCCAGCCGGATCGCCTCCCACAGGGCCAGCAGCTTGCGCTCCACCCGCTCCAGGTCGGCGATGACGGGGTCGTACGTCACCACGTCCCCGCTGCCCAGATACACCAGCTGGAGCCGCCGCGGGACGACCTGCTTCAGCCGCCAGACCACCAGGGCGTAGAACTTCATCTGGAACAGCGCACCCTCGGCATACTCGGGCCGGGGCGCCTTGCCCGTCTTGTAGTCGACGATCCGCACATCGCCCGTCGGCGCCACATCGACCCGGTCGATGATCCCGCGCAGCTTCAGCCCCGAATCCAGCTCGGCCTCGACGAACATCTCGCGCTCGGCGGGCTCCAGCCGCGTCGGATCCTCCAGGGAGAACCACCGCTCGACCAGCCGCTCCGCCTCCCCGAGCCAGCGCGCCAGCCGCTCGCCCTCGGGATCATCGGCGAACAGCTCCAGGACCTCCGGCCGGGACTCCCGCAGCCGGTCCCACTGCCCGGGGATCAGTGACTTGGCCCGCGGCGCCGTACGCTCGGCCGCCGGCGCGTCGAAGAGCCGCTCCAGCACCGAGTGCACCAGGGTCCCCCTGGTCGCCGCCTCGCTGGGCTTCTGCGGGAGCCGGTCGATCACCCGGAACCGGTACAGCAACGGGCACTGCATGAAGTCGCTGGCACGCGAGGGCGACAACGAGGCAGGCGCTATGGCGACGCGCTCGACCACGGCCACCGTCCCCGTCTCCACCGTCACCGCCGCGGTCGGCCCCGCCGCCGCGCCCTCGTCGCCGACTGTCCCCGCGACGCCCTCCGCACTGGTCTCCATGCCCACAGACCTTACGGCCCGCCACTGACAGTGACCCGATCCCGGCCGACGAGCCCGCGACGGCCGGGGAAACGCGGGGGGTGCCGGGGCGGAACGCGTCGCGACCGCCGCATACCATCGACCCGAGACCCCTCCGCCCGGCTGGCGCGGAGGATGCTTCGAACGAGGGGACACCGTGGACGAGAGCGGCGGGAGCGGGCAGCCGCGGTCCGGCACCAACGAGCCGACCGAACACGCCCCGGGTGCCACGACCCCGACCACCGACCCCGGCACTCCCGAACCGAAACCGGACGACTCCGCCCACCAGAAGCCCGAGACGCCCTCGCGGGAGCGCGGGGACGCGGACACGTCGTCCGCGGAGCACGGGAGCGCGACCGAGTCACCCGAGCACGGCACAGACGGAGAGGGCAGGGCCACGGGAACGTCGTCCGGAGAGCACGGGGACACGGGTACGTCGTCCGGCGATCGTGGGGACGCGAGCAGGACGTCCCAGGACCAGGGCGACGGAAGCACGTCGTCCGGGGACCGTGGGGCCACGGACGCTTCGTCCGGGGTACGTGAAGCCACAACCGCCTCGTCCCAGGACCGTGAACACGAGCGCTCTTCGACCGAGCCCCGCGAGGAGGCGACCGCGCCGCTCGAACACACCACGCACGACGGCGACTTGGAGCCGGGCACGTCGTCCGGGCCTGCCGCAGAGGGTCGTACGGAACCGGGATCACCGTCCGAGTCCGCCGACGCCGAGAACGGCGCGGAGGAGACGGAGACGTCCTCAGGGTCCTCCGGCCCCACCACGAACCACCGCACGGCGCCCGCGGCACAGGACCACAGCGAGCCCGGCAGCACGACACCCGCCCCCACGTCGCCCGCCCGCTTGAACGGTGAGCCGAAACGTGACGGCACCCCCACGGCCGAAGACCATGGCGCCGACCACACCCCCAGCCACCCGAACCTCCCCTACGCCCACACCGACCCCAACGCCCCACCCCACACAGACCCCCGCATCGCCAAGGGCCGCCCCCCACAGCGCCCCAAGGAGCCCGGCGGCGGCCTGCTCATGGGGCGGCCCTTCGGTGTGCCCGTCTACGTCGCGCCCAGCTGGTTCCTCGTCGCCGCGCTCATCACCTGGGTGTTCGGCGGTCAGCTGGACCGCGTGCTGCCCGAGCTCGGCGCGGCCCGCTACCTCGTGGCCCTCTTCTTCGCGGTCGCCTTCTACGGCTCGGTCCTGGTGCACGAACTCGCCCACACCGTCGCCGCACTCCGCTTCAAACTCCCGGTCCGCCGCATCCAGTTGCAGTTCTTCGGGGGAGTCTCCGAGATCGAGAAGGAGGCCGAGACCCCCGGCAGGGAGTTCGTGCTGGCCTTCGTCGGCCCGCTGCTCTCGCTGATCCTCTCGGGCATCTTCTACCTGGCCATGCTGCCCGTCGAACCCGGCACCGTCCCCGGCGTGCTGCTGGCCGGCCTGATGGTCTCCAACCTCATCGTGGCCGTGTTCAACCTCCTGCCAGGCCTGCCCCTCGACGGCGGCCGCATGCTCCGTGCCGTCGTCTGGAAGATCACCGGCAGGCCCATGAGCGGCACCATCGCCGCCGCCTGGGTCGGCCGCGCCCTCGCCGTCTCCGTCCTGATCGGCCTCCCGCTGCTCACCCAGACCGGCGCCCTCGGTACCAACACCGAGGACATCAGCGGCATGGACACCGTCACGGACGCGCTGCTCGCCGCGATCCTCGCCGCGATCATCTGGACCGGCGCCGGCAACAGCCTCCGTATGGCCCGACTGCGCGAACACCTCCCGGAACTCCGCGCCCGCAACCTCACCCGCCGCGCGGTCCCCGTCGAGACCAACACCCCGCTCTCCGAGGCCCTGCGCCGCGCCAACGCCGCCGGCGCCCGCGCCCTGGTCGTCGTCGACGCCGACGGCCAGCCCCTCTCCCTCGTCCGCGAGGCCGCCATCGTCGGCGTCCCGGAACACCGTCGCCCCTGGGTCGTCGTCAGCGGCCTCGCCCAGGACCTCACGGACGGCATGCGCGTCTCCGTGGAACTGGCCGGAGAGGACCTCCTCGACGCCCTGCGCGCCACCCCCGCCACCGAGTACCTCGTGGTCGAGGAGACCGGCGAGATCTACGGCGTCCTGTCCGCCGCCGACGTAGAGCGCGCCTTCGTGAAGGCCATGGCGCGCCCGAACTGACGCACGCGCGCGTGGTCGGCGGCCCCGGCAAACGCCGGTAGGCTGGTCACATGTCCGAACCGACCGGTGCCGCCCGCAGGCGCGGGCCCTTCAAGGTCGGGGACCAGGTTCAGCTGACCGACCCCAAGGGCCGCCACTACACGTTCACGCTCGAAGCCGGGAAGAATTTCCACACCCACAAGGGTTCCTTCCCGCACGACGAACTGATCGGTGCTCCCGAGGGCAGCGTTGTCCGCACCACCGGAAACGTCGCCTACCTCGCGCTGCGCCCCCTGCTCCCCGACTACGTCCTCTCCATGCCCCGCGGCGCCGCCGTGGTCTACCCCAAGGACGCGGGGCAGATCCTCGCCTTCGCCGACATCTTCCCCGGCGCACGCGTCGTGGAAGCGGGCGTCGGCTCCGGCTCGCTCAGCAGCTTCCTGCTGCGCGCCATCGGCGACCAGGGCATGCTGCACTCCTACGAGCGCCGCGAGGACTTCGCCGAGATCGCCCAGCAGAACGTGGAGCGCTACTTCGGCGGCCCGCACCCCGCCTGGCAGCTCACCGTCGGCGACCTCCAGGACAACCTCTCCGACCTGGACGTCGACCGCGTCATCCTCGACATGCTGGCTCCCTGGGAGTGCCTGGAGGCCGTCTCCAAGGCGCTCGTGCCCGGCGGCATCCTGTGCTGCTACGTCGCGACCACCACCCAGCTCGCGCGGACCGTCGAGTCCATCCGCGAGATCGGCTCCTTCAACGAGCCGACCGCCTGGGAGACGATGCTCCGCAACTGGCACGTCGAGGGCCTGGCCGTCCGCCCCGACCACCGGATGATCGGCCACACCGGCTTCCTCCTCACCGCCCGCCGCCTCGCGGACGGCGTCGAGCCGCCGATGCGCCGCCGCCGCCCTTCCAAGGGTGCCTACGGCGACGACTACACCGGCCCGAACGCCGATGGTGGCGGCGCCGCCGGCCGCTGAGCCGCACCCAAGGGCGGCCCTGTGCCGCACTCAACGTACGAACGCCGTGGCCGAGTTCCCGAAAATCCTCGGGAACTCGGCCACGGCGTCTTTCTTCTGACGCACCGACCGACGCACCGACTTCCGACGTACCGACACCGTCGGACCCTCCCGTGTGACGGGGCGAACGAACTGTCGACCCCGCCGTTCCCCCGCACCGTGCCGTGTGGCAACATGCAGGCCACCCCCACCGGCACAGCCCTCACGGGAGACACTCCTAGTGCAGCACTCCGCCGTCCCGGAACTGGAACTGGCACACACGAACACCCGACCCATCCACTGGGTCGCCACCGCCACGGCTCTCGCCGGCGTCGTGGCACTCTCCTCGGGCCTCCAGCCCGACTCCGCGCACGCGGCCCAGGCCGCCGGCCCGCAGACCAAGTCCGCGCCCGCCGCCGCGGCCCCCGCGACCACAGGAGTCGCCTTCCCGCTCGACTGCGGCCCGGTGAAGGCCGTCGTACAGAAGAAGGCGTCCGGAGACCTCGACGGCGACGGACGGCCGGAGACCGTCGCGGTGGTGCACTGCGACGCGGGCATGGGTACCCCGCCCGACGGCGTCTACGTCCTCACCCAGGGAGCGGGCGCCGCCAAGCCGCGCGTCGTCGCCACCCTGGTCGCCCCGAAGGCCCGCGAGACCGTCACCGACTTCGCCGTACGCGACGGCGCGGTGCTCGCGACACTGCTCGGCTACTCGACGGCGGACGTGCCCAGTTGCTGCCCCGACGTGAAGGAAACCGCCAAGTGGCAGTGGCAGGACGGCGCGTTCGTCCGATCCACCCCCGGCAACGCCCAGAACGTCTGACGACGACCCGCTGAGACTCAGGCCGCGTCGGGCCCGTACACCTCGACCCGGTCCGCGACCCGGCGCACGTGAATGCAGTCCCCGGGGCACTCCTTGGCGGAGTCCACGACGTCGACCAAGAGCGGCAGCGGCACGATCGTGGTGGCGCCCTTGTCCTGCAACAGCTCGTCGTCCGGGCTCTTCACATAGGCCAGACCGTCGATGTCCAGCTCGAAGACCTCGGGGGCGTACTGGGCGCAGATGCCGTCGCCGGTACAGAGGTCCTGGTCGATCCAGACCTCCAGCGCCTCGCCGTCGGCCGCGGCCTCGTCCTGCACGGTGATGTCTCCTGTTTCCGCCGGGTGTTGAACATCGTCGACCCTACCTCCGCCCGCTCGAACGGCCTTTCTCCGCGATCTCGGGTTTCGTGCCGCCGCATGACGGACACTGTCCGCATGGACACTCTCAGTCAGGGGCGCCTTGGCCGGTTTCCGTCGGGCGTCGAACGCGCTCGCACGGCAACTCACGTCCGTCGTGAAGGGTTTTGACCAACCCGGCCTTGGAACAGTCCGCTTCTGAATCACGTTGAGTGGGTATCCACTCGGCGTGAGGGAGCGCGCAGGGTGACCGACGACACACCTTGACAGTCTTTGTGATCTAGGGGTTTCAATCGACACCCACCCAGGTAGGGTCTGGAAGCGTCCAGCTCCCCTTGGAGGAGGTGAGGACCGTGGCAGCCCACGACGACGACATGAACCGCGGCATCCGCCCGGGACGAGGGTCCGACGACCCGTCCGGGCAGATTGCCTACCTTGAGCAGGAGATCGCCGTCCTGCGACGTAAGCTCGCCGACTCTCCGCGACACACGAGGATTCTCGAAGAGCGGATCGTCGAGCTGCAGACCAATCTGGCCGGGGTGTCCGCCCAGAACGAGCGACTCGCCAACACGCTCCGTGAGGCCCGCGACCAGATCGTGGCCCTCAAGGAAGAAGTCGACCGGCTCGCACAGCCGCCGGCCGGCTTCGGTGTCTTCCTCGTGGCCAACGAGGACGGCACAGCGGACATCTTCACCGGCGGTCGCAAACTGCGGGTGAACGTCAGCCCAAGCGTGGAACTCGAAGAGCTCCGCCGCGGCCAGGAAGTAATGCTCAACGAAGCGCTCAACGTGGTCGAGGCCATGGAGTACGAGCGCGTCGGCGACATCGTCACCCTCAAGGAGATCCTGGAGGACGGCGAACGCGCCCTCGTGGTGGGGCACACCGACGAGGAGCGGGTGGTGCGGCTCGCCGAGCCGCTGCTGGACATCACCATCCGCCCCGGCGACGCCCTGCTGCTCGAACCCCGTTCCGGCTACGTCTACGAGATCGTCCCGAAGAGCGAGGTCGAGGAACTCGTCCTCGAAGAGGTCCCCGACATCGGCTACGAGCAGATCGGCGGTCTGGGCGGCCAGATCGAGATGATCCGCGACGCGGTCGAACTGCCGTACCTCTACCCCGAGCTCTTCAAGGAGCACGAACTGCGGCCGCCCAAGGGCGTCCTGCTGTACGGGCCCCCCGGATGCGGCAAGACGCTCATCGCCAAGGCCGTCGCCAACTCGCTGGCCAAAAAGGTCGCCGAGGTCACCGGCCAGGCCACCGGCAAGAGCTTCTTCCTCAACATCAAGGGCCCCGAGCTCCTCAACAAGTACGTCGGTGAGACCGAGCGGCAGATCCGCCTGGTCTTCCAGCGCGCTCGGGAAAAGGCCAGCGAGGGCACCCCCGTCATCGTCTTCTTCGACGAGATGGAATCCCTCTTCCGCACCCGTGGTTCCGGTGTCAGCTCGGACGTGGAGAACACCATCGTCCCCCAGCTGCTCGCCGAGATCGACGGCGTGGAAGGCCTGCAGAACGTGGTCGTCATCGGCGCCTCGAACCGCGAGGACATGATCGACCCCGCCATCCTGCGCCCCGGCCGCCTGGACGTGAAGATCAAGATCGAGCGTCCCGGCGCCGAGGCCGCCAAGGACATCTTCGGCAAGTACCTCACCGAGCGCCTCCCGCTCCACCCCGAGGACGTGGGCGAGCACGGCGGCGACAAGACCACCACCGTCCAGAGCATGATCCAGACGGCCGTGGAGCACATGTACACGGAATCCGAGGAGAACCGCTTCCTGGAGGTCACCTACGCCAACGGTGACAAGGAAGTCCTCTACTTCAAGGACTTCAACTCCGGCGCCATGATCGAGAACATCGTGGGCCGGGCCAAGAAGATGGCCATCAAGGACTTCCTCGACCACAAGCAGAAGGGCATCCGCGTCTCGCACCTCCTCCAGGCGTGCGTGGACGAGTTCAAGGAGAACGAGGACCTGCCCAACACCACCAACCCGGACGACTGGGCCCGGATCTCCGGAAAGAAGGGCGAACGGATCGTCTACATCCGTACGCTCATCACCGGCAAGCAGGGCGCCGACACCGGACGCTCCATCGACACGGTGGCGAACACCGGTCAGTACCTGTAAAAAGCAGGGTGGCTGCGGGTGCCCTCGGCGGGTACCCGCAGCTGACTGTTTTTCAGGCCATGGCCGCAACAAGGGGCGCGTGAGGCAATGACGCAAATGATCTCCCCACCAGCGCAAAGCCGTTCTAGGCTCTTCGGTACCGCCGAGTCGCGCAGTGCGGGGACGGGCACCGCACACGCACCGGAGCGCCAGCGGTACTTGAGCGGCGCCCCCGACCGAGGGCGCCGCCGGGCAAGGAGGGCCGCATGACCGTACGGCGAGTAATGGGCATCGAGACGGAGTACGGGATCTCCGTCCCCGGCCACCCCAACGCCAATGCCATGCTCACCTCGTCCCAGATCGTCAACGCCTACGCGGCGGCGATGCACCGGGCCCGGCGGGCCCGCTGGGACTTCGAGGAGGAGAACCCGCTGCGGGACGCGCGAGGCTTCGACCTCGCCCGGGAGACCGCCGACTCCAGCCAGCTCACCGACGAGGACATCGGCCTCGCCAATGTCATCCTCACCAACGGCGCACGGCTCTACGTCGACCACGCACACCCGGAGTACAGCTCCCCCGAAGTCACCAACCCCATGGACGCCGTCCTGTGGGACAAGGCCGGCGAGCGCATCATGGCGGAAGCGGCGGAACGAGCCGCCCAACTCCCGGGCGCCCAGCCGATCCACCTCTACAAGAACAACACCGACAACAAGGGCGCCTCCTACGGCACGCACGAGAACTACCTGATGAAGCGGGAGACCCCCTTCTCGGACATCGTGCGCCACTTGACCCCCTTCTTCGTCTCCCGTCAGGTCGTCACCGGAGCGGGCCGCGTCGGCATCGGCCAGGACGGGCACGAGCACGGCTTCCAGCTCAGCCAGCGCGCCGACTACTTCGAGGTCGAGGTCGGCCTGGAGACCACGCTCAAGCGCCCGATCATCAACACCCGCGACGAACCGCACGCGGACGCCGAGAAGTACCGCCGGCTGCACGTGATCATCGGCGACGCGAACCTCTCCGAGATCTCGACCTACCTCAAACTGGGCACGACAGCGCTGGTCCTCTCCATGATCGAGGACGGCTTCATCGCCGTCGACCTGGCCGTGGACCAGCCGGTCCGCACCCTCCACCAGGTCTCCCACGACCCCACCCTCAAGCGCCTGGTCACCCTCCGCAGCGGCCGGACCCTCACCGCGGTCCAGCTCCAGATGGAGTACTTCGAGCTCTCCCGCAAATACGTCGAGGAGCGCTACGGCTCCGACGCGGACGACCAGACCAAGGACGTCCTGGCCCGCTGGGAGGACACGCTCAACCGCCTGGAGAACGACCCGATGAGCCTGGCCGGCGAACTGGACTGGGTCGCCAAGCGCGAGCTGATGGAGGGCTACCGGCGCCGTGACGGCCTCGACTGGGACGCGGCCCGGCTGCAGCTGGTCGACCTCCAGTACGCGGACGTACGGGCCGAGAAGGGCCTCTACAACCGCCTGGTGGCCCGCGGCCGCATCAAGCGCCTGCTGGACGAGGACACGGTCGAGCGGGCGCGTACGACGCCTCCGGAGGACACGCGCGCGTACTTCCGCGGACGCTGCCTGGAGCAGTACGCCGACGACGTCGCGGCGGCCTCCTGGGACTCCGTGATCTTCGATCTCCCGGGCCGGGACTCGCTCCAGCGCGTCCCAACCCTGGAACCGCTTCGCGGAACGCGTAATCACGTCAAGGAGCTCCTTGACCGCTGTCGCACGGCGGAAGACCTGGTCAGGGTCCTGTCGGGCGGCTGACAGGCCCCTCGGATCCCCGGTGCCGGACAGGGTGGAATGTCCGGTGGCCGGGAATCATCGAGGTGGCCGCCGTACGTTGTAGGAACTGCGGGGCCGATGTCAGTCCCTGCAAGTAGGGTCTGATCAAGAACGTCGAACCGAGCGGGGTGAGGGTTATGGCGACCAAGGACACCGGCGGCGGACAGCAGAAGGCGACGCGCTCCACGGAGGAGGTCGAAGAGCAGGCGGAGGAAGCGCAGGCGACCGACGACCTCAAGGAGCGCCACGAGAAGCTGAGCGACGATGTCGACTCGGTTCTGGACGAGATCGACGATGTCCTGGAGGAGAACGCAGAGGACTTCGTGAGGTCATTTGTCCAGAAGGGTGGCGAATAGGGCGCAATGTCCGAATTGGCCGACGGGGGAGGTTGCCCGCGTTGCAGTCGGATCTTGCCGCGGGCGGCCTTCGCCAAGAACAAGGCCATGAGTGACGGACTTCAGGCGTACTGCCGAGAGTGCTCTGCGGAGTACTACCGGCAGCGTCAGGAGGCGAAGGGCAAGACCGTCCGTGCCAAGGTGCCAGTGCCGCGCGGACACAAGCCCTGTCCTCGGTGCGGGGAGATCAAGGCCCACTCGGAGTGGGAACTCAACGCGACGACGTCAGATGGCTACGCGAGTTACTGCAATGCGTGCCGGGCTGACCGGAACCAGCAAAGTTATTTCAAGCGCGAGTGCGGCATCGCCTTGGCCGAGCGGGACGAGATGATCGCCTCGCGAATGGGGCTCTGCGCGATCTGTTTGAAAGCTCCTGCGGTTCATGTGGATCACTGCCACCAGACGGGTAGGGTCCGAGGCGTACTGTGCTTCAACTGCAATTCCGGCATCGGCCTGTTGAGGGATGACCCCGCAGCTGAGTACCGAGCTGCCGACTACCTGGAAGGAAACGCGTGGAAGCCAACACTCGTAGCACCGGGCGTCTACCAGCTGCCTTCCTGACGCCTGGGTCGTCGTCCTTCATGGACTTCCTCTCCGACCACCAGCCGGGGATGCTTCCGGGCAACCGGCAACTGCCGCCCATGCAGGGCGTCATCGAGGCTCCGCACGGCACGACGATCGTCGCTGTCACGTTCCCCGGCGGCGTGGTGCTCGCCGGTGACCGGCGGGCCACCATGGGCAATGTCATCGCACAGCGGGACATCGAGAAGGTGTTCCCCGCGGACGAGTACTCGGCCGTCGGTATCGCCGGCACCGCCGGACTTGCCGTCGAGATGGTCAAGCTCTTCCAGCTGGAGCTGGAGCACTTCGAGAAGGTCGAAGGCGCCCAACTCTCCCTGGAGGGCAAGGCGAACCGACTGTCCACCATGATCCGTTCCAACCTCGGCATGGCCATGCAGGGCCTCGCCGTGGTCCCGCTCTTCGCCGGCTTCGACGTGGACCGCGGCAAGGGCCGCATCTTCTCCTACGACGTGACGGGCGGGCGCTCCCAGGAGCTCGGCTACGCGGCCACCGGCTCCGGTTCGGTGTTCGCGCGCGGCGCCATGAAGAAGCTCTTCCACGACCAGCTGACCGAGAGCGAGGCCACGACCCTCGTGGTCCAGGCCCTCTACGACGCGGCCGACGACGACTCGGCGACCGGCGGTCCCGATGTCGCCCGCCGGATCTACCCGATCGTCACCGTGATCACCGAGGACGGTTTCCGCCGGCTCACCGACGACGAGTCCTCCGAGATCGCCCGCGCGATCCTGGAGCGGCGACTGCAGCAGCCCGACGGCCCGCGCGCCGCGCTGCTCTGACCCGGGCCCGTTCTCAGCAAGGTGATCCAGTGACTTCGACGGAACTTTAAAGAGAGGGACGGATACCGGTGTCGACGCCGTTCTATGTCTCACCCCAGCAGGCCATGGCCGACCGGGCGGAGTACGCCCGCAAGGGCATCGCCCGTGGCCGCAGCCTGGTCGTGCTGCAGTTCGCCGACGGCATCGTCTTCGTCGGCGAGAACCCGTCCCGCGCGCTGCACAAGTTCAGCGAGATCTACGACCGGATCGGGTTCGCGGCCGCCGGAAAATACAACGAGTACGAGAACCTGCGGATCGGCGGCGTGCGCTACGCCGACCTCCGGGGTTACACCTACGACCGTGAGGACGTGACCGCCCGCGGTCTCGCCAACGTCTACGCCCAGACGCTCGGCACGATCTTCTCCAGTGCGGCCGAGAAGCCGTACGAGGTGGAGCTGGTCGTCGCGGAGGTCGGGGACACGCCGGACGGCGATCAGATCTACCGGCTGCCGCACGACGGCTCGATCGTGGACGAGCACGGCTCGGTCGCGGTCGGTGGCAACGCCGAGACGATCAGCACGTATCTGGACCAGCGCCACCGCGACGGCATGACGCTCGCCGAGGCGCTCAAGCTGGCCGTGCAGTCCCTGTCCCGCGACACGAACGGCAGCGAGCGGGAGATCCCCGCCGAGCGCCTGGAGGTCGCGGTCCTGGACCGTACGCGCCCGCAGGCCCGCAAGTTCCGGCGCATCGTCGGCCCTCAGCTGTCCCGTCTGCTGGAGGGCGGGAACGCGGACGCCTCGGCGGAGGAGTCCGACGCCGACGACGAGGAGTGAGTCGACCTCACCCCGCCTCTCGCGCGCCCCGGCCGGTCATCGGCCGGGGCGCGCGGCGTCGTGGGGGCCACAGGGGCGTCAGGCGGCGCCTGGTGGCGCCGTAGAGCCTCGGACGACCAGTTCCACCGGGATGTCCCCCTCCTCCGGTACGCGGCCGTCCAGGACGGCCAGGAGGGCTCGCATGCCGTGTTCGCCGAAGAGTTCGGCGTCGAGGCGGACGGTGGTGAGTTCCGGGTCGATGGCGGTGGCGAGGGCGAGGTCGTCGAGGCCGGTGATCGAGAGGTCGTCCGGGATGCGCAGGCCCAGGCGGCGGGCCGCTTTGTAGGCGCCGGCGGCGAGTTTGTCGTCGTCGCAGACCAGGGCGGTCACCCGCGAGCCCGGGGTCGAGAGCGCGGCCTCGGCGGCGGCCAGGGCGCCCTCGATCGAGATGGGGGCGCGGGTCGTCCGTACCGAGGTGCCTGCCACGGAGCCCACCCGTGCGGCCAGTTCACGCGCGCGTACCTCGAAGGTCCAGGACGGGACGTCGGCGGCCAGGTGCAGGAAGTGGCGGTGGCCCAGGGCCAGCAGGTGGTCGGCGACCTGGCGGATGCCGTCGGCGATGTCCAGGTTGACGGTGGCCGCGCCGAGGCTGCCCTTGGGGTCGCTGTCGAGCATGACCAGGGGGAGCTGGTCGCCGCGGATCGCGGTGAGGGCGTCGGCGGCCATGGAGGAGGCGATCACGCCGTCCAGGGCGGCCTGGGCGGAGGCGAAGGGGTCGCGGGCGGGGCCGATGCCCTCGGGGGAGGGGTAGAGGACCACGCCGAAGCCGTGTTCGGCGGCGACCCGGGCGGCGCCCGTGTAGACGCCGGCGAAGAACTCCGTCGTCAGCACCGGGACGACGAGCAGGACGGTGCGGGTGCGGCCGAGGCGGAGGTTGCGGGCGGCGAGGTTGGGGCGGTAGCCCAGGTCGCGGGCGGCCTCGCGGACGCGTTCGGCGGTCGTGGCCGAGACCCGGCCGCGCCACTTGTCGCCGAGCACCAGGGAGACCGCGGCCTGGGAGACGCCGGCGGCCTGCGCGACGTCGCGGCTCGTGGGGCGGGTGCTGGCTGGTGCCACGGTCGGCCTGCTCCTTGGTGAGGACTCCGTAGGGACTCCGTATGGACGCGCGAACAGCGCACATGGTACGTATGACAGAAGACGTTATACGTAAAACCTCATGCGCGACGGTGAGGGGGAGGGCGGGGAGACGGCCGTGGGATATCTGGAGATCCTCAGGGCGAGGCACGCCACCCGCCTGCTGGTGGGCACGCTCGTAGGACGGCTGCCGAACGCCACCGCCGCCATCGCGATCGTGCTGTTCATCCGCGCGGAGGGCGGCACCTACAGCCTCGCGGGGGCGCTGGCTGCCGTCTACGGCATCGCCAACGCGGTCGGACAGCCCCTCCTGGGACGCCTGGTGGACGTCCACGGGCAGCCGCGTGTGCAGCTGCCCGCCGCGGTCCTGTCGGCGCTCGCGATGGCCGTCTTCGCCTTCTGGGGCACCGATCCACTGCCGCTCGCCTACGTCGCCGTAGCCGCCGCCGGTCTCTTCGCGCCGCCCCTGGAGGGCGGTCTGCGGGCGCTGTGGCCGGCCGTGCTGCGCCGTGAGGAGCAGGTGCACACCGCGTACGCCATGGACGCGGTCGCCCAGGAAGTCATGTTCACCGTGGGGCCGTTGCTCGTGACGGTGTTCGTGTCGCTGTGGTCCGCCCCGGTGGCGTTGCTCGTGCTGAACGTCATCGGGGTGCTGGGCGCCCTCTCCGTAGTCGTGTCGCCGCCCTCGCGCGCGTGGCGTTCGGCGCCGCGCGAGGCGCACTGGCTGGGCGCCCTGCGCTCGCCGGGGCTGCTCGCGCTGCTCGGCGCGTTCCTGTTCGTCGGGATGGCGCTCGGGTCGATCACCGTTGCGTCCGTGCCGTACGCCGACGGGCACGGCGGTGACGTCGTGTACGGGTGGCTGATGGCGGCGATCGGGCTGGGCGCGCTGCTGGGCGGGAGCGTCTACGGGGCGCGGCAGTGGAGCGGGGTGCCGGAGCGCCGACTGCGGGTCCTGGTGGGGCTGCTGGCGGTGTGTTACGTGCCGTTGATGCTCATGCCGGGCGCGGTCGGCATGGTGCTGCTGACCGTGCTCGCCGGGGTGTTCCTCGCGCCCGCCCTCGCCTGCGCCTTCATCATCGTCGACCGGCACGCCCCGAAGGGCACGGTCACCGAGGCTTTCTCGTGGCTGGTGACGACGTTCACCGTGGGGGCGTCGGTCGGAACGGGCGTCGCGGGGCCGGTCGTACAGGCCGGTGGGGCCCTGTGGGGGTTCGCCGTGCCGGGGGCCGCGGGGGCGGTGTCGTTGCTGGTCCTGCTGGCCACCGGACGGGTCCTCGCAGCTCCCGGCGGGGGTGCCGTGGTTGCGGCTTCATCGGAAAATGATCCAAACCGAGCCGTCGAACCCCGTTTCAGCACAGGGGATCGGGCGTAATGTTCAGTCATGGACCGCCGCATTTTCGGGCTGGAGAACGAGTACGGCGTCACGTGTACGTTCAGGGGACAGCGGCGTCTGTCTCCCGACGAAGTGGCTCGGTACCTCTTCCGCCGTGTCGTGTCATGGGGCCGCAGCAGCAATGTCTTTCTGCGAAACGGCGCCCGGCTCTATCTCGACGTGGGCTCACATCCGGAATACGCGACCCCCGAATGTGACAACGTGACAGAACTCGTCACCCACGACAAAGCCGGCGAGCGCATTCTCGAAGGACTCCTGGTGGACGCCGAACGACGCCTGCACGAGGAGGGAATCGCGGGCGACGTCTACCTCTTCAAGAACAACACCGACTCGGCGGGCAACTCGTACGGCTGCCACGAGAACTACCTGGTGGCACGGCACGGCGAGTTCTCCCGGCTCGCGGACATCCTCATCCCGTTCCTGGTCACGCGTCAGCTTCTGTGCGGCGCGGGCAAGGTGCTGCAGACTCCGCGCGGCGCCGTGTACTGCGTCAGCCAGCGCGCCGAACACATCTGGGAGGGCGTCTCCTCGGCGACGACGCGTTCCCGGCCCATCATCAACACCCGGGACGAACCGCACGCGGACGCCGAGCGCTACCGCCGTCTCCACGTCATCGTGGGCGACTCGAACATGTCCGAGACGACCATGCTGCTCAAGGTCGGCGCCACCGACCTGGTGCTGCGCATGATCGAGGCGGGCACGGTGATGCGCGACCTGACCCTGGAGAACCCGATCCGGGCGATCCGCGAGGTCAGCCACGACATCACGGGCCGGCGCAAGGTGCGTCTGGCCAGCGGACGCGAGGCCTCCGCGATCGAGGTGCAGCGCGAGTACTACGAGAAGGCCGTGGACTTCGTCGACCGCCGCGGCATCCGTACCGGCACCGTCGCGCAGGTCCTCGAACTGTGGGGCCGGGTGCTGGACTCGATCGAGGCCGGGGACCTCGACCGGATCGGCACCGAGATCGACTGGGTCATGAAGTACCAGCTCATCGAGCGGTACCGGGCGAAGCACAACATGACCATGTCCCACCCGCGGGTGGCGCAGATCGACCTCGCCTACCACGACATCCACCGTCGCCGAGGGCTCTACTACCTCCTGGAGAGGAAGGGCCAAGCCGCCCGGATCTGCAACGACTTGAAGATCTTCGAGGGCAAGTCCGTTCCGCCGCAGACCACCCGGGCCAGGCTGCGCGGCGACTTCATCCGCAGGGCCCAGGAACAGCGGCGGGACTTCACCGTCGACTGGGTCCATCTCAAGCTCAACGACCAGGCCCAGCGCACGGTGTTGTGCAAGGACCCGTTCCGTTCCGTGGACGACAGGGTGGAGAAACTGATCGCCGGAATGTAGGCGAACGTATCCGGATATCGACGCCCGGATGCATATTCGGTACGCCACACGGGCCCCGTACGTTTCACGTACGGGGCCCGTGCCGCACCGTAGAGTTGCGCGCACGCCATCAACAAGATCGACCGATTACGAGGCCTTCACCGTGCGCCGACGCTCCGTTCTTATCGCTGTTCCCGCAGGACTTGTGACGCTCGCGGGATGCGGTGACAGCGATTCCTCCTCCAGTAAGGCCAGCGCGTCGCCGTCGCCCTCGCCGTCCTCCTCGGCCTCGACCGTGCCGCCGCCGAAGCTCGTGGACGGTCCGCTGCCGGCGATCACCGCGGGCACGAAGTTCGACGAGAAGCCGACCGTCGCCAAGGGCACCGGCACTCCGTCGAAGGACCTCGCGGTGAAGACGGTGATCGCGGGCGGCGGCAAGGCCGTGGCGGAAGGCGACTTCGTCAAGGTCAACTACCTCGGCCAGATCTGGTCGACGGCGAAGGTCTTCGACAACTCCTACGACCGCAAGACCTCGTTGGTCATCCAGCTCGCCCAGGGCGGCATCATCGACGGCTGGCGCTACGGCCTGGCGGGCAGGAAGGTCGGCAGCCGCGTCGAGATGGCGATCCCGCCGACCTGGGGATACGGCACGGCCGGCAGTCCCCAGGCGGGCATCAAGGGCACCGACACGCTGGTCTTCGTGATCGACATCCAGGACTCCTTCAACGCCAAGAGCTCCGCCAAGGGTTCGACCGTCGCGCAGTCCGACGCCGATCTGCCCAAGGTCGGCACGAACACCGACGGCAAGGCCCCCTCGGTCACCATCCCGAAGGCGGACCCGCCGAAGAAGCTGGTGTCGAACTACGTCCTGGAGAGCGACGGAGCCGTCGTCAAGGAGGCGCAGTCGATCCTCTGCCAGTTCAAGGGCGTCGTCTGGTCCACCGGCAAGGAGTTCGAATCGACGTACTCCCAGGGGCGGTTGAGCCAGTTCGCGATCAAGGACATGGAGTCGGTCGTCAAGGGCCTGGCCCAGGGCATCACCGGCAAGAAGGTCGGCAGCCGCATCATGATCGTCGCGCCCGCGGACCTGGCCTACGGGGACACCCCGCCGAGCGGCGGCGCCATCAAGAAGGGCGACACCCTGGTGTTCTCCGTGGACATCCTGGCGGCCATGTGACCCCTGTCGGGGTCGCCCTGGCCGGAGCGTGACACCGGCGGGGATGCGAGACTGTCCGAGTTGTCTTGTCGTACACAAGCAGGAGCCAGAGACGTGAGCATCGAGAAGCCCGAGATCGACTTCCCGGAGGGCGAAGCCCCGGCCGACCTGGAGATCAAGGATCTTTGGGAGGGCGACGGCGAGATCGCGGTGGCGGGCCAGAACGTCACCGTCCACTACGTGGGCGTTGCCTTCAGCACCGGCGAGGAGTTCGACGCCAGCTGGAACCGCGGCACCCCGTTCAAGTTCCCGCTCGGTGGCGGCCGTGTCATCAAGGGCTGGGACAAGGGCGTGCAGGGCATGAAGGTCGGCGGCCGTCGCCGGCTGACCATCCCGGCGCACCTCGCCTACGGCAACCAGAGCCCGACCCCGGCGATCAAGCCGGGCGAGACCCTGATTTTCGTGGTCGACCTCATCGCCGTCTGATCACCGGTTCCGACCGGACCCGATCACCTGGGGCCCATGCCTGCGAGGGCATGGGCCCTCGGCTTTTGCCAGGCCTCCGCGGAGCGGTACGGTCATCGTTCGTAAGCACATACAGGGAGGCGAAGGGCGTCGATGGCCATTGCCAAGGCCGAGCGGCTGATGAACCTCGCGCTGTGTCTGCTCGGGACGCGGCGGCCGCTCAGCAAGCGTGAGCTGCGCGAATCCATCGAGGCCTATCTCGAAGCGGGCAGCGACGACTCCTTCAACCGGATGTTCGAGCGCGACAAGGACGATCTGCGCGAACTCGGCCTCGTCATCGAGACGGTGGAGAACCTGGACGGCGAGGTCGGCTATCTCGCCCGCCGCGACAGCAACCGCCTACCGCCCATCACCCTCGACGCCGAGGAGGCCGCCGCGCTCGGTCTCGCCGCCAAGGTGTGGCAGCAGGCCCGGCTCGCCGGTGCCGCGAGCGGCGCGCTGCAGAAGCTGCGCGCGGCCGGGATGCCCGAGGACCTCGACCCGTACGAGCCGCACGGCGCCCTGGAACCGCGCATTCCGGTGCACGAGGCGTCGTTCGAGCCGCTGATGCTGGCCTGCCGCGACCGCCGTCCCGTCGTCTTCGACTACCGCAAGGCGACCGCCGCCCGCCCCGAACCCCGCAACGTCGAGCCGTGGGCGCTGGAGTGCTGGCGCGGCCACTGGTACCTCGCCGGCTGGGACCGGGACCGGGGCGCCGAGCGCGTGTTCCGGCTGTCCCGGATCACCGGCAAGGTGCGTTCGCGCAACGGGCGGTTCACCACGGACATCCCCGACGTCGTCACCGTGCGCGAGACCGTCGCGAGCTGGGCGGGGGAGACCGCCGACCGCTCCGCGCTGATCCGGCTGCGCACGGGCTCCGGGTACCCCTTGCGGGCGAAAGCCGCGGCGGTTCGGGAACTCGGGGACGGCTGGGACGAGTTGGAGATTCCGTACGGCCACGGGCTGGACGCCTGGCTGGTGGAGTTCGGGCCCGACGTGGTCGTCCTGGAGCCCGCCGAGCTGCGGGCCGACGTGGTGGACCGGCTGCGTGCCGTGGCCAAGGGCTGAGGGGGAGCGGAAGAGAACTGTGGCAGGCAAACCGGTCAGGCCCGTCAACGCCATCGACCAGACCCGGCGGATGCTCTCCCTGGTGACCTATCTCAAGGAGCGCCCCGGAGCACGCGTCGAGGACGTCGCGCGCGCCTTCGGGATCACCGAGGACGAGCTGGTCTCCGACCTCGACGTGCTGCCCATGTGCGGGACCAGCTTCCGGGGCGGCGACCTGCTCGACATCGACACCGACGGCGACCGTATCTGGTGGCACAACCCTGACGACGTAGCCGAACCGCTCCGGCTGGCCGCCGACGAGGCGACCGCCCTCCTGGTGGCCGCCCGCGCCGTATCGACACTCCCGGGCCTGCGCGAGAGCGACCGGCAGGCGCTGCTGCGGGCCAACGCCAAGGTGGAGGCTGCGGCCGGGGAGGCGGCCGGGGCCAGCGCACGCCTCTCGGTGACCTTCGAGTCCGAGGGCGGGGTCTTCGCGGACGTCGACCGCGCCATCTCGGAGCGGCGCCGCCTGTGGATCCGCTACTACTCGCCCGCCCGCGACGAGTTGAGCGAGCGCGAGATCGACCCCATCCGGCTCGTCAGCGTCGGGCACACGTACGTGGAGGCCTGGTGCCGGCGCTCCGAGGCGCGCCGCACCTTCCGGCTCGACCGGGTCGCCGAGATCAAGATCCTCGACGAGCCGTCCGCACCCCCCGAGATCGAACTGCGGGACCTGTCGGAGGCGCTGGTGCAGCCCGCCGCCGAGGACCCCGAAGTCGTCGTCGAGGTCGGCCCGGGCGGGCGCTGGGTCGCCGAGTACTACCCGCACGACAGTGCCGATGAGCTTCCCGACGGCGGGCTGCGTATTACCTTGCGCACCCCCGACCCGACGTCCCTGAGACGCCTGGCCCTGCGGCTCGGGCGCGACGGCCGGATCGTCTCCCCGAGCGACCTCGCCGACAGCGCCCGCCGGGCCGCCCGCGAGGCGTTGACGGCGTACGACGGCCCGCAGGGTGTTGTTGACGCGGTACACGGTGTTGACGAGAGGCCGGAGTGAGCCGTAGGGGCGCGCCCTCTCGGTAACGGCTGAAAGCGCCTCGGAGGCGAACGACCAAGGAAAGAGGGAGCAGGGGCTGTGAGCGAGTCGACGATGACGGGTGTCCCGGGCGTCTCTGGTGCCCAGGGCGTCTCTGGTGGTCC
Organism: Streptomyces sp. NBC_01515; assembly: GCF_045040345.1. Classification (NCBI taxonomy): domain Bacteria; kingdom Bacillati; phylum Actinomycetota; class Actinomycetes; order Kitasatosporales; family Streptomycetaceae; genus Streptomyces; species Streptomyces sp. NBC_01515. The sequence goes on along the minus strand of NZ_CP109416.1, from coordinate 2,815,831 downwards.
GGAGATGATGACGGTGGCCGCCGCGTTCGCCGGGATGAAGAGCGTGGTCCCGGTGATGTTCAGAGCGGGCTGCCCGGACTGCCGGGGCAACTTCGAACTGGCGGCGAGCGCCCTGCGCCTCGCCATCGGAGCCACCAGCCGCACCACGTTCTACTCCTTCACCTGCCCCGACTGCGGCGCGGCCGTACGCAAGCCCGCGGGCGAGCGGATCGTCGAACTGCTCACCGGGGGCGGGGTCCGGACCCTGCGGCTGACCTCCGTCGGGTAGCAGGGTCTAGGCTCGCCCCATGTTCTGGGCGATGGTCGCGGTAGCTGTGGGTTTTGTGGGTCTCGCCGTGCTCGGCGTGCTCGCCGTCCGGGTCTTCCTGGAGGCGCGGCGGCTCGGACTCCAGGTCACGGACGCCGCGCACCGCATCAACCGGGCGGCCGAGGACTTGGAGCGCGCGGCGGTGTCGACGGCGCGTTCCGTGGACGCACTGTGAGTCACATATGGGCGGGGTGTGAGTTGCGCGCCTCATGCGCTTCGCGTCACTTTGCCCTGTCACGTTGTCGGTGGAGGCGGGTACGCTGCTGATCGCGGTCCGGATAACGAGGCCCGGAGCGCGGACCGGGAGTACGCACGGGGATTGCCTCACGTTTACCCCTGAGCGTTACGATCGCTGGCAGCACGAAGGTCGGACAGATGTCCGATCGATCGGACAGCACCCCACCCCAGCCGCCTCGGTGAGAAGGTAAAGACTTATGTTCGGAAGGCTCGGAGCACCCGAGATCATTCTCATCCTCGTCGTCATCGTGCTCCTGTTCGGCGCGAAGAAGCTTCCGGACATGGCCCGCTCGCTCGGCAAGTCCGCCCGCATCCTCAAGAGCGAAGCCAAGGCGATGAAGGAAGAGGGCAACACCACGCCCACCCCCGCCGGCCCGCCGAACACCGACGAGTCCGTGCAGCGCACCATCCAGGCGGCCCCCGGCGACGTGACCAGTGCGCGTCCCGTCACCGAGCCGTCGGACACGACCAAGCGCTGACGCAGGGCCGGGACCCCCTCGGCCTGCCGCACGAGATGAGGACGTGGGTTGCCTAAGTCTGCCCGCACGAAGGAGAAGGACCCCGAGGGGCGGATGCCCCTCGCGGACCATCTGCGCGAGCTGCGCAACCGGCTCGCGAAGGCGATGCTCGCCATCATCGTGGTGACCTGCGTGGCCGCCTTCTTCTACAACGACATCGTCAACATCATCACCAAGCCGGTGTTGCACTCGGTCGGTTGCTCCCAGAACTTCGAGGAGCTGTCGAGGGCGTCCAAGACGTCCCAGCCGTGCGCGCAGATCACGATCAACGGTCTGCTGACGCCGTTCACACTGGCGTTGAAGGTGTCCCTGATGGCCGGTGTCGTACTGGCCTCCCCGGTCTGGCTGTACCAGCTGTGGGGCTTCGTCGCCCCCGGCCTGCACAAGAACGAGAAGAAGTACGCGCTCTCCTTCGTGGGCACCGGCGTTCCGCTGTTCCTCGGCGGCGCCTACTTCGCCTACAGGGTGCTGCCCACCACGGCGCAGGTCCTGATCGGCTTCACGCCCAAGGACGTCAACAACCTGCTGCCGCTCGACGACCTGCTCGACCTGGTCACGCGCATGGTGCTGGTCTTCGGCCTCTCCTTCGAGCTGCCGCTGCTGCTGATCATGCTCAACCTCACGGGCGCACTGACGGGCACGCGGATGCTCGGCTGGTGGCGCGGCATGATCCTCGGCATCACGGTCTTCGCGGCCGTGGCCACCCCCAGCACCGACCCGCTGACCATGCTGGCGCTGGCCGGGCCGATCTGGGTGCTGTACTTCGCCGCTGTCGTCTTCTCCCTGCTCAACGACCGGCGCAAGCGCCGCCGCGACGCGGAGGGACCGGACGACGACGAGGCCTCGGACCTGGACCTCACCCCCGAGGACATCGGCGAGATCGAAGCCGTCTCGGCCGGCCGGGCAGCCCTGCCCGAGCAGGCGAGCGGCACGGGTTCCGACCGGGTCAACGGGTATGACGACGTGACCTGATCACCTTTCCGACTCCGCCGAGACCGGCCGTTCCCGCAGCGCGGGCGGCCGGTCTCCGTGTGTGGAGGACTCGTGGGAACGGATAATGATCGTCCTGTTGTCAGTGGCGCCCGGTACGCTCGAAAGCACGATGACAGAGGACCTCTCCCCGGCCGAGCGGTACGCGGCAGCCCGCCTGCGGGCAGCCGAGCAGGCCACCGCGCTCGCGGACTTCCGCGAGATGTACGACTTCGGTCTCGACCCCTTCCAGATCGAGGCCTGCCAGGCGCTCGAAGCGGGGAAGGGCGTGCTGGTCGCGGCGCCCACCGGCTCCGGCAAGACGATCGTCGGCGAGTTCGCCGTCCACCTCGCCCTCCAGCAGGGCAAGAAGTGCTTCTACACGACCCCCATCAAGGCACTGTCGAACCAGAAGTACGCCGACCTGTGCCGCCGCTACGGCGCGGACAAGGTCGGCCTGCTCACCGGCGACAACAGCGTCAACTCCGAAGCCCCGGTGGTCGTGATGACCACCGAGGTGCTGCGCAACATGCTGTACGCGGGTTCGCAGACCCTCCTCGGCCTCGGCTATGTGGTCATGGACGAGGTGCACTACCTCTCCGACCGCTTCCGCGGTGCCGTGTGGGAAGAGGTGATCATCCACCTCCCCGAGTCGGTGACCCTGGTCTCCCTGTCGGCGACCGTGTCGAACGCCGAGGAGTTCGGCGACTGGCTCGACACCGTCCGCGGTCACACCGAGGTGATCGTCTCCGAGCACCGGCCCGTGCCGCTGTTCCAGCACGTGCTCGCCGGACGGCGGATGTACGACCTCTTCGAGGAGGGCGAGGGCAACAAGAAGGCCGTCAACCCCGACCTCACCCGCCTGGCCCGCATGGAGGCCCAGCGCCCCTCGTACCAGGACCGCAAGCGCGGCCGTGCCATGCGCGAGGCCGACCGGGAGCGGGAGCGCAGATCGCGTTCACGGGTGTGGACACCGGGACGCCCCGAGGTCATCGAGCGGCTGGACAACGAGGACCTGCTGCCCGCCATCACGTTCATCTTCAGCCGCGCCGCCTGCGAGGCCGCCGTACAGCAGTGTCTGTACGCCGGGCTGCGGCTCAACGACGACGAGGCGCGGGAGAGGGTGCGTGCGCTCGTCGAGGAGCGCACGGCGTCCATTCCGAACGAGGACCTGCATGTCCTCGGGTACTACGAGTGGCTGGAAGGCCTGGAGCGCGGCATCGCGGCCCACCACGCGGGCATGCTGCCGACGTTCAAGGAGGTCGTGGAGGAGCTGTTCCTGCGCGGGCTCGTGAAGGCTGTGTTCGCCACGGAGACCCTCGCGCTCGGCATCAACATGCCCGCGCGCTCGGTGGTGTTGGAGAAGCTCGTCAAGTGGAACGGCGAGCAGCACGCCGACATCACCCCCGGCGAGTACACCCAGTTGACCGGCCGGGCGGGCCGCCGCGGTATCGATGTCGAGGGTCACGCCGTCGTGCTGTGGCAGCGCGGGATCAGTCCCGAGCACCTCGCGGGACTGGCCGGCACGCGCACGTACCCGCTGCGTTCCAGCTTCAAGCCGTCGTACAACATGGCGGTCAATCTCGTCGAGCAGTTCGGGCGGCACCGGTCGCGGGAGCTGCTGGAGACGTCCTTCGCGCAGTTCCAGGCGGACAGGTCGGTCGTCGGGATCTCACGGCAGGTGCAGCGCAACGAGGAGGGTCTGGAGGGCTACAAGGACTCCATGACCTGCCACCTGGGCGACTTCGACGACTACATGCGGCTGCGCCGAGAGCTCAAGGACCGCGAGACCGAGCTGGCCCGGCAGGGCGTGGCGCTACGGCGTGCCGAGGCCGCCGTGGCGCTGGAGAAGCTCAAGCCGGGAGACGTCATCCATGTCCCGACCGGCAAGTACGCGGGTCTGGCACTGGTGTTGGACCCGGGACTGCCCGCCGGCCGGTCCAACGGTCATCGCGGCTTCGAGCAGCACGACGGGCCGCGCCCGCTGGTCCTGACGGTGGAACGGCAGGTCAAGCGGCTCGCGTCGATGGACTTCCCCGTTCCCGTCGAGGCGTTGGACCGGATGCGGATCCCGAAGTCCTTCAACGCCCGTTCCCCGCAGTCCCGTCGGGACCTCGCCTCCGCGCTGCGCACCAAGGCCGGGCACATTCCGCCGGAGCGGGCCCGCAAGCAGCGCTCGCAGGCTGCGGACGACCGGGAGATCGCGCAGTTGCGTACGGCGATCCGGGCGCATCCGTGTCATGGGTGCAACGACCGTGAGGATCACGCGCGTTGGGCCGAGCGGTATCACCGGCTGCAGCGGGACACGACGCAGTTGGAGCGGCGGATCGAGGGGCGGACGAACACGATCGCCCGGACCTTCGACCGGATCGTCGCGCTGCTGACCGACCTGGACTACCTGCGGGGCAACGAGGTCACCGAGCACGGGAAGCGGCTGGCGCGGCTGTACGGCGAGCTTGATCTGCTTGCCAGTGAGTGTCTGCGGGAGGGGGTTTGGGAGGGGCTTGCTCCTGCTGAACTCGCCGCGTGCGTCTCGGCGTTGGTGTTCGAGGCGCGGGTCAGTGACGACGCGACGGTGCCCAAGGTGCCGTCGGGTGCGGCCAAGGCCGCGCTCGGGGAGATGGTGCGGATCTGGGGGCGGCTTGACGCCCTTGAGGAGGATTTCCGGATCACTCAGACCGAGGGGGTTGGGCAGCGGGAGCCTGATCTTGGGTTTGCCTGGGCCGCGTATATGTGGGCCAGTGGGAAGGGGTTGGACGAGGTCCTTCGGGAGGTGGAGATGCCGGCCGGGGACTTTGTTCGGTGGTGTAAGCAGGTGATCGATGTTCTGGGGCAGATTTCTGCTGCGGCGCCGGTTACTGGGGGCGAGGCGTCTTCCACCGTGGCGAAGAATGCGCGTAAGGCTGTGGAGTTGTTGCTTCGGGGGGTTGTGGCGTACTCGTCTGTGGGGTGACCGTGTGCGGGTGCGGGTGCGTTGTGGCTGGTCGCGCAGTTCCCCGCGCCCCTAGGGAGGTGGCCTTGCGCCGCTTCAAGAGCCCAGGTACGGTCGCCAGCCGCCGTGGCTTGTGATGTCCTCGGCGTTTTCCAGCGCCGCCGGCTCGCACAAGAAACCCGGGACCCTCGTACCGTCTGCCAGTTCCACGCTTCCCAGTGTCATCGGGCGGGGCAGGCCTGCCAGCAAGCGGCCCAGGCCCTCTGCCGGGAGGCGCCATACCTCTGTCTCTATTGCCGCTCCGCCCTCGCCGACGTGAACCAAGCCCGGCTTGGGCGGAGTTGTTGTCAGGGCGTGCAGGCGGTAGACCGGGGCCGTTGTGGTGGTGCGGTCGAAGCGGGCGCCCAGGGACAGGAGTTGGGGGTTCAGGGGCTGGCCCGTCAGGTGGGCGCCTACTACGGCGATGTAGGTCTCCGGGTCCAACTCGCGCGCTATGCGCGTCAAGCGGTCGTCCGTGAACGTCGGGCCGATCAGCATCACGCCGAAGGGCAACCCGTTCACCTCGCCCGACGGGATGGCCACCGCTGCCAGGTCGAAGAGGTTGGTGGAGTTGGTGAAGCGGCCCAGGCGGGCGTTCGCGCCCAGGGGGTTGGCCGCTACCTCGGTCAGGGTGGGGTGGCCCGGAGTCGTCGGGAGCAACAGGGCGTCCGCGTCGGCCAGTTCGGAGAGGGCTCGGGTGCGGAGGGCGGCCAGGCGTTCCTCGTCCGCGTACAGCTGGTGGGCCGGGATGTCTCGGGCTCGGGTGATGATGCCGGTGACCGTGGGGTCCAGGCCCTCGGTGCCGGATGCGATCGTCTTGTCGACAAATGCCCCTACGGCTGTATAGCGCTCCGCCACGAACGCACCCTCGTAGAGCATCGCCGCCGCTTCCGTGAACGGGGTGAGGTCCAGGGGGCGGATCTCGGCGCCCGCGTCGGACAGGCGGGTGACTGCCTCCTCGTAGGCCTCTGCCCAGCCCTCGTCCAGTTCGCCCAGTTGGTCTCGTGGGGGGACCGCTACGCGCCAGGGGCCCGGCGCTCGTTGGGGGAGGGGCGGGAGGGCGCGGGCCGGTGGGGAGGTCATGAAGGTCAGGGCCTGTTCGGCCTCGGGAAGGGTGCGGGCGAAGACCGTCACGCAGTCGATGGAGGCGCAGGCCGGGACCACGCCCGCCGTGGGGACCAGACCCCGGGTGGGCTTCAGGCCGACGATGCCGTTGAACGCGGCCGGGACCCGGCCCGAGCCCGCCGTGTCGGTGCCGAGGGCGAAGTCGACGATGCCCAGGGCCACCGCTACCGCCGAACCCGCGCTGGAGCCGCCGCTGATCCGCTCCGGGTCGTGGGCGCTGCGGACCGCGCCGTACGGGGAGCGGGTGCCGACCAGGCCCGTGGCGAACTGGTCGAGGTTCGTGGTGCCGAGCACGATCGCGCCTGCCGCGCGGAGGCGGGCCACCACCGGGGCGTCGGTCTCCGGGGCGTAGGCGTATGCCGGGCAGCCTGCCGTGGTCGGGAGGCCGTGGACGTCTATGTTGCCCTTGGCCGCGAACAGGCGGCCCGCGAGGGGGAGTTGCTCGCCCGCCGTCACTCGCTCGTCGATTGCCTGTGCCTCTTGCTCGACCTCTGTCTGCGGGCGTAGGTCGATCCAGATCTCTGGGCGGTTCACCGCCTCTATGCGGGCGTAGGCGGCGCGGACTCGGGACACGGTGGTCGACATCGTTCTTGTGCTCCTTGCGGTGCGGCTTGAGGTTCAGCTTGCGGGGGCGAGGACGAGCAACGCCGTGCCCGCCTCGACCTGGTCGCCGGGCCTGGCCAGGATCTCCGTGACTATGCCGGCCATGGGCGCGTGGACTCTGGACTCCATCTTCATCGCCTCCAGGGCCAGGAGGGGTTGGCCGACTGTCACCTCGTCGCCGGGCTCGACGTTCAACTGCCAGACGGACGCGGCGAATTCGGCTTCCACCAGGCGTCCGCCCGCCGGGACCGTCACCTCGGCCTGCGGTGGTGCCGGGGCCGCTGCCGCCTCCGCCCGGGTGAACTCGCCCGCCGCCTCCCAGGCATCGCGTTCCGCGCCGAACGCGGTCTGCTGGCGGGACCTGAACTCCCCGATGGACTCGGCGTTCCCGGTGAGGAACGCCTCGTACTCGGCGAGCGAGAACGTGCCCTCCTCGATGCGCGGGACGAAGCGGCCGGAGGTGATGTCGGCCCGGAGTTCGAGGAGTTCGTCCGGGTCCACCGGGTACCACTTGATGCGGTCGAAGAAGCGGAGGAGCCAGGGCGAGCCCTGCTCGAACGCGCCGCGCTGCTGCCAGCCCGACCACACCTGGGTCGTACGGCCCACGAACTGGTAGCCGCCGGGGCCCTCCATGCCGTAGATGCAGAGATACGCCCCGCCGATGCCGACCGAGTTCTCGGCCGTCCACGTGCGGGCCGGGTTGTACTTCGTCGTCACCAGGCGGTGGCGGGGGTCCAGAGGGGTTGCCACGGGCGCGCCCAAGTAGACGTCTCCCAGGCCGAGTACGAGGTATTCCGCGTCGAAGACCGTGGCGTAGACGTCCTCTACCGAATCCAGGCCGTTGACGCGGCGGATGAACTCGATGTTCCAAGGGCACCAAGGGGCGTCGTCGCGGACGCCGGCCATGTAGCGGGCGATGGCCTCGCGGGTCGCCGGGTCGTCCCAGGAGAGGGGGAGGTGGACCGTGCGGGAGGGGACGATCAGTTGGTCGGTGGGGGGCAGGGAAGCTGCTATCTCCCTTACGGAGGTGAGGAGTTCGGACTGAGGTAGGCGACTCGGGTCCGTTTGGATCTGGAGGGAGCGGATGCCTGGGGTGAGGTCCGTGACGCCCTCGAAGTCGGCCTCCGACACCGCCTCCATCAGGGCGTGGACCCGCATGCGCTGCGCCAAGTCCAGCTGCATGGGGCCGAATTCGACGAGGAGGTTGTCGTCGCCGCTGCGGCGGAAGGTGACGTCTCCGTCCCTGGCCAGGATGCCGCCGTCCACGATGTCGGGGCGGGGCGAACCGTCGACGTTCACCGGGGCGAAGCGGACCGTGTCGCCGGGCCTGAACTGGCCCAGTTTCCAGCGCTCTTGACTGATGACCGTCGCGGGGCAGACGAAGCCGCCGAGGGACGGGCCGTCGGGGCCGAGCAGGACCGGCATGTCGCCCGTGTAGTCGACGGCGCCGACCGAGTACGGGGTGTCGTGGATGTTGGACGGATGCAGGCCCGCCTCGCCGCCGTCGGTGCGAGCCCAGCGGGGCTTCGGGCCGACCAGGCGGACGCCCGTGCGGGCCGAGTTGAAGTGGACCTTCCAGTCGGCCGCGTAGAAGTCGCGGATGTCGTCCTCGGTGAAGAACTCCGGTGCCGCGTGCGGGCCTTCGACCGCTGCTACGTCCCAGACGGCGCCGAAGGCGGGGCGGTCGGCGGTGGGTACGGGGGTGCCCTCGGTGACCGTGCCGCCGTGCAGGACGTCACCGGTGCGCAGGGCCCGGCCGCCGTGGCCGCCGAAGCGGCCCAGGGTGAAGGTGCTCGCGCTGCCGAGGAAGGCGGGGACGTCCAGACCGCCCGCGAACAACACGTAGGTGCGCAGGCCGTGTTCGGCGGGGGTGCCGATCTCCAGGACAGCGCCTGCGGGCACCGTCACCGGCTCCCACTGCGGGACCGGCGTTCCGTCGATCGTCACCGGTGCCGGGGCGCCCGTCACGCACACCGTGGTGGCGTGGGTGAACCTCAACGTCGGTCCCTGGAGGGTGCATTCGAGGCCGGAGGTGCCCTCCTCGTTGCCGAGCGCGCGGTTGCCGAGGCGGAAGGAGAGGTCGTCCATCGGGCCGCACGGGGGCACGCCGACCTGCCAGTAGCCGGTGCGGCCGGGCCAGTCCTGGACCGTGGTGAGGGTGCCGCCCGCGATGATCTCGATGCGGGGGGTGGGGTCGGTGACGGTGGCGAGGGTCGCCGTGGAGTGGGTGGCCGCTCTGAAGTCCGGTTCGGCCAGCGCCGCTTGGACCAGGCCGAGGTTCGTCTCGATGCCGTCCATGCGGGTGCGGGCCAGTGCCTCGTCGAGGCGTCGGAGCGCGTGGGCGCGGTCGGGGCCGTAGGCGATGACCTTCGCGAGCATCGGGTCGTACGACGTGGTCACCTCGGTGCCGGTCTCCACCCAGCCGTCGACGCGTACGCCGTCGGGGAACTCGACCCGGGTCAACAGCCCCGCGCTGGGCCGGTGTTCGCGGGACGGGTCCTCGGCGTAGACGCGGGCCTCGACGGCGTGGCCGCGCGGGGTGCCGGGGTCGCGGACGACGTCGGGTTCGCCCTGGGCCAGGCGCAGCATCCAGGCGACCAGGTCGACGCCGTAGACCTCCTCGGTGACCGGATGTTCCACCTGGAGGCGGGTGTTGACCTCCAGGAAGTAGGCCTCCTCGCGTGTCGCGTCGTAGACGAACTCGACGGTGCCTGCGGAGCGGTAGCCGACCGAGGCGCACAAGTCGCGCGCGGAGGCGGCCAGTTGGGTGCGGATGTGGTCGGGGAGGCCCGGTGCGGGGGCTTCCTCCACCACCTTCTGGTTGCGGCGCTGGAGGGAGCAGTCGCGGTCGCCGAAGGTGACGACCTTGCCCTCGCCGTCGCCGAAGACCTGTACCTCGACATGGCGGGCGTGCTCGACTAGGCGTTCCAGGAAGACGCCGGCGGAGGAGAAGGAGGCGGCGGCGACGCGTTGCACCCGCTCCCAGGACTCGGTGAGTTCGGCGGGGGAGTGGCAGGCCGACATGCCGATGCCGCCGCCTCCGCCGGTCGCCTTGAGCATGACGGGGTAGTCGATCAGGGCGGCTTGGGTGAGCGCCTCGTCGAGGTCTGCCAACAGGCCTGTGCCGGGCGCCAGTTGGACTCCCGCCGCCTCCGCCGCTGCTCGTGCTGTGTGTTTCGCGCCGAACAGGTCCAGTTGTGCGGGAGTCGGTCCCACGAACACGATGCCGGCGTCCTCGCAGCGGCGCGCGAAGGCCGCATCCTCGGAGAGGAAGCCGTAGCCCGGGTGGATCGCGCCCGCGCCCGTGTCCTTGGCCGCTTTGAGGACCAAGTCGGCGTCCAGGTACGACTCCTTGGCCGGTGCCGGGCCGAGTCGTACCGCCTCGTCGGCTAGCCGGACGTGGGGTGCCGAGCGGTCGGCGTCGGAGTACACGGCGACTGTGCGCAGGCCGAGTTCGCGGGCTGTGCGGATGATGCGGACGGCGATCTCACCCCGGTTGGCGATCAGCAGCGTGGCGAAGGTCATTCCGGGACCCCGATGGTCATCTCGACGGCCGTCGGTTCGAAGCCGTTGCAAGGGTTGTTGATCTGGGGGCAGTTGGAGACCAGGACGAGGACGTCGCGTTCGGCGCGCAGGGTCAGTTTCAGGCCCGGGGCGGAGAGGCCGTCGACGATGCCTAGGGTGCCGTCCTTCTCGACCGGCACGTTCATGTACCAGTTGATGTTGGAAACCAGGTCGCGCTTGCCGAGGCCGTAACGGGCGCCCTCGGCAAGGAAGTTGTCCACGCACGCGTGCTGCGACCAGGTGTGGTGGCCGTAGCGCAGGGTGTTGGACTCCTTGGAGCAGGCGCCGCCGACCGTGTCGTGGCGGCCGACCTCGTCGTCCGTGACGGTCATCAGCGGGGTGTGCTCGTTGGACATCAGCACACTGCCGGTGGTGAGGAAGAGGTTGCCCTGGGCGTGGATGGTGTCGGGGGCGCTGTAGCGGACCGACGTGTCGTGGGCGTCGTAGACGAGGAAGTCGACGGCCTGGTTGCCGTGCAGGTCGGTGACGGTGAGGGTCTCGCCCGTGCGGACGACGGCGGACCAGGCGGCGCGGGCGGGAACGACGGTCGTGCTCATGCGAGCCCCCTTGCGGCAAGGAATTCCGTGGTGTTGAGGAACGCGCGGCGGCCCTCGGGGGTCGCCTCCCACAGTGGGTCGCCCGGCTTGGTGGCCTCGGCGCGCCAAGCGAGCACCTCCAGCGGGGAGTTGACGTAGTCGTCGCGCGGGTCGGCCGGATGCGGGACGTTCGCGATCAGTACGGTCACGTCGTGCTCGGCGCGCAGGGTCACGCTGCCGCCGGGGCCGGTCGAGCCGGTGAAGTCGAGGGAGCCGTCCTCGCGGATCTCGACGCCCTGGAAGAAGGAGAGCGAGGGCGGCAAGTCGCGTGGTTCCAGGCCGTTCTTGGCGGCGGCGAGCTTGAACAGCTCACGTCCGGCTGGGGAGTTGGACTGCGGGGAGCCGTCGCCGTAGCGCTCGGTGTTCCGGACCAGGGTGGAGGTGCCGCACAGCGCGTCGTGGCGGCCGGAGGTGTCGGCGACGAGGGAGGCGAGGACGCGGCCCTGGTCGGAGAGGAGGAGCTGGCCCTCGCCGAGGTAGGCGTTCCACTGGACCTTGACCGTGTCGGCGACGTTCAGACGTTCCCAGGGGCGGTCGGCCGCGTACAGGAGCAGGTGGGCGCAGGCGTCGCCGCGCAGGTCGGTCAGGCGGAGTTCGGTGCCGCGGGCGAGGACGCGGTGGGTGTAGTTGCCGCCCGCGACGGTCTCGGCCCACACCAGGTGGCCCGCCTCGCAGGGCGGGGCCGGCCAGTCGCCGGCCGGGACGACGGGCATCGCCTCGGCCCGCCTGCCCTCCTGGGCGCGGGCGTGGTCGCGGGCTCCGTAAGTGGTCGCTGTCGCCATCGCGGGGGACCTCCGGCTGCGGGGACGTCGTGGTCGTGCGGCATTTCTGTCGCTCGACAGAAATTAGGAGGCGGGCGGGTCGCCGGGGTTGCCCGGGTGTTGCCGCTCGGTTACCGAGCCCTCACGAAGATCACCGGGAGTCCGCGGTCCGGGGCCGTGTGCGAGGATCGAACGCATGGGGACAACGGGTGCACAGAGGGGCCGTCGGGTCGGCCGGCCGCGGGCCGACCAGCGGCCGGACAGCGGGCTCGAACCGCGTGCCGAACTCCTCTCCGCCGCCGCCGAGTTGTTCACCACCCGGGGCTACGCGGCCACCACCACCCGGGCCGTCGCCGAGCGCGCGGGCATGCGGCAGGCGTCGATGTACCACTACGTCTCCGGCAAGGAGGAGCTGCTCGCGGACCTCTTGGAGTCCACGGTCACGCCCTCGCTGACGTACGCCCGGGAGCTGCTCGCGGACGACGCGACCCCGGCCGAGGGCCGGTTGTGGGAGCTGTGCCGTACCGACGTCGAGCTGCTGTGCGGCGGTTCGCACAATCTCGGCGGGCTGTATCTGCTGCCCGAAGTGCGCGCCGAGCGGTTCGCCGGATTTCATGCCGTACGTGCCGAACTCAAGGACGCCTACCGGCAGTTGCTCGCCGCGACCGCAGCCGGTGGCGCGCTCGCGAAGAGCGAGTTGGAGCTGCGGACGGATCTGGTGTTCGGGCTGATCGAGGGTGTCATCCTCGTGCACCGCTCCGACCCCGAGCGGCCGGTGTCCGCCTTCGCGGAGGCGACGGCCGACGCCGCGCTGCGCATCGCCGGCAGCTGATCCGGAACGGATGCTTCACTCGTTACGGTGAGTGATATTCGTATGCCCATGCGTCGTAACTCGCTGTGTGCGAATGAGGCCTCAGCGTGTAAATGGGCTGAGGGTACTCCTCTTTCATGTCCCTTTTCAGGGGCTTGCTGAATATGACACAGCGGTGATCCGGTCGGACTAAGCTCGCCCGCAGTGCACCGAGTTGGGCTGTATTCGTGCACTTGTTCCCAAACATGCAAAAGATACAGAAGCTCCCCCCAGAGTTCCCCGATCCCCCCAGCCGACCTGTCTTTAGAGGGCATACATGGTGAGTGTTCAATCGCCCCCCGGTGGCCGTGAACTTCCCTACGCGCGCGTGCTGTTGCCGCCTGCCATAGTGATGGCCGCGGCGACCGGGGCCGCCGTCGCCCTGGTGGCGGGGCCTGCCCGGATCGCCGTCGGCTGGTGCGGAGCCGTCGCCACCCTTCTGGTGATCGTGACGGCGGCCGAAGCCGTCCGCCGCGGACGCAACCTGCGGGACCTCCGCGTCGAGCACGACCGTCACACCGCGTATCTGGAACGGCGGCTCGCCGACCAGAACCTGGAGATGGTCCGCCTCGGCCAGGAGATCCTGCCCGCCACGCTGTACCGGCTCAGCAGTGGAGAATCCCCCGGAGAGGTGATTCGCCAAGTCGTCGACGCGGATCCCGACTGGCGGCAACTTCCCAAGCCGCAGCGCGACTTGCTGAGGACCGTGCTCAACATCGTGCAGCGCGAGGAGAACATGCGTGACTCCGCGCAGCGTTCCTTCGTCAGCATCGCCCGCCGTGTGCAGGCCATCGTCCACCAACAGGCCAAGGAACTCCGGGAGATGGAGGAGGACCACGGCCGTAACCCCGAGGTCTTCGACGACCTCCTGCGCATCGACCACGGCACCGCGCTGATCGGCCGGCTCGCCGACTCCATCTCGGTGCTCGGCGGTGGCCGCCCCGGCCGCCAGTGGCCCGAACCGGTGCCGCTGTACAGCGTGTTGCGCGGCGCCATGTCCCGCATCCTGGAGTACCGCCGCATCGAGCTGCACTCCATCGCCAAGGTCAACATCCGCGGCATCTCCGTCGAGCCGGTCATCCACGCGGCGGCCGAACTCCTCGACAACGCCACCCGCTACTCGCCCCCGCAGACCAAGGTGCACGTCACCGCCGTAGAGGTACAGACCGGTGTCGCCATCGAGATCGAGGACGGCGGCGTCAGCCTCAGCGAGGAGTCGCGGGCCCGCGCCGAGGGCATGCTGGAGCGCGCCAAGGCGGGTACCGACCTCCAGGACCTCGGCGAGAGTCCGCGCCTGGGCCTCCAGGTCGTCGGCCGGCTCTGCGCGACGTACAACATGCAGATCTCGCTGCGCGCCTCGGCCTACGGCGGCGTCCGCGCCGTCCTCATCGTGCCCAGCGAGATGCTCACCCCCGGCACCGCACCCGGACTCGCCCACGGCATCGGCGCCACCGCCATGCCCAAGGCCGAACTCGGCGCGGTCGACGGCCCCAAGCGCACGATCAAGCGGCGTCGCCCCACGAGCCCGCGCATCCCGGCCTCGGTGAGCATGGAGGACGAGGTTCCCGAGGTCACCGAGTGGACGGCGGGCGGTCTGCCGCAGCGCCGCAGCCGGGTCAAGGTGCCGCTCGCCCAGCGGTACGCCGAACAGGCCGCCGCCGAGCGCGCCGAGGCCGCCGCACGGGAGGCCCGCTCCGCGTGGGGTACGCCCGAGCCCGAGCCGGAGAAGAAGGACGAACCCGAACCGGGCCTGTGGGTCGAGGCGTTCATGGAAGGCCTCAAGGGTGACCCGGACCCGACCGCTTTCACCCAGAAGACCGAGCCGGCCCGAGTCGAGGCCGACGACGAGGGGGACCTCAAGTGATCCAGCAGCGAGCCAACTTCGACTGGATGCTCAAGGATCTCGCCGACGGCGTGCCCGGCATCCAGCAGATCGTCGTGCTCTCCGCCGACGGACTCCGCATCGCCCGCTACGGCGGCGACCCGGACGCGGCCGACCGTGTCGCCGCGGCCTGTGCCGGACTGCAGAGCCTGGCGGGTGCCGTCGCCTCCGAGATCCCGGGCAGCGACGGCCGGATGAAGATGGTCATCATCGAGATCAACGGCGGCTACTTCTATCTGATGGCCGCGGGCGCCAACGCCTACCTGGCGGTGCTGTCCGACGTCGTCGCCGAGCCCGGCCTGATGAGCAACCGCATGCGTGACCTCGTCGTCAGAATCGGCGCCCACCTCACCAGCCCGCCGAGGCGCAACGGGCAGACCGTATGACTCCTCCGCAACGCCAGCGGCGACATCCGAAGGATGGACCGCCGCCCGAGCCCGCCAAGAAGCAGGGCGAAGGAAAGATTCCGGAGCGGCTGTACGTGCTCACCGGCGCGACCGAGGACGGTGACCGGGCCGAACTCGACCTGGTCACGCTGATCGTGGCGCGTTCCGACGCGCCGCAGTCGGCCACTCCGGAGCAGGCGGCCCTGCTCGGGCTCTGTATCGCCCCGCTGTCCGTGGCCGAGCTGTCGGCCTACCTCAACCTGCCGTACAGCGTGGTGACCGTCCTGCTCACCGAGCTGCTGACGGCCGAACTGGTGCAGGCGCGCGCCCCGATCGTCCGCCAGGCGCTCCCCGACCGTTCCCTCCTCGAAGCGGTGATGCATGGACTTCAAAAGCTCTGACACCGTCACGGGCCCTCGGACCGAGGACCATCTCCCGCACACGGCCCAGGCCGCGGTGAAGATCGTGATCGTCGGCGGCTTCGGGGTCGGCAAGACGACCATGGTCGGTTCGGTCAGCGAGATCAGGCCGCTGACCACCGAGGAGACCATGACGCAGGCCGGCGTCGGCGTCGACGACAACTACGGCTCGGAGAGCAAGACGGCCACCACCGTCGCGATGGACTTCGGCCGCATCAGCATCACCGACCAACTGGTGCTGTACCTGTTCGGCACCCCCGGCCAGGAACGCTTCTGGTTCCTGTGGAACGGCCTGTTCGAGGGCGCGCTGGGCGCGGTGGTGCTGATCGACACGCGGCGCCTCGAAGTCAGCTTCGACGTCATAGGACGGCTGGAGGAGCGCGGGGTGCCGTTCGTGATCGCGGTCAACTCCTTCCCGGACGGCCCGCATTACCCCATCGAGGACCTGCGTACGGCGCTCGACCTGTCCCCGGACATCCCCATCATCGAGTGCGACGCGCGCCGCCGTGCCTCCAGCCGGGACGTCCTGATGACCCTGATGCGCTTCCTGCATTCCCTGGCGATGACGGGCTCACTGACCTGACCCGCCCAACTCCCCCGACACCGGATCCACCTCAGTTTTCGGAGCGATCACCGTGACGCCTGAACACCACTCCCCGACCGATACGGACGACACCGGGCTCGGCCCGCCCCCCGGCTGCCCCGCGCACGGCCAGGGGCCCGGGGGACTGCACCGGCTGTACGGCCCCGAAGCGGCGGACCTGGGCGCCCTCTACGAGAAGCTCCGCGCCGAACACGGCCCCGTGGCACCGGTGTTGCTCCACGACGACGTGCCGATCTGGGTCGTCCTCGGCCACACCGAGAACCTCCACATGGTGCGTACGCCCTCGCAGTTCAGCCGGGACAGCCGGGTCTGGACGCCGCTGCGCGAGGGCATGGTCAAGCCCGACCACCCGCTGATGCCGCACATCGCCTGGCAGCCCATCGCCTCGCACGCCGAGGGCGACGAGCACCTGCGGCTGCGCGGCGCGGTCACCGGCGCCATGTCGACCATCGACCCGCGCGGCATCCGCCGGCACATCAACCGCTACACCCAGATCCTCGCCAACACCTTCTGCGAGCAGGGCCACGCCGAACTCGTCGGCCAGTTCTGCGAACACCTGCCGATGGCCGTGCTGTGCGAGATCCTCGGCATGCCCGACGAGTACAACGAGCAGATGGTGGAGGCGGCCCGCGACGCCCTCAAGGGCTCCGCGACCGCGATCGTCAGCCACCAGTACGTCATGGACGCGCTCAGCAGGCTCACGGTGCTGCGCCGGGCCGAGCCCGCCGACGACTTCACCAGCCACCTCGTCATGCACCCGGCGGGGCTCAGCGACGACGAGGTCAGGGAGCACCTGCGGCTCGTCCTCTTCGCCGCCTACGAGGCCACCACCAACCTCCTCGCCAACGCGCTGCGCATGGTCATCACCGACCCGCGCTTCCGCGCCCAGCTCAACGGCGGGCAGATGACGGTGCCGGAGGCGGTCGAGCAGTCCCTGTGGGACGAGCCGCCGTTCTCCACCGTCTTCGCCTACTTCGCCAAGCAGGACACGGAGTTGGGCGGCCAGCGCATCCGCAAGGGCGACGGCCTGCTCTTCGCACCGGCGCCGGGCAACGTCGACCCCCGGGTACGCCCCGACCTCAAGGCCAACATGATGGGCAACCGCTCCCACCTGGCCTTCGGCGGCGGCCCGCACGAGTGCCCCGGCCAGGACATCGGCCGCGCCATCGCCGACACCGGGGTGGACGCGCTGCTGATGCGCCTCCCGGACATCGAACTCGACTGCGACGAGGACGAGTTGAGCTGGACGTCGTCGATCGCCTCGCGTCACCTGGTGGAGCTGCCGGTGCAGTTCGCCCCGAAGCCCCCGCAGGACGTCTCGGAGAAGCCGGGCCACGCGGCGGTTCCGCAACCCCGCCACACCTGGCACGTCGGCATGCCGTCCGACCCGCAGCCGGCATCGGCGCCGCTGCCCCGGGCCGCCGAGCCGACGGCACCGCCGGAGCCGGTGGCGACGCCGGAACCGGTACACCAACTGGGCGCGTGGCAAAGGTTCTTGAGGTGGTGGCGGGGCTACTGACCGTCCCAGTCCTCGTACGAGGCCCAGGCTTCGAGCACCCGCCCGCTACGGAACCGGTGCTCGGCCCCCGTGACCGGATCGGTGAACTCCAGTGCCCGCGCCAGTAGTTGGAGCGGCCGCCGGAAGTCGCCGTCCGGCACGGGGTCGGTCACCACGGGATACAGCGGATCACCGAGGATGGGCACGCCCAACGCGCTCATGTGGACCCGCAGTTGATGGGTCTGCCCGGTACTGGGCACGAGCCGGTACCGGGCGAGCCCGTCGCCGCGCTGTTCGGCCAACTCGACCCGGCTGACGGCATTGACCTCACCCTCGACCTGCTGGGCTGCCATCACCCCGCGCTCTTTCAGAATCCGGCTGCGCACGGTACGAGGAAGGTCGAGGCCCGGATCGTACGGTGCGACGGCCTCGTACTCCTTCCGCACCCGCTTCTCCCGGAACAGCGCCTGGTACGCGCCCCGTTCCTCGGGCCGCACCGTGAACAGCACGAGCCCGGCGGTGAGTCGGTCGAGCCGGTGCGCGGCCCCGAGTGCCGGGATCCCCAACTCCCTGCGCAGCCGCGCCAACGCCGACTCGACGACGTGACTGCCCCGCGGGGTGGTCGCGAGGAAGTGCGGCTTGTCGGCGACGACGATGTGCTCGTCGCGGTACACGACGTCCACGGCGAAAGGCACCGGCACTTCGACGGGCAGCTCCCGGTGGAACCACACGAACATCCCGGCTTCGTACGGCAACCCGGCCACACTCGCCCCGTCCACCCCGACGAACAGCCCGTCGTCCATCATCTGATCGACGACCCCGTCGCCCGCCCCCGAGAGCCGGTCCACCAGGTATTCACGCACGGTGGTCCAGGACTCTTCGGGGGGCAGGCGGACCCGCACCGGGTCGACTCCGTCGCGTTGGGGGAGGGGGGAGGGCGGGATACGGCGTTTTCGGGTCATTGCGATCAAGGGTAGGCGGTCGGGTCAGGTCGCCAGGTCACGCGGGGACCGCTTCGGGAGCCTCCTCCGTGACCGTGCGGGCGCGGTACGCCCGGAACCCGAATCCCGCCCCCACCGTCACGACCAGGAACAACACCGTGAACCACTGGAAGTACCAATGCCCACCCGCCGGGTCGTACACAGCAGCCCGCGGCCACGCCAGGTTGACCGTCATGACGAGGCCGTAGAGCAGTGCCAGCACGTTGACCGGCACCCCCCACCGGCCCAGGGAGAACAACCGCGCGCCCGTCTCGTCCGTGCCGTCCACCTCGAACTCGCCGCGCACGCGGCGGAGCAGCAGCGGGCCCGTCACCATCGCGTAGGCCAGGTACAGCATCACGATGCAGGTGGTGCCGATGGCTAGGAAGGCGTCCGGGGAGGCGAAGTTGAGGAGGAGCAGGGTGGCCGAGAGGATGCCTACGACGATGGCGGGGGCGCTGGGCATGCCGGTGCGGGGGTTGACCTTGGACAGGCGGGCGGAGAAGGGGAGTTGGGCGTCTCGGGCCATCGAGAAGAGCATGCGGCAGGCCGCTGTCTGGATGGCCAGGGTGGCTACCGCTATCGCCACCACCACGTCCGCCAGCAGGGCCTTGCCGACGCCGTCGCCGAGGCTGCTCGTGAGGACGTAGCTGAGGCCGTCGACGCCCAGGTGGCCGTCGGTCAGGCTGGGGGCGGCGAGGAGGCCGCCGAGGATGATCAGGCCGCCGAGCAGGCCCGCCGCGGTGAGCGCGGTGAGGATCGTGCGGGGCGCGGTGCGGCGCGGGTTGTGGGTCTCCTCGCTCATCTCGCCCGCGCTGTCGAAGCCGATCATCACGTACGCCGCCGTGAACGAGCCGACGAGCAGGGCGCCGAGCAGTCCGCCCTCCAGGCTGCCGGTGGTGTGGAAGGTGATGGTCGGGGTGCGCTTCGAGTGGGTCAGGAGGAGGACGATGATCAGGATCGCGCCGATGATCTCCGCCGTCACCCCGACCCGGTTGATGATCGACATCACGCGGTTGTCGAGGATGTTCACCAGTGTCGTCAGGACCAGCAGGATCACGCCCAGGACCGCCGCGTTCGCCGCGCCGTCGGGGGAAGTGGGAGCCGGGTCCGTCCCCACCAGCTGGAAGCCCGACCAGATCGCCGGCAGGACCATTTGCAGGGCCAGCGCCGCTGCCGCCACCACCACTATCTGGCCTATCACCATGATCCAGCCCGCGAACCAGCCGAACGTCGCGTTGGAGAGACGCGACGACCACTGGTAGATCGCGCCCGAGATCGGGTAGCGCGCGGCCAGTTCCGCGAAGCAGGCCGCCACCAGCAACTGGCCCACCAGGACCACCGGCCAGGCCCAGAAGAAGACGGGGCCGCCGAACGCGTACCCGAAGGCGAAGAACTGGAAGACGGTCGTCAGTACGGAGATGAAGGAGAAACCGGCCGCGAACGACGCGTACCGGCCGAGGCTGCGGTGCAGCTCCTGGCGGTAGCCGAACTCCGCGAGGGAGCCGTCGTCGGAGGCGGGGGAGGGGGAGTCGGGCGGATCGGGGCGTATGTCGGAGGGGGCTGTTGTGGTCACGGCGGCACCTGCCTTCGGCGCAGGAGAGCGGAATCCTGACGGCGACAGCTGAATTCCTGTCGGGTGACAGAAATTAGGGAGGGGCTGTTTCGGCCGCGTCACGCCGCCGTGTCCGCGGCGGGCCTAAGTCCTCACGCTCTTGCCATCGTGGCCAATACGCGATACATCGTGTGTGTTGACGCTCGCCGCGCACTCGCGATATGTTCGGCCACGGATATTCGGAAGCGAGGTATGGCCATGCCGCCCAAGCGCCGCAAGCTCGGCAACCCGCTGGCGCTCACCGTGCTGGTCACCCTCTGGCAGGGCCCGATGCATCCGTACGAGATCGCCCAGACCCTGCGCCGCCAGGGCAAGGACAGCACCACGAAGATCAACTACGGCTCGCTCTACACGGTCGTGCAGAACCTGGAGAAACACGGCTTCGTCGAGGTCACCGACGTGGAGCGGCAGGGGAACCGCCCCGAGCGCACGGTCTACGGCATCACCGACGCCGGGCGCGAGGAAGCCGTCGAGTGGCTCTCCGACCTGCTCGCCGTGCCGGTCAAGGAGTTCCCGATCTTCGAGACCGCGCTCCCGCTCGTCGGGGTCATCCACCCCGACGAGGTGGTGCGGCTCCTTGAGGAGCGGGTGCAGAACCTCGACCTCCAGGCGGCGAGCGCGCGCGGTGCGCTGGAGAAGCTGTACGAGACGCTGCCCCGGCTCTTCCTGGTGGAGAGCGAGTACCAGTTGCACATGGTCCAGGCGCAGGCGGAGTGGATCCGGGGTCTCGTCGACGAGATCAAGAAGGGCTCACTGCCCGGCGTCGAGGGCTGGCGCCACTTCCACGAAACGGGGGAGCTGCCGACGGAGTTCACCTAGACACGAAGAACCCCGACCGGGCTGTTGGAGCAGCCCCGCCGGGGTCACGAACCCCGAACTGACCCGCCGTGCGGCGAAGCCAGGCGATCGAGGTGCGGCACACCCAGGATAGCCGGGCGCTCTTCACGCGGATCAGTCGTGATCTTTCACATCGCACATCCGCTCATTCCTTTGGAGAGCTGTCATGGGCAGTACCCGTGCGCCCGCTGTCGAGGCGCGTCAACTGATCAAGACCTATTCCGGCGATGTCACCGCCCTCAACGGCATGGACATCACCGTCGAGCCCGGCACCGTCTTCGGCCTCCTCGGGCCGAACGGCGCCGGCAAGTCCACCACCGTCAAGATCCTCACCACCCTCGCCAGGCCCGACTCCGGCACGGCCACCGTCGCCGGCCACGACGTGCTGCGCCACCCGGACCGGGTCCGCCGCGCGATCGGCGTGGTCGCCCAGAACTCCGGCGCCGACCCGACGGCGACCGGCCGCGAGAACCTCCAACTCCAGGGCAGGCTCTACGGCTTGAGGGGCGCCGCCCTCGCGAAGCGGGTGGACGAACTCCTCGACCGCTTCACCCTCGCCGACGCCGCCAAGCGCCCGGTGAAGGGCTACTCCGGCGGTATGCGCCGCCGCCTGGACGTGGCGCTCGGCCTGGTGCACCGGCCCGAGGTGCTCTTCCTCGACGAACCCACCACCGGCCTCGACCCGGAGGCCCGCACCGCGATGTGGGACGAGATCGGCCGGCTGGCGGGGGAGGAGGGGCTGACCATCCTGCTCACCACGCACTACCTCGAAGAGGCCGACCGGCTCGCCGAACGCATCGCGATCGTCGACCGCGGCCGGGTCGTCGTGGAGGGCACCCCCGACTCGCTCAAGGGCGAACTCCGGGGCGACGCCGTCCACTTGGAGCTGCGGGAAGCGGTCGGTGACGCCGGTCGTACGCTGCTGCGGGGCACCCTCGTCGGACTGCCGGGCGTGCGCGAGGTGCTGGTCGACGGGCGCCGCGTCAGTGCCCGCGCCGACGACGGAGCGGCCGCGATGCCGGTCCTGCTGGCGGCGTTCGAGCGGGCCGGTGTCGGGGTCGCCAGCGCGACCGTCGCCCGACCCTCGCTGGACGACGTCTATCTCCGCTACGCGGGCCGCCGTTACGCCGAGGCCGACGCGAACGGCACCGGGCGGCTCGCGGTCGCCGGAGGTGCGCGATGAGCACCGCCGTATCGCAGACCTGGTACATGACGCAGCGTCAACTCATGGTGTTCGCACGGCAGCCCGCCTTCGCGGTCATCACCCTCATCCAGCCGGTGATCTGGCTGTTCCTGTTCGGCAACCTCTTCAAGAAGGTCGTCGAGCTCGGCGGCTTCGGCACCACCTCGTACCTGGACTACCTCGTCCCGGGCGTGGTCGTGATGAGCGCCCTCAGCTCCAACATGTGGGCGGGCATGGGCACGTTGGAGGAGATCCAGCGCGGCACGCTGAACCGCTTCCTGACCACTCCGGTCAGCCGGGCCGCGCTGATGAACGGCAACGTCGTCAACAACGGCCTCGTCACCGCGCTCCAGTCCGCGATCATCGTGCTGCTCGGACTGCTCGGCGGCGCCGACTACCCGGGCGGCATCGGCGGCATCGCGATCCTGGTGGTGGCCTCCGTGCTGCTGGGGACCATCTTCGGGGCACTGTCCAACGCGCTCGGCATGCTGGTGCAGCAACGGGAGTCGATCATCGGCATCAACACCTTCCTGCTGCTGCCCCTGACGTTCCTGTCCAGCGCCTTCATGGCGCCGTCCCAGATGCCCTCGTGGATGCGGCACATCGCCGACTTCAACCCACTCAACTGGGCGATGGTGGCAGGCCGTTCGGCGATGAGCGAACACCCCGACTGGGGCGACGTCCTCAGCCGCGGCGGCGCACTGCTGGGGCTGGCGGTGGCAGCGGTATGGCTGTCGATCCGCACGTTCAGGTCGTATCAGCGGTCGGTGTAGCGCCCCAAAGGGGCGCGGGGCTGTGTCGATTTGCGGCTCCGCCGCGCGGGCGCGGCCAGCCACGACGGCGCCGCACACGCCAACGGTCCGTCGTGGCACCCCCATGGGCGCACCTACGCGGCAACGCCCTCCTGCTCCGCTTCGATCTTCGCGTTCCACTCCCGCTTCGACGCCTGCCACCCGTCCTCGTTGTGGCCCAGACGCCAGTACCCGGAGATCGAAAGGTCCTCGCGCGGGATCGCCAACTCGACGCGGAGCAGGGCGCGGAGGTCTTTCACGAAGGCCGCCTCGCCGTGCACGAACGCGTGCATCCGGCCCTCCGGGAACTCCAGCGCCCGCACGGCCTCGGCGAGCGCCTCGCCGACCGGGCGGTCGCCGCGGTGCAGCCAGACGACCTCGACGGCGGAGTCGATCTTCTGCTCCTCCTCGGGGCCGGAGATCTCCACGAAGGCGTGCGCCGCGGCGCCCTCGGGCAGCGACTCCAGGGCGCGGGCGATCGCGGGCAGCGCGCTCTCGTCCCCGGCGAGCAGATGCCAGTCGGCGTCCGCATTGGGGGCGTAGGCGCCGCCGGGGCCCATGAAGTGGACGGTCTCGCCCGGCTGGACCCGGGTCGCCCACGGGCCGGCGAGGCCCTCGTCGCCGTGGATCACGAAGTCCAGGGTCATCTCGCTGTGCTCGGGGTCCCAGGCCCGCACGGTGTAGGTGCGGGTCACCGGCCACTGCTCACGCGGGAACTCGGCGCGGATGCGCTCCACGTCGAAGGGCTCGGGGTAGACCGCGCCCCCGGCCGGGAACAGCAGCTTCACGTAATGGTCGGTGCAGGTGTCCGCCGAGAACTCGGCCAGACCCTCGCCACCGAGCACCACGCGCTGCATGTGGGGAGTCAGGCGCTCGGTGCGGACGACCTGCGCGGAGTGGGGCTTACGCGGCTTCCGTGCCGGACGTTCTGCCATGACGGCCTCCCAGATTCCCATGCTTAGGCTTACCTAAGTTAGCACTACATTCTCTGTGAAAGGCAAGAATGAAAGGGCAAGAACAATGCTTACGCGCCCAGCGTGGTGAGCAGTCGCTGCAATGATCCGCCCAGCCCCCAGCGCTCCGCCAGTGCGCCCACCAGCTCCGGATCGCGCGGGGCGTGCGGGAGCGTCGGGTCGACATCCGGCAGCGGTACGTCGTCGGCGACCCGGACGACCTTGGGTGCGACCGCGACGTACGGCCGCGACTCGTCGAGGCGCTTGCGCTGCGAGGGGGTCAGCTTGGACTTGGGGTCGTCGATCGCGGCCATGATCCCGGGCACGTCACCGAACTCGGCGAGGAGTTTCGCCGCCGTCTTCTCGCCGATCCCGGGGACGCCCGGCAGACCGTCGCTCGGGTCGCCGCGCAGCAGTGCCAGGTCCACGTAACCGCGGCCGTCGACGCCGTACTTCTCGCGCAGGAACGCCTCGTCGGTGAGCTGGAGCGTGCCGACGCCCTTGATCGGATACAGGACGCGGATGCCGCGGGCGTCGTCGACGAGCTGGTACAGGTCGCGGTCGCCGGTGACGATGTCGACCGGGCCCTTGGCGTGTGCCGTGAACGTGCCGATCACGTCGTCGGCCTCGTACCGCTCGACGCCCACGCGCGCGATGCCGACCGCGTCGAGGACTGCCTCGATGATCGGCACCTGCGGGGAGAGCGTGTCCGGTACCTCCTCCGCGTCCGGGCCGCTCTCGCGGACCTCGGCGACGCGGTGCGCCTTGTAGGTGGGGATCAGGTCGACCCGCCACTGCGGCCGCCAGTCCGCGTCCATGCAGGCGACCAGCTGGTCGGGGCGGTGGTCCTTGACCAGGCGGTCGATGAATTCGAGCAGCCCGCGCACGGCGTTCACCGGCGTCCCGTCCGGCGCCTTCACGGACTCCGGGACGCCGAAGTAGGCGCGGAAGTAGAGCGAGGCGGTGTCGAGGAGCATCAGTCGTCCGGTCACGCCTCGCATCATGCCGCACGACAGGGCCGCGATCACCCCTCGCCGTCACCCGGAGGGACCAACACCGCAGGCTGGTGAGCTGGGCCACTCCTGTGTTTGCGCGCGGGAAGCATGGGCAGGCGCGGCCTCGGAGCGATGTCGGTTGCACATTCAACCGTCGAGGGGCCTTCGGGCCCGTCGCCGTCGTCTCCCTGTCCTGCCCCCGATCGAGAGGTACGCGTGTCAGCCAGGCTAGAAGCCGAGCATCTGTACAAGGTGTTCGGCAGACGACCCGACCAGGCAGTCGAACGGCTCCACGAAGGAGCCGACCGGGAGGAACTGCGCGCCGACGGCACCACCGCCGCCGTCATCGACGCCTCCTTCTCCGTCGCACCGGGCCAGATCTTCGTCGTCATGGGCCTGTCCGGCTCCGGCAAGTCGACCCTCCTGCGGATGCTCAACGGACTCCTGGAGCCGACCGCGGGCCGCGTCCTCTTCGACGGCCAGGACCTGACCGCGCTCAGCGACCGCGAACTCCGCGAGGTCCGCGCCCACAAGATCAGCATGGTCTTCCAGCACTTCGCGCTCTTCCCGCACCGCAGCGTCCGCGAGAACGCCGCCTACGGTCTTGAAGTGCAGGGCGTGCCCCGCGCCGAGCGCCTGAAGCGCGCCGGCGAGGCGCTCGCCCTGTGCGGCCTGGCCGGCTGGGAGGACTCCTGGCCCGACGAGCTGTCCGGCGGCATGCAGCAGCGCGTCGGCCTGGCCCGCGCCCTCGCCACCGACGCCGACCTGCTCCTCATGGACGAGTCGTTCAGCGCCCTCGACCCGCTGATCCGCCGGGACATGCAGGACCAACTCCTGGAACTGCAGCAGTCGTTGAAGAAGACGATCGTCTTCATCACGCACGACCTCAACGAGGCCATGCGCCTGGGCGACCGCATCGCCGTCATGCGCGACGGCCGCATCGTCCAGACCGGCACCGCCGAGGACATCCTGCTCCGCCCCGCGAACGACTACGTCGCCTCCTTCATCCAGGACGTCGACCGCTCCCGGGTGCTGACCGCGTCCGCCGTCATGGACACCGGCGTCGACGGCCACGAGGCGGACTGCGACTGCGCGACCGCCACCCCGGACACCCCCTTCACCGACCTGTGCGCCCTCAGCGCCCGCCTCACGCACCCGGTCGCGGTGCTCGACGCGGCCGACGAGGTCGTGGGAGTCGTACCGCAGGAACGCCTTGTCGCGTTCCTGGGCGGGGAATCCGCAGAGGAGGTGGCCGCCCATGCCTAGGCTCCCGCTCGGCGACTGGGTCGACTCCGGTGTCGACTGGCTCCTCGCCCACATGTCCTGGCTCTTCGACGCGATCAAGACGGTCGTCGAGGGCATGTACGACGGCATCAACGCGGTCCTCACCGCGCCCGAACCGCTGCTCCTCGCGGGCATCCTCGCCGTGATCGCCTGGTGGCTGCGCGGGCTGGTCGCGGGTGTCCTGGCCTTCGCCGGGTTCCTGCTGATCGACTCGCTCGACCTGTGGGACCGGGCCATGTCGACGCTCGCCCTGGTGCTCGTGGCGACCGCCATCGCCCTGGTGATCTCGATCCCGCTGGGCATCTGGGCGGCCCGCTCCAGGGCGGTCAGCGCGGTCGTACGGCCCGCTCTCGACCTGCTCCAGACGATGCCGTCGATGGTGCTGCTGATCCCGGCGATCCTCTTCTTCGGCCTCGGCACCTCCGCCGGCGTCATCGCCACCCTGATCTTCGCGCTCGCCCCCGGCGTCCGCATGACCGAGCTGGGCATCCGCCAGGTCGACGCCGAACTCGTCGAAGCAGCCGAGGCGTTCGGCACCTCACCGCGCGACACCCTGCTGCGCGTCCAACTGCCCCTGGCGCTCCCGACGATCATGGCGGGCATCAACCAGGTCATCATGCTGGGCCTGTCGATGGTCGTCATCGCCGGCATGGTCGGCACCGGCGGCCTCGGCGGCGCCGTCAACGAGGCCATCGGCCAGCTCGACATCGGCTTCGGCTTCGAGGCGGGCGTCGGCATCGTCGTCCTCGCGATCTACCTCGACCGGATGACCAGTGCGCTCGGCACCCAGATCTCCCCGCTCGGCCGCCGCGCCGCCGCCAAGGCCCGCGCGGCCGGCACCGCCAAGCCCTGGAACTATCGCCCCCGCCCGGCGTTCGCCGTGATCGGCGTGGTCGTCCTCGCGCTGGTGGCCGGCGGCATGGGTGTCTTCGGCTCCTCCTCCGGCACCAAGGCGACCTCCGCCACGGACGTCGGCAAGGGCAAGAACATCACCATCGGCTACATCCCCTGGGACGAGGGCATCGCCTCCACCTTCCTCTGGAAGGAGATCCTGGAGGAGCGCGGCTACAAGGTCACCACCACCCAGTACGCGGCGGGCCCGCTCTACACCGGCGTCGCCACCGGCCAGGTCGACTTCCAGACCGACGCCTGGCTGCCCACCACGCACGCTGAGTACTGGAAGAAGTACGGCAAGCAGCTCGACGACCTCGGCAGCTGGTACGGCTCCACGTCCCTGGAGCTGACCGTCCCGTCGTACGTGAAGGACGTCAACTCCCTCGCGGACCTCAAGACCCACGCCTCCGAGTTCGGCGGGAAGATCACCGGCATCGAACCGAGCGCCGGAATGATGGGCCTCCTGAAGACCAAGGTCCTCAAGGACTACGGCCTCCAGGGCTCCTACGACGTCGTCGACGGCTCCACCCCGGCGATGCTGGCCGAGCTGAAGCGCGCGTACGCCAAGAAGCAGCCGATCGTCGTCACGCTCTGGTCGCCGCACTGGGCGTACAGCGACTACAAGCTGAAGAAGCTCAAGGACCCGAAGGGCGCCTGGGGCAAGGGCGACGGCGTGCACACCGTGGCGCGCAAGGGCTTCGCCGACGACAACCCCGACGTCGGCAAGTGGCTGAAGGACTTCAGGATGACCGAGGCCCAGCTCACCGGTCTGGAGGCGCAGATCCAGAAGTCCGGCAAGGGCGGGGAGCAGGACGCCGTCCGCACCTGGCTGAAGCAACACCCGGGCCTCGTCGACCAGTTGGCCCCGGTCACGAAGAACCAGGCGGCCGGGTGACCTGACAGTCCCGCAGCCGCCGCCCCAGAGGTGGGCTCCGCCGCACGTTCCCCCCTTCGTGCGGCGGGGCCCACCTCTTTTGTGCCCCGATCCGGTACGAAAAGGATCCGGCCAACCACATAGCGCTACGAAACCCCGCAATCGGGCCCGCGGGTGAGCGGGAACACAGGCGACCGCGTACGCATTGAAGAGTAGAGATGAAGTCCCGCGCCGATCGAGGGTCGGCGCGCCCGCACGGACTGGCCAGAACCATGACGTCCGATCGCACGCTGTGTGACGTGGATGTGACAGGCGCATGAAACGGTTTGCCGAACATGCGTAGGGTGCAGAGAACTCAGCAGAGGCAGCTTCGGAAGTGGCTGCGGAAGTAACTGCGGACCGACGAGCGAAGGAGGGAGCCGGAGCTATGGGCGACCACAAAGAACAGCCCCTTCGGGTGGGCGCGGCCGTACGGCGGCGCCGCCGTGCGCTGTCCCTGACCCTCGCCGTCGTGGCCGAACGCAGCGGCCTGTCGGTGCCCTTCCTGAGCCAGGTCGAGAACGACCGGGCCCGCCCCAGCCGAAGCTCCCTGGAGAAGGTGGCCGACGCCCTGCGCACCACGGCCGTCGAACTCCTCGCCGCCGCCGACCCCGCGTGCAGCGTCGACGTCGTCCGCGCGGAGGAGCCCGAGTCGCTCGGGGCACCCCGGATGCGTTCCCTGGTACGGGGTCATCACCAGCTGCACGCCTCGGAGTTCACCGGCGACCATGACGCCGGGCGTGAATTCCAGCACCGCAACGACGAGTTGATGTACGTCGCGGACGGCGCCGTCGAGATCGAGGCGGAGGGGCGTGCGTACCGGCTGGTGCGCGGCGACACGATGTATCTCACCGGAGGCGTCCGTCACCGCTGGCGGGCGACCGTGCCGGACACCCGGGTGGTCGTGGTCGCGGTGGCCGAGCACATCGAGGCGGTCCAGGACCGCCAGCGCTGATGCGCGTCGTCTCCCTCGTGCCGTCGCTCACCGAGGCAATCGCCGTATCGCTTCCGGGAGTTCTGGTCGGCGCGACGGACTGGTGCAGCCACCCGCCCGACCTTGATGTGACGCGCGTGGGCGGCACCAAGAACCCCAAACTCGACCCGATCCTCGCCCTCGCCCCCGACTTGGTGATCGCCAACGAGGAGGAGAACCGCGAGCCGGACCTGACCGCCTTGCGCGAGGCGGGTGTTGACGTCCTGGTCACCGAGGTGCGCGACGTCCCGCAGGCCTTCCGCGAACTCGCCCGGGTCCTCGACGCGTGCGGAGCGCCGACCCGCCCGCGCTGGCTGGACGAGGCGGAGCGGGCGTGGTCGGAGCTGCCGGAACCGGAGAGCCGTAGAACCGCTGTGGTCCCCGTCTGGCGGCGGCCCTGGATGGTGCTGGACCGGGACACCTTCGCGGGCGATGTGCTGTCCCGGCTGGGAGTCGACCACGTGTACGCGACGCACGCCGAGCGCTACCCGCGTGCCACGGTCGACGAACTGCGGTCCGCGGCACCGGACTTGGTGGTCCTCCCGGACGAGCCGTACCGCTTCACCGCCGACGACGGACCCGAGGCGTTCGCCGGCCTGCCCTGCGCGCTCGTCAGCGGCCGGCACCTCACGTGGTACGGGCCGTCACTGGGCGAAGCGCCACGGGTGCTGGGCGCGGCCCTGCGAGCAGCGCACCGCTGAGCAGGCCGCGGGCCGTGTGCGCGGCGGCGGTGGCCCAGGCGGCGACCAGGACGCCGTAGAGGACGATCGCGAGCCCGTCGTAGACGGCGAGGCCGGTGTGGCGGGACAGGGACTCGGCGCCGGTGACGCAGGTGCCGACCGGGAAGGTGAAGGCCCACCAGGTCATCGTGAAGCGCATGCCGTGGCGGCGGGCGCGGACGACGTGCGCGGTGGCGAGGCCGAGCCAGAGCAGGGCGAAGCCCATGACGGGCACGCCGTAGAGGACGGCGAGGAGGCTGAAGCCCTGGGCGTACGCGGGCGGTACGACACCGGGGGCGAAGTCCGCGAACTTGCCCACGGCGGTGGTGGATTGGCCCAGCGGGCCCAGCACCAGGAACAGCGTCGGGGTGAGCGCGAGGGGCAGCGGTCCGCCGGTGACGAGCCGGGCGAAGACCAGCGGCAGCATCAACAGCGTTGCCAGCAGGCTCAGTCCGAACATCGCGAAGCACGCGAGGAGCAGCGTCTCCCGGGGCTGTCCGGGCGGCAGATGGGGCACCAGGAGCGGGCCGAGGGCCGCGGACACCATGGGCGCGACCACGGGCAGCAGCCACACGGGGGTCGCCTGGGAAGGGTGCACCTTGTGCCGTACGGCCATCAGGTACGGCACGGCGACGGCCGCCGTGAGTCCGATGAGCGTCCCGGCGCCGAACAGCACGGCGTCGAGCGCGACCGCCGCCCGGACCCCGATCCAGTCCCGCCCGACGACCAGGGTGCCGCCGCCCACCGCCAGCAGGGCCATCGCGAGGCAGCCGTAGAAGGGGGCCATCGCGGGGTCGAGGAGATGGGCGCGGGCCTGGTCGCGGTGGTGGGTCCAGTGCAGGGTGCGGGCGGCGAGCAGGGTCAGCAGCATCGCGAGGGAGAGGGCCCAGACGGCGGTGCAGGCCGTGCGCAGTCCCGGGAGGTGGAGCGGGAGCCCGGCACCGGCCGTGGCGACGATGGCGGTGCCCATGACGGAGGCGTACCAGTTGGGTCCGAGATGACGAACGGCGGTGACCATGCCTCCACCGTCTCGCCGACTGAGACACGCGACCAGGGAGTATGTGTCTATGGGGACATAAACTGGATTTATGAGCGGGAGCGAGACGGAAGATCAGCGGGGCGGGTCGATCGCGCACCGGGTGCCGGACCTGGGCGCGCTGGAACTGTTGCTGGCGGTGGCCCGGCTGGGGAGTCTCGGCGCGGCGGCCCGCGAGCTGGGCATCACGCAGCCGGCGGCCAGCAGCCGCATCCGCTCCATGGAACGGCAGCTCGGCGTCGCCCTGGTCGACCGTTCACCGCGCGGATCGACCCTGACCGACGCCGG
Source organism: Streptomyces sp. NBC_01515 (assembly GCF_045040345.1). NCBI lineage: Bacteria > Bacillati > Actinomycetota > Actinomycetes > Kitasatosporales > Streptomycetaceae > Streptomyces > Streptomyces sp. NBC_01515. The sequence continues at coordinate 2,785,080 of NZ_CP109416.1, read as the reverse complement.
TGCCCTGGTCACGGACTGGGCCCGCCGGGTCGTGGAAGCGGCGGCCGCCTTCGACGCGGGTGCCCAGGCCCTACGGCACCGGCGCGACTCCCGGCTCCGCGTCGCCGCCAGCATGACCATCGCCGAGTACCTCCTCCCCGGCTGGCTCCTCGCCCTGCGCTCCCAACGCCCGGACACCGCCGTCTCGTTGCTGGCCGGCAACTCGACCACGGTCGCGGAACGGCTCCTCGCCGACGAGGCCGACCTGGGCTTCGTGGAGGGCCTGTCCGTGCCCGCCGGACTGGATTCCACGGTGATCGCCCATGACCACCTGATCGTCGTGACCGCCCCGACCCACCCGTGGGCCCGCCGTCAACGCCCGGTCCCGGCAGCGGAGTTGGCGGCGACGCCCCTGATCCTGCGGGAGGAGGGTTCGGGTACGCGGCAGGTACTGGACGCGGCGCTGGGTGGCCTGGCCCGCCCTCTCATCGAGTTGTCGTCCACTACGGCGGTCAAGGCGTCGGCGGTGAGCGGAGCGGGGCCCGCGGTGCTGAGCGAACTCGCCGTGGGGGAGGAGCTGTCGATGCGGAGGCTGGTGCGTATCCCGGTCGAAGGGGTCACTCTCGCCCGGGACTTGAGAGCGGTGTGGCCCACCGGTCACCGGCCGACGGGACCGGCACGGGAACTGCTCTCGCTGACGCGGGGCTAACGGGCTTTCGCGGGGCTAGCGAGCCTTCGCGGCCGCTTCCACCAACGCCCGCATCACCCGCAGGTCCTCACCCATCTCGGGATGCCACTGCACCCCCAACACCCAGTCGGCGGAGGGAAGTTCGACGGCCTCCGGGGTGCCGTCCTCGGCCCAGGCCGACACCGTCAGGCCCGCGCCCAGGCGGTCCACGGACTGGTGGTGGAAGGTCGGGACCGAAGTCTCTTCCGGTACCGCCGACGCGTACAGGGTTCCCGGTACCGGCTTGACCGGGTGGTGGCCGAAGACGCCCGGTGTCTCCGCGTGGCCGTCGATGTGCTGGACGAGGGTGCCGCCGACGGCGACGTTCAGGAGCTGCATGCCCCGGCAGATGCCCAGCAGGGGGATGCCCGCCGTCAACGCGGCCTCGATCAGGGCGAGTTCCCAGGCGTCGCGGGCGGGAGCCGGTGGACCGGTGCGGGGGTCGCGGTCGGCGCCGTAGCGGACCGGTTCCACGTCAGGGCCGCCCGCGATGACCAGGGCGTCGAGGCGGGCGACCGTCGCCGGGGCGTGTTCGGGGGCGTCGGGAGGCAGCATCGCGGCGAGCCCGCCCGCGCGCTGGACGAGCCGCGGGTAGCCGGCGGGCAGCAGGGCCGCCTCCAACTCCCAGGTGCCCCACCGTGCTCCGGCCTCCAGATACGTACTGACACCGATCAGCGGCCTGCCCGCCATGCACCCCTCCGACATGAAGCGAATTGAATGGACTCCGTGCGAACCATTGAACTACCCCGCTGGTCAGGCCGTCATGCCAGGAACCCGCGCAGCAGCGCCGCCGTCCCCGCGCAGTGCTCCCGCATCATCTCCCGCGCCCCGTCCGCGTCCCCGTCGAGGACCGCCTCGACCAGTGCGATGTGCTGGCGCTGCGAGTGCTCCAGGTTGCGGACCAGGAGGGGGATGCAGTCGAGGAGGTCGTTCACCGTGGCCCGTACCGCCGCGTACTGCGCGGTCAGGGTCGGGGAACCGCACAGCTCGGCCAGGGTCAGGTGCAGCAGGGTGTCCAGGCGGCGGTAGTCGGCGAGCGGGGCGTCGTGCGTGCGGGCGAGGGCGTCGCGCAGCCGCTCCGCCTGTTCGGCGCTCAGGCCGTGGGTCGCGCACAGGCCCGTCGCGCCGACCTCCAGCACCTCCCGGAACCGCAGCACGTCCTCGATGTCGACCGCGCTGATCCGCCGCCGCAGCTCGTCCTCGCCGCCCGCGTCCGACTTCGGCAGCACGAACGTCCCGCCGTAGCGTCCGCGCCGCGACTCCACGAGGCCCTGGTCCTGCAGTACCTTCAGAACCTCGCGCAGCGTCACCCGACTGATCCCGAGCCGCTCGGCCAGTTCCCGCTCGGCCGGCAACCGTTCGCCCCCCGGCACCAGACCCAGCCGTACGACCTGCAGTATCTGTTCCAGCGCCTCTTCGAATCCGTTGCCCGCCCGCACCGGCCGCAGTACCGGGGTCAACCGGTCCTCAAGCCCGTTCTCCGCATCCAGCGACATATGGCGGCACCCCCTTCCCAAGCAATGGTTCTCCGCAATACCTTATGGCTTCCGGCTGACCGTAGAAGCCGAAGGAGGCTTTCCCGTGGCAGACCGCACACCCCCACTGGGCGTCGAGGAACTTCAACGCCTCGTCGCCAGTGGTGAGATCGACACTGTTGTCCTGGCCTTCCCCGATATGCAAGGGCGGCTGCAGGGCAAGCGGTTCGCCGCCCAGTTCTTCCTGGACGACGTGCTCCGGCACGGCACCGAGGGCTGCAACTACCTCCTCGCCGTCGACACCGAGATGAACACGGTCGACGGCTACACCATGTCCTCGTGGGAGCGCGGTTACGGCGACTTCGCCATGCACCCGGACCTGTCCACCCTCCGTCGTGTGCCCTGGAACGCCGGCACCGCCCTGCTGATCGCCGACCTCGCCTGGAACGACGGATCGCCGGTGGTCGCCGCACCCCGCCAGATCCTGCGCCGCCAGCTGGAGCGCCTCGCCGAGCACGGATTCACCGCGCAGGTCGGTACGGAGCTGGAGTTCATCGTGTTCAAGGACACGTACGAACAGGCCTGGGACGCGGGCTACAAGGGGCTCACGCCGGCCAACCAGTACAACATCGACTATTCGGTGCTGGGGACCGGACGTATCGAGCCGTTGCTGCGCCGTATCCGCAACGAGATGACCGTCGCCGGGCTGACCGTCGAGTCCGCCAAGGGCGAGTGCAACCCGGGGCAGCACGAGATCGTCTTCCGCTACGACGACGCCCTCGTCACCTGCGACCAGCACGCCGTCTACAAGACCGGCGCCAAGGAGATCGCCTCCCAGGAGGGCGTCTCGCTGACCTTCATGGCGAAGTACAACGAGCGCGAGGGCAACTCCTGCCACATCCACCTCTCGCTCGCCGACGCCGACGGCGGCAACGCCATGGCGGGCACCGCGGACGACCCCGGTGGCATGTCGGAGGTCATGCGCTACTTCCTCGCCGGGCAACTCGCCGCGCTCCGCGACTTCTCGCTGCTCTACGCCCCGAACATCAACTCGTACAAGCGGTTCCAGCCGGGTTCGTTCGCGCCGACCGCCGTCGCCTGGGGGTACGACAACCGCACCTGCGCCCTCCGGGTCGTCGGCCACGGCCGCTCCATGCGCTTCGAGAACCGGCTGCCCGGCGGGGACGTCAACCCCCACCTGGCGGTGGCGGGGCTCGTCGCGGCCGGGCTCTACGGCATCGAGCACAAGCTGGAACTGCCGGAGGCCTGTACGGGCAACGCCTACAGCGGCGACTACGCGCACGTCCCCACCAATCTGCGCGAGGCCGCCGAGCTGTGGGAGAACAGCCCGATCGCCCGGGCCGCCTTCGGCGACGAGGTCGTCGCGCACTACCGCAACATGGCACGCGTCGAACTGGAAGCCTTCGACGCCGCCGTCACCGACTGGGAGCTGCGTCGCTCCTTCGAACGTCTGTGAGAGGTCCTTCGTTGTCCTACGAGCTTGAACTCCAGGTGCTCAACCCGGCCACCGAGGAGGTCGTCGCCACCGTCCCGGCCGCCACCGCGGCCGACGTGGACGCCGCCGTCGTACGCGCCGCCCGGGCCCAGGCGAAGTGGGCGGCCCTGCCGCCCGCCGACCGGGCCCGGCTGCTGCGCCGCTTCGCGGTCGCCGTCGACGAACACCTCGAAGAACTGGCCCGGTTGGAGGTGCGCGAGGCCGGACACACGGTCGGCAACGCCCGCTGGGAGGCCGGCAACGTCCGTGATCTGCTCGACTACGCGGCCGGGGGAGTGGAGCGGCTGACGGGTCGTCAGATCCCGGTCGCGGGCGGCCTCGACATCACGATCCTCGAACCGCTGGGCGTGGTGGGCGTGATCGCGCCCTGGAACTTCCCGATGCCGATCGCCGCGTGGGGCACCGCACCGGCGCTCGCGGCGGGCAACGCGGTCATCCTCAAGCCGGCCGAGACCACCCCGCTCACCGCACTCCGGCTGGCCGAACTCGCCCTGGACGCAGGCCTTCCCGAGGGTCTCTTCCAGGTCCTCCCCGGCCACGGCCCGGTCGCGGGCACCGCGCTCGTCGAGCACCCGGGCGTCGCGAAGATCGTGTTCACGGGGTCGACGGCCGTGGGCAAACAGGTGTTGGCGAAGGGCTCGGAACTCCTCAAGCGCGTCACCCTCGAACTCGGCGGCAAGAGCCCCAACATCGTCTTCGCCGACGCGGACATCGAGGCCGCCGCAGCCGCCACCCCCATGTCCTTCCTCGACAACTCCGGCCAGGACTGCTGCGCCCGCACCCGCATCCTCGTCCAACGCGGCGTCTACGACCGCTTCTTGGAGCTCCTGACCCCCGCGATCGAGGGAGTGACGGTCGGCGACCCGGCCGACGAGACGACGGACATGGGCCCGCTGATCTCCAAGGTCCAGCTGGAGCGCGTCCGTTCGTACGTCACGGACGACCTGGCCGGCATCCGGGGCAAGGCGCCCGAGGGCCCCGGCTTCTGGTTCCCGCCGACGGTGGTGACGGGGGTCGACCCGCACGCGCGCGTGGCCGTAGAGGAGGTCTTCGGCCCCGTCGCCGTGGTGCTCCCCTTCGAGGACGAGGCGGAGGCGATCGCCCTGGCCAACGCCACCGACTACGGCCTCTCCGGCTCCATCTGGACCCGGGACGTGGGCCGCGCGCTGCGCGTCTCGCAGGCCGTCCGGGCGGGCAACCTGTCCGTCAACTCCCATTCCAGCGTCCGCTATTGGACCCCCTTCGGCGGCTTCAAGCAGTCGGGGATCGGCCGCGAACTGGGCCCGGACGCGCTCACCGCCTTCACCGAAACCAAGAACGTCTTCATCAGCAACGTCTCCACCAGCAGCGTTTCGACCAGCACGGAGGGCCCCGCACAGTGACCTCAGAGATTGTTTGCCGGCGTCTCGTCGGCCGTACCGCCGTCATCACCGGAGCCGGCAGCGGCATCGGTCTCGCCACCGCGCGCCGACTCGCCTCCGAGGGCGCCAACGTCGTCTGCGGCGACATCGACGAGACCCATGGCAAGGCGGCGGCCGACGAGGTCGGCGGGCTGTTCGTGAAGGTCGACGTCACCGACCCCGAACAGGTCGAGGCGCTCTTCAAGGCGGCCTTCGACACCTACGGCAGCGTCGACATCGCCTTCAACAACGCGGGCATCTCGCCCCCGGACGACGACTCCATCCTCGACACCGGCCTTGAGGCCTGGAAGCGCGTCCAGGACGTCAACCTCACGTCCGTGTACCTGTGTTGCAAGGCAGCGATCCCGTACATGCGCCGCCAGGGCAAGGGCTCCATCATCAACACGGCGTCGTTCGTGGCGCGGATGGGCGCGGCGACGTCGCAGATCTCGTACACCGCGTCCAAGGGCGGTGTCCTCGCCATGTCCCGTGAACTGGGCGTGCAGTTCGCCCGCGAGGGCATCCGCGTCAACGCGCTCTGCCCGGGACCGGTCAACACCCCGCTTCTGCAAGAGCTGTTCGCGAAGGACCCCGAGCGCGCCGCGCGCCGCCTGGTGCACATCCCGGTCGGCCGTTTCGCGGAGGCGACCGAGATCGCCGCGGCCGTGGCGTTCCTGGCGAGTGACGACTCGTCGTTCGTGAATGCCGCCGACTTCCTTGTGGACGGCGGGATTTCGGGGGCGTACGTCACACCGATGTAAGAGGCGGTCGGGATGTGAGGGCGATCGGCCGGCCGGCCAGTCAGCCGGCACGCGGCGACGGCCCGGAATCAACTTCCGGGCCGTCGCGCGTTTCTGTCGGTCTGTCATCCGTCAGAGGAACGTCATGCCCTCACCGCGATACGTCGGCACGGTCGCGGTCACCGCGTCGCCCTCGATCAGGTGCAACGCGTCGAAGCGCTCGCACAGTTCACCGGCCTTGGCGTGGCGGAACCACACCTTGTCGCCGATGAGGAGATCGTCGGCGGGGGACCCGAGCAGCGGCGTCTGCACCTCGCCGGGCCCCTCCTGGGGGTCGTAGCGCAGGCCCTCCGGGAGGTACGGCACCGGGAGCCGGTCGGGGCCGGCGGCGCCGGAGGCGGGGTAGCCGCCGCCGAGGACGGTGACGACGCCGACGCCCGGGCGCCGTACGACGGGCATGGCGAAGAGCGCGGACGGACGGCCGGTGAACGACGTGTAGTTGTCGAAGAGGCGCGGCACGTACAGCCCGGAACCGGCCGCGATCTCGGTCACCGCGTCCTCGGCGGCGGTGTGCTGCACACTGCCGGTGCCGCCGCCGTTGACGAACTCCAGGTCGGGCACAACCGCCCTTACCGCGCGCACCACTTCGGCACGCCGCTCGGCGAGTTCCCGCTTGGCGGTGGCCTGCATCAGCCGGATGGCACGGGACCGGAACGGCCGTCCCGCGACGGAGTCGCCGACGCCGGCGATGTGCCCCTCGTAGGCCATGATCCCGACGACCTTGAAGCCGGGGCGGCGGGACACCGTCCGTGCGATGTCGGCGAGTTGGGCGGGGGTGCGCAGCGGTGAGCGGAGCGCGCCGACGCGGACACGGCCGCCGAGCAGCTTCAAAGAGGTGTCCAACTCCAGGCAGACACGGATGACTTCGGTGCCGCCGTCGCGTGAGTCGTCGATGAGTTTGAGCTGGGCGGGGTCGTCGATCATCACGGTGACGGCGGCGGCGAGCTTGGGGTCGTTGGCCAGTTCGCCGAAGGCGGCGTGGTCGGCGGAGGGGTAGGCGAGGAGGACGTCCTCGAACCCGGAGCGGGCGAGCCACAGCGACTCGGCGAGGGTGAAGGACATCAGGCCCGCGAAGCCGTCCCTGGCCAGGACGCGTTCGAGGAGGGTTCGACAGCGGACGGACTTGCTGGCGACGCGGACCGGCTTGCCGCCGGCCCGGCGGACGAGGTCGTCCGCATTGGCATCGAAGGCGTCCAGGTCGACGATCGCGAGTGGGGCGTCGAGGTGGGCGGTGGCCCGGTCGTAACGGGCCCGGTCGGCGGCGCGCGCAGTCATGAACGCAGCCTGCCAGACAGGATTACCGCAGGGTAGGGGGACGTTCCGGGCAGATGCCCCGGGGGCGTGGACTGGTTCCCGTCCGAGCGGGGTCAACCCGTAGAGTGACGCGCACGCACGGAGGAAACGCCGCCGGTCGTTCGACCGCGCCCGGGATGGCGGTCCGCCGCTGCGGGTATGCGTGCTCGGGACGACTTTGTTTCTGTGTCTTTGATTTTGTGTCGTGCCGGGTGAGAGCGGGGTGGACGCCGGTCCGTATACGAGCACGGCAGGAGTACACCGGCCCGCGTACGGACAAAGGGCAGGCGTACATCGGCCCGCAGGCGAGCAGACGGTGGCCCGGGTACGAGGAAACGGGGGGTGCATGAGCACGGAAGCGCGACGCGCCCCCGGACCGGCGGGTTCGACGCCGCCGCACCGGCCGCCGGGAGCGCCGGGCTCTACGGGATCGATGGGTTCGATGGGTTCGGTCAATCCTGTGAACCCGGCGAACGGGACGAATTCGGGGAACGTGACGGACTCGGCGGGGCGGCCGACGGCCGACGAGGCAACGGGCGAGGACTTGGACCGACCGCATTCTGGTTCTGTGGGGGATTCGGGGATGGCGGCGGGTTCCGGGGCGAGGGGGACTTCCGGGGCTTCCGGAATGGCGGGGGCCGCGGGGGCGGCTGCGTCAGGGGCCACTTCGGGTTCTGCCTCGGGGCCGGGTTCACGTTCTGCTTGGGTTCCTGGCTCGGGGTCTGTTTCTGGTCCGGCCTCGGGGTTCGCTTGGGGGCCGAGTGTCGGTTCCGGTCCGGCTTCGGGGGTGGCTCCGGGTTCCGCTTCGAGTTCCGCTTCGAGGGGTGGGCAGGGGGCGCCTGGTACGCCGAACAGGCCTGGTGCGTCGAGTACTTCGAGTGCCTGGGACGCGTGGAGTGCGCCGGGGATGCCGGGTGCGTCGGTGAACGGTGGGGCGTCGGAGCGGCGGCCTGCTTCGGGTGCCCACGCGCGCGGGCGACGGGCGGCGGGGGATGCGCCGCGACCGGGCGATGGTACGGGTACGGGTACGGGTACGGGTGTGTCGGGGTCGGGTAACTCGGGGGCTGCGGGAGTTTCGCGGACTGGGCGAGAACCGTTCGCGCCGGGTTCCGGTGCGGGTTCGGCGGGGAGCGGCGGGTCCAGTACGGGGTGGTGGGACCGCGGTAACGGTAGGCGTACGGCACCGGAGAACGGTGGGGCCGATGCCGGCGCGGTGTTCCAGGGGGACGGGAACGGCCCCGATGTGCGAACTGGGGCTTCGGGCAACGGGTTTGATGCCGGCGCGGTGTCTTCGAGTACTGGGTCTCCGAGCACCGGTCCTGATCCTCGTACCGCGTCTCGGAACAACGGCTCCGATGACCGTGACGGGGCTGGTTCGCCACCGGTCTCCTCTGACGGGCGGCCACGTTTTCCCGGCCTTCGGCCTTTCTCACCCCGTGCCATGGACCCCGTGAGTCCACCCCCTCCTCCAGCCTCGGCACGCTTCCCGGACACCCCGCCCGCGCCCGGCGGCGAGGCGCTCCGTGCGAACGCCGATGGAGCCACGCGGGGAACGGTCCCACCCCGGCCGCCGCACCGCCCTACGGCGGCGACAGGTAGTAACGAAGGGCTGTGGGAACCCAGTTCGGATTCGGCCACCCCTTTCCGCCCGACCACACCGGCCGGCTCGGACAACCTGCCGCGCCCTGCGAGCGAGGGCCCAGGTTCGTCGTCCGACTGGCTTCGTCAGGATGCGACCGGGGCAGCGACACCTCCCGGCTCCGTTGGTTCGCCGCGCTCTGCGGGTGAGGCTCTGGGGGAGGCGTTCGACTGGTTGCACGAGGATTCGGTTCGTTCGGCGACGGCTTCCGCTCCGGGTGTCCCGTCGCGTGCCGCAGGCGAGGCTTTCGGTGGGTCGTCAGATCCGCTTGGCCATGTCCCGGGCCGTCCGGGAACGCCTCCTGGTTCCGGCGCTCCGTCGCGTCCTGCGGGTGAGGCTCCGGGTGAGGCGTACGACTGGTCGCGCCAGGATTCGGCTCGTCCGGGGATGCCTCCTGCCCCAGGTGTCCCGTCGCGCGCTGCGAGTGAGGGCCCTGGTCGGTCGCCCGACCGGCTTCGCCATGCCCCCGGGCACCCGGGAACGCCTCCCGGCTCCGCAACTCCGCCCGGTCCGGCGGGCGAGGCTCCGCCTCAAGCGTCCGATCGGCTCGGCCAGGACTCCGCTCGCCAGGCAGCTTCCCCCGGTCCGGTGACTCCGCCGCGCCCCGAGGACGAGGCGCCGCGTCAGTCGTCCGACCCGCAGAGCTATGCCCCCACGCGACCGGGAACGCCTACTGGCCCCGCTACCTCGCCCGGTTCGGCGACCGACGCTCCGCATGAGTCGTCCGACTCGCAGCGGTACATCCCGACCCGTCCGGGGACATCCGCCGACTCGGGCACCCCGCCGCGCCCCGCCAGCGAGGCCCCGCATCCGTCGTCCGACCGGCCTCGTGAGGATTCGGCCGGCTCGGCTACGCCTCCTGGCCGGTCCACTCCGCGGCGTCCCGAGGGTGAGGCTCCGCGTCAGTCGTCCGACCGGCAGCGTTATGTCCCCACGCGTCCGGGAACATCTGCTGAATCCGCTACCCCGCCCGGTTCGGCGGCCGAGGTTCCACCCCAGCCGTCCGACCGGCTGGCCCAGGACTCCGCTCGCTCGGCCACACCTCCCGCGCCGCCGCGTCCCGAGGGCGAGGTTCCGCGCTTGCCGTCCGACCGCCTGGGCCAGGATTCGAACCGCCCGGCAACGCCTCCCGGCCCGGCGACTCCGCGGCGCCCCGAGGCCGAGCCTCCGCCCCAGCCGTCCGACCGGCTGGGCCGGGATTCCGCTCGCTCGGCCACGCCTCCCGCGCCGGTCACGCCGCCGCGTCCCGAGGCCGAGCCTCCTCGCTACCCGTCCGACCAGCTTGGCCAGGACCCGAACCGCCCGGCAACGCCCTCCGCCCCGGCCACTCCGCGGCGCCCCGGGGCCGAGCCTTCGCGTCAGTCGACGGACCGGCTGGGCCGGGATTCCGCTGGCTCGGCAACCTCTCCCGCCCCGGCCACTCCTCCGCGCCCCGAGGCCGAGCTTCCGCGCCCGTCGTCCGACTGGATGGGCCAGGATTCCGCTGGCTCGGCAACCTCTCCCGCCCCGGCCACTCCTCCGCGCCCCAGCGCCGAGCCTCCGCGCCAGCCGTCCGACCGCCAGCGCTATGTCCCCACCCGCCCGGGAACATCCGCCGGTTCCACCACCCCGCCCAGCCCAGCAGCAGAGCCCTCGCCCCAGCCGTCCGACCGCCTCCGCCAGGACTCCCCTCGCCCGGCAACACCTCCCGGCCCCGCCGCCACCCCGCCCCGCCCGTCAACCGAGCCCCCGCACCAGGCACCCGACCGGCAGAGCGCGACCCCCACTCGGCCTCCAGCTCCGCCCTCCAGCCCCGCCCCCGAGCCCATCTCGGAGACCACGGACCGGCTCCGGCCGGAAACCCCTTGGCGGGGCGAGTCGTTCACGGATCCCACAGGCGGCGCGCCCAGCCGTGGTGCGTGGTCGCCCTCCGGTGGCAACGCGCCCTACCCCTCCGGCACTCGGCCGGCTGACACCCACCCCGCTGCGCCTTACCCTTCCGGCCCCCACCCCACCGCACCCAGCTCCGACTCCTCCGCGCCCGCCGCACAGCGCTCCACCGTCGACGACACGGCCCCCTGGTCACCGCCCGTCCCCCGTACCCCAGTTGGGCCCACCGCAGACGACTCCGACACCCGTGCCTGGTCAGCAACCGCTCCCAGCACCTCAGTTGGACCCACCGTCGAGGACGCCACCGCGTGGTCACCGGCCGCTCCCAGCAGCCCAGCCCCAGCCAAGCCCATCCCCGACGACACCCGTGCCTGGTCAACGGACGCCCCCGGCAAGCGAGTTGGGCCTACCCTCGACAACGCCGACACCCGTGCCTGGTCAACGGACGCCCCCAGCAAGCCAGTTGGGCCCTCCTCCGACAACACCGACACCCGAGCCTGGCCAACTGCCACCCCCAGCGCCCCAGTCGCGCCCACCCACCACGACCCCCACACCCCCGCCTGGACCCCCTCAACCCCCGGCACCCCCAACCCCACCCCCGACCCCGCCTTCTCCTGGACCGAGTCCCTGAACCCCGGCGAAGGACGCCCGGTCGTGTCGTTCGGGGAACCCGAGGGATACGACGAGCGGGTGCGGCCGCGGCCGTTGGGGGCGCGGATACGGTCCCGGACCGCCGCTGTCGGCGTCTGTGTCGTGCTCGGTCTCGGGCTCATCGGCGGTGCGGTGACCGGGAGTTGGCTCACGGGGGATGACGGGGTGGACAGTGGTGCCACTTCCTTCGCCGCCGCGGGGCAGTTGTGGCACAGCGTGCCTGTCGACCAGCTGTTTCCGCCCACGGTGGAAGGGCAGGGGGCCGGGCCCGGCGGCGCCGACCGCACCTGGACGCGGATCGCCGTCGCCCCGGACAGCGGTTGTGCGAACGCCTTTGATCCGCTGCTGCGCGACGTCCTCGCCCCGGTCGGCTGCCAGCGGCTCCTGCGGGCCACCTACACCGACGCCACCCAGAGCTACGTCACCACCGTCGGCATCCTCTTCGCCAAGGGCGACCTCGCCGTGATGACCGCCCTCTCCACCCGGTTCAAGAACGAGAACCTCGGCAACCGGACCGACCTCATGCCCCGCCCGTACGCCGCCAAGGGCACCCTCGCCGCCGCCTTCGGCGACAAGCAGCGGGCCTCGTGGACCGTGTCCGTCCTCACCGACGCCCCCGTCGTCGTCTACGCCGTCTCCGGCTGGGCGGACGGCCGTACGGTCGACGCACCCGAACCCGCCGACAAAGCCGTCACGTCCGGCAGCACCGACGCCCCCGCCCAGGCCGGTCTCGGCAACGAGGCGCAGGGGCTCGCCGACCGCGTGGAGCGGAGCCTGCGCAAGACCGTCGACTCGCCCTCGGGGGCCTCAACGAGCTCGGAGAAGAAGACCTCATGAGCGTCACCGTCCGCCGGGCCGGTCTGCTGAGCGCCCTCCTGGCCGCCTCCCTCGCCCTGGTCCCGTCCACCGTCGCGCACGCCGACGGCATACGCGCCCAGGAATGGGCCCTGGACGCCATGCACACCCAGGAGGCCTGGCAGACGACCAAGGGCAAGGGCATCACCGTCGCCGTCCTGGACACCGGCGTCGAGGCCGACCACCCCGACCTCACCGGCAACGTCCTCGCCGGCAAGGACATGGTCGGCTTCGGGGCCAAGCCGGGCGACCGCGCCTGGGCCCGCCACGGCACCGCCATGGCCGGCATCATCGCCGGCCACGGACACGGTCCCGGCGACACCGACGGAGTCATCGGCATCGCCCCCGAGGCCAAGATCCTCCCCGTCCGCGTGATCCTCGAAGACGGCGACTCCGCCCGCGGCAAGGCCCGTACCACCCGAGGCAACGCCCTTGCGGACGGCATCCGTTGGGCCGCCGACCACGGCGCCGACGTCATCAACCTCTCCCTCGGCGACGACTCCGCCTCCGCACACCCCGAGCCCGCCGAGGACGAGGCCGTGCAGTACGCCCTGAAGAAGGGCGTCGCCGTCGTCGCCTCGGCCGGCAACGGCGGCGAGAAGGGCGACCACGTCTCCTACCCGGCCGCCTACCCGGGCGTGATCGCCGCGACCGCCGTGGACCGCTTCGGCACCCGTGCCTCCTTCTCCACCCGCCGCTGGTACGCCACGGTCAGCGCCCCCGGCGTCAACGTCGTCATCGCCGACCCCGACCACAAGTACTACGAGGGGTGGGGGACCAGCGCCGCATCCGCCTTTGTGTCAGGGGCTGTCGCGCTCATCAAGGCGGCCCACCCGGGGCTGACCCCGGCCCAGATCAAGAAGCTCCTCGAAGACACCGCCCGCAACCCCCCGGCCGGCGGCCGCGACGACTCCCGCGGCTACGGCTTCATCGACCCCGCCGCCGCCATCAAGTCCGCCGCCGCCCTCAAGCCCACCGGCCTGCGCTCCGCCGCCTACGGCAAGAAGTACTTCGGTTCAGGACCGGACGCCGCCAAGTCCGACAGCAGCACGTCCGACTGGGCGGGCCCCCTCGCGGGCAGCGTCGGCGGAGTCCTCCTCGTCGCGGCGGTCGTCCTGTGGCGCGGCCGGCGCCGACGCCCCCACGAGGGTTTCTGAACGCGCGAGCGGGCGGCGTCAGTCGGTCGCGGACGCCGAAGCCGCCGTAGACGAACCGCTGTTCTTGCCGAACGCGGCGACCCCCGCCTTCGCCGCCGCCTCGATCAGCGTGATGCCCTTGGTCTGGGTCGTGCTGCCCTTCGACAGGACGGCGACCAGGTACGCGTCGCCGTCCTCGCCGGTCACCCGGCCGATGCTGTTGACGTCCCACAGACCGGTCGTGCTGCGCGCCAACCAGCCGTTCTTCAGCGCCCACTTGGAGCCGTCGGCCGCGGCCGACACCCCCCACTGCTGGTCGGCCTCTATCTGCTTCATCAGTCCCTGGATGTACGACCGCGACGCCGAGCTGAGCTTCGAGTCGTCCCCGAACACCTGCTGGAGCAGGGTGAGTTGGTCGGCCGCCGTCGTCTGGGTCAGGCCCCAGAGCGGGCCGGCGCCACCCGTGGTGCCGGTCAGCCCGAACGTCTTGTTCGCCGCGTCGAGCCCGTCCGCCGTGCCGATGATGTTCCACAGCGCGGTCGCGGAGTCGTTGTCGCTGTTCTGGATCATCGTGGTGGCGTACGACTTCTCCGTCGCGGTCAACCGGCGGCCCGCGTCCTGCGCTTGGAGCAGCAGCGTCGCGAGGATGTCGACCTTGACGATGCTCGCCGTGTCGAAGGCGCCACTGCCGTACGTCGCGCTCTCGCCGGAGGTCAGGTCGAGCACCGCCACCGACACCTTCTGGTCGCCGGCCGGAGTCACCGCCGTCATCGCCTTGGCCAGCAGCGCGTCGTAGTCGACCGTCGGCTGCGTCACAGGTTCCACCGTCGCCTCCCGGCTGCCCGACGCCGACGCCGACGCCGAGGCCGACGGCGCCGCCGCCGACGATACGACGCCGGAGTGCGCGTGTGCCTTCACGTACACGGTTCCCCCCGCCGTAACGCCCACGACGGCCACGGCGGCGAGGGCGATGTAGGGGAGCGGACGGCGTCGAGAGGAACGCGCGCGGTGGTTTCGGCGGGCGGCTCTGGAAGACTCCATGCCCGCGATCGTGGGTGCGGCGACTGTGCGAGACGTGAGACGGAAGTTAGATGTCTGTCAACTGTGGCTGAGAAACGCGTGAAAGCTGTGTCCCCCGCATTTCAGGACCCGCACAAGCCCTGCAGCATCCCCCCGATAGGGTCGGTCACCGTGGCGAACAAGAACATTCCCGACTCCGGGTACTCCGACGACGACGGCACGGCCGACCCCGCACTGAGCGCGGCCCTCGCCGCCTGGGCCGAGGACCGCACCGCCGTGGGCCCCGTCCTGGCGGCCCTCAAGGGAGCCCGGCTGCTCGTGCCCGTGGTGGCCGTCCTCGGCGAGGTCGAGGAGGACGAGAACGGGCTGCGCCGCGAGAAGACCAGCGACATGGCCGTGCCCACCCTGAAGGCCGGCGGCCGGACCGCGCTGCCCGCCTTCACGTCCACCGACTCGCTGGCCCGCTGGGACCCGGCGGCCCGACCTGTGGCCGTACCCCTGCACCAGGCCCTCCAGGCAGCCGTGCACGAGAAGGCGGACACGATCGTGCTGGACCTGGCCGGGCCCGTGCCGTACGAACTGAGCGGGTCCGCGCTGCTCGCCGTCGCGGAGGGACGGACGACCGCCGACCCGCTCACCGACCCGGCGGTGGTGGACGCGGTACGGACCGCCGTCGCCGCCGAGCCCGCCGTACTCCGTGCGCACCTCGGCCCTGGCCAGGCCGACGGCACCCTCGCGCTCGTGCTCGACCCGGCCGCGCCCGCCGCCGAGGCCGCCCGCGCGGTGGCCCGGCGCCTCGCCGCCGACGAGACGCTGAGGGCCCGCCTGGTGCGCGGCCTCGACCTGGCACTGCTGCCCGCCGGGGCGACGCCTCCGGGCGAGCCCTTGTACGTACGTATGGGGTGAGCTGCTAGCCGTAGATCGGGCCCGTGTACTTCTCGCCCGGGCCCTGGCCCGGCTCGTCGCGGACGAGGGACGCCTCACGGAAGGCCAGCTGCAGGGACTTCAGGCCGTCGCGCAGCGGGGCCGCATGGAAGGAGCTGATCTCGGTCGCGCTCGCGTCGAGGAGGCCGGCCAGGGCGGTGACCAGCTTGCGGGCCTCGTCCAGGTCCTTGTACTTGTCGCCCTCCTCGGTCAGCCCCAGCTTCACGGCGGCGGCGCTCATCAGATTCACGGCGACCGTCACGATCACCTCGACCGCCGGGACCTCCGCGATGTCGCGGGCCATGGCGTCGAAGTCGGGGGCGTCAACATTGGTGGACTCGGGAGGCGTGTCACTCATGCCCCACACGATAGGGCCCGGTGTACGGCGGTTCGCACCACCCCCGGGGAGCTGCTAACCTCGTGTGATGACCGGCCAGGCACCGTGGTGCCCGGCCAACAAGTGGAGGCTCCGATCTCCCACCTGACTGTCCTCACGGACGGCGGGTCACCCCGGTCAGGCGGTCACCATCGTTCCGTACGGACGATGGAGTCGCCCGAAAGCGCGCCCCGCGATCATCGCGGCGGTGCTCCGGCAGTGTTTTGGAGCCCCGTCTTGTGATCGTCCGGGGCATTTTTTGTGTTCCGGCGCGGTTAGGTCTGTCTACCGAAGACAAACGCGGCCGTCCGCCAGATGGCCGTGTGGTGCTAACCGAGGAGGATCCATCAGCACCGAGCCCCGTATCAACGACCGGATTCGCGTTCCCGAAGTGCGACTTGTCGGTCCGAGCGGCGAGCAGGTCGGAATTGTTCCGCTTGCCAAGGCCCTTGAGCTTGCGCAGGAGTACGACCTGGACCTGGTCGAGGTTGCGGCGAGTGCACGTCCGCCGGTCTGCAAGCTCATGGACTACGGGAAGTTCAAGTACGAGTCGGCCATGAAGGCCCGTGAGGCGCGCAAGAACCAGGCGCACACGGTCATCAAGGAGATGAAGCTCCGGCCGAAGATCGACCCGCACGACTATGACACCAAGAAGGGTCACGTCGTCCGGTTCCTGAAGCAGGGCGACAAGGTCAAGATCACGATCATGTTCCGTGGTCGCGAGCAGTCCCGGCCGGAGCTCGGCTACCGACTGCTGCAGCGTCTCGCCACGGACGTCGAGGACCTCGGGTTCATCGAGTCGAACCCGAAGCAGGACGGCCGAAACATGATCATGGTTCTCGGCCCGCACAAGAAGAAGACCGAGGCGATGGCCGAGGCCCGTGAGGCCCAGGCGGTCCGCAAGGCGGAGGCGAAGGCCAACCCGGGCAAGTCGCAGAACGCCGCGGAGTCCGAGTTCGACGACGAGGACAGCGTCAACGAGGAAATCGTTGACGAGGGCGACGTCACCGAGGTCGAGACCGTCGAGGCCCCGGCCGAGGCTCGCGCCGACGCCTGATCCCCGGACGCCAGTCCAGGGGTGTAACCGATACAAGAGCGACGCTCCACCTGTGCCCGGTTTCACGACCGGGCACCGGAGCGCCACCGACGAGGAGATACGGCGCTATGCCGAAGAACAAGTCGCACAGCGGTGCCAGCAAGCGCTTCAAGATCACGGGCTCCGGCAAGGTGCTCCGCGAGCGTGCCGGCAAGCGCCACCTGCTTGAGCACAAGTCGTCCCGCGTGACGCGTCGCCTCACCGGCAACGCCGAGATGGCCCCGGGCGACGCCAAGAAGATCAAGAAGCTTCTCGGCAAGTGACGTACGCGGCGCTCCGGTTGAGCGCCGTACGTCTGGACCGGGACCCCATCGATTCCGGGCCGTGTGAGTCCAACCACGGCCCCGCTACAAGGAGTTAAACAAGTGGCACGCGTCAAGCGGGCAGTCAACGCCCACAAGAAGCGCCGGGCGATCCTCGAAGCCGCCTCCGGCTACCGCGGTCAGCGTTCGCGTCTGTACCGCAAGGCCAAGGAGCAGGTCACCCACTCGCTGGTCTACAACTACAACGACCGCAAGAAGCGCAAGGGCGACTTCCGGCGGCTGTGGATCCAGCGCATCAACGCCGCTGCCCGCGCCAACGGCATCACGTACAACCGCTTCATCCAGGGTCTGAACGCGGCGAACATCGAGGTCGACCGCAAGATCCTCGCGGAGCTGGCTGTCAACGACGCCGGTGCGTTCGCCGCGCTGGTCGAGGTTGCGCAGAAGGCTCTGCCGAGCGACGTGAACGCGCCCAAGGCTGCGTGACGCTGCGCTGGCTTGAGCGGTGACTTGAAGGGCCCGCAGGTTTTTAGCCTGCGGGTCCTTTGTTGCTGGCCCGGACCCGGTTCGTTGTCGGGTGCGGGGCCGTTGTGGCTGGTCGCGCAGTTCCCCGCGCCCCTGAGGGGATTGCGGTTGGCCTGAGATTTGAAGGTGAAGCAGAGCATGTCCCCCGACCTCATCTCCCCTCGTTCCTCCCGCGTTTCCGCCGCCCGGCGGCTTGCCAAGCGGAACTTTCGGGGCAAGGAGCGGCTGTTTCTTGCCGAGGGGCCGCAGGCCGTGCGGGAAGCAGCGGGGTACAAGGACACGCTTGTCGAGTTGTTCGCCACCGTTGAGGCTGCGGAGCGGTATGCCGACATCGTGGGGGAGGCCCGTGACGCCGGTGCCCGCGTGCATCTTGCGGATGAGCAGGTCATCGCCGATATCTCGACGACTGTCACGCCGCAAGGGCTGGTCGGGGTCTGTCGGTTCCTCGACACTCCGTTCGAGGAGATCCTCCGTAGCCGCCCCAAGCTCGTGGCCGTGCTGGCGAACGTGCGGGATCCCGGGAACGCCGGCACCGTTCTGCGGTGCGCCGATGCCGCCGGTGCCGAGGCCGTCGTACTGACCGATGCTTCTGTGGATCTGTACAACCCGAAGGCCGTTCGGGCCTCCGTGGGGTCCCTGTTTCACCTCCCCGTCGTTGTCGGGGTGCCCGTTGAGCAGGCTGTGGCCGGGCTCAAGGGGATCGGGGTGCGGATTCTCGCCGCTGACGGGGCCGGGACCGACGACCTCGACGACGAGCTGGATCAAGGGACCATGGGCGGGCCCACCGCCTGGGTGTTCGGGAACGAGGCGTGGGGGCTTCCGGAGGAGACCCGGGGGCTCGCGGACGCCGTTGTGCGGGTTCCGATCCACGGGAAGGCCGAGAGCCTGAACCTCGCCACCGCCGCCGCCGTATGTCTGTATGCGTCGGCGCGTGCACAGCGCGCCTCCGGAGGGTGCCGCTCTGTCACCGGCAGCTAGTAGGGTGACCAGCTCGGGGGCCACCTGCGCCGTATGAGAAGAGGTGGGGTACGGGGATGACTGTCGGCACGAGCAGCGCGCCGGGAGCACGGGGTGTGCCCCGGCCGTCCGAGGCCCGGCACGACGACCTCGGCATCGACCCCGACGAACTGGCCGACGGCCTGGTCATCGCCGACGAGCACGGGCAGGTCGTCTGCTTCAACGCCGCCGCCGAGCGCATCACCTCCGTCGCCGCCTCCGACGCTCTCGGGCAACGGCTGGAGAAGGCCCTTCCGTTAGAGGATCTGGAGGGGCGCCGCTGGTGGCAACTGACCGATCCCTACGGCGGGTTGGCCATCCGGGTGCGGCAGCCCGAGCGGAACCTGTTGCTGCCGGGCGGTCATGAGGTTCTTGTCACCGCGCGCTACGTTCGTACGGAACCCCTTGGTCCTGTTCGTCGGGTCGTCGTCTCCCTCCGGGACACCGAGGCCCGGCGCCGTACCGAGCGCAGTCACGCCGAGCTGATCGCCACTGTCGCGCACGAGCTGCGTTCTCCGCTCACCTCCGTCAAGGGGTTCACCGCGACCCTGCTCGCGAAGTGGGAACGTTTCACCGACGACCAGAAGCGGCTGATGCTGGAGACCGTCGACGCCGACGCCGACCGCGTCACCCGGCTCATCGCCGAGCTGCTCGACATCTCCCGCATCGACTCCGGGCGGTTGGAGCTGCGCCGCCAGCCCGTCGACATGGGCGCCGCCGTCGGCCGTCACATCCAGGCGTACGTCGCCGCGGGCCAGACCGCCGACCGGTTCCTGCTCCGCGTCGAGCAGCCGTTGCCCGATCTGTGGGCCGACCCCGACAAGGTCGACCAGGTGCTGAGCAACCTGCTGGAAAATGCGGTGCGGCACGGCGAGGGAACCGTCACTATCGACGTCACGGCCTCGGCCTCCCCCCGCGAAGGGGAGGAGACCGGCACCTCGGTGACGGTGAGCGACGAGGGCCCAGGCATTCCGGAGGAGTCCATGAACCGCGTCTTCACCCGCTTCTGGCGGGGCAGCAAGCGCGGCGGCACCGGCCTCGGGCTGTACATCGTCAAGGGCATCGTCGAGGCCCACGGCGGCACCATCACGGTCGGCCGCGCCCCGGGCGGCGGCGCCGAGTTCCGATTTATGTTGCCCGTGGGCACCCCGGCGTATCTGCAGTAGCCCTGCCGCAGCCGCCGACGAGGCCCCACGGGCGATGTCACCTGCCTCACCCCCGTTAGACTCGGCCTTTGGCACCTTTGCGTCCCCGTTTCAGGGACGACGACGCGTCCCCCGAGTCGAGTCGGGACGGGGACCATCCGCCAGCCAACCGGAAGCACGGGAAGAGATGTCGGCACCGAATAAGTCGTACGACCCTGTAGAGGTCGAGGCCTTGAAACCGGAAGAGATCGAGCGCATGCGGGACGAGGCGCTCGCCGCCTTCGCCGCCGCCGGTGACCTCGACGCGCTCCAGGAGGCCAAGATCGCCCACACCGGCGGCACCTCCCCGCTCGCCCTCGCCAACCGCGAGATCGGCGCGCTGCCCCCGCAGGCCAAGGCCGCGGCCGGCAAGCTCGTCGGCCAGGCCCGGGGCGCGGTGAACAAGGCCCTCGCCGCCCGCCAGACCGAGCTGGAGGCCGACCGGGACGCCCGCGTCCTGGTCGAGGAGGCGGTGGACGTCACACTGCCGTACGACCGCGTTCCGGCCGGCGCCCGGCACCCGCTCACCACGTTCATGGAGCGCGTCGCCGACGTCTTCGTGTCCATGGGGTACGAGATCGCCGAGGGCCCCGAGGTCGAGGCGGAGTGGTTCAACTTCGACGCCCTGAACTTCACCCCGGACCACCCGGCCCGGCAGATGCAGGACACCTTCTTCGTCCAGGGCCCCAAGGGGACTGAAGGCGACGAGTCCGGTGTCGTGCTGCGGACGCACACGTCCCCCGTGCAGGCCCGCGCCATGCTGGACCGCGAGCCGCCGGTCTACATCGTGTGCCCCGGCCGCGTGTACCGCACGGACGAGCTGGACGCGACGCACACCCCGGTCTTCCACCAGATCGAGCTCCTCGCCATCGACGAGGGCCTCACCATGGCCGACCTCAAGGGCACCCTCGACCACATGGTCCAGGCGCTCTTCGGCGCGGAGATGAAGACCCGGCTGCGCCCGAACTACTTCCCCTTCACCGAGCCGTCCGCCGAGATGGACATGCTCTGCTACGTCTGCAAGGGCGAGTCCGTCGGCAACCCCGACCGTCCCTGCCGTACCTGCTCCTCCGAGGGCTGGATCGAGCTGGGCGGCTGCGGCATGGTCAACCCGCGCGTCCTCGTGGCCTGCGGTGTGGACCCGGAGAAGTACAGCGGATTCGCCTTCGGGTTCGGCATCGAGCGGATGCTGATGTTCCGCCACAACGTCGAAGACATGCGAGACATCGTCGAGGGCGACGTCCGGTTCACCCGGCCGTTCGGGATGGAGATCTGATGCGCGTCCCGCTTTCCTGGCTGCGGGAGTACGTCGACCTGCCGGCGACGGAGACCGGCCGAGACGTCCAGGCCAAGCTCATTTCCGTCGGCCTGGAGGTCGAGACCGTCGAGCAGGTCGGCGACGGCATCAAGGGCCCGCTCGTCGTCGGCAAGGTCCTCACGATCGAGGAGCTGGAGGGCTTCAAGAAGCCCATCCGCTTCTGCACGGTCGACGTCGGCCGGGCCAACGGCACCGGCGAGCCCCAGGAGATCGTCTGCGGCGCCCGCAACTTCGCCGTCGGCGACAAGGTCGTCGTGGTCCTCCCGGGCGCGGTCCTGCCCGGCGACTTTGCGATCGCCGCGCGCAAGACGTACGGCAAGACCTCGCACGGCATGATCTGCTCCGGCGACGAACTGGGCATGGGCGACGACGGCTCGCACGGCATCATCGTGCTGCCGCCCGAGCACGAGGTCGGCACCGACGCGATCGAGCTGCTCCAGCTCGTCGACGAGGTCCTCGACATCGCCGTCACGCCCGACCGCGGCTACGCCCTGTCGATCCGCGGCGTCGCCCGCGAGACCGCCATCGCCTACGGCCTGCCGCTGCGCGACCCGGCACTCCTGGACGTCCCGCAGCCGAACGCCTTCGGCTACCCGGTCCAGGTCTCCGACCCGATGGGCTGCGACCGCTTCACCGCCCGCACGGTGACCGGCCTCGACCCCGAGGCCCGCTCCCCGCTCTGGCTGACGCGCCGCCTCCAGAAGGCGGGCATGCGCCCGATCTCGCTCGCCGTCGACATCACCAACTACGTGATGCTGGAACTGGGCCAACCCCTGCACGCCTACGACCGCTCCCGCGTCCAGGGACCGATCGGCGTGCGCCGGGCCGAGCAGGGCGAGAAGCTCACCACCCTCGACGGCGCCAAGCGCACGCTGGACGCCGAGGACCTGGTGATCACCGACGACCGGGGCCCCATCGGCCTCGCGGGCGTCATGGGCGGCGCCAACACCGAGATCGACGACACCGAGGGCACCACCACCGAGGTCGTCGTCGAGGCCGCGCACTTCGACGCGCTCTCCATCTCGCGTACGGCCCGCCGCCACAAGCTGGCCTCCGAGGCGTCCAAGCGCTTCGAGCGGGGCGTCGACCCGCAGGCCGCGTCGGCCGCCGCCCAGCGCACGGTCGACCTCCTGGTCCTCCTCGCCGGCGGTACGGCGGACGCGGGCGTCACCGAGGTCATCGCGCCCTCGGCCCCGCACACCATCACGATCCCGGCGGACCACCCGGACAAGGTGGCGGGTGTCACCTACGGCCGCGAGACCGTCGTACGGCGTCTCCAGCAGGTCGGCTGCGACGTGTACGGGCAGGACGAGCTGATCGTCACCGTCCCGTCCTGGCGCCCCGACCTCACCGACCCGAACGACCTGGCCGAAGAGGTCATCCGCCTGGAGGGCTACGAGAACCTGCCCTCCACGCTCCCCAAGCCCCCCGCGGGCCGGGGCCTCACCGACCGCCAGCGCCTCCACCGCCGTATCGGCCGCGCGCTGGCCGGTGCCGGTTACGTCGAGGCGCCGAACTACCCCTTCGTCGGCGAGCACGTCTTCGACCAGTTCGGCCTGACCGCCGACGACCCGAACCGCAAGGTCGTCAAGCTGGTCAACCCGCTCTCGGACGAGGAGCCCGCGCTTCGTACGACGCTGCTGCCGGGCCTGCTCGGTGCGCTGCGCCGGAACGACGGTCGTGGCTCGCATGACCTCGCGCTGTTCGAGACCGGGTTGGTCTTCCACCCACGTGAAGAGCTGAAGATCGCGGTACGGCTGCCTGTCGACCGGCGTCCCACCGACGAGGAGATCGCTTCTCTTACGGAGGCGCTGCCCGTTCAGCCCCGGCATGCAGCGGTCGTCCTCGCGGGCGCGCGTGAGCAGGCCGGGTGGTGGGGCAAGGGGCGTCCGTCCGACTGGGCCGACGCGGTCGAGGCGGCGCGGGTGCTGGCGCGGGAGGCCGGGACCGAACTCCTCGTGCGGGGTGGGCAGTACGGGCCCTGGCATCCCGGTCGCTGCGCGGAACTCGCGGTTGTCGTCGAGGGTGTTGAGCAAGTCATCGGGTATGCCGGGGAGTTGCACCCTGGTGTGCTGAAGACGCTGGGGCTGCCCGCGCGTACCAGTGCGATGGAACTCGACCTGGATGTCCTTGAGTTGGCGTCTTCGGGGGTTCCCAAGGGGCCGAAGATCTCCACGTTCCCTGTTGCCACGCAGGATGTCGCGCTCGTTGTCGATGTGGCTGTGCCGCATGCGGGTGTTGAGGCCGCGTTGCGTGAGGGGGCGGGTGAACTGCTGGAGTCGATCCGGTTGTTCGACGTCTACGAGAACGCTGCGCAGCTGGGCGAGGGGAAGAAGTCGCTGGCGTATGCGTTGCGGTTCCGGGCGGCTGATCGGACGTTGACTGTCGATGAGGCGTCGGCGGCTCGGGATGCGGCGGTGGCGTTGGCCGGGTCGCGGGTTGGAGCTGTGCTTCGCGGCTGAGACTGGGCTAAGGGGTGGGGAGCTGCTGTTGTTTGCCGGCTGCGGGTTCGTTGTGGCTGGTCGCGCAGTTCCCCGCACCCCTTGAGGGCATCACCGTGGGCCTGTATTTGTCGTCTCACTCGTTCGGGTGAGAAGTTCGGGTGATGTGGCCCGATCGGGGCATGTGGTCGACAGAATCGGACCGGCCTCTCGGGGTCGGTCCGATTGCGCTGTCGGGGCCTATTTGGGGGGCCACAGGCATGATCCGCATCAAGGCTGGGGTGCCCCGCAGGACGCGCCCGAGGACGCGTGCCCGCCGTCCGCTGCGCAGGGCGCTCGCCCTGGGGCTGCCCACGGTCTGGGGCGCCATAGCGATCACCTACAAACTCACCTGCCCGCTCGCCCAGCAGAACAGCCTGGGCGCCCGCATCGTCACCAGCGCGGTGTTCTTCGCGGTCGGCACCGGTCTCATCGTCCAGGTCCGCCGTTCCCTGCTCCGCGAACTGCGGCAGATCCGCCAGATCGCCGGCGCCGCCCAGAACGCCCTGCTGCGCCCGCTGCCACCCCGCCTCGACGGGCTGAACATCGCCGCCGCCCAACTCTCCGCGGAGCGAGGTGCGGTGGTCGGCGGTGACCTGTACGAGGTGATCGCCACCGAGCACGGCGTCCGGGTCGTGATGGGCGATGTACGCGGCCACGGCATCTCCGCGATCGGCACGGTCGCCGCCGTGCTCGGCAGCTTCCGCGAGGCCGCCCACGACGAGCCCGACCTGGAGGGCGTCCTGCGCCGCCTGGAGCGTGCCCTCGCCCGCCACCTGCGCGAACGCGCCCGCGCGGAACACCCCGCGTCCGGCGGCCTCGACCCCGACAGCCCGGTCGCCGAGGAGTTCGTCACCGTACTGCTGCTGGAGATCGGCAGGGACGGTGAGGTGCGGGGGCTGAACTGCGGTCACCCGTGGCCGTACCTGCTGAGCGGGGAGAGTGTCGAGCCACTTGCCCGGGCCGATCCTCTTCCGCCCCTCGGCCCGTTCCCGTTGCCGGCCGAGCTGCCGTTCGTCCGCTGCGGCCAACTCCTCCCGGGCGAGGCGCTGTTCCTCTACACGGACGGGGCGGAGGACGCCCGTGATGGGAGGGGCCGCTTCTTCCCGTTGAAGGATGCGTTGAGCGCTGCGGTGGCTCAACACCCGCTCCCAGCACCCCAGTCGGTCCTGGGCTCAGTCTTCACGGCACTGCTCCGCCACGCAGGCGGCACCCCCACAGATGACGTTGCGTTACTCGTCCTGCGCAACGATCGCAGGCCCACACCCACCCCCTCAGGGGCGCGGGGCTGTGACATCAGCGGCTCCGCCGCGGGGGCGCGACAAGCCACGACGGCGCAGCACCCGACCAACCACCCACAACACAACGGCGTTTAGTCGCACCGTTCCGCCCCGCAAAGCCAGGCCGCCGCACTTACGAGGGGGAGCCGGCGGCCCGGCCGGCCTCTTGCGAGGCAATCCAGTCAACCGGTTGGAAACTCTCCGCGACAGTGTGCACACGCCGCGGATTCGCGTACTCCGTTCACACCCCGTGTGAACGGACCCGCACTACTCTGTCCGCACCGAGTCATCCGGGGGGCCATCCATGCAGCCCAACACACTCCTCGACGCGATCCTGGACGAGGCGGGAATCTCGCACGCGGGACTCGCCGCCCACGTGAACCAGGCGGGACGGGCCCGAGGGCTCGCGCTACGGTACGAACACACCGCCGTGGCACGGTGGTTGAAGGGCCAGCGCCCCCGGGGCCAGGTCCCCGACCTGATCTGCGAGGTGCTCGCGACCCGCCTGCACAGACCCGTCACCCTCGACGACATCGGCCTCGGCGTACCGGGCGAACCGGCCACCCCGCACGGCACCTCCCTCTCCGGCTTCGTCGAGCGGGCCACCGCCCTGTGGCGCTCCGACGAACAGCAGCGCCCGCACATCCTTGGCGCCCCCGCGGTCACCGGAACGCCCGCGGTGATGCCCGTGTGGGAGTGGGAGAACCCGCCCGAGGACGTCGACGTCTCGCGCGGCGGCCGGCACCGGGTGAGCATGGCCGACATCGAGATGCTGCGCTCGGCCCGCGCCCACTACGAGCAGATGTACCGCAAGGCCGGCGGCGTGGCGACCCGCACCCGCATCGTCGGCTTCCTCAACTCCGAGACCGCGCCCCTGCTGCGCGGCAGCTACACCGACGCCACCGGCCGCCAACTGCACCGTGCCACCGGCGGGTTGGTGGCCATCGCGGGCATCTGCGCCTACGACTCCGACGCGCACGGGCTCGCCCAGCGCTACTTCCACCAGGCGCTCAGGCTCGCAAAGGCCAGCAATGACCGGGGACTTGGCGCGTACGTCATCGCGCTGCTCGTCAACCAGTCGCTGTTCATGCGGGAGTTCCGCCAGGCCGTCGCCTTCGCGGAGGCCGCGCTGCGCGCCGCAGGCCGGCAGATCACCCCGGCGCTCGCCTCCGACCTGTACGCGATGCAGGCGAAGGCGTACGCGCACCTCGGCGACGGCACGAGCGCCCTGTCCTGCATCCGGCGTGCCGAGCAGGCCGCCGAACGCATCCGGCGCGGATACGAACCCGACGAGACCGGCTATGTCCAGCCGGGCCTGGTCAACGTCCAGGTGGCGGAGGCGCTTCTCAGCCTCGGCGATCTGACGGCGGCGGGGGAACACGCCACGGCGGCCGTGGACACTCCGGCGCACGACCGGGGCCGGGTGCACCGGCTGGCCATGCTCAGCCAGATCGAACTGCGCCGGGGAAACGCCGACAAAGCGGTGGCCACGGCGGTGCAGATGGCCGAGCAGGCGCGGGGCATGGAGTCCCAGCGGCTGCGCGACAGACTCCGCGCGGTCCGTGAGTACCTGGTGCGCAGCGACTGCGCGGGTACCACCGAGGCGGCCGAACTCATCGACGGGGCACTGCGCGTACCGCTGTAGAACGCGCCCTGGAAAGCGCCGTAGACCACAACACAGTCCCTGCTGCGATATTGCCACTTACTCGACGGAAGGTGGCAGAACCGTGCAGTGGACGAAACAGAACGAACAAACTGTGTACTCAAATCGCTGGTTCAGCGTCAATCTCGCGGATGTCGAACTGCCTGACGGCCGGCACCTCGACCACTTCCTCATACGGCTTCGTCCGGTGGCCGTGGCGACGGTGGTCAACGAGGCGAACGAAGTACTCCTGCTGTGGCGGCACCGCTTCATCACCGACAGCTGGGGGTGGGAGCTCGCGGCCGGCGTCGTGGAGGACGGCGAGGACATCGCGCGCGCGGCCGCCAGGGAACTGGAGGAAGAGACCGGCTGGCGGCCGGGGCCCCTGCACCACCTGATGAGCGTGGAGCCGTCCAACGGGCTCACGGACGCCCGGCACCACATCTACTGGGCCGACGAGGGCGAGTACACCGGACACCCCGTGGACGACTTCGAGTCGGACCGCCGGGAATGGGTGCCGCTCAAACTCGCGTGCATCCCGACATGGTCGCCCGCGGGGAGGTCCCGGCCGCCAACATGGCGGCCGCGTTACTACTGTTGCACCATCTGAGGCTGGGGCAGGACGCAGCGCCCCAAAGGGGCGCGGGGAACGGCGCGACCAGCCACGACGAACCCGCGGCCGACCCACCGACCCTCGAACGGAACGTCTAACGTCCCAGAACCTGCCAGACCGTCACGACAAGGGCACCTACGGCGGTCAGTGCGGCGATAGCCGGCAGTGGCCACCGCGTGTGCTCCAGTGCAACGATTCGCGCGCTCAGGTCATCCACTTCCTTGTCCGTCTCCTCGGTGCGATGGCTGAGCAGCGCCAGCCCTCCTTCGACACGCGCGTAGGCGACGTCGAGGCGGCGGCGTAACTCTGCGAGTTCTCCATGGACCACGGGATGCTCGGGGTCGGCGGTCACGGGTCCGCTCCTTTCCGTAGTCGGAACATCCCTTGCATGCGCATGAAGAGTCAACTCGCCTGGTGGGCACCAGGGGAGAGTGTGCGAGCGGCATATGCGGGCCCGGCGCGCACACGGTGTGTGAATGGCGCGGGCCCGGCGCTCCGAAGAGTGCCGGGCCCGCAACCGCCAAAGTATTACGGTGAGTTGCCGCGAGGGAAGTGCTCAGGCGTAGGTGTAGAAGCCCGAGCCGGACTTACGGCCGAGGCGTCCCGCGTCGACCATGCGCTGGAGCAGCGGGGGAGCGGCGTACAGCGGCTCCTTGTACTCCTCGTACATCGAGAAGGCGACCGAGGCGACCGTGTCCAGGCCGATCAGGTCGGCCAGCTTCAGCGGGCCCATCGGGTGGGCGCAGCCCAGCTCCATGCCGTTGTCGATGTCCTCGCGGCTGGCGATGCCCGACTCGAACATCCGGATCGCGGACAGGAGATAGGGGATCAGCAGCGCGTTGACCACGAAGCCGGAGCGGTCCTGCGCGCGGATCGCGTGCTTGCCGAGCGCCTTCTCGGCGAACAGCTGGGCGCGGCTGAGCGTGCCCTCGGAGGTGGTCAGCGCCGGGATCAGCTCGACGAGCTTCTGCACCGGGGCCGGGTTGAAGAAGTGGATGCCGATGACCTGGTCGGGGCGCGAGGTGGCGACCGCGAGCCGCACCAGCGGGATCGAGGAGGTGTTGGAGGCCAGGATCGCGTCGGGGCGGGTCACGACCTGGTCGAGCACCTGGAAGATCTCGGTCTTCACCTGCTCGTTCTCGACGACGGCCTCGATCACGAGGTCGCGGTCGGCGAACTCGCC
Source organism: Streptomyces sp. NBC_01515 (assembly GCF_045040345.1). Lineage (NCBI taxonomy): Bacteria > Bacillati > Actinomycetota > Actinomycetes > Kitasatosporales > Streptomycetaceae > Streptomyces > Streptomyces sp. NBC_01515. The sequence continues at coordinate 2,756,840 of NZ_CP109416.1, read as the reverse complement.
GAGATCGGTGGTGAAGCTGAGCCGCGCCTGCGTCTCCGCCAGTTCCTCGGCGGTGATCTTGCCGCGCTCGGCGGCCTTGGCCAGCGAGTTGAACAGCCGGGTGCGGCCGATCTCCAGGGCCTCGCCGGTGGTCTCGGCGACCTTCACGTCCAGGCCGGAGCGGGCGCACACCTCGGCGATACCGGCGCCCATCTGGCCGCAGCCGACCACTCCGACGCGCTCGATGTCGGTCACATCGTCCCCTTCGCTGATCTACGGCTCGTTGCAGGGCCCCGCTGTCCGACGCCTGCTCCGATCGTGCACGTTACCCGCAAGTATCGATGATCGATCGCCGGGGTCGGGCATCCTGGGGCGCGGAGACGATCCGTGACAGCACGGATCCACAGCGTATGGGGGTGTGCAGATGGGGCGATTGTCACGTCGGGCGTTCGCGATGGCCGCGCTGTCGACGCTGGCCACGACGGGCAGCGCGGCGGCGGAACCCGGGCGCGCGCCGAGGCCGGCAGGTCGTCCGCGCGGGGTCACCGAGATGCGGGGCGTGTGGCTGGCGACGGTGGCCAACCGCGACTGGCCCTCCCGCCCGGGCCTCACCGCCGCACAGCAGCGCACCGAACTGATCGCCCACCTCGACACGGCGGTCCGCGACCGCCTCAACACGGTGATGTTCCAAGTACGGCCCACCGCCGACGCGTTGTGGCCCTCGCCGTACGAACCCTGGTCCCAGTACCTGACCGGCACCCAGGGCGTCGCCCCCGGCTGGGACCCGCTGAAGACGGCCGTGGAAGAGGCGCATGCGCGGGGGCTGGAACTGCACGCCTGGTTCAACCCGTACCGGATCGCCAACAACACCGACCTGACCAAGCTCGTCGCCTCGCACCCCGCGCGCAAGCACCCGGACTGGGTGGTGGCGTACGGCGGGAAGCTCTACTACAACCCCGGACTGCCCCAGGTGCGCGCCTTCGTCGAGGACGCGATCCTCGACGCGGTGAAGAAGTACCCGGTCGACGGGGTCCACTTCGACGACTACTTCTACCCGTACCCGGTGGCCGGCCAGACCTTCGACGACGACGCGGCCTACGACAGGTACGGCGGCGGCTTCGCCGACCGGGCCGCCTGGCGCCGCGACAACATCGACAAACTGATCCGCGAGACCGCGTCCCGCATCCAGCGAATCCGCCCTGGCACGAGCTTCGGGATCAGCCCCTTCGGCGTGTGGCGCAACATCGCGACCGACCCGCTCGGCTCCGACACCCGGGCGGGGGTGCAGACGTACGACGACCTCTGCGCGGACACCCGCAAGTGGGTGCGCGAGAACTGGATCGACTACATCGTCCCGCAGCTGTACTGGAACATCGGCTTCGCCGCCGCCGACTACGCCAAGCTGCTGCCCTGGTGGGCGGAGGTGGCGCGCGGCACGAAGACGCGGCTCTACGCGGGTGAGGCGCTGTACAAGGCGGGCGACCCGGCACAGCCCGCGGCCTGGCAGGACCCGGCCGAACTCTCCCGGCACCTCACGCTCGCCGCCAAGTACCCCCAGTTCGGCGGGCATGTCTTCTTCGCGGCCCGGGACGTGGCGGTCGATCCGATCGGCGCGATGGCCCGCGTGGTCGCCGACCACTACCAGGAGCCCGCGAACGCTCCGCGCTGAACTCCCGTTCCGGAAGCGGGATTTGTAGCCCTCAACTCCGCGCCCGTTGCGTGACGGCGATGCACACCAGCACCGCCGCCGCGGTCAACGGGGCGGCCACAGGCAGGTGTTCGCCGAGCAGCAGGACCGACCACACCAGCGTGAGCAGCGGTTGGGCCAGCTGTAGTTGGCTTGCCTTCGGGACGCCGATGGCGGCCATGCCCCGGTACCAGACGACGAGCCCGAGGAACTGCGAACCGGCGGCGACCCACAGCAGCCCGGCCACGCTGTGCGCGGTGAGGTGCGGGGTGTCGTACGACAGCGCGATCGCGGCGGCGGGCCCGGTCAGCGGCAGGCACAGGACCAGCGCCCAGGCGATGACCTGCCAGCCGGGCATGACCCGGGCCAGCCGGCCGCCCTCGGTGTAACCGGCCGCGCAGACCAGCAGCGCGGCGAGGAGATACAGGTCGGCGGTGGTCACGGCGCCGCCGCTCTGCTGCACCGTGAAGGCGATCACCGCGCCGGCGCCCGCGAGCGCGGCCGTCCAGAAGGTGCGCGAGGGGCGGATGCCGGTGCGCAGCGCGGACAGCGCGGCGGTCGTCAGCGGCAGCAGGCCGACAACCACCGCCGCGTGCGCGGTGGTTGACGTCTCCAGCGCGAGCGTGGTGAGCAGCGGGAAACCGACCACCACTCCGGCGGCCACGACGGCCAGCCCGCCCCAGTGCCGACGGCCGGGCACGCGGACGCGCAGCGCCAGCAGGCAGCCGCCCGCGATGACCGCCGCGAGGACGCTGCGCACGGCCACCAACGACCAGGCACCGAAGCCTTCGAGCCCCCAGGCGGTGGCGGGGAAGGTGAGGGAGAAGGCGATCACACCGAGCGCGGCCTGGACGGTACCGGCGCGGACGCCGAGCGCGGGGGCCGGTGCGGGGGCGGAATCGGGGCCGGTACCGGTGTTGACCGCTATCGGGCTCGGGGCGGTAGCGCTATCGTGTGCTCTCATGCACGAGCGTAGCAGTGTCGGTGAACTGGCGAATTGCCTCCGACAGGAACTCAACCGCTACTCACCCGGTGGGAAGCTGCCGTCGAGCCGGGCGCTCGTCGAACGGTTCCGGGTGAGCCCCGTGACCGTCTCGCGCGCCCTCGCGCAGCTGGCCGCCGAGGGACTGGTGGTCACCCGGCCCGGCGCGGGCGCGTTCCGGGCGACGCCCCGCCCCGCGACCGCCGCCGTCTCGGGGGACACCTCCTGGCAGGAGGTCGCGCTCAGCGCGGACGGCACCGCCGACTTCGTCCCGCGCACGGTGGACGCCTCAGCGGTCCTGGCGACGCTGGCCGTCCCGCCGCCGGGCGTGATCGAGTTCAACGGCGGCTATTTGCACCCGTCCCTCCAGCCCGAGCGCGCGATGGCGGCAGCCCTGTCCCGGGCCGGCCGTCGCCCCGGCGCCTGGGGACGGCCGCCGATGGAGGGCCTGCCGGAACTGCGCGAGTGGTTCGCGCGCAGCATCGGCGGAGCGGTGACAGCCGCCGACGTCCTGGTCAGCGCGGGCGGCCAGAGCGCGCTCACCACCGCACTGCGCGCCCTCGCACCCCCGGGCGCACCGGTCCTCGTCGAATCCCCCACGTATCCAGGCATGTTGGCGATCGCGCGGGCTGCGGGCCTGCGCCCCGTCCCGGTCCCGGTGGACGCGGACGGCGTGAAACCGCCCCTGCTCGCCGACGCGTTCCGCGCGACCGGCGCCCGGGTCTTCGTCTGCCAGCCCCTGTTCCAGAACCCGACCGGCGCGGTCCTCGCCCCCGCCCGCCGTTCGGAGGTCCTGCGCATCGCCCGCGACGCGGGCGCGTTCGTCATCGAGGACGACTTCGTACGACGGCTCGTGCACGACGACGCGGGCCCGCTGCCGAGCCCGCTCGTCGCCGACGACCCCGACGGAGTCGTCGTCCACGTCGGCTCGCTCACCAAGGCGACCTCGCCCAGCTTCCGGGTCAGCGCCCTCGCCGCGCACGGCCCGGTACTGGAACGCCTGCGCGCCATCCAGGTCGTCGACACCTTCTTCGTCCCCCGCCCACTCCAGGAGGCGGCCCTCGAACTCGTCGGCTCCCCGGCCTGGCCCCGCCATCTCCGCGCGATCTCAACCGAGTTGAAGACCCGCCTCGACACGATGACGACCGCTCTGCGCCTCGAACTCCCCACCTTCTCCCTCCCGCACATCCCCTCCGGCGGCTACCACCTGTGGCTCCGCCTCCCCGACGGCATGGACGAACAGTCCCTGACGATCGCGGCCCTCCGCGCGGGCGTCTCCATCGCCCCCGGCCGCCCCTACTTCAGCGCCGAACCTCCGGCCGCCCACGTCCGGTTGAGCTTTGCGGCGGTCGCGGGGACGGGGGAGATCGTGGAGGGCGTACGACGGCTTCGGGCGGCCTGCGAGGAGGTGCTCTGACGCGGAGGTGCTCCAGCCCGGGGGCCTCGGTGAGCAGGCCGTAGCTCCGCCCCCCCGTCCTCGAACCAGTAGTCCAAAGCCTGCCACCCGGCACTGACAACGCCCGGGCCGCCGGTCAAAACCGCTCGACACCTCGCCCCCTGACCTGCGAGCCTCCCGCCATGAACGACATCCCGAGCCTCCCCGACGGCTATGAGTTCTCCGCCGACCCCGCCCGCGTCGACATCGACCGCACCTACCGCTGGCTGTCCACCGACGCCTACTGGGCGATGGACCGGCCCCGCGAGAAGCACGAGCGGGCGGTCGCGTCCTCGCTGAACTTCGGGGTGTACGACACGACTTCGGGGGAGCAGGTGGCGTACGCGCGCGTGGTGACCGACGAGGCGTTGTTCGCGTGGCTGTGCGATGTGTACGTGGACCCGTCGGTGCGCGGCAAGGGCGTCGGCACGGCGTTCGTCGGCGCCGTACGGGAGGAGCTGCGGCCGTTCGGACTGCGGCGGATCCTGCTCGCCACGCACGACGCCCACGGGGTCTACGAGAAGCTCGGATTCAAGCCATTGGAGCGGCCCGACCGGTGGATGGCCCTCATTTTCGAGTGAGTTGTCCGCCTGGTCCCGACTTCGAAGTGAGGTTTCGCCCACCCTGGGTAACGCTCGTTCGGCACCCCTTGACCTGCGTACTTCGGCGGGATCACGATCGCCGCATGCTACTTCGGGTCACGTTCGTCGCCGCCGCGCGCAGCTCCCCGCTGCTCGCGGAGCGCTTCGAGGACGACCGCCCGCTGGACCAGGCGGGATGGGACGAGGTGCAGCGCGCCGCCCCGGTCCTGCTGCCGCTGGCGGCGGCGGAGCTGCGCTACTGTTCGCCGACCCCGCGCAGCCGGACCACCGGCGACGGTCTCGGTTACACCCCGTTGGTGCAACTCGCCCTGCGGGACTGCGACATGGGCCGCTGGCGCGGCCTGACCCTCGGCGAGGCGATGGCCCGCGAACCGGCCCTGGTGGACGCCTGGCTCGCCGACCCCCGCTCCACCCCGCACGGCGGCGAGTCCCTGCTGGCCTTCATCGCCCGGGTGGGCGGTTGGCTGGACACCCGCCCCGACGACGACGGGGGCCGCATCGTCGCCGTCGCCGAACCCTCCGTCATCCGCGCCGCGTTGGTCTACGCCCTCAAGGCACCCCCGTCGACCTACTGGAACCTCGACGTACGTCCGCTGTCGACCACCACGGTCACGGGGCATGCGGGGCGCTGGAACCTGCGGTTCGACGGGGCGGGGGTCCAGTCCAGACGGGTGTAGGGCGGGGCGGGTCTTGCTGTGGGTGCAGCGGGTGAGGGCGTTGGTGCTCAACTCCCGCGCGTGTACACCGTGTTCAGCAGCAGATCCTTCGCGGGCCCGCCCACCCGCCACACCGTCCGCCAGTGGTCCGCGTCCTGAACCGTGAACTCGCCCCGGTACAGATCCGCCGAGCAGGGATGGTCGGCGACATGGTGCCCCGCGGTCAGATCCAGGTCGTGGAACGGCCGCCCGTCGCCGAAGCGCACGTCGGCCGTCCCCGCTGCCCCGCCCGGCAGGAAGCGTAGGGTCCGCTCGGCGGGACGGGCCACGCCCAGCCAGGTGAAGGTGCCCGACTCCGTGTGCAGCAGACCCTCTTCGGGCAGCGCGCTGAAGACGGTCGTACCCGCGAAGTCGCCCTCGTCCCCGCTCGACAGGTCCCGTACCGACCTCCGGACCCGCCAACTCCCGGACAGATACGCCAAAACGTCCGCCACCGGCCAGAACTCGCCCATCGTCATCCCTTCCGCATGACCAGGTAGGGCAACGGCGCATGCATGCCCTCGACCCTACGTCCCCGGCCGCGCCGGCCCCATTGACGTGCTCACGCCCCTTCCCTATCTTGCCGTTCGAAGTGCTGACCAGCGTCTGATATCTCGAACAACCTTGGAGCGGCTTCCGGGCGGCTTCAGGGCACCTTCAAGAGCCGCGGAGTATCCATGTCACGCACCAGCCGCACCCGCCTGAGACTCGCCTTGGGGGCGAGCGCGTTCCTGCTGGCGACGGCCGTCGTCCCCGCACCCGCCCACGCCGACGACGTCACGGACGTCACCGACTACGCGATCACCGTCGACCCGTCGGCGCGGGGCGCCGCGATCGACAGGACGATGTACGGGGTCTTCTTCGAGGACATCAACCGCGCGGCCGACGGCGGCCTGTACGCCGAGCTCGTGCAGAACCGGTCCTTCGAGTACTCCACCGACGACAACAAGTCGTACACCCCGCTGACCGGTTGGGCGGTCGCGGGCACGGCCCAGGTGGTGAACGACGCCGGCCGTCTCAACGAGACCAACCGCAACTACCTCTCCCTGACGGCCGGTTCGTCCGTCACGAACGCCGGTTACAACACCGGCATCGCCGTGGAGGACGGCAAGAAGTACGACTTCTCGGTGTGGGCCCGCGCCGATACCGGCACCACGCTCACCGTGAGCCTCCAGGACACCGGCGGCACACTGGCGACGGCACACCGGGTGAAGGTGAGGAAGAACGGCTGGGCGCAGTACCGGGCGAGGTTCACCGCGACCCGCACCAGCACCGCCGGCCGCCTCACCGTCGCCTCGTCCGACGCGACCGCCCTCGACATGGTGTCCCTCTTCCCCCGCGACACCTACAAGCACGAGCCGAACGGCCTGCGCAAGGACCTCGCCGAGAAGATCGCCGCCCTGCACCCGGGCTTCGTGCGCTTCCCCGGCGGCTGCCTGGTCAACACCGGTTCCATGGAGGACTACAGCGCCGCCTCCGGCTACCAGCGCACGCGCTCGTACCAGTGGAAGGACACCGTCGGCCCGGTCGAGACCCGTGCCACGAACTCCAACGTCTGGGGCTACAACCAGAGTTACGGCCTCGGCTACTACGAGTACTTCCGCCTCGCCGAGGACATCGGCGCGATGCCGCTGCCCGTCGTACCGGCCCTGGTGACCGGCTGCGGCCAGAACAAGGCGGTCGACGACCCGGCGTTGCTCAAGCGGCACATCCAGGACACCCTGGATCTCGTCGAGTTCGCCAACGGGCCGGTGACGTCGAAGTGGGGCGGGCTGCGCGCCGAGATGGGCCACCCCAAGCCCTTCCACCTCACCCACATCGAGGTCGGCAACGAGGAGAACCTCCCCGCCGAGTTCTTCGCCCGCTTCACCCGGTTCCGTACGGCGATCGAGGCCAAGTACCCGTACATGACCGTGATCTCCAACGCGGGCCCGGACGACAGCGGTTCGACCTTCGACACGGCCTGGCAGCTCAACAAGGACGCCAAGGTCGACATGGTCGACGAGCACTACTACAACAGCCCGCAGTGGTTCCTGCAGAACAACGACCGCTACGACTCCTACGACCGCACCGGCCCGAAGGTCTTCCTCGGCGAATACGCCTCCGGCGGCAACGCGTTCAAGAACGGCCTCGCCGAAGCGGCGTACATGACCGGCCTGGAACGCAACGCCGATGTCGTCAAACTCGCCTCCTATGCACCGCTGTTCGCCAACGAGGACTACGTCCAGTGGCGCCCGGACCTGGTGTGGTTCAACAACCACGCCTCCTGGGGCTCCGCCAACTACGAGGTCCAGAAGCTCTTCATGAACAACGTCGGTACCCGGGTGGTGCCGTCAACGGCCACCGGAACACCCTCACTTGTCGCCCCGATCTCCGGCGCGGTCGGCCTGTCGACCTGGGCGACGAGCGCGGCGTACGACGACGTGAAGGTGACGGCTTCGGACGGTTCGGCGCTGCTCTCCGACGACTTCTCCGGTGACACGGCGGACCGGTGGACCCATACAGGAGGCGGGAGTTGGAGCCTCCAGGACGGGCAGTACGTCCAGACCGACACCGCCGCCGAGAACACCATGGTGTCGGCGGGCGACCCGGCCTGGCACGACTACGACCTGCACGTGCAGGCCACGAAGAGGGCAGGAAAGGAAGGCTTCCTGGTCGCTTTCGGCGTCAAGGACACCGGCAACTACTACTGGTGGAACCTGGGCGGCTGGAACAACACCCAGACCGCAGTCGAACAGGCCGTGGACGGCGGCAAGTCGACGCTGGTCGCCAAGCCGGGCACCATCGAGACGGGCCGCGCCTACGACGTCGACATCAAGGTGAGGGGCCGTCAGGTCACCCTCTACCTCGACGGCCAGGAGTGGGGCAGCTTCGCCGACGACAAGCCGGCCGAGCCGTTCCGTCAGGTCGTCAGCAAGGACGCGAAGACCGGTGACCTGATCGTCAAGGTCGTCAACGACCAGTCCTCGGCGGCCCGTACGGCGATCGACCTGGGCGGCGCGAAGGTCTCCTCCAAGGCGAAGGTGACCACGCTCGCCGCCGCGCCCGACGCGGTGAACAGCGAGACGGCGACGGCGGTCGCGCCGGTCGTGTCCACCTTCAAGGGGGTTGCGGGCAGGTTCAGTTACACCTTCCCGGCGAACTCGGTCACGTTCCTGAGGATCAGGCAGAGGTAGCTTCCGCTTCCGGCGTGGCCTGCTGTCCCAGCGGCAGCAGCCCACGCTCGGCGAAGACCTTCTTCGCGGCGAAGGTGGCGTTGAGCGCCTTGGGGATACCGCAGTACACGGCGGAGTGCGTCAGGGCCTCGACGATCTCCTCCGGTGTGAGGCCCACGTTCAGCGCCGCGTTCACGTGCACATCGAGCTGCGCCTCGCAGCCGCCGAGCGCGGTGAGCATGCCCAGCGTCACCAACTGGCGGTCGCGCGGGGCGAGTCCGGGACGGTCGTAGATCTCGCCGAAGGCCCAGGCGACGACCTGGTGACCCAGTTCGGGGCTGATGTCGGCGAGCGAGTCGACGACCCGCTGCCCGGCCTCGCCGTCGACCCGCTTCAGGACCTCCAGGCCGTGGGCGAAACGCTCTTCACGGGTGGTGCTCGCGCTCATGTCGGTTCATCCGATCCAGGCCGCTCGTGCTCGACCCCGTCGAGGAGCAGCCGTTCGTAGTGGTCGATCTTGTCGTCCAGCGCGGACGCGTTGCGGCGCAACGCCCTGATCCGGTCGGCCAGTTCGGCCCGATGTCCGCGCAGCATCGCCAGCCGGTCGGCGACCGTGACGTCCCCCGCCGCCCGCAGCGCCGCGAACCGCTGCATGTCGGCGATCGACATACCCGTCCCGCGCAACCGCAGCAGAAACTCCAGCCAGGCCAAGTCCGCGGCCTGGTACCGCCGTTGGTTCCCGGTGGTCCTCCCGACCCGCTCGATCAGGCCGGCCTTCTCGTAGTAGCGCAGGGTGTCGTGCGAGAGACCGGTGCGCTCGGCGACCTGGGCGATCGTGAGGGTGGGTTCCCGGTCCCCATGGAGGGGATTCAGGGGCTGTCCGCTGCTCATGAACACAACGGTAGAACCTGGAGCGCGCTCCAGGTCAAGCCCTGTCGGGGACCACTGCGGACGCGTGAGCGGGACCCGTATCCGAACCGTTGGATCATGCTTGACCTGGGGATTACCCGAACCGCACACTTGCCCTCCCCCTGGGGAGGGGGTTCACGAGGGGGATGCCACATGAGCCGGACGACCACGATCGACGTGTATCAGAACCGCTGCGAGCAGTTGTTCCTGGCGGGGGGAAACGCGGCCGTCCGGCGCGCCGCGCAGGAGGGGCTGGACGAGCTCGGGCCGCAGGCCGACCTCTACTGCTGGCTGGCCCTCGGACATGCCGTCGAGGACGACGACGACCACGACGATCGCGCGGAGGAGGCGTTCCGGGCGGGACTCGCGCTCGACGGCGACCACCTCGGGCTCCTCGCCGGATACGCCGAACTCTGCCTGCGCGCCGACGCGTTCGAGTACCCCGGCCGTGCCGCGCGCGCCCCCGTCCTCTCCCGGCGCCTGAAGGAACTGGCACCGGAGTCCGCCGAGGCGGGACAGCTCGCCGCCGCCGAGCGCTGGGCCCGGCGCGGTTACTGGGAGGACATCAGGATGGGGGCGGTGGTCGGCGCCCTCCGGGGCCGTGACACCGAGGCCCAGGCCCGCGCCCTGGCCGAGGACCTCCGGCAGCGGGACGGCGACGACGCGATCACGCGGGGCGCCGAGACCCTCGACCGGGCCGCCACCGTGCGCGCCACGACCCTGGAGGCGCTCTCCGGTCCGTGGAACGCGCCGGTGCGCCTCCTCGGCCGGTACCGGACGGCCGCGTGGGCGGTCAGCCTCATCCTGTGCTTCGCCACCAACACGACGCTGCGGCGGACGGGAGTCGTGGACCACTTCAGCCTGTGGGGCTATCTCTGGCTGATCCCGGTGCTGATCGTCGACCGCCGTTTCGCCGCCGTCCGCAAAGAGGCCGAGGCCCGCCACGTCGCCCAACTCGAAGCCGTACTCGCCGAGCGATCCTGACCGAGCGGTGTCAGTCCTGCCCCGACCGGCGGCGGTAGTGGCCGAGGACCACATGGGCGGGGATGATCGTGATCCAGAACCACATCGCCGCGGCCGTGTTGACGTAGGCCAGGGGAATGGAGAGGACGAACACCAGGACACTGGAGCCCAGTTGGACGGTGAAGCGGCGGCGGGCCCTGGCGGCGGGGGAGTCGGGCGAGGGGTGCACCTGGCGCTGCGTGAGCAGCAGGAGCGCCGCGTGCACCGCGTGGATCGCGGCCATGGCGCTCGCGTAGAGGGCGACGGCGTCGGGCTGTGAGGCGTACTCGGCGAGGAGCCCGGTGGGGAAGGGCAGCAGTGCGACCAGGCCGAGGCCGAGGAGGGTGAGGCGGGTGACCACGCCCGTCTCGACGGGCACCGCGGTGAGGATGCGGCGGTGGTCACGCCAGAACCCGGCGATGAGGGTGAAGCTGAGCGCGAAGGCGCCGAGGCTGGGCAGGGCGTCGCCCAGGGCCTTGTGGAAGGCGGCGGCCGGCAGATTCGCGGGGACCGCCACGTTGATGACGAGCAGCGTCATCGCGATGGCGTATATCCCGTCGGACAGAGCGATCAGGCGTGCCGTACCGGGAGAGTGCTCGGGTGTACGCGTCGCTGCCACGGGCTCCGTCATGCCGACGACAGTAGGGCGTCGCGGCCTGGAACGGTGGTGTCGAACCGTCGGGTCCGCTGACGGCCGGTCGGTCCCACTTCCTCCTCGACGACCACCACGGACTGGAGGCCGCGGCCACCGCACCCCCACGATCGAATGTTCTCGCCGGCCTGGGTGCATACCCACCCACTCGGATTGCATAAACGTGCAGCGAAACGTATAGTCATGCCATCGATGAGGAGGGTTCCATGGCGGTACGTGCGGCAGTGGCCGGAGCGAGTGGATACGCGGGTGGGGAACTCCTGCGTCTGCTCCTGGCGCACCCCGAGGTCGAGATCGGTGCCCTGACCGGCAACTCCAACGCCGGACAGAAACTCGGCGCGCTGCAACCGCATCTGCTGCCGCTCGCCGACCGGGTCCTCCAGGAAACTACCCCCGAAGTCCTCGCCGGACACGACGTCGTCTTCCTCGCGCTGCCGCACGGACAGTCCGCCGCCGTCGCCGAGCAACTCGGCCCGGACGTCCTCGTCGTCGACATGGGCGCCGACTTCCGGCTGAAGGACGCGGCCGACTGGGAGAAGTTCTACGGCTCCGCGTACGCCGGCACCTGGCCCTACGGCCTGCCCGAACTCCCGGGCGCCCGTGCCGCGTTGGCGGGATCCAAGCGCATCGCCGTGCCCGGTTGCTACCCGACGGCCGCCTCGCTCGCGCTCTTCCCGGCGTACGTCGCCGGGCTCGCCGAGAACGAGGCCGTGATCGTCGCCGCCTCCGGGACCTCCGGCGCCGGCAAGGCGCCCAAGGCGCACCTGCTGGGCTCCGAGGTCATGGGGTCCATGTCCCCGTACGGCGTCGGCGGCGGCCATCGGCACACCCCCGAGATCATCCAGAACCTGGGTGAGGTCGCCGGTGAGCCCGTCACCGTGTCCTTCACGCCCACCCTCGCGCCGATGCCCCGCGGCATCCTCGCCACGTGCAGCGCCAAAGCGCGTGAAGGAGTCACGGGGGAGTCCGTGCGCGCCGCGTACGAGAAGGCCTTCGCCGACGAGCCCTTCGTGTTCCTGCTCCCCGAGGGACAGTGGCCCGCGACGGCGTCCGTCTACGGTTCCAACGCCGTTCAGGTGCAGGTCGCGTACGACGAGGCCGCGGGACGCATCATCGCGATCAGCGCCATCGACAATCTGACCAAGGGCACCGCGGGCGGTGCCGTACAGAGCATGAACCTCGCCCTCGGGCTCGACGAGTCCACCGGGCTGACGACGATCGGAGTCGCGCCGTGAGTGTGACGGCAGCACAGGGATTCACGGCCGCGGGTATCGCCGCCGGGATCAAGGAGAACGGCAACCCGGACCTGGCCCTCGTGGTCAACACCGGGCCCCGCCTCGCCGCCGCGGGCGTCTTCACCTCCAACCGCGTCAAAGCCGCGCCGGTGTTGTGGTCGGAACAGGTGCTGAAGGGCGGCAAGGTCTCCGCCGTCGTCCTCAACTCCGGTGGCGCCAACGCCTGTACGGGGCCGAAGGGCTTTCAGGACACGCACGCCACCGCCGAGAAGGTCGCGGACACGCTCGGGCTCAACGCCGCCGAGGTGGCCGTCGCCTCCACCGGGCTCATCGGACTCCTGCTCCCGATGGACAAGCTGCTGCCGGGAGTCGAGGCCGCCGCCGGTCAACTCTCCGAGCACGGTGGTGAGAAGGCCGCCATCGCCATCAAGACCACGGACTCCGTGCACAAGACCGCCGTCGTGACCACCAAGGACGGCTGGACCGTCGGTGGTATGGCGAAGGGCGCCGGCATGCTCGCCCCCGGCCTCGCCACCATGCTCGTGGTCCTCACCACCGACGCCGACGTCGCAACCGACGTACTGGACAAGGCACTTCGGGCCGCCACCCGCACCACCTTCGACCGGGTCGACTCCGACGGCTGCATGTCCACCAACGACACCGTGCTGCTGCTCGCCTCCGGCGCCTCCCAAGTCACCCCGGGATACGAGGAGTTCGCCGAGGCCGTCCGCGCCGTCTGTGACGACCTCGGGCAGCAGCTCATCCGCGACGCCGAAGGTGCCAGCAAGGACATCAAGGTCGAGATCGTCAACGCCGCGAGCGAGGACGACGCCGTGGAGGTGGGCCGTTCCATCGCCCGCAACAACCTCCTCAAGTGCGCCATCCACGGCGAAGACCCCAACTGGGGACGGGTGTTGTCCGCGATCGGCACGACCAAGGCCGCCTTCGAACCCGACCGGCTCAACGTCGCCATCAACGGCGTGTGGGTCTGCAAGGACGGGGGCGTCGGCGAGGACCGCGACAAGGTCGACATGCGCTACCGCGAGGTGCACATCGTCGCCGACCTCGCCGCCGGTTCCGAGACCGCGACGATCTGGACCAACGACCTCACCGCGGACTACGTCCACGAGAACAGCGCGTACTCGTCATGAGCACTACCCGTAAGCACACCGCGCTGCCCAAGGCGCAGATCCTCATCGAGGCGCTGCCCTGGCTGACCCGGCACAACGGCAAGACCGTCGTCATCAAGTTCGGCGGCAACGCCATGATCGACGAGGACCTGAAGGCCGCGTTCGCGCAGGACGTCGTGTTCCTGCACCACGCGGGCCTCAAGCCCGTCGTCGTGCACGGCGGTGGCCCGCAGATCAGCGCCGCCCTCGACCGGCACGGCATCGTCAGCGAGTTCAAGGCCGGCCTGCGCGTCACCACCGAGGACGCCATGGACGTCGTACGGATGGTGCTCGCGGGGCAGGTGCAGCGCGAGCTGGTCGGGCTGCTCAACCAACACGGGCCGCTCGCCGTCGGGTTGACCGGCGAGGACGCGCACACCATCACCGCCACCAAGCATCTGCCCGAGATCGACGGGGAGTTGGTCGACATCGGGCGGGTGGGTGAGATCACCGCGATCGACACGGGCGCGATCGAGGCCCTGCTCGCCGACGGCCGCATCCCGGTCGTCTCGTCGATCGCCAGGAGCGAGGACGACGGACATGTCTACAACGTCAATGCTGATACGGCTGCTGCGGCACTCGCTGCTGCGCTGGGCGCCGAGACCCTCATGGTCCTCACGGACGTCGAGGGTCTCTACGAGGACTGGCCCCACAGCGACGAGGTGATCAGCCGCCTCACCGCCACCCAACTGGAGAAGCTGCTCCCGGAGTTGAGCTCCGGGATGGTGCCGAAGATGGAGGGCTGCCTGCACGCCGTGCGCAACGGCGTGACCACCGCCCGGGTCATCGACGGCCGGGTCCAGCACTCGATCCTGCTGGAGATCTTCACCGACGAGGGCATCGGCACGATGGTCGTGCCGGACGAGCTGCCCGACCCGAAGTCCGCCAAGAAGAAGTCCGCCAAGAAGTCCGGCAAGAAGCAGGGGGATGCCGTATGACCGCGAATGAGGAGCTGACCCAGCGCTGGCAGGGGTCGCTCATGAACAACTACGGCACCCCGAAGCTCCCCCTCGTCCGCGGCGCGGGCGCCAAGCTCTGGGACGCCGACGGCAACGAGTACACCGACTTCGTCGGCGGTATCGCGGTCAACGCCCTCGGGCACGCCCACCCGGCGATCGTCGAGGCCGTCGGCAAGCAGATCGCCGAACTCGGCCATGTCTCCAACCTGTTCATCGCCGAACCGCCCGTCGCCCTCGCCGAACGGCTCCTTGAGCGCTTCGGCCGGGACGGCAAGGTGTTCTTCTGCAACTCGGGTGCCGAGGCCAACGAAGGCGCCTTCAAGATCGGCCGCCTGACGGGCCGTCAGCACATGGTCGCCACCGAAGGCGCCTTCCACGGCCGGACGATGGGCTCCCTCGCCCTCACCGGCCAGCCCGGCAAGCAGGAGCCGTTCCTGCCGCTGCCCGGCGACGTCACGCACGTGCCCTTCGGCGACGCGCAGGCCCTCGCCGCCGCCGTCACCGACGACACCGCGCTCGTCATCATCGAGCCGATCCAGGGGGAGAACGGGGTCGTCGTACCGCCCGCCGGGTACCTGAAGGCCGCCCGCGCGATCACCGCCGCGCACGGCGCGCTGCTCGTGCTCGACGAGGTGCAGACCGGGGTCGGCCGTACCGGGCACTGGTTCGAGTACCAGGCCCACGAAGGCGTCCTGCCCGATGTCGTGACCCTCGCGAAGGGGCTCGGCGGCGGGCTGCCGCTCGGCGCCACCGTGGCCTTCGGGCGCGCGGCCGAGCTGCTCCAACCCGGCCAGCACGGCACGACGTTCGGCGGCAACCCGGTCGCCTGCGCCGCCGGACTCGCCGTACTCGACACCATCGCGAACGAGGATCTCCTCGACAACGTGAAGCGGCAGAGCGAGAAGATCCGCGACGGAATCGAGTCGCTGGGCCACCCGTTGATCGATTATGTCCGGGGTGCGGGCCTCCTCCTGGGTATCGTGCTCACCGAGCCGCTCGCGCCCCAGGTGCAACAGGCGGCTCAGGACGCGGGCTTCCTGGTCAACGCGCCCGCCCCCGATGTCGTACGGCTGATGCCACCGCTGAACCTCGGCGACGACGAGGCGGACGCGTTCCTCCGGGCGCTGCCCGGGGTCCTGGA
Source organism: Streptomyces sp. NBC_01515 (assembly GCF_045040345.1). Lineage (NCBI taxonomy): Bacteria > Bacillati > Actinomycetota > Actinomycetes > Kitasatosporales > Streptomycetaceae > Streptomyces > Streptomyces sp. NBC_01515. The sequence continues at coordinate 2,741,238 of NZ_CP109416.1, read as the reverse complement.
CGTGGCCAAGGGGGACGGATGATCCGGAGAATGAGTCGACGATGAGTCAGGCGCAGGAGCACGAGCACACCGCGGGGCCTGCCGTGCCGCAGACCCGCACCGCCCGCCACCGCCGGATCGTGGACATCCTCAACCGGCAACCGGTGCGTTCCCAGAGCCAGTTGGCGAAGCTGCTGTCCGACGACGGGCTGAGTGTCACCCAGGCGACGCTCTCCCGGGACCTGGACGAGCTGAACGCGGTGAAGATCCGCAACAACGACGGCGACCTCATCTACGCGGTGCCGAGCGAGGGCGGTTTCCGCACCCCGCGCGTGCCGCTGGGGGAGTCGGCGAAGGAGGAGCGGATGCGGCGGCTCTCGTCGGAGCTGCTGATCTCCGCGGAGGCCTCCGCCAACCTCGTGGTCCTGCGCACCCCGCCGGGCGCCGCCCAGTTCCTCGCCTCGGCGATCGACCAGGCCGAACTCCAGGACATCCTCGGCACCATCGCCGGCGACGACACGCTCATGCTGATCAGCCGGGACCCGCTCGGCGGGCAGGCCCTCGCGGACCATCTGCTGCGGCTGGCGCAGAACGACCACTGACGTACGCGAAAAAGACTGATACAGGCCAACGAGTCGGGGGTGCACCGGAGTTGTCCGGTGCACCCCCGACTCGCATGGGGCTTCAGCCGAGTCTGGCCGCCAGGCCGCCGGTGCAGCGCACCTCGTCGCCGGCCGTGATGAGCAGCGCCTCGACGTCGGGCAGCGACTCCAGCCAGGCCAGACCCTCCCGCGAACCCATCGCGAACGCGGCCGTGGCCCAGCAGTCGGCCCAGGTCAGACGCGGTGCCACGACGGTGACGGCGACCAGGTCGGTCACCGCGGACTTGCCGGTGGACGGGTCCACGATGTGCGCCCCGCGCTCCGCCGTACCGGAGGTGGCCACGGCCAACTGGTCGGTGCCCGCGGCCGAGATGACGGCCGCGAGACCGCCCGGGCGGAGCGGATCCGAGACGCCGACGCGCCAGGGCCGGTGCGGTCCCGGGACGCCGAACATCTGGACGTCGCCGCCGCCGTTGACGCTGACCCCGCTCACCCCGGCCGCCGCCGCGATCAGCTCGGCCGCGCGCTCGGCGGCCCAGCCCTTCACGATGCCGGTCGGGTCGAGGGGTCCCTCGTACTTGGTGCTGAACCAGCCGGCGCTCACCCGCTCCGCCTCGGCGCCCAGCTCCAGCACCTCGGCGACCTCGGCGTCGCACTCCGCGAGGGTCAGGTCGCCGCGGGCCAGCCGGGAGACCTGGCTGTCGTCGCGGTAGGTGCTGAACACCTCGTTGACACGGTGCAGTTGGGCGACCGCCTGCTCCAGCGCGGCTCGGACGGCCTCGGGCTCCCCGCCGCGGATGTCGAAGGAGAACACCGTCCCCATGACCTCCTCGGCGTGCCGCAGTTCGGCGGGAGCCGCCGCGGGATCGGTCACCGTGTCAGCCACCGGCCTTGTCCAGCGCCGACTGCAGGGACTTCTTGTAACCGCCACTCGTGTACGACGCACCCGACACGGAGTCGATGTTCGCGTTCCCGGCGGCCACGGCCTCCTGGTTGAGCTTCGGGATCGACAGCGCCGTCTTCTGGTCGCTGGTCCCACCGCTCGGGGCCTGCACCGCGTCGGCCTTGGTGATCTTGCCGCCCGCGACGGTGATCCGGACCTGGACGGGCCCGTACTCGGTCGTCACGACATCACCGGTGACGGTCTTGGCCTGGGCGGCCTGACCCGACCCGGCGGCCGAACTCTGCGACGGGGCGGCCGTGTTGGCGACGGCGGCCTTCATCTTGTCGATGGCCGACTGAAGGGACTGCTTGTAGCCGGCGCTGGTGTAGCTCGCCCCGGACACGGACGTGATGTCCGCGCTCTGCGTGGCGACGGCCTCCTGGTTCAGCTTGGGCACGGACAGCGCCGTCTTCTGGTCGCTGGTGCCGCCCTTGGGCGCCTGGACCGCCTCGGCCTTGGTGATCTTGCCGTTGGCGACCGTCAGGCGTACCTGGACGACCCCGTACTGGGTCTGGGCGACGGCGCCCGTGACCGTCGAGGTCCCGGCCGCCGCGGCACCGCCCTGGGGCGATTCCTGCGCGGCGGCGGCACCTTGGGTCCCCGCACCCTGCGCGGACGCCGAGGCTGGATCCGACGCCGGCTTCAGGGAGAGCAGCAGCACGATCCCGGACACGGTGGCGGCGCTCGCGAGCAGAACACGCCGGATGGGGTGACTCTTCTTCATCGCTCCTGACTCCCGTCGCTCACATCTCGAACGACTCGTGATGGATACGGCGGGCGGGAACCCCGGCGCCGCGCAGTGCTTCGTAGACAGACTGCGCGAAGCCGGGCGGCCCGCACATGAAGACGTCGTGGTGGTCGATGTCCGGCAGCTTCCGGCGCAGCGAGTCCGCCGAGATGTCGGGGCGCTCCCCGCCGGGACTGTTGACCGCGTACATCAGCCGGGCGCCGCGCTCGTCGGCGATCTTCGCCAACTCGTCCCACAGCGCCAGGTCCTGGGTAGTGTTCGCGCGGTAGAGCAGGGTGATGTCACCGGCGGCGCCGGGCAGCGTCTCGAACAGGGCCCGCATCGGCGTGATGCCGACGCCGCCCGCGACCAGCAGCACCTTGCCGCGGGTGCGCCGCTGCGAGGTCATCGCGCCGTAGGGGCCCTCGGCCCACACCCTGGTGCCGGGCCGCAGCTCGCGCAGCCGGGCGCTGTGGTCGCCGATCGCCTTGACCGTGATCCGCAGCATGTTCGGGCGGGGTGCCGCCGACAGCGAGTACGGGTGCGAGCTGAACCGCATGCCCGGCGCCAGGAACCGCCAGCGGAAGAACTGCCCCGCCTCCGCGCCGATCCGGTGCAGCTTGCGCCCGCTGATCAGCACCGACACGATGCCGGGCGTCTCCTCGATGACCGCCTCGACGCGCATCCGGTGCCGCAGGTTGAGGCGGATCGGGGTGAGGATCCGGTACCAGACCACCAGCGCGGTGACCGTGCCGTAGAGCCCGTACCAGACGGTCTTGGCGATCGGCGTCAGCGCGAAGTCGTTGCCCGTGGTGATCTGGTGCCAGAAGGTGAAGAACACCGCCGCGTACGTCAGCAGGTGCACGTGGTACCAGGTGTCGTACGGCAGCCTGCGGCGGACGGCGCCGATCGACGAGAGGCCGATGAGCAGGAACAGGCCCGTGCCGATCGCGGCCTTGCCCATGTCGGGCAGCTGGTTCACCGAGTCGATGGTCTGCTGGACGATGTCGCTCAGCGTCTTGCCCGCCTGGAGGGCGTAGCCCCACATGATGAGGAAGACGTGCGCGAAGACCAGGCAGAGCGTGTAGCGGCCGCTCATCGCGTGCCAGCGGGCGACCCGGTCGGAGCCGACCCGGCGCTCCAGGGCGGGCACGCGGGCCATCTGGAGCACGACGAGTGCCATCAGATAGCCCGCCAACAGGCCGGTGATACGGCCCGCGTTGAGGATCTTGCCGTTCTGGTCGGCGATGGACGGCGTGTTGTGCCACCACAGCCACAGCACCCCGACCGCGCCCGCCCAGACGGCGAGCAGCAGCAGGGTCGCTGGGGAGCGGCGCGGGCGGATGCGGCGCATCGTCTGGCGGCGGGCGGCACGTCCGCCTGCGAGCGTGGTGGTCACGGTTCCTCCGTGGACGGGGCAAGGGGGGTGGGCTGCTCCCTTGGCCCTGAAGTACGTGCCGTTGCGCCTGTGCGTTCAGAGTCCCGCAGAGTCCAGTGCGGACTGAAGTGACTGGCGGTAACCGTCACTTGTGTAGGTGGCTCCCGACACCGTGTCGATCTTGGCGCTCTGCGCGGCCAGCGTCTCGCTCCGCAACTCCGGCAGGGCATAGGAGTTGATCTCCTGGTCGCGCGGATTGCCCGACGGCGACTGGACCGCGGTGACATCGGTGATCTTGCCGCTCTTCACGGTGATCTTCACCTGGACGGGACCCCATTGGGTCTGCACGGTGTCCCCGGTGACGGTCTTGGTACCCGTGGCGGTCGAACCGCCCGAGCCCGTACCGGAGTTGGAGCTGACCGGCGCGGGCGCCACCGCGATCGCGGGCGTCGTGTGCGGCTTCAGCGCCAGCAGCAGCACCAGACCGGACGCGGTGACCGCGCTCGCCAGCACGATCCGGCGCAGCGGACGGTTCTTCCTCAACGGATGCACGACGGCCTCACAGCTCGAACGACTCGTGATGGATACGGCGGTCCGGCACACCGGCGGCGCGCAGTGCCCCGTACAACTCCTGGGCGAACGCGTGCGGACCGCAGATGTACACGTCGTGCCCGGCTAGACCGGGCACGGCCGCGCGCAGGGCCGCCGCGCCGAGCGAAGGGCGCTGCCCCTGCGGCCCGTTGAGCGCGTACAGCACCTTCGCCCCGCGCCACTGTGCGATCGCCTCCAACTCGGCCCCCAGCGCCAGGTCTTGGGCCGTACGCGCCCGGTACAGCAACGTCACCTCACCCGGCAGCGTCTCGAACAGCGCCCGCAGCGGGGTGATCCCGACCCCGGCCGCGATCAGCAACGACCGCTGCCCGGAACCCCGTTGGGCGGTCATCGACCCGTACGGACCCTCCGCCCACACCCGGGCACCCGGCCGCAGCAACGGCACGGCCGCGCTGTGGTCGCCGAGCGCCTTGACCGTGATCCGCAGCAGGTCCCGGCGGGGCGGCGCCGACAGCGAGTACGGCGTCGACGCCCAGCCCATGCCCTCACCGAAGAACCGCCAGCGGAAGAACTGCCCCGCCTCCGCGCCGAGTTCGTCGACCCGCCGCCCGCGTACGACGACGGAGTAGACACCCGGCGCCTCCCGGTGCACGGACTCGACCCGCAGCCGATGCCGCAGATTGAGCCGCACGGGGGCGAGGATCCGGTACCAGAGGACGAGGGCCGCGACGCCGAGGTACAGCGCGTACCAGGCGTCCGTCGCTCCCGCGTCGCCGTTGAACTCGTTGCCCAGGGACAGCTGGTGGAAGAAGGCGAGGAACACGGCGACGTACGTGAGGAGATGGACGTAGTACCAGAACTCGTAACTCAGCTTGCGCCGCGCGGCCCGGGCCGAGGTGATGCCGACCGCGAACAGGATGACCCCGCCGAACGTCGCCTTCAGCATGTCCGGATAGTCCAGGACCACCGTGACCGTCTCGTGCACGATCGAGGCACGGTCCTGGGCGGCGTACCCGAGCAGGATGAACACGACGTGCACGACCAGCAGGCAGATCGTGTACCGCCCGGCCATCGCGTGCCAGCGGGCCACCCGGTCCGAGCCGACCCGGCGCTCCAGCAGCGGCACCCGCGCCATCAGACCGACGAGCACGGCACAGGCGTACCCGCACAGCAGTCCGGCCATCCGCCCGACCCCGGTCAGCCAGCCCGCGGCCCCGACCACCGACCCGGTGTCCGCCCACCACAGGGCGACCGCGGCCGCCGCACCGGCCCACAGCAGCCCGAGCACCGCGCCCGCCGGCGAACGCCGGGGAGCCGGCGCCACAGGCGGTGCCGTCCGCCGTTCGTACACGGTGGTCATGTGAGCGTCCTTTCATCCGTCCTGCACGCAACTGTGCGGGCCGAACCTCTGAGGGCTCTCTGAGCGGACGCCTTTCTCAGCTTTCTCAGAGGAAACTCAGAGCGGCCCACGGCGGCCGGGGGCGCCGCCAGGGGAGATGCTGGTAAACGCCATGAACACGACCCGCTCCGGCCGACCGGCCCTCACCCGCCCCGACGGCACCCCCGTGCGCGTCCTCGTCGTCGACGACGACCCCGACCTCGCCGAGGTGCTGTCCGGTGCCCTGCGCTACGAGGGCTGGGAGGTCCGCGCGGCCGGTGACGGCGCCTCCGCGCTCGTCGGCGCGCGTGAGCTGCGGCCCGACGCCGTCGTCCTCGACGTGATGCTCCCGGACACCGACGGCTTCAGCGTGCTGCGCTCCCTGCACGAGGTGAAGCCCGACGTCTGCGTCCTCTTCCTCACCGCCCGGGACACGGTCGAGGACCGTATCGCCGGCATCACCGCGGGCGGCGACGACTACGTCACCAAGCCCTTCAGCCTGGAGGAGGTCGTCGCCCGGCTGCGCGGACTGCTGCGCCGGGCGGGCATGGCCCGTCAGCAGGAGGAGGGCCCCCGGATGACGGTCGGGGACCTGGTGATGGACGAGGAGGCCCGCGAGGTCACCCGCGCGGGCGAACTCGTCGAGCTGTCCCCGACCGAGTTCGAACTGCTCCGCTTCCTCATGCGCAACCCGCGCCGCGTCCTCAGCAAGGCCCAGATCCTCGACCGCGTCTGGTCCTACGACTTCGGCGGCCAGGCCCATGTCGTCGAGCTGTACATCTCGTACCTGCGCAAGAAGGTGGACGCGGGCCGCGCCCCCATGATCCACACCGTGCGCGGGGCCGGGTACGTGCTCAAGCCGGTGCCCTGATGCGCAGGGGAGTGTGCAGGGGACTGCGGGGACTGCGGTGGCCGCACACCCTGCGGGCGCGCCTCACGGCGGGCCTGGTGGTGCTGCTCGCGGTCAGCTGCGCGGCCGTCGGGGTGGCCGCGGTGATCGAGCTGGACGGCTTCCTCACCGGACGCCTGGACCAGCAACTGACCGAGGCCGGGACCCAGTTCCCGGCCAGCCTGGAGCACAACGGCCAGACCCTGACCGACCACGACGCCGACGACCGGGAACGCGGCGACACCCGCCGGCAGGCACCGGGCACGTTCGGCGCCCGCCTGGTCGACGGCACCGTCACCAACGCGGCGGTCGTACCCACCGACAAGGACGACGCCACCACGGACCTGAAGGTCACCCTGAGCGCACGGGACAGGACGGCACTCGCCGCGGTCCCGGCCGGAGGCACGGCACGCACCCTCCATCTCTCGTCCCTCGGCGGGTACCGGGTCCTCGCCTCCGCGGGCCGGGACGGCGACGTGATGATCACCGGGCTCCCGCTGGAGTCCGTGGAGGCCACGGTCCACCGGCTGGAGGCGGTCGAGGCGATCGTCTTCGGCGCGGCCCTCCTGATCGCCGGTTTCGCGGGCGCGCTCTGGGTGCGCTGGTCCCTGCGGCCCCTCAGCCGGGTCGCCGCCACGGCCACCCGGGTCAGTGAACTCCCGCTGGCCAGCGGTGAGGTGACCCTGCCGCCCCGGGCACCCGAGTCCGACCCGCGCAGCGAGGTGGGCAAGGTCGCCGGTGCCTTCAACCGCATGCTCGGCCATGTCGAGGACGCGCTCACCCACCGGCACGCCAGCGAGGAACGGCTGCGCAGCTTCGCGGCCGACGCCAGCCACGAACTGCGCACCCCGGTGGCGTCGATCCGGGGCCACGCCGAACTCGCCCTCCTCCACCCGGACCCCGTCCCGCCGAAGGTCACCCGGGCGCTGGAACGCATAGCGGCGGAGTCCGCCCGCATGGGCGTCATGGTCGACGAGATGCTCCTCCTCGCCCGCCTCGACGCGGGCCGCCCCCTCGAGCGCCGCCCGGTCGACCTCACCCGCCTGGTCCTCGACGCCGTGGCCGACGCCCGCGCCGCCGGCCCCGACCACCGCTGGACCCTCGAACTCCCCGAGGAACCGGTCACGGTCACGGGCGACGCCCACCGCCTCCAACAGGTGCTGGCCAACCTGTTGGCCAACGCTCGTCTGCACACACCCGTTGGCACAGAGGTGACGGTGACGGTGGAGACGGAACCGGCCGACGGGCCAACCTGCTTGGTGGTCCACGACGACGGCCCTGGAGTCCCTGCCGAGATCCAGCCGGGAGTCTTCGAACGCTTCACCCGAGCAGACCGCCGCCGAACAGAGGGCGGCGGGGGAGGAGCGGGCCTGGGCCTGTCGATCGTTGCGGCGGTGACGGAGGCGCATGGAGGAAGCGTGACCCTGGAGAGCCGCGCAGGGGCGACGAGGTTCACGGTGAAACTTCCGTCAGGCGGAGCTGCTTAGGGGCGCGGGGCTGTGTCGATATGCGGCTCCGCCGCGTGGGCGCGACCAGCCGCATTCGGCCCGCATTCGTCGTACGACCGATAGCGAAACGGCGCTTTCGCGATTCAGTACCGAGTAATAGCCGTAGCCCCGCTCACCGTCCCCATGGCAATATGCGGCCTCCGCCCAGGATCAACCCACGCAAGAATCCTCCGCATCGCATCTCTCGGCACAGATACACAACCGGCAGTAGCCCCACGCCCGTTGACATGCAGGAAGATCCCCGCCCCCCGCCCCTTCACGGGCTTGGCGTAGTTGAACCCGATGACGAACCCGTACGCGTACTGCGTCGTATAAGAGATCAACCGCTCGGACTCGGACGCCCGACAATCACCCGCCAGCGGCTCACTCCACCGGTTGTAGACCCGGGATCGAGTGTCCTCACACCACCACGAACTCCCGCTGACCCGCCGGTACTTGGCCTTGGTCCCACCAGGAGCCGCCTTGATCCCAAAGGCGAACGGCAGGTCGTACAACCCGGTCGGAGTCGTATAGGACCCCTGCTGACGAGCCCCACCCTCGACGAGCCCCTTCGCCCCGAACCGAGCCGCCACCGACCCGACCTTCACCCACGCCCCACCCCACCGCTCCCACCAACTCAGCGTCCCCGCAGTGGAATTGGCACGCGGAGCCTCCGCCAGGATCAGCTGACTCCCACCCCCGGTATCCGCGAGCGACGAGGGTGACGGAGGCTCCGCCGCACGCGCGGGCACCGCACCGAGCAGCAGAAGGAGGGAAGCGGACGCAAGGGTGAGAACACCGGGACGCATGGCTCAGACGGTAGAGCGCACACGAGGTGACGGCAGCTCAGTTGGGCCAAACAGGGAAGAGATAGCCGGTCCTGGCATGACCGTGGCCGCCCCGGCCGGCGTTCATCGGGGCGGCCACGGCTGCCTGTCACGTCACTTGGTGAGCGTGCAGGCGGCCAGGGAGTCGAGACCGGAGGGCTTGGTGCCCTGACGGCCGATGGCGATGGCGATCCGGTCGATCGTCGAGGTCCGCTTGTCCTTCAGCGGGCCGAGGATCGCGTTCTGGACGAAGTTGGCGCCGCCTTGCCCCACCGTGTCGACGAGTCGCTTGTTGGCCTCGGCGATCTGGGTGTCGAGAAGGGCGAGGTTCCGGTCGACCTCGGCCTGCGCGGAAGCCGGAACGGCAGGGAGCTGCGACTTCACGTCGGGGCACGAGATGGTCCCGGCCGCCGTGGTGGTGTCCGTCCCCCCGGCCGCGTCGGTGGCGGACGCCGTGGCGTTCGGGGTCGCGGTGTCGGTCGCACCGGTGTCGGTTCCGCCCGTTTCCGTCCCGCCGACGTCGGTCCCACCGGTGCTGAGGGCGCAGGTGGCCAGGGAGTCGAGCCCGGTCGGCTTGGTGCCCTGACGGCCGATGGCGATGGCGATCCGGTCGATCGTCGAGGTCCGCTTGTCCTTCAGCGGGCCGAGGATCGCGTTCTGGACGAAGTTGGCGCCGCCCTGTCCGACGGTGTCGACGAGTCGCTTGTTGGCCTCGGCGATCTGGGTGTCGAGAAGGGCGAGGTTCCGGTCGACCTCGGCCTGCGCGGAAGCCGGAACAGCGGGCAGCTGCGACTTCACGTCGGGGCAGGAGATCGTCCCCGTGTCGGCCAACGTCCGGGCGCTCTGCGCGGTGCTGCTCTTGTCCGGCGTCCCGGCGAGAGCGGACCCGGCGATGACCGCGCCGGACAGCACCACGGCGGCGGCACCGCCGATGAACACGACGCGACGCTTGTTGTACTTGGGGAGAGCCCTGGACATGCGAATGCCTCACTCGGGTCAGGGGGACTGGGGGTGACTCGTGGGGAGAAACGCGGCGCCTGCGTCCGGCGAGAGGTACGGGTAAGCGGTTGCTGCCGTTCAAGGGATACTAAAATTGACGATTCATACAGAACTCTGCATAATCATGCATGCGAGACAATGCAGGGACGACACAGGGACAACGCGGAACATCGCGACCCGCCCACGGCCTTTGAGGAGCAGCGCAAGTGAGCAGCAACAGCGGTGACGTACGGCTCTGGGGCGGTCGTTTCGCCGACGGTCCCGCCGAGGCCCTGGCGAAGCTGTCCGCGTCCGTCCACTTCGACTGGCGGCTCGCGCCCTACGACATCGCCGGTTCCCGCGCCCACGCGCGCGTGCTGCACAAGGCGAACCTCCTCACGGACGACGAGCTGAACCGCATGCTCGCGGGCCTCGACCAGCTCGCGGCGAACGTCGCCGACGGCTCCCTCGTGGGCACGATCGCCGACGAGGACGTCCATACGGCCCTGGAACGCGGCCTGTTGGAGATCCTCGGCCCCGACCTCGGCGGCAAGCTGCGCGCGGGCCGCTCCCGCAACGACCAGGTCGCGACCCTCTTCCGGATGTACCTGCGCGACCACGCCCGCACTCTCGGCGGCCTCATCGCCGACCTCCAGGACGCGCTGATCGGCCTCGCGGAGGCTCACCCCGACGTGGCGATGCCCGGCCGCACCCACCTCCAGCACGCCCAGCCGGTGCTGTTCGCCCACCACATGCTGGCCCACGTGCAACCTCTGTCCCGGGACGCGGAACGCCTGCGCCAGTGGGACGAGCGGACTGCCGTCTCCCCGTACGGCTCGGGCGCGCTGGCGGGTTCCTCCCTGGGTCTGGACCCGGAGTCGGTGGCGAAGGACCTCGGCTTCGAGCACGGCTCGGTCGCCAACTCCATCGACGGCACGGCCTCCCGCGACTTCGTCGCCGAGTTCGCCTTCATCACCGCGATGATCGGGGTGAACCTCTCCCGGATCGCCGAGGAGATCATCATCTGGAACACGAAGGAGTTCTCCTTCGTGACCCTGCACGACGCGTTCTCCACGGGCTCGTCGATCATGCCGCAGAAGAAGAACCCGGACATCGCGGAGCTGGCGCGCGGCAAGTCCGGCCGCCTGATCGGCAACCTCACGGGCCTGATGGCCACGCTCAAGGCCCTCCCGCTCGCCTACAACCGCGACCTCCAGGAGGACAAGGAGCCGGTCTTCGACTCCATCGACCAACTGGAGGTCCTGCTCCCGGCGTTCACCGGCATGATGGCCACCCTCACCATCCACCGCGACCGCATGGAGGAACTGGCCCCGGCCGGCTTCTCCCTCGCCACGGACATCGCCGAGTGGCTGGTCAAGCAGGGCGTCCCCTTCCGGGTGGCCCACGAGGTCGCCGGCGAGTGCGTCAAGGTCGCCGAGTCCGAGGGCATCGAACTGGACGGCCTCACCGACGAACAGTTCGCGAAGATCTCCCCCCACCTGACCCCGGAGGTGCGGACGGTCCTGAACGTGCCGGGCGCCCTGGCCTCCCGCAACGCCCGAGGCGGCACGGCCCCGAGCGCGGTAGCCATCCAACTGGCCGAGGTGAAGCGCGACTTGGAGACCCAGCACGCCTGGTCAACAGCGAAGAGCTAAGCGCTATTAGGGGCGCGGGGAACTGCGCGACCAGCCACAACGCACCCGCACCCGCCAAACGCACCGCAACAACCCGAGCTCAAGGGCGAAGGTCATCAAGGGTTACGTTGGTCAAAGCCGCACCACAGCCGACCAACGGAGCCCGCGATGCCCTTCGCCCGACTGGCCAACGCAACAACCCCCACCAGCCACATCGGACTGGGCCTCGCCGCAGTAGGCCGCCCCGGCTACATCAACCTGGGCCGAGAAGAAGACCTCGGAGAGCACCGCACCGTAGAAACCCTCCGCACCCGCACCCACGACCTCCTCGACGCCGCGTACGCGCAGGGTGTCCGCTACTTCGACGCAGCCCGCTCCTACGGCCGCTCCGAGGAGTTCCTGGCCGACTGGCTGAAGGCCCACCCCGACCTGGACGACATCGTGGTCGGCAGCAAGTGGGGCTACACCTACACCGCCGACTGGACCATGGACGCGGAGAAGCACGAGGTCAAGGACCACAGCGTCCGGACCTACGACCGCCAGCGCGCCGAGACCGCCGAACTGCTCGGCGACCGCCTCGACCTCTACCAGATCCACTCGGTGACCCCCGACAGCCCGGCCCTCACCGACAAGGAACTCCACGCGAAACTGGCCGAGTTGGCGGCAACGGGCGTCACCATCGGCTTCTCCACCAGTGGCCCCGCCCAGGCGGACGCGATCCGTGCCGCGCTCACGGTGACGGTGGACGGCGAGCCCCTCTTCCGTACGGTCCAGTCGACGTACAACGCCCTGGAGACCTCTGCGGGCCCTGCCCTCGCCGAGGCCCACGACGCCGGCCTCACGGTGATCGTCAAGGAGGGCATGGCCAACGGAAGGCTGGCGGACCCGCACGCCCCGGACGCGCTGAAGGCCGTGGCCGAGGAGACGAACCTGGGCTCCGACGCGGTCGCCCTCGCGCTGATCCTGCGCGAACCCTGGTCCGGCGTGGTCCTCTCCGGCGCGGCGACCGTCGGCCAGCTCGCGTCCAACCTGCACGCGGCCGTCGTGGACTTCGACGACGACCAGCTGTCCCGCCTCGCGACCCTCGCCGAGGAGCCGCGGACGTACTGGGAGAAGCGCGGGCAGTTGCCCTGGCACTGAGAAAAACCCCTGGCAACCCACCACCCATGAGACAGTCATGCACCCGATGAGACGTGAGTGTCTCATGTGGGTTATGGTTGTCTCATGGCTCTCGACCGCGACCACGTTCTCCGCGCCGCCGCGGCCCTGCTGACCCGCAAGTCCACCGCGACCATGGACGAGGTCGCCAAGGCGGCCGGGATCAGCCGGGCCACGCTGCACCGCCAGTTCGCGGGCCGCGACGCGCTCGTACGGGCGCTGGAGGCACTCGGCATCGCGGAGTGCGAGACCGCGCTGGAGGCGGCGCGGCTGGACGAGAACCCCGCCGAGAACGCCGTACGACGGCTCGTCCGCGAGGTAGAACCGGCCGCCGGTCTGCTCGCCTTCCTCTACACCGAGAACCAGCTGTTCGAGGGCGAGGAACAGCACGCGGGCTGGGCCCGGATCGACGACCGCATCACCGCCGTGTTCCGGCGCGGCCAGCAGAACGGCGAGTTCCGCATCGACCTGACGCCTGCCTGGCTCACCGAGGCGCTGTTCGGCCTGCTGGCCTCCGGCGCCTGGATGGTGCAGAGCGGCAAGGGCGCCCCCAAGGACTTCACCCGCATGATCGCCGAGCTGCTGCTCGGCGGCGCACTACGACGAGACGAAACACAGAGAGAGGAATCATGACCAGCACCCTGCGGCCGGCCCTCGCATCGGAGACGGAGAAGCGCCCGGGCCGTTGGCTCGCGCTCTCCGTCCTCGTGCTCGCCGTGCTGCTGGTGGCCGTGGACGCGACCGTCCTGGGCCTCGCAACCCCTTACATCAGCGAGGACTTGAAGCCGTCCGGCACCCAACTCCTCTGGATCGGCGACGTCTACTCCTTCGTCATCGCGGGCCTGCTCGTGTCGATGGGCAGCCTCGGCGACCGCATAGGCCGCAAGAAGATCCTGCTGATCGGAGCCACGGCGTTCGGCGCGATCTCGATCCTCAACGCCTACGCCACGACACCGGAGTTGATGATCCTGGCGCGGGCGCTCCTCGGCGTCGCGGGCGCGACCCTGATGCCCGCCACCCTCGCCCTGATCCGCAACCTCTTCCACGACCCGCGCGAACGCAGCCTCGCCGTAGGCATCTGGGGCGCAACAGCCTCCGCCGGTACGGCAGTCGGCCCGGTAGCGGGCGGCTTCCTCCTCGAACACTTCTGGTGGGGCTCGGTCTTCCTCATCAACCTGCCCGTGATGGCGGTCCTGGTCCTGGTAGGCATCAAGACCCTCCCCGAGTCCAAGAACCCCAACCCGGGCCCGTGGGACCTGATCAGCGTGGTCCTCTCCCTGATCGGCGTGATCGGCGTGGTCTACGCCGTCAAGGAAGCCGCGACCCACGGCTTCGAGCTGCCCTCACTCGCGGTGGGCGCACTGGGCGCGGCGGCCCTGTACTGGTTCGTACGCCGCCAACTCACGCTCCCCGCACCCCTGTTGGACATGCGCCTGTTCCGCAACCGCGGCTTCAGCGCGGCGGTCCTGGCCGACCTGCTGACCATCCTCGGCCTGTCCGGCCTGGTCTTCTTCCTCTCCCAGTACCTGCAACTGGTCCAGGGCAGGGGCCCGTTCGAGGCGGGCCTGGCCGAAATCCCCGCCGCCGTAGGCGCGGTGGCGGCCGGCCTGATCGCGGGAAGGACAGCCCGCCGCTTCTCGGTCCGCGCGGTGGTCGCCGGCGGCCTGGCAGCGGTCGGCCTGTCCCTCGCCGTACTGACCACCCTCAACCAGTCGACCGGCTACCCACTCCTGGGCGCCGCCCTGCTGGTGGTCGGTGTAGGCGCCGGCTTCTCCTTCACGGTGACAGCCGACGTCATCCTCTCCTCCGTACCGAAGGAACAGGCGGGAGCGGCATCGGCGGTCTCGGAAACGGCCTATGAGTTGGGCGCGGCCCTGGGAATCGCCGTACTCGGCTCGATCGTGACGGGCGTGTACCGAGGCTTCGCAGCTCCGGCGGGCACTCCGAGCGGAGCGCACGAGTCGTTGGGCGGCGCGGTGGAAGCAGCGGCAAGTATGCCCACACAGACGGCTCAGCAGATGCTTACGTCAGCAAGAGAAGCCTTCGTCAGCGGCCTCAGCGTGGCATCGGCGGTAGGCGCAACAGTCCTACTGGCAACGGCAGTCGCAGCATGGTTCATGCTGCGAGGCCAACGGTTGGAAAGCGCCCCGTAAGGGGCGCGGGGCTGTATCGATGTGCGGCTCCGCCGCGTAGGCGCGACCAGCCACAACGGACCCGCAGTCGAAAACGGTCAACCGCCGGAGGCTTACGCAGCCTTGGCTTTGGTCGCGTACATATCCACGTACTCCTGCCCCGACAACCGCATGACCTCAGTCATCACGGAGTCGGTCACAGCCCGCAGCACATACCGGTCCCGGTCCATCCCCTCGTACCGGGAGAACTCCATCGCCTCACCGAACCGAACAGTGACCTTCCCCGGCCGAGGAAACCCCGCCCCGCCCGGCTGCAACTTGTCCGTCCCGATCATCGCGAACGGAACAACCGGCGCCCCGGTCATCATCGTGAGCCGAGCGATCCCGGTCCGCCCCCGGTACAGCCGGCCGTCGGGCGACCGCGTCCCCTCGGGGTAGATCCCGAAGACCTTGCCCTCCTCCAGGATGCGCCGCCCGGTCATGAGCGCGGCGACGCCGCCGTTCGCCCCGTCCCGGTCCACCGGAATCATCCCGACCCCGGTGAAGAACCAGGCCATGAGACGGCCCTTGAACCCCTCACCGGTGACGTACTCGTCCTTGCCGATGAACAGCACCTGCCGGTCGCAGACCAGCGGAAGGATCATCGAGTCGATGAACGTGAGGTGGTTGCCGGCCAGGATCACCGGACCGTCTCCCGGGATGTGCTCGATTCCCTCCACCCGGGGGCGGAACATCAGGCGCATGATCGGTCCGAGCAGTGCCTTGATGAGCGCGAAGCGGGACAACGGGCCCTCCGGTGTCAAGGGGTTCGATATAAATCGGTGCAGGTGAGGACGATACTCGCGGCGCCCGGGGTATTGCACATCGGGTTCACCGAGGTCTTACGCAGTGTTGACGCACGTTTACCTGCGGTGCCGCGCCAGGACCGTCCCGTAACCGGGCCGCCATGTTGTGACGCATCTCGCGTTCCTCGGTGACGGCGGGTCAAACCTGCCAGCCGGTACGACATCCAGCGTCACCGCCGTGTTCCGGCCGAGGTCTCCCGTTCGTCATGTACGCGCACCTACGATCGGCGCGCAGCGAACGGGGCGACGCCAGGAGGTTTCATGGACACGCAGGGAACGCAGGGGCCGAACGAGCGAGTGGGCGGCACCGGACGACGGGCGCTGCTCGGCGCCGCCGTACTCGGCGCGGGAGTGGCCGCACTCGGACCGGCGGGTACGGCGAGAGCCGCCGAGGCCACGACGGCCCGCCATGGGGGCAGCGGCCTGAAGGACCTGCCCAAGCCGACGATCGTCGGTCACCGCGGTACCAGCGGCTACCGCCCGGAGCACACCTTCGGCTCGTACAACCTGGCCCTCGACCTGGGCGCCGACATCGTCGAGGCCGGTGACCTCGTCCCCACCAAGGACGGCCACCTGGTCTGCCGACACGAGCCGGAGATCGGCGGCACGACGAACGTCGCCGACCACCCCGAGTTCGCCTCGCGCAAGACCACCAAGCTGCTGGACGGCGTCTCCACGACCGGCTGGTTCACCGAGGACTTCACGCTCGCCGAGCTGAAGACCCTGCGCGCGATCGAGCGCATCCCGGTCAACCGCCCGCACAACACGCTCTACAACGGCCGCTGGGAGATCCCCACCTTTGAGGAGGTCCTCAAGTGGCAGGACGAGCAGACCCGCAAGCGCGGCAAGCAGGTCTGGATCTACCCCGAGATGAAGCACCCCACCTACTTCCGCAAGCGCGGGTTCGAGATGGAGAAGCTGCTCTCGACGATCCTGCGCAAGCACGGCAAGGACCGTAAGAACTCGCCGGTCCTGATCCAGTCCTTCGAGCCGACCAGCATCGCGAAGATCAACAAGCTCGTCGGCAACCCGCTGGTCGTGCTGCTGTCCGGCACGGGCACCCAGCCCTTCGACTTCATCGACCAGGGCGACCCGCGCACGGTCGACGACCTGGTCAAGCCGAAGGGTCTCGCCGAGATCGCGACGTACGCGGACGGCCTGGGCCCGACGCTCGACCTGATCATCACGAAGAACGCCGACGGCAGCCTGAACAAGGAGACCACCCTGGTCGCCGACGCGCACAAGGCGGGCCTGATCCTGCACCCCTACACCATGCGCAACGAGAACCCCTTCCTGCCGCTGGAGTACCGCAAGGGCACGGCCGCGGACGCCTACGGCGACGCGTTCGGCGCCTTCAAGCGGTACTTCGCCACCGGCATCGACGGGGTCTTCACCGACAACGCCGACACCGGTCTGCTCGCCCGCGCGGACTTCGTCAACGGCTGAGCCCCGCGCCCCGTTGGAGTGACAGACGGCCGCCCCGGCAACCTCGTGCCGGGGCGGTCGCGTCGTGCCGCATATGACGCACCAACTTGTCGCCACCTTGCGCCCCTTGCTCGCCGCCGAGGCCTCGGCCGAGGCATATGCCTCCGGAACCGAGCCCGGCGACCTCGAACAGGCCGTCTGGCTCCGCCTCCTGGAGCGCCTCGACGCCTCCGGCCCCCCGGTCGACCCCCAGCGCTGGCTCCGCCGCGCGGTCCGCTCGGAGGCCCAGCGCAGCCGCCGTACCGCTCGCCTTGAACAGTCGTACGCCGATGATCCTGTCGACGACAGCGACCGCGGCCCCGAGCAGGCCGCGCTCACGGCGGCGCGGCATCGCGCGCTGCACGACGCGGTGCGCCGGTTGCCGGGCCGTTGCCCGCGGCTGATGGAGGCGCTGCTGTCGCCCAAGGACCTCACCTACCGCGAGATCGCGGGGGAGTTGGGTATCTCACAGGGCAGTCTCGGCCCGGAACGTTCCAGATGTCTGGGATGTCTTCGGCGATTGCTGACGCCGGAGGTTGCGGCCCACGAAGCACGGGGATAGGAGTGAGGAATCAAGTGGCGATCAGGTGAGCGGGAGGCGTGCGCACATGGGCATGAGCGTGACCATCTCGGTGGCGACCGAGCAGGACTCAGAGCAGATCTTCAGGCTGCAGTACCTGTGCTTCCAGAGCGAGGCGGCGCTGTACGGCAACTACCGCATCGACCCGCTCGTCCAGAGCCTCGACTCGGTCCGGGACGAGGTGGGTTCCGACTGCGTCTTCGTCGCCCGGCTGGGCGAGGAGGTGGTCGGATCGGTCCGCGGCACGGTGACCGAGGACGGCGCGGCGGCCATCGGCAAGCTCTGCGTCCACCCACGCCTCCAGGGCCACGGCATCGGCGCCCGCCTCCTCCGCGCGGCCGAGTCGGCCCTCGCCGGGGAACGCGGCGCCAAGAAGTTCCGCCTCCACACCGGCCACCGCAGCGAGGGCAACCTCCGCCTGTACCGCCGCGTCGGCTACGAGACCGTAGGCACCTCCCAGGGCGACGACGGCGTACCGATGATCGTCCTGGAGAAGCCGGTCGAGGCGTACGTCGCTACGGCGTGACGGAGTCGGCGGTTTCGGTCGTGCGGTTCTTCCGCAGCCAGTACAGCGCGGACAGCGGCAGCAGCACGGGGATGAAGATGTACCCCGCGCCGTAGTACGACCAGACCGTCGCGTCCGGGAAGGCCGAGCTGTCGAACACGGTCAACGTACCGACGATGAGGACACCCGCGAGTTCGGCGGCGCAGCACGCCTGTGCCGCCAGGCGGGCTTTCTCACCGCCGCGGATCAGGGAGTACGTGATGAATCCGTACACCAGGCCCGCGACGGCGGACAGGGAGTAGGCGAGCGGGGCCCGGTCGAACTCGGTGGCGATCTGGTAGACGGAGCGGGAGACCGCGCCGACGACCATCACGCCGTAGAACCAGACGAGCAGCATGCCGGGCCCGCTGATGAGCCGCTTGGGCTTCTCTTCCACGGTGTTCTCTTCCACGGTGGTCATCTCAGCTTCCCCAGATGTCGTAGAGCCGCACTTCGAGCACGGCGAGGACCACACCGCCGGCCGCGGCCGTGATCGAACCCCAACGCGTGCGCTCCGTCAGGGACATGAAGCCCGCCGCCGGGACGGACGCGAACGCGCCCAGCAGATACGCCACGAAGATCACCGTGCCCTGCTCCGCCTTCTCGCCGCGCGCCAACTGCACGATGCCGACCACCAGTTGGACCGTGGCCAGCAGGGTGACGACGGCCATGCCGATGAAGTGCCAGTCCTTGGTCGGCTGATCACGGTAGGCCGCCCACCCGCACCAGGCGGCGAGCAGCAGCGCGGCGACACCGGTCACCAGCGTCAGGGCATCAAGCATGCAGTGACCCTATTACGGGCCAAAAGGCAGGTGACCGTAGGGTCGGGAACATGAAGATCCACGCTGAGGCCCTCCTGTTCGACAACGACGGCACGCTCGTCTCCTCCCTCGAATCCGTGCGCCGGTGCTGGACCCGGTGGGCGGAGGAGTTCGGGATCACCGCCGAGGACTTCGCCCGGGTCGAACTGCACGGGCGGACCGCCGTGGCGATAGCCGCCGACCTGCTGCCCGCCGACGTCGTCCCGGCGGCGGTCGCGCGGATCGAGGCGCTGGAGGTCGAGGACGTGCCCCATGGGGGTGCCGTTCCGCTGCCCGGCACCCGGGACTTCCTCGACTCGCTGCCCGCCGACCGCTGGGCCGTCGTCACCTCCGCCACCCGGCGCCTCGCCGAGGCCCGGCTCGCGCACGCCGGCATCCTTCCCAAGACCCTCGTGGTCGCCGAGGACGTCACGCGCGGCAAGCCCGACCCCGAGCCCTACCTGCTCGCCGCCCGCCAGTTGGGTGTCGACCCGGCCCGGTGTGTCGTCTTCGAGGACGCCCCGGCGGGACTCCAGGCGGGCCGCGCGGCCGGAATGATCACCGTGGCATTGGCCACAACCCACGAGGCCCACGAGCTCGATGCCGATCTTGTTGTGAGTGACCTGTCAGCCCTGTCCGCCCTGGTCAGCGACGGGGAAGTCGAGATCTCCGTGCGCGCCTGACGGGCGTCCGCCGCTGTCCGGCATGCGGACAGCGGCACTTTGTCAGGACCGTACGTCTGCTTTACTGATTCCATGACCACGACGAGCTGCCGCACCCTTGCGACCGAGGCGACCCTGACGCCCGGTGCTCGTTGTATGTGTCGAATGTGCGCCTTCTAGAGGGCCCCCGCACCACCCCCGAGCCTCGCGCCCCGAAGCGAGCCGCTGTGGCATGTCCGTACCTCGCATCTCGTACGTGACTGACGCCGCCCCGCGCACATTTCCCCCCTCGTACCCAGGGCACACCCACGCCCGCGTACCCGACAGTCATGGAACCCCAGTGATCACCACATCGGGCCTGACCAAGGTCTACCGCTCACGCGGCCGTGAGGTCACCGCCCTCGACGGCGTCGATCTCCACGTCCGCGAAGGCGAGGTCTACGGCGTCATCGGCCAGTCCGGCGCCGGCAAGTCCTCGCTCATCCGCTGCGTCAACCTGCTGGAGAAGCCCACCGCGGGCACGGTCACCGTCGCCGGGCAGGACCTCACCGCCCTCGCCGGGCGCGGACCGCGCGCCGGACGGGAACTCCGGCAGGCGCGCAGCCGTATCGGCATGGTCTTCCAGCACTTCAACCTGCTCTCCTCGCGGACCGTGCAGGACAACATCGAGCTGCCGCTGGAGATCCTCGGCAAGTCGGGGAAGGAGCGGTCCGCCAAGGCCCTCGAACTCCTCGACCTCGTCGGGCTCTCGGACAAGGCAAAGTCCTACCCGGCGCAGCTCTCCGGCGGTCAGAAGCAGCGCGTCGGCATCGCCCGCGCGCTGGCCGGCGACCCCAAGGTGCTGCTCTCCGACGAGGCCACCAGCGCGCTCGACCCGGAGACCACCCGCTCGATCCTCCAGCTGCTGCGCGACCTGAACCGGCAGCTGGGCCTGACCGTCCTGCTCATCACCCATGAGATGGACGTCGTCAAGAACGTGTGCGACTCGGCCGCGCTCATGGAGAACGGCCGCATCGTCGAGTCCGGCACGGTGAGCGAACTGCTCGCGACCCCGGGCTCCGAGCTGGCCTCCGCGCTCTTCCCGGTCAGCGGTGAGGCGCACGGCGCTGACCGCACGGTCGTCGACGTCACCTTCCACGGCGAGGCAGCCACCCAGCCGGTCATCTCCCAGCTCTCGCGCACCTACAACATCGACATCTCGATCCTCGGCGCCGCCATCGACACCGTCGGCGGACTCCAGGTCGGCCGCATGCGCATCGAACTGCCCGGCCGCTACGACGACAACGTCGTGCCGATCGGCTTCCTGCGCGAACAGGGCCTGCAGATCGACGTGGTGGGCCAGGAGCCCGTACTGCTGAAGGAAGGTGCCAAGTGACCTGGTCGGAGATGCAGCCCCTGCTGTCCCAGGCGTGTTGGGACACCCTCTACATGGTCGGCTGGTCCACGGTCATCGCCGTCGTCGGAGGGCTCCCGCTCGGCATCCTGCTCGTCCTGACCGACCGCGGCGGACTGCTCCAGAACGTCGCCGCGAACAAGGTCATCGGGCAGATCGTGAACGTCGCCCGCTCGCTGCCGTTCATCATCCTCATGGTCGCGCTGATGAACTTCACGCGGACGATCACCGGCACGACCATCGGCCGCGAGGCCGCCATCGTGCCGCTCGCGATCGGGGCGATCCCCTTCTTCGCGCGCCTTGTCGAGACAGCTGTCCGGGAAGTGGACGGCGGGCTCGTCGAGGCCGTGCAGTCGATGGGCGGCAACACCTGGACCGTCGTGCGCAAGGTCCTCGTACCGGAGTCCCTGCCCTCGCTGATCTCCAGCACCACGACCACGATCGTCGCGCTCATCGGCTACTCCGCGATGGCCGGCACGGTCGGCGCGGGCGGCCTCGGCGACATCGCCATCCGCTACGGCTACCAGCGCTTCGAGACCCAGCTGATGTGGATCACCGTGGCGATCCTCGCGGTCGTCATCTCCCTCATCCAGTTCGCCGGCGACTACGCGGCCCGCTCGCTGCACCGGCGCGGCGGACAGTCCGGCGCCGCGCCGAGGCTCCGGCTGTTGAAAGCCGCGTAGGCACCCAGGCACCCCCAGACTCCCCGCACCACCCATCGCGGGGTCGTACCACGCGACACCCTTCAGGAAAGGCACTTTTCGTGCGTAACACCGCAAAGCTCACCACCGCCGTCCTCGCCGCCGGAGCCCTCACCTTCGGGCTCTCCGCCTGCGGCTCGGGCAGCGGTTCCTCCTCGGCCTCCTCCGACTACAGCGGACCGCTGGTCGTCGCCGCGAGCCCCACGCCGCACGCCGAGATCCTCGACTACGTCAAGGACCACCTGGCGAAGAAGGCCGGACTCGACCTGGAGGTCAAGGAGTTCACCGACTACGTCACGCCGAACACGGCGACCGAGGACGGTTCGGTGGGCGCCAACTACTTCCAGAACCAGCCGTACCTCGACGACTTCAACAAGAAGAACGGCACCCACATCGTGCCCGTCGTCACGGTCCACCTGGAGCCGCTCGGCCTCTACTCCCACAAGGTCAAGAGCGCCGACGCCCTCAAGAGCGGCGCGACCGTCGCCGTCCCGAACGACAGCGTGAACGAGGCCCGCGCCCTCAAGCTGCTCGCGGCGAACGGGCTGATCACCCTCAAGTCCGGTGTGGGCAACGAGGCGACCCCCGCGGACATCACCAAGAACCCGAAGAAGCTCAAGTTCA
Organism: Streptomyces sp. NBC_01515; assembly: GCF_045040345.1. Taxonomy (NCBI): domain Bacteria; kingdom Bacillati; phylum Actinomycetota; class Actinomycetes; order Kitasatosporales; family Streptomycetaceae; genus Streptomyces; species Streptomyces sp. NBC_01515. Next base: position 2,718,961 of record NZ_CP109416.1, on the reverse strand, counting down.
AGGAGCTGGAGGCGGCCCAGACCCCGCGCTCCCTGGACGACGTCGACGCGGCCGTCATCAACGGCAACTACGCGATCTCCTCGGGCCTGAAGCCCGCCAAGGACGCCCTGATCCTGGAGTCCGCGACGAACAACCCCTACGGCAACTTCCTCGCCGTGAAGAAGGGCAACGAGAAGGACCCGCGCGTCAAGAAGCTCGCGAAGCTGCTGACCTCGCCCGAGGTGAAGAAGTTCATCGAGGACAAGTACGCCGGTTCCGTCATCCCGTCCTTCTGACCGTCCTTCTGAACAGAGCCGGGGGAATCACCATGCGCAAGAGCATCGCCGTCACGGCGGCGGGACTCGCCGTGACCGTCTTCGGCCTCACGGCCTGCGGTTCGGGCTCCGACTCCGGCAGGAGCGGTGGCAAGGCCGACGGCGCGCTCGTCGTCGGCGCCACCGCCGTGCCGGCCGGCGAGGTCCTGACGTACATCAAGGACGACCTGGCCGCGAAGGCCGGACTGAAGCTGGAGATCAAGGAGTTCACGGACTACGTCCTGCCGAACACCGCGCTCCAGGAGGGCTCGCTGGACGCGAACCTCTACCAGAACCAGCCCTTCCTGGACGAGTTCAACAAGTCCAAGGGCACCGACCTGGTCTCCGTCGTCCAGGCCTACCTGCCGCCGATGGGCGTGTACTCCAAGAAGATCAAGGACATCGCGAAGCTCGCCGACGGAGCCACCGTCGCCGTGCCGAACGAGACCACCAACGAGGGACGCGCCCTCAAACTCCTTGCCGCCAAGGGGCTGATCACCCTCAAGAAGGGTGCGGGCACGGACGCGTCCCCCGCGGACATCACGGCCAACCCGAAGCACCTGAGGTTCAAGGAGCTGGACCCGGCCCAACTGCCGCGCTCGCTCGACGACCTGGACGTGGCCGTCATCAACAACAACTACGCCCAGGACGCGGGCCTCAGCCCCGCCGAGGACGCGATCCTCCTGGAGTCGGCGAAGGACAACCCCTACGCCAACCTCCTGGCCGTCAAACGCGGCAACGAGGACGACCCCCGCGTCGAGAAGCTCGCGAAGCTTCTCGTCTCCTCCGACGTGAAGAAGTTCATAGCGGAGAAGTACAAGGGCTCTGTCCTGCCGGTCACTTCCGGCTGACGGGGGCGTATACGGCGTATCACCACGCACGGGGTCCACGCCCTCACCATGAGTGGACCCCGTGGTGCGGTTCCCCGCTTTCATGCTGCATGCTGGGCAGTTCAGGTAGGCCCGGAACATTTTCCGAAGGTTACGGAGCGGCGCATGACGAGCACCTTCCCCAACATCTCCATCAGCACGGAGCGGTTGGTGCTCCGGCCCCTCGACGAGGACGACATCCCCGCGCTGACGGAGATGATGAACGACGAACAGGTCGCCGCCTGGACCGACGTCCCCCAGCCGTTCACCGAGGCCGGCGCCCGTCGGTGGATCACCGACTACGCGCCCGCCGAACGCACTTCGGGGCGCGGCCTCGACCTCGCCGTCACCGAGTTCCTCACCCAACGGCTCGTCGGCATTGTCCAGTTGAGCAAGACGAACTGGCACATCCGGTCCACCGAGCTGTCGTACATCATCGCCCCCTGGGCCCGCGGCGAGGGCTACGCCTCCGAGGCGGCGCTCGCGACCGCCCAATGGCTGTTCGGGGACCAGAAGTTGGAGCGCATCGAGCTGCGCACCGCCGCCGACAACACGGCCTCCCAGCAGGTCGCCCAGAAGATCGGCTGCATCAGCGAGGGCGTCCTGCGCAACGCGTGCATAGTGCATGTCCACGCCGACGACGGCACCTGGAGCGACGTCCGCACCGACTTCATCGTGTGGAGCCTCCTCCCGGAGGACCTGGAGGGCACGGCCGAACAGCTCGCGGACATCGACGGTTTCACGTCACTCGCCGACTGGAACTGAATTCGGCGGGTACGGCACAGGGAGCACCGCCCAGCCGCACCAGGTACCCTCACGGTGCCCGCGTACGGGCCGCTTTCCCCGACGACCTGCGAATTACCCCTGGAGACTGACGACGATGGCCGACCGCGTCACGGTGATCGGCTGGGACGGCTCTCCGCTGACCGCCGCGGCACGCTCCGCCCTCGGCGCCGCCACCCTGGTGGCCGGCGCCCCCCACCATCTCGCGCTCCCCGAGGTGTCGCAGCGCGCCGAGCGCATCCGCCTCGGCAGCGTCGCCCTCGCCGCCCGCCGCATCGCCGGGCACCGCGGCACGGCGGTCGTGTTCGCGGACGGGGACCCCGGCTTCTTCGGAGTCGTACGGACCCTGCGCGCACCGGAGTTCGGCCTGGAGGTGGAGGTCGTCCCCGCCGTCTCCTCCGTGGCCGCGGCGTTCGCCCGCGCCGGGATGCCCTGGGACGACGCTCAGGTGGTCGTCGCACACAGGCGCACCCTGCGACGCGCGGTGAACGTGTGCCGGGCCCACACGAAAGTCGCCGTTCTCACCTCACCGGGCGCCGGCCCCGCCGAACTCGGCCTGCTGTTGGAGGGTGTCCACCGCACCTTCGTCATCTGCGAGGAACTCGGCACCGAGCACGAACAGGTCACCGTCCTCACCTCCGACAAGGCCGCCGACCGCACCTGGCGCGACCCCAACGTCGTGATCGTCATGGGCGGCCCGGTCGGCCCCGGCGTCTCTGCCGTCACGGGCGAGGGCTGGATCGCCGGCCGCGACCCGGCCGCCGTCGCCCGCGGCTGGACCCTGCCCGCCGAGGCCTACGGCGGTGAACTGGGCGAAGGCGAGACGGACTTGCTCCGGGCCGCCCAGCTCGCCCGCCTCGGCCCGCGCGTCGGAGACCTCGTGTGGGACATCGGCTGCGGCAGCGGCGCCTTCGCCATCGAGGCGGCCCGCGCCGGAGCCGCCGTCATCGCCGTCGACCGGGATCCCCAGGCCTGCTCCCGTACCGACTCCGCCGCCCGCAGCTTCGGCGTGCACCTCCAGATCGTCCAGGGCGACGCCCCGCACATCCTGGAGAACTTCCCCGAACCCGACGTAGTACGCGTCGGCGGCGGGGGAGTGGCCGTCGTCTCCGCGGTCGCCGACCGGCGCCCGCAGCGCATCGTGGCGCACGCCTCCACCCGCGACGAGGCCGAACTCGTCGGCCGCGACCTCACGGAGCACGGCTACCAGGTCGAGTGCGCCCTCCTCCAGTCCGTCGAACTCGACACCAGGGCCTGGACGGAGACGGAACGGAGCGTCGCGTTCCTGCTCAGCGGCCTTCTTCCGGAGCGCGTTTCCTGACCCCTCGTACCGTCCCCGTGATCCTGTTGTCGTACTGCGCGCGGTAGGCTGGCGGACTGTTGTACCGCATCGGGTGACCCGGCACTTCGTTCGTCAATGTCCGGAAAACCCGCCCGTTTTGGGGTGAGTGTGGTACGGCGGAACCGGAGGACGCGCAACGTGGCGCAGTCCACAGCGGGCCGTCGCGGATCAAGCTGTCGCGACGGCCGAACGCCCGAGACAATGCCAGTCGATGGCTTTGTCGTCTAAATGGTTTTGTCGCCTTTTGACGTCGGGTCGTTCGTGCCGCTGGACAGGCACGCTCGTTCTCCACTGCGGGGCGGTCGGTGCGCCGTTCCCGGTGAGCGGGTCGTAGAAGCACTAACCGATGGGCGAGGGGTACGCATGACCGACACCGGCCAGATCCCGGCCGAGGGGCTGCCGGAGAACGCAGGCATGGTGGAACAGCCAGGCGTTCCCGCGCACGGCGCGTACACCTACCTCTCCGAGACCACCACCGAGGACGAAGACCTGCTGCTCCTCCCGGGCGCCCAGGGTGCCTGGGGCAACGAGGTCCCGCCTCCCGCCCCCGAGCCCGTTTTCGAGACGGTCCATGAGCCGGCCCCGCAGGAAGCGGCGGTCTACGAGCCGGGCTTGCACGAGGCTGTCGCGCAGGAGCCCGGTGTGTACGAGGCCGCTGCCCAGGAGCCGGTCCCGCACGAGGCTGCTGTGCCCGAGCCGGTTCCGCATGAGGCTGCTCCGCACGAGGCTGCCGTACATGAGCCGGGTCCGCATGAGACGGCCGGGCGTGACAGCGGTTCCGTCGATCTCGGGGGAGTCCGGCTGCCCGCACCGCCGCCGCCCGCGCCGGTCCCGCCGCGCCGTCCGCTGCACCTCGGCCCGCCCCTCCCCGACACCTCCGCGAGCCCGGTCCGCTCCCTCGCCGACCGCGGTCCCGCCGGGGCGCCGGTACGGCAGGCGGGTCCGCCGACGACCGGCCCCGAGTACTTCGACGCACCCCAGCTCCGCGACCTGCCCCCGCAGGGCGCGGCTCCCTGGGGCGCCCAGGTTCCGGTGAGCGCCGGGGTGCCGACAGCGGAAACGGTTGTTCCGGTTGGCAAACCGGAGGGTCAGCTCGTCGGCGAGTCCGTCGGCGGGGGAATCGCCATGGCCCTGGACGCCGGGGTGGTCGTGCCGGAGCCCGAGCCGGGTCTCGTCATGGCCGCGGGCGCGAGCGCCGGCAAGGACGCCGACCTGGCGCAGGCTCCCGACGCGGGCGGGGCGTGGCAGGGGCACGGGCAGTCGTTCAACGGTGAGCCCGCGGTCGCTTTCGCCCACGTGAGCACGGAGGGCTCCGGGCACGCCGGTGTCGGTGTTGCCGAGGTGGGTCAACTGCCGGAGGGCACCGAGGGGTTGGGTGCCGAGCAGGCCCCGGTGCAGGACCAGGCGTGGGTGCAGGACCATGTACAGGCCCCGGTGCAGGCGCAGGTGGAGGTGCCGGGCTCCGATGCGGGGTTCGTGCCTGGCGGTGACGGGCATGGTGGTGACGCCGGGTACGTGCCGGAGGATGCGGGTGCCTTCGAGGCTGTGCCGGTTCCCGCGGCCGCGTTTGTCGTGGATGCCGGGCAGGAGTCGGCGCCGGAGCGGTTTGCGGCCTCGGTTCCCGTACCGGGTGTCGATGTCGCGCCGGAGCCTGAGGTCGTGCCGGTTCCCCAGGAGGCGTTCGCTTCTGAGGGCGCGGTGTTGCCGGAGGCCGTTCCTGCGGCGGGAGCCGAAGAGGGCTTCGACGCCGGGTTCGCTGCCGCTAACGAGCAGGTTGCCCAGCCCCTACTCGCGCAGGCTCCCGAAGAGGTACTCGCGCAGGAAGTCGCCCCCGAGCCGGTGTTGGTTCAGGACCCCGTGCAGGAGCCCGAGGCCGTAGCCGTTCCGGAGCCGGGCGAGGCGGAGGACGTCGTAGTCCAGGCAGAGAACCTCGTATACGCCCCCGCCCCCGACCAGGTTCTCGAAGCCCCTCACGCTCCCGAGATCACTCCGGTCGACGAGACGGCGGTCATCCAGGAAGCCGAGCCAACTCCGGCCGCTTTCCAGGAAGTTGAGACACCTCTCGCCCCCGAAGCCGCACCTCTCGCCGAGCCCGAGCCCGAGCCCGAAGCAACACCGGCCCCCGAGCCTGTCGTAGCCGCCGAATCTCATGTGGCGGAGACGGCGGCCCCCGAGGAAGCCCTCCTCTCAACCGAAGCCCCGCTGGAGCCGCAGCCGCAGCCGGAGTTGCAGTCGCAGCCGCAGCCCCACCCGGACGACTCCCTCGGCCGCTTCGTCGCGGTGGAGGGCTCCGTGCCCACCACCCCCCACCTCGCACCGACGCCGCCGCACCCGCTCGTCCTCCCCGCGGAGGAGCAACCGGGTGTCACAGAGGAACCCTTCGCCGCCGTCCCCGCCCCCCGTGAGGCAGACCCGGAACTCGTACAGCACGCGGACGACCTGGACACCCGGGCCGCTGATCAGGAAGAAGAGAGCACGGCCGTAGTGGAAGCGGAAGACGTACGAGAGTCCACCGGCCCTGCCGCGCCCGCCTACAACGACGCCGAGCGCGAGGCCGTGCTCAAGGTGATGCGGGAGCGTCGGGACATCCGCAACGGCTTCCGCAGCGACCCGATCCCGCACGACGTGCTGCTGCGCGTCCTGGAGGCGGCGCACACGGCGCCGTCCGTCGGGCACTCGCAGCCGTGGGACTTCGTGGTCATCCGGTCCGCGGACACCCGCCGGAACATGCACGAACTGGCGCAGAGCCAGCGCGAGGCGTACGCCAAGTCGCTGCCCAAGGGCAGGGCGAAGCAGTTCAAGGAACTGAAGATCGAGGCGATCCTCGACACCCCGGTGAACATCGTCGTCACCGCCGACCCGACCCGCGGCGGACGCCACACGCTGGGCCGGCACACGCAGCCGCAGATGGCGCCGTACTCCGCCGCGCTCGCCGTCGAGAACCTCTGGCTCGCCGCGCGCGCCGAGGGCCTCGGCGTCGGCTGGGTCAGCTTCTTCGACGAGCGCGAGATGGTCCGCGCGCTCGGCCTGCCGGAGCACCTGGAGGTCATCGCGTACCTCTGCGTCGGCTACGTCGACGAGTTCCCGGACGAGCCCGAACTGATGCAGGCCGGCTGGTCCAAGCGCCGCCCGCTGTCGTGGGTCGTGCACGAGGAGACCTACGGCCGTCGGGCGCTGCCCGGCGAGGACCCGCACGATCTCCTCGCGGAGACCGTCGCCGGTATCCGCCCGCTGGACGCGAAGGCGCTCGGCGAGGCGTGGGAGCGGCAGAAGCGGATGACGAAGCCGCCGGGTTCGCTCGGCATGCTGGAGATCATCTCCGCGCAGCTGTCGGGCCTGTCCCGGCAGTGCCCGCCGCCGATCCCGGAGCCCGCGGCCGTCGCGATCTTCGCGGGCGACCACGGGGTGCACGCGCAAGGGGTCACCCCTTGGCCGCAGGAGGTCACGGCCCAGATGGTCGCCAACTTCCTTGGCGGCGGCGCGGTTTGCAACGCGTTCGCGAGCCAGGTGGGCGCCGAGGTGTGCGTCGTGGATGTCGGCGTGGCCTCCGAACTCCCGGCCACACCGGGCCTGTTGCCCCGCAAGATCCGTGCCGGTACGTCCGACATGACGACCGGTCCCGCGATGTCCCGCGAGGAGGCCAAGCAGGCCATCGAGGTGGGCATCGAGACGGCCCGCGATCTGGTTGCGGCCGGCAACAAGGCTTTGCTCACCGGTGAGATGGGCATCGCGAACACCACCGCGTCCGCCGCCCTGATCTCGGTGTTCACGGACACCGACCCGGCCGAGGTGACGGGCAGGGGCACCGGCATCAACGACGAGACCCTGGCCCGCAAGACGGAGGTCGTGCGCCGCGCGATCGAGCTCCATCAGCCGGACCCGGCCGACCCCATCGGCGTCCTCGCCGCGGTCGGCGGCTTCGAACACGCGGCGATGGTCGGCCTGTTGCTCGGTGGCGCGTCCCTGCGTACGCCGGTGATCCTGGACGGCGTCAGCGCGGGCGCGGCGGCTCTCGTGGCCCGCGCGATCGCCCCCGAGGTCCTCGCGGCCTGCATCGCGGGCCACCGCAGCGCGGAACCGGGTCACGTGGCGGCGTTGAACAAGCTCGGCCTGCGCCCCTTGGTCGACCTGGACCTCCGCCTCGGCGAGGGCACGGGCGCGCTGCTGGCCCTGCCGCTGGTGCAGAGCACGGCACGGGCGATGCACGAGGTGGCGACGTTCGACTCGGCGGGGGTCACCGAGAAGTAGGCGCGAGGGCGTTCCGGTACCGCGGTTCCGGGAGCCTTCGCCGTGCCCGCGTGGTCCGTGGGCAGGCGTTCCGCAGGGCGGGACGGGTGGGCACGGACCACGCACCCGCAGTCGGCGAGGCCGCTCAGCCCCTGGACCGGCCGAGCCGCCGTAGCGCCCTGCCCTTAAAATCTGCACGTCAGGGCCACCCCACGCCGCAAAAGAGGAGCCGCATCCCTCATGGCCGAAAACCCCGCCTACCCCGTAGGCCTCCGCCTCACCGGCCGCAGGGTCGTCGTCCTCGGCGGCGGCCAGGTCGCCCAGCGCCGCCTCCCGGCGCTGATCGCGGCGGGCGCGGACGTCACCCTCGTATCCCCCGAGGCGACCCCCTCCGTGGAGGCGATGGCGGACGCGGGGGAGATCACCTGGGAGCGCCGCCCGTACGCGGAAGGCGACCTCGCGAACGCCTGGTACGCCCTGATCGCCACCACGGACCCGGAAGCGAACAACCGGGCCTCCGCCGAAGCGGAGACGAACCGCGTCTGGTGCGTCCGCTCCGACGACGCCGACCAGGCCACCGCATGGACCCCGGCGACGGGCCACAGCGAGGGCGTCACGGTCGCCGTACTCACCACGAACGCGCGCGGCCGGGACCCCCGCCACACCGCCGCGATCCGTGACGCGGTCGTCGCGGGCCTGCGCGACGGCACCCTCGTCGCCCCGCACCACCGCACCCGCACCGCGGGCGTCGCCCTGGTCGGCGGCGGCCCCGGCGACCCGGACCTGATCACGGTCCGCGGCCGCCGCCTGCTCGCCGAGGCCGACGTCGTCATCGCCGACCGCCTCGGCCCCCGCGACCTCCTCGCCGAACTCCCCCCGCACGTCGAGGTGATCGACGCGGCGAAGATCCCGTACGGCCGGTACATGGCCCAGGAGGCCATCAACAACGCCCTGATCGAACACGCCAAACAGGGCAAGTCGGTCGTACGGCTGAAGGGCGGCGACCCCTACGTCTACGGCCGTGGCATGGAGGAGGTCCAGGCGCTGGCGGAGGCCGGCATTCCGTGCACGGTCGTCCCCGGCATCTCCAGCTCGATCTCGGTACCGGGCGCCGCGGGCATCCCGGTCACCCATCGAGGGGTCGCACACGAGTTCACGGTGGTCAGCGGCCACGTGGCCCCTGACGACGAGCGCTCCTTGGTCGACTGGCCGTCCCTCGCCAAGCTCACCGGCACGCTGGTGGTCCTCATGGGCGTGGACAAGATCGGAAAGATCGCCGAAACCCTGATCGCGCACGGCAAGCCGGCCGACACCCCGGTCGCCCTGATCCAGGAGGGCACGACGGCCGCCCAGCGCCGCGTGGACGCGACGCTCGCGACGGTCGGCGAGACGGCACGCGCCGAGGACGTGAAGCCGCCGGCGGTGATCGTCATCGGCGCGGTCGTCGCCGTAGGCCCGAGGACAGCCGAGTAATCCGCGGCATCTGCGTAACCCCGGGTAACACAACCCGTTCCCAGCCGTTGGCACCACACCCAGGACAAGGCAGTATCACCCTGTGGCCGATCTCATCACCGTTGAGGATCCCGACGACCCGCGCCTGCGTGACTACACGGGCCTGACCGACGTAGAGCTGCGCCGCAAGCGCGAACCGGCCGAGGGCCTGTTCATCGCCGAGGGCGAGAAGGTCATCAGACGGGCCAAGGACGCGGGCTACGAGATGCGCTCGATGCTCCTGTCCGCGAAGTGGGTCGACGTCATGCGGGACGTCATAGACGAACTCCCGGCCCCGGTGTACGCGGTCAGTCCGGAACTGGCCGAACGCGTCACGGGCTACCACGTCCACCGAGGCGCACTCGCCTCCATGCAACGCAAACCGCTCCCCACGGCGGACGAACTCCTCCAGACCACCCGCCGGGTCGTCGTCATGGAGTCGGTCAACGACCACACCAACATCGGCGCGATCTTCCGCTCGGCGGCGGCACTGGGCATGGACGCGGTCCTGCTGTCCCCGGACTGCGCGGACCCGCTCTACCGCCGCAGCGTGAAGGTCTCCATGGGCGCGGTCTTCTCGGTCCCGTACGCCCGCCTGGACAGCTGGCCCAAGGGTCTGGAGTCCGTCCGAGAGGCGGGCTTCACGCTCTTGGCCCTCACCCCCGACGAAAAGGCGAAGAGTCTCGACGAGGCGGCCCCGCACCGGATGGACCGGGTAGCCCTGATGCTGGGAGCCGAGGGCGACGGCCTGTCGACCCAGGCCCTGGTCGCCGCCGACGAATGGGTCCGCATCCCCATGGCCCACGGCGTCGACTCCCTCAACGTGGGTGCCGCGGCCGCGGTCGCCTTCTACGCGGTGGCCACCGGCCGCCCCGAACTCTAGGAGCCGGCTTGGCCCCGCGCGAGGCGATCGTCGCCGTCCTCCGACGAGCGGACCGGGTCCTGGTCATCCGCCGGGGCCCGGACTCGGCCCGCGCCGGCTACTGGGCACCCCTCAGCGGCAAACTGGAACCAGGCGAAACCCAGGAGGAAGCCCTGGTCAGAGAGGTCAAGGAGGAGGTAGGCCTCACGGTCTCCCCCCTCGCCAAAGTCTGGCAGTCCGACGCGGCCGACGGCACCTTCCGCCTCCACTGGTGGACGGCCACGGAAACGGGCAACGGCACGATCGTCCCGGACCCGGGCGAGGTGTCGGAGGTCCGTTGGGTGACACCGGCGGAGTTCCTGACGATGACTCCGGCGTTCGACGCGGACCGGGAGTTCTTCGAGGACGTACTGCCGGGGTTGTAGGCGTTCATCATGCAGGGCAGGCCGCCGCCATTCAGCCCGCCCGGCATTCACTTTCCAGCGCCGGTCGGCGTTCTCAGCCCGTCCGGCGTTCACTTTCCAGCGCAGGTCGCCACCATCAGCCCGTCCGGCGTTTGAGGACGAGGCTGTTCAGGCCGATGGGGGTCTGGGGGCGGAGCTCCCGGGGCGGGGCGGAAGGGGCGGCAGCCCCTGGGGATGGGACGGGTAGGGGCGGCGGGGGCGAAAAAACCACCACCGACCCCCGCTACTCGGCGACCCCGTACAGCCCGCCCGAAACCGAACCATCCGCCCCTACGACGCTCCCATGCCCCGTACGCCCAAGCCCATGCGCCGGCCCCGAACACCCCTGAGCCACCGCGATCCCCAGCGCGACCAGCAACGTCACCACGACGAACACGAACAACCGCTGCCGCAGCAACCGCGGATTCGCAGGCCGCCGCCCGGTCCCCGTGGTCCGCGGCCCCGTCCGCCCGGCACCACTGCGAGGCGCGGGACGACTCCCGCTGCCGGACCGGGTGTTGTTCCGCCCAGCCGGAGTCGGCCGCGCCTGACCGGCCCGGGACGGCACCGCACCCCCACGTGACGAACTACCGTCACCCCGCGACGGACTACCACCACCCCGCGACGGACCACCGCCACCCCGGGACGACGGCGCGGCACCACGAGGCGCCGGCGTCCCCTGAGAGCCCTGAGGACTCTGCGGCCGCCGCTGCCCCTGGGTGCGCTGCTGCTCCGGATAGCTGTCGGTGAGCCGCCCGGTAGGCCGATCCGCCTCCGCCGCACGCGGCCCCGGCGGCCGCACATCGGCCATCCCCTGAGCCTCACGCGCGGCGATCTCCTTGAGCCGCAGGGACAGTTGGAGCGTGCTGGGCCGCTCCTCGGGATCCTTCGCGAGGCACGCGCGGACGAGCGGCGCGAGCGCGTCCGGCACCCCGTGAAGCTGCGCCTCCTCGTGCACCACGCGGTACAGCATGACCTCGGAACTACCGTGCCCGAAGGGCGAGTCGGAGGTCGAGGCGTAAGCGAGCGTGGCCCCGAGCGAGAACACATCGGTGGCCGGAGTGACCGCAGCCCCCCGCACCTGCTCGGGCGCGAGGAACCCGGGCGAACCCACCGCCGTACCGACATGCGTGAGCGTCGACGCACCGGTCGCCCAGGCGATACCGAAGTCGATGATCCGCGGACCCTTGGGGGAGAGGAGGATGTTCGACGGCTTGAGATCCCGGTGGACGACCCCGGCCTCATGCACCGCGACGAGGCCCTCGGACAGGGCGGCCCCGATAGCGGCGACCTCGGCAGCGCCGAGCGCCCCCTCGTCGGCGACCTTGTCATGCAGGGAGGGCCCAGGCACGTACTGAGTGGCGAACCACGGCCGATCAGCCTCAAGATCCGCCGCGACCAGCCGAGCGGTGCACCCACCGCGAATCCGGCGGGCGGCCCCGACCTCGCGCGCGAACCGCGAACGGAACTCCTGGTCCTCCGCCAGATCCGGCCGGATGACCTTCAGCGCGACCCGCTGACCCTTGCGGTCGGAGCCCAGATAGACGACGCCCATTCCGCCCGCGCCGAGCCGTCTGTGAAGCCTGAACGAGCCGACGACGCGCGGGTCCTCGCGCCTCAGGCGCATCATCGCCATGTTCATCCCCGCTGCCCGGTCCGTGTGACGAGCGACAGCTTACGTTTCCACGGCCGCCCGCGCGCAAAGGCCGCGCCCTCTCGAACCGACGGATTGTCAGTGCCGGGTGGGAAACTTGAAGAGTGGTCAGAGGCGTTGCGAGCAGCAGGACTTCACACCGCATCGGACCCCAACCAACCATCACAGAAGGGGGATTGAGCGCGTGAAGGGTGATCGCGTCGAGATAGTGGTGGACGCCGGCGACACAACACGTACATACGAGGTGGTGGCGAGCAGGGCGGGCCGTCGGGTGGAGACGGCGGTGCGCCGAGGGGTGGTGGAAGTGAGCGAAGTCACCCGCAGCGGCTCCGTCGTCCGTACCGCCCGCTTCATGGCGACCCGGGTCCTCGCCCTGGTCGAGCAGCCGGTCCCGCGCGAGGACAGCTCAGAGAAAGCGGGGCACACCGGACTACCCCTCCGGGAAGACCCCGAGACGTAGGACCCGGTCTCCACCCAGGGGAGTACTCCGCAGGTCATCGCTCATCCTCCGGGAGGCCCGCCAATCGGTACGAGGGCATGACGACCCGCACCCGCCGCACGCCTAGATTTGAGGTCAAGCGGCGGGTGCAGCACTCGTCCCCCGAGGTCAGACACCCGCCGCTGCCAACGACAACTGAGCTAGGTCAACGGAGCACGGTCAGGAGAGGGACCATGGCCCATACGGCACCGCGGGCATTGATCCGCGAAGAGGGACGCAAGGCTTACAACGCGGCCTTCCACACCCGCCGCACGGGCCGTCGCCACCCACTGGTGGCGACCTTGATGGCACTTCCCCTGGCGGTCCTGCTCCTCGTCGTCTTCGACGGCTGGGAGACCGTGGCCACACAGGCGTCGTCCGTGGGAGTGATGCTGGGGCGCTGAGCGGCGACCCCAGGCCCGGAAGAGCGGTCCGGGCGGGGACATCAACCCATGAAACCCCGTGGGGACGGGGGTGCGGCGGACGGCAAAAAAAGCCGGCGCAGCTGGGGAGCTGCGCCGGCTTTGCTTTGCCAGTTTTCGACTGGTGACTTGAACACCGATGTTTTCTCGATGCCGATCACCTCTCAGCCCGTCCGGCGTTTGAGGACGAGGCCGTTCAGGCCGAAGCGGGGTCCGGGGGCGCAGCCCCCAAGCGGGGCGGAAGGGGCGGCAGCCCCTGGAGGATGGGACGGGTAGGGGCGGCGGGGGCGAAAATCCCAAGGCCCACCACGACGTACGCTCACGACGAACCCTCACCCCGCACCCCCGCCCCCAGGAACCGCGATGCCCCGCACCCCCTTGCTCTCCGACCTCACCGCCCGAGCCAGGACCACGGCCCACGCGCGCACCACCCCCTGCCCCTGCGGAGCGACCACCACCCTCACGGACCGCCCCGACGGCACAGTCGTCCGCCATGAGGACACCGTCGCGAAGGCCCACGCCCCGCACACGGACCCCACCGACCTCACCGCCCGCCTCACCACGGCCGAGGCCCTCCCCGGCATCCTCCTGCCCCCACTCGCCCTCACCGCCCTCCCCCTGCACGACCGCTTGGTGACGTGCTGGCCGTACGGCACCCCCGTAGACCCGGACGACCCGGACGCGGCCCCCTGGGAAGCGGCGGCCACCCTCCTCGCCCACCTCCACCGCACCCCGCCCCCCACCCCGCTCCCGCCCATGCGAGGCCCCCTCAAGGCGGTCCGAGCGATCACCCGGCTCCGCGAGGCCGGCCCCCACCCCGCAGCCGCCCCCGTCCTGCACGCCTGGACACGGCTCCCCGCCTGGGCCCGCGCGGAGGCACCCCAGCCCGACACCACCCTCTGCCACGGCGACCTGCACCTCGGCCAACTCGTCCGCCACCCGGCCCCGGACGGCCCGTGGCTGCTGATCGACGTCGACGACCTGGGCGTAGGAGTCCCCGGCTGGGACCTCGCCCGCCCCGCCGCCTGGTACGCGTGCGGCCTGCTCCCGCCCGAGGAGTGGACCCGTTTCCTGACCGCGTACCGCGAGGCGGGCGGCCCGGCCGTTCCCGCGGACGGCGACCCGTGGCCCGCCCTGGACGTTCCCGCCCGCGCTCTCACCGTCCAGACCGCCGCCCTGGCGATCGTCAAGGCAGTCCAAGCCGGCCGGCCACTCGACGAGGTGGAGCGGGCCGTCGTGGACGCGTGTGACCGAATGGGTTCCGTACCGGCCGAGTTGGCGCCCGAATCCGCGAAGTAGGGTGCAACCGACCGGGGTCGGACGGAGTCTGTCCTGGGGAAACACCAAGATGTACCGACGGGCGAGGAGTTGAGCCGAGCATGCAGTGTCCGAAGTGCCATGCGCCGATGCACACGTACAACCGCAACGGTGTCCAGATCGAGCAGTGCAGCAACTGCCGGGGGATCTTCCTCGACTACGGCGAGCTGGAGGCGCTGACCCGCGTGGAGTCCCAGTGGCAGCAGCCCGCCCCGCCGCCCCCGGGCCCGCAGGCCTACCCCGCCCCGTCCGCGCCCGCCTGGGGCGCCCCGCACGGCGGCGGTCACGGTGGTGGCCACTACGGCGGTCACGGCGGCCACAACCGGCACAAGAGCTTCGGCCACATGCTGTTCTCCAGCTGACCGGTACGCACTGGCACACGAAGAAGCCCCCGGTCGCGGTGAGCGCCGGGGGCTTCGGTGTGTGGACGATACTGGGATTGAACCAGTGACCTCTTCCGTGTCAGGGAAGCGCTCTCCCGCTGAGCTAATCGTCCTCGGGACCACGATCCGGGGATCATGGGCGGTGCGTGCGCGATACTGGGATTGAACCAGTGACCTCTTCCGTGTCAGGGAAGCGCTCTCCCGCTGAGCTAATCGCGCGGGGATCCTTGCGGACCAGTGGACGATACTGGGATTGAACCAGTGACCTCTTCCGTGTCAGGGAAGCGCTCTCCCGCTGAGCTAATCGTCCTTGGAGGTGGAGACGGGATTTGAACCCGTGTAGACGGCTTTGCAGGCCGTTGCCTCGCCTCTCGGCCACTCCACCAGGAGTGCGGGGGGTCGGGAAGATCCCCCACTTTCCTGCGAGCGGACGACCAGGTTCGAACTGGCGACCTCAACCTTGGCAAGGTTGCGCTCTACCAACTGAGCTACGTCCGCTTGTCGTTTCCGCTCGGCTTGCGCGTCGCGGCGACGAGTTGAACTCTAGCGGATTCCCGGGCCAGCACAAAAACGCGTTTGTGCAGCGTGCTGGCCTGCGACTACGGGAACACATGGTCAGGGCACCCGCGGTGACACGGCCGGGCAACCTGTGAGACACCCGCCATAGACTCGACGGCGTGTTCCGCCTCACCCCTCTCGCCCGTTTCGGCGGCCGTGTCGCCACCGGTCTCCTCGATGTCACCAGCGATCCCGCAGCCCTGGACTCCATCGGCTTCTGGGCGGTCGCGGCCGACTTCGAGGGCCGTCTGACCTGCGCGCGCTTCCGCGACGTACGACACGAACCGGTCCCGGCACCCGTCCCCGGCGCCTGGCACGCCCCCGCGACCGAGGCCTGGACCTCCTCCCTCGACCGCGCCGCCTACACCGCCGGCGTCCGCCGCATCCGGGACCACATCGCGGCCGGCGACGTCTACCAGGCCAACCTGTGCCGCGTCCTGTCCGCACCGGTCGCCCCCGGCGCCGACGTGGACGCCCTCACCGCCCTGCTCGCACGCGGCAACCCGGCGCCGTACGCAGGAACGATCCGCTTGCCCGACCACGGTGTCGAGATAGCCACCGCCTCTCCCGAACTGTTCCTGCGCCGTACCGGCCGCGTCGTCGAGTCGGGCCCGATCAAGGGCACCGGGCGGACGGAGGCGGATCTGCTGCAGAAGGACCACGCCGAGAACGTGATGATCGTGGACCTGGTCCGCAACGACCTCGGCCGCGTCTGCGCCACGGGGACCGTGACCGTGCCGGACCTCTGCGTCGTGGAGAAGCACCCGGGTCTGGTCCACCTCGTGTCGACGGTACGAGGTGAACTGCCCGCCGCTGCCGGTTGGCCGGAGCTGCTCGCCGCCGCCTTCCCGCCCGGGAGCGTCACCGGTGCCCCCAAGTCCAGTGCCCTGCGCATCATCGACGCCCTGGAGACCGCGCCCCGGGGCCCCTACTGCGGGGGCATCGGCTGGGTCGACGCGGACCGGGGAATCGGTGAACTGGCCGTAGGCATCCGCACCTTCTGGATCGACCGCGCCGACGGCACGCTGCGCTTCGGCACCGGCGCGGGCATCACCTGGGGTTCGGACCCCGAGGGGGAGTGGCGGGAGACCGAGCTGAAGGCGTCACGGCTGCTCGCGATAGCGTCGGGCGCGTACGAGGTGAGCGGAGAGGCTCTTTCATGAAGATCTGGCTCGACGGCGGGTTGCAGGACATCGAGTCCGCCCGTGTCTCCGTCTTCGACCACGGACTGACCGTGGGCGACGGCATTTTCGAGACGGTGAAGGTGACGGACGGCAAGACGTTCGCGCTGACCCGGCATCTCGACCGGCTGACCCGTTCCGCGCGCGGCCTCGGGCTGCCCGACCCCGACCTGGACGAGGTCCGCCGCGGCTGCGCGGCCGTCCTCGACGCCAACCCGATGCCGCTCGGCCGGCTCCGCATCACGTACACCGGCGGCCACGGCCCCCTCGGCTCCGACCGCGGTGAGCACGGCCCGACCCTCGTGGTCGCCCTCGGCGAGACGAAGCGCCGCACCGACTCCACGGCCGCCGTGACGGTCCCCTGGACCCGCAACGAACGCGGCGCCCTCACCGGCCTCAAGACGACGTCCTACGCCGAGAACGTCGTCGCCCTCGCCCGCGCCCACCAACACGGCGCCTCCGAGGCCCTGTTCGCCAACACGGTCGGCCGACTCTGCGAGGGCACAGGGTCGAACGTCTTCGTCGTCCTGGACGGCGAGATCCACACCCCGCCGGTCGCCTCCGGCTGCCTCGCCGGTATCACCCGCGCCCTGACCGTCGAATGGACCGGCGCCAAGGAGACCGACCTGCCGCTGGACGTCCTGGAACGCGCCGACGAGGTCTTCCTCACGTCGTCACTGCGGGACGTACAGGCCGTTCACCTGGTCGACGAGCGTCAACTCCCGGGTACCGCAGGGCCGGTGACGGCCAAGGCCATGCGCGTGTTCGACGAGCGGTCGGGCGACGACCTTGATCCATAAAGGCCTCTTTTAAGAGGCTGACCTGGCGCTCCAGGTCGGGTAGAACACCATTGATGACCACGACCCTGCGGCCGACCGAGCCGCTTCAGCGCGAGGCCGACGGGACGCGTTCACGCCGCTACCAGGTGTGTGTGAACAGCCGTCCCGTCGGCGCGATACACCTCGGCACGAGTCCGTTCTTCGGCGACTCGGTCGCCCAGATCCTGGACCTCCGTATCGAAGAGCAGGACGGTCGGCGCGGCCGGGGCACCGTGGCCGCACTCGCCGCCGAGGAGGTGGCGCGGGGCTGGGGCTGCGAGCGGATCGAGGCATCCGTGCCCGCGGCGGCGGAGGTGGCGCTCAAGATGGCGACCAACCTCGGCTACGTCGTCCGCAACCGCCACATGGAGAAGCCCCTCGGCGACATCGCGCCCGAACTGCCCGCGGGGAGCCGGGCGCGGCCGATGACCGAGGCGGAGTACGGCCCTTGGAAGGCGCTCGGGACGGAGGCGGTCGTGGAGAACTGGACCGAGCGCGGGGTGCCCGAGGCCCAGGCCCGGACCAGGGCGCTGGAGGGCAACGCCGCCATGGTGCCCGACGGACTGGCCACCGCGAACATGATCTTCAGCGTTCTGGAGCACGAAGGGAACGCGGTGGGCACGCTCTGGTCGGGTCCCCGTGACGGCAAGGCCTTCGTCTACGACGTCGAGTCCGACGCGCGTCATCGGGGCAAAGGCCACGGCCGCACGCTGATGCTCCTGGCCGAGGCGCAGGGCGTCGCGGCCGGTCTGCCGACCATTCGCCTGAACGTCTTCGCGGGCAACACCCCCGCCGAGCGGCTCTACGAGTCACTCGGCTACGAGACGGTCACCTACCACCTGTACAAGAGCCTGCTCTGAGCCTCTCTTCTCCGAGGCTCACTCGCCCCCGGCGAGCAACCGGTCGGCGATCTCCTCGATGCGGGCGCGGAGCCCTTCCTGGCTCTTGCCGCCGTCGAGAAGCTCGCCGCCGATGACATACGTCGGGGTGCCGGTCACGCCGATGGCCTTGCCCTCGGCCTGGTCGGCGTCGACGATCAGGATGTGCCGGCCGTCGATCAGGGCGGTGTCGAACTCCTCTGCGTCCAGACCGAGTTCACCGGCCACCGCGACCAGGAAGGGTTCTCCCTCACGGTCCAGCTCCGCGACCCGGCCGAGCACGGCCTCGACGTAGTCCCAGCCCCGCCCCTGCTCTACGGCTTCCTCGGCGGCCTGCGCGGCGGCGAACGCGTGTTTGTGCTTCTCCAGGGGGAAGTGCCGCAGCCGTACCTCCAGCCGGTCGCCGTAGCGGGCCCGCAGGGCGCGTACATCGTCCAGGGCGGTGTCGCAGTCCGGGCACTGGAGCTCGCACCAGACGTCGAGGACGGGGGTGCGCACGGAGGGGAGGTCACTCATGGGCCCAGTCTCCCAGCCCCGGCCGCACCCCTCGAACCGGGACCACCGGCCGCACCGCTCGCACCCCTCGAACCGGGACCACCGGCCGCATCCGTACGACGCCGACCGGCACCTGGGGAGGATGCGACCCGGAGATGTCCCTGATGTCCGACCGGGGCATGGCCTCCCGGGGACCGGACGGTGCAGGATGGAAGGGACGAAGTGAACGCTGCCCGATCGACCGCACGCTGCCCGACCCGAAACGTGCCCGACCGGCGCCTGTGTGCACTGGACCTGCCCGACTCGCACCCGCGTGCCGGGAGCGTGCCCGACCGAACCGGGCGCGACCGAGACCTGCCGACCGAACCATGCCTGGAGGACCGGATGATTGCCGAGACCGTCTGTTCCGCCGTCTCCGCGGCCGGCCTGGGCATCGCGGCGGTCACGGCGTACCGCAAGCGTTTTCTCTCCGCCGCCCGTATCGCCGCCTATTCGCTGGTGCCGGTCGGCCTGGTGATGACCGGGGTCGTCGGCTGGGCGGCCGACACCGCGTTCAGTCCTGCGGCCTGGGCGGGTTTCGTGGTGCTGGGCGGTGCCTGGGTGCTCTTCATGGGCACACGCGCCGTGGAGCGCCGCCGTGGCGGTGGCGGCACCCGCAAGGAACGCAGGGCGGCCCGGGCTTCGGCTCAGCCCGACGCGGTGGCCCCGGCGGCCTCAGCCCCCTCCCTGGGACCGGCCAAGCGCCCGGCGACCCGGCCGGCGGCAGCGCCCCGCGCGCAGAGCGGGGAGGACTTCAGCGACATCGAGGCCATCCTCAAGAAGCACGGCATATGACGGTCGGACGGGACCGCGACTGAAACGACACAGAGTGAGCCAGGTCCGCCGGTAAGCGTTCAGGAGTCGTCGCGACTCGAAACGGACATCACGGAATTCGGCGAACTCCCTCTCATAACGGGCGTGTTGATCGCGCCAGGGGTCTCCGCTGCGTCATCATCGCGGCGAGATGCTGGACACGACACAGAGCGACGCCGCGCCGCCGAAGGACGAGCCGCGCGGGTGCCTTTTCGCCCTTTCCCAGCCACCGCTGATGATCTTCCTAGCGGTGATCGGGTGTCTGCTGCTCATGGCCTCGCTGCACGACCTGCTGATGCTGTGAGCCGTACTCGTGGTCCCCGACGTCACCCGCCGGGGGCCACGAACTCATCAAGTCCTTCAAGCCGGGCGGGTCAGCCCGCCGCTTCCTTGCGCCGTGCCCGGTACGCGGCCACGTGCAGCCTGTTTCCGCAGGTCCGGCTGTCGCAGTACCTCCGGGATCGGTTCCGGGAGAGGTCGACGAAGGCGCGCCGGCAGTCCGGGGCCTCGCAGCGGCGCAGCCGCTCCTCCTCGCCGGCCACCACGAAGAACGCGAGCGCCATCCCGCAGTCGGCGGCGAGATGGTCGGCGACCGAGGCGCCCGGCGCGAAGTAGTGCACGTGCCAGTCGTAGCCGTCGTGGTCCGTGAGCCGGGGCGTGGTGCCCGCGGCGGCGACCAGGTCGTTGATCAGCCCGGCGGCGGTCCGGGGGTCCGGGGCCGAGAAGACCGCGGTGAACCGGCCGCGGATCTTGCGCACGGCGGAGAGGTCGAACTCCGACAGCACCCCGACATCGCTGATCTCGTGGTTTCGTACGAAATCCGCGAGCAGCGCGACATCCTGCAGTCCGTCCGGCGCCGCGGCGTCCTCCGGTGCGGTGTTCACCAGATCGACCACGGTGTCGAGGGCGCACCGGGTGTCGTGGGTGATCAGCACGTTTCGCTCCCTGGCCTGGGGGTCGGGCGGGCGCCCGCCGATGCTGGCCGATGGTAGTGGCTTCCCGGAGGGCGGCCCGCTGTCTCTAAGAACGGGATCGTGCCCCTCGCGGTTCCCCGGACCCGGGAGAGCGCTCCCGGGCGGGACCACGGAGAGCCGTGCGGGCCGGGGGCACGGAAGATCGTGCGACCGGGGGCCACGCGCACCGGCGCCGCCCCCGCGACGAATCGCGGCGACGGCGCCGGTGTGTGCCCTATGCGGTTGTCTAGGCCCGAGCCGTCTCCCCGAGTTCGGACGGCGCCGGGCGGCTTGGTTGGGACCTCGCGCTAGCTCTCCGCCAGGATGTGCGACAGCTCCTGATCCAGGTCGAAGTGCCGGTGCTCCGTGCCAGGTGGCACGGCGGCGTCCGTCCGCTTCAGGAAGGACTCCAGAGCCCGCGCGGGAGCCTCCAGCAGGGCTTCGCCCTCGGGAGAGCTCAGTGCGATGCAGACGACGCCCTGACCGTGACTACGGGATGGCCAGACACGGACGTCGCCGGTGCCGGTGGGCCGGTGGAGGCCCTCCGCGAGAAGGTCGCGGGCGAACACCCACTCGACGGTCTCCTCGGCTCCGGTGTGGAAGGTGGCGTGCACGGCGTAGGGGTCGGCCGTGTCGTACCTCAGGCCTGCGGGGACAGGCAGGGATGACTCGCTCGACACAACGAGGCGCAGGTGCAGCTCGCAGCTGACCGTGGTGTTCATAAGCGCCAGGGCCTTTCGCTCAGTGTGCGCTCGGGGATTCGCACGTCGGCGAAATCGACATGCCACCTACGGTGCCGTTGTAAACCCCTCTGAGTGTTTTGCGTGCCTTTACGTAACTCTTCCGGCCGAGGGCTCGATCGCTCCGTGGGGCCATTCCGGTGACTGGTTTCCCTCGGGTAGGGTTTGTCCGTATGAATACGGGGAGTGACGAGCCGGGTGAGGTTGTCGTGGCGTCGGACGGGGCCACCGACGAGCCGCGGGCGGACGGGGCGCGGGACGGGCGGGGGCTCGGTTCCAAGGCGCCGGAATTCATCAAGGCACGCCGCGCGCTGCACCTGAGCTGGCAGGTCGGCGTCTTCGTCATCGGCCTCGCGGTGGTCGTCGCCGGCATCATCATGCTGCCGCTGCCGGGACCCGGCTGGGTCGTGATCTTCGGCGGCATGGCGATCTGGGCGACCGAGTTCGTCTGGGCCCAGCTGGTGCTCCGCTGGACGAAGCGCAAGGTGACCGAGGTGGCACAGCGCGCACTCGACCCCGCCGTACGCCGCCGCAACATCGTCCTGACCTCGATCGGCCTGGTCATCGTGATCGCCCTGGTCGCCGTCTACCTCTGGAAGTTCGGCGTCGTGATGCCCTGGAAGATCAAGGACCAGTGACCCGCTGACGGCGCCCGGGTGCCTTTCCGCGCTGGTCGGGGCACCTGCTGACATGGGGTAATGTTCTCCGTGCGCCCGGGCGATTAGCTCAGTGGGAGAGCGCTTCGTTCACACCGAAGAGGTCACTGGTTCGAACCCAGTATCGCCCACCCGGACCGACGGCCCGCCTGTGATCACACAGGCGGGCCGTCGTCGTTCGGTCACCGGGTCGCGCCGTCAACTCCCCATCGCCCAGGCGTTTTTCGGCCGCTTGATGTCCGGGTACGGCAGACCGCTTCCTGTTCGGCCGACCGGTCACGCGCGTCTCACCTGCGGTGTCCGTCCCGTCGCACCCGCAACGCGTCCGGCGGAGCCGTCGTAGCGCTCAGCCGGTTCACAAGAAATTCCTGTCCGAATCATTGACGCACCCCGAGGGCCTCCGTACCTTGTGCCAGCAAGCGCTTACTTGAAACGATTCATGCAGGTGGCAACGACGCTACGGGGAGGGCCCATCATGGGAACCCGCACGAATGTGGAGAGGCGTACGGTCCTGAAGGCCGCCGGAGTCTCGGCGGTCACACTGGGGGTGGCCGCGACGGGATGCGGCGGGAACGACGGTACGTCCGCGGACGGGAATGTGACGATCCGTTACTCGTGGTGGGGTGCCGAGGAGCGGGCGAAAAAGATCAATCAGTCCATCGCGCTCTTCGAAAAGAAGTATCCGAAGATCAAGGTGAAGACGGACTTTCAGGACTATCCCTCTTTCTGGGAGAAGTTCCAGACGCAGGCCGCGGGCGGAAATCCACCGGACGTATTCCAGAACGCCGTCGGATTTCTTCGGAAGTACGACAAGAGAGGCGTCCTGCTCGATCTCGGATCACAGATCGACGCGGGAAATCTGAGCCTGGATCACTTCCGCGCGGGCGTGGTGAAGGTCGGCGAGGTCGACGGCAAGCAGCTCGGCGTTCCGGTCGGTTCGAACACCATGGCGCTGGTCATCGACAAGAAGGTCTACGCGAAGGCGGGCGTCGACCCCACGGCGGGCTGGACCTGGGACGAGTACTTCAAGGCCCTCAAGACGATCCACGACAGGACCGGAGTCCCCGGGGACACCGGCTACTTCAGCATCATGTACCTGTACGACCTCTACCTCCGGCAGAACGACAAGGCGTTCTTCACCAAGGACGGCCTGGGTTTCGAGGAGTCCGATCTGACGGAGTGGTGGACGGACGGATACGGCCGGGTGAAGGCCGGCATCGTCACCTCCCCGAAGGTCGTCGCCCAGGACACCCCCAAGTCCTCGCTCTCGGCCGGACACGGCGCCTCGGAATTCACCTGGGACAACTTCACCGTCCGCTACACGGCGGAGGGCGCCAGCGACTACGGCCTCGCGCCGATCCCCACCACCGACGGCAAGGACACCGGCCAGTACCTCGCCTCCCTGATGCTCAGCGGCTCGGCGCGCACCAAGCACCCGAAGGAAGTCGCCCAGTTCATCGATTTCATGGTCCACGACCCCGCGGTCGGCAAGATCATGGGCTACGACCGGGGCATCCTCGCGACCACCGACCAGTACGACGCGTTCAAGCCGACCGACACGGTCCAGAAGGAGATCGCCCAGTACGAGGTGGACACCGCCAAGGCCGGTGTCCTCGGGACGATCACCCCGCACCCGTCCGGCGCCGACACCGCCGAGTCCGCCTTCCTCCGCATCGGCGGGGACATGGCGCTGGGCAAGACCAAGGTCGCCGACGCGGTGAAGCAGTTCTTCTCCGAGGCGCAGGCCGCCTTCTCCGCCTGATGGGAACCGCCGTGACGCTCGTCGACGACGCTCCGCCCGCCACCCGGCAGACCCGCTCCGCCACCCCCGCCGCCAAGAAGCGGTGGGGGCGCCGCGAGAACCTCGCCGGCTACCTCTTCATGTCCCCGTGGATCGCCGGCTTCCTGCTGCTGACTGCGGGCCCCATGGTCGCGTCCCTCTACTTCGCGTTCACCGACTACAACCTCTTCGACAGCCCGAAGTGGATCGGCTTCGACAACTTCACCCGGATGTTCGACGACCCTCGGTGGCAGAAGTCGGTCGAGGTGACGGCGAAATACGTCGTCATCGGCACCCCGCTGAAACTGCTCCTCGCCCTCGGCGTCGCCATGCTGCTCGCCCAGAGCCGCCGCGGCCAGGCCCTGTACCGGGCAGCCTTCTACGCCCCCTCGCTCATCGGCGCGAGCGTCTCGATCGGCTTCGTGTGGCGGACGCTCTTCTCCGACGGCGCCGTGGTGGACCGTACGCAGTCGTTGTTCGGCTCCCATGTCGGCGGCTGGGTCGGCGACCCCGACTGGATCCTCTACTCCCTGGTGGCGCTCACCGTCTGGCAGTTCGGCGCACCGATGGTCATCTTCCTCGCCGGGCTGAAGCAGGTGCCGAGGGAGTTGTACGAGGCCGCCGCGATGGAC
Organism: Streptomyces sp. NBC_01515; assembly: GCF_045040345.1. Lineage (NCBI taxonomy): Bacteria > Bacillati > Actinomycetota > Actinomycetes > Kitasatosporales > Streptomycetaceae > Streptomyces > Streptomyces sp. NBC_01515. Next base: position 2,694,854 of record NZ_CP109416.1, on the reverse strand, counting down.
GGGGCCGGGCCCTTCCGCCGGTTCTGGAACATCACGCTGCCGATGATCTCCCCGGTGCTCTTCTTCAACGTGCTGCTGGAGACCATCCACTCCTTCCAGATCTTCGGCTCCGCGTACGTCGTCTCCAACTCCCAGTGCGGACCGGCCGACGCCACCCTCGTCTACACCTGCTACCTCTACCAACAGGGCTTCAAGAACGCCCAGATGGGCTTCGCGTCCGCGATGGCCTGGATGCTGCTGCTCGCCGTGGCGCTCGTGACGGCCGTCCTCTTCTGGTCGCAGAAGAAGTGGGTGCACTACGAGGAGGACGCCCGATGAGCCGCTCGATGAGTGTCACCGCTGTCCCGAAGTCCCCGGGCCCGGGCCTGGGCCGCAAGCGCACCGGCTCGCTCGTCTGGCACGTCGGCGCGCTGGCCGTCCTCGCCGTCGTCCTCTACCCGGTCGTCTGGGTCATCGGCGCCTCGTTCAAGCCGAGCAAGGACGTCATCAACAGCCTGCAACTCTTCCCCGGGCACCCGATCCTCACCAACTTCAAGGGCCTGGCCAAGGGCATCGCCGACATCTCGATCTGGACCTTCTTCCAGAACTCCCTTTTCTACGCCCTCGGTTCGGTCCTCGGCATCCTCATCTCCTGCTCCCTGACGGCCTACGCCTTCGCCCGCATCCGGTTCGCCGGCCGCAACTTGCTCTTCTCCCTCATGATCGGCACACTCCTGCTGCCGTACCACGTGCTGCTGATCCCGCAGTACGTGATGTTCCAGAAGCTCCAACTGGTCAACACCTACGTCCCGTTGCTGATCGGCAAGTACCTGGCGACCGAGGCCTTCTTCGTCTTCCTCATGGTGCAGTTCATGCGCAACCTGCCGAAGGAACTGGACGAGGCGGCCCGGCTCGACGGCTGCGGGCACCTGCGCATCTACTGGTCGATCGTGCTGCCGCTGTGCCGGCCCGCGCTCATCACCAGCGCGATCTTCACTTTCATCAACGCCTGGAACGACTTCATGGGCCCGCTGATCTACCTCAACGAGCCCGGAAAATACACCGTTTCACTGGGCCTGATGATGTTCCGCGACTCCGACGGCGTGGCCGCGAACTACGGCGGCATGATCGCGATGTCCCTCGTCGCGCTGCTGCCGGTGCTGCTGTTCTTCCTCGCCTTCCAGCGGTACCTGATCGACGGCATGGCGACCTCCGGACTGAAGGGCTGAGCCGGTGGCCGAAGCACGCGTGAAGGCACGCAGGGAGTCGGTCCTCGCCGAGCGGTTCGGGGTCTTCGCCGAATGTCTGCTCACCGGGGTGTGGATCGCCGTCGCGTCGGCGGGAGTTGTCACGTATCCCGCCGCGTTCGCCGCCGGGGCACGGCACTTGAGGCGACGTACGGCTCATGTGGGCGGCGGCTGGCGGGAGTTCGTCGCGGACTTCCGGGCGGCGGTGCGCGGTGGGTGGGTCGTCGGGGTCGCCGGGTGGGGTGCGGGGGCCGCCGTATGGGTGGACGTCCAGGCCGTGCGCGCCGGGCTGCCCGGTGGGCAACTCGTCGGCGCCGTCGGGGTGTTCGCGTTGCTCGGGACCCTCGTGGCCGGGATGCGCGCGGCTGCCGTCTGGGTGCCGGGGGACACCTGGCGGGCGCTGCTCGCCCAGGCCGGTCGCCGTACGGTGCTCGACCCGGCCGGTTCCTTCCTGCTCGTGGGTGGGCTGGTCCTCGTCGGCTGTTCCGCCCTGCTCATCGCACCGCTGGCGGTCCCCGTGCTGGGGGCCGTCGCCGCCGCGGCCGTAGCCGTGGAGGAGCGGTACCGGCGCCGCTGACGGGCGGTGCCCTCGCATCAGGTCGGCGCGTTCCCGGCGTCGCACCTCTCTATGTCATGCCCCTGACCAGACGGACTTGAAGAAAGCTTCCCGCACGGAAAGGACAGGTCATGTCTCCCATTCCCCGCAGGTCCCTGCTCAAGGCGGCGGCCGTCGCCGGAGCCGCCGCGCAGTTCAGCTGGGCGCTGGGTGCGAAGGATGCCCAGGCCGCGCCGAGAGTCGCGGCGGCCGACGGCGATCCGGTGACCCTCGACTGGCTGGAGGACGGCGGTCTCGGCGCCGCGCCCGGTTCGACGGTCGGTGTGCCCTGGCCGATGGGCACCTACCAGGAGGACCAGACCTTCGCGCTGACGGACGCCGAGGGTACGGCCGTGCCGGTGCAGTCCTGGCCGCTCGCCTACTGGCCCGACGGCTCCCTCAAGTGGACGGCCCACGCGGTGAGTTCGGGCTCCGGCAAGCTCACCCTCACCGCCGGGGACACGGCCGCCCCCGCCAAGAAGGTCACCGTCGACAGGAGCGGCGGCACCATCGACGTCTCGACCGGGGTCATCACCGCGAAGATCGGCAAGAACGGCTCCACCCTCATCAAGTCGGTCACCCGGGGCGGCACGGAGATCGCGAAGAACGGCCGTCTCGTCCTCATCCGCCAGCCCGAGATCGAGGACGAGGACCAGGGCGCGGTGAAGACCGAGCGCTTCGACGGGGTGATCGGCGAGGTCACCGTCGAACAGGACGGCCCGGTAAGGGCGGTGGTCCGCATCGACGGCAAACACCGTAAGGGCGGCCGGAGTTGGCTGCCGTTCTCGATCCGCCTCTACTTCTACGCGGGTGCCGACTCCTTCCGCATGGTGCACACGATCACTTTCGACGGCACGGTGGAACCGGGCAAGGCGAGCGGAGACTTCATCCGCGGGCTAGGGGTTCGCTTCACCGTGCCGATGAGGGATGCGGCGTACGACCGTCACATCCGCATCGGCGGCGAAGGAACCGGCCTGCTGCGTGAGGCAGTTCAGGGCATCACGGGGTTGCGCCGCGACCCGGGCGCGACCGTCCAGGCGGCCCAGTACGCGGGCCAGAAGCTGGCCGACCCGTCGACCTGGGACCAGCGCGTGACGAGCCGCCTCCAGTACATCCCCAAGTGGGGCGACTACACCCTCTCCCAGCTCTCCGCCGACGGCTTCACCCTGCGCAAGCGCACCACCACGGGCCACGGCTGGATCCCCGCCGGTGGTGGCGGGCACGCCTCCGGATTCGGCTACGTCGGCGGCGCGAGCGGCGGATTCTCCTTCGGGCTGCGGGACTTCTGGGAGAAGTTCCCCGCGCAGCTCGACATCCGCGACGCCCACACCGACGAGGCCGAGGTCACCCTCTGGCTCTGGTCGCCCGAGGCCCAGCCGATGGACCTGCGCTTCTACCACGACGGCATGGGCCAGGACACGTACGCCAAGCAGCTCGAAGGCCTCGAAATCACCTACGAGGACTACGAGCCCGAGTTCGGCACCCCGTACGGCATCGCCCGCACCTCCGAACTCCTCTTCTGGGCCAACGAGTCGACGCCGACGCCGGAGGCCCTCGCCCAACAGGTGGGCGCCGTCAGGGTGTTGCCCCAACTCGCCGCCCCACCGCAGCAATTGATCAAATCCAAGGTCTTCGGCCCCGGCCTCTACTCCGAGCCCGACCGCTCCACCACCGCCAAGACGAAGATCGAGGACCACCTCGACTTCCTCTTCACCTACTACAAGGACCAGGTGGCGCAACGCCGTTGGTACGGCTTCTGGGACTACGGCGACTTCATGCACTCGTACGACACCGTGCGGCACCAGTGGCGGTACGACATCGGTGGCTACGCGTGGGACAACTCAGAGCTGTCGCCGGACATCTGGCTCTGGTTCGCGTACATCCGCTCGGGCCGCTCGGACATCTTCCGTTTCGCCGAGGCGCTCACCCGGCACACCGGCGAGGTCGACGTCTACCACCTCGGCGAATGGGCCGGCCTGGGCACCCGGCACGGCGTCCAGCACTACGCCGACAGCGCCAAGCAGCAGCGCATCGCCAACACCACCTACCGGCGCTACTACTACTTCCTCACCGCCGACGAACGCGTCGGCGACCTCATGGCGGCCAACGTCGACTCCGACGAGACCTTCCTCGTCCTCGACCCGATCCGCAAGATCCGCACCGCGCCGTACACCCCCGACCGGCACGCCCTGTCGATCGGATTCGGCACGGACTGGAGCGGGTTGGTGTCGGCGTGGCTGACCGAGTGGGAACGCAGGGGCCCCAAGTGGGAGAAGGCCAAGGCGCGCGTCCTGTCGACCATGGAGACAATCGCCGCCCAGCCCAACGGATTTGTGCAGGGGAGCGGGCTGTACGACCTCGACACAGGCAAGTTCGCCGTCGCCTCCGCGCCCGTCGTCTCCGTCTCGCACCTCTCGGCCGTCTTCGGCCTCAACGAGCTGTGCGCGGAGCTGATTCACCTGGTCGACATGCCCAAGTTCAAGGAGGTGTACATGGATTACTGCCGCTACTTCAACGCCTCAAAGACCGAACAGGCGGCACGCTACGGCTCCAACTTCGGCACCCTGCTGCTCTTCCAGGGCCACTCACGCCTCGACGCCTACGCCGCCGTACAACTCGGCGACGCGACGCTCGCCAAGCGGGCGTGGACCAAGTTCTACGGTTCCGACGGCTACATGGAGTCGTCCCCGTGGAAGACGGAGCCGCTGACCGGCCCGGTGACGCTCGTCCCGGGCAGCGAGGCCGCCTGGGTGTCCTCGAACGACACCGCGCTGTACGGCCTCGCCGCCATCGAGAACCTGGCGCTGCTCGGCGACAAGATGCCTTAGCGCGGGGCTAGACGAGTAGTTCCGATTGTGGGGTTCACGGACGCAGGGAGGGTGTCCAACATCGGGTTGTGACGACCGATTTAGACACCCTCTTGACGGCACTGTACGTGCATGTCGATGACCATTTGAAGACACCGCGGTGGCGTGGGCGTCCGCCGCTGCTGACCGATGCCGAGCTGGTGACCCTGGCGGTGGCCCAGGCCGTCCTGGGCTTCCACTGCGAGGCCCGATGGCTGCGCTTCGCGCACGCTCACCTGCACAGAATGTTCCCGTACCTGCCGCAGCGGCCCGCGTACAACAAGCGCCTGCGAGCGGCTCTGCCCCTGGTCAAGCGGGTCATCCGGTCACTGGCAGCCGACACCGACCTGTGGCTGGACCCGCTGTGGGTCGTGGACTCCACGCCCGTCGAGTGCGCCCGCTCCCGGGAAACCGTGCGCCGCTCGGACCTGGCCGGCTGGGCCAACTACGGCTACTGCCGCTCCCACTCCCGTTTCTACTGGGGCCTGAAACTGCACCTGGTGTGCACCCCGGCCGGACTGCCCGTCACCTGGGCCCTCGCCGACCCGAAGATCGACGAACGGCAGGTGCTGGCCGCCCTGATCGACGAGGAGCCGCACCTGGCAGCCGCCCGGCCGGGCCTGCTGATCCTGGCGGACAAGGGCTACACCGCCGCCGAACTCGACCGCTTCCTCGCCGCCCGCGGCATCCAGCTGCTGCGGCCCTCCTACCGCAACCGCGGCACCCCACACCCCGCAGAAGCCCTGCTCAAGACCGTGCGGCAGCTGATCGAGTCGGTCAACGACACCCTCAAGGGCCAGCTCGACCTCGAACACCACGGCGGCCGGACCATCGAAGGCGTCGGCGTCCGCGTGGCCCAGCGGATCCTGGCGATGACCTGCGCGATCTGGCACAACCGCGCCATCGGCGCACCCATCACCAGGTCACTGATCGCCTACGACCACTGAGACACATCGGAACTACTCATCTAGTTCATCTTGCCCAGGACCTCCCGCACCCGTCGGGCGTCCCGGATCCGCTGCTCGTACGTCGCGCCGAGTGCGAGCAGCAGGACTCCGGCGAGGGCGGGAGGTGCCCAGCGGGGGAGGGCGCCGACGGCCTGGGCGATGTACGGGGCGAGTTCGTGCAGGGTGTCCAGCACGAGGGTGCCGCCGCCGAGGAGGAGCGGTGCCTGGAGGCGGTGCCGCGCGCCGATCAGTGTGACCAGCAGCGCGGCTGCGCCCAGCAGCAGCGGGCGGGTCCAGTGCGGGTCCGCCCAGGCCGTGAGGAGGCTCGGCGCGAGCGTGGCGGCGAGCCCGGGGCCGTACGCCGTCCAGGACGAGGCGTTCGGGTCGCGGCGCCTGCGCAGCGCGCCCACCAGCAGCGCCGGGACGGTCACCGCCAGCGTGTACGCCTCGGGGCTGCCGACGTTCCACGTGGACAGCCGTACCCAGGTGGCGAGGACGAACAGGGCGGCGGCCGCGTAGCCGACGCTCCTGCGCTCGGGCCGTAGCGCCGTGCCCGCCGCGATCACTCCGCAGAGGGCCAACACCAGCGCCAGGACGGGCAGTTCGGCACCGGCGAGACCGATCGCCAGTACACCCGCGACGGCACCCGAGAACTCGACCACCAGCGTCGTCACCGGATCGGTGAGGCGCGCGGCGAGCACCGCGGCCGTCACCGGTACGGCGAGCACCAGCAACGCGATGTGCTGCGGCTGCCAGCCGAGGGCGCCACCCACCGCGCAGGCGAGGGCAGTTGCGTACCCCAGCGAGAAGCCCGCGGAGACCGGCGTCAGGCGCCCGCGCCAGGCCGCAGCCGCCAACAGAGCGGTCAGTGAGGCGAGTACGGCGAGCGTGGCCGGTTCGGAGGCCAGCGAGAGGGAGGCGAGGACGAGGGAGGTGAACAGGGCGAGGGCTGTGGCGACGCGGTGCGTGAGCGAGAGCAGGGCCGCGACGATGAGCCCGTCCACCAACAGGCCGACAACGTAGGGAAGTTGCAGTGCGGTCGGGACGATCATCGCCGTCACCCACGCCAGGGTCAGCGCGGTGGCGAGGGCCCGGGGTCGCCACACGGTGCTGCGGACCGCGAACGTGAGCACTCCGGCGACCGCGACGAGCACCAGGGGAGCGGTGGTCTCGTGCATGGGCCACGGGATGTCCACCGTCGCCGCGGCACGCGCGTCGTCCGGTGCGCCGGACCAGATGCGGGAGAGCCACGCGGCCGGGCCGAACAGGGTGGTGACGACGGCCGGCAGGGTCAACAGCAGTGCGATCCCCTGTACGCCGAGGGAAGCCAGGCCGAGGCCGCGGCGCACCGGCTCGGGCAGCGAGCCCCGGAGGAGCGCCAACAGGCCTATCCCACAGGCGAGATAGCCCAGAACCGCCCAGTCGTAGGACAACGGCACCCGCAGCACGCCACCGAGCGTGGCGACCACGAGCAGGCCGCCCGTCGTGGCCGCGCCCGTCCGCAGCCCCGGGCCCGGGGCGAGCCACGCGGCGGCGAACACACCCGCCGCCGCGAGCACCAGGACCGCCGTCGCACGGGCGGCGGCGCCCGGACCGTTCGAGGACAAGGAGATCAGCCCGGCCGTCAGCACGCCCAGGCCGCCCAGACCGAACGCTCCGCCGACGGCGACGAAACGGACGGCCTTCGGGGAGACCCGGAGCGCGATCATCATGTCCATCGCGGCGGTCACCAGTATCGCGGCCGTGACCGTGTGGATGCCCCCACCGGCCGCAACCACCCAGAGAATCAAGGGGAGTTGGGCGAGCGTGAGTGCCGAGGGAAGCGGGAGGAGAAGGGTGGGTGCGGGGGGCTGTTCCTCGCGGGTGACGGCCGGGCTCGGGAGCGCTGCCATTCCGATGCCGTACGCCGCCCACAGCGCGGTCAGCAGGGTTGTCGCCGCTGCCGCGAACGTCGTTCCGTCCCCGTCCGGGAAGGCGACCTCGTGCAGTGCGTAGGTGTCCAGCACCGTCAGCACGAGCCCGAGGCCCGCGAGCGACTCTGCCGTGGAGCGCAGGCCCCGGCGCAGCAGCGCGACGGGTGCGGCGAGCGTCGCCAGGGTCACCGCGCCGAGCACCAGCGCCCGGCCCGCGATCCCCATGCTCCCCCAACTGACCAGCGTGAACGCGATCGCGGCGAGGATGAGCAGGGTGGCGCCGAGCAGGAGCAGCAGGTTCTGCACGCTCGGTGCGGTGGCCTCGCGCCGGGGCGGTGCGGCGAACGGCGGTGTCACGGGCGCGGGCCGGGCCGGCTGGAGCACGGTCAGCAGCCAGGCGCGCCGGTGCAGCAACTGCGCGCGGCGGGCGTCCAGTTGGTGCAGCTCGGCGTCCAGGATCCGCAACTCGACGGCCGGGGGCGGGATGTGCGTCATGTCTCGGAGTGTGGTCGCCTGACCGCCGTACGACATGAGCGCACGTACTCAAAACGTACTCAGGTACCGGGAGACGGGTCCCTGGCCGGGCAGACTCCCGCCATGGACTGGACCCATTACCGCTTCCGCGCCCGGTGGTCCCTGCCCGCGCCGCCCGCCGTCGTGTACCCGTTCCTGGAACGGGCCGAGGACTACCCCAGCTGGTGGCCGCAGGTGCGCGAGGTCGAGCGGATCGACGACACGACCGGCGTCATCCGCATCCGCGCGAGCCTGCCGTACGCCCTGACCTTCACCGCGCGCGAAGTACGGCGCGACCCGGCCGCCGGGGTGTTGGAGATCGCGATGACCGGCGATCTGGTGGGCTGGGCGCGGTGGACCCTCACGGCCGACGGCCCGGGCACGCTCGCTCGCTACGACCAGGAGGTCGACCTGAACCGGCCGCTGCTCAGGCGGTTCGCCGTACCCGGGCGGCCGGTGTTCCGCGTCAACCACGCGCTGATGATGCGGGCCGGACGGCGCGGGCTGCTCGCACACCTGGCAGCGGTCTGACGGAAGCGGTTTGAAGGAAACCCGCGGGGGCCTGTATTGTTCGGTGCGTTCCCGGGCGATTAGCTCAGTGGGAGAGCGCTTCGTTCACACCGAAGAGGTCACTGGTTCGAACCCAGTATCGCCCACCGGGAAAAGCCGGTCCGCAGCTGCGGACCGGCTTTTTTGTGCGCCGGCGTGCCGACCGCCTATGCGGCCTCCGCCGTCAGGCCTGGCCGCAGTGGCCACGACTGGTCCACCGACTCCGGGGTGCCGCTGCGCGCGAACCACGCCTGGAGGCCGCGTGCTTGGGCCGCGTGCCACGTCGACTGCAGGGTGTGCAGCTCGGCGGGGGACAGGCGTTCCAGGCGGGTCGCGAAGCGGCGGCCCAGGGCTCGGATCAGCTCCAAGGAGGCCAGCGCGTCCGCGCCGGCGTCATGCGCGCCCTCCAGCGTGACGCCGTAGTGCGCGCACAGGTCGGTGAGGGTGCGGCGGCCCTTGCGGTAGCGGTCCAGGTGTTTGTCCAGGACCCGGGGGTCCAGGACAAGCAGGGGTGTCGACTCGAACCAGTGGTCCAGCGAGCACGCCCGGTGGCGGCGCAGTTCGCGGTCCAGCAGGGTCAGGTCGAACGGTGCGTTCATGACCACCAACGGGCGTCCCATCGCGGCCTGTTCGGCCAGCTCGTCGGCTATCTCACGCATCACCGGCGCGGGCCAGCGGCCGTTGCGCTGAAGATACTCATCCGTCAGTCCATGGATCGCCGTCGCCCCGGCGGGCACCGGCACCCCCGGGTTCACCAGCCACCGGGTCACCCGGGGACGGGTACCGGGGGCGTCCTGGACGACGACGGCGCCCGACACGATCCTGTCGGTCTCCACATCCACGCCCGTGGTCTCCGTGTCGAACGCGGCCAACGGGCCCTCGTACCAGCACGTCATACGTACACAACTCCTTGTTCACCCACGGCAGCTGACGTACCGTCTTCTGCCTGTTTGGTGATACCCGGGCTGTTTGCGCCGTACGCCGGAAGGACACAACAGGAGTGCGGGTCTTTGCAGTTCAGCGACCCGATCAGGCATTCAGCACAGCAATTCACCTGAACTTGGAAGGCTGTTGGCCATGGTGATAGCGCAGCCCGAGCGGGGCGGGCTGCTGCCCGAACGGACGGCACCCCAGCGCGGATCGCTCGCCACCACCGCCTGCATGGAGACTCTGCAGGTGGGCTATCTGCACGCCGTCGCCGCCGCGGCCGGCTGCTCGCTGTCGCAACCCTTCCCGGACAACGGCATCGACTGGCACGTCAGTCACGGCTCGCCCGGGCACACGGTGGACGACGAGGTCACGATAAAAGTGCAGCTCAAGTGCACTTACCAGATCCCGCCGAATCCGCCGGGACGGTCTTTCTCCTTCACGCTCGACAACGACCATCTGCGCAAGCTCGCCCGCACACCGGTCTCGGTGCACAAGATCCTGGTCGTGATGCTCGTCCCGCGTTCCCAGGACGACTGGCTGCGCGCCAGCCACGACCGGCTCGACCTGCGGCACTGCTGCTACTGGGTCAACCTCGCCGGTCACGCGATCACCGGCCGGACCCGGACCACCGTGCGGATACCGACCTCGCGCATCTTCGACGACCGGGCGCTGTGCGAGATCATGACGCGGGTCGGGACGGGAGGCAGGCCATGAGGCACCGCTCGGTCGAGGAACACCTGCGGACGGTACGACCGCATCCCGTGGACCCCACCTCCTGGGAACGGCCCCCCGAGCCCGACCAGGTCGACCCCGCCGTCCTCGGCGCCCTGCTGCGCCGGCACGGCTGGCAGCGGCGCGGCGGAGCGCCCGGACGGTACGGCCGCTGGACCCCACCCGGGCCCGGCGGCTCGGGGACCAGCCTGCTGGTCCCCGAGCCGCCGGGCCTTCCCCGACAGCGACGACCTCCTCGGCGAGGCGCTCGACGCGCTCGCCCGCAGCAACACCCCCTCCGCCCGCGAGGTCCTCGTCTGCCTCGCCGTACCGAGCGACGAGATCCGCTGGTGGCGCGACATCCCGACCGGACCGGCAGGGGCCGCGTCCTGGACGGTCGAAGAGCAACTCCGCGCCGCCGCACGGCAGATGCTGCTCGCCGCCGCACTCGCCACACGCGCGCGTGCCGGCTACTACGGCGCCCGCCACCGCCGCCCCGCCGCCGCGTCCCTGGAACACGTCCTCGTCGGCTCCGCGCCCGGCGGCCGTCAACTCACCGCGTTCGTTCCCGTCGACACCGGCCGCGACCTCGCCGTACGCCTCCACCAGGCGCTGTACGCCACCCGAGAGGCCATCGACTACGAGCGGGCCACCGGCGGCATGGACGCCTTCGACGGGGCCGTGGAGGCGGGCGTCAGCCGGGAGTTGACCGAAGCCGTCGTCGCGCTCGTGCGCGGCACCGAGGGCGCCCGCATCGCCGTCGAGTGGGCGCCCGGCGCGGGAGTCCCCGAGGGGTGTGCCGCGCAGGCCGAGGCCGTCGAGTTCTCGCCGGGCGACCTGCCCGTGCTGCGCGCGGCCGGGGCCCGCTATCTGCGCGAGGAACCGGCCATGCCCGTGCGCATCACCGGCTCGGTGGTGCGGATGCGCAGGTCGGGGCCGCGCGGCGAGGGCACCGTACGGATGCAGGTGATCGCCGGTGCCGAGGTCGGGCACGTCCGGATGACCCTGGACGAGGAGTCGTACCGGATAGCCGGGCACGCCCACCTCGTCGGGCTGCCGGTGCGGGTGCACGGGCGGCTGGAGAGCCGGGGCGGGTTCCGTCGGCTGACCGGCGCCTCCGGGGTCGCACCCGTGCAGGTGGACGAGGCGGAGCGGGACCGGCTGATGAAGTCCCTCCAGGAGAACCTCGACTTCTTCGAGGAGGCGTGCAGCGGGGAGGACTGAGGGAGCGGAGGGGAGAGATGGGGAGCGGGGGCCGGGGGCGACCGTTTAGCGGTGGGCCCCTTAGGGTCGGTACGATCCCCTATTGCGCGCGCTCACGGTATGGCGCCGCATCCACCCTGTAGTCAGGAGAGACCCGTGTCAGACGTCCGTGTGATCATCCAACGCGATTCCGAGCGGGAAGAGCGCACGGTGACGACGGGCACCACGGCCGCGGAACTCTTCGCCGGCGAGCGCTCGATCATCGCCGCGCGCGTGGCCGGGGAGCTGAAGGACCTGGCGTACGAGGTGCAGGACGGGGAGGCGGTCGAGCCCGTCGAGATCTCCTCCACCGACGGGCTCAACATCCTGCGCCACTCCACCGCGCACGTCATGGCGCAGGCCGTGCAGGAGCTGTTCCCCGAGGCCAAGCTCGGCATCGGCCCGCCGGTCAAGGACGGCTTCTACTACGACTTCGACGTCGAGCGGCCGTTCACGCCCGAGGATCTCAAGGCCATCGAGAAGAAGATGCAGGAGATCCAGAAGCGCGGCCAGCGTTTCTCGCGGCGCGTGGTGACCGACGAGGACGCTCGCGAGGAGCTGGCGGACGAGCCGTACAAGCTCGAACTGATCGGCATCAAGGGCTCCGCGTCGACCGACGACGGCGCGGACGTCGAGGTCGGCGGCGGCGAGCTGACGATCTACGACAACCTCGACGCCAAGACCGGCGACCTGTGCTGGAAGGACCTCTGCCGCGGTCCGCACCTGCCCACCACGCGCAACATCCCGGCGTTCAAGCTGATGCGCAACGCGGCCGCCTACTGGCGCGGCAGCGAGAAGAACCCCATGCTCCAGCGCATCTACGGCACCGCCTGGCCCTCCAAGGAGGAGCTGAAGGCGCACCTCGACTTCCTGGTCGAGGCCGAGAAGCGCGACCACCGCAAGCTGGGCAGTGAACTGGACCTCTTCTCCATCCCGGAGCAGATCGGCTCCGGCCTCGCGGTCTTCCACCCCAAGGGCGGCATCGTCCGCCGCACGATGGAGGACTACTCGCGGCGCCGGCACGAGGAGGAGGGCTACGAGTTCGTCTACACCCCGCACGCGACGAAGGGGAAGCTCTTCGAGACGTCCGGGCACCTGGACTGGTACGCCGACGGCATGTACCCGCCCATGCAGCTCGACGAGGGCGTGGACTACTACCTCAAGCCCATGAACTGCCCGATGCACAACCTGATCTTCGACGCGCGTGGCCGCTCGTACCGTGAACTGCCGCTGCGCCTCTTCGAGTTCGGGACCGTGTACCGGTACGAGAAGTCGGGCGTCGTGCACGGGCTGACCCGCGCGCGGGGCTTCACGCAGGACGACGCGCACATCTACTGCACGCGCGAGCAGATGGCCGACGAGCTGGACAAGACGCTCACCTTCGTCCTCAACCTGCTGCGGGACTACGGCCTGAACGACTTCTACCTGGAGCTGTCGACCAAGGACCCGGAGAAGTTCGTCGGCTCGGACGAGGTCTGGGAAGAGGCCACGGAGACGCTGCGCCAGGTCGCCGAGAAGCAGGGGCTGCCGCTCGTTCCGGACCCGGGTGGCGCCGCGTTCTACGGGCCGAAGATCTCCGTCCAGACGAAGGACGCGATCGGGCGGACCTGGCAGATGTCCACGGTCCAGCTGGACTTCAACCTGCCGGAGCGCTTCGACCTGGAGTACACCGGTCCCGACGGTTCCAAGCAGCGGCCGGTCATGATCCACCGGGCGCTGTTCGGATCCATCGAGCGGTTCTTCGCGGTGCTGCTTGAGCACTACGCGGGTGCGTTCCCGGCGTGGCTGGCGCCGGTGCAGGCGGTCGGTATCCCGATCGGGGACGGGCACGTCGAGTACCTGGAGAAGTTCGCCGTGGCGGCGAAGAAGAAGGGGCTGCGCGTCGAGGTCGACTCGTCCTCGGACCGCATGCAGAAGAAGATCCGCAACGCGCAGAAGCAGAAGGTCCCGTTCATGGTCATCGTCGGCGACGAGGACATGAACGGCGGGACGGTGTCCTTCCGTTACCGCGACGGCTCGCAGGAGAACGGCATCGCGTTCGACGACGCCATCGCGAAGATCGAGCAGGTCGTGGCGGAGCGGGCGCAGGTCTGAGCCTGCTGTCGCGGGTCTGAGTCCGCTGTCGTTCGGGAGGCCCTCGGGGAGTTCAGATCCCCGGGGGCCTCTCGTCGTCCTCCCGCGTGAAGACCTGGAGCAGCCAGGAGGCGAAGGTTCCGGTGACCGCGCCGAGCAGGGCCAGGCCGATGGCCATCATGCCTACGGCGATCAGGCGGCCGAGCGGGGTGACGGGGGCGACGTCGCCGTAGCCGACGGTCGCGAAGGTCGCGCAGGTCCACCACACGGCGTCGCCGAACGTCCTTATCGTCGCGCCCGGGGCCGCGTGTTCCTCGTGGTAGACGGAGAGGGCGCCGGCGAAGCCGAGCAGGACGGTGGACAGGCCGGCGTAGACGATCACGCGCGCGTGCAGGGCGAGTCGGGGCTGTCCGTGCCGTCGCTGGACGGCCTCGTACACCCGGACCACGCGGAGCGGTCGAAGCAGAGGCAGGAGCAGGACCAGGGTGTCCAGCCAGTGCGTGCGGACGAAGCGCAGGCGTTGGCGGCTCAGTCGCCAGCGGACCGCGTAGTCGACGGCGAAGAGGGCCCAGGCGGCGAACAGCGCGGCGAGGCAGAGGTCCTGCCAGGTGTCCGGCAGGCCGTGGGCCAGGATGCGCACCGCGTACGCGGCGAGGAAGACCAGGGACGCCACGGCGAGGGGGACCTCCGTGCGCCGCTCCCAGCGGGCCTTGCGGCTGTCGTCGTCCATCGGCCCAGCTTGGCGCGGGAGGGGTTTCGCGCAACCCCGGCGACACGCCGCGAACGGGCGAAGCCATATGCTTCCCTGCATGACGAGTGAGCCGGAGCAGCAGATCGGAGTGGGCACGCCGGACGCGTTCCAGCGCCTCTGGACGCCCCACCGGATGGCCTACATCCAGGGCGAGAACAAGCCGACCGGCCCGGGTGCCGACGACGGTTGCCCCTTCTGCTCGATTCCGGCGAAATCGGACGAGGACGGGCTGATCGTCAGGCGCGGTGAGCTGGTGTACGGGGTGCTGAATCTGTACCCGTACAACGGCGGCCATCTGATGGTCGTGCCCTACCGTCACGTCGCGGACTACACCGACCTGACGGACGCGGAGACCGTGGAGCTGGCGGCCCTCACCAAGCAGGCGATGACGGCCCTGCGTACCGCGTCCGGCGCCCACGGTTTCAACATCGGCATGAACCAGGGGAGCGTGGCGGGCGCGGGTATCGCCGCCCACCTCCACCAGCACATCGTCCCGCGCTGGGGCGGCGACACGAACTTCATGCCGGTGGTCGGCCACACGAAGGTGCTGCCTCAACTGCTCGCGGACACAAGGAAGATGCTCGCGGACGCGTGGCCCACGGCGTGAGCCACGCGGTGCCCTACGTGGTCGCTCACGCGTCGTAGAGGTCGGCCTTCCTGGGGGACGCGTCCTGCACGTTCGTGCTGAGGAACGACGAGCGGTTGCCGAACTTCTCCGTGTCCACGCCGTTCTCGTCCAGGACGCGGATCGCCGCGGCGTGGACCACGCGCAGGACCGGTGTCGCGGCGCGCAGCGCGTCGTCCGCCATGAAGCGGTGGCGCCAGGGCTGGTCGGCCCAGGCGTGCCGCAGGCCGAACGGCTCGGGCAGGGATATGGAACCGCCGAGCCAGTTCAGCAGCGGCGGGTACCAGGTGATCGGGGCGCGCACGGCGAGGCGTACGACCTCGTCGGCGGGGACGAGCGGGAGCTTGACCTTGCGGGTCTCCCACGGCTTGAGGGTCTTCTGGACGTCCTTCGACGGCGCCTCGGGCTTGCCGGTGAACAGGGAGTTCACGGGTCCCAGGGCGTGCCCGGTGATCTCGATGCGCAGCGTCTTGTGCAGCACGGTGACCGTGATCATCATGGTGATGACCAACTGCCCTTCCCAGAGCGTCCATTGGACGCCCAGGTAGTGCCGGTCGCCGGCGCCGAACTGCTGCTTGTTGCAGATGTCCTGGATCGCGTGCGTCTTGACCTGGTACGCGTCGACGTCCGTGCCCCCGGGCCGGGACACGGCCTTGGCGCCCTCGCCGATCGGCGTGACGACCCAGTGGCGTATGGACGCCTTCGGGAAGCCGCCGGTGTTGATCGTGTTCCGCTCCAGCATGCGCAGGTCGTCGTGGATGTTGCGGATGACGTCCCAGCTGCGGAAGGGGTGGATCTCCCGGGAGGGGTCCCGTGCTATCAGGTCCTCGGCGAGCTGCCAGCTGCCCCAGCGGGTGCCCATGCCGAGGATGCCCTTGGGGCCCGCGTAGAAGATGGAGTTGGACTGCTGCTCGGCGCTGAGCGTGGCCAGGGACTGGCGGAGCTGCTCGGCCTGGGTCTCGCCGGGGCTGGTCGGCACCGCCTCGGGGACCTTGGCGCCGACGCTGCTGCCGGACAGCAGGCTGTCCCAGCGCCCGCGCAGATCCTTCGCGGTGTTCTCGCAGACCTGCTTGGCCCACAGCCAGCCGACCACGGGGAGGACGACGCACGCGCGTGCGTACCAGGACCAGAAGCCCGCGAAGGGCATCTTGATCAGGAAGATCACGGCGACCGCGCCCACGGCGACGAGCAGGGTCGTGGCGATCGCGCCGGCCCTCTTGTTCGTCTGGGTGCGCTTGTCGATCAGGCTGCGCAGCTGGAAGACCAGCAGCCAGACGATGAGCCCGGGGAGGAACAGCAGGCCGCACAGCACCATGATCGTGGACAGCCTGTTGTCCCGCGCGCGGCGGATGTTGTTGGCCGCCAGGGCGTGCTCGACGACGGACTGCGGTTCGGTGCCGAACGACTGGATGAGCGGCTTGCGTCCGGGGCCGAGCATGCGGGCCACCAGGGCGCCGGAGAACGCCTCACCGAGGTTGGGGCGGAAGATCGTCGCCCACTTGCGGCCCTCGTTGACGGCCGTCTGGTGCCATTCGTTGTCGGCCTTCTTGATGTCGGCCACCGGGTTGTCCCGGTAGGCCGCCGAGGCCAGCGCGAAGGTCGCCGTCTGCCCCTCGTCGCCGGTACGCGGGACCTGTGGTCCGAAGATGTCCGCGTAACCGCTGTCAACGGTCATTCCCGCCCCCGATCGCCGCTGTTCCCGCTTCTGCGGCTTTCCCGACTTCCGTGCTCCGCACACCTGTTGATCAGGTCATCAGCGTATCGGCCATCACTGACATTCGTCGGCGGACAGCCGAAGCCGCCCGCCAACCCGGAAGTGATCGTTCCCTTTAGGCCACTTGTGGGTCGCCGCACGCCACAAGTGGGCCGCCTGGCATCAACTGCTAGGCGTCGCCCGCCTCTTCGCGGATCCGTTCGGCGATCTGCGGAGGCATCGGTTCGTGCCGGGCGTAG
Organism: Streptomyces sp. NBC_01515; assembly: GCF_045040345.1. NCBI lineage: Bacteria > Bacillati > Actinomycetota > Actinomycetes > Kitasatosporales > Streptomycetaceae > Streptomyces > Streptomyces sp. NBC_01515. Next base: position 2,677,980 of record NZ_CP109416.1, on the reverse strand, counting down.
GTGCGGTTGAAGCGTGCGGTGCCGTGCGAGAGGGAGCGGAGGTCCACGGCGTAGCGGCCGATCTCGATCTCCGGGACCTCGGCGCGGATCAGTGTGCGCCCGCCGGTCGTCTGCTCGGTGCCGAGCACGCGGCCCCGCCGCCCGGACAGGTCGCTCATCACCGCGCCCACGTAGTCGTCGCCGACCAGCACGGTCACCTCGGCCACCGGTTCCAGGAGGTGGATCTTCGCGTCGACCGCGGCCTCCCGCAGGGCGAGCGCCCCGGCCGTCTGGAACGCGGCGTCCGAGGAGTCCACGGAGTGCGCCTTGCCGTCCAGGAGCGTGATCCGTACGTCCAGAAGGGGATGGCCGGCCGCAACTCCCCTTGCTGCCTGGGCCCTTACGCCCTTCTCCACCGACGGGATGAACTGCCGGGGCACCGCGCCGCCGATCACCTTGTCCACGAACTCGATGCCCGTGCCGCCCGGCAGCGGCTCGACCTCGATCTCGCAGATCGCGAACTGCCCGTGCCCACCGGACTGTTTGACGTGCCGGCCGCGCCCCTGCGCCTTGGCGGCGAACGTCTCCCGCAGGGAGACCTTGTGCGGGACCAGGTCGACCTGGACGCCGTAGCGACTGCGCAGCCGCTCCAGGGCGACGTCCGCGTGGGCCTCGCCGAGGCACCACAGGACGACCTGGTGGGTGTCCTGGTTCTGCTCCAGGCGCATGGTGGGGTCCTCGGCGACGAGCCTGCTCAGGCCCTGCGAGAGCTTGTCCTCGTCGGCCTTGCTGTGTGCCTGGATGGCGAGCGGCAGCAGTGGGTCGGGCATCTCCCAGGGCTCCATGAGCAGCGGGTCGTCCTTGGCCGAAAGCGTGTCCCCGGTCTCCGCGCGGCCCAGCTTCGCCACGCACGCGAGGTCGCCCGCGATGCAGTGCGTGAGCGCCCGTTGCTGCTTCCCGAAGGGCGCGGACAGGGCACCGACGCGTTCGTCGACGTCGTGGTCCTCGTGCCCGCGGTCGGCGAGCCCGTGCCCGGAGACATGGACGGTCGCGTCGGGCCGCAGCGTCCCGGAGAAGACGCGCACCAGGGAGACCCGGCCGACGTACGGGTCGGAGGCGGTCTTCACGACCTCGGCGACCAGCGGCCCGTTCGGGTCGCACGGCTTGAGCTCCCGCGCCCTGCCGTCGACCGTGGTGACCCCGGGCGCCGCGCGCTCCAGCGGGGTCGGGAAGCCGCCTGTGATCAGCTCCAGCAGCTCGACGGTGCCTAGACCCTGCCGGGCGCCCTCGGCGGCGGGAGCGGCCGCCAGAACGGGGAAGAAGACCCCGCGCGCCACGGCCCGCTCCAGGTCGCCGATCAGCGTCTTGACGTCGATCTCCTCGCCGCCGAGATAACGGTCCATGAGGGTCTCGTCCTCGCTCTCCGCGATGATCCCCTCGATGAGCCGGTTGCGTGCCTCCTCGATCCGCGGCAGCTGGTCGGGCCCGGGCTCCGACTCCTTGCGCTCGCCGGACGCGTAGTCGAACACCTTCTGCGACAGCAGCCCGACCAGACCGGACACGGGCGCGTGCCCGTCCGGCCCCGGCGCGCCGTGCAGCGGCAGATACAGGGGGAGTACGGCGTCGGGGTCGTCCGCGCCGAAGACCTCCGCGCAGGTGCGGGTCATCGCCTCGAAGTCCGCGCGCGCGGACTCCAGATGCGTGATGACGATGGCGCGCGGCATGCCGACCGCCGCGCACTCCTCCCACACCATGCGGGTCGAGCCGTCCACGCCGTCGGAGGCCGAGACGACGAAGAGGGCCGCGTCCGCCGCTCGCAGACCGGCCCTCAACTCGCCGACGAAATCGGCGTACCCGGGGGTGTCGAGAAGATTGACCTTGTACCCGTCCCAGTCGACGGGCACCAGGGAGAGCTGCACCGAGCGCTGCTGCCGGTGCTCGATCTCGTCGTAGTCGGAGACGGTGCCGCCGTCCTCCACGCGGCCCGCCCGGTTCACCGCCCCCGCGGTCAGCGCGAGGGCCTCCACCAGAGTCGTCTTGCCCGATCCGCAGTGGCCGACCAGCACCACATTCCGTACGGACGCGGGGTGGTCGGCCGCTGTAGCCCTGCCGGCGGCTCCGGAGTGTGCGTTCGCCTTGTCGCCCATGGCCTTGCCTCCCGTACACGGTGAGGTCACTGTGGGCGCGGACACACGCAGCCGCGTGCGGTGGCGGCTCCGATGACGCCCGCGGTGGTTCGAGCTTTCCACTCCCGTCACGGTGCGTCCATACACGGGACGCGATCCGGCCGTGACACCGATGGCATCGCGTCATGCCGCACCATTCGAAACATGGGCGCGCGGGTGCCCGGCCGTCGCCCACGCGCGCGCGTGGCTACGATGGGCCAGCCGGTGGCCAGCAGGGGCCGCGCGGCGACACCGACCCTCGGGAAGGCCATGCTGAACAAGTACGCGCGTGCATTCTTCACGCGTGTCCTCACGCCGTTCGCCGCATTTCTGATCCGCCGGGGCGTCAGCCCCGACACGGTCACCCTCCTCGGCACCGCCGGAGTGGTCGCGGGCGCGCTGGTCTTCTATCCCATGGGCGAGTTCTTCTGGGGCACGGTCGTGATCACGCTGTTCGTGTTCTCGGACCTCGTCGACGGCAACATGGCCCGCCAGCTGGGCCGCTCCAGCCGCTGGGGCGCCTTCCTGGACTCCACGCTCGACCGGGTGGCCGACAGCGCGGTCTTCGGCGGCCTGGCCCTCTGGTACGCGGGCGGCGGCGACAACATCGCCCTGTGCGCCGTCTCGATCTTCTGCCTGGCCAGCGGTCAGGTGGTGTCCTACACCAAGGCGCGCGGCGAGTCGATCGGCCTGCCGGTCGCCGTCAACGGCCTGGTCGAGCGGGCCGAGCGGCTCGTGATCTCACTCGTGGCGTGCGGCCTCGCCGGTCTGCACAAGTTCGGCGTCCCGGGCATCCAGTGGCTGCTGCCCATCGCCCTGTGGATCGTCGCCGTCGGCAGTCTGGTCACGCTGATCCAGCGCGTCGTCACGGTCCGCCGGGAGGCCGCCGAGGCCGACGCCACGGCGGCCCAGGAGGCCCCGGAGCAGCACAGCAGCGGGGCGACTCCGTGAGCAGTGCCCAGGAGCGGCTGACGGACGCGCTCTACGGCCTCGGCTGGGGCGCCGTCAAGAAGCTCCCCGAGCCGGCCGCCGTCCGGCTCGGCCGCACCGTCGCCGATCTCGCCTGGAAGCGGCGCGGCAAAGGTGTGCAACGGCTGGAGAGCAACTACGCGCGCGTGGTGCCCGACGCGAGCCCCGAGCGGCTCGCCGAGCTCTCGCGCGCGGGCATGCGGTCGTACCTGCGCTACTGGATGGAGTCCTTCCGGCTCCCCGCCTGGAGCGCCGAGCGCGTGAAGGCGGGCTTCGACCCCAAGGACGTCCACCACCTCACCGACGGCATCGCCTCCGACCGCGGTGTCATCCTCGCGCTGCCCCACATGGCCAACTGGGACCTCGCCGGCGCCTGGGTCACCACCAGGCTGGAGACCCCGTTCACCACGGTGGCCGAACGCCTCAAGCCGGAGACGCTCTACGACCGCTTCGTCGCCTACCGCGAGGGCCTCGGCATGGAGGTCCTCCCGCACAGCGGCGGCACCGCCTTCGGTACGCTCGCCCGCCGCCTGCGCGACGGCGGCCTGGTCTGCCTGGTCGCCGAACGCGACCTGTCCGCCTCCGGCGTCGAGGTGAAGTTCTTCGGCGAGCCCACCCGCATGCCCGCGGGCCCGGCTCTCCTGGCCCAGCAGACCGGCGCACTCCTGCTCCCCGTGACCCTCTGGTACGACGACTCACCGGTCATGAAGGGCCGTGTCCATCCGCCGGTAGAGGTACCCGAGTCAGGTGACCGGGCCGAGAAGACGTCTGTCATCACACAGGCGCTGGCAGACGCTTTCGCCACCGGCATCGCCGACCACCCGGAGGACTGGCACATGCTGCAGCGCTTGTGGCTCGCGGATCTCGATCCCACGAAGGGGCCCTCGTGAGGATCGGCATCGTCTGCCCCTACTCGTGGGACGTCCCGGGCGGCGTCCAGTTCCACATCAGAGACCTCGCCGAGTACTTCATCCGGCTCGGCCACGAGGTCTCCGTCCTGGCCCCGGCCGACGACGACACCCCGCTGCCGCCGTACGTCGTCTCGGCCGGCCGCGCGGTCCCGGTGCCGTACAACGGCTCGGTGGCCCGCCTGAACTTCGGCTTCCTGTCCGCCGCCCGGGTCCGACGCTGGCTGCACGACGGCGAGTTCGATGTCATCCACATCCATGAACCCACCTCGCCGTCCCTCGGCCTGCTCGCCTGCTGGGCGGCGCAGGGCCCGATCGTCGCCACCTTCCACACCTCGAACCCGCGCTCCAGGGCGATGATCGCCGCGTACGCCATCCTCCAGGCAGCCCTGGAGAAGATCAGCGCGCGCATCGCCGTGAGCGAGTACGCCCGCCGCACGCTCGTCGAACACCTCGGCGGCGACGCGGTCGTCATCCCGAACGGCGTCGACGTCGACTTCTTCGCCCGCGCCGAATCCAAGCCGGAGTGGCAGGGCGAGACCATCGGCTTCATAGGGCGCATCGACGAGCCCCGCAAGGGCCTCCCGGTACTGATGAACGCCCTCCCGAAGATCCTGGCCGCGCGCCCGAACGCCCGACTCCTGGTCGCCGGCCGAGGCGACGAGGAGGAGGCCGTCGAATCGCTCCCCAAGGAACTGCGTTCACGCGTCGAGTTCCTCGGCATGATCAGCGACGACGACAAGGCCCGCTTCCTGCGCAGCATCGACCTCTACGTAGCCCCCAACACCGGCGGCGAGAGCTTCGGCATCATCCTCGTGGAGGCCATGTCGGCAGGCGCCCCGGTCCTCGCCTCCGACCTCCCCGCCTTCGCCCAGGTCCTCGACCAGGGCGTCGCCGGCGAGCTGTTCCCCAACGAGGACGCGGACGCCCTCGCCGACGCGGCCGTACGGCTCCTGGGCGACCCCGAGCGCCTGGCGGAGCTGCGACGGAGCGGAAGTGCCCACGTGCGCCGCTTCGACTGGTCGACGGTCGGCGCGGACATCCTGTCGGTCTACGAGACGGTGACCGCAGGTGCCGCAGCGGTCGCCACCGACGAACGCACCGGACTCCGGGCGAGGTTCGGCTTGGCGCGGGACTGAGGAGCGGCAACTTCTTGATACGGGCTGGTACATCCAGCCCGTCCGGCGTTTGAGGACGAGGCCGTCCAGGCCGAAGCGGGGGCGTGGGGGCGGCAGCCCCCACAACGCCCACACCAACCCCCCGCACGAATCCCGGTCAACCCGAGTGGAACGGCCCCGTAGGCTTGCCGCCCGTGACCGCAACCCTGATCTGGATCCTCGTCGCCGTCGTCGCGATCGGCCTGTACCTGAGCTGGACCGCGGGACGGCTCGACCGGCTGCACACCCGGATCGACGCGGCCCGCGCGGCACTCGACGCCCAACTGCTGCGCCGCGCCTCAGTGACCCAGGAACTGGCCACCTCCGGCGTCCTCGACCCGGCCGCCTCGATCGTCCTCTACGAGGCCGCGCACGCCGCCCGGCAGGCCGAGGAGGAGCAACGGGAGGTCGCCGAGAGCGAGTTGAGCCAGGCCCTGCGCGCCGTCTTCGCGGAGGCCCCGCAGGTCGAGGGCGTCCGCGAGGCACCCGGGGGAGAGGCGGCGGCCCACGAACTCACCGAGGCGGTACGGCGGGTGCCCATGGCCCGGCGCTTCCACAACGACGCCGTACGCGCCGCCCGCGCCCTGCGTCGGCACCGCAAGGTCCGCTGGTTCCGGCTGGCCGGACACGCCCCCTTCCCGATGGCCTTCGAGATGGACGACGAGCCGCCGGCGGCACTGGTGGACAGGGCCGCGTAGAAAACAGCCGCAGGGCACAGCCGTGGAACTTAGGGCCGTAGGACATGGCCCTAGGACACGACCGTGGGGCACAGCGGTTCGAAAACGATCCACCGCCTACCCATTGGCCCTTGCTGTGGCCTGCATCTCTGACGTTTCCTCGGTACTGCAGCAACCCTCTTTCACCGAGTGAGGTCACCCCGTGTCCAGCACCCCCAGCTCCGCCCAGACTCCCGAGACCGGCACCGCGCGCGTGAAGCGCGGCATGGCTGAGCAGCTCAAGGGCGGTGTGATCATGGACGTGGTCAACGCCGAGCAGGCGAAGATCGCCGAGGACGCCGGTGCCGTGGCCGTCATGGCCCTGGAGCGGGTCCCCGCCGACATCCGCAAGGACGGCGGCGTGGCCCGGATGTCCGACCCGACGATGATCGAGGAGATCATCGAAGCGGTCTCCATCCCGGTCATGGCCAAGTCCCGCATCGGCCACTTCGTCGAGGCCCAGGTCCTGCAGTCCCTCGGCGTCGACTACATCGACGAGTCCGAGGTCCTCACCCCGGCCGACGAGGTCAACCACTCCGACAAGTGGGCCTTCACGACCCCCTTCGTCTGCGGTGCCACCAACCTGGGCGAGGCCCTGCGCCGTATCGCCGAGGGCGCCGCGATGATCCGCTCCAAGGGCGAGGCCGGCACCGGCAACGTCGTCGAGGCGGTCCGCCACCTGCGCCAGATCAAGAACGAGATCGCCAAGCTGCGCGGCTTCGACAACAACGAGCTGTACGCCGCCGCCAAGGAACTGCGCGCCCCGTACGAGATCGTCCGCGAGGTCGCCGAGCTGGGCAAGCTCCCGGTCGTGCTGTTCTCCGCCGGTGGCGTCGCCACCCCCGCCGACGCGGCGCTGATGCGCCAGCTCGGCGCCGAGGGCGTCTTCGTCGGCTCCGGCATCTTCAAGTCCGGCGACCCGGCCAAGCGCGCCGCCGCCATCGTGAAGGCGACCACCTTCTACGACGACCCGAAGATCATCGCGGACGCGTCCCGCAACCTCGGCGAGGCCATGGTCGGCATCAACTGCGACACCCTCCCCGAGACCGAGCGCTACGCCAACCGCGGCTGGTAACCACCCATGGCGGATGTGTCTTCAGCCCCTGTCATCGGCGTCCTGGCCCTCCAGGGGGACGTACGGGAGCACCTGATCGCCCTGGCCGCGGCCGACGCCGTGGCCAGGCAGGTCAGGCGCCCCGAGGAACTCGCCGAGGTGGACGGTCTCGTCATCCCCGGGGGTGAGTCGACCACCATCTCCAAGCTGGCCGTCCTCTTCGGGGTCATGGACCCCCTTCGCGCACGCGTGCGTGCCGGTATGCCCGTCTACGGCACCTGCGCCGGCCTGATCATGCTCGCCGACAAGATCCTCGACCCGCGCTCGGGCCAGGAGACGATCGGCGGCATCGACATGATCGTGCGCCGCAACGCCTTCGGACGGCAGAACGAGTCCTTCGAAGCAGCTGTCGACGTCCGGGGCATCGAGGGCGATCCTGTGGAGGGCGTCTTCATCCGCGCCCCCTGGGTCGAGTCCGTCGGTGCCGAGACCGAGGTCCTCGCCGAACACGAGGGCCACATCGTCGCGGTCCGCCAGGGCAACGCGCTCGCCACGTCGTTCCACCCGGAACTGACCGGCGACCACCGCGTGCACTCCCTGTTCGTCGACATGGTGCGCGCGAACCTGGCTCCGGGGTCCTAGTAGGATCTCTGGGGTTCGTAAAGAGTTGGGTTACGCGAAGGAGACAGGCAGATGTCCGGCCACTCTAAATGGGCTACGACGAAGCACAAGAAGGCCGTGATCGACGCCAAGCGCGGCAAGCTCTTCGCGAAGATGATCAAGAACATCGAGGTCGCGGCCCGAACCGGCGGCGCCGATGTGTCCGGCAACCCGACGCTGTTCGACGCCATCCAGAAGGCCAAGAAGAGCTCGGTCCCGAACAAGAACATCGACTCCGCGGTCAAGCGCGGCGCCGGTCTCGAAGCCGGTGGCGCCGACTACGAGACGATCATGTACGAGGGTTACGGCCCGAACGGCGTCGCGGTGCTCATCGAGTGCCTCACCGACAACCGCAACCGCGCCGCCTCGGACGTGCGCGTCGCCATGACCCGCAACGGCGGGAACATGGCCGACCCCGGCTCCGTCTCGTACCTGTTCCATCGCAAGGGTGTCGTCATCGTCCCCAAGGGCGAGCTGGGCGAGGACGACGTCCTCGGTGCCGTGCTCGACGCGGGCGCCGAGGAGGTCAACGACCTCGGTGAGTCCTTCGAGGTCATCTCCGAGGCCACCGACCTGGTCGCGGTCCGCACCGCGCTCCAGGACGCCGACATCGACTACGACTCCGCCGACGCCAACTTCGTCCCGACCATGCAGGTCGAGCTCGACGAGGACGGCGCGCGCAAGATCTTCAAGCTGATCGACGCCCTGGAGGACAGCGACGACGTGCAGAACGTCTTCGCCAACTTCGACGTCAGCGACGAGGTCATGGAGAAGGTCGACGCGTAGCGTTGCCGCGAGCTGAAGTCGAACAAGCGGTTCAACGGGCCGACGGGACACACCCCGTCGGCCCGTCGCTTTGTCAGTGACACCCGATAGCCTGCACAAACAGGCGATCGAACGAGGGGGGTTGGAGTGCGGGTACTGGGTGTCGACCCCGGACTCACCCGATGCGGTGTCGGAGTGGTCGAAGGCGTCGCGGGCCGGCCGCTCACGATGATCGGCGTCGGTGTCGTACGGACCCCGTCGGACGCCGAGTTGGGGCTCCGCCTCGTCGCCATCGAGCAGGGCATCGAAGCGTGGCTGGACGAACACCGGCCCGAATTCGTCGCCGTGGAGCGGGTGTTCAGCCAGCACAACGTGCGCACGGTGATGGGCACCGCCCAGGCCAGCGCCGTGGCGATGCTCTGTGCCGCCCGCCGCGGCATCCCCGTCGCCCTGCACACGCCCAGCGAGGTCAAGGCCGCCGTCACCGGCAACGGCCGCGCCGACAAGGCCCAGGTCGGCGCCATGGTCACCCGACTCCTCCGGCTCGACGCGCCCCCGAAGCCCGCCGACGCGGCCGACGCCCTCGCCCTCGCCATCTGCCACATCTGGCGCGGCCCCGCGACCAACCGCCTCCAACAGGCCGTCGCCCAGAACCGGTTGCAACAGGCGGTCGCCCAACACGCGGCCGGCGCGCGCAAAGCACCGCAAGCCACGCAAGCCCCTCAACCCCCGCAAGCACCGAAGACCTCGCACGCATCGAAAGGCCGTACCGCATGATCGCCTTCGTCAGTGGCACGGTCGCCGCACTCGCCCCCGACGCCGCGGTGGTCGAGGTCGGCGGTGTCGGCATGGCCATCCAGTGCACGCCGAACACGCTGTCCACGCTCCGCCTCGGCAAGCCCGCCAAGCTCGCCACCTCCCTCGTCGTCCGCGAGGACTCGCTCACCCTGTACGGCTTCGTGGACGACGACGAACGCCAGATCTTCGAGCTGCTCCAGACCGCGACCGGTGTCGGCCCCCGGCTCGCGCAGGCGATGCTCGCGGTGCACACCCCGGACGCGCTGCGCCGGGCGGTTGCCGCCGGGGACGAGAAGGCGTTGATGGCGGTTCCGGGCATCGGCAAGAAGGGCGCCCAGAAGCTGCTGCTGGAGTTCAAGGACCGGCTCGGCGCACCCGTAGGGTCCGCCCCGGCGATCGGAGCCCCGGTCACCAGCGGCTGGCGCGATCAGCTGCACGCCGCCCTCATCGGCCTCGGGTACGCCACCCGCGAGGCCGACGAGGCCGTGGCCGCCGTAGCACCGCAGGCCGAGGCCGCCGAGGGCACGCCGCAGGTGGGGCAGTTGCTGAAGGCGGCCCTGCAGACCCTGAACCGCGCCCGCTAGGAGAACCGTCAGTGAACTGGGACGACACGACCGACGAGACCGCCGCCGAGCGGCTGGTGGGCTCGGTCGCCGACCGCGAGGACCAGGCCGTCGAGGCCGCCCTGCGCCCCAAGGACCTGGGCGAGTTCATCGGCCAGGAGAAGGTCCGCGAGCAGCTCGACCTGGTGCTGCGCGCCGCACGCGCGCGTGGCGCCACCGCCGACCACGTGCTGCTCTCCGGCGCCCCCGGCCTCGGCAAGACCACCCTGTCGATGATCATCGCGGCCGAGATGGAGGCCCCGATCCGCATCACCAGCGGCCCCGCCATCCAGCACGCGGGCGACCTCGCCGCGATCCTCTCCTCCCTCCAGGAGGGCGAGGTCCTCTTCCTCGACGAGATCCACCGCATGTCCCGGCCCGCCGAGGAGATGCTCTACATGGCGATGGAGGACTTCCGCGTCGACGTCATCGTCGGCAAGGGCCCCGGCGCCACCGCGATCCCGCTCGAACTGCCGCCGTTCACCCTGGTCGGCGCCACCACGCGCGCGGGGCTGCTGCCACCCCCGCTGCGCGACCGCTTCGGCTTCACCGCGCACATGGAGTTCTACGAGCCCACCGAGCTGGAGCGCGTCATCCACCGCTCGGCGAACCTCCTCGACGTGGAGATCGACCCCGCGGGCGCCGCCGAGATCGCCGGCCGCTCCCGCGGCACCCCCCGCATCGCCAACCGGCTGCTGCGCCGCGTCCGGGACTACGCGCAGGTCAAGGCCGACGGCTTCATCACCCAGGACATCGCCGGAGCCGCCCTCAAGGTCTACGAGGTCGACGGGCGCGGCCTCGACCGGCTCGACCGCGGTGTCCTCGAAGCCCTGCTCAAGCTGTTCGGCGGCGGACCGGTCGGACTGTCCACGCTCGCCGTCGCCGTGGGGGAGGAGCGCGAGACCGTCGAAGAGGTCGCCGAACCCTTCCTCGTACGCGAGGGACTGCTCGCCCGCACACCGCGCGGACGCGTCGCCACCCCCGCCGCGTGGGCGCATCTCGGCCTCACCCCGCCCCGCTCGTCAACCGGGGGAAACGGACAAGGGGACCTGTTCGGGGCGTGACGGCGGGGGCACTGGCCGGGTCAGGAACCCCGGTGCCATGCTGAGCGTTGTTCCATCAGCGTGGACTCGCTTAGACTCCGCCGATGCCGCCTTTGTGGGCGGCGCCGACCACCCCCATCCACCAGGCCGCTCACCGCCGCGGTCGTGCGAAGGAAATTCCGCCCCGTGAATATCGTGACCCTCCTCCCGTTCATCGTGCTCATCGGGGCCATGTTCCTGATGACCCGCTCCGCCAAGCGCAAGCAGCAGGCGGCCGCGTCGATGCGTAGTGACATGCAGCCCGGCACCGGCGTCCGCACGATCGGGGGCGTGTACGCGACGGTCAAGGAAGTCAACGAGGAGACGGTTCTCCTCGACGCAGGCCCGGGCATCGAACTTCTCTTCGCGAAGAACGCGATCGGCGCCGTCCTCACCGACGACGAGTACAACCGCATCGTCCACGGCATCGAGCACGACCTGAAGGACGACGCCGACATCGTCCCGGACGACGCCTCCTCCCTCACCGACACCGACGAGCCCGCCGCCGACTCTTCCGACGACAAGCCCATCGACCTCGGCAAGAAGGACGCGGCCGACGAGCCGGCCGACGCCACCGAGGAGCCGGCGAAGCCCGCCGAGGCGAAGACGGAAGAAGAGCCGAAGAAGACCGACGGCGACACCGACGCGAAGTAGTAACGTCCCGGGAGCGCGGCGCGACCCGCTCGCGCCCCGCGCACCCGGTACGTGCGTCACTCGCACGGGATCCCGACACCATGTCATGGCCGTAGCCGCGCTGACCCGGCGCGGAGCGGCCCGAGAGGGAGTACGAGAAGGTGGCAGCACCTAAGAGGGGCCGCAGCGCGAGCGCCCAGAGCAAGCCGTGGCGCTCGCTGGCCCTCATCCTGATCGCCATCGTGGCGCTCACCGGTGGCATGTTCGCATCCGGGCACAACACTCCGCGTCTCGGCATCGACCTGGCCGGCGGCACGAGCATCACGCTGCGGGCGGTGGCCCAGCCCGGCGAGGCATCGTCGATCAACAAGACCAACATGGACACCGCGGTCGACATCATGAACCGCCGTGTCAATGGTCTTGGTGTCTCGGAGGCCGAGGTCCAGACCCAGGGCTCCAAGAACATCATCGTCAACATCCCCAAGGGCACGAACTCGGAGGAGGCGCGGCAGCAGGTCGGTACGACCGCCAAGCTGTACTTCCGCCCGGTCCTGGCCACGGAGGCCTCCACGGGCGCCGCGACGGCGAGCCCGTCACCGAGCGCGTCCGGCAGCACCTCCAGCAGCCCGTCGAGCTCGCCCAGCTCCAAGGCGAGCGCTTCCTCGTCGAAGACCGGCTCCGCGACCCCGACGGCCACCGCCACCTCTCAGGGCCGTGCCGCCAGCGACGCGCTGAAGGCCGACACCACCTCGTCCGCGAGCCCCAGCGCCTCGGCCTCGGCCAGCGCCACCCCGTCGGCGAACAGCAGCGCCGCCGCCACCGCGGCGGCCGCCAAGCTGGAGGCCCAGTACACCGCGCTCGACTGCTCCAAGAAGTCGGTCCAGAACAGCGCCGGCAAGAACGCCAAGGCCGAGGACGCGACCGTGGCCTGCGGCCAGGTCTCGGGCGTCTGGTACAAGTACGTGCTCGGCCCCGCCGCCGTGGACGGTACCGACGTCAAGAAGGCGGCGGCCGTCCTGAACACGACGACCGCCGCCGGCTGGCAGGTCACCATGGACTTCACCGGCAAGGGCGGCGACAAGTTCGCCAAGGTCACCGGTGAACTGGCGAAGAACACCGCCCCGCAGAACGAGTTCGGCATCGTCCTCGACGGCCAGGTCGTCTCCAGCCCCTCCGTCGCCTCGTCGATCACCGGCGGCAGCGCGGAGATCTCCGGCAGCTTCACCCAGGAGGAGGCCCAGAGCCTCGCCAACATGCTGTCGTACGGCGCCCTGCCGCTGACCTTCAAGACGGACAGCGTCACCACGGTGACCGCGGCCCTCGGCGGCGAGCAGCTGCACGCCGGTCTGATCGCGGGCGCCATCGGCCTCGCGCTGGTCGTCATCTACCTGCTGATCTTCTACCGCGGTCTGTCGGTCATCGCGATCCCCTCGCTGCTGGTCTCCGCGATCCTCACCTACGTGATCATGGCGCTGCTCGGCCCGGGCATCGGCTTCGCGCTGAACCTGCCGGCCGTCTGCGGTGCGATCGTCGCGATCGGTATCACCGCGGACTCGTTCATCGTGTTCTTCGAACGCATCCGGGACGAGATCCGCGAGGGCCGCTCGCTGCGTCCGTCCGTCGAGCGGGCCTGGCCCCGTGCCCGGCGCACGATCCTGGTCTCCGACTTCGTGTCGTTCCTCGCCGCCGCGGTGCTGTTCATCGTCACCGTCGGCAAGGTCCAGGGCTTCGCGTTCACGCTCGGTCTGACCACCGTGCTCGACGTGGTCGTCGTCTTCCTCTTCACCAAGCCGCTGATGACGATCCTCGCCCGCCGGAAGTTCTTCGCGGACGGCCACAAGTTCTCCGGCATCGACCCGAAGGCGTTGGGCGCCAAGCCGCCGCTGCGCCGCACCCGCCGTCCCTCCGCCCCCGTCGACCCGAAGGAGGCGTGAGATGTCGAAGCTCGGCAACCTCGGCGCCCGGCTGCACCGTGGCGAGGTCGGGTACGACTTCGTCGGCAATCGCAAGATCTGGTACGGCATCTCGATCCTGATCACCATCACGGCCATCCTCGGCCTGACGGTGCGCGGCCTGAACATGGGCATCGAGTTCCAGGGCGGCGCCGCCTTCACCACGCCCAAGGGCATGAACGCCTCGGTGAGCCAGGCGGAGAAGTACGCCGAGGACGCCTCCGGTCACGACGCGGTCGTCCAGAAGCTCGGCGACGGCAGCCTGCGCATCCAGATCGCCGGCATCGACACGGACCAGTCCGACAGCATCAAGAAGCAGCTGTCGAAGGACCTGAACGTCAGCTCCGAGAACATCGCCGCGGATCTGGTCGGCCCCAGCTGGGGTGACCAGATCGCCAACAAGGCCTGGGAGGGCCTGGCGATCTTCATGGTCCTGGTCGTGATCTATCTGGCGATCGCCTTCGAGTGGCGCATGGCCCTGGCCGCGCTCGTCGCCCTGATCCACGACATCACCATCACCATCGGCATCTACGCCCTCGTCGGCTTCGAGGTCACGCCCGGCACGGTGATCGGTCTGCTGACCATCCTCGGTTACTCGCTCTACGACACGGTCGTCGTCTTCGACAGCCTCAAGGAGCAGACCAAGGACATCACCAAGCAGACCCGGTGGACCTACAGCGACATCGCCAACCGGTCGATCAACGGCACGCTGGTGCGTTCCATCAACACCACGGTCGTCGCCCTGCTGCCGGTCGGGGCCCTGCTGTTCATCGGTGGCGGCTTCCTCGGCGCGGGTGTGCTCAACGACATCTCGCTGTCGCTGTTCGTCGGCCTCGCGGCCGGTGCGTACTCCTCGATCTTCATCGCCACGCCGCTCGTCGCCGACCTCAAGGAGGCCGAGCCGCAGATGAAGGCGCTCAGGAAGCGCGTCCTCGCCAAGCGCGCCCAGGCCGCCGCGCAGGGCGAGCAGCCGGAGCCCGAGGTCACCAACCACTCGGACGACGACTACGACGACGAGCCCGAGGACGCGGCAGCCGTCGTCGGCCCGCGAACCCAGCCGGCGTCCCGCAACCGCGGCCGTGGGCGTCCCTCGGGGAAGCGTCGATGACCGACGTCCAGGAGCTGCTGCTCAGCCGTATCCGCGATGTGGCCGACTACCCGGAGCCGGGGGTGATGTTCAAGGACATCACCCCGCTTCTGGCGGACCCGGCCGCGTTCACGGCGCTCACGGACGCGCTCGCCGAGATCGTCGTGAGCACCGGTGCGACGAAGGTCGTGGGCCTGGAGGCCCGCGGGTTCATCCTCGGCGCCCCGGTGGCCGTCCGCGCGGGCGTCGGCTTCATCCCCGTGCGCAAGGCGGGCAAGCTCCCCGGAGCGACCCTCAGCCAGGCGTACGACCTGGAGTACGGCTCCGCCGAGATCGAGGTGCACGCCGAGGACCTGAGCGCCGGAGACCGCGTCCTGGTCGTCGACGACGTCCTGGCCACGGGCGGCACCGCCGAGGCCTCCCTCCAGCTGATCCGCAGGGCGGGCGCCGAGATCGCGGGCGTCGCCGTCCTCATGGAGCTGGGCTTCCTCGGCGGCCGGGCAAGACTGGAGCCGACCCTCCAAGGCGCTCCTCTGGAGGCACTGCTCAAGCTCTGAGCAGGCCAGCAGATGTTCACGACGAACGGCCGTCCCGGTCTCAACGGGACGGCCGTTCGCGTAGTGGCGGCCTCGTGGGAACGCTCGCGAGGCGACGGCCGTACAGAACGCGATCGCGTTCTGCACCCGGGCAGGCGGCCACAGCGCATCGCGGACCTTGTGGCGCAGCCCTTCAGTGGCAGCCCGTGCCGACACCCGGGCACCGGCACGGCAGTCCGCCCGGAGCGCGGCGCTGTCGGCGGCCAGTCCCTGCTCCGTCACCCGAGGCACGTCCTCAGATCGCCCTGGCGGGACCGGGCGGCCCGCCGGTGTATCGCGGACCTTGTGGCGCCGGTCCTCCCCGTGCGTCGGTACCCGCAGTCCGCGTCGGCGACCGGGCACCGGCACAGGAGTCCGCCCAGCGCGCGGCGCTGTCGCCGCCGGTCCCTCCCCGTCACCCGCAGGACACCCTCTGATCGCCCCGGAGCCGCGTCGCGGAATCCTGGGGCAGCCCCTCGCGTTTCATCCGTTGACGGCCCTCACATCGGCCTGAAGGCGAGCCCGGAGCCCGGGATCGCTACCATGGGCACTCCGGAGCCTGACCTGGGGACCCGGATCGCGCACGAGGAGTCCTCTTGGCAGACGAGGCCCAGCCCCTGACCGCCGCCAAGCCCGAGCCCACCCCGGGCCCCGCGGCGGAACCCGCCACGAGCGCGAGCACCGCACCGGCCGAACCGCGCCCGGCGGCGGAGCACGACCGGTCGGCGCCCGCCGACAAGGCGGCCGAGCCCGCGCGCCCCAAGCCGGCTCCGGCCGAGCTCCCGGCGGCCACCCCTCCCGCGCCCCGTCCCACGGCCGGCCAGCCCGCACGCACCGGCGGCGGCTCCTCCAACCGCGTCCGCGCCCGTCTCGCCCGCCTCGGCGTCCAGCGCTCCAACCCGTACAACCCGGTCCTGGAGCCCCTGCTGCGGATAGTGCGCAGCAACGACCCGAAGATCGAGACGGCCACCCTCCGCCAGGTCGAGAGCGCCTACCAGGTCGCCGAGCGCTGGCACCGCGGCCAGAAGCGCAAGAGCGGCGACCCGTACATCACGCACCCGCTCGCCGTCACCACGATCCTCGCCGAACTCGGCATGGACCCGGCCACGTTGATGGCCGGCCTGCTGCACGACACCGTCGAGGACACCGAGTACGGCCTCGACCAGCTCCGCCGCGACTTCGGCGACTCCGTGGCCCTCCTCGTCGACGGTGTCACCAAGCTGGACAAGGTCAAGTTCGGCGAGGCCGCGCAGGCCGAGACCGTCCGCAAGATGGTCGTAGCAATGGCCAAGGACCCGCGCGTCCTGGTCATCAAGCTCGCCGACCGCCTGCACAACATGCGCACCATGCGCTACCTCAAGCGCGAGAAGCAGGAGAAGAAGGCGCGCGAGACCCTGGAGATCTACGCGCCGCTCGCCCACCGCCTGGGCATGAACACCATCAAGTGGGAACTGGAGGACCTCGCCTTCGCGATCCTCTACCCCAAGATGTACGACGAGATCGTCCGGCTGGTGGCCGAGCGGGCACCGAAGCGTGACGAATACCTGGCCATAGTGACCGACGAGGTCCAGACCGACCTGCGCGCCGCCCGCATCAAGGCGACCGTCACCGGCCGACCGAAGCACTACTACAGCGTCTACCAGAAGATGATCGTCCGTGGCCGCGACTTCGCGGAGATCTACGACCTGGTGGGCATCCGCGTCCTCGTGGACACCGTCCGCGACTGCTACGCGGCCCTCGGCACCGTGCACGCGCGATGGAACCCGGTCCCCGGCCGGTTCAAGGACTACATCGCGATGCCCAAGTTCAACATGTACCAGTCGCTGCACACCACCGTAATCGGCCCCAACGGCAAGCCCGTTGAGCTCCAGATCCGCACGTTCGACATGCACCGCCGCGCGGAGTACGGCATCGCCGCGCACTGGAAGTACAAGCAGGAGGCCGTCGCCGGCACCTCCAAGGTGCGCGCGGAGACACCCAGGACCACCGGCAAGGACGACCACCTCAACGACATGGCGTGGCTGCGCCAGTTGCTCGACTGGCAGAAGGAGACCGAGGACCCGGGCGAGTTCCTGGAGTCCCTGCGCTTCGACCTGTCCCGCAACGAGGTCTTCGTCTTCACGCCGAAGGGCGACGTGATAGCGCTGCCGGCGGGCGCCACCCCGGTGGACTTCTCGTACGCGGTGCACACCGAGGTCGGCCACCGGACCATAGGAGCACGGGTCAACGGGCGCCTCGTACCGCTCGAATCCACCCTGGACAACGGCGACTTGGTGGAGGTCTTCACCTCCAAGGCGCCCGGCGCGGGCCCCTCCCGCGACTGGCTCGGCTTCGTGAAGTCGCCGCGCGCCCGCAACAAGATCAGAGCCTGGTTCTCCAAGGAGCGCCGCGACGAGGCGATCGAGCAGGGCAAGGACGCCATCGCCCGCGCGATGCGCAAACAGAACCTGCCGATCCAGCGCATCCTCACCGGCGACTCCCTCGTCACGCTCGCGCACGAGATGCGCTACCCCGACATCTCCTCGCTGTACGCGGCGATCGGCGAGGGGCATGTCGCCGCGCAGAACGTCGTACAGAAGCTGGTGCAGGCGCTCGGCGGCGAGGAGGCGGCCACCGAGGAGATCGACGAGAGCGTGCCGCCGGCGCACGGCCGGGGGCGCAAGCGCCGGTCGAACGCCGACCCCGGTGTCGTCGTCAAGGGCGTCGACGACGTGTGGGTCAAACTGGCCCGCTGTTGTACGCCCGTCCCCGGCGACCCCATCATCGGTTTCGTCACGCGAGGTAGCGGTGTATCGGTTCACCGCAGCGACTGCGTCAACGTGGAGTCACTGTCCCGCGAGCCCGAGCGCATCCTGGAAGTCGAGTGGGCGCCGACCCAGTCCTCGGTCTTCCTGGTCGCCATCCAGGTGGAGGCCCTGGACCGCTCCCGGCTCCTCTCGGACGTCACCCGCGTCCTGTCCGACCAGCACGTCAACATCCTCTCCGCGGCCGTCCAGACCTCCCGCGACCGCGTCGCCACCTCCCGCTTCACCTTCGAGATGGGCGACCCCAAGCACCTGGGCCACGTCCTGAAGGCCGTCAGGGGCGTGGAGGGGGTCTACGACGTCTACCGCGTGACGTCGGCGCGCAACAAGACGTAGGGCATACGAAGAAGGGGCTCCCGTACGGTGCGTACGGGAGCCCCTTCTTGATGCGTGCGGAGGTCAGCCGCCGAACTCCTGGAGGCCCTTCAGAGCCTGCTCCAGCAGGGCCTGGCGGCCCTCCAGCTCGCGCTGGAGCTTGTCGGCGCGGGAAGTGTTGCCCTGCGCGCGGGCCTGCTCGATCTGGCCCGTGAGCTTGTCCACGGCGGCCTGGAGCTGACCGGTCAGACCCTCGGCACGCGCGCGTGCCTCCGGGTTCGTCCGGCGCCACTCGGTCTCCTCGGACTCCTGGAGGGCCCGCTCGATCGCGTGCATCCGGCCCTCGACCTTCGGGCGGGAGTCACGCGGCACATGGCCGATGGCCTCCCAGCGCTCGTTGATCGAGCGGAAGGTCGCGCGGGCCGCCTTCAGATCGGTGACCGGCAGGAGCTTCTCGGCCTCCTCGGCCAGCTCCTCCTTGAGCTTCAGGTTCTCCGTCTGCTCGGCGTCCCGCTCGGCGAAGACCGAGCTGCGGGCGGCGAAGAAGACGTCCTGGGCGCCGCGGAAGCGGTTCCACAGATCGTCCTCGTGCTCGCGCTGGGCGCGGCCCGCCGCCTTCCAGTCGGCCATCAGCTCGCGGTAGCGCGCGGCCGTGGGACCCCAGTCCGTCGAGGCCGACAGACCCTCGGCCTCGGCGACCAGGTTCTCCTTGATCTTGCGAGCGTCCTCGCGCTGCGCGTCCAGCGACGCGAAGTGCGCCTTGCGGCGCTTGGAGAAGGCCGACCGGGCGTGCGAGAAGCGGTGCCACAGCTCGTCGTCCGACTTGCGGTCCAGGCGCGGCAGACCCTTCCAGGTGTCCACCAGCGCGCGCAGCCGCTCACCGGCCGCCCGCCACTGGTCGGACTGCGCCAGCTCCTCCGCCTCGACGACCAGCGCCTCCTTGGAGTGCCGGGCCTCGTCGGACTGCTTGGCGCGCTGCTGCTTGCGCTCCTCGCGGCGCGCCTCGACGGTCTCCACCAGCTTGTCCAGCCGGACGCCCAGCGAGGCCAGGTCGCCCACCGCGTGGTGGGCGTCGACCTGCTCACGGAGATGGTCGACGGCGGCCTGCGCGTCCTTCGCCGACAGGTCGGTGGTCTTCACGCGCTTTTCGAGGAGGCCGATCTCGACAACCAGGCCTTCGTACTTGCGCTCGAAGTAGGCCAGCGCCTCCTCGGGGGAGCCGGCCTGCCAGGAACCGACGACCTGCTCGCCGTCGGCCGTACGCACGTACACGGTCCCCGTCTCGTCGACGCGTCCCCACGGGTCGCTGCTCACAGCGCCTCCTCCACATGATGCCTGCACAGGGCCGCTGTGCCCCCGGGCATCGTCCACAGTTTCGTCACGGCCAACATAGGCGACCGGCGGGTTGCCTGTCCGCATCCCGCGCGACCGAAATTTCGCTGTTGACGGTCAGGATTTCGTGACGGTCGCCTTGTTGATCACGACCGTCGCGTTCGGTGCTCCGTCACCCGCGCCCGTGCTCTCGCCCGCGGCCGCGATCTTGTTCAGGACCTTCATCCCGGAGGCCGAGATGGTACCGAACGGGGTGTAGCTCGCCGGGAGCGTGCTGGCCTTGTAGACGAGGAAGAACTGGCTGCCGCCGGTGTGCTTCTGACCGGTGTTCGCCATCGCCACCGTGCCCGCCGGGTAGGTCCCGCCCTTGAGGCTGGCGTCCTTCAGGTTCTCGTCCGGGATCGTGTAGCCGGGACCGCCGCTGCCCGCGCCCGTCGGGTCGCCGCACTGCAGCACGTAGATGCCGCTGGTGGTGAGCCGGTGGCACTTCGTGTGGTCGAAGAAGCCCTTGCCCGCGAGGAAGTCGAACGAGTTCACGGTGTGCGGCGCGGCCGACGTCTTCAGCGCGATGTCGATGTCACCGCAGGTCGTCGCCAGCTTCATCGTGTACTTCGCCGACTTGTCGATCGTGACCGCCGGCTCCTTCTTCCAGGTCTCCGTCTTGATCTTGCCGGCCGCCGGCTTGGCGCACGGGTCCGGCGCCTTCTTCGTCGCCGAGGCGCTGGGCGTGGGCGTCACGTCCGCGCTCGCGTTGGACTTGTCGTCGTCGTTCTTCAGGACGCCGGTCGTGTAGAGCGCGACACTGCCGATCACGATCACGCCGAGCACCGACGCGATCACCGAGTTGCGCATGCGTGCCTTGCGTCGAGCGGACGTACGCCGCTGCTGCTGCCGCAAGAACTTCTCCCGCGCGAGCTGCCGCTTCCGCTGTTCCTGGGTGACCACCGGATTCTCTCCTCATGCGTCTCGTACGTCGACTGGGACGCGTGCGTCTTGTGAGCCGACCGCCTGCGTGTGCCCCGTACCGTATATGGGTTCGCTGAGGATTCGGCAGCGCCGGTAGGCTCTGACCACTGACGCAGGGATCCTTATCCCCACCCGTATCGACACAACGAAGGACGATCGTGCTCATTGCCGGGTTCCCCGCCGGGGCCTGGGGGACGAACTGTTATCTCGTCGCCCCCGCCGCCGGTGAGGAGTGCGTGATCATCGACCCGGGCCATCAGGCCGCCCAGGGAGTCGAGGAAGCGCTTCTGAAGCATCGGCTCAAGCCCGTCGCGGTCGTCCTCACCCATGGTCACATCGACCATGTGGCCTCGGTCGTCCCGGTGTGCGGCGCGCACGACGTGCCGGCCTGGATCCACCCCGAGGACCGGTACATGATGAGCGACCCCGAGAAGGCGCTCGGCCGCTCGATCGGGATGCCGCTGATGGGCGAGCTGACCGTGGGGGAGCCGGACGACGTCAAGGAGCTGACCGACGGAGCGCGGCTCGCGCTCGCGGGACTGGAGTTCTCGGTCGCGCACGCGCCCGGCCATACCAGGGGGTCGGTGACCTTCCAGATGCCCGAGAACACGGAGATCCCTTCCGTGTTCTTCTCCGGGGATCTGCTTTTCGCCGGCTCCATCGGACGCACCGACCTGCCCGGCGGCTCCCACGCCGAGATCCTCGACTCGCTGGCCCGTGTGTGCCTGCCGCTCGACGACTCGACCGTGGTGCTGTCCGGCCACGGCCCCCAGACGACCATCGGCCAGGAGCGCGCCACCAACCCGTATCTGCGGGAGGTGGCCTCCGGCGGCCAGGGAGCCCAGGACGCTCCCCGACGAGGAATGTGACGAGAGATTTTCGTGAGCACCTTTCAGGCCCCCAAGGGCACGTACGACCTGATTCCGCCGGAGTCGGCCAAGTACCTCGCCGTGCGCGAGGCGATCGCCGCTCCGCTGCGCAACTCCGGCTACGGCTACATCGAGACGCCCGGCTTCGAGAACGTCGAGCTGTTCGCGCGCGGGGTCGGTGAGTCGACCGACATCGTGACCAAGGAGATGTACGCCTTCGAGACCAAGGGCGGCGACCAGCTCGCCCTGCGTCCCGAGGGCACGGCTTCCGTGCTGCGTGCGGCACTTGAGGCCAACCTGCACAAGTTGGGCAACCTCCCGGTCAAGCTCTGGTACTCGGGCTCGTACTACCGCTACGAGCGCCCCCAGAAGGGCCGTTACCGCCACTTCTCGCAGGTCGGCGCCGAGGCGATCGGTGCCGAGGACCCGGCGCTGGACGCCGAGTTGATCATCCTCGCGGACCAGGCGTACCGCTCCCTGGGCCTGCGGAACTTCCGCATCCTCCTCAACAGCCTGGGCGACAAGGAGTGCCGTCCGGTGTACCGGGAGGCGCTGCAGACCTTCCTCCGGGGCCTGGACCTCGACGAGGAGACCCTGCGCCGCGCGGACATCAACCCGCTCCGGGTCCTCGACGACAAACGCCCCGACGTCCAGAAGCAGTTGACGGACGCGCCGCTGCTCCGCGACTACCTCTGTGACGCGTGCAAGGCGTACCACGAGGAGGTCCGCGAGCTGATCACGGCCGCGGGCGTCTCCTTCGAGGACGACCCGAAGCTGGTCCGCGGCCTGGACTACTACACCCGTACGACCTTCGAGTTCGTCCACGACGGTCTGGGTTCCCAGTCCGCGGTGGGCGGCGGCGGCCGTTACGACGGCCTCTCCGAGATGATCGGCGGTCCCGCACTGCCCTCCGTGGGCTGGGCGTTGGGCGTCGACCGTACGGTGCTGGCCCTGGAGGCGGAGGGCGTCGAACTCGAACTCCCCGCGTCCACCAGCGTGTTCGCCGTTCCGCTCGGCGACGAGGCCCGCCGCGTCCTCTTCACCAAGGTCACCGAACTCCGCAAGCTCGGTATCGCGGCGGACTTCTCCTACGGCTCCAAGGGCCTCAAGGGCGCGATGAAGAGCGCCAACCGCAGCGGGGCCCGCTACACGATCGTCGCCGGCGAGCGTGATCTCGCCGAGGGTGTCGTGCAGCTGAAGGACATGGAGTCCGGGGACCAGCGGGCGGTCGGGGTGAACGAGATCGTGGCGGAACTGGAATCAAAGCTGGGCTGAGGCCTGGTTTCTTCGCCCCCGCCGCCCCTACCCGTCCCATCCCTGGGGGCTGCCGCCCCCAGACCCCCGCTTCGGCCTGAACGGCCTCGTCCTCAAACGCCGGACGGGCTGAAAGATCAAGCCCCGGCCGACGACAACTCAGCCTCTCCGGCGTTTGAGGAGCGGGGTCTGGGGCGGAGCCCCAGAAGGACGGGACGGGTAGGGGCGGCGGGGGCGAAATCCTCAGTCCAGCAACCCGTACCGCATCGCACTCGTCACAGCCGCCGTCCGGTCATCCACCCCCAACTTCCCGAAGACCCGCAGCAGATGGGTCTTCACCGTCGACTCCCCGATGTACAACCGCCGCCCGATCTCCGCGTTGGTGCACCCCTCCGCCACCAACCGCAACACCGCGATCTCCCGCTCGGACAACCGAGGCCGCTCCGGCCTGGTCCGCAACTGGTCCACCAACCGCGCTGCCACAGACGGCGCCAACACGGTCTCGCCCCGCGCAGCGGCCCGTACCGCGTCCGCGAGCTCACCCCGAGGCAGATCCTTCAGCAGATAACCCGCCGCCCCCGCCTCCACGGCCCGCAGAATGTCCCGGTCGGTCTCATACGTCGTGAGGACGATCACCCGGCACGCCAACCCGGCCGCACTCATCCGCACGATGGAGTCGACACCCCCGCCACCCGGCATCCGCAGGTCCATCAGCACGATGTCCGGCCTCAACTCGGCGGCCAGCGCCTCCGCTTGCGGCCCGCTCGACGCGTCGGCGACGACATCGAGATCCGGTTCGGCGCTGAGCATCGCGCGCAGGCCCTCCCGTACGACGGGATGGTCGTCGGCCAGGATGATCCGGATCATCGAGAACTCCTCAGAGGCGATACCGGCGACGCAGGTGATACAGGGGATTCAGGTGATGCGGGCGATACCGGCAGCCGTACCGTCACCGTCGTCCCCTCGCCCACCGCGCTCCGTACCACCGCCGTCCCACCCGCCTCCGCCGCCCGGGTCCGCAGCCCCGCCAGACCGTAACCGCCGGACACCGCACCAGGATCGAAGCCGCATCCGTCATCCCGTACCGACACGGTGAGTTGATCGTCGGAGTACGTGAGCGCGAGGCTCACCTTCGCCGAACTCCCCGCATGCTTACGGGCGTTGGCGAGCGCTTCCTGACAGGAGCGCAGGGCCACGACCTCGGGACCGGCGGGCAACACACGTACCGGGCCGGTGACTTGGAGGGGCGCGTCATGGCGGGCGGCGAGTCGGCGCAGGGCGTCCGAGAGGGACGCGCCCTCCAGGTCGGCCGGTGTGCCGCCGGCGACCAGGGCGCGGGCCTCGGCGAGGTTCTGCCGGGCCGTCTCGTCCATCAGGGCCAAGTGCCGCCTGGCCTGCGGGAGATCGTCGTCCAGCTCCGCCTCCACCGCCTGGGCCAGCATCAGCAGACTGGTGAAGCCCTGGGCGAGGGTGTCGTGGATCTCGCGGGCCATGCGCTCCCGTTCGGCCAACGCGCCGTGGGCCGACGACAGTCGGGAGACCTCGTGGCGGCTGGCGTCCAGCTCGGCTATCAACTCCGCGCGCTCCTGGCTCTGTTCGATGACGCGGATGATCCAGGTGCCGAGGGCCATCGAGAAGACCAGAGTCACCACCGCGAAGACGGAATTGAAGAACACGTCCTGCGCGCCCGGCCACCACAGCAGCGCCCAGCCGATCACCGGCGCGATGTTGATCACGGTCACCGCGATCAGCGCCCAGCGCAGCCGCAGCACCATGAAGCAGGGCGGGACGAGGGCGAAGGCCAGCAATCGGGTCTCGCCGACCAGGACCGCGGAGGGCAGGAACAGCGCCATCTCCGCGATGAGGTAGCCGACGGCCCTGCGTTCGTCCGGCGGGTCGCCCTGAAGGACTGGGCGCCCGACCCAGACGTAGAGCGGGATCAGCGGGACGAGCAGTGCGGCCGCCGTGACGCGTACCGGCCACCCCGGTTGGCTCGTGCCGAGCACGAACACCAGGGTGGCCAGCCAGATCAGGGCGAAGTACGTGTCCCAGAGGCGGAACGAGCGGTCCCAGGTGTACGAACCCGTCGCCCCGTGCGGAGCGGTCATCCGTCGCGCCGGTTCTTCCACCGGAAGGTCAGCAGGCACAGCAGCAATCCTCCGACGCACCACGCCCCGAGCACCAGCGCGATCTTCCCGAACTCCCAGCTCCCTGCCTGCTCCAGCACCTGTGCCGACGAGGGCAGGAACACCCCGCGCAGCCCCTGGCACATCCACTTCAGCGGGAACAGGGCGCCGATGTTGAGCATCCAGTCCGGGATGGTGTCGATGGAGATGTACACCCCGGAGATGAACTGCAGGACCAGGAAGGGGAGTACGACCACGGAGGTCGCGCTCTTGCCGGACTTCGGGACGGAGCTGACCGCGATGCCGAGCAGTGCGCACGCCGTCAGACCGAGCACGAAGATCCACCCGAAGTCCAGCCACTTCACCGCCGACGAGGGCAGGTCCACGTCGTAGAGCGTGGTGCCGACGAGGAGCAGGATCGCGGTCTCCATGAGGCCCGTGACCAGAACCAGCCAGATCTTGCCGAGGAAGTACGCGGCCGGTGGCATCGGCGTGCCGCGCAGCCGGCGCAGCACCTTCTCGTCGCGTTCGATCGCGATCGAGATGCCGAGGGACTGGAAACTCGTCGACATGATGCCGGCGGCCATCATCGCCGGGACGTAGAGCTGCGAGGCGTTGATGCCCGCGCCCCGGACGTCGTCCTTGAAGATCGACGCGAAGAGGAAGAGGAAGACGACCGGGAAGGCGAAGGTGAACACCACCTGGTCGCGCTGCCGGAAGAACTGCTTGAGTTCCAGCACACCTCGCTGCAGGCCGAGTCCCCAGGCACCGGGGAGCCGCTCTCCTGAGGTCTTCGTCCGGGCCTGCGCAACCGTCGTGGTCGTGGTCATCGCGCGTCCTCCTGTCCGGTCAGCCGGAGGTAGACGTCCTCCAGGGTGGGGCGGCTGACCAGCAGCCCGGGGATCTCGCCGTCGAAGCGGTGCGTGAGTTCGGCTACGACCTTGGTCGGAGTCTCCGTGTGCTCCGCGCGCGGGGTGCCGTCCAGGTCCGTCCACTCCACCGTGGCTCCGGTGCCGTGGCGCTCGCGCAGGGCGGCCGGTTCGCCCTCGGCGACCACGCGGCCCTTGGCGACGATGGCGAGGCGGTCGGC
Organism: Streptomyces sp. NBC_01515; assembly: GCF_045040345.1. Taxonomy (NCBI): domain Bacteria; kingdom Bacillati; phylum Actinomycetota; class Actinomycetes; order Kitasatosporales; family Streptomycetaceae; genus Streptomyces; species Streptomyces sp. NBC_01515. The sequence goes on along the minus strand of NZ_CP109416.1, from coordinate 2,652,122 downwards.
GAGGTTCTCCGCCTCCTCCAGGTAGTGCGTGGTCAGGAGGATCGTGGTGCCCTCGTCGGCGAGCTTGCGGATCAGGTCCCAGAACTGGCGCCGGGCCGCCGGGTCGAAACCGGTCGTCGGCTCGTCCAGGAGGAGGAGGTCGGGGCCACCTATCACCCCGAGGGCCACGTCGAGACGCCTGCGCTGGCCGCCCGACAGGGCCTTGATACGGCTGTCCACCTTGGCCTCAAGACCGACCAGGCCGATGACCTCCTCGGGGTCGCGCGGGCGGGGGTAGTAGCGCGCGAAATGTCGTACGGTCTCGCCGACCGTCAACTCGGCGGGTGCGGATTCGTCCTGCCAGACGATTCCGACCCGCGATCGCCACGCGCGCGTGCCCGTCGCCGGGTCCGAACCGAGCACCGACACCTCGCCCGCGTCCCGGCCGCGGTTGCCCTGGAGGATCTCGACCGTGGTGCTCTTGCCCGCCCCATTGGGTCCGAGCAGGCCGAACACCTCTCCCGTGCGGATCCGGAGGTCGATTCCGTCCACGGCGGTCACGTCCCCGTACTGCTTGCGCAGCCCCCGCACATCCACTGCGAGTTCGTTCGCCTGTGTTGTCATGCGACGAGCATCGTCCGGAATCGAGCGCTCAGGGACGACCGTGCGTACTTCCTTATGTCCATCGAACGGTGGACAGAGGTGCGCGTGCGGCACAATGGCCCTGCCCGAAGAAGGTCCAACTCTCAAGTGACGGATCGGCGTGATGAGCAAGACGACAGTGAAGGACGTCTCCACCGACTCCGAGCCGGAGCACACGGCCGCGGAGCCGCGCACGGTGGGCAGCAGTCGGGCCTTCGCCCTGTTGCTGGTGATCACCGGAGCGGCCGGACTGCTCGCCGCCTGGGTCATCACGATCGACAAGTTCAAGATCCTTGAGGGCAAGCTCGCCGGGAAGACGTTCACCCCGAGCTGCAGCATCAACCCGATCGTCTCCTGCGGCAGCGTCATGGAGAGCAAGCAGGCCGCCGCCTTCGGCTTCCCGAACCCGATGCTCGGCCTGGTCGCCTACGGCATCGTCATCTGCGTCGGGATCAGCCTGCTGACCCGGGTCCAGTTCCCGCGCTGGTACTGGCTGACCTTCAACTTCGGCACGCTCTTCGGGGTGGCCTTCTGCACCTGGCTGCAGTTCCAGTCGCTGTACCGGATCAACGCGCTGTGCCTGTGGTGCTCGCTGGCCTGGGTCGCCACGATCACCATGTTCTGGTACGTCACGTCGTTCAACATCCGCAACGACTTCCTGAAGGCACCGCGCCCGGTCAAGAACTTCCTGGGCGAGTTCACCTGGGTCCTCCCGGTAACCCACGTCGGCATCATCGCCATGCTGATCCTGACCCGCTGGGGCACCCAGCTCTGGGCCTGACCCCGGCCCCGACGGGATTGTCAGTGGCGTGACATAGGGTTTTGGACGTGGAGCCCGACCTATTCACCGCCGCAGCCGAAGAACGCCAGGAGAAGGACCCGTCCAGCAGTCCCCTGGCCGTACGGATGCGCCCGCGCACCCTCGACGAGGTCGTGGGCCAGCAGCACCTGCTGAAGCCGGGCTCACCCCTGCGCAGACTGGTCGGCGAGGGGGCGGGCGGCCCGGCCGGACCCTCCTCCGTGATCCTCTGGGGCCCGCCGGGCACCGGCAAGACGACCCTCGCGTATGTCGTCTCCAAGGCGACCGACAAGCGGTTCGTGGAGCTGTCCGCGATCACCGCGGGCGTCAAGGAGGTCCGTGCGGTCATCGACGGCGCCCGCCGCGCCACCGGGGGCTTCGGCAAGGAGACCGTCCTCTTCCTCGACGAGATCCACCGCTTCAGCAAGGCCCAGCAGGATTCCCTGCTCCCGGCCGTCGAGAACCGCTGGATCACCCTGATCGCGGCGACCACGGAGAACCCGTACTTCTCGGTGATCTCCCCGCTCCTGTCCCGCTCCCTCCTCCTCACCCTCGAACCCCTCACGGACGACGACCTGCGCGCCCTGATCCGCCGCGCGCTGTCCGACGAGCGCGGTCTGAAGGACGCGGTCACCCTCCCCGAGGACAGCGAGAACCACCTGCTGCGCATCGCCGGCGGCGACGCCCGCCGCGCGCTCACCGCCCTGGAGGCCGCCGCCGGGGCAGCCCTCGACAAGGGCGAGCCGGACATCACCCTCCAGACCCTGGAGGAGACCGTCGACCGCGCGGCGGTGAAGTACGACCGCGACGGCGACCAGCACTACGACGTGGCCAGCGCCCTCATCAAGTCCATCCGGGGTTCGGACGTCGACGCGGCGCTGCACTACCTCGCCCGCATGATCGAGGCCGGCGAGGACCCCCGCTTCATCGCCCGCCGCCTGATGATCTCCGCGAGCGAGGACATCGGCCTCGCCGATCCCAACGCGCTGCCGATCGCGGTCGCCGCCGCCCAGGCCGTGGCGATGATCGGTTTCCCGGAGGCCGCGCTCACCCTCAGCCACGCCACCATCGCCCTCGCCCTCGCGCCCAAGTCGAACGCGGCGACCACGGCGATCGGCGCCGCCATGGAGGACGTACGCAAGGGGCACGCCGGCCCGGTGCCGATGCACCTGCGGGACGGGCACTACAAGGGCGCCGCCAAGCTCGGTCACGCGCAGGGGTACGTCTACCCGCACGACCTGCCCGAGGGCATCGCCGAGCAGCAGTACGCCCCGGAGGAGCTGAAGGACCGTACGTACTACGAACCGACCCGGCACGGCGCCGAGGCCCGGTACGCGGACGCGGTCGAGTGGACCAGGAAACGCCTCGGTCGAAAGCGGTCCTGAGCACCCTGTAGAATCCTGCGCAGTGCTGCGTCCCGTGTCCGACTCCGGTCGGCGCCTCAGGCGGGACATCCAGCCGGATCTTCGGATCCAGGAGCGTCGCGCACCTTCGTAGGTGTCGCGGGCAGCCCACCACCACCCGGGGTTCCGGGACCGGCCGGTGGGCCGTTCGTGTGCTGCACGTATGTGCCCAGATCAGGGGAACGGCTGCCTGACAAGTCCTTCGGGGCCTGTCGGGATTTCCCCGGCTGCGGATGCGACCTCCCGTAACCCTGAGGCAGCCGAAGAGAAAAAGGATAAGAAGTGGCGAATCAGTCCCGCCCCAAGGTCAAGAAGTCGCGTGCCCTCGGCATCGCGCTGACCCCGAAGGCCGTCAAGTACTTCGAGGCCCGTCCCTACCCGCCGGGTGAGCACGGTCGTGGCCGCAAGCAGAACTCGGACTACAAGGTCCGTCTGCTGGAGAAGCAGCGTCTGCGCGCGCAGTACGACGTGTCCGAGCGCCAGCTCGTCCGCGCCTACGAGCGTGCCTCCAAGGTCCAGGGCAAGACCGGTGAGGCCCTGATCATCGAGCTGGAGCGTCGTCTCGACGCGCTGGTCCTTCGTTCGGGCATCGCCCGCACGATCTACCAGGCCCGCCAGATGGTCGTCCACGGCCACATCGAGGTCAACGGCCAGAAGGTCGACAAGCCGTCCTTCCGCGTCAAGCCCGACGACGTCGTCATGGTCCGCGAGCGCAGCCGCAGCAAGACGCTGTTCGAGGTCTCCCGCGCCGGTGGCTTCGCCCCCGACGGCGAGACCCCGCGCTACCTCCAGGTGAACCTCGGCGCCCTGGCGTTCCGCCTGGACCGCGAGCCGAACCGCAAGGAGATCCCGGTGATCTGCGACGAGCAGCTCGTCGTCGAGTACTACGCCCGCTGATCACTCAACGGACGTAGCACCACTGCGTGTCAGCCCGCCGTCTCCCCGCCCTTCCGGGTGGGCGAGGCGGCGGGCTTTCGCATGTCCACGCTCACCGTCGCGGGCCGCACCGGGCCGCGCGGTACCGGCACGGCGTCGAGCGACCGCTCCTGTCCCAGCGCCCGCGCCACGGCCGCCTCCCGGTCCAGCCGCGCCCCGTCCCGTACGCACTCCGCGTACCGCTCGTCGCCGAGCCGCTCGCGGGCCATCGCCTCGCACAGCTCGTGCGGCGCGTTGTAGTACGCCGAGCCGAACAGCGGCAGCCCCACCGACGGCCACATCCCGCCCGCCGCACCCTGTAGCAGCGCGGCCTCGGCGGCATCGCCCTCCGCCACGGTGACGAGGGCCAGCAGCTCGACCGCGAGGACCGAGCCCAGCAGGTCGCGGAAGCCGTGCGCGCTGCCCAGGCAGTCCGCCAACAGGTCGCGCGCGAGCGGGAGTTCACCGTCGCTCCAGGCGACGTAGGCCAGGACGTACAGCGCGTACGCCCGGGTCCAGCGCTCGCCGTGGTCCTCGCACACGCGGCGGACGTCCTCGCACAGCTTCACCGCGTCCGCCAGATCGCCCTGGAACGCGCGGGTCATCGCCAGTTCGACCTGGCCCATCAGTACGTTGCTGTTCAGCTCGCCGATCTGCTGGTAGCGGTCGAGCGCCGAGCGCAGCAGGGTCTCCGCGCGCGGCATGTCGTCCGTGACCAACGCCAGGCAGCCGGTGCGGTGTTCGGCGTAGGCGACCGCCGTGGGGTTCGCGGCCTCGTCCGCCTCCTCGCGGCACTCCTGGAGCGCGGCCAGCGCGGGCACGGTGTCGCCCTGGAGAATCGCCACGTAGCCGAGCACCCAGAGGGCCTTCAGGCGTGACTGGTCGTTCGCCGTGTCCTCGGAGTCGAGTTGTACGGCCTGCTCCAGCCAGTGCCGGCCCTCCGCGAGGCGCCCGCAGCCCGCCCAGTAGAACCAGAGGGAGCCCGCGAGGTACTGGCCCAGGTGCGTCTCGTCCGGCTCGGTCAGGCAGTACTCCAGGGCGCCGCGCAGATTCGGCAGCTCCGCCTCGACCCGCGCGGCGACCTCGCCCTGGCGCGGCGAGAACCAGTCCAGCTCGCACCACGTGGCCAGCCCCAGATACCAGTCGCGGTGCCTGCGCCGCAGCCGGGCCGCGTCCCCGGTCGCCTCCAGCCAGTCGGCGCCGTAGGCCCGGATCGTGTCGAGCATCCGGTAGCGCACGCCCGTCGGCGTCTGTTCGCCGACGACCACGGACTGCGCGAGGAGTTCGGAGAGCACGTCGAGGACGCCGTCCGAATGCAGTCCGTCGCCGCCGCACACGTACTCGGCGGCCTCCAGGTCGAAGCGCCCGGCGAACACCGAGAGCCGCGCCCACAGCAACCGCTCCTCGGGCGTGCACAGTTCATGGCTCCAGCCGATCGCCGTCCGCAGCGTCTGGTGCCGGGGTAACGCGTCCCTGCGCCCGCCGGCCAGCAGCCGGAACCGGTCGTCGAACCGCGCCAGCAACTCCCCGGGTGCCAACGCCCGCAGCCGCCCCGCCGCCAGCTCGACGGCGAGCGGAATCCCGTCGAGGCGCCGGCACAACTCCCGTACGTCCGGGTCGTCTTCGTCGAGGGCGACGCCTTGCTGCGCGGCCCGGTCGGCGAACAGCTCCACCGCCTCGTCCTCGCCCAACGGCGCCACCGAGACGACCCGTTCACCCGCCAGCTCCAACGGCCGCCGCCCCACCGCGAGCACCCGCAGCCCCGGCACCCGCCCGAGCAACTCGGCCACCAGCTCGGCACACACCTCCACCAGATGCTCGAACCCGTCCAGAACCAAGAGGAGTTGACGATCCGTCAGATGCGCGAGCAACGCCTCGCGCGGCAACCGCGCGGTGTGATCCGTCAGCCCCAGCGCCTCCACGACCGCGAAGTCGACGAGTTCCGGGTCGCGCACCGGCGCCAGTTCCACCCGCCACACCCCGTCCAGGGGCGCGGAGAGGGCCGCCGCGTGGGCCGCGAGCCGTGACTTGCCGACCCCGCCGGGACCGGTCACCGTGACCAGGCGCGAGGCATCGAGCGCCCGGGCCAGCTCGGTGAGTTCGGCCGAGCGGCCCACGAACCGGTCGGGTTCGAGGGGCAGATTGCCGTCCGCGGTGGCGTCGCCGCCATGGGAAGCTCGCATGGAACACGGAGCGTACTGAACCGTATTCAGTCCGTACAATCGCTTCGCGCAACTCCACTGCGCGCGGGGCGGTAATGCGGTACGGAGCGCCACCCCCGGCGCGATAGGCTCGGGCGCGGTTATCCACAGGTGTTTACGGGGCGCCGCCTCCGGCGCGATAGGCTCGGACGAGTCATCAAGAGTCATCAACAGGTGTTTACGAGAGCGGGTGTCAGGTGTCCGGTGGAGAGGTGGCCGGGATCCTGGTGGCCGTCTTCTGGGCGATCCTGGTCTCGTTCCTCGCCGTCGCACTGGTGAGGCTGGCCCAGACGCTCAAGGCGACCACCAAGCTGGTCGCGGACGTGACCGACCAGGCCGTGCCGCTGCTGGCCGACGCCTCCGCGGCGGTGCGCTCCGCGCAGACCCAGATCGACCGGGTCGACGCGATCGCCTCCGACGTCCAGGAAGTCACCTCGAACGCCTCCGCACTGTCCACCACCGTCGCCTCCACCTTCGGCGGGCCCCTCGTGAAGGTCGCGGCCTTCGGCTACGGCGTCCGCCGGGCCCTGGGCGGCCGCCGCGAGGACGTGCCCGCGCCGTCCGGGGCGTCCCGTCGTACGGTGATCGTGGGCCGTACCGTCCCGGCCGGACGGCGGGGCAAGCGCACCCGGAAGAAGGACTGACCGAGCGATGTTCCGCCGTACGTTCTGGTTCGGCACGGGCGTGGCCGCCGGTGTCTGGGCGACCACCAAGGTCAATCGCAAGCTGAAGCAGCTGACCCCCGAGCACCTCGCCGTCGCCGCGGCCAACAAGGCGCTCGCAGCGGGCCACAAGCTCAAGGACAGCGCGGTGCACTTCGCGCTCGACGTCCGCGCGGGCATGGCCCAGCGCGAGGCCGAACTCGGCGACGCGCTGGGGATCAACGCCCCGGTCGACCCCGAACTCCCGGCGCCCCGGCAGCACATCGCCATCGAGAACCGCAACACCCCCCTGTCCGTCGAAAGAAACGACAGGACGACGTACTCGTACAACCGGAATGAGGACCACTGATGGAGTCGGCTGAAATCCGCCGCCGCTGGCTGAGCTTCTACGAGGAGCGCGGCCACACCGTCGTCCCCTCGGCGTCGCTCATCGCGGACGACCCGACTCTGCTCCTGGTCCCCGCCGGCATGGTCCCCTTCAAGCCGTACTTCCTCGGCGAGGTCAAGCCGCCGTGGCCGCGCGCCACCAGCGTGCAGAAGTGCGTGCGCACGCCCGACATCGAAGAGGTCGGCAAGACCACCCGCCACGGCACGTTCTTCCAGATGTGCGGCAACTTCTCCTTCGGCGACTACTTCAAGGAAGGCGCCATCACCTACGCCTGGGAGCTGCTCACCTCGCCCCAGGACAAGGGTGGTTACGGCCTCGACCCCGAGCGCCTGTGGATCACGGTCTACCTCGACGACGACGAGGCCGAGACCATCTGGCGCGAGAAGATCGGCGTCCCGGCCGAGCGCATCCAGCGCCTCGGCAAGAAGGACAACTACTGGTCGATGGGCGTCCCCGGACCCTGCGGCCCGTGCTCCGAGATCAACTACGACCGCGGCCCCGAGTTCGGCGTCGAGGGCGGCCCGGCCGTCAACGACGAGCGGTACGTGGAGATCTGGAACCTCGTCTTCATGCAGTACGAGCGCGGCGAGGGCATCGGCAAGGAGGACTTCGAGATCCTCGGCGAGCTGCCCAGCAAGAACATCGACACGGGCCTAGGCCTGGAGCGCCTCGCGATGATCCTGCAGGGCGTGCAGAACATGTACGAGATCGACACCTCCATGGCCGTCATCAAGAAGGCCACCGAGCTGACCGGCGTCGAGTACGGCGAGTCGCACGAATCCGACGTCTCCCTGCGCGTGGTCACCGACCACATGCGTACGTCCGTGATGCTCATCGGCGACGGTGTGACCCCTGGCAACGAGGGCCGCGGTTACGTCCTGCGCCGCATCATGCGCCGCGCCATCCGCAACATGCGGCTGCTCGGTGCCACGGGTCTGGTCGTCAAGGACCTCATCGACACGGTCATCGAGATGATGGGCCAGCAGTACCCCGAGCTGGTCACCGACCGCCAGCGCATCGAGACCGTGGCCCTCGCCGAGGAGGCCGCCTTCGTCAAGACGCTGAAGGCCGGCACCAACATCCTCGACACCGCCATCGCCGACACCAAGCAGTCGGGCGGCAAGGTCCTCGCCGGCGACAAGGCGTTCCTGCTCCACGACACCTGGGGCTTCCCGATCGACCTCACCCTCGAAATGGCCGCCGAACAGGGCCTTTCCGTGGACGAGGACGGCTTCCGGCGCCTGATGAAGCAGCAGCGCGACCAGGCCAAGGCCGACGCGCAGGCCAAGAAGACCGGCCACGCGGGCGTCGGCGCCTACCGCGAGATCGCCGACAAGGCCGGCGAGACCGAGTTCATCGGCTACTCGGACACCCAGGGCGAGTCCACCATCGTCGGCATCCTCGTCGACGGCGTCTCCTCCCCGGCCGCGACCGAGGGCGACGAGGTGGAGATCGTCCTCGACCGCACCCCCTTCTACGCCGAGGGCGGCGGCCAGATCGGCGACACCGGCCGCATCAAGGTCGAGTCCGGTGCCGTGATCGAGATCCGCGACTGCCAGAAGCCGGTCCCGGGCGTCTACGTCCACAAGGGCGTCGTCCAGTACGGCGAGGTCACCGTCGGCGCCAAGGCCGAGGCCGCGATCGACATCCGCCGCCGTACCGCCATCGCCCGCGCCCACTCGGCCACCCACCTCACCCACCAGGCGCTGCGTGACGCGCTGGGTCCGACGGCCGCGCAGGCCGGTTCCGAGAACCAGCCGGGCCGTTTCCGCTTCGACTTCGGATCGCCGTCCGCGGTTCCCACGGCCGTGATGACCGACGTCGAGCAGAAGATCAACGAGGTGCTCGCCCGCGACCTGGACGTGCACGCCGAGGTCCTCAGCCTCGACGAGGCCAAGAAGCAGGGCGCCATCGCCGAGTTCGGCGAGAAGTACGGCGAGCGGGTCCGGGTCGTCACCATCGGCGACTTCTCCAAGGAGCTGTGCGGCGGCACCCACGTCCACAACACCTCCCAGCTCGGCCTGGTCAAGCTGCTCGGCGAGTCGTCGATCGGCTCCGGGGTCCGCCGTATCGAAGCGCTCGTCGGTGTGGACGCCTACAACTTCCTCGCCCGTGAGCACACGGTCGTCGCCCAGCTCCAGGAGCTGATCAAGGGGCGCCCGGAGGAGCTTCCGGAGAAGGTCTCCGCCATGCTCGGCAAGCTGAAGGACGCCGAGAAGGAGATCGAGAAGTTCCGGGGCGAGAAGGTGCTGCAGGCCGCGGCCGGTCTCGTCGAGTCCGCCAAGGACGTGCACGGTGTCGCGCTGGTCACCGGCCAGGTGCCGGACGGCACGAGCGCCGACGACCTGCGCAAGCTGGTCCTCGACGTGCGGGGCCGCATCCAGGGCGGACGCGCCGCCGTAGTCGCCCTCTTCACGGTCAACAACGGCAAGCCGCTCACGGTCATCGCCACCAACGAGGCCGCCCGCGAGCGCGGTCTCAAGGCCGGCGACCTGGTCCGCGCGGCCGCCAAGACCCTCGGCGGCGGTGGCGGCGGCAAGCCGGACGTGGCCCAGGGCGGCGGCCAGAACCCGGCCGCCGTCGGTGAGGCCGTGGACGCCGTCGAGCGCCTTGTCGCCGACACGGCCAAGTAAGAAACGGCCGCGAACATGCGAAGAGGACGTCGACTCGCGATCGACGTCGGGGACGCCCGGATCGGGGTCGCCTCGTGCGACCCCGACGGGATCCTCGCCACTCCCGTCGAGACGGTCCCCGGCCGCGACATCCCGGCAGCACACCGCCGGCTGAAGCAACTCGCCGAGGAGTACGAACCGATCGAAGTCGTCGTCGGTCTCCCACGCTCCCTCAAGGGAGGCGAGGGACCGGCCGCGGTGAAGGTCCGGGCCTTCACACAGGAACTCGCGAAGGGCATCGCCCCAGTACCGGTCAGACTGTTGGACGAACGGATGACCACGGTGACGGCCAGTCAGGGACTGCGCGCCTCAGGGGTGAAGTCCAAGAAGGGCCGGTCGGTCATCGACCAGGCAGCCGCGGTCATCATCCTCCAGCAGGCGCTGGAATCCGAACGGGTGTCAGGTAAACCACCCGGCGAGGGCGTCGAAGTGGTCATCTGATCGCGATACGGTAACGTTCCGCGCGATGCGATGGTGTTCGAACAGCCATGGCACAGCAAGAGGCGGGACGGGAGCCGGAGCCGCAAGCGCCGTGACCGCCGCCTCGCGGCTCTAGGGGATCGATGACTGAGTATGGCCGGGGCCCAGGCTCCGAACCGTGGCATCCGGAGGACCCGTTGTTCGGGGACGTCGGATGGGAAGGGCAGCAGGCCCAGCCGGGCCAGCAGTCCTCCTACGGCGGCCAGCCGCAGCACTATCCGGAACAGCCGCAGCAGCCGCAGCAGTACGGCGACTGGGGCCATGGCCAGCAGGCCGATTACGGTCAGGCGCAGCAGCAGTACCAGGTCTACGACGAGCAGGGCAACCCGCAGTACCCCGACCAGCAGCAGTACCCCGACCAACAGCAGTGGGCCGACCAACAGCAGTACGCCGATCAGAGCCATCAGCAGTACGCCGATCAGCAGCAGCAATATCAGCAGGGCGGCTGGGACGGCACCGGCGCGCCCGCGCAGGTCCCGTACGTCGCGGACCCTGTCGACCCCTACGGGCAACAGGCCGCCGCCTATGGCGAACAACAGCCCGATTTCTACGGCACGTCCGACGCGTTCCCGCCGCCGGAGCCGCCGAGCAGGCGACGCACCGAGCCGGAACCCGAGCGGACCGACTGGGACCCGGGACCCGATCAGGGCGAACACGCGTTCTTCGCGGGCGGCGGTGACGATGACGACGAGGCCGACGACGAGCCGGACGGGCGTCGGCGGGGCAAGGGCGGCAAAGGCAAGGGCAAGGACAAAGGCGGCAAGGAGCGGAAGCGCCGCAACGGCTGCGCCTGCCTCGTGGTCGTCATGGTGTTCGGCGGCGGCCTGGCCACGGTCGGCTACTTCGGCTGGCAGTTCTACCAGAACCGTTTCGGCTCGGCGCCGGACTACGCGGGCGACGGCACCGGTTCGGTGAGTGTCAGCATCCCGAAGGGGGCGGGCGGTTACACCATCGGCCAGGAGCTGAAGAAAAAGGGCGTCGTGAAGAGCGTCGACGCGTTCGTCGCCGCCCAGTCGCAGAATCCCGACGGGAAGAAGATCCAGGCCGGCGTCTTTCTGCTCAAGGAGCACATGTCCGCCGAGAGTGCCGTAAAGCTGATGCTCGACCCCAAGAGTCAGAGCAATTTTATCGTTCCTCCAGGCTGGCGCACCACGAAGATCTACTCCGAACTCGACAAGCAACTTGGTCTTTCCAGCGGCACCACGAAGAAGGTGGCGAAAGCCGACTGGAAGAGTTTCGGACTGCCGAGCTGGGCGAACGACAACAAGGACATCAAGGACCCACTGGAGGGATTCCTCTACCCTGGCACCTATGGCGTCGCGAAGGGTATGAAGCCCGAGTCAGTCCTCAAGCAGATGGTCGCCCAGGCCAGCGAGGCCTACGGCAAGTACGACCTCGCGGGCAAGGCGAAGGCGTTCAATCTCACGAGTCCGCTGCAGGTCATCACGGTCGCGAGCCTCGTCCAGGCCGAAGGCAAGACGCACGAGGACTTCCGTAAGATGGCCGAAGTCGTCTACAACCGTCTCAAGACCACGAATACCGAGACGAACCGGTACCTGCAATTCGACTCGACCTTCAATTACCTGAAGGGCCAGAGCACCATCCACATCAGCGAGTCCGAGATCAACAGCAACAAGGACCCGTACAACACCTACACCCAAAAGGGCCTGCCGCCCGGTCCCATCGACAACCCCGGTGACGAGGCGCTTGCTGCCGCGCTGAATCCGACGCACGACGGCTGGATCTACTTCGTGGCGACCGACGGTGAGAACAAGACCGAATTCGCCAAGACGTACGCCGAATTCCAGTCACTCAAGGAAAAGTTCAATGCCACCTCGGGCAACTGACGCCCGCCGGGCCGCCGTGCTCGGTTCCCCCATCGCCCACTCCCTCTCCCCGGTGCTGCATCGCGCGGCATACGGGGAGCTGGGGCTGGACGGTTGGTCCTACGACCGCTTCGACGTGGACGAGGAGGCCCTGCCGGGCTTCTTCAAGGACCTCGGCCCGGAGTGGGCGGGCCTGTCCCTCACCATGCCGCTCAAGCGGGCGGTGATACCGCTGCTCGACGAGATCAGCGAGACGGCGGCGTCGGTGGACGCGGTCAACACCGTGGTCCTCACGGACGACGGCCGCCGGGTCGGCGACAACACCGACATCCCAGGCATGGTCGCCGCACTGCGCGAACACGGCATCGAACAGGTCGACTCCGCCGCGATCCTGGGCGCCGGCGCCACCGCCTCCTCCGCCCTCGCGGCCCTCGCCCGCATCTGCACGGGCGAGGTCGTCGCGTACGTCCGCAGCGAGGCGCGCGCGGCGGAGATGCGGCAGTGGGGCAAGCGGCTGGACGTAGAGGTCCGCACGGCGGACTGGGCGGACGCGGCGGAAGGCCTGCGCGCGCCCCTGGTCTTCGCCACCACCCCGGCCGGCACGACAGACGCCCTTTCGTCCGCGGTACCGGAACGCCCCGCCACCCTCTTCGACGTCCTCTACGACCCCTGGCCCACGGACCTCGCGGCCCGCTGGTCCGGCTATGGGGGTGCGGTGGTGAGCGGCCTCGATCTGTTGGTGCACCAGGCGGTACTTCAGGTGGAACAGATGACGGGGTGTCGTCCGGCGCCGGTGGACGCGATGCGGAGGGCGGGGGAGAGGGCGTTGGCGGGGCGGTGAGGTGGGTCTGGGTGGGGGCGGGGTGAGTGGGGCGGCCGGCTGCTTGCTGGCCCCGAGGCGGCGGGGATGGCGTTGGCTGGGTGCCTGCGTGGATTTCGTGGGGTGGGCGCCGCGAGGGCGTTGGGCGACTGCTGGCCTTGACCTGACAGAGCGGGGGAGCGGGTGTGGTGGGCTGTTGCCGCGGACCTTGTAGGGCGACGAGGGTGCCGTGCTGGACCGTTGCCCTGGACCTGGTGGGTGAGTGAGATGGCGCTGATCGGCCGTTGGCCCTGAGCCGATGGGGTGGGCACGAGGCCGCCCGCCGCCTGCTGAACCCGGCCTGGTAGGGCGAGCGACGGGTCCTGCTGGCCATTGCCCCTGGGCTGCGGGGTGGGTGTGTAGGCGTGGTTCGATTCCTGACCTCGACCCGGTAGAGCTGCCGAGGAGGCGCAGGCGGACCGCCGATCCGGACCTGGTTAGGCGCGCAAGCGATCGTCGGCCGACTCCTGGCCTCGACCCGGTAAGGCTGCAGAGGTGGCGCCGACATACCGCCGGCCTTGGCTCGTCAGGTCAGGCAAGTGGGTGCCGGCCGATTTCCGACCCGCCCCGGCAAGGCCCTCAAGAAGCCGCCGTCCGACTGCTGACCCCGCCCCCGCAAGGCGTCCAAGCGGTGCGTCGGTCGACCTCTGGCCTAGGCCCAAGCGAGCGGGGCGAGAAGGCATCCCTCGATCGTCACGCCCACCACCCCTCGTCCGCCCCCTGGACCGTAGGCCAGGTCCGTGCCCCGGACGTGGGAGGATCGGGGGCGGCGGGCCAGGGCCGCGCACCCGGTCGCGCCGTTGGCGTATGCGAGGACGCGCGTACGCAGCAGTACCAGGGCGCGAGCATGAGGAGCACCGTTGAGCAGGTTGCGCTGGCTGACCGCGGGGGAGTCCCACGGTCCCGCACTCGTGGCGACGCTGGAGGGTCTTCCCGCCGGTGTGCCGATCACCACGGACATGGTGGCGGACCACCTGGCCCGGCGCCGGCTCGGTTATGGACGCGGTGCGCGCATGAAGTTCGAGCGCGACGAGGTCACCTTCCTCGGCGGTGTGCGGCACGGTCTGACCCTCGGTTCGCCGGTGGCCATCATGGTGGGCAACACCGAGTGGCCCAAGTGGGAGCAGGTCATGGCGGCCGACCCGGTCGACCCCGAGATTCTGGCGGGGCTCGCCCGTAATGCGCCGCTGACCCGGCCCCGTCCCGGTCACGCCGACCTCGCCGGTATGCAGAAGTACGGCTTCGACGAGGCCCGGCCGATCCTGGAGCGGGCCTCCGCGCGGGAGACGGCCGCCCGTGTCGCGCTGGGTGCGGTGGCGCGGTCGTACATCAAGGAGACGGCCGGGATCGAGATCGTCTCGCACGTCGTCGAGCTGGCCTCCGCCAAGGCGCCGCAGGGTGTGCTGCCCACGCCCGCCGACGTCGAGAAGCTGGACGCCGACCCCGTGCGCTGCCTCGATGCCGACGCCTCGAAGGCGATGGTCGCCGAGATCGACCAGGCCCACAAGGACGGTGACACCCTCGGTGGCGTCGTCGAGATCCTTGCCTACGGCGTTCCTGTCGGGCTCGGTTCGCACGTGCACTGGGACCGCAAGCTGGACGCCCGCCTCGCCGGTGCCCTCATGGGTATCCAGGCGATCAAGGGTGTCGAGATCGGGGACGGGTTCGAGCTGGCTCGGGTGCCCGGGTCGCAGGCGCACGACGAGATCGTCAACACCGATGAAGGCATTCGGCGCGTCTCCGGGCGCTCCGGTGGTACCGAAGGCGGGCTGAGCACCGGCGAGTTGCTGCGCGTGCGTGCCGCGATGAAGCCGATCGCGACCGTGCCGCGCGCCCTGCAGACCGTCGATGTGGTCACCGGTGAGGCCACCCAGGCCCACCACCAGCGTTCCGACGTCTCCGCGGTCCCGGCCGCCGGCATCGTCGCCGAGGCGATGGTCGCGCTCGTCCTCGCGGACGCCGTGGCCGAGAAGTTCGGCGGCGACTCGGTGCCCGAGACCCGCCGCAACGTGCGCTCGTACCTTGAGAACCTGGTCATCCGGTGACCGCGGCCCCGCTCGTCGTCCTGGTCGGTCCCATGGGCGTCGGCAAGTCCACCGTCGGGCAGCAGCTCGCCGAGCGGCTCGGCGTCGGTTACCGGGACACCGACGACGACATCGTGGCCGCCGAGGGCCGCACCATCGCCGAGATCTTCGTCGACGAGGGCGAGCCCGTCTTCCGCGCGGTCGAGAAGCGCGCCGTGCACCAGGCACTCGCCGGACACGACGGCGTCCTCGCGCTCGGCGGCGGCTCGATCCTCGACGAGGACACGCGCGCGCTGCTCGCCGGACACCGGGTCGTCTACCTCTCCATGGACGTGGACGAAGCGGTCAAGCGCACCGGCCTCAACGCGGCCCGCCCGCTGCTCACGATCAACCCGCGCAAGCAGTGGCGCGAACTGATGGAAGCCAGGCGGCACTTGTACGCCGAGGTCGCGCAGGCCGTCGTACCCACGGACGGCCGCACCCCCGAGGACGTCACCCAAGCCGTCCTGGACGCACTGGAGTTGAAGGAAGCATGAGCGAGTCAGTGACGCGGATCCAGGTCGGCGGCACGGCGGGCAGCGACCCGTACGAGGTCCTGGTGGGCCGTCAACTCCTGGGCGAACTGGGCGGGTTGGTCGGCGACAAGGCCAAGCGGGTCGCCATCATCCACCCCGAGGCGCTCGACGAGACGGGTGAGGCGCTGCGCGCCGACCTGGCCGGGCAGGGCTTTGAGGCCGTCGCCATCCAGGTGCCGAACGCGGAGGAGGCCAAGACCGCCGAGGTCGCCGCCTACTGCTGGAAGGCCCTGGGCCAGTCCGGCTTCACCCGCTCCGACGCCATCGTCGGCGTCGGCGGCGGCTCCACCACCGACCTGGCCGGCTTCGTCGCCGCGACCTGGCTGCGCGGGGTCCGCTGGATCGCCGTACCGACGACCGTGCTCGCCATGGTCGACGCGGCCGTCGGCGGCAAGACCGGTATCAACACCGCCGAGGGCAAGAACCTGGTCGGCTCCTTCCACCCGCCGGCCGGCGTGCTCTGCGACCTCGCCGCGCTGGACTCCCTCCCGGTCAACGACTACGTCTCCGGGCTCGCCGAGATCATCAAGGCCGGCTTCATCGCCGACCCGGTGATCCTCGACCTCATCGAGTCCGACCCGGAGTCCGCCCGCACCCCGGCAGGCCCGCACACCGCCGAGCTGATCGAACGCTCCATCAAGGTCAAGGCCGAGGTCGTCTCCGCCGACCTCAAGGAGTCGGGCCTGCGCGAGATTCTCAACTACGGCCACACCCTCGCGCACGCCATCGAGAAGAACGAGCGCTACAAGTGGCGTCACGGCGCGGCAGTGGCCGTAGGCATGCACTTCGCGGCCGAACTGGGCCGTCTCGCGGGCCGGTTGGACGACGCGACGGCGGACCGGCACCGCACGGTCCTCGAATCGGTCGGCCTGCCGCTCAGCTACCGCTACGACCAGTGGCCCAAGCTGCTGGAGACCATGAAGGTCGACAAGAAGTCCCGCGGCGACATGCTGCGCTTCATCGTCCTCGACGGCCTCGCCAAGCCGACGGTCCTGGAGGGCCCCGACCCGGCCGTCCTGCTCGCCGCGTACGGCGAAGTGGGCGAGTAAGTACCGCCAAGGCCCTTCCGCCCGAATCGCCTTGCGCGGACGGGCACTTCGGCCTCTCCCCGGCCGTTCACCAAATGGCGGCCGGGGAAGGTACCGTTCGGTAGGCGGCGGGTTCGGGCCCGCTGCCAGCGCCAATTGCCTTGTACGAGACGGAGTGGCACCGGATGCAGCACGCAGTGGGGTCTCCGCTGCCGCCGCCCCACCAGCCGGGGCAGGGACCGACCACCGGTTGGTCCCCGGCCGGACAACACTCGGGACCGCCCCAACCGGGCCCGGCCCCCGTGCCGCCCCCGCCACCGGCCCCGGGCTTCGCGCCCACCCCGCCGCTGCCGCACGCGGTCCCGCGCCGCGCCCCGGACACCACCGGCCACGTCCAGCTCCCGCCGGGCGGCCCCGTGCCCATGCCCAGCACGCCACCGGCGCAGGCCGCGGCCGACCCGACCTCCACCACCCTCGCGGTGCTGCTCATCGGCCCCGCCGGCGCGGGCAAGACGAGCGTCGCCAAGTACTGGGCGGACCACCGCCGGGTCCCCACCGCCCACATCAGCCTCGACGACGTCCGCGAATGGGTCCGCTCCGGCTTCGCCGACCCCCAGTCCGGCTGGAACGACCACTCCGAGGCCCAGTACCGCCTCGCCCGCCGTACCTGCGGCTTCTCCGCCCGCAACTTCCTCGCCAACGGCATCTCCTGCATCCTCGACGACGCGGTCTTCCCCGACCGCCCCGTCGTAGGCCTCGGCGGCTGGAAACGCCACGTAGGTCCCGGCCTCCTCCCGGTGGTCCTGCTGCCGGGCCTGGAAATCGTCCTGGAACGCAACGCCAAACGCGCCGGCAACCGCCGCCTCACCGACGAAGAGGTCGCCCGCATCCACGGCCGCATGGCGGGTTGGTACGGCTCGGGCCTCCCGATCATCGACAACTCACAGATGGACGTACAGCAGACGGCCCAGGTCCTCAACGACGTACTCGCACGATCCATAGCGAGTCCGCCGAGCTGGTGACGAACGGGACCTGTGTCTTTTAGGGGCGCGGGGAACTGCGCGACCAGCCCCCACGGACCCGCAGTCGAAACTCATGCTCCGTCCCCCGAACGGCACTCTCCCAACCAGCACAATCCAGCCACCCCTCCTACGCTCATCTCATGTCAGAGGTCTACGCAGCCCGCCGAGCAAGGCTCAGGGACCGAGCCCAAGCCGGCGGCAGCCAATCCGCGCTGGTCACCAAACCAGCCAACGTGCGCTACTTGGCCGGTCCAGCCCCACAGGGCACTGTCCTGCTGCTCGGCAAGCGTGACGACACGCTGGTCTGCACGGTCCCGCTGGACGAGCGCCCCGCGGAGGGCCGTCCCGACGAAACCCTGCGCGTCCACACACTCCCCGGCCCCGACGGCGACCCCGCCGTATCCGCCGCGGACCTCGCGGCAGCGCACGGCGCCGAATCCATGGCCGTAGAGGAGCATCACCTCACGGTGGCCCGCCACCGAGCCCTCCGCTCGGTCGCCCCCACGCTCCGCCTCACCGACATCGGCGGCGCGGTCGAACAGTTGCGGGTGGTCAAGGACGAGGAGGAGATCTCCTGTCTGAGAATCGCCGCCGAGATCGCCGACCAGGCCCTCGGAGAGCTGCTGGAGTCGATCCTCGTCGGCCGTACCGAACGCCATCTCGCCCTCGAACTGGAGCGGCGGCTCGTCGACCACGGAGCGGACGGCCCCGCGTTCGCGACCTCCGTCGCCACCGGCCCGCACTCCGGCCGACGCGGTCACCGGCCGACCGATCGCAGGGTCGAGGAGGGAGATTTCCTTTCTGTCTGCCTCGGTGCCATGTATCGCGGATACCGCTGTGAGATCGGCCGTACGTTCGTCATCGGGACCTCTCCCGCCGACTGGCAGATCGAGCTCTACGACCTCGTCTTCGCCGCCCAGAGGGCCGCACGGGAGTCCCTGACCCCCGGCGCCGCCTACCGTGACGTGGACCGCGCGGCCCGCCAGGTACTGGACTCAGCGGGGTACTCAGAAGGCCTCGCAGCCCTCACCGGCCATGGTGTCGGGCTCGAAATCGACGAGGAGCCGCAGCTGGCCCCCGCGGCCATGGGTAAACTGGACGCTTGCGTGCCGGTCACCGTCGAACCGGGGGTTCACCTCCCGGGCCGGGGCGGTGTCCGGATCGATGACACGCTCGTCGTACGCCCTGAGGCGGACGGCGGACCCGAGCTACTCACCATCACGACCAAGGAGCTGCTCGCGCTCTAGCTTTTCCGAGCTGTGCGCGTGTCCCGTGGTCGTCCACGTCAGTCCAGGAGATTCCGCAACCGTGGCTTCCACGAACGACCTCAAGAACGGCCTGGTGCTCAAGCTCGACGGGGGCCAGCTCTGGTCCGTCGTCGAGTTCCAGCACGTCAAGCCCGGCAAGGGCCCTGCCTTCGTGCGCACCAAGCTCAAGAACGTGCTCTCCGGCAAGGTCGTCGACAAGACGTTCAACGCCGGCGTCAAGGTCGAGACGGCCACTGTCGACAAGCGCGACATGCAGTTCTCGTACATGGACGGCGAGTACTTCGTCTTCATGGACATGGAGACCTACGACCAGCTCATGGTCGACCGCAAGGCCGTCGGCGACGCCGCCAACTTCCTGATCGAGGGCTTCACCGCCACGGTCGCGCAGCACGAGGGCGAGGTGCTCTTCGTGGAGCTGCCGGCCGCCGTCGAGCTCGTCATCCAGGAGACCGAGCCCGGCGTCCAGGGCGACCGCTCCACCGGTGGCACCAAGCCCGCCACCCTGGAGACCGGCTACCAGATCCAGGTCCCGCTCTTCATCACCACCGGTGAGAAGATCAAGGTCGACACCCGCTCCAGCGACTACCTCGGCCGGGTGAACAGCTAACCGTGGCTGCCCGCAATACGGCCCGCAAGCGCGCCTTCCAGATCCTCTTCGAGGGCGACCAGCGCGGAGTCGGCGTCACCACGGTCCTCGCGGACTGGATCCGGCTCTCCCGGGACGACACCCGGCAGCCCCCGGTCAGCGAGTACACGATGGAGCTGGTCGAGGGGTACGCGCAGCACGCGCGCCGCATCGACGAGCTGATCGCGCAGTACTCGGTCGGCTGGACGCTCGACCGCATGCCCGTGGTGGACCGCAACATCCTGCGCCTCGGCGCCTACGAGCTGATCTGGGCCGACGAGACCCCGGACGCCGTCGTCCTCGACGAGATGGTGCAGCTGGCGAAGGAGTTCTCCACGGACGAGTCGCCCTCGTTCGTGAACGGCCTGCTGGGCCGTTTCAAGGACCTGAAGCCCTCGCTGCGCCGCGACGAGGCGTAAGCAGTACGCGAGAGCGATACGCGAGCGAAACGCCGGAGGGCCCGCAGCACGACCGCTGCGGGCCCTCCGGCGTTTCCGCAGGCATGAGGGCGTTCCCGTACGCATGAGGCTCCTGAGGCCCGCAGAAAGCCGCCGGGGTGGCCGGAACGGTGAAGTTCCGGCCACCCCGGCGGCACGTTTCTGCTGAGACGGGAAGCGGCTCGGCGGGAGCGGCTCAGTTCTCCTCGTGGGAGACCGCGCGACGCGCGTCCGCGTCCAGTACGCCCCAGCTGATGAGCTGCTCGGTGAGGACCGAGGGGGACTGGTCGTAGATGACGGCGAGTGTGCGCAGGTCGTCCTGGCGGATCGAGAGCACCTTGCCGTTGTAGTCGCCGCGCTGGGACTGGATCGTCGCCGCGTAGCGCTGCAGCGGGCCGGCCTTCTCGGCGGGCACGTGGGCCAGCCGCTCAAGGTCCAGCACCAGCTTCGGCGGCGGCTCGGCGGCCCCGCCCGGCGTGGTGCCCGGCAGCAGCTCCTGCACCGGAACCCCGTAGAAGTCAGCCAACTCGGCGAGGCGCTGCACGGTGACGGCACGGTCGCCGCGCTCGTACGAGCCGACCACGACCGCCTTCCAGCGTCCCTGTGACTTCTCCTCGACACCGTGGAGGGAAAGGCCCTGCTGGGTGCGGATGGCCCGGAGCTTGGCCCCGAGCTGTTTGGCGTATTCGCTGGACATATAGCTCCCGGACACTGTGTCGACGCGGCTGCAGTGTTTCCGCGCCGCGCGGCTGGTAACTCACTGTGAGGTTACGCAGCGTTACGCTGCTGCGTCAAGCCGAATGGTCCGCACCGGCTCTTCCGTGGTACCGGTGTCCGATTACTCCATAGGGGTGATCAGGGGTGTCGCCCCGGCCTGCTACCGTGGATGGCGCAAATCCGACGTCCTTTAAGGTCCGTCCCGTGAGGCGGAGAAGGAGGTCCGTTTCTTATGGACACCCAGCAGTACGAGTCCGATGCCCGGCCGGTTCTCGAAGCCCCCGACATCGCGCGGGTCCTGACCCGCATCGCCCACGAGATCGTCGAGCGCGCCAAGGGCGCCGACGACGTGGTCCTCCTCGGTATCCCGACCCGGGGCGTGTTCCTCGCCCAGCGGCTCGCCGTCAAGCTCGAAGAGATCACCGACCGCAAGATCCCGGTCGGCTCCCTCGACATCACCATGTACCGCGACGACCTGCGCATGCACCCGCCCCGCGCGCTGGCCCGCACCGACATCCCCGGTGACGGCATCGACGGCCGCCTGGTCGTCCTCGTCGACGACGTGCTCTTCTCCGGCCGCACCATCCGCGCCGCCCTCGACGCCCTGAACGACATCGGGCGCCCCCGCGCGGTGCAGCTCGCGGTCCTGGTCGACAGAGGCCACCGCGAACTGCCCATCCGCGCCGACTACGTCGGCAAGAACCTCCCCACGTCGCTGCGGGAGACGGTCAAGGTCCAGCTCGCCGAGGAGGACGGTCGCGACACCGTGCTGCTCGGCGTCAAGCAGACCCCGTAGCGGCCGGACGCCGTGCCTTCGCGGCACGCCGTGTCCCCGCGCGCCCGGATTCTCCCCAAACCTGAACTGCCTTACGGAGCCTGACAGATGCAGCGTCATCTCATCTCGGCCGCCGACCTCACCCGCGACGACGCCGTCCTGATCCTCGACACCGCCGAGGAGATGGCCAGGGTCGCCGACCGGCCGATCAAGAAACTGCCGACCCTGCGCGGCCGTACCGTCGTCAACCTCTTCTTCGAGGACTCCACGCGCACGCGTATCTCCTTCGAAGCCGCCGAGAAGCGCCTCTCCGCCGACGTCATCAACTTCACCGCCAAGGGGTCGAGCGTCTCCAAGGGCGAGTCCCTGAAGGACACCGCGCAGACCCTGGAGGCCATGGGCGTCGACGCGGTCGTCATCCGGCACGGTGCCTCCGGAGCGCCGTACCGGCTCGCCACCTCGGGGTGGATCGACGCGGCCGTCATCAACGCCGGTGACGGCACCCACCAGCACCCGACGCAGGCCCTGCTGGACGCGTTCACCATGCGGCGCCGGCTCGTCGGCCGGGACGCCGGGCTCGGGCAGGACCTGGACGGCAAGCGGATCACGCTCGTCGGCGACATCCTGCACAGCCGCGTCGCCCGCTCCAACGTCGACCTGCTGCACACCCTCGGCGCCGAGGTCACCCTCGTCGCCCCGCCGACCCTGGTGCCGGTCGGCGTCGACGCCTGGCCCTGCGAGGTCTCCTACGACCTCGACAGCACGCTCTCCAAGTCCGACGCGGTGATGCTCCTGCGCGTCCAGCGCGAGCGCATGAACGCGGCGTTCTTCCCGACCGAGCGCGAGTACTCACGGCGCTACGGCCTCGACGGCGAGCGGATGGCGAAGATGCCCGAGCACGCCATCGTGATGCACCCGGGGCCGATGGTCCGGGGCATGGAGATCACCGCCGAGGTCGCCGACTCGGACCGCTGCACCGTCGTCGAGCAGGTCGCAAACGGAGTGTCCATCCGGATGGCCGTGCTCTATCTGCTTCTGGGCGGCAACGAACCCGCCGTCAGCCACGCCCGTATCGAGGAGAAGTAAGTCACATGAGCAAGATCCTGATCCGCGGTGCGAAGGTCCTCGGCGGCGAGCCGCAGGACGTGCTGATTGACGGGGACACCATCGCCGAGGTCGGCAGTGGACTGTCCGCCGAAGGTGCCGAGGTCGTCGAGGCCGACGGCAAGGTGCTGCTGCCGGGTCTCGTCGACCTGCACACCCACCTCCGCGAGCCCGGCCGCGAGGACTCCGAGACCGTCCTGACCGGTACGCGGGCTGCCGCGAGCGGTGGCTACACGGCCGTGTTCGCCATGGCCAACACCTTCCCGGTCGCCGACACCGCCGGTGTAGTCGAGCAGGTCTACCGGCTCGGCCAGGAGCACGGCTACTGCGATGTGCAGCCCATCGGTGCCGTCACCGTCGGCCTGGAGGGCAAGAAGCTCGCCGAGCTGGGCGCGATGCACGAGTCGGCCGCCGGGGTCACCGTCTTCTCCGACGACGGCAAGTGCGTCGACGACGCGGTGATCATGCGCCGGGCGCTGGAGTACGTGAAGGCCTTCGGGGGAGTCGTCGCCCAGCACGCGCAGGAGCCGCGGCTGACCGAGGGCGCCCAGATGAACGAGGGCGTCGTCTCCGCCGAACTCGGGCTCGGGGGCTGGCCGGCGGTGGCCGAGGAATCGATCATCGCGCGGGACGTCCTGCTCGCCGAGCACGTCGGTTCCCGCGTCCACATCTGCCACCTGTCGACCGCCGGGTCCGTCGAGATCGTCCGCTGGGCCAAGTCCCGGGGCATCGACGTGACCGCCGAGGTCACCCCGCACCATCTCCTCCTCACGGATGAGCTGGCGCGCTCCTACAACCCCGTCTTCAAGGTCAACCCGCCCCTGCGCACCGAGCGCGACGTGCTGGCCCTGCGCGAGGCCCTCGCCGACGGCACGATCGACATCGTCGCCACCGACCACGCCCCGCACCCGCACGAGGACAAGGACTGCGAGTGGGCCGCCGCAGCCATGGGGATGGTCGGCCTGGAGACCGCGTTGTCAGTGGTGCAGGAGACCATGGTGGACACCGGGCTCCTCACCTGGACCGGGGTCGCCGATCGCATGTCCGTCAAGCCCGCCGAGATCGGGCGGGCGGTGGGCCACGGCCGTCCCGTCTCGGCTGGTGAGCCCGCCAACCTCACGCTCGTCGACACGGAATACCGTGGGTCGGTGGACCCCGCGGGCTTCGCTTCGCGCAGTCGCAACACCCCGTACGAGGGGCGTGAGCTGCCGGGCCGTGTGACGCACACCTGGCTCCGGGGCAAGGCCACGCTCGTCGACGGGAAGCTCACGTGACACCTCTGGAACTGACCCACCTCGCGGCCGGGGAGAAGTCCGCCCCGGTGACCGACTGGGCCGCCCGCATCGGCTGGCTCGTCGGCCTCGCCCTCTTCATCGCGCTCGTCTACTGGCTGATGCGCGAGGGCTGGAAGTGGCGCGGCACGCTCCAGGGCGACGTCCCCGAGCTGCCCACCGCGCCGGAAGACCTGGGCGAGGCGAAACTGACTGTGTTGTCGATGAGTGGCCGCTACCACGGCTCCACCACCGCCGGGCAGTGGCTCGACCGCATCGTGGCGCACGGCCTGGGCACCCGCAGCCGGGTCGAGCTGACCCTGATGGAGGCCGGCCTGGATGTCGTACGACCGGGAGCCACCGACTTCTTCATCCCGGCCGGGGCGCTGCGCGAGGCCCTGCTCGGCAAGGGCATCGCCGGGAAGGTCCTCAGCGAGGGCGGCCTGCTGGTCGTGACGTGGGCGCACGGGGACCGGCTGATCGACTCCGGGTTCCGCTCCGACCACGCGGCCGAGCACACGGAGTGGGTCGACACCCTGAACAGCATGATCAACAAGAGTCTCGAAACGACCGACACGGAAGGCGCACGATGACGACCTCCACCAGGGGAGCCGCCAAGGTTCCCGCCGTACTCGTCCTGGAGGACGGCCGGATCTTCCGCGGCCGCGCCTACGGGTCCGTGGGGGTGACCTTCGGCGAGGCCGTGTTCTCCACCGGCATGACCGGCTACCAGGAGACCCTGACCGACCCGTCGTACCACCGCCAGGTCGTCGTGATGACCGCCCCGCACATCGGCAACACCGGCGTGAACGACGAGGACCCCGAGTCGTCCCGCATCTGGGTCGCCGGTTACGTGGTGCGCGACCCCGCGCGCGTGCCGTCCAACTGGCGCTCCCGCCGCTCGCTGGACGAGGAGCTGCGCAACCAGGGTGTCGTCGGGATCTCCGGCATCGACACGCGCGCGTTGACCCGTCATCTGCGCGAGCGCGGCGCCATGCGCGTCGGCATCTTCTCCGGGCCCACGCTGCCCGACGACGACACCATGCTCGCCGAGGTGCGCCAGGCTCCCGAGATGACGGGCGCCAACCTCTCCGCCGAGGTCGCCACCAAGGAGACGTACGTCGTCCCCGCGATCGGTGAGAAGAAGTTCACCGTCGCCGCCGTCGACCTCGGCATCAAGGGCATGACCCCGCACCGCATGGCCGAGCGCGGCATCGAGGTGCACGTGCTCCCGGCCACCGCGACCGTCGAGGACGTCTACGCCGTACAGCCCGACGGGGTCTTCTTCTCCAACGGACCCGGCGACCCCGCCACCGCCGACCACCCGGTCGCCGTCATGCGGGCCGTCCTGGAGCGCGGCACCCCGCTCTTCGGCATCTGCTTCGGCAACCAGATCCTCGGCCGCGCGCTCGGCTTCGGCACGTACAAGCTGAAGTACGGCCACCGGGGCATCAACCAGCCCGTGCAGGACCGTACGACCGGCAAGGTCGAGGTCACCGCGCACAACCACGGCTTCGCCGTGGACGCGCCCCTCGACAAGGTCTCCGACACGCCGTACGGCCGCGCCGAGGTCTCGCACGTCTGCCTGAACGACCAGGTCGTCGAGGGGCTGCGGCTGCTCGACCGGCCGGCGTTCAGCGTCCAGTACCACCCCGAGGCGGCGGCCGGCCCGCACGACGCCGCCTACCTGTTCGACCGCTTCACGTCTTTGATGGAGGGCCAGCGTGCCTAAGCGCACCGATATCCAGTCCGTCCTGGTCATCGGCTCCGGCCCGATCGTCATCGGCCAGGCCGCCGAGTTCGACTACTCCGGCACCCAGGCCTGCCGCATCCTGCGCGCCGAGGGCCTCCGCGTCATCCTGGTCAACTCCAACCCGGCGACGATCATGACCGACCCGGAGATCGCCGACGCCACCTATGTCGAGCCGATCACCCCGGACTTCGTCGAGAAGATCATCGCCAAGGAGCGGCCGGACGCCCTCCTGCCCACCCTGGGCGGTCAGACGGCGCTCAACACCGCCATCTCGCTGCACGAGGCGGGCACCCTGGAGAAGTACGGCGTCGAGCTGATCGGTGCCAATGTCGAGGCCATCCACAAGGGCGAGGACCGCAACCTCTTCAAGGACGTCGTCGAGGCCGTACGCCAGAAGATCGGGCACGGCGAGTCCGCCCGCTCGGTCATCTGCCACTCCATGGACGACGTGATCGCCGGCGTCGACACCCTCGGCGGCTACCCGGTCGTCGTCCGCCCCTCCTTCACCATGGGCGGCGCCGGTTCCGGCTTCGCCCACGACGAGGAGGAGCTGCGCCGCATCGCCGGCCAGGGCCTCACCCTGTCTCCCACCACCGAGGTCCTCCTGGAGGAGTCCATCCTCGGCTGGAAGGAGTACGAGCTGGAGCTGATGCGCGACAAGAACGACAACGTGGTCGTCGTCTGCTCCATCGAGAACTTCGACCCCATGGGCGTGCACACCGGCGACTCGATCACCGTCGCCCCGGCGATGACGCTGACCGACCGCGAGTACCAGGTGCTGCGTGACGTGGGCATCGCGATCATCCGCGAGGTCGGTGTCGACACCGGCGGCTGCAACATCCAGTTCGCGATCGACCCGGTCGACGGCCGCGTCATCGTGATCGAGATGAACCCGCGCGTGTCCCGTTCCTCGGCCCTCGCCTCCAAGGCGACCGGCTTCCCGATCGCCAAGATCGCCGCCAAGCTGGCCGTCGGCTACACGCTCGATGAGATCCCGAACGACATCACGCGCGAGACCCCGGCCTCCTTCGAGCCGACCCTCGACTACGTCGTCGTGAAGGCCCCGCGCTTCGCCTTCGAGAAGTTCCCGAGCGCCGACTCGACCCTCACGACCACCATGAAGTCGGTCGGCGAGGCCATGGCCATCGGCCGCAACTTCACGGAGGCCTTCCAGAAGGCGCTGCGCTCCCTGGAGAAGAAGGGCAGCCAGTTCACCTTCGTGGGCGAGCCCGGCGACAAGACCCAGCTCCTCGAAGAGGCCGTACGGCCCACCGACGGCCGGATCAACACCGTCATGCAGGCCATCCGCGCGGGCGCCACCCAGGAGGAGGTCTTCGAGTACACGAAGATCGACCCCTGGTTCGTCGACCAGCTCTTCCTCATCAAGGAGATCGCCGACGAGCTGGCCGCCGCCGACAAGCTGGACCCGGAGCTGCTCGCCGAGGCCAAGCGGCACGGCTTCTCCGACCAGCAGATCGGCGAGATCCGCGGTCTGCGCGAGGACGTCGTCCGCGAGGTCCGGCACGCGCTCGGCATCCGCCCGGTCTACAAGACGGTCGACACCTGCGCCGCCGAGTTCGCCGCGAAGACCCCGTACTTCTACTCGTCCTACGACGAGGAGAACGAGGTCGCCCCGCGCGAGAAGCCCGCGGTCATCATCCTGGGGTCGGGCCCCAACCGCATCGGCCAGGGCATCGAGTTCGACTACTCCTGCGTCCACGCCTCCTTCGCGCTCAGCGACGCGGGCTACGAGACCGTGATGGTCAACTGCAACCCCGAGACCGTGTCCACGGACTACGACACCTCCGACCGCCTGTACTTCGAGCCGCTCACGCTCGAAGACGTGCTGGAGATCGTCCACGCCGAGCAGCAGGCGGGCCCCGTCGCGGGCGTCATCGTGCAGCTCGGCGGTCAGACCCCGCTGGGCCTGGCGCAGGCTCTCAAGGACAACGGCGTCCCGATCGTCGGCACCCCGCCCGAGGCGATCCACGCCGCCGAGGACCGCGGCGCCTTCGGCCAGGTCCTCGCGGATGCGGGCCTCCCCGCCCCCAAGCACGGCACCGCGACGACCTTCGTGGGCGCCAAGGCCATCGCCGACGAGATCGGCTACCCGGTCCTCGTCCGCCCGTCGTACGTCCTCGGCGGCCGGGGCATGGAGATCGTCTACGACGAGACCCGCCTGGAGTCGTACATCGCCGAGTCCACCGAGATCAGCCCCTCGCGGCCGGTCCTGGTCGACCGCTTCCTGGACGACGCCATCGAGATCGACGTCGACGCGCTCTACGACGGCCAGGAGCTGTACCTCGGCGGTGTCATGGAGCACATCGAGGAAGCCGGCATCCACTCCGGCGACTCGGCCTGCGCCCTGCCGCCGATCACCCTGGGCGGCTTCGACATCAAGCGCCTGCGGGCTTCAACCGAAGCCATCGCCAAGGGAGTCGGCGTCCGCGGACTGATCAACATCCAGTTCGCGATGGCCGGCGACATCCTCTACGTCCTGGAGGCCAACCCGCGCGCGTCCCGTACGGTCCCCTTCACCTCGAAGGCGACCGCGGTGCCGCTCGCGAAGGCTGCCGCCCGCATCTCGCTGGGCGCGACCGTCGCCGAACTGCGCGCCGAGGGGCTGCTCCCGGCCCACGGCGACGGCGGCGAACTCCCGCTCGACGCGCCGATCTCCGTCAAGGAGGCCGTCATGCCGTGGTCGCGCTTCCGCGACATCCACGGGCGTGGCGTCGACACGGTCCTCGGCCCGGAGATGCGCTCCACCGGCGAGGTCATGGGCATCGACTCCGTCTTCGGCACGGCGTACGCCAAGTCCCAGGCGGGCGCCTACGGCCCGCTGCCCACCAAGGGCCGCGCGTTCATCTCGGTCGCCAACCGCGACAAGCGCTCGATGATCTTCCCGGCGCGTGAACTGGTCGCCCACGGCTTCGAGTTGCTCGCCACCTCCGGCACCGCCGAGGTCCTCCGGCGCAACGGCCTGAACGCGACGGTCGTCCGCAAGCAGTCCGAGGGCGTCGGCCCGAACGGCGAGAAGACCATCGTCCAGCTCATCCACGACGGCGAGGTCGACCTCATCGTCAACACGCCCTACGGCACCGGAGGCCGCCTCGACGGCTACGAGATCCGTACGGCGGCCGTGGCGCGGTCCGTGCCCTGCCTGACGACGGTCCAGGCGCTCGCCGCCGCCGTCCAGGGCATCGACGCCCTCAACCACGGTGACGTGGGCGTGCGTTCACTCCAGGAACACGCTCAACACCTGACCGCGGCCCGCGACTAGCAGCCCTGAGGGGGACACCGGAAACGGTGTCCCCCTCTTCATGAGGCTCACGCTCTTCATGAGGCTCACGAGGTTTCGAAGGACACCTGAGACATGTACAAGCTTTTCTTCCGTCTGGTCTTCAAACGGATGGACCCGGAGCAGGCCCATCACCTCGGCTTCCGCTGGATCCGGCTCGCCGTCCGCATCCCCGTGCTGCGGACGTTCGTCGAGGCCGCCCTCGCGCCCCGGTTCGAGGAACTGCGCACGGAGGCCTTCGGGCTGCGCATGCACGGCCCGTTCGGGCTCGCCGCCGGCTTCGACAAGAACGCGGTCGCCATCGACGGCATGTCGATGCTCGGCTTCGACCACGTCGAGATCGGCACGGTCACGGGGGAGCCGCAGCCCGGCAACCCCAAGAAGCGGCTGTTCCGCCTTGTGCCGGACCGGGCGCTCATCAACCGCATGGGCTTCAACAACGAGGGCTCCGCGGCCGTGGCGGCCCGTCTGGAGGCGCGTGAGGCGGTCTTCCGGACCGTCGTCGGCGTCAACATCGGCAAGACCAAGGTCGTACCCGAGGAAGAGGCCGTCGGCGACTACGTGAAGTCGACCGAGCGGCTCGCCCGGCACGCCGACTACCTCGTCGTCAACGTGTCGTCGCCCAACACGCCCGGGCTGCGCAACCTCCAGGCGACCGAGGCGCTGCGCCCGCTGCTGAGCGCCGTCCGCGAGGCCGCCGACCGCGCGGTGACCGACCGCCGCGTCCCGCTCCTGGTGAAGATCGCCCCGGACCTCGCCGACGAGGACGTGGACGCGGTCGCCGACCTCGCCGTGGAACTCGGCCTGGACGGCATCATCGCCACGAACACGACCATCGCGCGCGAAGGCCTCGGTCTGACATCCGAACCCGAACTAATCAAGGAGACCGGCGGACTGTCCGGAGCCCCGCTGAAGGCTCGCTCCCTGGAGGTACTGCGCCGCCTCTACGCGCGCGTGGGCGACCGCATCACCCTCGTGGGCGTCGGCGGCATCGAGAACGCGGAGGACGCCTGGCAGCGCATCCTCGCCGGTGCCACGCTCGTGCAGGGCTACAGCGCCTTCATCTACGAAGGGCCCTTCTGGGGCCGCGCCATCCACAAGGGCCTCGCCGCACGCCTGCGCACGAGCCCGTACGCCACCCTCGCCGACGCGGTCGGCACCGACGCAAGGAAGCCGGTATGAGCCCTCTCGAACCCTTCGGCGCACGTCTCCGCACGGCCATGGACGAACGCGGCCCGCTCTGCGTCGGCATCGACCCGCACGCCTCGCTGCTCACCGAGTGGGGCCTGAACGACGACGTCGCCGGGCTGGAGCGGTTCAGCCGCACGGTCGTCGAGGCACTCGCCGACCGGGTCGCCGTCCTGAAGCCGCAGAGCGCGTTCTTCGAGCGCTTCGGCTCGCGCGGGATCGCCGTCCTGGAGAAGTCCGTCGAGGAGGCACGCGCGGCCGGTGCGCTGGTCGTGATGGACGCCAAACGCGGCGACATCGGCTCGACCATGGCCGCGTACGCCGAGTCCTTCCTCCGGAAGGACTCCCCGCTCTTCTCCGACGCCCTGACCGTCTCGCCGTATCTCGGCTACGGCTCGCTCGCCCCGGCGATCGAACTGGCGCGGGAGAGCGGCGCCGGTCTCTTCGTGCTCGCGCTGACCTCCAACCCGGAGGGTGGCGAGGTGCAGCACGCGGTGCGCGCTGACGGCCGGAACATCGGAGCGACCATGCTGGCCCACCTGGCCGCCGAGAACGCGGGGGAGGAGCCGCTGGGCTCTTTCGGGGCCGTCGTCGGCGCCACCCTGGGCGACCTGTCGTCGTACGACCTCGACGTCAACGGTCCGCTTCTCGCGCCCGGCGTCGGGGCGCAGGGGGCCACTCCGGCCGATCTTCCCGGGGTCTTCGGAGCGGTGCTGCGCAACGTCGTCCCGAACGTGAGCCGGAGTGTTCTACGTCACGGTCCCGACGTGGGGGCCCTGCGGACGGCCTCGGACGGCTTCGCGGAGGAGATCCGCGTCGCCTTTGCGACCGTCTGAGGTGTTCGAACGGGTCGATCGAGTCCTCCGATGAGTGGCTCGACGGGCGACTCCGGAGCGACTTGAGTCTGAATACATCCTCAAATCAGGGGCATTATGTCGGAAATGTCCGGCCTGGCGCAGGCTGACCAGGACTTTTCCTCTGTTCTCGCTGACTCTGGCGTCCCTGGCCGCTAGTCTCCGAGCAGAGTCAACGGGCAGCGTGTTGCTCGTAGCTCCCCAGGTGTGGGGCGACTAGGTTCCTCACCGGTCCGTATCCGACAGTTCGACATCCGAGGTGACGTAGGCGTGGCTCTTCCGCCCCTTACCCCTGAACAGCGCGCAGCCGCGCTCGAAAAGGCCGCCGCGGCTCGCCGGGAGCGGGCCGAGGTCAAGAATCGACTCAAGCACTCCGGCGCCTCCCTGCATGACGTCATCAAGCAGGGCCAGGAGAACGACGTCATCGGCAAGATGAAGGTCTCCGCCCTGCTTGAGTCCCTGCCCGGCGTGGGCAAGGTCCGCGCCAAGCAGATCATGGAGCGACTCGGTATCTCCGAGAGCCGCCGTGTCCGTGGCCTTGGTTCCAACCAGATCGCCTCCCTGGAGCGTGAGTTCGGCAGCACTGGTTCCTGAGTCCGGGTACTCCGGACCAGGAGTCCCGGGCACACCGGGATTGCTGGAATAATCGCTGCATGGCTGCAACATTCCGGGGGACGACCCCCGAGCCCCCGGACGTACGTCCGCGGCTGACCGTGCTCTCCGGCCCCTCTGGGGTCGGCAAGAGCACGGTCGTCGCCCATATGCGCAAGCAACACCCCGAGGTGTGGCTCTCGGTGTCGGCGACGACCCGTAGGCCCCGCCCCGGCGAGAAGCACGGCGTCCACTATTTCTTCGTCTCCGACGAGGAGATGGACAAGCTGATCGCCAACGGCGAGCTGCTGGAGTGGGCCGAATTCGCCGGCAACCGCTACGGCACGCCGCGTACGGCTGTGCTCGAACACCTGGAGTCCGGCGTGCCGGTCCTCCTGGAGATCGATCTCCAGGGCGCCCGGCAGGTCCGCGAGTCCATGTCCGAGGCGCACTCGGTGTTCCTGGCTCCTCCCTCCTGGGAGGAACTGGTGCGCCGGCTCACCGGACGGGGCACCGAGCCGCCCGAGGTGATCGAGCGCCGCCTGGACGCGGCCAAGATCGAGCTCGCGGCGGAGCCCGAGTTCGACGCGACCCTGGTCAACACCTCCGTCGAGGACGTAGCGCGCGAGCTGCTAGCCTTGATGGAAGTTGTGTGATCGTTTTTCCGATCTCATCCCATCTTTCGGAAGGCAGAGCGTGTCCTCTTCCATCACCGCTCCCGAGGGCATCATCAACCCTCCGATCGACGAGCTTCTTGAGGCCACCGATTCGAAGTACAGCCTCGTGATCTACGCCGCCAAGCGTGCCCGTCAGATCAATGCGTACTACTCGCAGCTCGGCGAGGGCCTGCTTGAGTACGTCGGTCCGCTCGTCGACACCCACGTCCACGAGAAGCCGCTCTCCATCGCCCTGCGCGAGATCAACGCGGGTCTGCTGACCTCCGAGGCCGTCGAGGGCCCCGCGACCTGAGACGCAGCAGCTTTATCCACAGGCCCGGCAGCGACTGTCGGGCCTGTGGTGTGTCATGGAGTCGTACAGGCCACACGAGTCGAGTCGCACGCAGGTTTCCGAGTTCGGGGAGAGACGGTGGACAAGCCCAAGGTCGTTCTGGGGGTCAGCGGTGGCATCGCCGCGTACAAGGCCTGTGAGCTGCTGCGCAGACTGACGGAGTCGGGCCATGACGTCCGTGTCGTCCCCACCGCGTCCGCCCTGCACTTCGTCGGCGCGGCCACCTGGTCCGCGCTCTCCGGGCACCCCGTCTCGACCGAGGTGTGGGACGACGTCCACGAGGTCCCGCACGTGCGCATCGGCCAGAGCGCCGACCTGGTGGTCGTGGCACCGGCGACGACCGACATGCTGGCGAAGGCGGCCCACGGCCTGGCCGACGACCTCCTCACCAACACCCTTCTCACCGCCCGCTGTCCGGTCGTCTTCGCGCCCGCCATGCACACCGAGATGTGGGAACACCCGGCCACGCAGGAGAACGTGGCGACGCTGCGCCGCCGCGGCGCCGTCGTCATCGAGCCCGCCGTCGGCCGGCTGACCGGCGTCGACACCGGCAAGGGGCGGCTGCCCGACCCCGCCGAGATCTTCGAGGTCTGCCGCCGGGTGCTCGCGCGGGGCGTCACCGAGCCCGACCTCAAGGGCCGGCACGTCGTCGTCAGCGCCGGCGGCACCCGCGAGCCCCTCGACCCGGTCCGCTTCCTCGGCAACCGCTCCTCCGGCAAGCAGGGTTACGCCCTCGCGCGCACCGCCGCCGCCCGGGGCGCCCGGGTCACGCTGATCGCCGCGAACACGGGACTGCCGGATCCGGCGGGCGTGGACGTCGTCCCGGTCGGGACCGCCGTACAGCTGCGGGAAGCGGTGCTGAAGGCCGCCGCGGACGCGGACGCCGTCGTCATGGCCGCGGCGGTCGCGGACTTCCGGCCGGCGGAGTACGCGACCGGGAAGATCAAGAAGAAGGACGACAGGGAACCCGACCCGATCGTCCTGGTGCGGAATCCGGACATCCTCGCGGAGATCTCCGCCGACCGGGCCCGGCCCGGCCAGGTGGTCGTCGGGTTCGCCGCCGAGACGGACGACGTCCTCGCCAACGGCCGCACCAAACTGGCCCGCAAAGGATGCGATCTGCTGGTGGTGAACGAGGTGGGGGAGCGCAAGACGTTCGGCTCCGAGGAGAACGAGGCGGTTGTACTGGGTGTCGACGGAAGCGAGACCGCCATTCCGTACGGTCCGAAGGAAGCCCTGGCCGAGACCGTGTGGGACCTGGTCGCACACCGTCTCACCTGAATTGTTTCAGCCATCTGTCGGTCGTCTGTCAGTTCGGCGAAACCTGACATTGGTGCGTGGCGGCTCTGGCCAACGGCACCAGGCATTCGGCAAAATGCGCGTGCCGCAGGTCACAGCGTTTCCCGAGAGGCGAGACAGGTGGACCGTCTGTCGACCGCGACCGATAAACTGTTCTCGGACGATGTCGGGCGCAGCTCCCGTCCGTCCGCCAATGATCAGCCAGCAGCCGCTGCAACCTCAGGGAGCGTTGTGTCCCGTCGTCTTTTCACCTCGGAGTCCGTGACCGAAGGTCACCCCGACAAGATCGCTGACCAGATCAGCGACACCATTCTCGACGCGCTTCTGCGGGAGGACCCGACTTCCCGGGTCGCCGTCGAGACGCTGATCACGACCGGCCTGGTGCACGTGGCCGGCGAGGTCACCACCAAGACCTACGCGCCCATCGCGCAGCTCGTCCGCGACAAGATCCTGGAGATCGGCTACGACTCCTCCAAGAAGGGCTTCGACGGCGCCTCCTGCGGCGTGTCGGTGTCCATCGGCGCGCAGTCCCCGGACATCGCGCAAGGTGTCGACACGGCGTACGAGAAGCGGGTCGAGGGTTCCGCCGCAGGTGAAGAAGGGGACGAGCTCGACAAGCAGGGCGCGGGCGACCAGGGCCTGATGTTCGGCTACGCGACGGACGAGACGCCGACGCTGATGCCCCTCCCGATCTTCCTGGCGCACCGCCTGGCGAAGCGCCTCTCGGAGGTCCGCAAGAACGGGACGATCCCGTACCTGCGCCCCGACGGCAAGACCCAGGTCACCATCGAGTACGACGGCGACAAGGCCGTCCGCCTCGACACCGTGGTCGTCTCCTCGCAGCACGCGTCGGACATCGACCTGGAGTCCCTCCTCGCCCCCGACATCCGCGAGTTCGTGGTCGAGGCCGAGCTGAAGGCGCTCGTGGAAGACGGCATCAAGCTCGACACCGACGGCTACCGCCTCCTCGTGAACCCCACCGGCCGCTTCGAGATCGGCGGCCCGATGGGTGACGCGGGTCTGACCGGCCGCAAGATCATCATCGACACGTACGGCGGCATGGCCCGCCACGGTGGCGGCGCGTTCTCGGGCAAGGACCCGTCCAAGGTGGACCGTTCGGCGGCGTACGCGATGCGCTGGGTCGCCAAGAACGTCGTCGCCGCGGGCCTCGCCTCGCGCTGCGAGGTGCAGGTGGCGTACGCGATCGGCAAGGCCGAGCCGGTGGGTCTGTTCGTCGAGACGTTCGGCACGGAGAAGGTCGACACGGACCGGATCGAGAAGGCGATCGACGAGGTCTTCGACCTGCGTCCGGCCGCCATCATCCGCGACCTGGACCTGCTGCGCCCGATCTACGCCCAGACCGCGGCCTACGGCCACTTCGGCCGCGAGATCCCCGACTTCACGTGGGAGCGCACCGACCGCGTGGACGCGCTGCGCAAGGCTGCTGGACTGTAGGTTCCGCGTCGTTCGTCAGGCTATGCGAGGCCCGGTTTCCCTTGGGGGGAGCCGGGCCTCGGTGTTTCTCACCGGCGTCGGCGGCGGATGCCGCGGGACGAGATGAGGAGTGCCGCCGCTGTGATGGCCACGATGACCGCCGCCGAGTGTGCGTAGGCGTGGGTGTCGCCGGTGACGGCCGACTGGAAGCCGTGGAGGGCCCAGTAGCCCGGGGTCGCGGGGGCCACCGTGGAGACCCAGTGGGGGAGGACGGTGAGGGGGACCAGGCAGCCGCTGAGGCAGGTGATGGTGAGGGCGCCGATGTCGGAGGCGGCGGCCAACTGGCCCTGGGTGCGGGCGTGGACGCCGAGTGCCAGGCCGCAGGAGGTGACGCAGGCCGCCCAGAGGAGGGCCAGCAGGGGGACGCGCCAGGTGCCGGCGGCGAGGGGGAAGCCGAAGGCCGCGGTCGCGAAGAGGAAGAGGACGGCCTGCTGGATCAGGAAGAGTGTGACCAAGGGGGCCGCTTTACCGGCCAGGATGGTCGATGGGGACGCCGGGCCGGAGCGCAGGCGGTCCCACGTGTGCCAAGTGCGTTCGGACAGCAGGAGTTGGCCTGCCACGTCCAGGGCCAGCAGGGTGAACATCACCGCGATGCCCGGAGCGGCCCGCACGACGCCCGGTGTGCCGGGGGTGGCCAGGCGGTCGTACACCGGGTGGAGCACGCTCAGCAGGACCAGGGACATGACGGTGTAGGCGAGCGGGGTTCCCGGGTCCCGGACGAGCAGGACGAGGGTGTGGCGGGTCATGACCCAGGTGCGGCGGGCCGTGGTCGACGTGAGTTCAGGCCGCATCGTGGGTCTCCGTGGGGAGTTGACCGGTGGCCAGGCTGCGGTAGAGGTCGTCCAGTGAGGGTTCGCGGATCGTGGCCGAGCGGACTCGGGTGGTGTCGGGGCCCAGGTCCCGGAGGATTCGGGCCAGTTCCTGTGCCGGGTCTGGGGTGCTGAAACGTAGTTCGCCAGGGGTAGTTGAGGTCTGTGCGAGGTGCTCCGGTACGGCGCCGGTGAACGTCATGGTGACTTCGCCGGGCAGGCCGTCGAGGAGGTCGGCGCGGTTGCCGCGGGCGATCACGCGGCCGGACGCGGCGACCGCGAGGGTGGCGTCCAGGTGCTCCAACTCCGGTAGGTAGTGCGTGGTGTAGCAGATCGCGGCGCCTTCGTGGGCGCGGGTCCTGACGAGTCGTAGCAGCGCTTCGCGGGTGGTGGGGTCGGCGCCGACGGTGGGTTCGTCGAGCAGCAGGACGCGGGGGCGGGGGAGGAGGACCGTGGCCGCCTGGGCGCGGCGCTGCTGGCCGCCGGAGAGTGTTGCGACCGGGCGGTCGAGTACGTCGGTGAGGAGCAACTCCTCGGCTACGGCGGCCAGTTCGGCACGGAGTTCGGTTCGGCGCAGACCCGCGAGGCCGCCGTAGAGGCGCAGGTTCTGGCGGAGGGTGGCGGTGGGGTAGAGGGCCAGTTCCTGGGGGGCCAGGCCGATCAGGGTGCGGGCGGAGCGTGGGGCCGTGCTGAGATCCACTCCGGCTGCGTGGACTGTGCCCGCGTCGGGGCGCTCCAGGCCGGCGACCGTGCGGGCGAAGGTGGTTTTGCCGGCGCCGTTGTGGCCGATCAGGCCGCAGATCTCGCCGGGCTCGATGTGGAGGTCGAAGCCGTCGAGGGCCTGGACGGGGCCCCAGCGTTTGCGCAGGCCGGTGACGGTCAGCATGGGCACTCCCTCGATTCCGTCGATATATACAACGTATACGTATACTGTGTATACGTAGCTCCGAGGGAGGATGTCAAGTGACGCCACGGCGGATCAGTCGTGATCAAGTGCTGGACGTGACATGGGAGTTGGCGACCCGGAAGGGACTGGCGGCCGTCACGATGCGGGCCGTCGCACAGGAACTCGACGTCAACCCGATGACGCTCTACCGGCACGTCGGCGACAAGCAGGGACTCCTCGACGGCCTCGTGGAGCGGCTGCTGCTGGAGATCGAGGTGCCCGGTCCCGGGCTCGACTGGCGTGAGCAACTGCGCCTGCTCGCCCGCAGCATGCGGGCCACGGCCCGCCGCCATCCCGACCTGTTCCTGCTGCTCTTCCAACGGCCGGCGGTCACACCGGAGGCCGTCGGGCCTCGGAACGCGGTCTACGGTGCCCTGCGCGCCGCCGGTCTCCAGGAGGAGCGGATTCCGCGGGCCGAGCGGCTGCTGTCCACGTTCATGCTCGGGTTCGCCGCCTCGGAGGCCGGGGGGCGGTTCCGGGACGGTGACCCGGACGCGGACATGGCCCTCGCTGAACATCTGATCGTTCAGGTCCTCGGCGGGGAGTAGAAGATCATGCGCGGGCGGCGGGCTGCGGTCGTTGTCAGTCGGGTTTGGTAAGAATGCAAGGGTGAGCAGCGCTGATGGGGAACGGGACGGTGGGGCGGAGGGTGCGCCGCCTGAGCAGCTTGCGCTGATTCGGGAGAGTGTGCGGCAGGCGAAGGGGCCGAAGGCCAAGCCGCGGACGTGGCGGGGGGCCGCGTTGGCCAAGGAGTTGCCCGTGGCGCGGGTGCTTGTCGACAAGGGGGTGCTGCATCTTGACCGGTACTTCGACTACGCGGTGCCCGAGGAGCTTGACGCCGATGCGCAGCCCGGGGTGCGGGTTCGGGTCAGGTTCGGGGCCGGGCGGCATCGGGTGCGGGACGGGCGGCGTGAGGGCGGGGGGCTGATCGACGGGTTTCTTGTCGAGCGGCTGGCCGGGTCCGACTACTCCGGGCCGCTTGCCGCGCTGGCGCAGGTCGTGTCGCCCGAGCCGGTGCTGAGTGAAGAGTTGTTGGGGCTCGCTCGGGCCGTAGCCGATCGGTATGCCGGGAGTCTTGCCGATGTGCTGCAGCTCGCCGTGCCGCCGCGTAGTGCTCGGGCCGAGCAGAAGGCGTCGCCGACGCCATTGCCGCCGCCCGAGGTGCCCGAGGCGGGGTCCTGGGCGCGGTACGAGCGCGGGGCCGGGTTTCTGGAGGCGCTTGCCTCGGGGGGTGCGCCGCGGGCTGTGTGGAACGCGCTGCCGGGGCCCGGGTGGAGCGAGGAGATCGCTCGGGCCGTCGCCGCGACACTCGCCTCGGGGCGCGGGGCGCTCGTCGTCGTACCGGACGGGCGGGCCGCCGGGCGGGTCGACGCCGCGTTGACCGCGCTGCTGGGGGAGGGGCGGCATGCGCTGCTCACCGCCGATGCCGGGCCCGAGAAGCGGTATCGGCAGTGGCTGGCCGTGCGGCGGGGAGCCGTGCGCGCGGTCGTCGGGACGCGGGCCGCGATGTTCGCGCCGGTTCAGGATCTGGGGCTTGTCGCGATCTGGGACGACGGGGACGGGAGTCACAGCGAGCCGCACGCGCCGCAGCCGCATGCGCGGGATGTGCTGCTGTTGCGGGCCGCGTTGGACAAGTGCGGCTTCTTGTTGGGGAGTTGGAGTTGCACGGTGGAGGCCGCGCAGCTGGTGGAGAGCGGGTGGGCGCGGCCGTTGGTCGCGTCGCGCGAGCAGGTGCGGGGGGCCGCTCCGCTTGTACGGACCGTGGGGGACGGGGACTTGGCGCGGGACGAGGCGGCTCGGGCCGCGCGGTTGCCTACGTTGGCTTGGCAGGCGGTGCGGGAGGGGTTGAAGCACGGGCCTGTGCTGGTGCAGGTGCCTCGGCGGGGGTATGTGCCGCGGATGGCGTGTGCCCAGTGTCGGGCTGCCGCGCGGTGTCGGCACTGTGCGGGGCCGTTGGAGGGGCAGGACGGGGGCGTGCTGCGGTGTGGGTGGTGCGGGGTCGAGGAGAACTCCTGGCACTGTCCCGAGTGCGGGGGGTTCCGGCTGCGGGCGCAGATCGTGGGGGCGCGGCGGACCGCGGAGGAGTTGGGGCGGGCGTTTCCCGCGGTGCCGGTGCGGACGTCCGGGCGGGAACAGGTGCTCGACACGGTGCCGGGGACGCCCGCGTTGGTCGTGAGTACGCCGGGGGCCGAGCCGGTTGCCGAGGGTGGGTATGCGGCGGCGTTGCTGCTGGACGGGTGGGCGATGCTCGGGCGGCCTGATCTGCGGGCCGGGGAGGATGCGTTGCGGCGGTGGATCGCGGCGAGTTCGTTGGTGCGGGCGCAGGGGGTTGGGGGGACCGTTGTCGTGGTTGCGGAACCTACCCTGCGGCCTGTGCAGGCGTTGGTGCGGTGGGATCCCGTCGGGCATGCGGTGCGGGAGCTTGCGGAGCGGGGGGAGTTGGGGTTTCCGCCGGTTTCTCGGATGGCTGCGGTGGCGGGGGTTGCGGGGGCTGTCGCGGAGTTTCTTGCCGCTGTTGAACTGCCTTCTGATGCTGAGGTGTTGGGGCCTGTGGCGGTGCCGGTTGTTGTGGGTGGGGGGGCTCGGCGGGTGGGGGGGCCGGCTGTGGGGGAGGAGTGGGTGCGGGCGTTGATTCGGGTGCGGCCGGGGAGTGGGGGGGCGTTGGCTGCGGCGTTGAAGGCTGCGCAGGCTGCTCGGATGGCTCGGGGTGGGGGGGATGTGGTGCGGGTGCGTGTTGATCCGCCGGATATTGGGTGAGCTGCCTCGGCCTTCGGCCTCGGTTTGTCTCCCACCCGCGCACCGCCCGTTCACCGTTCGTTGAGAGGTGGACGTTTCCTGTGGGGGTTCTCGCCGTTGGCGGGTGGCGGGTGGCGGGTGGCGGGTGGCGGGTGGCGGGTGTGCGCTCGCGGTTCCGGTGTTTACGGCTGGCTGAGGCATGGACCTTTGCCGTGGGGTTTTTGCCGACGGTGGCCGGCCGCGTGCGGGTGGGGTGTGCCGGTGGGCGTAGACGAAGACGCGGTATCACTCGCGGGCGGCCGTGCACGGGTGCGGTGTGTGGGTGTTGGCTGCGGGTGAGTGGGTTTTGGCATGGCGCTGCCTCCCGGGTTTTGGCCGGGAGGCAGGTGGGGTTCGTTGTGGGGTCAGCCGTTGCGGGGGCTGGGGAAGGCTGTGGGCCTGGCCTCTTCGCGGAGGGTGGGGCTGCCCGCTGTGGGCTGGGTCGGCATGGAGCGGGCGGCGGGGACCGTGGGGAGGACGGGCATCGTGGGCATGGTCGGGAGGCCCGTGTTGACGGTCACCGGGCGGGTCGTCGCGGCCTCCGTCGTGCGCTCGGCGTCGGCCGCGGCCTGGGTCGCGGCGCGGCGGGCGCCGTAGCGGCGGTGGACCGCCTGCTTGGTGACACCCAGGGCCGAGCCGACCGCGTCCCACGAGAAGCCGAGTGAGCGGTCGAAGTCCACGGCGGCCGTGACCAGGGTCTCGACACTGTCCCGCAGTTCCTGCGCGAGACGGACCGTCGGGGCGGGAGCGCGTCCGTAGACGACGAAGCCCGTGGACGGGCCGGAGCGGCGCGGGCGGTAGACGTTGCCCAGCTGGGCGGTGAGCGTGCGCAGTGCGTCCACCTGCCGGCGGACCCGCTCGATGTCCCGCACCAGCAAGTGCAGGCTGGCCCGAGCCTGGGCGTCGTGGGTTGCGTGGTCGGCCATGAACAAGCCTCTCGAACCGGCGTTGAAAAGGATCGGGCCGCGCGAATGCGGCCCAAGGAGGTCAACTCTTTCTTGACCAACGCCTGTGCGCTCCGCTGGTCACGCGGAGGGGGCGTAGGGGCATATGCGTACGCCCCCGCTGAATCGGTGTGCGCTGCGGGCGCCGGTGAGTTGTCGGCGAGTTGACAGAGAGTTGACGGATGTGAGCCGCCGGGCGCTTGTGCCGGGACGCGCCATAGACTGGTGCGCTGCCCGCCCACCTCCGCCCGAGAGGCCCGAACCCTCCCATGAAGCTCGTCTTCGCCGGTACCCCCGAGGTCGCCGTTCCCGCCCTGGACGCCCTGATCGCCTCCGGGCGGCACGAGGTGGCCGCCGTCGTCACGCGGCCCGACGCGCCGGCCGGGCGTGGGCGCAGGCTGGTGGCGAGTCCCGTCGCCGAGCGGGCCGAGGAGGCGGGCATCGAGGTGCTGAAGCCCGTCAAGCCGCGCGACCCGGAGTTCCTGGAGCGGCTGCGGGAGATCGCGCCCGACTGCTGTCCCGTCGTCGCCTACGGCGCCCTGCTGCCCCGCGTCGCCCTCGACATCCCCGCCCACGGCTGGGTCAACCTGCACTTCTCACTGCTCCCCGCCTGGCGCGGCGCCGCCCCCGTGCAGCACTCCGTCATGTCCGGCGACGAGATCACCGGTGCCTCCACCTTCCTCATCGAGGAAGGCCTCGACTCCGGGCCCGTCTACGGCACCGTCACCGAGGAGATCCGCCCCACCGACACCAGCGGTGACCTGCTCACCCGGCTCGCGTTCGCCGGCTCGGGGCTGCTCGCCGCGACCATGGACGGCATCGAGGACGGCACCCTGAAGGCCGTACCGCAGCCGAACGAGGGCATCACCCTCGCCCCGAAGATCAACGTCGAGGACGCGCAGGTGGATTGGGCGGCTCCCGCGCTGCGGGTGGACCGGGTGGTGCGCGGGTGCACGCCCGCGCCCGGCGCCTGGACCGTGTTCCGCGGTGAGCGGCTCAAGCTCATCCAGGCGGTGCCCGTGCCGGACCGGACCGACCTCGCGCCCGGTGCGCTGGCCGTCGGCAAGAACAACGTCTACGTGGGCACCGGTTCGTACGCCGTCGAGCTGCTGTGGGTCCAGGCCCAGGGCAAGAAGCCGATGCGGGCGGCGGACTGGGCGCGCGGGGCGCGGATCGGTGCGGGGGAGAGTGTCGGGGCGCTCGGGACCTCCTAGATCCCGGGACCCCTGGGACCCCGGGCAGTTCGGGGCCTCGGGCACCCCCCTGTACTCCGGGTACCTCCTGCGCTCTGGGGCCCCTGGCGCCCCGGCACTGCACGGCCTTCGGCACCCCGGCCCCCGGCACCCCGGGCACCGCAGGGCCTTCGGTACCCCCATGCCCCCGACGTCCCGCGCACACGCACCCCCGTGCGACGTACCCTGGGCACACATCTCAGCCAGAAATCCGGAGCACCTTTTTCGTGAGTGAGCAGTCCCCGCGACCCCGTAAGCCCGGCAAGCCCTACCGTCGGCCGCAGAAGGACCCTGTCCGATTCCTCGCGTTCGAGGCGTTGAGGGCCGTGGACGA
This sequence comes from Streptomyces sp. NBC_01515, assembly GCF_045040345.1. Classification (NCBI taxonomy): domain Bacteria; kingdom Bacillati; phylum Actinomycetota; class Actinomycetes; order Kitasatosporales; family Streptomycetaceae; genus Streptomyces; species Streptomyces sp. NBC_01515. The sequence goes on along the minus strand of NZ_CP109416.1, from coordinate 2,609,925 downwards.
GCGGGACGCGTACGCCAACCTCGTGCTGCCGCCGCTGCTGCGGAAGGCGCGCGAGAAGGGCGACTTCGACGCCCGGGACGCGGCGCTCGCGACCGAGCTGGTGTACGGGACGCTGCGCAAGCAGGGGACCTACGACGCGATCATCGCCTCGTGTGTCGACCGGCCGCTGCGCGAGGTCGACCCGCCGGTGCTGGATGTGCTCAGTCTTGGCGTGCATCAACTGCTCGGGACGCGGATCCCGACGCATGCCGCCGTGTCGGCCTCCGTCGAGCTCGCCCGGGTCGTCCTCGGCGACGGGCGGGCCAAGTTCGTCAACGCCGTGCTGCGGAAGGTCGCGCAGGACGACCTCGACACCTGGATCGAGCGGGTCGCGCCGCCCTACGACGACGACCCCGAGGACAACCTCGCGATCGTGCACTCGCACCCGCGCTGGATCGTCTCCGCGCTGTGGGACTCGCTCGGCGGCGGTCGCGCCGGTATCGAGGACCTGCTGGAGGCCGACAACGAACGGCCCGAGGTGACCCTGGTCGCCCGGCCCGGCCGGTCCACCACCGAGGAACTGCTCCGCGAGGAGGCTGCGGTGCCGGGGCGCTGGTCGCCGTACGCCGTGCGGCTCAGCGAGGGCGGGGAGCCCGGGGCCGTGGCAGCGGTGAAGGAAGGGCGTGCGGGGGTGCAGGACGAGGGCAGTCAGCTGGTCGCCCTCGCGCTGGCCAACGCGCCGCTGGACGGGCCGGACGAGAAGTGGCTCGACGGGTGCGCCGGGCCCGGTGGCAAGGCCGCGCTGCTCGCCGCGGTGGCCGCCGAGCGCGGGGCGATGCTGCTCGCCTCCGAGAAGGCGCCGCACCGGGCCGGACTCGTGGCGAAGTCGCTCGCCGGGAACCCGGGGCCGTACCAGGTCATCACCGCCGACGGGACCCGGCCGCCCTGGCGTCCCGGCAGCTTCGACCGCGTGCTGATGGACGTGCCGTGCACGGGGCTCGGCGCCCTGCGTCGGCGGCCCGAGGCCCGTTGGCGGCGCCGCCCGGAGGACCTCGAATCATTCGCGCCCCTGCAACGCGATCTGCTGGGCACCGCGCTCGAATCCGTGCGCGTCGGCGGTGTCGTCGGCTACGCGACCTGCTCACCGCACCTCGCCGAGACCCGGGCCGTCGTCGACGACATCCTCAAGCAGTACCCGCACACCGAACTGATCGACGCCCGCCCGCTCCTGCCGGACGTCCCGGCACTCGGCGCGGGTCCCGACGTACAGCTGTGGCCGCATCTGCACGGCACCGACGCGATGTACCTGGCGCTCATCCGCCGGACCGGGTGACCTGCCGGCCGCGTGCGGGGTCTCGCGGCTGATGTCGACGTCTCCCGTGCCGCCGCTCAGCGCCTCGTCTCGTACCTGGTCAGGATCACGCCGCCGGGAAGTGTCCGCGTCTCCACCAGGTTCAGGTTCACCCAGCTGTCCAGCGCGGTGAAGAACGGCGTGCCGCCGCCCAGCAGGACCGGATGGGTGGCGATCGCGTACTCGTCGACCAGTCCGGCGCGCATGGCCGCGCCGGCGAGCGTCGCGCCGCCGATGTTCATGGGGGCGCCGTCCTCGGCCTTGAGCCGGGTGATCTCGGCGATCGCGTCGCCGGTGACCAGGCGGGTGTTCCAGTCGACCTTGTCGATCGTCGAGGAGAACACCACCTTCGGCGTGTCCCGCCAGTTCCGCGCGAACTCGATCTCCGCCGGGGTGGCACCCGGCTGCTGGTCGCCGGTCGGCCAGTAGGAGCTCATCGTCTCCCACAGCTTGCGCCCGTACAGCGACAGGCCGTTCGCCTGCTCGTGGTCGAGCCACCACTGGAACAGCTCTTCGCTCGGCGGTCCGCTCCAGCCGATGTCGTCGCCGGCCGCGGCGATGTAGCCGTCCAGGGTCAGGTTCATGCCGTAGATCAGTTTCCGCATGGCGCCAGCCTTCCGTGAGTCGGACTCCGGCGGGTAGACCGGCGCGGCGCGGGAAACTCATCGGTGCGCGATCCGGGCTCGCCGGTAGCCCTCGTGCTCGGGGCTCTGCGTCTGGCGTGGGTTGTCACACCACGCGCTGAAGCGCCTCCCGCGTGAGGTCGGCGAGTGTCGGGTAGCCGTCCACGGCCATGATCAGGTCGGCCTCGGCGAGGAGTGAGCGGAGGACGTGGACGATGCCGTCCGTGCCGCCCAGCGCGAGGCCGTAGGCGTACGGGCGGCCGATGCCTACGGCGGTGGCGCCCAGGGCGATGGCCTTGACGATGTCGGCGCCGCTGCGGATGCCGGAGTCGAACAGGACCGGGAGGCCGTCCGCCGCCTCGACCACGGCGGGCAGCGCGTCCAGCGCGGGGAGGCCGCCGTTGGCCTGGCGGCCGCCGTGGTTGGAGCAGTAGATGCCGTCCACGCCTCCGTCCTTCGCGCGGCGCACGTCCTCGGGGTGGCAGATGCCCTTCACGATCAGGGGGAGGTCGGTGAGGGACCGCAGCCAGGGGAGGTCGTCCCAGGTGAGGGGGTTGCCGAAGAGCTGGGTCCAGAGGAGGACCGCGGACTGGGGGTCCTCCTCCGGGGTGCGGGCGAGGCGGGCGCGGAACACCGGGTCGCTCGTGTAGTTGGCGAGGCAATGGCCGCGCAGCTGCGGGAAGTTGGCGGTGGACAGGTCGCGGGGGCGCCAGCCGGTGACCCAGGTGTCCAGGGTGACGACGATGCCCTTGTAGCCCGCCTGTTCGGCTCGGTGGACGAGGCTCGCGGCGAGGTCTCTGTCGGTGGGGGTATAGAGCTGGAAGAGGCCCGGAGTTTCTCCGAACTCGCCTGCCACCTCCTCCAGCGGGTCGACCGTCAGCGTGGAGGCGACCATCGGAACTCCCGTGCGCGCGGAGGCCCTTGCGGTCGCCAGGTCGCCGTGGCCGTCCTGGGCGCACAGGCCGATGACGCCGATCGGTGCCATGAAGACGGGGGAGGGCAGCTTCATCCCGAACAGGTCTACGGACAGGTCGCGTTCGGCCGCGCCGACGAACATGCGGGGGACCAGGCCCCAGTGGTCGAAGGCGGTCGCGTTGGCCCGCTGGGTGCGTTCGTCACCGGCGCCGCCCGCGACGTACGACCACACGGAGGGCGGCAGCGCGGAACTCGCCCGGTCCTCCAACTCCGCGAAGGCCATGGGGTAGGACGGCACGATGCCGCCGAGCCCGTTCAGGTAGATCTCGTTCTGGTAGGAGCCGAACGGCTGTCCCGTGCCCATGCCATCTCCCTCTTCGCTGAGGTGCCCTGCCCGCTGCTGAAGGCCGGTGAAGTGCAGGATTCTCGCACCTCGGGTGGGACATCGCCGAGCGGGGTGTGCGGAGGGAGGGGCCGCTGTCGTGTCGACTCCCGGTCAGGCGGAGGGAGTTGGGGGAGTGAGCCGGACGGGCAGTTCGCGCCAGCCCTGGGCGATGAAGGACGGGACCTGCTCCAGGTCGTCGTCCTCCACCGCCAGGGAGATGCCCGGGAAGCGGGCGAAGAGTGCGGGCAGTGCCGTGAGCGCCTCCATGCGGGCCAGCGGGGCGCCGACGCAGCGGTGCACGCCGATGCCCAGGGCGAGATGGCCGTCCGCGTTCCTGGCCACGTCGAAGAGGTGGGCGTCGGGGCCGAAGCGCTCCGGGTCGTGGCCCGCCGCGGCGATGGTCGTGAGGATGGCCTCCCCGGCGCGGATCGTCGTACCGTCGGCGGTCGTGATGTCGGAAACCGCGTAGCGCAACGGCACGTTGGCGATCGACGGGGCCCAGCGCAGCGTCTCCTGGATCACCTGCTCCCAGGTCGACTGCCCGGCGAGCACCTGCTTGAGCTGGTCGGGGTGGCGGAGCAGGGCGTGCACGGCGTTGCCGATCAGGTTGACGGTCGTCTCGAAACCGGCGCCGATGACGAGGAGAAGGGTGTGGATCAGCTCCTCCTCGGAGAGCCGGTCGCCCTGGTCGCGGACCGTGATCAGCTCGGTCGTCAGGTCGTCGCCGGGGTGTTCGCTCTTCTCCGCTATCAGTTCCGGCAGCACCGTCACGATCTGTTCGAGGACGTCCGCGGCCTGCTCGGGGGTGCCGGTGGTGTCCATGATTCCCTCGATGAGCCGCGCGACCGCGGCCCGCATCCGCTCCGGCACACCGAACAGGTCGCAGATCATCCGCATCGGCAACGGATGCGCGAACTCCGCCCGCAGATCGACGACTTGGCCCGCCGGGACCTCCGCCATCGCGTCGAGCAGACCCGCGGTGATCTCCCGCACCCGGGGGAGCATGGCCTCGGTACGGTGCCGGGTGAAACTCGGGGCGACGAGTTTCCGCAGGCGGGTGTGGTCCTCGCCGTAGGAACTGAGCATGTTGACGATGCTGGTCCAGCTGTAGAGCCAGGCCCATCCCGGCTCGCCGGCGACCTTGCCGTACAGGGCCCAGTGGCGGCGGGCGTCCCTGCTGACGCGGGGGTCGAGCATCAGCGACTTCAGCAGGTCGTACCGGGTGACCGCCCAGGCGGGGACACCGCCGGGCAGTTCCACGGGGACGAGGGCGCCGAGTGCGCGGAGGCGGGCGGCTTCTTCGGGGCCTGCCCTGCCGTAGGGGTCGAGCACGACGGTTCGGCGCTGGTCCACGGGGCTCTCCTCAAGGTTGGCGGGTGGTACGCAAGTGGGCGTGGTGGTAAGGCAGTTGGAGGCGGGGTGGGTGTACGGACGGCCGGGGGTCGCCGGACCCGCCGACGTTCACCGCATCGCCGCGGCCGTGTCGCGGCGGCTGCCGGTGAGCCGTATGTCCTCGCCCAGGAGGCCGCGCAGGATGAGGCCCATGCTCTCGTCGAGGGCTCGCATCGCGACCGGGTTGATGATCGGTTCCAGGCTCGGGATGCCCAGGTCGAACTCGCACGTGAACAGGACGCTCACGTCCGTACCGGCCTGGGTGATGTCCCACGTGCCCGCGAAACTCGCGAAGTCGCCGGTGAGTTGGTCGAAGGTGATGCGCCGGGCGACGGGGTCCATGACGTCCCGCTCGGTCCAGCGGAGCAGACCGCTGCGGAAGTGCACCTCCCAGGCGGACTCCACGGTGTCGGGACCGTCGGGCGTCACGGTGACGGACCGGACCGTGTCCGTGTGGTCGGTGTACCGCTCGTAGTCCTGGACCCGGTCGAAGACATGGGTGGCGTCTCCGTCCGGGACGATCGCCTCGATACGTACGTGGCAGGTCATATGGGCTTCTCCGTAAGGGTCTTGGGCTTTCGGGGCAGGGCGGGCACGGTGCTCAGCCGAGCACCAGCGGGCCGCCCGCGAAGGCCGCGCACATGCCCTCCGCGGCCCAACTCCGTGACGGTGGATGGAACTTGAGCGCGGCCGAACACGCGGCGAGATACGCGGTGTCGTCGGTGGAGACGTACGCCATGCCGCCCAGCGCCTCCAGGCAGCGCGGGACCACGCGGTCGATGGTGTCCTGCGTCGAGAAGCGGCAGACCAGTGCGCGGAGCAGGTCGTCCTGGCCGAGCGGGCGGCCCGTGTCCATCGCGGCGGCGGCACCGCGGATGCCGCCCATGGCCGACTCCAACTCGACCAGGATCGCGGCCCGTTGGGCGGCGCTCGCCCGCTTCGCCGACAGCACGCGCTCGGCCAGCGCGCTGGCCATCCCCAGGTACGACGCGGACATCAGCAGCTCGAACCACACGAAGCCCACGGTCTGGACCGGGTCCAGCGTGCGGTCCTCGCCGAGCCCGGTGCGGACCACGAGATCCGGCGGGACGTGGACGTCGCGCAGCCGGACCTCGTCGCTCTCCGCCCCGGCGAGGACGAAGCTGCCCCAGAACGGGTGCACGGAGATACCGGGTGTGGCCGCGGGGACCACGGCCACGGCGAGTTCCGGGCCCTGTCCGTCGTCGAGCGTCACCGACACGCTCAGCAGGTCCATGGACGCCGACAGGCTGCACGGTTTCTTGACGCCGTTGAGCACCACGTCGGTGCCGTCCTGGTGCGCCTTGATGGAGGAGTCGAGGATCGACTGTCCCGACCGGCCCTCGGCGAACCCCGAGGCGACCAGCAGCCGTTGGTCCGCCACGGCCTCCAGCAGCATCCATTCCATGCCCTGCGCGACCTCGTACGCCTGCACCAGCCCGGCCACCGACAGGTGGTGCATGGTGGTCGCCACCGCCAGCGAGGGGCTGCGCGCGCCGATCGCGCGCTGCAACGACACGGCGTCCTCGGCGCCGATGCCGAGACCGCGGTGTTCCGCCGGAACCAGCAGGGCGGGGCCGCCCGCGGCCTTGAACAGGGGGAGCGCGGGTCCACCCGGGCGCTCCCGCTCGCTTTGCGGCAACTCGGCGAGCCGCTCGTCCAGACCGGGCAGGAACCGGTCCAGCACCGCGCGCTCGGGTTCAAGAAAGTACATCGCCGTCTCCTCCTCGATCCGCGGGATCGCTACGGCAGCCACGGGGGACCGCCGGTGTCTTCGGCAGGGTGCTCACGCCGACGCCCGGGCGCCGAGCCGGTCGGTGATCAGGCGCCGCACCGACGCCCGCCAGGCGTCCTCGTTGGCCTGTGTCTCCGCCGCGGCCTCCAGACCCGGGAGGTCCGCGAGCGAACTGGGCAGCGGCTCCTCGTTGAAGAGCACCGACGACATGTCCAGCAGCCGGTCCAGCCGGGTCTGCGCCCACTCGGGCACCACGTCGAAGAACGCCGGGCGGACCAGCCGTTCGACGACATCGGGCGCCAGCACCCGCAGCGGCCGGACCGCGATGCCCGCCTCCGCCGCCTCCTCGACGATCACCTGGACCAACCGGTCGCAGGTCAGCGCGTGGGCCCCGCCGCTGAGCCAGTACTCGGCGGGGTGTGCGCCGTCGTCCAGCAGGGACACGATCGCGCGGGCCACCACGTCCTGCGGTACGAAGTCGACGTAGCTCGCGGGGTCGCTCGGCACGAAGGGCAGGCGGTTGCGGAGCACCTGTTGGGCGAAGGTGTGCAGCCCCTGCGGTTCGGCGATCTCGCCGGTGACGGAGTCGCCGATGATGATCGACGGGCGGACGACCGTCACGCTGCCCCCGGCCGCGGCGACCGCCTCCTCGCCGGCCATCTTGGAGGCCACGTAGTCCGCGGGGCTGTTCCCGGCCCGCTCGGCGCGGTTGCCGCCGGCGGCCAGGATCTCCCGGTAGCGGGCCACGTACGCGGTGCTGACGTGGATCAGCGGGACACCGGCGTCGGCCGCGAACCGGGCGACCCGTCCGGCCCCTTCGACGTTCACCGTGTGCATCGAGGCGCGGCCGGACCCGAAGGCGACCATGCCGGCGGCGTGGACCACCGCGTCCGTCCGTGCGCACAGGTGCCGGTAGGAGGCGATGTCCAGGCCCAGTTGGGGCCGGGTGATGTCACCGGGCAGGACCTCGGCGGAGGTGGAGGGGGGCCTGCGGTGCGCCAGCGCGATCACGTGGTGGTGGCGGAGATACGGCAGCAGGGCGGTGCCCAAGACGCCACTGGCGCCGGTGAGTAACACGGTCTGTGGGTGCGGCGGGCCGAGTGAACTCGCTTTGCTTTCAAGAGTGTTGGGGATGCCGGGCATCGTCGTCAGCCTTTCGGGAGCCTTGGTGGAGGTGGCCGTAGAGGGTCAGGTCAGGGACTTCGCCATCGCGGTCAGGGCACCCTCGACGGCCTCCAGCAGCCGGGCCTCCTGCGCCGGCGAGAGCACGGCGGGCGGGGTCAGCCGGACGACCGGATGGGCGTTGAGGGAGTGGTTGACCACCACCCCGCGGTCGACCATCTCCAGCAGGAACTCACCGGCCGCCCCCGCGTCCACCAGCTCGATCCCGATCAGCACCCCGGCACCGCGCACCTCACGGACCAGGCCGGGCGCACGGTCGGCGGCGACGGCCCGGAGCGCGGGGAGCAGCCGGGCGCCGATGGCGGCGGCCCGTTCGACGAGCCCCTCGTCCCGGATGACCCCGATGGTCGCGCTGACGGCGGCCATCGCGATCGGAGCGCCGGAATAGGTGGAGGTGTGCAGGAACGGGTCGCTGTCGAACGGCTCGAACACCTCCTGTGTGGCCAGCGTGGCCGCCACCGGCAGCACCCCGCCGGACAGCGCCTTGCCCGTCACGAGCACGTCGGGCCGTACGCCCTCGGCGGCGCAGCCCCACCAGGAGCCGAGCCGCCCCAGCCCGGTCATCACCTCGTCGACCACCAGGAACGCGCGATGCTCGCGGCACAGCGCGGCCACCGCCGCCAGATATCCGGACGGCGGCACGATCACCCCGGCCTCGCTCTGCACCGGCTCCACGACCACGCAGGCGTCCGCACCGCCATCACCCAGCACCGCGGCCAGCGCGTCGGTGTCGCCGAACGGCACATGCTGGACATCCGGCAGCAGGGGCCGGAACGGGTCCTGGTAGAGCGCCTTCGCCGTCAGGGAAAGAGCCCCAAGGGTCTTGCCGTGATAGCCGTCCCGCATCGAGATCAACCGCCGTCGGCCATGCGCACGGGCCAGCTTCACGGCGGCCTCGACGGCCTCGGTCCCCGACCCGGAGAAGTGCACCCGGTCCAGACCGGCCGGCGCGACCCCGGTGAGGGCCTCGGCGGCGAGCCCGGAAACCGGGTCCAGGAACAGCCGGGTCGACAACGCCAGCCGCCCCGCCTGCTCCCGCACCGCCGCGACGACCCGCGGATGCCCGCCCCCGACGAAGAACACGCCGTACCCACCGCAGTTGAGGTAGTTCGTGCCGTCGGTGGAGGTGATTTCAGCGCCGCGCGCGGACTCCTCCACAATGTTCCCGAACATCGCGGCCAGCCGCCCGCGCCCGGCGCTGAGATGCCGTGCGTGCAGCGCGACCAACTCTGTCTCTGTCCGGCCCACTACGCATTCCCCCGTGACGACGTGTGACGTGCAGCCGAGCATGGGCTCCCCCAAACCCCGGGTCACGCCCTGGTCCGCTGACCGGAACGGCACTGTTTCGACCCGGTCCAGGAAGAGCGCCCCGAAAGGGGCGCGGGGCAGCGTCGATTCGCGGCTCCGCCGCGGGGCGCGACCAGCCACACACGACCGGCACCCGAAAACCGAGCGCATCCACAACGGACCGATGCGGCCAACCCCCGGAGGGCATGGCAGGCTTGGGGCATGGCCGTCCAGATCAACCCCAGCATCCTGTCCGCAGACTTCGCCCGCCTCGCCGATGAAGCGAACGCAGTGGCCGGCGCCGACTGGCTCCACGTCGACGTCATGGACAACCACTTCGTCCCGAACCTCACCCTCGGCGTGCCGGTCGTAGAGTCGCTGGCCCGGGCGACGGACACCCCGCTGGACTGCCATCTGATGATCGAGGACGCCGATCGCTGGGCGCCGCAGTACGTCGAGGCGGGTGCCTCCTCCGTCACCTTCCACGTCGAGGCGGCGGGTGCGCCGGTACGGCTCGCCCGCGAGATCCGGGCCAAGGGAGCGCGCGCGTCCATGGCGCTGAAGCCCGCGACGCCCATCGAGCCGTACGAGGATCTCCTCCCCGAACTCGACATGCTGCTGATCATGACCGTGGAGCCGGGCTTCGGCGGCCAGTCGTTCCTCGACATCATGCTGCCGAAGATCCGCCGCACCCGGGAGCTGATCAAGAAGCACGGACTGGAGCTGTGGCTGCAGGTCGACGGAGGAGTTTCGGCCTCGACGATCGAGCGCTGCGCGGACGCGGGCGCCGACGTGTTCGTCGCCGGTTCGGCGGTCTACGGGGCATCCGACCCGGCCGCGGCGGTACGTGCATTGCGCACACAGGCCGAAGGGGCCGTGAGCAAGGCATCCTGGGCGTGCGACCACTGAGCGGCAGGTATGTGAACGGCGGCCATCAAGGCTGATCAAGTACGCCGGATCTGCGAGGATGAACGGCGAACCCAGAGTGTGAACAGCAGTGAGGAGAACGCCGTGTCGGGTATGTCGGCGGGCCGGTCAGCCATGCGGATGGGACCCGCTGAGCTGGTGCAGGCGGCGGCCATGGCCCGCCGCTTCTACCTTGAGGGCAAGTCCAAGATCCAGATCGCGGAGGAGTTCGGCGTCAGCCGCTTCAAGGTGGCCCGGGTCCTGGAGACCGCTCTCGAACGGGATCTCGTACGGATCGAGATCCGAGTACCGGCCGAACTGGACGCGGAGCGCTCGGACGCGCTGCGTGCCCGGTACGGCCTGAGGCACGCCGTCGTGGTCGAGTCCCCGGCCGAGGTCAGCGAGGAGTCGCCCGATCCCGAGAACCTCGGGGAGGTCGCGGCCGACCTGCTCGGCGAGCTGGTCAACGAAGGCGATGTGCTCGGCCTGGCCTGGGGCCGGTCCACCATCCACATGGCCGCCGCCCTCGACCGGCTGCCGCCCTGCACGGTGGTCCAGCTGACGGGCGTGTACGACGCCGGGACCGCCGAGCGCGGCTCGGTCGAGGCCGTACGGCGGGCCGCGCAGGTGTCGGGCGGCGACGCCCACCCCATCTACGCGCCGATGCTGCTGCCGGACGCGGCCACCGCGGAGGCGCTGCGCCACCAGACGGGGATCGCGCGGGCCTTCGAGTACTTCGACAAGGTCACGGTCGCCTGCGTCTCCATCGGCTCCTGGGAGCCGGGCATCTCGACGGTCTACGACATGCTCAAGGACGAGGAGCGGGCGCACTACTCGTCCCTCGGTGTAGCCGCCGAGACCTCCGCGCACCTCTTCGACGCCGAGGGCCGCCGGGTCGGCCGGGACCTGGGTGAGCGGTGCATCACCGTCAAGGCGGACCAGTTGCGCCGTATCCCCGAGGTCGTCGCGATCGCGGGCGGGCAGCGGAAGGCGGCGGCGATCGACGCGGTGCTGCGTTCGGGTCTGGTCACCAGCCTGGTGACGGACACCGCGGCGGCCGACTATCTGATGACGGCCGGCTCCCCGCCGAAGTCGGCGCTCAGCCGGACGGACCCCGACGGGATCTGACGGACCCTGGCAGAAGGTCGTGCGGGGACGGCCGTGGCAGCATCGGGCGCATGCTGCTGCGGTTCGTCTCCCGGGTGCTTCTCGTCTGTCTGGCCGTCCTGCTGCCGGTCGGCTGTTCTTCCACGACCACCAGCGGTACCGGCACCGCGACGGTCAAGCTCTCCCAACTCCCCGCCGAGGCACGGCGGACCGTCGCTCTCATCGACGAAGGCGGCCCCTTCCCGTACGCCAAGGACGGGGTCGTCTTCGGGAACTACGAGAAGCTGCTGCCCCAGCAAAAGCGCGGCTACTACCACGAATACACCGTCAGGACACCGGGCTCGCGCGATCGCGGGGCCCGGCGCATTGTCACCGGGCAGGACGCCGAGATCTACTACACCGATGATCACTACAAGTCGTTCAGGACGGTACTGAGATGACGCAGCTAGCGGTCACGCTCGACCTCGACGGGGTCACCGACAAGGCCGGTCTGATGGACCGCTGTGCCCGTGCGCTGTCCCTGCCCGACTGGTTCGGCCGGAACTGGGACGCCCTCGCCGACAGCCTCGGCGACCACACCGTGTGGCCCGCGGGCGCGGTGGAGCAGGGACTGCTGGTCGTCGTAGAGAACTGGCAGGCGTACGCCAAGGCACGGCCCGACGAGTGGGAGACCGCCGTCGACGTCTTCGGCGACGCGGCCGACCGCACACCGGAGCTTTCGGTCGTCCTCGCGCTGGGCGGAACCAGGCCCTAGGGCCTGTCCAGCGGATCTTGTCGCAGACGCGGGGCCTGGCACGCACATCTGCCGCGTTGTCGTCGGTTGTCGACGCTCCGCGTCGACGCCCTCCTCCGCCTTGCAGTTGCACGCACCAGGCCCCGCTCACCGGCGCCGATCAGTCACCGCCGATTTCCTGCGACCTGATCCGCCGGACAGGCCCTGGCCCGATTGTCCGAGGCGGCTGGCAGAGTGTTCGGTATGGAGCAACAGGAGCAGCGCACGTCGGTTCGTCTCGTGGTCGTGGACCCGGACCTCGAAGCGCAGTGCGACCGGGTGGAAGAGCACTTGCTGGCGCCCCTGGCCGAGTCCGTGAGCGGGGTGAGCGGGCACGCGCTCTTCGCGGACGGGCTCGTGGCCTTCCGGCGGGTGCGGGAGACACTCGCCGAGGCGGTCGCGCGGGGGCCCAAGGTGTGGCAGCCGAACGGCCGTTGGGAACACGAGGGGCTGCGCATCGTCGAACTGCCCACGGAGGAAACGGACTTGCTGTACGCGCTGCTGCGCGAACTGTCCGGACTCCTCGTGGCACCGCCGGACCTGCCCGACCCCTCGGGTGTCGTGGCCACCGTCCGCACCACCGTCCTGACCCCCGAGAAGACCGCCGTCGGCCTGGTCGGCGCGCTGGCCCGGGTGCTCTCCCTGGTGGACCTCACGCCCGACGCCGATACGGCCATCCTCTTCGCGGCGGTCGAGGCGGCGGGCGACGAGGACGTGCGACTCAGCTACGGGCAGGACGAGGCGTGGCAGCGCCTCGCCCACCGGCTCACGATGCTGCTGACCGAGTCGGCTCCGCTGCATCGCTTCCTGTACTGATCCGGCCGCTCCGCGTCAGCGGGAACGCCGCCTGCGGCGGGCGACGAGGAGCGCGGCCGAGCCCAGCACCACGGCCCCGCCCGCCGCGGTGGCGATGAGGGCCATGGGGCCGGTGCCCGTGTGGGGCAGCGTGCCGCCGGGCGCGGCCGTCGTGGTGGTCGGTGTGGCCGACGTGCCGCCTGACGCTCCCGGCGTGGCGGACGTGCCGGACGTCGGCGAGGACGCCGACGCGCTCGACGTCGGTGACGCGCCCGCCGTGTCGAAGGTGAAGGTCACGCTGTCGTTGGCGGTGTTCCGGTCGTTGAGGGCGATGCCCGCCGGACCGGGGCGCACGGTCGCCGCGCCCTTGGCGCCGGTGTAGTCCTTGGCCGCCTTCACCCACAGCACGAACAGCTGGCTCCTCCCGGCGGCGACACCGCGCGGCACGGGGCAGACGTAGTGCCGATGGCCCGCCGCGAAGGGTGCCGTCCTGGTGTCGCTGACCCAGAGGAAGCATGCGCCGTAGGGGCCGTCCTCGCCCTCCTCGAAGGCGTTGCCGGTCGCGACCGTGCCCTTGGGCAGGATCACGTCGACCAGGGCGACGGCCTTGTCGCCGACGCCGTAGGCGGAGGCCGGGCCGTGGTTCACGGCGTTCAGGGTCAGGGTCCACTCGCCGGCCGTGCGGCGGGGTGTCACCGCGGCGGTGGCCGCGAGATCGGCGGAGCTGTCGGTCGAGACGTCGACCCGGCCGGTGGCACCGCTCTCGAAACCGTCCCCCGCACCGGAGGCGGGCACCAGGGTGAGCGCGGGCCCGGTGCCCGGGTGGCTGCCGCCACCCGGGTCCACGCCGGGCTTCAGGAGCTCGGCCGAGTAGTCGGTCACGGCGGTCAGGACGTGCTCGCCGACCGTCGCGGTCAGCGGGCCGCTCAGCTCGACGGTGGCGCCCGCGGCCACGGGGGCGGTGAGGACACAGGTGACGGACGCCTGGCTGCCGGGTTCGACGGGGTCGTCGCCGTCGCCGTAGGCGCAGTTGGAGAACTTCCGGTCGAAGACCAGCCCGCCCGTCGACTCCCAGCGCAGCATGATGCGCCGGTCGGTGGCCAGGTCGCCGGTGTTGCGCAGCCGCAGCGGAAGCTCAACCCGGGACCCGAGCTTGGCGTGCGTCACGTCCGGAACCTTGCCCACGACCAGATCCGGGACGCCGACGACCACCTTCGCCTCCGCGGTCGCGCCGGTGCCGTGATCGGCGGAGACGGTGTACGTGAGCGTGCCGGTGGCGCCGACGGCGGCGCCCGCGTCCGCCCGCACGGTGAAGTCGACGTACGGCTGCTGGGCGGTGTCCTTGTCGACGCAGGTGAGGACCTGCCCGGCGGTCGTGCACCTCGGGTCGCCGACCGCGACGCTCGCGACGCCGGACAGGTCCCGGGCATCGATGACGAGCGTCTCGTTCGTCTGCGGGGGAACGTTCGCCCCGCCGTCGTAGAACGTCCAGCCCACGTGGACCGACTGCGCCACCGCCCCCACGTTGAGCTGCTTGTCCGCTTCGATCACGGCGTAGGGCTGTGTCGGCGAGGGGGAAGGACCGGCGGCCAGCGCCGCGGATCCTGGTGCGAGGGCCAGCACCGCGGCGGCGAGCGCCGCCCCGAGCACCGTGCGGTGGAAAGTCATGCCCGTTCGATACGCGAGGTGTCCCGAAGGTTGCCCACACCTGAATCACAGGTTCGTTTGGGCGTTCCTCCAGGGGCGCCGTCGACCTGCCTGGACGATGATCCGAGGCATGGCATCGCGCCCGACATGGGACAATGAAGTACGTGCTCTTCCCCCTGGCTGACCTGTCCGGGGACCACCTCTGATCGACTGGGATGTGCAGCACGTGCGTTTCCTCAACGACATCCAGCCCCCGTACGACCTGACGTACGACGACGTCTTCATGGTGCCGCGCCGCAGCGCGGTCGGATCGCGTCAGGGCGTGGACCTCAGCTCTCCGGACGGCACGGGTACCACCATCCCGCTGGTCGTCGCCAACATGACCGCCATCGCCGGGCGCCGGATGGCCGAGACGCTGGCCCGGCGCGGTGGCCTCGTGGTCATCCCGCAGGACATCCCGATCGAGGTCGTCACCGAGGTCGTCGCCTGGGTGAAGAGCCGCCACCTCGTGCTGGACACCCCGATCCGGCTGGCCCCGCACCAGACCGTCGCCGACGCGCTGGCCCTGCTGCCCAAGCGCGCGCACAACGCCGGTGTCGTCGTGGACGAGGCCCAGCGCCCGGTCGGTGTCGTCACCGACGCCGACCTGACCGGTGTGGACCGCTTCACGCAGCTCGCCGAGGTCATGGCCCGGGACCTGCTGCTGCTCGACGCGGACATCGACCCGGGCGAGGCGTTCGGCAGGCTGGACGCGGCCAACCGCCGCTACGCGCCCGCCGTCGACAAGGACGGCAAGCTCGCCGGCATCCTCACCCGCAAGGGCGCGCTGCGCGCCACGCTGTACTCGCCGGCCGTCGACGCGGACGGCAAGCTCCGCATCGCCGCCGCCGTCGGCATCAACGGCGACTTCGTACAGAAGGCCAAGCAGTTGCTGGACGCGGGCGTCGACACGCTCGTCATCGACACGGCGCACGGTCACCAGGAGTCGATGATCAGCGCGATCAAGCAGGTCCGCGCCCTCGATCCACACGTCCCCATCGTGGCCGGCAACATCGTCGCCGCCGAGGGCGTCAAGGACCTCATCGAGGCGGGCGCCGACATCATCAAGGTCGGCGTCGGCCCCGGCGCGATGTGCACCACCCGCATGATGACCGGCGTCGGCCGGCCGCAGTTCTCCGCCGTCATGGAGTGCGCCGCCGAGGCGAAGAAGTACGGCAAGCACGTGTGGGCCGACGGCGGTGTCCGCCACCCGCGCGATGTGGCGATGGCCCTCGCCGCCGGTGCGTCGAACGTGATGATCGGCTCGTGGTTCGCGGGCACCTACGAGTCTCCCGGCGACCTTCAGCAGGACGCCAACGGCCGCCTCTACAAGGAGTCGTTCGGCATGGCGTCCGCCCGCGCGGTCCGCAACCGCACGTCGGACGAGTCGGCCTACGACCGCGCCCGCAAGGCGCTGTTCGAGGAGGGCATCTCCACCTCCCGCATGTTCCTCGACCCGGCCCGCCCGGGCGTCGAGGACCTGATCGACTCGATCATCGCGGGCGTCCGCTCCTCCTGCACGTACGCCGGCGCCGCCTCCCTGGAGGAGTTCGCCGAGCGCGCGATCGTCGGCATCCAGAGCGCGGCGGGCTACGCGGAGGGCAAGCCACTGCACGCGAGCTGGAGCTGACCGACTTCCTGCTCTGCGGGCCTTGTTGTTCCGGCGCCGGGATGTTTCGGGGCGTGGGCGTGGGGCGGTGGTTGTCGTCCTGGGGTGGGGTGTTGCGCGCGGGCTGGAGCTGGCCAACCTCCTTTTGTGTGGCCTCTGTTGTTCCAGCGTCCGGGTGTTTCGGGGCATGGGCGTAGGGCGGTGGTTGTCGTCCTGGGGCGAGCTGTTGCGCATGGGCTGGGGATGGCCAATTCCCCTTCGTACGGCCTCCGTTGTCCCGGCGTCCGGGGTGCTTCGGGGCGCCGATGGCGTGCCGCGGCGGTTGTCGCCCTGGGGCAAGTCGTTCCGCGTGGGCTGGAGTTGACCAACTCCTCTTCCATTGGCCCCTGTTGCTCCGGGCGCCGAGGTGTTTCGGGGAGCTGTCGGCGTGCTGCGGTGGTTGTCGTTCTAGGGCGAGCCGCTGCGCGTGGGCTGGAGCGACCAACTCCCTTCTCTATGGCCCCCGTTGTCCCGGCCCCGGGATATTCGGAGGCCGTCGGCGTGCTCCGGAAGCTACCGTCGGGCGTATGGAGATCGCCGTGTGCCGGGCCGCCGACGTGGCGCTGCTCGACCAGTGCATCGGCTCGCCGGGGGCCGTATCGACCCATGCCCGCCGGTTCGCGCGGCAGGAAAAGGGCGGGGGCACCTATCTCGTCGCCTGGCTGGACGGCCGGCCCGTCGGGCACGCGGAGGTGATCTGGGACGGCTGCGCGGCTCCCGAGGTGCGGGCCGCCCTGCCCGGCTGCCCGGAACTCAACGGTCTCGCCGTATGGCCCCCACAGCTGCGCTCGCGCGGCATCGGCGGCGCGCTGATCCGGCGGGCCGAGGAACTGGCCCGGGAGCACGGCCGTACGGCCCTCGGCCTGGGCGTCGCGGCAGACAACCCGAGGGCCGCGGACCTCTACGCCCGTCTCGGCTACCGGCGCCTGACGGACTACGTGGACCGCTGGTCGTACGAGGACCGTGACGGGGTCACCCGCGAGTGCGTCGACCCCTGCACCTTCCTCACCAAGGAACTGCCGTCAGGCCCCCTTGACGTCAAGCAGCCCTGACGCAACGCTGCATCCATGACCACACCCCAGAGCATCGAACCCGAGCACACCCTCCTCACCGCGGTCGCCCGCCTCGACAACCTCCGCACCCGCGAGTCCCTGGCCGGTTTCGGCAGCGACGCGGAAGCCCTCGACCGGACCGAGACGCTGGAACTGCTCGCCCTGAGCGAGGTCGTCGCCCGCAAGGCCGCCTACGGCCGTCAGCTCACCGTCCGCGCGGCCCGTGAGGCCGGTGCGTCCTGGACGCAGATCGGGGCCGCGCTCGGCATGAGCAAGCAGGCCGCGTGGGAGGCGCACACCCGTTGGATCGACGCCCAGGCGGAGGTGTTCGGACAGCCCGGGCGGATCGGGTTCGACGAGGAGGACATGGCCGCGGCGCGGGCCCTCGCGGGGGAGCCGGACGAGGGCTGAACAGGGCATCGCCGAAAACCGAACCATGTCCCTGTTCTGCGGGGTCCTCGCGGCCGCCATCCCGCTGGGTCAGCTCGCGGACGCGACCAGCATCGGCACGCTCTTCGCCTTCGCGCTGGTCAACATCGCCGTCGTGGTGCTGCGCCGGACCCGCCCGGAGATGTCCCGCACGTTCCGCGTACCGCTGTCGCCGGTGCTGCCCGCCGTGGGCTTCGGGCTGTGCGTGTGGATGATGGGCAGCCTCTCGGCCGTCACCTGGGTGGTCTTCGGAATCTGGATGGCCGTCGGGCTCGTGTTCTACTTCGTATACGGCCACCGCCGCTCCCGACTGGCACCCACCGCACCACCCGAGAAGTGATCGATCCACCGTGCTGAACGAACTCGACGAACGCATCGTGCACGCCCTCGCCGAGGACGCCCGCCGCTCCTTCGCGGACATCGGGCAGCTCGTCGGCCTGTCCGCGCCCGCCGTGAAACGGCGCGTGGACCGGCTGCGGGCCACCGGCGCCATCACCGGCTTCACCGTCCGGGTGGACCCGTCGGCGCTCGGCTGGGAGACCGAGGGGTTCGTCGAGATCTACTGCCGGCACAACACCTCCCCGGACACCATCCGACGCGGCCTGGAGCGCTACCAGGAGGTGGTCGCCGCGTCCACCGTCACCGGCGACGCGGACGCGGTCGTCCAGGTCTTCGCCGCCGACATGCGCCACTTCGAACGGGTGCTGGAGCGGATCGCGGGGGAGCCGTTCGTGGAGCGCACGAAGTCGGTGCTGGTGCTGTCGCCGCTGCTCCGGCGTTTCTCGTCGGGCTCGCCGACGTAAGCACGCGGGGGCGACTGTCAGTGGGGCGCCGTACGGTCGAGGGCATGGCAGCACGGATCGATCTCACCCTCGACTGCGACGACGCCCCGCTCCTCGCCGCGTTCTGGAAAACGGCCCTCGGCTACGTCGACGAGCCACCGCCCGCTCCCTTCGCCACGCGTGCCGAGTGGGCCGCGCAGTTCGAGCCGGTGGAGGATGACTCCGAGGACGACGGCGCCTGGCTCTGCGACCCCGACGGCGTCGGCCCGCGCCTGTCCATCCTCAAGGTCCCCGAGCCCAAGTCCGCAAAGAACCGGCTGCACTTGGACATCCGCGTGCCGGTGCGGGGCGGCCCGGAGGAGAGATGGGCGGCGATCGGAGCCGAGGCCGCGCGGCTGGTGGAAGCGGGCGGCCGGGTGCTCACCGAGTTCGACGGACACCATGTCGTGATGGCCGACCCCGAGGGCAACGAGTTCTGTGTGGCGGCCGGTTGAGCGCCCGAACCGCCCCCGGGCTCACTCCGCCGTCTTGCGTGCCAGCGCGTTGTTCCCTATCGAGTTGTGCACGCTGAAGCTCACCGCGTCCGAGCGGTAGCGGTCGTCCGACCACTCAACCGGCCGTCCCTCGCGGGTCGTTGTGACCCGGCGGACCCGGAGCAGGGGGCTGGTGCGGCGGATGCCCAGCAGCTCCGCGTCCTGGGCGCCCGCGGCGACCGCGTCGATGACGTGCTCGCCGTAGGCGAAGACCAACCCCGTGTCGTCGTACAGGCGTTGGGTCACCGACGGGCACTCCGGCTCGATCGCCTCGACGGCGGGGGAGATCCAGTCGGCGTACACCGTCCGCTCCAGGAGGACCGGCTCGCCGTCCAGGCCGCGGACCCGCAGGACGTGCAACACAGGGATCCCCGCGGTGAGTTGGAGGCGTACGGCGTCCTCGGCCGTGGCCGGGCGGTACTCCTGCGCGACCACGTGCCCGGTCGCCTCGCGCTCCATCGCGCGGGCCCACTCGGCGAAGCTGCGCAGTTCCGCGAAGCTCTGGCTGCGGCGGCTGGCCAGCACCACCCGGCGGGCGCCCTGGCGGGAGCCGATCAGCCCCTCGGCGGTGAGGGCCGCGACGGCCTGGCGGACCGTGCCGCGCGAGACGCCGTACTGCGCCGCGAGGTCCGTCTCCGCGGGCAGCAGGCTGCCGACTGTGTACTCGTCACGGTCGATGGCTCTGCGCAGCTCGTCGGCGATCTCCTCGTGTCGCGCCGTCATGCTTCCCCTCCGAGTTGGCCACTGTGCACAGCGTGAGCAGCGTAGTCGAGTTCCCTTGGTGATCCGTGTCAGCCAGGAGTGTGCAGGGAATAAGGGGTCACGGTTTCGCCAATGTTTACGAACAAGACACCATCGGCGGGCGTACTGAGGCCAACTTGTTCAGACAAGTTCTCCGCTCTGCTCAAACCCTCGTGCGCACCCCTGGAGAGACCGTGACCGTGTCCCCGCCGAGAAACGCCGTCCTGGGTGGATCCCTCGCCGTCGTCGCCGCGCTCGCCCTCAGCGCCTGCGGCGCCGCTCCCACCAACTCGTCGACCACCGCCGACGGCAAGAACGCCGCCACCGCCACCTCCGTCGCCGACTTCGGCGGCATGGACGCCCTGGTGAAGGCGGCCAAGAAGGAGGGCACGCTGCACGCCATCGCGCTGCCCCGCGACTGGGCCAACTACGGTGCCCTCATCGACGGCTTCACCAAGAAGTACGGCATCAAGATCACGGACGAGAACCCGGACGGCTCCAGCCAGGACGAGATCAACGCCGTGACCTCCCGCAAGGGCCAGGACCGTGCGCCCGACGTCCTCGACCTCGGCTCCTCCTTCGCGCTGAGCGCCGCCCAGCAGGGCCTGCTCGCGCCGTACAAGGTCGCCTCCTTCGACCAGATCCCCGCGGGCCAGAAGGACCCGAAGGGACAGTGGTTCAACGACTACGGCGGCTACATCTCCATCGGCTGCGACGCGAAGCGCGTGAAGACCTGTCCGACCACCTTCGCGGACCTGCTGAAGCCGCAGTACAAGGGCCAGGTCGCCCTCAACGGCAACCCCACCAAGTCGGGTTCGGCCTTCGGCGGCGTGTACGCGGCGGCGCTCGCCAACAAGGGCTCCTTCGACGACATCCAGCCGGGTCTCGACTTCTTCAACAAGCTGAAGAAGAACGGCAATTACACCCCCGTCGAGTCGACCCCGGCCACCGTCGAGAAGGGCGAGACGCCCATCTCCATCGACTGGGACTACCTGAACGCCGGTTACGCCGACGAGTTCAAGTCCAAGGGCGTCGACTGGAAGGTCTCCATCCCGAGCGACGGCCAGTACGCGCAGTACTACTCGCAGGCCATCAACAAGGACGCCCCGCACCCGGCCGCCGCGCGGCTGTGGCAGGAGTACCTGTACAGCGCCGAGGGCCAGAACCTGTGGCTCAAGGGCTACGCGCGCCCGGCGCTGATGACCTCGATGGAGTCGGCCGGCACGCTCGACAAGACCGCCGCCGCCAAGCTCCCGCAGGTCTCCGGCACGCCGGCCTTCCCGACCGAGGCCCAGCAGAGCAAGGCCAAGACCGTCATCGCGTCCGGCTGGGCGAAGGCCGTCTCCGGATGACGGCCACGCTCACGCGGGCCGACGTGGGTGCCGCCGCTTCTGTGAAGCGGCGGCGCCGCGTCCCCAGTTGGATCGCCGTGGTCCCGCTGCTCGTCTTCGTCGCGGTCGCCTTCGGGGTGCCCGCCGTCGCGATGCTGAACGGCGCCTTCACCGTCAAGAACCAGACGACGGGCGCCACTTCGTACAGCACCGCCAACCTGACCGAGTCACTCAAGGGCGCCTACCTCACCGCGCTGATCGGCAGCGTCAAGCTGTCCGCCCTCGCGGGCGCCCTCGGCACCCTGCTCGGGCTGCCGCTCGCGCAGGTCGTCGTCACCTCCCGCTTCCGCGCGCTGCGCGAGGCGGTGCTCACCGCGTCCGGCGTCCTCGCCAACTTCGGCGGTGTCCCGCTGGCCTTCGCGTTCGTCGCCACCCTCGGCAACGCCGGTGTCCTGACGACCCACTTGGGCCTGAAGGACAAGGGCTGGGACCTCTACAGCTTCTGGGGCCTGGTCCTCGTCTACCTGTACTTCCTCATCCCGCTGATGGTCCTCACCATCACCCCGGCCCTGGAGGGCCTGCGCACCCAGTGGCGCGAGGCCGCCCAGAACAACGGCGCCACCGGCGTGCAGTACTGGCGGCACGTCGCCCTGCCGGTCCTCGCGCCGTCCCTGCTCGGTGGATTCGTGCTGCTCTTCGGCAGCGCGTTCGCCGCGTACGCCACCGCCGCGGCCATGGTGGGCAGTTCGGTCCCGCTGGTCACCCTCCAGATAGCCGACGCGATCTCCGGCAACGTGCTGGTCGGCCAGGAGAACGTGGCCCTCGCCCTCAGCCTCGACATGGTCCTGGTCGCGGGCCTGGTCATGGCCGTGTACCTGCCCCTGCAACGACGGAGCGCGCGATGGCTGGACGCCTGAACCTCTGGCGGTGGGTCGTCCTCGGCCTCGCCGCCCTGTACTTCCTGGTGCCGCTCGCCGCGTCCGTGGTCTTCACGGTCGACGTGCCGGGGGAGGGCGTCACCTTCGACGCCTACACCCAGATCGTCTCCGCCGACGGCTTCACCTCCAGCCTGGTGCTCTCGCTGGAACTCGCCGCCGCCACCATCGCCGTCGTCCTGCTCCTCATGGTCCCGGCCATGGTCGCGCTACGGCTCGGCGCGCCCCGGCTGCGCCCGGTCGTCGAGGTGATCTGCTCGCTGCCGCTGGTGGTGCCGCCGATCGCGTTCGTCGCCGGTATCGCCACCGTCCTCAAGTGGGGCCCCGACTACCTGTCCCGGACCCCGCTGTTCGAGACCTTCGTCGCCATCCAGAACCCGAGCTTTCCGTTCATCCTCGTCCTCGCCTACGTCGTGATGGCGCTGCCGTTCGTGTACCGGGCGCTGGACTCCGGGCTGCGCGCCATCGACGTGAAGACCCTCGTCGAGGCCGCCCGCAGCTGCGGCGCGAACTGGCCGCAGGCGCTGGTGCGGACCGTACTGCCCAACCTGCGCGGGGCGTTGCTCAACGCGTCCTTCCTCACCCTGGCCCTGGTGCTCGGCGAGTTCACCGTGGCCCAACTGCTCGGCTTCCAGCCCTTCGCCGTGTGGATCTACAGCGTCGGCGGGTCCAACGCCCAGCTCTCCGTCGCCGTCTCCGTGCTCAGCCTGGTCGTCACCTGGGCACTCCTCCTCACGCTCGCCGGTGTCGGCGGGCGCGACAAAACCGCTTCGTCCCGGGGATGATCCATGACCGCCACCACGCTTGAGAAGACCTCGACGGACAACGCCGCCACCGTCGAATTCCGGGGCCTGCGAAGGGAGTTCGGCCCCACGATCGCCCTCGACGGACTCGACCTGACCGTGCGGCCCGGCGAGTTCCTGGCCCTGCTCGGCCCCTCCGGCTGCGGCAAGACCACCGCCCTGCGCATGCTCGCCGGGTTCGAACACCCCACCTCCGGCGAGGTGTTGGTCGACGGCAAGGACGTCACCGACGTCCCCGCCCATCGCCGTGACGCCGGGATGGTCTTTCAGTCGTACAGCCTCTTCCCGCATCTCAACGCCCTCGACAACGTCGCCTTCGGCCTGCGCATGCGCAAGGTCCGTACGGCTGAACGGCGGTCCCGTGCGGCCGAGTTGCTCGACCTCGTCGGGCTCGGCGACAAAGGCGAGCGCTTCCCGCACCAGCTCTCCGGCGGCCAGCAGCAGCGCGTCGCCCTGGCCCGCGCGCTCGCCCTGCGCCCGCGCGTCCTGCTCCTGGACGAACCGCTCTCGGCGCTCGACGCCAAGGTGCGCCTCTCCCTGCGCGAGGAGATCCGCCGCCTCCAGCAGGAACTCGGCATCACCACCCTCTTCGTGACGCACGATCAGGAAGAGGCCCTGTCCATAGCCGACCGGGTCGCCGTGATGCGCGCCGGACAGCTCGAACAGTGCGCCGCACCGGCCGAGTTGTACGGCCGCCCCGCGACCGCCTTCGTCGCCGAGTTCGTCGGCACGATGAGCCGGCTCCCGGGGCAGCTCTCGGACGGGGTCGTGGAGGTGCTCGGCCAGCGGCTGCCGGTCGACGGCGAGGCACCGGCAGGACCCGAAGTCGATGTGCTCGTACGGCCCGAGGCGATCCACGTGCACGCCGACGAGGCCGGAGACGCGCGTGTCGTCGGCACCGCGTTCCTCGGCGCGGTCGTCCGCGTCAGCGTGCGACTCGGCGACGGCACCGAGGTCAAGGCCGACCTGCCCACGCACGAGGCCACCACCCTGGGCGCCGGAGTCGCCGTACGCGTGTCGCTGCCGGAACGGCCGGTCCTCGTGGCAGAACGCGTCAACCCGTAGGGCCCACCGGCCCGTTGTGAACCCGCAGTGAAAGAGAGAAACGTGACCCCCCACGCCCAACTCCCGCTCCAGGCCGTCCTGTTCGACATGGACGGAACGCTCGTCGACACCGAGCGGCTGTGGTGGGAGGCGGTCGAGCAGGTCGCGGGCAGAACCCTGACGGACGCGGACCAGCCGGAGGTGCTCGGCCGCCCGGTCGAGCACACCGCCGACTGGCTCGCCCAGGCCACGGGCACCTCGGCGGCGGACCTCGCGGACGCCCTGCACCGGGAGTTCGCCGCCCGCGTCCGCACCGGCATCGTGCCCCGCCCCGGCGCGCTCGACCTGCTCGACGCCCTCGCCCGCGACGGCGTCCCCACGGCGCTCGTCACCGCGTCCCCCCGCGCGGTCGCCGACACCGTCCTCGACGCCCTCGGCGCGAGCCGCTTCGCCGTCTCCGTCACCGCCGACGACACCGGGCTCACCAAGCCCGCCCCCGACCCCTACCTCGCCGCCTGCCGCGCCCTCGGCGTCGACCCGGCGGCCTGCGTGGCCGTCGAGGACACCCAGACCGGCGTCAGCTCCGCCGAGGCGGCCGGCTGCGCGGTCCTCGCCGTGCCGTCGCTGGCCCCGATCGACGCGGCCCCCGGCCGGACCGTACGGGACAGCCTCGTCGGGGTCACCCCGGCGGACCTGCGCGCGATGGTGACGCACCAACCGCCGTCGGAGCTACGCGTGTTGACCTGGAATCTCTGGCTCGGCGGCAGCAAGGTCGACGATCACCGGACCAAGCAGCTCAAGGCCATCGCGGAGACCGGCGCGGACGTGGTCGGCCTCCAGGAGACCGGCGGCACCGCCGCCGAGGAACTCGCCGAGGCGCTCGGCTGGCACCACCACCGCGCCGGCGAGAACCTCGGCGTGATCAGCCGCCACCCGATCACCGCCCGCTTCGGCGATCCGGACGTCGGCTTCTACGGCGCCGCCGGGGTCCGGATCGCCGTCGCCGAGGGCCGCGAGATCGACGTGTGGACCTGCCACCTCGACTGCACGCCCTACGGCCCCTACGAGTCCGCCTACGACGGGCTTCCGGCCGCCGAGCTGATCGCCCACGAGGAGGTACGGCTCGCCCAGATGCGGGATGCCCTCGGCCGGATCGGGGAGGTGGCCGATGACGCCGTCCCTGTGATCCTGGTCGGTGACTTCAACAGCCCCTCGCACCTCGACTGGCCGGATGTGGAGTGGCCGGTGACGAAGGCGGCGGCGGACGCGGGGTTGCGCGACTCGTACCGGGAGGCCCACCCGGACCCGGCCGCGGATCCTGGGCACACCTGGTCACCGATCCACCCGGTGAACGAGGACGGCAGCGGGCGGGCCGAGCCGCAGGACCGTATCGACTACGTCCTGCACCGGGGGCTGACCGTGCTCGACTCCCGGACGTTCGTGGTCGGCACGCCTGGCCCTTGGCCGGATGTGTCGTCGAACTGCTGGCCGTCGGACCACGCGGCTGTCCTCACGGTGTTTGCGGTGCCTCGCGGGTAAGTGCTGCGCTGGGAGGTCCGTTGTCGGCTGCCGGTTCGTTGCGGCTGGGCGCGCAGTTCCCCGCGCCCCTTTGGGCACGGGCCTTCAGGGGGTCAGAAAAGGATCAGGGGTTCCAGAAGAAGGACACGTGCGCCCGGTCGAATCGGCGTTCGGCCAGATCCTGGCGCGGGATCACCCAGTGCAGCGTGGAGCCCTCCCGCCCGGTGAGACCGATGTCCCACTGGGCGAGCAGGGTCCACTCCTCGGGGGCGGGGAGTTCCATGGCGTCGGTGGACCCGGGAGCCGCCTCGGCGCGGTGCCGGTGCGCCTGTTCCGCCTCCGCTGCCGCGTCCGTGACGGGGTCCGTCTCCGTGCACTCGTGGGAGGCGTACCCGCCGATGTGCAGCGGTCCGTCGACGACGATGTCGCCGTACGTCTCCTCCCACACCTCGGCCAGGTCCCAGGCGCGGGGATGGCCGGGGAGCGTGCCGATCTCCTCGCCGGGGTCCGGGGACGGGGCGAGGAAGTGGTGCGGCAGGGAGATGTCGGGGGCCAGCCGCAGCTCCTCCTGCGGGAACTGCTCGTAGATCGCGAGCGTGTCGGTGTCGTCGAACGCGTCCCCCTCCTCGCCGTAGACGCAGGGGTACTTCGTGTTCCGCTCCTCGACGGGGGTCTCCTCGGGGATGTACACGACCTCACCGGCCGTGCCGCCGTAGTACGTCATCTCGGGGAAGCCGAAGAGCAACAGGCGGCCGTCGGGCGGCAGTTGGAGGCCCGCCGTCTCCTTGGGCAGGGCCGCGCAGTCGAGGGTGGCTAGTAACGGGAACCAGGGGTCGGGGGCGTCGGCGGGCAGCAGCAGGGGTCCGCCGAACCTGCCGGCGACCGGCCCGTCCCCGCCGGTGACGAGGGTCCCGGACGGACGGGCGGTGGCGATCCACCGCTCGACGTCCTCGGGCGGTATCCCGCGCCCCAGTGCTTCCGCGCGGAAGGGTGTGAGCCGGTTGATCAGGTCAGGATTCATGGGCGGAAACCTATGCCCGGGGTCTGACAGCCGGTCCGCCGCACCGGGACGGCCGACGCTCACCAGGCACGCAACGAATCGCCGCCCCGCCCCACCCGCACGCAACGAACCGCTCACCGGCGCGCAACGGCTCCTTCTTGTCCGGCCCGGCCCGTCGGCCGTACCGTCTAGGTGGGCCCCGATAGGTGGCTCTTCAACCTTTTCGTACCGGTGAGGAACACACATGCGCACCGCCCTCCTGCAGAGCTCCGGCCGCCCCGGCTCCGTCGTCGAGAACCTCAAGGTCCTCGACGAGGCCGCGGGCCGGGCCGCGGCCGGCGGTGCCGGGCTGCTCGCCGCGCCGGAGATGTTCCTCACCGGATACGCGATCGGCGACGACATCGGCCGCCTCGCCGAGCCCGCCGACGGCGACTCCGCCGACACGGTCGCCGAGATCGCCGGCCGCCACGGACTCGCGATCGCCTACGGCTACCCCGAGCGCGACGGCGACGCCGTGCACAACTCCGCCCAGCTGATCTCCGCCGACGGCACCCGCCTCGCCAACTACCGCAAGACCCACCTCTTCGGCGACTTCGAGCGCGCCCACTTCACACCGGGCGAACAGCCGGTCGTCCAGGCCGAGTTGAACGGCCTGACCGTCGGCCTGATGATCTGCTACGACGTCGAGTTCCCGGAGCCCGTCCGCGCCCACGCCCTGGCCGGCACCGACCTGCTCCTCGTCCCGACGGCGAACATGCACCCGTTCCAGTTCGTCGCCGAAGCACTGGTCCCGGTGCGCGCCTGGGAGAACCAGATGTACGTGGCGTACATCAACCGCATCGGCCAGGAAGGGGAGTTCGACTTCTTCGGCCTCTCCACCCTCGCCGGACCCGACGGAGTCGCCCGCACCCGCGCCGGCCGCGGCGAGGAACTCCTCCTCTCGGACCTGGACCCCGAGTTCCTGGCCAACTCCCGTGCGGCGAACCCGTATCTGACGGACCGTCGCCCCGCCCTCTACGGGTCCCTCGCCTGAATCCCCCCTGCTGTTCCTGCACTTGTTCTTGCTCTTGTTCTTGTTCCGCTAGGAGTCCGTACCCCATGACGTCCACGGTGCCCAACGCCGTCCAGCACGCCGACGAGCGGCAGCCGCCGATCACCATGTTCGGGCCGGACTTCCCGTACGCGTACGACGACTTCCTCGCCCACCCGGCGGGCCTCGGCCAGATACCCGCGACCGAGCACGGCACCGAAGTCGCCGTGATCGGTGGCGGGTTGTCCGGCATCGTGGCCGCCTACGAGCTGATGAAGATGGGCCTCAAGCCCGTCGTCTACGAGGCCGACCAGATCGGCGGGCGGCTGCGGACCGTCGGTTTCGAGGGGTGCGACCCGTCCCTCACCGCCGAGATGGGCGCGATGCGGTTCCCGCCCTCCTCCACCGCCCTCCAGCACTACATCGACCTGGTGGGACTTGAGACCCGGCCGTTCCCCAACCCCCTTGCGGAGGCGACCCCTTCGACGGTCGTCGACCTCAAGGGCGAGTCGCACTACGCGACCACCGTCGACGACCTCCCGCAGGTCTACCGCGACGTGATGCACGCCTGGAACGCCTGCCTCGAAGAGGGCGCCGACTTCTCCGACATGAACCGCGCCATGCGCGAACGCGACGTCCCGCGCATCCGCGAGATCTGGTCGAAGCTCGTCGAGAAACTCGACAACCAGACCTTCTACGGCTTCCTCTGCGACTCCGAGTCCTTCAGGTCCTTCCGGCACCGCGAGATCTTCGGCCAGGTCGGCTTCGGCACCGGCGGCTGGGACACCGACTTCCCCAACTCGATCCTCGAAATCCTGCGCGTCGTCTACACCGAGGCCGACGACCACCACCGCGGCATCGTCGGCGGCTCCCAGCAACTCCCGCTCCGCCTCTGGGACCGCGAGCCCCAGAAGATCGTCCACTGGCCCTACGGCACCTCGCTGGCCTCCCTGCACGTGGGCGGCGCACCCCGCCCCGCCGTGACCCGGCTGCACCGCACGGCCGGCAACGGCATCACGGTGACGGACGCGAACGGCGACATCCGCACCTACCAGGCGGCGATCTTCACCGCCCAGTCCTGGATGCTGCTCTCGAAGATCGCCTGCGACGACTCGCTCTTCCCGATCGACCACTGGACCGCGATCGAGCGCACCCACTACATGGAGAGCTCGAAGCTGTTCGTTCCCGTCGACCGGCCGTTCTGGCTGGACAAGGCCGTCGACGACAGGGGGAATCCGACGGGCCGGGACGTCATGTCGATGACCCTCACCGACCGTATGACGCGCGGGACTTACCTCCTGGACGACGGCCCGGACAAGCCCGCCGTCATCTGCCTCTCGTACACCTGGTGCGACGACAGCCTCAAGTGGCTGCCGCTGTCCGCGAACGAGCGGATGGAGGTGATGCTGAAGTCGCTCGGCGAGATCTACCCGAAGGTCGACATCAGGAAGCACGTCATCGGCAACCCGGTGACCGTCTCCTGGGAGAACGAGCCCTACTTCATGGGCGCGTTCAAGGCCAACCTCCCCGGCCACTACCGCTACCAGCGGCGCCTGTTCACCCACTTCATGCAGGACCGGCTGCCCGCGGACAAGCGGGGCGTCTTCCTAGCCGGCGACGACATTTCCTGGACCGCCGGCTGGGCCGAGGGCGCCGTCCAGACCGCGCTGAACGCGGTCTGGGGCGTCATGCACCAGCTCGGCGGCACGACCGACCCGACGAACCCCGGGCCGGGGGACGTCTACGACGAGATCGCGCCGGTCGAACTGCCCGAGGACTGACGGGAGTTCAGACCCCGGCGGCGCGTGCCGCCGTGTAGAGCTCGGCGGCGAGGTCCTTGAGTTCCTCGGCGTCGCGCGGGGCGCCGGCGAACTCGAAGAAGTACTCGTCGAGACCGACCTCGACATGCGCCACGAGGTCGGTCACGATCTGGTCGAAGTTGCCGTGGAACGGCGGCCGGTCCGCGCCCTCGTAGGCCTTGGGGGTGTACCGCAGATTGATCCGGGCCACCGACTGGAGGGGCTCGGTACGGCCGCGCTCGGCGGCCAGGTCGCGCAACGTCCGCCACTCGGCGGCCAGTTGCTCGGCGCCCATGGCCACCGGCTGCCAGCCGTCGGCGCGGTCGACGAGTCGGGTCAGCGCCTTCTTGCTCATCGCGGGCAGCAGCACGGGGATCGGCCGGGCGGGCTTCGGGCCGACCACCGACGAGTTGATGGTGGTCAGGCCGCCCTCGTACGCCACTGGGTCCGGGCCCCACACCGCACGGCATACGTCGATCACCTCGTCCAGGACCTTGCCGCGGTCCTTGAACGGGGCGACCCCGGCCGCCGCGTACTCGTCGAGCGACCAGCCGGTGCCGAACCCGGCCACCACCCGGCCGCCGCTCGCCGCGTCCAATGTGCCGAGCGTCCGGGCCAGTTGGAAGGGTCCGTGGAGCGGGGCCACCAAGACACTGGTGCCGAGCCGGGCCCGCCGGGTGGCCGACACGGCCAACGCCAGCGTCACCAGAGGTTCGGCGACCGAGCGGTACTCATCGGGCCACGGAACGCCCTCCATGCCGTAGAGCCCCTGCGTCGCGGGCTCCGGGAAGAGGGCGCGCTCGAACACCCAGAGGCTCTCGTAGCCGATCTCCTCGGCCGCGCGGGCCACGTCCGGGACGTCCTTGCCGATGTCGTACTGGTGCGTCTGGGGAAGACTGAGACCCAACCTGGTGGCCATGCTCGTGCTCCTTCGCAACAGGCATTTGAACCGTCAACGTAACTCGCGCGAGGCCGCCCGGCGGGTCCTGCTCACCGGTATGGCTGGATCAGTCCGGCAGTGGCGTGAGCATCATCCGGCCCGCGAATCCCACCGCCGCGTCCAGCCGCTCCGTGAACTCCTCGGCGACATCGGGCAGTCCGCGCAGCGCCCACAGGGCCCGCGCCGCCGTCCAGGTGGCCTCCCGGGCGCGCTCCAGACTCCACGAGCCGAGCAGATGCGTGAGCGGATCGGCGATCTGGAACAGGTCGGGCCCCGGCATCAGCTCCTCGCGGACGCGCTCCTCCAGCGACACGAGGAGATCGCCCACGCGGTCGAACTCGTCCTCCAGCTCGGCCGGTTCGCAGTCGAGCGTGCGACAGGCGTCCACGACGGCGAGCGCGAGATCGTGACCGATGTGTGCGTTGATGCCCGAGAGCGCGAACTGCAGCGGTCGTACGCCGGGATGGCGCCGGAGCTGGAACAGCGGGCGCCAACAGGCGGGCGGGCGGCGCCCGTTGGCCGCTGTGTCCACGGCCGCCAGGTACCGTTCCGCGAACCGTACGTCCAGCGTGATCGCGGCCCGCGCGTCGGCGAACCGCCCGGCGTCGACACTCCGGTCGACCGCCTCCGTGACGGCGAGATAGACGCGGTTGAACACCGCGATCCCGTCCCGGGCGGGCAGTTCCTCGTCGAGCGCGCGCAGCCGGGAGACGACCTTGTCCACGGGTGTGGTGAAGTGTGCCAATTGCCCCATGGGGGCAGCGTCCCAGCCCTAGGCTGGCCGAGGTGCCGCCGAGCCCGACACTTCCCCAGAACGGGGGAACGGGTCCGGTGCGCGGGAGGGGGGCGGCAGCGTGTCAGGTTCACGTGGCCGGCAGCGCCGTCGGTTCGCCCGGCGGAGCGTGCTGGTCGTGGCCGCGTCGGTCGTGGTCGCGGTCGGCACGGTGACCGGGATGATCAACGCGCTGGACGACGAGCGCGGTGCGAACGAGGCGAGGCCCGATGGGACCGGGGCGACCCTGCTCGTGCCGCTGCCTGACGTGCCGTCAACACCCGTGTCCACCAAGGCCAGTTCCTCGGCCTCCACCTCCGCCCAGCCGAAGAACACCACCGCGCCCTCTCCCGAGAAGACCGGCAAGAAGCAGTCGGCGGCCGTCTCCCCGAGCCTCTACCGCCACCCCGAGTCCCAGGTCCTGGACTGGGTCCGCGCTCACCCCGACGACCCCCGTACCGAGGTCATAGAGTCCCGGATCGCCGATCAGCCGGAGGCGGTGTGGTTCGCGGACTTCACACCGTCGACGATCACCTCCCGGGTCCGCGCGGTCACTTCGGGCGCCGCCGCGCAGGGCCGGGTGCCGGTCGTCGTGCCGTACGCGATTCCGGACCGCGACTGCGGCGGGGCGTCCGAGGGCGGGGCGGCGGACTTCGACGCGTACGACGGGTGGATCGACGACTTCGCGGCGGGACTGGGTTCCAGGGAGGTCGTCGTGATCCTCGAACCCGACTCGATAGCCCAGGCCGACTGCCTGTCCGAGGTCCAACGCGCCGACCGCTTCGAGGCGTTGGCCCGCGCGGGCCGCGTCCTGAAGGCCGCCGACCCGAAGGCCCGCGTGTACTACGACGCGGGCCACTCCGACTGGAACCCGGCCGTACAGCAGGCGGCCCTGCTCAAGCAGGCGGGCGCGGCCTCCGCCGCCTCCTCCGACGGGATCTTCAGCAACGTCTCGAATTTCCACGCCACTTCGGCCGAGATCGCCTACGACCGGAGGGTGCTGGATGCCCTCGGCGGCCCCGCGGGTCTCGGCGCGGTCATCGACACCAGCCGTAACGGCAACGGCGCCCCGGCCGACGGCCAGTGGTGCGATCCGGCGGGCCGGAAGATCGGCCGGGCGCCAACTCTCAACACGGGGGAGGCGCGGATCGACGGCTACTTGTGGGTCAAGTTGCCGGGGGAGTCGGACGGTTGCCGGGGCGCGGCCGGCACGTTCACGGCGTCGTACGCCTACGACTTGGCGCGCTGACCGGCCTCGCCCGGTGAGTCGTACGACGACGTCCCCTCGTCCAGCAGGGGTTGGTCCGCCTTGAGGTGGGCGGGCGCGAGGAAGCGCAGGGCGTGGTAGCCGGTGATGACGACGAGCGTGCCCAGCGCGATACCGCTGAGCGTGAAGTTGTCGGTGAACTTGATGGTGACCCCGCCGACGCCGATGATGATGCCCGCCGCGGCCGGTACCAGGTTCAGCGGATTGCGCAGGTCCACACCGGAGTTGAGCCAGATCTGCGCGCCGAGCAGGCCGATCATGCCGTAGAGGATGACGGTGATTCCGCCGAGCACCCCGCCCGGGATCGCGGCCACGATGGCGCCGAACTTGGGGCAGAGGCCGAAGAGGAGCGCGAAGCCGGCGGCGGCCCAGTAGGCGGCGGTGGAGTAGACGCGGGTCGCGGCCATCACGCCGATGTTCTCGGAGTAGGTGGTGTTGGGCGGGCCGCCGACGGCGGTCGACAGCATGGACGCGACGCCGTCCGCCGAGATCGCGGTGCCCAGCTTGTCGTCGAGTGAGTCGCCGGTCATCTCCCCAACTGCCTTGACGTGTCCGGCGTTCTCGGCGACCAGCGCGATGACCACCGGCAGTGCGACCAGGATCGCCGACCACTGGAAGGTCGGTCCGTGGAAGGACGGCAGCCCGACCCAGTCGGCCCTGCCGACGCCGGAGAGGTTCAGGCGCCAGTGGTCGGTGACCTCGCCGCTCGCGCTCGTCGAGTGGATGCGGCCGAAGATCCGGTCGAACGCCCAGGAGATGCCGTAGCCGAAGACCAGGCCCAGGAAGATCGCGACGCGGGACCAGAAACCACGCAGACAGACGACGGCCAGACCGGTGAACGCCATGACCAGCAGGGCCGTCCACTGGTCCTGCGGCCAGTACGTCGCGGCGGTCACCGGGGCGAGGTTGAAGCCGATCAGCATGACCACCGCGCCGGTGACGATCGGCGGCATCGCGGCGTGGATGATCCGCGCCCCGAACCGCTGCACGGCGACCCCGACCAGGAACAGCACGACCCCGACGACGAACACCGCGCCGGTCACCGTCGCGCTCGTCCCGCCCTGCGCGCGGATCACGGCGGCCACGCCCACGAAGGACAGCGAGCAGCCGAGGTAGCTGGGCACCCGGCCCCTGGTCGCGAGCAGGAAGATCACGGTCGCGACGCCGGACATCATGATCGCGAGGTTGGGGTCGAGGCCCATCAGGACCGGGGCCACGAAGGACGCCCCGAACATCGCCACCACGTGCTGGGCGCCGAGCCCGACCGTGCGCGGCCAGGAGAGCCGTTCGTCGGGGCGGACGACCGCTCCGGGCGCGGGCGTCCGCCCGTCACCGTGCAGCTTCCAGCGCACGCCGAGGTCCATGGTGGGGTCGCTTTCTCTGTACGTGAAATCGGTCCGGACCATTGTCACGGCTACCTGGTGGTTCTACGCTCGCACGGTTCCACTCGTGAACAGTGTTCATATACCTGATCGGAGTTGATCGGTGAGTGCAAAGTCGAGTGCCAGATCCCGACTGGGCGTCCTGCTCGCCGCCGTGGCCACGCTCACGGCCGTCGTCATTCCCTCCGCCTCCGCGCACCCGGCGCCGGCCGTCCCCCGCACCGCCGTCCTCGACGGCACCCGCCTCCAGCAGACCAAGCTCCGCCTGGACCGCGGGGATCCCCAACTCCGGCGGGCGGTGAAGCGGTTGACGGCCCGCGCCGACAACTGGCTGCACCAGGGCCCCTGGACGGTCGTGGACAAACCAAAGCCCGCTCCTGGCGGGGACGTTCACGACTACCTGAGCCAGGCGCCCTACTGGTGGCCCACGACCACCCCGACCGCCGACAACCCGTGGGGCTGCCCGTACGTCCAGCGTGACGGCCAGCGCAACCCCGAGGTCGACACGGGAACCGACCGCCAGGACGTGGAGAAGGTCTTCGACTCGACGTACGACCTCGCGCTCGCCTGGTACTACACCGGCGACAAGCGCTACGCGCACAAGGCCGACCAGGTCCTGCGCACCTGGTTCCTCGACCCGGCCACGAAGATGAACCCCAACCTGGACCACGCCCAGTTCATCCCGTGCAAGTACGACGGCCGCGCCATCGGCATCATCGACTTCTCCCAGTCGTACACCAGCGTCGTCGACGCCGTCGCGATCCTCGGCACCGGCGCCCCCGGCTGGACGAGGAACGACCGTACGGCGATGGCCGGTTGGAACTCCGACTTCCTCGGCTGGCTGAAGAACAGCGCCTTCGGCAAGGAGGAGGGAGCCGCCGCCAACAACCACGGCACCTTCTACGACATGGAGTTGGCCGCCCTCGCCTACGCGACCGGCGACAAGGCGCTGGCCAGGCGAACCGTGCTGGACGCGCGCGTCAAACGCATCGACCCGCAGATCGCGGGCGACGGCAGCCAGCCGCAGGAGCTTGCCCGGACGCGGAGTTGGCACTACTCGACCTTCGACCTGGTCGCGTACACCCGGCTCGCCGCCATCGGCCGGCACGTCGGCGTGAACCTGTGGACCTATCAAGGCCCGGACGGGCAGGGCCTGTTGAAGGCGGTGGACTATCTGCTGCCGGCCGCGACCGGGACCGCCGCGTGGTCGCATCCGGAGCTGGAGTTCTACCGGTACGCGGCGAGCGACGTCGTCCACGCGGCGGCCGACGCGGGGGACGCGAAGGCGAAGGCCGCCCTGCCGAAGCTGGAGGCGCCGCCCGGCGGCGACCTGTGGGCGCTGCGCCCGGCGGCCGAGCAACTGGACTCGATCGCCGGTTGACCGGCCCACCCCGAAGGACTCGGAGGGCCTCCCGTAGGCCTTCCCCGTAGGCCCGTCCGAGCAGGGCCTTCTCGACAGGGGCTCCTGAGCGGTCGCTTAGAATGGGGCGGTCCCCACAGTCTCCACCGCCCCACCAGCACCGCTCGGGAGTCCCGCCGTGACCGTCGAAAGCCCGCCCGCCACCGTCCTGTCCTACGGCCAACTCCTCGCCGTCACCGTGCACTTCGACGATCTCGACGCGCTCGGCATGCTGCACAACGCCCGCTATCCGCTCCTCGTCGAGCGGGCGTGGACCGAGCTGTGGCATGGGCACGGGGTCCGCTTCGACGGCGACTGGGCGAGCGCCGGGGACGCCTGCAACGTGGTGAAGGAACTGCTGATCAGCTACGAGGCGCCGGTCACCAGGCCGGGGGTGTACGCCGTACACCTCTGGCTGGACCGGCTGGGGACGACGGGCCTGACGTACGGCTTCCGGTTCTGCTCGGCGGACGGAGTGACGACCTATGCGACCGGTACCCGGGTCCTGGTCCGGCTGGACGCGGGGACGTTGCGCCCCGCGCCCTGGAGCGAGGGGTTCAGGTCCGTGGGCCGGACACTGCTGCGCTCGGCGGGCTGACCTTCGGGCGGTCGCGGTCCCCGGCGCGGAGCACGCCCGCGAAGACCACGAGCCCGCCCGCCAACACCGTGACCAGGCAGAACGACACGACCAGGCTCGTCGCCTGCGCCACCCCGCCGATCAGGCTCGGCGCGACAAGACCCGAGGTGTAGGTGATCGTCGCGACACCCGCGATGGCCTGGCTCGGGTTGGGGCCGCTGCGGCCCGCCGCCGCGAAGCACAGCGGGACGACCACGGCGATGCCGAGACCGAGCAGCGCGAAGCCGACCATCGTCAGCGCCGGGTTCTCCGCGAGGACGATCAGCAGCCCGCCGAACACGGACAGCACCCCGCCTGCGCGGACCGTACGCACCGAGCCGAAGCGGTTCACCACCCCGTCGCCGACCAGCCGGGCCACCGCCATCGTCAGCATGAAGCCGGTCGTCGAGGCCGCCGCGAGCCCCGCCGACGTACCCAACTGGTCCTTCAGGAACACCGCCGACCAGTCCAGGCTCGCCCCCTCCGCGAACACCGCGCAGAAGCCCACCGCGCCGATGAGCAGCGCGGACTTCGGCGGCAGCGTGAACCGGGGCGGCGCTTCCTCCGCCACACCCGGGGGGATGTCCAGCACCCAGTGGCAGGCGGTCACGCCGAGCACGGTGAGGATCACGGCGGCGATCAGGTGGTGCACACGGGCGTCCGAGCCGAGGTGGGCGGCGAGGGTGCCGCCCGCCGAACCGATCAGGGCGCCCGCGCTCCACATGCCGTGCAGGCTCGACATGATCGACTTGTCGAGGAGGCGCTCGATCTCGACCCCGAGCGCGTTCATCGCGACGTCGGCCATGCCCGCGCTCGCGCCGTACGTGAACATCGCCAGGCACAGGGTGACCAGGTTGGGCGCGAGCGCGGGCAGCACCAGGGACATGGTCCACATGGCGATCAGCCCGCGCAGGGCCGTACGGCTGCCGAAGCGGTGGGTGATCCAGCCGGCCAGCGGCATCGAGCAGGAGGCGCCGAACGCCCCGAAGGCGAGGGCGAACCCGAGCCAGCCGGCGGCGACGTGCGCGTGCTCCTGGATCCACGGCACCCGGGTCGCGAACGAGCCGGTGACCGCGCCGTGCACCGCGAAGACGGCCGCCACGGCGTACCGGGCACGCTTCACCTCGCGTCGGTCGTAGACCACTTCACTCATTGTCCGGCCCCTCCTGCTGTGCGCGTCCCCGCCGCCGTAGAAATACCTGCTCACGCGTTCTCGTCCCGCTTGCGCCGGGTAAACTATCAGGAACCCTGCCTGATAGAAAGAGAGTTACCGGCCGCCCGCCGCACCCCCTCGATCTGGGAGGATTCCCGGCATGCCCGCATCCCCGAGCACCGCCCGGGCCATCAACGATCGGCTCGCCCTGCGCCTGCTGCAGCACGAAGGCCCCCTGACGGCAGGGCAGTTGAAGCAGCTCACCGGACTCTCCCGGCCGACCGTCGCCGACCTCGTCGAACGCCTCACGGCCTCCGGGCTGATCGAGATGGTCGGCGAATCCGGGGAGCAACGGCGCGGCCCGAACGCCCGGTTGTACGGCATCGTCGGCAACCGCGCGTACCTGGCCGCGCTGGACGTCCGTACGGAGGGCGTCTCCGTGCTCGTCTCCGACCTGGTCGGCCGGGTGCTCGCGGAGGCGTCGGTACCGATCGACGGCGAATCGGGCACGGGCCCGGCGGTCGAGCAGGCCGTGGCGCTGGTCGAACGGGCGGCGAAGGAGGCGGGCGCGGAACACCTCCACACGGTGTGCGTCGGCGCCCCCGGCCTCATCGACCCGGCCACCGGCGAACTCCGCGACACCACCGGCCTCCCCGCCTGGCACCGCCGCCTGGTCGCCGCCCTCCACGAACGCCTCCCCGACACCCGCATCGTCGCCGAGAACGAGACGAACCTCGCGGCGCTGGCCGAGCAGCGTGACGGCGCGGCCCACGACCGGGACACGTTCGTGCTGCTCTGGTTGGGCATGGGGATCGGTGCGGCGGTGGTGCTGGACGGGATGTTGCGCAGGGGTGCGTCCGGGGGTGCGGGCGAGATCGGTTTCCTGCCGGTACCGGGGACGAGGGGGTTCCCTTCGGCGACGGACTGCGAGGGGGGTTTCCACTCGTTGGCGGGAGCGGGGGCTGTGCTTGAACTGGCCCGGGAGTGCGGGGTGTTGGGGGCCGACGGTGCGGGGGAGGGGACCGGCGCGGCGGGGGTGGTGCGGTGGGCTGTCGCGGAGGTGGGCGGCATCGGTGTCGGGGGTGACGCGGGCGTCGATGCCGGGGGTGGGCTCGATGTGGGTGGCTCGGATGTCGGTGTCGGTCTCGGGGGTGAGTCCGATGTGGGGGACTCGGATGTCGGCGTCGGTCTCGGGGGTGGGCCCGATGCGGGTGACTCGGACGGTGGTGTCGACGCCGGGAGCGACCCGGATGCGAGCGTCGACGCCCGTCGTCCGGACCCCACGCGAGACACCGGCCCCCGCAACGCCGCCGCCACCCGCTTCCTTGACGCCCTCGCCGACCGTCTCGCCCTCGGTGTCGCGTCGGTCGTCGCGTTGCTGGACCCCGGGTGCGTGGTCCTCGGCGGCGAGGTCGGGCAGGCGGGTGGTGACGAACTCGCCGTACGGGTCGCGGAGCGGATCGTCCGCATGTCCCCGTTGCCCGCAGAGGTGCGCCCGAGCGTCCTCGGCGGCGCCGCCGTGCTGCGCGGCGCGCTGCTGACGGCACAGGACGGCGCGCAGGGCGAGTTGTTCGGATAGTCCCTCAACTGCCGTGCGGAGCCCGCTTCTTGGCGGTCACCGGTGTTCGGCAGGCCCGCCACGCCCCGGCCAACTGCCCCCGGTAAACCCCGGCTTGTCCGGGTTCATCACAGCCCGCACGCCCCCGACAACCCGCCCCGCACCGCGAACGTCAGCACGCCGACCGGCATCGCCAGAAGAGACGCGGCGCGCTGAGTGGCCCGGCGGTGGGCAAGGGCCGTCGTCACCACCGCCGGACCGGTCCAGGGGTGTCCCCTCCGGAGATCCGAAAAGGACTAGACCATATGATCCAGCAGGTAGGGGCCGGTTGAGAAGGCCAATGGCACTGTCTGTGAGCCAGCCCACACCCTTCACCTGGATGGACCCTTGCCTGGCGTGGCACACTTGCCGTGTACCAGAAGCAGCGCACTCCGGGGTCGGTGAAAGTCCGAACCGGCGGTTATAGTCCGCGACCCGTCCGTGTTGTTCAGCGGCCGGTTGACCAGGTGGAATTCCTGGACCGACGGTTAAAGTCCGGATGGGAGGCAGTGCGCGGCGGGCGGGCATTCGTGCGCGCCGCCGTATCGGCTCGTCCTGTGTGGACGGGTTCTGTCCGGCGTCGTTCCCGGTGTTTTCGTCCGTTTCATTCTGTCGTCTTCGACAGGCCCCGGAGTCCGTGCCCTATGAGGCAGGAGGACCCGGGAAGTGTTCACCGGAATCGTCGAAGAGCTGGGTGAGGTCACCGACGTCGAGAATCTCGACGACGCGTCCCGCTTTCGTCTGCGCGGCCCCATCGTCACCGAGGGCGCGAAGCACGGCGACTCCATCGCCGTGAACGGCGTCTGTCTCACCGTCGTGGAGTTCGAGGGTGACGAGTTCACCGCCGACGTCATGGCCGAGACCCTGAACCGCTCCAGCCTCGGCGTCCTCGCCGTCGGCTCCCGCGTCAACCTCGAACGCCCCATGGCCCTCGGCGCCCGCCTCGGCGGCCACATCGTGCAGGGTCATGTCGACGGCACCGGCGCGGTGTTGGAGCGCAAGCCGTCCGAGAACTGGGAGCTCGTCAAGATCTCCCTCCCGGCCGACCTCACGCGCTACGTCGTCGAGAAGGGCTCCATCACCGTCGACGGCATCAGCCTCACCGTCGTCGACGCGGGCCCGGACTACTTCACCGTCAGCCTCATCCCCACCACCCTCGGCCTGACCACGCTCGGCCTCAAGCAGCCCGGCGACCCGGTCAACCTTGAGGTCGACGTCATCGCCAAGTACGTGGAGCGGCTGATGGGCGCGCGTGAGGTGACCCCGTGAACTGGCTCAACTCCGAGGCCTTCGTCCTGTTCGGCCAGCACATCAAGTGGTCGGACATGATCGGCAACGTCATCGGACTGATCGGCCTCGCCTTCGGCTGGCGGCGGTCCATCTGGAGCTGGCCCACCCAGTTCGTCTCCGGCGTGATCCTCTTCGCCGCGTTCGCCACCGCCCACCTCTCCGGCAGCGCCGGCAAGCAGGTCGTCGTCATGGTCGTCGCGGTCTACGGCTGGTGGCAGTGGAACCGCGGCGGGGGCGGCACCGCCGACGGCCACATCACCCCCCGCTTCGCCACCTGGCGCGAGCGCGCGATCCTGGCCGGCTCCGCCGCCGTAGGGACCGTGGCCGTAGCGGCCCTCTTCAAGGCGTACCCGTCCCTCTCCTGGGACCCGTGGCCCGACGCCTACATCTTCGTCGGCACCGTCGTCGCGATGTACGCCCAGGCCCGCGGCATGGTCGAGTTCTGGTTCGCCTGGCTCCTCGTCGACCTCGTCGGCGTCCCCCTCAACTTCGCCAACGGCTTCGCGTTCTCCGGCTTCGTCTACGTCATCTACGGCGCACTCGTCCTGTGGGGCATGCGCGACTGGTGGCTGCGCTCCCGCAAGACCCCGCAGCCCGTCCTGGAAGGAGCGCCGGCATGACAGCCCGCCCGTCACCCACCACCGCCCTGAACGAGACTCCCCCAGAGCCGAAAGCCTGGGGGGACCCCCATCGCGTCCCCCCCTCTATCCCGCCGATCCTGTACAGCACAGACGGTTTCGAGGACTTCTCCCTCGACCCGGTCGAGCAGGCCATCGCGGACATCGCGGCCGGCCGCCCCGTCGTGGTCGTCGACGACGAGGACCGCGAGAACGAGGGCGACCTCGTCATCGCCGCAGAGAAGGCCACCCCCGAGATCATCGCGTTCATGATGAGCGAGTGCCGCGGCCTGATCTGCGCCCCCATGGAGGGCGACGAACTGGACCGGCTCCGGCTCCCGCAGATGGTCGAGGACAACACCGAGTCGATGAAAACCGCGTTCACAGTCTCCGTGGACGCCTCGCCCGTTCACGGTGTGACCACCGGCATCTCGGCCTCCGACCGCGCGACCACGCTTCAGGTCCTGGCGAGCGGCAACGCCGAGCCCGACGACCTGGTCCGCCCCGGCCACATCTTCCCGCTCCGCGCCCGCACCGGTGGCGTGCTGGTCCGCAACGGCCACACCGAGGCCGCCGTGGATCTGGCTCGCCTGGCGGGCCTGCGCCCGGCCGGCGCGATCGTCGAGATCGCGGGCGAGGACGGCCGTATGCTCCGCCTCCCCGAACTGATCCCCTTCGCCCGCAAGCACGGCCTGACGATCATCTCCATCGAGGACCTGATCACCTACCGCCAGGCCGCCGAACCCACCGTCCGCCGCGAGGCCGAGGTCCAACTCCCCACCCGACACGGCCAGTTCACCGCGTACGGCTACCGCTCCACCGTCGACGGCGTCGAGCACGTCGCCCTCGTCCACGGCGAGATCGGCGACGGCGAGGACGTCCTCGTCCGCGTCCACTCCGAATGCCTCACCGGCGACGTCTTCCACTCCCTGCGCTGCGACTGCGGCCCCCAGCTGGAGGCCTCCCTGGAGCGCATCCAGGAGGAGGGCAGGGGAGTGGTCGTCTACCTGCGCGGCCACGAGGGACGCGGCATCGGCCTGCTCTCCAAGCTCCGGGCGTACGAACTCCAGGAGCGCGGCCGGGACACCCTCGACGCCAACCTGGAACTCGGCCTGCCCGCCGACGCCCGGGACTACGGCGCCGGCGCGCAGATCCTGGAGGACCTCGGCGTCCACAGCCTGCGCCTGATGACCAACAACCCCGACAAGACCGACGCGCTCGTCCGGCACGGCCTCAAGGTCACCGGCCGGGAGCCGATGCCCGTACAGGCGGGCGAGCACAACCTCCGCTACCTGCGCACCAAGCGGGACCGGATGGGGCACGACCTGCCCTGGCTGGACACGGCCCCCGTGTCCACCTGCGGCAACCAGTAAGAGCAACCGGCAATACCCGTAGGACACCTTCAGAAGTCACCGAGGAGACCAGAGAACGTGAGCGGCAAGGGTGCACCGGAACTGTCCGTACGCAACGTCGGAGACCTGCGGGTCGCCGTCATCGCGGCGCAGTGGCACGAAAAGGTGATGGACGGTCTGGTGGACGGCGCCCTGCGCGCCCTGCACGACCTGGGGATCGACGAGCCGACCCTGCTCCGGGTCCCCGGCAGCTGGGAACTCCCGGTCGTGGCAAAGGTGTTGGCGGGCCGGGGCTACGACGCGATCGTCGCCCTCGGTGTCGTCGTCCGGGGCGGCACCCCGCACTTCGAGTACGTGTGCCAGGGCGTGGTCCAGGGCCTCACCCAGGTCTCGGTCGAGACCGGCGTCCCCGTCGGCATGGGCGTCCTGACCTGCGACACCGAGGAGCAGGCCCTCGACCGGGCCGGCCTGGAGGGGTCGAACGAGGACAAGGGGCACGAGGCGGTGACCGCGGCCGTCGCGACGGCGGCCACGCTCCGCTCAGTATCTGAACCGTGGCGTTAAGCCCACGATTGTTTGCAATAGGGTGGGCAGCACCATGTCCAATAAGACGTTCGAGGAGCTCTTCACCGAGCTCCAGCAGAAGGCCGCCACCGGCGACCCCGCCACTTCCCGCACCGCAGAGCTGGTCGGCAAGGGCGTCCATGCCATCGGCAAGAAGGTCGTGGAAGAAGCCGCCGAAGTGTGGATGGCCGCAGAGTACGAGGGCAAGGAGGCGGCCGCCGAGGAGATCTCGCAGCTGCTCTACCACGTGCAGGTGATGATGGTCGCCCGCGGAATCTCGCTGGACGACGTCTACGCCCACCTGTAAAACCCCTTTAGAACCGTTTCCGACAGTTCACCCCTTTCCTCACCACTCTTCACGCGAAGGAAGCCGACCTCATGCTGCGCATCGCCGTCCCCAACAAGGGTTCCCTGTCAGGACCTGCGGCGGACATGCTGCATGAGGCCGGCTACCAGCAGCGCCGGGAGTCCAAGGAGCTGCGGATCGTCGACCCGGTCAACGAGGTCGAGTTCTTCTACCTCCGCCCCCGCGACATCGCGATCTACGTCTCCTCCGGACGCCTCGACATCGGCATCACCGGCCGCGACCTGCTCATCGACTCCGGCGCGAGTGCCGAGCCGATCCTCCCGCTCGGCTTCGCCCGCTCCACGTTCCGCTTCGCCTCCAAGCCGGGCGCCGCGAACACCCTCGCGGACCTCAAGGGCAAGACGGTCGCCACCTCGTACGAGGGCATCGTCGCCAAGTACCTCGCGGACAACGGCGTCGACGCCTCCGTCGTCCACCTCGACGGCGCCGTCGAGACCGCCATCGAACTCGGTGTCGCCGAGGTCATCGCGGACGTCGTCGAGACCGGAACGTCCTTGCGCAACGCGGGACTTGAGGTCTTCGGCGACCCGATCATGAAGTCCGAGGCCGTCGTCATCCGTCGCACCGGCGGCGAGACCGACGACACCGCCGAGCCCAAGGTCCAGCAGTTCCTGCGCCGCCTCCAGGGCGTCCTGGTCGCCCGGACGTACGTGATGATGGACTACGACTGCCGGGTCGAGCAGCTGGAGAAGGCCGTCGCGCTCACCCCCGGCCTGGAGTCCCCGACCGTCTCCCCGCTGCACAACGAGGGCTGGGTCGCCGTCCGCGCGATGGTCCCCGCCAAGGAAGCCCAGCGGATCATGGACGACCTGTACGACATCGGCGCCCGGGCCATCCTGACGACGGCCATCCACGCCTGCCGTCTCTGAGGAACACGCCAGCCATGTCTCAACTCCCCGCCCTGCCGGTCACGTTCCGGCCGGGCCGCACCCGTGCCGTGCTGCTCACCGCGGGCATCGCGATCTTCGTCGTCATCACGACCGTCGCGATGCTCCTGGAGCAGCTCACCCCGGGGGAGAAGCTCAGCTTCGTCCTCACCGGTGCCCTCCTCTTCGGCGTACTGGCCATGCTCGCCCGGGTGAAGGTCGTCGCCGACGAGTCCGGTGTCACCGTCGTGAACATCGTCAGCAGGCGCCGGCTGGCCTGGGCCGAGATCCTCCAGGTGAATCTGCGCCCCGGCGACCCCTGGGTCTTCCTCAACCTCAGCGACGGCACCAGCCTGCCCGTGCTCGGCATCCAGCCCGGTATCGCCAAGGAGCGGGCCATCGCCGACGCGCGCGCTCTGCGGGCCCTCGCCGAGGACCGGTCCCTGAGGGATCTGCCGTAGATGGCCATGTCTTGATTAATCTGTTGTCGGTGGCGTTTTTCGTTCCCGCCTCCGCCACCGATGTTCCCCCCTGTCTTCAGAGGCACCCTGCGACCCGAGGAGTGACTCCCTCCAGCGATGGACGGATCGTCCTGTAGTACCTGCGCCGCCCCCTCCCGACATATCGAGGCGGCGGCATGACCATCCCCTTGTTGCTCCTCGGAGCGGCGATGCTGCTGATTCTGGCCAACGGCTTCTTCGTCGCGGCCGAGTTCGGGCTCGTCACCGTGGAGCGTCCCGAGGCCGAGAAGGCCGCCGCCGAGGGCGACCGACGGGCCGCCACGGTCGTCGAGTCGCTCAAGGAGCTGTCCTTCCAGCTCTCCGGCACCCAGCTCGGCATCACCATCACCTCCCTGGTCGTCGGCATGCTCGCCGAACCGGCCCTGGCGGAGCTGCTGCACGGTCCGTTCAGCGCGATCGGCATCCCCGAGGGCGCCGTCTCCGGCGTCGCCGTGGTCGTCGGCATGCTGCTGGCCTCCGCCGTGCAGATGGTGATCGGTGAACTCGTGCCCAAGAACTGGGCGGTGTCGCGGCCCTTGCAGGTCGCACGCTTCGTCGCCGCACCACAACACGCCTTTGCCCGCCTGTTCCGCCCGGTGATCGCCGCGCTGAACACCGTCGCCAACAAGCTCGTCCGCGCCCTCGGCGTCGAGCCCACCGCGGAGCTGGCCTCGGCCCGCACCCCCGGCGAGCTCGTCTCCCTGGCCCGGCA
Source organism: Streptomyces sp. NBC_01515 (assembly GCF_045040345.1). Lineage (NCBI taxonomy): Bacteria > Bacillati > Actinomycetota > Actinomycetes > Kitasatosporales > Streptomycetaceae > Streptomyces > Streptomyces sp. NBC_01515. The sequence continues at coordinate 2,565,753 of NZ_CP109416.1, read as the reverse complement.
CTCGGCGCAGGCCGGCACGCTGGAGCAGGACACCGCCGATCTCTTCGTACGGACGTTGTCGCTGGGCGAGTTGACCGCGCAGCACGTCATGACCCCGCGGGTGAAGGTCAGCGCGCTCCAGTCGTCGGCGACCGCCGAGGACGTGGTCAACCTGACCCGCGCCACCGGTCTGTCCCGCTTCCCCGTCTACCGCGAGAAGATCGACGAGATCGTCGGCATGGTCCATCTCAAGGACGCGTTGGCCGTCCCCTCGCACGCCCGACTCCGCACGTCCGTCACCAGTATCGCCAAGGCCCCGGTACTGGTCCCCGAGACCCTGCCCGTGCAACCGTTGCTGGCCCGGCTGCGCAGCGAACAGCCGATCGCCGTCGTCGTCGACGAATACGGCGGTACGGCCGGGGTGGTCACCCTGGAGGACATCGTCGAGGAACTCGTCGGCGAGGTCCGCGACGAGCACGACGGCCAGGACGTCCCCGAACTCGCCGCGGCACTACCGGAGGACGGCAAGCCCGCGTGGGACGCCGACGGCAGCTGCCGCGTCGACATCCTCCAGCGCATAGGCCTCGACGTCCCCGAGGGCCCGTACGAGACCGTCGCCGGACTGGTCGCCGACCTCCTCGGCCGCATCCCCGCCCCCGGCGACAAGGCCGAACTCCCGGGCTGGCGGCTCTCGGTGCGCCAGGTGGGCCACTACCGCGCCGAACGCGTCCGCCTCGTCCGCACGACTCCCGCGGTGAACGTCATGGAGGCGGCCCGATGACCGTCCTCCAACTCCTCTTCGCCGTCCTGCTGGTGCTCGCCAACGGCTTCTTCGTCGGCGCCGAGTTCGCCCTCGTCTCCGTCCGCCGCAGCCAGATCGAACCCCTCGGCACGGCCCGCGCCCGCCAGGTCCTCTACGGCCTTGAGCGACTGCCGCAGATGATGGCGGCGGCCCAATTCGGCATCACCATCTGCTCGTTGACGCTGGGCGCGGTCGCCGAGCCGACGGTCGCGCACGTCCTGGAGCCGGTCTTCGAGTGGATGCACCTGCCCGAGGGCGTGATCCATCCCCTCGGCTACGTCCTCGCGCTCGCCGCGGTCGTCTTCTTCCACCTCGTCATCGGCGAGATGGTTCCGAAGAACCTCGCGATGGCCGCGCCGGAGAAGGCCGCGATGTGGCTCAGCCCCGGCCTGGTCGCCTTCGCCCGCGTCTGCAGGCCGATCACCGTGGCCCTCGGCGCCGTAGCCCAGGGCATCCTGCGGCTCTTCCACGTCGAACCCAAGGACGAGGTCGAGGCCGTCTTCACCAGCGAACAGCTCAACCGCCTGGTGGAGGACTCAGGACAGGCCGGACTTCTCGACCCGGAGGAACAGGAACGCCTGGAGGACGCCCTGGAGTTGGGCTCCCGCCCGGTCACCGACGTCCTCCTGCGCCGCGAGGACCTGGTGACCGTCAGCCCCTCGGTCACCCCGGGCGAGATCGTCGCCCTCACGGCCCGCACCGGCTACTCCCGCTTCCCGATCGCCGCGGAGACCGGCGCCTTCATGGGCTACCTCCACGTCAAGGACGTCCTGGACCTGGAGGAATCCGAACGAGCGGTCCCCCAACAGATCTGGCGCCCCATGACCACGCTCCGGGCCGAACTCCCCCTGGACGACGCCCTGACGGTGATGCGCCGGGCGGCGACCCACCTGGCCCAGGTGGCCGGCGCGTCCGGCAAGATACTCGGCCTGGTTGCCATGGAGGACGTCCTGGAACTCCTGGTCGGCGAGGTGACGGACCCGGCCCACCGAGAGGTGCCGCCACAGCCCCGCACGGTGGAACTGAAGCAGGCGGTGGCCGGCTGAGATCTGAAGCCGGCGGCAGCAGGGCCTTTTGGCAGTTCGGGGGAGCGATCCCCACCGAGTGCCAGGGCGCCCTGCTGCCGCCGGCTTTCGCGTCCGTCCGCGGGGAAGAATCCGGTGATCGTGGCGGGCGCCCGCGCCGCCGTGCCCCGAGCGTCTCCTGTGTGCCGTGGCGCTTCCCGCCGATAGGGTGGGCGGTGATCGACTGGGACGGGCTGGGCGAGGGCGGCGGGCGGCGTGGGCGGTGCCGAGGAGAGCAGGAGCACGGGCACCGGGCGCCCGACGTCGCGGGACGTCGCCCGGCTCGCCGGTGTGTCGCACACCGCGGTGTCCTTCGTGTTCAACGGCCGGGCCGACGGCAACCTCTCGGCCGCCACCCAGGAACGCATCCGGCAGGCCGCGACCCAGCTGGGCTACCGGCCCGACCCGGTGGCGCGGGGGCTGCGCCGTCGCCGTACGGCCGTGATCGGGCTGGTCACCGACGAGATCGCGTCCTCGCCGTTCGCCGGCCGGCTGCTGCGCGGCGCCATGGAGACCGCCTGGGACAGGGACCATCTCGTCCTCACCGTCGACTCCGGCGGCGACCCGGTCAAGGAGGACGCGGCCGTCGCGGAACTGCTCGACCGGCGCGTGGACGGCATCATCTACGCGGCCATGTCATTGCGCCGGGTCCGCGTCCCCGAGGGCCTGCGCCGCACCCACTCCGTGCTGGCCAACTGCCTGCCCGAGGACGACTCCCTGCCCGCCGTGGTCCCCGCCGAGCGGGCCGGTGGCCGTACCGCGGCCCGGCTGCTGCTCGGTGCGGGCCACCGCCGGCTCGCCGTGATCGGCGGTCTGGACGACATCGCCTCGGCGGAACGTACCCGCGGTATCCGGGAGGCGCTGCGCGCCGAGGGCGTCACCGTGCCCGCGGAGTGGATCGTGCGCGGCGGCGGGGAGATCTCCGCGGGATACGCGGGGGCACTGCGCCTGCTCGACGGGGCCGAACCGGGCCGCCGCCCCACCGGCGTCCTGTGCTACAACGACCGGGTCGCGGCGGGTGTCCTGCACGCCGCGACCCGGCTCGGGATCGACGTGCCCGCCGAGCTGTCGGTGGTCGGCTACGACGACCAGGAGCACATGGCCGCGTTCCTCACCCCGCCGCTCACCTCGATCGCGCTCCCGCACCGGGCGATGGGCGAGGCGGCGGCCCGACTGCTCCTGGACGCCATCGAAGCCGGCCAGACACCGCCCGCGACCGTCCGCCGCCTACCCTGCCCTGTGGTTGGCCGTGCCTCGGTGGGTCCCGCGCCGACCCGGTGATCTGGGCGCACGGCCCGTGCTCAGTCGCGACTCGGTGGGTCCGGTACCCACCCGATGACCCGGCCCGTGCCTGCCCTGGCCCGTGGGCAGCCGCTCCTCCGTAGGTCCAGCCCCCACCCGGTGGCCCGGGCGCCCGACCCGTGTGTGGTCAGTCGTGCCCTCATGGGGTGCGGCGCCCATCCGGTGCCCCGGGCGCCTGGTCCGCGTGTGGCCTGCACTCTGGGCAGCCGCGCCTCCGTCGGTCCGGCCGCCCGGCCGGTGACCTGGGCGACCGTTCCCCGCCTGCCCTGCCCCGTGGTCAGCCGCGCCTCCCTGGATCCTGCGCCCACCCCGTGACCCGAGCCCCCGGCCCGTCGACGACCAGCTCGGCGATGTCGCCCGGGCGTCGGTAGACGCGCTCGGTGACCATGGCGCGGTCCGCGACGAAGAGTTCGAGGAGCGAGCCGTCGATGAGCAGCCGGAGCGCGAGTTCCGGTGCCTTCGGCACGTGCACGGTGATCGGGGCGGAGCCTTCCCTGCCGGTCCGGGGCCAGGCGCCGCGGTCGAGGACGACGGTTCCCGAGGCGGGGTCCGCCCGGACCGTCAGCTCCCGGCCCGCCGCGTCCCGGAGCAGGGTCACCGTGGTCGGTTCGCATGCCGTGACCGTCAGGTCGTAGGCGTCCGGGAGCGGAAGCCGGCCCGGCGCGGTGACGAACGGCTCGGCCGGGCGCAGCAGTTCGAGTTCCGGGGCCGGACTCACCCGCAGGGAACCGTCGGGGTGGACGTCGACGACCCGTGGCGCGGTGAGGACGCCTGCCCATCCGGCCCTGTCCAGCTCCTCCTGCGGGCGGGCCTCCCACGACCAGCCCCAGAGCAGTGCGCGGTCCGGTTCCTGGAGCACGGCGGGAGCGTAGAAGTCCCGCCCCTGGTCGAGCCGGCCGCCGGTGCGCGGGGCGAATCTCAACCTGCCCTGACTGTCCGCCTCCAGACGACCCGTCAGGTATCCGGTGGAGCAGGGATCCCCGTCCCACAGGGACACCAGGAGCACGTGCTCGCCGCCCGCCGTCCGGTACAGGTGCGGGCACTCCCAGCCCACCGACTTGTCGCCGAACACGCCTGCGGCCACCGGGTCGTTGCCGTCCAGCAGCACTCCGGCGAACCGCCAGTCGGCCAGGTCGTCGCAGTCGTAGAGCAGGACCGACGGCGTGCCGTCGGCGTGCCCGGCCCCGACGAGGGCCCAGCGCCGGTCCGCGTGGTGGAAGACGAACGGGTCGCGGAACATCACCACGTCCAGTCCCGGCGGCGGCCCCGCCACCACCGGTGTCGGCAGCGGCTTCCACTCGGTCAGCAACTCGTCGTCCGGGTCCGCCGCCCGCGCCAGGCAGATGGTGCCGAGTCCGGCGTGGGCATGGTCAACTCCCGTGTATACGGCGGTCGGTGTGCCGTCGTCGTCGGTCACGCAGCCCGACCAGCAGCCGGCCTCGTCGGGGCCGCCGGGTGTCGGGGTGAGCGCGATCGAGTGGTGCTCCCAGTGCGCGAGGTCGGTGCTGGAGGCATGACCCCAGTGGACGTTCGCGTGCACCGGTGCGTCGGGGTTGTGCTGGTAGAAGAGGTGGTAGCGGTCCCGCCAACGGAACGGCCCATTGGGGTCGTTGATCCAGCCGGCGGGCGGACGGACCCTGAAACGCGGCGCGTTGGGGTCATGGCTCAACGGTTGACTCCTGCGGACGTGATGCCCTCGCGGAGAGGGCGCTGGCCGACGGCGAACACGGCGACGGCGGGGAGCATCGAGAGCACGACCCCGGCCAGGACCACCGAGATGGACCCGGTGCCGAGGTTGCCCTGCAGGGAGACCAGACCCAGCGGAAGCGTGTAGTTCTGGCTGGAGGTCTCCAGGATCAGCGGGCGGAAGAACTCGTTCCAGTGGTAGTTGAAGGCCAGCACGCCGACGATCGCCAGGCCGGGTGTGGCCAGCGGCGCGTACACCGAGCGGAAGATCCGCCAGGTCCCCGCGCCGTCCAGCATGGCCGCCTCGCCCAGGTCCTTCGGCATGCCGAGGAAGTACTGGCGCATCAGGAACGTGCCGAAGGCCGTCGGGAAGGCCGGGATGATCAGGCCGAGGAGCGTGTCGGTGAGGCCCATCGTCTTCAGCACCAGGAACACCGGCACGATGGTGACCTGCAACGGCACCATCATGGTCGCCAGGACCAGGCCGAAGAGCGGCCTCTTGAAACGGAACTCCAGGCGCGCGAAGGCGTATCCGGCCAGGCCCGCCGTGATCATCTGGCCGACGGCGACCAGCGCCGTCACCAGCGTGGAGTTCAGGGCGAGCAGCCACACGTCGATCTGCTGGAAGACCCCGCGGTAGGCCGCGGTCGTCGGGTGCGTCGGGATGACCTGCGGGGGCAGGTCGAAGGACTGGGCCGGAGTGCGCAGCGAGGTGGCGACGGTCCAGATGACCGGGCCCAGTGTCAGCAGGGCGCACACCGTCAGGGCGGCGATCCGCGCCCAGGGGGTGAGTGAATAACGCAGGCGGCTCAGGTTCGGGGTTGCTTGGCTCATGCGGCTCACCGGCTCACTGGTAGTGGACGAAACGCCGGCTGAGCCGGAACTGGACGGCGGTGACCGCCATGATCAGCGCGAAGAGCAGCACGCCCACCGCGGATGCCTCGCCGAAGTCGAGCTGCTCGAAGGCCCTTTCGTAGATCACCATCACGACGGTGCGGGTGGCGTCGCCGGGGCCGCCGTCGGTGAGGACGTAGGGCTGCTCGAAGACCTGAAGGGCGTTGATGATGCCGACCACCGACGCGACGAGCAGCGTCGGCGACAGCAGCGGCAGCGTGATGCCGAGGTGCTTGCGCAGGCCGGTCGCGCCGTCGAGGGCGGCGGCCTCGTGGATCTCCTTGGGGATGTTGTTCAGGCCGCCGATGAACAGCAGGAACGAGAAACCGAACTGCTGCCAGACGTAGACCAGGACCACCGTGGCCATCGCCGCGTGCTCCGAGGTCAGCCAGGGCACGGGCGCGACGCCGACCAGGCCGATCAGCCAGTTCACCACCCCGAAGTCCTGGTTGAACAGGTACTTCATCACCACCGAGATGGACGCGGCGGACAGTACCAGGGGGAAGAAGAACGCCGAACGGAACGCCGACCGCAGCCACCCCGGCATCCGCCCGTTCAGTGCGAGTGCCAGCGCCAGCGCGATCAGCAGTTGCAGCGTGACCGCGAGAACCATGAAGAGGAGCGTGTTGCGGAAGGAGACCAGGACGGTCGAATCCGTGAAGGTCGTACGGTAGTTGGCGCCGCCGGCGAAACGGGGCGGGTCGATCACGTTCCAGTGGAACAGGCTCAGCACCACGGACCCGATGATCGGCACGACCGTGAAGACGACGATGCCGACGACCGTGGGCGCCAGGAACAGCGCGGCCAGCAGCCGGGAGCCGCGGTCACGGACGGACGGCCGTACGGCGGCGGCGGGTGGCGCGGCGGGCCGCGAACGTACGGGCGGAACCTGGGAGTTCGGGACCTGGGTGTTCGTCATACCGCACGCTCCATGGCCTGCTCCAGGGCGCCCTGCATCCGGCGCAGCGCGGGACCCACCGCACGCGGCGAGGCGAGCGCCGTGCCGGTGTACTTGAGCAGCACGTCGGTCACCTCGGCGACCTGCGGCGGCGCGGGGATCGGGCCGGTGTCGGGAAACCGGTCGAGGGTGTCGTAGAAGACCCGCCAGTGCGCCGGGCCGCTCGCGGCGTAGCGGGCGGCGTTCAGCATCGAACGCCGGGCCGGGGTGGTCTGGTTGGTCCGGAACAGCCGGGTCATGGTGTCCTTGCGGGCCGCGTACTTGATGAACTCCCAGGCGGCTTCCTGCTTCTTCGAGGTACGCAGCAGCGCGTAGCCCGCCGCGCCGAACTGGTGGCGCTGGGTGCGCCAACGCGGGAAGTACTGCACGTCGTAGTCCGCGGCCCGCATGCCGGCCTGTTGCAGGCCGCCCGCCCAGAAGCCGCCCGCCGGAGTGACACCGACGCGGCCGGTGGAGAACACGCCGACCAGATTGCTGCCGTTGCCGCCCTCGGGCCGGGTGCACAGGTTCTCCTGGACGAGGGAGGCGAGATAGTCGTACGCCTCCTCGACCCGGTCGGTGGTGGCCTGCGGGGTCGTCCAGCGGAAGCCCCCACCGCGCCCCTGCCGGTCCGCGGCCGGGTAGAAGGCGTCCCACAGCCAGGAGCCGCCGGGCGCCTTCGACTCCTTCAGCAGGTTGGTGCCGTTCGCGAAGAGCCAGGGCACCACGCCGCCCCACAGCCGGTTGGTCCAGAAGTACGGCGTGAAGTGCGAGCCGCCGCCACGCTTCAACTGCCGCAGCAGCGCGGTGAATTCGTCGCGGCTCCAGTCGGCCGCCGGGAACTCAGCGCCCGCCCGCTTCAGCACCTGCTTGTTGAGGTACATGTCGGCGGCGTTGAACTCCATGGGCAGTTGGTAGAGGTTGCCCTCGTACATCATCGACTCCACCAGCGAGGGGTGGACGTCGGCGAAGTACTCGCGCAGTTCCGCCGCGTCCCGCCGCACCCAGCGGTCCAGGGACACGCCGAGCCGCCGGGCGAACAACTGCACGCCCTCGGTGGCCACATACACCAGGTCGGGAGCGGTGCCCGCGGCGATCTGGGTGAGGATCTTCGCGAAGAAGTCCGACCAGTCGACGGCCTGCACCGCGTTCACCCGCAGCGGGATGTCGGGGTGGAGCCGGTGGAAGCCCTTGGTGAGGGCGTCGACGGTGGCCGGGTCGAAGGCGGAGCCGAGGGTGGCGACGACGAGGGAGCCGTCGTCCCGGCCGGGGATGTCGGCTCCGGTGAGCCGGTCCCAGCTCGCGGCGGTCCCGGCCAGGGCGGCTGCTCCGGCCCCGTAGGCGCCGTACCGCAGCAGGGTGCGGCGGGGGAGGTGCGAGTCAGTCATCCAACGGGCCTAACTCGTGTTAGTTCAGGGTTGATGCCCAGATGATGAGAACTGGGCGGCAGGCCTGTCAAGGGTCGGGAACGCTTGACCTTTAACGAGTTAGGCCTCTTGACCTTTATCGAGTTAGGTCTACAGTCCTCGTTCGCAGGAGCCGCCATGAGAGGAACGATGTGTCATGCCCGGAGCGTCGGGGTTTTCCAGGAGATCACTGTTCGCGGGATCGGCGGCGGGCACCGCCGTCGCACTGCTGCCGGCCGGAAGGGCCGCGGCCGCTTCGAAGCCCGAGTCGGGGACCAACTCCGCGGCGTGCGGGGCGAGTTACCGCGCCGCGTACCACTTCACGGTCCCCGACCAGTGGAAGAACGACCCGCAGCGGCCGGTCTGGATCGACGGCGAGTACCACTACTACTACCTCTACAACGCCGACTACTTCACCGGTGCCGTCGGCACCGCGTGGCGCCTGGCCACCACCGGGGACCTGGTCTCCTTCACCGACCGCGGGGTCGCCGTGCCCAAGGACACCACGCCCAACGGCGATGTCTGGTCGGGTTCGGCGGTGGTCGACACCGGCGACACGGCCGGATTCGGCGCGGGCGCGGTCGTCGTCATCGTCACCATGTCCCCCGGCGACGGCACCGACTCCCAGGCGCAGTTCCTGTACTACTCGACCGACGGCGGTCTCACCTTCGCCAACCACGGCACCGACCCCGTCCTGCCCAACCCCGGCGTCGCCGACTTCCGCGACCCCAAGGTGATCCGCGACGAGGACCGGGGCCGCTGGGTGATGGCCCTCGCCGAGAACGACAAGATCGGCTTTTACCACTCCGACGACCTCAAGTCCTGGACGTACGCGAACGGTTTCGTCCACGACGGCATCGGCGTCCTGGAGTGCCCCGACCTGTTCCGCGTCACCGCCGCCGACGGCACCGTGAAATGGGTGCTCGGCGCGAGCGCCAACGGGAAGAGCGCGGGGCTGCCCAACACGTACGCCTACTGGACGGGTTCCTTCGACGGCAGCGCGTTCACCGCCGACGCGAGCGACCCGCAGTGGCTCGACCACGGCTGGGACTGGTACGCCGCCGTCACCTTCGAGAAGCGGGACGCGAGCGGCGCGGTGGACGCCGGCGCCCGGTACGCGCTCGGCTGGGTGAACAACTGGGACTACGCCGCCACCACCCCCACCATCGACTGCGACGGCTTCAACGGCACCGACTCCGTCGTCCGCGAGATCACCCTGGAGAGGGCGTCCGACACCACCTACTACCTCGCCTCCCGGCCCGTCGACGGCCTCGACTCGCACGTCTCCCGCACCGTGAACCTGGGCGACGTGACGGTGGACGGCACGAAGGTGCTCGACTACACCGGTATCTCCTACGAGGTGACGACCGAGATCTCCTGGTCCCAACTCACCGGCGCCGGACTCCAGTTGAGGCGCTCACCGGACGGCGGTCGGCACATCGACGCCGGGATCTACGCCGACTACGCCTTCCTCAACCGACGGAACACGGTGAACGCCGACACGTCCGGCAAGTGGCAGGAGAGCCACACCCCGTTCGACCCGTCCGCCGGCACGGTGAAGCTGCGCATCCTGGTCGACCGCACGTCGGTGGAGATGTTCGTCGGCGACGGCCGCTACGTGCACACCAGCCAGGTGTTCCCGTACCTGCTGGACACCCGGCTCGCCCTGTTCACGATCGGCGGCAGCGCGGTGTTCCGCAACACGGTGATACGCGAGTTCACGGTGTGAGGCAGGCCGGGGCCGACGTCGCCTGACGGACACCGGTGCCCCGTGCCCGCCCAAGGGGCGCGGGGCCGTGTCGATGTGCGGCTCCGCCGCGCGGGCGCGACCAGCCACGACGCACCCGCACCCGCACCCGCAGCCACGAAGAGACAGACCCAACCGACCACTCGCGTACCGCAGTTCACATCCCGGCGGAACCCGGCCCCCGCCCCGACAACACCTCTCCATACGCCTGCATCAGATCCGGCAACCGCAGGGTCGACAGGTCGTCCCGCGACAACATCCCGGGATACACGGACAACCGCAGATCCCGGTACGCACAGCTCTTCTCGTACAGCGTCCGCAAGAACCGCCCGTTCCCCAGCTCGTCGATCCATCCCTGGTCGACCACGTGCCCGGCGATGGACCGCAGCTCGTCCAGCGCCTCCTCGTCCCACACGTCACCGTTCTCCGCCGCCAACACCTCACCGATGGACGTGAGTTCAAGCGGCCGGTACGAAGGAAAGTCGACGCGAGTCGTGAAGCGGGACGACAGCCCGGGGTTCGCGGCCAGCAGCCGGTCCATGCCCTCCGGATAGCCCGCCAGGATCACCACGAGGTGGTCGCGATTGTCCTCGGCCCGCTTCAACAGCACCTGCAAGGCCTCGTCGCCGTACGCATCGCCCTTGCCGTAACCGGAGTTGGAGAGCGAGTACGCCTCGTCGACGAAGAGGACGCCACCGATAGCCGAGTCGATCAACTCGTTGGCCTTCACGGCCGTTTGACCGAGATACTCACCGACCAGGTCCGCCCGCTGCGCCTCGACGAGGTGGTCCCCGCCGAGCAGCCCGAGGGCGTAGAAGACCCGCCCGAGAATGCGCGCCACGGTGGTCTTGCCGGTACCCGAGGGCCCGGAGAAGACGAAGTGCCGTTTCGGCGGCTGGACCGGCAGCCCCTGCCCGGCCCGCAGCCGTGCCATGTTCAACTGGGCGGACAGCGCCTTGACCTGGCGCTTGACCGGCTCCAGCCCCACCATGCGCTCCAGCTCGTTGAGCGCCTCCTCCAGTAAGACGGGATCGGTGGGCCCCGTGGGCAGCGGCAGCACCGGATTCGCGGTCTTCTCCCGCACCGAGTCACCCGCGGAGGGCGACGGCCCGGTCGGCGGCAGACCGGGCTCCGACAGCTTCAGATCCCGCCCCTCCGCGCCGAACAGCGGATCGAGCCCGTCCGGCCCCTCCAGCGCGTCCTGCCCGCCGGAGAGCGTGATCGCCGCGAGGTCGGTCACGTCCTCGGACCCGTCGTACCCGTCGGAGTCGGTGATCGCGGCGAGCCGCGCCGAGGTGTCCATGAACGCGGGGTCGACGCGGTGCACCGCCCGGTACAGGGGGAGCGCGGCGGCGCTGCGCCCGGTGCCCTCGTGGGCCCGCGCCAGCCAGTACCGCAACTCCTTGCGCTGCGGCTGTTCGCTGCGACAGCGCATCAGCGCCGAGGACAGCAGCGGCTCGCCCTGGCCGTACATCTCCAGCCGCACCCGGGCCATGCCGCCGAACAACCCGGCCTCGATGCCCAGGAGTTGATCGTTGATCAGCGGATCCGTGTGCCGGACCAGCTGCTCCCAGTCCTTGACCAGATAGGCCCGGCACGCGTGCAGGAAGCGGACCTGGTGGTCGGTGTCCACGGGCGGGAGTCCCGCCAACGCCCGGTCCAGCTCCGGCACATGACGGCCGTCCAGCCAGTGCGAGGCGTGCGCGAGCAGCAGATCACGCGGGCTCTCCAGCACGGGCTGGACCCACCAGCCCAGCCAGTACCAGGAGTTGAGCGTACGGCGGTGCCTGGTGCGCTGTTCCCCGAAACGTTCCCGGTGCCGGTACATCCGCAGCAGCGCGGTCGTCGTGTCGACGCGCAGCGCGTGCAGTCCGAGCCAGCCGTCGGCCATCCCGGGATCCATCCGTACCGCGGTGCGGAACTCCTCCTCCGCCTGCGGATAGGCGCCCATCGTGTAGGCGTCCACGCCTCGCAGCCACGCGAGGTCGGCCGGGGCCTCGGGGCCCTGCGTGCCGAAGTCCATCACGTCCCCCCACAAACCGTGCCCCCGTTGATTCGCCGCCGGGCCGGCGCCCGTCGGCAGTCTGGGTCGAACCGCTGTGCCGTGGACGGGAGTTGCCGTGGTGCGCGAAGCAGCCGTCCGTCGGTCGCACCCTGGGCATCGTACCTGCGGGGCAGTCGCCCATCGAAGGGTGCCGCACAGGCCGTTTGACGAGGTGGGAGCAGATGGGGCGCACTCAGGACGGTGACCCAGGGTGAGCAAATCACGGCTCGTAACGGCCGGAAAACGTGCTGGGAGCAGAACGAAGCCCCCGATCACGGGGGAACAACCGGGGGCTTCGCGACTCTGGGCGGCTTCGAACCGGCCGCACATTCAGAACGTAAGACCTGTACGGCCCCTGGGTCAAGCCGAGTTGAGGCACTCAAGCAAGTTCGAGCGGAAGGGTCTTCACAAGTTCAGCACACTGCGGGCGGTCCGTCACCGTGGGTGACCCCATGGTCCGGTCCAACCGCCCCTGAAGGCCCCGCCAGCACCTCGTACCCCGTTCTCAACTGCCGTACCAGGAAGTCCGCGTGGGGGCGCGAAGGGTCTTTGGCGAAGTGTTCGTGTTCCGCCTCGACCCATCCGTCCCAGAAGTCCCGCTGCTCCGTTCCGTCCCGCGACCGGCCCCGCGCCCATGACTCCTCCCGGGGCAGCTCCATCCACAGCAGCCCCGCGAGGAACGGGCGCACCGCGCGGCGTCCGGCGCCGACGCCCTCGACGAGGACCACGGGCGCGGGCGGCAGTGCGCGGGGCGCCGCGAAGTGGCGGGCGTGCCAGTCGTAGGGGGCGTAGTGGGCGGTCTCGCCGCGGCCGAGCGGGGTGATCACCTGGCTCAGCAGCCGCCCGGTCCAGCCGAACAGTTCGTCGTGGGTGGCGAGGTCGTCCAGGTGCAGGACGGGGGCGCCGCCCAGCGCCTCGGCCAACTGCCCGGCGAACGTGGACTTCCCGGACCCCGCGTGCCCGTCGACACCGACGAGCCGGACCGGGCCGCAGGACGGGGGCAGCTTGCTCAGACGGTGGGCGAGGTCGTGCATGGCTGGTCCCGGGAGGTCGTGGGGCGGGTGATGCCGCAGGTCGCCGGGACAGTCTAGGGAGCGGTGGCTCCCGCCCCAGCTCATACCACTGGTCGATACCAATATTGGTGGGTGTGGCGAGGTTCGAAGTGCTGGCAGCGGAGTGCCGTGTGTGTTCATAGTGGGCGCACAGTCGTCCATTGGATCTGTCCCGACTGGATCTGTCCCGACTCGGAAAACCCGGGGGTCTTCCGCCCATGAGCAGAGCCGAACATCCGTCCCGCAGAACCGTCCTGGCCGCCGCGGTCGCCGCCGCCGTGGTGAGCGGCACGGGCCCGGCGGTCGCCGCCACCGCGAGCGCCGCCGACACCGCCGACCCCGACCGCGCCCCGTCACGCCCGGTCGACAACCACGCCTGGACCACGTACGCCGACTGGCGCCGCGGCGCCGCCCGGGGCACCCGCGCCGTCGCGGGCTCCCGACCGGGTCTGGAGATCGGCGCCGCCCTCGGCAGCGTCGACTACACGGACCCGCACACCCAGAAGACGGCGGCCTGGGAGTACGGGACCTGGACGTCCCCCGTCCACAAGCTCTCCGTCCCGGCGACGGAGACCATCGCCTCCTGGAACGCGCACACCCCGGCCGGCACCTGGATCCAGATCGAGCTGCACGGCACGTACTCCGACGGCACGGACACCCCCTGGTACGTGATGGGCCGCTGGGCGGCCGGCGACCAGGACATCAAGCGGACCTCCGTCGACGACCAGACGGACGGCAAGTCCACCATCTGGACGGACACCTTCGCGATCGACGACGCCACGACAGGGCTGCGCCTCGCGTCGTACCGACTCCGCCTGACCCTCTACCGCACACCCGGCACCAAGCTCACCCCCACCGTGTGGCGGCTCGGCGCGATGGGCTCCGACATCCCGGACCGCTTCACCGTCCCGGCGTCAACTCCCGGTCTGGCACAGGAGTTGATCGTCCCGCGGTACTCGCAGGAGATCCACGTCGGCCAGTACCCGGAGTACGACAACGGTGGCGAGGCCTGGTGCAGCCCCACCTCCTCGCAGATGATCATCGAGTACTGGGGCGGCCGCCTCACCCCGGAGCAACTCGCCTGGGTGGACCCGGCGTTCGCCGACCCGCAGGTCGACAACGCGGCCCGCTTCACCTACGACTACCAGTACGAGGGCTGCGGCAACTGGCCGTTCAACGCCGCCTACGCGGCGACGTACAAGGGCCTCCAGGGCGTGGTCACCCGGCTCGGCTCGCTCGGCGACCTGGAGACGCTGATCGCGGCGGGCATCCCGGCCATAACGTCCCAGTCGTTCCTCAGCAGCGAACTGACCGGCGCGGGCTACGGCACCTCCGGCCACCTGATGACCGTGATCGGCTTCACCGCCGACGGCGACGTGATCGCCAACGACCCCAACTCGGCCACCGATCCGGCCGTCCGCCGCGTCTACAACCGGCGCGAGTGGGAGAACATCTGGCTGCGCACCAAGCGGTACAACGCTTCCGGAAACCTCTCCTCCGGTACCGGCGGCGTCTGTTACCTCTACTTCCCCGCGCACCCGACCGCCCGCCAGCTCAAGGCCCTCGCGGCGGTGGGCGTGCGCTGACCCCGTGCCGGAGACCGAGGTCCCTGTGACCAAGGTCTCCGGCGCAAAACCCGACACGGATGGCAAGGTGGACGAAACGGGGGAGTCCACCGCACATCCGACCTCTGTGAGCCACCATGACCGCACACTCAGCCAGCGCCGCCCGCACCCGTACCCGCACCGGCGGCCCCAAGGGCGACGGTCCGAAGATCGCCGAGCACCTCATGGGCTGGACCCTTGTCGTGGTGATCGCGATGCTTGTGACCCAAATCGGCCTGCTGTGACCTGACACATACGCGACCTGCCATACTGCGGTTGACCCAGCCCAGTTGGAGAGTCAGAGTCGAAATTGGAAATCAGTCAGCAGCGTGACGTCCCACGTCCCAGGGCACGCGGTACCGAGCGTTCCTTGGCGCGCCGCGCCGAACTCATCACCATCGGCCGGAAGTTGTTCGCCGACACGTCCTACGACGCGCTGTCCATGGATGACATCGCGCGGCAGGCGCATGTCGCCAAAGGGCTGATCTACTACTACTTCCAGTCCAAGCGCGGCTACTACCTGGCGATCATCAACGACTCGGTCGCCGACCTGGTGACCTTCGCGGCGAGCGGTCTCGACCTGCCCCAACTCGACCGCGTACAGCGGACGATGGACAGCTATCTGCGCTGGGCCGAGCACAACCAGGCCGCGTACCGCACGATCGTGAGCGGCGGCGTCGGCTTCGACACCGAGGTGCACGCCATCCGGGACGGGGTGCGCGCGGCGATCGTCGCGACCATCGCCGACGGTGCGTACGGCCGTACCGACATCTCCCGGATCGCCCGCATGGGCCTGTTCGGCTGGGTGTGCAGCGTCGAGGGCGCGACCCTTGAGTGGATCAGCACCTCCGACCTTTCCCGCGAGACGATGCGCGAAATCCTCGTGAAGACCCTCGGCGGCACCCTGCGCGCCATCGAGGAACTGGACCCCGCCCACCCGGCGCCGCCGCCCGCCCGCCGGGACGGCTGAATCCGCGGTTCCGGCCGGTTCGGGACGACCGGGCTATTCTTGAAGTAAGCGGTCGTTAACTGGTGACGCGGGACCTTCGATCGGGCATACTCACAGCGCAGAGCCGCTGGTCAGCCGCTTCCGAGACCCGGGAGCAGGAGCAGCGGCCGCATCCGTGCGGTACCCGGCCACGTCGCCTCGACCCCAGGCGTACGCCCGCCGATGTGCCCGACAGGGAGGAGAGCGTCGCCATGCCCGACCGCGCCCCGCAGCCGGTGGACCGGCAACTGCCCACGGACGAGGCCCGGGATCTGATCTCGCTGGCCCGTGACATCGCGCAGCGCGAGATCGCCCCGAGGGCGGCCGAGGAGGAGGACGCCGGAATCTTCCCGCGCGAGGTCTTCACCCTGCTCTCCCGCTCGGGACTGCTCGGCCTCCCGTACGACTCCGAGTACGGCGGCGGCGACCAGCCGTACGAGGTCTACCTCCAGGTCCTCGAAGAGCTCGCGGCGACCCGCCTCACGGTCGGCCTCGGCGTCAGCGTCCACTCCCTCTCCTGCCACGCGCTGGCCAACTACGGCACCAAGCAGCAGCAGGTCGAGCACCTGCCCGCGATGCTCGGCGGCGGCCTCCTCGGCGCCTACTGCCTCTCCGAACCCTCCTCCGGCTCCGACGCGGCCTCCCTGCGTACGAAGGCGGTACGCGACGGCGAGGACTGGGTGATCGACGGCACCAAGGCCTGGATCACGCACGGCGGCATCGCCGACTTCTACACGGTCATGGCCCGCACCGGCGAGGACGGCCCACGCGGGATCAGCGCCTTCCTGGTGCCCGGCGACGCGGCCGGACTGAGCGGCGCGACACCGGAGAAGAAGATGGGCATGAAGGGCTCGCCCACCGCCCAGGTCCACTTCGACGGCGTCCGCGTCCCCGACGAGCGCCGCCTCGGCGAGGAGGGCCAGGGCTTCGCGATCGCCCTGTCCGCGCTGGACTCCGGCCGGCTCGGCATCGCGGCCTGCGCGATCGGCGTGGCCCAGGCGGCACTTGACGAAGCGGTGGCCTACGCGAGCGGCCGGCAGCAGTTCGGACGCCCGATCTCCGACTTCCAGGGCCTGCGCTTCATGCTCGCCGACATGGCCACCCAGATCGAGGCGGGCCGCGCCCTCTACCTCGCGGCGGCCCGGCTGCGCGACGCGGGCCGCCCGTTCGCCAAACAGGCCGCCATGGCCAAACTCCACTGCACCGACACCGCGATGAAGGCCACCATCGACGCCGTCCAGATCCTCGGCGGCTACGGCTACACCGCCGACTTCCCGGTCGAGCGCTACATGCGCGAGGCCAAGGTCCTGCAGATCGTCGAGGGCACGAACCAGATCCAACGGATGGTCATCGCCCGCCACTTGGCGGGCCCGGAAGCCCACCGAGCGGGCTGACGCCGGGGTCTGTTCGGAGGCCTCGGGCCGCTGACGTGGCGCCCGGCTCCCGCACCTTGACCACGTCCTTCTTCGGCCTGCTCGGCCCACTGGTCATCGACGCGGGGGAGCGTGGCAGGCGCCTGCGGTCCGAGTCGCAGGCTGCCGCCGACCCCGGCCTGGACAGCCTCGTGCGGGAGGGCGCCGTCGCCGATCAGACGCCGTCGATCCCCTCCGCCCTGATCCAGCGGGCAGACCTCAGCGGCGGCGCCGCCAGCCGCACCCACTCCGGGTCGTGCCGCCCCGGCAGGGTGCGGCCCCGGTCGGCCCAACTCCGCATCAGATCAAGGTAGATGGGCGGGTCCTGGGGCTGCGGCGGCGCCGGCGGAACCGATTCTGCCGGTACGGGGACGAAGATCCGGTGCTGACGCCCGGTCGGCGCATAAGTGGGGGTCATACCAAGGCAACGGAAGGGCATGTCGACAAGTCACCGGTGTCGGTAATCGAGCGTGAGTTCACCGGCGTACAGGTCACGGCTATGGCGACCGCACGTGACCTGACGTACCGTCACCTCCACTGTCCCCAGGGGAGGTTAGCCGTGGCAGACGACCGTCCCGTGCCCCTCGACGAGTACCCCGTGCACCAGGTCCCCCTGTCGATGAAGCACGTCGCGACCGGCGACCGGAACGCCTACGACCGCTGCATCTTCCACGTGTTCGACCACGAGGGCCGCGCCCTGCTCATCCTCGGCCTCGGCGTCTACCCCAACGTCGGGGTGATCGACGCCTACGCGACCCTCCGCACCGGCGACGAACTCCACGCGGTCCGCGCCTCGGACGCCCTCGGCGACGACCGCATGCACCTGGCCGTCGGCCCGCTGCGTATCGAGGTGGAGGAGCCACTGCACCGCCTCCGCCTCCGCTGCGAGGACAACTCCCTCTCCTACGACCTCACTTGGACAGCGGAGTTCCCCGCCCTCTGGGAACCCCACCACGTCCAGTACCGCGGCGACCGGCTCACCCTCGAAGGGCGCCGCTTCGTCCAGGCGGGCGGCGTGGAGGGCGTGATCCGCGCGGGCGGAGAGGAGTTCCGGGTCTCCTCCGGCGGCTGGACCGGTACCCGCGACCGGAGTTGGGGCGTGCGGCCGATCCCGGGGGAGGAAGGCGGCCGGCTCGCCGAGGACCACCCCACCGAGGGCTTCCACTGGATCTGGTGCCCGGTCCGCTTCGAGGACCGCTTCCTGATGGTCATCGTCCAGGAGGACGCCGACGGCTACCGCACCCTGAACGAGGCGACCGTCGTCCGCCCCGGCCGCCGCGACCGCCAACTCGGCTGGCCCCAGGCCGAGATCACCTACCGCTCCGGCACCCGCCACCCCGAGCGCGCCCTGATCCACCTCGGCGACGCACGCAAACCCCAGGAACTCGACGTCGAGATCCTGACCTCCTCGTCCCTCGCGATCGGCGCCGGCTACCCACCCGCCGACGACTGGCAACACGGCACCTGGCGCGGCCGGGCCTGGACCGACAGCCGCACCTACGACCTCACCCAGCCCACCCCGCTCGCCGCCTACGGCGTCACCGACCACGCGGCCCGCTTCCGCCTCGACGGCCGGACCGGACACGGCATCTTCGAAC
Source organism: Streptomyces sp. NBC_01515 (assembly GCF_045040345.1). NCBI lineage: Bacteria > Bacillati > Actinomycetota > Actinomycetes > Kitasatosporales > Streptomycetaceae > Streptomyces > Streptomyces sp. NBC_01515. The sequence continues at coordinate 2,547,238 of NZ_CP109416.1, read as the reverse complement.
ACGGCTCCTTCGGCCGCCACGACCCGACCGGCTTCACCGGCTTCGACTCGGTTGCCCCGTAGGGGAGTCGAGACATGGCGACGGCACCCCGCCCGCGCATGACCACCCGTGCCCCGGGGGAACTCGTCTGTCGTCCGACGGTGTGGTGTCAATCCCGCTTTTCCGGTGCCCGCGCCCATCCGTTCTATCGGCTTCGACTCGGCAGCACTGCAGGGGAGTTGAGGCATGGCGACGGCACCCCGCCCGTGCATGACCACTCGTGCCCTGGGGGAACTCGCCCGTCGCCTGACGGTGTGGTGCGAGTGCCGTTTTTCCGGTGTCGCGGGCGTCGGTTCTATCGGCTTCGACTCGGCAGTACCGCAAGGGAGTTGAGACATGGCGACGGCACCCCGCCCCCGCACGACCACCCGAGACCCCGAGGAACTCGCCCAGCGCCTCACCGCCTGGCTCGGCAGCCGTCTGCCCGGCGCCAAGGCCGTCGATGTCAGGGTCCCCGCGTCGAACGGCATGTCCAGCGAGACGCTGCTCTTCGACATCGAACACCCCGAACCCCCGCTCCGCGCCTGCGCGTTGAGACTCGCGGCCGATCCGGCGGCGTACACCGTCTTCCCGGTCTACGACATGCCGCGCCAGTTCCGCACGATGCGCCTGGTCGCCGACCGGACCGATCTGCCGGTACCCGAAGTGCGTTGGCTGGAGGAGGACCCGGGCCCGCTCGGTGCGCCGTTCTTCGTCATGGAGCGTGCCGAGGGACGGGTGCCGCCGGACGTCATGCCCTATACGTACGAGGGCAATTGGCTGCACGCGGCGACCGACGCGGAGCGAGAACACCTGGAGGGCGCCTCCGTCGCGCTCATCGCCCGCCTGCATGACCAAGTCCCGCTGTCCGACGTCGAGTTCCTCGCGCTCCCGGGCGACGGCGACGCCCTGCACCGCCACGTCGCATCCCAACGCGCCTACTACGCATGGGTGGTTGACGGGCTCGCCCGTTCACCCCTCATCGAGAGCGCCTTCGACCGGCTCACGGAACTCTGGCCTGCCGACCCGGGCGAACCGGTCCTCAACTGGGGTGACGCGCGCATCGGGAACGTCGTCTACGACGGGTTCGACCCCGTCGCCGTCCTCGACTGGGAGATGGCGGCCCCGGCCCCGCGCGAGGTGGACCTCGGCTGGACCGTCTATCTGCACCGCTTCTTCCAGGACCTGACGGTCGCCTTCGGTCAGCCGGGCCTGCCGGAGTTCTTCCGCCGGGACCGGGTGGAGGCCCGGTACGCCGAACTCACCGGTCACACCCCGCGCGACATGGACTTCTACACCCTGTACGCGGCCCTGCGGCACGCGATCGTGATGCTGCGCATCGCCTACCGGCAGGCGCACTTCGGCGAGGTGACCGTCCCGGCGGACCCGGACACACTGATCCTGCACCACGACAGCCTGCGGGCCATGGTGCAGGGCAGCTACTGGGGTTGAGCGAGAGCGTTCAGGCGGCGGGGCGCATGACGGGCACCCGCATCGGGCGCGAGCTGGGGCCGCCGACGTGCGAGAAGGGCTGCGTCCGCCAGTCGAGGCCCTGAGGGAGCGTCAACAGCAGCGCGGTGTCCTGCTCCTGGGGCTCCGCGGTCTCGTCGGCGGACCGGGCGTCGGACGCCTCACGACCCGTACCGGCGCAGACCGTCAGCCCGAACGGGTTCCACGGCGACGCACACAGCGCGTGCTCCGGCAGGACCTCCTCGTCGGCGAGGAGCGCGATGGGCTGCACGCAGTCCGGGCAGATCACCCGGTACATCTCGAAGGTGTCGTACGCGTCGAGCTCTTCGGCGTCGAAATCGTCGGATTCGACGCCCTCCGGCTCGGAGTCGACGACGAGCTGCGGCCGCTTGGGCGCGGTGCGTCCAGGGCGCTTAAGACTCTGCATGGGTTCTCCCCCTACTGGGCTGGGCCGTGAAGGCGCTGCGGCCTCGACCACAGCAAGCACTTCCCGTCCCGTCTCCGCGGTAATCACGAGACCATCACGGAGACCGTCCGGGGCCTGTGGCGTTCGTCACATGCCGCTCGCAGATGCCCGAGGCGGCGGCTTTGTCCCCGGCCGCCACACGGGTCGCTCTCCGCCACATCACGAACCGGGTATGACCTGCGCCGCAGAGGTATCGGAGGAGATCAGCCGCACTGTAGGTTCTTGCGTCATGGAGGAGCTGGACCGACAAATCGTGCAGCTGCTCGTCAAGGACGGGCGGATGAGCTACACAGACCTGGGCAAGGCCACGGGCCTGTCCACGTCGGCCGTGCACCAGCGGGTGCGCCGGCTGGAGCAGCGGGGCGTCATCCGCGGGTACGCCGCGGTCGTCGACCCGGAGGCGGTGGGCCTGCCCATGACCGCCTTCATCTCGGTGAAACCGTTCGACCCCAGTGCCCCCGACGACATCGCGGACCGCCTCTCCGACGTCCCCGAGATCGAGGCCTGCCACAGCGTCGCGGGCGACGAGAACTACATCCTCAAGGTGCGGGTCTCCACCCCGCACGAACTGGAGGAGCTGCTGGCCCGGCTGCGCGGCCTGGCCGGCGTCTCGACCCGGACCACCGTGGTGCTCTCGACGCCGTACGAGGCCCGCCCGCCCCGCATCTGACGGACCTGCGTTCGGGGCGGTGCCGGTGAGGCGCGAGACTGTTCCCCATGAGTGAGCGCACCCCCGAGCCGTCGACCGTCCTGCTCCGCCGCGGCGAAGTCCACAGTCCCGCCGACCCGTTCGCGACCGCGATGGTCGTGGAGCGCGGCCAGGTCGCCTGGGTCGGCTCCGAGGGCGCCGCCGACGCGTTCGCGGACGGCGTCGACGAGGTGGTCGACCTGGACGGCGGGCTGGTCACCCCGGCGTTCACCGACGCACACGTCCACACCACCGCCACCGGCCTCGCGCTCACCGGCCTCGACCTGTCCGACGCGCCCTCGCTGGAGGCGGCCCTGTCCCTCCTCCGGGACTTCGCCGCCGCCCGCCCGGCCGACCGCGTCCTGCTCGGCCACGGCTGGGACGCCGCCCGCTGGCCCGGGGGCCGCCCGCCCACCCGCGCCGAACTCGACACGGCGACCGGCGGACGCCCGCTCTACCTCTCGCGCATCGACGTCCACTCCGCGGTCGTCACCACGGCCCTGCTCGACCTCCTCCCCGGCTTCGACGCGCCGGACGGCCCCCTCACCGCCGACGCCCACCACGCCGTCCGCGCCACCGCGCTCGCCGCCATCACGCCGGAGCAGCGCGTCGAGGCCCAACGCACCGCCCTGGCCCATGCCGCCTCCCTGGGCGTCGGTTCGGTCCACGAGTGCGCAGGACCCGAGATCTCCTCCGAGGACGACTTCACGGGCCTGCTGCGGCTCGCCGCCGAGGAGCTCGGTCCGCGCGTCGTCGGCTACTGGGCCGAGCAGGACGTCGAGAAGGCGCGGGAGCTGGGCGCCGTAGGAGCGGCGGGTGACCTCTTCGTGGACGGTGCTCTCGGGTCGCACACCGCGTGCCTGCACGAGCCGTACGCCGATGCCGGGCACGCCGGGATCGCGTATCTCGACGCGGACGCCGTCGCCGCCCATGTCGTCGCCTGTACCGAGGCGGGCCTCCAGGCGGGCTTCCACGCCATCGGGGACGCCGCGGTGACCTCGGTGGTCGACGGCGTCCGGGCAGCCGCGGAGAAGGTCGGCCTGGGCCGCGTCCGCGCCGCCCGGCACCGGGTCGAGCATGCCGAGATGCTCACCCCGGAGACCATCGCGGCCTTCGCCGAGCTGGGTCTGACCGCTTCCGTGCAGCCCGCCTTCGACGCGCTGTGGGGCGGCGAGGAGGGCATGTACGCCCAGCGGCTGGGCGCGGAGCGGGCGCGCGCCCTGAACCCCTTCGCGGCCCTCCTGCGGGCCGGTGTGCCGCTCGCCTTCGGTTCGGACAGCCCGGTCACGCCGATCGACCCGTGGGGGACGGTCCGTGCCGCCGCGTTCCACCGGACGGCTGAACATCGGGTCTCCGTGCGGGCCGCGTTCACCGCGCATACGCGGGGCGGCTGGCGGGCCGTAGGACGGGACGACGCGGGTGTTCTGGTGCCGGGCGCGCCCGCCGACTACGCCGTCTGGCGGACCGACGCCCTGGTCGTGCAGGCGCCCGACGACCGGGTCGCGCGCTGGTCGACCGACCCGCGCTCCGGCACACCCGGACTGCCCGACCTGACGCCGGGTGGCGACCTTCCCGTCTGCCTGCGCACCGTCGTGGGCGGACGGACGGTGTTCGTACGGCCGGGCGAGTGATCTCCCGGGGTGGCGCGCCTCCGATCCACGGCCGCCGTCCTGTCGCGCGACCTGCGCATCCTCTGCCCTGACCAGCCGGTTGAGGGAGAAAGGCCAGGTCAAACGGCTGTTGACAGGCGGGCGCAGGGGGCCGGTAGGTTCGTCCGAGTCCACCACCGGACGCCCGACCGGGGAACCTCCGAGCAATCGCCGAAGCGCCGCTGGGTCAGGGTCGGTGTGCCGCACCGGGCACCGTCACTGGGAGCCAGGCTCAGCGCCCGCGCCACGGCGAGGGAACGTTCCGGCCGGTCGGCTGGTGTGACCCGGGTGGGGCCCGGACGTCCAGTAGACAACGGCCTTGGTCGACCCGCAGCCGGCGGGTCCCAGGTCGGCCCGAAGGGCGCCGGGCCCCCATCCGCAGCACGTAGATACCGAAAAGGGCGTTCTTACCCCGTTCTTGTCGAATCGACACCACCGTACGAACGACGTGGCGCGTCACGCCTGGCCGCGGCCACTATGGTGGACGCCTGCGTACGGACATGAAGGGGCAGCAGTGAACGACGGCGACGGAGCCCTCGCGGCACAGGCCCAGGGGCGGAAGTTCGGCCCGCTCGGCACGGCCTTGGTGATCATCCCGACCTACAACGAGGCGGAGAACATCAAGTCCATCGTCCGTCGGGTGCGGCAGTCGGTCCCCGAGGCTCATGTCCTCGTGGCGGACGACAACAGCCCCGACGGCACGGGCAAGCTGGCCGATGAGCTGGCGGCCGAGGACGAACAGGTCCAGGTGCTGCACCGCAAGGGCAAGGAAGGCCTCGGCGCCGCCTACCTGGCGGGCTTCCACTGGGGCATGGACAACGGCTACGGCGTCCTCATCGAGATGGACGCCGACGGCTCCCACCAGCCCGAGGAGCTGCCCCGGCTGCTCACCGCGCTCAAGGGCGCGGACCTGGTGCTCGGCTCCCGCTGGGTGCCCGGCGGCCGGGTGGTGAACTGGCCGAAGTCCCGCGAGTTCATCTCCCGCGGCGGCAGCCTCTACTCCCGGGTGGCCCTCGACCTGCCGCTGCGCGACATCACGGGCGGCTACCGAGCCTTCCGCCGCGAGACCCTCGAAGGCCTCGGCCTGGACGACGTGGCCTCCCAGGGCTACTGCTTCCAGGTCGACCTGGCCCGCCGCGCGGTCCGGGCCGGCTATCACGTCGTCGAGGTCCCCATCACCTTCGTGGAGCGCGAACTCGGTGACTCCAAGATGAGCCGCGACATCCTCTTCGAGGCCCTGTGGCGGGTCACGACGTGGGGCGTGGGCGAGCGCGTCGGCAAACTCCGCGGCCGCGCGAACCCCGGGAGAAAGCCGTCACAGCCGTAGCCCTACGACTTCACAGGCGTCGTTGATCGTCTGCTTATCCCGCACTGAGCCGGGTCCAGGCACACTGGACGTATGACGACTGGCGCACCCACCCCTTCCTCCGCCGCCCGGCCTCCGCGTTCCCGGCTGCGTACGTTCCTGCCGTTGGGCATCGCCGTGTGGCTGGTGCTGGAGATCTGGCTGCTGACGGTGGTCGCGGGCGCGTCGAGCGGTTTTACGGTCTTCCTGCTGCTGCTCGCCGGGTTCGTGCTCGGCGCCGTGGTGATCAAGCGGGCGGGCCGGCGGGCCTTCCAGAACCTGAGCCAGGCCGTGCAGCAGGGCACCGCCCCGGCCAGCGGCGGTGGCAGCGGCCTGATGATGCTGGGCGGCCTGCTGCTGATGATCCCCGGTCTGATCTCGGACGCCCTGGGCCTGCTCCTGCTGATCCCGCCGGTCCAGAAGGCCCTGGGACGCTACGCGGAGCGCGTGGTCGAGCGGAAGCTCGGCAAGGCGGCTCCCGGCACCCTGGGAGACGCCTTCCAGCAGGCCCGTATGCGCCGCCCGGACGGCAAGGTCGTCCAGGGCGAGGTCATCCGCGACGAGCCCGCCGACGACGCCCCGCAGGGCCCGCGCCCGCCGCTCACCCGCTGACGCTCCTCCCGGACACCCGGACACCCGGACGCCGGGACACCCGGACCCTGGACACGCAAAAGCGCGGGCGCCGTACATGTTCGTACGGCGCCCGCGCTTACTTGCTTGTACTTGTTCGTGCGGTAGAACCGCTCCGCACCTTCAGGACTAGGCCGACTTGCGGCTGTCCCTCGGGTGAACCGCGATATTCATCGCGCCGGAACGGAGAACGGCAAGACGCTCCTCAAGGACCTCTTCGAGTTCCTCGCGGGTGCGCCGCTCCATCAGCATGTCCCAGTGGGTACGCGCGGGCTTGGCCTTCTTTTCCTCAGGGCCGTCGCCGTCGACCAGGAGTGCCTGGGCCCCGCAGACCTTGCACTCCCACTCCGGCGGAATCTCCGCCTCGACCGAGAAGGGCATCTCAAAGCGATGTCCCTTCTCGCATGCGTACTCCACGGCCTGGCGTGGCGCCAGGTCGATACCGCGGTCCGTCTCGTAGCTGGTCACCACGAGGCGCGTGCCGCGAAGAGCTCGCTCACTCATGAATCGTGCCTCCCGGGCTTGTCGCCCACAGGACAGGTGTCGCTGTCGTCGTCATCCGGTCAACGTCCGGTCGGCGGTAAAGATTCCCGTACGGGGTCATGCGTCGCCGTCGTAGCCGCCCCTTGTTGTACCCACCAGCACCCGGTTTGTCACATCTATGAGCAGATGTCACCTAGCGATTCGTCATCTTTGACGCGCAGTAACGGTACGCCAGGCAGGCCAAACGCGTACACTACCGCCCTTTCGCCTCCAGCGCTAAATCCTCTCGGGAAGAGGATTCCCCGCGTCGCTGATCGCCCGCGCCACCGGAACCCGCGCGAGCAGCACGAATCCCACCACGAAGAAGACCACCAGGGAGATGATCGCGTCCCGATAACTTCCGGTCAGCTGGTAGGTCACCCCGAACAGAAGGGGACCCAGCCAGCTCATGCCCCGATCGCTCATCTCGTACGCCGAGAAGTACTCGGCCTCTTTCCCGGGCGGCACCAGATGGGAGAACAGGGACCGGGACAGCGCCTGGCTGCCGCCCAGGACGAGACCGATCCCGGCGGCCAGCACGAAGAACCAGACGGGCGCGCCGGCGGGCAGGAAGTACCCGGCGGCCAGCGTCACCGTCCACGCGACCAGCGAGCCGAGAATCGTCCGCTTGGCCCCGTACGTCCGGGCGAGTCGCCCCATGCCGAGCGCGCCCGCCACCGCGAGCACCTGGACCATCAGGACGGCCGTGATGAGCGCGGACTGGCTCAGGCCCAGCTCCTCGGAGCCGTACACGGACGCCTGGGAGATCACCGTCTGGATGCCGTCGTTGTAGATCAGGTAGGCGAACAGGAAGGACAGGGTGAGCGGTTTGCCGCGCATGTCCCGGACGGTCGCCGCGAGCTGCCGCCAGCCCTGCGCCGTGGGCGCCTCGGACGTCGTACGGCCGCGGTCGCGCAGCCGTTTCAGCGGTACGAGGGTGAAGGCGCCCCACCAGATCCCGGCCGAGGCGAGACAGATGCGGACGGCCATCGACTCGGAGAGTCCGAAGGAGTCGTGGGCCGTGAAGAGGATCAGGTTCAGGACGAGGACGAGGGAGCCGGCCGCGTAGCCGAAGGCCCAACCGCGGGAGGAGACCGCGTCGCGCTCCTCCGGAGGGGCGATCTGCGGGAGGTAGGAGTTGTACACGACCATCGAGACGGCCACGGAGGAGTTGGCGACGATCAGCAGGAAGCCGCCCAGGAGATAGCGGTCGCCGTCCAGGAAGAACAGGCCCGTGGTGGCGGTCGCGCCCACATAGGCGGCGAGCGCCAGGAGGGGCTTCTTGCGGCCCGTACGGTCGGCCGCCGCGCCCGCGAGGGGCATCACCAGGATCGACACGATGACGGACGCGGAGACCGTGTAGGCGAAGAAGGACCCCGCCCGAATCGGTATCCCCAGGGGATGCACGAACCCGTCCGGGTCCGCCGCCGACTTCGCGACCGAGGTCAGATAGGGGCCGAGGAACACGGTGAGCACGCTCGTCGAGTAGACGGAGCAGGCCCAGTCGTAGAAGTACCAGCCGCGCTGCTCGCGCCGCCGCTCGTCGGCCTCGTCGGCCGGCTGTGACCGCAGGGTGTCGGTACCCACCCGTGCCCTCGCTTCCCCGTGAACGCGTCGTCCCGGGGGCTCAGGTCCAGACGCCCCGCTCCACCATGACCTCGCGCAGTGTGTCGATGTGATCGGTCATGATGCCATCGACTCCCAGGTCCAGGAGCCGGTGCATGCGATCGGCCTCGTTGATGGTCCACACGTGGACCTGCACCCCGCGCGCGTGGGCGGCGCTCACGAAACGCCGGTCAACTACAGGGACGCCCGACTGCTCCTCGGGCACCTGTGCGGCGACCGCCGAACGGCGCACCGGGAGAGGTGCGCCCCAGGACCGCAGCCGCAGATTCAGCACCCCGCGCGTGCCGAACGACGTGGCCAGGCGCGGGCCTGCCAGGTGCTGGGCACGGACCACGCGCTTCTCGGAGAAGGAGCCGACGAGGACGCGATTCCAGGAGTCTGTGCGCTCCAGGAGGTCCAGGAGCGGGCGGAGAGCCGGCTCCGCCTTGATGTCGACGTTCCAGCGCACCTCGGGGAAGGTCTCCAGCAACTCCTCGAAGAGGGGCACCGGTTCCTTGCCCGCCACGCGCGCGTGGCTCACGTCCGACCAGAGCAGGTCCGCGATCCGCCCGGCGCCGTCGGTCACCCGGTCCAGGGTCTCGTCGTGGAAGGCGACGAGCTTCCCGTCCGCCGTGGCGTGGACGTCGGTCTCGATGTACCGGTAGCCGAGCTCCACCGCGCGGCGGAACTGGAACACGGTGTTCTCCAGGCCGTCCGCCGCCCCGCCCCGGTGGGCGAAGGGGATCGGGCCGGGGTGGTCGAGGTACGGATGACGTATGAGCGTGGTCACCGGGGCAGTATGGCCCGTTCCGGTGACCCGGTGGCTACGACCGTGCTGCCGCCGGATGCCGGCGGGGCGCCGAACACGCGCAGGAACAGCTGGGCCAGCGGACCGATCGCCAGGGCGTAGAGCAGGGTGCCGATGCCGACGGTGCCGCCGAGCGCGAAGCCGGTGGCCACGACCGCGACCTCGATCGCCGTCCGGATCAGGCGGATCGAGCGGCCCGTGCGCCGGTGCAGCCCGGTCATCAGCCCGTCGCGCGGGCCCGGTCCGAAGCTCGCCGAGATGTAGAGCCCGGCGGCGGCCCCGTTGAGCACGATGCCCGCCAGCAGCAGGGGAATCCGTAGGGCCAGGCCGTGCGCGTCGGGGACCAGGGCCAGGGTGCCGTCCATGGCCAGGCCGACCACGAACACGTTGGAGACCGTGCCCAGCCCCGGGCGCTGACGCAGCGGGATCCACAGGAGCAGCACCGCCGCGCCCACGATGATCGAGACGACGCCGATCGTCAGGCCGGTGAGTTCGGCGAGGCCCTGGTGCAGCACGTTCCAGGGCTCCAGGCCCAGGCCCGACACCACCAGGAGCGCCGAGCTGGCGCCGTACAGCGCGAGTCCGACGTACAGCTGGACCAACCGTCGCCCGAGACGGTTCCGCGTGGACAAGAGGTGCCCCCTGATGGTGGTAGTGGCCTGATGCATGTCACTCTGTGGCTTGAGAACGAATGGCATCCATGGCCAATTCCGGGAAGGTGGACTGGTTTCCATGGCGCAGTGGACCTCGGCGATGGGCGCCGCGCAGCTCGCCCGGCTGCTCAACTCCCAGCAGGACCGGCCGGCCGGACCCGGCACGCGCCGACCGCCCGCGTATCGCGCGCTAGCGGACGGCATCCGGCTGCTCGTGCTGGAGGGGCGCGTACCGGTGGCCGCCCGGCTGCCCGCCGAGCGGGAGCTGGCCCTCGCGCTGTCCGTCAGCCGCACCACCGTCGCCGCCGCCTACGAGGCGCTGCGTACCGAGGGGTTCCTGGAGTCGCGGCGCGGGGCCGGCAGCTGGACCTCCGTACCGGCCGGAAATCCGCTCCCCGCGCGCGGGTTGGAGCCGTTGCCCCCGGAGGCACTCGGTTCGGTGATCGACCTCGGCTGCGCCGCCCTGCCCGCGCCCGAGCCGTGGCTCACCCGGGCCGTGCACGGCGCCCTGGAGGAACTGCCGCCGTACGCCCACACGCACGGCGACTATCCGGCCGGGCTGCCCGCGCTGCGCGCGATGATCGCCGAGCGGTACACCCTGCGCGGGATCCCGACCATGCCCGAGCAGATCATGGTGACGACCGGTGCGATGGGCGCCATCGACGCCATCTGCCACCTCTTCGCGGGGCGCGGCGAGCGGGTCGCCGTCGAGTCGCCCTCGTACGCCAACATCCTCCAGCTGATGCGCGAGGCGGGTGCCCGGCTGGTGCCCGTGGCGATGGCCGACGGGCTCTCCGGCTGGGACATGGACCGCTGGCGGCAGGTGCTGCGCGACGCCGCGCCCCGGCTCGCGTACGTCGTCGCCGACTTCCACAACCCGACCGGCGCCCTCGCCGACGACGACCAGCGGCGCCAACTCGTGGACGCGGCCCGCTCGGCAGGCACGGTGCTCGTCGCCGACGAGACGATGACCGAGCTGTGGCTGGACGACGACGTCGACATGCCGCGCCCCGTCTGCGGCTTCGACCCGGCGGGCTCGACGGTCATCACCGTCGGCTCCGCCAGCAAGGCCTTCTGGGCGGGCATGCGCATCGGCTGGGTCCGCGCGGCCCCCGACGTGATCCGCAGCCTGGTCTCGGCCCGTGCCTACGCCGACCTCGGCACACCGGTGCTGGAGCAGCTCGCCGTCAACTGGCTGTTCAGCACGGGCGGTTGGGAACAGGCGGTGGAGATCCGTCGTGGCCAGGCCCGCGAGAACCGGGACGCGCTGGTCGCGGCGGTACGGCGGGAGCTGCCCGACTGGGAGTTCGAGGTGCCCAAGGGCGGGCTCACGCTGTGGGTGCGCACGGGCGGACTGTCGGGCTCACGGCTCGCCGAGATGGGGGAGCGCGTCGGGGTCCGGGTGCCGTCCGGGCCGCGCTTCGGTGTCGACGGCGCCTTCGAGGGGTATGTGCGGCTGCCGTTCACCGTGGGCGGCGCGGTGGCCGAGGAGGCGGCGGTACGGCTGGCCGCGGCGGCCCGGCTGGTGGAGAACGGGGTTAGCGGCGGCGGCGACTCGCCACGCACCTTCGTGGCGTAGACGAGTCTCCAGGAGCATGGTTCCGGCGCGGGCGGACGGCTCCCGGCCGCCCGCACCGCACCCGCGCTGTTACGAAGTCTCCGCCACGGCGGCCTCCACCACCGCTTCCGTCGCCAGCGTCTCCTCCGCGTCCGCCGGTGTCGTGCGCGGCGGGAGCAGGGCCAGGACCGCCTGGCGGTGCGCGTCGTTCGTCGCGTCGTCGTACGGGTCCGGGGTCGCCGGGACCTGGAGGCGGTGGACCGGGCCGCTGCCGAGGCGGGCGTAGCCGCGGCCCGGGGGGACCTGGGCGATCGGCGTGGTGTGCGGGGGAGCGCCCAGGACCGCCTCCAACTGGGCGGCGGTGGCGGGGCCGAGGACGACACGCGCGCGTGTGTGCTGCCGTACGGCGTCGCTGAGGGTGTCCGCGCTGTCGAACTGGTCGGCCACCACCACCGTGACGTTGGCCGCGCGGCCGTGCCGGAGGGGGACCTGGAGCAGGGACTGCGGGTCCTCGTAGCCGTCGGCCGTGGCCACGTGGGCGAAGGCGCTCGGGCGGTCCAGGATGATCCACAGGGGGCGCCTGGTGTCGTCCGGTGCCGGGTGGCCCGACTGGCGGGCGCGGTTGGCCGCGATCAGCCGGCGTTCGGTCTCCTGGGCGGCCCACTCCAGGCTGGCCAGGGCGCCGGCCAGCCCGCACTCGACGGCGAGGACGCCGTCCCGGCCGGTGAGGCACGCGTACTCGCCGGTGCCGCCGCCCTCGACGATCAGGACGTCGCCGTACTGGAGGGCCTGGAGGGCGATCGAGCGCAGCAGGGTGGAGGTGCCGCTGCCGGGCTGGCCCATGACCAGCAGGTTCGGCTCGGTGGAGCGGATGCCGGTGCGCCAGACGACCGGCGGGACGTCGCGCTGTTCCGCACCGTGGGTGAGGGGGAGCGTGCGGTGGACCTGGGTCGGGTCGGTGAAGCCCAGGACGGTCTCGCCGGGGGCGGTGACGAAGCGCTGGGCGGCGATGTCGGTGGGGAGCGGGGCGAGGACGCCGATCGTGAGCTGGTTGCCCTCCTCGTCCCACGCGAAGTGGTACTCCCGGCCGCGGCCGGACTTCGCGGTGAGCAACTGCTCGATCCGCGCGCGGGAGTCGGCCTCGCCGTCGGTGAAGTACGCCGGATAGCGGACGACCAGATGGGAGATCCGGCCCGCGCCGTCGAACTCGTGGGCGGGGAACGCCTTCTCCCAGTCGCCGCCGTGGGCGAACAGGGGAGCCGGGTCCTCGGCGGTCGAGAAGTAGGGCACCAGTGCCTCGTAGAGGGGCCGCAGGCGCTGGGTCTGGGACTCGTCGGGCCCTTCGGGCGCCGGCGGGGTGCGATCGCGGCCGTGCCATGCCGCCGCCGCCATCAGGGTGATGGCGGCGAGCAGCGGGCCGTACGGGACCAGGGCCACGACCAGGATCACCGAGGCCACCAGGAAGAGCAGCGGCCCGCGCTTGTCCTTGGGGGTCTCGGCCCATCTGCGCCGGCCGGCGGATGCCAGCCGGCGCAGACCCTTGGTGATCGTGATCACTGGATGGAGGACATCGGTGGCGCTGTCGGCCGCCGTCCGGGCCAGCTCCCGGCTCCGGGCGATCTGGGCGGTGCCGTTGCTCAGGATGCGGGGGAGGGGGCGCCGGGCCACTGCTGTCTCCTGAAGGTCCGTACGGGTGGTTGCGTCAGAACTTGATTCCGCCGAGGAGGCTCGCCAGGCTCTCGCCGCCGGCCTTGATGCTCGGCGCGATGGCCGTGCTGGCCATGTAGAAGCCGAAGAGTGCGGCCACCAGGGCGTGGGAGGCCTTGAGTCCGTCCTTCTTGAAGAAGAGGAAGACGATGATGCCGAGAAGGACGACGCCTGACATGGACAGGATCATTTGAGCTCTCCTGGTTCGTGGGGACAGTCACCATGAGTTGTTCCAGGATCACAGGATGTATCCATACGATAAAAGGTGCAAGTGGGTGAATGTCGGCGAATTTCCCTCGGATGGCGGAGCGCTTTCGGGCCGTCTGAGCAGGGGTTTCACCTGTGTCGGGCCCAGTGGTGATCTTTGCCTCGGAGGGGGCCGGTCATGTGTCTGTGGAGCCAGTACGCTGGCGATTCACCCGTACTAGTGAGAGGCGGTCAGGCCGATGAGTGAAGCCCCCGACCCCGAGGTCGTGGAGTTCGCGACCAAGATCTTCGATCTGGCCCGCCAGGGCGGGACCGAGGCGCTGGTCGCGTACGTGGACGCGGGCGTCCCGGCCAACCTCACCAACGACCGCGGTGACTCCCTGGTGATGCTCGCCGCGTACCACGGGCACGCCGACGCCGTACGGGCCCTCCTGGCACGCGGCGCCGAGGCCGACCGGATCAACGACCGGGGCCAGACCCCGCTCGCCGGAGCCGTCTTCAAGGGCGAGCAAGAGGTGATCGAGGTCCTCCTGGAGGCCGGCGCCGATCCGGCCGCGGGCACCCCGTCGGCGGTCGACACGGCCCGGATGTTCGCCAAGGGCGAGCTGCTGGAGCTGTTCGGCGCGCACTGACGCTCGGCCCGTCGGCAGTCGAGGCGGGCCGTCTGACCAGGTACGACAAGGAAAACGGGGGAAAACGGGGGAAGGCAGCACGGCGCCGCCCGAAATTTCGGTCGCGGCATCGAGAACTGCCGGGTCATCATGACGTCGTGATTTACGGACGCGATGGCTGGGCAGGTGTTGCCGCACCGCGCGGGCCGTAGTTGCGGCCCGCATGGGCCACCTACGAGAGGCAGAGGAAAATGGTCTACAGCAAGCAGGAAACGGCGGGCGCCCCGACGTGTTGTCACGCGGCCAGGTAGTGCACGTCCCCCGGTTGCGTCGACGCTTGATGTGAGGCTGTTTCCCATGTTCGATCCGGTCATAGCGCCCAGCGGTACGCTGCTCGGCCTGCTTCAGCGGGGCCGCGGCGACGGCACACTGCACGCGCTCACCGCACCCCGTGCCGAGGCACTCGCGGCACTGAACCACTGTGTGCTGCGCGACCCCCGCCACGACTGGCAGGTGGAGAACCGCTCCCTGTACTACGCCCGTCTGTACCTCGATCTGGGCGGCGGCCTGGACGCCGTGGAGGCGCACCTCTTCGACACCGAGGACGTCCTCGACACCGAGGAGTCACGCACGGGCCTCGCGCTCGCCGTCCTCGGGCACCTCGCCTCCTACGGCAGGCGGGACGCGCTCGCCCTGCTGCGCAGGTACGCGGCCTCCGGCAGCAACTGGGCCTGGGCGCTGGACGAGCTGGCGCTCAGGGACGACGACGCGGGCCTGCGCGCCCTCGCCGCCCCCGTGCTGGCGCGTTTCCCGGCCGACCCCGAGGGCGAGGCCGAACTGGCCACCGCCGTGCGCGACGCCTTCGAACCCCGGCCCTGGCGGCTGTGGGCCGAGGATCCACGCGAATCGATCGGCACGCGCGTGCGTGCCGCCCAGGAGGCCGGCTGCTTCGACCTCTGGCAACGCCAGATGCGACCTACCGGGCCCCGTCCGGGGTGGAGCGTGCAGGCGGTGTTCGAGTGGGCCCAACAGGGCCTCGAACGCGGAGCCGCGCTGCACGTCCCCGCCGCCCGCTGCCTCACCGCCGTCGCGGGCCCCGAGGACCGGCCCGAGATCGTCGAGGCCGCCAAGGACGGCGGCGAGGGCGCCCGCTGCACCGCTCTGCGCTATCTCGCCGACAGCAACGACCCCGAAGCACTCCCGCTCATCGAACGCGCGGTGGCCACCGGCCCGGCACCCGTGGTGGAAGCCGCCGTGGACGCCTTCGAACGGATGCGGTCCGTCGCCGCCGTCGACCGGGCCCGCGGCTGGGCCCGTCGGCCCGACCCGCTCGGCGCCGCCGCAGGACGCATGCTCGCCTGCCGGGGCGGAGCCCAGGACAGCGACCTCGTCCTCGGCGCCCTCAGGGAGGCCGTCATGGGCGAAGGACCCGACGCCCCCACCCTGTGGACCCTCGTCGACGGCGCCGGACGCCTCGGCATCGTCTGCGCCGCCCCCGTCCTGCGCCATGTGTACCGGGAGACTGCCTCGTCCCATCTGCGCGGCCGGGCCGCCCGCGCCCTGGCCGCCACCGACCCCTCCTACCCCACCGGCTTCGCCGTCGAGTGCCTCTGGGACTGCGAGGAGACCACCCGCGAGATCGCCGCCCGGCACGCCGAGACCGCCGACGCCCGCGTCGTGGAGCAGCTCCGCAGACTCGCCGCCGACCCGGCCGAGGAAGCGGAAGTCCAGACAGCCGTACGGAGCCGGATCGGGCCCGACGCCCCCGCAGTGTGAACGTGGGATGACCCGCGGGTCAGACGCGCATGGACGCCGTCTGACCTGCTCGGGTGTGCAGCGCAACGCTCATGGGACGTTCACCGTTCGCATAGATCGACGTTGACGCGGGCACGTCCAGCGCGGCGAGAACACGGGTATGCGTGTCGTCATCGTGACCGAATCCTTTCCCCCCGATGTGAACGGCGTGGCCCACTGCGCGCTCCAGACCGCCCGGCACCTCGTGGATCGCGGTCATCATCCGCTCGTCGTCGCGCCGGCCACCTCGGCCGGCCCCGGGCCCGACGCCGAGTCGCCGTGCCCCGTCATCCGTGTCCCCTCCCTACCGCTCCCGGGCTACCCCCAGGTCCGCGTCGCCCTCCCCAGCCGACGCGTCGCCGCGGCCATCACCGAGCACCGCGCCGACATCGTGCACCTGGCCAGCCCCTTCATCCTCGGCGTCCGCGGCATGGCCGCCGCCGCGCGGCTCGGCATCCCCGCCGTCGCCGTCTACCAGACCGACCTCGCCGGATACGCCCGTACGTACGTCGGTGCGGGCGAGGCCACCGCCTGGCGGCGCATCCGCTCCGTCCACGCCGCCGCCGACCGCACCCTCGCGCCCTCCAGCGCGGCCCTGGGCGACCTGGAGGCACACGGCGTGCCCCGGGTCCGTCTCTGGCCGCGGGGCGTCGACGCCGAGCGTTTCCGCCCCGAGTACCGGGACGACGCGCTGCGCCGCGAACTCGCCCCGAACGGCGAACTGCTCGTCGGCTACGTCGGCCGGCTCGCCCCGGAGAAGCAGATCGAACTCCTCGCCGGAACCTGCGGCATCGAGGGCGTCCGGGTCGTGGTCGTCGGCGACGGACCCAGCCGACCGCACCTCGACGAGGCGCTGCCGGGCGCGGTCTTCCTCGGGCGGCGTACCGGCGACGAGCTCGCCCGTATCTTCGCCTCGTTGGACATATTCGTGCACACCGGACCTTTTGAGACCTTCTGCCAGACCGTCCAGGAAGCCATGGCCAGCGGCGTCCCCGTCGTCGCGCCCGCCGCCGGCGGCCCGCTCGACCTGGTCGCCCACGGCCGCACCGGGTTCCTCTTTCCGCCACGCGACGAGGCCGCCGTGACGGACGCCGTACGGACCCTGGCCGCCGATCCCGCACTGCGCGCCGAGTACGGCACCGCCGCGCGGGCCATGGTCGAGGGCCGCACCTGGGCGGCCGTCGGCGACCAACTGATCGCGCACTACGGCGATGTCCTCGCCGCGCGCAGGGCGGTGGTGGCGGCATGAACACCGCCTCGCTGCGGATCGTGCGGCTCGCCAACTTCGTGGCCCCCTCCTCCGGGGGGCTGCGCACCGCCCTGCGCGAGCTGGGCAAGGGCTTCAAGGAGGCCGGGCACGAGCCGGTCCTCATCGTGCCCGGCGAACGCCACACCGACCGCGAGACCGAGCAGGGCCGCGTCATCACCCTGCCCGGCCCGCTGCTGCCCGGCACCGGCGGCTACCGCGTCCTCGCCGACAAGCGGCGCGTCGCCAACCTCCTGGAGCACCTCGCCCCGGACCGCCTGGAGGTCTCCGACCGTACGACCCTGCGCTGGACCGGCAAATGGGCCAGGCGGGCCCGCGTCCCCGCCGTGATGGTGTCCCACGAGACCGCCGACGGCGTCCTGCGCACCTGGGGCCTGTCGGAGAACATGTCCCGGCGTACCGCCGACGCCCTCAACGTCCGTACGGCGCACACCTACGCGCGCGTGGTGTGCACCACCGAGTTCGCCGAGCGGGAGTTCGTCCGCATCGGCGCCCGCAACGTCGTACGGGCACCGCTGGGCGTCGACCTGGTGGGGCGTCGTCCGGCGCTGCGGGACCCGGTGCTGCGCGCGGAGTACGCGCGCGTGGACGAGGTTCTCCTGGTGACCTGCACCAGGCTCTCCGTGGAGAAGAAGCCCGGCACGGCGCTCGACGCCCTGGAGGCGCTACTGCGACGCGGGCGGCGGGCGGTTCTCGTGGTTGCCGGGGACGGGCCGCTGCGGGCCCGGCTCGAACAGCGGGCGCGGGAGCGGGGGTTGCCGGTCACCTTCCTCGGGCACGTCTCCGACCGGCGGCTGCTCGGCGCGCTCCAGGCCTCCGCCGACGTGTGCCTGGCACCCGGGCCCGCCGAGACCTTCGGGCTCGCCGCGCTGGAGGCCATGGCCTGCGGCACGCCCGTGGTGGCCAGCGCCTCGTCCGCACTGCCCGAGGTCATCGGCTCCGCCGGCGCCACGGCCGCGGACAACGGCAGGGCCTTCGCGGACGCCGTGGACATGCTCCTGGAACGCTCCGAGGTGGAGCGGCGGGAGATCGCACGAGCGCGTGCCGAGTGCTTCGGCTGGCACACGGCGGTCGACGCGTTCCTCGCGGCCCACGACGCGGATGTTCCGGTACGGCGGTTCGTGCCCGGAGGCGTGGCATGAGAACGGTCCGTTTCGTCGCCCTCGGTGACTCGCTCACCGAGGGCGTGGGCGATCCCGTCGGCGGGGCGTGGCGCGGTTGGGCCGCGCTGCTCGCCGGCGGACTGGCCGAACAGCCCGAAGGGGCCGTGGAGTTCACGAACCTGGCGGTCAGCGGGGCGCAGACGCGGGACGTGCTGGACCGGCAGACCCCGGCCGGGCTCGCCCTGAACCCGGACGTCGTGTCCGTCGTCATAGGCGTCAACGACACCCTGCGCTGCACCTTCGACATCCAGGCCCTGGCCGCCCGCCTCGACGAGGTCTACGCCGCCTTCACGGCGCGGGGCGCGGTCCTGCTCACGGCCTGCCTGCCCGACCCGGGCGCGATGCTCGGCCTCCCGGGCGCGCTGGCCCGTCCGCTCGCCCGGCGGCAACGCGCCGTCAACACCGTGGTGCACGCCCTCTCCGAGCGCTACGGGGCCGTGCATCTGCACGCGGCGGAGGGCGAGTGGATCATGGGGCGCGAGATCTGGAGCGCGGACCGGCTGCACCCCGGTGAGCGGGGGCACCGCCAACTGGCGCTGCGTTTCCACGCGTTGCTCACCGAGGGGGGCGTGGCCTCGGGGGCCGCGCCGTCGCCCGAGCCCGAGTTCCCGGCGCCCACCAGGTCGGCCAGCCTGCTGTGGCTGGCGACCGCGGGCACCGGCTGGGTGGCCCGCCGCTGCACCGACCTGCTGCCGCAGCTCCTGAGGTTGGCCGCCGACGAGATGCGCCACCGCGCGCGGGGCACGAGTGCCCGACTCGACCTGAGCGCGTCCCACGCGGTGTCTGCGGCCCTGGCCGCCCTCTCGGTGGGAGAGAAGCAGCCGGACGCCGCATAGGGCGTCAGGGGCCTCAGCGGCGCCGTACGGCCACGAAACGGACCGGGGTGCCGGGCACCGCCTGGGCGGCCGCCGGGAGGTCCGAGGGGCGGACGACGGCGATCACCGGATACCCGCCGGTGGTCGGATGGTCGGCGAGGAACACCACCGGGTGGCCGTCCGGCGGAACCTGGACGGCACCGAGGACCATGCCCTCGCTGGGGAGTTCACCGGTAAGGGCCCGCTCCAGGGCGGGCCCCTCGGTGCGCAGCCCGATGCGGTTGCTCGCCGAGGACACCCGGTACGCGCGGGACGTGAACGTGCGTACCGCCTCCGGGGTGAACCAGTCGTCGCGGGGCCCCAGGGTCACCCGCAGGACGAGTTCGGTCGGCGGAGCCGGCTGCGGAGCGACGTCCACGCACGCGTGGCGGATCGTCGGGGAACCCAGCGGCAGTATGGCGCCGTTCGTGAGCGGCGCCGGGCCGAGCCCGGACATCAGGTCCGTGGAACGGCTGCCCAGCACCGGCTCGACGCCGACCCCACCGGCGAAGGCGACGTAGGTGCGTACTCCGGAGACGGCCGTTCCGATGTCCAGGAGCGCCCCGGCGGGCACGTGCACGGGTGCTCCCCAGGCGACCGGCCGTCCGTCCACCGTGACCGGGCAGGGGGCGCCCCCGACGGCCACGAGGATCGTTGAACGAGGCCGTACGGAACAGCCGTTGAGGGTCGTCTCCAGGACGGCGGCCTCGGGCCGATTGCCGACCAGCCGGTTGACGAGGGCCGCCGCGGGCCCGTCGAGCGCCCCGGAACGCGGCACCCCCAGGTGCGCGTGTCCGGGCCGTCCCAGGTCCTGCACGGTGGTCAGGGCCCCGGCTCGTACGACGGCGACCGCACGGTCCGTCATACGTCCGCCACCGGGACGAAGCGCACGCGCGTTCCCGGCGACAGCAGCGCGGCCGGTTCGCGAGCGGTGTCCCACAGGACCGCGTCCGTCGTGCCGATCAGCTGCCAGCCGCCGGGCGAGGCACGCGGATACACGCCGGTGTACGGGCCCGCCAGGCCCACGGCACCGGCGTGGACGGCCGTGCGCGGGGTGGCCCGGCGGGGGACGTCGTAGCGGGCCGGGAGGCCGGTGAGGTAGCCGAAGCCGGGGGCGAACCCGCAGAAGGCGACGCGGAACTCGGTGGCCGCGTGGATGCGGGCCACCTCCCGCTCGGGGACGTCCCACAGTGCGGCGACGTCGGCGAGGTCCGGGCCGTCGTAGCGCACCGGGAGTTCGATCACCTCACCCGCGCGTGGGGGAGCGGGGGGTACGTCGGAGGTCGTGAGTTCGGAGGCCAGGCGGGTCGGGTCGTCGAGGCCGTCGAGGAGGACCGTGCGGGCGGCGGGGACGATCTCGCGGACGCTGAGCAGGCCCTCCGCGCGGCGGCGCAGCAGCTCCGCGTGGACGGCCTGGGCCTCCTCCCCGGAGGCGACCTCGACGAGCAGCGCGCTGTCGCCGACGGGCAGCACCCTCATACGAAGGCCTCCACCCGGACACCCGACTCCAGGAGCCGCGCGCGGACCCTGCGGGCCAGGTCGACCGCGCCGGGCGTGTCCCCGTGCAGGCACAGGGAGCGGGCCCGTACCTCGATGCGCGCCCCGGAGAGCGCGTCGACCGTCCCGGAGCGGGCCAGGCTCAGTGAGCGCTCCACGACGGCCTCGGGGTCGGTGACCACCGCGCCGTCCCGGCCGCGCGGTACGAGCGTGCCCTCGTCGGTGTAGGCGCGGTCCGCGAACGCCTCCGTGACGGCTGGCAGCCCGGCCTTCGCTGCCAGTTCGAGCACGGCCGAGCCGGGCAGCCCGAGCACGGGCAGCGAGGCGCCGGCCAGGAGTACGCCCTCGATCACCGCGGCGGCCTGCTCCCGGTCGTGCACGATCCGGTTGTAGAGCGCGCCGTGCGGCTTGACGTACGACACGCGCGTGCCCGCCGCGCGGGCGAACACCTCCAAGGCGCCGATCTGGTACGCCACTTCGGCCGCCAGCTCGGCGGACGGCACGTCCATCGCGCGCCGCCCGAACCCCGCCAGGTCCCGGTAGGACACCTGCGCGCCGACCCGTACCCCGCGCTCGGCCGCCAGCTCGCACACCCGTCGCATGGTGACCGGGTCCCCGGCGTGGAAGCCGCAGGCCACATTGGCGCTCGTGACGACGGACAACAGCTGTTCGTCGTCGGTGAGATGCCAGCGGCCGAAGCCCTCGCCGAGGTCGGCGTTCAGATCGATCATCATCTCTCCTGGTCGGGCGACGGGTCAGACGACGCGGTACTGCTCGTCGCGGGCGTCGGTGACGAACATCTGGCCCGGCGCGTGCGTGATCGCGAACGGCGGGCGGGACGCCATCACCGCGGCCTGCGGGGTCACTCCGCAGGCCCAGAACACCGGGATGTCGTCCGGCGCGGCGTCCACCGGATCGCCGAAGTCCGGCCGGCCGAGGTCCTCGATGCCGAGCCCCGAAGGATCGCCGCAGTGTACGGGGCTGCCGTGCACCGCCGGGAGCAGCGCGGTCTCCCGGATCGCCGTCGCCAGGTGTTCCGGCGGCACCGGGCGCATCGACACCACCATCGGGCCGTGCAGCCGCCCCGCCGGGCGGCACGGGCGCCCGGTCACGTACATCGGGACGTTGCGGCCCTGCTCGATGTGCCGGATCGGGACGCCCGCCCCGCTCAGCGACCACTCGAAGGTGAAGCTGCAGCCGATCAGGAACGACACCAGGTCGTCGCGCCAGTACGCCCGCACGTCCGTCGGCTCGTCCGCCAACTCGCCGTCCCGCCACACCCGGTAGCGCGGCAGATCGGTGCGCAGGTCCGCGCCGTCCGCGAGAACCGTCTCCCAGGAGCCCGCGTCCGTGACGTCGAGCACCGGGCAGGGCTTCGGGTTGCGCTGGCAGAACAGCAACATGTCGTAGGCCCAGTCGGCGGGCACCGAGATCAGGTTGACCTGGGTGTGGCCCGCCGCGACCCCGGCCGTAGGGCCCGTCAGCCCGGCCCGGAAGCGGGCCCGGGCGGAACGCGGGCTCCACGCGTGCGCGTGCTCGTCGACGAGGGTCAGGGGGCGGTCCTCCGTGCGGTTCACGCCAGTTCCTTTCCACGCGTCTCCGGCAGTCCGAGGAGCGCCAGTGCCGCGATGCCGTAACCGACGGCCCCGAAGACGAGCGCTCCGCCCACACCCCAACTGTCGGCCAGGAAGCCCACCAGGGTCGGGAAGACGGCGCCCACCGCGCGGCCGGTGTTGTACGTGAAGCCCTGCCCCGTGCCGCGCAGCGCCGTCGGATACAGCTCGCTCAGATACGAGCCGAAGCCGCTGAAGATCGCCGACATGCAGAACCCGAGCGGGAAACCGAGCACCAGGAGAAGGGTGTTGGAGCCGATGGGGATGTGCGTGTACGCCAGGACGCAGATCGCCGAGAGCAGCGCGAAGAGCCAGATGTTGCGCTTGCGGCCCAGCACGTCGGTGAGGTAACCGCCGGTCAGATAGCCCAGGAAGGCGCCGGAGATCAGGAAGGTCAGATAGCCGCCGGTGCCCACGACCGAGAGGCCGCGCTCCGTCTTGAGGTAGGTCGGCACCCAGGTGGCGAGGGTGTAGTAGCCGCCCTGGACGCCGGTGGAGAGCAGACCCGCGAAGACCGTCGTGCGCAGCAGGCCCGGGGACTCGGCCGTGCCCGGCTTGAAGATCGCCGCGAACGAGCCCTTCTGGGGGTTCTGCTCGCGGGCGGCCGTCGCCTCCGGGGCGTCGTGCACCCGGCGCCGCACCCACAGCACCAGCAGCGCGGGCAGCGCGCCGGTCCAGAACATCACCCGCCAGGCCAGGTCGTCGCCGAGGAACGAGAAGACCAGCGTGTAGACGACCGCGGCCAGCGCCCAGCCCACCGCCCAGGAACTCTGGACCGCGCCGAGCGTACGGCCGCGGTGCTTGGCGCTCGCGTACTCGGCGACCAGGATCGCGCCGACCGCCCACTCACCGCCGAAACCGAGGCCCTGGAGGGCGCGGAACACCAGCAGGGTCTCGTAGTTGGGCGCGAAGCCGCAGGCCACCGTGAAGACGGCGTAGGTGATCACCGTGATCATCAGGGCCTTGACGCGGCCGACCCGGTCGGCGAAGACACCCGCCACGGCGCCGCCGACCGCCGAGACGACCAGCGTGACCGTGGTGAACAGGCCGGTCTGGCCGCTGTCCAGGCCGAAGTACGCGGCCAGCGCGACCATGCTCAGCGGCAGCGTGAAGTAGTCGTAGGAGTCCAGGGCGTAGCCGCCGAACGCGCCGGCGAAGGCGCGGCGGCCGTTCGGGCCGAGGGCGCGCAGCCAGGCCAACGCGCCGTCGTCGGCGGTCAGTTCATCCCCGTCGGGATGTGTTCCGGTGTTCAGGGCCTGAGGTGGAGGGGTCGTGCTCATGGGCACCTCGCAGAAGGAGGACGGAGGGTGCTGGGAGTGAGCAGGGCTGTGCGGAAGCCGTCGGCGCCGGGGTGAGCGGTGGCGCCTTGCCGAGAAAGGTAGAGGATCGTTGAACGATCCTTCAATACCCATGTTGTTTCGTTCTTGTATCTGCGGTTGAATTCCGGGCATGGCAGAGCAACTGGCGGGACTGGCCGACGACCGTGCCCTCCTGGGCCGTACGAGCACCGCGGAACGCGTCTCGGACATCCTCAGGAGCCGTATCGCGGACGGCTATTTCCCGCCGGGCACCCGGCTGTCGGAGGACAGCATCGGCGGGGCGCTCGGTGTGTCGCGCAACACACTCCGAGAGGCGTTCCGGCTGCTCACCCATGAGCGCCTCCTCGTCCACGAGCTGAACCGGGGCGTCTTCGTCCGGGTCCTGTCCGTCGAGGACGTCGAGGACATCTACCGCACCCGACGCCTCGTCGAGTGCGCCGTCGTCCGCGGACTGGGCGAACCGCCGTACGCCCTCGAAATGCTCGCCTCGGCCGTCACGGAAGGGCAGTTGGCGTCCGTCGAAGATGACTGGAAAGGCGTGGGTACGGCCAACATCCACTTCCACCGGGAACTCGTCGCCCTCGCCGGCAGCGCCCGCACCGACGAACTGATGCGCAGCGTCTTCGCCGAACTCCGGCTCGCCTTCCACCTCGTGGACGACCCGAAGGCCCTCCACGAGCCGTATCTCCAGCGCAACCGCCTGATCCTCCAGGCACTCCAGGCGAACGACTCCGCCGAGGCCGAGAAACTGCTCGCGGTCTACCTCGACGACTCGCTCGAACGGGTCGTCGACGCGTACCGGAACCGGGTCGGCGAGGACGGCACGGCGGTCGACTGAGGACGGCACGGCGCTCGACCGGCCCGCACACACGGTTGAGGCGGTAGTCGCTTCTGCGTCGTTTGGGTCGTTGTCAGACCGAGGACCTACTCTGTGCAGCGTGACTTCGCCTGCATCGACGGACAGCGTTCCGCCCCAGTTCAGCGCGGCGCCGCGTCCCGCCCCGGGCCCGGCCGCCGACGAGGGACTGGCGCGGCGACTGCGCGCGCTCGCCTGCACCGCGCCGCTGCACGACCTCGACGCACGCAAGGCCAATCTCGCCGGCGAGTACTCGGTCTACGGCATGGCGGAGGTCGCCCTCGCCGCCATCGACCTGGTCACCCTCAACATGGACTTCGACACCGGTGCGGACCACGACCAGATAGTGGCCAGGCTCATCCCGCGCATCGCCGCCCAGGCTCCGCAGCGCCCCGTCGTCGAGCACGAGCGCGTGGCCCGCTGGGTCCTGGAGAACCTGATCAACGTCGGCAGCGTCGACCGCGGCTTCCGCACGGTCTACGGCACGTTCGCCCAGGACGGCACGTATGTGCGCCGCGACTACGACTTCAAGCTGATCGAAGAGGTCCCCGGCTACGGCGGCAGCGTCTACCTCCGGACGACCGACGAGGCCGTCAATGTGCTCGTGGGTGCGCTGGATACCGACGTCACCAGTGCGCAGATCGCCGCTGAGGTGAAGCTTGAGGTCCTGATCAGCCGGGGGCGGCTTGCCGATGCGCAGCTTGCCGCCGAGCAGGCCCGGTATCGGACCGTGCAGTACTCGGAGACCCTGCGCCGTGCGCTGGATGCCACGCGGCGCAACGTCCGCGCGGTGGACTGGCTCAATGCAGTGCCGGACATGATCGCCGAGGCCCTCGATCACGTTGCCGATCGGTACCGGCACGAGAACGCGATCCTGACCAATATCCGCAAGGCCCGTGATGAGTCCGAGGATGCCGAACAGAAGCGGCGCGCGGCCGAGTTGGTCGACATCGTCAAGGACTGCATCCGGCGGCACACACAGCTTCAGTCGCGTCTTATGGAGGCCGGGCCGCTGTTCCGTGCCGAGCAGGATCGACAGGCTTTCGCCACGCCGATGACCACCTCGGGGATCGACCTCTACGGGCATCTCGTCTCGCCCGTTCTGCCGTTGCCGCTGGAGCAGGCGATCCGGGTCACCGATGCGTTCTTCGCTCGCGGGACCGGGTTGCGTACGCCGGTGTCGGTTCGGGTGGGGGATCTGGTCGACATACTGCTCACCCCGCCCGCCGAGCGGGAGCATCTCGGTGCGGAGATGCCCGAGCCGGATCTCATCGCCACGCCGGATGACAGTCGGTTCAGTGAGGAGCAACTGGCTGCGGCCATGGAGTTGCTTGATCTGCCTGCGGATGCGCCTCGGCGGTTGTCGGGACTGCTGGCGGATGCGCGGCGTAAGGATGCTGAACTGCCTTATCTGGTGGCCCTGTTGGCCGTGCATGCGGCCAGTCCGCCTGTTGGTACTGCTTATCGGCAGGGGGAGCCGAAGCTCTTGTTCGCCGTGGACGACGGGGTCGAGCTGGATGATCCCGAGTTCGGTGGGGCCGATCTGATTGTGGGGATGGCCCTTTTGGACACGGTGGGGATGGCTGCCGGGCGGAGTGAGGCGGCGTGATGTTTCTGTCGTTGTTTGAGTGCGGGCTCGCTGTGGCTGGTCGCGCAGTTCCCCGCGCCCCTGAAGGGGCGCCTGGTGTCAGCCTCGTTTTTAGTTTCAGGGAGTTGTCGTCGTGAGTGAGCCCGTCGAATGGAGTGAGCCGGAGGTTGCCGCCGCGCCGGTGACCGCCGTCATTACGCCCGCCGATGCCGCCGACGCGGCTCGGCTCGTCGCGTTCGGGCTGCAGCCGAAGTTGCAGCCCGCGCGGGACCAGGAGTACGCGGAGCTGCTCCGCCGATACCGCGAGGATCCGCCGTTCGCCCGGCTCGCCGATGCTGTGGCTGCCGGGCTCGGGCTGGTTGTGCTGGAGGTGTCCCCGCGCGCGGGGATGGCCGTAACCGCCGCCGAGGACTCGGTGTTCGCCGTGCGGATGGGGGACTACGCGCGTCGTACGGCCGCCGACTCCGGGGACCGGTTCCTGCACGGGCTCGCACATCTTGCCGTTGCCGCCATGGCGTTTCCGCGGCCCGAGGATCTTGCCGACGACGGGTACATCGGGCGTGTCACGGTCAACGGGGTCGACGCCTTCGTACGGCAGGCCTGCCGGCGGCTGGAGGAGCGGGCCGACGAGCAGGGCATGAACACCGACCCGGCCACCGACGCGCCCGGGCTGGAGGCCGCCTGGCGGATCTGGGTCAGACGCAGCGCGACCGGAGCCACCAAGGACGCCCGGAGACTGGCCGGTTCGACCACCGGGATCGTTGGTAAGGCCGCTGCCTTTCTCACCGACTCCGGGTTCCTGCAGCGCACCGGCGACGACAGCGGCGGGACCTATCGCACGACCGCGCGTTATCAGCTCCAGGTGCGTGACATGGCCGGAAGCGCCGCCATGGCCGAGCTGTTGGAGCTGGGCGTCGTCCCGGTCACCGACGGCACCGCGAGCCTGATGCCTGCCGAGGACACCGAGGATCTGGAGCTGGTGGCCGACGCCGGGCTGCCGTTCCACTCCTGAGATTCCTCTGCTGCTGAGGTTCCTCAACTCCCCCCACCTGCCGAAGACTTACGACGAGAGTCCGCCATGTACGAGCTGTCCCGGGTCCGCCTCTACTCCATCGGGCCCGCCGGTGCGCGCTACGCCGACACCGTGCTTGACCTGCGAGGCGTGGGCAAGCCCGTGCCCGACCCCGCGCCCACCCAGGCGGAGTTCTTCGCGGACGAGCCCGTCGGCCCGCCTCTGCGCCCCGCGCCCGCCGGCGTGCTCTTCCTGGAGAACGGCGGCGGCAAGTCCGTCCTGCTCAAGCTGATCTTCTCCGTGATGCTGCCGGGACATCGCAACACCCTTGGCGGCGCCAGCTCCGGTGTGCTGCGCAAGTTCCTCCTCGCCGACGACTGCGGCCATGTCGCCCTGGAGTGGCAGCACACGCTGACCGGCGAGTGCGTGGTGGTCGGCAAGGTCAGCGAGTGGCGGGGGCGTCAAGTCTCCAACGACCCGCGGAAGTTCGCCGAGGCCTGGTACTCGTTCCGGCCCGGGCCGGGGCTCAGCCTGGACAACCTCCCCGTCGCCGAGGCCACTTCCGTACGGCCGCCCGTCGAGGGCGCGTCCGGCGCGCAGGGCCGACGCCGCACCATGAAGGGCTTCCGGGACGCCATCACCGAGGCGGGCAAGGCGTATCCGCACCTCGAAGTGCACTGGGAGGAGATCCACGACCGCTGGATCGAGCACCTCGGCGACCTCGGCCTAGACCCCGAACTCTTCCGCTACCAGCGGGAGATGAACGCCGACGAGGGCGAGGCCGCCGGTCTCTTCGCGGTCAAGAAGGACTCCGACTTCACCGACCTGCTGCTCCGCGCGGTCACCGACACCCGGGACACCGACGGCCTCGCCGACCTGGTCGGCGGCTTCGGCAACAAGCTGGGGCGGCGGGCGGAGTTGATCGCCGAACGGGACTTCACGGCGGGTTCCGTGGATCTGCTCGGCCGGATCGTCGAGGCGGCCGAGGCACGGGCACGCGCGCGTGACATCCACGCCGGCGCCGAGCGCCGTACCCGCACCCTGGCCCGACGGCTGTCCGCGCGGGGCGCCCAGGAGCGGGTGCGGGCCGCCGACCTCGCCCAGCGGGTCACCGCCGCCGCGTACGCCGTCACGCACGCCGAGGGGGCGCGGGAGCGCAGCGCGCTGATCGCCGCCGAACTCGCCTACCGGCACGCCTCGTTGGCGCTCGCCACCATGGAGAAGTCCGCCGCCGCGCAGAAGCGCGAACTGGCCGACGCCCGCACCCTGCACGCCGCCTGGCAAGCTGCCGAGGCGGTCCTACGGCACCGCGCCGCCGCCGACCGCTCCGCGCGCGTGGCCGTCGCGATCCGCGAGGCCGAACGGGACGCCGCACCGGCGCTCGCCGCCCGCGCCAAGGCCGCCGTCGATCTCGTACGGGCCCTGCACTCGGCCGCCGAGAGCGCCGAGAACCTCGCCAACGAGGGCGAGGAACGCTCCGCCGCGCTCCAGGAGGTCGGCGAGACCTCGCACCGGGACGCGACCTCCGCCGCCACCGAGGCGCAGCGCGCCCGCAGCGAGGTCGGGCATCTGCGCCAGCGCCTGTCCGAGGTCGAGCAGGAGACCGCCGAGGCGGTGCGCGCGGGCTGGCTCGACAACAGCGCCCCCGACGCCGACCCGGCCCGCGCGGCCCTCGCCGCGAGCGACGCCGAGAAGACCGCCGTGGCCTCCTGGGACACCGCACGCGAGGCATCGCGCCGCGCCTCCGAGCACGCTCGCGAAGCGGCTTCCGCCGAGTCCCGCGCGGAGTTGACGGCGGCCCGCGCGTCCGACGCGGCCACCGCCGCCGAGCGGACCTACGACGCGGAGCGGCGCCTCGCCGAGGGACTGGCGGGGGAGGAGCGGCTCGCGGAGCTGCTCAGCCTGCCCGGTGCCGGTGGTGCCGCAGGCGGTGGTGGTGTGCCGGTGCCGCGTGGTGCGGGCGGTGAGCGCACTGGTGACGGGGCGGCGACGGGACAGGGCGACGCCGGGGACGTAGGCGTCGCGGGCGCGCGCTCGGGTGCTGCCGGTGACGGTGCCGAGTCGGGCGCGCGGACCGGTGTCTCGGCCGACACCGTCTCGGCCAACGGCCTTGCCGGAAGCGGCCGTTCCGCCGCCAACGCCTCCTCGGTCGCCCGCCTCGGAACCGCCAAGCCCGCCCGCCCCCTCGCCGAAGGCCCCCTCACCCCCGAGGAACTCGACCGCTTCGCCGACGAGTTGCGCGAGCTGCTCGACGACGGGGTCTCCTCCGCCGAGCGGCACCTCTTCGACCTGCGCACCGCCGCCGCCGACGACTCCCGGATCCTCGGGGCGCTCGGTGACGGCGGCCTGCTGCCGCCCGGCCCGGACGTGCTGGCCACCGTGGAGTACCTCGGTGAGCACGGCATCCCCGCGCTGCCCGGCTGGCGTTACCTCGCCCAGGCCGTCGACCCCACCGACCACGCGCGCGTGCTCGCCGCCCGGCCCGAGCTGGTCGACGGCGTGATCATCACCGACCCGGACACGCACGCGCGTGCCCGCGAGGCCCTCAACGACGCGGCCCTGCTGCCCCGGTCCGCCGTAGCGGTCGGTACGGCCGCCGCCTTGCTCGCCCCGACTCCGGCGCCCGACGCGCAGACCAGCGACGTCTTCCTCGTACCGCCGAACCCGGCCATGCACGACGAGCACGCCGCCGACGAGGAGCGGCAGGCGCTGCGCGCGCGGGCGGGGCAGCGGGACGAGGAGATCCGTACGCTCGCCGCGCGGCTCGGCAAGGACCGGGAGCTGGCGGCGCGGCTCGTGTCCTGGCGCACCGGCTGTCCGAGCGGGCGGCTGGTCGAGCTGGCGCAGGCCGCGAGGGACACGCGCGCGTTCGCCGAGGAGGCCGAGGCCGAACTCGCCGAGGCGAGGACCGTACGGGCCGAGGCCGACGAGACCGCAGCCGAGGCCGCGCAGGTGCGCGACGAGCGGCAGGAGGCCGCGCAGAAGGCCCGGCGCGCCGCCGACGCCCTCGCCGGACTCGCCTTCCGGCTGCGGGAACGCGCCGGCTGGCAGGTCAAACTGCGTGAACTCGCCGACGAGGCGGCCGAGTCGGAGGGCCGCGCCCAGTCCTGCCTGGAGCGCGCCCGCGCCGCCGACGAGGACCGCCGCGCCGCCCAGCGCGCCGCGGACGACGCCCGCCGCACGGCCCGTGCGCTGCGCGCCGAGCGCTCCGAGATCGCGGGCGCCCCCGACGACGTACCGGAAGACGACCCGGACGTCCCCAGGCCTGCGCTGGCCGCCCTCCGCGAGGCCTACCGGGCCGCTTCGCAGCTCTACGAGAAGGTCGGCGTCGGCGCCGATCTGCGGGCCGAGCAGGCGCGGGCGGAGAGCGACGAGAGCGCGGCGATCGCCGAGTTGGACCGGCTCAGCAACAAGGTCCGCACGCGCGCGGCGCAGCTTTTGGAGTCACCCGACGGCTCCGACGGGCCGTCCCGGCAGGCCGCCGCGGCGCGTGCCGAGGAGCTGGTGCAGTTGCTGGAGACCCGGGTGTCGACCGCGAGCGAGCAACTCGGGCGGCTGCGCGGCGAGGCCGAGCGGCACGCGCCCGAGGACGGCGAGGCACACACCGAGCTGGCCGAGGAACTCGTCCCGCGCGACGCCGAGCACGCCCAGGCCCTGCTGCGCACGGCGACGGCCGAACTCGGCTCCCGCACCGACGCGTTGGGCCAGGCCCGCGAGGCGCACGCCGAACTCCTCGACGCCCACCGCGCGGCCGAGGACGGGGCCGGCGGTTTCGACGAGACCGCCGCGATGCTCCGGGACCTGATGCGCGAGCACTCCTCGGACGAGGAGCGGGAGGAGCCCGAGCCGTACCCCGGCAGCGTGGAGGAGGCCCGGCACTCCGCCTCCGAGGCCCGCCGCTCGCTGCGCGGCTGCGCCGCCGACCTGTCCGCCGCCGAGGGCGCCGTACGCGAGGCGAGCGATGTGCTCGTGCGGCACGCCAACTCCACGCGCTACGAGCAGGTACGGACCCCCGCGCGGCAGCAGATCCGTGAGCTGCCCGCGTCCGCGCTGCCGGAGCACGCGCAGAAGTGGGCCGACGCCTTCGCTCCCCGACTCCGGGTCCTCACCGACGAGTTGGCTCAGCTGGAGCGCAACCGCGACTCGATCGTGGACCGGCTCCGCGGGCTCGTCGAGTCGGCGCTGGCGACCCTGCGGTCCGCGCAGCGGCTGTCCCGGCTGCCCGAGGGACTCGGCGAGTGGTCCGGGCAGGAGTTCCTGCGGATCCGCTTCGAGGAGCCCGACCAGGCCACACTCGCCGAGCGGCTCGGTGTGGTCGTCGACGAGGCGACCCGGGCCGCCGTGAAGAAGAACTCCGACATGCGACGCGACGGAATGTCCCTGCTGCTGCGGGGAGTCGGCGCCGCCCTTGAACCCAAGGGCGTCGCCGTCGAGATCCTCAAGCCGGACGCCGTCCTGCGCGCCGAGCGCGTGCCGGTCGGGCAGATGGGCGACGTCTTCTCCGGTGGTCAGCTGCTCACCGCGGCCATCGCCCTGTACTGCACGATGGCCGCGCTGCGCTCGAACGACCGGGGCCGCGACAAGCACCGGCACGCCGGCACGCTCTTCCTCGACAACCCCATCGGGCGGGCCAACGCGACCTACCTGCTGGAGCTGCAGCGCGCCGTGTCCGACGCGCTCGGTGTCCAACTCCTTTACACCACCGGCCTGTTCGACACGACGGCGCTGGCCGAGTTCCCGCTGGTGATCCGGCTGCGCAACGACGCCGACCTGAGGGCGGGCCTCAAGTACATCAGCGTGGAGGAGCACCTCCGGCCGGGCCTGCCGCAGCAGGCGCCCGCCGGAGAAGGCGAGTCGGTGCACAGCGAGATCACCGCGACCCGGATGTTCAAGCGTCCGGCGCCGACCGCTCCGTAGGAGAACTGCCCGTGGACGAACCGTCCGTAGACAACCCGTCCGTTGGTGAGCCTCAGGAGTGTGACAGCTGCCCGGCGCCGCTCTTGCGGGCTATCCGCTCCTGGGCACGCTCGCTGGACCGTGCCTGACGCTGGGCCCGACGCCGCTCGCGGCGGAGGGCCCTCGCCGTGCTGCTGGGCTCGGAGACCACGCCGTTGCGCTGGTTCCACGTCTGGCGGGTCACCCAGACGTCGAGGGCGCCCCAGGTGGCCACCACCGTGCTGACCACACTGCTGATCACCATCGGGAACGCCAGCCAGGACCCGGCCAGCGTGCACAGGAAGGCCACCGTCGCCTGCATCAGCGTCACGGCGATGATGATCACCGCCCGCACGGCCGCCGTACGCACCGGATCGGGCAGCCGACGCCGACGCGCGGGCTCCTCGATCCACAACGGCCGGTAGTACTCCTGCTGTTGCGCTGCCGGGCGAGCCGAACGTGGCTCGTCCGCCGTGGGCTCGCCCGAGTCCCTCCGGGCCTCGCCGCCGCCCCTCGTCGTACCACCGTCTGCCGGAATATCGCGATCCGGTGCCTCGCGGCGCCGCTGCGCCGTCGACCGCGCCGCCACGCCGTCCTCAAGCGCCTCTTGCCGCTCCGCCGTGCCCATCAACGTGTCCTCCCCACCGCCGGTACACCACTCGCCCCGGAGTCCGAAGACTCCGACTCCCCAGTGGGTGCCCGGCTTGCGCTGTTTTACGCCGCACGGTTGCGGATGCGGCTCGTGTGGCCGGTTCCGCCCCCATGTCCCGTAGAGAAAGACGCGCAACATGCCACGAAGATTCCCAACGGACGAAAAATTCCGGCCAACTGACCAAGTGGACCGATCGGATGGGTGTGACGATCCCAGGGATATCGGGGCGGCAATCTCCCGCAATGACCCGACAACTCCCCATGTCCGGTCGCTGTTGCGGAGGTTCACCCTCCGGACAGCTCTTCGAGTTACCTCTGTGTCAGTAGTAGGCTCGCGCCGTTTGTTGACGTACATGTGTACCCCCGGCCGGCGGGGGTCCAGCTGGGGGAGGCCATGCGCTTTCGCGGGAAGTCCATCCGCCGGAAGATCGTGGCGCTCCTTCTCGTGCCGCTGGTGTCCCTGACCGCGATCTGGGCGTTCGCCACGGTCCTCACCGGCCGGGCCGCCGGGGACCTGTTCAACGTGTCGTCGGTCGTCGAGAAGATCGGCTATCCCACCGAGGACACCGTCCGCGTCATCCAGCAGGAACGCCGGCAGTCGCTCGTCTATCTCGCCGACCCGCGCGCAGCCGACGGGCTCACCGATCTCAGACGCAGCCGCGCCGCGACCGACGAGGCCGTCGCCAAGATCCGCAAGAACTCCGAGAACCCGGACGTGCGCGACGCGATGGGGCAGGCCACCGACAGCCGTGTCGCCGCGGTCCTCGACGCGTTCGACGGGCTCCAGTCCCTGCGGCGCAGCGTCGAGGACGGCACCGTCAACCGTGCGCAGGCCCTCGGGCTCTACAACCACCTGGTCGACCCCTGCTACGTGCTCCTGTCCAACCTCCACGTCGTCGACAACGTCGAGATGGACAAGCAGTACCGCGCCCTCGTGAACCTCGCCCGCGCGCGGGAGTTCCTCTCCCGTGAGGACGCCCTGCTCGGCTCCTCCCTGGTCGTCGGCGAGCTCACCCGGGACGAGACCCGCGACGTCTCCGACCTGGTCGCCCAGCGCACCCTGCTGTACGACGTCAACCTGCCGCTGCTGCCCTCCTCGGAGCGCGGCCACTTCGAACGCTTCTGGAAGAACGCGGCCAGCGCCCCGGTGCGCGTGGCCGAACAGGCCGCCGCCTCGACCACGTCCGGCACGCCCCGCAACGTCACCGCGCAGACCTGGAACACCGCGGCCGGCGCGGCGCTGGCCAAGCTCGGCACCCTCGACGACCAGGCCAACGACCGCTACCAGGACCGCGTCCGCCCGGTCGCGATGCGGGTCATCCTCAAGGCGGCCGTCGCCGGTGTCCTGGGGCTGATCGCCCTCCTGTTCTCGCTGTTCCTGTCGGTGCGCATCGGCCGCGGTCTCATCCGCGACCTGCGCCAACTGCGCCTGGACGCCCACGAGGCCTCCGGCGTCCGGCTGCCCAGCGTGATGCGCCGCCTGTCCGTCGGCGAAGTGGTCGACGTGGAGACCGAGGTCCCGCGCCTGGAGTACGACAGGAACGAGATCGGCGACGTCGGCCAGGCCCTGAACACCCTCCAGCGCGCGGCGGTCGAAGCCGCCGTCAAGCAGGCCGAACTGCGGTCCGGTGTCTCCGACGTGTTCGTCAACCTCGCCCGGCGCAGCCAGGTCCTGCTGCACAAGCAGCTCACCCTGCTCGACACCATGGAGCGCAGGACCGAGGACACCGACGAACTCGCCGACCTGTTCCGCCTCGACCACCTGACGACCCGTATGCGCCGGCACGCCGAGGGCCTGGTGATCCTCTCCGGGGCCGCCCCGTCCCGGCAGTGGCGCAAGCCGGTCCAGCTCATGGACATCGTCCGCGCGGCCGTCGCCGAGGTCGAGGACTACGAGCGCATCGAGGTCCGCCGACTGCCGCGCATAGCCGTCACCGGCCCCGCCGTCGCGGACCTCACCCACCTCGTGGCCGAACTCCTGGAGAACGCCACGGTGTTCTCCCCGCCGCACACCGCCGTCCAGGTCCTGGGGGAGCGGGTCGCCAACGGCTTCACCCTGGAGATCAACGACCGCGGCCTCGGTATGGCGGCCGAGGCACTCCTGGACGCCAACCTCCGGCTCGCCGAGACACCGGAGTTCGAACTCTCCGACACCGACCGCCTCGGCCTGTTCGTGGTCAGTCGGCTCGCCCAGCGACAGAACGTCCGCGTCTCGCTCCAGCCTTCCCCTTACGGGGGTACGACCGCAGTCGTGTTCATCCCCGACGCCCTGCTGAGCGACGAGGTCCCCGACACCAACGGCATCGGCTTCCGCCTCGACCGGCCCCGGCCGACGAAGGAGGCCGAGCTGGAGGAGAGCCGCCGCTCCGCGCTCTCCCAGCCCGTGAAGCTGCCCGGCCTGCCGCCCGCCCTCCTGGACGGACCGGTCGAACTGGAAGCCCCGGTGGACCTGGACGCCCTCGAAGGCTTCCCGAACACGCTCGACGACGAGGACGGCGAGCGCGGCGGAATCTTCCGCCCCCGCCGCGCCTCCACCCACCGGGACGACCTCGCCCCCGTCCGCCCCGTGGACGCGCATCAGCAGGTCTCCGAGGCCGACACGGACGGCCACCGCGGTGAGCCGCTTCCGCTGCCCCGGCGCCGTACGCCCAAGCTGGTCAGCTCCCATGGACGCCCGGTCGTCGAGCAGCGCTCCCGACGCGAAACGGGGGACTCCGGAGAGGCCGATTTCGACGGCCTCTCGACGGCCCAGAGCCTGGGCGGACCGGAAACGGACGGCCCCGCACCGCTCCCGGCCCGGCGTCGCGGTGAGACGCCGCTACGGCGCCGTACCGACGTGCCCGGCGGTCGCGCCGACTCCGGACAGCCTCCCGCTTCCCCGGGACGCGGCCCCGTCGAGCCGCCCGAGACGCCCGAGACGCCCGCCCTCCCCAGGCGCAGCCGGCGTGCCGAGCTCGCGGCCGGGGCTCCGGACTCCGACACCCCGCCGAGCACCGGAGCGTTGCCCAGACGCGTACGTCAGGCCAATCTGGCCCCGCAGCTGAAACAGGACCCCGATCGGCGCGCCGCGAGCCCGGCGGAGGTCGCCGAACGCGACGCCGACGAGGTGCGCAGCCGTATGGCCTCGCTCCAGCGCGGCTGGCAGCGCGGCCGCGAGGAGAACGCCGAGGGCGACGACGCCCGAGGCGGCACAGCACAAGGAACTAAGGGGGACGGTCGATGACCGCACCGAAGGCGACCGGCCACAGCACCGACCAGCGCGGGCTGAACTGGCTCCTCGACGACCTCGTCGAGCGCGTCGCCAGCATCCGCAAGGCCATCGTGCTCTCCGGCGACGGCCTGGCCACCGGCGTGTCCCAGGACCTGACCCGCGAGGACAGCGAACACCTGGCCGCCGTGGCCTCCGGCTTCCACAGCCTCGCCAAGGGCGTCGGCCGTCACTTCGAGGCGGGCAGCGTGCGGCAGACGGTCGTCGAACTCGACGAGGCCTTCCTGTTCGTGACGGCCGCGGGCGACGGCAGCTGCCTCGCCGTCCTCGCGGACGCCGACTCGGACGTCGGGCAGGTCGCCTACGAGATGACACTGCTCGTGAAGCGGGTCGGTGTGCATCTGGGGGCCGCTCCGCGCACCGACGTGTCCTCCGGCGGGTAGTGAAGTGACATGAGCGGAGACGGTCAGGGAAGAAGCCACTGGTTCGACGACGAGGCCGGACCGGTCGTCAGGCCGTACGCGATGACGCGCGGCCGCACCACCAGTGCGGCCCAGCACCGCCTCGACCTCATCGCGGTGGTGATCGCGGAGTCCCACGAGGACGACTCGGAAGCGGACCACACGCTGTCCCCGGAGCACGTGGACATCGTCGGTCTCTGCCGCGACGCCCCGCAGTCGGTCGCCGAACTCGCCGCCGAACTCGACCTGCCCATCGGGGTGATACGGGTCCTCATCGGCGACCTCGTGGACGGCGAACTCGTCCATGTGTCACGTCCCGTACCCCCTGCCGAACTGGTGGACGAGAGTATTCTGCGTGACGTCATCTCCGGCCTCCGGGCCCTGTGAGCGGCGCGAGCCACCGCCCCCTACCCCATCAAGCAGGAGAAAAGACCGATGATCTTCGGGCGTACTGAGCGAGGCAAGCCTCCGGTCGAGCCCGTCACGCTCAAGATCCTGGTGGCCGGCGGCTTCGGCGTGGGCAAGACCACCCTCGTCGGCGCGGTCAGCGAGATCAGGCCGCTGCGCACGGAGGAACTGCTCACCGAGGCAGGGCGTCCGGTCGACGACACCAGCGGGGTGGAGGGCAAGCACACCACCACCGTGGCCATGGACTTCGGGCGCATCACCCTGCGCGAGGACCTGGTGCTGTACCTGTTCGGTACGCCGGGCCAGGAGCGGTTCTGGTTCATGTGGGACGAGCTCTCCGAGGGCTCCCTGGGCGCCGTCGTGCTCGCCGACACCCGCCGCCTGGAGGACTGCTTCGCCGGCCTCGACTACTTCGAGCGGCGCTCCATACCCTTCGTCGTCGGCGTCAACTGCTTTGAAGGCGCCGACCGTTACCCCGTGGACGCCGTACGCCAGGCCCTCGACCTCGACGAGGACGTACCGCTCATGCTCTGCGACGCGCGCGACCGCGCGTCGGTCAAGGAGGTCCTCATCGAGGTCGTCCAGCACGCGATGGCCTACGGCGCGAAGCGCCGCCAGAGCGTCACCAGCTGAGGCACCGGCGCGGCCCGTACCCCCGCCGACCGGGGTACGGGCCACAGCTAGTGCGATGCGACGGCACGCGCGTGCGTGCCTGATGGAACAACGGCCACGCGCGTGTGCCTAGTTGTCGCCGTCCTCCTCCCAGCCGAAGCTCTTCTCCACCGCCTTGCGCCAGTTGTGGTACTCGCGGTCCCGCACCGACGACTCCATGGAGGGCGTCCACTCGACGTCCTTCTGCCAGTGCGACTTGAGTTCATCCAGGTCGTTCCAGACACCGGTGGCGAGTCCGGCCGCGTAGGCGGCGCCCAGGCAGGTCGTCTCGGAGACCTTGGGCCGGATGACCGGCACCCCGAGGACGTCCGCCTGGTGCTGCATCAGGAGGTTGTTCTTGGTCATGCCGCCGTCCACCTTCAGGGTGGTGATCTGCACCCCGGAGTCCTGGAACATGGCGTCCACGACCTCGCGCGTCTGCCAGCTCGTCGCCTCCAGCACCGCGCGCGCGAGGTGCGCCTTCGTGACGTACCCGGTGAGCCCGGTGACGACCCCGCGCGCGTCGGACCGCCAGTAGGGGGCGAACAGGCCGGAGAACGCGGGCACGATGTACGCGCCGCCGTTGTCGTCCACGCTCGCGGCGAGGGTCTCGATCTCGTCGGCGTTGCGGATGATGCCGAGTTGGTCGCGGAACCACTGAACGAGCGCGCCCGTTATGGCTATTGATCCCTCCAGGCAGTAGACCGGCGCCTCACTGCCGATCTTGTAGCCCATCGTCGTGAGGAGCCCGTTCTTCGAAGGCACCGGCCGGTTGCCGGTGTTGAGCAGCAGGAAGCTGCCCGTGCCGTAGGTGTTCTTCGCGGTGCCCACGTCGTAGCAGGCCTGCCCGAACACGGCGGCCTGCTGGTCGCCCAGGGCCGACGCGACGGGCACGCCCGCGAGTTGGCCGACCGCCGTGCCGTAGACCTCGGCGGAGGACTTGATCTCGGGGAGGATCGCCTCGGGGACGTTCATCGCGGAGAGGATGGACGGGTCCCACTGGAGGGTCTCCAGGTTCATCAGCATGGTGCGCCCGGCGTTGGTCACGTCGGTGACGTGCTTGCCGCCGTCGGTGCCGCCGGTGAGGTTCCAGATCAGCCAGGAGTCGATCGTGCCGAAGGCGATCTCGCCGCGTTCGGCGCGGTCCCTGAGGCCGGGCACGTTGTCGAGCAGCCAGGCCGCCTTGGGGCCGGAGAAGTAGCTGGCGAGCGGCAGCCCGGTCTGCCCACGGAAGCGGTCCGGCCCGTCCGAGCCGCCCAGTTGCTTGCACAGGGCCGCGGTGCGGGTGTCCTGCCACACGATCGCGTTGTGTACGGGTTTGCCGGTGGCGCGGTCCCAAAGGACCGTCGTCTCCCGCTGGTTGGTGATGCCGAGCGCGCTGAGCTGGTCGGCGCGCAGTCCCGCCTTGGCGAGCGCCCCGGCGACCACCGCCTGCACCTTGGACCAGATCTCGGTGGCGTCGTGCTCCACCCAGCCCGGCTTGGGGAAGATCTGGCGGTGCTCACGCTGGTCGACGGCGACGATCGCGCCGTCCTGGTTGAAGACGATGCAGCGGCTGGAGGTGGTGCCCTGGTCGATTGCGGCGACGAACCTGTCCGTCAT
Source organism: Streptomyces sp. NBC_01515 (assembly GCF_045040345.1). Classification (NCBI taxonomy): domain Bacteria; kingdom Bacillati; phylum Actinomycetota; class Actinomycetes; order Kitasatosporales; family Streptomycetaceae; genus Streptomyces; species Streptomyces sp. NBC_01515. The sequence goes on along the minus strand of NZ_CP109416.1, from coordinate 2,508,422 downwards.
GACGACCCCTTTGTCGTGTCCCTCGGATCCTCCGAAGGACTGCTCCCGTCCTTCGGAGGGCTGCTTTCGGAAGACTGATCGAACACTGCTGTCAGAAGGCTGCGTTGAAGATGACTCCGGCGAGCGCCCCGCCGATCAGCGGTCCCACCACCGGGATCCACGCGTAACTCCAGTCCGAGGTGCCCTTGTTCGGGATCGGGAGCAGCGCGTGGACGATGCGCGGGCCCAGGTCGCGGGCCGGGTTGATGGCGTACCCGGTGGGACCGCCGAGCGACAGACCGATGCCGACCACCAGGAAGGAGACGACCAGCACCGCCGTGCCGGACGTACCGAGTCCCTTGGTGAGGCCGAAGGCCAGGATCGGCAGGACCAGCGCGATCGTCGCGATGATCTCCGTCATCAGGTTCGCCACGACATTGCGGATCGTGGGCGTGGTGGAGAAGATCCCGAGCGTGGGCTGCGCCATCTCCTCCTCGGCGTTGGCCTGGAACTGCGCGTAGTAGACCAGCCAGCACAGCACCGCGCCGAGCATGGCGCCGACCATCTGCCCCGCGATGTAGAGCGGGACCTTGTCCCACTTCCCGGTGTCGATGGCGATGCCGATCGTGACGGCCGGATTGAGCTGCCCGCCGGACAGCGGCGCTGCGGTGTACGCCCCGGCCATGACGCCGAAGCCCCAGCCGAACGCGATGACGATCCAGCCGCCGTCCTTGGCCTTCGAGTAGTTGAGTACGACGGCGGCGACCACGCCGGCGCCGAAGAGGATCAGTATCGCGGTGCCGATGACCTCACCGAGGAATATGTCTCCATTGCTCATGGCGGCTCCTAGGCCCTCGCCCGGGACGGTCGGCCCCGGTCCTCCGTGCAGGGTGCGGTTCCCTTGGCGACTTCAGCCGAAGGCGGGGAGGGTCCCGAGCCCCGCCCGGCGTCCGTGACGAGCGTGCCGTCGCGGCCGAATCGCCCGTGGGAGTGGGCCTGAGCGCAGGCGGAGCCCGCGCGGCGCAGTGCCTGGTACGCCGAGAATGTACGGCGATGTCGACCGACACCGGGAAGTGTTCACCGGTGCCTGTGGAGCGTCAAGGTCGCGGACGGCAACGGTGACACCCGCCCTGACGGCCCCTGGAGCCCCGTAGGAGGCCGTCGGGCCGCGCTCAGCGCCCGGGGGACTCCGCGGCCGTGCGGGGGGCCTGTGCGGGCGTCACATGCGATCCGCGCAGGATCTCGTACTCGCTCCGCTCCGCCCGTCCCAGCACCCAACTCGTGCCGTCCAGCGCCTTCGCTGCCTTCTTCAGCGGCGCCAGACACGCGGCCGCCTGCCGGTGGTCGGCCACACTGCCCGGCCCGCACAGGACGGTGGCCAGGGACAGCGTCACGGCCCTGCCGCCCGCCTCCCAGGGCATGTCGAGCACGGCGGCGGCCAGCGGACGCAGCCCCTCCGGATCGGTGAGCACCAGGAAGTCGTCCCCGCCGATGTGCCCCACGCGCGTGTGCCCGGTCGCCGCGAGCTGGAGCGCGCGCCCGACCGAGCGGATCAGTTCGTCGCCCGCCGCGAAACCGGCCCCGTCGTTGACCTGCTTGAAGTGGTCGACATCCAGCCAACTCAGCGCGAACGTCCGCCCGTCCGCGATCCGCCGGTCCACCTCACCGGTGATCGTGTCCGAACCGGGCAGCCTGGTCAGCGGGTTGAGCCCCGCGGCCTCCTCGACCCGCGTCTCGGCCAACGTCCGCACCAGATCGGCGAGTCGTACGACGCCGACGCACCGCCCGTACCGGTCGACCACCGCCACATCGTCCGACGTGCGGTCCCGGTCGCCGACCGCGACCACGTCCAGGACCTCCCAGGCGGTCGCGTCGACGCCCACCGTCCGCGGTACGTCGCCGAGCTTGGCGGCGGGCCGGTCGGCGTACAGGGCATGGCCGTAGCGCCCCGACATCGACAGCAGGAAGCGCGAGCGGTGCACCGAGCGGACCGGCACCCCGTCCCGGTCCACCAGGACCACCCCGGAGACGTCCGGCGAGCCGGTCAGCAGCGCCCGCACCTCACCGGCGGACGCGGTGTCGGGCAGCAGCGCGGCCGGCCGTACGAACTCCCGCACCCAGGGACCCGACGGCGGTGTCGTCGCGAGACCGGGGGCGCGGGGCGGAACGTATACGTCCGCCGTGGGGATCCGCGTCGGCGGCGCGAACAGCTCGCCCTGCGCCAACTGGGCCCCCGCCGACCGCGCGGTCGCGCACTGCGTCTCGGTCTCGACGCCCTCCACGGACAGCAGGGCGCCCAACTGCTCGCACAGGGTCCGCATCGCCCGCACCGCGGCCGGCCGCTCCAGCAGCGACGCGTCGAGCTTCACCAGGTCGGGCGCGAGGTCCGTGAGCAGCCGCAGGGGTACGTCACCGTCGCCGACGCCGTCCGCACAGATCCGGAACCCCTGGCCGCGCAGCTCGGACACCGCCTCCAGGAGCGCCCGTTGGGGCACGTGCGTGTACGGCGGGACGATGTCGATCGTGACTTCCCACGGCAGCCGGCCCGCCTCGCGCACGGCGCTGTGCAGCGGGGTGAGCCCGCCGAGGTCGGCGAGGGTGCCGGCGAACACGTTGATGTGCAGCGGCAGCAGCGTCTCCTTGCGCGCGGCGGCGCGGACCGCCAACACGGCCAGCCTGCCGTCGAGTTCGGGGTCGCGGCGGGCCTCGGCCAGGATGTCCCCAGTCTCCGGGCGGACGAGGACCTCCAGCCCCGCGACCCCACCGGTGGTCAGATTGACCACCGGCTGGAAGGCGAAGCGGAGAGTGTCCGTCGAGGAGCGCACGGCAGCATGATGACGTCACCGGCGTATGCCCAGGCCCAGTTCATAAGACGTTCACGCGGCCTTGCGGGCCGATCGCACCGTGTGCGCGGCGCTCCGTCGGTCACCGCACGGCGAGCACCGCCGACCCATGCCCGAACAGCCCCTGGTTCGCGGTGAGCCCCACCCGCGCCCCCGCGACCTGCCGGTCACCCGCGTCGCCTCTCAACTGCCAGGTCAGCTCGCAGACCTGGGCGATCGCCTGCGCCGGAACCGCCTCTCCGAAGGAGGCCAGCCCGCCGCTCGCGTTCACGGGTATGCGCCCGCCCAGGGCCGTCGCGCCCTCCCGGAGCAGCTTGGCGCCCTCGCCCTCGCCGCACAGCCCCAGATCCTCGTACCACTGCAACTCCAGGGCGGTGGACAGGTCGTAGACCTCGGCCAGGGAGAGCTCTTCGGGGCCGACGCCCGCCTCCTCGTAGGCCGCGCGTGCGATCGACGCCCGGAACGTCTCGTCCGGGGGCGCCACCGCCGCCGCGGAGTCCGTGGCGATGTCCGGGAGGTCCAGCACGGTGTTCGGATAGCGCGGCGTCACCGTGGACACCGCCCGGATCCGCACCGGGTCCGCCGTCCCGTGCCGGCGCGCGAACTCCATGCTTGACAGCACCAGTGCGGCCCCGCCGTCCGAGGTCGCGCAGATGTCCAGCAGCCGCAGCGGATCGGCGACCACCGCGGAGGCGGCGACCTCCTCGGCGGAGACCCGCTTGCGGTAGCGGGCGTACGGATTCAGCGCCCCCAGGGCGGCGTTCTTCACCTTGACCTGGGCGAAGTCCTCCGGGGTGTCCCCGTAGAGGGCCATCCGCCGGCGCGCGTACAGCCCGAAGTACGTCGGATTGGTCGCCCCGAGGACCCGGAAGCGCAGCCAGTCCGGATCGTCGTGCCGCTCGCCGCCGGCCGGCCGGAAGAACCCCTTGGGGGCCGCGTCGGCGCCCACGACCAGCACCACGTCCGCGAGCCCCGAAAGGATCTGTGCCCGCGCCGCGTTGACGGCCTGTGCCCCGGACGCGCACGCCGCGTACACGCTCGCCACCCGGGCGCCCTGCCAGCCCAGCGCCTTCGCGAACGTCGCGCCCGCCACATACCCGGGATACCCGCCACGCACCGTGTCCGCGCCGACGATCGAGCCGACGTCCCGCCACTCCAGCCCGGCGTCGGCGAGCGCCGCCCGCGCCGCCGCCGTCCCGTACTCGACGAAGCCGCGCCCCCACTTGCCCCAGGGGTGCATGCCCGCGCCGAGCACCGCCACGTCCGCCGTCATGCCGTCACCTCCGTGGGCCGCCAGTGCCAGGTCGTCCAGGTCGTCTCCGCGTCCTCGCTGAGCACACCGGGGACGACCTCCATCTCCATGCCCACCGTCAGATCGGCGACGGTGATCCCGGGAACCGCCTGTCCCAGCACCACGATCCGCTCGGACTCCAGCTCCACAGCGATCAACGCGTACGGTTCCCACGGAAGTTCCGGATCGCTCACATACGGTGACGGTGGCCGGTACCGGCTGTCCGTGTACGACCAGACCCGGCCGCGCCGCGACAGCGGGACCTCGGCCAGCTCGCCGCCCCCGCAGGCCGGATTGCGGCAGTGGCCGTCCTCACGGGGGAAGAAGACCGAGGCGCACGCGGAACAGCGCGTGCCGAGCAACCGGAAGTCGTCCCCGTCCCCGGTGAACCAATCGGTGACAGCAGGTGTGCGTGTCCGCGACAACGTCCCTCCACAGCAATGGATCTGACGGAACGTCAGAAGTGTGCCACGGGCAACGGAAAATGAGCAGGGCGTTTCGGTGAACCATCGAGCCGCTTACGGCGTCGTCGTATCGGGAGAGACGGCCGGGGCCCACGGGGGTGGTTCCGGCCGTTTCCCGTTCACGCGCGCGGCCCCTGGAAAGACGCCCTCCGCTTGATCGGATACAGTCCGCCGGGTGTCCGAAACTCAAGCCTCCGTCCCCAACTCCGGGCCGAACAGCCACTGTTCGAGCTGCGGATCGCCCTACGGAGAGGGCGTCTCCGGCTGGCCCCGCACCTGTCCGGCCTGCGGCACCGTCGCGTACCGCAACCCGCTGCCCGTAGCCGTCGCACTCCAGCCCGTGTACGACACCAAGGGCACCGCCCTGGTCGTCATCACCCGAACCGTCGCCCCCGCGCGCGGAGGCGTCGCCCTGCCGGGCGGTTACGTCGACGACCGCGAGGACTGGCGACAGGCCCTCGTCCGCGAACTCAGGGAGGAGACGGGCATCGACGCCGCGAGCCGCGACGTACGGCTCGTCGACGCCATCAGCTCGCCCGACGGGCATCTCCTGCTCTTCGGGGTCCTCCCCGAGCGCCCGGTCGAGGGACTGCCCAAGTCCGTCGCCACCGACGAGACGGAAGGCTGGCACCTCCTGCGCCGGCCGGAGGAGCTCGCCTTCCCGCTGCACTCCGTGGCCGTCAAGGCCTGGTTCGAGGGCCGGTACATCTGAGGTCAGCCCTCACCCAGCCCTCGCACCCGCACCGGGTAGGACGGCGCGCTCACACCGTCCTCCAACTCCCGCTCCACGACCACCCGCCGGCCCTCCCAGCGGGCGACGTACCGCTCGATCTCCGGTTCGTCCCAGCCGTCGCCCGCGTCCGGCACCACCAGCCCGCCCCCGGTCCGCCCCCGGGCGGGCGCCCACACCTCCAGCTCAAGCCCGCCGTCCGCGCCCCGCACCGGCAGCACGGCACCCGCGCGCGCGAGCACCGGAATCCGCGACAACGGGGCATCGACCAGAATCTGGGCCGGCCCCTCATAGGCCTGCTCCGTCTCCGTGTCGTACCAGCGCCCCCTCGGCAACTGCACCGCACGCCGGTCCGACCCGGGATCGAGAACCGGCGCCACCAGGAGACAGTCACCGAGCAGGAAGGCGTCCTCGCAGTCCCGTAGCGCGCGATCCTCCGGCGCACCCCACCACAGGGGCCGCACATACGGCGCCCCGGTCCGCCGCGCCAGATGCGCCAGCGTCATGAAGTACGGCAGCAGCCGCCGCCGTTCGACGAGCGCCACGCGCGCGTGCTCCAGCACGTCGGCACCGAACTCCCAGGGCTCCCGACGCCCCGCCCGCAGACTCGCGTGCGTACGGAACAGCGGCAGAAACGCGCCGAGTTGGAACCAGCGCAGATACAGCTCGGGCGACGGACTCCCGTCGAAGCCGCCCACGTCCGGACCCGAGTACGGGACCCCGCACAGCCCGAGCCCCATGACCAGCGACAGCGAGGCCCGCAACCCCGGCCAGCCGGTGGCCACATCGCCGGACCAGGTGCCCCCGTAGGACTGCATCCCGGCCCACCCGGAGCGCGAGAACAGGAACGGCCGCTCCTGGGGGGCCAGTTCGCGCAACGCCTCGTAGGCGGCCCTGGCCATGCACAGCGCGTACACGTTGTGCGCCTCACGATGGTCCCCGCCCCGCCCCTCCAGGTCGTGCCGGGCCGAACGGGGCAGGGTCGACTCCCCGAAGGCCGTGAAGGACGTGGGCTCGTTCATGTCGTGCCAGAAACCCGCGAACCCCTGCGCGAGCCGCTCCTTGTAGAGCGAGCCCCACCAGTCACGCACACGCGCGTGCGTGAAGTCCGGGAAAACGGCCTCCCCGGGCCATACGACGCCCCGCACCAGCCGCCCCGAGGCGTCCCGCACGAAGGCGTCCTCGGCCGTCCCGCTGTCGTAGACGGCGTTTCCCGGCTCGGCCTTCACCGCGGGGTCGACGATCGACACCAGGCGGATGCCGTCCCGTCGCAACTCCTCGGCGAGCACCGGCAGTTCCGGGAAGCGCTCGTGGTCGACGGTGAACACCTGGTGCTCGTCGTAGTGGTCGATGTCCAGGTGGACGGCGTCCAGCGGCAGGCCGCGCTCCTGGTAGCCGGCGACGATCCGCCGTATCTCCTGCTCGCTGCCGAAGCCCCACCGCGCGTGATGGTGGCCCAGCGCCCACGCCGGCGGCAGCGCGGGCGCGCCGGTGAGCGAGGCCCAGGCGTGCAGCACGCGCGCGGGGGTGCCGACCATCACCCAGCAGCGCAGCGGGCCGCCGTCCATCCGCAGCTCGGACGCCCCGGCCCGGTCGTGCCCGGAACCGGCGCCCTCCTCGCCCTCCCGCAGAGTCACCGTGCCGTCCCAGGAGGTGTCGTGGAACACCAGATGCGTGGCCGCGTCGGCGACCACCAACTGCACCGGCATGGTGATGTACAGCGGATCGTCACCCGGCGCGAAGGCGTGCCCGGGGTCGGTGTTCCACAGTCGGTACGTCCCGTCGCGCAGCCGCGGGCCCGACGCGCGACCGCCCAGCCCGAAGAACCGGGCGTCCGCCGCCACCTCCGAGCGCTGCATCCAGCGAGCCGTGCCCCCGCCCACCGGCTCCCACCAACGCGGCGGCAGATCCCGGCGCAGCGTCACACCTCCGGGCGTACGCACCTCGACCGCGCCGTGCCGCGACACCGCGACCGTCACCCGCTCCGCCACGACCCGCCAGCCGCCGTCCTTGTCCGGCTCCAGGACCGCCCGGGGATCCGGCTCCGGGCAACGCCCGCCGAGCGCGTACGACGGCTCAGGACCGGCCCCGTCCCAGCCCCAGAAGACAGCTCCGTTCACGGCGACGGTGATGCGCAGCTCGGAGCGGCTGAACCGGACGACCCCGCCGCCGGGCCCCGGCTCCGCCTCGCGCACCGGCCCGGGGACACGAGCCCGCTCAGCGCCCCGCGAGGGCAGCCCGGTGGCGTCGGCACGCCTTCTGCGCCATGCCGCCCGTACGGTACGCAAACCCTGCGCCGCCCCCGTCGAGCCGACCACCTTCACCGAACGCACCAGGTCACGACCGTCCATGCTGCTCACCCTGCCATTACAAGCCCCGGATAACCGTGTCGTTCAACTGCCGTTCACCCGTGGTGGGACCACATCTTCACGACACGGACCATGTGGGGCCTGCCCTGGTGCAGAAGTCGATCACATGGCATCGTCCGTGTCAGCCGCGTCACGCGCACACCCCCGCACGTGCGCGACCGACGCACACGACGCGCACAGTCCCGGGAGCCGCCCCATGTCGACCGCGAACCCCCTGCCGCTCTGGCAGCCAGATCCGGAACGCATCGCCCAGGCACAGGTCACCAAGTTCCAGTCCTGGGCGGCCGAACACCACGGAGCCCCCTCCGACGGCGGCTACGCGGCCCTGCACCGCTGGTCCGTCGACGAACTGGACACCTTCTGGCAGGCCGTCACCCAGTGGTTCGACGTCCGGTTCTCGACCCCCTACGCGCGCGTGCTCGGCGACCGCTCGATGCCCGGCGCCCACTGGTTCCCCGGAGCGACCCTCAACTACGCCGAGCACGCCCTGCGCGCATCGGCGACCCGCGCCGACGAACCGGCCCTCCTGTACGTCGACGAGACCCACGAGCCGAGCCCGGTCACCTGGGCGGAGCTGCGCCGCCAGGTCGGCTCCCTGGCCGCCGAGCTGCGCACCCTCGGCGTACGCCCCGGAGACCGCGTCAGCGGCTACCTCCCGAACATCCCGCAGGCCGTCGTCGCCCTGCTCGCCACGGCCGCCGTGGGCGCCGTCTGGACGTCCTGCGCCCCCGACTTCGGCGCCCGCAGCGTCCTCGACCGCTTCCAACAGGTCGAACCCGTCGTCCTGTTCACCGTCGACGGCTACCGCTACGGCGGCAAGGAACACGACCGCCGCGACACCGTCGCCGAACTCCGCCGCGAACTCCCCACCCTGCGCGCCGTGGTCCACATCCCCCTTCTGGGAACCGACGCCCCCGAGGGCGCCCTGGAGTGGTCGTCCCTGACCTCGTCCGACGTGGAGCCCGTCTTCGAAGAAGTCCCCTTCGAACACCCCCTGTGGGTCCTCTACTCCTCCGGCACGACCGGCCTCCCCAAGGCCATCGTCCAGTCCCAGGGCGGCATCCTCGTAGAACACCTCAAACAACTCGGCCTGCACTGCGACCTGGGCCCCGAGGACCGCTTCTTCTGGTACACGTCCACCGGCTGGATGATGTGGAACTTCCTCGTCTCCGGCCTCCTGACCGGCACGACGATCGTCCTCTACGACGGCAGCCCCGGGTACCCCGACATCGGCGCCCAGTGGCGCGTCGCCGAACGCACCGGAGCGACCCTCTACGGCACCTCGGCCGCATACGTCATGGCCTGCCGCAAGGCCGACGTACACCCGTCGCGCGAATTCGACCTCTCCAAGGTGAAGTGCGTCGCCACGACCGGATCACCCCTGCCCCCGGACGGGTTCCGCTGGCTGCACGACGAGGTCCGCGACGACCTGTGGACCGCCTCGGTCAGCGGCGGCACGGACGTCTGCTCCTGCTTCGCGGGAGCCGTACCGACCCTCCCTGTGTACATCGGCGAACTCCAGGCCCCCGGCCTCGGCACCGACCTCCAGTCCTGGGACCCGAACGGCGAACCCCTCATCGACGAGGTCGGCGAACTCGTGGTCACCAACCCCATGCCGTCCATGCCGATCTACTTCTGGAACGACCCGGACGGCACCCGCTACCACGACAGCTACTTCGACACGTACCCCGGAGTGTGGCGCCACGGCGACTGGATCACCGTCACCTCCCGAGGCTCCGTCGTCATCCACGGCCGCTCCGACTCCACGCTCAACAGGCAAGGCGTGCGCATGGGTTCGGCCGACATCTACGAAGCGGTCGAACGGCTCCCGGAGATCAAAGAATCCCTCGTCCTCGGCATCGAACAACCCGACGGCGGCTACTGGATGCCCCTCTTCGTCCACCTCGCCCCCGGAGCCGTCCTCGACGACGCCCTCCTGGGCCGCATCAAGCAGACGATCCGCGAACAGCTCTCACCGCGCCACGTACCCGACGAGGTCATCGAGGTACCCGGCGTCCCGCACACCCTCACCGGGAAGCGCATCGAGGTCCCCGTCAAACGCCTCCTCCAGGGCACCCCGTTGGAGAAGGCGGTCAACCCCGGCTCCATCGACAACCTCGACCTGCTGAGCTTCTACGAGGACCTCGCCCGCAAACGCGCCTGATCGGCCTCCCGTAGAGGACGATCACCCTCCATAGGTGGCCTCGGACTCGCCCTCGTCCTCGCCGAGCACAGCGGCGAAGTCCGAGGCCAGCCGCACCGCGTCGGCCGGTGCGAGCTCGGCGACGGAGATCCGTACGCCCGGCTCGGACGCCAGCCGGAACCGCGCCCCCGCGTCGACCCACCAGCCGTACGACCACAGCCCGTTGACGACAGCGGACTCGTCGCGCACAGGCACCTAGAGGTTCATGCCGCTCACCCCGTGCGCGTCGATGCCCCGCCCGCCCAACTCCTTGCAGAGAGTCTCCCGGCACCGCACATACGCCTCCTGCGCGCGTGACCAACGCGCGCGTGCCGTCCTCCGTCATCAGCCCGTGGACGGTCTCCTGGAGCAGACGACTGCCCCAGCCGGACGTCATCAGCATCCGCCCGTCGTGCCGCGCCAGCGTGACCGGATCGCAGGCGGCCCCGGCCCACCGCAGGTCGGTGCCGAGGAACCTGCTCACCATCCGCACATGCACCCAGCGCGACAGCCCACCGACGTCAGCGACCACACGGGAGTGGCCGCCACGTAGGACGCGTGATCGCTCTCCACGACCCGCACCTCCGGCTCGTCCCTGAGCACCTCGACGAGCGCGTCCCGACGCGCGCCGAGAAGCAACCCCCGTACGAATTCCGCGCCCGAGGACTGCACGCCACGGCGCGCACACCCACCCGAAGCGCCGCGCGCAGGGCATCGGGACGCATGCCCTCGTCGTCCACGGCGACAGGCACCATCCGCAGCCCCAACGCCGTGACCAGATCCAGTAGATGGTGATAACCGGGGTCCTTCATGGCCACGGCGTCCCCGGGCCGCAACTCCACGGACAGCAGCCGCCCGATCAGATCCAGCGCCCCGTGCGCGAAGGTCACGTACTCCACTGGCACATCGTCGGGCCGAAGCCACTCCCGCACGGCCTCCTCCAACCGCGCCGGCCGAGACGGCGACCGGTGGGACCGCGCACCGGGGGAGAGCCGCGAAGGCGGCCCCAGGGCCGGCAGAAACGCCGGATCGGGATGCCCACCGGCCAAGTCCCGCAAGCCCTCCGAGACTCGGGGCGGCCGCCGCGGCGCCACCGCCGGAGCCTGCGCCACCACGGTCCCGCCCCGCCCGCGCGTAACAACGATGCCCCGCTGCCGCAGCTCCTTCTACGCCATGGCAACAGTCCTCGGACTCACCCCGAGCCCGTCCGCGAGCCGCCGCACCAGAGGCAGCGCGGCACCGGGCCCCAACGCCCCCTCGGCCACACGCCGTTCGACGGACGCGACGCCCGCAGAATGCTCGCAATCGCCCTCGTCGACCGCACTGGCAGCGGCCTGTGGGCCTCCGTCTCCGTCTCCGTCCGGTACTTCACCTACGTCTCGCATCTCTCCGTGGCCCAGATGGGCACCCTCGCCGCGATCGCCGGAGCCATCGGCATCGCCGGCGCACCCCTGGGAGGGCGCCTTGCCGACCGGTTTTCGCTCACCCGCGTGCTCGTCGCCCTCCAACTCCTGCGCGCCCTGGCTTCGTTCGCCCTGCTCACCACGGACAACTACGTCCTGCTGATCCTCTTCTCGGCCGTCGGCGGCTTCGGGGACCGCGCCGCCAACGTGCTCACCAAGCTCTACGCGACCCGCGTGGCGGGCCCGGACCGCATCCGCTACCAGACCATCAGCCGAACCGCGGCCAACGCGGACTGGGCCCTGGGAGGTCTCACCGCCGCGGCCGCCCTCGCCCTCGGCACAACCGCCGCCTACCACTGGCTCCTCCTCGGCGACGCCCTCCCCTTCGTCACGGTCACGACCGTCACCGTGGGCTGCGGCGAACCCATGCCACCGTAGCGACGTCGACGGACGCGCCACCCGTGAGCAAGCCGCCGAACCTCTGGCGCGACCGCACCTACCTCGCGTACGTCGCGACCGAGACCGTCCTCTTCCTCGACGACGCCGTCTTCAAGGTCGGACTGCGCCACTCTGGATCGCCCACGCCAGCGACGCACCGCACGGCCTGGCACTTCTGCTGAAGGTCCTCAACAACGTGATGGCGGTGGTGCTCCAAGTCCCCCTGGCCTGCTTTGGCACCACGACGGCGGCCACCCGCAATCCGCTGATACCGCTCTCCGCAGCCTTCACCCTGGGCGGCGCCACCCTGGCTCTCCCGGCCACCGGCGGAGCCGTCACGGCCACGGTCTCCTCACCGCCTCGGCAGTTGCCTTCACCATGGCGGAAATGCTGCACGCCACCATCTCGTGGGAACTCTCCGTCGCCCTCGCACCCGACACCGCGCAGGGACGCCCATCTCGGCGTGCACGGACTCGCCCAGTCCGCCCAGCGCCGCATCGGCCCACTCGCGGTCACCGCGGCCATCGCCACCGGCCCGCTCGGCTGGACCTTCCTCGGCGCGAGCATCGCTTTGACCTGCATGAATTCAGCACCGCATGGTCCGCGAGCCACTCGCTCGGGGGTCATTGTCAGTGCCGCCGGTTACTGTGAGTGAGCATTGATCAACCGTGCACAGGGGGAAACATGGCGCACACCGACAACCAGACCATGCGACGCGTTCTGCGCCGCGAAATCGCGGGCACCATCGGCCTGTTGACCGACGAGCAGGACTTCAGCGCCATGCGGCGCTATCGCAGCTTCACCTTCGACGACCACACCGCCTACCTCCAGCAGGTGGAGACCCTCCTCAGGAGCCGCGCCCTCCAGGGCAGCCACACCAGCGTGGCCCTCTTCGACCCCGAGGAATACGCCGAGTTCTGCGTCGACAGCGGCCTCGACCCCGACATCCCGTCGAGCCGCGCCCGCTTCACCGCCGAACTCGCCGCCACCGGCCCCACCCTGCTCTACGAAGGCCAGCCACTGGTCGACCTCCTCTCGGCCCTGGTCGATGAGGCCGTCCGTCAGGCGACTTGGGAGTACGCGACCACACTCCTCGCCCGTCTCGGCGCCTGCGCCTCCTGCGGCGAGGACATCGGCCGCGCCGCCTTCACCCGGGCCTCCGGCCTCCTCGTCCGCATCCTCGACACAGCCCGACCCGGTAACCGGCACCTCGTCTGCAGCGTCTCGGGAGCAGCGGAAACCATCGTCGCCGTCCTCCACGCCGACCAGGACGAGGACGGCACCACGCACGTGGACGACGCCGGGGCCCTCGAATTCACCACGGTCCTCGCCCTCGGCCTCGCCACCCGAAGCCCCGGCGGCCTCGTCATGCGCACCACCAGCCCCGACACACCCGACTGCATCTACGGCTGGCGCCTGCGCGGCAACGGCCTGGAAGCCCTGACCGCCGGCGAGGTCTTCGACGCCTACTGCACCGACGTCGAATCCGGCGACCTCATCTCCCCGGAATCAGGCGTCGACTACTGCGTGCCACCGGACCTCGGAGACCTGGAGCAGCCCCCGGGAGGACACCACCACTGAACATGCCAGGGGCGCCCCACCCACTGGTGAGGCGCCCCTGGAACACAATCGACAGACGACTTTTCCCGCCCGCCCAATCCTGCTGCTCGCCTTATTCGCCGGACAGCACAGCCTGAGCCGCCGTGCGCGCCTCCTCGGCACTGTCCGCAGCGCGCGCGGCCAGCGCGGCCCGCTCGCACTGCGCCAGCGTGTACTTCGCCAGCGTCGAGCGCACATAAGGAATCGAAGCCGCACCCATGGAAAGCGAGGTGACCCCAAGACCGGTCAACACACAAGCGAGCAGCGGATCGGCCGCGGCCTCACCGCAGACACCACAGCTCTTGCCCTCGGCCTTCGCCCCCTCGGCGGACATCGCGACCAGGTCGAGCAGCGCGGGCTGCCACGGATCCTGCAGACGGGACACCGCCCCCACCTGACGGTCGGCGGCGAAGGTGTACTGCGCGAGGTCGTTGGTCCCCAGCGACAGGAACTCGACCTCCTGCAGAATCGAGCGCGCTCGCAACGCGGCGGACGGAATCTCCACCATCGCACCGAACTTGGCCCGCAATCCGGCCTCCCGGCACGCGTCCGCGAACGCCTTCGCGTCCGCACGGTCCGCGACCATCGGCGCCATGACCTCAAGGTAGACCGGCAACCCCTCGACGGCCTTCGCGAGCGCCGTCAGCTGGGTACGCAGCACGTCCGGGTGGTCGAGCAACGACCGCAGACCGCGCACCCCCAGAGCCGGGTTCGGCTCGTCGGCCGGCGTCAGGAAGTCCAGCGGCTTGTCCGCGCCGGCGTCCAGCACTCGCACGACGACACGCCCCTCGGGGAACGCCTCAAGCACCTGCCGATAGGCCTCGACCTGCTTCTCCTCGGACGGCGCGTTCTTGCTGTCGTCCAGAAAAAGGAACTCGGTACGGAAGAGCCCCACACCCTCGGCCCCCGCCTCCAGCGCGGCCGGTACATCAGCAGGTCCGCCGACATTGGCCAGCAGCGGCACCTTGTGCCCGTCGGAGGTGGCACCGGGACCCGTAGAAATGGAGAGAGCGGCCTTGCGCGCGGCGGCCGCGGCCTCCAGCTGCTCCTTCTTCTCATCACTGGGATTCACGAAGATCTCGCCGGTGCTGCCGTCCACGGCGACCACCGTGCCCTCGGCCAACTCCCCGGCCCCCGGCAGCGCCACCACGGCCGGCACGCCGAGTGCCCGCGCCAGGATCGCGCTGTGACTCGTCGGCCCGCCCTCCTCGGTGACGAAACCGAGCACCAGCGTCGGGTCCAACAGCGCCGTATCGGCAGGCGCAAGGTCACGAGCAATAAGGACGTACGGCTCGTCGCTGTCCGGAACACCCGGCATCGGCACCCCGAGCAACCGGGCGACGATACGGTTCCGCACGTCATCAAGGTCGGCCACCCGACCGGCGAGATACTCACCGGCACCGGCCAGCAGAGCACGGTAGGCGGCGAAGGCGTCGTAGACGGCCCGCTCCGCGGTACTGCCGACCGTGATACGACGTTCCACGTCCGTCATCAGCTCGGGGTCCTGGGCCATCATGGCCTGCGCTTCGAGCACCGCCTGGGCTTCGCCCCCCGCCAGATTGCCGCGCGCCATCAGGTCGGCCGCCACAGCATCCACGGCTTGGCGGGCGCGCCCCTGTTCACGCTCCGCGTCCTCCACCGGAATCTGCTTGGCAGGCGGTTCCAGAACCGCCGTCCCCATGTGCCGAACCTCGCCGATCGCCACACCGTGGCTCACACCGACGCCTCGCAGCGTTGTCTCCATCTCACCCGTCTCCGATAGTGCGGCGGGTCCCGCCGCCGCGGTGGTTGTCCTGCTCACCGTCATACGACGGCATTGACGTCACTCCCAGGTGAAGAGACTGTCGCCGGCCTTCACATCGCCGTCCTCGCGGAGACCGGAGAGAGCATCGGCGGTGGCTTCGAGAGCCACGATCGGGCACACCGGGGACTTGCCGGCGGCCTCGACGGCGGCCGGGTTCCAGCGCACGACGCTCTGGCCGCGGGTCACGGTGTCGCCCTTGTTGACGAGCAGCTCGAAGCCCTCGCCATTGAGCTGCACGGTGTCGATACCGAGGTGAGTGAGCACGCCGTGCCCCTCACTGTCCACGACGACGAAGGCGTGCGGGTGGAGGGAGACGATGACTCCGTCCACGGGAGAGACGGCCTCGGAAGGTTCACGTACGGGGTCGATGGCCGTGCCGGGGCCGACCATGGCTCCGGAGAAGACCGGATCCGGCACCTCGGTCAGTCCGATGGCACGTCCTGCGAGAGGGGACGTCACGCTGGTCATGGGAAGCCTCCCAGGGGTGGAAATGTGATGGGGCCGTCACTGCCTGTCCCGGACGGCACACTGAGCAGCAGGGTATGTCATATGTAGTACCGGTTCCGCCTGAGAGGTCCGGATTAGTGGTCTAGACCACACCTCTAATCGATTTGCACCTGCTCTACGGCCGCATGTACAGTCGTACTCCTGCTTGAGGCCGAGCGACGCGACCAAGCGTCTTTGCTTGGCTTGGCAGCACCCAACTTGTCAGATCCTATCCCGGGGTCACCTTCTGCATGCCTGCAGGATGGTGGTCAGGGGACCGGAAAAACACTGATAGAGTTTGGAACACCGAAGGGAAGCCCGGAGGAAAGCCCGAGAGGGTGAGTACAAAGGAAGCGTCCGTTCCTTGAGAACTCAACAGCGTGCCAAAAATCAACGCCAGATATGTTGATACCCCGTCTCCAAGCATCATCTGATGTCTGGGGCGAGGTTCCTTTGAAGAAAACATACAGCGAGGACGCTGTGAACGGTCGGGCTTATTCCGCCTGACTGTTCCGCTCTCGTGTATGCGATCCCGATTACGGGAAAACATTCACGGAGAGTTTGATCCTGGCTCAGGACGAACGCTGGCGGCGTGCTTAACACATGCAAGTCGAACGATGAACCACTTCGGTGGGGATTAGTGGCGAACGGGTGAGTAACACGTGGGCAATCTGCCCTGCACTCTGGGACAAGCCCTGGAAACGGGGTCTAATACCGGATAATACTCCCGCACTCATGTGTGGGGGTTAAAAGCTCCGGCGGTGCAGGATGAGCCCGCGGCCTATCAGCTTGTTGGTGAGGTAATGGCTCACCAAGGCGACGACGGGTAGCCGGCCTGAGAGGGCGACCGGCCACACTGGGACTGAGACACGGCCCAGACTCCTACGGGAGGCAGCAGTGGGGAATATTGCACAATGGGCGAAAGCCTGATGCAGCGACGCCGCGTGAGGGATGACGGCCTTCGGGTTGTAAACCTCTTTCAGCAGGGAAGAAGCGAAAGTGACGGTACCTGCAGAAGAAGCGCCGGCTAACTACGTGCCAGCAGCCGCGGTAATACGTAGGGCGCAAGCGTTGTCCGGAATTATTGGGCGTAAAGAGCTCGTAGGCGGCTTGTCACGTCGGGTGTGAAAGCCCGGGGCTTAACCCCGGGTCTGCATTCGATACGGGCTAGCTAGAGTGTGGTAGGGGAGATCGGAATTCCTGGTGTAGCGGTGAAATGCGCAGATATCAGGAGGAACACCGGTGGCGAAGGCGGATCTCTGGGCCATTACTGACGCTGAGGAGCGAAAGCGTGGGGAGCGAACAGGATTAGATACCCTGGTAGTCCACGCCGTAAACGGTGGGAACTAGGTGTTGGCGACATTCCACGTCGTCGGTGCCGCAGCTAACGCATTAAGTTCCCCGCCTGGGGAGTACGGCCGCAAGGCTAAAACTCAAAGGAATTGACGGGGGCCCGCACAAGCAGCGGAGCATGTGGCTTAATTCGACGCAACGCGAAGAACCTTACCAAGGCTTGACATACACCGGAAAGCATTAGAGATAGTGCCCCCCTTGTGGTCGGTGTACAGGTGGTGCATGGCTGTCGTCAGCTCGTGTCGTGAGATGTTGGGTTAAGTCCCGCAACGAGCGCAACCCTTGTCCTGTGTTGCCAGCGTGCCCTTCGGGGTGACGGGGACTCACAGGAGACCGCCGGGGTCAACTCGGAGGAAGGTGGGGACGACGTCAAGTCATCATGCCCCTTATGTCTTGGGCTGCACACGTGCTACAATGGCCGGTACAATGAGCTGCGATACCGTGAGGTGGAGCGAATCTCAAAAAGCCGGTCTCAGTTCGGATTGGGGTCTGCAACTCGACCCCATGAAGTCGGAGTTGCTAGTAATCGCAGATCAGCATTGCTGCGGTGAATACGTTCCCGGGCCTTGTACACACCGCCCGTCACGTCACGAAAGTCGGTAACACCCGAAGCCGGTGGCCCAACCCCCTTGTGGGGAGGGAGCTGTCGAAGGTGGGACTGGCGATTGGGACGAAGTCGTAACAAGGTAGCCGTACCGGAAGGTGCGGCTGGATCACCTCCTTTCTAAGGAGCACTTCTTACCGATCCCTCCGGGGTGAGGTCAGAGGCCAGTTCATCGGCGAACGTCCGGTGCTGGTTGCTCAAGGGTGGAACGTTGATTATTCGGCACTGTCGGTCATCTCATGGCTGCGAGTACTGCTCTTCGGGGCGTGGAAAGCTGATCATGGGTGGCGACAGGGCCGGGCACGCTGTTGGGTGTCTGAGGGCACGGCCGTAAGGCTGCCTTCAGTGCCGACCCCGGTAAAACATCGTGTAAGCGGTGTGTGACGGGTGGTTGGTCGTTGTTTGAGAACTGCACAGTGGACGCGAGCATCTGTGGCCAAGTTTTTAAGGGCGCACGGTGGATGCCTTGGCACCAGGAACCGATGAAGGACGTGGGAGGCCACGATAGTCCCCGGGGAGTCGTCAACCAGGCTTTGATCCGGGGGTTTCCGAATGGGGAAACCCGGCAGTCGTCATGGGCTGTCACCCTTGCCTGAACACATAGGGCAAGTGGAGGGAACGCGGGGAAGTGAAACATCTCAGTACCCGCAGGAAGAGAAAACAACCGTGATTCCGGGAGTAGTGGCGAGCGAAACCGGATGAGGCCAAACCGTATACGTGTGAGACCCGGCAGGGGTTGCGTATGCGGGGTTGTGGGATCTCTCTTTCACAGTCTGCCGGCTGTGAGGCGAGTCAGAAACCGTTGATGTAGGCGAAGGACATGCGAAAGGTCCGGCGTAGAGGGTAAGACCCCCGTAGTCGAAACATCAACGGCTCGTTTGAGAGACACCCAAGTAGCACGGGGCCCGAGAAATCCCGTGTGAATCTGGCGGGACCACCCGCTAAGCCTAAATATTCCCTGGTGACCGATAGCGGATAGTACCGTGAGGGAATGGTGAAAAGTACCGCGGGAGCGGAGTGAAATAGTACCTGAAACCGTGTGCCTACAAGCCGTGGGAGCGTCGGAGTGCATGCTTGCATGCACTCTCGTGACTGCGTGCCTTTTGAAGAATGAGCCTGCGAGTTTGCGGTGTGTTGCGAGGTTAACCCGTGTGGGGAAGCCGTAGCGAAAGCGAGTCCGAATAGGGCGATTTAGTAGCGCGCTCAAGACCCGAAGCGGAGTGATCTAGCCATGGGCAGGTTGAAGCGGAGGTAAGACTTCGTGGAGGACCGAACCCACCAGGGTTGAAAACCTGGGGGATGACCTGTGGTTAGGGGTGAAAGGCCAATCAAACTCCGTGATAGCTGGTTCTCCCCGAAATGCATTTAGGTGCAGCGTCGTGTGTTTCTTGCCGGAGGTAGAGCACTGGATAGGCGATGGGCCCTACCGGGTTACTGACCTTAGCCAAACTCCGAATGCCGGTAAGTGAGAGCACGGCAGTGAGACTGTGGGGGATAAGCTCCATGGTCGAGAGGGAAACAGCCCAGAGCATCGACTAAGGCCCCTAAGCGTACGCTAAGTGGGAAAGGATGTGGAGTCGCAGAGACAACCAGGAGGTTGGCTTAGAAGCAGCCACCCTTGAAAGAGTGCGTAATAGCTCACTGGTCTAGTGATTCCGCGCCGACAATGTAGCGGGGCTCAAGCGTACCGCCGAAGTCGTGTCATTCATACAATAGGGCCAACGCCTGTATGGATGGGTAGGGGAGCGTCGTGTGCCGGGTGAAGCCGCAGCGGAAGCTAGTGGTGGACGGTTCACGAGTGAGAATGCAGGCATGAGTAGCGATACACACGTGAGAAACGTGTGCGCCGATTGACTAAGGGTTCCTGGGTCAAGCTGATCTGCCCAGGGTAAGTCGGGACCTAAGGCGAGGCCGACAGGCGTAGTCGATGGATAACCGGTTGATATTCCGGTACCCGCTGTGAAGCGTCAAACATCGAGCCCATTAATGCTAAGGCCGTGAAGCCGTTCCGGACCCTTCGGGGAATGGAAAGTGGTGGAGCCGCCGGCCCAAGATGGTAGTAGGTGAGTGATGGGGTGACGCAGGAAGGTAGTCCATCCCGGGCGGTGGTTGTCCCGGGGTAAGGGTGTAGCCCGTCATCTAGGCAAATCCGGATGACACAAGGGTGAGACCTGATGCCGAGCCGATTGTGGTGAAGTGGATGATCCTATGCTGTCGAGAAAAGCCTCTAGCGAGTTTCATGGCGGCCCGTACCCTAAACCGACTCAGGTGGTCAGGTAGAGAATACCGAGGCGTTCGGGTGAACTATGGTTAAGGAACTCGGCAAAATGCCCCCGTAACTTCGGGAGAAGGGGGGCCATCACCGGTGAGAGGATTTACTCCTTGAGCTGGGGGTGGCCGCAGAGACCAGCGAGAAGCGACTGTTTACTAAAAACACAGGTCCGTGCGAAGCCGTAAGGCGATGTATACGGACTGACGCCTGCCCGGTGCTGGAACGTTAAGGGGACCGGTTAGTCACTCTTCGGGGTGGCGAAGCTGAGAACTTAAGCGCCAGTAAACGGCGGTGGTAACTATAACCATCCTAAGGTAGCGAAATTCCTTGTCGGGTAAGTTCCGACCTGCACGAATGGCGTAACGACTTCTCGACTGTCTCAACCATAGGCCCGGTGAAATTGCACTACGAGTAAAGATGCTCGTTTCGCGCAGCAGGACGGAAAGACCCCGGGACCTTTACTACAGTTTGATATTGGTGTTCGGTTCGGCTTGTGTAGGATAGCTGGGAGACTGTGAACTCTGGACGCCAGTTCAGGGGGAGTCGTCGTTGAAATACCAGTCTGGTCGTGCTGGATGTCTAACCTGGGTCCGTGATCCGGATCAGGGACAGTGTCTGATGGGTAGTTTAACTGGGGCGGTTGCCTCCTAAAGAGTAACGGAGGCGCCCAAAGGTTCCCTCAGCCTGGTTGGCAATCAGGTGTTGAGTGTAAGTGCACAAGGGAGCTTGACTGTGAGACCGACGGGTCGAGCAGGGACGAAAGTCGGGACTAGTGATCCGGCGGTGGCTTGTGGAAGCGCCGTCGCTCAACGGATAAAAGGTACCCCGGGGATAACAGGCTGATCTTCCCCAAGAGTCCATATCGACGGGATGGTTTGGCACCTCGATGTCGGCTCGTCGCATCCTGGGGCTGGAGTCGGTCCCAAGGGTTGGGCTGTTCGCCCATTAAAGCGGTACGCGAGCTGGGTTTAGAACGTCGTGAGACAGTTCGGTCCCTATCCGCTGCGCGCGCAGGAACATTGAGAAGGGCTGTCCCTAGTACGAGAGGACCGGGACGGACGAACCTCTGGTGTGCCAGTTGTTCTGCCAAGGGCATGGCTGGTTGGCTACGTTCGGGAGGGATAACCGCTGAAAGCATCTAAGCGGGAAGCCTGCTTCGAGATGAGTGTTCCCACCCCCTTGAGGGGTTAAGGCTCCCAGTAGACGACTGGGTTGATAGGCCGGATCTGGAAGCCCAGTAATGGGTGGAGGTGACCGGTACTAATAGGCCGAGGGCTTGTCCTCAGTTGCTCGCGTCCACTGTGTTGGTTCTGAAACCACGAACAACCCCATGCCCGGGGCCACGGGTGTGGTGCGGTTGTCTGTTTCATAGTGTTTCGGTGGTCATAGCGTGAGGGAAACGCCCGGTTACATTCCGAACCCGGAAGCTAAGCCTCACAGCGCCGATGGTACTGCAGGGGGGACCCTGTGGGAGAGTAGGACGCCGCCGAACTCCTTTTAGAGCTCCGGCTCTTGGGCACACAGCCCAAGAGCCGGAGCTTTTTTGCGTTGGGGTAAGGTCAGGGGGCATCGTCGGCACGTTTTCCCACAGGAGGCCCCCGGGTGGAGGTCCAGGAGACCCGCGTCCAGACAGAGCGGGTGCTCACCATCCCGAACATCCTCAGTATGGCGCGCCTGGTCGGCGTACCCATCTTCCTGTGGTTGATCCTCAGGCCCGAGTTCGGTGGCCCCAAGAGCGACGGCTGGGCGCTTCTGGTGCTGATGCTGAGTGGGATCAGCGACTACCTGGACGGCAAGCTCGCGCGGCGCTGGAACCAGATCAGCAGCCTTGGCCGGCTGCTTGATCCCGCCGCGGACCGGCTCTACATTCTCTCGACTCTCGTCGGGCTCACCTGGCGCGAGATCCTGCCAATCTGGTTGACCGCCGCACTGCTGGCGCGAGAGCTGGTCCTGCTGGTGGTGGTGGCCATCCTCAGGCGGCACGGCTATCCGCCGCTGCAGGTGAACTTCTTGGGCAAGGCGGCTACGTTCAACCTGATGTATGCCTTCCCGTTGCTGCTGCTCAGTGACGGAAGTGGATGGCTCCCCTCACTCGCAGCCATTTTCGGATGGGCGTTCGCAGGATGGGGTACAACGCTCTATTGGTGGGCAGGAGTCCTCTACGTGGTACAAGTCCGCCGCCTACTGCGTGCGGACGCCATGGCCGACTGACCTTGCCGATTGGGTGGTAACAGTCGCTCGATGGCCCGTTGCGCAAAAGTGCGGGACAATCTGGACTGGTGAAGTCGGCTAGACCGTCGTCTCGCAGAGGAGGACGCTTCCGACATGAAGGCCGTCGTGATGGCCGGAGGCGAAGGCACACGCCTTCGCCCCATGACCTCAAGCATGCCCAAGCCACTGTTGCCCGTGGTCAATCGACCGATCATGGAGCACGTGCTCAGGCTGCTCAAAAGGCATGGGCTCAATGAGACCGTAGTCACCGTGCAGTTCCTGGCCTCGCTGGTCAAGAACTACTTCGGTGACGGCGAAGAGCTCGGCATGGAGCTCTCGTATGCCAATGAGGAGAAGCCACTCGGTACCGCCGGAAGCGTCAAGAACGCCGAAGAGGCGTTGAAGGACGATGCCTTCCTCGTCATCTCCGGTGATGCCCTGACCGACTTCGACCTCACCGAACTGATCAATTTCCACAAGGAAAAGGGCGCGCTGGTCACTGTCTGTCTGACCCGTGTGCCCAATCCGCTGGAATTCGGCATCACCATCGTCGACGAAGAGGGAAAGGTCGAGCGTTTCCTAGAGAAGCCGACCTGGGGTCAGGTCTTCTCGGACACGGTGAACACGGGCATCTATGTGATGGAGCCCGAAGTCTTCGACTATGTCGAGGCCGATGTTCCCGTCGACTGGTCCGGCGATGTCTTCCCGCAGCTGATGAAGGAAGGCAAGCCGGTCTACGGCTTTATCGCCGAGGGCTACTGGGAAGACGTCGGCACCCACGAAAGCTATGTGAAGGCGCAGGCCGATGTCCTGGAGGGCAAGGTCGACGTCGAGATCGACGGCTTCGAGCTGTCGCCGGGCGTATGGGTGGCCGAGGGCGCAGAGGTGCACCCCGACGCGGTTCTCCGCGGGCCGCTGTACATCGGTGACTACGCCAAGGTCGAGGCCGGTGCCGAAATCCGTGAGTACACCGTCATCGGTTCGAACGTCGTCGTGAAGGCCGGGGCTTTCCTGGACAGGTCCGTCGTACACGACAACGTGTACGTGGGTCAGCACAGCAACCTTCGTGGTTGTGTCGTCGGAAAGAACACCGACATCATGCGTGCGGCCCGGATCGAGGACGGCGCGGTCATCGGTGACGAGTGCCTGATCGGTGAAGAATCGATCGTGCAGGGCAATGTGCGGGTCTACCCGTTCAAGACGATCGAAGCCGGTGCCTTCGTCAACACGTCGGTCATCTGGGAGAACAGAGGCCAGGCGCATCTCTTCGGCGCGCGCGGTGTGTCCGGGATCCTGAACGTGGAGATCACTCCGGAGCTCGTCGTCCGCCTCGCCGGCGCCTACGCCACGACCCTCAAGAAGGGGTCCACAGTCACCACGGCCCGTGACCACTCCCGAGGTGCCCGTGCGCTCAAGCGGGCGGTGATCTCCGCCCTGCAGACGAGTGCCATCGACGTACGGGACCTGGAGAACGTACCGCTGCCCGTGGCCCGGCAGCAGACCGCGCGGGGCAGTGCCGGCGGGATCATGATCCGGACCACCCCCGGTGTGCCGGACTCCGTCGACATCATGTTCTTCGACAGCCAGGGCGCTGATCTCTCGCAGGGGAGTCAGCGCAAGCTGGACCGGGTGTTCGCGCGGCAGGAGTACCGGCGCGCGTTCCCCGGCGAGATCGGGGACCTGCACTTCCCGGCCAGCGTCTTCGACTCGTACACCGGGTCTCTGCTCCGGAATGTCGACACGACCGGGATCGCCGAATCCGGCCTGAAGGTCGTGGTGGACGCGTCGAACGGCAGCGCCGGGCTTGTGCTGCCCAGCCTGCTCGGCAAGCTCGGTGTGGACTCGCTGACGATCAATCCCGGGCTCGACGAGTCCAGGCCGACCGAGACCGCGGACACACGGCGGTCGGGGCTGGTGCGGCTCGGCGAGATCGTGGCCTCCGCGCGGGCCGCGTTCGGGGTGCGGTTCGACCCCGTCGGTGAGCGGCTCTCGCTGGTCGACGAGAAGGGGCGGATCGTTGAGGACGACCGGGCCCTGCTCGTGATGCTCGACCTGGTGGCAGCTGAGCGCCGCAGTGGGCGGGTGGCGCTGCCGGTGACCACCACGAGGATCGCCGAGCAGGTGGCGGCGTACCACGGGACGCAGGTCGAGTGGACGACGACCTCGCCGGACGACCTGACGAGGGTCGGGCGTGACGAGACGACCATCTTCGGTGGGGACGGCAAGGCCGGGTTCATCATCCCGGAGTTCAGCAGCGTCTTCGACGGCGCGGCAGCCTTCGTACGACTCATCGGGCTGGTGGCGCGGACGCAGTTGACGCTGAGCCAGATCGACGCCCGGATTCCGCGGGCGCATGTCCTCAAGCGGGACCTGGCTACTCCCTGGGCTGTCAAGGGACTTGTGATGCGCCGGGTCGTCGAGGCGGCCGGCGATCGCTTTGTCGATACGACGGACGGTGTGCGGGTCGTGGAGACGGACGGGCGTTGGGTGATGGTACTGCCCGACCCCGCCGAGGCGGTCACGCATCTGTGGGCCGAAGGGCCCGACGACGCCTCCGCGCAGGCCCTGTTGGACGAGTGGTCGGCGGTCGTGGACAGCGCCGGACGGTAAAACACTACGCACGCGCGCGTGCCGGACATGCGTCCCCAAGGGGGCCTGTCCGGCACGCAGGTGGGGCCATTCGGAGGTACAGGCCACCACGTGCGACGATGTGCGGCATGCCGCAGCAGCCCCCCGTTCGGAGCACACCCACGCGCCCTGCGCGCCCGGACGCGTCCATGTCGCTGCTCACCAATGTCATGGACCACAGCCTCGACGACGGCTACGCCGAGGCCGCCGCCCGGAAGAAGGCCGCGGGCGAGAGCGGCATGCCGAAGACCCTCCGGGCGAAGCTCGGTCTTGCCGCCGGCCTGGTGCTGGCGGCTCTTGTCGTGACCGTGGGTGCGGCACAGGCGCGTGTGGCCGCCCCCGTGGTGGCCAAGGAGCGCCAGGAGCTGATCGACCGTATCGACAAGGAGACGACGTCGGCGGACAAGCTGGAAGGCACCGTCGACGACCTTCGTGACGATGTGAGCGCGCGGCAGCGGGCGGCGCTCAAGACGAGCGGCGGCAGCGGACAGGCGGACCTGGTGAGCATGTTGTCCGGTGCCACCGCGGTGCACGGCCCCGGTGTGAAGCTCGTCGTCGACGACGCGAAGGAAGCCAGCACCGGCGGGGGCGACAACCCGCGTGAGACCGCGGACTTCTCCGACACCGGGCGGGTGCGCGACCGCGACATGCAGCGCGTCGTCAACGGGCTGTGGGCGGCGGGCGCCGAGGCCGTCTCCATCAACGGGCAGCGGCTGACGGCGCTGTCCGCGATCAGGGCCGCGGGGGACGCGATACTGGTCGACAACAGGCCGCTGGTACCGCCTTATACGGTGCTCGCCGTGGGGGACGGCAAGCGGCTGAGCACCAGGTTCCAGAACGGTGCCGACGGGCTCTATCTGCACGCCCTGGAAGACAACTACGGCATCAGGGCGACCATCGCCGTGGAGAGCGATCTCCGGCTGCCCGCCGCGCCGAGTGTGATCGTACGTACAGCACAGCCGAGAACTGAGAAGGGCACATCGTGATCGCCGTACTGGGCCTCATCGTGGGAGTGGTGGCCGGAATCCTCGTCCGGCCTGAGGTGCCGGTGGTCGTCGAGCCCTATCTGCCGATCGCCGTCGTCGCGGCGCTCGACGCGGTCTTCGGCGGTTTGCGCGCCATGCTCGACGGGATCTTCGACGACAAGGTCTTCGTGGTGTCGTTCCTGTCGAACGTGGTCGTGGCCGCCCTGATCGTGTTCCTGGGCGACAAGTTGGGCGTCGGTGCCCAACTGTCCACGGGTGTCGTGGTCGTCCTCGGTATCCGGATCTTCTCCAACGCCGCGGCCATTCGCCGGCACGTCTTCCGGGCGTGAGGTCGATGAGCAACGAGGACGAGCGGCCTGAACACAGGCTGCGCAGGGAACTGCCCGAAGAGATTCCGGCGTCTGTCTCCTCGGAGGCGCCGGTCCCCGAGGAGAAGTCCGGGCCCACCGTGACGGGTCGGCAGCGGCTGGTGCAGGGGCTGTGGCCGCCGCGCGTGAGCCGGGCCCAACTCATCGTCGCGGTGCTGCTGTTCGGCCTCGGTTTCGGGCTGGCCGTACAGGTCGCCTCGAACAGCAACAGCGACAGCGCGCTGCGTGGGGCACGGCAGGAAGATCTTGTGCGCATTCTCGATGAACTGGACGACCGTACTCAGCGTCTTGAAGACGAGAAGCAGGGTCTGCAGAAACAGCGCGACGAGCTGGAGAACAGCTCCGACCAGGCTGAGGAGGCCCGCAAGCAGACCGCCGAGAAGGAGAAGCAACTCGGCATTCTGGCGGGCACCGTGGCTGCGCAGGGACCCGGCATCACGATGACCATCGACGACACGAAGGGAACGGTCGAGGCGGACATGCTGCTCGACGCGGTCCAGGAGTTGCGTGCGGCCGGCGCGGAGGCGATCCAGGTGAACGACGTACGGGTCGTCGCCAACACGTATCTGACGGACTCCGGCAAGAGCGTGAGCGTCGACGGGAACAAGATCAACGCCCCCTATCGTTTCAAGGTCATCGGCAAGCCGCAGGATCTCGAACCGGCGCTCAACATCCCTGGAGGTGTGGTGCAGACTCTTGAGAAGGAGCAGGCCACCGTTACCGTCGGGCGGTCCGCCAAGATCGTCGTGGATGCCTTGCGAGCGGCGAAGCAGCCTGACTACGCTCGGTCGTCCTCCCGGTGAACCGCGGGTGCATGGGGGGCGTTGTGCGAGGGCATGAGGTTGCGGGGGGTCGACGCACCGATTGGGTGGTGCGTGGTGGAAACTGTCTGGTGGATACGGACGTTGTGAGGATGTCCGGGTCAACCGGTGTGTTCAATCAGGGTTCGTCCTGCCCCACGGGCGGGTCTGTTTCGGTCAAGGGGAATCGCCCGTGAAGTTGTTTGCGAAGTTGTTCGGCAAGAGTGCGAAAGAGGGCAGCGACAACCAGACCGCTCGCCACCGCGCACAACCGGACGCAGAAGGCCAGCGCCCACTGTTCCGCGACCAGGTCGGCGGCCAGGGCGCGCCGTCGGTTGACCCTGCGCAGTCCGGCGACATAGGTTTCGGGCAACCGTCAACCTCAAGTACGGGTGGAGGGTTTTCCCCTATGTCGGCCCTGGTGTGTACGAGGTGCGGTAACCGCAACGCGGAGAACAGCCGCTTCTGTTCCAACTGCGGTGCGCCGCTGCGCCCCGGCGCGACCCCGGAGCGTCCGTCCGAGACGACCTCGACGATCTCCATCTCCGGTCTTGAGGCCTACGACGCCGAAGTGACCGGTCAGACGCAGATGCCCACGCTCTCCCCGGAGGCGCAGGCCGCCGTCGACGCCCTGCCGTTGGGCTCGGCGCTGC
Organism: Streptomyces sp. NBC_01515; assembly: GCF_045040345.1. Lineage (NCBI taxonomy): Bacteria > Bacillati > Actinomycetota > Actinomycetes > Kitasatosporales > Streptomycetaceae > Streptomyces > Streptomyces sp. NBC_01515. Next base: position 2,480,959 of record NZ_CP109416.1, on the reverse strand, counting down.
TGGTGGTGCGGCGCGGTCCGAACTCGGGCAGCCGCTTCCTGCTGGACGGCGAGCTGACCACGGCCGGCCGTCATCCGCAGAGCGACATCTTCCTGGACGACGTGACGGTATCGCGCCGCCATGTGGAGTTCCGCCGCTCTCCTGACGGTTCGTTCACGGTCGCCGACGTCGGCAGCCTGAACGGCACGTACGTCAACCGTGAGCGCATCGACTCAGTTTCGCTGGCGAACGGTGACGAGGTTCAGATCGGCAAGTACCGGCTGGTGTTCTACGCGAGCCAGCGGGGTTACTGACCCTCCCTCGGACTGGGTCCGGGGGATTCCCCCAGGAAGGTCCATGCTTCAAACACCGAGCGGCGGTGCCGGGCACGGTACCGCCGCCGCGGACATCGGGCTGATGAGCATCGGCACGGTGCTGAACGTGCTGCGCGACGAGTTCCCCGAAGTCACCATCTCCAAGATTCGTTTCCTGGAGTCGGAGGGCCTCATCGAGCCGCAGCGGACCCCTTCCGGGTACCGCAAGTTCAGCCCCGCCGATGTCGAGCGCCTCGGCCATGTCCTGAGGATGCAGCGGGACCACTATCTTCCGCTCAAGGTGATCCGCGAGCATCTCGACGCCATGGAGCGCGGTGAGGCCGCGCCCCTGCCCACGGTGGGGCGTCAGCGGGACGGCGAGGTCGTCCTGGAGCCCGTGGAGGGGCCCACGGTGGCCCGGATCGGGCGGGCCGAACTGATGGCCGCCGCCGGGATCGGCGAGCAGGAGCTCGACGAGTGGGAGTCGTACGGACTCATCGCCCCGCTGCCGGACGGGGTTTACGACGCGGAATCCGTCACCGTGGCCGGACTTGTCCTCGAACTCGGGCGGTTCGGGATCGAACCGCGGCACCTGCGCGCCATGAAGGCCGCCGCCGACCGTGAGGCCGGGCTCGTCGACCAGGTGGTGGCCCCGCTCAAGCGCCACCGCAATCCGCAGACCAGGGCCCACGCGGAGGCCCGTACGAAGGAACTGGCGGGGCTCACGGTGAAGCTGCACGCCGCTCTGGTGCAGACCGCGCTCGGCGTCCGCCTGCCCTGAGACGGGCGGCCCCGCGGCTGCCTGATCGGTCACCCGTTCTCGGCCCGACTACCCAAACGTCCCGGGCACGGCCTAGGGTTGCTGTGTGAACGAGCTCGATGTCGTAGGTGTCCGGGTCGAAATGCCCTCCAACCAACCGATCGTGCTCCTGCGTGAAGTGGGAGGCGACCGCTACCTCCCCATCTGGATCGGGCCCGGGGAGGCGACGGCGATCGCCTTCGCTCAGCAGGGCATGGCCCCCGCACGACCGCTGACCCACGACCTGTTCAAGGACGTGCTGGAGGCCGTCGGCCAGGAGCTGACCGAAGTGCGCATCACGGATCTGCGGGAGGGCGTCTTCTACGCGGAGCTGGTCTTCGCCAGCGGCGTCGAGGTGAGCGCCCGTCCGTCCGACGCCATAGCGCTGGCGCTGCGCACCGGGACGCCGATCTACGGCAGTGACGGTGTGCTCGACGACGCGGGGATCGCGATTCCGGACGAGCAGGAGGACGAGGTGGAGAAGTTCCGCGAGTTCCTCGACCAGATCTCGCCCGAGGACTTCGGCACCAACAGCCAGTGAGCCGAGGGCCGGCGAGAAAATGCCGGCATTTGCCACCGGCGTGTGAGAGCGTCCTGCGGCCCTCCGCGAGCGCATTCGGCTAGCCTTTCCCCGCGGTGGGACACGGGAAACCACTCCTTGGGTGATTATCACTCGGCGTGCCGAGTGTGGCGATCGTTGACGCACCCCTGGTGACTGCCTACCGTCGAGAAGGCAGGTCAAGGACGGAGGTCGGCGTGAGAAGCAGCGGCGACGGTACGGCTGGGGGTGCCCCGGAACGCAGTTTCGGGGACAGAGGTCCGTACCCGCTTCACGGCAGTACGGCCGATCGCATTCCGCAGCGGCCGGCGGCAGTGCCGAGCAGCGGAGGGGCGACGTCCATGGCGTCCGAGGAGATCGGTTACCGGGGGCCTACGGCCTGTGCGGCGGCCGGCATCACCTATCGGCAACTGGACTACTGGGCGCGTACCGGGCTCGTCGAGCCCAGCGTGCGGCCCGCACACGGGTCGGGGACGCAGCGGCTCTACAGCTTCCGGGACGTCGTGGTCCTGAAGATCGTGAAGCGGTTCCTCGACACGGGCGTGTCGCTGCAGAACATCCGCAGCGCCGTTCTGCACCTGCGGGAGTGCGGCTTCCGCGACCTGGAGCGCATGACGCTGATGAGCGATGGTGCGACGGTCTACGAGTGCACGTCGCCGGACGAGGTGCACGCGCTGCTCCAGGGCGGCCAGGGGGTCTTCGGGATCGCCGTGGGGGTCGTGTGGCGGGACGTCGAGAGCGCCCTGTCGCAGCTGCACGGGGAGCGCGTCGACACCGGTGAGACGCTCGTCGGGTCCAACCCCGCCGACGAGCTGGCCAGGCGGCGCAACCGGGCCGTCTGAGGGTCGGGTGGGAGCCGTAGCGGGGCATTGTCAGTGGCGTAGGGCAGCATCGGAGATGTGAGAACCGCGCCCACGATCCTGCATCTCGACATGGATGCCTTCTTCGCCTCGGCGGAGCAGGCGTCCAAGCCGAGCCTGCGCGGGAAGGCCGTCGTCGTGGGCGGGCTCGGGCCGCGCGGGGTGGTGGCCACCGCGTCGTACGAGGCGCGGGTCTTCGGGGTGAACTCGGCGATGCCCATGGCCCAGGCGCGGCGGCTAGCGCCAAACGCGGCGTATCTCGTGCCGAGGTTCGGGTTCTACCGCTCGATCAGCGAGCAGGTGATGGCGCTGCTGCGGGCGTTGTCGCCGCTGGTGGAGCCGCTGAGCCTGGACGAGGCGTTCGTGGACCTGGAGGCCGGGGGAGCGGCCCGGGACGCGGAGTCGGCGCGGCTGACCGGGGAGCGGCTGCGGGCCGACATACGGGCGGTCACGGGGCTCACGGGGTCGGTGGGACTCGCCGCCTCGAAGATGATCGCGAAGATCGCTTCCGAGCGGGCCAAGCCGGACGGGCTCGTGCTGATCGAGCCCGGGACCGAGCGGGCGTTGCTGGGGCCGTTGTCGGTGCGCACGCTGCCGGGGGTCGGACCGGCGACGGGTGATCATCTGCGGCGGGCCGGGATCACCACGGTCGACGAGATCGCCGAGGCGGGCGAGGACGAACTCGTACGGCTGGTGGGCAAGGCGCACGGGCACGCGCTGTACGCGATGGCGCTGGCGCACGACGTGCGGCCCGTGGTGGCCGAGCGGGAGACCAAGTCGGTGTCGGTCGAGGACACGTACGACGTGGACATCCATGACCGGACCCGGGTCGGCCTGGAGGTGCAGCGGCTCGCCGACCGGTGCGTGCGACGGCTGCGGGCGGCCGGGCTGTCGGGGCGGACCATCGTCCTGAAGGTGCGGCGGTACGACTTCTCGACGCTGACCCGGTCCGAGACGCTGCGCGGGCCCACCGACGACCCGGGGGTGGTGCGGGAGGCGGCGGCCCGGTTGCTGGACTCTGTCGACACGACGGGCGGGGTACGGCTGCTCGGGGTGGGGGTCTCCGGGCTGGCCGACTACACGCAGGAGGACCTGTTCGCGCAGGCGGCGGGGGAGCAGGTCGATCTTCTTGAGGAGGAGCACACCGACGAAGAGGGGGGTGAGGAGCCGGCGGCGCCGGTGGAGCGGCGCTGGCCCGCGGGGCACGATGTGCGCCACGCCGGGTTCGGGCACGGGTGGGTGCAGGGGAGCGGGCTGGGGCGGGTGACCGTGCGGTTCGAGACGCCTGAGGATTCGGGGCCGGGGCGGGTGCGGACGTTCCGGACCGATGATCCTGAGCTGGAGTTGGCGGAGCCGTTGCCGTTGGTGGCGCGACGGGTGGGGGGCTTGGTGGCGGGGGCGATGGCAATGCCGTTGCTGCTGGCGGCGCGTGGAACCGGCGATCGGTCGGCCGAGCCGTTGTCGTCGGCGGAGCCAAGCCTCGGCGTTCCTCAGGCCGAGCCGTTGCCACCGGACGCGGGGTGTGCCGACGTCATGCCTGACCTGCCGACACCCTTGGTGGTGTCGGGCGTCGATGACCCTCCCGCCCCGTCACCACCCCCGGAGACTCCAAGCCCCAGCAAGGCCCCGCCCGCCGACCCCGCTCAGTTGTCCTCCGACCCCGCCAGCTTGCCGAAGTCGTGGTCCGGGACTGACGGAGGCGGGCCCACGTCGAGGCCGTAGTGGTGGTAAAGCTGGAGTTCCTGGTCGGGGGAGAGGTGGCGGCCCACTCCGAAGTCGGGGGCGTCCTTGATCAGGGAGCGGTCGAAGGGGATGTGGAGGGTGCCTTCGATCAGTTCGCTGGGCTCCAGGGGGACGAAGGCGTCCCTGGAGAACAGGCCGGTGCGTATGGCCGCCCACTCCGGTTCGCCGGTCGCGTCGTCGAGGTAGACCTCGTCGATCGTGCCGATCTTGGCGCCGGTGCGGTCGAACGCCTTGCGGCCGATCAGGTTGCGCGGATCGATATCGGTCTGCACGGGCCCTCCTCCTGGTCGCAACTCATCCGTAAGCACTACAAAAGAGCACATTGGGGAAGGTGGCCACTCGAAAGCTCGGCTTCAACGCGCGCTGGTAGGCTGGCGAACGGCTGCTGACCCCGTGCGGGAGAGTCCTCCAGACTTCATCGGAGGCGCCGAAGGAGCAAATCCTCCCCGGAATCTCTCAGGCTCACGTACCGCACGGACGAGGTCACTCTGGAAAGCAGGGCGCGTGTCGTCGACGGTGTCGACGGCTTGCGCTCTCACCGACGGTGAAAGCCGGTGACCTTCGGGTGGCCGGTGAAGCTCTCAGGTTGAGATGACAGAGGGGGAGGCCGTCCGGCACCCCGCTGTCGTGGTGCCCTCGAAGGTCGTGTCCGACCAGGAGGCCTCCCTAATGACCGTTCCTCGCATTCCGCTCTCCGAGCTCGAACAGGGCATCCCGTTCGAGCAGCGCCACATCGGGCCCGACCACGAGGCGCGGGCCAAGATGCTCGCGCAGGTCGGATACGGCTCCCTCGACGAGCTGACCGCCGCAGCGGTCCCGGATGTGATCAAGAACGCTGACGCTCTCGATCTGCCGGGCGCCCGTACCGAGGCCGAGGTGCTGGCCGAGTTGCGCTCCCTCGCGGACCGCAACGAGGTCCTCGGTTCCATGATCGGGCTCGGGTACTACGGAACCTTCACCCCGCCCGTGATCCTGCGCAACGTCATGGAGAACCCGGCTTGGTACACGGCCTACACGCCGTATCAGCCGGAGATCTCCCAGGGGCGGCTCGAAGCCCTTCTTAATTTCCAGACGATGGTTGCCGATCTGACCGGGCTGCCGACCTCCGGCGCCTCCCTGCTCGACGAGGGGACGGCCGCCGCGGAGGCCGTGGCCCTGTCGCGGCGCATGGGGAAGAACAAGAAGGGTCTGTTCCTGGTCGACGCGGACGCGTTGCCGCAGACCATCGCCGTGATCGAGACCCGTGCCGAGCCGGCCGGTGTCGAGGTCGTCGTCGCCGACCTCAGCGAGGGCATCCCTGCCGGGATCGCCGAGCGGGAGATCAACGGCGTGCTCGTGCAGTACCCGGGCGCCTCCGGTGCCGTACGCGACATCAAGCCGCTGATCGAGCAGGCGCACGCGCTCGGTGCGCTCGTCACCGTCGCCGCCGATCTGCTCGCGCTGACGTTGCTGAAGTCGCCGGGTGAGCTGGGGGCGGACATCGCGGTCGGTACGACGCAGCGGTTCGGGGTGCCGATGGGCTTCGGCGGGCCGCACGCCGGATACATGGCCGTGCACGAGAAGTTCGCGCGCAGCCTGCCCGGGCGGCTCGTGGGCGTCTCCGTCGACGCCGACGGAAACAGGGCCTACCGCCTCGCCCTGCAGACCCGCGAGCAGCACATCCGCCGTGAGAAGGCCACCAGCAACATCTGTACCGCCCAGGTGCTGCTCGCGGTGATGGCCGGCATGTACGCCGTCTATCACGGGCCCGAGGGGCTGAAGGGCATCGCTCGGCGGACGCATCGGTACGCCACGATCCTTGCGGCTGGCCTCCGCGTCGGCGGTGTCGAGGTCGTGCATGGTGGTTACTTCGACACGCTGACCGTCCGCGTTCCGGGCCGGGCCGCCGAGGTCGTCGCCGCCGCTCGCGAGGACGGCGTCAACCTGCACCTCGTGGACGCCGACCAGGTGTCCATCGCCTGCGACGAGACCACCACGCGTGCCCAACTGGCCGCCGTATGGACCGCGTTCGGGGTGGATGGCGACATCGAGGCGCTTGATGCGAGTGCCGAGGACACGTTGCCTGCCGGGCTGCTGCGCACCGATGCCTATCTCACGCACCCTGTCTTCCGCGACCACCGTTCCGAGACCGCGATGCTGCGGTACCTGCGTCGGCTCGCCGACCGGGACTACGCGCTCGACCGGGGCATGATCCCGCTCGGTTCCTGCACGATGAAGCTCAACGCGACCACCGAGATGGAGCCGGTCACCTGGCCCGAGTTCGGGCAGTTGCACCCCTTCGCGCCCGCCGAGCAGGCGCAGGGATACCTCACGCTCATCCGGGAGTTGGAGGAGCGGCTCGCCGAGGTCACCGGGTACGACAAGGTGTCGTTGCAGCCGAATGCCGGTTCGCAGGGGGAGTTGGCCGGGCTGCTCGCTGTTCGTGGGTATCACCGGGCCAATGGCGATGAGCAGCGGACCGTGTGTCTGATTCCGTCGTCCGCGCATGGCACGAACGCTGCCAGTGCCGTGATGGCCGGGATGAAGGTCGTCGTCGTGAAGACCGCCGAGGACGGTGAGATCGACGTAGAGGATCTGCGGGCGAAGATCGAGCAGTACCGCGACGAGTTGTCGGTGCTGATGATCACCTACCCGTCCACGCACGGGGTGTTCGAGGAGCACGTCGCCGACATCTGCGCGCAGGTCCATGAGGCGGGCGGGCAGGTCTACGTCGACGGCGCCAACCTCAACGCCCTTGTGGGGCTTGCCAAGCCGGGGCACTTCGGCGGGGACGTCTCGCATCTGAATCTGCACAAGACGTTCTGCATTCCGCACGGTGGCGGTGGGCCGGGGGTCGGGCCGGTGGGTGTGCGTGCGCACCTCGCGCCGTATCTGCCGAACCATCCGTTGCAGCCTGCGGCTGGGCCGGAGACGGGAGTTGGGCCGATCTCGGCGGCTCCCTGGGGTTCCGCCGGGATCCTGCCGATCTCTTGGGCGTACGTCCGGCTCATGGGGGGCGAGGGGTTGAAGCGGGCCACGCAGGTGGCTGTGCTCAGCGCCAACTACATCGCCAAGCGCCTTGAGCCGCACTACCCCGTGCTCTACACCGGGCCCGGAGGGCTTGTCGCGCACGAGTGCATCATCGATCTGCGGCCGATCAGCAAGGCGACCGGCGTCAGCGTCGACGACATCGCCAAGCGGCTCATCGACTACGGCTTCCACGCGCCGACCATGTCGTTCCCGGTGGCCGGGACGCTGATGATCGAGCCGACGGAGTCCGAGGACCTGATCGAGCTGGACCGGTTCTGCGAGGCGATGATCGCGATTCGTGGGGAGATCGAGAAGGTCGGTGCGGGGGAGTGGCCGGCGGAGGACAACCCGCTGCGCAACGCCCCGCACACCGCTGCCGCGCTCGGTGGGGAGTGGGAGCACGCGTACACGCGTGAGGAGGCTGTCTTCCCGGCCGGGGTGTCCGTCGCCGACAAGTACTGGCCGCCGGTGCGGCGGATCGACCAGGCGTTTGGGGACCGGAACCTGGTGTGTTCCTGCCCGCCGTTGGATGCGTACGAGGACTGAGCGTTCTGCTGGTAGTGCCGCGAGGTGCCGTCTTTTGGGTGCGGCACCGTCGTGGCTGGTCGCGCCCCGCGGCGGAGCCGCAAATTGATACAGTCCCGCGCCCCTAAGGGGCGCTGCCGAGCCAGGCGCGACCTCGGCTGCGGGTTCGTTGTGGTTGGTCGCGCCCCGCGGCCGAGCCGCGAATTGATACAGTCCCGCGCCTCTTTGGGGCGCGGTAGCTCAGGCGGGGTATGCGTGGGTCTGGGTTGCCTTCAGCGTTGCCCAGACCAACGCGCCCTGGTGTAGGTCCAGTTCGGCCGCCGCTACCGTCGTCAGGTCGGCGGTCAGGGGGAGTTCGCCGGTGAGGTCTACGCGGATCTGGTCACCGTGGGTTTCCAGGCCCGCTACCTCGCAGTGCCAGAGGTTGCGGGCGCTGGCACCCGTCGGGCGGTTCCCGTAGAGAGTTACCCCGCTCGGCGGGAACGCTACGAACACCTCGCCCTGTAGGTCCTCCGTCGTCGTGATCGTGGGGCCCGTGTCGAGGGTGACCGTGTGGCCGTCGGAGCGGCCCTTGTAGAGGTTGAGGCCTACGAGTTGGGCGATGTAGTCCGTGCGCGGGTGGCGGGCGATGTCGGCGGGGGTGCCCTCCTGGACGATCGTGCCCTGCTCGATCACGACCAGGCGGTCGGCCAGCACCATGGCGTCCAGCGGGTCGTGGGTGACCAGGACGGCGACCGCCTCGAACTCGGCCAGGTGGCGCCGGAGTTGGGCCCTTACGTCGAGGCGGGTGCGGGCGTCCAGGGCGGCCAGGGGTTCGTCGAGGAGGAGCAGGCGCGGGCGGGTTGCCAACGCCCTTGCCACGGCCACGCGTTGGGCCTGGCCGCCGGAGAGTCTGCGGGGCTTGGCGCCCGCGTGCTCGGCGAGACCCATGCGGTCCAGCCACTCGGCGGCCACCGCGCGGGACTCCGCCTTCGTCGCGCCCTGGCAGCGTGGGCCGAAGCCGACGTTGTCCAGCGCGGTCAGGTGGGGGAACAGCAGGTAGTCCTGGAAGACGACTCCTACCGGGCGGGACTCCGGTGGTGTGCGGTCCAACTCGGCGCCGTCCAGCCGTAGGTGACCGTCCGTCAGGCGGACCAGGCCCGCCAGGGCGCGCAGCGCGGTCGTCTTGCCCGCGCCGTTCGGGCCGAGCAGGGCTACGACGTCTCCGGGGGCGGCTGTCAGTTCTACGTCGAGGCGGAACGTGCCGCGGTCCACGACGAGATGGGCGTCGAGGCCCTGCGCGCCGGTGAGTTCGACGTCGGCGGTGTCGGTCATGACGTGCACGTCCAGGGGGCTGATGTGCGGGCGGTCGTACGGCTGTTGCTCATGACGTGGTCATCCAGCGGTCCCGTAGGCCTGCCAAAACCGCGATCGACACGGCCAGCAGGACCAGGCTCAGCGCGATGGCCGCCTCCGGGTCGTTCTGGAGAGCCAAGTAGACCGCCAGCGGCATCGTCTGGGTGCGGCCGGGGAAGTTGCCGGCGAAAGTGATCGTCGCGCCGAACTCGCCCAGCGCGCGGGCCCAGGCGAGGACCGCTCCCGCCGCGATGCCCGGGGCGATCAGGGGGAGCGTGACCCGGCGGAACGCGGTGAACCGGGAGGCGCCGAGGGTCTGGGCCGCCTCCTCGTAGCGGGGGTCCGCGGCGCGCAGGGTGCCCTCGACGCTGATGACGAGGAAGGGCATCGCCACGAACGCCTCCGCCACCACGACCCCCGTCGTCGTGAAGGGGAGCGTGATGCCGAACCAGGAGTCCAGCCACTGGCCTACGACGCCGTTCCGGCCGAGGGCGAGGAGCAATGCCACGCCGCCTACCACCGGAGGCAGCACCAGCGGGAGCGTCACCAGGGCGCGGAGGAAGCCGCGGCCGGGGAACTCCGTGCGGGCCAGGACCCAGGCCAGGGGGACGCCCAGGACGAGGCTCACGGCCGTCGCCGCGGTCGCGCTGAACAGGGAGAGCTGGAGCGCCTGCCAGACCTCCGTGCTGGTCAGCTGTGATGGGAGGGACCGCCACGGGGCCCGTACCAGGAGGGCGATCAGGGGGAGGAGCAGGAACGCCAGCCCTACCAGCGCGGGGATCAGGAGGGGGAGTGGCACTCCCCGCCCTGTCATCCGGACACGGCGACGCCGCGGACCGCCCTTGAGGGTCTCGGCCGCGGCGTCGGAGGTGTCGAGCTGGGTCACGGCTTGAGGAAGCCTGCCGCGGACAGCACCTTCTGGCCCTCGGCGGACTGCACCAGCGCGATGAACGCCTTGGCGGCGACGGCGTTGGGCGCGTTCTTGAGGAGGACGATCGGGTAGGCGTTGATGGCGTTGGCGGACTCGGGGAACTCGACGCCCTGGACCTTGCTGCCGGCGGCGTGCACATCGGTCTTGTAGACGACCGCCGCGTCGGCCTCCTTCAGCTCCACCTTCGTCAGTGCGCTCTTGACGTCCGCCTCGTACGACACCGGGGTGAGCTTCAACTTGCTTGCCGTCAGCGCCTTTTGGGCCGCCGCACCGCACGGCACCGTCTTGTCGCAGAGCACGACCTTCAGCGACGACTTCGTGAGGTCCTTCAGGGAGGTCACCTTGTCGGGGTTGCCCGGCAGGGTGGCGATCTCCAGCTGGTTGCGGACGAAGGTGGCCGGCGTACCGACGCCGTCGCCCTTGTCCGTGACGATCGCCATGGTCTTGGGGCTCGCGGCGGCGAACACGTCGGCCGGGGCGCCGCCGGTGATGCTCGCGGCGAGGGTGTCGCTGCCGCCGAAGTTGAAGGTGACCTTGGTGCCCGGGTTCGCCTTCTCGAACTCCTTGCCCAGGGTCGTGAACGACTCCTGGAGCGAGGCGGCGGCGAAGACGGTGACGGTGCCGGACATCTTCGGGGACGCGGACGCCGAGGAGTCGGACTTCGAGGAGGACGAGTCGTCGCTGGAGGAGCAGGCGCTCAGGGCCAGCAGCGCGGCGGCTCCCGCCCCGGCAACCTGCAGGGTCCGGCGGGTCCGACGCGCGGAACGGGTCATCACGGTTCTACTCCTCTGGTCTCTTCATGAAAGGGGCTCATGAAAGGGGTTGTCGCGCCCTGGGACGACCGCAACGGCCGTGCCGCGATGATACTGCCGCATTTGCAAGGCATAAGTCTCCTGTCGCATCGCATGAGCTGCGCTGTTCGCTTGTGGGGTGCGCATGTGCGTTTGTACGGGAGTGTCGTCCGGGTACCACATTCCGGGAGGTGATGGCTCGTGACGCTCGCACAGCTCGACCTGACGGGGGACCTCGCCCGACCCACCCGGCTGACCGTGCCCGACCTGTCGAACTGGCCGCTGCACCGGGTCCGGGTCAGCTTCGAGTGCGCCACCAGCGGCACCCAGGAGCACCGCTTCGCGGGACCCCGGCTCTACGACGTCCTGTCCTCGGCCGGGCCCGGCTTCGACCCCGTCCGCCGCAAGGACCGGCTGCGCTTCCTCATCGCGGTCAGCGGTGCGGACGGGCACCACGCGCTGCTGTCCTGGGCCGAGATCGACCCCGACTTCGCTCATGCCCCTGTTCTGCTCGCCGTGAGCATCGATGACACCCCGCTGGACCGTGCGGGACCGCAACTGGTGCTTCCGCAGGACCGTTGCGGGGCCCGGCACATCAGTGGGATCAGGGCGATACGGGTGGACGGTGGGTATGCGGCGAGTCGGCCAGTGCCCGCCACACCCGGTCTCGGGTCAGCGGAAGTTCGGTGAAGCGCACGCCGGTCGCGTCCCGCAGCGCGTTGGCGAAGGCGGGCGCGACCGGGTTGAAGGGGCTCTCGCTCATCGACTTGGCGCCCAACGGGCCGATGGCGTCCGCCGTTTCCATGAAATGCACCTCGGTGCGCGGCACGTCCGCGTACTGGGGGAGTCGGTAACGGCGGAACGCGGCCGTCTCCACCGCACCTTGCTCGTCGATCCGTACGTTCTCGAAGAGGGTCGCGCCGAGGGCCTGGGCGACCCCGCCTTCCACCTGACCCCGGCACTGCATCGGGTTCATCACCTTGCCCGCGTCGGCCGCGTGCACACTGCGCAGGATGCGGATCTCGCCCGTTCCCGGGTCCACGGCGACCCTGAACCACTGCGCGTTGAAGGCCACCGAGCGAGGGGTGCCGCCGAAGTGCCCGTCGGCGCTGAAGTCCACCCCGACCGCCGCACCCGCCGCGTGCAGCTCCTTCAGGGTGAGACGGCCGCCCGGGTGCAGTACGGCTTCCTCGGCCAACGCGCATTCGGCGCGCGGGAGTTGCAGATGGGCGGCGGCGAAGTCGAGCAGCTGGTCGGCGAGGGCGCGGGAGGCGCGCAGAGTGGCCTTGCCCGCGACGACCGTGCCCGTGGAGGCGAAGGCGCCCGTGTCGTGCCGTACGACGTCGGTGTCGGACTGGCGGACGGTGATGCGGTCGACGGTGGTGGCGAGTTCACCGGCCGCGATCTGGCGGTGGACCGTGGTGGTGCCGTTGCCGAACTCGGCTGTGCCTACGGCGAGATCGAAGCCGCCGTCAGGGAGGAGGCTGGCCTTCGCGTCGGCGATGTGGCCGCCGGGCGGGCCGGTCGCGATCATTGCCAGGGCGGTGCCCTCGCCCATCAGCCAGCCGTCCGGGGCGAGTTGGGAGACGGGCTCCGCCTGGGCGCGGCGGACGATGGCGAGGCACTGGTCGAGGCCGTAGCTCGCGATGTGCAGGTCCTCCTCCTCGCCGCCGGGGGAGAGCATCGGCTCGCCGGGGCCGATGATGTTCCTCGCCTTGAACTCCAGCGGGTCCAGGTCGAGTTGGCGGGCGAGTTCGTCGAGGGCCGACTCCACGGCGAACATCACCTGGCCGAGGCCGTAGCCCCGGAAGGCGCCCGCCGGGACGGTGTGCGTGTAGACGGAGAAGGCGTCGACCTTCTTGTGCGGGGCGCGGTAGACGGCCATCGACTCGCCGACGCTGTGGAACATGACGGCGGGGCCGTGGTTGCCGTAGGCGCCGGTGTTGGAGACAACTCGTAGCTGGAGTGCGGTGAGTTGGCCGTCGCGGCGGGCGCCCGCCTTCACGTTGATCGTGAAGGGGTGGCGGGTGGTGGCGCCGTAGAACTGTTCGGCGCGGGTGTACTCCAGTTTCACCGGGCGGCGCAGGCGCAGGACCGCGAGGGCGACGATGTCCTCGACGAGCATCTCCTGCTTGCCGCCGAAGCCGCCGCCGACCCGGCCGGCGACGACCCGGACCTGCTTCTCGGGGAGGTCGTACAGCGCGCAGAGGGCGCGGCGGGTGAGGAACGGGGTCTGTGAACTGGTGCGTACCGTAAGCCTGTTGTCCTCGTCGAACCAGGCCACCGCGCCGTGCGTCTCCAGGCTCGCGTGTTGGACGCGCTGGGTGCGGTACGTGTCCTCGTAGACGGCGTCGGCCTCGGCGAAGCCCGTCTCCACGCTGCCGATCTCGCCGTGTGCCTCGCCCACGACGTTGTTCTGCGGGCGTGAGATCCGGGCCTTGGCAGCGTCCTTGTCGTGGACGACCGGGGCGCCGGGGCGCATCGCCGCCTCCGGGTCGAGGACCGACGGGAGGATCTCGTACGTCACCTCGACGCGTCGGCAGCCCTCCTCGGCGGCGGCCTCGCTGTCGGCGACGACGGCGGCGACGCGTTGGCCGACGTAGCGGACGGTGTCGTCGAGGACGCGGGTGTCGTCCGGGTCCTCGGTGGGGTGTTCGTGGCGGGCCGTGGAGAAGTGGCGTTCCGGGGCGTCGTAGTGGGTGAACACGGCGTGCACGCCTGGGACTTGGAGAGCGGCAGCGGTGTCGATCGCGGTGATGCGGGCGTGGGCGTGCGGGGAGCGGAGGAGCTTCATGTGGAGCAGGCCGGGGACGTCGATGTCGAAGGTGTAGCGGGCGGTGCCGGTGACGACCTGCGGTCCGGCCGGGGCGGGGAGGTTGCGGCCCACCGCCTCGCCCGCGCCCGGTGCCTCGGCGTGGCAGACGCCTCGTACCGCGTCCTCGATGGCGCGGTAGCCGGTGCAGCGGCACAGGTTGCCCTTGAACGCCCGGGGGAGGTCGGTGAGTTGGTCCTCGTTCAGGGCGGCCGTCGTCATCAGGAAGCCGGCCGTGCAGAAGCCGCACTGGAAACCCTGCGCGTCGAGGAACTTCCGCTGGACCGGGTGGAGTTCGCCGTCCTCGGCGGCCAGGCCCTCGACCGTGGTGACGGCGCGGCCGTCGGCGCGGAAGGCGGGGTAGAGGCAGCTGTGCACCGGTTCGCCGTCCACGTGAACCGTGCAGGCGCCGCAGTCGCCCGCGTCGCAGCCCTTCTTCACGCCGTACCAGCCGCGCTCGCGGAGGTACGTGCGCAGACACTGACCCGGGCGGGGGTCTTCGGTGAAGGAGCGGCCGTTGACGTCGATGTTCATGCCGCTGTCTCTCCCAGCTCCCGGCGGATCTCCTCCGCGTAGCGGAACGTCATGTGCGCTCGCCATTCCGGCAGTCCGTGGATGTCGTCGAACCATTCGTCGTCGGCTACGGCGGAGGCGATCGCCGTGTGCAGTCGGTCAGCCGTCGGCGTCAGCGGGAACCACAGGCGGAACGGGCGGACCGTCGACGCGGTGATCGTCAGCGCGAGCGAGCCGTCGAGCGGGTCCAGGGTGCCGATGACCAGGACTCCGGAGCGGCCGAGGCCGTAGAGGGAGGCCTGGCGGAAGGCCGTACGGCAGGTCAGGGCGCGGGGCGGGACGGTGATCGAGCGGAGGAGTTCGCCGTCGGCGAGGTCCTTGCGGCCCGCTCCGGTGATGAAGTCGGCGACATGGACCCGGCGGCGTACGCCGTCCTGGGACAGGAGGAGGCACTCGGCGTTCAGAGCGGTGGTGAGGGAGATCATCGGGCCCGCGGGGAGGGCGTTGCAGAGGTTGCCGCCGACCGTCGCCATGTTCCAGATCTTGAAGGAGGCGAGGAAGGCGCGGCAGCACTGCTCGAAGAGCGGGGCCGCGGTGGTCGTCAACTCCTTCGCGAAACGGGAGAGTTGGGCGATCGTGCAGGTCGCGGCGATCTCCAGGGAACCGTCCGGGTGCCGCTCGACGGGCGTCCAGCCGGTGCGGCTCAGGTCCACCAGGCGGCGCAGGTGCGGTTGCGGCTCGGAGAAGAGATACGTGCCGCCGCCGAGCCAGGCGTCGCCCGGCCGCCAGGGTGTCGGCTGCCGGGCGTCGAGGATCTCGGCCACCGTGTTCAGGTCCATGACCGCCAGTGAAGCAACGCGGACCCGGTCGGGACGACTGGTTCACAGCACGGAAACGCCGATGTTCCACGGCCGGACACTGGAGGATCAACCAAGAGGCGTTTCGGCCGATTGGTCTTGCACTTACCATGCAATCACTCGCATTCACCTGGCGAATGCGAGATGCGAGGAGCCGGAACCATGCACGTCGAACACCTTCTTCAGGACGAGTCCCTCGGCCTGCGCCTGCTGTGGGCCCGGGACGCCCAGCTGGCCCGGGAGATCAGCGGAGTGACCGTGACCGACCTGGAGGACCCCGCGCGGTTCGTGCGGCGGGACGAGGTCGTGCTGAGCGGGCTCGTGTGGTGGTCGGCCGAGGACGGGCCGGAGCGGGCCGAGCGGTTCGTGTCCGCGCTGCGTGGTGCGGGGGCCGCCGCGCTGCTCGCGGGGGAGGAGACGCACGGCTCGGTGCCGGACGATCTCGTCGAGGCCTGTGTGCGGCACGGGTTGCCGGTGGCCGCCGTACCGGCGCACATCATGTTCCGCGCGATCACCGACACCGTGTACCTCGGGCGGTGGGGCGAGCTGAGCCGCCGCCACACGCTGCCGGAGAACGTGCGGGGGCGGCTGAGCCGGATGGCCGCGCAGGGTGCGGGGCCGGACGCGATCGTGACAACGGCCTTCGCTCTCCTCGAACGGACGGTCGCCTATGTCCTCACGCCCTCCGGACGGTCAGTCGCGGCGACGGCGGGGGCCCCCGCGATACCGGTGGGGAAGGCGGCCGGGCTGCTGGCCGAGGCCGTGCCCGTCGACGCCGACGGGGTCTCGCCGTACGAGCGCTGGCACCTCTGCCTTCCCGACCCCGACGACGCGCCGCCGCGCATGGTGCACGAGCTGGCCTCGGTGCTGGGGCGCTGCCAGGAGGCGCGGGTCCGCGCGCGGGCCGAAGAGCGGCAGACGGCCGACGAGTTGGGGGCGTTGCTCGCCGTGCCGGGTGCCGATGGCGCGGCTGTGGCGGCTGCGCTGCGGGCCTGTGGGTTGCCGGACGACGGGCCGTACCGGGTGCTGGTCGCGGAGACCGGGGCGCAGCGGGCGGGGCTGGCGGAGGGGGCGTTGGCGGAGGTTGTCGCGCATGCGTTGCCTGACGGTACGGCGGTCGCGGGTGCTGTGGGGCGGCTGCCGGACGGGGCCGCGTTCGCGGTCGTGAGTGGGGCCGAGGCCGACGCGCTGCACGAGGTGTGGCCGCTTGTCGCCGCGGCCGAACCAGCGGTGCCGCTCTACGGCGGGACCGGGGCGCCCGTAGACAGTGCGCGGGAGCTCAACGGGGCGCTGGCGGAGGCGCGTTACGCACTCGCCTCGGCGCGGAGCACCGCTGGGGCGGGTGGCTCCGCGCTCACCGATGCCGCGACGCTCACGGGGCTCGACGCGCTGCTCACCGGTGTTCCGGCGGAGGTCCGTACCGCCTACAGCCGTACCGTCCTCGGTGAACTGCGGTCCAACGCCGTGCTGTTGGAGACCCTGGAGACCTTCCTGGCCTGTGACGGTTCCTGGGCGCGGACGGCGGAGGCACTGCATCTGCACGTCAACTCCGTGCACTACCGCATCGGGCGCATCGAGCACTTCACCGGCCGTGACCTCTCCCGCCTCTACGACCGCCTCGACCTGTGGGCGGCCCTGTTGTGCCGGACGGACAGCGCCTAACCTGCACGTTCTACGCTCCAACAGTCCAGGGGAGGTTGGGCGTGCTGCTGCGTCAGCTGGAGTACCTGGTCGCGCTCGCCCGTGAGCGGCACTTCGCGCGCGCCGCGGCGGCCTGTTACGTCTCGCAGCCCTCGCTCTCGGCCGCGATCCGGCGCCTGGAGCACGAGTTGGACGTGCCGATCGTGCGGCGCGGCAGACGGTACGAGGGGCTGACCCCGGAGGGCGAGGTGGTGCTGGCCTGGGCGCACCGCATCCTGGCCGAACGGGACGCGCTGCACCAGGAGTTGTCGGTGCTGCGGGGTGGACTGACCGGCACGCTGCGACTCGGGGTGGTGCCGACCGCGCTGCCCGCCGCGTCCCTCCTCACCACCCCGTTCTGCGTACGGCATCCCCAGGCCCGGGTCGCCCTGGAGTCGCTCGCGTCCGTCGACATCACCCACGGGCTCGCCGAGTTCGAGCTGGACGCGGCGATGACGTACCTGGACGACGACACCCTGCGCAACGTCCGCCGCCTCCCGCTCTACGAGGAGCGGTACGTCCTCCTGACCCCGGTCGACGGGCCGCTCGGCAGTGTCTCCAGGGCGAGTTGGGCGCAGGCGGCCACGCTTCCGCTCTGCCTGCTCAACTCGCGGATGCGCAACCGCCGCATCATCGACGAGTGCTTCGCGGCCGAGGGCGCGACGGCCTCCCCGGCGGTCGAGTCCGACAGCGTCGCCGGGCTGTACACCCTGCTGCCCGGGGGCCGTTGGTCCAGCGTGATCTCGCACGCCTGGCTGCACATGTTCGACGTGCCGGAGGGGATGCGGGTCGTACCGCTGAACGGGCCCGCGCACGGCCCCCGGGTCGGACTGGTCGTCGCCCGCAGCGAGCCCCGATCGGTGCTGGCGGAGGCGCTGTTGAAGGTGGCCAGGGAAGCGGGCGTACGGGACGCGCTCGACGAGCTGCTGCACACCTATCTGGGCGGCGACGGACGCTGACAGCCGTTGATAGGAGCGGGCTATGTCGGCATAGCAACGTTCGCTTTGACCAGGGCGATCGACCCCGAGGATCGTGAAGTGCACCTTCCGACAACGGAGTTGAGGAGCCGCGACATGGCCAAGGTTCTCTGTGTCCTGTACGACGACCCGATCGACGGATACCCGACCTCGTACGCCCGCGACGACCTGCCGGTGATCGACCACTACCCCGGCGGCCAGACCACCCCCACTCCCGAGGCGGTCGACTTCACCCCGGGACAGCTCCTCGGCAGTGTCTCCGGTGAACTCGGCCTGCGCGCCTACCTGGAGGCGGCCGGGCACACCCTCGTCGTCACCTCCGACAAGGACGGCGCGGGCTCGGTCTTCGACCGCGAACTGGTCGACGCCGACATCGTGATCTCGCAGCCGTTCTGGCCCGCGTACCTCACCCCGGAGCGCATCGCCGCCGCGAAGAACCTCAAGCTCGCGGTCACCGCCGGCATCGGCTCCGACCACGTCGACCTCGACTCGGCGATCTCGCACGGCGTGACGGTCGCCGAAGTGACGTACTGCAACAGCATCAGCGTCGCCGAACACGTCGTGATGATGACGCTGTCCCTCGTGCGCAACTACCTGCCGTCCCACCAGGTGGTGCTCGACGGCGGCTGGAACATCGCGGACTGCGTGGCCCGTTCGTACGACCTCGAAGGCATGCACGTCGGGACGGTCGCCGCCGGGCGGATCGGGCTCGCGGTGCTGCGGCGGCTCGCGCCCTTCGACGTCAAGCTGCACTACACCGACCGGCACCGGCTTTCCGGGGACGTGGAGCGGGAGTTGGGGCTGACCTGGCACGAGAGCGCCGAGGACATGGTCCCGCACTGCGACGTCGTGACGATCAACGCGCCGCTGCACCCCGAGACGGAGGGGCTGTTCGGGGACAAGCTGCTCGCGCAGATGAAGCGCGGGGCGTATCTCATCAACACCGCGCGGGCGAAGATCGTCGACCGGGACGCCGTCGACCGGGCCCTGCGCAGCGGGCAGTTGGCGGGTTACGCCGGTGACGTGTGGTTCCCGCAGCCCGCTCCGGCGGACCACCCGTGGCGGACCATGCCGCACCACGGGATGACCCCGCACATCTCCGGGTCGTCGCTGTCGGCGCAGGCCCGGTACGCGGCGGGCACGCGGGAGATCCTGGAGGCGTTCTTCGCGGGGCGGCCCATCCGGGACGAGTATCTGATCGTGGACGGGGGCGCGTTGGCGGGTACCGGCGCGCACTCCTACTCGGTCAACAAGTGACGGAAGCTCCCTCCAGGTGACGGACGGAGGTCACCGCACGCCTCACACGCGGTCGATGTGCACGTTCGTCGACTTCACGCGGGCGGTGGCCTCCATGCCGACCTCCAGGCCGAGTTCCTCGACGGCCTCGCGGGTCAGCAGGGAGACGAGCCGGTGCGGGCCCGACTGGATCTCGACCTGGGCCGCGACATCGCCGAGCTTGATCGCGGTGACGATGCCGGGGAACGCGTTGCGGACCGAGGTGTAGGAAGGGTCCTCCTCGACCTCGCCCGCCTTCGCCAACTCGACGGAGAACGCGGCCAGATCGACCCCGTCGATGAGCCGGCGCCCGCCCTCGTCGCGGTGGGTGGTGACCCGGCCCGCGTCCGCCCACCGGCGGGCGGTGTCCGGGCTCACGCCGAGCAGCCGCGCCGCCTGGCCGATTGTGTAGGACTGCATACGCGCAACCCTAGGGCCAGAAACGGTAACCGGTGGACGGGGGGTTGGCTCTGGGGTATAACGCGATATAGCGTCAGTCCGTCGATCGGGGTGAGGGTATGTCGGGTGAGCTGATGAGCACGACCGCGTTGCGGGCCTCGCATGCGGACCGGGACCGCGTCGTGGATGTGCTGACCGGCGCGGCCGGCGACGGCAGACTGACCGCCGAGGAACTCGACGAGCGGGTCGAGGCGGCCCTGTCCGCCCGCACGATGGGCGAGTTGGCGGTCCTGACGGCCGACCTGCCGGTGGTGGCGGGCGCGACTCCGGTCGAGGTGGAGGACGTCGCCCGCATCGAGCAGAACGGCGGATCGACGCGGCGCGGTGACGGCTGGGTGGTGCCGCGCCGGCTGGAGATCCAGTCGCGTCTGGGCGATGTGACCCTCGACTTCACCCAGGCGGTGATCACCCAGGGCACGTTGCGCATAGACCTGGACATGCATTGCGGTTCGCTACGGCTGCTGGTGCCGCCGGGCATCGTGGTGGACACGGATTCCTTGGTGCTCAACTACAGCAAGGTCAAGACGCGCGGGGCCGGTGACGCCGGGACCCCGATCGAGCTGCGGATCGAGATCACCGGGCAACTGGGCTTCGGGAAGGTCAGGGTGCGCCGGACGCGTCGCGCGGTCAGGAAATCCCCGACGCCCTGAGGACCGACCGCGCGGTCTCGTCGTCGATCAGATGACCCAGGTGACGCCGGACATCGGTGCCCTGGAGCAGTGTGCCGCGTTCCATCGAGTGCCGCATGCCCGTGTCCAGCTCGTGCCAGAGCAGGGGGTTGGCGACCAGGACACGGGGGTCGAGTTCGAGCCACTGTCCGTGCGTGTCCCGCAGGAGCAGGCGCGTGGAGACGTCGCCGTACTGCCGTACGACGGTCAGCGCGTCCGTGTGCACCGTGCGCCGCAGCAGCGGGCTGTCCACGGTGAGCCAGCCGGGGCCCGCGGTGACGCGGTGCGGCAGCAGGACGGCGAAGAGCGTCGTCGACAGGGCGAACCACAGCAGCGCGCGGGTGAGGGTGAGGGTTCCCGCCTCCCAGTCGACCAGCAGGGTCATGCCGAGGAAGCCGACCGCGCAGCCCGTCGCCAGCCGGGCGTCGCCACGCCAGTGGCGGTCGCCGGCCGGGTCCGGTGGGAGTGTGCTGTGCCGCATGAGGCCGACGGTAGGCCGCGGACGGCGCGCTGCGGGGGCCGCTGACGGGGCTCTTACACACCGGTGCCGGATTTTGTCGTGCCTCTTACGGTGGGGTCGGCTCGGGTGGGCTCGAATGGGTGGTCGGGGGTGGGTGTGAGCGGGTGGGGCGGTGCGTGCCGACCCGGGGTGTCATGCCCGGTCGGTGTCAGCCCGTGTGTACGCGGGGGCGTCGGGTGCGGTCCGGTTCTGCCTCGCGGAGGACCTCTCGGGTGACCGGGGCGACCTCGCCCTGGCCGAAGAGGAAGAAGCGGAGGAAGTTGGCGAACGGGTTGCCCTCGGTCCACTCGAAGTACATGTGCGGGATGCGGCCCGTCGAGTCGCGGACGTTGAGCATCAGCGCGGCCAAGGCGTTCGGGATGGAGGACGACTCCAGGGTCAGGACCCGGTAGCGGCCGTGCAGGACCTCGCCGCGCACCGTCAGGCCCGCCTCGAACTCGGAGGCGTCGAGCACCGTCACCTCCACGAAGACGAAGTCCTCGCCGGGGATGTCGTTGTCGTTGCGGATCTGCTCGATCTTGTCCCGGTACTCGGCCTTGTCGCGGCGGTCGGGCTCGTTGGCGACGAAGCGGATCTTCCGGCTGGCCACGTCGCGGATGAATCGTTCCGCCATGGGGTCCAACTGCACGCTCGTCACGCGGAGTTCGAAGGCGCGGGCCAGCCGGGACAGCAGGGAGACCAGGATGATGCCGGCGATGAAGCAGGCGCCGATCTTCACGCCGTCGGGGCGTTCGATGACGTTCACGACGGTGACGTAGAGGAGGACCGCGGAGACGATGCCGAAGACGACGGTCCAGTTGCGCTGCTGGGCGCGGCGGGCCGCGATGGTCACCGCGATCGCCGCCGAGGACATGAGGACCAGGACGCCGGTGGCGTAGGCGCCGCCCTGGGCGTCGACGCTGGCGTCGAAGATCCAGGTGACCAGGAACGCGATCAGGGTGAAGACGATGACCATCGGGCGGACGGCGCGGGCCCAGTGCGGGGCCATGCCGTAGCGGGGGAGGTAGCGCGGCATGAGGTTCAGGAGGCCGGCCATCGCGGAGGCGCCGGCGAACCACAGGATGGCGATGGTCGAGAGGTCGTAGACCGTGCCGAAGGCGTTGCCCAGGTACTCGTGCGAGAGATACGCGAGCGCGCGGCCGTTGGCCTGGCCGCCCGCCTTGAACTCCTTCTCCGGGATCAGCACGGTGGTGATGAAGCTGGTGGCGATCAGGAACACGCTCATGATGAGCGCGGCGGTCGTCAGCAGCTTCTTGGTGTCCCGGATCCGGCCCTTGGGGTTGTCGTGGGTGTCGTCCGGGTCGCCCTCGACGTGTGGCATGACGGCGACGCCGGTCTCGAAGCCGGAGAGGCCGAGCGCGAGCTTGGGGAAGACCAGCAGGCTCACGCCGATCATCGCGAAGACGTTGCCGTGTTCGGTGGTGAGGGCGCTGGTCCAGTCGGTGACCACGTGTTCCTGGGTGACCACGTGCCACATGCCGACGATCACGACGACGACGTTGAGGCTGAGGTAGGCCGCGACCAGGTACACGGCGACGCCGATCGCCTCCAGGAAGCCCTTGAGGAACACCGCGCCGAGCAGGGCGACCAGGATCAACGTGATCAGCATCTGCTTGTCGTGCAGCATGCTCGTGAGGTGCGGGTTCTCCACCAGGTGGGTGGAGGCGTCCGCCGCCGACAGGGTGATCGTGATCAGGAAGTCCGTCGCCGCGAACCCGAGCAGGGTCAGGACGAACAGCTTGCCCTTCCAGAAGGACAGCAGCCGTTCCAGCATCGCGATGGAACCCTCGCCGTGGGGGCTCTCCTCGGCGACGCGGCGGTACACGGGGAGGGCGCCGGCCAGGGTGACGATCACGAGCACGATCGTCGCGACGGGGGAGAGCAGTCCGGCGGCGAGGGCCGCGATGCCGGGCTGGTAACCGAGGGTGGAGAAGTAGTCGACGCCGGTCAGGCACATCACCCGCCACCAGCGCTGGCCCTGGTGGACGTGCTGCTGGGGTTCCGGTGCGGTCTGCGCGATCTGGTGGCCGCCCTTGCCCATGTCGGCCAGGCCCTCCAGCATCCAGGCGCGCATACGACTGGGAGGGGGTTCGGTGGTGGCCATCGGCGTGCTCCTGAGGTGCGGGTGCGGGTCGGCGTGTGGGCTCTGGCCATCACGCGGACGGCGGCACCAGCGTAAGCGGAGAGTGACGTGTGGGCCCATGGATGTGGGGGGCTTCGGCGTCAATCTTGCGTTAAGACTGGCCTGGTTGGGGGAGGGGGTGCGTCAAGGAAGGGGGGATGGGGCTGGTTGGGGGTGGGTTGGGCTGTATGGGGGGTGGGGTGTGGGTGGGTGGGGGTGGCGGATACCCAGCGTTACGGGGCGGGGGGCGTTTTGTCGCCTTGGAGCTCGGGGGGCGCTCTTGTGTGGCGAGTGCGGGTGCGTTGGGGCTGGTCGCGCAGTTCCCCGCGCCCCTAGGGGGTGTAGGGGGCCGGGATGGGGACGTTGGCGGGCTTGGCGTGTGTCAATCGGTCGTTCTCGGGCTGCGGGCGCGGCCCGCTGATCTCCACGGAGCAGTCACACGTCCGTCAGTCGTGCCTCCTCCAGGTCCAACGACCGCTGGAGCCGCCTACGCGTTGTGTCGCTGATGGTGTGGTCGTCGTAGAGGCGCTGTAGTTCGACGGTTTCCACGGCGATCAGGTCGCGGCGGAGTTGGCGGTAGACCAGGTCGGCCGATTCCGCGTGTGCCGCTTGGGAGTTGTTGTCGGAGAGGCGGTCTCGGGCGTCGTCGAGGCGGGCGTTGAGGCCGCGGCGGAGGCGGTCCAGGACGACGTCCGGTACGGCTTCCAGCTCGGCGAGTTCGTCGAGGCGGCGGATGCCCGCGTCGGCCAACCGGCAGCGGGCGGAGGCCTCTTCGCGTTCTGTGTGGTCGGGTTCCAGGGCGATGCCGGAACGGCGGACGACCGGCGCGAGGGTGAAGCCCTGGACGACGAGGGTGACGACCACGACCGAGGTGGTGAGGACCAGGACGAGGGGGCGGTCGGTGAGGGTGGCGCCGGTCTTGGTGACCTCGGGGATCGACAGGGCCGCCGCCAGGGGGAGGACGCCCCGGGTGCCCGCCCAGGTCAACACCATCGGGACCCGCCAATTCACCCTGTGCACACCGCCCTTGCGCTGTACCACCGCCGACAGCGGCGCCAGCCACAGCAGTCGTACGGCGATGAGCGTGCCCGCCACCGCGAGCGCGTACAGGGGCCATGCCCGGTCGCCGTCGGACAGCGCCCGTACCTGGGCGGGCAGGGCGAGGCCGATCAGGGAGAAGACCACACTCTCCAGGAGGAACACCACCGTGCCGTAGACGGCGTGCAGTTGGAGCCGTATGCGGGCGTTGGTGAGGCGGTCCCCGCGACCGCCGAGGACAACTCCGGCGACCACGACCGAAGTTACGCCGGACGTGTGGGCGCCCTCCGCCAGGACGTAGGCCGCGTACGGCGTGACGAGGGAGATCACCGTCTCCAGGACCGGGTCCTCGGTGCGTCGGCGGATCAGGGTCACGACGTACGCCACGGCCGCCCCGATGACCGTGCCACCGCCCGCGAGGACGACGAACTCCCCGCCCGCAGCACCCCAGTTGGCCGCCGCCGAAGCCACGGCGACGCTCACCGCGACCCGGAACAGGACCAGCGAGGTCGCGTCGTTGAAGAGGGACTCCGCCTGGACCAGGACCTGGACCCGGGGCGGCAGGGCGAGACGGCGGCCCAGTGCGGTGACGGCGACCGGGTCGGTGCTGGCCAGGACCGCGCCGAGCACGAGCGCCATCTGCCAGGAGAGCGGGGTGACCGTCGACGCGACCCAGCCGACCGCTGCCGCCGACGCGAGGACCAGGCCGATCGCGAGGATCCCGACCGGCTTCCACACCGCCTTCAGCTCACGCCACGACATGTCCTCGGCGCTGGCGTAGAGGAGCGGCGGCAGGACGACCAGGCCGATCACGTCCGGGCTGATCTCGATCGACGGGGTGCCCGGCAGCAGGGCCACGGCGAGACCGGCGACCACGAGGAGGGAGGGTGCGGGGATCCGCCAGCGGCGGGCGAACGTCGCGACCAGCGTCGCCAGTACCACGAGTGCCAGAACCGTACCGACGCCGCGCATGCCGTCCCCTTGTGGTCTTGGACGAGCCCATGCGGACTCCCCGCCGACCAGACTTCCCGGCACACCGCGCTCACCCTAACCCGGCCGGGCGCCGTCAAGACAGTGTCAACGTCCTTGCGGGCGGCGCCAGAGACGCGTCAAGAAGGCCGCCCGAGCGGCCGCGGGACGCTTGTCTGGGAGGCGATGAACGACGTACGACGCGGGCGACTGAAGGTCTACCTCGGGGCGGCCCCGGGTGTCGGCAAGACCTACCGCATGCTCGACGAGGCACGGCGCCGGGCCGCTCGCGGCGCCGATGTGGTGGTGGGGTTCGCCGAGTGCCACGGGCGCCCGCTGACCGAGGCGATGCTCGACGGCCTGGAGGTGGTGCCCCGGGCCCAATGCGCCTATAGGGGTGGCTACTTCGAGGAGATGGACCTCCCCGCGGTGCTCGCGCGCTGCCCCGAGGTCGCCGTGGTCGACGAGTTCGCGCACAGCAACGTCCCCGGCGGCGGGCGCAACGCCAAGCGCTGGCAGGACATCGACGTGCTGCTCGCCGCCGGCATCGACGTCGTCACCGCCGTCAACGTGCAGCATCTGGCCTCCCTCAAGGACGTCGTCGAGAAGATCACCGGGGTCCCGCAGCACGAGACGGTGCCCGACGACGTCGTACGCCGGGCCCGGCAGATCGAGCTGATCGACATGCCGCCCGAGGGACTGCGGCGGCGCATGGCGCACGGCAACATCTACACACCGGAGAAGATCGACGCGGCCCTCGCCAACTACTTCCGGCCCGGAAACCTCACCGCCCTACGGCAGTTGGCGCTGCTGTGGGTCGCCGACCGGGTCGACGAGGCGCTGCACACCTACCGCGCCGAGCACGCGATCGGCGGGGTGTGGGAGACCCGGGAGCGGGTCGTCGTCGCGCTCACCGGCGGACCCGAGGGCGACACGCTCATCCGGCGTGCCGCCCGCATCGCCGACCGTTCCGCCGGCGGTGATCTGCTCGCCGTGCACGTGGCCCGCAGCGACGGACTCGCCGCCGGGGTCTCACATGCCTCGCTCGCCCGGCAGCGGCGCCTCGTCGAGGACCTCGGCGGCAGCTACCACTCGGTGGTCGGCGACGGCGTCGCCACCGCCCTGGTCGACTTCGCCCGCACCGAGAACGCCACCCAACTCGTCCTCGGCACCAGCCGCCGGGGCCGCTTCGAGCGGTTCCTGACCGGCCCCGGCACGGGCGAGACGGTCACGGAACTCTCCGGTGACATCGACGTCCACCGGGTCACCCACGAGCGCGCAGGACGCGGCACCTTGCTGCCCTCGCGTCGGCGCACTCTGTCGACGGCACGGCTGATCGCCGGTCCGGTGGCGGGACTTGTGCTGCCGGTGCTCCTCACCGTCTGCCTCGCGCAGGTGCGCGGCACGGTCAACCTCACCAGCGAGGCACTGCTGTTCCTGCTCGCCGTGGTCGGGGTGGCCTGCATAGGCGGGGTCACCTCGGCGGTCATCGCGTCGGTCACGGCCTCGCTGCTGCTCAACTACTGGTTCATCCCGCCC
Source organism: Streptomyces sp. NBC_01515 (assembly GCF_045040345.1). Taxonomy (NCBI): domain Bacteria; kingdom Bacillati; phylum Actinomycetota; class Actinomycetes; order Kitasatosporales; family Streptomycetaceae; genus Streptomyces; species Streptomyces sp. NBC_01515. The sequence continues at coordinate 2,454,685 of NZ_CP109416.1, read as the reverse complement.
ATCGGGCAGTTCACCCTGGACGACCCCAACGCCATTTTGGCGCTGGGGGTGTTCACGGTGGTGGCGGCGACCGTGGCCGCCGTCGTCGACCGTTCGCTACGACTGTCCCGGCGCTCGGCGCGTGCCACCGCCGAGGCGGAGACGATGTCGTCCCTCGCGGGCAGCATCGTGCGCGGCGGCCAGACGATCCCGGCGCTGCTCGAACGCACGCGGGAGACCTTCGGCACCGACTCGGCCGAACTCGTGGACCGGCCACCGGATCACGAGATCGGCGGCGGTGTCACGACCGTCCCCGCGGGCCCCGGCGCCTTCCTGGTCCTGCGCGGACGCACCCTGTCGTCGTCGGAGCGGCGGGTGCTGGCCGCCTTCGCCGCGCATGTCGGCTCCGCCGTCGAACGGGCCCAACTCGCCGAGGCCGCCGCCGAGATCGAGCCGGTGAAGGCCGCCGACCGTTTGCGTACGGCGCTGCTGCGGGCCGTAGGACACGACTTGCGGACGCCGCTCGCGGCGGGGTGGGCGGCGGTCACGTCGTTGCGCGGGCGGGATGTGGAGTTCTCGGAAGAGGACCGGGACGAACTCCTCGCCACCGCCGACGAGTCGATGGCCAAGCTGAACCGGTTGCTGGAGAACCTTCTCGATCTCAGCCGCCTTGAGGCCGGGGTTCTTCCGCTGAGCCTGCGGGCCACGAGCCTGGAGGAGGTGCTGCCGATGGCGCTCGCGGACGTGCCCGATGTGGATCTGCGGGACGTGGAGTCGATACCGCCGGTGCTCGTCGATCCGCCGCTGCTGGAACGCGTGATCGCCAACCTGGCGGGCAACGCGGCCCGGCACACCCCGGCCGGGCGCCGGGTCATGGTCACCGCCAGTGCGCTGGGCGGCCGGGTCGAGTTGAGGGTGGTGGATCGGGGACCCGGGCTCCCGACTACCGGACGTGAGCGCCTCTTTGAGCCCTTCCAGCGACTTGGCGACACGGACAACACCGCCGGGCTCGGACTCGGGCTCGCCCTGGCACGCGGCCTCACCGAGGCGATGAACGGGACGCTCACGCCGGAGGACACACCGGGGGGTGGCCTGACGATGGTCGTGTCGTTGCCGCTGGCCGAAGGGGCGGACCCCTCGGCTTCAACAGCGGTGGCTACTCCAGGCCGGACACCTTGAACACGGTCTCCGCCGTCTCGCGCTCGACGCGTTCCGCGATCCGGCGCAGCGCCGTTGCCCCGCACGTGAGCGAGCCGGAGGTGACCGACTTGCGGGAGTCCTCGGAGACGCGGTGCCACAGGTCGGGGTTGTGCACCAGGACGTCGGGGTCGATCTCGACCCGGCCGCCCAACTCGTCCCGTAGCAAAAGTCGTTGAGAGATCCCGTCCAGGCAGCGCACCGACACCAGGCGGTCCGTGCGGACGCGGTGCTCGCGCAGCAGGCCGCGTGAGGAGAGCCAGCCCTCGCCCGCCCGGACCCGGGCCGGGTACAGCACCACGAGGAGCAGGACCGCGAGGGCGAGCCAGAGCGCGCCGCGCCAGAGGGTGAGACGGCCGCTCAAGTGGTCGACGAGCAGTAGGAGTCCGAGCAGCGCGCCCGCGCAGCGGAACGTGTCGCGCAGGTCGCGCCTCCACCGGCGGTCGTGCACGGACGCGGGTGCGTCGTCGGAGCGTCCCATGGTGGCGACGGTAGGGACTCCGGGCGTACGACGGCCGGGCCTTGACGGGACTCTGACGGGCGGCCGGTGCTTCTTGACGCCGTCGCAGCGGGGGAGGGCGGTCGCGCAGGTCACACGGTCGTCAAGTTCGCGTCAAAGAACGCGTGTTCGGCGCGAAGAAGACGCAAGGAGAAGGAGAAACCGGCGGCGGCGGGACAGAACCTGGAGCGCACTCGCGCGTTCCCGTCACCGCGCGTCCGTACGTGAAGGAGCCATCAGCATGACCGTTCTGACTGTCCAGCCGGGTGAGACACCGGCCGACGAGGAGCCCCCGGATACCGGCGAACGCCACCGGCTGACCGCTCTCGCCGGGTTCGCCGCCCTGTCCCTGGACGCCATGGCGTCGGTCGCGTACGGCCCCGAGGCGATCGTCCTCGTGCTGGCCGCCGCCGGTGCGCACGGGCTCGGCTTCACCCTGCCGGTCACGCTCGCCATCGCCGGTCTGCTCGCGGTGCTCGTCGCCTCGTACCGGCAGGTCATCGCGGCCTTCCCGGACGGCGGCGGCTCCTACGCCGTGGCGAAGACCCACCTGGGCGCACGGACCAGCCTGGTGGCGGCTGCCTCGCTGGTGCTGGACTACGTACTGAACGTCGCGGTCGCCGTCACGGCCGGGGTGGCCGCTCTGACCTCGGCCTTTCCGGGACTGTACGACGACCGGCTGTGGCTCTGCCTCGCCGTGCTCGTGCTGGTCACGGGGGTGAACCTGCGCGGGATCGTCGAGTCGGCCCGCGCCTTCATCGTGCCGACCGTGGTCTTCGTCGGCTCCATCCTCGTGCTGATCGCGGTCGGCCTGTTCCGGTCCGCGCCGGTGAGCACCGCGACCGCCGACGGACACGCCTCCGCGCTCGCCGACAACGCCACGAGCGTCGGCACCCTGCTGTTGCTGAAGGCCTTCGCCTCCGGATGCAGCGCCCTCACCGGCGTCGAGGCCATCGCCAACGCCGTGCCCTCCTTCCGCAGGCCCCGCGCGAAGCGGGCCCAGCGCGCGGAGGTCGCCCTCGGCGCGGTGCTCGGCGTGATGCTGATCGGTCTGTCGGTGCTGATCTCCCGTTTCCATCTCCAGCCGGTCCAGGGCGTCACCGTCCTCGCCCAGCTCGCGGACGCCTCCCTCGGCCACAACTGGGCTTTCTACGTCATCCAGTTCGCGACGATGATCCTGCTCGCCCTGTCCGCGAACACGTCCTTCGGCGGGCTGCCGGTGCTCCTGAAGCTGCTGGCCCGCGACAACTACCTCCCGCACGTCTTCGCGTTGAAGGCCGACCGCCAGGTGCACCGGCACGGCGTGCTCGCGCTGGCCGCGGTCTCGGCGGCGCTGCTCGTCCTCTCCGGCGGTGACACCAACACCCTCGTGCCGCTCTTCGCGATCGGCGTCTTCGTCGGCTTCACCGTCGCGCAGGTCGGCATGGTCCGGCACTGGCGCGGCGAACGCGGCACCGGCTGGCGTGGCAAGGCCCTGCTGAACGGGTTCGGCGCGCTCCTCACCGGCGTCGCGGCCGTCGTCGTCACCGCGAGCAAGTTCGAGGAGGGCGCCTGGCTGATCGTGATCACCCTGCCGCTGCTGGTGCTGGCCTTCGAGACCGTGCACCGCGCCTACGCGCACATCGGCGAACGGCTCGGCCTCGGCCGTATCCCGGAGCCCCCGCACCGCGACCGGTCCGTCGTGATCGTGCCGGTCTCGTCGCTCTCCCGCCTCACCTCCGAGGCACTGACGGCCGCCGCCTCCCTCGGCGACGAGGTGCGCGCGGTCACCGTCTGCTACCCGGACCCCGAGGACCGCGCCCACCTCCACGCCCTGGAACGCGCCTGGGCCCAATGGGACCCCGGCGTCCCCCTGGTCCAACTCCCCTGCGAACGCCGCACGTTGGGCCGCCCCATCGCCGCCTACGTACGGGACGTCTCGGCGACGGAACCGGACACCCGGGTCACCGTCCTGATCGCGGAGGTGGAGCCCGTACGGCTGTGGCAGCGGCTGCTCCAGAACCAGCGCGGGGCCGTCGTCGCCCATGCCGTACGGCGGGACACGGACGCGGTGATCTGCCGGCTGCGGTTCCGGCTGTTCTGATCCCCGGTCCGGTGCACGCGCCCGGTTCGCGGCCCCGCCGTAAGAGTCGCGTCAAAGGCGTGTGCGTCGCCGTAAGGGACCCGTCAACGGCGGCCGAATCCGGTCACGGGCGCGGTTACCTCTAAGCGTCCGTTCCATTCGAACCTCATTCCAGGAGCTCACGATGGCCGATCTGGCCTTCGTCGTCACCACGATCGCGGTCTTCGCGCTGGTGGCCCTTGTCGCCAAGGGGGTGACGAAGCTGTGACCGCCGAGAACATCGTCGGCCTCGTCGTGGCCGTCGCCCTGCTGGGCTATCTCGTCCTCGCCCTGATCTTCCCGGAGAGGTTCTGAGCCACGACATGGGTCCCGTACTCGCAGGCGTCCTCCAGCTGCTCGCCCTCATAGGCGCGCTGGCACTCGCCTACATCCCGCTCGGCAACTACATGGCCAGGGTCTACTCCTCCGACAAGCACCTGCGGGTCGAGAAGTGGATCTACAAGGGCATCGGTGCCGACCCGAACACCGAGATGCGCTGGCCCGCGTATCTGCGCAGCGTGCTCGCGTTCTCGGCGGTCGGCGTTCTCTTCCTCTACCTGCTCCAGCGCCTCCAGGGCATCCTGCCCGGCTCGCTGGGCTTCTCCTCGGTGAACCCGGCGCAGTCGTTCAACACGGCCGTGTCGTTCGTGACGAACACCAACTGGCAGTCGTACTACGGCGAGCAGACCATGGGTCACGTCGTGCAGACCGCAGGCCTGGCCGTGCAGAACTTCGTCTCCGCGGCCGTCGGCATCGCGGTGGCGGTGGCTCTCGTACGGGGCTTCGCGCGCTCCCGTACCGGTGAACTCGGCAACTTCTGGGCCGACTTGGTGCGCGGCACGATCCGCATCCTGGTGCCGCTGTCCGTCGTGGCCGCGCTCGTACTCGTCGCCTGTGGTGCCATCCAGAACTTCTCCGGCATCCATGAAGTCGGGCAGTTCATGGGCGGGCACCAGCAGTGGAACGGTGGTGCGGTCGCCTCGCAGGAGGCCATCAAGGAGGTCGGCACCAACGGCGGCGGTTACTTCAACGCCAACTCCGCCCACCCGTTCGAGAACCCGACGCCCTTCACCAACCTCTTCGAGATCTTCCTGCTGCTGGTCATCCCGTTCGCGCTGACCCGCACCTTCGGCGTGATGGTCGGCTCGATCAAGCAGGGCTACGCGATCCTCGCCACCATGGCCACCATCTGGGTCGGCTTCGTCGCCCTGATGATGTGGACCGAATTCGCCCACCACGGCGCGGCGTTGCAGGCCGCGGGCGGAGCGATGGAGGGCAAGGAGACGCGCATCGGCGTCGGCGCCTCCTCGATCTTCGCGGTGTCGACCACGCTGACCTCGACGGGTGCGGTGGACTCCTTCCACTCCTCGTTCACCGGTCTCGGCGGCGGAATCACCATCCTGGGCATGCAGTTGGGCGAGATCGCACCCGGTGGTACCGGCTCCGGCCTCTACGGAATGCTGATCATGGCGGTCATCGCCGTGTTCATCGCCGGGCTCATGGTCGGCCGTACGCCCGAATACCTGGGGAAGAAGATCGGCACCCGTGAGATGAAGCTCGCGGCCTGCTACATCCTGATCACCCCGGCCCTGGTGCTGATCTTCGCCGCTGCCTCCATGGCGCTGCCGACCCCGCCGCACTCCATGCTCAACTCCGGCGCGCACGGCTTCTCCGAGGTGCTGTACGCCTTCACCTCCGCCGCCAACAACAACGGCTCCGCCTTCGCCGGGCTGAACGCGAACACCGACTGGTTCAACACCATGACCGGACTCGCGATGGTGCTCGGCCGCTTCCTGCCGATGGTGTTCGTGCTGGCCCTGGCCGGCTCGCTCGCCGAGCAGAAGCCCGTGCCGGTCACGGCAGGCACCCTGCGCACCGAGAAGCCGCTGTTCACCGGCCTGTTGGTGGGCGCGATCCTCATCATCACCGGTCTGACCTACTTCCCGGCGCTGGCGCTGGGCCCGCTGGCCGAGGGGCTGGCGTCATGACCACCCGCGTAGACAACCAAGAAAACCAAGAGGACTCGATGTCCACTGCCACTCCGACCCGGGCGCCGCACAGCGATGTGCCGACCGGTCACAAGGACGAGGGACGCGTCGGCGCCGGCCTGTTCGACCCGAAGCAGCTGATCAGGTCCCTGCCCGACGCCTGCCGCAAGCTCGACCCGCGGGTGATGGTCAAGTCGCCCGTGATGTTCGTGGTGTGGATCGGGTCCGTGCTGACCACGGTCTTCTCCTTCAAGGACCCGGGCGACTGGTTCGGCTGGGCGATCAGCGCCTGGCTGTGGCTGACCGTCATCTTCGCCAACCTGGCGGAGGCCGTCGCCGAGGGCCGCGGCAAGGCGCAGGCCGACACCCTGCGCAAGGCCAAGACCGACACGGTGGCCCGGCGGCTCAACGGCACCGTCGAGGAACAGGTCCCCGGCACCGAACTCCGCATCGGCGACCTGGTGGTGTGCGAGGCAGGCGACATCATCCCCGGCGACGGTGACGTCGTAGAAGGCGTCGCGAGTGTCGACGAGTCGGCCATCACCGGCGAGTCCGCGCCCGTCATCCGTGAGTCCGGCGGCGACCGCAGCGCCGTCACCGGCGGGACGAAGGTCCTCTCCGACCGCATCGTCATCAAGATCACGACGAAGCCCGGCGAGACCTTCATCGACCGGATGATCGCCCTGGTCGAGGGCGCCGCCCGGCAGAAGACGCCCAACGAGATCGCCCTGAACATCCTGTTGGCGTCCCTCACCATCGTCTTCCTGCTCGCCTGCGCCACGCTGCCGCCGTTCGCCGACTACGCGGGCACCCACCTCACGATGATCGTGCTGGTGGCCCTGCTGGTCTGTCTGATCCCGACGACGATCGGCGCACTGCTCTCCGCGATCGGCATCGCGGGCATGGACCGCCTCGTGCAGAGGAACGTACTGGCCATGTCCGGCAGGGCAGTTGAGGCCGCCGGTGACGTCTCGACCCTGCTCCTCGACAAGACCGGCACCATCACCCTCGGCAACCGCCAGGCCTCCGAGTTCGTGCCCGTCCCCGGCACCACCGAGGCCGAACTCGCCGACGCCGCCCAGCTCTCCTCGCTGGCCGACGAGACGCCCGAGGGCCGCTCCATCGTCGTCCTGGCGAAGGAGAAGTACGGGCTACGGGAGCGACACCAGGGCGAGTTGGCCCACGCCGAGTGGATCGCCTTCACCGCCCAGACCCGGATGTCCGGTGTGGACGTCGACGGACGCAAGATCCGCAAGGGCGCGGCCGGTTCGGTCGTCACCTGGGTCCGCGAGCGGGGCGGCGAGGTGTCCGAGGACGCCGGCGCGCTCACCGACCGGATCTCGGCGGCCGGCGGCACCCCGCTGCTCGTGGCGGTCGAAGACACCGACGGCGCACGGGTGTTGGGCGTCATCCACCTCAAGGACGTCGTCAAGGCGGGCATGCGCGAGCGGTTCGACGAACTGCGCCGCATGGGCATCAAGACCGTCATGATCACGGGCGACAACCCGCTGACCGCCAAGGCGATCGCCGAAGAAGCGGGCGTCGACGACTTCCTCGCGGAGGCCACTCCCGAGGACAAGATGGCCCTCATCAAGCGCGAGCAGGCCGGCGGCAAGCTGGTCGCGATGACCGGTGACGGTACGAACGACGCGCCCGCGCTGGCCCAGGCGGACGTCGGCGTCGCGATGAACACCGGCACGTCGGCCGCGAAGGAGGCCGGCAACATGGTCGACCTCGACTCGAACCCGACCAAGCTCATCGAGATCGTCGAGATCGGCAAGCAACTCCTCATCACCCGGGGCGCGTTGACGACGTTCTCGATCGCCAACGACGTCGCGAAGTACTTCGCGATCATCCCGGCGCTGTTCGCGGCCGTCTACCCGGGCCTGGACAAGCTCAACATCATGCACCTGGCCTCGCCCGACTCCGCGATCCTCTCCGCGGTCATCTTCAACGCGCTGGTCATCATCGCGCTGGTCCCGCTCTCCCTGCGGGGTGTGCGGTACCGGCCGGTCAGCGCCGACAAGATGCTCCGCCGCAACCTCGGGATCTACGGCATCGGCGGACTGATCGCCCCCTTCATCGGCATCAAGATCATCGACCTCCTCATCTCCCTCATCCCCGGAATCGGCTGAAGGCCATGAACAACTCCGTTACGAACACAGCCCGGTTGCTCTGGGCGGGCCTGCGAGCGCTCCTCGTGTTGACTCTGGTGACGGGCGTCATCTACCCGCTGGTCGTCACCGGCATCGCCCAGGGGATCTTCCCCGGCAAGGCGAACGGCTCGGAGATCAAGGCGGACGGCAAGGTCGTCGGCTCCTCGCTCATCGGGCAGTCCTACAACCTGCCGCTGAAGAAGGGCCAGGAGACCCCGGACCCGGATCTGAAGTGGTTCCAGGGCCGCCCGCAGAACGGGCTCGGCGCCAACAGCATCAACACCCAGTACAAGCTGATCCTTTCGGGCGCCACCAACCTCTCCGCCGACAGCAAGGTCCTCGTCCAGCAGGTGAAGGACGCCAAGGCCGCCGTCGTCAAGGACAACTCGGTGCCCGGCTACACGGTCAAGCCGTCCCAGGTGCCCGCCGACGCGGTCACGTCCTCCGGCTCCGGCCTCGACCCGGACATCTCCCCGGCGTACGCGGACCTCCAGGTCCACCGCATCGCCGAGAAGAACGGGCTGTCCGTCACCCAGGTGCAGAGGCTGGTCGACGAGCACACCGACGGCCGCACCCTCGGCTTCATCGGCGAGCCGACGGTGAACGTGCTGGAGCTCAACATCGCGCTCAAGTCCCTTGTGACGAAGAGCTGATGGCGTTACACGACCGGCAGGGGAGTCGGCGGCCCGGGAGAGATCCCGGCACCGCCGACTCCCGCCGCCATGCCAGGGACCACACGAAAGGCACACCCCCATGACACGGGTGCTGGTGGTGGAGGACGACCCGCAGCTCGTACGGGCCCTCGTGATCAACATGCAGGCCCGCCGCTACGGCGTCGACGCGGCCCCCGACGGCGCCACCGCGCTGCGGCTCGCGGCGGCGCGGCAGCCGGACGTCGTGATGCTCGACCTCGGGCTGCCCGACATGGACGGCGTCGACGTCATCAAGGCGCTGCGCGGCTGGACCCGGGTCCCGATCCTGGTGCTGTCGGCCCGGCAGGCCTCCGACGAGAAGGTGGCCGCCCTCGACGCGGGCGCCGACGACTACATCACCAAGCCGTTCAGCATGGACGAACTCCTCGCCCGGCTACGGGCGGCGGTCCGCCGTGTCGAGGACGTGCCGCTCGCCCCGACGACCACCCTCGTCACCACCGACGACTTCACCATCGACCTGCTCGCCAAGAAGGCCACCCGCGGCGGACACGACATCCGGCTCACCCCCACCGAGTGGCATCTGCTGGAGATCCTGGTCACCAACCCCGGCCGCCTGATCACGCAGAAGTACCTGTTGCAGGAGGTGTGGGGGGTGACCCAGAGCAACAAGACCAACTATCTCCGGGTCTACATGGCCCAGTTGAGAAGGAAGTTGGAGGGGGACCCGTCGAGCCCCCGCTATCTGATCACCGAGCCCGGCATGGGCTACCGCTTCGAAGGATGACATGGGACGCGGCAAGCTCCGGATCTACCTCGGCGCGGCACCGGGCGTCGGCAAGACGTACGCGATGCTGTCCGAGGCGCACCGGCGAACCGAGCGGGGCACCGACTGCGTGGTCGCCTTCGTGGAACACCACAGCAGACCGCGCACCGAGGTGATGCTGCACGGCCTGGAGGAGATCCCGCGCCGTGAACTCGCCTACCGGGACACGCGGTTCACCGAGATGGACGTCGACGCGGTCCTCGCCCGCCACCCCGAGGTCGCCCTCGTCGACGAGCTGCCGCACACCAACATCCCCGGCTCCCGCAACGCCAAGCGCTGGCAGGACATCGAGGAGCTGCTGGCGGCCGGCATCGACGTGGTCTCGACCGTCAACATCCAACACCTGGAATCCCTGGGCGACATCGTCGAGTCCATCACCGGCGTACGGCAACAGGAGACCGTCCCGGACGAGGTCGTCCGCCGCGCCGACCAGATCGAGCTGGTCGACATGTCACCGCCCGCGCTACGGCGCCGGATGGCCCACGGCAACATCTACAAACCGGACAAGGTCGACGCGGCCCTCTCCAACTACTTCCGGCCCGGAAACCTCACCGCCCTCAGGGAGTTGGCGCTGCTCTGGCTCGCCGACCGGGTCGACGCCTACCTCCAGGAGTACCGCAGCGAACACCGGGTCTCGGCGATCTGGGGCTCGCGCGAACGGATCGTCGTAGGGCTGACCGGCGGTCCGGAGGGCCGCACGCTGATCCGCCGGGCCGCGCGCCTCGCCGAAAAGGGCGCGGGCGGTGAGGTGTTGGCGGTCTACATCTCCCGCAGCGACGGACTGACCTCCGCCTCACCGAAGGAACTCGCCCAACAGCGCACCCTGGCCGAGGACTTGGGCGGCACCTTCCACCACGTCGTCGGCGAGGACATACCTGCGGCACTGCTGGACTTCGCGCGCGGTGTGAACGCCACTCAGATCGTCCTCGGCGTCTCCCGCCGCAAGGGCTGGCAGTACGTCTTCGGGCCCGGCGTCGGCTCGACGGTCGCCCGCGAGTCCGGCCCCGATCTCGACGTCCACCTCATCACCCACGACGAGGCGGGCAAGGGACGCGGACTGCCCGTGAACCGGGGCACGCGGCTCGGGCGGGCCCGGATCGGCTGGGGCTGGCTGGCCGGAATCGGCGGACCGCTGCTGCTGACCTGGCTGTTGAGCGGCGTCGCCCCCGAAGTCGGCCTGGCCAACGACATGTTGCTCTACCTGACCCTGACCGTGGCGGCGGCCCTGCTCGGCGGACTCTTCCCCGCACTGGCCTCGGCGGCGGTCGGATCGCTGCTCCTGAACTGGTACTTCACCCCGCCCGTGCACACCTTCACCATCGCCGACCCCAAGAACATCGTCGCCATCGCGATCTTCGTGGCCGTCGCGGTGTCGGTCGCGTCGGTGGTCGACCTGGCGGCCCGCCGCACCCACCAGGCGGCCCGGCTGCGCGCCGAGTCGGAGATCCTCTCCTTCCTCGCGGGCAACGTACTGCGCGGCGAGACCAGCCTCGAAGCGCTCCTGGAACGGGTCCGGGAGACCTTCGGCATGGAGTCCGCCGCCCTGCTGGAGCGCGCGAGCGACGTCGAACCCTGGACCTGCGCGGGCAGCGTGGGCCCCCGCCCCTGCCGGAACCCGGAGGACGCGGACGTCGACGTACCGGTCGGCGACCACATGGCCCTCGCCCTCTCCGGCCGGGTCCTGCCCGCCGAGGACCGCCGCGTCCTGGCGGCCTTCGCAGCGCAGGCCGCCGTGGTCCTCGACCGCCGCCGCCTTCGCGAAGAGGCCGACCAGGCACGGGCGTTGGCGGAAGGCAACCGCATCCGCACGGCACTCCTGGCGGCCGTGAGCCACGACCTGCGCACGCCACTCGCCGGTATCAAGGCGGCCGTGTCCTCGCTCCGCTCCGAGGACGTCGCCTGGTCGGACGAGGACCAGGCCGAGCTGCTGGCCGGCATCGAGGACGGCGCCGACCGACTCGACAACCTCGTCGGGAACCTCCTCGACATGTCCCGCCTCCAGACCGGCACGGTCACCCCGATCATCCGCGAGGCGGACCTCGACGAGGTGATCCCGATGGCGCTGGGCGGGGTCCCCGAGGACAGCGTCGAACTCGACATCCCCGAGAGCCTGCCCATGGTCCCCGTCGACCAGGGCCTGCTGGAACGCGCCGTCGCCAACATCGTCGAGAACGCGGTGAAGTACAGCCCGGAGCGAACTCCCGTACTGGTCAAGGCGAGTGCCATCGCCGACCGCGTCGAGATCCGGGTCGTCGACCGCGGCCCCGGCGTCCCCGACGAGGCCAAGAACCGCATCTTCGAACCCTTCCAGCGCTACGGCGACGCCCCGCGCGGCGCCGGGGTGGGCCTCGGCCTCGCCGTCGCCCGCGGCTTCACCGAGGCCCTCGGCGGCACGCTGAGCGCCGAGGACACCCCCGGCGGCGGCCTCACGATGGTCCTCAGCCTCCACCTCGCCCCGGCACCCGCCCTTGCCCCCGCCGAAGGTTCCACCTACAGTCCGGCTCCGTAATATTCGACATACGGCCCGAAACTTTCGAGACCGGGTCGTGCGAAGAGGCGGGGACACATGCGGACCTACGACAACCCGGTCATCGGCGGCTTCCATCCCGACCCCAGCGTGTGCCGGGTCGGCGAGGACTACTACCTCGCGTGCTCCAGCTTCGAGTACTTCCCCGGGGTCCCGCTCTTCCACAGCCGGGACCTGGTGCACTGGCGCCAGCTCGGCAACGTCCTTGACCGGCCGGGGCAGTTGGACCTTCCGGACGACACCCCCGCCTCGGCCGGCATCTACGCCCCGACCCTCCGCCACCACGACGGCCGCTTCTACCTGATCACCACCGACGTGCGCGGCAAGGGCACCTTCCTTGTCACCGCCGACCGCCCCGAGGGCCCCTGGTCCGACCCGGTCCTCGTCGACGTGCCCGGCATCGACCCCGACCTGGCCTGGGACGAGGACGGCACCTGCTGGTGCGCCGTCGCCGGGGTGACGGTGTCCCGCATCGACCCGGCGACCGGCAAGGTCCTGGAGGGCCCGCTCCCGATCTGGTCCGGCACCGGACTCCAGCACCCCGAGGCCCCGCACCTCTACCGCGTCGGCGACTGGTGGTACCTGATGATCGCCGAGGGCGGCACCGCGGACGGCCACAGCGTCTCCATCGCCCGCGCCCGCTCCCCGCGCGGCCCCTACGAACCGGCCCCCGCCAATCCGGTCCTCTCCCACCGCAGCACCGACCTCCCCATCCAGAGCACCGGCCACGCCGACCTGGTCACCGCCCCCGACGGCACCTGGTGGATGGTCCTGCTCGGCACCCGGCCCCGGGGCTGGTTCCCCGGCTTCCACGTGCTCGGTCGCGAGACGTTCCTGACCCCGGTGGAGTGGGTGGACGGCTGGCCTCGGGTCGGCCCGGTACAGGAGCAGCACCCGGCGCCGGAGGCCTGGCACCCCTTCCAACTCCCGCCGGTACGCGACGACTTCGACGCCCCGACCCTCGCCCACGCCTGGATCTCCCCGCGCGGCAGGCCGGACGGCAGCTGGTCGCTGACCGAGCGCCCGGGCTGGCTGACCCTCGACGCGAAGTCGGGCCCCGTGTTCCTCGCCCGCAGGCAGCAGCACCCCGACTGCCGCGCGTCCGTGCGGATCGACCCCGGCTCCGGCCGCGCCGGCCTCTCCGTCCGGATGGACGAGGCGCATCACTACGACATCGAGGTCGCGGGGGGAGTGGTGAGCGTGGTCGCGCGGATCGGCCCGGTACGGCAGCGGGTCGCCGAGTGTCCGGTGGCGCCGGGCCCGGTCGTCCTGACCGTCGGCATCACCGCGACGGACGCCGAGACGCGAGCCCCCGACACCCTCGCCTTCTCCGTGGAGGGCCCTGAAGGCGCCGTAGAACTGGCCGAGTTGGACGGACGTTATCTGTCCACGCAAGTGGCAGGGGGATTCACCGGACGGGTGATCGGTATGTACGTCACTGAGGGGGAAGCGGCCTTCGACTGGTTCGACTACCAGGAGGCACTCCGATAGCGGCCGATTACACGGGGTGACCGACCCCGGAAATGCGTCGGGGCCGGTGCGCACCTCATGTGTGCGGCCGGCCCCTCATGTCCCTGAAATGCTCAAACGGGAAATGCTCAAGCGGCTGTCACCACTTGGCGGTGTGGGGCGATGATCTGCCCGTCGGGCAGGAGCTCACCGGTGTCCTCGAACAGGAGAACGCCGTTGCACAGCAGGCTCCAGCCCTGTTCCGGGTGGTGCGCCATGAGGCGGGCGGATTCCCGGTCGGCGGATTCGGCTGTGGGACACGGTGGCTGGTGCTTGCACATTGGTGGGATCTCTCGCTCTGTTGTGGTCATGTCCGTCCCCCGTGGTGTTGAGTCGGTCCGAACCCAGTGTTGCCCTATGGACGTCGATCCGCAGGGATTTAGCAGCACCGCTTCTCACAGGTTCATGACGCATCACCCGCGCGGACGGTTCATCCCAATTCCCGGCTCGTACGAGCTTTTTCGTGCTCGGACGAGCGTTACGAGCGTGAAAGGGCCGGAAACGCGATCGTACCCCGCTGCCGGGAATTCGGCGGCGGGGTACGGGGGTGACGGCGGGGGAAAGTCAGGCGGGCGAACTGAGCAGCGGCGCGGGAGTCACCCGATGGGTCAGCATCGGCAGCAACTCGGCGACCCGGTGCGGACGATGGGCCGCGATGCCGGGCGGTGCCGGGGCCAGCGGGACCAGCAGATCGGATGCGACGGGGCGGCCGCCGGCGCCGTCCTCGGTGAGGTCGCCGTGCAGCCAGAGGGTGAGCATGTAGAGACCGGGCACGGAGAGGAGGCGCGGCTGGTAGGCGGCCTTCATGTTCTCGGCCTGGCGCAGCGCCCGCTCGGTGGAGGCGATGTAGGGGCCCTCGAAGAAGTGCGAGAACGCCCAGCCGTCCGGGGTCAGCATGGTCTCGGCGGCGGCGACCGCGCGGTCCCCGCAGCGGATCAGGAAACGCCATCCGGCCAGCCGGGTGACGGCCGTCCCGTCCGCGGACACACGGTCCAACACATGCAGGGGCAAAGGGAGTTCGGGTGTGGCCGGTCCCTGGGCCGCGCGCAGGGACGGGGTCTTGGCCTCGCGGACCGCGGTGGGGGAACCGAGTGCCGTGAGAACGGAGCGCAGGGCGGGCGCGGGAGCCGGGGGGACATGCAGCGGCATGGTGGGTCGCCTCTCATTCGACAGGCACTGATGGCGCGAGGGCGGGGCGGGGGCGGACGGCGCTGTCAGCTCTCGGGGTCAGGGAGGCCGGGCCGGGTTCTGTGAACATGGGTACGGCCTGCCGCACGTCACCTAGACGGCAGGTTCCAGGACCGGGGCGCCAACCTTCTGCCTTGTTCGCGGAGTTTATACGACACGGGTTCAGACGATGTTTCGTCTAACCGTTTCCCGTATGAACAACAAGGACCTATTAGGCCAGCGATTCACGGGAATCATCCCGGTTCCGAACGGGCCCTACGGCGATGACCTCGGGATATGTCACCGATGGGGTCGGCCAATTCTCGTCGGCGTTTTTCACGAGGTTCTCATTGTCCGGGAACTGCTCGCTGCCGCATGCCTCGTGAATGTGCCGCGGGTCACGTTCGACCAGAGTAGCGGGCGCCGGGCCGGTCCGGGGACGTTACCGATCGCCAGGTCTGGGCATCATCCTTCCTGACCCGGGGACGAGTGGGACGAGGAGGTGACGCATCGTGGGGGAGAAGGTCGTTTCGGGAGGATCGTTCGAGCTCGCCGACCGTCAGCGCTACCGCGCCAAGCTGCGGCGCTGTCTGACGGGGCTGGAGCGGCTGCTGGCCGAGAAGCGGTTCGACCGCCCCAGGAACCTCATGGGGCTGGAGATCGAACTGAACCTCGTCGGCTCCGACGGCATGCCGAGAATGCTGAATGGAGAGGTGCTCGAACGCATCGCGAGCCGAGATTTCCAAACAGAACTCGCCATGTTCAATCTGGAAGTCAACATTGCCCCACACCGATTGGAGGGCCGGGTATTCGACCGGCTCGCCGAGGAGATCCGTACGTCACTGGCATATGCCCACCGGAAAGCGGGCGAGGTCGACGCCGGAATACTGATGATCGGCATTCTGCCGACGCTCGACCGGGACGACCTGGTCTCCTCGAACCTCTCCGCGGTCGACCGCTACACCCTGCTCAACGACCAGATCGTGGCGGCTCGCGGCGAGGATTTCGTCCTCGACATCGAGGGCGTCGAGCACCTCACCTGTACCTCGGGCTCCATCGCGCCCGAAGCCGCCTGCACCTCCGTGCAGCTGCACCTCCAGGTCACCCCGGACCGCTTCGCCGACGTGTGGAACGCGGCCCAGGCCGTCGCCGCCGTGCAGGTCGCCGTGGGCGCCAACTCGCCCTTCCTGTTCGGCCGCGAGCTGTGGCACGAGTCCCGGCCCCCGCTGTTCCAGCAGGCCACCGACACCCGCCCGCCCGAACTCCAGGCCCAGGGCGTCCGCCCCCGCACCTGGTTCGGCGAGCGCTGGGTCACCTCGGCGTACGACCTCTTCGAGGAGAACCTGCGCTTCTTCCCGCCCCTGCTCCCGATCCACGACGACGAGGAGCCCCTCGACGTCCTCGACACGGGCGGCATCCCCACCCTCGCCGAACTCGTCCTGCACAACGGCACGGTGTACCGCTGGAACCGCCCGGTCTACGGCATCGCCGACGGTGTCCCGCACCTGCGCGTCGAGAACCGCGTCCTGCCGGCCGGCCCCACCGTCACCGACGTCATCGCCAACACCGCGTTCTACTACGGCGTCGTCCGCGCCCTCGCCGAGGAGTCGCGGCCGGTGTGGACCCGGCTGCCCTTCGAGGCCGCCGCCGCCAACTTCGACACCGCGTGCCGCCACGGCATCGACGCCCGCCTCCTCTGGCCCCGGCGCGGACGCCTGGGCGGCACCACCGAGATCGACGCGGTGGCCCTCGTACGCGACGAACTGCTGCCGCTCGCGGAGGCCGGCCTGGACGCGTGGGGGGTCGAACCGGCCGACCGGGACCTGTACTTGGGCGTGATCGACGAGCGCTGCCGCCGTCGCGCGAATGGTGCGACCTGGCAGTCCGCCACGTTCCACCGCGCCCTGGAGCAGGGGCTCACGAGGGAAGCCGCGCTGGCGGCAACTACCCGCCGCTACAGCGAGTTGATGCATCTCGGGGAGCCGGTCCACACGTGGCCGGTGGGGTTGCCGGAGCCGGTGCCGCTGGGGTGAGGTGTGGAGGTGGGGTGAGGTGTGGGGGTGGGGGTGAGGTGTGGGGGTGGGGTGAACTGGCTCTGTTTCAGCCCGCGTTGGCCGATGCGCCCGACGCGCCCGCCGCCACGATGGCCTGGAGGATCACCGACTGGATCTGGGCCGGGTCGGTCACCTCGTGGCCCGAGCCGCCGGTCGCCTCCGCGATCTGGCGGGCCTCCTCCTATTCGGCCTCCGGGCCCACCCCGATCATGATGAGCGGCACCGGCCGCTCAGGGCTGGCGAGTTGCCGCAACTGCTTGATGAGCGTGGAGCGGGAGATGCTGCCCGGGTCCTGGTTGACCCCGTCGGTCAGGATGACCAGCGCGTTGAACTTCCCCTTCGCGTAGGAGGACGTGGCCGCCTTGTACGCGGCGAGCGTCGTGTCGTAGAGCCCGGTCGCGCCGTTCCGCACCGGCTTCAGGGAGCCGAACGCCGCTGACAGGGCGTCCCGTTGGGTGCCGTCGCCCGTGCGGTCGCCGAGCCGCTCGGTCGGCACCAGGACGCGGTAGTCCTTGTCGCCGTCGAGCTTCGTCGAGAACTCCCACAGCCCGATCTCGTCCTCGGGCGTGAACGTGGCCAGCGCCTGCAACAGCGAGGCCTTCGTGACATCCATCCGCGACTGCCCGGTCCCCGGCACCGACTCCGCCATCGAGGCGGACGCGTCGACGACCGTGGTGATCCGCGCGCTCTGCACCGTGATCGTCCAGGTGCCCAGGGCCTCTTGGAGCGCCGCGTCGGAGGCCGGCTCGGGCGCGGCCACGGCGTACGGCTGCGGACTGCTGCCACCGGCCTTGGCGACCACGGCCTTCGGCGCGGCATCGTCGTCCGTGCGGAAGCCGTACTTCTCCATCAGCTTCTGCTGCGCGGGCTGGCTCAGATAGGTCATGAACCGGATCGCGGCCCGGCTCTGGTCCGTGGTCAGCCGCTCCTGGTCGACCAGGTTGTACGGGTAGTCGAGCCGCGGGGAGCCGTCCTTCGGGTAGAAGAGATCCAGGCTCCCGTCGCTGTCCGCCGACGCGTTGTACGCGAACGCCGACTGCTCGCTGAGGACCAGCGCCTGGTTGCGCTTCGGGTTGCCCTGCTCGGTGCCGGACGCGTTGCGCGGCAGGGTGTCCAGGACCTGGCTGTCGGTGTCCGAGGTCCGCTGCGACAGCGTCTTCATCATCGCCGCCGCCTGGGTGGCCCCGCCCTTGACCTTGGCGGCGGCCGTACTCAACTGCGTGAGCGCTAACAGTCCCGTCGCGCTGCGCGCCGGGTCGGCCGCGCCCAGCCGCAGCGAGTCGTCCGTCAGGGTGGCACCGGCCAGGTCCAGCCAGCTGTACGTCTTCCGCGGCCACCCGAGCGACTTCGCGGCGGCCGGGACCATCGCCACCCCGACCGGCGTGGAGGCCACGTTGCCCGTGGGAGTGACCTCCGTCGCGTCGCTGTCGGCGGCCGACGAGACCTCGTTCACCCACAGCTCCGAGTCCGGCACCCACACCTGTACGTCCGGGTGCTTGCCCGCCTTGAGCGTGTCCGCGAACTTGTACGACTCCTGGGCGGTCACGGAGATGTTCAGACACTGCCCGTCCGACGTGATGCTCTCGTCGCGGGCCTGTCCGGCCGCCGCGCGCAGGGCGGGAGCCATGTCGGGGGAGGCGGCGAGTTTCAGCCGCACCGTGTCCTTCCGGCAGGACGAACCGAAGGAGAGCAACCCGCTCTGCACCGCCACGGCGGTACCGCCGGCGACGGTCAGCACGAGCACCGTGGCGATGGCCACCGTACGGCGGCGCGCGCGAGGACGGGGGTCGCTGCCGCCCGCGCCGTACTGATCGGGCAAGCTGTGACGTCCCATGACGGTGATGCCCCTCCCTGTTGAACCACGTGCCGGTATGCGGCCGTATGGCAGACATGGGGGAGGTACGCCCCGTACCGCGTCCGTCCCCCCAACGGCCTGTCACGCACGATCTTCGTAAGTTCTTTCGAGACCCTAGCGGGGCGAAGATGGGCATGAGGCGGGATTTCCGAACTGAAGGCAGGTGTGCAGGTGAAGGCAGGGCAGGTGGCCGAATCTTTTCCGCTGGAGCGGCCCACACGGCGGATTCTCCGGTCCGAGGCACTGCTCGTTCTGGGGCTTTCGCTCGGTGTGAGTGGTGTGTCAGCCCTGATCAGTTTTGTCGGATCGGTCACGAAACCGGGTGGTCTCAAGGACCAGGCGGCCACGCTCAACGCCTCGGCCGCGCCGGGTCGTCCGTGGCTCGATCTCGCCTGGCAGTTGTTCGGGATCGCCTCGGCGCTCGTCCCCGTAGCCCTCGTCGCGCACTTCCTCCTGAGGGAGGGCGAGAGCCTGCGCACGATCGGCTTCGACCGCACCCGCCCCTGGCCCGACCTGGGCCGCGGGGCTGCGATCGCGGCGGTCATCGGCAGCACCGGCATCGCTTTCTACCTGTCCGCCCGCGGCCTCGGCTTCAACCTCACGGTGGTGCCGGAGGCGCTGCCCGACGTCTGGTGGAAGTACCCGGTCCTGATCCTCTCCGCGATGCAGAACGCGATCCTCGAAGAAGTGATCGTGGTGGGCTATCTCCTGCGCCGCCTCGGCCAGTTGGGCTGGACGCCGGGCACCGCGCTGGTGGCCAGTTCCGTACTGCGCGGTAGCTACCACCTCTACCAGGGCATCGGCGGCTTCGTCGGCAACATGGTGATGGGCGTGGTGTTCGTCTACCTGTACCGGCGTTGGGGTCGCGTGGGTCCCCTGGTGGTGGCGCATTCCCTGCTCGACATCGGGGCGTTCGTCGGCTACGCGCTGCTGGCTGGGAAGGTGGGCTGGCTGCCGACGGCGTAAGTCGCTTGGGGGGCAGGCGACTTGAGGCTTGAGGTTGGCGGCTTGAGGTTTGCGGTTTGAGGCTCAGGCGAGCAGCTCGCCGTCGATGACCGTGACCGCGCGTCCGGTCAACAGGGTGCGGTCGCCCCGGAGTTCGGTACGGACGCGCCCCGATCGGGCCGAGGCCTGCCACCCGGTGAGGACCGTGCCGCCGAGGCGCTCGGACCAGTAGGGAGCCAGCGCCGTGTGCGCACTCCCGGTGACCGGGTCCTCGTCGATCCCGATGTTCGGGAAGAAGCAGCGGGACACGAAGTCGTAGCCCCGGGTGGGGTCTTCGGCGCGTGCGGTGGCGATGATGCCGCGCTCGGAGGCGGCGGCGAGGGCCTTGAGATCCGGCGTGAGTCCTACGACGGTCTTCTCGTCGGCGAGTTCGACGACGAGGTCGCCGATGTTCGGGCCGGTGTCGAACGCGGTGGGGAGCGTCTCGGCACCCAGGGCCTCGGCGACACCGTCCGGAACCGTCTCGGGGGTGAGCGGGGCGGTCGGGAGGTCGAGCGTGATCGACCCGTCCTCGGCCGGCGTGGCGACGAGTATCCCGCTCCGCGTGGCGAACCGCACGGTCCCTTCGTGGGCGCCGGTGGTGTGCAGGACGTGGGCCGTGGCGAGGGTCGCGTGCCCGCACATCGCCACCTCGGTCGCCGGCGTGAACCACCGCAACGCCCAGTCGGCGTCGCCGCCTTCGGGCAGCCGGTGCGCGAACGCAGTCTCCGCGTGATTCACCTCCGCCGCGATCTTCTGCAGCCGGTCGTCCGCCGGGAAGGCGTCGAGGAGCAGCACCCCGGCCGGGTTGCCGGCGAAGGCGCGGTCGGTGAAGGCGTCGACGATTCGAATCCGCATGGCTCGACGCTAGGCGCTGCGTGGAGCCGCGGGCCAAGGCCAATTCGGGGGAACTGGACCGATTCGGGGGCGGCTATGAGGCTGAGGGGCGTTCCGGTTTCCGGGCCAGGAAGGCGGCGTGCGTCCGCTTCGCGCCCTCGGCCGGTTCCAGGACGAGGCGCGCGGTGAGCATGAGCCCGGCCTGTGCGAGCAGCTCGGCGATCCGGTCCGGCGGGATCAGGTGGGACTCGTAGGACACGGGGTGTCCGCCGTACGCCTGTGTCGGGCGCAGGAGTTGGTCGTCTCCGACGTGGCCGGCCAGCAGCAGGTGGCCGCCGGGGGCGAGTGCGCGGTGGAACTCACCGAAGACGATGGGTAGTTGGTCGGGCGGCGTGTGGTGTGTGGAGTAGTGGGCGAGGATGCCGCCCAACTCGTCGTCCCCGATCGGCGGCGCGGTCATCGAGCCCACGGTGAAGGTCAGGTCCGGGTGGGCGCGGCGGGCCAGTTCGATCATCCTCGGGGAGAGGTCGATGCCGAAGACAGGCACCCCGAGGTCCGCCAGATAGGCCGTGATCTTGCCGGGCCCGCACCCCAGATCCGCCACCGGCCCGAGGTCGGCCGTCCGCACGGTCTCGGCGAACGCGGCCAGCATCGCGCGGGACAGCGGGTCCAACTCGCCCGGTTCCTTGACGAGTTGGACGTAGGCGGTGGCGACGGTGTCGTACGACTTCCGGATCGCGGCGAGGTAGGAGGGCGACTGCTCGGTCACGCCGGTGACTCTAGGGGGCGTCGTCAGAAGGGGCCGGACGGGGTTGCCGGACCGGGCTGTGGGAGGGGGTTGCCGGAATGGGGTTGCCATCCGAACAGTCCCGATATATCGTTGACGCATCGCGACAGATCAACGATGGAATGGAGTGATTGCGATGCGTACCCACGGATACGAGCGTGGACATGGACAGGACGGACCCTCCCGGCGCGGTCGGGGTGGTCCTGACGGGCGGCGTGGGGCTTTCGGTCCCTTCGGGCCCGGTGGACCTGGTGGGCCCGGCGGCCCCGGCTTCGGACCGGGCTTCGGTCCCGGTCCCTGGGGTGGACGAGGGCGCGGCGGCCCGAGGGGCGGCAGGGCGCGGCGCGGCGACGTACGCGCGTCGATCCTGGCCCTCCTCAAGGACCGGTCGATGCACGGCTACGAGATGATCCAGGAGATCGCCGAGCGCAGCGGCGGCGCGTGGAAGCCGAGCCCCGGCTCGGTCTACCCGACCCTGCAGCTGCTGGAGGACGAGGGCCTGATCGCCAGTGAGTCGGAGGGCGGCAAGAAGCTGTTCGCCCTCACCGAGGCCGGCCGTACCGCGGCCGAAGAGGGCCCGGACGCCCCCTGGGAAGAGGCTTCCCGCGGGGTCGACTGGGAGGCTCTCAGTGAGATCCGCCAGGCCGGCTTCGGTCTGATGGAGGCCTTCGGCCAGGTCTGGAAGACCGGCAGCAAGGAGCAGCGCGAGAAGGCGCTGACCGTCATCAACGACGCCCGCAAGAAGCTGTACCTGATTCTGGCCGACGAGGACTGATGTCCTCCGGGTCGGAAGAGGTGGCAGGCCAAGGCGCCCCGCGGAACTTCCGTGGGGCGCCTTCCCTGTGCGTGTTCCCGTTCCTGCGGTGCCCCGGCGCGTTCCTCAGGCCACCAGCCCGGCCAGTTTGCGCAGCGACTCGTTCAGGGCAGCCGTACCCGAGTCCTTCAGTTTGCCCGCCATCAACGACACCGCCGCACCCGTGAACTCACCGTCGATCCGGACCGTCGTGGCGTCGCCGTCGGGCGTGAGCGTGTAGCGCGTGGCGACGTTCACGGCCATCGGGCCCCTGCCGCGGATGGCGAACACCCGGGCCGGTTCGACCTCCTCGATGGTCCACTCGACCTCGGCCGGGAAGCCCATCAGCTTCATGTTCTCCTGGAAGGTCCCGCCCACCGCGAGCACGTCCGGGCCGCCCTTGGGGAAGTTGGTGTGGGTCGCGTTCCACTCGCCGTACGCGGACCAGTCCGTGAGTTGAGCCCACACCTTCTCGGCCGGGGCCTCGATGCGTGCCTCCGCGCTGATTTCGGCCATGCGACCACCTCTTCGTATCGGGCTACCGTGTCGCGGAACGTAGCCGCAGGGCGCGCAACATTCAATACTGATGAACCGTCAGGAATTGCGTACGGGACGGGAATTGTGTACGCGACCGGAATTGCGTACGGGAGCCGACTTGCCCGGTTCGGCTCCGCGCGGTTCAGCTCACCCGTCGTATGACCGCCGCGTCGAAGAGGTCCCACGCGCGCGGGTGGGCACTTTCGTCGTGGCAGTGCCACGCGTCCCAGAACAGGTCGGCGAGCAGCGCGTCCTCCGGGGCGTACACCCGGTACACGTACTGCCTGCCGTCGACCGCCGGCAATGCCACCAGCCAGCACCTGCTCTCCACGTTCGCGAAAGACGTACGCCGGGTGCGGGGCGGTTGCGCACGGGGCGCGCGGCGGCCGGGCGCGCGCCTCTCGAGGTCAAGGGGCGTGATCTCATCCGTAAGGAGGAGATTCCGCCGCCCCGGGTCCACTCTGTGTGGGATGCCGAAATGCAACCCTCCGGGGATGCCCTCAATGCGGGGGACTGATGGGGTAAGAGTGTGCAACCCCGTATCCCCAGGCAGTCGGCCCGCGAGCAGGGAATCCACCGCGCGGACAACGATGCCAGGCTCAGTGCAGAGCTGGCAGCGGTGGTCGCCGGTGCGCGCCGCCGGGCCCTGCGGGACGGGGACCGCCAGATCGACACGGCCCACCTGCTGCACAGCCTCCTGGAGTCGGACCCCGAAGCGCGCGCCGTCTTCGGTGACGGCCCCCAGATCGCCCGGCTCCTCGGCTACCTCGTCCAGCGCAGCATCGGCTACGGCCTCCGCTGGCAGGGCACGGTCGAGGACTCCGGCGCGATCCCCGTGATCCCCGCGGCGGAAGGCTGGTCACCGCTGGCCGCCGACGCCCTGGAGTACGCCTGCGGGCGTGCCGAACTCCGCGACGGCGCACTGGCCTGCGGCATCGACCTCCTCGCCGCGATCGTCGCGGACCCTGAGTCCCGTGCCGTAGAGGTCCTCCACCGTGCGGGCATCGAGTCCCCCGAGGTGCTGGTCTGGATCGAGGGGCGCTTAGGGGAGTACGTCAGGGGCGCCGAGACGGGCTGCTGACAGTCCACGCCCTGAGACAGGTGTCAACAAGGGTGACGCCCCTGTCATCCCCTGTCATCATGTGCCCGTGCATACGTCTGAGAGCAGTGCGGCCGGAGGTGGTGGCGGCAAGAGTGTCGGGCTGGGCCTGGCGCTCGGGTCCGCGTTGGCCTTCGGGGGATCCGGGGTCGCGGCGAAGCCGCTGATCGAGGCGGGGCTGGACCCGCTGCACGTGGTGTGGCTGCGGGTGGCCGGCGCGGCCCTCGTGATGTTGCCGCTCGCCGTACGGCACCGGGCGCTCGTACGGAGCCGTCCCGCGCTGCTCCTCGGGTTCGGGCTGCTCGCCGTGGCCGGTGTCCAGGCCTGCTACTTCGCCGCGATCTCCCGCATACCCGTAGGGGTCGCCCTGCTCGTGGAGTACCTCGCACCCGCGCTCGTGCTCGGCTGGGTGCGGTTCGTGCAGCGGCGCCCGGTCACCCGTGCCGCCGCGCTCGGCGTCGTCCTCGCGGCCGGCGGGCTCGCCTGTGTCGTCGAGGTGTGGGCGGGCCTGAGCTTCGACGCCGTGGGACTGCTGCTCGCGCTCGCCGCCGCCTGCTGCCAGGTCGGCTACTTCGTCCTGTCCGACCAGGGCGGCGACGCCGGCGACGAGGCCCCCGACCCGCTCGGCGTGATCGCCTACGGCCTCCTCGTCGGCACCCTCGTCCTGACCGCCGTGGCCCGCCCCTGGACCATGAACTGGTCGATCCTCGCGGGCGACGCCCACATGAACGGCACCCCGGTCCCGGCCGCCCTCCTGCTCGCCTGGATCGTCCTGATCGCCACGGTCCTGGCGTACGTCACCGGAGTCGTCTCCGTCCGCCGCCTCTCCCCGCAGGTAGCGGGTGTCGTGGCCTGCCTCGAAGCGGTCATCGCGACCGGCCTCGCCTGGATCCTCCTCGGCGAACACCTTTCCGCACCGCAGATCATCGGGGGAGCGGTGGTCCTGCTGGGCGCCTTCATCGCCCAGTCCTCCGCACCCACGAAGGGCTCCGCGAAACCGGTGGCCGGCGGCGGCCCGGAACGAGAGCCGGCCACCCGGGAGACGACGGCCTGAGCGCGTCGTACGACCGGTCGCCCCACCGCCCCACCGCCCGCCACATCGGCACCTGCGGCCTACCGCCCCGACGCCCGCCGCGATCGGCCTACCGTCCCGGGCGCTCCCCGCGATCGGGCCGCCGCCTAACGCGTGCGAGCCTGCCGTTTGCGCGCTCCCCGCGATCGGCACGCCACCTAATTCCTGCGGGCCTGCCGCCCACCGCGACCGGCCGTCGCCTGTCGGCTCGCCGCCCACGGCCTGCCGTCTTGCCGCCCGCCTGCCGTCGCGATGGTCCCGAACGCCCGCCCGCCGTCCCGGCGTTCACCGCGATCGGTCGGCAGCCCACGGACTACCGCCCGCGGGCCTGCTGTCCGCCGCGACCGACTGCCCCCTGTCGTCCCGGCTCCCACGGCTTGCCGTGATCGGCCTACCGCCCGCCGCCTAACGCCCGCCGCCCGCCGCCCGCCGCCACCCGCGACCGGCCGCCGCTTGTCGGCTCGCCGTCTATGGCCTGCCGCCCCGCCGCCCGCCCGCAGGCTCGCCGCCTATCGCCCGCTGCGACCGTCCACGGCCTTGCCGTCGCGCTGCCTACCGTCCAGCCGCCTACCGTCCAGCCGCCAGCCGCCAGCCGCCTACCGTCCAGCCGCCAGCCGCCAGCCGCCAGCCGCCAGCCGCCAGCCGCCAGCCGCCAGCCGCCAGCCGCCAGCCGCCAGCCGCCAGCCGCCCGCTCGCCGCCCCCGCCCCCTCCGCAGGCTGGGGTTATTTCTAACCGGTCACTGGGGTGGACAGCGGTTAGATTTACCCCCGGCTTCCAGCGCCCCCCCACATCAGAACGCCCGCGGGCCAGCCGCTCGTCGCGACCGGCCCGCCGTCCACCGCCCGTCAGCTCGGTCGGCGGCGTGCCTGTCTCAGTTCGCGGTCGACGGCCCAGGCGTCGGCGACCGGGCCGAGGTGGCCGAGCTTGTCGGGGTTGATCACCGCGCGGATGGTCTGGATCCGGCCGTCGAGGACGTCGAGGGCCAGGGTGTGGAGGACCTTTCCGTCGCGGTCGCGGAAGAGCGCGCCGGGCTGGCCGTTGACCTCGTGCGGTTCGTACGACACGTCGATGCGGATCAGCCAGGGGAAGACCGTGCCCAGGACGCGGGCCACGTTCTCCGCCCCGGCGACGGCCTTGGCCAGTTGGGGTGCCTTCCCGCCGCCGTCACCGACGAACTGCACGTCCGCGGCGAGCAGTTGACGCAGTCCGCCCACGTCGCCGTCCTTCAACGCGTCGAAGAACCGGGTCGCCAGCTCCTCCCGCTCCTGCCGGTCCGCGGCGAACCGGGGCCGCCGGTCCGCCATGTGCCGCCGCGCCCGTACCAGCAACTGCCGGCACGCCGACTCCGAACGCCCCACGGTCGTGGCGATCTCGTCGAAGCCGAAGGCGAACACCTCCCTCAGTACGAACACCGCCCGCTCCAGCGGGCTGAGTTGCTCCAGCAGCAGAAGGGCCGCCATCGACACCGAGTCGGCCAGCTCCAGGGACCGCGCCGGATCCTGGTACGGGTCGCTCAGCAGCGGCTCGGGGAACCACGGGCCGACGTACTCCTCCCGCCGCACCCGAGCGGAACGCAGCACATCGATCGCGATCCGCGTCACCGTGGCCGACAGGAACGCCTTGGTCGACGTGGGCCGGGTCGCCGTGCCGTCGAACCGCAGCCAGGTCTCCTGCACCGCGTCCTCGGCCTCGCCCACACTGCCCAGAATCCGATAGGCGATCGAGAACAGCAGCGGCCGCAGTTCCTCGAACTCCTCGACCTTGCTCACGCCGAATCCCCTTCCCCTGATGGCCTGTTGGTGCCCGTCTCGTTCAGCAGTCCCGTTCAGCCGAACAGGCCGGGCTCGTAGTCGCCCGCGCACGGCTGCCGGGTGATGATGTTCAGCCGGTTCACCGAGTTCATGAAGGAGACCAGGATGACCAGCGTGGTGAGCTGCTCGTCGTCGTAGTGCTTGGCGGCGTGCGCCCACACCTCGTCGCTCACCCCGCCGGCCGCGTCCGCGACCCGGGTCCCCTCCTCGGCCAGCTCCAGCGCGGCCCGCTCCGCCTCGGTGAAGACCGTGGCCTCCCGCCAGGCCGCGACCAGGTTCAGCCGTACCGAGGTCTCGCCCGCCGCCCCGGCCTCCTTGGTGTGCATGTCGACGCAGATGGCGCAGCCGTTGATCTGGCTCACGCGCAGCGCCACCAGCTCCTGCGTCAGCGCCGGCAGCGCCGCCCCCTTGAGCGTCCTGCCCACCGCCATGAACTGCTTGGCGGCCTTGCCGGCGATCGGGCTGGAGAGGTAGTTCAGTCGTGCGTCCATCGTGTGCCTCCGTGGGCTGTGGTCGTCCGTGGCTACACCCCCGAGACGAGACAGCCCGGCCCCCTGTGACATCGGCGAATATGACCTGCGTCTCCCCCCGTCGGCCCCTAGTCCGGCCGCCACGCACGCGAACGCACTCGTTCTTCCGGCGCCCGCCGTCTGAGGCGGGCCCCGGATTCCACGCCCGGCACGGCCCAGGACATCGCAGGGCGGAACGGTGCCGCCCGCAGAAGAAGCCCACGGACCCCACGGACCCCGCCGACAGGGGTCCCTCGTCGCACTTCTGCACCGCTGCGGAGACCCCTCGTGCCGAACACCGCTCTCGGCCTGCCCGTCGGGCGAGGCCTGCTCTACCTGACCATCGCCGGAGTCGCCGGAGTCGCCTGGGGCACCGCGGGCGCGTCCGCCTCCCTGGTCTACCGGACCAGCGGCCTCGGCCCCCTCGCCCTGTCCTTCTGGCGCTGCGCGGCCGGTTTCGTCCTGCTGCTCGCCGTCCACCGCATGCGACGGCCGCGGGTCCGCCCCGCCGCCGTATCCGAACCACTCCGCCGCAAGGTCCTGCGGACGGTGACGACCGGCTCGGGCCGGCCGTGTTCCAGACGGCCTACTTCGCGGCCGTCGAGGCCACCGGGCTCGCCGTCCTGCCCCTTGGCCCGGCCGCGACCATACGTCCGTCGAGCGTGCTGCTCGCGCTCGGCTCGGCGGCCGGCGGTTCGGCCATGACCCTGCTGACCGGGCGCTGGGGACGCGGCGGCGCAACCGACGCGTCCGTCACGGCAGTCGGGACGCTCGCGGTCACCAGCCTGTGCTTGCTGCCGTTCGCCCTGGCCGAGGGGCTGATACCGCACACCGCCCGGCCGGGCCGGGTCCCGTGGCTCCTCGCGTACATCGCGACGGTCCCCACAGCCCTCGCCTACGTGCTCAACTTCGTGGCCGCGGCCGTCGTACGGTCCGCCACGGTCTCCGTGATCATGCTCCTCGAACCGGTGAGCGCGACCGTCCTCGCCGTCACCCTGCTCGGCGAACCACTGACCCCCACGACCCTGGCCGGCATCCTGCTGATGCTCACCTCGGTCGCGGGCCTCACGGTGACGGAGGCGCGCGGGGCGGCGGCCGACGAACAAGCCCTGGTGTAACGGGAGTTCCGTGCCTCAGCCCTCGTGCCGCCGCCGCAGCAAATGCTCCCGCGCCACCGCGTCCCGAGGCCCGTCCCGCTCCACGAGCCCCGCCGCGATACGGTCCTGGACCTCGGCCGACCGCTTGCCCGCGTACTTGAACTTCGCCCGTACGCCGGTCACTTCGAGCCGCACCACCCGGATGCCGGACAACAGCCGTCCGTACGGCGCCTCGCCCGCCGCGACCGTAGAGGAGCCGCCCTCGGGCTGGAAGTGGCCGACCTGACGGTTGAGCAGGGTCGCCGTCTCGGCGGGGTCGTCCACCAGGCGGGCGGTGCACCGGAGTTGGACCGCCGCGTAGAAGCTGGTCGGCACGCCGTGCTCGGGCGGGCCGACCGGTTCCGCCTGCCAGGGGCCGGGGACGTAGACGTAGTCGTCCACGACGCTCAGGACCACCTGTGGATCTGCCGCCAGCGCGGGCAGCAGCGGGTTGGGGCGGGCGAGATGGATGATCGCCTCGCCGCGCTCCGGGTCGTAGGCGAAGTGGAGGGGCTGGACGAACGGGGGTTCGCCGGAAGGGCCGTTGACGGCGAGTTGGCCGAAGTCGTGGGTGGTGAGCCAGAGTTGCCACTCGGCGTCGTCGTGCGGCGCGTCCCAGGGGTGGACGAGCATTACAACGCGGCCAGGTAGGCGGGGAGTTCGGTGCCGGGGGCCAGGTCGTCGTTCGGGAGCGGGGTTCCGTAGGCGGGGGAGAGCGGGACCACTCCGGCCCAGTGGGGGAGGTCCAGGTCCTCGGGGTCGTCGTTCGCGCCGCCGGTGCGGAGCTTGGCGGAGACCTCGTCGAGGTCGAGGCGGATCACCATGGTGGCGGCGAGTTCCTTCTTGTTGGCGGGCCGCGAGTCCGCCGACCGGCCCGGCACGACGTGGTCGACCAGCGCGTCCAGTGCCGTCCGCTTCTCCTCGGGGTCCGTCACCTGGTGGGCGATGCCGTGCACCACCACGGAGCGGTAGTTGATCGAGTGGTGGAACGCGGAACGGGCCAGCACCAGGCCGTCGACGTGCGTGACCGTCAGGCAGACCGGGAGCCCCGGGTCGGCCTGCCCCGTCATCCGCAGCGGGCGCGCGCCCGTCGACCCGTGCACGTACAGTCGCTCGCCGACCCGCCCGTACAACGTCGGCAGCACGACCGGCATGCCGTCGCGCACGAAGCCGAGGTGGCAGACGTAGGCCTGGTCGAGTATCGCGTGCACCAACTCCTTGTCGTACGACGCCCGTTCAGCGGAGCGCGTGGGGACGGTCCGGTCGGTCGGCGTGTAGGCGGCGGGCGGTGACGTCGGCTGCGAGGTGGTCCCCTGCATGGTGCTCTCCGTTGGTGTGTTCGCTGTTCGCTGTTCGTTGATCGGGGGGCTGGTGCTCGATTGTCATCTGTATTGCACTAGTGCATAATACGCTTTGTGCTAGGAGGATATCGGATCGAGGGGCGACGCGCAGCGGACATTGCGGCGGACGTCGAGCGCGCGGTGGGTTCGGGAGAGCTGGAACCCGGGCAACTGCTGCCGCCCATGCGGGAGTTGGCGGTCGAGCTGGGCGTGAACCCGAACACGGTCGCGGCGGCGTACCGGACGCTGCGGGAGCGCGGGGTCATCGAGACCGCCGGGCGTCGGGGCAGCCGGGTACGGCCCAAGCCGGCCACGACCGGCCGCGAGCACATCCGGGTCGACGTGCCGACGGGGGTGCGCGACGTGTCCCACGGCAACCCGGATCCGGCACAACTGCCGTCTCTGGTGCGGGCGTTCACCTCGGCCGCCGAACAATCCGACCGGGAGCCGGTCATGTACGGCGACGACCCGGTCGAACCTGACCTGGCCCGCATCGCCCGGTCCGAGCTGGACGCCGACGGGGTGCCGGAAGGCCCCGTGGCCGTCACCTCCGGCTCCCTGGACGCCATCGAACGCGTCCTCGCCGCCCATCTGAAACCCGGGGACACCGTCGCCGTAGAAGACCCGGGGTGGGGCAGCCTGCTCGACCTCGTGCCGGCGCTGGGGCTGCGCGTGACCCCCGTCCGCGTCGACGACGAGGGGCCGCTCCCCGACGACGTGCGCGCCGCGCTGGAGTCCGGCGCGCGGGCCCTGATCGTCACCGACCGGGCGCAGAACCCCACCGGAGCCGTGGTGAGCGCCACGCGCGCGCGTGCGTTGCGTTCCGTGCTCCGCCGCCACCCGGAGACCCTGCTCATCGAGGACGACCACGGCCACGGCATCGTCGACCAGCCCCTGCACCCCCTGGCCGGCACCACCCGCACCTGGGCCTTCGTCCGCTCGGTAGCCAAGGCCTACGGCCCCGACCTACGGCTGGCCGTGCTCACCGGCGACCCCGTGACCCTCGACCGCGTCCGAGGCCGCCAACGGCTGGGCCCGGGCTGGGCCAGCCGCATCACCCAGCGGGCCGTGGCCCGCCTGTGGGCCGACGGCGCGGTCGACACCCCGGCGGTGGCTGCCGCGTACGGCGCCCGCCGCGACGCGCTGATCGCCGCGCTCGCCGAACGCGGCGTCACGGCCCACGGCACCAGCGGCCTCAACGTGTGGATCCCGGTACCGGACGAGACCGGCGCGGTCTCCCGCCTCCTCCACGCCGGTTGGGCCGTGGCCCCGGGCGCACGCTTCCGCCTGAGCGCACCGCCGGGTATCCGTGTCACCGTCTCGACGTTGACGGCTGACGAGGTCGGGCCGTTGGCGGAAGCGATTGCTTCGGCGAGTGGTCCGGCGCCGGTTCGGGGTTATGTCTGAGGCCGGTTCGCCGACGCGTCGGTGGTGAGGCACATACGCGTCGGTCGGGCTGTACCCCTTGCCACCCCCTGTCGCCTGCCTTCACCTGAGTTCGCGGGCCCCTACGCCCCCTCGCCCACGCCGCGTCACCTACCGCTTCCCCCTCGCCCGCACCTGCGTAAGCGCCGCCCCCGCCAACACGATCACCGCCCCGACCGGCGTCGACCAGGTCAGCGACTCGCCCAGGATCGCGACGCCCGCCGCCGTGGCGATGACCGGGATGAAGTACGTGACCATCTGCGCGGTGGTGGGGCCGACTTCGGCGACCAGGCCGTACTGGAGGAGGACGGCGAGACCCGTGCCCAGGGCGCCCAGCGCGGCGATCGCCAGCAGGGGGACGAGAGGGAAGCGGGCCGGGGCGGACGTGAACAGCGGGGTGATGACGGCCAGTTGGAGGGTGGCCAGGAGCAACTGGGCGCCCGTCAGCGAGAGATGTGACGCGCCGGTGCCCGCCAGCGTGCGGCGGACGTAGATCCAGCCGATCGGGTAGCTGAGCGAGGCCAGCAGGGCCATCGCCGTGCCCCTGGCGTCCAGGCCGCTGAAGCCCTGCCACGCGCCGAGGACCGTCAGGACGCCCAGGAAGCCGAGGCCCAGGCCGGCGACGCGGACGCGGGTCGGGCGGTCCTCGGAGAGGGCGACCAGGGAGAGGGCCATGCCCCACAGTGGCGAGGTCGCGTTGCAGATGCCCGCGAGCGTGGACGGGATCGTCAGCTCGGAGTAGGCGAAGAGGGAGAACGGCAGGGCGTTGAGCAGGAACGCGGCCACCGCCAGATGGGCCCACGTACGCGCGCCGCGCGGCAGCCGCTCCCGCTTCACCGCCATCGCCGCCGCGAGCACCACCGTCCCGAACAGCAGCCGCCCGAACGTGACTTGGAAGGGCGCGTAACCATGTGTGCCCACCTTGATGAGCAGGAAGCTGAAGCCCCAGATGAGGGAGAGCGCCCCGAAGCGCAGCCGCCAGTCGAGGGCGCGGCGGGGGAGGGGGACGGGGAGGGAGAGGGGCGCGGCGGTGTCCCCGGCCTGCTTCAGGGCGGCGTCGGCGGCGATGACGGTGCTGGTGGTCGCGGCGGTGCTGACTGTGCTCATGGATACCAAGATCCTGGCCCGGACCTCGTAGCACAAGCGAGAATTCGCGACAGCTATCTCGTAGTATCGCTTACATGTTGAATCTGGAGCGCCTGCGCACCCTGGACGCCCTCGCCCGGCACGGCTCGGTCAGCGGCGCGGCCGAGGGGCTGCACGTGACGACCTCCGCCGTGTCGCAGCAGATGTCCAAACTGGAGCGGGAGGTGGGGCAGCAACTCCTCGCCAAGAACGGTCGGGGGGTACGGCTCACCGACGCCGGCCGGCTCCTCGCGGAGCACGCGGGCCGCATCCTCTCCCAGGTGGAGCTGGCCCAGGCCGACCTGGAGGCCCAACGCGGCCAGGTGGTCGGCGAGTTGAGGCTCTCCGCGTTCCCGACCGCCGCCCGCGGCCTGTTCCCCACCGCGCTCGCCGCCCTGCGCGCCCGCCACCCCGCCCTGCGCGTCCGCTCCACGGAACAGGAACCGGAGAGCGGCATCGCGGGCGTCGTACGCGGCGACCTCGACCTCGCCGTCGTCCTCGACTGGTACAACAAGCCGATGCCGCTCCCGGACGGCCTGGTCAAGGCGCCGATCCTGGACGACCCCGCCGACGTGGCGATGCCGTCAGGCCATCCGCTGGCCGGGCGCGACGAGGTGGACCTCGGGGAGTTCGCCGACGACGAGTGGATCACCTGGGCCGAGGGCGAGTTCTGCCACGAGTGGCTGATGTTCACCCTGCGCTCCCGCGGCATCGAACCGATCATCGGCCACCGAGCCGCCGAGACCCACACCCAACTCGGCCTGGTAGCAGCTGGGTTGGGCGTCTGCATCGCCCCCCTCCTCGGCCGCAACCCCATGCCCACCGGAGTCGTCACCGTCCCCCTGAAGCAACGGGTCCGCCGACACGTCTACGTCGTCTGGCGCGCCGACGCCGACCGCCGCCCGTCCATCCGCGCGGCGGTCGAGGCACTCCAGGCGGCGGCCGAGACCGTCGGCTAGAGGGGCTGGGCCTCCCGGAAGGGCCTCGGCAACTGCCCTACAGCGCCCCCAACTTACGGAAGTCCCAGGACGCCAGAGTGTCCGGCGTCAGTCGTATCCACGCGTGCCTGCCGTCGTACGGCATCGCGTCGAGCCCGAAGTTCTTCTGGGCGAACAGCTTCTCCACGGGGACGAGTTCGGGATGCGGCTCGCCCGTGCGCGGGGCCTCGCCGACGAACTCGACGGTGCCGGAGAGTTCGACGCCGCGCAGCTCGTCGTAGGCGTCCCCGCCGTCGATCACCACCGCGACGCGCGGGTCGCGGCGCAGGTCCGACCAGCGCTTGCTGCGCGTGATCGAGTACAGCCACAGCGAGGTGCCGTCCCAGGCGAACCAGAGCGGGCTGACATGCGGGGCCCCGTCCGAGGAGACGGTCGCAACGCGGCAGGTGTGCTCGGTGGTGAGGAACTCGTCCAGTTCCTCGGGTGTCATCATGATCTTCCGGCCTCGACGCTGAGTGGCGGTCATGCGATCCCCTTCGGCTACGGCACGAGCGGCGGGCAGCCGCTTCTGACGCCGCGTCAGAAATCGGGCCGGAGGAGCGTCGGCCGTCTTCCCTCCGCACGCGATGCTCGTTACTGTCGCCCGCCCCGGCCGTCGACGACAAGGGAGAGCCATGCCGTCGCACGAACAACTCAGTGAGATCCTCGACACGGTGAGTACTGTCCTGCTGACCGTCGAATGTCAACAGGGCGTGGTCGGACCGGACAGCGCGCTGCCCGAACTCGCCCTCGCCGCACGCCAGTCGGGCGCGCTCGCGAACGTGGCCCGACTGGTCGCCGCCGCGCACGAGAGCGGGGTGCAGGTGATCCACGCCGTCGCCGAG
This sequence comes from Streptomyces sp. NBC_01515, assembly GCF_045040345.1. NCBI lineage: Bacteria > Bacillati > Actinomycetota > Actinomycetes > Kitasatosporales > Streptomycetaceae > Streptomyces > Streptomyces sp. NBC_01515. The sequence continues at coordinate 2,420,899 of NZ_CP109416.1, read as the reverse complement.
CGCCGGCCGGACGGGCGCGGGGCGAACCGCAACGCCCGGCTGTTCCGCGCCGCCGAACGCCTGCCCGTGCAGCAGCTGTCGGGCACCACGGCGGTGCGCGTGGCGCCCCCGATCGAGGTCGCCGAGGAGGACTTCGTCGTACGACGGCTGCACGGTCTGTCGCCGATCCAGGGCACCGAAGTCGACGCGCTGTTAAGGAACTTGGGCTGCCGCACACTGATCGTCACCGGCGTCTCGGCCAACGTGGCCATTCCCAACGCGGTGTTCGACGCCGTCAACCGGGGCTACACCGTCGTCGTCCCCAGGGACGCCATCGCGGGGGTGCCCGCCGACTACACCCCCGCGATGATCCGCAACACCCTCGCATTGGTCGCTACGGTCGCGACCACGGACGAGGTGCTGGGCTGTCTCAAACGACCGCGCAGGGCGCGTCGCGGCTGACCGTCACGCCAGCGTGATCGAGTCCCCGGAGACGGTGATCTGCTCGGCGGGCAGGCCCTGGGTGGCCGGGCCCTTCTTGACGCTGCCGTCGGTGACGGAGAACTCGCTGCCGTGGCACGGGCAGACGATGGCCCCGCTGCTGATGCTGCTCACCGCACAGCCCTGGTGGGTGCATTTCGACGAGAACGCCTTGTAGGTGCCCGCCGTCGGCTGGGTGACCACCACGCCCTGGCTCGCGAAGATCTTGCCGCCGCCCTCGGGGATGTCGGTTGTCTTCGCCAGCTCGGTGCCACCCGCGTCACCCTGGGCGGTGGACGCGCCGGCCGTGGTGGTGGAGCCCGAGGTGTCCGAGGAGCTCGACGTGCCCGACGACGAGTCGTCGCCGGACGAGCACGCGGTCAGCGCGACGGCGAGTCCCGCCGCGCCGACCGCCGCCAACGCGGTGCGACGGGACGGCGTCGTGACGGGTTCGAACGATTCGCTGGTCATGCTGACGTTCCTTCCATGGAAAGCATTCGTGGATGTGCAAAGGGGTACGAGGTGCGGGCGACCGTCGTTCAGACGGTGTCGAGAGCTTGGCCTTACCGAGATCAGGAACACGTAAAACGTCCCTGTCGTTCCGCTGTCGACCGTGCATAAGCCCTGGCCAGGCACCGCCAACAGGCACCAGTAACCTGGGGCGATGCTCAAGGAAGTCATCGCGACCCGCTACATCACGCCCCTGCGCGAGGGCGGCTCGCTGCCGGGGCTCGTCGAGGGCGACGACCTCGGGACCTACGTCATGAAATTCAGCGGCGCCGGACAGGGCCGCAAGACGCTCGTCGCCGAGGTCGTCGTGGGGGAGCTGGCCCGCCGGCTGGGCTTCCGGGTGCCCCGGCTGGTGACCCTCGACCTCGACCCGGTGCTCGGCCTCGGCGAACCCGACCAGCAGGTCCAGGAACTGCTCAAGTCCAGCGGCGGCACCAACCTCGGCATGGACTTCCTGTCCGGCGCGCTCGGCTTCGACCCGCTCGCCTTCACGGTGAGCCCCCAGGAGGCCGGCCGGATCGTCTGGTTCGACGCGCTGGTCAACAACGTCGACCGCTCCTGGCGCAACCCCAACCTCCTGATGTGGCACGGCGACCCGTGGCTCATCGACCACGGCGCCACCATGATCTGGCACCACAACTGGCCCGGCGCCCAGACCTCCGCGGCCCGCCCCTACGACGCCACCGACCACGCCCTCGCCCGCTTCGCACCGGACGTCGCGACCGCGGCCGTGGACCTGGCACCGAAGGTCACCGAGGAACTCCTCGCCGAGGTCACCGCCGAGATCCCCGACGCCTGGCTGACCGGCGAACCCGGCTTCGACACCCCGGACCTCCTCCGTGAGGCGTACGCGGCACCCCTCCTCGCGCGCGTGCCCCTCATCCACGACCGCATCAAGGGACTCCAGTGACCGAGCGCCACATCATCCGCCCGAGCGAGGCGAACACCCGGGACGTCTTCGAGTACGCCCTCCTCCGGGTCGTACCGCGCATCGAGCGCGGCGAGTGCGTCAACGCCGGGGTCCTCGTCTACTGCCGCGCCCAGTCCTACGTCGGCGCCCGCACCCATCTGGACGAAGCGAGGCTGCTCGCCCTCGACCCGCATGCCGATGTGGCCGGGATCAGGGCCGCGCTCGGCGCCGTGGAGGGTGTGTGTGCGGGCGGTGACGCGGCCGGGCAGGCGGCTGCGGACGATGCCGGGCGGCGGTTCCGGTGGCTGATCGCGCCGCGGTCCACCGTGGTGCAGCCGGGGCCCGTGCACACCGGGCTGACCGTCGATCCGGCGGCCGAGGCGGAGCGCCTGCTGGACCTGCTGGTGAGGTAATGGATCACACCCGGCTCGTGTGGCGTTGACACCGGGTGCCAGGGCTTCTAGCGTCACGTCTGCCGAAGGTACTAAGCGGTCGCTCACCGGCGGGCCGCGCAGGGCGAGAGATTCTCAAGGGCGAGGAGAACCAGCAATGTCCACCACTGAGCAGCGGGTCGCGATTGTCACCGGCGGGGCGCGGGGCATCGGCGCCGCCACCGCCGTACGCCTCGCGGCCGAGGGCCGTGCGGTCGCCGTGATCGACCTCGACGAGGCCGCCTGCAAGGACACCGTGGAGAAGATCACCGCGGCCGGCGGCAAGGCCCTCGCGGTCGGCGCCGACGTCTCCGACGAGGCGCAGGTCGAGGCCGCGATCACGCGGATCGTCGCGGAGCTGGGCGCGCCGACGATCCTCGTCAACAACGCGGGCGTGCTCCGCGACAACCTGCTCTTCAAGATGAGCGTCGCCGACTGGGACACCGTCCTCGGCGTCCACCTGCGCGGCTCGTTCCTGATGACCAAGGCCGTCCAGAAGCACATGGTCGACGCGGGCTTCGGCCGGATCGTCAACCTCTCCTCGTCCTCCGCCCTCGGCAACCGCGGCCAGGCCAACTACTCCGCCGCCAAGGCCGGTCTGCAGGGCTTCACCAAGACCCTCGCCATCGAGCTGGGCAAGTTCGGCATCACGGCCAACGCCGTCGCCCCCGGCTTCATCGCCACCGACATGACCGCCGCCACCGCCGCCCGCGTCGGCATGGGCTTCGACGACTTCAAGGCCGCCGCCGCCACCCAGATCCCGGTGCAGCGCGTCGGCGAGCCCGACGACATCGCCAACGCCGTCGCCTTCTTCACGAACGAGGCGGCCGGTTTCGTCTCCGGCCAGGTCCTGTATGTCGCCGGCGGACCGCTCAACTAGGGAACACCGGAACACGGGACACGGGACACGCGAAAATGACTGAACAGCCTGAACTGCCCGAACTCTCCGGCAAGGTCGCCGTCATCACCGGCGCCAGCCGCGGCATCGGCTACGGCGTCGCCGAGGCGCTGCTCGCCCGCGGCGACCGGGTCTGCATCACCGGCCGCAGCGAGGACGCCCTCAAGGAGGCCGTCGAGACCCTCGGCGCCGAGCGCGTCATCGGCGTCGCCGGCAAGGCCCACGACGAGGCCCACCAGACCGTCGTCGTCGAGCGCACGATGGAGGCCTTCGGCCGCGTCGACTTCCTGGTCAACAACGCCGGTACGAACCCGGTGTTCGGCCCGATCGCCGACCTCGACCTGAACGTCGCCCGCAAGGTCTTCGAGACCAACGTCATCTCGGCGCTCGGCTTCGCCCAGAAGACCTGGCACGCCTGGCAGAAGGACAACGGCGGCGCCATCGTCAACATCGCCTCCCTCGCGGGCGTCTCCGCCTCGCCGTTCATCGGCGCGTACGGCGTCAGCAAGGCCGCGATGATCAACCTGACGCTCCAGCTGGCGCACGAGTTCGCGCCCGGCGTGCGGGTCAACTCGATCGCCCCGGCGGTCGTGAAGACCAAGTTCGCCGCCGCCCTGTACGAGGGCCGCGAGGCGGAGGCCGCCGCCTCCTACCCGCTGGCCCGGCTCGGCGTGCCGTCCGACATCGGCGGCACCGCCGCGTTCCTGACCTCGGACCAGTCCGACTGGATCACCGGCCAGACCCTCGTCGTCGACGGCGGCATCCTCCTGAACGCCGGAGTCGGCTGACCGATCCGCCCGGGCGCCGATTTCTTTGCTGTTCCCTTGACGGAATCGGCGCCCGTGTCAGGACATGGAACGCGCACAGCCGAATGACAACGTCGTCATAAAAACGCTGCTCAACAGCCTCGTCCGAACCAGCTTTTCCGGCCGGGGAACTGCGGTACGGTCTGCCGACCCTTGGTACGGCGGATCGAGGAGCGTGCGTGTGTTCAACCGGAACCGAGGCCTGCGGGCGGGCGCGGCGATCGCGTCGATATCCCTGGCGGCCGGATGCGGTGTGTTCTCGGACGGGAATTCCGATGACCGGGGAGCCATCGTCGTCGGCACCACCAGCGCCCCCAGCACACTCGATCCGGCCGCCTCCTGGGACGGCTCCTGGGAGCTGTTCCGCAACATCTACCAGACGCTCCTCGCCTACCCGTCGGGCGCGACCTCGCCCGAGCCGGACGCCGCCGAGTGCGAGTTCACGGACGGGTCCAACACGACGTACCGCTGCGAACTCCGCGCGGGCATGAAGTTCGCCGACGGCGACACCCTCGACGCCAAGGCCGTCAAGCACTCCATCGACCGGATCCGGCAGATCGACGTCCCGGGCGGACCCGCCGGCCTGCTCGGCAGCCTCGACCGGGTGCAGGTCCTGGGCGACCGCGAGGTGGACTTCCACCTCAACAAGCCCGACGCCACCTTCCCGTTCGTGCTCGCCACCCCGGCCATGTCGATCGTCGACCCCGACGACTACCCCGCGCACTCCCTGCGCAAGGACGGCAAGGTCTTCGGCTCCGGGCCGTACACCCTGAAGTCTTACGACGACGGGAAACAGGCCCGACTCGTCCGCAACGACCACTACAAGGGCTTCGCCAAGCGCGAGAACAGCGCGGTGACGATCCGCTACTTCCAGGACTCGGGCACCATGGTGAAGGCCCTGCGGGACGGGAAGATCGACGTCACCTACCGGGGTCTCGCCGCCGACGACATCATCTCCCTCCAGGGCCGCGCCTCGAAGAGCCTGCAACTGGTCGACGGCTCCGGCACCGACATCAACTACCTGGTGTTCAACCCCAAGGACAAGTGGGCCGGGAACCTCGCCGTCCGCAAGGCCGTCGCCCAGCTCGTCGACCGCGGGGCGATCACCCACAAGATCTACCGCGACACCGTGGACCCGCTCTACTCGATGGTCCCGAAGGGCCTCACCGGCCACACCACCGCCTTCTTCGACGCCTTCGGAGACCCCAGCGTCCCCAAGGCCCGCAAGCTCCTCACCGACGCGGGCATCAACCGGCGCGTCCCGCTCACCCTCTGGTACACGACCGACCGCTACGGCTCCGAGACCGCCCTCGAATTCAGGGAACTCAAGCGGCAGTTGGACGACTCCGGGCTGTTCTCGATCACGCTGAAGAGCCGCCCCTGGAAGACGTACGTGACGGGCTACCAGAAGGGCGAGTATCCGGTGTTCGGGCGCGGCTGGTCCCCGGACTTCCCCGACGCCGACAACTTCATCGCGCCGTTCGTGGGGAAGCAGAACGCGCTCGGTACGCCCTATCCGTCGACCAGGATCACCGACGTACTGCTGCCCGAGTCCCGCCGGGAGAGCGACCGGGCCGACGTGGTCAAGGAGTTCGAGGACGCCCAGCAGGTCCTGGTCGACGACGCGCGGCTGCTGCCGCTGTGGCAGGGCCGGCAGTACGTGGCCGCGAGCGAGGACGTCTCCGGCGGGGAGCAGGCCCTCGACCCGTCGACGATCATGATGATGTGGGAGCTGTACCGCAAGACCAGCTGGTGACACGGCTTTCGGCACCCGTTGTCAGTGGCCGCCTGTAGGTTCTGGGCATGGCAGCGACCGCACCGCGCGGTCGCTCCGCATCGCAGTCGCCGCACACCGTAAGGAAGTTGACGTGACCGACATCTCCATGCTCCCCGAGTCCTGGCGCGGGGTCCTGGGCGACGAGCTTCAGCAGCCCTACTTCAAGGAGCTGACCGAGTTCGTCGAGGAGGAGCGCGCGAAGGGACCGGTCTTCCCGCCGCGCGAGGAGGTCTTCGCCGCCCTGGAGGCGACGCCGTACGACCAGGTGAAGGTCCTGATCCTCGGTCAGGACCCGTACCACGGCGAGGGCCAGGGCCACGGCCTGTGCTTCTCGGTCCGCCCCGGCGTGAAGACCCCGCCCTCCCTGCGGAACATCTACAAGGAGATGAAGGAGGAGCTGGACCTGCCGATCCCGGACAACGGTTATCTGATGCCGTGGGCCCAGCAGGGCGTCCTGCTCCTCAACGCGGTGCTCACGGTCCGCTCCGGCGAGGCCAACTCGCACAAGGCCAAGGGCTGGGAGAAGTTCACGGACGCGGTGATCCGCGCGGTGGCCGACCGCCCCGACCCGGCGGTCTTCGTCCTCTGGGGCAACTACGCGCAGAAGAAGCTCCCGCTGATCGACGAGGAGCGCCACGTGGTGGTCAAGGGCGCGCACCCCTCGCCGCTCTCGGCCAAGAAGTTCTTCGGCTCCCACCCGTTCACCCAGATCGACGAGGCCGTCGCGCGGCAGGGCCACACCGCCATCGACTGGCGCATCCCGAACCTGGGCTGACCTCGCAAGGGCCGGTCCGGGGCCGCCTGACGCGGATTGTCAGTGGCTGCGGTTAGCGTCGACAGGGACAGCCAGGGTGGCTGGCGAGTGCGGAGGACGCGGTGGCGGAGCGACAGGAGCAGGCGGCGCCGGACGCTCTGCTGACGCGGATCGGACAGATCGTCATGCTGCACCACGGCGGCGACCGCGAGGAGGCCCGGGACCGGCTGCTGGGCCTCTGGGTGGAGCTGGGCGAGGACGGCGACCCGCTCCACCGCTGCACCCTGGCCCACTACCTCGCCGACACCCAGGACGACCCGACCGACGAACTGGCCTGGGATCTAAGGGCGTTGTCGGCGGCGGACGAGCTGGGGGACGGGCGGGACGCGGGACACCCCGGAGACCTCGGGGATGTCGCGGACGCGGACGTTGTGGACGCCGGCCAGGAGGGGGCGACCGCGATCCGCGCCTTCTACCCCTCCCTGCACCTCAACCTCGCCGCCGACTACGTGAAGCTCGACCGCCCGGACGCCGCCCGCACCCACATCCGCCGCGCCCGCGACGCCTGCACCGTCCTCACCGACGACGGTTACGGCAACGGGGTGCGGGCCGCGATCGGCCGGCTGGAGCTGCGGCTGGGCGACGGGGGCGCGGGCGAGAGCTGGGGACCGCCGAGACAGCGGCCGTAGGGTCCGGTCGGGACAGGGGTCCCGGGGTCCGGGTGGTGGCAGTGGCCCCGGAGTCCCCGGCGCCTCAACGGCCGTACGTCTGGCCGCAGATGATCGACTGCGGGCTGTCCGACTGCCAGCCGCCGTACTTCTTGCCCAGGGCGCAGACGTCCTGCGTGTTCTTCGGCACCGACTTGACCACGTTCGGGATGTCCGCGCCCGGCTGCCGGGGGTGGTGCGGCTTCGGGTGCGGATGGGGGTGCGCCTGCGGGTGGGAGTGCTGGTGCGAGCGGGGGACCGGTTCCTGGGCCGCCTGCGGGGGCGGGACCGGTGCGTGGTGCGGCGGATGCGTGGCGGGTTTGGGGCGGTGGGACGGGCTGATCAGTTCCAGCGCCTCCCGCGCCGGGGCCTGTACGACCTGCGGCTCCGCGCTGCCGTCCGGGCGCGGCACCGACGCTTGGGTCGGTGCGGCCGGGGGAGCGGGGGCCGCCGGCCGCTGGACCGTCACACAGCCGGAGAGGGCTGAGACAGCCACGGTGACCAGGAGAGTTGCGGTGGTCGTCGTTCGATGCACCCGCGCAACTCTGCTGGTTCCGGACCTGGTTGGGACAGCGGACGGGCGGATGATGCCCCACACGGGTGATCTCCGACCCCTTACGGACGGCGCGCGCCCGCTCCGGGTGACGGGTGACGTGACGTCAGCCGCCGGTGTCAGTCACCGGTGTTCCCGTCGATCCGCTCGCGCAGCAGGTCGGCGTGGCCGTTGTGCCGGGCGTACTCCTCGATCATGTGGGTGTGGATCCAGCGCAGGTTGAAGCGCTCGCCGGTGCGCCGGTGCTTGCCCACGGAGACGTCGTCCAGGGCGAACCGGGCCGCGTGCTCGTTCGCCGCCTCGATCTCGGCCTGCCAGGTCGCGTACGCCTCCGCCCAGGTGTCCGCCTCGGTGACGTGGAAATCGCCGTCCGGGTCCTCGTCGCTGTAGTAGATCGGGGTCAACTGCTCGTCCGACATGACCCGGCGGTACCAGCTCCGCTCCACCTCCGCCATGTGCCGCACCAGGCCCATGAGCGTCATGTTGGACGGCTCCACCGAAGCGGTCCTCAACTGTTCGTCGGTCAGGCCCTCGCACTTCCAGGCGAGGGTCGCCCGGTGGTACGTGAGCCAGCCCTCCAGCATGGTGCGTTCGTCGGCGGTGGTGGCGGGTTCACTGCGCTCGATGGTCATCCCCGCATCCTCGCGTGCTCCGCCCGCCCGCACCAGCGGATATTCCCCCGCCGTATCCTTCCGAGGAGGTACACGAGGTACCGCTGGGCGAGCGTTGGGAGACTCCGTGAAGGTCGGCTGCATCGGGCTCGGAGACATCGCACAGAAGGCCTACCTGCCGGTTCTCGGCGGGCTGCCCGGGGGCGAGCTGCATCTGCAGACCCGCACGCCCGCCACCCTTGCCCGGGTCGCCGACGGCCTGCACCTCCCGGCGGACCGGCGGCACACCGACCTCGACGCGCTCCTCGCGCAGGGCCTCGACGCCGCGTTCGTGCACGCGCCCACGATCGTGCACCCCGAGATCGTCACCCGGCTCCTTGAGGCGGGCGTACCGACATACGTCGACAAGCCGCTCGCCTACGAACTCGCCGACTCCGAGCGGCTGGTGCGGCTCGCGGAGGAGCGGAACGTGTCACTCGCGGTCGGCTTCAACCGCCGCCACGCCCCTGGGTACGCGCAGTGCCTCGACCACCCGCGCGAGTTGATCCTCATGCAGAAGAATCGGATCGGGCTCCCGGAGGAGCCGCGCGCGATGATCCTGGACGACTTCATCCACGTCGTGGACACCCTGCGGTTCCTGGTGCCGGGCCCGGTCGAGGACGTGACCGTGCGCGCCCGCACCCGGGACGGACTGCTGCACCACCTCGTGCTCCAGCTCTCCGGCGACGGCTTCACCGCGCTCGGGGTGATGAACCGGCTCAGCGGCTCGGTCGAGGAGATCCTGGAGGTCTCCGGCCAGGACACCAAGCGTCAGGTCCTCAACCTCGCCGAGGTCGTCGACCACAAGGGCCAGCCGACGGTACGGCGCCGAGGGGACTGGGTTCCGGTGGCCCGGCAGCGCGGCATCGAGCAGGCCGTCCTCACGTTCCTCGACGCCGTACGCGCCGGCAAGGTGCTCAGCGCCCGGGACGCGCTGGCGACTCATGAGCTGTGCGAGCGGGTGGTACGAGAGGTCGCGGACCGGTCCGCCGCAGCCTGAGCGCCTGTACCCCCTCGCCGGCACACATGGCCGCGAGGATCAGCGGCGCCATCCCCACCGGCCAGGCGCCGTAGCGGACGTACGGCGTGATGCCGTGGGCGAGCGGGACGTCGTAGACCTGGGTGGTGCTCTTGTTCGTGCCCAGCCAGGAGCCGATGCGCCGGCCGCTGGGGCCGTAGACGGCGGAGACGCCGGTCAGGGTGGCGTGGACGATCGGGCGGCCGGTCTCGGCTGCGCGGAGGGCGGCGAGGGTGGCGTGCTGTTCGGGGGCCCAGCTGTTCTGGAACGACGAGGTCGACGACTGCGCGAGCAGGACGTCGGCGCCGTCCTGGGCGAGGTGGCGGCTCATGTCGGGGAACGCGGTCTCGAAGCAGATCAGTGGGCCGATGCGCAGCCCGTGCCCCACGTTCATCACGACCTGCTCGGTGCCGTGCCTGCGGTCCACGCCCGCCGCCTTGCCGACGGAGGTGGCCCAGCCGAGCAGCGAGCGGAACGGGATGTACTCCCCGAAGGGGACGAGCCGCATCTTGTCGTAGCGGTCGCCGGTGAGACCCTTCGGGCCGACCAGGATCGAGCTCTTGTAGATGCCGGGCTTGTCGGAGCGCTGGGCGTCCACGTTGACCAGGATGTCGGCGCCGGTCTCCTTGGAGAGGGCGGCGATACGGCGCGCGAGATCGGGCCGTTTGGTCAGGTCGAAGCTGACGCTGCTCTCGCCCCAGGCGATCAAGTCGACGTTCCGACCGGCCAGTTGGCGGGTCAGCTGCTCCTCGCGGTCGAAGCGCCGGGCGCCGCTCTCGTCGCCGTCGATGATCCCGGGCTGTACGACGGCGATCCGGACGCGGCCGTCGACGTCGGGGCGCGGCGACCACACCCAGGCCGCGGAGGTAGCGGCGGCGGTGGCCAGGAGACCGGCGACGGCGGGCACCCGGGACTCGCGCACGGCGACAAGGACGGCGACCGCGACGTTGACGGCCACGACCAGGAAGCTCAGCAGCCACACCCCGCCGACGGACGCGAGCCGCAACGCCGGTTCAACCTGCCACTGGGTGGAGCCGAGCAGCCCCCAGGGACCGCCCAACCCCTGCCAGGACCGGACGAGTTCGACCATCAGCCAGCCCGAGGGCAGCACCAGCAGCGCGGCACCGCCACGCCGGGGCGACGGCACGCCCCCGAGGAAGCGGCGCACCAGCCAGCCCCACGGCGCCCACAGCACGCCCAGCAGCCCCGCGATGACCACGATGAACACACTCAGGCTCGGCACCAGCCAGCTGTGCACGGCCAGCATGAACCCGAGCCCCCCGAACCAGCCGTCGTAGACCGCCCGCCGCCCGGTCGGCGCCGAGCGCGTCAGCAGGATCCAGGGGACGAGCGCTACGTAGGCGAACCACCACAGGGACGGCGCCGGAAACGCGAACACGGGCAGGGCGCCCGCGAGCACGGCGAGCAGGGAACGCCGCCAGGGGGAGACGAGCCAGTCGCCGAAGTTCTTCATGTGAACCCCCTACCCGCTGGTGGCTCCGGTGTGCGTGCCGCGGACAGCGGACGCCGAACCGGTCGTATCAGTGGACCACGGCTTCCGGGCGCCGCTCGGGAAGGCGCCGCCACTTCTCCTCCACGACGACCTCGGTCAGCCGCCAGCCGTCGTGCGTCCGCAGCAGCCCGAACGCGTACCGCCCGCCGCACACGAAGTCGGGAGCGGGGGAGCGGTCGCCGTCGCCGTTGCTCTCCTCGTCCTGATCCTGTTCCTTGTCCCTGGCGAAGCGCATCGGATTGACGTAGTCGGCCTGGACGCGTGCGGTGTCGTCGGTGTGCTGATCCAGGGCTCCGAAGTGGATCCGCCGGTTCACGATCAGATGCTGCCGCATCGAGAACAGTCCCAGGCTCTCCGTGAGCCACCCGGCGATCTCTTCCGCGTTCCCCTCGATCCCTCCGGCGGACCGGTAGTCGGCACGCCCGTTCGGGGCGAACAGTTTCCGGTACGCCTCCCAGTCGCCGTCGTCCACCGCCACCGCGTATTCGGTGATCACTTCGTCCACGGCCAGCCGGTCCATCACAATCGCCAGTTCCACACGCTGCGTCATCGGCTCAGTGTTGGCTACGGAGCGTGTCGCGCCAAGGGGGACGCGGATACAAGGTGGGGAACATTCGGTGGTCGTCGTCGCGAGGAGTGCTCATGAAACGTCTTGTCACGGTCGTCACCGGGGGCAGCCGGGGGATCGGCGCCGCGACCTGCCGACGGCTCGCGGAGGACGGGCACGACGTGGTGGTGGGCCACCTCCGGGACGCGCAGGCCGCAGAGGACGTCGCGGAGGCGGTACGGCGGGCCGGTGCCCGTTCGGTCTGCGTACGGGCGGACACGTCCGTCGAGGCGGACGTCGAGCGGCTCTTCACGGTGGCCGAGAAGCAACTCGGCCCGGTCACCGGGCTGGTGAACAACGCCGGGGTGACCGGCCCGTTCGGCCGCCTCGCCGACACCGAACCCGCCGATCTGCGCCGCGTCGTCGAGGTCAACCTGCTGGGCACGCTGCTGTGTTCACGCCGCGCGGCACGTGCGATGACGGCACGAGGAAACGGCGTGATCGTGAACGTCTCGTCCGCCGCCGCCACCCTCGGCAGCCCCGGCGACTACGTCCACTACGCCGCGACGAAGGCCGCCGTCGACACCCTCACCCTGGGCCTGGCCAAGGAACTCGGCCCCGACGGCATCCGCGTCAACGCGGTCGCACCCGGCGTCATCGACACGGAGATCCACGGGAGGTCCGGCGACCCGGACCGCGCCGAGCGGTTGGCGGCGTCGATCCCGCTGCGCCGCGCCGGTCAGCCCGAGGAAGTCGCCGCGGCCATCGCCTGGTTGATGTCACCGGAGGCGTCCTACGCGACGGGGACGGTGGTGCGGGTGTCCGGCGGGCGGTGAGCTTCAGGCCGCCGCGATGACCTCGTCACGTATCGCCTTGGCCCACTCGACCACCAACAGCTCGTATTCCTCGCGCTCTTCGGTGGAGAGCGAGCCGCCCGCACGCAGCCAGAGTGCCCGGATCTGCTCGTTCACCTCGGAAGCAGACCGCACGGAACCAGGGGCCACGGAATCGGGGGACATGTGAACAGCCTAGGGGCAAGGACTGACACTGCGCTACCGGACGGCTACTCAGACCGTATGGGCTTGGTCACGGGCGGGTTGAGCGGAGCGCCCGGCGCGGCCCGGACGCTCAGTCGATCCACGTGACGACGCACTGGGTGTGACGTGCGGCGGTCCGGTAGAACTCCCGCAGGGCGACGAAGTGTTCGGTCAGATGTTCCCGTACGTCGATGTCGGACCGGGGGCCGAACCCGCAGACGTCGGCCGCGACTTCGGCGGACGCCGGCATGTCCGCGAGCAGGTCGCCGAGTTGGAGGCGGTCCAGTGCGGCGGCGACGTCGGCGACCGCGGCTGGAGCGAGCAGTCGAGGCGGATCGCCGAAGCCGTCGTACACGTCGTCGTGGTCCAGGAATCCCACATTCCCGTCGGGATCGCCCGAGACGGCCCGGTCGAGCAACGCGATCGCCTCCGGGTCGGCGCCGGTCGACCGGCAGTAGCGGATGAGGCCCCACAGTGCCCAGCCCGTGTCGAGCAGGTCGCCGTCCGGTGGATCCCAGCCCGGGGACGCGCCGGGCGAGGTGAGGGCCGAAGTGCGGCAGCGGTCGAGGTAGTCGGGCGTCACGCGGGCGAACTGCTGTGTCAGCGCCATGAGTTGGTCACCCCCGCCGCTCGGCCCACACCCGCGACCACTCCAGCAACGGCCCCATCGCCGCCACGAGGTCCGCGCCGAGCGGGGTCAACTGCCAGGCCCCGTCCGGCGTCTGCCCCGCGATGTCCGCCTCGCGCAGCTCCGTCAGCCGGGTGGACAGGACGCTGGAGGACATGTTGTCGCAGCGGCGTCGCAGGTCGCGGAAGCCGATCGGGGTGCCGTGCCGGTGGAGTTCCCAGATCGCGCGGAGTGTCCAGCGTCGGCCGAGGAGGTCGAGCGCGGCCATGACCGGGCGGCCGGTGGACGATCCGCGCACGGGGTGACCGGGGGTGGGGGTCGGTTCCAACTGGGCCTCCTCGCCCGGCACATGGTGATCGCCTGGTACGAACTCCTGGCTCACCCTTGCGCTTCGATTTCAGAAGCGCAAGAGTCGGTAGACGTGAACCCGGACATGAAACAGCGCATCGAAGGTGTCACCCCGCCCTACACCCCCGAGACCGACCGCGCCCTGCACCGCTGGATGCCACCCGGCGTCACCCGCGAACCCCTGATGCTCTTCAAGGTCCTCGAACGCCACCCGGAACTCGCCTCCCGCATGCGGGCGTTGGGCGCCGGGCTCCTCGTCCACGGCCTCCTGGGCGCCGCCGACCGCGAACTCGTCATCGCCCGCGTCTGCGCCCGCTCCGGCTGCGCCTACGAGTGGGGCGTCCACATGGCGACGTACGCCGAGGCCGCTCAACTCACCCAACGGCAGGTCACTTTGACCGCGACCGGCGCTTCCGACGATCCTGCCTGGTCGCCCCGGCAGTCCGCGTTGCTCCGAGCCGTCGACGAACTCCACGCCGGCGCCCGGCTGAGCGACCCGGTCTGGTCCGGCCTGCGGGAGCACCTCGACGAGCCCGAAGCGATCGAGTTCCTCGTGCTGGCCGGGTGGTACCGCACCATCGCCTACGTCGCCAACGGCGTCGGGATCGATCCCGAGCCCTGGGCCCTTGCCCTGCCCGGGAGTTGACTCAGCCCGCCGACTCCGCCGCGTGCGGGCTCAGCGCGCCCGCCGTCACCAGCGCGATGATGACGATGCCGAGGGCGACGCGGTAGTAGACGAACGGCATGAAGCTCTTGTGGGAGATGAACTTCATGAACCATGCAATTACGGCATATCCGACCACGAAAGCGATCAACGTCGCGAACATCGTCGGCCCCCACGCGACATGCCCTTCCTCCGCCGCGTCCTTCAACTCGAAGGCGCCGGAGGCCAGTACGGCCGGCATGGCGAGGAGGAAGGAGTAACGGGCCGCCGCCTCGCGGGTGTAGCCCATGAAGAGACCGCCGCTGATGGTCGCGCCCGAGCGGGAGACGCCGGGGACGAGGGCCATCGCCTGGCAGAGGCCGTAGAGCAGGCCGTCCTTGGTGTTGAGGTCCACCAGGGTCTTGCGCTGCTTGGGGGCCCGGTGCCGGCCGCCGTTCTCGTCGCGGGCCGCGAGGCGGTCGGCGATGCCGATGACGATGCCCATCACGATCAGCATCGTGGCGGTGACGCGCAGGTCGCGGAACGGGCCCTCGATCTGGTCCTTGAGGGTCACGCCGAGCACGCCGATCGGGATGGAGCCGACGATCACCAGCCAGCCCATCTGGGCGTCGTGGTCGCGCCGCATCTCCTTGTTGGTGAGTGATCGGAACCACGCGGCGAGAATCCGCCCGACATCCTGGCGGAAATAGATCAGCACCGCCGCCTCCGTGCCGAGCTGGGTGATCGCGGTGAAGGCCGCGCCCGGGTCCTCCCAGCCCGAGAAGGCCGCCGTGAGCCGCAGATGCGCGCTGGAGGAGACGGGGAGGAACTCGGTCAGCCCCTGGACGAGTCCGAGGATGAGGGATTCAAACCAAGACATGGAGTTACGGAGTCCAAGTGCTGATCGTGGAGGGGCAAAGGACACACCAAAACGCCGCGCGCGGTGAACGAGTGTGTGTGAGGGGCAGCGTAGCGTCCCGGTGTGACAGGCCCGACACAGGGGTTTCAGGGCGGTTGTGGGACTCCGGGCGCAGAGGTTTCAGGGCCGTTGCGCGACTCCGTACACAGAGGTTTCACGAGTGGTCCGACGACTCCGGGTTCGCGGTGTTGACCAGCTGCGGGGGCGGCGCATACGTTGCAGCGGAGGAAAGCGCTTGCTGCATGCGCTCGCTGTTCCCCGGAGGAGTGCTGATCACGACCATGTCCACACCCGCCACCGACCCCGGGGCGTTCGAGCCCTTGACGCCGCTCGCCGGCCGGCGCATCAGGGCCGCGGTGGTCGGCGCCGGTGCCATCGGCCGCGGCTCCCATTTCCCGGCGCTCGCGCGGCTCGCCGAGGAGGGCGGGACCGAGGTCGTCGCCGCCGTTGACATCGATGCCACGTCGGTCGAGTCCTTCTGCGCCGAGGCCGGGATCCCGCACGCCTACACCGACCTGGAGCAGATGCTCCGGGAACAGCGGCCCGACCTTGTCACCATCTGCACCCCGCCGACCCTGCACCGTGCGCAGACGATCGCCGCGCTGCGGGCCGGCGCCTGGGTCTGGTGCGAGAAGCCGCCGGTGCCGACGCTGGCCGACTTCGACGCCGTAGAGGGCGAAGAGGGCGAGCACGGGGGGCCTTACGCCTCGATCGTCTTTCAGCATCGCTTCGGGTCGGGGTCCCGGCATGTGCGCCGGCTGCTCGCCGAGCAGGCGATGGGGCGGCCGCTCGTGGCGCACTGCCAGACCACCTGGTACCGCGACACCGCTTACTACGCCGTGCCCTGGCGCGGGCGTTGGGAGACCGAGGGCGGCGGTCCCGCCATGGGGCACGGCATCCACCAGATGGATCTGCTGCTCGATCTGCTCGGGCCGTGGAGCGAGGTGAAGGCGATGGCCGGGCGGCTGGTCCACGACGTGGAGACCGAGGACGTCTCGACCGCGCTGGTGCGCTTCGAGAACGGCGCGCTGGCCACCGTCGTGAACAGCGTCCTGAGCCCCGACGAGGTCAGCCGTATCCGCATCGACTGCGAGCGCGCGACCGTCGAACTCACCCACCTGTACGGGCACAGCAACGACAACTGGCGCATCACGCCCGCCCCGGACGTGTCGGGCGAGGAGGCCGCGGCCTGGCAGGACTTCGGGCCGGACGTGCCGAGTTCGCACCTGGAGCAGCTGCGTGAACTCGTCGTGAGCATGCGGGCCGGCGAACGGCCGCGCAGCAGCGGCACGGACGGCCGCACCAGCCTCGAACTGATCACCGCGCTCTACAAGTCGGCGTTCACGGACACGACCGTACGGGCCGGCGAGATCGGCCCCGGAGACCCCTATTACACGGCGCTGCACGGCGGCGCCCCCGGCTGGGCGCCCGTGGCGCGCGAGGAGGTGTCGGCGTGACCGGCCTGCGTATCGTCCATGCCCACGGGGACCGCATCACGGTGACCGAACCGGCCACCGGCGTCGAGCTGTTCAGCTATGTGTACCGGCCCGAGGCCGCCTGGGAGGCGCCGAAGCCGTACCTCCACCCGATCAGGACGCTGGCCGGTGACGTCGTCACGGACTACCGGCCCAACGACCACCGCTGGCACAAGGGCCTGCAGTTCACCGCCTCGCATCTGTCGGGCCAGAACCTGTGGGGCGGCAACACATACGTTCACGGTGAGGGGTATCTCCAACTCCCGGAGCGGGTCGGGTCGATGGCCCATGTCGCCTTCGACGAGATCGACGCCGACGATGCGCGTCTCGTGATCGCCGAGCGGCTCACCTGGCACCCGCACAGCGGCGAACTCTGGGCCGACGAGCAGCGCCGGATCGAGGTGCACGACGTCGACACGGAGTCGGGTTCCTGGGCGCTGACCTGGACGAGCGCCGTGACCAACCGCCGTGACGAGCCCCTTCTCTTCGGCAGCCCGACCACCCACGGGCGCGAGGCGGCCGGCTACACGGGCCTCTTCTGGCGCGGCCCGCGCGCCTTCCGCGACGGCCGCATCATCGGCCCCGACGGCGAGGGCCCCGAGCTGATGGGCTCCCAGGGCCCCTGGCTCGCCGTCTCCGGAGAGCACGACGGCACCGACGGCCACGCGACGGTCGTCTTCGCGCACGCGCCCGAGAACGACCACGCAGGCGCCCAGGGCTCCCACCCCGATCACTGGTTCGTACGCAACGAGCCGTTCGCGGGAATCGCCCCCTCCTACGCCTTCTACGGCGAGCTGGTGCTCGACCCCGGCGACACGCTCACCCGGCGCTACCGGGTCGTCGTGGCCGACGGGGCGTGGGAGCGGGAGGAGATCGCCAAGTACCTGGAGGCGCGTCCGTGGTGAACACGCCTGTGGTGAACACATCTGTGGTGAACGGACCTGTGGTGAACGCAGGGGCCGCTGAAGGGTTTTCCGGGCTGCCGGGCGGGGTCGCCGTCTCGCATCTGTCGGTCTACGACTGGCCTGCCGAGGTCGGCAGTGGCGACGGATTGTGCGGCGGAACTCCCCATATGCACCTGACCTGTTCGGAGGGGTACGTCGTCACCGGCGGGCGGGGTGCGGTGCAGACGCTCACGACGTCCGGGTACGAGGTGACGCCGCTCGCGGCCGGAACGGTCGCCTGGTTCACGCCGGGTACCATCCACCGGCTCGTCAACGAGGCCGACCTGCGCATCACCGTCCTCATGCAGAACAGCGGCCTGCCCGAGGCGGGGGACGCGGTGCTCACGCTGCCTCCGCAGTACCTCACCGACCCGGAGACGTACGCCTCCGTCACCGTGATCCCGGCCGAGGCGCCGGAGGCGGAGCAGGAACGCGTCGCGCGTGCCCGGCGCGACCTCGCCCTGGAGGGCTACCGGGCGCTGCGTGACGCCGAGGGCCCGGAAGCGCTGGCCGCGTTCCAGCGGGCCGCCGCCGCGTTGGTACGGCCCCGGCTCGCGGAGTGGCGCGAGCGCTGGGAGCGGGGGGCGCGGGCCGCCGCTGCGGCTACGGGGGCGCAGCTCGACCGGCTGGAACAGGGTGACTTCTCGCACCTTGCGGGTGCTGCGGTACGGGCCGAACAGCCGTCTGTGTACGGGAAGTTCGGGATGTGTGGGCGGTTGGACGTCTACAAGGGGCAGTAGGTCGGTAGGGGGAGCGGCTCCGGGGCCTGGCTTTCGGGTCAGGCCGCCGTCGGGCCTGTCACCGTCCAGCCCGGTGTCTGCGGGTGGGCCGTCAGGTCCTGGTGGTGGACCGAGGCGCCGCAGGCCGTGCAGGTGACGGCGGGGACCAGTTCGTTGCCGCAGATGTGCTCGATCACCATGGGGCGGTCGAGCTGATCCCTCCGGAGATGGCGGTCGCCCCACGCCATGAGGGTCATCAGGACCGGCTCCAGTTCGAGCCCCGCTTCGGTGGGCCGGTACTCGAAGCGCTGCGGGTGCTCGCTGTACGTCCGCCGGGTCAGGATCCCGGCGTCGACGAGGCGGCGCAGCCGGGTGGCCAGGACGTCGCGCGGGGCGCCGATGTTGCGGACCAGCTGGTCGAAGCGGCGGTTGCCGAGGCACACCTCCCTCAGGACGAGCAGGGAGTACTTCTCGCCGACGAGTGCGAGCGCGTCGGCGATGGAACAGGGGCGCGGGTCTTTGGGGGCGGGCTTGTCTTTTGGGGTGGGCTTGTCTTTTGGGGTGAGCATGGCGTCCAGTCTAGGGCCGATCCAGGGGTGGGTTTGTTTTTCCAACTGACAGGGTTATGGTGAGTTTGGATTTCCTACTCACTGGTAGTGCCTGCTGGATATAGCGCTGGAAATAGCGCTGGAAACAACGCTGGAACAACGGAGGCCCGCACCATGCGTGACGCAGTGATCGTCGAAGCCGTACGCACGCCCGTAGGCAAGGGCAAGCCGAACGGCTCCCTCGCCCAGGTCCACCCCGTCGAACTCCTCTCGCACGCCCTGCGCAGCCTCGTCGAGCGCACCGGGATCGACCCGGCGATCATCGACGACGTCATCGGCGGCACGGTCACCCAGGTCGGTGAGCAGGCCGTGAACATCACCCGGCAGGCCGTTCTGTCGGCGGGCTTCCCGGAGTCGGTGCCCGCGACCACGGTGGACCGCCAGTGCGGCTCGTCCCAGCAGGCCGTGCACTTCGCGGCGCAGGGCGTGATCTCCGGGGCGTACGACATGGTCGTGGCCTGCGGAGTGGAGTCCATGGGGCGCGTTCCGATGGGGTCGAGCGTGCTGCCGGGCACGGATCCCTTCGGCCCCGGTGTCGCCGGGCGCTACCCGGAGGGCCTCGTCCCGCAGGGCATCAGCGCCGAACTCATCGCCGCCAAGTGGTCGATGACACGCGACCAGTTGGACGCCTTCGCGGTCTCCTCGCACCTCAAGGCGGCCGCCGCCTGGGACGCGGGATTGTTCGACGCCCAGGTGACACCCCTGGCGGGCGCCTCGCGCGACGAGTGCGTACGGCCCGGCAGTACCACCGAGATACTCGCCGACCTGAAGCCCGCCTTCTACGACGCGACGTACGCCGAGCGCTTCCCGCAGATCGAGTGGAACATCACCGCAGGCAACTCCAGCCCCATCAACGACGGTGCCTCCGCCGTCCTCATCACGTCGAGCGAGACGGCGGCCAGGCTCGGCCTGCGCCCGCTCGCGCGGCTGCACAGCTTCGCCGTGACCGGTTCCGACCCGCTGCTCATGCTCACCGGCGTCATCCCGGCCACCGAGAAGGTGCTGCGGCGGGCGTCGCTCACCCTCGACGACATCGACCTGTTCGAGGTCAACGAGGCGTTCTCCAGCGTGGTGCTGGCGTGGCAGCAGGAGACGGGCGCGGATCTCGCCAAGGTCAACGTGCACGGCGGGGCCATCGCGATCGGGCATCCGCTCGGGGCGAGCGGTACGCGGCTGACGACCACACTGGTGCACGCGATGCGGGACCGAGGGGCGCGTTACGGGCTGCAGACGATGTGCGAGGCGGGGGGTCTCGCCAACGCGATGATCATCGAGGCGGTCTGATCCGATCCCTTACTGGGCTCGCAGGTGGTGCCGCTTGCGCCAGGCCACCACCGCGCCGCCCAGGGCCGGCAGGGCGATGCAGGCCATCGCGATCAGGAAGGCCGGTGAGGTGGGGCTGGAGGCGCGGGCGCCGGCGACGACGTACGCGGCGGTGTTCGGGATCGAGCCGAGCGCCGTCGCGAGCAGGAACGGCGTCCAGCGCATGCGGGAGACGGCGGCGCAGTAGTTCACGCCCCAGAACGGCAGTCCCGGGAAGAGCCGTGCCGCCATCATCGAACGGAAGCCGTGCCTGCTGAGCTGGCCGTCGGCTGCCTTCAGCCACCGGCCCCGGAGCAGCGGACGCAGGGCGTCCTGGCCCAGCACACGTCCCAGGCCGAAGGAGATCCCGGCGCCGAGCACCGTGCCCGCCAGCGCCGCGCCGGTGCCCAGCTGGGAACCGAACAGCGCGCCCGCCGCGAGGTTCAGCAGGGGGCGCGGTACGAACGCCACGCTGCACAGGCCGTACGCCGCCGCGAACACCAACGCCGCCATGGCGCCGCCGAGTTGGGGCGGCCAGCCGTCGGAGAGCAGGCGCTGCGGGTGGAAGAGCAGCACGGTCGAGGCCGCCCCGGCGAGCAGCACGAGGAGCATCGACAGCCGCGACCACGGCGAGAGCAGGGCTCTCGTGCAGCGCGCGCTGAAGCCGGTCGGGACGACGGGCAGCAGAGGCGCTACGGCCATGGCCGCGGGGACGGTCACGACTGCGGCGAGCTCCGTGCCGGTGACATGGGCAGTGGCCGGGGGAGTGGCCGTGGCGATTCCCCCGGAGCGGGTGCCCCCAGAGTCGGTGGCGGCATCGGCGAGCATGTCGGCGACACTAACCGACCCGTGTATGTGATCGCCGTATGGTTCGTCTCATGAGCGTCACAGGTGCGGGCACCGTGCGGGTGCCGGGCAGCGTTCTCGCGGACACCGTGCTGGAGCGGCTCACGGCCACGTACACCGCCGCGGCCGACCCGGAGCGGGCCGTGCCCATGCGGGCGTACATGAAGGACATCGCGCCCTTCCTGGGCCTCACCACACCCGTACGCAGGGCGTTGTCCCGCACGGTCCTGGACGGCACACCCGACCCCGACGAGACCGACTGCACCGCGATCGCCCTGCGCTGCTGGGAACTGCCGGAGCGCGAGTACCAGTACTTCGCGGTGGACTACCTGCGCCGCCATGTGAGGCACTGCACGTCCGGCTTCCTGCCGGTCGCCCGTCACCTCGTCTCGACGGTCCCCTGGTGGGACACCGTCGACGCACTCGCCTCCCACGTAGTGGGAGGCCTGGTCGCCGCCGACCCGAAGCTGACGTCGGACATGGACGCGTGGATCGTCGACGAGGACATGTGGGTCGCCCGTACGGCCCTCCTCCACCAACTGCGCTACAAGGAGCGCACCGACACCGAACGCCTCTTCGCGTACTGCCTCAGTCAGTCCGGGCACCCCGATTTCTTCATCCGCAAGGCGATCGGCTGGTGCCTGCGCGAGTACGCCAAGACGGACCCGGAGGCGGTACGGGGCTTCCTGGCCCGGGAGAAGGGGCGGTTCGCGCCGCTGTCGGTGCGCGAGGCCCTGAAGAACATCGGCGCCTGACGTCCCACGTACTGATAAATCGTTCGACGCCGGGCAAAGCGTCGGCAATGATCGGCCACATGTTCCGGTACGCCTTCCACCTCGCAGCATCCGCGGTCGCGGATGCCCCGAAGGCTGCCGTTCCCGTTCTCGTGCCTGTTCCAGCGGCCGCAGCCGACGGCACCCGAAGCTGACCCTCTCCGGATCGTCCGGCGGACCCCGCAGGGGGAGGGTCGGCGAGTCCTCGGGGTCCCCCTTTTCACCACTGGGCTTTTCACCTCTGGAGAGGCTTCGAGGTTCCGCCATGTCCAAAACGGCATACGTCCGCACCAAACCGCATCTGAACATCGGCACCATGGGCCACGTCGACCACGGCAAGACCACCCTGACCGCCGCCATCACCAAGGTCCTCGCCGAGCGCGGCGCGTCCACCTTCGTACCGTTCGACCGGATCGACCGGGCGCCGGAGGAGGCCGCGCGCGGCATCACCATCAACATCGCGCACGTCGAGTACGAGACGGACACCCGGCACTACGCGCACGTGGACATGCCGGGCCACGCCGACTACGTCAAGAACATGGTCACCGGGGCCGCGCAGCTCGACGGGGCGATCCTCGTCGTCTCCGCGCTCGACGGGATCATGCCGCAGACCGCCGAACACGTGCTGCTCGCCCGGCAGGTGGGCGTCGACCACATCGTGGTCGCGCTCAACAAGGCCGACGCGGGCGACGACGAGCTGACCGACCTGGTCGAGCTGGAGGTCCGCGAACTGCTCACCGCGAACGGCTACGGCGGCGACTCCGTACCCGTCGTACGGGTGTCCGGCCTCAAGGCCCTTGAGGGGGACCCCCGTTGGGCGGCGTCGATCGACGCGCTGCTCGACGCCGTGGACACGTATGTGCCCATGCCCGAGCGGTACTTGGACGCGCCGTTCCTGTTGCCGGTCGAGAACGTGCTCACGATCACAGGGCGCGGGACGGTCGTCACGGGTGCGATCGAGCGCGGCACGGTCCGGGTGGGCGACCGGATCGAAGTGCTCGGCGCCGCCGTCGACACGGTGGTCACCGGCCTGGAGACCTTCGGCAAGCCCATGGCGGAGGCGCAGGCCGGCGACAACGTGGCGCTGCTGCTGCGCGGTGTCCCGCGCGACGCGGTCCGTCGCGGGCACATCGTCGCGGCGCCCGGCAGCGTCGTGCCCAGCCGTCGTTTCTCGGCGCAGGTATACGTCCTGTCGGCCCGTGAGGGCGGCCGCACGACCGCCGTGTCGACCGGCTACCGGCCGCAGTTCTACATCCGCACCGCGGACGTGGTCGGCGACATCGACCTCGGCGAGACAGCGGTCGCGCGACCCGGTGACACCGTCACCATGTCGGTCGAGCTGGGCCGTGAGGTCCCGCTGGAGCCGGGGCTCGGCTTCGCGATCCGTGAGGGCGGGCGGACGGTGGGGGCGGGGACGGTGACGAAGGTGGGCTGAGCGGGGTCGGCTGAGTGGAATGGGTGCCTGTCCCTTCGGGGGCGGGCACCCATGTGCGTTCTCGGTCAGGCGGCCCCGCGGGCTTTTTCGAGGTCAGGGGCTCGTACCCGTGATTGTCAGTGGCGTGCGCAAGACTTGATCGCGGCGGCAGTTGCGGCGAGGAGTCGGGAAGGCAGGGGCACCATGGCGGGCAAGGCGTTAGTCCTGGGCGGCGGGGGCAGCAGCGGGATCGGCTGGATGGCCGGAGTGCTGTACGGGCTGGCCGAAGCGGGGGTCGATCTCTCCGACGCCGATGTCGTGATCGGTACGTCGGCGGGTTCGACCGTCGGGGCCCAGCTGCGGGCCGGCACGCTCAAGGAGCTCTACGAACGTCAACTCGCCGTCCCCGAGGGCGAGATCCCCGCCCGACTCGGCACCGGCCTGATGCTCCGCTATGCCTGGACGACGGTGACCTCGCGTACTCCGGAGGCGTACGGACGGAAGATCGGCCGTATGGCACTCGCGGCCAGAACACCCAACGCGGCGGCCCGGCGCGCGGCGATCGAGACCCGGCTCGTCTCACCGGAGTGGCCCGACCGCGCCTTGCGCATCACCGCCGTCGACACCGTGACCGGTGAACTCCGGGTCTTCGACAAGGACAGCGGGCTGCCCCTGGTCGACGCCGTCGCCGCCAGCTGTGCCGTCCCCGGCGTGTGGCCCCCGGTCACCATCGAGGACCGCCGCTGGATCGACGGCGGCGTCCATTCAGCGGCCAACGCACAACTCGCCGAGGGGTACGACCAGGTCGTCGTCCTCGCGCCGATAACCCTCGGGGGTGGGCCCCTGGTGTCCCCGGCGGCCCAGACCCGGCGACTTGTGGAGCGGGGCGCCCGTGCGGTCGTCGTCTCGCCGTCTCCGGAAGCGAGGCAGGCGTTCGGCCGTAATCCGCTCGACCCGGCGGTACGGGCGGGGGCGGCGCGGGCGGGGCGTGAGCAGGCGGCGGTGCATGTGGCGGAGGTGGGGGACGTCTGGGGCGTTGGCGGGGCGGGTGGGTGATCGGTTTGCCGGTTGTTGGCTTGGTGAGGGGGCGGGTTGGCGGGGTGAGGGTGTTGGGGGGTGGGGGCGTGGGGTGGGTATCGGTGGGGCGCGCGGACGGTTGGCGGGGCGTGGGCTGACGGCTGGCGCTGCTGATCTCGGGGGCTGACTGGAGGATGCGGGTGGCGTGGGCACCGGCGATGACCGGACTGCGCGGGGGCTCACGGTGCCGGGACTACGCAGGCACACGCACACCGGAATGAGCCGCGCAGCCCGCGCCCGCGTCCCGCGCGTCAGCGCCCCACCCACACTCCAGTGCCCCCCACAACCAACCCCCGCACGAGCCCACCACCACCCCACCGCGTCACCTTCCGCCCCAGCACCCCGGCACAATGGACCCGTGAACGAGCCGATACCCGTGACCCGGGACGTAGATCACGGGGTCGCCAAGCTCATGCCCGACGTGGATCGGGAGCGGGCCTGGTTGCTGACCGTCGACGGGGCGCCGCAGTCCTACGTGGACCTGGACGCGCCGACGCACCTGGAGTTCGAGTACACGCGGCGGATCGGGCACGTGCTGGACACCCTCGCGGAACCGGGGCGCCCGCTGGACGTGCTGCACCTGGGCGGCGGGGCGCTCACGTTGCCCCGGTACGTGGCGGCGACCCGGCCAGGTTCGCGGCAGGATGTGGTCGAGGCCGACCTGGAACTGCTGGAGTTGGTCGCCGAGTACCTGCCGGTGCCGGACGGTGCCGGTGTCACCGTGCACGGGGCCGATGCCCGCGCTTGGCTGGAGGCGGCGCCGGACGGTTCGGCGGACGTGATCGTCGCCGATGTCTTCGGCGGTTCACGGGTCCCGGCGCACCTCACATCCGTGGCGTACGCCCGTGAAGCCGAGCGTGTCCTGCGCGCCGACGGCGTCTACCTGGCCAACCTCGCGGACGCCGCCCCCTTCAGCTTCCTGCGCGCCCAACTCGCCACGTTCGGCACGGTGTTCCAGGAGCTGGCACTGATCGCGGAACCGGGAGTGCTGCGAGGTCGCCGCTTCGGCAACGCGGTACTCGTCGCCGCGCACCACCCGATCGACAGGGCGCCTCTGACCCGGCTCGTTGCCTCGGACGCGTTCCCGGCGCGGCTTGAACACGGGTCTGCGCTACGGGACTTCATCGGCGGGGCGCGGCCGGTCCAGGATGAGGATGCCGTTCCGTCGCCGGAGCCCCCTGAGGGAGCGTTCGGCATCGGCTGAGCTGGCTCCTGGGCGGCGGGTCTGCCTGGCGCAGCTCGAACGGCGGCTCGGGCCGGGGGAGTTATTAGGCGGGGCGGGGCACGGCCGGTCCGGGGTGGGGATTGGTTGACCGGGCTCGCGTGGCCCCGCACGTTTTCCCGGCGCGGCTCGAACGCAGGCCTGCGTTACGGGAGTTCGTCGGCGGTGCGTGGCCGGTGCGCAATGGGGATGCTGTGTCGTCGCCTGCCGCCTGGGACGCCTTCCTGCCGCGCCCCGAACACGGGCCTGCGTTACGGGACTTCACCGGCGGCACGCGAGCCACCCGCGACGAGAGCGCCGTACCGCGTCACCTCAACGCGCCGACCCGCAGCCCCGCCCACCCTCCCCACACGCCCCGAACTCGGCCCCGCCCTACGGCACTTCACTGCCGTACACGCACCCCGCCCCCGGGGGCCTACTTCCACCATCACCCAAGCCCCTCCACCACCCGCCCCGCATCATCAACCGCCCCACCGGCACCCCCGGCCACCCCCTTCCCGTCCCCCGCCCCGCCCCGCCGCCGCAGATTCCGAACCTCCGGCACACACAGCACCGCCCCCGTCACCACCGTGACCAGCGCCGCGCACCCCCACAGCGCGGCCGTACGCCCGAAGGCGGATTCCGTCGGGCCCGCCGCCGCTGCGGCGAGCGGCATCAGGGCGATGGAGCCGAACCAGTCGTAGGCGGAGATGCGGGAGAGTTTGTTCTCGGGGATTTCCTGGTGCAGGGCGGTCATCCAGCTCACCCCGAAGATCTCGACCGTCGTGCCCGCGACGAACATCACCGCGAACAGGACGCCGATCGGGACCGGGACGGCGAGCGCGGCGGACGGGAGGGCCAGGGGGAAGATGCCGAGCATGCCGGCGAGGAGCAGGCGGCGGGGTTTCCAGCGGGTCATCAGCAAGGCGCCGGCGACCGTGCCCGCGCCGAACGCCGCCAGGGCCAGGCCCCACGGGCCCGCGCCGCCGAGGCTGTCGCGGGCGACGAGGGGGCCGTAGACCGCGTCCGCCGCGCCGACGACCGCGTTGGCGATGGAGAAGGCCACGACGATGGACCACAACCACGAGCGGCCGGTGAACTCCCGCCAGCCGTCCCGGAGATCGGCGAGCATGCCGCCGCCCGGTGCGCGCGGCGGGATGTGGCTCACGTCCAGGAAGGAGCGGAGTCCGCCGGCCACCGCGAACGCTGTCGCGTCGACCGCGAGCACCCAGCCGGGGCCGACCGCCGCGACCAGTGCGCCGCCGAGCGCCGCGCCGCCCAACGACGCGCCCTGCATCGCCATCCGGAAGACCGCGAACGCCCGGCCCGCCTGTTCGCCGCTCACGGTGGACATGAGCATGCCCTCGGCAGCCGGGCCGAAGAAGGCCTGGCCGGTGCCGCCGAGCGCGGTCAGCAGCATCATCTGCCAGAGGCGCGGCTCGCCGGTGAGGACGAGGACCGCGAAGGCCGCCTGGGAGACGCAGCTGAGGGCGTTCGCCGCGACCATGACGTGGTGGCGCGGAACCCGGTCCGAGATCGCGCCGCCGATCAGCAGGAACAACACCAGCGGCAGCGTGCGCGAGGCGGCCACCAGACCCACGTCACCGCTGTCGCCGCCCGCGTCCAGCACGGCGAACGCGGACGCGATCAGCGCGCCGTTGCCCCCGAGACCGGTCGCCACCGCGGCGGCGGTCAGCAGGGTGTAGTTGCGGCCCGCCCAGTCGGGTCTGCGCGGTCGACGGGGAGCGGGGGCGGGTGCGACGGTCACCGGCCGACTATCGCCGCCCACGCCACACCCTGCCAAACAGATTGCCGCCAGAATCAAGCCAAACGGCCAACGGCGAACGGCGAACCGTCAACGGCGAACCGTCAACGGCGAACCGTCAACGGCCCGCGGCTGTCAGCTGGTTGCGCCTGTCGGGTCCCCGTGCAGTCGTACGGTGCTCAGGATCTGCTGGATCGTGGCGTCGGGGATCTCTTCGCTCACGCCCTTCGCGCCGTAGAGCGTCCAGGAGACGAAGTCGTCCGCCGAGTTCTTGAAGGCGAACGTGGTCGCCTTGCCGTCGGAGGAACACTTGCCGGTCTTCGGCACGCCGGACGTGTACGACGTGGCGACGCTGCCGACGACACCCGACTTCGTCGTGTACGGCTTGGCCGCGCCGATCTTCAGGTACTTCTTGGACGAGTCCTTCTGGTCCGTGTACCCGCCGAACGCGAACGAGGCCGCGTCACCGCGCGCGGTGCTCGCCGTGTCCTTCGCGCCGTCCTCGCCCTTGGTGCCGCTCGACGCCAGCGACGACGTCTCCTTCGTGCCGTCCTTGTTGTCGTCGGACTCGCACCAGTTCTCCTTGAGATAGGCGGGCGCCGAGAAGCCGATGTACGGGGAGCCGTCGCCCTTCACCTCGTCCTCGAAGAAGCTGAAGGTGCCCGGCTTGCCGACCTCCCAGGTGGCGGGGACGTCGAACGCGGTGCCGTACTTCTGGTTGACGACGACCTTCCAGCCCGCGATCGTCGGCTTCTCGGTCTCGTTGCCGCGTGGGTTGTCGTCCGAACCGGAGGAGGAGGCACTCGGGTCCGCGGACGCCGACGGCGACCGGCTCGACTTGTCCTTGCCGCCGTCCGCCTTGTCGTCCTTGTTGCCGCCGAGGACCAGGAATCCGGTCACGCCCGCGGCCACGACGACGGCCGTGGCGGCGACGATCGCGACGATCTTCGTCCGGTTTCCGCCGCCCCCGCCCTGCGGCGGCTGTGGCGGCTGCGGTCCGCCGGCGGGGCCCGGAGCGCCCCACTGCGGCTGCTGCCCATAGGGATTGGGCTGCTGGTAGCCGGGCTGCTGATACGGATTCGGCTGTTGGTACCCCGGCTGCTGGTACGGGTTGTCCTGCGGGTTCTGCTCGCCCCCGGGCGGCTGCTGTCCTGGCCACATGGGCAGTAACCCTAGTCCGGCGTCGGACACGGTTGGGTCACCGCCCCTTGTCAGGGTCGTACCAACTTCGTGGCTGAGTGACGGGCGGGCGGAGAACGGGGGATGTGTGCGGGCGCACACATCTGGCCAGGACTGGCTACTCGTGGGTAACATGCCTTCCATGAGCGCAGATCAGATGTCCATCGGCGAGCTGCTCGCCGCGACGGTGCCGATGGTTCGCACGCTGAACCTGGAGTACCTGGAGACCAGTCCGGAGCGGGCCGTGCTGGCCCTGCCGGATCAGAGCGAGTACCGCAACCACGTCGGCGGGCCGCACGCCGGTGCCATGTTCACCCTCGGCGAGTCCGCCAGCGGCGCGATCGTCCTCGCCGCCTTCGGCGACCAGCTCTCGCGGGCCGTGCCGCTCCCGGTCAACGCCGAGATCGCGTTCAAGAAGATCGCCCTCGGCCCGGTGAAGGCCACCGCGACCCTCGGCCGCCCTGCCGCCGACGTCGTCGCCGAACTCGACGCGGGCGAGCGCCCCGAGTTCCCGGTCACCGTCGCCATCCAGCGCGAGGACGGCGCCGTCACGGGCGAGATGACGGTCATCTGGACACTCCGCCCGAACGGCTGAACAGCTCAACTTCGGTACGAGGTCCGGTTGTTGCCCACAGACGACCGACTCTGCCACGAGGGCCCGGTCATCGCCTGCCGATGACCGGGCCGTCGTGTTGTGCGTGGGGTTCAGGCCGCGATGCGCGCGCCGTCGCTCTCGCCAGGCTGCGCGGTGCTCTCCAGTCCCGCCACGAACTCCTTGAGCCACGCGATGAATTCGGGTCCCAGGTCGTCGCGGTCGCAGGCCAGCCGGACCACCGTGCGCAGGTAGTCGGCCTTGTCGCCGGTGTCGTAGCGCAGGCCCGTGAAGACGACTCCGTGGACGGTGCCTCCGGCGGCCAACTCCTGGAGGGCGTCGGTGAGTTGGATCTCGCCGCCGCGGCCGGGCGGGGTGCGCTCCAGGGTCGGGAAGATCGCGGGGTCGAGGACGTAGCGGCCGATGACGGCGTAGCGGCTCGGGGCGTCCTCGCGGGACGGCTTCTCGACCAGGCCGGTGACGCGTACGACACCCTCCTCGCCGGTCGGCTCCACGGCCGCGCAGCCGTACAAGTGGACTGATTCCTCCGGGACTTCCATGAGGGCGACCACGCTGCCGGCGTAGCGCTCGCGGACGTCCAGCATCTGGCTGAGCAGGGTCTCGCGCGGGTCGATGAGGTCGTCGCCGAGGAGGACCGCGAAGGGCTGGTCGCCGACGTGGTGGCGGGCACACAGCACCGCGTGGCCGAGGCCGAGCGGGTCGCCCTGGCGGATGTGGTGGATGTCGGCGAGGCGCGCGGGGTCGCGTACGGCGTCCAGGCGCACGGTGTCGCCCTTGGCGGCCAGGGCCTGTTCGAGTTCGAAGGCGTGGTCGAAGTGGTCCTCGATGGCGCGCTTGTGCCGGCCGGTGACCATCAGGATGTCGTCGAGCCCGGCCGCGGCGGCCTCCTCGACGACGTACTGGATCGCGGGCTTGTCGACGACCGGGAGCATCTCCTTCGGCGTCGCCTTCGTCGCGGGCAGGAACCGCGTGCCGAGCCCGGCGGCCGGCACGACCGCCTTGCGGACCGTGGGGGCGGGGGCGGGGGTGGGGGTGGGGGTGGCTGAAGAGTGGGGGGCGATCATGCGGCCCATGGTGGCGTACGGCGATGAGAGCGCCCCGAGAGAAACCTCGGAGTTCCCTGTGGGCCGCCCTTAGTTCGCGGGGGAGTTGGAGATTTGGTGGAGACGCCTGTGGATACCGCCGGTAACCAATCTGAATTCTCAGCGTTTTGAACATCGGTCACTCGAACTCCTTGTTTCCTGTCAGCGGCTTGTGCGAGTGTGAGCCACCGCGTGAGACCGGCTGTCAGTAGGCACCGGAAGGCAATGGTCAGCGTCCCTTCCGGCGCCTTCTGACATCTCATAGGTATGCACCAATCAAGCACCTGCTTTCCGAGGTCGGTCATTCCGTGCGCCGCCCTGCGGCTTGGAAGGAAATGGTTCCGTGCAATCCCCCAACCCCCCACGCCCGCCCTTCCCGCCCCGCCCCGGATCGAGCCCGGGGGAGTCCGACCGCAATCTCGTGGCGCAACTCGGCGATAAGGCGGCGGGCACCCGTGCCGTGGCACTGCTGCTGGCACGACATTGGCAGGCGACAAGCGAATATGCCGCCATCTGCCTTGCCACCGCCGACAGTTCGGCGTCCATGGTGGCCGGCGCCGCCTTCCACCAGGTACTGGCGGGCCGTGCCACCGGCGGTGCCCTGCGTCCCCAACTCCTCGTCGCGGTAAGGGAGATGGTGAAGAAGTGGGCGGCGGAGGAGCGAATTGCCGCGGTGCTGCCGGAACTTCGTAAACCCACTGGCGCCCGAGGTCTACGCGCGGCGAGGCCCGGCACCTCCGAAAGGCGGAAGCTCGCGGAGCGCGCTTTCGGCGCGCTGTCCGGCGCCTCCCAATGCCTGCTGTGGCACTCCGAGGTCGAAGCCGAACCCATATCCGTACCGGCCGGTCTGCTGGGCGTGGACGAGCTCACCGCGACCGCCGCGCTGGATCAGGCACGTGAACAATTCAGGCAGGGCTGTGCGCGCGCCCACCGGGAACTCGCGCCGACCTCGGAATGCCGCCACTACAACCGACTCCTCGACGTCCCGATCCGCCGCGGCGGCGGCCTGTTGCCCGATGTGCAACGGCATCTCATGACGTGCCGCTACTGCCGTTTCGCGGCAGAGCAGTTGAGCCATTTCGACGGCGGCCTCGAAGTGCTGCTCGCCGAGACCGTCCTCGGCTGGGGCGCCCGCCGCTACCTCGAATCACGGCCCGGCCGCGAGACCCCCGAGAGCGCCGCCCGCGCCGCCGGCCGTCCGATGGGCCGCCACCGCCCGGCGCCGGACGGCCGCCTCGTCTTCCGGCGCAGGCACCCCAAGGTCGCACTCGTGGGCGTGGGCCTGACCTCCCTCGCCCTGCTCGCGACCGTGCTCGCCACCAAGGGCTGGACCGAGGGGGGCAACACGCCCGATCCGCAGGTCACTTGGGGCGCCGCCAGCGGCAGCTCGACCCGCCCGAGCCCTGTCGGCGCGCCCTCGTCGGACGGTTCCGCCGCCTCCGCGTCGGCCGCCGGTGCCGCCGGGGGAGTCGTCCAGCAGGGCGTCCTGCGCAGCCTCGCCTCCGGCCTGTGCCTCGACATCCCGGGCCGTCAGGTGCGGTCCGGCGCCGCCGTCACCATGGCGACGTGCTCGACCGCCGAGTCACAGCAGTGGTCGTACGACCAGGACGGCCTGCTGCGCAGCCTCACCGACCCGGGCCTCTGCCTCGACGCCGACACCAACGCCCGTACGGTCACGCTGGCCGGGTGCCTGGTGCACGCGGGGGAGGTGCACTACGACCTCACGGTGCGCGGCGAGTTCCTGCTCCGCTGGAGCCAGGGGCTGGCCGTGAGTCCCGCGAGCGCGAAGGCCGGGGCGCGGGTCGTGGTCAAGGACCGGGACGGGTCCGCCGTGCAGCGCTGGGCGCTCGAATCCGACGCCGACGCGCGGGTGAAACAGGGTGAACCGAACGGAAAGGGCGGGGCGGAGGGGAAGGCGACGGGGAAGAGCGAGGCGCCGGGGGACGGCGCACCGGATGCGCCCGTGCCGTCCCAGGGGGCGCCCCAGGGCGACGTACCGCCGCCTCCTCTCTCGAACCTTCCGCAACAGGACCAGCCGCAGTACGCGCCCCGCGCCGCGCAGGTCGCCTGCTGCGACGAACCGGCGCCTGAGCCCGCGCCCGCGGGTGCCGGAACCGGCGGCGTCGCCGTCGCCGCGGAGCCGCTGACGACGGTCGTGGCGGCTGTCGTGGACACCGTCACCTCCCTCCTTCCGCCCCTTCGCTGACGCACGACTCGCGGGGCCGCCCCACCGGGGCGGCCCCGCACCCTTCTCACCCTTCGGTTCTTGTCGGCGTGCGGCCGATTCCTGTTCGACTTATTGACACGAGTCAGTGACGGTCATAGCTTTCCCGCCGCACCAGGGTGCCCAACGGTTCGTCAAGTCCGTTCAATACAGAGCGTTTTGACCCCGAGACGCACTCGCGGTTCACACCGTCGTGCCCGCACACCGAAGGAGTGACGGCTCATGACCGACACCGTGTCCCGGCGATCCGCCCTGCGTCTGCTGGGCGGCGCGATCGCGGTCGCCAGCGCGGCCACCACCGGACTAGTCTCCCCGTCGCACGCGTACGCGCAGGCCAGACCCGAGGCGGGGGCCGGCCCCCGCGTCGAAGGGCTCCTGGCCAGGCTCACCCTCGACGAGAAGATCTCCCTCCTGCACGGCGCCACCGACCCGGACTCGCTCGGCCAGGCCGGCTACATCCCCGGCGTCCCGCGCCTGAAGATCCCGCCGCTACGGCTCACCGACGGACCGGCCGGCGTCCGCGTCACCGCACACGCCACCGCCCTCCCGGCACCCGTCCTGCTCGCCTCCGCCTTCGACCCCGAACTCGCCCGCCGCTACGGCCAGGTCGTCGGCCGGGAGGGCCGCGCGCTGGGCCAGGACGTCCTGCTGTCCCCGATGGTCAACCTCATCCGCACCCCGTACGCGGGCCGCAACTTCGAGACCCTCAGCGAGGATCCGCTGCTCGCCGGTGATCTGGTCGCCGCCGAGATCAAGGGCATCCAGGGCGAGGGACTCATCGCGACCGTCAAGCACTTCGCGATGAACAACCAGGAGAAGGACCGCGACTCCATCGACGTGCGGGTCGGCGAACAGACCATGCACGAGATCGAGTTGCGCGGTTTCGAAGCGGCCGTGGGCGCGGGCACCGGTGCGGTGATGGGCGCGTACAACAAGGTCAACGGCACCTTCGCCTGCGAGAACAAGACCCTCCTCACCGACATCCTGCGCGGTCAATGGGGCTTCGAGGGCTGGGTGATGACCGACTGGTTCGCCGCGCACAGCACCGTCGCCGCGATCACGGCCGGCCTCGACATGGAGATGCCGGACGGCACTTACTTCGACGCGCCCCTCAAGTCGGCCGTACAGAACGGCAGTTTGCCCGAGTCGTACGTCGACCGTGCGGTACGCCGCGTCCTCGGCGTCATGGACCGGTTCGGGCTCCTCGACGGCAGCGTGCCGCCGCGCCCCGCCCGCGATGCGAAGGCCGGTGCCGCCGTAGCCCTGGAGGTCGCCAAGGCGGGCGCGACCCTGCTCCGCAACGAACACCACACCCTCCCGCTGACCAGTGGCGGCACCATCGCGGTGATCGGCCCCACCGGCACCCTGCCCTTCGTCAGCGGCGGCGGCAGCGCGCATGTCGTGCCGGACCACGCGGACAGCCCGCTCGACGCGATCAGGGCGCGGGCCGGTTCACGGACCCGGGTCACGTACGCGCTCGGCGAGGACCTGTTCGGCAAGGCCATCCCCGCGTCCGCCCTCACCCCCGCCTTCGACAGCGAGGGCCGGCGGGTGGACGCGGGCAAGAGCTGGCAGTACGACGGCTCGCTCACCGTGACCGAGACCGACGAGTGGACGTTCGTCCTGCACTTCTCCTCCGCCCCCACCGCCCGCCCCCAAGTCCTCCTGGACGGCGAGGAGTTGTTCCCCATCGCGGCCGGATACGGCGAGTACTTCTCCGGCGGCCTGGTCTCGGCCGACCCCGACGGCCTCTCCGTCCGCCGCAGGACCCTCACCCTCGCCCAGGGCAGCCACAGCCTGAAGATCACCGCCGAGGGCGGCGACGCCGGACTGCTGTTCCGGCTGCGGCGCATCACCGGCGCGACCCGTGCGCAGGACGTCGCCGAGGCGGTCACCGCGGCGCGCGCCGCCCGTGGTGTCGTCCTGTTCGCCTACGAGGACGCCACGGAGGGCCTCGACCGCACCTCCCTCGAACTCCCGGGAAATCAAGCCGACTTGATCGACGCGGTGACGGCCGTGAACCCGCGCACCACGGTGGTCCTCAACACCTCGTCCTCTACGGCGATGCCGTGGCTGGCTCGCACCGGCGCGGTCCTCCAGATGTACTACCCGGGCCAGGAGGGCGCCGCCG
This sequence comes from Streptomyces sp. NBC_01515, assembly GCF_045040345.1. NCBI lineage: Bacteria > Bacillati > Actinomycetota > Actinomycetes > Kitasatosporales > Streptomycetaceae > Streptomyces > Streptomyces sp. NBC_01515. Next base: position 2,386,438 of record NZ_CP109416.1, on the reverse strand, counting down.
CCACGACCGCCGTCCTGTTCGGCGACTGCGACCCCGGCGGCCGTCTCACCCAGTCCTTCCCGGTCGACGACGCCCATCACCCGGTCGCCGGCGACCCCCGCCGCTACCCCGGCGTGAACGGCATCGAGGAGTACTCGGAGGGCATCCACGTCGGCTACCGCTGGTACGACGCGGAGGGCGTCCGGCCGCTCTACCCCTTCGGGCACGGACTCTCGTACACCTCCTTCTCCTACGAGGACGCGGCGGCGCGGTGGAACGGGCACGGGCACGGGCTCGGGCTCGATGTGACCTTCACGGTCCGCAACACGGGGCGCCGGGAGGGTGTCGCCGTGCCTCAGGTGTACGTCGGTCGCTCACCGAAGCTCCAACTCGACCAGGCCGTGCGGGTGTTGGGGGGCTATCGGCGACTCGTGCTGCGGGGCGGGGAGCGGCGGCGGGTTACCGTGCATGTCGATGCGCGTACTTTGTCGTCGTGGGACGCGAAGCGGCATGCGTGGGTGCTGGGGAGCGGGCGGCGGGCTGTGTGGGTGGCGGCCTCGGCGGGGGATCTGCGGGTGCGGACGAGTGTCGACGTGAAGTAGGCGGCGGAGGGCACGATCCACGAGGTAAGGTAAGCCTTACTTAAGTTGGTGGAATCGTTGGAGGAGTGCCCTCGGCATTCCCCTGGAGGCCCTTATGGCGGACAACCCAAGCGTCCTGATCCTCACCCGGGTGCGGCTCGGTGCCGGTGGGCCGCTCGCCCGGGTGCGGGTGGCGGACGGCCGGATCACTCACGTCGTACCGGAGGCGGACGCGGACGCGGGATCGGGTGTCGAGGTCGGCGGTGGGCGGCAACTCGATCTGGACGGGCGGGTGTTGCTCCCCGGCCTCTGGGACGCCCATGTCCACCTGGCGGAGTGGGCGAGCGCCCGGCACCGGCTCGACCTGGCCGGTACCGGGTCCGCGCGGGCCGTCGCCGATCTCGTCCGGGAGCGGGCAGGGGTGGGCGACGGCGCGGTGCTCTACGGGTACGGGTTCCGGGACGGGCTGTGGGCCGACGCCCCGCACAAGGCGCTGCTGGACGCGGTGTTGCCCGATCGGCCGGTCGCTCTCGTCAGTGCCGATCTGCATGCGGCGTGGCTCAACTCCGCGTGCCTCGCCCTCGTGGGGCGGGGTGATCACCCCACCGGCCTGATCAGGGAACACGAGGCTTTCGAGGTCCTCTCCGCGTTGCCAGCGGCCCCGACCGACGTGGTCGACGGCTGGATCGAGGAGGCCTGCCGGGCCGCCGCCGCGCGCGGGGTCAGCGGTGTCATCGACTTCCAGTACGGCGACACGGTCACGGACTGGCAACGGCGGTCGGCCCGATTCCGGCCCGCCGTACGGGTGTCGGCCGCGGTCTACCCCAGTCATCTGGAGGCCGCGATCCAACGAGGGTTGCGTACGGGGGACGAGGTCGGCGCGGACGGGAGTCTGGTCCGGATGGGCCCGCTGAAACTCTTCACGGACGGTTCGCTCAACACCCGTACCGCCCTGTGCCGCGACCCCTACCCGGGACTTGAGGGCACGGACGGCGCCCACGGCATCGAGGAGACGGCACCCGAGGAGCTCGTACGGCTCATGCGGCACGCCGCCGCGCACGGCATCGAACCCGCCGTGCACGCCATCGGCGACCGCGCCAACACCGTTGCCCTGGACGCCTTCGAGGCGGTGCGCTGCCGCGGCCGGATCGAGCACGCGCAGTTGCTGAGCCCTCAAGACCTCCCGAGATTCGCCCAGTTGGGAGTGGTTGCGGGAGTGCAGCCCCGGCATGTGACGGACGACCGCGACGTGGCGGACCGTTACTGGGCCGGGCGCACCGAACGCGCATTCGCCTACGGCGACCTGCTCGCCGCGGGCGCACGGCTGGAGTTCGGTTCCGACGCCCCGGTGTCGCCGCTCGACCCCTGGCTCGCCATCGCCTCCGCCGTCAACCGCACCGATGACGAACGGCCCGTCTGGCACCCGGAGCAACGCCTGTCCGTCCCCGACGCGTTGGTCGCCGCGGCCCGGGGGCGCCGGCTCATCCGGGTCGGCGATCCGGCCGACCTGGTGGTCGTCGACGCGGATCCCCTGGACGCCGACCCGGACACCCTGCGTGCGATGCCCGTCCACGCCACGATGACCAACGGCCGCTGGACTCACGGGCCTTACTGAGCCGGTCCGGTTCAGTCCGGTCCCGTGTTCTCCAACCCCACGACGTAACCCCACGACGTAACCCCGCGACACAATCCCGCGACGTCTCTCCATGACGTCCGACGAGCGGTGAGAGGCCGACGCGTATGCCGTCATCCGACATGGTCCCGTACGTCATGCCCGGTTCCGCCGCGCTGCCCCCGGACCGGACGGGCTGGGCCATCGACCCCGGTCGCGCGGCGCTGGTGGTCCTGAACGTCCAGAACCACTTCCTGCACGTCCTGCGGGAGTCCTCCGCGCCGGTGGGTGAACTCCTCGCAGGAGTCGGCCTGTTGACGGAGTCGGCGCGGGCGGCCGGTATCCCCGTCCTGTACACCCTCAAGACCGCCGAGCGGGAACCGGACGGCCGGGAGACCAGCTTCGGGCATCCACGCCTGCCCGGCGGCGAGGACTCCCGCGACGTCGTGGACGCGATCCGGCCGCAGGTCGGCGACAGCGTGCTCGTCGCGAAGCGGTTCAGCGCGTTCGCCGGTACCCGACTGCGCCGCAGGCTCGCGGAGTTGGGGCGCGACCAGCCGGTGATCGTCGGGGTGTTCGCCCGCACCCAGGTGCTGCTGACGGCGGCCGACGCGTGGATGCAGGACATGGAGCCCTTCGTCGTCGCGGACGCGGTGGCCGACCGCGCGCACGACGACCACCGGATGGCCGTGGACTGGATCGCGGCGACCTGCGGGGCGGTCAGGACCGTACGGGGCGTGGCAGGCGTGTTCGGCGAACCCGGTCCCCGGCACCGCGGAGAGAGCCGCCCCTCCCACGTGTAGAACCCCGCCCCGGACGTGCAAAACCCCGGGCCCGGAGGGGACCGTACCCTCCGGGTCCGGGGAGTCGGGGTGGTGTCAGGCGGGCAGCCTCGTCGCCTGTACCGAGCGGTGGATCTCCTCCGCGCGTACCGCGACCGTCGACAGCAGCGTGCTGGTCAGCCCGTGTGTGTGCTCCGTGCCGCCCTGGAGGTAGAGGCCGGCTGTCACCTCCGGCACTGTCTCGACGCGGTGGTCCCGGCCCACGCGGACCTCGTCGCCGTCGTCCCGCAGGCAGAGCTTCGCGGCCTCGCCGAGGAGTGAACTCAGGTCGCGGGGGCGGTAACCCGTGGCGAGCACCAGGACATCCGCGGACAGCACCTGCTTCTCGCCGGTGGGCAGGAACTCCACGGCGACGTCGAGACCGCCGTCCGCCACGGTGTCGACGGCGCGGATGCGGGAGACGTTGAGGAAGCGCAGCCGTTCCCGGCCGGCCACCTTCTCCCGGTAGGCGGTGGCGTACAGGGCCTCGATCAACTCCATGTCGACCACGGAGTAGTTGGTCGAGCGGTGGTAGTCGATGAGTGACTGCTTGACCTCGGACGGGGCCGAGAAGTAGACGTCCACCGCCTCCGGGTCGAAGATGCGGTTCGCGAACGGGCTGTCGTCGGCCGGGGTGTAGCCGTACTTGGCGAACACCGAGCACACCTCGGCGTCCGGGAAGGTGCGGTGCAGATAGTCCACCGCCTCGGCGGCGCTCTGCCCGGCGCCGAGCACCACGGCCCGCTGCACGGGCCTGCCCGCGTTGGCGAGTCGGGTCGCGCGGGGGATCAACTCGCTGTTGTGCCAGATGCGTTCGGCCAGTTCGAGGCCGGGCGGGACGTGCGGCTCAAGTCCCATCGCGACGCTGATGTTGCGCGCCCGGCGGGTGATCGTCGTACCGGAACCCGCAGGGTCGCGGCTGGTGACGTCGAAGTAGGCGATCTCGCCGTCGTCGCCGCGCACCGGATCGACGGCGACGACCTCGCTGCCGTAGGAGACCAGGTGGGAGACCCGTTCCGCCGCCCACTCGAAGTACTCGTGGAACTCCACGCGCAGCGGGAACAGGGTCTTCTGGTTCAGGAAGTCGATCAGTCTGCCCTGCTCGCGCAGGAAGCAGAGGAAGCTGTAGTCGCTGGTCGGATTCCGCAGCGTGACCAGGTCTTTGAGGAACGACACCTGCATCGTGGCGTCGTCGATCAGCATGCCCCGGTGCCAGCCGAAGCGCGGCTGGCGTTCCAGGAACAGGGCGTTGAGACGGCTGTCTGCCGGAAGGCTCTTGTTGTGCTCCTCAACCGCTATGGACAGAGCGAGATTTGACGGACCGAATCCGATTCCGAGTATGTCGTGGACCACTTCGGAATCCAGTAGCGGTGACTTCACCGTGGCATCGCCTCCCTCAGGCAGCCCAATGCTAGATAAGGTAAGGCTTACCTTGCAATGAGTCGTTGAAGGGAAGGACCGTCATGCGGGTCGTCATGCTCGGCTATCAGACCTGGGGTCACCGCACGCTGCAGGCGTTGCTGGACTCCGACCACGAGGTCGTTCTCGTCGTCACCCACCCGAAAAGTGAGCATGCCTACGAGAAGATCTGGGACGACAGCGTCGCCGAACTCGCCGAGAAGAACGACGTCCCCGTCCTGCTGCGCAACCGCCCCGACGACGCCGAACTCCTCGACGCCGTACGGGAAGCACGGCCGGACATCATCGTCGCCAACAACTGGCGCACCTGGCTGCCGCCGGAGCTGTTCGACCTCCCGCCGCACGGCACCCTCAACGTCCACGACTCGCTGCTGCCGTCGTACGCGGGCTTCTCGCCGATCATCTGGGCGCTCATCAACGGCGAGCCGCGCGTCGGCGTCACCGCGCACCGCATGAACGGCGAACTCGACGCCGGGGACGTCCTGATCCAGCGCTCGGTACCGGTCGGACCCACCGACACGGCGACCGACCTGTTCCACCGGACCGTCGACCTCATCGCGCCCATCGTGCGCGAGTCGCTCGACCTGATCGCCTCCGGCCGCGACGCCGGCCAGTGGGTCCCGCAGGACCGCGGCCGCGCCAGTTTCTTCCACAAGCGCTCGGCCGAGGACAGCCGCATCGACTGGAGTTGGCCCGCGGAACGCCTGGAGCGTCTCGTACGGGCCCAGTCGGACCCGTACCCGAACGCGTACGCCTTCCATCGCGGCGAGCGGCTCAGGATCGTCTCCGCGGCCGTCTCCGAGGGACGCTACGGCGGCACCCCGGGCCGGATCTTCATCCGTGAGGGCGACGGTGTGGTCATAGTGGCGGGCCCCGACGCCCACACCGGGCGCAGCCAGGGCCTGTTGGTGCGCCGGGTGCGCACGGATGACGGCACCGAGTACGCGGCCGGTGACTACTTCCGCACGATGGGCGGGTACTTGACGTCCCGGCCCTGAGCGGGGTTACCCGCGTCGGCCGGCGGACACTGCCGGTGCGTAGGGCGGGATGGGGGTGGTGGTTCGAGAAATGTGACACTTGCCCACCTGAGTGTCACATTTCCGCGACCGGGTACCCCTGCCCGCCCGCGGCGCGGCCCTCACCGCGTTGTGACGGCGTCCTCGGTCTGCTCGGACTTCTCGGCCCGGGGGGCGCCGTCGTGGTGGTGCCGCCCCAGCGGGATCACCAACGGCGTGCCGCTGACCGGGTCGGGTGTGATCCGGCAGCGCAGGTCGAAGACGTCCTCGACGGTCGCCTCGGTGACGACGTCGGCGGGCACGCCCTCGGCCACGATGCGGCCGGCCTTCATGGCGATGACGTGATCGGCGTACCGGCAGGCCTGGTTGAGGTCGTGCAGGACCATCACGATCGTGCGGCCCTCGCGCCGGTTGAGGTCCGTGATCAGGTCGAGTACGTCGATCTGGTGGGCGAGGTCGAGATAGGTCGTCGGCTCGTCGAGGAGCAGGACCGGGGTGCCCTGGGCGACGGCCATGGCGATCCACGCGCGTTGCCGCTGGCCGCCGGAGAGTTCGTCGACGGGGCGCTCGGCGAGGTCGGTGAGGCTGGTCGCTTCGAGGGCCGCGTGCACGGCTTCCTCGTCGGCCGCCGACCACTGCCGCCACCAGGTCTGGTGCGGGGAACGGCCCCGGCCGACCAGGTCGAGCACGGTGAGGCCCTCCGGCGCCACCGGTGTCTGCGGCAGGATGCCCAGTTTGCGGGCGAGTTCGCGGGTGGGGACCGATCGCAGCGCGACACCGTCCAGCTCCACCACCCCCTGGCGCGGGGCCAGTAGCCGGGCGAGTGCCCGCAACAGGGTTGATTTCCCACAGGCGTTGGCACCGACGATGGCCGTGATCCGGCCGGTCGGCACCGTGAGGTTCAGGTTCTCGACCACGGGCCGTCCGTCGTAGGCGAGATGAAGATCACGTGCCCGCAACTCGGGCCCCGGGGCCGGTGCTTCGGACGTCCGCGGGACGCGCGGGTCAGTGGTCGACATGCGATCAGCCTCCAGAGCCCGCGCGGTTGGCGCGGATGAGCAGCCACAGCAGGACCGGCGCGCCGAGGGCGCCGGTGACGATCCCGACCGGCAGTTCCGTCCCCGGGATCGCCTCGCGGGCGAGGAGATCGGAGCCGAGGACGACGAGCGCGCCGGTGAGACCGGAGACGAGCGGGGGCGGCGACGAGGTGCCCGCCAGCCGTTGGGCGATCTGCGGGCAGGCCAGCGCGACGAAGGCGACCGGCCCGGCAGCCGCCGTACCGAAGGCGACCAGGCCCACACCGGCCAACAGCAGGGCCAGCCGGACGGGTTGGACGGGTGTGCCGAGTCCGGCGGCCACGTCGTCGCCGAGCATCAGCGTCCGCATCCAGCGGCCCATGCCCAGCGTGATCGGCAGCAGCACGGCCAGGGCGATGGCCAGCGAGTCCACCTGGTTCCAGGTCCGGCCGTTGAGGTTGCCGACCAGCCAGCCGAGGGCCGCCTCCGCTTCGAACCGATTGCCGCGCGCCACAAGGAAGTTGGTGGCGCTGGAGCAGATCCAGGACACCCCGATGCCGACGAGGATGATGCGGTACCCGGTGGCCCCGCCCTTCCATGCCAGCACGTACACGAGGAGCGCGGTGGCGAGCGCGCCGAGCAACCCCAGCGTGGACAGCCCGAGTCCGCCGGTCCAGCCGAGAACTACCGCCGCCACCACGGCGGTTCCGGCGCCCTCGGTGAGCCCGATCATGTCGGGGCTGGCCAGCGGATTGCGGGTCATCGTCTGGAACACCGCCCCGGAGACGCCGAACGCGACGCCGACCAAAAGCCCGACCAGGGCACGGGGCAGCCGTAGGTCCTGGACGACGATGACCGTGCCCGCGTCGCCCGAACCCCACAGGGCCCGGATGACGTCGGTGAAGGCGACGGGATAGTCGCCGATGGTCAGCCCCCAGCAGAACAGGAGAAACGCGCCGGTCGCGACGCCAACTCCGGTGAGCAGCAAGCGCGGACGCAGTATTCCGGACACCGGGGGCACGGTCAGCCGGAACGGCCGGTCGGCGAGGGCGGCGCGTGGGGGAGCGACTACGGGTGTGGGCACGCTCATACCTCCGCGAGCTTCCGGCGGCGGACCAGGACGATGAAGAACGGGCCGCCGAGGAAGGCGACGAGGACACCGGCCTGGATCTCGCTCGGGCGGTCCACCATCCGGCCCAGGATGTCGGCGGACAGCAGCAGGAGGGGCGCGAGCGCGGCCGAGAGCGGCAGCAGCCAGCGGTAGTCGGGGCCGATCCCGGCGTACTGCGCGAGGACCCGCGCGATGTGCGGGACGACCAGGCCGAGGAAGACCACGGGACCGATGACGGCGACCGACGCGCCGGTCAACAGCACGACCGCGGTGACCCCTTGGAGCCGTACGAGACCCAACCGCCGTCCCAGCGAGGCGGCCACGTCGTCGCCGAGGGCCATGCTGTTGAGGGCGGGCGCGCAGGCCAGGGCCAGTACCGCGCCCACGGCGAGAAAGGGCAGGATGCGCACCAGCTCGCCCGAGTCCTGGTCGGCGAGGGTGCCGGCCGACCAGAAGCGGTAGCGGTCCAGCGCGTCCTGGTCGGTGAGGACGACGGCGCTGGTGAACGACTGGAGCAGCGAGGTGATGGCGACTCCGGCGAGCGCCAACTTGACCGGTGTGGCCCCGGATCGGCCCATCCGCCCCAGGAAGAAGACCACGACACTCGCGACGAGCGCCCCGCCGAACGCGAACCACACATAGCCGTACAGCGAGGCCACCCCGAACACCCCGACCGCCATGACGATCGCGAAGGACGCACCCGCGCTCACCCCGAGAATTCCCGGGTCCGCGAGGGGATTTCGGGTCAGGGCCTGCATCAGCGCGCCGGACAGGCCGAGCGCGGCGCCGGTCGTCAGGCCGAGCAGTGTGCGGGGCACGCGCACCGACCAGATGACGTTGTCGACGAGGCGGCTGGGTGGATGCCCGAGGACCGAGCGCACGACCTGGTCGAGCGGGACGCTGAGCGCGCCCAGGGCGACCGACAGCAGGGACAGCAGGACGAGGAGGGCGACGATCAGTGTCACCAGCACCGTGGTGCGAAGCCTTCTGCCTGAAGCCACTTTGCCGGTCTCCATGTCGTCTTCCGTGCCCTGGAGCCCTGTTGGCGGACCACCGGACGGCCCCTCCAGCAGCTTAGGTGAGCATAACCTCAGCGGCTGTGACGTGGACCTGTGGTTCCGGGGTAGGTCTATCAAGTAAGGCAATGCTTACCTTACTATGCGAGCGGTCGCGGCTCCGCTGAGCCGTTCCACACGCATCGGGAGGCACGGGCAGCTGTGGCGGGCAACACGCTTTCTTCGGCACAGGTAACGGCGACGAACGACTTCTGGCGACGGCGGTTCGCGTCACCGGTACCGGAGACGTCCCTGCCGCTGGACCACCCCCGTCCGCCACGCGCGGAGGGTGCGCTCTCCCGCGCGCGACGCGCGGCGGTCCTCGCCGTGACAGCCGATGAGGCCACCCAACTCACGGCTTTCGTCGCCCTGTTGCACCGCTACGGCGGTACGACGGCCACCGAGACGGCAGTGGCCCATGACGGCCTCCCGCTGCGCGTCACCATCGACGGCGACACCCCGTTCTCCCAACTCCGCGACCAGATCGAGGCCGTACGCGCGGAGGCCGCCGCCCACCACCTCCCGACCACCGATCTGCTACAGCTCCTCGCCCCCGAACCCTTCCGCGGCGGCGGCCTGTTGTGCGCCACGGGCTTCGGGCCCAGCCCCTGGGACGAGAACGCCCCACTGGACCTCGCCCTGACCGTGGCCGAAGGGGAGGTGGCTGCCGACTACCGCACCGACCTCTTCGCACCCGCCACCATCGACCTGGTCCTCGGCCACTACGGCACGCTCCTCGCCGACGCCGTAGCCCGCCCGGACACCCCGGTCGCCGACCTCGACCTCCTGGGCGCGGACGAACGGCACCGCATCCTGCGCGGCTGGAACGACACCGAGCACGACGTTCCCGCGCTCACCTGGCCCCGCATGTTCGCCGACCAGGTCGCCGCCCGCCCGCACGAGATCGCCCTCATCCACGAGGACGTCCGCCTCACCTACGCCGAACTCGACGCCCGCGCCGCCAAGTTGGCGCACGCGTTGGTGGCCCGGGGGGCCGGTCCCGAGCAGGTCGTGGCGCTCGCCGTACCGCGCTCGGCGGACATGATCGTCGCCGAGGTCGCCGTCCTGAAGTCGGGCGCCGCCTATCTGCCGGTCGACACCGACTACCCGGCCGACCGCATCGCCTACATGCTCGCCGACGCCCGCCCGGTCTGCCTCGTCACCACCGCCGAGATCGCCCCCGACCTCCCGCCGGACCTCGACCCGCTGGTCCTCGACGCCCCGGAGACGGTCGCCGAACTGGCCGCGCACCCGGCCCAAGGCCCCTCCACCGCAGACGAGTTGACGACCGCGCACGCGGCCTACGTCATCTACACCTCCGGCTCCACGGGCCGCCCCAAGGGCACGGTCCTCTCCCACGCGGGCGTCGCGAAACTCGTCGCCACCCAGCAGGAACGCTTCGGTATCGGCCCGCACAGCCGGGTCCTCCAGTTCGCCTCGCCCAGCTTCGACGTCGCGTTCTGGGACCTGTGCCTCGGCCTGCTCTCCGGCGGCCGCCTGGTCGTCGTCCCCGCCGACCGCCGCGTCCCCGGCGCCCCCCTCGCGGACTACGCCGACGAGCACGGCATCACCTTCATGATCCTGCCCCCGGCCCTGCTCGCCGCCATGCCCGAGGACGTCCAACTCCCGCCCGAGGCAACCCTCTTGGCGGGAACGGAACGCGTCTCGCCCGAACTGGTCGGCCGTTACGCGCGCGGCCGGATGATGTTCAACGCCTACGGCCCGACCGAGGCCACCACCAACTCCACGCTCGGCCTGTGCGACCCGGACACCCCGGCCGGCACCATCGTGCCCATCGGCATCCCCGACCCCGGCACCCGCGCCTACGTCCTCGACGACCGGCTGCGCCCGGTCCCCGCCGGTGTCACGGGAGAGCTCTACCTCGGCGGCGCCGGCCTGGCCCGCGGCTACCTCGGCCGCCCCGCCCTCACCGCCGAACGCTTCGTCGCCGCCCCCGCCGACATGACCGCCGCACCCGGCGAACGCCTCTACCGCACCGGCGACTTGGTCCGCTGGAAGGCGGACGGCCGCCTGGAGTTCCACGGCCGCGTCGACACCCAGGTCAAGATCCGCGGCTTCCGTATCGAACCCGGCGAGATCGAGTCCGTCCTGCGCTCCCACCCGTTCGTCGACCAGGCCGCCGTCGTCGTCCGCGAGGACCGCCCCGGCGAACGCCGCCTCGCCGCCTACGTCGTGCCCTCGCTGGACGCCGAACCGAGCCCCGACGAGGGGGTGGCCGAGTGGAAGGACCTGCACGAACTCCTCTACTCCGCAGCCGGATCGGACGGCTTCGAGGAGAACTTCGCCGGCTGGAACAGCATGTACGACGGCCTGCCCATCCCCCTCGCCGACATGCGCGAGTGGCGCGAGGCCACCCTCGACCGCATCCGCGCGCTACGACCCCGCCGCATCCTGGAAATCGGCGTCGGCAGCGGCCTGTTGCTGTCCCGGCTCGCCCCGGACTGCACGGAGTACTGGGGCACCGACCTCTCCGAGGAGGCCGTACGCGCCCTGGACGCCCAGGTGTCCGCCGTCCCCGAACTCGCCGACCGCGTCACCCTGTTGGCCCGCCCCGCGCACGACCTCGCAGATCTGCCCGAGGGCCACTTCGACACGATCGTCGTGAACTCCGTCATCCAGTACTTCCCCGGTGGGGACTACCTCACGGGCGTACTCCGTGCCGCGGCCGCCCTTCTCGCACCCGGCGGCGCGGTGTTCGTCGGCGACGTACGCAACCTGCGTCTGCTCCGCACCCTGAGCGCGGCCGTCGAGAGCGGACGGGTACGGGACGAGCAGGCGCACGACGACAAGGAAGCCCTGCGCGCCGCCGTGGACCGAGCCGTCGCCTGGGAGGGCGAACTCCTCGTAGACCCCGACTACTTCACGAGCCTCGACGGCCTCAGCGCCGACATCCGCGTCAAGCGCGGCACCCACCACAACGAACTCACCCGCTACCGCTACGACGTTGTCCTGCGACCGCAGCTGGATGCCTCCGAGGAGATCCCCGAGTCGCCCTGGCCCGCGCTCGGTTCGGTGCAGGCGCTGGACGAGCTGCTCGCCGGGAGCCGAAGCCCGGACCGGTTGCGGATCACGGGTATCCCCAACTCCCGTCTCGCCGACGACCTCGCCGCGCTCGACGCCCTCGACGACAGCAGCAGGCCGGCCGCCGGGTCGTACGGTGTCGAACCGGAGGCCCTGTACGAGGTCGCCGCGCGGCACGGTTACGAGGTGGCGCTCACCTGGAACGGGGGTGCGGAGGACGGCAGCCTGGACGCCGTGTTCGTCCCTGCCGGAGCCGACGTCGGCATGGTCGACTACCGTCCCGGCGGCGGTCACCCGCTCACCAACCGCCCCGCGCCCTTCCGCAACGTCAACGCCCTCATGTCGACCCTGCGGACACACGCCACCGAGTACCTGCCCGACTACATGGTCCCGGCCGCGTTCGTGCCGCTGGACCGGCTGCCCGTCACCCCGAGCGGCAAGCTCGACGCCGCCGCGCTGCCCGTCCCGGACCTCACCCGCCTGCTGAGCGCGGGCCGGGCGCCCGGGACGGCCCGCGAGCAGTTGCTGTGCGACCTGTACGCACGGGCGCTCAAGGTGCCCTCGGTCGGCGTCGACGACGACTTCTTCGCGCTCGGCGGCGACAGCATCGTCGCCGTCCAACTCCTCATCCTCGCCCGCCGGGCAGGCCTGGAACTCACCCCGCGAGACGTCTTCCGGCACCGCACGGTCGCCGAACTCGCCACGGTCGCGCGGACCGGTACCGCCGACCTCGTCGAAGAGACCCCGTGGCAGACGCTGAGCGCTGAAGAACTCGCCTCCGTCCAGGGCGAGTTCCCCGTCGCCGTCGAGGAGGTACTGCCCCTCGGCCCGCTCCAGGAGGGCTTCTTCTTCCACGCGCTGGTGGACGGCGCCGAACTCGACGCGTATGTCGTCCAGCAGGTCATCGAGCTGTCCGGACCGGTCGACGGCACCCTGCTGCGCGAGGCCGCCCAACGACTCGTCGACCGGCACGCCCCGCTGCGCGCCTGCTTCCGCCAGACCCCCGACGGCCGCCCGGTCCAGCTCATCGCCTCCGGCCTCGAACTGCCCTGGCGCGAGGTCGACTTGGGCGCACAGGACGACACCACCGTCCGCCGCACCCTCGCCGAGGCCGTCGCCGCCGACGAACGCGCCCACCGCCTCGACCTCGCCCGCCCGCCGCTGATCCGCTGCGCCCTCATCCGCTTCGGCGAGGACCGCAGCCGCCTGGTCCTGACGTTCCATCACATCGTCGCGGACGGCTGGTCCTTGCCGGTCCTGCACCGCGAACTCCTCGCCCTGTACGGCGAGAACCCGACCCCTCTCCCCGAAGTCGCCCCCTACCGCGGCTACCTCCGCCGCATCGCCGGCGCCGACCGTGAGGCGGCCCGAGCCGCTTGGAGCGCCGCGCTCGCAGGGGTGGAGGAACCCACCCGACTCGTCGAGACCCCCGCGCCCGCCGGACCCGTCGAACCCGCCCAGATCCGTGTCGAGTTGAGCGAGCGGGTCACCTCCCGGCTCGCGGCCCGTGCCCGCGAACGCGGGGTCACCCTCGGCACGCTCGTCCAGGGTGCCTGGGGTCTGCTCGTCGGCCGTATGACGGGCCGCGAGGACGTGCTGTTCGGCACCACGGTCGCCGGACGTGACGCTGCCGTCGACGGCATCGAGTCGATGATCGGCCTGTTCATCAACACCCTGCCCACCCGGCTGCGTTGGGCTCCGGGGGACACCCTGGGCGGGCTGCTCGACCGGCTCCAGGACGAGCAGAGCGCGCTCCTCGACCACCAGCACCTCGGCCTCGCCGACATCCAGCGCGCCACCGGGCACGCAGGCGACGGTGAACTCTTCGACACCCTCGTGGTGTTCGAGAACTACCCCGGCGGCGAGGGCGCCCCGGGCATCACCGACCCCACCGGCACGATCGCCGTCGCCGGACACGCCTTCCACGACGCCGTGCACTACCCCCTGGCCCTCATCGTCAAGCCCGGCCGCCGCCTCGACCTGCGCCTCAAGCACCATGCCCGCCGTCTCGACGCCGACGCCGTACAGTCCCTCGCCGACCGGCTCACCCTCATCCTGCACGCGCTGGCGGACGACCCCGGCGCCCGCGTCGCCGACCTCGACCTGCTGACGCCGGAGGAGCTGGAGGACGCCCACCCGGCGGGGGAGACGCGGCCGGTTCCGGCCACCACGCTCGCCGCCGCGTTCGCCGAGCAGGTCATGCGCACTCCGGACGCGACGGCTGTTGTCTACGACGGTACGACCACGCTCACCTACGCCCAACTGGACGGGCGAGCAGAGGAGTTGGCCGCACGGCTGCGGGCCAGGGGCGCCGGCCGGGAGCGGTTCGTCGCCGTCGCCGTACCCCGCTCGGCGGAGCTGATGGTGGCGCTGCTGGGTGTCCTGAAGTCGGGGGCCGCGTATCTGCCTCTCGACCTGGACTATCCGGCCGAGCGGCTCGCGTACATGCTGGCCGACTCGGGGGCGACGACGGTCGTCACGACCGAACAGGACGCGCACCGGCTGCCGTTGATCGAGGGCCTGGACGTGCTGCGCGTGGACGCGGAGGGCGACGAGGCTCTGTTCGGCGGAACTCCCGACCCCGCCCGCCCCGACGACCCCGCCTACCTGATCTACACCTCCGGTTCCACCGGCCGCCCCAAGGGCGTCGTCGTCACCCACCGCGCCATCGTCAACCGGCTGGCCTGGATGCAGGGCCAGTACGAACTCGCCGCCGATGACCGGGTGTTGCAGAAGACGCCGTCCAGTTTCGACGTGAGCGTGTGGGAGTTCTTCTGGGCGCTGCGCGAGGGCGCCGCAGTCGTCCTCGCCGCCCCCGACGGACACCGCGACCCCGCCTATCTGTCCCGCCTGATCAGGTCCGAGGGCGTCACGACGATGCACTTCGTGCCGTCGATGCTGGACGCGTTCCTCGCCTCCGACGAGGTCACCGCCGACCCGGCGTGGGCGGGCAGCCTGCGCCGCGTGTTCAGCAGCGGCGAGGCCCTGTCCGGGTCCGCCGCCCACCGCTGGCACGAACTGACCGGCGTCCCGCTGCACAACCTCTACGGCCCCACCGAGGCCGCCGTCGACGTGACCTACCACGCCTACGACGGCTCGTCCGACACCACCGTGCCCATCGGCCGACCCGTGTGGAACACCGGCCTGCGCGTGCTCGATTCATGCCTGCGCCCGGTCCCCGACGGCGTACCCGGCGAGCTGTACCTGACCGGCGTCCAGCTGGCCCGCGGCTACCACAGGCGTCCCGCGCTCACCGCCGACCGCTTCGTCGCCGACCCGTACGCCACCGAACCCGGCACCCGCATGTACCGCACCGGCGACCTGGTACGCCGCCGCCCCGACGGCACGATCGACTACCTCGGCCGTACCGACCGCCAGGTCAAGCTCCGTGGCAACCGAGTCGAACTCGGCGAGATCGAGGCCGAGTTGACGCGAGTGCAGGGCGTGGCGAGGGGCGCCGTCGTCATCCGCGACCAGCGGCTCGTCGCCTACGCGGTGCCGTCATCCGGAGGCACGCTCGACCCCGCCGCCCTGCGCGCCGCCCTCGCCGACGCGCTGCCCGCCCCCCTGGTCCCGGAGGCGTACGTCGTCCTCGACGACCTCCCGCTCACCCCCAGCGGCAAGTTGGACCAGGCCGCGCTGCCCGCCCCCGAGGCCGAGCGTGCCGAACGGCGCCTGCCCGAAGGGCCGTTGGAGCAGCAGCTCACCGAGATCTTCGCGGCCGTCCTCGGCATCGAGGACGCGGGACCGGACGACGACTTCTTCCGTCTCGGCGGCGACAGCATCAGCTCCATCGGCGTCGCCAGCCGCGCCCGCGCGGCCGGCCTGGACCTCAGCCCGCGCGACGTGTTCACGCACCGCACCCCGGCCGCTCTCGCGAGGTCGGCCGGTACCGCAACAGCTGCCCCGAGCGGCCGAGTTGAGGCCTTCACCCTCACCGAGGCCGAACACGCCCGCGTCCGCGCCGTCGCCGCCCCGGCGGAGGTCGCCGACGTATGGCCGCTGGCCCCGCTCCAGGAGGGCCTGTTCTTCCACTCGGCGTACGACGAGGGCGCGTTGGACGTCTACACCGTCCACGAGACCTTCGACTTCGCGACCCGCCTCGACACCATTCGTCTGCGCGCCGCCGTCCGCACGCTCCTCGACCGAAACCCGGGCCTGCGGGCGGGCTTCACCAGCGACGGCCTGGACCAGCCGGTGCAGTTCATCGTCGAGGACCCGGAGATCCCCCTCGAAGAGGTCGACCTCTCCCTCCTCTCCGCCGCCGAACAGGACGTACTCCTGCGGGAGTTGACGGACGCCGAGCGCAACCGCCGCTTCGACCTCTCCGCACCCCCGCTCTTCCGCCTCCTCCTGCTCCGCCTCGGCGCGGAACGCGGCGACCGCCTCGTCATCGGCCGTCACCTGATCCTCTGGGACGGCTGGTCGGCCTGGCTGTTCCTCGACGAGCTGTTCGCCCTCTACGAGACGGGCGGCGACGCCAACGCCCTGCCCGCACCCGGCAGTTACCGCGACTACCTGACCTGGCTGGAGGAGCAGGACGACTCGGTCGCCACGGCCGCCTGGCGCGCCGCGCTCGCCGGTCTCGACGAGCCGACGCTGCTCGCGCCCACCGCGACCGACGGTCTCGAACCGGTCATCCCGGACCAGCTCGACGTACGCCTGCCCGCCGAACTCGGCGACCGGCTCCGCGAGTTGGCCCCGATCCATGGCCTGACCCTCAACACGATCCTCAACGCGGCCTGGGGACTCACCCTCGCCTCCGCGACCGGCCGCGCCGACGTCGTGTTCGGTACGACCGTCGCCGGCCGCCCCAGCGAGGTCCCGGACGTCGGCAACATCATCGGCCTGTTCCTCAACACCGTCCCGACCCGCATCGCCCTCGACCCCGCCGAACCGGTCCTCGACCTGCTCCGCCGTATCCAGGGCGAACGCCTCGACCTCATGCCGTACGAGCACTTGAGCCTCGGCGTGCTCCAGGCCGAGACCGGGCACCGCAAGCTCTTCGACACGCTGTTCGTGCTGCGCAACAACGACACCGAGGAGCGGTTGGCGGACCTGAAGACCCGGCACGGCGCCACGGCCGTCGCCAACGTCGACGCCACCCACTACCCGGCCAACCTCGTCATCACCCCGGGCCGCGAGATCGCCGTCACCCTCACCCACCGCCCCGACCTCGTCCCAACCGGCGCGGCCCAGGCCCTCGTTGACCGCTTCGCTCTGCTCGTCGACCGCCTCACCGCCGACCTCACGGCACCGGTCGGCTCCCTCGACCCGCTCCTGCCCGCCGAACACGCGGCGCTACGGCGGGAGTCGGCGGCCAGTCGTGTCCCCGACCCCGAGGACACCATCGCCGACCTGCTGGCCGCGCAGGCGGAACGCACCCCGGACGAACGGGCCCTCGTCTTCGGCGAGCGCAGCATGACGTACGCCGAACTCGACGCAGCCGTAAACCGGTTGGCGCGGCTCCTGATCGACCGGGGCGCAGGCCCCGAGCAGGTTGTCGCCCTCGCCCTGCCGCGCTCCCTCGACATGGTGGTCGCCCTCTTCGCGGTCCTGCGCACCGGATCGGCCTACCTCCCCCTGGAGTTGGACCACCCGGCCGACCGTCTCTCCCTGATGCTGGCCGACGCCCGCCCGCTTCTGCTGCTCAGCACCACGGCCGTATCGGCCACGCTGGACGGTGAGATGACCCGCGTGCTGCTCGACACCCTTGAGATCAAGGGGGAGTTGGCGGGCCAGTCGGGCGCTCCCGTCCGCCTCCGCTTCAGCCTCGAACACCCCGCGTACGTCATCTACACCTCCGGCTCCACCGGCCGCCCCAAGGGTGTCGTCACCCCCTACCGGGGCCTGACGAACATGCAGTTGAACCACCAGAAGGAGATCTTCGAGCCCGCCATCGCCTCGGCCGGCGGGCGGCGGCTGCGCATCGCGCACACCGTGTCCTTCGCCTTCGACATGTCGTGGGAAGAGCTGCTGTGGCTCGTTGAGGGGCACGAAGTGCACGTCTGTGACGAGGAGTTGAGGCGTGACGCCGAAGCACTGGTCGCCTACTGCGAACGGCACCGCGTCGACGTCGTCAACGTCACCCCCACCTACGCCCGACTCCTCATCGAGCAGGGCCTGTTGGAGGGCCACGTCCCGCCGCTCGTCCTGCTCGGCGGCGAGGCCGTCCCCGAGACGGTGTGGACCGCGCTGCGCGACACCGAGGGCACGTACGGCTACAACCTGTACGGGCCGACCGAGTACACCATCAACACCCTCGGCGGCGGCACCCTCGACAGCGACACCCCGACCGTCGGCAAGCCCATCCGCGGCACCCGCGCCCACATCCTCGACGCCTGGCTGCGCCCGGTGCCGGACGGTGTCCCCGGCGAGCTGTACATCGCCGGAATCGGCCTGGCCCGCGGCTACTTGGACCGCCCCGCGCTGTCCGCCGAGCGCTTCGTCGCCGACCCGTTCGGCGAACCCGGCGAACGCATGTACCGCACCGGCGACCTGGTCCGCCGCAACCCCGACGGCAACCTCGACTTCCTCGGCCGCACCGACGACCAGGTCAAGATCCGCGGCTACCGCATCGAACCCGGCGAGATCGAAACCGCCCTCAGCCGCCACCCGTTGGTCGCCCAGGCCGCCGTCGTCGTCCGCGACGAACGCCTCGTCGGCTACGTCGTCCCCTCCGGCGCCGACTCCGCCGAACGCACCGCCGCCGAGGCCGCGCAGGTCGGGGAGTGGCAGGAGATCTACTCCGACGAGTACGAGGAGATCGGCACCGCCGTCTTCACCGAGCAGTACGACGGCTGGGACAGCTCCTACGACGGACAGCCCATCCCCTTCGAGGAGATGCACGAATGGCGCGAGGCCACCCTCGCCCGCATCGGCGCCCTCAAGCCCCGCCGCATCCTCGAAATCGGCGTCGGATCAGGCCTGTTGCTGTCCCGGCTCGCCCCCGACGCGGAGGCGTACTGGGCAACTGACTTCGCCGCGCCCGTCATTCGCAAGATCGGCGAGGAAGTACGGCGCGACCCCGCCCTCGCTTCCAAGGTCGAACTCCGCTGCCGCCCGGCCGAGGACCTGAGCGGTCTGCCGTTCGCCTATTTCGACACGATCGTCATCAACTCCGTCATCCAGTACTTCCCGAGCATCGACCACCTGACCGCCGTGCTGCACGGCGCCATGGAACTGCTCGCGCCCGGCGGCGCCCTGTTCGTCGGCGACGTCCGCAACCTGCGGCTCGCCGGCACCTTCCACACCGAGATCCAGCGCACCCGGGGCACCACCGAGGAAGACCTGGAGCGAGCGGTGGAACGAGGCCTGCGCCTGGAGAAGGAACTCCTCGTGGACCCCGACTACTTCACCAC
Organism: Streptomyces sp. NBC_01515; assembly: GCF_045040345.1. Lineage (NCBI taxonomy): Bacteria > Bacillati > Actinomycetota > Actinomycetes > Kitasatosporales > Streptomycetaceae > Streptomyces > Streptomyces sp. NBC_01515. The sequence goes on along the minus strand of NZ_CP109416.1, from coordinate 2,367,425 downwards.
CCTCGGCTACGGCGTCGACCTGCGCACCAAGCGCGCCCACCACCACAACGAACTGTCCCGCCACCGCTACGACGTCGTCCTCTACGCCGACGAGCCGGACGTACGCCTGGACAGCATCCCGTCCGTCGACTGGGCCACCGGCAACACCATCGGTGAACTCCTGCGCGGCGACTGGTCGTCGGCCGAGGCGATCGGTGAACTCCTGCGCGGCGGTTGGTCCGCGACCGGAGCCACGTCCGAACGCCCGCGCGGCGAACGGCCCGAGGCGCTCCGCTTCACCGGCATCCCCGACGGCCGTACGACCGAGTCGGGCGTCGACCCCGAGCACCTGCACGAACTCGGCACGGCGGCCGGATACCAGGTGCTGACGACCTGGTCGGGGGAGACAGGGACCTACGACGCCGTCTTCCTGAAGTCCGCCGAACTACGCCTGACCGGCGGCCTGTTCAGGCCCGGCGGCGGTACGCACCCCTACGCCAACGACCCCACCGCTGCCCGCGAGGCGAGCGCGCTGGTACGGCGGCTGCGGGACGACCTGGGCCGTGAACTGCCCGACTACATGGTCCCGTCGGCCTTCGTCACCGTCGACGGCCTGCCTATGAACGCCAACGGCAAGCTCGACGTCCGCGCCCTGCCCGACGCCGAACCCGCCGTCGCCCTCGGCGGCGGACGCGGCCCGCGCACCCCGCAGGAAGAGGTGCTCTGCCGCCTGTTCGCCGAGGTGCTGGGCCTGCCCGAGGTCGGCGCCGAGGACAACTTCTTCGACCTGGGCGGCCATTCACTCCTCGCCACCCGCCTGGTCAGCCGCGCCCGCACCGAACTCGGCGCCGAACTCGCCATCCGAGACCTCTTCGAGGCCCCCACCCCGGCCCTGCTCGCGGGCCGCGCCGACCAGGCGAGCCCGGCCCGCCCGGCAGTGACCCCGGTCGCCGAACGACCCGCCCGCATTCCGCTGTCGGCCGCCCAGCGACGGCTGTTGCTCGTCGAGGAGATCACCGGCAGCGGCGTCGCGTACAACTTCCCGTTGGTCTTCCGGTTGCGCGGCGCCCTCGACACCGAGGCACTGTCTGCCGCCCTGCGGGATGTCGCCGGCCGCCACGAGGCCTTGCGGACCGTCTTCCCGACCCACGAGGGCGAGCCGTACCAGCGGATCATCCCGGCCGCCGACGCTCATCCCGTCTCCACAGTCGTCGACTGCGCCGAGGACGAGCTGCCCGCGCTGATCGAGTCCGCCCAGCGCCGCCCCTTCGACCTCACTACCGAACTCCCGTTGCGCTGTGAGGTGTTCAGGCTCGGAGCGGACGAGCACGTCGTCGCCGTGGTCCTGCACCACATCACCACCGACGAGTGGTCCGACCGCCCCCTCCTCGCCGACCTCGACACCGCCTACGCGGCCCGTCGCGAGGGACGGGCGCCCGAATGGGCGCCGCTGCCCGTGCAGTACGCCGACTACACGCTCTGGCAGGACGACCTCCTCGCCCGTACCGGCGAGGCCCAACTCGCCCACTGGGCCGACGCCTTGCGCGGCCTGCCCGACGAACTAGCCCTCCCCACCGACCGACCGCGCCCCGCCGGACCGACCGGCCACGGCGGCAAGGTCCGTCTGGAACTCCCCACCGCCACCGGCCACGCCCTGCGTGACCTCTCCGGCGCCACCGGCACCAGCATGTTCATGCTGTTCCAGGCGGCCACCGCGGCCCTGCTGAACCGGCTCGGCGCGGGCGACGACATCCCGCTCGGCGCCCCCATCGCGGGCCGTACCGACGAGGCCCTCGCCGACCTGGTGGGCTTCTTCGTCAACACGCTGGTGCTGCGCACCGATGTGTCCGGCGACGAGCTGACTTTCCGCGAACTCCTCGGCCGGGTAAGGGAGTCGTCCCTCGCCGCCTTCGAGTACCAGGACTTGCCCTTCGACCGGGTCGTCGAGGCCCTGAACCCGCCCCGCGTCGCCGGCCGCAACCCGCTCTTCCAGGTCATGCTCGGCTACCACCACCGCCCCGAAGGCGATCCGGACGTGCTCGGCCTGGCGACCGAGTGGTTCGACATAGACACCGGCATGGCCAAGTTCGACCTGCACTTCACCTTCGTCGACGAGACGGGCAGTGACCGGGTGGTCCTGCTCCTGGAGTACGCGACCGACCTCTTCGATCACGGCACCGCAGAACGAATCGCCGCCCGCATGGCCCGCCTGCTGGACCACGCGGCGGCCGAGCCCGACCGCGCGGTAAGGGACTTCGACCTCCTGGCGGACGCCGAACGTGCCCTCGTCCTGGAGGAGTGGAACGCCACCGACCACCCCGTCCCGGCCACCACCCTCCCGGAACTCTTCCGCGCCCAGGCCGCCCGCACCCCCGACGCCACGGCCCTCGTCTTCGAGGGGCAGGAGCTGACATACGCCGAGCTGGACGCCCAAGTGGAGCGCACAGCCGGGGTGTTGACCGCACTCGGCGCAGGCCCCGAGCAGACCGTGGCCGTAGCCCTCCCGCGCTCACTCGAACTCGTCGTCGCCCTCCTCGCCGTACACCGAGCCGGTGCCGCCTACCTCCCGCTCGACCCGGACTACCCGGAGGAGCGCCTCGCCCTGATGGTCGAGGACGCCCGCCCGGTGTACGTCATCCGCGACACCCTGCCGACGGGCCCCGAGGGCCAACTCCCCACGTCCTACGACCCGTCGAGCCCCGCGTACGTCATCTACACCTCGGGTTCGACCGGTCGCCCCAAGGGCGTCGTCGTCCCGCACGAGGGCATCGTCAACCGGCTGCTCTGGATGCAGGACGCGTACGGTCTGACGGCCGCCGACCGGGTGCTCCAGAAGACGCCGTCCAGCTTCGACGTGTCGGTGTGGGAGTTCTTCTGGCCGCTGATCACCGGCGCCACGCTGGTGGTCGCCCGCCCCGAAGGCCACCGCGACCCGGCCTACTTGGCCCGCCTCATCCGCGAACAGGACGTCACCACCGTCCACTTCGTGCCCTCCATGCTCCAACTCTTCCTGGAGGAACCGGCCGCAGCCGACTGCACCGGCCTGCGCCGAGTGATGTGCAGCGGTGAGGCCCTGCCCGTCACCCTCACCCACCGCTTCCACACCACCCTGACCACCACCGGACTCCACAACCTCTACGGCCCGACCGAGGCCTCGGTCGACGTCACGGCGGTGGAGATCGGCCCCGACGCGACGAACGTCCCGATCGGCCGCCCGGTGTGGAACACCCGCACCTACGTCCTCGACGCCGGCCTGCGCCCCGTCCCGCCCGGTGTCCCGGGCGAGTTGTACCTCGCGGGCGTCCAACTGGCTCGCGGTTACCTCGACCGGCCCGGCCTGACCGCCGAGCGGTTCGTCGCCGACCCGTACGGCGTGCCCGGCACCCGCATGTACCGCACCGGCGACCTGGCCCGCTGGAACGCCGACGGCACGATCGAGTACCTGGGCCGCTCCGACGACCAGGTGAAGGTACGCGGCTTCCGCGTCGAACCCGGCGAGATCGAGGGCGCGTTGACCGCGCACCCGTCCGTCGGCCACGCCGTCGTCGTGGTCCGGGAGCAGCGCCTGGTGGCGTACGTGGTCCCGGCCGGGGACGGCAGCGGATCGGTGGACGTGACGGTCCTGCGCGCCCACACGACCACCGCACTCCCCGCCCACATGGTCCCCGCCGCCTTCGTCACCCTCGACGCGCTGCCCCTGACCCCCAACGGCAAGCTCGACCGCGCCGCCCTGCCCGCCCCCGACTTCACGACCAACACCGGTACGGACGCGCGCACTTCGCCCCGCAGTCCGCGTGAGGAGATCCTCGCCGGACTCTTCGGTGACGTGCTCGGTCTCGAACGCGTCGGCGCCGACGACGACTTCTTCACCCTCGGCGGCCACTCCCTGCTCGCCATGCGCCTGGTCAGCCGCGTCCGCACGGTACTTGGCGCCGACCTCACCGTCCGTACCGTCTTCGAGGCCTCCACGCCCGCGCTCCTCGCGGCCCGCCTCGACGACCGGGTCGGCGGACTGCCCGCCCTCGTCCCCGCAGACCGGCCCGACGAACTCCCGCTCTCCTACGCCCAACAGCGACTGTGGCTGCTGCACCGCATCGAGGGCCCGGGAGCCACGTACAACATCCCGGCCGCCTGGCGACTCACCGGCACGCTCGACCGGGACGCACTGTCCGCAGCCCTGGACGACCTCGCCGTACGACACGAAAGCCTGCGCACGGTCTTCCCCGAACGGGACGGCCGCCCCCACCAGGTCGTGTTGGACGAAGCCTCCGTGCCTCTCCACCACAGCCACGTCACGGACACCGAACTGCCCGACCGGCTCGCCGAGGCCGCCGCGCGCGGCTTCGAGATCGACCGTGAACTCCCGCTGCGCGCACACGTGTTCGAGGTGAGCGAGGGCGAGCACGTCCTGCTGCTGGTGCTGCACCACATCGCCGGCGACCAGTGGTCCGACGGCCCGCTGTGGCGTGACCTGGCCATCGCGTACGACGCTCGCCGTGATGGACACGCACCCACATGGGCCCCGCTGCCCGTGCAGTACGCCGACTACGCCCTCTGGCACCGCGAGGCCCTCGGCGACCCCGACGCCCCGGACAGCCGACAGTCCCGCCAACTCGCCTACTGGCAGGACACTTTGGCGGGGCTGCCGGACGAACTCGCCCTGCCCACCGACCGTCCCCGCCCACTGGAGAGCAGTCACCGGGGTGGCGCGGTCGGCCTGAAGCTCGATGCCGAACGGACCGGCGACCTGCGTGCGCTGGCCCGCCGCCACGGCGTCAGTATGTTCATGGTCGTCCAGGCCGCCGTCGCCGCACTGCTCCACCGGCTCGGCGCCGGGGACGACATCCCGCTCGGCGCGCCCATCTCAGGGCGGGGCGACGAACACCTCGAAGACTTGGTCGGCTTCTTCGTCAACACCCTTGTCCTGCGCACCGATCTGTCCGGTGATCCCACGTTCGCCGATCTGCTCGCCCGCGTCCGGGACACCGACCTTGCCGCTTACGAACACCAGGACCTGCCTTTCGAGCGCTTGGTCGAGGCGGTCAACCCGCCCCGCTCACTGGCCCGGCACCCGCTGTTCCAGGTGATGGTCGTCCACCTCGACGACGAGGGCGCCACCCCCGCCCTGCCCGGCATTGTCGCCCGCCGCGAGGAACTCGGCCAGCAGGGCGCGAAGTTCGACCTCAGCTTCGACTTCGTCGAGCAGGGTGAGGACGGGATGCGGTGCTGGATCGAGTACAGCGCCGACCTCTTCGACGAGTCGACCGCCGAACTCCTCGCCCAGCGGCTTGAGTTGCTGCTCGCTCAGGTCGCCACGGACCCCGACCGACGTGTCGGCGCACTCGATGTCCTGCGCGACGACGAACGCACCCTCGTCCTCACCGACTGGAACGACACCGCACGCACCGTCCCCGACCTCACCCTCCCGGAACTCTTCCGTGCCCAGGTCGCCCGCACCCCCGAGGCAACGGCGGTCGTCTTCGAGGACACCGCCCTCACCTACGCCGAACTCGACCTGCGGGTGGAGAAGTTGGCGCACACCCTCGCCGCACACGGAGCGCGGGCCGAGGCCGTCGTCGCCGTCGCCCTGCCCCGCTCTCTCGCCCTCGTGGTGTCCCTCCTCGCTGTCCACCGCGCGGGCGCCGCCTACCTGCCTCTCGACACCGGCTACCCGGCCGAGCGGCTCGCCTACACACTCACCGACGCCCGCCCGGTCTGCCTGATCACCAAAGAGAGCCTCACCCTCCCGGACAGCGACGTGCCCACCCTCACGGTGGACGCGGACGGCGCCCCCGACGGCCCGGCGTACGCGCCGCTGCCCACCGCCCAGGACCCTCGCCACCCCGCCTACGTCATCTACACCTCCGGCTCCACCGGCCGCCCCAAGGGCGTCTCCGTCCCCCACCAGGGCATCACCAACCGCCTGTTGTGGATGCAGGACACGTACCGCCTCGACGCCGACGACCGGGTGCTGCAGAAGACCCCGGCCGGGTTCGATGTGTCGGTGTGGGAGTTCTTCTGGCCGCTGATCACCGGGGCCACGCTCGTCGTGGCCCGCCCGGAAGGCCATCAGGACCCGGTCTACCTCGCCGAACTGATCCGGCGTCAGCACATCACCACGGCCCACTTCGTGCCGTCGATGCTGCGCGCCTTCCTCGACGAGCCCGCCGCCGCCGACTGCACCGACCTGCTCCAAGTCATGTGCAGCGGCGAGGCGTTGCCCGCCCCGCTGGCCGCCCGCTTCCACCAGGTCCTCCCGGGCAGCCGCCTGCACAACCTCTACGGCCCGACCGAGGCATCCGTCGACGTCACCGCTCACGAGGTTGCCGCCGACCCGGGCACCGTGCCGATCGGTCGCCCGGTGTGGAACACCCGCACCTATGTCCTCGACGCCGGACTCCGCCCCGTACCGCCCGGTGTGGCCGGCGAACTGTACCTGGCGGGCGTCCAGTTGGCGCGCGGCTACCTGGGTCGGTCCGCCCTGACCGCCGAGCGCTTCGTCGCCGACCCGTACGCCACCGAGCCCGGCGCCCGGATGTACCGCACCGGCGACCTGGCCCGCTGGACCCGGGACGGCGAACTGGAGTACCTCGGCCGCGCCGACGACCAGGTCAAGCTGCGCGGCTTCCGTATCGAACTCGGCGAGATCGAGAGCGTGTTGGCCGCCCACGAGAGCGTCGCGCACGCCACCGTCGTCCTGCGGGACGAACGCCTCGTCGCGTACGTGGTCCCAGACGGAGACGCAGCGGACTCCGCCGAACTCCGCGCCCATAGCGCCCAGTCGCTGCCCGACCACATGGTCCCGTCAGCGGTCGTCACCCTCGACGCCCTCCCGCTCACCCCCAACGGCAAGCTCGACCGCCGCGCCCTGCCCGCCCCGGACTTCGCCGCCGAGGTCACCGACACCCGCCCGCGCACACCGCTGGAGGAGACCCTCTGCGCCCTCGTCGCGGACGTGCTCGGTCTCGAACGCGTCGGTGTCGAGGACGACTTCTTCTCGCTCGGCGGCGACAGCATCGTGGCCATGCAGCTGGTCGCCCGCGCCCGTGCGGCCGGGCTCACCTTCAGCCCGCGCGACGTGTTCCGCCACAAGTCGGCCGCGGGGCTCGCCACCGTGACCGCCACCACCACGGCCTCCGCCGAGCGCGACGACGTCATCCTGCTCGACCTCACCGACGACGAGCGCGCCGAACTGGCCACCCTGCCCGCCGGAACCGAAGTCCTGCCCGTCTCCCCGCTCCAGGCCGGCCTGCTCTTCCACGCCGCCCTCGACTCCGGCGACGACGGACCGGACGTGTACACCGTCCAGGTCTCCTACGACCTCGAAGGCCCCCTGGACGCCGACCGGTTGCACACCGCGGCCCAGTCCCTGCTCGACGCGCACGAGAACCTGCGCAGCGGCTTCCGGCACCTTTCCTCCGGGCGGCCCGTGGCCGTCGTACCGCGCACTGCCGTCCTGCCCTGGCGGCAGCTCGACCTCGCCGACGACCCCGAGGAGTGGGAGCGGCTGCTCGTCCAGGAGCGGCGCCGTTTCGATCCCGAACAGCCGCCGCTGCTAAGGCTGTTGCTGGCCCGGCTCGGTCCGGACCGGTACCGGCTCGTGCTCTCGCATCAGCATCTCCTGCTGGACGGCTGGTCGTTGCCGCTGCTCACCGCCGAACTCTGGGCGCGCTACGAGGGCCGTACGCCGGCCGCGCCCGCTCCGTACCGTGAGCACCTGCGGCTGTTGGCCGCCCAGGACCCGGCCGTCTCCACCGCGGCATGGGCCGAGGCACTCGGAGGACTGGCCGAGCCGACGCGCCTCGCGCCCGTCGACCCCGACCGTGCTGCCGTCGTACCGTCCACCCACACCGTGGAGTTGGACCCGGACCGCACGGCGGAGCTGGAGGCGTTCGCGCGGCGGCAGGGCGTCACGGTCAACACCCTTGTCCAGGCTGCCTGGGGCGTGCTGCTCGGTCGGCTCACCGGTCGGGACGACGTCGTGTTCGGCGCCACCGTCGCCGGCCGTTCGCCCGAACTCACCGGCGCGGAGTCGATGATCGGCCTGTTCATCAACACCATTCCGGTACGGGTGCGGGTCCGCCCGGAGGAGAGCACGGCCGCGCTGCTGGAACGACTCCAGGACGAACAGTCCCGGTTGATCGCCCACCAGCACCTCGGCCTCGCCGACATCCAGCGGGCCGCCGGAATCGGCGAACTCTTCGACACACTCGTGGTGTTCGAGTCGTACCCGGTCGCCGATGGCGAAGAGGGAGGCGACGGGCCGCGCGTCACCGTGCGCGATCACGAGGACTCCACGCACTACCCGTTCGCGTGGGCGGTCGAGCCCGCCGAACGGCTGCGGCTCACCGCCGAGTTCAGGCCCGACCTCTTCCAACCGGCCGTCGTACGGCGGATCACGGACGCCCTGACCGCCCTGCTCACCGGCATGGCGGCCGAACCCGAACGTCCCGTCGGCCGACTCGACCTCCTCGATTCCGCCGAGCGGCACACCGTCGTGGAGGCATGGAACGACACCGCGTTGCCCGCGCCGGAGACCGAACGGCTCGGCACCGTACCGGCGTTGTTCGTCGCGCAGGCCGCGGCCGACCCCGGTACGGTCGCGGTCACCGACGGCCGTACGACGTGGACGTTCGCCGAACTAGACGCGCGCACCGACCAGTTGGCCCGCGTCCTCGCCGGACACGGTGTCGGACCCGAGCGGATCGTGGCCCTCGCGCTGCCCCGCACCGCCGACCACATCGCCGCGATCCTCGCCGTGATGAAGGCGGGCGCCGCCTATCTGCCCCTCGACCCCGACCTCCCCGAGTCCCGCCTGACCGGCATGCTCGACGACGCCCGCCCCACGCTGATCCTGGCCACGGCGGAGACGGCCGCCACGCTGCCCCCAACCACCGTCCCCGTCCTGCGACTTGACGCCCCGACCGACGGACTGCCGGAGGCCGAACCCGTCGCGCCCGGCCCCGACCACCCCGCCTACGTCATCTACACCTCCGGCTCCACCGGCCGACCCAAGGGCGTCGTCGTCACCCAGCGAGGCATCGCCAACCTTTTCCACAGCCACCGCCACGACCTGCACGAGGTCGCCAAGCGGCGCACCGGACTGCGGCGCCTGCGCGTCGGGCACGCCTGGTCGTTCTCCTTCGACGCCTCCTGGCAACCGCAGTTGTGGCTCCTTGACGGACACGCGCTGCACATCGCCGACGACGAGACCCGGCGCGACCCCGAACTCCTCGCCGCGTTCATCCGCGACCGGGGCATCGACTTCATCGAGGTCACCCCCTCGCTGCTCGCGCAGATGGCGGACAGCGGCCTGATCGGCGACGAGGGCGACTGCCCGCTCTCCGTGGTCGGCTTCGGCGGCGAGGCCGTACCCGAGTCGCTGTGGGCCCGGCTGGCCGGGCTTCAGGACACCGAGGCGTTCAACCTGTACGGCCCCACCGAGGCCACCGTCGACGCGCTCGTCGGCCGGGTCCGCGACAGTGCGACCCCGGTCGTCGGGCGCCCGGTTCACGAGTCCCGCGCCTACGTCCTCGACACCGCCCTGCGCCCCGTACCGCCGGGCGTCACAGGGGAGTTGTACCTGTCGGGGCCGGGTCTGGCCCGTGGTTACCTCGGCCGGCCCGAACTCACCGCCGAACGCTTCGTCGCCGACCCGTACGCCACCAAGCCCGGCGTGCGCATGTACCGCACCGGCGACCTGGCCCGCTGGACCGAAGACGGCCAGCTGGAGTTCGCCGGACGCACCGACGACCAGGTCAAGATCCGCGGCTACCGCATCGAACTCGCCGAGATCGAGGCCGCGTTGGACACCCACCCGGCCGTCACCCAGACCGTCGTCGTCGCCCGCGAACACCGGCCCGGCATCCGGCAGTTGATCGCCTACGTGGTCGCCGACGAGGCGGACGGGACCGAACTCCGTGCCCACGCCGCCTCCGCGCTGCCCGACTACATGGTCCCGGCCGCCGTGGTCGTCCTCGACCGGCTGCCGCTGCTGTCCAACGGCAAACTTGACCGATCCGCCCTGCCCGCACCGGACTTCACCGCCCAGGGCGGCGGCCGTGCCCCCGAGAACGACACCGAGCGCACTCTCCGCGACCTGTTCGCGGACGCCCTCGGACTGCCCGCCGAGGCCGTCGGCACCGACGACGACTTCTTCACCTTCGGCGGCGACAGCATCGTCGCCATGCAACTGGTCGCCCGGGCCCGCGCGGGCGGTCTGCGGGTCACGCCCCGGCAGGTCTTCCAGCACCGAACTGTCGCCGCCCTGGCGGCCGTTGCCGTCCCGCTCGGCAGCCACGAACGCGACGCTGTGCACGACGACGGCACCGGCACCGTCCCGCTCACCCCGATCATGCGCGCCCTGCTGGAGCGCGGCGGCCCCATCGCCGCCTACCACCAGGCGGCCCTCGTCCAGACCCCGGCCGACCTGACCGAACCCGGCCTGCTGACCGTGCTCACGGCACTCGCCGACCGGCACGACATGCTGCGGGCCCAACTCGTCCGCGAGCCCGAGTGGTTGCTGCGGGTACCCGCCGCACGGGACACCGACGTCAGCACCTGGCTCACCCGCGCCGACGTGCGCGGGGCGGACGACGACGCACTCCGCGCGGCCATCTCCCGCCACGCCGAGACGGCCCGGGCCGGGCTCGACCCGGACGCCGGGGCGATGGTGCGGGCGGTCTGGTTCGACGCCGGACCCGGACAGCCCGGCCGACTCCTCATCCTCGTTCATCACTTGGTGATCGACGGCGTCTCCTGGCGCGTCCTGCTGCCCGACCTCGCCACCGCCTGGGCGGCGGTCAGGGGCGGTCGTACTCCCGAACTCGCTCCCGTGGAGCTGTCGTTCGGCCGTTGGTCCCGGCTCCTCGGAACCCGCGCGACCGACCCGGCCACCGAGGACGAGCTGCCGTGGTGGACCTCCGCCCTCGCCGAGGGCGCCGAACTCCCGCTGGCCCGCCCGCTCGACCCGGCCCGGGACACGGTCGCCACCACCCGCTATGTCTCCCTGTCCCTGCCCGCCGACGTCACCGGACCGCTGCTGAGCCGGGCCCCGGCCGCGTTCGGAGCCACGGTCAACGACGTGCTGCTGACCGCCTTCGCGCTGGCAGTCGGTGACTGGCGCGCCCGCACCCTGGGCGCCGAACAGTCGGGCGGCCCGGTGCTGGTGGACGTGGAGGGCCACGGCCGCGAGGAGCAACTCGCGGGCGACGCCGACCTGTCCCGTACGGTCGGCTGGTTCACCAGCGTCGTACCCGTACGACTCGACCCCGGCGAGGCCGACTTGGCGGACTTGGCGGACGCCTTCACGGGCGGACCGGCGCTGGACACGGCCCTGGCCCGCATCCGAGAACACCTCACCGCGCTGCCCACCGCCGGCATCGGACACGGCCTGCTGCGCCACCTCAACCCCGGGACGGGCGCACATCTCGCCCAACTCGCCGAGCCGCAGATCGAGTTCAACTACATGGGCCGCTTCGACCGGCCGGCGGCAGCCGACTGGTCCTACGCCCCCGAGGACGACGCAGCCGACCTCGACGCCGACCCCGGCCAGCCGATGTCCCACACCCTGACCCTCAACGCCATCACCGAAGACCGCCCCGAGGGAGCGGAGTTGAGCGCCCACTGGGCGTACGCCGCCGAACTCCTCACCGAGGAACAGGTACAAGACCTGGCCCGCACCTGGTTCCGGGCACTGGAGGCGGTCGTACGCCGAGCGGCCGTACTCGACAGGCCCTGAACAAGCCCTGAACAAGCTCTGAACAAGACCTGATCCAACCGGACTTACCCAACCGCCTGACTCACCCGACCGCATCAGAGAGGCAAGGAAACCCCGACATGAGCAACCCGTTCGAGAACCCCGACGGCGTCTACTCCGTCCTCGTCAACGACGAGGGCCAGCACAGCCTTTGGCCCGACTTCGTGGACGTACCGGCGGGCTGGACGGTCGCGTTCGGACCGGCCGCGCGGCAGGAATGCCTCGACCACATCGAGGCCAACTGGACGGACATGAGGCCGAAGAGCCTGGTCGAGGTCGACGGGGCCTGAGCACACGAAAGGGGGGCGGGTCCGAACTACCTCGGACCCGCCCCCCTTTCACGTTCCGTGGGTCAGGACGCCGGCTGCTCCACCCTCGTCGACGTCTTGCCGTCCACCGCCGCCGCGAGCTGCGGCACCATGCGGTCCAGGACGTAGGGGATGCTCAACACCGTGGACAGGGACACCGCGTTGCCGTAGTCGCTGGTCTCCTTGACGAAGACCTCGCGGCCCTGCTTCACCACGTTCAGATCGCCGTAGATCTTGTCGCTGTGCAGCTTGGTGACGGCCGTGGTGGTGTCCGGCACGATCCACACGGCGACCTTCTGGTCGAGGAGGTCGTAGCGTTCCTTGCTGATGTTGGCGCCGAACGTGTCACCGATGACCTTGTCGAGGTCCTGCGGCAGCGTGAAACCCAGGTCGGAGAGGAGGCGGGAGCGCGGGTCCTGGCTGCCGTAGACGAAGACGCCCTCGTACGGGGTGGCCATGACGGCCGTCGCGCCGGCGAAGGCGGGGTTGGCCTTCTTGGCGGCGGCGAACTTGGCCTCGACGCCCGACACCAGGGTCTTGGCCTCGTCGGCCTTGCCGAGTGCCTTGCCGATCTCCTCGGTCTGCTGCTGCCACGGCACGCCGTAGTCGTTGTACTGCTTGGGCTGCGCGACGACCGGCGCGAACTGCGACAGGCTCTGGTACTGCGCCTTGGTCAGACCCGAGTACACGGCGAGGATCAGATCCGGCTTCAGGGCGGCGATCTTCTCCACCTGCGGGCCGGTGCCGGTGTCCTTGAGGACAGTCGGCGCCGCCGCGCTGCCCAACTTGTCCTTCGCCCAAGGGCCGATGGCGCCCTTGTAGCCGCCGAGCCACTCGGTCGTGCCGACCGGCACCGTGCCCAGGGCGAGAACCGCGTCCTGGTCGGTGAGACCGACGGTGACGATCCGCTTGGGCTCGGACTTGATCGTCGTACTGCCGAACTTGTGGGCGATCGTCACGGGGAACGCGTCCGCGGAGGCCTTCGCCTCCGACCCCGACGTGTTCGAACCGGACGATGTGGAGCCGGAGTTGGTGGAACCGCAGCCGACCGCCGTGACGGCCAGCAGGACTACGGAGGCGAGCAGGCCGGACAGCCGGGAAGCTCTGGTGGCGCGGGGCATCGGATGATCCTTCTGTTCGTCGCGGTGGGTTCGGCGGGGGGTGACAGGTCTTGAGCGCGGGGGGGCTAGTGGGTGTCGGGGGTGGTCTCGGCTGAGCGGCTGTCGGACCAGGCGTGCCACAAGGTGGCGTACTGCCCCTGGGCGGTGAGGAGTTCGTCGTGCGTGCCGTTCTCCACGACCCGGCCGTCGCTCAGGACGATCACCCGGTCCGCGGAGGCGGCCTGACTGAGCCGGTGCGCCACGACCAGTGCGGTACGGCCGCGCAGCGCCTGCTCGGCGGCCTCGTCGAGTTGCCGCGCACCCGAACTGCCCGCCTCCGCCGTCGCTTCGTCGAGGACGACAACGGGTGGGTCCGCCAACAGGAGCCGGGCGAGGGCGAGTTGCTGCGCACGGTCGGCGGTCAGCCGATGACCACCGTCACCGACGACGGTGTCCAGCCCCTCCGGCAACGCCTCGACCCAGCCGAGCGCGCCCACCGTGTCGAGCGCCTCCCGGAGTTCCTCGGTGTGCGCGTCCGGGCGGGCCAGCCGCAGATCCTCGGCGAGCGGCCCGGCGAAGACGTGCACCTCCTGCGTGACGAGTCCGACCAGGTGACCTGCCTCGTCCGGTTCGGCGCCGCCGACGTCGATCCGGCCCGACTGCGGGCGGTGCAACCCCGCGACCAGCTTGGCCAGGGTCGTCTTGCCCGCACCGGTCGTACCGACCAGCGCGACCCGCTCCTTGGGCCGTATCTCCAGGTCGACGTCGTGCAGCACCGGGCGGCCGGGCACATACGCGTGGGAGACGCCGGTCAGCGTCACGGACGGGGGTCCGGCGGCGGTCGTACGGTCGTCCGCGCGGTCGACGACCTTGGGCGCGGGCTCGTCCACGACCCCGACGAGCCGTGCCAGCCCGGCTGTTGCCGACTGCGCGTCGTCCAGCAGCACCAGCGCGGTGTTGACCGGACCGAAGAGACTGGCGAAGTACAGCGCTGCCGCGGTGGCCGTACCGACCGACGCGGTACCGTCGCGCACCAGCAGGAACCCGGTGACCAGGACCGCGGACAACCCCAGATACTCGGCGATGTGCAGCCGGCTGTAGAAGCGCAGCATCAACTGCACGCCGCTCATGGTCAGTTCGACCGCCGAGCGCGAGCGTTCGGTGACCCGCCGGGTGTGGCCCTTCTGCAGCCGGTACGCCCGGACGGTCCGCGCCCCGCCGATGGTGTCCAGCAGCTGCTGCTGCTGTGTCCCGGTGGCGATGCGCTCCTTGGCGTACAGGGGAACGGCGTTGCGCACATACCAGCGGGCGGTGTGCGCCTGCACCGGCACGGCGATGAGTGCCGCGATGAGGAACCGCCAGTCCAGCAGGGCGAGCGCGCCCAGCGTCAGCACGATCGACAGCGCGGACCGCGCCAGTTCGGGCAGCGCCCCGCGCACGGCGTCGGCGACCCGCGAAACGTCGCGCGTGACACGGGCGTTGAGGTCACCGGAGCCCGCTTTCTCCACCCGGTCCAGGGGGAGTGACAGGGCCCGCTCGACGAACAGTTCGCGCAGCCGCGCGAGCGCGGTCTCGCCGAGCCGTGACACGAGGGACATGCCGAGCGCGGTCGTCACGCCCTGGACCACAGCGACTCCGGCCAGCGCGACCACCGGGAAGGTGAGCGCGTCGGGGGAGCGGTGCTCGGTGACGATGTCGACGATGTGACCCAGCAGAGGCTGGGTGAGCAGTCCGACGGCGGTAGCGAGCACCAGCAGCCCGAACCCGGCGAGGGCCAACCCCCGCTGTGGGCGCAGGAGTTCGCGCACTGCGGCGCGGGTGCGGGCGGGGGTGGCGGTGGGGAGGAGGGTGCGGTCGGGCTCGGGGTCGGACTGGTCGGGGTTCGACGGGTCGGCGGGCGTCCGCTCCACACGCGGACGCCCGGCGTCGACGGGCTCGGTTTCCGTCCGCTCGGCACACGGACGCCCGGCGTCGGCCAGCTCAGCGTCGACCGGCTCGGCTTGCGTCAGCCCGGCACCCACCTGCCCGGCACCCACCTGCTCGGTGTCCACCCGCCCGGTGTCCACCCGCTCCGCGTCCATCCCTCGCGCGTCCACCCGCCCCGCTCCCGTCCCCTCGGCTCCCGTCGTCATGCCAGCACCGCCGTCCGGTAGGTCGCGTCGGTTCGTACGAGGTCCGCGTGGGTGCCCTCGGCGCCGACGCGGCCGGCGTCGAGGAGGATCACGTGATCGGTGACGGCGAGCAGGGCGGGGCTGTTGGTCACCACGATCGTGGTGCGGCCCTGCCGGAACTCGCGCAGGCCGTCGGCGATACGGGCCTCGGTCACCGTGTCGACGGCGGTGGTCGGATCGTGCACGACCAGGACGGGCGGCTCGGCACGCAACGCCCTTGCCAGCAGGACGCGTTGGCGCTGGCCGCCGGACAGAGACCGCCCACCCTCACCGACGCCGGTCGCGGTGCCGTGCGGCAGGGAGTCGGCGACTTCATCGGCACGGGCGGCGGCCATGGCGCGCTCGGTGAGCAGATCGGCCTCTCCGCCGCGAGAGCCGTCTTCCGGCGTCACGTTGGCCGCCAACGAGCCCTCGAACAGCGCCGCGTCGTGCGCGGCGACCAGCACAACGGCCCGAAGTCCCGCCGGGTCAAGCCGAGTCAGGGGCACGCCGTCCAGCTCGACAGAGCCCGACTCCGGGTCGGTCTCACGCCCGAGGCACCGCAACAGCGCCTCCGCTCCGGCCGGGTCCGTCACCGCGATGCCGGTCAACTGCCCGGCGGGCAGGTCGAGATCGACACCGTCGAGCCCACCGAGCCGTACGCCACGCAGCCGCAGTTCTCCGCGAACGGGTTCGGCGACCGCGTCGTCGCCGTCCACGACGGCGGGCCCGGTGGCCAGTACCTCGGCGACGCGCGCGGCCGAGGCACGGCCCTGTGCCAACTCGGCGTTGACCCAGGCGAACGTCTCCAACGGCCCCAGCAGGAACAGCGCGAGCCCCACCGCGGACACCAACTGCCCGAGAGTCATCGACCCGTTGAGCGCCAGCCGGCCGCCCACGAGAGCGATCAGCGCGATGAATCCGCCGGTGAGCGCGAGCACCAGCCCGGTCTGCCAGGACTCGGCACGCGCCGAACGCAGCGTGGCGGCAAGGGAGATACGACTCGTCCGGCGATACCGCTCGACGGCGGCGTCCTGCGCGCCGAGGCCCTTCAGCACCCGCAGCCCGGCCACCAGATCGGCGGCCACGCCCGACGCGTGAGCGGCCTTGTCCTGCTCGGCCTCGCTGCGCCGCTCCAACGGCTTGCTCAGCAGATGCCCCAGCCAGAGCAGAACGGGCGTACCCAGCAGCACGATCAGCCCGAGCGTCACGGACGTCAGCAGCAGCGCCACGGCGCTCACGGCGACACCCGAGAAGGCCCAAATCCCCGCCATCAGCGCCATGTTGACCGCGCCGACCCGCTTGGCGTCCTCGGTGGCGACGTTGGCCAGCTCCCCGGGGAGTCGTCCCTCCTCGGCACCGCCACGGGCGTCGAGCACTCGCCCCACGATCGCCAACCGCAGTGTGTGCGCGGCCTCTTCGGCGCTGCGCTCACCGGCTTTGGCGCCCAACCGGAAACTCCAGGACAGCGTCACGTACATGACGGCCAGTACGCCGAGCCAGAGCGCCAGACGTCCGGCGTTCTGCCCGGCGACGGCCTGGTCGATGACGACACCGATGAGCACCGGCACCAGGGCTTCCCCCAGTTGGTGCACGCTTCCGAGCGCCGAGCCGAGCGCGACACGCCGTGTCTGTCCCTTGACCGAGCGCGTCAGGACATCCCGCCCCGACAGTTCCCCTGCTCCCACCAGCCACCCTCCGGAAACCGGCCAACTTAGGCAAGGCTACTCTAAGTGAATCTCGGGCGGTCGACGCCCTTTCGGTCCTCCCGGCACGTAACGGAGCGATTCCGATGCGGTCGTCAGAGCCGCTGTGAGGCCGCTGTCAGGCCGCCGTCATGCAGTTGCCCAGGTCGGTGTCAGAGCCGCTGTCCGACCGGTCGCACGAGGGGCGTTGCCGTCCCATGCCGAGCGGTAGGCTTCCGGAGTGCGCCCGTTTTTCCGCGAGGCGCATGCCGGCAAGACAGGCAGTCCGCGCGTTACAGGAGGACCGGCGTTGCACGTCCAGGAATGGCTCGACTCGGTTCCGGCGGTGGCCGTCTACGCCGTGGTGGCACTCGTCATCGGGGTGGAGAGCCTGGGCATCCCGCTGCCGGGCGAGATCGTCCTGGTCTCGGCGGCACTGCTCTCCTCCCAGCACTCGGGCATCAACCCGATCGTCCTGGGTGCCTGCGCCAGCCTGGGTGCCGTGATCGGCGACTCCATCGGCTACGCGATCGGCCGCAAGGGCGGACGCCCTCTGCTGGCCTGGCTCGCGAACAAGTTCCCCCGGCACTTCAGCGAAGGCCATGTGGCCACCGCCGAGCGTTCCTTCGAGAAGTGGGGCATGTGGGCCGTCTTCTTCGGCCGTTTCATCGCCCTCCTCCGCATCTTCGCCGGCCCCCTCGCGGGCGTACTCCGCATGCCCTACTGGAAGTTCCTGATCGCCAACGTCCTCGGCGGGGTCATCTGGGCCGGCGGCACCACAGCGGTCGTCTACTACGTGGGAATCGTCGCCGAGGACTGGCTCAAGCGCTTCTCGTACTTCGGCCTGGCGGCTGCGGTACTGGTTGGCGTCGCCTCCATGCTGCTGGTAAAGCGCAGGGCGCAGAAAATGTCGGCCGAGAAGAACGAACCCGAACCGGTAACCGCCGGCGAGTGAAACGCCCTGAAGGGGCGCGGGGAACGGCGCGATCAGCCACGACGTACCCGCACCCGCCAGCCGGTCTACTCATGCACCCCGCGATGCGCCTTGGCCAACTCCGCGTACATGGTCCCGTTAAGGGTCAACCCCTCCCGCTCCTCCCCGCTCAGCCCGCGCCGCACCTTCGCAGGCACCCCGGCGACCAGTGACCCCGGCGGCACAACCATCCCCTGCGGCACCAACGCCTGAGCCGCAACAAGCGAACCCGCCCCGATCACCGCCCCGTTGAGCACCGTAGCCCCCATCCCGATCAGGCAGTCGTCCTCAACGGTCGCCCCATGCACGACGGCGTTGTGCCCCACAGAAACCCGCTCACCCACACTCACCGGAAACCCCGGATCCGCATGCAGCGTGCAGTTGTCCTGGATATTGCTGTGCGCCCCGACGACGATCCGCTCGACATCGCCCCGCACCACCGCTCCGTACCAGACACTCGCCCCGGCAGCCAGCGTCACATCCCCGATCACAGACGCCGTAGGAGCCACAAAGGCCTCCCCGTCGACCTTCGGCTCGCGCCCACCGATACCCACGATCAACGCCCTGTGCGTCATAAGACCCTCCCGACCGTCGAAGACACCCGCACGGTACGACATCGGTGGGGCGAAGATCACAGCGGCCGGACCTCATGGCCACGGCTCACGCTGAGTACCGTGGCCGGGTGCCCAACCGCAAGAACACGTTCTCAAAATGGCGGAGCCACCTCGCGCAGCGCGCCGTCCACGCGGGCTGGGCCTGGGTGCAGCGCACGGGCTCGGTGACGGCCGAGCACCCCGGCCGCTTCCGGTTCGGCTCCATCGGCGAACACACCCGGCTCGCCTTCCCCCTGGGCACGGTCTTCGGCGAATCCTGGATCCACCTCGGCTCTCACTGCATCGTCGGCGAACAGGTCACACTCACGGCCGGCCTGATGCCCGACCTGGACCTCGGCCCCGACCCGATCCTGCGCCTGGGCGACGGCGTAGTCCTCGGCCGCGGCAGCCACGTCATCGCCGACACGACGGTCACCATCGGCAGCGACTGCTACTTCGGGCCGTACGTCTACGTCACGTCCACGAACCATTCCTACGACGACCCGCACGAGCCCATCGGCAAGCAGTGGCCGCGCATGGAACCCGTCGAGATCGGCCCCGGGTGCTGGATCGGCACCGGCGCGGTGATCCTGCCGGGCGCGCGGATCGGCCGGAACGTGGTGGTCGCGGCCGGTGCGGTGGTCCGCGGCACGGTGCCCGACCATGCCGTGGTGGCGGGGGCACCCGCACGGGTCGTACGCCGCTGGACACCGACGGAGGGCTGGCAGCCACCGCTCCGCACCCCCGCACCGGTACCGATCCCCGCGGACGTGACCCCGGATCAACTCCGGGCTCTCGCCGGCCTGGACGAGGCGAGCGCGGCACGGCTGGCCGAACTGGACGAGAACGTGATCGCCCACCTGGCGGAGCTGGACGCGGAGGCCTGACCTGGCACGGGTGTCGAGGTGTGATCCGGCATGCGTGTTGAGGCCTGATCCGACACGTGTGCCGAAGCCCGATCCGGCATTCATCCCGAGGCCTGACCTGGCGCTCATGTCAAGACGGGCCAGGTACTCGACGTCTTCGGCACTTCACCTGGCAGCCGGTGCCTGTCGGCTGTGCGCCGAGGCGTGATCCGGTGCTCCTGCCGAGGCTTGACCTGGCACTCATGCCGAGACGAGCACGGCACCCGGCACCTCACCCGGCGCCCCCCGGCACCTCACCCCGCGCCACCCGACACCCCCTAGCAACCGACGCCCCCCGCCCCCCACCCCGCGGCACTCGACGCCACCCCCACCCCCTCACCCCGTCGCCAACAACAACGTCCCCACCAACGCCAACCCCGCCCCCGCCGCCTGTACCACCCGCAACCGCTCGCTCAGAAATCCGCGCGCGGCCAGCGCCGTCACCACCGGATACAGTGACGCGAGCACCGCCGCCACGGTCACCGGCCCATGCTGCGCGGCGATCGAATACGTACCGTTGGCCGCCACATCGGCCAGCCCCACGAAGGCCAGCGCCGGCAGTGAACCCCAGGGGAACCCGCCCGCCGGGAGCGCGACCCCGCCCCGCCGTACGGAGACGTAGAGCGCGGCGCCACCCGTGGCCACATTCGTCACGCGCTGCACGAACAGCGCGAGGAAGAGCCCGGTCACGGTCGTGGACGCCTCCGCGATCAGTGCGAACACCGTGCCGAAGCCGAGCGCGGCGATGAGTGACAGCAGGATCGCCTGGCGCTGTACGGGCGCGCCCCGCAACTGCGGCCCGCCTGCGAGGACGACCCCGGTGACGGCGACCGCGATCCCCGCCACCTGCATCAGGCCGGGCCGTTCGCCGAGAAAGAGCCCTACCCCGACCGGTACGGCCACGCTCAGCGTCGCGAGCGGCGAGACGACGCCCATGGGGCCCAGCGCCAGCGCCTTGTAGAAACTGAACAGCGCGACCGGCCCCACCACCCCCGCCGCGAACGCGAACCACAACCGCGGCCCGGCCTCGCTCCAGCCCCCGGTGCCCACCACGACCGCGCCGAGCACGGCCGCCGCGATCGCCTGCGACACCACGACCACCGTGAGTGCCGGGGTCCGCCGGGTCAGCAGGCCTCCGCCGAAGTCGGCCAACCCCCACAGGAGGCTGGTGGCCAGGGCGAAGAATGCTGTCACGGGGTGCCTCGCAGTACAGTTCGGTGCAGTTCGATGAACGATCGGGTGCACCACACCGTAGTTCGCTGCATTGAACTCTGTCATCCATAATATTGAACTCAAGGTATGGGCGGAACGTGTCGGACCTCGACCTGCTGAACCAGTCCCTGGCTCGCAACGTCAAGCACTGGCGCTCGGTGCGCGGCTTCACCCTGGACGTGCTCGCCGCCCGGGCCGCGGTCAGCCGGGGCATGCTCATCCAGATCGAGCAGGCCCGCACGAACCCCAGCATCGGCACGGTCGTCAAGATCGGCGACGCCCTCGGCGTCAGCATCACCACCCTGCTCGACTACGAACAGGGCCCGAAGGTCCGCATCGTCCCCGCCGACCGCGCCGTTCGCCTCTGGCACACCGACGCCGGCAGCTACAACCGCCTCCTCGCCGGTACCGAGGCCCCCGGCCCGCTGGAGATGTGGGACTGGCGGCTGATGCCGGGGGATGCCAGTCCCTCCGAGCCGCATCCCACCGGCACGGTCGAACTCGTCCACGTCACCACCGGCGAGCTGACCCTCACCGTGGACGGCGAGGACCACCGCGTCCCGGCCGGCGCGAGCGCCACCTTCGAGGCCAACACCCCGCACACGTACGGCAATCGGGGCGATGTACCGATGGAGATGGTGATGGCGGTGTCGGTCCCGCCCGTGCACCGGGAGACCCCGTGAGCAGCCGCCGGACGACCGTTCGGGACACCCCGTGAGCCGTCGCCGTACGCCTGTTAGCGTGCCGTCATGCGCGCACCCATCGGACACTTCGACCACGCCACCCCGGCCCCCGACTGCCTCGACGAACTGATCCGCCCGGTCGCCGACGCCGTGCGCGCCTGGCAGGGCAGCGTCCCCGCCGACCAGTTCGTCTACGTCGACACCGACCCCGAGTGGGCCGACACCGCCACCTTCGTCGAGCACTACGGCCAGGACCTGCTGGAGCGGTCCGCCAACTGCGTGGTCGTCGCCGGAAAGCGCGGCGGCGAGACCACGCTGGCCGCGTGCGTCGTCCTGTCCACCACCCGCGTCGACGTGAACGGCGTCGTCCGCCGCCAACTCGGCGCCCGCAAGGCCTCGTTCGCGTCGATGGACACCGCGACCGGCGAGAGCGGCATGGAGTACGGCGGCATCACCCCCGTCGGACTCCCCGCCGACTGGCCGGTGTTGGTCGACTCGGCCGTCGTCGACCTGCCGTACGTCCTGGTCGGCAGCGGACGCCGCCGCGGCAAACTCCTCATCCCCGGCAAGGCGTTCGCGGAACTCCCGGGCGCGGTGGTGCTGGAGGGCCTGGGCGTCGCCTGAGCCCCGAGCCGTAGAAAACCGGCCTCACGCCACGGCGTGGTGGTGCGCCAACTCCCCATGCGGGTCCGCCTCGCCCGGCACCGGCGCCGGGTCGGCGTGCACGAGGGCGGCCGTGAGCCGCGGTACCGCGTGCAGCAGCGCGTGCTCCGCCGCCACGGCGACGGCGTGGGCCTGTCGTACCGTCGCCTCCCCGTCCACGACCACCGCCACCTCGGCGCGCAGCCGGTGCCCGATCCAGCGCAGCCTCAACTCGCCCACCCCGCGTACCCCTTCGACCTCCCGCACGGCATGCTCGGCCCGGTCCACCAGGTCCGGATCGACGGCGTCCATCACGCGCCGGAACACCTCGCGCGCCGCGTCCCGCAGCACCAGCGCGATGGCGGCCGTGATCGCCAACCCCACGATGGGGTCGGCGAGTTGCCACCCGAGCGCGGAACCGGCGGCCCCGACCAGCACGGCCAGCGAGGTGAACCCGTCGGTACGGGCGTGGAGTCCGTCGGCGACGAGTGCGGCCGACCCGATCTCCCGGCCCACCCGCATCCGGTACCGGGCCACCGACTCGTTGCCGACGAACCCGACGAGCGCCGCGACGGCGACCACCGGGACGTGTGACATGGGACGCGGATCGAGCAGCCGGTCCACCGCCGCCCAGGCCGCGAAGGCGGCGGACGCGGCGATCGTCAGCACGATCGCGATCCCGGCGAGGTCCTCGGCGCGCCCGTAGCCGTACGTGAAGCGGCGGGTGGCGGCCCGGCGGCCGAGCACGAACGCGATGCCGAGCGGTACGGCGGTCAGCGCGTCCGCCGCGTTGTGCACGGTGTCGCCGAGCAGCGCGACCGACCCGGACACGACCACCACGACCGCCTGCACCAGCGCCGTCACCCCGAGCACGGCGAGCGAGAGCCAGAGCGCGCGCATCCCGCGGGCCGAGGACTCCAGGGCGGAGTCGAGTTTGTCGGCGGTCTCGTGGGAATGCGGGGTGAGGAGGTGGCCGAGGCGGTGACGGATGCCGGTGGGGGAGTGGTCATGGGGGTGCGGGTGGTCGTGGCCGTGGTCGTCGTACGGGTGTGCGTGCCCGTGTTCGTGGTGGTGCTGGTCGCTCACGTAAGTCCCCTTCCGGTGCGCGGGTGGACGGACGGCGCCCACAGGGCCATTATGTGCGTATGAGCGCACGCATGCACCTATCAACTGCGCATGATGCGCATCCGCGCACCCCGGGCGAGGAACAGTTCGCGCTGGCCGCCGAACTCCTCGCCCTCCTCGGCGACCGCACCCGCCTGACCCTCCTGCACGCGCTGACGGCGGGCGAGTCCGACGTCACCACCCTCACGGAGGCCTGCGACGCGGCCCGCCCGGCGGTCAGCCAGCACCTGGCACGGCTGCGCCTCGCGGGCCTGGTGACCACGCGCAAGGAAGGCCGCCGGGTGATCTACGCGTTGAGCGACGGTCATCTACGGCGGCTGGTCGACGAGGCGTTGAACGTGGCGGACCACCGCCTCAACGACCGCCCGCCGCACGACTGACAGCCGTGCACGTGACGGCCGTACAACTGGCCGCAGTAGCTCAGGAGTTGGGGTCCTTGCCCAGGTAGCTCTCCGCGAACGCCAGGGCCGCGGCGGGGGATTCGAAGACGCGGCGGAGTCGGGCGAGGGTGGTGCCCGCGTGGTACGGGTCGCCGGACGAGGTGCCGTGGTAGACCTCGGAGAGCCACTGGGAGAACTCCTGGTACTCCCACACGCGGCTCAGGCAGGCCTCCGAATAGCCGCCCAGGCCCGCAGAGTCGCCCTTCGCGACGTACGCGACGAGCGCGTCGCCGAGCAGGAACGCGTCGTGTAGGGCGAGGTTCATGCCCTTCGCGGCGATGGGCGCGGTGAGGTGGGCCGCGTCGCCGGCGAGGTAGAGACGGCCGAACACCATGGGTTCGACAACGTAGTTGTGCATGTCGAGCACGCGCTTCTCGATCAGCCGGCCCTCGGTCAGCGGCGGGGCGCCGGTCGCGGCGAGGCGGTGCCGGAGCTCGGACCAGACGCGGTCGTGGGGCCAGTTGTCGGGGTCGTCGCCGGGCGGGCACTCCAGGTAGTAGCGGGTGACTTCGGGGCTGCGCGCCATGTGTCCGGCGAACCCGCGCGGATGGACGCCGAACACCACACAGTCCGACGACGGCGGCGCCTCCGCGAGCAGCGCGAGCCAGCCGATGCCGTAGTCGTGCCGCGCGATCCGCGCCCGTTCCGGTGGCAACGCGGCCCGGGTCACCCCGCGCGCACCGTCGCAGCCCGCCACGAAGTCGCCGTGCGCGAGCCGCCGTTGACCGGTCTCGGAGTCGGTGTACGACACTGTCGGGCGGTCGGAGTCGAGATCGTGCAACTGGACGTCCTGGACGCCGAAACGGATCTCACCGCCCCGTACGTCCGCGTACTCCCGCACCAGGTCCGTCACCAGCAACGGCTGCGGATAGACGAAGTGGTGATGCCCCGTCAACTCCGTGTAGGCCAACCGGTGCCGCTGCCCGCCGAACCGGAACTCGCACTCGGTGTGCAGTTGCGCCCGCGCCAACAGGCCCTCGGCGAGCCCCCGTTGCTGGAGTCCCCGGACGGCCCACTCCTCGATGACCCCGGCCCGAGGCCGCCGCTCGATGAACTCCCGGGTCTCGGTCTCCAGTACCAGGCAGTCGATCCCGGCGGCGCGCAGGATGTTGCCGATGGTGAGTCCGGCGGGTCCGGCGCCGATGATGACGACCGGAAAGTGGTGTGGGGAAGCGGAGTTGGGGTGGGGGGAGGTGAAGGTCACCGGACCATTATGACGGTGTGCAGACAGCCGAAAACCGGCCACCTGGAGGGGGGCCGGTTCAGCACGCATGCTTAACGAGGAAGAGGCCTCAGGTTAGGAATGAATGAATATTTACAGAAGTCCGTTGCCTGAAATTTGACTCGTCTTCGAGGGCTTCTTTTACATGTTCACAGCGTTCTTACGTTGTCAGCCGGAACTGCGACCGAGGGCCGGGATCTCGATCGCCGGGCACCGGTCCATCACCATCTCCAGACCCGCCGCCCGGGTCCGCTCGTACGCGCTCTCGTCGATGACCCCGAGCTGGAACCAGACGGCCTTCGCGCCGATGCCCGCCGCCTCGTCGGCGACCGCGCCCGCGAGGTCGCTGTTGACGAACACGTCCACGACGTCCACCTCGAAGGGGATGTCGGCGAGGGAGGCGTAGCCCTGCTCGCCGTGCACCGTCTCCGCCTTGGGATGGACGGGTACGACGCGCTTGCCGAAGCGCTGCAGTACCTGCGCGACGCCGTAGGCCGCGCGTGACCTGTTCGAGGACAGGCCCACGACGGCCCAGGTGTCGCCGGACTCGGTCAGGATCTTGCGGATCGTTGCTGGGTCGCCGTACATGCTCGGCCTCCTTGGAATCGTGCGCGCCCGCTGCTGCCTGCGACAACAGCGGGCGGCGCACCGTGATTCCTCGGTCCATTCCTCAGTCCGCGACCACGGACGTGTTGAGGCCCTTGTCGTAGTGGTTGTGCGCGATCTTG
The DNA here is from genome assembly GCF_045040345.1 of Streptomyces sp. NBC_01515. Classification (NCBI taxonomy): domain Bacteria; kingdom Bacillati; phylum Actinomycetota; class Actinomycetes; order Kitasatosporales; family Streptomycetaceae; genus Streptomyces; species Streptomyces sp. NBC_01515. Next base: position 2,341,922 of record NZ_CP109416.1, on the reverse strand, counting down.
ATGCCCGTGCTGCCGTGGAAGACGAACAGCGGTGAGGTGTACGGCGGTTGGTCCGCCGGGGCCAGGCGGCGGACGGTGTTGCCGGTGAAGGTGAAGCCGCCGACGCTCTTGGCGTTGACGACCGTCACGTCGCCGATGTCGAAGGAGTTGTGCTCGACCTTGATGTTGTGGTGCACCGGGTGCGCCGGGTCGACGACCTGGTTGGTCGGCTCCACGAAGATCACCGGGCCGGTGGGGCGGGTGAAGGAGTTGTCGCGGATCGTGAGGTCGGCGACCGGGCCCGACTCGTACCACTGGTAGGCGTCGGCGGAGACGTAGACGCTGGCCATGGACATCGCGTCGAAGCTGTTGCCGGCGATCAGGACGGGCTTGCGGGTGGTGACCAGGATGCCGCGCGTCGGCACGTTGCGGAACGTGTTGCCGGTGATGACGACGGACGGGGTGGCCGTGATGTTCTCGACGACCGTGCCGCCGATCTCGACCCCGGCGGGGACCGGCCGGTCGAAGGTGACGTTCATGGTGGTGAGGGACTTGGTGTGGTCCATGCCGCTGGGCCCGTCGACCGCGGTGACCTTCGCGTGCGGGTCCGCCAGCGGGGTCATCGTGCGTTGCGTCGTGAACTCGACCTCGTCGCCGGGCGCGAACTGCGGGAAGCCCGCGGTCTGCGGGTGCTCGTAGGCGAGGGTGAGGGTGTTCGGGCCGGGCTGCCCGACGACCTCCAGGTAGGTGCCGTGGATGTTGATCGGGTCGTCGTGCGGGCCGTCGAAGAGGCTCCGGGTGATGGAGACCTTGCCCTTGACGCCGGACATCTGCACGAAGTCCGCGAACGAGGCCGTCGACCGGCCGGACTTCGGATCGGGCGCGAAGTTCACCTTGTCGATGGAGATGTTCTCGCTGAACTGGCCCACCACGCCGAAGGATTGGAGGTAGTAGGCGTTCATCGAGCGCATCGTGACGTTCTTGGACTGCCAGATGAAGGCGCCCGGTTCGGTCCGCTCGATCAGGCGCATCTGGTAGACGAGCCCGGCGTCTGTCGGCTGCGTCGCGCTGGTGTAGTCGATCCTGATCCGGCGGTCGCCGAGGTCGGTGACCTTGGAGACGTCGTTGAAGAGCGGGTTGTCGCCGCGCCAGGTCCGTTGCGCCTTGGGGTCGTGGATCTGGGTGTACTGGAGCCCGTCCGTGCCCGACCAGTACGGCTGTCCGGTGGCCGGGCTCTTCTCGCCGAGCCAGGTGATGTGCGTGCCGTTCACCTCGTACGGGCTGCCGGCCGGGATCTTCAGGACGCGGTAGGCGTGGGCGTCGGTGCCACTGGTGACTCCGGTGGTGGCCACGGTCGCGTCGATGACCTCGGGGGCCGCGTAGTCGAACGAGAAGTTCTGGAAGGTCACGTCGGTCGAGCGGATCGACGCGAACGCCGTCTGCAGACCGTGGTAGACGAGCTTCGCGCCGCCGCCGTCGACGGTGACGTCGTGCATGTCCTCGATGAGGAGCCCGATCTTCTTGTCCCGGTAACGCTGGTCCGCGCCAACGGTGTTGGAGACATACAGCTCACGCGTCTCGGCCCGCTCGGGGTAGAGCTGGTAGGTCCCCTTCGAGAACTCGATCCTGACCGCACGCCCGTGATCGACGCTCTTGGCGTGCCGCAGCGCCGCGACGACGGCGGGCGTGGAGTCCGTCCGGCCGGTGGGGTCGGCCCCGAACGCGTCCACGTCGACCACCGCCACCGGCGTCGTTCTCTGCGCCGCGGCGACAGGACCGCCGCCGCCCACGAGCAGCGCGAGCGCCACCCCGACAAACACGAACCGAGACCGAGACATAGCCCCTCCGGAGCATTCATGATGCACGGCCATCAGCCGCGAAACACCCGATGAATATACGGAGTTGTGGCCGATTTCCCGGTCTGAACTCCGACTGGAGTGTCCTTAGATCCGACCTCTAGGTCAATGGTCTGGACGAGTCAGGGGGCTCGGGGCACGCCCTCCGCCGCCTCACGCCTTCGGCGCTCCCGTGCTCGCGCGGATCACCAGCTCCGGGTCGAAGAGGAGTTCACCGACGGGGACGTCACGGTTGCCGACCAGGGCGAGGACGCTGCGCCCCGCCTCCGAGGCCAGCCGGTCGGCCGGCTGGCGGACCGTGGTGAGCGGCGGATCGACGAAGTCCATGATCATGGAGCCGTCGTAGCCGACCACCGACACATCGCCCGGCACGTCGTACCCCTGCCGGCGCGCGCCGCGGATCGCGCCCAGCGCCATGTAGTCGCTGGCCGCGACGATCGCCGTGGCACCGCGCCCGAGCAGCGAGATCGCGGCGGACTGGCCGCCCTCGACGGTGTACGACTGCCGGACCACCCACTGCTCCGCGTCCTCGACACCGCGCCTGGCGAGCGAGGCGACGAAGCCGCTGACGCGCCGGTCGGCGGGGCGGTTGCCGAGCGGGCCCGACGCCATGCCGATACGGCGGTGGCCGAGCCGGTACAGATGGTCGACGGCGAGTTCGGCGGCGAGCAGATCGTCGGTGGAGAAGACCGGCGCCTCGCTCACGCCCTCGAACCGGCCGTTGATCCCGACGAACGGGATCCTGCGGGACCGCAGCAGTTCGTACGCCGAAGGGTCCGCGCCCTCAAGGGTGTTGCTGGCCGACAGGAACACGACCGCGGCCACGCCCCGGTCGGCGAGCGAGGTCACGAAGTCCAACTCCTGCACCCCGCCGGGGAAGCACGGGCACAGGACCGTCTTCAGCCCGTGCGGGGCGAGGACCGACTCGATGCGTTCGGCGACATCGGCGAAGAACGGGTTGGAGACCAACTCGGTGACCACCGCGACCAGTTGACCCCGGGTCTGCCGCTCGTACCCCAGGTCGGCCATCGCCTGCTCGACCGCCTCGCGGGTCTTGCGGGACACGCCCTGACGCCGGTTGATGACCCGGCTGACCGTAGCCTCGCTCACCCGCGCCCGGTCCGCGACCTCGGTGATACCGACCTTCATCCGCTTCCCTCCACCCCGACTTGCAATGGATGGACGAAAACTTTCAGTCCAACCTCCCACGCAACATAGCAGCGGGACTGCATGTCTTCCATGTTTCTTGCGCATGACCATTGAATCGTCACTTCGGCCCCTGCTAGCTTTCCGGCCACCACGCGGCCCCATCCCGCAGTGACCGAAGACCGGGAGACCCGATGAAGCCCTCAAGGCTCATGCTGCTCACCGCTGTTGCCCTGCTCGCCCCGATGGCTCCCGCTCTGTCGGCCACCGCGTCCGCCGCACCCCGCCCCCAACTCACCATCCCGGACCCCGGGTTCGAGAACGGCGGCACGGGCTGGACCTTCACCTCGGGGGCCGGTGTCGGCACCGGCAACAGACACGGCGGCGAACGCTTCCTCTACCTCGACGCCGGAGCCGGCAAGAGCGCCCAGCTGACCATCGTCGCGCCCAGGAACGGGAGTTACGACTTCTCCGCGTGGATCGGCAGCGCCGGCACCGGCGGCACGTACACGATCCGGCGCAACGGCCAGACCGTCCAGACGATCACCCTGCCGCAGCACCCCGGCTACGCCCGGTACACCATCAGCGGCGTCCGGTTGAGGACCGGCGACAAGCTGCAGATCGAATTCGGCTCCGGCAGCGCCTGGGTCAACGCCGACGACCTGATGATCTCGCCCGCCGCACCCGCCGACCCGAAGGTCACCTCGTCCGACCCCGAGGTCGTCGCGATGTTCGGCTGGGCGCAGAAGAAGGCCAACAGCTGGGTCCAACTCCCGGGAACCGTGGGCCCGGTCAACGTCGACGAGTACCAGACCGGCGGCACCGGCACCGCGACGTACGAGCCCACCTACTGGGCCGGATACGCCAACCGCAGCGCCTACTACTCCCGCGACATGACCCACCAGCTGGCCGGCGCCCACCTCATCGGCCTCGACGCGGAGAACGAGACGATGCTCCGCTCGTACGCGGCGTCGGCCACCGCCGAGCACAAGTACTTCCCGGTGTGGTCCCTCAACTTCGACGCCAAGACCTACCTGAGCATCGACTACAAGAGCCCGGACAATTTCGTCCGCGAGGTCCCGGCCACGTTCGAACTCGTCGAGAAGGCGGCCCAGGCGTACCTGTGGACCGGCGACCGCAGGTACGTCGACGACCCGGTGCTGTGGGACTTCTACCGGCACGCCACCGAGCAGTTCATCGACCTGCACAACTCCGCCAAGGACAACGGCAAGGTGAAGGTCGCCGAAGGCACCGGCCAGGGCATCTTCCAGGGCGCCGCCAGCTACAACGAGCAGGACGGCGACGGTCTCGCCGAGGCCGGGGACGGCATCGCCTCCGAGTACCAGGCCTACCTGGCGATGGCGGTCCTCGCCCGCGGCAAGGGCGACACCGCGCTGGCCAGGACGTACGACAAGCGCGCCGCCGACCTGAAGACGTACTTCAACGACGACTGGAGCGGCACCGGCAGCGGCGCCGACATGGTCCGCGCGTACACCAACTCCGGCACCCCGGTCACCGGCTGGGGCAAGGAGAACAGCGTCTTCATGCCGATGAAGCAGATCATCGACCCCGGCCCGCGCAACGACGCCTACCTCGACTACATCCAGGCACAGGAACTGGGCCCGGACGGCTCGCCCAATATCGAGTCGACGACCTACCTGCCCGACATGTTCTTCAAGAACAACCGCGCCGACACCGCCTGGCAGTGGATGCGGAAGATCTACGGCGAGCGGGACACCCAGCACGTCAACTCCAGCCAGGGCCCCGACGGCGACTACCCCGAGGTGTCGTTCACCCTGGTCAGCCAGACCATCCAGGGGTTGATGGGCATCACACCGGACGCCCCGAACCGCAAGGTGACCACCCAGTCGCAGCTGCCGACCGGCATGAAGTGGCTCCAGGCGGCGGACGTCCCCATCGGCACGGGTACGGTCACCGTCCGCCACGACGGCGCGACGAAGACCACCCTGACGAACAACTCCCGCAAGGGCTCCTACAGTTGGGAGGCCCGTTTCCCCGGCGTCCACAAGAAGATCAAGGTCAACGGCGTCCAGCAGCACGTGCGCACCAAGGTGGTCAACGGCGTGACCTACACATACGCGACGCCGACGGTACGAGCGGGGGCGACGGCGGTGGTGCAGGTGACGGGCTGACGCGAACTCCGGCTCACCGAGGGCTTCGTAGCGCGAGGGCGAGATCGTCGAGGTACCGCGCGACCGACCCCAAGGTGAGCAGGCCGCTGCCCGCCCCGGCCAACTCGGCCGCGGCGGGCGTCAGTTCGGCGTGAGCGCGCTCCATCGTGCCCCGGTCGTCGACGGCGATCGCCGCGCGGGCGGCCAGGCACCACAGGGCCTCGAAGAGGAGGTCGCGGGGCGGGTCCGGGAGCGAACTCAGCGCAGTCCGGGCTTCGTTGGGACAGTCCCTGGCCAGCAACACCAACGGGCGGGCCCATGGCTCGTACGGTCCCCAGTCGATGTGTTCGTCGGTCTGGGCGGGCTGCCCGTTCCGCAGGCGCAGGCTCAGCAGGGCCAGCGGCAGCAGCCCGCGTTCCAGCCCGGGCATACCGGCTCCGTTCAGCCGAAGTGCCGCGTCCTGGTAGGCGGTTGCGACCTGAGCCGGCTTTGGGTTGCCGGTCGCGGTGAGCCGTAGCACCCGGTACCACTGGGTGAACACGCCCACCAGCGGCAGTTCATGACGGTCGGCCAGCTGGTCCGCGGCTGCCACGTGCTCATCGGCTCCGGGGAAGTCCGCGAGGGCGCTGCGGGCCTGGATCCGGATGAGATGGCCGAGCACCTCGTAGGTGACCATGGCGTGCCGGGCGGACAGGGCGACCAACTCGGCGCCGATCGCGTCCCGTTGAGGGGCCAGGCCCGCGCGGTGGAAGGTCTGCATGAACGTGCCGTTGAGGGCGAAGGCGAGGAGCCCGGGGTCGTTCAACCGGCGGGCGATGCCCTCCGCTTGGCGGGCGGCCTGGGGCCCGCGTGCGGAGCGGGTGCCGCGCGACTCCAGCGCGATCGTGGCCAACAGGCGGGCCCGCGCCGCGAGATGGGCCTCCGGCGGGAGCGCGGCCAGGGTGCGCTCGGCCGCGGCCACCGTGTCCGCCGCCTGCTGCGGGTCGTCGACCCGGGTCCAGATCGCCGGGACGTCGTAGGCACCGATCACACGGGCCGTGAGTTCCGGGTCGCCGAGTTCCTGCGCGGCCGTGATGGCGGCGAGGCGGTGTCGGCGAGCAGCTTCCAGGCCGCCGCCTCCGGTCACCGCGAGGTTGCGGAGCAGGCCGACTGTCGATTCGAGGCGGGCTCGGGCGCCGGACGCCACGGTCCGGTCGTAGGCGGCGGTTGCTTCGGCCCATACGCGATCGGCTGGACCGCTCGGATCTGACCCGGGGGTGGAATGCGGGGCGTGGGGGAGCGAGGGCGGATGGGCGATGTGCGGGTCGGGGTCCAGATGCGCCGCATGCTCCAAAATGTCCGCCTCCAGGCGGCGCAACGTCGGGCCCGGGTCCGCTCCGAGTTGTTCTACGAGGAGGGTGCGTGCCCGGCGGAGTACCGCTAGCGCGTCGCCCTGGCGGCCGGTTCGGTAGAGGGCCAGGGTGAGTAGGCGCCAGGCGTCCTCGCGCCAGGGGTGTTCGGTGACGTGGGCGTCCAGGTCGGGGATCGCCTCCGCGGCCTGGCCCAGGGCGAGTTGGGTCCCGGCTCGGCGTTCGACGGCGTGGAGGCGGAGTTCGGTGAGGCGGGAGCGTTCCGCGTGGGCCCAGGACTTGTCGGCGAAGTCGGCGTAGGCCGGGCCTCGCCACCAACTCAGCGCTTCATCAAGGCGGTTGAGCGCGTGCGGGGCCGGCAGGGTCGCCGCGGCCGTCACCGTCCGTTCGAAGCGCCAGGCGTCCACCGCCTCTGGCTCGGCGCGCAGGGCGTATCCCGGGCCCTCGGTGACCAGGAGGCGGGCCGGAGTTCGCGGCGGGCGCTCCGGTTCCAGGGCCCTGCGCAGTGCGGCGACGAAGGTGCGGAGCGCGCCCACCGCGTCGGCGGGTGGCTCCGCCTGGTCGGCCCGGTCCGCCCACAGGTCATCGACCAGGCGTCCCACCGGTACGACCCGACGCCGGGCGACCAGCAGCCGGGCCAGCACGGCCCGGTGGCGCGGGCCCTTCAGGGCGATCGTGTCCCCGGCGCCGTCCCAGGCCGCGACCGGCCCCAGCACCCCGAACGAGACCTCCATCGCCGACCACCCTTTCCGGGGCATCGCCCCAGGTCACCGTAGCGCGCTCATTCGTTGCTCATCGGCGCGCGGCAGGCTCGACGGCATGCCAACGACCATCCCCGGTTTCACCTACCACCGCGTCCCCGTCGCGGACGGCGTCTCCCTGAACGCCGCCGTCTCCGGCTCGGGCACTCCGATCGTGCTGCTGCACGGCTTCCCGCAGACCCACCTCATGTGGCGCCATGTCGCCGCCGACCTCGCGGCCGACCACACCGTGATCTGCCCCGACCTGCGCGGCTACGGCGCGAGCGACAAGCCCGCCGAGACCGACGGCTCCGGTTACGCCAAGCGCACCATGGCCGCGGACGTCGTCGCGCTGGCCCGCGCCCTGGGCCACGACCGGTTCGCGCTCGCCGGGCACGACCGCGGCGCCCTGGTCGCCTTCCGCGCCGGACTCGACCACCCCGGCACGATCACCCACCTCGCCTGTCTCGACGTACTCCCCACGCTGGACATGTGGGACGTGATGCACGGCGTCACCGCCGCCGTCGGCTTCCACCTCTACCTGATGGCCCAACCACCGGGCCTGCCCGAGCAGTTGATCGCCGCCGCGCCCGACGCGTTCTTCGGCCACTTCGTCGACCTCTGGACCAACGACCCGTCCGCGATCCCCGTCGGCATCCGCACCGCCTACCTCGACGCGTGCCGCGCCGCGGTCCCCTCGATCGTGGCCGACTACCGCGCCTCCGCCGGCATCGACGTCACCCACGACCGGGCCGACCGCGACGCCGGCAACCGGCTGCGGATGCCGGTCGCCGTCCTCCAGCAGGACTGGGGCGCCGCTCTCGGCTTCGACGCGGCGGCCCTGTGGAGCGCCTGGGCACCGGACCTGCGGCACGCGACCGTGACCTGTGGCCACTTCATGGCGGAGGAGGACCCGGCCGTCGTGGCGAAGACACTGCGGGAGCTTGTCGCCACCCGCTGAACCGGTGCGCCTCAGGCCGTCCTCGCGGTCACGGTGAAGTCGACGTCCTCGCCGACCGCCGAGACGCCGTTGAAGGCGGCACTCGCGTGCAGGCGGTTGGCGCCCGCCGGGAGCGGGGTGTCCGGCGTGCACGCCCAGGTGCCGTCGACGCGCGCGACACCCGCGCACACCTTGCGCTCGGCGGCGTCCACGACACTCACCCGCGCCCCCGGATAGGAGGTCCCGGCGAGCCGCGCCGCGCCGGACACGAACGTGCCGCCCGCCGGTTCGGTCAGCATCGGTACGGGCATGCCCACGGTCACGGTGCACCTGCCGGACGCGCGGCGGGTTCCACCCGCGTCGGTCAGCTCGACGTCGCACCCGGGCAGCCGCGTCCCCGGCACCGCCCGCGTGTCCACGGCGAGCGCGAACGGATAGCCGCCGTCCTTCCACGAACCGGGCCCCGAGTCACGGACGTAGGTGTACGTGCCGGCCGCACCGTCGGCGGTCACCGAGCCCTGGAACCGTGCCGTGTCGGCCAGGGGCGTACCGGTGACCCGGGCCCCGGCGGGCGCGGTCAGCCGCAGCGAGGACCCGGCCGGCAGGTCGGCGCCGTCGTACCCGCTGATCTCCACCAGCCCGGACCGCCCCGGCACGATGGTCACCCCGCCACCCAGACCCCGTCCGTAGGACTCCCAGGAATCGGAGCGGAGCGGAGCGGCGGCGGCGATGCCGGGCGGGAGCACCGCCGTGCCGGCGACGAGCGCGGCGGCCAGGAGGAGAAGTGGCCGCCACCGTCGAACGGGCGTCGGCGACGGGGGTCCGTGGGGGAACATACGGCGGTCGGTCATCGGAACTCTCCGGGATCGTCTCGCGGGATCGTCTCGTCCGGGGGTGCTGGCCGGTGCTCCCACCCCACACGCCCCACCGGCCTCGGCGAAAGGCGGGATGGGCGAACGGGTGAACACCGACGGGGTCACGCACCTCGGTGTACCGGACAGACCGGGGTGAATCCCGCCACCTCGGCCGGAGCGGAGCGAACATGCATGCGTACGGCCCTCCGCCCGCCTACGCTCAGGCCGTGCTGCGCATCACCGACGCCCGAACCGGCGAGTCCGTCGAAGCCGCCCCCGCCCGCCGTGGCCTGACCAGGGTCGAGGCGCATGCGTCGGGCCTGGCTCCCACCACCCTACGAGTGCTCCTCATGTCGGACCTCCTCGTACGCGCCCTGGAACTCGGCGGCACCCCCGTCTGGTCGCTCCTCACCGGCGAACACGAGCAGGCCGAACTCCGCGCCGCCGCAAGGGCCTTGGGCATACGGCCCTTCGAGGACGGCGGAGACCTCGGCTCCGGACTCGGCGAGGCCCAGGTCCTCCACGTGGCGACGGAGGGCGCCGAGACCACCGGGGGAGTCCTGTTGGCCGTAGCCCCCGTCGATTCCCCTACGACCGCCGCGCCCGACCTCTCCGACCCGGCCGCGCTCCGCCTCGCGCTGCTCTCGCACCCCCGTGACCTGTCGGTACGGCTCGACGGGGATGCCCTGGAGGAGGCGCGGCGGACGCTGGCGCACTGGCGCGGTTCGGTCGCCGAGTGGGCGCGGCGGCCCTCGCGGCCGGTGCCCGACGAGGTGCGCGCGGAGCTGCGGACCGCCTGGGAGGACGATCTGAACGTGCCCGAGGTGCTGCGGGTGCTGCGCCGGGTGGAGACCTGGCCCGAGCTGCTCGACGGCGCCCGCTTCGAGACGTACGCCTACGCGGACCGGCTCCTCGGGCTCGAACTCACCCGTGACATCGGGTCGTTGGCGTGAGCGCCCGCGCCGGAGCCCGCCCCTTGCGCCGCCTGGTCGTGCTGCGGCACGCCAAGTCCGCCTGGCCGGAGGGTGTTCCCGACCACCAGCGCTCCCTCGCCCCGCGCGGGCGACGCGACGCCCCGGCCGCCGGTATCGCCCTCGCCGAGACCGACTCCCTGCCGGACCTCGCCCTGTGCTCCACGGCCGTACGGGCGCGCCAGACCTGGGAGTTGGCGTCCGCCGAGTGGGGTACCCCGCCGCCGGTGCGGTTCGAGCCCGGGCTGTACGCGGCCGATGTGCCGGCACTTCTCGACGCCGTCCACCAAGTGCCGCCCGAGGTCGAGACGTTGCTCCTGATCGGCCACAACCCCGGTCTGGAGGAACTGATCCTCGAACTCGCCGGGGACAGTCTCGACGACGCGCTCGACGAGGTCCGCGTGAAGTTCCCGACCTCGGCGATCGCGGTCCTGGCCTGGCACGGCGCCACCTGGCAGGAACTCGCCCCGGGCACCGCCCTGTTGACGGGCCTGACCGTGCCTAGGGGCAGGAAGAAGTGAGACCTCAGGGCCGTGAGGTGCGGGCCCAGCTCGCCAGCAGCTGAAGGCGTTCCGCGGAGGGGGACCCCGGCTCGGCGGTGGAGACGCCCAGGGTCTGCTCGGGGTCGTCGGCGGGGCTGAAGGCCTCGTAGCCCAGGACGAGGTCGCCGACGACGGGATGGTGGTAGTGCTTGGTGCCGTGGGTGCGCCGGAACACGTCGTGGTCGGCCCACCAGTGGCGGAAGTCCGCGTCCTGGACGGAGAGTTCGCCGACCAGCTCGGCCAGGGCGGGGTCGTGCGGGCTGCGTCCCGCGTACAGGCGGAGCGAGGCGACGATGCCGCGCGCGGCGCCTTCCCAGTCGGCGTACAGGCTCCGGAAGTGGTCGTCGAGGAAGACCAGGCGGGCCATGTTGCGGCTGCGGGCGGGCAGGGCCTCGAAGTCCGTGTACAGGGCGCGGGCGAGGTGGTTGGCGGCCAGGACGTCCATGCGGCGGCCGTAGACGAGGGCGGGGACGTCGGTGAGGCTGTCGAGCAGCAGGCGCAGACCGGGGCGGACGCGCTGCGGGGGCAGCGGGCGAGGGCGTGTGTGGGTCGGTCTGGCGACGCGGAACAGGTGGGCGCGCTCCACGTCGTTGAGGCGCAGGGCGCGGGCGATCGCGTCGAGGACGGACGCGGAGACGTTGAGGTGGCGTCCGCGCTCCAGGCGGACGTAGTAGTCGACGCTGACGCCGGCCAGCTGGGCGACCTCCTCGCGCCGCAGGCCCGGGACGCGGCGGGTGCCGGGCAGGGGTGCCAGGCCCGCCTCCTCGGGGGTGATCTTCGCGCGGCGCGAGCGGAGGAAGTCCCGCAGCTCGCTGTTCGGTTCCTGGGCCATGCCACCACCGTAGACCGGGTGACCTGGGGAGCAGCCGCGCCAGAGGGGGTCTGTCGGACCCCCGGTCGGAGCGGGTCTCCCACCCCGGCCGTGCGTGGTGGTCGTCTGGAGGAGAGCAAGCACGCACCTGGAGGTATCCCTGATGCAGCACAGGATTCTTGGCGGCACCGGCATGTCGGTGAGCGCATACGCACTCGGCACGATGATGTTCGGCGCGATGGGCAACACCGACCACGACGAGTCGGTCCGCATGATCCACACGGCGCTGGACGCCGGGATCAACCTCGTCGACACCGCCGACGTGTACTCCGGCGGCGAGTCGGAGGAGATCGTGGGCAAGGCGCTCAAGGGCCGCCGCGACGACGTCGTCCTGGCCACCAAGTTCGGGCTGGCGATGGGCGAGGACCCCAACCGCCGCGGGGGATCGGCCCGTTGGATCCGCCGCGCGCTGGAGGACAGCCTGCGCCGCCTGGACACCGACCACATCGACCTCTACCAGATGCACCGGCCGGACCCGTACACCGACATCGACGAGACCCTCGCGGTCCTGTCGGATCTGGTGCGGGCCGGGAAGGTGCGGGCGATCGGCGGTTCGTTCTTCTCGCCCGAGGAGATCGTGGAGGCCCAGTGGACGGCCGAGCGCCGGGGTCATCACCGGTTCCGCACCGAGCAGCCGCCGTACTCGATCCTCACCCGTGGGGTGGAGAGCCGGGTGCTGCCCACCGCGCAGCGGTACGGCATGGGGGTGCTGACCTTCGGTCCGCTCAACTCCGGCTGGCTGTCGGGCCGTTCGGATCCCACCGCCGGGCACCGCAGCGCCGGAGCGGGGGCGAGGATGTTCGACCTGAGCCTGCCGGGCGTGCGCGCCAAGGCCGACGCCGTGCGCGAACTGACCGTGCTGGCCGCCGAGTCGGGACTGCCGCTGCCTCATCTGGCCACCGCTTTCGTCCTTGCCCATCCGGTGGTCACCGCGGTGCTCATCGGCCCGCGCCGCCCCGAGCAGCTGACCGACCTCCTCGCCGCGGCCGACGTGGAACTCGGCGACGACATCCTTGACCGCATCGACGAGATCGTCCCGCCCGGCGTCGACGTGAACCCCGGCGACTTCTACATCGACCCCACCCAGCCGATCACCGACAAGCGCCTGCGCCGTCGCTAGCTCGTTGCTGCCGACGGTCAACGCCCTTGCGGCGAGCGGCCGTTCAGCCGACGTGCACGCGAGGCCGCCGCTCCGGGTCCGGTTCCGCTCGGCGCAGTACCTCGCGGGTCACCGGTGCCACCTCGCCGTCGCCGAAGACGAGGAAGCGGATCAGGTGGCTGACCGGGTTGCCCTCGGTCCAGGTGAAGTAGGCGTGCGGGACCTTGCCGGTGCGGTCGCGGAGGGAGAGGAGGACGGCGGCGATCGCGTTGGGCACCGTCGGGCCCTCGATGCGGAGTCGTCGTACGCCGTACTTCTCGTCGCCGTGCACGGAGATGTCCGCCGAGAAGTCCGAGGAGTCGCGGAGGAACACCTCCAGGAACAACACCGGCCCGCCGTCCGGGATATGGGTCTCCTCGCGCTGGCTGTACTCCTTGGCGCGGTACTCCCGCCTGCTGTGCTCCTGCGGCTCGTTCGCGATCAGCCGGAGCGGGCCGCCGCGTGCCGCCTCGTCGACGAAACGGGACGCCGTGTCGTCGAACGTGATCTCGGCGGCGCGGAGTTCGAAGGCGCGGTGCACCCGCGAACCGAACGACGTCACCAGGATCAGCAGGATGAAGATGCCCGCGATCTTGATGCCGTCGGGCCGTTCGATGACGTTCGTGACGAGTGTGTACGCGAACACGGCGGTGATCGTGCCGAACCCGAGCGTGGCCTTCCGATGGCCCCTTTTGTGCACGGTGACCGTGGAGGCGAAGGCCGCGGAGAGCATCAGCACGAGCACACCGGTCGCGTACGCGCCGCTCTGCGCGTCGACGCTCGCGTGAAACCACAGGGTGATGACGATGGCCGTCACCATGAAGACCAGCACCAGAGGGCGCACCGCCCCCGTCCACTCCGGCGCCATGCCGTAGCGCGGCAGATAGCGCGGTACGAGGTTCAGCAGCCCGGCGAGCGCGGAGGCGCCCGCGAACCACAGGATCGCGATCGTCGAGACGTCGTAGAACGTGCCGAAGACCTGGCCCAGGTGCTCGTGCGCGAGGTAGGCGAGCGCGCGGCCGTTCGCCGGGCCGCCCGTCTTGAACGCGCTCTGCGGGATCAGGATGGTCGTGGCCAGGCTGGACAGCAGCAGGAAGCCGGACATGATCACGGCGGCCGTGGTGAGCAGCTTGCGGGTCTCGCGGATGCGGCCCGTCGGCTTCGCGTACGTGTCCGTCGCATCGCCCTTGACCTGCGGCATCACCGCCACGCCCGTCTCGAAGCCGGACATGCCGAGCGCGAGTTTCGGGAAGACCAGCAGTGCCACGCCGACCATCGCGAGCGGCGAGGAGTGCGCGGCCGTCATCGCGTCCGTCCAGTCGCCGATCTTCACCGGATGGCTCAGCACTTCCCAGGCGGACACCGCGAGCACCACCACGTTGAGCGTGAGATACACGCCCACCAGCACCACCGCGATCCCGATGGCCTCCCGGAACCCCTTGAGGAAGACCGCGCCCAGCGCCCCGACGAGCACCAGCGTGATCCACGTGTTCCCGCCGTGCATCCAGCCCGGCGCGAACGGGTTCTCCACGACGTGCGCCGCCGCGTCCGCCGCCGACAGGGTGACCGTGATCATGAAGTCCGTCGCCGCGAAGCCCAGCAGCACCAGGACGAAGATCTTCCCCGACCACCACGGCAGCAGCCGTTCCAGCATGGCGATCGACCCCTCGCCGTGCGGGCTCTCGTGTGCCACCCGCCGGTAGACCGGCAGCGCCCCGAGCAGCGTCAGCCCGATCAGGACGACCGTCGCCAGTGGGGAGAGCAGTCCGGCCGCGAGGGCGGCGATGCCCGGCTGGTAGCCGAGGGTGGAGAAGTAGTCGACGCCGGTCAGGCACATGACCCGCCACCAGCGGTGACCCTCGTGCTCCGGGTTCGGGGTGGCGTGCGGGCCGGGATGCCGGGCGCTCTGGTCGCTCAGACCGTCCAGGAGCCAGGCCCGGCAGCGCTCCGCGGCGGATCCGGAACCGCCGGACGCCGTGGTCTCCGTAGGATCCGCCTGCGCGCCGGTCATGCGTGTGAACTCCTTGCGATCGGACGACCGTGCCCGGGGCCCGGGCGACGAGGAGCGAGTATCCACCACATCGTCGCCCGCACCCGGACCGGGGGCGACCCCCGGGCCTGCGCATAGGCTGGCCGGATGCAGGACGAGTACCGCACAGTGGCCCGCCCGGGCGTGCACGAGACCGAGGTCAACCGCTCCCGCTTCCTGTGCGCCCTCGCCCCGGCGGCCACCGAACAGGAGGCCCAGGCCTTCGTCGCCCGCATCCGCAAGGAACACACGGACGCCTCCCACAACTGCTTCGCCTACGTCATCGGCGCCGACGCCGCGATCCAGAAGGCGAGCGACGACGGCGAACCCGGCGGCACGGCAGGCGTCCCCATGCTCCAGATGCTGCTCCGCCGCGACATGCGGTACGTCGTCGCCGTCGTCACCCGCTACTACGGCGGCGTCAAACTCGGCGCGGGCGGCCTCATCAGGGCCTACGGCGGCTCGGTCGGCGAGGCCCTCGACACCCTCGGCACGATCACCCGCCGCCGCTTCCGCCTCGCCACGGTGACCGTCGACCACCAGCGCGCGGGCAAGGTCCAGAACGACCTGCGCGCCACCGGCCGCGAGGTGCGGGACGTCCGCTACGGCGAGGAGGTCACGATCGAGATCGGCTTGCCGGACGCCGAAGTGGACGCGTTCCGGGGCTGGTTGGCGGACGCGACGGCGGGGACGGCGGGGCTGGAGCTGGGCGGCGAGGCGTACGGGGACGCGTGAGGGGCTGGAGATCTTGACGGTGCGTCAGGGGGGTCTGCGGCTGATGGTGTGTCAGGTGGACCAGTTCCAGACCTGGTTGGAGCTGCCCGCGCAGCCCCAGGCCTGCACGACCTGACCGTCCTGCCCGGCACCGGGGGCATAGGCGTCCAGACAGAAGCCGTCCGGGACGCTGACCAGTGTCCCGTGGCCGCCGAGTTGCCACCGCTGGGCGCCGAGCCCGTCGCAGGCTCTGGTCCGGACCACCTGACCGTTCTGGCCGATCGTGCCCCTGTCGGCGTCCAGGCAGTGATGACTGCCCCGATTGACCACCAGATACTGGGAGTTGTGCCCGGGCACGGGATACAGCGTCCACTTCTGCGCCGCCGTGCCGTTGCACCCCCACACCTGTACGGCACCGGTACGGGCGTCGAGGCACCGGGCGACGTCAACGATGTGGACGCTCTCGGTGACGGTCACCGAACCGGCCCTGACGGGTCCGCGCTCCGCGCCGTAGAGCAGCTTCATGGTCTGCGCGTCCACCGATCCGCTCGCGGTGGTCCCGGCCTCGGTCTGGAAGACCTTCAACGCGTCGACCGTGGCCTTCCCGAACTCACCGTCGACCGTGACGTGCAAACCGTAGCCCGCGAGGAGGAGTTGGAGGGCCTTGACGCAGTCGCCGTGCGAGCCCGAGGTGAGTTCGGTGACGCAGGAGGAGAGCCGGATGTCGAGTTTCGCGGGATCGCGGGTGACCGGCGCGCTCGGCGTCGCCCCGCCCTTCGTCGCCGACGCGGCCGTACTCGGCGAACTGCCCGTCCCCGGGGGCGAGTTCTCCGGTACGGCGAGCGCCGGGGGCGTCCCCGGTCCGGGACCGGCCGACGTCCCGTTGTCGCCGTGGTGCAGCAGGAGCAGCGTCGCGGTGATGCTGCCGGCGACGAGGAGGGCGGCCACGGCGACGGCGCCCGCGATCAACCTTCCGCGCTTTCGCGGGGTGTTCGCGTGTTTCCGGGACGTGGTGGGCGGGTCGGAGGGTGCCGCCGAAGGGTGGGCCGCGGGTTGTCCGACGGGGGAGGGCCCGCGCTGGGGGGCGACCCGGGGCGGACCGCCGGCCGGCGTGGACAGCTGATGCCCGATGGCCGTCCTGAACACCGCCTCGGGTGACGGCCGCAGCTCGGGGTCCTTGTCCAGGCAGGTGCGGATGAACGCGGCCAACTCCGCGTCGATGCCCGCGACTTTGTCGAGGACGTCCTCCCGGGGCGGGTCGAACGCCACCCGGTGCAGCACGTCGACGCCCGTGCCCTCGCCGAACGGGGCTTCCCCGGCGACGGCGTAGGTGAGCGTGGACGCCAGCGAGAAGACGTCGGAGGCGGCGGTGACCTCCTGGCCGCGCACCTGCTCCGGGGACATGTAGGCGGGGGTGCCGACGTTCTGGCCGGTGGCGGTGATCGAGGTGCCGTCGCCGGCCTGGACGACACCGAAGTCGATGACACGGGCGCCGTCCGCACCCAGAATGACGTTGGACGGCTTGAGGTCGCGGTGCACGATCCCCTCGCGCCAGATCGCCTCGATCGCCCGCCCCACGTCGGCCAGCAGGCGCCAGGCCGCGGCCACGTCGACCGGTCCGCGCGCGTCGACCAGCTCCGCGAGGGTGGGCCCGGGTATGTACTCGGTGGCGACCCACACCAGATCCTCCTCGCAGCCGCTGCCCAGCAGCCGTACGATGTGCGCCCCTTGGATCCGGCCCAGCGCGCCGACCTCGCGCTCGAAGCGCTTGCGGAACAGCGGGTCCTCCGCGTACTCGGGCCGGATCACCTTCACGGCGGCGGGGCCCGTGGCACCGGTGGCGTCGTGGCCCAGATAGACCCGGCCCATCCCGCCGCTGCCGAGCACCGACATCAACCGGTACGGACCCGCCTGGCGCGGGTCGCTCTTCCGCAGCGGCACCACGGGAGGCGGCTCCATCCCCGCCGCCGCGTAGGCCATCGTTTCGGACCGACCGCGGAACTCGACTGGCATGGGAACCCTGTGTCTCTCGCGTGGTGCGTGTGACGGGAGATTAGCGCAGCACACGTGTGCGACAAGGGAGTTGGGGCTTTCCACAGCCGGCGCCCAGCCGCGTGGCCGCGCACTGACAGGGTGTGTCCCAGCCGGCCCCGCACGGAGATGGCCGACCGCCGGACGACCCGCTTCGCGGAGGAGGCCGGACCGGACGCCGGGGCACGGCACTGGTCCCGGGAACGGCGGGATTCGACTTCGGCCTTCAGCGCCGTGACGGCGGTCACCGATCCGCGTATGGGGCATATTTCCTGCCATAAGGTCGCGAATGCGTGGGAACTCCGAGGTCAATGGTGGTTCAGGGGCCGGCAGGCGCTAGCGTGGTGGACCGATGAGACTGCTGCACACTTCCGACTGGCACCTGGGCCGGGCGTTCCACCGCGTGAACATGCTCGGGGCCCAGGCCGACTTCGTGAGCCACCTCGTCACCACCGTGCGCGAGCGCGATGTGGACGCGGTGCTCGTGTCGGGGGACGTGTACGACCGGGCGGTGCCGCCGCTGGCCGCGGTCGAGCTGTTCGACGACACCCTGCACCGGCTCGCCGACCTGGGCGTGCCCACGGTGATGATCTCCGGGAACCATGACTCCGCCCGCCGTCTCGGCGTCGGCGCCCGTCTGATCGACCGCGCGGGCATCCACCTCCGCACCGAGCCGTCGGCCTGCGGGACGCCCGTGGTGATCCCGGACGCGTCCGGCGATGTGGCCTTCTACGGGCTGCCGTACCTCGAACCCGCCCTGGTGAAGGCCGAGTTCGGGGTCGAGAAGGCCGGGCACGAGGCGGTCCTCGCCGCCGCCATGGACCGCGTCCGTGCCGACCTCGCCTACCGCGCGCCCGGTACCCGTTCCGTGGTCCTCGCCCATGCCTTCGTCACCGGCGGCGAGGCCAGCGACAGCGAACGGGACATCACTGTCGGCGGGGTCGCCGCCGTACCGGCCGGAGTCTTCGACGGCGTCGACTACGTGGCGCTCGGGCATCTGCACGGCTCCCAGACGATCACCGGGCGCGTGCGCTACTCGGGTTCCCCGCTGCCGTACTCCTTCTCCGAGGCCGACCACCGCAAGAGCATGTGGCTCGTGGACCTCGACGCGGACGGGACCGTCACCGCCGAGCGCCTCGACTGCCCGGTACCGCGTGAACTCGCCCGTATCCGGGGTGCGTTGGATGACCTCCTCCACGACCCCGACCTCGCGCGGCACGAGGAGGCGTGGGTCGAGGCGACCCTCACCGACCCGGTGCGCCCGGAGGACCCCATGGCCCGGCTCACCGAGCGCTTCCCGCACACGCTCAGCCTCGTCTTCGACCCCGAGCGCGGCCCCGACGACCCCGACGTGTCGTACGCCCGCCGCCTCGCGGGCCGCGACGACCGTGAGATCGCCGACGACTTCGTGGCCCACGTACGCGGCGCCGGTCCCGACGAGCACGAACAGACCGTTCTCCAGGAGGCGTTCGACGCGGTGCGCGCGGACTCGGTGGTACGGGAGGTGACGCCGTGAACGTGCGGCACGCGGGAACAGGGGGTCACCGATGAGGCTCCACCGGCTCGACATCACCGCCTTCGGGCCCTTCGGTGGTTCGCAGACCGTCGACTTCGACGAGCTGTCCTCCGCCGGGCTGTTCCTGCTCCACGGGCCGACCGGTGCCGGGAAGACCTCCGTCCTCGACGCCGTGTGCTACGCGCTCTACGGCTCGGTGCCCGGCGTCCGGCAGTCCGGTCAGGGGCTCACCCTGCGCAGCGATCACGCGGCGGCCGGCACGCGTACCGAGGTGCGGCTCGAACTCACCGTCGCCGAGCGGCGGTTGGAGCTGACCCGGCAGCCGCCCTGGGCGCGTCCCAAGAAGCGCGGCACCGGCAGCACGCTGGACAAGGCGCAGAGCTGGCTGCGCGAGTACGACGCGACGGCCGGTGCCTGGAAGGACCTCAGCCGCTCGCACCAGGAGATCGGCGAGGAGATCACCCAGCTGCTGGGCATGAGCCGGGAGCAGTTCTGCCAGGTCGTGCTGCTGCCCCAGGGGGAGTTCGCGCGGTTCCTGCGGTCCGACGCCGAGGCGCGTGGCAAGCTGCTCGGCCGGCTCTTCGACACCCATCGTTTCGCCGAGGTCGAGAAGCGGCTCGCCGACCGGCGCCGGGCAACCGAGGCCCAAGTCCGTGAGGGTGACGCCCAGTTGCTCGCGGACGCGCACCGCATGCAGCAGGCCGCCGGTGACGCCATGGAGCTGCCGGACCTCGCCCCGGGCGAACCCGGCCTCGCCGACGCGGTGTTGGGTGCGGCGGCCGTGGCCCGGAGTACCGCACGTGAGCAACTGACGGTCGCGCAGGGCGGGTTGGCTGGCGCCGAGTCCGCCCAGGCCGCCGCCGATCGTGAACTGGCCGACATTCGTGAACTGGCCCGCCTGCAACAGCGGTTCGCGCAGGCGCGGGAGCGGGCCACGCTCATGGAGGAGCGGGCCGACGGCTATCGGCAGGCGCAGGCGCGGATGGAGCGGGCCCGGAAGGCGGAGGCGGTGGCACCGGCGCTGGAGCTGCGCGAGGCCGCCGACACCGAGCACCGGGACGCCGCCCGGGCCGAGACGCGCGCGCGTGGTCTGCTGCCGGACACCTTCGCGGGCGCCGGTGCGGCCGGGCTCGCCGCCGCCGCCCGCCGGGCCGCCGAGGAACTGGGCGGACTGGAATCGGCCCGCCGCGCCGAGCAACGGCTCACCGAACTCCGTGTGCAACGCGCCGAGTTGGACCGCCAGGAGCGCGCCGACGAGGACGTACGGCAGGAGGCCGAGGCCTGGCTCGCCGAGTGGGACACCACCCGCGCGGGACTCCAGACGCGGATCGAGTCGGCCCAGGAGGCCACCACCCGGGCCGAACAGCTCGGCGTGCGGCGCGAGCCCGCCGAGCGGCGGCTCGGGGCGGCCCGGCAGCGGGACCAGTTCGCCGGTGACACCGAGGACACCCAGCGGCAGGTGCTCGCCTCCGCCGAACGTGCCGTCGAAGCCCGCGCCCACTGGCTCGACCTCAAGGAACAGCGGCTGAACGGCATCGCCGCCGAACTCGCCGCCCACCTCACCGACGGCGCACCCTGTGCCGTCTGCGGAGCCACCGAACACCCCGCCCCCGCCCGCAAATCCGCCGGACACGTCGACCGCGCGGCGGAGGAACAAGCCCTCGCCGCCCACCAGCGCGCCGAGGAACAGCGCACCGAGGCCGAGCGCCGCCTGGGCGTCGTACGGGAAGCCCTCGCCGCCGCCACCGCCGAGGCGGGTGACGCGCCGACCGGTCAACTCGCCGACGAGGTCGCGGAGTTGGAGCGGCTGTACGAGCAGGCACGCCGGGACGCGTCCTGGCTGCACCCCGCGACCGAGGAGCTGCGCCGGGCCGAACAGGAGCACGAGCGGCGGACCGCGATCCAGCAGCAGGCCGCGGTTCGGGCCGCCTCCCGGACGACCCTGCGAGACACCCTCGACCGTGAACGGACTTCTCTGGAAGGGGAGTTGGCGCAGTCGCGGGGTACCGCCGACAGCGTGGCCGCGCGTGCCGCCCAACTGGAGCGGCAGGCCGCGCTGCTCACCGACGCGGCCGACGCCGTCCGTACCGCCGAGGACACCGCCCAGCGCCTCAAGGACGCCGACGCCCGGCTCGCCGACGCCGCCTTCCGTGCCGGGTTCGACACCCCGCACGCAGCCGGGGACGCCCTCCTCGATGACAGTGCCCACCGGGATCTCCAACGGCGCCTGGACGCCTGGCAGTCGGAGGAGGCCGCCGTACGGGCCGTGCTCGCGGAGGCCGACACGGCGGCAGCCGCGCAGCAGGCGCCCGTCGACCTGGACCTTGCGGAGCGGGTCGCGACCGCGGCGGTTCAGCGGACGCGTAACGCGGCCTCCGCGCGCGACGCGGCGGCCCGGCGCTGTACCGAACTCGACCGGCTCTCCGCCCGATCGGCCGCCGGGGCACGCCAACTCGCCCCGCTGCGCGAGGAGTACGACCGGGTGGCCCGCCTCGCCGCCCTCACCGCGGGCACCTCGGCCGACAACGAACGCCGGATGCGCCTGGAGTCGTACGTCCTCGCCGCCCGCCTGGAACAGGTGGCCGCGGCGGCGACCGTACGGTTGCAGCGCATGTCGTCCGGGCGTTACACCCTCGTGCACTCGGACGACCGGGCCGGGCGCGGCCGTAGCGGACTCGGGTTGCATGTCGTCGACGCGTGGACCGGGCGGGAGCGGGACACGGCGACGCTGTCCGGCGGCGAGACGTTCTTCGCGTCCCTCGCCCTCGCGCTCGGGCTCGCCGACGTGGTCACCGACGAGGCCGGCGGGGTCCGGCTCGACACCCTCTTCATCGACGAGGGCTTCGGCAGCCTCGACGAGCAGACCCTCGACGAGGTCCTCGACGTCCTCGACTCCCTGCGCGAGCGGGACCGCAGCGTCGGCATCGTCAGCCATGTCGCCGATCTGCGGCGGCGGATCCATGCGCAGCTGGAGGTCGTGAAGGGGCGGGACGGGTCGGCTGTACGGCAGCGGGGGCAGTGACGTCCTTGAGGTCGGCGGGGTCAGTGGCCCAGGGGGCGGCGCGGGAGCGGTGAGGAGTAGACGACGCTGGTGGTGACCGAGCCCAGGGCGCCGATCTTCCCCGACACCTCCTCCAGGTGGCGCATCGAACGGGCCGCGACCTTGATCATGAAGCAGTCGTCGCCCGTGATGTGATGCGCCTCCAGGATCTCCGGCGTCACCGCGACCAGGTCGTGGAAGGGCTTGTAGTTGCCGTTCGGATAGCGCAGCCGCACGAACGCCAGGATGGGCAGTCCGAGCCGCTCCGGGTCCACGACCGCCGCGTATCCCTGGATCACCCCCGCCTCCTCCAACCGCCGCACCCGCTCGGTCACCGCGCTCGCGGACATGGAGACGGCCCGGGCCAGCTCGGCGAAACTGGCCCGCCCCTCCCGCTGGAGGACGTCGAGGATGCGCCAGTCGGTGGCGTCGGGGGTGTAAGTGGATTCCGCGGTCATGTCTGAGGAATAGCAGGGGAATCCCCGGCCGATCAAGGGGTACGGCGGGGATCGTCCCTTCAGTGGACCGGTCGGCGACCGTAGATTTCTCGACGTAGAGATGTAGCGACGTTGAGGCGTTGAGACGTAGAGGTACCCCGGTACCTCGGTGAAAGGTCGGATCATGAGCAGCACCACCGCCGTCAATCCCGTTCTGCGGGTCGCCCCCGCCGCGCCTTCGGCCGCGGTCGCCCACTTCCGCGCGAGCCTCGCCTTCCACGCCGACGTCTCCGACGTGGCCGCCGCGCTCGCGGCCGACGGCGACCCCGGTTTTCCCGGTTCCCCCGGTTTCGTCGTCGTCGACTCACGCTCCACCGAGTCGTGGGACCAGGGGCACGTCCCCGGAGCGGTCCACCTCCCCACGGCGCTCATCCCGGAGCAGGCCGAGGGTCTCCTCGACAAGTCCGTGCCGGTCGTGACGTATTGCTGGGGCCCGGGCTGCAACGGCGCCACCCGCGCCGCCCTCGCGCTCGCCGAACTCGGGTACCAGGTCAAGGAGATGCTCGGCGGGTTCGAGTACTGGGTGCGTGAGGGCTTCGAGTTCGAGACGTGGGAGGGGAGTGAAAGGCGTGCGGTCGATTCGTTGACGGCACCGGTGGGGGCCGGTGACTGCGGCTGCTGATTCCTGGCCGGTGCTCCTTCAACTCGGCGCCCCGGAGGGCGAGTTCGTACGGCCGACCGCCGACGCGCGGGTCTCTTGAACCCTCAACATGTGGGGTAGCTGTGCGTGTAGGTTCTGCCCATGGCGCGATACGCGGAGCCGGGAACGGCGGTGCAGTGGGTGGAGTCGGGCGGCGGACCGCTCATAGCGGTGCCGGAGACGGTGCTGCCGTTCTGGACGGGAGCCGACGGCGACGAACTGGCCTCGGACTACGACCGGGCCTGCGAGGTCGGCGGATACGCGGGCCTGCTACCGGTAGGAGACAGCGCGGCGCTGGTCCTGGGCGACGACCCCGCGTCGACCTCCTTCCTCCCGGAACACGGCACGTTCGTACGCTGGTGCGCCGCGAACTCCGAGGACGAGATCCTGTCCGTCATCCCCGCCGCACTCGCCGGCGCGACCTGGGAGAACGAGGTGCACTGGGATGTACCCAGCCCTGTCGTCCTCTTCGACTCGGCGTGGCCGGGGCGGGAGTCGGAGGGCACGGAACATCTGAAGGTCGACCTGGTGCCGGGGCGGTATGCCGTCCGCGCGGGTCAGGCGCGGCCGGGTCCGGAGACGTGGTTGGGGCTTGTTCAGCTGCGGCGGCTTTCCGGCTGAGGGGTGGGGGCGGGGGTTCGGTGCCGGTGTTGGATGCGGGCGGTGACTGGGCCCGAACTGACGGGTGTTCGAGGGGACTTCGGCCTGGGCGTCGATTGTGCGGGGCGGCCGTGTCCCGAAAAATGACGGGCGGCTGAGGAATGCCAGTGCCCGGCGTCGGATGCGGGGTTCGACCCCGTTGCGAACTTGCGGGCAGGCAAGGGGACTTCAGGTCCGGCATCGGATACGGAGGGCGATTGCGTTCCGGGATCGGCGGGCGGCTGAAGGGGCGCCGGTGTTCGGCGCCGGGCACGGACGGCGCCTTCCCCTCCCGAACTGGCCGGTGGCTGGCTGGAGTTCGGCTCCGCGTTGGGCGTGGAGGTCGGCCCTGTCCCGGAACCGGCGGTCGGCTGAAGGGACTTCGTTACCCGACGTCGGACACGTGCGACGCGTTCCCGCCCTGAACTGGCGGGTGGCCGTGGGGATGTCGGGTGCGGCGACGCACACGGACGGTGGCCGCGTCTCCGAACTGCCGCTCTACGTACGGGACGTCAGCCCCGCCGCCAGACACACACGGCGGCCGTGTCCCGAACTCCCGGACCCGGCCGCCGACATGTCACGCCGTGCGTCTCCGTACCCCCGCGTCAGAGCTGGGACAGCTCGTCCACCAGGTCGTCCAGGCCCAGGGAACCCTGGGACAGCGCGGCCATGTGCCAGGCCTTCAGGTCGAAGGTGTCGCCGTGCCGCTGCTTCGCGTTCTCGCGGCCCAACAGCCAGGCCCGCTCGCCGAGTTTGTAGCCGATGGCCTGGCCCGGGATCGTGAGGTAGCGGGTCAGTTCGCTCTCCACGAAGTCCGCCGGGCGGCTGCTGTGCGCGCCGAAGAACTCCTGGGCCAGCTCCGGCGTCCACCGCTCACCGGGGTGGAACGGCGAGTCCGCCGGGATCTCCATCTCCAGGTGCATGCCGATGTCGACGATGACCCGGGTGGCCCGCATCATCTGCGCGTCGAGATAACCGAGCCGCTGCTCCGCGTCCTCCAGGAAGCCCAGCTCGTCCATCAGCCGCTCCGCGTACAGCGCCCAGCCCTCGGCGTTGGCGCTGACCCCGCCGATCGTGGCCTGGTAGCGGGAGAGGTTCCCGGCGACGTGCGCCCACTGCGCGAGCTGGAGGTGATGGCCGGGGACGCCCTCGTGGTACCAGGTCGAGACGAGGTCGTAGACCGGGAACCGGGTCTGGCCCATCGTCGGCAACCAGGTCTGGCCCGGACGCGAGAAGTCCTCCGACGGCGGTGTGTAGTACGGCGCCGCCGCGCTCCCCGGAGGCGCGATGCAGGACTCCACCTTCCGTACCCGCTCGGCGAGTTCGAAGTGCGTGCCGTCCAGTTCCTCGATCGCCTTGTCCATCAGGCCCTGCAGCCAGACACGGACCTCCTCGACGCCCTCGATGTGCCGGCCGTGCTCGTCGAGGTGCGCGAGCGCCACCCACGGAGTCCCGGCGCCGGGCAGGATCTTCTCGGCCTCCCGCCTCATCTCGGCGAGCAGCCGGTGGTACTCGGACCAGCCGTACGCGTACGCCTCGTCGAGATCGAGGTCCGTACCGTTGAAGAAGCGCGACAGACGTGCGTACCGCTCCCGGCCCACCGTGTTCGGCGCGCCCTCGATGACCGGCGCGTACACGTCGCGCAGCCAGTCCCGCAGCTCCACCACGGCCGCGGTCGCCGCACGGGCGGCCCCGTCCAACTCGGCGCGCAGGGAGTCGGGGCCCGCGGAGGCGAACTCCTCGAACCAGCCGCGCCCCTGGCCGTCCGTGTCCGACCACTCGGTGAGCTGGCCGATGAAGGTGTCGGTCGGACGCGGGCCCGCGAACAGCTTCCGGTCCAGGCCCAGTTGGAGGGACTCGCGGTAGCCGGCCAGCGCGGTCGGCACCCCGCGCAGCCGCTCGGCGATCGCCGCCCAGTCCTCGTCGGTCTGGGCCGGCGTCACCGTGAACACCTCGCGCACCGAGTGCGCGGGCGTGGCCATGTTGCCGACCGCGCGCAGGCTCTCCTCGGCGTCGTGCACGGCGAGTTCGGCGCTGAGCCGCTCGCGCAGCAGGCGCGCACACCGGCGCTCGCTGTCACTGTCCGCGCCGGGTCGGCGCTCTGCCTCGTCGAGCTTCGCGAGGGTCGCCCGCTGAAGCTCCGCGAGTCGTTCCTGACCTGCGGGGGAGAGATCGGGCAGGCGGCTCGAACTCTCCTTCACGCCGAGATACGTACCGGTGACCGGGTCGAGGGTGATGAGGTCGTCGACGTAGGCGTCGGCGACCTGCCGGGGCAGCGGAGTGTTGGTCTGCGACATGAGGACCATCCTCATACGCGGAACTCGGACCCGTCACCCCGATTCAGCTGTGGGCGTGGCAAGCGGCAGCAAAGGCCCGCAGTCCCACTGCTGGAAGATCAACCGGGTCTCCACCCGCGCCACCTCGCGTTGTGACGTGAACTCGTCCAGAACCAGCCGCTGCAGATCCGCCATGTCCGCCACGGCCACATGCACGACATAGTCGTCGGGCCCGGTCAGATGGAACACGGTCCGCGACTCCGGCAACGCCCGGATCCGCTCCACGAACGGCCCCACCAACTCCCGCCGATGCGGCCGCACCTGCACCGACAGCAACGCCTCCAGCCCGCGCCCCAACTTGGCCGCGTCGACCCGCAGTTGATGCCCGAGGATCACCCCGGCCCGGCGCAGCCGCGCCACCCGGTCCAGACACGTCGACGGCGCGACCCCCACCTGCGCCGCGAGATCGCGATAGGTCGCCCGGGCGTCGTTCTGCAGCAACCGCAACAGATGGAGATCCACCGGATCGAGTACGACGGATTCGGTCATTCGCCGAACGTAACACGGACAATCAGTCATTCACCCCGTCGAATGTTCACCCTTACGTCCATGGACACAACGAGCCCGCACCCCTCCCCAGCCCGCCGAGCCCTGGCCACCGAAGCCGTGCACGCCGGCCGTGACGACCTCGCCCGGCAGGGCCTGCACGCCCCGCCGATCGACCTGTCGACCACCTACCCGTCGTACGACAGCCGCGGTGAGGCCGCCCGTGTCGACGCCTTCGCCGCCACCGGCGCCGAACCGGACGGCCCGCCCGTCTACGGCCGCGTCGGCAACCCGACCGTCTCCCGCTTCGAGACCGCCCTCGCCCGCCTCGAAGGCACCGAGAGCGCCGTGGCGTTCGCCAGCGGCATGGCGGCCCTGACCGCGGTTCTGCTGGCGCGGGCCGCGGCGGGGCTGCGGCACGTGGTGGCGGTACGACCCCTCTACGGCAGCAGCGACCACCTGCTCACCGCCGGGCTGCTCGGCTCCGAGGTCACCTGGACCGACCCGGCCGGAATCGCCGACGCGCTGCGCTCCGACACGGGTGTGGTCATCGTCGAGTCCCCGGCCAACCCGACCCTGGTCGAACTCGACCTGAGCGCCGTAGCCCAGTCCTGCGGCTCGGTCCCGCTCCTCGTGGACAACACCTTCGCGACCCCGGTCCTGCAACGCCCCGCTGAACACGGCGCGCGCATCGTCCTGCACAGCGCGACCAAGTACCTCGGCGGGCACGGCGACGTGATGGCGGGCGTGGTGGCCTGCGACGAGGAGTTCGCCGGGACGCTGCGCCGGATCCGCTTCGCGACCGGCGGCGTACTGCACCCGCTGGCCGGCTATCTCCTGCTGCGCGGCCTGTCGACCCTGCCGGTACGGGTGCGGGCCGCGTCCGCCAACGCCGCCGAACTCGCCCGCCGCCTCACCGCCGACCCGCGCGTCGCCCGCGTCCACTACCCGCGCATCGGCGGCGCGATGATCGCCTTCGAGGTCCACGGCGACCCCCACGAGGTCACCGCCGCGGTCCGCCTCATCACCCCCGCCGTCAGCCTCGGCAGCGTGGACACCCTGATCCAGATCCCGGCCTCCCTCTCCCACCGCGTGGTGGGAGAGGAGGACAGGAAGGGGTCGGGCGTGAGCGACGGCTTGCTGCGGCTGTCGGTGGGACTGGAGGACGTCGAGGACCTGTGGTCGGATTTGGACAGGGCGCTTGCGCCCGTCCCGAGGGACGCGGGGCTGTGCTCATATGCGGCTCCGCCGAGGGGCGCGACCAGCCACAACGCACCCGCGGCCGTCAACTGATCCGCAACCGCTACGGCGCTTCGGCCCGCCCGAACTCCGTGGCCTCCGCAACCCCCACAGCCGCACCCAGCCGAGCCGTGACGACCAGCGTCCCCTCCTCGATCTGATAGTCGAGCGGCAGCTCAAGCCCCCGCATCGCCGCCACCATCCCCGTGTTGGACGCCTGCGTCACTGCGTACACGCTCTCGCACCCCGCCTCGACAGCCATCCCCACCAGCCGCCCCAACAACTCACTGCCGATACCCCGCCGCTGCCAGTCGTCCTCGACCAGCAGCGCGACCTCCGTCTCGTCCCCGTCCCACATCAGATGCCCGAGCCCGACGATCCGCCCCGACGCCGTCTGCACCGCGAGCGTCCGCCCGAAGCGCGGAGAGAGCAGGTGGTTGAGATAGCGGTCGGCGTCACCGACCGGCCCGTGGTACCGCATACCGAGCGTCCGCGCCGAGCACCGCTCGTGCATCTCCCGCGCCGCGTCCAGATCACCGGTGTCCGCGCGCCGCACGGTGATCGCGTTGCCCTCGGGCAGCGTCAGTACGTCCTGGCTGCGCGGGATGCGCGGACCGAGCCGGGCGTCCAGCTCGACCAGCGCCCGCGCCCGGGCGAACTCGGTGGGCGTGAACGGCAGATACGGCCGCTCCACTGTGATCACTCCGCCTTCCGGCGCCCGCAGTCGCATGACCGTGTCCTCCAACGCACCCTCCACCGGCACCGATTCCGGCTCGCGCCCCTTGCCGGCGACAACGTTGGCGGGCAGCGAACGGATAGTGCACCTGCCCAGCAACTGCCGTAGCGCGAGCGGCAGTTCTGCCGCGTCCAGGGCCGTCCGCGTGGCCAGGCCGAGCACGCGGGTCGGCGCGTCCACCAGGTCGTGGGCGTCGGCGCGCTCGATCCAGGTGCCCGAACCGCCGGCCGACGCCACCGCCCGGGTGATCTCGGACGCCGCGACCTCGGCCGGCGCCCGCAGCAGGAACTCGTCCACCGTGCCCTCGGCCAGCGGATGCGTCTGCAGGCTCAGGATGTCGACCCGCTGGCCGGCCAGTGCCGTGCACAACACCGCCAGCGACCCCGGCGCGTCCCGCACCGTCGTCCGCATCCGCCACAGCGCGGCCGCCTCGACGACGGGATCGGCCGTCGCGGACGACTGCGCGGACTCGGATGCGGACGTGGCCTCTGCTCCGGTCCGCTCGGTCGGCCCGGCCTGCCGCGGTTCCGCGGTCGGCCGGGTGCCGGTATCGCCCGTCGGCGGCGCATGACCGTGGCGGCGTGACCACCACGTGTGGAACCCCGCCGTGGCGATCAGCGCCAGCGCGGAGATCGCCAGCAGCACCGGGCCGTCGGGCCCGTGTCCCACCAGATCCGCCACGACGTCCGCCACCGCGACCGCCGTGAACAGTGCGGCCAGCTCCACCAGATCCCGCCGCCAGTGGTGCACCGGACGCCCGTGCTTCGCGCGCGTCACGTCAAACATGTCTCGACTCATGCACCCACTGTGAAGGAAGGGTGTTGCGTGATCACGAACGCTCTGTGACCTACCGGTAAAAGCGTGGTTCTGTACCTTTTGCCGTTCTTTTGGCGAGTGCGGTGCACCGGAGGTCAGCCCTGTCGCCCTACGTCATGCGGCCACCTCCGCCCCCAGCGCACTGCGCAGCCGACGTGCCTGCGTGACCAGCCGGGACGAGCCGCTCCGGGCCGCCGTCTGCGCCAGATACGGCAGTTCACCCCGCGCCCCCGACCGCTCCGCGCACTCGGCGGCCACGGCCAGGAGGTCCCCGAGCCCCCGCGCGTGGGCGGGCTTGGCGTCACCGTCGAGGTCGGCGAGCAACGCGGCCAGGGTGTGCCGGAGGATCCCCCAGATGGTCGCGTTCGCCCCGGTCGCCGCCCCCGTCCGCACCGACTCGGCGAGCCGCGACGGCTTCACGGCCCCGCTCCGCACCAGCTCCCCGAGGTCCGCCCCCAGCCGGTCCACGTCCAACTGCCCCCGCGCCGCGAGCACCAGCAAGGCGTCTACGGCGGCGAGCCGATCCTCGGGGTGCCGCGCGCCGAGCCCGTACGCCAGACACAGGTGCGTGGCCTGACCCGCCACCCCCTCGGACTCGGCAAGCAGCGGGAGTACGGCGGCCGCGCCGCGGGTGTCGTCCAGCGCGGCGGTGGACACGTCCCGCACCAGCCGCGCCGCCACCAGTTCACGACGCTCGGGGAGTATCGCGAGCCAGTGCCGCTGCACGTCCTGGGTCCAGTGGTAGCAGTACCAGCGGTCGCCGTAGGCGGTCACCGGCTTGCCCAGCGCGCGGAACTCCGCCGGGAAGTCCTCCTGCAGATCGAGGAGTTCACCCAACTCCACCACGACGCGCACCCCGGCCGTCCGCCGCCTGCTCAGGGGCAGAGCGGGGCTCTCGGAGGTCAGCCAGCGCGCGAGCCGGGTGCCCTCCGCCGTGCCGAGCGCCGCCGCCCGCTCGGCGGCAGCGGCTGCCGCAGCCCGGTCCTCGCGACGCACCCGCAGCAGCGCCTGCCCGAAGTCGGCCTCCGAGACCCGCGCGCCCAGGCGCCGGTACGCGTCCAGCCGGTTCACCAACTCGTCCGGCTCCAGCAGCCCCGTGCTCCAGCTCGGCGTCGACAACAGGAACGGCAGCGGCTCCGCGCGGAGCCGGTACGCCACCTCCCACAGTCGGGCGTCGAAGGCCCGCGTCAGCGCGGTGTGCCCGCACTCCCGGCCCCGATGGTCGTGCCGGGTCCCTTCGTGGAGCGTGACCGTGCGCACCCTGTCCAGGAGGGTGGCCAGCAGGAGGTCGAGAGCGTAGGCCGTGCTGCCGAAGGCGTGGTGCGACCTGCTGAAGTGGTCGTCAGTGCGCTGGGGGTACCCGGGGGCGTCATCGGCCCACCAGCGGCGCGCGACCACCGGCCCCAATGCCTCCAGCAGCGCGTCCCGGTCCCGGTACGCATGACGGACGAGTCCGTCGAGCGTGCGCTCGAACGTCGCCACGTCTCCCTCGGTCGCCATCAACACCCCCAGTTCCTCGGCGAGTTCGACCGCGGACTCGGGCGCCGGTGCGAGGCGCGCCGGCTCCGGTGCGGGCGGGAGCATCTCCTCGTACACCATCGACGCCGCTGTCACCGGCCCCGCGCCCAGCGTCTCGACCGCGCGTGCGCGCAGGGTGGGGATCAACTGGTCGGCGGATGCGGCGAGTTCGGCCCGTACCTCGGGGGAGTCGACCTTCTTGAGGTGCCGCTCGACCAGCTTCAGTGCCCGCTCCTGTACGTCCGCGTCCTCGTGCCCGAAGGCCTGGGCGAGGGCGGGCAGTACTTCGCCGGCGGCGGACGCGTCCCGCGCCAACACCTTGCCCAGCAGCACGAGTTGGGCCCGGACGAGCTTCTTCTCGGGCCGGAACAGCACCGCGTCCGACATCTCCGCCAGCCGACGCGGGGTCAACTCCCTCTCCAGAGCGAGGGAACCGAGCACCGACTGGGCATGCGACGCCACCATGGACACCGCGTCCGAGGCCAGCGCCAGCCAGTCGGCGATCCGCTCCCGCTCCTCGTCGCGGGTCAGGGCGAGGGCCTTCAACACGCGCAGGAACACCCGGTTGTCGAGGGTCGTACCGCCCCGCAGCAGCCGGGCCACGCACGCGTCCACCGTGCGCTTCCGGTCCAGGACACCTTCGGCGGTGAGCTGGGCGAGCGCGTCGACCCAGCTGTTCGGCCCCTCGGTCGAGGACCACTCCAGTGGGCTGCCGATGTCCTCCGTCTCGAAGACCGCGTGCACCAGCTCCGCGAGATGCGGGTCCATGCGCAACCGGTCGAGCAGGGTGTTCCCGAGCTGCCGCAGGTAGCTGATGTGCTCCACCCAGCCCCGCACGTAGGCGTCCGTAGTCGGGACCTGGCAACCGGAGAGCCGCACCAGACCGGCCATCAGCTCGTACGGCACGTCGGCGGAGGCCGGGCGCCCGGCGAGGCGCTGCGTCACGTCGGCGAGCCAGGCGGTGTCGCGGTCGCCCAGGATGTGGATCAGCAGCGCCGGGGAGGATCGCGACCAGCGCATGTCGGCGGCGGCGATCCAGGTCGCCACGGCTGCCGCCCCCGTCTCGCAGGCGGCCCCGGCCGCGTGCAGGGCCGGATAGGCGCGACGGGACGGCTCCTCCCACGGCGCCTTGCGCAGCTCCTTGCGGAGTTCCCTCAACTCCGGCAGGAACGACCGCCGTTCGGCGTCCGTCAACCCGTCGAGCAGCCCCACCGCCTCGGCCGTCCGGCCCGCCCGCACCGCTTCCATCAGCGAACTCATCGCACACCCCCGTCGACCCGCACCATGGTCTGATCCGCGTTCCGGTCCGCCATCCGGACCGTGTCCCGCTCCGTCGCTTCGCCCCGCCGCACCATCCGCACCGCCAGCGCGTGCTTGCACGGCCCGCGCCCGCCCCGGTACTTCGCCCACCACACGCAGCTGCAACTCAGCACCCCCGCCTCGTCCCGCACCCGGTGCACATGCCCGTCCTCGGCGGTCACCGTCCCGATCGCGCCCTCCAGAGTCACCGCCCCCGCCGCCACCAGAGCGTGAGCCGAGCGCAACCGCGGATTGTGACGCTCCACGCGCCGTGCGTCGTACGGCAGTTCACGGTGGAAGTAGGCCGCCTCCGCCGTGTCGTAGCCGACGCGCCCCGAGGTGCCCAGCCGGGTCAGCGCGGCGCGGACCCGCTCGGGCGTGAGCCCCGAGGAGGCGGCCATGTCGGCGACATCGATACGGGGCTCCCAGGCCAGCAGCACGGAGATCAACTCCGCGTCCTCGCCCGCCTCGTCGGCCGCGAGGGCGTCCAGGACCCCGCCCTCGCCGGAGAATCCGCGCGACGCGTCCGGCGACAGCGTGAGGGTGAGCCGCATGCCCGGCAGGACGGCCTCCCACGCACCGGCCGAAGCCGAGGCGCCGATGACCGAGGGGCCGTAGATCCGCAGGGCCGTCGCGTGGCGCAGGACGCGCTGGAGTGCGATCAGGCGCTCCGGGCCCGGGAGGCAGACCGCGCCCGGTACGGGGCGGGTGGTCGGGCGCAGGCCGCGTCCCGCCGGTACGACCCAGCGCGGGCCGCTCGTGGTGCCGCGCGCGCCGCCCTTCGGCAGTGAGCGCAGGAACCGGACCGCCTCCGCCGCGGGCAGCTCGGCCCGCAGGTCGAAGCCGGCCGCTATCACCTGGGCCTCCGCGAAGCCGCGCAGCCACCGGTCCGGGAGCGGCACCTTCTTCTCCACGACCGGGCCGTCCAGCGTGGTCACCGCCAACTCCTCGGGGCCGACCCGGAGATGGAGCGGATCGTCCGTGCCGATCCGGGAGAGTGCCTCGCGCAGCGGGTTGTTGACGTCGACGTTCGTCGTGCCGTGTCCCACCTCGTCGCCGTCGAGTCCGGGGCCGAGGACGTCCAGCCGCGCGTACACCCCGCCGCAGCCCGAGAAGGACTCGAAGCGCAGCCGGTCGCCGCCCGCCGTCACCACCGGGTCGAGCGAGGAGGGCAGTTGGCGCTGGTAGTACCGCGTGGCCGCCACGTCGGCCACCGCCAGCAGCGCCGCCGAGGCCACCTGAGGAGAGGTCAGGAAGCCCGCGAAGAAGCGCGGATGGTCGGTGACACCCGAAGGAGTCGCACCCTGTGAGGTCTCAAGGCCGAGGCGCCGCTCACCCGCCGACGACTCCAGCACGGAAGGTCGGCGATAGGTCACGGCCTGCAAAGATCGCGTCATGCAAAAACCGTAGATGCCACCACTGACAATCGCTCTGACCTGTGAAAACGTCTATTCCGACGGAGAGTTGGCAGGCATCGGCGCACGCCGCGCACCGGGGGATGACGCCGGTGCGCGGCTCAGGTACGAGGGTAGTGGAGTTACTGGCCGACCCGTCCCGGCTGAAGGGTCTTGGTGAACAGCACGGTGCCGTCCTGCTCGCGCAGACGCACCGTCAACTCCCCGCTGTGGCCGTCGATGTCGACCTCGCCGAAGAACTGGTAGCCCTCGGCCGGCGACACGTTCTGCGCGGTCGGCGCCTTCACGAACACCCGCTCAGGACCGAAGGTGTTGTCGAGGTCGCTGGCCGGGAAGGCGCCCGCGTTCAGCGGACCCGAGACGAACTCCCAGAACGGCTCGAAGTCGGTGAACGCGGCCCGCGAGGGCTGGTAGTGCTGGGCGGAGGTGTGGTGCACGTCGGCCGTCAGCCACACGGTGCCGGTGATCCGTTGGTGCTTGATGTACCGCAGCAGTTCGGCGATCTGCAGTTCACGCCCGAGCGGCGCGCCGGGGTCGCCCTGCGCGACCGCCTCGATGTTCGCCTTGCCCTCGGTGGCGTCGGGCACGACGAGGCCGAGCGGCATGTCGGCGGCGATCACCTTCCACACCGCACGAGAGCGCGACAACTCCCGCTTGAGCCACTCCAGTTGCTCGCGGCCGAGGATGCCCTGCGGGTCCACGGTCTGCTTGTCGGGCGAGTTGGCGTTGCGGTAGGTCCGCATGTCCAGGACGAACACGTCGAGCAGCGGACCGTGCCGCATCACGCGCTGGACGCGGCCCTCCTTGGCGCCCGGCCGCAGCGTCGAGATCGGGAAGTACTCGCTGAACGCACGCCGGGCGCGCACCGCCATGACGTCGACGTTCTTCTCCGTGTAGCGGGTGTCGGAGGCGGCGATCACCTCACCCGGGTACCAGTTGTTGCGCACCTCGTGGTCGTCCCACTGGATGATCGACGGAACCTGGGCGTTGAACCGCTTGAGGTTCTCGTCGAGCAGGTTGTAGCGGAAGTTCCCGCGGAACTCGGCCAGGGTCTCGGCGACCTTGGACTTCTCCTCCGTGGTGACGTTCCTGTAGAGGCTGCCGTCGGGCAGCGCCTGGGTCGCCGTGATCGGACCGTCGGCGTAGATGTTGTCGCCGCTGCACAGAAAGAAGTCAGGGTCGAGCTTGCCCATGGCGTCGTAGATCCGGTAGCCGCCGAGTTCGGGGTTGATGCCCCAGCCCTGCCCCGCCAGGTCGCCGGACCACAGGAAACGCACGCCGCGCCGCCCGGTCGGCACCGTGCGGAACGTGCCGGCGACCGGCTCGCCCGTACGGCGCGGATCGTCGGGGTCGGCGAGCAGGACCCGGTAGTGGATCTGCTCCCCCGAGGGCAGCCCGCGCAGCCGGGTGGTGCCGGTGAAGTCCGTGTCCGCGCCGAGCAGCGGACCGTGCCACCGGTGCGGATCGCGGAACGACTCGGTGGCCGAGGTCTCCACGATCATCCGGGCCGGGCGGTCCGAACGCACCCACACCAGACCGGAGTCGGAGGTCACGTCTCCCGCCTGCACGCCCCAGCCCGCCTTGGGACGCCCGGACAGGGCGAAGGCCGGGGCGGCGCCGAGGGCGGCGGGCACGGTCAGGGCCGCCGACGCGGCCAGGGAGCCGCGCAGAACGCTACGGCGGGCGGGGAACGGACGAGGTGACATGGGGTTGCGCCTCCACGGACGGGATGCGGTCAGGGTGCACTGCCACAACTACTGGTGCGCCACAGCGCACACGCAAACCAGGGGTGAACAACGGAACGCGGTCACATGGGGGCCCGCGCGCGACACCGGAGACTCCCTACGGGCGCACGGCGTCGGCCATCAGACCCACCCCCGCACGAATCCGCCCGGGAGACAGATGCGCGTACCCCAGGACGAGCCGTACGACCGCGTCGTGCACGCGCGCGTGGGCGTAGGCGCTGAGCGGGCGCACCGCGACACCGGCGGAGGCCGCGCGTTCCAGGAAGTCCTCCTGAGGGCCGTACTTCTCCGGCAGTTCGGCGATGACGTGCAGTCCCGCCGCGATCCCGGTCACCCGCGCTCCGGGGAAGTGCTCCTCCAGGGCGTCGACGAGGGCGTCGCGCCGCTGCCGGTAGGCGCGCTGGCAGCGCCGCAACTGCCGGTCGTAGTCGCCGCGTTCCAGGAAGCGGGCGAACAGCGCCTGGTCGAGGGTCGGGTGGCCGAGATCCATGGTGCGCTTGCGTTCGACGACCTCGTCGGCCAGCGACTCGGGCACCAGCAGCCAGCCGAGCCGCAGCCCCGGGGCGAGAGACTTGCTGACCGAGCCCGCGTAGGCCACATGCTCCGGGTCGAGTCCCTGGAGCGCGCCTACCGGGGCCCTGTCGTAGCGGAAGTCGCCGTCGTAGTCGTCCTCGAAGAGCAGACCGTCCACCGACCGCGCCCAGTCGAGGAGTTGGGCCCGCCGCCGCGCGGAGTAGGCGATACCCGTGGGGAACTGATGGGCGGGTGTGGTCACTACGGCCCCTACGCCCGACGCCCGTAGCGGCCCGATCGCGATGCCCTCCTCGTCCAGGGGCAGCGGTACGGTGCCGACGCCCGCCGAGGCGTACAGGGCGCCGTGCTGGGGACTGCCCGGGTCCTCGACGCCGACGGTGCGTGTCCCGCGCGCGTGGAGCACGAATCCGAGCAGCGTCGTAGCTTGCGCCACTCCGGAGACCACGACGAGCCGCTCCGGGTCGGCGACCACACCTCGGCGGCGCGCGAGGAGTTCCGCGAGAGCTGTACGCAACCGGGGCAGCCCGCGCGGATCGGGATAGCCGAGCATCTCGTGCGGCGACTCCGCCAGCACACCGCGCTGTGCCGACGCCCAGGCGGCGCGCGGGAACAGCGACAGGTCCGGCGTGCCGGGCACGAAGTCGGCGCGGGCGCCGGGGGAGCGCGGCGCGAGGTCACGCGCGCGTGGCGGCGCCGCCCGTACAGCACCGCCCACCCAGGTGCCCGCACCCCGGCCGCTGCGCAGATACCCCTCCGCCGTCAACTGCTCATACGCCTCTGTGACGAGCCCCCGCGACACCCCGAGGTCGGCCGCCAGGTCCCGGCTCGACGGCAGCCGGGTGTCCGGTGCCAGCCTCCCCGAACGCACCGCCTCACGCAGCGCCGCCTGAAGGGAGCGGCCACGCGCGCGTGCCGGTGCCGAGGCGGCGGGCAGCAGCAACTCCCAGGCGGCGGAACCCGTCAGACCCGCCGGATCGGTCGGCCCCTCCGGATTGGTCCGCGATGACGTCATGGAAGTGGACCTTAAACCGGACCGCCGCTCTCCCTAGCGTCGCTGCCATGACCGCCACCACCGCCCGCGGCACCCCGCTCGCCGCCTTCGCCTGCGTCCTCGTGGGCGCGTCCTTCACCGCGAACAGCGTCCTGGGCCACTACCCGTACGCGGGCGGGCAGTTCGTGCGCTACGGCCTCGCCTGCCTGCTCCTCCTCCCGTTCACCGGCAAGGACGCGAGGGCACGACTTCGCGGGCTCACTCCACGCCAATGGGCCCGTCTCGCCCTGCTCGCGGCCGTCGGCATGGTCGGCTTCAACCTGGCCGTGATCGCCGCCGAACGCAGCGCCGAACCGGCCGTCCCCGGGGTCTTCGTGGGCTGCGCGCCCGTAGCCGTCGCGGTCCTCGCCCCCCTCCTGGAGGGACGCCGTCCGCGCCGGATCGTGCTCTACGGGGCGTCGCTCGTCGCCGTCGGCGCGTTCACGGTCCAGGGGTGGGGCCGTACGGACGGCGCCGGAATCGCCTTCTCCGGGTGCGCACTCGCGGGCGAGGTGGGCTTCGCGGTGCTCGCGGTTCCCGTACTGCGGCCCCTGGGACCGCGATTGCTGTCGGCCACCGTGTGCGGGCTCGCCGCGGTCGAGGCGGCGACGGCCGGCCTGGTCCTCGACGGGGCCGCCTGGCTGCGGCGCCCCGACGGCACCGAGGCCGCAGCGCTGCTGTGGCAGGCGGCGGTCGTCACGGTCGTCGGCTTCGTGTGCTGGTACATGGGCATGCAGCGGATCGGCGCGGAGCGCGCCACGCTCTTCTCCGGCCTCATCCCGGTCGCCGCCGCCGCTACCGCGCCGCTCGTCGGAACGGGCTCCTACGGGGCCGCGCAGGCCGGCGGCAGCGCCCTCGTCGGCACTGGAGTCGCCCTGGGATCGGGCGCGTTGACCCTGTTCCGGCGCCGGTCAGCGGCTGCCGTCGAGGATGACGCGCGCCACCAGGGCCGGGTCGTCGTTCATCGGGCAGTGCCCGCAGCCGGGCAGCCGCACCAGCCGGGAGCGGGGGATCAACCGCTTGGCGCGGACGCCCTGTCGACGCAACAGCAGTCGGTCCTGGGTACCCCAGGCCACCGTGACCGGGATGCCCGGGATGTCGTCGGTGAACTGGACACTCGTACCGGCCCGAAGTGTGTCGTCGAACCCGGGTGCGTTGACCAGTGCGAGCGTCTCGGCGACCACGGCCTCGGGTGAACGGCGGCCCGGGCGGGCGTAGATGGTGCTGGTGAGCGCGGTGCGGCCGGCCGTCGTACGCGCGAGCTTCTCGACCAGCGGGAGGGGCATACGGCGGGCTATCTGCCGCATGGTGAGCAGCACACCGAAGGCGTAGCGGCGCTCGGCCTGGGACCAGAACCCGGCGGGGGAGAGGGCGGTGACGGACCGTACGACCTTCTCGCGGCCCAGCTCCAGGGCCATCAGACCGCCGAGCGAGTTGCCCGCCGCATGCGGGCGGTCGAGCCCCAGCGCCTCGCAGAAGGCCCTGAACACGGCGGCCGTCGTGGTCAGGTCGTACGCCAGCCCCTCCGGGAGCGCCGGCGAGGCGCCGAACCCCGGCAGGTCCACGGCGATCACGTCGCGCTCGGTCGCGAGGATGTCCACCACCGGGTCCCAGGCCTGCCGGTGGTGGCCTATGCCGTGCAGCAGGAGCAGCGGTTCACCGCGACCCACGCGCGCGTAGGACACGGTCACGGTCTTCGGGCCCTGCGGAGTGGGGACCGGGAAGGAGACGGTGGCGGACATGGGGATGCTCCTCGTCTGGGACGTGCTGGCAGACGCCGTACAGGCCGTGTAGACAGCTTGTCAGCAACTGCTACTCACCGGTAGCCCCAGATGCCGGGGACCTTGGAGTCCACGGTTTTCTGCTGGACAGAGCAGCACCCAACGCATGGGATGAGGTGGTGACCACCGACACCCCGACCGATGCCTTCGAAGAACACCGCCCCGTCCTCATGGGAGTCGCCTACCGCATGCTCGGGCGGGTGGCCGACGCCGAGGACGTGGTCCAGGACGCCTGGCTGCGCTGGTCCGCCGCCGACCGCACCGAGGTCCGCGAACCACGCGCCTACCTGGTGCGCGTCACCACCCGCCTCGCCATCGACCGGCTCCGCCAGGTCAAGGCGCGCGGCGAGGCCTACGTGGGCCCATGGCTGCCGGAGCCGTACGTCACAGACTTCGGGGACACCGTCCCCGACACCGCGGAACGCGCCGTGCTCGCCGACTCCGTCTCCCTCGCCGTACTCGTCGTCCTGGAGTCGCTGTCCCCGCTGGAACGCGCCGTGTTCGTCCTCAGGGAGGCGTTCGGCTACCCGTACGCCGACATCGCGGCCATGCTGGACCGCGGCGAGCCGGCTGTGCGCCAACTCGCCGGACGGGCCCGCAAACACGTCGACGAACGGCGCCCGCGCTACGAGGTCGACCCTGCCCAACGCCGCGATCTCACCGAGCGGTTCCTCGCCGCTGCGGCCGAGGGAGACCTGGCGGGCCTCATGGAGATGCTCGCCCCGGACGTCCGTCTGATCGGCGACAGCGGCGGCAAGTCCAAGGCGCCGCTGCGGATCCTGGAGACCGCCGACAATGTGGGCCGCTTCCTGGTCGCCGTCGCCGGGAAGGGGATCCCTGAGATGTCGTTCCGCTTCCTGGAGCTCAACGGCGGACCCGCGGTACTGATCCTTTCGGGTGACACGCCCGACAGCGTCTTCCAGGTGGACGTATCCGCCGGACGCATCCGCTCCGTCTACATCGTCCGCAACCCCGACAAGCTTCGATCACTGGCTTCCGCTTAGCCGCGGCCCCGGCGGAGCCCCCGTTTCGAGACGGGGGCTTTGCTGTTACGTCACGAAGAACACCCTGTACGAACGCCCTGTGAACGCTCTGCGGCAGACGCTCTGTGCATCGCATATGACATGGACGATTGGTCTTGACCAAGGGTGGGGGTCGTCCTATGGTCGCAGATAAGTGAAACAACCTTTAATAAACAAGGGCGCTAAAACGCCGCCGGAACACGGCGATTGCGGAGGACAGGGTGGGGACCACGCAGTTGGAATCGGTGCCGGAGCCGAAGTACTGGCATCTCAAGACAGTGCTGAGTGAGGCACTGGACTCCGAGTTCTCCGTGGGCGAGATCCTGCCCAACGAGCGCGACCTGGCGGCCCGCTTCGGCGTCGCCCGGGCCACGCTCCGGCAGGCTCTGGAACAACTCGAACTGGAAGGCCGGCTGCAGCGCCGCCGCGGAGTCGGTACGACCGTCGCGCCGCCGCGCATGGGGGTCGCCGTCGGCACCGAGCAGCACGCTTGGCCGGGCGCCGGGGAGGACGCCTGGCAGTCCGTCGACTGTGTACTGGCGGCTCCGCCGACCGCTGTCGCGGACATCCTGGAGACCGGTTCCGAGGAACTGGTCCACACCGTGCGGCGCTCCCGGGTGAGCCACGGCCAGCCGGTCGCCGCCGAACTGCTCTACATCCCGGAGTCGTCGGTGCCCGACCTCTCCGCCATAGACACTCCCTCCGCGACGGCACGCGCGCGTGCCGTACTGCGCGAGTTGCAGCGCCTCGAACTGGAGGGCCAGGACCGCGCCGTGGAACTCGGCTCGGCCCGCGCGGACGACGCCAAGGAACTGGACCGCCTCCCCGGAGCCCCGGTCCTCGTCGTCACGACCCGCTTCTTCGCCGCGGGCCGCACCGCCGCGGTCTCCGTCGCGACCTACCGCGCAGACACCTGCCGCCTGACCTTCGCCGACTCCGGAGGCGTAGAAATCCACCACGGCCCAGAACGCCAGGCCTCCTGACCACACGGTCACAGCCCATCCGCCGCGCCCCGGGAACTCCGCCCGGGGCGCGACGCGTTGGCGCAGCCCCGAAGGGGCGCGGGGGACTGCGCGCCCAGCCACAAGGGACCCGCAGCCGACATTCGACCACCGCGCTCAGCCCCAACGCCGCCGCAGTCGAAACACAACCATCAAGGCCAGCCACAACGAACCCGCACCCGGCACACGACCAACGCCGCCAAGCTAGCGCCGCGTCACCGTGCCCTCGACCGCGAACAGCTGCTCCTCGACATGGTCAAGAGCCAACCGCAGCGCCCCAGTTGCCGCAGCGGCCTCCCCGAGCAACGACAACGCGACCTTCGGCGGCCGTAGGCAATACCGCGCCAACTCCCGCCGCAACGGCTCCAGTACACCGTCCAGCCCGGCCGCCCACCCACCCACGACGACCAACTCGGGATCGAGCGCCAGCACCAGCGCGGCGACATCGTGCACAAGGCGCTGGATGAACCGGTCGACAGCCGCCATCGCCCGCTGGTCACCGTCCCGCGCCAGCGCGAAGACCTGCGCCACCGCCTGCTCGTCCAACGGATGCAGCGGCTCGTCCGTGGTGGAGAGCAACGTCTCCGGAGTCACGTCCCGCCCCAGCAGATGCAGCGCGCCGATCTCACCCGCCGCCCCGCGATACCCCCGATGGAGCCGCCCCCCGATCAGCGAACCGGCCCCGGGACTCAACCCGGCCAGCACCATCACCATGTCGTCGGACTCGGTGGCCGCACCCTTCCAGTGCTCGGCGACCGCCGCCGCGTTGGCGTCGTTCTCGACCAGCACCGGGCACTTGAAGGACCGGCTCAACCGTTCACCCAGGTGCAGCCCCGTCCACTGGGGCAACGCCGTGCCCAGCCGTACGGTGCCGTCCGCCTCGACGATGCCCGGCGTGGCGACGCCCACCGCGCGCAGCGAGCCGCGGGCGACCCCGGCCCGGCGCAGCAGCTCGGCGACCGCGGTGCGCAGCCGCTCCAGGCGCTCGTCCGCCGAGGCCGTCTCGTCGACGTCCTTGGCGATCGCGCCGAGCACCCGCCCGTCCAG
Source organism: Streptomyces sp. NBC_01515 (assembly GCF_045040345.1). Classification (NCBI taxonomy): domain Bacteria; kingdom Bacillati; phylum Actinomycetota; class Actinomycetes; order Kitasatosporales; family Streptomycetaceae; genus Streptomyces; species Streptomyces sp. NBC_01515. Next base: position 2,300,293 of record NZ_CP109416.1, on the reverse strand, counting down.
GTCGGCGAGGAGCACGGCGACGCGATGTGCGCCGATCTCCAGGCCCAGCAGATGCCCGGCCTCGGCCCGGAACCTGAACCGCCGCGCGGGCCGCCCCTGCCGCCGTACAACGCTCTCGTCGGCCGCCTTCTCTACGACCAGCCCGGCGTCCATCAGTCCCTCGACGACGCCCTCGACGGTCGGCCGGGACAGACCGGTCACCCGGGTGATCTCCGTCAGCGTGGCGCAGTCCGTGGCACGCAACGCGTGCAACACCACCGCGGAGTTGATCCTCCGCAGCAGCGAGGGGTCCCCGCCGGTCAGCCCCGCCAAGGTCTGTCCTCCCAGCTCGTGCGCGTGTTGGGCGGATCGTACTCGGCGCGGCGGACCGCGGCGAGAGCCGGGCGCCCCCGACCCACTCGCCCCACTGATTCACCCCGGCGCCACGAACCCCGACTCGTACGCCGCGATCACCGCCTGCGTACGGTCCCGCGCCCCCAGCTTCGCCAGTACGCCGCTCACATGCGACTTCACCGTCTCGGTCCCGACGACCAGCCGGGCGGCGATCTCCGCGTTCGACAGACCCCGCGCCATCAGCCGCAGCACCTCGGCCTCACGCTCGGTCAGTTGGGCCCGCTCCATGACCGCGCGGGCCGCCCGGTTCCCGCCGTCGTCGCCGTACTCGGCGGCCAACTGCCGTACGGAGGCCGGGAACAGCAGCGAGTCCCCCTCGGCCACCAGTCGCACCGCGTGCACGATCTCGGCCGGCCGCGCCCGCTTCAGCAGGAACCCGTCGGCACCGGCGCGCAGCGCCTCGTACACGTACTCGTCGTTCTCGAAGGTCGTGATGACCAGGATCTTCGGCGGATCGTCGACCGTGCGCAGCACCGCGCGCGTGGCCTCGATGCCGTCCAGGAGCGGCATCCGTACGTCCATGGCGACCACGTCCGGCCGCAGCTGCCGCACCAGCGGGATCACCGCCGCCCCGTCGGCGGCCTCCCCGACCACCTCGATGTCCGGCTGCGCCTCCAGTACGGCCCGCAGACCCGCGCGTACGAGGGGTTCGTCATCGACCAGGAGAACGGTGACCGGCATCCGGCCAGCCTAGATCAGCCCAGCGGCAGCACCGCGTGCACCTGCCAGTCACCCTCGTCGGGCCCGGTGTACGCGTGCCCGCCGAGCAGTGCGGCCCGCTCGCGTATACCCCGTAGACCACTGCCCCGTCCCGGGCCCGGTATCGCCGCCGTCAGCGGACTACGGACCTCCAGATCGAGGGTGCCGTCGGCGACCCCGATACGGACCCGCACGGGGACGGAACCCGCGTGCCGCAGCACATTGGTCAGTGCCTCCTGCAGGATCCGGTACCCCTCCCGGGAGACCGGCCCCGGCACCGTCTCCAACGACCCGGTCACCTCCGCGTCGACCTTCGCCCCGGAGGCCCGCGCCGACTCCAGCAGCCGGTCGGCGTCCACCAGCGTCGGCCGACTGCTCACCGGCCGCTCCGCCTCCCGCAACACGCCCAGCACCCGCTCCAGGTCCTCCAGCGCGGCCCGACCGGTCTCCTCGATGGCACCCAGCGCCCGCTCGGTGAACTCCGGGTCGCCCGCCGCCCGGGCGGCACCCGCCTGTACCACCGCCACCGTCAGCGCGTGACCGATGGAGTCGTGCAACTCCCGCGCGATGCGCGTGCGTTCCAGTAGCTGCTCGGTGCGCTCCTCCAGGGCGGCGAGCTGCTCCGCGCGCGAGGGGCCGAGCAGCTTCCGGGCCAGCAGTGTGGCCAACTTGCCCAGGCCGACAACGGCGGCGTACAAGGCGATCAGGGGGAGCGGCGCCAGCAAGGCGTACCACCCGCTCGGCGCGGCCTCCTTGAGGATCGGGACGCCATCGGGCACGCGCCCGCGTGCGACCTCGATCAGCTGGAAGGCGATGATCGGCAGCCAGACACAGGCGAACGCGGTCACCCAGCCCAGAGCCATCCGGGCCTCCAGCCACAGCATGGTCCGGCCCCGGTCCCGCCAGGTCGCCGAAGGCGCCACGGAGATCCCCGAGTCCTCCTTGCCCGGAGTCAGCAGCAATTGCGCCTGTACCCCTTCACCGATCCGCACGGCCGGGATCAGGGCGACCGGGATCAGCGCGAGCGCCGGTGCGTAAGGCGTTTCCGGGCTGATCAGGATCCACACGGCGGTGAGCAGCATCGGCACCCAGAGGTGCAGCAGACGTGTGTACGTCGTCCCCCGGAGCAGCGGGCGCAGGAAGCGGGCCATTCCGACATCGTGACACCCAGCACTGACAATCGGCCTCCCCCGGGCGGGGGAGACGATCTCCACCGGCGGGGGAGGCCTCAACCCCCTTGACCGGCCAGGCTGTTGGCCATGACCAGCATCGACGTACGAGACCTCACCAAGGAGTACGGCACCCGGCGGGCCGTGGACCACGTCACCTTCGGCGTCCGTCCCGGCAAGGTCACCGGCTTCCTCGGCCCCAACGGCGCCGGAAAGTCCACCACCATGCGCCTCGTCCTCGGTCTCGACCGCCCCACCTCCGGAACCGCCACCATCGGAGGCCGCCCCTACGCCGCGCTCACCGAGCCGCTCCGCCACGTGGGTGCCCTGCTCGACGCGCAGGCCGCGCACGGCTCCCGTACCGCTCGCGACCATCTGCGCTTCCTGGCGGCGAGCAACCGCATCGCGGCCACCCGGGTCGACGCGGTGCTGGAGGAGACGGGACTCGCGTCGGTCGCGCGGCACCGGGTGAAGACGTACTCCCTGGGCATGCGTCAGCGGCTGGGCATCGCAGGTGTCCTCCTGGGCGACCCCGAGGTGGTCCTGCTGGATGAGCCGGCGAACGGCCTCGACCCCGAAGGCATCGTTTGGATCCGGGAGTTGCTGCGCCGACTGGCGGCGGAGGGCCGTACGGTCCTGGTCTCCAGCCACCTGATGAACGAGACCGCGTCCTTCGCCGATCATCTCGTGGTCCTCGGCCGCGGCCGACTCCTGGCCGACACCCCGATGCGGGACTTCATCGACGCGCGCGTGCAACCTCACGTACGCATCCGTACGACGGACGCCGGCGCCCTCAAGAGCGCGCTCGCCGGGCAAGGTCTCGACGCCGTGGAGCAGGAGGACGGCCACTGGACCGTGGCGCACGCACGCGTGGACGCGATCGGCACCCTGTTGTCCGCGACCGGCGTACCGATCCTCGAACTGACCCCCACCGAGGGCACGTTGGAGCAGGCCTACCTCGATCTGACCGCCACGGAGACCGAGTTCACCGCACCGCGCCAGGAGGCCCGACCATGACGTTCACGCCCGTGTTCCACTCCGAGTGGATCAAGATTCGTACCCTGCGCTCACAGGTCGCGGCCCTCGCCATGATCCTCGCGGTGACGGCGATCTTCTCCGTGCTCGCCTCGTCCGACACCGGAGGCGACGACTTCGACCCGCTGTTCGCGGTCTTCTTCGGCGTGACCTTCGGCCAGATCGCGGCGATCGCCTTCGGCACGACCGCCGTGTCCTCCGAGTTCCAGGGCGGAGCGCTACGACTGTCGCTGGCCGCGGTGCCGCACCGGGGGCGCTGGTTCGCGGCCAAGGCGACGGCGATCGCCGTACCCGTGTTCGCCGTCGGCCTGGTCACCGGCGTGGTGACACTGGTGGTCGGCAAGGCGGTGCTGGGCGACGAGGCCGACGGGCTCGGCTGGGCGGAACAGGTGCGCGGTGTGGTCGGCTGCGCCGTCTATCTCACGCTGATGGCGCTGCTCGCGGCCGGTCTCACGGCGGTGCTGCGCAGCGGAGTGGCGACGCTGAGCATCGTCATACCGCTCCTGCTCATCGTGTCCTTCGTGGTCGGCGACGCGTCGAGCGGCCTCGCGGACCTCCTGCCCGACCGGGCCGGCCAGGTGGCACTCCACGAGACCTGGGCCGGGGCGACGGGACCGTGGACCGGGCTCGGGGTAACGGCGCTGTGGGCTGCGGCGGCGTTGGCGGCGGGTGCGTGGAGCGTGCGGCGCCGGGACGCCTGACGTGCCGGAACGTTTGGCCTCAAGGGGGAACTGACGCCCCGCCAATTGTCAGTGGGGGCCGGTTTACTGGAGGCATGAACATCACGCACTGGCCGGCGACGATCGACCTGCTGTGCACCCGGGACTTCCCCGCGGAGCACGGCAGGACGGACGTGGGCACGGGGGGACCCGGCTATCACATCGCCGAATTACAGACGAGCGGCGACTTCTGGGAGGACGGCGGGACGGAGCGGGAGGAGACCGAGGCACAGTACGAGATCGACCGGGACGGACTCGGCGAGCGGCTGATCGCACGCTGGGGAGCGTCCCAAGTCATCAGCCTGGCCGGAGCGTTCGAGCGGTCGCAGGGCGGCGAGGACATACCGGAGCCCTGGGCCTCGCTCAGCGCGCACGTGCCGGACGTACACCTGTGGAAGTCGCCGGAGACCGGCCGGTGGATCGCCCTCGGCGTGTCCCAGTGGGACAAGGAACTCCCGTTCCAACTCCTGGCCGTCATAGCGGAGATGGACCCGCTGTGAGGATCTAGTCCTGCGCGGCGACCCGCAGCCGCCCGAACTCCTCGGCCATCGTCGCCGCCGTCCAGTGCGCGTTCAGCCCGCTCGGATTGGGCAGCACCCACACCCGCGTGTCCCCGAACGTCCGCTCCTGCGGGCCCACTTGGGCCTTCTTGTCGTCGAACGCGGCCCGGTATGCCGTGACCCCGAGTACAGCCAGCCACCGCGGCTTCCAGCCCGTCAGCTTCGACGCGAGGAGCTGCCCGCCCTCGCGGTACTCCTCCGGGCTCAGCTCGTCGGCCCGGGCCGTCGCCCGTGCCACCACGTTCGTGATGCCGAGCCCGAACGACAGCAACTCGCCCTGCTCCGACGGCTTCATGAGCCTCGGGGTGAAGCCGGACAGATGCAGCACCGGCCAGAAGCGGTTTCCGGGACGGGCGAAGTGGTGGCCCGTGGCCGCCGTCATCAGACCGGGGTTGATGCCGCAGAACAGCACGGCGAGGCCGTCCGCGACGACGTCCGGTACGAGACGGTCGCGGGCGGCCTCCAGCTCGGCCTGGGTGAAGCGGGTCAGAGGATCGCCCCAGGGGTGTAACCCGCGGCCTCCGGGTGCTGCTTCGCGAGCTCCTCGACCCGGGCGACGACGACGGCGACCTGGTCGGCCGCGGCACCCGTGAAGGACAGCTTGTCGGCCATCAGCGCGTCCAACTGGGCGCGGTCCAGCGGGATACGCTCGTCGGCGGCGAGCTTGTCCAGCAGCTCGTTGCGCTCGGCGCCCTGCTCGCGCATCGCCAGCGCGGAGGCGACGGCGTTCTCCTTGATGGCCTCGTGCGCGACCTCGCGGCCGACACCCGCGCGGACCGCGGCCATGAGCACCTTGGTCGTCGCGAGGAACGGCAGGTAGCGGTCCAGCTCCCGCGCGACGACGGCCGGGAAGGCGCCGAACTCGTCGAGCACGGTCAGGAACGTCTCCAGCAGCCCGTCGAGCGCGAAGAACGCGTCGGGGAGGGCCACCCGGCGCACCACGGAGCAGGACACATCGCCCTCGTTCCACTGGTCGCCGGCCAGCTCGCCCGTCATCGACGCGTAGCCGCGCAGGATGACCATGAGGCCGTTGACGCGCTCGCAGGAACGGGTGTTCATCTTGTGCGGCATCGCGGAGGAACCGACCTGGCCCGGCTTGAAGCCCTCGGTGACCAGCTCGTGCCCGGCCATGAGCCGGATCGTCTTCGCGAGCGACGAGGGCGCCGCCGCGACCTGCACCAGCGCGGTCACGACCTCGTAGTCCAGCGAGCGCGGGTACACCTGGCCGACCGAGGTGAACGCCTGCGAGAAGCCCAGGTGGGAGGCGATCCGCTGCTCCAGCTCCGCGAGCTTCGCCGCGTCGCCGCCGAGCAGGTCCAGCATGTCCTGCGCCGTGCCCACCGGCCCCTTGATGCCGCGCAGCGGGTAACGACCGAGCAGCTCCTCGACCCGGCCGTAGGCCACGAGCAGCTCGTCGGCGGCGGTCGCGAAACGCTTGCCCAGGGTGGTCGCCTGCGCGGCCACGTTGTGCGAGCGGCCGGCCATGACCAGCTCGCCGTACTCACCGGCCAGCTTGCCGAGACGCGCCAGAACGGCCACCGTACGGTCGCGCATGAGCTCCAGCGAGAGCCGGATCTGCAACTGCTCGACGTTCTCCGTCAGGTCCCGGGACGTCATGCCCTTGTGGACCTGCTCGTGCCCGGCGAGATCGTTGAACTCCTCGATCCGCGCCTTCACGTCATGCCGCGTGACCTTCTCGCGCTCGGCGATCGAGGCCAGGTCGACCTGGTCGAGCACCCGCTCGTAGTCCGCGATCGCCGCGTCCGGCACCTCGATCCCGAGGTCCTTCTGGGCCCGCAGTACCGCGAGCCAGAGCTGCCGCTCCAGCTTCACCTTCTGCTCGGGAGACCAGAGCGTGGCGAGCTCGGCGGAGGCGTAACGTCCGGCGAGGACGTTCGGGATGCGGGGCTTGGCGGGAGCGGGAGTCACGTGTACGGAGTTTACCCGGCGTCCTTGAGGGGTCCGGACCGTCAGTTCGGTGCGGAGATCCCAGGTCTCCCAGGTCAAGGACGCTCCGGGCAGGGGCCCCGAGACCGCGCGTCCGCCTCGAACCCGATTGGGTGATTACCCCCAGTAGGCGGCAACCACACGCCGTCATTACAAGTCACACATCTCGCATTCGTCAGCGAGGACCTCAGGGGGACACATGAGCAACCAGCCGCCCTACCCGCCACAGCAGCCCGGTTGGGGCAACGGTCAACAGCCTTACGGGCAGCCCCCGTTCCAGCCGCAACCCCCGAAGAAGCGCTCGGTCGGGAAGGTCGTCGGCCTCGGCTGTCTCGGCATCGTCGGGCTGTTCGTCGTCATCCTCATCGTCGTCGCCATTGGAGGAGGCAGCAGCAACCACGACTCCAGCGGCAGTGGCAACTCGAAGAGCGCGGCGCCCGCCGGCAAGAGCTCCGACAAGGCCGCCGATACGAAGAAGAACGACACCAAGAAGGACGCCACCGACGGCAAGGTCGTCTTCAAGGTGTGGGGCACCGCCCCCGCCGGTGCCCTCGGCGGTCTCGACATCGGCTACGGCTCCGACTCGGACACGAGAAAGGGCACGTTCAAGGACGGCAAGTTCGAGGCGACGCTCACCCTCGACAAGGACGCCATGTACTACAACGTGAACGCGCAGCTCCAGGGCTCCGGAGACATCAACTGCTCGGTCACCGCGGACGGAAAGACGAAGAAGGGCCACGCGTCCGGCGGCTACAACATCTGCAACGCGCAGCTGAGCAGCAACTTCACCGGGGGCTGGTCCTAGCCGGTTCCACGGGCGCGAGGACGTGAGCACCGGAACACGAACGGAACCGACTATCCCTGGGGGGACCATGGCCGACAGCAGCGTGCCACCCATGCCATCCATGCCGCCGAACGAACCGTCGCCACCGGCGAAGAGGCCGCGCACCAACCTCGTCGTCATCGGCTCGGCCGTCGCGGTCATCGCCGCCATCGTGGCCACCGGCGTCGTGGTCGTGCAGTCCGGGGCGGGCGAAAGCAAACCGGCTGCCACCGCCGAGTCGAACGCACCCGACGAGGACGCCGTCCCTGCGGAGCAGCCAACTCCGGAGCCGACCTACAGCGAAGTCGACGCCGACAGTTTCTCGATCGGGCTCAAGACCACCGCCCGGCAGTGCTTCGGGTCGGCGGGCTGCAACGTGACGGTCGAGCCGGACCTGACCTATCTGGGAGACAGCGAGGAGATCGATCCCGACGCCGTGTACGAGATCACCTACGAGATCCACGGCGATGAGTCCGGCCCGGTCATCGACACTGCCGAACTGTCGGAGGAGACGAACCTGAACTACACGCCGTCCGTGATCAGTACTGCTTCAGCGGGCACGAAGGTGTCCGTCGAGATCACGGACGTCTCGGTCCAGGCGGTGTGAGGCCCCGCGGGTGGGGTGAACACGGCCCCGCTCCTGGACGATCCCGGGCGGGGCCGTCACCAGCCCCACGTCACGGTCGGGATCCCCGCCCACGGAACGCACATCACTTCCCGAACTCCCCACCATCAACGAGCTCCGCCAACACCCCCGCATGACAGACCAACGGCGCACACCAGCAAGCCAGCACCCGCCCCCGCAACGCCGGCACCAGCTCCAGCAGATAAGGCCGCTCCAGCAGATACGCCCGGTACATCGCCATCACCTCCGCGCGCGTGCCGTCCCGGCGGCGCGTGGGGGTGTCGTAGGCGAAGGGGTTGTAGAGCGGGTGGCGGGGCAGGTCCCAGCCGCCGAGGGTCCAGCGGCGGCCTACGTAGACGATGTCGTCCGGGGCGAGTTCCAGGCGGGGGCCGTACTCGTGGATGTGGCCCCTGATGTTGATCACCCGCGTGGTCATGTGGAGTTACGCCACCGGGCCCTCGTACGAGAGCAGGTCCGGGCGTTTGGGGGAGAGGCCGTCGCCCGAGGAGCGGCCCGTGAGGCGGCGGCCGATCCAGGGGAGCAGGTACTGGCGGGTGAAGCGGGCGTCCTCGACGCGGCGGGCGGTCCAGTTCGGGGGCGGGGTCGGCGGCATCGGGGTGCGCCACTCCGGGTCCTCGGGTTCGTGGCCGAGGGTCTGCCAGACCGCCTCGGCGACGCGGCGGTGGCCATCGGCCGTGAGGTGGAGCCGGTCGACGTCCCAGGCGCGCTGGTCGGCGAGCGAGGGGGCGCCGTACAGGTCGACGACCAAGGCGCCGTGCCGGTCGGCGAGGTCGTCGACGCAAGCGAAGAGTTCCTCCATGCGCGGCCGGAATCGCTGCTGGACCGGGCCCTCGCGGCCGGGGCTGCGCATCAGGACCAGGTGCTTGCAGGCCGGGGTGAGGCGTTCGACGGCCTCCTCCAGCAGGGCGCGGACCCGGCCCATGTCGCACTTGGGGCGCAGGGTGTCGTTCAGGCCGCCGACCAGCGTGATCACATCGGGCTGCATGGCCGCCGCCGGGCCGACCTGCTCCTCGACGATCTGCGCGATCAACTTGCCGCGCACGGCGAGGTTGGCGTACCGGAAGCCGGGCGTCCGGGCGGCCATCCGGCCGGCGAGGAGGTCGGCCCAGCCCCGGTAGGTGCCGTCCGGGAGCCGGTCCGACATGCCCTCGGTGAAGGAGTCGCCGATCGCGACCAGGCTGGTGTGTGTGGGGTTCGTCTGCATGGCGACGAAGATGATATCCCGCGTCCGTACCCGCCGGTAGGTCGGCCTCCGCCATGACCGATGACCGGCCGTGGCGTGGGCCCCGGCGGCCCGGCGGGGCCCCGACCCGCTGTCGGAAGCGGGCCCGCAAAGCCACTCGCCGAGCCAAGGATCTGCCACCAGCCACCAGCCACCAGCCACCAGCCACCAGCCACCAGCCACCAGCCACCAGCCACCAGCCATCGGCCGGGAACGAGCCCGAGTCACCGGCCAGGTTCCGACGCGTCCCGCGCGGGGCTCACGGCCTGCCGCCTACCCGTCGCACACCGCGCCGCCGCCTACCGCCCCGGACCAGCCACACGCTCGACCCGGCACCCGGCAACCGGCAACCCACACCCGGCGCCAAGGACCAGGCACCCGCACCGACCGCCCCCTCACTCCCTCACGCCCGCTGCCCGAACAGCTCCCGCAGCACGTCCTCCATGGTCACCAGCCCCGTCAACCGCCCCTCCTCATCGAGCACCGCCGCGAGATGCGTACGGCTGCTGCGCATCGCCGTGAGGACGTCGTCCAGCGGGGTGCTCTCCTTCACGTTGGCGATGGAGCGCATGTCCTCCACCTTGAACGGCTCGTTGCGCGGCGAGGCGTCCAGCGCGTCCTTGACGTGCAGGTAGCCGATGATGCGGCGCTCGCCGTCCACCACCGGGAAGCGGGAGAAGCCGGACTCGGCCGACAGCACCTCCAACTCGGCCGGGGTGATACCCGCGACGACATAGTCGACGCGTTCGAGGGGGAGCACGACGTCCCGCACGGGCCGCCTGCCCAGCTCCAGCGCGTCGTTCAGCCGCTCCAGGGCCCGTTCGTCGATGAGCCCCGCCTCGCCGGAGTCCCGTACGATCCGGGCGAGTTCGGCGTCCGAGAAGGATGCCGTGACCTCGTCCTTGACCTCGACCCGGAGCAGCTTGAGCAGCGTGTTGGCGAACGTGTTGATCGTGAAGATCACCGGGCGCAGCGCCCGCGACAACGCCACCAGCGGCGGTCCGAGGACCAGCGCGCTGCGCACCGGCTCGGCCAGCGCGATGTTCTTCGGCACCATCTCGCCGAGCAGCATGTGCAGATAGGTCGCCGCGGCGAGCGCGATCACGAAGGACACCGCGTGCCCCGCGCCCTCCGGTACGCCGACCGCGTGGAACACCGGTTCCAGCAGATGGGCGATCGCCGGTTCCGCGACGATGCCGAGCACCAAGGTGCAGAGCGTGATGCCGAGTTGGGCCGCGGCCATCAGCGCCGACACGTGCTGCAGACCCCACAGCACACTCTTGGCCCGCCGGTCGCCCTCCTCGGCGTGCGGCTCGATCTGGCTGCGGCGCACCGAGATCAACGCGAACTCGGCGGCCACGAAGAAGGCGTTGACGACCAGCGTCGCCAACCCGATCAGCAGTTGTACGGCGGTCACAGCTCCCCCTTCACGGAATCGGAACCGGAGTCCGACCCGGAGTCGTCAGGCGGCGCGTGCAGCAGCAGCCGTGCCGCCCTGCGCCCCGACGCGTCCACCACGTCGATCCGCCACCCGACGACCTCGACGAGGTCCCCGACCTCCGGAATCCGCCCCAGCTCATTGGCCACCAGACCGGCCAGCGTCTCGTACGGTCCCTCCGGCGCCCGCAGTCCCACGCGCGCGAGCTGGTCCATCCGGGCGGCGCCGTCCGCCGAGTACAGCGTGCGGCCGTCGTCGTCCGCCCCGGCCGGGGCCAGGTCGGGCGTCTCGTGCGGGTCGTGCTCGTCCCGCACCTCTCCTACGACCTCCTCGACGATGTCCTCCAGGGTCGCGACCCCCGCCGTACCGCCGTACTCGTCGATGACGACCGCCATCGTGCGCTTGCCCGACAGCCGGTCCAGGAGGCGGTCCACGGTCAGGGACTCCGGGACGAGGAGGGGTTCGCGCATGACCTCGGAGAGGGGGAAGCGGGGGCGGCGGTCCGCCGGAACCGCCAACACGTCCTTGATGTGGACCGTGCCGACGACCTCGTCCAGATTGCCGCGGAAGACCGGGAACCGGGACAGCCCGGTCGCCCGGGTCGCGTTCGCCACGTCCTCGCAGGTCGCCTGGGCGTCGAGGGCGACGACCTGGACGCGGGGCGTCATCACGTTCTCCGCGGTGAGGTCGGCGAGGTTGAGGGTCCGGACGAACAGCTCGGCCGTGTCCGGCTCCAGGGCGCCCTCCCTGGCGGAGTGCCGGGCCAGCGCGGCCAGCTCCTGCGGCCCGCGCGCGGAGGCCAGCTCCTCGGCCGGCTCCAAGCCGAAGGCCCGCACCACGTGGTTGGCCGTGTTGTTCAGATGGCTGATGAACGGGCGGAACGCGGCACTGAACCACCGCTGCGCGTTCCCCACCCGCTTCGCCACGCTGAGCGGCGACGAGATCGCCCAGTTCTTCGGCACCAGCTCGCCGACGACCATCAGGAACACCGTCGACAGCGCCGTGCCCAGCACCAGCGCGACGGACTTCGACGCGGAGTGCGAGATGCCCAGCGATTCGAGCGGGCCCGCGATCAGTGCGGCGATCGACGGCTCGGAGAGCATGCCGACGACCAGATTGGTGACGGTGATGCCGAGCTGCGCCCCGGAGAGCTGGAACGTCAGATTCCGTACGGCCTTCAGGGCACCCGCGGCGCCCCGCTCGCCGCGCTCGACCGCGCGCTCCAGCTCGCCACGCTCGACGGTGGTCAGCGAGAACTCGGCCGCGACGAAGGCGCCGCAGAGGAGCGAGAGCAGGATCGCCACCAGCAGCAGAAGCACTTCGGTCATCGGGTCACCTCCGTCCCATGATCGGACAGGGCAGGGAGGTTCGCGCGATGTCGCGTACTGGGAGGCTCGCCCATGGGCGGACGCTCACACCTTTCGTGGAGTTCTGGAACTACGAGTCGTCCGCCAATAGTAAAGGATCAGCAAAGTGATCAGGTGGTGAGATGCTTCACCCAGCGCCGCCACTGTTCCTCGGGTGCGTACCCGGCCGCGCGCCACGCATGCCGGCCGGTCTCGTTGCGCTCCAGCACCATCGCGTCCCCGCGGCGCCCGCCCAACGCCACGAACCGCTCCTCGGCGGCGGTGAGCAGCGCCGAGCCGATGCCCCGTCGACGCTGCTCCGGGTGTACGGCCAACCGGTACAGGTGGCAGCGCCAGCCGTCGAAACCGGCGATCACGGACCCGACGAGCCGCCCGTCGCGTTCCGCGAGGATCAGCGCGTCCGGGTCCCTGCTGATCAGCCGGGCCACGCCGTCGCGGTCGTCGCTGATGCTCGTGCCCTCGGCGGCCTCGCGCCAGAACGCCAGCACGGCGTCGATGTCGGTCGGGGCTGCGCTACGGATATGAAGATCACTCATGGGACGAGCCAAGCAGAGGGACGGCGGGCGCGGCGAGTGGGTTTCGGCGCAGTTCCTCGGCCACCGGCGCGAACGCCTCCACGTACGGCTCCAGCACGGTGAGATACGAGAACCCGTACCGGTCGCGCAGCGCGCGCAGCTTCGCGGTGATCTGGTCCAGCGTGCCGACCAGGAAGACGGGCAGGTCCAGCACGTGCTCCAGGGACAGGTCCGGCCGGCGGTCCAGCAGCGGCCGGAGCGCGCTCGCGGGGTCGTCCGTCACGGCCACCATCTGGATCAGGAGGTTGAGTTCGGCCGCTTCCTCGCGGTCGGCCGCGAACTCCCGGTACCGGGCGACCCGTTGACCGAACCCGGCGGCGTCGACCGGCGCCAGCTTGCCCGTCGTACTGCCTGGTTCGAGGCTCGCCCCCGCGAACGCCGCGATGTCCGCGTGCTCGGCGGTCAGGCGCAGCATGCGGTCGCCGTTGCCGCCGAGGAGCAGCGGTACGCGGCACTTCGCGGCGTCCAGCAGCCGCTCCAACTCCTCGACAGTGCGCCGCAGTTGGTCGACGCGCTCACCCGGCGAACCGAAGGGCAGGCCGGCCGTGTCGTGCTCCGACTGTACGTACCCGGTGCCGAGGCCGAGTTCGAGGCGTCCACCGGTCAGGTCGTCGGTCGTCGTCACCTCGCGGGCCAGCAGCGTCGGGTTCCAGAAGCCCGCGTTGAGCACGAACGTGCCCACCTGGGGCCGTTCGGTCGCGTCCGCCGCGGCGACCAGTGCCGGGAAGGGCGCGACCATGTCGAGGTGGTCGGGGACCAGGATCACGTCGTAGCCCAGCTCCTCGACCCGACGGCATCTCGCGCGCCACTCGTCGGCAGGTGAGGACGTGAGCAGGCTGGCTCCGAAGCGGAACGGGCGCGGCATGAACTCTCCTCGCAGGCAGGTGACCTGACTGGGCGTCACTTGATGTGAGTCGCTGTCGCGATTCCATCACTCGTGCGCGATAGCCGCCAGCACGTTCATACGCGACGCGCGCAGCGCCGGCAGCAGTGCCGCCACGATGCCGACGACCGCCGAGCCGATCACCACCGCGACGATCGTGGTCCACGGGATCGCGAGCGCCTTCATGCCCTGGAGGGCCAGGACTTGCTGCGCGCACACGCCCCACACCAGGCCGAGACCGAGCCCGAGTACCGCGCCGAACACCGCGATCACCACCGACTCCAGCCGGATCATCCGCCGCAGTTGGCGCCGCCCGAGGCCGATCGCGCGCAGCAGGCCGATCTCGCGGGTACGCTCCACGACCGACAGGGCAAGAGTGTTGACCACGCCGAGCACCGCGATGACGATCGCCAGCCCGAGCAGGGCGTACACGAGATAGAGCAGGACGGCGATCTGGTCGTGGACGAGCTTCTTGTAGTCGGCCTGGTCGCGGACCTGGACCTGCGGATAGGGCTTCAGCGTCGTCTCAAGGGACTTGCGGAGCTGGTCGGCGCCGGTGCCGGAGGCGGCGTTCACGTAGAGCGAGGAGTCCTGGCCGTTCGGGACGTACTTCTCGACCGTGGCGATCCCGAAGAACAGCCCGCCCTGCGTCCCGAAACCGCCCGAGGAACCCTGATCGCTCAGGGCGCCCACCGTCAGCTTCGTGGTGCGGCCACCCGGGAACTCGACGGGGAGCACGCTGCCGAGCCGTACGCCGTGCTTCTTCGCGAAGTCGGCCTCCATGGCGAGGTGTCCGGCCGCGAGCGCCGAACTGGTGCCGCCCTGCGCGTACTTGATGTGGGCGACGTCGTCGAGCGGGGTGTCGTATCCGGCCGCCGTCGTCTCCACCCGCCTGCCGTCCGGCAGTTGGACCGCGAGGGGCGCGAAGCGGGCCCGTACGACGAGACCGACGCCCTGGGTCGCGCGCACCTGGTCCGTGACCTCCTTGGAGAACGGCAGGAAGTTGCCGTTCTGGATCACGAAGTCGGCGCCCAGGGTCTTGTCGATCTGCTGGTCGAAGGACTTGGACATGGACGCGCTCGCCACCGACATCCCGCCGACCAGCGCGAGCCCCACCATCAGCGCCGCCGCGGTGGCGCCCGTACGGCGCGGGTTGCGCAGGGCGTTGCGCTGGCTCATCCGGCCGACCGAGCCGAACAGGGCCGGGAAGGCGCCGCCCAGCACCCGGATCATCGGGCGGACCAGGAGTGGCCCCGCGATCACGGTCGCGATCAGCGTGAGGACGATACCGAGGCCCAGGAGGGAGGAGGACGAGGCCGTGCTCGTCGCGGCGGCACAGCCCGCCAGCGCGGCCACACCGATCGCCCCGACGATCGACCCCACGACCGCACGCACCCTCAACGGCCGCCCCACACCCGCGACTTCGGCGTCCGCGAGAGCCGCCATCGGAGAGACGGTCGCCGCGCGCCGGGCCGGGAGATACGCGGCGACGAAGGTGACTCCGACCCCAACGACGTACGCGGCCAAGGGAGTTGGCCAACCGACCACCATCTCCGTGGTCTTGAGGTTCATCCCGAACGCGGTCATCAGCTTGATCAGCCCGGCCGCGAGCCCGATCCCGGCCGCCAGACCGAGAGTTGAGCCCACCAGCCCGAGCAGCAGCGCCTCGGTGAGCACCGACCGCCGCACCTGCTTGCGGTCCGCTCCCAGGGCACGCAACAGGCCCAGTTCGCGGGTGCGTTGGGCGATCAGCATCGAGAACGTGTTGACGATCAGGAAGACACCGACCAGGACAGCGATGCCGGCGAAGCCGAGCATCACGTACTTGATCACGTCGAGGAAGCCGCCCAGATCGGCGGCGGCCGACTTCGCCTGCTCGGAGGCGGTCTTGATGTCGTACGTACCGGAGGAGTCGATCGCGGCGGTCACCCGCTGCTTGAGTGCGGCGTCGTCGACACCCTTCGCCGCGTCCACCGAGATGCTCGTGGCGCGGTCGGACGCGCCCAGCAGCTGGGACTTCGCGGTGGCGGGGTCGAGGAAGACCAGTGCGGCACCGGGGTTGGTGGTGGTGAAGGTGGCGATGCCGACGATCTTGACGTGGAAGGTGCCCGGCTGCGCCTGGACCGCCAGGGTGTCACCGATCTTCACGTGCTTGTTGTCGGCGGTGTCGGCGTCCAGGAGGGCCTCGCCGGCGCCCTGCGGGGCATGGCCCGAGGTCAGTTTCACCGGGCTGCGGTCGGTGAGGTACCAGTCGGTGGCGATGGTGGGCGCGCCGGTGGTCGGCCCGACGGACTTGTTGTCGCTGTCGACGACCACGATGTTCTCGACGGACACGTCCGCGTGGGTCGCGGCGACCCCGGCGACCTTCGCCACCCGCGCGGCGAGCGAGGCGGGCACGGTCTCGGTCGCGCCGGTCGGCACCGAGGACTTGAGGTCCTGCTTCGGCTCGACGGTCACATCGGCGGACGTGGAGGCGAAGAGCCGGTCGAAGGTACGTGTCACCGTGTCGGAGAAGATCAGACTGCCGGCCACGAACGCCACCGACAGCACCACGGCCAGCGCCGAGAGCAGCAGCCGCCCCTTGTGCGCGAGGAAACTCCGGAGGGTCGCCTTCAGCACGGGGTCAGTCCTTGTCGAGGGTTACGTCGGTCGTGTCCTTCGAGGGGCCGTCGAGCTGCCCCCTGGCCAGGTCGAAGCCGGGGGTCTGGGGGTCTCCCCCAGAAAAGAGGCGCATGCGCTCCAACACCCCCTCCGCCGTCGGCCGCTCCATCTCGTCCACGATCCGCCCGTCCCCGAGGAAGAGCACCAGGTCGGAGTGGGCGGCGGCGCCCGGGTCGTGGGTGACCATGACGACGGTCTGACCGAGATCGTCCACGGCGTCGCGCAGGAAGCCGAGCACTTCGAGGCCCGCCCGTGAGTCGAGGTTGCCGGTCGGCTCGTCGGCGAAGATCAGCTCGGGGCGGGAGGCGAGCGCCCGCGCGCAGGCCACGCGCTGCTGCTGGCCCCCGGACAGCTGGGACGGCCGGTGCTTGAGCCGGTCCCGCAGTCCGAGGGTGTCGATGACCTGGTCCAGCCACTCCTGGTCCGGCTTCTGCCCGGCGATGTCCATCGGCAGCGTGATGTTCTCGGCCGCGTTGAGGGTCGGGATGAGGTTGAACGACTGGAACATGAACCCGATCCGGTCCCGGCGCAGCCGCGTCAGCTCGCGGTCCTTCAGCCCCGTGATCTCGGTGTCGCCGAGCCACACCTGCCCGGCCGAAACGGTGTCGAGCCCCGCCAGGCAGTGCATCAACGTGGACTTACCGGAACCCGACGGACCCATCACCGCGGTGAAACGGCCGCGCGCGATGTCCACGTCCACCGAGTCCAGGGCGAGCACGGTCGTCTCGCCCGAGCCGTACGCCTTGGTCAGACCGTGGGCGCGGGCCGCGATCCCGCCGGCCGAGGCCTGGCCTGGAGCGTGTTCCGCAGCAGATGTGGACAAGACAGCCCCCTGGGATTCCCTCGCTCGTCGACGTCCCGGGACTCTCCGAGACGTACCGATCGTTTCTTCCGTGTTCTTCCGCCTTCGTCGCGGGCCGAGCCTAGTGTGACGCGCCACACAGCCGATATCCCCCGTGCGACCGAGACGGTCTCCACCGCAGGTCGGGCCCCGGACACCGGTGTAAGGGGCACTCTCCACCCGCCGTCCCCTCCCGGGTGAGCCCTTGCCGGTGCTAGCAATCCGGCGCTAGCGTCTAGGTATGGCGAAGACCCAGCTGAACGTACGCGTGGACGAGGGCACCGCCCGCGCGGCCCGTGAACGTGCCCTGGCGCGCGGCATGAGCGTCAACCGGTACATAGAAGAACTGGTCAGGCAGGACACCGGCGAGGTCGGCCACACCTTCGTCGAGGCCGCGGCCGACTTCATGAAGCAGTACGAGTCCGTCTTCGCCGACGAGTTCGGCACCGACGGGAAGCACACCCGCGAAGGTCGCCGCTGATCCCTTGAACAACCTCAGGATCGATCTCGCCTGGCTGCTGATGCTCGCCGAACACAACACACCCGGAGACCCCCAGGTCACCGACTGGGGCGCGCTCGTCGCCGCCGTCGCGCGCCACCAGGCCGACATATTCGACGTCCCGGTCTACGACAGCCCGCACGCCCGCGCTGCGTCCTTACTCCAACTCCTCATCCACGTCCCCGCGTTGGAGCGCTCGAACGCCCTCTTCGCCTCCGCCGTCGCGTACGCCTACCTCGTCGCCAGCGGCCTGAAGGTCGTCACCTCGCCCGAACAGGTCCGCGATCTGGCCCGGTTGGTCAAGAACGGTGAGGCGTCGGTCGACGACATCGCGCGCGAGCTGCGCCAGTGGAGCCTGTGACACCTCGTCTGTGATCACTCTTCGGCGTCAGGGCGCCAGGCGGTGCCCACGACGCAGTACGAGCTGGGCAGGGTCGGCCCCTTCTCCGGGATCAACACCCGCCGGTACGGCCCGAGTTCGAACCCCGCGTCGCGCAGCGCGGCGACCGGGTCGCGGGACAGATGGCAGCCGCCGTTCAGCGGCGGCCACAGCGTGCGGTCCAGGGCGCGCTGGGTGAACGCCATCGCCGGTCCGCCGCCCCGGCCGTGCTCGAAGAACCGTACGACTCCACCGGGCCGCAGTACCCGCCGTACCTCTGCGAGCGCTCGTGGCACATCGCGCACGCTGCACAGCACCAGGGACAGCACGACCGCGTCGAAGGCCTCGCTCTTGACGGGCAGCTTCTCGGCCGCGCCCGGCACGACGTCGACGGGGACCTCGGAGCGGAGCGCGGACTCAACGGCGAGCTGCCGCAGAGTCCGCTCGGGTTCGATCGCGACGACCTCCGAGACGGCGCTCGGATAGTGCGCGAAGTTCAGGCCGTTCCCGGCCCCGATCTCGATCACCCGCCCGGAGAGCCCGGCGAGCAGCCGGTCCCGCATCCCGGCGAGGCCGAACCGCGACTCGGCGCTCACGCTGAAACGGGCGTAGTAACGGGCGAACAGCGGGTGGTGGACGGCGTCCCGCGGCACAGTGCCGACTGTGCCGGAGCCTGCGGACCGTAGCGGCATGACGACCTCCCGGACCGGACCGGGCCGAAACCGGTCCCTACCGGGATTGTCCCCCCTGCCGCCCTTGACCACCCCCGCTGCCGCCGGGGATCGGGCGGGGCCGGGATCAGGAGATGAAGTCCCGGACCTGCTCGTAGACGCCGTAGTCGTTGTTCATGTCGGTGTGCGAGATGCACCCGACGTCGACGTTGGTCGCGCCGCTCAGCTCGGCCGAGGTGTCCGGGTCGATCGCCGCGTCGCAGTCCGACCAGTAGGCCGCGTACGACACGCTGCCCGGCGTCTCGTCACCGGAGTTGAGCGCCGTGAGGAACGAACTCCCCGTCTGCATCTCCTTGCAGGACGTGTACAGCCAGCCGCAGAGCGACGCGATGCTCGTCCCGTGGTTCACCCCGGCGACCGACACGAAGTCGTCGACGTACGAGGTCCCACCGAGGTTCTTGAGGTAGTAGCGGCTGTTGAGCGCACCCATGGAGTGGACCACCAGGTCGACCTTCGAGGCGCCGGTGCTGGCGAGGACGGACTGGATGTAGGTCGACAGCGTCGAAGCGGTCGTGACGTTCGACTTCGTCCAGTCGTAGGAGATCGCGTACAGCTCGGAGGACGAGTAGCCGTCCGCCTTGAAGTCCGCGATCCAGTCGTCCCAGCTGGTGGAGTCGCTGCTCAGACCGTGCACGAACACGATCGGGTTGTGGCTCGCTGCGTGAGCGGGCGTCGAGGCCAGGGAGAGTGACAGAAGGAGCGAGGTGGTCACGGCCGACAGGGCCGTGGCGATGCGACGCTTGCGGCGCTGCATGATGCCTCCTGATACGGGTGGGGTTGTCAGGAGTGTCAGCGCGGTCTACGCGCGCCGCATCGGCGATATCGCCGGTCTTTACGGGTGAATTAACTCGCCAGTAACGTCAGTTGTGTGCTGACTCCGGTGAACCCCACTTCCCTAGACCGCACTTCGCCCCCGTCGCGCACCGACACCGGGCGAACCTTCGACCCCGCGCTCCCCGAAGGGGTCCGCATCCGCGTGCTGCGCGCGGTCTACGGTGATCCGCGCGCCGCCGCCGAACTCCTCCCGCGCCTGACCCCACGCCAGGCCGCGGGCCTCGACCCCCTCCCGACCGAACCGGCGTCCCTGGCACCGGAGTTGCTCACCCGGTACCGCCGGGAGATCCGTGCCCTGCCCGACGACACACGCCTGCTGTTGCTGCTCGCGGCGGCGGACCAGTACCCGGTCGCCACGCACGCCTTCCTGCGGGCCGTCGCGGCCGGGCGGCTCGACACACGGCCCCTCGAAGCCGCCGAGACGGCCGGGGTCGCGCACGCGACGGCCGGCGGGGTCGTCTTCCGCGACGCGTGGACGAGGATCGCCGCGTACGAGACCGGGTCACCGGCGGACCGGCGGGACGTCCACCGGTTGCTGGCACGGGTGTTGCGCGCCGAGGGTGAGACGCCACGACGTTCCTGGCACCGGGGTGCGGGAGCGCTCGGCCCCAGCGTCCGGCTCACCGCGGAACTCCGCACGGCCGCACAACAGGCACGCGACGCCGGCGAACACCCCTTCGCCTGCGCCCTCGTGGAACGCGCCGCCGCGCTCTCCAGCGACCCGCGTGAACAGTCCCGCCTCCTCAACCGAGCCGCCGGTGACGCCTGGCAGTCCGGGGAGGGGGATCGAGCGCGAAGACTCGCTGCCGCGACGGACAGCGATGCGTTGAACGGGGTGTTCGCGTTGCGGGCCGGTAACGCGGCCGAGGCGTTTGACGCTTTGTTGGTGGCGGTGGTGCGGGCGGGGACCAGTGTGGCGGATGGAGTGAGTTGTGGGGGAGGGGCTAAGGCGGATACGGCTTGGGGTATGGCGGGTCGGGCGGGCGCGGCGCTTGCGGAGGTGGCCCGAAGGGAGGCGGGGCTTGCGGAGACGGCGCTTGCTGAAGCGGCACGCCGGGAGGCGGCACGCGCCGACGGGGCGGTTGCGGAGGCGGCGCGTTCGGGTGCGGTGCCTGCGGGAGGGGCACGTACGGGAGTGGCGTCTGCCGACGGACCACGTACGGACGTAGCCCCTACGGAGGGTGCACGGGCGGCGTCGGCGTCGGCGCCTGAGTTTGCGGGCGCGGGCGCGGCGAAGTCCGTCGACTCCCTTACCGGTGCGCCTTCAGAGGCCGGAGCATCCCGAACGCCTCCCGCACTCCGGACCACCACAGGCCCCGGAACCATCGCCATGCCTCGAACGACCGTCGCGTCCCCAACAACCGCCGTACCCCCGACTCCCGCCGCATCCAGAACCACCCCCACCCCCCGAACTCCCGCCCCCGACCACGTAGTTCACCTCCTCGCCCGAGCCACCGAAGCCGCCGTCTATACCGGGGACCTGAGACGGTGCAGGGAGGCGGCGGCCGTCGCCTCCCGGGTCGGGATCGTGCCGCACGGGACGCTCGGGGGACTGGCCGCTGCCTTTGAGGGGCGGTACGAGGACGCGCGCGATCTGCTCAAGGCTGCCGCCGGGCGGTGTGGGCCCGGAGGGGACCCCACCCTCCTCATCCATGCCGGGATCGCCGCGTTGATGCTCGGTGATCACACCCGTGCCACCACCGCCACCGTGCGGGCGGCGGCCTCGGCGCGGGCGCGAGGTGCGAACGTGGTCGTCGCGCAGGCGATGGAATTTCGGGCTTACGCCGAGTTCTGGACCGGGCATCCGAAGGCCGCCGAGACGGCCACGGCCGATGCCCTGTGGCAGGCCCACGCCACCGGGCAGGACAACGGGGCCTGTCATCTGCAGGCCGCGCTCGCCATGTTCGCGGCGCTCACCGGGGACGCCGATGTCTGCCGGGAACGTGCCGCCGCCGCTCGTTCGTACGCCCTCGGCCGGGGGTTGGGGCTGCCCGCCGCTCTCGCCCAGTGGGCGCTCGCCTATCTCGACCTGAGCAGTGGCCGGTTCGCCGCCGCCGCGGCCCGGCTGCGTGCGCTCGCCGGGTTCGGGCCGGGGCACGGGCACCGGGCGATCCGGCACCTGGCCACCCCGCACTACGTCGAGGCCGCCGTCCGCAGCGGCGACACCCGTATCGCCCGTGCCGCACACGCCGACTACGACCGCTGGGCACGTGCCGTACGCAGCCCCGACGACCTTGCCCTGAGCGCCCGTTGCCGGGCTCTGCTCGCGCCCGGTGACGAAGCCGTCGAGCACTACCGCATCGCCCTCGACCTGCACGCGCGCGGCACCCGTGACTTCGAACGGGCCCGTACCGAGCTGCTGTTCGGCGGTGCGCTGCGTCGACTGCGTCGGCGTACCGAGGCCCGCGACCGGCTGCACACCTCGCTGGAGGCCTTCGAGTCCTTCGGCGCCCCGCACTGCGCCGCCCAGGCACGCGCCGAACTCCGCGCTCTGGGTACCCCGGTGGCCGCGACCGCCCTCCCCACACCGGGTGCGCTCGACCCGACCACCCGCCTGACCGCTCAGCAACTCATGGTCGCCCGCATGGCAGCCGACGGCGCCACCAACCGCGAGATCGCCGTCCGCCTCGCCCTCAGCCCGCGCACGATCGACCACCATCTGCGCGGCGTCTTCAGCCGGTTGGGCATCCGGTCGCGTATCGAACTGGTACGGCTGCTGGCGGAAGGAGAGGCCTCGTAGGCCGGACCCGGACCGCGTCGGACCGAGGTGGCGCCGTTTCCGCCGAGGCCGGGCCTTTGAGCCGGGCCGCGTGAGAGACGCGACGGGCGAGGCGGTGCTAGGCGGTGGGAGTCTGCCGAGCATGGGCCTTTGGGCCGCGCGGCCTGCGATTCGGGGCGCGGTCTCTCCTGAACCGGCCAAGCCACGCTGCGCAGCCGGGCGGGGTCTCCTCAACCGAGGTGTGCCCGACGCCAGTTGGTGGTGCTCACCGATGGTGTCTGCCAGGGGGCACGGTCCCCGACCCGCTCCCCGCATCGCTGCCGCCCCGAAGCCGAAGGGCATGCCCCCCGCCCGGCGGACCGACCGACCCTCCGGCTGTCCGCCGAACCGGACGGCCCCTAAACCGCGCCCCCACTCCAAGCAGCCGGAGCCTCCCGCCCCCCGAACCCCTCCGCATCCCACACCCCGTCGAGCCGCCCCGCCACCCAACTCGGCGCCGCAGCACGGAAGTCCGCCGGTGCCAGCGCCCCCGCCCCTTCGGGCAACGCTCCGAGCAGCGGTGCCCCCGCCACCTCCGGCAGGTCGGCCACATTGCAACGCGACGCCAGATCAGGTGAGTTGGGCCAGCTGCCGATCACCAAGCCCAGCAGATCAAGCCCCTGGGAACGGAGTTCACGGGCCGTCAGTTCCGTCGTGTTCAGGGTCCCGAGGCCCGCCGACGTCACCACCAGGACCGGGGCACCGAGCAGTCGCGCCGCGTCCGCCAGCGTGCCGCCCTCGTCGTCGAACCGTACGAGCAGCCCGCCCGCGCCCTCGACCAGCACCAGGTCGTGCTCGGTGGCCAACTTCTGGGCGGCTTCGGCGATTTCGTGCGGGCGTACCGGTGCCAGAGCGGCCCGGCGTGCGGCCGTGCCGGGGGCCAACGGCTCGGGGTACCGGGCGAGTTCGGTCGCCGTGACCGCGCCCGCGAGCCTGGCCACCTCGTCGGCGTCCCCGCGCTCGTCCGGCCGTAGACCCGTCTGGGCGGCCTTCAGGACGGCTACCGTGCGGCCGGCCGCGAGCGCCGCCGCTGCTACCGCGGCCGTGGTGATCGTCTTGCCGACCTCCGTGCCCGTGCCCGTGATCACCAGTACCGGCATGTCATCCCTCTCGTGCGGCCGCGCACACCGCGCGGGTGATCCGAGCCAGGTCGGCGTCGCCCGTGACGTACGGCGGCATCGTGTAGACGAGGTCGCGGAACGGCCGTAGCCACACGCCCTCGCGTACGGCCGCGTCCGTGGCGGCCTTCATGTCCACATCGTGGTCGAGCTGGACCACGCCGATGGCGCCGAGGACGCGGACGTCCCGGACGCCGGGGAGCTGGGCCGCCGGGGCCAGGCCCTCTCGCAGGCCCGTCTCGATGCGCTTGACCTCCGTCAACCAGTCCTGGTTCAGGAGGAGTTCGAGCGAGGCGCAGGCCACGGCCGCCGCCAGCGGGTTGCCCATGAAGGTCGGGCCGTGGGCGAGGACCGGAACCTCGCCCCGCGAGATGCCCTCGGCCACGCGTGACGTGCACAGCGTCGCCGCCATCGTCATGTAGCCGCCGGTCAGCGCCTTGCCCACGCACATCACGTCCGGCGTCACCGCCGCGTGCTCCGCCGCGAACAGCGCGCCCGTGCGGCCGAAACCCGTGGCGATCTCGTCGAACACCAGCAGCACGTCGTGCGCGTCGCACGCCTCGCGCAGCACCCGCAGATACGCGGGGGAGTGGAACCGCATCCCGCCCGCGCCCTGTACCACCGGCTCCACGATCACCGCGGCCAGTTCATGTGCGTGCCGCTCGATCGCCGAGCGCAGCTGGTCGGCGTACGACTCCTCGTACTCGGCGGGAGGCGCGTCCACGAACACCTGCTGGGGCAGCACTCCCGACCACAACTCGTGCATCCCGCCCTCGGGGTCGCACACCGACATCGGCTGCCAGGTGTCGCCGTGGTAGCCGCCGCGCCAGGTCAGCAGGCGCTGTTTCGCGGGGCGGCCGAGCGAGCGCCAGTACTGGAGACACATCTTCACCGCGACCTCGACCGACACCGAGCCCGAGTCGGCGAGGAAGACGTGTTCCAGGCCGTCGGGTGACATGTCGACAAGGAGCTTCGCCAGGCGTACGGCGGGCTCGTGGGTGAGCCCGCCGAACATGACGTGGCTCATCCGGCCGAGCTGCTCCTGCGCGGCCGCGTTGAGCACGGGGTGGTTGTAGCCGTGGATCGCCGACCACCAGGACGACATCCCGTCGACCAACTCGCCCCCGCCGCCCGCCAGTCGGAGCCGCACCCCGCTCGCCGACTCCACGACGAGCGGGTCGACACGGCCGGGCATCGGACCGTACGGATGCCAGACGTGCCGCCGGTCCAGTTCCAGCAGCTCCGGGACGGGCAGGTGGCCGATCGGGTCAGGCATTGGGCGCGATGTCCGTTCCGGCACCTCGACGGCGTACGGAGACCAGGTCCCGGCGGACCTCGTCGACCTGCGGCGCGGCAGCCGACGTAGACGTGGAAGCGGGAGCGGAACCGCAGACTCCGGCGCCCTCGTGCCCACCGCAGCCCCCACCGCACCCGGCGTCCTCGTGTGATCCGCAGCCGCCCGCCGTCGCCCGGTGCTCCGGCAGCGTCACCTCGCCCGCGCCCTCCACCTCGAAGCCCGCGTCCGCGATCATCTCCAGGTCGGCGTGGCCGGCCTGGCCCTCGCTGGTGAGGTAGTCGCCGAGGAAGATCGAGTTGGCGAGGTTCAGGGCGAGGGGCTGCATCGTGCGCAGGTGGACCTCGCGGCCGCCCGCGATACGGACCTCGACGTCCGGGCAGACGAAGCGGACCATCGCGAGGATGCGCAGACAGCGCTGCGGGGTGAGGTGCCACTCGGCGGCGAGCGGGGTGCCCTCCATCGGGATCAGGAAGTTGACCGGCACCGAGTCAGGGTCCAGCTCGCGCAGGGAGAAGACGACGTCGATCAGGTCCTCGTCGCTCTCGCCCATGCCGGCGATCAGGCCGGAGCAGGCGGACAGGCCGGCCGCGTGCGCCTTCTGCACGGTGTCGACCCGGTCGGCGTACGTGTGGGTGGTGGTGATGTCGCCGTACGTCGACTCGGACGTGTTGAGGTTGTGGTTGTAGGCGTCGGCGCCGGCCTCGCGCAGCCGGTCCGCCTGGCCGTCGGAGAGCAGGCCGAGGCAGGCGCACACCTCGACGCCCTCGTTCTGGTCCTTGATCGCCTTGATGGTGCCGGCGACCCGGTCCACGTCCCGGTCGGTCGGGCCCCGGCCGGAGGCGACCAGGCAGACGCGCTTGGCGCCTCCCGCCACACCGGCCGCCGCGGCCTTCGAGGCGGCGTCGGGTTTCAGCCACGTGTACTTCAGGATCTCGGCCTTGGAGCCGAGCCGCTGCGAGCAGTACGAGCAGTCCTCGGGGCACAGGCCGGACTTCAGGTTGACGAGGTAGTTGAGCTTCACCCGTCGGCCGAACCAGTGCCGGCGCACCTTTCCGGCCGCGGCCACGACATCCAGCAGGTCGTCGTCCGAGGTGGAGAGGACGGCGAGAGCTTCCGCGCGGGTCGGCAGCTCGCGCCGAAGCCCCTTGTCCACGAGCGTGTTCAGCAGGTCCATGAGATCCGATCCTGTCCTACGGGACCGCTTGCGGCCAAGGAGAGAATGCACAAGACATGGGGCTGGGCGTGTGGGTATCACCACACCATGGGTGGCTCGTCGTCCGATTAGTGTCTGTGCATTGCCTACAAAAGCCCGGAGGAACCATGGCGTTCGGCTGGATCGACGAGCAGGCGGAGCAGCGCCGTCGCGCCGGGCTCGTACGGACCCTGCGGCCCCGGCCCGCCGACTCGCCGCTCCTCGATCTCGCGAGCAACGACTACCTGGGTCTGGCCCATCACCCCGAGGTCGTCGAGGGGGCCGCCGACGCGGCGCGGACCTGGGGCGGGGGGTCGACCGGGTCGCGGCTCGTCACCGGTACGACCGAGCTGCATGCCCAACTGGAGCGCGAGCTGGCCGAGTTCACCGGGTTCGAGGCCGCCCTCGTCTTCTCCTCCGGCTACGCGGCCAACCTCGCCGCGGTCACCACACTCGCCCCGCACGGCTCGCTGATCGTCTCCGACGCGGGCAACCACGCCTCGCTCATCGACGGCTGCCGACTGGCCCGGGGCGCGACCCAGGTCGTAGGGCATGCCGATCCGGACGGGGTGCGCAAGGCGCTGCGGACGCACGACGGGCAGGCTGTCGTCGTGTCCGACTCGGTGTTCTCCGTGGACGGGGACGCGGCGCCGGTGGGGGCGCTCGCCGAGGCGTGCCGGGAGTTCGGGGCCGGGCTGCTGCTCGACGACGCGCACGGGCTCGGGGTGCTGGGCGAGGGCGGGCGCGGGGCGCCGTACGCGGCGGGGCTCGCGGGCAGCGAGGACGTGGTCGTGACGGTGACCCTGTCCAAGTCGCTGGGCAGTCAGGGCGGGGCCGTGCTCGGGCCGGCGCGGGTCATCGACCATCTGGTCAACGCGGCGCGGACGTTCATCTTCGACACGGGGCTCGCGCCCGCCGCCGCGGGTGCGGCGCTGGCGGCGCTCACCCTGCTGCGGCGCGAACCCGAGCGGGCCGCCCGGGCCCGCGCCGTGGCGAGTGAGCTGCACGCGCGGCTGACCGCGGCGGGTCTGGAAGCGGTACGTCCGGACGCCGCCGTGGTCTCGGTGCGTGCGCCGTCCCCGGAGGCGGCCGTGCAATGGGCGGCCGACTGCCGTACGGCAGGGCTGGCCGTGGGCTGCTTCCGTCCTCCTTCCGTGCCCGACGGCATCTCACGGCTCAGGCTGACCGCCCGAGCGGACCTCTCCGGGGCCGAGATCGAACGCGCTGTACGTGTGATCGGCGAGACGCGACCATGAGTCGGCGTGACACGGTCGTGCGTCGCTGACGGTCGGACAGATCAGTGGAACGTGGCGAGGAAGCCCGTCCAGCTCTCGGGGGAGAAGAGCAGGGCGGGTCCTTGCGGGTCCTTCGAGTCGCGTACGGCGAGCAGCCCCGCGCGGGGGCCTGAGCGCGGACGAGCCGCCTCGACGCAGTTGTTCGCTCCCGTGCTGTGGCTGCTGCGCAGCCACAGCACACCGGACAGTTCAGAACTGGAAGGTACGTTCCGAGGCAGTGCAGACATGGTGCCTCCTTACGCGCCGTCACCTATCCCGGCGATGTAATCCGACGAATCATCGGGCGAAAGGGCGTGGAACTGAAGGGTGCTGAAGGCCTCGCTGTAGGCCTCTAGGTCTTCTTTCCGTTCGAGGTAGAGGCTACTCGTCAAGTGGTCTAGAACAACCACGTCCAGATCAGAAGTGCTCGGAAAGGAGAAGATAACGAAAGGTCCGGTGATACCGATGTGTGCTCCTGCGGCGAACGGCAGTACCTGAAGCCTCACTTGGGGCAGCCTGGCCGCCTCCACGAGCCGGTCCAGCTGACGTGCCATCACGCCCGGCCCGCCGACCTCGCGCCGCAGCACCGCCTCGTCGAGGACCACGCTCAGCTCCAGCGGCGGATCCGCGCGCAGCACGTCCTGCCGGGCCAGCCGCACCTGTACCAGCGCGTCGAGCCGCTCGGGGCCGTCGTTGTCCGGGCCCCCTACGGCGGCCCGGGTCACCGCCCGGGCGTACTCGGGGGTCTGCAGCAGACCGGGGACCACCGAGGTCTCCAGGGTGCGGAGCGTGCTGGCCTGTGACTCCAGGCTGATGAAGTCCCGGTAGGCGGGCGGCAGTACACCGCGATAGGCGTGCCACCAGTGGTGCCGGCCGCCGCCGTCGTCGGAGCCGGCCAACACGAGGAGCATGTCCCGAAGTTGTGGGTCGCCGACCTGGTAGACGTCGAGGAGTAACCGGACGTCGGGCGGTTTCACGCCACTCGCGCCGGTCTCGATGCGGCTCACCTTCGACTGGTGCCAGCCGACCAACCGGGCCGCCTCACCGCTGGTGAGCCCCGCCTCCGCACGCAACGCGCGCAGTTCCGCGCCCAGTTTCCGGCGGCGCACCGCGGGACCGTACTGCATGGGTTTCTCCTTACTCCTTCCGAGCCGCCCAAATACGGTCTGGGGTCGCAGAGTTCACCGCTTCGAGCGACAGATATATGCATATCTTGGTGGATCGCCACCGTTACCGACGCGGTAATGGCAGTCTGGCGAAGAAGCACCAGTCCGGGACCGTACTCGAACCATCCGCTCCGTGTCGGACACCGGTCCCGCGGGAAAGGGACGACCGCGCCATGGCAGACCATCTGGAAGCATCCGTCACTCTGCCGAGCGATCCCGCCTCGGTCTCCACCGCCCGCACCTATGTCGTCGGGACCCTGGTGGAATGGGGACTTCCGGCGGACACGGAGGTCGCCGACACCATCCGCCTCATCGTCTCCGAACTCGCCACCAACGCCGTACAGCACACCTTCGGGCAGTCACCCACCTTCACGGTGGACATGGAGCTGGAGCGTGACGAACGGCTGCGCATCGGGGTCACCGACAGCCATCCCCGGTTCCCGAAACGCCTGCCGGCCGCCGTCC
This sequence comes from Streptomyces sp. NBC_01515, assembly GCF_045040345.1. NCBI lineage: Bacteria > Bacillati > Actinomycetota > Actinomycetes > Kitasatosporales > Streptomycetaceae > Streptomyces > Streptomyces sp. NBC_01515. Next base: position 2,271,602 of record NZ_CP109416.1, on the reverse strand, counting down.
AGCAGGACAACGGCCGGGGCATGGTGATCATCCGCTGGCTGACCGCCGAGTGCGGCGGCAAACTCAAGGTCCGGCCCACCCTGGAGGGCGGCAAGACCGTCTCCATCGAGGTGCCCTGGACGGTACCGGCCCGGCCGGTGACCGCGGCGGGCCAGCAGGAGCCGTAGAGGACCGTGCCGAACGCCTCTGGACACCCGTGGGGGTGGCGGTCCGTCAGGAGACCGCCACCCCCACGGGAGTTCTCAGCGCAGGTCAGCTGACCCGGCCGTACCAGACGCTCTTGGTCCAGATCTTCTGCAGCCTCACCACGTCCCCGGTCTTCGGGGCGTGCCAGATCTTTCCCTTGCCGGCGTAGATGCCGACGTGGTAGACGCTGGAGCCCGAGTGGAAGAAGACGAGGTCCCCGGCCTTGCGGCTCTTGGCCGAGATGTGGTGGGACTTGTTGTACTGCTGGGCCGCCGTACGGGGCAGTTTCTTGCCTGCCTTCTTGTACGAGTACAGCGTGAGCCCGGAGCAGTCGAAGCGGCCCGGTCCGGTGGCCCCGTACCTGTACGGGGCGCCCTTCTTGGACGCCGCGACCTGGAGTGCCTTCGTCGCGGGTGTCGCGGCCGCGGCGTCGGATGCGACGCCCGGTATCACGACGGAGCCGCCCACGGCGGCGATGGCGAAGGCCGAGGCCGTACCGGCCCTGACCATCAGCGACGGGACACGATTGAGCGCAGTCATGCGCAACCCTTCGTCAGCCGCCTGTGAAAGATGACCTGTCGGATTCGGGCTGACAAAGTTGCCCGGCCGCTGACGCGGCTTCACCCCAAGGGCTGCTCGACCCGGTCATGGCGTGACCGTCCCGGCGACCCGTCGTGCTTGGGTCCTCCACTCCTGCCGATGCACTCCTGTCGACCTGTCATCCGGGTGGCGGCAGGACTCGGCGTCCGCCCGGATCGCCCCGCCGCTGCGGCGGGGTCTTGTCGTCAGACAGGGATCTTCACCTATGAATGTCCGAAAAGCCCAACGGAACCGGGGATTTGTGGGGTTACTCACCACTCACCCGTTCGGGTGGACAGCCCCGTGTTCGAAGGGGTGTCGAGGGGTGCCAGGCCCTCGGACCAGCATCGGAACACTTCATGCGGCCCTCGGGCTACGCGTGTTGCGCAACCCGGACGGCCGTATGGACGGAGCGGCGACTACTCCGATCGGGGGTACGCCGTTCGGCTCGTTTCGCCCCCGGCCGGGACGGCTCAGGGTCCGTCAACTGTCGGAGGGCGCGGGGATGGTGACGCGAGCCGTGCGGCGCTCCCCGTCCAGCACGCGCAGCGCCCGCGCGAGTGTGGGGGCGTGCAGCTCGGTCTCGCCCCGCTGGTGCATCAGCGCCAGCGCGTCCCGCAGCTCGGCGGCCTTGGCCACGAGCGCCTGGGCGGCCCTCAGCCCACGGTACGTGTCACCGTCGTGCGCCGGGTTGATACGGCCGAGCAGGTCGGCCACATCCAGGTAACGGTCGATCAACTCGCCCTCGGCGCGCGTCAGCGCGGGCAGCGGAGGCAGTTCCGGCGGCAGCATCGTCGGCTCACTCCCCGCCCGGCTCGGTGAGCGAGGTCTTGCGGGTCGACACGATCCGGTCCACCAACCCGTATTCCAGGGCCTGTTGGGCATCCATGATCCGGTCCCGCTCGATGTCCGCGCTCACCTGCGCCACCGTCCGGCCCGTGTGCAGGGCGAGCAGTTCCTCCAGTTGGACCCGCGTGCGCGCCAACTCCTCGGCCTGGATGGCGAGATCACTCGCCTGACCCTGAATCGGCTCGGGGAACGAGGGCTGGTGGATCACCACCCGCGCCCCCGGCAGCGCCGACCGCTTGCCCGGCGTGCCCGCCGCCAGCAGCACGGCCGCGGAGGTGCCGGCCTGGCCGAGGCAGACCGTCTCCACGTCACACGTGACGAACCGCAACGTGTCGTAGATCGCCGACATCGCGGTGAAGGATCCGCCGGGCGAGTTGATGTACAGCGAGATGTCCCGGTCCGGTGCCTGGTATTCGAGGTGCATGAACTGGGCCATCACGTCGTTCGCCGAGATGTCGTCGATCGGCGTCCCGAGGAACACGATCCGCTCCTCCAGCAGCTTCGAGTACGGGTCGAGGGTCCGGTGCCCGGCGCTGGTGCGCTCGGTGAACTCGGGCAGGACGTGGCGGGCGGACGGTCGGGTCATGGGTACCCCTCCTTCGGCATCTGTAAGAAATGTACAGGACGTACATCGCGTTATGATGGGGGTATGGCCTACGAGATTCCGGTGACGCAAGCCAGGGCTGAGCTCGCCGACCTGATCAACCGGGTGGTGTACGGCGGGGAGCGTGTCGTCGTGACGCGGCACGGCAAGCCCCTTGTCGCGCTGGTCTCCGCCGCGGACCTGGAGCGACTCGAAGAACTCGACAAGCTCGACGTGGTCGCGGAGGAGCAGGTGATCAGCTCTGTCTCGCGTGTACGTGAGGTCGCGTCCGCTCCCCGCGAACACCGGCGGTTCGGTATCGCGGCCGAACACCGGGGCTCGAATCCCTCGTAGCGGGAGGTCGCGCGAGGGGTCGTGTGCGGGGTCGTGTGCGGGGCCGCTCTACGGGCGTAGATGTGATTGTCCTGATCACAGCTCGGTTAACTTGCTTGAAACGCCGTCCAACTAGCCTGCCGATCCACGCCACCAGGGACTTTGCCCGGGGGCTGCGGCAGCCGGACCCCGCACGGTCCGGAGCGAGGACTGTGAGGTGGGACGTGCAACTGACCCCGCACGAGCAAGAGAGGCTGCTCATCCATGTGGCGGCCGACGTGGCCGAGAAGCGCCGGGCCCGTGGTCTGAAGCTGAACCACCCCGAGGCCGTCGCCCTCATCACGTCGCACATCCTCGAAGGCGCCCGTGACGGCCGGACCGTCGCCGAGCTGATGTCCTCCGGGCGCAAGCTGCTCACCAGGGACGACGTCATGGTGGGCATCCCCGAGATGATCCACGACGTACAGGTCGAGGCGACCTTCCCGGACGGCACCAAGCTCGTCACCGTCCACGACCCGATCGTGTAGGAGGCCTCGATGATTCCCGGCGAGATCCTGTTCGCGGACGACCCGATCGTCTACAACGCGGGCCGCGAGGTCACACGGATGACCGTCCTCAACGCCGCCGACCGGCCCGTCCAGGTCGGCTCCCACTACCACTTCGCCGAGGCCAACCCCGGCCTTGAGTTCGACCGCGTGGCCGCGCGCGGGCAGCGGCTCAACGTCGCCGCCGGTACGGCCGTGCGCTTCGAGCCGGGCATCCCCGTCGACGTCGAACTCGTCCCCCTCGCGGGCGCCCGGATCGTGCCCGGACTGCGCGGGGAGACCGGAGGTGCCCTCGATGCCTGAGATCTCCCGCGCCGCGTACGCGGACCTGTTCGGGCCGACCACCGGCGACCGCATCCGGCTCGCCGACACCGATCTGCTGATCGAGATCGAGGAGGACCGCAGCGGCGGTCCCGGACTCGCCGGTGACGAGGCCGTGTTCGGCGGCGGCAAGGTCATCCGCGAGTCCATGGGCCAGGCGCGTGCCACGCGTGCGGAGGGCACCCCCGACACCGTCATCACCGGCGCCGTGATCATCGACCACTGGGGCATCGTCAAGGCCGACGTCGGCATCCGCGACGGCCGCATCACCGGCATCGGCAAGGCCGGCAACCCCGACACCATGGACGGCATCCACCCCGACCTGGTGATCGGCCCCGAGACCGAGGTCATCGCCGGCAACGGACGCATCCTCACCGCCGGTGCCGTCGACGCGCACGTCCACTTCATCTGCCCGCAGATCGCCGACGAGGCGCTCTCCGCCGGGGTCACCACGCTGGTCGGCGGCGGCACCGGACCGGCCGAGGGCTCCAAGGCGACCACGGTCACCCCCGGCCCCTGGCATCTGGCCCGGATGATGGCGGCGATGGAGCAGTACCCGCTCAACATCGGCTTCCTCGGCAAGGGCAACACCGTCTCGCACGACGCGATGATGTCCCAGATCCGAGGGGGAGCGCTGGGACTGAAGCTGCATGAGGACTGGGGCTCGACTCCCGCCGTCATCGACGCCTCGCTCACCGTCGCCGACCGTACGGGCGTCCAAGTCGCCATCCACACCGACACGTTGAACGAGGCCGGGTTCGTCGGCGACACCCTCGCCGCGATCGCCGGACGCGGCATCCACGCGTACCACACCGAGGGTGCGGGCGGCGGGCACGCGCCGGACATCATGACCGTGGTCTCCGAGCCGCACGTGCTGCCCAGCTCCACCAACCCGACCCGGCCCTACACCGTCAACACCGCCGAGGAACACCTCGACATGCTGATGGTCTGCCACCACCTCAACCCGGCGGTGCCCGAGGACCTGGCGTTCGCCGAGTCCCGCATCCGCCCGTCGACGATCGGCGCGGAGGACATCCTCCACGACCTCGGCGCCATCTCGATCATCTCCTCCGACGCGCAGGCGATGGGGCGCGTGGGCGAGGTGATCCTGCGGACCTGGCAGACGGCGCACGTGATGAAGCGGCGGCGGGGTGCGCTGCCGGGAGACGGCCGTGCCGACAACCATCGCGTACGGCGTTATGTCGCCAAGTACACGATCAACCCCGCCCTCGCGCAGGGCCTCGCCCGCGAGATCGGCTCCGTCGAGACCGGCAAGCTCGCCGACCTCGTGCTGTGGGAGCCGCCGTTCTTCGGCGTCAAGCCGCACCTCGTCATCAAGGGCGGACAGATCGCGTACGCGCAGATGGGCGACGCCAACGCGTCCATCCCCACCCCTCAACCCATCCTGCCCCGGCCGATGTTCGGGGCGATCGGACGGGCGCCGGCCGCCAACTCCTTCAACTTCGTCGCCCAGTTGGCGATCGAGGACGGGCTTCCCGAGCGGCTCGATCTCGGGAAGAAGTTCGTCGCCATCGAGTCCACGCGGGGGGTCACCAAGGCCGACATGCGGGAGAACGACGCCCGGCCTCGCGTCCAGGTCGATCCCGACAGCTTCGCCGTGCACATCGACGGGGAGTTGGTCGAGGCGACTCCAGCGGCGGAACTGCCCATGGCTCAGCGGTACTTCCTCTTCTGATGTCCAGGGGAGCACTGCTGGTGCTGGCCGACGGCCGCTTTCCCGCCGGGGGGCACGCGCACTCCGGCGGGGCGGAGGCCGCCGTCAAGGCCGGGCGCGTCACCGGGGCTGCGAGCCTTGGCGAGTTCTGCCGGGGGCGGTTGCACACGGCCGGGCTTGTGTCCGCCGCGTTGGCCGCCGCGGCCGTACTCGGCGCCGATCCCGGGGAGTTGGACCTCGCTGCGGATGCGCGGACCCCGTCGCCCGCGTTGCGACTGGCCTCGCGGAAGCTGGGGCGGCAGTTGATGCGGGCCGCCCGGGCCACCTGGCCGTCCGCCGAACTCGACGCCCTGGCAAGGGAGTTCCCCAAGGGAGCGCATCAGCCGGTGGTGTTGGGGCTGGTGGCTCGGTCGGCCGGGCTGGGTCCGGAGGACGCGGCGTACTGCGCGGCCTACGAGAGTGTGAGTGGGCCGGCGTCCGCGACGGTGCGGTTGCTGAGCCTGAATCCCTTCGACGCCACGGCTGTACTGGCACGGTTGGCGCCGGAGTTGGACCTAGTCGTCGATCGGGCGGTGGAGGCGGCCCGGGGTGTGCTCGACGCGGGGGTCGACGTGCTGCCGTGTGTTTCTGCGCCCTTGCTGGAGATCGGGGCGGAGGCGCATGCGGCTTGGGCTGTGCGGTTGTTCGCGTCGTAGGGGGTTTTCTCGCCCCCGCCGCCCCTACCCGTCCCATTCCCAGGGGCTCCGCCCCTTCGACCCCGTCAGGGGGCTCCGCCCCCTGAACCCCCGATCGGCCTGAACGGCCTCGTCCTCAAACGCCGGACGGGCTGATTGGTCCCCCCTCGCCGACAAGGACCCGTAGGAAACCAGAAGGAGCCGCCCCATGCACCTCGACCACACCCACGACGGCCCCGCCGCCGTCAGTGCCGACGCTCGTCGTGCCGACGGCACTCGCCGTGCCCTGCGCATCGGGCTCGGTGGGCCTGTCGGATCGGGCAAGACCGCCACCGTCGCCGCGCTCTGCCGGACCCTGCGCGACGAACTCTCGCTCGCTGTCGTCACCAACGACATCTACACCCGCGAGGACGCCGAATTCCTGCTGCGGGAGGCCGTGTTGCCGCCCGAGCGGATCACCGCCGTGGAGACCGGGGCGTGTCCGCACACCGCTATTCGGGACGATATTTCCGCCAACCTCGAAGCTGTCGAGGATCTGGAGGACGAGGTCGGGCCGCTGGACCTGATCCTGGTCGAGTCGGGTGGGGACAATCTCACCGCCACCTTCTCCAAGGGGCTTGTCGACGCGCAGATCTTCGTCATCGACGTGGCCGGCGGGGACGACATTCCGCGCAAGGGCGGGCCCGGTGTCACCACCGCCGATCTGCTCGTCGTCAACAAGACCGACCTCGCGCCCTACGTCGGGTCCGATCTCGGGCGGATGGCTGCCGATGCCAAGGCTCAGCGGGCCGAACTGCCCGTTGTCTTCCAGTCGTTGAGGAGCGAGGCCGGGGTTGCCGACGTCGCCGGCTGGGTGCGGGAGCGGCTTGCCGCGTGGGTCGCGTGATCGTGAGCGGGGTGCGGGCCACCGCGCGGATCGTGGCCCGGGAGGACGGGCGGGGCGGTACCGCGCTGCCCGTGCTGGAAGGGGACGGGCCGCTTGCCTTGCGGCGGACCCGGGGGAGCGGGGCCGAGGCTCAGGTCATGCTCGTCGGGGCCATGAGCGGGCCGCTCGGCGGGGATCACTTCGCCGTCGAGGCGGGCGTCGAGCGTGGGGCCCGGTTGCGGGTCGGGTCCGCTGCCGCCACCATCGCGCTGCCCGGGCAGGCGAAGGGGGATTCCCGGTACGACGTTCGGCTCAGCGTCGCCGAGGACGGTGAACTGCACTGGTTGCCCGAGCAGTTGATCTCCGTGCGCGGTAGTGACTTGCGGGTTGCGACGCGCGTTGACCTTGCCGACTCCGCTCGGCTCGTGCTGCGCGAGGAGCAGGTGCTCGGGCGGGTCGGGGAGGAGCCCGGGCGGCTCACCAGTCGGCTCACGCTGCGTATCGCCGGACGGACCGTCCTGGACCAGGAGTTGGCCTGCGGCCCCGGAGCACCCGGCGGTTGGGACGGGCCCGCCGTGCTCGGAGGACATCGCGCTGTGGGGCAACTCCTCGTCGTACGGCCGGAGTTCACCCGGAAGCCGGTCGCGGCGCGCATGCTGGGGGAGTGTGCGAGCCTCGTGCCGCTCGCCGGGCCCGCTGTGCTGGTGAGTGCGATCGCCTCCGACGCGCTGCGGCTGCGGCGGGTGCTGGACGAGGCGATGTCGATCCTCGGGTGAGTATCCGCTGAGCGGTACGGGTGTTTCCGCTTATCGGATTGGTAAAGAAGGTCAACAGACCCTGTTCTCAGGTGGCTCACAGCCGCGAGGATCCTCCGAGACCATTTCGCAACGATGTACGGGGAGGGGCCCACTTGAGGCACAACAGACCGAAGAGCCGGGTGCTGGCGTTCGGTTCGGCCGGGTTCGCGGCGGCGGCACTGATAGCCGGTGCCGTGGTGGCACCCGCGGCCAACGCGCAGACCGGCCAGACGGCAGGACACGGGCAGGACCGCGCCGCCGCCCAGGGCGCCGCGCTCACCGCCGCCCGCGCCGCCAAGGCCGGGATCAACTGGCAGGACTGCCCCACCGACTGGGGATTCGCCAAGCCGGTCCAGTGCGGGTGGGTCACCGTGCCGATCGATTACACCAAGCCGAACGGCAAGAAGATCAAGCTCGCCGTCGACCGTGCGGTCAGCACCGGGACCGCGGCGGAGCGCCAGGGCGCGCTCGTCTACAACCCCGGCGGTCCCGGTGGTTCCGGCATGCGCTTCCCGCTCCGGGTCACCACCAAGAACCCGCTGTGGGTCAACACGTCCAAGGCGTACGACTTCGTGGGCTTCGACCCGCGCGGTGTCGGCCACTCGGCGCCCATCTCCTGCATCGATCCGCAGGAGTTCGTGAAGGCGCCCAAGGCGGACCCGGTACCGGACAGCACCGCCGACAAGAACGCCCAGCGCAAGCTGGCCCGTGAGTACGCCGACGGCTGTGCCGAGCGCACCGGCCGCACCATGCTCGCGCAGATGACCACGCCGAACACCGCGCGCGACCTCGACGTCATCCGCGCCGCCCTCGGCGAGAAGAAGCTCAACTACCTGGGCGTCTCCTACGGCACCTACCTCGGCGCGGTCTACGGCACCCTGTTCCCGTCCCACCTCCGCCGCATGATCGTCGACAGCGTCGTCAACCCGGCGCAGGACAACATCTGGTACGAGGCCAACCTGGGCCAGGACGTCGCCTTCGAGGGCCGCTGGAAGGACTGGGAGGACTGGGTCGCCAAGAACGACGCGGCCTTCCACCTCGGCACCACGCGCGCCGCCGTCCAGGCCAAGTGGCTCGAACTGCGCGCCACCGCCAAGAAGAACCCCCTCGGCGGGGTCGTCGGTCCGGCCGAGCTGCTCGGCTTCTTCCAGGGTGCCCCGTACTACGACTCCTCGTGGGTGCCGGTCGCCACCGCGTTCAGCAAGTACGTCGCCGGTGACCCCCAGCCGCTGATCGACGCGGCCTCGCCCGACCTGTCGGACACCGCGGGCAACATCTCCTCGGAGAACGGCAACGCCGTCTACACGGCCGTCGAGTGCACCGACGCCAAGTGGCCGACCAGCTGGGCGAAGTGGGACAAGGACAACACGGCGCTCAACAAGCAGTACCCGTTCCTGACGTGGGCCAACGCCTGGATGAACCTGCCGTGCGCCACGTGGCCGGTCAAGCAGCAGTCCCCGGTCGAGGTCAAGACCGGCAAGGGCTTGCCGCCCGTCCTCATCGTGCAGTCGCAGCGCGACGCCGCCACGCCGTACGCCGGCGCCGTCGACCTGCACAAGCGCTTCAAGGGCTCCCGGCTCATCACCGAGAAGGACGCCGGTTCGCACGGTGTGACCGGTCTGGTCAACCCCTGCATCAACTCCCGTGTCGACGCCTACCTGTTGACCGGCAAGCTCGACGCCGCCGACTTCACGTGCACCCCGCACGCGACGCCGGTGCCGTAAGCGGCACGTCGTAAGTAGCACGTCGTAGAAAGTAGTTGTACGTGGTGAGGGGCGGCCGGTTCAGAACCGGCCGCCCCTCACGCACATCGACTCAAGGTTCCCGGGGTCTCAACTCAGCGGCAGGCGCGGGAACTTGCGTTCCTTCGCCGCGGCCGCCTCTTCCGCCTTGGCGACCGCCGCGTACTGGTCGACGTACTCCTGCTCGGAGAGCATGAGGATCGCGTACATGATCTCGTCGGTGATGGCGCGCAGGATCGCCTTCTCGTTCTCCATGCCTTCGTAGCGGGAGAAGTCGAGGGGCTTGCCGAAGCGGATCGTCACGGGGTGGACCTTGGGGATGACCTTGCCGGGCGGCTGGGCCTCGAAGGTGCCGATCATCGCGCAGGGGATGACGGGGACCTGGGCCGTCAGGGCCATGACCGCTACGCCGACCTTGCCCTTGTAGAGGCGGCCGTCGTGGGAGCGGGTGCCCTCCGGGTAGATGCCGAGCAGCTCGTCCTTGCTCAGGACGCCGAGGCCCTCGCGGATCGCGGCCTGGCCCGCCTCCTTGCCGGAGCGGTCGACCGGGATCTGGCCCGCGCTGCGGAAGAAGGTCGCGGTGAGGCGGCCCCTGATGCCGGGGCCGGTGAAGTACTCGGCCTTGGCCAGGAAGGTGATGCGGCGCTTGAGGACCGCCGGCATCAGGAAGTGGTCGGCGAAGGAGAGGTGGTTGCCCGCGATGATCGCCGCGCCCGACTCCGGGATGTTGTCCAGGCCCTCTATTCGGGGCCTGAAGACCAGCCTGAGCAACGGCCCCAGAATGACGTATTTCAGGAGGAAGTAGAACATTGACTTCCTCCACACCCTGTCTTCCCTGGTCAGAGCAATAATTCAAATCTGCCCGTACTCACGGGGTCGAATCGGGGTCGAATCGAGTGCATCGGCCGTTCCACGGACCGGTGCCCTCCCACGCCACGATGGGTAGCCTCGAACTGAAAACGAGTCTTGCACAACAGGGCCGGGTCGGGTCAAGTCCCCGTGACCTGGCGAACGTTACTCCGGCGGGCCGGCGGTCAGGGGAGCGAAGATGGATCCGAAGGTGTTGACCTTGACGCCCTGGACAGCTACCGGAGGGTGCGCGTAGGTGTCCCACGTCTCGTTGAAGTTTGCGTGACGGGAGAGCGCCTGTACGGTCTTGGGGTCGAACTCGCCCGAGGCGCCGAGACGCGTCGTATAGACTTGCCCTACCGCCTGGACGAGCTGCACCTGGACACGTCGGCGGTGAGCACTGTCCTGGCGTTGTGGGGCGCCGGCTGGTTCGCCGGCCAACTGCTCTGCGGCTGGCTGGCGGACCGGATCGGCCGCCGGGCCACTCTCGCGGGTGCCATGGCGGTGGCCGCAGCGGGATTTCCTCTGCTCGCCGAGGCCCGCACCCCGATGGCCCTCGGTATTGCGGCTGCTCTCTCCGGTCTCGTCTACGACGCACCACGCCCGATCCTGACCGCGGTCGTCGCCGACACCGTCCCGGACGGATCGGGTCGCGCACGCATTACGGGCTGGCGGCACTTCGCCGTCAACCTGGGGGCCGCGACCACCGGCCTTGTCGGCGGGGCCCTGGCTGAGCCGGTCGGTATCCCGGTGCTGTTCTGGTGCAACGCACTGGTGTGTGCCGTCTTCGCCGTCGTCGTCCTGCGGGTCCTCCCGCCGTCCGCCCCGGCACAGGTCCTCGGGCGAAAAGGACACCGGGAGGCCTTCACCGACCCCCTGCTGTGGCTCCTGTGGCTGGCCAGCCTTCTGACCTTGGTCCCGGTCGCTGCCCTGTTCTCCGTGCTCCCGATGATGATGGCCCAGGACGGTCTCCCGCCCACGGCCTACGGGTGGACCCAGGCCGCCAGCGCCGCCGCGGTGATCGGGCTGTCCCCCCTCCTCAACCCCTGGCTCGCACGCCGAGCCAAGCGCCCCGCCCCCATGGTGGGCCTGCTCGGCATGAGTGGGATCATCCTCGGCGCGGGCATGGGCTCCGCAGGACTGGTCTCCTCGGCGGCCGGCTACAGCGCCGCCGCAGCGCTGTCCGTGCCGGGAGAGATCGTTGCCTTCGTCGCCGCGACCGACATCCTCAACAGGATCACGCCGCCGACGAGCCGGGGCGTGTACGCGGGCCTCTGGGGCACCACGCTCGCGACCGCAGTTCTCTGCGCTCCCGCCCTCGGCGGATGGGCCCTGGCCCACGGCGGCCACCACCTTGTCGCCCTGACACTCCTGACGACCGGACTGCTCGGCGCGGCCCTCTGTCTTCCGTTGGCCGCGCTCCTTCACCGCCCATCACGGGCGTGCGCATGACGGACATCGCGACCGCCGAGCACGGCGCCGGCCCACGCCACCACCTCGCGGCTCGTCATGAGCCACGGGCCGATCGTCCGAGCCCCCCTCGCCGCCACAGGTCTGCCGTGAACGCATTGGCGCCCTGCACCGCGGCGAACAGGACGGGCCAGGCACACCTGCCGTCACATCCCACCGCCAGACAAGGAGAACACCGCACGATGCGACACACGCCCGGATCCCGGCGCCAGCACCATCTGACCCTGCTCGCCGTCAGCGCCAGCACGGCCGCCACCCTCACGGCATGCGGCTCGGACCCAGACAAGGCCGATGCCCCCGCAACGACCGCGAGCCTGACCCCCACCGGAGCGGTCACGCGCACCGGAGCGGCCAGGATCGTCGACCACTACGAAGAGATCGACGCACAGGGCGAGGCGAAGGTTCTCGGCGTCGAGTACCGGATGGTGGCTTCGCGATGAGCGCGCCGCACCGGACGAGCCGGGCCGGCGGACACCCCCTGACGAACCTTCGGTTCACCGCCACACTCCACGACGACGGATGGCTGTGCGAGCGCGACGCGCGCTTCACGCACTTCCTCGCCCAGCGACTCGCCGACGTGGAGGCGACCGGCTGCCTCGCCGAGAGAAAGCTCGCGGCGGGAGTACTCGACCTGTACACCGAGTGGCACCACAAACGCGAACTCGCCGCGTCCAGCCACCTCGACCACGCCGACGCGGAGGCCGACGCGATGGGCTGGGCGCTGCGTTGCCTGGCCCACAGCGCGTGGCAGAACACCTCCGGATGGGAGCCGGCCTTCCATCCCGCTGCCACGGCGCCCCTCTCACCCACTGCCTACGCCCCGGCACGCCGGCCATGACCCTGCTCGACGGCACGCGGACGTCCGCCGGCAGATCGGTCCCCGTGGTCGGGTACCGCGACATCCTGCGTGTGCCCTACGCGGCACAGCTTCTGGGCGGGTCGCTCATCGGGCGACTGCCCACCGGGATGGCCCCGCTGGCGATCCTCCTGCGCACCGATCACGGTGGCGAGGGCGGAACGCCAACTGGCCTGTTTGCCGCGGTGTACCTGGTGGCCAACGCCGTCGGAGGCCCTCTCAGCGCGCGCCTGGTCGATCGCTACGGCCAGCGGCACGTGCTCACCGCGGGTGCTGCCCTGAGCAGCGCGGCCTTCGTCACCATGGCTGCCTGCCCCGGGGAGGTCCGGTGGACAGCCGCCACCGTGACGGTTGCGGGAGCAGCCCGGCCCCCGCTGGACGCAGCGCTCAGAACCCTGTGGGGCGCGTGGGGGATGATGCCGTCGCCCGCCCATCAACGGGTGGCGCTGGCCCTGGACTCCGGGACCCAGGAGATCGTGTACGTCCTCGGCCCGCTGCTGGTGGCCGCGATCGTCACGGCGACGTCTGCCTCCTGGGCGCTCGTGGCCACTGCGGCCGTCGGCGCCCTGGGCGCCGCCCTGTTCGTGAGCACCCCGGCCTCCGGTGAGCATGGCGCCAACTCCGCGCCCACACAGCGCAATTGGCGCGGGCCGATCCACTCGCGGCCCCTTCGGGCGCTGTACGTGGCGATGGCGTGTGTCGGAGTCACCATCGGGGCTCTTACGCCCCTGGCCGTGGAGGCGGCCGATCGGTTCGGTGCCCCCGGACTCTCCGGAGGCCTGCCCGCAGCCCTGTCCTGCGGCGCCTTCCTGGGCGGCCTCGTCTACGGCGCCCGAACCTGGCGGGGCACCACCGCCGACCACTTGATCATCCTGTCCGCCGGATTCGTAGCCGGCTGGATCCCCCTGACCGTTGCAGGAAGCCCCGCAACCGTTCTGTCCTGCGCAGTGATCCCCGGGCTGGCCATGGCCCCCCTGCTCAGCGCTGGCTTCGTCACCACCAGCACCTTCGCCCCACCGGGGCACGCCACCCAGGCCCACGCCCTGCTGGTCGCCTTCCTCGACATCGGGTGCGCGATCGGCACCGCCGCGGCAGGCCTCACCCACACCCAGCTCCTCCTCTCGGCCGGAGCAGCTGCCGCGGCACTGATCCTCGCCACCACCCGACGGCGCCTCACCCCGGCGCGCCCGCACTCCCTGCCTCTCACCTCTGATCTCGAAGCGGAAAAGGAGCCCCAACGGTGAGCCCATTCCTGATCACCCGCACCCTGCCCGAGGAGGCCACCGATGCCGCCCTGCGCGCCGACGTCCTGCGCGGCCTCACCCGCACCCCGAAAACACTGCCGCCCAAGTGGTTCTACGACGCACACGGCAGCGAATTGTTCGAGAAGATCAACGACCTGGCCGAGTACTACCCCGCGCGCGCCGAACGCGAATTGTTGATCGCCCACTCCGCCGACATCGCCGCCGCAACCGGCGCGCGTACCCTGATCGAACTGGGCTCCGGCTCCTCCGAGAAGACGCGGCACTTGCTGGACGCCATGCCCCACCTGCACACCTACGTGCCGGTCGACGTCAGCGCGAGCGCCCTCACCCAGGCGGGACACACGCTGGTCGAGCACCGTCCCGGCCTCAACGTCCATGCCCTGATTGCCGACTTCACCACCGGCCTGGCCCTGCCCGGCACACCCGGGCCACGGCTCTTCGCCTTCCTGGGAAGCACGATCGGCAACCTCCTGCCCCGCGAACGCGCCACGTTCCTGTCCTCCATACAGTCCTTGCTCGCGCCCGGCGACGCCCTCCTGCTCGGCATCGACCTCGTCAAGGACGAGCAGGCACTCATCGCCGCCTACGACGACGCCACCGGCGTGACGGCGGCGTTCAACAAGAACGTCCTCAGCGTGATCAACCGCGCACTGAACGCCGATTTCGATCTCGACGCCTTCGAGCACGTAGTCCGGTGGAACGCGGCCAACGAGCGGATCGAGATGCGGCTGCGCGCCCGCACGAACCAGACCGTCAAGATCCCCGCAATCGGCCTGACCGTCGACTTCGCAGCGGGCGAGGAGCTACGGACCGAAGTGTCGGCCAAGTTCCGCGAACCGGTCCTCCGCCGCGAACTCGCCCTGCGGGGAATGGAGTTGATGCGCTGGTGGACCGCCGGACCGCTCTACGGCCTCGCGCTCGCCCGACCATCTGCCCCACCGACCGCGGCCCAACTGGACACGTCGCGCCGGCTTTGGGCCCATGACAGCTCGTCATGAACCCGTCGCCGACGCAATCGAAGCCGGAGTCCGTACGCCGCCCTTTTCTTTCCCACGACACTGGAGACTCGGCATGAGCTACCACAATTCCCCGGGGTCCCGCCCGATTCTGCTCTTGGGCGCCGGAGCGCCCGAATACCGAGAGTTTCTCCTGCGCCAGATCGCTCGCGCCCGCCCTGTGGTGCTCGTGGACCAGGACCCGCCCAAGTGGGCCCACCCCTACGTGGCCGCCGAGGCAGCCGTTGACCTGCGTGACCCCGAGGCTGCGGAGGCCTTCATACGGGATGCGGTCATCGAGTTCGGCGCGGTCGGCGTGACCACCTACATGGAGCACTTCGTCGAACTCACGGCCAGGATCACCCACCACCTCGGTCTTCCGGGCAACTCCCCGGCGTCGGCTACCGCCTGCCGTGACAAGGCCATCACGAGGCGCCTCCTGTCCGAGCACTATGTTCCCTCGGCGCGCTCCTATCTGGCGGAGGACGCCGACCAAGCGGTGGAGATCGGCCGTGGGCTGGGATACCCCGTGATCGTCAAGCCGCGAGGCCGGGCGGGAAGCGCGGGGGTCCTGCGGGCCGACAGCGACGGGGATGTACGCGCGGCGTTCCACCGTGCCTTGGTCGACAGCGTCCTGGGACTGGAGGACTGGTCCGTGCCCGGCGTCCTGGTCGAGGAGTACCTACGCGGACCCGAAATCAGTGCGGAGACCGTCGTCCTCGGCCCCGAGCAGGTGCAGATCGTCGCGGTCACCCGCAAGACCCTCGGCCCCGAACCACAGTTCCAGGAGATCGCCCACATCGTAGATGCAGGGGACCCACTACTCACCGACCCCGTCCTCGCCGACGTCGTGACCGCGGCAGTCCAGGCTCTCGGACTGACCTGGGGCGTGCTGCACGTCGAACTGCGGCTGACGGCGACCGGTCCCCGGGTGATCGAGGTCAACGGCCGGCCCGCGGGAGACCTCATCCCGCTTCTCGTCGAGCGGGCGACCGGCGTCAACCTGCCCCAGGCACTGGCAGCCCTCGCCGCCGGCGAAAAGCCCGACCTGGCCCCGACCCGCGCGGAGGCCGCCGCGATCGGCTTCCTCTACCCCCAGCACGCCGGCAACATCCAGCGGCTCGACGTGCTCGGTTCTGTACGCGACCAGCTGTGGCTGGAACGGCTTGTCTGGACGCGCGACGTCGGTACGCAGGTTGCCGCGCCACCGCACGCCAGCATCGACGACCGCCTCGCCCACTGGGTCGTCACCGGCTCCACGGCCGCAGAGTGCGCGAAACGCCTGGACCTGGTCGCCAACCACCTCACGGCTCGCATCAACCGCCCCGCACACACAACGAGTTGCACACGGTGAGCCGTACTCCCGCACATGTTCCGATCTCCGCTGGAGGCTGCCCAATAGCCAACGCACGTGCTGCAGCACCGGCAACGCCACCCCGAGCGGCGGGGACGACGGCTGTCGCGGTCATCGCCCCGCAAGCCGGCTCCGGTTACGCCGACGCACTGAAGCGCCGGGGACGGGACGCGGTCGCGGTCACCCTGGGCTTCGGTACAAGACCCCCTGCCTACAGCGGAGTTGGGGCGCAAGAGGCGTACACCGAGGTCGTCGAGCACGCCGGCGACCTCCGCCACACCGTCAAGAAGCTGCGCACAGCCGGAGTCGACGCCGTGGTGGCCGCAAGCCCGGCAGGCGTGGAGCTGGCTGAGCGGATCGCCTGGCAACTCCGTCTCCCCGGCAGCGGGATCCCCGGGTCGGCACTCCTACGAACAGACCGCGGCGTACAGGCAGAAACCCTGTGCCACGCCGGGATCACCGCGGCTTACACTCTCCGCACCTCCAGTCTGGCCGAGGCTCTTGCCTGGACCGACTGCCATCAGCCCTCTGCCTACCAGCTGACCTCCGCCGCGATCGGAGCGCCCGTGGGACCCGTCGTGTGCTCCACCAAGCAGCAGATCGCAGCCGCCTGGCCGCAGCTCCAAGAGGCCGCCTACCGTCACAGCGCGGACACCGCCCTCGTCCTTCAGGAACAAGTGGACGGGCGGCAGTACCTGGTCGAAAGCGTCACGCGGCTCGACCCGGACGGTCCTCAGCACACTGCTACCGGCATCTGGTCGTACGCCCACGCTCCGACAGGGGTACTCGACCGAGCGGACCTACTGCACCGACACGACCTACTGGCCCGCCGACTGACCCTGTACGCGCTCAGCGCCCTGGACACCCTGGCCGTGACCTGGGGCCCGATGCAATGCCACGTCGCGTTCGACCCCGAGCGCGGCCCGGTCCTGCTCTCCGCCAACGTTGTCACCAACCGATCACATGCCGATGAGACCGTCTGGAAGATCTCCGGCCACGACCCCATCGACGCAAGCCTGCAAGGATCCTCCGCCACCCGCTGGAACAGCAACGACACCCGCGGAAGTCGGGTGGCTCGCATCTACGTCAATGCTCCCCACGGGTGTGCGGCGGAACTGGAACTGCTGCGAGCCCTGGCCGGACTGCCCACAGCAGCCTGCATAGACGTGGACCCGGGCTCGTTCATCTCCAGGAGCGCGCCGACCGTGCCCGGCGGGGAGGCCAGCGAGATCGTCCTTGCGCACACGGTGCCCGGGACGGTCGAGAAGGACTACCACCGCATCCAGGTCCTGATGACAGACCTTCACAAGGCCCAACATCGGTGACGGCCCCTTCTCCAGAACCGGAACCAACCCCCTTCACCTGATCAAGAGAGGAAGAAACGGCCGGTGTCACGGAACTTCAACCGCCCACACCTCATATGGGGATGGAGAGGCACACTCGCCGACGATGTCCAGCGGCAGGTCGCAGCGGTGAACGCAGCCCTGGCCTCCCTGGGCGCACAACCCGTCGATCTCGACACCGTCCGACACCACTTCGCCACCTCGGCACCCACCCTGTGCGCCGGCATACTCGGCCGCGCACTGACCGACCGAGAGCGGACCCGAGCGAGCGTGGCATTCGAGACCTACCACTCCCGCCGACTCCCGGTCGGCCTCCTGGCCGGGGCCGAGGATCTCCTTACGCGGCTGATCCGCAGCGGTTGCACCCATTCCGTGCTCTCCCTCGCCGCCCACAACGGGCTGACCCAGCGCATCTCTGAACTGGGTGTCGACTCCTTGTTCCTGCGGGTCGACGGACGTACGGGCCCTTCCGCCAGGAGCAAGAAGCAACCCCTGGCCAAGCACCTCTCCGCGCTGCGCCAGACGGTGGGAGACCGGCCGATCGCTCTCATCGGTGATGCCGTGGATGACATCCAGGCCGCGGTAGCGAATCGGGTTCAGCCTGTTCCGTACGCGGGAGGCTTGACGCACCGCGACATTCTCCGGCACAGCGGTCTACCCGTCGCCGAAACCCTGGCCGAGGCGGCGGCGCTGGCAGTGGAGTACGCCCACGCCATGTGAACAGTGCGGAATTCCAGGGGACTTGAGACGAGGGGCGAGACCCGCGAGCCGGTCATGACGTCGAGAAACAGTTCATGTCACCTGCGAGTTGGAGCCTAAGGGAGAGAGACATCCCGGTGACGGGAGGCGCGCGCCTTCGGGATGATGGTGGTCCTGAGGTCACACGGGGTGGAGGAACGGATGCTGCAGATGCAGCTGGCGGAGGCGCTGGCGACGTGTGAGCAGGCCTTGCGGAGCCTTATCTCCACAGTGTTGGCCAAGAAGCTGGGCAAGGACTGGGTCTCCCAGGTGTTCCCCGAGGAGCGGGCGGTCAAGATCCGGGGCGTCCGGGGGGAAGAGTCCGGCCGCCGCACACGCCGCGGGGTCGCTTCGGTTCCGAGCAGCGAGCTCGCGTACGCCCAGTTCTGCGACCTCTACCTGGAGAAACACTCCGACGTGCGGCACTACAGCGTGCTGCACGATCACCTCCAGGCCCAGGCGCTCGACCCGGACAGCAGCCGCGACTTCATCACCGATGTCACCAAGACATACATCGACGCGGCGAGCCGCCCTTGCGTGCAGGAGAGTGTTCGCCCGGCTCAGGATTCCAACGCTGGGGCCTTGGCGTTGGGCTGAAACGGCGGTCCTCCCCACAGCGGTCATGGGAGGGTTGCTCTGCTCATGGAGCCCGGCTTCGGCGAGGTCTGGGGCAACGTGGTGAGCACCACCTTGAGAACGATCACCTCAGCCTGCGGGGTGGGTGGCGATGCGCCAGGACCGGGGCCGGGGAATGTGCTGCCAGTCGAGGAATCCCTGAAGTGCGGTTCGATTCCGAGGCTGCCGAGCCGGTGTCGTCGGCAGGTGGATGCTGATGCGTTCGAGGTTGACCGCGATGGCGGTCAGAGCCTGTGTCTGAGGCCGATATGACAGTTCCCGATTTGGGGAATCCTGTTCTCATGGTGTTGGACGCGCGATGGGATGTGCTGCGGGAGCGGTTGGATGCGTCGACGGAGTGCGCTGTTGAGCTCGTGCGGACGGCTCGCTTGTTGACCGAGGAGTGCCAGGGGCTGCTTGACGAGAACTGTCGCCTGCGGCGTCGACTTGCCGGGGCGGCGGAGGATGTCGGGTCCTGCCTGGACGGTGACTCTGATCTGGCGGCTTCTCAGCCTTGGCTGTCTGGTCCGTAATCGGCGTGGCGCAGAAGGGGTTCCTCGCGGGCAGGCCCCGAGTAGTGTCGGAGTACGAGGACGGACTCCGGGCCTGGGCCGGAGTGTGTGGCCGCCGCCAAGGCATCGGCGTCCCCGGCGGCGGCCGTGGCGCGGGGACGGGCGGCACCCCTCCGCGGTGTCCTCGCACCGGTCGTCCTCACCGGCGTCCGGGGTGCGCGGGAGTTCACCCCGGCTCGAAACGCTGGGAGGACGATGTCGGAGCCGTGTTGTCGGCGATACGGCTCCGACCGTCACTCGCCCCGGGGGCTGGGGGGCCAAACACGCGGGCTCAGCGTCCGGTGGCCGGCTGATGCCGGTGAAGCAGACGACTGCCCTGGGACCAGGGTAGAACCAGGCAGGGGATGGGCGACACCCCCAACTACCGGCCTTCGTGGCGGTATCGGATCGGGTGCGGACAGTCGGCTGCGGTGCTCAGGCGGCCTGCGGCACCACGTAGCCGTGGGCGACGTCGCGGCGTTCGGCGGGACGGGCCTGGCGGCAGGTCGTGAGGGTACCCCCGGAGTCCAGCGTCGCGCTACGACCCGGACTGGGCGTTGTGACCCCTCGTAGGGACGATGAGGACGGGCGAGCCCGCCGAGGTCGTCATGGACCTCCGCACGTTGTGACCCCTCGTAGGGACGATGAGGACCCTGTGGATGCCCGGCGCCACCCGACTCGACATAGGGTTGTGACCCCTCGTAGGGACGATGAGGACAGCCGACCTGACCGCAACGATCACCTATGTCGCGGAGTTGTGACCCCTCGTGGGGACGATGAGGACCCGTGAGGACGTCGACTTCGCCCTTGCGCAGCTTCAGGTTGTGACCCCTCGTAAGGACGATGAGGACGACGGCTGGAGTGGGCGGCGATGCCGCTGCTCGTGTGGTTGTGACCCCTCGTAGGGACGATGAGGACCTACTGACCGGCCGTTCAGTACCGCCCGTAAAACACTTTGTGACCCCTCGTAGGGACGATGAGGACGACGTACCTGTTCGCCCTGTCCCCAGACCGCCTCGTCGAGTTGTGACCCCTCGTAGGGACGATGAGGACGCCTGGAGCGGCCCGCCGTTGTCGCGGCCGTGGCTGGGTTGTGACCCCTCGTAGGGACGATGAGGACGCAGGTCAGCGGCAAGTGCCGCGGACGTGGGCGGGACGTTGTGACCCCTCGTAGGGACGATGAGGACGTTGTACGACGAGGCCGACCCGATCGTCCACATCCCGTTGTGACCCCTCGTAGGGACGATGAGGACCCGCCACCTTCTACCGCAACGCCGACCTCGCCGTCATGTTGTGACCCCTCGTAGGGACGATGAGGACCACGACGCCCCGGTGTCCACGCTGCGCCGCTGGGTGCGGTTGTGACCCCTCGTAGGGACGATGAGGACGTGAGCCGTCCGCCGACTGGGCCGACACCTGCGCCGAGTTGTGATCCCTCGTAGGGACGATGAGGACGGGGCGGATGGCGCTTCACACTGGTCGTGCTGGACTGGTTGTGACCCCTCGTAGGGACGATGAGGACCTCGTACCTGCCGGACGGATGGCGGGTGGATGCGATGGTTGTGACCCCTCGTAGGGACGATGAGGACCACGACGCCCCGGTGTCCACGCTGCGCCGCTGGGTGCGGTTGTGACCCCTCGTAGGGACGATGAGGACGTGAGCCGTCCGCCGACTGGGCCGACACCTGCGCCGAGTTGTGACCCCTCGTAGGGACGATGAGGACCTCGTACCTGCCGGACGGATGGCGGGTGGATGCGATGGTTGTGACCCCTCGTAGGGACGATGAGGACCCCCGACTGCGGCGCACGGCCGGATCGCACCGAAGGTGGTTGTGACCCCTCGTAGGGACGATGAGGACCCCCGACTGCGGCGCACGGCCGGATCGCACCGAAGGTGGTTGTGACCCCTCGTAGGGACGATGAGGACTCTCCTTGTCGACGAGCACCAGTTCCGGTCCGTCGTGTTGTGACCCCTCGTAGGGACGATGAGGACGCCGCGGGCACCGCCGCGGCCGCGCTGTTCGCCGCCACGTTGTGACCCCTCGTAGGGACGATGAGGACGTTGACGAGCAGGCCCGTCAGGAACACGGCCGCCGAGTTGTGACCCCTCGTAGGGACGATGAGGACCCGGGCTCGCCACGGTGGCGGGCTCCGGCTCGACCTGTTGTGACCCCTCGTAGGGACGATGAGGACTGGACAGCTCCTCCAGCAGACGCCGCGCGTTCGGGATGTTGTGACCCCTCGTAGGGACGATGAGGACGCGGTCCAGGTCCAGGCGGAGGCGCTTGTCGTCGTCACGTTGTGACCCCTCGTAAGGACGATGAGGACGCTCGTACATCAGCGTCCGTACGGAGGAACTCGACTCGTTGTGACCCCTCGTAGGGACGATGAGGACGTCGTCGTCGCGGGTGACGTCGAAGATCCATCCGAGGTTGTGACCCGTCGTAGGGACGATGAGGACCTCGGTACCGTCGACCACGCACGCCCCGGACCCATGTTGTGACCCCTCGTAGCGACGATGAGGACCGCTGTCGCCGCCCGCGACGACCTGCCCGCGTACGGGTTGTGACCCCTCGTAGGGACGATGAGGACCACCACCGTGCTCCTGGCGGCACCCACCGTCTTCGACCAGTTGTGTCCCCTCGTAGGGACGATGAGGACCATCGACGTCGACCACACCGGCGGCAGCGTCACCGTGTTGTGACCCCTCGTAGGGACGATGAGGACGCTCGTCCAGGTCCCGGCCAACATCTACTACGACACGTTGTGACCCCTCGTAGGGACGATGAGGACGATACAGGGCCTCTCGGATGACCTGCGGACCTCCAAGTTGTGACCTCTCGTAGGGACGATGAGGACGGGCGTACGGGGTGGCGTCGACGAAGAACGGCACCATGTGTTGTGACCCCTCGTAGGGACACGATGAGGACCAGGGCGGTGATCAGGAACTCGATGTCCTCGTCCGTGTTGTGACCCCTCGTAGGGACGATGAGGACTCGACGTCGGCACCAACACGGCAGCCGTCAACTGGTTGTGACCCCTCGTAGGGACGATGAGGACCGGCAGTAGTAGAGGTACTTAGTGTGGACGCCGCCGACGTCCTCGGCCCCGATCACAGGACTTCCCCGGGCTGGTAGGCCTGCTGGGGCGGTCCGTGTACGGCGAGCAGGCCATGGTCGGGGTCGTAGTCGCCGTCGATGATGTGGATTTTGAGTTCGCGCTCGTAGCGGCTGAGCGGTCCGGCCCAGTGCGGCATGGGGATGAGGTATTCGTCGGCGAGGAGGCGGCCGGCGGCCTGGTGGTCGTCGCCTGCTTCGGCGAGGGCGGCGGCGTAGAGGTCGCGGTCTGCTGCGAGGATCGCTTCGGTGCCGTCGAAGAGTTCGTCGAAGGTCTCGGATAGGGCGGTGCGGTCCTCGAAGGGGTAACGGAACTGCAGGAAGGCGCGATCGAAGCTGTCGCGGCGCTCCAGGACCTCGTCGCGCCACTGCGCGCCCCAAGGGGTGGCGTACACCTCGTCCAGCCAGCCGGTGGCGTCCGACTCGTCGACGGCCTGTCCCTCGTGGCGAGTGAGGATGTGCCAGGCGGTTTCGACCGGTTCGCGCGGGTAGATGCCGTCGGCGTACTCGCCGCTCTGGCGGCGCCGGGTGGTCCAGGCTGGGTGGTGGACGATCACGTCGGCGGGCGGGCGGGCACCGATGCGGTTGATCCGGCCGAAGCGTTGAAGGAGGGCCTCCAGCGGGGCTGCGCTGGTGAACAGTACGTCGAAGTCGACGTCGAGGCTGACCTCCACGACCTGGGTGGCGACCAGCAGGCCGGGGCCGCGGGTGTGCTGGGCGTCGGGGGCTGCGGTTCCGAACCGGTTGGCGATCTTCTTCTCGATACGGGAGCGGTCCGTCCTGCGAAACCGTGAGTGCAGCAGCAGCGCGGCGTCCTCGCCGTTTCGTGCCCGGACGGCGGGGGCGAGCTCCGCGTACAGCTCCAGGGCGTGGGCGACGTTGTTGGCGATGACCAGCACGGACTCGTTCTGCGCCAGCCGCTGGCGGATCTCTTCCAGCGCTGCGGGGGCGGTGAGGTGGTGGCCGCGGGTGTGCAGGAGATGACGGGTGGGCAGGTCGAGGTCGGGCGTGTCCAGCAGGGCAGTCTGTCCGGTGAGGGTGTCCTCGAACAGGCCTGCCAGGACGCCCGGCAGGGTCGCGGACAAGACGGCGATCCGCCCGCCGAGGCGTTCCCACAGCCGGGCGCTGGCCAGGATGTAGCCGAGTCGGCGGGCGTCGTAGGCGTGCAGCTCGTCCAGGATGAAGACGGAGTTCGCGGCGTCGACCAGGATGCCGGAGTGCGCGGGACCGGCCAGGGCGGCCCTCAGCAGCTGGTACGGGGTGCCCACGCGCACGCTCTCGTGGAACAGCTTGGTGGCTGCGGCGCGCGACAAGGCCTTGGTGGCGGCGTCGACCCGGCACGGGGCGCCGTCCTCCTGCTCCTCCTCCCCGTCCTCTGGAGCGATCGCCGCGGTCAGGTGGTAGGAGGCGGCGCGGGAGTGGGCGACGCCGACCGCTTCGGGGGCGCCGAGCGTCTCGCCCAGCCGTCTGGCCATGGCGTTGATGGACGACAGGTAGGGGAGGGTGAAGAAAACGCGCGGCACCCCGCCGTCGGCCGCCATGATGTCGACGACCTGGCGGGCGGCCCAGAGCAGGGCGGCCTCGGTCTTTCCGCTGCCGGTCGGCCCGCGCAGCAGGAGGTGTGCGGTGGTGTCTGCGGCCTGGAGCTGGTGCTTGCGCAGTGTCCTGCCGCGGGCGGCGAACTGGTTTTCCAGCAGGGGGCGGAAGGCGGCGTCCAGCGGCTGGAGGGCGGACAGGGCCTGGTGGGCCGAGGAGAGGTGGTCGGCCAGGGTGACGGCGCCCTGCAGGAGGACGGCGGCCAGGCCCTCCTCGGGGCCGACCCTGATGGTCCAGCGGTCGAGGACCTCCTCCAGGACCCGGTGGGCGGAGGTCACCAGCTGGGTAGTGGTGAGGCCGTCGTGGTCCTGGGAGGCGGTCACCGGCAGTCCGGCCCGGGTGGCGGTTTCGTGCAGCCATGTTTCCAGGGCCCAAACGGCCTGCGGATCGACCGGGCCGAGGCGGTCGGCGAGTTCGTCGGCGGTGCCGCCTGCGTAGAGCGTCTCCAGGTCGCGTCCGGTCTGGCCGGTGAGCGCGCGGTGGTGGGTGGCGACCGCGGTGGCTACCCACGACAGTAGGCCGGGGTCGTCGATGAGAGAGGGCAGAAAGCCGAGGGAGGCGACTTCGTGGCGCTCGCCCCAGCTGCGGATGCGGCCGGCGAGCATCCGCTGGAATCCGTCGGGGATCTTTCCCCCGTCGTGGGTGAGGCCGGCGAGTTCCACGGCCGTCCAGAAACTGCCGTCGAAGATCTCTTCTGCCGCGTTCAGCCGCCCCACGCGCCGCTGCAGCTGGGCTGCGGCGGCGCGGGTGTCCGCGAGGTGGGCGGTGAGGAGTTCGGCTGGGCGGTGCCGCTGGGCGCTCTTGGCCCGCAGCGTGGACAGGATGTCCGTCATCGTGAGGGTGATCCGTATCTGTGGCACGGGCCGGAGCGGGGATGGGAGCGGTCAGGAGCGCAGGCCGGTATCGGGGTGGGAGGTGGGCAGCAGGGCCACGGCCTGCCCGCCGGTCGTCGAGTAGCTGCCGGTGACGGGGTGTTCGCAGCGGCCGGAAGTATCGAACCGGTAGGCGTCCCACTGGGTACGGTCCCGTCCGGCCGCGATCGCGGTGGGCAGCCGCAGCAGCGTGCCCGCCCTGGCGGCGCCATCCGGCACGACCGCGGACCGCTGCGCTCCGGGCGTCGCATTGAGCTCGATCCGCTCCGTACGGATGCCGACCAGGTCCTGGCTGCGGCCCAGCCGCAGCGGCCACACCGGCCGGCGCAGCCTGCGCTGCCACGCCTCGGGCTCGTCGAGCAGCCACACCGTCAGCACGGCAGCGGTGAGAAACTCCCGGTTGCGCGGGGTGGGAGATGTCTTCTTCCCGGAAGCGTCCAGCGGGTGGTACGTCTCAAGGTCCACTCCCTTGCCACCGGCGTGGAAGGCCATGGCGAACCGCAGGCCCGGATCCACCTGTGGCCAGCCGCCGGCCGCGGCGGCGAGCAGCCCGCCGACGGTGGCCGGCGGCGGGCACGGCAGGCTGACCTGCACCCCGGCGTACAGGGGATTGCGGAAAGAGACGACGGGCGCGGTGAGAGTGACCTCCAGCGCCGTGGTGTCCGTAGTGGTCATGCTGCGGGGTCCTCGAACCACGAGTCGTGCGCACCCTGCTGGATCCGCTCGGCCAACTGGTTCAGCAGGACGCGGGGGTGATCCAGCAGCACACGGCCCTCCTCCATCAGATCCTTGAGTTCCCCTCGGACCTGCTCGCGCTGCTCGCCGAGGAACCCGGGGGACCAACCGAGCAGCACCGGACCGTCCAGCTCGTCGTCCCAGGCATTCAGCTCCTCGCGCAGTACCTCGGGGAGGAAGACCGGCTTCCCGTCGCGGGCACCCAGGACGCGGGTGAACGGGTTGACGCCGCCCTTGAGGGGAGCCAGCAGGATCAGCGAAGGCGTGCGGTCCCCGTAGTGGAGCGCCTGCTTGGCTCCGCCGCGTACGGCGGCCAGGGTCTGCAGCAGGGTGGCGATCCGGCGGCGGCGCTCCGTAAGCGGAAGGCGGACGGCGGCGGTGCCGCGCAGTGTGGCGCTCTCCGCGCCGGCGGCCTGGGCTTCCTTGGCGACGGTCTGACTGATCGCCACCCGCAGACCGTTGCCGTCGGTCTCGAAGACCCCGGCGCGCGGCAGGTCGAGCAGCAGATCCCCGGCGAGGGTGGCGCTGTAGAGCTCGTGACTGTGGATGACGGGGTGCTCACCGGCCGGGAAGTCCCGGCTCATCGTGCCGAAGTCCATGGTGGGGCGCTGCGGGACCACGGAGACCAGCGTGCCGGTGGCCAGCACCGTGTCCCGCTGAAAGTTCTCCCTCTTCACCGCGACCATGTAGCCGAACAGGTCGTCGTCCAGGTGGCGATCGGGGCGGCCCTCGGTGTACGCCTGCTGCTTGGCCCCCTTGCCGATGCGGGTGACCTCCGAGCGGGACTCCTCGGGCGGCAGCGAGTCGCGCAGCCACCGGCGGAAGGCCTGCGCGGAGACGTACGGATACTCCTCGCGCCCCACCCTGAGCTTCTTGATCCGGCCGGTGTTGTCCTCGCCCTCCCCGTTGTTCGGGGCACCCGCAACCACATCCAGCACGATCTTGCCTGCCAGGAAACTCACTGCTCGTCCTCTGCTTCGTCGGTGATGAACTTCTGGTCGAGGGCGTCGAGTTCCTCGTCGCCCTCCTCCTCGTCCGTGTCCTCCTTGGCCTGCCATCCGAGGCGGGACAACTCCTCCAGGACCCCGACCAGCAGCAGGTCCCGGTGAAACCAGGCCGGGTTGTCCGCACCGGGGGCGAAGAGGAGAGTGAAGGCCCGCTCGGTCACCAGCGGCCCCTCGGAGCCCTTGGGCGGTTTGACCGCCCACTGCACCCCGCGGCTGGTCAGCCAACTCCGCAGCTTGGGCGAGTCCTTGAGATCAGCACGGAACTTCCTGAGCTTGCCGCCGGAGGTCTCCTCACTGAGCAGGCGCGCGATCCTGCCGGCGGTCGACCTGATCTCGGACAGGTCCTTCTCGTTCATGAGCATCACCTCGGTGGCGAAGGAGTAGAGCAGGGCCGCCAGGGCGGCCACCCGCTCGCGGTCGGGGGCCGTGCCGGTCACGAGTCGGCCCAGGTAGCGCACACTGCGGGCCAGGATCCGTGCCGGATCTCGGAAGGCGTTGCGGGCCAGGGCCACCACACCGGGGTCAATCTTGGTCGCGTGGGCCCGCAGCAGGGCCGTGAATCCGCGTCGCAGCTCCGGGTCGCGCGAGGTCATCCGCAGCCACTCGGCCAGGGGCTGCTCCAGAGAGTGGGCTTCCAAGGACGGCTTGCCGTTGAAGTTGTTGTAGACCAGCAGGTCAACTCCGTCGGTGATCCGCTCGCCATAACGGCGCATGGAAGTCAGCGCAACGACCTCGCGGACATCGGTCTGACGGCGGCTCGGATCGCCGGTCTCCGCAAGGCGAAGGCTGCGGTCTACTTGGCGGGTCACGGCCCGCTTGAGGAAGCGTTCGTCCCAGCTGTGCACGGCGATGGAGGAGCCGCCGGTCAACTGGCTTCCGTACGGCAGCGCGTAGAAACTGACATGGCAGGGTCGGCACAGTGCCATCCCCGCATGCCCTCGCGGGGTGGTGTTCCGATAGGAGACGCTCTCAGCCAGGACCACATCACGATTGCCGAAGAAGTCCACAGCCGGGCGCCCGCACAGTACACAGCCGACCCCAGGCCAGGTGGCCGGATCTGCGAGAGCATGCCAGGTTCTGATGCGCTCACGAATCGCATCGTCGCTTCTACGCCCGTTGCTGTTGTGGTTCATCGGCGAGTTGGGGAACAGGGAGAGACTGCTCTTGAGCCAGAACCCGTTGGCGGCCTTGCTATCCCGTAGCAGTGCCGCCTGGATCGCGTGCCGATCCATCTGCTCCACTGCGTCGTTGAAGTCTTCAGGCTCAAGGTCCTCGGGGCGGTTGCGATCAGCCAGCGCGGCGAGCGCGTACGCGCCGATCCGCTGCAGCGGATGCGCGGTGAGGACCAGACGGGACTGCTCGACCAGGTCCGCCGACGGGGCGCTCACGCGGCTACCCAGCCGAAGCCGGCCGCATTCGCCTGACCCAGTCCCCAACTCCAAAGGGCCTGCAGGGTTTCCGGGGGGCCGGTCAACTCCACCTCCACGGCGGCCCCAGGCTTCAGCCCCTGGCCAACGCTGAACGACCGTTTCGGCCCAACCCAGGTGACAGACTCCAGCTCGACCCCCGGGTCAAGCCCCAGCGTCTCGGCCTTGCGCTGCAGATTGCCCTGGAAATACCCAGCCCACTGCGGCTCGGTCGGCAACAGCCAGTCCTGCCGGGTGGTACGAACGCCGTCCTCCCCGTGCCCGGAACCCTTCATCACCACCGGCGTCGTCGTACGAAAAACGGCGCGGCCGGAAGCGAAGTCAGGAGGCATGAGCACCGTGACACCCGTCAGACGGAGGGCAACACCGCCCCAGTCGAGCAGTTCCCGCTCGGCAAATCCCCGGCCGAGTGCTTCCACCACCTCCAGCAGTGGGCTGCCGAACTCCACCGCGCCGCGCCCGCCAGCCGCATAACGGCCCCGCTTGCGCCCTGCAGACGGGAACACAGGAGCACTGTGCCCGAACGGCACCATGCCGTGCGCCCCAGCGCCCCTCTCGTGGAACTGCCTGCCCAACTCGGGGGCCGCACGGGCCAGCACGTCATATACCAGGCCACGCCCCGGCGCCAGGACAGCCTGCCAGGGCAGCTCAGAGGCCGTCGTCGTGACAGCTAACCGCAGTCTCACACCGCTCACTCTCCGAAGCCACAACACCGATCGAGACGGAAGAACGAACATCGATCTCCCAAACGGAGCAGAGCCTAGAGCGCCCCACTGACAATGACTCTGAGAGGGCATTTGATCTAGACGTATTGCCCTGTATGCCCTAGTAGGTTCCTCGTCAGGTTGGTGTGGTCTCGTCCGTTATGCGTTTGGCGAGGTTGTCGATCGATGCGATGTGGATCATGGCTTCGGAACTGGCGGTGAGGGTCTCGTAGTCGCGGGCGAGACGGCGGTGCATCATGATCCAACCGATACTTCGCTCTACTACCCAGCGCCTTTTAACGACGTGAAAGCCGCGAACTCCGGGGTTTCTGTTGACGACTTGGACGTCGATTCCGAGGCCCGCGCCGTGCTCCACGACGGCGTTCTTGAAGCCGGTGTCGACCCAACTTTTGGAGATGGTCGGGTACGTCCTCTTCGCCTGGTCGAGGAGGCGTATTCCCAGGGCGTTCTCGGAGAAGCTCGCGGCGGTGACGGTGACTGCCAGGATCAGTCCGATCGTGTCGGTGAGGATCCCTCGCTTCCGGCCTACGATCTTCTTGGCAGCGTCCGTTCCCTGACTGGTCAGGGGCACGTTGGTGGAGGTCTTCACGCTCTGGGTGTCGATCACGGAGGCGGTCGGTTCGGACTTGCGCCCCTCCTTCACGCGGGCCAGGCCGGTCAGGTCGTAATTGAGCTGGGCGAAGATTCCCTCATCACGCCAGGCGGCGTAGTAGAAGTAGACGGCGCCGTGGCTCGGGAAGTCGTGTGGGAGGTATTTCCAGGGGATTCCGGTGCGGTTCACGTAGAGAATCGCATTGAATGCGTCGCGGAGGTCGACTTTGGCCGGCTGGCCGGTGGGCCTGCGGTCGAGCCGGGCCTTTCTCCAGGCCGTCAACTTCGGCTCGATCAGGGCCCATCGGGCGTCGGACAGGTCGCTGGGGTAAGGCTTCCGCTCGCTCATGGCACAGCGTGATCATGGGGCGCGCCGGAATGCATCGCTGTGCCGCTCCTTAGGCGATTCTATGATCTTTCTAAGTCAGACGGACTTCGGGACTCAAGGTCGGATGAGACGGGCAGTCGGGTACGCGACCCTTGAGGGGGCGATAGCCGCAAACGCGGCATCTCATACTGAAATAGGGCACGCATGAAAGCCTTATAACCGACCAAATCTACGTAAACGCCCTCTGAGTGGGCGGTTCGTGAGTTGATGTCCGTTCCGGACTTGGTTACTGCTTCTTGCTGAGAATGCCGGGCTCGGCCTCGGTGAGGATTCCTAGTGTGACCAGGCGTTTCATCTTGGCTCGGGTGGAGGCCGGGCGGTGTTCGTAGTCGCGGACCAGCCGCCGGTGCAGTATCAAGATCCCGAACGTCTGCTCCACCCGTCACCGTTTGGGCTGCGGAACGAATCCCCGCTCCTCAGGGTTCCGCTGGACGATCTCGACGTCGACACCGAGGGTGACCCCGTGCGTGACGACCTGGTTCTTGAAGCCCTGGTCGACCAGGGCCTTGCTGACCGACCCGCCGGCCGCGACGGCGACCTGGCCGAGCAGAGGTATGTCGGCGGCATTGTCGTGGACACTCGCGGCCAGCACGGTGACGGCGATGACCAGGCAGAGGACGTCCACGGCTAGGCCGTTTCGTTCGGATCATCTGATCGTTGGTTGGGGTGTGCCGTTAAGTGACGCGCAGTGGGCGCGAATCGAGCCGTTGTTGCCGGACCGGACGCCCAGGCGGGGTGGGCGGTGGCGAGATCATCGGGAGGTGATCGACGCGATTGCCTTCAAGTTCCAGACCGGATCGCAGTGGGTCCACCTGCCGGAGAAGTTCGGGAACTGGCGTGGGGTCTACAACCGGTTGCGGATGTGGGCCGTCGACGGCACCTGGGAGCGGGTCTTCACCGCGCTGATGGCCCAGGCCGACGCGGATGAAGACCTGAACTGGGCGGTCTCGGTGGACTCCACGATCGTGCGCGCCCATCAGCACGCGGCCGGGGCCCGCAAAAAGGGGCCCCGATCGGCGAGCCGCACGACCATGCCATCGGCCGGTCCCGAGGAGGCCTGACCACCAAGGTCCACCTCGCCGCCGACGATCGGTGCAGGCCGATGGCCTTCGTGCTCACCGCTGGGCAGGCCGGCGACGCACCGGCCTTCCCCGACGTGATGGCCCGCCTGCGCGTTCCCCGCCCGCGAGGCCGGCCTCGCACCCGGCCCGACGTGGTCCTGGCCGACAAGGCCTATTCCTCCCGCGCTATCCGCGAACACCTGCACCGGCGCGGCATCCGCGCAGTCATCCCCATCCCGGCCGACCAACGCGGCCACCGACTCCGCAAGGGCAGCCAGGGCGGCAGACCACCGGCCTTCGACCGCGAGGCCTACAAGCAGCGCAACACCGTCGAACGCTGCATCAACAAGCTCAAGCAATGGCGCGGCCTGGCCACCCGCTACGACAAGACCGCCACCATCTACCTTGCCGGACTCCACCTCGCAGGCATCTTCATCTGGTCAGCCCGATGATCCAATCGAAACGGCCTAGTAGCTA
Organism: Streptomyces sp. NBC_01515; assembly: GCF_045040345.1. Taxonomy (NCBI): domain Bacteria; kingdom Bacillati; phylum Actinomycetota; class Actinomycetes; order Kitasatosporales; family Streptomycetaceae; genus Streptomyces; species Streptomyces sp. NBC_01515. The sequence continues at coordinate 2,240,422 of NZ_CP109416.1, read as the reverse complement.
GCGCGGCGGCTCGTCGTCCGGGCTGCGGATCCGGGTCGCCAGAAGCTACATCCAGCTCAATTGGGGGGTGGTCCTAGCCCTTCCAATGCTTCAGCGGCTTTGGCGTGGCCCGCGTCGGCCGCGCGGGTGTACCAGGCCCGTGCGCTTTCCACGTCTCCGTCATGGTGGGTAAGCACTCCGAGGCTGAACTTGGCGTGGGGGTCGCCCGTGCCCGCCGCCCGGGCGAACCAAGTGGTGGCCGTCTCGTTGTCGCCCTGTTCGCGCGCGAGTCGGCCAAGGTTGAGCATGGCCCTGGCGTTGCCGCCTCGAGCGGCCTGCTCGTACCAGGCCCGAGCGCCTGTGGTGTCGTCCTCTCGCTGGGCAAGTACCCCGAGGTGGTACATGGCGCTGGCGCTGCCGAGCTCAGCCGCTTGCTCGTACCAGGCGCGAGCCCCTGTGGTGTCGTCCTCTCGCTGGGCAAGTACCCCGAGGTGGTACATGGCGCTGGCGCTGCCGAGCTCAGCCGCTTGCTCGTACCAGGCGCGAGCGGTCTTGGTGTCGCCGTCGCGCTGGGCAAGCAGCCCAAGGCTGAGTACGGCGCCTCCGTGGCCAGCGTCAGCGGCGCGGGTGTACCAGTTGCGAGCCTGCTTGGTATCGCCCTGCCGGTCCGCATGCGAGCCGAGTTCCAGCATAGTGCCGACGTGGCCGGCGTCAGCGGCGCGAATGTGCCAAGCACGAGCTTCTGCGAGCCGACCTCTCCTTGAGAGTTGGCCAGCTGCTGTTACCCATGCCCGGGGCTCACCGTTTGCAACGGTGCGCTCGAACCAGGCCAGAGCTTCCTCCAGCCGACCCTCGTCCGACAGCCGACCGACCGCCACTGCGAGAGCGTCACGATAGCCGGCTGCGGCAGCACGCCCGTACCAAGGTAGGGCCTCTTCCAATCGCCCCGAATCTGCCAAAAGCTCTGCTCCGCGGAAGGCACCGTCCGCGCCCATCATGCCGTGGTCCCGGCCAGTTGCCCGCTCATACCAGAGCAGCGCGGCATCGACCTGACCGTCTTCGGCCAGCATATTGGCCGCTAGCCAGGGTGCCTGGGAGCTCCCTGCGTCCCAGGCGGCCGTGTAGAGGCGAAGGGCGACTTCCACGAGCCCATCGATTTTCTCGGCCCGCTGGGCGAGTGCGAGGCAGTGTGCGGGGGCGGCGTGGTCGGTAAGGGCGTTCCACAGGGCAGCGGAAGCACGGATGGCGCGGCGGGCGGTGCGGCCGTGCTGTTCGAGGTAGTCGGCCAGGCGGTAGAGCGGCTGAGGGGGTGGGGGATCGCCGCGGTGTGGTCGAATGCGGGTGAGAGGGCCCCGGGCGCCGCGCAGCGGTGCAGCCGTGTAGGCCAGGGCCTGCTCCAGCCAGTCCTCGTCCAGCAGGTCCCACTGGGTGTCGGTGAGGTAGCCGACGGCGGCCTGTTCGAGTAGGGCTAGGGGCAGGGCGGGGCCGTGGCCAAGGCGGCGGGCGTCCATAGCGGCCTCGATCAGTGCCCGCGCGCCATCGGTTGCTGTGCGGTAGCGCTCCAGCAGGGCGGGTGCCCCGGCCAGATATTGGGTGATGGCGCCGCTTTCAGCATGGTTGGCGGCGTAGGCCAGGCGCGGATCGTCGCCGGCGCGTGTGGCCAGGGCGCGCAGGTCGGTTCCGGTGAAGGCGTGCGGAACGGGTAGGTCATGGCCTGTCAGCAGCACCCGGGCCTGGGCGTGCAGGTCCTGCGCGGGGGGTTCGGGTGGGGCGGTGAGAGTGTGCCAGTATTCGGGCCACATCGTGCCCAGGACCAGTACGGGTGCCCGTCCACGGTCGGACAGTAGGGTGCGCAGTTTCGCCGCCAGGCGCTCACCGAGGTCGGTGGTGGTCAGCAGATAGTGCTGGGCTTCGTTGAGCCACACGGCTGTGTGCGGCTCGAGGTTCTCGATGGCTGCGAGGGCGGCCTCGGGACGTGTGGGGTCGTACGGGTGCCACAGCCGCCACCCTTTGGGGAGACATTGCAGGACTTCCCAGCAGGCACGTGTTTTCCCGGTGGAGGACCCGCCCGTCAGCACTACCAGCTGACTCGCCCCAGCCGCAGCCGCCTCAACGACGGATCGCAGGCGAACGTCATGGTCCCGCTCCACGTAAGCCGGTAGAGCCGGCAGCGCCCGGCCGGCGCCCAGCAGGTCGGCGTTGATGGCGTGGTGCACTTCCAGCGCGAAGGGGTCGTTCACCTCGCCCAGCGGTTTGCCCGGCGGCGGGTCTGCTAGGCGCGCTTGGATCCACAGGTCCGCGCTGCGGGAGGCCACGTCGGTGGTATCCCAGCCTGCCCGGCCAGCCAGGACGACGGCGATCGCTACGGTGTCGCCCTGCTGGGCAGGGATGTCTCGGTCGGTGATGCACCGGCGGATCGTGTCCCGGCTCGGCGCTCCGATCAACGTGTCGTCCTTGCTGATGGCCGCGGCGATCTGATCCAGGCTGGGTGCATCGGCGGCTGTGTAGAGCTCATAGAGCAGATCCTTGAGGGCTCGCAGCGGGCCGGGCCCGACCACGGCCCGCGCCAGCTTCCGCGGGCGACTGACCGAACTGCGACCTGTGTCGCCACTCATCGCACCATCATGACGCGGCCGCTGAACGTACAGGGCGCGAACAGCCCTATCCGCCAACCCGATTGGTGGCCTGTCGCAACTGGGAGTCGATCTTTGTAGGGGCCTGAACGTGGACAGCAAGCCGGCCGGCTGCCCACCCATTCACCCCACGTCTCCGTGGAGGTTCCCATGCCCAGCAAGCGCTTGACCCGCAGAGAGCGGCTGACCCTGGTCCGCAGTGTCTTGGCTGGCACCGTCTCCGGGATCGCCCGGGCCGTCACCACCTGGCTCCTGGACCAGCTCTCCCTGTGACCGGACCAACAAGCCGTGAGTGCCTGAAGGCTCCCTTCGGGCACTCACGGCGCGCGAGAGCGGCGCGGGCCGTCGCCCGCCCTACTCCGCGCGGTAGGAAATGCAGCACCATTTGAGACTCAGCGAAGGGGTGGCGTGGGTGTCAGCCCCTGCCCAGTCTCGGCGTCACGCTTCCTGGAACGCGTTCCGATCACGTCCGTGTCTGACCGTGTCTCGTCGGTCTTGTACCAGACGCGCGCGCATGTTGGCCGGTGCCGCCCGTGCTTGACGGACTGCGGCCCGCACCCGGACCAGCGACCGCCTGATCCAAACGAAACTGCCTAGGCCCCGCTTGCGGCCAGGCACCCGTTTCGCGGCGTCTTTGCCCGTCGTGACCGCGGGGACCCCGGTGGCCGCCCGGACACTCTGGGTGTCCAGGATCACCAGGGTCGGGTCCTCTAACCGCCGGTTCCTCTCCCGCACCTGACAGTGCAGGAGTTCATGGATCTTGCTGGTCGGTACCGTCGTCCCGCCAGGCGGCGAAGTAGTAATACGTCGCGCTCTTCGGCGGCAGGTCGTTCGGCAGGAGAGCCCACTGACAGCCGGTCCGGGACTGGTAGAGAATCGAGTTCACGATCTCCCGCATCGGGTAACGGCCCTGATGGCCGCTGGCGGAACGGTGCCGGTTCTTCCAGGCCGTGAGCACCGGCTCGGTCAACGCACATTGCCCGTCCGTCAAATCGCTCTAATACGGCTTGCGTTCACTCACCCACCGATCCCAGCAGGCCACCGGCATCAAACCGGCACGTTCCGGCTACGCCCACACCATCGGGCGACATCAGAACCGGTCATAGAATCACAAAACGCCCACTCGGCAAGCGTCATGCGCATTGTCGCGCCCAGATGCTCGTGGAGTGTGCGGGCCGTGCCGACCGGGCAAGGGCGCCTGCGGCCACCCCGGACAGTCCGTCCCCCGCCGGACCTGGCTGGCTATCGGGCGGTCCCTCCCCAGCGTCGGCCAAGGGGAGAAGGGGCAAGGGATGATCCTGGTCCAAGACCGCTGTGCTACGCGGTTGGTCAACGGTCCAGGAGGGAGACGATCCGCCCTGCGGGGAAGGACAGGCGGGCGACCGGGACCACCCAGTCGCCCCATGGCCCGAGCAGTTCGGGGAGCGGCAGGCCGACCGCGGCGGCCTGGTCGGTCACCTGGTGCAGGGCGGCGAGCAGGGAGGTCCACTGCTGGGCCTGAACGGGAGTCATCTTCGGGTCGGCGGGGTTGGACCAGGGACCGCTTGCGGGGTTGCGCTGGGGTTGGAGGTCGGTGCGGAACTGTGCCCAGGTCTGCTGCGGGTCGGTGCGGCTGGTGCGGTGCAGGTGCAGGCACAGGGCCGGCCCCAGCTGGGGGTAGGCGACCAGGGCGGCCAGGAGGACCAGACCGGCGCGGTAGGGATGGTAGGGAGTTGCGGTCGCGGTGGTGGCGGGTTGTTCGGCCAAGTCGTGGGCGCGCTGGGTGCGGCGCAGGGCGGTGAGCAGGCCGTAGCTGTTGGCAAGGCGTTTGACGGCGCGAGGGGTGGAGACCAGTAGCGGGGGCCCCAGGAGGTCCATCAGGGCGATCTCGCCGGGGTCCAGGGTCAGCGGGTCGACCCGTTCGATGACGCGCGGGGCAGGGAGGTGGACGCCCTGCCCGTGCGGGTCTGCTACGGCGGAGGAGGGCGGGGCCGCTGCGGTGGCGGCAGGAGCGCCCGGCGCGGGGCCGGGGGTGGTCGGGGCGGAAGGAAGCGGGGCGGTCTGGTCGATGCGGGTGCCTACCAGGGAGCGGAGCATGCGCTGGTACCCGGCGGTGTCCAGGGCAGGCAGGGTGAGGACGACCTGGAAGATCTTCTCCAGGTACTGGGCGGGAGTGGAGTGCCACAGTTCCTCGTCGTCGGGGTCCACCAGGACCTCAAGCGCCCCCGGGGTGTCTGGGGCGGGGATGTGGAGGATGTCGCGGTAGTGCGCGGCGATGGCCCGCAGCAGCCAGCGCGGATCGATGGCGACCACCACGACGAACAGATCCACGGCCAGCAGCAGATGGACGGCTTCGAGCATCTCCACCACCCGGGACGGCGGGCAGCGGTCCAGGTCGTCGATGTAGACGATGATCCGGTCGACCGCCGGGAGCCTGTCGCCCGCGGCGTCCTCGGCTGCCTCGCCCGCTCCGCTGCCCGCGTCGGCAAGGAGGGCGGCCATGCGCTGGAAGTCCTCGCGGATCTGCGTCATCAGCCCCAGGTGGGTGCGGTAGTCACCGCCGGCTGCACGCTCGGAGACGAGCCCGGCCAACTGGCCCGCGGCGGTCAGATCCTGCACCTCTCGCTCCAGCGCGGCAACTTCCCCCGCCGCGACGTCGGCTGCCGTCTGCAGCCTGTCCCGCCACCCTTCCACGACGGCCTGCAACCGTTCGCGGACCGGATCGCCCATCTCCTTCGCCTGGCGCACCTTGCCCAGCAGGAATCCGATGTAGGCCAGCGCCGGCAGCCCGGCCACCAGGCGTGCCCACACCGGCGGTCCCCAGATCGCCCCCGCCGACATCACCGCCAGGATCAGGACCGACAGCAGGAAGCCCCCGACGACACTGCGCGGATTGCTCCGCACCAGCCGCAACCCGGCGCGCACCGTGCCGCGCACCAGCTGGCCCCCGCCGCGCATCCGCTCGTACAGTTCCCCGGGCTCCCCGCTGTTCCCGGCCACCGCCGCCCAGTCCAGGCGCTGCTCCTCGGACAGCTGGGACCAGCGCGATCCGCGGGTGGTCAGGGCCGCCTGGAGCTGGTCGCGGCGCCTGCGCGCGGCGCGCAGCCGGCGTGGGAGCTCGCGTTGGGCGACCAGGTCCGCCGACAGTCGCGAGAGCTGCCGCTGGGTGGTACCGCTGTCCTGGACAGGGGCGGCGGCGAGCTGGGCGAAGAGCTCGGCGACCAGGCTGCCCCACACCCTGGTCTCGGCGTAATGCCAGGCGTTGAACCGCACCTGGCGCACCGCGTGGTGGGCCAGAGGGTTGTTCGGCCGAGCAACGGATATGACCTGCTGCTGCATCAGTTCCAGGAAGTGGCTTTTGCCCTCGCCCCAGTCGCCGAACAGTCCCACCGCCAGCGGCGGCCGGGCCGAGCGGGAGGTCACCAACTCCGCCAGCGCGCGGGCCTCGCCAGCCCGGGACAGGTCATCGCCCGTCGACGTCGCATCGGAACGGTAGGAGGGGAGCCGCCCCACCGGCCGGTCCTCCACCACCTCCCACAGCCGCACCGTGTCGTCGTAGCTGCCGGTGGCCAGGACGGGGCTGCCATCGATGACCGCCCAGGCCACCGATGCCACCGGACCGTTGTGGCCGGTCAGGGGTAGCCCCAGGGGGGTGGGTGCGGCGGGGTCGCGCAGATCCCACAACCGCACCGTGGCGTCACCGCCGCCTGTGGCCAGGACAGGGCTGCCGTCAATGATCGCCCAGGCCACCGACGTCACGGGCGCGCTGTGGCCGGTCAGGGGTTGCCCCAGGGGGGTGGGTGCGGCGGGGTTGCGCATATCCCACAGCCGCACCCCCGCGTCGTAACCGCCGGTGGCCAGGACAGGTCTGCCGTCAATGACCGCCCAGGCCACCGAATGCACCGCACCGATGTGGTCGGTCAGGGGCTGTCCCAGGGGGGTGGGTGCGGCGGGGGCGCGCAGATCCCACAGCCGCACCGTGCCGTCGTAGCTGCCGGTGGCCAGGACAGGTCTGCCGTCAATGACCGCCCAGGCCACCGACTGCACCGCACCGATGTGGTCGGTCAGGGGCTGTCCCAGGGGGGTGGGTGCGGCGGGGGCGCGCAGATCCCACAGCCGCACCGTGCCGTCGTAACCGCCGGTGGCCAGGACAGGTCTGCCGTAAATGACCGCCCAGGCCACCCACCGCACCGGAAGGTTGTGGCCGGTCAGGGGTTGCCCCAGAGGGGTGGGTGCGGCGGGGTGACGCAGATCCCACAGCCGCACCGTGTCGTCACCGCAGCTGGTGGCCAGGATGGGTCTGCCATCGATGATCGCCCAGGCCACCGACGTCACGGGCGCGCTGTGGCCGGTCAGGGGTTGCCCCAGGGGGGTGGGTGCGGCGGGGTCGCGCAGATCCCACAGCCGCACAGTGGCGTCACCCCCGCCGGTGGCCAGGACAGGTCTGCCATCGATGATCGCCCAGGCCACCGACGTCACCCGACCGCTGTGGCCGGTCAGGGGCTGCCCCAGGGGTACCCCCGCCCAGCGTTGGGCGTCAGCCACGTCGGCTCACATAGTCGCTCGTTGCGACGCGAATGGGCTCCGAGGCGGTCACATCCCGATGATGGGGCACTGACCTGCCAGCCGTACCGCCGTTCCCTAATTTCCCAGTTCGGAGTGAGGGTGTACCAGCGGCGAGGAAGCGGGTGCGGACCGGCTTCTGCACCCCTTGGTGGATACAGGGCGGCTGGACAGCCTCTATGCCGACGTGATCACGTTCACCAGAGGGTGAGGGGGAGGCCGGCCTCCTCGGCGGCCCGGATGCGCTCCTCTATCTCTTCAGGTGACTCACCCGCTACGAGCCCGGCTCGAATTGCGTGAGCGATGGCATGGGTCCGTCCCGCAGCTCCACGGGTATCCGCAAGCGGGCCGTGTGGGTTGCGTCGCCGAAGAGTCTCCATCGCGAGGCCGCCGAAGGCTCCCCGCAGCAGGCCGTCCAGCCATTCCATGCGGTCAGCGTATGGAATGGCCTGCTCCCGGCATGTAGTTCGGCGATAACACCATGGAGCCGAGCCGTCCTGTGATACCTCAGCTGGATAGTGGTGGAGTTGCAGGGTCTGGCCGATCTCATGCATCGACGGCGGAGAGCCGTGCCGGCCGACGGCTTCCCGGATGTAGCTGACGATGGCCAGATGGTGGGGTGTCAGGCTCCCCTCGGCGGTCCGGGGGCCGGTGGACGGTCGTGGCTCGACGCATTGTGTCTGTCCGGGTACAAGGCGACCGCACGAAATTTTTCCTGGCGACCGCCTCCGACCAGCGGGTTCAGCTCGTTGACGGCGGCCTGTCTGCTGACAGGCAGGCGAGGGTTGGTGCAGTCGGGCCATCGCTCGACGCGCTCGATGGTCCAGGCGGTGGCCAGTTCACGGCGAGTGAGTTCGTCGCAGTGGTTACTCGGGTCAGCATGTCCCGCATAAGAAAGCTGTGAGCCAACTGTGGCCACACCGGTCCGTCTTTGCTGTTTCTTTCACTTTTTGAAGGTGGAAAATCAGCCGCACCAAGCTGGTCGCTCCCATGGGGCTGGGCCCCGTTGGCGGCACGTCTCCAGTACGTCGTATGCGAGGGCGAGGAAGGTGTGCCTGGATTGCTGCCAGAGTCCCGAGGCTGGACCGAAGGCTGAGCTCTTCATTTCAGTGAACCTTTCGATGGTGCTCTGGAGGTTGCAGAAAAAGAGCTTCTTGGGTGAACGGTTTGCATCTGCGGCGGATCTGCCGACGGGATTGGTCAGCAGGTGCCGAGGTCGATCCGGTGGTCCCAGGGTTTGATGGCGGCCCTCCCTCTACACGGCTCTGATTTGCCCTACTTGGTACTGCTCGAAGGGTGGCTTGAAATCGTCTATCTTGGCTGCATACGCCATTGACCAGCTGTGATGCGTCCGGTTCTGATGAGGCGGCCGTAAGGGCGGGGTAAGAGCCGTGTGAACAGTTGGGGTGGGGGATGGGGTTTTCTTGGCGTGCGCGCTCGGCGGTCGCCGCGCGTAGACGAGTGGTCTCGCTGGCTGCAACGGCCGCTTTGATGGCTGCTGTGCCGACACTTGTCGTACCGGCGACCGCAGCACGCGCGGACGACACCACAACCACCGATCAGGCAACGCCGGAGGCGCGGGCGGACGCGGAGAAGGCTGCGGCGTCGGGGGAGCAGGTCGAGGTCGTGGGTGAACGCACGCCCTACACCACGACGTTCGCCAATCCGGACGGTGTGACCTTCACGCTGAAGGACTCTGTCGTTCCGGTGAGAACGCGCCAGGCCGATGGTTCGTGGGTGCAGCCGGACGCGACGCTGGAGAAGAGGTCGGACGGCACGGTCGGGCCGAAGGCATCAGTCGCCAAGATCTCCTTCTCCGGTGGCGGGGACGGTGCCGACCTGGTGAAGCTGTCCCTCAACGGGCGTTCGCTGAGCGTGGGTTGGCCGGGCACACTGCCGAAGCCGACGCTGGACGGGGACTCGGCGGTGTACGCGGGTGTCCTGCCGGGCGTTGATCTGCGGATGACCGCCACCACGGAGGGCTACCGCGAGGTGCTGGTCGTCACCTCGGCGTCGGCTGCCGCGAACCCGGAGCTGAAGGAACTCTCCTTCCCCGTGCGAGCTGACGGGCTCTCTCTGCAGGGCGGCGGTGGCGGCGGGCTGTCCGCGGTCGACGACGATGGCAACGCTGTCTTCCGTGCTCCGGCCGCCCAGCAGTGGGATTCGTCCGGCGACACCACCAGCAGCGCATCCGCCTCGCCCAAGGTCTCTTCCCGCTCGGCGTCCCAGGCGTCGTTGACGACGACGCAGGACGGTGTTGCCGCGGCCACGACCGGTGGCGACGGTGAGACGACGCCGGACCCGACTGAGGGCCCCAGTGACGGAGACACCTCCACCCGCCTTCCGGTCACCGCGGGGCAGAGTTCGATCAAGGTGACCCCTGACGCCTCGATGCTCGCCGACGAGTCGTCCGTCTTCCCGCAGTACATCGACCCGGACGTCGGCATGACGGCCTCCGAGCGGACCCTGCTGTCCTCGGACGGTGACACCTTCTACAACTTCTCCGGCGGGGACGACGGCAAGGGCGTCGGCTACTGCGGCACCTACGTCACCGGGGGTGTCGGGTACTACTGCGGTTCCGGCTACAAGAACCGCATGTACTTCGAGTTCTCGCCGGCGAAGCTGGCGGGCAAGCACGTCCTGGATGCCACCTTTGCCATCACGGAGAAGTGGTCAATGTCCTGCACCCCCTCCTGGGTGGACCTGACCCGGACGGGCAACATCTCCTCGTCGACGAACTGGCCCGGGCCAACGGCGAACTGGGACCTGATGGTGGACCGGAATGTGTCCGCGGGACGCGGGTCTGCCTGCTCTCCCAGCCAGCCCGCCGCACCGATCGAGTTCAACGACAGCCCCACGGAGACGAACGAGAACCTCACCTCCACGGTGACGAAGTTCGCCAACGGCGACTTCTCCCGCCTGACGCTGATGCTCAAGGCGCACGACGAGACTGATCCGAACGGCTGGAAGCGGTTCGACGACGATGCCGAACTCGACGTGACGTACGTCGGTATCCCGGCGAAACCCACGAAGATCGGGCTGGTCGTCGGGTCCACCACCAGGACCACTGTCGCCTGCGAAACCAAGCAGTCGGACCCCTTGGTGGTGTCCGAGTCCCAGCCGCTGCTCCAGTCGACGCCGCAGACCGCAGCGGGTGGTGAGCCGGGTGCGTCGCTGAAGGCCGTCTACAGCGTCGACAAATACACGGCAAGCAGCGACACATGGTCGACCGTATTCGAGACGGCCCGGCCCACCAGCGGCTATGTCGGTGACAACGTCTCTCCCGGAAGCGTCCAGACGTCGACGCTGACCGAGGGAACCCTGTACCGGTACCGGTCCTGGACGCGGTCGTACTACAACAGCGGAGGCGACTACCTGGCCGGCCCCTCTAACGGGGCTTCGGGGGCCTGGTGCTATTTCAAGGTCGACCCGACCCGTCCCAAGGCTCCGGGGGTAGCCCTGTCGAGCCCGTACTCGGCGTGCACCGCGACCTCCTGCACCGCCGCGGGAGGCCCGGGTACGCCGGTGACGTTCACCTTCACGCCGGCGTCCGGTGACACCACCAACACTGCCTACCAGTACAAGACGACGTCCTCGGCCGCATGGTCGGCACCGATCACCGGTTCGACGGCGACGGCCACTTTCACTCCGCCCACCTCCGGGACCTTCAGCGTGTACGTACGAGCCAAGGACTCCATCGACTACGGGGCTCAGAATGCCGTCGACTTCCTGGTCGCGGAGGGTGCCGGCGCCATCGGGCAGTGGCACTTCGACGAGGCGAGCGGCGCCGCGCTCGACACGTCGACCACCGTCGCGGGGGATCAGGACAACGCCACCCTCTCCTCTTCCGGCGCTTCCCGGGACGGGCGTGGCCGGCGGGGTGTACTGACCCATGACGCCGCGGGTGCGGAGCTGGCGACGCCGGTCACCGACACGGGCCTGTCCGTGGACGGTTCGACAGGCTATGCGGCCACCTCGGGCCCGGTGGTGGAGTCCCGGTCGTCGTACACGGTCGAGGCGTGGGCCCGGATGGCCGCCGCCCCGACCCGCAACTACGTGCTGCTCTCGCAGACGGGCAGTGGAAGCACGCAACCCGGTTTCGCGATCTACTACTCCACTGCCTACAGCAAGTGGATCTTCAACTGGCACTGGATTGACTCGGCGGGCACCACACACTTCGTGCGCTCGCTCGCGGATGCGGCCTCGCCGCCGGTAAAGGTATGGACGCATCTGGCAGGTGTGTACGACACGAAGGCGGGCACGATCCAGCTCTACGTCAACGGCAAACCACAGGGCAGCCCGCAGGCGCTGCCTACCGGGGAGCCGGAGGCGGACACCGGCCCGCTGGAGTTCGGCCGCGGAAACGGTGCCACCGCGGGCACGTTCACCGACTACTTCAACGGTCAGATCGACGAGGTCACCGTCTGGCAGCAGGCCCTATCGCCGCAGGCGCTGTCCACCGAAGCACAGCTGAAGACCAACGACAGCTACGCGGCGGCAGAGCTGGTGGCGGCCTGGGATCCGTCCGCGGCAACCGGAACCACGGTTGCCGACACCACCTCCGGGTACGGAACGCCCCTGACTCTGTCGGGCGGGGCGTCACTGGACGGGACGGGAATCGTCCTGGACGGCATCGATGACGCCGCGTCCGCGCCGGGCCCGCTGGTGGACGACACCGGATCCTTCACCGTGACCACCGCCGTGCAACTGGACAGCACCGCGCTCGCGGCGAAAGCGGTGGACTACATGGGGCAGGTTCTCGGCCAGCGCAGTGCGGACGGTTCCGCGTGGGGGCTGTGGTACGAGCGGACGGGCAGCAGCGATCCCGATCCTGAGACCGGTGCCACCGCTCCTGCCGGGTTCTGGCACTTCGGCCGCCTCAACACCGACGGCAGCTTCACCGGTGTGGTCTCCGACCATGTTGCCGATCTGGGGAGCGCGGTGCGCCTGACCGGTGTGTTCGACGCCCAGTCCGGCGCGGTCAGTCTCTACGTGGGAAACGCGCAGAACGGGGATGCGACTGCCTATACGGCGACTCCAGGTACGGGTGACTTCGCCGTCGGCAAGACGTACGTGAAATCGGTCTGGGACCGCTATCTGCCCGCGACGGTCAGTGACATCCGGGTCTGGGCCGGTGCCATGGCCAGCCAGCAACAGATCGTCGAGACGGTCGGGGACTGATCTCTCCCCTCTCCCGGGCGAAGCGGCATTTGCTGCCGCCTCGCCCGAGCAAGTCCCGCGCTTCCTTTCTTGATGACTTCTGACGTGTGAGGGGTTGTTGTCGTGAGTGCCGCCAGTGGTGCGAGACGCCGTAGACATCGAGTGCTCACGGTCGGCGTGACACTCGCGCTGGCCTTGGCCGGGTTGACTCCCATGGCCGCCCAAGCCGCATCATCCACCAAGCAGTTGGTACCCGCCGTGCCAGAGCAGCGTTCCGACACCGTGAAGACGGTCGACGGCCTGGGCGCCAAGAAGGCCAGGGCCCGGGTGGCCGCGGAAAAGGCCGCCAACAAGAAACAGACTCAAGACGCCCTCGCTGAACAGAAGGCGACGTGGCCCAAAGCCGCGGCCACTTCCGCGCCCTTGCCTGCATCCGGCGTCACCCGCCTTACGGCAGGTGGACTGCCCGTGTCCCTGAGCCGCACCGCAGGAGCGACATCCGCCTCGGGCACGGCCGGCGTCCAGGTACTCAGCCACAAGGCCGCAGCCGCCGCAGGTATCAAGGGCGTGCTGCTGACCGCCAGTGCGAGCGACGACGGCAACGCCAAAATCAGCGTCGACTACAGTGCCTTCGCCTCGGCCTACGGCGGTGACTGGGCAGGCCGCCTGCACCTCGTACAACTGCCGGCCTGTGCCCTGACCACTCCGGACAAAGCCGCCTGCCGAGCCCAGACGACCTTGGACTCGCACAACAGCATCAGCGGCCAGAGCGTGTCCGCCACAGTGCCGCTGGGACAGTCCCCCGTAAAGGTCGACGCACGGACATCTCGCTCCAACGTCAGTACAGCCGCGCTATCCCAGGCCACGGCATCCACGGCCACGGTACTCGCGCTGACGGCCACTTCGGGGGAGTCCGCGTCCGGTTCGGGAAACAACTCCGCCTCGCCCCTGTCCTCGTCGTCGAGTTGGCAGGCCGGTAGCTCCTCCGGGTCGTTCACCTGGAGCTATCCGATGTCCGCACCGCCTGCAGCGGCAGGTCCGGCACCTTCCCTCTCCCTGGACTACAACTCCGGCAGCACCGACGGCAAGACGGCGTCCACCAACAACCAGTCCACCCAGGTCGGTGAGGGCTTCGACCTGAGCACCTCCTCGTACATCGAGCGGTCCTACGCATCCTGTGACGACGACGGCCAGACGGACAAGCACGACGAGTGCTGGAAGTACGACAACGCCTCGCTCGTCCTCAACGGCAAGTCCACCGAACTGGTCAAGAATGACGCCGACGGGGCCTGGCACCTCAAGGACGACGACGCCTCCACCGTCACCCACTCCACCGGCGCCGACAACGACGACGACGGCGAGACCGGGATCGACGGCAAGGGCGAATACTGGACCGTCACCACAGGCGACGGCACCCAGTACAAGTTCGGGCTCAACAAACTCCCCGGCGCCGACACCCAGCGCACCAACTCGGTGTGGACCACGCCGGTCTTCGGCGACGACTCCGGCGAGCCCGGCTACGACCAGGGATCCAGCTTCGCCGACCGTTCGTTCAACCAAGCCTGGCGCTGGAACCTCGACTACGTCGTCGACCTGCACGGCAACGCCATGTCGTACTGGTACACGGCCGAGACGAACTACTACCCAAAGAACGGGGCCTCGACCGCCAACACCAAATACACCCGCGGCGGACACCTGGACAAGATCCTCTACGGGCAGCGTGCGAGCACCCTGTTCACCGGGACCGCCTCGGACGAAGTGACGTTCTCCTACGACGAACGCTGCACCGCCTCGGACTGCTCCTCGCTGACCGACTCGACATCGGACAACTGGCCGGACGTGCCGTACGACAGCATCTGCGCGAGCGGTGACGACGACTGCAATACCGACAGCCCGTCGTTCTTCAGCCGCAAACGCCTGACCGGCATCGATACCCTCGCCTATTCGGCAACGACCTCGGCCTACACAGCGGTGGACTCCTGGGCGCTGACCCAGGAGTTCCAGGACGGCCAGGACATCGATGACACCTCCGACCAGACCCTGGCGCTCTCCTCGATCCAGCACACCGGCAAGAACGGCACCGATATAAAGCTGGATCCGGTCACCTTCACCTACCAACTGCGGCCCAACCGGGTGGACTCCACCTCCGACGACATCCTGAAACTCAGCATGCCGCGAATGTCGACCATCACCTCCGAAACCGGCGCCATCACCACGGTGACCCTCTCCGACCCGGAGTGCGTACGCGGCTCGAACATGCCCTCGTCCCAGGACAACGACACCCTGAGCTGCTACCCCCAGTACTGGCACATCAACGGAGCCGTCGAGGCGTCACTGGACTGGTTCCACAAGTACCGGGTCACCGCCGTGCTCACTACCGACCCGACCGGCCTGGGCCAGGGCGTCGAGAACTCCTACACCTACGCCGACCCCGCCTGGCACTACAACTACGACCCGCTGGTCCCCTCCGACGAGCGGACCTGGTCGCAGTGGCGCGGCTACGGCAAGGTCACCGCCGTCACCGGTGCCGCCGGCACCACCCAGTCCAAGACCGTCAGCCTGTACATGCAGGGCATGAACGGCGACAAACAGACCGACGGCACCACCACCTCCGCCATCCGCACCGGCCTCGACGTCTCCGGCCTCGACGTCGCCGACCTCACCGACAGCGACCAGGACGCCGGCTCCCTCCGCGAGCAGATCACCTACAACGGAACCGTCCCCGTCTCGGTGACGGTCAACACGCCCTGGACATCACAGACCGCCAGCCAGCAGAAGTCCTACGCCAGCATCAAGGCGTACTACGTCCGCACCGGCACGACCTCCACCTCCACCTACCTCACCACGTCCGCGACCTGGCGCACCCGCACCACCAGCACCACATACGACTCCTACGGCATGCCCACCCAGGCCAACGACACCGGTCAGACCGGCGTCAGCGGCGACAACACCTGCACCCGTACCTGGTACGCCCGCAACACGGCCCTCGGCCTGACCAACCTCGTCTCGCGCACCCGCGTCGTGGGCCAGGACTGCTCCGTCGCCGAGACCAGCGTGAACCTGCCGGCCTCCTCCACCTCCCGCGGCGACGTCCTTTCCGACACCGCGACGGTCTACGACAACACCGCCGCGACCGCCTGGTCCGCCACCCAGACCCCCACGCTCGGCGAGGCGACCTGGACCGGACGCGCCGCCGCCTACCCGGCCACCGCCACCGGCGGCGAGCGCTACCCGACCACGTGGCAGACCGTCGCGAAGACCACCTACGACGACAGCGGCGGCACGGCAGGTCTGGGGCGCCGGCTGACGGTCGCCGACGCAGCGGGCAACACCACCACGACCGCCTACACACCCACCGACTCCGGCCCGCTGACCAAGACCAAGGTCACCAACGCCAAGTCGCAGTCCATCTACACCTACACCGACTACGCCTCGGGCCTGCCCACCAAGGTCTACGACGTCAACAACAAGATCACCGAGACCAGCTACGACGCCTTGGGCCGCAAGACCGCCACCTGGCTGCCCAACCGCTCCCACTCCGGGAACCAGACCCCGAACTACACCTACGCCTACAGCGTCACCAACGACGCCCTGTCATGGGAGTCGACTTCGACCCTGAAGGCCGACGGAACCACCTACAACACCGCGTACTCGATCTACGACTCCCTCCTGCGCCCCCTGCAGACGCAGTCCCCGACGCCCGACGGCGGACGTCTTCTCACCGACACCCGTTACGACACGCGGGGTCTGGCCTACAAGACCTACGCGGACGTTTTCGACTCCGCGAATCTCCCCAACGGCGCCTACGCACGGGCCGCAGACGGCGGCGCGCCGAAACAGACCGAGACGGTCTTCGACGGTGCCGGCCGGGCCACCAGCAGCAGCCTGTACGTGTACGGCGTGAAGAAGTGGACGACGAGCACCAGTTACACCGGTGACTCCACCGCGACCACTGCACTGAACGGAGGTTCTGCGACCCGCACGATCACCGACATCTTCGGCAACACCGTCGAGAAGCGCGCCTATGCGGGCACCGACCCCGCAGACGCCGCCTACGGCGCCGGGACCGGAGCCGCCTACACATCCACCAAGTACACGTACACCCTGGACGGCAAGCCCTTCACGGTCACCGGACCGGACGGCGCCCAATGGTCGTACGTGTACGACCTGTTCGGCCGGAAGACCTCGGCCACCGACCCGGACCTGGGCACCACGACCACCACCTACACGGCCCTGGACCAGACGGACACCACCACCGACAACCGCGGCACCCAACTGCTGTACGGCTACGACGTCCTGGGCCGCAAGACCGACCAGTGGCAGACCTCCAAGACCAACGCGAACAAGCTGGCCCACTGGGACTACGACACCCTCGCCAAGGGCCAGTTGGACGACTCCATCAGCTACGTCGGCGGCACCACCGGCAGCGCCTACACCCGCAAGGTCACCGCCTACGACACCCTCTACCACGCCACCGGCAGCCAGCTGACCCTGCCCTCCAGCGACCCGCTGGTCACCTCGGGCGCGATCGCCTCTGCGACGCTGGCCACCACCTCGTACTACAACATCGACGGCACTCAGCAGTACTACACCGAGCCCGCGGCCGGCGGCCTCAGCAGCGAGACCGTGGACTACGAGTACAACGACCTCGGAATGGTCACCAACGTCGGAGGCGCCACGGGCTACCTCCTGGCCACGGACTACAACGCTCTGGGCCAGGTCAACCAGTACATGCTGGGCACCTCCGAGGCCTTGACCGCCAAGAAGGCGTACATCACCAACACCTACGAGCAAGGTACCGACCGGCTCACCCGCAGCCTCACCACCGACGCCAGCCGCAGTGTCCAGGACCTGAACTTCACCCACGACGACGCCGGCAACGTCACCTCCACCTTCGACACCGCCAACCTCTCCGGCACCGGCGCGACCGACTACCAGTGCTTCACCTACGACGGCTACCAGCGCCTCACCGACGCCTGGACCCCCTCCACCGCCTCCTGCGCCACCACCGGCCGTACCACCAGCAACCTCGGCGGAGCCTCCCCCTACTGGACCTCCTACGGCTACACCAGCAGCGGACTGCGCACCACGGAAACCGCCCACACGGGCACCGGAGACTCCTCCCGCACCTACTGCTACAACAACACCAGCAACCCCCACCGCCTCACCGCAACCACGACCGCGACCTCCTGCACCGGTGTGAGTGCCACCTACGTCTACGACAACATCGGTGACACGACCACCCGCCCCAACGGCACCGACACCCAGTCACTGACCTGGAACACCACCGGGGGCCTCGACACGGTCACAGAGAAGTCCAGCGCCGGCACCACCAAGAGCACGACCAGCCACGTCTACGACGCCAGCGGCAACCTCCTCATCCGCCGCAACACCAGCGGAGAGACCGTCCTCTACCTGGGTGCCACCGAGGTCCACCTGGACACCTCGACCACAACGGCCAAGTACTGGGCCCAGCGCTACTACAGCACCGGAAGCGCCACCATCGCCGTGCGCACCAACAAGAGCGGCACCCAGAGCCTCTCCTACCTCTCCGGCGACCCCCACGGCACCTCCACCCTCAGCCTCGACGCCACCACCCAGGCCGTCACCAAGCGCTACCTGACCCCCTTCGGAGCCGCACGCGCCGGCGGCACCGGTGTCTGGGCCGACGACAAGACCTTCCTCGGCAAAGCCACCGACCCCACCAGCAACCTCACCTATATCGGCGCCCGCGAATACGACACGACCACCGGCCGTTTCCTCAGCGTCGACCCCGTCCTCGACACCGGCGACGCCCAGTCCCTCAACGGCTACACCTACGCCGACAACAGCCCCGTCACCGGCAGCGACCCCACCGGACTGATGAATGTCCCGGATCCCGGGGGTGACAGCATCGGCCGCGCCGACGGGGACAAGCCTCCGGACACCACCAAGAATTCCCACGGCAGCGGCACTGCCTCCTCCAACAGCCAGGGGGACGTCAACGACGGCGGCGGTGGCGCCTGGGGCTGGGTCAGTGATGTCGGCAAAACCATCGTAGGCCAGGCCAAATCGACCGTCGTCACCATCTTCGAAGCCCCCGTTCAGCAACTCATCACCGACAAGCACTGCTTGGTCGACGGCGACGGCTGCGCGGACATGCTCACCCAACTGCTCATGAACTCCAATCCGGCCCTCGCCGGCGCGGCAGCCGTGACATCGCGCGGCAAGGAAATATACGACGACTACGCAGACGGAAAGAGCGCTGAAGGCACCGGAAAGCTGCTCTTCGACATAGCCCTCCTTCTGGGAACACGAGGCGCCGGCGCCGAAGCCGAGGGCGAAGTTGGTGCCAGCAGGGCGACAGCGTGCAAGTTGAGTTTCACTCCCTCCACCCCTGTCCTGATGGCCGATGGCAAGAGCAAACCCATCGGTGACATCAAGTCCGGCGACCAAGTCGAGGCCGCGAACCCCGCCAACGGCAAACACAAGGGCCCCCGTACGGTTACGGCCACGCACATCAACCACGACTACGATCTGGTCGATCTCAAGATCCAACTGGATAGCGGCAAGACGGAAACCCTCCACACCACGTTCAAACACCCCTTCTGGGACGACACCCTCCACACCTGGGTACCCGCCGGCCAACTCCCCGCAGGCCACGCACTCAACACGGTCAGCAACCGTCACGTCCACGTCACCGCCGTCACTCCACGCCCCGGCGACCGCGACATGTACAACCTCACGGTCGAGGAACTGCACACGTACTATGTACTCGCAGGCACCACGCCAGTCCTCGTTCACAATTGCAATGTCACTCCTCGTGATGGTGGCGGGAGTGACGCGAACGGAAACGTTATATCGGGCTCGGCTGATGGGCAGAATCTTGCTGATCAGCTGCGCACAGAATCCGCCAACTCTGCCTTCAATGAGGATGGAACCCTCTCGCAAGGGGCGATCGACGGATCGAATAAGATCATTCCCGGGGATGAAATTAATAATCCGAATGTGCGCGGATACTTCGAAGAAAATGGCGGGGCTTCGCAGTGGGGTAAATACACTACGGAAACCCACCAGAGTCCCTATGGCCCCTTCCAGGTGCACTTCTATATGAATGAGGAGACCGGCGAGATTATGAACTACGACTACAAGGCAGTCTTGAATCGGAGGTAGCATGCAGGTTCGCTTTGTCGGGCCTGGTGACCTTGGGGTGCCCGCCTTGCGGGGTGCCTCGGCGCTCAAGGTCGGATCGCATTATCACGTTATTGAGATCTACGCCAGGCGCGGAGGTTCGGTTGAGTATCGCATTGAATACTCCATTGATGAAATTCCCGCCTTGTTTGACTCAAGAATGTTCAAGGTTATCTCCAGCCGCATTCCAGGCGATTGGTGCGTAACGGAGGTCGGGGTTGACTTGCTGGTATTTGGATCTGGCAAGTTGCGGAATGCCGACTTCTGGGAGGCATTCATGGATAAAGAACCGTGGACTGCTCCTCTATATATGGAGGCGCGGCTTTCGGCGATGGATGATGGGGCCAACGGAACAGGTGCGTGACAGCGCCGGGATCCCTTGGGATGATTCCATTGTAAATAGGGCAGAGGCCCCGCTGGAGATTGCTTCCGGCGGGGCCTCGCTGTGGTCTGACGGCAGTAGTTGACGGCAACGTCAGCGGACGGGTGCTGCACGAACGGGTGGTTCGTCGCCGTCGTCGGGTCGGGCGGCTGGTGGGCTTTGCCCCGCTACGTAGACATCTACGAGCTATGCAGCCAGATTCAGGCTACTTGATGTGATTGCTTGTCGTTCGAACTCGACTGGGCTGAGATGGCCGAGGGCGGAATGGCGGCGCCGGTTGTTGTACCAGGCGAGCCAGGAGAACACCGCCATACGGGCCTCTGAATTCTGCCTCCAGCGTTCTCCGTGGAGGAGCTCTCGTTTGATGCTGGCGAAGAAGGATTCCGCCATCGCATTGTCGTAGCTGGAGCCAACTCGCCCCATAGAGCGGCGAATTCCATGCCTGCGGCATGCCACGGCGAAGGCATCCGACGTATATTGCGTGCCGCGGTCCGAGTGGAATACCACACCGTCGACAGATCCGCCACGGGTAGCGACAGCGGCCTCGATTGCGTTGATGACCAGATCGGCCCGCATGTGCTCGGCCATCGACCAGCCGACCACCCGCCGCGAATGCATGTCGATAACCGTCGCCAGATACATCCAGTCGTTCCCGACCGGCAGATACGTGATGTCGCCGCACTAGCGCACATCTGTCCTCGGCGCGGTGAAGTCGCGACCCACCAGGTCCGGGGCCTTGGGCGCTCGTGCGTCCTGGACGGTGGTCCGCTTCCCCTTACGCAGGTGGCGGCCGGTGATGCCGGCGGCCCGCATCAGCCTCGCGACCCGCTTGTGATTCACTACCGGACCCCATTCCCGCAGCTCACGCGTGATCCGGGGGACGCCATAGGCGCCCTTGGTCTCGGTATGGATGCCGCGGATCTGTTCGGTCAGATCCGCCTCGGCCGCCGCTCTGGCCACCCGGGCAGGCCCGGCAGCACGCCAGCGGTAGAAACCGGATCGGGAGACGCTGAAGATTCTGCACAGCCGCTGTATGCCGTACTCCATGTGGTGGTCGGAGATGAACCGCCAGCGGCCGGTCATCGACCCATCTCCTTCGCAAAATACTGGGCCGCCTTCTTCAGGATCTCCTTCTCCAGCTCCAGCTCACGCACCTGCTTACGCAGCCGCTTCAGCTCCTCCCGCTCCGCCGGGGTCATCAGCTCACCGCCCCCGACAACAGCGGCAGCCTCGGCCGCACGTACCCATTTCCGCAGGGACTCGGTGTTGACGCCGAGGTCCTTGGCCACGGAGTTGACGGACCGGCCGGTGGAGGCCACCAGCTTGATCGCGTCCTGCTTGAACTCCTCCGAATACCGGGATGTACCCACCACGACACCTCCATGTCAGATCCCACGATCTGATCCTCAAGAGATGTCCACAAACGCGGGCAAACCTCACCAGAGTTCTAGACCCTTCAGAAGGGCGGGTTGCCTTCCGTTGCGCGCTCGGACACGCCTCCGGCTGCTGGGCCGGTTCGACTCCTGCTCGGCTTGGAAAGTTTGACGTCGAGCTCGAAATCCCAGAGGACATCACTCAGTGGACCGTCCTCAACGCCCCCGCTCCCGGTTCGATTGCGGGGGGCATCGAGGGGGATCCTAGCGTCTCCATTACGGGAACTGTCGTTGATATCGGCGAGGGAGATGACCCTATTGTGGGGGTCAGGCTTGGGTCTGACATTATTCTGATCGAAGCGCCGGATCGGAAATGGGAAATCACTCCTGGGAATGTCGTCTCACTGAGGGTCTCTGTCGTTCGGCTTTACCCGTACCAACTCTGATGGTTATGGATCCCAGTCGAAATGAGCTTGCGTCCAGTCACGGCACAGTAATTCCGATGTAATTCGGAAATTCTCTCCCGAGTGTATTCGGGAGAGAATTCAAGCCATCTTGACGGCAACATCAGCGGACCGGTTCTGCTCTTGGCGGGTCGTCAGGCTCTTTGGGGTTTTGGAGCGCACTGCCGGGGAGACGGCTGCGCGGACATGCTCACCCAACTGCTCATGAGCTCCAATCCGGCCCTCGCCGGCGCGGCAGCGGTGACATCGCGCGGCAAGGAGATATACGGCGACTACGCGGACGGAAAGAGCGCTGAAGGTACCGGAAAGCTGATCTTCGACATAGCCCTCCTTCTGGGAACACGAGGCGCCGGCGCCGAAGCCGAGGGCGAAGTTGGTGCCAGCAGGGCGACAGCGTGCAAGTTGAGTTTCACTCCCTCCACCCCTGTCCTGATGGCCGATGGCAAGAGCAAACCCATCGGTGACATCAAGTCCGGCGACCAAGTCGAGGCCGCGAACCCCGCCAACGGCAAACACAAGGGCCCCCGTACGGTTACGGCCACGCACATCAACCACGACTACGATCTGGTCGATCTCAAGATCCAACTGGATAGCGGCAAGACGGAAACCCTCCACACCACGTTCAAACACCCCTTCTGGGACGACACCCTCCACACCTGGGTACCCGCCGGCCAACTCCCCGCAGGCCACGCACTCAACACGGTCAGCAACCGTCACGTCCACGTCACCGCCGTCACTCCACGCCCCGGCGACCGCGACATGTACAACCTCACGGTCGAGGAACTGCACACGTACTATGTGCTCGCGGGCGACACGCCGGTACTCGTTCACAACACCAATTCTCCGATTGGTTGTGGCGTGAATGGTGAGCCGATTTACGATATACCAGCTGGTTCAAGTGGTGGCGCTGGTGCTGGGAAGAGGATTCCGCCAAGCCTCCTCAAGGATTATGATGTCGGGAAGAACGCGGATCCTGGGACTACCGCCCCGTTGTGTTCGTATTGCCGGACGAATCCAGCCACGGCGATTGACCACGTCGAGCCTAGGATTGGTGGCGGTGACCTAACCGACGCAAACACTACACCGGCTTGCACATTCTGTAATAGTTCGAAGAGGGATCGATTGGCTCCATTGAATCCCCCACCGAATTACACTGGCTCCTGGCCGCCGCCGTGGTGGCCTTCGAGAATGACACCGCCCTAGGAACGTGTAGGTGAGAGGTGGCCCGCGACGGCTGGGAGGAAGAGCAGCCGTCGCGGGCCACCTCGCTGGGCGGGGAGTGCGTGGTCGCGTCGCCCGACCGCCTAGACTGCGTGGGGCTGCAGCCACCTTCCATCCGGCTTTGACCTGGAGCGTCCTATGAAGTTCATTGTCCATGAGAGCCCAGTTCGCCGGGGCGACAGCGACTACATCGCACGGGCCGATCTCGCGCCGTTCGGCTTGGAGGGAGAGGTAGAACAGCTTTGGCTCAAGAAGCTTGAAGACGGTTCGCTTGAGCTATGCTGCATCCCTTTCCGGGTTTACGGTATTTCTCTCGGAGATATCGTCACTCTTTCCCCGGACGGCACCACGGTCGCCCGATTGGTCCGCAAGTCAGGGCGGAGAGCCCTGCGGGTTTTCCTGTTGGAAACACCTGGCGCTGCAAGCGTGGCGAGGGAGTTTGATTTTGAGATTTCGCGGCTCGGCCTGTTGAGCGAGTGGAGCGGCGATAGGCACGCCGCAATCGACGTTCCAATTGGCGCCGACATCGTTAGCCTTATCGACCTCCTCGAACGAGAAGAGGCTGCATCTCGTGCTTTTTGGGAATGGGCTGACAGCGTTTCGTTCTCGTCAGGCGAGGCGTAGATTTCTACTTGTATGCGAAATTATTTCGGCCCCACTGAGAGGATGTCTCACGTGGTGAGTTTTGCGAGCTTCTTGTAGCAGGTCAGGGCTGCCGCGAGGCCGAGGAAGGCGAGGAAGTGGCTGCCCTTGCGTTCGTATCGGACCGTGAGCCGGCGGTAGCCGAACAGCCAGGAGATCGACCGCTCGATCTTCCAGCGGTGGCGGCCGAGCCGTTCGCCGGACTCGATTCCCGGACGCGCGATCCGCGGGATCAGGCCGCGGCCGCGGAGCCAGGCCAGGTGGTCGGCAGAGTAATACGCCTTGTCCGCCCGGATTTTGACCGGTCGCCGTCGTCGCGGTCCGCGTCTGGAGCGGATGGCGGGTATCGCCAGGATCAGCGGCTTGAACGCCTGGCTGTCGTGCAGGTTCGCCCCGGACACCGCAACAGCCAGCGGGATGCCCTGAGCGTCGGACAGGACGTGCAGTTTGCTGCCCTTCTTGCCGCGATCGACCGGATTCGGCCCGGTCAGCGTGCCCCCCTTTTCGCCCGGACGGACGCCGCGTCGACGATCGCCGAGGTCCAGTCCACCTCGCCCCTGGCGCCGAGTTCGTCCAGTACCGCCCGGTGCAGCCGACGCCACAGGCCCGCCTCGGTCCACACCGCGAACCGGCGATGCGCCGTAGCGGGAGACGTACCGAACGTCGGCGGCAGATGCCGCCAGGCACAACCGCTGCTCAGCACATACACCACCGCGGTGAACACGGCCCGCTCATCACACGGAGCAGTCCCACCACCCTGCGGACGAGCAGCGAACGACGGCAGCAACGGGACGACCAGCTCCCACAGTTCATCAGGAACCAGCCGCTGCGACAGATCGACACCCACGACCGGCATCATGCCGCACGCACAACACACCACGTGAGACATCCTCTTAGTACTCCAGCTGTAGATAACGATCATGCTTTGCTCGCGGCTTGACGGCTGTAGTGGCTGGCCCGGGAACGGGCTTGATGACGCCGCCGCCAGTGGGACCAGCGGAGCCAATGGTCTGCCTCGTGAACAGGTCGGCCGACCAGGGCGATGAAGAGTCGCTGGATTTCGTTGCAGGTCAGCGGGATCAGGTCGTCGGGGCCTGGGCGGAGATGGTGCTCGTCGGCGCGGACGACGGCCAGGAAGGCGTGGGCGAGCATGGCAAGGGTGACCCAGCGGGACCAGGACGTATAGCGGCGGAGCTGGTGTGGACCAACACCACCGGCGCCCCGGTCACCGCCGAATGCCTCCGGCCACATGGAACCCGGTGGCCGCCCAACACGACAAGCTGGCCACTGGCCTGCCCATCCCCAGGACAACCCGACATCCGGCAAGCAAAAAGCCCCCGTCAACGTCCGACGAGGGCTTATGCGCGATCGAGGCAAGGTGCACTCTTCCATCTGAGAAGAGGAAGAAACGAATGCCTTCCCGGCTTCGGTCAGGGGGTACTTGTGTGTTTCCGAGTTCAGCCGTTGGCCTTCGCGTACGCCTCACGAATGTTCGCGGGAACACGGCCCCGGTCGTTGATCTCGTGACCGTTCTCCTTGGCCCAGGATCGGATAGCCGCAGTGTCCTCTCCGCTGCTCGTGGCCCCAGCGCCTCGCCCGCGGGGCGACGTCCTCCCGCCCGTCTTGCGGCCGGCCTCGATGTACGGCTTCAGGGCCTTGCGTAGCTTCTCGGCGTTCTTGTCGTTCAGATCGATCTCGAACGACTTGCCGTCGAGCCCGAAGATCAAGGTCTGGTCGGCGTCCCCGCCGCTGATGTCATCGGTGAGGAGAACGACCGTCTTCTGAGCCATCTGTAAAGTCCCGCCTTCTGTATCTGTTGTATAGGTATGAAACCACAAACCTGAGAGCCTCAGCCCCTCGCTAAAATAATCGGCAGAGCATCAAGTAGACCTTTCCGGCATCCATGCTGGATGGCTTCCCTGTCTCGTCCAGCCCCCGGGCCCTGCTTTCGCTGTTCAAAGAACAGTTTTCGGAGGTGGTCGGCGGCGTCCTGGTCCCCGGCTTCGGGTACCTTCACCCACCACGCGCGGGCAACCTCGTCGTCGTGGAGCAGCCCGGACAGCTCGGCGATACGCCTCGTCTGAGAAGGCCTCCCTGCGACGCCTGTCAACTCGCCCAATTCGAACCGAATGCCCATCCCAAAGCGAGAAGGTCACCGGCTTCGGCCTATGTGCTAGCGGGCGCCACGCCAATCCTGGTTCACAACTGCAACGTCTCGCTGAGTCAAGGGGAGGCGAATACGCTGCGCGTCGGTCCTCATGCCGATGAGTCGGTGCCTGCAACCGGGCCGGTCGTCACCTTGGAGCAGAGTGCGGCCATGCAGGGAAGGCCATGCCACTCCTGCGGTGGGAGCAGTCCGACTATGACGGGTGACCACCAGCCGTCTACTGGAATTGGACCGACTAGCCTTCTGCGCAGCCTGTTTCCTCACTGTGAAACGTGCAGTGATACTCAGGCGGTTGCTGTATCGAAAGCCCAGCAGATGCTGCGCAATCACGGCTATCACGATCCCACGTTTGCGGGGCTGCCAGGGATTCCGAGTGCAGCTGAGAAGCTAGCGGAGCTACTGCCAGGCCATACGCGGTAGTAGGGTCAGGATGCGCCCGGTTGGCGATGGCGCTGACCGGGCGCACCATCAAACTTAGATCGGGTAGTTGGCGGAGAAATGCTCATTGGTAGTGCCGAGCTCTACTTGAACCATCGCGTGATCCGTATTGGATCGACAGCCCCGCCGGAGGAGGTTCTGGCGCTGGCCGGTGCGCCATTGGTGGCGTCTAGGAGTCACGTCCAGATCGCCGCACGTGCGCAGGTGGGGCTGGTCCGGGTCAGGCTGTGGAACAGGGCTGGCCCGGCCGAGGGCAGCGTCCTGTTCGACGGAGACCTGGTGCTCGACGACGGGGCCATCGGAGTCGGCGACATCCTCGGCGTGTCACGTTTCGTACAGAACGTCGGGGATCCTGGCGTGCATCACATCCGAGTCGCTGTCGATGACCCCGGGATTGCTTCCCGAGTCGACGTAGTTATCGATTCCGGACGCGACGGGCAAGCACTGACAAGCGTGGACGGTTACCCTCTGCCCCAGTTTGTAGTAGCCGATAATTTCAATCTCGGTAAGTCTGATGAACTCGGACTGATTCTGTCGGCTCACGATATGCCGCACAATCGCCTTGCCGCCTCGTTCAAGGTAATCAAGCTGGCCTCGGAGTCAGATCCTTTGGACCGCGTAGAAATTCTCAGGGATTTTCGAATGCGCATGGTCTGCGAGTGGCTTAGGTGGCTCGCCCCCGTGGCCTCTGCTGATGCAGTGTTTGCGATGGCCGGTTACATGTCCGAAGGTCTGGATGGAACGGCGACGGCAGGTCTCGACCACGCTTCAGCAGAGCTCGCTGCGGATGTACTTGCCCGGCTGTCCGGTGACCGCTAGTTGTGGTGTCTCATGACGTTGGTGCCACGGCGTCGTCGAATGTGAGCTGCTGTGGGCCGGTCTCGACCGGCTCGGGCGGCTCGTCGAACACGACGCGGTAGTCGCTGCCGGACGTCCGACTTATCGGCGGCCGGCCGCCGAGCGCGGCGTGGGGGCGCTCGTGGTTGTAGTAGTTGAGGAAGTCGGCGAGCGACGCGCGTCGGTCCTACTCGGACGTGTAGTCGCGGACATAGGCCCACTCGCGGGCCAGCGTCCCGTTGAACCTCTCCACTTGGGACGCGGACGCCACGGCCGACCGCCCGCGGATGGGCGGACAGCAAGGTCTCGCCGCGTCCGCCTCTACAACCCCACCACCGGACGCTTCCTCAGCACCGACCCCGTCCCCGGCGGCAACGCCAACGCCTACGTCTACCCCTCCGACCCCATCAACGCCTACGACCTCAACGGCAAGAGTCGCTGGAGTTGGATCAAAAGGGGATGACAAGCAGGCAAGCGGGGCTGGCAGAAGAGGGGTATCTACAGAGGTCGTATCCGCGCAGGTATAGAAATCGGCCGTAGGTGGCCGAGTATCGGAGGCTTCATCGGCGGAGGTGTCGGCGCGGGATATTGCGCCTACAAGCGCGCTGGCTGGAGCGCCTGCAACCGGTACGTATTCACGGCAATCAAGTGGGGTGGATTTACGGGAGTCGGATACGGATACTACAGAGTAGCGAGAACGTTTAGGACGTGGTGGAAATGATAGCCGCCGCTAGCGCATAAGGGTCCTGCTTAACCAAGCGAGCCGTTCCCACTGCCTCACGGAGGGGGCGGAAGACTCAGTCTTCCGCCCCCTCCGGTGTCTGGTCTATTTATTTCTTCCTGATCCGCAGGCCTTTATGTACGATGAGAATCGACGTTGGCGTCATTCTGGCCAAACCGAAGAAGGTCATTCGAGCGAGTTCGGCAGGCTGGGGTCACCGGTATCGACAACCAACTCGGCCAACTGCATGATGTATTCGACCTGCTTCATGCGGCCGAGGATGCGCACCAAATACTGACGTTCGGAATATCTGTATACCTCGCGACGGGTAACCTTGGTTACGTCGCGATCGTACGAACTTATGATGTCGCGGAATTTTGTGAGCGCCTCACTCTCATCCCCTTCAAAATTTTCGATAGTGCGCAGCGTGGGGGGCGATGCGTCGAGCATCGCTGCAGTGATTATCCATTTAGGCATGGCGACCTCCATAAAAAATATCTTTTATTTCGACTTGGCACGGAGCGCCCAAAATGTAGCCCAGCCCGCGACGGGCCTACTCTAATAGATCTATAGCCTTGTGAGTGAGGTTCTATACCAAAGCGAGCAGGTGCACCGACGGCCAGTGAAATACTGGCGTGGCGTTCCCGATCCGGTTCATGGGGTGACGTTCACGGTCCACCGCATCCTGGCCTCTGTGGTCGAGGAGGACGAGCGGTGGGTGGCGATCGAGGACGCGCCGATCGCCCCGCGCACAGGTGCGAGGCAGTGGACACGGACGGGGCTGGGATACTCCATCAGGGAGTGACCATGCCGAGCGGCCTGGAGGTTTGAGCCGTAGCTGTCAGCTCCTCTCGCAGCGCGGAACTCTCGCCCCGGCCTGCACGTCCCTCTCTCGTGTGACGTCCCCTTCCGACTCCACAACTCACCCCTCCGAGGTTGCGGCCAGGAAAGCATGGGCGAGCATCGCGAGGGTGACCCAGCAATGCCAGGACGTCCAGCGTCTGACCTGGTGCTCGTCCAGCCCGGCCAGGCCCTTGGCGGCCTGGAACGTCTCCTCGACGGTCCACCTGCGCCCGGCCACCCGCACCACCCACTCCATGGCCGACACCGCCCCGCCGGACGCCGCCTTCCTCAAGGGACTGGAGCTGTTCGCCGGATACGTCCGCACCAACGGCTCCACCGCGCTGGCCCCCACCTGCCGCCTGGAACACGAGGTCGACCGTCTCGCCGCCCGCACCCCCGATTCCTCCGTCATCGTCGCCCGGCCCGACCGCCAACTCGTCGACGAGCTACAGGAGTTCACCGCCGGCCGCTGAAGACCGACGCCCGGCGGGAGAAACAGAATGAAGACAGAAAAAAAAGGGGGGAGTCACGTCCCGGCCACCGGTTCCGAGGCCACAGCCGGACGGACTCCCCACGACGCCAACGGAAAGGGACGTCTCGGGCTGCTTCTCGCGCGCCGCCGCATTCTGCGGTGGCCGCTGCCGCGCCCGGACCGGCGACGGCGGTGACCGTCCAGGGGCTGTCCGCTCACCGGAGTCAAGCGCCTGGCTTCCCAGCCGTCTCGCCGCAGGCGACGGCCGCGATCTGCTCGCGGACTTCGTGCGATGAGCCCCGCCGCCAGGGGCCATACTGAAGCGGTGACCGTGGACCGACTCGACGCTTCCCGCTGGGCTCATGTGGCCGAGCGTCTGCCCGCGCATCTTGAGGACCTGTCCGGCCCGGCGACCGGGGCGGTGGAGCTTCCCCTCCATCTGGCGTGGTCGGGGCTCAGGCGCTTCGAGGTCAGTGACGAGAAGCTGCTGCTGGGCCTGTACCGCATCGTGCTTACGAACGGCCTGCGCGACGACCTGATCGGCTACCTCAACACCGACCTGCTCGTGACGCACTGGCCGCGGCTGCGGATCGCCCTGGGCAAGCCCGTACGCACATGCTGGGAGCAGCGTTTTCCCGAGCTGGTGGCCGCCGTCGCGGCATGAGGCTCCCGGAACTGCACAGACGCCTGTTGAGCGATGCTCTGGACAGCGGCCATGCCTACCGGCTGGTGCTGGCCGGCGGTTACGCGATCCAGGCCCACGATCTTGTTAGCCGCACCAGCCAGGACCTGGATTTGGCCACCGACGCGGCAGACTCCATGAACGAGATCACCGGCGTCGTCGCCACCGGCCTGGAGAGCAAGGGCTGGGTGATCCACGTTGTCGAGGTCGCCCCGCGGATGGCTCGTCTCCTTGCCACCGACGCGGCAACCGGCGAAGCCTGTGAGCTCGACATTCTGAAAGAGATTTTCCACCGGCCTCCCACTCAGACGGCCGCCGGCCCCACACTGTCGCGGGACGACGCCGTTGGACTGAAGGTCCGTGCCCTGCACGACCGTGGCTTCCCCCGCGACGTCATCGATGTCTTCAGCGCCCGCGGGCTCTACACGATCGGTGAACTCGAGCTGTGGGGTCTCAAATCCCGCGTCGGAATCTCACGGCCAATGTCGGATCGATGGCGGATGCGACACCGGCCGTGAGACCGCCCAGGTCGAAGAACCGACGGCCCGAGCCGCCTGGCGCCGACCGTCGAGGAGACGACACGGGCGTGAGACTCCAGCGTCCGAAACGTCGTGAGACTGCGGACGAAGCCGCAGGTCATGAAGGCGGCGTCCGACACGAGCGCCGAGAACCTACACGAGCGTCTCGGCGCCCAGCACGACGAGGAGTTCGACCTGGCGGAACTGCACGGCCGCCTCGAAGCGGTCGACTTCACCTCCGACCAGGAGTACATCGCGTACGGCATGAGCCCCGACCGCATCACCGAGCTGCGCGCCTGGGTCCGGGCCTGGCAGGACAGCCTCGGCCTGCGTCTGGCCGAACCGTACGTAGAGGAAGATGCCGAGGACGACGGCTGAACTGACCATCTCGCGTGCTCGCCCGCTCCGTTGGGGACCGCGAACCGGGGGAGAGGTCACGGAAGACTGTGCAGCAGGTGACCGGCGCCGACGGTCTCCCGTGACCTGCGGGAAAGGACAGTGGGACTGCCCGGGATCTGCCAGTGTGACCTGGTGAGATACCGCTTCATGGCCGCCCGGTCTGCCATGGTGCCGCAGCCGGAGGACGCATGCTGCCTCTCCGAACCACCAAAGGGGGAATCATGCTGACGAAAGTCCGGGGCACGGTTACGGCGGCGGTGATGACGGGGGCGCTCCTGGTGCCCGTGGCCGTGGCGACCGATGCGGCAGCCGCGTCCTGCGCGCGGCACACGACGGGCGTCTGCAAGGCGAACTCACCGCATCCGCGCGGCTCTACCGCGAAGTGCAAGGACGGCTCGTACTCCTACAGTGCCCACGCCCGCGGAACGTGCTCGCACCACCGGGGCGTCAAGTACTGGTACCGGTAGACGACACGCGGCACCACTGCCCGGAGGAACTCCGCGCAGCGGCTGCGATGGATTCCGCCCCGAAGGCTGTCGGCGGCGGTTGAACGCGGACCCACTCTGGTCGGTTGAATCGTGACCCGTGTGGCTTGTGGTTGGTGGTGTTCAGTCGGTTTCTGTTGTGGCGGTGGGGACGCGTCCGAGTTGCCGTCCGCGCATCCGGTAGGAATCGCCTTTGAGGGAATGGACCTCGGCGTGGTGGACGAGGCGGTCGATCATGGCGGCGGCCACGGTCTCGTCGCCGAAGACCTCTCCCCAGCGTCCGAAGGGCTTGTTGCTCGTGACGATCACGGACGCGCGTTCGTATCGGTTCGAGATGAGCTGGAAGAACAGGTTCGCGGCCTCGGATTCGAAGGGGATGTAGCCGACCTCGTCGACGACGATCAGCGGATAGCGGGACAGTTTGGTGAGCTCGGCCTGGAGGTGTCCGGCGTGGTGGGCGGCGGCCAGGCGGTCGACCCATTCGGCGGCGGTGGCGAACGCGACCCGGTGGCCGGCCTGGCAGGCGCGGACCGCGAGTCCGATCGCCAGGTGTGTCTTCCCGGTCCCGGGCGGTCCCAGAAAAACGGCGTTCTCCTTGCCGGTGATGAAGTCCAACGTGCCCAGATGCGCGAGCTGTTGGCGCGTTATGCCGCGCAGATGGGTGACGTCGAGTTCCTCGATCGTCTTGATCGCGGGGAAACGGGCGCCGCGGATGCGGGCCTCGCCGCCGTGGCTCTCACGGGCGGCGACTTCGCGCTGCAGGCAGGCGACCAGGAACTCGGCGTGGGTCCAGGATTCGGTGCGGGCCCGCTCGGCGAGGCGCTCGGCGGCGTCCAGCAGGGCCGGGGCCTTCATCGCGCGGGAGTAGAAGGCCAGGTCGGACGCGGTCTGCTCGCCGGTCCGGCCGCTGCCCGTCTTCGTAGTGACCGGTTTGATGGCGGTGCGGGCCATTCAGGACACCCCGTCCCCGGTCTCGTCGCGGCCGGCGTCGCCCTCGATGAGGGTGAACACCCGGTCGTAGTCGGTCAGTTCGCGTTGCTCGACGTCGACCAGGCGGTCGGCGGCGGCCGTGGCGCGGAGTCGGGCCGCCTGGGCCGCGGTGTGGTGGCGGTACTCACCGCGCAGGGCAGCGGCGGTGCGGGCGTGATCGGGATCGGTGATGGTCTGGTGCTTGGCCCAGCAGCGGGCATGGCGGGCCACGACGGCCCCGCCGGGAGTGAGGATGGCGATGACCTCCTCGATGCTGGTGGTGACCTGGACTTTCTTGCCGATCGCCAGGGGGTGCACGGAGTAGTCGCAGGTGTCGACGCGGATGTAGTGGTCGCGTCCGATGCGGGTGAAGAAGCGCGACCAGCGGGGCGGATCGACGGGCGGGAGGGCGAGCATGCCGGCCCGGTCGGCCTCCCACCGCTCGATGGGACGGGTGTCCAGGGTGCGGTGGATGCG
Organism: Streptomyces sp. NBC_01515; assembly: GCF_045040345.1. NCBI lineage: Bacteria > Bacillati > Actinomycetota > Actinomycetes > Kitasatosporales > Streptomycetaceae > Streptomyces > Streptomyces sp. NBC_01515. Next base: position 2,207,848 of record NZ_CP109416.1, on the reverse strand, counting down.
CCGGTTGGCGACGTGCAGCCACTGTTCGAGCTGGGTGTTGAAGTCGCCGGGTCCGCTGAAGGTGCGGCCGGGCAGAAAGCTCGTCTCGAGGTAGCCATTGGCCCTCTCGACCAGCCCCTTCGCTTCTGGATCACGGGGCCGGCAGAGGAAGATCTTGACCGCGAGGAGTCCGGCGAAGGCGGCGAAGTCGACGGTGACCCTGCCCTGGCCGATACCGGCCTCGTTGTCCCAGACCAGCATTTTCGGCACCGCATTCCAGCCGGTCAGCAGCTGCCAGTGACCGTCGATCAGATCGCCTGTCATCCGGCTCGGCAGCATCCGTGCAGCGATGATCCTCGAGTAGCCCGAGACCATCACCAGCACCGGTGGCCGCCCGGACTGGCCATAGCCGAGCGGGATGTCCACCGGCGGGAACCACAGGTCGCACTGAGCCAGTTCGCCGGGCTGATACGTCGTGCGCGAGACCGGATCCACAGGGAGGTAGGCGGGCCGCAGCTCGCGGACGCGGTCCTTGAGAATCGTCATCCCGCGGTCCCAGCCGATCCGCTCCGCGATCACCGTCGCCGGCATCGTCGGGGTCTGTTTCAGCAGCTCACGGATCTGCGGTTCGACCGCGTCGACCGCCGAGCCCTTCAGCGGCCGGGAGTACACCGGCGGCCGGTCCGTGGCCAGCGCCCGTTTCACCGTGTTCTTCGAGATGCCCAGATGCCTTGCGATCGCCCTGATCGGCATCTCCTCGGCCCGGTGCAGCCTGCGGATCTCTGCCCAGTCCTCCACTTGGATCACCCTCTCCTCCCGATCTCCAATCAAGATCAGGTTGGTATGGATGCCACGAAGTGAGTCAGTTTTGATCCGCCGTCAGAGGGTCACCGTTCAGACGACGCCGACAAAGGCAACCTGGGAAATGGATCCGCGGCACTCAGGAGGGCCGTTACGACCGCTCGCCCGATCCCGAGCTGTATCCCGCTAACCTGTTCCCCCGGAAGTACAACGCGCGGAACTTCACATGCCTCTCAACCGGCACTGCAGAAAATCGCCGCCTACATACGCTGGCGCAACGCCCGAGCCGAGCCGAAAACGGCGTTCGCCCCCGAGTCACCCATCCGTGCCTGGACCCAGTACCCGGCGAAGCCGGCCTGAGAAGTCCTCCACAGGCCCCTCCAGGACCGGCGCCCACGTTTCCATGGCCGCCACGATCTCCGCCAGCCGGCACTCGAAGGCCACCACACCGACCTCGCCAGCTCTGTATTCCTGCCACAGTCCGACGAGCTGATCCTCCCGCTCGCCAAAGTCGATCAACTTGTCGGCGAGTGCGAAACCGTCCAGAGAAGGCTTCCCGACCTCAAGCACCCAACGGCTCGCGGCCGCATCCGCGGTGATACCGCGACCCGCCAGTTCGATGATGCCGAACGGCACCCCGGGGTGAGCTGCCACAGCCAGAAACACACCCAGCGACACTGAGTTCTGCACGGCCTTCTCCGCCACCCGCCAAACCCTTCCGACAGCAGCAAGCCGCACGGTGATCACGGCAAATCGGCAGCCTACAGAGATACCCGGCCAAGGATCCGAGACGAGCCACTAGTTGGGATCGGCGATCCGCGCCAATCCCTCCTCCGCTTCCTGGACCATGGCCTGATGGTGGATTCGGGTGCCGGTCGCCAAGGCGCGCGTGTAGTGCTCGCTGGCCTGTGAGGTATCGCCGGAGCGCTCTGTGCACTCGGCGATGTGAACCAGGCTCCAGCCAACCAGATGGTCGTTGTGAGAAGCCAGGCCAGCCTGCACGGCGGCTGCGTAGTGCTCCCGTTCCTGGTGGGCGTTTCCCTCGTCGTGTGCCAACTCGGCCATTTGGTGGTGGGTCCAGCCTGCGGTCGAGTAGCACTGATGGATGTCCGATACCGCCAGGGATTGCTCGAAGAAGTCCTTGGCCGCCGATAGGTCATGGTGTTCATGCTGGTACACGCCGAAGTTGTACAGGCACCAGGCCTTCAGACGTGCGTCGTCTGTCTCGTCGGCGAGGCGATCGGCGCGGGTGAAGAACCTCATAGCCATCTCGAAGTCCCTGGCTCGCCAGCGACAGGAGCCGAGGCCGTCCCAAGCCCAGCCTTCCTGCCGTCTGGCGCGGTGCTGTATCGCGAGGTCGAGAGCCGACCAGTAGTGGTCCTCGGCCTGTTCGAGTGCACCTCCGTCACGCTCTTCATTCGCTTGTTCGAGCAGGCTGTCAATGTCTGCCAGCCCCAGACCGGCCGTGGGGAGGTGTTCGGCGACCTCCCGGATTGAGGCTGCCGCGGCGGAGACGCTGCGGCTGTCGTCGTCCATCAGCAGCCGGAGTTGCTCCGCCGCAAGGGCACGGACCCTCTCGTTGCCGGTGCGGTACAGGTGGGCGAGTTGCTGCGCGCCGCCGAGCCGGTCCGTGGCGAGGGGGCTGTGCAGAGCGTTTTGCACCTGCAGGGGAAGGGACCAGTTGACGTTCTGGGCGATGACGATGCGGCCCTCTACGTTCTCCTGTTTCTGGGGCCGTTGTTGCGGCAGCTCGGTGATGACCTTGCCGTGGACATAGGTGTAGAGCTCGTCGAGGGTGATGTCGCCGTCGCGGTCGAGGTCGGCGCTGCCGTCGCGCAGCCCCTGCACCAGATGCCTGGTGAAGACCGACTGGGGAGCGCTGCCGTGCAATTGGTCGCCCTCGAAGGAGTACTGGGCGGCGTCGGAGGCGGTTAGCACGGTACGGCCGTGGCCCTGAAACTGCTTGAGAGCGTGTACTTCGGCGTCGTTCTTGGCGAGCAGGCCCGCTGGGAAGGCGCCGCTGTAGCAGCAGTCGAGGATCAGCACCTGCTGCCGCGACATGCAGGCGCTCATGGCCCGGTCGATCTGTTCCGCGGACAGAGAGGTGAACATGAGGTTGGTGCGGCGAGTGTCAGTCGCTGCCAGGTGGAGCCGGCCTTCCTCGTCCTTGAGGCCGTGTCCGGTGAAGTACAGCAGGGCGAGGTCGTCGTGGCGACGGTTGCGGAAGAACTCGCCGAGGGCCGTGCCGACCCGGTGGTGGGATTCGTTGACGAGAACCGTCACCTCGAACCCGGCGATGTCCGGGTCCCGCAGCACCTCGGCCAGCGCTTCGGCGTCGTGGCCGGGCGCGGTCAGCTGCCGCAGTCCCTCGTCCTCGTATACGTATGTGGCGATCAGCAGGGCCAGTCGGCGTCCCACGACTACTCCCCACCCGCACCGTTGCGTCGTACGAACGCGTCGATCAGCTGCCGCCGTTCCTCAGGAGTCGCCTGTTCCAGCTCTATCGTGTCGCCGTTGATGGTGACCGAGACGCGGTGGCGGGCAGACTGCCGACCGAGCCAGTCCTGCAACAACCCGACCAGCGAGGTGAGGACGCCTCCGGGAGCGCTCAGGGCAAGGGCAACGGCGTCGGCGGTGACCAGGTCGCCTTTGGAGTTTTCGGGCGGGGCGCCGTCGGAAAGCACCTGCAACGTGTAGAGGTCGAGGTTGCGCAGCTCGGCAACGAGCCGACGCGTCAGCCTCTCGCTTTCCTCTGCGTCTGCCGCGTCGTCCGGCGTCAGGCCCACTAGGACATCCATGATGCGCACCCCCCGATCGGCCGTGGATCCGCTTGCCCCACGGTGTAGTCACCAGTGTGGTGAGCGGGACTGTTCTCCGGGGTGAATTCTGGGAAGCCGATGAGTCCCGCGCTCAAGCAGGGCCGTCGGTCGATCAGCAGCAAGGTGCTTGCGAAACGTCAGTCTCCGCCCTGTGGTGCCCCACGGGTCCTACCGGACGACGTTGGCGTCGCAGTCGATCCCGGCGTCCTGGAGCGCGGTGCGGACCCCAACCAGGCTGGTGTGCTCCGAGACGACCTCGAAGGACTCACCGAGTACGTACAGAAAGCCCGGGACGGGAAATTCCGGAGACGTCTGGATCCATAGCAGGGAGAAAAGACCTGGTCACGGCAAGCCATTTGACAGAAGGCCGGGGCGGGTGTAAAAAAACTCTCACAATAAGAGCACCGGGCCCGCCTCGGACACGAAATTACGCGTACCACCTCGACAGCTCGCGCTGTTTGACCATTCGACGTCCCAAATGGTAAGATAGGCCAATGATGAAGCACGAAACCTAGCGCTAGTCACACATCCCGAGCACATCACGCCCGGAACGAGCCACTAAGGCCCGAACCGGGTTTTCCTGTACCCGAAGGGGATGGTTATGAAATTTCAAACACTAACAAATCTGGAGAAATTAAATGAGCACCAAGAACGACCACGCTACCTGGAGTGAAACAACCTCTGACCTGCACGTAAGCCCCATCATCGATGAAGGTTCGATGCTATGGCAACAGCCCTTGAAGCCTCAACTCCTCGCGGACGCCGAACTTGAATCAGCACGTACAAGCAAGAGGGCCAATTGGCTTTCCATGGTGGCATCGGCAATCACCATTCTGAGTATCATTGGATTCACCGGACACTCCGGACCTGAGGTGAATTGCGATACGAACAGGACAGGGAATCAGGTAACGAATTCCAGCACGAACAACATCACATACAACACCATAAATAATATTGTGCAGAATTACGGAACTCAAGAAACCGCTGGAGGCGACAGAAGGGGTAAGTAAATTTGCGTAATTCTTTTCCTTGGAGTCGAGCTTAGGCTCGGCTATATTTGTTTCATTTTCGGCAGGAAACGGACATTTCCTTTAGTTAGGTGGGAGGAGGCCCGCGGGTTGGGGTGGAGCAGAACCGCCCTCACCCTGCGGGCCTGCACCCTCGGACGCACCGCCGAACCCGGATAGGGCCGGAACTCGGGGACCACTACGACCGGGAAGCATCAGTCGAGAAGCCCGTTCGGCCTGTCTGCGGATTCTCGCGCCCAGCCCGTGCTGGATGCCGGCTACTCGCGCTGTGCAAGGTCCTCGGGCGTGGGCTGGTACCTGACCGTGTGGGGATGGCCGCTGTAGTTGACGGTCACCGTGTGCTGGAGGACGTCGTCCTCGGCGTCGTAGAAGACCTGCTCGATCACCAGGCAGGGCCGCTCGGTGGAGATGCCGAAGTCCTGCGCCTCCTGGTGGCTGTGAACGACTTCCCTGGGCACGGCTCGGGCCGGCGAACTCCTCTCCCAGTACGGGGGAGAACTGCGGAAGGCCGACGTGCAGTTGGAGATGCTGCTGCGCCAGGAGCGGTTCCGGGTGGTCGACTCCGCACACGCGGACGGACACGCATGGACGCTGCGCGAGTACATGGACGACTGGAACAAGGACATGGCAGCCGACGCTGAACAGACCGGGGAGGAGTACGACCTCCTGCCTGACGAGCCGGCCGTGATCGAGATGCTCCACGACTGGCATCGCAGCGACAGGATCATCGTCACCCGCGACGGTGTCATCGAGTGGCAGCCTCTGTGACAGACGCCCCGGCCCATGCCCGGTTGCCGAACTGGCCGTGAAGCACGGGCAGTTCGCGCCCTCCCGCCCGCTGAGCACGACTCCGGCCCGCCGCTTCCCCCCGTAGCGGCGGGCCGGAGTCGTGCTCAGCGGGCGGGAGTGACGGTGATCGGCAGGAATCCCTCTCGAAGATCACAAACCGTTGTGATCTTCGTAGCGGGGTGGCACCCGCCATGCCCGTCGATCCTTCTGTGCGTCACTCGCACGGACGGTGAGTCACACCGCGCGCTGACCACAGGATGCTGACGCAGCCACAGCTCGAACGGGTTCCGCGATCACTGCGGCAGGCCGGCCTCGGCCGCCCGGCGGAAGACATCGCCGCATGTGAGGGACGGCATCGGTGTCTGTTCGCCGAGGACGGCCAGCGCGTGGCGTACTTCCCTGCTCAGCTGGAAAAGCCGGCGGCTGGACTGCCCGCCCTTGTAGGCGTACAAGCGGAAGACGCCGACGGCCTGTACGTCACGACTGTCGGCGAAGGTGTCCGGCAGTCCCGCGAGCAGTTCGATGTCGCGCTTGCCGGTCGCCGCGTCAGCCACGGCGCTGACGCGCAGAGCATCGAATTCTGCGGCGGACACGGAAGCATCGGCCGCAACGGCGTGGGCCGCCAGAGCCGCGAAGACCTCGATCAGCCGCTCGCCTTCCACCGTGTCGATGCCCCACGTCTGCAGGTTCTCGTGGCGACGATCCCGCCGCCATGGCTCCTGGTCCACCAGCGGCAGCAGAACCCGGCCCAGGTGCGCACAGCGATGCCACAGCATGTCGCGGTCCGAGGTCACGGTCAGTCCTCTCTGTGGGGAGTGGAGGGCCTGGAGGATGAGGAACGGTCCGGCCGCCAGGCCCTCCAACATCCCACTACGCGCAGGGCACGTACAGAACGGGGCTGTTCGCGGTGCCGCCGCCCGCGGCACCGCTGGAGCTCACGAGGGTCCCTACAGTCGTGGTACGCCAGGCGACGTTCGGATCGCCGGGATGGTTCACGCACGTTGCCGATGCGGTCGATGACCTCAGCGGTGGCGCGCACTTGGTCTGGCGCGAGGTCGCCGCCGTCAGCCACATGTTCGAGAAGTCGTTGTAGAACTCAAGGTCCGACTCGCTGGTACAGGCCACGGGCCCACCCGAGCACGTCTTGATGCCCCCGGTACCCGTCATCTTGGAGCCGCTGTGGTTGGGCTTCAACGCGTTGAAAGTGCAGCTCGTGTCAACCGCAGGGGACGCGTCCAGCGTGGTGACCGTGATCTCAGACGGTTCCGGATTCGGCGGCGGATCCGCCAGCGCCGTGTGGGTACTGGCGGTGACCAGGGCCGCGCTGACAGCGAACGCACTCGCAATGGTTCTTAGACGCACGAAACAGTCTTCCTCTGGTCTACATCCCAACTGCCCATCAGTCGGGCGGTAGTGACACGAGAACGTAGATGTGGAACATGAGGTACAGCAGTCATGTACCGGCCAATACCTCCATGATCAGTATGAACGGCGGCCGGCCGGAGGGCGCCGAGCTACGGCCGCCGACGCCGTGCGAACCGGAACCTCCACGGCAGACCCGCGCCATTGAACGCCGGCGCGAGCCCGCTCCCGGTGAACAGGCCGCGCAAGTCGGCCGGGCCCACCCATCTGCCCAACCCTTCACGGTTCGGCGTGAAACGGCGGAGCCGCGACGTCTCGAGAGTTCCCGGCGGCCACTCGGAAAGTCACTCTGGGTGAAGCTATGGGGCGCGCCTGGGAGGTGTGCGCGCCGTTGCGCGCCTGGTGTGCGCCGGGTGGTGGACCTGGTGTGATGCAGAACACGGTCAGGGTGCGCAGGCGTGTTCGAGTGGTCCCTCGTTCGGGTCAGGCCTGGTCAGGGCGCTACTGAGGGTGACTAGCGGTGCTTGTTGAAGATTGCATAGTGCGGTCCGGCGGGGACGCTCAGTGATTTTTTTGCGGGCCTGTGAGTGATCGGCCTCAGGAATCACTTAGGTGGGTCTCAGGCCCCAACGGGCCTTCGGTGTGCACGAGTTGGCGCCGGTCCCAGCCGACCTTCGAGGAAGAGGAAATGCCTGCCATGTGCCGTGCCGCCGGGAGGCCCGCGTGAGTTATGACGACGCCCTGGAGGGCGCCCAGGTCCCTGCCCCGCGTGGGGGACTGTCGCAGTCCTTGTACCTGCCGCTGGACCTGCCGCTGGAGTTCGAGGCCTTCTACCTCGGGCACCAGGAGGCGTTCCACTCCTACGCGGAAGTTCACTTCGGTACCCGCGAGACGGCCGAAGAGGTCATCCACGAGGTGTTCCTGCAGATCCACGCGGGCTGGCCCGAACTGCTGAGCGCGGGCAACCTCGAGCAGGGTGCCTGGGCGATCATGCGGCGGGCCGTGCACGACCGCCTCGAACACGAAGGCCGGGCGCCGGCGTTCGTCATCAACGGGCCCATCGTCCAGGCGATGGACAAGGCGTTGGCCACGGCCCGGGACAAGCTCCAGAAGTTGGAGTCCAGCAGCGGCCTGTACGAGGCGATCGCGGAACTGCCGGGCCGTCAGTTCGAGGTGATCGTGCTGCGCTACATCCTCGGCTACCCCACGACCAAGGTCGCCTGGTACGTCGGCATCGACGAACGCACCGTCGGCCACCACCTGCGCCGCGGCAAGGAACGCCTGCGCGTCAAACTCGGTCTGCCCGACGAACGCAAGAAGCCCAAGAGGGGACAACAGCCGTGACCGCCACCACCCTTGACGCCCTGCTGGCCGGTGCCCGCCTGCCGGTCACCGCCCCGCGCCGTTTCGACGTCGCCGCGGGCCTGCGCCGGCTCGCCGCCGACGCCCGGCGCCTGACCCCCACCCCGGAGATCGCCCGCGCCGCCCAGGCCGGCCACCGCCTGAGCGTGGTGTGCCGGTGGGTCCTCAACGAACCGGCCGCCGCCGACCACGTCGCCAAGATCGCCGAAGAGCCCGGCAACGCCCCGCTGACGGAGGAGCACATGGACGTCGACGGCGCCCTCGTCTTCGGCTGCCTGCTCTACCTCACCCGCCACCCCGAGTCCGCCCAGTTCTGGTGGCAGCTGGCCGCCGGAGCCGGCAGCCGCGCCGCCGCCTACTGCCTCCACCTGCACCACCTCTCGCTCGGCGAGTCCAAGCGGTCGTGGCACTGGTTCCACCAGCTCACCCACTCCATGGCCGACACCGCCCCGCCGGACGCCGCCTTCCTCGAAGGACTGGAGCTGTTCGCCGGATACGTCCGCACCAACGGCTCCACCGCGCTGGCCCCCACCTGCCGCCTGGAACACGAGGTCGACCGTCTCGCCGCCCGCACCCCCGATTCCTCCGTCATCGTCGCCCGGCCCGACCGCCGACTCGTCGACGAGCTGCAGGAGTTCACCGCCGGCCGCTGAAGACCGGCCCCCGCAGGAGAAACACAAGAAGACAGAAAAAGAGGGGGAGTCCTGTCCCGGCCACCGGTTCCGAGGCCACAGCCGGACGGACTCCCCACGACGCCAACGGAAAGGCACGTCATCCATGAACCGTATCCTCCGCCCGCCGCGCGCGGGCACAAACCGGCGTACTGCTGCCGCCGCCTGGATCGCCCGCCGACGGCGCACCGCGCTCACCCAGGTCCTGCGCGGGGCCTGTTACGGCATCGGCACCGGAGTCATCGGCCTGGCCTTCATGCTGATGGAGTACCGCCTGCGGTAACCCCTCATCCGGTGCGGTGCGGGGAGGCCCCGTACCGCACCGATCGCGCCCGGCACCATTGCCGGACAGAAGCCCGAAAGCGTTTCACCCCATACCCGTGCAACAGGTGCACGGCTGTGGCAGGGTGACGACCAGTGTCGGCCCGCCGCATTCCCCCGTTGCGGCGGGCCGGACCTCTGTCCCCCGTCGTTGCCGAGCACGACGCGGTCGACGAGGGACCGCCTGTCGACAGGGCTGTCCGACGAGTTGCCTGGCAAGCTGGACGACGAGAACAGGCACGTCAGGAGCGCAACATGGCCAAGCAGGATCCCGCCCCGGACGCGGTGGCGCAGCGGGCGGCACACATCCTGGACCAGTGCGTCATCGGACCGGTGGAAGTCCCCGAGCACATGCGGCCGTTCATGGAGGCTTTGGTGGCGGCGCTGCTGAGGGTGGGGCTGCCCCTCCGCGACCCGCATGAAGGCGAGGGCGAGGCGGCGACCGGCGTCATGCTCGCGCTGGGTCCCGGGCCGGCGGGCGCTGCCGTGCGGGTCATCTGGCGCCAGCACCGCTCCGTCGACGTGCTGGGCGAGGTGTGGCGCATGCAGCAGGACGCGATGCACACCGCGCTCCGCAGGATCCTCAGCGCGCAGGGCTACTGGATGAGCGACGACACCGGTGACGCACCGGTCGTCTTCGGCCCCCGCCGTCCTCCGTCCTGAGTTAGGGGGAGCCCCGAACGGGCGCGGATCAGCAATACGAGCTGCGAGGCTTCGTCCCTGCCTCGTTGCTGCCCGGATTCGCGCGATGGTTGAGATCGGGAAATGGACGGGAGAGCGCAACAGAATGCCTCGAGCGGGGGCTGCGTGAGGAGCTGTCGGAGGTCGGCCACCGCGCGGTTCAATGGCGGCCATGATGCGTAGAACGTCATCCACCGCCGTCGCCGTTGTCGTCACTGTCGTGTTCGCCGCTCTCACATCGTGTTCTTCGGATTCCTCGGGCCGGTCCCCCGCTGAGGGGCGGCCCAGTGGGTCCGATTCCGGGACACCGGCACCGGACCCCAGGCCGACTCCCACGGAGACGGCCACGACGTCGCCCTCGCCGACCGGGCCGTGCGCTGACGGGACTTGTGAGATCAAGGTCGCCGTGGGGGACGTCGTGACAGTGCCGGAAAAGTACGGCCTCGGGCCGATCAAGGTGACGGCGATCACCGGCAGCGAGGTCGAGATGGTCGCGCCGCTGACGGGGTCGGGCTTCAGCGTTTCGGGCTGTTCCGGTGGCGGCGGCGTGTCCTCGGAGGGCAGCGGCGGCGTCAGTCTCAACTGCGGAGAGGGACCCGCCGCGACCATCAACAACGCCATGAGCCTGAAGGTCGTCGACATCCTCGACACCGCCGCCGTCCTCCGTATCGGACCCGTTGGGTGACGCACGGCTCGGCCCTTGGGTCAGGGTTCCGTACAAGGGCGCCTGTCCCGCGGGGAGATGAACCGACGAAATGCGCTTTTTGGAGTTGAGCATTGTCACCGAAGGTTGGTCACCAGTAGCTTCGAGCCGCCGATGTTCGAGCGACGGGGAATACGGGGCCCGGGGTGGCACTGCTGGACACACTGGTGACAACGGGCGCCGGGGCGCTGTCCGCCACAATCGGCGTCCTGGTCGGGGGCATCGTCACGCACCGGGCCCAGGACCGTCAGTGGCTGCGGGACAAGCAGTTGCTCGCCTACCAGGAACTGATCAGCCACTACGCGAAGTTCACGATGGTCATCAGCCGAGCCCACGCCGACCGCCGGGGCTGGGACTACGACTGGAGCGAGTGGAGCGCGGCCCTGACCCGTGCCAGTCTCGTCGCCCCCGCAGCTGTCGCGGTGGAGATCGACAACTTCGGCAAGGCCATCGGGGAGTTCCTCGACCAGGCGGCCCGTGACCCGGCACGCGACCCGACGCGTGCCCCGTTGACCAAGGAGGAGTTCGCCCGAGCCAACAGGGCGCCCGCCCAGGCGCAGGTGCGGTTGGTCAACGCCATACGACGCTCACTGAGCAAAGACCAAAAGGCGCTGCCCTTCTGGATAGGCGGATCACTCGCGGGCAGTCCCGACGACACCTGACAGACGAGGCACGGCCGCAAAGCCCATCCACGGCCCAGGAGGATGGCGCGTCCGAGGCGGAGCAGGAGGCCGCACGGCCGCGCTGGAGGCGCGCACCGTCGCGGGCGAGGCCCTGACCGAGCTCCAACTGCTGACCGACGATGTGCGCGTCCTGGCGCTCGCCGACCGGATCGTCGACGTCACCTTCACCCTGCACGAGGCCGCCGACCGCGTCGAACGCGACCGTCGCTTCGACCTCTGGCATTAACGCTCCGACGCTTCGGAGCGTTAATGCCAGACCTCGCCCGGGCCACGCACAACGCCTTCGCCGCCGCCCCGCTTGTACGGGTCTGCCTCGTACAACTGCGGGATGGGGGGCGCGTTTACGCTGCACCGCACGGCAGGCGTGCGCCTTCGCACGGCACCCCACGCGGTAGGACGGCAGTCGGTTAGGGCAGCATCTGCTCAGCCATCGCCTGCCTGTGAGGGGTCGTCATGCGTTCCACCCGCCGTGCCGCTTCATCCGCCCTGTTCACCTGCCTGATGCTCGCGGGCTGCTCTCCTACTTCGCTGGGGGGGCTCTACGGCGTCCGGGAGCGCGAGTGCTGCGGCGCCTCCGTCGGGTGCCGGCGGGGCCGGGCGGGCGATCGCGGTGGGGGCCGGTCCGCAGAAGACGTACACGGTGCAACAGCAGCCGGCCGCGGGCACCTGCCACTACCGGTATCTCAAGGGCGAGCCGATCGAGGACCCGCAGTGCACGCCGGGCGCGGTCTCCCCGGCGGTGACGCAGGCGAATCTGAAGTCGACGATCTGCCGCAAGGGCGGCTACACCTCCGACATCCGCCCCTCCACGTCCGTCACCGGCAAGGAGAAGAAGCTGAACGCCGCCTCCTACGGCTTCACCGGCCGCATGGGCGATGCCGAGTACGACCACCTGATCAGCCTGCAGCTGGGCGGGGACCCCAACGACTACCGCAACCTGTGGGTGGAGCCCGCCGACCCCGGCCACAAGAAGGGCGCCGGGGTCAACAACAAGAAGGATCCGGTGGAGACGAAGCTGCACACTGCGGTCTGCAAGGGCCGGGTCGCCCTCGCGGCCGCGCAGAAGGCGATCGTCACCGACTGGACCACCGCACTGAGCCGGCTCGGCCTCGGCTGAGGGAGTTGCTGCGAACCCGGACACCCGACTACAGGCCCACGGCGGTCGTGTACAGCCGAAAGCCCCGGCTGGACGGGGGAGACCAGCCGGGGCCGTGAGCGGTGGCGTGCGGAGGACGGTCGCCTCTCGGCGGAGGGCTCCATGGGGCTTCAGCCGAACGATCGTCCCCATGGGCTATAGGTGAGGCCCGGGGACACTGTCCCCTCCACAACCACATATGAGTGAACGGTCAACCATCCTGAGTTGTTCCCGCGTGCAGTGAAGAGGCTCCCCTGGCGGGGGCGGGATCTTGGATGCCTTCGAGCAGTTCCCCAAAAGGGATCTTTTCGTCCGTGGAGCCGTAGTCGAGGGCCTTGAGCAGGGCCCTCCATCGTTCCGGCCGGGTTGCGCAGAGGGCGAGCAGGTGAGGTATGGCGAGATGGGGTTCGTTGCGCGTGAGGATCTCATCTGCGGGCAGCTGGCGCAGGTGATCGAGGGTGTGGTGGCGGGAGTCGAGGACGGCACGGTGGACATCCCGGCGTGACCAGAACCTTTCGGATTCGGGGGCGTTGAGCCACGGGGGGTGCCTCTATGTCCTTCGTCAAGCCCAAGCTGGTCATGCGGGGTTTGCTTCGGGGGTTCGGGGTTCGTAAAAGGTGCCGTCTCGGAGCATCGCGACCAGCATGTTGATCCGTTGTCGGGCCAGGCGGAGAAGTGCCTGTGTGTGGGTTTTCCCTCGGGCCCGGCATTTGTCGTAGTAGGTGCGGGAGGCGTGATCGTGCAGGGCGGCGAACGCGGAGAGGAACATCGCGCGTTTGAGCTGCCGGTTGCCGCCTCGTGGCGCGTGTTCGCCGTGGATCGAGGTGCCCGACGACTTCGTCGTGGGGGCGAGGCCGGCGTAGGAGGCGAGGTGGGCGGCGGTGGGGAAGCTGGTGCCGTCGCCGACGGTGACCAGCACCACTGCGGCGGTCCTGACCGCGACACCCGGAATCGAGGTCAGGACCGCGGAAAGAGAGTACGGATACTCATGACACCGCGTACCTGCCGGATGGATTCTGACCGGGTGAGTGCAGATCCTGAAAGTACTGGTCGGGCCGTGGCCATATCCGTGGGCCTGGCTGTTCTCGAGCTGTTAGCCCTAGGCCTGATCTGGTTCTTCTGGATTGCGTCCTACTGGTCGTCCTTTGGCGACCAGGCCTACGGCGCACCGCCGGGTCCCTACCTGCAGAAGGCTCTGTTCGTGGCCGCAGCCGCCCTGGTTGCAGCTGTCGTAGCCGGAGTCCGCCGGGTACCTGTGGTTGCCGTCACCCAACTTTTCATGGTCCTCGTCATTTGCGCGGCCCTGACCAGCGCGAAGACCGCCGGTGAACGCATTTACGACTCCTCCTATCAGAATGCCTGTCTCTCAGGTCTGGACTGTGACGCACCTTCGCCCCCGCGATGAGCTGTTCCTGACACAGACCAAGTCCCAACCGGTCCAGACACGTGGGGCGCTGCGGCGGGACCCGACGGTCACAGACCCGCCTCGGACTGCCTCAGCGTCATCGGCCTCGCGGTCCTCGGCCCCCTGATCTCCGCTGCCGACGACGCCAAGTCCGGGACACTAAATGACGTCCTGTAAGCGGATGTTGGAGAAGACTGGAGTGCTGCCGGCAAAGTGGGGCTACCCGACGAGGGCCAGGTTGCGCAGCCGGGCGACGCCGAGGACGTCAGTGACGGCCCATTTGACCAGCTATCCAAGCCGCGTGCTTACGGATTCGGGCCACGTCATCGGGAAAGCAGCTCTCCCAGCCCTCGTCCAAGCGCATCCAGGCCACCGGCTGCCCGGCCTCCGCGACGAACGGCGTCGCCACATCAACGACCGAGGCATACGACAGCCCCAACGTGACCGGCCAGTCCGGGTGAAACGAACGAACTGCGACTGACGCCGGCTCAGACAGCAACTTCGGCTGAAGCCCCGCCTCTTCGAAAAGTTCCCGACTCGCACCCTCTCGCGGTGTCTCTCCGGCCTCGACCTTCCCGCCCGGCGGAACCCAGCCCCGCCAACGGTGCTTCACCAACACCACCCGGGCCAGATCCTCGTCGAATACCCAGACCTCGGCCGCAAGCGGCTCCATCGGCCCCTGCCTGGCAGAGGCCAGCCACTGGCGAGCCCCGTCGAACTCCGCCACCGCCCGCTGGGAGTCAACTACTGCCGCCTCGAAGACCCGCTCGTCGACCACGTTCCGAATCATCGGGACAAGATATGGGGACGCACTGACATCGCAGCTCTGTCACTTCAAGCGCGGCTTGGCGGAGCAGTTGCAGCGGGTTCCGCCCTCACACGTGACCGCCGGCCCTCCCACCCAGTGGCCGTCCCGCAACAGGGCCGTCGGCTCCGCCGTCGCTGTCTGGTGCCGAAACAGTGACGGTCACTTGTGCGGCCCATGCCGCTCCTTCCCTCGAAGGGCGCTTCGAGCTCGCGCGGCAGGCGATGTGCCGCAGACCCGACCTCCGGGTACGGACAGGGTTCGGCGGGATGCATGTGCCGGGGCTCTGGAGCGTCAACTGGGCTGGTGGCACGATGGGTTGAGGCGTAGCGGGCGGGGGCTCTGTTGGAGGACAGGCGGCGGATTCAGACGGCGGTGCTCGGGGATGCGGCCTCGGAGGTGCCGCTGCTGCTGCCGCTGGAGGCGATCGAGGTGGACGCCTTCCGGCGGGAGCACGCGGGGGACACCTTCTGGTGCGGGCTGCTGCTGGGCGGCTGCGGTGGGCAGCTGACGACGAAGCTGTACACCGACAGGGTCTGTCACTTTGCGCACCACCCCGACCCGGACGGTCTGCCGCACGTGTGCGGGCGCCGCGCGCGCGATGTCTCCAGCGCGGATCACCTCTATCTCAAGGCGGCGGCGCGGGAATGGCTGGCCGGCCGCGGCGAGCACGCCCGTTTCACCTTTACACAGCCGGACGGCCTGCCTGTCGGGTCGCTGCTGGACATCGCCTTCGAACGAGGCGGCCGCGGACTGCGGGTGCATCTGGATCCGGGGGTCACACCGGTATGGAGCGACGAAAGGGTCGAGCCGGTGCTGGGGTTGTCGGTGCCCGTCGACGAGGACACCTTGATCCGGCGCTGGTATGTGCACCGGCTGCGGTTCGAGAGCCAGGGCACCAGCCGCCGGGTCCACATCGGCACGGAGGCCTTCGCCCGGCCCACGGAATGGTTCGGGCTGGACGACTGCGAGATGACCGACGACGGTCTGCGGACCCCGGCCGTGGAGAGGATCGTCCGCTCACGACGCACACCCCCGCCCCGCCAGATCGCTTTCACCCACACCCCGGTCGCCGACCCGGGTGTGGTGGTGGGGCAGGACGACCGGGTCCGGCGCCTGCGCGACGCGCTGCGCGCGGGCTCGGTGCCCGCTGTCACCGCTCTGTGCCAGCAGTTCGGCGCCGAACCAGACAAGGAAGAAGGGGAGTTGGCCGCTGCACTGTCCGACGCACGCGTCTTTCTTGACCGGCAGCGCACGCTCCGCGGGGACCTGGTTCAGCAGCTGCGGCAGGCCGTTGCCGAGCGCAGCTCGGTGAAGGTGCGCTCGCTGCTGGTCCGGGTCGAGACCGTGGTGGGCCATGACCGGTCGAAGGACGAGGACGAAGCCATCCGCACGGCCGGCACCTTCCTGGAGTACCAGAAACGCAACGCGGGCTGGGCCCGCCGGGACCAGGCGCCCCCTGTCCGCGGTCCGAAGTTCTCCCGCATCCACTCCCCGGCCCGTCTGCGCGTTGCGGCAACATCCTCCGCACCGCCGGATCCGGCCGCGGCCGCGCACCGTCGGATGCGGGACCTGCTCAGCGATCTGCGGCGCCTGGCCGGACGCCTGCCCGAGCGTGAGGTCAGGCGGATGATCCGGCAGTTGGAGAAGAGCGCAGCCGAGGCCGATGACCGCGTCACCGCACTGCAGCGCGAGGAGGTCGACTCCTGGGTCACGGGCTCCCACGAGCAGTACCGCGCAGCATCGGAACGGGACGCGCACCCCAGCCAGGCCCAGGCCGCCCAGCGGCGCGTTCAGGCGCGGCTTCGGGATCTGCGCCGTCTTCCGCATGCCGGCCAGCCACTCACCCGCGAAACCCGGTGGCTCATCAAAGCGTTGCGGCAAGATCTCGCGGACGTTGGGGATGAAGCGACGCCGGCACAGCGCCGGGCAGCCCATGCGTGGATCGCGCGGCTGGACGAGCAGTCGCCCCAGCGGCGCGCATCCGGCACACCTGGGCAGCAGGTTCCCGGCCGCAGACGCGAAGCCGGGGCCGACGGACAAAGAAGCGGCAGAACCCGGCACGAGGAACGGGAGCGGGAGCGGCTGACCGAGGAGAAGGTCACCGAGGTGGCGGCCGCGGTACGCGGCGCGCTGAAGAAGGCCGCTCGGGAACGTTCCACCACGTCCTGGTCGCGGCTGCGCCGCCAGCTCGGCTCAGCCCTGCCCCACCACCTTCACCCCGACGACCAGGTCGCCGTTCTCGTCCGGGTCGACGCCCACACGCCGGCTGACGAACCCCTCCTCACCGCACTCGTGGCGGCCACCGACATCCACTCGGCGGCCGTCTTTCAGCGGGTGGCGAACCAGCTCGGCAGGACGGTGCCCGATGACACGGAGGCGGCCATCTCGCAGTGGCAGACCGACGCCCTGCACCTCCAACAGCTCTATCGCTACAAGTAGTCGGGGCCGCTCGCTCCGGTGGGCTGGAGGGGGAGTGGGGCCGCTGGCACGGTGAGATGAAGCGATCCGGGCGGGGTGCGGCGTTGCGCGGTGGAGGGGTATCGGGCGCGGACCGGCGGCAGATACAAACAGCGGTACTGGGCAGCCCGAACTGCCGTGGCGTCCGTATTTCCAGACCCTGCGCACGCATCACATCGGCGAGCTGGTCGACCTGACACGCGAACGCCGGCGTCGCCTTGCCCACGTCGTGTACACCCGCCAGCCACACCGCCAGCCGCTGGCCATCCCGCTCACCACCCGGTAACGCCCCGGATATCAGAGCCCGTACGTTCGCGGGCAGCCACCGGTCCCACAACAGCCCCGCCACCGCGGCGCTGTCCTCCATGTGCCGCCACAACGGCAACCAGCCCTCACTGTCCCTGTCATGCTTCGCCCATACCGACCGCACCGGCCCCCTGAGCCGATCCCCCAGCCCAGAGCCGTACCCGAGGGCTGATCAAACGGCGGCGGTCGAGCAACCGCTCCCGTCGCTATGATCCGCGTCGTACCGAAAGTCAGGTGGCGACCCCCGCTTTCGTCCCCCACAGGAACCGGCCGAGCAGCGCCTGGCGCAGTCATCTTGCTGAATGTGAAAGGCAGCCATGCCCCGCCGGTTCCTTCCTGCCATAGCCGCCTGCGCGGCTGCACTCCTCGCCGTCGGCTGTAGTGGCCGAGACCCGCAGCCCGTTGCGGCAGCCCCCACGGTCACGGTCACTCAGACCATTGCGCCCACACCCGCACCGACACCGACGCCTGTAGCCAACCGTACTTCGGCCACCCCCACACCGGCCGTCTCCTCGGCGCCCGCGCCAGCCCCGACCCGCACTCCGCAGGGATCGGTCGCCCTGACCGAATGGCACGACGGCGACGCGACGAACAAGTGCGTGAACGTCATGACCGTCTACGAGAACCGCTCCGACACCGCAGTAATCTCCATCACCCAGAAGTTCCAGACCTTGTACACGCCCAAGCACGCCGACGGCGAGTACCCCGACGAAGTGAACGGTCCGGTCAAGATGCTCGCTCAGGACGCGGGCATCGCCCCATACGGGACCCGGACCCTGTACTGGCAGGTGTGCGCGCCCGAGCTGGCCTCCAAGCAAAACCCAGTTCCGCCGGACGGCACCGACTCGTTCATGTCCGAGATCGGCGCTCAGCCTCGCGTCACCTCCTGGGACTGGGCGCAGTGATTCCTAATGCGATCTGTCAAGCCGCAGGAATCACTGATGGCGGCGGAAGCGATGGGCGCGGGGCACGGGGCGGTTGAGTGTCCTGCAGAGCTCGGTGTCGGCAAGGTCGGGGAAGGGCATGCCGGCGGCGTGGTGATGGGTTCGGGACTGCCGGAGGGTGTGGAGGACGTCGTGATGCCGGCCGGCGGCGCCGTAGAGGCGGGCAAGGCGGAAGTTGGCCTGCGCGGCGCCGACGTGGTCGCGGGGGCCGGCGAGGGCTTGTTCTGCCAGTGTGATGGCCTCGCTGAGGTGGTTTGCCTGGGCGTGCAGCATGGCTTGCACGGTCAGTGCTCTGCTGTGGCCTCGATGGTCGCCGCAGGCGTCGGTCTCCTGAAGCGCGCGGCTGATCAGTTCGGCGGCGGTGGGGTCGCCCTCGTAGAGCGCCATGTCGGCCAGCCCTAGGGTGGCCCAGGCGTGCCCGCGGTGGTCCCGGACAGCGTGCAGGGTCTGGGCAGCGTGCTCGTAGTGGGTGCGGGCCGCCGCCCACCGCGGATCCTGTGCGGGACGGCTTGTGACGTCGCACCCGGGCCAGGGACCTGTGTACCAGCGGCGAGGGAGCGGGCAGCCGCCCACCGTGCTCTCCTTCTCGGTGTCGGCGCGGGTGCGCAGGATCCAGCCGACACCGCGGGTTTCCTCGTTGGCGGCGAACAGGTCCTGTGCTTCGTCGAGTTGAGCGAGGGCTTCGGTGTAGTGAGCATGGTGCCGGCTGATTACCGCCCTTTCCCGCAGGGTCCAGGCGAGTCCGCGTTCCAGCGGCAGGGCTCTGAAGAGGCTCTCGGCCGCGGTGAGCGTTCGCTCCGCTTCCTGCAGCTCGCCCTGCTGGCGTTGCAGGATTCCCAGGTTGCCCAGGGCGTCGCTTTCGCCGTGTGCGTCGCCCGAGCTGTGGAAGAGCGCGATCGCTTCGCTGAAGCACTCTGCGGCCCTGCCCACGTCACTGCCGTCGCGCAGGGCTTCGCCGAGGTTGCGCAGCAGCGCGGCGCGGGCCCCGCCATCCCCCAGGCGGTCGGCTGCGTCCAGAGCAAGCTCATGGACCTGGCTGCTGATGTTCCAGCGCCACTGATGCTCAAGAGCGATACTCATCGCGTCGGTGATCTCCCAGCACAGCTCCCACCAACCGCGAGCGTGAGCATGGGCGACAGCTGCCACCAGCACCACACGCTCGGCTTCGAACCACTCGACGGCCTGCCACACATCACCCGCCACAGCGTCGTACGGCGGCGGACGGCGGACCGCTCCGCCACGGCCGCTGTGCCGGACACCGGCCGGCCGTAACTGCGCGTCGGCTGCGTCGGCGGCACTGAGGAGGGCACCCAGCAGACGCCTCACGGCGCTGTCGGACTTGTCCGCCGGCTGCTCGGCCGCTCGCTCCTTGGAGAACCCGCGCGCGAGATCGTGCAGCACGATGCGCTGGCTGTCTGCCCCGCCGCGGCGGGCCTGCACGAGATGCGCCAGCAGCAGTCCCTCCAGGCACGCGTCTGCCGCATCGGCGTCCACGTCCAGCAAAGGCGACAGCGCCCAGGCCGGCAGGTCGGGAGTGTCCAGGGCCGACAACAGTCTGAACGCACGCTGCTGCAACGACGGGAGCGCCTGATATCCGGCGCGGAAGACCGCGCGCACGCTGCGCTCGCCCAGGCTCAGCACATCCAGCCGCCGATAGTCGTCAGCGAGATCGCGGGCGAAGGAGCCCACCGTACGGGCGGGAAACGTGGCCAGCCGCGCTCCCGCGATACGCAGGGCCAGCGGCAGCCCGCCGCACAGACGGACCACGTCACGACCTGCTTCGGGGTCCTCGTCCACCCGGTCCCCGCCGCCGATCCGTCTCAACAGATCCCAGGCGCTGCCCTCATCCAGCCCCGGCAGTGCGACGCGCTCATCCACGGCCAGCGTGGCAAGGCCCTGGCGGCTGGTGATCAGGACACTGCACGAAGACCCACCCGGCATCAGCGCACTCACCTGCTGTTCACTGGCCGCGTTGTCCAGGACGATCAGGACACGGCGGTCGGCCGACTCCGTACGGAACTGCCGTGTCCGTCCGGCCTCTTCATCGGGGATTCGTCCGCGGGGTACTCCCAGAGCCACCAGGAAGTCAGCCAGGACCTCGCCCACGGCGGCAGGATGTTCCTCCGCCCCGTTCAGGTCGACGAAGAGCTGGCCGTCGGGGAAAGACGGCATCAGCCGACGAGCAGCCTGCACCACGACAGCCGTCTTGCCGATCCCGCCCGGACCGTGCACCAGGCACACCTTGCCCCCGCCCGCACGCTCAGCAGCCTCCACCAGCCGCGCCAACTCCCGGCCGCGACCGGTGAAATCCGCCACTGCCAGCGGCAGCTGACGCGGGATGCCGGACGATTCCGGAAGAAGGGAATCGACATGGGCGAGGACCGGCGCGTGCGGCGACAGCAGCACCCGCAGCTCCTCAACGCCTGCTGGATCCCCGCCCAGAGCCAGTACCAGCCGCCGTCGCAGCAGAGCCTGTGCAGCCGGAGAACGACCCGCCTCATCGATCAGAGCCGCTCCCTCCTCACCTGGCAGCCGTCCGGCGACCCACCGGTACAGCCGCCCAAGCCGGTCGGCCACCGACTGCTCCACACCCTCCATCGCGCGATTCGCCAGACCGGCACCCAGCCTCTTCGCAGACACGATCGCCAAGGCGACCACTGCCGCCACGAGCTCCTCGACCGTCATCGACCGCCCCCCGGTCCTCTGCCGCAGCAGCCGCGCCGTCCCCCAACGCGCTAGCGCCGCCCCGACGTCAGTCATGCCCAGAACGCCGCCAAACGGCACCTGGCCGCTCTTCCAATGGCCATCAATGACGCTCCTCGCGGCTCCCTGCCGGAAGTTCACGGCACAGCGGTCGTTAACTGAGACACTGTCAAGATCACAGGCCGGGCGCATGGTCAACCGCGAGCTCTCCGCAACGCGAGCTCCGGTAGAGCGGGGCAGGCGCAGCCCGTCCGAGGTCCCGGCGCATCGTCCGAAGAGCATGTGCAGCACGAATCGAGTGTCGTCAACTCCCGCAGACGCCCTCACCCTGGAGCAGCCCCGCTGAAAGGTCTCACTCACTCCCACACTGCGCGGTGGCTGCTGGAGGTCACCGCAGCCGCGGCTCCCGCCGGTCCGGCCGACCCTGGTGTGGTGAGGTGGTTGTGACCTGGGATTGTGTGGGTTGTATTGAGAGCGGTTGGGGTTGTTGTGGGAA
Organism: Streptomyces sp. NBC_01515; assembly: GCF_045040345.1. Taxonomy (NCBI): domain Bacteria; kingdom Bacillati; phylum Actinomycetota; class Actinomycetes; order Kitasatosporales; family Streptomycetaceae; genus Streptomyces; species Streptomyces sp. NBC_01515. The sequence continues at coordinate 2,186,395 of NZ_CP109416.1, read as the reverse complement.
GCTTCTGCGTTTAGCTAGCACCTCCCGCCAGGCCCGCCAGGCCGCCACCGGGCTGGTGTCGCCGGCCTGCGCGACAATCCGCTCCGTCAGCTTCCGTACGTGACGAGCAGGATGAAGCCGACGCCGAAGACGGCGAACACCAGCAGGCAGCCGAGCAGCTGCCGGGCCTGCGCGTTCGCGTGCCGGGCCTCGTTTCGGGCCAGGCCACGGGCCACCGCCCGAGCCATCTCCTCTTCGTTCACGTATCCGTCCCGTCCGTCTCGCGCTCGTTGAGGCCGTTGACCGTCTTGGTCAGCGCATCCGTCGTACGGGCCAGTTTCTCGAACTGCCCGCGCCGCACGAACTTTTTTTCGATGATCCGGATGCCGATCTTCGTGGTTCTGCTGGGCAAGCCGTCGATGACCTGCACGTCACACAGCAGCACAGCGGCGGCACGCCGTTTGATGATGCTCTCCGTGGAATGAGGACGGCCTGCCAGGTCGTCGTAGGTGATCCGGAGAGTTGCCTCATCTTCGAACAAGGCGTTCTCGAACCGAAGCCATTTGATGTTCCCGTCTTCCAGCGCTCCGCTGGACCAGTCAGCCGGGCCGAAGGCCCGCCGCCCCTCATATTCCAGCTTCGCCTGCACTCGAAGTGCAGGCCCGCGGCCGCTGTTCCGGATCCGGACACGGAGGGTGTTGCCGCTGTACCGGATTCCGAGGGGGTACGTGATCATTCTCCCGCTCCGCTCTTCCCACTCGCCGACGGGCAGCAGCAGCGGCCGCCACTGGGCCTGAAGGTCCGCCGCGGTCTCCTGGGCGAGTTGCCGGGTGCTCCAGGCGAGCCCTCCAGTCACGAAGGTGAGCAGGATGGTGCCGATGGCAACGGCTGCTTCCCAGCGGAGACTCCACGCGTCGTGGGCTGCGGTGTCGATAAGTACGATCATCCGACACTCCCCTCTCAAGCCGTCACAGAACGTGCTTGGACACTACCCTTCGTGTTTGCCGACTTGTGCGCGGTATGGGCAAACAGGCCACTTGCCCACTTTCTAGAAGTTGTGGGCGATAGTCAGATTCGTGTCACAAACGCAGGCCTGGTGTACCGTGGGGCGCACAGGCCTCCCAGTGGGGGCCTTGTCCCCCGGGCTCACCATCCGGGGGCCGTATGGGGTATTACCCTGCCCGGACCCACCAAAAGAGCAGAGCAAAGAAGGGAACAGTCCCCCGCGTGTCCACGTCCCGGTCCGAAATCAGTGGCCCGTTTCCGGGACGTCGGGGGAACTCCCATCACGCGGCAGGCTCCTGGCCGTTCTGGCCGTACGCCCTTAGCTGCCCGGCGTGGCTCCCGGATCGCGACTCTTGGAGTCGTCTTGTGAGCCCGCCCTCTCTCGTCGAGCGAAGGAACTCACCTCACATGCTTCAGCCCACTCGCTCCAAGGTCGGCCCCCGCGGTCGGGTGACGGTTCCCGTCGCCCTGCAGCGGGCCGTCGGCCTCGCAGAGGGGGACGAAGTGATCATCAGGGCCGTAGGCCCCGGCGTCGTCATCGTGGAGACGCCGCAGGCGATCAAGGACCGCATCCGTGCCGGTATCCCTGGCACCGTGGACCCCGGATCGCTCGACGCCGCCGCAGAGGTTCGCGCACTGCGCGACACCGAAGACGGCCGACCCGATCACCTCAACACCCCCCCGCACCTCACAGACCGAGATCAACCCGTTTCCGGGGTTGATCCACCTCCCTGAGATCAGCCGTTGAGGAGTACCACAAGTGAAGTCCGAACCCCCCGTCGTTCTCGACACCAGCGCCGTCCTGGCCTGGGTCTTCAAGGAGAAGGGAGCCGACGCCGTCGACGAGCTGCTGTCCTCGGCCGCCACGACGGCCGCCAACCTCGCCGAGGTCACCTACGTCTGCCTGCGCCGCGGGTACACCCGCCCGCCGCAGGAACTGCACCAGGACCTCGCGGCCCTGGGCCTCGCGGTCGAGCCCACCACTGCCGATGAGGCGGTACGGGCTGGGCAGCTCATCCACGGGTCCCACCGGGACCGGCAGCAGTACGACGGCCGGACGTTGGCCCTGGGCGATGCCCTGTGCATCGCCCTCGCCGAGCGGCTGGACCGCCCGCTGGTCACCGGTGACACCCTCTGGAAGGACATGGAGGACCGGTTCACGGTCCCGGTACACCTCATCCGGTAACCGATCAACCGTGAAGCCCGGGCGCCGCACGGTGTCCGGGCTTCACGGCGTCCATGAGACCGCGATGACCGGCGTGCCGCGGTCGGTTGGTCACGGGCAGATAACACCTGTGCGGCTAGGGGTACTTATGGGGCTACCTTTTTAAGACGTCGTTTCTTTTGGCAGGAGCCATTGCCAGGGAGCGGGGCCGGGGCGGCAGTACGGTGGGACCTCCCTGATCCACTGCGCCTGCGAGGTTGGCCCGATCATGCACGGAGATTTGGACAGCACGTCAGCGCTTGCGCTGGCGTGCTCGACCGGACTACGGATCGGAGGGGCCCTGTACATCCTCGCCGAGCGGGCCGGACTCGCCGAGTCGTACTACCTCGCCGATGCGGGTCTACGAGCCGGTCTGCGGGCCACAGCCGGTCGGACGCTCAATCAGGACGTCCTGCAGCATGCCCAGTCCGGTCTGCGTGCTGCCCAGAGCAGCTACTCGATAGATCGTGCCGCCGCATTCACCCAGGCCGGCTTCGCGCTGATCGGGCGAATCCTCCAGGCGCTGGAGCAATCCGATGAGCATTTCGGATTGCAGGAGATCCACTCTCTGGCCGGAGACACGGCGGCCCTGTGGCCGGGTTCGATCGACCTTGAAATTGACCCTACCGGCAGTCTTCTGGCATATGAGCGAGCCTGCCAGATCGACGCTCAGCGAGGGATGGAGACTGGCGGTCTTGCCGCGCTTCGTCAGGTTCTGGGCGCGCAGGAGTTGGGCTATCGCCGCCTGGCCAGAGCCCTCGCCTAGCCAGCCGACGAACGTGCCAGCCTGCGGTGGCTGATCAATGCCGCGGCTATGCCTACGAAGGCCAGGAAGTGCTCGGCTTTGCGTTCGTAGCGACGGTGCAGGCGGCGGCAGCCGGCGAGCCAGGACGTTGGGTCGGCCGCGCGGCGAGGTGCCTGCTGTGACAGGTCCTGCTCCGCGCGGCCTCCCGCCGAACCGGACGTGACGGTTTCCCTGTCATCCGGCTCTCCAATGACTACTGCGTGAGTGGTCTGGCCGGCCTTTCCGAATGGATTCGGTCGTGGCAGGTGTCGCAGGCCACGACTGTTTTGCGGCGCCGGTGGAGCATGACGCGCGCCCAGTCGGAAGGCTGCCATCCGGCATGTGCGAGGTCGGCGAGAGCGCGGACGTGGTGCACTTGCACGTTGCCCTTGCTTCCGCAGATCTCGCAAGTATCCGCCAGGAGTCTCGCGATGAGTTCCTTCTGCGGATAGTCCACCCGGACTGGCTCACGATCAGCGAGTTCCGCCGCTCGTTGCCGTTGGAGGGGAATCCCGCCGAACCGTGCCACCAGTGGCTTCCTGCTCTTCCGCTCGATTCGGGCCTCGAAGCAGACTCGGGGCCCATTGGGGGTATCGATTCTGACCTTGTGCTTAGCGGCCACCTTCGAAACTGACGAACGGTGCTTGGCGGCAAGGGTCTTGAGCATGGATGTCTCCATGACCCATTGCAGCCGGTGCAGTCGGAAGACATCTCCGGCGAGCAGGTAGTACTGAACAACGCCCCGGTAAACGGTCCCGAACGTCGCCACGATCGCATGATCGCTGCTGTTGATCAGGGCTGTTCTCTTCGCGGGGTTTCCGCGGGCGAGATAGGGGGCGCACTTGGCTTTTATCACATCCCGCGGGACACGGAGAGCGATCTGGCCGTTGACTCGACGGTAACGGCCTGTCTTCTTCGTGTCGTTGTGCTGAGTCGTGATCTCGTAACCGAGGAACCTCGCTGCCCCGGTGCGGGCATGAGTGATCAGCGTCTTTTCCTGGGACAATTCCAGCTTGAGTTTGTCACGTAGGAACTGGGCCAGGCGTTGTTTGATCTGATCGGCCTCAGCTTTTGGTCCGGTGAAACCAAGGAGATGATCGTCCGCATAGCGTATGTAGCGCAGCCTGCGGTATGCCGGATCGTTTGGATCCGCGCTTGGCAGACTGACCATCCGCTGACGCAACGCACGGGCCTGAACCCGGTCGCCGTGTCGACGGGATTTCGCCAGCAGATTCTGCAACTCCAGATAGGCCGGGTTTCGCGCCCGGCGCTTCCCTCGGGTGTACTCCGGAATCAGAACTGTCTCGACGAATTCGTCCAGCTTGTGCAGGTAGATGTTGGACAGGATCGGGGAGACCACGCCCCCAACGCAATGGGTAACTCAGACGTGAGTCACCCTCCGTAGTGTCTTGATCTTGATGTTGGCCGTCGTCGGTGGCGTGTTCGCGGACGGGGATGCGGTGCCGGATGGTGATCTTCTCGGGGCCGATGAGCACGTCCTTGACGAGAAGTCGCAGGACGCGCTGACGTTCGGGAACCTCGGCGCTTTCGGCGTTGTCGCGGAGCTGGGCGAGGAAGCCCTCGAGGTCGTCGGCGAGCTTGAGGTAGGCGTCCCGGTCGGCGATCGATGCGTCCAGAGCGGCGAGCTGGCCGCGCAGGTTGCTCTCACGGGCGCGCAGATCGGGCATCCGGGAGCGGAGCTCGTCGAGGGTGACCAGCTGTTCCTGGAACGCTTCGATCATGCGGGTGATCGCTGTGGTGGCCTTGGCCAGAGCCAGTTCGAGCCGGCCGCGCTGCCGCGTGGCGGGATCGGAGGTGCGGGCCCTCTCCAGCCGTTTGTCGATCTCGGTCCGGATCAGGTGCGGGTCGGCGATCATGCCGATGATGTGGTCCCAGACGACGGTGTCGAGGTAGTCGGCGCGGACGGGCTTGTTGGTGCAGACCCGGCCACCCTCGTAGCGGTAGTCGTCCGAGCCCAGGCACCGGTAGTAGTAGATCTTCTTGCCGGACGATGTGGTGGTCGAGGTCCGGTAGTAGCCATATCCGCAGCTCACACAGGCCGACAGGCCCTGAAGGAGGGAAGGGATCTTGCTGTTGCGCGAGGCGAAGCGTTTGTTGTCGGCGAGCCGCTGGGCGGCGCGTTCGAAGGTCGCCGGGGTGATGAGCGCGGGAACGGGAATGGTGATCCACTCCTCGTGGGGTCGGTCGGCGGCCTTGACTGCGCGGGGGGTGCTGCGGCCCTCCAGACGGGCCCGGCGGTTGAGGCCCGGGGACTCGTGGAGGGTCTGGGTCTTGCCGAAGGCGGCCTGGCCTGCGTAGGCGGGGTTGCGGAGCATGCCCCAGACCACGCTTCGGTCCCAGCGGGTCTTGCCGGTGCGGGTGGGGATGTTGCTGCTGGTGAGCCAGCGGGTCAGGTCCGCGATGGAGGCTCCGTCGTCGGTGTAGCGGCGGAACAGCTCCACCACCAGCGCCGCCTCGGACTCGACGATTTCGTAAGTGGCCCCGCATTCAGGGGTCTTGCGCAGGTAGCGGTAACCGAACGGGGCACCGCCCAGCACGTTGATGGACCCCGAGCGTGCCCGGTAGGTCTTCCCCCGCCGGTAGCGCTCCATCAGCTGGGCCTTCTCGTACTCGGCGAACATGCCCTGGAACTGGACCATCAGCTGGTCCTCGGGGCTGTCGCCGCGCGGGCCCCGTACGAACTCCACCCGGGTGCCCGCCCGGGCGAACTCCTCGATCAGCAGGGCCTGATAGGCGAACTTGCGGGCGAGGCGGTCCGGCGCGTAACACAGCACCACATCCACGCCGACCTGGGCGACCAGGTCCCGCAGCCGCTCCAACGCGGGCCGCACCAACGTCGCCCCGGAATGGCCCTCGTCCTCGAACACCCACTCCTCGGGCAGCTCAAGACGCTGTTCGCCGGCGTGCGCGCGCAGGGCCGCCGTCTGCGAGCCGATCGTCTGGTCCTTCTTCTGCCGGGCCGAGGACACCCGGGCGTAAATCGCCGCACTGGTCACCGGCTGCTCCTGCCTGATCGGGGCCGGCCCGCACCCGGGCCCGCCGCTGCGGCACCAACACCGCGTAGGCCGCGGACAAGTCCGCCGCCGCATGACGGTCGAAGACCGCCTCCGTCTCCACCAGCCGGCCGCTCACCTACGAGGCCGGCCCTCCGGGGCACCCCGCTCAAGGAACTCTGCCAGGGCCTGGGCCACCACCGCGGAGATCGCCCGGTCGCTCTCGTGAGCACAAGCACGGATCTGCCCGGCCAGCGAGCCGGGCAGCTTGACGGTGAACACCACGCTCGACTCGGGGACTTCGACCCGTCCAGCAGCCATGGCCTGCTCCAGATACCGGCGTGCCTGACGCACCGACACCCCGTACCTGCTCGCCAACGTGCGGGCGGCTGCGGCCGCGGGCAACCCCGCCCCGGCCAGATCCGCGGCGGCGTTGACCCGCCGGGCGTACTCGACGCTATCGACACGATCACCACGCACCATGTCACAAACCTACTACCCATTGTGACGCTCCTTACCTTCCGCGCGAGGAAGGAGTTCCAAGCGCCGGTAGCCGAGCGTCACCTCGAAGCAGAAGTTGCCCATTGCGTTGGGGGCGTGGCCACTCCGCCTTGCGGCGCTCCGGAGAGCGTGGCACCCCACTTCCAGTCCTCCAGGTATCCGGCTGTGAGCATGTTGCGCACCAGCCGTAGAAACCGCTGGTCATGGATCTTCTCGCCGAGAATCGAGAGCAGGACCTGATGGTCCAGGCTGCCGAAGCAATCGGAGATGTCCCCTTCGATGAACCAGGATGCCCCAGTCCAGGTGTGGTCAACCTCCCGCAATGCGGTGTGGCAGCCCCGACGGGGACGGAAGCCATGCGAGTGGTCGGAGAACGTCGGTTCGTAATACGCCTCTAACAGTAGGCGGATCACTTCGCCGACGAGCTTGTCCGACCAGGTCGGCAGCCCCAGCGGACGCATCTTCCCGTTCTTCTTCGGGATATGGATGCGCCGGACCGGTTTGAAGCGGTAACGCTCGTGACGTATCGCCTCGATGATCCGGTCGATCTTCCGCTGTGACATGCCGTCCACAGTTTCCAACGTGACCCCGGGCGTCATCGCACCATGGTTGGCGTAGATGCGACCGTAGGCCAGCAGATACAACTGCGGGTTGAATACTTGCCGGTACAGTTCCTCGCACGGCAGGCCACGCCTGCCGCGTTCACGCAGGACACCCAGCACCGTTTTGGCGCTCTGCATTACGCATACCTCCCGGGTTCGAGTGTCCGAATCACCTGGCCCCCTTCGCCCGATGTGGACGGCTTTCCCGTCCTCCCTGGCCGGTCGTGACTCCGGCGACTACTACGGGGCCTCCGTCGCCATAGGACTCGCGTCCCGTAGGCGATCCCACGTTCGTCTCTGTCTGTACGTTCTAGCGCGACTTAGGCGTCCCACTCATCTCCTTGAATGTCCTCGCTGGACATCGCTCCGCACCCCGGAGGTGCACCGGGCAACAATGAAACCCCGTGCAGAGTGCGGCGCCGGTTTCAGTAGTCTTTCCGGCGGATGGGAACTTGCATCTTCTGGAGATTGGGCTTCAAACAATCCAGTCTTCGCCATATCGCGCGGGCCGCCCAGCACACCGTCCCTGGCAACTGGGCCCGGTCACTGGTTTCCTGACATGCTCTTGTCCCCTTCACCTTTCGGATCCAGGTAAGTCATTCGGCCCAGAAACCTCCTCCCGAGTTCCTCCCGGCTGAGCCGGGGATATAAACAGAGCGCCTCGTGGCGCACACCGTTCTCTCCACGACCCAGCGGTGGCGGCCCAGCCGGGTGGAGGACTCGATGCCCTTGCGGGCGATGCGGTGCCGGATGCCTTGCTTGCGGAGCCATAGGCGCAGGTGGTTGTAGTCGTAGCCCTTATCGGCGTGGAGCTTGGCCGGGCGCCGGCGGCGCGGTCCGCGACGAGAGCGGATGGGCGGGATCCCTCGCACGAGCGGTTCCAGGCCGAGGCTGTCGTGCATGTTGGCGCCGGAGATGCCCAGCGAGAAGGGAAGTCCATTACGGTCGGTGATCAGGTGGATTTTCGATCCGCTCTTGCCGCGGTCGGTCGGATTCGGTCCGGTCAGCAGCCCCCTTTTGCGGCCCGAACGCTGACGGAGTCGATCGCGCACCGCGACCAGTCCAGCTCACCCCGGGCGCCGAGTTCGTCGAGGATGACTCGGTGGAGCCTGGCCCACACCCGGTCCCGGCTCCACTGGGCGAAGCGCCGGTAGACCGTCGGCCAGGCCGGACCGAACACCGGCGGCAACTGCCGCCAGGTGCACCCCGAGGTGGCCACGAAGATGATTGCCGCTAGGCATTCACGGTCTCCGGCCCGCCGTCGGCCGCCGCCCTGCGGGCGCATGACCTCCGTCGGCCGGACTACCCGCCGAAACAGCGTCCACAACTCGTCCGGCACCAACCGCTCCACCAGATCCGTCATGCACGGCTCAACGAGCGATCACGCCATTAGAAACGGTGTCTAAGTCGCCCCGCGAGCTGGGCCTGCTCTTTCAGGAGAGTTGGGCCCCTTTTTGCTGTCCGAGGGTCCAGCTCCCCGCCGAAGGGGCAGAGGGACCCTCCGCACCCGCGGGCGGGTCGTAGTGGGGGCCCGCCCGCAGGATGTCCAGTCACGACAGGCGGGCCCGCGAGCCAGAAGGCCCAGAATGACCGTACCCATTGACGTGCCGGCCGCGATGATCGTCCTCGTGTCATGCGCCGTGGCATATGCCGTGCACCGTCACACTCGCCAGACGTCCATCACCGTTCCAAAGACCGGCGACCTCGGCGTTGCCATCGGTGCAGGCCTTGCGGCCCTCACCGCGCTCAGCTTCCTTTTCGGCATTTCCGCCGATCGGGACAAAGGACACCCGAGTCAGCTCCCCGCCGCCAGCGTGACGGGGCCCGCGACCTCGGGAACGGGGGAAACCCCCAGCCCCTGAGCCTGAAAGCACGGACTGGTATCCGGGCATCGGGTTGCGGAGAGGCAGTCCGTCGGGCGCTGCGGGTGGAGGACCGCCGTCGTTGAGCATGAGGGAGAACCCCCTCGAACGATGTGTCTCTCCGGCCGAGGCCGCACGGCTGACGGCCCGTACGTCAGAGCTGAAGGGGCACGACGATGGACATGGAACGCCCAGGCTGGTTCGAGCAGGCGGGGGAGTGGTGGCGCGCTGCCGCGGGAGACGACGTAGCCCGCCATGCCCAGCCGGTCGGTGTTTCCTCCGGCGGCACGCTCTACGTGCTGTGATCCAACGTGCCCTGGTCCACCAACCTGCGCTTTCTGGCGCCGCGCATTGTCGGCCTCCTGAACGCGCGACGTCCTCCAGGCGTGCCGCCGGCATCGGCGATCGCCGTATTGGAACCTCCGCAGCTTCCCGACGAACTGGTCGAACAGTGGGCCGACCTGGCCGGCGCGGATCTTGCCGACCAGATCCGCCCGCACAGCCTGACGGACTGGGGCCAGGAACTCGTCACCGAGGCGGAATCCGCTCAGGCACGCGACCTGCTGGCCCATCGTGCACCCGCTGTCCTCGCCCGTCTGAGAGCTGTTCTGCCCGAGACGTCCATCGTCCGTCTGGGGCAAAGCCGCCTTCGCGCGGTGTGGGTACTGGTTGCTTCCGCGCCCGGGTTCTCCGATCAACAGGTCCTGGAGAACGCGCTCATGGAGGTGTGGCACGACGTGACGCAGGCGTTCGGCCCGGAACACGAGCTGCGCTTCGTTCATGCCAGCGAGACAGCGGCCGACCGGATGGTGGAGGCATGGGTAACGGCCGTCGCCGACGTCGATCCGACGCGGCCGCCCCGGATCGACGCCTTCGTGTCTCGCGCCGCGGTGGCCGCGGACGATAGGGAAGGCGCTCGCCGACGCAACGAGGGGCTGGTGGGCGAGCAGTTCGATCTGTGCGTCGTTTTCGCGGTTCAGGAAGACGAGACGCTGTCGCTCGCCGCTCTCGCCCGCGAACACGGCGTGCCCGTGTGGCAACACGTACAGTGACGCGCCGGCCAGCGTCACAGTCCCAGGGGGAAGAGCCTGATGCACCACCACACTGACGACCGGAACACCCAGCCGATGAGGTACGCCCTTGTCACTCCGGACGGCGAACTCGGCTTCGATGCCAAGCCGCACCACGGCATTCGGACCCAGATCGGCGCCAGCATCACAGGCGAGACCGGCAACGAGTTCCTGCGCGGTCTGCATCCCGTCGCCATGTACTTCTACGTGCCCTTCGGCGAGGACGGCCGGCGGATGAACAAGGTCGCCAACGGCATGTTCTGGGAGCTGAGCGGTCCTGTCCCGCCCGATCCTGACGACGAGTACGAAGAAGAGCAGGACGACGACTATGACCCGGACGACCGGGTCATCAAGCTCCGCGGGCCCGTCGCGTTCGTCGACCGGCACAGCTGGGGTCTGAGCGGGGAGTACGAGGACAAGCTGCGAGCAGTCCACGAGACGGTCGTACGGCGGCTGCGCGGCCGCGGCTGGCTGTAGCACCAGCGCAGCCGACCATGGCTGCGGGGCGGTCAGGGTGCGCAGGCGCGTTCGAGTGTTCCCCTGTTCGGGTCAGGCCTGGTCAGGGCGCTACTGAGGGTGACTAGCGGTGCTTGTTGAAGATTGCATAGTGCGGTCCGGCGGGGACGCTCAGTGATTTTTTTGCGGGCCTGTGAGTGATCGGCCTCAGGAATCACTTAGGTGGGTCTCAGGCCCCAACGGGCCTTCGGTGTGCACGAGTTGGCGCCGGTCCCAGCCGACCTTCGAGGAAGAGGAAATGCCTGCCATGTGCCGTGCCGCCGGGAGGCCCGCGTGAGTTATGACGACGCCCTGGAGGGCGCCCAGGTCCCTGCCCCGCGTGGGGGACTGTCGCAGTCCTTGTACCTGCCGCTGGACCTGCCGCTGGAGTTCGAGGCCTTCTACCTCGGGCACCAGGAGGCGTTCCACTCCTACGCGGAAGTCCACTTCGGCACCCGCGAGACCGCCGAAGAGGTCATCCACGAGGTGTTCCTGCAGATCCACGCGGGCTGGCCCGAACTGCTGAGCGCGGGCAACCTCGAACAGGGCGCCTGGGCGATCATGCGGCGGGCCGTGCACGACCGCCTCGAACACGAAGGCCGGGCGCCGGCGTTCGTCATCAACGGGCCCATCGTCCAGGCGATGGACAAGGCGCTGGCCACGGCCCGGGACAAGCTCCAGAAGATGGAGTCCAGCAGCGGCCTGTACGAGGCCATCGCCGAACTGCCGGGCCGTCAGTTCGAGGTGATCGTGCTGCGCTACATCCTCGGCTACCCCACGACCAAGGTCGCCTGGTACGTCGGCATCGACGAACGCACCGTCGGCCACCACCTGCGCCGCGGCAAGGAACGCCTGCGCGTCAAACTCGGCCTGCCCGACGAACGCAAGAAGCCCAAGAGGTTCTGGATCACTTTCAGTGCCGGAGCCACGGAGGGTCACCGAACCCGCGATCATGAACGGCCTCATGCCGCGAGGAGGACCCGCTTGCGCAGGAGGTCGAAGTTGGCGCGCCCGAACATCTGACGCTTCAGCATCTTGATCTTGTTGTTGTGGCCTTCGACGGCGCCAGAGCTGTAGCGCAGGCTGAGGCCGGCGACGACGGAGTCGAAGTCCTGGCCGAGACCGTTGACGAAGCTGTGCAGGGCGGGCAGGTCATCGGCCTGGACGCGGTCGATCCACTGGCCGAGGTGTTGGCCTTGCCGGTTGTTCATCAACTCGGCGAATGCCCGGATGTGTTGGGCGGTCTGCTCCAGCTCCGGGCAGCGGGCCAGGACGGCTTTGAGCTGCTGGGCCTGGTCGTCGGTGAGACGGTCGGGGTGCCGGGTGATCCAGCTGGTCACGTCGCGCACCGAGGGATTCCTGCGGGGCGGATCGTCGTGGGGGCAGGCTTCGCGGAGCTTTCGCACGTACTCCTTGACGACGCTCTCGCCGCCTTCGTATCCGCGCTCGCGAAGCTCCTCGAACAGGCGGCGGGCCGAGATCAGGCCCTCGCTCCACCGTTGGTGCAGGTAGGGCTTGTAGGGATCGAGGATGCTTGTGCGGCCCGTCCACCGTCCGATGAGGAGTTCGTCCGCGGTCGCCGCGTGGGCGAGGCGGCGGACGGTGTTGCGGGCCAGGCCCAACTGCCGGGCGACAACGCGCAGTGGGATGCCCTGGCCGAGCAGGTCGTGGACGGATGCGTGCTGATTGCGGACCCGGTCCGAGAGACGGCCGGACCGACGCGGCCCGGCCGGAGCGTCCGCTGCCGGCTCTGCCATGTCCGGGACCGCGACGGTCTGAGAGCCGTCCTCCTGTGGTTCGCGCAGCAGGGCACGGTGGCGGATGACGGACTTCTCCACGGCCTTGGCGAGGTTCTTCCAGATGGTACTGGTGGGCCGTCGGCGAGGTGCCTGCTGAGCAGGCCCTTTTCCCACGACCCCCAGCCCGAACGACGCATGCGACTTGTCACCGCACGTCGCTCTCCAGTGACTACTCCGTGAATGCTGGGACAGGTTTTCTGCCGTGGATGTCCGCATGACAACTGCCGCAGACCACAAGGGTCTTGCGATGTCGCACGGCCATGAGATCTGCCCACGGCGGCCGATCTGCCGGTCTGCCGAGGTCTGCGAGCTTGGCGACGTGGTGGACTTCCACCTCGTCAAGGCGTCCGCATGCCTCGCATCGTCCCGCGAGAAGCCGTGAGGGGCCTCGCGTTTTCCGGACAGGCTTCTGGCCGTTCATTTCACGCGACGATTCGCAACTTCACGTACTCGGCGTGGACTTCGCGCGGAGGGCGGTAACCCACCGCCGAGTGGAGGCGTTTGCGATTGTACCAGAATTCGATGTAGCGAGTGATGTCTTGCCGGGCTGCCTCGCGGGTCAGGTAAGTCACCCTGGATACGCGCTCGTTCTTCAGGGCGCCGAAGAATGATTCGGCCATTGCGTTGTCGAAACAAATCCCAGTGCGACCGGAAGATCTGCGGAGCCCGAATCGATCGAGCGTCTTCCCGAACTCGGCTGACATGTAGTTACTTCCGCGGTCGGAGTGAAATATCGCGCCGGCCGAGAGGTTCCTGTTCCGTGCCGCGTTGCGGATCGCCCTGGATATCAGCGGAGTCTGGTAGTGGTCGTCCATCGCGTAGCCGATCACCTCTTTCGTGCAACAGTCGATGACCGTCGCGAGGTACAGCCAGCCTTCCCCGGTCGCGATGTAAGTAATGTCGCCGACGAGCTTTTCACCGGGCGCATCCGCGGTGAAGTCCCGGCCCACGAGGTCTGGCACCTGGCCGGCCGCAGCCTGAGTGAGGTTGAACCTCTTCGGGCGTGGCTGGCAGGGCAGCAGGCCCTGTTCGCGCATGAGGCGGCGGACAAGCTCCACGCCTGCGGACACGCCCCAGCGGTCCAGCTGGGCCTGGACGCGTCGGTGCCCGTAGGTGCTGTCGGACACGTCAAAGGCTTTCTCGATGAGCAATTTCAGTTCTTCGCGCCGCTGAGCTGTTGCGGATTCCGGGCGGGAGCGCCAGTCGTAGTAGCCGGATCTGGATACACCGAGCCGACCGCACATGAACTCGACGCTGTATGCGTACTCCTCGGTGTCGAGCCTCATCTCATCGATGAACTCGTACTTGCTTGCTACCGGGAATCCTTCGCGAAGTACGCTGCGGGTCGGGTGGCCCGGGGGAATTTCACCCCCGGGCTCCCACAGATCCCGGCGTGACAGTCTCCCGTCACCGGGCTCCTATTGCCCTGATCACCAGATCGAGTGGACCCATTTCCAGTGGGCGAAGAAAAGCGGGTACGCGCTGGTGACCTGCTTCCATCGCCGGTGGAAATTCTTGAAGGTCTTCAGCCGCCGATATTTCTTGCGGACCCAGCGCATCAGGTAGTAGTTGATGCGCTTGAGGAGGGGATACAACTCGGTGCGATAGAACGCACCGTAGTACTGCATCCAGCCGCGGATGATGGGGTTGAGCCATCGCGCGAACTCGCCGAGGGTATAGCCGATGTGCATGTGGAGCCGCCAGGAGCGGACTTCCATGCTCATCTTCTTGAGGGCATCCTTGCTGGGCGCCGGAAGGAACGAAGTGAAGATCTTTCCGTTCCGGCCTCGTGCTGGACGACGCTGGAACGTGAAACCGAGGAAGGTAAACGACGTTGCCGCGACTCCGTCGTGGCGCCCGTCTCTTCCGCAGTACACGATCCGGGTCTTGGCCGGGTGCAGTTGCAGGCCAACCTCTTCCATCCTGTCCCCGATCGCCTTCAGGACCGCACGGGCCCGGCGCACGGAATCGCAGTGCACGACTGCGTCATCCGCATAGCGTTCGAACTGAACGTCCGGAAAGTTCCGGGAGAGCCACAGGTCGAACGCATAGTGCAGAAACAGGTTCGCCAGCACGGGAGAAACCGCTGAACCTTGTGGGGTTCCGCGATCCCTCTGCCGCAAGGTGCCGTCGGGAAGTTGCAGTGGAGCGGCAAGCCACCGCTTCACATACAACACGACCCACGCGGCATCGGTATGGGTTTCCACTGCCTTGATGACGAGGTCCCAACGGACGCTGTCGAAGAATTTGGAGACATCGAGATCGACGGCCCACTTCTTCTTCCAGCACCGCCGCCGGCATGCCTCAATCGCGTTCAGAGCCGACCTGCCCGGCCGGTAGCCGTAGGAGTCCGGGTGGAACACCGGTTCCACCTGCTTCTCCAGATGAGCGGCCACCACCGTCTGGGCGATTCTGTCAGCGACCGTGGGCACACCGAGCAAACGAACCCCGTCGCCATGCGACTTCGGGATTTCCACACCTTTCACCGGAGGAGGAAAGTAGCTTCCCGAGGACATCCGATTCCAGATCTTGTAGAGATTCCCCTTCAGATCCTTCTCGAACTCCTCGATCGTGCAGCCGTCCACCCCCGGAGCACCCTGATTGGCCTTGACCTTCAGGTATGCCTCCCAGACCTCCGTCTTGGATATCTCGAACGACTTGATCTGTGACTTCAGCTCGCCCACGCAGCTCCTCCCAGGGAACTCCTGGTTGACCGAACAAACGAACCACGGACAATCCGGCCCCTTCGCTCCGCTCCCACCGCGCCCAGCAGGAGGTTCACCGCTACTACGAACCGGTCCGCCAACACACCTCGCATCGGTACTCAGTTCCTCGCGGGTTGTCCGCTTGGAAGGCTCCCTTTCACAACACTGCGGGAAAACGCAGAGTTGAGGCATCGAAGTGTGTCTTCCCACGTTCCGCACGAAAGCAGCAGACCAGATTCACGTCGCCTCCACGCCGAGCACCACCTGGCCAGTAAACGGGTTTCCGCCAGACTCATCCCGGGCCAAAAAGTAACACCCGGTTCTGATGCCATTTCATCAATAACGACGCGTCAACAGCGATCCCCTGTAAGGGGACTGCGCTCCGTCTCTCTGATCCCCACCTGACGCCTCACGGACGCCTTTTCCACAGTCGCTCACCACGGTCGCGTCACCGCTTCCGCAGCATGTGGCGGTTTGAAGCCTCCCCCCGCAGGGCGACTCCGAAGGGCCGAAAGTCCTTCATCTCTCGTGCAGCACCGCGTTCAGCTACTCAACTACCGCAAGCAGCCTCCCGCGTTCGTGGCACACCTTTTTTTTCAGGAAGGAATTTTCCATCTCCAGCTCGCGGTTGCGTCGTTCGAGTTCCTTCAGGCGTGCCCGCTCGTTCACCGTCAGTTCCGCATCGGGAGCCGGTTCCTGCTGCTTCTGGTACTTCTTCACCCAGCCGCGTAGCGTCTCCGAGTTCAGCTCAAGCTCCCGGGCGACTTCGGAGATCGTCTTGCTTGACCTCAACGCGATCTGGACGGCTTCCTCGCGGAACTCCGGCGAGTACTTACTGGGTGGCGCCACTTCTTCCTCGTTTCCTCGTTCAGGACAACCCTATTGGGTGCCTGTCCGGGAACTTCGGGGCCCCTCACCGGGTGACCAGCTCCTTGCGTTTGATGTTGACCGGGGCCAGCTGACGGTCGGTGACGACCGTCTTCTTGTCCTGTCGCAGCGGGATCCCGCCGAACCGTCCGACCAGTGGCTTCCTGCCGGTGCGTTCGACGCGAGCCTCGAAGCACTTGCGTGGCCCGTATGGCGTCTCGACAGTGGCCGCGTACTTGCGCGCCACCTTCGAGAACGACGAGCGGTGCTTGTTGGCCAACGTCATCAGCATCGAGGCCGACATGGCCCATTGGAGCCGGGCGAGTCGAAAGACGTCGCCGGCCAGCAGGTAGTACTGGACGATGCCGCGGTACTCGGACCCGTAAGTGCTGATGATGACGTGGTCGTCCTGGTTCAGCAGTTCGGGCCGACGCGCGGGTTTGCCGCGCTTCATGTACTGGGCCTGCTTGGCGACTACCACCGAACGAGGGACACGCAGACCGATCGTCCCATTGACAGACCGACGCCTGCCGGAGATCTTGCGGTCGTTGTGGTGCACGGTGATGTCGTAGCCGAGGAACCTCGCCGCCCCGGTACGGGCGTGTGTGATGAGGGTCTTCTCCGGAGACAGTTCCAGCTTGAGTTCATCCCGCAGGAATTGCGCCAGACGTCTCTTGATTTCCTCGGCCTCTGCCTTTGGTCCGGCGAACCCGAGCAGGGTGTCGTCGGCGTAACGCACATACTTCAGCCGCCGGTACCCAGGGTCCTGGGTATCCATGCTGGGCATGCCGTGGAGTTGCTTGCGCAGCTCCCGCACCTTGGCGCGATCACCGCGCTTCCGGGCTCTGCCCATGGCCGCCCACACCCGATGAAAGGCGCGGTTCGACTTCCTGACTCTTCCCCGGGTGTATTCAGGGATCAGAACCTTCTCGACGTACTCATCCATCTTATGCAGATAAATGTTGGACAAGATCGGCGAAACAACTCCGCCTTGCGGACTCCCGCTGTGCGTGGCGTTCCAGATCCAGTCCTCCATGTATCCGGCCTTGAGCATGTTCCGCACCAGCCGCAGGAATCGGTTGTCGTGGATTTTCTCACCCAGAGTTCCGAGCATGACCGAATGATCCAGCCGGTCGAAGCACCCGGCAATATCACCCTCGATGAACCAGATCGACCCCGTCCAGGTGTGAGCCACCTCGCGCAGTGCGGTGTGACAGCCCCGGCGGGGACGGAAACCGTGAGAGGAGTCGGAGAACGTCGGCTCGTAGTACGCCTCAAGCAGCAGGCGGATCACCTCGCCGACGAGCTTGTCACTCCATGGAGGCAGGCCGAGTGGACGCAGCTTCGTGCTGCCTCGCCCCTTCGGGATGTAGACCCTCCGAGCTGGGCTCCATCGATACCGCTCGTGGCGCAGCGCGTCGATGACGTGCTCGATCTTGCCCAGCGACATGCCGTCCACGGTCTCCCCGGTGACCCCAGGTGTCATCGCTCCCTTGTTGGAGTACAGACGCCCGTAGGCCAGCAGATACAACTGCGGATTGAATAATTGTCGATACAGTTCGTTGCACGGCAGGCCACGCCTGCCGCGTTCACGGAGGACACCCAGCACCGTTTCGGCGCTCTGCATTTCGCATACCTCCCGATTCTGTGGTGTCCGATCACCTGGCCCCCTTCGCCCGATGCGGACGGCTTTCCCGTCCTCCTTGGCCGGTCGTGACTCCGGCGACTACTACGGGGCCTCCGTCGCCATAGGAAGATCTCCTCCCTTAGGCGATCCCATGTTCGTCCTTGTCGTACGTACTAGCGTGACGTAGGCGCTCCACTCATCCCCTTGAATGCCCTCACTGGGCATCGCTCTGCGTCCCGGAGGTTGTCCCGGGTCTGGCACTAACCCAAGACAGGACACGGCACCGGTTTCGGATGTCTTTCCGGTGGATTCGACCTTCAATCTTCTGGGGATTGGAGTTCAGGCAATCCAGCTTTCGCCATATCACGCGGGTCCCGCGACGCACCGTCTCTGACATCTGAACCCGGCCGTCGCTTTTCTGGCATGCTGTTTTCCCCATCACCGTTTCCGGATTGGGTAAGCCATCAGACCCAGGAATATCCCTCCAAATTCCTCCCGGCTGAAGCCGGGGATACGACAAGGCGCCTCATGGCGCACTGCCACCTGTCCGCGACGTGGATGGCGTTCGGGGCGCCGAGCCGTCCGGCCTCGGCGAAGGCGAGGGAACGGTCGCGGCAGATCACTTCGACACCGGGATGGTCGGCCAGCCACTTGGCCACCGTCGACACGCTCCGGTCGGGCAGCAGATCCACCGGACGCCTGGTCTCGATATCCACCAGGACGGTGGCATAGACATGCCCCTTGCGCAGAGCGAACTCGTCCACCCCGAGCACCCTCGGCGTGGACAGTGCCGGTTCGGGCAGGGCCCGTATCAGGCGCAGCAGCGTGGAACGGCTCGCCGGAACCGCGAGCGTGTCCACCAGCCGGGCCCCCGCCCGGCCGGCCAGCATCAGCGCCAGCTTCTGCAACACCACCTGCAGACCGGCACTGCGCCGGCCATAACGGAAGGTCAGCCCGCTGACCTGCTCAGCGAAGGTCGTCTGCGGACACGCACCCTCACCGCAGCGGAACCGACGGACCTGTAACTCGATCACCACCGGGCGGTGCCCGACCGCACTGTCCGCAAGGCGGCGTACATACCGGCTGTGCACCCGCGCAGACCTCACCCCGCAGCAGGAACACCCGGCCCACGCCACTGTTGCCCGGGCCCGGACGACCACCAACTCGCCGTCCACCACTACGTTTTCGATCCGAACACCATCGACCCGGTGAAACCACAGGTCCTCAAGGAAGACGTCACCCACAGCCGTTCATGATCGCGGGTTCGGTGACCCTCCGTGGCTCCGGCACTGAAAGTGATCCAGAACCAGGATTCAGCCGCCGCCGACACACCTCGCGCCGTACGGCCCGCGTGGGAAGCTTCGCTTGCTACCCTCAACTCTTCTCCAAGCACGCGGACCACGTCGACTGCCTTTGTACGACGCGCCGTTGGTCTCTCGTGCGCACGGATGGAGCCAGACGGGGGAGGGGGCCAGGGCGTGAGAGCGGCCTTGGTATTTGTTCATGGCATCGGTGCTGCACGGGATCCCGAGGCGGAGCGCAACGCCTGGCTCGCGGCCCTGGCCACGGGGGCACGCAAGGCAGGCCATTCGCGGGAGGGAACGGCACTGGCCCAAAATGGGTTCGCCGACACAGCCTTCGCCTATTACGGGGATCTGTTCGTGGACCTGGATGCCCAAGGCGGGCTGGCGCCGCGTATGGGGATGGACGAGAGCGGGGCCCTTCGACAACTGCTCGGAAACATGATCGACGCCCAGCTGGACACCCGCCCCGAGGAGGGCGAACGGCGTGTGCTGCAGCATGCACGCGTGGAGCTGACGGCGACGCAGCAGGCTCAAGGCAGCGGAGATCTTGTACGGCGGCTGGTGAATGTCTGCACGACTCTGTTAGCCCTGCCCGGAATCCGGCGTGGGGGGCAGTGGGCGAGCGGACGGATTATGGCTGGTCACCTCGCCCAGGTCACCCGCTATCTGGCACGGGGCGAGCCGGACGGCGACGGCCTTACGCTTGACGGGCGCATCCGTGACCGGATCCTCGGCTTTCTCGACGACAGCAGGCCCACGGTCGTCGTTGCCCATTCCCTGGGAAGCGTCGTCGCTCTGGAATCCCTGCACCATCACCGGGGACCCGTACCGCTGCTGGTGACCGTGGGCTCTCCGATTGGCATGCGCACCGTTGTACTCCCGCGGCTGCATCCCCAGCCGCCGACCACACCGGATTGTGTGGAGGGCTGGCTGAACTATTGGGACCGGGACGACATCATCGCCCCGCGTCCATGGTTGGAGCGGGACGTACTGCCAAACGCCGATGGTTGCCTGCCGGTGAGCGACCGGGTGGATTCCGACGGTATGTGGGTTCACACGGCCACCAAATACTTGGCGCAGGCCAGCGTGGCCGGCCCGATCGTGGAGGCCATCAGCCGCGCCGAGGAGAGGTTCTCGGCATGACCGCTTCGCGGCTGCTGCTCATCCTGGCGCCTCAGAACACCGCCATGGGCCACCTCGATGAACTGGAGAAAGCCGCACGCGCCCTGGGCAAGGCGCTTCAACAGGACGACCTGGGCCAGTGTTCACCCGCACTGGCTGGCGGCATTGCTCTGCTGTATGGCACGGACGTGACTCAGGTACAGATCGAGACCGCGGTGCGTGTGGCCGCCCGGCAGGCCGGAGAGGCGGGCGCCACATTGGTCCTGGCCTTCCTCGGCCACGGAACGGCTCCGAGCGGGCATTCGGAGCTGTACCTGATGGGCGCCGACGCGCAGCCGGACGTACTCAGCACTGCAGTGAACGTCGGCCACCTCATCGTCCAGGCGGCCGAGCATCCGGGCGTCAACGGCGTGATCGCCTTGGTCGACACCTGCCATGCCGCAGGAGCTGTGCCCGATATCAAGGCCCTTGTAGCAGGCGTGCGCGGAGGCCGTACTCGAGTGTCCCTGCTCATGGCCTCCGGGGCCGATCAGGAAGCGTATGGTCTCGTGTTCAGCCAACGCGTTGCTGAACTGCTGCGACAGGGCGTCCCGGGTGCGGGAAAACACACAGGAGTGTCCGCGCTGCGGGAGTTGCTGCGCCACACCATCGTCGGCCAGGACATCGTCAGTCTGGAACACGACGGTGATCACTTCGCGGTCCACGGGCTGTGGCTGTCGCACAATCCGCGCTGTGCAGATACGGATCGCCCCGGTCCGGGAACGCTCGGCGCCGAGGACCTCAGAACGGCGCTCGAAGCCGTCGGTCCTGCCGTGGCCTGGCCAGAGCCGTGGTCTCGGCATGAGCTGGAACGAATCCGGCACGAGATCCAGACGATCAAGGAAACTGGGACGGGAATCGGCCCGATTGCCCTTGTCCACCGGGCCGTCCACGTAGTGGACGCTTTGCGCACCTGCCTTCTCACTCAATCCTTCCTTGTTTCCTGGATGGGCTCCAAACTCACCACCCATGGTCTGCGTAAGGCACTGCCCCCGCTACCCAACGACGTCTACGCGCTGATACCGGCTACCACGGGCACCGCCCTGCTCACAGACCTCCTTGAGCTCCTCGTCCTGCGCGCACCGCGGGTCGGAGACAGCCGCACAGCTTTGCTCACCCGATTCGTTGCGGCACTCGGCGCCGACGCCGAACTGGACCTCTCGGCCCCCGAGATCACTGACTGGGCGGATACCTGCGGGGCCCGCATAGAACTCAACGATGCCCAAGAAGACCTGGTTCGTGGTCAGGCCGCACGACGGTTACGGCTGGTGGTCAGCTTGCATGCCACGGTGGCGGACGACTGGCCCGAATCACTGGACCTGTGGCTGCTGGACGGTGGCAGATTGTGCGAGCGGGCGGAGATCACCTGCTCCCCGACACAGGCTGCCGTCGAGGCCAAAGTCGGAGAAGCCGTGGCCTGGGGGCGCAAGCACGCGCGGATGCGCCAGGCACCGCTAAAACACGTGGACGTTGCCGTTCCCACCTCGCTACTGCTTCGCTGGAAGCCTGAAGAGACCGACTTCGGCGTCCGGCTGGGCGTCCATCACGACGTGGTGGTGCGTTGGAGCATGCGTTTGAATCCACCCGCCCACCTGTGGTGGATCAATGATCACGCCCGGGCGGGCCTGGAACAGATGAGCGTCTGCGCAGCCAAGGCCCCTGTCGACTGGCTGGCGGAGCACGATGCGAACCAGTCACAGGAACTTGCAGAGCGGCTGAAGTCCGGCAGATACACGCGCGCGGTGGCGTTCGCGCACCGGCCAGCCCACCTGAAGCAGCTGATGGAGTTGCTCCTGGCCTATGTGCCGGTCGTGCTGTGGCCCGACACGAACAACAACTTCTCACCAACGGAACAGGCACTCCTGGACATGTTCTGGGACCGCCTGCCCACAGAGCAGGCAGAGGCGTACCGAAGCCGCTGGCGGGGCGGTTCGGCCGCCCCGTCCGACCGGCTTGCCGACCTGAGATCGGTCTGGCACGACCTCGAATGGCTCGATTTCTGCAGCTGGTTCGACAGCCAAGACGCCGCACACGGGAGCGCTTCATGACCTGGAATCCGTACTACACAGGAGACGGTATCCCCCGCGACGTGGCACTCGCGCCCCCACCGCCGTGGCGGACGTTCCCCCGTCGCGCGATGGCGAAGGAGTTCAAGCCGCCAGCGGGTCTGGTGGAGTCGGTGAACGCGGCGCTCCATCTGCGGCGGCCGCTGCTGGTGACCGGTCCTGCCGGGTCGGGGAAGTCCACCGTCATCGAGCAGGTGGCCAGCGAGCTGAAACTCGGTGCGGTGCTGCGCTGGCACATCACCTCCCGCAGCACCTTGACCGAGGCGCTGTACCGGTACGACGCCCTTGGCCGAATCCACGCACAGCGGATCGGCCAAGCCGGCGGGGTCGATGACATCGCACCGTTCATGCAGCTGGGACCACTGGGCACGGCTCTGCTGCCGTCGGACCATCCACGCGCACTGCTGATTGACGAGGTGGACAAGAGCGACCTCGACCTCCCCAGCGACCTCCTCGACGTCCTGGAACGCGGCGAATACGAGATCCCCGAACTCGCCCGGTACCAAGAGGACCTCGTCTCCATCCGGCAGTGGGGCAGCGATGAGCATCACGACATCGAACGAGGCCGCGTGCGGTGCACGCAGTTCCCGTTCATCGTGATGACCAGCAACGGCGAGCGGGACTTCCCCGCCGCATTCCTGCGCCGGTGCATCCGCTACACCATGGCGCCACCGACAGTTCCCCTGCTCCGCCAAATGATCTTGGCTCACCTGCAGATCGACATCGACGTCGGAGGACCGCTGAAAGACCTCGTCGAGGAATTCGTTGCCAGACTGGAAAGCGGCGACAGCCTGGCCATCGACCAACTCCTCAACGCCGTCTACGTGATGTCCGGAAACTCCGCTCCAGAAGGGCGCGGCCGACAGGAGGTCGCCGAACTACTCATGCGAGAGCTCTCCCGTGCCTGACCACTTGGCACGCGTGCTGCACAGCCTCCGTGTCGCAGGGACAGACCTGGACGCAACGGCCCTGGCCGAAGCCGTCTGGCTGGCCGCCACGGTCCGTGGCGAAGCGGGTCTTCGGCAGTCAGGCACCAGCAAGTACGGGCCGACACCGTCGAGGGCTGATCACACACAAAACGACCGGCCGCACAGCGACCGGGCAGCAGCTGACTCACCCGAGCACGGCGTCGCGATGCACGAGCAGCTATCCGACAGCCCCGGCAGCATGCCGGGCGACTTGGTTGCCGTCACCAGAGGCCGGGCCCTTCCCAAAGCTCTTGAGCTTTCACGCGCGCTCCGAGCCTACAAACGACCATGGGCAGCCGGCCTGCACACAGAGCTGGACATCGAACACACCATCGACGGATACGCACGCAGCGGTGAACTCATCCCCGCACTGCGAGCCGCTCCGGAACGATGGTTCGACCTTCTGCTGATCGTCGACCAGTCGCTCTCCATGCAGGTGTGGAAAGAAACCATCGCAGAATTCGAACGCATCCTGGACCATCTGGGAGCCTTCCGGCTTCTGCGTACCTGGGGACTGACCTTCGAGAACTCACAACCCCTCCTCCATGATCACCAGGGGGCGGTGGCCGGTCCAGATCACGTACTCTCCCCACAGGGCAGACGCCTGGTCCTGATCATCTCCGACTGCTCGGCCCCCGGCTGGTACCGGCAAAAAATCTGGAAGCAACTACGCGCATGGGCGCAGTCGACACCAGTAGCCCTACTTGATCCAATGCCCCCGAAACTGTGGCGGCGCAGTGCACTTGACCTTCCGGGCGCTACAGCCACTCAAGCAGTGCCGGGCAGCGGCAGCACCACATTGAGGTTCGACGTACCGCTGCTCCTGGAGAATTCACAGGACGGCCCGTCACCGTGGCTCCCCATCCCCGTCCTCTCGCTCAGCCCGCACTCCCTCGGCCGCTGGGCACGGGCTCAAATGCGTGGTGATCCCGGCGGCTGCGACACCGTACTCATCCCCTCAACGGGCCGCCTCCAGCGCGGCAGTTCGCCTCACACCCGTGCCGCACAAGTCGACCCAGTCCAAGCATTCATCCGCACAGCCTCGCCCGATACGGTCAAGCTCGCAGTCCTGTGCTCAGTGGTCGGACGCATCAGCCTGCCCGTGCTTCAGCTGATCCGGCGAGAGCTTGTACCCGAAGCCACCGTCGCCGACCTCGCCGAGCTGATCACAAGCGACATCGTGTCACTTCACTCGCAGGACAGCGGCGTGTTCGTGGTGACCTTCCGCAACGGTGTCGAAGAAGAACTGAAGCAGTTACTTCCTCAGCACGAGGCATGGCGCTTGTGCGGAATGCTGGAGACATATGTCCGAGCCCGGGTTGACAGCACGGTGAGCGTGCCCGCAGTTCTGCACAATCCCGAAGCAATCCAGCTCCTTTCTGCCGAAGTACGGCCGTTCGGCCAGGCCATCCACGATGTACTGAGAGCGCTCGGCAACGGCGAACCAGGGCCGGACGGCATGGCGTCCATCTTGGCCTCGGCGACAGCTCGAATCGCCGGTGGGATCGATATCGACGAAATCGTCCATGCCCTCTTCGACACCGCAGTCCCTGCTTTCGCTGACATCCTCGTCCTCTATCTTCGTGACCCCGTCACGACTGTCGACGTGGGGCCCACTGGCCGCCCCTTGACGTTGCGGCAGTGGGGCTCCGGCCAAAGACACCAGTCTGGCCCGTACATTGGTCTGGCGGTGTGTCAGGTGCAGCCCGGCGGCTCGCTGAACGAGGTGCTGCGGGGCGTCCGTCCCGTCTTCGCCGACTCTCCCGCCGCGCGCGCCGCGCTGCCGGAACTCCTCGGTGAGGGCGGCGAGTTGATCGTCCCGGCCGGTCAGCGGGCGATCCTCGCGCCGCTGCGCGGCCGGCGCCGGGTGATCGGCGCCGCGCTCTTCCTGCGCCGCCCGGAGCGCATGGCGTTCGAGGCCGACGACCTCCTGGTCGCCGCCCAACTCGCCACGCACAGCGCCCTCGGCATCGACAAGGCGGTCCTCTACGGCCGTGAGGCGTACATCGCCGACGAGTTGCAGAGCACCATGCTCCCGGAGACCCTGCCGCGCCCCACCGGCGTCCGGCTGGCGTCCCGTTACCTCCCCGCCGCCGAAAGGGCCCGGTCCGGCGGCGACTGGTACGACGCGATCCCGCTGCCCGGCAGCCGGGTCGCCCTGGTCGTCGGCGACGTCATGGGCCACTCCATGACCTCGGCCGCGATCATGGGCCAACTCCGCACCACCGCGCAGACGTTGGCGGGTCTCGACCTGCCCCCGCAGGAGGTCCTGCACCACCTCGACGAACAGGCCCAGCGGCTGGGCACCGACCGCATGGCGACCTGCCTCTATGCGGTCTACGACCCGGTCTCGCACCGCATCACCATCGCCAACGCGGGGCATCCGCCGCCGATCCTGCTCCATCTGGGCGGCCGGGCCGAGGTCCTGCGGGTGCCGCCCGCCCCGCCGATCGGCGTCGGCGGGGTCGACTTCGAGACCGTGGAACTGGACGCGCCCGCTGGCGCGACGCTGCTCCTGTACACGGACGGGCTGGTCGAGTCGCGGCTGCGGGACGTGTGGACCGGGATAGAGCAGCTGCGCGAGAAGCTCGCCGCGGTCGCGCAGCTCACCGGACCCGATCATCCGCCGCCCCTGGAATTTCTCTGCGACGAGGTGCTCGACATGCTCGGCCCGGGCGACCGGGACGACGACATCGCACTGCTCGCCGCCCGCTTCGACGGGATCGCGCCCAGCGACGTGGCGTACTGGTTCCTCGACCCGGAGGACTCGGCCCCCGGCCAAGCCCGCCAGAAGGCCCGGCGCGCGCTGGCCCGCTGGGGCATGGAGGACATGAGCGACTCCGTGGAGCTGCTGGTCAGCGAGGTCGTGACCAACGCCGTGCGGTACGCGTCGCGGCCCCTCACGCTACGGCTGCTGCTGCTGCGGACTGATGTGCTGCGCTGCGAGGTTGGTGACGATTCAAGTCAGTTGCCCCGCATGCGGAAGCCGCGGTTTGGCGAAGCGGAGGGCCTCGGCCTGTACCTGGTCAACAAGCTGGCCCGTCGGTGGGGAGCCACACGCCTAAGTACCGGCAAGGTTGTGTGGTTCGAATGCTCCTTGCCGGAAACTTCGGAGACGGACGGGGCTGCTGATGCACTCACGGGCGAGCTTGACGACAGTTCCGAGGAGTGGTGGGTTGTAGAACAGTCCGAAGAGTCCTGATCGAGGACATGGCCTTCGGGCGTGGTCGAGTTGATGCAGTCCGGCGGAACGATCTTTGACCTCCTCGCCCGCGCTGGAGGGGGCAGCACCGCTGCGAAGGCCAAGATTCTGCACCAGAGGGGGATGACGCTGCTGTAGTGGCGGACGTTGGCTCGTCGGCCCGGACCCGGTCGGCGGAGATCAGCGACTCGTCGACGGTGACGAAGTCGCCTCTGCCGACAGCCCGACGAGTGCGTCCTGTCGCCCTGGTGCCCAAGAGGCCATGACCTCGATTGTCTCGTTCACGTACCGCCATGCCGTCGCCTCGGAGACCCCGAACCCGGAGCTCACCTGTGCGAGTGTCTCGTTCTTCCGGAGATACGCAAGGACCAGGAGGGCCTGCTTGAAGCAGCCCAACTTCCGCCACCGTGAGCGAAGTTCATACCTTCGGGCGTAGATGAGCTATGAGACATGCTCGACGAGCTCGTACGGAATCGTCGAGCATGGAAGGATACGGAACCAACGAAGCCCCCCGACCGATGGTGTGTTGAGTGAGATCACCACATCAACGACGAGGGGCTTCGCCGTGCCACCGTCCCGCTGACCAGGCCATTTCACCCCTGCGGCACAGGATGAAAGAAGATCAGTCTTTAGCGAGAAACTAGAAATTGTTGGCGTAACCACCCTCCGTTGCGGAAAGGATCTCCCCGCAAGGGAGCTTCGTCAGTTGCACTAGATGGCGCCACGAATGGTGAGCGAGATCGCCGCGTACGCATCGATCCACTTGTAAGAGCGGGGAAGAATTGCCCAACGGGATCGTTCCATTCGACCGGTGGCACAAGAAATACCCCAAGCCGAACCGAGGTGACCTGCCGTGCATCTGCGGCACCAACTCCGCAAAACTGTACCCAACGTCTGACCACGGAAGGGGACTTCGCTGGCAGGCTCGCTACTTCGTGTGCAGTGGAAAGGAGAAGCGATTCTCATTCGCCTCCTGGGGCGATGCCATGCATCACTTGTCCAGGGTCACGCCAGAGGGTGAAGGATCCGACAACTCCGGGGCGGTCAGCTTCTACGCATTGCACATGCTGGAGAGAATGCGCCAACAAGGGCGCCGAGAGAACACCATCGCGCTGCACGAGAGATGCCTCCGTCTGTACATCCTCCCTTTCATCGGTCAGCGAGTCGTCAGTTCTCTGCGCAGGACCGACAGCCACGCAGTTATGGACTACCTTCTGACACATCCACGACTGCGCTCGCCCTGCAGCGTCAACCAGGCGTTTCGGTCGTGGGCCACCCTGATGCACCACGTTGCCGATCAAGACGTTCCGCTTCCCCCGAACCTCGTCAACCGCATCAAGCCGGCCGAGCTCCCTCCCCGCAACCGCAAGCTCCTGACAGCTCACGAAGTGCGGGCGCTGGCAACTGCCATGCAACGCAGGCACCCTCGCTACGCCATCGCAATCTGGCTTGGAGCCTGTGCAGGGCTACGGAAAGGGGAAATCTTCGGGCTCAGATGGGAGCACCTCGACCTGCAACATGGACTGCTGACCGTGCAAGAGCAACTGCAGTTCGGCAAGGTCACACCTCTGAAATGCCGCGCAAGCTATGCCACTCTGGCCATCGACCACTTCCTGCGCCGACATCTGACGGAACATCTGCGCGAGTTTCCGGCACCTGTTCTGGGAGGGCGTCACTCCAGCTATGTGCTCACACGTGACGGCCATCAACCCGTCACCCGCGGGATGTTCGACGGCCAGTGGTACAGAGCGGTGGAGGAAGCCGGTCTCGCGAGAGGTACGTGCCTCACCGACCTGAGGGTTTTCTACGCCTCGACACTGGCTAACGCTAACCGGTACAGCCCAAAGAAGGTCCAACGACTTGTGCGTCATGCACAAATGGCGCACACCTGGGACCTCTACGTCCTCCCGCCCCTTGCAGACGATATGAGCCGAGTCGACGATTTCACAACAGCTTTCGCCGACGACAGCGACTAGCCATGCCTGACGCACGACCGGCAGCCCCAAAATCAACCGGGGAAGTCACCAGGCATGGCCCTGGCTTACCTGACGGCGATACAAGCAACGCGCGCGCACCAACTGTGACTGACAAAGGCCACGATCCCCGTACCGGATGAATCCGAGACGTGAGGCCTGCAGGAAGGCACAGTCCTTCCCTCGATCACCCTCAGCAGAGACCCCTCCTGCCGCCCTCTCATCCACCGGGACCCCTTCGGCCTGCAGCTCAGGCGCAACCTTTCGAAGCCGCACCGGAGGCCCGCGGAACGTCTGTCGGCGTCGTCTGAACGGTGACCCTCTGACGGCGGATCAAAACTGACTCACTTCGTGGCATCCATACCAACCTGATCTTGATTGGAGATCGGGAGGAGAGGGTGATCCAAGTGGAGGACTGGGCAGAGATCCGCAGGCTGCACCGGGCCGAGGAGATGCCGATCAGGGCGATCGCAAGGCATCTGGGCATCTCGAAGAACACGGTGAAACGGGCGCTGGCCACGGACCGGCCGCCGGTGTACTCCCGGCCGCTGAAGGGCTCGGCGGTCGACGCGGTCGAACCGCAGATCCGTGAGCTGCTGAAACAGACCCCGACGATGCCGGCGACGGTGATCGCGGAGCGGATCGGCTGGGACCGCGGGATGACGATTCTCAAGGACCGCGTCCGCGAGCTGCGGCCCGCCTACCTCCCTGTGGATCCGGTCTCGCGCACGACGTATCAGCCCGGCGAACTGGCTCAGTGCGACCTGTGGTTCCCGCCGGTGGACATCCCGCTCGGCTATGGCCAGTCCGGGCGGCCACCGGTGCTGGTGATGGTCTCGGGCTACTCGAGGATCATCGCTGCACGGATGCTGCCGAGCCGGATGACAGGCGATCTGATCGACGGTCACTGGCAGCTGCTGACCGGCTGGAATGCGGTGCCGAAAATGCTGGTCTGGGACAACGAGGCCGGTATCGGCCAGGGCAGGGTCACCGTCGACTTCGCCGCCTTCGCCGGACTCCTCGCGGTCAAGATCTTCCTCTGCCGGCCCCGTGATCCAGAAGCGAAGGGGCTGGTCGAGAGGGCCAATGGCTACCTCGAGACGAGCTTTCTGCCCGGCCGCACCTTCAGCGGACCCGGCGACTTCAACACCCAGCTCGAACAGTGGCTGCACGTCGCCAACCGGCGCATCCACCGCACCCTGGACACCCGTCCCATCGAGCGGTGGGAGGCCGACCGGGCCGGCATGCTCGCCCTCCCGCCCGTCGATCCGCCCCGCTGGTCGCGCTTCTTCACCCGCATCGGACGCGACCACTACATCCGCGTCGACACCTGCGACTACTCCGTGCACCCCCTGGCGATCGGCAAGAAAGTCCAGGTCACCACCAGCATCGAGGAGGTCATCGCCATCCTCACTCCCGGCGGGGCCGTCGTGGCCCGCCATGCCCGCTGCTGGGCCAAGCACCAGACCATCACCGATCCCGATCACGCCCGCACCGCCGCTGCCCTGCGCGGTGAGTACCGCCACCACACCGCGGCCCAGGCGGCCCGACTCCGCGCCACGGCCGCCGCCGACCGCCTGGTCGACGTCGAGCAACGCGAACTGACCGACTACGACCGGGTGTTCACCCTCATCGAGGGCGACGCCGGCCGCGACGAGACCGGGGACGGGGTGTCCTGAATGGCCCGCACCGCCATCAAACCGGTCACTACGAAGACGGGCAGCGGCCGGACCGGCGAGCAGACCGCGTCCGACCTGGCCTTCTACTCCCGCGCGATGAAGGCCCCGGCCCTGCTGGACGCCGCCGAGCGCCTCGCCGAGCGGGCCCGCACCGAATCCTGGACCCACGCCGAGTTCCTGGTCGCCTGCCTGCAGCGCGAAGTCGCCGCCCGTGAGAGCCACGGCGGCGAGGCCCGCATCCGCGGCGCCCGTTTCCCCGCGATCAAGACGATCGAGGAACTCGACGTCACCCATCTGCGCGGCATAACGCGCCAACAGCTCGCGCATCTGGGCACGTTGGACTTCATCACCGGCAAGGAGAACGCCGTTTTTCTGGGACCGCCCGGGACCGGGAAGACACACCTGGCGATCGGACTCGCGGTCCGCGCCTGCCAGGCCGGCCACCGGGTCGCGTTCGCCACCGCCGCCGAATGGGTCGACCGCCTGGCCGCCGCCCACCACGCCGGACACCTCCAGGCCGAGCTCACCAAACTGTCCCGCTATCCGCTGATCGTCGTCGACGAGGTCGGCTACATCCCCTTCGAATCCGAGGCCGCGAACCTGTTCTTCCAGCTCATCTCGAACCGATACGAACGCGCGTCCGTGATCGTCACGAGCAACAAGCCCTTCGGACGCTGGGGAGAGGTCTTCGGCGACGAGACCGTGGCCGCCGCCATGATCGACCGCCTCGTCCACCACGCCGAGGTCCATTCCCTCAAAGGCGATTCCTACCGGATGCGCGGACGGCAACTCGGACGCGTCCCCACCGCCACAACAGAAACCGACTGAACACCACCAACCACAAGCCACACGGGTCACGATTCAACCGACCAGAGTGGGTCCGCGTTCAACCGCCGCCGACAACGTCACCGGGAAGCGGGCTATCTCAACGAGTCGCCGCTATACACACGCCGTCAACGCCGGATCGCTGCGCAAGCACCCGCATCCACGCCGACGGCCACCACCCATTCGGAGGCACAACGTGGCCACTCTTGATGCTCCCTATGACCGCTGGCACCGAGCCCGCCCCGCAAAGGGACAGACGCCTTGCGCCTGCGGAACCTGGCAGCGCCCGCTCTACCCCACGCAGAGGCACACTGCCGGCAACCGGTGGCAAGCCAGATATCTGGACGCAAGCGGCCACGTCCGCAGACGATCCTTTGCAACGTGGCATGAGGCCCTCACCTGCATGGCAGTCGCAACTCCCGGATCCCCAATGAAGCTCAGCAGTGGCCCAGAAGACCCTCGAACAGTCGCCTTCTACGCCCTGCAAATGCTCGAACGCAGGCGACGACTCGGCTACCGCAGCACAACACTGGGATGCCAGGAGAGTCACCTGCGGCTGTACGTCATCCCGCTCCTGGGATCGAAGCAAGCAACAGCCCTTAGCCGGGCAGATTCCGTATCACTGCTGGAATGGCTCCGGTCGCAGTCCCGCCTTCGATCTCCCAACTCCATCCTGGGTGTTCTCAGAACCTGGGGCACCTTGGTGCGACACATGCACGACGAAGAAGTGCCGCTGCCACCGAACATCCTGAGGCGCATCGGTACTCCCCGACAGAGCGCCCATGAGTGCGAGTTCACCACTGAGACCGTCGCTGAGGCCGCTGCTGCCATACGCGCTGTGGCTCCGCAGTATGAGATCGCCATCTGGTTGGCAGCCTGCGCCGGTCTGCGTATGGGAGAGGTCTTGGGGATGACCTGGGGCAACGTCGATATGAACCGCAACCGGCTCTCTGTCACCCAGCAACTTTTCAAGCGGGAGATTCGACCCCTCAAAACACAATCCAGCCGCGCAACTTTGCCCATCGACCCGTTCCTGACGGACAAACTACGGGCGCACAAGCACGCGTTTCCACCCGTGGTTGGGCATGAGGACAAGGTGGCGGGCAGTGACTCACCATCACCCGGATGGATCATGGTCAACGCCAACAATGCCCCTCTCACCGGTGCGAACTTCCTCCACCGATGGACCAAGGCGCGATCTTTGTCGAATCTCCCACCGAAAATTCCGTTCCACTCGCTCCGGCACTACTACATCTCGATGCTCGCAGCATCAGGCCGGTACAGCCTCACTACTATCCAGTTCCTGGCCCGCCACGGCTGCATCGAGTCAACTCTCAAGTACATCAGTCCCATTGACGACCCAGAAGGGAAAGGAGTGAGCACGTTCACTGCCGCCTTTACTCAACAGAACTAGCACTTCAATCATCGTGCGCTGGAGGAGCTGGTCACAGGAGTCGTGTCGCTGACACTGCGGCTGGCCGGGTTCACGGCCCGTCGCTCTTGGGAGAGCTGAGGTCGGGCGGATAACCCTTGGCCCGCAGGAAAATGTCGAGCGCGAGTGCAACGATATCGCCGTGCGCTATGTCTGTGACGGCGTTGTAGCGACGCACACGCTGTTGGAGCTGGAGCGCGTTGGGGACGGCGTAGTTGAGTTGGCCGCGTCTGGTACGGCGGCCGTTGATGACCTCCAGAGTGTCCGGGTGGGGGATCAGCAGGTCGCCAGGCGCTTGGGCTTGGGCTTGGGCTTGGGCTTCCAGAGCGTCGGCCATGTCACGCAGCTGACGGACGTGGTGAGAGAGATCGGGCATAGGTTGCTCCGGTCGGTTCCGCTAGCCGAATAGTGATCCGCCTATTGGAATATTGGAATAGCGGAATAGTCGCCTGGGGTCGGGTGGCCGCGAACGAGGCGGGCGCTCGCGGCCACCCGGACGCCGTACCGCGAGTCAGAACCCGCGGGTGGTGAGCCACTCGTCCATCGCGACGGAGACGATGTCGCCGATCGGCAGATGGTCGAGTTCGTTGTGCAGCGCGAAGTATTTGATCCGCCGCTTCAGCCGCAGCGCTGCGGGGACCGACGAGTCGAGGCTCTCGCGCGCGATGACACGCTGGTTGAGAACGACAGCAGCCTCAGGAATGTCCGCAGGCCGGCCGGGACCCTGTGCCCAAGGCGCCCCCTCACTCGGCACGGCTTCGGAACGGACGTCCTGCTCCCGCTGGGACACCGGTATCTCGCTCTTCACCGGGAACGCGGAAGCACCAGCGGCCGGAAGGACCGTCGAGCGCACGGCTACCTCGGCACCCTGGGGCGCGTGTGAGTTGTGAGCTGGTCCGTCCTGCGGTACGTCCCCAGCCAACTGGCCGGCCTGAACCTCAGGCACTGCGGACGCAGCAGGCCGAACCTGCCGTTGCGCCTGTTCACCGGCGGATTCCTGCCGCGTGTCGGAACCGACGGCAGCGAGGGCCGACTGGTCGGGTACCGGTTCCTGCCCTGGGCCGGGCAGCGGGCCCTGAACGCTCGGCGTGACGGAAACCTGCCCCGCCTCGGCCACCTGCTCGCTCCGGCCTTGCGCAGGCCCGTCGACGGAGACCGTGGAGGGCACAGGCTGGGCTTGCCGCTCGTGCGCAGCAGGCGCGATTACCCCCTGGACGCCGGCTTGTTCGGCAGCAAGCTGCTCCCGAGTGAGCTCGGCGGCCGGGGGCGGCGGGGGAGGAGAAGTCGTCTTGTCGGCGGAGTTGAGGGTCCGGCCGGTCCGGCGGGTAGGGGGCTTGGGGCGATCGGTCATGCTGTCAGCTCCTTCATCAGCGCGGTGTATTCGCTCAGGTCGGTGGGGATCTCGCCGAAGGCCTCCATGTAGTGCACCCAGGAGTGGATGACGGTGTCGGCGAGCGGGAACGCCTCGTCCCGATCCGGTCCGATTCCCTCGCCGATGGCGGGGTTCAGGAGCTTGTCCTTGGCGGTGCTGGGGAGACTGGTGCGGTCGTCGGCTTTGACCAGCACCACGTGGGCGGCGACGCCGCGGGTGTTGCGGGCTGCGGCGCGCTCGGCCTCGTCGAAGGTGGCTACGAGCTTGCGGCGCTCGATCTTGGTGGGGGCAACCGGCACGATCAGCCGGTCGGCCTCGGTAACAGCCTCGTGGAACAACTTGGCGCTGCCGCCACCGGCGTCGACGACGATCGCGCCGAACTCCGAGCGCTTGGCGCGTATGTATTCGGCGAGGTCGTCGAACGGGTAGCGCTCGATCACCAGGTTGGCTGGGATCTCGAAGCCTGCGGCCTGCGCGACCTTGAACCAGTCGTAGGCGGACTGGCTGGTCGCGTCGGCGTCCAGCAGCAGGGTGGGCAGTCCGAGGACGACGGCGTAGTAGAGGGCGATGAACCAGGCGGAAGTGGTCTTGCCGGTACCGCCCTTGAGCATGCCGACGACGATGACGAACGCGTCCCAGACGGCAGCTGTGGTGGCCGCCAAGTTCTTTTGACGGGTGTTCTCGTTCACGTGTGCTTGATCTCCTCAAAATGGAAAAGGGCATTGATCTTGTGCGGGCAGCCGACGGTGTCGGCACGTGCCCGGGGCGCTGCCGAAGGAGGGGCCCTTGGCGCGGAGCCGAGGCCGGGATCGTGGGCGGGGGAACCCATGAGGCGAATCGCTCCCCGGCGGGGATCCGCGAGAGGGCAGGCGTGGATCACCGCTTCTTCACCCGGCCAGAGGGTCCGTGGCGGTGCTTGGCCCGCATACGGGTGCCCGCCTGGTGCAGAAGCCGGTAGACCGTGCCGACGGAGTACCTGCACTCCTGGGCGAGTTCCGGGACCGTGGCACCCGCCTCGTACTTCGTCCGCAAGGACTGCGCGAGCTTCTGCCGCTCGGCGGCGCGCGCTGCGAAGCGGATCTGCAGCGTCTGCTGCGTCGTGCGCACGGTGCCGCCGGCCTCGACGAGCAGGCCTCGGGCGACGGTCCTCGTCTCTCCTGCGGCTGAGGCGAGTTCGGTGAGGGTCGCGCCGTGCTTTTCGTAGAGGGTGCGCAGATGGGCGGCGAGACGCCGGCGCGCTTCGGGGTCTGCGCGCATGCGGCGGGTCTGCCACGAGGTGCGCATCACGGTCCCGGCCTCGCGTAGCCGGTTGAGGAGCGTGCCGTACGACAGGCCGCTGACCGCCATGAGTTCCTCGACGGTGGCACCGGACTCGTACCGCTGGCGCAGAGCCTGAGGACCGGGTGTTTCACCGTCTGCGGGCGCGCTCGGGGGGTGTGGGTTCATGCTGCGGACTCCCATTGGCTAATGGCTTCGGCATGGGCGGCGGCCAGTTCGTCGTAACTGCGCTGGTCGGCAGGGGTGATGAGGATCAGGCGGCCGTCGGTCGCGATCCGCCAGTCCGCAGCGGGCTGTCCGGTGACCGGATCGAGGACGCATCCGTTGCGGGTCTGCACGGTGGACGGGACCTCGTCGGGCCGCGGGACCGGAACGAGGACCTGGCGGCCGTCGCGGACGATCACCACAGCTGTGCTGGGATGCCCGGCCAGCCGCTCCAGCGCCGCCCGGTATGACGTCCGCTCGGCCGCGTGCAGGGTCCGTCGGCGTACAGCCAGGCCTGCGGTCCCGTGATCAGCAGCGACCGTGTCCCAGCCGCGGGAAGCAACGAGGTGTGGGGCGGTGACAGCTTCCGGGAGGCTGCTACCGAAGCCTTCGAGAGCTTGAGGAGCCAGGACCCAGGTCCCGCCGATGCGGTGCACCAGGCCGTGGCGGGCGAGGCGGTCGAGACTCCGGTAGACGGTGGCGCGGGAGACGGACGAGGTGATCACGAGTTCACCCGCGGTCTGGGCCGGGCGGGCGTGCAAGGCCGCGATGATCATGAGGGCGGAACTGCCCAGCGCGCCGTGGGCGAAGGCGTCGTGGGCCATCAGGCGGGAGATGACGGTGGAGTCGATATCCGCCGAGAGGGCTGTCTCAGGAACCGTCCACTCCTCAAGTGCCGGGGAGGGGGGGAACTGAGTGGTCCGTGTGTGAGAAGTCCAGTCGACTGCCGTGCCGTTGAGACCGTCGCCGAGATACCAGTAAGAGCCCTCCTTGCCGCGCCCGACCTTCAGCCGGCGCAGCCACCCACCAGGCTTCAGGACCCTCTCGTAGGCGTGGCGGAGCGTCTGCCGGGAGATCCCTGCTTCCTCCGCGGCCTGCCGCTCGCTCGCGGCGTGCAGCCGACCGCCGGCTGCCTCCGCAAAGTTGAGATGCGCCCGCAGCACCCGCAGCGCGGTGCGTCCCCGCTCCCCACGCCAGGGCGTGACCTCGATGCGGTCCCGGAGAGCCGCGAGGTCTTCGTACACGTCCTGTCGCGACGCGACCCCCACGGTGCTGGTGACCGTGGCGCTGGCGTTCCTCCACACGCGCTCGATGTAGGCGAGAGCGCGGGCCTGGCCGGAGCGCAGGGCGATGTGCCGGGCGTGCCTGCCGCCCTCGTGATCCGGGTGCAGGAGGAGGTGCGTCAACTGGCTGACGCTGCCCCCGTGCCGGGCCACATGGCAGGCGATCGCCGCGGTGATGCGGTGACCGTGCTCCGCCAGGCCCGTCCGGACCTGACGCGGGACTACCTGTCCCTCACGATCGAGCCGGCTGTAACTCCCCGCCGCGTAGCGGCCGGTGAGGTCTCCGACAAGGACCAGATCAGCCGCCGCTGGCGGGAGGTTGGCGAGCCCCTGCCGCGAGGTGTAGGTGCCTGTGACTGCCTCTGACTGGGGTGAAGCATGCTGCGAGTAGTGCGGAGCCGGTATGTCGTATGGCATTCTGGAGACGTCTCGCAAAGACGTGGACGCCACCCAGGCCCGCTAAAACCACGGGTGGTGCCCGGAACCGACCTCCAATCGGTGCCAGACGAAGCCTCCAGGATTGCAGTCCTGGAGGCTTTCGTATGTCTGGCTCCGATGGGAGGCAGGCGTCCCCATCGCGGCTCGACCGGGGCGAAGCGGAGTGTGTCGAGGTTGGTGCCCTGATCGAGCCGGCCAACTCGGGTCCACCCGGAGCCAAAATCAGAGGGATCGCCTCTGACTGCCTCCGAGCGACCCGGGTCGAACCGGGGTCGAATCAGAGCGTTTTCCTCTGACTGCCTCCGATCGCCTCTGTAACCCGTCCTAGCAGGTCACAGCCGTTTCGGCCGCCATAAGTCCAGGTCAGAAGGATGCGGGAAAATTACAGGAGGTAGTAGAACAAGGGGGGTCGCTCCTCACTCCGGCGGGTCGGCTCGACCGACCTGTTCTCGCAGGTCACCCGGTACCTCGTGAGCTGCCAGTGTAGGGGCAGGTGTCGCCGCGTGGAACCGGTGGAGATCAGGCCGCCGCCGGGCACGACGGAGGGCGGCGAGATCTCCTCGCCGCCCTCCAACGCTCAGTAAAACAGGGTCACATGGACGCGGTCACGCCCCTGGCGCGCGACCGGCGCCGGTACAGGGCGAAGGCCGTGGTCGCGCCAACCGCCGTGACCAGGCCGGCTCCTGCGGCGACCGGCAGGGCCGTGGCGGACGTGCTGCTGTCCGCGACGTTCTGCGCCCTCAGGTCCTGGACGTACGCCGGGTACGGGGCCTTCGTGGCCGTCGACGACGTCTGCGTGTAGTGCGGGATCCGCTTCACCGACTTCACGGAACCATTCGAATTCAGCAGCACCTGCTTGTCGTTGGGGTGCCGGAAGTCGAACATGCCGCCGAGGGTGCCCGCCCGCTGGTCGAAGGACGCGTCACCGATGCGGCCCGTGTGCCAGTTGTCCTCGATGAACTGCGTGATCGACGCCTGCTCGGTGGCCGTGTGGTCGATCTTGTTGACCTTGCTGTACGGCGAGATGACCAGCAGTGGCTGCCGGGTACCGGGACCGCAGCGGTCCGCGTAGCCGCCCTTCGCGGCCGGACCGGACTGGCAGGCCGGGCTGTCCGTGGCCTTGCTGTTGGAGCCGACGGTCGAGTCCATCGAGCCGTTCAGCACCTTCGAGGAGACGTGGTCGTACCAGCCGTCGGAGTCGTCGTAGGCGAGCACGACCGCCGTCGACTTCCACTCGGGCGACTTCTGCAGGGCGTTGATCTCCTTGATCAGGAAGTTCTGCTCGTCGGCCGGGTCCGAGTAGCCGGCGTGCCCGTCCTGGTACTCGGCCGCCTTCAGGAAGCTCACGGCGGGAAGGTTGTTGGCCTTCAGCGCGGCGTCGAAGTCGGTCAGGTCGTAGTTGTGGTTCGCCCGGCCGTTGTGCCCGATCTCGGCGACGGACTTCGGGGCCAGGTGGTGCGGGTTGGACGTCGACTTGTAGTACTGGAACGGCGAGTGGTGCGGGCTGTAGTCCTCGGATGCTGCGCCGCCGACGTTGGTGTGGGTGGCGCCGGCGCACTGCGCGTAGTCGCCGCTCTTGCCGTCCCAAGCGGTGCTGGGCCGGAAGCCGCCCTGGAACCAACCCCAGCTCACGTTCTTGGAGTTGAGCAGGTCGCCGATGTTCTTGCCCTGCATCTCCGCGAGCGCGCTGGTCGCGGTGTGGTCCTTGTCCGAGCAGTCGTCGAAGGCCGGGTCGGGGTCGTTGATGACCGTGCCGACACCCTTCGCGTTCGGGGAGACCACGGCGTACGAGTCCGGCGTCGACGTCTGCTTCGGGTTCTCGGTGCCCGAGGCCGGGTCGACGGAGACCACGCCGTGCGTCTGACCCGATATCAGGTTCAGGGCACCGGGCGTCGAGGGGCCGTAATTCGAGCTGAACGAATGGTCGTTGAGGGCGTACTGCTGGGCGTAGTTCCACATGCCCGTGACGGTGTTGCCGTCGTAGTAGTCCATCACCAGACCGGGCTCACCGAAGAGGCCGGTGCACTTGTTGACCTCGGTGTTCTCGACGTACTTGTCGGCCTTGCCGCCGTCGGCCGCGTACTGCTCGGGGCCGTAGGAGTGGTTCTGGTCGCAGGTCATCACCTGCGAACTGCTCAGCCGCGTCGGCGTGTAGAGGTTCGAGTTCTTCTTCAGCAGCCCGGCGTTGAGCAGGTTGTCGGCCTTCGGTGTGTGCGCTGCGGCCTTGAACTTGGTGCCGTCGGTGTTCGCGGCCTGCGGGTAGGTGGCGAAGTAGTGGTCGAACGAGATGTTCTCGTCGTAGATCACGACCACGTGCTTGATCGGCGTCGACGTGTGCGTGCTGCCCGAGGGCTGGTGGCCGTGCGAGGCCGCCGACGCGGGCACGGCCCCGCCCGCGGTGGCCAGGGCCGCGGCGCCGAGCAAAGCGCCCACGCGCGTCAACCGGCGCCGTGCACCGGGGTTTCTTCCTTTGCCGATCATGCTGTCTCGCCTTCCGGGAGCAGTGGTTCTGCTGCCACACCGTCCATGGCCGTGGCATCTACCGCCGTAGCCTGGGCAATGGTGACGGCGGGGCGGGGGAGCGGCAATGACGTGAGAGCGAACGCCGGGTCAGGAAATTCTCATGGTCTGTTGGCCTGTTCTTGACTCGTGTCTCGGATCGGCGATGTCTCAGGTCTGAGGTGCCTCAGGTCAGCAGGGTGCGGCCCAGCCAGTCGGACGTGTCCCGCACCCCGGGCAGCGCGAAGAAGTAGC
Organism: Streptomyces sp. NBC_01515; assembly: GCF_045040345.1. Taxonomy (NCBI): domain Bacteria; kingdom Bacillati; phylum Actinomycetota; class Actinomycetes; order Kitasatosporales; family Streptomycetaceae; genus Streptomyces; species Streptomyces sp. NBC_01515. The sequence goes on along the minus strand of NZ_CP109416.1, from coordinate 2,147,161 downwards.
CGCCACCGTACGGCGAGATGTAGTCGACCAGCGGTTCACCGGCCAGCCGCTTCTGCACGTTCTCGAACTGCCGGGCGAGGTCCTGCTGGTAGCAGCAGAACAGCAGGCCCATGTCGAGGTTGCCGTTGCTGTCCACGCCCCGGTCGTAGTTGTAACCCCGGCGCAGGATGCGCTGATCGGCGCTCTGCGTGGTGCGCGGGTTGGCGAGCCGGATATGACTGTCGAGCGGGATCACATCGCCCTGCGGATCCTGCGCGAAATTGGGCGTGTCCTTCTCGTGCCGCCCGTCCAACGGGGCGCCGGTGTCCCGGGCGCGGCCGAACATCCGCTCCTGCTCGGTGATGGAGACGCGGTCCCAGAACTCCACCAACATCCGTATGAGCCGTACGACTTGATAGCTGCCGCCGGTCGCCCAGTCCGGCTCGCCGCCGCTACCGCCCACCCACACAAGGTCGTTCATCGCGCGGGCGTCGGTCACCTCCGGGTTGGCGATGCCGTCCTTGAACCCGAGGTGGTTGCGCGGGGTGCCCGAGGGACGCGGCGGACTGATGAACCCGTCCGTCCGCCACCGGACTTGGAGCCCGCCGCGCGTGTGCCGGGTGACATCGCGCAGCGCGTGCAGCACGGTGTCCGCGCTGTCCGCGCAGAACTGCACGCTCAGATCGCCGTGACACCAGGCGGAGTTGAGATCGTCGTCCGGGAACGACGGCATCGCGGTCAGCCGGCGGGGCGTGAGCTTCGCGAGCCCGTAGCGGTCGTCGAAGAGGGACGCCCCGACGCCGACGGTGACGCTCAGCCGGTCGGCCGGGAGGTCTGGGCCGAGCGTGCCCGAGTCGGAGGGCGGGGCGGTGATGCCGAGGTCTTCCGGGCTGCCGCCGCTGGTGAGGAAGCGGGCCCGGTCGGTCAACGTCCGGAGCAGGTCGGTGAGTTCGGTCCGGTCCTCGGCGGTGGTGTCGAAGGAGACGAACGCCGTGGCGCGCTGCGCCGGGGTGACGATCCCGGCCTGATGGACCCCGTGGAAGGGCACGGTGGCGACCGGCGTCTGCGCGGCAGCCGCGGCGGCACCACGGTCGGCGGCGACAAGACCGCCACCGGCCACGGCCGCCGCACTCGCCAGGAAACCCCGGCGGCCCACCTCGTTCAGGCGCTTCACGCGGTCCTCCGTACGTCCGTGAGGGCGGCCACGTCGGCCAGCCGCTCGACCAGTCCACCGAGGTCGGCGTCGACCTTCTCCCGCTGCGGACGCGAGAGTTGGGAGAGCGGTGTCCACGTCCCGGAGTGGTCGAGGCCGTCCAGGGCGTGCTGGGCCCGGTCCATCCAGTCGCCCAGTTCGGCGAACCCCGCGTCCCGGGTCTTCAACAGCGGCCGCAGATACCCGAGCAGTACGCGGGTGCCGTCGAGGTTGGCGCGGGCGGTGGCGAGGTTGGTGCCGCTGCCGTAGTCGGTGCGGCCGGTCAGCTCGAACTGCACGGTGTTCTCCAGGATCTCGTGCGCACGCAGCCCGGTGTCGGCCGGATCGATCCGCTGGGAGGGCCAACTGCTCTCCAACGCGTGCACGTCCTTGGCGAGTTGATCGGCGGGACCACGCAGCCCGCTCGCCGACTCGCCGTGCCACAGCCCGTACTCGACCCGGTGGAACCCGGTGAACCCGGCGTCGTGCACCCCGCCCGCGAGCCCGGCCGTGGTGCCGTTGATCGCCCCGTCGGAGTCACCGAACGTGCCGTAGGCGGCGCCCATCCGCTCGTACACGAGATGCGCGGGCAGCCAGGCCTTACGGGCGGCGGCGAGGTCACCACGATCGACGGCGGCCCGCAACACGTCGGTCTTCTGGGCGAGTTCGACGGTCCGGGCCTGAATCCACTTCTGGTAGGCGAGTGTCGGCGGGATGAGTTCCTGCTGAGTGATGGGTGTGGCCGCGGGCCCGCTCTTCACCTTCGAACCGGTGATCCGCACGGTGGGCCCGGTCACGGCATCGGCGTCGTCGGGCAGACACTTGAAGGCGTACGAGCCGTTCCCGAGGGTGACTCCGAGCGGCCGGACGGTACCCGGAGCCAACCCTTCGACCTCGCCGTAAACGGCGCCGGTTGTCGGATCGGTCAGATAGACCTCGGCCGCCGTACTGGACGTGTTGTGCAGTTCGAAGACCTGGTGACCGGCCTGCGGATGTGTCCAGCCGCTGCCGCATCCGGAGGTCGCGACCTCGACGGTGGTGTGCGGGAGCCCGCCGGCGGCAGTGGCGTCCTTACCGTCCGATCCGGACCCGCGAGCGGTGAGCACTCCGGCTCCCACGGCCGCCACGGCGACCAGCGCACCGGCCGCGAGCAGCACGGTGCGGCGACGGTGGTCCCTACGGGGTTCGGGCGTGGGCGAGGTCAGCACCGAGGCCGGCGCCGGACCAGGCTCGGCATCGGCATCGGCGCCGCGCGCGGTTTCGGACACGCCGGGCCCTCCAGTGGGGAGTCGTACGAAAGATGGCGGTGCCAGCGATCTTATGAGTGCGCTACGGCCCCCACCGCGTCCCTTGACCCTGTTCTGACCGGAGGGCGGGCGAGAATTCGCCCGGGGTTCACCGGACGGTTCGTGACCGCCACGGTGGGGTGGGTGGGGGTGCACGGTGGGCTACGGGGCTGGAGGGTGTGGGTCGACACCGGTCGGGGGCTGCGGTGGGCGGCGTTCGCACCGGGGGCCGGCCGCTGCTGTTGGGGGCGTGCGCGAGGCCGGAGGGACCGATCGGCGGGGCGAGGGTTTCCGGTGGGCGCGCGATAGGGGGTTCCCGGTAGAGGGGGAAGAGGGTGTGATGCGGGCGTGGCCGAACGGGCTGCGCCGCGCGCTGGGGCAACCGGCCGGGGACATCGCCATGAGACGGGGCCGGTGCTGTTGCAGGTGCTGCACGGGCGTGGTCACGCGGCTCGCTGCCGTGTCCCTGGCCGCGAACTCGCCCGGATTCAGGACCGTGGCCGGTGGAACGCTGCGACGCCCGGCAAACCAGCGGTACGACCACGCCTCGCTGCGGCACGCCTCGCCATGGGCCGGACCCCACCGACGAGAAGCAGCCGTCCCTCCCGCCGATCCGAACGGGTGGCGGCACCGGTCCCCGGGAACAACCCGGGCCCGTTCGGCGCTGCTCCTGATACCTCGCCGGGTACTCAGGGAAGGTCGTGGAGGAGATGAATCGGTCAGGGCAGGAGCCGCTCCCGCCGTCAGGTGAAGCGCCGTTGGTGACCACCTGCGGGCGACAGGTCGCGGTAAGGCGACTGCTGTTGGCGATCCCGGAACGCCCGATCAGCCGGGTCACCCTGGACGTGGGTCCGGTCGTGCGCGGCGAGCCCGGACTCTGGGCCTCCCTCACCGTGGCCGAGGCCCGCGACCTGGCCCGCCGTCTCCTCGCCCAGGCAGCCCTGGCCGACAGCGGAACCGGCACTCCCGTGGAACAGAGCGCGGTGGAAAAGTAGCCTCTGCTGCCCGGAGTTGCGTGTATCCCTGCCTGCTCTGACTAGGCCAACTCTCGTGCCTCCGCCCAACCGACCGCGCGCCTCACGCTCCTCGCGGCAGCGCCCTCCTGTCATGCGGAGCGGAGCGCGGCGCGACGGGCAAGTTGCCGCTACCGCAAGGGAGTTACCCACCTCCCCACGGGCCTGGCTGGACCGCCCACGGGTCTGGCTGGACCGACCACCACCCCCCTCGGCCGATCCAGCCAGCCCCCACAACTCCCGCAGGCCTACGCCCCCTGCGTCAGCACCCTCTCCAACGCCCCCACAGCAGACCGAAGTTCATCCGCCGTAATGGTCAGCGGCGGCGCCAGCCGAATCGTTGAGCCATGCGTGTCCTTGGCCAACACGCCCTCGCGCATGAGGCGTTCGCTGATCTCGCGCCCCGTGCCGATCGCCGGGTCGACGTCGACGCCCGCCCACAGGCCCCGCGCGCGGAAGCCGACCACGCCCTTGCCGACCAGCTCGGTCAGGCCGTCCCGCAGGACTACGCCCAACTCCGTCGCCCTGCGCTGGAATTCGCCGGTCTCCAGCAGTTCGACGACCGCCGTGCCGACCGCCGCGGCGAGCGGGTTGCCGCCGAACGTCGAACCGTGCTCGCCGGGGTGCAGTACCCCCAGCACCTCCCGGCGCGCGACGACCGCAGACACCGGCACGATCCCGCCGCCGAGCGCCTTGCCGAGCAGCAGCACGTCCGGGACGACACCCTCGTGGTCCACCGCCAGCGTGCGGCCCGTGCGGCCCAGCCCCGACTGGATCTCGTCCGCGATGAACAAGCAGCCCTTGCGGAGGGTGAGTTCACGTACGCCGGCCAGGTAACCCGCGTCCGGGATGATGACCCCGGCCTCGCCCTGGATGGGCTCGATCAGGACCGCCGCCGTGGTCTCGTCGACGGCCGCCTCCAGCGCGGCGAGGTCGTTGTACGGCACGATCCGGAAGCCCGGCGTGAAGGGACCGAAGCCCGCCCGCGCGGTCTCGTCCGTGGAGAAGCTGACGATCGTCGTCGTACGGCCGTGGAAGTTCTCCGCCGCGACGACGATGGTCGCCCGGTCGGCGGGGACGCCCTTCACGTCGTAGGCCCATTTGCGGGCGACCTTGATGCCGCTCTCGACCGCCTCCGCGCCGGTGTTCATCGGCAGCACCATGTCGAGGCCGGTCAACTCCGCGAGCCGCTCGGCGAATTCGGCCAGCTTGTCGTTGTGGAAGGCGCGGGAGGTGAGGGTGAGCTGGTCGAGCTGGCGGTGGGCGGCCTCGATCAACACCGGGTGGCGGTGACCGAAGTTGAGGGCCGAGTAGCCCGCGAGCATGTCGAGGTAACGGCGGCCCTCGACGTCCTCCACCCAGGTGCCCTCGGCGCGGGCGACGACCACGGGCAGCGGGTGGTAGTTGTGCGCGAGGACCGGCTCCTCGGCGCGGATGAGGTCGGCGGACGTACGGGCACTGGCGGGTGCGGTCATGAGCGGATCTCCTGGGTGCAGCACTTGATGCCGCCGCCGGCCTTGTGGAACTCCGACAGGTCGACGGGGACGGGGACGTAACCGTGGTCGGCGAGGCGCGAGGCGAGCGCCTCGGACCGGGGGGAGATGAAGACATGACGGCCGTCGGAGACCGAGTTGAGGCCGAACGTCATCGCGTCCTCGCGGGTCGCGAGCACCGCGTCCGGGTACAGCCGCGCGAGCACCTCGCGGCTGCCCGGCGAGAACGCCTCCGGGTAGTACGCGATGTTGTCGTCGTCCAGGACGAACAGCGCCGTGTCCAGGTGGTAGAAGTACGGGTCCACCAGCGTCAGGCTGATCACCGGGACGCCGAAGAACTCCTGCACCTCGCGATGGGCCTCGCGGGTCGTACGGAACCCGGTGCCGGCCAGGACGTAACGGCCGGTCGGGATCAGGTCGCCCTCGCCCTCGCTCACCGACTCGGGGCGGTGGACGTCGTAGCCCGCCGCCTTGAACCACATGTCGTAGTGGTCGGACTCGGGGCGCCGCTCCGGCGCGTGGAAGAGGGAGCCGAAGACGCGGCCGTCGACGACGACCGCCGAGTTCGCGGCGAAGACCATGTCCGGGAGACCGGCCACCGGCGCCACCGTGTCGACGGTGTGGCCGTGCGAGCGGTAGGTGTCGATCAGCGTCCGCCACTGCTCCTGGGCGAGATCGACGTCCACCTGGGTGTCCGGATGCATCCAGGGGTTGATCGCGTACTGCACGGCGAAGTGTCTGGGTTCGCAGACGAGAAAGCGCCGCCGGCGCCGCACACGGGTGTCAGGCACAGAGGGGTCCCTCCGCTTCCTGTGATGACGACTGGGGTTGACACCACGGTAGAAAGAGACCAATACGCGCGACAAGCGATGAAGGCTGCGTGTCCGCGCAGGAATGCTGCGTCTTTGACGGCGTCAGCGCAGGTCTGATGCGTCGTCCGGTGCGGGATGGGTCGCGCCCGCCTCCGGGCTTTCCGGGAGGAGATGGGACAGCACCATCACGCTGATCGTCTTCCGGATGAACGGCTCCTGCCGGATGCGCTCCAGCACCGCCTCGAAGTGCACGACATCGGTCGCCCGCACATGCAGCAGCGCGTCCGCACCACCCGTCACCGTCATCGCCGCGGTGATCTCCGGATGGTTGCGCACCACCTCCGCGAGCCGCCTGGGGGGCGCGGCGCCCTCGCAGTACACCTCCACGTACGCCTCCGTGCGCCAGCCGAGCGCGGACGGCTGCACCGTCGCCGTGAACCCGGTGATCACCCCCGTCTCCCGCAGCCGGTCCACGCGCCGCTTCACCGCCGTCGCGGACAGCCCGATCGCCCCGCCGATCTCGGCGAAACTGGTCCTGGCGTTCGCCATCAACGCGGTGATGATCTTCCGGTCGAGTTCGTCGAACGGGGTGGTCCTGCTGTTCATGTCGGCACTGTATCCAGCGCGAACGTCCACGCCCGGTACATGTCCAGCCGTACGAATTACTCCTACACTCCACCTTCATGCTGCGCGCCCTCGCCGTCGACGACGAACGCCCCTCGCTGGAGGAGTTGCTCTACCTGCTCAACGCCGATCCACGCATCGGCAGCGCGGAGGGCGCGGGCGACGCGACCGAGGCGCTGCGCCGTATCAACAGGGCCCTGGAATCAGGCCCGGACGGCCCGGAGGCGATCGATGTCGTGTTCCTCGACATCCAGATGCCCGGCCTCGACGGGCTCGACATGGCACGGCTGCTGACGGGTTTCGCGCAGCCGCCGCTCGTCGTGTTCGTCACCGCGCACGAGGACTTCGCCGTACAGGCCTTCGATCTCAAGGCAGTTGACTACGTGCTGAAACCCGTCCGCAAGGAACGGCTCGCCGAGGCGGTGCGCCGGGCGGCCGAACTCGGCGGCTCCGCACCGCGGATACCCGTGCACGAACCCGACCTCGACCACATCGCCGTCGAACTCGGCGGCGTCACCCGCTTCGTGGCCGTCGACGACATCACCCACGTGGAGGCGCAGGGCGACTACGCCCGTTTGCACACCGACCGGGGCAGCCACCTCGTCCGCATCCCGGTGTCCACCCTGGAGGACCGCTGGCGCGCCCGCGGCTTCGTCCGCATCCACCGCCGCCACCTCGTCGCCCTGCGCCACATCGGCGAACTCCGCCTGGACGCGGGCACGGTGAGCGTTCTCGTGGGCGACGAGGAACTCCCGGTCAGCCGCCGCCACACCCGCGAACTGCGCGACCTGCTGATGCGGAGGTCCTGACGGTGCCTCAAGACCCCACCGAACGCAGGGTCGTTGTCACCGGACCGCCCCGCCGCACCCGCCGCGCCTCCGGCTACTCCCGCCCCCGCACCGAGATCGACGAACAGACCACCCTCGGCCACACCTATGTCCGCTCCCTCATGCGCACCCAACTCCGCGCCGCCCTCACGGTGTTCGCGGTCCTCGTCCTCCTGGTCGGCCCGCTGCCCCTCGTCTTCGCGGCGACCCCGGACTCCCACCGCCTCGAATGGCTGATCCTCGGCTTCTGCCTCTACGCCCCGCTCGTCCTCCTCGCCCTCTGGTACGTGCGCCGAGCCGAACGCAACGAACGCGACTTCGTCCGCCTCGTCGAGGACCGCTGAGCCGGGTGAACTCCAGTTACGCGGTACCGGCGGTCGCCCTCGTCGTCGTGGTGACGGTCCTCGTCGGCGCCTTCGGCCTGCGCATCTCCCGCACCACCTCCGACTTCTACGTCGCCTCCCGCACCGTCGGCCCCCGCCTCAACGCGGCCGCCATCAGCGGCGAATACCTCTCCGCGGCCTCGTTCCTGGGCATCGCAGGCCTGGTCCTCGTCCAGGGCCCCGACATGCTCTGGTACCCGGTCGGCTACACGGCCGGATACCTGGTCCTCCTGCTGTTCGTCGCCGCCCCCCTGCGCCGCTCCGGCGCCTACACCCTCCCCGACTTCGCCGAGGCCCGCCTCGCCTCGCACGCCGTACGACGCCTCGCGGGCGCCTTCGTCGTCGGCGTCGGCTGGCTGTATCTGCTGCCTCAACTCCAGGGCGCGGGGCTCACGTTGACCGTCCTCACCGGCGCGCCCGACTCGCTCGGCGGACTGATCGTGGCCGTCGTCGTGGTCGCCACCGTCGCGGCCGGAGGCATGCGCAGCATCACCTTCGTGCAGGCCTTCCAGTACTGGCTGAAGCTCACCGCGCTGCTCGTCCCCGCCCTCTTCCTGATCCTCGCCTGGCAGAGCGACGGAGCACCCCGGCACGCCTTCGAGGAACCGGCAACGTTCCGCGAACAAAGGGCAGTTCGGGTCGACGAGACACTCGACCTCAGGCTCGACCGCCCCCTCACGGTCACGGTGACCGGCAAGGTCGACGGCCACACCCACGACGCCGCCAAGCTCCAACTCCCCGCCGGCACCCACCACATCGAGCGCGGCACCCGCCTCACCTTCGCCAAGGGCGCCCCCGTCCCCGTCCCCGTCGCCGACCGCGGCACCAACGGCGGCATGTCGACCTCGCTGGCCGCCAGCCGCGAGGAACGCCCGCTGTACGCGACGTACGGCCTCATCCTCGCCACCTTCCTCGGCACCATGGGCCTGCCCCACGTCGTCGTCCGCTTCTACACCAGCCCGCACGGCGTAGCCGCCCGCCGCACCACGGTCGCCGTCCTCGGCCTGATCGGCGCCTTCTACCTCCTCCCGCCCGTCTACGGCGCCCTCGGCCGCCTGTACACCCCCGAACTCACCCTCACCGGCGACGCCGACGCGGCCGTCCTCCTGCTGCCCGACCGCATGATCGGCGGCGTCGGCGGAGACCTGCTCGGCGCGCTGGTCGCGGGCGGCGCCTTCGCCGCGTTCCTGTCCACCGCCTCCGGGCTGACCATGGCCGTCGCCGGGGTCCTCACCCAGGACGTCCTCCCGTCGCGCGGAGTACGGCACTTCAGGCTCGGCACGGTTCTCGCCATGGCCGTACCGCTGGCGGCGAGCGTCCTCGTCGGCGGGCTGCCCGTCGCCGACGCCGTGGGACTGGCGTTCGCCGTGTCGGCGTCCTCCTTCTGCCCGTTGCTGGTCCTCGGCATCTGGTGGACGCGGCTCACCCCGCCCGGTGCGGCGGCCGGGATGCTGGTGGGCGGCGGGTCGGCGTTCGTCGCGGTGGCCGCGACCATGGCGGGCTTCCCCGGCACCGGACCCCTGCACGCCCTGCTCGCCTGGCCCGCGCTCTGGTCGGTGCCGCTGGGGTTCCTCACCATGGTGCTGGTGTCCCTGGCCACGCCGGGCCGGGTGCCGACGGGCACGGCGGCGATCCTGGCGCGGTTCCATCTGCCGGAGGAGCTGCGGGCGGAGGTGAAGGCGTGACGGAGTCCGGGCGCGGCTTCGGCGCCGCCGCGGGCGGATCGCCCAACTGCCTTGCGGAGGAGGCCACATGAGCGGATTCCTGGCCGGCCTCTGCGTCGCCGTACTCCCGCTGCTGGCCGCCGGGTTCTGGCTCGGCCGACGCACCGCACGCCCCGAGAGCCTCGGCGGGCTCGGCACCCCGGTCGAGCACGCCACCTTCCAGACCCTGCACACCGCGTCCCTCGCCGCGCCCCCGCTGCGTGCCGGGCTCACCGGGGAGACGGCCCGCCGCTCCGCCCGGAGACTGCGCACACTCCTCGGCACCGACGCGCTGTGCCTGACCGACCAGAAGCAGGTCCTCGCCTGGGAGGGCGTCGGCGACCATCACCGGACCGAGATCATGGAACGGCTCGCGGGCCCCCTGGAGACCGGCCGGGGCGAGGCGTTCCGGCTCAACTGCGACGCCCCCGATTGCCCGTTGCGCTGGGCCGTGGTCGCCCCGCTCACCGTCGACGACCGGGTCCACGGCGCACTGGTCGCCTGCGCACCGCGCGAGTCGGCTGTCCTCGTCCGAGCCGCTGGAGAGGTGGCCCGCTGGGTCTCCGTACAACTGGAGTTGGCGGATCTGGACCAGTCCCGTACCCGTCTGATCGAGGCCGAGATCAAGGCACTTCGGGCCCAGATCTCCCCGCACTTCATCTTCAACTCGCTCGCGGTGATCGCGTCCTTCGTCCGCACCGACCCCGAACGCGCCCGCGAACTGCTCCTGGAATTCGCCGACTTCACCCGCTACTCGTTCCGCAGGCACGGCGACTTCACCACCCTCGCCGACGAACTCCACGCCATCGACCACTACTTGGCGCTCGTCCGCGCCCGCTTCGGCGAACGGCTCTCCGTCACCCTGCAGATCGCGCCCGAGGTACTGCCGGTAGCGCTCCCGTTCCTCTGCCTGCAACCGCTCGTCGAGAACGCCGTGAAGCACGGCCTCGAAGGCAAGGCCGACAAGAGCCGGATCAGCATCACCGCGCAGGACGCGGGCGCCGAGGCACTTGTCGTCATCGAGGACGACGGCGCCGGCATGGACCCCGACCTGCTCCGCCGCATCCTGGCGGGCGAGGTCAGCCCCTCGGGCGGCATCGGCCTGTCCAACGTCGACGACCGGCTCCGCCAGGTCTACGGCGACGACTACGGCCTCGTCATCGAGACCGCCGTGGGAGCGGGCATGAAGATCACCGCCCGGCTGCCGAAGTACCAGCCGGGCGTGCACTCGGCGAGCCGGCGGAGTGAGCCGTAGCGGGGGTCAGGTGCTGCGCGTGGCCACCATCCCGAGGGTGATCAGCCCGAGCACGACCCAGCCGAACCACAGCCAGCCGTTACTCCCGAGCGCCACCGTGTAGGCCGTCACCACCACCAGACCGCCGACGGTGATCACCCCCATGGTCTTCGTGGAACCGGGCATCGCAACACCCTCCTCAAGATTCGTCCCCCTCCATGGTGCCCCCGTTCTGCCTCCGAACGGCGCACACGACGAAATGTGTACCCGACTTCCACGGTCCCTGACTCGTCCAGGAGGCCGCCTCGTAGACCGACGGATCGAAGCCGTAGTCGGCCGGCGGGACATCCCGGGCACACGCGGCGTCCGATTCCGTACGCGCCTGGGCCAGCGTGACGCCGGCGCCCAACCGGGTGAACCCGAGCACTTCCTGATCATGCTTGCCGGTGCAGGCGACCAGGCTCGCGGCCCGGTCCGAGGGCACGGCCAGACAGTCCCGCTTCTGCATCGTCGACGTGTCCGCGAACGCCGACCCTAGGGCGCGACGGCTGCCCAGCGGCCCGTAGACCGGCCCGTGCGCGCCCAGCACCAGACACGCGGTGCGATGCCCGGCGGCCTCGAAACCCGCGTCGGTCGGTACGACGGCGAAGCCCCGCACGTCCGCGAGCTTCTCCCGCACCTCCCGCGTCCGCTCCGCACACCGGTCCGCCCCGACCTCGCGCGCCTCTCCCGCGGACGCGGTGGAGACCAAAGCCATCACCTGCCCGTCGGGCACGGAGTTCCGGCAGGTGGGGTCGACGGCGAGCCTCGGCGTCCCCTGGAAGGGCTTCCCACCGGGCCAGTCGGCGGTGACACAGTCGCCGTTCTTGAGCGGCGCGGAGAGCCCGACGGTGCTGCCGTACGGCGAACTGTCCTTCTTCGCGCTCGTGTTGTCGCCGGACGACTGGTGGGCCATGGCGTACCAGACGCCGCCCAGGGCGAGGGCGAGCCCGAGCAGGCCCGCGAGGACGGCCTGGAGGAGCCGGGGACGCGGGCGACGGCGCCGGCCGCCGGGGGAGGACGAGGGAGGTGGCTGCCCTGCCGTGAAGGGCACCGCCTGCCCCTCCCAGGGTGATGGCGAGCCGAGGTCGGTCTGGGTCCGGGCATACGATCCCGCCCCCGCCCCCGGGTCCGTCTGCGGCGTCACGATCCGCGCCAGCGCCGCCTCGGCCTCCGGCGCCGGAATCCGCCGTAGCGGATCCTTCTCCAGCATCGCGTGGAGCAGCGGGGACAGGGCGCCCGCGTGGACCGGGGGCAGCGGGTCCTCCATGACCACCGCGGTGATCTCCGCGAGCGGGGTCTCGCGGACGAAGGGGCCGTGGCCCTCGACGGCGTGGTACAGCGTGCAGCCCAGCGAGAACAGGTCGGCCGCGGCGGTCGGCGGCCCGCCCGTGGCCCGCTCCGGCGCCAGATAACCCGCCGTACCGACGAGCACGGACGTCAGCGTGTACCGCGTCTCCCCGGCGTCCGGCTGCACGGAGATCCCGTAGTCGGTGAGCAGGACGCGGGCATACGGCGAACCGGTGCGGTCCGGCGCGAGCAGGATGTTCGCCGGTTTCACGTCCCGGTGCATCACGCCCCGCTGGTGCCCGGCGGTCAGCGCGTCGAGTACGGCGAGCCCGATGCGGGCGCACTCCGCCGGGGCCAGGGAGCCGTACCGGCCGACCATGTCGCGCAGGTCCACGGCGTCCGCCACGTACTCCATGACGATCCAGGGCAGCCCCTCGTGCTCCAGCACGTCATGGACGGTCACCACATGGGGGTGCCCGCGCAACCCCGCCGCGTTCCGTGCCTCGGCCCGGGCCCGCGCGACCCGGGCCTCCCGTTCGGCGTCGGCGTAGGCCGGGTTGCTGAACACGATCTCCTTGAGCGCGACTTCACAGGCCAGCCGCTGGTCATGTGCGAGCCACACATGTCCCATCCCGCCACTGCCCAGCCGGTTCAACAGGAGATAGCGGCCGGCGATGACCCGGCCCACTCCCGAGGTCGGCGATCCCTGTGGCATCCGGACTCCTCCTTCCGGGTCCGCGTCACGTCTCGGTCGTGGTGGCGGTGGTGGCGGTGGGCGTGCCGGTCGTCATGGAGGCGCCGGCGGTGACGGGCGCGCTGCTGATGACCGGGGCGCTCGGCGGGGGTGAGTGGGACACCACCGAGGGCGAACCGGTCGTAGACGAACCGCTGGACGGTGGCGGGTCGTTCGTGGGGGAGGACGGTGGCGGCGACGAGGACGTGGGCGGTGCTGGTGCGGACGTCGAGGGCGGTGCCGTGGACGTCGGCGGAGCAAGCGTCGGCCCGGAGGTCGTCGGACCCGGGGGAGTGGAAGCAGCGCCCCCACTCGTCCCACCGGCCACGTTCAGCAGCACGTACTCCCCGAACCGCAGCTCGGTCCCGGCCGGCGGATCGGTAGCAGTGACCTGCGCATCGTCGGACGGCACCGCACTCCCGCCGTACCCGACGGCCAGCCCCCTGCTCACCAGTTGCCGCCGTGCGTCCCCGAACGTCGCCCCCGCGAGGTCGGGCACAGCGTGCTGCTGCCGGGCGTCGAAGGTGGTGTCGTGCCTGCCCGTCGTACCGACCGGACGCGTGATGCCGGTGTCGGGATCGTCGACGTCGACGAGCGCGAGTCCCTCCATCTTCCGCGGCGCCGGACGCACGGCCACGACCGAGGACGCGTGATATCCGTTCCACTTCTCGTTGCCGTCCGCGAACTTGACGGAAATACGGCTCGCGTCGCCCTTGAAGGGGCGCAGTGGATTTCCGCACGAGCACTTCGCGGCGGGTTCTCCCTGCTCGTCGACGAGAATCGCGATTCCCGCCTGGAGAAGGGAGTTGTAGGGCGTGGCCTTTTCCTTTTTGTAGTCGTGGTTCTGTACGAGAGTGTCGTGACGCAGGAGTACGGGTGTGAGCCGATCCAGATAGGCCGGTATCTGATCCGTGGTGATCCCCAGTACGCCCGACCAGGCAACGGCCTTCGGACGATTCGCGGGATCGGTCAGAAACCTCTTGAGCTTAGCCACGTCACAGACGGTCGGCTTCTTGGTGCCCCCGTACAGCCCAGGCGTGTCCCCCTGCTGCAAGCTGCCCCGCACGGGCATCGAACGCACTGCGGCGTCCTGCCCCAGTCCCTGTTTCTCGTCGAAGAAAGGCGCGAGTGACGGAACTCGTGCGGCGACCGCCTGCACGGCGAACAAATGTGCGCCCCCGCCGCATCCGCTCAGTCCGCTCACGACCAGCACGCAGCCGAGCAGCACGGCGATCCTGCGGACGATCGAAATTCCGGTCCTTTGCAGAACAGCGCGAAATGTCATGACCGCTCCCCCCGGTGGCGGTTCCCCCATCGCGCTTATGCTACTGAACTAAATTTCCGTTCAGTTGCCGCATGTGTTCAATTGCTTCGTGTGTTCAATGAGGCCAAATAGGCGTTGTACGCCTCAAGTTCCTTGTCGCCGTCCCGGTCGGCGGCCCGGTCCTGGCGCTTGGCCTGCCGCTGTTCCGAGCTGTACCACTGGAACAGCAGGGCGATCAGCACCAGTACGGACGGGACCTCGCTGAACGCCCAGGCGATACCGCCGGCCGCGTTCTGATCGGAGAGCGCGTCGATGCCGAGCGAGGCGGGCGGGTTCTTGAACGTCTCGACCATCGGCTCCGACGCCATCATCAACGCGATGCCGAAGAACGCGTGGAACGGCATCCCGGCGAACAGCTCCAGCATCCGCATCAGATAGCCGGGCCGGCTCGGCCCCGGGTCCACACCCATGATCGGCCAGAAGAACACCACACCGACGGCCAGGAAGTGCACCATCATCGCGATGTGCCCGGTCTTCGACCCCATCAGGAAATCGAAGATCGGCGTGAAGTACAGCGCGTAGAGGCTCGCGATGAACAGCGGGATCGTGAACGCGGGATGCGTGATGATCTTCATGTACCGGCTGTGCAGAAACATCAACAGCAGCTCGCGGGGCCCCTTGTGACCCCGGGCCGCCGGAGGCAGCGCGCGCAACGCCAGGGTGACCGGGGCACCGAGCAGCAACAGGATCGGCGTCAGCATGCTGATGACCATGTGCTGCACCATGTGCACGCTGAACATGACCATGCCGTAGTCGTTGAGCTTGGTGCACATCACCAGCCCGATGGTCAGCACACCGATGACGAAAGAGATCGTCCGCCCCACAGGCCATGCGTCCCCCCGCCGCCGCAACCGCACGACCCCCCAGCCGTACAGCCCGAGCCCGAGCAGGCAGGCGGTCAGGAAGAACGGGTCGGCCGACCACTCAAGCCCGCGCGCAAAGGTAAACGGCGGCAGATCCATGGTCATACCGTGCCCGCCGTGATCCATCGAACGGCTCCTGATTCGTGGGGGTTGTGCAAGTCTGTCCGCACACAGACTAGAACTGCCCCCGGTCACGATCGTGACCGGGGGCAGTTTCGCTCACGCACGAGCTACAGCACGCACTCGGCCTCTTCATACCGATCAGCAGGCACGGTCTTCAACGTCTCCACCGCGTCCGCCAACGACACCATCACGATGTCGGTCCCCCGAAGCGCGGTCATCTTCCCGAACTCCCCCCGATGCGCGGCCTCCACCGCATGCCACCCGAACCGGGTGGCAAGCACACGGTCGTACGCGGTCGGCGTACCACCCCGCTGCACATGCCCGAGAATCACCGGCCGCGCTTCCTTGCCGAGCCGTTCCTCCAGCTCGATGGAGAGCTGCCGAGCGATCCCGGCGAAGCGCTCGTGACCGTAGACGTCCTTCTTGCCCTCGTCGAAGTCCATGGACCCCGCCCGCGGCTTCGCGCCCTCCGCCGCGACCACTATCGCGAACCTCTTGCCCGCTGCGAAGCGTTCGCCGACCCGCGCCGCCAACTCCTCGATGTCGAAGGGCCGTTCAGGTACGACGATGGCGTGCGCGCCGGCCGCCATGCCGGAGTGGAGCGCGATCCAACCGGTGTGGCGGCCCATGACCTCCACGACGAGGACGCGCTGGTGGGACTCGGCGGTGGTCTTGAGCCGGTCGAGCGCCTCGGTCGCGACACCGACCGCCGTGTCGAAGCCGAAGGTGACGTCCGTGACCGCGATGTCGTTGTCGATGGTCTTGGGGACGCCGACGACCGGGAGACCGGCGTCGTACATCAGCTTGGCGGCCTTGAGCGT
This sequence comes from Streptomyces sp. NBC_01515, assembly GCF_045040345.1. NCBI lineage: Bacteria > Bacillati > Actinomycetota > Actinomycetes > Kitasatosporales > Streptomycetaceae > Streptomyces > Streptomyces sp. NBC_01515. Next base: position 2,131,422 of record NZ_CP109416.1, on the reverse strand, counting down.
GCCCTCGCCGCCGATCGGGATGATCGCGTCGAGGCCGAGTTCCTCGACATGTCCTCGGGCCCGCTCGACACCGTCCCGGAGCTGGGAGGGCTGGACGCGGGAGGAGCCGAGGATGGTGCCGCCGCGAGCGAGGATGCCGCTCACCGCGTCGAGGTCGAGCTTGAGGTAGTCGCACTCCAGGAGGCCTTTCCAGCCGTCACGGAAGCCGATGACCTCGTCGCCGTGGTCGACGACGGCGCGGTGCACGACGGACCGGATGACGGCGTTCAGGCCGGGGCAGTCGCCGCCGGACGTGAGGACACCAATGCGCATAGCCCGAAAGAACCTTCTCGACGTGGACCGGGACCGGACCGCGTTGTCCGGTATGAACCCCGCCACCCTAGCGGCAGAAGGGGGCGGGGTCGTAGCGTGCGTCCGCCTGCTGGACGACCCCGCTCACCTGCGCGGACGAGCCGTCAGACGGGCTGGTTGCCGGTATCCGAAGCGGAGATGGACACCCGCCCTCGGACCTGGTTCAGGCAGGCTGCTGAGCTGCGCCGATGCGCTCGTTGCGGAGCGCCTCGTACCAGCGGTCGTCGATCGGCGGCAGCGCGTTCACATCGAGGGCCAGCTTCAGCAGCAGGTCCGCGATCAGCGGGTTGCGGGCGAGCACGGGCCCGTGCATGTAGGTCCCGAACACCGTGTCGTTGTACGCGCCCTCCGTGCCGTCGCCCGTGCCGTTGCCCTTGCCCAGCCGCACCTGCGCGAACGGGCGGGCGGTGGGGCCGAGATGGGTGATGCCCTGGTGGTTCTCGAAGCCGGTCAGCTGGGGCAGGCCCAGGCGGGCGTCGATGTCGCCGAGGACGTCACCGACGCACCGCTCGCCCTCGCCGCGCGTCGACACCACGTCGAGCAGGCCGAGGCCGGGCTCGCGCTGGCCGAGGTCGTTGATGAACTCGTGGCCGAGGATCTGGTAGCCGGCGCACACCGAGAAGACGATCGCGCCGTTGCCGACGGCCCGGTGCAGGCCGCCGTCACGGCGCAGGCGCTCCGCCGCGAGGCGCTGCGGGCGGTCCTCGCCGCCGCCGATCAGGTAGATGTCGCCCGAGGTCGGGATGGGCTGGTCGCTGCGCACGTCCAGCCGGGCCACGTCGAGGCCGCGCTGCCGTGCCCGGCGTTCCACGACAAGGGCGTTGCCCTGGTCGCCGTAGGTGCTCAGCAGGTCCGGGTAGATCCACACCAGACGCAGCTGGTTGTCGCTCATGGTCAATTCGTCCTCTGAGTCTCAGTTGCCGACGCGGCGGCGCAGGTCCTGGAACGCGGTGTAGTTCGCGATGACCTCGATCCGGCCGGGCGGCGCCTGCTGCACGGCCTGGTCGAGGTTGTCGCAGACCTGGAAGTGCTGGTTCGCCACTTCCAGGCGGACCGCGAGGTCCAGCTTGCGGTCGCCCACGACGAAGATGGGGTGGCCGGTCAGTCGGGTGTAGTCGACGTCCCAGAGCCACGAGGTGTCGGTGCCGTCGGCGCCGCGCGCGTTCACCGAGAGGATCACCGGGGTCGGCGGCGGATCGATCAGGCTGAACGTTTCGAGCCAGCCCGCCGGGTTCTTCGCCAGCAGCAGACGCAGGTCGCGCTGCATGAACTGGACGACGTCATAACGTCCGGCGACGGCCTGCACCCGGTACATGCGCTCCAGGGCGACCTGCGGCGGCACCCCGAAGACGGCGGCGACCGCGGCGGAGGACGCGGCGTTGGCCTTGTTGGCGCGCCCCGGCAGCTGGAGGTGAATGGGCCAGGCGGAGCCGTGCGGATCGAGAACATGGTCCCCGGACAGTGACCAACTCGGCGTCGGCCGACGGAATCCGCACTCGCCGCAGAACCAGTCGTCGCCGGGCCGCTGCATCACGCCACCGCAGGACGGGCAGGACCAGGCGTCGTCCTTCCACATCTGCCCGGCGGCGACCCAGATCACGTTCGGGGAGGAGGAAGCGGCCCACACGACCAACGGGTCGTCGGCATTGGCGACGACGACGGCCTTGGAACCCGACAGCCCCTCACGCCAGTTCTCCGCGAGCATGCGGGTCTCGGCCGCGCGGTCCAACTGGTCGCGGGAGAGGTTGAGCAGAGCGATGCACTTGGGGTCGGTGTCGCGGGCGACGCCGGCGAGGTACTTCTCGTCGACCTCGATGACACCGAACTTGGCGGCCGAGCCACCGGCCAGCGCCGAGGTGATGCCGGCGGGCATGTTGGCGCCGAGCGCGTTCGAGACGACCTCGCCGGCGGCCCCGAGGGCCTCGGCGATCAAACGCGTCGTCGTGGTCTTGCCGTTGGTGGCCGAGACGAGCGTCACGTCCAGGTTCTGTGCGAGCCGGGCGAGCAGGTCGGGGTCGAGTTTGAGTGCCACTCGGCCGCCGATCACCGATCCGCTGCCCCGCCCCGCGGCACGCGATGCCGCCGCGACCGCCTTGCCCGCCGTCACGGCCAGCTTGGCCCGCGGCGTGAGCGGGTCCGAGTTGCCTGCCATCAGTTCTCGATCCTCCTTGCGTACGCGCCGCGCCTCTGCCTCCGGCAACGTGGTGTGGACCTCAGCCTATCGAGATCCTTATCGGTGCCCGAACCGCGGCACCGCGAACCCCTCGCGGCGGGCGTGCGCCGTAGAGAACCGTACCCTTGCGCCCATGCGATACGGCTCCATCCCGGGCGCCCACGGGCGAGTCCGTCCCCTCACCCTGCTCGGCGACCCCCTGCTCCATACCCAGTGCACCGAGGTAACAGACTTCGGCCCGGAACTCGCCTGCCTCGTAGAGGACTTGTTCGCGACGATGTACGCGGCCCAGGGGGTGGGCCTCGCCGCGAACCAAGTAGGCGAGTCCCTGCGGGTGTTCGTCTACGACTGCCCCGACGACGAGGACACCCGCCACCTGGGCCATGTGGTGAACCCACGCCTGGTGGAGACGGACGGTGTGGTGCTGAGAGGCCCGGAGGGCTGCCTCTCGTTGCCGGGCCTTGAGGCGGGAACCGAGCGCTACGACCACGCGGTCATCGAGGGCTTCACGATGACCGGCGACCCGATCACCGTCCACGGCACGGGTTGGTTCGCAAGGTGCTTGCAGCACGAGTACGACCACGTGGAAGGCCGGGTATACGCGGACCACTTGACGGGCTGGCGCCACAAACGCTTGATGCGACAGGTGGCCCGAGCGACATGGCACCGGTGAGGCTGATGCCTCTAGGGGTTGCGGCCAACTCTCAACACCGGTGACCGAGGTCTTTTTAGGGGCGCGGGGCTGTGCCGATGTGCGGCTTCGCCGCGTGGGCGCGACCAGTTCTCAACACCGGTGAGCGAGGTTTTTTTAGGGGTGCGGGGCTGTGCCGATGTGCGGCTTCGCCGCGTGGGCGCGACCAGTCCTCAACACCGGTGAGCGAGGTTTTTTAGGGGCGCGGGGAACTGCGCGACCAGCCCCCACCGGACGCGCACCCGAAATACAACCGGCTAAAACCCCGGCCCACCGACCTTGTCCCCGGCGGCAGCCAACCGCCCCCACAGCAGATCAGCCAAACTCCGCACCAACTCAGCCCGGGAACAAGGCCGTTCACCCAGCCACCAGTCACCCGCCGCGTGCATCATCCCGACGATCCCATGCCCCCACACCCGAGCCAGTTGCTGACTGTTGGGCCCGAGATCCACCCGCTCCTCGATGACCTGAGCCAACTCCTCGCCCATACGCCGGAGCAGCGGAACAGAGTGATTCCCCGTGTCGAACCCCTGATCCGCGGTCTGCCCACCCTCCACGGGATGCATCAGGAACCGGTACACCTGGGGCAGCGCCTCGATCGCGGCGAGGTAGGTGTCGAGCGTGGCCTCAACCCGCTCCCGACGCTCAGCGGGCGCATCCAACGCCGCCCGCAACGAAGACAACAGGGCATCCGTATGCCGCTTGGCAAGAGCCGCGTAGAGTCCACCCTTGTCCCCGAAGTGCCGGTACAGAATCGGCTTCGTAATACCCGCTTCCGCGGCGATCGCGTTCATCGAGGCCTGCGGACCATCACGCAGCACCACTCTGTCCGCGGCCTCCAACAACTCGCGCCGTCGGCGGTCGGCGGACCGCTGTTGATCGGTCCGCTGCGTGGTGTCCATGATCTCTCCCCACCCGTGCTGAATCGGTGACGCCTGCGCAAACTAACACTCAATGGCCCCAACGCCTCGAACGGGCTGCCGAGTGGTCATCGGGAGTTGACTTTTCCTACCCGTCGGTAACAGACTCTGTCGTTACCGCAAGTAACATGCTAGTGCGCTGCTGGAGGAGTCATGGCCGAGTTCACCATGGAACTCAACGACGAACAGAAGGAGGTGCGGGACTGGCTGCACGGCTTCGCCGCCGACGTCATCCGCCCCGCCGCCGCCGAATGGGACGAGCGTGAGGAGACTCCCTGGCCGGTCATCCAGGAGGCCGCGAAGGTAGGCATCTACTCCCTGGACTTCTACGCCCAGCAGTACTTCGACCCCACCGGCCTCGGCATCCCGATGGCCATGGAGGAACTGTTCTGGGGCGACGCGGGCATAGCCCTCTCCATAGTCGGCACCGGTCTCGCCGCGGTCGGCGTCCTCGCCAACGGCACCGAGGAGCAGATCGGCACCTGGATCCCCCAGATGTACGGCGACGCCAATGACGTGAAGGTCGCCGCCTTCTGCTCCTCCGAGCCCGACGCCGGATCCGACGTGGCCTCCATGCGCACGCGTGCCGTGTACGACGAGGCCAAGGGCGAGTGGGTGCTCAACGGCACCAAGACCTGGGCGACCAACGGTGGTATCGCCAACGTCCACGTCGTCGTCGCGGTCGTCGACGCGGACCTCGGCTCCAAGGGCCACGCCTCCTTCATCGTCCCGTCGGGCACGCCGGGCCTGTCCCAGGGGCAGAAGTTCAAGAAGCACGGCATCCGCGCCTCGCACACTGCCGAGGTCGTCCTGGAGGACGTACGCATCCCCGGTTCCTGCCTGCTCGGCGGCAAGGAGAAGCTCGACGAGCGCCTCGCCCGCGCCCGTGAGCGCGCGAAGGCCGGCGGCGGCGAGCGGGTGAAGAACGCGGCGATGGCCACGTTCGAGGCGTCCCGCCCGGCCGTCGGCGCGATGGCGGTGGGCACGGCCCGTGCCGCGTACGAGGTCGCCCTCGACTACGCGATGACCCGCGAGCAGTTCGGCCGCCCGATCATCGACAACCAGGGTGTCGCCTTCCAGCTCGCCGACATGCGTACGTCCATCGACGCGGCGCGGCTGCTCGTGTGGCGGGCGTCCTGGATGGCCGTCAACGGCAAGCAGTTCACGGCGGCCGAGGGGTCGATGTCGAAGCTGTTCGCGAGCGAGACGGCGAAGAAGGTGACCGGGCAGGCGATTCAGATCCTCGGCGGGAATGGCTACACCCGTGAGTATCCGGTGGAGCGGATGCACCGGGACGCGGCGATCTACACGATCTTCGAGGGCACCAGTGAGATTCAGCGGCTGGTGATCGCGCGGACGTTGTCCGGGATGCCGATTCGTTGAGATTCGAGTGCGGCCCGGTGGGGGCTGAGCGCGCAGTTCCCCGCGCCCCTTAAAAACACGGGTGCCTAAGCGGTTTTAGGGGCGCGGGGAACTGCGCGCTCAGCCCCCACCGGGCCGCAGACAAAGAACCGACGAAACTCACCGGTGTTTCAACGGCGTCAGCTGCTCGATGTCGTACCGGCCCCGCAACTCCTCGATAGCCGCATGATCCGGCGGCCCCCCACCCCCGAGAATCTCCAACAGCTCCTCGAAATACCGCTCATGATCCGGCGGCGGAGACGCCTGGAAAAACATCTTCGCCGCCGTCTCCGTGGGGTTCGAGAACGCGTGCGGACACCCGGGCGGTACGACGACCACCGTCCCCGGAGTCGCCCGTACGACCCGCGTGCCCGAACTCGACTCCCACCGCTGCCAGTTGTCAGGGGTCCGGATCCGCGGCTCGAAGGCGAGGACATCCAGCTCGCCTTCGAGCACGTAGAACAACTCCTCGCTACGGGTGTGCACATGGGCCCCGACATCGAACCCCGGCGGCACCACCACCTCGAAGGTCGACGCGGTCCGCGAGTGCGAGCCGGTCACCTTGAACGTCACGTGCTGCGCCGGTGTCTGGACGACCCGGCCGTGACCCGGCGGCACCAGCAGCCCCTCCGTCGCCGTCATCGGCACCTCACCACGTCACCGGCAGTGCCTCGGGCCCGCGGATCAACGCGCCCTTCTTGAACGGCACTTCATCGGCCGGGACCGCGAGCCGCAACCCCGGCAGCCGGTCCAGCAGGGCGTCCACCAGCAGTTCGGACTCCAGCCGCGCCAGCATGTTGCCGGGGCAGAAGTGCGGTCCGAAGCCGAAGGAGACGTGCGGGTTCGGGCTGCGCGTGAAGTCGATCCGGTCCGGGTCCGGGAACACGTCCGGGTCCCGGTTCGCGGCCAGGTACGACACGTAGACCGGGTCGCCCGCGCGCATCCGTACCCCGCGGATCTCCACGTCCTCCATGGCGATCCGGGACAGTCCGACCGCGTTGCGGTGCGGGATGTAGCGCAGCAGTTCGTCGATGGCCTGGGGCCTCAACTCCGGTTCGGTGCGCAGCCGTTCGACGAGATCCGGGCGGGTCAGCAGCAGGTAGAACATCTGCCCGCTGTTGTTGGTGACCGCCTCGCCGCCGATCTGCAGCAGCACCGCGAGCCCGACCGCCTCCTCCAGGGTGATCTCCTCCCGGCCCACGGCGGCACCGAGCAGCGAGGCGACGTCCTCGCCGTCGCCGCCCTCCCGCAGACCGATGAGATCGCCGAAGTACGCGCCCATCTCCTGCTTCGCCTTCTCGCTGACCTTGGCGCCGTGCGAGGAGGACAGGATGAGCTGGGTCCAGGTGTGCATGCCGTGCCGGTCGGCGGCCGGGACGCCCATCAGCTCGCAGATCACCGCGATGGGGAAGGGGCTCAGCACCGCCTCGGTGAGATCGGCCGGCGGTCCGTGCTGGAGCACGTCGTCGATCAACTCGTCCAGCAGCAGCCGGGATTGCTCCCGCACCCGCTCCACCCCGCGCGCCGTGAACGCCGGGGCGACCGAGCGCCGTAGCCGGGTGTGGTCCGGCGGGTCGAGGAAGCCGACCGCGCCGCGGGCGGGGATGAAGTGCGGGGCGAGCCGGGTCACCGGCTGGTCCATCACCGCCTCGCGGCTGAACCGGGGATCGTTGGTGACCATCCGCACGTCGTCGTGCCGGGTGACCAGCCAGGCCCAGCCCTCGCCGTTGGGCAGCTTGATCCGGTTGACCGGACCCTCCCGCATCAGCTTGGCGAGGACCGGGTCGAAGTCCACCCCGGTCAGATCGAGGGCCGGCCAGGGCCGGACCGGGGGCAGGGTCTCGGTGAGCGTCTCTTCAGTCACGTACTCACGCCGTCTCTCGGTCGTCGCTGTGCCAGCGGCCCAGGGCCATCTCGGCGGTGATACCGGGTCCGAACCCGGCGAGCAGTCCACGCGCCCGGTCCTCGGCGCCGCCCTCGTCGAACAGCCGGCGCAGCGCGTCCAGGACGACGGCGCTGGCGATGTTGCCGTACTCGGTGAGGGTGGCCCGGCTGAACCGGAACGCGTGCGGGTCGACCTGCAGGAACTTGCTCAGGTCGTCGAGTATTCGGGGCCCGCCCGCGTGGACTATGTAGAAGTCCAGGTCGGCCGCGTCCCAGCCGTGCAGTCCCGCGAGGTCCTGGAGCGCCGGCGCGAGGGGCTCCATGGTGGCCGGCACCCGCTTGTCCAGCAGGAAGTGGAAGCCGGTGGCCCGGACGTCGTACATGATCCACTCTTCGGTCTTGGGGATCAGGTACGACCCGTTGCGCTCCAGCTGGATGCCCGTGCCGCCGCGCCCGCGCACCACCGCGGCGGCGATGCCGTCGCCGAACAGGCCGTTGGAGAGCAGGGAGCCGATGCCGAGGTCGGTCGGCTGGTAGCACAGCGAGCAGAACTCGCAGGCGACGATGAGCGCGTTGGCGTCCGGGTAGGCCGTGCAGAAGTCGTGCGCCCGGTTGATGGCCGCGCCGCCGGCCGCGCAGCCCAGCTGGGCGATCGGGATCTGGCGGGTGGTGGCGTCGAACGCCATCTCGTTGATCAGCCAGGCCGTGAGCGACGGCATCATGAAGCCCGTGCACGAGACGTAGATGATCACGTCGATGTCGGTGGTGAGCAGCTCCGCCTCGTCGAGCGCGCGCTGCACGACCGACGGGACGCGGGCCTTCGCCTCGGCCGTGTAGATCCGGTTGCGGTCCTCGAACCCGGGGTGCTTCAGGGTCTCCTCGATGGGCTGCACGATGTGCCGGGTGCGCACACCGGTGTTCTCGATCAGCCGGAGGGCCAGCGGCAGGTTGGGGTGGTCCGCGTGACGGGAGCGCGCCAGCTCCAGCGTCTCCTCCATCGTGATCACGTGCTCGGGAACCGACACCGAGGGCTTGCACAAAGTCGCCATGAACCGTCCCTGCTTTCGCCTTCCGGAAGGCCTTCGCCCGCCGGTCAGAAGGTGGTTCACCTCAGAGGGTGGTGCACCCACGATCACCCTTGAGGGCGACGATCTCTCGGTGGACTACTCCAATTCAGGGACCCTGTGTAAAGGTCGGATCAGTATCCGGACCCCGGCCGAAGAAGGACGCGATGACCACCAACCCTTTGGCAGCCCGGATCGAGACCGGTGCCGCCCCCGAGAAATCCTCGCAACCCTGGCCCTGGAACAACACCGGGTGATCCCGGCAGACCGCCGCGCTTTCCCGCATCTGGCGCAACGCCCGGAGACGACCCCGGAGGCATCGGTTCTCTTCGAGTTCCTGGCGGAGGGAACGGAATGGGGCGGCTATTGCGCGAAAATCGCCGCCGCGCTGCGCGAGCACTACGCCTTCACGGACGAGGCCTGCGGTTTCTTCGATTTCTTCGCCGAGCCAGCGCCGGAACTGGTCCACGGATACAGCCGCAGCCTCAAGTACTACGAGGCAATGTTCTGGAACACGCTGGGGGGAAGATCCCCAGGGGCGCGGGGCTGTATCTATTTGCGGCTCCGCCGCGTGGGCGCGACAAGCCACGGCGCACCCGCACTCAGCGAACTACGACGACCCCCCACTGCTATGGGCGATGCAGGCCACGTCAATACGGTCCGCCAGCTTCGCCAGCTCGATCGTCAACGCAGCCACCGTGTCCTCGTCGAGCCCCTCTTCACCGGCCTCGACAAGATGCAGCCACCGCCCACCCACGGTACGCAAAAGCTTGCTGACATCCGCGGCAGCCACCTGCAAGGTCCCGCGGTCGTCGACGATCAGAGGCAGAGTCACTTCGCGGTTCACAGAGGGGATCGTAGCCGCGGAACGCTCACGCTCCGTGCCATACCGTGGTGATGTTGCAGAACTCGCGGATTCCGTGCCCCGACAGCTCCCGCCCGTACCCGGACCGCTTCACCCCGCCGAACGGGAACGCCGGATGCGACGCGGTCATCCCGTTGAAGAACACCCCGCCCGCCTCCAGGTCCCGTACGAACCGCTCGACCTCCGCCTCGTCCCGCGTCCACACGTTGGAACTCAGCCCGAACGGCGTGTCGTTGGCGAGGAGGACGGCCTCGTCGAGGCCGCCGACCCGGTACAGCGTGGCGACGGGCCCGAACGTCTCCTCGCGGTGGATCCGCATCTCGCGGGTGATGTCGGTGAGGACGGTCGGCGAGTAGAACCAGCCGGGCCCGTCCGGCCGCTCACCACCGCACAGCACGGTCGCCCCGCTCTCCACCGCGTCGTCGACGAGTTCCTCCAGATCGCTGCGGCCCTGCTCACTCGCGACCGGCCCGACCTCGGTCTCCTCCTCCAGCGGATCACCGACCGTGAGCGCCTTCATGCCCGCCACGAACCGTTCGGCGAACGCGTCGAAGACATCCGCGTGCACGATGAACCGCTTGGCGGCGATGCACGACTGCCCGTTGTTCTGCACCCGCGCGGTCACCGCGATCTGCGCGGCCCGGTCGATGTCGGCGGACGGCATGACGACGTACGGGTCGCTGCCGCCCAGTTCCAGCACCGTCTTCTTGACCATGTCGCCGGCGACGGACGCGACCGCGCGCCCGGCGGGTTCGCTGCCGGTGAGGGTGGCGGCCTTGACCCGCTCGTCGCGCAGGATCTCCTCGATCGCGCCGGAACCGACCAGCAGGGTCTGGAAGGCGCCCGCCGGGAAGCCCGCGCGGTGGAACAGGTCCTCCAGGTAGAGGGCGGTCTGCGGAACGTTCGACGCGTGCTTGAGCAGACCGACGTTGCCGGCCATCAGCGCGGGCGCGGCGAAGCGGATCACCTGCCACAACGGGAAGTTCCACGGCATCACCGCGAGGACGGGGCCCAGCGGCCGGTAGCGCACCAGGGCCCGTGAACCGCCGGAGTCCTTGACGTCGGCCGCGGCGGGCTGTTCGTCGGCGAGGAGTTCCTCGGCGTGGTCGGCGTACCAGCGCATCGACTTCGCGCACTTGGCCGCCTCCGCGCGGGCCTGCTTGACCGGCTTGCCCATCTCCGTGGTCATGATCCGGCCGATGTCCTGCTGGTCCTCGTCGAGCAGATCGGCGGCCCGGTGCATGAGCCGGGCGCGCTCGGCGAAGGCGGACGTGCGGTACGTGCGGAACGTGGCCTCCGCGAGCTGGAGCCGGCGCTCGATCTCCTCGGCACCCATGGCCTCGTACGTCTTGAGCGTCTCGCCGTTCGCCGGGTTGACCGTCGCGATGGGCATGGCTGACCTCCTGGAGCGGGCTGTGCTTCGACCTTCCCGCGTGGCACGGGTGACCGCAACGCGTACACATGTCGCGCGCTCAGTCCGAGTGCTCCGTCAGCCGGTCGAGAAACGTGGCCTGTGCGGTGACGACGACCTCCCGCGCCCGTTCGAGGCTCAGCCACTCCACCCGGTCCAGCTCCGGGAACTCCTGGACCTGCCCCGACTTCGGCGGCCACTCCATCCGGAAGGTGCCGGGAACCATGGCCGCCGGGTCCAGATCCGCCTCGATCGCCCACGCGGTGACGACCTTCCCGTTGCTCTGCCGCACCTCACCCAGCTCGATCGCCTCACCCTCGGGCGGCGCGAGCCCCAGCTCCTCCCGGAACTCACGCCGGGCCGCGTCCCAGGCGGCCTCGTCGGGCTCGTACTCGCCCTTCGGCACACTCCACGCCCCCGCGTCCCGGCGCGCGAAGAACGGGCCACCCATATGGCCGAGCAACACCTCCAGCCCACGTTCGGTGTGCCGGAACAACAACAGCCCGGCGCTCCGCTTCCCCCGCGCGTCCCCACTCACGGCTTCACCTCCGGATGTGCCGCCAACAACGTCTCCACCGAGTCCGCCTCCTCCGCCCGCTTGTCCTCCCGATACCGCACGACCCGCGCGAAGCGCAGCGTGACACCGGCCGGATAGCGGGTCGACTTCTGCAGTCCGTCATACGCGATTTCTACGACGAGTTCGGGCCGTACGGTCACCACGTGGCCGTCGCTCTCCACGGCCAGCTCCTGGAGACGCTCGGTCTGCCAGGTCAGCAGGGCGTCGGTCATCCCCTTGAAGGTCTTGCCGAGCATCGCGAAGGAACCGTCCGAACTCCGGGCGCCCAGATGGAGGTTGGAGAGTTTTCCGGTGCGGCGGCCGTGCCCCCACTCGGCGGCCAGGACGACCAGGTCCAGCGTGTGGACGGGTTTCACCTTCAGCCAAGAGGCGCCCCTGCGGCCCGCGTTGTAGGGGGCGTCGAGGCCTTTGACTACGACCCCCTCGTGGCCGCGCCTCAAGGTCTCGGCGAGGAAGGCCTCGGCTGCCGGGACATCCTCGGGGCCGGACACGAGCGTTCGGCGGACGCGCATCGGCTCAGGCACCAACTGGGCCAGTTCCGCGTGCCGTTCGGCGAACGGCAGGTCGAGCAGATCGCGGCCGTCGACGGACAGTACGTCGAAGAACACGGGGGAGACGGGGACCGTCGCGGCGGCCGTCGCCACGTCCACCCGCGAACCCACCCGGCCCGCCGTCTCCTGGAAGGAACGGGGCCGCCCGTCCTCGTCGAAGGAGATGACCTCACCGTCCAGGATGAATCGCTCGCCGCTCAACTCCAGTGCGGCGGCGGTGAGTTCGGGCAGGCGGTCGGTGATGTCGTCGAGGGTGCGGGTGTAGAGCCGTACGACCTCGCCGTCGCGGTGGACCTGGACGCGGATGCCGTCGAGTTTCTCCTCGACCGCGCAACCGCCCAGCTTCTCTACCGCTTCCGCTACGGAGGCGGCGCTGTGCGCGAGCATCGGCAGGACCGGGCGCCCCACGGTCAGCCGGAAGCGGTCGAGGGAGGCGGGCCCGTCCGCGAGCAGGGCCTCGGCCACCGTCCGGAGCGAACCGGCCAGCATCACGGCCCGCCGAACGTCCGTCGCGGGCGCGCCAGTTGCCTCGGCCAGCCCCTCCACGGCGACCGCGTCCAGGGCGCCCTGCCGGACCTCGCCGGTGATCAGGCCGAACAGGAAACGCTGCTCGTCGGCGGTGGCCGCCCCCATCAACTCGCCCACCAGACGGGCGCGTTCGGTCTGCGAACCGGCTCCCGACACCTTGCCGAGGTCGGTGAGCCGGGCGTCGACCTCTCGCACGGTGAGAGTGGGTTCGGTGGCCGGGTCGACCTGCTGGCTGAGCACCTTCCAGCCGATGCCGAGCCGCCCCTGTGGCAGGCGGCCCGCCAGATAGGGGATGACGATCGGGACGTCGTCCGGCGCCGCGTCCCGGAAGAGCTCCGCGAGCAGGGCGATCTTCCGGGACCGCGCCGAGGTGGCGGCGACCTCCTGGGACACATGCGCGAGCCGGGTCAGCAGCATGCAGCCATCGTGCAACGGAGCCGGGCGGTCTACACCCGGACGGCCGCGTCGAGATCGCTCATGAGCAGCTCGCCGTTGATCGTGGCGCCCGCCCGGTACCCGGCGGAGGCCGCGTTCACGACCTGCTCCGCGAAGCCCATCGCGTTGCCGACGGCCCACACCCCGGGCACGGTCGTCAGCCCCGTCGGGTCGACCACGGGGTACGCGCCGAACGGAGTCTCCTGCAACTCGGCGCCCAGCTTCTCCAGGAGGCTGGTCTGCGGAACGGCCCGAGGCGCCACGAACAGGGCCTCGCGGGGGTGCGTGGTGCCTCGCCCGGAGGGGGCCCCAGTAAGGCGGACGCCGGTGAGCCGGTCGTCCTCGACGACCAGTTCCGCGACCTCGCCGGGGACCACGGAGACCCCGGCCGCGGCCAGCCTGCGCAGGTCGTCGTCCGTCAGCTCGGACTCGGCGACGGTGTGCAGGAACAGGGTCACGTCCTTGGACCACTGCGACACGATCAGCGCTTGGTGCACGCTCATCGGCGTTGTCGCGAGCACCCCGAAGGCCTGGTCACGGACCTCCCAGCCGTGGCAGTACGGGCAGTGGATCACGTCCCGCCCGAAGCGCTCGGCGACTCCGGGGACGGCGGGCAACTCGTCCTTGAGCCCGGTGGCGACGACGATCCGCCGCGCGTGCACGGTCTCCCCACCGGCCAGCGCTACGGCGAAGTCCTCGCCCTCGCTCTTCGTGACGTCCACCGCGCGGTCCCGGACGAGGTCGACGCCGTAGCGCGCGATCTCCTCGCGGCCCAGGGTGAGGAACTCGGCGGGTGACATGCCGTCCCGGGACAGGTAGCCCTGCATGTGCGCGGCGGGCGTGTTGCGCGGCTCGCCGGCGTCGACGACCAGCGTGCGGCGCCGGGACCGGCCCAGGACCAGCGCGGCGGAGAGCCCCGCCGCTCCGCCGCCGATGACGACCACTTCGTAGGTTCCGGTACGTGTCTCGGTCACGGTGACCACCTCCACCCCCGAAGGTCGCCCCATCGCTGCCGTATTGACAAACGTGTTTGCCGAAACTGCAATATCGGTCATGAACGACGACACGGACGAGGTCCTGGCGGAGGTCGGCCCGCGACTGCGGCGGATCCGGAAGGAGCGGGGCGCGACCCTCGCCGGGCTCTCGGAGACGACCGGCATCTCGGTGAGCACGCTGTCCCGCCTGGAGTCCGGCCTCCGCAAGCCCAGCCTGGAGCTGCTGCTGCCGATCGCGCGGGCCCATCAGGTGCCGTTGGACGAGCTGGTGGGGACGTCGGCTGTGAGCGATCCCCGGGTGCGGGCCGAGCCGATCCAGCGGCACGGCCGCACCTACTGGCCGCTCACCCGTCAGCCGGGCGGAGTCCAGGCCTTCAAGGTGCTGGTCCCGCAGCGCAAGGAGGAACCCGACCTGCGGACGCACGAGGGCTACGAGTGGCTGTACGTGATGTCCGGCCGGCTCCGCCTCGTGCTCGCCGAACACGACGTGGTGCTCGCGACGGGGGAGGCCGTCGAGTTCGACACGCGGGTACCGCACTGGTTCGGGTCGACGGGGGAGGGCCCCGCGGAGTTCCTGAGCCTGTTCGGCCCGCAGGGGGAGCGGATGCATGTCCGAGCACGCCCTAAGAAGGCCCGGTAAAGCGCGCCCTGAAGGGGCGCGGGGAACTGCGCGACCAGCCCCCACCGGCTTGCGGTCAAGGAACTACCCGCACCCACCCGACCGTGACGAACCCGACGGTTCCCTGATCGGCAAGCAACCGCTTAGTATGCAATCGACCCCGGTCAGCCAGAGCAGTCCCGTGGAGGCCCCGCATGCAGGCATGGCAAGTGCACCAGAACGGCGAGCCGAGTGAGGCGATGCGCCTGGAGGAGGTGCGGCAGCCGACCCCCGGTGCGGGCCAGGTCCTGCTGAAGGTGCGCGCCGCGAACATCAACTTCCCGGACGTCCTGATGTGCCGAGGCCACTACCAGGTCAAGCCTCCGCTCCCGTTCACCCCGGGCGTCGAGATCTGCGGCGAGACCGAGGTCGGCCGCCGCGTGATCGCCAACCCCGCGCTGCCGTACGGCGGTTTCGCCGAGTACGCGGTCGCGGACGCCGCCGGTCTGCTGCCCGCCCCCGACTCGCTGGACGACGCCGAGGCCGCCGCACTCCACATCGGCTACCAGACGGGCTGGTTCGCCCTCCACCAGCGCGCTCACCTGGAGGCGGGCGAGACCCTGCTCGTGCACGCCGCCGCCGGCGGGGTCGGCAGTGCGGCCGTACAGCTCGGCAAGGCAGCCGGTGCCACCGTCATCGGTGTCGTCGGCGGTGCCGAAAAGGCCGTCGTGGCACGGGAGTTGGGCTGCGACGTCGTGATCGACCGGCGTACCGAGGACGTCGTCGCGGCCGTCAAGGAGGCCACCGGCGGGCGCGGTGCCGACGTGATCTTCGACCCGGTCGGCGGCGACGCCTACACGCAGTCCACGAAGGCCGTCGCCTTCGAGGGCCGGATCGTGGTCGTGGGCTTCGCGAGCGGCACGATCCCGAGCCCCGGCCTCAACCACGCGCTGGTGAAGAACTACTCGATCCTGGGCCTGCATTGGGGCCTGTACGCCGTCAAGAACCCGAAGCTGATCCTCGACTGCCACGAGCGGTTGACCGACCTGGCCGCGCGAGGCGCCATCAAGCCGCTGGTGAGCGAGCGCGTGCCGCTGGCCGGTGCGGCCGCCGCCGTGCAGCGGGTCGGCGACGGTGTGACCACCGGCCGGGTCGTCGTCGTACCGTCGTTGGAGAACGGAGCCGCCGTATGAGCGAAGAGACCACGGGAGCGGCCGCGAGCGCGGCCGAACTGCGCCGCCGCGCCCAGGAGTTGCTGGCCGCGCACCCACCGCTGGAGACCGGCCAGCTCGACTTCCTCAAGGCCCGTTTCGACGCGGGACTCGCGTGGGTGCACTACCCCGAGGGGCTCGGCGGGCTGGGTGCCCCGCGTTCTCTCCAGGCCGTCGTGGACGCCGAGTTGGAGGCCGCGGGCGCCCCCGACAACGACCCGCGCCGGATCGGAATCGGCCTCGGCATGGCCGCCCCGACGGTCCTCCGCTTCGGCACCGAGGAGCAGAAGCAGCGCTTCCTCAGGCCGCTCTGGGTCGGCGAGGAGGTCTGGTGTCAGCTCTTCAGCGAGCCGGGCGCCGGGTCCGACCTGGCCGCGCTCGGCACGCGCGCGGTGCGTGAGGGCGACGAGTGGGTCGTCAACGGGCAGAAGGTGTGGACGTCCAGCGCCCATCTCGCCCGCTGGGCCATCCTCATCGCGCGCACCGACCCGGACGTGCCCAAGCACGCGGGCATCACCTACTTCATCTGCGACATGACCGACCCAGGCGTCGAGGTCAGGCCGCTGCGCCAGATCACCGGCGAGGCCGAGTTCAACGAGGTCTTCCTCACCAACGTCCGTATCCCGGACGCCCATCGCCTCGGCGAGATCGGCGACGGCTGGCGGGTCGCGCAGACCACGCTGATGAACGAGCGCGTCTCCATCGGCGGCATGCGCATCCCGCGCGAGGGCGGCATGATCGGCCCGGTCAGCCAAACCTGGCGCGAACGCCCGGAGTTGCGCACGCACGACCTCCACCAGCGCCTCCTCAAGCTCTGGGTGGAGGCCGAGGTCGCCCGCCTCTCCGGCGAGCGGCTGCGCCAGCAGCTCGTCGCGGGCCAGCCCGGCCACGAAGGCTCCGGCATGAAGCTCGCCTTCGCCCGCCTCAACCAGGAGATCAGCGGCCTGGAGGTCGAACTCCGGGGCGAGGAAGGCCTGTTGTACGACGACTGGACCATGCGGCGCCCGGAACTGGTGGACTTCACCGGCCGCGACGCCGGCTACCGCTACCTCCGCTCCAAGGGCAACAGCATCGAGGGCGGGACCAGCGAGGTCTTGCTGAACATCGTCGCCGAGCGCGTCCTGGGCCTCCCGGCCGAGCCGCGCACCGACAAGAACGTCGCGTGGAAGGACCTCTCCCGATGACAGATCTTCTCTACTCGGAGGAGGAAGAGGCGCTGCGCGCCGCCGTCCGGGACCTGCTCACCGACCACTGCGACGCGGCCGGCGTCATCGTGCGCACCGAGTCGGACGCCCCGCACGACCTGTCCCTCTGGAAGTCCCTCGCCGACGGTATGGGCCTCGCCGGCCTCCTGGTGCCCGAGGAGCGGGGCGGCCAGGGTGCCACGCACCGCGAAGTCGCCGTCGTGCTGGAGGAGTTGGGCCGCGCGGTCGCCCCCGTCCCGTATCTCACGAGCGCGGTCGTCGCCACCGAGGCACTCCTCGCGTGCGATGCGGACGACCTGCTCGCGGACCTGGCTTCGGGCCGGAAGATCGGCGTCCTCGCCGTCTCCCTGAGCGTCGCACCGGGCGGCGCCCACAAGGCCGTACGGCAGGAAAACGGCTCTCTGTACGGGGAGTTGACCGGCATCGCGGACGCGGCCGCCGCCGATGTGCTGCTGGTGCCGGGTGCGGACGGCGGGCTGTACGCCGTCGACGCGGGCGCCGTGACCGTCGTACCGCAGGTGTCCCTGGACCTGACCCGGCCGCTGGCGCGCGTGATGTTCGACGGGGCCGCAGGGCGTCGGATCGGGGACGCCGAACCCGCCGTACGGCGTGCTCTGCGGGCCGGGGCCGGGCTGCTCGCGTCCGAGCAACTCGGGCTCGCCGACTGGACGTTGACGGAGACGGTCCGGTATCTGAAGGAGCGCAAGCAGTTCAACCGGCCCGTCGGCGGGTTCCAGGCGCTGAAGCACCGGCTGGCGCAGCTGTGGCTGGAGGTCGTCAGCCTGCGGGCCGCCGCGCGCAACGCGGCCGACGCCCTCACGACCGGTGACGACACCGATGTGGCGGTCGCCGTCGCGCAGGCCTACGCGGCGTCCGTCGCCGTCCACGCGGCCGAGGAGGCCGTCCAGTTGCACGGCGGCATCGGCATGACGTGGGAGCACCCGGCCCACCTCTACCTGAAGCGGGCCAAGGCCGACTCGATCGCCTACGGCACGGCGGGCGCCCACCGCGAGGCGCTGGCGGAACTGGTCGATCTGCGCGCTCCCTGACCGCCGGTAGCCCCTTCGGTGAAGCCCGTCCCACCTGGGGCGGGCTTTTCCGTGCGCCCCCGCCGAAGGAGTGAACACGCGAGGGCAGTCCGGCCAACTCCTGTCATGTGCAGGTTCGTTAGGGTGCTCACCGCCTCATACTCCCTGTGGTTCTAGCCCGCCCCACACGGAGGAACACCATGGCCCTCATCACCCGTCGCAGAGCTCTCACCGGGCTCGGCGCCACCCTCGCGGCAGTCCTCGCCCCGCCCGCGGGCAGCGCCTTCGCCGGCGAACAAGGCCACCGCAAGCGGCCGTTGTGGCGCGCCCACGCCCACAACGACTACGAGCACCCGCGCCCGCTCTTCGACGCCCTCGACCACCGTTTCGGCAGCGTCGAGGCCGACATCTTCCTCGTCGGCGACCAACTCCTCATCGGTCACTCCGCGTCCGAACTCGATCCGAGCCGCACGCTCGAATCCCTCTACCTCGACCCGCTCGCCGCCCTCGTGAAGGCCAATCACGGCTCGGTGTACCGGGGTTGGCGTCATCCGCTGCAACTCCTGATCGACATCAAGACCGAGGGCTCCTCGACGTACCTCGAACTCGACCGCCATCTCCAGCGCTACAAGCACCTGTTCACGACCTACGCCCACGGACGCGTCCACCCGGGCGCCGTCACCAACGTCATCTCCGGCGACCGCGCGGCCCGAATCCCCATGGAGGCACAGACCGTACGACGCGCCTTCTACGACGGCCGGCTCGCCGACCTCGGCAGTTCGGCGCCCGCCTCCTTCATCTCGCTCATCAGCGACGACTGGCAGGCCAACTTCACCTGGCTCGGCACCGGCGCCTTCCCCGACGCCGAGCGGCGGAAGCTGCGCTCGATCGTCGCGCAGGCGCATGCCCACGAGCAGACCGTGCGGTTCTGGAACACCCCGGACGTGGCGGGCCCGGCCCGTGACGCGCTGTGGGACGAACTGTTCGCCGCCGGTGTGGACTTCCTCAACACCGACGACCTGGCCGGGCTGGAAGCGTTCCTGGACGCGCGCCGCACGGTGTGACATCGCATGTGGTGACGGCACACGTGCTGACACCACACGTTCGGGGGACACGTCAGTAGCCCGGACGAACCCTCCGCTACGCCACACTTGCGGCCGAACGCCGTGAACCAGACATGGCGGCGTGGCGGAGGAGGGTGACGATGGCCATTTCCATCTCTGTGGTGCTGCTGCTCCTGATCCTTGCGGTGATCTTCATGCGCAGCGGCGGGCTGAAGCTCTCCCACGCGCTGGTCTGCGCACTGCTCGGGTTCTTCATGGCCAGCACCAGCATGGCGCCCACGATCCACAGCGGCCTGGCGGCCACCGCGGATCTGGTGAGCGGACTGCATCCGTGAGACCAGCCGGTCGACCAGTTGACTGATCAGCCGGTTGATCAGTCGGTCGAGAAGACTCCGACACCGTTCGGTACGGGACGCTCGGCGCCGCCGCTGGGGTGGTTCCGTACCGTGACGGCGCTCGCGCCGGGTGCGCGGGCGACCAGGGTCGTCGAGCCGCCGCCGTCCAGACTGAAGGCGTCGACCGAACCCAACTCCCGCATCTGCGTGGCGACTTCGTCGATCGTGAGGCCGCTGCGGTAGGCGACCGCACCGTCCGTCGCGAACAGCAGCAGACGGTGGCCGCCGTTCGCGATCCCCACAGCGGTGCGGACGGCCGAGGCCGTGTTGTCGAGACCGGCCAGCGGCCGGCCGTTACGCAGGACGGGGTAGCCGCCGAGGGCGAAGCGGTACGGAACTCCGGACCTCGACGCCACGAGACGGTGCTTCACCTGAACCCGCTCGCCGGTGTCCAGCTTCCGCAGTCGCCGCGCACCCGCCTCACGGCCGACGAGAACGGTGGTACCCGCGGCGATGGCACCGCTGCCGGGGGTGTTGGACGCCGACACGACGCGGCCCCCGCGCACCGTCACCTCATAGGTGTCGCCACTACAGGCGCCGGCCCGGTTCGTGTCCGTGCCACATGTGGCACGCACCCGGGAGACGCTGCCCCACTGTGTGGTGAACGCGCCGATGGAGTTCTCCGGCAACGCGTACTGATTGAACCCGCCGAGCGTCAGCCGCCCGTGCGGGGTGTGGACCGACCCGCTGAGGGCGAGACTGTCCAGCCGGGCCACCCGGTCGACCCCCACACCGAGCACGTTCCGGGTGTTCGTGCCGGGCGGCAGCTCGGGCCCGAAGCGTTGGCCGTCCGGCACCGCGGCCTTCAGCGCGATGCCGCTCGCGATCGCCGGTCCGTCGGTGGAGCCGGTGGCCTCGACGCCCGGGTGCTGGGTCTCGGAGATGTTGAAGAAGTCGCCGTTGACGCCCGCGACGGCACCCGCCGAGTCGGCCAGCCGGGAGACGGGCTCCCGGGCCGCCACCGCACCCGGGTACAGCAGGTTGACGCGCACATGGGCGTTGCGCAGGTCCACGACGACCACATGGGCGTGGGTCACACCCTTGGCCGCCGTGATGTCGAACTGCCGGTAGGTGACACCCGGCGCGAGCTGCGTGGTGCCCGGGACGGCGTCGGCCGGTGCCGCCCCCACCAGGGCCGCACCGGCCAGCGCGCCGAATGCCGTGAGTTGTGCGAGTACGAATCTGCCTGTTCTTAAACGTTTTTGACGGTGCGTCACAGTAGCCCCTGATGTCTCGTCAACTCTCTCAAGTCTCAGGGGAAGTGCAGCAGATGACGATGACCGGCGGGGCTGCTAGGCGCCGACTACACGGGAACGAGTGAGAAAACGCACCCCCTCGGGTGCTTCCAACGAGAAACCGCTGCCGCGCCCTGCTACGACGTCCACGATCAGCCGCGTATGGCTCCAGACCTCGTTCTGGCTGCGCGAGATCCAGAACGTCACGGGCTCCGGCACGCCCTCGACCACCAGCTCGGCGAGCAGCACGTCCGAACCACCGGTGCGGAACTCGCCCTCCGGGAAGCACATGGGCGCACTGCCGTCGCAGCAGCCGCCGGACTGGTGGAACATCAACGGGCCGTGCTGGGAGTGGAGTTGGCGCAGCAGATCGGCTGCGGCGGGGGTGAGTTCGACGCGCGGGGTGTTGTCGTCCATGTCAGCCGTCCCAGGGAGGCGGGTGGGGGAGGGGTGCGGGTGGCCCAGCGCATCACGGGCAAGGTTGCGAGAGGGTTGCGTGCCCTCGCGGCGCGTCTATGGGGCTCTACTCGGCGCGGAGCGCGGTCGCCGTGCGGATGCGTGCCGCCCAGCCCGCCGGCAGCAGGGAGCCGAGTACGGCGACCGCGACCCCGGCGAGCCCGAGCAGGACCAGGTCCTGGGCGTCGTAGACATCGATGACGGCGCGGGGCAGCCGTAGGCCCGCCGCGTGGCCCATCGCGGGGATCACCGCGCCGTGCACGGCCAGGCCCAGCGGCACGCCGAGGGCGCCGCCGGCCAGTCCGGGCAGGACGACCGAGCTGACGACCATCGTGACGGTCTGCCGGGGTGTCATGCCGAGCGCCTTGTGGATGCCGAGGTCGTGCACGCGCTCATGGGTGTCGAGGACGACCCCGCCCAGCACACCGAGCCCCGCGACGCACACCAGCATCAGGGTGAGCAGCGCGGTGAGCGAGTCGAGGACGGTGACGGTGTCGCTGCCGTTCGAGGACTTGCCGGTGCTCGCGGTGACCCCCAGGGGCTTCAACTCGGCGTTGAGCGCGGTGAGATACGCGTGCGTGTCCGTGCCGGGTTTCAGATCGACGTACTGGGTGGTGGAGTTGAGGCCGGGTACGGCGGGCTGGAGCGTGGCGGCGTCGGTGAGGACCGTCCTGCCGTCGTTGCCGGTGTCGAATACTTCACCGACGATACGGACCTCAACTGGCTTGCCCCGCACGGTGAGTGTGATGGTGTCCCCGACCTTCGATCCGGTGGCGGTGAGGACGGTGCTGGGCGCGACGGCCTCGCCCGCCCCTTTGAACCACCGCCCGCTCACCATCGTGAACCCACCCCAGGAGGCGTCACCGTCGAACGCGGTCACGGTGACGGTTCCGCTCATCCCCGAGACGGTCGCGTCTGTGGTCGCGCTGCCGTAGTAGGCACGAGTGCCGGGTCGGGCGGTGATGGCGACGGTGATCGAGGCGACGGTGGCGGGATCGGCGGCGGTCGGCTGTCCCTGGCGGACCGCCCTGCCGGGCCCACTCGACGTGGCAACGGTGACGTCGGCCGCGTTGTGGTTCTTGGACGCGATCACCTCACCCAACGACGAGGACAACCCGACGGCGAAGGTGACGGCCGCGACCCCGAACAACACGGCGACGACCATCGCGACGGTACGCCCGGGCCGCGCGAACGGCCGAGCCAGACCCAGCCCCACGGCCCGCGACACCGGCAGCCGGGCGGCGAGTCGGGCTGCCCACCGCCACCGCACCGCCACCGGAGTCCGCCCAACCGCCAATGCGTCAACCGTACGCAGCCGCCCCGCCCGCCAAGCGCTCGCGCACGCGGTGAGAGTGACCAGGCCCAACACCCCGCCGATCACCGCGACATCGACCCACAACTCGACCCCGAGCCCGGCCGTGCCGTAGGCGTCCGCGGTGTCGGAGAGGACAGGGGTGGCGAGCAGGTGCCCGGCGGCCGTACCGAGAGCCGCCCCTGCCGCAGCCGGGATCAAGGCCTGTCCCGCGCATGCCCGGACGACCTGGCCCGGTGTGCAGCCGACGGCCTTGAGGATGCCGATCCGGCGCCGGCTGGTCGCGACCGCCCCGGCGACCACGTTGCCGACGATCAGTACCGACATGACCAGGCCCAGCACCCCGAACGCGACCAGGAAGGGTACGAACAGGGCGGTCTCCCGTGTGGCGACCTTCCTTACGCCGAGCCAGGATTGGGCCCCTGTGAGTGACTTCGCGGGTGCCGTCGCCGTGATCGCCTCGCGGTCCCGGGACATCCAGGCCGAGCTGTCGGCGTGGGTGAAGCGGTAGAGCATCTGGTAGCCGGTGACCTTGCCGGACGGGGTCAACTCGGCTGTCTGCGACGGCAGTACCCATGCGTCGGCCGTACGGCTGACCGAGCGGGCCACTCCGACCACCGTCAGCGTCGGGCTGCCGGGCAGGTCCGGGAACTCCAGTTTCCGGCCGAGCCGTCCCTCGGGTCCGGTGTCCGCCGATACGACGATCTCGCCGGGACCCTTGACCCAACGGCCCCTGGTCATCGTCATCTTGTCGATCTTGCCGCCGGGCGTGGAACGGCCGACCACCGAGAGTGGCGCTCCGCTGTGCCCGTTGAACCCCGGTGTGACGGTCACGGTCGGGAACGGGCCTGCCGTTTCCGTGACACCCAACGCCCTTGCGGAGTGGGCGAGTTGGGTGACCGTGGTCATCCTCGCGTCGAACTGTGCCGTCAACTGCGCCCCGTTCTGCCGGTCGAAGGCCTTGTCGAACGGTGCCTCGGACGACACGAGCAGCGCACCGCCCAGCACGGACGCCGTCACCGCCAGCATCGTGGCCAGCCCGATCACCAGCGTCTGCACTCGGCGACGGGCCATGCCCGAGCGGATCACCCGGCCCAGCGCGCTCATCGGACGGACTCCGGATCCGCGACGGGGGTGGTGGCGTCGGACGTGATCCGGCCGTCGACGAGCCGGATCGTGCGGCGGGTGCATGACCGTGCCAGTTCCGTGTCGTGTGTGACGACGACGATCGTCTGGCCGTCGGCGTTCAACTCCCTCAGCAGGCGGCTTACTTCCTCGCCGGACGCGGAGTCCAGCGCGCCGGTCGGCTCGTCGGCGAGGAGGAGCTGGGGGCGGTTCATCAACGCCCTTGCTACGGCGACCCGTTGGCGTTCGCCGCCGGACAGCCGGTTCGGACCAGCGCCGGCGTGCCGGGCGATGCCGAGTGACTCCAGCAACTCGGCCGCCCGGTTCTGGGCCTCGCGTCGTCCGAGGCCCGCCAGTCGTGCGGGCAGCGCCACGTTGTCGGCGACCGAGAGATCGTCCAGCAGATGGAAGAACTGGAAGACCATGCCGATCTTCGCCCGCCGGTAACGTGCCGCCCCGGCTTCGCCCAACCGGTCGACCCGCACCCCGTCCACGGTGACGGACCCGGAGTCCGGCCGGTCCAGACCGGCGATGAGGTTCAGCAGGGTCGACTTGCCGCTGCCCGACGGCCCGAGGACCGCGACGGCCTCACCGGCCCGCACGCTCAGCGACGCGTCCTCCAACGCGGGCGGCCCGCCGCCGTAGCGGCGACTCACATCGAGGAGTTCGATGACTGATGGTGGTGGGGGTGGTTGCACGGACAGGGGTGTCGGCATCGGCGTGGTGGCCCTTCTGGATCGGATGTCCCGACGCTAGGAGGGCGACCGTCCCGGGCGCGCCGGTCGGCGGGACCAAATGCCGTACCGCACTGGGGTGATGGGCCACGACGTCATCCTTGAGATGTAGCCGACGGATGTAGGCGGCCCGTCCGCCGGAGGGATTCCGGGCGCCGTCGGTACCCGAGAGAATGGGCCGGTGACGGTGGGAGAGGAAGCTCCGGCTCGACCAGTCCACGCTCGGCCGTTTCCGGCTCGGCTGGTCCCGGTCCGGCTGCGCCGGGCGGTCGGCTCGTTGCTGCGCCCCGGGGGCCAACTGCCGCGCCCCACAGGGCAACAGCGGCTCGTCGACGCCGCGCTCGCGCTCGTTCTCACCTTCGTGTCGGTGCAGTACGCGTGGGGCGACGGCTACGACGAGGCCCACCTGCACCGCATGACCGACCTGGTGATCCTGGTGTTCCTCGCCTCGGCCTCGCTGGCGTGGCGACGCCGTTACCCCCTCGCCGTCCTGTGGCTCGTGACGGTCGCGACGGCGCTGACCCCGGACGACGTCGCCCGGCTCACCTTCTACGCCTGCGTCATCGCCGCCTACAGCGCGGCGGCCTACAGCCCGCACCGCCTGCCGACCCTGGCGAGCCTCGCCGTGGCGGTCGCCGTGATCAGCAGAACAGGCCAAGTCGGCCCGGTCAACCCGTACTTCTACGTCGCCCCGACCGTGCCCACCCAGTACGTGCCCCTGTTCATCTCGGTGCCGATGGTCGTGGCCGCCATCGGACTGCGCACCTGGAAACTCCGGGCCGCCGAGACCCGCACCCGGCTCACCGCGGTGGAGAGCGCCCGGGCCGAGGAGCTGCGTCGGGCCGTGGAACACGAACGGGCCCGGATAGCGCGGGAGTTGCACGACGTCGTCACGCACAACGTCAGCGTGATGGTCATCCAGGCCGGCGCCGCCCGCTCGATCATGGACAAGTCCCCGGAGCGGGCCCGCGAGGCACTCCTCGCCGTCGAGGCGGGCGGCCGGGCGGCGATGGGGGAGCTGCGCGACGTGATGGGCCTGCTGACCATGGAACTGGGCGAGGACGCCGATGAGTTGGCGATCTCGGCCCTGGATCCGCAACCGGGACTCGACCGGCTGGAGGCGCTGATCGGCCGCATGCGCGGTGCCGGTGTGCCGGTCGAACTGACCGTCTCCGGAACGCCCCGCCCCCTCCCCGCCAGCATCGAACTGGCCGCCTACCGCGTGGTCCAGGAAGCCCTGACCAACACCGTCAAACACGCGTCCGGCGCCGACGCGAGCGTCCAAGTGTCTTACGGCGAAGGTGAGTTGCAGGTCGAGGTCACCGACACCGGCGGCAGGCCCGGCCCCGTCGCGGTCACCGGGAACGGCCGCGGACTGATCGGCCTGCGTGAACGCCTCGCCGTCTACGGCGGCACCCTGTGCACCGGCCCCCGCCCGCTCGGCGGCTACCGCGTGCGGGCCCTGATCCCCCTGGAGGACCTGTGAACCGCGCCCCGCGCGTCGTGGTCGCCGACGACCAGGCTCTCGTACGTACCGGCTTCCGGCTGATCCTCGACGCCCACGGCATCGAGGTGGTCGCCGAGGCGACCGACGGCGCCGAAGCCGTCGACGCGGTCCGGCGCACCCGGCCCGACGTGGTGCTGATGGACATCCGCATGCCGGACATGGACGGCCTGGAGGCAACACGGCGCATTCTCAAGGATGTTGGCGCCGCGGACGCGCCGCGCGTGGTCATGCTGACCACGTTCGACCTCGACCACTACGTCTACGCGGCGCTGGCCGCCGGAGCCAGCGGCTTCCTCCTCAAGGACGTCACCCCGGAACACCTCGTCGCCGCCGTCCGCACGGTCCGCACCGGTGACGCGCTGCTCGCCCCCGCCATCACGCGCCGACTGGTCGAGCGGTTCGCCCGCCGGGCCCCGGAAACGGCCTCCCTCCACCGCGACCTGGCCGCCCTCACGCCTCGCGAACTCGACGTCCTGCGCCTGCTCGCCCAGGGCCTGAGCAACGCCGAACTGGCCACCGGGCTCCACCTCTCCGAGGCCACGGTCAAGACCCACGTCTCCCACATCCTCGCCAAGCTCTCCCTGCGCGACCGGGCCCAGGCGGTCGTCGTCGCGTACGAGACGGGTCTCGTCAGCCCTGGGGCGCGGCACGAGGACGCGACCGGTGGCGAGGTACCGGCGTAGTACGCCGCGGAGCGCCCGTCCCTGCCCGGATTCCGCTCCGGTCCCGGATTCCGCTTCTGCCGGCTCGTGGCCCCGCCGGAGAACGAGGCGGAGGGCGACGCGGCGGTCGAGGCGCTGACCCGGCTCGCGGCGCACGGCCTGCTCCAGCCCGACCTGCCTCGCCTGTGACAGCAGACGGCTGGCTTCAGTCCGACCCGCCGCGCTGACCGAGTCGCGCCGCGCCCCCGCCGCCGTACACCGACCTGCTGCCGTACCCCGAATCGAGGAACCACATGTCCGCCACCCACGCACCCCGCCTGACGGAGGTAGGCGCGCTGCCCACATCCGGGGCGCGTGCCGTGGAGTCCTTCGAGCTCGACGGCACGCAGCTGCTGGCGATCCCCCAACTCGCCTACGACATCCCCGGGAGCGTCCAGGACCTCGCGCCCCAACACGGCCGCGCCTTAGCCCACTTCACCGACGCGCGGGGCGAGACCTATCTCCTGGTCGCCTGTCTGGCGAGCCCGTCGCGGCTGCTGCGCGAGGTCGAGCGCTCCCGTGCCGCCAACAGCGCCGAGTTGTGGCGCGAGACCATCGCCGTCGAGGCGTACCGGGGGCGCGAGCAGGCGATCGCCGACATGGTCGACTACGCGTGCGCGGTCACCGCCCGCTATCTGCGCGCCGCGCTGGCCGACGAGTCGTACCTCAACTCCCGTACCCTGCGCGAGGATTACCTGGAAGGCGGCCCCTGCGGCCAACTGCCCGTCCCGGTCAACCAGATGATGATCGCGACGTTCTTCCTCGCCGGCCTGGACATCTCCCACCGCACTGAGGGCATACACCGGCGCCTGCGTGGCGTCTGCCCCGCGCTCCCGCCCCGGACATGCCGCGGGCCCCGGCGACGAGACATCATCACCGGGGCCCGCGGCCACGACCGTGTACGGGGCTGGATCAGCCCTCGACGACGCCCGACGCCGCGATCTCGATCTTGGCCTTCGTGGCGCCCGACTGCGAGCCCAGGGACTCGATCTTGTCGATGATCTCCGTGCCCTCGACGGCCTCGCCGAAGACGACGTGCTTGCCGTCGAGCCACGAGGTGACGACCGTGGTGACGAAGAACTGCGAGCCGTTGGTGTTGCGGCCGGCGTTCGCCATCGACAGCAGGTACGGGCGGTCGTGCTTCAGGTCGAAGTTCTCGTCCGCGAACTTCTCACCGTAGATGCTCTTGCCACCGGTGCCGTTGTGGTTGGTGAAGTCACCGCCCTGCAGCATGAACTGCGGGATGACGCGGTGGAAGCCGGAACCGGCGTAGCCGTAACCGTTCTGCCCGGTGGCCAGCTCGCGGAAGTTGCGGGCGGTCTTCGGGACGACCTCGTCGAAGAGGTTGAAGACGATGCGGCCGGCGGGGGCGCCGTCGATGGTGATGTCGAAGTAGACGTTGCTCATGGTCAATTCTGTCACTTTCGGTGTATTGCACCCTCTGCCTGGTGTGGCCGTGTGCCGAACACCAGGCCGTTACGTCAAAGGGCTCTGATCGGAGTCCAGTCCGTCGAACTCTATCCACTGAGCCGAGCTCGTGCGTCGGCGCCGGCCCCCGGAGGCGGGGTGCGGGCCGACGCCGTACGGCTCTCTCGGGCGGGAACGCGCGTGGTAGCGTCGGTATACAAATTGTATGCGATGTCTGGGGGTTGCCGTGGCGTCCGGTCGGGAGAAGGCCTACGCGTATCTCAAGGACACGGTGCTGACGGACCCCGAGATGCAGGGGGCCTTCCTGTCGGAGCAGGAGCTGGCCGATCGTATCGGTGTCTCCCGCACCCCCATCCGCGAGGCGCTGCTGATGCTCGCCGCGGAGGACCTGGTCGAACTCGTGCCCAAGCGCGGTGCCCGGGTGGCCCCTCTGACGGGGCGCGAGGTCCGGGAGCTGATGGAGCTGCGCGGCCTGGTCGAGCGGTACGCGGCCGAGCGGCTGGTCGCCGCCGAGCGGGTGCCCCTGGAGGAACTCCGCTCCCTGCTGGAACAGCAGCGCGCGCTCACCGGCGCCGAGGAGACCCACGAGTTCATCGCCGTGGACCACCGCTTCCACGCGTCCCTCGTGGCGGCCGTGGGAAACACCCTTCTGGACCGGCACTACGACGGTCTGCGCAGCCGCCAGGTCCGCGCCGGAGTGGTCGCCGTCTTCAACCGGCAGGGCCGGCAGAAGGCCGTGCTCGACGAGCACGAGGCCATCGTCGACGCCCTCGCCGCCGGTGACGCGCAGGCGGCGTGCGCGGCCATCGACCACCACCTGCGGTCGACCCTCAAGGTGCTCCTCGACGGCTGAGGCCGCTCCGCGGGAGTCAGGGATACGTGATCACGAGCATCGTCACGCCGTCCGCCGAGGTCCACGGCCCGTGCGGCATGCCCGGAGGACGGCAGGCGTACATGCCCGCCGTGAAGGTGCGGTCCAGCGTCAGGTCGTGCATCGCTCCCTCGACGAGATAGACCTCCTCCCACACGTCGTGCAGGGCCACGCCCGCGGCCGAGGAGTCCGTACCCGGCGCCCACCGCACGAGCGCGGTGCGCCGACCACTCTCGGGGTCCTCGGCCAGCACGCACTCCTCGACACCGGGTCCGGCGCCGGCCGGGGCAGTCCAGGGCCCGTCCGGCCGGTGGAATTCCAACTCGGGGCCGCTCATCGCCACACCTCCGGCCGCCGGTTCGCCAGTACGGACGTCTTCTCGCGGACCGCACTGACCTCGTCGACGTCCAGGTCCGTCACGAGCAGCTCCGGATCGGCGCCGAGCGACGCCTGTACGGTCCCGTCGGGGCCCACCACCAGGCTGTGCCCGTTGCCGGTCGGCACCGGGCCAGGACCGGTGCCGGGATCGGCCTGGCCGACGGCGGCGACCCAGACGGTGGCGTCCAACGCGCGGGCCCGCACCAGCAGTTCCCACTGTTCGAGCTTTCCGGGGCCCGCACCCCAGGAGGCCGCCAGCAGGGTGCCCACCGCCCCGGCATCGGCATGCGCCCGGAACAGCTCCGGGAAGCGGACGTCGTAGCAGGTCGCCAGGCCCAGCCGGACACCGTCCACGTCGATCACGGCGGGGCGTGAACCCGGGGCCACGCTCTCGGACTCACGGAAGCCGAAGGCGTCGTAGAGATGGATCTTGTCGTACGACTCCTCGACGCCGGGGCCGGTCGCCAACAGGGTGTTGGTCACCCGGCCCTCGTCGGCCGGGGTGAACATGCCGGCGACGACGAGCGTGCCGGTCGTGCGGGCGATCTCGCGGACGCCGTCGGCCCACGGGCCGTCGAGGGGCTCGGCGAGCGGGGTCAGCGGGGTGCCGAAGCAGGCCATCGACGCCTCCGGGAAGACGACGACGCGGGCTCCGGCGTCGGCGGCGCGGCGCGTCCACTCCTCGATGAGGCGCAGGTTCTTTTCCGGGTCGGGGCCGGTGGTGAGCTGGCTGAGGGCGATCCGCATGGGGCGGTGCCTCCTTGTCTGGGGCGGGGTGGTGTGAGTGTGGTCAGTGGAGGTCTGCCGTGACCGGGGTCCTCGGTGCGGCGAGCTGTTCGTCCTCGTCGACGGCGGCCTCGGGGTTGCGGCCCAGCATGACGCCCACCAGGGAGATCGCGGAGGCGAGGGCGATGTAGAGGGCCAGCGGTACCCAGCTGTCGTAGGCGCTCAGCAGGGTGGTGAAGAGGAGCGGGGCGATGGCACCGCCGATGATGCCGGCCAGGGTGTAGGCCAAGGAGGAACCGGTGTAGCGCAGGCGGGGTGAGAACTGTTCGGCGATGAATGCGGCCTGCGGGCCGTAGAGGCAGCAGTGGATCACCAGGGCGACCAGGACTCCGGCGGCGAGCGGCAGCCAGGAACCGCCTGCGGCCATCGGGAAGAAGACGAACGGCCACACCGCGGCGGCGACCGCTGAAATGCCGTACAGCAGGCGGCGGTTGACGTGGTCGGAGAGAGCGCCGGCCAGGGGCATCAGGAAGACCTGGACCGAGGAGCCGATGAGGACGGCGGCGAGGGCGGAGCCGCGCGACACGTCGAGTTCCTGGGTGGCGTAGGTCAGGACGAAGACGGTGAACATCGCGTAGAGGACGTCCGGTCCGACCCGGCACAGGATCGCGGCGGTCAGGGCGCGGGGCTGGGTGGTGAAGACCTCGCGGATCGGGGTCTGGGGGCGGGACTGTTCGGCCTCCATCGCCTTGAAGACCGGGGTCTCCTCCAGCTTGGCGCGGATCCACAGTCCGAAACCGACCAGGACGCCGGACAGCAGGAACGCCACCCGCCAGCCCCACGACTCGAACTGCGCCTCGGTCAGCAGGGCGCCGAGGGCGGCCAGCACACCGTTGGCGAGGAGGTTGCCGGCGGGCGGGCCCACCTGTGCGGCGGAGGCGTAGAAGCCCCGGCGGCGGGAGTCGCCGAACTCGCTGGACAGCAGCACCGCGCCGCCCCACTCGCCGCCGACGCCGACACCCTGGGCGAAGCGCAGCACGACCAGGGCGATGGGCGCGGCCACGCCGATCGTGCCGTAGGCGGGCAGCAGGCCGATGGCGAAGGTGGCCACGCCGATCAGGACGAGGGTGGCGATCAGCACCTTCTTGCGGCCGATCACATCGCCGAGGCGGCCGAAGACGAAGCCGCCGAGGGGGCGGGAGAGGTAGCCGACCGCGTAGGTGGAGAACGCGAGGAGGGTGCCGGTGAGCGGGTCCTCGGAGGGGAAGAAGAGGTCCCCGAAGACGAGGGCCGCGGCGGCGGAGTAGACGGCGAAGTCGTACCACTCCAGGGCGGTGCCGGTGAGGCTGGCGACGAAGGCGCGGCGGACGCCGGAGCGTTTCGCCGAGGCGGCGGTGTCGCTCCGCGGGGCGCCGGCGTCGCTCTTCGGAGCGTCGGTGCCGCTCTTCGGGGTGTCGTGCATGGTGCCCATCCTTGCTCGGAGACATCGACCTTCCGGCATACTTCTTGTATACAGGTCGTATGCGCAAGCCCCGCGCCGGAAGTCAACCGCGGAGAAACCAGGTTCCGGGGGGCCGCTCTCGGCTCTCCGATCCCCGTTTCCCGTGGTCGGTTCCCTGTTCCCCGATCCCTGGGAGTGCCCTCATGTCCGTGCTGACCTTCGAACTGCCCGACGGATCGACGCGCGAGGTCGATGTCGTCCAGGTCCTCAACGCCGGGTACGCCGGGCGCAGTCAGGACGATGTCGCCGCGCACGTCGCGGAACTCGCCGAGCTGGGTGTGCCGGGTCCGTCCGTGACGCCGGCGCTCTATCCCGTCTCGCCGTACCTCGCCCAGCAGACGGAGCGGGTCGCGGTCCAGCACGGGCGCACGTCCGGCGAGGCGGAGTGGGCGCTGGTCGTCGCGGAGGGCGGGGAGCTGCTGCTGACCGCCGCGTGCGATCACACCGACCGCGAGCTGGAGGTGCACGGGGTGGCGTGGAGCAAGAACGCCGGCCCGGACGTCCTCGCGCGCCGCGCCTGGCGACTGGCCGATGTGGAGTCCCGTATCGACGAGATCACGCTGCGCGCGTGGGTCGGCCACGCCGGCGCGGAGACGGAGATCCAGACCGGGACGCTGGCCGAACTCCTCACCCCGGGCTACTGGGTCGACGTGCTGCGTTCGCGCGGCGACCTGATCCCCGGAACCGTCCTGATCTCCGGGACCATCCCCATGGCCGCGGGTGTCGACCAGTTCGCCGACAGCTGGCGCGTCGAACTGGCCGACCCGGCGGGCGGGAACGTCATCGGCCTCTCCTACGACGTCCGGCCGATGCCGGAGCCCATCGGCTGACGAGGTGAGCGTGAGGGGCGGACTCCCGCCGTCCGTCCCTGCCCCTGCCTGATGCCCCGTCAACCAAGCGGAACTACGATGCCCCGTCAACCAAGCAGGGCTACCAAGGGAGTTGGGCAGTTAAGAAGCTACTGAGGGAGTCACTGGGGGAAGTACAGTGCGGCCTTCTCCAGGACGTGCCCCGTGAACATCCCGCCGTACCTGCTCCCGCCCCGGTACATGGTGACCCGGGTGACTCCCGATCCCGACGTCTCCACGGTGATGGGCCTCCCGATCAGTGACGTTCCGAGGACCCGGGCGTCCTTGGCGGCCCAAGTCCGCGCGTCGGGCTGGGCGGTGCCGGTGACCAGTGCGGGCAGGATCAGCGCGGCGTTGCGGGCGCCGGACAGTCCGCCCCGCAGGTTCTTCGCGTAGTCCAGCGCCCACCCGGTGTACTCGGTCAGCAAGGCCTGGTCGACCTGGGGGACCGAGGCGGCGAGGACGAACAGTTCCGCCTTGGTGCCGAACCACCGCGCCTTGCGGTCCGACCGGCTGCCTATCATCACCGGGCGGTCGCGCCAGGTGGTCCCGGTCACCACCGACCCGTCGGCGGCAAGCCGTTCACGAAGCCCCGCCAGGTAGGAGTCGGCCGCGCCGGTCGCCGACGCCGGGTCGCTCTGATGTTGAGTCATACGGGGATCTTCCGTCACATCAAGGCCGGGGCACAGCGGATTCCTCGATTTCGGCGACCGGGCTCCGGCCGCCAGAGTTCGGAGGATGTTCCCCACGGGTGAGGGGACGGTCGTAGACCACAGAGCACCGCTTTGTCCGATCCTGCGTGCTCCACGCACCCGGGGTACCTTCCCCCTGGTTGTCTGCGGACCTCTGCCCTCTTTGAGGTGAAGACCCCCCAGGCCATGCGCGCAATCGCCAAGGACCGTGGCAGTCAGGAGATCGCGGACGAGCCCTTCATGGAAATGGAGATGACTTGTTCGCCACCTATGCCACAGCGAGCGGTTCAGCCC
Source organism: Streptomyces sp. NBC_01515 (assembly GCF_045040345.1). NCBI lineage: Bacteria > Bacillati > Actinomycetota > Actinomycetes > Kitasatosporales > Streptomycetaceae > Streptomyces > Streptomyces sp. NBC_01515. Next base: position 2,098,267 of record NZ_CP109416.1, on the reverse strand, counting down.
TCCAGGTAGGCGAGTACTGCCAGGATCCGGCGGTTGTCGTCGTCGGAGGGTTCGAGGCCGAGTTTGGTGAAGGTGTTGGCGCTGTGTTTGCTGACGGTCTTCTCGCTGACGTACATCCGGCCGGCGATGGCCGCGTTTGTGCGGCCCTGGGCCATCAGGGAGAGGACCTCGTGCTCGCGCGGGGTCAGTTCCAGCAGGAGGGGGTCTGTGGAGCGGTGGGTGAGGAGGGCGGCGACCACGTCGGGGTCCATGACCGTGCTGCCGGCGGCGACCTGCCGGACGTTGGCGACGAACTGGTCGACGGCCATGACCCGGTCCTTCAGCAGATAGCCCACGGCCCCGGCGCGGTCTGACATCAACTCCCTTGCGTACAGCTGCTCGACGTACTGCGAGAGCACCACGACGGGCAGGGCGGGGATGAGCTTGCGAGCGTCGATCACGGCGCGCAGCCCCTCGTCGGTGAAGGTCGGGGGCAGTCGCACGTCGACGACCGCTACATCGGGCCGGTGGGTGGTCAACGCCCGCATCAGGGAAGGGCCGTTGTCGACGGCGGCGACGACCTCGAAGCCGTTGGCCCGGAAGATCCTGATCAGGCCCTCGCGGAGCAGGGCGAGATCTTCGGCTAGGACGATGCGCATGGCAGCGACATCCTTATCTCGGTGGGTCCGCCGGGCGGACTGTCGGCGGTCAGCGTGCCGTCGAAGGCCGACAGGCGGCGTGCGACGCCCCGCAGACCGGTGCCGGCGTCGAGGGCGGCACCGCCGCGGCCGTCGTCGTACACCCACATGGTCAGCAGTCCCGCCGTCGTGCCGGGGAGGGGCGTGAACTCCACGCCGATCTCGATGCGTTGGGCCTGGGCGTGCTTGATGGCGTTGGTCAGCGCCTCGGCGACGGCGAAGTAGGCCGCGGACTCGACCGGCGCGGGCAGCCGTCCGGGCAGGCTGGTGACCACCGTCGTGGATATCGGGTTCGCCAGCGCCAGGGCTTTCAGGGCTCCGTCGAGGCCACGGTCCGCGAGCACCGGGGGATGGATGCCGCGTACCAGGTCCCGTAGTTCGGCCAGGGCACCGGCGGTCGACGCACGGGCCTCGGCCAGCAACTCCGCGACGGCCTGCGGATCTTGGGGCAGGAGCTGTTCGGCCAGCCCCAGGCTCATGCCCAGTGACACCAGCCGGGCCTGTGCCCCGTCGTGCAGGTCCCGTTCGATCCGGCGCAGTTCGTCCGCCCGGGTGTCGACGGTCTCGGCCCGCGAGGCGGCCAACTGAGCCACACGCGCCCGTAGTTGTGCCTGCGCGGTGGGCCCGAGCAGGGAGTGGATCACCAGGGCGTTGAGGTTCGCCAGCCGTACGGCGGTGGTGTACCAGATCAGAAGGAACACCGGGCCGAAGGGGACCATGGCGAACGACTCCCCGACGCCGTGCAGACGGAAGCCGTTGCCCAGCGGTGTCCGGAACACCGCAGGAGGGGTCAGCGCGAACACCAGCGGATAGCTGAGGTAGAAGACGCCGCAGAGGAAGAGCAGGAACGACAGCCCGCAGGTGAACCACCCGGTGACCGAGTTGACCGCCAGCCAGGCCCAGTCCCGCCAGGTCGCCGGATCGCGCAGGACGGCCCACAGCTGTACCGGCCAACTGCCTTCCGGGGTGGGCGAGTAGGGCCGGGCCACCGGTTCACCGAGTCGGTCGGCGGCCCACCGGCGGTGCAGGTCGGCGAACCAGCGCACCAGGACGGTCGAGAGCAGCGTCAGCGGGATACCGACCCAGAACGCGACGACCGTCAGCGAGGTGGTCCAGAGGGTGAGCAGGCCAAAACCCAGGACCGAACCGAGCAGCAGGACGAACGACCAGCCCAGCAGGCCCACTCGCAGGGTGAGAGCGGCCCTCCAGCCGACGCCGAGCGCGGGACGTTCCACCAACTTCCCTGCGCCGACCGGGACTTGCTGCTCGCCGGTATGGGTCATCACGCTCCATCGTCGTGCATCGGTACCGCGTCGAACGGACGGCCGACGGCAAGTCACCGTGACGGGGCGGCAGTTCATCATGCGCCGGAAGTTGATGATGACCCGCCGACTTGGGTCCGCGCACTGGGGATACCTCCACCATCGCCGGGGCCCAGCACCAGTGTTCTTCGTCCGCGTCGCCGGAAGCCTGGAGCTGTCGGAAGGCGTCGGCGCGGCAGTCCCCTCAGGGATCCGCTCCCCGGCCGCCCCGGCAACCCATGCCCCGTATCGAGGAGGACACCTCATGCCCCGGAACACCCCCTGCCCGCGCTCCGCTCGGCAGGTCTGCCTGACGCTGGCCCTGGCTGCGGCACTGACGTGCACGGTCACGGCCTGCACGGCGGCCGACGCGACGCAGGACACCGCCCGCACCTCGACCGGACGGTCCGGCGTGACGGACGCTCAGGAGGCCCAACTGGCAATGCTCGCCCAGCAGGTCGTCGGCGCCGGGGCCCCCGGCGTTCTCGTGCGCGTCGACAACAGCCACGGGCGGGCGACCACGATCGCCCGTCAGGCGTCCTGGGCCAGGGCCGACCACACGCTGACCGCGAGCGACGAGTTCCGGATGGGCTCCAACACGAAGACGATGGTTGCCACCCTCGTTCTCCAACTGGTCGCCGAACACCGGCTCAAACTGACCGACCCGGTCGAGAAATGGCTGCCCGGCCTCATCCCGAACGGCTCCGCGATCACCCTGCGGATGCTGCTCAACCACACCAGCGGCCTGTACAACATCATCCCGGACGACGCCGATGTCCTGAAGACGTTCACGGGTCAGGACGACCGGCAGTGGACCCCCGAGGAGCTGATCGCCGCGGGTGTCCGGCACGACCCGCTGTTCCCGCCCGGTACGAAGTACTCCTACAGCAACACCGGTTACATCGCGCTCGGCCTCGTCGCCGAGAAGGCCACCGGACACAGCCTGAGCGATCTGGTCCAGGAACGGATCGCCGAGCCGCTGCATCTGAGGAACACCTACCTGGTCAACGGCTCCGACACGACGAAGAGCCCCCGGCTCACCCACGGCTACGAACCCGACCCCGCCCACCTGGGCCCGGTGCTCTGGCCTGGCATCCCCGCAGGGACTGTGTTCGTCGGCCCTGCCCGCCCCGCCGGTCACGTCGACGCCACCTGGATCAACGAGAACACGGAGTGGGCGGCCGGGAGCATGGTCTCCTCCGCACAGGACTGGGCCCGCTTCGACACCGCGCTGCTGTCCGGCAAGCTCCTGCCGCCCGCCCAGCTCAAGGAGATGAAGACCACCGTCGCGGAGGAGAACGGCAATCCGAACCGCTACGGACTCGGCCTGGAGCGGAAGTTCACGCCCTGTGGCGCGGTCTGGGGCCACGACGGTCAGGCTCCTGGCTACTCCAGTTGGGACTACACCGACGACACGGGCCGACGCACCGTCTCGGTCCATGTCCCGACCATCTTCGGCATCGCGGCACCCAAGCCCGCCGCAGCCACCGAGGCCCTGCTGAACGCCGCGATCTGCACCATGCTCGGCAAGCCGATTCCCACCACGGCCCCTTCCACGTCGACCGGCTGATGGACGTAGAAACCGTTCCGTCCCGCTTCCCGATCTCCTCAACTCCCGACACATCAAAGGAAGTTGCTCAGCCATGTCCGCACTGGTCAGATGGTGCTTCCGGCACCGCCTCCTCGTCGTCGGGATCTGGGCCACCCTGCTGGTCGCGCTCGCCGTTCCGTACGCGACGCTCGGCACCAGCTACTCCGACGCGTTCAGCCTGCCGGGACTGGAATCGTCCAAGGCACAGGCTCGGCTCCAGACGTCCGAGCCCCGACAGGCCGGGGACAGCGACCAGATCGTGGTGCACGTGCGCCACGACGGGTCGGTCCGCGACCCCGCTGTCCGGCGGAAGGTCACCTCGATGCTGGACCGGGTCGCGGCACTGCCCTCGGTCACTTCGGTCAGCAGCATGTACGGCCCCGACGGAGCGGCCCGGATCAGTAAGGACGGCCGGACCGGCTACGCGACGGTGACGTTCGACGCGCAGGCCGAGCGGATACCGGCCGCCGACGTCACCCGGGTCATCGACACCGCCCGGGCCGTGCGTGACGGTGATCTGCGGGTGGAACTCGGCGGTCAGGCCATCAGCCTCGTGGCAGAGGGCGGGGGACAGGGCACCGAGGCCATCGGGCTGCTCGCCGCCGGCATCATCCTCTTCGTCGCCTTCGGCTCACTACTGGGCATGCTCCTGCCCTTGTTGGTCGCGGTCGCCGCTCTCGGTGCCGGGCTGCTCGCCGTCGGGCTGACCTCGCATGTGATGACCCTGGGCAGCGACGCCCCGACCGTCGCCGCCCTGATCGGCCTCGGCGTCGGCATCGACTACGCCCTGTTCATCGTCACCCGTTGTCGGACCGGCCTGCAACGAGGCCTGACGCCCGAGCAGGCAGCGGTACACGCACTGGACACCTCCGGACGGGCGGTGGTCTTCGCCGGACTCACCGTCGTCACCGCCCTCCTCGGTCTGCTCGTCCTGCGGATCGGCCCCCTCAGCGCGATGGGGATCAGCGCCGCGACGGCCGTACTGGCCACGGTTCCCGCGTCGGTGACCCTGCTGCCGGCCCTCCTGGGCCTCTTCGGCAGCAGGCTACTGACCAGGCGTCAGCGGCGGGCCCTGTCCACATGCAACCCCAGGGCCGGTGCGCGGCCGCTCGGAACGGAACGCTCCGGAGGCCGCTGGGCCGAACAGGTCGAGCGACGCAAGACCCTGTTCGCCCTGACCGCGCTCCTCATGGTCACCGTCCTCTCGCTGCCCGCGCTGTCACTGCGCCTGGGCACCTCGGACGCGGGGAACGACCCGAAGGGCACGACCACCCGGGCCGCGTACGACCTGCTCGCCCAGGGGTTCGGCCCCGGCTCCAACGGCCCGCTGGTGCTGGTCGCGCAACTGGACGCGCCCAGCGACAGGCCGGCCCTGAACAGACTGGTCGAGGCCGTACGCCGTACTCCCGGAGTGGCGTCGGCGACGGCCGGCCGGGTCACCGCGGCGACCGGACTGTCCGTCATCGACGTGGCGCCGACCGGCGCACCGCAGGACGAGTCCACCAGCACCCTGATTGCCCACCTGCGTAAGGAGGTTGTCCCCACCGCCGAGCGGGGGAGCGGCCTGACGGTCTACGTCGGCGGCACCACGGCCGCCTCGGACGACCTCGCCGACCTGCTGACGGGCAAGCTGCCGCTGTTCCTCGGAGTGATCGTCGTACTCGGCTGCCTGCTGCTGATGCTGGCCTTCCGCAGCGTCCTGGTGCCACTGACCGCCGCGCTGATGAACCTGCTCGCCTCGGCCGCGTCCTTCGGAGTCGTGGTCGCCGTGTTCCAGTGGGGATGGGGCTCCGAACTCCTCGGCCTGGGGAAGGCCGGGCCGGTGGAGGCCCAACTCCCGGTGATCATGCTGGCCATCCTCTTCGGCCTCTCGATGGACTACCAGGTCTTCCTCGTCAGCCGGATGCACGAGGAGTGGGAGCACACCCGCGACAACCACCGCGCCATCCGGATCGGCCAGGCCGAGACCGGTCGGCTGATCAACGCCGCCGCCCTGATCATGATCTGTGTCTTCATCGCCTTCGTCTTCGGCGGCGAGCGGGTCATCGCCGAGTACGGGGTGGGACTGGCCGCGGCCGTCGCCATCGACGCCTTCGTCCTGCGCACCGTGCTGGTCCCGTCACTGATGCACCTGCTGGGACGGGCGAACTGGTGGCTGCCCGCCTGGCTGGAGCGGACCCTGCCGCGCGTGTCCATCGAGGGCGCGCCGTCCCGCGAATCTGTCCCCGCCGCCCCCGCCCCCGCCCCCGCGCCCGCCAGTGCGGCTCGGGTGGAGCGGACGGGGTCGGTTCCTCACCACCCGGGCGTGGCGCCCGTTCGCCACGAGTCGCCGCAACGACAGGACCGCGGGCCGCGTGTTCCGAAGTCGGTCCTGGCGGCGTACCTGTGGTGGTTCTTCTTCGGCCTGTTCGGCATGCACCACTTCTATCTCGGCAGGACCGGCCGTGGGCTGCTGCACCTGTGCACCCTCGGCATCTGCGGGCTCGGTTGGCTGGCCGACGCGCTCACCCTGCCCCACCAGGTCCGGAGCGCGAACGTCCGCATCGCCTTGGCGGACATCGCACTCCATGCCGACGCCACGGCCGACCCGGCCTCGAACGACTCGCTCCGCTGACCGAACCGACGCATTCACCGGTCACTGTCGATCCGGTCACTGTCGATCCGGCCAGTCGCGAACCCGCTGACCCCGGCCGCGCCGGACACACCTGGTGGCCTGGCACCTGCCCGACTTCGTCGACCAGATCCGGCGCCCGGCCGCCCGGACCGCCGTCAGCGGACACGTGTACCTGGCCGAACTCGACGATCTCGGTCGGCCGTCAGGGACAGTCGTACGAGAAGTGGGCGGTGGTCGCCCGGTGACCGGGAGACAGGATGCGCAGTTCCGCCCGTGCCGCGCGGTGGCCCGGTCCCCGGTAGGTCCATCGAAGGTGCAGGAGCGCGTGTCGCTCCCCCCGGACCATCACCTCGTGCAGAACGTCGGACGCTGTGCCGTCGCTTCGGACCCATCGGTAGGAGAGGCTGCCGGGACGGCCGTTGGTGGTGACCAGACCGACGATGTCCGCGGTGCCGTCGCATCCCAGAACCGTCGGACTCGCCGTGACAGCGACCTGGGTGACCGCCACGGACTGCCCGAAGCGCTGCCAGGCCAGGAAGACGAGGACAGCTACCACCAGCAGCGTCGGCAGAGTGTTCCTGCGCAGCCTCCGAACGGAGGGCGCGGGAGCCGACGACGTCGCGGAAAGCGTCTGGACGGTGCGGTGCGCGACGGCGGCCGTCACGCCGGGCCCGAATCGCAGCACGCTGCCCTCGACGCGGTCGGGCCGGGTCGGGGAAGCGCTCGCCGGGACCGGCTCGACGAGGGTGTCGTCCGTTTCGGGGCGCTGGATCCAGTGGCTGGCCAGCACGGTGGCGCTGTACTCGCTGTCGGGGCCGGAGGTCCGGTCGTCGAGGACGTGGCCTTCGGTGGGCCCGAGACGGAGTGTGGTGCTGTGCGCGTCGGCGGGTGCGAGCGCCCACGTGGGCTCTTCACCGTTCACCGCCGGCGTGGGCGCGTTGTCGCTCTGAGCGGTCATCGGATCTCACACCGCCTGGTCAGGATCTGCTGCGAGGCGCCGCCGGAAGCCGGCGCCGGAGTGGTCGTGGCCTGGACCGTCCAGTAGCAGCCGTCGTTCTGGAAGGTGTGGTCGACGGTGATCGTGTACTGGGTGGCTCCGCTGCGCTCGAAGGTCTGGGACGCACCGTCGGGGGAGCCGGCCCCTCCGCTCGCCTCTTCCGTGAACCACGAGACGCTGACGGAGATCGGCCCGCTGCCGTCAGTGGTGACGGTGATGGTCGCGGTGGAGGTCGTGGGGCCCGTCTGGCTGAAGGCCGATACCGCGACGTTCTTGACGGCGGGAGCGACAGGCGGGGTGGAAGAGGCGGTCGTCGGTGTCGCCGGCGTGGACGTGGTCGCCTCGCTGGGCGTCGTCGCCTGTGTGGGTGAGCCGGTGGCGGAGGCGTTGGCGGAGGGTTGACCGGTCGGGGTGGCCGACGGGCCCGAGGGGGAGACACCGGGTGTCGGCGACAGGTCGCCTGACGGAGTGGGCACCGTGGGCGGGGCGGTGGGCGGCGCCGCTCCGGTGCCGACCCGGGCCGTGGTGGTGGCCAGGGCATCGACGGTCGGCTCGGCGGCGCCCGCCGAAGCCTGCCGCATTCCGTAGGTGAGCAGGAGGCCCAGGACTACGGCGGCAGCCGAGACGAGCATGCCGGCTCGGCCGGGCCGCCATGACCGGGCCCAGTCGTGCCGTGGAGCCTGCCTCAGGATCGTACGCGCGGTGTCCGTGGTGGATCGGGGGGAGCGGGCCGAGGGCAGCAGCAGCGCCAGAAGGGCCACCAAGGCGGCGAGCCGGGCGCGGCCCCGTGCCTCCCAATCGGCCCCGTACACGGCGCCGGCGATCGTCTCCAGTTCCGTCACGAACGCCTCGGCCTGTGCCGGCCGTTGGTCCGGTTCCTTGGCCAGACCGCGACGGACCAGCTCACGCACCGCTGCGGGGACCTCGTCCACGGGGACGGGGGCGTCGACGTGCTGGAGGGCCAGTTCGGCGATGTTGTCACCCGAGTACGGTCTGTGTCCCGTCAGGCACTCGAAGAAGGTGGCCGTGGCCGCGTACACGTCCGCGGCGCAGGAGGCGGGGGCGCCGGTCCACTGCTCGGGGGCCATGTAGGACGGGGTTCCGGCCACACCCGCGCTGGTGCCCGCGTCCACCGCGATACCGAAGTCGACGAGCTTGGACGATCCGTCCGTCTCGACCAGGACGTTCTCCGGCTTGTAGTCGCGGTGGACGACGCCGACGCGGTGTGCGTCGGCGAGACCGAGCAGCGATCCCTTGAGAAGGACGAGCGCGGCTTCGGGATCGAGTGGCCCCTGACGGGTCAGCAGCGTCCGCAACGAGACACCGTCCACCAGTTCCATGACGATGGCGGCGCCCTGCGGGCTCTCCACGTACTCGTACAGGCCAGTCACGTACAGGCTGTGCAGTCCGCCGAGCAGGCGCGCCTCCGCCCGGAAATCGTGCACGAAACCGGGCCGCGTGCGCAGGGACTCGCTGAGGTACTTCACCGCGACCCGTACGCCGGTGTCCGCGTGCACGGCCAGCACGACGCGACCGCTCGCACCAGACCCGAGCTCAAGAGACTCGGTGTATCCGGGCACCACCCATGTGCTCACGTCATCCCCCAGACGGCTGCCGCCGTACCTGACCGATTCCCGAGGCGGCTGGACCATTGCGTTGAGAGACACCTTTTCAGCCACGGCGGTTGCGGGACAGGACAATGCCGGTCCCTCTTCGTCGGCGTGAGCGGTCGGGTCTGCCGGTGGCGACAGCGCAGCCAACCAAAGTGCGCTTGCCACTCGTCCCCATCCGTCTGGCCCGGCGTCCCGATCCGCTGTGGGAGCTCGTCTGCGCCGCCTGCCGGCTGGGGACGCTCGTCCCGGCCGTCGGCTACATCCCCGACTTCCTCACCCCGTCCGTTCCGGAAGAGGGTCTGCCCGCGGCCCTCGCGTAGGTACGCGCGACGCCCCTCCGCCGTCTGCGGCGGGAGTCGGGCGTCCTCGCCGGCGCCCGCCCTCTCCAGGTGTGGACGACGGCGCTCGGCAGGCCGGGAGATCGCGGTATGGGATCGCTGGTCAGGGCGTTGGAGGTCGCCTCCAAGGCGCTGCTCGAACCGCGGTGGGGGCAGGTTCGCAGGGCCGTGCAGGACGAGGTCGACCTGCGGGCCCGCACCCTCCTGGACGGCGGTGTCCGCGCTCTGCTGGAGAGCCTGCCGCTCGCCCGATGGCATCCCCCGTGCTGGAGGTGGACTACGCCGGTCCTCGTCCATGCGGTCACCCCACGGCCGTTGGACACGGTGGCCCCCGACGGTGGCGGACTGGAGCGGCTGCTGGGTCGTACCCGGGCCACCGTGCTGGTTCAGGTGGCAGGTGGCCGTACCCGCACCACGTTCGAAGTGGCGCGGGCCGTGGGCATCGCCCTGCCCAGTGCCAGCCACCAGCTCGCCGTCCTGCGGGACGGAGGACTGGTGGCGAGCCACCGGGAGGGCCAGTCCGTACGGCACTCGGTGACGTCCATGGGCCACCGGCTGCCGGGCGCGGACACCGGACGACGGACGGAGACCGATCCGGCCTGTGGTCCCTGAGCCTGCCCAGTGCGCCGGGCCGCAGAGGCCGTCCGGCTCAGCAGTCGCGGATCGAGTACACCGGTGACCAGTTGACGGCGTAGACCGCGTTGTCGGCCGGGACGGTCTGGAGCAGGCCGCCTCCGGAGCCGTAGAGACCGGCGACGGCACCTCCGGTCTGGCTGTTCTGGGCCTCGGCCCAGTCGATCCAGTTGGAGAGGGTGTAGCGGTTGCAGGAGTAGAAGAAGATCTTGAACTTGCCGGCCGTCGGGTCCCAGACCGAGGCGCAGAAGTAGCCGCTCTGGCAGTACATGCCCCCGCCGGCACCGGCGTAGGCCGTGCGGACGGCCGGAGAAGTGGAGGGGGCCGCGGCCAGGAGCGGCGCGGGGCAGGCCGTCTTCGGCGCTGCGGGCATGGTCATGACGTGACCGGGGGAGGTGCCGTGCGAGGCCGGGGCGGCCTGCGCGGTTCCGGTGGTGAGGAGGGCCGCCCCCGTCGCGAGGGCGGCGCACAGTCCGACAAGTGAGCGCTTGGTAGGCACGGTTGGGCAGTCCTCCGTCCGGCATGGAGGTGTTCGCGCATGCCCGTGTCGTGGTTGTCCCGGTCCGACGGCCGTGTCCGGGTCGCACACGGCCATCATGTGCGGCCGGACCACGGTGACAGCGGCCTTTCGAGGAGGTTCGAAGGGCTTCCGCCGGGCTCGCGCGATCGGCGATCGTCGCCGTCAGGGCACGTTCCGTGCCGCTGTCCCAGATGACCCGCTGCCGTCTCCACGGAGGTCTCATCCATGCGCGCGAAGCGCTCGCTGCTCGGCATCATCGGCACGGTGTTCTGCATGCTGATGGCCGTCCTCGCCACCGGTCCGGCACAGGCGGCAACCGCCTCCGGCCCTCGTACCAGTAGCCATGCACAGGCCGCGGCCGCCGTCTCCCCGACGATCTCTCCGGCCACCACCGTCAGCTACCGCACGGACGACCAGACGTTCACCTGCGGCCCGGGGAACCTCTGCCTCGAAGTGTGGGATCCGACCGTGTCCAAGTGGAAGATCTTCTACCTCTACACCTGCAACCGGTACTCCCTGTCCAACTGGTCCGGCAACGGCTACTACCTCAACAAGCAGACCGGGTCGGTCACTTCCTACCTCTACGACGCCAACGGGAACGTGCTGCGCGCCTTCTCCCCGCCGCAGGTGGGTGACCAGGACTGGAGCCCCGTCTGGTCCGTCCGCAACTGCTGACACACGTGTCGTGGCCGGCCCCTCCAACGGTGGCCGGCCTCGACGTGTTCCTCTTCGGCCCCGTCCTCGCCGGGGAGTCGTTCATGTCACCCTTCTCTTCGCAGGGATCGCGAGGCGGATTCGCCCTCGTGGCGGCCTGGTTGGTCCTGATGGCCGCCCTGTTCGCCACGGCGGCACCCGCCCGCGCCCAGACACCCTCACCCACCCCCACGCGCACGGCCTCGGTGAACGTACCGCCGGGCGTCACTGCCGGAATCGCTGTGTACGACCGCCGGACCGGGACGTTCACCGAGCAGTCCAACGCCCATACGCAGTTCCGTTCCGCCTCGGTGGTGAAGCTTCTGATCGCTCTGGACCACCTGTGGGACCGCGGCCCCGACTACGGCCTGCCGTCGGACGACCGGGCCCGCGTCGACAGCATGCTGCGCTCCAGCGACGACTCCGCGGCGGACTTCTACTGGACCCAGGACGGCGGCTCGGCGATCATCGACCGGATGATCCCCCGCCTGGGGCTGACGGACACCGCGGGCCCGTCGGCGGACTACCCGGGCTACTGGGGCTACACGGCCCTGTCGGCGGCCGACACCGTCCGGATCTACCGCTGGATCCTGGACAGCGCACCCGCCGCCCTGCGGGACATCGTCATGGGTGACCTGCGCGCCTCCACCCGGTGCGGCGACGACGGTTTCGACCAGCGGTTCGGCATCCCTGCGTCGTTCCAGCAGCCGTGGGCGGTCAAACAGGGCTGGTCCGGCTTCGGCGAAAGCAGCGACTGCGCCGATCCGACGGCCTCGGCCGCCGGCCGACGGGTCCCGTCCGCGCCGGCCACGGGGGTCGACTTCGCCCGGCCCGCACTGCACACCACGGGAACCGTGGGCGCGGGTGACCGTTCGATCGTCGCCGTCTTCACCCTGCACCCGCAGGGCACCCCGTTCGGCGCCGCGTACAGCGCCCTCGACACGCTGGTACGTTCACTGAAGGTCCCCGGCGCCGTCCCGCGCTCCGGCTCGTGGTAGGACACATGGGGATCCCACGTCCAAGTGCGCGCCGCCACGACCACCGGCTCGCAGGCGCTCACCCGGCTGCCCGCCGGGGCCGACGCGCTGATCGGCTGCCAGAAGCAGGGCGAGGAGGTCACCGTCGGGCAGTACACGAACGACTGGTGGGCCTATCTCCCCCTGTACGGCGGCTACATCACCAACATCTACATCAACTACCCGGACAACAAACTGCCCGACGTCCCCGTCTGCTGAGGCCTTGGCCGGGCACGCCGTGGGCGATTCAGCACACGGGCAGCGCCGACGTATCTGATGCGTCTGGGGAGCGCGGAGAGCGCGCGCGAGGGCCCGCCCACCGTCAGGTCGGCGGGCCCTGGTGATCACTGGATGCAGTCGGGGAGCGGGTCCGTCTCGCTGGAGATCGCCGTGTCCTTCATGAAGCCGAGCCGGCCGTTGTCCGCGACCGTCATCTCCCAGCGTGTGGAGTGCGGCCCGCCCACCCATGCCTGGTTGTCCTCCTTGCAGAAGAACCAGCTCGGGTTGGAGTGCATGTAGCCGACGACGGTGTTCGGGTCCGGGTAGATGTGGTTGTCCCCGACCGTGCCGTACACCCGTGCGCCGGAGACGTTGTTGCACCACCACTTCGTGGAGCCGTCGTTCCAACACGGGTTGGCGGCAGCCGCGGAGGGCGCGGTCGCCACCGCGACTCCCACGGTGAGCGCCGTGGCGGCCAGCAGAGCGCCCGCCCTCCTGGCCTTCGTGCCCCTGCCCGGCCGATTTTCCTTGCGTATGTGCTCCCCCTCGGTTCACAGGCTGAGTCCGTTCGTCCGAGTCCGGAGCGGTCACCGCACTCCGGTCACACCTTTCGACCACGGTCGAAGGGCTCGCCCAGCACCTTCGCGACCTGCTGCGCCCCTGGCGGGCCCAACGTCTTGCAGCTTGTACATGGGCCTCGGTGGCGTCGGAGACAGATCCTCTCGATTCAGGTCTAGAAGAAGCCCAGCTTCTTCGGCGAATACGACACGAGGAGGTTCTTGGTCTGCTGGTAGTGGTCCAGCATCATCTTGTGGTTCTCGCGACCGATGCCGGACTGCTTGTAGCCGCCGAACGCCGCGTGCGCGGGGTACGCGTGGTAGCAGTTCGTCCACACCCGGCCCGCCTGGATCGCCCGGCCCGCGCGGTACGCCGTGTTGATGTCCCGGGTCCACACGCCCGCCCCGAGGCCGTACAGCGTGTCGTTCGCGACCTTGATCGCGTCGTCGAAGTCGTCGAACGACGTCACCGACACCACCGGCCCGAAGATCTCCTCCTGGAAGATCCGCATCCGGTTGTCGCCCTCGAAGATCGTCGGCTGGACGTAGTAGCCGCCCTTCAACTCGCCGTCGTAGTCGAGGCGTTCGCCGCCCGTGAGGATCTTCGCGCCCTCCTGCCGGCCGATGTCCAGGTAGGAGAGGATCTTCTCCAACTGGTCGTTGGACGCCTGCGCGCCGATCATCGTGTCCGTGTCGAGCGGGTGGCCCGGCTTGATCAACTCGGTGCGGGCGACGGCCGCCTGGAGGAAGTCGGCGTAGTGGCCGCGCTGGATGATCGCCCGGGAGGGGCAGGTGCACACCTCGCCCTGGTTGAGCGCGAACATCGTGAAGCCTTCGAGCGCCTTGTCGAGGAAGTCGTCGTTCGCCGACGACACGTCGTCGAAGAAGATGTTCGGCGACTTGCCGCCGAGTTCCAGCGTGACCGGCTTGATGTTCTCCGAGGCGTACTGCATGATCAGCCGCCCCGTCGTGGTCTCGCCGGTGAAGGCGACCTTCGCCACCCGCGGGCTGGACGCGAGCGGCTTGCCCGCCTCGACGCCGAAGCCGTTGACGATGTTCACCACGCCCGGCGGCAACAGGTCCGCGATCAGACTCATCCAGTAGTGGATGGACGCCGGGGTCTGTTCGGCCGGCTTGATGACGACCGCGTTGCCCGCCGCGAGCGCCGGCGCCAGCTTCCAAGTCGCCATCAGGATGGGGAAGTTCCACGGGATGATCTGCGCGACGACCCCGAGCGGCTCATGGAAGTGGTACGCCACCGTGTCGTCGTCGACCTCGCCCAGCGAACCCTCCTGCGCGCGGATCGCCCCCGCGAAGTAGCGGAAGTGGTCGATGGCGAGCGGGATGTCGGCGGCGAGTGTCTCGCGGACCGGCTTGCCGTTCTCCCAGCTCTCCGCGACCGCGAGCGGCTCCAGGTTCGCCTCCATCCGGTCGGCGATCTTCAGCAGGATGTCGGAACGCTCGGTCACCGACGTCCGGCCCCACCCCGGTGCCGCCGCGTGCGCCGCGTCCAGCGCCCGCTCCACGTCCTCCGCGGTGCCGCGCGCGATCTCCGTGAACGGCTGCCCGTTCACCGGTGACGGGTTCTCGAAGTACTGCCCGCGAGCCGGCGGCACGTACTCGCCGCCGATGAAGTGGTCGTAGCGCGCCTGGTAGGAGACGATCGCGCCCTCGGTGCCGGGTGCCGTGTAACGGGTCATCCTGGTCTGCCTCCCGGAACAGCGCTGCCCGCCGTTGGGCAGCTTTCGGCGCGAGGCTAGGGGGCGGGACGTTGCATGTAGGTTGCGCGGGTGTTGGGGTGCCGGGGTGTTTGGGGTGCGGGTGCCCGGTGCCGGGGGTGGAAGCCGGAAGGCGGAAGGCGGGCGGGGAGCCGGGAGCCCGGTGCCGGAAGCCAGAAGGCGGGCCGCGAGCCGCGAGGTGGAAGGTGCGAGGTGGAAGTCGCGAACCAGGAGCCGGAGGGCGGAAGCTGGAAGGTGGGCTGGGTGCTGGGTGCTGGGTGCTGGGTGCTGGGTGCGGGGTGCCGGAGGGCCGAGACCGGAAGCCGGAAGGTGGAGGGTGGGAGCCGGAAACGAGGAGCCGGAGGGCGGAAGCCGGGAGGTGTGCCGAGAGCCGGAGGGCGGGATGGGCGGCAAGTGGCTTGCGTCGAGCGTGAGTTACGTCAGCGGCCCGCCTGCCGTGACCACCCCGCCGGTGCCGTCAGCTCGGACTCCAGCGTGGCGAGTCGCGAACGCACCGGTGCCGTCGGCCGTATCGCCGCGAGCGCCCGCCACACGTCGAGGTCGTCCTCGCCCCACGGCGCGTGCGCCCAGTCCGCCAGCAGGTCGGGGTCGCGGCGGGCGATCAGCGCCGTCCGGAGGCCGTCGGCGAGGCGGGTCCTGAGCCGGACCACCGCCGGTGCCTGCGAACCGGGCAGCAACGGACCCGTGTACGCCGTCGCCGCCCCCATGACCGCACCCCCTTCCAGCCGCCGCTCTACGATCGCCACATCGGACTCGACCGGTGACGTGAGCCGGTACGGACGCGAGGCGAGCAGGCCCGGCCCCAACAGCCGCCGCAGCCGCGCCAGTTCGGCCCGCAACGTCACCGGCGGCACCGACTCGTCCTCGTACAGCGCGCACAGCAACTCGTCGCCGGTCAGCCCCTCGGGATGCCGGGCCAGCAGCACCAGGATCTCGCTGTGCCGGCGGCTCAGCCTCATCTTGCGGCCGTGGACACACAGTTGGGCCTCGTCCCGGCCCAGCGCCGTCAGCTCGGGCCCGTCGACATACGTCTGTTCCGGTGCGAGCAGGGCCAGTTGGGATTCGGCGGCCCGCGCCACCGCCTGCACGAAGCCCAGGCTGTGCGGATGCGCCAGCCCGTTTCCGCCGGTGATGTCCACGGCACCGAGTACCCGCCCCGTACGCGGATCGTGCACCGGAGCCGCCGCACACGTCCACGGCTGCACCCGCCGGATGAAGTGCTCGGCCGCGAACACCTGCACCGGGCGGTCCACGGCGACCGCCGTACCCGGCGCGTTCGTCCCGACCGCGCTCTCCGCCCAGCGCGCACCCGGCACGAAGTTCATCCGGCCGGCCTTCCGCCGGGTCGCCGGATCACCCTCGACCCACAACAACCTGCCCTGTGCGTCGCACACCGCCAGCAGATGCTCGCCGTCCGCCGCGAACGTGCCCACCAACTCCCGTATCAGCGGCATCACCCGCGCCAGCGGATGCTCCGCGCGGTAGACACCCAGGTCACCGTCCGTCAGCTCCACACTCGCCGTGCCCTCGGGACCGACACCGGCCCGCGCGGAACGCCGCCAGGAATCGGCCACCACCGACCGCACCGGCTGCGGCACCGTACCCGCCACGGCGAACGTCTCGTGCGCCCGGCGCAGCACCCGCACCCGCTCGGCAGGGTCGGCCCCCGGCTCCAGGGCCACCCATGGATCGGTCAACTCGGCCTCCCCTGAAGTCGATACGACGGCGGTGCGGCAGTGGTACAGCGGCGATACGGCGATGACACGACAGCGACACGGCGCCGCAACGGATGCGGACATCGTTACTCCGCAGACGGATCCGGACAACCGTTTCGACCAGGTACGCCCCGAACGAACCGCGACGCTCTCGGAAGAGGCCTGGTTCCGGGCCGGAACCGGCTCTGATCCACCCCGGCTCAGCCGAGATTGACCAGCCTTATGTAGCGCGTCCAATCCCAGTTCGGCCCCGGATCGGTGTGGTCCGTACCCGGCACCTCGTAGTGCCCGATGATGTGCGCCCGGTCCTTCGGGAGCCCGTACTTCGTGCAGAGCGCCGACGTCAGCTTGGCCGACTGCTCGTACAA
This sequence comes from Streptomyces sp. NBC_01515, assembly GCF_045040345.1. Taxonomy (NCBI): domain Bacteria; kingdom Bacillati; phylum Actinomycetota; class Actinomycetes; order Kitasatosporales; family Streptomycetaceae; genus Streptomyces; species Streptomyces sp. NBC_01515. The sequence continues at coordinate 2,081,676 of NZ_CP109416.1, read as the reverse complement.
CGCGTCGGTGAACCACTGGGGTTGATCCACCCAGCCCTCGTGCTCGATACCGACACTGCGCGTGTTGTAGTCCCAGTTCCCCGCGTGCCAGGCGATGTCGGCCTCCCGCACACACTGCGCCACATGCCCGTCGGCCGACCGTACGAGATAGTGCGCGGATACCTTCTTCTGCGGATTCTGGAAGATGGACAGGGTGCTGGGATACGTCTCCTGCGTGACGTGGATGATCACGTAGTCGACGGGATAGGTGCTGGGGCGTTTGGACACCGTGTAGTTGGAGGTGCTCGCCGGCTGCCACTCGGCCGCCGGATAGTCGACGGCCTGAGTCTGCGCACCGGCCTCCGCGTCGGGAAGTAACGCATACGGTACGGCGGCCAGCGCGGCACCCTTGAGGATGCGCCGCCTGCTCGGAAGCGGTGTTGAACGGTCCACTGCGGGTTGCCTCTCAGAGGTCTTGGGGGTTTTCGAGGTCTTAGGGGCGTCCGGAGTGAGCGGCGTGCTCAGTGCTGGAGTGCCGCCGCGGTCTCACGCAGCCGCGCGTGCAGTCCGCGATGCGTCTCGCGCGCGGGCAGCCACTCCTTCCGGATCTTCGCCACACAGGTGTAGTTGGTGTCGCACACGTTGGCCAACGGTGATTCGACCGCCTGGGTTGCGAATTGATAGGCGTCCAGTTCACTGAACCCGTAGTCGCGCACCAGCCAACGCACCAGGTCGAGCTGGGAGATCCGGAACGCGTCCTCCAACGGGCGGGCCGAACCCGTCGAGATGATGTGCGTGTCCGACTCGATGCGCGGCCAGGGCGTGGCGACCCCCTTGAGCAGTTCCACGATCACCACGGTGTTCATCGCGCACTCGACGGCGACCCCGCAGGTCTCGCCCTCGCCCTGCCGGGCGTGCCCGTCACCGAGGCTGAGCAGCGCGCCCTCCACGTTCACGCCGAGGTAGCAGGTGACCCCGGCCCGCATCTCGGGCGTGTCCATGTTCCCGCCGTGCGCGTCCGGCACCAGCGCCGAACGCACCTCCAGGTTGGCGGGGGCCACACCCACCGTGCCGTGCATCGGGTCGAGGGGCAGCTCGATCTCGATGTCGCTGTCCCGCGCGCGGAACAGCGCCGTACGCCGGGTCCGGTCCAACTGCCAGATCCAGACGGTCTCCGGGAGCGGCGGCTGCAGCGTCGCCGTGGTGTGGGTCGAGGTGAGCGCGCCGAAGAGGGGAACCGTGGTCGAGGCGGCCCAGTCCCGGGCCGGTTCGATCGACACGAAGTGCACGGCGACCGTGTCGCCCGGCTCCGCGCCCTCCACATGGAAGGGACCGGTCTGCGGGTTCAGGAACGGGAACTCGCACACCTCGGACACCAGATCCCTCTCGGACCGCACCCGTCCGGCGAAACAATCCTCCGTGTACAGGTCGAGGACGGTGCCGGGCGCGATGCGCGCCACGGGCGGGGCGCCGCCGAACGTCCAGGCGTACTCGCCCGGTTCGGGCCGCACCGTCAGGATCCGGGGGTCGTTCATCGGGGCTCTCCTTCGTGGATACCCTCGGCTTCGGCCGGGGGAGGAAGCGAAGCTCCTGCGCAGCAGGGCGGACCGGCGTCCACCGGCTGCCGGCCGACACTCGTCGCTCAAACGGGAGCTGATTGAATGTGAGGTATGGCGCGGCAGGTCAAGCGGGCGTTCAAGTACCGCTGTTACCCCACGGACGGGCAGGTGGCGGAGTTGTCGCGTACGTTCGGCTGCGTCCGCCTGGTCTACAACAAGGCGCTGGAAGAGCGCACCCGGGCCTGGTACAGCGAGCAGCACCGCATCTCCTACGTCCAGTCGTCGGCCGCGCTGACCCAGTGGAAGAAGACCGAGGAGTTCGCGTTCCTGGCGGAGGTGTCCTCGGTCCCGCTCCAGCAGGCGCTGCGCCACCTCCAGACAGCGTTCGGGAACTTCTTCGCCCAGCGGGCGAAGTACCCGCGTTTCAAGTCGAGGAAGAAGTCGCGGGCGTCGGCCGAGTACACCCGCTCCGCTTTCACGTGGCGCGAGGGCCGTCTGACGTTGGCGAAGATGGCCGGTGTGCTGGACATCCGCTGGTCGCGTGCCCTTCCGGAGGGTTCGGTACCGACGACGGTGACTGTGTCCCGTGACAGTGCGGGCCGCTGGTTCGTGTCGCTGCTGTGCGACGACAGCATTGCTCCGGCTCCGGCCACGACGAATGCGGTCGGCATCGACGCCGGCATCACGTCCCTCGTGACCCTGTCTACCGGCGAGAAGGTGACCAACCCCCGGCACGAGCGCTGTGACCGCGCCCGTCTTGCGAAGGCGCAGCGGGAGTTGTCCCGGAAGGCGAAGGGCTCGGCGAACCGGGAGAAGGCCCGCCGCAGGGTCGCCCGCGTGCATGCGCGGATCGCCGACCGGCGCCGCGACCACCTGCACAAGCTCACCAGCCGTCTCGTCCGTGAGAACCAAACGGTCGTGATCGAGGACCTCACCGTCCGCAACCTGCTCAAGAACGGCACGTTGGCGCGCGCCATCTCGGACGCGTCGTGGACGGAACTGCGCTCCATGCTGGAGTACAAGTGCGTCTGGTACGGGCGCGAACTCGTCGTGATCGACCGCTGGTTCCCCAGCTCGAAGCTGTGCGGGGCCTGCGGCGCGGTCGCGGCGACGATGCCGCTGAACGTCTGCGCGTGGACGTGCGACTGCGGCGCCGTGCATGACCGCGACATCAACGCGGCCCGCAACATCCTGGCGGCCGGGCTGGCCGTCTCGGCCTGTGGAGCTGGTGTAAGACCTCAAGGGAGTTCTCCTGGCGGGCAGTCGGCGTTGAAACAGGAACCCCTACAGCGCGAGCCGTAGGAATCCCCCTCCTTCAGGAGGGGGAGGAAGTCAAGGCTGTACTGCTCCGTTCTGCGGATGACCGGTGGAGACGGGTTCGTCGAGATGGACACGGGCGGTATCGGCTATTCGCTCGGGGTGCCGTCGTAGCAGAACGAGCAGGACTACGACCCCGGCCGCCATCCAGATGCCGACGACCGGTCCGGCGTAGGACACGGGAGCGGTCAGTTCGGTCACGAAGTCGAAGGCGGGGATGCCCGCAGCGGTGAGCAGGGCGGGGACGAACGCGACGATCCCGAGGAGGGGGACCAGCAGGTGCCGTAGTGGCTTGAGCAACTCGCGCCTGCGGCGCAGGAAGTAGCCCGCGCAGGCCAGGTTCACGACGATGTAGACGCCGATGACGACCGTGACGATCACCGTGGCCAGGAGGAGGAACGCGGTCACCGGGTCGTAGCCGAGACCGAGGCCCAGTACGGCTCCCACCGCGACGACGGTCTGCACGGCGATGCCGGCGACGGGGGAGCGGTGGCGTGGGTGCAGGGTGGCCAGGACGCGGGGGAGTAGCCGGATGCGGGCCAGGGCGAAGGCGGTGCGGGTCGAGACGGTGGCGCACGCGTTGGCGTTGGCGATCGTCGAGTTGACCACGGCGAGGAACACCAGCACCCAGAACAGTCCGAACGACGCGCGGGCCACCCCCTCCCAGGACGCGGCACCGGAGGCTCCGAATCCGCTGAAGCGGTCCGGCCCGAAGTACACCGTCATGGCGTAGGTCGTCAGCACGTAGAACAGGCCGATCCCTAGGGCCGCGCCGAGCACCGCGCGGTGCATCGTCCGACGTGGGTTCCGTGTCTCCTCGGCGAGCGGTGCCGCGGCCTCGAACCCGGCGAACGCGAGCACCGTGTAGACCGAGCCGGCGAAGACCCCGCCGAGACCGGAGTAGTCCTTGCCGGTGTGCGAAGTGCCGAACACCGACAGCGTGTTGGCGCTACCGGCCTTGCCGATCAGCCAGACGGCGAACACCAGGAAGACGAGGATCTCGAAGACTCCGAGCACCGTGCCGAAGCGGGCAGAGGCGCGCACCCCGAACCAGCCCGCCGCCGCGATGATCGCGGCGCCCGCGAGTGCCCATGGCCACCACAGGTTTTCCGGGTACGAGGGCCACTCCTGGTGCAGTGTGCCCGCCGTGGTGAAGCCGAGTTGGAGGAGCAGGAGGGGTGGGATCAGCGCCTCCACGAAGACGTACCCCCAGCCGACCAGGAAACCGACGGCCGGATGCAGTCCTTGTGCCGCGTAGGTGGCCACCGAGCCGGCGGCGGGGAGTTCGCGGGCCAGCTCGGCGACGCAGGACGCGGTGAAGAGGCAGGCCACCAGCGCGATCAGCACCGACAGCGGCAGACTTCCGCCCGCGAAGGCCGCGCCCGACGGGATCGACGCGGCGACCGCGGCGGCCGGCGCCATCGCCGTGACACTTTGGAACAGGACCTCACGCAGCCCGACGGCATCCCGCCGCAGCTCCTGAACTGTCTCCCCCGACACGTGAATCCCCCGTCGTCCACCCGCATCCGGACCAGCACTCGCACACCGTCGTCACGACACGACGGCTGCGCCTCGCGTGAATCACGGTACGGCGGTTGCGGGTTGGGCAGTAGGGCGTGCCGTGCTTCCGTGGACGACGGCGGAACTGTGGATAACCCGATCACTCGGACGGGTGAACTCGGCCGTTTTTCAGGCCTTTTCGGCCATGTTGTCCCCAGCTCGTCCGGCCACGATTCCCCCGGTCCGTTCGGCCACTGCCGCCGGGTCGTCGAGGACGGCCCGCACCACCGAGTGCGCGGCCCCCAGCAGCGGGCCCTCGGGCCCCAGCCGCGACACCGACACCGGACAGGCGGGCCCCGCCGTGCGCCGCGCCAACTCGGCCTCCAGTGACGGCAGTAGCCAGGGCGCGAGACCGGACAGCGCGCCGCCCAGCACCACCAGCTGCGGATCGAGGAGGTTGACCGCGCCGGTCAGCGCGATGCCGAGCGCCGTACCGGCGTCGTGCAGGGCACGTCGTACCGCCTCGTCGCCGTCGGCGGCGCGGGTCGCGAGCAGACCGACCCGGTCCGCGCCGGGCTTCAGCCCCGCAGCCCGCAGCACCGCCTCCTCACCCGCGTACTGTTCGAGGCAGCCGCGCCCGCCGCACGCGCACTCCGGCCCGTCCGGACGCACCGGGACATGCCCCAACTCGCCCGCGAATCCCCGGGTTCCGCGCAGCAGCCCCCCGTCCACCACGACCGCGGCGCCGATGCCGATCTCGGCTGACACATGAAGAAAATCGCGCGGAGTGGTCTCGCCCAGCCAGAGTTCGGCGAGCCCGCCGAAGTTGGCCTCGTTGTCCACAGTGGGCGGCAGTTCGGCGGGCAGCAGGGCGCCGAGATCCGTGTCGTGCCAGTCGAGATTCGGGGCGCGGACGACCGTACGGCCGTCGCGTGCGACCAGACCGGGCACGGCGACCGCGAGCCCGGCCGGCCACAGGCCCTCCGCGTCCGCCTCGGCGACGATCTGCCGTACCAGCGCGGTGAGTTCGGCGAGCACGGGTTCGGGGGAGCGGCCGCGGTTCACGCCGTGCCGTACGGCACGGGCCCGTATCTCGCCGCGCAGATCGACCGCGCAGACCGCGAGATGGTCGACGCCGATCTCCGCGCCGATCCCGGCCGGACCGCGTCCGCTGACGGCGAGCGCCGATCCGGGCCGGCCCACCCGGCCGGGCCGCTCGGGGCCCAGCTCTTCGAGGAGCCCCGACCGGATCAGCTCGTCCACCAGCGTCGACACCGCCGCACGGGTCAGTCCGATGCGCGAGGCCACGGCCGCGCGCGAGAGCGGGCCCTCGGCGCTGACCGTGTGCATCACGCGCGCGAGGTTGCGCCGGCGCATGCCCTGCTGGGTGTCGGGCAGGGCACGCCCGGACCCGGCGGGGTGCGCCTCGTGCAGCGGTGCGGTCATGCCTCCGTCAGTCCTCGGTCGGTGTGCGTCAACGGGCGTCCGGCCCCCGTTCGAGCAGCGGAGCCGCGTCGGAGAGTACCCCGGAGATCCTGGCCAGCGTCGCCTCGTCGCGCTCCACGGCGTCCAGCACCGGCCCGGCCGCCGTGTTCCAGCGCCGGGCCACCGCGGCCGGGTCCTCGCCGGTCAGCAGGCCCGCGGCCTGCGCGGCGGCGCCGAGTGCGACGAGTTCCTTCGCCTCGGGCACCTGCACCGGACGCCCCGACAGCCGCCGTACGGTCTCCTGCCAGGCCGTGCCCCGGGCGCCGCCGCCGATCAGCAGCAGCGGAGTGGTGCGGTCCGCGTCCTCGTCGAGGACCAGGTCGAGCGCGCCCAGCAGGGCGTGCACGGCACCGTCGTAGGCGGCCTGGAGGAGCTGGCCGCCGGTGGTGTCGTGACGCAGGCCCATCAGCAGGCCCGAGGCGTTGGGGAGGTTCGGGGTGCGCTCGCCGTCCAGGTAGGGCAGGAGGGTGACCGAAGTACCAGGTTCCACGGCTTCCCGGTCAAGGCCCAGCAGCGCGGCGACCCGGTCCACGGCGAGGGTGCAGTTCAGGGTGCAGGCCAGGGGCAGCCAGTCGCCGTGCGCGTCGGCGAAGCCCGCGACCGTGCCGGACGGGTCGGCGGGGCGGTGCTTCGACACCGCGTACACGGTGCCCGAGGTGCCGAGGCTGAGCACGGGGACTCCAGGGCGTAGCCCGAGACCCAGCGCGGCGGCCGCGTTGTCACCGGTGCCCGGCGCGACCAACGTGCCCTTGGAGAACGGCAGATCGTGGCAGTCGCGCACCGTCCCTGCCACCTCGCCCGGCCGCACCACCCGGGGCAGCAGCGCCGGGTCGAGCCCGACGTGCCGCAGGATCTCCTCGTCGTACGACTCGGTCCCCGAGGCCCACCAGCCGGTGCCGGAGGCATCGCCCCGGTCCGTGGTGCCCTGCCCGGTGAGCCGCTCGGTGAGGTAGTCGTGGGGGAGTCGTACGGCCGCCGTGGCGCGCACCGCCTCCGGTTCGTGCTCGGCGAGCCAGGCCCACTTCGTGACCGTGAAGGAGGCTCCGGGCACACTGCCGGTGCGCTCCGCCCAGGCCTTCGGACCGCCCAGTTCCTCGATCAGGCGGCGGGCCTGCGGCGCCGAACGCACGTCGTTCCACAGCAGGGCGGGACGTACCGGCTCGCCCTGGGCGTCCAGGGTGACCAGGCCGTGCTGCTGGCCGCCGATCGACACGGCCGCCGCCTCGTGGGCCGCGTCCCCGCACTGGCGCAGGGCCTCGCACAGGGCGTCCCACCACTGGCGGGGGTCGCTCTCGCGGCCCGCCCCCGAGGTGACGGTGTGCGGCGCCTGGCCGCTCGCGACGATCCGTCCGGTGGACACATTGACGACCAGCGCCTTCGTGGACTGGGTGGACGTGTCCACGCCGACGACGAGCGGACCCTCGGCTGCTGACATCGGGCTCTCCCTTTTTTCCGCGGCTCTGCGGGCTCTGACCTGGTGTTTTCAAGGCTTTCCGGGGTGCGGTGACCCGTACCCCACTCCTTCAGGGACACCTTGTCCCTTCCCAGAGCTGCGTGTGCATACTAATTTGTAAACCGCCATGACGAAATAGTCGCAGCGAAGCAACAAGGAGCCGCGTCATGAACTACCAGCCCACCCCCGAGGACAGGTTCACCTTCGGCCTTTGGACCGTCGGCTGGCAGGGAAGGGACCCGTTCGGCGACGCCACCCGCCGTGCCCTCGACCCGGTCGAGACGGTGCAGCGCCTGTCCGAGCTCGGCGCCCACGGTGTGACCTTCCACGACGACGACCTGATCCCCTTCGGGTCCTCGGACACCGAGCGCGAGGCGCACATCAAGCGCTTCCGCGAGGCTCTCGACGCGACCGGCATGAAGGTGCCGATGGCGACCACGAACCTCTTCACGCACCCCGTCTTCAAGGACGGCGCGTTCACCGCCAACGACCGCGACGTGCGCCGCTACGCCCTGCGCAAGACGATCCGCAACATCGACCTCGCGGTCGAACTGGGCGCCGAGACCTACGTCGCCTGGGGCGGCCGCGAGGGCGCCGAGTCCGGCGCCGCCAAGGACGTACGCGTCGCCCTCGACCGCATGAAGGAGGCCTTCGACCTCCTCGGCGAGTACGTCACCGACCAGGGCTACAGCATCAAGTTCGCGATCGAGCCCAAGCCGAACGAGCCCCGCGGCGACATCCTCCTCCCCACCGTCGGCCACGCCCTGGCGTTCATCGAGCGCCTGGAGCGCCCGGAGCTCTACGGCGTCAACCCCGAGGTCGGCCACGAGCAGATGGCCGGGCTCAACTTCCCGCACGGCATCGCCCAGGCCCTGTGGGCGGGCAAGCTCTTCCACATCGACCTCAACGGCCAGTCCGGCATCAAGTACGACCAGGACCTGCGCTTCGGCAACGGCGACCTGCGTGCCGCCTTCTGGCTGGTCGACCTCCTGGAGAGCGCCGGTTACGCCGGCCCGAAGCACTTCGACTTCAAGCCGCCGCGCACCGAGGACCTCGACGGCGTGTGGGCGTCGGCGGCCGGCTGCATGCGCAACTACCTGATCCTCAAGGAGCGTTCGGCCGCGTTCCGCGGAGACCCGGTGGTCCAGGAGGCGCTGCGCGCCTCGCGTCTGGACGAACTGGCGCAGCAGACCGCGGCGGACGGCCTCAAGTCGCTGCTCGCGGACCGCTCGGCCTTCGAGGACTTCGACATCGAGGCGGCCGCCCAGCGCGGGATGGCCTTCGAGCAGCTCGACCAGCTCGCCATGGACCACCTCCTGGGAGCACGCGGCTGACGGCACGCACGCGTGCGTCACTCACGGGCCCGTTGGTGTCCGTGAGGTGCCGATCGTGACCGACCCCCGCGCGGAATGCTCCGGAATCATGCGATCCATGGCATGAGCCCGTATCAACCACCGCGCGGGGGTCGCGCCATGACCTTCACGCGGCGACTCTTGGCGGTATGGCCATGCCGCCCGTACCGCCTCGACCGCCCGGACCTCCAGGCGCCGCACCGCCTCCGGGAGGCGGTTTCGGACCGCCACCTCCTGGAGACTTCGGACACCCTCCGGGAGGGGACTACGGGGACGGGGATTATGGGCCGCCTCCCCGCAGGCGCCCCCGGCCGCTGTTCATCCTGCTCGCCGTGGTCGTGGCTGCCGGAGCCGTCGCCGTCATCGTGCTGATGGCTCGCGGGGGACATGACTCACCGGACAAGAAGACGCCCGCAGCGACCAGTTCGAGCACGAGCCGCAGCCCGTCCCTCACCCTCCCGACAAAGCTCCCCACCAGCCTGCCGACCAAGCTCCCGACGACGCTCCCGACCGCGCTTCCGTCGAACTTCCCCTCGGAATTGCCGAGCGAGGTTCCCAGCGACATCGAGTCCCTGCTCCCGTCCCTGTTCGGCTAGCCGCCTCAGGAGCCGACGGACACTCAGATGCCGTGCGGCAGCTTCAGGTACACCACGGTCGTCTTGATACCGCTGTCGACCAACCGCCCCTGCGCGTCGAACGCGCCCGCGCCGTCCGTCATCCCGAAGTCGTTGTCATTCACGAGGACGAGGGTGTCGTGATCCACGCGCGCGACGCCCTCGATCTTCTGCGGCACCCCGGAGACGGTCCCCAGGTCGACGACCAGCTTCTTGGCCAGCACCGGGACACCCGCGGCGGCCGGGTCGTCGAGCTGCTCCAACGACGGGGACGTCGTGTCGTCGTCGTAGCGACCGCCGAGAATGTTCGACTTCCGGCTCAGCTTCACCAACTGCAGCCGGGCCGCCTTGTCGGTGCGTTCCTCGACCAGGAGCCGGTCGTCGCCCACGGCGACCACCGAGGAGATCTTGAGTTCGGAGGTGTCGTCCTCGCTGGGGTCGACCACGTTCACCGGGTCGAAGCGGTACGCGTACTCCGCCGTGACCGCCTTCTTCTTCGTGGAGAAGCGCAACAGACGGGTGTTGAGCGACGCGTCCCCGGCATCCCCGTCCGGCAGCGACAGCGGGCTCTGCAGGGCCATCACCAGGTCGCCGCCGGGCAGTTGAGCGAGCCCTTCGAAGCCGCGGTTGATCTTCCGGTGCAGCAGGACGGCCGGCAGCGCCTCCACCACCGGGTAGTCGGCCCCGGTCAGATGCAGCCCCTTGGGCACGTACCGCGTGAGCACTTTCCCGCGCGCGGAGACGTGCACCAGGGAGGGCCCGTACTCGTCGACGAGCCAGAAGGACCCGTCCCCGGCCCGCACGATGCCCTCCGTGTCCAGCCCGTTCGGGTTGTACGACAGCGGCGTCTGAGCGTCGTAGGAGTACGGCGCCTCGTCGCGTCCCTGTTGGTTCGACAGCCCGGTGACGGCCTTCCCGGAGGACGTGGTGATCGGGAGGGCGTCCAGGACCTTCACCTTGTCCCCGGAGACACGGATCTTCACGATCGCCGGGTCGAAACCGGGCACGGGGAACGTACGGCGCTTCGTCCCGCTGACCTTGATCTGGCCGTTGGGCCCGCGGTCGGTGACCGTCCAGTACTCGCCCTTGCGGCCGGCCGGGTAGATGTCGCTGCCGATGCCGCCTAGGTTCACTCCCCGGTCGTTGTCCACCGTCCCGGGCAACAGCGCGTTGCTGAACGCGCCGAGCGGGATGTCGCCCAGCGTCGCCGTCCGCGTGACATGGGCGGCCTCGGCCTTCGCGGGGGCTCCTACGGCCGTACCGGCGGCCACCAGGGCGGCCACCACGGCGAGCGGAACACCCACCGCGACGGGACGACGGACGCGGCGTCGGACGAGGTCGTGCGGGGACATCGGGCCTCCTGAGGACAAGTTGGCTGACAGCGGCCAGAGTTGGGTGTCGTGAGGAACGATGCTCGACGGTGAGGTGAATCCGGGGTGTCGGCCGCTTGTCGGGCGGGCTCGGCATTCGCGACGGGGCGGCCGGAAATCCGATCACCATGTGCGGTTGCGGCAGCGGCCTGTCCGACGAGCCGTTGGTCCACGAGCGAGCCGCCGCTGAGCGGCTCCGTACCATCGCCGCGCTGGTGTCGAGGAACTGCGGGCCTGAGCCCTGGCCCGAGCGACGGCGGCGTTCCACGCGGACAGGGAACCGTTCTACCCGGGAGGCTGGGCGTTCCCGGCGTCCTGAGCACAGGAGGCGGGGAGAGCCTCTAGTGGGGCGCGCCGAACCACCTGGGCAGTCGGCTGAACAGATCCTCCTGGCCGTCGCCAACCCACGCCACGTGGCCGTCCGGCCGCAGAAGCACCGCGGGTGCATCCAGTTCCTCGCTGACGTCGACTACGTAGTCGACGCGATCCGCCCAACCCGCGACCGAGAGCCGGCCGGTCTGGTCGAGCAGGAGACCTCGGCCGGTGCGCATCAACTCGTAGAGGCGTCCCTGCTTCAGCTTCACGTCCCGCAGTCGTCGGCCGAGGAGTTCGTGGCCCTCGCCGAAGTCGTAGCGGATCCCGACCGCTGTGATCATCTCGGTCACGTACCGGTTCACCTCCTCGAAGTCCATCAGTGTCGAGAGCAGTTCCCGTAGTGCGGTCGGACCGGGATCGGTCCCCAGGAGCGTGATCTGCGCGCGCGTGTTGGCGATGACTCGGGCACCTACGGGGTGTCGTTCGGTGTGGTAGCTGTCCAACAACCCTTCCGGAGCCCAGCCGTTGACCTCGGCCGCCACCTTCCAGCCGAGGTTGAACGCGTCCTGCACACCCAGGTTGAGCCCCTGCCCGCCGGTCGGCGGGTGGATGTGTGCCGCGTCGCCGGCCAGCAGGACCCGGCCGACCCGGTAGCGCTCGGCCTGCCGGGTCGCGTCGCCGAACCGGGACAGCCAGCGCGGCGAGTGCACGCCGAAGTCGGTGCCCGCGACGGCCCGTAGCTGCTGCTTGAAATCGTCGAGGGTCGGTGCGGTGGCACGGTCCTCGGCAACGCCGTCGGCGGGCACGACGACGCGGTACACGCCGTTCTCGCCGGGGCTGACGCCGAACCGCAGTTGGGTCTTGCGGACTTCCTCGACGGCGGCGGCAATGGTCGCCGGATCCTCCGCCACCTCCATCTCGCCCAGCAGCGTCTCGACCGTCGCGGGTTCGCCGGGGAAACCGACGCCGAGCACCTTGCGTACCGTGCTGCGGCCGCCGTCGCATCCGACGACGTAGCGCGAGCGCAACTGCGACCCGTCCGCCAACTCGACGGTCACCCCGTCCTCGGCCGGACTCAACCCGATCACCTCGTGGCCGCGCCGGATCTCGGTGCCGAGTTCGACGGCGCGCTCTTCGAGCAGGCGCTCGGTGACCGGTTGCGGGGTGGCGACGCCGTACGGGTGGGCCGTGTCCAATCGGTCCGGCCACGGTTTGACGATGCCTCCGAAGAGACCGCCCACCTGGAACTTCTCACTGACCGCGAGGAACCGGTCGAGGAGGCCGCGCTGGTCCATGATCTCGACACTGCGCGCGTGCAGACCCTGCCCGCGGGACTCCCCGGTCGGCTCGGCCAGCTTCTCCAGCACGACCACCTGCACGCCGTGCAGCCGCAACTCGCAGGCCAGCATCAAGCCGGTCGGTCCGCCGCCGACCACGATCACGTCAATCATCAGAACGCCCATCCAAGGAGATTCGTTTCCGGTCGGCCGCTCCGTGGAACTGAACTTCGCGATCTTTCGTTTCCGCAGGCCCCGGCCTCGGTCGGCCATTTTGCGGGACGTTCCGGGCCTTGCCGCAAGCCCCCAGTCGCGCTATACGTTGGGTATGGCAAGGAGTGGACGAACTCCTTGCCATTGCCTATTTCCGGGTACTTCTCCGCAGGCTCAATCCCTGGGGGCCGGGGCGGTGAGGGTGTCGTCAACCCCCCTGCGAGGACCCGGCTGACCCCCGTACGGACACGGGGGGTTCCGCCATGGTCGCGACCGGTCACCGATTCGTACGTTTGCTCAGGTCAGCCCGTTGCCTGAGAGAGCCGGAGACCGGACATGTCCCAGACCACCGCAGTCATCGGCGCGCACGATCCGGGGGATGCCGTCGCGGCGCCCCCAGGAAGCGAGTTCGCGCCCCTCCTGCGCACGGTCAAGGGCAGAGGTCTACTGGAGCGGCGGTATGCCTGGTACGCGCGCTGCGTCGCCGCCAACGCCCTCGCGGTGGGCGGCATCGTCACCGGCATCGTCCTGATCGGCGACTCCTGGCTGACGCTGCTCCTGGCCCCGCTGCTCGCCGTGTTCGGTGGCCGCACGGCCTTCATAGGCCACGATGCGGGCCACTCCCAGATCGCCGGCGGCAAGGCCGTCAACCGCGTCATCGGCCTGATCCACGGCAACCTGCTGCTGGGGATGAGCTTCTCCTGGTGGAACGACAAGCACAACCGCCACCACGCCAACCCCAATCACATCGACAAGGACCCGGACGTTGTCGCCGACATCCTCGTCTTCACCGGAGAGCAGGCCAAGTACCGCTCAGGATTCCGGCGCTGGCTCACCCGCAACCAGGCATGGCTGTTCTTCCCGCTCACGCTCCTCGAAGGCATCGCTCTCAAGGTCCACGGTTTCCAGGATCTGAGGCGCCAGCCCCGTCGCGAGCGGGTCGTCGAAGGCGCTCTTCTGGTGAGCCATGTCGTGGCCTACGCGACGCTGTTGCTCATCTCGATGTCCCCGGGGAAGGCACTCGCGTTCGCCGCGCTGCACCAGGCCCTGTTCGGCCTGCACCTCGGCCTGGCCTTCGCGCCCAACCACAAGGGCATGGAGATGCCGGACCCGAACGGCGAACGGTGGGGCCATCTCCGCCGTCAGGTCCTCACCTCGCGGAACATCCGCGGCGGCGTCCTGACCGACTGGTTCCTCGGCGGCCTCAACTACCAGATCGAACACCACCTCTTCCCGAGCATGCCGCGACCCAATCTGCGGCTCGCACAACCCCTGGTGCGCGCCCACTGTCAGGATGTGGGTATCCCCTACGTGGAGACGGGGCTCGTCGACTCCTACCGGCAGGCCCTGCGCCACCTCCACGAGGTGGGGGAGCCGCTGCGCATGGAGTGGACGGAGTGACGGAACAGCCGACGGCCCGGATACCAGTAGGGGAAGCGCCTCAGGGATGTCTCAGGGTCGCGATCCGGAACTGTGAGGAGCGCGGACCCGTTTTCAGAACAGAGTGCGGCTCCGGCCGCGGAGGAGGCGACATATGTCGAAGAACGCGAAGATCGCCGTAGGAGGTGTGGCGGTCGGGCTGATCCTGTTGATCTGGCTGCCCTGGTGGGTCTCATTCCTGATCGTCGTGGGAGTGCCGACGGCCGCATATCTCACGCTGGACCCCTCGCAGCGGCGTCGGCTGCGCCGCGCGGCGGGCAAGGAGATCGGCCGCTGACGGCACGGATGCCCGACTGTGTTCCGGCCCGGCGTACAGGAGCAGAGCACAGCACAGCGCCGTTCGCGGGACTGCCGATAGCGGCCCTGCGGACGGTGCGCTGCCGAGCACCGTCCACGAACCGAGCCTTCCTCGTCGACCCGGTCGATCGAGCGTGACCCGAGCGTCCGGGCTCCCGGGCCCAAGGCCGCCCGTATCCGCGCCCAAGGGCTCAACTCGGCCGTACGGCCAGCTTGTCGAGCGCTTCCAGGAGGCCGGGCAGCTCGGGGCCCCGGCCGACCGGTAGGACCTCGCCGGGCTCGTCGTCGAGGAGGACGAACGCTATGTCGTCGGTTCGGGCCACCAGCGACCAACCGGGGCCGTCGGCGCGGAGCGTGCGTGCGTCGCCCGGTGCGAAGGACGATCTGACGCGGCCGAGGGGCGGCGGGGAGTCGACGTACGCGCGGACCTCCGTCAGCACCCGACGGACCCCGCTGTGGCCCGCCTGCGGGCCTTCCCCGGTGCCGCTCGCAGAGGTTCCGTCCGAGGTGTTGCCGTCCGACGGTGTTCCGTCCGCGTCGGTCGCGGCGTCGGAGGTGGCGGCGTCGGAGGCGGCGGAATCGCGGGTGACGTCCGAGGCGGCCTCGTGCGTCTTCGACGCGTCACTGGCCCCGTGCTGCGCCTCCTGCGCCTCCTGCGTCGAGAAGGTCGAGTCGTCGATCTGCTCGCGCCACAAGGCCCATTGCAGCGCGATTTCGTCGGCACCCAGCCGTCGCTGTGCCGGACCCCAGGTGGTGGTGTCCGGAGGAGTCAGCGGTGGCCGGTCCACGAGGTCGGGGTCCGGATCGTGCGGCGCGGGCACGTTGGGAGCCGCCACGGCGACCGCGAGCGGCCAGCCCGGCAAGGCGGCGACCACCGTGCGCTCGCTCGGCGACAGGTCGTACTCCATGCCGCAGTCCCAGGACGCGATGGCGACCGCGACCAGCGATACATCGTCGATGACGACCGTCCACCGCGACCCGTCGCCGTCCTGGCCGAGAACCAGGCCGTACCCGTCGGCGAGCGGCGCCATACCGAGCGCCGCACAGGCCTCCGGGTAGTCGTCGCCCAGCACACTCGGGAACTTCGCCGGCGTCAGCAGCACCGCCGTGAGCACATAGAGCGCATCGTCCTCGGCGGCGACGGCCTCTTCATCCGTGTCGGCCATCCCAGCCTCCCCATCATTCGTCCAATCGCGCGCACCCTAGTGTGCGCGGAAGCCGCTTGTCACGACTCCCAAGTACACCCGGAGCTGCAGTTTTCCGGCTGGACAGGGCGAAATGACCTCCGGTGACCCGAACTGTCAGGCCGCGGGGAGCCCAAGAAGCGCACGAGCCACCGTCCTTGGCGACTCGTCACGCTCCCTGGCGAGCGCGACGACGGCCCGGCACGCCAGCTCGCTCACCCCGAAGGACAGCGCCTCCGGCGACACCCAGCCCGCGGCCTCGTCGATCCGGTCCTGGTCGTCCTCGGCGCGGGCCGACACGTACACGGCGGCGGCCTCGAAGAGATTGTGCGGGCGCCGTTGCGGGCCGCTGCTCGGCTCCGCGCGCGTGGAGGTGAGAAATCTGGCGAAGGTCTTACGGGGCCTGTCGAACATGCTGACCACCTTCCCCTGCGTGATTCCCTGTCGCTGACCGTTCATCTAGTGCTACCCAACGTAGAGTTGGAGTTGTGGCGGCAGAAGGGGGCCGGTGCGGTGAAGCGCGCATCCAGCGCTCCGCACGGAGACGGGTCAGCCGTCGAGTGACTCCAACGTGGCCCGCAGCTATGCCAGTTCGGCCCGCTGCGGGACTACGGTGCGGATCCGACCCCGTCTTGCGCACGACCCCGAAGCCCTTCGCGGCGACGGTCGCGGGAAACGTGTGACCCGCGCGCGGGCTCAGCTCTCGCGCACGGCCAGCGTCAGGAAACGGGCGTCCTCGTCGGCGTACGACGTCATGCGCCACCCCGAACCGGCCAGCAGCGGGCGGAGGTTGGGCTCCGCGCGCAGGTCGTCCGGTGTGATCTGGCGCCCCTGACGCGCCGCGAGTGCTGCCCGGCCGATCGGGTGGAAGAGGGCCAGCGTGCCGCCGGGGCGCACCACGCGCGCCAACTCCCGTAGATTCTCCTCAGGTTGGGGCAGATGAGCGATCAGGCCCGCCGCGAACACGGCGTCGAGCGACTCCGACCGCACCGGCAGCGCGGCGACGTCGGCGAGCAGCAGGAGCCCGTCGTGGCCCCGTCCGGCCCGTACGGCGGCCTCCAGCATGGCCGGGGTCAGGTCGGCGCCGAGCACCACTCCGGACCGTCCCACGGCCCCACGGAGCGGCGGCAGCGCGCGCCCGGTCCCGCAGCCCGCGTCGAGCACCCGGTCTCCCGCACGCAGCCCGAGTTCGGCGACCGCGGCGGCGTAGACGGGGCCGTCGTCGGGGAAGCGGCTGTCCCAGTCGGCGGCGCGCGCACCGAAGAACTCCTGGACATGCGTGTGGTCGTCGCTCATGTTCCGCATGATCCCTCACCGACACGGATGACGCTTCGGCGCACATGTTCGAGCGTGACGCGGTCGTTCAGGTACCTCTCCGCGTCAGATTGCAACACCTTTCGAAATGCGCCCCCTTTGTGCACCCATGCCCCTACTAGCGTCCCCTGGTCATGGGACACCTGGACCACGCCACCTTCGGCTGGCTGACCCCCGCGCTGTCATACGTGATGGCCTGCATGGGCTCCGCACTCGGGCTGCGCTGCACCGTCCGCGCGCTCGGCGCGACCGGCCGGTCGCGCCGCAACTGGCTCATCACCGCGGCCTCCGCGCTCGGCACCGGCATCTGGACCATGCACTTCGTGGCCATGCTCGGCTTCGGCGTCAGCGGCACCGACATCCGCTACGACGTCCCCCTGACCATGCTCAGCCTCCTCGTCGCCATGGTCGTCGTCTGTGCGGGCGTCTTCGCGGTCGGCTACGGCCGCGACCGGGGCCGCGCGCTCGTCCTCGGCGGCCTCACCACCGGACTGGGCGTCGCGAGCATGCACTACCTGGGCATGGCGGCGATGCGGTTGCACGGAGACGTGAGCTACGACCCGATGCTCGTCGCACTCTCCGTGCTCATCGCCGTCGTCGCGGCGACCGCGGCCCTGTGGGCGGCCCTCAACATCAAGTCGCCCGTGGCCGTCACCGCCGCCTCCCTCGTCATGGGAGCGGCCGTCAGCAGCATGCACTACACCGGCATGTTCGCGGTGCGCGTGCATGTCACGCCCTCAGGGGCGGTCCTTCCCGGCGCCACGGCGATGCAGTTCATCTTCCCCCTCGCCGTGGGCCTCGGGTCCTACCTGTTCCTGACCTCGGCGTTCGTCGCGCTGTCGCCGACCACGGGGGAACGCGAGGCCACCGCCTCGGCCCAGCGGCCGGTCGAGAGCGTCGCCCGCTAGCCCGGCCCGCGCAGCACGCCCCTGAGAACCACTTCCGAGCGAGGAGGCCATGCGTACCCCCCGTAGGACCCCGAGAGCCGGCGCCGAGGCGCCGCCCGTGCGCGGTCGTCGCGCGCACGCCGGACCACCCGCCGACGAACTCTTCGACGACCCCCTGGACGCCCCGTCGGAGGACATACCCCCGCGCGCGGGACGATGGCGGATGCGTCCCCGTACCGTGCGAGCCAAGATCGTCTGCCTGCTGATGGTGCCGGTCGTCTCCCTGCTCGCGCTGTGGGCGTACGCCACTGTCAGCACCGCCCAGGACGTCTCCCGGCTACGGCAGTTGCAGCGCGTGGACTCCGCGGTGCGCAGCCCCGTAGCAGCGGCCGTCGCGGCGTTGCAGGCCGAGCGGTCGGCCGCCGTGCGCTACGCGACCGACCCCGACGCCGAGCAGAGCGGGGATCTGAAGAAGCTGGCGGCGAGCACGGACCGGGCGGTCGCCCGGTTGCGGCTCGGCGACGACAACACCGTTGCCGACGGCGAGGAACTGCCCGCCGGAGTCGCCCGGCGCCTGAAGACCTTCGTCACCGGAGCCGAGCAACTGCGCTCACTGCGGACCGACGTGCTCGCGCACCGCGCGGGGTGGGACGAGACCTACGGGCAGTACACGAAGACCATCGCGACGGCCTTCGCCGTGGGCGGTGCGCTCACCGGAATCCAGGACGCCGACCTCGGATCCGACGCGCGCGTGCTCCTCGAATTCTCCCGGGCCGGGGAATCACTGTCCCAGGAGGACGTGATGCTCGCCGGCGCCCGTCTCGACGGCAGGCTCGACGGGGAGCGGCTGAGGCTGTTCACCGGCGCCGTCGACACCCGACGCACCCTCACCGACTCCGCCGTCGAGGACCTGCGCGGCTCCGAACGCGCCGCCTGGCAGCAGCTCGCCGACACCAGCGACTACGCCGCGGTCGGCACCGTCGAGGACAAGGTCCTCGCCACCAACTCGGGCACCAGGGCGATCGCCGCGGCTCCGGAGACCACCTGGAACAACGCGCACGCACGCGTGCAGGACGGCATGCGCATCATCGAGTCGGACGCGGGCGGCGGGGTGGCCGATCGCGCCGATCCCTTCACTCGCGGGCTGCTCACCTCCGCCGGTGCCGCGGTCCTGCTCGGACTCGCCGCCGTCATCGCGTCGCTCGTCATCTCGGTGCGCATCGGACGCGGCCTCGTCGTCGAACTCGTGAGTCTGCGCAACGACGCCCTGAGCATCGCCCGCCACAAACTCCCCGAGGCCATGCGGAGACTGCGCGCGGGGGAGGAGATCGACATCAAGGCGGAGGCCCCACCCGGTTCGCCCGCGGAGGACGAGATCGGACAGGTCGTCGAGGCCCTGAGCACCGTGCACCGCGCGGCTCTGCGGGCCGCCGTCGAACGCGCCGAACTCGCCAGCGGCATCTCCGGGGTCTTCGTCAACCTCGCGCGTCGCAGCCAGGTCCTGGTGCACCGTCAACTCAACCTTCTGGACAGCATGGAACGCCGCTCCGAGGACCCGAACGAACTGAGCGACCTGTTCCGCCTCGACCACCTCACCACCCGTATGCGACGGCACGCCGAGAGCCTGATCATCCTCTCCGGAGCGGCACCCGGCCGGGCCTGGCGCATGCCGGTCTCGCTGACCAACGTCGTCCGGGCGGCCGTCTCCGAGGTCGAGGACTACGCGCGCGTGGAGGTACGGCAACTCCCCGAGGCGGCCGTCGTCGGCACCGCCGTCGCCGACCTCACGCACCTGCTCGCCGAGATCGTGGAGAACGCGGCCCAGTTCTCGCCACCGCACACGCGCGTGCGGGTCACCGGCGAACCCGTCGGCAACGGCTACGCCGTAGAGGTCGAGGACCGAGGCCTCGGCATGGGCGCGGAGTCCCTGGGCGACGCCAACCGCCGCATCGAACAGTCCGAGGCCCTCGACCTCTTCGACAGCGACCGGCTCGGCCTCTTCGTGGTCAGCCGGCTCGCCGCCCGCCACGGCATCAAGGTGCACCTGCGGACCTCGCCCTACGGCGGAACGACTGCGGTCGTCCTGCTGCCGACAGCGCTGCTGCACGGCGGCGCGGCGGAACGTGCCCCGCGCGCGGCGGTCGAGGACGGGGAGCGGGCCGTGGAACGCGAGTACGCGCGCGTACCCGCCGCGCCCCAGCACCAGGAGTCCGTCCCGGCCTCGGCCGACCGGCCCGCCCTGGCGGTCTCCACACGGGCCGCCGCGGAGCCGGCGAACGACACCCCGCCCCCCGGAGTCACCACCTTGCGACTGCACCGTCCCCCCGAGGACACCGAAGGGACCGACGAGAACGACGACCTCCCACGCCGCGTACGGCAGGCGCACCTCGCCCCCCAGCTCCGCGAACAGCCCACCGCGGAACGGGAACAGGCGTCGGCCGCCCCACGCGACGACCACCGCACCCCGGAGGTCGTACGGGACCGGATGTCGGCCTACCGCGAGGGCTGGACGCGCGGCGGCGGCAGACAACCGGGCCGCGGTGCCACCCCAGGCCCCGCAGCGGGCAGCGACAGCAGCGAAGGAGACCCCGCGTGATCCAGGACCCGAGCATGAGGGCCGCCCAGCGGTCCGGCGAACTCGACTGGCTGCTGGACGACTTGGTGCTGCGCGTGAGCGAAGTACGGCATGTCGTGGTGCTGTCCAACGACGGCCTCGCCGTCGGCGCGTCGACCGATCTCAAGCGGGAGGACGCCGAACACCTCGCCGCGGTCGCCTCCGGATTCCACAGCCTGGCCAAGGGCGCGGGGCGGCACTTCGGAGCCGGCGGAGTACGGCAGACCATGGTGGAGATGGACGACGGGTTCCTGTTCGTGGCCGCCGCCGGAGACGGTTCCTGCCTCGCCGTCCTCACCGCCGTCACGGCCGACATAGGCCTCGTGGCGTACGAGATGGCGCGGCTGGTCAAGCGCGTCGGCGAGCACCTCTACACGCCGCCGCGCGTCGGTGCGCGGCCGCCCGCAGCCGGATGAGGCGAGAGGGCGACGCGCTCCGATGACCGAGGACACGACCGGTGCCCAGCGCGAGCCGGGCAGCCAGTGGTACGACCAGGAAGCCGGGCCTCTCGTCCGCCCCTACGCGATGACGGGCGGGCGTACCAAATCAGGCCCTACGGGGGTGCGTTTCGACCTGATCGCACTCGTCACGCTGGACACGGGCGCGCCCGGCTTCGACGACGACACCGGGCTGGGACCGGAACACCGGGCCCTCATCGACCTGTGCCGCCCCGAAACGCAGTCCGTCGCCGAACTCGCCGCCGGAGCGGACCTTCCGCTGGGGGTGGTCCGGGTGCTCCTGGGCGACCTCCTGGAGCTCGGCTGCGTCACCGTCAGCCGTCCGGTGCCGCCCGCGCAGCTGCCCGACGAACGGATCCTGCGCGAGGTGATCGAAGGTCTACGGGCACTGTGACGAAACTTCAGAACCACTCGAACGCGTACGACACCGACTTGCGCACCCTTTCGCTCACCGAACGGGTGCGAGGCGGTCACATCGGGCAAATAGCGGTCCAACCCCCCGGGGGGAAGGCCGCACTTGCCACGATGCACGCCTACGGACGTCGAGCGTTGCCGGCACTCCCGAGAGAAGTGATCGATGGTCTCCGAGCAGTCCGACGCCGAGGACGGCGAGACGACCGCCCTGGCGTTGAAGATCCTGGTCGCCGGCGGATTCGGCGTGGGCAAGACCACCATGGTGGGCGCGGTCAGCGAGATCAGGCCGCTGCGCACCGAGGAACTGCTCAGCGAGGCCGGCCAGTTGGTGGACGACACCGACGGTGTGGACCAGAAGGTCACGACGACCGTCGCCATGGACTTCGGCCGCATCACCATCAGGTCCGGCCTCTCCCTCTACCTGTTCGGCACTCCGGGCCAGGACCGCTTCTGGTTCCTGTGGGACGAACTGTCGCAGGGCGCCCTGGGGGCCGTGGTCCTCGCGGACACCCGGCGACTTGAGGACTGCTTCCCCGCGGTCGACTACTTCGAGCACCGGCACATCCCGTTCGTGGTGGCTGTCAACTGCTTCACGGGCTCCCGTAGTTACGGCGCCCGTGACGTCTCCCGCGCGTTGGACCTCGACCAGGGAACTCCCGTGGTCCTCTGCGACGCCCGTGACCGCGACTCCGGGAAGGAGGTGCTGATCCGGCTCGTCGAGTACGCCGGGCGGATGCACACCGCCCGGCTGCTCGACTCGGTGGGCTGACGCCGGCAACGGTCCTCAGTCCGCGATGCGCTTCTGCGCCAGGACCTTCTCGACCGTGACGCGCACGAGGAGTTCGCCCGGCACCCCGTTGCGGGCGCCGAACTCCTCGGCGCGTTCCTCGCCCATGTAGCGGGCCCCGATCCGGGCGGCCCAGTGGCGAAGTTCGACCGGATCCTCCGACAGGTGGGCGCGCCCCTGCAGCACCACGAAGTCGAACGGCGGCCGATCGTCGTCCACACACAGGGCGACTCGCCCGTCACGGGCTAGATTGCGCCCTTTTACCGTTTCCTTCGCGGTGTTGAACACCACATCGTCTCCGTCCAGCAGGAACCAGATCGGCGCCACATGTGGGCTCCCATCGGCGCGAACGGTCGACAGCTTGCCGGTGCGCGTGCCGTGCGAGACGAACGCCCGCCATTCCTCGTCAGTCATCTTCTGTGCCATGCCCCCATCCTCCTTGCCCGGGCGACAGCGGTGGGGAAGGCTGGCGAGAGATCCTCCGGCCAGGGGGAGAGGCGATACGGGGAGGCCGGAACATGGCACAGAACCAGGGACTGAGCTGGCTGCTGGACGATCTGACCGAGCGTGTCGAGCACGTACGCCACGCCCTGGTCCTGTCCAACGACGGACTGGTGACCGGCGCGAGCACGGGCCTGCGCCGCGAGGACGCCGAACACCTCGCCGCCGTCTCGTCCGGACTGCACAGCCTGGCCAAGGGCTCGGGGCGCCACTTCGGCGCGGGCGGCGTGCGGCAGACGATGATCGAGTTCGACGACGCCGTCCTGTTCGTCACCGCCGCGGGCAGCGGCAGTTGTCTGTGCGTCCTCAGCGGCGCGGACGCGGACATCGGCCAGATCGCCTACGAGATGACCCTCCTCGTCAACCGCGTCGGCGAGCACCTCGGCGTGGACGCCCGCCAGCCCGAGCGGACCCCCGTCACAGACCTCTGACCTGCGACTTCTTCGACCTCCGCAGAGTTATCCACAGGCCTGCCACGAGATCCGCCGGACCGGTTACGGTTTGTTCATCGCAAGCGCACACAGCGTGAGAATTGAACTCCGCGGGGGAGATCGACCATGGCAGGAAACACCATCACCAAACCGTCCGACCTCTCGTGCACGCCGAGTCGCGCGGCACGGGAACTGGGGCTCAAGCGAGGCGAGTTCGACCTCGCCGTACATCTCGGACGCATCCGCACCGCGCCCGACGAAGGGGGTGGCGGCCGACGCGTCGCCCACGCCGAGATCGACCGACTGCGCTCGGCGGACGGATTCCCCGAAACACTCCTGGAAAGCGTCAGGACCGTGGGCACCACGGACGGCGCGACCCTCATGCAGGTCACCTCCACCAGGTTCACCCGCCTCGCCCGGCTGGGACTGGTGGTGCCGGTGACGTTCTATCTGAACCGCTATCGGGCCGTCGTCTGGCTCTATCTCGCCGAAGAACTACGGCAGTTCGCGGCCGACAGGAACCACACCGCCCTGCTGAACGGCCGTACGCCCGAGGGAATGAGGGACCAACTGCGAGAAGGCCTGGACCTACGGCCCCGCAACTGGCGTGGACGGCATCTCGGGTTCCTGCTCCGCCAGGCCGACGGCCCGTGGGAGCGCGCCGGAGCCCTGGCCGCGCTGCTCGACCCCGTCCAGGTCGCGGAAATCGTGCAGGACCCGTACGAGCGCGCCTACTTGAACCGCTTCCGGCCCGACCCGCCCGCCTCCGGGGCTCCGGGCTCGCCCGCTGCCCACCTCGCCGAGCGGATCATGACGGCGGAGGACCCGGACGAGATCAGCTGGCTGCGAGCGGATCTGGCCCAGGTGCTGGACGAGGCACGCGGCCACCGCCCCGCACCACGACCGAACTCCGAACCGACCGCGCCACAATCGGCCGTCGGACGAGCCGCACCACGGCCGACCGCCGAACCGGCTGCACCACGGTCGATCGTCGAACCGGCTGGAGCACCGCCGACTGCCGAACCCGTCGGACCACCGCAGTCCCCGGGCGAGCATCCGGCCGAGCCTGCGCCGGAACCCGGGCGATCACGCGGCATGTTGGGCTGGCTGCGCCGCAGAAGCGCGTGAGCCACAGCGCAGCACGTCCACCAGCTACAGCGCTCTGAACAGCCCTTCCTGGACGACCGAGACGAGCAGGCGTCCCTCCAGGTCGTAGATGCGCCCGCGGGCGAGTCCGCGGCCGCCCGTCGCGATCGGGGACTCCTGGTCGTACAGGAACCACTCGTCCGCGCGGAACGGCCGGTGGAACCACATCGCGTGGTCCAGCGACGCCATGTCGAAGTTCCGCGGTCCCCACAGGGGTTCGACGGGGATGCGGACGGCGTCCAGGAGCGTCATGTCGCTGGCGTACGTCAGCGCGCAGGTGTGCACCAGCGGATCGTCGCCGAGCGGCCCGACCGCGCGCATCCACACCGCGCTGCGCGGCTCGGCGTCCTTGATCTCCTCGGCGCTCCAGCGCAGCCCGTCCGCGTACCGGATGTCGAAGGGCTGACGGCGTGCCATCCGCTCCAACTGCTCGGGCAGCACGCCCAGATGGGCCCGGACCTCCTCCGACACTGTCGGCAGGGACTCCGGGTCCGGGACCTCGCGGGCCGGCAGCTGGTGCTCGAAGGGACCTTGCTCAGGCTTGTGAAAGGAGGCGGTCAGATTGAAGATCGTGCGGCCCTGCTGCACGCCGGTGACCCGACGGGTGGTGAACGACCGCCCGTCCCGCACCCGCTCGACCTGGTACACGATCGGCACGCCCGGCCGACCCGGGCGCAGGAAGTACGCGTGCAGCGAGTGCACGGGCCGGTCGCCCTCCGTGGTGCGCCCCGCGGCGACCAGCGCCTGGCCCGCGACCTGGCCGCCGAAGACCCGCTGCAGGGACTCGTGCGGGCTGCGGCCACGGAAGATGTTGACCTCGATCTGCTCCAGGTCGAGCAGGTCGACGAGCCGCTCTGCCGGGTTCGTCATGGGTGGGATTCTCCTGTGCTCACAGCTGGCCGACGTCGGTGACACGGACGACCGCACGGCCCTCCGTGTCGGAGGCCGCGAGATCGATCTCCGCGCTGATGCCCCAGTCATGATCGCCGTTCGGGTCGGCGAAAATCTGCCGAACGCGCCACAGGTTGTGCTGGGGCTCCTCCTCGATGAGCAGGAGCTTGGGCCCGCGGGCGTCGGGGCCGGTACCGAGGTCTTCGTACTCGTCCCAGTACTTGTCCATGGCCTCGCCCCAGGCGTCCGCGTCCCAGCCAGACTCGGCGTCCAATTCGCCCAGCTCGTCGACATGGTCGAGGGCGGCGAGTTCGACGCGGCGGAACATCGCGTTGCGCACCAGGACCCGGAAGGCGCGCGCGTTCGCGGTGACCGGCTTGACCTGGTCGGCCTTCTCCTGGGCCTCCTCGGCGGTCATCTCCGCCGGGTTGGCGAGCTGCTCCCACTCGTCCAGCAGGCTGGAGTCGACCTGGCGCACCATCTCGCCGAGCCAGGCGATCAGATCCTGCAGGTCCTCGGACTTGAGGTCGTCCGGGACGGTGTGGTCGAGGGCCTTGAAGGCGCCGGCGAGGTAGCGCAGCACGATGCCCTCGGTGCGGGCCAGCTCGTAGTACGAGGTCAACTCCGTGAAGGACATGGCCCGTTCGTACATGTCACGGATCACGGACTTCGGGGACAGCGGGTGGTCGCCGACCCACGGGTGGCTCTTGCGGTACGTGTTGTACGCGTGGAAGAGCAACTCCTCCAGCGGCTTGGGGTAGCTGACGTCCTGGAGGCGCTCCATGCGGTCCTCGTACTCGACGCCGTCCGCCTTCATCGCGGCCACGGCCTCGCCACGCGCCTTGTTCTGCTGGGCGGCCAGGATCTGCCGCGGGTCGTCCAGCGTGGACTCGACCACGGACACCATGTCCAGCGCGTAGGACGGCGATTCGGGGTCCAGCAGCTCGAACGCGGCGAGCGCGAAGGTCGACAGCGGCTGGTTGAGGGCGAAGTCCTGCTGCAGGTCGACCGTGAGGCGCACGATGCGGCCCTCGGCGTCCGGGGTGTCGAGCTTCTCGACGATGCCGCCGTCCAGGAGCGAGCGGTAGATGGCGATCGCGCGCCGGATGTGCCGCAACTGCTGCTTGCGCGGCTCGTGGTTGTCCTCCAGGAGATGCCGCATCGCGTCGAAGGCGTTGCCGGGACGGGCGATCACCGACAGCAGCATGGTGTGTGTGACCCGGAAGCGGGAGGTCAACGGTTCCGGGTCGGAGGTGATGAGCTTCTCGAAGGTGGTGTCCGACCAGCCGACGAAGCCCTCGGGCGCTTTCTTGCGGACGACCTTCCGGCGCTTCTTCGGGTCGTCGCCCGCCTTGGCGAGGGCCTTCTCGTTCTCGACGACGTGCTCGGGGGCCTGCGCGACCACGAGCCCCGCCGTGTCGAAGCCGGCGCGTCCGGCGCGTCCGGCGATCTGGTGGAACTCACGGGCGCGCAGGGTGCGCACCCGGATGCCGTCGTACTTGGCCAGCGCCGTGAACAGCACTGTGCGGATGGGCACGTTGACGCCCACCCCGAGGGTGTCCGTGCCGCAGATGACCTTCAACAGGCCCGCCTGCGCGAGCTTTTCCACCAGGCGCCGGTACTTGGGCAGCATGCCGGCGTGGTGCACGCCGATGCCGTGCCGTACGTAACGGGACAGGTTGCGGCCGAACTTGGTGGTGAAGCGGAAGTTGCCGATCAGCTCGGCGATCTGGTCCTTCTCCTCGCGCGAGCACATGTTGATGCTCATCAGCGCCTGCGCCCGCTCCACGGCCTGCGCCTGGGTGAAGTGCACGATGTAGACCGGCGCCTGCCTGGTCTCCAGCAGCTCGGTCAGCGTCTCGGTGAGCGGGGTCAGCCTGTACTCGTAGGACAGCGGCACCGGCCGGGTCGCCGAGCGGACCACCGACGTGGGGCGCCCGGTGCGTCGGGTGAGGTCCTTCTCGAACATCGCGACGTCGCCGAGCGTGGCCGACATCAGGATGAACTGCGCCTGGGGCAGTTCCAGGATCGGGATCTGCCAGGCCCAGCCGCGGTCCGCCTCCGCGTAGAAGTGGAACTCGTCCATGACGACCTGGCCGACGTCCGCGTGCTTGCCGTCCCGCAGCGCGATCGACGCGAGGACCTCCGCGGTGCAGCAGATGATCGGGGCGTCGGAGTTGACCGACGCGTCGCCGGTCAGCATGCCGACGTTCTCGGTGCCGAACATCTTGCACAGCTCGAAGAACTTCTCCGAGACCAGGGCCTTGATCGGGGCGGTGTAGAAGGTGACCTCGTCCCGGGCCAGCGCGGCGAAGTGCGCACCGGCGGCGATCATGCTCTTGCCGGAGCCGGTGGGCGTCGACACGATCACGTTCGCACCGGAGACCACCTCGATCAGCGCCTCCTCCTGATGGGGGTAGAGCGTGAGACCGCGTTCCTTCGTCCACGACTCGAAGGCTTCGTAGAGGGCGTCGGGATCTGCGGTCGGCGGCAACTGGTCGATGAGGGTCACGACCCCATCTTGCCTGGCGCCGTGGCCGATGGGGGAATCGGCTGCGGGGACGAAGATCGCTACCGCTACGCTGTGTCGCCGACAGAGTGTCAGGGCGCCCGAGCAACTGACCGGCGGCGTAAGAGGAATGGGGCGGGGAACGGCCATGATGGGACCAGCACACTCACTGTCGGGAGCGGCGGCCTGGCTCGGCGTCGGAGCCGCGGCCGCAGCGGCCGGACACCCGATGCCCTGGCCGGTGATCCTCGTGGGCGCCCTGATCTGTGCCGGCGCCGCGCTCGCCCCGGACCTCGACCACAAGGCGGCCACGATTTCCCGGGCCTTCGGACCCGTCTCCCGGGGCCTGTGCGAGATCGTCGACAAGCTCTCCTACGCCGCGTACAAGGGGACCAGGAAGCAGGGCGACCCGCGCCGCTCCGGCGGGCACCGCACCCTCACCCACACCTGGCTGTGGGCGGTCCTGATCGGGGCGGGGAGTTCGGCCGCGGCGATCTTGGGCGGCCGCTGGGGGGTGCTGGCGATCCTCTTCGTGCACATGGTGCTGGCCATCGAAGGCCTGCTGTGGCGGGCGGCCCGCGGCTCCAGCAGCGACATCCTGGTGTGGCTGCTGGCGGCGACCAGCGCGTGGATCCTCGCCGGCGTGCTGGACAAGCCCGGCAACGGCTCGAACTGGCTGTTCACCGAGCAGCACCAGTACCTGTGGCTGGGACTGCCGGTCGTGCTGGGCGCGCTGGTGCACGACATCGGGGACGCGCTGACCGTCTCCGGCTGCCCGATCCTGTGGCCCATCCCGTTGGGCCGCAAGCGCTGGTACCCGATCGGGCCGCCGAAGGTGATGCGGTTCCGCGCGGGCAGCTGGGTCGAGCTCAAGGTGCTGATGCCGGTGTTCATACTCCTCGGGGGAGTGGGCTGCGCGGCGGCACTCAACGTGATCTGAGGCCCGGCCTCGGTTCCGGCGCGGGTGCGCGTGCCCATCCCCGCGCCGGCTCACGCCCCGTCGGAACCCTGGCCCGCCTCGCCGCCGCCGTAGCGCCGCTCGAACTGGGCGATGCGGCCCTCCGTGTCCACCGTCCGTGCCTTGCCGGTGTAGAAGGGGTGGCTCTCCGAGGAGATCTCCACGTCCACGACCGGGTAGGTCTCGCCGTCGTCCCACTCGATGGTCCGGTCGCTGGTCGCGGTGGACCGGGTCAGGAACGCGTATCCGGCGGCGCGGTCCCGGAAGACCACGGGGTGGTAGTCGGGCTGCTTGTCCTGCTGCATGGCTGCTCCTCCTGCGACGGTGGTGCGGTGGACGGCGAAGGGGCGGCGAGGTCAGCCGTAGAGGGAGTCCTCGTCCTCGTCGACGATGTGCATCGCGGCCTCCTCGGCGGAGGCGGCGGCACCGTCGATGCCCACGTCCGTGGCGATCAGGCCGCTCTCCTCGTCCTCGTGTGCTCCTTCGTCGGGTGCCACGAGCCGACCGGAGCGGACGTCACCGACCTCGATGTCGCGCAGTTCGCCGTCGGTGTCCTCGGAGTCGCCGAGGCCGTCGTCGTCGGACACGGCGAGATCCGGGACCTCCTCGGCGAGGCGCTGGTCGAGCGTCTCGCCGTGCTCGCGCTCGGCGGCCGTCACGTCGTCGCGTTCCACCGCCCAGGGGCGGTCCGGCGGGGACCAGCCGCGGTCGAGGGGGTCCTCGACGCCGTCGGCCATCAAGGTGTCCTCCGCGTCGAGCAGACCCGCGTCGTCCTGCACCTCGGATCCGTCGGGCTGGTAGACGTCGTCTCCCCATCCGTCGGCGCTGTTCACGGGTACCTCCAGGTGAAGGGGACCGGCCCGTTCTCACCGCGGTCGGCGGCGGGTCGCCGCTGTGCGGGGCACAGTCGGCGCCCGGCACGAACCACATGGTCCCCGGGCACTCCCCGAACCGGTGCCACTCCCCAGCCTTCCACCCCTTTTCCCCCGGGCGCAACGGCAAGCGTCCGGTTCCGCCGCGACAAGGCGCCCCGAAAGGGGCGCGGGGCTGTGACATGTGCGGCTCCACCGCGTGGGCGCGACCAGCCCCCACAGACCCGCAGGCACTCACCGGCCGGCAGGTCGGTCACACCCTCCCCGACCAGCCCCTCCCCGGCCAGCCCTTCACCGACCCGCACCCCAGTCACCGCTCAACCGGCGGAGCTACCCGTGCCACGACCGCCACAACGCCGCGTACGCCCCCTCCGCCGCCACCAACTCGTCATGGCTCCCCAACTCGCTGATCCGCCCGTTCTCCACGACGGCGATGACGTCCGCGTCATGGGCGGTGTGCAGACGGTGCGCGATCGCGACGACCGTGCGGCCGTCGAGGACACGCGCCAGGGACCGTTCGAGGTGCCGGGCCGCCCGCGGGTCGAGGAGCGAGGTCGCCTCGTCCAGGACCAGCGTGTGCGGGTCGGCCAGCACCAGCCGGGCCAGCGCGATCTGCTGGGCCTGGGCCGGGGTGAGCGCGAGCCCGCCCGAGCCGACCTCGGTGTCCAGGCCGTCGTCCAGTGCCCGCGCCCACCCGTCCGCGTCGACCGCGCCCAGCGCCGCCCACAACTCGGCGTCCCCCGCGTCGGTCCGGGCGAGCAGGAGGTTGTCGCGCAGGGAGCCCACGAAGACGTGGTGCTCCTGGTTGACGAGGGCCACATGGGAGCGGACGTGTTCCGCGGTCATCCGGGAAAGTTCGGCGCCGCCGAGGGTGATCCGGCCGTCCCGGGGCGCGTAGATGCCGGCGAGCAGCCTGCCCAGGGTGGACTTGCCCGCGCCCGAGGGGCCGACCAGGGCCAGCCGGGTGCCGGGCGCAACCTCCAGGGACACCTTGCGCAGCACGTCGACGCCCTCGCGGTAGCCGAAGTGCACCCGGTCCGCGTGCACGTCCCGGCCCTCGGGGGACAGCGCGGCGTCCCCGGCGTCGGGCTCGATGTCACGGACACCGACCAGCCGGGCCAGCGAGACCTGGGCGACCTGGAGCTCGTCGTACCAGCGAAGGATCAGGTTCACCGGGTCGACGAGCATCTGCGCGATGAGGGCGCCCGTCGTCAGTTCGCCCACCTCGATCCAGCCCCGCAGGACGAACACTCCGCCGAGCATCAGGACCGAGCAGAGCACCGTGACATGGGTGACGCTGATGACCGGGAAGAGCACCGACCGCAGCCAGAGCGTGTAGTTCTCCCAGGCGGTCCACTCCTTGACGCGGCGCTCGGAGAGGGCGATGCGCCGGTCGCCGAGGCGGTGGGCCTCGACGGTGCGGCCGGCGTCCACGGTCTCGGCGAGGGCCGCGGCCACGGCGGCGTACCCGGCGGCCTCGGAGCGGTAGCCGGACGGTGCCCGCTTGAAGTACCAGCGGCAGCCGATCACCAGCACTGGTACCGCGATCAGCACGGCGGGCGCGAGCGGCGGCACGGTGACGACGAGACCGCCGATCAGCAGCACCACCCACACCACGCCGATCGCGAGTTGCGGCACGGCTTCCCGCATCGCGTTGGCGAGCCGGTCGATGTCGGTGGTGATGCGGGACAGGAGGTCGCCGGTGCCCGCCCGTTCCAGGACACCCGGCGGCAGCCCGACCGACCGGACGAGGAAGTCCTCGCGCAGGTCGGCCAGCATCCGCTCGCCGAGCATCGCGCCCCGCAACCGCACCTGCCGGGTGAACAGGGCCTGCACGGCGAGCGCGACCACGAACACCCCGATGGTCAGGCCGAGATGGAGCTCCCGCGCTCCCTCCGACACCCGCTCGACGAGATCGCCGAGCAGATAGGGGCCCACCATCGAGGCGATCACGGCGACCGTGTTCACGGTGACGAGAAGGAGGAAGGCACGGCGATGCCGGTGGAACAGTTCGGACACGTACGCGCGTACGGTCGCGGGGGCGCCGACCGGCAGGGTGTTGGCCGTGGTCGGGGCCGCCGGGTCGTAGGCCGGGGGCGCCACGCCGATCATGCGCTCTCCTCGATTTCTTCCAGTGCGCTCCGCAGAGCGGCTTCGTCGTCCATGGCACCTCGCAAGGAGGCATCGTCGTCGTCCAAGGCGCCTCGGAGAGGAGCCTCGTCCTGCTTCAACTCGCCCCGCAGGGAGGCCTGTTCATTCAGCGACGCGGACTCCTCCTCGGTCTCCCGCGTGACCACCGCCCGGTACCGGGCCTCGCTCCGGAGCAGGTCGCGGTGGGTGCCGACCGCCACGACCGCGCCCTCGTGCACCAGCACGACCCGGTCCGCGTGGTCCAGGAGCAGGGGCGAGGAGGTGAACACCACCGTGGTCCGGCCGGTCCTCAACTCCCGTACGCCGTCGGCGATCCGGGCCTCGGTGTGGGAGTCGACGGCGGAGGTCGGCTCGTCCAGCACGAGGACCTCCGGGTCCGTGATCAACGACCGTGCCAGGGCGAGCCGTTGGCGCTGGCCGCCGGAGAGGGAGCGTCCGCGTTCCGTGATGCGGGCGTCCATCGGGTCCTCGGTGTCGAGCGAGCCCTGCGTGAGCGCCACCAGCACGTCTCCGCACTGCGCGGCGGCCAGCGCCTCCGCCGCGCCGACCGCACCCGAGGCGGGCACGTCGAGCAGTTCGCGCAGAGAACCGGACAGCAGTACCGGGTCCTTGTCCTGGACGAGGACGGCGGTGCGCGCCGAGTCGAGGGGGAGGTCGTCGAGCGGTACGCCGTCCAGGAGCACGGAGGTGCCCGCCTCGGCGGGGTGTCCGCCGAGCCGTTCCGCCAGCCGCCCGGCCGCGTCCGGGTCGCCGCACACCACGGCGGTGAGCCGGCCGGAGGGCGCGAGCAGACCGGTGTCCGGGTCGTACAGATCCCCGGCGGGCACCTCGGCCGCACGCGTCCCCCCGGTGTCGGTGACCCGCTCCAGGGACAGCACACGCGCGGCGCGTTTGGCCGAGGGCCGGGAGAAGGAGTACGCCATGGCGATCTCCTCGAAGTGCCGGAGCGGGTAGGTCATGATCATCACCGCGCTGTAGACGGTGACCAGTTCGCCCACCGTGATCCGGCCCTGGCGGGCCAACTGCACGCCGTGCCAGACGATGGCGATCAGCAGCAGACCCGGCATCAGCACCTGGATCGCGGAGATGACCGCCCACATCCGGGCACTGCGCACGGCCGCGTGGCGCACCTCCTGGGAGGCACGGCGGTAGCGGTCGAGGAACAGGTCCTCGCCGCCGATGCCGCGCAGCACCCGCAGTCCGGCGACGGTGTCGGAGGCGAGTTCGGTGGCGCGGCCCGCCTTCTCGCGCTGCACGTCGGCGCGCCGGGTGGCCCGGGGCAGCAACGGCAGCACCGAGACCGCCAGCACGGGCACGCCCACGGCGACGACGACACCGAGCGCGGGCTGGTACACGAACAGCCCGACGCACACGATGACGAGCGTCAGCGCGGCGGCCAGGAAGCGGGACAGCGCCTCCACGAACCAGCCGATCTTCTCGACGTCACCCGTCGACACGGCCACCACCTCACCGGCGGCCACCCGCCGGGTCAGCGCCGAGCCGAGGTGGGACGCCTGGCGGGCCAGCAGTTGCTGGACGCGGGCGGCGGCCGTGATCCAGTTGGTGACGGCGGCCCGGTGCAGGAAGGTGTCGCCCACGGCGATGCCCGCCCCGCACAGCACCATCAGCCCGCCGGACTGGGCCAGCCGACTCCCGGAGCGGTCGACCACGGCCTGCACGGCGAACCCCACACAGAAGGGCAGCGCGGAGACGGACACGAAGTGCAGCAGCCCCCAGGCCAGGGCCTTGAACTGGCCACCGAGCTGATTCCGGCCGAGCCACCACAGGAATCGGGGCCCCGAGCGCGCGTCCGGCACACCCGGGTCGGGATACGGAAGGTCTTGAATCTGCATGACGTCCCAGTGGCTCTTGTTCAGGCGGGAAGGGGGAGGAGGGAACCGCGGAGCGCGGCGACGGACCGCGAGCGGAACGCGGCAACAAACCGTGAAAGGTTCGCGTCGCAGCGTGGTCGGAAGCAAGCGGTTTTCCCCGCCGGGGGTCAGAACCGGCGTTCACCCATCAGGGGCGAGATGTCCGTGACCTCACGCAATGCCACCGAATGCGATGTGACCATGGCCCGATGCAGAGTGGCGGCACACGACGTGCGACGGTCGCGATGGCGGCTCTCGGTTCCCTCCTGACGATGACGACCCTGTCCGCGTGCGGAAGCCCGCACTCCGGACACCCCGGCGGCACGGAAGGGAGACCCGGCGCCCGGGCGACCCACCCGAGGCCGGCCGTCACCACCTCCGCCCCCGACCCGACCCGCATCCCGGACGTCGGCGACCGGCTCCAGCGCGCCATCCCCACCGACACGCGCCAGGTCCTCACGGTCTACGGCAACGGCAAGGACTCCCCGGACTCCACCGCCGTCCTGTTCACCAAGCACGGCAACACCTGGGCCCGGGCCGCCAGTTGGCCCGCGCACAACGGCAAGCTGGGCTGGACCACCGACCACCACCTCGGCGACAAACGCAGCCCCGTCGGAGTGTTCACGCTGACCGCCGCGGGCGGTGTGCTCGACGATCCGGGCACGGCGCTCCCGTACTCCCAGGACGAGTCGTACGAGGCGCCGCGCGACTGGGACGAGTCGCACTGGCACGACTTCGACTACGTCATCGCCATCGACTACAACCGGGTCCCCGGCACCCCGCCCGACGACGCCGAGCAGCCCGAGGGCGAGGACAAGGGTGGCGGGATCTGGCTGCACCTGGACCACGGCAGCGGTACGTCGGCCTGCGTCAGCCTGTCCAAGGAGGCGATGGAGTACCTGCTGCGCAGACTCGACCCGGCCCGGCATCCCGTGGTGCTGATGGGGGACAGGGCGGACCTCAAGGGGTAGAACACCGCCCATGAGAAGCCGGATAGTCATGTCCATGCTCGCCGGAGCGGCCCTCCTGGCGAGCACCCTCCTCGGCGCGAGCCCCGCCCCAGCCGCCGACATGAAGACGCAAGCGGTCGGCACGAAGGCCCAAGTGGCCGACACGGAGACCCAGTCGGTCGCTATGAAGGCCCAAGCCGCCGACGTCCCCGCCGAGTTCGGCACCGACTGGCACGACCCCCTCACCGTGGCCCCGCCCATCGCCAAGCCCGCGACGAAGTCCTGCCAAGTCACCCTCGCCGACACCGAGTTCCGCGACTTCACCCCGTACCAGGGCACTTACACACCGCCCAAAGCCTGCGGCGACCACTGGAGCAAGGTCGTCCTCCGCCTCGACGGCACGGTCAAGGGCCGGCAGTACGACCGACTCGGCTATCTGCACGTCGGCGGAGTCGAGATCCTCCGCACCTCCACGCCGGAGCCCTCGCCCGACGGCATCGCCTGGTCCGTAGAGAAGGACGTCACGCGCTACAGCGCCACCTTCCGCAGCACGCAGGACGTTGAGATGCTCATCGGCAACGTCGTCGACGACACGTACACCGGCGTCATCGGCGTCAAGGCCACCCTCACGTTCTACGAGGGCAGACCCGCGGCGGCGCAGACCCCCGACCGCGTCCTCACCCCCGCCGCCGACTCGACCCTCACCACCCCGCGCAACACCGAACGCATCGTCGCCGAGGTCTACGCGACCGGTTCCGGCGGTGGCTGCGAGGAGTTCTGGTATCTCGCGGTGCCCGACTCGGCGCCGTACTCCTGCCAGGCCGACAAGGGCCCCTACCGCGAGGTGCAGATCAAGGTCGACGGTCAACTCGCCGGAATCGCCGCCCCGTTCCCGAACGTGTGGACCGGCGGCTGGTCCGACCCCTTCCTCTGGTACGTCATTCCCGGCCCGCGCGCCTTCGACGTCAAGCCGATCGAATACGACCTCACCCCCTTCGCCGGGCTGCTCAACGACGGCCGCCCGCACCACATCGACGTCTCCGTCGTGGGCGTGCCCGAGGGGCAGAGCGGGTGGAGCGCGCCGGTGAACGTGCTCGTCTGGCAGGACGCGCAGCGCGCCCACGTCACCGGAAAACTCACCCTCGACCGGGCGGGCGAGCTTGCCAACTCCTCGACGTACACGCCCGGTTCGGAGGAGCGCGTGGACACCGACGCGGGCCATCGGCTGACCACGGCCGGGTACGTCGACACCTCGCACGGCCGGGTGCGGACCACCGTCGACCGGACGCTCGCGAACACCTCCGTACACCGCTGGACCGACGGCGAGAACATGGACGGGCTCGACGCGACCTGGACGGACGACGAGTCGGTGACCGTGGACGGCCGTGGACCGGCCCGGACGACGGCCACGCACCGGACGTACACGATGAACGGCGCGACGACGATCGGGACGGACGACCGGCTGCGGACCGTACTCACGCTGGGCGACCGGGCGGCGGTCGTCGACACGCGGGACGGGCGGCGGACCGGGTGGTCGCGGCTCGACGACACCTACACCGGGGACGCGACCTACACGCTGAACGTGCCCCGCGACCAGCGGCACGCGGTCGGGACGTCGAGTGAGCGCTACCGGCTGTACGGCTCGGGGGGCTGCTACGACCGTTCGCTGGCGACCGCGCAGGGGGTGCTCACCGAGGACCGCAGCGGCTGCTGAGGCGTCGTGCGTGCGATGTGTCACCCAGGTGTGTGATTTACACGGCCGTCACACGGAGGTTTTCCGGACGATCAACAACGGCTTCAAAGTATCCAGTCGGAAGCCGCTTTCCGTATCGCAGAAGTTGCCCCCATTCGACTTCCGCGAACGACCGTCCCCCCTCAAGGAGTGCCCGTGCCGCCGTCCGTCCCGCCCCTGCCGCGACGCGTCGCACGCATACTGCGTACCTCACTCTTCGCGCAGGTCGCCTGCGCGCTCGTCCTCGGCATCCTCGTCGGGAAGCTGTGGCCCGACGTGGCCACGGACCTCCAGCCCCTCGGCGACGGATTCACCCGGCTCATCAAGACGATCATCTCGCCGCTCGTGTTCTGCGTGGTCGTCGTCGGCATCGCCAAGGCCGGTGACCTCAAGGCCTTCGGCCGGATCGGTCTCAAGGCGCTGATCTGGTTCGAGGTCGCCAGCACCGCGGCCCTGATCATCGGGCTGGTCCTCGCCAACGTCGTCCAGCCCGGATCCGGGATGCACGTCGACCCGTCGACGCTCAACACCTCGGCGGTGGACGCGAAGACGGGCGGCGCCGCGCTGCCCTCGACGACCGAGTTCATCGTCAACGCGCTCCCCACCAGCTTCATCGGCGCCTTCGCCGAGAACTCCCTGCTCCAAGTCCTCATCCTGGCCTGCCTGGTGGGCGCCGCGCTGCTTCACCTCGGCCACACCAAGGTGCCGCAGGTCCTGCCCGCCATCGAGCAGGCCCAGGAGATCATCTTCGCGATCGTCGGCTTCGTCATGCGGCTCGCCCCACTCGCGGTCTTCGGGGCGATGGCCGTCCTGGTCGGCCAGTACGGGCTCGGCGTGATCAAGACCTACGCCAAGCTGATCATCCTCTGCTACGTCGCCGCCGCGCTCTTCCTCGTGGTACTCGCCGTCGCCCTGCGCATGGTCACCGGGCTCAGCCTCTGGAAGTTCCTCCGTTACATCCGCGAGGAGATGCTCCTCGCGCTCGGCACCGCCTCCACCGAGTCCGTCATGCCGCGCGTGATGCAGAAGCTGCGCAAAGCCGGCGCCCGGGACGACGCGGTCGGCCTGGTGCTGCCCACCGGCTACTCCTTCAACCTCGACGGCGCCTCCCTCTACCTCTCCATCGGCACCCTGTTCATCGCGCAGGCCGTCGGCGTCGACCTCAGCCTCGGCCAGCAGATCACCGTCGTCCTGGTGCTCATGCTCACCAGCAAGGGCATGGCCGGCATCCCCGGTTCGGCCTTCCTCGCCCTGTCCGCGACCGCCTCCTCCCTGGGCGCGATCCCGGCCGGCGCGGTCGCCCTGCTCCTCGGCGTGGACCGCATCATGGACTCGATGCGCGTCGTCACCAACCTCCTCGGCAACTGCGTCGCCGTCTTCGCGGTCTCCCGCTGGGAGGGCGCCCTCGACATCGAGCGGGCGAAGAAGGTCCTCGACGGCGAGATCACGGACGTAGAAGAAGGCGAGACCGCGACCGTAGAGGAAGAGACTGTGCCGGAAGAAGCCGTTCGGGAAGACGGGGAGATCCCCGCGCAGCGCGTCAAGGAGGCTGCGCCCGGGGCCAGTTGAGGGTGAGTCGGTTCGTCGTGGCGGGCTGCGGCTCCTGCTCCGTTTCTACGGTGGGGGAGTCGCGGCCCGTTCTTCGGTGGCCCGGGTGGGGCGGTTTGCTATGCCTCGGTTTCTATGAGGTCGACCGGGTAGTCCTGGTCGAAGTCGGCCGAGCGGCTCACCGGCTCCCATGCGGCCGCCTGCGCGATCTGGTCGCGTGAGTAGTTCTGCGCCATCTCTACGGCAATGACGCCGAGGAGGAGGTGGGAGGGGAGGTCCGGCTGCTTGACGACGCGGACCAGGATCTCCCCGGCGCGCTTCGGGTCGCCCGCGGCGACCACCGGACCGTCGAAGAGGCGGATCATCGCGCCGACGGTTTCGTCGTACTCCGGCGCCACGTCAGGGATCTGCATCGACGAACCGGCCCAGTCGGTCGCGAAGCCGCCCGGTTCCACGACGAGGTACCTGATGCCGAACGGCGCGGTCTCGGCCGCGAGCACGCGCGTGAAGCCGTCGACCGCGAACTTGGCCGCCTGGTACGACCCGAGCCCGGGGTTCCCGCCGACCCGGCCGCCGATGGACGAGAACTGTACGACCGTGCCCGCGCCCCGCGCCTTCAGGAACGGGAGCGCCGCCGTCGAGACGTTGTAGACGCCCCAGAAGTTGGTGTCGAACTGTCGGCGGAAGTCGTCCTCGGGTGTCGTCTCGACCGGGGAGAGATTGGCGTACCCGGCGTTGTTGACGACCACGTCGATCCCGCCGAAGCGGTCAACCCCCGCCTGTAGAGCCGCCGTTGCGGCCGCCCGGTCGGTGACGTCGAGCGCGACGGGGAGTACGTGGTCGCCGTACTTCTCCACGAGGTCGTCCAGTTGCTCCGGCTTGCGTGCCGTGGCGACGACCTGGTCGCCGGCCTCCAGGGCCGCGACGGTGAGGTTGCGGCCGAAGCCGCGGGACGAACCGGTGATGAACCATGTCTGTGTCATACCTCTAGCGAAACACTGTTTCGTTATTAGTGCAACCCGGTTGCGCTAAATTAATGCAACCAAGTTGCGCTACGCTCTGGGTCATGAGCACGCCCAGTCCCCAGCGCGCCCGCAGCGCGGCGGCCAAACAGCAGCGCGAGCGGGCGATCCTCGACGCCGCCCGGTCCCTCGGCGCCGAACGCAGCGTGCGCGAGGTCACCCTCACGGACATCGCCGCCGCCGTGGGCATGCACAAGTCCGCGATGCTGCGGTACTTCGAGACCCGGGAGCAGATCTTCCTGGCGCTCACCGCCGAAGGGTGGGAGGGCTGGTCGGCGGAGCTTCGTGCGCGGCTGAGCGAGGTCGCCGACGGCGATTCCGACGCGGTCGCCGCCGTCGTCGCGCAGACGCTCGTCGCGCGGCCGTTCTTCTGCGACCTGCTGGCTCAGGCGCCGTTGAACCTGGAGCGCAACGTCTCACTGGACTCGGTGTACGAGTTCAAGACGGTCGTACTGAGCGAAGTGACCTCGCTGGCAACCGAGTTGTGCCGGATGCTCGCGATCACCGAGCGTTCGGCCATCGATGTGATCGCCACGGCGACGAGCATGGCCGGGGCGCTGTTGCAGATGGCCGCGCCCGGCACCCGCCTCCGAACGCTCTACGAATCCCGTCCCGAGTTGGCGCATGCGCTGGTCGACGTCGAACCCCAACTGACGCGCATCCTGGCCGCGTTGCTGACAGGGCTGCGTGCTCCCGCGACGCCAACAAGGCCTTCCGTACCGGCGGGAGTCGAAGCCGGGCAGGCGTGAACCGAAGCCGGTTGGTCACGGCTCATGGCATCGGTGACTGGCCGCGCGTAGTGGCGAACCGGCTGCGATAGTGCGTCGGCGTCGTGTCCAAGTGGCGGGCGAAGGCGCGGCGGAGGGTCTCATCCGTGCCGAGCCCGCTGTGATGCGCCGCGGAGGTGACGCTGTGGCCTTCGAGGAGGAGATGCCGGGCACGGTCGAGACGGACCCGTTCGACCCAACGGGCGGGCGTGGTACCGAGTTCGGTGTGGAAGAGGCGTGTCAGGTGACGTGGACTGACGGCCACGGTCGCCGCCATCGTGGGGAGGCTGTGGTCGGCGGCCGGGTCCGCCAACACCGAGGCGATCAGCGACCGTAGCGGATCCGTGCGCGGTGGTGGGGTGGCGGTCGCGGCGGAGAACTGCGACTGCCCGCCCGGGCGTTGCATGAAGACGACCAGCTCGCGTGCGATGTCCCTGGCCACGTCCGCGCCGTGATCGTCCTCGACGAGGGCGAGCGCCAGGTCGATCCCGGCGCTGATGCCCGCCGAGGTGACGAAGTGCCCGTCGCGGATGTGGATGGCATCCGGCTCGACGCGCACGAGGGGGTAACGGCGGGCCAGTGTCTCGGCGTGCCGCCAGTGGGTCGTGGCCGACCGGCCGTCCAGCAGGCCGAGTTGGGCGAGGAGGAAGGCGCCCGTGCAGACGGATGTGACCCGGGTGGCGTGCTCGGTCAGGGTACGGGTCGCGGTCAACAGCCCTTCCTCGGCGGGCTGTTGGGCCAGTCGGTCGCCTCCCGTGACCACGACCGTGCCGACCGGCCCTGCCTCGGCCGCCGTCACCGTGCCGGTCAGCGTCAGCCCGTTCGAGGCGGTCACCGTGCCGCCGTGGGGTGAGACCAGCACCAGTTCGTAGGGGTGGCCGAGCCGGCCCGACTGGTGCAGCACCTCGGCGGGGCCGCTGACGTCGAGCATGGTCACGCCGTCGAAGACGAGGAATCCGACCCGGTGTGTCATGCCGGAAGCCACGCCTGAAGCCGCGTCTGGAGCCATGTCCGAATCTGTGGTTTTCCTGGCTGTGAGGACATGGCCCCAGCGTACGCCGCTGACGATCCTGGAGTCACAGGAGATCGAGAGACCGAGTCACGCGGCATCGAGGAGAGGCAAGAACGATGAGTGAAGTGATCGCAGGCGTGGAGATCCCGGACACCGCCCTGGTGCGGGAGGCGACCGAGCTGGTGCGCGAGGCGGCGACGCCGCTGCTGTTCGACCACTCCCGGCGGGTGTTCCTGTGGGGCGCCCTGCGCGGCCGGGACCAGGGGCTCGACTACGACCCCGAACTGCTCTACGTGGCCGCGATGTTCCACGACCTCGGGCTCACCGAGAAGTTCCGCCGCACCGACCAGCGCTTCGAGATCGACGGCGCCGACGAGGCCCGCCGGTTCCTGCACGCGCACGGTATCGCCGGTGAGCCGGCCGACCGGGTCTGGGCGAGCATCGCCCTGCACACCACGCAGGAGATCCCGCTGCACATGGCGGCCGAGATCGCCCTGGTCAACCGGGGCGTGGGGCTGGACGTCGTGGGCATCGGCTACGACGCCGTCTCCGACGAGCAGCGCGCGGCCGTCGTGGCGGCACACCCCCGCCCGGACTTCAAGAACGGCATCCTCGCCGCCTTCACCGAGGGCATCAAGGACCGCCCCGAGACCACGTTCGGCAACATCAAGGCGGACGTGCTGGCCCACTTCGTACCGGGCTTCGTGCGCGGCGACTTCGTAGAGCGCATCAAGGCGTCGAACTGGCCGGAGTGACGCGAACCCGGTCGCCGGCGGCACCCCTTGGAGCGGGTCGGCGGGTCGGCGGGTCGGCGGGTCGGCGGGTCGGCGGGTCGGCGGGTCGGCGGGTCGGCGGGTGCCGAGGGGGCGGCGGGTCAGCAGGACCGCCCGCGCCCATGCCCCTCGTGCACCCCATGCCCCTCGTGCACCCCATGGACGTCGTGCCCCTCATGCCCCACATGCGCACCAGGCACCCCATCCACCAACGTGTCCAGCAACGCCCGCAACACCTCGCGCTCCACATCCGTGAGCGGCGCCAGAATCTCGTCCGCCGCACCCCGCCGCGCACCCCGCAGCTCCTGCAGCGCCTTGCGGCCGTCGTCCGTGATCTCGATCCGGATCACCCGTCGGTTGGACGGATCGGGCACGCGCCGCACCTTGCCGCTCGCCTCCAGCCCGTCGACCAGCGTCGTCACGGCGCGCGGCACCACTTCGAGGCGCTCGGCGAGGTCGGCCATGCGCGGCGGGGCGTCGAAGTGCGCGAGGGTGCGCAGCAGCCGGGACTGGGCGGGGGTGATGCCGAGGTCGCGCTGCTCCAGATGGCGCTTCTGGATGCGGTGCACCCGGCGGGTGAGCCGCAGCAACTGCTCCGCGAGCAGGCCGTCGGAATCGGGGGTGGTCATACGGGAACAATATCAGGACCTGGTTCATTGTGAGTATAGGTAACAATGAGCTATGCTCCACCAAGCCTCATCGCTCCACGAGCTCTGAGCGCTTGACCAGTCCTGATCGCCTCACCATCCGTAGGAGACCATGCCCCGCGACGACATCAACTGGACACCGTCCCCCGGCACCTCGACCGACCAACCCCGGCAGGTGCGCCGCATCCTCAAGCTCTTCAAGCCCTACCGCGCCCGGCTCGCGGTCGTCGGCCTCCTGGTCGGCGCCGCGTCCCTGGTCAC
The DNA here is from genome assembly GCF_045040345.1 of Streptomyces sp. NBC_01515. Lineage (NCBI taxonomy): Bacteria > Bacillati > Actinomycetota > Actinomycetes > Kitasatosporales > Streptomycetaceae > Streptomyces > Streptomyces sp. NBC_01515. Next base: position 2,039,805 of record NZ_CP109416.1, on the reverse strand, counting down.
CGTGGCGACCCCGTTCCTGCTGAAGGAGACGCTGGACGTCGCCATTCCGCAGAACCGCACCGGGCTGCTGAGCCTGCTCGCGCTCGGCATGATCCTGAGCGCCGTCCTGACCAGCATCTTCGGCGTGCTCCAGACCCTGATCTCCACCACGGTCGGCCAGCGCGTCATGCACGACCTGCGCACAGCGGTCTACGGCCGCCTGCAGCGCATGTCGCTCGCCTTCTTCACCCGGACCCGCACCGGCGAGGTCCAGTCCCGCATAGCCAACGACATCGGCGGCATGCAGGCCACCGTCACCTCCACGGCCACCTCCCTGGTCTCGAACCTCACCAGCGTGGTCGCCACGATCATCGCGATGATCGCCCTGGACTGGCGGCTGACCGTCGTCTCGCTGCTGCTGCTCCCGGTCTTCGTGTGGATCAGCCGCCGCGTCGGCAACGAACGCAAGAAGATCGCGACCCAGCGCCAGCGGCAGATGGCCGAGATGGCCGCCACGGTCACCGAGTCGCTGTCCGTCAGCGGCATCCTGCTCGGCCGCACGATGGGCCGCTCCGACTCGCTCACCCGCTCCTTCTCCGAGGAGTCCGAGGGCCTGGTCGACCTCGAAGTCCGGTCGAACATGGCCGGGCGCTGGCGCATGTCCGTCATCTCGATCGTCATGGCCGCGATGCCCGCCGTCATCTACTGGACGGCCGGCATGACCCTGCACCTGGGTGGCCCGGACGCCTCGATCGGCACCATCGTCGCCTTCGTCTCGCTCCAGCAGGGCCTGTTCCGCCCGGCCGTCAGCCTGCTGTCGACCGGCGTCCAGATCCAGACCTCGCTGGCGCTCTTCGCCCGCATCTTCGAGTACCTCGACCTGCCGATCGACATCACCGAGCGCGAGAACCCGGTCCACCTCGACACCATCAAGGGCGAAGTCCGCTTCGAGGACGTCGAGTTCCACTACGACGACAAGAGCGGCGCGATCCTCGACGGCCTCGACATCACCGTCCCCGCGGGCAACAGCCTCGCGATCGTCGGCCCGACCGGCGCCGGAAAGTCGACCCTCGGCTATCTCGTGCCCCGGCTCTACGACGTGACGGGCGGCCGGGTCACCCTCGACGGGGTCGACGTCCGCGACCTGGACTTCGACACGCTCGCGCGTGCCGTCGGCGTCGTCTCCCAGGAGACGTACCTCTTCCACGCCTCGGTCGCCGAGAACCTCCGCTTCGCCAAGCCCGACGCCACCGACGAGGAGCTGTACACGGCGGCGCGCGCGGCGCAGATCCACGAGCACATCGCGGGCCTGCCCGACGGGTACGACACGGTCGTCGGCGAGCGCGGCCACCGGTTCTCCGGCGGCGAGAAGCAGCGCCTGGCCATCGCCCGCACGATCCTGCGCGACCCGCCGGTCCTCATCCTGGACGAGGCGACCAGCGCGCTGGACAACCGCACCGAGGCCGCCGTCCAGGACGCCATCGACGCCCTGTCGGCCAACCGCACCACGCTCACCATCGCGCACCGGCTGTCCACCATCCGGAGCGCCGACCAGATAGTGGTCCTCGACTCCGGGCAGATCGCGGAGCGGGGCACGCACGAGGAACTGCTCGATCGGGACGGGCGCTACGCGGCTCTCCTAAGCCGGGATGCTCAACTGGAACCGACAAGCTGAAGATATGCCGGGTTTGTGACGATATGCGGGTTACCGTGCCCGCATGCAGATGAACACTCCGCCACGGAGCACGATTCGACTGACCCGCAGGGGCCGGGTCGCCCTCATCGCGACGGGGGCCGTCGTGGCCGGCACCGCCGTGGCGGTGCCGCTGCTGAGCCTGGAGAGCGAGGGGGACACGCGCCCCACCTCGCTGGTGATCCCGGAGGGCTGGCGCTCGGGCCAGATCTACGAAGCCGTGGACAAGGTCCTCACGCTGCCGGTCGGGACCACGAAGAAGTCGATCGCGAAAGCCGGCCTGAAGCTGCCGAACGACGCGGAGGGCAACCCCGAGGGCTATCTCTTCCCGGCGACGTATCCGCTGGAGAAGAAGTCGACGCCCGCGTCGCTCCTGTCGTTCATGGTCAACACCGCGAACAAGAAGTTCAACGGCGCCCCGGTCGCGGCCGGCGCCCAGCGCAACGCGATGAACGTCTATCAGGCGGTCACCATCGCGAGCATCGTGCAGGCCGAGGCGGCGTCCACGGCCGACATGGGGAAGGTGGCCCGGGTCATCTTCAACCGCCTCGAACGCGGTATGCCGTTGCAGATGGACTCCACCATCAACTACGCGCTCAACCGCGCCACGTTGAAGACCACAGGCAGCGACACCCGGCTCGACAGCCCCTACAACTCCTACCAGCGCATGGGCCTGCCGCCCACTCCGATCGACAACCCGGGCGAGGACGCGATGCGCGCCGCGATCAACCCGCCGCCGGGAGACTGGCTGTACTTCGTCACGGTCAAGCCCGGCGACACCCGCTTCGCGGCCACCTACGAGGAACACCAGCGCAACGTGGCCGAGTTCAACGCGGCCCAGAAGAACAGGGCGTCGCCCACGAAGTGAACCGAGCGGGACGAGGTCGGGCGGCGCGGCGTCAGGCTCATGTGCGCGTCTCGGGGTGAGTGGCTTGTGATTCGTTGGCGGGTGCGGGTGCGGGTGCGGGTGCGGGTTCGCTGTGGCTGGTCGCGCAGTTCCCCGCGCCCCTTAAAGGCCCCCCGGCCTACGCCCGACATGCGCGCCCTCGACGCGGCACCTCCGCCCCGCCCGTGAAGCGACCCCGTCAGAACAACCTCAGACCGCCACCGGCTCCCCGGCCAGCAACCGCCGGATGTCCCGGACAGCCGCCAGACCCGCCCGGTTCGCGCCGATGGTGCTCGCGGACGGTCCGTAGCCGACGAGGTGGACACGTGGATCGGCGACCGCGCGTGTCCCCTCGACGCGGATGCCCCCACCCGGCTCGCGCAGCTTCAGTGGTGACAGGTGGTCGATCGCGGCCCGGAAGCCGGTTGCCCAGAGGATGACATCGGCGTCCACATGGCGGCCGTCGTTCCAGTCCACCCCGTCGGGTGTGATCCGGTCGAACATCGGCTGCCGGTCCAGGACCCCGTCCGCGATCGCCTGCCGGATCGCGTCGTTCAGCGGCAGCCCGGTCACGGAGACGACGCTCTTCGGCGGCAGCCCCTGCCGCACCCGCTCCTCGACCAGTGCGACGGCCGCCCGGCCCACGTCCTCGGTGAACTGACCCTCGCGGAAGACCGGCGGACGCCGGGTCACCCACGTGGTCGCTGCCGCGTACGGGGCGAGCTCCATCAGATGCTGGGTACCGGACGCGCCCCCGCCCACCACGACCACCCGCAACCCGGCGAACTCCTCGGGCCCCGGATACTGCGCGGTGTGCAACTGCCGCCCCCGGAACGTCTCTTGACCCGGATAACGCGGCCAGAACGGCCGGTCCCACGTCCCGGTCGCATTGATCAGCGCCCGCGTCGACCACGTACCGTCCGACGTCTCGACGAGCAGCCGCCCGGCCACGCCCTCCCGCACGGCCTTCACATCCACCGGCCGCCGCACCCGCAGGTCGAAGGCCCGCTCGTAGGCGGCGAAGTACTCGGCGATCACCTCGGCGGAAGGGCGGGCCGGATCGGCGTCCGTGAGTTCCATGCCGGGCAGCGCGTGCATCCCGTGCACCTTGCCGTACGTCAACGACGGCCACCGGAACTGCCAGGCCCCGCCCGGCGCGGGCGCGTGGTCCAGTACCACGAAGTCGCGCTCCGGCTCGAAACCGGTGCGCCGCAGGTGATAGGCGCCGGCCAGTCCTGCCTGCCCGGCACCTATGACGACCACGTCGACCTCACGCGTGTTGTTCACGTTTGTACGAACAGCACCGGGGCCGTGGATCTTCCCGCCCGCTCAGCGCCCGCCGCTCACGAGCAACGGCAGACCGGCCTTCGCCCTCCCCTCGACCAGCCCGCGCGCCGCCAGCTCGGGAATCACGCCCTCCCCGAACCAGTACGCCTCCTCCAGATGCGGATACCCGGACAGCACGAAGTGCTCGACGCCCAGCGAGTGGTACTCCTCGATCAGATCGGCGACCTCGGCATGGCTGCCCACGAGCGCCGTGCCCGCGCCACCCCGGACGAGACCGACCCCCGCCCACAGGTTCGGGTGGATCTCCAACTCGTCCCGCGAACCGCCGTGCAGGGCCAACATCCGCTGCTGGCCCACCGATTCACTGCGCCCGAGCGCCGCCTGCGCGGCCGCGACGGTGTCCGCGTCGAGGTCGTCGAGCAGCCGGTTCGCGGTCGCCCACGCCTCGGCCGACGAGTCCCGCGAGATGGTGTGCAGCCGTACCCCGAACCGCACGTCCCGGCCCTCCCGCTCGGCCAGCCCGCGAATCCAGTCGATCTTCTCCTTGACCTGTGCCGGCGGTTCTCCCCAGGTGAGATACACGTCCGCATGCCGGGCGGCCACCGGCCCGGCCGCCGCCGACGAACCCCCGAAGAACACCTGCGGCACCGGATCGGGCGGCAGTGCGGTCAGCCCGCCCTCTACCTGGTAGTGGACACCGTCGAAGTCGTACGGCTCTCCCCGCCACACCCCTCGTACGACCGACAGGAACTCGTCCGTACGGGCGTACCGCTGGTCGTGGCCGAGATGGTCACCGAACCGGCGCTGCTCGGCCGAGTCGCCGCCGGTGACGACGTTGAGCAACAGCCGCCCTCGGGTGACCCGTTGATAGGTCGCCGCCATCTGCGCGGCCAGCGTCGGCGAGATCACCCCCGGCCGGAACGCCACCAGGAACTTCAGCCGCTCGGTGTGCTGGGCCAGCGCCACGGTGGTCAGCCAGGCGTCCTCGCACCAGGTGCCGGTCGGCGTCAGCACCGCCTCGAAGCCCAACTGCTCGGCGGCCTTGGCGATTTGGACGAGGTACTCGATGTCCGGCGGCCGCACTCCACGGACCGTGCCCGCGCGGTTGGGCCCGTAGGCGTGCCGGTCGACGAGCGTCCGGCCGTCGCCGCCGGTCGGCAGGAACCAGTGCAGGTGCACGCTCATGTCACGAACCTCCCGTGGTGCTCGGCGCGGAGGTCGAGGCCGGCAGGTTCTCGTTGTAGCGCGTGTCCACGAAGTCGGCGAAGTCCACCTTCCGCGGTATCAGCTTGAGTTGGGTGAACGTGTCGGCGATCTGCTGCTCGGAGGCGATGAGCGGCTTGTCGACCGCGACGGAGACCCGCGTCGAGTTGGTCCGCTTCACCGACGCCAGCGCCACCTCGTACGGCAGCCCGGTGTCCTTCGACCACACCTTGGCCCACTCCTCCTGATGCGTGAACACCCATGTCTGGGCTCGGCGCAGCCGGTCGAGGTAGTCCCTGATGGCGGCGGACTTCTTCTTGTCCGCCAGCGCGCCGGGCGCCGCCACCTGGAAGCTGAGGCCGTTGGTCACGCCCTCGCCGGTGGTGAGGACGCGGCCCTGCTTTGCCTGGAGGACCTGCGACGTGTACGGGTCCCACACCGCCCACGCGTCGACCTTGCCGGAGGTGAACGCGGCCAGGGCGTCGGCCGGTTGGAGGTACTTCACGTTCACGTCGCCGATGCTGAGCCCGGCCGCCTTGAGGGAGGCGACCAGCTGGAAGTGCGCGGACGAACCCTGCGCCACGGCGATGGACTTGCCCTTGAGCTGCCGCGGTTCGCTGAGCTTGGAGTCCTTCGGCACGAGGACGGCGTCGCCCTCGGACGTGCCGTGCCAGGCGGCCACCACCTTGATCTTCGAGTCGGCGCCCGCCGCGAACACCGGCGGGGTGTTGCCGACACCGCCGATGTCGACGGCCTTGGCGTTGACGGCTTCCAGAAGCGGTGGGCCGGAGGTGAACGTGGACCACTTGATCTTGTAGTCCAGGTTCTTGAGTTCACCGGCGGCCCGCAGCACCGCCTCCGAACCGCCTTTCTGGTCACCGACGTTGAGCGTGAGTGAGCCCTTGCCGTCGGTGCCCGTCGAGGTCTCGGCGGCCGAGTTCCCGCCGCAGGCGGTGAGCAGGAGGGCGAGGGGGAGAAGCAGGGCGGCGGGGACGAGACTTCGTCGCATGGGGGTCCGTTCTCGGTAACTGGGTTGACGCGTGGGGGAGTTCAGACGGCTTCGGCGGCGGTGTCGACGCCGAGGCGTTCCAGGAGTCCGGCGCGCAGTTCGGCGAATCGCGGGTCGGTGATGTCGCGCGGCCGGTCCAGGTCGATGCGCTGCTCGTGCGCGATGACCCCGTCGTCCATCACCAGGACCCGGTCCGCGAGCAGCACGGCCTCCTCGACGTCATGGGTCACCAACAGGACGGCACAGCCGCGCCGTTGCCACAGTTCGCCCACCAACCGCTGGGCCTTGATGCGGGTGAGCGCGTCGAGCGCGCCGAACGGCTCGTCGAGCAGCAGCAGATCCGGTTCACGCACCAGGGCACGGGCCAGCGAGGCCCGCTGCGCCTCACCACCGGACAGCGTCTTGGGCCACGCGTCGGAGTGATCCCCGAGCCCGACCTCCGCCAACGCCCGCTCCGCTACGGCCCGTTCGGGCTTCCCGGGCAGCCCGAGCAGGACGTTGCGCCACACCTTCTTCCACGGCATCAGCCGGGGCGCCTGGAACGCGACGGCCTTGCGGCGCGGGACGAGGACGGTGCCCTCGATGTCCCGGTCGAGCCCGGCGAGGATGCGCAGCAACGTGGACTTGCCGCAGCCGCTGCGGCCCAGCAGCGCCACGAACTCACCCTGCCGCACGTCGAGTTGAAGCCTGTCGATGACGGCGCGGCCGTCGAAGGAGCGGGTCAGCCCCTCGACGCGTACCGCCTGTGTGGTCAGCGGCGACCGGGTCGCCGAAGGGGTGGTCACCGGCCCGTGAACGTCGGTCGCCATTGCAGCAGCAGCCTTTCGAGGGTGCGGACGAGGAAGTCGGCCAGCAGGCCGAGGAAGGCGTAGACGATCAGGCAGACCACGATGACGTCGGTCTGCAGGAAGTCCCGGGCCTGCACCATCAGGAAGCCGATGCCGGCGTCCGCGTTGATCTGCTCGGCGAAGACGAGGGCCAGCCAGGCGATGCCGAGGGAGTAGCGCAGCCCGGTCATCGCGTTCGGCAGCGCACCCGGCAGCACCACATGCCGTACGAGCCCCCAGCGCGACAGCCCGAGGGACTCCCCGGCCTCGATCAACTGGCTGTCCACGCCCCGGATTCCGGCGTAGACGTTGAGGTAGAGCGGGAAGGTCACGCCGAGCGTGATGATGGCGACCTTCGGCGCCTCGCCGATGCCGAACCAGATGATGAACAGCGGGATCAGCCCGACGAAGGGCACGGTCCGCAGCATCTGCACGGGAGCGTCGACCAAGTCCTCGCCGACCCTGAACAGACCGGAGACCAGGGCGAGTCCGGTGCCGATGACGGTACCGAGCAGCAGCCCGATGGCGACGCGCTGGAGCGAGGTGGTCATGGCCGAGGTCAGTGAACCGCTGTCGACCAGATCCCAGCCGACCTGGGCGATGCGTCCGGGCGAGGCGAGCACGTCGGAGGTCAACACGCCTGTGCTGCTGAGGAGTTGCCACAGTGCGAGCAGGACGAGCGGGCCGGTGGTGCGGCGCAGCCAGCGGGGGACGCGGGTGCGGCGCGAGGAGGTGGGGACGAGGGGGACGAGTTCGAGGGGAGCGGGATCGCCGGACTCGGCCTTCGACGCGGGTATGGGGGAAATATCGGGCCCGGAGGAACCGGGCGGTGCGTGGCTGATGCTCATGGGTGCTCCACGGGTGGGGGAGAGCGTCCGGTGAGGAGGGGGGTACGCCTCAACGCCGCCGTGTCACGACGGTGCGCACGGGCACGGCGGAGTGCGGCAAAAGGAGGGGTGAGGCCGAAGAAGACGTCAGCAGCCGCGGCAACACGCGGCGGAGGCCACCCGCAGCAGGTCGATGTGACCGCGCGTGGTGAGCAGAACTGAACGCAACATGCGGCCGAAAGTAGGTCAGATGGCGTGCCACGGTCAACGGTGTCTCGCAGACTGGACCTCTTGTATCAAGGACCGGGCGAACGATCGGGCGAGGAGCCTGACGGACGGGTTTCGAGCGAGGGGCCCGACGGATGGGTTTCGCGCGTGGAGCCCGACGGATGGTTCAGGATGGGAGGCATGTCAGCTGCCTTCACCACCCGCGTCCTGAACGTCGCCACCGGTTCCAGGGAGCGGGTCATGGACCTGACCCGAGACTGCGAGGCCTTCCTCCGGGAGGTCGCGGCCGGCCGCGACGGCCTCCTCAATCTCTTCGTCCCCCACGCCACCGCGGGTGTCGCGATCCTGGAGACGGGCGCCGGCAGCGACGACGACCTCCTCGCCGCCCTGCACACCCTCCTCCCGGCCGACGACCGCTGGCAGCACCGCCACGGCAGCCCCGGGCACGGCCGCGACCACGTCCTCCCCGCATTCGTACCGCCGCATGCGACGCTGCCGGTGGTGGGCGGGCGGCTGGAGTTGGGGACGTGGCAGTCGGTGTGTCTGGTCGACACGAACAGGGACAACCCCGAGCGGAAGGTGCGCCTCACCTTTCTTGCGGGGTCTTGACGCTGTCTCCGATCTCCGGGCGCCGCCTCAGGTTGGGCTGCCCGGACCGGTGACCGTTCCGGGCAGCCGTACCGCCTGGATCAGGTGGTGAAGCGGTGGGTGCCGGAGCCGACCCGGTACACCGCGCAGCCGTCCTCCTGGCGCAGGTACGTCCCGTGCGTGCGGGTCACCGCGTCCGGGGTGGACGCGGGGATCCACACCTCGGCGGTCGTGTTGGGCGGCACCGAGCAGGTCAGCGTGAAGCGGCCGGACCGCTGCCGCCAACTGGTGGAGACCGGGCCGTAGACCGAAGTGAATGTTGCGCGGGCGGTGGTGACGGCTCCGCCGGGGCGGGGGCGGATGACGGTCTCGCGGTAGCCGGGCCGGGCCGCCGAGATGCCGGCGATGTTCGTGTACATCCATTCCCCCACCGAGCCGTAGGCGTAGTGGTTGAAGGAGTTCATGCCCGGGTCCTGGAAGCTGCCGTCGGGCCGGATGGAGTCCCAGCGTTCCCACATCGTGGTGGAGCCCCGGTCGATCTGGTAGCCCCAACTGGGGAACGAGCGCTGTTGCAGGAGGCGGTAGGCGATGTCGGTGTGGCCCGTGTCGGTCAGGACGGGCAGCAGTCGGGGAGTGCCGAGGAACCCTGTCGACAGGTGCCAGTCCTTGGCCTCGATCAGGGCGACGAGACGGTCGGCCGCGGGCTTCCGTGACGCGTCCGGGAGCAGGTTCATCGACAGCGCCAGGACGTACGCCGTCTGCGTGTCGCCCTTGATGCGGCCGTCGGAGGTGACGTAGGCGTTCCGGAAGGCTGTTCGTATCCGTTCGAAGAGATCGAGGTAGGGGGCGGTGTCCGTGCCGAGTTCGCCGGCCATCCGCGCCGCGAGGTCGGCGCTGTGCGCGAAGTACGCGGTGGCGATGACGTCCTTGGGGGTCTCGTCGTCGACGTTCAGCCAGTCGCCGTATCCCTGGTCCGGGCGCAGCAGCCGGTCGCTGTTCTTCTCCAGGTACGTCAGCCAGGACTGGACGGACGGCCAGGCGTCCGCGAGGACTTGGCGGTCGCCGTACGCCTGGTAGAGGGACCAGGGGACCGTGACCCCCGCGTCGCCCCAGCCGGCCGTGCCGTTGCCGACCGTGCCGACCATCGGTGCCACGTCTGTGAACGCGCCCTCCGCGGTCCGGGAGTCCCGGAGGTCGACGAGCCACTTGGACAGGAAGCGGGCCGACTCCATCGTGTACGCGGCCGTGGGCGCGAAGACGTTGATGTCTCCCGTCCAGCCCAGGCGCTCGTCGCGTGCGGGTGTGTCGGTCGGAACGGAGAGGAAGTTGCCGCGCTGGCCCCAAGTGATGTTGTGGTGCAGCTGGTTGAGCATCGGTACGTCGGTCTCGAAGTCGAGGGTGAAGGGGGCGGACGTATGCATGACGCGCCCGGTGACGGCCCTGGCGGTGGGAGTGCCCGGGAAACCGGTCACCTCGACATAGCGGAATCCGTGGAAGGTGAACCGCGGTTCGTAGATCTCCTCCTTCCCGCCGCCCTTGAGGGTGTACGTGTCGGTCGCCGCCGCGGTCCGCAGGTTCGCGGTGTAGACGGTGCCGTCGGGGTTGAGCACCTCGGCGTGTCTGAGCCGGACGGTCGTCCCCGCGTCGCCCGACACGCGCAGCCGTACCGAGCCGACCATGTTCTGGCCGAGGTCCAACACGTAGACGCCGGGCTTGGGTTGGGTCACGCTCTTCGGTGTCAGCTCCCGCTCCACCCGCACGGGACCGTCCACCTGCGCGACGATCAGGGCGGGGCCGATGTCGCCGACGCCACCCATGCCTCGCACGCCGAGCCAGCCTGTGTCGTCGAAGCCGGGCGAGGCCCAACCAGGGGTCTCCTTGCGCGCGTCGTACGTCTCGCCGTTCAGCAGATCGGCGGCGACGATCGGTCCGGCGGCGGCCCGCCAGTCGGCGTCCGACACGATGCGCTCACTCGTCCCGTCCGCGTACTCCACCTCCAACTGGGCCAGGAACGACGGGACTTGGCCGTACTGACCGGGCCCGAACATGCCCACGTTGCCGGCGTACCAACCGGGTGCCAGATACGCCCCGATGGCGTTGGCGCCGGGCCGTAGGAGTTCGGTGACGTCGTACGTCTGGTACTGGACGCGGGTGCGGTAGTCCGTCCAGCCGGGAGCGAGCTGGTCGAGGCCCACCCGGCTGCCGTTGAGGTGACTCTCGTACAGGCCGAGCGCCGTGGTGTACAGGCGCGCGCGGGCCACTTTCCGGCGCGGCAGCCGGAATTCGTGCCGCAGTTGGGTGACGGCGTACGACACCGGGACGACTCGCCCCCACGGTCCGCCGCCCCAGGCCGCTGCCACCCGGACCGCCGGCCAGCCCCCGTCGTCGAAGCCCAACTCCCGCCATCCGGTGGCCGGTTCCTGGGCGGTGGCTTTCCAGGAGGCGTCGGTGAACACCTTCTGCTCACCGGCGGCGGTCCGGACGACAAGCACCGCGATGAGCCCCGCCGGGCCTTCGGTCGCGTTGGTGGCGGCGACGGCGATAACGTTGTCACCGGCCCGTACGCGCGCCAGTACGTCGATCACCGCCGGGCGTTTCCAGTCCTCGTTGTCCGTGTCGAGATCGGTGTGGGCGACCTCGGCCCCGTTCACGGAGACGGCGTACACGTTGTCGGCGGTGATGGCGAGCGTGGCCGACGTGATCCCGGCGGGCAGTTGGGCGGTGCGACGGAACCAACGGGTCGCCGCCGGAACGCTGTTGGTGGGATCGCCCTCGGGGAACCAGACCCAGGAACCGCCCTCGAAGGACGGTGCGTCCACGAGGCCCGCCGGTGCGGAGATCCAGTCGGCGCTCCACTGCCCGGCGTCCATCAGCCCGGTTTCCCACCACGAGGGCGCGCTCCAGCCGGAGACGTGGCCGTCGGCGTCCCAGACACGTACGGACCAGTGGTAACGCGTCCGAGGCTTGAGTCCGGGACCTCCGTAGGACACGAGGACCGACTCGCCGGACGTGACCTTCCCGCTGTCCCAGACGTCCGGGTGGGACAGGCGCGACGCGGTGGTGGCGACGCGGATCTGATAGGCGCTCTGCCGCGCCCCCGTCCGGTCGGAGGCCAACGGCCAGCTCAGACGCGGGCGTTGGGCATCGATCCCCAGCGGATGCTGGACGTACTCCACGGTCGGCGCCGTGACGCGCAGTCCGTCGCGCTGTGCCTGTGTTTCCGCCTGCGCCTGTCCGGATGTCGGCGCGGCCATCGCCGGCACGCTGTCGACGGTCACTGCCGCGACCGTGGCGACCGCGCCCGCGAGCATGTTCCTCCTGCTGATCACTACGACTCCTCACTCGCACGGAATGCATGAATCGATTCAAACTGGAGAGGCGTGGGTAACGTAGAGCCTGGTGAGGTCGGGGTCAATCGTCGTGCAACTGTTTTCGTGACAGGGCCACTTCGCGATCGCCCGGGGCGGAGCCGGTGAGTGAGGTGGACGCGAGGGTATTGAACGGTTTCAATGTCGGCCCGCCAAGCCTTGTGCTGGGCAACCACGGACATCAGGTCCGCCGCTACGCCTCCTGCGCCGGCTCGGTCACCCTGGCTGTGCTCACCGGAGGGGGAGGGCCGTGTCTACCGGTGCGCTGTATAGACGGTCGCGGTCATCGGCGCCGTCACGGGGCCAGTCCCGAGCTGGTCCGTCATCTCCTGCGTGACGGCGGCCTGGAGGGCCTGCGCGTCTTCGCGGGCCTGTACGGCGGCGTGCACCGGCGTGCCGGTGAGGAACCCGGTGGCGACGGAGGCCGCGGACTCCGCGACGCCATCCAGCGTGACCTCCTCGGCGGTGGCCAGGGTCAGTCCGGCGGCCGTGAGGTCCGCGGTGACCACGGCCGGGTCGGAGTAGCCGTGCGGTACCTCCTTCAGGAACGGGGGTGCTCCGTCGGGCATGAACTGTTCCAGGGCGGATTGGAAGGCGGCCCCGAACCCGTGCGAGGCCAGCGGGCCCCAGCTGTTGAACAGGAACCGCCCCCGCGGGGTCAGGACCCGGCGCACCTCGGCGTAGGCGGCGGGCCTGTCGGGGAAGAACATGACCCCGAACTGGCACACGACGAGGTCGAAGCCACCGTCCTCGAAGGGCAGGTGTTGGGCGTCCGCCTGTCGCCAGTCCGCGCGCGGTTCCCGTGCCGAGCCTGCGGTGACCATCGCTTCGTTGAGGTCGGTGGCCACCACCGAGGCCGTGGGCAGCGCGGTGAGCAGAGCCGAGGTCAACGCCCCGGTCCCGGCGGCGAGTTCCAGGACCGTGCGAGGTCGCAGCGCTGCTGCCCTGGCGGCCAGGTCGATGGCGAAGGGCCGGAAGAAGACCGGCACCAGGTGACGTTCGTAGGCCTCCGGCATGGAACGTGTCCAGCGCCGGTTCGCATCGTCTGTGCTCACCCGGCAGACATTAGCCCCGCGGGTGAGCTCCTACGGCGGACCGCCGCAGCCACCGCGGCTTCGTGTCGGCGCTGCCGTCCGGAAGGTTGGTGCGGTTGTCGTTCCTTGGGCGAGGCTCTGGGCGGCGGAGCTGCTTGGGGAACTCCTCGGCAGCGATTCGGGAGCGGTCCTGGGTGATGGCCGTTCTGTTTGCGGGAGTTGGGTCCCGGCCGACGGCGTCGACGGTGCCTACAGGCGTGCCGACGCCGAGGACAAGGAGCGAGGCTCCTGCGCGGCGAAGTCTGCGTCGTCATAGGTCGGATCGCCGCCGAGTTGGCGGGAGGCCCCGGGCCCGGGCGACGAGTTCCCCGGACTTGGCCTCGACACTCTCGACGGCGTCCGCGCCGCCGACGAAACGCAGGGGCGGCTCGGCCTGACCGGCGATGGTCAGCAGGGTCTTGGCGCGTTTGACGGGGTCGCCGGGCTGTCGGCCGCTCATGCTCTTCCAGGCCGCGATGGCGGCCCTGGTGCGCTCGGCGTAGTCGGCGATGGTCGGCTCGGGGCACGTGGTGGACGCGCCCACGAGCAACTCGGTGCGGAGGAAGCCGGGTTCCACGACCGTCGTACGGATGCCGTACGGCTCGACGTCCTAGCGCGGCGACTCCATCCAGCCCTCCATGCCGAACTTGGACGCGGCGTAGGCGACGCGGAACTCCTGGCCGATCGGACCGGCCGAGGAGGAGCTGCGCCGTGAGGAAGTCGCCCAGCTCGCCGGGGTCGGCGTCGACTACCGCATCCGTCTGGAGCGGGGCCGTACCCGGGGTGTCTCCGAAGCCGTCCTGGGGGCCGCCGCCCGTGCGCTGCGACTGGACGGCACCGAACGCGCCCACCTCTTCGACCGCGCCCAGCCCACCGTGGCCCGTGCGTGGTCGGCGGCCACCGGTCCCGCAGCGTGTCCGGCCCGCCGTGTACCGGGCGGACACGCTGCGGTCGTTCGGTGTCCCGGCCGTGATCCAGGGGCGGGACATGGACGTCCTGGCGGCCAACCGGCTCGGTTCCGCCCTGTTCACCGACTTCCAGGCCCGGCCCCACCGCGAGCGCGACTCCGCCCGCTTCGTCTTCCTCGCCGCCGCCCGCAGCCTGTACATCGACTGGGGGCAGGTCGCCGGTGACTGCGTGGCCATCCTGCGCCTGTACGCCGGACGCCACCCCAGCGATCCACAACTCGCCGATCTCATCGGGGAGTTGTCCCGCCCCCTCCGCGCAAGCCCTCGGCATCCTCGCCGGTTGGATCAGCGACTCTTCCGGCCCGGCGTCAGGGATACCCCGGTGACCTCGCCGACGGACCGAAGTGGGGCACGCGCCGAACCGCCCCGCGGCGAGCCCACTGCTGAACCCTCCCGGGAGGTGTATTCCGGCGGGGCCGCTGTATCCGCTAACATAGAACAATTAGATAGATGAATAGCCTAGTGTTGCCGAGGAGTGGCCGTGGACTTCGGGCTGACCGACGAGCAGGACCTGTTGCGCGCGACGGCACGGCAGTTCGTCGCCGACGTGTGCCCGGCCGAGAAGGCCAAGCGGTGGGACGAGGAGGGCATCGTGCCGCCCGAACTGTTCCGCGGCATGGCGGATCTGGGGTGGTTCTCCCTCCCGTTCAGCGAGGAGGAGGGCGGCGACGGCGGCGGCCCGCTCGAACTCGTCCTGATCGCCGAGGAGTTGGGGCGGGCCAGTTTCGACGTCGCCATGTGCTACATCGGCGTGCTCATCCCGGGGATCACCGTGTTCCGGTGGGGCGACGAGGCCCAGCGAACCTTCATCCGCGAGCAGGTGATGACGGGGCGCCACCGGCTCGCCGTCGGCCTCAGCGAGCCGGACAGCGGGTCCGACGCCGCCGCCCTGCGTACCACCGCCGAGGACCACGGCGACCAGTTCCTCGTCCGCGGGCAGAAGGCGTGGTGCACCGGCGGCGGCCTGCCCGACACGACCATCGCGACCTACGTGCGGACCGGGCCCCGCGAGCCCAAGCACGGCGGTATCAGCCTGCTCCTCGTCGACCCCGCGACGGACGGCGTCGAGGTGCGCCGGACGCCGACGCTGGCCCGGCACATCCTCGGCACCAACGAGGTCTTCTTCAACGACGCCCTGGTCCCGAAGGAGAACCTCGTCGGCCCGCGCGACGAGGGCTGGAAGGTCATGCTCTCCAACATCGAGCTGGAGAAGGTGATCATCACCGGGGGGTATCTCGGTGCCGCGCAGGCCACGTTGGACGAGATGCTGGAGTACTCCCGCACCCGGCACGCCTTCGGCCGTCCGATCGGGAACTTCCAGGCCCTCGCCCATGACATGGCCGACCTGCAGACCGAGATCGACTCCGCCCGGCTGCTCGCGTACCGCGCGGCCTGGCTGCTCGCCCAGGGCAAGCCGTGCACGCGGGAGGGCTCGATGGCGAAGCTGAAGGGGTCGGAGACGTATGTGGCGGCTGCCCGGCTCGGGATGCAGGTGTGTGCCGGGCACGGCTTCTCGACCGAGAGCGTGATGAGCTTCCGCTACCGGGAGTCGATCGTGGCCACGATCTCCGGCGGAACCAGCCAGATCCAGCGCAACGGGATCGCCCGCAGCATGGGGCTGCGGTCCTACTGACCCTCGGCCCCGCCCTCCGACTCCTGGCCGGCCAGCCACGCCTCGTGCCGTGCGAAGTGGCCCTGGTCCCGGGTCACCCAGATCCCGGAGGCCCGGGCCAGCACGGCACGGTTCGGCAGCAGCACCAGCTCGCCCGCGATGTACCAGCGCCGGCCCTCCCGCCGCTCGACCCACGCCCGGACCTCCAACGGCCGTTCCACCGGCAGGGGCTTCACGAAGCTCACGCTCAGCTCCGCCGTGACGCTCAACACCCGGTGCAGCAGCGGGAGATGACCCAGGCAGTCGTCCAGCACGGCCGCCGTCCAGCCGCCGTGCGCGACATTCGGCCCGCCCTCCTGCGAGCGCGGGCAGACGAGTCCGAAGCACGCCACGCCATCCTCGTCGAGCCGCTCGCGCTCCACGCCCAGGCGGCAGGAACCGGTGACACGGCAGGCACCGCACAGCGCCACCCCGCCCCGGGTGCGGGGCGGCTCCTGGAAGTCCGACCCCGCCCACACTCCGGTCCCACCGGTTCCCATCGACATGCTGCGACTCCTCGGGTCAGACATCGGCAAGCAGCGGGCGCAACTTGCAGGCGATCAGCTGGACTTGGCGGGCGACCATCTCCTCGGGCATCCCGGCCAGCGAGGCCCACAGGAACACCCCTTCGACCGGCAGCCCCGCCACGTACGCCTTGATGGCCTCGGCGACGTACTGCGGGGTGCCGTAGAGGAACTGACCGACACCGGACGCCCGGAGCCCCGTCTCCCGCCACTTCTCGGGGTCGATGGGGCGGGGGGCGGGCTGGTCCGTCCCCTCGACCATGTACCGGCGATAGCTGTCCCACTGGTACGCCAGGTGTTCGCGCACCACCGGCCAGTCGCCGTCGGGGTCCTCGGTGACGAACGTGGTGAACGAGCCCTGCATCCGGGCCGCCGACACGTCGTGGCCGCTCTCGGCCAGTCCCTCCCGGTACGGCGTCAGCAGCGCCGGGTTGAGGGACAGCAGCCCCGTGCCCAGCCGTCCCGCCCGGCGCGCGCCCTGCGGGCCCTGGTAACCGAGCCAGATCGGCAGCGGGTCCTGGACCGGGCCGGGGGTGACCAGGGATTCGGACCACAGGCCGCGGATCTCCCGCACCCGCCGGTCCGTCGTGGAGTAGCGCTTGGCGAGATCGGCGCCGTACAGCCGGTACTCGGGTACGCGGTAGCCGGTACCGAGCCCGAGGTCCAGGCGGCCGTCGCTGATGATGTCGACGAGCGCGGCCTGTTCGGCGATCTCGGGGGCCGCGTGCAGAGGTGCGGGGATGACCGCGGTGCCCAGCCGGACTCGGCGCGTGCGGGCCGCTGCTGCCGCCGCCATGGTGAGCGGCTGCGGGAGGTATCCGTCCTCGAAGCCGTGGTGCTCGGAGAACCAGACCGAGTCGAGGCCGAGTTGGTCCGCCTCCTCGCACATCTCCAGGGCGAATCCGTAGACGCGTGACCAACTCCGCTGCCAGGGCGGGGGGTTGCGCATGTCGAAGTAGATGCCGACCTTCATGAGGGGCCACCTCTCCTTGTGTCGTCGGTGAGTTGGATCGTCGCGTGGGCCACGGCGACTCCGTGCCCCGGCGACAGCAGCCGTATCGGACGCAGGTCCATCGACTCGATCTCGGGCAGCTCCTCGACCATCGCGGAGATCCGCAGGATGGTTTCCTCAAGGGCCGTCAGATCCACACCCGGGCCGCCCACCCGGCCGTCCAGCAGCGGCGCGGCGCGCAGCGAGCGGATCATCTCCCGGGCGTCGCGGTCGCTGAGCGGGGTGATCCGGTGGGCGACGTCGGCCATCAGGTCGGCGTAGTCACCGGTGAGGCCGAACGCGATCACCGGGCCGAAGACCGGGTCCGGCCGGACGGAGAGGAAGGCGTCCGGGCCCTGGGAGCCCGTGTCCCGTACGGAGATGCCGTAGGAGTCCAGCAGGTCGGTGGCTGTCCGGGCCGGCACGGTGCCGGGTGCGCATGCGGCGACCAGTGCGCGGGCCCGGTCCGGGTGGACTCCGGCGAGGTCCGGTATGACACCCGCCGGAGTTCCGCGCCAGGTCTGGTACGCGGCCGCGTGACCGAGCGAGACCGCGGCGGACTCGGGGAACGCATAGGTCGGTACGACGAGTTCGCCCCGGTGCAGGAGATCGGCGACGCCCGCGCCACCGAGGAAACTGGCCACCACCGGCTTCTCGGGCGCGGCCTCGGCCGCGTCGAGGATCGCTGCCGCAACCTCGTCGGGCTTGTCCGCGAGCGGGGGCATGAAGAGGACCACGGCGGCGTCGATGCTGTCGTCGGCCAGTACCGCGTCCAGCGCCTGCCGGTAGTGCGCGGCGGTGGCCATGGGCGTGAGGTCGATCGGGTTGGTGACGTCCGCGCGCGGCGAAAGGGCCGTACGGAGTGATTGCCGCGTGCGCTCGCCGAGTTCGGGCACCCGCAGTCCGCTCGCCTCGCACGCCCCGGCGGTCAGCGCGGCCGGCCCGCCCGCGTTGGTGATCACGGCGACCCGGTTGCCCGGCGGGGGCGGCTGGTGCGCGAGCAGGAGCGCGGCGTCGAAGAGTTCCTGGAGGCTGCGGGTACGGATGACGCCGGACTGGGCGAAGAGCGAGTCGACCGCCGCGTCCGCGTGTCCCGGGTGCACCGCGACGATCGGCTTGCGCGGTGCGACCCTGCGCGCGACCCGGGCGAACCGGCGGGGGTTGCCGAAGGTCTCGACGTGCAGCAGGATCACCGAGGTCTCGGGGTCCTCCTCCCACCACTGGAGCAGGTCGTTGGTGGAGACGTCCACGGCGTGGCCCACCGACACGAACCCGGAGAAGCCGAGCCGCAGCCGCCGGGCGAAGTCGAGCACCGCGAGCCCGAGCGGCCCGGACTGGCTGGACATCGCGACCCGGCCCGGCGTCGGCAGTGCGGGGGAGAAGGTCGCGGCCAGCCGGGCCGCGGGCGTCGTGTTGACCACGCCCATGCAGTTCGGGCCCACCAGCCGCATCCCGGAGGCACGGGCGAAGCGGGCCAGCTCCAGCTCGGCCGTCCGGCCTTCGACTCCCGTCTCCCCGAAGCCTGTTGAGACCACGACCACGGCCTTGACGCCGGCCTCGGCACACTCTCGTACGACCTCGGGAACCGCCTCGGCCCGCACGGCGACCAATGCCAGATCCGGCACCTCGGGAAGCTCCCTGACGTTCGGATACGCCCGTGCGCCGGCGATCCGCTCGGCCCGTGGATTGACCGGGAACACGGAGCCGCGGAAACCGCCCCGCAGCAGGTTGGCGACGATCTCGTGGCCGATCGTCAGGGGGCTGCGGTTCGCGCCGATCACCGCGACCGAGCGGGGTTCGAGCAGCGGGCGCAGGGAGCGTCGTACGGCTGTGTGCTCGCGGCGTTCGGCCCGGGCGACGGCCTGGGCCTGCGGGTCGACGGCGATCTCGAAGTGGACGATCTGACCGGGCGGCCCGGACTCGACCCGGTAGCCGGAGCCGAGGAACACGTTGATCATGCGGGTGTTGTCGGCGAGGACGTCGGCCTCCAGGACCCGGATGCCCCGAGTGCGGGCGGCGCCTGCGATGTGCTCCAGGAGCAGCCTGCCGAACCCCTCGCTCTGGTGGTCGTCGCGGATGGTGAAGGTGACCTCCGCGTGTTCCGGTTCCTCGGGGTCGCGGACGTAGCGCACCAGACCGGCGATCTCGTCACCGGCCAGGGCGACCAGCGCCAGTTCGTTGAGGTAGTCCACGTGGGCGCCACGCCGGATGACGTCGTCGCGCGCGCGGACCACCGGGCCGAGCGAGCGGTAGGCCAGGGTCGCCCGGGACAGACCGCCGACGAAGGCGACCAGACGGTCGGCGTCCTCCGGGCGGACGGGCCGGACGAACGTCGACCGGCCGGTGCGCACGAGGCCCGGTCGTTCCAGATCCTCCGGATACGGCGGACTGCTCATCGGGGTGTCGCCGCTCAGACGGCCGCCTCCTGGGGAGTCCGCTCCGGCAGGCGGAACAGCTCGTCGAAGGTGCCCCGGGTGACGCGTTCACGGACGTCCGCGGGCACGCCGTCGAACAGCTCGTGCAGGGTGGACTGGGTGTGGCCGTAGGTGCCTTCGAGGTGCGGGTAGTCGTCGCCCCACATCACGTTGCGGTAGCCCGTCGACTCGACGATCTCCACCGAGCTCTTGTCGTGCTGGAACGACGCGTACACCTGCTGCCTGATGATCTCGCTGGGCAGCCGGCTGAGCTTCGGCCGCACGAACATGCCGTGCTGGCGGTAGGCCTCGTCCATCCGGTCGCCGATGGCCGGCACCCAGCCCGCGCCGCCCTCCGCGATCAGGATCTTCAGGTCGGGGTGCCGGTCCAGAGCACCGCCCGCGACCATGTGGGACACGACCCGCATGCCCGGGTAGGTCGTCTCCATGTAGTTGACGACCGCGCCGCCGGGCCCGCGGAAGACGACGTTCTCGCCGCCGGTGCCGATATGGAAGCCCAGCACCAGACCCGCCCGCTCGGCCGCCGTCCACAGCGGCTCCCAGCGGTCCAGGGCGTACTCCTCGCCGGGCCGCGTCTGGCACGGCAGGAACACCGACTGGAAGCCCAGTTCCGCCACCCGCTCCACCTCGGCGACCGCGTCGTCGACGTCGGCGGTCGACACACAGGCGGGGGTGATGATCCGCTTCTGCGTTCCGAGCACCTCGGAGTGCGCCCAGTCGTTCCAGGCCCGTACGGTCTCCCGGGCCAGCTCCCGGTCGGTGATCGACACCAGCCAGAACCCCATGGAGGGAAAGGCCAGTTGACCCCACACGCCCTCCTGGTCCAGGTCCTTCAGCCGGACCCGGAGGTCCCGGGCGCCCGGCGGACGCATGGCGTCCATGAAGTCGTTGAGCTGGCGGTCGATGCGCTCGCCGTCGATGTACAGCACCTCGTACTTGTCGCCGCGCTCACTGCGCGGCGCCCGGTCGGCGAGGCGTGGCGGCAGCGCCTGGACCCACAGGTCGTCGGGCTCCATCACATGGGAGTCCCCGGAGTTGACCCAGATCTTCGTCATGGCGCTCCTTCGGGTCAATGGATGCAATCAGTTAGCTATTTTAGTGGTATTGGTCGCCCAGTGGAAGGCCGGGCGGGGGCGGAGATCGCGGGCAGGCCGGAGATCGCAGGCAGGGCCGGAGATCAGCTCCGCCGCCGCTCGATCTCCTCCACCAGCTGCGGGAGCACCTGGAAGAGGTCCCCTACGACGCCGTAGTCGGCGAGTTCGAAGATGGGGGCGTCCGCGTCCTTGTTGACGGCGACGATGGTCTTGGAGGTCTGCATGCCGGCGCGGTGCTGGATCGCCCCGGAGATGCCGGCCGCGAGGTAGAGCTGCGGGGAGACCTGGGTGCCGGTCTGGCCGACCTGGTGGCTGTGCGGGTACCAGCCCGCGTCGACGGCGGCCCGGGACGCGCCGACCGCCGCGCCCAGGGTGTCGGCGACGCGCTCGATCACGGCGAAGTTCTCGGCGCCGTTCACGCCGCGCCCGCCGGAGACGACGATGTCGGCCTCGGCCAGTTCGGGCCGGTCACCGCGCTCGCGGGGTGTGCGGGACAGGACCTGTACGGCGGCAGCGGCCGGGCCGAAAATCACGTCCCACTTCTCCAACTCGGCTGTGACGGGGGCCGGTTCGGGTGCGGTGGCGTTCGGCTTCACCGTGATGACCGGAGCGCCGTGGGTGACGTGTGCCGTCACCTGGTAGGTCGCCGCGAACGCGGACTGCTCGGTGACCGGGCGGCCGTCCGCGCCCGCCGTGATGTCGACCGCGTCCGTGATCAGCCCCGACCCCAGCCGGAGCGCGACCCGGGCGGCGGTCTCCTTGCCGTCCGGGCTGGACGGCAGCAGGATCGCCGCCGGGGCCGTGCTGTCGGCGATCTGGGTGAGCGCGTCGACAGCCGGAGTGACGAGGAGTTCCTCGACCTCGGGTGCGTCCACGACGTAGACCTTCTGTGCGCCGTACCGGCCCAGGGTCTCGGCCGCGGCGTCCGCGCCCGGGCCCAGGAAGAGAGCCGACGGTTCGCCCAACCGGCTTGCCAGGGTGAGGAGTTCGAGGGTCGGCTTGCGGACGGCGCCGTCCAGGTGATCGACGAGTACGAGGATCTCGGCCACGGTGCTGGGCTCCTTGGGGCGGTCGGACGAACGTGCCGGTCGGACGAACGTGTCGGTCAGGCGAACGTGCCGGTCAGGCGAACTTCTTGGCGGTGAGGAACGCGGCCAGCCCGATGCCGCCCGTCCCGTCGTCGGAGACGAGTTCTCCCTTGGTGCGCGGCGGACGCCTGGTCGCGGTGTCCACCGCCGACCGTGCGGCCGTACGGCCGACCTGCCCGGCGCCGATCCCGAGGTCGGCGAGGCCGAGGGTCTCCAGGGGCTTCTTCTTCGCGGCCATGATCCCCTTGAAGGAGGGGTAACGGGCGTCGCCGGAACGGTCGGTGACCGACACGACGGCCGGCAGGCCGCCCCGCACTCGCACGGTCGCGGTGTCGCCCTCGCGCCGGCCGGTCACCGTGCCGTCCTCGACGGTCAGTTCCTCGATGTGGGTGACGGCCGGGACGCCGAGCCGTTCCGCGAGCAGCGCCGGTACGACGCCCGCGCCGCCGTCCGTCGAGGCCATCCCGCACAGCACGAGATCGAAGCCGTGCCGTTGGATCGCCCCGGCCAGCACGAGCGAGGTGGCGAACACGTCACTGCCCTCGATGTCCTCGTCGGCCACGTGCACCGCCGAGTCGCCGCCCATGGCGAGCGCCTTGCGCAGGGCGTCCTTCGCGTCGTCCGGGCCGACGGTGAGGTAGCAGATCTCCACGTCCGGGCCCGACTCCGCGATCCGCAGGGCCTGTTCGACCGCGTACTCGTCGAGTTCGGACAGCAGCGAGTCGACCGACGCCCGGTCGGTGGTGCCGTCCTCGGTGAAGGTGCGGTCCGCCGTGGCGTCGGGCACGTGCTTCACGCAGACAACGATCTTCACATCGCCCTCCCGAGGCTCTAATGAGTGCTAATAGTTAACTATATGAATCGAGCGAACGCGAGAGTTCACCGAGATTCAGTCGAATTAGTTGACTGATTGCGCTGATAGCTGGAAGATCTGGGCAGCTGAGCCGCGAGGAGGCGTCATGGCCGGGGACAGGGACACCGCTGACAGGTACTTCGAGCCACAGGTGGAGACCATGGCCCGGGACCAGCTGCGGGCACGGCAGGAAGAGCGGGTGGTGGAACTCGTCGAGTACGCCTACGCCAACTCCGCCTTCTACCGGGCGCTCTGGGACGAGCACGGGGTGCACCCGCGCGACGTCCGGACCCTGGACGACTTCCGGGCCCGTATCCCGTTCATCACCAAGGACATGGTGCGCGCCCACCGGGCCCGCACCGGCGACCCCTTCGGAGGGCTGCTCTGCGTCCCGACCGAGGAGCTGACCTCCGTCTCCTCCAGCTCGGGCACCACCGGCGACCCGGAGTTCTTCGCCGAGATCTGGGAGGGCGCGCCGCCCCTGGTCACCGCTCAGGTGCGTGACCTGTGGGAACTCGGGCTCAGGCCCGGGGACCGGGTACTGAGCCCACCCGGCACCTTCCGCAACCTCATGGACGCCGGCTTCCAGGCGCTGGGTGCGGTGGTCATCGAGGTGGACACCTGGATGGGGAACATGCCCGAGGTCGTCGAGGCCCTGCGCACCTACCGGCCGGCCTACCTCCAGATGATGTATCCGCAGATGGTGGAGCTGGAGCACCTGGCCGACACGACGGATCTCAAGGAGGCGTTCTCCTCCCTCAAGGGCGCCTCCTGCGCCGGGCAGCCCCTCAGCCGGAAGATGCGCGAGCGGATCCGCGAGGACTGGGGCATCGACGTCTATGAGTACACCAGCGCCGCCGACACCGGCACCGCCTGGGAGTGCCGCGAACACGACGGCTTCCATCTCTGGGAGGACACCGTCTTCGCGGAGTGCGTCGAGGTCGACGAGCACGGCTGGCGCGACGCGGCGGAGGGCGACCTCGGCGAACTCGTCGCCACCGACCTCGACAACCGGGCCGCGCCGCTGATCCGTTACCGCAGCGAGGACCTCGTCCGCCTCTCCCGCGACCGCTGCGGCTGCGGGCGCACCCACGCCCGGATGTGGGTGGCCGGCCGGCGCGGCGACGAGACCCTGGTCCAGGGGCGTTCCGTGGTCCTGCGCGACATCTGGCAGGCGGTCGAGGACCAGCCCGAGACCGTGGCCGGCGTCTTCCAGATCGTCCGCGCCGGACGCGAGGTCGACGAACTGCGCCTGCGCGTCGGCTACGACCCCCGTCTCACCGGCGACGTCGACGCCCTGGCCGGACGCCTGGGCGAGGCCGTGCGGGAGCGGACCGGCGTCAAGCCGGTGCTCGACATGCGCACCGAGGAGGACCTGATGAAGACCATGACCAGTGTCGCCAAGTTCCCCCGGGTGGTGAAGAGTTGATGGCCCGCGCCGACACCCTCGCCCGGGCCCGCACCCTCGACCGGCCCGAACTCGCCTACCTCGTCCGCTTCCCCGCCTCCGAGGGCATCCGGGACGTGGAACTGACCTGGGCGGAACTCGCCCGCGACACCGACTGGGTGACCGCCCGCTTCCGGGACCACGGACTGGCCGCCGGACAGCGGGCGTTGCTGACCACCTCCGGTTTCGAGGGCTTCTGGGGCCACGCGGTGATCGGTGCCCTGCGCACCCTGAAGGTGACCTACGGCATCGCCGAGGCGATGGGCTGGGACCACCGCAGGACCGCGGTCTTCCACCGCGAACTCGACCCGCACGCGGTCATCGGCCTGTCGGCCGAGACCCTGGAGGGGCTGGCCGGTGCGGCCGACGTCGGTGAGATGTTCCGGACGACGCCGGTCGTGCTGGCCCGGCCCGCCGCCGTACCGGTGCTGCGCGGGGTGGGCGTGTCCGCCGCCCTGATCGCGACCGTGGGACCGGCCCTCGCGCTGGAGTGCCCCGAGCGGGCCGGCGCACACGTCAACGCGGCCGAGTGGCGGGTCGGCGCGCGGGACGGACAGCTGTCCGTGGCGGCGGGGGACGAGCGCACCTCGGAGCTTCCCGAGACCCCGCTCGGCATACCCGGCCGCGTGATCACCGGCCGCTGCGCCTGCGGCAGCGAGGACCCGCGGGTCCAGTTCGCCGAGGCCAACCAGTCACCGTCATCGAGGAGTTGAGGATGTCCGAAGGAGTGGTCGACGGCCGGGTCGTGGTCGTCACCGGAGCCGGCAACGGGATCGGCCGGGCACACGCCCTGGCGTTCGCCGCGCACGGCGCGAAGGTCGTCGTCAACGACCTGGGCGGCGCGCGCGACGGCGGAGGCGCCTCGGCCGGACCGGCCCAGACCGTGGTCGACGAGATCGTCGCGGCCGGCGGCGAGGCGGTGGCCAACACGGACGACATCTCCGCCTGGGACGGCGCCGGCCGGCTGGTCCGGCAGGCCGTCGACACCTACGGCGGCCTGGACGTGCTGGTCAACAACGCCGGCATCCTGCGGGACCGGATGATCGTGTCGATGACCGAGCGGGACTGGGACAGCGTGATCGCCGTCCACCTCAAGGGCAGCTTCGCCACCCTCCACCACGCCGCCGCGTACTGGCGCGAGCGCGCCAAGTCCGGTCACGACAACGACGCCCGGGTGATCAACACGACCTCCCCGTCCGGCATCTTCGGCAACCCCGGCCAGTCGAACTACGGCTCGGCCAAGGCCGGCATCGCGAGCCTCACCGTCATCGCCGCCGCCGAACTCGCCCGCTACGGCGTGACGGTGAACGCCATCGCGCCCACCGCGCTCACCCGGCTCACCGAGGACATCGCGATGATGAGACAGGCCGCCGAGGCCCAGGACCTCACCCCCGAAGCGATCTCACCGCTCGTCGTGTGGCTCGGCTCGGCCGCCTCCCGCGAGGTCACCGGCCGGGTCTTCGGCGTCGTCGGCAACCGCGTCACCGTCCTCGAAGGCTGGGCCAACGGACCCGGCGCGAGCGCGGAGTCGCGCTGGACACCGGAGGAACTGACCTCGGTCGTCCCCAACTTGGTGGCCAAGGCGGCTCCGAACGCCGATGCCCTGGGCAACCGGAACGGGGCATGAAGACATGACGACCACTCAAATACCGGTCACCGAGGGCCTGTTCACCTGGCCACCCGACGAGAGCACGCCCCTGCGGCTCATCGGCTCCGAGTGCGCGGCCTGCGGACTGGTGAGCTTCCCCGCCGCCGCGGACTGCGTCCGGTGCGCGAGCACGGAGTCCAAGGAACGGCTCCTGGCGGACCGCGGGACGCTCTGGACGTACACCACCCAGGACTTCCGCCCGCCGTCCCCGCCGTACGACGGCCCCGAGGCCTTCGAGCCGTACGCGGTCGGCTACATCGAAATCCCCGGCGAGCTGCTGGTCGAGGCCCGCCTCACCGAACCCGACCCGGACAAGCTGCGGATCGGGCAGGAGATGCGGCTGACGCTCGTGCCGTACCGCGTGCAGGACGACGGCACCGAGGTCATGACGTTCGCGTTCGCCCCGGCCGAGGAGGAGACACCGTGACCGAGGCCGTCATCATCGGCGTGGGGCTCCACCCCTTCGGCCGGTTCCCCGGAAAGCCCGCACTGGACATGGGCGCGGACGCGGTACGGCTCGCGCTCGCCGACGCCGGCGTCAACTGGCCGCAGATCCAGGGCGGTTGCATCGGCAGCTACGAGGTCGCCAACCCGGACGCGATCGTCGCCCGGCTCGGCCTGACCGGCGTACCCCTGCGCGGGGTGTTCAACGGCTGTGCCACGGCCGGTACTTCGGTGGCGCTGGCCGCCCGCGCGATCGAGACCGGTGAGCACGACCTGACCATCGCGATCGGCCTGGACAAGCACCCGCGCGGCGCGTTCGCCGCCGACCCGTCCGTGGCCGGCCTCCCCTCCTGGTACGGGCAGACCGGCCTCTTCCTCACCACCCACTTCTTCGGCATGAAGATCAACCGCTACATGCACGACCACGGCATCTCCCACGAGACCCTGGCACGCGTCGCGTCCAAGAACTTCGGCAACGCGGCCCGGAACGAGAAGGCCTGGCGCCGAACTCCCCTGTCCGTGGAGGAGATTCTGGCCTCGCCCGTGCTCAACCACCCCCTCCGCCAGTACATGTACTGCGGCCCGGACGAGGGAGCGGCGGCCCTCGTGCTGTGCCGGGCCGACCAGGCCCACAAGTACACCGGGAAACCGATACGGATCCGGTCCACCGCCCTGCGCAGCCGCCGGCTCGGCGCCTTCGAGGTGCAGAGCCCGTCCTTCCCGGTGGGCGAGGTCGTCGCGAGCCCGACCGTGGACGCCTCGCGGGAGGCCTACGAACGCGCGGGCATCGGACCCGAGGACGTCGACGTCGCCCAGCTCCAGGACACCGACGCCGGATCGGAGGTCATCCACATGGCCGAGAACGGCCTCTGCAAGGACGGCGAGCAGGAACGCCTCATCGCCGAGGGCGCCACCGAGATCGGCGGCAGACTTCCGGTCAACACCGACGGCGGACTCCTCGGCAACGGCGAACCGATCGGCGCGTCCGGACTGCGCCAGATCCACGAGATCGTCCTCCAGCTGCGCGGCACGGCGGGAGACCGACAGATCCCCGGCACCCCGCACGTCGGCTACACCCACCTGTACGGCGCGCCGGGCGTGTCGGCGGTTACGATCCTGAGCACCTGAGGGCAGCGGACATGGCAGACGACATGCAGGACTTCGCGGCCGAGGCACGCGCCTTCCTCGACGCCCACGCGGCCAAGGCCCCCGACCGCACCGCCCCCACCTGGGGCGAGGGCGACGACTCGATGGCCTACTTCAGCAGCCTCCCGCCCGAGGCGGAACGGGAGCACGTACAGCGGGCCCGCGACTGGCAGCGCGTCCGCTACGAGCACGGCTTCGGCTGGATCACCGGCCCGGTGGAGTACGGCGGCCGGGGCCTGACCCCCGTCCACGACCTGCTCTACGACGCCGTCGAGTCCGAGTACGACGTCGCCGACACCGGGGTGCTCAGCGTGATCGGCCTCGGCATGATCGGACCGACGATCCTCGCCCACGCCCAACCTACCGTCAAGGAACGGTGGTTGACCGCGATGTACCGCGGGGACGCCATCGCCTGCCAGCTGTTCAGCGAACCCGGCGCGGGCTCCGACCTGGCGAGCGTCGCCACCCGGGCGGTCCGGGAGGGCGACGATTGGGTGCTCAACGGCCAGAAGGTGTGGACCTCGGTCGCCCAGCACAGCCAGATCGGCCTCGCCCTCACCCGCACGAACCCGGACGCGCCCAAGCACCGAGGGATCACGGCCTTCTTGGTCCCCATGGACGCCCCCGGCGTAGAGGTCAGGCCGCTGCGGCAGATGACCGGCGGCGCCGACTTCAACGAGGTCTTCCTCACCGACGTCCGCATCCCCGACGGCCACCGGCTCGGCGAGGTCGACGGCGGCTGGACGGTCGCCCTGACCACCCTGATGAACGAGCGCGCGACCGTCGGCAGCGAGGGCGTGGGCCCGGTGGCCGCCGCGCTGTCCCCGGACCACCTCTCGGCCCTGATGCGCGCCACCTGGACCTGGGACGACCGCGCCCTGCGCGCCCGGCTCGCGGAACTCCTGGTGGACGCCCTCGCCACCCGGCACCTCAACACCCGTGCCCTGCGCACCCTGCGCGCCGGCGGCACACCGGGCCCCGAGATGTCCGTCTCGAAGCTGATGTACGGCCAGAACCTCACCCGCGCCGCACACTTCGTGTCCGACGTGCTCGGACCCCGGATCATCGCCGACACCGGGCAGTGGGGCACCTACGCCTGGTCCGAACTCCTTCTCGCCACCCCGGCGTTGCGCATTCTCGGCGGCACCGAGGAGATCATGAAGAACATCCTCGCGGAACGTGTCCTCGGACTGCCCAAGGAGGTGCGGTCATGACCGCCGACGAGACCGGCTTGCGCGAACTGCGGGCGTCCGTAAGGGAGTTCCTGGAAGCCAAGTCGCCCGAGGAAGCCGTGCGCAAGCTCATGGAGAGCGAGCCGCGCTTCGACCCGGCGGTGTGGGCGCAGGCGGCCGACCAACTGCGGCTGCCGGGCCTGGTGATCCCCGAGGAGTACGGCGGTGACGGCTTCGGCCTCGTCGAACTCGGCGTCGTACTGGAGGAGATGGGCCGCGCCCTGCTGTGCGCACCCTTCTTCGCGACCGTCGTGCTCGCGACCCAGACCCTGCTCGCCGCCGGCGACCGGGAGGCCTGCGCACGTCACCTCCCCGGCATCGCGACCGGCCGGACGACGGCCGCCCTCGCGGTCGCCGAGGACAGCGGATCCTGGGACCTCGCCCTGATCTCCGCACGCGCCGTGCCGGACGGGGACGGCGCCTGGAAACTGACCGGCCGCAAGTCCTTCGTCATCGACGGTACGACCGCCGATCTGCTCCTTGTCGTCGCCCGCACCGTCGCCGGCCCCTCGCTCTTCGCCGTGGACCGGGACTCCTCGGGACTGGCGGCCGTATCGATGGAGACCCTGGACGGCACCCGGGCCATGGCCCGGCTGACGCTCGACGCGGTGCCCGCCACGCTCGTCGGCGCGGACGGGGCGGCCGGGCGGACCATGGCCAAGGTGCTGGACATCGCGTCGGTCGCCCTCGCCGCCGAACAGTCGGGCGGGGCCCGCAGGTGCCTGGAGGCGAGCGCCGAACACGCCCGCACCCGGCACCAGTTCGGCCGGCCGATCGGCTCCTTCCAGGCGGTCAAGCACAAGTGCGCGGACATGCTCGTCCAGGTGGAACTGGCCGAGGCCGCCTCGCGGGAGGCGGCACGGCTGGCCGACGAGGGCTCCGCGGAGTTCCCGGTCGCCGCGGCCGTGGCGCACGCGTGCTGCTCACGGGCGTACATGTTCGCGGCCATGGAGAACATCCAGGTCCACGGCGGCATCGGCTTCACCTGGGAGCACCCGGCGCATCTGTACTTCCGGCGGGCGAAGTCCTCGCAGCTGTTGTTCGGCGGCCCGGCCGTGTACCACGAGCGGCTGCTGGACCGGCTCGGGATCTGAGCCGAGGAGCGCACGACGACGAAGGCCCCGGGTCGCCCCGGGGCCTTCGTCTCGTCGGTGCCGGTCAGCCCCGGGCCGCCTCGCCCAGCAGTGCCTTCGCGATGATGACCTGCTGGATCTGGCTCGTGCCCTCGTAGATGCGGAAGAGTCGGGCGTCGCGGTAGAAGCGCTCGACGGCGACCCCGCGCATGTAGCCCGCGCCGCCGTGGACCTGGACCGCGCGGTCCGCGACCCGCCACACCATCTCGCTGGCGAAGTACTTCGTGCAGGACGGGCCGATCTTGGTGTCCGTCCCCGCGTCGAACGCGCGGGCTGCCTCCAGGACCGTGGCGCGGCCGGCGTAGTAGTCGGTCATGGAGTCGGCGATCAGGCCCTGCACGAGCTGGAAGGAGCCGATGAGCTTCCCGGACTGGCGGCGGGTGCGGGCGTACTCCACGGACTCGTCCACGAGCCGCTCGGCCATGCCCACGCACAGGGACGAGATGTGCACCCGGCCGTGCGCGATGCAGCCCATCGCCGTGCCGAAGCCCCGGTTCAGACCGGACTCGCCGCCGACGAGGGCGGACGCCGGTACGCGGACATTGTCGAAGTACACGTCCGCGGTCCAGGCGCCGAACTGGCCCATCTTGTGGTCCTTGGGAGCCACGGTGAGGCCCGGGGTGCCGGCCGGGACCAGGAAGGTCGAGATGCCCCGGGTGCGCGGGGCATCGGGGTCCGTGCGGGCGAAGACCATGAAGACGTCGGCGAGCGGGGCGTTGGTGATGTACCGCTTCGCGCCGTTGATCACCCAGTCGTCGCCGTCCGGATGAGCCCTGGTGGTCAGGGTCGAGGGATCGGAACCCGACTCCGCCTCGGTGAGCGCGAACGACGCCAGGACTTCGCCCGAGGCGATCCTCGGCAGCCACTCCGCCTTCTGCTCTTCCGTTCCCCCGACCATCAGGACGTGCCCGGCGATGCCGTTGTTGGTCCCGAACATCGAGCGCAGGGACGGGGTGGTGTACCCCAGCTCGAACATCAACTGGGCCTCCTCGTACATCGACAGCCCCAGCCCGCCGTACTCCTCGGGCAGCGCGAAGCCGAACAGGCCCATCTTCTTGGCCGCCTCGCGGATCTCCGCGGGCATCTCGTCCTTCTCGTCGATCTCCGCCTCCAGCGGCACGACGCGTTCGCGCACGAAGCGCCGGACCTCGGACAGCACCGCGCTGAAGTCAGCCGCGTCCATGTCGACTCCCTTGTTGCCCTAAGTGATCTCAGTCAGCTGTTTCTGTCTCGTCCGGCTTCCGCTCCGGCCGGTAGCACGCGGCCAGCAGCGCGGCGGCGCTCGCCGTGCCGACCCCCAGGGCCAGCAACGCGAGCCCCGCGCCCGTGCGTTGGCGGCGCAGCACTCCGTCCAGCGAGTACCTGCCGGGGCCCAGCGCGGCCAGTGCGACGGCCGCGCCGCCCACGACACCGACGTACTCCCAGCCGCCCTTGAAGACGAAGAAACCCTTGCCGCGATGGTCGGTTCGGGCCGCCACGGTCATCAGGCCGACGGCCGCCGCCGCCGGGAGGGGATTGGCCGCGCCGAGCGTGATCCCCATGCCGGCCGCCATCTCCGTCCCGGCGGCCATCCGGGCATGCACCTCGGCGGGCCGTAGTCCGAGCGCCTCGAACCAGCCCGTCGTGCCCTTGAGCCCGCCCGGCCCCGCGACCTTGTTCCAGCCGTGCGCGAAGAGCATCGGGCCGAGCGTCGCCCGCAGGACGAGCGCGGCGACGTCGTGGCCCGGCGCCTTCACTGGCCGACCCCCGTGGCCCGCCCCGCAGGGGCGACACCGTACAACTGCGGTACGGCGTCCACGAGTTCGTCGTAGGTGAGGGCCCCGCCCGACCGGCTGGGGTGGACGGCGGCGACGGTCCAGCCCTGCAACCTGTTCAGCCGGTCGCCCTCGATGCGCAGGACCTGGCCGGTCAGCCAGGCCGCGCTGTCGGAGGCCAGGTAGACGACGACACCCGAGGCGTTGGCGGGGTCGCGCGGATCGAAGCCGTCGACGGCCCGCAGCGATTCGCCGACGGACAGGCCGTCCGTCATCCGTGTGGCCGCGATCGGCGAGATGGCGTTCGCGGTGACACCGTACTTGCGCATCTCCAGGGCGGTGAGGACGGTGAGCCCTGCGATTCCGGCCTTCGCGGCACCGTAGTTGGACTGCCCCTGGTTGCCGAACAGGCCTGTCCCCGACGTGGTGTTGATGACGCGGCCGGTGACGCGCTCACCCCGTTTCGACGCCTCGCGCCAGTACGCGCACGCGTGCCGGGTCAGCGCGAAGGTGCCCTTGAGATGGACCGCGATCACGGCGTCGAACTCGGCCTCGGTCATCGAGAACAGCATGCGGTCGCGCACGATCCCCGCGTTGTTCACGACGATGTCCAGGCGCCCGAACTCCGCGACCGTGTCCGCGACCATGGTCTCGGTCGCCGCCCAGTCCGTCACCGACGCGTGGTTGGCGACCGCCTGCCCGCCCAGCTTGGTGATCTCGGCGACCACCTCGTCGGCGGGGGAGTCGCCGGTGCTCTCGCCGTGCACGCCGGAGCCGAGGTCGTTCACCACCACGGTCGCGCCGGCCTCGGCCAGCGCCAGACAGTGCGCCCGGCCAAGACCCCGGCCACCGCCCGTCACGACGGCGACCTTGTCGTCGAGGATGCCCACCTGTCTACCTCCCGGTTGTGTCGAGTTCGCGGAGTACGTCGTCGGTGTGCTCGCCGAGCGTCGGCGCACCGCTGCGCGGCTTGTCGTCAACACCCCAGAAACTGACGGGTGTTGCCACGGTCCGCAGGGGTGGCGCGTCACCCATGCCGGGCTGCTCGACGAACGCGCCGATCGCTTCTGCCTGCGGATCGGCCGACACCTCGGCGAGGGTCTGCACCGGCGCCCACCACACGCCCTCGGCGTCGAACCGCCGCGCCCATTCGTCGAGTGGCCGGCTCGCGAACTCCTCGTCGAACACGGCGATCAACTCGCGTACGTGTGCCCGCCGTTGCTTGCCCGTCGCGAACCGTTCGTCCGTCTCCAGGTCCGCGCGGCCGAGCGCCTTGACGACACCGGGCCAGTGCCGGTTGCCCTCCAGACCGACCAGCCAGAACCAGCGGTCGTCGGCGGCCCGGTAGGAGTTGTAGAGCGGGGACTCGTGCTCGGTGCGGTGCCGGGTACGGCCGCGCCTGCCGAAGAAGTTCTGCAGGGCCAGGTCGTTCCCGTTGGCGTAGGTGCCGGAGCGGAGCAGCGACACGTCCACGACGCCGCCCTCGCCGGTGCGTTCGCGGCGCAGCAGCGCGGCGAGCACGCCCGCCACCAGGTTCGCCGCGGCCGTACGGTCACCAAGTCCCGGCCGGATTCCGGGTGGTGGCTCGCCGGCCGGGTTGAGCATGGCGGCGATGCCGGGCCGCGCCCAGAAGGCGGAGACGTCGTACCCGGCCCGGTCGCGCTCCGCGCCCGTCCAGCCGTAACCGGTCAACGTGCCGACGACCAGGCGGGGATGGCGGGCGCGCAGCTCGTCCGGGGCCAGGCCCAGGCGTTCCAGCGCGCCGGGGCGGAGGTTGGTGACGAAGACGTCGGCGCGCTCCAACAGCCGCTCCAGTACGCCCTTTCCGTCCTCCGAGCGCAGATCGAGGACGATCCCTCGCTTGCCGCGGTTGTCGGTCTCGAACGGGGGCGCGCTGTCGATGTCCTGGCCGACGTGCCGGAGCGTGTAGCGGTTGGGGTCGCCGGTCGGCGCCTCCACCTTCACCACGTCCGCGCCCCAGTCCGCGAGCATGGTGGCCGCGGCCGGCGCCGCCACCCACATGCCCAGCTCGACGACCGAAATGCCCTCCAGTGGCCGCACGGCCCACCTCCCTGCTTGTTGGTGTCTCGTCGGTCCGCCCGCTACTTGCCCTGGAAGTC
Organism: Streptomyces sp. NBC_01515; assembly: GCF_045040345.1. Taxonomy (NCBI): domain Bacteria; kingdom Bacillati; phylum Actinomycetota; class Actinomycetes; order Kitasatosporales; family Streptomycetaceae; genus Streptomyces; species Streptomyces sp. NBC_01515. Next base: position 2,006,309 of record NZ_CP109416.1, on the reverse strand, counting down.
GCCGGGTCGGCGCTCCCGGAAGGCCTTCAGTCCCTCGGCCCGGTCCTCGGTGGAGAACAGCACCGCGACGGTCTCGCGTTCGTACGAGATCGCCGCCTCCAGGTCCATCCCGAGGCCGTAGTCGATCAGCCGCTTGCCCGCCGCGAGTGCGAGCGGGGCGCCGGCCGTCAGCCGTGCGGCCAGTGCCTCGGCGGTGCTCAACCCCTCACCGGGCTCGGCCAGTTCGTTGACCAGCCCGAGCGCGTGCGCCCGCTCGGCGTCGATCGGTTCGCCGGTGAGGATCATCTGCTTGGCGATCGCGGGCGGGATCAGACGCGGCAGCCGCTGGGTGCCGCCCGCGCCGGGGAGGACACCGAGCTTCATCTCCGGCAGCCCGAGCCGGGCGCCGCGTTCGGCCACCAACAGGTCGCAGGCGACGGCCAGTTCCAGACCGCCCCCGAAGGCGAACCCGTGGACGGCCGCGACGGAGGGCTTGGGGAAGTCCTCCAGCAGTGCGTACGCGTCCGTCAGCCGTTGCACGAAGGAACGGAACTGCCCGGGCGTTGTGAACGACTCGATCTCCCCGATGTCGGCCCCGGCCGAGAAGGCCCGGCCCGCCCCGGTCACGACCAGGGCCCGTACGTCGTCGTTGTCGCGCAGGCCGTCGAGTGCCCTGGCGAGCCGTTCGACGGTCTCGGACCCGATCGCGTTGAGCCGCCCCGGCCGGTCGAGGGTCAACACGGCGATTCTGTCGCGGAGTTCGACACGCAGCACGGTGTCCACCTCAGACCATCGTGAGTCCGCCGCTGACCGAGAGCGTCTGCCCGGTCATGTAGGCGGCGTCGTCGGACGCGAGGAAGGCCACCACACCGGCGATGTCGGCGGGCTGGGCGACGCGGCGCAGCGGGATCGCCCGTACGGTCGCGTCGTACATCTTCTGGCTGTACTCGGCGACCTGCCCGAGCAGCGCGGTGTCGGTGGGCCCGGGGCAGACGCTGTTCACGGTGATGCCGTGCCGGGCCACCTCGCGGGCCAGGGCCTTGCCGAAGGCGATGACACCGCCCTTCGTCGCGGAGTACACGACCTCGCCGGACGAGCCGACCCGGCCGGCGTCCGAGGCGATGTGGACGATCCGGCCGCCGCCCCGCTCGATCATCGGGTCGAGGACGGCCCGGGTCATCGTGATCGTCCCGCGCAGATTGACGGCGATGATCCGGTCCCAGGTCTCCTCGGCGCTGTCGACGAACCGGCCGATGACGTCGACGGCCGCGTTGTTCACCAGGACGTCCACCGGCCCGAGTTCGGCGGTCACCCGGTCCACGGCTGTGCGGACCGCCGCGCCGTCGGAGATGTCCGCGCCGACGCCCGTGGCCCGCACGCCGTACCGCTCCGCGAGCAGGCCCGCGACCTTGCCGGCCGCCTCCGCGTCCAGGTCGCAGACGGCGACCGCGGCTCCCTGGGCGGCGAGTCGGTCGGCGATCGACTCGCCGATGCCGCGGCCCGCTCCGGTGACGAGTGCCACCTTGTCCCGTACGCTCACGCGCCCTCCCTCGCCCGGCTGTCGATACAGCGCTATCGTATAACTACTTCAGCTAAATAAGCGAGATGCCTGAGCGGAGTCGAGCATGCGCCGAACGATCTTCACCGAGGAGCACGAGCAGTTCCGGGAGACCGCCCGCTCCTACTACCTGCGGGAATGCGCCCCGTACACGGAGCAGTGGGAGCGGGACGGACAGGTGAGCCGCGCCGCGTGGGCGGCGGCGGGCAAGGCCGGGCTCATCGGCTGGCAGTTCCCGGAGGAGTACGGCGGCCAGGGAATCTGGGACTTCCGCTACAACGCCATCATGGCGGAGGAGATGGCGGCCACCAGCTCGGTCGGCATCGGGCTCGGGCTGCAGAACGACGTCATACCGCCCTACCTGACGCACCTCACCACCCCTGAGCAGAAGGCCCGTTGGCTGCCCGGAGTGACCAGCGGCGAGACGATCTGCGCGCTCGCGCTGTCCGAGCCGGCCGCCGGATCCGACCTCAAGGCCATCCGCACGACCGCCCGCCGGGACGGCGACGAGTGGGTGATCGACGGGTCCAAGACCTTCATCACCAACGGCATCCTGGCCGACCTGGTCGTCGTCGCCTGCAAGACCGACCCCGACGCCGGGCACAAGGGCATCAGCCTGATCGTCGTCGAGCGGGACGCGGAGGGGTTCGAGCGCGGGCGCAAGCTGGACAAGGTCGGGATGAAGGCGCAGGACACCGCCGAACTCTTCTTCCACGAGGTCCGCGTCCCCGCCGAGAACCTCATCGGGCAGGAGAACCGCGGTTTCTACCACATGATGGGCAACCTCCCCACCGAGCGCCTCGCCATCGCCGTCTCCTCGCTGGCGGCCGCCGAGCGGGCCTACGAACTGGCGCTGGACTACGCCAAGACCCGTACGGCGTTCGGGCAGCCGATCGGGGAGTTCCAGGCCAACCGATTCGCCCTCGCCGACATCAAGGCCAGGCTGGGTGCCGCCCGCGTCTACGTCGACGGCTGCATCATGGCCCTGTTCCAGGGCGAGTTGACGCCCGAGGAGGCCGCGGCGGCCAAGTACTGGACCTCGGAGACATGCTGGCAGGTCATCGACCGCTGCATGCAGCTCTTCGGCGGCTACGGCTACGTCAACGAGTACGAGATCGCCCGGATCTGGCGCGACAGCCGGGTGCAGCGGGTGTTCGGCGGGACCTCGGAGATCATGCTGGAGATCATCGGGCGCTCACTGGGGCTCTGACATCGGGTGTACTCATTGACTACCTTGGATAAATAGGTTAGCTATTTAATCTGGATGAGTGCACGGCCGCTTCCGACTTCCGCCTCCTTCCGAAAGCCCTTGGAGTCAAGAGCATGCATTCCGCCCGCCGCCTGACGTTCGGCGACATCATCCGTGAGCACCGAAGGTCCTTCCCCGACGGCATCGCCCTCGTCGACGGCGAAGTCCGCCTGACCTGGCCGCAGTTGGACGAACGCACCAACCGCCTCGCCCAGGCCCTCACGGTCGCGGGGGTCGGCCCCGGCGACCGCGTCCTCTGGCTCGGGCAGAACTCCTTCCGCATCTGGGAGCTGCTCGGCGCCGCCGCGAAGATCGGCGCCATGGTCTGTCCCGGCTACTGGCGCTGGGCCGCCCCCGAAATGGCGTTCGCCGTCGAGGACTTCGACCCCAAGGTCGTGGTCTGGCAGGACGAGGAGATCGGCGGCACGGTCGGCAAGGCGCGGGCCGAACTGGGCAGCGACCACCGGGCGTTGTGGCTGCGGCACGACACCGAGGGACCCGGTTCCTACGAGTCCTTCCTGGCCTCGGGCTCGGCCGAGGACCCTGCCGTCGACGTCGACCCGGACTCCGCGCTCCTGGTCATCTACACCGCGGCGATCTCCGGCCGCCAGTCCGGCTCGATGCTCTCGCACCGCAACCTCCTCGCCATGGGCGCGAGTTCCGCCTGGATGGGGGACATCGGCACCGAGACCGCCTTCCTCGGCGCCGGACCGATGTTCCACATCGGCAACTACCAGTTCTGGGGCGTCCCGGCCTTCGTGCACGGCGGCAAGAACGTCGTCGTCCGCCGGGTCGTCGCCGAGGAGCTGCTCCCGCTGCTGGCGGCGGAGCGGTGCACGCACGCGTACCTGATGCCCCCGACGATCGCCCAACTCGTCGCCCTCAACAGGGAAGCGGGCCACGACCTCTCGCACCTGCGGGCCAGCGTCGCCGCCCCGCTGTGGCAGGGCACGGTCCCCACCGACACCAGCCGCTTCACCCGCAACGGCGGCGGCGAGGGCCGCGGCTACGGCCAGACCGAGGTGACCGGCTTCGCCGTGACCGGCGCCTACGGCGGCACGGGCACCGGCAACGCGGGACGGCCCGGCCCCTTCACCGCCGTACGCATCCTGGACGGCACCGGCAAGGAGTGCGAGGTCGGCCGGGCCGGTGAAATCTGCGTCCGTGGCGACCTGGTGCACCTCGGCTACTGGAACCGGCCCGAGATCAACGAGGAGCGTTTCCGCTTCGGCTGGTGGCACACCACGGACCTCGGCCGGCGCGAATCCGACGGCACGATCAGCTTCCTCGGCACCACGACCCGCATGCTCAAGTCGGCGGCGGAGAACATCTTCCCGGCCGAGGTGGAGAACTGCGTCGAGTCGCACCCGGCGGTGAAGGAGGCCGCCGTGATCGGCGTCCCGAACGAGCGCTGGGCGCAGGACGTCAAAGCGGTCGTCGTCCTCCACCCGGACGCCGAGCCGGTCACGGCCGCGGACGTCATCGAGCACTGCCGGGCGCGGATCGCCTCGTACAAGAAGCCGAAGACGGTGGAGTTCGTCGAGGCGCTGCCACGCACCAAGGACTTCGGCAAGGACTACGACATGCTCGACGAGCGCTTCGGCGGGGGCGGCTACCCCGGCGGCGACCAGCTCGGCGCGGGACGGTGACGCCGTGACCGACCGCCAACCCGTCGTCGTCGGCGTACACGCCACCGAGCAGGCGCTGTCCCTCCCGCACCGCGACGCGATGGGCCTCGCCCTCGAAGCGGTGCGCGGCGCGATCGAGGACGCCGGGCTGACCCCGGCGGACGTCGACGGCGCCCAGGTCGACTGGCCCGGCCCGGGCGGGGTGCCCGGCGAGGGCAGCTCCTGGGCGCGGATGCTCGGCCGGGACCTGCGCTGGACCAGCGACTCGATGCTCGACAACGCCGGCTCACGGGGCCTGCTGAAGGCGGCCTCGGCCGTGCGGGCCGGGCTCGCCGACACCGTCGTGGTCGGCGGCTGCAAGCTGGTCTCGCGCGGCACGGGTCCCGTCGGCGCCGGGGTACCGCTGGAGTTCGCCGACGTCTGGGGCAGCTACGTCGTCGCCCAGTTCGCGCTGGTGGCGGCCCGGCACATGCACCAGTACGGGACGACCGCCCGCCAGCTCGCGGAGGTCGCCGCCACGATCCGCAACAACGGGACCACCAACCCGGAGGCGATGATGTACGGCCGCGGCCCGTACACCGCCGACGACGTGCTCGCCTCCCGCATGGTGGCCACACCGTTCCACCTGCTGGACTGCTGCATCGTCGGCGAGGGCGGCGCCGCCCTCGTGGTGACCACCGCCGAACGGGCCCGCGATCTGCCCCACCCGCCCGTCGCCGTGCTCGGCGGCGGCATGGAGTACCACCAGGCCGCGTACGCCAACCCCGCGCTGTACCGGGAGGTCGGCCAGCTCGGCCGGGACGCGGCCGTCCGCGCCTACGCCATGGCGGGCATCGGCCCCCAGGACGTGGACGTCTTCTCCCTCTACGACCCCAACTCCTTCGAGATCATCCGCCAGTTGGAGATCCTCGGGCTGTGCGGCGAGGGCGAGGGAGGCCCGCTGGCCGCCTGCGGTGCCATCGCCGTCGGCGGCAAGCACCCCGTCAATCCCGACGGCGGCTGCCTGGCGTACGCGTGGAACGGAACCCAGCAGATGACACTCAAAGTCGTCGAAGCCGTACGGCAGTTGCGCGGCACCGCAGTCCACCAGGTCGAGGGCGCGGAGCTGGCGGTCGTCGGCAACGCGGGCTCCGGCGCGCAGCACTACGAGATGAGCGTGCTGGGGAGGACGCGATGAACCGCCCCGTGCCCGTGCCCACCGCGCTGTCCCGGCCGTTCTGGGACGCGGCCCGGCGCGGTGACCTGGTCGTCCCGCACTGCCCGGCCTGTGGGCTGCGCTTCCTCGTGCCCGAACCCGCCTGCCCCGGCTGCATGTCGGCCGGCTGGCGGTACGTGCCCAGCGCCGGCCGGGGCACCGTCTACTCGGTGACCGTGGTGCACCGCGCACCCGGCCCCGGCTTCGAGACGCCGTTCGCGCTCGCCGTGATCGACCTGGACGAGGGTGGCACCCTGCTGTCCCACGTCGACGCGGGCGACCCGGACGACGTGACCATCGGCATGCGGGTGCGCGTGGACTTCCGGCGCCTCACCGACGAGATCACCCTGCCGTACTTCGTGCCGGTCCCGGGCGACTGAAGGAGATGGATGCCGTGACGAACACGCCGGTGCGGGTCCCCAAGATGGCCGAGCTGGTGGCGGCACAGCTGCGCCGCAAGATCGTGCGCGGGGAACTGGCCGAGGGCGAGGCGCTGCCCGCCGAGACGGCCCTGATGGCGGAGTTCGCCGTCTCCCGGCCGACCCTGCGCGAGGCGTTCCGGGTCCTGGAGTCGGAGTCGCTGATCAGCGTCCGCCGGGGAGCCCGGGGCGGGGCACGGGTGCAGATCCCGGAGGGCACGGTCGCCGCCCGCTACGCGGGAGTCGTCCTTGAGTACCGCGGTACGACCCTCAAGGACGTCTACGACGCCCGTACGGTCATCGAGGCGCCGTGCGCCGGTCTGCTGGCCCAGCGCCGCACGGACCATGACCTGGAGCGGCTGCGGGCCTCCGTCGCCGAGGCCGAGGGGCTCATGGACGACCCCTCGGCCTTCATCCGCGCCCACATGGAGTTCCACGCCCTCGTCGTCGAACTCGCCGGCAACGAGACGCTGAGCGTCCTCAACGGCATGGTCCGGCACATCATCGACCAGGCGAACTGGTCCCACGTCGACCTCGACGCCGGCAGCCCCGAGAACATCCGCGCCAACCGCCGGGGCTTCCGCGCCCACGGCGCCCTCGTCGAACTGGTCGCCGGGCGCCGCACCGAGGCGGCCGAGGAACTGTGGCGCGTCCACCTCCAGGAGGCCGAGGACTACCTGCTGCAGAGCAGGTCCATGACGACGGTCCTGGACCTGCTCGGCTGACGTACCGTCAACTCCCGTGCAGCTCCCGCACGATCGGCTCCCACACCTCGGCGTCGATCTCGTACGCGGTGTAGAAGGACACCCGGTCCACCAGTGCCCCGTACCGGCGCCTGATCTCGCCCGCCACCCGCTCCGGCTCCGCGACGACCGCGAAGGTGTGCAGGACCTCGTCGTCGACGAGGCCGCCCATCGCCTCCCACTTGTCCTCGCGGGACGACTTCGACAGCGCGTTCAGCTCGTCGCCGAGTGCGCCCCAGCCGTGCAGCTCCAGGACGCCGCGATAGGCGGGGGTGCTGCCGTAGAAGGCGATCTGGCGGCGGGTTCCGTCGATCGCGCGGGCGAGTTCCTCCTCGGTGCGGCCGGTCGCGGTGAGGAGGAGATGGGAGACGGAGAAGTCGTCGCGCGTGCGACCGGAGCGGTCGAGGCCCGACTCGACGGTCGGGAGGGTGACTTCCCGCAGGTACCGCTCGGTGGTGAAGCCGTGTGCCAGGAGCCCGTCGGCGACTTCGCCGGCCACCCGGGTCATCGCCTCGCCGACCGCGGCCACGAAGACCTTCGGGGCCCCGCCGGGAGCGGGCGGGGGAGAGAAGAAGGGGGACATGAGCGTGTGCGTGTAGAAGTCGCCGCGGAAGTCGAGCTTCTCGCCCTCGTTCCAGGCGGCCCAGATCGCGCGCAGCGCGCTCACGTACTCCCGCATACGGGCGGCCGGGCGGCTCCACGGCATCGAGAAGCGCCGCTCGATGTGCGGTTTGATCTGACTGCCCAGGCCCAGCGAGAAGCGACCGCCGGAGTAGGCCTGCAAGTCGTGAGCGGTGTAGGCGAGTTGCATGGGGGAGCGGGCGAACGCCACCGCGATCGCCGTGCCCACCTCCAGCCGGTCGGTGTGCTCGGCCGCGAGCAGCAGCGGCAGGAACGGGTCGTGCTGCGACTCCGAGGCCCACAGGCCGTCGTAGCCCGCCTTCTCGTGGTGGAGGGCCTCCGCCACGACCTCCGCGGTACCCCACACGCTCAGTTTTCCGTCGACCTTCATGCCGTTGCCTCCGCTGTGACCGCGTCCAGCCCGATGTGCCGCGCGAGCAGTTCGCGGTGGAACGCCGGGTCCCCGAACAGGAGTTGTGACGTCTTGGCCCGTTTCAGATACAGGTGGGCCGGGTGCTCCCAGGTGAAGCCGATGCCGCCGTGGACCTGGATGTTCTGTTCCGTCGCCCGCACACAGGCGTCCGAGCAGAACGCCTTGGCCAGACTCGCCACCGCGGGCAGCTCCGGGTCCTCGCTCTCGGCCGCGAGCAGCGCGAAGTGCGCGGCGGCACGCGCCGATTCCACCTCAAGGAGGACATCGGCAAGGAGGTGCTTCACGGCCTGGAAGGAGCCGATGGGCCGCCCGAACTGGTGCCGTACCTTGGCGTACTCCACCGCCATGTCCAGCGCGCGGGAGGCCACTCCGACCTGCTCGGCGGCGAGCGCCACCGCGGCCCGGTCGAGCACCTGCGAGACGAGATCCCAGCCGTCGCCGTGCGTCCGCAGCCGGGTCGCCGGTACGTCGTCGTAGTCGAGCCGGGCCTGCCGGCGGGTGGGGTCCATCGTGGGCAGAGGGACGCGGGTCAGTCCCGTCGCGCCGCCTTCCACCCAGAACACGCCCATGCCGTCGTCGGTTCTCGCCACGGTGAGGACGACATCGGCGGTGGCGCCGTCGAGGACGAACGTCTTGTGTCCGGCGAGCAGCCAACACCCGTCCGATTCACGGGCGTTGAGCTGGACCCCGGTCGCGTCCCAGCGGGCCGAGTCCTCCGTCAGGGCCAGTGTCCCGACCAGTTCGCCGGAGGCGAGCCCCGGCAGCAGACGCTGGCGGGCGTCCTCGTCGGCGCAGCGCAGCAGCGTGGTCGTCGCCAGTACGGCCGAGGCGAGGAAGGGCGCGCACACCAGCGCCCGTCCCAACTCCTCCATCACCACGCCCACTTCGACGGGACCGCACCCGGCACCGCCGTACTCCTCGGGCACGGCCAGCCCCTGCAGACCGAGTTCCGTCCCCATCCGGCGCCACAACGCCCGGTCGAAGCCCTCCGGGGTCTCCATCAGCCGTCGCGTCCCGGTCTCGGGCGAGGTGTCCGCGAGGAACGCCCGTACCGTGCGCCGCAGTTGGTCCTGTTCGTCGCTGAACGCGAAGTCCATGGTGCTCAGCCCTCCGTACCCGCTCGGCGACGCCCGCGCGAGGCGATGATCTTCTCCACCGCGGCGATGTGGTCCGGGTCGTGCATGCTGTCCCGTTCGGCGAGCAGCGCCGGTTCCAGTACGGCGGCCATGGCCTGCTCCAGATGCAGGTTCACCGCCTGCTTGGTGCCGCGCAGCGCCCGCACGGGCAGGGCGGCCAGCCGTCCCGCCAGGTCCATGGCCTCGTCCAGGAGCTTGTCCTTCGGTACGACGCGGTTGGCGATGCCGATCCTGACCGCCTCCTCGGCGCTCACCCGCTCGCCCAGGAACAGGAGTTCCTTCGCGCGGGTCGGGCCGACGAGCAGGGGCAGGACGAGCGCGCCGCCGTCGCCCGCGACGAGACCGACCTGGACGTGCGGGTCGGACACATAGGCGTCGTCCGCGATCAGCACCAGGTCGCTCAGCAGGGCCAGGCTGCAACCGAGGCCCACCGCGGGCCCGTTGACCGCCGCGATCACCGGCAGCGGGCAGCGGACCAGGCCGGTGATGATCCGCCGGGCCTCGTCGACGTTCCGCTGCCGGAAGACGGGGTCGCGCTGGACCCGGGTCATGATGTCGAAGTTGCCGCCCGCGCTGAACGCCCGCCCACGGCCGGTGAGTACGACCACCCGTGCCTCGGGGTCGTCGGCGACCGTGTCCCAGACCGATGCGAGGCCGGAGTGCAGCTCCTCGCTCATCGCGTTGAGCTGGTCCGGCCGGTTCAGCTCGATCAGCCGGACCGGCCCGAGTGCCGTCACCACCAGATCCGTCATCTCCACCGCCATCGTCCAGGGACAGTTCAGTAGGTCAGTAGAGTTGAATGCTATAACTAATTGAGCTTTATGAGAACCGGGTCGTGGAGTGACGAACCTGACGGAGGACGCGCATGCCGGAGCAGGAGTACGAGACCGTGCGGGCCGAGGTGGCGGACCGGATCCTCACCGTCACGCTCAACCGCCCGGAGAAGCTGAACGCCTTCAACCCGCGGATGATGAGCGACCTCCTCGACGTCCTGGACGCGGCCGACGCCGACGACGACGTACGGGTGATCGTGGTGACCGGCGCCGGACGCGGCTTCTGCGCGGGCGCCGACGTCAGCTCCGGGGGGACGTCGTTCGACCATCGCCGGGCGGGGGCCTGGCACCGGGACACCGGCGGCCGGGTCGCGCTGCGGATCTTCTCCAGCACCAAGCCGGTCATCGCGGCGGTCAACGGCCCCGCGGCCGGCGTCGGGGCCAGCATGACCCTGCCCATGGACATCCGGCTGGCCTCGACCTCGGCGAAGTTCGGCTTCGTCTTCGCGCGCCGGGGCATCGTGCCGGAGTCCGCGGCGAGCTGGTTCCTGCCCCGGGCCGTGGGGATGCAACGGGCCATGGAATGGGTGGCCACCGGCCGCGTCTTCGGCCCCGACGAAGCCCTGTCTGCCGGGCTGGTGCGCTCCGTCCACCCGCCGGAGGAACTGCTGCCCGCGGCGTACGAACTCGCCCGTGAGATCGCCGAGAACACCTCGGCGATCTCGGTCGCCCTCTCCCGCCAGATGATGTGGCGGATGCTCGGCGAGCCGCACCCGATGGCCGCGCACCGCCTCGACTCGCGGATCATGAGCCAGATCGGCGGCGGCCCGGACCCCGTGGAGGGCGTCGAGTCCTTCCTCGCCAAACGGCCTCCCGAGTTCCCGGGCAGGGTCAGCAAGGACATGCCGGCCGTCTACCCCTGGTGGAAGGAGGAGGAGTTCCGGCCCATGGGGGAGTAGGCGTCACCGGAACAGGGGACAACGCCGTCACTTCCGGATTCCGGTGCGTGGACGGGTCGTTGGGCGTCTCGGCGGGGGCTCGGCCATATCCCGCGCCCACGGCCGAGGGCAGCCTGCACATCGGCTCGGCCGCCTCGGAAAGACCCCTCACGGCCACGCCGGACCGCCACGGTTCCGAGCAGGTCCGCCGCATCGGGGCCGCCCTCTTCCGCCGCATGCGCCAGGACTTTCGGGACCACCCCGATCGCCGACCGGATCATGGCCGAAACCCTCCCCGGTCCCACCGCCCGCGACGGCCAGGAGATCATCGGCGCGGGCCGGGACCACGGCCGCCGGGGTCACCACGCAGTCGGGACCCGCCCGGCAGGCCTTGCCGGGCGCGACCTCGTAGGCGTCCGACTGCGCGTGCACGGCATCGCCGGCCTGCGGATCGTCGACCGCTCGGCCCTGCGGGCCACGCTCTCCCGCGGCCTCGACGCGTCGATCACGGGCACGGCCCGGCGGCCCGCCGCCCCCGCCCTGGACACGGGCCGACCCCGCCCCGGCGCTTTGACGGGCCGATGAGATCTGTCCGAAACATTGTCGTCGTTTCCCCGAAGTGTTAGCGTCCGGACGGCGGGCATTCAGTTGAATGCGTTAGCTATTCCGCCCGGGACGGTGACCATGAGCGATGGTTTCCTGCAGGAGTCTTTCCACGGTGTCGACTGGGGAGTCGCCACCGCGGACGCCCTCGCGGCCCCACCGCCGCCCCCGCCGGAACGCGCGGGGCACTTCGGGCAGTGGACCGACGACATCCGGCAGCTGGTCGGCGTCACACCCGACACCCACCGCATGGTCGCCGGATGGCCGCTGCTCCAGCCCGACGGCCCCGGCAGCTGGGACCACGCGGCCCTGGACCGCTGCGACCGCGAACTCGACTCCCTGCTCGCACTCGGCGTGCGCCCCTGCCTCACCCTGTTCGACCGGTCGCTGCCGGCCTGGCTGGAGGACTCCGGGGGCTGGCTGGAGCGCGACACCGCCGAGCACTTCGCCGCCTACGCCGCCGAGCTGGGCCGCCGCTACGGCGACCGCGTCACCCGCTGGATCACGTCCACCGACCTGGCCGGGCCCACCCTCGCCGACCACGTGGCCGGGATGTACACGCCGGGCCGGGGCATCGGCCGCGCGGGCCTGCCCGCGGTCCACCACATCCTGCTCGCCAACGGACTCGCGACCCGCGCTCTCCGGGCCGCCGGCGTGAGCGGCCGGATCGGGACCACGGTCACTCTCGTCGGCGGCTACGCGGCCACCGAGGACCCCTTCGACCGGCTCGCCCTGGATCGCCTGCTGAGCTGGACCAACCGCCTCTTCCTCGACCCCCTGCTGCTCGCCGAGCACATGGTGACCGAGGACGATGTCTCACCGATCGAGGACACCGGCTGCGTGCGCCCCGGGGACCTGGACGTCATCGCCACCCCGCAGGACCTGCTCGGCATGTCCTGGCACACCCCGTTCCGCGTCACCGCACCGGAGAACCTCGCCCGCGCCCTGCCCGCCGACAAGTGCCAGAGCAGGCTCAACGAGGTCAACCGCCTCCTGGTTGGCCTGGGCTTCGCGATCGTCCCCTTCGACGACGTGGAGACGACGGCGTACGGCTGGCCCCTCCTCCCCGAGGGCCTGGCCGACGCCGTCGCGGACCTCCACGACCTCTACGGCGAACTGCTGCCGCCGCTGTCCGTCGTCGACAACGGCATGGGCGACCTGGACCTCGTCGACGAGACCGGCCACAGCGACGACGCCCGCCGCCGGGCCCTGCTGCGCGCCCGGCTGTCCTGGCTGGGCCGGGTGATCGAGCGCGGTGTGGAGGTCTGCGGCTACGAGTACTGGTCGGTGCTCGACAACCTGGAGGCGAAGTTCCGCTACACCCGCCTCTACGCGATGGCCGTCCCTGATCACGAGCCCCCGCGGCGCCCGCCGATGCCCTCGGACTGGCTGCGGGCGGGAGCTTTCGCGGGCCCCGAAGGTCCGGGTCCGGCGGCCGGGCTGACCCTGGTTCCGCCCGGCCCCCGGGATCAGCGGGTCGGAGCCTCGTAGTCCCGGCCCCGGATCAGCCGTACCGGCGTGTACACGAGCACGTCCTCGTCCCGCTGGTTGCGTACGGTGATCCGGCTCGTCACCACGCCCCGGCCGGGCTTGCTGGACGGCCGGCAGTCTGTGGTCTCCACGACGGCGTACAGCGTGTCGCCGACGTACACCGGTCCCCGCACGGTCAGTTCCATGTGCAGGAAGGCCAGGCCCGTGCCGTGCAGCACGTTCGTCTGCAGGACGAGTCCCTCGGCGACGCAGTACGTCAGCGCGCCCGGCACCAGCCGTCCGCTGTAGCCGCCGTCGGCCGCGTGCGAGGCGTCCCAGAAGAGCGGCTCGTTGAAGCCGCCCCAGGTGACGAAGTTGACCAGGTCGGTCTCGGTGACCGTGCGGCGGGCGGTACGGAACACCTGCCCGACCGGCATCTCCTCGTAGGTCAACCCCCTTACCAGCGGGGGGATTTCGGTGGCGGTGGTGGGCTCTGCCGTCATCGCGGGCTCCTCGTGCGTCCGTGGGTCACAGGTCGATCGGGTGCTTGCCGCCCACGCCCTCGAAGTCCGGGGCGCGCTTCTCGCGGTGGGCGGCGAGTCCCTCGACGACCTCGTGCCCGCCGAACCCGAAGAACTCCAGCCCCAGCGAGGCCTCGAAGAGCGGCTGGGCCGTGCGGTACCAGTGGTTGAGGGACCGCTTGGTCCAGCTCAGCGCGCTGGCGGGCCCGGCGGCCAGCAGGGTCGCCACCCGCAGCCCCTCGGCGTGCACGTCCTCGTCGTCCACGCACTTCGACACCAGGCCGATCCGCTCGGCCTCCTCGCCGGTCAGCGCCTCGCAGGTCAGGAGGTAGTACTTGGCCTTGGCCATCCCGCACAGCAGCGGCCAGCAGATCGCCGCGTGGTCGCCGGCCGCCACCCCGAGCCGCGTGTGCCCGTCGACGATCTTCGCCCTGCGGCCGGCGATCGAGATGTCCGCCAGCATGCCGATGACCAGCCCCGCACCGACCGCCGGGCCGTGGATCGCGGAGACCACCGGCTTCGAGCAGTTGATCACCCCGTAGACCATGTCCCGCGCCTCCCGCATCACCCGGGCGCGCACGGCGTAGTCCTCGGTCATGGCTGCGATGGAGTCGAAGGTCCCGCCGGCCGAGAAGGCCTTGCCGGCCCCCTGGACCAGCACCGCGCGGGTCTCCTCGTCCCGGTCGACGACCGGCCAGACGTCGGCCAACTCACCGTGCATGCGCGGATCCACGGCGTTGAGGTTCGGCGCGTCCAGCACGATGCGCAGCACACCGGGCGCGGGCCGCTCGAAGGTCAGGCTCGTGAGCGGGGCGTAGGGATCGGTCACGTCGCACTCCTGGTGTATTCAGTGCGGATACTATAATTATCTAACTGTATCGAGAGGCGGGCGGCAAGCGTCCGGCCCACGGGCGCACCGAGGACGGGAAGCTCGGCATGGATCTCACCTTCAGCGAGGAACAGGACGAACTGCGCACGGTCGTACGGTCGTTCCTCACCCGGCACGCCACCGAGGCCGACGTGCGCCGGCTGGCCGCCGACCCGCAGGGACACGACCCGTGGATCTGGCGGCGGATGGCCACGGAGATCGGCCTGCAGGGACTCGCCGTACCGGAGGAGTACGGCGGCTCCGGCTTCGGCTACGTCGACCTCGGCGTCGTCTTCGAGGAGACGGGCCGCGCCCTGCTGTGCGCCCCGTACTTCGCCACCGTCGCCCTGGCCGCCGAGGCGCTGCTGCGCTGCGACGACGAGGCAGCCCGCGCCGAGCTGCTCCCCGGCATCACCGCCGGCGAGACGGTGGCCACGCTCGCCCTCACGGAGGACAGCGGCCGCTGGGACGAGCCGGGCATCCGCCTCACCGCCCGTGAGGAAGCGGGCAGTTGGCGGCTCACGGGCGTGAAGACCTACGTCCCCGACGGACACGTCGCCGACCTGCTGCTGGTCGCCGCCCGCACCCCCGCCGGCATCAGCCTCTTCGCGGTCGAGGCCGCCGACGCTGCGGGCCTCACCCGCACCCCCCTGCCCACCCTCGACCAGACGCGCAAGCAGGCCAGGGTGGTCTTCACGGACACCCCGGCCCGCCTGCTGGGCACCGAGGGCGCGGCCTGGCCCGGCCTCGAACGCGCCCTGGCGACAGCGTCCGTGCTACTCGCCGCCGAACAGGTCGGCGGGGCCGCCGCCGCCCTGGACGCGTCGGTCGCGTACGCCAAGATCCGCGAGCAGTACGGCCGTCCCATCGGCTCGTTCCAGGGCATCAAGCACAAGTGCGCCGACATGCTCGTCGAGATCGAGTCCGCCCGCTCGGCCGCGTACGCCGGACTGTGGGCGCTGGACGCCGGTGACGAGACGGAGATCGCCGTGGCGGCGGCCCTCGCCCAGGCGTTCTGCTCGGAGGCCTTCACCAAGGTCGCCGGCGACACCATCCAGGTCCACGGCGGCATCGGCTTCACCTGGGAACACCCCGCGCACCTCTACCTGAAGCGGGCCAAGAGCTCCGAGGTGCTGCTCGGCACGCCCGCCCACCACCGGGAGCTGCTCGCCGCCCGGCTCGGCATCTGACACCCAGGAGAGGCAGACATGGAAGTGGACTTCGGGCCCGCCGTACGCGACTTCCGCGACGAACTGCGGGACTGGTTCGCGGACCACCTCGTGGGGGAGTTCGCCGCGCACCGGGGGGTGGGCGGCCCCACCGACGGCGCCGCCTGGGACGTACGTCTCGCCTGGGACCGTGAGCTGTCGGCCGGGAACTGGCTGGGTGTGGGCTGGCCGAAGGAGTACGGCGGACGCGGCCTCGGACTGATCGAGGAGATCGTCTTCGAGTACGAGTACGCCCGCGCGAACGCCCCCTACCGTGCCACCGTCAACGCCCTCGACCTGCTCGGCCCGCTGCTCCTCGCGAGGGGCGACGAGGCCCAGAGGAAGCGCTTCCTGCCGCCGATCCTCGCCGTCGAGGAACTGTGGGGGCAGGGCTTCAGCGAACCGGGGGCGGGCTCCGACCTGGCATCCGTCCGTACCCGCGCCGAGCGCGACGGCGACCAGTGGGTGGTCAACGGGCAGAAGGTGTGGACGTCGTTCGGCATCCACGCCGACTGGCTCTACGTCCTCACCCGCACCGACCCCGCCTCCCGGCGCCACAAGGGCCTGACACTGCTGCTCCTCCCGACCGACCAGCCAGGCGTGGAGATCCGCCCCATCCGCAACCTCGCAGGCCAGGACGAGTTCGCCGAGGTGTTCCTCTCCGACGCGCGTACCGGCGCGGACATGGCCGTAGGGGAGGTCGGTCAGGGCTGGCGCACGGCGATGGCCACCCTCGGCATCGAACGCGGCACCACCCTGCTGCCCCAGCAACTCGGCTTCGAGCGGGAGGCCGAGGCACTGATCGACCTGGCCCGCGCACGCGGCGCCCTCGACGACCCCATGCTCCGCCGCCGGATCGTGGACGCCTGGATCTCCGTACGCATCATGCGCACCACCAACCTGCGCACCATCGCCGAACTGACCGCGGGCCGCACCCCGGGCGCGCAGGCCACCACGGCGAAGCTCTACGCCTCGACTCGACACCAGCAACTCGGCCACCTGGCCATGGAGTTGGCCGGACCCGCCGGACAGATCGTCGGCGAGGACTACGAACTCGACACCCGGCAGCGCTCGTTCCTGCTCTCCCTCGCGGAGACGATCTACGGCGGTTCGAGTGAGATCCAGCGCAACATCATCGGCGAGTTGGTCCTCGGTCTGCCGAGGGAGCCGCGGCCATGACCTCGACCGAGGACCGCCTCGACCGCGTCGAGTCCCACCAGGCCATCCAGCAACTGCCCATCCGCTACGCCCTGGCCGTGGACTCCCGCGACCTCGACGCCTGGGTCGGCTGCTTCCGCCCCGACGTGGACATGGGACGCCACGGCCGGGGACGCCAGGTCCTGCGGCAGCACATCGAGCCGCTCGTACGCGGATTCCACCGGTCGGTGCACCAGATCTGCGGCCACCGCGTCGAGTTCACCGGCCGCGACACCGCGACCGGCGCGGTCTACTGCCGTGCCGAGCACGAGGTGGGGGACCGGTGGATCGTGATGGCGATCTGCTACTTCGACGACTACGCGCGCGTGGACGGCGACTGGTACTTCTCCCGGCGCCGCGAACAGCACTGGTACGCGGCCGACGTGACCGACCGCCCGCAGGCGGTCGGATTCAAGGGCTGGGAGGGCGCGGGCGAACCGGCACTTCCCGACGCCTTCCCCACCTGGACGGCCTTCTGGAAGGAGACGTGATGGCACGGCTGGCAGGCAGGACGGCTCTGGTCACCGGCGGGGGACAGGGCGTGGGCCGCGGCATCGCCCTGGCGCTCGCCGCCGAGGGCGCGGCCGTGGTCATCACCGGCCGTACCGAGACCAAGCTGAAGGACACCGCCGGGGAGATCGCCGAGCGCGGCGGGCGGGCGTACACCGTGGTCGGGGACGTGGGGGAGCGGGACGACGTCGACCGGATGGTGGCCGAGACGGTACGGCGGTTCGGCGGCCTCGACGTACTCGTGAACAACGCCCAGTCGTCGGTGCAGCGACGGCTGGAGAAGACGTCGTACGACGATGTCGAACTCACCTACCGCAGTGGGCCGTTGGCCGTCTTCCACGCGATGCAGGCGGCCCTGCCCCATCTGAGGGAGAGCCGCGGCAGTGTC
This sequence comes from Streptomyces sp. NBC_01515, assembly GCF_045040345.1. NCBI lineage: Bacteria > Bacillati > Actinomycetota > Actinomycetes > Kitasatosporales > Streptomycetaceae > Streptomyces > Streptomyces sp. NBC_01515. The sequence goes on along the minus strand of NZ_CP109416.1, from coordinate 1,988,872 downwards.
GTCAACCTGGGTTCCTCGGCCGCCGTGCAGGGTGAGGCGACCTTCGCGGCGTACGCCATGGCCAAGGAGGCGATCCGCGGCCTGAGCCGGGTCGCCGCGCGGGAGTGGGGGCCGTACGGGATCCGTGTGAACGTCGTCTGTCCGGCCGCGCTCAGTCCGGCGGCGGAGGACTATCTGGCCGCGCATCCGCGCAAGGCGGAGGAACTCGCCCGCGAGATCCCGCTCGGCCGGCTCGGCGCCCCGGAGGCGGACATCGGCCGGGCGGTGGCCGCGCTGGTGAGCGACGACATGGCGTATCTGACCGGCGCCACGCTGATGTTGGAGGGCGGCCGGACCCTCATCGGGTGACGTCCGAGACGCACACACCGACCGCAAGCAAGTCGGGGTTCCCGAGGAGGGGAGGGGAGGGCCGGTCGCTGTCCCCGTGTCCCCGTGTCCCCGTGTCCCCGTGTCCTCACGGACGAACGCGGATGATCGTCTTTCCCTTGCGTCGCTCGGTCGGATTGAGAGCGGTGACGGCATCGTCGAGGGGCGAGACGTCGTCGATGTTCGTCCGGAGCCGTCCGTCCCGCACCCGCCGCACGATCTCCCCCAGTCCGGCACGATCGGCCTCGACGACGAAGTCCACCGCCAGGCCGGCAGCGGGCCGCGCCTCGACCGGGCCGACGACGGACACCAGCGTTCCGCCGTCCTTGACCAGGTCGGCGGACCGCTTCTGGATGTCGCCGCCGATGACATCGAAGACCAGATCGACGCCGCCGACGTCTTCCAGCGCGTCGTTCTCAAGGTCGACGAACTCCTGCGCGCCGAAGTCGAGTGCCTTCTCCCGGTCCGCGGCACGTCCGGTGCCGATGACGTAGGCGCCGGCCTCACGTGCCAGCTGGGTCACCATCGTCCCGACCGCCCCGGCCGCACCATGGGCGAGGACGGTCTGGCCGGCCTGAAGGCGGCCGTGCTGGAACAGCCCCTGCCACGCGGTCAGTCCTGAGATCGGCAGCGACGCGCCCACCGCGAAGTCGACGTCGCCGGGAAGCGGTGCGAGGTTGCGTGCCTCGATCGCCACAAACTCCGCCAGGGTGCCGTCACGGTGCCAGTCGGCGAGGCCGAACACCCGCTGCCCGACCGACAGCCCCGTCGTGCCGTAGCCGAGGGCGGCGACCACTCCCGCCAGCTCATGGCCGGGGATCGACGGTGTCCTGTCACGGCCGGCGCGATCGGTCCAGGTCGATGGCCACTCCATCTCGGTCGGGACGAATCCCGACGCGTGGATCCGAACGACGACATCGTTGATCGCCGCCCGCGGCTCGGGTCGCTCCACCAGAGTCATCCCGGCCGTTCCCGCGGCCTGGTCCGTCACCACGATCGCTTTCATCGGGGCCTTCCTTCGTGGATACCCCGGCCTTCAGGCCGGGGTAGGAAACGAAGCTCCTGCGGAGCAGGGCAGGAGGAGTCGGTTCGCCGCTGGGGCGGACCGGCGCCCACCGTCCGATACCCGCCTCTCACACGGGAGTTGATAGAGTGTGAGGTATGGCGGAGCAGGTTAAGCGGGCGTTCAGGTACCGCTTTTACCCCACGGACGGGCAGGCGGCGGAGTTGTCGCGTACGTTCGGCTGTGTCCGTCTCGTCTACAACAAGGCGCTGGAGGAGCGCACCCGGGCCTGGTACGGCGAGCAGCGCCGTGTTTCCTACGTTCAGTCGTCGGCAGCGCTGACTCAGTGGAAGAAGACCGGGGAGCTGGCCTTCCTGGCGGAGGTGTCCTCGGTTCCGCTCCAGCAGGCGTTGCGCCACCTCCAGACGGCGTTCGGGAACTTCTTCGCCCAGCGGGCGAAGTATCCGCGTTTCAAGTCGAGGAAGAAGTCGCGGGCGTCGGCCGAGTACACGCGGAGCGCCTTCACGTGGCGCGAGGGCCGTCTGACGTTGGCGAAGGTGGCCGGTTCTCTGGACATCCGCTGGTCGCGTCCGCTCCCGGAGGGCAGCGAGCCGACCACGGTGACCGTGTCCCGTGACGGTGCGGGCCGCTGGTTCGTGTCGCTGCTGTGCGACGACCGCATTACCCCGGCTCCGGCCACGACGAACGCGGTCGGTATCGATGCGGGCATCACGTCGCTCGTGACCCTGTCCACCGGGGAGAAGGTCACCAATCCCCGGCACGAGCGGCGCGACCGTGCTCGTCTCGCGAAGGCGCAGCGGGAGTTGTCCCGGAAGGCGAAGGGCTCGGCGAACCGGGAGAAGGCCCGCCGCAGGGTCGCCCGCGTGCATGCGCGGATCGCCGACCGGCGCCGCGACCACCTGCACAAGCTGTCGACTCGTCTCGTCCGTGAGAACCAAACGGTCGTGATCGAGGACCTCACCGTCCGCAACCTGCTCAAGAACCACAAGCTGGCCCGCGCCATCAGTGACGCTTCGTGGACGGAACTGCGCTCGATGTTGGAGTACAAGTGCGCCTGGTACGGGCGCGAACTCGTCGTGATCGACCGCTGGTTCCCCAGCTCGAAGCTGTGCGGGGCCTGCGGGGCGGTCGCGGCGAAGATGCCGTTGAACGTCCGCGCGTGGACGTGCGACTGCGGCGCCGTGCATGACCGCGACATCAACGCGGCCCGCAACATCAAGGCGGCCGGGCTGGCCGTCTCTGCCTGTGGAGCTGGTGTAAGACCTCAAGGGAGTTCTCCTGGCGGGCAGTCGGCGTTGAAACAGGAACCCCTACGGCGCGAGCCGTAGGAATCCCCCTTCTTCAGGAGGGGGAGGAAGTCAAGGGAATCACCTCCTCGATCAGCTCGATCAGCTGTCTCTTCGGTGGAAATCTCGCAGGGATGGACAGCCCGTCCGGCTCTGCGCAGGGCGTCATGTCTCCGACCTTAGGAGCGAAGCAGCCCAGGAGTGTGGTCCATTTCCGTGGCAAATTCTTGGGCCACTCCGGGGTTCAGCCTGTACGAGCGGCTGGCGGAACCGATCGAGGCCATGGCGCCGACCTCATGAGACGTCATACCTAGACGACGCCCCGCGCGCGCAGTCCCGCGAGCTGATCCTCCGTCACCCCGGCCAGCCCGCACAGGACTTCGGCCGTGTGCTCACCCAGCGCGGGCGGCGGGGCGTAGCCCTCGACCGGGGTCACCGAGAGCCGGATGGGGTTGGCGAGCAGCGGCAGCGGGCCCGACACCGGGTCCTCGACCTCGACGAGCATCCCCCGGTGCCGGATCTGGGGATCGGCGAAGACCTCGGGCATCTCGTTGAACGGGCCCGCCGGCACGTCGTGTTCGTCCAGGAGGGCCAGCCATTCGTCCCGGCTCCGGGTGCGCATGATCGCTGCGAGGACCGGCAGGATCTCCTCGCGATGGGTGATCCGGGCGGAGGTCGTGGCGAACCGCGGATCCTGGAGCAGGTCGGTGCGCTCGGCGGCCGCGCAGAACGCGGCGAACTGCTTGTCGTTCCCGGCGACGAGGAACAGCGGCCTGTCCGCGCAGTGGAAGGCCTGGGAGGGGATTCCGCCGTAGCCGCCGTTGCCGCGCCGGCGCGGAACCTCGCCGGAGACCAGGTAGTTCATCGCGAAGTGCGACAGCGAGGCCAGCCCGCAGTCCAGCAGGGAGAGGTCGATGAACTGGCCCTCGCCGGTGGCGTCCCGGTGCCGCAGCGCCGCCAGGACGGCCGTCGAGGCGTACAGGCCGGTGAGGATGTCGACCATGCTGACCCCGACCTTCATCGGCTCCTCGGGGTGGCCGGAGGCGCTCATCATCCCGGACATGGCCTGGAAGATCCCGTCGTAGCCGGGGCGCCCGGCGTACGGGCCGGTCTGGCCGAAGCCGGTGACCGACAGGTAGACGAGGCGCGGGTTGAGTGCCAGCAGGTTCTCGTGGTCGAGGCCGTACTTCGCCAGCGTCCCCGCGCGGAAGTTCTCGACCAGGACGTCCGAGCGGGCGGCGAGCGAGCGGATCAACTCCTGCCCCTCGGTGGTGGCGTGATTGACCGTCACGGACCGCTTGTTGCGGTTGCAGGAGAGGTAGAAGGCCGCGGTGTCCGTGCCGGGGGCGAACGGCGGACCGTACGTCCGTGAGTCGTCGCCGGTGCCGGGCCGCTCGACCTTGATGACCTCCGCGCCGAGGTCGGCCAGCATCTGGGTGGCCAGCGGGGCCGCGAGGACGCGGGACAGGTCGAGGACGCGGATCCCGGCCAGGGCGGTCGACGGCATCGAGGTCTCCCTCTGTTCACGGACATCGAATGAGTTATATAAATAATACATCTGGCGCTCTGGCTGTGCCTCGTGTGATTGCTTCAACTATCCAATTCATGTAACTATATGGATCGGCTGACCGGCCGAGACCGGAGGGCGTGCGGATGACCGTCGCGGCGAGACCCCTCACCGACCAGGAACAGCGCGAACGCCGCGAGTGGTTCCGGGCCCGCTGGGAGCGCGGCGTCGCGTTCAACCGCCTCTGTCGTCTGCGCATGGTCCGCTGGGACCCCGACGGCGTCGAGGTCGTCCTTCCCTACGCCGAGCAACTCACCGCCCACGAAGGCGTGTTCCACGGCGGAGTGCTCTCCGCGCTCATCGACACCGCGGGCGCGGGCGCCGTGATCGCCGGGCACGACTTCCAGAAGGGCAGTCGGCTCAGCACCGTCTCGATGTCGGTGCAGTACCTCGCGCCCGCCCGCGGCCGGGAGGCCGTCGCCTACGCCCGCTGCGTCCGCCGGGGCCGCAAGCTGCACTTCGCCGACGTCGACGTGATGACCGACGGGATCGTCTGCGCCCGGGGGCAGGTCGTGGTGACCATCTCCGGGGAACGGCCCGGCGTCGGCGAACCCATCCAAGCCATCCAACCCATCGACGCCGTCGAACCGCCGACCGAGGAGTGACGCGATGCCGGACGAACCCGACCGGGACCTGGTGCTGTACGAGGTCGACGAGAACGGCGTCGCCACCGTCACCCTCAACCGGCCCGAGCGCAAGAACGCCTGGAGCCTCCCGATGGAGCGGCGCTTCTTCGCCCTCCTGGACGAGGCCGCCCACGACCCCGCCGTCCGCGTCGTGATCGTCACCGGCGCCGGCCGCGCCTTCTGCCCCGGCATGGACGTCCAGCGGCTGGAACAGAACGCGCAGCCGGGCCAGTCCCTCAACCTCCAGGCCCGCGTGCCCATGTACAGCAGGCGGAACATGCCCAAGCCGCTCATCGCGGCCGTCAACGGCGCCTGTGCGGGCATCGGCCTGGTCCAGGCCCTGATCTGCGACGTGCGCTTCGCCGCCCGCGGGGCACGCTTCACCACCGCCTTCACCCGCCGCGGCCTCGCCGGCGAGTACAACCTCCCCTACGTGCTGCCCCGCGTCATCGGCCTGGAGAACGCCCTCGACCTCCTCCTGTCCGGCCGCGTCTTCGACGCCGACGAGGCGAAGCAACTCGGCCTCGTCAGCCGGGTCGTGGAGCCCGAGGACCTGCTCGACGCCGCCCGCGCCTACGCCCGTGACATCGCCCGCAACTGCTCACCGCGCGCCATGGCCGTCGTACGTCACCAGGTCTACGGCGACCTCGACCGGCCCTTCACCGAAGCGCTCGCCCGCTCCTACTCCGCCATGGAGTTCTTCGCGGGCTCGCCGGACTTCCGCGAAGGGGTCGCCAGTTTCGTGGAGAAGCGGGAGCCCAAGTTCGAGGGACTGCCCCCGGACTTCGACCCGGACGAGGCCACCCGCGACGCGTTCCTGCCGTACTGACAGACGCGTTCCCGCCGTACTGACCGAGGAGAAGGAAGATGACAGGGCAGCCGTTCCCCGTCGAGGCCGGGCACATCCTGATGTTCGCCCGGGCCATCGGTGACGAGAACCCGGACTACGTCGGCGAGAGCGCGCTCGCTCCGCCCACCTTCACCATGGCGAGCGCCCACCACGATCCCGAATACCGGCTGCGGCCCAAGCCGGGCGAGGCGTGGTTCGGGTCCGGCGCCGAGCCCGGTGTGATGCCCGAGGGCGGTGGCGGGCTGCACGCCGAGCAGCACTTCGAGTACCACCGGCCGGTGCGCGCGGGGGAGACCCTGTACGCCACCACCGTCGCCGGACGCAGCTGGGAGAAGCAGGGCCGCACCGGCCGGCTGCTGTTCAGCGAGCGCGTCACCGAGTACCGGGACGCCGAGGGCGAACCCGTCGTCAGCGCCCGCACCGTGGCGGTCGTGCCCGAAGGCCCCGCGACCCGGAAGGACGCCCGATGACCCTGAGCGCGGACGACGTGAAGGCCGGTGAGACCCGCGAGAGCGTGCTGGTCGCCGACCTCAAGCGCACCCGGATCGTCCAATACGCGGGCGCGTCCGGCGACTTCAACCCGCTGCACACCGACGAGCGGTTCGCCACCGAGGTCGCGGGCTACCCCGGCGTCTTCGCCCACGGCATGCTCACGATGGGCATGACGGGACGGGTGCTGACCGACTGGGTCGGCGTCGAGTCGCTGCTGGCCTTCGGGGTGCGCTTCAAGGCACAGGTGTGGCCCGGTGACACCCTCACCGCCACGGCGACCGTCGAGTCGGTCGAGGACACGCCGGCCGGTCCGGTCGCCCGCTTCTCGCTGCGCACCGTCACCCAGGACGGCGCCGAGGTGGTCACCGGCACCGCGACGGCCCGCCTGGAGCCCTGAACCGGTGGGCGGCGAACAGGAGTTGACCTGGACGGCGACGGTCGGCGCCGCCTACGACCACTCCCGTCCCGCCGTCCGGTTCGGGGACCTCACCTGGACCGGACGCGAACTCCTCGACCGGGCTGCGGGCGCCGCCGACTGGCTGGACACCCTCGGCCTCGCCCCCGGTGCCCCGGTGCCCGCCCTCGCCGCCACCTCCGCCGACGCCCTCGCGCTGGTGATCGGCGGCGCCGGGTCCGCCCACCCGCTCGCCCCGCTCGGTGTCCGGATGACGCCGTACGAGATCGCGGCCGTCGTCGAGGCGTCCGGAGCCCAACTCCTCATCGCGCAACCCGAGTTCGCCGAACTCGGCGATCAGGTCGCCAAGCTGTCCGGCCGCCGCGCCGTCGTCGTCCCCGAACTCCGCCCGAGCACAAGGCCGTTGACCGCCGAGCCGGACGACCTCGCCGCCGTCCTGCACACCTCCGGCACGACAGGCCTCCCCAAACCCGTCCGCATGACCCAACGCCGCCTGGCCGCCCGCGCCCGCGTCAACGGCCGCCTCTGCGCGCTCGATCCGGACAGCTTCTACGGGGGCAGCGCCCCCTTCCACCACATCGCCGGCCTCGGCAACATCGCCGTCGCCCTCGCGGCGGGCGCGCTGATCACCGGGCTGCCCCGCTTCACCGTCGAGGGCTGGGCCCTGCTGCGCGAGCTCGGCGCCACCCACACGAGCATGGTCCCGGCGATGCTGGAGACCCTGCTGGCGGCCGGACAGGCGCACCACGAGACGCTGCGGGTCCTCCAGTACGGTGGTGCACCCGTCCGCCCCGGCACCCTGCGGCGGACGTACGAGGCGATGCCCGGCGTCCGCATGCTCAACATGTTCGGGCAGACCGAGGGTTCGCCCATCAGCGTGCTCACCCCCGAGGACCATCGGGAGGCGGTCGCCGGGCGAACCGAGCTTCTCCGGTCTGTGGGACGACCCGCGCCGGGCGTCGAGTTGCGGGTACGCGACACCGGACCGGACGGCATCGGCGAGATCCACGCCCACGCCGGCCACTTCTTCCGGGTCGACGCCGAAGGCTGGCTGCACAGCGGCGACTTGGGCCGCGTGGCCGAGGACGGCTACCTCTACCTGTACGGCCGCGGCAGCGACATGATCATCCGGGGCGGCGAGAACGTCCACCCGCTGGAGGTCGAGACCGTCCTGGCCGCGCACCCCGGCGTCGCGGACGTCGCGGTGACGGGCGCACCCGACGAACGGCTCGGCCAGACCGTCGTCGCCTTCGTCGTGCCCGCCGACCCCGACGTCCCACCCGAACCGGCCACGCTCCGGGCGCACGCCCGCACCCGGCTCTCCGGATTCAAGGTCCCCGTCCGCTGGTGGTTCGTGGACGACCTGCCGCGCAACGCCAACGGCAAGGTCGTACGGCGCCTGCTGCGCGAACCCGGCCAAGGAGGAGCACATGACTGACCACTCCGTCGTCGACCCGGAGAGCGTGGGCGTGGACCCGCACCGGCTGGACGTCCTGCTGCGCCGGATCCGCATGGAGGTCGAGCACGGGCCGTTGCCGTCCGCGCAGGTCGCGGTGGCTCGGGGCGGTCGCCTGGTGGCCTTCGAGACCTGGGGGGACGCCGGCCCGAGCACTCGATACGTCCTGCAGTCCGTCGGGCGGTCGATCGTCGCGGGCGTCGTGTGGAAGCTGCTCGGCGAGGGACTCCTGCGGCTGGACGAGCAAGTCGCCGCGATCATCCCGGAGTTCGCACCGAACGGGAAGGAGACGGTGACCGTCGAGCAGGTGCTCACCCACACCGCCGGCTTCCCCTTCGCGCCCCTCGGCTACCCGAAGATGCTGGATCGCGACCAACGGCTCGCCGCCTTCGGGCGCTGGCGGCTCGACACCCCGCCCGGCACCCGCTTCCAGTTCCATCTCACCGCCGCCGCCTGGCTGATCGCCGAGATCGTCGAGCGGCGCACGGGGCTGCCCTTCGCCGACTACCTCCACGAGCGGATCGCCCGGCCGCTGGGCCTCACCTCGATCGAACTCGGCGTCCCCGTCGACCAACAGCCCGGCACCGTCGCCCCGATGACCGCCACCGACCGCACCGACGACACCCAGGAACCCGACCCCTGGGGACCGTGGTACCTCTCCGACCCCCGCGTCCTGGCGGCCGGCGAGCCGAGCCACGCCCTGGTCGCCACCGCCGCCGATGTCGCCCTGTACTTCCAGGCGCTGGAGCACTCGGGCCTGTGGAAGCCGGAGGCGGTGACGGAGGGCACCCGGATCCGGCTGACCCAACTCCCGTACGGGGAGCAGATCTACGGGGGCGGCGGCAGCCGACGTACCAGCATGGGCCTGTTCGTGACGGTGGCCGGGCCGGACGCCGGCAGTCAACTCCCGTGCACCGGCTCGCCGTCGCTCTTCGGCAGCGCGGGCGCCGCCTACCAACTCGGCTTCATGGACCCGGAGTCGGGTCTGTCCTTCGCCTGTCTGAGCAACGGCTACCCGCTCGCCGGCTATGACCACTCCCGGCGCGGCACGGCGCTGCTCACCAACATCGCGAACCTGGCGGCGGACCTGGTCCGATGACCTGGTCCGCCGCCAGGCGGGGGCGTTCCGGGGCTCAGCGGCTGATCAGCTGCTGAGCGTTGTTGTACATGATGTCGTCCTGGACCGACTCGTCGAGTTCCGCGAGGAGTTTGCGGTAGTCGGCCGGGTTGGCGATGCCCTCCGCGTGCGGGAAGTCCGAGCCCATCACGATCGACTCGTGGTAGCCGAGCCGCTTGACCAGGCTCGGGATGTCGTCCTCCGGATAGGGCACCACACGGATGTGCTTGCGGAACACCTGACTGGGCCGCTCCGCCAACTGGCCGCCGATCCAGGGGCCGTTGCGGCCCATGCCGCGGCTCTTGTCCATGTGCCGGACGAAGTGCGGCACCCACTCGGCGCCGAACTCGGAGACCAGGACGTTGATGTCGGGGAAGCGCCCGAAGAGGTTGTCGAAGATCAGCGCGGACAGCGTCTCCTCGATCGGGCGCTGGCCGTAGGTGTTCATCCACTGCCACGCGGACATCCGGAAGTGGATCGGGCTCGCGTCGTGGCCCCAGGCGGGGGCGACGTTCGAGTTGTAGTAGAACTCGCTGATGTGGTAACAGACGCTGGCCTTGGCCTCGTTGACCAGTTTCCAGAACGGGTCGAAGTACGGGTCGCCCGGTGAGCGGCCGTACTGCGGCCCGGTCGGCAGCATGATGAACCGGGCGCCCTGCTCCAGGACGTACTCCAGTTCCTTGACCGCGCTGTCCAGGTCGCGCAGCGACAGGAGGGCGGGGGCGTAGATACGGTCCTGGTGGTTGAAGCCCCACACCTCGTTCATGTAGCGGTTGAACGAGTGGTAGTTGGCGTAGAGCGGTTCGACGCCCTGCACGTACTCCTCGGCGACCAGTGCCCAGCCGCCCGGGTAGATGATCGTCTGGTCCAGGCCCTGCTCGTCCATGACGCGCAGCCGGGCCTCGCGGTTCTGGTAGGACTCGTGCATCGGCTCGAACTGGTACGTCTCGTCGGGGTTGCCCGAGGCCATCGCCTTGAGCATCTCCTTGAGCGAGCCGGGGCGGTAGACCTGCCCGAACTCCGGTTCCAGGCAGACCACGATCCGGTCCCCGGCGAGGATGACCTCGCGGCCGTCCGCGAGCGTCACCGGGGCGACCGCCTGGCCGAGGAACTCTTTCGGGAGGTAGCGGGTGAAGGAGTCCCGTTCCTCGTACATGTGCTGGTCGCAGTCGAAGATGGGCTTGCGCTGTTCGGCCATGGCCGTCGCCTCCGGACCCCAGATCTATTCAGTACGCCTCCTATAATTATCTAACTGTTTCGGAGACGCAAGGGGTGAGGTGGGAACGGCTCGGTGATCCTCGGTCCGCCCGGTCAGTCGATGAGTTCGAGCACCGTCTTGGGGCCGGCCGCGTTCACCACGTCGTCGGCGCCGCTGATGTGGCGCTGCCACAGCTTCTCGGCCTCGTCCGCCTTGCCGGACTCGATCAGGCCGACCAGCCGCACATGGGCGCGGTGTCCCTTGAGGGCCTGTGCCTTCTGGGTCGCCGCGTCGGTGGCGGCCGCGGTGTACGAGGCGTTGGCCCGGTCGATGATGTTGCGCAGCATGCCGCACAGGAGGATCAGCGTCTGGTTCCCGGTCAGTTCGACCAGCAGGGCGTGGAAGGTGTCCTGGGCCTCGACCAGGCCCAGCGGGTCGTCCAGGACGGTCTTCTCGGCGGCCACCGCGTCGCGCAGTCGCTTGATGTCGTCCACCGTGTGCTTGGCGGCCAGTTGGCGCACGCACGGCGGCTCGATGACGGCCGCGGCGCGATAGACGTCGCCCAGGGTGGCGCCGCGGTATTCGAGGATCAGACCGGCGAAGCGGGCCGCGACATCGGAGTCCGGCGCGCTCACCCGGGCGCCGCCGTGCGCACCGCGCCGTACCGTGATCAGCGACTCCGATTCCAGGACGCGGAACGCCTCGCGCAGCGTCGGCCGCGAGATGCCGAACTGCTCCATCAGCCCCGACTCCGGCGGCAGGGCGTCGCCGGGCTTCAGCTCGCCCCGTACGATCTGGCGGCGCAGCTCCGCGGCGACCAGCTCGGCGGTCTTCGGGACACGCACCTGGCGTCCGACGCGGGCGCGCGTGGGGACGGGCACGATCGGCGTTTCTGCGCGGGCTGCCTCGGCCACGGCGGGCTCCTCCATATAGCAAAATGAATCGTCTTAGTGCATCGAGGGTACCAGGTCAAGGGTTGAGTGATCTTCTCCTCGCGAGGCCCGATCTGGCGTCCGGGAGGCAGTTGGGTATATAGATGATTCATCTAGCTATAAAGCCAACGCGGGCTCTGGGAGTGACCTCGATGAACGAGCATGCGGCCCCGGTGATCCTCAGCGAGCTGACCGGCGACGGAGTCATGCTGCTCACCCTGAACCGGCCCGAGCGGCACAACGCCTGGACGCTGGAGATGGAGCTGCTCTACAACGAGCTGTTCGACCGTGCCGAGGCGGACCCGGCGGTCCGGGCCGTCGTCCTCACCGGCGCGGGACGCAGCTTCTGCCCCGGCATGGACATGAGCGTCCTGGATGCCGCGTCCTCCGGCGCGCGCCCGTGGCCGGCCGACCGGCTGCCGCCACGCACCCGGCCCATGTCGTTCCCCAAGCCCCTGGTGGCCGCCGTCAACGGCGCCTGCGCCGGCATCGGCTTCAACCAGGCGCTCATGTGCGACGTGCGGTTCGCCGTGCCGGCCGCCAAGTTCGCCGCCGCGTTCAGCGCGCGCGGCCTGGTGGCCGAGGACGGCGTCTCGTGGCTCCTGCCCCGGCTCGTCGGCTACGGGAACGCGAGCGACCTGCTGCTGTCCTCACGCCGGATCACCGGAACGGAGGCGCACGCGATGGGCCTGGTCAACCGTCTCGTCGAGCCGGAGGAACTGCTGCCGGCGGCCCTCGCGTACGCCACGGAACTCGCCCGCTCGGCCAGCCCGTACGCGATGTCCCTCATCAAACGGCAGCTCGTCGACGACCAGTCGAGAAGCTTCACCGAGAGCCGTGGCACCGCCGCCGCGCTGCTGGCCACGGCGAAACGCGCCCCCGACTACCGCGAGGGCGTGCGCAGCTTCATCGAACGCCGGCCGCCGGAGTTCGCCGGGCTGGGGGAGACCGCGCCGGAGCCGGCGGAGGCCTCGTCGTGAGCCGCGCCGAACTCCCGCTGCACCGCCGCACTGTCACCGTCACCGCGTACGAGGAGCCCGGCGGCGAGGAGATCTCGGTCGAGGCGGAACTGCGTGACGAGCGGCCGTGGGCCGAGCCCGAGACGGCCGACATCCACCGGATGGTGCTGGCGGTGCGGGTCCGTCTCGCGGACATGACCATAGTGGCCGCCGACGCGGACATGCTGACCTTTCCGCACGCCGAATGCCCGTTCATCACCCCGGTCTTCGACGGCCTGATCGGCCTCGGCGTCGCCGCCGGATACAACCGGGCGATCCAGGAGCGGTTCCGCGGCGTCCTGGGCTGCTCCCACCTCTACGAACTGGCCCGGGTGCTCGGCCCCGCCGTGGTGCAGGCGGCCATGTCGGCCAACGCGCGACGCCGTGACGCCGGCGAGCCCGTGAACGGGCCGCGGGCCACGGCCGGGGTGCTGAACAGCTGCCACATCTGGGCCCCGGACGGCGTGGGCCTGCGCAAGCTGGACGCGGGCTGGCGCCCGGGGACCGGGCCGCGTCCGGTCCCCGGGCTTGGGACGTTCGAGACGCGCGAGTGAGTCGGCGGGGCTGAGGGACGGCTACCGCGAAGGCGGAGCCGGGGTCGGTCGAGGCCGGCTGTGCGGAGGCGGAATCCGCCCGGCCGGACTCGTCTCCCTCGGACGGTGCCGATCCACGTCACGTTCGGCTCGGCCGGGTCGTCGCGAGGACGCCGCCGTCGACCGGCGGATGCCCGACCGGTACGGCAGGGGCAGCGACCTCGACGACAACCTGTTCCATGGCGTCGTCGTCATCGATCTCTCGACGAGGCCCGCATCGGGCCGGCCGACACGGCGGCAGCCCTGGTTCACCGCGACCCGGTCCGCCGCCGAACCGGCCCTAACCGGCCGTCGCCCGCGGCTCGCGCGGCAGCCCCAGCACCTTCTCCGCGAGGATGTTCCGCTGCACCTGCGAGGTGCCCGCGTAGATCGTCCCGGAGCGGGCGATCAGGTATGTCGTCGACCAGGACGCCGAGGAGTTCGCGGCGCCCGGGTCGTCGGTGCGGTAGGTGCGCAACGGCGGTCGGCCGACCGGCACTTGGGCGTGCAGGCCCATGATGTCCATCGCCAGGTCGGTGACCTTGGTGTGGTACTCGCTCCAGTACAGCTTGGCGATCGACGTCTCGGGGCCCGGCTCCGCGCCCTTGAGCCAGCCGGTGAGGATGCGGTAGCCGAGGTAGCGCATGATCTCGACCTTGGACCAGCACCAGGCGATCCGCTGCCGGATGACCGGGTCCTGGTCCCTGCCGTACAGGCGGGCCAGCCGCACCAGGCGTTCCACCTCGGCCCGGAACAGGATCGGGTTGGTGGCCGCCTCCTCCCCGCGCTCCACGCCCAACAGGCTCTGGGCAACTGTCCAGCCGTTGTCGACGCCGCCCACGACGAGATCGGCGCGGGTGCGGGCGCCGTTGAAGAAGACCTCGTTGAAGTGGAGTTGGCCGCTCATCATGCGGAACGGCCGTACCTCGACGCCGGGTTGGTCCAGCGGGACGAGGAGGAAGGAGATGCCGCGGTGCTTGGAGGCGTCGCGGTCCGTGCGGGCCAGGACGAAGATCCAGTCGCTGTGGTGGGCGCCGGACGTCCACACCTTCTGGCCGTCGATCACCCACTCCTCGCCCTCGCGGACGGCGCGCGTCGTGAGTGAGGCCAGGTCCGAGCCCGCGTCGGGCTCCGAGTAGCCCTGGCACCAGGTGTCCGCGCCGCTGAGGATGCGCGGCAGGAAGTGGCCGCGCTGCTCGTCCGTACCCCAGCGCAGCAGTGTGTTCGCCAGCATCTTCACGCCGAAGGTGTCCTGCGGCAGCCCGAACGGCACACCGGCCAGGGCCAGTTCCTCCATCAGGACCACCTGGTGGAGCTTGGACAGGCCACGGCCGCCGTACCGCTCGGGCCAGGCGAGGGAGAGATAGCGGTGCTCGGCGAGCAGGCGCCGCCAGTCGCGGGCGAAGGACCAGGCCGCCTCCTCGTCCAGGGCGCCGATGCCCTTCCAGTCCGGCGGCAGCTCCTCGGCGAGGAACTCCTTGACCTCGGTGCGGAACGTCTCGGTCTCCGCGGGATAGCTGATGTCCACCCGTGTGCTCTCCTCGCCCGGCCCCGCTCGCCCAGCCGATCGCTGTATTGATTGTTTCAGCATAATAGGTTATCTATTTAAGTGGAATAGCGTCGAGTCGGGAGCGGGCTGACATGGGACTGCTGGACGGCCGCAACGCGGTGATCACCGGCGGCGCGCAGGGCATCGGCTTCGAGATCGCCGCTGTGCTCGGCGCCGCGGGCGCGTCCGTCGTCCTCGGCGACATCAACGAGGACGCCGCGACGGAAGCCGCCGAACGCCTCGCCAAGAACGGGGTGGCCGCCGCCTCGCTGCGCTGCGACGTCACCGACGAGGACGAGGTCGCCGCCCTGGTCGCCCACTGCGCCGACACCTTCGGACCGGTCGGCGTCATGGTCAACAACGCCGGGATCACCCGCGACGCGACCCTGCGCAAGATGGCCGCGTCCGACTTCCGCGCGGTCGTCGACGTCCACCTGACCGGCGCCTGGAACGGCACGCGGTACGCCGCCGAGGCGATGCGCGCGCACGGAGGCGGCGGCAGCATCGTCAACATCTCCTCCATCGCCGGCAAGGTCGGCAACTTCGGCCAGACGAACTACAGCGCCGCCAAGGCCGGACTCATCGGCCTCACCAAGGCCTCCGCCAAGGAACTCGCCAAGGCCGGCATCCGCGTCAACGCCGTACAGCCCGGTCTGATCCGCACCGCCATGACCGAGGCGATGCCGCCGGCCGCCTGGGACGCGAAGCTCGCCGAGATCCCCCTGGGCCGCGCGGGCGAACCCGCCGAGGTCGCCCAGGTCGTCCTCTTCCTCGCCTCCGACATGGCGAGCTACGTCACCGGAGCCGTGGTCGAGGTGACCGGCGGCCGGTACATGTGACCCCTCATGAAAGGCATGGCCGATGCCCGCCCTCCTGCGTGACGCGGTGATCTGCGAACCCGTGCGTACCCCCGTCGGTGGCTACGGAGGCGTCTTCCGCGACGTGCCGGCGACCGAGCTGGCCGCCGCCGTCGTACGCGCCGTACTGGACCGCACCGGTATTCCGCCCGCCGCCGTCGACGACGTGCTGCTGGGCCAGTGCTACCCCAACGGCGAGGCCCCGGCCATCGGCCGCGTGGCCGCCCTGGACGCGGGCCTGCCGGTGGAGGTGCCGGGACTCCAGATCGACCGGCGCTGCGGCTCCGGACTGCAGGCGATCATCACGGCGGCGATGCAGGTGCAGACCGGCGCGAGCGACCTCGTCCTGGCCGGCGGCGTCGAGTCGATGAGCCAGGCCGAGTTCTACACCACCGGCGTCCGCTTCGGCGTGCGCGGCGCCGGCACCACCCTGCACGACCGGCTGGCCCGCGGCCGGGTCACCTCCGGAGGCGTCAACCACCCTGTTCCCGGCGGCATGTTGGAAACCGCCGAGAACCTGCGACGCGAGTACGCCATCTCCCGCGAGGAGCAGGACCAACTCGCCCTGCGCTCCCACGAGAAGGCGGTCGCCGCCCAGCGGGAGGGCCGCTTCACCGACGAGATCGTGCCCGTCACCGTGCGGACCAGGAAGGGTGAGACGGTCGTCGACACCGACGAACACCCGCGCCCCGACTCGACGTTGGCGAAACTCGCGAGCCTGCGCCCCGTACTGGGACGGCAGGACACGGAAGCGACCGTGACCGCCGGGAACGCCAGCGGACAGAACGACGGCGCCGCCCTCTGTATCGTCACCCACCCCGAGCGCGCCGCCGAACTCGGCCTGCGCCCCCTGGCCCGCCTGGTCTCCTGGGCCGTCGTGGGCGTCCCCCCGGAGACGATGGGCATCGGCCCGGTACCCGCCACGGCCAAGGCACTTGACCGCGCCGGGCTGAAACTCGCCGACATCGACCTGCTCGAACTCAACGAGGCCTTCGCCGCCCAAGTGCTCGCCTGCACCCGCGAATGGGCCCTGACCGAGGCCGACTTCGAGCGGTTCAACGTCAACGGCTCCGGCATCTCGCTGGGCCACCCCGTCGGCGCCACCGGCGGCCGCATCCTCGCCACCCTGCTCCGCGAACTCGACCGCCGCCAGGCCCGGTTCGGCCTGGAGACCATGTGCCTCGGCGGCGGCCAGGGCCTGGCCGCCGTCTTCGAACGGACGCCCGCAATCGACGCCAATGGAGGCCGCTGATGGCCGGACTGATCGCATACGGCGCCTACGTGCCGTACCACCGCCTCGCCCGGGCCGACATCGCGGCCACCCTCGGGACGCCCCCGTCCCGGGGCACGCGCGCGGTCGCGGGCTACGACGAGGACACCACCTCGATGGCCGTCGAGGCGGCCCGGTCCGCGCTGGCCCGGGACGGACTGCGCACCCGCATCGGCCAGTTGTTCCTCGCCACCGCCGCGCCCGCCTACCTCGACAAGACCAACGCGACCGCCGTCCACGCGGCGCTCGGCCTCGACCCGCACGTCCTCGCCGTCGACATGGCGGGCTCCGTCCGCTCCGGCCTCGGCGCGCTGGTCACCGCCGCCCGCTCCCCGGTGCCGACCCTCGCGGTCCTCTCCGACCTGCGCACCGGCCTGCCCGGCGGCGCCGAGGAGAGCGCGGGCGGCGACGGCGCTGCGGCCTTCGCCTTCGGCGGGCACCGCAACGGAGCCCCCGTGATCGCGGAGCTGCTCGCCCACGACACGGTCAGCGACGAGATCCTCGACCGCTGGCGGCTGCCCGGCGCGCCCGCCTCCCGCGTCTGGGAGGAGCGCTTCGCCGAGGAGATCTACGCCTCCCTCGCGGACAAGGCGCTCAGCGCCGCCCTCGACCAGGCGGGGCTGGACCGCGGCGCCGTCGACCACCTCATCGTTTCCGGCCTGCACGCGCGCGCGTGCGCCACGGTGCGTCGTACCTCAGGCGTACGTCCCGAGGCGGCGACCGCCGACCTCACCGCGGCGATCGGCAACGCCGGTACCGCCCAGCCCGGCCTGCTCCTCGCCGACGTCCTCGACCGGGCCGAACCCGGCCGGATCATCGCGCTCGTCGTCCTCGGCGACGGCGCCGGAGTCCTGCTCCTGCGCACCACCGACGCCCTGCCCGCACACCGCGCCGCCCGCCCGGTCGCCGCGCAGATCGGTGCGGGCAGCGCCCCCATGCCGTACGCCACCTACCTCTCCTGGCGTGGCCTCCTCGACCGCGAGCCGCCCCGCAGGCCCGACCCCGAGCCGCCCTACGCGCCGCCCGCGCACCGCCGAAACAGCTGGAAGTACGGCTTCGTCGCCTCCCGTTGCGAGAAGTGCGGGACCCGGCATCTGCCGCCGGACCGGGTGTGCGTGTCCTGCCGGAGCGTCGACGCCATGACCGACGAGCCGATGGAACAGGTGCGGGGCACGGTCGCCACGTTCACCGTGGACCGGCTGGCCCACACACCGAGCCCGCCGATGCTCGTCGTGGTCGTCGACTACGACGGCGGCGGCCGCTTCCGCTGCCAGCTCACCGACGCCACCGAGGCCGACGCCGTCATCGGCGCCCGGGTCGAGATGACCTTCCGGCGCACGGTCACCGCCGCCGGCGTCCACAACTACTTCTGGAAGGCCCGCCCGGTACGCACCGGCGAGACCGAGGGGACAGGCGCATGAGCTCGCACGGAATCCGGGACCGGGTCGCGATCGTCGGCATGGGGTGCACGCCCTTCGGCGAACACTGGAACCGCTCGGCGGACGACCTGCTGGTGGACGCCGTGGGCGAGGCGGTCACCTCGGCCGGCATCACGCTCGACGACATCGACGCGTTCTGGCTCGGCACCCAGGCCTCCGGAGTCTCCGGACTGACCCTCAGCCGCCCCCTGCACCTGCCGTACAAGCCGGTCACCCGCCTGGAGAACATGTGCGCGACCGGTTCCGAGGCGCTGCGCAACGCCTGTTACGCGGTCGCCTCGGGCGCCTACGACGTGGCGATGGCGGTCGGCGTGGAGAAGCTCAAGGACTCCGGCATGTCCGGGCTCTCGGGCACCACGATGCCGGGCGCGGGCGACGACAGCCGCGGTGAGATCACCGCCCCGGCGAACTTCTCCCTCCTCGCCCCCGCCTATGCCGCCAAGTACGGCCTGGTGGAAGAGGAGTTGAAGGACGTCATCACCCGCATCGCCTGGAAGAACCACATGAACGGCGCCCGCAACCCGCGCGCCCAGTTCCGCAAGGAGGTGCCGCTGGAGCGCATCCGGTCGGCGCCGATCGTCGCGGGCATGCTGGGCGTGTTCGACTGCTCGGGGGTCTCCGACGGTTCGGCGGCGGCGATCGTCGTACGCGCCGAGGACGCCTACCGGTACACCGACAAGCCGATCTTCGTGAAGGCCCTGTCCTTCGTCGCGGGACCCGCGGACGGACTCCTCGACCCCGACTACGACTTCACCACCTTCCCCGAGGTCGTCGTCTCGGCCAAGGAGGCCTACCGGCAGGCCGGCATCACCGACCCGCGCGCCGAACTCGCGCTCGCCGAGGTCCACGACTGCTTCACACCGACGGAGTTGGTGCTGATGGAGGACCTGGGCTTCTCCGAACGAGGACAGGCATGGAAGGACGTCACCAGCGGCGCCTTCGACCTCGACGGCTCGCTGCCGGTCAACCCGGACGGCGGCCTGAAGGCCTTCGGCCACCCCATCGGCGCCTCCGGGCTGCGCATGATGTTCGAGGCCTGGCTCCAACTGCGCGGCGAGGCACCGCCCGAGCGGACGGTCCGCACCCTCGCCGAGGGGCGCTCGCTCGCCCTCACCCACAACCTCGGCGGCGGCCCCGGCGAATGCGTCTCCTTCGTCTCCGTCGTCGGCAGCGAACTCACCGACTGAGAAAGGTGGTTGAGTCATGGGACGACTCGACGACAGGATCGCGATCGTGACCGGCGCCGCGTCCGGCATCGGTGCCGCCACCGCCCGCCGCGTGGCGGCCGAGGGCGCCCACACGGTCGTGGCCGATCTGAACCTCGACGGAGCCAAGGCGGTCACGGAGGAGATCCGGGCAGCCGGCGGATCCGCCACGGCGGTCCCGGTCGACCTGGGCGACATCGACTCCGTACGGGCCATGGTGGCCACGGCGGTCGACACCTACGGCGGCCTCGACGTCCTGCACAACAACGCGGCGGCCACCCACCTGGCCGCCCGCAAGGACCTCGCCGTCCTGGAGGCCGACCCGGCGGTCTGGGACGACACGATGCGGATCAACCTGCGCGGCACCATGGTCGCGATCCAGGCCGCGGTCCCGCACATGATCGCCCGCGGCGCCGGTTCGATCATCAACACCTCGTCCGGCGCCGGTCTCGCGGGCGACCTGCGCAACCCCGCGTACGGCGCCTCGAAGGCCGCCCTCATCAACCTCACGCAGTACGTCGCCACCCAGTACGGCAAGCAGGGCGTGCGCTGCAACGCCATCGCCCCCGGGTTCATCGTCACGCCGGCCAGCTCCGGCTCGGCGCACGGGGCGATCCGCGAGAAGATGCTCCGCCATCACCTCACTCCACGCCTCGGGCGGCCCGAGGACGTCGCGTCGGCGGTCGTGTTCCTCGCCTCCGACGAGTCCGCCTTCATCACCGGGCACACCCTGCGCGTGGACGGCGGGCTGCTGTCCCACGCGCCCTACGTGGCGGACCTGCGCGAGGCGTGACGCAGTCCCGTAGGGGGCGCACCTCCGAACGCCGGCGTACGAACCCGGTCCGTCAACCGCGCGTCGGCGTCGGCCACTTCGTTCACCGGATCGCCTTCGACCGGCCCACGGCGCGAAAGCCCGCGGGCCGCTCGCGTCACGCCCGCTCGCCGTCCGAACCCGCGCGGCGGGGGAGATAGCCGGCTCGGCCGAGGCGGACGCCATCGCCTCGGCCCGGGCGGCTGCGCTCAGGCCGTCGTCTCCGGCTCCAGGTCGCCCAAGTAGGCCGCCCTGACCGCCGGATCGCGGCGCACCTCGTCCGGGGTGCCGGCGCAGATCCGGCGGCCGAAGTCGAGGACGACGACCTGGTCGCACACGCTCATCACCATGTCGACGTCGTGCTCGACGAGCAGCACCCCCATGCCCCAGTCCTCGGCGAGCCGCCGCACCAGCCGGGCCAACTCCCGTGTCTCGTCGTCGGACAGCCCCGCCGCCGGTTCGTCCAGCAGCAGCACCGACGGCGAGGTCGCCACCGCCCGCGCGATCGCCAGCAACCGCCGTTCGCCGTACGACAGGTCTCCCACCGGCCGGTCCAGACTGTCCTGGAGCCCGAACTCCCGTACCGCGACGAGCACTTGGGCGGGCAGCGGGCGGCTGCCGGGGCGGACCAGGTCGGTGAGCCAGGTCCAGCGGCCCGGTCGCTCGCAGGCGGCGTAGAGGTTGTCCAGCACCGTCATGTCCTCGAACAGCTCCAGTGACTGGAAGGACCGGCTCAGCCCGGCACCGGCCCGCCGGTGCACCGGCACCCGGGTCACGTCCCGCTCGCCGAGGCGGACGCTGCCGGCCGCGGCCCGGGTGAAGCCGGTGACGGCGTCGATGGCGGAGGTCTTGCCGGCGCCGTTGGGGCCGATGAGACCCACCACCCGGCCCGGTTCGACGTCCAGGGAGAGCCCGTCGACGGCGACGACACCGCCGTAGCGGACGGTGAGGTCGCGTACGTGCAGGGGGAGGGGTGCGGCGCGGGGGACATCCGGCAGGGGAGCCGCTTCCTTCTCGGGCGTCATAGCAGCACGCTGCGGGCGCAGCTTTCGCTCAAGTCCCCGCGTCTGCCTGCCGAGTTCCCTCCCGATGCCGTCCTGGTTGCCCACCAGGGTCAGCACCAGGATGATCCCGCCGATCAACGGCATCCACTCGCTCAGCCCGGGCACCACCAGGTCCCCGAACCGGGCGCCGACCGTGCCCGCGCCGAACGTGGCGCCGAACAACGGGCCGACGAGGAAGCCGACACCGCCGATGACGGCGAGCCCGAGGGCGGTGACGGAGTCGAAGCTCGCGAAGTCGGAGAAGACGACCGAGGTGGAGCGGAAGCCGGTGAGGACCCCGGCGAGCGCGGCGACGGCCGAGGACAGGCCGAAGGCGTAGAGCTTGGCGGCACGGACGTCGATGCCCAGGGCGGCGGCGGCCCGCTCGTTGGCCCGTACGGCGATGAGGCGACGGCCGGTCCTGCCGCGCCGGACGTTGGCGACCACGAGCGTGGCGGCGACGAACAGCACCAGCACCACGGCGGCGTAGCGCTGCGGATGGTCGACCCCGGAGATGCTGATGCCGAAGAGTGTCTGCCTGCCCACCGCGATGCCGTCGCTGCCGGGTGTCGTCGACAGGTCGGTGTTCTGGAAGACCATCGCCTCCAGCGTGGTGCCGAGTCCGAGCGTGATGATCGCGAGGTTGACCCCGCGGGTACGCACGGCCGGCAACGCGAACAGCAGGCCGATCGGGACGGTCCCCAACACACCTGCCAGCAAGGCGAGTTCGAAGGGCCAGCCCCAGTCCGCCGCCGCGTGCCCGGCGATGAAGGCGCCGGTCCCGGCGAGGGCGTAGGCCGCGAGCGACACCTGTCCCGCGTAACCGGTGACCACGATGATCGACAGGATGATCAGGGAGAGCACCAGGGTGCTGGTGATCGCGTCGGCCCACAGCGGTGTCGACAGGCTCACCAGGACCAGCCCGATCAAGACGGCCAGCGCGAGGGGGACGGGACGGACCCTGCCGGTGCCCAGTGCCGGGAGCCGGTCGAGGAAGGTGCCGCGCAGCGGCAGCGCCCGGCCCCGCGCGACCAGCACCAGGGCGATGAAGAGGAACGGCACCGACGAGGCGAGGCCGGTGACTCCGGAGCCGAAGCGCGTCAGTTCGGACTGCGCGACACCGATGACCAGCCCGCCCGCCAGGGTGATCGGGAACGACGAGAACCTGCCGACCAGGGCGGCGGCCAGCGCGCTCAGCAGCAGCGTGGTCAGCCCGGTCACCGACAGGCCGATCACCGGCACGATCAGGATGGCCGTCAGCCCCGCGAGCGCGGAGCCCAGTGCCCAGTTGCCGGCGGCGATCAGGTCCGGGGACCAGCCGAGCGAGGCGGCGATGCTCTCGTTCTCCGCGACCGCTGTGGTGCCCAGCCCGAACAGGGTGCGCTTGTAGAGGAGATGGAGCACCGCGGTCACGGCGAGCGCGATCCCGAGCAGCCAGACGCGGTCCTCGGAGACCGTGGCCCCGGCGATCGTCAGCAGCCGGGTGGGCAGCTTGCCCGGGACCAGCTGCAGGCTGTCGCCGTAGCGTTTGACGGCGATCGCGGTGAGGACGATGAACACCGCGAGGGTGCCGACCAGCCGGGCCAGGGTGGACGCCCTGCGCAGCGGGCGGATCACCAACAGGTGGGTGAGCACGCCCAGTACGGCGGAGGTGAGCACGCCGCACGCGGTGGCGGGCCAGTACGGCACGCCGTGGTTGACGGCCAGCTCCCACTGGACGTAGGCACCGGCCATCCCGATCGCGCCGTGCGCGAAGTTCAGGACGCCGGAGCCCCGGTAGACCAGCACGATGCCGTGCGCGGTGAGCGCGTAGAGGGCGCCGAGACCCAGGCCGAGCAGGGCGAAACGCAGGACGTCGTCCATCCGAGGAACCTCCCAGACACGGGACGAGACAGTGTATTCATTTAAATAATTGTGCCGAGAGTACTTCACTAACCCAAAAATGCGCCCCATGCTGTTCGGCATCTCGACGTCGCCCACTTTGGGCGCGAGCCCCGGAGGGACCATGAACGACTCACGCCGACGCAGAACAGCCGCAGCGAGCGCTCTCGCGGTGACCGGAGCCCTGCTCGCCGCAGGGTGCGGGGGAGAGGCGGCAAGCAGTTCGGCCGAGACCTCCTCGCTCAAGGGCACCCCGGTCAAGGTGATGGTCTGGGCGCCGGAGAACACCCAGGGCAGCGCCCAGCCCGGGATCCACCTCACCGCCACGGCCTACGAGAAGTGGATCAACGCCAACGGCGGGATCAAGGGCGGACCCCTCAAGGTCGAGTTCTGCAACGAGAAGGGCGACCCCGACGAGGCCGAGAAGTGCGCCCAGCAGGCCGTCGCCGACAAGGTCGCCGCGGTCGTCGGCTCCTACAGCCTCGCCGGCGACCGTTACATGCCCATCCTGCAGAAGGCCGGCATCCCGTACATCGGCGGGACCGGCGTCTCGGCGGCGGAGTTCTCCAACCCGCTGTCCTTCCCGGTCAACGGCGGCACCCCGGTGGTGTTCGCCGCCCACGGCCGCCAGCTGGTGGAGCAGGGCTGCAAGAAGATCACCGGCGTACGGTACGACGTGGCCGCCGCGGCCGTCGTCTCGCAGTTCCTCACCCTCGGCGTGACCTCCGCCGGAGGGGCGGCACCCAAGGATCTCAAGGTGCCGCTCACCGCCACCGACCTCGCCCCGCAGGTCGCCGCGACCAAGGGCAGCGACTGTGTGAGCGTCATCCTGGGCACCGCCTCGGACCTGTTCGTGAAGTCGTACGTCCAGTCCGGCGACAAGACCAAGCTCGCCAGCGTGGTCGGCAACCTCACCCCGCAACTGGCAGCGAGCACCGGAGGCAGCGGCAGCCCGCTGGAGGGCGCCGCGATCACCGGCTACTACCCGCCGACCTCCGACGCCGTCTGGAAGGACTTCGTCGCGGCGGCCAAGGGCAAGGACATCGACACCACCAACGGCGCCAACGCCACGACCTGGGTCGCCTTCAAGGTCTTCACCGAGGCCGCCAAGAAGCTGCCGACGATCTCCGCCGAGGCGCTGGTGAAGGAGCTGAACACCACCTCCGGCATCGACACCGGAGGCCTGACCCCGCCCCTGAACTGGAAGGCGTCGACGGCCCTGCCGATCAAGGGTCTGGACCGCATCCACAACACGACCGCGACCGAACTGACCATCCGCGACGGGAAGATCGAGTGGGCCAAGGCCGGGTCGACCTTCGTCGACGTCCGCAAGGTGCTGACGGGCGCGTCGCACGGCTGAGCCCGCTTCGGTCCGGCCGGCCGCCGTATCCGGTCGACTTCGGTTTCCGGTCGACTTCGTTTTCCGGCCGACTCCGGTTGAGGAGAGACCTCGTGCACGACACAGATGTGCCCCTGATAGCGACCCGCGCCCTGTCCGCCGGATACGGCAGCCGACCCGTCGTGAGCGACCTCGACCTGGAGGTCCGGCCGGGCGAGGTCGTCGCCCTGCTCGGCCCCAACGGCGCGGGCAAGACCACCACCCTCAGGGCGCTGTCCGGCGACCTGACCCCGATGAGCGGCGAGATCCGCTGGCTGGGCACCCCCGGCCACGCGCCCCTGCACCGCCGCGCCCGCGAGGGCCTCGCCTACGTCGGCGAACGCGCGGTCTTCTCCCGCCTCGACACCACCGACAACCTACGGGTCGGGCGCGTGCCGCCCGACCGGGCCGTCGCCCTCTTCCCCGAACTGGAGAAACGCCTGAAGACCGGCGCGGGCATGCTGTCCGGCGGCGAGCAGCAGATGCTGTCGCTGGCGCGCGCCCTGTGCCGTACCCCTCGTCTCCTCCTGGCCGACGAACTCTCCCTGGGCCTCGCCCCGTTGGTCGTCGACCGGCTCCTGCGCGCCGTCCGTGAGGCGGCCGACCAGGGCCTCGGCGCACTGCTGGTCGAACAGCACGTGCGCAAGGTGCTCGACATCGCCGACCGCGTCTACGTCCTGCGCCGGGGCCGCGTCGTCATGGCCGGCACCCCGAAGGAACTCCGCGGGGACCTCGACGCCATCGAGTCCTCCTATCTCGCCAAGAACCCGTCCTCATGACTGATGGAGGTGGTTGCCGTGCCCAGCGCACGTGAGCAGATCCGGGCCCTCGTCCGGTCCGGTGACACATTCGACCAACCCGCCCGGGAACTACGGGAGTTGCAGCTCGACGCGGCGCGCGAGGCCTTCGCCGCGCACCGCGAGCGCATCCCGCTGCTGCGCACCCGGGCGGAGGAGAGCGGCGTCCACGGGATCGAGAGCCCCGACGACCTCGTCCCCCTGCTGTTCTCCCACACCAGCTACAAGTCGTACCCCCTCTCCCTCATCACCGGCGGCCGGTGGGACCGGCTGCTGCGCTGGTACTCGACGGTGTCGGTGGTCGAGCCGGGAGACGTCGACGTGGAGGGCGTGACCGACATCGACGAGTGGACCGACCGCGTCACCGCCGCCGGCCATCGCCCGTACATCACCAGCGGCACCTCGGGAAAGGTCTCCTTCCTCAACTGCGCCGCGAGCGACCTGAGTTTCCTGCACGACATCCTGGAGAACCTCACCTGCTGGCCCGACCCGCTGCCGCCCGAGCGGACCCGCCGCGGCTATCTCCTGGCACCGGCGAGCGGTCCGATGCGCTCCATCGACGGCTACCGCTGGCACGCGGACGTCTTCGTCCGGCCCGGCGAGACCCGGCTGCTCACCGAAGACCCCATGCGGGTCTCGGAGTTGATGAGCAGCGCCCTGCTGCGCCGCCGGATGGCGGAAGGCACCGCGACCCCGCGGGAGATCAGCTCCTTCGAGGCCGCGTCCGGAGCCCGCGAGGAGGAACTCGGCGCGGCCGTCGCGCAGATCGTCGACGACATCGCCGCACACCGGACCGAGCCGCTGCTGATCGCCGGGATGAACAACCAGCAGTTCACCCTGATCCAGGCCCTGCGGGCCCAGGGCGTACCCGACGGGAGCCTCCACCCCGACACGCTCGTCCTCAGCGGCGGCGGCAACAAGAACGGGGTCCTGCCCGACGACTACCAGCAGCAGTTCGCCGCCTTCTACGACGGCGTACGGCGCGTGCGCAGCTACGGCATGACGGAACTCCAGGGCTCCTGCCTCGCCTGCGAGCAGGGCAACTACCACGTGCCGCCATGGGTGATCCCGCTGGTCCTCGACGAGCCGGGCGAGAAGCTGCTCAACACCGAACAGGGCGTGGTGGAGGGCCGGTTCGCCTTCCTGGACGTATCGCTGGAGGGCCGCTGGGGCGGCCTGATCAGCGGCGACCGGGTCCTCGTCGACTTCTCGCCCTGCGACTGCGGCCGTACGGGACCGACCGTCCTGCCGGACATCCGGCGCTACGGCGACCTCGGCGGCGAGGACAAGATCACCTGCGCCGCGACACTCGACTCCTATGTGCGGGGGATGATCCACTGATGAGCACCACGACCGACACCGAGGTCGTGCACGTGGTGCGCGGCGAGGTCGACCACGGCTCACCCGTCGCGTACGGCCGCTCCGGCTCGGCCTTCACCGCACCGGCACTCGACCTGGACCGCCTCGTCCGGCCCCGCACCGAACCCGGCCCCGCCTTCCAGGTGCCCGTCGCGGAGATCGTCGACCTCCTCGTGGAGACCGGCGAGGCCCTCAAGGCGGACCGCGAGGGACTGCTCGCCGAGGCCCTGGACCGCATGATCCCGGTCAGCCCGCTGCCCGCCGAGATCCTCGAACGCGCCTACGCCCTTCTGTGGCGCAGCTTCCAACGACCCGGCCTGTACGCCCAGATCGACCACGAACTCGGCGGAGCGGATGTCCTCGACGGCTGGCGCGAGGTGCGCCTGCCCGACAACCGGACCGCCGCCACCCGCGCGTTCCCGCCGCGCCTGGTGCACATCATCGCCGGCAACGCACCCGGCGTCGCCGCGATGTCCGTCGTGCGCGGCGCCCTCACCAAGGGCGTCAACCTGCTGAAACTGCCCTCGAACGACCTGTTCACCGCGACCGCGATCCTGCGCACGATGGCGGCGGTGGCCCCCGGCCACCCCGTGGTCCGCTCGTTCTCCGCGGTGTACTGGCGCGGCGGCGACGAGACGGTGGAGAGCGTGCTGTTCCGCCCGCAGTTCTTCGACAAGCTGGTCGCCTGGGGCGGCGAGTCCACGATCCGCGGCGCACTGCGCTACGTCGGCCCGGGCTTCGAACTCGTCTCCTTCGACCCCAAGACCTCCATCTCGCTCATCGGCCGCGAGGCGTTCGAGTCCCCCGAGTCCCTTGCCCGAGCCGCCGACGCGGGCGCCACCGACGCCACCTTCTTCAACCAACAGGCCTGCGTGGCCAGCCGCTTCCAGTTCGTCGAGGGCTCCTGGGCGGACGCCGACCGCTACGCCGATCTGCTGTGCGAACGACTGGGCGTGGCAAGGGAGTTCAGCTCGGCCGACGGCCCGCGGGTCACCGCGGAACTCCGCGAGGAGATCGACGTGCTGCGGTCCATGACACCCGACTACCGGGTGTGGGGCGGCTACGACGGCCGGGGCCTGGTCATCCGCTCGCCCGAACCGGTCGACTTCCACCCCGACGGAAAGATCGTCGACGTCGTCCCGGTGGCCGAGCTGAGGGAAGCGGTCGCGTACGCCGGAGTCGCCACCCAGACGGTCGGCGTATATCCGGACACCCGCAAGGCGGAACTGCGCGATGCCCTCGCCTGCGCCGGCGTGCAGCGCGTCGTGTCCCTCGGCAAGGCGGGCGGGATGCCACCGGGCCTGTCCCACGACGGCTTCTATCCCCTGCAACGGCTCATGCGCTGGGTGAACGACGAGTGACGGGGCGGGTGTCGTTCCTCGGCTGAGGCAACCGGGCCGCACCGGATGGCGTCGTGACCAGTGGGACCACTGAGGGAATCGCCGACTCGCGTTCCCGCTGCGGGAGTTGTGACATCCGGTGGGTGATGCTGGAGGCTTCCGCACAGTGGTTCGGGCAGGCGTCACCCCGCACGTCCGCCTCAGGGCACTACATACAAGGGAAAGATCCTTGCAGCAATCCTCACGTAGAAGATCACCCCGGAAGGTGCTGGCCGGGATCCTGGCCGGCGGCGCCGTGGCCGCAGGCTGTTTCGCCGTACTGCCGTCCACGGCGCAGGCCGCCCAGCCCCCGGGCGCCGACCGGCAGTCCTCCTTCGCCGACGCGGCGAAGGAGTTCGGCGTACCACTGCCCGTGCTCCTGGCCGTGTCGTACCAGGAGTCGCAGTGGGACGACCACGACGGGCACTACAACACCTCGGGCGGATACGGCCCGATGAACCTGACGGACGTCACCGCCAAGATGGTGTCCGGGGGCGCGGCGGGTGCCGCGGGCCGCGGTGACCTCGCCGAGCTGACGTCGGACCCGGCCCTGCACACCCTCGACGCGGCGGCGAAGCTCACCGACACCCCGGCGACGAGACTGCGCACCGACGACCGCGAGAACATCCGCGCCGGTGCCGCCCTACTCGCCTCGTACCAGCGGGAGTTGACGGGCAAGAGCTCCACCGACCCGGCCGACTGGTACGGCGCGGTGGCCAAGTACAGCCAGTCCTCCGACAAGAAGGCCGCGCAGCTCTTCGCCGACCGCGTCTTCAAGACCGTGTCCTCGGGTGCCTCGCGGACGACCGTCGACGGACAGCACGTCGAACTCGCGGCGCGGCGAGCGATTCAGCCCGAGACCCAGCAGCTGTCCGAACTGAAGCTGAAGACCGCCGCGACGGCCACCGACACCGAGTGCCCCGCCACGGTCGACTGCACCTTCCTCGCCGCGGCCGCCTCCAACGGGCAGGTCGCGGGCCGCCCGGGCGACGGCGTGCAGATCAAGTACATCGTCCTGCACGACACCGAGTCGTCCTACGACAACGCGATCAAGACCTTCCAGACGGCGGGCTCCGGCGACTCGGCGCACTACGTCATGCGGGCCTCGGACGCGGCCGTCACGCAGATGGCGCACACCAAGGACATCGCGTTCCACGCCGGCAACTACTGGTTCAACATGCACTCGATCGGCATCGAGCACGAGGGCTACGCCGCGCACGGTGCCACCTGGTACTCGCAGGCGCAGTACCAGGCGACGGCCGACCTGGTGAAGTACCTCGCCGCGAAGTTCGACATCCCGCTCGACCACGAGCACATCATCGGCCACGACAACGTGCCCGGCCCGCAGGACAGTTACGTGGCCGGCATGCACTGGGACCCCGGTCCGTACTGGGACTGGACGGCGTTCATGAACATGGTCGCCCCGTCGAGGGCGGTCCACGCGCAGAGCGCCGCCCGGCACGCCCCGAGGGTGGGCTCGGCGGTCACCATCAGCCCCAGGTTCGCGACCAACCAGCAGACCGTCCAGGTCTGCCCCGCCGACGACCCCACGGGCGCCACCACCGCGTGCACCGAGAGCACCGCACCCTCCAACCTCCTTCCGGTGCGCACCAGTCCGAGTGCGGACGCGCCGCTGTTCGCCGACCCGGCCATCCACCCCGGCGCGAGCGCGGGCACCGACTCGATCCACGACTGGGGCAGCACCGTCCAGGCCGGCCAGCAGTTCGTGGTCGCCGACGTCGACGGCGACTGGACCGCCATCTGGTTCAGCGGCGCGAAGGTGTGGTTCTACAACCCCCACGGCGTCAACACCTGCGCCGCGCCGGGCGCCACGATCCTCCACTCCGGCGACCAGGCCGCGACCCTCTACGGCTCCGGCTACCCGCAGGCGTCGGAGTACCCGTCCGGCCTGTCCCCGTCCACCCAGAAGCCCCTGACCGTCTAC
The DNA here is from genome assembly GCF_045040345.1 of Streptomyces sp. NBC_01515. NCBI lineage: Bacteria > Bacillati > Actinomycetota > Actinomycetes > Kitasatosporales > Streptomycetaceae > Streptomyces > Streptomyces sp. NBC_01515. The sequence continues at coordinate 1,959,060 of NZ_CP109416.1, read as the reverse complement.
GGCTTCCCGGCGGGCCAGGCCTACGTCGCCACCCAACCCCCGGTCAGCGCCGACGACTTCTTCGTCTCGGGTGACACCTACGTCACCGGCGCCGCCAAGTACTACACGATCCAGTACAACCACCGGGTCGTCCTGGTCGACGCCTCGCAGGTCTCCTGAGCCAGCCGGTGCGGGCAGCACGTGCACAACCTGCCCGCACCGGTCGAGGTCTTCGGCAGCGCGCTCTGCGAGGATCTCCCCATGAGCGACAACCCCCTGCGCCAAGTCACCGTCGACCGCACCGCCCCCGGCCGCTTCACCGCGACCAACGCCCGCGGCGGCACCATCGACTTCGGTACCGCCGTCGGCGGCGGCACCGAGTTCACCCCGGTCGAGCTGCTGCTCGCCGCGATCGGAGGCTGCACCGCGGCCGACGTCGACGTGGCCACCACCCGGCACACGGAGCCGGACGGGTTCACCGTCACCGTGACCGGCAACAAGGTCAGCGACGACCTCGGCAACCGCATGACCGACCTCGCGGTCACCTTCGCCGTGACCTTCCCGGAGGGGGAGGCCGGGGACCGGGCCCGCGCGATCCTGCCGCGGGCGGTCACCGTCTCGCACGACCGGCTGTGCACCGTCAGCCGTACCGTCGAGACCGGCACGCCCGTCACCGCGACGATCAAGGACGCCTGACCCTCCCGTTCGCCGCGAGGTTCTTCGCGAGGTCCGCTGAGAGGTTCTCTGCGAGCAGGTGACAAGGACACAGGCGTGCGCTGCGTTCTTGTGAGCACCGCCTGATCCCGTGGTCCCGGCCGTCCTACGGTCCGGCCATGAACACGAGTCGCAGCAAAGGAAGTTCGCGGCGCGGAGCCGCGAGCACAGGACGTACGTGGCGCGGTGCCGCGCTCGCGGTGTTGCTGACCGCGGGCGCGCTCACCGCCGCCGCTCCGCAGGCCCAGGGAGAGAGCGCCCGCACCGAGATCCCGGTGGCGTCGACGCATCCCGCCGACGGTGTGGCCGAGTCGCTGGTGCGGGTCAAAGTGCCGTTGCCGCAGTCGTTCGGCGCCCGTCCGGCCGCGTGCGACTGGCTGTCGTATCTGCGCTACCGTTCCGCCGACGGCCCGAGCGCGTCGGCCGACGCCGACCGGATCCTCGTGGCCCAGCCCGGCATCCTGGAAGGGGCCGGGGCCTTCGACAGCGTCGCCCGCGACACGGTCGCCCAAGCCGCCGCGCAGGGACGGCACATCGAGTTCTGGGCCCTGGACCGGCGCTCCAACTGCCTTGAGGATCCGACCGGTATCGCCTCCGGCGACCAGCACACGGCCGTCGACTACTACTACCGGGGCAAGTCCGTCGGCGGCCGGACCTTCGCCGGGTTCGTCGGCAACGACCAGCTCGGCTGGATGGCCAAGCTCGGCATCGAACAGACCGTGCGCGACGAATACGACCTGCTCGTCGCCGAGTTGCCCGACCAGGGGCTGCGCAAGAGGAAGGTCCTGTGCGGCGGGCACTCCCTCGGCGGTGTCATCACCGGGTACTTCGCGGCGGCCGACTTCGACGGCAACCCCGCGACCACGGCGGACGCCGGGCAGAACCAGTGCGCCGGGTACTTCGCCCTCGACACGACGATCTCCACCGACCTGACGGACCTCAGCGGCAGCATCCCGGACGACACCAACTTGCCTGACATCGGGCTCGGTTACGCCGTCGTACAGGCCGGCCTCGACAGCGGCGTACTGTCCCGCTCGCTGTCCGCACCCGTGCTGCTCAACCCCGAGACGATGACCCTGCTCGCCATCGCCGGCCTGGGCGCCGTAAAGAACCCGGACGGCGAGGCGGACCTGCCGTCCTACCTCCCCTCCAACGTCAACATCGAGGCCACGAACCGCTTCCTGTTCTCCAAGGACGCCGCCACGTTCCTCACCGGCTCACCTGCCGTGAAGGACTTCCGGCTCACCAACGACGCCGTGCTCGGGTCGCTCATGGACGACAACTCCGTGCCCCTCGCGTTCCTGCAGAGCAGCGTCGGCTTCTTCGACGGCGGCCCGATCGTCGACAAGAACTTCCCGGTCGCCAACGGGAGTTCGGACCAGTCGCAGCTCGTCGGCGTCGAGTACAAGGCGATTCCCGCCCAGCCGCACGGGCCGCTCTACACCTGGCGCAATTACGACCGTGTCGGCGCCGCCGACGACCCCGGGTACCGGTCGGCCGACGGCACCCCCTTCACCAACGCCTCCAAGGAGGTCACCGACATCCACGAACTGGCCCGCAGCATGGGGGAGCAGCCGCTGGACTTCACCGAGCAGTACTTCCCGACCAAGCTGGTCACCGACATCGAGCTGGCCACCTCGCCGCAGGTGAAGCAACTCCTCGTGCACCCGGGCGGGTTGACCGCCAACCCGACGCTCACCGTCCTCGCGGGCGACGGCCTGCTCGCCGGTCACATCCCGGCCGGCCTGCACCCCGTGATCGCCCCCGGCTACCAGCACCTCGACGTGATGACCGCGGCACCCGTCCAGAACAACGGCCGTCCCGAGGTCGTCTCCAGCAACCTCGCCGCGTTCGCCCTGTCGCCCAAGTAGCTCTCCCCGCGAACCACTAGGGCCCAGGAGGATCAACTCCCGGGCCCTACCGTGTTGTCGTGCTCTACAGCGTCGCTACGGCTCAGACCTTGCCCGCCGCGAACGTGGCCGCCGCGTCCGCGTCGGAGGTGTAGCCGAGGTGGGCGAGGACGTCGGTTCCGCCGTTCTGGCAGATGGGGTCACCGTTGGCGCAGAAGTCGATGGTGCGGCTCTGATAGGTGCCCGTGACGCTCTTGCCGAGGGCCCGGATCGGGTTGCCGAACAGCAGCACGGCAGCGACCTTCGGCTCCACCACTGCGGGGATGGTCGCCACGATCGGGCTGCCGACCACCGCGCCGGCGCTGCTGATTCCGATGGAGTTGTCGACGACGTTCGCGCCCTGCGAATAGCCGACGAGAATGAAACGCTGTTGGGGGCAGGCCGCCGCTTGTGCGTTGACGTGATTCACCACATCGAGGTTTCCCGTCGCGGCGGACGTCAGGGAAAGGTCGGCGGGATAGTTCACCGCATAGCTGGAGAGAGTCTTTCCGGTGATTTTCTTCTGGAGCGCGGAGAACACCGGGTCGCCGACGATCAGGCCGAGTGTGCCCGGCTCGAAGGTGCCGCGAGCCGCCACGACGTCGAGGTCCGAGCAGGTGGCGGCCGATGCGGTGGGTGCGGAGAGGGTGGCGAGCCCGGCCCCGCCGACCAGCGAGAGCGCGGCGAGGCATAAGCGAATACGCATGGGAATCCTTTGAGGGTGGGGCGCTTGCGGCGCCTGTGGAAAGGACTGTCCCGAAGGTATTCGCGTTCCCGTTACCGGTGTTATGGACGGGAATTCAGAAACTCTCGCTGTTTTTGTCGCCTCGTGAGTCTCGGTCACCGCCTCGTGATTCGCGGTCGCCCTCCCGCAAATCCGCCGAACGCAGCGCGAGGATCAGATCCAGCCGGGTGCCGGGATCGTGCAGCGACGCACCGAAGAGTTTCTCCAACTGGCGCAGGCGATAGCGGACCGTCTGCGGGTGGATGTGGAGCCGGGCGGCGACATCAGGGACGTTGCTGCCGCTGAGCAGCCAGGCGAGCAACGTCTCGGCCAGCCGCGGGCGTTGGCCCTCGGAAGCGGCGTCGAGCGGTGCCAGGGCCCGCAACTCCAGCTGGGCGAGCAGCGGTTCGTCGCTGTGCAGCAACAGCGTCGACAGATGGTCGGCACACAGCACCACGCCCTGCCGGGGCAGCACCCCGCGGCCCATCAGCCCCAGCGCCCGCGTGGCCCAGTGCAACGACCGCGCGGCCTCGACGACCGGGACCGTAGGACCGATCGCCGCCGGACGGCCGCCCAGGCCGAGGACGAACGACCGCCCGCCGAACCGGCCGTAGCCCTCCGGGTCCGGCACCAGGACGCGCGGCGGCCGTGACTCCATGTCGGCCAGCGCGCCCGGCATCGCCGGTGGCCGGTCCTCCGCGCGCGGGTCAGCGGGGCCCGCCAGCGCGATGACGGCGACCCGCGAAGGCACTCGCCACCGCGCGCCGTGCGCCAGGTCCTGCAAGGCCTCCGGGCCCACCGGCCCCTCGCCCAGCAGGAGTTCGAGCAGCCGTCGGCGCCGCCGCTCCACCTCGTCCGTGCTGCGCGACTGCGCCTCCGCGTACCCGGCGGCGGCCGCCTCCGCGACCTCGTGCACGGTCCGGAACGCCAGCTCGCCCAACGCGGCCACCACCGCCGAATCCAGGCCGAGTTCCTCCGCCGTACGGCCCATCAGCCGCCACGCGTGCAGCCCGCCCACGCGGATCGCCGACTGAAGCGCCTCCAGGCTGCGGCCCTCCAGGGCCTCGCCGCGCCCGAGTTCCGCGTAGTACGCCGCCGCCATCGCGGCGTTCTGGCCGTGCGGGTCCGCGATGTGGTCGACGAACAGCGTGAGCGCCTGCACCACCCCGGACCTGAGGTTCTCGCGATAGGTCCCGTCGGCCGGCCGCGTGTACTCGGGGACATGTCTGCGCACCACGTCCTCCACCTCGGCGGAGACGGCGGCGAGTTGGGCGCGCAGCAGGTCGGCCAGGTCGGGCGGAACCAGCGCGGTTCCGGGCTCGGTGGGTACTCCGCGCGGGGTGGGGACAGCCACGACGGACACTCCTTTCCCCCGGAGGCGGCTCGCCCACGGACTGTTGCCCGTGGGACGAGGGGGACGTCCCGTGTTGGACGGTCGTCCCCTGCGCTCCGTTCCGTGCCCCGGCTGCACCGACATCACTCCGGTAGCCCCAGCGCACCGGCGAGCATCGGCCACGAGGTGGTGAACTCCCCTTTCCAGTAAGCCCAGCTGTGGCCTCCTCCCGAATAGAAGTGCGTGGTCACCGGAATGCCGAGCAGGGCGAGAAAACCGGTGAAACTGTGTGCGGAGGGCCACAGCAGACTCTCCAGCACCTCGGGCAGCCAGTCGCCCGAACCCCCGGCCACACCACTGCCGTTGGACACGTACAAGGGTGTCCCGCGCAGTCCGCCGGCCCGCGCGCGCGGATTGAAGGCCTGCCAAGTCGGCAGGTCCAGAAGGGGATTGCCCCAGAGGGAGCTGGGTGCCAGATTCTCGCGGGCCACGATGGCGTCCACCAGCGAGGGCACCCCGGGAGCGGTGGTGTCGAGGATGCCGCTGTACGACGCGGCGGCGGTGAACGCGCCCGGGTGACGGGCCGCGTGCGCCATCGCACCGTAGCCCCCGGTGGACACCCCGGCGACGGCCCGCACACCGGACGCCCGGTAGTCGCGTGCCAACAGCGCCGGAACCTCCGTGAGTTGGAAGGTCTCGTAGTCGGGACCGTCCCGCCACGCGCTCGGGATGCCGGTCGGTCCGGCGTCCGGCATCGCCACGATCAGGTCGCGGCCCGCGGTGAACGCCTCGATGTCCGTCTCCCGCGTCCAGGACGTGTAGTCGTCGTGCGCCCCGTGCAGCAGATACAGCACGGGATACGTCCGCCCGGGCCGCGCGTCGAAGTCCGACGGCAGGATCAGCCGCACCGGCGCGGTGCGGCCCAGCGCGGGCGACGACACGGACACGTCGAACGTGCGCGCAGAGATCTGCGTCGCGGCCCGGGCCCGGCCCACGGCGGCCGTGGCACCGAAAAGGAGGGCAAGTCCCGTGGCCGCGGTGGCCCTTGTGACAGCGCGTCGGGACATCCCGTGGGGGTGGTGGTGCGGCATGGCGGCTCCTCAGGCTGGTTCGGCGGGTCCCTCCGGAGAGGCGAGCACCCGCCGCAGATGGGCGGCGATCTCGTCGACGTACGGCGGGTCGAGCAGCGACAGGTGGTGCCCCGCCACCGGCACGACCGTCAGAAACGGGCACACCTCGTCCCAGCCGAGCGCGTCGTCGTCCCGTTCGTACGCCGGGTCACGCACGGTGTGCGGAGCCGGTTCGGTGGCCCGGTACAGCACCACCCGCCCCTCGTACGGGCCCGGTTGATGCGCCTCGCCGATCCGCAGATCCAGGTACGAGGCACGCTGGTGCTCCAGCGCGGCGGGCGGCACGTTCACGACCCCGCGCAGGGTGCGCAGCACGAGGTCGATGCGCTCGTGGTCGTCGTCCAACGCCACGAGTTCGTCGTAGGGCAGGGGGAGTTGGACCCCGTGCGTGTCGGCGATGTGCCGGGCGAAGCCCGTGAGGTGTGCCCGGATGCGGTCGGCGGGGGTGCGGTCCGGCTGGGGGAGGGGCCGTACGGAGTCGACGAGCACGACGAGCTCGACGTCCCGCCCGGCGGCGGTGAGTTGGCGCGCCGTCTCCTGCGCCACAAAGCCGCCGAAGGACCAACCGGCAAGCACACAGGGCCCGTTGGGATGAGCGGCAGTGATCGCCTCGGCGTAGCGGCGGGCCTTCTCGGAAACGGTGTGGGCGTCCTCGATCCGGTCCAGTCCGTGCACCGGCCGGTCCTCGCCGAGGCGTTCGGTGAGTGCGCGGTAGACGTCGGTGGTCCCACCGGCGGCGTGGAAGAGGAAGAGCGGCGCGAGATGGGGCGGCGCGTCGGTCAACTGACCTATCCGGTCCGCCACTTCGGCGACCGTGGCGGCGTCGAACAGCTCACGCAGGTGCAGCTCGACACCGAAGTCGCGTTGCAGGGCGGTACGGATGCGGACGGCCATGAGGGAGTCCAGGCCGAGGTCGGTCAGTGCCGTGGTGGGGGTGATACGGGCAGCCGGGTGGCCGGTGACGGCGGCGATGTGATGGCTGACACGGGCGGTCACCGAGTCTTCTACGGCTGTTGGGCTCGGCTCGCTCCAACGCTGTGCGGCGGGCGCTAGGACGGGAGTTCGGCCGTCGGTCCACCAGTACCTGACGTGCCGCCAGCGCGGTGCGGGGAGATCGATGACCCGGCCGGGCGGCAGGGGCAGGTTCAGTCCCGCCGCGTACAAGGACCCCAACTCCCTGAGAAACGCGGCGGATCCGCTCGCATCGCGGCGCAGTGTGCCGACGGTGAGGGCACCGGGCACGTTGTCGGCGATGGATCTGGCCAGGACCGGATGCGGCGAGATCTCCACGAAGGCGGTGTGTCCGTCCGAGGCGGCGGCGAGGGCCCGGTCCAGGCGTACCGGGCGACGCAGGTTGGCGGCCCAGTGACCGGCGTCGAACTCGCAGACGCCGCGCGGGTCTTCGAGGACGGTGGAGTAGACGGGGATGCGTGGCGATCGCCCCTTGACGTCCGCGAGGGCCTCGGTCAGTTCCGGCAACAGCTGGTCCACCTGAGGCGAGTGCCCGGCGCCGACGACCCGCATGACCCGGGCGGCACGCCCCCGTTCCTCCAGCCGACGCACCAGCCGGGCGACCGCCATCTCGTCACCGGTGACGACCTTCTGCCGAGGCGAGGAATGGACGGCGACGTGCACACCCGGGAAGTCCCGCTCCAAGGAGGTCAGTTCGCCGTCATCCAGGTCTACGACGGCCATCGCGCCCCCGTGCAGCTGCCCCAGCAGCCGCGCCCGTACGGCGACGACCCGGGCCGCGTCCGCCACGTCCAGCGCCCCCGCGCAGACGGCGGCGGCCACCTCGCCCAGGGAGTGGCCGATCACGGCGACCGGCTCGACACCGTACGACCGCCACAACTCGGCGAGTGCCAACTGGACGCCGAACAGGACGGGTTGAGCGACGTCCAGGCGGTCGAGTTCCCCGGCGGAGACCAGGTGCTCGTGGAGGGAGAAGCCGAACACGTCAGCCACCTGCGCGTCGAGCTTCTCCACGGCGGCGGCGAAGGCCGGTTCCTCCAGGAACAGTTGGCGCCCCATGCCGGTCCACTGGCTGCCGTATCCGGAGAACACCCAGACCGGACCTCGCCCTACGAGATCACGGTCACCGGTCACCACGCGCGCATCCGGGCTGCCTTCCTGGGCCAACGCGCCCAGCGCATCAGCCAGTTCGCCACCGTCACGCGCGACGACCGCAGCGCGAACAGGCCCGCGCCCCACCCGTCCGGCGAGCGTGCGCGCCACATCGGCGGGACGGGCGGCGCTCCCTTCGGGCGTACCGAGCCACGCGGCGAGACGGGACGCCGTGTCGCGGACCCGCTCGGTGTCGACGTCGGAGAGGAGATGGAGGCGCGCGGCGGACTCATCCAACGGGGGCAGCGCGGGCCGCCATTCCTCCAGTACGGCATGGGCGTTGGTGCCGCCGAACCCGAAACCCGAGATGCCTGCGGTGGCCGTACCTCCGTAGCGGGGCCATGGTTCGGGCTCGGTGACCACACGCAGCCGTGCGTCGTCGAGGGAGTCGCCGTGCAGTGAGGGCGGGACCAGGTCGTGGTGGAGGGCGAGGACCGTCTTCACCAGGCCGGTGATGCCGGCCGCGGATTCCAGGTGGCCGAGGTTCCCCTTCACCGAGCCGAGCAGCAGCGGCTGTTCGGGGTCACGGCCGGCGCCCAGTACCGCACCGAGCGCGCCCGCCTCGATCGGGTCGCCGAGCGGAGTGCCGGTGCCGTGCGCCTCGACGTAGTCGATGTGGGCCGGGGTGAGTCCGGCCCGTGCGTACGCGGTGGTCAACAGGGCTTGCTGGGCAGCCGGGTTGGGGGCGAGCAGGCCGTTGGAACGGCCGTCGGAGTTGACGGCGGTCGCGCGGATCACCGCGAGGACACGGTCGCCGTCCCGTTCCGCGTCGGACAGCCGCTTCAGCAGCACCGCCGCGCAGCCCTCACCGCGTCCGATGCCGTCGGCCAGCGAGGAGAAGGGCTTGCAGCGGCCGTCCGGGGCGAGGGCACCCGCTCGTTCGAAGGCGACGCCGACGACGGGGGAGAGGAGGACGTTGACCCCGGCGGCGATCGCCGTGTCGGTCTCGCCGGTGCGCAGGCTGACGCAGGCCTGGTGAACGGCGACGAGGGAGGACGAACAGGCCGTGTCCACCGCCAAGTTGGGGCCGCGGGTGTCCAGCACGTACGCCAGTCGGCCCGACGTCACGCTCAGTGCCGCGCCCGCCGGGGCCCACGGGTCGACGGCGTTCGCGTCGGCGCCGGTGAGCTGTCCGTACTCCGGGGCCGAGACGCCGACGTAGATACCGGTCGCCGTACCCGCCAAGGAAGTTGCGGGCACGGCGGCATGGTCGAGGGTCTCGCGGACGACCTCCAGGAGGATGCGTTGCTGGGGGTCCATCACCGCGGCCTCGCGCGGAGTGATGCGGAAGAAGTCGGCGTCGAACCCGGCGATGTCGTCCAAGTAGCCGCCGTGCAACGGTGTTTCGGGAGGCGGGAACGCCGTGAAGTCGGCCCATCTGTCCTCGGGGACACGTCTGATCGCGTCGACGCCGTCGAGCAGCAGTTGCCAGTAGTCGGCCGGTCCGCGCACCCCGCCGGGCAGTCGGCAGCCGACCCCGATGACCGCCACCGGCTCGCCCGGCGCCACAGCAACAGGGGCCTCCGGTACGGCAGTTCGCGTGGCCGTACCGCATACCCGCTCCACCAGCGCGTCCACGGTCGGCGCCTCCCACAGCAGGGTCGCCGGCAGCTCGTGGCCCGTCAGCGAGGACAACTCGCCCGCCAGCACGACCGCGTCCCGCGAGGACATGCCGAGGTCGGCCAGGGGGCGGTCCAACGGGACGTCGTCGACAGGGGTGTTGTTCCACTCGGCGGCCCGTTCCGCGATCCGGCGGCGCAGCAGCGCTCTCGTGTCGGCGGCCGTCATACCGCGGTCTCCGCCGTGTAGGCGCCCTCCAGATAGCGGGTGCGGGTCAGGGCCCGGGACACCTTGCCGCTGGTGGTGCGGGGGACCGTGCCGGGTGCGACGAGGACGACGTCGGCGAGCCGCAGCCCGTGCCGGGCGGAGACGGCCGCGCGTACGGCACGCGTCAGGGCCGGTACGTCGATGTCGGCGAGGCTGGTCGTGCGCGCGTGCTCGGCGACGACCACCACGCGCTCGCCCGCGCCGCCCGGCACGCCGAACGCGGCGAGCCGGTCGCGTCGTACGGCGTGATGCGCGTCCTGGGCGGTGGCCTCCACGTCCTGCGGATAGTGGTTGCGGCCGTCGACGACGATGAGGTCCTTGAGCCGGCCGGTGACGATCAACTGCTCCTCCAGCACGGTCCCGAGGTCGCCGGTGCGCAGCCAGCTGCCCGGCGCCTCCTCGCCGAGCACGGCGCCGAAGACCCGCTCGGTCTGCGCCGCGTTGTTCCAGTAGCCGCGCCCCACATTGGGGCCCTGCACCCAGATCTCCCCGACCTCCCCCTCGGCCAGTACGGCATGGGCGACCGGATCGACGATGCGCACCCGTTGCCCAACTGGCGTTCCGCAGGCGGCCAGTAGCACGGCTCGCGGGTCCTCGGGCCGTGCGGGCAGGGCCTTTCCGGCGGCGAGCGCGTCACGGTCGAGGGCGAACCGGCCGAGCGGGCGGCCGGGCCGGGCGGCGCTGACGAAGACGGTGGCCTCGGCGAGCCCGTACGACGGACAGTGCACCTCCGCCGCGAGACCCTGCTCGGCGAACGCGGCCTGGAAGCGGTCGGCGGTGCCGGGCCGGACGGGTTCGCTGCCGTTGATCAGCGCGGCGACCCCGTCCAGCCGCAGCCCCTCCTTCTGTGCCCCGGTGACGGCGGAGGCGCAGTAGTCGTAGGCGAAGTTGGGCGCGGCACTCAGCGCCTGCGGATGCGCGGCCAACAGCCGTAGCCAGCGCGCCGGTTCGTGCAGGAACGCGGCCGGGTCCATGAGCACCGACAGCAGGCCGCGAACGACCGGGGCCGCGACGCTCAGCACGAGCCCCATGTCGTGGTAGAGCGGCAGCCAGCCCACGCACGTCATCGGATGCGCGTCGGCACCGTAAGCGGCAAGCGCCTGGCGGGCGTTGGCGACGACGTTCGCGTGCGTGATCTCCACGCCGGCCGGAGCGCGCGTGGAGCCGGAGGTGTACTGGAGATAGGCGGTCGCGGCCGAATCCGGTTCCGGTGCCTGCCAGTTGAGGGCGGCGGAGTCCGGGACCTGGTCCGCCGCGAGGACCGTCACCTGTGCGCGCTCGCAGAAGTCCGTCACTTCGGGCAGGGCGCGCCCGGTGGTCACCACCACCGACGGGCGCGCGTCCCCCAACACCCCGACCAGCCGGTCGCCCTGCCCCGGCAGACCGGGCGGATACAGCGGAACGGCGACCATCCCGGCCGTCAGCGCGGCCAGAAAACCGGTGATGTAGTCCGTCCCCTGCGGGCACAACAGGGCGATCCGCGAACCGGGTTCGGCGTGTTCGGCGATCCGGGCGGCCAGTGCCCGTACCCGCAGATCCAGCCGCTGCCAGGTCAGAGTGCGGTGCACACCACGGGAGTTGGGTGCCGGGTGGTCGACGAATGTGAACGCCCGGCGGTTCGGGGTGAGTTCGGCCCAGTGCCGTACGTACTCGGGCAGAGTCCGGTACGCGGGCGCGAGCGGGGGGCGGCGGCTGTCCATCGGGCGTGACTCCTCACATCGCGGAACATCGCGGTGTCGGCTGACGAGCGAACGAGGTGAACAGGGCGGTCAGAGCGGGATGTTGCCGTGCCGCCGCTCCGGCATCGGGGCACGCTTGCCACGCAGTGCGCGCAGGGCACGGCTGACATGGACGCGGGTGTCGCGCGGGGCGATCACGTCGTCGACGTACCCGCGCTCGGCGGCGAGGTACGGCGTCCCGTGCGTCGACTCGTACGCGGCGACCAGGTCGGCCCGCAGCGCCTCGGGGTCGGCGGCGGCGGCGAGTTGGCGCCGGTGCAGGACGCCCACGGCACCCTCCGCGCCCATGACGGCGATACGGGCCGTGGGCCAGGCGAGGTTGAGGTCGGCGCCGAGATGCTTGGAACCCATCACCGCGTACCCGCCGCCGTACGCCTTGCGCACCACCACGGTGACCTTCGGGACGGTCGCCTCGGCGTACGCGTAGAGGAGTTTGGCGCCGCGCCGGATGATGCCGCCCCGCTCCTGGCGGACGCCGGAGAGGTAGCCGGGGACGTCGGCGAAGGTCAGCAGCGGGATACCGAACGCGTCGCAGAACCGTACGAACCGCGCGGCCTTCTCGGAGGCGTCGATGTCGAGGACACCGGCCGAGTGCAGCGGCTGGTTGGCGACGACCCCGACACTAGCCCCCTCCACCCGGGCCAGCGCGCAGATGATGTTCGGCGCGAACAGCTCCTGTACGTGCAGGAGTTCACCGTCGTCGACGACCGCGTGCAGGATGTCCCGCATGTCGTAGGCCTGGCCGAGCCGGTCGGGCACGACCGCGTCGAGCGGCGCCCCGTCGGCGACGGAACCGGGCGCGTACTCGGGTGGCCGCTCCAGGTTGTTGGCGGGAAGGTACGACAGCAGGTCGCGTACGGTGTCGAGCGCGTCGCCCTCGTCGGCGGCCAGGAAGTGGGCGTTGCCGTTCACGGAGTTGCTGGTGCGGGCGCCGCCCAGCTCCTCGGCGGTGGTGCGTTCACCGGTGACCGCCTCGATGACGTCGGGCCCGGTGACGAACATGTGCGAGGCGCCGTCCACCATCACGGTGAAGTCGGTGATCGCGGGGGAGTACGCGGCACCGCCCGCACACGGGCCCAGGACGACGGAGATCTGCGGGATCACCCCGGACGCCTTCACGTTCCGGCGCACCAACTCGGCGTAGAGAGCGAGGGAGTTGACGCCCTCCTGGATGCGGGCGCCGCCGGAGTCGTTGAGGCCGACGACCGGGCAGCCGGTCTTCAGGGCGAGTTCCATGAGGGCCACGGTCTTCTCGCCGAAGGCCTCGCCCATGCTGCCGCCGAAGACCGTGGAGTCCTGCGCGAACACGCAGACCGGCCGTCCGTCGACCGTGCCGTACCCGGTCACGACCCCGTCGCCGTAAGGGCGTTGGGCACCGTCGCCGACCGCCCGGGCCCGCACGAAGGCGCCGGTCTCGGCGAACGAGCCCGCGTCCAGCAGCCGTTCGATGCGCTCCCGCGCACCGAGCGCGCCCTGTCTTCTCGGCGCGGCCGTGGCAACTGCCCGCGCCCGACGGTGTTCCAGATCGCCGATGCGTCCGGCGGTGCCGTCCGCCGCGGGTGTCACTGCCGTCAGGGATGTCGTCGCCTCTAGCGTCACAGCCACCTCCGAAGTGGTTCTCGAATATGGCAGCGATTCGGGAGCGGACCGAGGGATCGCCTTTCTGTTTGCGGGAGTTGAGTCCCGAGCGACGGAGGTTCGTCCTGAGGTGACAAGGGAGTGACGCCGACCCGGCACAGCACATAGGCGTCTGCGGTCCAGACCATTAGTGTGGTCATGTCACTGGCAACGTTTCCATCTCTTCTTACGTGCCCCCACCGATGTGACTACAGGAGGACCCCGGATGAGATCGTCGATGAGCCGGCCGTTGATCGCGGCCGACAGACGGCTGTTGACCGCGGCCGGCGGAACCGAGAACCGCGTACTGCGCCCCCTGGCCCTCGTGTTGACCGCCCTCCTGCTCGGCGTCGCGGCGCTCCTCGGCGCCCCGCAGTCCGCACAGGCCGCGGCGGGCGCGGTGTCGGCGTACCCGGTCCCGTCCATCTACCCGGCGTCCACCGACTACAAGTTGACCGTCAACGGCACGTCCGTTCCGGTCACCAAGTACACCGGCTACGACATCGCCCAACTCGCCCTCGGTACGGGCACCGCCACCCTCTCCGTGAGCAAGCTCAACAACACGGACATCGGCGCGTACAGCATCAGCCCGCAGAAGCTGGGCATCACGGGGACCGTCAGCGGCCCGACCCTCACCTTCACCGTCCAGAACGACGAGTACCTGATCGTCAAGCTCGACGGCCGCCCCAACCTGGTCATCGCCGCCGACCCCGCCGAGACCAACCGCCCGGCGACCAGCGGCACCGGCATCTTCAACGTGCGGAGCGCGCCCTACTCGGCCCAGCCGAACACCGGCGCCTACACCACAACCGCCTTCCAGAACGCCCTCGATGACGCCGCCGCGTACGGCTCCGCGAACGGCACGCAGGGCATCGTGTACGTCCCGGCCGGCGTCTACACCCTCGGCAACCTGTACCTGCGCAGCAACCTCGCGTTCTACCTCGCGCCCGGCGCGGTCCTCCGCTACACGGGCGAGGCCGGCCACTATGTGGTGACCGGACACAAGACCTCGCAGGGCCGTGACCTCACCTGGTTCATCTCCACCCGGTACTCCTCGACGAACATCAAGATCTACGGCCGCGGCATCATCGACGGCAACGGCCAGGCCGCGCTCGCGCCCTCCAACCTCGGCGTGAACCTGCTCGCCCCGATCTACACGAGCGGCTTCACCGTCGACGGCATCACCTTCCGGGAGTCCAGCAGTTGGGCGATCATCCCGCTGCGCTCCTCGGACATGACCTTCCGCGACATCAAGATGTTCAACAGGTTCGACATGGGCGAGAACGACGGCATCGACGTCATGGAGTCCACGAACGTCACCGTCGACCACGCGATCGGCATCGGCCTCGACGACCCGTTCAGCACCAAGACCTGGCCCGACGTCGCCGACATCTACAAGAGCGTCCCCGGCACCGCCCGCCCGCTGGACAACGTCACCTTCAACGACCTTGTCTCCTGGACCTATTGCTACGGCGTCAAGGTCGGCCAGGGCGTCTACGAGTCGCAGAACAAGGTCACCTTCCAGCACGTCGTCGTCTACGACGCGGCCGTCGGCATCGGCGTCCACCACAAGTACGGCACGGCGAGCGCGACCAACCTCAAGTTCGACGACATCGACATCGAGCGGCTCAGCTTCAGCAACGACGGGAACCGGACCTGGCTCGCCCTGATGACCGGCAGCACGGCGGGCATCGGCCCGGTCACCGGCGTCACAATCTCCAACGTCCGTGTCCGCAACGCCGGTACGACCGCCGCACGCGTCAACGGCCTTCCCGGAGCGCCCATTTCAGGCGTCGCACTGAGCCACATCGTGATGCCCGGAAGCACCACCGGCGCGACCACCCTGAGCCAGGTCAACCTCACCAACCTCTCGGACTACGGCAGCCTGACCATCACTCCCTGAGGTCAGACGGCCAGGGGAGTCGCTCCCCACGGTTCGGCCCAGTCGTGGACGAGGGTCTCGGGGCCGCACCGCCAGCGACGTGGAGCGGTGGTGGAGAGCCTGCCGAGCGGCTCGACACCACCGGGTGTCCCGCCGTCCAACGCGAGCCGTACGGCCGCCACGAGATCGCCGTCCGTACGGTCCGTGCGGACGGCGGGATCCACCGACACGAACAGGGCCGTACCCGAGTACCCCCAGTTCCGGAACCGGGTCATGTCCTCGGCGATCGCGTCGAGCGCCACGTCCAGCGAGGGATCGAGCGGGAAACCGGAGTCCCTGAGCACGCCGGGCCGGACGGCGCCGGTCTCGGTCCGCGACAACAACGGCCGGAACCACAGCCCGGGCCGAGCGCCGATCTCCGCGACCCGGGCGGCCACCTCCGCCATGTCCTCGAACACGCCCGGCAGCCTGGTGTCCCAGGGCCCACCGACCGTGGAACCGCCACCCTGGTCCAGTCGTCGTCGATCACGCGGTACGGGCGCACGGGATGCCCGTCGGCGTACTCGACGATCGTTGTTGGTTCGGTTGGGCGCGGTGGTGCCGAGGCTCAGGGGGTGAAGCCGAGCCGGAACAGGTCGCGTGGCAGGGGGAGTTCGTAGCCCGGGCGTGCTCTTTTGTGCGGGCTCGGTCGACGCCCGATCACCAGCCCCGGTGACTGCCGCAGCGTCACGCCGCCCCGCCCCCCGCCCCCGACCCACCAGGCAACGCCCGCGGATGCACCGGAAAGAAATGCCGCACCCCACCCCCGCACACCTCCAGCGCAAGCTCGCAGAACATCGCGTTAGCCCAGCCGAACCAGTCCCGCGTGAACCGGCCCGGCGCGTCGACATGGAAACTCTCGTGCATCAGACCGGTACCGGCGGTGGTGGCGGCCAGCATCTCCAGGGCCCGAGCCGCCTCGTCCGCGCTGCCGGTCAGGCCGGCGGTGGCGATGGCCAACGGCCAGATGTGCCGGTCCGGTGTGTGCGTGCTGCCGATTCCGGACGCGTAACTCCCGCTGAAATAGGAGGGGTTCGCTTCGGAGAGCGCGAAGCGCCGAGTGGCCCGGTACAGCGGGTCCTCGGGGGCGCACCAGCCGCTCAAAGGCAGGCTCAGCAGGCTCGGGAGGTTCGCGTCGTCGCCGAGTAGGGCCGCGCCGAGGCCGTCGACCTCGTAGGCGAGGACGGAGGCGCCGTCTGCCTCGACTACCCCGTGCGCCAGGATCCCGGCGTCGATCTCGTCGGCCAACCGCCAGCATTCATGGGCGAGTTCGGTGTCGTCGAGGACCGCAGCCGCCAGCTCCGCGAGTCCGTGCAGGCTCGTCGACGCCAGCGCGTTGGCCGGGATCAGGTAGCCGTGGACGCACGCGTCGTCGCTCGGGCGGAAGCCCGACCACGTCATCCCGGTCCAACCGACCCGCGCACCACGGCCGTTGAAGGGCAGGCTGTCGCCGGCGAAGGGGCCGGACGGCCGGACGAACCGGTAGGGCCAGTGCGCGTGGGACTGCTCGGCCCGCCACAGCCGTACGATCAGCCAGGCGGCGCGGTGGAACGCCTCGTCGAGATGGTCCTCGCGGCCCGTCGCCCGGCGGAGCGCGTACGCGAGCTGCAACGGCGCGCAGAGGGAGTCGAGTTCGTACTTGCGCTCCCACACCCAGTCACCCGGCGTGGGCAGATCGCCGGGTTCGCCGTGCGCGCCGGTGGGGCCGTCGTTGAAGGCGTTGGCGTACGGGTCCAGGAGAACGCAGCGGATCTGGCGGCGCGAGACGGCGGCCAGGACGTCACCGACCTCCGGGTCCGTGGCCACGGCGAGGTAGGGACGGACCTGCGCCGTACTGTCCCGCAGCCACATCGCCGGAATGTCGCCGGTCTTCACGAACACCTCCAACGGCGCGTCCGACACCCTGGCCGTCAACCCGTGCGCCGAACCGTCGGACATCCCGCCCGCCAATCCGTTCGCCGCACTGTCCGACATCCCGTCTGACAACCCATGCGCCGGGCCTCCCGACATCCCGGCCGCCGTCCCGTGCACCGCACCGCCCGACACCCCGCCCGGCCCCCCGCGCGCCGAACGCCCCCGCAATCCCCCCGCCACGCCGCCCGGCAGATCGCTCGCCAACCCACGCGCCGGACCGTCCGGCAATCCACCCGCCGGACCACTCGACACCCCGTCCGGCAGACCGCTCGCCGGCCCACCTGACGGCCCACCTGCCGCACCCCCCGAGAAACCGTCCGACAGACCCCCCGACACCCCGCTCGCCGAAGCCCCCCAACTCATCGACGTAACCCACGTGTTGGTCAGGCACCGCTCGACGATCTCCCCCGCCGGACCACCCCGCAACTCACCGGCCAGCCGCCGCCCGAGCGTGCTCAGCGACTCCGGAACTGCCCACACTGTTCCGGATGTTGATCCGGGAAACGTTACCATCGCGCCTCTTGACTCCCTCATGTGGCGTGCGCCACGGTGTGATCGCCAGGGAATGGAAACGTTACCTTGAGTGGGCCGACGACCACCAGACGGTCGGGTCCGCGCGATCCGAGTGATCGTCAACTCCTCGGAGGAAGAAGGTGAGCGCGTGTGACAGCCGCTCCGCACCAAGAGACGCGAACCGCCGTACCGCCCGTCGACCGGCCGCCCGGCCGGGGGAGTCCGGGGCGTCTCGGACGACCCTGGCGACGACCACCCAAGAGGTCCTCGGACACCCTGGCCGCATACGTGTTCCTGGCACCCGCGCTCATCGGCTTCACGGCGTTCGTCGTCTACCCGCTGTTCCGGTCCGCGTACTTCGCGCTGACGACGTACAACGGACTGACGGACCCGAAGTTCGTCGGCCTGGACAACTTCCACCGCATGTTCACCACCGACCCGTCCTTCTGGCCCTCGGTGCGCGCCACGCTGCTGCTCGTCGTGCTGTACGTGCCGTTGTCATTGGCGATCGGGCTGGCCCTGGCGGTGTTCTGCAACCAGCGGATGCGGGGCGTCGGCCTGCTGCGCACCCTGTGCTATCTGCCGGTCGTACTGCCCGTGGTCGCCACGATCACGCTCTGGAAGTTCGTGTTCAACCCCCAAGTCGGCCTGGCCAACCAGGTGTTGAGCTGGCTCCACCTTCCCACCAGCGAGTGGCTGTCGGGGGACGACTCGGCGATGCCGTCGATCGTGATCGTCATGCTGTGGAGCGTCGGCTCCACGATGATCATCTTCCTCGCCGCGCTCCAGGCCGTCCCCACCGAGCTGTACGAGGCGGCCAGGCTCGACGGCGCCGGGCCCCGCACGGTGTTCTTCCGGATCACCCTGCCGCTGATCAGCCCGATCATGATCCTCCAGGTGGTCCTGCAGATGGTGACGGCCCTCCAGGCGTTCAACCAGCCGAAGATCCTCTCGCCGGACAACCAGGGCGGCCCCGGGTTCAGCACCAGGACCCTGATGCTGTCGATCTACGACAACGGCTTCCCCCGGCTCGGGCAGGTCTCCCAGTTCGGCTACGCCTCCGCCCAGGTGTGGGTGCTCTTCCTCGTCATCGTCGTCGTGATCGCCGCCACCGCCCGCTTCTCGTCGATTTGGACCTACAGTGACCACGTCTCCTGACGTCACCGGGGCGCCGACGACCGCGCCGACACCGGCCGCCCCACCGACGAAGCCGCCCCGCAGAGCCGTACGCAAAGCATCCTGGTACGCGACCGCGCTGCTGATCAGCTCGGTGATGATCCTGCCCATCCTGTGGATGCTCACCGTCGCGCTGAAGGGCCCCTCGGCGGTCTTCGAGGTCCCGCCGAAACTGCTGCCGCACGAGTTCCACTTCAAGAACTTCATCGACGGCCCGAAGGTCATCCACTTCCCGCGCCTGCTGCTCAACTCCCTTGTCATCACCGGGCTTTCGGTGATCGGCGGGGTGATGACCTCGATGATGGCGGGCTACGCGCTGGCCCGGCTGCGCTTCCCCGGCCGGAAGGTGTGGTTCTACGTCTTCGTCGGCAGCATGCTGCTGCCCCCGGTGATCGGCATCATCCCGCTGTTCCAGCTCTTCAAGGACATCGGCTGGTATGACACCTGGCTGCCACTGATCGTCCCGGCCTTCCTCGGCGGCAATCCGCTCTTCATCTTCCTGGCCCGGCAGTACTTCCTGTCGATCCCGCACTCCATCGACGAGGCGGCCAAGGTCGACGGCGCGGGGCACGTCCGGATCTTCTTCAGCGTGATGCTGCCGATCACGAAGCCCGCCTGGATAACGATGTCAATCCTGGCCTTCCAGATGTCCTGGAACGACTACCTCAACCCGCTGATCTACCTGTACTCGTCCCAGAAGTGGCCGCTGAGCGTGGGCATGGCCTCCTTCGTCACCCAGTTCGCCGGCCAGACCCCGGACTGGAACCTCTACATGGCCACGAACCTGCTCTACATGCTTCCGCCGCTGATCGTGTTCTTCGTCGCCCAGCGCTACTTCATCCAGGGCTTGAGCGCCCTGGGCACCGTCAACCAGCGCTGACCGGCGCCGATTTGGACCCCGACCCACCTACGAGCCGTATGCCAGCCAGGTATCAGGAGGCCACGATGAAACGATGGATCCGTTGCGCCGGAGTGTTGCTGTCGGCGGGGGGACTGCTCGCGACGGCGGCCTGCGGCGGCTCGTCCGGGAAGCAGTCGGACGGCAAGGCCACGGTCACCCTCATGACCTGGGAGTCCGCTGCCACCAACAAGGCCATCGACCAGGCCCTGACCGGTTTCCACGACCCGAACATCACGGTCAAGCGCGTCGACACCCCGAACGGAAACTACAGCGACAAGCTCGCGGCCCTGACCCAGGCCAAGAAGCTGCCCGACCTGTTCTGGTGCGGCAACGACACCGAGCAGCAGTACACCAGTCAGGGCCTCCTCACCGACTGGGCCTCGCGGCTCTCCGGTTCCAGCGACTTCGGCGCGAGCAGCTTCGTCTCGTCCACCATGAAGAACTGGAAGACCGCCGACGGCAAGATAGGCGGCGTCCCCTCCCTGCTGAACACCTACGGCATCTGGTACGACATCGACGCCTTCAAGGCCGCCGGAATCACCGTGCCCGCCGCGGGCTGGACCTGGGACCAGATGTTCGCCGCGGCCGCGAAACTGCACGCGAAGGGCGCCAAGTACGGCCTGGTCGCCGACGCCCTGACCTCCACGGACGGGCCGTTCTCCCTCAGCACGTACGCCCTGTCCGCGGGCGGGAAGCCCTTCGCGGACAACGTGCACCAGCCCACCAGGACGACCATCGACCCGACCTACACCGAAGGCGTCAGCAAGGTCGTGGCGGGCATCAAGAGCGGTGCCATCGCGCCTCCCGGCTACGACATCAGCAACCAGCAGGGCCTGTTCGCCGCCGGACAGATCCCGATGTTGTGGAGCGGCCAGTGGCTGGCCGCCGGCTTCCTCACCGACAAGCCGAAGATCAAGTACGGCTTCGCGCCCCTGCCCCAGGTGACCAAGCCCGCCACCCTCTACGACGCCGTGGGCATCTGCACCCCGTCCTACACCCAGAACGCGGACGCCACCTTCAAGGTCCTCAAGTACCTCGACTCCACGGTGTGGACCAAGGTGCTGCCCGACTCCCCGGTCGCGGCCCCGGCCTATCTCTCCGCCCAGAACGCCTACTTCGGCGCCCTCGACAAGGCCGGGCAGACGACCGTAGCGGCCACCGTCAAGGCGGGACTGAACACCCCGACCACCATCGGCGTGCGCTTCACCACCCAGTGGGCCAGCCAGTCAAATGACTTGATCACCGCCTACTGGCCGGACATCCTCAACGGCAAGAAGCCGCTCTCCGACCTCCAGACGATGACCGACAAGATCAACGATGTGATCAAGAACAACGGTTAGCGTCCCGGGCCGAGCGGCGGGCCGGGACCCGATACGTATCCTGAGGGCGGTCCCGGCCCCGGTACGCGATGGAAGGTTGGTCTTCAACTCACGTGAGCAGTCGTCCCCCGCACCGCCAGAACACCAGGCCCACGATGCGCGATGTCGCGGAGCGGGCCGGAGTCGCCGTCGTCACCGTCTCCCGCGTCGTCAACGGCATCGGCACGGTCCGCGAGGAGACGGCCGAGCGCGTGAACGCGGCGATCACCGCGATCGGCTACCAGCGCAACGAGATCGCGCGCTCCCTGCGTCCCGGCCAGAACTCCATGACCATCGGGCTGCTCCTCGGCGACCTCACCAACCCGTTCTACGCCTCCCTCGCCAAGGCCGCCGTGGAAGTCGCCAACGAGGCTGGCTACGCAGTCCTGTTGAGCACCGCCGACGAGGACCCCGAGGTCGAGCGCCGGGCCGTCGGCGAGCTGATCGGCCGCCGGGTCGCCGGGCTCATCATCGTCCCCGACCAGGGCGACCACGCCTTCCTCAACGAGATCAACGGCCACGACCACGTGCCCATCGTCTTCGTGGACCGGCCGGCCACCGGCGCCGAGGCCGATGTCGTGCTGGTCGACAACGAGGACGGCGGACACAAGGCCACCCAGCACCTCGTCGACCAGGGCCACCGCCGTATCGCGATCCTCGTCGCGCCCTCGTACTACAGCACCGGCCGACGGCTGCGCGGCTACCGCAAGGCGCTGCGCCGCAGCGGCATCGAGCCGGACAACAAGCTGGTCGTCACCCTGCGCCGCGGCACCACCGAGGAGGCCGAGTACGCCACCCGCGCCCTGCTCACCTCGGCGAACCCGCCCACCGCGGTCTTCTCCACCACGGGATTCCTCACCGAGGGCGTCCTGCGCGCCTGCCGTGACCTCCAAGTCTCCGTCGCCGTCGTGGGGTTCGACGACTTCAAGCTCGCCGACATGCTCCCCACCCCGGTCACCGTCGTCACCTCCGACACCGAGGAACTCGGCCGCCGCGCCGCCCACATCCTGCTGGACCGCATCGACGGCGACGACAGTCCGTCCCACCGGACCGTCCTCCCGGTGCAGCTGATCGCACGCGGCACCGGGGAGATCGGGCACCCGTAACGTCAGTACAGCGTCCGCCACTTGGCGCGCGGCCAGGCGAGCACGGCGTAGAGCTGCACGAGCGCGGCCTGCTGGATCGCCTGGGTGCCACCGGCCGTGTCGAAGTGCACGAGGCCGGTGGCGGGATCGCGCATGGTGTCCCACACCTGGTCGGCGTAGTCGGCCATCGCCCGGTGGTAGGTGTCCTTCCCGGTCACCGACTCCAGGAGCAGCAGGTTCTTGAAGAAGATCGAGTTGAAGAACACCGGCTGCGTGAACAGCCGCCCCTGCGCGACGTAGTAGGCGTACGCGGCGGCGGCAACCCGCTCCGCCTGGCGCAGGTAGGCGCGGTCGCGGGTGGCCTCGTACAGCAGCACGGCGACGCCGACGGGCACGCCCTGGTTGTAGGACCAGACGGTCTTCTCGGTCGTCCCCTGTAGGTCAAGGTGGTCCCAGTACAGGCCGGTTGGGCTCTGGAGATGTGTGTTCGTCCAGTCGTAGAAGCGCTTCGCCCAGTCCAGGTAGTCGCCCTCGCCGGTGATCTGGTGCAGGCGCAGGGCGAGTTGGGCGCCCGGCATGTTCGACACGGTGTTGCGGTCGTGGCTCCAGTCGGCCTGCGTCCAGAAGACCCCGCCGGGCGCGGCATGGCTGCTGTCGGTGTCCCAACCGGACTTGACCAGAGCGAAGATCTCCTTGGCGCGGGCCAGCGCGGCGGCGTCCCCGGTCTGCAGATACCGCTGGACCTTCGCCAGCCCGACCCATTCGTTGTCGTCGTAGAACATGTCCCCGCCCGCCCCGTACGGCGCGACCGGGTAGGAGGCGTAACCGGGCAGCTTGGTCGTCCCGCCGCCCGCGTTCCAGTGGTGCTCCTGCGCCGCCGCGCGCCGCGCCAGCTCCGGCTCGAACTCCGGGTCCACGACGGTGAGATCGAGCGCGGCGATGTGCACCTGCGAGAAGGGCCATTCGTACGAGTACGGGTTGTCGCCGGCCGCCGCCGGGATCTGCTCGCGGACCAGCCCGGAGCCGTCGGTCGCGTCGAAGTGTCTTCTCAGCGCGGAGTACGCGGCCTTGGCGCGGGACAACGCCCTTGCGGAGCTTGGGCGTTCGGCCGCGAAGGCGGGTGTGGCGGCCGTCGCCGTCAGGGCGGCCAGGCCGGAACCGAGCATCACGCGCCGGGAGGGACGCAGCGACATGGAGGCCTCCAAGTCATGAGTCGATGGGTGCGGGTGGGTGCGGGTGGGTTCGGGACGGATACCGATGATGGAAACGTTGTCATCGACTCAGGAGGTCGTCAACGCATCTGACGACACGGGTAGTTCACGCCCGGGACATTTTGGTCCGGACCATTGACGATGCAGCTCCGCTGATGGAACCTTCACGATGGTTACGTTTCCAAAGGTGAGTTCGACCGGCCCCACACGGCGAATCAGGAGACCTCGACATGACCGTCCCGTCCCCCTTCAAGAGACGTCTGAGCACCGCCCTCACGATGGTGCTGCTGCTGGCCCTCGTCCCGGCCCTGCTGGTGCTGCGCGCCGCGCCGCCCGCGCAGGCCCTCGACAACGGCCTCGCGAAGACGCCCCCGATGGGCTGGAACGACTGGAACGCCTTCGGCTGCAACGTGACCGAGCAACTGGTCGAGCAGACCGCCGACTACCTCGTCTCCTCCGGGCTGAAGGGCGCCGGGTACCAGTACGTCAACATCGACGACTGCTGGATGACCTCGGCCCGCAACTCGGCCGGCCAACTCGTCCCGGATCCGGTCAAGTTCCCGAACGGCATCAGCGGCACCGCCGCCTACGTGCACAGCAAGGGCCTCAAGCTCGGCATCTACGAGAGCGCCGGCACCGCCACCTGCGCGGGCTACCCCGGCAGCCTCGGCCATGAGCAGACCGACGCCAACAGCTTCGCCGCGTGGGGCGTCGACTACCTGAAGTACGACAACTGCAACCACCAGAACGTGCCCGACCAGCAGCGCTACACCGCGATGCGCGACGCCCTCGCCAACACCGGCCGCCCGATCGTCTACAGCCTCTGCAACTGGGGCCTCGCCGACGTGTGGACCTGGGGTGCGGGCGTCGGAAACAGCTGGCGCACGACCGACGACATCAACGTCAACTTCTCGACGGTGGTGTCCATTTACAAGGCCAACGTCAAGCTCGCCGCGTACGCCAAGCCGGGCGCCTGGAACGACCCCGACATGCTGGAGGTCGGCAACGGCATGTCGTTCACCGAGGACCGCTCCCACTTCAGTCTCTGGTCGGAGATGGCCGCACCGCTGATCGCCGGCACCGACCTGCGCAAGGCGACCGCCGCCACGCTCTCCCTCTACGGCAACAAGGACGTCATCGCCGTGGACCAGGACTCCCTGGGCAAGCAGGGCACCGAGATCTCCAACTCCGGTGGCCTGCACGTCCTTTCCAAGCCCCTCGCCAACGGCGATGTGTCGGTGGTCCTCTTCAACGAGAACTCCTCCGCCGCCACCATCACCACCTCCGCGAGCGCGGCCGGACTCCCCTCGGCGTCCTCGTACCAGCTCAACAACCTGTGGTCGCACGTCGTCAGCAGCACCAGCGGCTCCATCTCGGCGAGCGTCCCCGGCCACGGCTCGGTCATGTACCGGGTCTCCGTCGGCAGCGGCACCAGCGTCGGCACCACCCACCCGCTGATCGGCGCCTCCTCCAACCGCTGCCTCGACGCCTACAACGGCGAGACCACCCCCGGCACCAAGATCGAGATCTGGGACTGCGGCGGCGGCACCAACCAGGCTGTGACCATCACCGCGGCCGGTGAACTCCGGCTCTACGGCGGCACCCAGTGCCTGGACGCCTACAACAACCAGACCAGCAACGGCACCAAGGTCCAGCTCTACGGCTGCAACGGCGGCGCCAACCAGAAGTGGAGCGTCAACCCCAACGGCACGATCACCGGCACCCAGTCGGGCCTCTGCCTCGACGTCACCGGGGGCGACCAGGCCGCCGGAAACGTCAACGGCACCGCGCTGGAACTCTGGTCCTGCAACGGCGGCGCCAACCAGCAGTGGCGCCTGGGCTGACCTCCCGTACTCCCCCCACCTCGATGGAGCCGGCATGACCTCAACAGCACGACGCGTCAGGAGAGTTGGGACCGGCCTGATCGCCGCCCTGGCCCTGTT
This sequence comes from Streptomyces sp. NBC_01515, assembly GCF_045040345.1. NCBI lineage: Bacteria > Bacillati > Actinomycetota > Actinomycetes > Kitasatosporales > Streptomycetaceae > Streptomyces > Streptomyces sp. NBC_01515. The sequence goes on along the minus strand of NZ_CP109416.1, from coordinate 1,933,962 downwards.
CATGCCGGTGTCCACCGGCGTCGCGACCGCCGCCGCCCAGGCGTCGATCTGCAACAAGTACTGCGACGCCCGCGACCCGGCCCTCTCCCCGGGTGACCGACAGCCGGTGGGCGCGAGCATCTACTTCCGCAACATCGCACTGCACTTCGACGACACCGACGCGATGGGCTGGGCCTCGATCACCAACGGCAGCCCCGGCGACGAGGTCTGGCTCGACCGCTCCTTCGACGGCGGCCGCACCTGGAGTTCGGGCAGCAAGCTCGGCGACACCACCGTCCCCGCGGGACAAGGGGGTTGGCGCACCCTGATGTACAACGTCGACGACTGGAACGCCCTCGGCGTGGGCGCGCTGCGCGCCTGCGGCAAGGCGGGGGACCGGGCCGAGATCGCCTGTACGGCGTGGGCCCGCACGACGTGGAACGCGGGCAGCCGACCGACTGCCGCCGCCACGGCACTGATGCAGTCGTACAACCTGGGCACCGGCCTGTTCGACACCACCGGCTGGTGGAACTCGGCCAACGCCCTGACCGCCCTCATCGACAACGCCCGCGTCACCGGCATGGGCAGCTACAAGTACGCGATCGCCAACACCTACGACCGCAACCTCTCCGCCCAGGGCGGCAACTTCACCAACGACTACATCGACGACACGGGCTGGTGGGGGCTGGCCTGGGTCGACGCGTACGACCTCACCGGTGACTCCCGCTATCTCAACACCGCCCGCGCGGACGCCGATTACATGGCGCGGTACTGGGACAACACGTGCGGCGGTGGTGTGTGGTGGAGCACGGCGAAGACCTACAAGAACGCCATCGCCAACTCCCTCTACCTGGAGCTGAACGCCGCTCTGCACAACCGCATCTCGGGCGACACGACGTATCTCGGCCGGGCGAACGCCGAGTGGTCGTGGTTCAAGGGCACCGGCATGATCAACGGCTCCCACCTGGTGAACGACGGTATCAACCTGGCGACCTGCGGCAACAACGGCGACACCACGTGGTCGTACAACCAGGGCGTGCTGCTCGGCGGCCTGTCGGAGCTGTACCGGGCGACCGGGGACGCCGGTCTGCTGACGACCGGCCGTCAGATCGGTGACGCCTCGACCACGTCGACGGCGCTCAACTCCGGTGGAATCCTGCGGGAACCGTGCGAGACGAGCGGCTGCGGGGGCGACGGCCCGACCTTCAAGGGTGCGTACGTCCGGGGCCTGGGTGCCTTCAACTCCCGCCTGTCCGACCGCCCTTACACCGCCTACATCAAACGTCAGGCGGACACGGCCTACGCGAACGACCGCAACTCCCTCGACGCGTACGGGCTGCACTGGGCCGGACCGCTGGACTCCACCGACGCGGCCCGGCAGCAGAGCGCGCTCGACCTGATGAACGCGGCGAATTGACGGACCGTCACCCCTCCCCGGTGAGGAGCCGTCTCGGATTGGCGATACGAAAGGCGTAGGCAGCCGCCCCGCCCAACCCGTACCCCGGGTGGCGGGGCGGCTCCGCGTAGGGCCGGTCCGAGCCCTGGACGACGGCGTCGACGCCGAGCGCGCGCACGATCGCCTCGACGGCGGTCGGGCCGTAGGACGACGTCTCGACGAACACGCCCTGGTCACCCTCCTGTTGCTGCCCGCCACGGGCCGACAGGCGTTCGCCGTGGAGCGGGGCGAGTCCGGCCAGCAGGGCGAAGCACACGCGGAGGCGTGGATGGCGGGGGCGGCCGAAGGCGCGGAAGGCGTACCAACTGGCGTGCATCTGCTGGACGTACGGGACCATCGCGGGCCACCAGGCGGGGTCCGCCGAGGAGCCGACCGCGGGCCCCGGGTGGACGAAGAGCGGGAGGTCGCGTTCTTCGAGGAGTTCGAGGAGCGGTGCGCAGCGGGCGTAACCGGCCGCGTCGGCAAGGGAGTTGGCGGGGAGTTGCAGGCCGGCGAAGCCCCGGTCGAGGTCTTTGGCGGTCGTGTCGGCGTCGATGTCCCGTACGCAGGCCGCGGCCCACGCCCCGAAAGGGTCCGGCAGCGCGGCCGCGCCGTCGTGATACGCGTCGAGGAGTGGCCGTGCTTCCGCCTCGGGCAGCCACTCGACGCCGATCGGGGCGGACAGCGAGATGAGCACCCGGCCGAGGCCGTCGGCGGCGGCGAGTTCCGCGCGGCGGGCGATGTCGTGGTCGGCGGCCGGTATCTCGAAGGGCGGTTCGCCGTCGAGGAACAGCGTCCAGCCGTCCAGGAACGGCGGTTCGCGGCGGGCGCGCAGAGCCGTCACCAGCGAAGGGGTCCACAGATGCTGGTGTACGTCGACGTTGGTCATGTCGCTTCTCCCGCCAAGGCGTTCAGTGTGCTGCGGACGTCGTCGGACCCCAGGATGCGGATCGTGCGATAGAGGAACTCCGGCCCCCGCCCCAACGTGCCCGGCGCCGCAACACCCCGTCCGCCAGGGGGACTTGGGTGCCCTGGTGGGCGACGGCGACGACATCGCCGTAGGGCAGCGTCCGTCCGGCTGCGACGACCTCGGTCACCAATGGTTTCTCCCCATGTCCTGTCATGTGTGAACCTAGCGCCTGGGCCTGTGATGATCGAGTGGTGGGGAGCAGGGGGCGGGCGTACCGTCGAACGGTGGGTATCCGGTGGACGGAGCCGTTCGCCGGCCTCTCGTGAGTGCGATCCGCCATGAGCAGCAGTCCTCAGCAAGCCTCCGCAGCGCAGACCACCACCCGGGACACCGGCGGTGGCGGCAGCACGATGGCGCTGCTGGTCATCGCGTCCTGTCAGCTGATGGTGGTCCTCGACATCACCATCGTGAACATCGCGCTTCCGCACATCCAGAGCTCGCTGGGGTTCTCCACGACCAGCCTGGCCTGGGTCGTCAACGCGTACACCCTCACCTTCGGCGGTCTGCTGCTGCTCGGCGGGCGGGCCGGGGACATCCTCGGGCGGCGGCGGGTGTTCGTGTTCGGGGTGCTGCTCTTCGTACTCGCCTCCCTGCTGGGCGGGTTGTCGCAGAACTCCGGAGAACTCCTCGCCGCGCGCGCCCTCCAGGGCGTCGGCGGTGCCATCGCCTCGCCGACCTCGCTCGCCCTGATCAGCACGACGTTCCGCGAAGGCCCGGAACGCAACCGGGCGTTCGGGGTCTTCGCCGGTGTCTCGGCAGGCGGCGGCGCGATCGGACTGCTGATGGGCGGGATCCTCGTCGAGTGGCTGAACTGGCGCTGGGTGCTCTTCGTCAACGTCCCGATCGGACTGCTCATCGTCCTCGCCACCCCGCGCTGGATCAAGGAGTCCGAACGCCACCCCGGCCACTTCGACATCACCGGCGCGCTGACCTCCACCGTGGGCGTGGTGTTCCTCGTCTACGGCTTCATCCGGGCCGCGCAGGAGGGCTGGCGGGACTGGCTCACCCTGGCCTCGTTCGGCGCGGCCGTGGTCGTCCTCGCCCTGTTCGTGCTGGTCGAACGGCGCTCCCGGCAGCCGATCACCCCGCTGCACATGTTCCGCGACCGCAACCGCGCCGGGACGTACGGCATCATGCTCTGCCTCTCCGCGGCGATCTTCGGGATGTTCTTCTTCCTCACCCTCTTCGTGCAGGACGTGCTGGGCTTCAGCCCGCTCATGGCCGGCTTCGCCTTCCTGCCGGTCAGTGCCGTCATCGCGGTCGGCGCGGGCCTGGCCTCACGGTTCCTGCCGATCTACGGTCCCAAGCCGTTCATGGTGGTGGGCGCGATCCTCGCGGCGGGCGGCCTGTCCTGGCTGACGCTGACGGACGTCGACTCCACCTACCTCGGCAGCGTGCTCGGCCCGATGCTGGTGTTCAGCCTCGGCATGGGCATGGAGTTCGTCTCGCTGACTCTGATGGCGCTCTCCGACGTGTCCGTCCAGGAGACCGGCGCGGCTTCCGGACTGCTCAACGTCACGCAGCAGGTGGGCGGTTCGCTCGGACTGTCCATCCTGGTCACGATGTTCGGCACGGCCAGCCGCAACGAGGCGAAGGACCGGATCCCCGCGTTCCTCGCCCAGGCGACCCCGGCCGAACGCATCCGCTTCCAGCGCACCGGCCAACTACCGGGCACCTGGGGCGATCACGTCCTCACCGCCGGGGTCTCGGCCGCGTTCGTGATGGCCGCGATCTTCACCGTCGCCGCCGCGCTGATCGCCGTCATCGTCATACAGGTTCGCCCCTCCGACCTCGAACGCCTCAAGGGCGGCACGGGAGTTGGGCCGGTCTGAGCATCAACGTCCGTGAAATCACTGGCCCTTGAAGTCACTGGCCCTTCGGGATCTGCTGCTCGAACCACACGACCTTCCCCGTGCTCAGCCGCGTCGCCCCCCAACGCTGCGCGAGCCGGTCGACCAGGAACAGGCCGCGGCCACCCTCGTCGCCCGGCGCGGCCTGCCGCATGCGGGGCACCTGGGGCGAGTCGTCGGTCACCTCGCAGCGCAGCACGTCGGTGCGCAGCAGTCGTAGGGAGATGGGCCGGGAGGCGTACCGCACGGCGTTCGTGACGACCTCGCTGACCAGGAGCTCCGTGGTGTCGAGCAGGGCGTCCAGGCCCCAGCGGCGCAGCACCCGGCGGGTCAGCCGACGGGCCTGGCCCGCGGTGAGCGGGTGGGGGTCGAGGTGCCAGTAGCCCACGCTGTCCGGCGGGAAGCCGTCGAAGCGGGCGGTGAGCAGCGCGATGTCGTCGTCGCGGGGGCCCGGCGCCAGCGCGGTGAGGATGCGGTCGCACAGCCGCTCCAGCGAGGAGAGGCGGTGGCGGTGCGGGGTGGACTGGAGGTGGGTGCGCAGGGCCTCGACGCCCGTCCCCACGTCGGTGTCGCGGGACTCGACCAGACCGTCGGTGTACAGGACCAGGGTCGTGCCGGTGGGCGCGGGCATCTCCACGGACTCGAAGACGACGCCGCCGACCCCGATCGGGGCGCCCGGCGGGACCTGGAGGACCTCGGCGTGGCCGTTCGGGCGCAGCAGCACGGCGGGCGGGTGGCCGGCGTTGGCCATGAGCAGGCGGTGCGAGATCGGGTCGTAGATCGCGTACAGGCAGGTCGCTATGTGGTCGCTGCCGAGGCGCTGGGCCTGTTCGTCGAGGTGGTGGAGGACCTCGTGCGGGGGCAGGTCGAGGCCGGCGAGGGTCTGCACGATCGTGCGCAGCTGGCCCATGATCGCGGCGGAGGTCATGGAGTGGCCCATGACGTCCCCGACGATCAGCGCGACCCGGCTGCCGGGCAGCGGGATCGCGTCGTACCAGTCGCCGCCGACCTGCGCGGTCTTCGAGGCGGGCAGATAGCGGCTGGCGAGCCGGATGCCGGTCGGCTCGGGCAGCGAGGACGGGAGCATGGTGTGCTGGAGGGTGTCCGCGACGGACGCCTCGTGGCCGTACATCACCGCCTTCTGGACGCCGATGGCGGTGTGGGTGGCGAGCTGGGAGGCGACGAGCAGGTCGTCGGCGGTGAACGCGGAGCGGTCGGGGCGGCGCAGCAGGACGACGGTGCCCATGACGTGATGGCGGCCGTGCAGCGGCGCGATGATCAGTCGGCGGCCCGGCGGAAGGGTGCCGTGCGCGCTCGCCGCGGGGCCGAGCAGTTCGGCCACGGCAGGGTGGATGCCCGAGGCGTCGCCGAAGGCCGGCCGCCCGGCCAGGAGCAGCTTCGCGAGCCGTCCGGCGAGCACCGGCTGCACGCGCTCGGCCACGCTCGCGTACTCGGCGTGCGGCATCAGCAGCGCTGACCTGGCCTCCGGCGCCCGGTCGATGCTGTGCAGGCGCAGGACGACGGGCGCGGCCGACTTCTCGTCCCCGACCGGCAGCGGATCGTGCAGGTGGATCACGATCGCGTCGGCGAAGGCGGGCACCGCCGCCCACCGCAGTTCCCGCAGCGTCTCGTCCAGGTCCATCCCGCGGGCGATCCGCCGGGTGGCGACATCGAGGTACTGGAGCCGGTCCATCTGCCGCACGGGCGTCCGCCCGAGCGGTACGACGGGCGCCGGGCCGCTCGCCGAAGCGCCTCGCCGGGCGGTTCCGGCGGGGCCTTCTCGGGGGCTGGGATGCTCCGTCACACGCTTCGTCCCGTCACTGGTACGGCAGCGGCCGCCGGGTCGGTCCTACGGCCTCAGTCGCGCCGTCGGCAGCAGAGGAAGACCTGTTCCTCCGGCGGGACGTCGGCGGTCGCCGGGGCGTAGGTGTAGGAGGTCTCCTTCACGATCTCGAAGCCGGCCGTGTCGAGGATCTTGTGCAGGTCTTCGAGGAGATAGCCGGAGACCCTGATCGTGTGGCCGAGGAACGGGATCGCGAAGTTGTCCACATGGGCCTCCACCATCGACAGGGCGAACAGCCCGCCCGGACGCAACATGTGGTGGATCGTGCGCAGGGCGAGCGGGATCTCCGCGCGCGGGAGCATCAGCAGGGAGAAGAACGCGGCGACGCCGTCGAACCGGCCCAGGTCACGGGGCCCGCCCGGGCGCAGGTCCGCGAGGTCGAGCTGGTGGAACGTGGCAGTGGGGACGTACTCGCCGGCCAGCGCCACCATCCGGGCGGACAGGTCCACGCCGACGACCTCGAAACCCGCGTCGGCCAGCTGCCGGGCGGTCGGCACACCCGTGCCGGCGCCGATGTCCAGCACGCGGGCGCCCGGATCGAGGGACCCGATCAGCCAGTCACCGGCGCCGACCTGGCCTTCCTTGTGCGGGAAGGCCTCGTCGTACCGGTCCCCGATGGCGTCGAAGGCCTCGGCCTGACCGGTGCGGTCGAGCCGAAGGCTGTCGTAGTCGGACCCGTCGTTCGTTCCACTCACTGAAGTGGCCTTTCGTCCGCGCATAGAGGATTGTCCCACAAGTCTGTGAAGTGAGGTTTTGGCGGAAAAAGAACGTGAGGGGCGCCCTGGGGCACCCCTCACGGAACGTCGAGGGCGAGGAAAGCGGACGGACTGATTTCAAGGAGTAGTTGAGAAGGAAGCCCGTCCATGGCCTCGCCGGGGTCGACGTTAGCAGTCAGGCGGGGATCAGGTCGCGCAGATTTTCGAGAGTGATGACAAGAGATCCGGCGGGCAGCTCGGCCGGGCGGCTCATACCGATGAAGGTGACCGGCCCGTCCGGGACCGTCTCGCCGTCCCACAGGGTCACCTGCGTCGCGTTTCCGCTCATCAGGCCGACGAGATGGCGCACGGTGAGCTGCTCGCGCTCGACGATGCCGCGCAGCAGGTTGGCCACCGTCACGCGGTTCTCCTCGACCCGGTTCGCCGACGGGCTGCCCTTGAGATACAGGTGCAGCCACTTCGCCCGCCAGGTGCCGTCCTCCCCGCGCAGGAACACCAGCGGCAGCGCGACCCGCCCCGCACCGCGCAGCTCCGACTTCATCCGCACGGTACGCGGCTCGAACGGCCGCCCCTGCTGCTCGCCTTCACGCAGCATGAACCCGAAGAACGACTCCTCGACCTCCTCGAAGCCCTCGCCCGCGAAGATGTTGACCTGCGGGACGACGAACGTCCCGCGCACGGCGCCCAGCCGCAGGTTGATGAACTCCGAGGCCCCGTCCGGTGCTTCGACGATGTCACCGGAGTGCTCGCCCTCGACCTCGGTGAGCGAGGTGTACGACAGCCACGTGTTCGTCGAGTAGTCGGCGTTCAGCATCAGCGCCGACAGGTCGAAGTCGGTGCGCTGCTCGCTCTCCTTCCAGTACACGAAGAAGCGCAGCAACTCGCCCTCGACCGCCGACAAGGACCCGCGCGGCAGCACGCCGAGCCCGGCCGCCGTCGCCTTCCCGCTCAACGGCAACGCCACGTCCAGCACCTCCGGATCGACCAACAGCCGCTCCGGAGAAGGCAGTCGACGCCGCGTCTCGCCGTCGAGCGCGGCGATCAGCCGCTCCCGCTCCGCCGGTCCTACGACCGACCGCTCGTCGTCGGTCACCCAGGCCCGGCCGCGCCGGTTCACGAAGACCCGCAACTCCCCGGTGTCCCGGGCCCGGTTGTGCAGATGCTCGCGCACCGACAGCACGACCCGGCCCGACACCCGGGGCGCAACGTGCTCGGCGGCGGCCACCACGGCGTCACGCTCCTCCTGCGTGAGCGCCGTGCGCAGCAGCCGGTCCAGCGCGCGGAACAGCTTGCCCGGCGCGGACTTCAGCAGCTCCACCGCGCCCAACAGGTCTGCCTCCCCGAGGAGTTCCTCGACCCGGCCGTCGAGCGACCGTGCCTTCAGCTCTCCTCGCGCGACCGCGAACACGTCGGCCGCGTGCGGCCATCGCGGGTACTCGTGCGGGTGCAGCCGCTCCCCGAGCCGCTTCCACTCCTCCCGGTGCGCGTGCACGTCGGCGAGCTTGGCGGGGGACGCGGCGATCACGGAGTCCAGCCCGGCGAGCAGCGCCCGCCGCACCGGACGGGACAGCGAACGGAAACGGGTCGGCTCCACCAGCGTCACATCGCCGTCCGACAAGGCGCAGGCCAGCCGCAGCACATCGGTGACCGTGTCCAGCAGCAGCTCCGAACCCGCCTTCAGGCGGGCCTCGTTGATGATCGCGCGGTTCTCCCGGACCGGGATCGCCTCGGGCTGCGGCCCGTCGACACACCGCTCGGCCAGCGCCCGCAGATCAGGCCGGTGCTCGTCGCTCAGGGGTGTGGTGCTGCTCGCCAACGCCAGGTAGAGAGCGGTGAGTTCGTCGGCCAGGTCGCCGCCCGCGTGCAGCACCGTGAGCCGGTCGCCCGCCGCCGCGATCAACTCGTCCTGCGCGGCGAGCAGTTCGGCGTACGTGTGCTGATACCTGCCGTACGTCGGCAGGTCGAGGAGGTTCACCACGCCGGTCCGCAACTGCTTGAGCGTGGAGGCCGGGGTCTCCTTGTCGAAGAGCGCCTCGGCGACACACGACATCCAGAAGTCCACGGTGTCGGGCACGTTGGCCGGGAAGTCGATGAAGTAGGCGTTGTGCTGCACGTGATCGCCGACCAGCTCGCGCACGGTCCGCAGAGTACGTCCGGCGATACGCACGACCGTCTCCTCGGGCAGCCCCGACAGCCGGGCCAGCAGGTCCGGGGAGAGCTTGAAGCCCACGGAGAGCAGCACGGCGTCGAACTGCCGCGCAGCGGTGGCGCCTTCGCGCACAGAGCCTGTGGCTTCACCTGAGGGACCCGTGGGGAGGGGGACGCGGAACGTGTGCCGGAGGACCAGTGGTTCGAGACGGTCGATCATTCCCGCATGGTCCCAGAACCGAACAAGCGGGCGCATTCGGGTTTCCCGCGGAGGGTGCGGTGAGGGACGCGGGTCAGCGCCCGGGCGCTCCCGCCCGCAGTCCGTCCATGACCAGGTCCAGGAGCCGTCCGGCGCGCCCCTGCCAGTCGCCGTGCGGTTCGATCTGCCACAGGCCCGCGATGGCGAGAAAGAAGTCGTCGGGGGTGACGCCCGGGCGGATGGTGCCGGCCTCGTCGTTCGCCCGCAGGAGCAGCGCGACGGCCTCGGTCACCGCGCCGTGTCCAGGCTTGGCCGGGGTGCCGGACGCTCCGGCCGCCTGCCGCAGTGCGCCGGCCAGACCGACCTTGGCCCTGGCGAACCGGGCGAGGCGGTCCATCCACTCCCGCAGCGCCCGGTCCGGCGCGCTCGTCTCCAGCAGCGGGGCCGCCGCGTCGGCGACCTGCTGCATCTCGTGGCGGTAGATCTCCAGCAGGAGCGCTTCGCGGTTGGGGAAGTTGCGGTAGAACGTGCCCTGTCCGACGCCGGCCTTCCTGGCGATCGCGCTCAGCGGGACGTCCGCCGCGAGCGTCAGCTCGGCGAGCGCGACTTCGAGGATGCGCTCGCGGTTCCGCTGGGCGTCCGAGCGCTGGGGCGTGCCCAACTCCTCGCGCACTCCTCCTCCTTCGGGGAAATACGGCAGAGCCGACCTTGTTAAGCGGACAGCTGTCCGTTAGGTTCCTGGGTAGCGGACAGCTGTCCGCTTAGAGCTCACTCTACCGGCAGACCGGGCCGCGCGAACGGCCGGACCGGTCACCGACCGACATTTTCGCGCGACCCGTGGGCTCACGGATCTCTCGTCCGACTTCGACGCGCCCCCACCCGCGAGAGAAGGCTGATCATGGCCCCATCGACGTCCAGCGTCATCACCCTGAACATCAACGGAGAGAAGCACACGCTGCCCGTCGATCACCGCACCACCCTGCTCGACGCCCTGCGCGAACACCTCGACCTCACCGGCACGAAGAAGGGCTGCGACCAGGGGCAGTGCGGGGCCTGCACGGTGCTGCTCGACGGCCGCCGGGTCGTCTCCTGCCTCCAGTTGGCGGTGGCCGCCGAGGGGCGCGCCGTCACCACCATCGAAGGCGTGGCCGACGGCGGCCGGCTGCATCCCGTGCAGCAGGCGTTCCTCGACCTGGACGGTTACCAGTGCGGTTACTGCACTCCGGGCCAGATCTGTTCGGCCCTCGCGGTGATCGAGGAGCACGCGGCGGGCTGGCCCAGCGCCGTCACCGCCGACGTACGGCCCGAGGCGGGGCCGCCACCCCTCACCGCCGAGGAGATCCGGGAGCGGATGAGCGGCAACCTGTGCCGGTGCGGCGCGTATGTGTCGATCGTCCAGGCGGTCGCCCGGGCCGCCGAGGCGCGGCGGACGGAAGCACCGCCGGCCGAGGAGAAGCAGGACGACGTCAAGGAGGCCGTGGCATGAGGGAGTTCGAGTACCGGCGGGTGCTCGACGTCTCCGGCGCGGTCGCGCTGCTCGACGCCGAGCCCGACGCCCGTTTCCTCGGCGGCGGCACCAATCTCGTCGACCTGATGAAGGCCGGCGTGGAGCGTCCCACGCGGCTCGTCGACGTACGCGAACTGCCCCTGGACCGCGTCGAGACGACACCGGACGGCGGCCTGCGCATCGGCGCCACCGTCACCAACAGCGACCTCGCCGCGCATCCCGAAGTGCGGCTCCGTTACCCGGCGTTGACCCAAGCGGTGCTGGCCGCCGCCTCCGGCCAGTTGCGCAACATGGCCACGGTCGGCGGAAATCTGCTCCAGCGCACCCGCTGCGCCTACTTCACCGACGTGACCCAGCCCTGCAACAAGCGGGCCCCCGGCAGTGGTTGCCCCGCGCTGAAGGGCGAGCACCGCAACCACGCGATCCTCGGCGCCTCCGAGCACTGCGTGGCCACCCACCCCTCCGACATGGCGGTGGCGCTGGCGGCCTTCGACGCGGTCGTGTCGTACGAAACCGCCGCCGGGCCGGGGGAGTTGGCGCTGACAGACCTCTATCTGCCCGTGGGCGACACCCCGCACCGCGAGACCGCGCTGCCGCCGGGCGCGCTGATCACCGGGGTCACGTTGCCATCCGCCCCGGTCGCCGCCAACTCCCGCTACCGGAAGGTGCGCGAGCGTGCCTCCTTCGCGTTCGCCATCGGCTCGATCGCCGCTGCCCTCGACGTGCGCGACGGTGTCGTGCGCGAGGTACGGCTCGCCTTCGGGGCGGTGGCGTCACGGCCGTGGCGGGCGCGGCGGGCCGAGCGGGTGCTGACCGGGGGACCGGCGAGCGCAGAGGCGTTCATGGCTGCCGCCGACGCCGAACTGGCCGCCGCCGAGCCGCTGTCGGACAACGCCTACAAGGTCACCCTGCTGCGCAATCTCGTCGTGGCCGTACTGACCGAACTCGCCGAGGAGACCGCTCGATGACCACCACGACTCAGGCCGTCCGGTCGACGGGTGCCTTCGGCACCGCCCACACCCGCGTCGAGGGACGGGACAAGGTCACCGGCGCGGCCCGCTACGCGGGCGACTTCCCCTTCGCCGAACTCGCCCACGGCTGGCTGGTGTTGTCCACCGTAGCCCGCGGCCGCATCCGCACCGTCCACGCCGATCCGGTGCTTGCGATGCCCGGAGTCCTCGCCGTCCTGCACCACGCGAACGCACCGCGTGTCACCACCGACTACATGAGTGTCGTGGGCCCGCCGGACCCGGCCCTCGGACTCTTCCAGCACGACCAAGTCCCCTACGTGGGCTGGCCGGTGGCGCTGGTCGTCGCCGAGACGTCCGAGCAGGCCAGGGAGGCCGCCGAGGCGCTGGTGGTCGACTGCGACGAGGAGCCGCACGACATCGCGTTCTACGCCGGGCACCCCGACGCCTACCTGCCCGCGGGCTCGCCCGCGGGACCGGCCGAGGTGGTGAAGGGCGACGTGGAGGACGCCCTCGCCCGGTCCGCCGTGGTCGTCGACGAGGAGTACACGACACCCGAGGAGCACCACAGCCCCCTGGAACCCCATGCCGCGACGGCCCGTTGGGAGGCCGGACGGCTCGACGTCGTCGACTCCAACCAGAGCACCGTGTGGGTGGCCGGCGAACTCGCGAAACTCTTCTCCCTCGACCCGGCCGCCGTGCGGGTGCGGTCCGAACACGTCGGCGGCGGCTTCGGATCCAAGGGGGTACGGCCGCACCAGGTGGCCGCCGCGATGGCCGCGACCGTTCTCCAGCGCCCGGTCCGCGTGGTGTTGACGCGCCGTCAGATGTTCTCCCTGGTCGGCTACCGCAGCCCCACCACCCAGCGTGTCAGGCTCGGCGCCGACCCCGACGGCCGGCTGCGCGCCCTCGACCACCAGGCACTCAGCCTCACCTCGACCGTGCACGAATTCGTCGAACCGAGCGCCGCGTTCGGACGCCCGCTGTACGACGCCGACGCTCACCGCACCGCCTTCCGGGTCGTACGGCTCGACCTGCCGACCCCCACCTTCATGCGCGCCCCGGGGGAGGCGCCGGGCTCCTTCGCGCTGGAGTCCGCGCTCGACGAACTCGCCGAGAAGTGCGGACTCGACCCGATCGCCCTGCGCGTCCGCAACGAACCCGCGGTGGGGCCCGTCTCCGGACTCCCCTTCAGCAGCCGCAACCTGCTCGCCTGCTTCGACGAGGGCGCCCGGCGCTTCGGCTGGGCCGACCGCGACCCCCGCCCCGGCGTGCGCCGCGACGGGCGCTGGCTGCTCGGCACCGGCATGGCCGCGTCCACCTTCCACGTCGGGGTCGGGCCGTCCACGGCGGCCGTCACCGCGGAGGCGGACGGCACCTACACCGTGCGGATCAACGCGACGGACATCGGCACCGGCGCCCGCACCGCGCTGACCCTGGTCGCCGCGGAGTCGCTGGAGACGGAGCCGGCCCGGGTCCGGGTGCACATCGGGGACAGCGACCTCGGAGCCGCGATGTTCGCGGGAGGCTCGATGGGCACCCGCTCCTGGGCCTGGGCGGTGATGCGGGCGGCGGCCGACCTGCGGGAGCAACTGGCCCTGGGCGGCGACATCCCGCCCGACGGCATCACCGCGCGAAGCGACACCGCCCAGGCCGTCGCCGCGCTCGCCAAGAAGGAACGGCACTCCTTCGGGGCGCAGTTCGCCGAGGTCGCCGTGGACGTCGCCAGCGGTGAGGTCCGGGTACGACGGCTGCTCGGCATCTTCGCCGCCGGACGCATCGTCAACCCGCTGACCGCGCGCGGTCAGTTCGTCGGCGGGATGATCTGGGGCCTCTCCATGGCCCTGCACGAGGAGGCGGTCCGCGACACGGCGTCCGGCGCCCAGGTCGGACCGGACCTCGCCAACTACCACTTCTCCGCCAACGCCGACGTACCGGCCATCGAGGCGGACTGGGTCGACGACCCCGACCCGGACGACCCGGTCGGCATCAAGGGCATCGGCGAGATAGGGGTCGTAGGGACCGCCGCGGCGATAGCCAACGCCGTCCGGCACGCCACCGGCGTCCGCCACCGTGCCCTGCCGATCCGCCCCGACCGGGTCCTGACCGCGGGCAGGGCGCCAAGTGCTTGACATCGCCGAGGAGTTGGACCGCTGGATGCGGGACGGCCGGGACTTCGCCGTCGCGACCGTCGTCGCCGTGGGCGGCAGCGCACCGCGCCCACCCGGCGCCGCGCTCGCCGTCGACACCGACGGCACGGTGATCGGCTCGGTCTCCGGCGGCTGCGTCGAGGGCGCGGTCTACGACCTGTGCGTGCGGGCACTCCAGGACGGCGAGCCGGTCCGCGAACGCTTCGGCCACAGCGACGAGGACGCCTTCGCCGTCGGCCTGACCTGCGGAGGGGTGATCGACGTCCTGGTCACGCCGGTCCACCCGGGCGATCCGCTGTTCAGCGCCGGGCTGGCGGCGGCGGCCCGGGGAGAGGCGGTCGCCCTCGCCCGGGTCGTCCGGGGTCCGGCCGAACTGCTCGGCCGCGCACTGCTGGTCCGCCCGGACGGTTCGTACGAGAGCGGTCTCGACGGACGCCCCCAGCTGGCGCGGACCGCCGCGGCGCAGGCCCGCGCGCTGTTGGACGTCGGCCGCACCGGGGTGGTGGAGATCTCGGCGGACGGCTCGCACTGCCCCGGTGGTCTGACCCTCTTCGTCGAGTCCAGCGTGCCCGCACCCCGCATGATCGTCTTCGGTGCCGTCGACTTCGCGGCGGCGCTGGTGCGGGCCGGCAAGTTCCTGGGCTATCGGGTGACCGTGTGCGACGCCCGGCCCGTCTTCGCCACCCGGAGCCGGTTCCCGGACGCCGACGAGATCGTGGTCGACTGGCCGCACCGCTACCTCCAGCACACGGCTACGGACGAGCGCACGGTCCTGTGCGTACTCACCCACGACGCCAAGTTCGACATACCGCTCCTCGGAGCGGCCCTGAGGCTGCCCGTCGCCTTCGTCGGAGCCATGGGCTCACGCCGAACCCACGAGGACCGTAACCGTCGGCTCCGGGAAGTCGGCGTCAGCGAGCGGGAGTTGGCCCGGCTGCGCTCTCCGATCGGTCTCGACCTGGGCGGCCGTACGCCCGAGGAGACGGCCCTGTCCATCGCGGCGGAGATCGTCGCCCTGCGCAACGGCGGCTCGGGCGTCCCGCTGACCGGCTCGGCGGCACCGATCCACCGCGACCGCGACAAGATCGTGCTGGGGGTGTCCTGAAGCGGACCGGTCAGTCCTCGGCGAGCCAGTCGTACGCCCCCTGCGCACTGAACTCGGCCTGCCCGCCCCGCAGTAGCAACCCCGCCGTCGCGAACTCGGGGGCGTCGGCCTGCGCGGCCACGTACGGGATCGCGATGCAGCGCATCCCGGCCGCGTGTGCCGCCGCCGCGCCCGGAGCCGCGTCTTCCAGGACCACACAGTCGGCCGGAACCGCGCCCAGTCGGCGCGCGGCCTCCAGGAAGACGTCCGGCGCGGGCTTGCCCCGGGCCACCTCGTCCGCCGAGACCGCGGTCCGCAACGACGCGTCGAGCCCGGTGCCGGTCAGGATCGCCTCGATGGCCTCCGGCGATGACCCGGACGCCACCGCCATCGGCACCCCCTCGGCCGCCAGCAGCTCCACGAACTTCCGCATCTCCGGGTACACGCGCGTGGCGGCCCGGGCCAGCGCCAGATAACGGCGGTTGGTCTCCGCGAGCAGCTCCTCCACCGGCGGCTTCAGGCCGTAGCGCTCCTTCAGGAGGACGAGGGTCTCCTGGGTGCTGATGCCGACGAAGCGCTCGTGCTGGGTCCAGGTGAAGTCCGGGACGCCGTGCTCGGCGAGGGTCTGCCGGGTGGCTTCGTAGTAGTTCGGCTCGCTGTCCACGAGTGTTCCGTCGAGATCGAAGATGACCGAGAGGCCGCTGAGGTTGCTCATGGGTTGAGGATGTCAAGGGTCATGTGCCGGCCGCGCGGCCGATCGACTCCACCAGCGGCAGCAGGCGGTGCGGGACGCGCTCGCGCAACACCATCTCGGTCCGGGTGCGGACCACTCCCGGCAGGCTGATCAGCTGCTGGATCACGTCCTCCAGATGGCCGTTGTCCCGCGCGACGACCCGGGTCAGCAGATCGCCGCCACCGGTGATCGAGAACGCCTCGACGATCTCCGGTACGGCGGCCAGCGCGTCCCCGACCTCGTCGAGATGCCCCTGCGTGACCTCGATGTGCACGAACGCGAGCACCGGGTGCCCGAGCGCGGCGGGGGAGAGGGAGGGGCCCGAACCGGTGATCACCCCGTCCCGCTCCAACCGGTCGAGCCGCGCCTGGAGCGTGCCGCGCGCGACGCCGAGCAGCCGGGCGTACTCGCGCACGCTGGTACGCGGCTGCTCCAGAAGCAGCCTGAGGATCCGGGTGTCGAGTTCGTCCACGCTCATGAGGCATGACTGTACCAATGGCCCAGTGAACTGCGACCGGGCCAATGGACCAGTGGATCGGGGGCCACTTGAGCCACTCGCCCCGATGATGCTCTCATGGTCATGTCGATGGCGCTGCGGACCTCCGCGGCGCCTTTTTCATGCCGGTGTCCACCGGCGTCCAGGGGTATGCGCAGGGGGCGGGCAGCAGTGCTGAAAAGGGTGTTCGTGGCTCCGGACCCGGGGCGCGTGCGGCTGCGGTTCGCCGCTCGGGCCGTCCTCGGCATCGGCCTCGCGGTCGTCGTCTGCGGGCTGACCGGGCAGTCCCTCGCGGGTGCCGTCACGGGTGGTCTGGCCGCGCTGCTCGCCCTGTTCACGGTGACGGACGCCACGGTGCACGGGCAGGCCGTCACCACCGCGCTGCTGCCCTGCGTGGGCCTGCCGGTGCTCGCCGCCGCGGCCGGACTGCACGACCACGCCGTCGCCCGCGACCTCACCTTCCTCGCGGTGGTCGGCGCCGGCGTCTACGCGCGCCGCTGGGGACCGCGCGGCCACAGCCTCGGCGTCTTCGCGTTCATGACCTTCTTCGTGGCCCAGTTCCTGCACGCGACCACGGACCAACTACCCTTGCTCTACGCGGCAGTTGGCCTCTCCGTGCTCACCGCGGCGACGGTCCGCTTCGGCTTCTGGTGCTACGAACGCCGACTGCCCCCGACCGCCGTACCCGCCCCAACTGTCGCTCGGGGCCTGGCCCGTGTGACCACGCGGCAAGCCGTCCAGGCGACCGCCGGTGCCGGATTCGCCCTCGTGGTGGGCCAGTTGGTGTCCGGGCAACGCTGGTACTGGGCCGTCGGCGCCACCTGGTGGATCTTCGTGAACACCGCCTCGCGCGGCGAGACCGTGGTCCGTGGCTTCCGCCGCGTCCTCGGCACGGTCCTCGGCATCGCCCTGGGCCTGCTCGTCGCCGTACCGGTCCACGGCGCCCCCGTCCCCACCGCGATCCTGGTCGCCGCCTGCGTCTTCGGCATCTTCTACTCGGCCGCCGTCTCCTACACCTGGATGATGCTCTCGGTGACCTTGATGGCAGAGCTGCTCTACGGCCTCCTCGGCGTCCTTAACCCTGGCCTGCTGGCGCTGCGGTTCGCGGAGACCGGCGTCGGCGCGCTCGGTGCCGTACTGGCCGTCCTCCTCGTCCTCCCGGTGACCACCCACACCACCACCGACGCCTGGATCCAACGCGCCCTGCGCTGCGTCCACACCTGCACCGCCGAGGCCGCCGCCCGCCTCGCCGGTTCCGCCACGGCCGACCCCGCCGGACGCGTCGCCGAACTGGAGCAACTCCTGGGCCGGGTACGGCTGTCCGTCGCCCCCCTCGTGCACCCGCTGAACCCCGCGCTCGGCCGCAAGCGCCGTGCCCGCCGGGTCGTCACCCTGCTCGACGACTGCGCCCGCGAGATCCGCGGCCTCGTCGCGGTGGCCGCCGACCCGGAGGCCTCGCACGATGCCCGCCTGGCCGCCGCCTGTTGGCGCGTGGAGACCGCGGTCGAGGCGCTCACCGACGGCGACGCGTCACACCTCACGGCCACTGCGGCCCGGCCACCCGTCGAGCCCGCGCTGGCCCACCTCCACGGCGTGGAACGCGCCCTCGCGGAACTGGCGGAGCCTCTGCGCGCACGGTCCGGTTCACGGCTCGTCGGAGCTTGAGCCGGTAGGGGGGGCGAGACCGGTACGGCCGGGCGGAGAAAGCTCCGGGATTTGGTCTAGACCGGTCATGATCGACTGCTACCGTCACCCCGACAGCACGCAACCGGCGCGCGGATCGGGTGCGCTGACAGGCGTACGGACCGGAGCACTGACCGAGAGGGGACAGCGGTGGCAGACGGCGACAGGCGGGGGCGGCGGGCCTTCATCGGGTCGTTCACGGCGGCGGGCGGCCCGGGTGTCGTCACGGCGGCCGTGGACGCGGACAGCGGCGCGCTGACCGTCCTGAGCAGTGTCAACGGCGTCCCCGACCCCTCGTACCTGGCCCTGGCGCCCGACGGGGACACGCTCTACGCCGTCAGTGAGACGGCCGAGGGCGCGGTGGCCGCGTACCGCGTGAACGGCGCCAAGCCCGAACCGCTCGGTTCGCCGGTGCGCGTGGGCGGCGCGGGGCCGACGTACCTGAGCCTGTTCGCGGGGCACGTCCTGACCGCCGACTACGGCTCCGGCAGCGTCACCGCCGTGCCGGTCCGGAGGGACGGCACCCTGGCGAACCGTCCCTCCGGACAGCTCCGGCACACCGGCTCAGGCCCGCACCAGCAGCGCCAGCAGGGCCCGCATGCCCACCAGATCCAGCCCGATCCGAGCGGCCGTTGGGCGGTGAGCGTCGACCTCGGGACCGACTCCGTGCGGGTGTGCACGCTGGAGGACGGACGTCCCGTACTGCACCGCGAGATCGCGCTCCGACCCGGCTCGGGCCCCCGCCACCTGGCCTTCCACCCCGACGGCGCCCACGCCTACGTCCTCAACGAACTCACGCCGACCGTCACCGTCTGCCGCTGGGACGCCGAGAGCGGCTCACTGAAGCCGCTGACCGAGGTGCCGGTCCTGCCCGGCCCGCCGGACGGCGACGCCGCCTACCCCTCGGGCATCGTGACCTCGCCGGACGGCCGCTTCGTCTGGACGGCGACCCGCGGCGAGGACGTGCTGTCCGTGCTCGCCGTCGAGGGCGACGGGCTGCGGCTGGTCGGCACGGTGCCCTGCGAAGGCCACTGGCCGCGCGCGCTCACCGAGGCCGGCGGTCACCTGTACGTCGCGAACGAGCGCTCCGGAGACGTGACTTGGTTCACCGTCGACCCCGCCACGGGCGTTCCGCGCCGCGGCGGCTCGATCAAGGTGACCGCCGCGTCCTGCGTGGTCTTCGACTGACCCGCTGTCGTCCTCACCGCATGCCGAAGGGCCCGCTCCCGCGTGAGGAGGGGCCCTTTCGGCGCTACGGCGTACGCGTGCGGGGGTCGATCAGCGAACCGGAGCGCCCTGCGGCTGCGGCGGGGCGATACCCAGCGCCATCGTGTACTTGGCGAGCGCGAGCTTGCCGATCGCCGGGTACGGACCGAGCGCCTCGGCGGAGGCACAGCCGGCCTCGGCGGCAGCCGCCTCCAGCAGACCCGGGTCGATCTCGGGACCGATCAGATACGGCGCCAGCGCCAGGTGCTGAGAGCCGGATCCGCGCAACTGCTCCGCGATCGCCGCGATCGAGCCTTCCTGGTCCAGAGCCGCAGCCATCACCGGCACGGCGAGCCGCGCGGCGAGCAGCATGCCGGTGATCCCGGCCGCCTGCACGGCCTCCTCGCCGCCCACGGACGCGAGGACGATGCCGTCCGCGGCGGTGGCCACGGTGAACAGCCGGGCGCGGTCGGCACGGGCCAGACCCGCCTCGGACAGCCGCACGTGCAGCGCCTCGGCGAGCAGCGGATGCGGGCCCAGCACATCGGTCAGGTCGGCCGCGACACGGCTGTCCATGACGGCCTGGCGGACCTGACGCAGCAGCGCGCTGTCCGGACCGGCGAGCAGCGGCACGACGACGGCCACCGGCCCGTCGGGCTCCTTGACGTCGGCACCGGCGGCCCTGGCCTGCTCGAAGCGGGCGGTGCGCTCTTCAGCGGCGTGCGCGAGCACGGACGTCAGCGTGGGGAACTCGGAGTCGTCCCCGTCGAGATAACCGATACGGCCGTCGAGACCGGGCAGCTCGGAGCGCGCGATGCTCACGACCTCCTCGGCGAGGCTGCGCGTGGCGGCGCTGGGCGTGCCCGGCACGGCCAGAACCAGCGCGGGCGCGCCCTCGGGAGCCGCCAGTTGCTCGGGTCGGCGGTGCCGCCCGGGCTGGCGAGGTCGCGGCATTCGTACTGGCAGGCCGGACGCGGGCCCAGTGGGGGAGCTCATGGCGAGGCATGTTACTGGCTTCCTGGGCTCCCCTGTTCGGGGAGGGTGCAGGTGAGCGGTATCCGTCCTGTTTTGTCTGATGAGTTACGTACGGATCAGAAGCGATCACCTTGTCCCTTTGGGCTCACCACGGACAACATCACGTCGTCACGCGGCAGCGCGAGCGCGCCCGCGGCAAGATCACGCGCGATCCGCACGGCACCGTCCAGCGGATCACCCTCCGCCGGAACCACCCGTGCATGCGGCAGCCGCTTCGCCAACTCCGCGTGCAGCGGTACGAGGAGAGGCTCGCCCATCTTGAACAGCCCACCGGTGAGCGCGACTTGGGGCTCGCCGGTGACCGGGCAGACCGCGACGGCGGACTCGGCCATGTGTCCGGCCGCCGCGCGCAGGATGCCGGCCGCCACCGGGTCGTCCGGCGCGCACTCGGCGACACGGGGCGCGAAGGCCGCGAGTACGGCGGGTCGATCCGACCGCGGATACAGCTGGCCCGGCAACCCCGCCATCGCCCCGAACTGCTCCTCGGCACAGCTCAACAACGCCGTGGAACCACCGTCCCGCCCGTCGTACGCACGCAGCGCCGCCTCCAGCCCGGCCCGCCCGATCCAGGCCCCGCCACCGCAGTCACCGAGCAGATGCCCCCAGCCGTCGGCTCTTCGCCACCCGGTGAGATCGGTGCCGATGGCGATGAGTCCGGTCCCGGCGGCGATCACGGCACCGGGCCGTGCCCCGAGGGCACCCACATAAGCGGTGACGGCATCAGCGGCGAGCGCGACCGTCCGCACCCCGAACTCCCGCGCCAACGCGCCCGGCAACTCGTCCCGCAACCCGTCCCCGAGGGTGGCGAGCCCGGCGGCCCCGATGACGGCCGTGCCCACCTCGAACACCTCGGGCTTTTCGGCCAACGCCCGGACCATGGGGACCAGTTGCTCCATGAAATGCCCGGGATCGATCCCGCGCGCACCGGTCCGAAGGGGTTCCCCGGAGGAGAGCGGGCCGGATCTCCGGCCACTACCGACCTCGCCCACGACGACACGGAGCCCAGAGCCTCCCGAGTCCACGGCGAGGAATCTGCCCACGGCATCCGGTGAACCGTCCCCCGGAACCGTCACGGCAGACGCCAGTCCACCGGTTGACCTCCCTGCCGGACCAGCAGGTCGTTGGCGCGGCTGAAGGGGCGGGAGCCGAAGAAGCCGCGGTCGGCCGACATCGGGGACGGATGCGAGGACTCCACCGAGGGCAGGTCGCCGAGGAGAGGCCGGAGGTTGCGGGCGTCACGGCCCCACAGGATCGACACCAACGGCTTGCCGCGCGCCGCCAGCGCCCGTATCGCCTGCTCGGTGACCTCTTCCCAGCCCTTGCCGCGATGGGCGGCCGGACTGCGCGGGGCGGTGGTGAGCGCCCTGTTGAGCAGCAGCACCCCCTGCTGGCTCCACGGGGTCAGATCGCCGTTGGACGGCTGGGGCAGCCCCAGATCCGTGTTCAGCTCCCGGTAGATGTTGAGCAGGCTCGGCGGCAGCGGACGTACCTCGGGGGCCACCGAGAACGACAGCCCCACCGCATGCCCCGGAGTCGGGTAGGGGTCCTGTCCGACGATCAGGACGCGGACGTCGTCGAAGGGCTGTTGGAAGGCTCGGAGGACATTCGGTCCGGCCGGTAGATAGGTGCGCCCCGCGGCGATCTCCGCGCGCAGGAAGTCCCCCATCTCGGCGACGCTTCCGGTCACGGGTTCCAGGGCTTTCGCCCAGCCCGGTTCGACGATCTCATGCAACGGTCGTGGTGCCACGGGCGTCACCCTACTGCCGTACAGGGACCGGCGATCAACCGGTGCGCGAAGCCCGACCGGGAACGACCGAACCGGCGCCGCATCTGAACGCAGCCCGCCCTGCCGGGAGTTGACCTCCCGTAAACTCCCGCCCTCAGTTCCGGTGTCGGCCCGCGAGTGTCGACGGCGACCGAATACAGTGCCTGCGCCGTGAAGTTCGGACTCTCGTCGGGCTCCCAGTCCTCGCCCCGCCTGTACCCGATGAACAGGCCTTTTCGCGTGCCCGCCGTGTGCAGAGCCTCTGTCATGCCGATCACCCCCGCTGCGTTTTTGGCGACTTCGCCCCCATCACCACCAAGTCTGCACCCGACCACTGACAGTCACCCCTGGAACTGGCGTCACCGCAGCTCAGGAGGCCAATACCGGTCCGCGGGTCGGATGTGCGAGGCCTTTCCGTGAAGCGCCTGCGGGAGTCCGGGCAGCCATGGGAACGTCGAGTCGGGGTACTCGTCGTGAGCATCGAGGAGACGTCTCCCGTATGGGAGGGCGGTTCGGCATGTCAGTGCGTTCATGAGGAGGATGCCTTCGATGGCGTTCCGAGGTCCGAAGGTGTGGCTGTGGCGGTGGCGGCGGAATCCGCTCAAGCGTCGTGCCGATGCGGTGGAATCGTGGATCGTGCTCGGCGCCTGGCTGATCACCGTCCTCGCCGGTGTGCTCGCCGGTCTGACGGCGACCCAGTCCGTCGAACACGAACTGGCCCAGGAACGCGTCGACTGGAAACCCGTGGTGGCCCTGGTGGTCCAGGACGCGCCGGGCCCCGCCCCGGCGAACTCCAGCAGGACGAGCGGCGAACCGGTCTGGGCGAAGGTCCGCTGGACGGCCGTTAACGGCTCCTCGCACACCGGCCAGATACGCGTCCCCTCCGGAAGCGCGATAGGCACTCCGGTGACCGTCTGGACCGACCCGCAGGGCCACCTGGTCACCAAGCCCGCCAGCGCCTCGCAGGCCAAGCTGCGGGCCGTACTGATCGGCACCCTCCTGGGAGTGGGCGCGGCGGCCGTCCCCTTCGTCGGCGCCCGGGCCCTGCGCGTCCGGCTGGAACGCCGACGCATGGACCAGTGGGACGAGGAGTGGGCCCGCTTCGGCCCCCTGTGGGGCCGCAAGACGGGCTGAACGCCCGGCACCGCGGCGTCGCCGAGCCCCTGGCCTGCGGATCGCAGCCGGGGGCCCTCGCCGTGCCCACCGGACAGACCCACCCGATCTCAAGCCGCCCGCACCTCCCGGCACACCTCCAACAGCCGCTCGTCCTCCAGAATGTCCAGGCCTCCGTGCCCGCCCGACCGCACCAAATGCCGTCGCGGAGCGGTGAGTTCCGCCTCCACCAGGTCGTGCAGAGGTGACCCGGCCACCTCCATGTCGACCAGACACGCGGCAACAGCGCCCCGCACAACCGGATGCTCCACCCAGGCCGAACGCAGCACCGGAAGTACCCCCTCCACCTCCCCGCTGACCCGCCACAGCGCGCACGCCCCCGCCGTCCGCTCCCACACGCACTCCGCCTCGATCAGCCGCGCCAACCCGGGCGCCGCGGCCCGCGCGGCCGACCCCAGCCGGGCCAGCGCCTGCGCGGCAGCCCGGCGCCGTTGCGGGTCCGGTTCCGCCAACTCCCGTATGAGCACGGGCAGTACGGCCGAGACATCCCCCTCCACCGACCACAGGGCACCCGCGGCGACACCGGCGCACTCGGACTCCAACAGCCTCCGCAGCACCGGTACAACCCCCTCCGCGCCACCCCCGAACACATCGATCGCCCGTACCGCCGACTCCACGACCCGGCGCCTCGACCGCACCCCGTCCGCCATCCCGCCCAACAGCCGCAACACCTCCGGCACGGCCTCCCGATCGGCGAGCGCGGTCAGCGCCGACAGCAGCGGTACGGCACGGTCGTAGGTCTCGGGGGAGTCGAGGGGGACCTGACCGAGCCGGTGTCGCAACGCCGGGGCGAGCGGTGCGGCGGTGCGGCCGAGGTGGACGATCACGCGGCCCAGGTCGTCGGGTACGGCCGGCTGCGCGAGGACCTGGGCCAGTACTGGTGTCGCCCGTGGATCGCCGCTGCGGGCAAGGGACTTGAGCGGGCCGCCCAGGGTCGACGCCCGGCGTTCCCAGCGGTGCACCCACAGGTCGGGCCGGGAGGTCACCAGCGCGTGGAGGTGATCGCCGGCGGGCGCGGCCAGGTGGAAGAGATCGCCCAGGACCGACACCGCGGCATCGCGCAACCGGTCCGACACCGCCGCGCCGAGCAACGGATGTGCCCCCGCGTCCAGTTGCTCACCGATCAGCTGGACGGGCACCGTGTAGTCGGCCCGCCACTCGCGGAACAACCCCGCCGACATCCACACCCCGTTGCACCGGTCGGCCGGGTCCGGGCTGGTCAGCTGCCCTTCCAGCAGGGCGATCCGGTCGCCCACCCGCCCGCCGAGCGCGGTGTGCAGCGTACGCAACAGCAGTGCGCCCTCCTCGTCCGAGGGCCGCAGCCGCCGTAACCGTCCGGCGAGCGTGTCCGGGTCCGGGTGGTCGCTCTCGGTCGGTGTCGCGCGGCCCGACCGGCGCTGCTCGGACCGCTCCCCGAGCAGTTCGACGACGGTCGGGACCAGGTCGGCGGGGAGCAGATCGGGTGCGCAGCCCGCGAGTTGGCCGAGCGATGCGAGCCGTAGACCGGGGTCGTACGGCGGCGTGCCGAGCATCAGCAGGATGTCCAGCGCCTCGGGGGCCTGGTCCGGGTGCCGGCGTACGAACAGGCCGACGCTCTCGGTGAGGGCGAGCAGGACCCGGTCGTCGCGCTCGACGGCGATCCGCCGGCGCAACAGGCCCAGCACGCGCGCGGGTTGGCCGAGAAACCGGACGAGCGCTTCGGGCGCCGCGCGGCGCACGCCGGAGTCCCGGTCCCCGAGGAGGGCGACGAAGACCTCGGCACCCGCGCGGACGGCGGCATCGGCCGACCCGCGCCCGTCACCCGTATCCACCACCTCCCCCTCCGGTGGGTGCCCCTGTCCGATGCTGACCAGAAGTTCCACCAACCCGCCCCGGTCCGCGACCTCTTCGCAGGCGGCGAGCGCGAGCAGAAACGGAACGCAGGCGAGCGTCGAGTCGTACGCGATCCCCTGGTGGTGCACCGCGCCGTACATCCCGTCGAGCGCGCTCGCCCGCTCGGCGGGGTCCGTGGAGGCCAGTCCCCGGAGCAGTCCGGGCACGTCCTCCGCACTGCCGTACGCATGCCGCAGTGAGGCCCAGCCGACCTCGTCGATCCCCGTGAACACGTTGTCCTCCCCAGGCGCAGTGCCAACTGATCGCGAGTCTGCACCACGCCACTGACAACGAAGCGGAATCGGGGGGTAACCGAGGGTCAGTCTTCTTCGGGCAGGGCGCGGGCGAGGATCGTGTCGAGGTCGGCGGAGTCGGGGAGGGTGCCGAAGGTGTGCCCCCAGTCGCCGGCCAGCCGGGTCGCGCAGAAGGCGTCGGCGACCGCGGCCGGGGCGTGTCGTACCAGGAGGGAGGCCTGGAGGGTCAGCGCCATCTGCTCGACGAGACGGCGGGCCCCCGTCTCGGTGGCCTCGCGCAACCCGCTCTTCAACCGGCTGACGGCCGCGTCCAGGCGCGCGTCCGAGCCCTGCGCCAGGGCGAGTTCGGAGAACAGCGCCTCCGCCGGGCCGGCGTCGCGGCTCAACGCCCGTAGTACGTCAAGGGCGTTGACGTTCCCGGAGCCCTCCCAGATGGAGAGGAGAGGCGCCTCGCGGTAGTGGCGGGGCATGCCCGAGTCCTCGACGTAGCCGTTGCCGCCGAGGCATTCCAGGGCCTCCGCCGTGAAGGCCGGGCCGCGCTTGGTGACCCAGTACTTGCCGACGGCGGTGGCGATCCGGCGGAACGCCGACTCGGCGCCGTCCCCGCGCACCGCACGGTCGGCCGCGCCCGCCAGCCGTAGCGTGAGCGTCGTGGCGGCCTCCGACTCCAGCGCAAGGTCGGCCAACACGTTCCGCATCAGGGGCTGTTCGAGCAGTCGGGCGCCGAACGCGGACCGGTGCCGCACATGGTGACCCGCCTCGACGAGCGTCTTGCGCATGAGAGTTGCCGACATCATCACGCAGTCCAGGCGGGTGCAGTTGACCATCTCGATGATGGTTTTGACGCCACGCCCCTCGGGCCCGACCAGCCAGGCGACGGTCCCGTCGAACTCGGGCTCCGAGGACGCGTTGGACCGGTTGCCCAGCTTGTCCTTCAGTCGCTGGATACGGAACGTGTTGCGGCTGCCGTCGGGCAGCACACGCGGCACCAGGAAGCATGACAGTCCGTCAGGCGCCTGAGCCAGCACGAGGAACACGTCGCACATCGGCGCCGACGTGAACCACTTGTGCCCGCGCAGGGTGTACACGCCGGGTTCGGCGGTGGGGGTGGCCGTCGTGGTGTTGGTGCGGACGTCGGAGCCGCCCTGCTTCTCGGTCATCCCCATCCCGGCCAGCAGCCCACGCTTCTCGGTCGGGACGCGCAGGACCGGGTCGTACACCCGGCTGGTCAGCAACGGTTCGTAGATCGCGGCGAGTTCGGGCGTGGCGCGCAGGGCGGGGACGGCGGCGTACGTCATCGACGTCGGGCAGCCGTGCCCGGCATCGGTGTGTCCCCACACCAACCCCCGTGCGGTACGGGCCACATGGGCGCCGGGGCGTTCGTCCGCCCAGGGCGCTCCGGCCAGCCCCTCGGCGACGGCGACGCCCATCAGCCGGTGCCAGCTCGGGTGGAACTCGACCTCGTCGATCCGGTTGCCGTAGCGGTCGTGCGTGCGCAGCTCCGGTTCATGCCGGTTCGCCTGCTCACCCCACTCCTGCGCCTCCTCGCTGCCCGCCGCCCGACCGAGCCGCCGTACGTCCTCCTCGGCCCAGCCGGCACCCTCCCGGCGCAGCCCCTCCAGCAGGGCCGCGTCCTCGGAGGCGTCGTACGGGGTCAGGGGCGGGGGCTGGTTGGTGACGTCGTGCGTGGCGTTCCGCGGCTGCGGCGGTATGTGCGCGAGTGTCTGGGCCATGGCATCAGTGTTGCACTATCTCCGCGACCGCATCAATGATGTAACAAGAGAATCGCCACGTAGAGTACGAGGCCATGCGGATGAACGTGTCAGAAGGGCCCGGCGAGGTGGACCTGCGCCCGCTGTCCGCGCGGTCGGTCGTCCTCAGCCTGCTGCTGGGCACGCACCCGCCCGAGCTGCCTGTACGGGATCTGCTGCGCGCCGTGGAACCGCTCGGGGTCGCCGGCTCCACGCTGCGGGCCGCGCTCAGCCGGATGGTGGCCGCCGGAGACCTGCGGACCACGGACGCGGTCTACCGGCTCAGCGACCGCCTGCTGGAACGCCAGCGCCGCCAGGACGCCGCCGTACACCCCGAGACCCGTCCCTGGGACGGCGACTGGGAGATGGCCGTCGTCACCGCGACCGGCCGCGGCCCCGCTGAACGCGCCGACCTGCGCGGCAAGTTGACCGCCCTTCGGCTCGCGGAACTCCGTGAGGGAGTCTGGCTCCGCCCGGCCAATCTCCTACGACCCCGACCGGACGAACTCGGCGCGGTCGCCCGGCACTTCACCACCCGCCCCGAGGAACCCGCCCGCGAACTGGCGGCTGACCTATGGCCACTTGAGGCCTGGGCGAAGACGGCCGAGGCGCTGCTCGACCGGATCGCCGCCACCGCGGACCACCCGGCCGGCCGCTTCACCGTACTCGCCGCCGCCGTGCGGCACTTGCTCGCGGACCCGGTCCTGCCCACCGAACTCCTGCCCGCCGACTGGCCGGGCGCGGCTCTGCGCACCGAATACACGCGCCGTCGGCGGGAGTTGATCGCGACCACGCTGGGGAACCCGGCATAGGCCGCTTCGCCAGGTCGGTTTGACGGTCTGTTAGCGTGCGCGGATGGAAGATCTGGGACTCGCGGACTGGCCGCCCGAGCCGATCGGAACCGGACGACTCGTGCTCCGTGGGTCGGAGGCGCGGGACCGAGCTACGTTCATCGAACTGCTCGCCTCCGCAGAGGTGCACACCTACCTCGGCGGTCCCCACCCGCGTGACGAACTTGAGCGCAAGACGCCCGAGGTGCCCGAGCACCGGCCCGGGAGCCTCGTCGTCGAACTCGACGGGTCGATGATCGGCCTGATCCTGCTCAGGAGGGCAACCGGGCACATCCGCCCCTCCGCTGATGGGAAGGTCGATCTCGGCTACCTGTTCCTGCCGCGGGCGTGGGGATTCGGATACGCCGCCGAGGCGTGCGCGGCGGCACTCGACTGGCTCGACGGCGTCCTTCCCGGCGAGCCCGTGGTGCTCACCACCCAGACCGCCAACGCCCGTTCGATGCGGCTCGCGGCGAAACTCGGCTTCACCGAGGTGGAGCGGTTCGAGGCGTGGGACGCCGAGCAGTGGCTCGGCATGCGGTCAACGGCCGCGCTGCCGGGCTGAGTTCGTGCCGGAGCGGCCGTGCGAAGCGCCGTGCGGGGACACTCCGTACGGCCGCCGTCACCGTGGGGGGCTCACTTGTACGTGATGTCAGACGACGCGTACTTGCAATAAGTCCCGTCCGCACCCGTGCCGTTGGTCGTCGGCTCCGCGCCCGTGTTGTTCCCGATGTACTTCTGGCAGGGGATCATCTTCTTGCTGGTGTCCCCGACGATCGTGATGGCCTTCAGGGTCGCGCTGTCACCGTAGTTGGTGTTGATGCCGACGATCCGGCTGCCCTTGTAGGTCGCCTCGATGGTGTTGAGGTTGATCGTGCGCTTGTACTGCGTCTTGCAGTTGCCGCACGAGCGGACGAACGTACCGAAGGTCTGCGCCGCGAAGTTGGAGACGTTGAGCGTCCCGGCGCCGTTGAACTGGAACACCTTGTCGCTGGCCTGCTTCGCGCCACCGCCGGAGACGGTGTACACGTTGGACGACGAGGAGCCCAGGAAGGTGGCAGCGTCCTCACCGACGTCCTCCCACCAGACGTTCTGCAATGTGCAACTGCCCAGGCAGTGGATGCCGTCGGCGGCGGGCGAGCCGATGATGACGTTCTTGACGACGGCACCGGCGGCCAGCTCCAGGATGGGTCCCTGGTCCTCGTCCTGGCTGCCCGTGCCCAGGTCGCCGCTGCCGTACAGGCGCAGCATCCCGTAGTCCTTGGTGCCCGAGACCGAGATCGTCGAGGTCACCGCCTGGCTGCCGCTCGCGGTGGGCCAGGTGGCGGCACTGGCCGGCGAGAGCGTGCCGGATGCCATGACCATGCCAATGGAGAGGCCGAAGGCGGTCAGTGCGCCGGTCAGTACGCGCGGTCGTACGGAAGAAGTCATGTCCCGATTCCTTCTCCGAGGTGGGGGAGTGGTCAGAGCTTTCCGGTGCCCGCGCCCGCGGTCACCGAGGCGACGACGGTCGAGGCGGGCTCGGCGGTGTAGCTGTACGGCGGGCTGGTGAACGTGCCGACCTGCGAGATCTCCGTGGCGGCTCCACCGAGGTCGTTTCCGCTGAGGTTGGCGTAGCCGTCCACGTCGCTGTCCCGGTTCGTCGTGACGGCGACCTCCGTGTCCCGGAAGACGTTGTTCTGGACGAACATCTGGGCGCCCATGCGCGAGTGCACGGCCGTCTCGGCGCCGACGACGTAGTTGTCGTAGAAGTGCCCGGTGCCGAAACGCAGGCTGGGGATACGGGAGTTGACCTGGTCGAACCAGTTGTGGTGGTACGTCACCCGCAGATGCCCGGTGTCCTCGCTCGCGTTGTTGTCGCTGTGGCCGACGAGCGAGCCCTTGTAGTGGTTCTTGAAGGTGTTCCAGGAGACGGTGACGTAGTCGGAGGCGTGCGTGATGTCGAGCAGGCCGTCGTAGTAGTCCTTGCCGTGGTCGAGGTCGGACGAGAAGGCGTTGTGGTCGATCCACACCTTCGTCGACGCCTGCACGGTGATGCCGTCGGCGGGCGCGACCGGCTTGCTGATGTTCAGGTTGCGGACGACGACGTTCGTGACCTTCTTCAGGCGCAGCCCGCCACCGGTGAACCCGGACGCCGAACCGACGCCCAGGACCGTCGTGTTGGACCCGATGTCGACCTGACCGCTCAGCGAGATCAGGCCGTTGACCTTGACCACCTTCGAACTGCTGCCGGTGACAGCCGACTTGAAGGCGTCCGGCGTCGACACCGTGACCGCCGAGGCGCTGCCGCCACCGGTCGTCCCGGCACCGAAACCGACCGGCGAGGCATCGGCCGCGGAGGCGGACTGGGGGATCGTGAGCACGGCTGTCGCGGCGAGGGCGACCGCCGCCAGAACTGATCGTCGTGGATGTGTACGTGGGGGGCGAGTACGCATGCGGGTGCGTCCCTTCCGGGGAAGTGGGGTGATCATCTACGTGAACGATGTACGCCATGAAGGACCGCGCGGTCACACTTCTGAACGGAACGTAGGGTGCAAGCGCTTTCTAGTCAACGCCTGTGCAGAAACTATTCGAAGCGTGGGAGCGCTTCCATGGCATCCGTGTCCATGCCACGATGCCGATTGTTCGCCCCGAAAGATGCCGCACGAGCCGCGATCAGGAAGGGACGATGACGTGCGCCCCACAGCCGCCGACACCCTCAAGTGCTCCGGAAAACCGCCGCGTTCGGTACTCGTCGCCCTCTTCGGAGCGCTGGTGCCCTTACTCGCGGCCCTGACTCTCCTGGCACCCCCGGCCGCCGCCCGCACCGAGGCCGTCCCCACCGCCACCCTCACCGAGGTCACCGGCTTCGGCGTCAACCCCAGCAACCTGCAGATGTACGTGTACGTCCCGGCCACCGTCACCGCGCACCCGGCGGTCGTCGTGGCCGTGCACTACTGCGGGGGATCGGGCCCGGCGATGTACTCCGGCACCGAATACGCCTCGCTGGCCGAGCAGTTGGGGTTCATCGTCGTCTACCCGTCGGTCGCCCGCGCCAGCAAGTGCTTCGACGTCTCCTCGCCCCAGGCCCTGCACCGCGACGGCGGCAGCGACCCGGTCGGCATCAAGTCCATGGTCGACTGGGTGACCTCCACCTACTCCGCCGACAGCTCCCGCGTCTACGCCCTGGGCATCTCCTCCGGCGCGATGATGACGAACGTCCTGCTCGGCGACTACCCCGACGTGTTCGCGGCGGGCGCCGCCTTCGCCGGCGTGCCGTTCGGCTGCTTCGCGACCACCGACGGCTCCGAGTGGAACACCGCGTGCGCGAACGGCACGGTCATCCAAACCCCGCAGCAATGGGGCGACTTGGTCCGGGGCGCCGACCCCGGCTACACCGGCCCGCGTCCCCGCATGCAGCTGTGGCACGGCACAGCGGACGACACGCTGCGCTACCCCAACTTCGGCGAGGAGATCAAACAGTGGACCAACGTGCTGGGCGTCAGCCAGACCCCGGCCGCCACCGACTCCCCGGCGACCGGCTGGACCCGCACCCGCTACGGCGCCACCGGTGACCAGGCCCCCGTCGAGGCGATCAGCCTCCAGGGCGTCACCCACAACCTCTACGCCTACGGCATGGGCGCCCGCGTCCTCACCTTCTTCGGCCTGAGCGGCGGCGGCACCACACCCCCGCCCTCGACCGGTCCCTGCAAGGTGACCGTCACGACCAGCGCCTGGAACACCGGCCTCACCGCCTCCGTGACCATCGCCAACACCGGTACAAATGCCGTCAACGGCTGGCAGTTGGGCTTCATCCTGCCCACCGGACAGGCCATCACCAACGGCTGGGGCGCCACGTACACCCCCACCTCCGGCACGGTGACGGCCACCAACGCCTCGTACGACGGCACGATCGCGCCCAACGCGAGCGTGACCATCGGCTACCAGGCGAACCACACCGGCAACAGCGCGCCGCCGACGGCCTACACGCTCAACGGGACCGCCTGCACGGTCGGTTGACCCCGTCCAGGGTGCGTGCCCGTCACCTCCGGTGCGCACCCTCGTCCCCAACTCCCGGCAGAGGAAGGCGGGTTCTGTGCAGCCCACGAGACGGACCGCGATCGTCGCCACGACAGCAACAGCACTGTCGGCCGTGGTCGCCACCAACCCAGCCCGCGCCGAGGGAAGTTCGGCCCCTCCCGCCGCACACTGGGTGAACACCTGGACGGCGATGCCCCAGCTCACCGAGCCCGCCAACCTGCCACCCGCGCCGTTCACCGGGACCAGCTCGGTCCTCGTCGACACCACCCTGCGCCAGACACTCCGCATCACCACCGGAGGCCGGAAGCTGCGCCTGCGCTTCTCCAACGCCTATGGCGACACCCCGCTCCCGCTCGGTGCCGTGACACTGGCGCGCCCGCAGGACGGCAGGGCGGGAGCGAGCGCGATCGTGCCCGGCAGCAGCAGGCCGGTCACCTTCGCCGGACGCAGATCGGCGACCGTCCCCGTCGGTGCCCAACTGGTCTCCGACCCAGTGGACTTGGACCTGCCTTCAGCGTCCGTCCTGACCGTGACGACCTACCTGGCGACGGGCCAGCCCTCGCTCGCGCTCACCTCGCACCCGGGCTCGCGCACGACGTCGTACCTCCGCACCGGAGACCACACCGAGGACCAGGACCTGCTGCCCGGGGCGACCCCGGTCGACCACTGGTATCTGCTGAGCGACGTCGAGGTGCTGGCCCCGCGCGCCACCACGGCCGTAGCGATCCTGGGCGACTCGCTCACCGATGGCCGGGGCTCCACGACCAACGCCAACGACCGCTGGCCCGACCAGCTCTACGACCGCCTCCGCGCTCACCCCGCCACCGCCGGCGTAGCAATCCTGAACCAGGCCGCCGGAGGCAACCGCGTCCTCAACGACGGACTCGGCCCCAACGTCCTCGCCCGCCTCGACCGCGACGTCCTCTCCCGCAGCGGAGTCACCCGCCTCATCGTCTTCGAGGGCGTCAACGACATCGGCACCGCCGACGCGACCCCCGCCGCCCAACGCCGGGTCACGGAAGACCTGTTGGCCGCCTACGGCCAGATCGTCGTTCGCGCCCACGCCCAGGGCATCCGCGTCTACGGCGCGACCCTGCTCCCCTTCGGCGGCAACACCTACGACGACCCGGCGGGCGAACGCGAGTCCGCCCGCCGGGCGGTCAACTCCTGGATCCGCACGGCCGGTTGCTTCGACGCGGTGCTCGACTTCGACCGTGCCGTACGCGATCCCGCCGACCCGCGTCGCCTGCTCCCGTCCCTCCAGGTCGGCGACTGGCTGCATCTCAATCCGGCGGGGTACGGGGTGCTGGCCGCGACGGTTCCCGCCGGACTGCTGCGCTGATCAGCGCCGGTGAGCGGGGGGAGTGCGGGCCACGCCCCGCGTCCGCGGCCGGATTCGCCGGACGGACGGACCCTAGACGACCGGCTCCTCCGCGACAGCGCCGGCGGGAGCCGCGGTGCTGGTGGCGGGTGAACTCCCCTTTGCCGGAAGGTGGTTGAAGAGCAGGTTCAGCACGATCGCCGTCAGGCAGCCCGCGCTGATGCCGCTGTTCATCACCGTCTGGAACCAGTCCGGGAACTGCGCGTAGATCGTCGGCACCCCGACCGGGAGCACGCCCACGGCCACCGAGACGGCGACGACGGTGAGGTTGTGGTTGTCCTTGAAGTCGACCTGGGTCAGGGTGCGCAGACCGCTCGCGGCGACCGTCCCGAACATGACCAGACCCGCGCCGCCGAGCACCGGCGCCGGTATCGCCGCGACGACCGCGCCCAGCTTGGGCAGCAGGCCGAGGACGACGAGGATGCCACCGGCGACCGCGACGACCCAGCGGCTGCGGACCCGGGTCATCCCGACGAGGCCGACGTTCTGGGCGTACGCCGTGTACGGGAAGGTGTTGAAGATGCCGCCGAGGACGGTGGAGAGGCCGTCGGCGCGCAGGCCGTCGGCGAGCGAACGCGGCTCGATCCTGCGGTCGGTCATCTCGCCCACCGCGATCAGGTCACCGGTCGTCTCGGTCATCGTCACCAGCGCCACCACCAGCATCGACACGATCGCCGAGGCGTGGAAGGTGGGCGTACCGAAGTGGAACGGGGTGCTGATGCCGACCCAGTCGGCGTCCCCGACCCCGCTGAAGTCCGTGAACCCGAACACGACCGCGGCCACCAGCCCCACGGCCATGCCGATCAGCACCGCGATCCGGCTCAGGAACGCCGGCGCGAACCGCTGCACACCGAGGACGACCGCGAGGACGAACGCGGCGAGCGCGATGTTCTTGGGTTCACCGAATTCCTTCGAACCCTGCCCGCCCGCCGCCCAGTTGCCCGCCGCAGGCAGCAGCGACAGACCGATGATCAGGATCACCGTGCCGGTGACCAGCGGCGGGAAGAAGCGCAGCAGCCTGCCGAAGACGGGGGCCAGGAGCGCGATGGCGAGTCCCGCGATGATCACGGAGCCGTAGATCGCGGGCAGTCCGCCGCCCGTCGTGCCGATCAGCACCATCGGTGACACCGCGGCGAACGTACAGCCCTGCATGATCGGCAGCCGCACGCCGAACCGCCAGAAACCTATGCACTGGATGAGCGTGGCTATCCCGCACACCAGCAGGTCCGCGGTGATCAGATACGCCAGATCGGCGGCCGACAGCTTCATCGCCCCGCCCACGATCAGCGGCACCGCGACCGCGCCCGCGTACATCGCGAGCACGTGCTGGAGCCCGAAGGCGGCCAGTTGCCGTACGGGTGGGACCTCGTCGACGGGATGCACGGGTGTGGTCGTGGCCATGGGCACTCCTGAGCGGCGGAGAGGGGAGGAATGTGCGAACAGTTCGAGACCGTAGGCGCCTTGAACAGTTTGTTGATTTCTGGGCTGTTGCCGCCATGTGTCTTGCCCAGCTGCTATGGGTGCCGCCCCACATACCGCTAGGTGTGCGTCCCGCGTACCGCCGCCAGCAGGGCCTCCCAGTCCGGCAGTTTGACCACACCACCCCGCCCGAGCGAGGCCCCCAACTCCGCCTCGGCCCGCTCGATGGCCTCCCACCCGCCCCACTCGACCGGCTCGATCCCCTCCGCGCGCAGCACGGCGAGGGGATCTTCGGAGAACTCCTTCGCTACGGCCGTGGAGGCGTCCGCGAGCAGGGACGTCACCGTCTCCTTGGCGTCCGGGCGGTTGGTGCCGATGACGCCGGTCGGGCCCCGCTTGATCCAGCCGGCCACGTACTCACCGGGCACGGTCCGCCCTTCGCGTACGACACGGCCCGCCCGGTGCGGCACGGTGCCGAGCTCGGCGTCGAACGGCAGCCCGTCCAGCGGCACCCCGCGATAACCCACCGAGCGCAGCACCAACTGCGCCTCGATCTCCTCGAATTGACCCGTGCCGACCACTCCGCCCCGCCCGTCCGGCGCGGTGCGTTCGAAGCGGACCGAGCCCACGCGCCCCGCGTCGGCGAGGAGTTGGACGGGACGGAGGAAGAAGCGGAGGTGGATACGGCGCGGGGCGCCCCGGGGCGGGAGCGCGGCCCAGCTGCGCAGTGCCTCTACGTTGCGGCGCTGGGCGCCGGGCAGGGCGGAGAGGTCGAGACAGTCCGGGTCGAGCGCCAACTCGGACGGATCCACGGTCACTTCGGTGTCCGGGAGGCCGCCCAGTTCGCGCAGCTCCTTGGTGGTGAAGCGGGCCTGTGACGGGCCGCGCCGGCCGACCATGTGGACGTCCGTGACCCCGCTCGCCGCCAGTGCGGTGAGCGCTGCCTGCGGGATGTCGGTACGGCTCAGCTCGGCCGCGCCGCGCGCCAGTATCCGCGTGACGTCCACCGCGACATTGCCCACGCCGATGACCACGGCCGAGCGCGCGCCGAGCACGAAACCGTCGGCGGTGGAGTCCGGGTGGGCGCTGTACCAGGACACGAACTCGGTCGCCGACCAGCTGCCCGGCAGCTCCTCACCGGGAATCCCCAGGTGGCGGTCGGTGGCGGCACCCACGCAGTACACGACCGCGTCGTACAACTCCCGCAGACGGGCGGCCGACAGTCCGCCGGGCCCCACGAGCACCCCGCCGAGGAACCGCACCCGTCCGTGCTCCAGGACGGCCCGCAGATTGTTCTGCAGCGACTTGATCTTCTCGTGGTCCGGTGCCACGCCGTAGCGCACCAGACCGTACGGGCATGGCAGCCGGTCCAGGACGTCGACCAGCACTCCGGGCTCCAACTGGACCAGACTCTGGGCGGTGTAGACCCCGCTCGGTCCGGAGCCGACGACGGCGACACGCAGCACGGCGGAACTCCTCACCCGTCAGGCACACAGGAGAACGCACATTCGCCAGACCACTGACACGTCCAGGATCGCACTACCGGTGCTCCGCTGACAGGGTGCCGAACGCACCCGTACGCGCTGGGGGCGCGCGTGTCCGTTCGTATGGAATGTGATCATGCGGTTACGTTGCGTATGTGCTAGAAGCATCCTTCGTTAATCTTTCTGATCGCTCTCCGTCGGACGGGGCGGTGTCCGTGTGGCCCGCGTGGGAAGTGCAGGAGCACGACGGCGCCACCTCGTGGTTCCATGTCCGGCTCGCCTTCCCCGACGGTGCCCGGGTCGACGCGCTCGCCGTGGTGTGCGAGCAGGCCGTCTCCGTCGAGGACGTACGGGCCCAACCTGCCCTGTCCCTCGACGACTTGACGGTGCTGGCCGACTGGCTTGAGGGGCCGCTCTTCGAGGCGTGCGGGCTGGAACCGGTGCCCGCGGAGGGGGAGGAGTGGGCGGAGTCGGGCGGAGCGCGCAGGGCCCGGCCGGCCTGGCCGCGTGGCATCGAGGGGCGGTGGCAGATCGCCCAGGAGTACCGGGCCGCGCAGGAGGAGGGAGTTGATCCCGTCCTCGCGGTGATGTGCGCGACCGGGCACAGTCGGCGCCGGTCTCTCCGGCTCATCTCGCAGGCACGGGACGCAGGATTCCTGACGCCCCGTCATGCTCGGCGCTGAGCAGGGCGGTTACGCGTCGGAGGGCTCGGTCGGCCGGTCGTCGGCCGAACTCCCGGGCGGGGGTGGGGAAATGGGCGGGAGCGCGGATCTGTCATCCGTCGCGAAGAACCGTGAGAGGTCCGGGTCGGGCGCTCCGGCCCGCGCGGCGGACTCCGGCGGGATCCCCAACTCCCAGTCGAGTCCGTACCGTTCGAACAACTCGGTGCGCAGCACCGGGATCGGCATCGGTACCCCGGGCACGAGCGCCGAGTAGACCGCGCCCATGAGCAGCGCGCGCAGCATGGGGTAGTCGGAGGGGACGTTCCCCGAGCCGTACCGCGCGATCGTCTGCCCGAGCAGTTCGGACAGGCGTCGCTGCTCCGGGCACTGCACGAAGCCCTCGCCCTGGAGGAGTCCGGCCATGTGCTGGCGCATCAGCACGGGCCGGTCGTGTGCGAGGCCCAGGATCGCGTCGATGGCCCGCGCCATCCGCTCCCGGCCGTCGTCGGTCCGGGGCTCGCGCTCCAGGGCCTCCTCCAGCGTGCGGTGCATCAGACGGTGCACGGCGGACTGCACGAGGTGGCGCTTTCCCGGGAAGTAGTACGACACCAGTCCGCGCGCCGAGCCGGCCCGGTCCGCGATGTCGCCCAAGGTCGTGGCCTCGTAGCCGTGCTCGCCGACCAGCTCCACGGCCGCGTACAGGAGCCGTTCCCGGGAACGCCTGCGCAACTCTTCATTGACCGATGCGCTTCGCGGGGACATGCTGTAACTCCTGCGTTGACTGGCTATCAGCCAACTATACTCAGGACGTCCGGGTCTCCCGTCGAGGGGGCCTGGCGCATGCTGCCGTCCGTCTGGGGCGACGCGGGGGATCGTCTCAGGCGGGCGGCTCCTTTTCACCCCAATGGTTTCCTTGGGCGACTTTTGAACCGGCGTCCGGCGCCGCCTTCTCGCACATCTGTCGCACGGCACGTGATCCGTCCCTAGAGTGGGCACGGGTGTCGAGCCGAGGAGGCGCACGGGCATGGAGCAGGACCAGCAGATCTTCGCGCGGATCAACGAGATGGTCGACGACGAGCGCAAGCTCCGGGAGGCCGTCGCGTCCGGTGCGATCGACAGCGCCACGGAGCATCAGCGCCTCGGGCAACTGGAACGCGAACTCGACCAGTGCTGGGACTTGTTGCGCCAGCGCCGCGCGAAGGTGGAGTTCGGGGAGAACCCGGACGAGGCGCGGGTACGGCCGGAGTCCGAGGTGGAGGGGTATCAGGGGTGACGTGAGGTGACGGGTGAGGTGGTCGCGGCGGCCCGGTGCTCCGCGGTCACGGGGCGTTTCGTCGCTAATTGCCGCGCGCGGCAAGCCTGTTGGCGATCTCGGCCCGGACCGTCTCGTGCAGTTCGTCCGAGGTGAAGCCGAGGTCGCGCAGGATCTGCGCGGCCGGGCTCTCCTCCACGCGGATCAGGCCCAGCAGCGCGTGTTCCGTGCCGACCCAGTCGTGGCCGAGGTCGACTGCGGCGCCGCGGGCCTGCCCGATGGCCTCCTTGCTCTCCGGCCGGAACGCGATGTGACCCCGCAGCACCTTCTCGCCGGCCGGCGGCAGCGCTTCCTCGATCGCGTCGCGGACGCGCTGCTTCGACTCGGCCTTCGCCACCAGTACCTCGTACGCCAGGCCCCGGGGTTCGCCGAGCAGGCCGAGCAGGAGGTGTTCGGTGCCGATGGAGTCGTGCCTGTGCGTTCGGGCGGCCTCCTGTGCGAGCACGATGCTGTGCCGGTTCAGGTTGGTGTACCGCTCGAAAGGGCCGGGTGCGTGGCGTTGCTGGGCGGCCTGCTTGGACACCCCGATGGCGTCGCCGATCTCGGTCCACGACGCACCGACCTGCTTGGCCTTGCTGACGTAGTGGTCGATGAGCTGGTCACCGAGGTCGGACAGGGTCTGGGCCCGCAGCCGCGCTTCGCTGACGCGGGCCAGTTCGTCGGTGCCGGGGAGTTCCTCGTCGAGACGGGCGATCAGATCGGCGAGGCTGATGTCGAGTGGGCTCATGCGTCAACTTTAAATTGACGATCCCTCATCGTCAACCTGTAATTGACGATTGCGTGGACGCTGCTTTCGCGTACTGCCCGGGTCAGCCCCGGGGCCTGCCCTGTCCCCGCCCGGCCAGCTCGATTACCGGTCGCAGACCGTCCGGCCGCTCCGTCACCAACCGGTGGTCCACGAAGTGCACCCCGCACCCGAGGGCCGCCGCCCCGCCGTCCGCCCGCCGGTCGTCGCCGACCATCAGCACGTCCTTCGGGTCGACGCCGAGGGCCTCGATGGCGACGGTGAACAGCCGTGGGTCCGGCTTCTGGATGCCGTGTTCGTACGACAGGACGTACGCGTCCACATACGGGTCGAGCCCGTGCCCGCGGAACACCGGCCGCAGATCCCAACCGATGTTGCTGACCACACCCACGCCGATCCCACGCTCGTGCAGGGTGCGCAGCACGTCTTCGGTGTCCGGGTACGGAGTCCACGCGGCCGGCGTCATGTGCCGGTCGTACAGCGCGTCGTGCAACGCCGGTTCGGGGAGCGGGACTTGGCGCGAGACGCCGGTGTACGCGGCCCGGTGCAGTTCAGAACTCTCGTCCCGGATCGCCCACACCTCCGCGAACTCCTCGGGCAGTCGCTCCGGCTGCGCCCCACCCGGCATCGCCCCGGCCGCCTCCAGCGCCCGCGCCGCCTCGACCAACTCCGGTTCCGGCAAGGCGATTCCGGTGTCACGCAACACGGCACGCAGCCAGGACTCGGTGGACTCGATACGGAAGAGGGTTCCGGAGAAGTCGAAGAGGACGGCATTCATGCGGTGATCTTACGCAGCGACATTCCATGCGGCGGGAAGATCGCTTCCGCAGAACACGCAGACGAAATCGCCCTCGCGCACGATGTTGATCTCCCGGCAGGACACGCAGCGCCGGAACACGACGGCGTGAGTGAAGCCCGGGGGACGGCCGATACCGGCCTGGTCGAGTGCGCGTGCCACCGCATCCCATGAGTCGAGGTGCGGACAGTAACCGGTGGACAGGTTGCTGACCTCCCGGACGACCCAGAGTCCCGCCGCGCGCCCGAAGTCCATCTCTCCCGCGCCCAGCACATCGGCGCCCCCGGCACACGCCACGTGCTCACTCCGACGCGGCGCCAGCCGCAGCCGTGTTTCCAGATCGACCACGAAAGTGAAGGGTTCGGCCAACTCGGCCGTCTCCTGCCCGGCCAGCCAGGCGTTCAGATCCCCGGCCGACCGTATGACCCGGCCCTCCGCACCCGGCCGCACGGCGGTCAGCAACTCCGCCGGTCCGACATAGCGATGCCGCCGCCCGGCCGCGCTCACACCCGCCACCGTTGCTGCGCCCCCACAGCAGCCGCCACCACGAACGCCCCCAGCACCCACCCGCCCACCACATCCGACGGCCAGTGCACGCCCAGCCACACACGGGTGAGGCCCACACCCGTAACGGAGATCACGGCCAAGACCATGGCCGTACGCCATACAGCGCGTCCGGTGCCGTAGTCGTGGAGCAGCCACAGCAGCAGGCCGCAGACCACCGTGGCGGTCATGGCGTGGCCCGAGGGGAAGGCGGCGTAGTGGGCCGAGTCGACGGGGTCGGGCCATACCGGGCGGGGGCGGTCGACCAGTGCCTTCAGGGTCTGTTGGAACAGGGTGCCCAGCGCACATGTGGCCGCCAGCCATAGCGCCGTCCACCATGCCGAACGGCGCCACACCAGCCACACCATGGCGGCCGCACACACGAGGCGCAGGGTCAGCGGGTCCCAGACCCAGTCCGTCAGGATGCGGAACGTGTGTGTCAGGCCGTGGTTCTCGACCGCCCAGCTATGTGTGGTCCGGGCGATCCGCTCGTCGACGTCGATCAGCGGACGCCACTTCACCGCGACGAGCGTGAGGAGCAGGGCGGAGCACAGGGCGAGGGTGATGCCGGTCTGTCGGAGCGTCGGGCGGGGCGGGTAGTGCATGGAACGATCCTCGCCGACCGGTGGTGGGCGGAGCCAATCCCGCTCAGGGAGCACACCCCCCGGTCCTCCTTAGCCCAGAGCCCGCAACCCCGGCACGAAGGCCACCAGTACCGGCACCACCGGCACCAGTGCCGCCGTCGCGGTCCAGCCCAGGCGGCGCATCGCCGTGAGGCGGTCCGGGGGAGTGAGGAGCCGGTTCACCCGGTGCGGGACATGGGCGTGCGGAGTGGGGCACGGCCCGAACACCCCGCGGTCCTCGTTGAGTTCGACCAGGGCGAGGGCGGTCGTGAGGCGGCCGAAACGGCGGGATGCCATGTCGTCGGCGGCGAGTTCGACCAGCCGGTGCATCTCGTCCCGGAACGCGGCGAACACCGGCACCTGCGGAAACCCGTTCGCGAGCGCGCCCGAGCAGTGCAGCAGCCAGTCGTGCCGGGCCTGCGCGTGCCCTTGCTCGTGCGCGAGCAGCGAGTCCAGCTGCCGTCCCTTGAGGCGCCTCAACGCGGCCGTGGTGATGACCAGTTGGGGCGCGGTACCGGCCATCCACCATGCGTCCGGCCGCTCCCCCTCCAGGATGACCAGCGGCTCGGCACCAGGCTCCTCGCCAGGCAACACCGGTGCGCGCACGAGGAGTTCGGCCCGACGTAGCCGACGTCGCGCCCGGGCCCGTACGACCTCACGGACCAGCATCGCCGCGGTCCACGCACCACCGCACGCGAGGGTCACCGCAGTTGTCGCAGCCCAAGGCCCGGTCGTCACCAGGGGATAGGCGTCCACGACCGCGTGCGGGGCGTTGGCGAACACGTGCCCGCGCACCGCCTGCCACGCGGCGGCGGCGCTGAGCGTCATCGACAGGGCGCAGCACAGGAGGACGGCCGCCACCACGCACTGCCACACCCACAGCGCGAGCACCGGCTCATGGTCCGGCCAGTCGGCCCGGGCGAGCAGCCGTGGGGCGACAACGGCGGCCAAGGCGCCGAGCAGCAACAGTGCCGCGGGGACCATCATGGGAGCACCCTATGAGCGCCGCGGTGATCAGGGGTACGGCTTGTTAAGGCAAAGTGACGCAGACCACGATTTCGTACCGCCGTGCCGGTCCTGCCTAGAGCGTCAGCAGCATCGCGACCATGCCGATCCCCATCGACAGCCGGCACGCCCGTGCCAGCTCCGGCCGGTCGCCCCAACCGACGCTCCCGCCACCGACCCCCGCGCCGGTGACCGCGCCGGCGACGGGCACCAGCCGGATGCCCGACAGCAGCACGTATCCCACGAAGTAGAGGAGCAACGCGCCTGTCACGAGCGGGACTCCGGAGTCGCCGTGCTCGTGGTGGTGCGCGGGCGAGGCGGCCATCGCGAGCGCCATGTAGACCATGGCCGCGGTGCCCAGCAGGTGGTGCACATGGTGCGGGCTCCTGCGCGCCGACCACAGGGCGCGCAACGCCGCCGCACCGAACACCGCCGCGTAGGCGGGCCACGCCCAGGAGGGTGGCGTGAACACCGCGGCGGGTACGGCCATCGCCGCCATGCCGAAGCCCATCAGCGCCTCGCCGCCCGCGGCCCGGCGCTGTTCCTCGACGGGGCTGCGCATCCGCAGCAGGCAGTAGGCCCCGGTCGCCGCGCACAGCGCGACCAACAGCCAGCCGGGCGAAGCCGGTCCACCATGCACGCGCGTCCCCCGTTTCGCCTCGGATCTCGCTCTCCGTCGACGTTCGGTCACAGGATGCCCGTGCCGCACGGGGCGCAATCAAGCGCAACGGTGTACACGGGGAGCACTCGACGGAGCGCGGCAGGTCAGTGGCGCCCCGTACGCGTGCTCGAAGGAAATCGTTCACGAGTAAAACACCTGCTAAACTTGTTTGCCATGAGCAGTGCGACCCCCGCCCCCACCCCACGCGTCCGACGTCTCCCGCTCACCGGCGTGCTGCGCCTCGGCCGGCCGTCCGACATCTGGTTCAAGCCCGCGCTCAGCGCGGTCGCCTCGGTCGCCCCGCCCAACCTGACCCTGCTGGCCCTCGGCCGCCTCGACCTGGCGATGTACACGATGGCCGGCTCCCTGTGCGCGCTCTACGCCCACAACAAGCCGTACGCCGCCCGGGCCCGCGCATTGGTCTGGGTGGTGCTCGGCATGATCGCCGGTCTCGCCGTCGCGCTCGTCACGGCCTCGCTCACCACCAACGCCGTCGTGCTGGTCACGGTCGGCGCCGCCCTGGCCGCCGTACAGAAGGGCCTGTGCGACGCGACCCGGATCGGCCCGCCCGGCAACGTGGTCCTCACCTTCATCAGCTCCGCCTCGCTCTTCGCCCCGCAGACGCTCGGCCAGGTCCCCGGCCATCTCGCGCTGGCCGCCGCCGCGGGCGCCTGGGCATGGCTCGTCGGCATGGCCCCCGCACTCGTCCGCCCCTACGGCCCCGAGCGCCGCGCCACCGCCCAGGCGCTGAACGCCACCGCCACGTACGCCGCCGCGCACGGCACCGGAGACGGTGACGCACGCGCGCGTGCCGCCGCCGCGGCCGCCGTCCACGCCGCCTGGCAGTCCCTCCTCGCCACCGGCACCCGCACCCCACCCCGGCGCGCCCTCGAACGCCTCCTCGTCCGTGCCGAGGTCGCCCTCGCCGCGCCCGCCGACGCCGACCCGGAGCGGCTGCGCACCTGGGCCCGCGAACTGCGCGGCAGGGGACCGGTCCCGCAGACCGACGTCCCGGCAGACGCCGCAGCCGAACTGCTCGGTGTGGACGCCGAACTGGCTGCCCCCGTAAGCCCGTTGTGGACCAGGCTCGGTCCGCTGACCCCGCTCGTGCTGCGTACGGCGCTCGGCTGTGCGCTCGCCGGAT
Organism: Streptomyces sp. NBC_01515; assembly: GCF_045040345.1. NCBI lineage: Bacteria > Bacillati > Actinomycetota > Actinomycetes > Kitasatosporales > Streptomycetaceae > Streptomyces > Streptomyces sp. NBC_01515. Next base: position 1,890,520 of record NZ_CP109416.1, on the reverse strand, counting down.
ACGTGTCCCTCGCCCTCGGTGTCGGCCGCCCCTACTGGGCCCTCGTCACCGCGGCCTCCCTCTACCAGGCCAACATCACGCTCACCTGGGGCCGGGGCGTGCAACGGGTCGTCGGGAACCTCGCCGGGGTGCTCGTCTTCGCCGTCGTCGCCCCGCTCGCCCACGCGCACCCCGCGGCCCTCGTTCTCTGCTGCCTCGCCTTCAACTTCGGGGCCGAGGCGCTGATCGGCCGCAACTACTGGCTCGGCAGCGTCTGCGTGACCCCGATGGCGCTGCTCATCACGGAGTTCGCGCGGACGCAGCAGCCCGGGGAGCTGATCGCCGAGCGGGTCGTCGACACCCTCGTCGGAGCACTGGTCGGCCTCGTCGCCGCGGCCGTCGTCACCAATCGGCGCGCGACCGACCGTATCGAGGAGGCGCTGAGCGCGGTGGAACGCGCCCGGGAGCGGGCCGCGCGACTGCTGACGGAGCAGGCTCCCGCGCGCGGGAGCCTGGATTCCGCGCACCGTGCGCTCGCCGCCGCGCTCGTCGAACTGCGGGCCACCGTCGACGCCGCGTCCGGCGAGTGGTGGCAGCGCGCCCTGCCGCAGGAGCGGGTCGTGCTCGCCGAACAGTCCGGACACCGTACGCTCGCCGCGACGGTACGACGCCGGGAGTCGCACTCCTGGCCGACCGGGGATCGGCGCACGGGCGGAAAGACGGAGGGCGTACGGGGATGACGGCAATGAACGGACGGCCGGTTGACGGGGACGGCGCGGTCCGCCCGACTCCTGCGAGTGCGATCCGGCGCGACACCGTCGCCGCCGTGGTCGGGCAGTGGCAGGCCGTGCACCCCGACCTCGACACCGGCCCGATGGAGATCATCGGCCGGATCAACCGGTGCGCCGCCCTGCTCCAGCAGGCCGAGGACGCGCCGCTGCGCCGGGCCGGGCTCAGCCGCCCCGAGTTCGACCTGCTCGGCGCGCTCCGCCGAACCGGGCACGAGCTGACGCCGAGCGAGCTGACCCGGGAGACCTTCTCCTCGGGCGCCGCCGTCACCAAACGCCTCAAGCTGCTGACCGAACGCGGGCTGGTCGAGCGCCGCGGCGACACCCGGGACCGCCGGGTCGCCCACGTCCGCCTCACGGACACCGGCCGCGACCTCGTCGACGCGATCCTGCCCGAGCAGCTCGCCTACGAGACGACCGTGCTCGCCGGCCTGGACACCCCCGGACAGGGCGAACTCGCCTCCCTGCTCGGCGAGTTGCTGGCCCAGCTGGAAGGCCGGCTGGGCATGCTGCGCGTCTGAGCCGCCGTACGCGGGCGCCGACGGACCGTTGACGCGAGTCGCGTGATCTCCCTACGTTCGATCAAGCCGGTTCGGGAAGCCGACTGACGTACGACATGTCGAACAAGGGATTGATGCCGTGGCAGCCGAAGCCTCCACCCCCGAGATGCTCACCGTCGACCTCGGCACCGATACAGGCCCCTTCCACGGAGGCGCGAGCGGCACGCTCTACGGCCTGTACGGCGACGGTGTCCCCAGCCGCAACGCCGTCGAGGGCATGTACGTCCGCACGGTCTCCACCAAGGCCCAGGACGGCACCCAGCACCCGGGCGCCGACGCCCTGGAGATCCTCCGCACCTTCGTCGAGGCCGGCGGCCAGGACGTCTACGTCTACATGACCGACATCTACCGCGGCTTTCCCTACGAATGGCCCGGCGACACCGGAGCCGAACGCCTCACCGACTTCACGGCCCGCGTCCGCCGCCAGGTCGACCAGGTGCTGACGCTCGGCGCGTACAAGTCCCATGTCGTGTACGTCCCGTTCAACGAGCCCGAGGGCAACATGTTCGGCACGGGGGAGTGGAGCTACGACCAGGTCTCCTGGCGCACCGAACCGGGCCCCTACTTCACCGCCTGGCGGGACATCCACCGCCTCATCAGGGAACTCGACCCGGGCGCCCGCATCGCCGGCCCCAACACCTGCCTCCTGTACGACGAGATCAGGGGCTTCCTGGAGTTCGCCAAGGCCGAGGACGTACTGCCCGACGTCATCACCTGGCACGAGCTGTCCTCGCCCGACGAGATCCGTACGAGCGTCGCCAAGTACCGTGCGCTGGAACGGGAGTTGGGCATCGGCCCACTCCCCGTCAACCTCAACGAGTACGCCCACAACTACCACTTGTCCGTCCCGGGCCAGATGATCCAGTGGATCGCCGCGATCGAGGAGTCCAAGGTCGACGCCGACATGGCGTACTGGAACATCGACGGCAACCTCAACGACTCGGTGGTGGAGGCCAACAAGGGGAACGGCCAGTGGTGGTTGTTCAACGCCTACGGGCAGTTCACGGGACACACCGTCCAGGTCACGGCACCCCACCCCAACGCCCAGTACACGCTCCAGGGCGTCGCCGCGCTCGACCGCGCCAAGCGGCAGGCGCGGGTACTGCTCGGCGGCGCGGGCGGGTCGGCGGACGTCGTGTTCGAGCACGTCGACCCCGAGGTCTTCGGTAGGACCGTCCATGTGCGGCTGCTTGAGATCCCCTGGACCGGCCAAGTCGGCGCGTCCGCGCAGCCGTTGAGGCTCACTGATCGTGAACTGCCCGTCGTGGACGGCAATGTGACGCTGCGTCTGACGGAACTGGAGGCGATGTCGGCGTACCAGGTGACCCTGTCCCCGGGCGGCAACGGAGCCGTAGCGCTGCCGCCTTCGGTCGGCTGGCGGCGCTCGTACCAGGCGGAGGACGCGGCCTACATCGGTGACGGCCACTCGCTGAACGGGCCCGAGGGGTCCCCGTCCGACGTCGACAAGTTCGCGGGCTCGACCGGCTACCACGTGGGCGGACTCCGCACCGGTTCCGACGGCGTGCTCGTCTTCTCCGTGGAGGTCCCGCAGGACGGGACGTACGACGTGAGCGTCTTCGCCAACTCGTACAACCTGGCCGACGCGGTGCGGGAGCAGGGGCCCACCAATGTCTTCCTCCTGGTCGACGGCGGGCATCCGCAGGAACTCCGGTTGCCGCTCGGCTACAAGTGGGCGGTGTGGGGCCACACCGACACCCGGGTCGAACTGACCGCCGGCGCGCACTCGATCACCCTCGCCGCGCAGGACCATGACCTCGGCGTCACACGGGGTGACGCGGTCGTCGACCGGCTCGACCTCGCCCTGCGCGACGACCAGGTGGCCGCACCCGCGCTGTACGACGCGGAGTTCGCGGTGCTGGGTGGCGGGGCTCGCGTCGACTACGCGCGGGTCGGAGCGTCGGGTCCCGGTGTCGCCGTACTGCCCCGGGGCGGCACCGCCACCTTCTGGGTGCACGCGGCGGAGGACGGGGAGGCGACTGTGACCGTCGATCGGATCGGCTCCGGGGAGGGCGAGTTGACGATCAACGGAGAGAACGTGGGGATTGCTCAACGATCCTCCGTTCCCCTGTTCCTCGCATCGGGCATCAACAAGGTCACCGTCACCGCCACCTCGGACCAACTGGTCCTGGACCGCCTCCAGGTAGGCCCTTCCCAGGGACTCCTCCCCACCTCGACGCACCCGGCCGAGGAAGGCACCACGACCGGCAGCGCCCGGGTCACCGGCGCCCACACGTTCGCCACGGGCGGCAAGGCGGTCGACGGCATCGGCGGCGGCACCGCGAACGCGCTCACGCTCACCGTGACGGCGGAGCGGGCCGGCCGTCACGCGCTGACGATCCGTTACTCCAACGGCGAGCAGGCACCGGCCACCCACTACAACCCGGACCCGGTCTGCCGCCACGCCGATATCTCGATCAACGGGTCGGCCCCACAGCGCGTGTTGTTCCCCACCACCTTTCACTTCAACAACTTCCACGACCTCGCCGTCCCCGTCACTCTCGCCGAGGGCACCAACACCCTCACCTTCACGGCGGACGAACTCCCGGACCACGACGGCCACTCCAGGAACCAGTACGGCCAACGCTCCGCGTACGCACCGGTGATCGACACGGTGACGGTGACGCGACTGGCCTGAGGACGGGACGCGGGCGGGTGGCTCAGTGCTCCTCGTCGCCCGCCGCGTACACCCCGAACATCGCCCCCTGCGGATCGCGAAGCACCGCGATCCGCCGCACGTCGGCGATGGACGTGGGCTCCATGAGGACCGTGCCGCCCGCCTCCGTAGCCGTTGCGGCGGTGGCGTCGACGTCGGCCACCGCGAAGTACGGCAGCCAGTGCGGCGGCACCTCCGGTGGGAACTTCGCGTCCATCGTCATCATGCCGCCGAAGTCGGCGCCGTCGATGCCCCATTGCGGGTAGTGCGCCGAGGGACGGACGGTCCAGCCGAATACGGTCGTGTAGAAGCTCTCGGCCCGCTCCGGCGCCCGTGTCAGCAGTTCCACCCAGCCCAGCGCGCCGGGCGCGTTGAACAGCCCGGCGCCGGGGAAGGTCCGCGCCTGCCACATCTGGAACGCGGCGCCGCCCGGGTCGAGGGCGACCGCGAAGCGGCCGATGTCGAACACGTCGACCGGTTCCATCAGCAGGGTTCCGCCCGCGGCCCGTACCTGCTCCGCCGTCGCGTCGGAGTCCGCGACCGCGAACGACACGTTCCACGCCACCGGCTGCGACTCCTGGAACAGCGGTGTCAGCGCGGCGACCGCCGCGTCCCCGATGTGCGCGACCGTGTAACCGCCCGCCTCCGGCCGGGGATCGGTCTCCGGGCGCCAGCCGAACACGTCCGAGTAGAACCGCTTGGCCGCCTCCAGATCACTGGTCCCGAGCTCGGTCCAGCAGGGCCCACCGGTCACCGGCCTGTCGAGCTTCATGGCGTTCCTTCCGCAGAAAGCTCCCCTCCCAGCACGCTAAGCCCGGGCCGCGACCCCGGCCATCCGGCACGGAGAGGGCGCCGCAGCCGTCGTAGACCTACATCCCCGGGCGGTACCTCAGCGGATGGTCGGCCGGTACCTCCACCAGCACGATCCGTGTCCCGTCCGGATCCGCGATCCACATCTCCACCAGGCCCCAGGGTTCCCGCACCGGCGCCCGCACGATCTCGACGCCCTTCGCCCGCAGCTCCTCGTGCGCGGCGCCCGCGTCCGCGACCTGTAGCCACAGCTGTACGGCGGGGGAGGGCGGGGTGTCGGAGCGGCCGGAGACCTCCAGGAAGCCGCCGCCGAGGAAGTAGACGGTTCCGCGTTCGACGCCCGTGCCGAACTCGCGGTAGACGGGCAGGCCCAGTTGCTCGCCGTAGAAGGCGCGGGAACGTTCGGGATCGGTGGGGCGCAGCAGGATGCGGCTGCTCAGTACGTGGACCATGCGGCCGGAGCCTAGTCTCCGGGGTCGCGTTACTCTCGTCTCTGCCTGAGCCGCGCCTTGATCGGAGTTGTGCACCATGGACACCGCCGCCACCGGACTGACCTTCCGCGACGCCACCGACGCCGATGCGGACGCCCTCGTCGTGCTGATCGAGTCGGCCTACCGGGGGGACGACAGCCGGGCAGGCTGGACCACGGAGGCGGACATCCTCGAAGGGCAGCGGACCGATCCCCAGGGCGTGCTCGCGGTCATCAAGTCGCCCGACAGCCGGCTGCTCGTCGTCGAGCGCGAGGGCCGGGTGGTCGCCTGCTGCCAGCTCGAACACCGGGGCGCGCACGCCTACTTCGGGATGTTCGCCGTCAGCCCGCAGCTCCAGGGCGCCGGTCTCGGCAAGGTGATCATCGCGGAGGCGGAGCGCACGGCCCGGGAGACCTGGGGCGTGCGGGAGATGCACATGACCGTGATCTCCGTACGGAACGACCTCATCGCCTGGTACGAGCGCCGCGGCTATCGCCGTACGGGCCGGATGACCCCGTTCCCGTACGGCGACGAGCGGTTCGGCATTCCGCAGCGCGACGACCTGCAGTTCGAGCTGCTGGTCAAGGAACTCGCTTAGTTCTTACGGCTGTTCGGTCCGCTACGCCGTGAAGCGGCCCGTGCGTTTGATCTCGGGGTAGTCGGTCGTCGCGCCGTCCAGCCCCAGGGCCCGTACGAGCCGCAGCTGGTCCTGTGTGTTCACCACCCAGCCGATGATCTTCAGGTCCGCCTTGCGGGCCGCCTCGACGACCTCCAGGGTCAGCCGACGGATGTTGAGGCAGACCGTCTCGGCACCGGCCTCGGTGGCGCGTTCCACCACGTCGGGGCCGAAGCGGCTGGCGATCAGCGCGGTCCGTACGCCGGGCACCAGGCGGGCGATCTCGGCGATCGCCTCGTCGTGGAACGAGGACACCTCGACCCGCTCGACCAGGTTCCGGCGGTGCATGACCTCGGCCAGCGCCCGCGCCGCCGCCAGGTCCTTGATCTCGGCCTGGACCGGCGACCTGACCGCGTCCAGTACCTCTTCGAAGACGGGCACGCGCTCGCCGCGGCCCGCGTCCAGGGTGCGCAGCTCGCCGAGGGTCCGCTCGGCGATCGAGCCGGTCCCGTCGGTCGTACGGTCCACGTCGGCGTCGTGCATGACGACGAGGGCGCCGTCCTTGCTCAGATGCAGATCGAGTTCGATGACATCGAGGCCGGCCTGCTCGGCGGCGACGAAGGAACGGAGAGTGTTCTCGGGTTCGAGACCCATGACTCCGCGGTGACCGATGGTAAGGAAGTTCAAGGTTCAACTCGCTTCCGTCGCGGCGGCTCGGCACGCGCGCGTGGGCGCGGCCGGACACCGGCGTCCACGCGGCAGAGCCGCAGCCTAACGGCCGGGCCCGGCGATGTACCCGCGCTTACACGGGGGATTGGGGGTGACGGCCGGGGTGTACCTGGGGCGTACTTCCCGGCGTCGTCACTCGGCCGTGGGCGAGTCCGGTGGCCGTTGACCGAAACCGGCCCCCGGTGGCCCTTGGTGGCAGGCGCCGAGCCGCTTACCCCGCCACGGCGGAAGTAATCGCCTTCTTTGTGTCCGGCAGGAAAAAGAGCGGTGACAGATGGGGGGTGCAGGATAATTTGCGGAGCCTTGCCTTGCTAGGAGAAACCCCGAACGCATACGGTGTCCATACGCGAGGTTCTCCCGTGGAGGATGGGACATGACGGAAATTCTTGTGCAGGTGGGTTTTGAGGAGCGGCTTCCTCCCGTGACCAGGGTGGTGGAGCATCCGGCATGGCCCGTGCTCAAGGACGCCGTGGAGCGGATCCGGCCATGGCAGTCGAAGGACGGCTCGATCGACTTCGACGCCGAGGGTGCCCCGGGCCGCACGGAGGCCGAGTCCGCCGTGCGCCGCGTGACGGGCGCCGTCGAGGAGCTCTCCCCGCTGCTCCCGCACGACGCGGCCTACCACGCCGCACTCGTCAGGGATCTCGGGCAGTGGGCCGACGACGGCTTCCAGGTGCCCGACTTCCTGGACTCGCTGCTGGCCTTCCAGCCCGCCGCGAACCGCCGGGACGGACTCCAGCACCTGGTCGTCTTCCCGATGTACACGCAGAACGGCAACCCGGACCGCAATTTCGAAGCGGTCGTCCTGCGCATGGTCTGGCCCGACTGGCTGGCCGAGCTGGAGGCGACCCGCTACGACAACCCGCTGTTCTGCGGCATCACCTTCGAGGACTTCACGTCAGGCTACGACACCAACTCGGCCGTGCTCTTCCCGGAGACCATCGCCGTACGGCAGGCGCCGGAACGGTTCTCCTGGGGCGGCATCTTCTGCGACCGCGAGGCCGCCCGCTTCCGCCGGGTCACCGAGGCCGCCGTGGACATCCTGGGCATGCGACTGCCCGAGGACGTCGCCACGATGGTCGACGACCAGCAGCGCTGCGAAGAGGCCTTCGTCCTGTGGGACATGGTCCACGACCGCACCCACAGCCACGGCGACCTGCCCTTCGACCCGTTCATGATCAAGCAGCGCCAGCCGTTCTGGATGTACGGCCTCGAAGAACTGCGCTGCGACCTCACCGCCTTCAAGGAGGCCGTGAAGCTGGAGGCCGACGGCGTCCCGCAGGCCCGTGACGTGCAGTACGCGGTCCTCTGCGACCGCATGTTCCGCTTCCCGGTCACCGGCGAGCGCGTCCGCAACTACGACGGGCTCGGCGGCCAGCTCCTCTTCGCCTACCTGCACAAGCACGACGTCGTCCGCTGGACCGACAACAAGCTGCACATCGACTGGCAGCGCGCCCCCGAGGTCACCAACCAGCTGTGCGCCGAGATCGAGGACCTCTACCGCGCGGGCATCGACCGCCCCAAGCTCGTCCACTGGTTCAAGGCCTACGAGCTGGTCGCGACCTACCTCGCCCCGCACCCGGGCTCCCGCTGGGCCAAGGGCCCGGACGCCCTCGACCTGAGCCTGCCGCCGCGGAAACTCGTGGATGACGTGCTTCCGGACGAGTTTCCGCTGAGCATGTTCTATGAGGCACTCTCCAAGAAGCTCAAGAACGTGATCGCGTCGACCCGGGGCATCACGGCGGAGACCGCCGAGCGGATCGCCGCGTGAGCGACCGTACGACCGAAGTGGCTCAGGAGGCGAGGACCATGGGGAACGGGGCGCTCAACGGCGCGGTGATCGCGGTGGCCGGAGCGGGCGGGCCCGCAGGGCGTGCCGTGCTGCTGCGGCTGGCCGAGGCCGGCGCGACCGTCGTCGGCGCGGACGCGCATCCCGAACGCCTGGCGGAGGCCGTGGACGCGGCCCGCTACGCGCACGGCGGCGCGACCGTCGTAGGGGACACGGTCGACCTGCTCGACCCGCAGGCGACCCGTGACTGGGCCGAGCACATCGAGAAGGACTTCGGCCGCGTCGACGGCCTGGTCCACCTCGTCGGCGGCTGGCGCGGCAGCGCGTCCTTCGCCGACACCGACCTCGCCGACTGGGACCTGCTGGAGAAGCTCCTCATCCGCACCGTCCAGCACACCTCCCTGGCCTTCTACGACGGCCTGGAGCGCAGCGACCGCGGACGCTATCTGCTGATCAGCGCGGCGGGCGCGAGCAAGCCCACCGCCGGCAACGCGGCGTACTCCGCCTCCAAGGCCGCCGCCGAGGCCTGGACGCTCGCCATGGCCGACGGCTACCGCAAGGCCGGCGGCGAGGACGGGCCCAGCTCCGCGGCCGCCGTCATGGTGGTGAAGGCGCTCGTGCACGACGCGATGCGCGCCGAGCGACCCAACGCGAAGTTCGCGGGCTTCACCGACGTCAAGGACCTCGCCGAGGCCATCGCCGGCGTCTGGGACAAGCCCGCCACCGAAGTGAACGGAAACCGTCTGTGGCTGACCGAGAAGCCGTGAACCCTCCGAAGACCGACGCCCGTCGCCACCACGACCCGGAGATCCGCGGCTTCGCCAGCGACAACTACGCCGGCGCCCACCCCGAGGTGCTCGCCGCCCTCGCCCTCGCCAACGGCGGCCACCAGGTGGCCTACGGCGAGGACGACTACACGGAGAACCTCCAGGGCATCATCCGCAGCCACTTCGGCGCCACGGCGGAGGCCTTCCCGGTCTTCAACGGCACCGGCGCGAACGTCGTCGCCCTCCAGGCGGTCACCGACCGCTGGGGCGCGGTCATCTGCGCCGAGAGCGCGCACATCAACGTCGACGAGGGCGGCGCCCCCGAACGCATGGGCGGCCTGAAACTCCTCACGGTCCCCACCCCCGACGGCAAGCTCACCCCCGAACTGATCGACCAGCAGGCCTACGGCTGGGACGACGAGCACCGCGCGATGCCGCAGGTCGTCTCGATCACCCAGAGCACCGAACTCGGCACGCTCTACACGCCCGACGAGATCCGCGCGATCTGCGACCATGCCCACGCGCACGGCATGAAGGTCCACCTCGACGGCTCCCGGATAGCCAACGCGGCGGCCTCACTCGACGTCCCCATGCGGACGTTCACCAACGCGGTCGGCGTCGACATCCTCTCCCTGGGCGGGACGAAGAACGGCGCGATCTTCGGCGAGGCGGTCGTCGTCATCAACCAGGACGCCGTCAGCCACATGAAGCACCTGCGCAAGCTGTCCATGCAGCTCGCCTCCAAGATGCGCTTCGTCTCCGTGCAGTTGGAGGCGCTGCTCGCCAAGGACCTGTGGCTGCGCAACGCCCGCCACGCCAACGAGATGGCCCAGCGCCTCGCCGAGGGCGTGCGCGCGGTGCACGGCGTGGAGATCCTCTACCCGGTGCAGGCCAACGGCGTCTTCGCCCGCCTTCCGCACGACGTGAGCGAGCGCCTGCAGAAGCGCTTCCGCTTCTACTTCTGGGACGAGGCCGCCGGAGACGTCCGCTGGATGTGCGGCTTCGACACGACCGAGGACGACGTGGACGCGTTCCTGGCGGCGCTCAAGGAGGAGATGGCCCGTTAGGCCTGCCGGCTCGGAGTCGGATGGTGTTGTGCATAGATATGCGATCACTTGAAAAGTCATTGACTCTCGGGTGATCGCTTTCCTATGCTCTGCGGCCATGGAGCTGATCCAGAACACCTCTGACCTGTCCGCGTACTTGGCCGCCGACGAGGCCATTGACCATGAGCACCCCCTCGTACGGGAGACGGCCGCGCGGCTGGCCAGAAGTGCCGCCGACTCGTATGGCTATGCACGCCTGGCGTTCGAGTTCGTGCGGGACGGCATTCCCCACTCGCAGGACTCCGGCGATCCGCGCGTCACCTGGCGGGCCTCCGACGTCCTGGAGCAGGGCACCGGCATCTGCTACGCCAAGGCGCACGCGCTGGCCGCGCTGCTGCGGGCCGAGGACATTCCCACTGCGTTCTGCTACCAGAAGTTCGACGTGGTGCACGGGCTGGTCGCCGTGCGGTTCAACGGGGCCTGGCACCGGCAGGACCCGCGCGGCAACAAGCCTGGTGTGGACGCGCAGTTCTCCCTCGACGGAGAGCGGCTGGCCTTCGTACCCGATCCCGAGTTCAATGAGCTGGACTATCCGGTCCTGTACGCTGAACCACACCCGGTCGTGCTGAGCGCCCTCAAGGCCGCCCCCGACCGGTCGCACCTGTGGCAGACACTCCCGACCGCACTCTGAGGCAGCCCATGACCCTCACCCTGACCGTGTCCGACGAAGTTCGCGCCCTCGCCCCCGGGTTCACCCACGTGGCCATCGAGGCGACCGGACTGGTCAACGGGCCCAGTACCGAAGCGAGTTCGGCGCTCCTCGACGACGCGGCCCGCCGTCTCGCGCTACGGCTGGACGGGCGCGCCCCGCACGAGGACCCGCACATGGTGGCCTGGCGCGAGGTGTACACGGCGTTCGGGTCGAAGCCGTCGCGCACGCGCAACTCGGCGGAGGCGCTGGCCAAGAGGGCGCTCTCGGATGCCGGGCTGCCCCGGATCAATGTGCTGGTCGACCTCTACAACGCCATCAGCGTGGCCCACTTGATCCCCGTGGGCGGTGAGGACACCGACCGCATCCAGGGCGCTATGACCCTTCAACGGGCCGCCGGGGACGAGGAGTTCGTGACCGTCGCGGGCGGCGAGGAGGTCGTCGAGCATCCCGACGCGGGCGAGGTGGTGTGGCGGGACGCGGCCGGCGTCACGTGCCGTCGGTGGAACTGGCGGCAGGGGCCGCGCACCAGGCTCACGGAGGAAACGACCGCCGCCGTCTTCCTGTTGGAAAGTCTGGCGCCGATGCCGGTGGCCGACGTCGAGGCCGCCGGTGCCGAACTCGCCGAGCTGCTGGAGAAGTCCAGCCCCGGGGCGCGGATCACCGTCCACGCCCCGGCGTGACGATTCAGCGAGCCTCGGCCGCCTTGACCTCTTCGGGAGTGGGTGCCGTGCCGCCGAGATGGGCCGGCATCCACCAGGTGTCGTCCGGGCCGTTGGGCCGTACCGGATAAGCGCGTTGGGCGGCTTCGAGGAGTTCCTGGATGCGCTCGCGCAGGCGGCGGGTGATCGCGCCCGCGTACTGGTCCTGAGGAGCCTCCACCGGCTCGCCGACCCGGATGGTGATCGGGGTGTGGCTGCGCTTGAAGTTCTTCGGGTGGCCCTTGGTCCACAGGCGCTGGGTGCCCCACAGCGCCATCGGGATCAGCGGGACGCCGGCCTCCTGGGCCATGCGCGCGGCACCCGACTTGAAGCTCTTCAGGGTGAACGACTGGGAGATCGTCGCCTCGGGGAAGACGCCGACGATCTCGCCCGACCGCAGCGACTCCAGCGCGTGCTGGTAGGCCGTCTCGCCCTGCTTGCGGTCCACCGGGATGTGCTTCATGCCGCGCATCAGCGGACCGGAGATCTTGTGCCGGAACACCGACTCCTTCGCCATGAAGCGCACCAGGCGCTTCTGCGGCAGGGCGGCCAGACCGTCGAAGATGAAGTCCAGGTAGCTGATGTGGTTGCTGACCAGCACGGCGCCGCCCGAGCGCGGAATGTTCTCCGACCCCTTGCAGTCGATCTTGAGGTCCCAGGCCTTGAAGAGCGTTTGGGCGAGACCGATGACGGGGCGGTAGACAAGCTCAGCCATGGACGGGGTGGACCCTTCTCTCTGCCTGGAAGGGGTTCTCCGGGCGGGAAAGCTACGCAGCCGTAGGTTTACGGCATTGCGCAGATCGTGCCCCAAGAACGAACGAGTGGCCAGTCCTCGTGCCGCACAACGGCGAGATCCTCGTCACTTCGATCGCTTGATCCACCTCGGCCTTTTAAGCGGCCTTTACTGTGCGCGTACCGTCACTCGACGCACGAGCAGGTACATCTCGCACCCCAGGCAGTACCCGAACGCGGCATTGAGGAACGCGGCGGCGAGCGCGGCCCCGGTCGCCGCGAGTCCGAGCCAGTCGGGACCCAGGCCGAAACCGACCAGTCCCACCCCGGCGAAGACCAGACCGACCCCCTGTGCGAACCGCGGCGGCTCCGGCGACTCGAACTCGGTGGGCGGCCCGATCCGGGGCCGCACGGCCTTCCGGAACAGCCAGCCGTACGGCGAACGGCCCACGCCGCCCGCCGCGCCCAGCGCGAACGCCAGGGTCTGCCAGGCCAGCAGCCAGAAGCTGCCGGTGATCAGCACGACCGCCAGTACTACGGTCGTCAGGGCCGCCCCGAAGCGCGGTCCTCTTACGTCGATGTCCATGAATCAAGGATTCCGCAACGGAAAGGATTCGTGGTGCCGGGAATCTTTGCAGTCTCGTGAACGCTGGAGAATTCGATGACCGGACTTGTGGTGTGCGTGGTGGTGCTCGCGGCGGCGAGCGCCTACGGAGTGCTGCATCGGCGGCGGAGCGGGAGAGTACGCGTGCGTGGGCGCGACGGTGGAAAACGGCTCGGTGCCGCCGAGCTGGGCGGTGACCTCGGCGAGAAGGCGACCCTGGTGCAGTTCTCCAGCGCCTTCTGCGCGCCCTGCCGGGCCACCCGCCGGGTGCTGGGCGAGGTGGCCGGCATGGTCCCCGGCGTGAGCCACATCGAGATCGACGCCGAGGACCATCTGGACCTCGTACGCGAACTCGACATCCTGAAGACCCCCACCGTGCTGGTCCTCGACGCCGACGGGCGGGTCGTACGGCGTGCCACCGGCCTCCCCCGCAAGGCGGATGTCATCGCGGCTCTGGGGGAGGCGGTCTGACGGTCGTGACGCCATTGGTGAGGACATCGGTGAGTCATCTCCCATATGCCGGAACGTACTTGACTGCGCGCACCACCTATCGTCAACCTGACCGTATGCCTTCGGAACTCCTTCTCTACGGGCGGGTGCACGTCGACCTGGCCCGCACCGCGAGCGCGCGCTGTCCGGGCTGTTGAGCAGCCACGGACCCAGTTCGTCCCCTCCGCAGAAGGACACGTCCATGACGGCCACGCCCGACCTCGGCACCCGTACTCCTCAACATGCCTCTCCCGACCTGCTGCGTTCCGTCTTCCGGCAGCACGCGGCCGGTGTGGCGGTGATCACCGCGCGCGGTGAGAACGGCCCGGTCGGCTTCACCGCCACCTCGCTCAGCTCCGTCTCCGCACAGCCCCCGATGCTGTCCTTCGGGATCAGCACCGGAGCGTCCAGCTGGCCCGCGATATCCGGGGCCGACCATGTCGGCGTGCACGTACTCGGCGACCACCAGGAGCAGTTGGCCGCCACCTTCGCCCGCAGCGGCGCCGACCGGTTCGGGGCGCCCACCGTCTGGCGCGAGGGTCCCGAGGGTGTTCCGGTCCTCGACGGCGTGCTCGCCTGGCTGGTGTGCCGGGTCGTCGCGCGCGTGCCCGCGGGGGACCACCGCATCGTCCTGGCCGAGGTCGTCCTCGGCGACCACGCGGGCACCGGCCGCCCGCTCCTCTACCACCAGGGGCGCTTCAACGGGCTGCGTGACTGAGGCCACTCCGGGTGGGTGACGGGCCACCCTGCGGAAGCGTCGAGTTCCGATTACGCTGCGTTGCACAGGTCACAGTTCAAAGCGCTTGCTTAGCGGGCACCCCTTGGGGGAGCGTAGGAGTGCGTACTGGCGAGTAATATTTCGCTCGGAGCACCGGTCGCCCCCACCGGGAACGGCCGTTCAGGGCGCCTATGCTGCCTGGAAGTAGGCAGCCGAAAATGACGATGCAGTAGGAGAGCCGGCGTGAGCTTGAGGATCGTTGTCACTGTGAAGTACGTGCCCGACGCCACTGGCGACCGGCACTTCGCCGATGACCTGACCGTCGACCGGGACGACGTGGACGGTCTGCTCTCCGAGCTCGACGAGTACGCGGTCGAGCAGGCGCTGCAGATCTCCGAGAACTCGGACGACGACGTGGAGATCACCGTCCTGACCGTGGGCCCGGAGGACGCCAAGGACGCCCTGCGCAAGGCGCTGTCCATGGGCGCGGACAAGGCGATCCACGTCGAGGACGACGACCTGCACGGCACCGACGCCATCGGCACCTCCCTGGTGCTGGCCAAGGCGATCGAGAAGGCCGGCTTCGACCTGGTCGTCTCCGGCATGGCCTCCACCGACGGCACCGCCGGTGTGATTCCCGCCCTGCTGGCCGAGCGCCTGGGTGTTCCGCAGGTCACGCTGCTCTCCGAGGTCTCCGTGGCGGACGGCGTCGTCAAGGGCCGCCGTGACGGCGACACCGCCAGCGAGCAGCTGGAGGCCTCCCTGCCGGCCGTCGTGTCGGTCACCGACCAGTCGGGCGAGGCGCGTTACCCGTCCTTCAAGGGCATCATGGCCGCCAAGAAGAAGCCGGTTCAGGCCTGGGACCTCTCCGACCTGGAGATCGACACCGACGAGGTCGGCCTCGAAGGCGCCTGGACCGCCGTCGACTCCGCGGCCCAGCGCCCCGCGCGCACCGCCGGCACGATCGTCAAGGACGAGGGCGAGGGCGGCAAGCAGCTCGCCGAGTTCCTCGCGGGCCAGAAGTTCATCTGAGCCCCAAGGCTCACGGCCCAACTCGCTCACCGCCCCTCAGACTTCGCACGCACGCAGGAGATCATTCCCATGGCTGAAGTTCTCGTCTACGTCGACCACGTGGACGGCGCCGTCCGCAAGCCCACCCTGGAGCTGCTGACCCTGGCCCGCCGTATCGGCGAGCCCGTCGCGGTCGCCCTCGGCCCCGGTGCCGAGAACACCGCCGCCGCGCTCGCCGAGCACGGCGCCGTGAAGGTGCTCACCCACGACGCCGCCGAGTACGCCGACTACCTCGTCGTCCCGAAGGTCGACGCCCTGCAGGCCGCCGTCGAGGCCGTCTCCCCGGCCGCCGTCCTGGTGCCGTCCTCCGCCGAGAGCAAGGAGATCGCCGCCCGGCTGGCCGTGCGCATCGGCTCCGGCATCATCACCGACGCCACCGACCTGGAGGCCGGTGACGAGGGTCCCGTGGCCACGCAGTCGGTGTTCGCCGCCTCCTTCACCACCAAGACCCGGGTCTCCAAGGGCATCCCGGTCATCACCGTGAAGCCCAACTCGGCCGCTGTGGAGGCCGCCCCGGCCGCCGGCACTGTCGAGGCCCTCGCCGTCACCTTCTCGGACAAGGCCACCGGCACCAAGGTCACCGCGCGCACCCCGCGCGAGTCGACCGGCCGCCCGGAGCTGACCGAGGCCGCGATCGTCGTCTCCGGCGGCCGCGGCGTGAACGGCGCGGACAACTTCGCGATCATCGAGGCCCTCGCCGACTCCCTGGGCGCGGCCGTCGGCGCCTCCCGCGCCGCTGTGGACGCCGGCTGGTACCCGCACTCCAACCAGGTCGGCCAGACCGGCAAGAGCGTCTCCCCGCAGCTCTACATCGCCAACGGCATCTCCGGCGCGATCCAGCACCGCGCGGGCATGCAGACCTCGAAGACGATCGTCGCCGTCAACAAGGACGCCGAGGCCCCGATCTTCGACCTCGTCGACTACGGCGTCGTCGGCGACCTCTTCGACGTCGTCCCGCAGCTCACCGAAGAGGTCAACTCCCGCAAGGGCTGATGCCTTTGAGGTTCTACGAGGCTCCCGTGACCCATGTGGTCGCGGGAGCCTTCGTTCATCCCAGGGTGATGGTGGACTGCACGGGCAGATGGTCGCTCGGGAACTGGCTGTTCTCGGAGAAGGTGTTGAGGGCCGTCCGGCGCACGGTGACCCCCGGGGAGACCAGGATCCAGTCGATGCGGGCACCTTCCGGCACGAGCGCGCGGTAACCGTGGAAGCTGGCGTACAGCTGACCCCGCGCGGCCGCCGCGTCCCAGGTGTCCCTGAGGCCCGCGCCCGCGCCCGCGCCCAGCATCGTGGAGTAGACCGAGGTGGTGTACGCGGCGGTGTTGAAGTCGCCGGTCACCACGAGCGGCAGAGAACTGTCCAGGCGGGCGAGGCGTTCGGCGATGAGCGTGGCGCCACGCTCGCGCGCGTACTGACTTGCGTTGTCCAGATGGGTGTTGAGGACGTAGAACTCCCGTCCCCTGTCCCCGAGATCGCGGAACCGGATCCACGTGGCGATGCGCGGGTGGTCGCCGCCCCAGGTGTTCGACCCGATCACCGAGGGCGTGTCGGAGAGCCAGAACTGGTCGTACTCCACGGGGGCGAGGCGGCGGGTGTCGTAGAAGATCGCCGTCTCCTCGTCGAAGCTGCCGCCCTTGCGTCCGCCGCCGATCCAGTCGTAGTGCGGGAGGTCCCGCTTGATGTCCTGGAGCTGCGCGTAGAGGCCCTCCTGGGTGCCGATGATGTCGGGGGCCGCGCGGAGCAGCAGGTCGCGCATCACCGGGCGGCGGACCTTCCAGCTGTTGGGCTCGTCGGTGCTTGCGTAGCGCAGGTTGAACGTCATGACGTCCAGGAGGCGGGTTTCCTTCCGGGCCGAGGCGGAGCGTGCGGTTCCGATGAGCGGCAGGGCGATGGCGGCCGCCACCAGCGTGCTCAGCCCCGCGCGACGGGTGACCGTCCTGACAGTCGACATGTGCGTCCCCTCCCCTTGGGAGTCAGGATGAAGGGGCGAGGCGCCGGGCGGAAGAGGGCCTGGGGACGGCAGTGAACGCGACGGGTTCACGGCGTGGACAGGGTGTTGACCGGCGGGAAGCTCCATGGATAACTTCGTTCTACGGATTGTTGATTCCGTAGAGCGGAAAACCGGAGGGTGTGGGCATGGGTCAGGGCGAGCAGGAGAAGGTGGCGACGAGCCTCGCGGGCGCGGTCAGCGAGGAGATCAGCGCCTCCCTGGCACCGGTCGACGCCGAACTGGAGCGCCGCTACCCCGGCGACCCCGGCACCCGCCAGCCCGTCCACACGGTCTACGTCCCCGGTGACGTGTTCGCCGCCGACACGATCCGCGCCTGGGGCGACCGGGCGCTGGCCGCCCTCGACGAACACGCCCCCGACGCGGCCTCCTTCGCCGCCGTCCTCGGCCTCTCCGACGACCTCGCCGAACCCGTCCACGCGCGCGTGCGGGCCAAGTTGGAGCGCGAGCCCATCGAGGACCTGCGCGTCGACTTCGAGGACGGCTACGGCCCCCGCCCCGACGCCGAGGAGGACGAGGCCGCCGCCCGCGCGGCCCGCCTGATCGCCGAGGCGTACGAGAACGGCACGGCGGCGCCGTACATGGGCATTCGTATGAAGTGCATGGAAGCGCCGGTACGCGACCGGGGCATCCGCACCCTCGACATCTTCCTGACCGGGCTCATGGAGGCCGGCGGGCTGCCCGACGGCCTGGTCCTCACGCTCCCCAAGGTCACGTACGCCGAGCAGGTCACCGCGATGGTGCGCCTCCTGGAGGCCTTCGAGAAGGCGCGCGGGCTGGAGCCGGGCCGGATCGGCTTCGAGATCCAGATCGAGACCAGCCAGTCCATCCTCGCCACCGACGGCACCGCCACCGTCGCCCGCATGATCCAGGCCGCCGAGGGCCGCGCCACCGGCCTGCACTACGGCACCTTCGACTACAGCGCCTGCCTCGGCGTCTCCGCCGCCTACCAGGCCAGCGACCACCCGGCCGCCGACCACGCCAAGGCGATCATGCAGGTCGCCGCGGCGGGTACGGGCGTACGTGTCTCGGACGGCTCGACGAACGTCCTCCCGGTCGGCCCCACCGCGAAGGTCCACGACGCCTGGCGCCTGCACTACGGCCTCACCCGGAGGGCGTTGTCCCGCGCGTACTACCAGGGCTGGGACATGCACCCCGGCCACATCCCCACCCGCTACGCGGCCGTCTTCGCCTTCTACCGCGAGGGCTTCGAACAGGCCGCCGCGCGTCTCGCCCGCTACGCCAACCACGCCGCCGGCGACGTCATGGACGAGCCCGCCACCGCCAAGGCCCTCAGCGGCTATCTGCTGCGCGGCCTGGACTGCGGCGCGCTCGACATCGCCGAGGTGGCCAGGGCGACCGGGCTGACCCGGATGGACCTGGAGGGCTTCGCGTCGCCGCGACGGGGCGACCTGACGGCGTCCGCCAAGTAGCGGACCTGTCACAGGTGTTGGCGCCGGCTTCTGTTGTCACTGCCGCCCCGTAGGCTGTACGGCGTTCAAGGATGTGCCACAGGGACGGAGCGGCGGTGCCTTCGGGGGAGAGCGGACGCGTGGACGGGGTCGACCGGTTGCTGGCCGGGCGCTATCGCGTCGTGGCCAGACTCGGGCGCGGTGGCATGGGTGTGGTCTGGCGGGCCGTGGACGAGGTCCTCGGCCGTGAGGTCGCCGTCAAGGAACTGCGTACCTTCACCGACGCCCACGGACCCGAACTGGCCGACCTGCGCCTGCGGATGCAGCGCGAGGCACGGGCGGCGGCGCGGGTCCGCCACCCCGGTGTGGTCGCCGTGCACGACATCGCCGAGGTCGACGGACGCCCGCTGATCGTCATGGAGCTGATCGACGGCCCCTCCCTGGACGACGTGTTGAGCGAGCGCGGCCCGATCGACCCGCGCGAGGCGGCCGGGATCGGCGCGAAGGTGATGGAGGCGCTGGCCGCGGCGCACGCCGTGGGTGTCCTGCACCGCGATGTGAAGCCCGGGAACATCCTGTTGGACCGCGCGGGCCGCGTCGTCCTCACGGACTTCGGCATCGCGACGATGGACGACCCGGGCGACGGCTCCGCCACGCACCTCACCCGGAGCGGTGAACTCATCGGCTCCCTGGACTACTTGGCGCCCGAACGTGCCCAGGGCGCCGACCCCGGCCCGGCGTCCGACGTCTGGGCCCTGGGCGCCACGCTGTACGCGGCGGTCGAGGGCACGTCCCCGTTCCGGCGCACGTCCACGTACTCCACCCTCACGGCGATCGTCTCCGAGCCTCTGCCGGAACCCCGGCGGGCGGGGCGACTTGGGCCTGTGCTGCGGCAACTGATGGAGAAGCGGGCGGAGTTGCGGCCCGGGGCGGATGTGGCGCGGGGGTTGTTGGAGGAGGTTGCGGGGGCGCCGGGGGTGGATCTGCCTACGGCGGTGTTGCGGGGGACGGCTGGGGGTGCAGGCGGGGTTCCTGCGGTGCCGTCGGGGTTCGGAGCGGTGGAGTCGTGGGGGAGTGCGGGGGCGGGAGCGGGGGCTCCGGGGCCGAAGGGGTCAACGGGGGCGCGGGCGGCTGGTGTTGGGGTTTCGGGGGCGGGTCTGGCAGACGCCGATCCCGATCCTGGGGCTGGGGCTGGGGCTGAGGTCCCGGGAGCGGATACCGCTGAGTCGACGGGGAGAGGGCAGGGCCTCGGGGCTGTGCAGCATGCGGCTCCGGCGGGGCAGGGGTTCGGCGTCGACGGGTTGGCTGGAGGCAGTGGGCCGGGGGTGGGGGCCGGCGGTTCGTCTGAGGAGGCGGGGCCGGAGACGGCCGGGGTTGAGGCTTCGGGATGGTCTGGATCGGGAGGGGCAACATCGGGGTCGGTAGGGCGACTTGGAGCATCCGCGTACGGGGCGGGTGCGGCAGGCGTGCCCGGTCCGGGAGGGTCGACATCGGGGTCGGCAGGGCGACTTGGGGCATCCGTGTACGGGGCGGGGTTCGGCATCGACGAGCCGACCGGAGGCAGTGGGCCGGGGGCGAGGGCTGACGGTTCGCCTGAGGAAGCGGGGCCGGAGACGGCCGGGGCCGATGCTTCGGGGTGGTCCGGATCGGGAGGGGCAACATCGGGATCGGCAGGGCCGCTTGGAGCACCCGCGTACGGGGCGGGTGCGGCAGGCGTGCCCGGTCCGGGAGGGGCAACATCAAGATCGGCAGGGCCACTTGGAGCACCCGCGTACGGGCCGGGTGCGGCAGGTCTGACCGGACCGGGGGAGGAAACATCAGGATCGGCAGGGCCACTTGGAGCACCCGCGTACGAGGCAGGTGCGGCAGGCGTGCCTGGGTCGGGAGGGGCAACACCCGGGTCCTCGCAGCCACTTGAGGCATCGACGTACAGGTCTGCCGCGGCAGGACCTTACGGATCGGGGGACCAGGGCCCCGCCCCCGGTTCCTCGGAGCGGCCCTCGGCGGGCACCCTCCCGCCCACTTCCACGGCCCCTTCCGCATCCGTACCCCAAGGCTTCGGCCCGTCCATCCCCTTCGTAGCCTCCGTACCTCAGCCGTCCGCGCCCACCGGGCCCATGACCAGCCCAACCGCGCCCCGCAGCAGGCGCAAGACCCGTGTCCTGATTGCCGCCGCAGCCGTAGCCGCCGTCCTCGCCGGTGCCGGAGTGGTCGTAACTCGCATGGTCGACTCCGGGGACACCACGGTCACTTCGCAGCCCAGCGACTCACCGTCGGCCGGTGCTGGTGGCGGTGTCGGCCCCGCCTCGCCCGACGGTCGTAAGGACACTCACCCCTCGGCCGACGCCAAGCCCACCGGGCAGGGCGACGACGGGACCCAGGCGCCGACGCGGCAGCACACCGGCAAGGGGAAGGGCACGGCGGCGGAGCAAGATCCCACCGTCGTTCCGAGCAAGTCCACGTCCTCCGGCGGCGGAAGCACCGGCGGCAGCGCCCCGACGACGGGCGGAGCCAGCCCCAGTTCCAGCCCGGCCTCCGTGTGCCAGTCCATCGGCGGCGGCAAGTACAACTGCCAGGTGTGGCGCAGCGCCAAGTCCTACACCGCGTCCGGCACCGAAGTCGGTGTCCTCGGCGCGGGCACCAACTACTTCTTCTGCCAACAGAACCTGGGCCGCCGCGAGACGTACGGCCAGTGGACCAACGTCTGGTGGGCCAAGACGGACGACGACAGCGGCAACACCAACGTCTATGTCAGTGACGTCTACTTGAAGGGCGGGGACAACGACGAGCCGATCCCGGGGCTGCCGGTCTGCTGAGGCCGTACGAGGCGCTCCAGGCCGGACACCGTCACCAGCCCCTCCTCCCGGAACAGTCGCGTACCCCGCTCGCACAACTCCCGATCCCCGCGCGCCCGTTCGCAGAACTCCTCCGGCGTCCGCCCGAACAACGCCCTCAACTCAGCCGAGCCACGCAGCAGTTCGGTGAGCAGCGCCCGCTCGCCCGGATGCCGGCGCGGTACGCCCGTGCCGTCGTGCAGGACGCCGTGCCGATTGACGTAGACGTACGCGCCCCGCAACAACTCGCCCGAGTCCAGCTCGAAACGGAACTTGGGACCGGAAGTGGAAGCGGAAACGGAGCTGGGCAGCCATGCCCGGTCGTACGCGCGCTCACTCGCGTCCACCACCGCGAGCTGCCGCGTGTCGAACCACGTCACGAACAACTCCCGGACGACGCCGGGCGAGTTCACCGGCGAAGCCGACATGTACCCCACGCGGCTCACATGCGCGGAGACACCGACGTCGATCCCCGTGACCCGCACCTTCACCATCGGGACGGGAGACGTGATCCCGAACTCCGCCATCTTGTGCCGCAGTTGACCGGGACAGGCGTTGGAGCCGATGGCGAGGACCGGCGTGCGGTCCTCGTACGGGGAGTGGTCGTCGAGGGGCAACAACCGGTCCCCGACGAGGAGTCCGGACTCGGCCGGCCATGCGCCTGGGTAAGCCAACGGATCCTCGCGCGGCGCCCGAGCCAGCCCCAGCGCCTCCAAGGTCCGGTCCACGCCGTCGTCCACGCGGTCGTCCACACCCTTGCTCACTCCGGCGTTCCCACCCCGCTCAATCCGACGGCGGCAGCTCGCCCGACCCCCGAGTGATCAACCGGGTCGGCAGCTCGATGCGTTCCGGGGCGAGGAGCGTGCCGTCCAGTTGCCGGAAGAGGCGGTCGGCGGCCGTACGGCCGAGAGCCGCCGCGTCCTGCGCGACGACGGTCACCCCCGGCTGGAGCAGGTCGGCGAGTTCGAAGTCGTCGAAGCCCACCAGGGCGATCCGGCGGGACTGTTCGGCGAGGACGCGGACGACGGTGACCGTCACACGGTTGTTGCCGGCGAAGATCGCGGTGACGGGGGAGGGGCCGGTCAGCATCTGCTCGGCGGCCCGGCGCACCCGGATCGGGTCGGTCACGCCGAGGGACATCCAGGCGTCCTCGACCGGTATGCCCGCGTCCTCCATGGCGGCCCGGTACCCGCGCAGTCGCTCGGCGGCCGTGTGGATGCGGGGCATGTCGCCGATGAAGCCGATGCGCCGGTGGCCGTGGGAGATGAGGTGGGTGACGCCGTCACGCGCGCCGCCGTAGCTGTCCGACAGGACGACATCCGCGTCGATCTTCCCGGCCGGACGGTCCACGAACACGGTCGCGACGCCCGCCTTGATCTCCGGTTCCAGGTAGCGGTGGTCGTCGCCGGCCGGGATCACCACAAGGCCGTCCACGCGCCGGGCGCACAGCGCGAGCACCAACTCCTGCTCGCGGTCCGGGTCTTCGGCGCTGGAGCCGTTGATGAGCAGGGCGCCGTGGGCGCGGGCGACCTCTTCGACGGCGCGGCTGAGGGGGCCGTAGAACGGGTCGGCGAGGTCCTCCAGGACGAGGCCGATGCTGGCCGTGCGGCCCTTGCGCAGGACGCGGGCGCTGTCGTTGCGGCGGAAGCCGAGGGCGTCGATCGCCTCCTGGACCCGGCGCTCGGTGTCCGGGGTGACGCCCGGTTCGCCGTTGACCACGCGCGAGACCGTTTTCAGGCCGACACCGGCGCGTGCGGCCACGTCCTTCATAGTGGGACGGTTGCCGTAGCGGTTGTCGGGGCGGCGGGCGGTCTCTGGCACGATGCGCTGTCCTGTCCTGTCGTCCACGGGGAATGCATAGGTCCATGGGTTTGTATGAGGATGTGGCGTCGAGCATAGAGCCTGGACAACGTTGTCATATGCGAGAGAGACTGTCCACCGATATCTCCGGCCTGCGCCCCCACCGCGAGACCGGCCCAACTCACCTTCTGGTGGTTCTCATGTTTGACGGGGAGATCTGACACTGATGCACACCGACCTCGTGGCCGCGCTCGACATCGGCGGCACCAAGATCGCCGGGGCGCTGGTGGACGGCCACGGCAAGATCCTGGTGCGAGCACAGCGCCCGACGCCCTCGCAGGACGACGGCGACACCGTGATGCTAGCCGTGGAGGAGGTGCTCGCGGAGCTCACCGCATCACCCTCGTGGTCCCGCGCGAGCGCCCTCGGCATCGGCAGCGCGGGTCCCGTGGACGCCTCCGCCGGAACCGTGAGCCCGGTCAACGTGCCCGGCTGGCGCGACTTTCCGCTCGTCGAGCGGGTGCGTGCGGCGGCCGGTGACCTGCCTGTCGAGCTGATCGGCGACGGCGTGGCGATCACGGCGGCCGAGCACTGGCAGGGCGCCGCGCGCGGGCACGCCAACGCGCTGTGCATGGTCGTCTCCACGGGAGTCGGCGGCGGCCTCGTCCTCAACGGGCAGCTGCATTCCGGGCCGACCGGCAACGCGGGCCACATCGGCCACATCAGCGTGGACCTGGACGGCGACGCCTGCCCGTGCGGTTCGCGCGGCTGTGTCGAGCGGATCGCCAGCGGTCCCAACATCGCCCGGCGGGCGGTCGAGGGCGGCTGGCGGCCGGGTCCCGACGGCGATGCCTCGGCCGCGGCCGTCGCCGCCGCCGCGCGTGCCGGTGACCCGATCGCCGTGGCCTCCTTCGAGCGGGCCGCGCAGGCCCTCGCCGCCGGGATCGCGGCGACCGCGACCCTCGTCGAGATCGACATCGCCGTGATCGGCGGGGGAGTCGGCAAGGCGGGCGACGTGCTGTTCACGCCGCTGCGCAAGGCGCTGAGCGACTACGCGACGCTGTCCTTCGTCCAGCGGCTGACGGTGACGCCGGCTCAGATGGGCACGGACGCCGGGCTGGTGGGAGCGGCCGCGGCCGCGCTCGCCGGACAGACGAGCACGACCGCGGCCGGGGTGTGAGGAACGGATCGGCCGAAACGTTCGTTCAGCGGCCTACGCACCAGTTCGGTACCTGAGTCCCACCTTGTTCGACCTTGCTCAGCACGTGAGTTGAGCGTCCGCCCAGTCCGCGTGGTCCGAGTCGATCCCGTCGCCGCCGTCGGTGACGACGAGTCGGACCACCTGGGCGCCGGTCACGTCCGCCGTGACCGGCTGGGCGGGCATCGCGTTGGTGAGGACGCCGGTCGAGGCGACCTTCGTGCCGTCCGCCCAGATCTCGAAGGCGACGGTCCCGTTGGCGCCCTTCTCGTCGTCCACACCGACGTCCGCGGTGACCTTCTCGCACGCCTTCCCGGTGTAGTACTCGACGTCGCTCTCGGCGTGCACACCAAGCCCCTTGGCGTACACCACCCCGCCCAGGGTGATCGGATGACCGTCCCCCGCCGCGCTCTCCCCGTTGCTGGTGTTGCGCTCAACGGGCCCCCATCCATTGGCCGTTGACATCCACGGAAGGTCACCGAGGGACGAGGTGCCCGCGGGCGGTGCCACCACCACGGACGCGGTGAACGGCAGCGTGCTGCTGACGCGCGTACCGCTCGGCGAGCGGTAACTCGCCTTGAGCGTCAGGTCGTACGACCCCGTCGGCGTCCCGGCGGGAGCGGTGACCGTCCACTTCGTGCGCAGCGCCTTGCCGGTCCGTACGGCCTTCGCGGTCGTCGACGACTTGGCGCGGATCTTCCAGCCCGAGGGGCCGGTCAGGCTCACGGAGACGTGCTCGGCGGTCGTACGGCCGAGGTCGGTGACCGTCGTCGTGAGCGGGGTCGGGGTGGACGCCTGGACCAACGGGGCGCCGCCCAGGCCGAGTTCGACGGCCGACGGGTTCTTGAGCGCGTACCGGTCGGCGGAGACCCGTACGAGGACCGTGCCGTGGGCCGGGACGGTCGCGGAGATCGCGCCCGCGGTGTTGTAGCTCTTGTGCTGCCACAGGTCGCGCAGGGTGTAGGCGCGGGCACCGGGGAGGCCGACGGCCGCGGCGGTCGTGGCGATGCGCTGGGCGCTGCCGGTCTCGTTGAAGAGCGCGACCGTACGGCTGCCGTCCTTCATCTCCTTGGCGACGACCCAGCGTCCGCCCTCGGACGTGACAACGTTGCCCTGCTTGCCCAGCGGGTCCTGGTCGACCGCGATGACCTCCTTGTTGTCGAGGATGTCGAAGGTCGCGGGGGTCGCCGTGCGCAGGTCCGAGCCGATGAGGAGGGGCGCGGCCATGATCGACCACATCGAGAAGTGCGAGCGGTACTCGGTGTCCGTCATGCCGCCGTTGCCGACCTCCAGCATGTCGGGGTCGTTCCAGTGCCCGGGACCGGCGTAGGGCGCAAGTGGCAGGTTCTGCTTGAGGATCGAGAGCATCGAGCCCCAGTTGTCGCTGATGTCACCGGTCGTGCGCCACAGATGTCCGACGTCCGCGGCCCACTCCCAGGGCTTGTTCTCGCCCCACTCGCAGATGCTGAAGACGATCGGGCGGCCGGTCGCCTTCAGGGCGTCGCGCATCGTGGTGTAGCGCACCTTGGCGTCCACGCCCTGGTTGTTGCAGTTGTCGTACTTGAGGTAGTCCACGCCCCAGTCGGCGAACTGCTGCGCGTCGCTGTACTCGTGGCCCAGGCCGCCCGGGAATCCGGCGTCGTTGCACGTCTTCGTGCCGGCGCTGGTGTAGATGCCGAGCTTGAGCCCCTTGGAGTGCACGTAGTCCGCTACGGCCTTGATGCCGTGCGGGAAGCGGACCGGGTCGGGGACGAGCTTGCCGTCGGCGTCGCGGTTCGGCAGGGCCCAGCAGTCGTCGAGGTTGACGTACTGGTAACCGGCCGCCTTGAGGCCCTTGTTGACGAAGATGTCCGCGATGCCCTCGACCATCGACTCGTTGAACTCGGCACGGCAGTTGGTGGAGTTCCAGTTGTTGAAACCCATGGGAGGCGTGAGCGCCTGGCCGTCGGCCAGGGCGGGGGAGGCGAGGTCCTGTGCGGGGGTGGCGACGGCGGGCGCGGCGAGGCCGGCCGTGCACAACAGCCCTGCGGCGAGGGCTCCGACCACTCTTCGGCGGGTCGTGCGGGTGTGAGGGTGACGCATCGTTACGTTCCTCCGGACTCGCGAAAGATGGGATGACTTCCTGTGCATGTCATGTGCGCGATTACGGTAGGACGTGTCGAACTCTGTTGGAAGAGTTGCGTATTTATTGTTCGACTTTCCATCGCGCACGTTTTGAACGCGTTCAACTTTCTGCGCTAGGCTCACTCCCGAGCAGTCCGATCGGAAGGGGGAGCCCGGTGAAGATCGTCATTCCCGGTGGCACGGGACAGGTGGGCGCGATCCTGGACCGCGCCCTGACGGAGGCCGGTCACGACGTCGTCGTCCTGACCCGGCGGCCGTCGCGCGACCGCGAGGTGTGGTGGGACGGCGAGAACCCGGGCACCTGGGCCCGGGAGATCGACGGCAGCGATGTCGTCATCAACTTGGCGGGCCGCAGCGTCAGTTGCCGCTACACCCCCGCCAACCTCAAGGCCATGATGGACTCGCGCGTGCACTCCACCCGAGTCGTCGGCGAGGCCGTCGCCGCAGCCGCGCACCCGCCGCGCGTCTGGCTGCAGATGAGCACCGCCACCGTCTACGCCCACCGCTACGACGCTCCCAACGACGAGGCCACGGGCGTCATCGGCGGCGACGAACCGGACGTACCCGACTACTGGTCGTACAGCGTCGAGATCGCCAAGAACTGGGAACGCGAGCAGGAGCGCGCCGACACCCCGTTCACCCGCAAGGTCGCCCTGCGCGCCGCCATGGTGATGAGCCCCGACCGGGGTGGTGTCTTCGACGTCCTGTCAGGGCTGGTCCGGTTCGGGCTCGGCGGTTCGGTCGCGGGCGGTGCCCAGTACGTCTCCTGGATCCACGACCAGGACTTCGTCCGCGCGGTCGAGTTCCTCGTCGACCGGGACGACATCGCCGGGCCGGTGAACCTCGCCGCCCCCGGGCCGCTCCCGCAGCGCGCCTTCATGCGCGTCCTGCGCGCCGCCCGGGGTGTCCCCGTCGGGCTGCCCGCCACGCAGTGGATGGCGGAACTGGGCGCCTTCGCGCTGCGCTCGGACACCGAACTCCTTCTGAAGAGCCGCCGGGTCGTACCGGGACGGCTGCTGGCGGAGGGGTTCACCTTCGACCATCCGCAGTGGCCCGAGGCGGCCGTGGACCTGGTACGGCGGGCGCGCGACGGTGCGGGTTCCACCCGGCGGCCGGTTCGGGCGTGACCCCGGCGCGCTTCGTCAGTTGAACGGGGCATGAAGAAGCGCAGCATGCTGGCCATCGCCTCCCTCGCCACCGGTTTCGTCGTCGCCGCGATCTCCCCGTCGCACTCCCACGACCACGACGTGCTCGGCGATCTGAACGTCAAGGACACCGTGGGTGCCATGGATCACCTCGTCAGCGACGGCAGCTTCGCCGCCGACGAGGGAGTCCTGGGACAGAACAGCTGATACCCGTCGTAAGCGTGCGGCGCCGGTGCCTCGTCGGAGGGGGCACCGGCGCCGTCGTATGTGCCCTCTCAACTGCGGCTGGTTTCCGTGGCAGGGTGGAACGGGCAAGCCTCAGGGGGCCAACAGAAGAGGGGGAACTGTGACCGTCGTCTGGATCAACGGCGCGTTCGGTGCGGGGAAGACGACCGCCGCACAAGAACTGGTGGACCTGATCCCGAACAGCACGCTCTTCGACCCCGAGGTCATCGGCGGAGCACTTCCGTATCTGCTCCCGCCCAAGCACCTCGCGGAGGTCGGCGACTTCCAGGACCTGCCGATGTGGCGGCGGCTCGTGATCGACACGGCCGCGGCCATGCTCGCCGAACTGGGCGGGACCGTCGTCGTCCCGATGACCCTGCTGCGCCAGGAGTACCGGGACGAGATCTTCGGCGGTCTGGCGGCCCGCCGGGTCACGGTCCGGCATGTCCTCCTGGCTCCGGCGGAAACGATCCTGCGCGAGCGAATAGCCGACCGGGAGGTCCCACCGGACCTCCCCGACGGCGAGATCCGGACCCGGCAGTGGGCGTACGACCACATCGAGTCGTACCGCGCCGCGCTCGGCTCCTGGCTCACCGCCGACGCCCATCTCGTCGACACCAGCGCGCTCACCCCCTACGAGACGGCCGCCCGGATCGCCGGAGCCGTCGGCAGCGGTGCCGTGCCCGTGTGCGACATCGTGCAGACCCCGGAGCCCACCTCCGAGACCCTCGCGGCCGGAGTGCTCCTCTTCGACGAACAGGACCGCGTCCTGCTCGTCGACCCCACCTACAAGGCCGGCTGGGAGTTCCCCGGCGGCGTCGTCGAATCCGGCGAGGCGCCCGCCCGGGCCGGCATGCGCGAGGTCACCGAGGAGACCGGCATCGTGCTCGACGAGGTCCCCCGCCTGCTCGTCGTCGACTGGGAACCACCCGTACCGCCGGGCTACGGCGGCCTGCGCCTGCTCTTCGACGGCGGCCGGCTGGACGCCGCCGTGGCCGACCAACTGCTCTTGCCCGGGCCGGAGTTGCGCGGCTGGTGCTTCGCCAGCGAGGAGGAGGCCGCCGATCTGTTGCCGCCGGTCCGCTACGAGCGGCTGCGGTGGGCGCTCCGGGCCCGGGAACGCGGGGCCGCGCTCTATCTGGAGGCGGGCGTACCGCTCGGCTGACGACTCGTCAATTTGCGGTCTGATCAACGATGTTGGACGTGGCTTTGCCTTTTCGGGGACACCACCTGGCGATTTTGCGGGGTGCGGGTCATTCCGATAACAAAGCGAGGGTGAATTGTCGCCTTCCCGGTATGAACAAGAACGTGAAGAAGGTACATCGGAGCCCTAACGTCTTTGCGCAGCTCAGTTCTCTCGCGGCCGCCGGCCGCCTTGACGGGACCGGACCTTTCGCCGGTCGAAGGAGAGGAACATGCGCGCGCCATCCTCGGCCCTCACCCGGGCCCTCACACTCGCCGCCGGGCTCGCCCTGGTGCTCACCGCCTGCAGCAGCAGTGGCGGGGGCGGCGGCTCCGGCAAGACCAGCTCGGCCGGGCTCACGTCCTGCAACACCGTGGGCAAGGCCAACACCTGCAACTCGGCCACCACCAAGTCCGGCGGAACGTTCACCTATGTGCTGGAGAAGAACATCCAGCAGTGGAACGTCCAGGACGTCAACGGCAACACCTTCGAGAACGGGGAGGCCCTGGAGGTCGTCCTGCCGCAGGTGTTCATACCCCAGCCGGACTTCACCGTCGCCCTCAACACCGACCTGGTGACCTCGGCGACACAGACCAGCGTCAGCCCGCAGACCATCGTCTACAAGATCAACCCGAAGGCGGCGTGGAACGACGGCACGCCCATCACCGCCGACGACTTCACCTACTACTGGCGCACCAACAACGGCAAGGACTGCCCGCCGCCGCCCGCCAGCGACTCCACGCAGACCAAGGGCTGTCTGCCACAGAGCACCGCGGGCTACGACCGCATCAAGTCCCTCACGCCCTCCGACAACGGCAAGACCTTCACCATGGTGATGACGAAGCCGTACTCGGACTGGAAGTCCCTGTTCGGCGCGGGCTATCCGCTCTATCCGGCCCACACCGCCGAGAAGCTCTCCGGCGCCAAGGCCGGTGACGCCGCCGCCATGACGGCCGCCCAGATGGCGCAGGCCTGGCAGTACTTCCTGAAGACGCCGCCCACCAAGTACCCCACGGCGGGCGCCTACAAGATGCAGCAGTGGGTCGACAACGACCACGCCACCTACGTGCCCGACCCCAAGTGGACCGGCGCGAAGAAGGCGACCCTCCAGCGGCTGATCTTCAAGGTCATCTCGGACGCCACCCAGGAACCGACCGCCCTCAAGAACAACGAGGTTCAGGCGATCTACCCGCAGCCCGAGGTGGACCTGGTCAACCAGGTCAAGGACATCCCCGGCGTCACCTACACCATCGGCAACGGGCTGACCTGGGAGCACTTCGACCTCAACCTGCACGACCCGGTGATCGGCAAGTACCTGGCGCTGCGGCAGGCGATGTTCACGGCGATCAACACCAAGGACATCATCGCCAAGACGGTCGGCCAGTTCGACCCGGCCGTGAAGCCGCTCGGCAACCACAACTTCGTTCCCGGGCAGGCCGGTTACAAGGACGTGGTCTCCGCCTCCGGCCAGGGATCGGGTGACCTGACCAAGGCGAAGGCGTATCTCACGGCCGCCAAGTTCACCGGTGTGGGTACGGCGTTGAAGACACCGGACGGCAAGGCCGTCGGACCCTTCAACTGCCGCTACACCACCGGCAACCAGATCCGGCAGAGCGAGTGCCAGATCCTGCAGAGCAACCTGGCGAGCCTCGGCATCAAGATCACCATCAAGCCGATCGGCGCCGCCGACCTCGGCACGGTCCTCTCCGGGCACCAGTACGACATCATCGTCTTCGCCTGGGTCGCGGCGCCGTTCCCGAGCAGTGGCGCCCAGCAGAACTGGTTCACCGGCGGTGGCGGCAACTTCGGCGGCTACAGCAACAAGAAGGCCGACGCCCTGATCTCCCAGGCCGTGGGCGAGACCGACGCGACGAAGTCCGCCGCGCTCCTCAACCAGGCCGACCAGCTCATGGTGAACGACGCCTACGTCCTGCCGCTCTACCAGAAGCCGACGTTCCTCGCCGTGCAGACGCGGTTCGTCAACATGCGGAACAACGCCACGAATGTGGGCCCGGCCTACAACACCGGCACGTGGGGCCTGAAGAAGTAGTCCTA
The DNA here is from genome assembly GCF_045040345.1 of Streptomyces sp. NBC_01515. Lineage (NCBI taxonomy): Bacteria > Bacillati > Actinomycetota > Actinomycetes > Kitasatosporales > Streptomycetaceae > Streptomyces > Streptomyces sp. NBC_01515. Next base: position 1,859,284 of record NZ_CP109416.1, on the reverse strand, counting down.
CGGCTGACAGCTCCACCGGCACGCCCGTCGAGCCCGGCCCCGCGACACCGGGGGCCGGGCCCGGCCCGGACGGCATCTCCGACCCGCCGGCCTCCGAGAGAAGACCGCATGCTCGCCTACACCGTGCGCCGCATCCTCGTCTCCATCCCCGTCCTCATCGTCTCGACGTTCGTCGTGTTCCTCGTCGTCATCAACTCCGGTGACCCGGTGGCCAACTTCGCCACCTCACGGCAACCCGCGCCCAGCAAAGCGGCGGTGGCCGCCTTCGCCCGGCACATCCACGCCAACCAGCCGGTGATGGAACGCTATTGGAACTGGATCACCGGCGTCCTGCACGGCGACTTCGGCCCGTCCGTGCAGGCCAACCTGAACATCGGGCACGACCTGTTCACCCGGTTCAAGGTGACCATCACCCTGGTCGCCGCCGCGATGATCCTCGCGCTGATCATGGCCGTCGTGTTCGGCGTCTTCAGCGCGATCCGCCAGTACTCCGCCGCCGACTACACGATCACCTTCTTCGGCTTCCTGTTCCTCGCCATGCCCGTGTTCTGGTTCGCGGTCCTGCTCAAGCAGGCCGGGATCTGGTTCAACCAGAAGACCGGCAGCCAGTTCCTCGGCACCATCGGCGAGAAGTCGCCGTACCTCGAAGTCGACACCACCTGGAACCAGTTCACCGATCACGTGGGCCACCTCATCCTGCCCACCATCACCCTCGCGCTGGTCTCCTTCGCGTCCTGGACCCGCTACACCCGCGCCTCCATGCTGGAGGTCCTCAACAGCGACTACGTACGGCTCGCCCGCGCCAAGGGGCTGCGGCGCGGCAGGGTGATGACCCGGCACGCGCTGCGCACCGCCCTCATCCCGCTCGCCACTGTGACCGCGCTCGACATCGCGATCATCCTGGGCGGCGCGGTGATCACGGAGACGATCTTCCAGTGGCACGGCATGGGCGAGATGCTGGTCCAGGCGGCGACCACGCTCGACGTCTACCGCACCATGGCCTGGCTGTTGCTCTCCGCCGTCGTCGTCATCGGGTTCAACCTCATCGCCGATCTGCTCTACGCCGTACTCGACCCGAGGATCCGCTATGACTGACATCGAGGCACCGGGGTCCGCGGGCACGCAACTACCGCGCGGCGACCACGAGTTCACCGTACGACAGCGCACCCAGACCCAGCTGGTGCTGCGCCGCTTCGTGCGGCACCGGGCCGCGATGGTCAGCCTGGTCGTGTTCGTGCTGATCATCCTGTGGGCGTTCATCGGCCCGCACCTGTGGCACTACTCGTACCAGAAGTACACCGAGGACAACTCCAAACCCCCTTCCCTGAAGCACCCGTTCGGCACCGACTCCTCGGGCTACGACGGCTACGCCCAGGTCATGCGCGGCACTCAGACCTCGCTCAAGATCGCCATCATGATCGCGCTCGGCTCCACGCTGCTCGGCGCGATCTGGGGAGCCGTCGCCGGCTTCTACAAGGGCATCGTCGACGCGGTCATGATGCGCATTGCCGACCTGGTGCTGACGCTGCCCCTGTTCGCTATCGCCCTGGTCATCTCCTCGCGCACCGGCGGCTCCTGGTACTGGATCGCCATCGTGATCGCCGGACTCACCTGGGCGTACGTGGCCCGGGTGGTGCGCTCTTCGGTGCTGTCACTTCGCGAGAAGGAGTTCATCGAGGCGGCGCGGGCGCTCGGCGCCTCGGACACGCGGATCATCTTCCGGCATCTGCTGCCGAACGCGCTCGGCCCGATCATCGTCAACGCGACGATCCTGGTGGCGACCGGCATCCTCACCGAGACCGCGCTCTCCTTCCTGGGCTTCGGTGTCCAACCCCCCGACACCTCCCTGGGGTTGCTGGTCTCGCAGGCGCAGACGGCGGTCGACACCCGGCCCTGGCTCTTCTACATCCCCGGCGCGTTCATCATCGCCATCGCGCTGACCATCAACTTCATCGGCGACGGACTGCGCGACGCCTTCGACCCCCGGCAGCAAAGGGTGCGACAGTGACGACCACGAGTCATGGAGTGCGGGAGGTCCCCGTGACGTCCGCCGTGCTCGAAGTCGAGGACCTCAGCGTGGAGTTCGCCACCGAGGACGGGCTGGTGCGGGCCGTGCGCGGCGTCGGCTACCGGATCGACCGGGGCGAATCGCTCGGCATCGTCGGCGAGTCCGGGTCCGGGAAGTCGGTCACCGCCCTCGCCGTGATGGGGCTGCTGCCGACCGGCGCCAAGGTGCGCGGCTCGGTCCGCTTCGAGGGCACCGAACTGCTCGGCCTGTCCGACGCGCGCCTGTCCGACCTGCGCGGCAGCGGCATCGCGATGATCTTCCAGGACCCGATGACCTCCCTCAACCCCGTCTACAACGTGGGCTATCAGATCAGCGAGACCCTGCTCCGCCACAACCCCGGGATGAAGCACAAGGACGCCCGCAGACGGGCGATCGAACTGCTCGGCACGGTCGGTATCCCCAGCCCCGAGCGCCGCGTCGACAGCTACCCGCACGAGATGTCGGGCGGCATGCGCCAGCGCGTCGTCATCGCCATCGCGATGGCCAACGACCCGGACGTGATCATCGCCGACGAGCCGACCACCGCCCTCGACGTCACCGTGCAGGCCCAGATCCTCGAAGCTCTGGAGACCGCCCGCGCCGAGACCGGGGCGGCGCTCGTCCTCATCACCCACGACCTCGGTGTGGTGGCCGGCCACACCGACCGGGTCGCGGTCATGTACGCGGGCCGGATCGTGGAGACCGGCTCCGTCGAGGACATCTTCTACACCCCGCGCATGCCCTACACCCTTGGCCTGCTCGGCTCCCTGCCCCGCATGGACCGCGAGGAGGCACGGCTCACCCCCATCACCGGCTCACCGCCGAGCCTGCTCAACCTGCCCCCCGGCTGCCCCTTCTCGCCCCGGTGCCCCATGAGCCGGGACGTGTGCGACACCGATGAACCCGCCCTGCGCAGAGCCGGCGGCGACCTCCACCTCAGCGCCTGCCACTTCGCCGACGAACTCGTCGACACCGGCGCCGACCAGGTCTTCGACGTGGTCGGCGCGGACACCGAGGCCCTGGCCCGCTTCGCCGACGCGGCCTCCACCACGGACCCCGAGGAGGACGCCGTATGACCGCGCCCGCTCAGACCGCCACCCCCCTGCCGCCACTGCCCGGCCACGGCGGCACCGGCGAACCGGTCCTCCAGGTAAGGGACTTGGTCAAGCACTTCCCGGTGATGTCCAAGGGCGTCATCCGCCGCCGCGTCGGCGACGTGCACGCCGTGTGCGGGGTCTCCTTCGACCTGCACGAGAACGAAACCCTGGGCCTGGTGGGGGAGTCGGGCTCCGGCAAGACGACGATCTCCCGCACCGTCCTCGGCCTGGAACGCGCCACCTCGGGCCGGGTCCGCTACGGCGAGCACGAACTCACCGAACTGAGCAGACGTCAGATGCGCCCGCTGCGCCGAGAGTTGCAGATCGTCTTCCAGGACCCGTACGCCTCTCTCGACCCGCGGATGACCGTCCACGAGATCGTCGCCGAGCCGCTGCGCATCCACGGCCGGTACGGATCCGGGGCGGCCGGTGAGGTGAGCGAACTCCTGCGCCTGGTCGGACTCAACCCGGAGCACGGCAACCGCTTCGCCCACGAGTTCTCCGGCGGACAGCGCCAACGCATCGGCATAGCGCGGGCGTTGGCCCTGCACCCGAAGGTGATCATCCTCGACGAGCCGGTGTCGGCGCTCGACGTGTCGATCCAGGCGGGCGTCCTCAACCTCCTGATGGACCTGCAGAGCGAACTCAGCCTGTCCTTCCTCTTCGTCGCCCACGACCTGTCGGTGATGCGCCATGTGGCCGGCCGGGTGGCCGTCATGTATCTGGGGCGGCTGGTCGAAATCGCCCCGGCCCGGCAGCTGTTCGCCCGCCCGGCCCACCCGTACACCCAGGCCCTGGTCTCCGCCATCCCGCTCCCCGACCCGCGCAAGGAACGCGCCCGGAAACGGATCACCATCCAGGGCGACGTCCCGAGCCCGGTCCGCCCGCCCAGCGGCTGCCGGTTCCGCACCCGCTGCCCCAAGTTCGCCAACCAACTCACCGACAGCGAACGGACGTCGTGCGTCGAGGAGATACCGGCGCTGGTGGACCGGGGCGGGGGCAACCCGGTCGCCTGCCACTACGCGGAGAGTGTGGAGTTGCTGTAGTCGAGGCCGAGTTCCTCGGCGGACGGGTAGGGGGTCAGTCTGCTCTCGTCCTGCACGCGGCGGTTGAAGTCGCCCACCGTCGCGCCGAGTTGGGCGTACCGGGAGATGAGTCCGGCGGCGGCCCCGGGGATGCCCTCGGGGCGCTTGCCGTCGGCGCACGCGCGGATGAACTCCTGGCGTTCGTCCAGCCCGTAGCCGTACAGGTCCACGACGAGCCAGTGCACCAGGTAGGAGAAGGCGTACGCGCGGTCGTAGTGCCGGTGGCGGTTGTAGAAGTCGCGTTCGTCCACCGCGAGTCGGAAACGCGGGGAGAGGGCGAGGCCGTAGTCGGCGAGGTAGAGCTGCTGTCCGTCGGTGAGGATGTTCCTGAAGTGGACGTCGAAGTGCGTGAGTTGATGCGCGTGAAGGAAGCCGGTGACGGCTTCCAGGCCCCGCTCCACGAGGGCGCAGGCGGTGTCGGGGTCGTCGCTGCGCAACTGCTCGGAGAGCCAGTCGTGGAGGGTGTGCGGCAGGTGTTCCATGAACAGGGTCAGGCTCGCGGACGCCGTGCGCAGGGCCTCGATGTGCTCCCGCCCGCCGCCCCAGTAGGCCATGTTCCGTTCCACGTCGGCGAGTTCGTCGGGCAGCGGCTGTGGTGTGTCGGGCAGTACGCGCCAGTGGTGCAGCAGAGGAAAGCCCGGAAAGCGGCCGGACAGCGTCCAGTTGGTCGTCATCTCGTGGACGGCCAGCTCGCGCCAGACGCCGAAACCGGGGTTGGGGACCGCACCAATGCCGTAGTGGCAGTAGGCGGGCGCCCCGAACACGTTGGCCGTGGACCGGACGTTCTCCGGCCGCCGCTCCACGTCGGTGAGCGGCATCCGCTTCACGAACACGCTTCTGCCGTCCACCTCGATCAGCGCCGAGCGACCGCCGACGCTGGTGCCCAACGGCGTGCCGGCCTCGACCAGTTCGGCGAGTTCGTGGTCGGAGAGCAGGGCGAGGGACGTGGCGATGTCGCTGTGGGTGACGAGACGGGAGGCGGGAGCCATGTCTCCCATCCTCGGTCAGCCGACCGGGAGTTGGAGGTTGATGGTCATTTCCACACTCACCTCGTCGTCCGCCCCGAGACCCTGCGGCTTGCGCACGGCGTTCTTGAGCGGCAGCAGATAGCCGCCGTCCTTGGGGAAGAGCGAGGTGGTGAACACCACGTCGCCGATCCTGGCCTCGACCGGGATGACACCCCAGCCGTACGAGGCCAGGGCGGCGACCTCGCGGATGTCCGCCGACTCCTCGTCCGGCACGGGGACGAAGTAGTACGGCGAAGGGCCGCGCCACTCGATCACCCGGCCGGTGAAGACGAACCGCATGGTCACCGCTCAGTTGGCCGCGTAGTTCTGCAGGAACAGGGCCTCCGCCACCGACAGTCGCTCCAACTCCTCAGGGGAAACACTCTCGTTGAGGGCGTGGATCTGGGCCTCCGGCTCGCTGAGGCCGATGAGGAGGATCTCCGCCTGCGGGTAGAGCGCCGCGAGGGTGTTGCACAGCGGGATGGAGCCGCCCTGGCCCGCGTACTGCATCTCCTGGCCGGGGTAGGCGACCGCCATCGCGTCGGCCATCGCCGTGTACGCCGGGCTGGTCGTGTCGGCGCTGAACGGCTGGCCCTGGCCGATCTGTTCGGTGCGGACGCGGGCGCCCCACGGCGTGTGGGCCTCCAGGTGCGCTTGGAGCAGCTTGGTCGCCTCGGCCGCGTCGACGCCCGGCGGGACGCGGAGGCTGACCAGCGCGCGGGCGCCGGCCTGCACGGACGGGGTGGCGCCGACGACCGGCGGGCAGTCGATGCCGAGGACCGTGACGGCAGGGCGGGCCCAGATGCGGTCGGCGACCGTGTCGGAACCGATCAGTTCGACGCCGTCCAGCACCTTCGCGTCCTCGCGGAACTGCTCCTCGTCGTAGGCCAGCCCCTCCCAGGTCGCGTGGGCCGCGAGTCCGTCGACCGTCGTCGAGCCGTCCTTGCCGCGGAGCGAGTCCAGTACGCGGATCAGCGCGGCCAGCGCGTCGGGTGCGGCGCCGCCGAACTGGCCGGAGTGCAGGTTGCCTTCGAGGGTGTCGACCTGCACGCGCACCATGGTCATGCCGCGCAGGGTCGAGGTGACCGTGGGCAGACCGACCCGGAAGTTGCCTGTGTCGCCGATCACGATCGTGTCGGCGGCGAGGAGGTCGGGGTGTTCTTCCGCGTACCGCTCAAGCCCGCCGGTGCCCTGTTCCTCCGAGCCCTCGGCGATCACCTTGACGTGCACCGGGACACCGCCGTTGGCCTTCAGGGCGCGCAGCGCGAGCAGGTGCATGATCACGCCGCCCTTGCAGTCGGCGGCACCGCGCCCGTACCAACGGCCGTCGCGCTCGGTCAGTTCGAAGGGCGGGCTGGTCCAGCCGGCCTCGTCCAGCGGAGGCTGCACGTCGTAGTGGGCGTAGAGGAGCACGGTCTTGGCGCCCTCGGGGCCGGGCAGGAAGCCGTAGACCGACTGGGTGCCGTCCGGGGTGTCGAGCAGGGCCACGTCCTGGAAACCCTCGGTGCGCAGCGCGTCGGCGACCCAGTTCGCGGCGCCCTCGCTCTCGCTCTTCGGGAACTGGTCGAAGTCCGCCACCGATCGGAAGGCCACCAGCTCGGTGAGCTCCGTCCTCGCCGTGGGCATCAGCGAGGCGACGGTCTCGGCGACCGGATGCGACGACATGGGCACGCTCCTTGTGGGTGCGACGTTGTACGAATGATGCCGTCGATCCTCCCACAGCGGTCTGTGGCGATGTCCGCCGTAGGATGCGGGGGACAGGTGCGGCAGCGGCTTGATCGGGAGCAGTAGACCATCGTGAGCAGCGAGAACTCTTCGGCGGACGACGAACAGCGGGTGTGGGACGTCGTCGTGGTGGGCGCGGGACCCGCAGGGGCTTCGGCCGCCTATGCGGCGGCGGTCGCGGGACGGCGCGTGCTGTTGCTGGAGAAAGCCGAGCTGCCCCGCTACAAGACATGCGGCGGCGGCATCATCGGACCCTCCCGCGACTCCCTCCCGCCCGGCTTCGAACTGCCGTTGAAGGACCGGGTGTTCGCCATGACGTTCTCGAACAACGGGCGCTTCACGCGGACCCGCCGGTCCCGGCAGATGCTGTTCGGGCTGATCAACCGGCCGGAGTTCGACCAGCAGCTCGTCGAGCACGCGCAGAAGGCGGGCGCCGAGCTGCGGACGGGCGTCACAGTGACACGAGTCGAGCAGCACGGCTCCGCGGTGCCGGACCGGCGTACGGTCGCGGTCGTCCTCCAGGGCGGCGAGACGGTGCTCGCGCGGGCCGTGGTCGGCGCCGACGGCAGTGCCAGCCGCATAGGGGCGCACGTCGGGGTCAAGACCGACCAGGTGGATCTGGGCCTGGAGGCGGAGATCCCGGTGCCGGAGACGGTCGCCGAGGACTGGAAGGGCCGGGTGCTCATCGACTGGGGCCCCATGCCCGGGAGTTATGGCTGGGTCTTCCCCAAGGGCGACACGCTCACGGTCGGGGTGATCTCCGCGCGCGGTGAAGGCGCCGCCACGAAGCGGTACTTGGAGGACTTCATCGCCCGGCTCGGCCTCGCCGGCTTCGAACCGGCCATCTCCTCAGGGCACTTGACCCGGTGCCGGGCGGACGACTCGCCCCTGTCGCGCGGGCGGGTGCTCGTGTGCGGCGACGCGGCGGGACTGCTGGAGCCGTGGACCCGTGAGGGCATCTCGTTCGCGCTGCGGTCGGGGCGGCTCGCGGGGGAGTGGGCGGTGCGGATCGCCGAGGCGCACGACGCGGTGGACACCCGCCGCCAGGCGCTGAACTACGCGTTCGCGATCAAGGCGGGGCTCGGCGTCGAGATGAGCGTCGGCAAGAGCATGCTGGCGATCTTCGAGAAGCGCCCTGGTCTGTTCCACGCCGCCCTCACCGGCTTCCGGCCGGCCTGGAAGGCCTTCATGGACATCACCCGGGGCTCGACAACGCTGGGCGAACTCGTACGCAGCCACCCGATGGCACAGCGCGCGCTGACCGCGATCGACCGCAGGAACGCGGAACCGGTCGAGCCCGTGAAGCCCGTGAAGCCCGCGGAGCCCGTGGAGGGCGAGGTCAGCTCCTGACCGTGACGTGGAACACCGGGTGGTCGGGGGCGATCCGGCGCAGCTCGTCGTCGGAGGAGTCCGGGCCGACTCCTCCGAAGAACACCCCGACCTCGGCCTTCCACCGCTTGAGGTAGGCGCGCAGCAGCGGCACCTTGTCGTCGCCGGTGACCTCGGTCGCCGTGAACGCGTCCACCTTCTTGCCGAGCCGCAGCTCGCCGCCGCCCGCCGCGCGCATGTTGTGCGTCCACTGGACGTGGCCGCGCGGGGCGACGAGGTACTGCTTTCCGTCCACCGTCAGCAGGTTCACCGGGGTGGTCCGCCACTCGCCGCTCTTCCGGCCGCGGACCGCCAGCACGCGTGAACCCCAGACGCTGAGGCCGCGGCGGGTGAACCAGGCGACGGCGCGGTTGAAGACGTTCACGGTGAACCAGCCGGGCTTCTGGACGTGTGTGCTCATGACGACTCCTGGGTTTCGGAGAGCGTGGCTCGCTTTTGTGAGCACTGCTCTCGTTCTCGGGAACAGTGTGCATCGGCCTGGCGATCCATTGCAAGAGCGGTGCTCTCTTTTCTGTTCGCTGCTCTTGTTTGTGTGCGCTGCTCTGATTCCGTGCCACACTGGCTCGTATGAGCACCACACAAGGCGCCCGCGCCCGAGCCAGGATCGAGGTCACCGCGGCCATCAAGGACGAGGCACGCAGACAGCTCGCCGCGGAAGGGGCCTCGAAGCTGTCGCTGCGCGCCGTGGCGCGCGAGTTGGGCATGGTCTCCTCCGCGCTGTACCGGTACTTTCCCAGCCGTGACGAGCTGCTGACCGCTCTCATCATCGACGCGTACGACTCCGCCGGGGAGGCCGCGGAGGCTGCGCACTCCGGGGTTGTGGATGCGGGTCCGTTGCGGCGGTGGGTGGCTGTGTGTGAGGCGGTGCGGGGGTGGGCGCTTGCGCATCCGCACGAGTACGCGTTGATCTACGGGTCGCCCGTCCCCGGGTACGTCGCTCCCGAGACCACCGTTCCGTCTGCCGCGCGGGTTGCCCTGCTGCTTATCGGGATCGCGCGGGATGCCCACGAGGCCGGCACCTTGACCGAACCTCCGCTCCCGGTGGATCTTCACCCCGAGGCTGAGCGTATGGTCGCGGACTTTGCCGGGGACCTTCCGCCCGCGGTGGCTGTGGCCCTTGTGAGCGCTTGGGCCGAGCTGTATGGGCTGGTCAGCTTCGAGTTGTTCGGCCAGTTCCGTCGGGTGGTGGAGGACCGTGAGCCCTTTTTCCGTCATGCGGTACGACGGCTCGCGTTTGGGGTGGGGCTTGCGGATGTGTGAGGGCTCCGGTGGGTGTGCAGTTTTTTGTCTGCGAGCCGGTGGGGGCTGGGCGCGCAGTTCCCCGCGCCCCTGAAGGGGCGCTGTACTCCCCGGGGAGTATGCGTGATCACCCCGTTCAGCTGACGACCCCGGTGCCGACCGGCGTCTAGCGTGACGGGTATGGACGAGCGGTGGGTACGCGGTGGGGGACCGCCCCAGTGGTGGCGGCACGGACCGCCGTGGGGTGGCTCGGCGCGGTGGCCGTGGCGTTCCACGTTGCTGGTCACCGTGTTTGTGCTGGGCGGCAGCAACTTCGCCTCGCACAGTCAGCCCGACCGGGTCCCGCTCGACCTCTACGCGCGCGTGCTGCTCATCGTCGGGTCGGCGCTGCTCCTGTGGCGTCACCGGTACCCCGTGTGGGTGGCCTTCGGCACCGTGGGCGCCGCCGTGCTCTACCTCGGTGCCGGATACCCGTACGGCCCGGTGTTCGTGACCGTCGCCCTCGGCTGCTTCAGCGCGGTCGTCGCCGGTCGGCGCTGGGCGGCCTGGAGCGCGCTCGGTCTGCTGTGGGCGGCGCATCTCCTGATCTCGCACTGGTTGTATCGGTGGCTGCCCCCGCAGCACGACCACGCGATGCCCTGGGGCGGTGAAGTGGCCGTCGCCACCTGGGTGGTGGCCATCGCCGCGGTCTCCGAACTGGCCCGCACCCGCCGCGACCAGTGGACCCGGGAACGGGCCGAACGCGCCCAGGCGGCCAGGCGCCGCGCCGACGAGGAACGGCTGCGGATGGCCCGCGAACTGCACGACGTCCTCGCGCACAGCATCTCCGTCATCAACGTCCAGGCGGGCGTCGGCCTCGCGCTCCTCGACTCCGACCCCGAGCAGGCCCGCACGGCCCTGACCACCATCAAGGCCGCCAGCAAGGAGGCGCTCGGTGAGGTCCGTCAGGTCCTCGACACCCTGCGCACCCCGGGCGACGCCCCGCGCGCCCCGGCCCCCGGCCTCGACCGGCTGCCCGAACTGGTGCAGCAGGCGGCGAGCGCCGGCCTCACCGTCGCGGTCGACGGAACACCGCCCCGCCTCCCGCCCGGCACCGACCTCGCCGCCTTCCGCATCGTCCAGGAGGCGCTCACCAATGTCGTACGACATTCCGGTTCGCGGCACGCGCGCGTGCGTGTCGAGCACGACCCCCGGGAGCTACGGCTGCGCATCGACGACGACGGGCCCGCGACCGGCGCGGAGGCCGGGGGGAGCGGGAACGGGCTGGCCGGAATGCGGGAGCGGGCCGCCGCGCTCGGTGGCACGATCGAGGCGGGCGCACGCCCGGACGGCGGCTTCAGGGTGCTCGCCGTACTGCCGTTGAAGGTCACGCCGAAGGAGGACGACCGGTGATCCGGGTACTGCTCGCCGACGACCAGGCCCTGGTCCGGGCCGGCTTCAAGGCGCTGCTGGACGCGCAACCGGACATCGAGGTGGCGGGCGAGGCGTCCGACGGCGAGGAGGCCGTGCGCACGGTGGCCGAACTGCGCCCCGATGTCGTCCTGATGGACATCCGCATGCCGCTGCTGGACGGCCTGGCCGCGACCCGCCGGATCACCGGGGACGGTGACCTCAAGGACGTGAAGGTGGTCATGCTGACGACCTTCGAACTCGACGAGTACGTCTTCGAGGCGATCCGCTCCGGCGCCTCCGGCTTCCTGGTCAAGGACACCGAACCGGACGAACTCCTGCGCGCGGTAAGGGCGGTGGTCGAGGGCGACGCGTTGCTGTCGCCGGGCGTGACCCGCCGCCTGATCGCCGAGTTCGCGGCCCGCTCCAAGGAACCCGCGACCGCCGACGCCCTGACCCGACTCACCGAGCGGGAACGGGAGGTGATGGCCCTGGTCGGCATCGGACTCTCCAACGACGAGATCGCCCGCCGCCTGGTCGTCAGCCCCCTCACCGCGAAGACCCACGTCAGCCGCACGATGGTGAAACTGGGCGCGCGGGACAGGGCCCAACTGGTCGTGCTGGCCTACGAGTCGGGGTTGGTACGCCCCGGCTGGCTGGGCTGACCCGACTCCTGCCGGTACTGGTACAGCACGGTCGCCACCCGGACGAGGAACACGACCGGCACGAGCACGAGTCCCCCGCGCACGAGCAACGTCTCGACAGCGCCCGGCAGTTCGAACAGCAGCGCCGGCCCGGCGACCGCCCCGAACAACACCGCCGCCACGAACGCCGCGCTGACCAGCGCGTACCCGATCTCCACGGTCATCGCGTCCCGCTCGGCCTGCGTGCGCCGTCCCCCGGTCATCGTCATCCCGAAAGTCTCACACGCACGCGCCCGACGGAGCAATCGGCTCCGCCGGGCGTGTGCGAGGTTCAGGCGCGCCCCAGAGGGGCGCGGGGAACTGCGCGACCAGCCACATCGGACCCGCAGACGACACACTGGCCGTCCAGCCGAGTTCCTAGTCGCGCAGCGCCACTCGCTCCGCCTCCGCCTCCGTCACCGTGGACTTGGCCACGACGATGGACTGTTGGGCCCGGCGCGTACGCAACCCCGGCAGCGAGATCAGCAACCCGGCGAGCGCGATGAACGTCACCACCACCAACCCCGGCCGGTAACTGTCCAACACCGCCTGCGGGGTGGCATGCGCGGGCGCGTGCGCGGTGACCACGGCCGTGACGACGGCCAGGAAGATCGCGCCGCCCACCTGCACCGAGGTGTTCAACAGCCCGGAGACCATGCCCTGTTCGTGGTCGTCGACCCCGTTGGTGGCCTGGATGTTGAGCGAGGGGAAGACCAGCGCGAAGGCCGCGCCGATCAGCAGCATCGACGGCAGGATCACCGACGCGTACACCGGGTCGACGCTGACCCGCAGGAACAGGGCGTACCCCACGACCATCAGCGCGAAGCCCACCACGATCAGCCGCTGGGTGCCGAACCGGTCGACGATCGCCCCCATCTTCGTCGAGGACGCCGCGACCAGCGCACCGGCCGGCAGGAAGGCGAGCGCCGTGTGCAACGCCGACCAGCCGAGCAGCTGTTGCATGTACAGCGTGACCAGGAACTGGAAGCCGACGTACGACCCGAAGAGGGCCATCGCGCCGAGCTGGGCGCGGATCTGGTTGCCGGAGCGCAGTACCCCGAGCCGGATCAACGGCCCCGCGGAGCGCCGCTCGACGTACACGAAGACGGTCAGCATGACGGCAACCGCCAGGAACGACAGGAGAGTTCGGGCCGACGCCCAGCCGACTTCCGGTGCCTGTACGACGGTGAAGACCAGCAGCAGCATCGACGCGGTACCGAGGACGGCGCCCGGGATGTCGTAGCCGTTGTGGTCCTTCTCGCGTTCGCTGCGCGGCAGCAGCTTCAGGCCGGCGAGGAGGGCGAGCAGGGCGATCGGCGCGGGCAGCAGCATGGTGAGGCGCCAACTGGCCTCCGTGAGCAGGCCGGAGAGGACCAGGCCCATCGAGAAGCCGGTGGCCGCGCAGGTGGTGTAGATGGACAGGGCGCGGTTGCGCAGCGGGCCCTCGGGGAAGGTCGTCGTGATGATCGACAGGCCGGCCGGTGCGGTGAAGGCCGCGCTGAGGCCCTTGATGAAGCGGCTGGCGATCAGCAGCGGGCCCGAGTCGACGAGCCCGCCGAGCAGCGAGGCCACCGCGAAGACACCCAGGGCGACCAGGAAGACCTGGCGTCGGCCGAGCAGGTCGGCGGTCCGGCCGCCGAGGAGGAGCAGGCCGCCGTATCCCAGGATGTAGCCGCTGACGATCCATTGGAGCGTCGAGGTGGAGAGGTCGAGTTCGGAGCCGATGGAGGGCAGCGCGACGCCGACCATCGACACGTCGAGCGCGTCCAGGAACATCGCGGCGCAGAGCACCAGCAGGGTGCCCCACAGCCGTGGGGTCCAGCGGACCGCCGACGACGGGGCCGCGGGAGGGGAGAGCGGAGAGGTCATGCCGCAGACAATACATGCGCATGCATCGAATGCGAACGCATTTAATTCCGATGCAACAAACTCGTTTCTCTGCTACGGTGCGCTGTCATGGCGGCGAAGAAGGCCGAGCAGGTGCTCGTGGACCAGTGGCGGGAGATGCTGGCGCTGCATGCCCGTACGCAGTGCGAGCTCGACCGCGCGTTGCATCAACACGGCCTGTGCGGCAGCGACTTCGAGGTTCTGGACGTGCTGTCCGCCGAGTCCTGCGCGTTCCGCGTGCAGGAGATCTCCGAGCGTGTCCACCTCAGTCAGAGCGCCCTGTCCCGCCTGATCGCCCGGCTGGAGAAGGACGGCCTCGTCGAGCGCGGCATGTGCGCGGAGGACCGGCGGGGCGTCCGCGTGACCCTCACGGACAAGGGGCGGACACTGCACGGTGAGGTACTCCCGTTGCAGCGCGCGGTGTTGACGAAGATGCTGAGCGACTGACGCGTCGTCAGTTTCAGATCCGTCATTCCTGGATCCATCGGTCCCGGATCCTTCGGTCCTGGATCCGTCAGCTCCAGGTGACGGCGGACTTCTCCCGCCACAGCCCTGCGACCGACACGTCACCGGTCACGCTCGGGAACGGCCCCCGGTTCCACAGCGCCCGGTACAACTGCCCTGCGGGACCTGCCAGTTCGCAGTCGGCGCTCCCGATGCCGTCCCGCTCGGCGGCGGGCGGTTCCTGGGACAGCCGCATGGTCCACACCGCGTCGTCCGCGTCCGTCGCCCGCACCCGCAGTACCCGGGGCCCCTCGCTGCGGACCCTGCTCGTGCGGCGACCGTGGAAGCCGCGCAGCAGCTCGTCGATGCCGTCGGCCGCGAAGTCCGGGGCGATCTCGCCGGCCATCCCGCCGCGCGCCGCCTCGGCGTCCATCCGGTGCACGGTCGTCTCGTGCGCCTGGCGCCGCGCCCAGAACGCGAGCGGTGACGGCGCCGGCAGGAAATGCCAGCACTCCATGTCGGGCGGGGCGGCGGAGAGGGTGTCCACGAGGGAGCGGTGCCCCGCCCGGAACCAGGTCACCAACTCGGCGCCGTCCAGGTCCGGGAGGCCACCGTCGGGGTGGTACGCGGGGTGCCCCTCGGCGACGAACGCGGTCGCCCAGCGATGCACCATCCCCGTGTGCCGCAGCAGATCCCGCACCTGCCACCCCGGACAGGGCGGCACCTCGGCGTCGACGCCCGCCGCCTCCGCGGCCGAGGCCAGCAGGCCGCCCTCCCGGTCCAGGGTCCGTACGAACGCATCGGTGTCCATGCGGCCGAGTGTGTCGTATCGCAGGGGTGGTGCGCTCGTCGGTGAGGGAGGGCGGCCGGTACGTCGGGCGGAGGCGAGCGCGTTGCGCAGGACGGTGACGGCCAGCGTGATCGCGGCGGCGGACGGGTGCCATCTCGCGCCGGCGGGCCGCGGCCTCGTCGAGCCAGGTGCGGATGCCTGCCCGGGTCCAGCGCGGCAGCGCGGCCAGGTCTGCGTACGCCTCGCCCATCACGCCGTAGACCCGATCCACCAGCGCGTCGACGATCTCGGCCCTGCCGGGGAAATGGGCGTAGACCGTGGCCCGGGTCACCCCCGCCGCCTGGGCGATGTCCTCCATCCGCGCGTCCAGAAACGGCTTCTGTTGAACTCCCGGAGCCTGTCGACGCGGTGCCGGGAGTGGATCTGCGCCTGGCAGCGAGAGGCAGGCGGCAATCCTGATATGGGTGAACCACCGGCCCAAGTGCCGCGATCCGCCGGGCCGGCCGACCCCGAGGTCGCCGCGTGGGGGGCGGCTGAACTGAGAGGAGGGAACGGCCTCTTGGCCCGAGTCAGCTCGACCCGGCCCGAGTCAGCTCGACCCGGCCCGACTCAGCTCGACCCGACTCGACCCGGTTCGCCTCAGTCCGACTGGGACCAGTCGGCGTACCGGATACGGCGCAGGTCGACAACCTCGCCGAGGGTGCCCCACTCGTCCTTGCCCAGACGGGCCAGGGGGCGCAGCCGGGTGACCTCGGGATGGCCGTCGTGCAGGACGGTCTCGTCGATCGCGAGGTGGACCACCCGTCCGAAGACCACGGTGGAATTGCCCAGCCGTAGCGTGCTGTGCAGTTCGCACTCCAGCGCCACGGGGGAGCGGGCGACGCGCGGTGCCTTCACCCGCGTGCTGGCCTCGCGCTCGACTCCCACGGCGTCGAACTCGCTGACCCCTTCCGGGAAGTCCGTGGCGGTCTTGTTCACCTCGTCGATGAGGGACTCCGGGGCGAGGTTGACCACGAACTGCCCGGTGGCCTCGATATTGCGCAGCGAGTCCTTACGACCGACCGAGGAGAACTGCACGATGGGCGGCGCGACGCACGAGACGGTGAAGAAGGAGTGCGGGGCGAGATTGTCGACGCCGTCGGCGGAGACCGTCGACACCCAGGCGATGGGGCGTGGAACGACGGTCGAGGTGAGGAGCCGATAGACCACGACCGGTTCCAGCTGGGCCGGGTTGAATTCAGTGCGCATACCAGCGATATATCAGATACCCACGAGGTCTCGCGCTCGGCTGGGCCTCGGGGCAGACCGAGGTCATGGTGGCCGGCGGGCCGGTGCTGATCGGCGCGGCCGTGTGGGTGGCGTCGCGGGCCGCCGAACCCGTCGTACCGCTCCACATCGTGAGGCAGCGGACGACCGCGCTGGCGATCGTCGGCGGCCTCTCCGTCGGTACGGCGATGTTCGGTGCCGCGGTGTTCCTCAGCCAGTACTTCCAGCTCAGCCGCGGGAACAGTCCGACCGAGGCGGCCCTGCTGACGATTCCCGTGATGGCCGGGATTCTCGGCGCCTCGACGGTCGCGGGCCGGTTGATCAGCCGGACCGGGAAGGTCAAGCCGTTCATCATCACCGGGGCTGTTCTCCTCACACTCGGGTTCGCCGTGCTCGGCACCATCGACTCCAGGACGCCCATGCCCCTGCTGGGCGTGGCGATGCTGTGCGTCGGGATGGGCGTCGGCATGACCGAGAAGGGCGGGGGAGCGGCGATGGTCGCCACGGAGGCCGGGTGACGGGCGGAACCAGACGGCGAAGTTCCGCGGGAGCCCCTTTCGACCCGTCTACCTGGGTAAACTGTCGGGAACGCCAAGTGCCTTGAGAGGGAGCCGGGATGCCGCCGCACAGTCCTTCCGCGGCCGGGGTTCCGGACGAGGGCGAGAGTGAGAGCGGCGAGCAGAGCGTGCCGCCCGTCCGGCAGGCGCTGTCGGACAGTGTGTACGAGCGCGTCAAGGCGATGGTCATGGACCACGAGATCGCTCCTGGCGCCCGCGTCGGCATCGAAGCGCTCGCCCGCACCCTCAAGGTCTCGCCAACTCCCGTACGGGAGGCGCTCGCCCGGCTGGAGTCCGATGGTCTGGTGGTGAAGCGCGCGCTCTCCGGATACCGGGCCACGCAGCTGCTCACCCGTCAGGGCCTCGACGAACTCTTCGAAATGCGGCTGCTGTTGGAGCCGAAGGCAGCCGCGCTGGCCGCCGTCAACGCGACCGAAGCGCAACTCGACAGCCTTGAGCGGATCGTCGAGGAGATGCAGGCCCATCCGAGCCCGAACGAACGGTACGCGTCCTACCGTGACTTCGCCGCCCTCGACCAGCGCTTCCACGAGGCGATCGGACAGGCCGCGCACCGGCCGCTGCTGGCGGACGCGGTGGAACGGCTGCACGCGCATCTGCACATCTTCCGGCTCAGCAAGGTAGTTGGCGCCTGGGGACCCACCGTCGCCGAGCACGAGCGGATTGTCCGTGCCGTTCTGCGCCGCAACCCGGAACGGGCGGCCGAGGCGATGACGGAGCACCTGACGCGCAGCCTGGAACGGCAGATCGAGGACGGCGAGCCGACCGTCTCCTGAACGGCCGCTGTAAAAGGGGGAGTTGGGATCCTGCCCCCGCTCACTCCATCAGGAACACCTGTTCCGCCGTGGCCCACCACTCGCCGGGGGCCGCCTCCGGAACGGGCACCTGACAGGGGGCGGTCAGTTCCCACCATCGCCGGGTGGTCTCGTCCTCGGCCATCAGGGCCAGGTCCGCCGCGAGATCGTCGCCGTGGTACTCGAAATAGCTGAACAGGCGGTCGCCCAGCAGATGGATCGAGTAGTTGGAGATGTGGCAGTGCCGGATGCGGTCGAGCACCGGCTGGGGCACGTTTCGGTGCAACTCCCGGTATTCGTCCAGCTTTTCCGGGCGTACGGAGATGACCTGGGCCACGCGCCTCACGAGCGCACCGCGGCGCGGTCGTGGATCAGGCGGATGACCCGGCCGCTCATGCGGTCGTAGTCGCGGTCGTTGTCGAGTTCGCCGCGGATGCGGTGGTCCGTCATGACGACGATGCGGTCGGCGAGGGTGACCATCTCCGCGAGGTCGCTGCTGATGAGGAGGATGGGCAGGCCGTCGCGGGCCAGGTCCCAGATCAGTTCGTGGAAGGCACGCTTGGTGTGGACGTCGACGCCCACCGTCGGCTCGTCGATGACCAGCAACTTGGTATCCGCGGCAAGCCACTTGGCGAGGCTGACCTTCTGCTGGTTCCCGCCCGAGAGCTCACCCGCGTTCTGCCCGAGCCCCGAGACGCGGATGCCGAGCCGGTCGACGAGATCCTGCGCCACGTCCCGCTCCTCGCGCGCCGAGACGAACCCGAGAGCCTTGGCGAGCCGCTTCCACACCGTCACCGTGATGTTGCGGACGATGGGCTGCTCAAGGAAGACGCCCTCCTCCTTGCGGTTCTCGGTGACGTACCCGATGCCGAACTCGTGCAGGGCCTGGCGGGGGGAGGTGATGCGGACCGGGCTGCCGTGGACGCGGACCTCGCCGCCCGTGATGCGGTCCAGGCCCAGCACCGCCTTGACCAGCTCGCTGCGCCCGGCGCCGACCAGTCCGTACAGGCCGACGATCTCGCCGGGCCGGACCTCCAGGCTGATGTCACGATGTCCGCCGGCCGTGGAGACCTTGTCCAGTACGAGAGTTGGGGTGGCGGAGCGGTCGACCGTGCGGGGGCGCATCTCCTGGGCCGCGTGGGCGCGGCCCACCATGAGGCCGACGATGTCGTCGTGGGTGTGGTCCGACAGGGGCGAGGACTCCAGGACCGACTTGCCGTCGCGCAGCACGGTGACCGTGTCGCAGACCGCGAAGACCTCCTCCAGTTTGTGGCTGACGAAGACGACACAGGCGCCTCGGTCGGCCAGTCGCCGGATCACCTCGAAGAGGCGTTCCGTCTCCTGCGGGGAGAGGGACGCGGTCGGTTCGTCCAGCAGCAGGACCCGGCTCTCGGTGTAGAGGGCCTTGGCTATCTCGACCAACTGCTGTTGCGCTACGGAGAGTTCACGCACCGGCCGCTGTGGGTCGAGGTCGACGCCGAGTTCCGCGAGGCACGCGACGGCCGGTGCGGTCATCGCCTCGCGGTCGACCAGGCCGCGGTGTGAAGGGGGATTCTGCAGGGTGATGTTCTCCGCCACCGAGAAGCCGGGGATCAGGTTGCGTTCCTGGTGGACGACACCGATACCGGTGCGGGTCGCCTCCAACGGCGAGCGCAGATGGACCTGTTGGCCGTTCCAGGTGAGCCGGCCGCCGTCGGGGGAGTGGACGCCGGTGAGCACCTTGATGAGGGTCGACTTGCCGGCGCCGTTCTCGCCGAGGAGCGCGTGCACGCTGCCGGCGGTCAGCGTGAGCCCTACGCCGTCCAGCGCCCTGACACCGGGGAAGACCTTGACCAGGTCCTGGCATTCGAGAAGAACCGTGCCGTTCACTGGGCACCTCCGGTCTGCGGCAGGACGGCGCCGTCGGTCGTCGCGGACTTCTCCAGCCGCGTCTGGTGCAGTCGGCCAGCGGCGACCGTGCCGAGCACGACCAGGCCGATGAGGAGGTTCACCCAGCTCGGGTCCAGCGAGAACTGGGCTCGTGCGGCATCGATCAGCCGGGTCACGAAGGCCGCAAGTACCGTGCCCAGTACGGCGATTGAACCGCCGGTGAGGGCCACGCCCCCGATGATCGGCGCGGCGAAGCTCGGCAGCAGCCAGTCGCCGCCGACGCTGCGGTTGACGCCGGGCAGCGAGGCCGTGGCGGTCACGGCGGCCACGCCGATCAGCAACCCGGACAGAGTGTGCGCGGCGACGATCTGCCGGTCGGTGGAGATGCCGGACAGCCGGGCCGCGAGCGGGTTGCCGCCCGCCGCGAGGAGCCGTCGGCCCGCGACGGTGCGGTACATGAACGCGGCCAGCAGCGCCGCCGCGACGAGCGCGGTGACGAAGACGAGCGGGATGTTCAGTGGCGCCGCCGTGCCGAAGTCGCGCAGTGTGCGCGAGTAGCCGTCGACGGTCCGGGTGCCGGTGAGCCGGTACTGCGCTCCCAGGAGGATCGTCATGGTGGCGAGGGTGACGATGAACCCGTTGATCCGGGTGCCCACGATGGCGACACCGGTCGCCAGCCCGATGGCCGTCGCCGTCAACAGGCCCACGATCACGGCGACTCCGGCGGGCACCCCGTGGTCGGCCATGAGGACGCCCATCAGGCAGGCGGTGAAGCCGCCCAACGCGCCGACGGCGAGGTTGAGTTGACCCACGCACAGCGCCACCATCTGGGCCAGCCCGATGAGAATGGGAGTGGCCAGGTACTGAAGAAAGACCCGCACCGAGGGACCCTCGAAGAACGAGCCCGACGAGGCGATGCCCAGCCCCACATAGCCCACCACGACCACGCACAGCAGCATCGCCGCCGTGGAACGCGAGAACCGGCGCAGCGCCTCGCCGCCCCAACTCCCTTGGCCCAGCGTCACGTTCAAGCGGTTCATGTCGAACGCACCACCTTGCGATAGGACACCACGGTGCGGATCCGGTCGGCCGACAGGGCCAGCAGGAGGACACAGCCGAGGTAGATGTTCAGGCTCTCCAGGCCAACGCCGAGCAGGTCGAGGCCCTTGCGGATCACACCGACCAGGGCGGTACCGAGCAGCGTGCCCAGCACGGACACCACCCCGCCCGTGAGCAGGGTGCCGCCAAGTACCGCGCCCAGGAAGGACGGCAGCATGAAGTCGTCGCCGATGGAGGCGCGGAACGTGCCGGTGCCGGCCGCCGCCATGAACCCGGCCAGCGCGGCCAGCAGCCCCGACAGCGTGTGCGCGAGCAGGATCCGGCGCCCGGTGGGGATGCCGGACAGCTCCGCGGCGGCCGGATTGGCGCCGGTGAGCAGCAGTTCACGGCCGATGCGCGTGCACCCGTAGAGGAAACCGAGGGCGAGCATCGCGAGGAGCGTGAACTGGGCGATCTGCGGGACGGCCGGGGAGCCGCAGATGGGGCCCGCGCAGATGTCGGCGAGGGAGTAGGAGCGCAGGGCGTCGATGCCGGAGGGGTGGGTCGTGAAGGCGGCGTCGTCGGTGAGGGATGAGTACAGGAGGGAGACCAGGCCCAGGAGGGCGAAGTCCATGGCCAGGGTGACGACGAAGGAGCTCACTCCGGTGCGGGCGATGAGCCAGCCGGTGACCGCGCCGATCGCCGCCCCGGCGCCCAGGCACATCAGCAGCCCCACCTGCATCGGGACGCCGAGACGGTCGTAGCCGAGGCCCGCGAACATGGCGCCGAAGGCTGCCATGCGGCCGACCGCGAGGTTCATGTGGCCCACGGACAGGGCGACCAGCTGCGCGAGCGCGACCACGGTCAGGGTGGCGATGTCGCGCAGGAGCGGGAACAGCACCAACTGCTGGTCCAGGAAAGCCGGTCGGAGCACGCCGAACAGGACGCTGAGCGCGATGACGAGGACCAGGAGACCGAGCCGCTGGTTGACCCAGAACGGCATGCGGTGACTTGCCGCCTTCTCCTCCGTGACGGTGTCCGGCGCGCTGATCGACGTCGTCATGCCACCCTCCGGTCGTCCAGCGCGTCCGGGTCCCAGTCGATGCCGATGCCGGGTACGTCCGGGGCCACGGCCATGCCGTCGCGGATGGTCAGCTCCGTGCGGGTCACCGCCCTCAACTGCGGTATGTACTCCACGTATTGGCCGTTCGGTACGGCGGCGGCGAGGCTGACGTGCAGTTCCATCAGGAAGTGCGGGCAGACCGCGACGTTGTGGCTCTCCGCCAGGTGCGCGACCTTCAGCCACGGCGTGATGCCGCCGATCCGCGCGGCGTCGACCTGCACGACGGACGCGGCACCGGCCTCCAGATAGCTGCGGAACTGCATCAGCGAGTACATCGACTCGCCTACGGCGACGGGGATGCGGGTCGCCGCCGCGAGCCGCGCGTGCCCGCTGATGTCGTCCGCGGGCAGCGGCTCCTCCAGCCAGTACGGGTCGTACGGCTCCAGCGCCGCCGCGAGCCGGAGCACGGAGGACGCCGTCTGGGACTGGTTGGCGTCGGTCATGATGTGGAGGGAAGGGCCGACCGCCTCGCGGACCGCGCGCAGGCGCTCCGCGTCCTCGGCGGGGTGCGGCCTGCCCACCTTGATCTTGACGCCCGCCCAGCCCAACTCCTGGGCGCGCAAGGCGCTTTTGACCAGTTCCTCGGCGCTCAGATGGAGCCAGCCGCCCTCGGTGTCGTAGACCGGCACCTCCTGGCGGTGGCCGCCGGCCAGCCGCCACAACGGTTCGCCCGCCCGCTTGCAGCGAACGTCCCACAGGGCGGTGTCGACGGCGGCGAGGGCGAGCGAGGTGATGGCACCGGTGGTGGTGGAACGGGTCAGCGCGAACAGCCGTTGCCAGAGCCCCTCGACGTTGCGGGCGTCCTGTCCGACGAGCGCGGGCAGCAAGTGGTCGCGCAGCAGGGCGAGTACGGAGCTGCCGCCGGTGCCGATCGTGTAGGAGTAGCCGGTTCCCGCGAGGCCGTCCGCCGTCTCCAGGTCGACCAGGACCGTCTCCTGTTTGACGAACGACTGCACCGCGTCGGTGCGGTTCTGCTCGACGGCGATGTCGGCCAGCCTGGCGGTCGCGGCCGTGATGATGCTGCTGCTCATTTCAGCAATTCCGTTTTCTGTTAGGGGAGTTGGCCGTCAGCGTCTGGTCACCGGTGCTGCTCGGCCGTCAGTCGCAGGAGAGGATCTTGTCGGCGAACTGCTTCTTCAGGTCGGCGGTCTTCGCCTGCCGCGCCGTGTCGTAACCGGCGACGTTCGCCTTGGTGACGACGAACGAACCCGAGTCCACCTCCACCCCGGGAGAGCGCACCGTGCACTGCTTCGTCTGGAGCAGTGCCAGCGCCCAGATGCCGATCTCGGCCTGGCCGACCGGGTTCTGCACCACGGTGGCGGTGACCGTGCCCTGCTTGATGCCGCTGAGGATCTTGGCGTCGTCGTCGATCGCGATGACCTTCGCCTTCGACCCGGACGACTTGACGACGTCGGCCGCGGCGACGGCCGGGTTGTAGGCGGTAGCGACAATTCCCGTGATCTGACTGCCCTTCGCCGCCATCAGGTCGGACACCGCCTTCTGCGCGGTCTGCAGGTCCGTGTCGATGTCGGTGATGGTCTGCAGGAGCTTGACCTTGCCGCCGGACTCCTTCACGGCCTGGGCGACGCCCTTGATCCTCAACTGGGTGTTGGCGTCGACGTTGTTGCCGGTGACGTGGACCAGGGTGCCCTTGCCGCCCATGGCCGCGATTGCCGCCTTCGCGGCTTTGTAGGCGGCGAGTTGGACGTCCGTGGAGAGACAGAAGTCGGCCTCGTCCTTGGTGCCCGCGGGACACGAACCCAGCGAAGCCACCGGGAAACCCTGCGACTTGAGGTCCGCGAACGTCGAGTTGATGTCGGTGGGGGAGACGCCGAACACCCCGAACGCGTTGTAGCCGCGCGCCGCCAGCGTCGACAGCAGGTTGTTCTGCTTCTGCTGGTCCCACTCCGCCGTCTCGTCGAAGGCGACGGCTCCGAGGCCGTACGTCTTCTTCGCGGCGGCGCCCGCGGTCTTCCAGGGCTGGAAGTACGGGTGGGCGCCGCCGGGCACGAGGGCGACCTTGGTCCCGGAGCCGTCCACGAGATCGGCGCCGGCGCCCGTGTGCGCGGTCGGCGCGGCCTGACTGCCGGACTGCGCACCCGAGTTCTTGTAGGTACAGGCCGCTGTCCCCGTCGCCAGCAGCGCGACCGCGACAACTCCGGGCAGGACAGATCTGGTTGGGAAGCGCATGACCCACCCCTGCGGATTCAGATAGGAATCAGATAGGAAATCGATGCGGCGATCGTGGGGGAGGATGCCGGGCGCGTCAAGGCCTGCGGCATGAACTTGTTTGTTGGGCAGGGAGTTCATGACTCCGGCGGCCCGTATCTGTGCCGCTCCTATGACCCGGCTCTGCGTGAAATCGTATAGGAAATGCCTACGCGTCGGCCTGGCTGTAAAGGTATAGATCATTCCGGCAAGTCGAAGATCGCGTGCCCCGCCGCCCTCTAGGATGACTGGCTTCAGCGTTCGCGGGCGTGCACGTCACAGACGTACAACTTGTGGGCGTGCAGGGGCAGTTCACCGCAGGGAGTTTGCGCATGGGTTCCGATGAGGTCTTAACCACGCCGCTGGACGGGCTGTCGGCCGGCCCCGTGGTGCCGCGGCTGGTGCTGGGCGCTCGGTTGCGCGAACTGCGGGAGGACCGGCACATCGCCCGCGTGGTCGCCGGTGAGGCCATCCGCGCCTCCCGCTCCAAGATCAGCCGCCTGGAGGCCGGCCGCCATCGCTTCAAACCGCGTGACGTGGCCGACCTGCTCACGCTCTACGGCGTCACGGACGAGGCCGAGCGAGCCACCCTGCTGGCCCTCGCCGAGGAGGCCAACTCCCCTGCCTGGTGGCAGCACTTCAACGATGTGGTGCCCACCTGGGCGCGGGCCTACCTCGGGGCCGAACAGGCGGCGAGTCTCGTCCGCTGCTTCGAGGTGCAGCGCGTTCCCCACCTGCTGCAGACCGCCGACTACGCGCGCGCCTCCCTCCGGCTCGCCCACGCGGGCGCCGGCGGGGCGGAACTCGACCGGCGGGTCAAGCTGCGGATGACCCGGCAGCGGATTCTGCGGCGGCGGCCGGCGGCACAGCTCTGGGCCGTGATCGACGAGGCGGCGCTGCGTCGCCCGGTGGGCGGAATCGGCACGATGCGGGCCCAGTTGAGGCATCTCATCGAGATCTGCCGGCTGCCGCAGGTCACCGTCCAGGTGATGCCGTTCCTCGCGGGCGGGCACGCGGGGGAGGCCGGGCCGGTCACCATCCTGCGGCTGCCCGGGGGCCGGCTGCCCGACATGGTCTACCTGGAGCAGAGGGTCACCGCCCTCTACCCCGACCGGCCGACCGAGATCGAGTGCTACTGGGACGTCATGAACCGGCTGGTGGTGGAGGCGGAATCGCCGGAGGAGACCCCGACGATCCTGCATCGCATTCTTCAGGAGACGTGAACTGGCGGGCGGGTCCTGGCGCTTGACGGCCGGTCAGGTTCTAGCGCTTGAGGGCGACCCCGCCGTACTGGTGAACCTCCGCGGGCAGGCCCCAGGCGCTGTCGTCGGGGCGCCAGCGGGAGCAGGAGGCCACGCCCGGTTCGAGGAGTTCAAGGCCCTCGAAGAAGCCCGCGATCTGCTCGGGGCTGCGCAGGATGTACGGGATCGAACCACCCTCGTTGTACTGGCGGATGGCGTCGACGTAGGCCTCGCTGGTGTCGGTGCTGTCGTAGTGCACGAGATAGCTGCCGGCGGGCAGGGCGTCCACCAGGCGCCGTACGATCGCGCGTGCCTCGTCGTAGTCCTCGATGTGGCCCAGGATGCCCATCAGCATGAGGGCGACGGGCTTGTCGAAGTCGAGGGTCTTGCCGGCCTCGCGGACGATGGTGACCGGGTCGCGCAGGTCGGCGTCGACGTAGTTGGTGACGCCTTCCGGGGAGCTGGTGAGCAGCGCGCGGGCGTGGGCCAGCACCAGCGGGTCGTTGTCGACGTAGACGATCCGGCACTCGGGGACCACCCGCTGGGCTATCTCGTGGGTGTTGTCCACACTGGGCAGCCCGGTGCCGATGTCCAGGAACTGCCGGATGCCCTCCTCGGCGGCCAGATGACGGACGGCGCGGGCGAGGAAGTACCGGGCGGCACGGGCGCCGGTCTCTATGCCGGGGAAGATCTCGCGGAACGCGTCACCGGCGGCACGGTCCACCTCGTAGTTGTCCTTGCCGCCCAGCCAGTAGTTCCAGATCCGGGCCGACTGCGGCACGGTGGTGTCGAACCTGGCGAGCGGATCCTGCTCGGAGTTGTCTGCCGCTTCGGTCATGGAAGCTCCTGTGCGTACGGCGGTGAGAACCACGGAACCGTCGAAGATCGGCCGTGGACACCCACGTTATTCCCCCGTGGCGCGACTCGTGTGCCTCGTCGGCCCCAACTGCACGTACCGGCCCGCCTGTTGGCTTGTTCGCTGCGCCCGGTGACGTGGAATCAGCCCTCTGCCGCGTGCCGGGTGAGGAATCCGATTCCGGCCGCGACGGCGGCGAGTACGGCCACGCTGGTGAGGGCGGCGGGCAGGGAGTACCAGTCCGCCATGAAGCCGATGGCGGGCGGTCCGAGGAGCATGCCGCCGTAGCCGAGGGTGGAGGCGATCGCGACGCCGTCGGGGCCGGCGAGGGTGCCGGCGCGTTCGACGGCGACGGGGAAGAGGTTGGCGAGACCGAGCCCGGTGATCACGAAGCCGAGGACGGCGGCCCACAGGGTGGGCGCGAGCGCGCCGAGCAGCATGCCGAGGGCGGCGGTCGTGCCGCCGGACACGAGGGTGCGGGTGCGGCCGAGGCGTTCGAGGAGCCGGGTGCCGGTGAGCCGGCCGGCGGTCATGGCGAGCGCGAAGCAGGAGTAGCCGATGGCGGCGGCACCGGCGGTGGCGTCGAGGTCCTGCTCCAGGTGCAGGGCGCTCCAGTCGGCGAGGGCGCCCTCGCCGAAGGCGGTGCAGAGGGCGATCAGCCCGAAGGTGAAGACGAGGCCACGGGTACGGGGGTTGAGGCGGCGGGGGGTGGTCTCCTGCTTGGGGGAGTCCTCGGGGGGTGTGGGAGGTGCCGGGGGCTGGAGGCGCAGCAGATTGCGGCCTACGACGGTGGTCACGACCAGGCCGATGACGGTCAGGCCGAACAGGTGCTGCGTCGGGGTCAGGAACCCGGCGACCAGTCCGCCGAGCCCGGCGCCGACCATGCCGCCGAGACTGAACGCGGCGTGGAAGCTGGGCATGATGGGCCGCCGCATCGCCCTGACCAGGTCGACCGCCGCACTGTTGAACGCGACGTTGATCCCGCCGTAGGCCGCGCCGAAGACCAGGAGGACGAGGCCGAGGGTGAGCGGCGAGTGGGTGAGCGGGGGGAGGGAGACGCTGAGCGACAGCAACACGGCGCAGACGACGGTGACTTGGTGGTTGCCGTAGCGGTGGCAGAGCCGGCCGGTGAGCATCATCGTGATGACGGCACCGGCGGAGACGCCGAGGAGGGCGAGGCCGAGGGTGCTGGCCGATGCGCCGGTCTGTTCCTTGATGGCGGGGATGCGGACGACCCAGCCGGCGAAGATGAATCCGTCCAGGGCGAAGAACGCGGTGAGGGTGATCCGGAGGCGGGTCAGGTCGGTGGGGGTGCCCGGCACGGCGTTGTGCGTTCGCGGTTTGTTTATTTGCGGCACAAATTCAGGCTAGGGGGGTGGAGGGGGTGGGGCAAGGGGGGCGTGATGCCGGTGCGTGTGGGCCATGGCGGGCGCGGCGGAGAGTGGGTGGGTGGGCCTGGGGCGGTGAACACGGGGGTGTTGGCCCTGATGTCGAACAGGCGGTGGTCCGAGGAACGCCTTTCGGCGGCTCGCTGGCTGCTGATCCCGCCATCTGTGCCGGTGTCGACCTCGCCTGCGTCAGGGAGTGGCCGCGAGTCTGCCCGACTGTGGATCTCTCCTGCGACTTCGCCCGCCTCGAAGGCTCGGTGCGCCGCCTGCGGTGTCAACGTTCACGCCCGCTATGTCCCCGTCGGCGACGGCTCCGCCGGCCCCGTCCGCGACTCGCCCGCGTATCGCGGCTGCCTTCGTGGCACGCCTTGAGGGGGCCGGGGGCCTCGACTGCACGCGGAACTGAAGCGGTGCGGGCGAGTGCGACAGGGGCGTCGGTCTGGTTCTTGTCGGCGCAGGTCATCCGCCGTGCCCTCGCGGGCTGTCCCGTGCGGCTGTCGGTCACCCGCCCCGTGCCGCACGGTGTTCATGGAGGTCCACGCAGCCGCGGAGAGCGTGGCCGCTAATTCAGCCCGATCGCCGCGCAGGCCGCCGCGTACGCCGGGGTGCAGATGTCCTTGACGGTGTAGATGCCGTCCGCGATCACCGTGTCCTTGATGTTGTCCTTCGTGAGGGCGACCACCGGGACCAGCATCGTGGGGATCTTCTTCTCCGTGGGGCTGTCGACCGTGTCGCGGGTCAGGGAGTCGAACTGGATGTCGCGGCCCTGGACCTTGTACACCGCCATCTCCGCGGCGCGGGTGGCCTCTTCCGGGAACGGCTTGTACGCGGTCATGTACTGCTTGCCCGCGACGATCCGCTGCACCGCGTCCAGGTTCGCGTCCTGGCCGGTCACCGGTGGCATCTTGGCGGCGCCCGCGTCCTTCAGCGCCTTGATGACCGCGCCCGCCAGGCCGTCGTTGGCGGCGTAGACCGCGGCGATGTTGTCGAGGCCGACCGCCTTGATCGCGTTCTTCATGTTCGCCTCGGCAACCGCCGGCGACCACTTGTCGGTGTTGTACTCCTTGGCGATCTTGACGTTGTTCTTGAGTTCGCCGAGGGCGCCGTCCTTGAACTTCGCGTAGTTCGTGTCCGCGGGATCGCCGTTCATCATGACGATCTCGCTGGAAGCCGCCTTGGTGCCGAGCGCCGTGATGATGGCGCGGGCCTGGATCTCGCCGACGAGTTCGTTGTCGTGGGAGACGTACGCGTCGATCGGGCCCTCCGCCAGCCGGTCGTAGGCGATGACGGGGATGCCGGCGTCCTTCGCCTTCTGGACCTGGGGCGCGATGGCCTTGGAGTTCAGGGCGTCCACCAGGATGACGTCGACCTTCTGGTCCACCATCTGCTGGAACTGCCGGCTCTGCTTGTCCTGGCTCGCCTCGGCGTTGGCGTAGACGACCTTGCCCTTGCCGTTGGTGAGGGCGGCGACCTCCTTCGTGATGACGGGGTGGTCGAAGGCCTCGAAGCGCGCGGTGTCCTTGTCGGGCAGGAGCAGTCCCACCGTGATGGCGTCGCCCTTCTTCGGCGATGCGGAGCCCTCGCTTCCGCCGACTCCGTCGATGACGCCGCACGCGGTGAGTGCCAGCGCTGACGCGGAGGCGGTCAGGGCTGTCGCGAGATGACGCACGGGGATTCCGCAAAGGACGGGAGCGCTCACGTGAGGCGCCTTTCGAGTGTGAGGGGAGCGGGGTGGCATTCGGGGGGCGTTGATGTCCGGTGAGAAGTGGCTGCCGGGCGAGGGGGGTTCGGCCCTTGTGTCCGCGGGGGCAGGACGGCTTCGATTCGGCCTGCGCGAACGCGAGTTACTCCTTCGCCTGTGCGATTCCTGTCTCCGGTCGTCACCGTCGCACTTCCTTGATGTGGACGGGGTGGTGATCACGGGGAGAGGTTGTGACGGCTTCGGTGACCCGGTTTGAGGCGACCGTGTTCGTGGGTGCGCAGGGGGGAAGCGCTGTCGCTCGGAGGTCGTAACGGCGTGCGTTGTGGCGGGTGTTGGGGGCAGTGGCGAGAAGTGACCCGCGGAGACGGGGAGTTGGCCGGAGCGGGGCATCCGTGACCGGCCAAGGGGCCTGTCGGGGACCGGTGTTGCCGATGCGCTGAAAGACGGCCATGAACCGGGGGCGGGGCTGGGGGCGGGGGCATGGATCCGCGGAAGCGGTTGTCGGGCGGATACGTCTGTGAGCGTGAACTCGGCCGGGGCGGACAGGGAGTGGTGTGGCTCGCCCGGGACCGGACGGGGCGGCAGGTCCTGGTGAAGTTCCTGTTGCCCGGCATGGAGTACGACGAGGTCGCGCTCGCCCGCGTACGCCGGGAGTTCGGCGCGGCGAGCCGGGTCGGCGAACTCGCCACCGCGCGCGTCCTCGACGCCGATCTCTCCGGACAACACCCCTGCATCGTCAGCGAGTTCGTCCAAGGACTCACGATTCAGCAGCATGTGGCCGCCATCGGTCCGCTGCCCTCCGGCCGGCTCCAGTCCCTGGGGCTGGCCGTGACACACGCGTTGGCGCAGGTGCACCGGGTGGGCGTCGTGCACCGGGACGTGGTGGAGCTCGCCGTCAACGGCACCCGGGTCGCCGCGTACACCGGAAACGCCTTCGACGCCCGGGGCTGCGGTGTGGCCGCCTTCCGCTTCAGCGCCACCGACCCGCGGGGCACGGCCTGTCACGCGGGTTTCGAGCGCTTCACCGTGACCGAATTGTCGGCGCGCCGACTTCTTCTAACAAAATTATCATCAAAATTGTTAACAATTTCCGGCTCCGGCTCAGGATCCCGGCCTACAGTCTGGGACTCGTATGAGCCGCACAGCCAGACTTGCCCACGGCGTCGCCGGGGTGGTGCCCAAGTACGGCTGTGACCACGCAACTCGCTGTACAAGGAGGTCCACGGGTGGACATGAACCGCAGAACGGTCATCCGCAGTGCCACGGGCGTCGCGGCCCTGGCCACGTTCGGAGTCGCCGAGGGCACGGCGGGCACGGCGTTCGCCGCCACCTCGTCGTCGGGCAGTTCGTCGGGTAGTTCGTCGAGCACGTCCTCGGCGTACTCGCTGGAGCTCGACCCCACCGCCTGGTCGTACGACTCGACGAACGACGTGTACTACCAGATCGGCAAGGTGTACGTCGCGAACCCGGCCGCGACGGACTACGAGAACCTGTCGATCTATGTGCCCGGCGCCTATCTGACGGCCACCGCGAACAGCGACGGGACCACGTACACCGCGAAGGCCGACCCGAAGGGCACCGTCGGCCAGTACTCGGGACGCACGGCGCCGATCGTGATCCCGGTCAACACCCCCGGCTACGCCCAGCAGGCGCCGGCCACGTCCTACAGCTACACCAGCGTCTCGCAGTACCTGGAGGCCGGGCTCGTCTACGTGTGGCCGGGCCTGCGCGGCCGGGACAGCTCGACCAGCACCCGCTCCGACGCGGCCCCCTGGGGCGTGACCGACCTCAAGGCCGCGGTCCGCTTCCTCCGGTACAACCGGAGCGTCCTGCCCGGCAGCACGGACGACATCGTCCTGTTCGGCATGAGCGGCGGCGGCGCCCAGGACACCGTGGCGGGGACCTCCGGCGACAGCCCCCTGTTCCACCCGTACCTGCGCACGATCGGCGCGGCGATGGAGGACGCCCAGGGCCGGCCCCTCAGCGACGCGGTCGCCGGCGTCATGGCCTGGTGCCCGATCACCGACCTCGCCGAGGCCAACCTGTCCTACGAGTGGAACATGGGCCAGTTCGCCTCCACCAGCACCCGCGCGTCCGGCACGTGGACCAGCGCCTACTCGGCGGACCTCGCGAAGGCCTGGCCCAAGTACCTCAACCGCCTGGGCCTGCGCGACGCGCACGGCAGGCGTCTGGAGCTGACCGAGTCCGGCAACGGCACCTACCTGTCCGGCAGTTACTACGACCACCTGATCGGGGTGATCACCACCTCGCTGAACAACTTCCTGTCGGACAACACCTTCCCGTACACCATCACGACCCAGGGCGGCCCGCCCGGATCGGGCCAGACGGGGACCTCGACCACGTACGAGACGGTCGCCGACTACATCGCCCACCTCAACACCGACAGCACCTGGGTCACCTACGACGCCACGACGAACACCGCCACGGTGTCCGGCCTCGAAGGCTTCGTGACCAGCCAGAAGACCCCGAACAAGCCGGTCGGCGCGTTCGACGGATACTCCCGCGGGCAGGGCGAGAACAGCGTCTTCGCCATGGGCCTCAACGTCCCGTCGCACTTCGCGCCGCTCACGCGTGACGTCATCAAGGCGAACGAGACGACGTACGCCACGTACTCCGACTGGGACTCCGCCTACGGCTCCTCCGCCTACGACAGCGACTTCGCGAAGAAGGACAGCGTCGGCAAGGACATGGCCTGGCGGGGCGACGCGTACAACCCGCTGTACTTCCTCTCGCCCGCGTTCGGCGGCTACCGGCGGTCGCAGGTGGCCCGGCACTGGCGCATCCGCACCGGCATCATGCAGGGCGACACGGCCAACACGACCGAGATCAACGTGCAGTTGGCCCTGCTGAACTACGGCATCCGTGACGTCGACTTCGCCACCGTGTGGGCCGAGGGACACACCATGGCCGAGCGCACCGGTGACTCGACGACGAACTTCATCAGCTGGGTGGAGTCCGTGGTCAGGAAGTGATCGGCGGCTAGGACACCCCGGGCGCCCGACCGGCAGGCTTGGTCGGGCGCCCGGCGCCGTCTCGGCTCACGTGCGGGAATGGCCGTGGGCCCACCCCGGTTGCCACGGTCATGACGACGAGTGCGCCACGCCCCGAGGTCCTGCGATACACCGCCTTCTCCAGCGACCCGGCCGGCGGAAACCCC
Source organism: Streptomyces sp. NBC_01515 (assembly GCF_045040345.1). Taxonomy (NCBI): domain Bacteria; kingdom Bacillati; phylum Actinomycetota; class Actinomycetes; order Kitasatosporales; family Streptomycetaceae; genus Streptomyces; species Streptomyces sp. NBC_01515. Next base: position 1,827,264 of record NZ_CP109416.1, on the reverse strand, counting down.
GCGGGCGTCGTCCTGGACGCCACCGCGCTGGACGACAGCGCCATGCTGGCCGTCGCCGCCGACCTCGGATACTCGGAGTCCGCGTTCCTGACCGCGCCTCCGGAGGGCCTCGGCGGTGAGGCGGGGCGGGCGTACACCATCCGGTACTTCAGCCCCAAGGCCGAGGTGCCGTTCTGCGGGCACGCCACCGTCGCGACCGCCGTGGCACTCGCCGAGCGGGTGGGCCCCGGGGAGTTGGTGTTCGCGACACGTGCCGGGACCGTGCCGGTGGAGGTGGTCGAGGAGGGCGGGACGCTCCGGGCCACGCTCACCAGCGTCGAACCGCACATCAAGGCCATCACCGACACCGACCTCACGGAGGCCCTCGCCGCGCTCGGCTGGCCGGAAGCCGATCTCGACCCCGCCTTCCCGCCCCGTATCGCCTTCGCGGGCGCCCGCCACCTCGTCCTCGCGGCGGCGACCCGCGCCCGACTCGCTGACCTCGCCTACGACTTCGCCCGCCTCGAAGCCCTGATGCACCGACTCGACCTGACCACCGTCCAGTTGGTGTGGCGCGAGTCGGACACCGTCTTCCACGTCCGCGACCCGTTCCCCGTCGGCGGCGTCGTCGAGGACCCGGCGACCGGTGCCGCGGCGGCCGCGTTCGGCGCGTACGTGCGTGAACTCGGCCTGGTCCCCGAGGACGCCGTCCTCACCCTGCACCAGGGCGAGGACCTCGGCCGCCCCGGCGAACTCACCGTCACGCTGCGCGCGGGCGACCCCCGGGTCCGCGTCGGCGGCGCGGGAACACGCATCGGCTGAAGCGCCGCCAACACATAAGGCTCCCGTGCCGGTTGTCCAGCCGGTCCATGTCGGCCTACTGCGACGATCCGCGACATGTCAGTGGCCCATGGCACGATCCCGGGCATGACATCGATCGACGAGGCGCTCTTCCTTGAGACGGCCGCCAAATACGGCGTACCCGCCCCCGTCGTAAGGGAGTTGATGGCCCGGGCGCGGCCGTGCCTCTACCTGGTGCCGTACGACGACGTGCCTGAGGCGTATCGGGAGAACGCCCGCCCGGCCGCACGGACGGGCGGGCTTCCCGTGCTGCCGGACGGGGTGAACTGGCCTGACGGGAGGGAGCCGTTGGTGCTGAGTGTCGACTGTGCTGCCCTGCCGCACGGCGTCCTGGACATCGAACTGCCCGCCGATGGGCACCTGTTGCTCTTCACCGAGATCGAGTACCCGCCGGAGTCGTCCGCGGTGCTCCACATACCTGCGGGAGTACGCACCGCGGAGCGCTCCGCGACGTATCAACTCGCCGGTGAGGACGTGCAGTCCAGGGTCTATGAACCACGCACCCTGTATCCCCTGACCGGACTGACCTTCGACGGTGAGTGGGAAGGGGGCCCGGAGATCAGCGCGTTCCTCGACGGCGACGGAAACGGCGACGGAAACGGCGGTGGCGGTGGCGGTGGCGCGCAGGACGCGCTGGACGGTTTCGAGGAGGCCGTCGGCGACCTGGCCTTCGGCGGACATCGCCCCGGCGCCTGCGTCCAGATCGGCGGGTTCTCCGACCCGTGGGACATGGCCCCGGACACCGGCGAACTCGTGCTGTTCGCGCAGCTGGCCGGGCAGGCGATCGACTACAACGTGTTCACCATGAACCTGATCGTGGGCACACGGGAGGACATCGCCGCCCGGGAGTATGACGGCCTCCAGTACGAGCAGCAGTGCTGATCGCCGGTCACTCCTGGACGGAGGCCGTGCCGATCGGGGTGCAGCGGTCGCCCGCCTCGGCTCCGACCGGGATCGCGGCGCTCAGGGAGGCGCTGGTCGCGGGGGTGCGGGACGCGGATGTCGGCGTGGTCGGCGGCCTCCAGGCAACCCCCGAGACCACCCTTCACGTAGCTCATCGGGCGAGCGCCTGGACCTCTACTGCCAACTCCTCCTGGAGCCGGACCAGGGCCGCCGGCGCCGAGTGATCCGGTGGTCTCCCCACCTCGCCCGACGCGTCAACGCACCCTGTACGTACGCACTTTCTTCCCCAGCTCTTTCCTTCCGCCGGTGAACCTCGTCGGCTCCTTTCACCTCTACGACGTGTAGTGGAGGTTGCCCCGGAGCGAACTGCCGACCGACGGGGACGGAGCGAGGAGAAGGACGCCATGGATGACGGTCCCCGTGCCGGCGGTGGTCTCCGCCTGAGGTGGCGTGACGCGCCCGCCGTGGCGGGGCTGCCGAGGACCCGGCCGCTCGCGACCGAGCCGGCGGCGGCGCCGCAGCAGCTGCACCGGGGGATGACGCTGATCGCCGCGATCAGCCTGTTCATCGGCACCCGTGACGCCTGGACGCGGGCGATGACGTCCCGTCCGGACGTCGCCGGGATCATCTCCGTCTGCTACGCCGGGATACTCGTCGCGGGCGTCCTCGCCCTCACCGCACGCACCCGGCGCGCCCTGACCCGGGTGGACGCGGGCGTCCTGGCACTCGCCGTCGTGCTGGTGCTGTGCGGGTACTGGCTCAACCACGCCGGCACCGACGAGGGCGTGCTCACCGCGCAGGCCGCCCACGAGATCCTGCACGGACACCCCATCTACGGGCAGCCCTGGCCGTGGCTGTTCGACCGTTCGTCGGTCGGCATCACGAAGACCATGTCGGGCGGCGCCGACTACACCTACGGCTATCCGCCCCTGACCGCGCTGCTCGCCGCCCCCGTCCACGCCGTGGTCCACTCGACCGCAGCCGCCACCCTCGTCACCACCGGCGCGCTGCTCGCGGGCGCCGTCCTGCTCTGGTGGCTGCTCCCGGCCCCCTGGCGGTCCGGCGCCACCGCCGTGTGCCTCGGCTTCGGCCTCCTGCCCGCCTACGCCTACGCCGGCTACCCCGCCGTCCTCGCCCTGGTCCTCCTCATCCCGGTGGTGGTCCGCTGGCCCGACACCGGAGCCGGCGGCCGGCTGGGACTGCCCGGAGTGGCCCGGGCCCTCTGCCTCGGCGCGGCCTGCGCCTCCCAGCAACTCGCCTGGTTCCTCACGCCGTTCCTCCTCATCGGCCTCTACTCCGTCCGCCGCGGCGACCTCGGCGCCCGTCCCGCCCTCGGCGTGGTCGCCCGCTACACCGGCACCGCCGCCCTCACGTGGGCCGCGATCAACGCCTACTTCGCCACCCAGGACGTCCACACCTGGCTGCACGGCCTGCTGCTCCCGCTCACCCAGAAGGCGATCCTGCACGGCCAGGGCCTGATGGGGATCTCGTACTACTTCACCGCGGGCAGCAGGCACCTCGACTACTACTCCTACGGCAGCCAGCTGCTCCTGTTCGGCCTGCTCGCCGCCACGCTGCTCTTCGTACGGCGGCTCGGCCCGGCGATCACCGTGCTGCCCTGGCTGAGCTTCTACCTGGCCACCCGGTCCCAGGACGGCTACTTCCTGATGATGACCCCGCTGTGGCTCGCGGCGGCGGCCACCGTCCCGGCCTCCGCGTTCGCCTCGGCGTGGCAGCCCCGCATCCCGCATCTCACCGGCCACCGGGCCAAGGCCGTCCTCGCGGTGGCGCTCGTCACGCCCGCCGTGGTGTGCGCGGCGGTCGCCGCGGTCAGCGCGCCGCCGCTGCGGATGAACGTCACACCGAGTTTCGCGGAGCGGGCCGGCCACCTGGACATCACCGGTCTCGCGGTCCGGGTCGTCAACATCACCGGCACCCGGCTCACCCCCCACTTCGCCAGCCGCCTCGGACAGGGCGCCTCCGACTGGTGGACCGCCTCCGGCGGGCCCGTGACCCTCGCCCCGCACGCCTCCGCGACGTACGACGTGAAGCCGCCCGGCGGTGTCCGGCGGGTGCCGGGCGGGTCGCATCCGCGCTTCTACCTCATCGCCGTGACCGGTACCCCGATGACCATCACCAGCGCACGGATTCCGATCAGTTGACCGAGTTTGACGTAAAAGGATATCCCGTAAATGAGAAAGGCCCTACAGGGTTCTCATCTGAGATTGTTATATTGCGCAACCACGCAAGAGAGGCGGACCCTCTGCCTCGCCCGACCCGACACGGCCGCGCGCCCCTGGCCGCAGCATCGAACGGCCTGAACGGCCCGACCGTACGTGGGAGTGCCAGATGACCGACCTCGGGGACGGCCCCGTGGGACACGCCACGCGCAGCCGCACACGAGGCGTGCCCAGGCCGCGTGCGAGCGAGGCCGACGAACCGCTGCCCACCGGCGGCCGGGCCGCCGCCCGCGCCGCGGCCCGGCAGGCCCCGCGCGGCGGATCCCGCGCACGTGGCCGCGCCGCCTCGCGCCGCCGCGTCAAGCAGGGCCCGGGCGGCAAGCGGGTGTTGAAGATCAGCGCGATATCCCTGTCGGTGCTGATCATGGTGACCGCGGGTGCCGGCTGGTGGTTCTACGAGCACCTGAACGGCAACATCAACAGCATCGCGATCGACGACGGCGCGGGCGGCAAGGAGAAGGCCGACGCCTTCGGCCGTACGCCGATCAACCTCCTCGTGATGGGCAGCGACGCCCGGAGCAGCGCGACCGACTGCAAGCTCGGCGGCGGCTGCTCGTCGACCGGCGTGCAGACGGGGAACGGCAACGCGGACGTCGAGATGGTGGTGCACATCTCCGCCGACCGCTCGAACGCCACCGTGATGAGCATCCCGCGCGACACCATGACCCAGGTCCCCGCCTGCAAGGACCCGGACAGCAGCCAGTCGACGGCCGGTTACTACGGCCAGATCAACAGCGCGCTGCAGTACGGCCAGGAGTGCCAGGTCAAGACCGTGCACGCGCTCACCGGCATCACCATCGACCACTTCGTGCAGATGGACTTCTCCGGTGTGGTGAAGATGTCCGACGCGGTCGGCGGTGTCTCGGTGTGCGTCGACGCCGACGTCTACGACACCTACTCGCACCTGAAGCTCGCCAAGGGCACCCACACGCTCAAGGGCAACGCGGCGCTGGAGTTCGTCCGCTCCCGGCACGGCTTCGGCGACGGCAGCGACCTGGGCCGTACCGTCTCCCAGCACCTGTTCCTGAGCGCGATGATCCGCAAGTTCAAGAGCGCCGGCACGCTCACCGACCCCACGGCGGTCTACAACCTGGCCGACGCCGCCACCAAGGCGCTCACCGTGGACACCGGCCTCGGCACCGTCAAGAAGCTCATCGGGCTCGCCGCGGACCTGGACAAGGTTCCCACGAAGCGCATGACGTTCACCACGATGCAGACCGGCGCCGACCCGAACAACGCCGACCGGGTCGTGCCCGCGACGGCGGCGAAGAGCCTGTTCGCGACCATCGCCAACGACCAGTCGCTGACCACCTCCTCCGGGAAGAAGTCCTCGGCGGCCACCGCGACCGCCACGGCGGTGGCCGTACCCGCCGCGCAGATCGCCGTGACGGTGGAGAACGGCACCAGCATCAGCGGGCGTGCCTCGGCGGTCGCCACGTCCTTGATAGACGGCGGCTTCAGCTCCGACACCACCACGGGCAACGCCTCCGTCAGCGCGACCACGACCACGCTCACCTACGGCACCGACCAGAAGGCCGAGGCCCAGACGGTGGCGAGCGCGATCGGCCTCTCCTCCTCGCACCTCAAGCAGGGCACCGGCACCGGCCTGACCCTGGTGATCGGCACGGACTGGCCGAGCGGCACGACGTACCCCGGCGCCGGCTCGTCGCCGGCCCCCGCCGACACCAAGGCGGCCACCTCCAACGCCCAGGCCTCGACCGCCGACCAGTCGAAGTCCTGCGCCAAGGTCAGCACCTTCAAGACGGTCAGCCTGAACGGCGTCGCGATGACCCCGACCCAGGCGTACCGGCTGGCGACGAACAAGAAGGATTCGGCGTCCTGACCGAGAGCTACGAGAGCTAGCGGGCGGCGGCGGTCCAGGTGATGCGCGGGGGGTCCACCCGCGCGCACAGCGGGCCGCCGTTCGCGTCGGTCAGACCGAGCCGCCCGACCAGCAGACCGTCGGGCGCGGCGGCGGCCAGGACGTCGTCGGGCACGGAGTCGAGCATGAGCTTGGCACGCCGGAACATGGTGAAGAGACCGGCCGCGTCGACCGTCCCCCATGACAGATAGACGAACCGCAGACCCATCCGGTGCTGCACATAGGGGCCCGTGACCACGATGCCGTCCGGCGAGACCTCCGCCGCGCACTCCAGGTTCCAGCTCGCGGACACGGCGTCGCCCGGCTGCGGATCGAGCAGCTCGGCCGGCCGGTCCCGGCGCTGCACGGCGACATGGACGTTGTCGTACGCCTGGACGGGCTTGTCGGCGGGGGCGGGGAAGGTGCGGCCGGGCAGCTCGACGGCGTCGATACGAATGCGCATACGGGCCATCATGCCGGGTCCGCCCTCCGCACCCTCAGTCGATCAAGGGGAAGTGGCAGGCGGTCCGGCGCCCGGAGGCCGTCGTCGTCAGCCGGGGCCGCTCCACCGCACAGCGCTCACGCGCGTACGGGCACCGGGTCCGGAACGGACACCCCGTCGGCTTGTCCACCGGATTGGGCACCTCACCGGTGAGCACGATCCGCTCCCGCGGGGCCTCATCGGTGAACGTCCCGTCGTCGATGTCCGGTACGGCAGACAACAGCGCCTGTGTGTACGGATGCGCGGGCTCCTTGTACAGGGCCTCCGTCTCGGCGAGTTCGACGATCTCCCCGAGATACATGACCGCGATCCGGTCCGACACATGCCGGACCACCCCGAGGTCGTGCGCGATGAACACGTAGGTGAGCGCGAACTCCTTCTGCAGATCGGCGAACAGGTTCAACACCTGCGCCTGGATGGACACATCGAGCGCCGATACCGGCTCGTCGGCGACGATCAGCTTCGGGTTCGTCGCCAACGCCCGCGCGATCCCGATGCGTTGCCGCTGCCCGCCCGAGAACTCGTGCGGATACCGGTCCAGATGAGCCGCCGCCAGCCCTACGACGTCGAAGAGCTCGGCGACCCGACGGCGCACGGCGGCCCCGTCGCCGTACCGGTGCACGAGCAGCGGCTCCGCCACGATGTCCCCGGCACGACGACGGGGGTTGAGGGAGGCCTGCGGGTCCTGGAAGACCAGTTGCATGCCCGGTCGTACGGGACGCAGCCGGCGCGTGGAGAGCGTGCTGATGTCCCGGCCGTCGAACTCGACCCGGCCGCCGGTGAGTTCGGTGAGCCGGACCAGACAGCGCCCCAGCGTGGACTTGCCGCAGCCCGACTCGCCGACGATGCCGAGCGTCTCACCGGCCCGCACCTCCAACGACACACCGTCCACGGCACGGAGTACTTCGCGGTGCCGGGAGAACCCGTCGGAACGCAGGGGATAGTGCTTGGTGACCTCCGAGGCGCGCAGCAGTACCTCGGTCGACGGTGTTGACGCGCTCACGGTGTCGCCTCTCGTTCCAGGTCCGGTACGTCCGTCGCCGCCGCGCGCGAGGTCAGGCGCAGGGAAGCGCGGTCGTCGTCGGGCAGCCAGCAGGCGTCGCGGTGCGCGGTGTCACCGAGGTCGGCGCCGGAGTCGAGGACCGGGCCCGCTCTCAACACCGGCCGCTCCTCGCACCGTTCGTGCCGCAACCGGCACCGGGGCGCGAAGGCGCACCCCTCCGGCAGACTCCCCGGCGCCACAGGCATCCCCGCGATGGTGGGCAGCCGCCGCAGCCGGGGACCGCCCACCCGGGGCACGGAATCCAGCAGCCCCCACGTGTACGGGTGCCGCGGTCCGTGGAACACCGCCAGGCGCGGACCCTCCTCGGCCGCTCGGCCGCCGTACATGACCAGGACCCGGTCGGCGATCTGGGAGATGACGCCCATGTCGTGCGTGATGAGGACCACCGCCGAGCCCTGGGTGTTCAACTCCCGCATCAGGTCGAGGATTTGGGCTTGGACGGTCACGTCCAGTGCCGTGGTCGGCTCGTCGGCGATCAGCAGGGCCGGGCCGCAGGAGAGGGCCATCGCGATGACCGCGCGCTGGCGCATGCCGCCGGAGAACTCGTGCGGGTAGGCGTTCGCGCGGGAGGCCGCGTCGGGGATGCCGACGTCGGAGAGGAGCCTGACGGCACGGGCGTGCGCCTCTTTGCGGGACACCTTCTCGTGCGCCCGGATCTGCTCGGCGATCTGCCAGCCCACGGTGTACACGGGGGTCAGCGCGGTCATCGGGTCCTGGAAGACCATGGCGATCTCCCGGCCCCGTACCGCCCGCATCTCCTTGTCGGGCAGGGTGAGCAAGTCCCGGCCACGGAAGCGGACTTCGCCCTCGACGGTCACGTTCGGACTGGTCAGCAGGCGCAGTACGGCCAGCATCGAAACACTCTTGCCGGAGCCCGACTCGCCCACCACGCCCAGGATTTCACCGGGCGACACCGAGAAGGACAGGCCGTCGACGACGGTGACGGAGCCCCGGCGGGTGCGGAAGGACACCCTCAAGTCGCGTACGTCCAGCAGGGGTTGGTCAGGCATGGCGGGCCCTCGGGTCGAGTCGGGCGTACAGGATGTCCACCAGCGCGTTGGCGAGGACCACGAAGAACGCCGCGTACAGGACGGTCCCCATGATCACGGGCAGGTCCAGGTTCTGCAGGGCGTCGAAGGTGAGCTTGCCGATGCCGGGGAGGCCGAAGACGACCTCGGTGAGCAGCGCCGCCCCGCCCACGAGCGCGCCGAAGTCCAGGCCGAACAGCGACACGATCGGGATGAGGGAGCAGCGCAGGGCGTGGCGGATCAGGATGCGCCGCTCGGAGAGGCCCTTGGCGCGCGCGGTACGGACGTAGTCCTCGTTCAGGGCGCTGACGACCTCGCCGCGCAGCAGCCGGGCGTAGATCCCGGCGTACAGCAGCGCGAGGGTGAGCCAGGGGAAGAGGAGGTGCAGGGCCCACTGGCCGGGGTCGTGGCTGAGGTCGACGTAGCCCGGTGGCGGTACCCAGGAGAAGACCGAACTGTGCAGCTGCTTCTGGGTGATGAGGTTGACGACCTCGCCGAGCCAGTAGGCCGGCAGCGAGACCCCGACCACGCCGACGAGCATGATGACCGGGTCGGCCGCCTTGCCGCGCAGGGCCGCCGCTGCCGTGCCCATGATGATGCCGGCCGTCATCCAGATCAGCGCGGCGCCGATGACGAGCGACAGGGTCACCGGAGTGGCCTGCACGATCTGCGGTATGACACGGGAGCCGCGGTTGACGAACGACTCCAGGTCACGGTCGATGAGAAGGTGCCGCATCATCAGCAAGTAGCGGATGGGCATCGGGCGGTCGAGGCCGAAGGAGTGCCGGACCTGGGCGAGCGTGGCGGGGTCGGCGTTGCGGCCGGCGATGCGCGCTGCGGGATCAACTCCCGGTGTGGCGAAGAAGATCAGGAAGACCAGCACGCTGATCGCGAACATCACCAGCAGGGCGGACGCGAAGCGTTTGACGATGAACCGGAGCATGACTCTCACACCCCTCCGCGCAGCCGGGCGCCCGGGTCGAGCGCGTCGCGCACCCCGTCGCCGAGGACGTTGAGCGCCGCCGTGGTCAGCGCGATGAGCAGGCCGGGGGCGATCGTCACGGCGGGCCGGGTGTAGAGCAGCCCGAGTCCGTCCTCGATGATCGTGCCCCAACTGGCGTCCGGTGGCTGGACCCCGACGGACAGGAAGGACAGCGCGGACTCGGTGAGCATCGCGAGTGCGGTCATCAGGGGAACGAAGACGATCGCCGTCGGCAGCACGTTGGGCAGTACCTCGCGGCGCAGGATGCGCACGGTCGGCGCCCCGGAGCCGATGGCCGCCTGGATGTACTCCTTGTTCCGCAGCACCAGCACCTGACCGCGCAACGGCCTCGCGATGTACGGCACATAGATCGCCGCGATGATCGCGACGGGCAGCCAGAGACTCCCGGCGTCGACGGTGAGCGGTCCGAGGTGCAGCCCGTCGGTGAGCAGGACGACCGAGAGGCAGATCGCGAGCAGGTACACCGGGAACGCCCAAATGACGTCCAGGACACGGGAGATGACCGCGTCGACGACACCGCCCGCGTACCCGGCGACGACTCCGACGACCGTGCCGAGGGCGCAGGTGAGCAGCGCCGCCGTGAACCCGATGAACAGGCTCGTCCGGCCGCCGTAGAGCAGGCGGGCCATGACGTCGCGGCCCTGGTTGTCGGCGCCGAGGAAGTAGTGGGCGGGGTCCCAGGTCGGGCCGATCGGGGTGACGCCGAGGCCGAGGCCGGTGCTGCTCGGGGTGAGTACCGGCACGGTCCTCCCGTCGACGACCGTGGTGCCGGAGACATGGGACTGGAAGGGGTCGGTGTGGGCGATGTGGTGCGCGTACAGCGGTGCGCAGAGGGTCGCCAGGACGACGAGGAAGAGGACGACGGCCGCGGCGAGCGCCGACCTGTTGTGCAGCAGGTCGGCGCTGGCCGTCCGCCAGGGGCCCGGCGGGCGCCGGGCCTCGACGGTGGCCAACTCGGTTGCGGCGGTGCTCACTTGACCCATGTCTGGCCGACGAGCATGTAGAACTGCTTGCTGAACTGGTAGTTGCCCAGCCGCTTCGACGTGAAGTCGATGATCTTCGGGTTGATGAGGGGGACGACCGGCGACTGCCGCATGACCGACTGGTCGATGGCGCCCCACTGCTTGTTCGCCGCCGTCGGGTCGGTCTGCGCGGTCTTCAGCGCGGTCCGCATCTTCGCGTCGATGCCCTTGTCGCAGAAGCCCGAGATGTTGATGCTGGAGTCGCTTCCCGGGTGGAACGCGGCGCAGGACAGCAGCACGTTCAGGAAGTCCGAGGCGGCCGGATAGTCCTGGTACCAGGACGTCAGGGCGAGTTGGACCTTGTTCTTCGTGTTCTGGATGTAGGTGAACTGGATGTTCGCGGACAGCGGCTTGAGCGTCGCCTTGTAGCCGAGCTGGGTGAGCAGGCTCTGCAGGTACTGCCCGATCGACTTGTTGACGTCGTCGTCCTGCACGACGATGCCGACCTCCTGCCCCGCCGTACCGGACTTCTTCACCAGCGCCTTGGCCTTGGCGAGATCGGCGGCCGTCCAGGTCTTTCCGCCGCCCTTGGTGTAGTCGCACGAGTCGACGTGCCCGGGGAAGCCCGGCGGCAGGATCGTGCACGCGGGGGAGGCGAGGTTGGTGCCGCCGTAGAGCCGCACCACGGCCGATCTGTCCACGGCGTAGTTGATGGCCTGGCGCGCCAACTTGTTGTTGAACGGGGCCGAGTTGACGTTCAGCGTCGCGTACCAGAACGCGGTCAGCGGGTTCACGTGCGCCTGGGACGCGTACTTGGTGCCGATCTCGTTCAGCCGGTCAGCGGGTGGCGGGTCGAACATCCAGTCCGCCTGGCCGTTCTCGACGGCGGTCACCTCGGACTCGACGGTCTGCCCGAAGGTGTAGTCGATCCGGTCCGGGTAGCCCTGCGGCTCGGCCGCCCGCGACCACTCCTTGAAGTGCGGGTTGCGCACCAGTTCCAGCGCACGGTTCGGGTCGTAGGAGGCCGCCATGTACGGGCCGGTCGTCGGCAGCGGCTTCGTGCCCGCGTCCTTCGTCGGCGAGTCCTTGGGCAGGATGCTGGCGTGCGGGACGGCCAGCTTGTACGGGAACTCCGAGTCCGCCGCCGTCAGGTTGATCGTGACCGTGTTCGCCTTCGCGTCGCCGGTCACCCCGCCCTTGAGGGTGCAGGACGCGGGCGTCTTCAGGCAGGCGGTGGCGCCGACGATGCCGTTGTAGAAGGTGCCGGCGGTGGGGCTGGAGACCTTGAAGATGCGCTGGAACGACGCCACCACGTCGTCCGTGGTCAGTGCCTTGCCGTTGGAGAAGCTGATGCCCTTGCGGAGCGTGAAGGTGTACGTCTTGCCGCCGTTGGTGACCTTGGGCATCGCTGCGGCCAGGTCCGGGACGACCGTGAATGACTCCTGGCCGCCGACCTTCTTGAACGACAGCAGCCCGTCGTACATCGACTGGTACAACTGCCAGTACTGGAGCGTGTAGTTGACCTGCGGATCGAAGCTGCCGCCGGCCGCGTGGGCGACGAGCTTCAACGTCCCGCCCTTGTGCTGCGGCTGGAACGCGGCGGAGCCGGCCGTCGCCGACGACGTCGACGTGGTCGGATCGGAGGAGCCGCTGTCGGAGGACGAACAGGCGGCGGTGGTCAGGGCGAGGGCGACGGTGGCGGCGGCGAACGCGCCTCGTCTCGTGCTGCGGGACATCCAGGGAACTCCCGTCGGGGGAACGGCGGTTGGGCGGGCCGGGGGATGGGCCGAAGGGGCTCAGTCGGTGGAGTCGAGGAAGGTGCCCACGACCCGGAGGTAGAGCTCCTCCTCCTCGACGTGCGGCATGTGGCTGGAGTGCTCGAACATGTGCCAGCGCACGTCGGGGATGTGGTCGGCGAACGGGCGCAGGGTCTCGGGAGTCGCTTCGTCGTAGCGGCCGGACACCAGCAGGGTCGGTGCCTCGACCAGATGCAGCCGGTCGATCACGGACCAGTCCTTCATGGTGCCGACGACATGGAACTCGTTCGGCCCGTTCATCGTGTGGTACACGGTCGGATCGGCCGCGATGTTCTCCCAAGTCGCCTGCACCTCGGGCGGGTTGGGGTCCAGTCGGCACACATGGCGTTCGTTGAAGACCTGCTCGGCGGCGAGGTAGTCGGGGTGGTCGGTGGTACCGGCCGCCTCGTGGGCGAGCAGGGTGCGCTGGACCTCGGGCGGGAGTTGGGCGCGCAGTTCGGCCGCCGCCGCGAGCCACAGCTCCATGGACGCGGGGGAGTTGGCGATGACCAGCCCGCGCAGCCCGGCCGGCCGGCGTACCGCGTGCTCGGCGGCGAGCATGCCGCCCCAGGACTGGCCGAGGAGATGGTAAGCATCGGCGATGCCCAACTCCTTGAGCAGGTTGTCGAGTTCGTCGAGGAAGAGCTGGACGGTCCAGAAGTCGGCGCCCTCGTCGGGCAGATGGGTGGACAGCCCGATGCCGAGCTGGTCGTAGTGCACCACTTGGCGGCCCTGTTCGGCGATGCCCGCGATGCTGAGGGTGTAGTTGTGACCGGCGCCGGGTCCGCCGTGCAGGACGACCAGGGGGGTCCTGCCGGGTTCGCCGGTGATCCGGTACCAGGTCGAATGGCCGTTGAAGTCGACGGTGCCGGTGTGATTCGGTGCGGGAATCGCCACGCGAGGGCCTCCCAGACGGGCCGGACGCGAACCGGCCTCGGGTGGAAACGGAAAAGGAAGTGACGGATGGCTGTGATGGTGATTGGGTAAAAGGTCAGCGCACAAGACCTTTTAGCGGGGGCTGGGCAAGACGTAACGGCGAGTTCACGTGGCCCGCCCGCGTTTACAGAAGCGGCACCGAAGGGGGAGGACAGCTGACATCCGTACCTGAGGCATCCGAAGCGGGGGACGAGTTCTCGCGCGTCCTCGACCGCGTCCTCCTCGGCGGCTCCCCGACCTCCGCGCTGCGCCCGGTCCGGGTCGCCTCGGCGGTCGACGAGGTGTCCGACCGACTGCTCACCGCGATCGCCGTCGGCGACTTCCTGCCCGGCGAACGGCTGCCCGCCGAGCGCGAACTCACCGGCCTGCTGCGGGTCAGCCGCCCCACCGTCCGCGAGGCGGTCGCCCGCCTCCAGGCCGTGGGCGTCGTCGAGATCCGGCGCGGCCGCAACGGCGGGACCTACGTCCGCGACAGCTGGACCGAGTCGACGGCCGCCGCCGTCCGGCACACGCTGCTGCCCCGCTGGGAGGAGTTCGAGCAACTCTTCGACCTGCGCGGCCTGGTCGAGGGCATGGTCGCGGCGACGGCGGCCCGACGCCGCAGTGCGAAGGACCTCGAACCCATGCGGGACGCCCTGTCCGCCTACCTCTCCGCGAACACCCAGCGCGACGCGCACACCGCGGACAGCGCCTTCCACCAGGCCGTCCGCGCCGCCACCGGCAACCCGCAGATCGTCATGCTCAGTCAGGACCTGCTGGCCCGCATCAGCCTCGGCTTCCCCGTCGAGCCCTGGGGCAAGGGCGAAGAGACCCACTTCCACCAGGGCGGCGAGGACCACAAGGCCCTGTACGAGGCCATCGCCGCGGGCGAACCCGAGCGCGCCGAGGAGATCGCCCGGGGCCACTTCACGATCAGCGCGGACCTGATCCGCGAGGTGCTGGCCAGGGTCCGGGCAAGCTAGACCGACACCGGTCGGCTACGACGGCAAGACCGCGCCCACGACCTCGGCGGTGCCGCCCACCTGTACGGCTGCCCCGGGCCGGGCCGTCGCGGTGATCGTGGCGGGGCTGCCGAGCGAGTCGCCCATGTCGACGGCGATCCCGGTGACACCCCGCTCCGCGAGGTCGGCGGCGAGGCAGGCGGTGCTGTTGGCGTTCGCGATGTGCTCCGGGACGCCGATCGACGGCGCGAACATGCGCGCCGCGATCCGGCCCGAGCGCGTCGGCACCGAGTAGACGTAGCAGCCGAGGAGTCCGAACCGGTCGCAGGCCGACCGGAGTTGACCGAAGTCGGGGGCGAGCGCGGCGAGCACGGACCGCGAGGCGACGGGTACCAGCAGCCGCTCCCGCCCGACCGAGGCGACCCGGGCACCGGGCGCGAGCGTGTCGCTGCCGACACCCAGCGCCGGCAGGGCGAGCCCGCACTCGGCCGCGGTCGGCTCACGCAACTCGACGGGACCGGGCTCGAAGGCGGCACGCACCCGCGCCCCCTCCCGTACGGCCCACCCGGCGAAGGAACGCCCCGCCGCACGCAGCCTGCCCCGGTACTCCGTACCTCCGGCACGCTCCGCGAGGAAGGCCAGGGCGGCGACCGTACCGTGGCCGCACGCGGGCAGTTCGCCTTCGGCGGTGAAGAAGCGCAGGGACACGGCCGACCCGCGCACCGCGACGAATACGGCGTGCGACGTCCCGGCGAGAACCGGTATCCGGCACCGCTCCTCGTCGCTCAACGGCGCCTCGTCCAGCACCGCCGTCGGACTTCCGCCCCGCCCGTCCCGCAGACACGCGCGGACGATGCTGACGGACAGTCGGCTGATCACGCGAGAACCGTACTATGTTCTGTCGCAACATCAGACATTCGGAGCAAACATGCCAAAAACGGATGAGCTGCTTGATGTGACGGAGGTGGCGATCCCGGCCGCCACCCACCCACCCGAGCGCCGGCGCCGCACCTTTCGCAGACCCCCGCCCGCGGCCGTCATCGCGCTCGGCCTCGCGGTGGCCGTCCTCGTGCTGTCGGGCACGCCATGGCTGAACGACCCCGCCGTGGCCGCCTGGCGGACCGTCTGCCTGGCCATCACCGTGCAGGCACTGCCCTTCCTCCTCCTGGGCACCGCCCTGTCCGGGGCCATCAACGCCTTTGTCCCGGCTGACCTGTTCACCAAGGTGCTGCCCAAACGGGCCGCGCTCGCCGTGCCCGTCGCGGGCATCGCGGGCGTGGTCCTGCCGGGCTGCGAGTGCGCGTCCGTGCCGGTCGCCAACAGCCTGATCCGCCGGGGTGTCACCCCGGCCGCCGCCTTCGCGTTCCTGCTCTCGGCGCCCGCGATCAACCCGATCGTGCTGACCGCCACCGCCGTCGCCTTCCCGGGCAGCCCCGCCATGGTGCTGGCCCGGCTCCTCGCCTCGCTCGCCACCGCCGCCGTCATGGGCTGGCTATGGCTCTGGCTGGGGCGTGAGGAGTGGCTGCGCCCGGTCGTGCGGCACACCGGACACCGGTCGGGGCACAGCCGCTTCACGGAGTTCCGGCTCGGCTTCCAGCACGACTTCCTGCACGCGGGCGGCTTCCTCGTGCTGGGCGCCATGGCCGCGGCCACCTTCAACGTGACCGTGCCGCGCTCGGTCCTCGACACCTTCTCGGGCTCGCCCTGGCTGTCCGTGCTGTTCCTCGCCGGGCTCGCCGTGGTCCTCGCGGTCTGCTCCGAGGCGGACGCGTTCGTCGCCGCCTCGCTCACCGGCTTCTCGCCCACCGCGCGCCTTGCCTTCATGGTCGTAGGCCCGATGGTCGACCTCAAGCTGATCGCCCTTCAGGCGGGCACCTTCGGCCGGGCGTTCGCGGTGCGTTTCTCCACCGCGACCACCGTCGTGGCCGTGGCCGCCAGCGTCCTGATCGGAGGCGCCCTGCTGTGAAGCGCACCGCCCAAGTACCGCTCCTGGTCCTGACCGGCCTGGGCCTCCTGCACACCGCCCTCTTCACCGACCTCTACCTGCGCTACGTCAAGGAGGGCCTCCGCCCGCTCCTGATCATCTCCGGCGCCCTCCTGCTGCTCCTGGGCCTGGCACACGCGATGTTCGACCGCGGCGCGGGCGACGCGGAGACCCACGACCACGACCACGAGCACGGCCATGGACACGACCACTCCACCGCCCCCCGCATCGCCTGGCTGCTCTTCCTCCCCGCGCTCAGCCTCCTCTTCTACGCCCCACCCGCCCTCGGCGCCTACACCGCCTCCCACGCGGGCAGTGAGGCCGTCAAGAAGCAGAAGGGGTTCGCCGCCCTGCCCGCGACCTCACCCCTGCCGATGACCCTCACGGACTTCACCACCCGGGTCCAGCAGGACAGGGAACTGGCCATCAAGGGACGCAGCGTCGAGATGACCGGCTTCGCGACGCCGGTCCCGGGCGGCGGCTGGGACCTGACCCGGATCATCTTCACCTGCTGCGCGGCGGACGCCCAGACGGTCAAGGTCCACATGCACGGCACCCCCGCGCCGCCCGCGAACACCTGGCTGGCCGTCACCGGAACCTGGCACACACAGGGCACGCTCGGCACACGCACCGCGGCGGCGGCCCTCGACGTCCACGGCACCCGGAACATCGCCCAACCGGTCAACGCCTTCACGGACGACCTGCCCCTGACGCCGTCGTCCTGAGACTGCCCCGAGAACCTGAACTCCGGTCGGCAGCAGGGGTGTTGACTGTCCCCCTCTGCCGGATTCCCGCATGGGGTTCATGTCCCGAACTCCCGGCATGTCCGAGAGTTGACGGGTCATTGGGACACATGCGGTGTGAAGGCGTGGTCGACGTGTAAATCATCTTGTCATGAACCTGTGATCCGACGGGCGGATCGCGGTCTCATGGAGGTGTTGGATGCACCGCAGACTCGCCACCGGTCTCGCCGCCTCAACTCTGGCTCTGGCAGCCGTCGTCGCCACCGCGACAGCCGCCACCGCGGCCCCCGCCGACAAGCCCCAGGTCCTCTCCGGCTGGACCCAGACCAGCGCGTCGAGCTACAAGCTCTGGGCCGCGGCCCGCGCCAACCGAACCGCCTGGTCCGCCTACGGGTTCGACTGGTCCACCGACTACTGCTCCGCCTCGCCCGACAACCCCTTCGGCTTCCCCTTCGCCACCTCCTGCGCCCGCCACGACTTCGGCTACCGCAACTACAAGGCCGCGAACGCTTTCAGCGCCAACAAGTCGCGGCTCGACAGCGCCCTCTACGACGATCTCAAGCGCGTCTGTGCCGGCTACAGCAGCGCCGTCGCGACCACCTGCGACAGCACGGCGTGGACGTACTACCAGGCTGTGAAGGTCTTCGGCTGACGGACCGCGGACCGCTCAGTCGATGAGTTCGGGCGGCGCGGGAGGTCTACCTGACATGACTGACAAAGTGATCTCAGGAATGTCCATGTCCCTGGACGGCTTCATCACCGCCCCGGACGACACCCGCGCCAACCCCCTCGGCGTCGGCGGCGAACGCCTGCACCGATGGGTCCAGGAAATGGACGACGCCGACGCCCGGGTCCTCGCCGAGATGGCCGACGGCGTCGGCTCCGTCCTCATGGGCCGGCACTCCTACGACGTGTGCGAAGGCGAGGGCGGCTGGGGCGACGGAGGGCCGGTGGGGAAGGTTCCCTGTGTGGTGCTCACCCACCGCGCCCCCGACCCGGCGGACGTCGTCGCCCCCGACGTGTTCACCTTCGTCACCGACGGCATCGAGTCCGCGGTGGCCCGCGCCAAGGAGATCGCCGGCGAGGGGGACGTCGGCGTCCACGGTGCGACCGCCGCCCAACAGGCCCTGAACGTCGGCCTGTTGGACGAGGTGCACATCATGCTCGTGCCCGTGCTGCTGGGCGCGGGCAAGCGGCTCTTCGACCACCTCGGCGGTCCCGTCGAACTCCGCCGGCTCTGGACGCGCGAGTCGCCGGACATCACCCACCTGCGCTTCGAGGTCCTGACCAAGCACTGACCGGGTGTCCGGGGCGGCCCGGCGCGGCTCCGCCGTCACACGGCGACGACCTCGACGCCCGCCTCCTCGAACCGCCGCACCATGTCCGCCCCGACCCCCGCGTCCGTCACCAGCGTGTTCACCGCCTGCGCCGAGCAGATCCGGGCGAACGCCCGCTGCCCGAGCTTGCTGGAGTCGGCCGCGACGATCACACGCTCGGCGCGCTCGCACAGCAGCCGGTTGATCGCGGCCTCCGCCTCGTCGTGGGCCGCCGCACCGTGCGTCACGTCGAAGGCGACCACGCCGAGCACCGCCACATCGACGGTGATCTGCGAGAGCACCCCGTCGGCGAGCGGTCCGACGAGTTCGTACGACTGCGGTCGCGCGACCCCGCCGGTCAGCACGATCTTGAACTGGGGCCGTACGGCAAGCTCGTTGGCGATGTTGAGCGCGTTGGTCACGATGGTCAGCGCGGGCGTTCCGGAGGTGAGGTCGCTGCGCACGGCCAGGGCGCGGGCCACCTCCGTGGTCGTCGTACCGCCGGTCAGGCCCACCGCCTCACCGGGCGCGACGAGTTCGGCGACCGCCTTCGCGATGCGCTGCTTCTCGGAGGCGTGCCGGGCGGTCTTGTAGCGCAACGGCAGTTCGTACGACACCCCGTGCACGACGGCGCCGCCCCGGGTGCGCACCAGCATCTGCTGCTCGGCCAGCTGGTCGAAGTCACGGCGGATCGTGGCGGCCGACACCGCGAGGTCGGCCGCGGCCTCCTCGACGTCCAGCCGGCCGCGCTCGACGAGCAGCTCCAGCAGCACCTTCCAGCGGGCGTCGCGCGACATCCGCACTCACTCTCCGTTCCTCGATTCTCCGCGACCCTAGCGCACGTTCCCTTGGTCCTCATGCTTGATTGTGCTCGAAAGCTCGCTATATCTTGCAGGAACAAGCATCAACGGGGAGAGGTACGGCATGACCTACGTCGAGGACGAGCTGAACAGTCAGCCCGAGTGCTGGATACGCGCCGCGGCGGAGGCGTCCCGGTACCGGGACGCGCTGCCGGCGCCGGGGGAGCGGGTCGCGATCGTCGGCTGCGGCACCTCGTACTTCATGGCCCAGGCGATCGCCGCCCTGCGCGAGGAGGCGGGCCAGGGTGAGACCGACGCCTTCGCCGCCTCGGAGTTCCCGCACGGGCGGACGTACGACCGGGTCCTCGCCCTCACCCGCTCCGGCACCACCACCGAAGTGCTGGAACTCCTGCGGGAGTTGAGAGGGCGCACCCGCACCACCGCGATCACCGCCGACCCGCACACGCCGGTCATGACGGCCGCCGACGAGCTGGTCGTGCTCGACTTCGCCGACGAACGGTCCGTCGTGCAGACCCGGTTCGCGACCACCGCCGTCACCCTGCTCCGCGCCCACCTGGGCCTGCACACCGACGAGGTGGTCGCCGACGCCCGCACCGCGCTCGCCGCCGGACTGCCCCAACAGCTCGTCGCCTGCACGCAGTTCACCTTCCTCGGTCGCGGCTGGACCGTCGGGCTCGCCAACGAGGCCGGGCTGAAGATGCGCGAGGCCTCACTGTCCTGGACCGAGGCCTACCCGGCGATGGAGTACCGACACGGCCCGATCAGCATCACCACCCACGGCACCGCCACCTGGATGCTCGGCGAGGCACCCGAGGGACTCGCCCAACAGGTGGGCGCCACCGGCGGGTTGTGGATCGAGGGCGGCCTCGACCCGCTCGCCGAACTCGTCCGCGCCCAGCGCCTCGCGGTCGCCGTCGCCGCGTACCGCGACCTGGACCCCGACCGCCCGCGCCATCTCACCCGCTCGGTGATCCTCGCCCCCTGAAGCCCGGAACTCCAGGCCAGGAAAGGAAAGACCGTGCCCCTCGTCACCACCGGCGAGCTCGTCACCCGCGCCGCCACCGCCCGCTCCGCGGTCGCCGCCTTCAACATCATCACGCTGGAACACGTCGAGGCCGTCATCGCCGGCGCCGAGTCCACCGGCGCCCCCGTCGTCCTCCAAGTCAGCGAGAACGCCGTCAAGTTC
Organism: Streptomyces sp. NBC_01515; assembly: GCF_045040345.1. Taxonomy (NCBI): domain Bacteria; kingdom Bacillati; phylum Actinomycetota; class Actinomycetes; order Kitasatosporales; family Streptomycetaceae; genus Streptomyces; species Streptomyces sp. NBC_01515. The sequence goes on along the minus strand of NZ_CP109416.1, from coordinate 1,807,139 downwards.
CGCTACGGCCGCCTCCTCCCGCTCGCCCGCGCGGCCGTCGCCGCCGCCGAACGGGCCGCCGTACCAGTGGCGTTGCACCTCGACCACGTCCAGAGCGACGGCCTTCTGCGACAGGCGCAGGCCGCCGGTTTCAGCTCCGTCATGTACGACGCGGCCCGCCTGCCCTACGCCGAGAACCTCGCCGCGACCCGCGCCGCCGCCGACTGGGCACACGCGCAAGGGCTGTGGATCGAGGCCGAGTTGGGAGAGGTCGGCGGCAAGAACGGCGAGCCGCCCCTCGACGCCCACGCACCCGGCGCACGCACCGACCCCGCCCAGGCCCGCGCCTTCGTCGCCGACTCCGGCGTGGACGCACTCGCCGTGGCCGTCGGCAGCTCGCACGCCATGACCACCCGTACGGCCACCCTCGACCACGACCTCCTCAAGCGGCTCACCGCGACCCTGGACGTCCCCCTCGTCCTGCACGGCTCCTCAGGAGTCCCCGACGACGAACTCACCGCGGCCGTCGCCGGCGGTATCACCAAGGTCAACGTGGGCACGGCCCTCAACCAGGCGATGACCGGAGCGATCCGCGCGTTCCTCGCCGCACACCCCGAGGCGGTCGACTCCCGCAAGTACCTGAGCGTGGGACGGGAGGCGATGGTGGAGGCGGTGGCCCGGATCATCGGCGTGCTCGCCGGACGCGGTGGGGCTACCGCTTGACGGCCTTCAGCACCACGAACTTCGCGTCGCTGGCCACCAGTTGGCTGTTGCCGAAGAGCCGCTTCAGCTTCACGTGGTAGGCGAGATGACGATTGCCGATCACCCACAGCTCGCCGCCCGGCCGCAGCGCGCGCCGCGCACCGGAGAACATCCGCCAGGCCGTCGCGTCGGTCGTCGCCTGGTGGGAGTGGAACGGGGGATTGTTCAGCACGAGGTCCACGCTGTCGGCCGGGACCCCGACCAGCCCGTCCCCGACCCTGAACTCGGCATGTCCGGGTGCGCCGTTGGCCTTGTACGTCGCCTCCGCCGAGGCCACGGCCTGGAACGACTCGTCCACGAACAGGACTTCGGCCTCCGGATCGGCCAGTGACACCGCCGTACCGACGACACCGTTGCCGCACCCGAGGTCAACGACCTTGCCGAGTCCGGGACTTGAGGGCAGATGCTGGAGGAGGAAACGCGTACCGATGTCGAGGCGCTCGGCGCAGAACACACCCGCGTGATTGACCACGGTCCGCCCCGAGACAACACCGATGCCGTCGGGGAGGGCGTAACTGTGCGGCCACGGGTTGGTGCCACGTGCCGCCGACGACCGGGGCGTGCAGTGGATCAGCCGGGCCTTCTTCTCGGCCAGCGAGGTCCGGGTCGGGCCGAGGATCCGCTCGAACAGCTTCAGCGTCGAGGTGTGGATCTCCTTCACCATGCCCGTGCCCACGACGACCGTCTCGGCGTGCACCGCGGGCGCCAGCCGCAGCAACTGGTCCTCCAGCAGCGCAAGGCTCTTGGGCACCCTCACGAGCAGCACGTCGACGCGCTCGGGCGGCGGATCCTGGGTGGTGAGCAGTCGTACGGAATCCCGGTCGACCTCGTTGCGCGCGAGGTTCGCCCTGGTCGCCTCCTGGGTGAGGAACGAGTCCGTGATCTGCACCGGACCGTGCTCCGCGAGCGCCGTGACGAGGGCGCCCCAGCGGTCGCCCACGATCACGACCGTGCCGGACAGCGGTGTGTCCTGTTCCGCGAGCTGCCGCAGAAGGTATTCGTCGGAGGCGTCCCAGGCGCGCAGCCGGTCGCGCGGGTCCTCGGGGAAGCGGGCCAGGGCGCGGTCGCCCCACGGAGTCGTCATTCGGTCGATATGGTCGTCCATCGTGCGCCAAGGCTAACCGAGTGCCGGCTCATGGCCGGTCGGGGCAGGATGGGGCCATGGACGCCGAGCTGTTTCCGAGAGTTCGTGCGGAGATCGCGCCGGGCGCGGTGCACGTGCCCGACTGGCTCTCCCCGGACCGCCAGCGCGACCTCCTGACAGCCTGCCGCGAGTGGGCCCGCCCTCCGGCCGGCCTGCGCACGGTCCGCACCCCCGGCGGCGGCACCATGACCGCCCGGCAGGTGTGCCTCGGCTGGCACTGGTACCCGTACGCCTACTCCCGCACGACGACCGACGGCGACGGCACCCCGGTGAAACCCTTCCCGACCTGGCTCGACGACCTGGGCCGGCAGGCGGTCACCGACACACTGGGGACGCCGACGGCGTCGTACGACATCGCCCTGATCAATTTCTACGACGGCGACGCCCGCATGGGCATGCACCGCGACAGCGACGAGAAGTCGCAGGCGCCGGTCGTCTCGCTGAGCCTGGGCGACACCTGCGTGTTCCGCTTCGGCAACACCGAGACCCGCACGAAGCCGTACACGGATGTCGAGTTGAGGAGCGGCGACCTGTTTGTGTTCGGGGGTGCGTCGAGGCTCGCCCATCACGGGGTGCCACGGGTGTACGAGGGTACGGGGCCGGGGGAGTTGGGACTGAGGGGGAGACTGAACGTGACGCTGCGAGTGAGTGGTTTTTGAACGCGGGGAGTGGGACGCGCCCTGAAGGGGCGCGGGGAACTGCGCGACAAGCCCCCACCGGCCGCCACTGTGAACGGGACCCCCAACGGTTCTCTGTACGGATCATGGGAGACTCGCCCTCATGAGCGGCAAGGCGGACCCCCGGCCGGCGGGGGATGGGACCACCTCACGGGCGCGACTGGACCGGGGCCGCGGAGCGCTCGGCCCCGCGCTGGAGCTCGTGCACACCGGCCGCGCCCCCACCCGAGCCGTACTCACCGCCGAACTGGGGGTGACCCGGGCGACGGCCGGCGCGGTAGCCGCCGAGCTGGAGGCCCTGGGCCTGATCAGGGTCGACGCCAGGCCCGGCGCGGCGGCCGGTTCGCAGGGCCGCCCCTCGCACCGCCTCGCGCTCGCGGAGGACGGCCCCGTCGTCCTCGCCGCCCAGGTCCACGCCGACGGCTTCCGCGCCGCGCTGGTCGGCCTAGGCGGCCAGATCGTGGCGACCGCGCCCGGCTGCGAGGCCGTGGACGCCGACCCCGCGAAGGTACTGGGGTCAGTCGTCGAGGCCGGTGCCGATCTGCTGCGCGAGACCGGGCGGCGGTGCGTCGGCGCCGGGCTCGCCGTGCCGTCCGCCGTGGCCGAGCCCGAAGGGCTGGCGCTCAACCCCCTCCACCTCGCCTGGCCCGCGGGCGCGCCCGTGCGGCGGATCTTCGCCGAGTGCGTGCGCGCGGCCGGCCTCACCGGACCCGCGTTCGCGGGCAACGACGTCAACCTCGCCGCGCTCGCCGAGCACCGGCACGGCGCTGGCCGCGGCGCCCGCGACCTGCTGTGCGTGGCGACCGGACACCGGGGTGTCGGCGGCGCGCTGGTGCTCGACGGGCGTCTGCACACCGGGAGTTCGGGTCTCGCGCTGGAGGTCGGGCACCTCACCGTGAACCCCGAGGGCCGCCCCTGTCACTGCGGCAGCCGCGGCTGCCTCGACGTCGAGGCCGACCCGCTCGCCTTCCTCACGGCCGCCGGCCGCGAACCCGGCCCCGAGGTGTCCCTGCTTCAGGAGTCCAACGAACTGATCCGTCGCCACTACGACGATCCGTCCGTCCGGAAGGCCGCCGAGACCCTGATCGACCGGCTCGGACTGGGGCTCGCCGGCCTGGTGAACATCCTCAACCCCGACCGGATCATCCTCGGCGGACTGCACCGCACCCTCCTCGACGCCGACCCGGACCGGCTGCGCGCGGTCGTCGCCGAAAGGAGCCTGTGGGGGCAGAGCGGGGGCGTGCCGATCCTCGCCTGCACCCTGGATCACAACAGCCTGGTCGGGGCGGCCGAGTTGGCGTGGCAGCCGGTCCTCGACGACCCGCTGGCCGCCCTGTCCTGACCGCGGCCGGTGCCGCCCGGCGGTCGCCCGGAAGACGTCGTACAAAAGGTGTGTGGTGGGCCCGTTGGGTCCGTGACCCGAGTGGGTCTATCGTCGGAAACCTAAGGCCAGAGGATGGAGGCGGCCGGTGATGCCGCAGGACGAGCCCGTGATCGGATGCACGGGAGAGGTGATCATCGAGACCCGGGGAAGCGCGGGCCCCGGCGAGATCCTCGTGCGGGTCCGGGGCGGCTCCGAGACATTCCTGGCCTGGTCGGATGATCCCCTGCCCACGGGGGCCAGGGTGCTCGTGATCGAGTCCCGTGGACGACGTGCCGTGCACGTCATCGAGTGGGCGGATCCATTGGACGCGCTGGACGGCGAACCCGCCGGCGCAGAGTGAGGAGCAAGACATGTTCGGTTACCGCGTTCCCGCCCCCGATGAGGCGATGCTGATCTCGGGTGGCAGGCGGGGACTGGGGGGCGCGCCGTTCCGAGTGGTGACGGGGCACGGAAAGTTCGTGCTGCCGGTTTTCCGCAAGACCCGTTTTCTCACGCTGTCGATGTGCGAGGCCGAGGTCACCGAGACCTGTGTGACCCGGCAGGGCATCGCGCTGCACGTCCGCGCCGTGATCGCGTTCAAGGTCGGCAACGACACCGAGAGCATCATCAACGCGGGCCAGCGGTTCCTCTCCGACCAGGACCAGATGTCGGTGCTGACCGGCCGGATCTTCGCAGGTCACCTGCGGTCCATCATCGGCTCGATGACGGTCGAGGAGATCGTCACGGAGCGGCAGAAGCTCGCCGCCGAGGTGCTGGACACGTCAAAGGTCGAGATGGCGAAGATCGGCCTGATCGTGGACTCGCTGCAGATCCAGTCGATCGACGACGGCGAGGTCGGCTACATCGAGGCCATGTCCGCACCGCACAAGGCGGCCATCCAGCGGCAGGCCCAGATCGCCCAGGCCCAGGCCACCCAGGCCTCCGTCGAGGCGGAGCAGGTCGCGGCCCGCAACCAGGCCGAGTACGCCCGGCAGACCGCGGTCGTCAAGGCCGAGTATTCGGCCGAGGTCGACCGCGCCCAGGCGCAGGCCGCGCAGGCCGGACCGCTCGCGCAGGCACACGCCCAGCAGGAAGTGCTCGCCGCGCAGACCGAACTCGCCCAGCGCCAGGCCGAGTTGCGGCAGCAGCAGCTGGTCGCCGAGATCGTCAAGCCGGCCGAGGCCGAGGCCCAGCGGATCAAACTGCTCGCCATCGCCGAGGCGGAGCGGATGAAGATCCAGGCCGAGGCGGCGGCGTCGTACGACCGCGTCGCGCTCGACCGGATGCTGATCGACCAGCTTCCGCAGATCGTGAAGGAAGCGGCGGGGGGTCTCGCGGGGGCCAACGTCAACGTCCTCAATGGCGCGGACGGCCTCGGCGAGATCGCCGCGGGCCTGGTCTCGCAGGGGCTGACGATCCTGGACTCGGTCCGGGGGAACCTGAGCGGGTCGGACCCGGACGGGCGTCGGCCCGGCGACGAGGTCAAGAACCTGCTCCAGTTGCAGGCGAAGAAGGACGAGAAGAAGAACGACGGGCCGGTTGATCTGGACTAGGCGCTCCGCTGGGAGTATCGAGGCGGCGTGCGTTGTCGGTTGGCTGCGGCGCCGTTGTGGCTGGTCGCGCAGTTCCCCGCGCCCCTTTGGGGCGCTCCAGCACAGGGCGTTTGCCCTATGGCGCCGTTAGGCTCCACAAGGCTGCCACCAGGGGGCGGCGCAGGTCCGCCCTTCGTACGCAGAGCCCGATCGGGAACGGTTCCGGGGGTGGGTCCGCAGGGATCACCGCCAGCCGTTCCCGTACGGCGCTGTTCTCCAGGACGATGCGGGGTACCACGCCCGTTCCGCAGCCGAGGGCGACCAGGGTCAACAGGCCTTCGTGGCCGTCCGGTTCGCAGGCCACGTCGGGTGTCGTGCCCCGGGTGCGGAACCAGCGGTCGGCCGCCTCGCGGACCAGGCCCCGGTGCGGGAGGACGAACGGGCCGTCGAGATCCGGGTCGGGGCGGTCGCGGGCGGTGACGAGGACCAGTTCGGTCACCGCGACCGTGCGGCTCACCAGCGGCTCCGGCAGCCGTGCCGGGATGCCCGCGACCGCCACGTCCACCTCGCCCTCGTCGAGACGGGCCAGCGCCGCCGCCGCGTCGCCGGTGCGCAGATCGAGCCGTACCTGGGGATGCGCGGCCCGGAAGGGCGCCAACAGGTCGGGCAGCAGGGCCTGGCAGGCGGTCACCGTGGCGAACAGGGCGAGTCTGCCGGTGAGTTCGGCCGGGTCGGGGTGCTCCTCGCGGTAGGCGCGCCACAACTCCAGTGACTGGACGGCGTATTCGCGGAAGCGGTGTCCCTCCGCGGTCAGGGAGACCCCGCGCGGCCCGCGGTCGAGGAGCCGGTGTCCGAGGTCGGACTCCAGCCGCTGAACGGTCCGCGTCAGCGTCGCCGGACTGACATGGCAGTCGAGACTCGTCCGCCCGAAGTTCAGGGTCTGCGCCAGATGCAGGAAAAGTCGTAGCTCCCGATGGTCGTCCCGCATGCCGTGAACTGGCCCTTTCGCTTTGCGCAACAGCCCGGTGCGTAAGTTGCGCTTGCCGCAACGCTCGCCCGGAGCCTACAACTCCACCATGACCTCGACCACGTACACCTCCGCCGTCTTCGCCCTCGAAACGATGGACGTGCCCGGCGGCACGGAGACCATCCTGCGCGGTGGCCGGCACCTCTTCCCGCTGCTCCCGCGGGCCTTCGCCGGCGTCCGCCGCATCGGCGTCATCGGCTGGGGCCCGCAGGGGCGCGCCCAGGCCCGCAACCTGCGCGACTCCCTCGCCGGTACGGACATCCGGGTGAGCGTCGGCCTGCGCCCCGGCTCGGCCTCCGCGGCCGACGCGCGTGCCCACGGTTTCACCGAGGAGGACGGCACGCTCGGCGACTGGCTCGCGGTGACGGCCGAGAGCGACCTGGTGATCCTGCTGATCGCGGACGCGGCCCTCGCCGCCCACCACGAGGAGATCTTCGCCGCCCTCAAGCCCGGCGCCACCGTCGGTCTCTCGCACGGCTTCCTGCTCGGTCATCTCCGGGCCACCGGTGGGGAGTTCCCGCCCGGACACGGAGTCATCGCCGTCTGCCCCAAGGGCATGGGCGACTCCGTGCGCCGGCTCTACGAGCAGGGTGCCGAGATCAACGGCGCGGGAATCAACAGCAGTTACGCCGTCCACGCCGACCCCGACGGCAAGGCCGCCGACCACGCGCTCGGCTGGTCGGTCGCGCTCGGCTCGCCGTACACCTTCCGCACCACCCTGGAGAGCGAGTACCGCTCGGACATCGTCGGCGAACGCGCCATTCTCCTCGGCGCTGTCCACGGCATCGTCGAGAGCCTCTTCACGCGCTACCGTCTGACCGGCGACGACGCGGTGACCGCGTACGAGCGTTCCTGCGAGAACGTCACCGGCCCGATCGCCCGCACCATCTCGCAGGCCGGACTGCGTGCCGTCCGCGAGGAGTTGGACCCGGCCGGGCGGGAGGTCTTCGACCGCGCGTACTCGGCGACCTACGGCCCCGCCCGCGAGATCGTCGCCGAGATCTACGACGAGGTCGCCGACGGCACCGAGCTGCGCAGCGTCGTCCTGGCCGAACAGCGGCTCGGGGCGCGGGAGATGAGCGGGATCGGCGGTTCCCCTATGTGGGCGGCGGGGGCGGAGGTGCGGGCGCGCCGGGCCGAACGCGCCCTGCCCGTCGAGCCGTTCACGGCCGGGGTGTTCGTGGCGACGATGACCGCCCAGGTCGACGAGTTCGCCGAGCGCGGCCACCCCTGGTCGGAGATCGTCAACGAGTCCGTCATCGAGGCGGTCGACTCCCTGCTGCCGTACATGCACGCACGGGACGTGGCCTACATGGTCGACAACTGCTCCCGCACCGCCCGCCTCGGCGCCCGCCGTTGGGGCCCGCGCTTCCAGGCGGCCTACGAGCAGATCGCGTATCCGGCGTCCGAACTCCCGGCGGATGAGCCTTTGTTGGAGGCCTTCGACACCCACCCCATGCACGAGGCGCTGGCCGCGGCGGCGAAACTGCGTCCCTCCGTGGACATCTCGGTCGCCTAGCTCAGCGGTCTGGCTCAACGGCCTGGCTCAGCGCGAGGTCGGGAGGGGCAGGGCGTCCTGGTAGGCGTTCACCGGCTTGGCGACCTTCTGGGCGGTGACTCCGTCGAGCGCGGCCACGGCGGAACTCGTCCCCAGGGTTCGGCTCGCGTGCCAGGTCGCGGTGATCGTCCCCCAGGTGTTGGCGGACAGGGCCGGGATGCCGTAGACCCGCACCTTGATGGACTGGGCGTCGGCCGCGCAGGGTGTGGTGATGGCGAGACGTACGGTCCGCCAGGCCTGCACGGCCGGCGCGTCCGGCCACCGCCCGACGACGAACAGCAGCGGCCCCGGAACGACGGCCGCCCCGAGCAGCGTGAGCGGCCAGGACCGGGGCCACCCGGTCGCCGCGTCATCCGTACTGCGCGACACCGTCACCGAGCGACCAGTCGACCGACTCGTTCTCGGTCACGGTGGCGCGTCCGAGGCGTGCGGGGTCGGCGTGCAGGGCGTCGATACGGACGAAGGGCAGGTCGGCCGTACTCCCGTTCCCTCAGGGGCAGTTCATGGCAAACGCACGCGCGGGGTTCTCCCTGAAAACGCGCTCCACCAACTCCTCGCCCAGTTCCACCGCGAGCCGCGGCCCCACCCGCCGCAGCAGATACGGCATCCCCGGACCGCCGTCCACCGAGCGCGCCCCGGCGACCACCGTGTCGCCGCCGAGCAGCAGCCGGTCGCCGAACCCGGCCTCGGCCAGGGCCCGGACCGCGTCCGGCATCCGCCAGTCCGTGGCGTGGTGGGCGCGGGACGGGCCGTCGAACGCCAGGTAGGCGCCCGTGTCGGCGGCCTGGCGTTGGACCACCAGGTCGGGGGAGCGGTTGAGGTGGCCGAGGATCACCCGGTGCGGCTCGACCCCCAACTCGCCGCACAGCAGGTCGAGTACGTCGAGGGCGCCCGTGCCCAGCTCCAGGTGGACGGCGATCGGCGCGTCCGTCGCGCGGTGGGCCTCGGCCGCGGCGGTCATCGTCCAGCGGGCGTGCGCGTCGAGGCCGTGGAAGCCGCCCGCGACCTTGATGAGCCCGGCGCGGACACCGGACGGACCGACACCTTCCGTCAGCTCGGAGACGAAGATCTCGGCCAGCCCGCCGCGCAGGCTCTCCAGCAACTCCGGGCTGTAGTGCGCCGCTTGGTGCAACCCGGTCGCGCAGACCACGTGCACCCCCGTCGACCGCGACAGCAGCGGCAGATCGGCGACCCGCCGCCCCATCCCGTACGGCGTCCACTGCACGACGCTGCCCCCGCCGACGGAACGGAACGCGTTCAACTCGGCCCGCGCGGCCGAGGCGTCGCCCAGCTCCTGGCCGGGGAGTCGCGGGCTGCGGATGAAGAGATGGTCGTGCGCGTCGCACAGGCCCAACAGCCGCGGGTCCACATCCCCAAGTACCGTACGGACGAGGGCACTTACCACTGCCGCCCCCGAGGCAACCCGTCCCGCCCCGGCGCCGAAAGATGCAGCACCTGGAACACGTCCCCCTCCGCCTTCGGCGACTCGTGGTCCCAGAGCGAGAAGTGGACCAGCTCCCAGCTGTGCGGGTCGACGGCCGCCGCCGCGAGCACCGCGCCGCCCTCCCCGGCCAGCCGCCGGGTCTCACTCACCGCGCCCTCCATGACCGCGGCCAACTCCTCGCCCTCCGCTATCCGTTGGCGCCGCCGCACCGCGACGGCCGCCGGTGATCCCGCCGCGCCGCCCTCCTCGTAGGCGAGGCCGGTCCACTGCGACACCTCCGGTCGCCCGAAGTCGTTGACGAGGCCCTGGAAGGCGCCGCCCCAGAGGAAGCGGTTCATGCCCTCGACCGTGTTCCACAGATAGAACGGCGCGTACTCGTTGACCGGCGAACCGTGCACCCCGCGCTCACGCAGGAGATATGCCTTGAAGCCGAGCCCGTCCCAGTCGTCGAGCAGATGCCCGACCCGGGCGACCCGGCTCCGGATGATGCCCATGTCGTAGTCGCCGGGAAGGGTGAGTCCGTACTGCATCGCGTGCATCAAGTGCCCCCTCAGGCCGGGTAGTCGGCCGGGTCGACGTGCTCGTACCAGCAGGCGGTGGTGCCGTCCTCGGCGGCCTCGACGACCGCGAGATGCGTCATGAACGTGCGCGGTGCGGGGCCGTGCCAGTGCCACTCGCCCGGTTCGATCCACACGGTGTCGCCCGCGCGGATCGGCTCGACGGCACCGCCCTTGCGCTGCACGAGACCCTCGCCCTCCGTCACGTGCAGCACCTGGCCGTGCGGGTGGGTGTGCCACGCCGTGTGCGCGCCCGGCGTGAAGTGCACGCTGAACATCCGTATCCGGGACGGCGGTTGGGGTGCGGCGATCTCGTCGAGCCACACCGTGCCGGTGAAGTTCTCGGCCGGGCCCTGCCGCGTGTCGGGGTGCTTCCTCGTGATCTGCACGTACCTGGACTCCTATCGGGAAGACATGGGCGAGAGAAGGGAGAGCAGCCCCCGGACACCGGCGTCGAAGGCGGCCGGCGACCCGGACGCGCGAGCCAGCACATATCCGCCCTGCACGGTCGCGAGGATGGTGGCGGCGATCTCCTCGCCGTCCAGCTCCGGCCCGAACTGCCCCTGTTCCTTGCCCTCTTCGACGATCCCGGCGAGCCGCTCACGGATCGCGTCCAGCGTCGCGTCGACCGGCTCGCGCAGCTCGGCGCTGGCGATCACGTCCGGATCCATCGTCAGCCGCCCGACCGGACACCCGCGCAACACATCCCGCTCGCGCCGCAGATACGCCTCGATCCGCTCGTACGGCGTGCCGGGCCCATCGAGTACTCCCTCGGCGGTGGCCAGCAACTCCTCGGCCGTCCGCCGGATCGCGGCCAGCGCCAGCTCCGGCTTGCCCTTGAAGTGGTGGTACATGCTGCCCTGCCCGGCGCCCGCGCGCTCCAGGATCGCCTTGGGGCTGGTGCCGACGTAGCCGCGCTCCCACAGCAGCTCGCGGGTGGACTCGATCAGTCGCTCCGGGGTGCTCATGGCAGGACTGTACATACTAGTAGGTACAGAAGTCGAGAGGTTGTCGACGGACGGCGGGAGCAGCCGGAACGACCCCGCGTACTCCCCGGGAGGTACGCACACTGCCGCTGGCCGTACGACGACCCGGACCCCTCCCCGGAGCGAGTCTCGGTACATCACCGGACATCACCGGATTCACAGGAAGCCCCCTCCGGGGCTCCGGACCTCTTGGAGATGAATCGACATGCAGACTCTGGCGAACTGGAACGGCGGCGGCCCCGGCCCGTGGATCCTGTTCTTCCCGCTGATCTGGGCGGCCGTGGTGGTCGGCGTGATGACCGTCCTGCGCCGCACCGTCTGGCGCGGTCGCGGCATCGGGCGCGGCGGACCGTGGCGCGCGATGGCCGACACCCGCCCCACCGGCGACTCCCCGCTCGCCGTCCTCGGCCGCCGCTTCGCCTCCGGCGAGATCGACGAGGACGAGTACTGGCGCCGCCTGTCCGTCCTGGACGAGCAGTTCGGCCGCACCGCAGGCAAGGGCGGCGGCGCGGCATGAGCACCGCGACCACCACCCGCACGGCCGCGCGGGTCGTCGACGCCGTCAAGGTGTACGGCGTCGGCGACACCGCCGTACGCGCCCTGGACGGGGTGAGCGTCGACTTCCCCGTCGGCCGCTTCACCGCGATCATGGGCCCCTCGGGCTCCGGGAAATCCACCCTGATGCACTGCGCGGCCGGACTCGACACGCTCAGCTCGGGCGCCGCGTACATCGGCGACACGGAACTCGGCTCGCTCGACGACCGACGCCTCACCCTCCTCCGCCGCGACCGCGTCGGCTTCGTCTTCCAGGCGTTCAACCTGATCCCCACGCTGACCGTCGCGGAGAACATCACCCTGCCCCTCGATCTCTCCGGGGCCAGGGGTGACCAGGAGTGGATCGACGCGCTCGTCGATGTCGTCGGCCTGCGCGACCGCCTCCATCACCGCCCCTCGGAACTCTCCGGCGGCCAGCAGCAACGCGTCGCCGTGGCACGGGCGTTCGCGGGCCGGCCGGAGGTCGTCTTCGCCGACGAGCCGACCGGCAACCTCGACTCCCGCTCCGGTGGCGAGGTCCTCGGCCTGCTCCGCCGTGCCGTACGGCAGACGGACCGCACGGTCGTGATGGTGACCCACGACCCGGTCGCCGCCGCCCACGCCGACGAGGTCGTCTTCCTCGCGGACGGCCGCCTCGTGGACCGGATGCAGGACCCCACGGCGGAGAAGGTCCTGGACCGCCTGAAGGCCTTCGAGGACGTGAGGTCATGAACGCCTCCGTACGCCTGAGCATGTCCTCCCTGCGGGCGCACAAAAGGCGCTTCGCCGGTACGTTCCTCGCCGTGTTCCTCGGGGTCGCCTTCCTCGCCGGGACCCTCGTCATGGGCGACACCCTGCGCGCCGACTTCGACACCATGTTCGGCGACGCGACGAGCGGTACGGACGTGGTGGTCCGCAGCGCCGACGCCATCACAACACCCGGCGAGAGCCAGGGCGTTCGGCAACCGGTGAGCACGGCCCTGGTGAAGACCGTCGAGCAGGTCCCCGGCGTCGTGGCCGCCGCCCCCAGCATCCAGGGCGCGGGCCAACTCGTGGGCGCCAACGGCGAGGACATCGGCGGCAAGGGCCCGCCCACCCTCGCCGGCAACTGGATCACCGACCCGGAACTCAACCCGTACCGCCTCGCGGAAGGCCGAACTCCGGCCAGGTCGGGCGAGGTTGTCATCAACCGGGGTGCCGCCGACAAGGGCCACCTGAAGATCGGCGACACGACGACCCTGCGCACGCCCGACCCCGTCAAGGTGACGATCGTAGGCCTCGCGACCTTCGGCGGCGAGGACGGCATGGCACAGGTGACGTTCACCGGCATGACCCAGGCGGACGCCGAGAAGTACCTCACCGCGAAGCCGGGCGAGGCAGCGACCATCCAGGTACGGGCAGGCCCAGGCGTCAGCCAGCAGGCACTGGTCGACCGCCTGACTCCCGTACTCCCCAGGGGAGTTGAGGCGATCACGGGTCAGAAGTCGGCGCAGGAGAACACGGACATGGTCTCGTCCCAGTTCCTCACCATCTTCACCACGTTCCTCCTGGTGTTCTCCGGCATCGCCCTTCTGGTCGCGACCTTCTCCATCCACAACACCTTCGCGATCGTCATCGCCCAACGCACCCGCGAGAACGCCCTGTTGAGGGCACTGGGTGCCTCGCGCCGCCAGGTCACCGCGGCCACGGTCACCGAGGCGAGCGTCGTCGCGGTGACCGCGTCGGCCGCCGGCCTCGCGGGCGGCATCGGCATCGCGGCCGGACTGAAGGCACTGTTCCCGGCCATCGGATTTCCGTTCCCCGAGGGCGACTTGGTGATCAAAACGCTCTCCATGGTCCTGCCACTCGCGGTCGGCATCATCGTCTGCCTCGGCTCGGCACTCATGCCGGCGGTACGAGCGGGCCGCACCGCACCCCTCGCGGCGCTGCGCGAAACGGCCGTGGACCAGTCAGGCGCGTCCCGCGTCCGAGCGGTGACCGGAATGGCCCTCGCCGCCTTCGCGATGGGGGCCACCCTCACCGGCGTGCTGATCTCACCGTCCCTGCTGCTGGCGGGACTTGGGGCGGTACTGGCCCTGGTCGCCTTCGTGGTCCTGGGCCCGGTCGCCTCCTCCACGGCGGTCCGCGTCCTGGGCAGCCCCCTCGACCGCCTGCGCGGCGTCACCGGCGGACTCGCCCGACGCAACGCCCTGCGCAGCCCCCGCCGTACGGCCGCCACCGCGAGCGCGCTGATGATCGGGGTGGCCGTGGTGTCCCTGTTCACCGTGTTCGGCGCCTCGTTGAAAGCGACGATGGACCAGACGGTGTCCCGCTCCTTCGCCGGTGACGTGGCCGTCAGCACCCCCTCCTTCGGCGCGGGCGGCAGCGGCCTGAGCCCCCGACTCGCCGGAGCCGTCGGCAAGTTGCCCGAGGTGGACACGGCAGTGGGACTCGGCCGAGGAGTGGCCGAAGTGGACGGCAAGGGACGGGCGTTGACGGTGACGGACCCCACCGCCCTGTCCCGCACCTTCGACCTGGGCACGGTCCACGGCTCCCTGAACACCCTCGGCACCGACGGCATCGCCATCACCAAAACAGAGGCCGACCGCCAACACCTCACCACCGGCAGCAAAGCCCAACTCGCCTTCACCGACGGCAAGAAGGAGACCTTCACCGTCCGCGCGGTCTACGGCGAGTCCGAACTCGCCGGCGACTACGTCATCACCCGCGCCGCCTGGGCCCCACACCGCACCCAGGACGCCGACACACTGGTCGCCGTCTCCTTCAAGAACGGCGTGAGCACGGCCGAGGGCAAGGCGGCGGTCGAGAAGGTCGCGACCCACTACGGCAACCCACAGGTCCAGACCCGCCACGAATACGCGCAGTCCTCGGCCGGCGGCATCGACATGATGCTGACCCTCGTCTACGCACTGCTCGCCCTGGCGGTCCTGATCGCCCTGCTCGGCATCGCCAACACCCTCACCCTGGCGATCCACGAACGCACCCGCGAACTGGGCCTGTTGAGGGCAGTGGGCCAGACCCGTTCCCAACTCCGGGCGATGGTCCGCTGGGAGTCGGTCCTGGTCGCCGCCTTCGGCACGCTCGGCGGCCTCGCCCTAGGCGCCTTCCTGGGCTGGGTCCTGGTCAAGGCCTCGGACGGCGCGAGCGACAGCGCCTTCGCCTTCGCGCTCCCACCGGTCCAACTCGTGGTGGTGGCCCTGGTGGGCGTAGCCGCGGGCGCCCTCGCGGGCCTGCGCCCGGCACGCCGGGCAGCACGACTGGACGTACTTCGGGCGATCGCCACCGAGTGATCGAACACCGGTAGAGAAGCGAACGGCGTCAGACAAGCCAGCGGTGCGGGCCCACCAAGTCCCACTGTCCCCACGTCGACGGCCGAGAGGGAGCCGTAGGGGCGCGCCGGTGTTGAGAGCCCCAGCGCGCGGAGGCGCGCAGCGCCGAGCACGGTGGGGCTCTCAACACCGGCTTCCAGCGCCCCGTAGGCGACCGAACCAAAAGGAGGTGCGCGTGTGGGTGCGTTCTCAACACCGGTTCAGGTGAGGCGAGTTGTCGAGACCGGTCCAGGTGTGTCGTTGTCTGAAGCCGGCTTTGGGTGTCGTGCCGTACAAGACCGGCCTGGGCGAGGTGCCTGGAACAACCACTCCGGCCCCGCCCCAACCGCCCAAACAACGCCCCCCCCGCAACCCGTAACGAATCACCGCCCGATCAACCGGCAACGGCGGACCGGGCGGGAGCGTGTTGGGGCCGGTGGGCGTCGACCGGGTGCTCGACCTCGGTGACGAACCGGTGCGCGGGCTTCTCCGCGGCCGTACGGCGCGGCGGACGAGCCGGCGTGGCCGCGGCGGGCGAGGGTGCGGTCAGCGTGAACCACACGACCTTCCCGGACTCGCCGTCCGGTCGCACACCCCAGTTCTCGCTCACCGCGGCGACCATCGCGAGCCCACGCCCGCAAGTGGCCGTAGGAGAGACCTCGTCGATGTCCCCGACCACCGGAAGCCGGGGATCGTGGTCGCGCACCGAGACCATGAGCTGGTCCAGCAGCAGCTCGATCTCGACGATGCACGTCTTGTCGGGCTGGGCGTGCCGGTGGACGTTGGTGAGGAGCTCTGTGACACCGAGCGCGGCCCGGTCTATCAGGGGATCCAGATGCCAGTAGCGCAATTGCGCAGATACGATTCTGCGGACCTGGCCGATCCGCGACGGCAGAGCTTGGAGCTCCACCGCGCAGTGCCTGCTTGGGTGACGGATCACGGCTGCGACTCCCCGACTGAGGTCCGGAAGAACACGGAGTTCGGATCCAGCGAGGTGGTCGGAGAACGGCCGCCTGCTGTTGTGTCCGGCGGGCTGGTTCGCAGCGTTATCGCCGGTAAACCCAGAGTGACGTGAGACCAGAGTGGCTCAGGGGCCGCGGTCCCGCAACTCGCGGCCGGCAACTGCTCTTCAATGGCGCGGAACAGCCGCTGCACGGCAATGGCGCGGAACAGTCGTCGCGCGGCCTGGATGAACCACGCCACGGCACGGACCGGCCACTCCACCGCATGACCGCTCGACCGCTCGACCGCACGGCCATTGGGCCGTACGGCCACTCCGCCGCACGGAGAACACGCCGTGAGGCTCAGCCGCCCCGCCCCGCCGCCTTGCGCACGGCCTCGATGAACCGACGTGCGGCGGGAGGGCCCGGCTGTCCGGGCGCGGGGTCGTGTTCGCCGAGGGTCAACAGATACCTGTTGCCGTTGAGGTCGGCCAGCGCCCGGTCCTCAGGAGCGAACCAGGGTTTCGACGCCCGCACCGCCTGCACCGGCGCGCTGTCGATCTCGCTGCCGTAACTGGTGAGCAACTCAAGCCTGCCGTCGTTGATCCGGACCTGTCCGGCCCGGGTCAGCGAACGCAGCCGCTTCCCGATCCGCACGCCCGTGGCCGTGAACTCCGGCTCCGCCATGCTTCCCCGCCCCCTTGGTCCAGGACATCTGGTGATCCAGTGTGCGCCCCCGTTCAGGACGTTCGTCCCGCTCCGGTGCAGTCTGCCCGCCTGGGCCGTCGAGCACCAGTACGTACCACCCGGTCACGGTAAGTATCCGGAGCACTCGCGTGAGTGCGCCCCCGGGCCCCGTCGCCGACGCATCGCAAAGCCGTGGCAAACCCGTCGCCAGCGTGTCGCAAGCCTGCCGAAGCCTTGCCCCCAGGGCCGCCTTTGAGCCGCCCAAAGGCATGTTTATGCAGGTGAGAAGCGTGCGGAAGGTGCTTATGATCGAGGTGTCGGCCGCGCGAGGCGCCGTCGGCGCAATGCGTAAGGAGCCCCGCCGTGAGCACCACCCCACAGGCCCTGACCGGTGCCACCCTCGACGTCGACCGCAGCGACGCCGCCTACCGGAGCTGGCTGAAAGAAGCCGTCCGCAAGGTCCAGGCCGACGCCAACCGCTCGGCGGACACCCACCTCCTCCGCTTCCCGCTCCCGGAGAGCTGGGGCATCGACCTGTACCTGAAGGACGAGTCGACCCACCCCACAGGCAGCCTCAAACACCGCCTCGCCCGCTCCCTCTTCCTCTACGGCCTCTGCAATGGCTGGATCCGGCCCGCCCGCCCGGTGATCGAGGCGTCCAGCGGTTCGACGGCGGTCTCCGAGGCGTACTTCGCCAAACTGATCGGGGTGCCCTTCATCGCGGTCATGCCGCGCACGACCAGCGCGGAGAAGATCCGCCTGATCGAATTCCACGGCGGGCAGTGCCACTTCGTGGACGACCCGCGCAAGATGTACGAGGAGTCGGCCACCCTCGCGGTGGAGACCGGCGGCCACTACATGGACCAGTTCACCTACGCGGAGCGGGCCACGGACTGGCGCGGCAACAACAACATCGCCGAATCCATCTTCCGCCAGCTGGAGTTGGAGCGTTTTCCGGAGCCCACGTGGATCGTCGCGACGGCCGGCACCGGCGGCACCTCGGCCACCCTCGCGCGCTACGTCCACTACATGCAGCACGACACCCGGGTCTGTGTCGCCGACCCGGAGAACTCCTGTTTCTTCGAGGGCTGGAGCACCGGCGATCCGGACGTCACCCGCGACTGCGGCTCCCGCATCGAGGGCATCGGCCGCCCCCGTATGGAACCGAGCTTCGTCCCCGGCGCCATCGACCGCATGATGAAGGTCCCCGACGCGGCCAGCGTCGCCGCCGTGAGAGCCCTGGAACAAGCCATCGGCCGCAAGGCGGGCGGCTCCACCGGCACCGGCCTCTGGAGCGCCCTCAAAATCATCGCCGAGATGGTCGCGACCGGCCAACAGGGCAGCGTGGTAACCCTGTTGTGCGACCCGGGCGACCGCTACCTGGACAAGTACTACTCGGACACGTGGCTGACGGAACAGGGCTTGGACATCACCCCGTACAGCAAGGCGATCACCTCGCTTCTGGCAACGGGAGTATGGCCAACCTGAGCTGGATGAAAGCCGGTTGGGCAACTTCCAGCTTCCGTGGACCCCTAGCCGGCCAGCCGCCGATCCAGCGCCGTCACCGCATCCCTGAACGCCCTCCCCAACCCGGGCCGCGTCAACCGCAACACCCCCCGAAACACCGCAGCCCCATCCGCGGCGAACGTCCACTGAACCCGAGTCCCACCCTCGACAGGAGTCAACCGCCACTCCTCGACCAACGCGCGAATCCCCGGCGCATTGGTCACATCGACCCGATACGCGTACGTCTCCGGCGACTTGGCCACCAACACGGTCTCGTCGAACCGCGTCCCACCTCGCAGCCGAATCTCTCGCCCCGCCCCGTCCCCGGTCGGCCGTGCGGCCGTCACCGCCGAGAACCACTCACTCCAGCCGGCCACATCCTCGGCGAGCGCACTGAACACGGCGTCGGGCGGCGCGGCAACCTCCCGCGCGAAGACCAGTCGTACGGGCGCGGTCTCGACGAAGTCGATCCCCACCGGACGTAGACGGTGAGCCATGGTCAAACCTCCGCTACGCAACGGCAGTTGGGGTCAGAGAAGGGGTCACCCTAGCTGACGGGGCATCAGATGTCTGCCCCGTCACCGACTTCGCCCGCGACCACGAGCCGCAGATGCTCAGAGATGTCGGCGCGCGCCTCGGCCGGCAACCCCGCGTCCGTCACCAACGTGTCGACCTGTTCCAGCGCGGCGAACGAACTCAGCCCCACCGTCCCCCACTTGGTGTGGTCGGCGACGACCACGACCCGCCGCGCGGACTGCACGAGCCGCCGGTTGGTCTCGGCCTCCGCGAGGTTCGGCGTCGACAGGCCGGCCTCGATCGATATGCCGTGCACACCGAGGAACAGCATGTCGAAGTGGAGCGCCGCGATCGCCTGGTCGGCCACCGGGCCCACCAACGAGTCGGAGGGGGTGCGCACTCCACCGGTCAGCACGACCGTCGCCGCGCCCTGCCGCTGCCCCGAGGTCCGCTGCGCCGCGTGGAACACGTCCGCCACCCGCACCGAGTTGGTGACCACGGTGAGGTCGGGGACCTCAAGGAGATGGTGCGCGAGCGCGTACGTCGTCGTACCGCCCGAGAGCGCGATCGCCGTACCCGGCGCCACCAACTCCGCCGCGGCCCGCGCGATGTCCTCCTTGGCGGTCAGCTCCAGCCCCGACTTCGCCTCGAAGCCCGGCTCGTGCGTGCTCGCCTCGACGACCGGGACCGCTCCGCCGTGCACCTTCTCCAGGACGCCCTGGCGGGCCAGCGCGTCGAGATCGCGGCGGACGGTCATGTCCGACACGCCGAGCTTGCGGGTCAGTTCGTTGACGCGGACGCCACCGCGGCGCCGGACCTCGTCGAGGATCAGGGCGCGCCGCTGCTCCGCGAGGAGGTTCTGATTCTCACTCACGTACGCTCCGGTCCTTTCGCCGCAACCCGTCAGACTGCCCGCGCGCCCGCCCCGACCAGGAGATTCTTCCCGGCGGCGGTGCGCGGACGCCCCAATCCTCGCACGCCCCCGCAAGCACCGCGCCACCGCCTGTCCCGACGCGCACATGTCATTCGGTCATCCTCCGTCCCTCGCGTCTCACATCGATCGGGGGAGATTCGGTGACGGGGCGTGTGCGACGCGCCGGAAAGGACGATCCTGGAGTGCACACGGACACAGACGGACAGTGCGTCACGGGGGATGTGCGAACAGTGGAGCGTGTACAGGAACACGCCGTCACGAGCGAGCCGAAGAGCCTCGCCGGACGGTCCGATCAGACCGAACCCGCCCTGGAACTCCTGGTCCACGGAGTCGGCGGCACCACACCCGAGGAGATGCTCGGCGATCCGCGCACGGTACGGATCACCGGCGACGACACGGCCGCCGTCTTCCGGCGCGCCGCCGACGTGGACGCCGAGTCCCGGCCCGCCGACCAGCGCACCGGACCGATCCGCGAGGCCTACGTCTGGTGCAACCTCACCTCCGGCAACGGCACGCGCGCGTTGTGGCTGTTGCTGCTGCCGTTCATGGTCGTCAACCTCGCGCACTGGATGCGCCCCACCGCCCGCGACCGGAAACGGACGGTCCGTTTCTACGGCCTCCTCGTGCGGCTCGCGGGACTGACGCTGACCGTGCTGCTCGTCGCGGCCGCCTGCGAGGTCGCCCTCGACCTCGCCGCCTGGCAGTGCGCCGGCACGCGCGCGTGCGCCGAAGGGCACACCTGGCTGGGCTTCCTGTCGCCCGCGATGTCCCACGACAGCTGGTGGAGCCGCCCCGGCCGCCGCCTCGCGCTCGCCGCCCTTGTACCGACCGCGCTCACCGTCCTCCTCTGGTACCTCTCCCGCCGCACCTGGAGCGAGTACGAGTCCCAGCAGCCGATGAACCGCCGCCCCGAGCCCGACGACGAGACCGACCGCAGCTCCCTGAGCCGCCCCGGCTTCTGGTACGGCCGCCGCCTGGTCGCCCGGCTGCGCGCCGCCCACACGGCGGCCGGCCTCCTCACGGTCGCCGCGGCCGTCACCGTCTCGGCGGCCCGCTTCGACCGGGGACCCGACGGTTCCGACCCACTGGCCCGCCTCGGCGTACTCCTGGAGACCGCACTCGCCGGCCTCGCGTTCGTCGTGGTCTACGTAGTGTGCCGCCGGGGCCGCAGCGAGAACCGCCTCGACCAGGCCCTCGACCGCCGTCTCGTACGCCGCCTGCCGCTGGGCGCACTCCTGCTGCTCGCCCTCTGCCTCCTCTACGCCGGCTGGTCGCGCCCGGGGTGGCAGTCGTCCGGGCGGCTGCCCGGAGACACCGCCTTCGGCGGGATCGCCCTGGTCCAGGGCCTGTTGGTGATCGCCCTCGCCGTCGTCGCCCACCTCCTGCACCGCACCCGTCCCGATCCGCGCTCCGCGATGCGGGGCCTGGGCGGACCGGCCGTCGCGATGCTGGCCTGCGCCCTGGGCGGCGTGATGTCCGGCGGGGTCTCCCAGCGGGTCTCCGACTGGCTGGACGGCACCGGGACGTCCATCGCGGGCCCGCCCGTCCTGCTCACCTGGCAGGCCTCCGTGATCCCGACGCTCCTCGTAGTCGTCCTCGTCCTCTGCGCCGGAATCGGCCACCGGACCTGGCGGCTGCGCCGTAGCGAACTGGCCGCGGTGGCGCGCGACTACCCGGACGTGCGGCAGGACCGGGCGCGCACCGCCCGGATCGCGAGCACGCGCGCGATGGCCGCGCTCACCGACCGTGGCCCGCTCCTTGTCGCCGTCATCTCCACCGCGACGCTGCTCCTGGGCGCCGGAGCGCTCGTGGGCGCGTTCACCACCGACAGGACACCGGTACGGGCCGGGGAGGAGGGCCACGCCTTCGTGCACGGTGCCGCCCAGACCTCGCAGGGCCTCGGCTCCTGGCTGATCGGGCTCGGCTTCATACTGTTCGTCACCTGGGGCAGGCGCGCGTACAAGGACGCCTCCGCGCGGCGCACGATCGGCATCCTGTGGGACGTCGGCACCTTCTGGCCGCGCGCCGCCCACCCCTTCGCCCCGCCCTGCTACGCCGAGCGCGCGGTCCCCGACCTGACCTGGCGGATGGCCACCTGGACCCGCGCCACCGGCGGCCGCCTCGTCATCTCCGGCCACTCCCAGGGCAGCGTCCTCGCCGCCGCCGCGGCCTGGCAACTCAAGCCCGCCCAGCGCAAACGCGTAGCCCTCCTGACCTACGGCTCACCCCTGGAGCGCCTCTACGGCCGCTGGTTCCCGGCCCACTTCGGACCGGCCGCGCTGACCCGACTGCACCGCGAGGTCGACTGCTGGCGCAATCTGTACCGGCTCACCGACCCTATCGGCGGCCCGGTGCACGTGTCCGGCGACTGCGGCCCCGAGGTGGACCACGAACCACCCCTCAAGGACCCACTGGAGTACGGCCGTTCGGCGCGGCATCCGCTGCCCGCGCCGATCCTCGGCCACTCCGACTACCAGGCCGACCCGGCGTTCGCGGAGGAACGCGAGCGGCTGTTGGCCCGGCTGCGGCCCGAGGTGCCGCCTCAGGGCAGCTCGGGCAGGTCTTCCGCGTAGAGCAGGGTCAGGTCGTCCGTGCTCGGCTCCTCGAACTGGGCGACCCGGCTCGCGTGCCGCTCCACCATCGCCTCGAAGGTCTGCCGCGCGGTACGGCCGTTGCCGAACGCGGCGCCCTTGGGGATCGCCGTGAAGTACTTCGTCAGCCCCTCGGACGCGCCCTCCGCCAGCCGGTACTCGTGCTCCTCGGCCTGCTGCTCGACGATCCTGAGCAGCTCCTCGGCGTTGTAGTCGCTGAAGGTGATGGTCCGTGAGAAACGGGACGCCACACCGGGGTTGATGGACAGGAACCGCTCCATCTCCGCCGTGTAGCCCGCGACGATCACCACGACCGCGTCCCGGTGGTCCTCCATCAGCTTCACGAGCGTGTCGATGGCTTCTTTACCGAAGTCGCGTCCCGAGTCCTCCGGAGAGAGGGCGTACGCCTCGTCGATGAACAGGACTCCGCCGCGCGCCTTGTCGAAGGACTCCTGGGTGCGGATCGCGGTCGAGCCGATGTGCTCGCCGACCAGGTCGACGCGGGACACCTCGACGAGGTGCCCCTTCTCCAGGACTCCGAGGGAGGCGAGGATCTCGCCGTAGAGCCGGGCGACCGTCGTCTTGCCGGTGCCGGGGGAGCCGGTGAAGACCAAGTGCCGTTTGACGGAAGCCGCCTTGAGGCCGGCCTGCTGGCGGCGGCGGCCCACCTCGATCATGTCGGTGAGGGCGCGCACCTCGCGCTTGACGCTGTCCAGGCCGACCAGCGCGTCGAGTTCACCGAGGACGTCCTTGGAGGAGCGGGACTCCTTCTCCGGGTCCGTCGCGGTGATCAGCGGGTCCTGCTCGGCCGCGCGCTGGGTGGGGATCGCGCCCAGCACGCTGGTCGACTGGCTCGCCGTCTCCACGGCCGTCTCGTGCGTGGTGGGCGGCTTCAGACCGCTCTCGTCGCTGGTGCAGTCCTCGACGACGGGTCCCGTGCCGGGTCCCGCGTCCGGACCGGCGTCCGCGAACTCGTAACCGCCGCGCGCGCACCGCTCCGTACGGCACTTCTTCAGCGTCGTGCGGCAGCCGTCGATCACATGGAAGCCGTAGCCGCCGCTGCCCGTCACGCGGCAGCCCAGGAAGGTGCCCCGGCCGCCCGCGGAGACGTAGAAGCCCGCCTCGGCGGGGGAGTCGACCGTGCAGCGCTCGATGGTGGGGTCGGCGCCCTTGGTGACGATCACGCCGGTCTGAGTGGCGTCCACGGTGCAGTTGTTGAGAGTGCCGCCGCTGCCGTGGTCACGGAACCACGCGCCCGTGGCCGCGTCCCGGATCCGGCAGTCGTCGAGCTGCGCGGTGGCGCCGTCGCTCACCGACACGGCCGTGTTGCGCACTTGGGAGATGTCGCTGTCGACGACGTCCGCGCGCGAGCCGCGGTCGAGCACGAAGAGGGCGTCCGGTACGTCGTGCACGCGGCAGGAGTCGAGGACCGCGGTCGCGCCGTCGCTGACCCACACCGCCGGATAGTCGCCGGTGCTGTCGAAGATCTCGCACTGGTTGGCGTCCACGCGCGTGCCCGGGTCCCACACCGACAGTCCGTTGCGCCCGAACTGACGCACCGTCGTCCGGGTCAGCGTCAGTACCGAACGCGAGCGCAGGTCGACCGCGTTCTCAGGGATGTCGTGGATGCGGCAGTCGGCCAGCGTCAGCACCGCGTCGGTGTCGAGCGTGACGCCGTCCGCGGCCGTACGGTGCACATCGCAGTCGGTGAGGTGCGCGGTGGCCCGGCCGGTGATCTGGACGCCGCTGCCCCGCGTCTCGTAGACCTCACAACCCACCGCCTCCAGCGAGGAGTTCTCGCCCGTCGCCGACAGACCCACCCCCGACGCGTGGTGGATACGGCAGCGCTCCAGACGCGGGTGACCGCCGCCGCGGACCGCGACGCCCGCCTGCCCGGCCGAGACGACCTCGCACTCCTC
The DNA here is from genome assembly GCF_045040345.1 of Streptomyces sp. NBC_01515. NCBI lineage: Bacteria > Bacillati > Actinomycetota > Actinomycetes > Kitasatosporales > Streptomycetaceae > Streptomyces > Streptomyces sp. NBC_01515. Next base: position 1,783,174 of record NZ_CP109416.1, on the reverse strand, counting down.
GAACACCCCGCCACCGCCGTCGAGTACGGCGATCCCGATGCCGGCCGGGTTGTCGACCGTGCAGCGCCGCACGGTGGGGCGGGCACCGCCGCGGACCTCGATGCCGGACGCGGAGCGCGTGACGATCCGAAGGTCCGTCAACTCCGGTGCGCCGTCCTCGACAAGGAGCGCGGGCGCGGCCGAGTCCTGGCCCTCGACATGCAGGTCCTGGACGATCGCCGAGGCACGGACGGTCAACGGCACGCCGTCCAGAGGCGCGATGCGCACCGAGCCGGGCGAACCCTCGGGGCCGCGCAGGGTCACCGACCGCTGGACGACGAGGTTCTCCCGGTAGGTGCCGGGAGCGACGGTCAGTACGTCGCCCTCGGCCGCGGCCTCCAGGGCGGCGGCGAGCGACGCGTACTCACCTGTGCGGCGCCGCCACCTCGATGTACCGGTGTGCGTCACCTGGACCGTGCCCTGTGCCATGGCGCTGCTGTGCCCCCACCTCGTGGTACGCGGGTTGATGCCGAAGCCTTCGCCGGTCCACCGTAGCGTGCGGGCGGGCGGTGGGTTGACCAGAGCCGGAAGGCTGTCAGCTGCCGGTGCCGGTCCGGCCCCAGTCCGGGCCCGCCCGCTCCCACGCCCGGTCCCAACGGGCGTACCTGCGGCGGACCATGCGCCACAGCACGAACCGTCTGCCGCTGTCGACGAGCCCGGCGGTCAGCAGTGCCGCGCCGAGCCCGGCGAGCACGGCGTGCGTCGTCGCCGTGGCCGAGTCCAGCGGGCGGGCCACTATGTGTCCCCGCTGGTCCGTCCAGAGCCTGAAGTGGTCGCCCGCGTGCGGGGTGTTGAGGCTCGCCATGACCGCGCCGTGGTGGGCGGTGCCGTCCGGGGCGGTCCAGTCGGCGAGGACCTTGCTGCGGATGTCCCGCGCGGTGGACGAGTCGGGATCGGGGTCCAGCTCGGCCCCCTTCAGCTTCTTGACCACCGTCGCCGTCACGACGTGCCGGTCCGCGCGCTGCTCCCGCACCGACCGCTGCAGGCTGTCCTGCGCGACCGCACCGACGAGCGAACCGATCACGGGTGCGGCGACCAGGACCAGCAGCAGGACCACGAGGGCCAGCCAGGCCTCGACCAGATCGGTCGCGCGACGCAGCGGATTGCGCCGCCAGCGCCACACACCCCTGATTGCTCCCACCGTCCCGCACCCCCTTCCCGCTCCGTGATAACTCCAGGCGTGGCCGTTCACCCAAGAGCCCCGGCAAAGAGAGAGCGAAATCACCTCTCTCCCCGGGCCTCTCATGAACTTCTCACGGGATCTCAACGACCGGGCCCACGGGGAGGGTTCCCGCCTCGCGCGCTCTTCGGCGGAACCTCGTGCGCTCTGGGCGGAACTCCGTCTACGCGAGAATCCGGACCGGATCACCGACGCGGATCGTGCCGGTCGAGCGGGGCACCAGGTTCTGCCCGAAGACGAGCTTGCCGCCGATACGGCGGTGCCGGGCCAGGGCGCGCAGCGGTTCCTTGCCGCGCTCGGCGGTGCCCTGGTCGGTGGTGGTCACGACGCAGCGCCCGCACTTCTTCGCGACCCGGAAGGCGACCTCGCCGATCGTGACGCCCGACCAGTCGTCCTCGGCCCAGGCGGCGGTGCCCGCGACGACCACATTGGGCCGGAACCGGTTCATGGGCAGCGGCCCCTCGGCCGGGTGATCCCCTTGCGCGACAAGGGAGTTGAGGGCGTCGAGGGAGGCCTCGGAGGTCAGCAGCAGCGGATAGCCGTCGGCGAAACCGACCGTCTCGCCGGGAAGCGCGTAGTCCGGGTCGACGGGTCTGCGCGTCGCGGGATCGTCCATGTGCACCAGGCGTACGCGGAAGCCCAGATAGTCGCCGCACCAGATGTGCGCGGCGTCCGGCCCCGGCACCGCGTCGACCTTGGTACCGAAGATCTCCATCGCCACCGTGGTGACCGGCTCCGGAACGGGCACGGTCAGCGGGTCACGGCCGGGCGCGGACAGACGAACACCGCCGCCGGGCAGAAGCTCGGCGGCGGCCAGTGCGAGACGCGGGTGCTCGCGTTGCGTGACGACCTTTCCCCCGTCGTCGATCAGCACCCAGCGTCGGTCCCCGGCCAGCCCCCAAGGCTCCACGAGAGCCTCCCGGGGCGAGAAGCCCCGGAGCGCCTTGACCGGGTGAATATGGATCGACCGCAGCTCCGCATTCCCCATCGCTCCATCGTGCCAGGTGGCACCGACAACGCAGGGTGCGGATCAGTAACCGCGGTACTGCTGCTGGTTGTTGTACGGGTCCTGCTGGTACGGAGCCGGGGCCGGGCGGGGAGCCGCCGGACGCATCGCCTCGTAGCCGGCCGGAGCCGCCATCGGGCGCGGCTGCTGTTGCTGCTGCCCGGGGTAACCGCGCGGCGGGGCCTGCTGCGGGATGTAGGCGGCGGGCGCCTGCTGCAGCGGGGCGGGCTGCTGAGCCTGCGGATAGCCGTAGTTCTGCGAGGGACCCGGCGGCAGAGCCGGCAGCGCCGACGGCAACGCCGGCAGGTTGCTCCCCGGCATGTCGTAGGCGGCGGGGACCCGGATCGGGGCGATCTGCGGGGTACCCCGCTCGGCCACGAGGGAGTCGTAGATCGGGGTGTCCGGGAAGGAGGCGGAGTAGTAGCCGCCGCCATAAGTGGAGCGGGGGGAGGTCATGGCACATAAGTTAAGCCCACGATGTGCTGGTTGGGGAGACTGATTAGAGGGTTGTTTTCCGTGTCGGGGGTGGCACGGGATCCCCAATGCGAGCGAACTTGCCAAAAAAGGGCACCGACCCGTGTTCGGATCGGGTAAAAGCCAAGTTCCCGGCCGGTTACCAGCGGTTGGCCGACGATGTTGACGCGCCCCTCATGGGCGTTCGCCGCCCCGGGGAATAGGTTGTGCGGGTAGACACCCGATGGGCTGCCGGGGCGTGTCCTGGCACGGTGACACGTGATATGGGGGCAGACATGTCGATGCCGAAGGGATCGAATGTTCCGGTGCCGACGACGGCACTGCGCGTCGAATTGGGCTGGCGGTCCGGACCCGGCGTCCCGGACGCGGACGCCTCGGCGCTGCTGCTGGTCGACGGGAAGGTCCGTTCCGACGGCGACTTCGTGTTCTACAACCAGCCGGCGCACTCCTCCGGCGCGGTCCGCCACGAGGGCAAGGGCAACGCCGGCGGGAAGGTGACCGACAGCCTGGTCGTCGACCTCGCGCGCGTGGAGCCCGCCGTCGACCGCATCGTCCTCGCCGCCTCCGCCGACGGCGGAACGTTCGGCCGGGTCCCCGACCTGTACATCGAGGTCCGGGACGCCGTACAGAACTCCGCGGTCGCCCGCTTCGACAGCACGGGCGCGACGGTCGAGACCGCCTTCGTGCTCGGCGAGTTCTACCGCCGCCAGGGCGCCTGGAAGTTCCGGGCCGTCGGCCAGGGCTACGACAGCGGACTCGGAGGCCTGGCGACCGACTTCGGCATCACCGTGGACGAGCCGCAGCAGACGGCACCGGCCGCGACCATGCCGTCGCCGGCCGGACCGGCGGTGCACATGCCGCCGCCCTCCGGCCCGCCCGTGAACCTGCCGCCGCCGGTCCAGCCGCCCGTCACCATGCCTCCTCCTCCGGTCGCGCCTCCGGTGAGCCCGCCCCCTTCGACGGCCCCGGTGCGGCTCACCAAGGTGACGCTCACCAAGGCGGCCCCCTCGGTCTCCCTGACCAAGCAGGGCGGCACCTCGGGCGCCATGCGCGTGAACCTCAACTGGGAGGTGCGCAAGCAGTTCTCGGGCTGGGGCAGCAAGCGCGGCCGGGCGGTCGCGATGCACGCGGACCTCGACCTCGACCTGTGCGCCCTGTACGAACTCGCCGACGGCCGCAAGGGCGTCGTCCAGGCCCTCGGCAACGCGTACGGCTCCCTGCAGCGGCCCCCGTACATCCACCTCGACGGCGACGACCGCACCGGCGCGTCGGCGAGCGGCGAGAACCTCACCGTGAACCTCGACCACATCAAGGACTTCCGGCGCATCCTGGTCTTCGTGACCATCTACGAAGGCGCCCGTTCCTTCGCCGACCTGCACGCCACGGTCACCCTGCAGCCGCAGCACGGCGCCGCGATCGACTTCTCGCTCGACGAGTGCACGGTGCCCTCCACGGTGTGCGCGCTCGCCCTGATCACCAACACCGGGGGCGATCTCGTCGTCCAGCGCGAGGTCCGCTATCTCGTCCCCGACCGCGGGGTGAGCCCGCAGCGGACCGTGGACCGCGTCTACGGGTGGGGCATGAACTGGACCCCAGGTCGCAAGTGAGCCTTCAGCTCTCGTCGCCGACGACGGCGTCAGGACGCGCGTAGGTGCGGCCCTTCCAGGCCGCACCGCGTCCCCTGTAGTGCTGCACCGCGGAATCGACGGTCATCAGGAGGTACAGAAACGCGGTGAACGGCAGCAGGGGAGCGAGCCACAGCGGCTGCCCGTAGTAGCGGAGCATCGGGACGTACGTCCCCGTCATCACCAGCCACGCGAGACCCCCGAGGACCGCGGTCGCCGTACTCCCGACGGCCAGACCGGTGAACAGGGCCACCGGGGGCACGAGATACACCAGCGCCAGCCCGAGGACGGTGCCCAGGAGGAGCAGCGGGTTGTGCCGCAGTTGCGCGTACGCGCTGCGCGAGACCATCCGCCACAGGTCGTGCAGCCGCGGATACGGGCGCACGCTGTCCACCCGCTCGGCGAGCCCCAGCCAGATGTGGCCCCCGCCGCCCTTGACGGCCCGCGCGAGCGCCACGTCGTCGATCACCGCCTGCCGGATCGCGTCCGGGATCCGCGCCCGCTCGGCGGCGTCGGCGCGCAGCAGGACACAACCGCCCGCAGCGGCCGCCGTCCGCGCCGACCGCTTGCCGATCCGGCGGAACGGATACAGCTGCGCGAAGAAGTAGACGAACGCCGGCACCACGAGCCGCTCCCACAGGCTCTCCACGCGCAGCCGGGCCATCAGCGACACGGCGTCGAAGCCGCCGCTGCGGGCCGCCGCCACCAACTCCCGCAGGCTGTCCGGGGCGTGCGCGATGTCCGCGTCCGTCAGCAGCAGGTACTCGGGGCCACGCGCGCGTGCCAGACCGATGCCGTGCCGTACGGCCCACAGCTTGCCCGTCCAACCGGCAGGCGGTTCGCCGGGGGAGTCCACGGTCAGCGGCAGCCCGCCGTGCCGTGAGGACAGCTCGCGGGCCAGTTCCCCGGTGCCGTCCGAACTGCCGTCGTCGACAAGGAAGACCTCCGCCCGTCCGGGATAGTCCTGGGCGAGGAGCGACGGCAGACTCTCGGGCAGTACGGCGGCCTCGTCGCGGGCCGGGACCACCACGCACACCGACGGCCAGTCGTCGGGGTCGGTACGGGTCGGGAGCCTGATGTCGGTGCGCCAGAAGAAGCCCTGACAGAACAGCAGCCACAGCCAGGCGGCGAAGGATCCTGCGGCGATCCACACGATGGCGCTCACGGGCGCAGTCTGCCCCACGGCAGCGGATCCACAGAGGCCATCGTCTATCGTGGCCGGGTGAAGATCGCGCTGATGGACTCCGGAATCGGCCTTCTGGCGGCCACCGCGGCGGTACGCCGGGTGCGCCCCGACGCGGATCTCGTGCTCTCCCTGGACCCCGAGGGCATGCCCTACGGACCGCGGACACCGGAAGACGTCGCCCAGCGCGCGCTGGCCGTCGCCGAGGCCGCCGCAGCGCACCGGCCCGACGCCCTGATCATCGGCTGCAACACCGCGACCGTCCACGCCCTGACGGTCCTGCGCGACCACCTGGAGCCCGGCATCCCGGTCATCGGCACTGTCCCGGCGATCAAGCCGGCCGCCGCCGGTGGCACGCCCTTCGCGATCTGGGCGACGCCCGCCACCACCGGCAGCCCTTACCAGCGCGGCCTCATCAAGGACTTCGCCGACGGTGTACCGGTGACCGAGATCCCGTGCTGGGGACTGGCCGAGGCCGTGGAGCACGGGGACGAGGCGGCCATCGACGCCGCCGTCGCCGCTGCCGCCGAGCTGACCCCCGACGATGTAACGACCGTCGTCCTGGGCTGCACCCATTACGAGTTGGTCGCCGAACGCATCCGCGCCGCCGTGCAGCGCACCGACCGCCCGCCGCTCGTCCTGCACGGCTCCGCCGACGCGGTGGCCGCCCAGGCACTGCGCCGGATCGGTGAAAAGCCTGCCCCCGAGGCGCTGCCCGACGGCACCGTGACGGTGCTCCTGAACGGCCGTGAGGGTGCGCTGCCCGCCGCCGCGTCGGTCTACGCCGAGGGCCGACTTCTGCGGGCCGTCACGCCCGCCCACTGAGCACCGGCGACGGACCGGACCCTGTGTGTCCACCGTGGCGCCGCACAAAACGGTCACCCTCCGCAACGGCGTACCCGCGCAGCGAAACCTGAGTAGTCTCGTAGGCATGAGGGACCATCCCCGCGACGAAACCTTCCCGCAGACCGAGATCTGGACCGGACGCGCGACGAACCGGTTCCAGTGGCTGCTGGCGCTCGCCGGTGCCGCCTGCATGGCGCTCGGCATCGAGCTGGCCGTGGACTCCACCTGGACGTCCGGCATCGCCCCGCTCGTCATGTCCGTCGTCGGGTGCATCGCGGCCGGACTGCTCATGCTGTTCGGCACGCTCGCCTTCGTGCACGTCGGCCTGAAGGTGGACACGGAGTCCCTCGAAGTGCGCTGCGGCCACATCGGTCTGCCGCGCCGCCGCATCCCCCTCGCGAGCGTCGCGGGCGCCGAGTTCGCCCCGCACGTCACCCCGCGCCAGTGGGGCGGCTGGGGCTACCGCTGGCGGCCCGAGAAGGGCACCGCCGTCGTCGTACGGCGTGGTGAGGGCATCGTCCTGCGGCTGTGGGACGGGCACACGTTCACGATCACCGTGGACAACGCGGAGGCGGCCGTACGGATCATCACGGACCGGCTGGCACCGCCCAAGTCCGGCGCGGTGCTCTGACGCGTTCCTCGTCCGTCACGGGGCCAACTGGTCGCCACGCGCGTGTGCGTCCGGCGCGGTGCGTGAGGTGTCCTCGGCGAGCGGGTGGGCCGTGGCCAGCCCGGCCAGGAAACCGGCGCCGACCGACACCGAGGTGAAGCTCAGCGCGTTGCCGACCGAGGCGACGATCGCGAGCCCCGTCAGCGCGGCACCCGCGGTGAGCGCGATCGGCGTGGAGCGCGTGGTGCGCCACAGCGCGTGGAGCACCCAGCCGTAGGTCGCCGCCAGCAGGAGCACGCCGACGATTCCCTGCTCGGCCGCCAGCTGAAGCGGCGCGGAGTGCGGTTTGCCGTCCGGGAGCAGGGCCTCGGCCGCCGCGCCGCTCAGCTCTCCGAAGCGTTCGGGGCCCACCCCGATTGCGGAATCCTGGTGGGCCATGTGCAGGGCGTCCTGCCACAGCTGGACCCGGTGCGGGGTCAACTGGCCCTCCAGGGAAGCGGTCAGTCCGTCCGGGAGCACGTTTCCGGCGACGGCCCAGGTCACGCCGGTCACCAGCGCCGTGGCCAGAGCCAGGCCCGCGATGCCCAGACCTCGGCGCCGCATTCGGCCGGCGGCGAGCGAGCACAGCAGCACCGCCGTGCACAGGACGAATCCCGAGAGCGAGCCCAGGACGGCCGCGCTGACGGTGATCCCGGCCGCCAGCAGCCACAGCGCGAGCCGCAGGGCCGGTGCCGAGGCGGCCCAGGCGGAGCAGCACGCGGAACCCACGGCCAGGGTCAGCAGGGCCGCGGTCGCACCGGCGTGACCGAGCGGAACGGCGAACTGGGGGCCCGGGGTGAGACGCGGTTCGGCCAGCGCCATGCCGAGCCCGGCCAGCGCCCCCACACAGGGCGCGGCGACCGGTACGAGCGCTCCGGAGATCCGCCCCGACGCGTAACCGGCGGCGACCGCCAGGACCGCCAGCAGCACGCCCTCGGGACGGCCGTCGTGCATGGCGGCGGTGATCAGCGACCACGCGGCACACGAACCGAGCACCGCGATGCCCGCCGCATCCGAAACGTTTCGTCTTTCACTGTCGGCGTCCGGACCGGTCGCCGACGCCGTCCCCGTGGAACCCACCCCGCGCCCCCTGAACCGGGCCGCCCCCGACCCGTGACCGGCCCCGGCCGTCCTGGCCTGGACCGACCGCACGACAGGGGCTCCGGCACACCGTAACGGCTGATGACCGATTTGTGGACGAGTTGCGCAGGAACGATGCTGCTGCGGCCCTGCTCAGTGCCCCGGGCTGCCATCCGGACCGTGCTGTGAACGCCGAGGCCGACCGCCGTACACTCCCGGAGTGACCGTCACCGCAACTTCCGTGGACGAGTCGGACCAGCTGAAGCCGCAGGCCGCGCCCAGATCGCGACTCGCCCGCCTCGTCCGTCTGGTCCCGGCCGCCGTAGCCGCGCTCTCCGGAGTGCTGCTCTACGTCAGTTTCCCGCCGCGCACCCTGTGGTGGCTGGCGCTGCCCGCGTTCGCCTGTTTCGGGTGGGTGCTGCGGGGCCGCAGCTGGAAGGCGGGCCTCGGACTGGGCTACCTCTTCGGCCTCGGGTTCCTGCTGCCGCTGCTGGTGTGGACCGGCGTGGAGGTCGGCCCCGGACCCTGGATCGCCCTGGTCGTGGTCGAGGCGATCTTCGTCGCGCTGGTCGGCGCGGCCATCACCGCGGTCGCGAAGCTGCCCGCCTGGCCGCTGTGGGCGGCGGCACTGTGGATCGCCGGTGAGGCGGCACGCGCGCGTGTCCCCTTCCACGGCTTCCCCTGGGGCAAGATCGCGTTCGGACAGGCGGACGGCGTCTTCCTGCCGCTCGCCGCGGTGGGCGGCACCCCGGTCCTCGGCTTCGCGGTCGTCCTGTGCGGCTTCGGCCTCTACGAGATCGTCCGCCTGGCCCTGGAGAGCCGGAACACCCGTGTCGTACGGCGGTCCGCCGCGGCCGTGGCCCTGCTGAGCGTGGCCGTACCGGTGGTCGGCGCGGTGGCCGCGCGGTCCCTGGTGAGCGACAAGGCCGAGGACGGCACCACGACGGTCGCGGTCATCCAGGGCAACGTCCCGCGCGCGGGGCTGGAGTTCAACGCCCAGCGGCGGGCCGTGCTCGACTACCACGTCAAGGAGACCCTGCGGCTGGCCGCGAAGGTCAAGGCGGGCAAGGTCGCCAAGCCCGATGTCGTCCTGTGGCCGGAGAACTCCTCCGACGTCGACCCCTTCGCCGACGCCCAGGCGTACACCGACATCGACGCGGCGGCCAAGGCGATCGGCGCGCCCATCTCGGTCGGCGGTGTCGTCGAACGGGGCGGCAAGCTCTACAACGAGCAGATCCTCTGGGACCCGGTGAAGGGCCCGACCGACACCTACGACAAGCGGCAGATCCAGCCGTTCGGCGAGTACCTCCCGATGCGCTCGCTGCTCGGGGCGATCAACAAGAACTGGACCAGCATGGTCCGCCAGGACTTCAGCCGGGGCACCAAGCCGGGCGTCTTCACCATGAACGGCGCCAAGATCGGCCTGGTCACCTGCTACGAGGCCGCCTTCGACTGGGCCGTGCGCTCCGAGGTCACCGACGGCGCCCAGCTGATCTCCGTGCCCAGCAACAACGCGACCTTCGACCGCAGCGAGATGACCTACCAGCAGCTCGCCATGTCCCGGGTCCGCGCGGTCGAGCACAGCCGGACCGTCACCGTCCCGGTGACCAGCGGCGTCAGCGCGATCATCATGCCGGACGGGAAGATCACCCAGAAGACCGGCATGTTCGTGGCCGACTCCCTGGTCCAGAAGGTGCCGCTGCGCTCCTCGGAGACCCCGGCCACGAAGCTCGGCATCCTGCCCGAGATGGCCCTGGTGCTCATCGCCGCGGCCGGCCTCGGCTGGGCGGTCGCCGCCGGTGTGCGCGGGCGGCGCGCGGGCGACGTGTAGCCGTACGCCTGCTGTACGCCCGCCGCGCGCACGGCAGTTCGTGGAGTGGCCATGGATCGTCCCGTTAGGGTCGGAGCATGGCTACTCCTGATTTCATCCGTACGATCCGGGCCTCCGCGGGGCATCAACTGCTGTGGCTTCCCGGGGTCAGCGCCGTTGTCTTCGACGACGCGGGTCGCGTCCTGCTGGGCAAGCGGGCGGACAACCACGAGTGGGCGCTGCCCTCCGGCATTCCCGAGCCCGGTGAGCAGCCCGCGGTCTGCGCGGTGCGCGAGGTGTTCGAGGAGACGGCCGTCGAGTGCGTCGCGGAACGGGTCGTCATGGTGAAGGCCGGGGGACCGATCAGCTATCCCAACGGTGACGCGTGTCAGTTCATGGACATCACGCTGCGGTGCAGGGCCGTCGGTGGTGAGGCGGCCGTGAACGACGACGAGTCGCTGGAGGTCGGCTGGTTCGAGCTGGACGCGCTGCCCGAGCTCAGTGATCACCAGCTGTTCCGGATCAAGCAGACCCTGGCCGACGCACCCACATGGTTTGACACTACGAGTTCCGACTGAAGTCTGTGCTCGGCCCATATGTGGCGGGGTGGGGGCGCTGTCTGGGCTCGCCCCATGACCGTGCCCAACGCTCTCCCCGGGACCCACGCGAGCCTCCTCGACCTCACCGACCTGGACGCCGCCGAGCGCGCCGCCGTCGGTACGGATGTCCTGGTGAACAACGCGGGGCTGCAACTGGTGCGCCCCATCGAGGAGTTCCCGCCCGGCGTCTTCCACACGGTGCTCACCGTGATGCTGGAGGCGCCCTTCCGGCTCATCCGCGGCGCCCTGCCCCACATGTACGGGCAGGGCTGGGGGCGGATCGTCAATGTGTCCTCCGTCCATGGGCTGCGCGCCTCCGCCTTCAAGTCCGCGTATGTGGCCGCCAAGCACGGTCTGGAAGGACTCTCCAAGACCGCCGCGCTCGAAGGCGCACCCCATCGCGTCACCTCGAACTGTGTGAACCCCGCCTATGTGCGCACCTCCTTGGCCGAGCGACAGCTCACCGACCAGGCACAGGCGCACGGCATCCCCGAGGAACGGGTCCTGACCGAGGTGCTCCTGCGGGACAGCGCGGTCAAACGGCTCATCGAGCCGGAGGAGGTCGCCGAGGCCGTCGCCCATCTGTGCGGCCCGCACGCGTTCTTCGTCACCGGAACCTCGCTGGTGCTGGACGGCGGATGGACCGCGCACTGAAGCACCTCGTGCACAGGCGATTTTCGAGTTGTCCACAGGCCTGACCGGCCGGCCCGGCGATGGGGAATCCTGTGAGCATGTCCAGCGATCACGTGCAGTCCGCCGAGCGCTCCGCCACCGCCACCGGTGCCGCAGCGCGACCGAGCAGTGCCGAGGCACCGTTCCTCGAACTGCTGGCCCGGGGCGCCTCCGCCGACGCCTACGAGCAGCCCGTACTGCTCGCCCGCGCCGAGGGAAGAGCGGCCGAGCTGATCGCGGGGCTCGAACACGCCAAGACCCTCGCGCTGCGCGTGCGTTCGGAGCTGGAGGGACGCCGACGACGCGAGGCCGAGCTGTCCGCGCTCTTCGAGACGGCCCACGACCTCGCCGGACTGCGCGACCTGGACGCCGTACTGCGGGCGATCGTCCAGCGTGCCCGGTCGCTGCTCGGCACCGACATCGCCTACCTCAGCCTCAACGACCCGGCCAGGGGCGACACCTACCTGCGGGTGACCGAGGGATCGGTCGCGGCCCGCTTCCAGCAGCTGCGGCTGGGCATGGGGGAGGGACTCGGCGGACTCGTGGCCCAGACGGCACGGCCGTACGTCACCGACGACTACTTCAAGGACGACCGCTTGCAGCACACCCTGACCATCGACTCCGGGGTGCGGGACGAGGGCCTGGTGGCGATCCTCGGGGTGCCGTTGATGCTCGGGCACCGGGTCATCGGGGTGCTGTTCGCGGCGGACCGGCGGGCGCGGGTCTTCGAGCGGGAGCAGATCGCGCTGCTCGGCTCCTTCGCCGCGCTCGCCGCGGCCGCCATCGACCGGGACGCGTCCTGGAGATCCAACTCGCCCTGAGACTAAGGAGGTTGGCGGTTCCGGTGTGCCGGTGCCCCTCGTCGGCGCGGGGCGTACGAGGGCCGGTACCGCGCGTGGGGATCAGGCGGTGCGAGCGTCCGCGGCGTCCGTCGCACTCGCCGTGTCCTTCGCAGGCGGGGTCGTGGGCCGCCGCTCCGACGGTCGCGTGGGTCGGCAGCAGCCCGATCGCGAAGGTCGCCCCGCCCATCAGCAGCAGGCTCAGGATAGGAAGGGGCACGTCAGCGGCACATATGGTGGGACACCGTAGTTCTGGGGGACGAAGTGCGTGCGGCGACTATGAGTTGAGGGCGTTAGGGCAGGATCGAGTCGATGTATCCGCCGTCGACGCGCAGGGCTCCGCCCGTGGTGGCCGAGGCCTGGTCGGAGCTGAGGTAGACGACCATGTGGGCGATCTCCTCGGGCTCGATGAGCCGTTGCAGGAGGGACTGCGGCCGGTGCTTCCGCATGAACTCGCGCTGGGCCTCGTCCCAGGGCAGGTCGCGGTCGACGAGTTCGTAGACGAAGTCCTCGACGCCGCCGGTGTGGGTGGGGCCGGCGATGACCGAGTTGACCGTCACCCCCGTGCCCGCCGCCTGCTTCGCGAAGCCGCGGCCGACGGCGAGGAGCGCGGTCTTGGACATGCCGTAGTGGATCATCTCGGCCGGGATGACGACCGCCGAGTCGCTCGCGATGTACTGGATCCGGCCCCAGCCGCGCGCCGTCATGCCCGGCAGGTACATGCGGGTCAGCCGTACCGCGGCCAGCACGTTCACCTCGAAATAGCGGCGCCACTCCTCGTCGCTGATCTCCAGCGGGTCGGCGGAGCCGAAGATGCCCAGGTTGTTGACGAGGATGTCCACCTCGGGCAGCGACTCCAGGACGCGCTGGGCGCCCTCCGCGTTCGCGACGTCGGCGGCCACGGGGACGAAGTCCGCGCCGGGGACCTCCGCCGCGAGCCGCGCGACGCCCTCCGCGACCCGCTGCTCGTCCCGGCCGTTCACCCCGACCCGGGCGCCGGAGCGCGCGAGTCCCGCGGCGATCGCCGCGCCGATGCCCTGCGTCGAGCCCGTCACCAGGGCGGTGCGTCCGGTCAGATCGATCTGCATGTGGAACCAGTCCCCTTGTGTGTCCGTTTGCGTGTCTGCGCGTGATGGCACGTCTGCTGTCAGCCTGGCGGCAGGGTGATCGGGCCGCCACTTCGGTCGATGCGGGCGGGCGCGGTGCTGCTCGGGGCCGGGTACCGCCCGTCTTTTGAAGTCCGGACCTGAATCCGACCCCCTTGGTGAACCTCCCCGTACCCCCGCGCGTAGCCAATGCGGTGCCCGCGGCGATCCCGTGGGCGCGTACCCATCGTCGACGGACAGGAACGGATGGACTCAATGATGAGATCTAGGACCGCGACGCGACTCCCGCTCGACCACCCTGCCCGCTCGCTCACCAGCCGTGGGCGAGCGCTCGGCGTGGCGCTGGCACTCGGCGCGTTGCTGGCGTCGGGGGCCACAATGACCCTCGCCGCTCCGGCAGTTGCCGCGACGGGTGACGTCAAGTGCCCGTCCACGGACTGTGTACGGATCGCGCCGACGGCCGGTTCACCGGTCGCCATCGCCTCCGACAACGCGGGCGCGCTGTACCTGGCGTACTCGGGAGGCGATCTGCTCAAGCTCGACCTGGCCACCGGAGCGCTCGACACGGTCACCACGGGTCTTGGCAACCTCCGCGGGGTGGCCGTCGCCGACGGCAGCGCGTACATCACCGCCTTCGACGGCACGCTCCAGCAGGTCACCCTCGCCACGGGTGCTCGCCGTACCCTGGCCGCCGGCCTGCCCTCGCTCTTCGGCGTGGCCCGCTTCGGCACCACGACCTATGTCACCGACGGCAACGGAGAGATCGTCGCCGTCCCGGACGGCGGGACGTCGCGCGTGGTGGCCACGGGGCTCGGCTTCTCCTACGGCCTCGCGTTCGACAAGGCGGGACTCGCCTACACCGCGGACATGGGCCAAGGCCGCATTCTGCAGACGAACGTGGCCACGGGTGCGACGCGGGTGCTGGCCAGTGAGACCTACGAACCCACGTCGATCTCGGTCGGCGGCGACGGTCTGGTCTACTTCATGGTCGGCGACGAGGTGAAGCGGGTGAACGCCGCCACCGGGGTGCAGTCCCACGTCACCAACCTCGTCGGGATCAACGGCTTCAGCTTCTCGCTGGTGGCGTCCGGGGACGCGTACATGGCCGGTGGCGCCGGTGACGGGCTGTGGCGGATCTCCGGTCTGACGTCGCGATGAGGCGGTAGGCGGCAGTCATCAGGGAAGGGTGGGTGCCCGGCGGGTTCTCTGTCTGCCGGGCACCCTTCGCGTTCCCTCAGGTGACACGACCTGACACGACGTGACACGACCTGACACGTCGGCAGGTGAACCCTGTTCCCGACGGTTATCCGGCCGTGTGCCGCAGCCCCGCCAGGACCACATCCGTGATCCTTTCCGCCTCGGCGCGGGTGAAGGGACGCAGGCCCCGGCTGACGTACAGGTGGACCGGGCCGGTCAGCATCTCGGCGAGGAAGTAGCCGTCGACCGGCGGCAGTTCACCGCGTGCCACGGCGCGGTCCACGACCTGCTGGAGTCGGGCCAGACGCTGCTCGAAGATCCGATCGACGGGCAGGGCGACCTCGGGGTTCTCCCCCGCGTCCTGGATGGCGCGCTGCATGGCACGGCCGGTCGTCGTGGACAACAGGCCGGCCAGCGCCACCAGGTAGTCGACCAGGTCGTGGCGCAGGTCCCCGGTGTCCTCCAGCTCCACCGTGCCCGAGTACTGGAGCAGTGCCGCGGTCACGAGTTCCTCGCGGTCGGGCCAGTTGCGGTAGACGCTCGTCCTGTGCACGCCGGCCAGCTCGGCGACCTCCTCGTAGCGCAGGGCGGCGATGCCGTCCCGGGCGACGAGACGCAACGTGGCCTCCAGGATCCGGGCCCGGGTACGGGCCGTGCGGCCCCCCGGCCGCCGCGTGGTCACCGGCTCGGCCGCGTCGTCCGTGTCCGTGTCCTGCTCTCGGGTCGCCGTCACCCCCTCACCTTAAGGCCTAACGCAACAGATTGACGTGTTAGCTTTAATGCGACAGGTTGACGCTTTTAGCTGCGCGGCGAGCCGTGCGCGCAGTACCCCGCAATCGACCGAACAGGACAGGACTCCCCGTGAACATCCTCGTCTCCGGCGGCGGCATCGCCGGTCTGGCCACGGCACTGGAACTCGGCAACCGCGACCACCGGGTGACCCTCGTCGAACGCGCCGCACACCTGCGCGTCACCGGCGCTCCGATCGACGTCCGCGGCGACGCCATCGAGTGCGCCGACCGGATGGGGGTGCTGCCCGAACTCCGTGAGCAGCGCATCCGGATGGCGGAGCACGGCATGTTCGTCCATGCCGACGGTTCCGTGGCCGCCCGTCTGCCGGTCGAGGAGATGAGCGATTCCGGGGACGACATCGAGATCGCGCGCGAAGACCTCGTACGTACGCTCGCCGCCGCACTGCCGGCGTCGACGGACATCGTCTTCGGCGACTCCGTCGACGCACTCACCGGCGACGGCGACGGCGTCGACGCCCACTTCGTCTCCGGCCGCGCCGAACGCTTCGACCTCGTCGTGGGCGCCGACGGCCTGCACTCGGTCACCCGCAGGCTGACCTTCGGGCCCGAACGTGACTACCTGCGCCACCTGGGCCTCTACGTCGCCCTCACCGACCTGCCCGCCGAAGCCCGGGCCGACGACCGGACCAGCCCGCTGTACAACTACCCCGGCCACCTCGCGAGCGTCGCCCGCTACAGGAACAAGGCGTTCGGGGTGTTCCTCTTCCGCTCCGGGCTCCTCGACTACGACCACCGCGACCTCGATGCCCAGAAGACGATCCTCCTGGACGCCTTCGCGGGACACACCGAGTGGAAGGTCCCGGAGCTGCTCGACGCGGTCCGCGCCGATCCCGAGTTCTACTTCGACTCGGTCAGCCAGATCCACCTGCCCACCTGGCACCGCGGCCGTATCGTCCTGGTCGGCGACGCCGCGCACTGCGCGGCGCTGCTCTCCGGCCGCGGCACCTCACTGGCCATCAGCGGCGCGCACTTCCTCGCCGAGGAACTCGAAGACGCGGGCGGCGACCACACGGTGGCGTTCGCGCGGTACGAGCAACGCCAGCGCCCCTACGCCGAGTTCGCCCAGAACAGCGTCACGGACGGCGGCGAACTCATCGTGCCCTCCACGCAGGAAGCGATCGACGCGCGCAACGCGAGGCTCCAGGCCGTCGCCACCTGACGGCGACACCGGGCCACGACCGTCACAAGCCTCAGACGTGGATGTCGACGACCACCCACGAAGCGTGATGCATCCAGTGGGCGATCGCGGCCAGGTGCGCGGGGTGGTTGAAATAGCGCTGGAAGGCGGCGGTGTCGTCGAAGAGGCTGTTCAGCGCGAAGTCGTAGGAGGCGGGTGTCTCGTCGAAGACGTGCCAGCCGACCGCCCACTGGCGGATCTCGGGGATCTCCCGGTCGAGCCTCTTCACGAGTTCGAACCCCTCCGTGACTTCGGGGGATTCGCGCGTGAGGCCTTCGTCGAGCTTGAAGAGGACGATGTTCCGGATCATTTCAGCTCCTGGTCCCGCGCGGCGTTCGGTGGACGTTGACGGCTACGGGGCGTCCGACGACTTGGTTCACGACGAGGGACCGCGCGGGACATCGACCCGGAACGCTCGCTCCGCGACGCGCCGACGAGCCCTTCGGGGCATTCGGCCGGCCACGGCAGGATGGCGGGCATGCGCTTTCGACTGCTCGGCCGCCTGGAGCTGGTGACCGCCGACGGCGCGGTCGTCCCGCCCGGCGCCGTGTCCCGGGCGATCGTGGGACGGCTGCTGCTCGCCCACGGGGCCGTCGTACAGCGCGACAGCCTCGTCGAAGAACTGTGGGAGGAGCGCACGACCAAGAACCCGGTCGGCGCGCTCCAGGTCCAGATGGCCAAGCTGCGCGCGGCCTTCGCGGCGCGGGGCGAGGACACCCGCCTGCTGTTCGACCACGGCGGCTATCGGATCGTCCTGGGACCGGAGGACGAGGTCGACGTACCCGACTTCGAGGCCGCCGTCCGGGACGGGCGTGAGCATCTCGCGGCGGCGGAGTACGAGAAGGCCGAGAGCGAGCTACGGCGGGGGCTGTCGATGTGGCGTGGTCGCGCCCTGGACGGCCTGGAGGGACGGGTCTTCGAGACCGAGCGGACCCGCCTTGAGGATCTGCGGCTCGGCGCTCTGGAGGACGCGGCCACCGCGGGCCTCGAACTCGGCCGCGCGAAGGAGCTGGTCCCCGAACTGCAGGCCCAGTTGTCCCTCGCACCGCTGCGCGAGCGGTCCCGGGCCCGTCTCATGCTCGCGCTCTACCGCTGCGGGCGGTTCGCGGAGGCCCTGGAGGTCTACAACACGGGACGTCGCCTGCTGAAGTCCGAACTCGGCGTCGCTCCCTCGCAGGAACTGCGCTCCCTGCACGCCGCGATACTCCGCCACGATCCGTCCCTCCAGGGGCGCGATCCGTCGCGTCGAGCGCACGATCCGTCTCTTCAAGGGCGCGAACCGGCGCCGCAAGGGCACGAGTCGACTCTCCAGGGTCCGGGTTCCCTGCCCGACCGGCCGTCCTCCCCGCGCACGGACGTCCGCCCGGCACCCGTGTCCGGCGAAGGCGGCCCGATCCGCCCGCTGGGCCCGTTCGTCGGCCGGCGCAAGGAGCTGGCCGCGCTGTGCGAAGTCGTCGGCCGGGAGCGGCTGGTGACCGTGCTGGGGCCGGGCGGCGTCGGCAAGACCCGTCTGGCGCTGGAGATGTGCGCGCTGGTCCAGCCGTCCCGCGGCAGCGTCTGGTGGGTCGATCTGGCCCCGGCCGACGAGGCGAACGTGCTCGCGGTGGTCGCCTCCGCGCTCGGCCTGTCCGACACCTCCGTCCGGCCCGACCAGCCACCGCACGACTACGTCCAGCGGCTCACCTCGTTCCTGGCCGGACGGTCGGCCGTCCTCGCCCTCGACAACTGCGAGCACCTGCTCGACGCCGTGGCCCCGCTCGTGGCGACGCTGCTGGGCCGGTGTCCCGGACTGACCGTCCTGACCACCAGCAGGGCACCGCTGGAGGTCGCGGCCGAGGTGCTGTACCCGCTCGCGCCGATGCCGGACGAGGAGGCCGCGGACCTGTTCGGCACCCGGGCCGCGATGATCGACCCGTCCTTCGCCCCGGACGCGGCGGCGCTGCACGACATCCGCCGCCTCTGCCGCAGGCTCGACGGACTGCCGCTCGCGGTGGAACTCGCCGCCGCGCACGTCCGGCTCCTGACCGTCCGTGAGATCGAGGCCCGCCTCGACAACCGCTTCACCCTGCTGATCAAGGGGGAGCGCACCGCGCCCGCCAGACACCGCACCCTGCGCGCAGTCCTCGACTGGAGCTACGCCCTCCTCGACACCACCGAACAGCGGCTGCTCACGGAACTCGCCCTGTACGTGGGCGGCTGCACCCTCGACATCGTGGAAGCCGCAACTCCCCTGCCCGGGGCGGACAGCGCCGAACTGCTCCACGTCCTGGGGCAGTTGGTCGACAAGTCCCTGCTCGTCCCGGTCTCCACGCCCGACGGGAACCGGCTGCGGATGCTGGAGACGGTCCGCGAGTACGCGCTCACCCGGCTCCGGGAGGAGGGCCGCGCGCCGGAAGCCGAGGAACGCCTCATGACATGGGCCGCGCGCTTCGTCCGCGACGGCAGCGCGGGACTCTCCTCCCGTGACCAGCGGGAGTGGGCCAGGCGCCTCACCGAGGAGTCCGCCAACATCAGGGCGGCATCGGACCTGATGACGGCCAGGTCCCGGGAGGCCGAGGCCCTGCTGCTGGAGGCGCGGCTGGGCTACTTCTGGTTCATCAACGGCCGGGAGGAAGAGGGGATCGACCGCCTCCAACGCAGTCTGCAGGCCTACGACGCGACAGCCGGACAGCGGACCGCGGAGCCCACGGAGGAGGACGAGTGGGCGCTCTTCTACACCATCGCCTGGCTCACCTGGCTCCATCACGTTGCCGGACACCACACGGAAGCCAGTTCCTATGTGGACAGGCACAAGGAGGCGTGGCAGTACGCGAAGAACCCCGACCTCGCCGTCCTGGGCCTCTGCTACGACACGCTCCACGCGTTGCTCAACGGGCACGACGACGTGGAGGAGCGCTTCGCCGTGGCGGAGGCCGCCGTGGTGGACACGGAGTTCCACTGGGACCGGGCGGTCCTGCAGACGAACTGGTCGACCTACTGCCTGCAGCACGGGGACACCGAGGGGGCCCGTCGGCACGGGCTGATCGCGGTGGCGGCGTCGCGCGCGGCCGACGACGACTTCGCCCGGGTCTTCTCCCTCACCCTCTGCGGCGACGCGGACGAGAGTGACGGCCTGCGGACCCGGGCTCGTGAGCAGTGGACCGAAGCGGCCCGGATCCTGCGTGCCGTGGGGGCGCGTACCCGCTGGGCGTACGTACTGCTCAGGCTGGTCTGCCTGGACATCACCGAGCGGGAGTTCGCGGCGGCCGACGAGCGGCTGACGGACGTGAGCCGGCTCGCGGACGAACTGGGCGCGGACGACCTCCAGGCGGCCGTGGCCAACCTGCGCGGAGTGCTGGCGGTCCGGGGCGGCCGTTTCGCGGACGCGGAGCGGATTCTCCACGGTGTCTGGTGCTGTCCGGGAGCCCCGCCCGACCGCAGAGCGGTCGCGGCCGTCGGTCTGGCTGTCCTCGCGACGTTCGGTCCGCCGAGTCCCACCGCCGCGGACGACGCGCGGGCCTGGATCGACCGGGGGCGCCAGACGCACGCCGGGCTCCTGGAACCGCTCGCCCGACACGCGGTGGGCGTGCTGCTGGACAGGCTGGACGCCCATTACGGGGCGAACGGGCCGGGTGGGGCGGACCAGGAGTGCGACTGGCTCGCGGACAGCCCCTCCGTGCTGGCCGCCTTCAGCTGAGCCCCTGACCTTGGCGAGCGGCCCGGCGACGGACCGTACGCGGACAGTGAACCTCTTCGAGGTGCGCGCCGTAGCAGCGACCAGACGGCACCTGGTCACCGGGACGCGGCCGCCGCCGTGTCGCCTCGCGTCGCGTCGTGGAGCCGTGTCCCCCGCTGTGCCAAGTGACCGTCGGACAGGGCCGGTTCTCCGACGAAAGGCACAGCACCATGACCGAGTACCAGGGGCGGACCGTTCCCGGAGAGGACACCGTCGCCGAACTGGCCGACCGGATCGAGGGATTCGTGTTCGCCCCGGACGACGCGGGCTACGCGGGAGCGGTGGCGGGCTTCAACTTGCGCTACCAGCAAGGGCCTTGCCTGGTCGTCGCCGCGGCCGGCGCCGACGATGTGCGGGCCGCGGTGAGGTTCGCCGCCGCGCGTGACCTGCCCGTCGGGGTCATGGCCACCGGGCATCAGCCGTTCCCCGCCGCGGACGACTTCCTGCTCGTCACGACGCGGGCGATGCGTACGGTCGAGATCGACACCGAGCGTGGCATGGCCCGGGTGGGTGCGGGCGCGATCTGGTCGGACGTCGTGGAGCCCGCCCAGGCGGAGGGGCTGGCACCGCTGAACGGGTCCAGCCCGCTGGTGGGAGTCGTGGGCTTCACCATCGGCGGCGGCCTCAGCCCGTTCCTGGGCCGGTCCTACGGCTGGGCCGCCGACCACGTCGTGGCGATCGAGGTCGTCACACCGGACGGTGAACTGCGCCGCGTCACACCGGAGTTGGAACCGGAACTGTTCTGGGGCCTGCGCGGCGGACGCAGCAACTTCGGGATCGTGACCGCGCTGGAGATCCGGCTCTTCCCCGTGACTTCCTTCTACGGCGGCGGAATCTACTTCCCCGCCGACGACGCCGAGGCCGTGCTCCGCGCCTTCCCCGAGGTGGTCCGCGACGCGCCCGACGCCTTCACCTGCTCGGTGGCGCTGCTCAACCTCCCGTCGGTACCGGCGATTCCCGAACCGCTGCGCGGCCGCTTCCTCGCCCACGTCCGGGTCACCCACCTCGGCTCCGACGAGGAGGCAGAGAAACTCATCGCTCCCTTCCGGGCCATCGGCGAGGGCGTCATCGACACGATCGGCCGTCATCCCTACGGTGCCTTCGCCCTCGTGCACACCGACCCGGCCGATCCCTTCCCGTACGAGGAACTGGGCACCCTTCTCACCGAGTTGCCGGCCGAGGCGGTCAACTCCCTGGTGGAGAGCGCCCAGTTGGCGGCCGGCGGACTCCTCACGGCCCTGGAGATCAGGCATCTCGGCGGAGCGCTGACGGATCGGCCGGTCGCGGCGAGCCCCATCGCCGCCCGGGACGCCGAGTTCAACGTGTGGGGAGCGACCGTCGGACCACCGGAGATCGTCGACGCCGGAATGGCCATGCTCGGCGGGCTGGTCGAGCGACTGAGCCCCTGGTCCACGGGGCTCGCGTACACGAACTTCGCGGGCCGTGACGACCGGGCGGAGGACGTGTTCACCGCCGACGACCTGGAGCGGCTGCGGGTTCTGAAGAGGCACTACGACCCGCGCAACCTGTTCCGGGTCAACAACCACAACGTCACTCCGGAACAGCGGTGACCTGACGTGAACTGCGAGAAGGACATGCCCGAACTGGCCGCGTACGCCATGGCGGCCCTCGATCCCGCGGACGCGGTACGCGTCGACGGCCATGTACGGGAGTGCCCGGCGTGCGCGGCCGACGTGGACGGGCTCCGCACCACTCTCGCCGCCGCCCGGACACTGCCCGCCGAGGAGATGCTGGGCAACTGGTCCGGCAAGCTCCCCGAACTGCGGGAAGCCGCGGTCCGCGCGGCCTTGGCGGAGATCCCGGGGGTGGCCGGCTCCTGAGCATCCCGGCTCACCGGCGCCCGCCCGTAGAGCGTGTCCGCGTGCTCGGCGCCGCCGCCCTTTCCCGCACCTTTCCTGAGCCTGTCCTCGCGCACGCGGGCCGGGCAAGCGCACATCAAGCCGCCGGCAAGAGGTCCCCCCGAAGGTTGCCCCGTTCAGCTTTCAACGAATTGGCGCGCCGTGCATCGACCCACGGCGCATCGGGGGAACGTGGCGATGAGGTACGACACAGGAATCCGGGACGCACGGCCCGGCCGGACCGGCGGAACCCGTGACCGGGCACGCGACGAGGCGTTCATCCGCGCCGTCTACGACAAACACGGTGTGTTCCTGCTGAGGGTGACCACCGGACTGCTCTGGGGCGACAGCCATCAGGCCCAGGACCTGGTCCAGGAAGCCGTCCTGCGCGCCTGGCAGAACGCCGACATCCTCGATCCAGCGGCGGAGGGCATACGGCCGTGGCTCGTCACCGTCGTCCGCAACCTCGTCATCGACGGCTACCGCGCCCGCAAGGCCCGGCCGCCGGAGACGATCGACACCGCCCTGAACGACATGCCCGGCCCGGAATCCATGGACCCGGCCCTCACCAGGAAGATCGTGCGCGAGGCCTTGGCGGACCTGACGTTGCAGCACCGCGAGATCCTCGTCCACGTCGAGTTCCTGGACCAGTCGGTGGCCCGTACGGCGGAGACGCTGGGCATACCGCCGGGCACGGTCAAGTCCCGGACGCACCTTGCCCTCAGGGCTCTCCGGGCCGCGTTGGCCGAGCGGGGGTACACCTCGTGAGCGGTCGGCGGCGCTGAAAGAGCGCGACGCCTGCCCGGAATGCGGAGAGGGAGCGCCGACAGCCTCGGCGCTCCCTTTCTCATGCGGTGAATGAC
The DNA here is from genome assembly GCF_045040345.1 of Streptomyces sp. NBC_01515. Classification (NCBI taxonomy): domain Bacteria; kingdom Bacillati; phylum Actinomycetota; class Actinomycetes; order Kitasatosporales; family Streptomycetaceae; genus Streptomyces; species Streptomyces sp. NBC_01515. Next base: position 1,760,443 of record NZ_CP109416.1, on the reverse strand, counting down.
GTACGAGTATCCCTGGCTACTGAGCCACCCGTTCCGCGGCGGTCTCGCGTTGAGTCGCCCGCCGGCGTGCCGCCTCCACCGCGCTCCTCTCCTCCGGAGTAAGGCGATTCATGAGCCGTTCGTTGTTGACCCAATCGTTCAGAAGGGCGTGAGAACCCCCCAGGCTCAGGGAGTACGCCCACATACTTCGCCCTCGCCCGGTTCCGTTCCATTCATGTGCCCAGCTGAGCAGATGGCCGATTCTCTGCTCCTGCGTGAACCTCGTCAATTGCATGCCCGTCACCTTTCAATGGTTACGAGAAGGCCTGTTCTCCATCCGCCCGGTAAGCGGGGATCCGCTCTGTGAACGCGGCGGGGAAGAAGGAGGTTCACAGCCGACTCAGAATCCGGTGAGCGTCACCTTGCCGATGGCGCTGCCGGACTCCAGGATGCGATGCGCCTCGCGGAGGTTCGCGGCGTTGATCGTGCCGAGATCCTGCGTGGCCGTGCTCTGCAGGGCGCCCTCGTCCACGAGGTGGGCGATCCGGTCGAGGATGTGGTGCTGCGTCACCTGGTCCGGGGTCCTGAACAGCGAGCGAGTGAACATGAGTTCCCAGTGGAAGGAGATGCTCTTCGCCTTCAGCAGGCCGATCTCCACGGAACCGAAGTCGTCGATCGCCACCAGCCCGCCGAACGGCTTGAGCATGTCGGCGTACGCGGCGAGGTTCCGGTCCGTACCCGCGGTGCCGAAGATGTGGTCGACCCCGCCGGGCGCCACCTCGGCCACCTGCGCCGGCAGCGGACGATGGTGGTCGACGACATGTGTCACGCCCATGCGACGCGCGAACGCGACGGTCTCCGGCCGGGACGCGGTGCCGATCACGGTCAAGCCGGTGAGGGCCCGGGCCAGTTGAGCCACCATGGCTCCCACACCGCCTGCCGCCGCGGTCACCAGCAGCGTGCCGGTCTCCTCCGCGGCGCCCTCGCGCAGACCGAGGCGTTCGAACAACCCCTCCCAGGCGGTGAGGGAGGTCAGCGGCAGCGCCGCCGCCTCGGCGAAGGAGAGCGTGCCGGGCTTACGGCCGACGATGCGCTCGTCGACCGTGTGGAAACGGGAGTTGGCGCCCGGCCGGTCGATCGCACCGGCGTAGAAGACCTCGTCGCCGACCTCGAACAACTCCACCTGCTCACCGACCGCGACGACCGTACCGGCCGCGTCCCAGCCGAGCACCTTGAGCTCACCGCCCGGGTCGTTGCTCTGCCGGACCTTGTAGTCCACGGGATTGACCGCGACGGCCTCCACCTGGACCAGCAGATCGTGCGGACCCGGCTCGGGCACGGGCAGTTCGACGTCCACCAGGCTCTCGGCGTCGTCGATCGGCAGGCTCTTGCGGTACGCGACGGCGGGCATCGTCGCAGGCTTCCGGGTCTCGCTCATCATGGATCTCCTCGACTCGTGCGGTGGGCCGACGAGGACCGGCGGCCACGACCCGCAAGGTACCTATCGGGAGGTAGTAACCATCAAGGGATCTTGCTTCCCAAAAGAAACCATCCAGGTAGAGCGGCTGTGAGGAGCCCCGCGTGTCGTCAGGGCAGGCGTCGTCAGGTCAGGCGGACTCCGGGAACCGGTCGATGTTCTGCTCCACCCAGCTGCGCAGATGGGAGAGCGGGGCGCAGGCGTCCTTGCCGAGCGGGGTCAGGCTGTACTCGACGCGGGGCGGGACCTCCGCGTAGATCTCGCGGTCGACCAGGCCGTAGTCCTCCAGGCGGCGCAGTGTCTGGGTGAGGACCTTGGGGCTCACGCCCTGCAGCCGGGCGCGCAGTGCGCCGAAGCGCTGGGGGCCGTCCTCCAGGGCGCCCAGCGCGAGGGCGCTCCACTTGTTGGCGAGCAGGTCCAGCATGTCGCGGCAGGGGCAGGCCGCGGAGTAGACGCTCTTGGGGTCTTCGCAGAGGCCCGATGTCTTGGTCATACGCCAACAGTACCCAATGGGTACTAGTATCCCTTGCGGGTAACCACCGCCTGCCTCGTACGGTCATGGGCATGCTCGGAATCCAGATGGGGAATCCAGGTTTCGGGCATCGGAACCGCCGATGAAGGCTGACACATGAACGACGACGCCCTGCACCTCCGACTGCTCGGCCGTCTGGAGCTGGCCGACGCGAGCGGTGCCGTCGCTCTTCCGGGCGCCCTCTCCCGCGCGATCGTCGCCCGGCTGCTGCTCGCCGGGGGAGCGGTCGTCCACCGCGACACCCTCATCGACGAACTGTGGGAGGACCGGGCGATCCGCACCCGCCCGACACCGCCCCGGTGACCCGCGGGATGGCCGTCCGCTTCCACCTGCACGACGGCGGTGACACCGACCTCGTCGCGCCGGGCGGCCCGTGCGGTACCGCTGGGAACCGGAGGCCGGACGCGCCGACCTCACCGCCGCGGACGCGGCCACCCGTACCGCCCACCACCTCACCGACGAACTGCACCAGCCGCCTGGAACACGCAGGCGTTCAACCCCACCCGTGTCACCACCGGCATCCAGCTCTCCGACGACCCCGCCCTCGCCTTCCGGGCCCACGCCTACGCCGAGTCCCACCTCCGGCGCAGCCACAACCAATACGGCACTACCCCCAGCAGCGAACCTCCTTGGCGCGCCGGCCGTTTGACGTCACGCCTGCACAACGCCCCCGCGCCTGACGCCTGTTGGCCGAGCGACTCGACGAGTGCTCCGGGGGTCCGACGAATGGATGGACTTGAACAGCGAACAGACCAAGGGAACTCCGGGCCGGCGAAGCGTGTTGCGAGGCGTCACGGTGGCGTGTTGCGCGATGGCCCTCGCCGCCGCGGGAGCGACAGCGGCGAGCGCCGCCCAGATACCCAGCGCGGACACCACCGTCAACTACGTCGCGCTGGGCGACTCCTACGCCTCCGGCCCCGGCATCCCGAACCAGGTCGACGCCACGTGCGCCCGGTCCGACGAGAACTATCCGTCCCTCCTCGCGGCAGCGAACAGCTGGCAGGTGACCGACGTAAGTTGCTCGGGTGCGACGACAACCGCCCTGGCCGGAACCCAGGGTTCGCAAGCGCCGCAACTGGACGCACTCGGCGCGGACACGGACGTCGTCACCCTGACCATCGGCGGCAACGACCTCGGCTTCTCCAGCAACCTGGCCACCTGCGCCGGACTGGCCGCCAAGGACCCGACGGGCAACCCGTGCCAGACCTTCTTCACGAGCGACGGCACCGACCGGCTGGCCCAGCGCGTCGACGACATCGCCCCCAAGATCGCCGCCGCGCTGGACGCCGTACGGCAGCGGGCTCCGTACGCCAAGGTCCTGGTGGTCGGCTATCCCGACCTGTTCCCGGACGACGGGGTCGGCTGCACCAGCTCCGCCGTACCGCTCGCCGCCGGTGACTTCGCCTATCTGCGGGACACCGAGAAGAAGCTCAACGCGATGATCGCGGACCAGGCGGCGGCGAACGGCGCGCGCTTCGTCGACACCTACACCCCGACGGTCGGACACGACATGTGCAAGCCAGTCGGCGAGCGCTGGATCGAGCCCCTGGTCGCCCCGGCCCCGGCCGCGCCCGCCCACCCCAACGCCCAGGGCCAGCAGGCCATGGCCGCCACGGTGGAGCGCGCCCTCCACTGCGCCGCGCACCGCCGATGACCTGAGCCGACGACCTGAGGGGAACGGGGGGCACCGGCTCGTTTTCCGAGGGCTTTCCCCATCATGGTGCCGCAGCGGGCTGAAAGGCCTTGTCGGGGGTACTCGGCTTTCTGCGGCACCCAGGGGTGCCGCTCCCCGAGAGAAAGAGAAAGCCGTGTACATAGGTCTCGGTACCGTCGTCGTCATCATTGTCATCGTCGCTGTCGTCATGATGCTGCGCCGCGGCTGACCCGTGCCCCTCGTACAGCACGAGCAGCACGGCCGGCCATAACCACAGCCCGCCCTGGATTCGGCTTTCCGGATCCCCGGGCGGGCATGGTCACGATCGGCGCCGGTACGCCTTCCGTTTTGTTCGGCCACTAGAATCCGTCGAGTGGCAATGGCGTTGGGCGGGTACGAATTCGGGCTGCTGGGGCCATTGAGCGGTCGACGCGGCGGGCAGGTGCTGGATCTCGGCAGCCCGTTGCAGCGCGCGGTTCTGGTCCGGCTGCTGCTCGGCGAAGGACGCCAGTGCGGCCTCGACCACCTCATCGACGCCCTGTGGGAAGAGCCGCCCGGCAACGCGGTGCGCTCGGTGCAGACGTACGTCTACCGTATCCGCCTCTCGCTGGGCGAGGAGCGTTCCCGACTGGAGACCACCCAGGGCGGATACCAACTCGGCATTCCGGAACAGGCCGTTGACGCCCTGCGCTTCGAACGGCTCGTCCGCGACGGCGAGGAACTGCGTGCCGCGCGGCAAACCGCCCCCGCCCTGCGGGCGTTCGACGCCGCGCTCGCCCTGTGGTCGGGGGAGCCGCTGTCCGGCGTACCCGGCCCCTACGCCCGCAGACACCGCGGACGCTTCGTCGATCTACGGCTCAACGCCCAGGTGGCGCAGCTGAGTTGCGCCGACGAACTGGGCGACCACGCGCGCGTCGCGACCGAACTGATCTCCCTGATCGCCGACCATCCGCTCCGCGAGGACCTGTACGCGCTGCGGATGCGTGCGCTGTACCGCGCCGGGCGGACGGCGGAGGCCCTGGCGGTCTACGCCTCGGCCCGCGAGACCCTGGTGGCCGAACTGGGCATGGATCCGGGGCCGGAGCTGCGTGAGCTGCAGACCCGCATCCTCAGCGGCACCGAGCCCGACGTCGTCGAGCCGCGTCCCGAGGGGCAACTCGCCGGTACCGCGCCGTCGTTCGGTGCCACCGCCCCGACCGGTCCTACGGCGCCTACGGCATCGACCGATGCCACAGCCTCCGCCGCCGCCCCCGAAGCCGACCCGTCGGCGACCACACGGGTCGAGGAGGCCCCGGCCCGCGTCCGCCCACAGCAACTCCCCCCGGCACCCGGCGACTTCGTCGGTCGGGAGCGGCTGCGGGAGCGGCTCCGGCTCGCGTTGCGGCCCAGCGGGGAAGCCGTCGCGCTGGCGGTGCTCAGCGGGATCGGCGGCGTGGGGAAGACCGCGCTCGCGCTCCGCGTCGCCCACGGCATCCGCGGCGACTATCCGGACGGGCAGCTCTACGTGGACCTGCGGGGCGACGGCGGCCAACCCACCGACCCCGCGGACGTGTTGGTCGACTTCCTCCTCGCGCTCGGCATGCCCGCCGCCGGGATCCCCGCGACGCCCACCGTCCGCGCCGGCGCCTATCGCACCCTGACCGCCGACCGCCGGATCCTGGTGCTGCTGGACAACGCGTCCGACACCGCCCAGGTGACCCCGCTGCTCCCGGGCACACCCGGCAACGCCGCGCTGATCACGACCCGGCACCGGTCGCTCGTACCGCCGGGCGCGACGCGTTTCGAGGTACCGGTGCCCGATCAGCGGGAGGCGGTGGCCATGCTGGGCCGGTTCACCGGCGACGCCGAGATCGCCGCCGCCCCGGACCTCGCGCTGGAACTGGTGCACGCCTGCGGGCAGTTGCCGTTGGCGCTGCGCATCATCGGTGCCCGCACGGCGGCTCGCCCCGGACGCGGGCTCGGTGCTCAGCTGCAGCGCCTGCGCGCCGAGGAACGCCGGCTAGACGAACTGCGGGCCGGAGACATGTCGGTGGAGGCCACCTTCCAGGTCGGCTACCGGGCACTCGCCCCCGACCGGGCCCGCGCGATGCGCCTGTGCGCCCTGCTCGACGCCGCCGACTTCCCGGTCGCCGTCGCCGCGGTCCTGCTGGACCAGCCGGAACACGAAACCGAGGAGCAACTGGAGCACCTGGTGGAGGCCGGGCTGCTCGAACCGCATTCGGCCGACCGCTACCGATTCCACGATCTGGTACGGGCGTTCGCCGCCCGGCGCGCCGATCGCGAGGACCCCGTCGCGGACCGCGAGGCGGCGCTGGTGCGGCTGACGATGTTCCTGCACGCCACCCTGCTCCAGGCCATGAGCGCGACCGAGCGGGCCGGTTCGCTCAGCATCCATCTCTTCTCGGTGCCGCTGCCCGGACTGCGGTTCGCCGACGCCGAGGAGGCACACACCTGGTTGCTGGCCGAACACACGCTGCTGGTCTCGGTGTTCGCCCGGGTGCTGCGCGACATCCCCGATGCCTCGACGATCGTCGTCGCCGCGCTGTCGGTGATCGCGTCGAGCGGGCTCTTCGCCGGGCCCGCGCATCAGCGGGAGCTGGAACACATCACGGACCAGGCGGTGGCGACGGTCGAACGGTGCGACGACCCGGCGCTGAAGGCGCAGATCCGGCACATTCGGGCCTGGCTCGCCTTCATCCGCGGTGATCTCACAGCGGCGGAGACCGATCTGCGCGAGGCGATCCGGCGGCTGCGCGACGGCGAGGACCCGGTGACGTTCTTCATGGCGGCCCGGCTGCTGTCGGTCGTCCTGGTGGACCGGGGGCGGATCTCGGAGGCCGTCACGTTCTTCGCCGAGTCGGAGACCGTCGCCGGCGCGGAGGACGACCCGAACAGCCCCGCCTACTTCCTCCAGGAAGTGGCCCGCCTGTTCACCGCACTGAGCTCGGACCGGGCCGAGGTGAACATCGCCGCGGCCCGGCATGTGTACGAGGTGAGCGACCGCCTGCGGCGGGAAGCGGCGAAGCGCTGAGGCTGTCCGCTCGCCGAGCCGGTCCCGCGTTCACGCGCCGTTGATCGAGCGTCGATCCGTGTCCCGCACGGTGAGCCGAGAACGGACCGCAGAACTCCTCGAACAGGTGACAGACATGCTCAAGATCGGCCTGGGCTCTCCCCAGTACGGATCGTTCACCGACCCCGCCACGATCTCCGGATTCGCCGCCGCGGTCGAAGCGATCGGCTACGACAGCCTGTGGGTGGGCGACCGGGCCCTGGTCCCGACACAGCCCCGCGACCCCTACCCCGGCGGCGGTCCCGTACCGGAGGAGTACCGCACCTTCCTGGACCCCATCGCCACCCTGTCCTTCCTGGCGCACGCCACCCGACGGCTGCGCCTGGGCACCAGCACCCTGAACGCGCCCTTCTACTCCCCGCTCCTGCTGGCCCGTTCACTGACATCCGTCGACATCCTCAGCGGGGGACGGCTCGACATCGGGTTCGGGCTCGGCTGGTCCTCCGACGAGTACGAGGCCATCGGCGTCCCGTGGCGGGGGCGCGGGGCCCGCCTGGAAGAAATCCTGGACGTCCTCGACCACGTCTGGTCCGGTTCGTCGGCCGAGCACAAGGGCGCCCTGTGGACGATCCCGAGCGCGCACCTCGGGACGCTCCCCGTACAGCGCCCCCGCCCGCCGGTCCTGCTGGGCGGCTTCACCCCGGCCACGCTGGAACGCATCGGCCGGCGCGCGGACGGCTGGGCCGGCGTGGCACTTCCGGTGCCCCAACTCGCCTACGTCGTCAGCCAGATCCGCCAGGCCGCGGAGGCCAACGGACGTGACCCCGACGCCCTGCGCACCGTGGTCCGGGTGAACCCCGTGGTGACCGCCGAGGCCGCACCGAGCGACGCCGTCCCGCACCGCGGAACGGTCGTACAGGTCTCGGACTACCTGCTCGCGGCCCACGCGGCCGGCGCCGACGAGGTCCTCATCGACCTCCAGCAGACCGCGCGGAACGCGGACGAGCTGACGGACCTGGCACACCGTTTCCACGACCAGCTGAGCAAGGGCTAGGGAGCACCATGTCTGACGTAGTCACCTCGAAGCCGGATGTCCACGACATGGTGGTGGTGCATCGCACCTTCCGCCAATCCTGCGCGGAACTTCCGGAGTTGGTGCGCGGACTGCGGCCCGGCGACACCGCTCGGGCCCAACTGGTCGTAGAAGCAGTGCAGTTCATGCTGATGGGCCTGGAAGCCCACCATGTGAGCGAGGACGAATTCCTCTGGCCCCGGCTCGCGGCGCGGACGGACGTGCAGGCCGAGGCGATCGCGCGTATGGAGGAACAGCACCACCGGCTCGAAGAGTTGGTCACGCGGGTGCGGGGCACGCTGGACGGACTGGCCGCCGATCCCCGGCCGGCCCTGTGCGAGCAGGTCGCGGCTCGACTCGCCGAACTGGGAACGGTGTTGACCGCGCACATGGACGAGGAGGAGAACATCATCCTCCCGCTTGCCGCCGAATATCTGACCGTCGCCGAGTGGGAGGAACTCGGCGAGATCAGCCTGGCGAAACTGGAGAAGAAGCATCTGCTGCGCGCCTTCAGCGCGTTGATGGCGGTGGCCACCCCCGAAGAACAGCGGGCGATCCTCACCAAGGCGCCACTGCCCGCCCGCGTCCTGTGGCGCCTGACCGGCCGCCGCTCGCACGCCCGTTGGGAGGCCCGCCTGCGCGGGGCGTGAGCCTACGGCGTGGCGGGGCTCGTGCTGCTGGGCGGGTCCGTCGGCGACGTGTCCGCCGAGCTGTGGTCGGGGGAGAACCAGGCCAACCCGATCAGCAGCGCCCCGAGGAAGACCAGCACGGCGGCGACCGTGCCCACCGTCTTCGACCGGCGTACGGCGACACCGCGACCGCCCGTGCGCTGCCGGCGCCGGGTCCGGTGGGCCGGAGCGGTGCTGCCGACGGTGGCGGACGGGAAGGCGTACGTGGTCACGGAGCCAGGGCCGGAGCCGGGAGCCGCGTTCGGCCGGGGCTTCGCGGGGGCGTCCCAGGCGGTCACGTTCGGTTTCGGCTCGGGGCGCGGTGCGGCCGCCGGAAGAGGCTCGGGGTGCCCCCTCCATGCGCCGGACGCGAACCACTCGGCCACCTGGCGCGCCGTAGGACGGTCCTCGGGGCGCTTGGCCAGGAGGCCGAGCAGATAGTTCTCGAAGGCGGGCGGGAGGCCGACGCCGAGTTCCCGAGGCGGTACGGGGGGCGTGTCGAGGTGGTGGTGGAGGACGGCGATGGCGCTGCCGGCGCGGAACGGCGGTTGTCCGGTGAGGAGTTGGTAGAGCACGCAGCCGAGCGAGTAGACGTCGGACGGCGGCCCGGCAGGCTGGCCCAGGGCGCGCTCGGGTGCGATGTACAGGCTGGTCCCGACGATCTGGCCGGTCGCGGTGAGCGCGCCGTTCGGGTCGTTCATGAAGTGCGCGATGCCGAAGTCGGCGATCTTCACGGACCCGTCGGCGCCGAGGAGGAGATTGCCGGGCTTGATGTCCCGGTGCACGATGCCCTGGTCGTGCGCCGCGCTGAGCCCCGCGGCCGACTGGGCGGCGATGTGGGCCACGTGCTCGGCCGGCAGGGAGCCCGCCTGGGCGAGCACGTGGGAGAGGCTGTCTCCGTCGACCAGCTCCATCACCAGGTACAGCCGGCCCTCCTGCTCGCCGAAGTCGAGGACGCCGACCACATGGGGGTGGCTGAGCCGGCCCGCGGTCTGGGCCTCCAGACGGAAGCGGGCGGTGGCGGTGGGCTCGGAGTTCTGGGAGTGCAGGAGCTTGACGGCCACCGGACGGCCGCCCATCTCGTCGTACGCCTGCCAGACCTCGCCCATCGCGCCGCGTCCGATGGTGGTGTTCAGCCGGTACCGGCCCGCTATCAGCACCTGTTGCTTCATCCTCACGCAGTGGAACGACTCGACTGCTGCAAGCCATGTCCCTTTGAGGGAAGGGGTGTTGGTGGGGTGGCGCAGCTGTCACAGCCTACTGGCGGACAGGCGGTCACCGACCGCGATCCCGCACATGCTCCGCTACGGCGGGCGGGCCGCAGGCGCGCTGGTAAAATGGGGACACGCTTCGACGCCGCCGGGGCCCGTACCGAGGGGTACGGGCCCCGGTGCCGTTGCGGGCACAGGACTGAGGAAGGTTCCCCATGAACGCGAAGCCGCCGGCCGCTTCCTTCGGCGCGCTCGGACTGCCGCCCGAACTGGTCGGGACGCTGACCGGCCTCGGGGTGACGGAGCCGTTCCCGATCCAGGCGGCGACCCTGCCCGACGCGCTGGCCGGGCGCGATGTGCTCGGCCGGGCGCGGACCGGTTCCGGCAAGACGCTGGCCTTCGGGCTCGCACTGCTCGTACGGCTCGCGGGCCGCCGGGCCGAGTCGAAGCGGCCGCTCGCCCTGGTCCTGGTACCGACCCGGGAGCTCGCGCAGCAGGTCGGCGAGGCGCTGGAGCCGTACGCGCGGACGATGGGCGTGCGGCTGGGGACAGTGGTCGGCGGGCTGTCGATCAACCGGCAGCAGGCAATGCTGCGGACCGGTGTCGAGGTCGTCGTCGCGACGCCGGGGCGGCTGACCGACCTGGTGTCGCGCCGGGACTGCCTCCTGAACCACGTGCGGATCACCGTGCTGGACGAGGCGGACCAGATGTGCGACCTGGGGTTCCTGCCGCAGGTCTCGGAACTCCTGGGGCAGATCCCCGCCGACGGACAGCGGCTGCTGTTCTCGGCCACGCTCGACCGCGACGTCGACCAGCTGGTCAAGGACCACCTTCACGACCCGGTGCACGCGTCGGTCGACCGGGCGTCGGGCTCGGTCACGACGATGGAACACCATGTGCTGAACATCCACGCCGCCGACAAGTACGCGACGGCGACCGAGATCGCCGCGCGGGACGGCCGGGTGCTGATGTTCCTCGACACCAAGGCCGCCGTCGACCAGTTCACCCGGCACCTGCGGGCCAGCGGCGTCCGCGCGTCCGCCCTGCACAGCGGCAAGTCGCAGCCCCAACGCACGCACACGCTCGGCCAGTTCAAGGACGGCGAGATCACCGTGCTGGTGGCCACCAACGTCGCCGCTCGGGGCATCCACATCGAGGCCCTCGACCTCGTCGTCAACGTCGACCCGCCCGCCGACGCCAAGGACTACCTGCACCGCAGCGGGCGTACGGCGCGCGCCGGCGAGTCCGGGAGCGTGGTCACCCTGGTCACCCCCAACCAGCGGCGCGACGTGAACCGGATGATGTCCGACGCCGGTATCCGCCCGACCGTCACCCAGGTCCGCTCCGGTGAGGAGAAGCTGACCGCCATCACCGGTGCCAGACGCCCGCCGACCGAGACGAAGACCAGCACCGGCAACGCCCCCTTCCGCGGCATGGGCACCCGCCCGGGCCGGGCCGGCAAGGAGACCCGGAAGACCGCCGAGGCCCGCAAGGCGGCGGAGGCCCGCGCGGCGGCGAGGGTCCGCAAGAGCCGCTGATCCGTGGGGAGTTCGCTCTTTCGGGACTACTCCGGCTGCGCGGAAGCGTCACGTGAAGCGGCATCGACCTGTGAGCCCGCATCGCCTTCTGAGGTAGCCCGGCCGCGCAGCGTGACCAGAGCCAGCACCGCCGAGCACAGCGCGGCCGTACCGCAGACCACGAAGCCGATCGAGTAGCCGTGGCCGAGCGCGTCCAGGGCGAGCGGATGCAGGTCGGCCAGCTTCGGCGAGGCCGCCGAGGCACCGTTCACCGCGAGCGGACCGCCTTCTTCCAGTACGGCCGTGCCCGCGCCCTTCAGCGCCTCCGGGAGCGCGGAGCCGTGCAGGGAGTCGGAGAAACTGCTGGCCGCGCGGCTGAGGGCGACGGCGCCGATGACGGCAGGGCCGAGGGTGAAGCCGAAGTCCCGGAGCAGGTTGGTGGTGGCGCTCGCCATGCCGGCCAGGTGGGTCGGCACGGTGTTGACGGCCGTCGCGGTGATCGAGGTGACGGTGACCGAGAAGCCCAGGCCGACCAGACCGAGCGGCACGATCAGCGAGGTGAAGGCGGTGTCGGTGATCGGCAGCGTGGCCGCCAAGTAGTCGCCCGCCGCGATCAACAGCAGCCCCGAGCCCAGCAGTAGACCCGGTGCGACCGTACGCAGCAGCCGTTCCGTGAGGGGCAGCATCACCAGCGTGATGCCGTTGAGGAGGACGAACGCCAGGCCCGTGCGCATCGGGGCCTGGTCCTGTACCGGGCCGAGCCGGATGCTGACGGAGTAGGCGGTGCCCAGGAAGGCGAACATGCCCACCACGGCCACGATCGAGGCCACCGCGAAGGCACGGTTGCTGAACAGGTCGAGGCGCAGGAGCGGGGACTTGGCGCGCTTCTCGGCCAGGACGAAGGCGGCGAGGAACACGGCCGCCAGGACGAAGGCGATGACGATCGAGGGCGAGGCCCACCCGTCCGTCGGGCCCTGGATGATGGCGTAGAGCAGAGAGAACAGGCCCAGACCGATGGTGACCTGGCCCGCTATGTCGAGTGAACGGCCCTCGGGCGCACTGGAGTTGACCACGAACAGGGCGCTGACGGCGGCGCTCGCCGCGGCGATGGCGGTGACCACGACGAACGACCAGCGCCAGGAGCCGTAGGTGGCGGTGACGCCGCCGAGCAGCGGGGCGAGGAATCCGCCGGTGGAGAGCAGGGCCGCCCACATCGCGATGACCCGGGCGCGCTGCGCGGGTGAGGTGGTGCCGGCGGCCAGGATGGCCAGCGAGGTCGGGAACAGGGCGGCGGCGCCGAGGCCCGCCAGGGCCTGCCCGGCCCAGAGTTGGTGGACACCGGAGGCGGTGGCGCTGGTCAACTCGCCCACGGCCAGCAGCGCGGCGCCGCCGACCAGCAGCCGCTTGCGGCCGAAGAGGTCGCCGAGCAGGCCGAAGGTCAGCTCCAGTACGGCGACCGGGAGCAGGAACGCGTCGGAGATCCAGGTGAGTTGGGAGCCGACCGGGTGCAGGTCGGACTGGAACAGTCCGTTGAGCGTGGCCGGTATGGCCAGGCCGATCTGGGCGAGGCAGACGGCGAGGAGACCGGCGACCAGGGTGCCGGTGGTCAGACCGGGACCGGTGGCGGCGGTCCTGGTGGAGGGTTCGGTCGTCATTGACACGGAGGGCTCCTGGGGGCGCGCGGGCTGGGGACGGGGAGAGGGCCGGGGAGGGTCGGGAAGAGCTGGGGTGAGAACGCTGCGGGATCAGCGGGTACCGGTCAGCCGGCTCGGCCGGTAGTCGGTGAAGGCGGCGCCGTCGAGACCCAACTCGTCGGCGCTGCGCTGGAGTTGGGCGGCCGTGGTGGCGTCGCCCCAGTGCCGGGTGTCCAGCCGGTGTTCCACGGCGTGCAGACCGGCGACCACTTCGGCGGTGGTGAAGTTGCAGTGGCTCTGGCGGGACACGTAGGCCTGGCGCAGGAGTGGGGAGTCGCCGGCCGCGCGCACCCGCCCGGCGAAGGCCGACTCCTGTTCCACGGGCACCAGTTGGTCGGCGGTGGTGTGGAGGTCCAGCAGCGGAACGGCCAGTCCCTGTCCGGCGGTCGAGGTCCGCTTCAGGTGGGCGACCGCGGCCGGGTCGGCGGTGATGTCCGCGCCGCGGGTGAGCCGGTTCAGGTCGGTACGCAGGTCGAGGCCCGCGTCACGGTAGAGCGCCTCGACCTGCTTGACGTGGGCGGACCCGCGCAGCAGACCGGCGTAGTCGACGCCCTTGTTCCAGGACGTGTTGCCGCCGGCGGACTGCTCCACCGACCAGCGCGCCGGGACGATGAACGACAGCAGGCCCTGAGCCAGCCACGCGTACTGCTGCTGCTCCTGGCCCGCGAAGTCGCCGCGCGCGGGCGGCAGTTGGCCGGGAGCCCAGTCGGCCAGATTGAGATAGGCGGCGGCCAGCGCGATCCGGGCCCGGCCCGCCGGGGTCTGCTGCGCCGTCTCCACGGCCGTCGTGAGCCGGGCGGCGAGGGCGGCACCGTCGGCCAGGCTGTCGAGGTTCACCAGGTCATCGGCGTCGGCGGGGTCGAAGAACGTGGCCAGGGTGTACTCGGCGTCCAGCTGGTAGTTGTCCAGATCGACACCGCCCGCGACCAGGCCGCACAGGCCGAGCGCACCGTCGACGCGGCCCGCGCCGTCCCGGGCGATCTGCGCGTTGATGAGCCCGCCCATCGACTCGCCCACCGAGATGACCCGGGTCGGTGTGCCGACCTGCCGGCGGAAGGCGGTGAGCGTGGCGAACTGGTCACGCTCGGCCGAATCGAGCGCCCACATGGAGCCGCCGGGGTCGTAGGAGGACCCGGCGAGGGCGTAACCGGCGTCCAGCAGGGCCTGGCTCGCGGCGGGCGAGGGCGCGTCGGCGGCGGTGGTCGGGCCGAAGCCGTGGCTGAACAGCAGCAGGGTGCCGTTCCACTGCTCGGGCGTGTCCGCGATCCAGGCGGCGCCGTCGGTCAGCGTGCCGGAGTAGTGCCCGGCGGTGGCGGCCTGGGCGCCGGTCGCCGGACCGATCAGGGCGGTCGCGAGGGCGGTCGCGCAGGTGGCGGCGAGGGTCGAGAAACGGGGTCGGGACATGACGGCGGCTCCGCGAGTCGAGTCGGACCGATGGGGGAGCGTGCGGGACGTTCGCATGGGGAGAGCGGTGCGAATGTAGGGCTCTTTTTTCATGGCCGTCAAGAGAGTGACCAATAATGAGGCAGGTGAATCCGCGCGTGGGCGCACGGGAGCCGGGTGCGGACGCGAGCGGGTCCGCGGGTGTGGATCAGTCCAGGGTCATGGTGTCGAGCAGCCGGACGGCCGCGCGCGCCGCCGGGCGCTCCCAGCGGCTGGCCAGGCCGCGGAAGACGGTCTCCGCCCGCGCGGCGGGCCAGTCTCCGGGGAGGTGCTCGGCGGGCAGATGCGGATCCCGTCGTACGAGATCCAACCAGTCGGTGTGCAGCAGGAGTTGACCGGCGAGATCGTCGCCGGAGGTCGCCGCGGGCAGCGGGTCGGTGCGGTCCCAGCGGTCCAGGAACGCGCGGTACCGGGCGCCGATGGCCGGCACGTCGAAGGCCTGCTCCAGCACCTCGCGGACGTCGGTCGGCGACTCCACCTCCGCCCGGAACACCCGCAGATACGGCTCCAGGCCGAGCCCCGCGACCATCTCGCGGACGTCGACCGGCGCCGGGGCCACCCACAGGCCGTTCTGCAGCAGGCCGAAGCCCGCCCAGATCAGCCGGGACCGCAGATCGTGCCGTTCACGGCTCCATGCCTCGGGCAGCGAGAAGCCCACCATCGTCCAGCGCCCGTCCCAGTCCCGGTTCACCGCGCCGGTCTGCCAGATACGGTCCCTGCCGTCCGTCAGCACCTGCACGGCGTGCGGTGTCAGCGCGAAGTACGTCTTCCGGCCCTGGCGGCGCCGCTCCAGCAGATCGCGCTTGACCATCCGGTTCAGGGTGGTCCGCACGGCCTCCTCGGTGTTCCCCACCCGCCCGAGAGCGGCGATCACGCTGCCCGACGACACGGCGACGGGCCGCCCCAGCACATGAACACCGAAGAAGGTCAGCATCAGGGACTGGGTGCGCGGCTCGGGTCCGCTCTCGGCGGCGGGTCCGGGGGCGACGTCAACACTGGTCACGGGCACAGCGTAGGCCCGGGGCGGCCGTGCGGAGCCTCTGTTCCGTGAACTGTGTCGTTTCTTTAACGGCAATCGGTGATTAGCCGAAGGTCGGGGGCGGGGAAGCAGCCGACTCAGAAGGTGAACGCCTCGGTCAGGCGCAGGTTGTAGCCGTCCTCCTCCATCAGGACGACCGTGACGCCGAACGGGGACGGATGGTCCAGTTCGAGGGGGGTGAAGGCGTAGTCGACCGCTGCCTGGACGGGCGGTACCAGTTCGGCGTCGGGCTGGGGAGCCGGGGCGGGCCGCCACCGGGGTTCGGCGGCGGACGGGTCCTCGGTGTAGGGGAACTGGTGGAGCGTGTGGCCGTCCTTCGTGGCGTGCACCATGTTGAGGCAGGGGGACGGGCCGTCGGCGGGGAGTTCACAGGTGGTGGCCACGTCCTGGGTCTCCCAGGCGAGCACGATCTCGTCGGCGTTCGCCGCCGCGGCGATGTTCGACAGCGACGCGATCGCCGTGAGCGCGTCCTCGCCGGACTTGACCGGGCGCAGCCAGATCAGGCCGACCAACTCGCCGCGCACCAGCGGCATGATGACCGGGCGGGGCACGGCGCCCTCGCTGAGACCCGCGACGTACGCGCTCTTCATCGACTCGGTCAGCGCGTCGAACGTACGCGTGTCCATGAACTCCCCATCCGCAGCGGCTGTGTGGCGTCCATTCTGCCCCGGTCGCGGAGTGCGCGAGGCCGCACCTGGGAGTGAAAAGAAGGCCCCGGCTGGACGGGGGAGACCAGCCGGGGCCGTACATGGTGGCGTGCGGAGGGCGGTCGCCTCTCGGCGAGGGGCTCCATGGGGCTTCAGCCGAACGATCGTCCCCATGGGCTATAGGTGAGGCCCGGGGACACTGTCCCCTCCGCAGCCACGTACATATGAACGGGCGACCCGGCCCAGTTGTTCCCGCTCATGCCCCGTCGGGGACTGTGAACTGCGGAACACTCCGTGCGGCAGGCTTCAGTTGAGGTAGTCGGCGATCAGGGTCGCGAACTCGTCGGGCGTGGCGAGGCGGATGCCGAGGGTTTCGGCCTTGGCCCGCTTGGATCCCGCGTTCTCGCCGGCCACGACCAGGGTGGTCTTCTTGGAGACGCTGGAGGAGGAACGGCCACCGGCGCGCTCGACGAGTTCGTTCATCTGGTTGCGGCTGAGCTTCTCCAGGGGGCCGGTCATCGCGCCGGTGACGACCACCGTCATCCCGGCCAGCGGCCCGTCGTCGGCCGTGGCCGCAGCCTCGGTGCCGTCGGCGCCCGCGTCATCCGTCATGGGCGCCGGCGGGGTCGCGCCGGGCTCCGTCATGTTGACCCCGGCGGCGACCAGTCTGTCGATGAGCGGGGCGAGTTCGACGAGTTCGGCGACGATCGAGGGGGCCTTCTCCGTGCCGATGCCGTCGACCCGCTGCATCGATTCCGCGTCGGCGGCCCGGATCTCGTCCATGGTCGCGAAGTAGCGCGCGATACGGCGGGACATGGAGCGGCCGGTGCCCCGCACCCCGAGCGCGCACAGCACGCGGGACAGCGGCTGCCCCTTGGCCGTGGTGATCGCGGCGAGGAGGTTGTCGGTGCTGGTCTCGCCCATCCGCTCCAGGCCCAGGAGCTGCTCCCGGGTGAGGGCGAACAGGTCGGCGAGATCGGCGACCAGACCGGCGTCGACGAGCTGGACGACGCGGGTGTGGCCCAGGCCCTCGATGTCGAGCTGGTCGCGGCCCGTGGCGTAGGAGAGGGCGGCGACCAGATGGCAGTTGCGGCCCTGTTCGCAGCGCCAGCGCAGTTCGCTGGTGTCGATGCCGGAGCCGCAGCGCGGGCACACCTCGGGGAACACGATCGGCTGTTCCTCGCCGGTGCGCAGATGCGCGACCGGGGCCTCGATGCGGGGGATCACGTCACCGGCGCGGTGCACCATGACGTGGTCGCCCAGCCGCAGGTCGCGGCGGGTGATGTCGCCCGGGTTGTGGAGGGTGGCGTAGGTGATCGTGGCGCCGTCGATCTCGACCGGCTCCAGGACCGCGCGCGGGGCGATGATGCCGGTGCGGCCCACGTTCCACTCCACCTCCAGCAGCCGGGTGATCTTCTCCACGGCGGGCAGCTTGTAGGCGATCGCCCAGCGCGGGGCCCGCGTCCCCGACCCGGCGGCCTGCTGGTCGGCGGCGAGGTCGGCCTTGATGACGATCCCGTCGATCCCGAACGGGAGTTGGGCGCGCAGCGCGGCGATCTCCTGGACCCGGGCCAGCACCTCCTCCACGGTGCCGGCGGTGATGCCGGGCACGGCGGTGGTGGCCGTGGTGTTGACCCCGTAGGCCGCGGCCTGGGTCATCAGCTCGCTGTGCGCGAGCCCGGGCAGCCGTGCCGCGAGGTCGGTCCCGGTGTCCGGGAGGGGCAGCAGGCCGTAGCCGAAGAACGTCATCGGCACCGTATAGGCGCGCTCCTTCGCGCGCAGGGTGCCCGCCGAGGCGCCGCGCGGGTTGGCGAAGGGCTGGCCGCCGTGCGCGGTGCGGACCTCGTTTCCGTGCTCGAACTGGGCGGTGGTCATGAGGACTTCGCCGCGCACCTCGACGGTGACCGGCTCGGCCAGCTCCTGCGGCAGGCCCTCGATGGTGCCGATCGCGTGGGAGACGTCCTCGCCGGCCGTGCCGTCGCCGCGGGTGATGAGCCGGGTGAGGCGTCCGCGCGTGTAGCGGGCGGCGATCGCCAGGCCGTCGAGCTTCGGCTCCACGCTGAACCGCGTGACCTCGCGGTCGATTCTTCGGGCCACCGACGCGGTCCAGGTGGTGAACTCCTCCGGGGAGAACACGTTGTCCAGGCTCAGCATCGCCACCGTGTGCGGGACATCGCCCTCGACCGCGCCGCCGGCCACCTTCCCGGTGGGCGAGTCGGGCAG
Source organism: Streptomyces sp. NBC_01515 (assembly GCF_045040345.1). Lineage (NCBI taxonomy): Bacteria > Bacillati > Actinomycetota > Actinomycetes > Kitasatosporales > Streptomycetaceae > Streptomyces > Streptomyces sp. NBC_01515. The sequence continues at coordinate 1,742,277 of NZ_CP109416.1, read as the reverse complement.
CACCTGGTCGGGATTCCCGGCCTCCCACGCGGCGATGCCACGCACCAGCCGGTCGTAGGAGTCGTCGTCCAGCGCGGAGGTACCGGCGGCGTAATAGGCGGCCGACGCCTTCACCGCGTCCTCGACCGCCTGCGCGTAGGCGGCGGCGTCCACGATCACAGCTGCAGGAGTTGTCATGACTGCCATCCTGCCTCCCACCACTGACAATGCCCCGGGCCGAACGCGGCGCGGCCTCCTCGCCCGCCCACGGGAGGGCGGGCGAGGAGGCCTTTGTACGGGTGCTCAGCCGAGCCCGCGGCTGTACGCCCAGGCGGTCGTGTTCAGGGTGTCCTCGAAACCGGTGAACGGCTCCTGCGGGGTGTACGAGTCGGTGGTGAAGTCGACGTCCACGTCGTCCGCCGTACCGCCGATCCCGTCCGCCCCGATACCGAGCATCTGGGCGATGTTGCCGCCCTGGTCCATCAGGTTCGTGGTGTCGTCGTACTGGTCGGTGTGCCAGTTGCCCGAGAAGTGCCCGATCTCGTGCGTGATGATGTTGCCGAGCCCCCGGCCGATGAAGCCGATCTTGTCGCTCTGCGGTCCCAGGTAGGTGTTGAGCGAGTTCGGGTTCGGCGCCGCCGCGCTCAGCAGGTCGAGCAGGACGAGGGCGGTGTCCTCGTGGCCGTAGTTGCCGGGGTCGATCGAGGACGAGATGCCGATGGTCGGGATGCCGGACTCGGCGATGGTGCCGCCGACGACGACCCGGCTCACATTGGGTTGGCCGAACGGGTCAGGATTGTCACGGCTGTTGAGGACCCGAACGGCGAAGTGCGGGTCGGTGCCCTTCTTGGCCAGGTCGGTGGCGATGTTCTCCTTCACGGAGGCTACGACGGCGTCGATGACCTTGTTCCCGTCGGCTGGGCTGAGCCCCCAGCCGGGCAGGAACGCCGACATCGGTGACAGGTCGTGCTGCGCCCCGCCGGCGCCGAAGATCGACGTGTTGACACGAGCGCCGTCGAAGTCGAGGAACAGCGTCTGGACCGTGCCCTTGCGCGCCACCTCGGTTCCCGGCCGGTAGGCCTCCAACTCGGCGCGGTAGGCGCCGACGCCGTTGCTCACGGCCAGGTAGTACCGGCCGGCGCGCGGCGCCACGAGGTCGACCGTGGCGTTGCCGCCGCCGGGCAGCGGTGACGCCGGGGAGTAACTCCCGCTCGCGTCAAGGGTCGAGCCCATCAGCTCCGTACCGGCGGCGTCGTAGAAGGACAGGTGGTGTCCGCTGCCGGTGACCGTGGCCCCGACGACGTCGCCGGCCTTCAGATCGACGTCGTAGACGTCCTGGTCCCCGCCCTGCTGGGTGGAGAACTTGAGGCTGTACGCGCCCTCGGAACCCACGCCGGTGCCGCTGGCGGGGTCGCTCGGGTCGGTGGGCGAACCGAAGTTGGGCCCAGACCCGGCCACCATCAGGTAGTAGACCCCGGTGGTGGGCAACGCCACGCTCACGGAAACGTTTCCACTCGACGGGTCGTCGGCCCAGAACACCGTGTTGCCGTTTGCGTCGTAGAGCCGCGCGATCGCGTTGAAGTCGCCCTGGGCGCCCACGTCCACGGTGAGCGGTACGCCGCTCGGCACTCCGGAGACCTTGTAGAAGTCGAAGTCCCCGTGACCGTCACCGGCACTGCCGTGCGGCCCGTCGCCGATGACGCCGCTGGTCCTAACGGCCTGTCGCGCCCCGGCCACACCGGTGTCGATGGCCAGCGGGATGGACCCGTTGTCCTCCGAACCGGCAGGCAGCGTAGGGATGTTGGGGTCGTCGGCGAGATCCCCTGCGATGGCGACCGCGGAGTTGTGACGGTCGCCGGTGCCGAAACCTGCGATGCGCTCGGCGGTCGGCAGTGTGTCGTTGGCGCCGAGCGTGCCGACGGCTTCCTTCTCGGCGTACGGCGTCGCCGCCACGAGCCCGGCCAACTTCCGCTGTGCTGCCCGGAGTTTGCCGCGGGCGCCCCGATCGACGTCTGCCTGAAGGAAGTTGACCTTCCCCTGGGCCTCGGTCGGCAGCAGGGCCAGCGATGGATCGAAGTTCAGGCCGCCCGGGCCGGCCGCGCCCTTCTGCGCCAACTGGAGCCCTTCGGTGATCTGTTGGGCGATCCGGTCGGGTCGGCTGTGCTCGGTGTGCTGATCCGCGTGTGCCGGTGAACCGGCGACGGACATGGTCGCGCTGAGCAGTGTGACGGTCAGGATGCTGGCTAAGCGGTGGTGATGTGCGCCCGCGCGCATGCGGTCTCCCCTCCGCGGGACCGCGGTCGGCGGTCCGGCGGTCCTGTTTCGAGCGTTCTGGTCAGGAGCGCTCTGGGCAGGGCCTGATCGGGTGGGGGCCGGTGGTGGTGCCGGTGGTGCCAGTGGTGCCACCGGTGTCGGTGTCCGTGCGATGGCGGCGCCCGTGATCAGGCCGTCCGGCAGATTTGGTCTAGTCCAGCAGGAGGGCGTGGGCATGTCAATGGGGCCTTGGGGTGTCCGGTCGTAGGGCAGGCGTCGGCGTCTGGTCGCAGGGCGGGCACCGTTGTCTGGTCGTAGGGCGGGCACCGTTGTCTCATGGCGCGGGGCGGGCTTCGGAGTCCGGTGGGGCAGGCTCGGGCCCTGGAGATCGCCCCCGCCCGATCGCCCGCTCGCGCCGCACCGCGCGGCACCTATCCCTCACGGAAAGCGCCGCGCCGCACCTATCCCCTCACGGAAAGTGCCGTGCCCCCCGCATCCCCGACGGGAAATTGCGCGCGCCCCCCGTCAGTCCTCCGGCTCGGACGTGCGCTGCAGATCAGCCCGCCCCTCCGCGGTCCGGATGAAGCGGGTCATCCCGAACTGGCTTGTTCCGGCGGCGTCTTGGGGGTTGCCGGGAGCCGATTCGGTGGAGCGGGACGTGGCAGGCAGGACGTACGGGCGGCGGAGCACCTCGTCGAGGATGATCACGGTCTCGGTCGCGCGGACCGCGGGGATGGTGGAGAGGCGGTCGGTGACCAGGCGGTGGACGGCGGTGACGTCGGCCACCCGGATCTGGATCATGGCGTCGTGCTCGCCGGTGGTGACGGCGCAGTACTCCACCTCCGGCATCTGGGCGAGCGCCGTGCGGAACTGTTTCCACAGCTCCTGGCGGACCGTGACGAAGATCAGGGCGCAGATCTCCAGCCCGACCCGGTTGTGGTCGACGCGGGCGCTGAAGCCGCTGATCACGCCGTCGGCGCGGAGGGCTTCGAGGCGGGTGTAGGCGTTCGCGCGGGAGACGCCGACACGCTCCGCGAGGGCCGCGACGGAAATACGGCCCTGGGTGCGCAGTACGTCGAGGATCTTGAAATGCACCGAATCCAGGGCAAGACCGATGCCGATCCGTCCAGAGCGGCGCTCGCCCGGGGTCTCCGGGGCCGACAGATCTTCCATGTTCGCGCCTCTCCGTTGCATTACGTCTCGCGCTGGTCCCGTCCGCCGAGAGTCCTGGTTAGTTTCAGCCAACCCTAACGGCGAATCGTCCAGGTCCCCTCCCGGCATCCGCCCGCACCCGCACGGCCTTCTTCCGCTCCGCCCTGCTCTGTCTTGCCCACGGAGGCACGCATGCCCAGATTCAGTGCCGGGTCCTACCCGGTGGCACTTCCTCTCGTCGCGGTCGCGGCGCTCGCCCTGAGCGCCTGCTCCGGCGGTACGAGCGCCTCCGGTTCCTCGGCCGGCAAGACCCTGGTCGTCGACACGTCGTTCAACCTGAAGACCGCCGACCCGGGCCGCGAGTTCGAGCCGACCGGGCAGATCGTGGACAAGGCGCTGTACGAGACGCTGCTGTCCTTCAAGGGCTCCGACGTCACCAAGCCGGTGCCGGGCCTCGCCTCCTCGTACGAGCAGTCCAAGGACGGCAAGACGCTCACCCTGCACCTGCGGACGGGCGCGAAGTTCGCGGACGGCAGTGCGGTCACCGCCGACGACGTCGTCTTCTCGCTGAACCGGGTGATCGCGCTCAAGGGCAACCCGTCGTTCCTGCTCGACGGCGTCACGGTCACCAAGACGGACGCCTCCACGGTCACCCTGACCTCGAAGAAGGCGAACCCGGCGCTGCCCTTCATCCTCCCCAACCCCGCGCTCGGCATCCTCAGCGCGAAGACGGTCCAGGCCCACGGCGGCTCGGCGACCGCGACGGACGCGGCGGAGAAGTACCTCAACACGGCGTCGGCGGGCTCCGGGCCGTACACCCTCACCTCGTTCAACACGAACACCCAGGTCGTCCTGACCAAGAACCCCAAGTACACCGGCTCCGACAAGCCGACCTACGACAAGATCGTCATCCGGAACGTCCAGGCCCCCACCCAGAAGCTGAACGTCCAGCGCGGCGACAGCCAGATCGCCCTCGACCTCACCTCCGACCAGGTCAGCGGGCTCGGCGGCGGACTCAAGGTGGACAGCGGCGCGTCCTCGGACGTGATCTTCCTGCTGCTCAACCGGAACACCAAGGTCAGCAGTACGACGGCCAACGCGAAGTTCGCGGAGGCGGTGCGCAAGGGCATCGACTACAAGAGCCTGCTCTCGCTGGCCGGCACCGGCTCCGTCCAGCCCGCCGGGATCATCCCGTCGACCTTCCTCGGCGCGCTGCCCGCCTCCGAGGCCGTCGGCCGCGACCTGGCCGGGGCGAAGGCCGCGCTCAAGGCGAGCGGTATCGCCAAGCCCTCCGTCACCCTCGGCTACGCCAGTGACCTGACCGTCGACGGCCTGTCCCTGCAGACCCTCGCCGAACGGGTCCAGGCCCAGCTGAAGGAGGTCGGCATCACCGTCACGCTCGCCCCCGCGCCGACCACCACCGAACTCGACAACTACCGCAACGGAAAGGAGCAGTTGGGCCTCTGGTACTGGGGCCCGGACTACCCGGACCCCAGCGACTACCTGACCTTCCTCCCCGGCGACCTCGTCGGCCTGCGCGCGGGCTGGAAGGCCGGCGCCGACCCCACCCTCACCGCACTCGGCGACAAGGCGGCGACGACGATCGGCGACGACACCCGCAAGACCCTCTACGAGCAGATCCAGACCCGCATGAACGCCTCCGGCCCCTTCATCCCGCTGATGCAGCCCAGCCGGAACACCGTCTCCGCCGCGTCCGTGACCGGCGTCGCCTACAACCCCGTGTGGACGATCGATGTCGCCGCGCTGGGCGCGAAGTAAGGGGACGGGGGACGAAGGGGTGGGCGCCGAGGACGCCGACGGCGTGGTCGCGGGCGACCGCCTTCGCACCGGCGGCGGCTCGGGCGGCGGCGACCGCCTTCGCACCGGCCGTCCGACGGCCCTCGGCCCCCGCCGTCTCCTCGCCCGCCACCCCCTCGCCCGCTTCCTCCTCCGCCGTACCGCCACCGCCGCGCTGCTCGCCCTCGGCGTGACCCTGGTGACGTTCATCCTCACCAACCTGGTCCCGGGCGACCCGGCGGCGGCGAACCTCGGCCAGCGGGCGATCGGCGACCCGGCGATCGTCGCCCAGTTCCGCCACCACTACGGCCTCGACAAGCCACTGCCGGTCCAGTACGTCACCTACCTCGGCAACCTCCTCCACGGCGACCTCGGTGAGTCCCAGCAGAGCCACCAGTCCGTCCTCACCGACCTGTCGACAGCCGTCCCCGCCACCCTCGAACTCGCCGGCGCCGCGATCGTGATCTCCCTGATCGTGGGCGTGGCCTTCGGCGTCGTCGCGGCACTGCGCCGGGACCGCCTCGCCGACCAACTCCTGCGCGTGGTAAGCCTGTTGGGAGTCTCGGTACCGACCTTCTGGCTGGCCCTGCTCGCCTTCTACGTCTTCTTCTACCGCCTCGGCTGGGCCCCGGGCAGCGGTCGCCTCGACCCCGGCATGACAGCCCCGCCGCACGTCACCGGCCTGTACACGGTCGACGCGGCACTGGCAGGACAATGGCCGGTGTTCTGGAGCGCGGTGGGTCATCTCGCCCTCCCCGCACTGGTGTTGACGGCCTACACGGTCGGCCTCCTCACCCGCTTCACCCGCTCGGCCGTCCTCGAAGTACTCAACCAGGACTACGTCCGTGCGGCCCGCGCCAAGGGCCTGCCCGCCCGCACGGTCCTCTTCCAGTACATCCTCCGCGCGGCCCTCGTCCCCGTCATCACCGTCGCCGGACTGGCCTTCGGCGCCCTCCTCTCCGGCACCGTCCTGGTCGAGTCGATCTTCGCCTGGCCAGGCCTCGGCGCCTACGCCTACCGCAGCGCGACCACCCTCGACCTCCCTGCCGTGATGGGCGTCGGCCTGGTCGTCGGCCTGGTCTACCTGACCGTCAACCTCGCCGTGGACGTCCTCTACGGCGTGATCGACCCGAGGGTGAGGGTCCAGTGAAACGCAGTCATGAGGGTGCGGTGAAACGCGGTCTGCTACGACGGCTGCCGCCCGCCTGGCGCAGACCGCTCGCGGTGACGGGCGGTCTGGTCGCGCTGTTCTGGCTGGTCATCGTCCTCGCCGCCCCGCTGCTCGCCCCGCACGACCCGCTCGCGCAGAACCTGCCCCGGCTGGCCGCCCCCGGAGCCGGACACTGGTTCGGCACGGACGAACTGGGCCGGGACGTGCTGAGCCGGGTGCTGTACGGCGCCCGGGTCTCCATCCCGCTCGCTCTGCTGCTGGTGACCATGTCGCTGCTGGTCGGCGGAGTGCTCGGGGCCTGCGCCGGGTTCTTCGGACGGTGGGTGGACGAGACCGTGATGCGGATCGCGGACCTGGTGTTCGCCTTCCCCACCGTCATCCTGGCGATGGTGGTCGCCGCCGCGCTCGGCGCCAGCCTGCAGAACGCGGTACTGGCCGTGCTGGTCGTCTCCTGGCCGTCGTACGCACGCGTCACCCGGGGCCTGGTCATGGGCCTGCGAAACCGTGAATTCGTGCTCAGCGGACGGCTGTTGGGCTTCTCCGCCTGGCGCTCGATGCGCGTCGACATCCTGCCCAACGTGCTCGGGCCGCTCCTCGTCCTGGCCACCCTCGACATCGGAACCGCGACGCTGCTGCTGTCGGGGCTGTCCTTCCTGGGGCTCGGCGCGAAACCGCCGACCGCCGAGTGGGGCGCGATGGTGGCGGACGGGACCCAGCAGTTCGACAAGTGGTGGATCGGGGTCTTCCCCGGCCTGGCGATCCTCACCGTCGTCCTCGCCTTCAACTTCCTCGGCGACACACTGCGGGACGCCCTCGACCCGGGCACCGCCCGCACCATCGGCGCGGAGAAGGAGCGTGTGGCATGACCGACGGCGACACGGTCGACGTACTGAAGATCAGTGGTCTGACCCTCGACCTGGGCGGCGCCCGCATCCTCGGCGGTGTCGACCTCGCGCTCCAACCCGGCCGTATCCACGGGCTCGCGGGGGAGAGTGGTTCGGGCAAGACCATGACCGGGCTGGCTGTGCTCGGCCTGCTGCCGCCGGGAGCGCGCACCGGCGGGCGGATCGAGTTCGAGGGCACCGACCTGCTGACCCTGCCGGCCCGCCAACTGGCCGCGCTGCGCGGGCAGTCGGTGAGCATGGTGTTCCAGGACCCGTCCACCAGCCTGCACCCCATGCTCAGCATCGGCCACCAGCTCACCGACCACCTGCGCCACCACCTGAAGCTGAACCGGAAGGCGGCGAAGGAACGGGCCGCCGAACTGCTGACACAGGTCCGCATCCCCAACCCCCGAGAGGCGCTGGGCCGTTACCCGCACCAGTTCTCCGGCGGCATGCGCCAGCGCATCGCGATCGCCATCGCGCTGGCCTGCGAACCGAAGGTCCTGATCGCCGACGAGCCGACCACCGCCCTCGATGTCACCGTGCAGGCAGGGGTGTTGAGGCTGCTGCGCGGTCTCTGCGACGACCTCGGGCTCGCCGTCCTGCTGGTCACCCACGACCTGGGTGTGATGTCCGCGATCGCCGACGAGGTGAGCGTGATGCGCCACGGCCTGGTCGTCGAGACGGGTCCACGCGGCCGGGTCCTCACCGACCCGCAACACGACTACACCCGCACGCTCTTGGATGCGCTCCCCGGAAGGAGCACCGTATGACGACCAGCCCGCCGCCCCTTGCGACCCCCCGCTCGACGGCCCCTCTCCTCTCGGTCGACGACCTCGTGGTCCAGTACCACCGGCCGGGCGCACCCCCCACCCGGGCCGTCGCCGGGGTCAGCCTCCAGGTGCGGGCCGGTGAAGTCGTGGGCCTGGTAGGGGAGTCGGGCTGCGGCAAGTCGACGCTGGCCCGCGCGGTCTGCGGCCTCACCGCACCCGCGGAAGGCCGGATCACCTACGACGGCACCCCGGTACGCCCGTTGCGGGTGCGCCGCCGCGAACTGGCCCTGACCGGCATTCAGATGGTCTTCCAGGACCCGTACGGCTCCCTCAACCCCCGGCGCCGGGTGGGTTCGCAGATCGCCGACGGCATCCGCACGGCCGCCGGGCGGGGTGAAGCGGCGGCCGAACTCGTCACCCCGGAGGACCTGTTGACCCGGGTCGGCCTGCCGACGAGCGCCGCCGACCGCTACCCCCAGGAGTTCTCCGGCGGCCAACGCCAGCGCATCGCCATCGCCCGCGCCCTCGCCGCCCGCCCCCGGCTGCTCGTCGGCGACGAACCGATCTCCGCGCTGGACGCTTCCGCTCAGCTCCAAGTGGCCACGCTGATGCGGTCGTTGGCCGTCGAGTCGGGTGCCGGACTGCTGTTCATCAGCCACGACCTGTCCGTCGTACGGCTGATCGCGGACCGGATCGCCGTGATGTACCTGGGCCGGATCGTGGAGACCGGCCCCACGGCCGAGGTGTGGGCGGACCCGCGACACCCTTACACCCGGGCGCTGTTGGCCGCCGTACCGAAGCCGGACGGGGCGGGAATCCTGCCGGCCGAACTCCCCGGCGATGTCCCCGACCCCGCCGACCCGCCGAGCGGCTGCCGCTTCCATCCGCGCTGCCCGCTGGCCTTCGACGGGTGCGACCGGGAAGAGCCGGAGTTGATCGCGGGGGGTGTCGCGTGCCGGTTGTACGCGGCGTGAGCGGGGGTGGGGTGGCTGTGCGGGCGGTGGCGGGTCGCGGGCGGGGCTGATCCGGATACGGATACGAATACGGCGATGATCCGGGCTGGTGCTGGTCGGTGGGTGATGCCGATCCGGGCCGGTGCGGGCTCAGGCGTGGTACCGAGTCGCGCCTGTAGCGATGGCCCGCACCCGGCACCGACCCACCCCGGCAACGCCGGCAGCGCTTGATCACCGCGCCCTGCCTGCCACCAGCGTGCGCAGAACCCCCGTGTCACCGGCGACCCGCACTCCCGCACACACGGAACCTCACCCACAGAACGCCAGACAGAACCCCGTACCGAACCCCACGGAGAGCCCATGCCCGCCACCCCGCCGCCCGACGACGACCACCCCCACCACCCCACCGAACCGCCCGCGAGCCTGTACCCGGCCGACCGCCTCCACCGCGCCCAGCAAGCCACGGCCCGGGCCGGTCTCGACGCCCTGCTGATCTCGCCCGGCGCGGACCTGCGTTACCTGACCGGCTACGACGCCAAGCCGTTGGAGCGGCTGACCTGTCTGGTGCTGCCCGCCGACAGTGACCCCTTCCTTCTCGTGCCGGCCCTGGAGGAACTCGCCGCCAAGGCATCCCCGGCCGGTGACCTGGGCATCGAGATCACCGGCTGGGGCGAGACCGACGACCCCTACGCCCTCGTCGCGGCCCGGCTGCCCGCCCGTACCGCCCGTGTCGGCGTCGACAACCGGATGTGGGCGGAGAAGACCATCGCCTTCCGCACCCAACTTCCAGGCGCCAGCCAGGAGTTGGCCGGAGCCGTGCTGAACGAGCTGCGGATGCGCAAGACCCCGCAGGAGGCGGCCGCGCTGAGCCGGGCCGGTGCGGCCATCGACCGGGTGCATGCCCGCATGGGGGAGTGGCTGCGAGCCGGACGTACCGAACGCGAGGTCGGCCGGGACATCGCGGACGCGATCATCGCCGAGGGGCACATCCGCGTCGACTTCGTCATCGTCGGCTCCGGCCCGAACAGCGCCAGCCCGCACCACGAACTCTCCGACCGGACGATCCGCCCCGGCGACCCGGTGGTGGTCGACATCGGCGGTACGACCCTGGACGGCTACTGCTCCGACTCCACCCGGGTGTACGCGGTGGGCGAGCCGCCCGCCGAGTTCCGTCGGCTGCACGACGTACTGCTCGGCGCCCAGCGCGCCCAGACCGACGCCGTACGCCCAGGCATCACGGCCGGTCAACTCGACGCCGTGGGACGGGACATCATCACCGACGCCGGATACGGCCCGCACTTCATCCACCGCACCGGACACGGCATCGGCCTGGAGAGCCACGAAGAGCCCTACATCGTGACTGGCAACCCGCTCCCGCTCGCCCCGGGCATGGCCTTCTCCGTCGAACCCGGCATCTACCTGCCCGGCCGGTACGGAGCCCGGATCGAGGACATCGTGATCTGCACGGAGGCGGGCGGCGAGCGCCTCAACCGCACCCCCCGGGACCTGGTCGTCCTCCCGTGAACCGGAACGAACAGGAGGGACGGGAGACGCAGGAGGCGCGGGAGGCACAGGCGTGAGAGACAGGAAGCGACGCGATGATCCACGGCAAGAACCCCGCCCCCGCAACCCTCCCCGCACAACTGCGGCTGACCGGCGAGGACTTGGTCCTCCGTGAGTGGACCGAGAACGACCTCCCCGCGATGACGGAGTTGTTCGACGACCCCGAGATCGCGCACTGGACCCCGCTGGCCTCCCCGTTCGACACCGCACCCCATCCCACCAGTCACTCACCCAAGGATCCGCCATGCCCGCTCCACCGCCCCCTTCCGCCCGTCCCGCCGCCGACCGCGGTGCCCGCCCGGGTGGCGCGCCCGCCGACCTGGCCGACGTGTGGACGGTGATCACGGGCATGTACGCGGGCTACACGGCCGGCGACCGCGACCGCATCGACGCCTTCCTCGACCCGAAGGCCACCATCTGGGACTCGGCGACCCCCGGACTCATCAGCGGCAGAACGGAGTTGAACCGCGTCCGGGACGCCCGCCCCACGCCGGACGACGGTCCCGCCGAGACCGGCCTCACGGCGTACGACCAAGTCGTCGACGTCTTCGGGGACTTGGCCGTGGCCCGCTACTGGCTACGGGTCGACTTCCGCGCGGCCCCCTCGGAGTTGGCCCGCAACACCGCGGTCCTGCGACGCGCGCACCCCGACGGCCACTGGCTCGTCGTGCATCTGCACGAGGACATCCAGAGCGTTCCGGGGCAGGGGGCGGATCCCGACAGTGCGACCACGGCAACTCTGGGTCACTGACGTCGAGTTGGGAATAGTGGGACGGGTGAGGCGCAGGGGTCTGTTCCCTCTACTATGTCGGGGTCCGGTCCGGGCGTGTCGTCCGAGGACTGGTGTCGCACCCCCGCACCCACGCACCCCGGCTGGGCAACGGGGTTGGAGCCCAGCCGAGTTGACCTCACGGTGGATCTGGTGACTGTCGGTTCCACCCAAGGAGGACATGTCCCGTGCTTTCGCTCGATGGCTCCGACCCGTCGCACATAGGTCGTTACCGTCTGGTCGGCAGACTCGGCGAGGGCGGGATGGGGAGGGTGTATCTCGCGCGTTCGCCGGGTGGCCGTCCCACCGCCGTGAAGGTGATCAACGACCACCTGCGCCATGACGAACACGCCCTCAGCCGGTTCCGCCGCGAGGTGGAGACCCTGGGCACGGTCCGCAGCGCGTACACGGCGTCGCTCATCGACGCGGAGCTGGACACGCCGCCGTACTGGCTGGCCACCGAGTACGTGCCGGGGCCCACGCTGCACGCCGCGGTCGTCGCCAACGGGCCGCTCCCCGCCGACCTGGCCCGGGTCATGCTGGCCGCCCTCGCCGAGGGGCTGGACGCCATCCACGTACGCGGTGTCTGGCATCGGGACCTCAAGCCGCACAACGTCATCCTCTCCGCCACCGGCCCTCAGCTGATCGACTTCGGTATCGCCAGGACCACCGGCACCTCCAACCTGACCCAGGTCGGCGGAGCGATGGGCAGCCCCGGGTTCATCGCACCGGAGACGATCACCGGCGGCGAGACCGGTCCGGGCGCGGACGTGTTCGCCCTCGGGGCCACGTTGGCCTTCGCCGTCACCGGCCGACCGCCTTACGGGGACGGGCCGTTCGCGGCCGTGTCCTACCGTTCGGTGCACGGCGAGATCGATGTGCGGGGTGTGGACGCGGGCGTCGCCGAGCTGATCGTGGCCTGCGCGCAGAGTGATCCCGCCCTGCGCCCCACCCCGCACCAGATCGTCGAACTCTGCCGGGCCGAGGCCGATCTGGTCCACCACCCCGCCTACCAACAGGCGCTCGCCGTGGGCTCGTTGACGGATCGGGAACGTGCCGCGACCGTCGGCGACAACGGGAGCCGTGGGTCGACCACCGCCTCGGACGCGATGACGGCCGTAGCCCCGCGGACGGCGGCCGCCATGGACGGCGGCGCGCGGGAAGCCCACGCGGCCACGCTCCTCGCGCCGAACCCGGGCCTGGACACCCCCACGCAGCCGCACGTGGCGGACATCTACGGCCCCTATCCGATGGGAACCGGCCCGACTCCGCCCCCGGACGGCGCAGGCACCCGAGGCGAACTGGGGCGTCGCACGCTCTGGACCGCCATCGGCGTGGCCGCGCTGGTCGTCGTCGCCGGCTCCGGGCTGCTCCTGTTCAACACCCTTGACGACAAGGGCAACAGCAACAGGAAGAGCAAGGACTCGGCGTCCGCCCATGTCACACCGTCCGCAAGCGCCGGCCGCGCCGCCCACGTGTCGGCCTCCCCGTCCGCAAGCGGAGCGACGGCGTCTCCTTCCGCCTCCGCTTCCGGCACAGGTGAGGGGAACCTGGCCGACGCCGTGGTGGTGAAGGCTCCCTTCACGTTCGAGGTCGGGAAGTTCATCCAGACCGTGCGCTCGAAACTGATCATGCAGACGGACGGCAACCTCGTGCTCTACGACGCGTCCGGAACGGCGCATTGGGCGAGCCAGACCCAGGGCGCGGGAAACACGGCCGCGTTCCAGGCGGACGGCAACCTCGTGGTCTACGACGCTCAGCACCAGGCGCTGTGGAGCAGCAAAACGCAGGGCGCCACCGGGGCCGTGCTCAAGGTGCTGGAGGACGGCAACATGGTCATCGCGACGGACGCCGCGGTCGCCTGGCAGACCAATACCGCGAGTTGAGGGCGGGGGCGCGGGGCCGGCGAAGCGAACTCGGCCGACGGATCAGCTGAGTCGGCGCCCTCTGGGCGGGTCCGGAAGATCATGCGAGAGTGGGCGCATGACGGCACCAGAAGCCACGGTCGTGGCGGTCGACGAGGTCGAGGAACTCGCGGTGGACGGGCTGCGCTGGCTGATCGAAGCGGCGCGAGAGACCTCCGGAGGAGGCCTCGCCTGGTCGAGCAAGCCCTCGGACGACGAGCCGAACCCGTCCCTCTACAGCGGTACCGCCGGGAACGTCCCCGTGCTCCTGGAAGCGTGGCGGCACTTCGGCGACGACTCCTACGCCGACGCGGCCCTGCGCGCGGGCCTCGGTCTCGCGGACTCCGTCGACGGTGTCGAAGACGACTCCCTCTACTTCGGCCGCACCGGAATGGCCCTCGTCCTGCGGACCCTGCACGAGGAACTCGGGGACGCCGCCGCCGGTGCCGCAGCCGACCGCGCGCTGAACCTCGTACGGTCACGCTTCGACGGGACCCGCTGGGGCGAGCTGTTCGAGCTGATGGGCGGCAACGCGGGGATCGGCCTCGGCGCACTCCTGACCGGCGACCCCGAACTGGCCGTCCTCGCCGTGGAGCCGTACCTGCGGACGGCGGAGCAGACTCCGGCGGGCGTCCACTGGCCCCACCGCACGGGCATCGAGGCGCGTCTGCACCACATCTCGCACGGCACACTCGGCATCGTCGTGGGACTCGCCCGGGTCGGCGAAGCCACCGCCCGCCCGGACCTGGTCGAACTCGCGCTGGCCGGTGCCGCGGACGTCGTGTCACGCGACGAGGCGGGCCCGGAAGGCTTCCTGGTCCGGCACTCCACCCCGCAGTTCCGCCCCGACGCGGTCGAGCCCGTCAGCTACGGCTGGTGCCACGGCCCGGCAGGTGACGCCCAGGCCTTCCGGCTCCTGCGGGACATCACGGCCGACCCCGCCTGGTCCGCCCTCGCCGACCGCTGCTGGCACACGGTCACCCACTCCGGCCTGCCCCAGCGGCTGCGCCCCCGTTTCTGGGACAACAACGGCCGCTGCTGCGGCACCGCGGGCGTCCTCGCCCTGGCCTCCGACCGAATCGCCGAACAGCGAGAACAGCGAGAACAGCTAGAACAGAAGGAACAGCTAGAACAGAAGGAACAGCAGCAACCGCAGGAGCCGTACGACTTCGCCCGCGTCCTCGTCGCGGACCTGGCCGCCCGCGCGATCCGGGACGGTGACGGCGCCCGCTGGTCGAACGTCGAACACCGGGCCACCCCGAGCGACCTCGAACCGTTCACGGGCTGGGCGATGGGCAACGCGGGCATCGTCCGCGAACTCCTGCGCTTCGTACGGCTCGGCCGAGGAGGCGATCCGCGCTACGCGTTCGCGTGGCCGGACCAAGCTCCGGTGCAGGCTGCGAGCCGTCGCCGCTAGCGGACCCGCGCCACCGCCGCGTAGATCCCGCTGCCTTCCGGAGTCTCCTCCGACGCCGGCGGGTTCCACTCCGTCGCCGTCACCAGGCCGGGCGGCACCAGGTCGAGGTCGTCGAAGAAGCGGGCGACCTCCGGGCGGGTGCGGAAGCCGAGCTTGATGCCGCCCTTGGCGTACTCGGCGGTGACCTGGGCGGAGAGTTCGGGGTAGAGGTCGGACGCCGCGTGCGACAGGACCAGGTAGCTGCCGGACGGCAGGGTCGCGACGAGGTTGCGGACGATGCCGTGGGCGTCCTGCTCGTCCGGGATGAAGTGCATCAGCGCGATCAGCGAGAGGGCGATCGGGCGGGTGAAGTCCAGGACGTGGCGGGCGTGTTCGACGATGAGCTCGGGCTCGCGCACGTCGGCCTGGATGTAATCGGTGACCCCGTCGGCGTGGCTGATCAGCAGCGCCTCGGCGTGCCGCAGGACGATCGGGTCGTAGTCGGTGTAGACGACCTTCGCCGTCGGCACGGTCCGCTGGACGATCTGGTGCAGGTTGGGCGCGGTCGGGATGCCCGTGCCGATGTCCAGGAACTGGTCGATGCCCTGCCCGGCGAGCCAGGTCGCCGCGCGGTGCATGAACTCACGGTTCTGCCGCGCCGCGTCCTTCGCCTCGGGCGGCAGCTTCTCTCCTACGGCCTCGTCGACCGGGTAGTTGTCCTTGCCGCCCAGCAGCCAGTCGTAGACCCGCGCGGGGTGTGCCTTGCCGGTGTCGATCTGCGGTGACGGCTTGGGGTCGGTCGTCATGGCAACTCCATCGCGGCAGGTGAGAAGGGTGGAAGAGAGGGGCGGGGCAAGCTTCCGATCATCGTACTCGGGGTGCTTCATGTGGCGTGTGGGGGAGGGGAGTTGGGGCCTTCGGTCCCGTCAACTCGCAGTTCGTCCGTGCAGGCCGTCGAAGAGGATCGTCGTCAGGGCGTCGGCCAGTGTCTCCACGGTCAGGTCGCGGTCGGGCCGGTACCACTCCACGAGGGAGTTGACGGTGCCGAACAGCAGCCGGCCGGCGAGGTGCGGGTCGATGTCCGCCCGTATGCCGCCCTCGGCCGCCGCCCGGGTCATCAACTCGGCCACCCGGTGGTCGAATTCACGGCGCCGGGCCAGCGCCCGCTGCTCCACCTCGCTGTTGCCGTGCAACCGCAACAGCAAGGTGACGTACGGCAGTTCGGCGGCCAGCACCTCCACGCTGCGGTGGATGATGCGCTTCATCCGAGCCGTGGCGGTCACGGTCGTGTCCGGGGCTCCGCCGGCCCCCTCCCGGTCCCCGGCCTCCTCGTCCAGCACGGCGAACAGCGCGTCCAGCGCGCGGTTGACCGCGAGTTCGAGGAGTTCCTCCTTGCCGGACACGTGGTGGTAGATGCTCGACTTGCTGAGGCCCAGGCGTCTGGCCAGTTCCTCCATGCCGGTGCCGTCGTAGCCGCGTTCGTTGAAGACCACGACGGCGACCTCCAGCAGGGAGTCGCGGTCGTAGGCGGGCCGGCCGTGGCGGCCGGCCGGGTTCTGCACAGGTGTCCTGGTCACCGGGCCATTGTGACAAGGTCGGCGACCGCGCCGGGCGGAACGGCCCCGGAGGTCACTGGTCCCGCAGGTCCTTGACCCGGCGGATCTTGCCCACCGAGCGCTCCAGGGTCTCCGGATCGACGATCTCCACCGCCACGCTCACGCCCACGCCGTCCTTGACGCCCTTGCCGATCGCCGCCGCCGCGGCCTCCCGCTGCTCGGGAGTGGCACCGGGGCGGGCCTCGGCGCGGACCGTCATGTGGTCCATGCGGCCGCGCCGGCTGAGCTGGATCGTGAAGTGCGGGGCGACGGCCGGGGTGCGGAGCAGGATCTCCTCGATCTGGCTGGGGAAGACGTTCACCCCGCGCAGGATGATCATGTCGTCGCAGCGGCCGGTGATCTTCTCGATGCGCCGGAAGGCCGGGCGGGCCGTGCCGGGGAGGAGCCGGGTCAGGTCGCGGGTGCGGTAGCGGATGATCGGCAGCGCCTCCTTGGTGAGGGAGGTGAAGACCAGCTCGCCGCTGTCGCCGTCGGGCAGCACCTCGTCGGAGACCGGGTCGACGATCTCCGGGTAGAAGTGGTCCTCCCACACGTGCAGGCCGTCCTTGGTCTCCACGCACTCCTGCGCGACCCCGGGGCCGATCACCTCCGACAGGCCGTAGATGTCGACCGCGTGGATGTCCATGCGCTCCTCGATCTCGCGGCGCATCTCCTCCGTCCACGGCTCGGCGCCGAAGATGCCCACCTTGAGGGAGCTGGTGCGCGGGTCGACGCCCTGGCGCTCGAACTCGTCGAGGAGGGTGAGCATGTAGGACGGGGTGACCATGATGATCTCGGGCTTGAAGTCCTGGATGATCTGCACCTGGCGGGCGGTCATGCCGCCGGAGGCGGGGATCACGGTGCAGCCCGCGCGCTCGGCGCCGTAGTGCGCGCCCAGACCACCGGTGAACAACCCGTAGCCGTACGACACATGGATCTTGTGGCCGGGGCGGCCGCCGGCCGCGCGGATCGAGCGGGCGACGACGTCGGCCCACATGGAGAGGTCGTTCTCCGTGTAGCCGACGACCGTGGGGCGGCCGGTGGTGCCGCTGGAGGCGTGGACGCGGCGGACCTGGTCCATGGGGACGGCGAACATGCCGAAGGGGTACGTGTCCCGCAGGTCGGCCTTGGTGGTGAAGGGGAACCGGGCCAGGTCGTCGAGGGTGCGGCAGTCGTCGGGTTTGACGCCGGCCTCGTCGAACTTGCGGCGGTACAGCTCCACGTTGTCGTAGGCGTGCCTCAACGTGGCCTGGAGCAGCCCGAGTTGGTGCTCGCGCAGCTCCTCGCGGCTCAGACGTTCGGCGGCGTCCAGCAACCCGTCGGGGAGCGGCTCCCCGAGGCGCGGACTCACGGGCGGCGAAGCCGGTGGGGCCGCCGGGGCTGTCAGGTCGCTGCTCATGGAGACTCCTTCGTCTTCGCGCTGTTGATCGTGCGGCTACGGCCGCGGAACTCCGCGATCACCTGGTCGCCGCGCAGCACGCTCACGTCGTAGATGCCGCTGCGGCCGAACCGGGTGCGCTCCGTCGCCGTCGCCACCAGGACGTCGCCCTCGTGCGCCGGGGCGACGAAGTCGATGTCGGCCGCGGCGGCCACGGTCACCGGGCCGTGGCTGTTGCAGGCACAGGCGAAGGCCGAGTCCGCGAACAGGAACAGATAACCGCCGTGGGCGATCTCGTGTCCGTTGACCATGGCCGGGGTCACGGTCATGCGGAGCACGGCGGTCCCTTCGCCGTGCTCGACGAGCTCCATCCCGAGAGCCCGGGACGCCTCGTCCGCGGCGAACATCCTCGCCGTCGGACCGGAGGCCGTGTCAGCGGCCTGCGTCATTTTCCACCACCTTGTGGACCGACCGAACATTCGGTTAGCGTGCGTCACGGCCAAGTAATCCAGCAACACCACTGCCTGTCAAGAGGTGGAACGCATGCCCCAGACCAGCTCCGAGCTGCCCGACTTCTTCTCCCGCCACCGCGCCCTGCTGGAACAGGCGGTCACCGCGACCGCCACCCGCGACCACTGGACGCCGTACCCGGAGTCGCCCAGCAAGTCGGTCTACGGCGAGGACGCGGCCAAGATCGGCGAAGCCGCCTTCGAGGAGCGGCTCGACGGCCATTTCGAGCTGGCGGGGCATCCCGGCGACGGGTACGTGTCGGCCGGCGAGACCTCCCCGTACGGCTTCGAGCTGGGCATCTCCTACCCCCGCGTCACGCCGGACGCGGCGGTGGCCGCCGCCCTGGCCGCCACCGGGCCCTGGCGCGCCGCGGGCCCCGACACCCGGGCCGGAGTCGCCGCCGAGATCCTGGCCCGGCTGAACGCGGCGAGCTTCGAGATCGCGCACGCCGTGCAGCACACCACCGGGCAGGCCTTCGTCATGGCGTTCCAGGCGGGCGGCCCGCACGCCCAGGACCGCGGTCTGGAGGCCGTCGCGTACGCCTGGGCCGAGCAGAAGCGGCACCCGGGCACGGCCCGCTGGACCAAGCCGCAGCGCAAGGGCGGCCCGCAGGTCCTGGACAAGAAGTTCACCCCGGTCGGCCGCGGGGTCTCGCTGCTGATCGCCTGCAACACCTTCCCGACCTGGAACGGCTACCCGGG
Organism: Streptomyces sp. NBC_01515; assembly: GCF_045040345.1. Classification (NCBI taxonomy): domain Bacteria; kingdom Bacillati; phylum Actinomycetota; class Actinomycetes; order Kitasatosporales; family Streptomycetaceae; genus Streptomyces; species Streptomyces sp. NBC_01515. The sequence continues at coordinate 1,723,499 of NZ_CP109416.1, read as the reverse complement.
CCTGTTCGCCAGCCTGGTCACCGGCAACCCGGTCGTGGTCAAGCCGCACCCGGGCGCCGTCCTCCCCCTTGCGATCACCGTGCGGATCGCCCGCGAGGTGCTGGCCGAGGCGGGCTTCGACCCGAACCTCGTGATCCTCGCCGCCGAGGAGCCCGGGGGCCGTAGCGCCGCCGTCCTCGCGCTGCACCCCGACGTCCGGATCATCGACTTCACCGGCTCGACCGAGTTCGGCGACTGGCTGGAGACCAACGCCCGCCAGGCCCTCGTCCACACGGAGAAGGCCGGCCTCAACACCGTCGTCCTCGACTCCACCGACGACTACCGCGGCCTGCTCGACAACCTCGCCTTCTCGCTGGCCCTCTACAGCGGCCAGATGTGCACCACCCCGCAGAACCTCCTGATCCCGCGCGACGGCATCACCACCGACCAAGGACCGCGCAGCGCCGACGAGTTCGCCGCCGACCTCGGCGCGGCCCTCGACAGACTGCTCGGCGACCCCGCCCGCGCCGCCGGCACCCTCGGCGCGATCGTCAACGACGGCGTGCGCGAGCGCTTGGAGCAGGCCGCGACGGTCGGCCGTACGGTGCGCGCCTCGGCGGCCGTCGAAGACCCCGCGCACCCGAAGGCCGTCGTCCGTACGCCGCTGATCGCACGCCTCGACGCCGAGGACGACCGGGAGACGTACACCCGGGAATGGTTCGGGCCGGTGTCGTTCGTCATCGGCACCGACTCCACCGAGCACAGCCTGCGGATCCTGCGCGAGACGGTGCGGGCGCACGGCGCGCTGACCGCAGCCGTCCACTCCACCAGCGAACTGGTGCTGGACGCGGCCGAGTTGGCCGCCCTCGACGCGGGCGTGCACCTCTCCGAGAACCTCACCGGCGGCGTCTTCGTCAACCAGTCCGCCGCGTTCAGCGACTTCCACGGCAGCGCCGCCAACCCGGCCGCCGGCGCCACCCTGTCCGACCCCGCGTTCGTCACCGGCCGCTTCGCGACCCTCCAGTCACGCCGGCCCGCCCCCGCCGAGGAGACCCCCGATGCCTGAGCTGTCCTCCGACGAGGTCTACCTGATCGACGGGGCCCGCACCCCGCAGGGCCGCTACGGCGGCGCCCTCGCCTCCGTACGACCCGACGACCTCGCCGCACTGGTCGTCGGCGAGGCGGTCCGGCGCGCCGGAATACCCGCGCACGAGGTCGACGAGGTGATCCTCGGCGCCGCCAACCAGGCCGGCGAGGACAACCGGGACGTGGCCCGCATGGCCGTCCTGCTGGCCGGGCTGCCGCACACCGTGCCCGGTTACACCGTCAACCGGCTCTGCGCCTCCGGCCTGACCGCCGTGGCCTCCGCCGCCCAGGCGATCCGCGCCGGAGAGGCGGACCTGGTCGTCGCGGGCGGCGTGGAGTCCATGACCCGCGCCCCCTGGGTGATGGCCAAGCCCGGCACCCCGTGGGCCAAGCCGGGAGAGGTGCACGACACCTCGCTCGGCTGGCGCTTCACCAACCCGCGCTTCGCCGTCCAGCAGACCCTGACGATGGGAGAGACGGCCGAGGAGGTCGCCGCGCTCGACGGCATCACCCGCGCCGAGTCCGACGCGTTCGCGCTGCGCAGCCATCAACGGGCCGTCGCCGCCCAGGAGTCGGGCCATTTCGACCGGGAGATCGTGCCGGTCGCGGTCAAGGGCGGAGAGGTGACACGGGACGAGGGCCCGCGCCCCGGCACCACGCTGGAGAAGCTCGGCTCCCTGCGCACCATCTTCCGCGAGGGCGGCATCGTCACCGCCGGTTCCTCCTCGCCGCTGTCCGACGGCGCCGCCGCGCTGGTGGTCGCGAGCGGGGCGGCGGTCCGACGCCACGGGCTCACTCCCCGGGCGCGGATCGTCACGTCGGCCTCGGCCGGGGTGCAGCCGCACATCATGGGGCTCGGCCCGGTGCCCGCCACCGAGAAGGCCCTTGACCGCGCCGGTTGGGAGATCGGCGACCTGGACGCCGTAGAACTGAACGAGGCCTTCGCCGCGCAGGCTCTCGCGGTCACGCGCCGACTGAAGCTCGACGAGGAGAAGGTCAACGCCGACGGTGGCGCCATCGCCCTCGGCCATCCCCTCGGGTGCTCCGGCGCCCGCATCCTGCTCACCCTGCTGGGCAGGCTGGAGCGCGAGAACGGCAGCCGGGGCCTGGCCACGCTGTGCGTCGGGGTCGGACAGGGCGTGGCGATGCTCGTGGAGCGGGTATGAGCGCGCCCAGTACTGAGATGAGCGCCGGTGACTACGACACCCTCCTCGTCGAGGAGCGCGAGGACCGCGTCATGGTCACCCTCAACCGCCCCGAATCCCGCAACGCCATCAGCGGCCAGATGATCCGCGAACTGCACGCAGTCTGCGACCAGTTGGAGCAGGACCCCAAGCTGCTCCTGCTCACCGGGCACGGCGGGGTCTTCGCGGGCGGCGCCGACATCGCCGAGTTGCTGGCACGCGGCCGGGACGAAGCCCTCCAGGGCATCAACAGCCGGCTCTTCGAGCGGGTACGGCGGCTGCCGATGCCGACCCTCGCCGCGGTGGACGGCTGGGCGCTGGGCGGCGGTGCGGAACTGTCGTACGCCTGCGACCTCCGTATCGCCGGACCGGACGCCGTCTTCGGCAACCCGGAGCCCGGACTCGGCATCCTCGCCGCGGCCGGTGCCTGCTGGCGGCTGCCCGAACTGGTCGGCGAGTCCGTCGCCAAGCAGGTGCTGCTCGCCGGGCGGAACCTCGACGCGGCGGCGGCCCTGGCGACCGGGCTGGTCATCGACGTCGTACCGGCGGAGAAGCTGCTGGACGAGGCACACGCGCTGCTGGACCGCACGGCCCGTTCGTCGGCTACGGCCCTGAGGCTCACCAAGCTCGTCGTCGACTCGCCCGGTGCCCACCCGGTCGCCGACGATCTCGCGCAGGCCGTGCTCTTCGAGGGGCAGGACAAGCGGGACCGGATGACACGCTTCTTGGAGAAGAGGAACCGAGTATGAGCCCAACACCCGTTTCCGCACCGGCCGTTGTCGGCGTGATCGGCGGTGGCCGGATGGGCGCGGGGATCGCGCAGTCCTTCGCGGCCGCCGGTTCGTCCGTGACCGTCGTGGAGAGCGGCGAGGCTGCCTCGGCCGCCGCGCTGGACCGGGTCGCCACCGGGTTGAAACGAGCTGCCGAGCGCGGCCTGCTCAGCGAGCCCGCCGAGCAGGTGCTCGCCCGCGTCAGCATGGCGGACTCGGTCGACGGGCTGCCTGCCGACGCCGACCTTGTCGTAGAGGCCGTCCCCGAGGACGCCGGGCTCAAGGCCCGCGTGCTCGCGGCGGCCGAGCGGGCGGTGGGCGCGACGACCGTCCTGGCCACCAACACCAGCTCCCTCTCGGTCACCGAACTCGCCTCCGTGCTCACCCGGCCCGGCCGTTTCCTGGGCATGCACTTCTTCAACCCCGTGCCTGCCTCGGCGCTCGTAGAGATCGTCGTCGCTCCGCACACCGAGCCCGCCGCCCTCAGCGCCGCTCTCGACTGGACGCACGCCCTCGGCAAGAAGGACGTGACCGTCAAGGACTCGCCCGGCTTCGCCAGCAGCCGCCTCGGACTGGCGCTGGGCCTGGAGGCGATCCGGATGGTCGAGGAGGGCGTCGCCGAGCCGGAGGCGATCGACGACGCGATGAGCCTCGGCTACAAGCACCCCATGGGACCGTTGCGGCTCACCGACCTGGTCGGTCTCGACGTACGTCTGGCCATCGCCGAGTACCTGCACTCCACCCTCGGCGAGCGCTTCGCCCCGCCGCAGTTGCTCCGCGACAAGGTTGCCCGCGGTGAACTGGGACGCAAGACGGGACAGGGGTTCTACGCGTGGGAGTGAGCGAGGGTTCGGACGGCGTCGGCGTCGGCTACGGCCTGGACGCCGGTGTCGCCACCATCGAGTTGCGCGGGCCCGCGCTCGATGTCGCCCTGCGGAGTGGGCTGTTGGCCGCCGTACGCCAGGTGCGCGATGACGGGGACGCCGTCCGTGCCGTGCTGCTCACCGCGCGGGGCAAGCACTTCTGCGTGGGGCAGGACCTCAGGGAGCACGCCCGGGCGTTGGAGAACGGGCCCGATGCAGCCTTCGCCTGCGTACGGAACGAGTACAACCTGCTCGTGGAGGCGCTGCACGCGCTGACCCAGCCGGTCGTCGTGGCCGTCGAGGGCGCGTGTGTCGGGGCCGGGCTCGGGCTGGCGCTCTGCGCGGATGTGCGGGTCGCGGCGGAGGGGGCGAGGTTCGCCACCGCGTTCACCGGGATCGGGCTGGCCGCCGACAGCGGGCTGAGCGGTGCGCTGGCGCGGGCGGTGGGTCCGTCGCGGGCCGCCGCGCTGATGCTGCTCGGGGACCGGTTCGGCGCGGAGGACGCGCTGCGGTGGGGGCTGGTGCACCGGGTCGTACCGGACGGTGACGCTACGGCGGAGGGGCTGGCCCTGGCCACGCGGCTGGCCGCCGGGCCCACCGCCGCGTACGCGGAGGTCAAGGCGCTGCTGCGTGACGCGCCCGGCGCGAGCCTCGTCGGCGTGCTGGAGCGGGAGGCGGCGGCGCAGGAGCGGCTGGGGGCGACGCGGGACCACCGGGCCGCCGTAGAGGCGTTTCTGGCGCGGGCGGAGCCGTCGTTCGAGGGCCGGTGAGAGGGCTGGTGACCAGGCATTCAGTCGGCAGGTCTTGCCTCGCCGGGGGAAACCCATCAGACTAGGTACCGAACGAATGGTCGGTAGGGAAGGTGGTGTGTCGATGACCAGCACAGGCACGGAGGCGTCAGCCGCCGGCTGGGACGAAACGCGGCTCGGCGAGCAGTTCGATGCCACGATCGCGAAGGACCAGCGGATCGAGCCCCGCGACTGGATGCCCGACGGCTATCGCAAGACCCTGATCCGGCAGATCGCGCAGCACGCGCACTCCGAGATCATCGGGATGCAGCCGGAGGGCGACTGGATCACCCGCGCGCCCTCCCTGCGCCGCAAGGCGATCCTCTTCGCGAAGGTGCAGGACGAGGCCGGACACGGACTGTATCTCTACTCGGCCGCCGAGACCCTGGGCGCGGACCGCGCGGAGCTGACCGAGGCGCTGATCGAGGGCCGGCAGAAGTACTCGTCGATCTTCAACTACCCGACGCCGACCTTCGCCGACGTCGGCGTGATCGGCTGGTTCGTGGACGGCGCGGCGATCTGCAACCAGGTGCCGCTGTGCCGCTGTTCGTACGGGCCGTACGCGCGGGCCATGGTGCGGGTGTGCAAGGAGGAGTCCTTCCACCAGCGCCAGGGCTTCGAGTTGCTGCTCACGATGATGCGCGGCACGGACGGCCAGCGGGCCATGGTCCAGGACGCGGTGGACCGTTGGTGGTGGCCGTCGCTGATGATGTTCGGGCCGCCCGACGACGACTCGCCCAACTCGGCGCGTTCCATGGCCTGGAAGATCAAGCGGCACAGCAACGACGAACTGCGTCAGCGCTTCGTCGACATGACGGTGCCGCAGGCGGAGAAGCTCGGAGTCACCCTGCCCGACCCGGAGTTGAGCTGGAACGAGGACCGCGGTCGCCATGACTTCGGCACCCCGGACTGGTCCGAGTTGCAGCGCGTGATCAGCGGCGACGGACCGTGCAACGCCGAGCGGGTCTCCCGCCGCCGGGCCGCCCACGAGGAGGGCGCCTGGGTCCGGGAGGCGGCCACCGCCCACGCGGCCAAGCAGGCCGCTCGCACACAGGAAACCGCCCGTACGCAGAAAACCGAAGGAGCGGCGGCATGACGCAGGACTGGCCCCTGTACGAGGTGTTCGTCCGTGGCAAGCGCGGCCTGAACCACGTCCACGTCGGCTCGCTGCACGCCGCCGACGACGCCATGGCGCTCACCCACGCCCGCGACCTCTACACGCGGCGCAACGAGGGCGTGTCGATCTGGGTCGTGCGCTCGGAGCACATCGCCGCCTCGACCCGCGACGAGAAGGACCCGTTCTTCGCGCCGAGCGCCGACAAGGTCTACCGCCACCCGACGTTCTACGACATCCCCGAAGACGTCCCCCACATCTAGGAGCAGGGAATGAGTGACGACCACGTCTATCTGTCCCTGGCCGAGGGGCACGACGACAGCGACGCCCGCTGGGCCTTCGGCACCGGCTTCGAGGACCCGCTGCACGGCATCGACCAGACCGTGCCGGAGGGGACGGACTCCGCTCAACTGGCCGCGTTCTGCCTGGCACTTGGCGACGACGCGCTGGTGAGTGCGCAGCGACTGGCCCAATGGTGCACCGCCGCCCCCGAGTTGGAGGAGGAGGTGGCACTGGCCAACATCGGGCTCGACCTGCTCGGCCAGACCCGCCTGCTCTACGCGCGTGCCGGCCAGGTCGACGGCACCGGGCGCGACGAGGACGCCTACGCCTACTTCCGCGACGCCGACGCCTTCCGCAACGTACGGCTGGCCGAACTCCCCAACGGAGACTTCGCGTTCTCCATCACCCGGCTGCTGGTGCTGTCCTCCTGGCGACTCGCCCTCTTCGAGCGGCTCGCCACCACGACCTCGGACCCGGTGCTCGCCGCCATCGCCGCCAAGGGCGTCAAGGAACTCGCGTACCACCGCCAGTACTCCGCCGAGTGGGTCGTCCGGCTGGGCGACGGCACGGAGGAGTCGCAGCGGCGGATGCGCGACGCGTTCGCCGGCATCGCCCCGTACATGGACGAACTCTTCGCGGGGGACGGCGAGTTGAGGACCGAGGTCCTGGCGGTACTCCGCCAGGTCACCGAGGCCGCCGGACTGGCCCTCCCCGACGCCGCACCGGTCCCCGGCCACGGCCGCGACGGCGACCACACCGACCACCTGGCCCCGCTGCTGGCCGAACTCCAGAGCGTGGCCCGCGCCCACCCGGAGGCGACATGGTGACCACCCTGCTCGACGCGCGGCGCGCCCGGAACGTCGCCGCGCAGGTGACCGACCCCGAGATGCCCATGCTCACGCTGGCCGACCTCGGCGTCCTGCGCGAGGTCGAGGTGACCGAGGACGGCACGGTCGTCGCGAGCCTGACACCCACCTACTCCGGCTGCCCGGCGATGGCCGAGATGCGCGCCGAGGTGGCCGCACGGCTGCGGGACGCCGGGTACGCGCGCGTGGAGATCCGCACCGTCCTCAACCCACCCTGGACCACCGACTGGATCACCCCGGCCGGCCGCGCCAAGCTCGCCGAACACGGCATCGCCCCACCGGGCGCAGCCCCCCGCGGCCCGCTCACGCTCACCCTGTCACCGACCCGCCGCACGGTGCCCTGCCCCCGCTGCGGGGCGACGGACACCGAGGAGACCTCACACTTCGCCGCGACCTCCTGCAAAGCCCTGTGGCGATGCCGCACCTGCCGCGAGCCGTTCGAGTACGTCAAGGAGATCTGATGGCGAGCCCCCAACACCCGCTCACGGAAAGGACGGTGGACCAGTGACCGCCCCGGCCCCCACCACCCCCGCCCGCCCGGCGCGTCGGCGCCCGGCCTTTCATGCCCTGCGGGTCGCCGCCGTCGAGGCGCTGTGCGAGGACGCCGCCGCCATCAGCTTCGAGATTCCCGAGGACCTTACCGAGGAGTTCGCGTACCGGCCCGGCCAGTCGCTCACGCTCCGCCGCGAGGTCGAGGGACGCGACGAGCGCCGCTCGTACTCGATCTGCTCCCCGGCGGGAGCGCGCCCGCGCATCGGCGTACGGGTCGTCCCCGGCGGCCTGTTCTCCTCCTGGCTGGTCAACGACGTACGCCCCGGCGACACCGTCGAGGTGATGGCCCCCACCGGCGCCTTCACCCCCGACCTGACCAGCCCCGGCCACCACGTCCTGATCGCCGCGGGCTCCGGAATCACCCCGATGCTGTCCATCGCGGAATCCGTCCTCGCCGCCGACACCCGCTCTCGCGTCACGCTCTTCTACGGCAACCGGCGCAGCGGCACCGTGATGTTCGCGGACGACCTCGCCGACCTGAAGGACCTGTACCCCGGCCGTTTCCAGCTGGCGCACATCCTGTCCCGCGAACCGCGCGAGGCGGAGATCCTCTCCGGCCGCCTGGACGCCGCCCGGCTCAGCGCCCTCGTCGATGCCCTGGTCGACGTGGAGACCGCCGACCACTGGTGGCTGTGCGGCCCGCACGGCATGGTCCGCGACGCCCAGCAGGTCCTCGCCGGGCTCGGCGTCCCCGTCGAACGCGTCCACCAGGAGCTGTTCTACGCCGACGACGAGCCCGTACGGACCAACGAACACATCGACAAGGCCTACGACGGCCCCGTCAGCCAGGTGAGCATTACGCTCGACGGCCGCACCACCAACTCCGCCCTGCACAAGGACATTTCGATCCTCGACGGCGCCCAGAAGACCCGCCCCGACCTGCCCTTCGCCTGCAAGGGCGGCGTCTGCGGCACCTGCCGCGCGCTGGTCACGGACGGCACGGCGGACATGCGGCGCAACTACGCCCTCGAACCCGCCGAGGTCGACGCCGGTTACGTCCTGACCTGCCAGACCTTCCCTGTGTCCGACACCCTCGCCGTCGACTACGACAGCTGAGGCCGGCCATGACACTTCACTTCGAAGTCGCTGACGGAGTCGGCACGATCCGGCTCGACCGGCCGCCGATGAACGCCCTGGACTCGGAGACACAGGACGGCCTGCGCGCACTCGCCGAGGAGGCCTCGCGTCGCGACGATGTGCGGGCCGTGGTGGTCTACGGCGGGGAGAAGGTGTTCGCGGCGGGCGCGGACATCAAGGAGATGCAGCGGATGGACCATGCGGGGATGGTCGTGCGGTCGCGGGCGTTGCAGGAGTCGTTCACGGCGGTGGCTCGCATTCCGAAGCCGGTGGTGGCTGCGATCACGGGTTATGCGCTGGGTGGGGGTTGTGAGTTGGCGTTGTGCGCGGACTTCCGGATCGCGGCGGACAACGCGAAGCTCGGTCAGCCGGAGATTCTGCTGGGGTTGATTCCGGGGGCTGGTGGCACGCAGCGGTTGGCGCGGCTGATCGGTCCCTCGAAGGCGAAGGACCTGATCTTCACGGGTCGGATGGTCAAGGCGGACGAGGCGCTCGCGCTGGGGCTCGTCGATCGACTCGCCCCCGCCGCCGACGTGTACAGCGAGGCGCATGCGTGGGCGGCGAAGCTCGCGCAAGGACCGGCGATCGCACTCCGCGCCGCGAAGGAAGCGATCGACACCGGGTTGGAGACGGACATCGAGACCGGGCTCGCCGTCGAACGCACGTGGTTCGCGGGGCTGTTCGCGACCGAGGACCGTGAGCGCGGGATGCGGAGCTTCGTCGAAGAGGGCCCCGGCAAAGCCAAGTTCAGGTGAGACGAAGGTCAGGTGAGACGAAGCGCGGGCCGGGAGTGATTCCCGGCCCGCGCTTCACATCAGTCGTGCGTCAGCCTTCGTGAGTCAGCCTTCGCCCGTCAGTCTTCGTAGATCAGCCGAGCAGCTTCGTCGCCAGGGTCGCCGCGTTGTACGACCCCCAACCGGTGGTGAAGTCCCAGCCCGTGGCGGCGGAGTACGCGCCGTTGCTGCCACTGGTGATGTCGTGGAAGCCGGTGCCGCTCGCCGTGTAGAGCGCGGGGTTGGCGAAGCCGAGGTTGGCCTTGCCGGCCGCCGCGGCCTGCTGGTTGTAGAGCGCGCCGAACGCGGCCCACTCGGGCGCGGCGGCGCTGGTGCCGCCGACCGAGGTCCAGGTGCCCTGCGAGTAGATCGAGACACCGGGGCTGGGGTTGGCGTGCGCCGAGACGTCCGGGACCTGGCGGTAGCCGCCACCGGCGCTCTTCTGGACGGCGGTCTGCCAGCTCGGGATCTTGAAGACGGAGGACTTGCCGCCGCCACCGCCGGACCAGGCCACTTCCTTGCTGAACGCGTTGGCGGAGGTGACGGTCAGCTTGGTGCCGCCGACGCCGGTGACGTACGGGTCGGAGGCCGGGTAGTCGACCGTGGTCGTACCGTCGCCCGCGTCGTCCGAACCGTCGTCGCCCGAGGCGGCGTAGAAGCCGAGGCCCTCGGCCGCGCCCGCCTTGAAGACGGCGTCCACGGCGTTGATGTTGGAGGTGGTGCGCTGGCTCTCGGACGCGCCCCAGCTGATCGAGGTGGTCGGGATGCCGCTGTCGACGATGGCCTGGTAGGTGTCGACCTCGCCGGCGTCGGAGTTGGGGCCCTCGAAGACGGTGACGTTCGCCTTGGGGGCGATCGCGTGCAGGACCTCGATGTCCAGCTCGACCTCGACCTGACCGTCGCCGAGCGCGCCGGAACCGCCGTCCACCTTCGACACGGTCGGAGTGGGGGAGCCCAGGCTGTAGTTGGTGTCGTACTTGGTGATGTTGGACTGCGCGAAGCCGTCGAACTCCAGCAGCGCGATCTTCTGTCCGCTGCCGGTGTACGTACCGGAGACGTTGTAGCCGCCCTTGAGCTGCGCCGGGGTGTAGCCGCCGCCGGGACCGTTGCGCGGGGCGACGGTGTTGGTGGCCTGGTGGTGCAGCTGGGCGCGGTTGTTGAGGCCGGTGACGTCGCTGACCAGGCCGGCGATGCCGGTCGGCAGGGTCGGCGCGGTCTCGTTGGCGTAGAACGCGCGGCCCGACTTGGCGTCCTTCCACGTCGACAGCTTGGTGCCGAACGCCTTCTCCAGCTGCGCGGCGGTGCCGCTGGCGTCGACCAGCAGGTTCCCCGAGTGGATCTTGCCGACGGTGAGACCCTGGGCGCGCAGGTACTCCTTGACCTGCTTCACCTCGGCGTCGGTCCGGCCGAACCGGGCCGCGAACTGGGCCTTCGTCAGATAGTGGCCGTACGAACTCGACCGCGGATTACTGACGTTGGCGATGAACGTGTCGAGGCCCTTGTTGTTTCTCGGAGTGAGGCTGATGGCCACGGATATGTGTTTGGCGGCGGTGACGGCGCCGGTGCGGGCCGCGTCGTGGTTCAGGCCCTTGAGGACATCTCCCGCGATGGCGGCGCGAGTTGTGTGCGGCTGGGCGGCGGCGTAGGCGCTGGGGACGGCGGCGGCGAGCAGAGCCGGTACGGCGACCAGACCGACCAGTTTCAGTCGTGACGTCACTGAGGTCCTCCGAGGAGTGGGGGGTTGCTGTCCCGGAAGCGGAACGGCTTCACCGTAGGAACATCGACCCCACCCGCATAAGCGGGGGAACCCTTGCGTTGCGTGTTAACTGCGGATGTCACGTGAACCGCGGATGACAGGTCAGCGGCGGTTGTCGAGCGTCCGGGAGGTACGGACCCGGCCGGGCTGACTGATCGTCACCGCCGGTGTCGTGAGCTGCTGTTGGTCGTCGTCGCCGACGCTCACGGTCGCCGCGCCGGACGCGATGACGGCGACCGCCATGGCGTGGGCGAGCGCGGTGCGCGAGCGGACGCCGACCTTGCGGTAGACCCGCGACAGGGTGCCCTCGACCGTCTTGACGCTGATGAACAGCTCGGCGGCTACCTCCCTGTTGGTCGCTCCGCCGCCGACCAGTTCGGCCACCCGCGCCTCCGTGGGCGTGAGTTCGGGCCGCCCCTCACCGTCCCGGTCACCGGCCTCCAGCCGAGCCAGTTCGTCCCCGGCCCGCGCCGCCAGCGGAACGGCGCCGATGCGCGTCGCCGTCTCCCATGCCTCGCCGAGCGCGGTGCGTGCGGCGTTCCGGTGCCGGGCCCGGCGCTCGACCGCACCGAGTGCGATCAGCGTGCGCACCAGGTCCACGGGCAAAGGGAGTTGACGCAACAGGTCCACGGCGGCCCGCAGCCGTACCGCCCCTTCCTTCGCCCGGCCGAGGCCCGCCTCGCGCAGCCCCTCCGCCCGTTCCAGCGCCGCCAGAACGCTGCCGGGCGCGTCGGCGGACACCCGCTTCCGGGCCTCGTCGATCACGGCACCGGCCGCGTCCGTCTCGCCCAGCACGACCAGGGCCTCGGCCAGGTCGCTGTACCAGTGCAGCAGGGGCGGATCGGCGGCGGACATGGCCGCGCCGAGTTCCTTGACGCGTTGTAGCGCCTCGACCGCGGCGGCGGCCCCACGCGGGTCACCGGCGAGCAACTCGGCCTGCCCCAGCACCGCCAACGCGCGGAGCAGGAACAGCCGGTCGCCGTCCGCCTCCGAGGCCCGCACCGCCTGCTCGGCGAGCCGCCGCGCCTCGTCGGCGGTCCCGCCAGCGGTCGCCGCGAGCGCCGCCGCGTACAGCGCCGGAGCAGCCTGTACGCCGGTCTCGGCCACGGCACGTGTGCAGCGCGCGGCGGTGTCCAGGGCCTCCCGGCAGTGCCCGGCGCGTACTTGGATCCGGGTGAGCGCGACCAGGGTCGCCATGACCTCCTCGACCCCGGCGAACTCCCCTATCTCCGCGAGGAGTTCGGTGACCCGCTCCCGGGCCTCGGTGACCTTGTCGGAGTCCAGGGCGAGGATCGCCCGCATCCGGATCAGCCCCCAGCTCTCCGGCCCGGCACCGGCGCCACCGGCGAGCGCGATCGCCTCCTCCAACGCGACGTCGGCGGCGACCGGTTCGCCGCCCAGGGAACGCACCCTGGCGAGCGTGGCGAGCGCCCCGATCCGGGTCTCCGTGTCACCGACCAGGGCCGCCTGCCGGGCGGCGCGCCGGGCATGCCGGGCCGCGTCCTCCAACTCCCCGCACAGCAGGCCCCGTACGGCGGCCCAGTGGTGCAGCCACGCCTCGGCCTCAGGATCACCGTCGGCGTCCCGGAGCCCCTCCTCGATCAGGGCATGCGCACCCTTCAACGCCTGCCCGGCGTTGCGCAGCAGGACCAGCCGCGCCCGCACCCGCTGCCGTGCGGAGCCCGACCCGGCGAGCACCGTCTCGGCCGCCTGCCCCGCCTCCTCCAACTGCCCGGCGTCACAGGCGTATTCGGCCGCCGCCAACAGCCGGTCGGCACGCTCCATCGGACGGTCGTCGGGTGTACGCAGGGCCGCGAGCCCGGCCAACTCGAAGGCGGCGTCGGGCGCGCCGTCGCGACGGGCGTACTCGGCCGCGTTCATCAGCGTGCGGGCGGTGGCCTCGTCCTCGTACGGGTGGGCGAGCGCCAAGTGCCGTGCCTGCTCCACGGGTTCGGTGACCGGGCGAGCCAGCAGCGCGTGCGCCTCCCGGCGGTCGTGCTCCGGAGCGTCGGCGTACACGGCGGCCCGGATCAGCGGATGCCGGAAGCGCACGGTCCCCTCGGCGTCGGCGGTCGCGACCCCGAGCCGCTCCGCCTGCGCGAGGTCGGCGGCGGGGTCATGCAGCCCGGCGGCACGCAGCAGCGTGAGCGTGGGGTGGGCGGCGGTGCTCGCGACGAGGAGGGTGCGGCGCGCGGGTTCGGGCAGTGTGCGCACCTGTTCCAGGAGCAGGGTGCGCAGGCGTCGGGGTACGGGAAGCGTCCGGCCGAGACCGACGGCCGCTCCGTCGCGCGGGGCCGCCCGCCCCAACTCCCGTGCGTACCAAGGGTTTCCGGCGGCGGTGTCCTGCACGGCCCGCAGCACCGCCGGTGGCAGGTCGGTGGGGAGGAGTTGCGTCACCTCGTCGTCCGTCAGGGGTGGCACGGGCAGTTCGGCGGTGCCGGGCGGGCAGCAGTGCGTCCGCTCGGGCTGCTCGCCCTCGGCCACCCGCTCGGCGGCGATCACCTGTACGCCGAGGCCCTCGACACGTCGTACCGCGAAGGCGAGCACCTCGACGGTCGGCGCGTCGAGCCACTGGAGACCGTCGAGGACCAGCAGTACGGGGCCGGTGGCCGCGAGGGCGCGCAGTACGTCGAGAACGGCGACGCGGATCGCGAGCCGGTCCCGGTCGCCGTCCGGTGTCTCGCCGCGCAACAGGGCTGCCCGCAAAGCCCCTTGGGGCTCAGCTGCCAAGGCCGCCAGGCAGCTCTCCGGCACCCGTGCGAACAGGTCGACGAGACCGGCGAACGGGAGTCGGGCGTCCTCCTGGGCGGGGGAGCAGTGCAACACCGTTCCGGGCGGCCGGACTTGAGCGGCCGAGGACGCCACGAGGGCGGCCACCAGCACGGACTTGCCGATGCCCGCTGGGCCGTAGAGGAGCATTCCGTGACGGTTCGTCAACTCGGCCCGGGCGGTGTCGAGCAGCTCGCGGCGCCCGGTCAATGACCGTACTTCCACGGTGAGTCCAGGGATGGGTCGGGTCGGGGCCCCGGATATTTCGGCATGTGTTCATGACAACCGGTACGGAATCGGCTTGTCAATGAGGGTCGGTGTGTCGCCGGTCGGCGAAGGAGCCGCGGCCGTGATCCGGTAGTTCGCTTCACTGATCGTTTGGCGTGCAATCTCCGTACAGATCCTCAACAGTGACGTACTTCCTGCGTTTGCAGTTGCCAAATGTGTGCAAACCGGTAGTCCGGCCGTACAAAAACCTGGTCAGCGGATGGCGCGAAGAAGTGGGAGAGAACGATGACTGATCACGGAGCAGATCTGGTGATCCGGGCGAACGCGATCCACACACGGGTGCCCGGCCAGGCGCCGCAGCGGGCGCTGGCCGTGCGGGGCGACCGCATCGTGGCCCTCTCGCCCGACCCGAACGGGTTCGACCACCTCCTGGGCGGGCGCACGACGGTCCACGACCTGCCCGGCGCCACCGTGCTGCCCGCGTTCGACGACACCCACACCCACCTGATCTACGCGGCACTCGGCGCGCACGACGTGCCCGTCCACCAGGCGCACGACATCCCCGAGTTCCTGGACCTGATCCGGCAGCGGGCCAAGGTGACCCCCGAGGGCGAGTGGATCCGCACCACCACCAACTGGCAGGAACTCAACCTCGCCGAGCGCCGGATGCCTACCGCGGCCGAACTCGACCAGGCCACCGACCGGCACCCCGTCCTGGTCAAGCGCGGCGGCCACAACGACATCGTCAACAGCTACGCGCTGCGCCTGGCGGGCATCACCGAGGACACCCCCGTACCGCCGGGCGGTGTCATCGGCCGCGACGCCGACGGCCGGCTCAACGGGCGGCTGGTGGACAACGCGCTGGGCCTGGTGGAGCGCCTGGTCCCGGCGCCGGACCGCGCCCAGCGCATCGACGGACTGCGCCTGGCGTCCGCGCAGTACGCCGCCACCGGCATCGGCACCGTCCGCGACTGCGCGGTCGCCCCCGAGGACTACGCCGTCCTCCTGGCCGCCCGCGAGGCCGGCGCCCTCAACACCCGTGTCCGCGCCCTGATTTCAGCGCTCGGCATGACCAGCGCGGCCCAGGTGGAGGACCTGCTCGACGTCATGGAGGACTGGCGTGACGGCTCCGACCCGTGGCTGCGGGTGTGGGGCGTGAAGTTCGGGCTCGACGGCGGCCTCGAAGCCGGCGCCACCGAGGAGCCGTACGCCTGCGACCACTCCTTCTCCGGGACGCTGATCTGGGAGCCCGACGCACTGGTCGAGGCCGTCGAGGCCGTGGTCCGGCGCGGCTGGCGAGTCGGCACCCACGCCTACGGCGACCGCGCGGTCCGCACCCTCCTGGACGTCTACGAGCGCGTCCTCGCCCGCAACCCCGGCCTGCCCGCCGGCACGCTGGTGATGGAGCACGGCGGTCTCGCCGGTCCCGAACAGCAGGCGCGTGCCGTCGAGTTGGGCATCCCCGTCACCATCCAGCAGCCCCTGCTGCACGACACCGCCGAGGTGGAGGAGGGCTTCTGGGGCCCGGAACGCGTCGCCCGGCTCTTCCCCGCCCGCGGCTGGATCGACCTGGGCGCCGAGGTCAGCGCCGGATCGGACTTCCCCGTCGGCCAGTTCGGCGCGATGCGCTCCGTCTACGGCATGACCACCCGCCAGACCGTCATCGGCGTCAAGGGCCCCGAACACGCCATCTCCTACGACGAGGCGCTCACCCTGCACACCGTCAACGCGGCCCGCCTGTGCGGCGATCAGGACCTGCGCGGCACGCTCGCTCCGGGCCGCCTCGCCGACCTCACCGTCTGGGACCGGGATCCCGCCGACTGCCCGAGCGACGCCCTGCGCGACCTGAACCCGCTGCACACGATCGTCGGCGGCCGTCTCGTCACCCGGTAGGGAGACCGCACGATCGGAAACGACAAGAGACGACTGGAAACGACCAGGAACGACTGCGGACACACGACTCGCCCGGCACGCAGTGACACGGCGTCCGGGCGAGCAAACGTTTTGTCAGGCGGTCGGCATCGTGCGGATCGCCGCGATGTCGAACTGGAGCCGCACTTTCTCGCTCACCATCGCACCGCCCTCGGCCAGCCGGGAGTTGTAGGTCAGACCCCAGTCGGAACGGTCGATGGTGGTGGTGCCGTCGAAGCCGACGCGCTCGACGGCGAAGGGGTCGGTGACATGGCCGATGTAGGTGAGTTCGAGGACCACGGGACGGGTGACGTCCTTGATGGTGAGATCGCCGAGCATGCGGTAGAGATCGTTGCCCGGCATTTGCACCGCGGTACTGGCGAACCGCATCCGCGGGAAGGTCGCGGAGTCCAGAAAGTCACGGCCGACCAGGTGGGCGTCGCGTTGTTCCACGCCGGTGTCGACGCTTCCGGTGGACACCACGATCTCCGCCTGCGAACGGGCGGGATTGCGGCCGTCGAAGTAGAGCCGGCTTTTGTATTCGGCGAAAGACCCGCGCACGGTCGTCACCATCGCGTGCCGGACGGAGAAGCCGATCCTGCTGTGCGCGGGGTCGATCATCCACTCGCCGGTCAGTTCCGCGAGATCGGGATCGGGCAGGCCGGAGGAGGTGTACGCCGGTGGGGCGGCGGGGCGTCTCGGGGCGGCGGGGGGTGCCGAGCGGCGGAGGGGCGCAGCGCGGTTGAACAGGTTCATGTGTCACGTAGTTACTGCACGCCTGAAATCGCCGCAAGCCTTCGCGGTGAGGCCCCGATAGCGCGAATCGGCACTGACACGGTTAAATACCGCCACCTCGCGAGCCGTTACCACATTTCCCACACATACTCGTCACCTGAAAAACAGCGCTTGCCAATTCGGCGCACTGTTCGGCACGGCACTGTTCAGCGCACCGGGAATCCGAACGAATAACCCTGCTGCTTCAGCCACGGCAGGATCTCGCGCAGCGCGGCCACGGTCTCCGAGCGGTCGCCGCCGGCGTCGTGGAACAGGATGGTCGGCCCGTTGGGCAGTTCGGACTTGACGGTGGCGATGATGGCGTCCGTGCCCGGGAGTTCGAAGTCCTTGGAGTCGACGTTCCAGCCCAGCGGGCGCATCCCCTGCGAAGCGGCGAGGTGCCGACTGTACGGCGTGAAGGCGCCGCCCGGCGCACGGTAGTACTCCGGTCGTACGCCCCCCGACGCCTTGGTGATCATGCTCGCGGCGTTCAGGATCTCCTGCGACTGGTAGGCCTCGGACTTCTTGTCCATCGTGGTGTCGTGCGAGACCGTGTGGTCGCACAGCCGGTGCCCGGCCGCCACGACCGCCTTGACCAGGTCGGGGTGGGCCTCGGCCTCGGGTCCGATCATGCAGAAGGTGGCCTTCACCCCGTACTCCTTGAGTACTTGGAGCACCTGCGGTGTCCAGGTCGGGTCCGGGCCGTCGTCGATGGTGATGTTGACGGCGTGGGCGCCCTTGTCGGAGGCGTGCACGATCTCCTCCGAGACGGTGGTGATCCGGGCGGGACCCGAACTCCCGGCGGAGGGACGCGAGGCCCCGGCACCCTGCCTGTCGACGACACCGGCCTGCGCGGTCCACACCGACGTTGCCGCCGCCACCGCGGTCACCCCGACCGCCGCCGCGAGTACCCGCCCGTACCAACCCCGCCCACCGTGCCGTGCCATGTCAGCCCTGCCCTTGCCCTGTTTGATCGACTCCGTGCACTCGTCAGGACGGCGTAAAGGCGGGGGAGGATCCGCCTGTTACGGATCACGGACAATTTCGCGGGAGTTCCGAGACGCACGCTCAACGAGCGGACACCGCAGAGGTTTCGCTACCGCAGCGCGAGACGCCCGCGGAAGTCCTCCGGGACCGGCGCGAAGCGCAGCGCCATCGTGAGCTTCTCGGGGTGGTCGACGGTCAGCCGGTACCGGGTGCACAACAGATGGCACAGGCCCATCAGTTGGACGGTCCCGATATTGGCGCCGACGCACTTCTTGGGCGCCCAGCCGAACGGCACATAACAGGTACGGTCCGCCGGCCCGTGCGGCGCGCCCGGCAGGAAACGGTCCGGGTCGAAGACGTCCGGCCGTTTCCACACCCGCTCGTCACGGTGGATGAGATGCGGGCTCAGCAGATACCAATCACCGGGCTCCAGCCGGGTCTTGCCGAAGTCGAAGGGGAACTGGTTGCGCCGGACCAGCAGCAGCGGCGGGCTCCACAGCCGCAGCACCTCCTTCACGAACCGGTGCGTCACCGGGGCCGCGTGCGTCGGAGCCGTACGGAACTCCACCGGGTCCACGGCACCCAGTTCCCCGGCGAGTTGCTCCTGCCACTCGGGATGCCGGACGAACTCGTACAGCAGACTCGCGGCGGCGGTGCCCGGCGGCCCGCCGATCGCGGTGAGGACAGTGGTGACGACGTCCAGCGCGCGGTCCATGCCGAGTTGGGGCAACAGGTCGACGAACGGATCGGCGAGATCCAGCTCGCGCTTCCGCTTCCCGTGCGCGCGCTGCCGCAGCACCCGGCGCACCACGAGCCCGGATCGCAGCTGTACGACGATGAACCGCAGATGATGCCAAGTCCCGGCCGGCTCGGGCGAGACGAGCCGCAGCAGCTTCATCTCCAGGTCACGGCGGACCAGTTCGGCCTCGCCGGAGGTGAGACCGGACAGCGCGACCGGCAGCATGGACCGCAGCGCCACGTCCTGGGTGAGCATCACCAGGTCCACGTCCTCGCCGAGCCGCTCGTCGATGATCCGCTCCATGCGGTCGATCAGGGCGCCGTGCTGCTCCGCCGTGGCCAGCGTGTGCAGTTGGGTGAGCCAGGCGGAACGGATCCGGCTCCACCGCACCTCGGGACTGCGCCGCCGCAGCAGCATGTCGATCAGCCGGTCGTGCAGGACGAACCGGCGCCAGTTCGTGGCACTGACCCGGCGCGCCGCCTCCGGCTCGAACACACCGAGCCGGGTGTCGTCGACCCAGAAGATCCCGTCCTCGGCGGCGCTGCGCGTACGGATGGAGTGCAGGAAGTCCTCGGGGTGCTGCGGGGTGGTCATGATGAGCGTCCCCTCGTGGGGCGCGGGGAGCCGGCCGCTCGGTGGTTCCCCGCGCCGGGCCGGTCAGATGTGGTGGTACAGGTACCAGAACTGTCCGTACGAGCCTCGGATGTTGAGGACGGACTTCGCCTTGAGGTACAGGGCGTGCATGCGCGTTCACCTCCTCCCGGGACAGTCGGTGCGGGCGCTCAGCACCGCGGTGAAACGCGGTGGAGCGAGCGCCGGGCCCACCTGGGGACCGGCGCCGTCCTGGGTGACCGACAACTGCCAGTCACGGGTGATCAGTTCGATGAGATCTTCGAGGAGCCGCATGGTGACGGTCGCCCCGGCACAGGTGTGCGGCCCGTACCCGAACGGCAGATACGCCGCGTCCGGCACCGCCGCCGCCCAGCGCTCCGGCACGAACTCGTCCGGCCGCTCCCAGTACCCAGGATGCCGGTGCACCAGATAGGTGCAGACGGCGAGGAGGTCGCGCGGGGTCACCTCCGCCCCGCCGAGCGTCTGCGCATGGCTCGGCGTCCGCGCGAACAACCACGCCACCGGCCACAGCCGAAGCGCCTCCCGAACCGTCCAACTCGGCTCCGCCGTATGGGAGTCGGGATGCGTGCCGAGCAGATACACCGACCAGCCGAGCGCGAAGCCGACCGAGCCGACGGTGGCGAACAGGAAGGAGAGATAGACCTCGGCGAGGTCCCTCGGATCCGCCCCGGGTTCGCTCTCGTCCACGACGACGTCGAGCAGGTCACGTGGATCGGGGGAGCGGGCCAACTCCCGCTGCCGGGCGCGTATGTCGGCGTGCAGCACGCTCAACGCCCGCCGCCGGAAAAGCAGTCGGGACGGCGGCGAGTGCCGGCGCCGCGCGCCCGCCAGGACCGCTCGGCGCACGATCTGCTCGACGGTGACGTGCAGTTGGGGCGGAGCGCTCTGGTGCAGCAGGACGTCTCGGAGATGGCGGAGGACGAGCAGGTTCCCGGCGTCGGGCCAGCGGGCGCTGGGGGCGAGGAGTTCGGCGACCAGACCGGGCAACTCCACGCGCTGCGCGTCCAGATGACGGCGTATCAGGGAACGGGCCGAGCGCCCGATCCGGATCTGCGCCGCACGGGGTCCGAAGTCCCCGTGCCGGGTCCGGTAGAAGTCGGACGCCTCGACGACTACGGCGTCCCGGTTGCCGAGCACCGCACGAGCGGACTCCGGCCCGGCCACGCACACCGTGCCCATGGCCGAGCGCCACACGTCGTGCCCCGCGTCGAACTCCGCGCTCAGCAGGGCCAGCGTGTCGCGGGCGCGGGGACGGACTCCGCGCGGAGTGCGAGCGGCCTCGCCGTACCCCTGACGCGTCCCGGACGACTCCATGGCGGCCCCCTTCGAGATCGCGGAAGCGCGGCACCCGTGGTGCGGTACGCGTGACGCCCCGACCGATGGGAACAGCCTGCTGACGGGCCGGTGCCGTGTCGCGTGCTGTGCCGGTGAGCGGAACAGCCGGACAGGGCAAGATGCCGCGATGAGTTTCGGTCGGCCCGGGAGTCTGATCCGGTGAGCGTCGTAGCGCGTCGTAGGACGCTGCCCGAGACAACTTCGAAACGACACACCACGGAGGACCCCATGACGACCACACCCGGCACCGCGAGCAGCGACCTCCCCGGCAAGCCGCCCGTCGTGGACATCGCCACCTGGAACGCGGCGCGCGACGAGCTGCTGATCCGGGAGAAGGCGCACACCCGTGAGGGGGACGCGATCGCCGCGGCCCGGCGGCGGCTGCCGATGGTCGAGCTCGACGGGAAGGCCGAGGTCGTCGGCGCCGACGGACCGGTCCCGTTCCTCGACCTGTTCCAGGGGCGCGACGAACTGGTGGTGTACCAGCACATGTGGCACGACCACGCTCCGCACCAGGGTCAGTGCGAGGGCTGCACCACCACGGCCTGGCACATGAAGGACGCCGTCTACCTCAACGCCCGGGGCGTCTCGTACGCCGTCCTGACCACGGGCGCGTGGGACGAGGTGGCTCCGTACGTCGAGTTCATGGGCTACACCGAGCCCTGGTACTCGGTGCGGGGCCTGGACGCGCCGATCGGCGGCGGAATGGGGCACATCCTCGCCTTCCTGCGCGACGGCGACCGCGTGTTCCTCACCTACTCCACGACGGGCCGCGGCAACGAGCCCGTGAACGGCTCCCTCGCCCTGCTCGACATGACGCCCTACGGCCGCGGCGAGGCCTGGCAGGACAACCCCGAGGGCTACCCGCCCGGCCGCGACGCCTGCTGGTACTGGCGCTCGGACGCCGACGGGAACGCCACCTGGGGCGGGACCAGCCGTCCCGTCCCGCAGTGGATCCGCCCCGGCGCGACCCCCGTGGAGACCCTCGGCCGACACGGCGACTGCCACTGACACGCCCACGCCTCCCCTTGACGCCCGTCACCCCCGCACCTAGCCTCGACTGAACACGTCTAGACAGGTAGGTCGACGATGACGGACTCCTCCCAGACTTCCCAGTCCCGGCAGCTCCAGGTCGAGACACACGGCCTCGATGTGATCGGCGACGCCGAACGCAAAGGCACCCCAAGAACCTTGTTCTGGCCATGGTTTGGAGCGAACGAAGCGTCTTGCTAAAGGGCCACAAGGGCAGGCTTACTGGGGGGCATGAAAAAGACGGGGCCCTTGATCGGCCGTGAGTACCGCCGGCTGTCCAACGCCAAGGGAGGCACCAGCCTCGCACGGCAGGGAGCCGATAACGCGAGAGCGGCCGCGGAGAACGACATCAGCCTGCAGGGCGAGCCGTACATCGACGACGGGCTCAGCGCGTCCCGCTACGCGAAGAAGCGTCGCGATGATTTTGAGAAGCTCGTGGGTGACATAGCCTCGGGCCCCACCGGGCTTGAGAGCCGCTTCGGTGCCAACGTCCTGATGCTCTGGGAGTCCTCCCGCGGCTCCAGGAAGGTCGGCGAGTGGGCCTCTTTCATCGACCTGCTGGAAGAGAAACAGGTCCTGATCTGGGTCACCACCCATGAGCGGATGTACGACCCCAGCAACGGGCGCGACCGTAAGTCGCTGCTCGAGGACGCCGTGGACTCGGAGTACGAGTCGTACAAAACCCACGTGCGTACGTACGGCACTGCTGCCTATCAGGCCACCATCGGCCACCCCCATGCGGCTCCCCCGGACGGCCTCATGCCCGTCTACGACGCCACGACGGGCGACCTGGTGGACTGGGTGGAGAACCCCGAGCGCAGCGAGCCGTTTCGCGAGCTGTTCCGGCTCCTGGAGAAGGGGCACAGCGTGACCGACATCGAGCGACGCTTCGAGAAGGCCGGCTATCTCAACCTGTCGGGGCGGCCGTTCTCCCGTGAGCACCTGAGGCAGTCGGCGACTCGGCACGCGTACGCGGGACTGCGCCTGTACCGCGGCCAGGTCTACGACGGCATCTGGACGGGGTTTGTGCCCGTGGCACGGTTCTGGGCTGTGCAGCAGATCCTCAACGCACCCGACCGGCGCACCACGCGCACGGGGCGCGCCACCCACGTGCTGACCGGGAACATGTGGTGCGGCCGCTGCGACGGCCCAATCACGAAGGTGAAGCACGACGTCGCCTACCAGTGCACCGGATGCTGGCTGCGTATCCAGAAGGCGCCGGTGGACGACCTCGTCATCGGTGGCGAGGTGGTCAATGAGGACAAGACGGTGACGCCCAGGCCCGGCACGCTCCTGCGCTACCTCGCGCGCAAGGACCTCTACAAGCTGCTGGCGAGGTCCGATGGCGACGACGAGGAACTGCGGTCCGTGCAGAACCAGTTGGCGCAGGCCCGCACGGAACGCGACATGTTCCGGCAGGCCAAGGCCGCGACCGTTGCGCAGGCGCTTATTTTTGCCAACTCGCTGGAAGAGAAAGAGGCGGAGGTCCAGCAACTGGAGTCGCGGGAACGGAGCCTGAGCCTGCCTCCGGCGGTCCTGAACATGATCCGGCCCGGCGTGAACGTCTGGGAGTCCTGGCACGAGGCGCCTGTCACCGCGCGTCGGGACGTGGCCCGCATCGTTCTCCAGCCCGGTCTGCTCGGTCGGCTGTACGTCCACCCCAGCCCCAGGAGGGGCCGTTACCAGCCCATCCTGGAGCGCCTGGAGTATCGCCGCACCGGCTAGCGCATCAGCGCGCCGAGGTTATGCGAGTGCTGGCACCGCGGCGGACGGCAGGAGCACAGCGGCTCCGGCGTCGAGGGCTGCGCCGTGATGCCTGAACCAGATCTGGATCCAGAGCCCGTCGCCTGCCAGCCTCAGGAGAAGATCGTTCATGTCGTTCTGGAGCTGCATCGTGCACTCGTCCTCGTCGATGAGCCAGAGGCAGCTGCCCGCTTCCTCGACCGCGTAGAGGACCAGCCCGGATGGCAGCTGGTGACCCGGCACGCGTTCCCATCGCGACACTGCCAGCCTGAGCCCCTGCGCGGTGCCGTTCACGCGGTCGCCGCCGGCCCAGCGCTGCCGCCACTGCCCGTGCACGATTTGGTGAGTGCACAGCTGTGTGAACGCCAGGGGCAGGAGCGGCCCGCTGTGGTCCGGATCGAAGAGGATTTCTGCCTGGCCGCCTGGCAGATCTTTCACGTCGGCGGTGCGCCCGTTTTGAATCTCGCCCCGCTCCGCGAGCCGGTAGCGCACCTCTATGTGCGGTGTGTAGGACACGAGTTCCCCCTGTGGACCGTGGCTGCCGCTGCGTGGGGGCGGGGCAGCGCGGATCTGGTGATCTACTCCGCTGGCAGGCGGGTCACCATCATGCACAGGGCAATCACTTTTGGCCACACTTTACTCACGCAGCGTTGTCAAGGGCCTTCCAACTGCGTTGATTCACAAGCCAGTTGAGCGTTCGACTTTTTTTCAGCCATCCCGCCGGGGGGCCTTGCGGTAGAGGCGCATCAGCTGCTGAGCCTTTGCGATGTCCTCGGGGTCCGTCAGCTCCTTGCCGGACAGGCCGCGTACTTGACCGTCATCACTCCAGAGCGTGTGCACGCCGGTGAACTGGCGGCCTGCCCGCTCCTGGACTTCGCCGAGGTCCAGGTTCAACACATCGGCGAGAGCGTCGAGTTGCGGGTACTCCGGATGCTCGGCCGGGTCGAGCGCATTCCGCTCCAGGCGGTCGAGCCAGCCGGCGTCGATGACGTGGTCCCGGCTCTCGGGGTCGACTGCGCGGGCGGCTACCTGGGCAAGGCTCAGCCCGGCTGATAGGCGTGTCTCGCGTACGAGGTCGGAGAAGCCGCGCTCGCCCGCGAGATCTTGGCGCACGAGGCGTAGTGCCTCCTCGACGCCAGCCGCGGTCACGCCGAGTTCCCGTGCTGAGGCGCGCACAACGCGGCGCAGGGCCTCGCTCGGCGAGAAGCCCGAGTCCGTCGACGACTGGGGCAGCTCGAGTTCCTCGGTCTGCAGTCCTTCGTCCGCGACTAGGGGAACGGGATCGCGGCCCGCGAGGATCTCTTCGACTGATCCCTGCCCCCATCGCAGAGCACGTTCCAGCTTGCGATACGTGGACGGGCGTGCCCGGATCGCGCCCTTACGGATTTTGCTCAGCGTCTCATCTGAGAAGCCGCCGGCTCTGCAGACGACGGCGTACTCAAGCCCGAGCTCGGCAATACGCCGTTCCACGCAGGTGCCCAAGCGCACGAGTGCGTCTCCATCAGCCGTCATGGGCTGAGAGTACATCGGCCGCGTTCCAATCTGTTCCAAAGGTGCACGTCATTGGGGTTACGCAGAGCCGTCCTTTGCCAAGTCTGCCCTCCTGGACTCCACGAGATTCCACTTATCTCCAACTTACCCACGAGTAGGTCTTGTGCTTGGACAAGCGTGGAATAGATTGGAGCCATGCTCAGTCGGAAGATCAACGGGGCGAAGCTGCGCCACATCCGCGAAACGCGCGGCCTGACGGTCGCGGCTCTCGCGGGCGCCGTGGACCGGTCGTCCTCCAACATTTACAAGATCGAACAGGGCAAGGCGCAGCCCTCGGCTGTGGTCTACGCGGCGCTGAAAACCGCCCTTCAGGTCGAGGACACCGAACTCGTCGACGAGCGCTCAGGGAGCGCGGCGTGACGAGCGAGGAGCGCGAGGCGCACATCCGTGACGTCGTCGATTCCGCGCCGCTCCCGTCCCCGGAGGACATCGACCGCCTGCGGGCGCTGCTGCGGCTGGACACCCGGGCCGCGGCCAGCTGGTCGCCCGGGCAGCCGCAGTCGGCCCGCCCGATGGCCGCCTGACCACATGAGATCGGGGCCGCCCCGGGCTGGACCCCGGCACGACCCCTCGGCACAACCCACCCCCGCACCTACTGAAGGAGTGGCTCGACCGTGACCACAGCATCCCAGACCCCGGGGCCCATGCCCCCCGAGCGCGTGCCCGCTGCGACACCGGACCAGGCCGCCGTGGCGTTCGCCGCGTACGGCCAGGTCCAGCCCGTACCGGCTGGTGCCTCGTACGCCGACCCCGTCCAGGCCGCTGCCGGCGTCATGACCGCGGCGATGACCCGCGGTGCGACGACCCCGCGTGAGTTGGCGCAGGCCGAGGCCGACGCTGGCCTGCTCTTCCATCCGCAGCTGGCCCAAGACATCGCCGACGCATCCGCCGAGCAGGCGCACGCCGAGGACGAGGCGGAGATGGCCGAGCGCGGCCGCCAGCTCGCCGAGATGGCCGATACTCACCGGAAGGTGAAGGCGCTGAGCCGTCTGATCGAGGGCCGCCCGGGGTGGCACCTGCTGCCCGTCGCCGAGGTCGCGGCGGCCCTCGAGTACGGCACGACTCCGCACGACGGCAGCCCCCCGATGACGCTGACCTGGACCCGCCGCGTCACTGTGCCGGACGCGCACGCCGCCAACCAGGACGCGGTCATCGAGTGCACGTCGTCGTACGGCGGCCACGCCGACCTCGTCGTGGGCGGCAACGACCGGGCCGCCCTCGCGAGCCTGGTCGACGCCCCGGCCCGCGACATCCGAGCGACGTGCCCGACGCCGGGCTGCGGTGAGGCGGCCGAGGCCGAGGCGTCCGACCTGGTCGGTTGGTTGCGTCTGGAGATCGCCAGCCTGGGCGACGGCCCGCGCTGGTACTGCTGCGACGTGTGCGTGGTCAACGCCCTCGCGCGGGCCGGACACGAGATCGCGGACGCCGACCGGGCCGCCGCCGTCGACCCCGGCGAGCAGGCGTACGACGAGGCCTCCTACCTCGACGCGCGCTACGGGGTCGGTGCGTCCGACGCTCACGCCGAGCAGCTGGCCGCAGCGCACGCGGCCGACGTCGAGGACGAGCGCGGCGACGTCGACGAGCTCGCGGGGGGTGCGGCGTGAGGGGGCCGCTCGACACCTATGTGGGCTGGGAGAAGCCCGAGCATCGGCGGGGCTGCAAGAGGCCCGCGTGGGACGTGTCCGTGCGCGTCATCGAGAGGGAGTACCGCCGCGGTCACGGCTTCCACGGCGAGCCGGTGGTGCAGCACGCGTGCGCTGACAAGGAGTACTGCGACCACGGCCCCACGTACGACGCCACGGTCGTGCGGATCGTGTGCCTCTCGTGCGGCGCGGCCCAGGTGGTCAGCGGTGAGAACACCCGGGACACCGGCGAGACGATCACCAGTACCCAGCACCTCGGCTACGGGCTGCCCCCACGCAAGGCGCGCGGGTTGCTGCTGTGGCCGGCGGAGCCGTGGCTGAACCTGGGACGTGCCGCCGAGGCGGAGCCCCACGACTTCGTGGTCACGCGCCTCGGAGTCAAGGCCGTCACCAAGGACGTCGTGGTCGGGCAGATCACCAAGGGCACGGGCGAGCGGCGCGGTGTGGTGTGGACGGCGCTCGCGGTGGCAGGTACGGGTGCTCGGTTCGAGTACGGGTACGGCGGCCCGATGCGCTTCCAGCACGCGAACGACGGCCGCGGCCGCGGCGGGAGTCCCCTGCGCACGGTGGTCGCGGCCGCGCGGTGGATCGGCGAGCGTCTGGCCGAGCAGCCGGAAGCGGGTGCGGCGGCGTGAGCGCCATCGAGGAGACCCGTACGGCCGCCACGGTCGGGAAGGACACCAGCGACGGCGCCCAGCTGTCAGCTTCAGCTGGCGAGTCCACCCTGCCGCAGCTGCCGTACGCGGATGCGGTGCACCGCGCGCTGTGCGCGATCGAGGTCCTGCCCGACACGGTCGAGACCGGCGTGCGGGTGGAGACGCTCGACGGCCAGGAGGACCTGTTCGTCCGGGTGGAGTGGATGCCCGGTCACGACGACCTGGTCCCCGACGCGGTGCGGACGGCAGGGCTCACCGTGCAGTGGTCGCACCTGACCGGCTGGTCGGTGTGCAGCGGCGACGAGCTGGCCGAGCTGGCCGTCGACGACCTGGCCGACCCCGACACGATCGCCGATCGGTGCATGCACGCCGTGCTGTGCGGTCTGGAGTGCGACTGCGACAAGCAGCCCGCCAGCCGGTGGGAGCGGGCCGCCGCCCTGAATGCCGCCCTGACCGCCTACGACGAGCGTGAGGAGAACGGCCGATGACGAGCGGCGTAATCCTGATCATCAGTGCGCTGCTGGCGTTGCTGGTCCTGTTCGTGGTCGCGGGGTGCATCGAGACGCTCGCCGACCGGCAGCCGCCCGCCCGCGTCGTGCAGCCCCGGCGGAAGGCCGTGCCGCTGCTGCCCCCGACGCGTGACTGGCAGCCGGGAGAGGTGCAGTTCGCGCTGCACCGCGCCCGCCACATCCGCGCGGCGCGCGCCCAGGCCCGTGATGTCCAGCTGGGCCGGCCGCGGCCCGCGCCCAAGCACCTCACCGTCACCTCGCGCCGCCCCGGCGCCTGACCCCTCTGTCTCCGGGCCTGGCACGGCGTGCCCTGACAACCGCCGTGCCCGGCCCGGTCACCAACACCGAAGGAACACAGCATGCGGAGCACCGCAGGCAGGACCGCGCTGATCGCGAGCGCGCTCTACGACCTCATCCCGGGCGCCGACCACGCCTGTATGACCGTGCAGGTCGCCGAGTGCTACCCCGACTCGGCCGCCATCAAAAACACCTGGTCCGGTACGCCCCAGGGCCTGGCCGAGATGATCGCCGGCGCCGTGTGGGGTGACGCCGTGGAGGAGTTGAGCCCGCGCGCCCAGGCCGAGGAGGCCAAGCGCCGCCGCGACTTCGTCGGCGAGATTCTCACGCTGCAGGAGAGCGACACCCAGCTCACCTGCGCGGCCTGGTACCCGGCACGCCACGGCGACCTGGTCCACGTCCACTACGAGGCCGCCGGCGAGATGGTCGCGTTCGGCGAGACGTACCACGTGTACGACGCCGGGCACGGGCTGATGGGCATGGCGCTGCTGACGCACAACCTGCCCGCCACCGTCGACGACGATGTGGCCGATGGCATGACCGGCGCCTTCGCGTCGGAAGACTCCGACGACCCGCTCTACACCCCCTGGTTCGAGGCCGGACCGCAGCGGCTGACCATCGTCCGCGACGGCCGCCCCGTCCACATCGGCGGTGCCCGGTGAGCGCGGACACCTACGGCGACGACGCCGAGCTGGGCGTCGACGAGCCGTGCGGCGAGGGCATGTGCCGCTGCTCGTGCGGTGGTGCTTGCGTGTGCGGCTGCGAGTGCCCGGGCGACCAGGACGAGTGGCAGCCCGGCGAGTGCGACAACTGCTACGGCGAGACCATCGACGGACCGCTGGGCCCGATCTACTGCGCCTGCGCGATCGGCCAGGGCGCCATCGACGGCCACTGCGTGTGCGGACCGCCGCCCGGCTGTGTGCCCGCCGATGAGAACCCCACCTACACGCTCGTCACCCCGGCCACGGGCGGTGCGCAGTGACGCGCACGGACCGGCGCACCCTGGTGCGCCAGCTGCGAACCGAGGGCCTGAGCCAGCGCGCCATTGCGAGGCGGCTCGGGGTGGGCAAGGACACCGTGCGCCGCGACCTGCGGGACGAGCCCGCGGCCGCGCCGGACGATGCACCGCCCGGTGAGCCGGACACGGCGGCTGCGCCGCAGGTCAGTTCGGTCGAGGTTGAGGAGGCCGCGCCGGGCGGTGCGCCGCAGGACGCGCCGGTGGCGCAGCTGCCGCGCCGGGTGGCCGATCCGCTGGCCGGTATGGACATGAGCCAGTGGCGCGCGCTGCGCCGCGACCTCGCGGTGCTGACGCAGAGCGGCATGTCCGCCGAGACGCTGGTGCACCAGGCGGTCGTCACGCTGGCGCACCAGTACCGGCAGGACCTGGCGGCCGGACACCTGAAGCCCGGGCAGCGGTTCCTCATCCGCTCGATGGACCTGTACCGGGCCGACCGTACGGCGGCCGCCGAGCCGTCGACGGCCGGCACCTGAAAGCCGGGTCCGGCCGCCCGGCCGCTCACCCCCAGCAAGGGGCGGCCGGACCCATCCCCCGTATCGAACACTCGACCGAAAGTGGGCTGCTGTGTACCGCTCGTGGTTCCTGCTCTCCGTGGCGCTGCTGTGCGCGGTGCTCGGCTGCACCCCGTCCGCCACAGCGCCGACGCCGAGCCCGGCCGCCGCGCCCACCGGGGCTGGCCGATGACCGGGCGGCCCGCCCTGAGCCCCCGTCGGGGCGGGCCGCCCACCCCTGTCCGTCGACGCCGTCGACGTCGGCGCCCGGGCGCGTGCGATGTGCCCCGGCTGCCGCACGACCTGACCTACGCCCGCCTGTATCCGTGCGGTTGGCGCTGCGACCGGCACAGCCCGGCCGCGCTGCCCGCCCTCCTCCTGACCCTTGCGTAAGGACCCACATGCAGACCAGATCGGCACCCACCCCCGGCGACCTCGCCGCCGCCCACCGCCCGCCCGCGGACCCCGTCCCGGCACCCGAGGCGGCACCTGAGCCGGAAGCGCCGTACGACCGCCACCGCTGGGAGGAGGCTGTCTTGTCCGGCGACCTCTACCGCGACGCGCGCCTGGTCGCACTCGTCCTGGCCCACTACGCCGGCGCCTCGGGCTACCTGCCCGAGGACGGCGTGCAGTACCTGAAGCCCCTGGCCCGTCTGACCGACGTCACGCCGCGCCTGGTGAAGCTCTCGCTGCGGGACCTGCAGCGGCAGGGCTACATCCACCGTCCGCCGCTCGCCCCGGGCCACCAGACCCAGATGGCGCGGCCGATCACCCTCACCCTGCCGACCGCGGCCGCCCGTACGGAGCCCCCGCATACCGGCGAGTTGCCCAAGTGAGCGGCGACCAGGCGCAGTTAGCGCTGCTGCCCGACGACCCGCCCTCCTACGGCGGCCCCGCGGCCGCCGAGGTCGAGCCCATCCGCACCCAGGGCCGCACCGAGTACGCCGTGCACTGCGACGGCCCGACCGGCTGCGGCTCGATGCACCGCCACATCTTCCCCGGCATCCGCCAGGCCCCGTGTGGCGCCACCTACACCGTCCCCTCGGGCGACGGACCGCCCGACGACACCAGCTAGGACACCGTGCACCAGCCCGCGCGCCCCGCCGAGCCCCGCCGCAGCAGCGGCGGGGCCGGTAGTGCTGTCCGCGGGCAGGCCGAGCCGCCCTGGTACCGGCAGAAGGTGAAGGTGCCCAAGCGGGTGTGGGGGACCGGCCGTTACTCCGCCGGCGCGGTCGCGTACCACGCCCAGGTGACCGCGCTCGCCCAGCGTGCGGACGGCTGCCGCGCCGGCGTGCTCACCCTCGCCGGGTACATGGGCGACTCCAAGCGCACCGCAGAGAGGTTCCTCGCCGAGCTGTCCGCGCCCGGCCCGGACGGCATCCCCGAGCTGACGACCGTCCGGCACACCGACGGCGCAGGCGACGGCGAGACCGCCGAGCGCCACACCCGAGGCCTCGCGCGTGGCGAGCGCTTCGCGTTCGTGTCCGTCCTCGCAGCCAAGGCGCTGAGGCATCCCCTGTTCGTCCTGTACTGCGCCCTCGCGTACGCCGTGGCGACCAGGACGCCCGTCACGGCCGCCGAGCTCGCCGGCCTCCTGGACGTCAGCGAGCGCTCGGCCCGCCGTATGACCGACGAGCTCGAGGACCTCGGCTGGATCACCGTCCACCGGCGCACCGGGGACCACGGCCGCCACGAGTACGAGACCCACGATCACCCGCTCCACCTCGTCACCGACGAGCCCCTCCCACCGGACACAGATGGCGGATCGGGTGCGGACACGAATGGCGGATCCCTCGCGTCTAAGGAAGACCCAGAACTGACTGACGAGAGAACCACGCAGGTCGGTGGGGCTTTCCGCCGTAGGCGAGATGACCGTAAGTGGGTCGCGGGACCTGTGGACAACTCCGGCCGCCCGGTCGCTTCGGTCGCTGCGACGTTCCGGCCCGCGCCCCCTGTGCGCCCCCTGGAGCGCCCCGCGTACGCCGGACCTGAGCTGACCCTCAGCCCCCGCGTCTGGGCCGTCCTGGAGCCCGTGCGCGACCTCCTCGCCCAGTGCACGCCCTACACCGCCCGACGCATCGCCCGCGAGATCGGTGCCCAGCTCGACTCCGGCATCTGGCCCGACGAGATCCGCGACCAGGTCGCCCGCCTCCGCGCCTGGACACCCACCGAGACGATCACCGACCCAGGCCGCTGGCTGCTGGGCGCCGTCCTTCCCGTCCGCTCCCGCTGCGGCATGACCGGCTGCCACTGGGGCTTCCTCGCCCACACCGGCACGCCCTGCAAGACCTGCGCCGAGATCGACCAGGCCCGGGCCCTCGAGCGCCAGCGCGCCGCCCACCCGCCCCATACCGGCGCACGCCACGAGTGCACCGAGTGCCAGCGCCCCGCCCGCACACCCCTGCCCACCGGACGCTGCGCCACCTGCAGAGCCACCGCCTGACCCGAACGGAGACCCGACCTGCCATGTACGAGAGCCCCACCCGCCGGACCAAAACAGGCTTCGGCACCTGCGACGACTGCGGCCGCAGCGTCCTCTACGCCCTCACCACCAAGCACCGCCGGATCATCGCCATAGACCCGGCCGAGGACCCCGCCGGCAACCAGGCCGTGAGCGTCCGGGAGTCGATCTACTGGACGCGCCAGCTCAGCAGCGACCGGCCCGCCGCCGAGGAGCGCGAGGTACTGCGCAAACCGCACTTCGCCTCCTGCCCCGTCGCCCGGGCCCGGGTGCGCAGACGCGCAGCAGCAGCACGACGCACCGCCGGCCGCGCCCTCACCGGCGTACGCCCCACCCCCTGGCGGCCCCGATGACCCGACGCGAGCAGCACCACGCCCCATACGCGACCTTCCACCCCGGAGCCACCCCAGTGACCCACCAACCGATCCTGCCCGTCACACCCCAGGACGCCATGGCCGCCGCCCTCGACGACTACTGGATCAACAGCGACCCCGCCGCCACCTTCCACACCACCGAGGCCGCCGCACACGTCGAGGCCAGCCTCACCAGCTACGGCTACACCGTCACCACCCTCGCCGCGGCCGCCGCCCGCCGCTGCACCTGCCCACCCCCCAGCCGCGCATCGATCGCCTTCACCGCCCTCCTCGCCCTCACCTGCCTCCTCGCAGGCCTCGCCTGCCTCACACACGGCGGCCTGGGCTGGGCACTCACCGCCCTCATAGGCGCCGGCGCACTCGCCCGCGAGACCGCCTCCGAACTCCGCACCCGCCGAGCCCGCAGATGAGCAGCAACGGAACCCTCCTCGTCGAGGCGATCGCCACCCTCGCCGTCCTCGTCCACGCCTACTGGGCCTGGGCCATCGCCCTCGTCGCCACCCTCACCGTGCTCCTCCTCGCCCTCGTCGGCGTCCTCAACGCCCTCTACGACCACTACCGCCCCCGGAAGGACTGAGCCTCGCGCGCGCACGCGCCTGCGTTCCGCGCGCGCGAACGCAGGCACGCGGGACCATGCAGGTATTACTAACCAGTAGCCATGGCCGGACATCCCCGGCCGGAAAGAACGATCATGATCAAGGCCGCACTCCGCGACTCACTCGGCCGGCCCGTCATCCTTCTGGGCCTATCCGGCGAGAACGTGACCCGCCTCATGGCCGACGAGCCAATCAAGATCAACCTCTCCGAACTCGGCCTGCCACCCCTGCAGATCGCCCTCGTCGGCGGGCGCACCGAGGCCCACATCGTCGAGCAACTCGAAGAGCACTACGGCCCGTTGCCCTTCCTGTGCCCCCGCTGCCGCCGCTCCTCCCGCCACCCCGAGGACAAGCGCTACGGCTACTGCGGCCACTGCCACACCTACACCGGAGCCCCCACCCCATGACCGACGACATTGCCTGGATCCGCTCCACCATCGACCCCACCACCCGCAAAGCGGCCTGCCTCCTGCGCTGGGGCCAGGTCGAAGCACTCCTCACTCCCGAGGTGACTCTCACCACCGCCCGCGACCTGATGACCGCTGCGGCCTACGCCGAGACCGACGTCGCGACCCTCGACTGGTGCCGCCGCTCCCTCAAGATCGACGCCATCACCGCCGGGCGCATGGTCCTCGACATCCGCAAGAACAGGCCCGCGCCGACCGGACGCAGCGCCCTGCGCATCGAGGCCGTCGCCGGAGCGGACACCGGCAAGCCGTTCGTCAACGTCGCCCGCGGCTCCCTGAAGGCGCAGCTGGACCCGGACGGCGCCCGCGAGATGGCCGGCCACTGGACTGAGGCCGCCTCCGCCGCGCAGATCGACGTCCGCCTCCGCTACGCCCTCGGCGAGCACCCCGGCATCACCGACGCCGATATCGAACAGATCTTCGCTCGCGTTCGGGCCTTGCAGCGATGAGCGCGTGCCCCCTGTGCCCCCGGACCGCACCGGACGGCCAGCACCTGTGCCAGCTGCACGCCGGCGAGCTGCGCGGCTGGCTCACCGAGATCCCCGAGCAGGCACTGCTGCTCGCCTCCGAGTTCGTCGCCCGCTCGGCACGGCCCGCTCAAGGACGCGTCGGCGGCACCGGCCAGGCCGTCGCTCCCGTGCCCGTCGACCTCCGCGTCCTGGCGCTCCTCGGCCCCGGCCGCTACGACCCCGACGGCCCCGACGACGACGGCACCGCCCCCATCACCGCCGTCCTCGGCGCCTGGGCCGGACACATCGCCTACCACCACCCCGCCGCCCACCGCGACCCCCACGGCACCGCCCACACCCGCCCCTGCGAACAAGCCCGGCCCCGGCACGGCGAGAGCATCACCGGCTGGTGCGCATGGCTCACCGCGTACCTCCCCTACGCCCTCACCCTGCCCCTCGCCGCAGGCCTCTACGACGCCCTCGACACCCTCGTCCGCCGCCTGCGCCACCTCACCCACAGCCAGCCCCAGCAGCACCCCCGCGCCGCGCCCTGCCCCGCCTGCGACCTGTGCACCCTCGTCCGCACCGACGGCCGCTGGCACATCCACTGCCTGGGCTGCGGCCACCAGCTCACCCCCGACGAGTACGACCAGCACGCCGCCGCCTACCTGCTCGAACACACTGCCGAATCCGGCCGGCCCACCGCCTGACCGCGCCACCGCTGCCACACTGGACCCACGCCGCCCGAGTCGGCGCTTCACCGAACAGGCCCGCCGCACGTCCCCCCGATGCGGCGGGCCTGCGCGTTTCCGCTGGACAAAGATCCCTACACAGCGTCACACTCCTGCCAGTGGCACACGTGTGCCCACCTGGAATTTACGGACGCGGGCAACCGCCGAGCGCAGGAACAGCCGGACTCGCGCCCCGGCAACCGCGGGCCGAAACCACCCGCCCGCACCGCAGCCCCGGACCACCCAGGCCCGGGGCTGCGGCACATCCCGGGGGGAGGCCGACCGTGCTCTACACCACCGCCCAGGCGGCCCGTCACGCCACCGAGTGGCGCCAGTTCGGCACCGGCACCCCCGCCACCGTCACCCCGGCCGCCGTACGCAAATGGGCCAGCCGCGGCCACCTCGACCCCGCAGGCCTCGACGACCAGGGCCACCCCCTCTACGCCCTGCCCGACATCGCCCGCGCCGAGAAAGCCACACGCCGCCGCGCCCTGCGCCTCGTCGGCGCCCAGTAGCCGCACGGCCGTCACAGTCTCGTCACACCCGCCCGGGCCACCGCCCCGGCCGCACATGATGACCCCTCAGCAACCACATCCCAGGGGGGACCATGCGCACCACCACCGCCACCGCTCTCGGCTTACTGCTGCTCACCGCCGGCCTCACCGCATGCGGCGGCAACGGCAGCAAGACCCCGTCCCACACGGACGCCGAAGTCATGTGCGAGAAGTTCGTCAAGAACCGCCTCAAGAGCCCCGGCAGCGCGCAGTTCCCCGGCGTCACGGACTCCGACTACGCCAAGACCAAGGTGCTCAGCAACGCCAAGCCCTGGAAGTTCGCAGTCACCGGGGTCGTCGACAGCCAGAACGGGTTCGGCGCCCTGGTCCGCTCCAACTACGTCTGCACCGTGTCGACCAAGAACAGAACCAGCTGGCACCTCGACGACATGAACATGCACCAGCGCTGACGCTTCACACCCACCCACACGCGGCCCTCGTACCCGCCAGGTACGAGGGCCGCACCCATACCCGCCCGAGGTGCGCCGGGCGGCACCGGCGGCCGCCGCGAGGACCTGAACACCGCGGCGGCCGCCCGGCCCGGGAAGGAACCGCACACCCCGATGGCGCGTGACCCTGCACGGTTTGCCCGCCTGGTCCGTACATGGTGGACGCGAGGCCAAATCACGCACACCGCACACGAGACGCAACCCCCTGACCTGCACAAACGTGCAACTCCCGATGGGGTGTCAGAGCAGGGGTGCAGCCCCAGCCTGACCGATCTGCTCGCCGACCCCCGCATCATCGGCACCGAACGCCGCTGACCTGCAACGATGCAGCGCACTGCGTAAACGTGCAGGTCAGAGCGTTGCCACTCCCGTGCGGTGTGCGACATTTGCTGACCGCCTGGGTACATGCGGGTGCGCCCACCAAACCGTTGCCTATGTGCAACAGTCACAGCGCTCTGACCTGGGCATACGTGCAGGACGAGGGAGTAGCCATGCCCACCCGCGCACCGCGCCCATGCTCGACCGGCTCATGCCCGGGCACGCCCGTGCGCGGCTCGGCCAAGTGCGCCCAGTGCCTGGGCCGTTCACGCCGTGCACGTCCCTCCTCGACGGCACAGGGCTACGGCGCCGAGCACCGCGACCGCTTCCGTGCCGGCGTCCTCGCCCGCGATCCGGCGTGCGTGTGCGGCGACGAGACACACGGGCACGGCTCACCGTGCGGTGCGCCGAGCGAGCACGCCGACCACTGGCCGCTGTCCAAGCGCGAGCTGGTCGACCGGGGCTGGGACGACCACGACCCGCGTCACGGCCGAGGCCTGTGCCACCCGTGCCACTCGAAGGAGACAGGTCGGCATCAACCTGCGGGATGGAACGACGTCCCACCGTTCTGACGGAGAGTGAGGGGAGGGGGCCCCGGATTTCTGGGGAGGGGGCCCCTCGGAACGCGGGGGGGAGCCCCCCCTCGCGCTGACAGGTATCGGGAACCGCCGTATCCGGGCGCCCGCCGTAACAGAACGTCACTGCAATCTGGCCCGGAGGTGATCATGGGGAAGCGTGGACCCGCAGGCAAGCCGACCGCGCTGCGCGTGCTGCACGGCGACCGCAAGGACCGCGTCAACACCGACGAGCCGCAGCCGTCCGCCGGCGAGGTGACCGCGCCCGACTGGCTCGGCGACCGGGCCCTCGAGGTATGGGACGCCTACGCCCCCGACCTCGAAGCCAAGCGCGTGCTGACGAGCTGGGACGTCGAGGCGTTCGCCGCCTGGTGCGACGCGGTGGCCCGCCGGCGCGACGCCGCCGAGCACGTCGAGGACGAGGGCGCCGTCGTCGAGCTCGACGTCTTCAACAAGAACGGCGAGCTGACCGGCAGCCGCCGCGCGAAGAACCCGTGGCTCCTCGCCCTCGACGCAGCGGACGCCCAGGTGCAGCGGTACGGCGCCCGCTTCGGCCTGACCCCCAGCGACCGGGCGTCCCTCAAGATCCCCAACGAGGGGGACGGCATGGGGGCCGAGCGGCTGCTGTCCTGAACTGCGGGAGGGTGCCATGTCCCCGGCCACCACGACACGGCGCCCCGCCCGCAGCAAGGCCGCCGCCCGCCCGGGCCGCACGACCAGGCGGCGCGTCCTCAAGGTCGACCACCACAAGCGGTGGCGGCCGGCCTCCCGCCGCGGCGGGGTGTGCGGGTACACCCTCGACGGCAAGGCCTGCGCCAAGCGCGGCGCGCACTACTGCGAGCCGCGCGCCGACAAGGTCGTCAAGTTCTTCGCCGAGCTGCTCATCCACCCCGCCGGCGCGCTGGCCAACACCCGCTTCGTGCTCGCGCCCTGGCAAGAGCACGAGATCATCCGGCCGCTGTTCGGCGAGGTCGTCTGGTCGGTGCAGTGGGGCCGCTACGTCCGCCGCTACACCCGGGCCACCGTCGTCATGGCCCGCAAGAACGGCAAGAGCGCGCTGCTGTCCGGGATCGCGTTGTACATGCTGTGCGGGGACGGCGAGGAGTCCGCCGAGGTCTACTGTGCGGCCGCCAACACGCGCCAGGCCGGGAAGGTGTTCGAGCCCGCGACCAAGATGGTCCGGAAGTCGCCGATCCTGGCGAAGCGGCTCACGCACATCAAGAACATCCGGCGCCTGGTCGACGAGAAGACCGGCAGCCACTACGAGGCGATCCCCTCCGACGCCGACAACGAGCTCGGCCACAGCCCGCACTGTTTCATCCTCGACGAGGTCCTCAGCCAGCCTGACGACACGCTGTGGAAAGCGATGGTCACCGGCGCCGGTGCGCGCACCCAGCCGCTCATGCTGGCAATCACCACCGAGACCACCGACCAGGTCAGCTTCGGTGCGGAGTTCATCGACGAGGCCGACCGGGTCATGGAGGATCCGAGCAGGGCCCCGCACCACTTCGTGTTCGTGCGGAAGATGCCGAGGACCGGCGACGAGCTCGAGCGGCTCGCGCGGCTGTTCCCGGCGCGGCCCGAGCTGCCCGTCAGTCTCGACCCGTGGGACGAGGCGAACTGGCTCTGGCCCAACCCGGCGCTCGGCAGCTTCCTGTCCGTGCAGGCCCTGCGCGAGGACGCGCTCGAGGCCCGCACGGACCTGTCCAAGGAGAACGGGTTCCGCCAGTTCCGGCTGAACCAGCGCGTCTCGCAGGTGACGCGGTGGATCTCCATGGACCTGTGGAACGCGCGCGCCGGCGAGATCGCCCCCACCCCGGACTGGATCCGCGACCGGCTCAAGGGGCAACGCTGCTGGGGCGGGCTGGACCTCTCGAGCAAGCTCGACCTCACCGCCTACGCGCTGGTGTTCCCCGGGGGCGAGGTGCTGTGGCGCTTCTGGGTCCCCGAGTCGGTCGTGCCGACGCTGGACGAGCACACCGGCGGGAAGTTCGGCGAGTGGGTGCGCGACGGATGGATCACCGCGACCGACGGCGACACGATCGACTACGACACGATCTACGACGACGTCGAGACCGACCACAAGTTCTTCCGGATCGTCGACCTCACCTACGACAAGTGGTCCGGCGAGCCCGTACGCCAGGAGATCGTCAAGCGGACCCGGCTGACCATGGTCGAGTCGGACACCACCTACCTGCGGATGACACCGCCCATGGCCGAGCTGATGCGCCGGCTGAAGTCGAAGGACGACGAGCTGCGCCACTTCGGCAACCCCGTCGCCCGGTGGATGGCCGACACCGTCGAGAAGAAGAGTCCGCGGGACGACCCCGACCGGCTGCGGCCGGTCAAGCCCGACCGCGACAAGACCGGCACTCGCATCGACGGCATCCCCGCCCTGCTCTTCGGGATCGACGGCTCCATGCGCGGCCTGCCCAAGAAGAGCGTCTACGAGAGCCGCGGAATGCTCGGCTGAAAGGGGGCCCGGTGGACCGCTGGGATGTGATCGGCCTGGCCGGAGTGCTGCTCCTCGGGAGCGGCCTGGGCCTGCTGGCCCCATGGCTGGGCATCGCCGCGGCGGGCCTGGTGCTCCTCACCGTCGCCGTCGGCGGAGCGCTCGCCGCACAGGGCGCGGCCGCGCGCGAGCAGCTCGCCAAGGCCGTCAAAGCGAAGGGCGGTGAGAGCTGATGGGCATCCTGCGCACCGCCGTGCAGGCCGTCGAGCGCGCCACCTCCGGCCCGCTGTCCGGGATCGCCACCCCCGAGAAGTGGGTCGAGGAGTGGTGGACAGGCGGCATCCAGAACAGCGCCGGCGTCCGCGTCGATCAGGAGACGGCGATGATGTACGCCCCGTACTTCGCCGGCGTGCGCGTGATCTCCGAGGACGTCGGCGGCCTGCCGCTGCTCATGTACGAGCGCCTCGCCCGGGGCAAGGACCGCGCCACCACCCACCCCCTGTACCCGCTGCTGCACGACGCCCCCAACCCGATGATGGGCGCCCTCGCGTTCCGCGAGAACCTCACCGGGCACTGCATGAACTGGGGCCGGGGCGCCGCCTACGTCATCACCCACCCGCGCACCGGCGTCATCGAGGAGCTGTGGCCGCTGCGCCCCGACCGGCTGCACGTCAAGTGCCGCCGCATGGGCAACGGGCGCTTCGAGCGCTGGTACCAGTACCTCGACGACGTCAACGGCATCTACGCCAACCTCGCCCCCGGCGAGGTGCTTTTCGTGGGCGGGGTGGGCGACAACGGCCTGGGCGGGCACTCCATCGTCGAACTCGCCGCGAACTCCATCGGCCTGGGCCTGGCCACCGAGCACTACGGCGCCAAGACGTTCGACAACAACAGCGCCCCGGGCGGCATCCTCACCCACCCGGACACCGTGTCGGACGAGGCCCGCAAACGCATGCGCGCCGACTGGGAGAACTTGCACCGCGGCATCAACCGCGCCGGCCTCATGGCGATCATGGAAGAGGGCGTCACCTGGACGTCGGTGGGACTGCCCAACGACGCGAACCAGTTCCTGGAGACCCGCAAGCTGCAGGTGACCGACATGTCGAGGTGGCTGCGGCTGCCCCCGCACATGATCGGCGACCTCGACCGGGCGACGTTCTCCAACATCGAGTCCCAGCAGCTCGACTACGTGTCGATGGCGCTGGCGTCCTGGCTCACCCGCTGGGAACAGGCGATCGTCACGCAGCTGCTGCTGCCCGAGGAGCGGGCCCGCTACTTCCCCGAGCACCTCGTCGACGCGCTGCTGCGCGGCGACACCGCGGCCCGGTACGCGGCGTACGCGATCGGCCGCCAGTGGGGCTGGCTCTCCGCGAACGACGTCCGCGAGCGGGAGAACATGAACGCCATCGACGGCGGTGACGACTACCTCGTCCCGCTCAACATGATCCCCGCCGGCAGCAGCGGCAGCGTAAGCGACGGCGGCCGCGGGCGGGCCGTCGCACGGCTCGCCCGGGCCCTGCGCGGCCGCCGCTCCTGGCAGGCCCGGGCCAACGTCACCGACGCCTGGGAGTCGAAGATCGCCGACGCGGACCAGGAGGTCGCCGACCTGGAAGCGGAGAAGGTCGGCGCCCTGGTCGACGAGCACCTTCCCGCGCCCAAGGACGACGACACCGACGGCGGCCGCGGCCGCCGCTCGGTCCTCGCGTTCCTGGCCGCGCTCCGCACCCTGTACGCGGAGGACGGCCCGATCGCGGAGCGGATGACGGGCCTGTGGCTGCCGCTCTTCACGTCGTTCGCCGCGGACGTCTCCACCGAGGCGGCCGACGAGGTCGGGCATGAGGAAGCCGTCGACCTGTCCACGTGGACGCGCGCCTACGTGAAGTCGCACGTCGGCTACCGGCTCTCGTCCAGCTTCGGCCAGCTGCGGAAGATCGCGGATGAGTCCGAGTACGACCAGGTCGCCGCCGACATCGTCGACCGGTTCACGAAGTGGCAGGACGAGCGGCCGCAGGAGGTCGCCCGCTGGGAGGGAACCCAGCTGTCCAACGCCGCCTCGCGCGAGACCTGGAAGGACGCCGGGGTCCGCTCGCTGAAGTGGGTCACCCAGGGGTCCAAGACGTGCCCGTACTGCAAGAAGCTCGACGGCCGGACGACGCCGATCGAGGACCCGTTCATCGGCAAGGGCGACGAGATCGACGGCGACGCCGACGGCGAGAAGCTCACCGCGAAGCGGGACACGTTCCATCCGCCCGTGCACGTGGGCTGTGACTGTCAGGTGGTGCCCGTCCCATGAAACCCCAGATCGAATCCGGCCACTGCTCGGCATGCCTCGGGCCCCTCGAGCGGGGCCGGTCCGGCGTCTGGTGGCACACGGGCACCCCCTGCGGCCGCGGGCCCGCGCGGTTCGTCCTCGGCCCCGCCCCCGACGAGAGCCCCACCCCCGACGAGGGCGCCGGCCGTCAGCAGCAGTCGCCGCGTGACCGGCAGATACGAGACCCAGGGAGGAACCGATGAAGGTCAGGGACCGGCGCGGCCGCCACTACACGAGAGGCTTCGTCCAGCGGGCCGC
This sequence comes from Streptomyces sp. NBC_01515, assembly GCF_045040345.1. Classification (NCBI taxonomy): domain Bacteria; kingdom Bacillati; phylum Actinomycetota; class Actinomycetes; order Kitasatosporales; family Streptomycetaceae; genus Streptomyces; species Streptomyces sp. NBC_01515. The sequence goes on along the minus strand of NZ_CP109416.1, from coordinate 1,682,098 downwards.
CGACGACGCCGGCGACACCGACAAGGCCATGGGCAGTCCGCTGCCGATCGTCGCCGCCACGGCGGGCCGCAAGGGCGACGGCCTCAACCTGCTCATGGACGGGGTCGACCTCGAGCGCTTCCAGTCGAACCCCGTGATCGGCTACGGCCATAGCTACTGGGGCGTCGAGGGCCTGCCCAAGGGCCGCGCCGAGGACACGCGCGTCGACGGCGACCAGCTCCTGATGAACGTCCTGTTCGACCAGGAGGACGAGTTCGCCACCACGATCGAGCGCAAGTACCGCAACAAGTTCCTCAACGCGTTCTCGATCGGCTTCGACGTTCACGACATCGACGACGAAGGCACCGTCAAGGCCTGGGAGCTGTACGAGGTCTCCGCGGTCCCGCTGCCCATGGACCCCAACGCCCTCGTCTCCGACGGCCGCGACGGACAGCTGGCCGTCATGCGCGCGCTCGGCCTCGACCAGCGAGGCCCCGCCGCCGACGCCTTCGCCCAGGCCGTCATGGACAAGCTCGGCACCTTCGGCATCGACGAGCTGCGCGCGGGCGCGGTCCTGTCCAAGAAGAACAAGACGCTGGTGCAGAACGCCGTCGACGCCCTCAGCGAGCTCCTCGACGCCGCCGGTACCGACGAGGGGGACGACGACGCCCGCGCGGCCGCCGACGCCCACACGGCCCGCCTGCTGCGTCTCGCAGGCATCTGATCCACCACTCCCGCCCCCGGCACCCGGGCGGCACCACCCACACCCACGAGGGGACGGAAGCATGACCACTCTCAAGATCCGCGAGATGAAGCAGAAGCGGACCGATCTCGGCGCCAAGGCCCGGGCGATCATGGAGGGGGCGACCGGCGCCGGCCGCGCCATGACCGGCGAGGAGAACACCTCCTTCGACGCCCTGATGGACGAGCGCGACCAGGTCGACAGCACGATCGAGCGTATGGAGAAGCTCCTCGACGACGAGCGGGACAAGGTCGACGACCTGCCCGACGACCAGCGCGGCAAGGGCAAGGACGACGCCGAGGTCAAGGCCTTCCGCGCCTACCTCCTCAACGGCCGCGCCCAGCTGACCGAGCAGCAGGCCCGCGCCCTGAACATGGGCAGCGACCCCGAGGGCGGCTTCCTCATGGCGCCGCAGCAGTTCGTGCAGCAGCTGCTGCAGGCCGTCGATGACATGGTCGCTATCCGCCGGCTGGCCACGGTGCAGCAGATCACGACCGCCGAGTCTCTCGGCGTGCCGACCCTGGACACCGACCTCAACGACGCCGAATGGACGGCCGAGCTGTCGACCGGCAGCCAGGACGACAGCCTGCGGTTCGGCAAGCGCGAGCTGCGCCCGAACCCGGTGGCCAAGCGGGTCAAGGTGTCCCGCACGCTGCTGCGGCGCGCGGCGATCAGCCCCGAGACGATCGTGCGCCAGCGGATGGAGTACAAGTTCGGCGTGACGCAGGAGAAGGCGTTCATGACCGGCGACGGCAACAAGAAACCCCTGGGTCTTTTCACCGCCTCCTCCGACGGCATCCCCACTTCGCGGGACGTCGCCACCGGCAGCGCGACCGGCTTCACCGGGGACGGCCTGATCGATGCCAAGTACTCGCTCAAGTCGCAGTACTGGGCGAACGCCCGGTGGCTGTTCCACCGCGACGCGATCCGCATCGTCCGCAAGATCAAGGACGACAACGGCCAGTACGTGTGGCAGCCGGGCCTGGCCGCGGACCGCCCCGACACCATCCTTGACGCGCCGTTCGAGATCAACGAGTTCGTCCCGAACACCTTCACCAACGGCAACTACGTCGGGATGTTCGGGGACTTCTCCTTCTACTGGATCGTCGACGCGCTCGCCATGGAGGTCCAGCGCCTGGTCGAGCTGTACGCCGAGAGCAACCAGGTCGGGTTCATCGGCCGGCTGGAGAGCGACGGCATGCCCGTCATGGCCGAAGCGTTCATCCGCCTCAAGGCCGCCACCTCCTGACCCGCGGCCGCGGCCGCACTCTCCGACGGAAACGACCTCCGGAAGGAACTCCATGAGCAGGACCGATCTGAAGAGTCACATCAACGTGGCGCAGTCCCTCGCGCCCGCGTCCAGGACGACGACCGTGAACGGCACCGGTGTCGACCTCACCGGCTTCGACGCGGCCACCGTCGTCCTGGACCTCGGCGCCGCCGGCGGCACCACGCCCAGCTTCACGTTCGAGGTGCAGGAGTCGAGCGACAACAGCAGCTTCACCGCCGTGGCGGCCGGCGACCTCGACGGCGGGCAGCCCGCCGCGGTGACCGCCGGGGCCGCGGTCGTCGAGATCGGCTACCGCGGCATCAAGCGCTACCTGCGCGTCTCGATCACCGCGGCGACCGGCACCACGCCGACGCTGCTGTGCTCGGCCACCGTCGTGCGCGGCAAGCCGCGCAAGCTCCCCACCTGAGAGGACGCCATGCGGATCACCATGAAAGCCCTGTCCGCCCACCCCGACGGCACGCTGGAGAACGGCCGTACCTACGAGGTGCCCGGGCAGTGCAGCGAGGACCGGGCCGCCGAGCTCCTCGACGGCGGCTACGCGGTCCTCGCCGACGAGGACCTGGCGGACGCCGACCACTCCGACCCGGGCGCGGCTGACCCCGGCGAGCCGGAGGCCGGTGCCGTGCTCGACAAGCTGAAGGTCGACGAGCTGAAGGCCTACGCGGTCGATCGAGGGATCGACCTCGGGGACGCGTCCAAGAAGGCCGAGATCCTCGACGCGATCACGACCGAGCTCGCGCGGCGTGAGGCGGAGAGCGACGACTGATGGCGTACGCCACGGCCGAGCAGTTCCGCCTCTTCGTCCGGCATGCGGGGCCGTTCACCGACGAGGAGACCGCACAGGCCGAGTTCCTGATCGACCTGGCCGGTGCCTGTATCGAGGAGGAGACCGGCCAGTCGCTGGAGCTGTCGACGGACACGGTCACCCTCGACGGCACCGGCACGCGCAAGCTGGTGCTGCCCCGGTGGCCGGTGACCGCGGTCGCCTCGGTCACGGTGCTGCACGACACCACCGACGACGAGGTCCTGGCCGAGGGCGCGGACCACGACTTCACGTGGTCCGCGTCCGGCCGCCTCACCCGCCGGTGCGCGTGCTGGCCCGAGGGCGACCGCAACATCGAGGTCGTCTACAGCGCCGGCCTCGCCCAGATCCCGAAGAGCCTCATGCGCGTCGCGCTGCGGCTGTGCGTGGCTCCGTGGAGCAACCCGAACAGCCTCTCCGCGGAGAGCCTGGGCGACCTGTCGCGCACCTACAACACGGCCACGGACATCGGGATGGAGCTGTCGAACTCCGACCGCAAGCTGGTCGGCGCCTACAGCGCGAGGACGCAGGGATGACCGGGCCGATCACGCACCTGCTGAACCGCACGCTTGAGGTGTGGCGGCTGGTGGCCTCGCCGGACGGGTACGGCGGCCAGACGACCGCGCTCGCCCTGCAGCCCGTCCCGGTCGCCGCGAAGGTCGACCAGCCGTCCGCCTCCGAACGGCTGGTGGCCGAGCAGATGCGCAGCGACCACAGCCACGACATCTACCTGCAGCCGTCCGCCGACGTACGCCGCGGCGACGAGCTGCGGGATGCCGGCACCGGCGACACGTGGCGCGTCCTGGCCGTCGTCGCCCCGTCCACACCCGTCTACCGCAAGGCCCAAGCCCAGCTCATCCAAGGAGAAGGGGAGCCCGATGGCTGACCTCACGACTACCAAGATCACGGTTGCTACGGGCATCCTCGACCTCGCGGCCCAGGCGACTGCCGCCGGGGCGGGAGGCGACACCGCGGAGGTCGGCCCCCGCCGGTTCCTGTACGTCAACAACGGCAGCGGCAGCAGCATCACCGTGACCCTCGCCACTCCGGGCACCGTGTCCGGCCTCGCGGTGGCCGACCCCACCTACGCCATCGCCGCGGGCAAGATGGGGCTGATCCCGCTCGCCAGCATCTTCCGGGGGACGACCGGCCGCGCGGCCATCACCTACAGCGCGGTGACCACCGTCACCGTGCGCCCGTTCGAGCTGCCCGCCTGATGGCCGACGACCAGCCGATGCCCCCGCTCCCGCGCGATCCCCTCGAGCACCGGCGCGAAGCCGAACGGCTCCTCGAGCGGCGGCCCGATCTGGCAGTCGTGCACACCCTGCTCGCCATCGCCGGCGAACTGGCCGTGATCCGCCGCGACCTGGGGAAGTCGAGGTGAGGGCATGGCACGGCAGTCAGGGGCGCGCGTCACCGTCAACGGCATAGCGCGTCTCAAGAAGCGCCTCGAGGACCTGCCCGACGAGATCACGCAGGCCCTCGCCGAGGGGGTACGGAAGTCGGCTGAGGCCATCGCCGAGGACGTCGAGCGCAACGTGCCCGTCGACACCAGCGGCCGCGACACCCACCACCTCAAGGACAACGTCGACATCAAGTACCGCGAGGACGGCCTGATCGCCGAGATCGGCTGGTTCGACCAGAAGGACTACTACGCCCTGTTCGTCGAGCACGGCACCCGCAGCCAGCCCCCTCAGCCGACTCTGGGCCCGGCGCTGCAGCGGGAGAAGGGCCGCTACGCGGGCCGGCTGACCGACGAGGTACGGCAGGTGCTGCGGTGAGCGCCCCCGTCCCGGGCCTGGCCGCACTGCCCACCCAGGCCGCCATCCGCGATGCGCTGCTCGCCGACGTCCCGCTCATGGACCTGATCACCGGTGTATTCGACTGGGTCGAGGAGAAGCAGCCCTACCCGTACATCGTCGTGGGTGAGGCGATGGAGACCCCCGCCAACTCTCACGACCGGTACGGCTCCGAGGTCCTGGAGACCCTGCATATCTGGGACCAGAGCCGCGGTTTCGCACAGAGTCTGACGATCGCCGCCCGGGTGATCCAGGCCCTGGACCACACACCGCTGACCATCGTGGGCCACGTCCACCGGTGGACGCGGTTCGTGTCCCAGCAGACGCTTCGGGACCCCGAGCCCCCGGGCGACCTCCGGCACGTGCCCATGACGTTCCGCATCGGGACCGAGGTCGCCCCGTAGGCGCCCGATCAACGACCGGCCCGCGGGCCGGATCCACAGAAGGATGGAGACCATGGCTGGTCTTGACGCAAAAGGCACCCAGCTCAAGCGCGACTCGAACGGTGCCGGCACCTTCGTGGCCGTCGCCAACATCTCGGACGTGTCCGGGCCGTCCCGGTCGCGCGACGCGATCGAGGTCACCGCCCACGACTCGCCGGACAACTACCGCGAGTTCGTCAAGGGCCTCAAGGACGGCGGCGAGGTTGAGATCACGATCAACTACGACCCGGGCGACGTCACGCACCAGGCCCTCGACGCCGACTTCGAGGAGGACGACCTGCGGGCCTACCAGGTCGTCATCCTGCCGGGCAAGGACGACGAGCACACGTGGGAGTTCACCGGGCTGATCACCGACATCGGGGACGAGTTCCCCTACGACGACAAGATGGAACGCAAGGTCACTTTCAAGGTCTCCGGCAAGCCCACGCTGACCGCGACCGGCTGACGAGAACAGGGGAGGGCACATCATGGCACTGCTGACAAAGGCTCAGATCAACTCGGCCGTCGACCGCAAGTGGGAGGACGTGCCCGTGCCCGAGTGGGGCGAGGGCGCGGAGGTGCGGCTGATGGAGCTGACCGCCGCCGACCGCGGCTACATCGAGGCTGGGAGCGTCGTCGCCAACGGGCAGAATCCGGCGATCAAGGTCGAGTCGCTCAAGACGTACCGCGAGAAGCTGGTGGGCATGTCGATGGTCGACGCCACCTTCGAGCGGCTGTACTCCAACAAGGAGATTCTCGCGGGCGAGCTCGGCAAGAAGTCGGGCGCGGTCATCGAGCGGCTGGCGGCCAAGGTCCAAGAGCTGTCGAAGATGGGCCGGTTCGCCGTGAAGGAAGCGGAGGGAAACTCCGCAGCCGACCCGAGCGGCTCTTCAGATTCCGACTAGCGGAACACCTCGGGATGACGGTGGCCGATCTCGACGCGCGGCTGGCCAGTGCTGAGCTGACCGAGTGGATGGCCTACGAGAAGATGACCGGGCCGCTCGGCAGGCGCCGCCACGACATTCAGGCGGCGACCATCTCGTCCACCATCGCCAACGCCAACCGGGGCAAGGGCCGGAAGTTCGAGGTGCGGGACTTCCTGCCGGCCTACGGCATTAACCGCCAGGGCCCCATGGACATGCTCGCGACCATCCGCGGCATCAACAAGTCGATGGGGGGCGAAGAGCATGCCCGACGTGACGATTGAGATCGCCGCCGACATGGGCAACACGTCGTCGACGATCGACGATGCCGCCGACAGCATCGACCAGCTCGGCGACTCCGCCGGGAACGCCAGCAGCGACCTCAGCGAGGCCGACGGCGAGGCCGGCGGCCTGGCGGGCGGCATGGGCAAGCTCGGTGCCGGGGCGCTCGGGGCCGCGGGCGCGTTCGCCGGCATGGGCGACATCGTTGACGGCGCGGTCGATCTGTGGAACACCGGAGCCCGCCGCGCCGACGACCTCGCCCGGGCGCAGAACGACGTTGCCCAGGCGGCGTTGGACGTGAAGCAGGCCAACATCGACATGCGCCAGTCGCAGATCGATGCCAACCAGGCCCAGTTGGACGGGACCCAGGCGGGCATCGACCTCAAGCAGGCCCTGCTCGACCAGAAGCAGGCCCAGCAGGACTACAACGACGCCGTCAAGGAGTTCGGGCCCAACTCCCTCGAGGCGCAACAGGCTCAGATCGACATGCAGCAGGCCGACGCGGACGCCACCCAGGCCAAGATCGACGGCAAGCAGGCGACGACGGACTACTCCCAGGCGCAGACCGACGGCAAGCAAGCAGTGATCGACGCCAGCAACGCGCAGCTCGACCTGAATGAGGCCCAACGCGCCCAGGTCGGCGCCGGCGTCATGGGGTCCTGGCTCGGCGTCGTCTCCCAGGTCGGGACCGCGCTGTTCGGACTGATCGGCACGTTCGCCCTGTTCGGGGCCGAGACTGTCGCCTCGGCCGCGACGGCGGTTGGTTCGGCCATCGCCACGGCCGCGGCCTGGGTCGGCTCCTGGATCGCCATGGCCGCATCCGCGACCCTCAGCGCCATCACCATGGCGGCCGCCTGGCTCGTCTCCATCTGGCCCATCGCCCTGATCATCGTGGCCGTCGTCGCCCTGGCGGCGCTCATCATCGCCAACTGGGACACGATCAAAAAGTGGACGATCATCATCTTCACCGCGGTGTGGGGCTGGCTGAAGGGCCTGTGGGACGACATCGTCGCCCTGTTCAACTGGGCTGTCGGCGTGGTGAAAGCGATCTTCTTCAACTTCACGCCGCTGGGGATCATCATCAAGAACTGGGGTGCGATCACCGGCTGGATCTCCAGTCAGTGGAAGGGCATCGCGTCCACGATCGGCGGCTGGGTCAGCCGGATTCGCGGGTTCTTCTCCGGCATGTGGGACGGCATCGTGGGCGGTCTGCGATCGGCGCTCAACGGCCTCATCGGCGTCCTCAACGGCGGTATCCACAGCGTCAACCGGCTGATCGGCGGCGCCAACCGGCTGCCCGGTGTCAGCATCAGCATGCTGCCCTCGATCCCGTACCTCGCCGAGGGCGGCATCACCACCGGGCCGACCCTGGCCATGATCGGTGAAGGCGCCGAACAGGAAACCGTGCTCCCCCTGAGCAAGCTCCAAGGCCTGCTCAACATGCGGTCCAGTGCCGGGGGCAGCGGCCAGGTCGTCGTGACCCTCGCGGGCGGCTCCGACCCGTTCCTGGACTGGCTCAAAGAGCGCATCCGCGTCGAGTTCGGCGGGGACGTCGCAGGCCTCAACGCAGGAATGTGAGGTGACCCGATGCCCTCTCTGCCTCCGTCGCTGTGGGCCGATCTCTACGTCGACGGCGCCTGGACGTCGATCATCGGCGACGTGTCCACCGAGGCCGCCGTCACCGTCACCCGCGGCCGCAGCGGTGAACGGGACTCCGCGGGCCCCGCACAGGGCAACGTGCCGCTCATCAACCGCGACGCCAAGTACAGCCGCCGCAACCCCAACAGCGCGCTGTACGGGAAGGTGGGACTCAACACCCCCATCCGCTACGGGGTGGTGGCCGGATCGCCGTGGCTGCTCATGGAGGGGACGACCAACACCGGCTCCTACGTCTCGACACCCTCGGCTACCTCGCTGAACATCAGCGGGGACCTTGAGGTGCGGATGGAGCTGGCGTTCGACGACCCGGCGAGCGGGCAGAGCCTCGCCGGCCGGTTCGGCTCCTCGGGCAGCTTCTCGTGGCGGGTGGGCCTGTCCGGCAATTCCTTCCCGTTCATCCTGTGGTCCGAGGACGGCACCGCGACGAAGAACGCCATCAGCACCGTGCCCATCCCGGCCATGCCCGGGCAGCGGTTCGCGCTGCGCATCGTCCTGGACGTCAACAACGGCGCCGGCGGGAACACCACCACCTTCTACATGGCCAAGTCGATCGACGCCCCCGACGCGTACTGGTACATGGTCGGGACCCCGGTCACCAACTCGGGTACGACGTCTGTCTTCAACCCCACTCAGCCGCTGTGGGCGGGCGCCGCCAACGTCGCGGGGCTGACCTGTTTCAGCGGCCGCCTGTTCAAGTTCCGGCTCTACAACGCGGGGACGCGCATCGCCGACCTGGACACGTCGACGGCCACCGTCGGGGCGTCGACGGCGAGCGGCTCGCTGGGGCAGACATGGACGCTGCAGGGCGCCTCGTCGCTGACCAACCGGCAGCGGCTGTTCCAGGGCGAGGTGCCCGCCTGGAACCCCTCGCGGGACAAGTCCGGTAACGAGCGGCGCATGGCCACCGCGCCGGCCGGCATCATGCAGCGGCTCAGCACGGGCATCAAGGCCCTGCGCTCCCCGCTGTTCCGCGAGATGACCAACCCCGGCCGCACAGGGATCGTGGCGTACTGGCCGTGCGAGGAGAGCAACGGCTCGACCGTCGTCTCCTCCGGCCTGGGCCAGGCACCGATGACGATCACCGGGGCGCCCTCCTTCGGCAGCTACACCGCGCTGCCAGGTTCGGACGCGCTGCCGACCATGTCCAGCGCCACGTTCACCGCGGCCGTCGCCCGGTACACCGTCACCGGGCAGACGTCGCTGCGCCTGTGGATCGCCGTCCCCTCAGGCGGTGTCGGCGCGCAGGCCTCGCTGATCCGGCTCACGACCACGGGCAGCGCCCAGACGTGGGAGCTGTTGCTGGAGACGGACGGCGACCTCACCATCCGCGTCACCGACTCCGCCGGTACCTCACTGCTGGGGACCCGGGTGGACTTCAACACGAACAACCAGCTGGCATCGGTCGTGCTCGAGGCCACCCAGGACGGCGCAGACGTCGACTGGCGCCTGGTCGTCGAGAACTACACCGGCATCACCAGCATCGACACCAGCATCCCGGCCTCGTCCGCGTCCGGCACCATCAGCGCGAACACGTTCGGGCGCGTCACCGGCATTCAAGTCGCCGCCGGCGCAGGCCTGGGCCAGACCGCCGTGGGCCACATCACGCTGGCCAGCTCCCTGGCCGCGTACTCGGTCACCGCCCGGGCCGCGGTCGGCTGGGGCAGTGAAGGGGCCCGGGCCCGCTTCAACCGTCTGTGCCGCGAGCAGGGCGTGCCCGGAGCGGCGGCCCTCGACCTGACCTATGAGCCGCGCATGGGCGCCCAGAAGGCGGGCGCGTTCCTCGACCTGCTGCGGCAGGTCGAGACCACGGACGGGGGAATCCTCGGCGAGCGGCCCGACGGCCTCGGCCTCGCCTACCGGGGCGTGTCCACCATGTGGGGACAGCAGCCCGCACTCGTCATCGACTGGGCGGCCGGCCTCATCGACGACATCACCCCCAAGGACGACACCCGGGCCGCCTTCAACTCGATCACCGTCCAGCGGATCAACGGGGCCCAGTACATCTACGCCCTGGAGACCGGCCCCAACTCCGTCGAGGAGATCGGCCTAGTCGACACCTCGGCACAGCTGTCGCTGGACTCCGACGACGGGCTGCCCTCGCAGGCGTACCGGCGCGTGCAGCTCGCCACCGTCGACGAGCTGCGCTGGCCCCTGATCGTCCTGAACCTGGCCAACCCCCGCGTCTACGCGATGATCGACCAGATCTATGCCGTCGACGTCGGCGACCGCATCCGCCTCGACAACATCCCTGACGACTACGGCGCCGGGTCCGTCGACCTGATCGTCATCGGCATCAAGGACGCCGGCGGACCCAAGGAGTGGACACGCGGGTTCGTGTGCGTCCCGGGCGAGCCCTGGACGACCCGCAACGCGTCGAGCGCGGCCGCGCTCCCGGTCGTCTACGAGAACTTCGAGGACACCACCTACGCGGTCACCATCACCAACGGCGGCACGCTGCCGTGGCTGCGGACGAACGCCCACTTCAACTCGGGCGCCTGGTCGCTGCGGTCCGGGGCGATCAGCAACAACCAGACCTCGGTGGCGACCATCACCGTTCCGGCCGGCGCCGTGTCGCTCACGTTCTGGTACCGGACCTCATCCGAGGCCGCGGGCCCCGGATTCCTCGGCGACCGACTCACCGTCACCGTCGACGGCACACAGGTCCTCCTCGCCCAGGGCGAGACCGACTGGACGCCCCTCACCGTCGACGTCACCGGCAAGACGTCCGTCGCCTTCACGTACACGAAGGACAACTCGTCGGCCTCCGGCGAGGACGTCGTCAACATCGACGACCTGACCTTCCTGCTCGCGGCCGCCCTCGATGGGGAGGCCCGCGGGGGCACCGAGGGCTGCGAGCTGCGGGCCGACCTGAACGCCACGGACACCGACGTCGAGGTCACCACCACCGGCGCGCGCCGGTGGGTCGACTTCGCGACCTACCCCACCGACTTCCCCTTCGACGTCGAGGTCGGAGGCGAGGTCATGCGGGTCATCTACTGCACCGGCACGACGCTTGACCAGACGTTCACCGTGATCCGCAGCATCAACGGCATCACCAAAGCCCACACCACAGGCGACGACGTCCGCCTGGCCCTGCCCATCTACGCACCGTAGGAGATGACGATGGGGACCTGGCTTTCCGGAATGCGGGTAACCGCCGACCGGCTCAACGACAACACCCCCCACACCGTCAACTACACCTCGATCACCGCGAACACGCCCAACAACACGGGCACCGAGGCCGTGGCGCTGACCACCGCATCGATCACGTTCCGCGCCGGCCGCGCCTACCGGATCACTTTCAAGGGGCTGGCGCAGTCCTCTGTGGCCAACGACCAAGTCACGGTGCGCGTCCGCAAGACCAACACGTCCGGGGACGTGTACGTCGACTCGTTCCGCATCCCGATCCCCACCGCGGGCGGGAACTTCCCGTTCTACCTGGCCAACATCTGCGCCAACACCGGTACGTCGGACGTCACCGCGGTGCTCGTCGGCACCTACGTCCGCCTCAGCGGCACGGGCAACACCGTGCTCGCCGCGACCACCACCCACGTCTGTTACGTCGAGGTCGAGGACATCGGCGACGCCGGCGACTTCGCAGGCGCCCGCGCCATCGTCTGAGGAGAAACCACTCGTGACCGTGACCGACCAACTGCCCTACCCGCGCTACCTCGCCACCAGCACCGGCGCTTTCGAGGGCGTGATCATCGGCCTCAACATCGACGACAGCATCGACACCCTCGCGCCCGGTCTCACCGCCGAAATCGTCAAGGCCATCCACGGGGCGATCGCCGCGCGCCCGGAGTTCACCGGCGCCCTGGTCACCCGTGTCGACGTGGTCCAGAAGGACGTCACCCCCGCCTGACCCCGCCCCCCGCCTCGCCCGCCCCGCGCCGCCTGGCCCGGGGCTCTGTCACGTCTGGAGTCTCTATGGCCATGCCCAACGCTCAGGAGTTCGCCGAGACCGCCTACACCGCCTACGGCCAGGCCACCGGCCTACGCACCCACGACGGCGGCCCCATGCCCAGCTGGGAGGACCTCGCCGACCGCACCCGCCACGCATGGACGCACGCCGCCGGAACGGTCGCCCTGGCTGCCGTTGCCGGGCTGACCGGCCGGCCCACGGGCAGCGGCGGCCCGGACGTCGGCGACGTCGTCCTGGTCCCGGTCGCCCCGGAGGACAACAACGGCTCCACCGTGGCGCCGGCGCTCATCACCCGCGTCTGGAGTGCCACCACGATCAACGCCCGCGTCCTGGGCGACGGGAACGCCATCGCGTGGCGCACCTCCCTGGTCTACGCCGAGAGCCTCGACGACGCGCAGCCGGGCGCAGCGGTGTGGACCTGGCCCGGAGAGGGGAACTGACATGGCGACCAGCCGCGGCATGGACGTGTCCGCCTACCAGGGCACCCAGGACTGGGCGGCCCTCAAAAAGGCGGGCCTGGCCTTCGCGTTCGCCAAAGCGTCCGAGGGCCAGCATTCCCGCGATGCCTCGTTCGACAAGCACATCGGCGGCATCATCAAGGCGGGCCTGGTGCCGGGCGCGTATCACTTCGCGTGGCCCAACCAGTCCGCGGCCGTCGAGGCCGCCAACTACGTCGCGGCCGTCAAGCCGTACGCCAAGGCCGGGAGCGGGTTCACTCACTGGCTCGACCTCGAGCGGTACTCCGACGGCCGCAACTACGCCGGGAGTACGGCTGCGCAGATCAAGGCCTACGCCGCCGCGTGGATCGCCGCCGTCGAGAAGGCCTTCCCCGGGCAGCGCGTCGGCGTCTACACCAGCGCATCCGACCTGTCCGCCGGGCACGTGCCCGCCGACGTCCCGCTGTGGTACCCGGCCTACCCCGGCGCGCGCGTGGACACCTACGCCGAGGCCGAGGCAGCCGCACAGCCCAAGCCCAGCGGGCGGGCGCCGCTGATCTGGCAGTTCACGTCCGACCCGGCGGGCGCCGCCCGCGTCGACCAGTCCATCGCGTACCTGTCCGAGACCGCGCTGCGGGCCTGGGCGGGCAGTGGGCAGACGACGACGCCGGCGAAGCCCTCGATCAGCCTGTCGAAGGTGATCGCGGCCGCGCGGTACGACCCGGCCAAGGCCGGCACGCCCGTGTCGTACGCCGGCGTCAAGACCGTCGAGGACGCTCTCGTCGCCGAGGGCCTCCTTGCCAAGAAGTACGCCGACGGCCACTTCGGCAGCCTCACCGTGGCCGCGTACGCGGCCCTGCAGCGCCGCTACGGGTACAGCGGCGCGGACGCCAACGGCATCCCGGGCGAGGCCTCCCTGACCCGCCTGGGCAAGGCCCACGGCTTCACAGTGAAGGACTGACACATGAAGATCACCAAGTACGCGAAGGCCGTCACCGCCGGCGTCGTCGCGGCCGGCGGCACGGTCGCGACCGCGGCCGCCGACGGCGTGATCACCGGCGGTGAGATCTGGCTCATCGTCGGTGCGTTCCTCGGCGGCCTCGGTCTCACCTGGGCCGTGCCCAACCGCAGCGACTCGGCGAGCAGGGAGTGACCGTCCCGGAGGCCTCGGCCACGGTCGCCGTCGAGTTGGAGCGGCTCCGCGGTACGGTTTCGACCGGATTCGCCGAGGTCAAAGGGTCGCTGTCCGTCCTCGTCGAGCGGTCCGACCGCAACGAGAGAGACCTGCAGCAGCTGCGCCAGGACACCGAGAAAGACCTTGGTGACCTCCGCACCGACGTCGAGGCCTTGAAACGGAACCGATGGCCCCTCGCCGCGATCGGCGCACTCACCGGAATCGCTGGATCCGTCGCCGGACTCCTCGCCCTGTTCATCCGCTGACACGACGATGCCCCCTGCACGGCCCACACCGGGCCGTGCAGGGGGCATCGTCGTGTGCCCGGGTCAGCTGTCGAGCGGCTCCGCGCCGTGGGCCCGGGCGATGCCGTCGATGCGCTGGGCCAGATCGAAGTCAGCAGCGGTTAGCTTGTGTCCGGCGTCGTGGGTGGTGATCCCGAACCGAACCTTCCCCCACCGCAGATCGATGTCCGCATGGTGGCCGATGAGCCGCTCGATGTCGGCGACGTGCACGATCATCGCCACACCGCCGTGATACCGGATGCCGTACGCGCGGGTGATCTCGTCCCCCTCGCGGCGCCACCCCGGCACGCCATCCAGCGCGATCACGATCTCGTCCTCGGTCAGCGGCACCGGTGCGTTTGCCACGCGTCAGCTCTCCTCGGTCACGGGCGCCAGGACTCCGACGAGGTCCTGGCCGACCGGGGCATCCTGCCACGGCCGCATCGCACGCTGAAGACTCATCAACTCCCGCCGCATGCGCGCTGAGCGGGTCTCTACCGCGATGTCGGCGACCTGCCGGGCAATCTCCAGGGCTTGATCCGGCTCGCCCGCCCCTGCCGCCGCTGTGGCGTGCCGGGCCATGTAGACGCCGCGGTCCCGGCGGGCAGTCGTTGGGACGATGTCGAGGACCTGCTCCCAAAGGGACACAGCTTCGGAGCCGAGGCCGAGGCGCCCGTAGCAGGTGGCGCGCTGGACTTCGAGATATCCGGGTGTTCGTCGGCAGGCGTTGCCCCACGGCAGGTCGTCGTCGACCCGGGTGAGGAGTCCATCGGCCTGGTCTATGAGCTGGTCGACCGCATGGCGATCGCCGGTGAGGCTCGCGCCGTGGGCCTGCTGCTGCATGGCCATGATCCGCACCTTCGGCACCAGGCGCCCGGCATCGTCGAGGGCCGCCTCACACAGGTCGATGACCGCGTGGCCGTCGCCCAAGTCGGTGCGCACCTGCGCCTGGTTGACCAGCGAGTAGCCGATCAGGTGCGGGTCCCGGGATCGCATTGCGATCTCTTGCGTGACGCCCCGCCAGAAGCTGGCCCCGTCCATGTCGCCGGCGTCCTGGTAGAGCCAGCCAACGAGGGCGGCATACGCGGCACCGACACGGAGCAGGCCCCGCCTCGTCTCGCCTTTCGCGGACCGCACGAGTTTGTCGATCAGCTGGTACTGCGCCGACACCGTGCCGATCAGGTCGTGAGGGCCGAGGTACATATCAGCCAGGTAGTGGCCTTCCAACTGCTTCTGGAAGTAGTCGATCAAGGCAGGGTCGACCTGCTGCGGTGCGACAGGGCCGGCGACGAGCGCGGCAGCAGTGACGGAGACGAACGCTCGGCGCTTCACATCAGCCTCTTCGTGGTGCTCGGGGCGGATCCAGCCGGGCGGGGTGGTGAATCCGAGATCTTCAGGCCACCGTCCGAGCGCGTCATGGATGACGATCGCGGTCTCTTCCGCCGGCCACCCGGGGCGGTCGCCCTCCCACCGTCGCCAGGTGCGTGCGGACACGGTGAACTGGCGATCGTCGAGGAGGCGTTGCCCGTGCTCGGTCAGCCTGGCCGCGGCCTGTTCAATGGTGCGCCAGCCAGCCCGGAGCCGCGCGGCTCTCAAGGCATCGTTGCGGCCCATGCGTCCAGTCTGGAGTGTCATCGCGCCCGTCCCCGGCCATGGCCGCAACGTGGCCACGCATGGCCACCGCTCGACCTAGTTCCGCTTCTCCGTGCCCGCCCATCATCGCCGTGTGAAGAGGCAACGTGCACAGAATGCGACAGAAGTCCCCGAAGTGGGGACACCGGATGGTGCGCCACACATCGCCGAGGCCTCGCCCGTGCGACCCGCGACGGAACGGCAACTCTCTACGGGGCAGTGGCTTCTGTCGACGGTCCCTGGGCCACGACGTGACCGGGCCCGGATGGAGTGGCAGGAACAGTCCCTGGCGATGCTGCCGTTGGGCACCCTGTTCGCCGCTGTCCGGCTGCCGGTGGCCCTGGTGGGCGCTGCGGCATTCCTGAGGGGAACGCCCGACCTGGCGCAGGTTGACGCCTTCCTCGACGAGGTCCTCGACGGCGGCCCGGTCATCTGCGACCCCCAGGGGCGGCGCTGCTACGCGCTCGTTCCCGCCAGCATGCCCGAGTCGTACAAGCAGGCGGCCGAGGACTGGCGCCCGCTCGGCGTGGAGATCCTCGGTCGCGGCACGTACCTCGGCGTGCCGCCCGTCCACCTCGTGGAGTTCGACAAGGAGGCGTGCGTCTCGTACTGGTCGGTACCCATGCAGTCGCCCGCGATGCTGTGCACACCCCTGAACGTGGCCCGCCTGATCGCGGCGGCCCTGCAGCGGCTCCCCGTCGGTGGTGAGTTGTGACTACACACCCCGACGACACGAGCGACCGTCAGGCCGTCGCCGGCAGCGCGGAACACTGGCTGTTGGCCGCCCTCGATCCCGCGCTCCGCGAGGGCACCCGCCAGCAGTGGCAGGCGGGTCGGTCCGCCGTGATGCCGACCGGGAGCCTTTTCAGCGCCGTGCGGCTGCCTCACGCGCTTGCCCTCGCCCACGCCGGCGAGCAGCAGGAGTTCAGCGCGATCGACGAGGTCATGTCCAAGGTGTTCGAGGGCGGCCCGGTCATCTGCGACCCGTGCCGCCCCGCCCGCTGGTACGCCTTGGTTCCCCCGAACGCAGCGTTGTGGCTGCGCCAAAGCGAGGCCTGGCGCGCGGCGGGGATCGTGGGTCTCGGCGTCGGGAGTTACATCAGCGTCCCGCCCCCGGACTCGACGGCTCACGACCCGCGCACGCTGGAGCCCTACTGGTCGGTGCCCGTGTCGCTCCCCGGTGACCTGTGCGACCCCGGGCACGTAGACCGGCTGATCGCCACCACCCCGGACCAGCTCGACGAGGAGACACAGTCGTGACGGGTGCCGACGTCCTGCTTATCAGCGGCGAGCCGTATGACCGCGAGGTGGCGCGGCTGATGCTCCAAGAGATCCCGGGCGCCGCCTATCTGACCCGAGCGCAGAATCACGGCGACGCGTGCGTGTGGTGCAGCAAGGTCGACAGCGAGGGGGCCGCCCTCGCGCCGCTCGGCGGTGCCGGCGGCTGGCGACCCTACGGGTGCGCCGAGTGCAGGACGGTGCGACTCACGTACGTGCGCGCCTACGCGGACTGGAGGCGGCACGTCCTGGACTGCGAGTCGTGCCGCACCACGTGGTGCCACGACGGCTGGAGCCTGGCCCTCACCCACAAAATCGCCTACGAGGCCACCGGCAAATCAGGGGGCGTCGTCTGCGCATGCGGGTGTCGTCTCTCGCGCACGTCGCGCAGGCTCCGACCGTACGTCGAGACCATGTTCGCCCTGCGCTACAGCCACACCGGCGCCTGCCACGGACGCGAGGCCGCCCCGGCTGCCCCCTCCGATGTGCTCCGGCCGGAGTAGGCCCGAAGCCCCCGCTGCTGGCTGCCTCACCGACGGCGCCGACAGCGGGTGAGTGGCTGCTCCCGCTCCCCCGACGGGGGCAGCCACTCGACTGAGACGGCCCTTCCCCAGGTCCAGCTGGCAGGCGGACGGGGCAGGGTCGAGGTGCCCCCAGCCCGGGCTGGGGGCACTGTCGTTTCCCATGGCTTGATAGTGCCCCTTTAGTAAGACAGGTCGAATGTCTCCATCCTCGGACTGAGCTACGGCGCCTTCGCGCTCGGCTTCGGGATCTCGTTCTGGCAGGCGCTCGTCGCCGGTGTGATCGGGATCGTCTTCTCGTTCCTGCTGTGCGGCTTCATCGCGGTCGCGGGCAAGCGCGGCTCCGCGCCGACGATGGTGCTGAGCCGCGCCGCCTACGGCGTGCGCGGCAACCGGCTGCCGTCGGTGATCTCCTGGGTCCTCACCGTCGGCTGGGAGACCGTGCTCACCGCGCTCGCGACCATGGCCACCGCGACCGTATTCGGCAGGCTCAGCTGGGGCGGCGGCACCGAGACCAAGGTGGTCGCACTGATCATCGTCGGCGCGCTGACCGTCATCGGCGGAGTCATGGGCTTCGACCTGATCATGCGGCTCCAGACGGTCATCACCGTGGTCACCGGCGTGCTCACGATCGTCTACATCGCGCTCGTCGCCGACCACATCCACTGGAGCACGGTCAGCGCCGTACCGGCGGGCTCCGCGCAGGAGTTCATCGGCGCGCTGGTGTTCATGATGACCGGCTTCGGCCTCGGCTGGGTCAACGCCGCCGCCGACTACTCCCGTTATCTGCCCCGGAGTTCGTCCGGCAGAGGCGTGATCGGCTGGACCACCTTCGGCGCCTCCGTCGCCCCGCTGCTCCTGCTGGTCTTCGGCCTGCTGCTCGCCGGGTCCTCCAGCACGCTCAACAAGGCGGTCGCGGCCGACCCGATCGGCGCGCTGACGACGATCCTGCCCACGTGGTTCCTGGTCCCGTTCGCCGTGGTGGCCGTCCTCGGCCTGGTCGGCGGCGCGGTCCTCGACATCTACTCCTCCGGACTGGCCCTGCTGTCGGCCGGTCTCCGGGTGCCGCGCTACCTCGCCGCGCTCGTCGACGGCGTCCTGATGATCGCGGGCTCCGTCTACATCGTGTTCTTCGCCGACGACTTCCTCAGCCAGTTCATGGGCTTCCTCACCACCCTCGGCGTCCCCATCGCCGCATGGTGCGGCATCATGCTCGCCGACCTCGCCCTGCGCCGCCGCGACTACGACGAGGGCGACCTCTTCCGCCCGACCGGCCGCTACGGCGACGTGGCACTCATCCCGCTCCTCCTCACCCTCGCCGCCACCGCGATCGGCTGGGGCCTGGTCACCAACACGGCCGCCAGCTGGCTGACCTGGCAGGGCTATCTGCTCGACCCGTTCGGCCTCGGCGGCAAGTCCGGCTCCTGGGCCTACGCCAACCTCGGCGTCCTGGTCGCCCTCGCCCTCGGCTTCCTCGGCACGCTCGCGCTGGGCCGCACCCGCATCCAGCGGCAGGAAGCCGAGGCCCCGAGCCCGGAGGCGGTGCCCGCCGTATGACCACCGCACCCGGCCACCTCGCCGTCATCGACATGCAACGCGTCTTCGCCGAACCCGACAGCCCCTGGGCCACGCCCCGCTTCGCCGAGGCGGCGGCAGGGGTACGACGACTGCTGCCGTCCTTCGGTGAACGCGTCACGTTCACCCGCTTCCTGGCCCCCGAGAAACCCGGGGGCGCCTGGCGTGCCTACTACGACCAGTGGCCCTTCGCCCTCCAGCCCCCGGACGCCCCGCTCTGGGAACTGACCGACGAATTCGCCGCCCGGGCAAGGCACTTGGTGGACGCGCCCACCTTCGGCAAGTGGACCCCGGAACTCGCCGAACGCGTCGGCCCCACCGGCCGTCTCGTCCTCGCCGGCGTCAGCACCGACTGCTGCGTCCTGTCCACGGCACTCGCCGCAGCCGATGCCGGAGTCGAGGTACTGGTCGTCGCCGACGCCTGCGCCGGTGTGGACGACGACTCCCACGCCAAAGCGCTGCACGTCATGGACCTCTACCGGCCCCTGATCCGGGTGGTCACCGTCGCCGAGGCGGTCGGGGAGACGTCATGACCGGCGTCCGGCTCAAACACCAGCGCATCACCGACGTCCTCGCCAAGGAGATCCGCAGCGGCCACCGCCCCGCCGGTGAGCAACTCCCCGGCGAACACGCCCTGGCCCAACGCTTCGGCGTCAGCCGTACGACCGTCCGCGCGGCCCTCGCCGAACTCAGCGAGGCCGGCCTGATCGCCACCCGCACCGGCAAGGGCTCCTACGTCCTCTTCGACGGCCGCCCCCTCGACGACCGCCTCGGCTGGGCCCACGCACTGGCCACCCAGGGCATCGACACCCGGGTCCGGACCCTCACCGTGGATGCCCGGCGGGACGAGCGCCTCGCCCGTCAACTCACCCTGAACACAGCCGAGTTCGTATGTGTGGAACGGATACGGGAACTGGCCGCCGACGCGGTCGTCGTGTCGTACGAACGCAGCTTTCTGCCGCCTGTGCCCGGGGTGCGCGAGCTGCCCTCCCGCGGGCTCGGTCAGGATTCGCTGACCGACGTCATGCTGCGGGCCGGACTGCGGGCCGACCACGGTGAGCAGCGGGTGAGCGGGCGGCGGATCGACGGGCGGGAGGCGGAGCTGCTGCGCCGCGAACCGGGTGACTGGTTCCTCGACACGCGGCGGACCAGCCGGGCGGCCGACGGCTCCTTCGTCGAACATGTCGTGAGCCTCCTCGACCCCGACCACTTCCAACTGACCCTCGAATTCGGCTGACCCGCACCCCAGCAGTAGCCGCCCCCTGCCCCGGAAAGCACCCATGACCCTCCAGAGCCGCGCCACCGGAGCCCTCTACGGGCTCGCCCTCGGAGACGCCCTCGGCATGCCCACCCAGATGCTCTCCCGCCCGGACATCACCTCTCGCTACGGCCCGTTCCTGACCGGCTTCCAACCGGCCGCCTCCGACCATCCCCTCGCCGCCGGGATGCCGGCCGGTGCCGTCACCGACGACAGCGAACAGGCCCTGCTCCTCGCCCAGTTGCTCCTCGACGGCAAGGGCCGCGTCGACCCGGCTGAACTCGCCCGGCGCCTGGTCGCCTGGGAGGACGACATGCGGGCCCGCGGCTCGCTCGACCTCCTCGGGCCGTCCACGAAACGCGCGGTGGAGCTGGTCCTCGCGGGCACTCCGGTCGACGAAGTAGGGCGCTACGGCACCACCAACGGCGCGGCGATGCGGATCGCCCCCGTGGGCATCGCGGTGTCGGTCGCCGACCCGGCCGCGCTGGTGGACCGGGTGGTCGAGGCCAGCAGCCTGACCCACAACACCGGGGTCGCCCTCGCCGGTGCCGCGGCCGTGGCCGCCGCTGTGAGCGCGGGAGTTGACGGGGCGTCGGTTCCCGAGGCGGTCGAAGTGGCCGTGTCGGCGGCCCGGTTGGCGGCAGGGCGCGGACACTGGGTGGCCGCCGCCGACGTCGCCGAACGGATCGTCTGGGCGAGCGGGCTGGCGCGTGGTCTGACCGAGACCCAACTCTGCGAGCGGGTCTACGCGTTGGTCGGGACGAGTCTCGCCACACAGGAATCCGTGCCCGCCGCCTTCGCCGTACTCGCCGCCTTCCCCGACGACCCCTGGCGGGCCGCGCTGCTTGCCGCGTCCGTCGGCGGTGACTGCGACACCATCGCCGCGATCGCGGGTGCCGTCGGCGGCGCCTGCCACGGGGTGGACGCCTTCCCGGCCGACGCGCGGGAAACGCTCGTACGCGTCAACCCGAAGCTCCAACTGGACGCCACGGCCGCCGCGTTGCTCGGACTCCGGGCCCGGCCGTGAGCGCCAGGCTGTGGCACCTCGGCAATGTCGTCGTCGACCTGGTCCTCGATGTCCCCGCCCTCCCCGAGCGCGGCGGCGACGTCCTCGCCACCCGCACCGAGCACACCCCGGGCGGCGGCTTCAACGTCATGACAGCCGCCGCGCGCCAGGGACTCGCGGTGACCTACGCGGGAGCGCACGGCACCGGCCCCTTCGGCGACCGGGCCCGCGCCGCGCTGAACGCCGAGGGCATCGACATCCTGCTCGCGCCGCGCCCGCAACCGGATACCGGCTTCGTGGTCTGCCTGGTGGACGCGGACGGTGAGCGCACCTTCGTCACCAGCCCCGGCGCCGAGGCCACGCTCACCCCCGCCGACCTGGTTGAACTCCGGCCCAGCGCAGGCGACTTGGTGTACGTCACCGGATACAGCCTGCTCTACGACAGCAACCGCACCGCCCTGCTCGACCTCCTGCCCCGACTGGACCCGGCGGTCACGCTGGTCACCGACCCGGGGCCGCTGGTCCATGAAATCCCCGCTGAGGCTGTGGAGTTGCTGCTCGCCCGCTCCGACTGGTGGAGCTGCAATGCTCGCGAGGCCGCGCTGCTCACGGGGGTCGACGATCCGGCCGGGGCCGCCCGCGTGCTCCAATCCCGCTTGGGGCGCGGCTCGGTGC
This sequence comes from Streptomyces sp. NBC_01515, assembly GCF_045040345.1. Lineage (NCBI taxonomy): Bacteria > Bacillati > Actinomycetota > Actinomycetes > Kitasatosporales > Streptomycetaceae > Streptomyces > Streptomyces sp. NBC_01515. Next base: position 1,660,434 of record NZ_CP109416.1, on the reverse strand, counting down.
TCGTCCGTACCGGCCCCGACGGATGTCTCCTGCGCCAGGGTGAACGCCTCGTCGCCGTCCCCGGGTTCGCCGTCGACGCCGTCGATCTCAACGGCGCCGGCGACGCACACACCGGGGTGTTCATGGCGGCCCTCGCGCAGGGCGTTGACCCGGTGGCCGCCGCTCACCGGGCCAATGCGGGCGCCGCTCTGGCCGTCACCGTGTCGGGCCCGGCTACGGCGCCGGACGCGGCAGGGCTGGACGCGTTCCTGAACTAGCCCTGCACCTCGATCAGTTGCCGTCCCGGCGGGAGACCTCGACGTTCTCCAGGATGCCGATCGCGTCCGGCACCAGGACGGCAGCCGAGAAGTAGGTGCTCACCAGGTAGGAGATGATCGCCTGCTCGTTGATGCCCATGAACCGTACGTTGAGGCCCGGTTCGATCTCGTCCGGGATGCCCGTCTGGTGGAGCCCGATCACGCCCTGGTCGTCCTCGCCGGTGCGCATCGCGATGATCGACGACGTACGGGACGCGCTGACCGGGATCTTGCCGCACGGCAGCAGCGGCACTCCGCGCCAGGCGGGCAGAGCGTGGCCGCCGACGTCGATGCCGCTGAAGTAGACGCCCCGCTTGTTGCACTCGCGGCCGAACGCGGCGATCGCCCGCGGATGGGCGAACAGGTAGCGGGTGTCGCGCCGCATGCTGAGGAGTTCGTCGAGGTCGTCGGGGGTCGGCGGTCCGGAGTGGGTGGAGATCCGCTGGTCGTAGTCGGCGTTGTGCAGCAGGCCGAAGTCCCGGTTGTTGACCAGCTCGTTCTCCTGCCGCTCGCGCAACGCCTCGACGGTGAGCCGGAGTTGCTGCTGCGTCTGGTTCATCGGCTGGTTGTAGAGGTCGGTGACGCGGCTGTGCACCTTCAACACGGTCTGGGCGACGCTGAGTTCGTACTCGCGCGGGGCGAGGTCGTAGTCCACGAACGTGCCCGGCAGATCCGGCTCGCCGACATGTCCGGCGCTGAGGGCGATCGCCGCCTCGCCGAACGGGTTGACCGGGCCGTGCTCGTCCGAGCCGACCGACGCGACGTGCGCACTCAGCTCCGGGTGCCGTTCCGCGACGGCCTGGTACGCCGAGTGCGGCAGCGCCAGCACAGTCGTGGCCGTCGCCGCGCGGGCCGTGAACTCCCAGCTGCCGTCGGGGTCGGCGAGCACCTGGCCGCCGAAGGTGTCGCCGTCGGCGAGTAGACCGGTGACCGCCTCGTCGCCGTAGGGACCCTCCCCGAGCTGCTCCACCTTGCCGTGCGCGATGAGGAACACCTGGTCGGCGGGGCGGCCCGCCTCCACGAGCAACTGGCCCGGTGCGAACTCCCGTTGCTCGAAACGCTCGGCCAGCGCGCCGAGCGCGTCGGCGTCCGCGAAGCCGCGCAGCAGCGGGAGTTCGCTCAACTCGGCGGGAACGACCCGCACTTGTGCGCCGGTCTGCACGAACGTCACCCGTCCGTCGCCCCGCGTGTAGGACAGCCGGCGGTTGACGCGGTAGGTGCCGCCGGGCACGTTCACCCACGGCAGCAAGCGGGTCAGCCAGCGTGAACTGATGCCCTGCATCTGGGGTTCGGACTTGGTCGTGGTCGCCAGAGTGCGTGCCGCGGCGGTACCGAGGCTCTGCTGTTCCCGCTCCTCGGCGCCCGCCTCGGGCGCGGTACCGGTGTCGACCGACATGGTGCCTTCTCTCCTGTCGCACGGGTGACGGGACGCCTGCGTCCGTTGACGGGACGGCTGCGTCCGTCACATTCCGTGCGTAGAGCTACCCGTTGTCGGTCACGACGAGTGATGACTTCGGACGGCGGTCGAGGCACATGCCAACCGCACGTGCTCCCGCACCACCCCCGGATCACTCGGCCTCACCCGTTCGGCGGTATGCGATCGGTGGTGCCTCAGAGGGTCTTGCCGGGGTTGAGGATGCCCCGCGGATCGAACGCCTCCTTCAGCCGGCGCTGCAACGCGTGGGCGGTGGGCCCGAGTTCGTCCGCCACCCACTGCCGCTTCAGCACGCCCACGCCGTGTTCGCCGGTCAGCGTTCCGCCCAGTCGCAGCGCCAGGGCGAAGATCTCGCCGGCCGCCTCCCAGGCCGCGTCCGGCAGCCGGTCCAGGACCGGATCGACCACGATGATCGGATGGAGGTTGCCGTCGGCGGCATGCGCGAGCGTGTAGACCGGCACGTCGTGGCGGTCCGAGATGGCGCGGATCTCGCGGACCGCCTCCGCGAGCCGGGATCGCGGCACGGCGATGTCCTCGATCAGCGGCCGGCCCAGCCGCTCCAGCGCGGGCAGGGCGAGCCGGCGGGCCGCGAGCAGGGCCTCCGCCTCGACCGGGTCCGCGGTGGCCTCCACGCTCGTGGCCGTCGGCGCCAGCACCCGCGCGACCTGATCCGCCTCGATGGCCGCCCCCGCCCCGTCGCACTGCACCAGCAGCAACGCCGACCCGCGCTCGCCCAACACCGGGTCGACGGCCCGCAGCACCGGCCCGTCGAGCAGCTCCGCGAGCGCCGGCACGACCCCGGCCCGCCCGATCGCGTACGACGCCTCGGCCGCGGCCTCGAACGAGTCGAAGTAGGCGGCCAGCGTCGCGGTCGCGACCGGCACCGGACGCAGCCGCAACGTCGCCGAGGTGATCACGGCGAGGGTGCCCTCGGAGCCGGTCAGCAGCGCGGTGAGGTCGTAACCGGTGACCCCTTTGACGGTACGGCGGCCGGTCGTGACCACCGTCCCGTCGGCGAGGACGGCCTCCAGACCGAGCACGCTGTCCCGCGTCACCCCGTACTTAGCGCACCGCAGCCCGCCCGCGTTGGTCGCGATGTTCCCGCCGATCGTGGAGATCGCCGCACTCGCCGGATCGGGCGCGTACCGCAGCCCGTGCTCAGCCGCGGCCCGGTCCAACTCGGCGGTGATCACGCCCGGTTCGACCACCGCGAGCTGGTCGTCGGCCGACAGTTCGAGAATGCGGTTCATCCCGGACAGGTCCAGCACGAGCACGCCCTCACCGGCCGACGCCCCGCCCGACAGGCCGGTGCCCGCGCCGCGCGGCACCACCGGAACGCGCAGCGCGTTCGCGTGCCGGAGCGTGACGGTCACGTCCTCGGTACGCCGCGCGTGCACGACAGCGAGCGGGACACCGTCAGGGCGAGTGCCCGAACGGTCCGTGGTGTACCCGCCCAACGTGCGCGGATCCGTGGCCAGTTGGTCGGGCGGCAGATCCCGGGCGAGCAGACCGAGCAGCCGGGCGGCGGCGGTGGGCGTGGTGGGGGGAGCTGTGGTCACGGGTTCCGTACCTTCACTGTGCGTGCCTTCACGGATTCAACGCCTTCGTTCCGATCGCGAGCAGGGAGATGTCCTCCTGGGGTGCGTGCACGGGCGCGCACTGGATGTCCCGGAAGTGCCGCTCCAGCGGATTCCCGCGCGCGAGCCCGGGATTGCCGAGCAGCCGTACGGCGAGCTCTACGGCCCGTACGCCGTGCCGGTCGGCCAACACCCTTGCCCCCAGGGCCTGTTCGGGGGTGTACGAGGAGTCGGCGGAGTCCACCCGGGCGGCCCCGCCGAACACCAGTTGCTCGGCGGCGGTCAGCAGCACCTCGATCTCCCCGGCGGTCCTGCGGAAGCGTTCCGTACGGGCCACCGGATGACCGAGGTTGGCGGGCACGCGTGCGTGGGCGAACGTGTGGAAGAAGGACTGGGCCGCCCGGGCCACCCCCAAGTAGAGGGCGGCGAGGGGGAGATGAAGGGAGGCGCCCGCCCGGTTGTCCTGCTCGGCGGACGCGCCGTACGGGCCGATGCCGATGACGTGCTCGTACGGGATCTCCACGTCCCGGAACGTCACGTCGTGGCTGCCGCTGGCCCGCAGCCCCAACTGGTCCCAGCGGCCGGTGATGTCGATCCCGGCGGAGCCGCCCGGCACCAGGAACGTGCCGACGCGCGGCTCCGGTTCGTCGGTGGTGGCCCACACCAGGAACCAGTCCAGGCCCTCCGCGCCGGTCACGAAGCGCTTGGTGCCGCTCAGCGACCAGCCGTCCGGGGTGCGCCGGGCGAGGGTGGAGGGGAGTCCGCCGCGGGCGGGGGAGCCCAACTCGGGTTCCACGCGAGCGTGGTTGACGAGTACTGGGCGTTCGAAGGACTCCTTGACGATCCGCGCGTACAACTCCTCGGGCCAGTGCGGCTGTACGGCCTGCCGGGCATGCGTGTTGAGGGTCATCGCCGCGATCAGGGCCACCGACGGGTCGCCCTGTCCGATCCGGTGGAGGATGCGCGCGCTCTCCTCGACCCGGGCGCCCCGGCCGCCGTAGGACTCGCCGATGGTCGCGGTGAGGAGGCCTGTCTCGTGGACGATGCGGAGGGACTCGGCGGGGAAGGCGCCCGACTGGTCGTAGCCGGCGGCCAGTTCGGCGATGCGGGCGGTCACAGGGCCTTCTTCAGGTCGGAGTTGAGTGCGGTGGTCCAGAAGGACTTCACGTCCAAGTGCTTCTTGAGCGCGCCGAGTTCGGTGAAGGCGTCGGCCACCTTCTGCTGGGAGGCGATCGTGTCGGCGCCGACCGTGCGGGCCTGCGTGGGCCGTTGCTTCTGCGCGGCGAGCAGGTCCGACTTGGCCTGGGCCACGGGCTGGTGGGTGGCGTCGGCGGTGACCTTCGCGAAGCCGTCCTCGTGGCCGTCGCGGACGTAGGCGTAGGCCTTGGAGATCCGGGCGATCAGGTCGGCGGCGGCGGCCCGTTGGGCGGGGCTCTTGAGGACGCTGTCGCGGGCGGACCAGAGGAAGTTGCCGGAGAGGATGTCCGCGCCGGAGCCGACCGTCGTCGCGCCCTGCTGGTGGGCGGTGATGACCGACGTGCCGTAGGAGGCGAAGGCGTCGATGGAGCCGCCGTTCAGGGCCGCGAGGCCGTCGTTGGGGAGCAGCGGCTTGGCGTCGATGTCCGACCAGGTCAACCCGGCCCGCTTCAGCAGCTCGTAGAGGAAGTAGTGGGCGGTGGTGTTCTGGACGTAGCCGACCTTCTTGCCCTTCAGGCCGGCGATGTCGGTGACCTTGGAGCCCTTGGGGACGATGACTTCCTGGTTCAGGGTGGTGCCGCGCTGGACGGCGACGACCTTGAAGTTGGGGTTGCCGTCGGCCGCCGAGAAGAGGGGCGGGATCTCGCTGGAGGAGGCCAGGTCCAGTGCTCCGGCGCGGACGGCCTGGAGTTGCTGGTCGCCGCCCTGGAACAGGCTCCACTTCACCTTGTACGGGGTGTCGTCGAGGTGGGCGTACTTGAGGACGGCCTGGCCGACCTTCCAGCCGGTGTCGCCGACCCGCAGGGTCACGGAGGAGACGTCGGACGAGGACTCGGCCTTCGCGCTGCCTCCGCAGGCGGCGGCGAAGGGGAGCAGCAGGGCGAGGGCGGCGGCGGACGCGCGCAGGGAACGGCGGAACAACACGGGGTCTCCATGGGGGAGTTCGCAATCAGGGAGGGGGACGGGTCAGGCGGCTTGCGAGGTCGTCGCGCGGTGGGCGAGTTCCTGGCGGACCAGCGGCAGGACGTGCCGGGCGTAGTCGATCGCGTCGTTGAGCGGGTCGTAGCCGCGGATCGACAGCAGGTCGCAGCCGATGTCGACGTAGTCGAGCAGTGCCTGCGCGACCGTCTCGGGCGTACCCACAAGGGCAGTTGACGCGCCTGCGGCATTCGTGGCGACGGCGGGCGCGGTCCACAGGCAGCGGTCCTGGACCTCGCCGCGCTCGGCGATGTCGAGCAGGCGCTGCGAGCCGACGTTCGCGGGGCGGCCGGTGGTGCGGTAGTGGCGGAGCAACTCGGTGTTCCTCGCCTGGTCCTTGAGGACGCCGAGGGTGCGGTGGGCCTTCTCCCAGGCGAGTTCCTCGGTGGGCGCGATGATCGGGCGGAACGACACCCAGATACGGGGATGCGGGCGCCCGGCGGCATCCGCGACCGCGTTGACGGCGGCGATCTGCTCGGCCGTCTCCTTCAACGGCTCGCCCCACAGCCCGAAGATGTCGCCCTGCTGACCACCCACCCGGTACGCGTCCTGCGAGGAGCCGCCGACCGAGATCGGGACGAGGCCGTTCACCGGCTTCACGTCGGAGTGGTAGCCCTCGAACGTGAAGTACTTGCCCTCGTGCGAGACGGGCCCCTCGGCCTCCCACACCTTGCGCAGGATCTGGATGTACTCGTCCGAACGCTCGTACCGCTCGGCCTTGTTGAGGTAGTCGCCCTCCCGGCGCTGCTCCTCGTCGCTGCCGCCGGAGATGATGTGCAGCGTCAGCCGGCCGTTGCTGATCTGATCCAGCGTCGCCAGGGCGCGGGCCGCGTGCGTGGGGAAGATGACGCCGGGGCGGTGCGCGAGGATCGGGCGGACGCGCTCGGTGTGGGTGGCGACGAACTGGGCGACCTGGAAGGCGTCGGGCGAGGCCGAGTGGTAGGCGACCAGGGTGTGGTCGAAGCCGCCGTCGTCCAACGCGCGGGCGTACTTGCGCAGATGGTCGACGTCGAAGCCGGTACGGCTCGACGCGGCGGGACCAGAAGCCCCGGAGTCGGTGTGGACGGCGCTGATGAACTCGACGGGCATGAGCGAACTCCTAGGACGGGAAGGCCACTTGAGCAGGGGAGGTGTCCGTGGTCACTTGAGCAGCGAGGTGTCGGCGGACTTGGCCACGTCCACGTTCGGGTCGAGAACCCCGATGCTGTTCATGAGGTCGGCCACCTGCTGGACGGTCGTGTCGACGTCCGAGGTGATCGGCAGTACCTGGCTGTAGGCGGCCGAGGCGAGGGTCTTGGCGACCGTGGCGTCGGCGCCGTTGCGCTGCTCGATGGCCTTCGCGTACGCGTCCTGGTGGGTGCTGGTCCACTTCAGCGCCGTGCTCAGCCGCTGGAGGAAGTCCGAAAGGGCGGTCTTCTTCGCGGAGTTGGCGAGTGCCTTCTCCGAGGCGTTGATGAAGCCGTAGCCGCTGACCCGGCCGTCCGCGCCGTCGACGAGGAGCTTGCCGCCCTGCTCCAGGCCGACCGCCTGGTAGACGCCGAACGTTGCCCAGATCTTGACCTTCCCGGAGGCGAAGGCGGCCTGCGCGTCGGTCGGCAGCAGGTACTGCACCTTGACGTCCTTGTAGGTGAGCCCGTTCTGCTTGAGGACGTTGGCGAGCAGATACTCCGAGATGCTGCCCTTCGCCGAGGACACCACGACCTTCTGGCCCTTGAGGTCCTTCACGCTGTCGATGCCGGAGTCCTTGCGGACGACGATCCCGACGTGCGTGCCGTCGTTCTTGAGGGCGGCGATGTTCTTGATCTTGACACCGCCGCTGAGCGCCTGGAGCGCGGGCAGGTCGGCCGAGTACCCGGTGTCGGCGGCGTCCGCCTGCACGGCCTGGTAGAGCGGGGCCGCGCCCTGGAACTCGGCCCATTTCACCTTGTACTTGGCGCCCTTGAGCGCGTCGGAGGCGGCGATGATCGTCTGGAGCGTCTTGGCCTGGTCGCCGATGGTGAGGGTGACCTGCCCGCCGGCGGAGGTGTCCGCCGAGGAGTCGGCGCCGCAGGCGCTCAGCGCCAGCAGGGAGGTCAGGCTCAGGGCGGCGGCGGCGATTCTGCGGATCACGAGGGGGTTCCTTCCAAAGTGCGGGTCACGCCGAGCCAGTTCAGGAGGCGGGCGCGCAGGGTCACGAACTCGGGGGCGGTCAGATCACGGGGGCGGGGCAGGTCGACGGTCACCTCGTGGGCGATACGGCCCTCGTCCATCACCAGGACCCGGTCGGCGAGCAGCAGCGCCTCCTCCACGTCATGGGTGACCAGGAGGATCGCGCACCCGTGCAGCCGCCACAGCTCGGCGACCAGCGCCTGCACCTTGCCCCGGGTCAGCGCGTCCAGCGCGCCGAACGGCTCGTCCAGCAACAGGAGTTCGGGCTCACGGACCAGGGCACGGGCGAGCGAGACACGCTGGGCCTGACCGCCGGAGAGCGTCTTCGGCCAGACGGTCGCGCGCTCCGCGATACCGACCTCGTCGAGCGCCTTGAGGGCGAGCGCCCGGTCCGGTCGCCCCGGCAGCCCGAGCACGACATTGCGCCACACCTTCAACCACGGGAGCAGCCGCGGCGATTGGAAGGCCGCGCTGCGCCGCGCGGGCACGGTCACCTCGCCGCCGATCTCGTCGTCCAGCCCGGCGAGAATCCGCAGCAGCGTCGACTTGCCGCAGCCGCTGTGCCCGAGCAGGGCCACGAACTCGCCCTCACGGATGTCCAGATCGAGGTCGTGCAGCACGGTGTTGCCGTCGAAGGCCCGCGAAAGCCCCCGAATCTCAACGGAGTTGGCCATGTCTACGCCTCACCCTCGAAGTTGGCCCGCCAGGTCAGCAGCCGGCGCGACAGGATCCGTACGGCGAAGTCGCAGGCGAGACCGAGCAGCGCGTACACGACGAGGCACAGCACGATGACGTCCGTACGGAAGTACTGCTGGGCGTTGCTCATCAGATAGCCGAGCCCCGCGTCCGCGTTGACCTGCTCGGCGAAGACCAGCGCCAGCCACGCGGTGGACAGCGCGTACCGCAGGCCCACCAGTGCCCCGGGCAGCGCGCTCGGCAGGATCACGTACTTGATCAGCCCGAACCGGCCGAGCCCCATCATCCGTGCGGCCTCGACGAGTTGGGCGTCGGTGGAGCGGATGCCGCCGTAGATGTTGAAGTACAGCGGATACGTCACCCCGAGCGCGACGAGCGCGATCTTCGGGGTCTCCTCGATGCCGAACCAGACGATGAACAGCGGGATCAGACCCACCCAGGGGATCGCCCGGAACATGCCCATCGAGGAGTCGATGACGTCCTCACCGAGCCGGAACAGCCCCGCCAGCAGCGACAGGACCAGCGCGACGGTCGCACCGATCAGGAACCCGATGGCTGCGCGACGGCCCGATGCGGCGATGGCGTGCGGGAGTTCACCGTTCTTCGTCAGGTCCACCGCCTGGCGGATGACGTCGACGGGGGAGGCCAGTACGGACTCGGGGAGCACTCCGGTGGCGGAGGTCAGGAACCAGAGCAGGACGAGGCCGACCGGTCCGGCGGCCCGTCGCACCGAACGGGGCACGTTGAAACGGCGGTTCACCTTCGCGGCGCCGCGGATGGTGACCCGGGTGGACGGCGCGGGCACGACTTCCTTCCGCTGTGCCAGCACGGCCGCGTTCAGGGGTTTCGTCGTCATGGCCGGTCTCCCGTCGCCGCCGGGCGCGCGGGATCGGCGGACCAGGCGGACCAGGAACCGGGGAAGAGCGTCGCCTCGAACCCGGCGATCTCCAGCGCCGCGATCTGGTGGGCGGCGGTGACCCCGGAACCGCAGTACACGCCGATGCGCGCCGCGTCCCCGGCACCCCGCTCCTCGAACCGCTTGCGCAGCAACTCCGGTGCCAGGAAGGTCCCGTCCGCCGCGAGGTTCTCCCCGGTCGGCGCGGACACGGCCCCCGGGATGTGCCCCGCACGCGGGTCCACGGGCTCGACCTCACCCCGGTAGCGTTCACCGGCGCGGGCGTCCAACAGCAGCCCGGACACGGCGAGTTCGGCGGCCCCGTCGGCATCGGTGGTCGGCAGCGCACCCGGGCGGAGCACGACATCACCCGGCGTCGGATCGGCGGGAATCCCGGACTCCAGCGGCAGCCCCGCCGCCCGCCAGGCGCCCAACGCCCCGTCCAGCAGGGTCACTTCGGTGACGCCCGCGTAGCGCAGCAGCCACCAGGCGCGGGCGGCGGCCGTGTTGCCCAGGTCGTCGTAGACGACGACGGGCCGGCCGGTGCCGATGCCCCAACGGCGGGCGGATTCCTGGAGTTCGGTGAGGCCCGGGAGCGGATGCCGGCCGCCCTCGGGGCTCGCCGGTGCGGCCAACTCCGTGTCCAGGTCGACGTAGACCGCGCCGGGGATGTGACCGTCGGCGTAGTGGTCGCGGCCGTGCGGGTCACCGAGGGCCCAGCGGACGTCGAGCAGGACGGGCGGCTGCTCGGAGCCGAGGAGTTCGGCCAGCTCGGCGACCGTGGTCGTCACACGGCTGCTCATGTCAACTCCTCGGCGATCAGGGGCAGTTCACGGGTCTCGCCGGTCTCGGGGACCTCGGGGGCCAGCCGGAGCCGTTCGAGGAAGAGGACGACCGTGGCGGCGGCGGTGCGGTGCAGCGCGTCGTTGAGGACATCGTGCCGGCCGCCGTGGAAGACCACGGTGTGGACGCCCGGGTGACCGTCGTAGACGCTCAGGGCCCGGTCGAGCGGGCTGATCGTGTCGGCCTTGCCGTGCAGGGCCAGCACCGGGACGCGCACCAGGTCCAGGTGCGGTTCGGGCAGGTCGGGGGTGTCGTCGATGGCGCCCCGGCGGAAGGTGGGGTCGTTGGTGAGGCGCCCCTGATGGGTCGGGCAGGCGGTGCGGGCAGCGGCCTCCTCCTCCCAACTGCCCGCTGTCCAGGCGCCGGTGGGCAGCCCGGCCAGGATCAGCGCGTCGACGCCCGCGGTCCGCTCGGCGGCGAGCTGAAGGGCGTAGAGCGCGCCCGTGTCCGAACCGATCAGCACCTTCGGGGCGGGCAGTGACTCGTCGGCGAGCAGCTTGGCGGCCTGCTCCAGGACGGCGGGGTCGGCGGCCGGGTCGCCGAGGGCGCGGACGCGGTAGGCGTCGTAGCCGAGCCGGCGGCCGAACCGCTCGTAGACACCGCCGTGTTCGCCCCGCCCGGCCAGCACGATCAACGTGCCGCGCGCGGCGAGGCCTTCGGGTTCGTCCCAGGAGGAAAGGGCGGAAGAGGGCATGGGGTGACAGCTCCCAACGAGGGGAAAGGGGAGGGGAATCGAGGAGAGGGGGAGGAAGCGAGCAGGCCGGAGCCGCCGTCACGTGTCAGTGCGCGAGGCGGACGTGATCAGCGAGAACTCGGGAAGGGTGCCGCGGAGAGGCGGTGGGTCAACGACAGCGCGCGCTGCACGCCACGCCGAAGTCGATGACTCGGCGCTGCGTCAGAAGGGCAGCGAAAGCGGTCGTGTGCAGCATGCGCCCATCATGACCGGCCGCCACCGATCGCGTCCAACGATGATTCCGCATCGAAATCGATCAGTTATCGCGATCGATGCGGATCGATACACGGAACGGCTACCGTCACCGGCATGCCCCAACCTGTCCTCGACATCGTGGCCCTGCGCAGTCTGACCGCGATCGCCGACTGCGGCGGCTTCCATCGCGCGGCCCGGGCCCTCGCCCTGAGCCAGTCCGCGGTCAGCCAGCATGTGCGCAGGCTGGAGAAGACACTGGGGAGGCCGATCGTCGAGCGGGAGGGGCGGGGCACCCGGTTCACGCCCGAGGGACGGCTGCTCCTGGAACAGGCCCGCCGCATCCTCGCCGTGCACGACGAGGCCGTACGCACGCTGCTCGACGTGGACGGCGACACCGTCACGATCGGCTCCACCGAACACGCGGCCGACCAGTTCCTGCCACGGCTGACCGCGGCCGTCCAGGAGGTGCGGCCCGGCTGCCGGGTCCGCTTCCGCATCGACCGCTCGGCCCGCCTCGTCGAGGCCGTGGAACGCGGCAGCGTCGACGTCGCGGTGTACGTCACCGAGGCCGCCGCCACCGAGGGCACGCCGGTCGGCGGCCTCCCGCTCACCTGGCACGCCACCCCCGGCTGGCAGCCACCGGCCGCGCCCGCGCCCGTCCCGCTGGTCGCGATCGAGGACCCGTGCGCGATCCGCCGCCGCGCGATCTCGACCCTCGCCGCGCACGGGGTGCCGGCTGCAGTGGTCGGCGACGCGGGGTATCTCGCCGGGGTCCTCGACATCGCCCGCACCGGACAGGGCGTCGCGCTGCTCGCGGCGGTCGGTTCGGCTCCGGACGGGCTGACTCCGTACGACGGGCTGCCCTCCGTCACGCCGATTCCCATGAGCGCGCTGGCCCGGCCGGGGGCGGATCCGGCGACGGTGGAGGCGGCGTTCGCGGCCGTACGGGATCTGCTGCGGTGAGCTGCCAGGGAGGCGGCGACTAATCCTGGGTGTCGTCCAACATCCTTACCAGGACGCCCCGTTGGAGAGGCAGCACCTCCGCGTGCAGGTCGCGCCCCTTCTGTGTGAGTGCGACCCACACCCCGCGGCGGTCCTCGATGCACACGGAGCGTTCCACGAGGCCGTCCTTCTCCAGCCGTCCGATGAGACGGGAGAGGGCGCTCTGGCTGAGGTGGACCCGGCCGACCAGGTTCTGCACCCGGCACTGGTCGCCCTCCTCGGGCGCCTCGGACGCGAGCATGTCGAGCACCTCGAAGTCGCTCGCGCCCAGGCCGTGCGGATGCAGTACGCGGTCGATCTCGCACATCGTGCGCGCGTGCACGGACAGGATGTCCCGCCACTGTTCCTCTAGCTGCCGGGCACCGGCCGACTTCACTGCCATACCCGCACGGTACACCGATTCGGCCAGTTATTGAGTGCGCAACTAGTGCACGCGCAAGTAGCTGGCCGTCGCGGTACAGGTGCTGGGCGGCCGGCCCCCGGTGTGGGTCAGGCGGCCGGATTCTGGGTGAGCCCGACGAAGTTGCCGTCCGCGTCCTTCACGAACGCGATCAGCTTGCCGCCGCCGACGTCCTGGACGTCCTGCACCAGCTCCGCCCCCGCCTCCACCATCGCCGCGAGCCGGGTCCGGATGTCGTCCACGGTCCAGTACGGCACCGGTCCGGTCATGCCCCGCGCGTGCCCGTTCGGGTCGAGACCGACGTCCTGCCCGGCGGCCTTGTAGCCGACGTAGTAGGGCTCGTCCGCGTACGGCTCGACTCCCAGCAGGGCGCCGAACAGGGCCTTCGCGCCGTCCAGGTCCTTGACGGGGTAGATGATCGTGTTCAGTCCGTCGGTCATGGCGGGCTCCTCCGTGAAGCGTGGTCCGACGGATTTCGCCGGTGAATTCAGGCTAGGGCGGGGGAGGGGTCGGGGGCTTCTTCAATCCTGACCGGCTGCGCCGTGCGGGGCGGTATCGGTGATGTGGGCCACCGTGCGCGGTCCGGGCCTGGGCGGATCCGCCGTGCGCTCCGAGGGTCTCTGGCATGCCGGGTGCGGGGTGGTGCGTCCGGCGTACAGCGAGGGGCTGGACCGTCACGAGGGCGGGGGCCGGAGGATCCGTCGGCGGTGTGCCGGTCGGCCGGCTTCTTTGCGCGGCGTGCCGCGCGGGAGCACCCGGAACGTTCGTCCGGCGGCGGCCTCCGCTCCTGCATGTCCCACCTACCCACGCACCCATCCCACCCGGCCGTACGTGTCGCCCGCGCTTCTCTCCCGGCCGGGACGCCCGGTCACGCGACCTCAGGTTCCGGGCGGCATGCCCGGGGTCCCGGTGAGACCCGCCCGGTGGGCGACAAGCGCGGCCTGTACGCGGTTGTCGAGGCCGAGGCGGGTGAGGATGCGGTTGACGCGGCTCTTCACGTTCGCCTCGCTGAGACCGAGGGCCGAGGCGATCTGCGAGTTGGACAGGCCGCGAGCCACCAGGACGAGAACCTGGAGCTCACGCTCGGTGAGCAGTTCCCTCAGCGCGTGCTCGTCCGGTCCCGGTGCCGGGGCCGGAGTGTCGGGGAGGAGCGCGGTGGGCAGCGCGGACAGCGTGTCCATGAGCCGGCGGGTGACGCTCGGCGCGAGCACGGCCTCTCCGCCGGCCGCCGCACGGATGGCACGGGCGAGCTGGTCGGGATGGCTGTTCTTCAGCAGGAAGCCGTCCGCGCCCGCACGGAGGGCCGCGTGCACGTACTCGTCCAGGTCGAACGTCGTGAGGACGACGACACGCGGAGCCGGCCCCGGACCGGGCCAGTCGCGCACGATGCGCCGGGTGGCCTCGACGCCGGTCGTGCCGGGCATGCGGACGTCCATCAGCACGACGTCGGGCCGGAGTTCGACCGCCCGGGCGACGGCCTGTTCCCCGTCGGCCGCCTCGCCGACGACCGACAGGCCCTCGCGGCGGTCGATGACGAGACGGAGCGCGGTCCGGACGATCTCCTGGTCGTCGACGACGAGCACGCGGACGTTCATCCGCCCGCCTCCGTAGGGTGTGGTGCCTTCTCGGTAAGGACGGTGCGCAGCAGCCAGCCGCCGTCCTCGCGCGGCCCCGCAGCCAGGGAGCCGTCGAAGGCGGCCACGCGTTCCCGCATGCCGATGAGTCCCCGGCCCGATCCGGTGACGGGCCGGTGGCCGGGAGCGGCCGGGTCGTTCCGCACCTCGATGACGAGGCCGGCGTCGTCACCGCGCACGCTGACCAGCACGTCGACGGGCCCGGCGTGCTTGACCACGTTCGTCAGCGCCTCCTGGACGATCCGGTGGGCCGAGACCCGCATCCCGGCGGACGGTGCCGCTCCGGCACTGATCTCCGGCACGTACGTCACCCGGCAGCCCGCCGACCTGGCGGTGTCGAGGAGCGCGTCGAGTTGGTCCAGGGACGGTTCGGGAGCGAGTTCCCGTTCCCGGAACGACAGCAGCCCGAGGAGCCGCCGCATCTCTACGAGCGCGGTGTCGGCGGTCCGGGCGATCACCTCCACCCCGTGGTCGGGGCGGGCGCCGTCGCGCTGGCCGCACTGCAGACGCTGCCGTTCCTCGCCGACAGACTGCTCGTCGGCCGCCTGCGACCCGGAGTCGCGGCACTCGCCTTCCCCGCCGGGGTCGCCGCCGCGGAGTTCCTGATCACCGTGGTGTCCCCGTTCGGTACGGCATACGGCTCGCTCGCGGTCACGCAGTACGGCGACCTCCCGCTCCTCCAGGTCGTCTCGGTCACCGGCCCGTGGGGGATCGGCTTCCTGATCGCCTACTTCGCCAGCACCGTCAACCGCCTCTGGGAACGGCCCACTTGGCGCAGCGGCCTGGTGTACCTGGCCGTCCTGCTGACCGTCGTACTCGCCGGAGGCGCCCGACTCGCCCTCGCCCCCGCCACGGCCCGACCGTCCGGATCGCCGGCATCAGCCCCGGCCGCACGGTGACCGACGCCCAACGGGCGGCGTTCGACCGCGTCCCGGACATCGCCACGGCACCCGCCGCGCGGGTCGAACCCGCCATGACCGCCGTGGAGAACGACCTGCTCGCCGCCACCCGGAGCGAGGCCGCCGCCGGAGCGAAGATCGTGATCTGGCCCGAGGAAGCCGTCAGGACCCAGGAGTCCCACGCACCGGTCGCCGTCGCGGCCGCACGGGACGAGGCCCGCCGGTCGGGCATCTACCTGGAGATCGGCATCCGCGTCTACAGCCCCGCCGGACCCACCCACGACAAGGACGAGGCGCTCCTCATCGACCCGCACGGAAAGGTGCTGTGGACCTACCGGAAGGCCCACCCCATCCCCGGCTCCGAGCAGTTCACGCCCGGCGACGGCCGCGTCCCGGTCGCCGACACCCCGTACGGCCGCATCGCCAACGTCATCTGCTACGACGCCGATTTCCCCGCCATGACGCGCACCCGCGCCGACATCATGCTCGTGCCCTCCCACGACTGGAAGGAGTACGGGAGCGCGCACACCGAGAAGGCGGGCCTGCGGGCCGTCGAGGGCGGCTACTCACTGATCCGCCAGGACGCGGAGGGCGTCTCGACCGCCTACGACGACGAGGGCCATGTCCTCGCCTCCACCGACTACTTCACGACCGGCCGCCAGATCATGGTGGCCTACGTGCCCACCCACGGCGTCACCACGGTCTACGACCGGATCGGCGACACCTTCGCCTGGCTCTGCCTGGCCTGCCTCCTCGCGCTCACCGCCACGGCCGTCGCCGGCCGGGGCCGACCGAGCTGATCAAGAAAACGGTAAGAACAACCCGTCCCACGCCCCCCACCTACAACCTTCCACCCCGGCACACCGTCCAACTCCCGCCCGGTGCTGGTCACTTGCCGGGCTTTCTTCTGCCCAGCTGGGGGATTACATGAGTCCTGTCTCCGTCGGACGTGTGCTGCGTCGCGGGGCCTGTGCCGGAGCCGTGGGGGCGTTGGCCGTCGCCGGTCTCGGGAGCGGGGCGGCGGTCGCCGACGACGTGCCGCAGACCGATGCGCTGGAGATCCAGTCGCCGTACGACGTGGCGGCGACCGTCGCTCCCGACGGTGGTGTCGCACAGTACCGGCCGCTGGCGCTGGGGCTGACGCACAGCAATGACGCCTTCACCCTGACCGACGGACGGCTCACCGTCGACGCCTCCGGACTCACCGGGGTCGCCGAGGTGGCCTGGCCCGACAACTGCACACCGGACGACGGCGGCACCGTCGCCGTGTGCGACACCGGGGACGTGCCGATCCCCTACAGCGCGCAGGTGCGGCTGAAGGTCCGGGCCGTCGCCGGCGCCGCCGTCGGAGCGCAGGGCACGATCACGTACTCCGCCGAGGCCACCGGCGGCCCCGACGGCACACTCGTCGCCCAGCGCAGCAACGACACCACCGTCACCGTGGGCTCCGGCGTCGACCTCGGGATCAGCACCCCGCCGGACGCCAACGGCGTCGCGCCCGGCACCAGCCTCACCGTGCCGTACGCGATCACCAACACCGGCGACGAGACCGCCCACGGCTTCAGCCTGAGCATGTGGGCGACGTACGGCCTCGACATCACCACCCGCTACCCGCAGTGCGCCTACACGGGGCCGGACGTCAACGGCAGTGGCGATACGGTCGTGACCTGCTCCTTCGACACCGATGTCGCCCCCGGTGCCACCGTCGAACTCCCGGAGCCGCTGCAACTCGCCGTCACCGACCGCGCGTTGTACGACCGCTTCGACTACGACGTCGAGCCCCTCGGCGACGCCACCGACCTCGACAGCTCCGACAACAGCCGCTCCTGGCACATCAACGCGGACAACACCGCCGACTTCGCGGTCTACGGCACCTCGGTGAGCGGCGCGGCCGGTGACACCGTCACCTCCGGCTTCCGCTTCGTCAACCACGGACCCGCCTGGGCCGGCGACGTCAGCGCCGGCGATCCGATCACCACGCTCGACTTCCACCTTCCGGAGGGCACCACCGTCACGTCCGTGCCCAGGACCTGCCACAACGCCTGGACCTCCGGCGACGACCCGACCGTCGGCCACTACGCGTGCACCCTGCCGACCTGGGCCAAGCCCGACCTGGACGTCAGCTTCCCGTTCCAAGTGCGCATCGACCGGGTCGTCCCCGACGCGACGGGCCACGTCACGACCCTGTCCTACAACGGCACGCCCCTCGCCTTCGACTCCAACACCGAGAACAACACGGCCGAGGTGATCGTCAACCCGTCCGCCTGATGGTGACGTTGGGGGGCGAGCCCGTAGTTCGTCCCCTCAACTTCCCCCGAGAGCCCGCCCGTTCACGTCGACTCCCGTTTCACCAACTCCGTCGGCAGTATCACCGCCGCCGTGTCCTCGCCCCCGATCTGCGCCAGCAGCACCCGCACCATCTCCGCGCTGATCCGGTCGAACGGCTGCCGCATCGTGGTGAGTTCGGGACTGGACGCCAGCGCGGCGGGGGAGTCGTCGAAGCCACCTACCGCCACGTCCTCCGGCACCCGCCGCCCGGCCCGTTCCAGCGTGGTCAGTACGCCCCGCGCCATCAGGTCCGAGGCGACGAACACGGCGTCCAGGTCCGGGACTTGGGCGAGCAGCCGCTCGGCACCCTTCTCACCGCTGAGCCGGCTGTAGTCGCCGGAGACGACGAGACGGTCGTCCACCTCGATACCCGCCTCCGCGAGCACCTCCTTGTAACCGGCGAGACGCTCGACACCGCCCGGCGTGTCCAGCGGGCCGGTGACCGTGCCGATGCGGCGGCGGCCGAGGGAGAGCAGGTGCCGGGTCATGTCACGGGCGCCGTCCCGGTCGTCGGCGGCGACATAGCTGATCTTGGAGCCGAGCCCGATCGGCTTGCCGCACGCGACCAGCGGTACGCCCGCCTCGCTCAGCTCCTCCGCCACCGGGTTCCCGGAGTGGCTGGAGACCAGCAGCACCCCGTCGACGTGCCCGGAGGTGATGTAGCGCGTGATGCGCCGCCGTTCGTCCTCGGTGCCGGCCAGCATCAGCAGCAGCGGGATGTCGTGCGCGGCCAGCGCCTGGGTGCAGCCGCGCAGCAGGATGTTGAAGTTGGGGTCCTCGAAGAACTTCTCCTGCGGTTCCGTCAGGAGGAAGCCGACGGAGTCCGAGCGCCCGGTGATCAGTGAACGGGCGTGCCGGTTGACGACGTAACCCGTCTTGCGGATGGCCGCGTTGACGGCCTCCTGTGCGGCCGGGCTCACATAGTGCCCGCCGTTGAGGACACGCGACACCGTGCCCCGCGAGACACCGGCCTCGCGCGCCACGTCATGGATCGTCGGTGGTCTGCGCCGACCCCCCGTATTGGTCATGGTCAAGACTCTACGGCTCCCGGACCCGGAGCCAGAAGCGCCGTGCTGGGAGCGTTCACAGCAGAGAAACATCAGGGACACTTGTCAGCGGTCACGGGCGTGCGGTTATGTTGGGGCGGCGCCCCAGGGCGTGCTGTGTGCACGTTCCCAAATGATCGACTACGGGAGAGATCCATGCCGGAGACCACCCCTAAGGGCCTCACCAGGCTCGCCTTCGGTGGGGACTACAACCCCGAGCAGTGGCCGGAGAGCGTCTGGCAGGAGGACGTCCGGCTGATGCGCGAGGCCGGCGTCACCATGGTGAGCGTCGGGATCTTCTCCTGGGCACTGCTCGAACCCGAGCAGGGTGTGTACGACTTCGGCTGGCTGGACCGGATCATCGGCCTGCTGCACGAGAACGGCATCCGCGTCGACCTCGGCACGCCCACCGTCTCCCCGCCCGCCTGGTTCTACCGCGCCCACCCCGAGGCCCTGCCCGTCACCGCCGACGGCACCCGCTACGAGTTCGGCTCCCGCGGCGCGATCTGCCACAGCAACGCCGACTACCGCGCCGCCGCCGCGAACATCACCACCCGGCTCGCCGAGCGCTACGGCGACCACCCCGCCCTCGCGCTGTGGCACGTCTTCAACGAGTACGGCGTCCCCGTCTCCGCCTGCTACTGCGACTCCTGCGCCGCCCACTTCCGCCGCTGGCTGACCGCGACCTACAAGACCGTCGACGGCGTCAACGAGGCCTGGGGAACGGCCTTTTGGGGCCAGCGCTACGGGGACCTCGGCCAGGTCAACCCGCCGCGCCTCACGCCGACCGCCGTCAACCCGGCCCAGGCGCTGGACTACACGCGGTTCGCCGACGCCACGATGCGCGAGAACTTCGTCACCGAACGGGACATCCTGCACCGCCTCGCGCCCGGCATCCCGGTCACCACCAACTTCATGGCCGCCCTCAGCCAGTGCGAGTCCGTCGACTACTGGGCCTGGGGCCGCGAGGTCGACCTCGTCACCAACGACCACTACCTGATCACCGACGGCCGCCGCACCCACGTCAACCTCGCGATGGCCGCCGACCTCACCCGCTCCGTCGCGGGCGGCGCCCCCTGGCTGCTCCTCGAACACTCCACCTCGGGCGTCAACTGGCAGCCCCGCAACCCCGCCAAGGCCCCCGGCCAGATGGCCCGCAACGCCCTCTCCCACGTGGCGCGCGGCTCGGACGGCGCGATGTTCTTCCAGTGGCGCCAGTCCCGGCGCGGCGCCGAGAAGTTCCACTCCGCGATGCTCCCGCACGGCGGCACGGAGACCCGTGTCTGGCGCGAGGTCGTCGAACTCGGCGCATCCGTCGAGGAGTTGGGCCGGATACGCGGCACGCGCACGCGGGCCGACGTGGCCGTCGTATGGGACTGGCACTCGTGGTGGGCGCAGAAACTCGCGTGGCGCCCCAGCGAGGACCACGACGCCCGCGAGCGTGCCGACGCCTTCTACGAGGCCCTCTACGACCGCCACCTCACCGTCGACTTCGCCCACCCGGAAGCCGACTTGTCGGCCTATCCCCTTGTCGTCGTACCGGCGCTGTACCTGATGACGGCGGCGGCAGGGCGCAACCTCCAGCGGTACGTCGAGAACGGCGGCACCCTCGTCGTCTCCTACTTCTCCGGCATCGTCGACGAGCACGACGCCGTCCACGAGGGCGCCTACCCCGGCGCGCTGCGCGACGTACTCGGCCTGACCGTCGAGGAGTTCTCGCCCCTCCTGGCCGACCAGCGGGTACGCATCACCGGACCCGACGGCTCCGAACTCACCGGCGACGTCTGGACCGAGTTCGTCGTCCCGGACGGCGCCGAGACCGTGTGGACGTACGCCGAGGGCCTCACCGCCGACCACCCAGCCGTCACCCGGCACCGCCTCGGCGACGGCACCGCCTGGTACGTGTCGACCCGCCTCGACGCCCACGGCCTGGACGCCCTGCTCGGCTGGGCGACCGAGGACGCCCGGATCTCGCCGCGCGCCGACCTGCCGTACGACGTCGAACTCGTGCGCAGGGAGGGCGAGTTCGGCAGCTTCCTCTTCGCGATCAACCACAGCGCCTCGGACGTCAAGGTGCCGCTCGGCACCGACGGCACCGAGCTGCTGACCGGCGAACGCGCCGCCGGCGGTCTCGCGGTCCCCGCCGGAGCCGTCCGGGTCGTACGTCTCGACGGCTGAGTCGAACTCCCCTCCGCCCGCGCGTGCCACGAGCCGCGGGTGGAGGGGGTCCTGTCCGCTGTCCGGCGTGCGGTTCTGTTCGGCTACGGCGGTGTGGTTCGGCCAACACCGGTCCCGGGAGCCGGTGTCCGGTCGCTCCCGTGCGATCGCGCCCCGCCCGTTGCCCCACGCCCCAGGGCCGATCGGCCCTCTCGAACAGGACCGTTCGGTCCCGGACAAGGGTCACCGAGTCCGGGACGTGGCGGACCGTGCTGCGGGAGAGTGGGAGGACGCGGCAAGCGGCGCGCAGAACGGAGGGTCACGCCATGCTGAGGACTCCGACAGGCCAGCGACGGTTGGACATCCTGGAGTGGCTGAGAGATCCGGCCACCCATTTCCCGGACCATCGGTATGTCCCCGAGGCAGGTGTCACCTCGGAGGCCGTGGCGGCCAAGCTCGGGGTGCCCCGCCAGGTCGCCGACACCCATCTCGAACTCCTGGCGGGCATGGGCCTGTTGCGTGTGCGGCGGATCCGGCTGCGCACGTACTACCGGCGCGACGAGGTCCGTATCGCCGAGGTGGCCCGGATGTTCGAGAAGGGCTGGTAGCCCGGCCCGGGTCTCACACCTTGTCCTGTTCGGAGCGCGTCGGCGGTTCCTCCGGCTCGGCGGACACCGGGGCGTCCGGTGCCTCCGGTTCCGTGCGGAAGGCCGCGTCGGGATCCCCGAACCGCTCGCACAGCAGCCTGCCCACCAGCGCGCCGCCGTAGAGCACGAAGCCGACGCCGACCAGCCAGGACTCGACGACCAGGACCGTACCGACCGGGCCGTAACTGACCGCGTTGGTGACCAGGAGCGGGGTGAACACCAGGTACGAGAACCAGCGCAGGCCGACCAGGCCCGCCATCGTGGCGAGCGCGCCCGGGAGCAGATAGCGCCAGGGGACCCGGTGGTTGAGCAGGAAGTGCGGACCCCACCAGAAGAACAGCAGGCCGGCCGCCATGCTGAGCAGGATGCGGGGCGTGCCCTCCAGGACGTTGCGGGTCTGCACCTGCGCGTACAGGTAGCCCATCAGCATGACCAGCCAGATGAGTTGGCGCCAGATGCGGTTCCACGGGGCGCCGGTCGGGAGCCACACGTGCTCGTAGCCGCTCTGCACACTCGACGCGAAGGACAGGCCGAACAGCGCGAGCAGCGCCACGCTCCACGCGCTGGTGGCGCCGATGACCTTGCGGGGCGGGGTGAAGACGTCGGTGAGCGCACGGGCGGACCGGCCGGACAGGTCCATGCCGTCCACCAGCCACAGCGCGAACCCGCCGTGCCCGAGCGGGTCGGCCGCGGCCACCACGATCAGCAAGGGCGCGAGGGTGACCAGGGCGAGCGTCGCGAACCCCATCGCCCGGTGCAGCAGCTCCAACTCCCGCCCGCGCCGGTTGAGTTCGGCGAACCCCAGCCCCTGCCACACCGCGCGCACCCGTCTCACCGCGGACGTCCCGCACGGTGGGTGGCCGACCGTGACATGAGGGCCCCCTTCTCGCCGACCGGCAGCGGGAATCGGGTCACCAGCAATACGCTCGGCAAACGTGGCCCGGTGTCGCGACGACCGGGAAGCGCGGCAGATGACCGGGAAGAGCAGCAAGGTTACGCGCCCCGGACCGAACCGTGGAGGCTTTCATGGAGCGACCCGAAGTCCGACCCGACGCGCTGCTCGCCCGCCGCTACGTCGCGATCGGCGGGCGCGGTCCGGAGGACGTGGTCGCCGACGCCCGCGGCCGGGTGCTGACCGGCGTCGAGGACGGCCGCATCCTCCGCCTCGACGGACTGACCGACCCCGAGTCGGTCCGGGTGGAGACCCTCGCCGACACCGGCGGCCGACCGCTCGGCCTCGAACTCCTCCCGGACGACGGCCTGTTGGTGTGCGACGCGGAACGCGGACTGCTGCGGATCGACCTCGGGGACGGCTCCGTGCGGGTCCTCGCCGACTCGGTGGCGGGGGAGCGGTTGCGGTTCTGCAGCAACGTGGTCGCCCTGTCCGACGGCAGCGTGTACTTCACCGTCTCCAGCCGCCGCTATCCGCTCCACCAGTGGCTGGGCGACATCGTCGAACACACCGGCACAGGAAGGCTGTTGCGCCTCGCGCCTGACAGCGACACCCCCGAAGTCGTCCTGGAGGGGCTTCAGTTCGCCAACGGCCTTGCCGCGAGCGCCGACGAGTCCTTCCTGGTGATCGCGGAGACCGGTGCCTACCGCCTCACCCGCTACTGGCTCACCGGACAGCGGGCGGGCCATGGCGAACCCTTCGTCGAAGACCTCCCCGGCATGCCCGACAACATCTGGCGCGCGGGCCCCGACGGACCGCTCTGGGTCGCCCTGGCCGGACCCCGCGTGCCCCCGCTCGACCTCCTCCACCGCGCCCCGGACGCCGTACGGCACACCGCCGCGCGGATCGCCGTACACGCGCCCCACCGCCCCACGGGCACGATCGGGGCCCTCGCGGTCGACGACGAGGGACACGTCGTCCACCACCTGATCGCACGCGGCTCTCCCTTCCGTATGGTCACCGGCGTCTGCGAGGCGGCCGGCCACCTCGTGCTGGGCAGCCTGCGCGAACGCGGTGTCGCGCTGTGCGAGCCGCCCGCCCCGAAGTGACCCCGGCACGTCCCCGGCGTTACCCTGATGCCCGGCCGCGATCACCTCTCGCGGCGCGGCGGTGGGGCCCGCCGTACCCGAACCGCGGCAGAGGTGCCGCCAACAATCCCTACTTGTAGAGGCGTGTGCCCCCAGGGCCCCCGACGAGTAGGAGACGTACGGCCATGACAGCTCCCGAAGCCGAGAGCCTGCGGGCCCGGACCGAGGCCCCGCGCCCGTCCGTCTGGCGGGGTCAGGGGCCGGTCGTCGCGGTGGTCGCGCTCGGCGGCGCGATCGGGGCCGTGGCCCGGTACGCGGCCTCGCTGTGGTGGCCTGTGCAGAGCGGCGGTTTCCCGTGGACGACCTTCGGGATCAACGTCGTCGGGTGCGCCGTGATAGGCGTGTTCATGGTGGTCGTCACCGAGGTGTGGGCCGCGCACCGGCTGGTGCGGCCGTTCTTCGGCACCGGCGTACTCGGCGGCTTCACCACCTTCTCGACATACGCCGTCGACATCCAGAAACTGGTCGACGAGGGCCATCCCCGCACCGCGCTCGCGTATCTCGCCGCGACCCTGCTCGCGGCCCTCACGGCGGTGTGGCTCGGGGTGGCGGTGGCCCGGCGGGTCCTGAAGCGGAGGCAGCGATGACCAGGCTGACCGGCGGCGCCCTGCGGGTGACGATCTTCATCGGCGAGAACGACACCTGGCACCGCAAGCCCCTCTACACGGAGATCGTGCACCGCGCCCACGCGGCCGGGCTGGCCGGTGCCAGCGTCTTCCGGGGCATCGAGGGCTTCGGCGCCTCCTCCCTGATCCACACCACACGACTGCTGTCGCTGAGCGAGGACCTGCCGGTGGCGATCGTGATCGTGGACACCGAGGAGCGCGTACGGGAGTTCCTGCCGCGGCTCGACGAACTCGTCGGCGAAGGGCTCGTGATCCTCGACGAGTGCGAGGTCATCCGGTACGTGGGCCGCGTCGCGGACTCCGGCGCATCGGACCGGAAGGGTAAGAGGTCGTTGTGAACTGGGTGTTGGTGGTCGCGGGAGCCATGGTCGGTGCCCCGCTCCGGTATCTCACCGACCGCGCGGTGCAGACCCGGCACGACACCGTGTTCCCCTGGGGCACCTTCGCGGTGAACGTGTCCGGCTGTCTGATTCTCGGTGTGCTGACCGGTGCGGTGTCCGCCGGTGCGGCGGGTCCGCATCTCCAACTCCTCGTCGGGACAGGGCTTTGCGGGGCCCTGACGACGTACTCGACCTTCTCGTACGAGACACTGCGGCTGACCGAGACAGGGGCGGGGCTCTACGCTGCCGCCAACGTCGTCGGCAGCGTGACGGCGGGCCTCGGTGCGGCATTTGTCGGGGTGTCGATCGCGGAGGCCCTGTGGACGTAAGGGCTCGGGCGTCTCCCGTGCCCGAGCAGGACCGTTCCCGGCGCTATTGTCTACAGCACTGTCGACCAACTCCCAAGAACTGGATCTCATGAGTGTCATCAGCGTCGGTCAGGCCGCCGTCCTCGGAGTCGTCGAGGGGGTGACCGAGTTCCTTCCGGTCTCCTCGACCGGCCATCTGAAGATCGTCGAGGGGCTGATGAAAATCCCCGTCGACGACGATTCCGTCGTCGGGTTCTCGGCCGTCATCCAGGTCGGCGCCATCGCCGCCGTGCTCGTGTACTTCTTCAAGGACATCGTGCGGATCGTGACCGCGTGGGGCCGTGGCCTGCGCAACCGCGAGGAGCGCTACCACCACGACTACAAGTTCGCCTGGTGGGTGATCTACGCGACGATCCCGATCGTGATCGTGGGCCTGGCCGCCAAGCCGCTCATCGACGGTCCGCTCGGCTCGCTGTGGGTGGTCGCCGCCTCGCTGATCGTCGGCAGTGGTGTCATGTGGTGCGCCGACCAGATGGGCCGGCACAAGCGCGGTGAGGACGACACCACCTTCAAGGACGCGATGCTGGTGGGCAGTTCGCAGATCCTGGCGCTGCTCTTCCCCGGTTTCTCGCGCTCCGGCGCCACCATGTCCACCGGTCTCATCCTCGACCTGGACCGCGTCGCCGCCACCCGGCTCTCCTTCTTCCTCGGCATCCCCGCGCTGACCGGCGCGGGCATCTACGAGCTGAAGGACGCTCTGGGCGCGGGTGTGGGCGCCGCCCCGCTGGCCGTCGGCACGATCGTGTCCTTCGTGGTCGCCTACGCCTCCATCGCCTGGCTGCTGAAGTTCGTCGCGAAGCACTCCTTCAACGCGTTCGTGATCTACCGGATCATCATCGGTCTGCTGCTGTTCGGGCTGCTCGGCACGGGTGTCCTCAACAGCTGACAGCCGCTGACACCGGGCGGACGATCATCGCAGCGGGCGTGAAGCCGGATTTTCAGGCTTCATGCCCGCTGAATTTTTCTTTTCGGATCGCTTGACAGCACTGTCCCGTCACCCGCAGGATCACGTCCGTGAACCTGTCAGACAGCCAGACAGGTGGAGTCGGGCCGCGGCGCGTCAGCGCCATGGAAGCGGTGCTTGTCCACCTCCGCGGCGCCATCGAGCGCGGCGACTACGCCATCGGCGACAAGCTCCCCTCCGAGGCGGAGCTGTGCCGCACCCTGGAGATCAGCAGGCCCGTGCTCCGCGAGGCTCTGCGAGCCCTGCAGACCATGGGGCTGACCGTCTCCAAGACCGGCAAGGGCACCTTCGTGGTGGCCAACGCCGTGGAGGACCCCACCTTCGGCGACTACGCGGCCAGCGACCTGCTGGAAGTGCGCCGCCACGTCGAGATCCCGGTCGCCGGGTACGCGGCACTGCGCCGCACCCCGGAGAACCTGGACCACCTGGCCCACCTCCTGGACCGCATGGAACAGGAGACCGACACCACCGCGTGGGTCGCGATGGACACGCTCTTCCACCTCGCGGTGGCCGAGGCCGCCCAGAACCCGGTGTTCCGCCGGGTCATCGAGGAGATCCGCGACGCGCTGGCCCGCCAGTCCGCGTTCCTCAACGAACTCGGCGGCCGGCGCGAGCAGTCCAACCGCGAGCACCGGGCGATCGTCGAGGCGCTGATCGACGGCAGTGAGCCGGACGCCGTCGAGGCCATGTCCCACCACCTCGACCGGGTCGAGACGACCCTCACCGACATCGTGCGCCCCGCGCGCACGAACACCCCCACGGAAGGCGGACCCGAGGCGTGAGCGAGCAGTCCCTGCACGACGGCGTGCAGAAACGATCCGGCCATGTCGACGCCGGAGACGCCGGCTACAGCAAGTCCCTGAAGTCCCGGCACGTCAACATGATCGCCATCGGCGGCGCGATCGGCACCGGCCTGTTCCTCGGCGCGGGCGGTCGCCTGGCCGACGCCGGCCCCTCCCTCTTCATCGCGTACGCGGTCTGCGGCCTCTTCGCCTTCCTCGTCGTCCGCGCCCTCGGCGAACTCGTCCTCTACCGGCCCTCGTCCGGCGCCTTCGTGTCGTACGCCCGCGAATTCCTGGGTGAGAAGGGCGCGTACATAGCGGGCTGGATGTACTTCCTCAACTGGGCCACCACCGGCATCGCCGACATCACCGCCGTGGCCGTCTACACCCACTACTGGAGCATGTTCTCCGACATCCCCCAGTGGGTGATCGCCCTCATCGCGCTCGCCGTGGTCCTCACGGTGAACCTGATCTCGGTGCGGATGTTCGGCGAGCTGGAGTTCTGGTTCGCGATCATCAAGGTCAGCGCACTCGTCGTCTTCATGCTGATCGGCATCTTCCTGCTGGTCACCCAGCACCAGGTCGACGGCACCACCCCCGGCCCGTCCCTGATCACCGACAACGGCGGCATCTTCCCCAACGGCCTGCTGCCCATGCTCCTGATCATCCAGGGCGTCGTCTTCGCCTACGCCTCCGTCGAACTGGTCGGCGTAGCCGCCGGCGAGACCGAGAACCCTGAGAAGATCATGCCGAAGGCGATCAACTCGATCATGTGGCGCGTCGCCCTCTTCTACGTCGGCTCGGTCGTCCTGCTCTCGATCCTGCTGCCCTGGAACAAGTACAGCGCGGGCCAGAGTCCCTTCGTGACCGTGCTGTCGAACATCGGTATCCCGGCGGCCGGGGGTGTCATGAACCTCGTCGTCCTCACCGCGGCCATGTCCTCGCTCAACTCCGGCCTGTACTCCACCGGCCGCATCCTCCGCTCCATGGCGATGTCCGGCTCCGCCCCCAAGTTCACCTCGGTCATGAGCCGCAGCCAGGTCCCCTACGGCGGCATCCTGCTCACCAGCGGCATCTGCGTCCTCGGCGTCGGCCTCAACTTCGTGGTCCCGGCGGACGCGTTCGAGATCGTCCTCAACTTCGCGGCGATCGGCATCCTCTCCACCTGGGGCATGATCATGCTCTGTCACTTCCTCTTCTGGCGGAAGACCGAGAAGGGCGAACTGACCCGCCCCAGCTACCGGTTGCCGGGTTCCCCCTGGACCGAACTCGTGACGCTGGCCTTCCTCGCCTCCGTCCTGGTCCTCATGTACGCCGACGGCGGCGCCGGACGCACCACCGTGCTCTGTCTGCCGCTGATCGCCGCCGCGCTCGTCGCCGGATGGTTCGCCGTCCGCCGCCGCGTGGCCAGCACGTCCTCCACCGCACCCGACGCGTGAGACCCACGTCGTCCTGACCCCGACAGGCAGAGATGTACAGCAGTTCCCTCGCGGACCCACCCCTCATCCGTGAACCCCTCCACGCACCCGTCGCCCACCTCATACGCGGCGGAATGATCGAGGGCATCCACTACGGCTCCGTCGTCGTCCTCGATGCCGACGGCCAGGTCCAGCTCCAGATCGGCGACATCGAGGCGGCGTTCTATCCGCGCTCGGCGATCAAGCCCGTGCAGGCCGTCGCCATGGTGCGGGCCGGGTTGCCGCTCGACGGTGAGCTGCTCTCGCTCGCCGCCGCCAGCCACTCCGGCGAGGAACGTCACCTCGCCGGGGCCCGGCGGATCCTCGAACTCGCCGGGCTCACGGAGGACTCCCTGCGCAACGTTCCCGACCTCCCGTTCGACCCGGTCGTGCGGGATGCCTGGGTGCGCGAGGGGCGGGCGCCGTCCCGGCTCGCCCAGAACTGTTCCGGGAAGCACGCGGCCATGTTGTACGTGGCGAAGCTCAACGGGTGGTCCCTGGACGACTATCTCGATCCGGCCCATCCGTTGCAGCAGGCGATCGCGGAGATCGTCGAGGATCTCACCGGGCAGCGGATCGCTCGGGTGACGGTCGACGGGTGTGGGGCTCCTTTGTTCTCCATCTCCCTGCATGGGCTCGCTCGGGCCGTTGCTCGGATCACCACCGCTGCGCCTGGGACGCCTGAGGCTCGGGTTGCTGACGCAATGCGGGAGTTTGCGGAGATGGCGTCCGGGGCGGGGCGGGATGTGGCCGCGTTGATGCGGGCCGTTCCTGGGCTGCTTGCCAAGGACGGGTTCGAGGGGGTTCAGGTTGCCGCGTTGCCTGATGGGCGGGCTGTTGCTGTGAAGGTCTCGGACGGGGCCAATCGGGCGCGGGTGCCTGTCGCTGCGGCTGCGCTGGTGCGGGCCGGGGTTGAGGAAGGGCTGCTCACCGAGTTCGCGGGGGAGCCGTTGCTCGGTGGGGGCGAGCCGGTTGGTTGTGTTCGGCCGGTGCGTGCGTTGGACCCTGTGCCGCCGTTGTCTGCGTGTGCCTAGATCTGTTGTGGGGTTGCTGCGGGTCCGTTGTGGCTGGTCGCGCCCACGCGGCGGAGCCGCATATCGATACAGCCCCGTGCCCCTAAAAAGCACCTGAACGCTGTTGGAAGAGGAACCCATGACTGTCGTCAGCCGTCGCGAACATGATCTGCTCGGAGATCGGGATGTACCCGGCGATGCCTACTGGGGTGTTCACACCCTGCGGGCCACGGAGAACTTCCCCATCACCGGGACGCCGATCTCCATCTATCCGCACTTGATCAATGCTCTCGCCGCCGTCAAGGAGGCCGCTGCTCTCGCCAATGAGGAGTTGGGGCTGCTCTCGCCGGAGAAGACGGGCGCCATCGTCGCCGCCTGCCGGGAGATCCGGGCCGGCAAGCTGCACGACCAGTTCGTGGTGGACGTGGTGCAGGGCGGGGCCGGTACCTCGACCAACATGAACGCCAACGAGGTTGTCGCGAACCGGGCGTTGGAGTTGCTCGGGCATGGCAAGGGGGAGTACCAGTACCTGCACCCCAACGAGGACGTCAACCTTGGGCAGTCGACCAATGACGTGTATCCGACCGCCGTCAAGATAGCGACCGTCTTCGCCGTGCATGGACTGCTCAAGGCGATGGCTGTACTGCAGGACGCCTTCGGCCGTAAGGCTGTTGAGTTCCGTGACGTGCTCAAGATGGGCCGTACACAGTTGCAGGACGCGGTGCCGATGACGCTCGGTCAAGAGTTCTCGGCGTACGCGGTCATGATTGACGAGGATCGTCAACGTCTTGACGAGGCTGTGCAGTTGATCCATGAGATCAACCTGGGGGCCACGGCCATCGGGACCGGGCTCAATGCTCCTGCCGGGTATGCGGAGTCGGCCCGGCGGCATCTCTCGGAGATCACCGGGCTGCCGCTGGTGACGGCGGCCAACCTGGTCGAGGCCACGCAGGACTGCGGGGCGTTCGTGCAGATGTCGGGGGTGCTCAAGCGCGTTGCGGTCAAGCTCTCCAAGAGCTGCAACGATCTGCGGCTGCTGTCCTCGGGGCCGCGTGCGGGGCTCGGGGAGATCAACCTGCCGCCGGTGCAGGCCGGTTCGAGCATCATGCCGGGCAAGGTCAACCCGGTGATCCC
This sequence comes from Streptomyces sp. NBC_01515, assembly GCF_045040345.1. NCBI lineage: Bacteria > Bacillati > Actinomycetota > Actinomycetes > Kitasatosporales > Streptomycetaceae > Streptomyces > Streptomyces sp. NBC_01515. Next base: position 1,630,564 of record NZ_CP109416.1, on the reverse strand, counting down.
CGAGGTCGTCAACCAGGTCGCCTTCGAGGTGATCGGCAACGACGTCACCATCACGATGGCCGCCGAGGCCGGACAGCTCCAGCTCAACGCGTTCGAGCCGATCATCCTGCACTCGCTGTCGGAGTCCATCACGCATCTGCGGGCCGCCTGCCTCACCCTCGCCGAGCGGTGCGTGGACGGCATCACCGCCAACACCGAGGCGCTGCGCGCGAGCGTGGAGAACTCCATCGGCCTGGTGACCGCGGTGAACCCGCACATCGGGTACACGGCCGCCACCGACATCGCCAAGGAGGCCCTCGCCACCGGCCGGGGCGTGGCCGAACTCGTCCTGGAGAAAGGCCTGTTGCCCGCCGAGACGCTCGCCGCCCTGCTGCGGCCCGAGGTCCTGGCCGGCACCGGCCCCGTGGCTGTCTGATCCGCGGACGCGCACCAGGACCCGCCCGGAGGCACAATGGTGATCATGTCCCCATCCATGGCCTTCCAGCCGGTCCTGGAGCGCATCGCCGGTGAGATCGAGCGGATGCCAGGCCGCGGCCAGGCCGCCGACTACATCCCGGCGCTCGCGGCCTGCGACCCGCGCCGCTTCGGCATGGCCGTCGCGGAACTGGACGGCACGGTGTACGGCGTGGGGGACTGGCAACAGCCGTTCTCCACGCAGTCCATCACCAAGGTCTTCACCCTCGCGCTCGACCTGGCCCGCGAGGGCGACGAACTCTGGGAGCACGTGGGCCGCGAGCCCTCCGGCAACCCCTTCAACTCCCTTGTCCAGCTGGAGTACGAGAGCGGCATCCCGCGCAACCCGTTCATCAACGCGGGCGCGCTCGTCGTCACCGACCGCCTCCAGACCCGTACCGGAGACGCTGCCGGAGAGCTGTTGGCCTTTCTGCGTACGGAGAGCGGGAACCCGTCCCTCGGTTTCGACAAGGAGGTCGCCGCCTCCGAGTCCGCGAACGGTGACCGCAACGCGGCCCTCGCCCACTTCATGAAGTCCTACGGCAACATCGACAACGAGGTGCCCGTCCTCCTGGACCAGTACTTCCGGCAGTGCTCCGTCATGGCGTCCTGCGCGGACCTCGCCCTCGCCGCCGGTTTCCTGGCCCGGCACGGCAGCCGCGCCGACGGCTCCCGGCTGCTCACCCTCACCCAGGCCAAGCAGGTCAACGCGGTGATGCTGACGTGCGGGACGTACGACGCGGCGGGCGAGTTCGCCTACCGGGTGGGGCTGCCCGGCAAGAGCGGGGTGGGCGGCGGGATCATCGCGATCGTCCCGGGCCGGTGCACGCTCGCCGTGTGGAGCCCGGGACTTGACGAGCGGGGGAACTCGGTGGCCGGCGTCGCGGCCCTGGACCGCTTCACGACGCTCACCGGGGTGTCCGTGTTCTGATCGGCCTCAGCCCAGGAACTCGGTGAGCAGCGGCAGCAGGACCTTGTGCCGCATGACCCCCATGTGCGTGGTGCCGGGCAGCACGGCGAGTTGTGCGTCGGGGATCAGCCGGTGCATCTCGGCCGCGTGCTCGATGCGCATGAAGTCGGTGTCACCGATGACGAGGAGGGTGGGCGCGGTCACCGCGCGCAGGTCGTCGGCGGTCCAGGGCAGCGGTTCGTTCGCCGCCGCCGAGGCCTTGGCGAGGAAGTCGTGGAAGTGCTCGGGGTGCGGTGCGACGGCCGCGTAGGCGTCGGACATCTCCTCGAAGTCCGCCTGGCCGGGCATCCGGGGCGAGCTGAAGTCGGGGGTGCGGATCTCCTCGTGGATGCCGTCCTGGCTGTACTGAGCGGCCGCCGGCACGATCCGTCCGACCCGCTCCGGGTGCCGGACCGCGATCTCCAGCGTGACCAGTCCGCCGAGGCTGAAGCCGATGAAGTCGGCCTGGCGGACGCCGAGTTCGTCGAGCAGCGCGACCACGTCGGAGGCCAGGTCGGGGATCGTCAGCGGCCGGTCGGTGTCGGCGGTGTGGCCGTGGCCCTGGAGTTCGGGGGCGATCACGTACCGCTCGGCGGACAGCGCGGGCAGCATCGTCCCGAAGGTCAGACCGACGGTCTGCACACCGCCGTGCAGCAGCACCAGCGGGCGTCGGCCCTCGTGCTCGGTGCCATGGATCTCGTAGTACATCTCCTGGCCGTTCACCTTGGTGCGGGCGGAGCTGGTCGGCACGGTCATCACGTCCGTTCTGGGAAAGTCGGTCATCAGGGAGACCGGTCGCGGACCGAGAACTCATCGGTGCCGAGGGCCGAGCACACGGAGGTCACGCGCAGTCCGCCGCCCCGAGAGCGGCAGGTCGCCTTCCCGCCATCCGGCGTTGACACGCTTGGCGAGTGTTGGCCATGGCTTTTCCCGTCGATCTCCGCCGCTGCCAGGTACTCGGTCTCGCCGGTACCGCCGTCCTCGCGCTGGGCGGTGAGACGGCCGGGGCGCTGCCGGCCGCGGACCTCTTCTCCCCGGCCTCCGCGCAGGCGGCGCTCGGGCTGGTCGGGGTCTACTTCGGTGTCGTCCTGCTGATAGCGGCCTGGCTGCTGCTGGGCAAGCTGATCCGCAGCGCCGAACCGCCCACCCCGCGCTCCCTGTTCCTGGTCCTCGCCGTGTGGGCGGCCCCGCTGCTGCTCGCGCCGCCGCTGTTCAGCCGGGACGTGTACAGCTATCTCGCCCAGGGCGCGATGGTCGACGCCCACATGGACGTCTACGCGCACGGTCCGGCCGCGCTCGGCGGCCCCCTCGCCGACGAGGTCGCCCCGCTGTGGCAGCACACCGGGGCGCCGTACGGTCCGGTGTTCCTCGCCGTGGCGTCGTGGCTGTCCGGACTGACCCGCGGTGAACTCCCCGCCGGGCTCTTCGGGATGCGGCTCGTCGCGCTCCTCGGAGTGGGCCTGATGGCCGCCGCGCTGCCCCGGCTCGCCCGGCACAGCGGCGCCGACCCGGCCGCCGCGCTCTGGCTCGGCGCCCTCAACCCGCTGGTCCTGCTGCACCTCGTCGCGGGCGCCCACAACGACGCGATCATGCTCGGCCTGCTCGGCGTCGGCCTGGTCGCCGCCCTCGGCCGCTGGCCGGTCCTGGGCGCCGTACTCGTCACGCTCGCCGCCCTGGTCAAGGCACCGGCCGCGCTCGGCCTCGCCGCGGTCGTGCTCCTCCAGATCCGCGCGGGCCACCGCCCGGCCAAGGCCGTCACGACGACCGTCGTCGCGTCCGCCGCCACCACGGTCGCGGCCACGGCCTTCGCGGGCACGGGCTACGGCTGGATAGGCGCCCTCGACACACCCGTCTCGGCGCACAACTGGGCCCTCACCAGCCTCCTCGGCCGCGCCACCGGCGCCCTGCTGAAACACCTCGGCAGCGATCTCGCCCCCCTCGCCGTCCCGGCCTGGCACGCCCTCGGCCTCGCGGTCACCGGCGCGGCCATCCTCGCCATCTGGTTCCGCCTGCGCCCCAGCCCGGTCTACGCGCTCGGCCTGAGCCTCGCCGTCGTCGCCGCCTTCGGCCCGGCGATCCGCCCCTGGTACGCCCTGTGGGGTCTCTTCCTGATCGCCGCCGCCGCGCCCAGCACGTCCGTACGACACCGGGTGGCCGCCGTCACCGGCGTCCTCGCCCTCGCCGTCCTGCCCAGCGGCGGTCCCGCCGACGCCGGACAACTCGTGCTGGCCGTCTCCGGCGGCGTCCTCGCGATCGTCGTCCTCTGGCAGGCCCGCCAGGCGGCGGAGGCCCCGGCCCTGGGACGTACGGCATGAGAACACCCGCCACCGACCGCGGCCGACTCCTCCTGGTGCTGGCCCTCGCCGCGGTCGTCGCCGTCTTCACCGTGACCGTCCCGCTGCTGCGCGACTGGTTCGACCTGCGCGTCTACTACGGCACCGTCCACACCTGGCTCCACCACGGCGGCCGGATCTACGACTACCGGGTGCCCGGCACGACGTACGGCTTCACCTACCCGCCGTTCGCCGCCGTCGGCATGGCCCCGATGGCGTACCTCGGCCTCGGCACCGCGATCATCGCCGCACTCGTCCTCAACCTCGCGGCTCTCGGCGTCGTCCTGCGCATCCTGGCCGGGCCCGGCTGGCGGCGCTACGGCTGGTTCGGGTGGGCGCTGGTGGCCTGCGGGCTGGCGCTGTTCGAGCCCTTGCGCGACACCTTCAGCTTCGGGCAGGTGAACCTCATACTGCTGGCCCTAGTCCTCGGCGACGGCTGGCTGCTGTCCACCGGCCGGGGCCGCTGGGCGGGCGTAGGCACCGGCCTCGCGGCGGCGATCAAGCTCACGCCGGCCCTGTTCATCGCCCTGTTGCTGCTGGCCAGACGCTGGAAAGCCGCCGCGGTGGCGACGGCTGTGGCGCTCGCGGCGACCGGGCTCGCGGCCCTGGTGGTCCCGGCCGCCTCGACGTTCTACTGGACCGACGCGTTGTGGGACACGACCCGGGTGGGCCGCCTCGACTACGTCTCCAACCAGTCCCTGCAAGGCGTCCTGGCCCGGCTCGGCGAGACGGGCCGCCCGCTGTGGGCGACGGTCGTCGTCCTTGTCCTGGCCGTGTGGGCGGTGCGTGCGCGCCGTGCGATCGTCCTGGGGGACTGGACGGCCGCGGTCGCGCTGACCGGGCTGACCGCGTGCCTGATCAGCCCGATCACCTGGGTGCACCACCTCGTGTGGCTGCTGCCGTCGTTCGCCGTGCTGGTCCGCGCCGGGCACCCACGGATCGCGGGCGCCCTCTACGCGGTGATGTGCACGAGCGTCGTGTGGCTGTGGTTCGACGACTCCTCGGGCATCGACGGCTTCCTCGGCAGCAACACGTACACCTGGATCACCCTCGGCCTGCTGCTGTGGCTGCCGACGGGTCAGACCGGCGGGAGCCGCCTGATCCTGAGCCGGATCGCGGCCACCACCGCGCCCGCGCCCAGCACGGCCGCGGCCACGATCGCCGCCGTCTCGGCCCAGCCCGGACCCTCGTCCGGTACGACCGCCGCGGCCACCGGCACCGCCGAGGGACCCGACCTCGGCCTGGCCCGCAACGCGTCCAGCGACCCCACCGGATCGACCCGCCCGGCCGCCGCGAACCCCCAGTCGAGCAGCTCGCGCGCCTCCTCGTACACGGTGAAGCCACCGCCCGCCTGAGGATTCATCACCGTGACGACGAGCGACCGCCCGCCCCGACGGGCCGCCGCGACAAGGGTGTTGCCCGCGTGCGTGGTGTAGCCGTTCTTCACACCGATGACCCCCGGATACCGCTCCACACCGTCGTTGCCGGTCAGCAGCCGGTTGGTGTTCTGGATGCCGTACGACGATCCCTCACCCGGGAACTGCGCCTCGGCGGTGGAGCAGTAGCGGGCGAAGTCGGCGTTGCGCAGTCCGGCGCGGCCGAACACCGCGAGGTCGTAGGCGGAGGACACCTGGCCGTCGGTGTCGTAGCCGTCGGGCGAGACGACATGGGTGTCGAGGGCGCCGAGAGCCCGTGCCTTGGCCTGCATCCGCGTGGCCGTGGTCTGCCAGCCGCCGTTGAGGGAGGCGAGCACGTGCACGGCGTCGTTCCCGGAGTTGAGGAAGACCCCTCGCCACAGGTCGGCGACGCGATACGTGTGGCCTTCCTCGACGCCGACGAGGCTGCTGCCCTCGCCGATGCCGGCCAGGTCCTGTTCGCTGACGCGGTGTTGGATGCCGCCGGGGAGTGCGGGGAGGACGGTCAGGGCGAAGAGGGTCTTCAGGGTGCTGGCGGGTGGGAGCCTGCGGTGGGCGTCGTGGGCGGCGAGGACTTCGCCGGTGTGGGTGTCTGCGACGAGCCAGGAGAGGGCGGAGACGTCCGGGATGTTGGGGGCGCCGGGGTGTGGGCGGACCTGGGTGTCGGGGTGGTTCAGGAGTGCGGGTGGGGGTGTTGCTGTGCCGGGGTCCGACCCGGTGTGGGCTGTCGCCGTGGCGGGGGTGAACGCGAGGGCGCCCGCGAGGCAGAGGGCGCAGGCCGACACGGTGATCCGGGGTGGGAATCCGATTGTCATACCGCAAACGTAGGAACGGAGACGCTGCGGAGGGTGTTGGCCGGGCCGAGGGGGGTTCGTCAACACCCGGATGCGCTAGTGATTTGTCTGCGGGCCCGGTGGGGGCTGGGCGCGCAGTTCCCCGCGCCCCTGGGGAAAGGCGCTCGGGTCAGTTTGTGGGCAGAGTTGGCTGGATCTGCCGTAGGAACGTCGCGTTGTCCGGGGTCTCTCGCATCCGCTCCAGCAGAGTTTCCAGGCTGCCCTGGGCGTCCCTGTTCTGGAGGACGCGGCGGAGGCCTCGTACCGCCGTCAACTCGGCCGGGGTGAGGAGGAGTTCCTCTCGGCGGGTACCGGACGGGGTGATCTCGATGGCCGGGAAGATCCGGCGGGAGGCCAGGTCGCGGCTGAGGCGGAGTTCCATGTTGCCGGTGCTCTTGAGTTCCTCGAAGTAGACGCTGTCGGCGAGGGAGCCGGTCTCCACCAGTGCGGTGGCGAGGATGGTGAGCGAACCGCCCTCCTCGGCCAGGCGGGCGGCGCCGAAGAACTTCTTCGGGCCGATCAGCGCGGTCGAGTCGACGCCGCCGCTGAGGGTGCGGCCACCGGAGGCCGCCGCGTTGTTGTGCGCCCGGCACAGCCGGGTCAGTGAGTCGAGGAGGATCACGACGTCCTCGCCCGCCTCGACGAGGCGCTTGGCCCGCTCGATGACGAGTTCGGCCAGCGCGATGTGCTGCTTGGGGGCCTTGTCGAAGGTGGAGGCGTACACCTCGCCGCGCACGGAGCGCCGCATGTCGGTGACCTCCTCGGGCCGCTCGTCGAGCAGGACGACCATGAGGCGGGCCTCGGGGTGGTTGCCGGCGACGGCCGCCGCGATCTGCTGGAGCAGTACGGTCTTGCCGGTCTTGGGCGGGGCCACGATCAGCCCGCGCTGGCCCTTGCCGACGGGGGCGATCAGGTCGGCGACGCGCCCGGTCAGGCCGGCCGCCGGGTGTTCGAGGTGCAGCCGCTCACGCGGGTGCAACGGGGTCAGGTCACGGAAGTGGCGTCGGCCGCGCAGTTCGGCGGGTGTGTGCCCGTTGACGAACGCGACCTCGGTCAGGGCGCGTTGCCCGCCGCGGACGCCTTCCACGAGGTCGCCCTTGCGCAGGCCGTGTCGGCGGATCAGCGCGGGGGAGACCTGGAGGTCGGTGGGCGTGGGCTGGCAGTCCAGTGCCCGCAGGTGCCCCTTCCCGTTGCCGTCGATGTCGAGGACACCGGTGGCGGTCTGGACGCGGGGCTGTTCCTGTACTGGGGGTTCGAGTGTGGTGGTCATGATGGGGGGTCCTTTCAAGGACGGGATGCATGTGTCATGCGGAAGGAAGGGGGGAGAAGCCGCAGGTGGAGGGCGAACTGGCGCTCCTCGGGGCGGCGGGGAACATCACCTCGGGTACGACGACAAAACGTCGGTCACGAAGTGGTGTGGAGAAGCCGGTGTGCCGGTCGGAGATCGACGGGCTGTTCGGCGAAGGTGAAATGAGATCCGCACCGGCGCCCAGAAAGGGGCGTGCACAAGTGCTGACTGCACCGTAGCACACCCGGTGCGGCTCTGGGTGTGACGTAGGGCTCAGCGGCTCGCCAAGAGGCCGTACAGGAGCGGGATCCGGGGCTCGGGCAGGCGCCACCAGCCGGTCTCGGTCCGGACCATCTGCGGCCAGCGCGGCCACGGCAGTTCGTCGCTCTCGCGAAGGCCCCGGATGTTCAGTCCCGCTGTCGTCAACGCGTTGATGACCTCGTCTATTCCGTGCATCCACTCGTAGCTGTCGGTCGCCCCGGCTACGGCCGGGCCGTCGGTGTACGTGAACGTCGCGTCCCGGTGCACCGGGCCCCCGCCGCCCAGGTAGTCGTGGCGGAGCAGGAGTTCCGGTCCCTCGCCCGGAGTCGGCTTCGGGCCCAGCGAGTTGAGCAGGGGGTGGAACTCGACGATGTACAACAGGCCGCCGGGGCGCAGGAGTTGGGCGACCGTGTCCGCCCAGCGCGGCAGGTCCGGCAGGTAGCACAGGGCGCCCTTGCCGGTGTACACGACGTCGAACCGCCGTTGCCCCAGGGCCTCCACGGCGTCATACACGTTCGCTTGTACGTAGTCGACGTCGAGGCCCGCCTTCGCCGCGATGCCGTGCGCGGCGGCGACGGAGGCCTCGGAGAAGTCGAGGCCCGTGGCGCGCGCCCCGCGCTGTGCGAACGCGAGGGTCTCGGTGCCGAGATGGCACTGGAGATGCAGCACGTCACGATCGGCCAGTTCGCCCAGGTCGTCCCACTCGAAGGACGCGAACCAGCGGTCCGGGTCCGGGGTGCCGTCGAGGCCGTAGAAGCGGCTGGCGAGGTGGACGGGGGTGCGGGCGTCCCAGTTCGCCTGGTTGGCGCGCATCAGCCGGGACTGGTCGTCGGTGCTCATGGGGACATCCTGCCGTGAACCTGTGAGGAGTTTCCGGCTTCCCGCCTCATACCAGCCATACGAACCCCCGATGGCCCTTCGGTGACCCATTTCTTGTTCTCGTCAATGGCCGTACCTACGCTGCCACCACCGCACCACGGCGGCACGGGACAAGGGACTTGGCAATCATGGGTCGACTGGCCGGGAAAATCGCTTTCATCAGTGGAACGGGGGCTGGAATAGGGCGGGCCGCGGCGCTGGTATTCGCTGCGGAGGGTGCTGAAGTCTTCGGTTGTGACATCGACGCGGACAGTGCGGCCGAGACCGTGGAACTCGTCGAAAAGGGCGGCGGAATCATGCGGTCCCTCGCACCCGTGGACCTGTCCACCGAAGGCGGTGCCCGGGAGTGGATCGAGGCCGGGATCGCGGCCTTCGGCGGGATCGACATCCTCTACAACAACGCCTCCGCGCTGCGGAACGGCCCGTTCGAGACGATGCCCGCCGAGGACTGGTACTTCACCATCAAGAACGAGCTGGACATCCCCTACTTCTGTACGCAGGCGGCCTGGCCGCACCTGATCGCACGCGGTGGCGGGGCCGTTCTCAACGTCGCCTCCGTGGCCGCCGTACGCGGGGCGCCGTTCATGCCGATGGTGCCCCACGGGGCCGCCAAAGGCGGGGTGTTGGCCATGAGCCTCCACCTGTGTGCCGCCGGCGCTCCGCACCACATCCGGGTCAACACCATCGCGCCCGGCATGACCCGCACCTCCGCCACCGCACCCTTCCTCGACGATCCGACAGGCCCCAAGGCCCAGTTGGAGGCCCGTATCCCGGTCGGGCGGGTGGGGCGGCCCGAGGACATCGCACGGGCCGCCGCCTTCCTCTGCTCCGACGAGGCGGCTTTCGTCAACGGCGCCAACCTCATGGTCGACGGCGGCGACAGCGCGATGGCGGGCTGAGCCGCCGTGACCACCCGACTCGACCACGTGGGCGTCAACGTACGGGATCTGGCGGCCCAAGTCGCTTGGTACCAGGGCGCGTTCGGCCTCAAGACCGTCTTCGAGTTCCACCTCGAAGCGCCCGGTCTACGAGGTGTCGTCCTGGAGCATCCGCGGGGCTGGCGCATCGAGTTGCTCGCCAGACCCGGCTCCGCCCCCGGCCTTCGCGCGCCGGACCCGATGACCGCCGTACTCACCCACGGATACGGGCACTTCGCGGTCACCACCCCCGAACTCGATCCCGTCCACGGCGCGTTGGTGGCCCACGGCGCGGGCGAGGTCATGGCACCCGGGCCGTCCCCCGAACCCGGAGTGCGGATGGCCTGGGTCAGTGACCCCGAGGGAAATCTCATCGAACTCATAGAGAAAAACGCAGAGTGAGGGCACGCACGATGACGGATTCGACCTCCTTGAAAAGACTGGACCCCGGAACACTCATAGCGTGCTGTCTCGCGGTCGCGGCGGCACAGTTGTGCATTACCGTTCCCTCGCCCATCAACGGAGAAATTCAGGCCGCATTCGGTGCGTCGGGTTCCCAAGTAGCCTGGGTCACCTCGGCCTTCATTCTCCCCACCGCGATTCTGGAACTGAATTTCGGTGTGGTGGGCGATCTCTTCGGACGCAAGCGGCTGTTGGTGCTCGGCGGACTCGTCCTGGCGCTCGGCGAACTCCTCAACTCCACCTCGCAGAACATCACCATGATGTGGACCGGGCAGGCCCTCGCCGGCATCGGCGCCGCCGCCCTGTTCCCCAGCTCCCTCGCCGTCATCGCGGCGGCCACACCCGACGGCAAGGACCGGGCGAAGGCCGTTTCCACCTGGGCCCTGTCGATCTCCCTGGCCTCCGCGCTCGGCCCGCTGTCCTCCGGGATCCTCGCCACGGTCGCCGACTTCCGCTGGGCGTTCGTCCCGCCGGTCGTCCTCGGTCTGATCGTCGCGGTCACCTCCTGGAAGCTCGTCACCGACTCGAAGGCGCCCGAGGGCCGCGCGCTGGACTGGCCCGGGCAGATCACCATCGCCGTCGGCCTCACCGCCCTGCTCTGGGGCATCATCGAGGGCGGCGACCGCGGCTGGGGCAGCGCGGCGATCGTCGGCTCGCTGGCCCTGGCGGCCGTCGCACTCGCCGGGTTCGTCGTCGCGGAGACCCGCGCGGCCTCGCCGATGTTCAACCTCGACCTGCTGAAGATCCCCTCGTTCGCGGCGGCGGCCGTCGTCGCCCTGGCCGGCATGTTCGGGTTCATCGGCACCGCCTACTGCGTCTCGATCCGCCTCGGCGCGGTGATGCACCTGAGCGCGCTGCGGGCCGGAATGCCGTTCGTGATCCTGCAGTTGATCCCGCTGCTGCTGGCACCGGTGCTCAGCCGGATGCTCACCAGGATCGACGCCCGCTGGCTCCTCATGGGCGGCCTGCTGCCCATGGCCGCCGGACAGTTCTGGATCGCCGCACTGCCCATCACCACCACCTCCCTGGCCGCCTTCATCGGCCCGGTGCTGCTGCTCGGCATCGGCTTCATCTGCGTGGTGTCCTCGCTGACCTCCGCCGCCGTGAACGCCGTACCGATCAACATGACCGGCATGGCCAGCGGCGCGACCAGCCTGGTCCGCGAGTTCGGGCAGGGCCTCGGACCGGCCGTGATCTCCACCATCGCGATGAGCCTCGCGTCCTCCGCCCTCGTCGGAAAGCTCAGCGGGGCGGACGCGGGCATGGAGAAGGCGGCCGGACCGCTCGCCGTCGTCAACGCGGGCAGCGCCCAGGCCAAGGCCGCCGCGCAGACCGCGCTCGGCCACGGCATGGCCATCGGCGTGGTGATCTGCGGCTGCGCCTCACTGCTGGGCGCGGTGGTCACCCTGCTGCTGGTCCGCAAGAACACCGAGCGCGCGGTTGTGGGGGCGGGGGAGCCGTCGGTGCAGGCTGCCACCGCGTAGCAGGTAAGACGTACGGGTCGTAGGGGAGAGGTCGGGGCCGGTGCCCCGGCCTCTCCATGTTTTTGCATCCGTGTTTTTTCTTGGCGGGGTGTCGATCCGGCTCGGTCGCGTTCGTCGGTGGGGTGTAGGAAGCTCATCGAGGACCGGGAGGACCCATGAAATACATGCTGCTCGTGTGCGGCGACGACACTGCCGACGGCTCCGGGACGGCACCCGTGGAACCCTGGGTGGAGGAGCTGGGCGACCGGAACGTACGGCTGCACGGGCACCGGCTCGCGCAGCCCGCCGAGGCCGTCACCGTGCGGGTGCGGGGCGGGGAGGTGCTGCGTACCGACGGGCCGTTCGCGGAGACCAAGGAGTACGTCGCCGGATTCGACATCCTGGAGTGCGACACCCTGGAGGAGGCCGTCGAGGCCGCGGCCAAGCACCCTGTGGCCACCATCGGCGCGATGGAGGTGCGCCCCTTCTGGCCGATGGACGGCGAGGAGGAGGGCGAGGCGGAGATCCGCGCGCTGGACGCCGAACTGACCGAAGCGGTCCGCGCGCGGGACGTGGACCGCGTCGTCGCCTGCTACGCGCCGGACGTGGAGGCCTTCCACTTCACCACCGGCCTGGAAGCGCACGGGATCGACGCCTTCCGCAAGGCCATGGAGGGCGTGTTCGCGAGCGTGACCGGTCCGGTGACCCGCGAGGTCCTGGAGTTCCGCGTCCGCGTCGACGAGTCCATCGCCTTCGGCAACGCCCTCGTCCGGCTGCGCGGCACCCTGGCCGACGGCGAGCCGCTGGACGACGTACTGCGCGTGACCACCGGCTACCGCAATGCCGGCCTGCGCTGGCAGATCGTCCACGAACACGTCTCGTCGGCCACAAAGACCACGGAGACGACGGCCGAGGAGCGGTCATGAAGTACGTCCTGCTGATCTGCACACCTGTCGACGGTGAGGAACTCAGTCCCGCCGAGATCGCCGACGACCCCCGCTTCACCTCGTACATCGACGAGGTCCGCAGCCGCGACCTCATGCGCGGCGGAGCACGGCTGCGGCCGTCCGCGGACGCCACCACCGTCCGCGTCCAGGGCGACGAAGTCCTGCTCAGCGACGGGCCGTTCGTCGAGTCCAAGGAGTACGTCGCGGGCATCGACATCATCGAGGTCGCCGACCTCGACGAGGCGATCTCGCTCGCCTCCCGGCACCCCGCCGCGCTGGCCGGCGGCTCGGTCGAGGTGCGGCCGGTCTGGGAGTGAACGTGCCGGACGTCGAGGAGGCGGTCGCCGCCGCCTTCCGCGAGGAGTGGGGCCAGGTCGTCGCCACCCTGATCCGGGTGACCGGCGACTGGGACCTCGCGGAGGAGTGCGCGCAGGACGCCTTCGCCCAGGCACTCGACCGGTGGCGGCGCGACGGCATCCCGCGCCGCCCCGGCGCCTGGCTGACCACGACCGCCCGCAACCGCGCCCTCGACGTCCTGCGCCGGGAGGCGGTCGGGGCGGCGAAACTGCGGGAGGTCGCGGTGCTGGGGCGGGACGAGGGGCCGTACGACCCGGAGTACGACGGTGACGACAGCGGTGTCGAGGACGACCGGCTGCGGCTGGTCTTCACCTGCTGCCACCCCGCGCTGCCCATCGAGGCCCGGGTCGCCCTGACCCTGCGCACGCTCGCGGGCCTGACCACCCCCGAGATCGCCCGCGCCTTCCTCGTCCCCGAGGCGACCATGGCGCAACGGCTCGTGCGCGCCAAGAAGAAGATCCGCAACGCCGGCATCCCGTACCGGGTGCCGCCCGCGCATCTGCTGCCCGAGCGGACTACGGGCGTCCTGGGGGTCGTCTATCTCCTCTTCAACGAGGGCTACGCGGCCACGTCCGGGGCCGAGTTGGTGCGGACGAACCTGTGCGCGGAGGCGATCAGGCTGGCCCGGGTGCTGGCCCGCCTGATGCCGGACGAGCCCGAAGTCCTCGGCCTGCTGGCCCTGTTGCTGCTGCACGACGCCCGGCGTGGCACGCGCGTGGACGCGGCGGGGGAGCTGGTGACCTTGGAGGACCAGGACCGTACGGCGTGGGACCGGGCCGAAGTCGACGAGGGCGCCGCCCTGTTGGAGACCGCGCTGCGCCGGGGCCGCCCCGGGCCGTACCAGATCCAGGCCGCCATCGCCGCCTGCCACACCACCGCGCCCACGGCCGCGGACACCGACTGGGCCGATATCGCGGGCCTGTACGGCGAGTTGGAGCGCTTCGTGCCCTCCGCCGTGGTGCGCCTGAACCGGGCGGTGGCCGTGGGCATGGCCCAACACCCGGACGCGGGGCTGGTGTTGGTAGCCGAGTTGGAGAAGTCGGGCGAACTTGCCGACTACCACCTGCTGCCGGCCACCCGCGCCGATCTGCTGCGCCGCAGCGGTCGTACGGCGGAGGCGGCAGCCGCGTACGAACGGGCGCTGGAGCTGGTGGAGAACGCGGCGGAGCGAAGGTTCCTGGAGCGGCGGCTCGCGGAGTGTCGATCCGCGTAGGGGCGGTGCGCCGGAGGGTGAACTCGGCCCACCGCGCCGGAGGTTCCGTCAGTGGGCGTCGAGCAGGCCCGCGAGGAGTTGGAGTCGCTCGGCGTCGAGGCTGCCCTCGGCCGCGGTGCAGACCATGAGCGCGGGGCCCGGGTTGCCCGGTATCGGGTAGGCGTCCCAGTCCAGGTTCAGCTCGCCGACCCGGGGGTGGTTGAGGCGCATCTGGCCGCGGGTCGGTTCCTCCACGTCGTGGAGGGCCCACAGGGCCGCGAACTCGTCGCTGCGGACGGCGAGTTCACCGACCAGTTCGACGGCGCGCGGGTTCCCCGGATCGGCGGCGACCTGCGTCCGCAGCATTCCGATCAGCTCGGCGACGGTGGCCGCCCGGTTCGGGCAGGTCCGGTCGGCCTGGGGGTGCAGGAACAGCGCCAGCATGTTCCGCTCCTTCTGGGGCTGCCGGGTGAAGTCGCCCAACAGGGCGCCGCCGAGCGGGTTCCAGGCCAGCACGTCCAGGAAACGGCCGACGACCAGAGCGGGCGCGGTCATGCCGTGCAGCAGTCGTAGCGTGGTGTCCGGTACCTCCTCCGGCTCGTACGAACGCGGCGGTTGGACCGGGTTGCGTGCGGCAGCGGCGAGGCTGTGCAGGTGGCGGGTCTCCTCGGCGGAGAAGTCGAGGGCGCGCGCGAGGGCGTCGAGGACCTGTTCGGAGGGGCGTACGTCGCGGCCCTGCTCCATGCGCTGGTAGTAGTCCGAGCTCACTCCCGCCAGCAGGGCCAGTTCCTCCCGCCGCAGTCCCGCGACGCGCCGTCGTGGGCCGGGTTCCAGGCCAACGTCCTCCGGCCGCAGTCGAGTTCGGCGGGTGCGCAGGAACTCGGCGAGTTCGCGTCGGGGATCGTCGCTCATGGCGGGGGAGGAGTCGGTCACCGCGCCAGTATGCCGTCGGCGCGACCCGCGAGGGTGGGTCTGCCGGACCCAGGAAAAGGAGAACGACCGTGATGTCGCGTGCGGGGTCCACCATCGGATCAACCACACAGCAGGCCACGGAAGGACAGCGCCATGAAGGCCGTTCAGATCACGAGTTTCGGTACCGCGGACGTACTGCAGGTCAACGAGGTCGACCGGCCCACTCCCGACGCGGGTGAGGTCCTCGTGTCGGTCGAGGCGTCCAGCGTGAACGGGCACGATGTGATCGTCCGGTCGGGGGAGTTGAAGATGGTGTCGGGGCGCCGCTTCCCGATCGGCGTGGGACTGGACTTCGCCGGCGTCGTCGCCGCGACCGGCGCCGGTGTCGAGGGCTACCGGGTCGGGGACCGGGTGTGGGGCATGGTGCATCCCCGGCAGAAGCACTCCGTCGCCGGGGCGGCCGAGTACGTCGTGGTCTCCGCGGAGCGCATCTCACACGCCCCGGCGGACCTCTCGTCGGTCGAGGCGGCCTCCCTGGTCGTCGCGGGTTCCACGGCGCTGATCGCGCTGCGCGACAGTGTGCGCCTGGTGAACGGCGAGAAGGTCCTGGTCCGGGGCGCGGCCGGCGGAGTCGGCACGGCCGCCGTGCAGTTGGCGCACGCGATGGGCGGCCATGTGACCGCGCTGGCCCGCGACCGCCACGCCAAGCTCCTGACCGAACTCGGCGCCGACGAGGTCCTGGACTACGGCTCCACCACCTCGGACCAGATCGGGCCGTTCGACGTCATCGTCGACACCGTCGGCACGGAACTGCACTGCTACCGCGGCCGGTTGGCCAAGGGCGGCCGGATGGTCACCGTCGGACTGTCCCCGTCCGCCATCGCCGCGATCGCCGCGTCGAGCGTGCACGGCTCCCGCCGCATCCGCACCTTCAGCGCCAACCCCGAGACCCCCGTGCTGCGCGATGTGGCCGGCCATGTCACCTCGGGCGCGCTGCGCCCGGTGATCGACAGCGTGTACCCGCTCGCGGACATCGCCGCGGCGCACCAGGCGTTCGAGCGCGGCGGCGTCGTGGGCAAGCACGTGGTGACGGTGCCGCGCAGCGCCGTCTGACGGAGCCCGGTCAGCGGGGATCGGTGCGCAGGTCGATGCCCCGGACGTGGGCGTCGGCGGTCACGATCCGTGTCGCCATGCGCGACAGCCTCTTCCGGTCCGTTCCGGGAAGCGGCTCGACACACCTCTCGATCCGCTCGGCGAACTGAGCGGCGACCTGCTCCACGAGCTGTCGGCCGGCGTCGGTGATCGACACCTGGAACGAGCGGCGGTCGACGGTGCTGGGCGTGCGGGTGACCAGGCCCCGGCGCTGGGCGCGGTCGACGAGGCCGGTGATCGAGGACTTGTCGAGGCCGAGGTGGTGGCCGAGCTGGTTCATCGTCGGCTCCCGGTCCCGCAGTATCCCGAGCATCCGGGTCTGGACGACCGACAGGTCGTACTGCCCCGCGATCTCGGCCAGGGCGCTCTGCACCAGGAACGACAGCTGGGCGAGGCCGTCGACCAGGCCGAGGTCCGCGGTCGGCGGGGGCGGGGTGTCGTTCGGTGAGGTCATGTTCCGGATTCTACTTGCAAAGGTACGTGGCACCTACTAATTTAATTGGTGTCACGTACTAAAACCTTCGTGGCACCTACTAACTCTTCGCGCCCTGCGCCCTGAATCCGATCCGAGGAGAGCAGCCATGGACATCCACGCCGCCGTCGTCAGCTCGTTCGGCACTCCGCCCCGCTACGAGCCCTTCGACCTGCCCGCGCCGACCGACGAGGACCAGGAGATCGTCGACGTCCTCGCCGTGGGCCTGCACCCCCGCGTCCGCACCGGCGCGTCGGGCAACCACTACACCAGCACGGGGAAGCTGCCGATGGTGCCCGGAGTCGACGGGGTCGGCCGCCGTGCGGACGGTCGCCTGGTGTACTTCGTCGCCGACGACGAACTGGCCGGACCGATGGCCACCCGGACCGTCATCGACAGCCGGCACAGCATCCCGCTGCCCGACGGCGCGGACGTCGTGAAGATCGCCGCCGCGATGAACCCCGCCATGTCGTCCTGGGTCGCGCTGCGCCGCCGCGTCCCGATCGAGGCCGGGCAGTCGGTGCTGATCCTCGGCGCCACCGGCAACGCCGGACAGATGGCCGTCCAGGTCGCGAAGCGGCTCGGCGCCGGGCGGGTCGTCGGCGCCGGACGTGACCGGGCCCGGCTGGCGACGCTGGCCGGGCTCGGCGCGGACGCGACCGTCGCGCTCACCGACGACGCCGAGGCCACCGCGACGGAGCTGGCCAAGGAGGCCGCCGAAGTCGACCTGGTCATCGACTACTTGTGGGGCAAGCCGGCCGGTGACGCGATCATGGCGCTGCTGCGAGCCCGCGCCGACCGCAGCCGCGCCCTGAACTGGATCCAGATCGGCGCCATGGCGGGCCCGACCATCGAACTCCCGTCAGTCGCACTGCGATCGGCGAACTTCCGGCTTCAGGGCAACGGCCAGGGCGCGGTGTCGACCAGGACGTACCTGGAGGAACTCCCTTCCCTGGTCGAGGAGATCGAGAGCGGCTGCATCGCGGTCACCGCGCAGGCGGTACCCCTCGCCGACGTCGAGAGCGCGTGGAACGCGCCCGAGGTCCCGGGCGTACGCACCGTCCTGGTGCCCTGAACTCGCCCCGACCGTCATGCAGTTCGTACCGGAATTACCCAAGGAGCACAGAGTCATGTCCCCCACCACAGACACCGACGTCATCATCTGCGGCACCGGCGCGGCCGGTCTGACCCTCGCCCTCGACCTCGCCCGCAGGAACATCGCCTTCCTGCTGATCGACAAGGCGCCGCACCCGTTCGTCGGCTCCCGCGGCAAGGGCATCCAGCCCCGCAGCCAGGAGGTCTTCGAGGACCTCGGTGTGATCGACCGGATCGTCGCCTCCGGCGGTGAGTATCCCGTCCAGCGCATCTACACCGCCGACGGGCCCATCGACCAGGTCGGCGTGGAGATGTCGGAGCCGACGCCCGAAGAGCCGTACCAAATACCCTTGCTCGTCCCGCAGTTCCTCACCGAGCGCCGGCTGCGCGAACGCCTCGCCGAACTCGGTCACGCCCCGCACTACGGCCATGAACTCGTCGGCTTCGACCAGGACGGCGACGGTGTGACCGCGCGCATCGCCACCCCGGACGGCGAACAGGCCGTACGGGCACGGTACTTGACCGGCGCCGACGGTGGATCGAGCTTCGTCCGCAAGACGCTCGGCATCGGCTTCCCCGGCAAGACCCTCGGCGTACGGGCGATCGTGGCCGACGTGTACGTCGACGGCGTCTCGCCGGACGCCTGGCACCGGTGGGGCGAGGACACCGCCGGGCAGGTCTCGATGTGCCCGCTCTACGGCACCGACATGTTCCAACTCCAGGCCCCCGTACCCTTCGACGTCGACCTGGACCTCTCGGCCGAGGGGCTCACCGCCTTCTTCCGCGAACGCACCGGCCGCGACGACGTCGTGATCCGCTCCGTGTCCTGGGCGTCCGCGTTCCAGATGAACGCCCGGCTGGCCGACACCTACCGGCGCGGGCGCGTGTTTCTGACCGGAGACGCGGCGCACTGCCACCCGCCGACCGGCGGACAGGGCCTCAACACCAGTGTCCAGGACGCCTACAACCTCGGTTGGAAGCTCGCCGCCGTGCTCGACGGCGCCCCGGAATCCCTGCTGGAGACGTACGAGCAGGAACGCCGGCCCGTCGCCGAGGCCGTCCTCGGCCTGTCCGAGAAGCTGCTGGAAGCGGCCAAGAACCGCGACATCCACCGGGGCCGCGAGGTCAGCCAACTCGACCTCGGCTACCTCGACTCGCCGCTGTCGCTGCACTCTCCGGCGCGCGACAAGGGCGTACTGGCCGGCGACCGCGCGCCCGACTCGCCCGTCACCGGCGCGGGCGGCCTCCCCACCCGTCTGTTCAGCCTCTTCCAAGGGCCGCACTGGACGCTGCTCGGCCACGATGTCGACGAGGCCTCCGCCCCGGCAGCACGCCCCGGCCTGCACATCCACACCATCGGCACCCGGGGAGACATCGTCGACAGCGGCGACCGTGTCCAGAGCGCCTACGGACTGTCCGCCGAGCAGTGGGTGCTCGTCCGCCCGGACGGATACGTCGCGGCCGTGGTCGACACCGCCGAACTCCCGGCCGTAGAAGCCTATTTGGACACCGTCGGCGTCCGCCCCCTCGCGGCGACACGACCCACCACCACGGAATCGAGCACCGACATGCCCACAGAGACCTCCGCCGACAGCACCGGCGCTCCCCGCACCCGACGTGAGCACCGAGAGACCCGAAGCGCCGCCGAGCAGCGGCTCGCCACCGCCCAACGCGAACTCCACCAACTCTCCCGCCAGGTTCAGCGCGACCTGCGCAGCGTCCGACGGCACGGCGAGACCACCGCCATCGTCGCCCGCTCGAACTTCGCCGAACTCGCGGTCAAGAGCATCAACCGGCTGACCGCCACCTTCCGCACCGACCGCACCGATCAGTAGCGCCTCACTCACGAGGCGTCGAGCGCGTTCGTGATCGCCTTCACCCCGCCGTGCGCCGCGTACCCGCCGTCGACCGTGATCTCCGCGCCGTTGACGTACGACGCCTCGTCGGACAGCAGATAGACGACCAGCGGTGCCACCTCGTCGACCGTGCCGGCCCGGCCCTGTGGGGTCAGCGACAGGTGGGCCTGGACGAAGACCGGGTTCGCGGAGGCCATCAACGGGGTCTCGATGTAGCCGGGGTGGATCACGTTCGTACGGATGCCGCGCGGGGCGAGTTCCAGCGCGGCCACCTTAGAGAGGCCGCGCAGCGCCCACTTGCTGGCCGTGTACGCGACCGCGTGATGCGCGGTGAGGCCCGCGACCGAGCCGACGTTCACGATGGACGAACCGGGCGGCATCAGCGGGGTGAGGGCCTGGATGCCGAGCAGCGCGCCCGTGGTGTTGACCGCGAACGCCCGGTTCCAGTCGGCGAGTTCGACCGAACCGAGGCGGGCGCGCACGGCGATGCCCGCGTTGTTGACCAGGCCGTGCACCTCCGGGAGGGAGGCCGCGAGGTCCGCCCAGTCGTCCTCCGAGGACACGTCCAGATGCCGGTACCGGACGTCCAGCCCCTCGGCACCCAGCGACACCGCGAGCTTCTCGCCCGCCTCGTCCAGGACGTCGGTCGCGATCACCGTCGCGCCCTCCCGGGCCGCGGCCGCCACCTCGGCGGCTCCCTGGCCCTGCGCGGCCCCGGTGACGACGACGGTACGACCGGCCAGACGCGTGCGGCTCACGGTTCCTCCAGGGGGTGCGGGCTGTCTCCCGACCACGCTAGGAAGCCGGGGTCAGCTCCGGAAACGCACGATCGGCATGGGTGGCATCCGCGCCGGCGATCTCGCGTACCACCGGCTCGTCGAGCGAACGCACCACCGGGTCGTCCAGCGCCGCGGCCACCTTGCGGACCGTCTCCCGCAGCCAGCGGTGCGCCGGGTCCGCGTGCCGGTTGTGGTGCCAGTACATGGCCTCCACCAGCGGTACGTCCGGGAAGGGCGTCGGTACGACGGCACAGCGCGCGAAGCCCTCGTAGCGCCGGGCGAGCCGCTCGGGCACCACGGCGACCAGGTCGGTGCCGCCGACCAGGAACGGCAGCACGTTGAAGCCGGGCGTGCTGACCTGCACCTGGGGGGTGATGCCGAGGGTCTCCAACTGCCGGTCGGCGGGGGTGAGTTTGCCGATGACGCAGGCCGCGTGGGGCATCTCCGCGAGGTCGCGCAGCGAGAGCCGCCCGTCCACCAGACGCGGGTTGTCCGGGTCGACGAGACACACGAACCGGTCGTGCATCACGGTCTCGCTGACCCCCGGCAGCTGATAGCCGAGCGGCACGATCATCAGGTCGTGGCAGCGCAGATGGGTCTCCGTCTCCAGCTGCCCGATGACGATCGGGTGGAAGTCGATCCGGATGCCCGGGGCCTCCTGCGCGAGGGCCCGCAGCAGCGGTTCCATGAACACCGTCATGACGTAGTCGGACATCACGACCGAGAACCGCTGCCGGCTGCGCGACGGATCGAAGTGCCTGGTCAGCGACAGTGCCTCCTCCGCCTTGTGCAGGGAGGACCGGACGACCGGAAGCAGCCGCTCCGCGAGCGGGGTCAGCTCGTACTCGCGGCCCACCCGCACCAGCAGCTCGTCGTTGAAGTGCCGCCGCAGCCGGGCCAGGGAGCCGCTCATCGCGGACTGGCTGGTGGA
The DNA here is from genome assembly GCF_045040345.1 of Streptomyces sp. NBC_01515. Taxonomy (NCBI): domain Bacteria; kingdom Bacillati; phylum Actinomycetota; class Actinomycetes; order Kitasatosporales; family Streptomycetaceae; genus Streptomyces; species Streptomyces sp. NBC_01515. The sequence continues at coordinate 1,609,618 of NZ_CP109416.1, read as the reverse complement.
CAGCCGCACCCCCGCGTGGGTGACGTTCTTCTCCTCCAGGAGGGCTTCCAGAGCCACCAGAAGATTCAGGTCGATTGCTCCCAGACCCATGCGTGTGTCCTTCCGGCCGCGTCGTTGAAGCTCGGTGAAACCGGAGCGTAACGAGCGGTTTCCCCCCGAGGAAGGGGCCGGGGGAGAAGTCACAGGGATCCGATAGCTGCCATCGGATCCCTGGATGTGTGCAGGTCGGACGGTATTCCGGCCGGACCGCCGCCAGGACTACGGCCGGGGGGTCCGGCCGCGCTTGCGGGCCCGCGGCAGGTACACGTCCGTACGGCCGGGCACGACACGGTTGGAGAGGGTGCCGAGGCGCTCCACCGAGAGCGTCACCTCGTCGCCGGGCTGGAGCGGCGGCGGGGTGCGCTCGCCGACCCGCCCCCAGAACTCGGCCAGCGCGCCCCAGCCGCAGGTGCCCGAGCCGAGGATGTCCCCGGGGCGCACCCAGGCGTCCCGGGAGGCGTAGGCGATCATCTCCTCGAAGGTCCAGGAGACGTTGGCGAGGGTGTCACGGCCGATCAGCTCCCCGTTCAGGGTGACGGTCATCTCCAGGTCCAGGAAGCCGTCCGGGTCGCGCCGGTCCTCGACCTCGTCGGCGGTCACCAGGCAGGGGCCGAGCGTGTTCGCGAAGTCCTTGCCCTTGGAGAAACCGAGCCCGAGGTTCTTCTCCGGCTTCTGCAGATCGCGCGCCGACCAGTCGTTGAAGACCAGATAGCCGACGATGTGCTCGCGCGCCCGCTCCGGCGTGAGATCTCGCCCGCTGCGGCCGATGACCACCCCGACCTCCAACTCGAAGTCGAGCACCGAACAGCCCGCCGGGACCGGCACGTTGTCGTGGGCTCCGTACGCCGCATGGGGGTTGGTGAAGTAGAAGTTGGGCGCTCGATACCACTCCTCGGGCACGTGCTCCAGCCCGTCCAGGGACTTGGAGACCCCCTCGATGTGCGCCTCGAAACCGACGAAGTCCCGGATGGACGGCGGCTTGAGGGGAGGCAGCAGCCGCACCTGATCCACCGTCAAGTCGCTTGGCGCGCGCAGGGCTTCGGTGCCCGCCGCGTGCAGTACGTCCTGCTCCAGCAGGGTCAGTACGGTGATTCCCTCGGGCAGCGGATGGATGGTCCCGTCCCGGACGACCCCGGCGCGCTCCACGCCCTCGTACTCGAATGTCGCGAAACGCATCGCTCACTGCTCCCAGTGGTTGGTGTTGGTGACGGTCCCCGTGCTGAGGTGGCCGGCGAAGAGGCCCTTGGGGTCGTACGCGGCCCGGATCTCCCGCAGCCGCCGCCACTGTTCGTCGCCCATGAACCTCAACTGCCGCACGGTGAAGTCCGAGTCGCCGAGGTACTGGCCGGCGGTCACCGGCTCCATGTCCGCCATCGCCCCGTCCAGCCAGGTGCGCAACTCCGCGTCCTGTGACGGGTCGTCGTGGATGACGTAGGTGGCGCAGTAGATCTCCGACTGCAACGAGAAGGCCATGTCGGGGAGTTGGCGCAGCGGGGCCATGGAGAACCAGATGGTGAAGGTCTGCCGGGTGGGCTGCTCGGTGAACGCCTTGCGGATCGCCGGGACGACCTCGTCGGCGGGGCCGCGAAGCCAGGCGTTGTCGACCAGGTAGCGGTGACCCTCGGGGTTGGCGATGCGCTGACCCGCCAACTGCTCGGCGAGGGTGGTCTGTCGGGCCTCCACGCGGAACAGCGCCCGGTCGGCGTACGGGTTGGCGTGCAAGGGTGCCATCGCCACCGCAGCTTCCTCCGCGGTGTCGGTCATCGACACGCCCGTGACCAGCAGCACCGGTTCGTCCAGGTCGGGCGGTGTCTGGGTGAGCGCGACGATCTCGACCAGGTCCGAGACCGTGTGGTGCATGCCGTGCAGCCAGGTCATGACCTCGTCGAACAGGTCGAGCGGATACGCGTGCACGGTATGGCCCAGGTACGTCGGCAGCGGGCGGGTACGCAGATGGAAGCGGGTGACGATGCCGAAGAAACCTGGACCCGCACCGCGCGCCGCCCAGAACAGATCGCTGTGACGGGTCTCGTCGGCGCGCACCAACTCGCCCTCGGCGGTCACGACATCGATCGCCACGATGTTCTCCGCCGCCCAGCCCCAGCCGCGCGCGTTCCAACCCTGCCCGCCCTGGAGCAGGAAGCCGCCGATGCCGACGGAGGGGCAGTGCCCGCCGTTGAAGAAACGGCTGAACTCCCCGAGATACGGGTTGAGTTCGTCACCGCCCTTGACGCTGGGGGTCGCCGTCACGATTCCGGTCCCCGGGTCGTACGCTATCTCGCGGAAGCCCCCGAGGTCGATCAGCAGCGCGTCCTCGCGCACTGACCAGGCCGCCCAACTGTGCCCGCCGGAGCGGACGGCGACCTGCCAGCCGCGTTCGAGGGCGAGCCGTACACCCTCCACCACGTCCTGCTCGGACTCGGCCAGCAGGACGGCGGCCGGTGAACGGTCAGTCGGGCGGCGGGTGTTGAAGACCCGCCCGAAGCAGGCCGTCTCGAAGTCCTCGTCGTCGGGGAGGTGGAGGGTGCCGGAGAAACGGTTCCCTTGTGGGGGTTCGGGGGTCATCCCCCGATTGAATGCGGTCACGGGCGGGCTCACTTGATCGCGATCGGGTTGACGGGGGCACCCACCGCGCCGGTCACCGGCAGCGGCGCGGCGACCAGCAGGAACTCGTAGACACCGTCGGCCGCGCAGTCCTCGGCCAGCGTCTCCAGGTCCCACATCTCGCCCAGCGGGAGGCCCATGTTGGGGATCGCTATCTGGTGCAGCGGGGACATCACGGGCTGCGGGAACTCGTACGGCCGCACCTCAAGTCCCCAGGTGTCGGAGGCGATCGCCGCGATCTCCGTGCGGTGCAGCCAGCCGAGGGTGGTGAAGGAGAGGCCGGGCGCGTCACCGGCGGCGTATCCGCCCCACGCGCCGAGCCGCCGTACGCGGCCGAGTTGGCCGGTGCGGATCAGGACGAGGTCGCCGCGCCGTACGGAACTGGTCGCGCCCTGTGCCTCGATCGTCGCCCGCAGATGCTCCTCCAGGATGGGGAATCCGTCCGGGAGTTCACCGTGCTCGTCGCCGACCGCGCGGCCCACGTCCAGGAGGACCCCGCGACTCGTGAAGGCCTCCTTCATGTGCTCGATGCCGGTGACCGAGTCGCCGTCGCCGTTGACGATGGTGCACGGACGGCCGTTCCACGCCTGCTTGTTGTCGTAGATGTGGCCCAGGCCGTCCCACTGCGTGGAGGCCTGCAAGGGCATCAGAACATGGTCGTCGGCGCCGCCGAAGCCGTGCGGGAAGCCCTGGGTGCCGGCGGCCGCGTCGGAGCCGGTGTCCTTCATGTAGTGGACCGGGTTGATACGGCCGCGGAAACCGCGCTGCGGGCCGGACTCGTTGAACTCCTGGGCGAGCGAGAAGGACCGCCCGCGCCGTACCAGACCCACCGCGTGGGCGCGGATCGCGTCGTCGATGAAGTTCAGCGTGCCGAGCACGTCGTCATCGCCCCAGCGGCCCCAATTGCGGTAGGCGGAACGGGCCTTGGCGAGTTCTTCCTCGATCGGACCGAGGGCACCGGTGGTCATCGCGTACGTCCTTTCAGCAGCAGGTCGAGGGCGTTGCCCCCGGCGACGGCGGCCCGGTCGGCCGGGGTGAGCCCGGCCGCGTCCAGGCGGGCCACCGGGTCGTCGACGCCCATGTCGAAGGGGTGGTCGGTACCGAGGACGACCCGGTCCGCGCCCACCTCCTCGACGAGGTGACGCAGGGCGCGCGGGGTGTACACCAGCGCGTCGAACCACATCCGGCGCAGATAGGTGCTCGGCGGTTCGGCGCAGCCGCGCGCGTCCTCCCGTACCTGCCAGGCATGGTCCGAACGGCCGATGTACGTCGGCAGATAGCCACCCCCGTGCGCCGCCACCAGCTTCAGGCGCGGGAAGCGGTCGAGGACCCCGGTGAAGATGAGCTGCGAGAGCGCGACCGTCGTCTCCACCGGCTGACCGACCGTGTTTCCCAGGTAGTTGGTGGCCAGACGCTCGCCGAGGGAGCAGCCCCACGGGTGCACGAAGACGACCACGCCCAGGTCCTCGGCCCGCTGCCACACCACGTCGTGGGCGGGGTCGGCCAGTTCGCGGCCGTCGACCGTCGTGGAGACGCTGATGCCGTAGAGGCCATGGTCGTTGACCGCCTGGTCGAGCAACGCGACCGCGAGGTCCGGGTGTTGGAGCGGGACGGTGCCCAGGCCGTACAGGCGGTCGGGTGCGTTGGCGCAGTGCGCGGCCACGGCGGCGTTGACCGTGCGGGCGAGGTGGATCGCGAGGTCCGGGTCGGCCCAGTAGTGGTGCATCGGCATCGGGCCGACCACCTGGATGTCGACGCCCATCGCGTCGAGGTCCGCGAGGCGTGTGGTGACGTCCGTCAACTGGGGTGCCAGGCGCTGGAGTTGGGTGCGGTTGACGGCCAGGGACGCGGGGGAGTGGGCGTGCTGCTCGGCCGCGAGTTCGGCGGCGAGACCCGGGGTGCCCGCGACCAGGGCGTCGGCGGCGGGGACGGCGAGGTGGCCGTGGAAGTCGACCACGGGCGAGCCGCTCACGCCGCCGCCGTCAGGGTGTCCAGGGTCTCCGACATGATCCGGGCCGGGTCGGCGCCGGGGGTGTCCGGGTGGATCTCCCAGTCGGCGAGCTGGAGGGAGTTCTCCAGGACCATCCGGACGCGGGGGAGGCGCCGGTTCATGAAGCGGTCCAGAGCCTTCTCCGTGGGCTCGACCGCCGTCACCAACTCCGCGAGCAGTACGGCGTCTTCCATGCACATCGCCGCGCCCTGCGCGATGAGCGGCGGACAGGCGTGCGCGGCGTCGCCGATGACCATGGCGCGGCCCCGGTGCCAGGGTTCGTCGACGAGGATCGCCTCGATCCAGCGGTAGTCGACCGCCGTGTCGTCGGGCAGCGAGGCGAGGATCTTCCCCCAGGTGCCGCCGTACCCGGCACCGCGTTCCCGCAGCAGGGCGAGGGGCGCGCGGGGGCCGATCAGGGTGGTGTCGAGGTTCTCGTCGAGGAGGTAGGCGTAGCACTGGTCGGGGGAGATCGGGCTGTAGCCGGCCTTGAAGCGGGGGCCGCCGTAGTACACCTCGGCGCAGTCCATCTCGGCCGGGCGCTTCGCGACGACCCGGAAGATCGACATGCCGACGGGACGGGGCTTGGCGTCGATGCCGATCAGTTCGCGCATCGCCGAGTTGATGCCGTCGGCGCCCACGACGAGGTCGTAGCGGCCGGTCGTACCGTCCGTGAAGGCCACGTCCACGTGGTCGGGTGTCCGGTCGAGCCGGTCCACGCTCAGCCCGAGGCGTACCCGCACCCCGTGCGCGCGCACCGCGTCGCACAGCGCGTCCTGCAGATCCGAGCGCAACGCCCCGGCTGTGGACGGCAGTTCGGGCCCGCCGGTGTGCGGGGTGTTCAACTCGGTGCGCAGCCCGCCGTCGGCCCGGCGCAGCCGCATGAGGTCGAACGGCACCGCCCGGGCCAGCACCCGGTCCAGGACACCCACGGAACGCAGCGCCTTGAGCGCGTTGCCCTGAAGGGTGATGCCATGGCCCACCCCGAACCACTGTGGAGAGATCTCGGCGAGCTCCACCTCGGCGCCCCGCTGGGCGAGCGCGAGACACAGCACGCTTCCGGTGATGCCGCCGCCGACGACGAGCACCTTTTGTACGGGCATGGGCGATCCTTGCGAACGTAGACAGAAGTGGGGAATCAGCCTGAGAAGCGGGCGCCGAGTTCGTGGAAGTGCTCGACGGCCGGCGGCCCGGCGAAGAACGGCCCGACCAGGGCCCGCCAGCGCCCGAAGGCCTCGGACTCCCGGAAGCCGACGGTGTGCGCCTCGACCGACTCCCAGCCGACCAGAAGCAGGAAGGTCGTCGGCCGCTCCGCACCGCGCAGCAGCTCGGCCCAGCGGAACCCGTCGGCCTCGGCCAGCACCTCGCGGGCCTTGCCGAACACCTCCGCGAACTCCCGCTCGCGACCTGCCTCGACGGTCAGCTCTGCATGCTCGACTATCACGTTCTTCTCCTCGGGAAAGTGGGTGCTCCGAGCCTGCGTGGGCGGTCGATGCACGGTCAACGGATCGAGGCATCGGCAAGGGGGACGTCATGCATCCCGTACGGCGATGGAGCTGCGGTCGAGCCGTCCGGCGGGCCGGTGACGGAGGAGCGGGTGCGTGCCCGGCGGGCCGGTAACGGGGCGGTTGGTCCGTGTCCGGCGGGTCGCCGACCGAGCGGCGGTTCCGTGCCCGGCGGGCCGGTGATGGCAGGCATCGCGGATCGCCATTTCCGCCCGGTCCCCGGGCTCCCTAGCGTCGAGGGCGAGCCCCCACCCGTACGAGGAGAGCGCCGTGCCCGATCCACTGCCCACCCATGCCGGACCCTTCGCGCTCGGCACCTTCGCCTCCGGTGCCTCCGGTGAGGCGGGCTTCCCCGGCCTGGTCACCGGCGACCGCGTGCGCGACCTCTCCGACCTCGTGCCGTCGATCCGCGCGCTGGTCGAGGACTGGGCGGGCTGGCTGCCCCGGCTCGACGACCTGGCCCGGTCCACCGAGGGGACCTGGCACGACCTGGCCGCGCTGCGCGTCCTGACCCCGATCGAGCCCGGCCAGATCCTGCAGAGCGGTGCCAACTACCGCAAGCACGTGGTCGATCTGGTCGCCGCCGAGAAGGAGAGCGTGCACGGCGCCACCCCCGAAGAGGCCCGCGCCGACGCCGAGTTGATGATGGACGAGCGCGCCCGCAACGGAGTGCCGTACGTCTTCCTCGGCTCCCCGCGCGCGATCACCGGTCCCTACGACGACATCGTGCTCCCCGCGCTCGGCGAACAGCACGACTGGGAACTCGAACTCGCCCTCGTCATCGGCAAGTCGGGCAAGAACATCGCGGCCGAGGACGCGATGGACCACGTCGCCGGGTACACGATCTCGAACGACCTCACCACCCGCGACCGCCTCTACCGGCCCGACCTCAAGGCCATCGGCACCGACTGGTTCACCGCGAAGAACGCCGACACGTTCCTGCCGACGGGGCCCTTCCTGGTGCCGGCGGCCTTCGTTGGGGACCTCGGCGACCTGCGGATCACCCTGCGCCACAACGGAGTTGTCCGCCAGGACGAGTCCACCAAGGACATGATCTTCGACATCCCTCGGCTCATCGCGTACATCTCCACGACGACCACCCTGCGCCCCGGCGACCTCCTGCTCACCGGTTCCCCGGCCGGCAACGGCGCGCACTGGGGCGTCTTCCTGAAGCCCGGCGACGTCGTCGAGTCCGAGATCACCGGCCTGGGCCACCAGCGCAACACCGTCAGGAGCCACGCATGAGCTTCCAGCCCATCACCCATCTGCGCCATGTCGACCTGGCCGTACCGGACTTCGCCCGCCAGCGCGCCTTCTACGGCACGACGTGGGGCCTGACCGAGGTCGCCAACGACAGCGGTGTCGCCTTCTTCGCCGCCGAGGGCAGCCCGGAGCAGTACATCGTCCGCATCCGCGAGGACGAACGGAAGCGGATGGACCTCGTCGCCTTCGGGGCCGTATCGCCGGACGCCGTGGACGAGTTGCACGGCCGGCTGGGGCGGTCGGGCATTCAACTCCTCGGCGAGCCCGGCGCGTTGGACACCCCCGGGGGCGGCTACGGCTTCCGGTTCTTCGACCCGGACGGGCGGGTCGTCGAGATCTCGGCGGACGTCGGGACGCGCGCTCACCGGAAGATCGAGGAGCGGGAGGCGATCCCGGTCCGGCTCTCGCACTGTGTGGTCAACTCCCAGGACCCGGAAGGACTGCGGGACTTCTACGTCCAGCACCTCGGGTTCCGGCTCACCGACACCCTGTACTCCACGCACATGGGCGACCTCATGTACTTCCTGCGGTGCAGCCCGCTCCACCACTCCTTCGCGATCGCCCGGGGACCCCATGTCTCCCTGCACCACGCCTCGTTCGAGATGCGCGGGGTCGAGGAGTACATGCGCGGCACCGGGCGGGCACTGCGTGCCGGGACCCGGCTGACCTGGGGGCCCGGTCGGCACCTCGCGGGCGACAACACCTTCTCCTACTTCCACGACCCGCACGGCAACACCGTCGAGTACACGACCGAACTCGCCGTCCTCGAAGAGGACTTGTGGCACCCGGGCCGGCACGACGTCGACGACCCGATCACCCAGGACCAGTGGGGCACCGCCGACCCGATGAGCGAGTCGGTCGCCAAGGAGCAGTTCAACGACCCCGACGTGCTGTTCGTGGCGCCCCCCGTCTGACACCGCCGTCTCCCCGTCCGGCACCCCTCTGTCGCGAACCACCCGCAGAAAGGCCGCAGTTGTGGCAACGATCCTGAAGCACGCCGTGCCCAAGTCGGAGGTGACCGCCTCGCTCGCCCAGGTGCGCGAGACCGTGACCGGCGTCATCGCGGACATCCGCGCGCGCGGTGACGAGGCGGTGCGCGCCTACTCCGAGAAGTTCGACAAGTGGAGTCCCGACTCCTTCCGGCTGACCGACGAGGAGGTCGAGAAGATCATCGCGTCGGTGCCGCAGCAGGTCATCGACGACATCCGCTTCGTCCAGGACCAGGTGCGCACCTTCGCCCGCCACCAGCTCGACTCCTTGCGGGAGTTCGAGGTGGAGACCCTGCCGGGCGTGCGGCTCGGGCAGAAGCACATCCCGGTGCAGGCGGCGGGCGCCTACATCCCCGGTGGGCGTTACCCGCTCACCGCCTCCGCCCACATGACCATCGTCACCGCCAAGGTCGCGGGCGTGCCCCGGGTCGTGGCCTGCACGCCGCCCATCCACGGGGAGATCCCGGCCGCCACCGTCGCCGCGATGCACCTCGCCGGCGCCGACGAGATCTGGCTGCTCGGCGGGGTGCAGGCCGTGGCCGCCATGTCCGTCGGCACCGACACGATGCGGCCCGTCAACCTGATCGCCGGGCCCGGCAACGCCTATGTCGCCGAGGCCAAGCGGCAGTTGTTCGGGGAGATCGGCATCGACCTGTTCGCCGGGCCGACCGAGATCCTGGTCCTCGCCGACGACCAGGCCGACCCGTTCGTGTGCGCGGTGGACCTGCTCTCGCAGGCCGAGCACGGCCCGGACTCCCCGGCCGTCCTCATCACCACCTCCCGCGAGGTCGCCGAGAGGACCATCGCCGAGGTCGAACGCCTCCTGCCCGGCATGCCCACCCGCGACTTCGCCGAGCCCGCCTGGCGCGACCACGGCCAGGTCCACGTCGTCGACACCCTCGACGAGCTGTACGCCCTCGCCGACGAGTTCGCCTTCGAGCACGTGGAGGTGCTGACCGCCGAACCACGCCTCGCGCTGGAGCGGATGACCCAGTACGGCGCCCTGTTCCTCGGCGAGGGCACCTGTGTGTCGTTCGGCGACAAGGTCATCGGCACGAACCATGTGCTGCCCACACGTGGTGCCGCGCGCTATACCGGCGGCCTGTGGGTGGGGAAGTACCTCAAGACGGTGACCTATCAGGAGGTCACCGACACCGACTCCCAGGCGCTCCTCGGCCGGCTGTGCGGACGGGCGGCCCGCGTCGAGCTGTTCGAGGGCCACGCGCGCTCCGGCGACGTACGGGCGGCGAGGGCCGCGGGCGACGAGCTGCCCTGGAACACCGCGTGACCCTGGACGGTCGTACGGCGCTCGTCACCGGTGGGGGCGGACCGCTGGGGCGCGCCTTCGCGCTGGCCCTCGCGGACGCCGGGGCCCGGGTGATCCTGGTCGGGCGCAACGAGGCGGCACTCGCGGAGGCCGCATCACGCGTGGTCAAGGACGGCGGACAGGCCCGTACGGCGGTGTGCGACGTCTCCGACCCGCAGGCTGTCAGCGTCCTGGCCACCCAACTCGCGGACGAGGACGTGTCGTTGCTCGTCAACAACGCCGGAGTCACCGGTCCCGTACGGCCGTTGGTCGACATCGAACCGGACGAGTGGGACGACGTGTTCGCCGCCAACGTCCGGGGCGTGTACCTGATGTGCCGCGCGTTCCTGCCGCCGATGCTCGCGGCCGGGCACGGTGACATCGTCAACGTCGCCTCGGTGAGCGGCAAGCGGCCACTCCTCAACCGCACCCCGTACACCGCCTCCAAGATGGCGCTGCTCGGCCTGACCCGGACCCTCGCCGGGGAGGTCGGCCCGCAGGGGATCACGGTCAACTCCCTTTCTCCTGGCCCTGTTCGAGGCCCGCGCATGGACCGGAACTTCCGGCTCACCGCCGAACTGACCGGCTGCACGGTCGAAGAGGCCGAGCGCGACTTCGCCTCCCGGGCCGCCCTCGGCCGGCTCGTCGAGGAGCACGAGGTCGCACAGGCGCTCGTGGCGATGCTGGCGATGCCCGGCCTGTGCGGGGCCGACATCGACCTGTCGGCCGGGATGATCGCCCCGTCGTAGCTGAACGGGGTACGGAAAACGGCGAGGTGGACGGCTGACGAGCCGCCCGCCTCGCCGTCGCGCGTACGGGAACACGCCCGCTATGACAACTCTGTGTGACCGCCATGAAATGGTCCGCCTGATCCGAGGCATCGGGCTCGTATATGTGTGTGCCGCCCGCCTATTCCCTGGTTCTCACGGCTGCTTCACTCCCTCGTGCGCACCTTCGGTGCCTCCGCCGGACCGTCCGCACCCCCGCGTTCGACGGTCCGCCGGTCACACTGCGCGACGGCGCATCGATCCCTGGGAAGGCAAGCAATGACGCTGATCACCCGACGCTCGGTCCTGATCGCCGGTACCGCCACGGCCGGAGCCGTACTCGTGCCGGCGGTCTCCGCCACCGCCGCGCCGACGGCCACCAAGGCGGCCAAGGCTTCGGGCAAGCGGATCTCGGTCGCCTCCGGTGAGACGTACACGGTCTCCGCCACCACCCGAGTGAGTGAGCTGTCCATCGCCGCCGGCGGCACGATCGCCGCCCCGGACGGCTCCAGCCTCTCCCTGACCGTCGACGGAGTGGAGACCGGCCAACTCCTCACCGCCACCGGCGGAACGGCCACCCTGGTCCAGGCCGGCACCTACCGGGGCGACGTCGTCCTGACCGTCGCCGCGGCCAACGAGGTGACGTACCAGACGCTCACCTTCCCGTTCCGGCAGGCGGTGTACGTCGACGGCGACGGCGTGGTCACGGACAAGTCCGTCCTCGCGGCCGTCCTCGGCGGCAAGCTCACCGACGCCTACGCGAAGAACGTGTCGATCACCTCGACCGGCGAGTGCTTCGACGGCGTGTACGTCCAGGACGCCACCTACACCCTCGACCAGCCGTCCATCTCCCTTACGGGCAACGGCCGTTGCGACTTCGCGGGCTACGGTGCCGCGGTCGTCGGCGACGGCTCCGCGACCACGCTCGTCGTGGACGGCGCCCGCATCGACAACAAGGGAGTCGTCCGCACCGCCGTCATCGCCAACGACGGCGCCAACGTCATCGTCAAGGACTCCGTCCTCCGCGCCCGCAACGGCGTCCTGCCCGCCGACTACCAAGCCACCGTGGAAACGCCGTACATGGAGTCCGTGCCCTGGATGCTCGGCCTCGACGGCAACGTCCGCGCGACCAACCTCATCGGCAAGAACAGCAAGGCCACCTACCTCAACTCGACCGTGTTCTCCGAGACGTGGGGCGCCCTGTCGGTCGAGGGCGGCAGCGGACTCAAACTGACCGCCATCAACAGCCACTTCGGCAACACGGGGGAGTACGGCTACGGCACCTACGCCATCGGCGACGCGACCGTGCGGGTGCTCGGCTCCCGGCTCGACGTCGGCAGCTACGCGACCATCATCGCGGGACCGGCGGCGGTCGTGCACTACGGCGACAGCACCAGGTCCGCCGTCTCCGCGCTCAACACCGAGCTGGAACTCGGGCTGTCCAAGGCCGAGTTGGCGTCCATCCCGGCGCGCAACACCGTCGTGGACTCCGGGCACTTCGGCTACATGTTCTTCGGCGCCGGCCAACTCACCCTCGACGGCGGCACGGTGGTCAACTCCGACCGGGCCACCTTCCTCAACAAGGGCCAGCAGACCACGATCAGCGTCGACGGCTCGCAGGGCGCCCGGCTCAACCCGCGCGACGGGATCATCCTCCAGATGATCGAACTGGACGACCCGGGCCCGGTCCCGGTCAACGGCAAGATGATGAACATCGGCGTCTACACCGAGCCCACCGGCGACCCGGCGAAGGACGCGAGCTTCGACCCGACCGCCGTGCATGCCACCGACGGAGCCGCCACCTTCAACTCCATAGCGTTGAAGGGCGACTTCTACAACGGCATGCGCACGGGCAAGAACATGGTCCTCACCTTCGCGGGCGCGAGCGTCGAGGGCGTGATCTCCGCGACGAAGGCCAAGCACCGGGTCTCCAGCATCGACGCGTCGACCTTCTACGAGCTGGGCATCGTCACCAACACCGCCCAGGCCGCCGTCAACAACGGCGCGATCGTGCAGCTGAACAGCGGCTCGACGTGGACGGTCACCGGCACCTCGTACCTGACCCGGCTCGCCCTCGCCGCCGACGCGACCGTCAAGGCGCCCCGCGGCAAGAAGGTCACGCTGACGGTCGACGGGACGGCCACGGCCATCACGGCGGGCCAGACCTACACGGGCGCCCTCACCCTGACCGTCGCGTGAGCCATGGCGGAGGCGCGCCGCTCAGGGCCCGTACTTCACGCGAGCCGCGCCTCCGCCTCCTTCGCGATCCGCTCGAACTGCGCCCCCATGGCCGCCTGGAGAGCCTGCGCCCCCGACAACGGCCGGACCATGACCGTCAGTTCGTCGATCAGGCCCTCCTCGTCGACGTGGATGAAGTCGCACCCGGTCAGCTCCCGGTCGCCGACCCGCGCGGCGAACATCAGCGCGCTGTCGCTGCCGTCCGGGTCGCCGATCTCCCGCACGTACCGGAAGTCCTCGAAGACCCGCGCCACCCCGTGCAGGATCGCCGCGGTGATCGCCTTCCCGGGGTACGGCTTGAACACGACCGGGCTGGTGAAGACCACGTCCTCGGCCAGCAGCGCCTCGACGGCGTCCATGTCCTGCGCCTCGACCGCCTCACGGAACGCACGCATCGGTTCACCTCATAGTCAATTTGTTGAGTAGGTGTGGATGAGACTAATCAACGGCTGTTAGCGTGTCCACATGTCCCTCAAGTACGCGGTCCTCGCGGCCCTCCTGGAAGGCGAGGCCTCGGGCTACGAGCTGGCGAAGGTGTTCGACGTGTCGCTGGCCAACTTCTGGCCCGCGACACCGCAGCAGCTCTACCGCGAACTGGAGCGCCTCGCCCAGGACGGGCTGATCGAGGCACGGGTCGTACAGCAGGAACGCAGGCCCAACAAAAGGATGTTCACGCTCACCGAGGCCGGCCGGCGCGACCTCGGCACCTTCGCCGCCGAGCCGCCCCGGCGCCCCACCGCCATCCGCGACGAACTCCTCATCAAGATCCAGGCCATGGACGGCACCGACCCCGCCGTGACCCGCGAACTGATCGAGGAGCGCAGGTCGTGGTCGCGCGGCAAGCTCGACCGCTACGGGCGCGTACGGGACCGTCTGCTGGGCGGCCGGACCGAGGAGGAGTACCTCCGGGACGCCGACCGCATCGGGCCGTACCTCACGCTCATGGCCGGGATCACCTTCGAGGAGGAGAACCTGCGCTGGTGCGAGCGCGTTCTCGCGATCCTGAAGCAGCGCGTTGCCCTAGGCTGACCCGGATGTTCAGCCCCGAAGGCCCCAGTCTGCGCGAACTCGCCGTCCAGGCACTGTCGTCCGTCGAGCACGGCTACGACCTCCTCGCGCCCAAGTTCGACCACACCCCGTTCCGCACACCGGCCCCGCTGCTCGACGCGGTCGCCGCGATGCTGCGCCGCGTCGGCCCCTTCGACGACGGACTCGACCTGTGCTGTGGCACCGGCGCGGGCGTCGAGGTGCTGGCGAAGGTGTGCCAAGAGAGCGTCACCGGCGTCGACTTCAGCACGGGCATGCTCGACGTCGCACGGGAGCGCACCCGAGCCGCAGGCCCCCGTGTGTCATGGGTGCGCGGCGACGCCAGGGCCCTGCCGTTCACCTCGGCCTTCGACCTGGTGGTGAGCTTCGGGGCGTTCGGCCACTTCCTGCCCCGCGAACTGCCGGGACTGTTCGAACAGGTCCACTCGGTACTGCGGCCCGGCGGCTGCTTCGCCTTCCCCGTCGTCGCACCGCCGCGTCCCACATCGCCGGCGTACTGGATGCTGTCCGGCTTCGACGCGGTGATGAAGGTACGCAACGCCGTCTGGCGACCGCCCTTCGTCATGTACTACCGGGACTTCCAACTCGGTTATGTCCGGCCGGAGTTGGAGCGGATCGGATTCGACGTCGACCTCTACGCGATGCCCGAGTTCGGGCATCGCGGCGACGGCAGCCCCCGCGTCCGCATGGTCGCGGCGCGACGGCTGCCGTAGCCGGAGGGGTTCTCAACCCGTCGCTGTCGCCGCCGACCTGATGACCTTCGTGACCAGGTCGGGGTGGGAGATCATCACGACGTGCGAGGAGTCCACCACGGTCGTGTGCGAACCGGCCCGCTTGGCCTCGAAGCGCTCCAGGTCGGGTGCGATCGCCCGGTCCTGGGTCGCGACGACCGCCCACGAGGGGATGTCGCGCCAGGCCGCCGCCGTGGCGACGTCCGTGAACGCGGCTGCGCTGATGGGCCGTTGAGAGGCCCCCATGAGTGCGGACGTGGACGCCGGGAGGTCGGCGGTGAACACCGCGTGGAACTTCGCCGTCTGGATGGCCAGGTCGGTACCGCCCGCGCCGTCGGGCAGCGGCTGCAACGCGTCGCTCAGCTGCGAGCCGGGGAACCGCGCGCCGAGTTCGCCGAGTTGCTCGCCCTTGTCGGGGACGAAGGCGGCGACGTACACGAGCGCCTTCACGCTCGCGTCGCCCGCGGCCGCCTGGGTGATCACCGCGCCGCCGTAGGAGTGTCCTACGACGACCTTCGGACCGTCGATCGTCTTGAGGATCGCGGAGATGTAGGCGGCGTCCGAGGTCAGCCCCCGCAGCGGATTGGCGGGCGCCACGACCGTGTACCCCGCCTTCTGCAGCCGGGAGGCCACGGCCGACCAGCTGGACGCGTCGGCGAACGCCCCGTGCACCAGGACCACGGTGGGCTTCGGCCTGGAGCGCGAACCCCCGGTGGCGGACGCGGCCGAGGCCGGGAGCGCGGTGGCCGCGAGGGTGCCGGCCGCCGCAACCACCCCCAGAAGCAAGGGTCTACGGGAAATCGTCATCGGTCGGCTCCAGTTGAGGTCGAGGAGATCGGCGTCGTACGCGTGCTCATCGGTACCGGGCGCGGGCCGCACGGGAGTTCAGGCATAGCGGCGCACGAACGACAGGGCCGTGTCCGCGACCTCCTGCCAGCCGTGGTCGATGGTCAGCGCGTGGCCCCGGTCCTTGATCTCGGTGATCTCGGTGACGTTCTTGTTGTGCTGCTGCTTCTTGTAGGAGGCGTTGGCGATCGACCACGGCACGGTGTGGTCCTTCTCGCCCGAGATGATCAGGAGCGGGCCGCGCTCGGGGTTCCCCGTGTCGACCTTCGCCTCTGTCCACGGGTTGAGGTTCGCCGTGGCCGCCTGGAACAGCGGGGCACCGGGCGCGGGCACGGCGAACGTCTCGTACAACTCCCGCGCCTCCTCCTCGCCGACGGCGTTGGCGAAGCCGTAGCGGAACTGGTCGTAGGTCAGGGGGACCGCGCGATTGCGGTTGGCGGGGTTGCTGAGGACGGGTGCGGAGGAGCGCAGCGCGGAGATCGGCAGCGGCAGCACGCCCCGGAACGGTGCCGGGTCGATCGCCACGGACGCGGCGGAGAGTCCGCGCCCGGCGAGGATCTGCGTGAGCAGTCCGCCGAAGGAGTGGCCGACGATCGCCGGCTTGCGGGTCAGTGTGCCGATCAACTGCGCGAGATGGTCGGCGACTTGCCCGACCGTCTTGCCCGCCATGACCTCGGGGTGCTCGTTCGCCTCCTTGACCGTCTCCGGGTCGTCGGGCCAGGACAGCGAGACCGGCGCGTACCCGGCCTGCTCGAAGTGCGCCGCCCAGCGGTCCCAACTGCTCGGCAACAGCCACAGACCGTGGACGAAGACGACCGGCGTGCGTTCGGCGGCGTTCGCCCGCTCGATCTGCTGTACGTCGACATGGGTCATGCCCGCAGTATGCGTCGGTGGGGTCCTGGAGTCTGTTGCACGGCCGCACTTGGTGCGGGACGGCGCCATTGTCGCGGCCTGGGCGATCTCCTACGCTGAACGGCGTGGGGGCAAGAGTGCTGTCCGGGAACGGAGTTGTGCATGCTCAGCAAGGGTGAAGCCGGCGAAGCGGTCCGTCAGGCCAAGGTGAAGACCGGTGTCACATGGGCCCAGTTGGCGGAGGCCGTGGGCCGACCGCTCGCGTGGACCACCGCGGCCCTGCTGGGCCAGCACCCCATGTCCAAGGACGAGGCGGCGACGGCCGCGGCCCTCCTCGAACTCGGTGAGGACGAGGTCCTCGCCTTCCAACTCCAGCCGACCCGGGGCGCGTTGGACGCGGCCGTACCCGTGGACCCGACGATCTACCGGCTCTACGAGGTCATCCAGGTCTACGGCCCCACCATCAAGGAACTGATCCACGAGCAGTGCGGCGACGGCATCATGAGCGCCATCAACTTCCGCCTCGACGTCAGCCGCGTGCCCGACCCCGCCGGTGACCGGGTCGTCATCACCCTCGACGGCAAGTACCTGCAGTACCAGTGGGAGTGACCGTGCCCCGTCAGCGACTCCGGCTCGCGTTGAGCCGGGCGGCCTGACGGGTCAGGTGGTCGCGCTCGGCGAGGTTGGGCGCCTTGCGCGCCGCCTCCGCGTACAGCCGGGCCGCCGTTTTCAGGTCGCCGTCGCGTTCGTGGAGATAGGCCGCGACCGCCGTGTACCGGGGGAGGGAGTCGTCCAGTACCGCGAGCGCGGCCAGGCCGGCGCGCGGGCCGTCCGCCTCGCCCACGGCCACCGCGCGGTTGAGGCGGACGATCGGGCTGTCGGTCAGACCGACGAGTTCGTCGTACCACTCGACGATCTGCACCCAGTCCGTCTCCTCGGCGGCGGGCGCGTCCGCGTGGAGCGCCGCGATCGCCGCCTGCGCCTGGAACTCGCCCAACCGGTCCTGGGCGAGGGCGACTTGGAGGATCGTGACGCCCTCGGCGATCGCCGACGTGTCCCAGCGGGCACGGTCCTGTTCGGCGAGCGGCACCAGGCTGCCGTCCGGCGCGGTCCGGGCGGCGCGCCGGGCGTGGTGCAGCAGCATGAGCGCGAGCAGGCCCGCGACCTCGGGGTGGTCGATCGCGGCGGCGAGCTGCCGGGTGAGCCGGATCGCCTCGGCGGCGAGGTCGACGTCGCCGGAGTAGCCCTCGTTGAACACCAGGTAGAGGACGCGCAGCACGGTCGCGACATCGCCGGGCTGGTCGAAGCGCACATCGGAGACGGTGCGCTTGGCCCGGCTGATCCGCTGCGCCATCGTCGCCTCGGGCACCAGATAGGCCCGTGCGATCTGCCGGGTGGTGAGCCCGCCGACGGCGCGCAGGGTGAGCGCGACCGCCGACGACGGGGTCAACTTCGGGTGGGCGCACAGGAAGTAGAGCTGGAGGGTGTCGTCCGAGACGGGCGCCGGCCCGGGAGCCGGCTCCTCGTCCACGAGGTCCTCGCGCCTACGGCGGGCGGTCTCCGCCCGCGTCGCGTCGAGGAACCGCCGCCAGGCCACCGTGACCAGCCAGCCCTTCGCGTCCCGCGGCGGATCGTCCGGCCACACCCGGACCGCCTCGACGAGCGCGTCCTGCACGGCGTCCTCGGCCGCCGCGAAGTCCGCTCCGCGGCGGACGAGGATGCCGAGCACGCCCGGCGTGAGGCTCCTCAGCAGGACCTCGTTCACTTAAATGTGCACTCCGTGTCCGTGACGGTGGAGTGCACGCCCAGGAACGGGCGCAGCTCCAGCCACTCGTGGATCGACTTGCCACCGGCCCCGGGCGCGGCCGACAGCTCACCGGCCAGCTCCACGGCACGCTCGTAGCTGTCGACGTCGATCACCATCCAGCCGGCGATGACGTCCTTGGTCTCGGCGAACGGGCCGTCGGTGACCGGCGGGCGGCCCTCCCCGTCGTAGCGGACGAACGTTCCCTCGGGGGAGAGCGCCTGGCTGTCGACGAACTCGCCGGTCTTCTCCAGGCGGGCCGCGAAGTCGTTCATGTACTGGACGTGGGCCGTGATCTCCTCGGGTGCCCACTGGTCCATGGGGACGTCGTTCACGGGGGCGGGGGCGCCGCGGTAGTGCTTCAGGAGCAGGTACTTGGCCATGGTCGTTCTCCTCGGTGCCGGTGCGACCCATTGTGGTCGCGTTCACCTCGGGGACGGAGCCGGGCGCGGGTTCTCGACATCGGCGGGCGGATTTTTTCGCCGCGCACTTCGCGAGGTCTGTGGGGGAGGGTGGGAAGGGAGGCGTACTCACTCCTCTTCCCTTCTTAACGTATAGCGCACCGGGGGGCTTGCGGCAAGGCCCCCGGTGTGCCGCAGAATGTCCGGCCTGAGGCCATGACCTGCGGAAACGGGAGTGCGGAATGCGTGTGTTGTTGACGACGTGGGGATCGCGCGGGGATGTCGAACCGCTCGCGGGACTCGCGTCGCGTCTGCTGGAACTCGGCGCGGAGGTACGGGTGTGCGCGCCGCCGGACGAGGAGTTCGTGGAGCTGCTGGCCCGGGCCGGTGTGCCGCTGGTGCCGCTCGGTCCGTCGGTGCGCTCGGTGGTGACCGGTGCGAAGCCGCCGTCGGCGGAGCGGGCGTTCCAGCTCGCGCCCGAGCTGGTCGCCGCCCGCTACGAGACGCTCACGGAGGCGGCCGAGGGCTGTGACGTGCTGCTGGCCACCGGACTGATGCCGGCCGGCGCCCGCTCGGTGGCCGAGAAACTCGGCATCCGCTATGTGCTCGCCTGCTTCCACACGGCCGGACTGCCGTCGTCGAAGTACCCGCCGCTCTCCCGGCCGGGCCATGCGTCCTCGCCGGGGGAGACCGACATCAAGGTGCTGTGGGAACAGGACGCCCAGCGCGTGAACGCCCTGTACGGCGAGGCGGAGAACCGGCACCGGGCGGAGCTCGGCCTGCCGCCGGTCGGGAACGTGCGGGACTACGTCTTCACCGAGCGGCCGTGGCTGGCGGCGGACCCGGTGCTGTTCCCGTGGCAGGACCACACGGATCTCGACGTCGTGGTGACCGGCCCGTGGATCCTGCCCGACGAGCGCCCGCTCCCGGCCGATCTGGAGACGTTCCTGAACGCCGGTGAGGAGCCGGTGTACGTGGGGTTCGGCAGCATGGCCCTGCGCACCTCGCCGGACTTCGCCCGGGTCGCCGTCGAGGCGGTCCGCGCGCAGGGCCGCCGGGTGCTCCTCGCGCGGGGCTGGGCGGGCCTGGCCGCGGTCGACGACCGGGACGACTGCTTCGTCGTAGGCGAGGTCAACCAGCAGGCGCTCTTCCGGCGGGTCGCCGCCGTCGTGCACCACGGCGGCGCGGGCACCACGACGACCGCCGCGCTGGCCGGTGCGCCGCAGCTGGTCGTGCCGCAGATCGCCGACCAGCCATACTGGGCGGCAGGGGTGGCCGAGCTGGGCATCGGCGTCGCACACGACGGGCCGACGCCGACCTACGACTCCCTGTCGGCCGCGCTCACCACCGTCCTGGCCCCCGGAATCCGGGACCGGGCACGGGCCGTGGCCGGCACGATCCGCACCGACGGGACGACAGTGGCCGCGAAGATGCTCCACGACATGGTCAGCGGGGAAGGGCGGTCCACGCACGCGTGAACCGGCCGAACCGAGCACACGAGAAACCGCACGCACCGGTCCCCACGCCCAGCCGCACGCCGGGCCGTGAGCGACCTCAGATCGGAATTGATGCCGTGAACCCCCTGACCACCAGCGCCTTCGACCTTCCCGACCGGCTCTCGGCGAAGGCCGACCCGGCGCTGATCGCCGCCGACGAGCAGCACTTCGCGGCGATCGCGGAGAGCCTCGACCGGTCGATCGCGGAACTGACCGAGAGCCTCGACACCGCGCGCAGGGCACCCGGCGGCATCGGCCGGGCGGCGATGGACCGGGACACGGAGATCCACCGGCTCACCACACGGCTGCGGACCCTGCGTCGCTTCGGCCTGGACCTGTGCCTGGGCCACATGGTGGACGCCGACACCTCCGAGCCCGTGTACATCGGACGGCTCGGTCTCACCGACAGCACGGGCCGACGGCTGCTGCTCGACTGGCGCTCGCCCGCGGCGGAGCCGTTCTTCGGCGCGACCCACGCCAACCCGATGGGGCTGGCGAGCCGCCGCAGGTACCGCTGGACGCGCGGCCGGATCAGCGACTACTGGGACGAGGTCTTCACCGCGGACGGCTTCGCCGGGCACGCCGCGCTCGACGACCAGTCCGCGTTCATCGCCAGCCTCGGCGGCAACCGCTCGGGCCGGATGCGCGATGTGCTCGGCACTATTCAGGCCGACCAGGACGCCATCATCCGCGCGGGATCACGCGGCGCGCTCGTCGTCGACGGCGGCCCCGGCACCGGCAAGACCGTCGTCGCCCTGCACCGCTCCGCCTACCTCCTCTACTCCGACCCGCGCCTCGGGCACCGCAGGGGCGGTGTGCTGTTCGTCGGTCCGCACCGGCCCTATCTGGACTACGTCGCCGACGTCCTCCCCAGCCTCGGCGAGGAGGGCGTGCAGACCTGCATCCTGCGGGACCTCGTCGCCGAGGGCGCCGCGGCGGTCGCGGAGGCCGATCCGGAGGTGGCCCGGCTGAAGTCCTCCGTGCAGCTGGTGCGGGCGATCGAGCCCGCCGCCCGGTTCTACGAGGAGCCGCCCACCAAGGGCATGAACGTCACCACCCACTGGTCCGACATCTGGCTGAGCCCCGAGGACTGGGCCGTCGCCTTCGAGGCGGCCGAACCCGGCACCCCGCACAACGAGGGACGCGAGCAGGTCTGGCAGGAGCTGCTCACGATCCTGGTCGACAAGCACGACGACACCGCCTCGCCGCGGGACGGTGAGGACGGGCAGGTCACGCCCGAGCAGCTCCGGCGGTCGCTGCGGCAGAACCGGGAACTGCTCACCGCCTTCAACCGCGCGTGGCCGCTGCTGGAGGCGGCCGACCTCGTCGGCGACCTGTGGACGGTACCGGCCTACCTGCGCAAGTGCGCCCCTTCGCTGAGCCGCGACGAGGTCCAGCGCTTGCAGCGCGCGGACGCCCAGGCCTGGACGGTGTCCGACCTCCCGCTGCTCGACGCGGCACGGCAACGGCTCGGCGACCCCGAGTCGGCGCGCCGCAAGCGCCGGCAGGAAGCCGCCGTCGCCGCCGAACACGCCCGCAGGACCGACGTCATCGACAGCCTGCTGCAGAACGTCGAGATCGACGAGAGCGAGGGCGCGATGGGCATGCTCCACGGAAAGGATCTACGGGACGCGCTGATCGACGAGGCCGCACAGGTGTCCGCCGTCGAACCCGACCTGCTCGCCGGGCCTTTCGCGCACATCGTCGTGGACGAGGCGCAGGAACTGACCGACGCGGAATGGCAGATGCTCCTGCTGCGCTGCCCGTCCCGCAGCTTCACCATCGTCGGCGACCGCGCCCAGGCCCGGCACGGATTCACCGAGTCGTGGCAGGAACGGCTGAAGCGGATCGGCCTCGACCGGATCAACCTGGCGTCGCTGACGGTCAATTACCGCACCCCGGAAGAGATCATGACGGAGGCCGAGCCGGTCATCCGTGCCGTGCTGCCGGACGCCAACGTGCCGACCTCCATCCGCAGCAGCGGCATCCCCGTCGTCCACGGACCCGTCTCCGACCTGGAGTTGGTCCTGGACACCTGGCTCGCCGAGCACGCGGACGGCATCGGCTGTGTCATCGGTACGGCCGGGATGGACGCGGACATCTTCCGGGCGAGGCCCCGCGTCCGGGCGTTGACTCCCGTGCTGTCCAAGGGACTTGAGTTCGACCTGGTCGTCCTTCTCGACCCGGAGAAGTTCGGTGAGGGCATCGAGGGAGCCGTCGACCACTATGTGGCGATGACCCGGGCGACACAGCAACTCGTCGTGCTCACTAGCGCTTAAGTCTGCCTGGCGCGCGGCGAGTTGGGACCCGCCGCGCGCCGACGTCCTTGGTGTCAGCCTGCGGCGGGCAGCGTGAACTCGTAGATCAGGGCGTCCTGTTGGGCCTCCACCACCAGGTCGGTGATCTCCAGCGGGCGCGCGTACTGGTCGTGCACGCGGCGGGTCACCCGCACCGAGGGCGCGTTCGCGACCTGGGTGATGGCGTCCCGGTGGTGCAGGGTCAGACCGGCCCGGCGCATCCAGTCGTAGGTGCGCCGGAGTTGGGCGGCGGCGGAGCCGTCCGCGCGGTCGCGGTAGCGGGCCAGTTCCTCCACCTCGGCCAGCGCCACCGCCGAGAAGGACGTGACGGCCGTACGCAGTCCGCTGCCGTCGGCCGCTGCGGACGCGTAGCGGTGCACCAGGGTCGGCCGGTGCGGGGCGATGCCCAGGGCCTCGGCGTGGTCCGGCGGGGGAGTCTCCCAGGCGACGGTGGCCCGGTCGAAGCCGGTCGGGTCCGTGCTGCGGGCGCCGACCGGGAAGGTGAGGGAGGAAGGGGTCTCGACGGGCTGTCCTGTCAGGGTGGCGTGGCTGCCGCGCCGGTCGGTGGCGACCAGGCCGTCCCTGCGCAGCACCTCCAGCGCCTGTCTTATGGTCTCCCGGCTGACCTGGAAGTGCTCGGCCAACTGCCGTTCGCCGGGCAGGCGTTCACCGGGCGGGATGGTGCCGTCGTGGAGTTCGCCGAGCAGTTGCGTGGCGACTCTCCCGTAGAGGGGCTGGTCGTCGGCGGTCGGGTGGTCGTGGGGGGTGGTGCGGGCCATGCCGCGCCTCCTGTTGGTGACAAGACTGATGGTAGAACCGGTAACAATTCGTAGCCGTGCGGGCTCGTTGCGCGACCAGATCTAGCATTGGTCTAAACCACCAGGGAAGAGCGGCAGGGCAGTTAGGCCGAAACCGACCCGCGCCGATCACTCCTCACAGGGCGTCGTACAGGGCGTCGATCAGGCCCATCTTCCGTGGGTCGTCCGCGATATGGCGCCCCATCCGGTTCATCACATAGCCCATCGACACCCCCGCCTCCGGGTCGGCCAGACCGAAGGAGCCGCCGAAGCCGTCGTGTCCGAAAGCCCTCGGGTTGCGACCGTACGATCCGTTCGGGCCGCTGAGCCACAGGCCGAGTCCGATCTCCGTCTCGTGCGCGAAGCCCGCGCCGATCACCAGGTCACGGCAGCGGCCCTGCCCCTCGCGCGCCCGCTCGACCGCCTCGGGGGACAGGACGCGGTGGCCGGCGTAGGACCCGCGCCCGGCGAAGACGCCGTACAGCGCCGCCACGGCGCGCGCCGTGCCGTGGCCGTTCGCGGCGGGGATCTCCGCGGCGCGCCACTCCGGGGTGTTGGCCTCGGCCGCGCCCGCGAGCGGGTTGGTCAGCGCGGCGATGGCCGCCGGTGTCAACTGGCTGAAGACCGCGGCCTGTTCACTCGCCGGTGGGGCGGGCGCATGCACCAGCTCGGCCGCCCGGCCGGCCTCCTTCTCCGGCAGCCCGATGGTGAAGTCGATCCCGAGCGGGCCGGTGACCTCGCGCTCCAGGAAGGCGCTCGGGAGCAACCCCGAGACGCGGCGCACCACTTCGCCGACGAGGAAGCCGTAGGTGAGCGCGTGGTACCCGGACCGCGTCCCCGGCTCCCACCAGGGCTCCGTCGCCGCGAGCCGCTCGGTGGTCAACTCCCAGTCGTAGAGCTGCGCGAGAGAGTGCGGCTCGCGCAGGCCGGCCAGTCCGGCGCGGTGCGAGAGCAGGTGGCGTACGAGGACGTTCTCCTTGCCGGCGGCGGCGAACTCCGGCCAGTACGTGGCCACCGGGGCGTCGAGGTCGAGCAGGCCGCGGTCGGCGAGGATGTGGGCGCACAGGGCCACCGGGCCCTTCGTCGTCGACCACACGTTGACCACGGTGTCCCGCTCCCAGGGGCGGGTCCGTGCCTCGTCGGCCCAGCCGCCCCAGAGGTCGACCACGGTCTCGCCGCCGACGGTGACGGTCAGCGCGGCGCCCAGTTCGTCGCGGTCCCGGAAGTTCTCCTCGAACGCCGTGCGCACCGCGGTGAAGCGGGGGTCGCAGTGGCCGTCGACGGCTGGCTGGTGCTCGGACATGGGGCCTCCGTGGTGTGCCGGGCGTCCGGGCCGCGACGCTGCGGCCCGGAACCCTGAACATACCGACTGGTCGGACTGACCGGAAGGCGCCGTACGCTCAGTTCAGGAACAAGGTGCCGGCCGGCTCCCGGTGGCCCGGCTCCGTGTGCCAGTAGTCGCGGGTCTCCACGGCCAGACCATCACCGTCGAAGCGCACGAAGACACAGCCGGCCAGCGTGGACGGCTCACCGTCCTCCTCGGCCAGCACCCTGAACTCGGCCACGGCGACACTGTGTTGACCGACGACCGGCGCCGAGAACCGCACATCGCCCACCCGCTCGGCCGCGAACGACCACCGGAGATAGGCGGCCAACCCGGCCCGCCCCCGGTGCGGTTCACGGAACGGCATCGAGCGGTGGACGCAGTCCTCGGCGTACAGCTCCAGCAGCGTGTCCACGTTGTGCTCGGCCCAGGCGCGCGCCCAGACCCGCACGAACCGTTCGGCGGCCTCTCCGGTGTTCATTCCGCGCCCCTCAGACGTACGACCGCAGCCAGTCCAGCTTCACGGCCTCCTGGTAAGGACCGCCGCCCTCATGGTCGTTGAAGTCGTACACCTCGATCTTCTTGTCCTCGTGCGCCCACGCGTTGAACGCGGCGAACACCGTCGAGGGCGGGCAGGTCTGGTCCTCCAGGCCGGTCGAGAAGAGCGCGGGGGCGCGGCCCCGGGCCGCGAAGTGGACGCCGTCGAAGTACGAGAGCGTGCGCAGGACGTCCTCGGTGCGGCCGCGATGGGTCTTGAGGTAGTTGCCGATCTCCCGGTACGGGTCGCGGTCCGTGAGGGTCGCGGCGCGCGGGTAGTCGCACAGGAACGGCACGTCCGGCGCGATCCCCGCCAGGTCACCCACCAGTCCGCCGACGGCGATGGTGATGCCGCCGCCCTGACTCGTGCCGAGGGCCACCGTGCGCGCCGGGTCGACCAGGGGGTGGGAACGGGCCGCCTCGACGGCTCGCACGCCGTCCGTGAACACCCGGCGGTAGTAGTAGTTCTCGGGGGCGTCGATGCCCCGGGTCATGAAGCCGGGGTACGCGGGCGCGCCGCCCACCGGGTCCGGGGTGCCACCGCCGCCGCCCCACGCGCTGCCCTGCCCGCGGGTGTCCATGATGAAGTGCGCGCGGCCCGTCGAGGCCCACAGCAGGTTCTCGTGCGGGAGGCCGCGCCCACCGCCGTAACCCACGAACTCCACGACCAGCGGCAGGGGTTGGGCCGCGTCGGCCGGCAGTCGCAGCCAGCCCTTCACCGGGTGACCGCCGAACCCGGCGAACGTCACGTCGTACACCTTCACCGTGGACAGTCCCGTGTCGACCGGTTCGAAGCGGGCGTCCAGATCGTGCTCGCGGGTCTCCTGGAGGGTCTTGGACCAGAAGGCGTCGAAGTCCTCGGGCTCGGCGGAATCGCTGCGGTACGCGCGGAGTTCGTCGAGCGGAAGGTCGAACAGGGCCATCGATGACCGCCTTTGCGACGTGTGAGTGCGGATGATCACACCGTACGTGTGACATCGGAGGACTCGCCAGGCTCGTGCGGCGCCCCGCGCCTACCATGTCGGCATGTCGTCAGCCGTGGACCTGCTGGTCAAGGACGCCGAACTGCTCGTCGTGGACGGCGAGCGGGAGATCCCGGGCGGCTGGGTCGCCGTCACGGGTGGTCGGGTCACCGCCGTCGGTGCGGGAGGGACCGAGCCCGAGGCGCTTGCGACCGTCTCCGCCGCCGGGAGGCTCGTCACCCCGGGCCTGATCAACACGCACCACCACATCTACCAGAACCTCACCCGCTCCTACGCCCCCGCCGTCAACGGCACCCTCTTCGACTGGCTGACCACGCTCTACCCGCTGTGGGCGAGCCTCGACGAGGAGGCCGCGTACGTGTCGGCGTACGTCGGCATGGCGGAACTCCTCATGGGCGGCTGCACCACATCCTCCGACCACCTCTATGTGCATCCGCGCCCCTACCTGGTCGACGCCGAGATCCGCGCCGCCCGTGACATCGGCTTCCGCTTCCACGCGACCCGCGGTTCGATGACCCGCTCCGTCGAGGACGGGGGACTGCCGCCGAGGAGCGTCACACAGAGCACCGACGAGGTACTGGCCGACAGCGAGCGGCTGATCAAGACCCACCACGACCCGGAACCGGGCGCGCTGATCCGGGTCGCGCTCGCACCCTGCTCGCCGTTCTCGGTCACCAAGGACGTGATGACGGCGACCGCGGAACTCGCCGAGCGGTACGACGTACGCCTGCACACGCATCTCGCCGAGGACCGCGACGAGGACACGTACTGCCTGGAGACCTACGGCTGCCGGCCCGTCGAGTACTTCGAGGACACCGGCTGGATGAGCGACCGCACCTGGGTAGCTCACTGCATCTACCCGAACGACGACGAGCTGCGCCGCCTCGCCGCCGCGGGGGTCGGCGTGGCGCACTGCCCCAGCTCCAACATGCTCATCGGGGGCGGCACGGCGAGGGTGAAGGAGATGCGGGAGCTGGGGCTGCCGGTGGGGATCGGCTGTGATGGTTCCGCCTCGACCGATCACGCCTCGTTGTGGATGGAGACGCGGGGTGCGCTGCTGCTGGGGCGCTATCGGGGCGGGCCCGGTGCGATGACCGCGCGGGACGCCCTCGACATCGCGACGCGGGGTTCGGCGCGGTGTCTGGGGCGGGCTGACGAGCTGGGGCACCTGCGACCGGGCGCGTGTGCCGACCTGGTCGTCTGGGATCTGCACGAGGTCGCGCTGGCCGGGGCGGTGAGTGATCCCGTCGAGGCGTGGCTGCGGTGCGGGCCCGCGCGGGCGTGGACGACGGTTGTGGGCGGACGGGTGCTGGTGGAGCGGGGCGAGCCGGTGCTGGCCGGGTTGAGGGATGTGCTGCGGGACCATGGGCGGGTTGCTCGGCGGATGCAGCGAGGGGTGTAGGGGCTGCGGGTGGGGTGCGGTGGCGTGGCTCAACTGGCTTGTGGGCATAGGTTGTTGAGGTGTCAGGCCGGTCGGGGTGGTCGTGGGTGGTGTGCCACGCCTGCGGCACCCGTCGCGGCCCGTCGGACGTTACGCCCGCCTCCGTCTTCTCCGGTTCGTCACGCCCGTCTCCGTCATCTCCGGTTCGTCACGTCCGCCTCCGTCACTTCAGGTTCGTCACGCCCGGCGTCGGGTCCACTGCGGCTCCGTGAGCGCCCAGTCCCGTTCCCACTCGGCCAACCGGTGTCGCAGGGAGACCCGTTGGGTCACCGCCCGCGCGAGAAGGGCCAGGCCGATCACGCCGGCCGCCGACCACATGCCGACGGTCACCGTGTGCTGCCAGACGGCCACCTCACCCGGTGGCGGGGCGACACTGTGGCCCTTGGCGTCGAGCCATACGGCCACCACGTCACCGCGTCCCGTGTCCGCCGGGACCGCGACCGTGGCCGTACGCGTGCCCTTGCCCGGCTCGGTCCAGCGCACCGCCACCGGGAAGCTGCGCGGGCGGTTCCCCTCCACGGAGGGGAGCTGGGCGGGCGGGTTGCCGATCACCTTCGCGTGGACGCGATGACGGTCGGCGCGCTGGGTCGCGGCGATGGTCCGGGCCTGGTCATGGGCCCACAGGCCCGCGGCGGCGCCGGCCAGGGGCGCGCCGACGAACAGCAGGAGGGTGACGGCCAGCGCCGTCCACGCCTCCACGACATCCGACCGGCGCCGCAACGGATTCCGCCGTCGGCGTCGACTCCGTACCCGGGTCCGCATGTCGGTCTCCTCGCCGTCACCGGTGCCGAGGAACCGTAAGGCCGGAAGCCCTCTGTGGGGCCGGTCCGCCGCCGCCTCGACACCGCGCACGCATGCGAGCGTCCACACAGAAGTCGTACCCCCTCCGAGGTACTTCTCTCAACCGGAGCCGAGTGGATCGGCCGGGAGACCGCGTGTCGACCAGTAGATCCTCAGCCGAACCGTTCGATGCGGATGCGGTCCACCGGCTGGCCCGCCTCGACCAGGAGTCGCGAGGCGTGCTCGGCGAAGCCGTTGGAGCCGCACACATAGGCCTCCCATCCACCAGCGGGCTGCTCGGCCAGGAGCGGCGCCACATGCGCGGCGGCCATACGTCCCACCGGCACACCCTCCGGCGCGCTGCGCGTGAACACGGCCGTGGTCTCGGCGCCGTACTCCCGCGCGTAGATCAACTCCTCGGGACTGCGCGCCGACACCACCAGCCGCAGCGGCACGGACAGGTCCCGCGCCCGGTGCTGCCGGAGCATCGACATCAGCGGTACGACCCCGGAACCGGCGCCCAGCAGCAGTGCGGGCCGGTCGCCGGGCCAGGCGAAGAAGCCGCTCAGCGGGCCGCGCACCTCGACCTCGTCACCGGGCCTGGCCACCGTGTGGAACCAGCCCGACACCTCACCGCCCTCGACATGGTCCAGGGTCAGCTCCACATACCCGGCGTCGTCCGGGTGCGAGGCGATCGAGTAGTGGCGCTGCGCCACATAGCCGTCCTCGGCGCGCAGCCGCAGCATCAGGTGCTGGCCGGGCAGATGTCCGGCCCAGCCGGGCACCGCGAACCGGAACGACGAGGCGTGTGGCGTCTCCCGGCGGATCTCGGTGAGCGTGGCGGTCTGCCACACGGCGGCGGCGCGGTTGCTCACGGCGATGCGTCCCGGCACCGCGAACCTGGTGTCGGGCGCGAAGGTGTCAGTCACCGGAGTACCGCTGTTCCTCCCAGGGGTTGCCCCGGGCGTGATAGCCGTTCTGCTCCCAGAAGCCCGGCTCGTCGTGGTCGAGGAGACGCAGGCCCGCGATCCACTTGGCGCTCTTCCAGAAGTACAGGTGCGGCACCAGCAGCCGGGCGGGGCCGCCGTGCTCGGCGGGCAGCGGCTTGCCGTCGTACTCCCACGCGATCCAGGCCCGGCCGCCGGTCACGTCTTCGAGCGGGAGGTTCGTGGTGTAGCCGGTGTGCGAATACGCGACCACATGTGTGGCGGACACATGGGGCCGCACCACATCGAAGAACGCGTCCAGGAAGACGCCCCCGAACCGCACCCCGAACTTCGACCAGCTCGTCACACAGTGGATGTCACCCTCGTAGGCCGACGAGGGCAGCTCGTGCGCCTGCGTCCAGTTCCACGTGTGCGGCTGCTCCACGAGTCCGTCGACGCGGAACGTCCAGTCGGCCGGTGCCAGGTCGGGGGTGACCTCGGCGGACAGGACGGGCCAGTCGTCGCCCGCGTCGTACTGGCCGGGCGGCAGGCCGGCGTCGGGGACGCGCGGGCGTCCGGTGAAGCCTCGGGTGACGTGCATACGGGTGGAGCCTCCAGGCCGCTGCGGCGCGGGTCCGCCGGGCGAGCGTGATCAGTGGTTTCTCGTTTCAACGGTACGCGTCCACGAGGTATGCCCAGGTCCGAGGGTGCCCGGCGATCGTTGCGGCCGTATGAACTCTCCGTGCTCCGGGGAATAGCCGCCCGGCGGTCGACCTTGGTCCTCAATGCGGCTTGAGTGCGGAGAACCGGTGGTCGTGCCGCCGCTGTGCGGCTGTTGTCGTGACCACAGCTGATCCGGTGACTGCGAAGGAGAGTGAGGGAACAGATGCCGAAGGCGTACGTCTTCACGCGTTACGGGGGACCCGAGACCGAGGCACTCGTCGAGGTCGACCGGCCCAGCCCCGGTCCGGGTGAGGTCCTCGTCGCGGTGCGCGCGGCCGGGGTGAACCCCGTCGACTGGAAGCAGCGCACCGGCTACCGGCGGCCCGGCGAGACCGGCTCGCGCGCGTTCCCCGCGGTCTTCGGCCAGGAGGTCTCCGGAGTCGTACGGGAGATCGGTGCCGGAGTCTCCGGATTCGCCGTCGGCGACGAGGTGTTCGGCAGCACCGTGGCCGGCGGATACGCCGAGTACGCCCTGCTGCCCGCCACGGTCACCGCGCACAAGCCCGCCGAGCTGTCCTTCACGGACGCCGCCACCCTGCCCGTCGCCGCGGCGACCGCGTACGACGGGATCCGCCAGCTCGACCTGCCCGTCGGCGCGACCGTGCTGATCACCGGCGCGGGCGGCGGCGTAGGCTCCGCGGCCCTGCAGATCGCCCGCGCGCTGGGACTGCGCGCCGTGGGTGTGGCGAGCGAGGGCAAGAAGGACTTCGTGGAGTCGCTGGGCGCGGTCCACGTCCCCTCCGGACCGGACCTGGCCGCACGTGTACGGGCCGTCGCCCCGGACGGCGTCGACGGCGCCTACGACCTCGTCGGCGGCGAGGTGCTCGCCGAGGCGGCCACGCTCCTCACCGACCCCGCGAAGCTGATCACCGCCGGGGCGCCCGCTCCCGAGGTCGAGAAGCTCGGCGGCGCCCGTGTCGAACGCGCCCGCAACTCCGCCGTCCTCGACGCGCTCGCGCAGCTCGTGATCAAGGGCCAACTGGACCCGCACGTGACCCGGACCTTTCCGCTCGACCAGGCCGGCGAGGCGCTGAGCACCGTCGAGGCCGGTCACGCCCGCGGCAAGATCGTGATCGAGGTCGCCGTATGAGCACGTCCGACGAACGCGTCCTCGACAACCCGGCCCGCGCCGCCCTCACCGGCCCGCACGCCCACTTCGCCGAGCGGCGCGGACGGGTGCTGCGCTACCCGGTCGACGTGACCCCGTGGCTGGCCCTGCCCGACGAGCCCGACGCCGACGACTGGGCGGACGTCGCCGCGATGTCCGGGCCGGGCGCCGAGATCCCGCTCCTCGGGTTCCGGGACCGGGTGCCGGACGACTGGGAGATCACCTTCCACATCGACGGCGTGCAGATGGTCGACGACGGGCTGGCCGCCGCACCGGAGCCGGAGGCGATCGTCCTCGGCCCGGCCGACGTCCCCGAGATGCTCGACCTCGTGGAACGGACCAAGCCCGGCCCCTTCCTGCCCCGCACCGTCGAACTCGGCACCTACCTGGGCATCCGCCGCAACGGCGCCCTCGTGGCCATGGCCGGCGAACGGCTCCACCCGCCCGGCTGGACCGAGATCAGCGCGGTCTGCACCGACCCCTCCGCCCGTGGCGAGGGACTCGCGAGCCGTCTCATCCTGGCCGTCGCGCACGGCATCCGCGAACGCGGCGAGACCCCGTTCCTGCACACCGGCGCGGGCAACGCCACCGCCATACGGCTGTACGAGTCCCTGGGCTTCCGGCTGCGCCTCAACACCGCGTTCCTCGCGGCACGGGCGCCGGAGCACCTGACGCAGTCGCGGTCCGTGGGGGTGTCGTAGAACCGAAGGGGCCGGTGGCCGCTCAGCCGCCGCCCTCGGTTTCGCCCGGCCACGCGTTGTAGCGCTCCAGATAGCCGGCGAACCGGGTCAGGTCCTCCTCGGGCCAGTCCGCGAGCCGCTCCCGGAAGGCGGCCTGGCGGTTCTCGGTGACCTGGGCGAGGATCCGGCGGCCGGCGGGCGTGAGGTGCAGGACCTGGACGCGGTGGTCCTCGGGGTCGGGGCGGCGCTCGATGAGGTCGGCGCGTTCCAGCGCGGCGACCTGGCGGCTGACGGTGGACTTGTCGAGGGCGTAGTGCGCGGCGAGGTCGGTGGCGCGGCAGCCGTCCTGCTCCTCCAGGTGGCTGAGCAAGGTGTACGACACCAGTGACAGCTCGGGATGGAGGCGGCCCGCCGAGGCGCGGGCGCGCCGGGCGAAGATCGTCATCTCGCGCTGGATGGTCTCCACGGCCCGGTCCGCTCGCACTGGAATCTCCCTCGCTCAGCTGCTTGTTGCAGAATACAACTCAGAGAGGTACTCGGCCCCGCGCGGGCCCGGTGGCTGGGGTAGTGTGCTCCTCGGTCGCGGACGGTCGCGGCCCTGAACTCCTGGGAGGTGAGACCCATTACCGCTGTGTCAGGTCGGGTGCTCTCACCTCAGGACAACGCGGATCACCGCCGCTAGGTGACCGCGAGAGCGCCCTTCGGTTACCGCCCGAAAGGCTCTCGGCTCTCATGCCCCCTCTTTCCCCCGCCTCCGTCGTCACCGCGCTCCGCGCCGCGGGCTGTGTCTTCGCCGAGGACGAGGCGCGACTGATCCTCTCCGCCGCGCGCACCCCGGACGAACTCGCCGCGATGGTGGACCGCCGGGTCGCGGGCCTGCCCCTCGAACACGTCGTCGGCTGGGCCGAGTTCAGCGGCCTGCGCATCACCGTGGAACCCGGCGTCTTCGTGCCCCGCCGCCGTACCGAGTTCCTCGTCGAACAGGCCCTCGCGCACGCCCCGGACGCGTCCGTCGTCGTGGACCTGTGCTGCGGCACCGGCGCGGTAGGCGCGGCCCTCGCCGCAGCCCTCGGCCGGGTCGAACTGCACGCCGCCGACATCGACCCCGTCGCCGTGCGCTGCGCCCGCCGCAATGTCGCTTCCTACGGCGGCCAGGTCCACGAGGGCGACCTCTTCGCCGCGCTGCCCGACGCATTGCGCGGTCGCGTCGACATCCTCGCGGCCAACGTGCCCTACGTCCCCACGGGCGAGGTCGGCCTCCTACCCGCCGAGGCCCGCGACCACGAACCCCTGGTCGCCCTCGACGGCGGCACGGACGGCCTCGCCATACTCCGCGAGGTCGCGACCGGTGCCCCCGCCTGGCTGGCTCCCGGCGGTTGCCTCCTCGTCGAGACGAGTGAGCGTCAACTCCCGGCGGCGGTCGAGGCGTTCACGCGTGCTGGGTTGGAGACGCGGTCGGCGTATTCGGAGGAGTTGTACGCGAATGTTGTGATCGGGGTCGGGGTGGCGGGGGCGGTGTAGCGCGCGAGTGTCGAAGGTGTCCGTGAAGGTCCGGCTGGCGGTGCGGGTCAGGTCGTGGCGTCGCTGCCGGACGGGCTCAGCGTGGCGCTGGGGCTGTGGTCGCCGCGTCCCCAGGGGCCGGGGCCTCGGCCGTTCGGGCCGCCGCGTCCGTCGCCGG
Source organism: Streptomyces sp. NBC_01515 (assembly GCF_045040345.1). Classification (NCBI taxonomy): domain Bacteria; kingdom Bacillati; phylum Actinomycetota; class Actinomycetes; order Kitasatosporales; family Streptomycetaceae; genus Streptomyces; species Streptomyces sp. NBC_01515. The sequence goes on along the minus strand of NZ_CP109416.1, from coordinate 1,576,466 downwards.
GGCCCTTGTGGTCGAAGGTGCCTGTGAAGGCTCGGTCGGCTGTGCGGGTGCCGGTGTTGGAGCGGGTGCCGGTGAGGGAGGTTGTGTCGCCCTTCTTGAGGGCGGCGGTGCCCTGGGGGGTGGCGGCCGAGCCCACGGTCCAGGTCCAGGACGTGCCGTCGTCGCTCTTGACGGTGACCTGGTCGCCGTCGACCTTCGTGACCGTTCCGCGCTGCCAGATCCGTACGACCCACTTGCCGGTGGCGTTGTCCTTGACCGTCGCCTCGCCGTGCACGGCCGCGCCGCCGAGGCCGAAGCCGCCCCCGTGCCGGAAGCCGGGTCCGCCGGGCGACGGTGTTCCCGACGGGGAGCCCGCGGCGGCGGGTACGGCGGCGCTGCCCGTACCCCCCGACGTCGCCGCGTAGGCGACCGTTCCGCCGAGCGCCAGTACGCCCACGGTGGCCACGGCGATCACCGCCCGGGAACGCCTCGACCGCTGTCGCCACAAGCGGTCGAGACCGCCATCGCGTTCAGCTCCGCCGGGGCCCGTGAGCACCTCCCACTCCGGTGCGTGGTCGGGCATCGGAGGTACCGCCGCGCTGTCGTCGGCTTCGTGCTCAGGATCGTGCGTCACGGCTCGCTCCCTAGGCCACGCGCGCGGCACCCCACCGGCACGCCTGCCTGTGATTCTCCGGGGTGGGCGATAAAGAAGCGGTAATAAATCCCTGTGAATCGGGAGCGGGGCGACTCCCCGTGGCCCACGCCATGACCCACCCCATGACCCATCCCCGATTGTGCAACTAGTTGCATAAAGGCCTCCCCGTCCTCTACAAAAGACTCACGACACCGCGCACGGAGGCCCCGATGAGTCGTTACCCGCACCTGCTGAACCCGCTCGACCTGGGCTTCACCACACTGCCCAACCGGGTCCTCATGGGCTCCATGCACATAGGCCTGGAGGAAGCCGAGCGCGGTTTCGAGCGCATGGCGGAGTTCTACGCGGCACGCGCGCGTGGCGGGGTCGGCCTGATCGTCACCGGTGGCATCGCGCCCAACGAGGCCGGCCGGCCCTACGAGGGCGGCGCCAAGCTGACCACCGACGCCGAGGCCGCGCAGCACAGCGAGATCACCGCCGCCGTGCACCGCGAGGGCGGGCGGATCGCGATGCAGATCCTGCACTTCGGGCGGTACGCCTACCACCAGGACCTCGTCGCGCCGAGCGCCGTCCAGGCGCCGATCAGCCCGTTCCCGCCCCGCGCGCTCACCGACGCCGAGGTCGAGCAGACCGTCGAGGACTACGCCCGCGCGGCCCGCCTCGCCCGGCAGGCCGGGTACGACGGCGTCGAGATCATGGGCTCCGAGGGTTACCTCATCAACGAGTTCATCGCCGCCCAGACCAACCACCGCGACGACCGCTGGGGCGGCTCGTACGAGAACCGGACGCGCTTCCCCGTCGAGATCGTGCGCCGGGTCCGCGAGGCGGTCGGCGAGGACTTCATCATCGTCTACCGGCTGTCGATGCTGGACCTCGTGCCGGGCGGCTCCACGCTCGACGAAGTCGTCAGTCTGGCCAAGGCAGTTGAGGCCGCCGGGGCGACCATCATCAACACCGGCATCGGCTGGCACGAGGCCCGCATCCCGACCATCGCGACCTCGGTGCCGCGCGGGGCGTACACCTGGGTCACCAAGAAGCTGATGGGTGCGGTCTCGATCCCGCTCGTCACCACCAACCGCATCAACACCCCTGAACTGGCCGAGCAGTTGCTCGCCGACGGGTACGCCGACATGGTGTCGATGGCCCGCCCGATGCTCGCCGACCCGGACTTCGTCGCCAAGGCCGCGGCCGACCGTTCCGACGCCATCAACACCTGCATCGGCTGCAACCAGGCCTGCCTCGACCACACCTTCAGCGGGAAGATCACCTCCTGCCTGGTCAACCCGCGCGCCTGCCACGAGACCGAACTCGTCCTCGCCCCAACGCGGTTGCGCAAACGCGTCGCGGTGGTCGGTGCGGGTCCGGCAGGTCTGGCGTGCGCGGTCTCGGCCGCCGAGCGCGGCCACCACGTGACGTTGTACGACGCCGCGAGCGAGGTCGGCGGACAGCTCAACGTCGCCCGACAGGTCCCGGGCAAGCAGGAGTTCGACGAGACACTGCGCTACTTCCGCACGCGACTCGACGAGCACGGAGTGGCCGTACGCCTCAACACCCGTGTGAAGTCAGGTGACTTGGCGGACTACGACGAGGTCGTCGTCGCCACCGGCGTCACCCCGCGAACCCCCGACATCCCCGGCGTCGACCACCCCAGCGTCGTCGGCTACCTCGATGTCCTGCGCGACCGCGTCCCCGTCGGCGACCGCGTCGCGATCCTCGGCGCGGGCGGCATCGGCTTCGACGTCGCCGAGTTCCTCACCGACGGCGGCGACAAGGCGAGTGAGGACCCGGCGACGTACTTCCGCGCCTGGGGCGTCGACATGGACTACGCGGCCCCCGGCGGCCTCACCGCGCCCGAGCGGCCCGCGCCGCCGCGCAGCGTCCACCTCCTCCAGCGCAAGGCGACCAAGGTCGGCGCCGGCCTCGGCAAGACCACGGGCTGGATCCACCGCACCGAACTCAAGCACCGGGGCGTCACCATGGTCCCGGGCGTCCAGTACGACCTGATCGACGACGCCGGACTGCACGTCACCGTCGACGGCCGCTCCACGGTCCTGGAGGTCGACACGGTCGTCCTGTGCACCGGGCAGGACCCGCGCCGCGACCTCTACGACGAACTGACCGCCGCCGGCCGCAGCGTGCACCTCATCGGCGGTGCCGACGTCGCCGCCGAACTCGACGCCAAGCGTGCCATCAAGCAGGGCACCGAGGTCGCGGCCGGCCTCTGAGGCCCGTCCGCAGGACCGAGGCCCGTCCCTAGGATGACCCCATGTCACTCCCGCACGCGATCCTCACCGCCCTTCTGGAGAAGCCGTCCTCGGGTCTTGAGCTGACCCGGCGCTTCGACCGGTCGATCGGTTACTTCTGGTCGGCGACGCACCAGCAGATCTATCGCGAGCTGGGAAAACTGGAGGCCGAGGGCCAGATCAGGGCGCTGGCGACCGAGCAGCCGGCCCGCGGACAGAAGAAGCGCTACGAGGTCCTGCCCGCGGGCCGCGCCGAACTGGCCCGCTGGACCGCGACCTCCCAGGACCCCAAGCCGCTGCGCGACACGATGCTGCTGCGGCTGCGGGCCGCGGCGGTCGTCGGCACGGACGGCATCGAGACCGACCTGCGCCACCATCTCGCGTTGCACCAGCGGCAGTTGACGGAGTACGAGGAGATCGAGAAGCGCGACTTCCCGCCCGGCCGGGGCAGCCCCCAGGACCGGCTCCAGCACCTCGTGCTGCGCGCCGGCATCGACCTGGAGACCTTCTGGACGCAGTGGCTCACCCACGCGATCGAGGAGTTCGCCGAACTGCCGTAGAGCGTCGGGAGGTGGTGGCCGTAGGGCATGGGGGAGGGGCCGCCGGTCGCCGGGCGGCCCCTCGTGGTCGTGGTCGTGGACGGTCAGAGGCGGTACGGCTTCGCGCGCCTGCGCAGGAACCAGGCCGTCGCGATGACGCCGACTCCGACCAGGCCCCCGCCCGCCGCCAGGGTGAGCGGGCCGTAGTCCTTGGTGGCCCCGCCGAGGCCGCCCATGACGCCGCGCGTGGGCGAGGCCGTGGCGGAGACCGTGGGGGTCGTGGACCTGGACACGATCACGGACTGGGTGCCCGCGGGCGTGCTGGCGTTCTGGCACATGACGATGACGGTGTAGGTGCCCGGGGTGACGTTCGTCCAGGCCGTGGACTGGCTGACGGTCGTCCCCGCCAGGGTCGCCTTGCGGCCCTCGGCGAAGCTCCCCTGGCTGCTGGTGAGGAGCGAACCGGTGCCCCAGACGCCGGTGGTGCGGTTCTGGGAGCACGCGCTGGTCGTGACCGAGACCGTGGTCCCGGTCGTGCTCACGGAGATCCCCGACGCCGCGCCGGCGGTTCCGGCGGTCAGGGCGAGGGGAAGAGCGGCGGCGGCTGTCACGGTCAGGCCGGAGCGGAGTAGTAGCTGAAAAGTGCGCATGGGACTGCCCTCCGGCGGCACGGTTGGCGGAACATCCCTTGCGCCGCCGGGATCGGGAAACGGCCGTGCTGCCTCCAAGGAAGCCAACGTGTTCCCGGCCCGTCCCGCATGCGGACGGGGACCGGGCAGGTGACGGATTCCTTCGTCCGGCCCAGGGGTGACGCGCGGTCAGGGGCGCGGGGACTCGCCGACAGGGGGAGGGGCACCAGCGCGCCGGACGCCGGCTCGGCCAGTCGGAGATGGCGGGGGAGGGCGGTGATCCTGGCTTCGGTCACGACCGTCGCCGGTACCCCGCGCAGCTCGGGCACGGTGATCGAGGTCTGCCCGCCGAGCCGGGCACCGAAGGCGCGCCGCCAGTAGCGGCACGCGATCGGCGGATCCTCCGCATACGACACGAGGGGCACCCCTGTGTGGCGCGGTGAGCCCCTCGGCCCCGACGCGCTCCGCCCACGCGGGCGAGGCGACCCGCACGAACTCCTCGTCCGCCAAAGGCTCCCAGCTCAACGCCCGCCCGCCGCACACCCTCCCCGGTCAGCGGTGCGGCGACGGCCGGGGCGGTGTGCGGCGAGCCACCGGAATTCCCAGTTCCATGAGCCGAATCCCACGGTTCACCTACGCCCCCGCATCGCCCGTCGTCACCGTCCGCTCCGCCGAGAACCCGCCCCACGTACCGTCCGGCAACCGCGCCCTGAGCCGCACCCGATGACTGACCCCGGTATCCCGGCCCGTGTAGAAGCTGTACTTCGCGTGATCGCGCGGCGGGGTCCCGCCCCAGACCAGCGAGGTGGCAGCCTGCCCGTCGAGTTGGATCTGGTACTCCGTGACCACCCCGTCCGTGCGCGGCGGCACCCAGGACAGGTCGATGTAGTACGCCCCGTCGTCGCCCCGGTGCGTGCTCGCGCGGAAGTCCGTGGGGGCGGTGCCGCTCCCGTCGTCGTTGCCGGGTGCGGTGGTGAGCGGCACGGCCGTGCTCGCGGGCGAGAGATTGTCGGCGGCGTCCCGGGCCCGCACGGTGAAGGAGTAACGCGTGCTCGGCCGTAGCCCCGTGACCACGGTCGCGGTCTGTGCTCCGCCCACACTGTGGATCTTCGCCCCGCCCTGATAGATGTCGTACGACACCACACCCCGGTCGTCCGTCGAGCCGCCCCAGGACAACTGGACGGCCCGGCTGCCGATGACGCGGCCCTGCGGGGTGAGTGGACGGGTGGGTGCCGAATGGTCGGCCGCGACGGCGACCGGTGTCCGCGCTTGGACCGTCCGGCTGCGCGGTCCGAGGCGTCCGTCGGTGTCCCGGGCCCGCACGGTGAAGGTGTACAGGGTGGCGGGCCGGAGCCTGGTGACATCCACCATGTGCTCGGAACCCGCTACTTCCTTCACTTTCGTGGTGCCCCGATATATCTCGTAGGTGCCGATTCCTGGGTCCGCCGTGACCGCGTCCCACATGACGTGCACGCTGGTGGCGCTTCCCGCCGCGGCCGTTACTCCCGCCGGGGCGCCGGGGGCGTGGCCGTCCTCCTCGTCGGTCATGCCGCAGGACGCGAGCAGCAGGAGCGCGGCGCACACCACGGCCGTACGGGGGAGAGCGAGGGCGGCACGGAGGAGGTTGGGGGTGGCACGGAGGAGAACGGGGGTGGCACGGACGCGTCGCACGTTTCTGCCTCCCGGCATTGCGCGGGCACCACACGGCGGAAAAGGTCCGGACCAATATGGCCCGGGTGGTGCGGTCGCATCAAGAGGGGCGCCGTTGCCGACCGGTCACGAGGGTTACGTATGCTGAAACCTCACGGCTGAACTCGCCCCCGGGAGTGGGCAGTTCATGCCGGTGGCGCGGACCGCTGTCGTCGCTGATCCCGCGCCGGCGCGGGCGGCCGGGTGGCCGGAGCCGACACGGGCTCGGGTCCCCGGCCCCCGTCGGGAGTGACGCGGGTTCAGGGGCCGGGCCCCCTTCGGGAGTTCAGGCGTGCACCGTCCGGCCCTCTACCGGTGGCCGCTCGATCGGACCGGTACCAGGGTGGGCTGAGTGTCCGTCAGATCACCCAGGAGAGGGTCCTCTATCGTGCGTGTCCAGTCGCTGACGCTGGCCGCGGCCGGCGCCGCCCTGCTCGCCCCGACCATGCTGCCCGCCGCCGCCCCTGTCGCGTTCGTCCGACCTCAGGCGGGGGCGGCGGCGCTGCGCGAGGGGGACGTCCGCGCCGCCGATCTGCTGGCCAAGGTGCGTGACTGCACGCCCGTCTCGCGCGGCCGGTACCGCAGTGACGACGGGGAGCGCGCGACGATCCCGGTCTGCGGCACCAAGGAGGCCGTCTACTGGAAGGCCGACCTGGACATCGACTGCGACGGCCAGGCCGGCGCCCGCTGCAACGCGCGCACCGACCCGCTCTTCTCCTCGATGACGGCCTTCCAGCAGTCCGACGGCCGCTATCTGAACGCCGAACAGCTCCCCTACATCGTGGTCCCCGCCGCGAGCGCCCTCTGGAACCACCGGGACCACGGCATCGGCGGCGGTTCGGTCGCCGCCGTCGTCTACCGGGACCGGGTGCAGTACGCCGTCGTGGGAGACGTCGGCCCGCACGACATCATCGGCGAGGCGTCGTACGCCACGGCCAAGGGCCTGGGCATCCGCACGGATCCGCGCGGCGGCGGGACGGATGCCGGCGTCACCTACATCGTGTTCAAGGACTCGCAGGTGAAGCCGATCGAGGACCACGCGGCGGCCGTGGAGACGGGGCAGCGGCTGGCGCGGCTGTTCGTGCAGGGCGCTGCCGGGAGTCCGGGGTCGTAGGGCGCAGCCTGCCGAGCCCTCTGGGGCGGAGTCGTCAGACCGCCGACCAGCCGTCGTCGACCGGCAGGATCACGCCGTTGATGTTGCTCGCCGCGTCCGAGGCGAGGAACACGATCGCGGCGGCCTGCTCCTCGGGCCGGGCCAGCCGGCCGACGTTGACGAAGTGCGGGCCGAGCGCCGCCGGACCGTGGGCGGCCCGGTCCGCATCCACGGAGATGTTGGTCGCGGTGCCGCCCGGGGCGATGGCGTTCGCGCGGATGCCCTGCTTGCGGTACATCACGGCGAGGTTCTTGGTCAGGCCCACCACCCCGTGCTTCGAGGCCGTGTAGGCGGCGCCCGCCGCACTGCCCCGCAGGCCGGCCTCGGAGGCGGTGTTCACGATCGCGCCCTTGCCCGCTGCCAGCATGTGCGGCAGCGCGGCCCGGGTGAGCAGGAAGGGCGCGGTCAGATTGACCCGGATGACGCGGTCCCACTCCGCGTCCTCGACATCCGCCAGTGCGGACATTCGGTCCATGATCCCGGCATTGTTCACCAGGACGTCGACCCCGCCGAACCGCTCCACGGCGGTCGCGACCACCTCGTCCACGACCGCCTGCTCGCTCAGGTCGCCCGTGACCGCGACGGCGGTACCGCCCGCCTGCTCGATCTCCTTGACGACCGCCCCGGCGCCGTCCGCGTTCAGGTCGGCGGCCACGACCTTGGCACCTTCCGCGGCGAAGGCCAGGGCGGTGGCACGCCCGATGCCCGAACCCGCTCCGGTGACGATGACGCTGCGTCCGTCGAGTCCAGTGGTCATGAGGTGCTCCTGTCCGTAGTGCGAGGGCTCCGCGCCGCCCGGGTTGCTTTCACCATACGACTTAATGTCTTCGAGTGACACAAAGTCGTGCGTGAGACATGAGGGAGAATCCCGGGAGGTCACGACCGCAGCCGGAGGGGAACTGATGACCGCACCCAGCGGACGCACGGGACGCCCGCCTCTCACCGAGGCACGCAAGGCCGAGATCCGCCTGGAGATCGCCCGGGCCGCGGTGGAGTTGTTCGTCGCCCAGGGCGTCACGGCGACCACCGGCGAACAGATCGGCCAGGCGGTCGGCGTCTCCGCGCGCACCGTGTGGCGCTACTTCCCGAGCAAGGAGAGCTGCGTACGACCGCTCTTCTCGGCCGGCATCGACGTGATCGCCGCCCTCCTGCGCGAGTGGCGCCCCGGCCACCCCCTGCCGGAACTCTTCGACCCGGCCCTCACGACCGGCCTCCTCGCCGCCACCGGCCCCGACGGCGCCACCGGCACCGCCCTGGTCCGCCTCACCCGCACGGAACCGGGCCTCCGCGCGATCTGGCTCCAGACCTACGACGAGGCCGAACCGGCATTCGCCCGAGCCCTGGCCGACCGAGCGGGTCTACCGGCCGACGATCTACGGCCCATGATCCAGGCGGCGATGCTGAACGCGGCGCTGCGGGCGGCGGTGGAGCGGTTCGCGTGGACCGAGGCCGTTGCCGATGCGGGGGTGGGGGAGACGGTGGGGGTGGCCGAGGTGGCGGAGACGTTGCGCTCGGCCCTGGCGATCGCGGCGGAGGGGGTTTCGTAGATGCCGTAGGGGGAGTGGGCCTTGGGGCTGGGCTGGGCTGGGCTGGGCTGGGCTGGGCTGGGCTGGGCTGGGCAAGGGGCGGGGCGCCGCCCGGGGCGAATGTGTCTTGGCCCGGGGTATCGGTGTGCTCGGGTGGGCGGGCTGAGTCGGCGGGGGAGAGCTTGGCCGGGCGGCTTGATATGAGGGCCCGGATCAGCGGCGCGGTCCGATGAATCGGTCAGACGGGTCGCGCTGGTGGGTTTGGCCGGGGCCGACCGGCCCATGACCGCTGCCGAGCGCCGAGCGCCGAGCGCCGAGCGCCGAGCGCCGAGCGCCGAGCGCCGAGCGCCGAGCGCCGAGCGCCGAGCGCCGAGCGCCGAGCGCCGAGCGCCGAGCGCCGAGCGCCGAGCGCCGAGCGCCGAGCGCCGAGCGCCGAGCGCCGAGCGCCGAGCGCCGAGCGCCGAGCGCCGAGCGCCGAGCGCCGAGCGCCGAGCGCCGAGCGCCGAGCGCCGAGCGCCGAGCGCCGAGCGCCGAGCGCCGAGCGCCGCAGGGCCGAGCGCCGCAGGGCCGAGCGCCGCAGGGCGCCCGCTGTCCGCCTCCGCTGCGCGCCCCGCCTCACACCCTCCGCTATGGCCCCCGCCTCACACCCTCCGCGCTACGCCCCCGCGCCCGAACCCGCCCCCCACCTCACACCTTCCGATAGGTGTAGGCCTCCGCGGCCGCCGCCTCCACCGCGTCCAGGTCCGCTCCCGTTGACGCCGTGACGACCGCGGCCACCGCGCCCTCGACGAACGGGGCGTCGACGAGGCGGGTGCCGGCCGGGAGTTCGTCGCCTTCGGCGAGGAGGGCCTTCACGGTGAGTACGGCGCTGCCGAGGTCGGTGAGGACGGCGACTCCGGCGCCGCGGTCGACGGACGCGGCCGCCGCGGCGATGAGTTCGGAACTGGTGCCGAGCCCGCCGCCCTCGGTACCGCCGGCGGCGGCGAGCGGTACCGCGACGCCCGAGCCGGACAGCCCCCGCGCCAACTCGGCCACGGAGAGGGCGACTTCCGCGCTGTGCGACACCAGCACGATGCCCACGAGCTTCCCGTCACTCACCGGTGGCCTCCGCGGTCGCGGCTTCCTGGAGTGCGGCGATCAGCAGCGACGAGGACGTGGCGCCCGGGTCCTGGTGCCCGATGCTCCGCTCCCCGAGGTAGCTCGCCCGGCCCTTGTGCGCCTGCAAGGGCGTGGTGGCCACGGCGCCCTCCTCCGCGGCGGCGCGTGCCGCGGCGAAGCCGTCCGGAAGCGCGTCGACCGCCGGGACGAGCGCGTCGATCATGGTCTTGTCGCCGGGCGCGGCACCGCCGAGGGTCATGACCGCGTCGACTCCGGTGCGCAGCGCGAGGGCGAACTCCTCCTCGCTCACCTCGGGAGCGTCCCCGAGCGCCTTGCCGGTACGGCGCAGCAGGGTGCCGTAGAGCGGGCCCGACGCGCCGCCGACCGTCGAGATGAGCGTGCGTCCGGCGAGCACGAGGACGGCGCCCGGGGTGTCGGGTGCCTCCTTTTCCAGGGTGGCCGTCACGGCGGTGAACCCGCGTTGCAGGTTCGCGCCGTGGTCGGCGTCGCCGATGGGCGAGTCGAGGTCGGTGAGCCGTCCCGCCTCGCGGGCGACGGAAGCGGCGGTCGCCGTCATCCAACGGCGGAAGAAGTCGGCGTCGAGCACGGGATCTCCTTGCGTGGTGGGTGAGTTGGCCGGGTGTGCCGCCGGGTCACATGCCCCAGCGCAGTCCCGGCGTCTTCACCGGCGCGTCCCACAGCCGCAGCAGTTCCTCGTCGATCTGGCACAGGGTGACCGAGGCACCCGCCATGTCGAGGGACGTGACGTAGTTGCCGACCAGTGAGCGGGCGACGGCGACGCCCCGCTCGCCGAGGACGCGGTGGACCTCGGCGTTGAAGCCGTAGAGCTCCAGGAGCGGGGTCGCGCCCATGCCGTTGACCAGGACCAGGACCGGGTTGCGCGGCGACATGTCTTCGAGGATCGCGTGGACGGAGAAGTCGGCGATCTCGCCGGAGGTCATCATCGCCCGCCGCTCCCGGCCCGGTTCGCCGTGGATACCGACGCCCAACTCCAGCTCGCCCGGCGGGAGATCGAAGGTGGGGCTGCCCTTGGCCGGGGTGGTGCAGGCGCTGAGCGCGACACCGAAACTGCGCGAGTTCTCGTTGACCTGCCGGGCGATCGCCGCCACCCGGTCCAACGGCTGCCCCTCGGCCGCCGCGGCCCCGGCGATCTTCTCCACGAACAGCGTCGCACCGGTGCCGCGCCGCCCCGCGGTATAGAGACTGTCGATGACGGCGACATCGTCATTGACCAGCACCTTGGCGATCTGGATGCCCTCGTCCTCGGCCAGCTCGGCCGCCATGTCGAAGTTGAGGACGTCCCCCGTGTAGTTCTTCACGATGAACAGCACCCCGGCCCCGCTGTCCACGGCGGCCGCGGCCCGCACCATCTGATCGGGCACCGGCGATGTGAACACCTCACCAGGACAGGCCGCCGACAACATCCCCGGCCCGACGAACCCCCCGTGCAACGGCTCGTGCCCCGACCCGCCACCGGAAACAAGCCCCACCTGCCCGGCCACGGGAGCGTCCCGCCGTACGATCACCCGGTTCTCGACGTCCACGGTCAACTCGGGATGTGCGGCCGCCATGCCTCGCAGCGCGTCCGTGACCACGGTTTCCGCGACGTTGATGAGCATCTTCATTGGTACCTCCCGGCGAGATTTTCAGGTAGGCCTCTGGCCTGTGTATTTGCTGGTCAGAGTAGTTTTGGTCGGTTGTCGATCTTGGCGGTCCTCGGTGGTCCTCGGCGGTCCGGAGCGGGCTCTGGCGGTACTGATGCTGACTTAATGCTGACTTCGAGTATCGACCTTGCGGCAGTGAAGGTCATGGGCTCGGACGCGCATGGGCGTGCCAGGTCGCCTGGGACTGTCCTGCTGGTTGAGCCGCTTGACACGCTATGAGAGGGGTGGTGCGCGAGGCTCGGTGCGGCCAGGACGTCGCGGTGGCGGGTGTTGGCGTTGCGCCATCGCAGGTGGGAGTGGCAGGGCCCGAAGTGCGCCTCGGCCTTGTGCTTCTTCGCCCAGCGGTGGATGTCGGTGCCCTTGTGGACGGACGGGATGTCCGGGATCACGTAGATCGGTGCGCCGTCGGGCCGGGCGGCGTGGACCGACTGCGGTACGGCCGGCGTGTTCCCGGCTCCCTTCTCGCGGCGGTTGACGCCCCGTAGCCGGTCGTCACCCACCGAGTAGCAGCCGGGGAAGTGCCGGACGCCGTGGGTGTGGTGGTACGTGGCCGGCAGTCGGTCGGGCCGGGTCCGTTCGGCCCAGCAGCTGCCGTCTGTGGGCCGGATTCCGGGCGGGCCGAACTCGTCGAAGGCGAAAGCCCGGTCCGGGAAGCGGTCCAGGACGTACTGGATACGGTCCAGCCTCGCCTCCCGGGCGGGGCGGGGTCCGGGGACTCCTGCCCGGACTTGGTGCGCTGGAAGGTGACGCCGCGGCGGGCGAGCAGGCGCCGTAACGCCTCACGGCCGATGCGGATCACCCGGCCGGGCACTTTGCGCAGGTAGGCGGCGAGTTCGCGCGGCGACCAGCGGGTGAAGGGCTGGCCGAGCTTGGTGGGGCGGGTGGTGGCCGTCTGGATGACTAAGTCCTCGTCATCAGCCTTGAGTTGGCGGGGACGGCCTCCCGCCCATTGAGGGTCCAGGCAGGCCAGGCCGATCTCGTTGAAGCGGTGGATCACATCCCGGACTGTGTCCTCGTCGGCCGCCGCGAGTTGGGCGATCACCGGCACCCGGTTGCCGCAGGCCGAGGCCGGCAGCAGCATCGCCCGCCGGCCCACCGAGTGGGTACTGCCCCGGCGTACGACCTGCTGCAGCTTCTGCCCCTCCTGGTCGGTCAGTCTGCGCACACGGATGGGCTCGGCCACCGCGCCTCCCGTCGTCGGACCGGATGTCACCGCACATCCAACCGCCACGACCGCAGACCCGGCATGTCGAGCGCCGACGTCTCCTGGGATGCAACGCCGGCGGTGACGGCAATGGTTCCGGCGCAAACACGCCGGAGCCCCCTTCCGGTCGGTTGCGCATGAGAGTGAACCAACCTGCAGCCAATAATACTTCGGACAGCGCTGCTCGGGCATATCCCGAGCGATGCGTCGGCCGCGCGCTTTTCTTCGGCCTGCCAGGTGCGGAATACCGAGATGCGGCGACTTGGCCTTGCTGGGTGGATCACACGCGGCCGGTCTGGCGTGACCAGGTCCTCGCGCGTGGGATAAGCGCAGGCGGCGGCGGTGTTCTCGTCGAAGACCCAAAGATCTTCAAGTGGCCTTGTTCCGGCCGATGTCCGTAGGAACGGCCGCCTTCTGTGGGAGGGGTGCGTGATCTTCTCGCGGCGTCTTCCGTTCCGCCGGCCGTGCCAGGTGGTCGCACCTGGTGAGAATTACGGTTTTGCAACCACCCGGCCCATTAAGCATTTCTATGTATTTCGCGGGACCTCTTATGGAAAAGATTAGTTGGCACACTCCTCAGTAATATGCCAACGCCAGAGGCAGGCGATTCTGCGAGACCGGGAACCGCCAAGACCATCCGCTCAAAAGGAGTTGGCCCCTCGATGACGCTGAATATCCCCGACGCTCCGCTACCGCGCACCATGTCGGTCTGGCTCGCGGCGCTGACGGCCGTGGTGATCGCCGCTGTCGTGCTCGCGATGACGCCGACGAGCGCAAGTGCCGTTGCCACACCTGTGCCTCTCGGTACGGCGACCAGTTTCGCCGTACTGGCCGGTTCCCAGGTCACCAACACCGGGCCCTCGTCGATCACCGGCGATCTGGGAGTGTCGCCGGGAACGGCCATCACCGGATTCCCGCCCGGCACCGTGATCGGTGCCCAGCACTCCGCGGACGCGGTGGCGCTCCAGGCCAAGAGTGACCTGGTCACGGGGTACAACAACGCCGCCGGTCAGGCGCCGGACGTCACCTACCCCACCGCTCCCGACCCCGTGGAACTCGGTGGCAGGACGCTGGATCCGGGCGTCTACAAGGCACCCATCTCCGCGGGTATCACCGGCACGCTCACGCTCGACGCACACGGTGACCCCAACGCCGTATGGGTCTTCCAGATCGGTTCGACCCTGACGACGGCGTCCGGCAGCAACGTGTCGCTCGTCAACGGCGCCTCGCCCTGCAACGTGTACTGGCAGATCGGCAGTTCGGCCACGCTCGGCACCAACTCCACGTTCGTGGGCACGATCATGGCCCAGGAGTCGATCACCGTCACCACGGGAACGACCGTCGCCGGCCGGGCGCTGGCCCGGACCGGCGCCGTGACGCTGGACAACAACACGATCAACCGCGGTACGTGTGCCGCCGGCGGAACCACCGGCGGTCTGATCACGGGTGGCGTCGTGGCCGGTGCCACGTCGGGCGGCGCCACCGCGGGCACGACGGGCAGCACCACGGTCGGCATCATCGGCGGCGTGCCGACGGGCGGCGGAACCGGCGGCGGCCTCCTCGGCGGCGTCCTGACGTCGGGCGGAACCACCGGCGGCGCGCTGGGTGGTGTCATCGCGGGCGCTACCACGAGCGGTACGACGGGCGGCACGAGCGGCACCACGGGCGGTACGAACGGTGGTGCGACAGGCGGCTCGACCGGTGGAAACGGCCAGCACGATCACGGCCACAAGCCCGGTGGCCATGACCATGGCGGGAAGCCCGATGAGCACGGCGGCTACGGCGGCAATGGCGGCAATGGCGGGCATCAAGGCAAGCCCGACAAGCCCCACAAGCCCCACAAGCCCCACAAGCCCCAGGGCTACGGCAACGATCACGAAGGCCACCACAAGAAAGCTGCCTAGCTCCCGTTGAGCGAGCAGGACGAGCGGCGCGCGACGGATCGTGGTCGATTCCGTCGCGCGCCGCTGGCGCAGTCTCAGGAGAAACAGTGAGAGAAGCCAGGATGGAAAGGCCGGGTGGGGCCGTGCTCGGCGGCACCGAAACCGCGGACGTCGACGAACCGGACCGGGGCGGGGATCCGGGCAGGGCCCGGAGTGGGGACCGGGGCGGGGCAACCCCTCCGCGCCAAGGGTCTTCGAAGCCTCCACTCATTCTCCTGAAGGCGGGGACCAGCGCCGCTGTCGCTCTGTGTCTGGCGACGGCTCTGGTCCACGTACTTCTCGTGTTTCTGCATGTGGCACCCCCCAACCCCCTCTCCCGGCAGTACAGCCGGCAGGTCAACGCGTGGGTCTTCCCCCTGTTCGAGCAGAACTGGCGGCTCTTCGCGCCGGATCCGGAGTCGGTCAACCGGCAGATCTCGGCACGGACCATGCACACCGCCCGGGACGGCAGGGTGCGGGTGAGCGGCTGGTTCGATCTGAGCGGCGTCGACAACTCCGCGGTGAGGCACGACGTCTTCCCGAGCCACACCGCGCAGAACATGCTGCGGCGGGCCTGGAGTTCGTACCTCGAAACCCATGGTGGCGACGACCGGCCCCGCTCGGAGCGGGCGCTGATGATGCAGAAGTACCTGACCGACATCGCGGCGGCCCGCATCGCCGACCACCGAGGCGGCACCTTCGAGTCCGTCCAGCTGCGGGTGATCACCATCCCCATCGCCGCGCCGGCCGAGGGGCCCGGCCCCGGCTCCTCCGCTGCCGCGCCGAAGTCTGTCGAAACGCGGTATCTGCCCTGGTGGAAGGTGACCTCCCATGGAAACTGAGCAGGCACCCGCTCCGGACCGATCTATCCCTGGCGGGGCGGACGCCGGCCCGCCGCGCCGCGGAGCGCCGCCGAGCGGTGCGTTTCTCACCGTCCTGACCGAGCAGCCGGTCTCCCTCTACGCCGCGGCCGTTCTGCGCATCGGCTACGGCCTCCTCTATCTCGCTTTCCTGCTGCGCGAGTTTCCGCACCGTGACGAGATCTGGGGGCCCGGGTCACCGTGGACGCCCAAGCTGGCCAGGCAGCTGTTCGACCAGACCGGGTGGGCCAGCATCCTCACCCTGTCCGACAGCCGGCCGTACTTCGAGACGTGCTACGCGCTGGCCCTCGTCACGTCCGCGCTGTTCATGCTGGGCTGGCGGACCCGGGCGGTCTCCGTGCTGTTCGCGGTCGTGGTGGCGTCGTTCCACGCCAGGGCGATCTTCATGACCGACGGAGGAGACAACCTCATCCTCCTCATGGCCCTGTACCTCGTCTTCACGGCATGCGGCCGACGCTGGTCCCTGGACGCGCGCAGAACCCGCCGCCGAGCCTCCGCGGGGAAGGGGGAGGAGAAGGGGAAGGGCAACTCGGCCGGCTCAGGAGCAGGCGAGTTCCGGCATCAACTGGGCACGTCTCGCCGGACCTTGACGGCAGTACTCCACAACTGCGGCATGTTCGTCATCGCTGCCCAGGTCTGCTTCCTCTACGGGTCCGCGGGCCTCTACAAGGTGCAGGGCGGCTCATGGGGCAATGGCACCGCCCTCCACTACGTCCTGAACCTCGACCTGTTCCGGCCCTGGCCCGAGCTTTCCCTCCTGGCGGACGAGCACGACGTGCTGATTGCCATCGCCTGCTACCTGACCGTGCTGGTGCAGGTCGCCTTCCCGTTCGTCCTGTTCGGACGGCTCAAATACCCTGTCCTGACCGTGCTGTTGGGGATGCATCTGGGCATCGCCGTCCTCATGGGGCTGCCGCTCTTCTCCGCCGCGATGATCATCGCGGACGCCGCGTTCCTGCCGGACCGGTTCTACCGGTCATTGGGACGACTGCGGCGGCGCACGAGCAAGCGGCCGGACACCGGGAAGACGGTGGCTCCGCCGCGCGGAGAACCAGCACTCGTGCCGTCGCAGTCCGCACCGCCAAGCTACTGAGGCCCCGGCCGTCGGGCGGGACTGAACAACCCTCGCTCAAGCACGACTGAAGCCCCAGGCCACTGACCTGCGCAGATACCGTGCCCTTGGGTGATCGTGAGGGTCGGTTCGCACCGCTGTTGACCGTGGTCCAGCGGTCTTGAGGGCGCGCTGTGAGCACGGCGTCGGCCGGGAGGCCGCTGTTGCGGGAGCACATGAAGGGCGGGGCGAGGTTGTGCATGTGGACGACCGCTTGGACGGTGTGGGAGCGGAGGCCGTCACCGTGACGCTCGGAGCCTCCGGCCATGCGGGTGCGGAGATCCATCGGCCGCCGTCAGTTGTTGCACCTTCGTGAAATGAGTCCGTCAGGCCTTGGAGGGTCCCGGACCTTGCTGCATACAGTTGCATACACCTCGTGCTGCGGCATCGGCCCGACCTCCCTCCTACGCCTCCGGAGACGCACCATCATGGAAGAGATCACCTACGAAGACCCCGCGGTCGCCGAAGGCATCGCGGCCATCCGCAGCGGTTCCCCGTTCGTCTACGGCCTCACCAACTACGTCGCCGCCAACCTCAGCGCCAACGTCCTGCTGGCCGTCGGCGCGGGCCCCGCCATCGGCTCCGCCGCCGACTTCCCCACCGTCTTCCCGGCCGGTGCCGGCGCCGTCTGGATCAACACGGCGGCCCTGATCAGCAACCCCGCCGAACCGGTCACCGCCGCGGCCCGCACGGCCCACGCGGCAGGCACCCGCTGGGTGCTCGACCCGGTCGCGGTCGGTGCCGGAGCGGTCGAGTACGACGCGTTCGTCGCCTCGCTCCTGGAGTACCGGCCGACGGTCATCCGCGGCAACGCCAGCGAACTGACCGCCCTCGCCGGCGGTGACAGCACCGGCAAGGGTGTGGAGACCACCCTCTCCTCCGAGGACGCCGTCGGTGTCGTGGAGGACCTCGCCCGGCGCACGGGTGCGGTCGTCGCCGTCAGTGGCCCCACCGACTACCTCACGGACGGCACCCGCACGGTGGCCGTGCCGGGCGGTGACGTCCGGCTGACGCAGGTGACCGGCGCCGGATGCAGCCTCGGGGCGCTGATCGCGGGCGCGCTCGCCGTCGTACCCGACGCGCTGACCGCCACCGTCGTCGCGCACGCCGCGTACGCCGTCGCCGCCGAACGCGCCGGTGCCCGGACCACCGGTACCGGTTCCTTCGCCGTGGCCCTGCTCGACGAGCTGTCGCTGCTCGCCGTCTGAGCCGGCCCGTCGCACCGAACCACCCTTCAGGGAGCACCACTTGACGACCGACGACGCGAACACCGGCCCCCGCCTGCACCTCGCCGCGTTCCTGAACGCGGGCCCCCAGGGAACCGTCGGCTGGCGGCACCCCGAAGCAGCGGACGGTTTCCTCACGGCCGCGCACTACACCCGTATCGCCCGCGTCCTGGAGGGCGCCGGTTTCGACATGGCGTTCGTCCCCGACTCCCTGGCCGTGCCGCGCAGCCTCGGGGAGTCCTTCGACCCCGCCGTCACCTGGGGGACCGGCACCCCGCGCCTGGACCCGATCCCGGTCATCACGCTGATGGCGGCGGCGACGGAGCACCTCGGGGTCGCCGCCACCGTGTCCACCGGCTACCAGGAGCCGTTCCACCTCGCCCGAAGCATGGCCACCCTGGACCACCTCGTCGGTGGCCGGGCCGGCTGGAACGTGGTCACCAGTTTCCAGGACGCCGAGGCCCAGAACTTCGGCCAGGACAAACTCCCCGACCGCCAGGCGCGTTACGACCGGGCGGAGGAGTTCCTGGAGGTCACCGCCCAACTGTGGGACAGCTGGGCCGACGACGCGATCGTCGCAGACAAGCAGAGCGGCATCTACGGCCGGCCCGACCGGGTGCGCGCGGTCGATCACCGGGGTCAACGCTTCGCCGTACGCGGCCCGTTGAGCGTGCCCCGGCCGCCCCAGGGCTACCCGGTGATCATCCAGGCGGGTGCCTCCCCGGCCGGCCGGGACTTCGCGGCCCGCTGGGCGGATGTCGTCTTCTGCAGCCACGAGTCGCTGGAGTCGGCCGTCGCCTTCTACGCCGACGTCAAGTCCCGTGCCGCGGCGCACGGTCGGGACCCCGGGCAGCTCAAGGTGCTTCCGGCCGCGACGACGGTCGTAGGCACCGACCTCAAGGACGCGCTGGCCAAGCACGAGGCGTTCACCCAACTCGTGCATCCGGAGGCCGGGTTGTCGCGGTTGGCCTACCACGTCAACGTGGACCTCACCCGCTACGACCTCGACGGCCCGCTGCCTTCCCTGGAGGAAGTGGGAGTCGAGGGCCACTACCGCGAGGTGGTCGAGTTCGCCGAGCGCGAGAAGCTCAGCGTGCGCGAGATCGGCCGCTGGTACGGGGCCCGCACCGAGGGCGACATGATCGGCTCGCCCGCGGACATCGCCGACACCATGGAGCAGTGGCTCGACGCGGGCGCGGCCGACGGCTTCATGATCCAGGCCACCCATGTGCCCGCCGCCTTCGAGGAGTTCGCCGACCACGTCGTACCGGAGCTGCGCCGTCGTGGCCTGGTGCGCACCGCCTACACAGGCGGCACCCTGCGCGACAACCTCGGCCTCGCCCGCCCCGAACAGGGCGAATGGCGACACCGCGCCCGACCGGCCGGGGGAGACCGGCCGTGACCGACTCCGCACTCGTGGACGCGAGTTGGCTGCACCGGCACCTGGCCGACGTCGTCCTCCTCGATGCCACCGTGGACCGCCGCACCGACCCGGACGGCACCGCCGTCTTCGTCTCCGGCCTCGCCCCGCACACCCAACGCCGCATCCCAGGCGCCCACTTCGCCGACCTCATGGCCGGCTTCTCCGACCCCGAGGCCCCCTTCCCCTTCACGCGCCCGTCCAGCGACCGCATCGCCGCCCACGCCCGCGGACTCGGCATCCGAGAGGACTCCACCGTCGTCGTCTACGACCGGCTCTCGGGAGCGTGGGCCGCCCGGGTGTGGTGGGTGCTGCGCTCGGCGGGCATCACGAACGTGCGGGTCCTCGACGGCGGGCTCACCGCGTGGGAGGCGGCCCAACTCCCGGTCACCCAGGGCCGCGAGGAGCCTCTGCCCCCGGGTGACGTCGTCGCGGCCCCGGCCCGCGAGCACTTCACCGACCTGGCCCGGATGCGACTGATCGCCGAGGGCGACGACCTCACTCCGGCCGTCTGCGCCCTGCGCCGTACCGAGTACCTGGGCGACCCCGCCCGCGCCCGCTCCGGACACATCCCCCGCACCACGAACCTGCCCTACGCCGACCTGCTCGCCCCGGACCACACGCTCGACCTCGAACGCACCGCCCACCTGGCCCAGTTGCACGGCCTGCGCGAGGGAGCCGGTACGGTCCTCTACTGCGGCGGAGCGATCAACGCCGCCGGGCTGGCACTCGCCCTCCGTGAGATCGGCATCGACGACGTCGTCCTCTACGACGGCTCCCTCGGCGAGTGGCGGGCCCACCCCGAACTACCGTTGGCGGTCGGCCCCGAGGAAGACGGCCGGCCGTGACGGGCCGACCCCGTATCGGGCATGATCGGTCCCGGCTCGCGGGCCGACGACGAGGAAGCGGATGAAGAGCACACGGGACACGATCTACGACACCCTCAGGCAGCGGCTGACCGCCGGGCACTACCCGGCGGACGCCTCGCTCGTACCGCTCGCGCTGAGCGAGGAGTTCGCGGTCTCGCGGACGCCGGTACGCGAGGCGCTCGCGCTGCTGGAGCGGGACGGGCTGCTGGTACCCACCCGGCGCGGGTTCGCACTGCGCCTGCGCTCGGACGAGGAGATGCTCGAACTCTTCGAGATCCAGGCGGTGTTGGACGCCACGGCCGCCGAGTCGGCGGCGGTGCGCCGGAGCCCGGTCGATCTGGTCCGCCTCGACGCCCACCTCGACCACGCCCAGTCCCTGGACGAGCCCGCGCAGATCCGGCGCAGCCTGAACGACTGGCACGACGCGGTACGCCAGGCCGCCCACAACGGAACCGTCGTCGCCTTCCTCCGCACCCTCGACGCACAGGTGAAGGCAAGCGCGCCCTGGCGCACCCCTGAAGTCGCCGACACCTTCACCGCCGCCCTCGCCGAGCACCACGCCATCACTGAGGCCATCCGCACCCAGGACACCGAAGCGGCCCGACTCGCCATGCTCGCCCACCACGGCCACGACCGGGACCGCCGCATACGGCAACGCGTACGCGTGGACCAGAAGTGAAGTCTGCGGGACGAGTCCTTTGCCGCGCAGCTGTGACATCCGCACATTGATCTCCGGCGCCGCCGCGCTACCCGGCCCGGGCCGTCACTCTCCGCGAACTGCTCGGTGGGCGGCGCGGCGTCGGCGGTCACATCTCCAGCAGATCCCGGGCCTTCACCGGGAGACCCGTCTCGAAGGACTGGTTCGCGGCCAGCGCGGTGACGAGGGACCGGGCCCCGTCGGTCGCGCCCGCCGCCCGACCGAGCGGGTCCGGACCACTGGTGGGCGGCCCGCCGAACAGGTCCTCAAGCATGCGGACATCGCCCCCGCCGTGGCCGCCCTCTCCCGTCGCGACCTTCACCTCGGTCGGCTGCTCCCAGAACCGGCGCAACAGCAGCTGCGTACGCCCGGCGTCGTCGCCGACCGCCGCCCCGTGCATGACCGCGCTCGCGCCGTCCGTCCGTGCCCGGGGCCGGGTCCAGGTGGATTCCTCGACGAGGAGTTCGAGGCGTCCCCCGCTGCCGTTGAAGGCGATGCGGTAGCCCTCCCAGGGGGCGTAGGCGTTGAGGTGGTAGGTGAGGCTGGCGCCGGAGGTGTAGCTCACCAGCACCGCCATGTCGTCCTCGATCGTGACTCCCGGGCCGAAGACGTTCTGGTCGCGGTGGTAGCCGTCCTCGGCCTCCGCGTCCAGGTAGAGCGCGCTGAGCACGGGCGAGTCCGCCAGGCGTACCGCGAAGGGGTCGCCCTCGGCGGCGGGGGAGCCGTGGGCGCGGACGTAGTCGCGGGCGAGGTTGCGGCGCCGGCCGGCCTCTTCGCCGTAGAAGAACAGTCCGCCCAGCGCGTAGACCGATTCCGGTGCCGTGCCGAGCCACCAGTTGACCAGGTCGAAGTGGTGGCTGGCCTTGTGCACCATCAGGCCGCCGGAGTTGGCCTTGTCGCGGTGCCAGCGGCGGAAGTAGTCGGCGCCGTGGCGCAGGTCGAGGAGCCACTCGAAGTGGACCGAGCCGATCTCGCCGATCGCGCCGGACGCGAGGGTCTCCTTCACGGCGGCGTGCACCGGGTTGTAGCGGTAGTTGAACGCGACCCGCACCTCGCGGCCGGTGCGGCGCCGGGCGTCCAGGATGCGGCGGGCGCGGGGTGCGTCCGTGGTCATCGGCTTCTCGGTGACCACATCGCAGCCCGCCTCCAGCGCCCGCACGATGTAGTGGTCATGGGTGCGGTCCACGCTGCACACCACGACGAGGTCGACACGTTCGCGGCGCAGCATCTCCTCGAAGTCCTCGGCCGCGTACGCGGGTACGTCCGCCCCGATCCACTGGCTGTGGACGGCCATGCGGTGGGCGTTGACATCGCAGAAGCCGACCAGCTCGACCCGGTCCTTGTAGGGACCGGACAGCGCCTGGGTGAAGAGCTGGGCGCGGGCGCCCAGACCCACCACGGCGCAGCGGCGACGGCGTGCGGTGTCGGGGATCATGCGTTCTCCGTTCGGCGGATTTGCGGGACATGGGGTGCGGGTGCGGACGTGGGCGCGTCGCCGTGGTCGGGGACCGGCAGCCTGGCTCCGCCCTGTTGCGCGGACCGATGGGCGACGATGCCCGGCAGCGTGTACCGGGCGGCGACCCAGGCGTTGACCGGCGGCAGGGTGCCGGTGTTGACGGCCGTCACGAAGTCGTCGACGAGGAAGTGGTGGCTGCCCTCGTGGCCGTTGTGGACGTGGTTGAACTCCTCGGGCAGCCGGGAGCGGTCGTGCACCGGTGCCGTTCCGGAGACGAAGGCGTCCCGCAGGGCGGGGGCTATGTGCTCCAGCGACGGATCGTCGGTGGGGAGGGAGCGGACGGGGCGCAGATGTTCGCTGACGTCCTCGACGCCCTCCTTGTTCTGCCACACGCTGTACGTCGCGAGCTGCTCGAAGCTGCCCTCCGTGCCGAAGAAGCGGAATCTCGACTCGCGCTTGCGGGAGGGGTATCCGACCCGGCGGAACTCGTTGACACGGAACGCTCCGCCGCCCGCGACCTCGAACAGGGCGGTGGCGTTCGAGAAGTCGTTGCCGAACTGGCTGACGTCCTTGTCGAAGACGCCGTCGTCGCGGTCGTCGGTGACACCGACCGCCGAGACGCTCACCGCGTGGGTGCTCCAGGCGCCGAGCACCCCGCCGATGGAGTGGGTCGGATAGAGCAGCGGCGGATAGCTGGCGGTGGACTTCCAGTCATCGCCGCCGCTGTACTGGTACGCCTCGTAGAAGCCCAGGTCCATGTCGTGGACGTAGTCGCCCTCGGCGTAGAACAGCCGCCCGAAGCCGCCGTCGGCGATGCGGGTGCGGGCGTAGACGGTCGCGGGGTTGTAGTGGCTGGTCTCGCCCATCATGTACGTCAGTCCGGTGGCCCGTACCGCCTCGATGATGACGGCGATCTCGTCCTCGGTGACCGCCATCGGCACCGCCGAGTACACGTGTTTCCCGGCGCGCAGAGCCTGGACGACGAGTGGGCCGTGGGTCCAGCGCTGGGTGAAGATCGCCACCGCGTCCACGGACGGCGACGCCAGCATCGCTTCGTAGGAGGGGAAGGTGCCCGCCAGCTCCTCGTCGGCGGCGACACGCTCGGCCCGTTCGGGGATCAGGTCGGTGATGTGGACGTCGGCGACGCCGGGATGGAGGTGGAACAGCTTGGCGAACTGACCGGCGAACTGCCCGGCGCCGACGATGCCAAGGTTGAACGGCATGGAACGGACCTTTCGGATGGGGTCACTTGGGGATGTACGGGTGGTCACAGCGGCAGCGGCCGCCACAGGTCGGTGGCGGTCGCCGCGAGGGCGAGCGGCCCGAGGACGATGAACAGCAGGACCGGCGACATCGTCAGCAGGACGATGACGGCGACCGCGGAACCGGCCAGCAGGACGGGCACGAGCGGCTGCTCCGGTACGGAGCGGAACGCCGCGACGAGGACGGCCCGCCAGGACATCCCCTCCCGCCACCCGGCGGCGCAGCGCAGGCCCAGCGCGGCGAGGATCGCGGTCGCCACGGCGAAGGCCGCTCCCAACCCGGGGCCGTGGGCGTCCAGGGCGACGGCGTCCAGCCACAGCACGGCCACCACGCCGGTGGGGACAAGCACGACGGCGCGTCCCGAGCGCAGCACCCGGCGCAGCGCGGTGAGCAGGTTCGCCGGGGTCACCCCGGGGCCGCCGTGGGCCTGTTCGCGCAGCACCGTGCAGCCGGCCACCAGCGCCGGGTAGGCGGTGACCACCGGGAGCGAGCAGAGCAGCAGGAACACCCCGAGCAGCAGGCAGTCCGCGAAGAGGTGGAAGCGGGAACTACGCAGCACGGCGCGCCTAGCCCTTCAGCCCGGACGTCTGGACGCCCTCCACCAGCAGACGCTGGAAGGCGAGGAAGAACAGCAGCACGGGCAGCAGGGCGATGACGGACATCGCGAACATCGGGCCGTAGGCGGAGCTGTCGGTCTGGTCGACGAAGAGCCGCAGGCCGAGTTGGAGCGTGTACATCTTCGGGTCGGTGAGGTAGATCAGCTGGGAGAAGAAGTCGTTCCAGGCGGAGATGAACGAGAAGATCGTCGTGGTGACGAGGGCCGGCTTGAGCAGCGGCAGGATGATGTACCAGAAGGTCCGGTAGGGGCCGCAGCCGTCGAGTACGGCCGCCTCGTCGAGTTCGCGTGGCAGCGAGCGGATGAACTGGACGATGAGGAAGACGAAGAACGCCTCGGTGGCCAGGAACTTCGGTATGACGAGCGGCAGATAGGTCCCGAGGAAGCCGAGCTTCTGGTAGATGACGTACTGCGGGATGAGCATGACGTGCATCGGCAGCATCAGCGTGGCGATCATCACGGAGAAGTACAGCCCGCGGGCACGGAAGCGGAGCCGGGCGAAGGCGTAGGCGGCGAGCGAGCAGGAGATCACGTTCCCGGCCACGGCGAGGCAGGCGAGCAGCAGCGAGTTGCCGAACAGCCGCCAGAGGGTCAGCCCGCTGATCCCGTCGGCCGCCTTGGAGTAGTTGCCCGGCGTGAAGACCTTGGGGATCGGGCTGAGATTGGAGAGGATCTCGGTACCCGACTTGAACGACGCGGTGAACAGCCACAACAGCGGGTAGAGCAGCACCAGTCCGATCGCCACACAGATCACGTGCCAGGCCAGCGAGCGCCCGGGTATGCGGGGACGGCTGCGGACCGGGGTCGTCACGGTCGTCATCACGCATCGTCCTGTCCGTAGAAGACCCACAGCCGGGCGCTGCGGAAGGCGGCGTAGGTGACCACCGCGATGACGATCAGCAGCAGCCAGGCCATCGCCGCGGCGTATCCCATGTGGAAGTTGGTGAACGCCTGTTGGTACAGGTAGAGCGAGTAGAACAGCGTCGAGTTCGACGGTCCTCCGGTGCCACCGCTGATCACGAACGCGGAGGTGAACGACTGGAAGGAGTGGATGATCTCCATGACCAGGTTGAAGAAGAGCACCGGTGACAGCATCGGCAGGGTGATGGAGAAGAACGTGCGCAGCCGGCCCGCTCCGTCGAGGGACGCCGACTCGTACAGCTCCTTGGGGATCTGCTTGAGCCCGGCCAGGAAGATCACCATGGGTGCGCCGAACTGCCAGACCGTCAGCAGCACCAGCGGGTACATGGCGTAGTCCGGGTTGTCCGTCAGGCCGCCGACGTGCCAGCCGAAGAAGGACGTGGTGCGGTCGGTGAGCCCGCCGGTGGCGAACAGCGACCGCCACACCAGGGCGACGCTGACGCTCGCGCCGAGCAGCGAGGGCGCGTAGAACGCGGCGCGGTACAGGCCGACTCCGGGGCGGGCACGGTTCAGCAGCAGCGCGACGCCGAGCGCCGCCACCAGCTTGAGCGGGCCACCGATGAGGACGAACTTCAGGGTGACCTTGGCCGAGGTGAGGAACTTGTCGTCCTCGAACATGTAGCGGTAGTTGGCCAGGCCCACCCAGTGCGGCCTGGAGAACAGGTCGTAGTCGGTGAACGACAGATACAGCGAGATGAGCATCGGGCCGAGCGTCAGCACGACTGCACCGATCAGCCACGGGGCCAGGAAGACGTGTCCCGCTACAGCTTGGGAACGGCGGCGCCTGGACGGCGGCTCTACAGCGGAAGTGCCACCACTCGGGCGGGGCATGGGGCGGGGCGGCGCGGTCGCCTGGGCCATCGGGGTCCACTCCTCCACGGTGAGGCTGGATGTCGGCGGCAACGATTGCACGCGGCCTCACCATCGACAAGAGGTGTGGCGAAACTATGTTTTGGCTGCTGATCAGGTCGCTCTCATTGACTGGAGCATTCCAAGGGGCGTACGTTCCCCGCCAGTTGGAAACAGAGTGGCAACGTTTGCAGCCGCTTTTCCCTCATCGTCGAGCGAAGGGCCGCGATGTCCGCAGCACGCCGTCCCCAGACCCCATCCACCTCACCGGGACTGACTCGCCGTCGGCTCATCGCCTCGCTCGGCGCGCTCCCGCTGGCCGGTGCCGCCGCCGGGTGCGGCACGAGCGAGGCGTCCACCGGTGGCAGAGTGACGATCGACTTCCAGTGGTGGGGCTCCGGGGACCGGAACCTGGCCACCGAGAAGGCCGTCGCGCTCTTCGAGAAGCGCCATCCGCACATCAAGGTGACCACGTCGTTCGCCGGTTACTCCGCCTACCTCCAGCGGCTCGCCACCCAGGTCGCGGCCGGCAGCGGCCCCGACGTCCTGCAGATGGACTTCGGCTACTTGAGGGCCTACGCCGACCGCAACGTGCTCTCGAAGCTCACCGACTCCGTGTTCTCCACGATCTCCCTGAAGCGCATACCCACCATCTACGCCCGCACCGGCCTCGTCGACGGCACGTTGTACGGGCTGCCGACCGGCATCGCCACCCAAGCACTGCTGATCGACGCCAAGTTGTGGGCCAAGGCCGGGGTCGGCGTCCCCAAACCGGGCTGGACCTGGGACGACCTGCTGAACGACATCGGCCCCGCGCTGAAGAAGGCGCTACCGGACAGGGCACCGCTGACCGACTTCAGCGGCCACATCGAGATCTTCCAGATCTGGCTCGTCCAGCACGGCAAACCGCTCTACAGGAACGACGGTTCGCTCGGCTTCACGCAGGCCGACCTCCTCCAGTTCTGGGAGTACATGGGCCGGCTGCGGGACAAGGGCGTCTTCACCTCCCCGAGCCTCACCGCCTCCTACGCCAGCGGCTCGACCGCCGACTCGCCACTGATCCGGAAGCTGTCGACCGGCGAGTTCTCCATCACCTCCAGCGCCTCGTCGTACTTCGAGACGTACGGCGCGGTGCAGCCCATCTCCTTCCCCACTCAGACGGCCGGCTCCCCGATCGGGATGACCGGCGGTGCCTCGCAGGCGCTCTGTGTCCAGCGCAAGTGCGCGCACAAGGCGGAGGCCGCGCTGCTGATCGACTTCCTGCTGAACGATCCGGACGCGGCGAAGATCCTCGGCCAGGTGCGCGGGCTGCCCTCCAACACGCAGAACCTCGCCGCCCTCGCCCCGACCCTGACCGGCGGCGACAAGGCCGTCTACCAGTTCCTCACGTCGATCCAGAGCAAGCTCTCGCCCTCGCCGGCCCCGCCGCCGTCCGGCAGTGACGAGGACAAGCTCGACTTCACCAGCATCTACCAGGACATCATCTTCGGTAAGAAGAGCCTCAAGTCGGCCGCCGCCGACATGTGGGACAAGTTCCACACCACCGTCCCCGGGGGATGAGCCGGTGAGCATCAGCGAGTTGAGGGTCACCCCCATCGCCTTCCGCGACCCTCCGCTGCTCAACGCCGACGGGGTGCACGAGCCGCACGTCCTGCGCGCGGTCATCGAGCTCGTCACGGACGGCCCCGGCGGCGAGGTGACCGGCCTCGGCGAATGCACCGGCCACGCCTGGCAGTTGGACTGGCTGGAGCTGGTCGCCACCAGGATCCGGGGCATGAGCGCCTATGACACCGGGGCGCTGGCCCGGCTGGTGAGCGAGCTGCTGGCCGGCCGGGCGGACGGCGTCGACCACGGGCCGGACGCCGACTGGCGGCGCTGGTCCGGCCATACGCCCGGATCACGGGGCCCGGCGCCGGTCCCCGCGTCCGCCTTCGACGCGATGCGGGTGTACTCCGCGATCGAGGTCGCCTGCCTGGACGCGCAGGGCAGAAGGGCCGGGGTGCCGGTGGTCGACCTGCTCGGCGGCCGAGTGCGGGACGCGGTGCCGTACGCGGGCTACCTCTTCTACAAGTGGGCCGGGCACCCGGGCTCGGGCGACGACGAGTGGGGCGCGGCCCTGGACCCGGACGGCATCGTCGCCCAGGCCGGGCGCATGGTGGACCAGTACGGTTTCCGCTCGCTGAAGCTCAAGGGCGGGGTCTTCCCGCCGGACGAGGAGATCGCGGCGGTCCGCGCGCTGGGGGCCGCGTTCCCCGGACTTCCGCTCCGCATCGACCCCAACGCCGCCTGGACGGTGAAGACCGCGCTGGCGGCGGTCCGCGAACTGGAGGGCGTCCTCGAATACCTGGAGGACCCGGTCGCCGGGGTCGAGGACATGGCGGCCGTCGCCGCCGCCACCTCGATCCCGCTCGCCACCAACATGTGCGTGACCTCCCTGGAGGACGTACGCCCGGCCCTGGCACGGGACGCCGTGCGGATCGTGCTGGGCGACCACCACATCTGGGGCGGCCTGCGGGCGTCCGTCGCGCTGGGGGACGTGTGCCGGGCGGTCGGCTGGGGGCTGTCCATGCACTCCAACTCCCACCTGGGGATCAGCCTCGCGGCGATGACCCACGCGGCGGCGGCCAC
The DNA here is from genome assembly GCF_045040345.1 of Streptomyces sp. NBC_01515. Taxonomy (NCBI): domain Bacteria; kingdom Bacillati; phylum Actinomycetota; class Actinomycetes; order Kitasatosporales; family Streptomycetaceae; genus Streptomyces; species Streptomyces sp. NBC_01515. The sequence continues at coordinate 1,548,207 of NZ_CP109416.1, read as the reverse complement.
CCCGGCGCTGGGCCACGCCTGCGACACCCACTACCCGTGGAACGCGGCGGAGGATGTCGTGCTGCCCGGTGCGCTGTCCTTCCAGGACGGTTCGGTACGGGTTCCCGACGGCCCCGGGCTGGGGGTGCGGCTCGATCGCGCGGTACTGGACCGGCTGCACGCCACGTATCTCTCCCTGGGCCGCGAGCACCGCGACGACAAGGCGTACCGCCGCAGCGTGACGTCATGAGGGTGTGGGCAACTGGCCTGCGGGGCAGGGGAGTTGGGCACGGCGGACCGGCGTCCGGCGACCGGGCCGCACCACGCACCGGACAGCGCCGCTCAGCGCCGCTCGATCGCCGCTGTCGAACCCCGTACGACCAAGTGCGTCGGCAGCACCCGCTGCTGCGGTTCCGCCCCCTCGCCGGCGGGCGTGCCCAGGATGCGGAACAGCAGGTCGACCGCGGCCCGCGCGGCATGCGCCTTGGGCACCGAGACCGTCGTCAGCGGGGGCGCGGCCATACCCGACAGGGCGATGTCGTCGCAGCCGACCACGCTCATCTCGTCCGGCACCCGCACCCCGCGCGCGGTGAAGCGGCTGATCAGCCCGAACGCGACGATGTCGTTGAAGGCCACCACCGCGCTCGCCCCGCTGGCCAGGACCACATCGGCGGCCCCCGTGATCCCGCCGTCGAAGTGCGGGGCCACACTTCCCACGTGGATGATCTCGACCTTGCCCGAGTCCTCCATCGCCTTGATCCCGGCCGCCCGCTCCTGTGCCGTCCAGGTGGAGCGCGGGCCACCCACGTAGGCGATCCGGCGGTGGCCGAGCGCGTGCAGATGGGTCAGGGCGTCGGTCATCCCCTCCACCATGTCCGCCGTGACACTCGCGAAGCCGGGCTCCTTGCGGTGCAGCAACACGATCGGCTTCATGGTGACCTGGTCCAGCGCGGCCAGTTCCTCGCTGCTCAGGTGGGGGGCGCACAGCACGATGCCGTCGACCTCCGGGCCCAGCGTGCGGATCGCGTCCAGCTCCAGGCCCTCGTCCCGCTCGGAGTCGCTGATGAACACCGCGTGGCCGAGGCCCCTGGCGCGGGCCTGCACGCCCTTGCAGATGTCCGCGAAGAACGGGTTGAGCAGATCCGGGACGATCACCCCCAGGTGGCCCGTACGACCGGTGATCAGGCCCTGCGCCGCACGGTTGGGCTGATAGCCGAGCCGGTCGGCGGCGGCCCGTACCCGCTCACGCGTGCTCTCGCTCACCGTGCCGTCGGGCGACAGCGCCCGGGACACGGTGGACGGGGAGACCCCGGCCGTCCTCGCCACATCTCGAATCGTCACCTGCACGTGCCGAGGTTGACACCCCTGCTCACGGGCGTCAATCAAGATCGCCCATCCCATGGCCCGAAGCGGCTTCCCCCAGCACCGCCCGAGGAGCGTCGAGCATGACCCCGGACCAGCCCCGCCACCGCATCGAATCGGTCGACCCCACCGACAACCGGAACGACCAGCACTTCCTCGCCTTCCTCGGTGCCGCCGCCGACGCCCGCGCGACGGACATCCTGAAAAGCCACGCCGGCGACCTCACCCAGCTCCGAGACCTGGGCAAGGCACGCGCCGCCGCCCGCTCACTGCGCACCCTCGCCTCCGTCCACGTGTACGGCGGCTCGGCGTACCACCACGACAGCACCCTGCTCGCCCCCCTCGAAGAGCTGGCGGAAGCCCTCGTAGAGGAGCAGTTCGAGGACGGCCTGTGGGACCAGGGAGGCGCCCACTCCCCGCCGGACACCGCCTTCTCCGTCGTCGACCTCGCCCTGGCACGGGGCCTTCTCGACCAGGACGCGCACCCGTCCACCGAGCGGCTGCGGAGCACGGTCGGGCGGATTCTCCGCGCGGCGGGTCCCGGGCTCGCGACCGGCGGTGTCCACACGGCGAACCACCGCTGGCTGGTCTGCGCGGCCCTCGCCCGCGTCCACGCCCAGTGGCCCGACCCGTCCTACGTCCGCCGGATCGACGCCTGGCTCGCCGAGGGCATCGACCAGTTGCCGGGCGGCGAGTACAGCGAGCGCAGTCCCCACTACGCCGCGGCCGTCACCAACCCGGCCCTGCTGACGATCGCCCGCCTCCACGGACGCGAGGACCTCTACGCGAACGTACGGGCCAATCTGACCGCGGGCCTGTACCTGGTCGAGCCCAACGGCGAGGTGGAGACCGTCCATTCACGGCGCCAGGACCAGACCATGCGGTGCCTCCTGCCCGAGTTCTGGCTCCAGTACCGGGAGTTGGCGATCCGTGACGGCGACGGCCGGTTCGCCGCCGTGGCCGCGCTGCTGGGCGAGCGCGGCACGGACCAGGCCTTCAGCGAGACCCCGGCCGGCGACCGGCTCGCCGAGGTGCTGGACCGTCCCGAACTGGCCCGCCGCCTCCCCGAACCCGCCGCCCTGCCCACGGACTTCGAGCACCATGACGACAGTTGCCGGCTGGTCCGCGTACGCCACGGCCGGAACACCGCGACCGTCTTCGGCGGCACGGACTTCCCCGAGGTCCGGGCCATCTCGTCGGGACTGTCCACCAACCCGACGTTCTTCAGGATGCGCAAGGGCGCGGCGATCCTCGACTCCCTGCGGCTGGCACCCCGGTTCTTCTCCCTCGGCCACTTCCGCGCCGAGGGCCTGGAGCGCGACGCGGACGGCTGGCGGCTGTCCGCCGAGGTGCGAGGCGCCTACCATCAGCCGCTGCCGCCGGGCCACCGGCAGTGGGACGGCGGCTACCCGCTCACCGACGACGGCCGCTTCTGGTCGGCGATGGACTTCCCGCACCGCGAGCGGGAGTACCGGACGCTCCGTACGGAGATCCTGCTCCGGGAGGTGCCGGGCTTCGGCTGGGACCTGGCCTGCTCCCAGACCGGGGCCGATGTGCCGTTCGCGCTGGAGCTGTGCTTCCGGCCCGGGGGCGAGCTGACCGGCGACGGCGTGGAGCAGGTCTCCGACGACACGTATCAACTGGTCCACGGCGAAGCCGCGTACATCGTGGGCGAGGACCGCATCGTCTTCGGCCCTGGCAACGGCAAGGGCGGCCGGCAGCCACCGGTCGTCGACCCGGGCGAGCGCTACGCCTGGCTCGGCGGCTCCCTCACCCCGGACGGCATCCGCGTCCTGATCACCGGCCGTACGCGGACGACGTACCGCCTGACCCTGCGCTGACTCTGTGCCGACCGGAGGCCCCTGACGTGCCCACCGTCTACCGCAATCCCGTCCTCAACGCCGACTGGCCCGACCCCGACGCCATCCGGGTCGGCGACACGTACTACCTGGTCGCCTCCAGCGGCCACCGCACCCCCGGGCTGCCGGTCCTGCGCTCACCCGACCTGCTGAACTGGTGGCCGGTCGCCCGCGCCCTGCCGGCACTCCCGCCCGCCGAGCACTTCGACCTGCCCCGCCACGGCGCCGGAGTCTGGGCGCCCGCCATCCGGCACCACGCCGGGCTGTTCTGGATCTTCTATCCGGACCCCGACCGCGGCGTCTTCGTGCTGACCGCCGAGGACCCGGCCGGGCCGTGGTCCGAGCCCTGGCTCCTGCTGCCCGGCCTCGGCCTGATCGACCCCTGCCCGCTGTGGGACGACGACGGCCGTGCCTGGCTGGTCCTCGCCTGGGCCAAGAGCCGCAGTGGCGTCAACAACCGCCTGTCGATGGTCGAGATCAGCCCCGACGCCCGTACGGTCCTGGGCCCACCCGTCACCGTGATCGACGGCGACGAACTGCCGGGCTACTCCATTCTCGAAGGGCCGAAGCTCTACAAGCGCGACGGCTGGTACTGGATCTTCGCCCCGGCGGGCGGCGTGACGAACGGCTGGCAGTCGGCGTTCCGTTCCCGTTCCGTACTCGGCCCCTACGAGGGGCGCATCGTCCTCGCGCAGGGCGACACCCCGGTCAACGGACCGCACCAGGGGGCCTGGGTCACCTCACCGGAGGGCGAGGACTGGTTTCTGCACTTCCAGGAGCGCCCGCCCTTCGGACGCGTACTCCATCTCCAGCCCCTGCACTGGGACGACGACGGCTGGCCCGTGATCGGCGCCGAAGGCCGCCCGGTCCGCGAACACCCCGCCCCTGTCCGGGCCCCGCATGGTCGGACCGCGCACCCGGCCCGGAGCGAGAGCTTCCGCGACACACGCCTTGGCCCTCAGTGGTACTGGCAGGCCAACCCCGACCCCGGCTGGCTCACCCTCGCCGGAGACGGCATCGCCCGGCTGCGCGCCGTACCGAACGACCTCGGCAACCTGCGCACCATCCCCCAGATCCTGGGCCGCCAACTCCACGGCGACCCGTCCGACCTGACGACCTCCCTGCGCCTGGACGCGACCGACCCCGGCACCCGCGCGGGCCTGGTCGTCCTGGGGGAGCACTACGCGTACGTCGGCCTCATCCGTGATGCCGACGGCACTCGGGTGGAGGCTCGTACGTACGTCCCCGGCCAGGGTGAGACCGTCCGCTTCAGCGCCCCGGTCCCGGACCCCGCCACCCCTGTCCAGCTGCGCGTCTCCTCCACCGACGGAGGCCTGTGCACCTTCCGCTTCAGCACCGCCCCCGTCGGGAAATGGACCACCGTCCTCGACGGCTTCCAAGCCCTCCCCGCCCTGTGGACCTCCGCCGAAGTCGGCCTCTTCGCCACCGCGCCAGTTGGCACTTCCGGCACCGGGAAGGCGTACTTCGGCGCGGTCGGGGCCACCTGAAAGCCGACCGGACCTCAGCGGTTCCCGTCGGCCGCCGCCGCGGACCAGCCGATGAGGGCGCCGCGCAGGGCGCCGACCAGCCGGGTGGCGGCCTCCTCCTCGGTGTGGCCGCTCTTGATGAGGTCGAGGATGTCGCGGGGGTCGAACAGGGCGTTCCACAGGAACAGGGCCTCGTCGCCCAGGTCCACGAGACCGAGTTCCTCGCCGGTCTGGCGCAAGGGCTCGGCGAGCGCCTCCGCCTGCGGGGTGAGATAGCCGGTGTTCTCACGGAGCCGTTCGAGGTATCCGCGGTGCGAGCGCATCTGCGCCATCGCGCCGCCGTGTTCGATGACCAGCGAGACCCAGCAGCGCGACACCGCTTCGAGTCGCGCCATGCCCCGGGTGGTCTGCTGTGCGCTGAAGTCCCGTAGTTCCGAGCCGACTTGGGCCCGGAAGGCGTGCAGGATGTCCTCGACGGAGGAGAAGTGCCGGTACGCCGTGGCGGTCGACACCTCGGCCTGCTTGGCGATCTCGGCCAGGCTCACGGGTGTGGGCGAGTTCTCGAACAGCAGCGCGGCGGCCTTGATGAGGTACTTGCGGTTGCGTTCGGTGTCACTGCGCATGGGTCGGCTCCCCGGTTGCCTGCGGTGCGGCGTTCACTGAAGGACCGAGAGCCCGTACGCCAGCCGGCGGACGCCCTCGGTGATGGATTCCGGGCTGGCAGCGTACGACAGCCGCAGGTGGCCCTCGCCCCGGGCACCGAACTCGCTCCCCGGCCGGACCGCGACGCCGTGCGTGCGCAGCGCGGCCACGACCTCCACGGCGGGCAAGTCGACGTCGTAGGAAGGGAATTGGTAGAACGCGCCCTCGGGTGCGCTCAGTGTGAGGCCCGGGATCCTGGCGAGTTCCGTGCGCATGAGGGCACCGCGCTCCTCGTAGGCCGAGCGCATCCTGGCGATGTCGGCGTCGCAGGTCCGCACGGCGACGAGGGCGGCGTCCTGGATGAAGGTGTTCACGGAGCCGTTGAAGGTGTTGTGGATGCGTGCGGCGGCCTGGATCAGGGGTGTTGGGCCCCACAGGTAGCCGACGCGCCAGCCGGTCATCGCGTAGCTCTTGGAGAAGGTCTGGCAGTAGACCGTACGGTCGCGCAGTCCGTCGACGGAGAGTGCCGAGGTGAAGGGGCGGCCGGTGTAGTCGAGGTCGGCGTACGCCTCGTCGGAGATGACGATCGTGGAGGTGCCGTCCAACAGGTCGGCGAGCGCGTCGAGTTCGGCCCGGCTGTGCACGATGCCGGTCGGGTTGCTCGGGTTGCAGAACACGAAGAGCTTCGCGCCGACCAGGGCGTCGGCGAGCAGGTCGAGGTCCCAGTGCAGGTCGGGGCCGAGCGGGACGGGGACGACGATGCCGCCGGCCATGCTGACGAGGTCGGCGTAGAGGGAGTACGTGGGGTCGGGGACGACCACCTTGTCGCCGGGGTCGACGATGCCGAGGATCGACGCGGCGAGGCCGGCGGTGCCGCCCTGGGTGATGAGGATGTCGGCGGCGGAGGCCGGGGTGCCGGCGATGCCGTGCAGCCTCTCGGCGAGTGCCTCGCGCAGGTCGGGCTCACCGAGCAGCGGCGAGTAGTGGGTGCGTCCGGCGCGGAGCGAGGCGGCTGCGGCCTCGGTCACCTGCTGGGGGGTGTCGAAGTCGGGTTCGCCCATGGCGAGGGAGACGAGGTCGCCCCGGGACTGCGGCTGCTGCGTCCGGCGGGAGGCGGCGGCGATCCGGGCGACGGCCTCGGCGGTGGCGAACCGGGGCGGGTGGGTGGAGACGGTGGACGGCATGCGGCTCCTTCTGGAGGCGAGGTGCTGGGAGCGGGTGCTCGAAGCGGGGGGATCAGGGCTGGGCCGGCGCGTCGGTGGGGGCACCCGCCCAGCGGCTGATCTCCAGGTCGGCGGAGGTGTCCCGCTGGCGGGTCGGGGCGACGACGATCTCCTGGAGGACGACGCGCTGGGGGAGGGCCACGGCCAGCCGGATCGCCTCGGCCACGTCCTCCGGCCGCACCATGTGGGCGCGTTCCGCCGGGGCCGGTGGCCGGGCGCGGTTGTCGAGGATGGGGGTGTCCGCCTCGCCGGGCAGCACGGTGATGGCCCGTAGACCCTGGTTGCGGAAGGTGTTGTGCAGGAAGGTCATGAAGTTGCGCACCCCGGCCTTCGCCGCGCCGTAGGCGGCGCCGCCGAGCAGGTTGGGGTTGACGGCGGCGAGCGAGGAGACGGTGACGATGGTTCCGGTCTCGCGGCCGAGCATGTCGGGGAGCACGGCCTGGACGAGCTGGAAGACGGCCGTGAGGTTCACGTCGAGGACCTGGCGCCACTCGTCGTGCGGGAGCCACTGCGGGTTGAGCACGGACGACGCGCTGCCCGCGTTGTTGACGAGGACATCGACCGGGCCGAGGTCGGCGTGCACCCGGTCCAGGACCCGCGTCACGTCGTCCGGGTCGGTGATGTCCGCGGCGAGTGCGAGCGCGGTCCCGCCCTCGGCGTGGACGGTGGCCGCGACCTTGTCGAGTGCTTCCTGTCTGCGGCCGACGAGGACGACGGTGGCGCCGTCCCGGGCCAGCAGGCGCGCGGTCTCCAGTCCCATACCGCTGCCGGCTCCTGTGATGAGCGCGATCCTGCCGGCCGACGTCGTCACCGATTCTCCTCCATGATCAACATGATTGATATGAGATCCCGATTCTAAATGAGAATAGCTTCTCATTTTGTGGTGGGCAAGGGCGGCCTGAATCCGGCGGCGGCGAACGCCTCCGCGACAGCGTGTTCCAGCGCGCACACCTCCGCCTCGCGCCGAGCGAGCCGACGGATCGCGGTGTCGCGGTCGGTCCAGCGAAACCGCAGCCGCTGCCCCGGCCCTGCCTGGCCGAGAAGGGGGAGGGACGCCCGCGAGGTGACGCCGACGATCGGATAGCCGGCCGTCAGGCTCCGGTATCTGCCGAGCACGATGAGCTCGTCGGCGTGCGGGATCTGCAGTGCCCCGACGGGAACCCCGTGCGACACGATCTCGGCGTCGGTGTCCGGGTGGAGTACCGGGCCGGCCAGGCGCAGCCCGACGTGATCGGAGCGCGGGGTGACGACGTACTCCGCCTCCTCGATCACCTCGCGGATGCCGGGGATCGCGTGGACACCGTGGCTCGCGACGACATCGACGACCCAGGGGCCTTCGGCGAAGCGGGGGACGGGGACGGGCAGCCGGAACAGCGGCGGCTCGAAGAAGCGGCGTCGGAACCCCCGGAACTCCGTCTCCAGCAGTACGCGCGAGCCCCGGGTGACCAGCTGCCCGAATCCCATCCTGGCGTCCGGGGCGGTGCTGCCCAGCAGGGTCGGTGCGGCGAGCGTGCCGTTCACGGCGAGGTAGGTGCGAGTACCCCGGCCGACCTCGGCGTGTACCCGTACCTCCTGGCCGGCCGGCGCCACCAACGGTGACCAACTCCCCATGGGGGCACCGCCGATGGTGACCCGCGCGGGCGCACCCGTCACGGCGAGCAGGACGTCGGCGTCGGGGACGAAGGCCAGTTCGCCGCCGAGGTTCTCGATCAGCGTGGCGCCGCGCGGGTTGCCCACGAGCAGGCTGGCCACGACCGCCGAGTGCTGGTCGGCCGCGCCGCCGGTGGGAACACCGCGCCGCTCCGTGTCGAGGCGGCCGAGGTCCTGGAATGTCGTGGTCCATCCGGTGCGGGTGAAGTCGAGCGCCACGGTCCTCATGGGGACACCTCCACCGGCAGCAGGAAACCGGCGTCCAGCGCCGCCGCCTCGTCCCGGGTGACGGGAACGAAGCGCACGACGTCGCCGGTGCCGAAGGAGACGGGATCCGGGCGGGAGATGTCGACGACGGTGTGCGGAGTCCGCCCCACCACCCGCCAGCCGGTCGGGCCGGGGAACGGCTGGATGATCGCGTTGTCCCCGGCGACCATGATCGCTCCGGGAGCGACGTCGGTCCGCGGTTCGGCCCGCCGGCGCACCGGCCGGGGCAGCACGAGCCCGTCCATCATCGGAGCCATCGCGGCGCCCAACAGGGCGATCGTGAAAGTGGACTTGGCGATCGCCTCGACCAACTCGTCGGGTTCCAGGCCCACTTCCTCGGCGACGGCCACCAGATCGGGGCCGGTCTCCTCGTCGAACACGACCGGCACCGCGAACTCGCGCACCGTACGCGGACGTTCCGACGTGTCGTCCGGCACGCGGGCCAACAGCCCTACCGCGTACTCCACTTGCTCCGGTGCGGTCCGCAGCGGGTCAAACTCGATCAGCAGGGACTCCAGTCCGGAGACGACGTCGAGCACGCCGTGCGGGCGGTGCGCCAGGAACCGGTCGCGGAAGGCGACGATCGCGGACCTGCGGACCGCCTGGTCGGGGTGGGGGACGGTCACCATCACCGCCGAGTCCCCGAAGGGCTCGACGGCGACGGTGGTGAACGGTGCGGTGGTCATCGGCTGGCTCCCGTGCGCCGCCCTCAACGGGCGAGCGCGACCTCGGCCTTCTCCTTCAGTACGTCCCGCAGACCTGCCACCCGGACGTCCGCCTTGTCGAGCGCGGCCCGCAGCGCGAGGCCGTTCTCCAGGACGGTCGGGTGGTCTCCGTGCAGGAGCAGGACATCGGCGTCGTGTCCGAGCGGTACGACGTTGCCGTCGACCGAGCGCACCGTGCCCTCCTGGACGACCTGCACGGAGCGCTCACCGATGAGCTCGGGGTCGTGGATGAGGCCCCCTTCGTGCGACCGGGAGACCGGCATGCCGTCGTCGCCGTAGCCGCGGTCGGCGAGGAAGACGTAACCGACACCGAGGCCGCGCTTGAGCGACTCCTCGGCGAGCAGGCCGCGTTGACAGATGACGACGTAGTCCTTGTTGTACGCGGCGACCGCGTCCGTGATGGCGCGGGCGTGCTTGGCGTCGGTCTGCGCGATGGAGCCCATGCGGCCGTGCGGTGCCACATGCGTGATCGTGCCGCCGTGCACCCGCGCGAAGGCGTCGAGTGCCCCGAGCTGGTAGAGGACGTCGGTACGGATCTCCTCCTCCGACGCCTCGATGAGCCGGCGGCCGAAGCCGACGAGGTCCGGGTAGCCGGGGTGCGCGCCGAGTTCGATGCCGCGCTCGACGCAGTCGGCGACGGTCCGGTCCATGACGCGCGGGTCACCGGCGTGGAAGCCGCAGGCGATGTTCGACGCGGTGACCAGGCCGAGCAGGGCGTTGTCGTCGCCGATCGTGTAGTTGCCGAAGCTCTCGCCGAGGTCGGCGACGACGGCTACCGAGTTGATTCCCATGGTGTCTCCCAGGTGTTGGCGGCTCAGTGGGATGCCAGCGGACGGCCCTTGGTCTCCCGTACGAACGTGATGCTGACCAGCGTGATCAGAGCCGTGATGATGGAGGCGAAGGCCGGGATCAGATTGGACCCGGTCGCGTCGATGAGTTCGGTCATCAGCAGCGGTGCGCTGCCGCCGAAGATGATCGTCGAGATGCTGAACCCGATGCTGTAGGCGGAGTAGCGCACGGTGGTCGGGAACATCTCGGCGAGCACGGTGTGCACCACGGCGGCATGGCCGGAGAAGGCGATCGCGAGCACCGTGGTGCCGATACACGCCAGCCCGAACCGGCCGGTGGTGATGAGCAGGAACATCGGGTACGAGACCACGGCCATCGCGACGGCCGAGAACACCAGGACGGGTTTGCGGCCGATGCGGTCCGACAGCCGTGCCATGAGCGGGATGCAGACGGCGATCGCGACCAGGCTGACCGCCGTGACGGTGAGCGCCCGCAGCATGGAGAAGTCGTGGTCGCCGAGCGAGGTCTTGAGATAGGTCGGCATGTAGACGAACAGCAGGTAGTAACCAGGGCCGTTGAGCGCCGGCAGGAAGACCGTGAGCACGATCGCCTTCAGGTGGCGCGGCGAGGTGAACGCGTCCTTCAGCGGATTGCGTACGACGGTGCTCTGCGCGCGCAGCGCCTTGAAGTGCGGGGTCTCCTCCAGCTGGCGGCGGATGTAGAAGCCGACGTAGCCGAGCGGGACGGCGGCGAGGAAGGGCACCCGCCACGCCCAGGAGGCCATGGCGTCGTCGCCGAGCGTCGAGATGAGGATCGCGGAGAAGGCGCTGCCGACCATGAGGGCGATGAACGAGCCGACGGCGATGAAGCTCATCATGTAGTTGCGGCGCGAGTCCGGGGCGTACTCGCCGACGAACGACATGGCGCCCGCCACCTCGCCGCCGGCCGAGAAGCCCTGAAGCACCCGGAGCGCGACCAGGAGAACGGGTGCGGCGACGCCGATCGCGTCGTGGGAGGGGATGAGACCGATCGCCGCCGTGGCCGCGGAGATGAGTACCAGCAGGGTGGCCAGCAGCTTCTTCCGCCCGAGCCGGTCGCCCAGGTAACCGCAGATGACGCTGCCGAACGGCCGCGCGATGAAGCTGACCAGGAAGCCGACGTTGGTGAGGAAGAGCCCTCCGGTCTCCGCTCCGCCCATGATGTTGATCGCGAGATAGGTGACGAGCAGGCCGTAGATGCCGTAGTCGTACCACTCGACGAAGGAGCCCACCGCGCCGGCGACGGTGGCCTTGCGGACGACCTTGTCGTCCGCGGTGACCACACCGGCGGCGGTGTCGAACTGATGCGACGCTGCCTCGGGCCGATCTGACGTGGTGTCGAGCCGATCTGACGCTGTCATGCGTTCACCTTCGGTCGTGGACCCTGGGGACGGTGTCCTGAAGAAGTCGTACGTCGGTGTCGTCGGGACATGCATGGGCCCGCTCGCGCCAGGGGGGATACACATTACGGAGCGCGGCTCAGGGGCGTATCCGAGCCAAGATGCGACTCGAATCTCGAATGAGAATAGATTCGCACTCCTGGGTGGTCAAGGATCTGGATTGCAGCCAGGTAAATCCTGCGCTTCGAACGTGATGCGACTTCCGGACGCCTGGGCTCCGTTGGGGGTTCGCCGCTCGCCGGCGCCCCGCGTCGCCCCTCTGGCCCGCTCTTGCCCTCGCGGCACGGATGGATGCAGACTGGCTCGCGAAACGCGAAACCTTTCGCATTTTCTAGTTCTGAGCGGGAGTCTGTGATGACCCAGGACAACGTGCGAGTGGCCCCTGCCTGGGACCGCCCCGACCAGCGGCTGCTGCAGCGGTTCCGTGAGCACTCCGTGGCCAATCTCGGGGACGCCCTCGACCGACTGAACATCGTGGACGGCGGGATCTCCGCGATCTGGAAGGGTGCGAAGGCCGTCGGCACCGCGCTGCCCGTGTTCACCGTCGCCGGCGACAACAAGGCCGTGATAGCCGCCCTCGACCACATCCGCCCCGGGGACATCCTGGTCATCAACGCCCTCGGCTACGACGGCCGCGCCATCGTCGGTGACAACCTGGCCCAGCGGTTCGACGTCTTCGGCGCTGTCGGAGCGGTTGTCGACGGCTATGTGCGCGACGGCGCGATCATCGAGAAGCTCGGCGTGCCCGTCTTCGCGCGCGGGCTCACACCCGCCGGGCCCTTCAAGAACGGACCGGGCACGATCGGCGAACCCGTCGCGATCGGCGGTGTCGTGGTCAGTCCCGGCGACATCGTCGTGGCCGACGACGACGGTGTCATCGTCATCCCGCCGCATCGCGCGGACGAGGCGCTGACGGCGGTGGAGGCGATCGTCGCCCGGGAGGCCGACCTCGATGCCGAGGTCGCCGAACTGCGGACCCGACGCGCCTGATGGGAACCGAGGAACGAACCCCGGACCGGCTCCGGGTGGCGGTCGCCGCACCGCTGTCGGAGGACAACCGCGCGCGCGTCCTCGCGCTGGAACCACGGATCGACCTCGTCGTCGACCAGGACCTGCTCCCGCCGATGCGCTGGCCCGCCGACTTCGCCGGTGACCCGGCCTGGCAGCGCACGTCCGAGCAGCAGCGCGTCTACGAGGCCGCCTTGGACTCGGCCGACGCGCTCTACGGCATCCCCGACGTGGACCCCGTCGCCCTGGCCCGGACGGTCCGCGCCAACCGGCGGCTGCGCTGGGTGCACACGATGGCCGCGGGCGGCGGCAGCCAGGTCAAGGCCGCGGACCTCACCGCCGACGAACTCGAACGCGTCCTCTTCACCACCTCCGCCGGAGTGCACGGCGGGCCGCTCGCGGAGTTCGCCGTCCTCGGTGTGCTCGGGGGAGCGAAGGGTCTGCCCCGCCTGCTGCGCGGGCAACGGGATCACGAGTGGGGCGGCCGCTGGACGATGGGGCAGGTGAGCGAGCAGACGATCCTGCTGCTCGGCCTCGGTGGCATCGGCCGGGTCGTCGCCCGGAAACTGGCCGCGCTGGGCTCCAAGGTCATCGGAACGAGCAGGCGCGGTACGGGAGTCGAGGGCGTCCACGAGGTCGTGCCGCTCGACTGTATCGTCGAGGTGGCGCCGACGGTGGACGCCGTCGTGAACACCCTCCCCGGCACCTCGGCGACCGAGCACCTCCTCGGCAAGCGGTTCTTCGACGCCCTGCGGCCCGGTGCGACCCTCGTGAACGTCGGCCGTGGCAGCGTCGTCGACGAGGTCGCCCTCATGGCGGCACTGGACTCCGGCCGGGTCGGTTTCGCCGCGCTCGACGTCTTCGAGACGGAACCGCTGCCGGTCGACAGCCCGCTGTGGGACCACGACCACGTGCTGGTGAGCCCCCACACCGCCGCGCTCAGCACCGCGGAGGACCGCCTCATCGCCGAACTCTTCGCCGCCAACGCCACGCGGTTGCTCGACGGCGAGAACTTGCTCAACCGCGTGGACACCGTCGAGTTCTACTGAACGGTCAAACGGGCGAGCACATGAACAGGGCGCGGTTATTCGGCCGGTGCGGTCAGGGCGCCGAGGTGGCCGGACTTCACGGCGGCGACGACGCCACCGTCGACCAGGAGGTCGGTTCCGGTGATGAACGAGGCGTCCGGACCGAGCAGGAAGGCGGCTGCGGCGGCGATGTCGCTCGGTGTGCCGAGGCGGCCGGTTCCGGAGGCGTCGACCAGGGCGCGGATGAGGTGACCGGCCTGGCCGGCCAGCTCCTGCTGTCCCATGGGGGTGGAGATCACACCGGGGCTGATGCTGTTGAGCCGGGCGCCGCGCGCGCCCCAGGCGGTACTGGCCGCGGCAACCCGCACGTGGTTGGCGCGCTTGGCGATCCCGTAGGCGGCCGCGGGGTCGGTGACGGCGTCCGGGCTGAGGAAGGGCAGGTGCAGGAGTCGGTCGGCGGGGGTGCCGGCGAGGGCGCTCTCCTGCTCGGGGGTGAGCGCGGCGGCGATGTGTCCGGCCATGCTGGCGATCACCACGCCGGCCCCTCCGGCGGCGATCACGGGGGCGAACGCGTCCAGGACGAGCGCCACACCGAGCAGGTCCACCTTGAGGATCGCCTGCGCGGGTGCCTGGACGGGGGACAGCCCGGCGGTGTGCACGACCTGGTCGACCTCGCCGGTCGCCTGTGCGGTCCGCGCCAGGTCCTGGACGGAGGCGGCCGAGGTCACGTCGACCACCTGCGTGGCCACGGTGAGGCCCTCGTCCCGCAGCGTCTGCCCGGCGGCCTTGAGGACGTCCTCGCCGACGTCGGCCAGCAGGACCGTGCGGCCCGCGCCCAGTCGGCGCGCCACCGCCAGGCCCATACCGCCGGCTCCGATGATGACCAGCACCTTTGCGCTCACGGCCTGCCTCCCGCTCATTTACGAGACAGATTGTCTCGCCTTCTTCTTCACCCTACCTCCCCGGCCGATCTCGTCAACACGTCTGACTCACAGCGGGGGCGTACTCGAAGCGAGAGCACACGGCAGGCCATTCCGGAGGCGACCCGCGACGAGCCGGCGGCCGGCGGGTACGACAAGGTGCCGATCGACCGCATCGCAACGGCAGCCGGCGCCGGTGAGCAGACCGTCCACCGCCGGTATCGCTCCAAGAGCGAGCTGGTCGCCGAGTGCATCCTGGAGGGGTAGGTCCCTGCCAGGACCGCCGTGGTCGCGGACAGCGGTGAGGTGCGCGGCGACCTGCGCGCCTGGTTGCGCGCCTGGTTGCGAGGCTTCGCCGATTTCCTCGCCGAGACCGAGAACGCCTCCCTGATCCGCGCCCGCACCGCGGCCGACGAAGCCGCCCTCACTGCCCGCCTGGGCGGCGCGGTGCGCCTGGGGCGGCTGAGGGCGGACACGTCGACCGCGGCCGTGCTCCGACCGACGAGACAACACAGCTGCCCGCCTGTGCCGTTGGTCAGCGGACCGAGGATGGATGCCGGGCCAGCGGGGTCACGCTGACGTCCATGTACGGGAAGAGCGGCAGCCCCCACAGGAGTTCGTTGAGCCGGTCGTTGTCGGTGACGTCGAAGACGCTGAGGTTGGAGTACTGACCGGCGCAGCGCCACAAGTGCAGCCATTCGCCGGAGTGTTGGAGCCGCTGGGCGTACTCCTTCTCGGCGGCGACGGTCGATGTCCGGAACGCCGGGTCGAGATCGGGTGGCAGGTTCACGGTCATGTGGACGGCGAAGAGCATGACGGTCTCCGATCAGGAAGCGGGATCGAGGACGAAGTCGTAGGTGACCTGCCTGCCACCGTCGCCCGTCGGGCGCGGGTCGATGACGAGTTCCGGCTTCACAGCGGAGGCGACATCGTCCTCGACGTGTTCGCCGCCGTGGAAGTACAGCTGGGCGGTGAGCGTCTCGTGGCCGGGCGCGGAAACCTTCAGGTGCAGATGGGCCGGGCGCCAGGGGTGCCAGCCGGCGGCGGCGATGAGCTTGCCGCAGGATCCGTCGGTGGGGATCTGGTAGGGGGCGGGCTGGATGGTGCGCACCGCGAAGCGCCCCTCGTCGTCGGCGGTGACGGCACCACGCAGGTTCCACTGGGGGATGCCGGGTGCGAACTGCGCGTACAGGCCGGCGTCGTCGGCCTGCCACATCTCCAGCAGCGCGCCGGACAGGGGCTCGCCCGAGACCCCCGTGACCTGGCCCTGGAAGAGGAGCGGGGTGCCGGCCTCGTCCTCGCGCATCGGCAGGGTGCTGACACTGGGGAGGCCGGGAGCGCCCGGCACGTAGTACGGCCCCTCGATGGTGCCCTTGCTCCCCTTGCGCTCGGCCCCCGCGACCTCCTCCACGACGTGCTCGATCCACACGTCCAGGAAGAGCGGCCACTCGCCGTCCTCTCCGACAGAGATCAGCCACGACTTGAGGGCGTTGTACTCCTCGTACGTCACCTGGTTTTGGCGGATGACGTCGTGCACGGCGGATATCAGCTCGGTGGCAAGGGTGTTGACGCGCTCCGTGTCGGCGACGGCCCGGGCGGTCGCGGTGGCCTTGTCGGTGCGGAAGCGGTCGGTGGCGGAAGCACCGGATGCGGCGGCGGTGGCTTTCAGTGTGGTGTCGGACATGATGTGCGGCTCCTTTGCCGGTCGGGAAATGCGGTTCAGCGGTCCTGGCGGTAGCGGGTGAGCTTGTCCGGGTCGATCGCGACGCCCAGACCGGGCAGGTTCCGTACGGCGAGCGTGCCGTCGGTGATCGTGACCGGTTCGGTGAGCAGGTCGTCGCTCATGTCCAGGAAGTTGGAGAGTTCGCCGGCGCGGCGGGAGGCGGCGGCGTACGCGGCGCCGAAGGCGACCGTGCACACCGTGCCCAACTGGCCGTCGATCTGGTTGCCCATCACCACCTCGGCGCCCATCCCCTCGCACTGGAACAGCACGCGCTGGGACCGGGTGAAGCCGGTGCGGGCGGTCTTGACGCTGATCGCGGTGGCCGCGCCGTCCAGCAGGGAGCGGGTGACCTCAGCGGGTGTGGTGGCGGACTCGTCCGCGACGAACGGCACGGGACACTGCCGTACGAGCCAGCGGCGTCCCAGCACGTCGTCGGCGGGGCACAGCTCCTCGGCGAGGGTGATGCCGACGGGTTCGAGTGCGCGCAGGGCGGTGGCGGACTCCGAGGCGGTCCAGCCGCGGTTGCCGTCGACGTACAACTCGGCCTCGTCGCCCAGGACTTCGCGGAGTGCCCGGCACACATCGAGGTCGAGGGTGATGGGCCGCCGCCCGACCTTCACCTTGAAGGTGGTGATGCCGTACGTGTCCCGGATCCGCTCGGCCTCCTCGGCCATCCGCTCCGGGGCGTCGAAACCGAGCATGTGCGAGACGCGCATCCGGTCGGTGTAGCCGCCGAGGAGGTGGGTGACCGGTTGGCCCAGAGCCTGGCCGGCGATGTCCCAAAGGGCCATGTCCACGGCCGACTTGGCGGCCGGGTTGCCGACGGTGCGATGCAGCCGGGCGTGTACCTGCTCGCGGGCGAACACGTCCATGCCGGTGAGCTGCGGGGCGAAGATCTTCTCGATGACGGCGATCACGGACTGCTGTGTCTCGCCGTAGGTGAAGGGGCGGGGCGGCGCGTCGGCGACGCCCACCAGCCCTTCGTCGGTGTGGACCTGGACGAGCACGTGCTCGGCGCTGTGCACCTCACCGCTCGCGAAGCGCAGGGGTTTCAGATACGGGATCGAGTACGGGATCGTCTCGATCGCGGTGATCTTCATCGGGTGCCGCCCGCGATCTCCTGGATGACCGCCTCGGTGTGCCGGGCGATGCCGAGCAGGCGGGCCACGCGGTCGGGGTGGCCGATGAGTTGGAGGCCGAGCGGCATGCCGTGCGGGTCCCGGTGGCCGGGGACGGTGACGACGGGCAGGCCGAGCAGTTGCCAGGGGCGGCTGAGCACGGGGGTGCCGGTGGCGTCCAGCCCGCGCGGGGCCGGGCCCGGGGCGGCCGGAGCGAGGATCACGTCGACCCGGGTGAGCAGGTCGAGGACCCGGGCGCGGGCGGTGCCGGCGATGTGCTGTGCCCTGCGGTACTCGCCCTCGGAGGTCCGGCGGCCACGCTCCAGCAGTTCGCGCAGGGGTGTACTCAGCGACTCCGGGTACTCCGCCTCGGCGGCCAGGGATCGCGCGGCCTCGTACGCCATGACGGTGGCGTGGGTCTCGGCGAGTTCGGGTGTACGGACCTGGCCGCCCAGGTCGTTCGCCTTGGCCCCGGTCGCCGTCAGGGCCTTGGCGGTGCGGTCCAGCGCGTCGAGCATCGCCGGGTCGATGTCGGCCAGTTCGGTCCCGCGCCAGACCAACACCCCGGTCCAGTCCGGGACTTCGGCCCTGGTGCCGTCGACCGCCTCGACCACGGCGGCCAGTTCGGTGACTCCGGGGGTGATCAGTCCCGGTGCGTCCAGGCTCGGGCTGAGTCCGGTGATCCCCCGTGTCGACCAGGCGCCGACCGGGGCGACAAACCCGGCGACACCGCAGAAGGACGCCGGCCTGGTCAGCGAACCCGCCGTCTGCGAGCCCAGCGCCAACGGCACCACGCCCGCCGCGACCGCCGCCGCCGACCCGCTGGAGGAACCGCCCGGAGTGTGGGCGAGGTTGTGCGGGTTGCGGGTCGGACCCGGCTGGAAGTACGCGAACTCGGTGGTGACCGTCTTGCCCAGCGGTACGGCACCCGCCCGGCGCAGCCGGTCCACCAGCCAGGCGTCGGACGGGGCGATCCGCCCTCGCCGGAGCGGGGAGCCGCACTCGGTGGGCAGCCCGGCGACGTCGATGATGTCCTTGACGCCGACCGGCACACCCCGCAGCGGCCCGTCCGTGATGCCCTCGGCCGCCCTGCGCGCACCCTCCGCGTCGACGCGAACCCAGGCACGGATGTCCGGCTCGGTCTCGGCCAGGCGTCGCAGCGCGCCGTCGACCGCTTGGCGCGGGTCGTGTGCGGCGGAGGTCAGTGAGAGCACGTCAACCTGCTTTCGAAGTAGGGGTGTTCCTCAACAGGCGCAATCCAATGGGCTGTTGCCCAACGGGCGGAGTTCAACGGGCTGTTGCCCAACGGGCGGATTTCGACGGGCTGTTTTTCAACAGGCCACCGGCGGCGCCGAGTCCAGCCGGTGGAAGCTTCGGTTGAAGTAGACGAGGCTGTCGCCGCCCGGCCGGGTACGGATCCGCTCGATCTCGACGAACAGCACGCTGTGGGTGCCCATGGCCTTCGAGTCCTTGATGGTGCCGACCACGGTCACCACCGCGTCCTTGAGCACCGGCACGTCGTGCGTCCGGTCCCAGACGTCCCAGGTGAAGCGCTCGGCCATGGACGCCTCGGTCGCGCCGGCGAAGTGCAGCGCCAACTCCTGCTGGTCCCCGCCGAGTACGTTGACGCACACGCGCCCGTTGGCGCTGAAGACGTCGTGCATGGCGCTCTTGCGGTTGACGCAGACCAGGACGGTCGGCGGATCGTCCGTCACCGAGCAGACCGCGCTGACGGTGATGCCGCAGCGGCCGTTCGGTCCGTCCGTCGTCAGGATGTTGACGGCCGCGGGAAGGTGCGCCATCGCCTCCCTGAAGTCCGCCCGGTTCGGGGCGTGTTGAGGGTCGTACGCGTTCATGGTCGTTCGTTCCTCTCCGCGCCGGACTCCGGCGCATCGCTCGGCGTGCCCGCTCACCACAGCTCGACCACCAAGCGGGGTGACCTGGAGCGGGATACACACGCGGCGATCTGGTCGCCCGCCGCCTTTTCCTTGGCGGTCAGGCAGTGGTCGCGGTGGTCGGGCTCGCCGTCGAGGACCCGTAGGACGCAGGTGCCGCAGATGCCTTCGCGGCAGGAGGTGTCGAGCGGGACTCCGTTGTCCTCCAGCACTTCGGCGATGCTCTTGTCGGCGGGCACGGTGTAGACCTCGCCGGTGTCGAGTTCGACCTCGAAACTCTCGCCGGGGGCGGCGTCCGGCTGGTCCGCCGCCTGGAACAGCTCGGAGTGGATCTGGTCCTCCGGCACGCTGCGGGCCGCGAGCGCGGTGACCTGTTCCATGAACCCCTGGGGGCCGCAGGTGTAGACGTGCGCGCTCGCCGGGAGATCGGTGAGCGCGGCGGAGAGCGCCTGGACCGCCGTCTCCCGCCCGTGCCCGAGGTGGAGGACGACCCGGCCGGCGAAGGCGGACTCCTCCAGCCGGTCCGCGAAGGCCGCCTCGGCCCGGCTCCGCGCCACGTAGTGCAGCCTGAAGTCCGCACCGGTGGCGAGGAGTTCGTACGCCATCGCGAGCAGCGGCGTGATACCGATGCCGCCCGCGACCAGGTGGTGCTCGCTCGCGTCGGCGTCGAGACCGAAGAGCTGCCGGGGTGCGCCGATGCGCAGCTCCGTGCCGGGTTCCGTCTTGTCGTGCAGGGCGTGGGAGCCGCCCCGGGACGTCTCCTCGCGTTTGACGGCGATGGTGTATGCGCCGGGGTCGTGCGGTGGTCCGCACAGTGAGTAGGGGCGGGTGATTCCGGTCGGTCCGGTCACGTCGATGTGGGCACCGGCCGGGTAGCCCGGGAGCGGGCTGCCGTCGGTGCGGGCCAGCCGGAGGACCTTGACCGCGTCGGTGACGTCGACGGCCTCGGTGACGGTGACAGTGAACATCCGTCTGCCTTCACGTTCGGGGCGGAACCAGTGGGAACCAGCGGAACCAGCAGGGACCAAAGGGGCGAGGGACCTCAGCTCATGGAGGGCCTCAGCGCAGGTAGAGGCCGCCGTTGGCGTCCCAGCACGCCCCGGTCACCGTGTCCGCGGTGTCCGCCGCCAGCAGCACGGCCATGTCGGCGATGAACTCGGGGCGGCCGAGGCGGCGTACGGGAATCGAGGCCTCGATCTGCGCGAGCCTGTCGGGGTCGACGTTCTCGCGGACGGACGGCAGTTCCTGGGGGCCGGGGGAGATGGCGTTGACCGTCACGCCCTGCGGCCCGAGTTCACGGGCGAAGACCTTGGTCAGCGTGATGACGCCGCCCTTGGCCGAGGCATAGTGCGCGCCGGTCGCCGTGCCGCCGTTCTGTCCGGCGAGCGAGGCGATGTTGACGATGCGCCCGTAACCGCGGTCGGCGAAGTACGCGCCGAGCACCTGACAGCCGAGGAACGTGCCGTCGAGGTTGGCCGACACGACCGCGCTGAAGCTGTCGGGGGTGATGTCCATCAGCGCCTCGACCTTGGAGAGGCCCGCGTTGTTGACCAGGACGTGGACGGCGCCCCAGCGTGCGACCAGGTCGTCCAGGACCCGTACGAACGCGGTCTTGTCGCGGGCGTCCAGGCCGAGTCCGA
Source organism: Streptomyces sp. NBC_01515 (assembly GCF_045040345.1). NCBI lineage: Bacteria > Bacillati > Actinomycetota > Actinomycetes > Kitasatosporales > Streptomycetaceae > Streptomyces > Streptomyces sp. NBC_01515. Next base: position 1,527,454 of record NZ_CP109416.1, on the reverse strand, counting down.
CCGCGGAACTCCCGGTCGGGTCCAGGGCGGCGGCGGTCTTGACCGCGGCCTCCCCGTCCAGGTCGGTGACGGCGACGCGGTAGCCGCGGTCGTAGAACCGGGAGGCGATGCAGGCGCCCAGGCCGCGGGCCGCTCCGGTGACCAGCACGACGCGCGGCTGGTCGTCCTCCCACCCCGCCGGGCTCACAGGAGGAACCCCGACGCCGTCACGGCGTCCTCGGAGTTGATCAGACGGACGACCTTGCGCGCGATCCGGGGACCGTCGCCGGTGAACGCGATGCGGTGGGTGAGATCGGCCGCCAGGACGAAGGTCTCGCCGCGCTTGTAGCCCACGACCACCTGCGCCGAACAGATCTCGATGGAATCCCCGGACTCGTCACGGGCGGCGACCGTGAAGCGGGAGACGGTACGGACCGTACGGGCCGCTGCCGTCGCCGAGATGGAGAAGCCTCCGGTCAGCCGCTCGATGCGCATCCGGCGCATCCGGTCGTCGTCGTACACCAGGTTCAGCGAGCCGGCGAAGTCCGTCGTCTCCGGGTCGATGGGGACGACGTACTCGCCGCCCTCCGCCCACAGGGTGTCCCATTCCTCGTACCGTTTGGCGTCCAGGAGGCGGGCCTCGCGCCAGATGAGGGAGAGCGCTGCGAGGGCTCGCGGATCGTCGAGCGGCAGTTCGGCATCCACAACTGCCGTGCTGAGGACGTCACCAACTGTCGTACTGAGAACGTCACTTGACATCGGTCATCATCCTCTTCCACATCGCGTACGCCTCGCGCATGCCGGTCTCGTCGGTCGCGTGGGAGGTCGGCTGGCCCAGGTCGTTCGGCTTCTCCCGGCCGAGGCCCCGGTTGACGAGGATCGGCATGTCGACACCGCCGGTCACGCCGCGCTGGACGCGGTTCCAGGCCTCGGCGTCGTCGGGGCTGCCGAAGCCGAACGGGCCCTGGAAGTGCTCGTGGATGCGCAGCCGTTCGCGGTTGACGATCTCGGGGCCGCCGTCGAGGCCGAGGGCCACGTGCCGGATCTCCGTCTCCGTGACCGAGACCGGCCGCAGGACCCGGAAGAAGGACATCGACATGGCCACGTTCGGGAACAGGTTGAGGTTGAAGCCCGCGCCGTGCAGCGAGCGCACGATCCGCCGCACCCGCTCCGGAGGCAGGTCCTTGGACAACTCCTCGATGACATGGCGGAAGCGGTCCTGGAGCTTTTCGCTGCCGTCGTCGACGTCCAGGTCGACATGCTCGGCGACGGAGACGGACACGCTGTGGCCGTTGCCGAGGGCGTGGGTGACCGCGCTCTCGTCGGTCATGATCGACAGCATGCTCGCGGTCTCGGCGTCCACGGACGACATCCAGGAGCGGTGCACGATCGGGAAGTGGTACCAGTCGGTCGTGTTCTCCAGCTGGATCTTCCAGTTGCCCTGGAAACGGAACTTGTGCTCGCCCTGCACCTTGATCGGGAAGCCGGCGCCCTGCTTCATGAAGCGGTCGATCCACAGCCGTGCCCCGCCGAGGAAGTCCTCCAGCGGTTCGATCTCGTCGTCGAAGCTCGCGAAGATCATGCCCGCGTACGTCCCCACCTTGAGGCGTTGCAGCGGCAGGTCCCTCTTCTCCGTGACGTTCTCGTAGCCCTCGGGATAGGGGATGCCGCGCAGTGTGCCGTCCAGGGCGTACGACCACGCGTGGTAGGGACAGGTGAAGCCGTTGCCGTTGCCCTTGGGGACGTCGCAGACGCTGGCGCCGCGATGGCGGCAGCGGTTGAGGAGCACGTTGATGCCGCCGCGGCGGTCGCGGCTGACGATGACGGGACGGCGGCCGATCCAGGCCGTCTTGAAGTCGCCCGCCTTGGCGATCTCGCTCTCGTGGGCCACCCACACCCAGGTGCGGTGGAAGATCCGGTCCATCTCCAGCTCGAACAGCTCCGGGCCGGTGTAGAGGGTGCCGGCGACGCGGTCGCCCTCGACGAGCGCGGCGATGTCGGGAATCTCCGGGGACACGGTCATCGGGTGGCCTCCGGCTCCGGCAGCGGACGGCCGACGCGCGCCTCGATCTTCACGTAGCGCCACAGCCCGTGCTCGCCGACCTGGACGGTGCGGAAGAGGTTGCAGGCCGCGGCCACCGTCGGCTGGTCGGTCACGTCGGCGAGGACGTACGACGTCCAGGGCCAGGAGCCGGAGGGGCCGACCATGTGCTGGTCGTCGTCCATGGTGCCGAGGACGTTCACGCCGGGCAGTTCCCAGAGCTGGGAGAGCATGGTCGTGAAGCCGTCCCAGACCGCCTTGCCCTGACCGGTGGGCAGGTCGAAGAAGTTCTGGTTGACGCCGATGCAGAAGAGCACGCGCAGGGGTTTGCCGCCGGAATCGGGCATGGGGGAGTTCCCGCCTTTCAGGGGTGGGCCGGACAAGGGCTGCTCGGAGGTGGCCGGGAAGGGCTGCTAGAGGTAGCCGGGGAAGGGCTCGACGCCTATGAGGACCGCGCCGGCGCCGTCGTACATGCCCTCCTGGAGGAAGGCGTGCTGCGGGACGACGGACGCGTCGCGCAGGAAGCGCTGCATCGGGTGGCCGTCGGTGATGGCCGGGATGCCGCTGAGCTGGTAGGCGGCGCGGACGACCTCGAACGAGTTCTTCGCGAGATGGGCGGAGGCGAGCCGGAGCAGGCTGGCCTGCTCGGAGGTCGCGGGGTCCCCGGCCTCGACCGTGGCCCACACCTCGCCGGTGGTCTCGTAGAAGAAGGCGCGTGCGGACCGGAGTTGGGCCTCGGCCTGGCCCACCGCGATGCGGTAGGTGGCGCGTTCGGCGGGCTTCGGGGCGCCGGTGAATCCGGCGCGTCCGCCGCTGGCGATCGCCTGGTCGAGTGCGGCGCGGGCGACTCCGAGGCCGACCACGGCAAGGACCTGGGCGGCATAGGGGACGGTCGGGTAGCGGTACAGCGGTTCGTCGACGGTGGGTTCGCCGCCGCGTACGAACGTCCACTCCTCGGGGACGAGCGCACCGTCGGCCACCAGGTCGTGGCTTCCGGTGCCGCGCAGGCCGATGACGTCCCAGTTCTCGACGATCTCCACCTGCTCGGGGCGCAGCACGGCGGTCAGTGGACGACCGGCGTTCCGCTGACCGGCCTCGCCCCCGCTCGCCTTGATGCCGACACCGAGGACGTCCGCGCCCTTGCAGCCGCTGGCGAACTTCCACCGGCCCGACACCCGGTAGGTGCCGTCGACGAGTTCGGCCGGCTGGACCGGGAACAGGCCCCCGGCGAAGGCCACATCGGGCCCGTCGGCGTACAACTCGGCCTGGGTCTCCAGGGGCAGCGCGGCCAGATAGACGAGGGCCGAGCCGAAGCTGGCCACCCAGCCCGCCGATCCGTCGACCTCCGATATCCGCTCGATGAGCCGCAGGAACTCGGCCGGCGCCAGTGCGTCGCCGCCGAAGCGCTTCGGGGCACCCGCCCGGTAGAGACCGGCTCGCTTGAACTCCGCGATCATGTCCCGCGGAACGTGCCGCTTCTCCTCGAACTCCGCGCGCCGCTCGGCCACTTGGGACAGCACGCGGTCGAAGTCGGCCGCTCGGGCGTCGGAATCGACCGGTGCCGGGGATTCCAGCGACTGCGTCATGGGACGAACTCCTCGCATTGCCGGGCGGTCCTCGTTCCCGCCGTGCCTTCACGCTAGGCGCGGCGGGAACGGGCCGACAATTGGGAGTTGGCTGGAGTGTGTAGGGGATTCCTTTACGCGGTCCGGTGCGCCGAGAGCCCTTGAACGGCCCGGCGTGCCAGGAGCCCCTACGTCGGCTCGCTCGCCAGGAGTCGTGCGATGCCCGGCGGGCTGAAGATGTCCCGGGTGGCGAGCGCGATCCCGCCGTGGATCCCGGCCGCGGCGCCGAGCTGGGTGGTGGTGATGGTGAGTTTGCGGGTGGCCAGGGGCAGGGCGCGCTGGTAGACCACCGCGCGGACGCCGGAGAGCAGATCGTCGCGGAGTTCGCTCAACGGGCCGCCCAGCACCAGGGTGCGCGGGTTGAACATGTGCACCAGCATCGCCACCACCTCACCGATCTCCGTGGCGGCCTGGCGCAGCGCGTGCAGGGCGGGCGGATCGCTGTTGGCCACCCGCAGCGCCAGTTCGTGTGCGCCGTGCAGCGGGTCCTCGCCCGTCGACTCGGGAATGCCGAGGCTGCGCAGGATCGCCCGGTGGGAGGCGAGCGCTCCCACGCAGCCGATGTTGCCGCAGGCGCACAGCACATCGCCGCCGCCGACCGCCCGGATGTGGCCGATGTCGCCGGCCGCCCCGTCCGCTCCGCGGTACACGTCACCGTTCGCGGTGACGATGCCGGCACCGATACCGCTGGCGATCTTGATGCACAGCAGCGGAGTGTCCGCCTCGGCCTGGCCGGCCTCGCCGAGCGCCATCAGGTTGACGTCGTTGTCCACCACGACCGGGCAGCGGAACGCGGTGCGCAGGTGCTCGGCGACGGGATAGCTGTCCCATCCGGGCATGCCGGTCGGACGCACCGCGCAACCGTGCTGGAAGTCGACGGGGCCGGGCAGGCCGACCACCGTCTCGCGGACCCGGCCCGGGTCGCGGCCGTGCTTCGCCAGCAGACTCGACAGCCGCTCCGTCACCGCGTCCAGCACCGCCTTGGGGCCGGCGTCGATCCGGACGTCCACGGTCTCGTGCGCGATCACCCGCTGGGTGAGGTCGGCGATGGCGACCTGGCTCGACAGGGTGTCGATGTCCGCGACGGCGATGGTCCCGGCCTGCGGGCTGATCGTCAGGACCCGCGGCGGGCGCCCCCGGACCGACTCCCTGCTCTCCAGCTCCTGGAGTATGCCGCGTGCCACGAGGTGATCGACCTGCTGGCCCACGGTCGAGCGGGCGAGGCCGCTGCGCCGGGAGATCTCCGCACGGCTGGTCGCCTCACCGGAGACCACGAGATCCAGCACCCTGCGCAGCGCGACCGGCACCGGGGAGGACGGTGCCGTCCCCGCGGTGCTTCCCTCGCTATATCCGTCGCCTTTATGCATTCTGGTGACCCTAATGACGTCACCTTCCGCTCGTCAACAAGGTGTTCAGGCCAAGGATGTCTGGATCATGACGAGATCGTTTCGATGCGAACCCGAGATTTGACCGATCTTAGGCCTTGGAGAAAATTAAATAGGGCCTCTTGTGCTTTTCCGGCGAACTAAACGATGGTGATGCGCAACGCGGCGTTCAGGCCGCGGTCGGTCGGAAGACGGCGGAGGTGCACCGGTGAGTGGTTCCCTGCGAGCGGTCGTGGTCGGGACCGGAATGATCGGCGCGGTACACGCCGCGGCGATCCGCTCGGCCGGCGGAATCCTCGCCGGAGCGGTGGCATCGACTCCCGAGCGCAGCGCACAGGTCGCCAAGGAGTGGGACGTACCCGCCCGGTATCCGGACTTCGACGCGGTACTCGCCGACGAGAGCGTCACGGTGGTGCACCTCTGCACACCCAACGCCCTGCACGTCCCGCAGGCCGAGGCGGCCCTGCGTGCTGGCAAGCACGTGATCTGCGAGAAGCCGCTGGCCACGGCAGCCGCCGACGCCGAGCGGCTGACCCAACTCGCCGAGCGCGCCGGGCTGTTGCTGGCCGTTCCCTTCGTCTACCGCTATCACCCCCTGGTCCGGGAGATCCGCGACCGCCGCCTGCGCGGTGAGTTCGGGGCGTGGCAGCTCATCCACGGCAGCTACCTCCAGGACTGGCTGCTGGCCGAGGACGCGACGTCCTGGCGGGTGGACCCGGCCGAGGGCGGGCCCTCGCGGGCCTTCGCCGACATCGGATCCCACTGGTGCGACCTGGTGGAGTGGGTCGCCGGAGTCCGCTTCACCGAACTGACGGCCCGCATCGGCACCACCTTCGCCGACCGGCCCACCGAGGACGTGGCCGCCGTACTGCTGCGCACCGAGGACGGTGTCCTGGGCACGCTGACGGTCTCCCAGGTCTCGGCGGGTCGCAAGAACCGGCTCTGGTTCGAGCTCGACGGCGCCGACGGCAGCGCGGTCTTCGACCAGGAGAATCCCGAGACCGCCTGGCTGGGCGCCCAGGACGGCGCACGCATCCTCGTCCGCGATCCACAGCACGGCTCCGCCGAGCAGCGGCGCCTGTCCCGGCTGCCCGCCGGACACGCCCAGGGCTACGCCGACTGCTTCAACTCCTTTGTCACCGACGCCTATACGGCCATCGAGGGCGGCACGCCCGAAGGCCTGCCCACCGGCGCGGACGGGCTGCGCTCGGCCCGGCTGGTCGAAGCCGTGCTGCGGTCGTCCCGCTCCCTCGGATGGACCGACGTGGACGGTCCCGTCCTCCACCACGAGAGCCAGGAGGCCCCCGTATGAAACTCGGCATGCTCACAGCCTGTCTCCCGAACCTCTCCCTGACACAGATCGCCGCCTGGGCGAGCGAGACCGGATACGAGGCCCTGGAGGTCGCCGCCTGGCCCGTCACGGGTGGCCGCGACTTCGAAGCCGCACACCTGCCGGTGGCCGACTTCGGCACCCAACAGGCGGACGAGACACGGGAGTTGTTCGAGCGCCACCGGCTCCAGCTCTCGGCGCTCGCCTACTACGAGAACAACCTCCACCCCGACGCCGGGCGCCGGGAGGAGATCCACACCCACCTCAAGAAGGTCATCGACACCGCGGCCCTCCTCGACGTCCCGTACGTCGGCACCTTCGTCGGCCGGGACTGGACCCAACCCGTGGCGCACAGCCTCCGCGAGGCCGAGAAGGTCTTCCCCGAACTCGTCGAGTACGCGGGCGAACGCGGCGTACGCGTCATCATCGAGAACTGTGTGATGGAGGGCTGGCACCCGGACGGCTACCCGGGCAACCTCGCCTACTCGCCCGAGCTGTGGGAGTGGATGTTCTCCCTCGGGCTCTACCTCAACTGGGATCCCTCGCACCTGACGTGGATCGGCGTCGACCCGGTGAAGACCATCGCGCCCTACGCCGACCGCATCGTCCACGCCCAGGCCAAGGACGCCGAGATCCTGTCCGGCGCGATCGACCGCTACGGCGTCTTCGGCAAGGCGGTCGGGCGCGACGACCCCTGGGACAACGGCTGGTGGCGCTACCGCGTCCCGGGCCGCGGCCAGGTCGACTGGAACGCCGTCGTGGACGCCCTGTACGAGAACGGCTTCACCGGAACTCTCTCGGTCGAGCACGAGGACCCGGTGTGGAGCGGCACCGAGGAGAAGGTCAAGACGGGTCTTGAGATCGCCCACCGCACGCTGCGCCCACTGATCGCGGCCTGACGGGCAGCGCCCCGCCACTCGACCGACACCCCCCAACTGACAAGAAAGCGCAGGAGATTCATGGCTCAGGAGAACACGCGGCACCGCATCGGGATTCTGGGCGCGGGCAACATATTCGGCCGTTACGTCGAAGGCCTGCGTAATTTCCCGGAGCTGGACGTGGTCCGCGTCGCCGACATCGACCCGGCCCGCGCCAAGCAGGCCGCCGCCGAGTTCGGCATCCCGGAATGGGGCGACGACACCGCACTCCTCGCCGACGACAGCGTCGAGATCATCATCAACATCACGCCGCCGCAGTTCCACGCGAAGACCACCATCGCCGCGCTGGAGGCCGGAAAGCACGTCTACGCGGAGAAGCCCCTCGCCGTCACCGTCGAGGAGGGCCGGAGCATCCTCGAAGCCGCGGCGCGCACCGGCCGGATGCTGGGATCAGCCCCGGACACCTTCCTGGGCAGCGCCGTACAGACCGCACGGCACGCGATCGACGCCGGGCTGATCGGCGAGGTCGTCGGCACCACCGCCTTCGTACGCTCCAGCCGCGCCGAGACCTGGCACCCCGACCCGCGCTCCTTCTTCCAGCCGGGCGCCGGCCCCGTGTTCGACATGGGCCCCTACTACCTGGCAGCCCTCATCAACTGCCTCGGCCCGGTCGGCTCGCTCTCCGCCGCCACCCGCATCGGAGCCAGGACCCGCAAGGTCACCAGCCCCGACCGCGTGGTCGACGAGATCACCGTCGAGGTACCCACCCACGCGTCCGCCGTGCTCACCTTCGCCTCCGGAGCCATCGGCACGGTCCTGATGAGTTTCGACGTCTGGGACACCGAACTGCCGCGCATCGAGATCTACGGCACCGAGGGCACGCTCGCGCTGCCGAACCCCAACTTCTTCGACGGTGACGTACGGATCAAGCGCCACCAGGACAGCGACTGGGAGGTGCTCACCCCGGTGACCGAGCTGTTCGGCGCCGTGGGCACACCCGAGCAGCACCGCCGGGGCCTGGGAGTTCAGGACCTCGTCGGCGCGCTCGCCGGCGAACCGCACCGCGCGAACGCCCAGTTCGCCTTCCACACCCTGGAAGTCCTCGCGAGCTTCGAGATCTCGCAGCAGGAGAGCCGGGTCGTCGCGCTGGAAAGCAGCTGCGAGCGCCCCGCGCCCCGCTACGCCCACTGATCCCGAGCCACCCACCGCACGCCGAAAGGACCCGAGAACATGAAGATCAGGCAGGACCGCCTCGCCATCAACCCCCTGCAATGGGTGGCCAGTGCCGAGGGCTGGATCGACCCCACCCTCGCGCCGTCGCTGGAGAACCGGCTCGAAGTCATCCGCGACGCCGGCATCACCGCCGTGCACAGCGACGTCCCCGGCGACATGACGGCCTCGAAGTACGCCGCGCTGCTGACCGAGTACGGACTCAGCGCCGCGCCCGGCTACGTTCCCGTACGGCTCACCGAGGACGAGGGGGAGCGGCAGCAGTACCGGGACAACGCCGCGCGGATCGCCGCACAGCACGCGGAGCTCGGCGTGCCCACGATGTTCCTCGCCATGGGGATGGCCAAGGACGCGGTACGCGTGGCCCACCCGGCGGTCGGCCAGGACGCCGACCGGGACCGGCTGGAGCGCGTACGGGACCTGCTGGCGGAGACGGCCGGGATCATCCGCGCCGAGGGCATCACCCCCGCCTTCCACCCGCACGTGGGCACCTGGGCCGAGACGGAGGAGGAGACCCGCTTCGTCCTCGACACCGTCGACGCCTCGGTCCTCGGGTTCGGTCCCGACATGGGCCACCTGGCCTGGGCGGGCGCCGACGCCGCGCAGCTCGTCCGCGACTACGCCGACCGCGTGGCGAGCGTCCACATCAAGGACCTGGACCTCAACCTTGCCGCACAGGCGAGGGAGGCGGGATGGGACTACCGCAGGACGGTGAAGGCGGGCCTGTGGTCGGAACCCGGCCACGGAAACGCCGACATCGAAGGCTTCGTCGACGCGCTCCCGGACGGCTTCGACGGCTGGCTGATCATCGAGGTCGACCGCGGGGCCCAGCCGACGCCGGAGGAGAGCGTCCGGAAGTGCGGGGAGTGGGCCGCCAAGTACGTGCAGTGATCCACCGGCTCGGAACGTCGAATGACTGGTTGTTCACACCCGGGGAGCGGGACGACCGCGGGGAGCCGAGGAGACAGTGGTAATGGAACAGATGGAGAGATCATGCGCAAGACAGCGGCGTTCATCGGCGCCGGATTCCTGACCGTCACAACCGCCGCCTGTGGCGGCACCGCCTCGACCGGTGCCGCCGACAAGACACTGACCATCTCCGAGTCGGTCACGGCCACGCCGTGGGACCTCGCGAAGGCCAGCATGGGCCCCGAGGCCCAGTACTACCAGCCGGTCTACGACACGCTGGTCCGGCTGAACTCGAAGAACGAGCCCACCCCGAACCTGGCCACCTCGTGGTCGTACGACAAGGCCGAGACCACCCTGACGCTGAAGCTGCGCAGCGGTGTGAAGTTCACCGACGGCACGGCCGTCGACGCGCAGGCCGTCAGGCAGAACCTCCTGCACACCAAGAGCGGCACGGGCACGGCCGCCGGCGAGATCCAGGACATCGCGAGCGTGGACGCCACGGATGCCCAGACCGTCGTCATCAAGCTGAGCCACCCCACCGCCGCCCTGCTCCCCGCTCTGGGCCAGGTCTCCGGCATGATCGCCAGCCCCAAATCGCTGGACAACCCGAAAACCCCCGTCGGCTCCGGCCCGTACCAGCTGGACACCTCCGCGACGACGGCCGGCCAGACGTACACCTACACGCGCACCTCGGGCTACTGGAACGCGAAGGCCTTCCCGTTCGACAAGATCGTCATCAAGTACCTGGCCGACCCGACGGCACGCACCAACGCCCTCCTCACGGGCCAGCTCGACGGTGCCTCGCTCAGCCTCAGCAAGGTCAAGACCGTCAAGGACCGCGGGCTGAACGTCATCACCTACCAACCCGGCGACATCGAGGGCCTGTTCATCTGGGACCGGGCCGGCAAGATCGTCCCCGCGCTCGGCAAGCTCAAGGTCCGGCAGGCGCTCAACTACGCCTTCGACAAGCAGGCCATCATCAAGACGGCCAAGACCGGACTCGGCGAGCCCACCACGCAGCTGTTCGCCCCGTGGGAGGAGGGCTACGACGCCTCGCTGAACTCCACGTACTCCTACGACCCGGCGAAGGCCAAGAAGCTCCTCGCCGAGGCCGGCTACCCGAACGGCTTCTCGGTCACCCTGCCGGACCTGTCCGCCCTGTTCCCGCAGGAGCAGGAGGCCCTCACCCAGTCCCTCAAGAACATCGGGATCAAGGTGAAGCTGGACAACCTGCCGAGCGACCAGATCTTCAGCAGCATGCTCTCCGGCAAGTACGCCCTGACCTACTTCAAGCTGGGCGCCCCGACCTCGTGGGACAAGGTCCAGCTGGAGCTGACCAAGAACTCCACCTGGAACCCCCTCAAGTACGACGACCCCAAGGCCGACGCCCTGATCACCCAGATCTCGAAGGCGTCCGGGACCGAGCGCACCGCACTGCTCAAGAAGCTCAACACCTACGTCGTGAACCAGGCGTGGGACGCCCCGTGGACCCCCACGGTGAACGCCTACGGCACCGCCAAGGACGTGAAGGTGACACCGCAGCCCGGCATCAACTTCCCGCCGATCTACAACTTCGCGCCGACGAAGTAGCGGCGAGGCCGCTGCGACCCGCGGAAGGAGGAACTGACCGTGCTTGTCTTCTTGTTCCGGCGCATCGCCGCCGGTGTCGTCCTGGTGGTCGTGGTGGCCACCGCGACGTTCCTGCTGCTCAGCCTCACCGGCAGCGACGTGGCCCGCAACATCCTCGGCGAGACCGCCTCGCCGGCCCAGGTGTCCGCCAAGGCCCATGAACTCGGCCTCGACGAACCCCTGGTGGTCAGGTACGGGCACTGGATCGACCGGGCCGTGCACGGCGATCTGGGCCAGTCCTGGTTCACCGGCGACTCGGTGAACCAGTCCCTGATGAACACCCTTCCGATCACGCTCTCGATCGTCCTCGTCGGCATGCTGATCGCCCTGGTCCTCAGCATCGCGCTGGGGACCCTGGCAGCGCTGCGCGGCGGCTGGGTGGACCGCGTCGTGCAGTTCGCCGCGGTGCTCGGCACCGCGATCCCCAGCTTCCTGATCGCCCTGGTCCTCGCGGTCGTCATGGCGGTCCAGCTCGGACTGCTGCCGGCCACCGGATATGTCGCCCTCGGCACGTCCGTCTCGGGATGGCTCCAGTCGGTCATCCTGCCCGCCGTGGCCCTGGCGGTCGCGGCCACCGCGGCCACCGCGATGCAGGTGCGCGGGGCACTGATCGACGTCCTGCGCGCCGACTTCGTCCGCACGCTGCGCAGCCGGGGACTCAGCACCCGCAGAGTCGTGTACCGGCACGCCCTGCGGAACGCCGCCCCACCCGCCCTGACCGTGCTCGCCCTCCAGTTCATCGGCCTGATCGGCGGCGCGGTCGTCGTGGAGAAGGTGTTCGGACTGCCGGGCATCGGCACGCTCGCCAACTCGGCGGCCGTCCGCGGAGACGCGCCCGTCCTGCTCGGCACGGTCGTGGTGACCGTCACCGTCGTCGTCGCCGTCAACCTGCTGCTGGACATCGCGTACGGCTGGCTCAACCCGAAGGTGCGTGTCTCATGACCGTCCCGGAGACCGCGGCGATCCCCAAACGGGACCGCCTCCTGCGCCGGACCCTGCGCGACCCGGTGGCCCTCGCCTGCCTCGTGATCCTGGCCCTGGTGATCCTCGCGAGCCTGGCCGCCCCCCTGCTCACCGACTACGCACCGGACCACAGCGTCCTCTCGGACACCCTCGCACCGATGTCGGGCGCCCACCCGCTCGGCGGCGACGGCGTCGGCCGGGACGTGCTGTCACGGCTCCTCTACGGCGGCCGGACCAGCCTGCTCGGCGGCACGCTCGCCGCTCTGGTCGCCTTCCTGGTCGGTGGACCGCTCGGCCTGGTCAGCGGCTTCTACCGGGGCTGGTTCGACGCGGCCGCCGGCTGGATCATCAACGTGATCATGGCCGTGCCCGCCATCATCGTGATGCTGGTGGTGATGGCGGCCGTCTCCCAGGACCTCAACGTCGCGATGATCGTCCTGGGCGTCATCATGGCGCCGATGGTCTTCCGGCTGATCCGCGCCTCGGTGGTCTCGGTGCGCGAGGAGCTGTACGTCGACGCCGCGCGGGTCTCCGGCCTCGGCGACCCCCGCATCATGCGGCGGCACATCCTGCCGGTGGTCATCGCGCCCTCGGTCATCCAGGCGACGCAGCTGTTCGCGGTGGCGATCGGCATCCAGGCCGGGCTGTCCTTCCTCGGTCTGGGAAAGGCGTCCCAGGCCAGCTGGGGCGCGATGCTCAACGACGGCTTCACCAACGTGTACACCAAGCCGACGCTGCTGGTGTGGCCAGGCCTCGCGATGGGCGTGACCATCCTGGCGGCCAGCCTGCTCGGCAACGCGGTGCGCGACGCCCTGGGGACGACCGAGACCCGGGTGGTCCGCCGGCGCCGACCGGCCCCGAGGAAGCCCGCCGCCGGGGCACCGTCCGATCGCCTGCTCACCGTGGAGGGCCTCCGGGTCGGCTACCCGAAGCCCGGAGGTTCCGGCGGCTCCGACGGGGACAAGGTCGTCGTCGACGGAGTCGGCCTGACCGTGGAGCGCGGTGAAGTCCTGGGCCTGGTCGGCGAGTCCGGCTCCGGCAAGAGCCAGACCGCGTTCGCCGTCCTCGGACTGCTGCCGAACGAGGCCGAGGTGACGGCGGATCAGATGTCCTTCGCGGGCAAGGAGTTGCTCGGAGTGAGCCAGGCCGCGCTCAACGCTCTGCGCGGACGCGGGATCGGATACGTACCGCAGGAGCCCATGTCCAACCTCGACCCCTGCTTCCGTATCGGCTCCCAGCTCGTCGAACCCATGCGCCAGCATCTGGGCCTCTCCCGGGGCGAAGCCCGCACCAAGGCGCTCGAACTCCTGGAGCGCGTCGGCATCCCGGACCCGGAGCGGGTGTTCAAGTCGTACCCGCACCAGGTCTCGGGCGGCATGGCCCAACGCGTACTGATCGCGGGCGCCGTGTCGTGCGATCCCCAACTGCTCATCGCCGACGAGCCGACCACCGCACTCGACGTCACCGTCCAGGCCGAGGTGCTCGACCTCATGCGCTCCCTGCAACAGGAACGCGAGATGGGCATGATCCTCGTGACCCACGACTTCGGCGTCGTCGCCGACATCTGCGACCGGGTCGCCGTCATGCAGACCGGACGCATCGTCGAGACGGCACCCGTCGAGAAGATCTTCGCGTCACCCGAGCACGCGTACACGCGGATGCTCCTCGATTCCACCCTCGAAGGCGGCCCGGCGCGTGCCGCCCTGGGCGCCCCCTTGAAGGAGGTGACGTCATGACCGCCGGCCCCGCGGCCCCGACCCCGCTGCTCGAACTGGAAGACGTCGTCGTCGAGTACCCCGGCAAGGGCCGCCGCGCGAAGCCCTTCCGCGTCCTGCACGGAGTGTCCCTGTCGATCGCACCCGGCGAGACACTCGGCCTGGTCGGCGAGTCCGGCTCCGGCAAGACGACCCTGGGCCGGGCGGTCCTCGGCCTCGCCCCCGTCACCGGCGGCTCGATCCGGTACGCCGGAAAGCCGGTCTCAGGACTCGGCAAACGGGAGCGGCGGGCGCTGAGCAAGGACATCCAAGTCGTCTTCCAGGACCCGTTCACCTCGCTGAACCCGGCCTTGACCGTCATGGACATCCTCACCGAACCGATGCTCGTGACCGGCGTCTCGCGCACCGACGCGGAACGCCGCGTCCAGACCCTGCTCGACCAGGTGTATCTCCCGCACGACGCGGCGCAGCGACTGCCGCGCGAGTTCTCCGGCGGCCAGCGACAGCGCATCGCCATCGCACGCGCCCTGTGCCGGGACCCCAAGCTGATCGTGTGCGACGAACCGGTCAGCGCCCTGGACCTGTCCACCCAGGCCCGCGTGCTCGACCTGTTCATCGAGATCCAGGAGGCCACGGGGGTGGCGTATCTGTTCGTCACGCACGACCTCTCCGTCGTACGGCACATCAGCCACCGGGTGGCCGTGCTCTACCGCGGCGACATCGTGGAGACGGGCCACGCCGCCCAGGTCACCGAGCACCCCGAACACGCCTATACGAAACGGCTGTTGCTCGCCGCGCCCGTGCCCGATCCCCGGCGGCAGGCCCAACGCCGGGCGGAGCGGCTGCGGTTGGCGCGGGAGAGGGACGCGTCATGAGCGGGGAATCGAGCGAGCGGCGGGTCGTCGACACCCTGGCCCGCTACCTCGCCCTCTGCGACGTTCCGGTCCGCGCGGAGGGCGAGTTGGGGGACCTCTTCACCGAGGACGCGGTCTGGGAGGGCGGCGGTGGCGAGTACGCCGAGAAGTTCGGCCGTACCGAGGGCCGCGAGGCGATCGTCGGGATGCTGTCGGCCTACCTGCCGCCCACCCCTCACTTCCGTACGAACGTGCACTTGCTCCTCCCCGGCACTGTCGACGTCAAGGGCGGTACCGCCCAAGGGAGTTGGCCGATGCAGCAGCTCTCGCACTACGAGTCGGGTTTCTCCGAGATCATGGTCGCCAAGCTCGACGTGACCTTCCGGATCGGCCCGGATCACCCCCGTATTTCGGCCTTCCGTACGGAACGCCTGTTCAGCGCACCGTTGGCGGGAGAGCGATGAGCGCGGACATCCAGGGCCGGACGATGTTCCTGACCTGCTACGCCGACACCCACCAGTACGGCTGGCACCACGTCGACCTGTTCGTGCACGACAGCGCCGGCCAGGAGGTCAACTGGGTGCACTGGCAGGTCGATCAGGACGGTCCCGACGGCGCCGACGCGGCGACCGCGCGGGTCGAACCCGCCCTGCGCCGCACCAGCGAGTGGACGCGCGGCGTCAGCGCCGACGGCAGCGAGTACTGGATCGCCCAGGCCGCCTGGGGCGATTGAGATGTGCCTCGTCTACATCCTGGACGACGACGAGGAGTTGTGCACCTCGCTGGCCTGGCTCCTGGAGTCGGTGGGCATCCGCTCGCAGTGCTTCTCCGACGCCCGGCTCTTCCTGCGGTCCTACGACCGGGACCGGCCCGCCTGTCTGGTCCTCGACGTGCGGATGCCGGAGATCAGCGGATTCGGCGTCCAGGAGATGCTGAACGAGGCGGGGGCGGCACTCCCCGTCGTCTTCGTCTCGGCGCACGGCGACATCCGGATGTCGGTACGCGCCCTCCAGAACGGCGCCGTCGACTTCCTGGAGAAGCCCTACGACCCCCAGCACATGCTCGACGTCGTGCAGGCGGCCCAGCGGACGGCGCGGGAACGCTTCGACGAACTGGCCCAACGGCGCGATCTACTAAGGCAGTTGGAGAGCCTGACTCCCCGTGAACGCGAGGTGCTGCACCTGGTGGTGGACAGCGTGCCCAGCAAACAGATCGCCGGGCGGCTCGGCATCAGCACGAAGACCGTCGACGTACACCGCACCCGGATCCGGGAGAAGACCGGCGCGGAGAGCATCGCGACGCTGGTCCGTGACGTACTCCGGCTGGGACTGCGGCTCCCGGCCGCCCGATGAGAGCGAGGCCAAGGCCGCATGAACGATCTCGAACCGGCCGACTTCCGGGCCCTGACCCAGGCCTTGAAGTACTGCGTGCTGCTCCACGACGCGAGGACGTACGACATCCTCTGGGCGAACCAGGCGGCCTGTGACCTGCTGGAGTGGACCGTCGACGAACTGAAGCCGCTCAAGGCCCCCGACATGAGCAAGAACGCCCGCCAGTACAGCCGGGAGCTGGGGCACCGCTGGCTCGGGCAGGCGGTCGCGGACGGCGTCAGCGCCACCGAGTGGTGCTACCGCTCCAAGAGCGGCGAGGAGATCCTGACCGAGGCCATCGCGATCCGCGTGGACCTGCCCTCGCGCCCCGTCGTGATGGTCCAGTTCCGCGACATCGCCGAGGAGAAGGCCGTCCGCCGCGACCTGTTCCGCACCGAGGGACGACTGCGCACCTTCCTCGGCAATCTGGCCGAGGGCATCGTCGTCCTCGACGACGACGGCGGTGTCGTCTTCGCGAGCGAGTCCGCCGCCAAGCTGCTCGGCGTCGACCAACCGGCCCTGCACGGCGCCGACTTCGCGGACTACTGCCGCGACGGCGCCGTCCCCGAACGCGAGGGCCGCTACCGCCTCGGCGCCCCCGGCGGCGAAGCCCGCTGGTACGCGGCCACCTGCCAGCACATCGACATCGAGAGCGATCTGCGCGGCCGGCTCGTGCTCTTCTACGACATCACCGACCGGGTGCGCGCGGAGGAGGAACACCGCCGGGACACCCAGCACTTGAACCACCTCGCCCGCTACAACGCCATGGGCGACATGGCGATGGCGATCGCGCACGAGGTGAGCCAGCCGCTCGCCGCCGCCTACAACTTCGTCGAGGGAGCCCGCGGCCGGCTCGCCGCCGGTGACGAGTCCGTCGCCTGGGGACTGGACAACGCCGTACGGCAGATCGAGCGGGCCCGGCGCATCCTGGGCAGCCTGCGGCAGTACGTGGGCCGCCTGGAGCAGTCCGAGCAGCTCACCGACCTCAACTCGATCGTCGAGGACTGCGCGTACTTCATCGACGTCAGGGCTCAACAGCACGCCGTGGACGTCGAGTTCGACCTCTCCGACGTGCCCCTCCCGGTGCGCTGCGAGAACGTCCTCATCGGGCAGGTCGTCATGAACCTCGCCTTCAACGCCCTTGAGGAGATGGCCAGTTGGCCACCGGGGGAGCGCAAGGTCGAACTCGCCACACGACGTACGGCCGACGGAAACGCCGAACTCGCCGTCCGTGACCACGGCCGGGGTCTGCCGGCCGACCTTCCCGGCGACCGGATCTTCGACGGCGTCTTCACCGCGAAGGAGAACGGCAGCGGCATCGGCCTGGCCCTGAGCCACCGCATCATCACCCGGCACGGCGGCCATATCCACGCGGCCGGGAACCAGCCGCAGGGAGCGGTCTTCCGCTTCACCCTCCCTCTCGTCCCGGAGGAGGATCATGCCTGACCAGGACATCCACGTGACGGGACTACGGGCTGAGCACCACACGGCACCGCTCGGGATCGGCGAGCCCCGCCCCCGGCTGACCTGGCAGACCGTCACCACCCGTCCGGGCTGGACGCAGGCGGCGTACGAGATCCGACTCACGGACGGCGAACGGGAGTTGTACACCGCCCGTCGCCTGTCCGCGGACTCGGTCCTGGTGCCCTGGCCCGGCGACCCCCTGTGCTCGCGGCAGCAAGTCGGCGTGTCCGTAAGGGTATGGGGTCCGAAAGGCGCGGGCGCGAGCCCGTGGTCCGCGCCACTGACCGTCGAGGCCGGGCTGCTCGAACCGGCCGACTGGCAGGCCCGGTTCGTGTCCCCGGCCTGGCCCGAGGCCACCGACCGACAGGTCCCGCCCCCCGTCCTGCGCGGCACCTTCCGGCTGCGCGCACCCGTGGAGTCCGCCCGCCTCTACGCCACGAGCCACGGCCTGTACGAGGCCGAGATCAACGGCGTACGCGTCGGCGACCACGTCCTGGCCCCCGGCTGGACCCACTACACCGAGCGGCTGCGCCACCAGACGTACGACATCACCGAAGCGCTGGAGACAGGGACCAACACGGTCGGCGTGCTGCTGGCCGACGGCTGGTTCCGCGGCCGGATCGGCTTCGGCGGCGGACGCCGCAACATCTACGGAGACCGGCTGGCCGCCCTCGCCCAGATCGAGGTCCGCTACACCGACGGCACCACCGAGACCTTCGGCAGCGACTCGGAATGGCAGGCCGCGCACGGCCCGATCCTCACCTCCGGGATCTACGAGGGCGAGGAGTACGACGCGCGCCGCGTACCCGCCGACTGGAGTCCCGTCGAGGTCCTGCCCTCCGACCTGGCGCCGCTCGTCGCCCCGGACGGCCCGCCCGTACGCCGTACCGAGACGCTGGCTCCCGTCACCGTCCTCACCTCACCGTCCGGCCGCACGATCCTCGACTTCGGCCAGAACCTCGTCGGCCGCCTCCGCATCCGGGTCACCGGCGAGGCCGGCCACACCGTCACCCTGCGCCACGCCGAAGTGCTGGAGGACGGCGAACTCGCCGTGCGCCCGCTGCGCGAGGCCCGCGCCACGGACACGTACACCCTGCGGGGCGAGGCGGACGGCGAGGAGTGGGAGCCACGCTTCACCTTCCACGGCTTCCGTTACGCCGAAGTCACCGGCTGGCCGGGGGAGTTGGGCCAAGGCGACATCCAGGCCGTCGTCCTGCACACCGACATGCGCCGCACCGGCTGGTTCACCTGCTCCGACCCCCTGCTCAACCGCCTGCACGAGAACGTGGTGTGGGGCATGCGCGGCAACTTCGTCGACATCCCCACCGACTGCCCGCAGCGCGACGAACGCCTCGGCTGGACCGGCGACGTACAGATCTTCGCCCCCACCGCGACCTTCCTCTACGACTGCTCCGGCCTGCTGCGCTCCTGGCTGACCGACCTCGCCGCCCAGCAGTACCCGGACGGCCGGGTCCCGATGTACGTGCCCTTCTTCCCCGACCGCTTTCCCGAACTGCGCGCCGCCGCCTGGGGCGACGCGGCGGTCATCGTGCCCTGGGTGATGTACGAGCGCTACGGCGACCTCGGCATCCTCGCCGACCGGTACGACAGCATGAAGGCCTGGGTCGACGGCATCACCGCCGTGGCCGATGACCGGCACCTGTGGAACACCGACCGTCAACTCGGCGACTGGCTCGACCCCACCGCACCGCCGGACCACCCCGGCGACGCCCGCACCGACAAGCAGTTGGTCGCCACCGCCTACTACGCCCAATCCGCCTCCCTGCTCGGCCGCACCGCCCAACTCCTCGACAGAGAGGACGACTTCGCCCACTACACAAAGCTGGCCGAGACGGTACGGGCCGCCTTCCGCGACGAGTACGTCACCCCGGACGGCCTCCTGACGAACGACGCCCAGACCGCGTACGCCCTCGCCCTGCGCTTCGGCCTGCTCGCCGACGCCCATCGGGCCCAGGCGGGACGCCGGCTCGCCGAACTCGTCCGTGAGGGCGACTTCCACATCGGTACCGGCTTCGTCGGCACGCCGCTGATCTGCGACGCGCTGTGCGACGCGGGGGAGTACGACACGGCGTACCGACTGCTGCTGACGAAGACCTGCCCTTCGTGGCTCTACCCGGTCACCATGGGCGCGACCACCGTGTGGGAACGCTGGGACAGCATGCTGCCGGACGGCACGGTCAACCCCGGCGAGATGACCTCCTTCAACCACTACGCCCTCGGCGCCGTCGCCGACTGGCTGCACCGCACCGTCGCCGGGCTCGCCCCCGCGGCCCCCGGCTACCGGCGCCTGCTGGTCCGCCCCCGCCCCGGCGGCGGGCTCACCCACGCCTCCGCCACACACGAAACCCCGTACGGCCGCGCCGCCGTGTCCTGGACCAGCACCGACGGAGTGCTGCGCGTGACGGTCACGGTCCCGCCCGGCACCACCGCGCTGATCGACCTGCCGGGCATGGCGGAACGCCCCGAAGTCGGTTCCGGCGACCACCGCTTCCTCACGGAGATGCCATGAACACCCGCTACCAGCACGCGACTCTGATCGACGGCACCGGAGCCGCCCCCGTACCGGACGCGGTCCTCGTCGTGGACGACACCGGAATCGTCGCCTATGCGGGACCGGCGGCCACCGCACCCGCGACACCGACGGCGGTGACAGTGGACCTGCGCGGTCGCACCCTGCTCCCCGGCTTCTTCGACTGCCATACGCACCTGTGCATGACCCCGGGCCGAGGGCTCACCGCAGGACTGACCGCCGACCCGACCGTGGAGACCTTCGAGATCGCGCGGCGACTCCGCACGACCCTCGACGCCGGTGTCACGAGCCTGCGCGACCTCGGCGGTCTGCCCGCCGGCTATCGCACCGCCGTCGAACGCGGCCTCGTCGAAGGCCCCCGGCTCCAGACCGCCGTCAAGGTCATCGGCCACACCGGCGGACACGCCGACTGCTCACTGCCCAGCGGGGTGAACGCCGCCCCGCATCTCACCGAGATCGCCGACACCCCCGACGACGTACGGATCGCGGCCCGGCGCATGCTGCGCGACGGCGCGGACCTCATCAAGGTCTGCGCCACCGGCGGCATGGGCAGCCCGCACGACGACCCCGACGACGAGGGGCTGACCCCCGACGAGTTGAAGGCCGTCGTCGACGAGGCCCGACGGCACCGCGGCAAGACGGTCGCCGCCCACGCCCAGGGCACGGCAGGCATCCGCAACGCCCTCCGGGCCGGCGTCACCAGCATCGAGCACGGCTACGGCATGACCGACGAACTGTGCGATCTGGCACTGGAGGTGGGCGCCGTCCTCGTCCCCACCCTCGCCACGGTCTTCGCGCCCCTCGACCAGGCGACCATGGCCGACTACCACTTCCGCAAGAAGAGCCGCTGGTCCGGCATCACCAAGGAGAACATCGCGCACGCCATCGCCCGCGGTGTCCCGATCGCCCTCGGCACGGACGCCGGTGTCGTCGAACACGGCCGGAACCTGAGCGAGTTGTCGCACTTGGTGGAACTCGGCATGGACCCGCTGGCCGCGATCACCGCAGGCACGCTCGGCGCGGCCCGGCTCCTCGGGGTCGACGATCGACTGGGCTCCCTGGAGGCGGGCAAGACCGCGGACTTCGTGGCGGTCGACCAGGATCCTCTGCGTGACATCGGCAGCCTCGGCCGACCGGAGAACGTCGTGCTGGTCGCGCAGGGGGGAGCGGTGCGGAAGGACCTTACGAGACTCTGACGCGGAGTCCGAACGCCTTCATACATCGCCGCACAGTGGCAACTCTGGTCCCACACACCCCGGGTCAGAGGAGCCGCACATGAGCAGGCACAACAAACGCAGGTCGAAGCTGCGGAACAGGCTGACCGTCCTGGGTGGCGGGGCGGTGGCCGTCGCGGCGGCCGTGGTCATGGTCAACGGAGCCTCCGCGGCGCAGGTTTCGCCGACCCCGCGTGCCGCCTCGAAGGCCGACCACGCCGTCTTCGTCCAGGGCAACGAACTGGCCGGGAACACCATCCGCGTCTTCCGCCGGGGCGACGACGGGAAGTTGACCGCCGCGGGGAAGTACGCGACCGGCGGCAAGGGCGGCGACCAGACCGACGCGCCCACCGACTCGCTCGCCTCACAGGGGTCGCTCGTCTACGACCGCCGGTCCGGCCGGCTCCTGGCGGTGAACGCGGGCAGCGGCACCCTGACGTCCTTCGCCGTGCACGGCCAGAAGCTGACGGACCGTCAAACGGTCTCCACGGGAGGCGACTTCCCGTCCGCCGTCACGGTCTCGGGGGATCTCGCCTACGTCATGAACGCGGGCGGCGCGGGAAGCGTCCAGGGCTTCCGGATCACCTCCAAGGGGCTGAAGCCGCTGAGCGGTTCGAACCGCGGTCTGGCGCTGAAGAACGCGAAGGTACCGCTGTTCAGCAGTTCGCCGGGGCAGGTCGCGTTCACGCCGGACGGCCGGGACCTGGTCGTCACCACCAAGTCGGCGAACACCATCGAGGTCTTCCCCGTGCGGAAGGACGGCCGTCCGGCGGACAAGCCGGTCGTGAACAAGTCGGCGGGCATGGTGCCGTTCGCCATCGCCTTCGACAAGTCCG
This sequence comes from Streptomyces sp. NBC_01515, assembly GCF_045040345.1. Classification (NCBI taxonomy): domain Bacteria; kingdom Bacillati; phylum Actinomycetota; class Actinomycetes; order Kitasatosporales; family Streptomycetaceae; genus Streptomyces; species Streptomyces sp. NBC_01515. The sequence goes on along the minus strand of NZ_CP109416.1, from coordinate 1,505,481 downwards.
GGCGCATGCTGGTCGCCGAGGCCGCCAACTCCACCGTCACCACCTACAAGGTGCGCCACGACGGCGAGTTGAAGACCGTACAGGCGTCCTTGCCGAACGGGCAGATGGTCCTGTGCTGGCTGGAGCGGGCCGGTGACTTCTTCTACGGCGGCAACACCGGCAACTCCACCGTCAGCGGCTACCGCCAGGACGCGCACGGCCGACTCGCCCTGACCAACGAGGCCGGCATCGCCGCCGCGCCGTCCGGAATGTCGCAGGGCGTCATCGACCTCGCCGTCGCCGCCGACAAGTTCGTCTACGTCCAGAACGCGACCTCCGGCACCGTCGACGGTTTCCGTGTCGGGCGCACCGGTGCCCTCACCAAGATCACGACGATCACAGGACTGCCCGCCTTCGCCGCCTCCGGCATGGAGGGCATCGCCGCGGTGTAAGAAAGCGGCCACCGCGGCGGAACGTCCCGGGCACGCGACGAGCGCGCCCGGGACGTCGTGCATCGGGCGGGCACGCTCCTCATCACCTGGACCGGTCCAGGGCGTGCCGTCATGCGCAGGTCGGAATGACCTTGCCCAACTCGCCCGCCCCGGCGGGCCGGTCGTACGCGTCGCGGTAGCGGCCGAGCGGGAAGGCCGGGTCGACGGCTACCCGCACCAGCCCCCGGGCCAGCAGCGGAAGCATCGTCGTGGCGATGTCCTGGGCCGGCGCCGCCTTCTCCGCGTGGGTCCGCCCCCGGATCGTCGAACCGATCAACTGGCCCCGCTTCAGCATCAGATCGTAGATCCACCAGGGTTCCGCGGCCGGGACGGGAGCCGGCGTTCCCAGGAACATCCCGCACTGCGGAAGGCCCGCCCGCGCTGTGGCCGGGCTTTCCGCGTCGGCACGTCGGTCGAGCTCGGCGCGGCCAAGCGCGGTCCTGCCGGAACCGCATCGCCGGGCTGCCAAGAGGCACTGCCCTCATGCCCGTTGCCGCCTCTCGGTGACCAAAGCGCCTGGACTCGCCCCGGGCTGCGGCTCCGGCCGAGTCGGCCGGTGTTCAGCTGCTGCTACGGCTGCCCCTGCGGCGCAGGGCGATGAAGCCGCCCGCGATGGCGAGGACGCCGGTGGCGGCAGCGGCGGCGATGCCACCCGCACCGGTGGCGGCGAGGTCCTCGCCCCGGCCGCCCTGCGGCTGGGTCCCGGCGGCGGTATCAGCGGCCGGGGTCGCGGCGCCGCTGCCGCTGCCGCTGCCCGAGGCGGACGTGCTCGCGGACGGTGTCGGTGTGGTGGCCGAGACGATTGCCCTGTCCCGGGTGAAGGTCAGGGTGCCGAAGCCGAGGTGGTCGAGGCCGCCGCCCGTTCCGTAGTCACCGCCGCCGCCCTCGGGCCTGACCTTGGCCGCCATCTCGCTCACGTACGGCGCGTCTTGGCCGCGGCGGTTCACGTAGTGGTTGTAGAGGCCCTCCCAGATCGGGCGCACCTGGCCGCGGGCCCACGTGGACGCCTCCGTGAACGTCTCCCAGCCCTCCCACGAACCGGGCGCGCCCTTGTGCCAGGTCCAGGAGGTGAAGGGGACATCGTGGCCGAGGTTCCACTTGGCGGCGTACTCGACGCCCTTGAGGACGCGGCTGTCGTCGTAGCCGTACAGATCGATGCCCTGGTTCCACGCCGTCTCGCAGATGGTGCCCAGCAGGCCCACGCTCAGCAGGGCGTGCCCCTGGTCGCGTCCCACCTCCACCATCTGCCCGAGGCCACCGGGGTGGATGAACGGGATGGCGTTCTTGATGGAGCCCATGCCCTTGCCGGACTTGAAGTACGTGACGGCCTCGTCGACCTTGGCCCGGTCGTCGCAGAGGATGCCGACGGACAGCACGCACGCCACGCTCAACAGGTCCCAGCTGCTCCAGTAGTTGGAGTCGTACGCGCCATTGTGCTTGGCGAGGAAGCTGCTGCTCATCGGGTAGAAGACGGACAGCATCATCTTCTGGAAGCGGGCCAGATCGAAGCCGTCGTAACCGCGCATGATCTCCGCGGCGTTCGCGAACTGGTAGCCGTGGATGCCCGCCGCGATGAACCGGTCGGCATCGCCGTCGAGCGTGGTCAGCTTGGCCGACCAGGCGTTGAGGATGTCGCGGGCGGCGTTCGCGTGGGCCGTGTCGCCGGTGACCTTCCAGCGCAGGGCGTTCTGGTAGGCGGCGGCGATGTCGAAGGCGAGCGTGGTGACGTTGTCACCGGTGGCGCCGCGTATCACCGTCGCGAGCGGGGTCGCCTTCCAGACGCTCGCCGAGCGCGGGTTGCCCGCCAGCTTGGCGTAGCCCGTCTTCCACAGGCCGGTGCCCGCCTTCACCTTGGCGGCCATACGGTCGAAGTCGGCCTGCGTGTGCAGCAGTCCCGGATGTGCGAACGCGGCGCTCGCCGCGGCGGGAGTGGCTCCGGCACCGATGGCGGCTGCCCCGATGCCCGCCGCTCCGGCCGCTCCCGCCACCCGCAGCACGCTGCGCCGGCTCATCATCGGTCGGCTGTCGTTCTGGCTCACTGACACTGATTGGCTCCTGTCGGATCTGGCCGTACGCAGCAGGAGACGTACGGGCGGATCGCGGATAACAGAAACCGTGGAAAGAAATCTCGAACGCCTCTGGCACACTGCCATCCTTCGGAACGTCAGCATCAGGCGTTCGTCGACGAGGTGGGGCGGGACAAGGTGGGACGGGTTCGCTCGCAGGACGTGCGGGAGCGGCCGGACGTCGAGTTGGTCGTGGCGGCGCGGGCCGGTGACCCACAGGCGGTGGAGCACCTTGTGCGGGGCTGTCTGCCGTTGGTCTACAACATCGTCGGGCGGGCCCTCGACGGCCACAGCGACGTCGACGACGTGGTCCAGGACACGATGCTGCGGGCCCTGGACGGGCTGCCTGGCCTGGAGGAACCGGAACGGTTCCGGTCCTGGCTGGTCGCCATCGCCGTACGGCAGGTCCGCGACCGATGGCGTAGTCGGCAGGCCCGCCCGCAGTCGGATCTACCGGACGAGGCCGTCCAGGAGGTCGCCCCGGAGGCGGACTTCGCCGATCTGGCCATTCTTCGTCTGGCGCTGTCGGGACAGCGGCGCGAGGCGGTGGAGGCGACCCGCTGGCTGGAGGACGAGGAACGTGAGGTGCTCTCGCTGTGGTGGCTGGAAGCCGCCGGGGAGCTGACCCGCGCCGAACTCGCGGCGGCCTGCGACCTCGCGCCGCAGCATGCCGCGGTACGGGTGCAGCGGGTCAAGGAGCGGCTGGAGTCCGGGCGGGCCGTGGTGCGGGCGCTGGCCGCGTCGCCGCGCTGTGCGGAGCTGGACGCCCAGTTGACCTCCTGGGACGGCCGGCCGAACGCGCGGTGGCGCAAGCGGCTGGCGCGTCATGTCCGCGACTGCCCGCAGTGCCTGTTCACCACCTCCGAACTGGTGCCCACGGAAGGGTTGTTGGGTGGCTTCGCGCTGGTGCCGGTACCGATCGGCCTGGCGGGCCTGCTGCTGGCCAAGTCGATGCCCTCGGCCTCGGCGGCGGGTGGGGCTGCTCACGCTCCCGGCGGCGCGGGCCGGGTAGGACACCTGCTGGCCAAGCTGGCGGCCAAGCCGGTGGTGACCTTGACGGCCGGGGCGGTGGCCCTCGTGGGTGGCGGCGCGGTCTACGCGTACACGCGGTCCGACGCGCCCGTACGGCCACCTACGGCAAAGGCCCAGCCCCATGCCCCGGCATCGCCCGCGGTGTCATCGGCACCGCCGACCCCGACGGCGTCCGCCACGCCGAGCCCGACGCCGACAGCCCCCTCAACGCTCCTGGGCCGCCACGCCCTGCGATCGGCCGGGCGGTCCGGCCACTATGTGCGGGAAGTCGGCAATCTGGGATTCCTCGGTTCCGTCGCCACAACCAGTCCAGGGTCCGCGAAGCGGGAGGCCACCTTCCGATTCGTCACCGGACTGGCCGATTCCCGCTGCTACTCGATCGAGGACGCCTCGGGCAGATATCTGCGCCACTACGCCTTCCGCATCCGGCTGGACGCCAACGACGGATCGGCCGTCTTCCAGAAGGACGCCACCTTCTGCGCCCGGCCCGGTTCCACCGACGGGTCGGTCTCCCTGGAGTCGTACAACTACCCCGGCCGCTACCTCCGTTACCGAGACAACCTCCAGCTGTGGGTCGACGCGGCCCAGAACACCGCCGCGTTCCGGGCCAGCCGTTCCTTCACCGTCGTAGCGCCCTGGACCTGACGACTGCCGCCTGCCATCGCAGGCGAGGGCGCACGTGGTGGACCGATGCCCCGGTTGCCGTGAAGGCGGTGCGTACGAACCCGCCCGGCAGGGGCGTGCTGTCCACCGCGACAGGACGGCCCTCGCTGTCCGAAACGCGCAGTAGGCCGCCACCGGTGGGGGCGGTCAGCACGTAAGTGCCCGGGCTGGTGAGGGCCAGCCGGGCGCTGGTGAGCAGGCCGTGCTGCCAGTCGAGGTCCACGCCGACGCCGCCCCGGGCCCGCAGCCCCCGGACGCTGCCACCCGGCCAGGCGGACGGGAGTGCGGGCAGCAGCCGCAGTTCGCCGGTGTGGCTCTGGAGGAGCATTTCGGCCAGGGCGGCCGTGGTACCGAAGTTGCCGTCGATCTGGAACAGCTCCGGCGGGTGCAGGTCGAAGAGGTTGTCCGAAGTGGAGCCCGCCAGAAGGGAGTTGACGCTCCGCCGGGCGAGGTCTCCGTCGCCGAGCCTGGCGGCGAGCGCGGCGACCCAGGCGAGGCTCCAGCCGGTGCCCCCGCCGCCGTGCGCGAGGCGCTGGTCGAGGGCCGCGCGGGCGGCGGCGAACAGCTCCGGTGTCTCCTCGGCGTCGATCAGCGAACCGGGGTAGAGGCCGTAGAGGTGGGAGAGATGGCGGTGCCCGAGGTCCTCCGGCTCGACGTCCTCCCACCACTCGGGCAGTGGCTTCCCGGCCATGTACGACATCGGGCGCAGCCGTGCGCGGGCGGTGCGCAGCGCGTCCTCGATCTCGTCGCGCAGGCCCAACTCCCCGATCGCCGCGAGGCAGTTGTCGAAGAGTTCTCCGGTGAGCCAGAGGTCCATCGTGCTCGCCGCGCCGGTGGCGACCAGCGATCCGTCGGCTGCCCGGAAGCGGTGCTCGGGTGAGGTGGAGGGGCAGGTGACGAGGCGTCCGTCGGTGTCCTCGACGAGGAAGTCCAGAAGGAAGACGGCGGCCTCCCGCATCGCCGGGTACGCGCGCTCGGCGAGGAAACGGCGGTCGGCGCTGAAGCGGTAGTGCTCCCAGAGGTGGGCGCACAGCCATGCCGCCCCCATCGGCCAGTTGGCCCAACTCGGGCTGCCCTGCACAGGATTGGTGCCGCGCCAGATGTCGACGTTGTGGTGCGCAGTCCAGCCCCGGCAGCGGTAGTAGGCGTGCGCGGTGCGTCGGCCGGCCTCGGCGAGATCGGCGATCAGGTCGAAGAGCGGCTCGTGGCACTCCGGCAGGCCGGTGGTCTCGGCGTGCCAGTAGTTCATCTGGAGGTTGATGTTGGTGGTCCAGTTGGACTGCCAGGGCGGCTGGACCGCGGTGTTCCAGATGCCCTGGAGGGTGGCCGGCTGGGAACCGGGACGGGAGGAGGCGATGAGCAGATAGCGGCCGTACGCGAAGTGCAGTGCGGCCAGGCCCGGATCGTCGCCGCCCGCCCGCACAGCGGCGAGGCGTTCGTCGGTCGGCAGGTCGTCGAGCGCCGGGTCGTGGTCCAGGCGTAGATCCGTCCGTCCCTGGAGGGCCCGGTGGTCGGCGGTGTGCTCGTCGCGCAGCCGCTCGTAGGGAAGGGCTGCGGCGGCCTCCAACTGGCGTACGACATCGGTGTCCAGGCCGGATTCCGGGCCGAGCGGGGTCCGGTTCCAGCCCTGGTAGCCGGTCGTCACGGCGACGAGCAGGGTGGCCGTCGTCGCTCCGGTGACGCGCAGGCCTCCGCCCGGGGAGCGCTCGACGGCGGCTTCCGGGTCGGCCTGGACGTGCAGTCCCGCCGCGAATCCGGTGCCCGCGTCGGGCGCGTACGTCACGGCGTCGGGGCCGGTGGCCTCGAACCGCACGTGCGCGGGGGCACGGCCCGTGACGACCGCGCCCGGCGCCGATCCCGGGTGTGCGGAGTGCAGGCGGGCGGTGAAGGACAGTGCCGCCGGCCGGTCACAGCTCAGTCGGACGGCGAGGACGCCCGCGACCGCCGACACGAACAGCTCGCGGGTGTGGCGTACTCCGTCGACGGTGTACGCGACCGTGGCGACGCCCTCGGGCAGGTCCAACTCCCGCCGGTACGAGGTGACTTCGTCGCCATGGTCCAAGTCGAGCAGCAGGGCGCCCAGCGGCTGGTACGCCTGCGTGAACGGCCCCTGCATCCGCGTGGCCAACTCCTCGGCACGCACATGGTCGCGGTCACGGAGCACCGCCTCGCGCAGGGCGGGGAGGTGTGCGGCGGCCCCGTCGTCGTTGTGGTCCCCGGGGCCGCCGGACCAGAGGGTGTCGGCATTGAGGTCGATCCGCTCCCGTGCGACACGCCCGTGCACCATCGCGCCCAGGGACCCGTTGCCCAGCGGCAGCGCCGCGAGGAAGTCCGCCGCCGGCTGCCGGTACCAGAGCGTCAGCACGGGCGGAAGCCGAGCGTCAACGTCACCGGGCGGGCGTCGAGTTGGAACTGCGGCTGGGTGCGTGGACCGCAGGCGCCGCTGCCGATGCCGTGCTGCGCGGCGTCGAGGTTGACGTACACGCGGTCGCGGGGACGCAGGTCGCTGGTGTGCCGTGCGGCGTCGAGGTCCTCGCTGGTCCAGCGGCGCACGGTGAGATCGGTGTGCGGGTACCCGGTGACGGTCAGCCCGGCGCCGTCCGGGCAGGTGAGGCGGGCGTGGCGCACCTGGCGCCGGTTGCCGTTCTCCTGCGGCAGGACGTACGGCGTCTGGAGATCGTCGACGGCGGCGCCGAAGCGCCCGACGCGGACGGCGGCGGTGGTGTCGGAGTACGCCTCACCGGGGCCTAGCCCGAACCAGTCGACCGTGTCGATGCCCTCCGGAAGCGCCATGCGGATGCCGATGCGGGGGAGCGGGCAGGGCCAGGTGCCCAAAGGCCGGGTGTTCAGGGCGAGTTGGAGCAGGCCGGGGTCCTCGGCGTCGACGGCCCAGCGGAAGACCGTACGCATGGCGAAGTCGGCGCCCGCGGGAGCGGTGCGCGTGATGACCTCCAGGCCGTCGTCGTACGGGCGGACGCCGACCAGCCGGTGTTCCAGGCGGTCGAGGCCCGCCTTACGCCATGCCTCGGCGAGTGGACCGTTCCAGGTGCGCAGGTCGTTGTCGATGGGGGCCCGCCACAAGTCGAGGCGGGGGCCGTCGACTTGGAGGCCGCCGAGCGCGGTCAGCGATCCCGTCACGGCGTCGAAGACCGCGGGTCCGAGGGTGTACGTCCCGTCGCCCAGGACCGGGACCAACGGCCGGACCACCGCCGGCACCTCCGGCGCTGGGCCCACGACAGCGGCCTGGTTCCAGGCTGTTTCGTGACCGGCCGGTGCCCATGGCTCGTCCGCCGCGAGCTCGGCGACGACGGTGACCCACCGCTCCTCGCCGTCCTCCAGGGGTGCGTCGCAGAGCTTGGTGAGCGCCTCGGGCCAGAGCAGTTCCCCGTTGGCGCCCGCGGGCACCGGCTGGAGCGCCAACTCCCCGTCCCCGCGCGGCTGTCCGTTGTCCTCGACCGCCCAGCGGAACCGCAGATGCGCGGTGTCCAGAGTGTGCAGCAGATTCCGGACGCGGACCGTCCTCGCCGTGGTGTCGACGGTGATCCGCACCGGCTCCACAACCTTCTTGTACTCGGTGAGGCCGGGGGAGGGGGTGCGGTCGGCGAAGACCAGCCCGTCGCAGCAGAAGTTGTCGTCGTGCACCGGCTCGCCGAAGTCGCCGCCGTACGCGAAGTGTTCGCGGCCCTCCGGGGTGCGGCGCCGGACGCCGTGGTCGATCCACTCCCAGACGAAGCCGCCGTGCAGCCGGGGGTGGGTCTCGAAGAGTTCCTGGTACTCGCTCAGACCGCCCGGGCCGTTGCCCATGGCGTGCGCGTACTCGCAGAGAATGACCGGCAGTTCGCGGCGTCGCGCGTCCAGCGCCGGGTCCTCGGCGACCGCCTCCTGGCCCCGGCCCAGGAGGCCCACCTCTCCGTGGTCGGCGTACATCAGGCTGAAGACGTCGGTGTAGGGGCAGTTGTAGTCGCCCTCGTAGTGGATGAGCCGGTCCGGGTCGCGGTCCTTCGCCCAGGCGGCCATGGCCGCGAGGTTGGAGCCGGTGCCGGCCTCGTTGCCGAGCGACCACATGACCACGCTGGGGTGGTTCTTGTCCCGCTCGACCATGCGGCGCATCCGGTCCAGATAGGCCTCGCGCCAGCGCGGGTCGTCGCTCGGGTTGTCCTTCCAGCCGACGAGTCCGAATCCGTGCGTCTCCAGGTCGCACTCGTCGACGACCCACAGGCCGTGGGTGTCGCAGAGGTCGAGGAACGCGGAGTCCGGCGGATAGTGGCTCGTACGGACGGAGTTGATGTTGTGACGCTTCATCAGGAGTACGTCCGTGAGCATGTCCTCGTGGCTGAGGGTGCGCCCGGTGTCGGGGTGCCACTCGTGGCGGTTGACGCCCCGGAAGAGCAGGGGCCGGCCGTTGGCGAGGATCGCGCCGTCCACCACCTCGATCCGGCGGAAGCCGATCCGCAGCGGGACCCGCTCGCCGTCGGTCACCAACTCGCCCTCGTAGAGGTGGGGTTGCTCGGCGGACCAGGGGATGACGTCGGGGGCGGGGTGCGGTCCCGCCGGGTCGGCGTCGACGATGCCCAGGGCGGGGACGGTGAGCAGGGCCGGTACGTCGGTCCGGACGGACAGGGTGCCGTCGCCGGTGAGGTGGTCGTAGTCGGCGTGCACGAAGAAGTCGGTCAGCGCGCCGGCCGGGCGGGAGAGCAGGGTGACGGGGCGGAAGATTCCCGACAGCCACCACATGTCCTGGTCTTCGAGGTAGCTGCCGGACGACCACTGGTGCACCCGGACCGCGAGGACATTGCGGCCCGGCCGCAGGGTGTCGGTGACGTCGAACTCGGTGGGCAGGCGACTGCCCTTGCCGTCGCCGAGCAGCGTGCCGTTGAGCCAGGCGGCGAAGCAGGAGTCGACGCCCTCGAAGCGCAACAGGGCGCGTCCGTCGGGCCAGTTGTGGGGGAGGAGGAACTCGCGGCGGTACTCGCCGGTCGGGTTGGCGTCGGGTACGTGCGGCGGATCCACCGGGAACGGATAGACCTGGTTGGTGTACGCGGGCGGGCCGAAGCGCGGCTCGCCCGGGAGCCCCTGCATCTGCCAGCAGGACGGCACCGGGATCGTGTCCCAGTCGCTGTCGTCGAATCCGGCTTCCTGGAAACCCTCGATGACCTGGGGCAGGCCTGCGGCCAAGTGGAAGCGCCAGGTCCCGGTCAGATCCAGTGCGGGGGTGTCGGACGTGAAGGCGGCCCGGGGCCGCTCGCGGCCGCGGCCCGGTGAGAGGCTCTCCAGGTAATCGTGTGCGGTGGGTTCACTCGTCACAACAGGTGCCTTCTTTCCGGCAGTTGGCGGTGTTCGCTCCCGCGGGCGACAAGGGGCGGGGGAGCGCGCGGGCATGGCGGTGCACGCGTCGGGCGGGGAGCGGCCGACGCGTGGGGTTCCGGGCGGGGCGGCGCTGTCGACGCCGCACCGGACGTCAGTGGACGGCGGGCGGCGCGGAACTCGCGCGGGGGACGACCTCGGGCCGTAGGAGAGTCAGGGACGGGGCGGCCGGTCTGCTGTTGGCGATGCCTCGCCACAGCAACTCGGTGGCCTCCCTGGCCATCTGCCGCTTCGGCAGGGCCACCGTGGTCAGGGGCGGATGGGCGTGTGCCGCCTGGGGGATGTCGTCGATGCCGACGACCGAGATGTCCTCCGGCACGCGGAGTCCCTGGTGCCGGAAGACCTCCATCACCCCCAGGGCGATGGCGTCGGTGGAGGTGAACACGGCCGTCACGGGCTCCGTCGCACGCAACTGCGGCAGCGCTCGCAGCGCCGCCTCGTAACCGGACTCGGGTGTCGCTCCCGGTGCCGTGAACACCAGGTCGTCGGGGACCGTGATCCCGTCCTCGGCGAAGGCCCGCCGGACGCCGGCCACCCGGACCCGGTGTGCCGGGAGGTCCGCGATCACCGCCACCTGCCGGTGACCGAGCTTCCGGAGGTGCCGCCCGGCCAGATACCCGGCCTTCTCGTAGTCGATGGTGACCACGGGCAGCGTGTCCGGCGGATCGATCTCCCAGGCACACAGCACGACCGGCAGCTCCAACTCGCTCTGCGGGGACAGCTGTTCGCCGATGTCGAAGTCGCCGGCCACCAGGAGCGCGTCCACCGACCGGTTGGAGAGGGTGGCCAGTTGACGCCGGGCGCGGTCCCCGTCGCCCCTGGTCGTGGCAAGCAGCAGGTGGTAACCGCGTTCCTCCAGCAGCATCTCCACCTCCTCCACCACCTCCGAGTAGAAGGGGTTGGCGATGGTGGGCACGATGAAGCCGATGGTCATGGTGGTGCCCGTGGACAGGCTCCGGGCCACCAGGTTGGGTGTGTACCCCAGTTCGGCGATGGCGGCCTCGACTCTCGCCCTGGTCTCGGGGCTGACGACCGTGCGCCCCCGGACCACGTTGGAGACGGTCTGCTTGGTGACGCCGGCGCGCTGCGCGACGTCGGCCATGGTGACCACGGGGCGGGTCCACCTCTCATTTGACCGGTAAAAACATCTGTGTTCTGGATTCTTGCAGCGTCTTCCGAGGTGGGTCAAGGTGCCCAGAAGCCCCTTTCCGAACGCCTTGATGGCGGCAGAAACCGGTTGTGCGCGACCTCTTGACGCTCCCGACACACATAGTTAACGTCACTCGGCAGCGGCATTTGACCGGTCAAAAACCGTGCTGCGACAGAGCTTTGTTCCTTCACCGAGTGCGGCGGAGCCGATCTCGACGGCCCGCGATTCCACTGTCCCCACCGCAGTCAGGCGGGAATTCCACGCGCCCTCCCCACGGCCGCGCCGTGCCCGCTCCCCGTCAACGGAAGTCCTGCGAAGAAGCCGGAAAGGCAGGAAGCAGTCATGCGGTCCATACCTGGTGCTCCGATGTCACGGCGTCGGTTCCTCACCACCTCCACCGGAGTCGCCGCCGCGGCCACCGCGGGCGGCCTGCTCTCGGGCTGTGCCGGCTCGGTGTCCTCGGGCGGTTCCGGTGGCAAGACCACCCTGACCATCATGTCGAGCGGTACCGAGCTGGGCACGGCCGCCGAGATCAAGCAGGCCGAGAAGACACTCGGCATGACCCTCAAGGTGGTGAAGTACGACCTCACCCGGCTGACCGCCATGCTCACCGCCGGGACGGCCCCCGACATCGTGCGCGCGGTGGGCGCGACGGACGCCCCGTACCTCGCGTCGCACGGTGTCGCCCAGGATCTGGACGACTACTTCGCCAAGAGCAGCGTCCTCAAGCTGAGCGACCTGGACCCGGTCAACGACGTGTGGCGCTGGGACGGCGAGAAGCAGGGCGTCGGCCCGCGCTACGGCATGACGAAGGACTACTCCCAGGACTCCATGCTCTGGTACGACACGGCCCTGTTCGACAAGGCGGACGTCTCCTATCTGAGCGACACCGTGCCGCTCACCTACGACGAACTGCTCGACGTCGGCAAGCGCCTCGCGCAGACCGGCAAGAAGTCCAAGGTGTACGGGCTGAAGATGGACGGCTTCACCGGGACCTTCCTGAACATGACCACATCCGCCGGTGGACAGCTCTTCAACAGTGACTACTCGGCCGTCGACTACTCCAGCCCGGAGGCGCGCAAAGCCCTCGCCTGGTACATCGAACTCGCCAAGTCCGGCATCTCGCCGACCATCGTCGACCCGGACCCCAACGGCTGGGACTGGCCCACCTACCAGGTCGGCCGGATGGCGATCACCACCGAGGGCTACTGGTTCGGGGGCATGATCACCACCGACAAGAAGATCGCCGCCACCTCGCGCTTCGCACCCGCCCCCCAGTTCGGCAGCAAGCGCACGAGCTCCTGCCTCAGTGCCACCGGCCTGTGGATGCCCAAGGCCGGCAAGAACAAGGACGCGGCCTGGCAGGCGATGGAGTACTTCCTCGGTGGCGAACCCGCGAAGAAGCGGGCCAGGACCGGCTCCGGACTCCCCGCACTGAAATCCCTGCGCCCCCTCCTGCCGAAGACCGAGGGATTCCAGAAGCAGGCGTACGCGGTGCAGGAGCGGGAGTTGCCGTACTTCTCGCTGCTGCCGTTCACGCCGTACGTCCGGATCGACGCCATGGACGCCGTCGTCAACCAGGTGCTGCCCGCGGCGATCAAGGGGACAGTGCCCGTCGGGAAGCTGGCGGACCAGCTGAACGAGGGGATCAACAAGCAACTCGCCAACGGCAAGAAGCTGATCAAGTGAGTGCGGGACAACTCGCCGAGGCACCCGCGAAGGCCACCCTGCCCGCAGAGGCCGTACCGAGTCGGCCGCCCCGTCGGCGTGGTGCGCGTGCCCGTCAGCAGGAACGTGTCTTCTATCTCTGTGTCACACCATGGCTGTTGGGGTTCCTCGGCCTGACGCTGTATCCGCTGGGATACGCGCTGTGGCTGAGCCTGACCGACTCCGACGGCATCTCGCCGCACACGCACTTCATCGGCCTGGACAACTACAAGGAACTGCTCTCGGACCCGGTCACCCGCGACACCCTGATCCGCACCGGGATCTTCGTCGCGGCCGTCGTGCCGACCGCCATCATCGCCGGGCTCGCCCTCGCGGCACTGCTCAACCGGCCGATCCGGGGCCGGGGCGTCTACCGCACGCTGCTCTACCTGCCCGCGGTGTTCCCTCCGGTCGGCGCGGCGATGGCCTTCAAGATGGTCTTCGACCGGGACACCGGCGCGGCCAACGGGATCCTCGGCTTCTTCGGCGGCGGCCCGGTCACCTGGCTCGCCGATCCCTACGCCCGGTACGTGCTGCTCATGCTCACGCTCTGGGGCTGCGGCAACGCCATGATCATCTCGCTGGCCGGCCTGCAGGACATGCCCAAGGAGTTGCTGGAGGCCGCCCGTATCGACGGCGCCAACTCCTGGCAGTCGTTCCGGCGGATCACCCTCCCGCTCCTCTCACCCGTGATCTTCTTCCAGGTCATCACCGGCGTCATCGGCGCACTGCAGAGCATCATGCCGATGCTGCTCGCCGCGAACCCCAGCCCCGCCGCGGTCACCTCGGTGCCGCAGGGCAACTACCTGTACATGATCAACGTGTTCGCGCAGTACCTCGCCAACGGCCGCTTCGGCTACGCGTCCGCGCTGCTGTGGGTCCTGTTCGCCGTGATCCTCGTCGTCACCGCCCTGATCTTCAAGCTGAGTTCCGGTGCGGTGTTCTACAACTTCGAGCCGGAGACCAAGAAATGATCCTCGCTCGTCGAACCGGCCTCTACCTCATTCTCATCGCGCTGGTCGCGCTGTTCGCCAGCCCGTTCGGCTGGCTGATCATCACCGCCCTCAAGGACAACTCGGAGATGGCCGCCTACCCGGTGCACTGGCTGCCCGAGAAATGGCGGTTCGGGAACTTCTCCAAGGCCCTGAACTTCTTCAACTACCTTGGCTACGCCCGGAATTCACTGATCATCGCCAGCATCTACTCGGTGCTGATCACCCTCAGCTCGGCCTGGGCCGGCTTCGGCTTCGCCCGCATGGCGGCCCGGGGCAAGCGGCTGGTCTTCGGCGTCCTGCTGTCCACGATGATGATGCCGGCGATGATCACCCTCATCCCCACCTACATCATCTTCGCCAGGCTCGGGATGATCGACACCTACTGGCCCTGGGTCCTGTGGGGGCTGGCCGGAGCGCCCTACCTGATCTTCCTGTTCCGGCAGTTCTTCGCCAACATGCCCCGGGAGCTGGAGGAGGCCGCGATCGTCGACGGCTGCGGCTACGGCCGTATCTTCTGGCGGATCTTCCTGCCGCAGTCCTGGCCGGTGCTCGCCACCAGCATGCTGCTGTCGTTCACCTGGGTCTGGGGCGACTACATCGCCCCGTCCCTGCTGCTGAGCACGGACCACACCACGCTGGCCGTCGCCGTGGCCACCCAGTACGTCAACGAGGGCAACCAGGCGCCGATCAACAACCTCATGGCGGCGGGCTCGGTCATGTACATCCTGCCCGTCCTGCTGCTCTTCTTCGTCCTCCAGCGCGGCTTCGTCACCGGGGTCTCCACCTCGGGCCTGAAGTAACGGCGCCTGAAGCAAGGGCAGTTCAAGCAACGGCACGTGAAGCAACGACACCCTCCTCGAACCCCAAGGACGCAGCATGTCTTCGCCCTCCGCTGCCCGTTTCACCCTCGACCCGGCCTTCGGTATCGGAACCGTCCATCCACGGCTGTACGGCTCCTTCGTCGAGCACCTGGGCCGCTGCGTGTACAGCGGTGTCTACGAGCCCGGACACCCCGACGCCGACGAGAGCGGCCTACGGGAGGACGTCCTCGCGCTCGTCCGCGAACTCGGCGTCACCACGGTCCGCTACCCGGGCGGCAACTTCGTCTCGGGCTACCGTTGGGAGGACAGCGTCGGCCCGGTCGAGCAGCGGCCCCGGCGCCTGGAACCGGCCTGGCGCTCCACCGAGACCAACGAGTTCGGCCTCGCCGAGTTCATGGGCTTCTGCGCCAAGGCGGACATCGAGCCGATGATGGCCGTCAATCTCGGCACCCGTGGCGTCGAGGACGCCGGCCGGCTCCTCGACTACGCGAACCATCCGGGCGGCACCGAACTGTCCGACCTCCGGGCCGCGCACGGGAACAAGGAGCCGTTCGGCATCCGCATGTGGTGCCTGGGCAACGAGGTGGACGGCCCCTGGCAGATCGGACACAAGAACGCGGAGGAGTACGGCCAGGTCGCCCGCGAGACCGCCAACCTCATGAAGATGATCGACCCCGGCCTCGAACTCGTCGTCGCCGGTTCCTCCAGCTTCGGGATGCCGACCTTCGGCACCTGGGAGTCGACGGTCCTGACCGAGTGCTACGACAAGGTCGATCACATCTCCCTGCACGCCTACTACGAGATGAAGGGCGAGCGCCCCGACCGCGACTCGTTCCTCGCCTCCGCCGTCGAGATGGAGCGGTACATCGAGGCCGCGATCGCCACCTGCGACCACGTGGGCGCCACACTCAAGTCCCAGAAGAAGATGATGATCTCCTTCGACGAGTGGAACGTCTGGCACACCGAACCCGAGTCGCCGGCCGCGTCCCGCCCCGAGGACGACTGGCCGCGGGCCCCACGGCTGCTGGAGAACAACTACACGCTCACCGACGCCGTACTCGTCGGCTCCCTCATGATCGCCCTGCTGCGCCACGCGGACCGGGTCACCGCCGCCTCCCTCGCCCAACTGGTCAACGTCATCGCCCCGATCATGACCGAGCCGGGCGGCCCCTCCTGGCGGCAGACCACCTTCTTCCCCTTCGCCCAGGCGTCGAAGTACGGCCGGGGCCGGGTGCTGCGCGTCGAGGTGGACAGCCCGACCCACACCACCGAACGCCACGGCGAGGTCGACCTGCTGCATGCCACGGCCGTCCACGACGAACGGGCCGGCACGATCACCGTCTTCGCCGTCAACCGGAGCCAGACCCGGGAACTCCCGCTCGAAGTGGACCTCCGCGGACTCGGCGCCGTCCGGGTCGTCGAGCATCTGCTGCTCACCGGCGACGACCCCGACGCCCGCAACACCCTGACGGACCCCGAACGGGTCACTCCCCGCACGGCCGACGCCAGTGCCGTCTCCGGTGACGTACTGACCTCCACGCTGCCGCCGCTGTCCTGGAACGTCGTCCGCCTGGCCACCGATAGCGCCAACGCGCCCGCCAGCGCCCAGAGTTGAGAAGGAAGCCCCGGATCCATGACTGTCTTCACCGCTCAGGACGGCGCCCTGGAACGGCGCGCCCCGCACGAACTCCTCGTCATCGAACCCTGGGGCCCGCACGCGGTACGGGTCCGCGCCCGAGCCCTCCGGAACCCGGACGACACGATCGCCGGCCGCAGCCTCGACGGCAGCAGCGTCACCCGCACCGACGAGGGCGGCGCCGTAGCAGGAATCGACGAAACGCTGCCCGGGGCCCTCGACATCCCGCCGCCCGACTCCAGCGTCACCGCGACCGCGTACCCGGACGGCACCGCCCGGCTCGTCAACGGACGCATCACCGTCGAGGCCGACCAGGACGGCAAGCTGCGCTTCCTGCACACCGCGACCGGCCGCGAACTCCTCGCCGACAAGCGCCCGTACACCTGGTACCCGGAGCCACGCACGCTCGCACCGCTCGGCGCCGACGGCACCTGTCGCATCGAGCAGAGCTTCGAGGCGTACGACGGCGAGCGCGTCCACGGTCTCGGCCAGCATCTGCACGGCCGCCTCGACCAGAAGGGGCTGGTGATCGACCTGGTCCAGGGCAACACCATCGTTTCCATCCCCTTCCTGCACTCCTCCCGCGGCTACGGCCTGCTGTGGAACAACCCCGCCACGGGCCGGGTGGAGTTGGGCGGCGACACGACCCGGTGGGTCGCGGACGAGGCACGCCAACTCGACTACTGGATCACCGCGGGCGACACCCCCGCCGAGATCATGCGGGCGTACGCGGACGTCACCGGCCATCCGCCCCTGGTGCCCGAATGGGCCACGGGCTTCTGGCAGTCGAAGCTGCGCTACCGCACCCAGGACGAACTCCTCGCCGTGGCACGGGAGTACAAGCGGCGAGGACTGCCGCTGGCCACGATCATCTGCGACTTCTTCCACTGGACCCACATGGGCGACTGGGACTTCGACCGGACCGACTGGCCCGACCCCGAGGGCATGGTCAAGGAGTTGGACACGCTCGGAGTCAAGCTCGTCGTGTCCGTCTGGCCCACGGTGGAGCCCGGCAGCGACAACTACACCGCTCTGCGCGACGCGGGACTCCTCGTCGGCGACCGCCACGGCGGCCTGCTGACCTTCCCCTGGCCGTCCCGCGGCCACGGTGCGGACCACCAGCCGATGGCATACCTCGACTCCACCGAACCCGGCGCCCGCCGCTACCTCTGGCAGCAACTCCGCGAGCACTACCGCGAGTTGGGCGTCGCCGCGTTCTGGCTGGACGCGTGCGAGCCCGACCTGACCCCGGAACTGGCCGCCCGCGCCGTCTACGCGGCGGGCCCCGGCGTCCAGGTCGGCAACCTGTACGGGCAGGCGCAGGCACGTGCCGTGGCCGAAGGGCTTCAACAGGACGGCGACGACCGCCCGTTCAGCCTGATCCGCTCCGCCTGGGCCGGCAGCCAGCGCTACGGCGCCGCCCTGTGGTCCGGAGACATCCGCCCCACCTTCGAGTCCCTCGCCCAGCAGGTGCGGGCCGGGCTGAACGTCGCGATGAGCGGCATCCCCTGGTGGAACACGGACATCGGCGGCTTCGGCGGCGGCGACCCCACCGACCCGGCGTACCAGGAGGTCATGGTCCGCTGGTTCCAGTACGGCACCTTCAGCCCGGTCATGCGGCTGCACGGCGACCGACAGCCCAACTGGCCCACTTTCTCAGCAGACATGACCGGCGGGTCGAACGAAGTCTGGTCGTACGGACAGGACGCGTATCCGATCCTCTCCGCGCATCTGCACCTTCGTGAGCGCCTCCGCCCGTACCTGCTGGAACTCGCCGAGGCCACGCACCGCACCGGCGCCCCCGTCATGCGCCCGCTGTTCTTCGACTTCCCGGACGACGAGCACGCCTGGAGTGTCGACGACCAGTTCCTCCTCGGCCCCGACGTCCTCGTCGCCCCGGTCACCGAGGCGGGTGCCCGGGTCCGCGCGGTCTACCTTCCGGCCGGCACCCGCTGGACCGACACCGCCACCGGCCAACTCCACGAAGGCGGGGCGACGTTGGAGGCGTCCGCGCCACTGGAACGCGTCCCGGTCTTCGTCCGCGAAGGCGCCGCCGTGGCGTCCGTGTTCACGGGGAGCGCCGGATGACGACGCGTGCGACGGCCCCTAGGTGTGCCCGTACGACGATCCGTGTCGACGCGCGCCCCGGCGCCGGACGGCCGATCAGCCCGGACCTGTTCGGCGCCTTCTTCGAGGACATCAACTACGCGGCGGACGGCGGGCTGTATGCCGAACTCGTCCAGAACCGGTCCTTCGAGTACACCGCCGAGGACGCGCCCGGGTGGCACTCCCTGACCGCCTGGGACGCGGTCGAACTCGGCGGCGGACACGGCGAGTTGCGCACGGGGACGGCCGATCCCCTGCATCCGGCCAACCCCCGCTACGCGGTGGTGGAGGTGACCAACCCGGGCGAGGGCGTGGGTCTGCTCAACCGCGGCTTCGACGGCATCCCGGTCGAGGCGGGCGCCTCGTACGACCTGAGTCTTTTCGCCCGTCGGCCGGAGGGTGAACAGGCCTCGCTGATCGTCCGGTTGACCGGCTTCGGCGGCACGTACGCCGAAGTCCGGCTCGACGGACCGCAGGAGACCTGGACACACCACGAGGCGGTACTCACCGCCACCGCGACCGACCCCGACGCCCGGCTGCTCGTGCTCGCCACCGCCCCCGGCACCGTCCATCTCGACCTGATCTCCCTCTTCCCGCAGCACACCTTCCGAGGCAGACGCAACGGTCTGCGCGCCGACCTGGCACAGACCATCGCCGACCTTGAGCCCAAGTTCCTCCGCTTTCCCGGTGGTTGTGTCGCCCACGGCCTCGGGCTCGGGAACGTGTACCGATGGAAGGACACCGTCGGCCCGCTCGCGTCGCGACGCCAGCAGCCGAACCTGTGGGGCTATCACCAGTCCGCGGGGCTCGGCTACTTCGAGTACTTCCAGTTCTGCGAGGACATCGGCGCGAAGCCACTGCCGGTGGTGGCCGCGGGCGTCTGCTGCCAGAACACCCCGGGCGGCCAACAGGGCATCCCGCTGGACGAGATGCCCGCGTACGTCCAGGACGTCCTCGATCTCGTCGAATACGCCAACGGACCCGCCGACTCCCCGTGGGGCGCCCGGCGAGCCGCCGCCGGCCACCCCGAGCCGTTCGGCCTGGAGTACCTCGGCGTGGGGAACGAGGACGAGATCACCCCGGCCTTCCGGGAACGCTTCGAGATGATCCGCGCGGCACTCGCGGACCGGCATCCGGACATCTCGATCATCGGTACGGCAGGGCCGAGCCCGGCCGGTGCCGACTTCCGGGCGGGCTGGGAGTTCGCGCGCAAGCTCGATCTCGCGGTGGTCGACGAGCACGCCTACCTCAGCCCGCGCTGGTTCCTCCAGAACACCACCCGGTACGACACCTACGACCGGGGCGGACCGAAGGTGTACCTCGGCGAGTGGG
The DNA here is from genome assembly GCF_045040345.1 of Streptomyces sp. NBC_01515. Classification (NCBI taxonomy): domain Bacteria; kingdom Bacillati; phylum Actinomycetota; class Actinomycetes; order Kitasatosporales; family Streptomycetaceae; genus Streptomyces; species Streptomyces sp. NBC_01515. The sequence goes on along the minus strand of NZ_CP109416.1, from coordinate 1,486,139 downwards.
CGTCCAAGGGGGACACCCTGCTGAACGCGCTCGCCGAGGCGACGTACATGAACGCCCTGGAGCGCAACGGCGACATCGTGGCCCTGGCCTCGTACGCCCCCCTGCTCGCCAGGTCGGGCCACACGCAGTGGACCGTGGACCTCGTCCACTTCGACAACAACGACGTGCGGCTGACACCGAGTTACCACGTACAGCGCATGCACTCCACCCACCACGGCGACGAGTACGTGCCGCACACCGTGACCGGCGCTCCGGCCGACACGCCCCCGCCGGACCCGCTCCGCGGTGGTGGCGTGCGCCTCAGCACCGTGGACACCCGGGCCGAGTACAGGGGACTTCAGGTGACGAGCGGTGGATCGGACTACGTCCTTGAGGTCGAAGCGCGCAAGACCGACGGGGAGGAGGGCTTCGTCGTCGGCTTCGGCGCGGTGGACACGCCCGACCACTACATCTGGAGCCTGGGCGGCTGGCACAACCAGGGCCTCACCCTCCAGCGCGTGTGCGACGGCATCGTCGAGGACGTCGACCGCGTGCCGGGGCCGATCGAGACGGGCCGCTGGTACGACATCCGGGTCGAGGTCGCCGGACCGGTCCTCCGCTGCCTTCTCGACGGCGTCCTGATCCACGAGACCGAGGACGACAGGACCGAGCCGGAGACCTTCTCCGTCTCCACGGTGCGGGACACGACCTCCGGCGATCTGCTCGTGAAGATCGCCAACCTGACCCCGTACGCCGTCACGGCCGACATCCGCCTCGACGGGACGGACCGCGCCCCCTCCCGCGCCACGAAGACCGTCCTGACCGGCGAGTTCACGGACCGCGACGCCACCCCTCACACCTCGTCCATCGTGGCCGGGGCCGCCTTCGACTGCGCCGTGCCACCCCGCTCCTTCACGGTCCTCCGTGTGGAGGGCACCACCCAAGTGACGGGAGCCTGAGATGCGCTACAGAGAGCTGGGCCGCAGCGGGAGCTCCGTGTCGGAGATCGGCTACGGCGCCTGGGGCATCGGGCAGAACGCCTGGAAGGGCGCGACCGAGGCCGAGTCCGTGCGTGCCCTGCACCGGGCGATCGACCTCGGCGTCAACCTCGTCGACACCGCACGCGGCTACGGGCGGAGCGAGCACGTCATCGGCCGGGCCCTGCGCGAACGGGCAGGCGGCGACGGGGTGTTCGTGGCGACCAAGGCGGGACCGAAGATCCCGGCGGGCCCCGAGTCGCGTGGCATCGACCCCATGGACGCCTACCCCGGTTCGCATCTTCGCGAGAGCGTGGAGACCAGTCTCGCCGCGCTGGGCCTGGAGCGCGTCGACCTCCTCCAACTCCACGTCTGGCACGACGAATGGACCGGCCGGGGCGACTGGCTGGAGACCGTCGAGGATCTCAAACGCGAGGGGAAGATCGGCCTGTTCGGCATCTCGGTCAACGACCATCAGCCGGACAACGCGCTCGCCCTGGTCCGCACCGGAGTCCTCGACACCGTCCAGGTGATCTACAACATCTTCGAACAGGCCCCGTCGGACGCCCTGTTGCCGGCCTGCGAGGAGCACGGCGTCGGCGTGATCGCCCGGGTCGCCCTGGACGAGGGCGGCCTGACCGGACGGATCGGACCCGGCGTCACCTTCCCCGAGGACGACTGGCGCAACTGGTACTTCCGCGACGACAGGCCCGCCCGGGTCGCCCGCCATGTCGGCGCGATCGTCGACGACTTGGGCATCGCACCGGACGAGATCGCGGAAACCGCCCTGCGCTTCGCCCTCGCCGGCACCGCCGTCTCCAGCGTCGTCGTCGGCATGCGCGACATCAGGAACGTCGAGCGGAACGCGGCGACCGGAGACCAACCGCCCCTGACCGCAGAGCAGTTGGCGGTCCTGGCCAAGCACCGCTGGCAGCGCGACTTCTACACCTGACACGCGCAGCCGCCCCCGGTCCGTGCGCCCGGCACCGCAATACCAAGAAATCGAGATACCGAGAAACCGACAAGGAGCCCCCCGCAGTGACCTCGCCCCTCGCCCCCGCCGCCCCGCTCTTCCGGGACCCGGTCCACGACGGTGCCGCCGACCCGACACTGATCCGCGACCGGGAGACCGGCGACTGGTGGATGTTCTACACCGCCCGCCGGGCGGACCTCGCCACCGAGGGCGTCGGCTGGGTGCACGGCACCGACATCGGCATCGCCATCAGCGCGGACGACGGCCGTACCTGGACCTACCGCGGCACCGCCCAGGGCCTGGCCCATGAGCCGGGCCGCAACACGTACTGGGCGCCGGAGATCCTCTGGCACGACGGCAGTTACCACATGTACGTCTCGTACGTCCCCGGAGTACCCACCGACTGGGACGCCGACCGGCACATCCTCCACCACACCTCCCGGGACCTCCTGAACTGGCGGTTCGAGTCGGTGCTGAAGCTGTCCGGCGACCGGGTCATCGACGCCTGCGTATGGCCGCTGCCCGACGGGAGTTGGCGCATGTGGCACAAGGACGAGGCCGACGGCAACCGCATCCACGCGGCGGACTCGGCCGACCTGTTCACCTGGCGGCCCATCGGCCGCGCACTGGACGACCAGGCGCAGGAAGGGCCCAACGTCTTTCGCCACCAGGGCAGTTACTGGATGGTCACCGACTTCTGGTCCGGGCTGCTGGTCTACCGCTCCGACGACCTGACCCACTGGACGCGGCAGAACGAGCCGCTCCTCGCGGGCAAGGGCCTGCGCCCCGGTGACGACGGAGACGGCCACCACGCCTTCGCGCTCTCCCAGGGCGAGGACGACGCCTACCTCTTCTACTTCACCCACTCCGCCGACGGGCAGCGCTCCTGCGTTCAGGTCGCCCCGCTGGCGGTGCACGAAGGCCGACTGCGCTGCGATCGCGACGCCGCGTTCGGCCTGCGTCTGCGAGCGGACCGGACGCCCGCTCTCCGGGGCGGCGACCAGCCGTCCTGACGGACCCCCCCACAGCACCAACTCACAGGGCAAAGGAGCCCGACGTGACAGAGAGAGCCGCACCACCACCGAAAGGCACCACGCGCCGCACCGTACTCAAAGCCGCCGCGGGTGTGGGCGCCGCAGCCCTGGCGAGCCCGCTCCTCAGCGCGAGCCCGGCCTCGGCCGCGACGATCGTCCACCCCGGCATGCTGCACACCGCCGCCGACTTCACCCGCATGGCCGCCAAGGTGGCCGCCGCCGCCCAGCCATGGCAGGACGACTGGCAGCTGCTGATCGCCAACTCCCACGCGCAGGCCACCTACACCGCCAACCCACAGGCCACGATCTACCGGGGCTCCGGCACCCCGGAGAACTACGGCATCCTCTACAACGACATCGCCGCCGCTTACCAGAACGCCCTGCGCTGGAAGATCCAGGGCGTCGGCGCATACGGCAACGCGGCCCGCGACATCCTCAACGCCTGGTCGTCCACGCTCACGCTGCTCGACGGCTCCGCCGACCGCTTCCTGTCCTCGGGCATCTACGGCTACGAGATCGCCAACGCGGGCGAGATCATGCGCGGCTACAGCGGCTTCGACCTCACCGCGTTCCAGAACCTCCTGCGCAATGTGTTCTACCCGCTCAGCAACGACTTCCTGGTCAACCACAACGGCGCCTACGACAGCAACTACTGGGCGAGCTGGGACCTGTGCAACATCGCCTGCGTCCTGGCCACCGGCATCCTCTGCGACGACCAGACCAAGATCGATCAGGCCATCACCTACTTCAAGACCGGTGTGGGGATGGGCTCCATCGAGAACGCCATCCCCTACCTGTACGACGACCAGGGCCTGGCGCAGTGGGCGGAGAGCGGTCGCGACCAGGGCCACACCATGCTGGGCATCGGCCTGATGGCCACCATCTGCGAGATGGCCTGGCACCAGGGCTACGACCTGTACGGCTACGACAGCAACCGCTTCATGAAGGCGTGCGAGTACGTGGCCCGCTACAACCTCGGGGAGGACGTCCCCTTCACCTCCTGGACCTGGCACTACGGCGCCCCCGGCGTCTGGGAGGGCTGGCAGACCTTCACCGCGCCGGCCACCGACAGCAGGGGCCAGGTCCGTCCCATCTGGGCGCAGATCTACAACCACTACGCGGTCCGCAAGGGCCTGTTCGTGCCCAACACGGCCGCGTACGCCAAGATCGTCGAGCCCGAGGGCGGGGGAGGTGACTACGGCTCGACGAGCGGCGGCTACGACCACCTGGGCCTGACCCAGCTCACCTCCACCGAACAGACCCGCACCACCCTGCCCACCGGGGTGACCCGCTCCCTCCAGTCGGTCAACTACCCGACGTACTACGCCACTTACGGCACCGACAACCTCGGCGCCCTGACCCAGGTCACCTCCTCCAGCTCGGCCACGCAGAAGACCGAGGCCAGCTTCACGATCGTGGCGGGCCTCGCCGACTCGAAGGGCTACTCCTTCAGGTCCGCCGACGGCCGCTATCTGCGGCACTACGCGTTCCGGATCGAGCTGGACACCAGCGACGGCACGGACGCCTTCGACGCGGACGCCACCTTCTACGCCCTGCCCGGCTCGACAAGCGGGTCGGTGCGGCTGGTGTCCCACAACTACCCGGGCCGCTGCATCCGGCACCGGAACTACCAGCTGTGGGTGGACACGTACGACCTGGTCGCCGGGACCTTCCCGGCCGACAGCTCCTTCGTCCCCATCACCGCCTGGGCCTGACCGACACACGACCACCCCTGAAAACGGCCGCCGCCCGCGCTCCTCCACGGGCGGCGGCCCCCCTCAGAAGGGACACCCCCGATGGACCGCCCCGAATCGCGCTTCTCCCGCCGCACCTTGCTGCACGCCGCGGGCGCCACCGCCCTCACCGGTTACCTGTCCAGCCTGGCGACCCCGGCGCGAGCCGCCACCGCGCAGGAGACCTCGGCCAACCAGGTGGCGACCTACCCCATCCCCGACGGGATAGCGACGAACGACAGCTTCGCCGTGAAGGTACGTACGCCAGGAGGCTCGTGGCAGAAGATCTCCATCTACCAGGCGCAGTTCATGACCATCGACCCGAGAACCGGCAGCGGTACCACGCAGCGCTCCTCCATGGCGTACTTCGACTTCACGGGGGAGGTCCAGGTCTCCGTCACCTACACCGCCGACACGGTCAAGAAGGCCCGGATCCGCCCCACTTCGTACGATATCGCGCACAAGCTGGACAAGAGCAGCGGCACCCTGACCTTCACCCTCACCGAACCGCGCAACCTGTCCGTCGAGTTCAACGAGGACCTCTTCGACAACCTCCAGCTGTTCGCCGGAGCGATCGACACCAACCCGCCCAGCGAGGACGATCCGGACGTCATCTACTTCGGCCCCGGCGTGCACACCACGTCGGACGGCCTCGTCACCGTGCCCAGCGGCAAGACGGTCTATCTGGCGGGCGGCGCGGTGCTCAAGTCCCGGGTCGTCTTCGACACCGTGGAGAACGCCAAACTGCTCGGCCGGGGTCTGATCTACAACTCGGCGGCCGGCGCCTGCACCGTCAACTACTCCAAGAACATCGAGATCGACGGCGTCACGTCGATGTTCCCCTACGGGTACGCCGTCACCGCCGGAGAGGCGCAGAACCTCACCATCCGGAACCTGCGCAGCCTGTCCGCGACGACCTGGGGCGACGGGATCGACCTGTTCTGCTGCGAGGACGTCGTCATCGACGGCGTGTTCATGCGGAACTCGGACGACTGCATCGCCGTCTACAACCACCGCTGGGACTACGTCGGGGACAGCAGGAACATCGTCGTCAAGAACTCCACCCTGTGGGCGGACGTGGCCCACCCCATCAACGTCGGCACCCACGGCAACACGGACAGTCCCGAGACGATCGAGAACCTCACCATCTCGAACATCGACATCCTCGACCACCGGGAACCACAACTCGACTACCAGGGCTGCATCGCCCTGAACCCGGGGGACAGCAACCTGGTCCGCAACGTCCGCATCGAGGACGTCCGGGTGGAGGACTTCCGCTGGGGACAGCTCATCAACATGCGGGTCATGTTCAACACCTCGTACAACACCTCGGCCGGACGCGGCATCGAGATGGTCTACGTCAAGAACCTCAGCTACACCGGCACCCACGCCGCCACCTCGCACATGGTGGGCTACGACGCGGACCACGCCATCAAGGACGTCACCTTCGAGAACCTCGTCATCAACGGCACGCTCGTCTCCGACACCGACGGCCACGCCCCCTGGTACAAGACCTCGGACTTCGTCCCGATGTACACCAACGAGCATGTCTCCAACCTGAAGTTCGTCGACTCCGGGGCCTCGCTCACCGCCGTCCTGCCCGCGATCAGCAGCACCGACTCCGCGACCGCGAGCGCCGGTTCGGACTTCGCCTACACCATCGAGGCGTCCAACCACCCCTACGCCTTCGACGCCATCGGCCTGCCGGACGGCCTGACCGTGAACAAGTCCACCGGAGCCATCTCGGGCAAGCCGACGGACACCGGCACCTCGTCCGTCGAGCTGAGCGCCACCAACGCCGTCGGCACCGGCAAGCAGACCCTCACCCTGGTGGTGGGCTGACATGGCGAGAGACCTGAGCCGCCGGTGGTTCCTGGGCGGCACCGGCACCATGACCGCCGCCGCGATCGCCGCGACCGCCCCCACCACGCTCCTCGCGGCGGGCACGGCCCACGCCGAGATACCCGTGGACAACGGAGCCGCCGGCTTCACCTTCGCCCACCCGGGAATCCTGCACACCCAGGAGGACCTCGACCGGATGAGAACCGCGGTCGCCGCAGAGGAGGACCCGGTCTACTCGGGGTACCGGGCCATGGCCGCGGACAGCCGCTCCTCCTACGACTACACGGCGGCGAACACCGGCCAGATCACCACCTGGGGACGCGGCCCGTACAACTACCAGGACCAGGCGCCGAACGATGCCGCCGCTGCCTACCAGAACGCCCTGATGTGGTACATCACGCAGGACGTCCGGTACGCCGACAAGGCACGGGACATCGTCAACATCTGGTCGGGGACCCTGGAGGGAATCACCGGCGCGGACGGTGAACTCGGCGCGTCCCTCCAGGGGTTCAAGTTCGTCAACGCGGCGGAGATCCTGCGCCACACCGGCTACGACGGCTGGGCCGCCGCGGACATCGCGCGGTGCGAGAAGTCCCTCAAGGACGTCTGGTACAAGGCCCAGTCGGGCTACGCCCTGTTCGCCAACGGCGGCTGGGACGCCGGGATCATCCAGACCGTGCTGGGCATCGCCGTGTTCTGCGACGACCGCGTGATGTTCGAGGACGCGGTGCGGTACGCCGCCGCCGGGGCCGGGAACGGCAGCATCAGGCACCGGATCGTCAACGCCACCGGACAGGGCCAGGAGAGCGGCCGGGACCAGACCCACGAACAACTGGCCCTCGGCCTGCTGGCCAGCGCCTCCCAAGTGGCCTGGAACCAGGGCGTCGACCTGTTCGCCTTCGCCGGTGACCGCATCCTCGCCGGGTACGAGTACGACGCGAAGTACAACCTCGGCAACGACGACGTGCCCTTCGCCGCGGACCTCGACCGGACCGGCAAGTACATCAAGACGGCGGTCACGACGCTCGTCCGCGGGCTGTCCCGCCCCATCTTCGAGCTGGCCTACGCGCACTACGTGAGCGTCCTCGGTCTGTCGGCGCCGTACACGAGACAGGCGGTCTTCCGGGGCACCGACGGGGCCCGGTTCGTCGAGGGCTATGACCAGGACCACCCGTCCTGGGGCACCCTGACCTGTGCGCGCGAGGCACCGGCCTCGTCGACTCCCGTCGCGCCGCCGGGTGTTCCGGCCGGGCTGACGGCGAGCAACGGATCGGACTCCGTCGACCTCGCCTGGGTGGCGTCGGTGGACCCGGCCAGCGCCACCTCGGCCGCGACGTACTCGGTGGCCCGGTCCAAGACCAGTGGCGGGACGTACAAGACGGTCGCCACCGGGCTGACGTCCACGACGTACTCCGATCTCGAAGTCACCGTCGGCACGACGTACTACTACACGGTCACCGCCACCAACGCGGTGGGCACGAGCGTCGCCTCCCTGGAGGTCTGCGCGACGGCCGGTCTGCCGAGCAACTGGTCGTCGCGGAACGTGGGGACCGTCCAGGCGTCCGGGCTGACGACCTTCGACGGCGAGCGGTTCACCCTGGAGGCCAGCGGCGCCGACATCGCGGGCACCGCCGACAGCTTCCGGATCGCGCAGATGTCGCTGAGCGGGAACGTCACCGTCACCGCACGGGTGGTGTACCCGCTCAGCTCGCAGTACGCCAAGGTCGGCGTGATGATGCGCAGTTCGACGGCGGCGGGCTCGGCCCACGCGTCGATGCTGCTCCAGGGCCTCACCCTCACCGCCTGGAGCGGAGTGTGGACCACCCGCGCCACCACCGGGGCGACGACCTCGGCGACCGGCAGTACCCCGGTCCCGCCCGCACAGCAGACCGCGATCTCGACGGCCGCCTCGTACCCGATCTCGAACCTGGGGTCCCTGCCGGATTCGGCGACGCCGTTGCAAGCCCCCTACGTGGAGGCGGCGGGCGACGGATACCGGATGCGGATGCCGTACTGGGTGCGCCTCGACCGCACCAAGGACAGGTTCACCGGCTCGATCTCCCCGGACGGCGTGCACTGGACCGAGGTCGGCTCCACCGAACTCGACCTCGGCACGACCGTCTACGTCGGCCTGGTCAACTGCTCGTGCCTGGGCGTCTCGCAGTCGTACGCGGAGACTGGCACGGCGGCCTTCGACAACGTCACCGTGGTCCGCAAGTCCTCCACGCACTGGCAGGTCGCCGCGCCCAAGGGGACCGTCAACACCCTGGCAGCGAACGCCGGTTCCAGCGCGATCGAGCTGACCTGGAGCGACCCGGACCTGTCCGGCCGCTACACGGTCAGCCGTAGCACCTCACCCGGCGGCCCCTACGAGACGATCGCCACCGACGTTGGACCGGTCGGCTTCGGCGTCCACACCGGCTACCGCGACCCCACCGGGACGCCCGGCACGACCTACTCCTACGTGATCGCCAAGACCAACGTCGGTGGCACGGGCCCGACTTCGGCCGAGGTCGACGCGACGATGCCGACGCCGCCCGTACCGAAACTGAGCAGCGCGTCAGCCGCGTACGCCAACATCGGTGTGCCGTTCGAGTATCTGATCGGCGCCTCCAACGACCCCGCGACCTTCGACGCCACCGGACTGCCCGCCGGGCTGAGCGTCGACACCGCGACCGGTCTGATCTCCGGCACCCCTACAGGCACAGGGGAGTTCACCGTCCGGATCTCGGCGACCAACGCCACCGGCACCGACACCGCGACGGTCGAACTCACCGTCGGGACCCCGCCACCCGCACCCTGGTCGTACCAGGACATCGGCGACTACGTGCTGGACGAACGGCAGTTGGGGATCTACGGCGTGGTGTCCGTCCGCACGCCGGGCATCACCGGCTACGACGCCACGGACAAGAGCTTCACGGTACGGGGCGCCGGGACGGACCTGAACGTCAACGGCCAGGGCATGACCGCCCAGTACGCCTACCTGCCGGTCACCGGTGACACCACGTTCATCGCCCGGGTCGCGAGCCGGACCAACGCGGGCGACAACGACCAGGTCGGCCTGCTGATGACCCAGTCCCTCTCGCCGTTCGGCCAGCTGGCCGGCGCGATCCTGACCAGCACGGGCAGCGGCGACACCGGCGTCAAGCAGTTCGTACGCCGCCTGGTGGTGGCCGGCGGCACATCCACCACCAACGCGAGCGGCAGCGGTGTGCCCACCCCCACCTGGCTGCGGATGGAGCGCAGCGGCAACAAGTTCACCGCCTCGGCCTCCTCCGACGGCGTCACCTGGTCGGTCATCGGCCGGGACACGATCGCCACCTTCGGCTCGGCCCCCTTCTATGTCGGGCTCGCCGTCACGTCCCGTACTCCGTCCGCCCTCAACACCACCGTCTTCGACCACGTCAGCGTGACGGCAGGCGCGACCACCGTCCTCGGCCAGCCCGTCCAGGACCCCTACCAGACCTTCAGCTCGGCGACGGCCGCCACCGCGGCCTACGGCCAGTCCGGCACCGACCTCGCCGTCTACGGCGACGGCACCGACCTCTGGGGCGGCACCGACCAGTACAGCGCCATCTACCTGACCGGCGCGCTGCCCAAGGCGTCCGTCGCCACGGTCGTGGTGACCTCGCAGGACTCCACCGCCGCCTGGGCCAGAGCCGGGATCATGGTCCGCGACGACATCACCGGCACCGGCACCTCGCCCGGCTACCTCACGCTCTCCGTGACGCCCGGTCACGGCGTCGCGCTCCAGTGGGACAGCGACGGCGACGGCACCCTCGACCGCAGTGTCGAGACGGACGGCAGCACCTCCTACCCGACCTGGCTCAAGCTCGTCCGCGCCGGTACCGACTACACCGGCTACCGCTCCGCCGACGGCACCACCTGGACCCCTGTCGGTACCGCGACCGTCGCGAGCGCGGTGACCGCCCAGGACGTGGGAGCCTTCACGACGTCCGCCTCCAGCACGGCCGCGGAGTCCGACTTCAGCGAGTTCACCGTCACCGCGCGGACACTCACCCAGGTCCTCGCCCAAGCCCGCGAGACCGACCCTGCCGCCTGGACGCAGGAGAGCTACGCGGCCTTCACCGCCGAACTCGACCGCATCGAGACGGAGGGGGCGAAGCCCGGCGCCGACGAGGACGCCCTGATCGACGAGGTGTTCACCGCGTACGACCTGCTGGACCCCAGCCACGCCCTGGTGGTCGGCGCGCCCCGGTCACTGCAGTCCGTCAACTTCCCTGATTACTACGCCGCTTACGGCTCCGACGCGCTCGGCATCCTCGGCCAGGTCACCGAAGCCAGCAGCGACACCATCAAGAAGCAGGCCGGTTTCACGGTGGTGGCCGGCCTCGCGGACCCGGACGGCTTCTCCTTCCGCAGCGCCGACGGCCGCTACCTACGCCACTACAGCTTCCGCGTCAGGCTGGACGCGAGCGACGGCTCGGACACCTTCAAGCAGGACGCGACCTTCCACGCCGTCACCGGGTCGCAGGACGAGTCGGTCCGGCTGATGTCCCACAACTTCCCCACGCGCTGTATCCGTCACCGCGCCTACCAGTTGTGGGTGGACGAGTACACCACCTCCGATACCGCCGTCCAGGACGACAGTTCGTTCATCCCGGTGGGCGTCTGGACCTGATTCACCTGCCGCAACCGGCGTGGGACCACGGCTCTGGAGCGTGAGTTCCAGGCGCTGCTTCCTGGAGCGATTCGGAGCCGGGTCCCGCACCAGCAGACCGTTCAGTTCCAGGTCGGCATCATGGCTTCGGGGTAGCGGGCGCCGTAGCCGCCGGTGGGCAGGATCTCCTCGATGCGGGCGAGGTCCGCACCGGTGAGGCTGACATCGGTGGCGCCGATGTTCTCCTGGAGCCGATCGAGGTTGCGCGTGCCCGGGATGGGGACGATGTCCTCGCCCTGCGCCAGGAGCCAGGCAAGGGCGAGCTGGGCGACGCTGATTCCCTTGGTGGCCGCCAACTCGCCGAGCAGGCGGGTGGCTTCCTGGTTCTTCTCGTAGTTGCCGGGCTGGTAGCGGGCGTCCCACTGGCGCATGTCGCCGTCGGGGTAGTCGGCGCCGGGCCTGGCCTGCCCGGTCAGGAAGCCCCGGCCGAGCGGGGAGTAGGGCACGAAACCGATGCCGAGCTCCCGCAGGACGGGAAGGAGTTCCTCTACGTCCCGCTCGAACAGGGAGTACTCGGTCTGCAGGACGGAGACCGGCTGGACGGCGTGGGCGGCGCGGATGGTCTGCTCGCCTGCCTCACTCAGGCCGAAGTAGCGGACCTTGCCCGCGTCGATGAGTTCCCTGACGGTGCCCGCGACCTCCTCGATGGGCACGTTCGGGTCGACGCGGTGCTGATAGAGGACGTCGATGTGGTCGGTGCCCAGGTGGCGGAGGCTGTTGTCGGTGACCTCACGGATGTGCTCGGGGCGGCTGTCGACGCCACCCTCTCGGGTGCCGGTGAAGTCGAAGCCGAACTTGGTGGCGATGACGACCTCGTCGCGCACCGGCGCCAGCGCCTTGCCGATGACGCGCTCGTTCGCGCCCTGCCCGTACAACTCGGCGGTGTCGAAGAACGTGACGCCCAGTTCCTGGGCCCGACGGATGGTCGCGATGCCTTCCTGCTCGTCGGAGGGGCCGTAGGCAAGGGAGATGCCCATCGCGCCGTAGCCGAGGGCGGAGGCGGTCAGGCCCTGTCGGCCCAGGTGTCGCTTCTGCATGTTCACACGTCTTCTTTCCGTGATCCGGGTTGCCTGCCGGGAGCGGGCGGGCGTGGTCGCCGGAAGCGACCCAGCCGTCCCGGATGTAAGAGTACTCTTACATGTGAGACTGCTCTTACATCCCGGTAAGGGAGAATGGGCTCCGTGAGTGACACCATCGCCCGGCGCGGCTACCACCACGGCGACCTGCGCGCCCAACTGATCCGCGACGGTCTGGCCGTTCTGGCCGAGACGGGCACGCTCGGTTTCTCGGTGGCCAAGGTCGCGGCCCGCGCGGGTGTTTCCTCCGGCGCTCCCTATCGCCACTTCCGTGACCGTGAGGCCCTGCTCGCCGCCTGTGCCGCCACCGTCGCGCACGAACTGGCCGACCGGCTGGCCGAGTCGGCAGAGGCGGCAGGGGACGACCCCGTGGAACGACTGGCCGCCACCGCGGGCGCCTACGCGCTCTACGTCGCCCAGCACCGCGTCGGCCTCGAACTCATCTACGCCGACGACTTCCAGGGCTCCCACTACCATGAACTCCACGAAGCGGGCCGTCACTTCATCGACGTCATGCTCCCCCTGGCCACCGCGGCCGCCACCGCCGACACCATCCTCGGGGTGATGGAACTCCTCGAAGCCCACCTCGCTCTCGCCCACGGCTACGCCACTTTCCAGCTCCAGGGAGCCTTCGGCCAGAACCGCCGCAGCCCCGAGGACCTTCCGCGTCTCGCCACCACCGCGGCCCGAGCCCTCATCACGGGCAGGAGTACGGCAGCCGCCGCGAGGGGCTGAGTACATCCCCCCACGCACGTTCCGCCGCCCTCGCCGCTGGCTTCGAGCCGGTACGTGACCGCCCGTCCGGGGCCGTCACTCGTGGCGGTGGCCAGGGCCGGCGCTGACGTTGGCTCCGAGGGCGCTTGAGAGGATCACGTGGACAGGGGTCGAGGGGGTTCTTCGGCAGCGGCGGTTCTTGACGAGCTGACGGTCGCCGACGTGGCCGCCCGGGTCCGTGACGCGCTGGAGGGTGTCTTCGACGCCGTGTGCCGGACAGGGGCGGACACGGAGGCGCTGCTCACCTCGGCCGGCATGGACGGCCGCCGCCCCGTCTCGGCCGACCTCGCCGCCCTCCGCCCCGGCCTGCATGCCCGCCTCACCGGGTACGAACTGGTCTCGGGGGTCGGCTTCGTGGCGGCGCCCGGACTGCTCGGTGACGTATCGGCCTGGCTGGAGTGGTGGCAGATCACCACGGACGGGGCCGTTCAGCCGCTTCTGCTGGACCTGGACCCCGAGCACTCGGCGTACTACGACTACACCCACTGGGACTGGTTCACGCTGCCCCGCGACACCGGGCAGCGGGCCATCGCGGGACCTTACGTCGACTATCTCTGCTCGGACGAGTACAGCCTCACCCTCTCGGCACCGGTGACGGTCGCGGGCCGTTTCGTGGGGGTGGCCGCTGCCGACGTCTATCTGCGGCACTTCGAAGCAGGCGTCATGCCGCTGCTCCAATGCCTGCCGGGACCGGCCCGCCTGGTCAACGCGCGCGGTCGCGTCGCCGCCTCCAACGACCCCCACCACCTGGTCGGCTCGCTCACCAAGGGCCCGGACTTCGCGGCGGTGCTGGTCGGCCCGGCGAGCGGCGCCGAACACGACGGGCTGCAACTGCGGCCCTGCGACGGCGTCCCGCTGATCCTGGTGACGGCGGCACCTCCGGCAACACTCTGATCCGGCGGGGTGCCCTGCGGTTCCTTCGGCCTTCGAGCGCACCGCGCCGCCGCCTCATGCCACCCGATGCCCGCCGACGAGGGTCAGCCGGACGATCCCGGCGTCCAGGCGGTCGAGCGCCGCGCCCAACGGGGTGTGCAGCAGCACCAGATCCGCCCGGGCTCCCACGTGGACCCGGCGCGGAGCATCGCCGGGCCGTTGCCCGGGGGAGAGGTAGCCGTCCAGTGCCTGCGCGGCGGTGAGCCGTTCCCCGGGGCCGACGACCGCGCCCGAGCGGGTGCGTCGCCCTACCGCCGCCCGCATCACCGCCCACGGATCGACCGGCCCGTACGGGGCGTCGCTGGACAGCCCCAGCGGAACGCCGGCCGCGCGCAGCGAGGCGCAGCGGTACAGCTCGTCGTGCTCGGACGCGGGGGTGCCGCGCAGGAAGTCGTCGCCGCGGTCCGCGAGGAAGCCCGGCTGGGTCACCACCCGCAGGCCGAGTCGGCGAATGCCGGGAATGACGTCGGCCGGCACGAGGGAGGCGTGTTCCAGGCGGTCTCCGGGCAGGCTGCCGGCCTCCCTGAGGGCGATCAGGAACAGCAGCAGCGACTCCCGGGTCACGCAGTGCGCGGCGACCGGCCGACCGGCCCGGTGCGCGCCGGCGACGGCTTCGGTCAACGCGTCGAGGGCGGGCAGACCGGAGTCCGCGAGCACGATCTTCCAGGGACCGGCTTCCGGGCGGTTCGGGCCGGGGCCGGAGTCCGGGGTGCCGCCGGGGTCCGGGGAACCGCTGAGCGGCGCGCCCAGCAGCAGCACCCGCTGGCGGAGTTCGCCGCTCGCCGTCGCCGCCGAGATCGCCTCGACCGTGCCGGTGTCCAGTTCCGGGCTCGCATCGGTGACGGCCGTGATGCCGTACCCGGCCAGCAACAGGCTCAGCCCGGCCAACGAGGGCGGTTCGCCGCGCGGCAGCCGCGCGCGCAGCCAGTCGTCGGCCCGCCACAGGCGCCCGGTCGGGTGCCCCCCGGCGTCCCGCTCGATACCGGGGTGGTCCCCGCCGCCGAGTCCGACGGCCTCGGCGGCACGGGAGTTGAGCACCCACAGGGCGCCGCTGCGGTGTTGCAGCCGGACCGGAACATCGTCGCGAAGCTCGTCGAGACCGGCCGCGTCCAGATCTCCGGCCGTGGACTCGTGGTAGCGCACGCCTCTGATCCAGCCGTGCCCGTCCGGCCTCGCACGCCGCAACACCTGGGCGAGTCCCGCCCGGTCGGGCGTGGTGGCGGGGTCGCAGGAGGCGGACGCCAGATCGGCGGCGGTGGCGAACAGATGGATGTGATGATCCGTCAGCCCGGGGAGCAGCGTGCCGCCGTGCGCCTCCACCAGCTCCTCGGCCCGGTCCGCACGCGGCAACGACCACCCCAGCTCCACCACCCGACCGTGCCCGATCCGGACGTCGAGCGGTTCCCCGTTCACCTCCGCACCGCGGATCAGCAGGCCGTTCACGGTGCGGCGATCCCGAGCCGTCGCAGTACCGCGCCGGTGTCGGCGCCCAGTTCGGGCGCGACGGCCCGTGGGGTCCTGGCGACCGGCGCGAGGACCGGAACCCGTTCCTGCCCGGTGTCCACCGCCCAGCCGGTCCCGGCCCGTCGCACCCGCGCCCCTGGGCCGGTCCCCCCTCCTTCGAGGGTCGCTGCCACGACGTCCGCCATGGCCACGTCCCACAGCACCCCGCCGCCGCCCGCGGGCTCGGACAGGGCCAGCGCGGCGGCGGTCAGACCCGTGAGCGGGTCGGCGATCGCGTCCCCGCAGAAGACCGGCAGACCTCGCTCGTCGTACGCCAGCAGTCCGCTCGCGGCGGCCACGTCGTCGCCGAAGCCGACCCTGTCCGAGGCCCGGCCGCGGGCGGTGATCGAGACCCAGGTGCAGCCGCGCTCCACCTCGGCCTGTGCGTCCAGTCCGAACCCGGCCAGCGCGCGGGGGCGGGACGCCTCGATGACGATGTCCGCCCTGCGCACCAGCGCGTGCAGGGCGGCGCGTCCGGCGGGGTCCGCCGGGTCGAGTGCGACCGAGCGGTGGCCGCCGTGCAGCAGGTCGTAGAAGGGCCGGTTGCCCTGTCGGGCGCCGTCCGGACGGGAAGGGACCTCGACCTTCACCACGTCCGCGCCCGCGAGACCGAGCAGGTGCGCGCAGAGCGGGCCGGCCCACAGCGCGCTGAAGTCCACCACCAGCAGCCGCTCCACCGAGCGCGGCCCGCCCGGCCGCGGCGGCTCGGCGCGACGGCCCGCGCCGTCCGCCTGCCGTCCGGGTGCCCCGACCGATCCCGCGGCCAGGCTCAACAGCGTTGCCCGCTCGTCCAGTTGGGCACCGCTGTGCGCGGCCAGCCAGGTGGCCAGCCGCTGCGGCAACAGCTCGTCGAGGTCGTGGCCGATCAGCGCGCTCCACAACAACGGGTCGTCCGGGCGGGCCGACGACACCGCCGCCCAGCCGTCCAGCGTCGGCAGCAGCCGGCAACTGCCGCCGACGGACAGCCGCCCCCGGCGGCTCCCGCCGGTGAGCGCCGCACGCTCGGACAGCAGCCGCGGTCCGTCGACCCGGACGGGGTGGCGGGAACCCCTGGTGGCCAGCTCGACGTGGTCGGCCATCCGATCCGCCCAGGAGGCGGCGGCGCCCGCGGGTACGATCGGCGGGCCGGTACCGTGGCCGGTCAGCGGCAGGACCCCGCTCCGCGCCCAGTCGCGCGCGGTCTCGGCGGAGGAGCCCGGGGACCAAGTGACCATGTCAGGATGCTAGGCCAGGATGATGTTGACGCGCAGTGCGATCTCCGTGGCGGACCTGGCCGCAGGCGCGGCCCACGCGGACCTGCTCGCCGAGGGCGGCGCCGTGGTCGACCCGCTGCTGCTGGTCGACCTGGACCGCCCCTTCGGCAGTACGGCCGTCCTCCGACGCGCCGTGGAGCGGGCCCGGGAGTGCGACCGCCTGCTCGTCGGCGTCACCCGTGCCGCCGCGCCCCCGGCCGCGCTGACCGAGGCGCTGGACCTGACGCTGGCACCCGCCGACGGCGCGGATCGCCGCCTGGTCGCCGTCGAGGATCCCGACGCCGAGGCCCGGGTGCTGCGCGGCCACGCGCTCGGCAACCCCGAGGCGGCCGTCGTCCTCGGCCAGGTCCTGCGGGCCGGCGAGCAACTCGCCGTGCACCAGGCGCTGGACGCGGAGTCGCTCGCCTACTCCACCCTGCTCACCGGCAGCGGCTTCGCGCGCTGGCTGGCGGCCCGCGGCGACCGGCCGGTGCCCCCGCCCGCGAGCGCCGAGACCGTGCTGGTCCGCCGTGACGGCGACACCCTGTACCTCACGCTGAACCGGCCCGAGCGGCGCAACGCCTACGGTCGGGAGCTACGGGACGCGCTCGTCGCGGCCCTGGACATCGCCCGGTTCGACGCGACGGTGGCCGAGGTCGTCCTGGACGGGAACGGCCCCTCCTTCTGCTCGGGCGGAGACCTCGGCGAGTTCGGGGTCGCCGCCGATCTGTCGACGGCGCACCTGGTGCGCACCCGTGGTGGCGCGGCCCGGTCGGTGCACGAACTCCGGGACCGGATCACCGTGCGGACGCACGGCGCCTGCGTAGGCGCCGGGATCGAGCTGCCCGCCTTCGCCTCCCGGATCGTCGCCGACCCCGGCACGGTCTTCCGGCTGCCGGAGCTGGGCATGGGGCTGATCCCGGGCGCGGGCGGCACGGTGAGCATCCCGCGCCGTATCGGCCGGTGGCGCACGCTGTACCTGGTACTCAGCGGGTGCCCGCTCGACGCCGGGCGGGCACTGCGCTGGGGTCTGGTCGACGAGGTGGAGCCGGTCGGTCCTCCGGTCGCCTGAGCGCCCGGCCCGCGGCCTTTCCCGCGCCGTTGCCGACCCACCGAGTCGACAGGCAGCTCACCTCGGCAGCGGTGATCCCGGCGGACGTGTCGCAGTGGCGGACGCCGATCAGCATGGACGCACAGAAGAGCGCGCCGAAGTCCCCGGCGGCGGCGCGGAAACAGGCGCAGGCCGTCGCCGACATCGCCGGAGACGCGCGGCACGGGCGGGACTCCGGCAAGGCCGGCCACGTGGGCCGTGGCGCAGGAGACGGGCTGAAGTCCCGGGCGGCGGCCGGGAGTTCGGCATTCCAAGGATGCCGAGGCCGGGCATGCCGACAGCCGCCTCGGCCACTTCGTGCTCACGCATTCGGGGACAAGACGGGCCGGCGGACTCCTCGATGTGCCGCGTGCCGCGGTGCGGTCAGGAGGCCTGATGGGACAGCGCTCAGAAGTGTCGTGTCGCGGGCAGCCGCACCCTGAAGCTCCCGCCTCGTAGCCGTAGCCGTAGCGCCGCCTACGCCCGTCCCAGCACGCGGAGTTCGCGGAGAGCCTTCGAGACCAGGACCGGGACCGCCGCACCGGCGCCTTCGTAGCCGCCGCTCACTGTCTGGCCGCCGATGTACCGGGCGTGGACGCCTTCGAGGATCACGGCGAGTTTCATCGCGCTGAAGGCCAGGTAGAACGGCAGGAGGCTCAGGTCCCGGCCGGTCGACTCCGCGTATTTCTCGGCCACTTCGCGGCTGCTGGGGAAGCCCTGCTGGGTGGTGACGCCCACCGCGACGGGAATCAGCTCGCGGTCCCTGTCGTCACGGTCGTGCCAGTACGTCAGCGTCATGGCCAGATCGGCCAACGGGTCGCCCAGCGTGGAGAGTTCCCAGTCAAGAACACCGGCGATGCGGGGCGGCCCGTCCAGGCTGACGATGGTGTTGTCGAGGCGGTAGTCGCCGTGCACGATCGAGGCGTCGGAGCGCTCCGGCACATGGTCGGCGAGCCGGTTCAGGAGTACGTCCATGTCCGGAAGCCGGCGCGTGTGCGAGCGGCGCCACTGCTCGCCCCACCGGGAGATCTGCCGCGCGCAGTAGCCGTACGGCCGTCCGAAGTCCGCCAGGCCGACGCTTTCAGGGTCGACGCCGTGCAGGTCCGCGAGGGTCTTCACCAGACCGTCGGCCAGCGCCGAGCGTCCCTCGGGGCTGAGCCCGGCGGAGTCCTCCGCCGTACGTATGACCACGCCGGGCACCTCGGCCATGACGTAGAAGGGACAGCCGAGGACGTCGGGGTCCGTGCAGAGTGCGAGAGTCCGGGGTACGGGCACGGCGGTCCCCGCGAGCGCGGTCTGGACGCGGTACTCACGCTTCATGTCGTGCGCGCTGGGGAGCACTTCACCGAGCGGTGGCCGCCGGAGGATGACGGTTCCGTGGGGGAGACGCAGTCGGTAGGTGATGTTCGACAGCCCGCCGGAGATCAGCTCGGCCTGCCAAGGACCGCCGTCCAGCAGATCCGGCAGCGTTTCCCGCAGCCACTTCTCGATGTCCACGGCCGGCAGACCGGGCAGATCGGTGCTCATGACTGAACTCCGCTTTCCTGTATGGCGGTTGTGCCGGCACGGCGTGCGGCCCGCTTGGCGATCGACATCCGGTGCGTCTCCGAGGCTCCGTCGTAGATGCGGAAGGCGCGGATGTCGGCGTAGATGCGGCCGATGACCAGGTCCTCGCTGGTGCCCAGTCCTCCGGCCAGTTGCACCGAGCGGTCGACGACCCTTCCGACGGCCTCGCTGATGAAGACCTTGGCGCGCGACGACGACTCGGTGCCCTTACCGCCCTCGGCCACCTCCCAACAGGTCTGCCACAGCAGTGCTCGGGCAGCGACCAGGTCGATCTCGTTGTCGGCGATCAGCTGCTGTGCCATCCCGAGGTCGGCGAGCCGCTGACCGAACAACTCCCGGTCGACCGCCCGCGCAAGAGCGATCTCGTGTGCGCGCCGGGCGGCACCGAGCCACCGCATGCAGTGGGTGAGACGGGCGGGCGCCAGCCTGACCTGTACGTACCGGAAGCCCAGTCCGGCTTCGCCGAGCACGGCGTCGTCCGGCACGAACACGTCCTCGAACAGCACCCGGCAGTGGCCGCCGACCATGGTCGAGTCGATGGTGCGGGCGTGTTCCTTCACCGCGAAACCGGGGGTGTCGGTGTCGACGAGCAGCATGGTGGCTCCGCCGCTCTCGCCGTCGCGCGCCATGACGATCGTGAACGCGGCGCCCTCGGCTCCCGTGATCAGGTGCTTCTCACCCGAGATGCTCCAGCCGCCGGGGACCTTCGTCGCCAGGGTGCGTACGGCGGACGGGTCGGAGCCCGCTCCGGGCGGCGGCTCGGTCATCGCGAAGCAGGAGCGAATGTCGCCGTTGACGAGCGGGACGAGGTACTTCTCGCGCTGAGCGGGCGTGGCCACCACATTGAGCAGGTGGATGTTGCCCTCGTCCGGGGCCGCGCAGTTGAGGGCCAGCGGGCCGAGCAGACTGGTGCCTGCCTCCTCCAGGAGGACGGCCGCCTCGTCGAAGCGGAAGCCGCCTCCGCCGAGGTCGGCCGGTGCCTGCGGTGCCCAGATCCCGGCGGCCTTCGCAGCCCGCTGCAACTCGCGGCGCAGCCCGTCGTCCAGGCCGTTCGCGAACGCCTCCTGCTCGCGCGGGACGACCACGTCCGTCACGAACTCGGCGATCCTGTCGCGCCACTCCACCACTCGGGGCGCAAGAGAGAAATCGAAGGACATCTACGGTGACTCCGTCCGGCTCGTCATGTCGTTGCCCGGGCCGGATCCGGCCCCGGTTCTCCCGGCGGCGGTCATGCGCGCCACAGTGTTTCTCCAGGCCGGGTGACCACGATGTTGGGCACCGCGGCATACCGCGACAGCCGGCACAGCGACACGGTGAGTTCCGCGATGTCCGAGACCTGGATCATCGTGGCGGGGTCGACGCGGTCGTGCACCCAGGCCGCCATGTCGGTGTCGACGTAGCCGGGTGAGAGGGCCGTCGCGTTCACGCCCCGGGCGCCCTCGGCGGTCGTGATCGATTCGCAGAGGGAGATCAGGGCCGCCTTGGTGGCGCCGTACGCGGCCAGGCCCGGCTCGCTCACGACTCCCGTGATCGACGCGATGGCGATGATCTTCGCCCCGAGTCCGGACGGCGCGGAT
Source organism: Streptomyces sp. NBC_01515 (assembly GCF_045040345.1). Taxonomy (NCBI): domain Bacteria; kingdom Bacillati; phylum Actinomycetota; class Actinomycetes; order Kitasatosporales; family Streptomycetaceae; genus Streptomyces; species Streptomyces sp. NBC_01515. Next base: position 1,465,169 of record NZ_CP109416.1, on the reverse strand, counting down.
CCGGCCGTACGGAGTGCGGGCAGGAGTCGCTGGGTGAGCTGGAAGTTGCTCCTGAGGTTCACCGCCAGCATGGTGTCGAGCTTGTGCAGGGGATAGGCGGCCAGCTCGCCGCCCGTTCCCATACCGGCGGCGAGTACCAACACGTCGATGCCGCCGTGCAGTTGGAGATGTGTGTCGGCCAGGGCCTCGACCTGCTCCGGGTCCGCCATGTCCGCGGATGCGGTCTCCACCCGGCCGCCATGGACGCGCAGTTGATCGGCGGTGTCCTTGAGCGGTCCGTCGGTGCGCGCGGACAGGGTGAGATCGAACCCCTCTGCCGCGAGCCGCTCCGCGATGGCCCTGCCGATTCCGCGGGATGCGCCGGTGACGAGCGCGGTACGCCGGACTGTCATGGCACTCCTTCTGAGCTAATGACCGTTAGCTCAGATCCTGATCGTTTGATCAGAAACTTGTCAAGAGGTCGGTGTGCTAAGCCACATCACTGAAGCTAATGGGCAGTAGCCGATATCCTCATCACATGACTGAGGCGCTGCATGACGAAGACGGGTCGCGCTGGGCGGGACGGGATGCCGGTCCAGCGCGGAGACAACAGACCGTCGACGCGCGGACGATCTCCGCGGCGGCGCTGAGACTGTTCGCCGAACGGGGCTATCGTGCGACGACGATGTCCGACATCGGCGCGGCGATCGGCATCCGCGGTCCGAGCCTGTACCGGCACGTGAGCTCGAAGCAGGTACTGCTCGGGGGAATCATGGTCGACACGATGCGGGCGTTGATCGCGGACCAGCGGGCGGCGCTCGACGCCGGCGGCGACGTGTCCCTGCAGCTGCGGCGGATCGTCGAGGCGCACGTCCGCTATCACGCGGCCCATCGCGAGCAGGCGTTCGTCGGCAACCGTGAGATCGAGAACCTGGAACAGCCCTACCGCGACCAGGTGCTGAGGCTGCGCCGGACCTATGAGCGGGGGCTGCGCACCGTCATCGAACGGGGGTGCGCCGAGGGCGACTTCACCGTCGCGGAACCCCGGCTCGCCTCGTACGCGATCCTCGACATGGGCATGGGGGTCTCGGCATGGTTCCGTCCGGACGGACCGCACGGCGCCGAGCAGATCGCGTACACGTACGCCGACCACGCGATCCGCATGCTCACCGGCCGGTCGTCGGAGGGTGCGACGACCGCCGACGCGTGACGGTCCGTGTGCCGCCGTCGTCGGCACACGGACCGTCCTTGTCCACGCCTACTGCCGGCCGATCCGGGCGTACACCTCGGGCTTCGTCCTCCGGTAGACGAGCGCCATGACGACGCCCGCCGCGAAGGTTCCGTAGACGACCGCGAACATCGTGTTCGCGAGAGTCTGCGAGCCGCTGATCAGCAGGTTGAAGTTCTGGGTCGCCAGGACCACGGAGACGGCGAGGCCGGCGAGCGCGAGAGCGGGAGCGATGACCGAGTTCCAGGGATTCGCCCCGGCCACCCGGTTCCGCCTGAGGTAGACGGGAACCGCGACGCCGGTGACCAGGAGCAGGACGATGAGCGCGTAGCCGAAGATCCCGACCAGTACGGCGTACAGCTTCGAGGGGTCGGTGCCGAGGGCGACGAAGGGGGCCAGCCCGAGCAGCGACAGGGCGGTCATGGTGAGGGACGCGCGGTGCGGGGAGCCGTGCCGGCCGTGCACCCGGCTGAGGGAGCGGTGCAGGATGCGGTCCGCGCTCAGGTTGTACATGTAGCGCGACGTGATGTTGTGGCCCGACAACAGCGCGGCGAAGATGCTCGTGTTCAGCAGCACGGTCACGATGTCCACGGTGACGCGGCCGCTGTACGTCTCCAGGCTGGAGATGAACGACCCGGTGGGGTCGGTGGCCGCGGCGGCCACGACCTTGTCGGCGCCCACGGCCTGGATCATCACCCACGCGCCGCCCGCATACAGGACGGTGACAAGGCCGATGACGAGATAGGTCGCCCGCGGAATCGTACGGTCGGGATTCCGCACCTCGTCGCGGAAGATGGTGGTCGCCTCGAATCCGCCGAAGCAGGTGATGCCGTAAAGAAGGGCGATACCGATCGAGCCGGAGAATATGGCGTGCGGGGTGAAGGAAGAAGTGCCGAGGCCTGAAGCGCCGCCCTGGAATACGACACAGGCGTCATAGACGAGGACGACGATGATCTCGCAGACCAGAAGCGCGGAAAGAATCTTCGCCGAGAGGTCGAGCTTGAGATAGCCCAGCGTTCCGACGATCGCCAGCAGGAACAGACCCCAGACCCACCACTTGATATCGGGCCCGTGATAGGTGTCGTGGACGAGCGATTCCAGTACGAGGCCGCCGTACGCGTAGCTGCCGATGACCATGAAGTAGTAGCCGAGCAGTGCGACGAACGAGGATCCCAGTCCCGCGACCCTGCCGAGACCTGCGGTGATGTAGGCGTAGAAGCCTCCCGGGTTCGGCAGGTGCCGGGCCATGGTGGTGAATCCGGCGGCGAAGAGGGCGATGATCGCCCCGGCTGCGACGAACGCCATGGGTGCGCCGAGGCCATTTCCATAGCCGATGACCACCGGGAGAAAGCCGACGACGATCGCGAGGGGCGCGTTGAAGGCGAGCACCGTGAAGAGCAGATGGGCGGTGCCGAGGTTTCCTCGGAGTTGCGATTCCTGCGGTGATGACGCCGTGGGAGTTTTCGGCTCATTCGCCGCTGACACAGAACTCATGTGCACCCTCTCTGGTGATGGCCCCGACCCCCTGCTGGGGCATTGGCGAATCTTGTCGGCCCAGTAATGGGTTACTGAAGCGGCCTGTCAAGGTTTTCGGGAAAATTCACGAATTCTGGGGACCGGAATGGAGAGTGCGGGTCTGCTTCCGGGAGTGGGTTGACAGCCTGGTGAGGCAGTCCCACAGTGGACCACTAGTTGGTCATCTGATCAGGTCGTTAGATTACGATGGCGTTCGCCGCTCCGCAAGGGGTCTGTGCATCCCGTCTCGGCCGACGCGGCGGGTGCCGACCGCGCCCGCTCCGGCCCGCGGCCCGGACCGGCGGGCGCCCGAGTCACCGCGAGGAGCGTCATGTCGATTCAGCCGCAGACCACGTACTCGGAGGGGTTCGTCGCACCGGGTTTCGAGCCGCTACGGGAGGCGTTCGACCGGAACTTCGCGCAGCTCGGCGAGGTGGGGGCGTCCTGCGCGGTCTACGTGGACGGCGAGCTGAAGGCCGACCTGTGGGGCGGACTCGCCGACATCGTCACGGGGGAGCGATGGCGGGCGGACACGGTCGGGCTGGCGTACTCCGTGACGAAGGGCGCCACGGCGATCCTCTGTTGCCTGCTGGCCGGCCGGGGGGAACTCGACCTCGACGCTCCCGTCGCCCGCTACTGGCCGGCCTTCGCGAGCCACGGGAAGGGCGGTGTCACGGTCCGGATGATCCTCGCCCACCAGGCCGGACTGCCCGTTCTCGACGGCCGGTTCACCCGTGCGGAGATCCTCGCGTACGGCGTCGCGGCACGAGCACTCGCCTCGCAGAAACCTCTCTGGACGCCGGGCGCCGACTTCGGCTACCACGCCCTGACGTACGGCTGGCTTCTCGACGAGGTGGTTCGACGTGCCACCGGCCGGACGATCCAGGACCTGTTCTCCAGTGAGATCGCCGGGCCGCTGGACCTCGACTTCTTCATCGGTCTGCCCGACGGCGTGGAGCACCGGGTCGCCGCGCTGGTCGACGACCCGCTGTCCGGTCGCCCCGCCGCCTCGCCCGACTCCTCGCTCGCGGACCGGATTCCCGATCCGGAGCTGAGGCGGGCGATCGGCGCCGACCGGAGAGCTCCGGCGGACCTGTCGTCGTCACTGCTGATCCGGGCGATGACCGCCAATGGTGCGCTGAGGACGCCCGATGCCGACGAGTGGAACACCCCGAGCGTCCGCAGAGCCGCCCTTCCGGCGGCGAACGGCATCACCAACGCCCGCTCCGTGGCGCGGCTCTACGCCTCCTGTGCCGGCGCGGTGGACGGACGGAGGCTGCTGGACGAGGACGTGATCACGGCCGCGACCGCCGAGCGAAGTGCGGGGTGTGACCGGGTGACCGGACTGGAGGCGAGGTTCGGCAGCGGGTTCATGCTGCCCAGCGCGGGGGTGCCGATGCTGTCCGGGAGTTCCTTCGGGCACGAGGGTGTCGGTGGGGCACTCGGCTTCGCCGACCGCGATGCCCGGGTCGGCTTCGGATATGTGCAGAACCTGCTGAAGACGGAGATGACCGGAGGCCCGGATCCACGCGTCGCGGGACTGCTCGCGGCGCTGCGCGACGCACTGGGCGGCCAGGGTCTGTCCGGCGGAACGGGTCGGAGGAAGGTGGCGGCCCCCGACGAGACCAGGTGAGCGGGTCTTCGTGTGCGCAGCCGCAAGGCGGAGAAGGTGCTGATACCGGTGGCTGCCGCTGCCGCTGCCGCTGCGGGTGATGCGATGGGAGTCCCCGCGTGAGGTCGTTCGGGGGTGGGGGAGTCGACAGCGGGCGACAGCGCCGCCGGAGGTTCCACGCGCCCCCTGGGCGGACAGGGGAAGATGTGCCAAGACCGGCGTCTCCGGCCTGATCCGCCGGGTAGGCCCTGAGTGCTCCGCCGGCTGTGTCGATGTGCGGGGACGCGCTGTGCCGTCGATCGTCCGCGGCGCCATCGTGGCTGGTCGCGCCCCCGCGGCGGAGCCGCGTACGGATACCGCCCCGCAGGCCTTCAGGGTGCTGCCGAGCCGCGGCGGACTTCGCCGGATCGCTGGGACCGGGTCGGCCGTCGGCGCCTTCGGTGTTCTCCGGGCATTGACACGCGGAAGGACGGCACGCATTCTGATCGTACGATCAGGTCATTTGATCAGAAGTCCTCGCCGTCGACCCCACTGGGGATCGCGGCTCGGAGGACACCATCCCTGGCCCTCAGTCGACAGAGGACGGTCATGACTCATCTTCAAGGCGGCGATCCCGCGGTCGTCATCGTGGGCTCGGGTTTCTCCGGGCTCTGTGCCGCCATCAAGCTCAAGGAAGCCGGGATCGACGACTTCGTCATTCTGGAGAAGGACTCCGATGTCGGCGGCACCTGGCGGGACAACACCTACCCGGGCGCCGCCTGCGATGTTCCGAGCGTGCTGTACTCCTACTCCTTCCGCCAGAACCCGGACTGGACACGGCACTTCCCGTCCTGGGACGAACTCCACGCCTACCTGCGGCAAGTCGTAGACGTCTACGAACTCGGCCCGCACCTCAGGTTCGGCGTCGAGGTGGAGGAGATGCGCTTCGACGACACGACCGGTAGCTGGACCGTGGTCACCGGGGCGGGTGAGTCGATCCGGGGCAGGTTCGTCGTGAACGCGACCGGAGTGCTGAGCAAGCCGGTCGTGCCCGAGATCTCCGGCCTGGAGACCTTCGACGGAAAGGCGTTCCACTCCGCCCGGTGGGATCACGACCACGACTTCACCGGACGCCATGTCGCGGTGATCGGAACCGGTGCGAGTGCCGTTCAGTTCGTTCCCCACCTGGCCGAACAGGCGGAAAAACTCTACGTGTTCCAGCGGTCACCGCACTGGGTGACGCCACGCGGCGACGCGGAGATCCCCGCACGCCGGCGTCGTCTCTACGGTCGGCTGCCCCTCGTGCAGCGGCTGCGGCGCTGGGCGACGTACTGGGAGTTCGAGACGCTGGCCCGGGGATTCCTCGGACACCCCAAGGTCGTCGAGCGCTACCGGCAGCGAGCGCTGGACTTCCTCAAGGAGTCCGTGCCCGACGAGGCGATGCGGGCCGCGCTGACCCCCGACTACGCCCCCGGGTGCAAACGCCGCCTGGTGTCCGACGACTGGTTCCCCGCCCTCCAGCGGAGCAACGTCGAACTGGTCACGACGGGTCTGCGCGAGATCACGGCGGACGCGGTCGTCGCGGCGGACGGCTCGCCGCGCCGGGTCGACACCATCGTCTTCGGCACCGGGTTCGCCGCCACCGACTTCCTCGCCCCGATGAAGGTGTTCGGGCGGGACGGCGTCGAGATCTCGGACGCCTGGAGGGACGGAGCCGCCACGAAGCTGGGCATCTCGACCTCGGCGTTCCCGAACTTCTTCATGATGCTGGGCCCGAACACCGCACTCGGGCACAACTCGATGGTGTTCATGATCGAGGCGCAGACCCGCTACATAGTCGGCGCCATCAAGCACGCGCGCGTGCAGGGGACACGGGCTCTCGAACTGCGCCCGGAGGTACAGGCGAGCGCCTACCGCAGAACTCAGCGGCTGATGAAGAAGACCGTCTGGGTGTCCGGCGGTTGCCGCAGTTGGTACCAGTCGGCGGACGGCCGCATCGACACGCTGTGGCCGGGTACGACTGTCTCCTACTGGTGGCGGACGAAGCGGTTCAAGCCCCGCGACTATCGGTCGGGGCAGGGAGCGACGACGAGCGGGACCGCGTAGACGCTTACCGGCCGGGCCTGTTGACGGAACCTGCTCGGCTCGTCATGAGTGACGGAGACGCCGTACCGGCATGTCATGGATGCGGCTCGATCGGAAGGTATCCCCACCCACATGCGACTTGTGCTCATCGGCCCTCCTGGCGCAGGCAAGGGCACCCAGGCAGCCATCCTCCGCGACGATCTAGGTGTCCCGCACATCTCGACCGGCGATCTGTTCCGCGATCACGTCAGCCGCCGGACGGCTCTGGGGCAGGATGCCCAGCGGTATCTCGACACGGGGGAGCTGGTTCCCGACCACATCACGGGCGAGATGATCCGCCGACGGCTGGCGGAACCGGACACGCGGCGGGGTTTCCTCCTCGACGGCTTCCCACGAACTGTGCGACAGGCGGAGGCACTTGGGGCGATGCTCCCCGGCGCGGACGGCGGGATCGACGCCGTCCTGGAGTTCACCGCGCCCGAGGACGTCGTAGTGGGAAGGCTGTTGAGCCGTGGCCGGGCGGACGACACCGAGCAGGTCATCCGGCACCGGCAACAGATCTACCGCAGCCAGACCGCTCCGCTCCTCGCCCACTACGCGGCCAGGCTGCTGACGATCCAGGCCGTCGGCTCCGCCGAGCAGATCGGCGAACGGGTGCGGAAGGCATTGCGGCAACGGGGCCTCGCAGCGAGTGAGGACGAGAGCGCGGCACGGCCTTGAAACACATCCTGTCGGCCATGTGATCCGCCGGTCACGGCACCGGGCCGACTGACTCTCTCGCCCCGATCCACCCGCCGGGCTCCGGCGAACACCATCGTTGAACTTGTGAGGGCAACACCATGGGTCTCACCACACTCGAACCGACCGCGTCCGTGGATGACGTCTGCGACGTGATCGCGCGCGACGGCGGCGTGATCGTGAAGGACTTCATCGACAGCGAGCTCCTCGACGCGATCAAGGCCGACCTCCTGCCGGAGCTGGAGCGGGTCGGCTGGGGTCAGGACGACTTCGCCGGAGCCAGGACGCGTCGACTCGCCGCCCTGTTCAAGCACAGTCCGCGCATGACCGACCTCATCACCCACCCGTTGTTCTACGGTACGGCGGAGCGCTACCTCCAGATACCGACCCCGGTGTGGTTCGGCGAGGAGCGGGCGGAGTTGGTTCCGAACATCCAGATCGGCGTGACACAGCTCATCGACATCCACCCCGGCGAGGGCTCTCAGCCGCTGCACCGGGACGACGCGGTCTGGCAGTGGCGCCACCCGGAGGGCGGTCGCCAGGCCCGGGTACAGATCATGCTGGCCGTCACCGACTTCACCGCCGACAACGGCGGGACACTGGTGATCCCCGGCAGCCACCTGTGGGACGACGAGCGCGGACCCCGCCCGGAGGAGACGGTCCCGACCGAGATGACGGCGGGATCCGCGCTGATCTGGCTGGGGGCGACTTACCACGCCGGCGGCACCAACAACACCGACATCTCCCGGACCGGGCTGACCCTGACCCTCGACCTGGCCTACCTCCGGCAGGAGGAGAACCAGTACCTCTCCGTGCCCCTCGACGTCGTCAGGCAGCTGCCGGACCGCGTCCAGCGCCTCCTCGGCTACGAGGCGAGTCCGCCGTTCATGGGCTGGATCGAGGTCGACGGTGTGATGACCGACCCGCACCACGTGCTGGAGGACGACCCGTCCTCCGTCAAGGCCGCGGCAGCGTTCTAGCGGCCGGTCGGACGTCGACGCCGGTACCGCCGAGGCCGTCGCCGCCCGCGCCGGTGCCGCGCACAGCACCACCGTCGAGGAACTGCTCGCCGACCCGGCCGTCGACGTCGTCGCGGTGTGCAGCCCGCACCAGTTCCACGCGGCGCAGGCGGAGGCTGCCTGCGCGGCCGGCAAGAAGGCGGTCCTGGTCGAGAAGCCGTTCGCCACCGGCGTCGAGGAGGCCCGGCGGATCGCCAAGGCCTCCCAGGAGTCCGGCGTCCCCGTCGTCGTCGGCGCCATGCACACCTACGACCCCGCCTGGCTCGCCGTCGAACGGCACTGGGGCGAACTGCCGCGCACCGCCCGTCTGGTGCGCTCGGTCATCCAACTGCCGTTCAACGCACGGTACGAGTCCCTCGCGACCCAGCCGCACAGTCAGCCGGTGCCGCCGCCCCCGGCCGACCTCACCGACCCGGCCGCTCGGCTCCACGCGGGCCCGGCTGAGCATCCGCTCCCGGGGCGAGCAGTGGCAGTTGCGCTTCGTCGATCCCGAACACCGCCCGGCCCACGGCGGCGCTCCGGATCGACGATGCCGGCGAGCAACTCCAGCCCACCCGGTACGAGACCGCGCACCGCGCCGCCTGGCGGCAACTGCACGGCGCCGCGACCGCCTCGACCCAGCCGTCCTACACCTTGTCGGACCTTGTCGCGGACCTGCGGTTGCTGCCGACCGAGGCCCTTCGCTGAGAGGCCCCGCGTGATCGCCGGGGACCGCCCCGGTTGCCACGGCCTCGGTGCCGACGGGGACTTCAGCGACAGCGACCGTTTCGTACCTGGATCACGCGGACCTGGAGTACGGCGACCGGGCGGCCGTGGTGACGGAGACCGGCGAGGGACGTAGCCGCCCTCGCCGGCGCGGAGCCCATGCGTCCGCAACCCGGTGCCGCCACAGCCGCGCTCTCCGCGTCAGCCGTGCACGCGATGAGTGCGGCCGGCCCACTCCGGCTCGCGCAGGGCGAATTTCTGGATCTTCCCGGTCGAGGTCTTCGGCAGTTCGGCCACGAGGTCGATGTTCCGGGGCGCCTTGTATCGGGCGATCTTCGCCCGGACGTGTTCGATCAGCTCCGCCTCGGTGGCCTGCTTCCCCGTCTTGAGGACGACGAAGGCCTTCGGCCGCTCTCCCCATTTCTCGTCCGGCACCCCGACCACGGCGACTTCGAGGACCGCCTCATGGCTCATCAGCGCCTGCTCCACCTCGATGGTGGAGATGTTCTCGCCGCCGGATATCACCACGTCCTTGGCCCGGTCACGCAGCTCGACATAACCGTCGGGGTGCATGACGCCGAGGTCGCCGCTGTGGAACCATCCGCCGGCGAAGGCCTTGGCGGTGCCCTCCGGGTCGCGGTAGTAGCCCGCCATCACGTTGTTGCCCCGCATCACGATCTCGCCCATGGAACTGCCGTCGGCCGGTACGTCGACCATGTCCTCGCCCACGACGCGCAGGCCCTCGGTCTGGATCATGCCGACACCCTGACGGGCCTGGACCACCGCCCTTTCGTCGGGTGGGAGGGCGGACCAGTGCGGTTGGGCCTGGGAGACGGAGTACGGGCCGTAGGTCTCGGTCAGGCCGTAGACGTGCACGATCCCGAAGCCCATGCGCTCCATCTGCAGGATCGTCGTGGGGCTCGGCGGAGCACCGGCGGTGGTGATCACCAGCGGGTGGTCGAGGGGGCCGGCCTGCCCCGCGTTCAGGATCGTGGTGACCACGGTCGGTGCCCCGTTCAGGTGGGTGACCCGATGCTTGCGGATCTGCTGCCAGATCGCGTCGCCGCGCACCTCGCGCAGACATATGTGCGTCCCGCCGATGCCGGTCACCGCCCACGGCGTGCACCAGCCGTTGCAGTGGAACATCGGCAGGGTCCACAGATAGACGCTGTCCTGATGGTGGGAGGAGTGGACGATCTCCCCGAACGAGTTCAGGTACGCGCCTCGGTGGGTGTAAACGACGCCCTTCGGGCGGCCTGTCGTCCCCGAGGTGTAGTTGATGGAGATAGGGGTGAGCTCGTCCTCGACCGACCAGTTCAGCCGCTCGTCCGAACCACGCGCCGTGAAGTCGGCGTAGCTCACCAGCCGCGATCCGATCGCCGCGGCTGCCGCGGGGTCCACGCTCCCGCCCGCCTCGGTGTCCTCGAACACGATGACTTCGGTGACCGTCGTGACGTCCTCGACGGCGGCTGCGACGGTCGGGAGGAAGGCCGCATCGGTGACCAGGACCTTCGCGCCGGAGTGAGCCAGAATGTAGGCGATCTCCTCGGCGGAGAGCCTGGTGTTGACGGCGACGAGCACGGCCTGGGCGAGCGGTACCGCGAAGTGCGCGACGAGCATCTCGGGCAGGTTGGGCATGAGATAGGCGACCCGGTCGCCGGCCCGCACACCGCTCGCTCGAAGCGCGTGGGCCACACGGGTCGCCCGGGCGGCGAACTCGCCGTAGCTCAGGCTCCTGTTCCCGTAGATCACTCCCGGCTTGTCGGGCCATACACGGGCGGTTCTCTCCAGGAAGGACAGCGGGGTCAACGGGGTGTGGGAGACGGCGTTCATGAACGGTCCTCCTGGCAGCAGCGACAAGAGTTGGCGGTGGCTCGGCCACGGTATTCAGCACGCATGGCCAGGTCAAGTGACTTGATCAAATGATCAGGCTTTGGTCGGCGGGGAGGGGTCCGTCCGGATCCGGACCAGAGGCCCGCTCGCCGCTGCCGGTGGACGTCTAGACTGCTAACTGACTTGTTCATATGACTCAGACAAAGGATCAGGGAGGTTCGCGCATGGCTCGCGTTCCCATGGACCAGCGCCGGCAGGACTTCATCGAGGCGACGGTGCGTGTCATCGGCGAGCGTGGGACGAGGGGGGCGACAACCCGTCGTATCGCGGAGGCGGCGCAGGCGCCGCTGGCTACGCTGCACTACGTTTTCCATACCAAGGAGCAGCTGTTCTTCGCCGTTTTTGAACATGCTTCCGATCAGTTGCTCGAACGGATCAGCGCGAGCAAGGGTGGCTCCGGGCTGGGGAAAACCGCCGCGTCCCTCCTGGACACCACGATGAGCTGGTACATGGAGAACGACGACTACGCCCGTGCGCAGTTCGATCTGTACATGTGGGCGCTGCGGCAGGAGGACGTGCATCCGGGGCTGGCCACCCGGGCCTACGACCTGTTCATCGACCGCTTCGCCGACGTGCTCCGGAAGCATCTCGCGGACGACGACGATCCAGAGCTCGTGGAGCCGTTGGCCCGGATTGTGACGTCGCATCTTGATGGCCTCTGTCTGCAGTGGCACGGATACCGTGACCGCGCCCGGCTGGACGCCGATGTCGCCCTCGCGGGGGAGGCGATCGAGCTGCTGGTGGAGTCGCGGCGCGGTCGGAGTCGAGCATAGGGTACTGAGTTCCCCAATGGGTGACACTTGGTGCCGAGAGACGTCTTGATCGTGGCACTCAGTGCCCTTAGGGTGGGGTACTCAGTGCCATTCCTGTCAGCTCTCTCGAAGGTTGTGCCCGTGGGCCGCGATGTCGACCTGTACCGCCCGTCGGAGGAGCACGACATGCTCCGCGACGCGATCCGTTCACTGGCCGAGGCGAAGATCGCGCCGTACGCCGCAGCGGTGGACGAGGAGTCACGCTTCCCGCAGGAGGCCCTGGACGCCCTCGTCGCGAACGACCTGCACGCCGTCCACGTGCCCGAGGAGTACGGCGGCACCGGCGCGGACGCGCTGGCCACGGTGATCGTGATCGAGGAGGTGGCCCGCGTCTGCGCGTCCTCCTCCCTCATCCCGGCGGTGAACAAGCTGGGCTCGCTCCCGGTGATCCTCTCGGGTTCCGAGGACCTGAGGAAGCGCTACATGACCCCGCTCGCCAAGGGCGACGCGATGTTCTCGTACGCCCTCTCCGAGCCGGACGCGGGCTCGGACGCGGCCGGCATGAGGACGAAGGCGGTCCGCGACGGCGACCACTACGTCCTGAACGGCGTGAAGCGCTGGATCACCAACGCGGGCGTCTCCGAGTACTACACGGTGATGGCGGTGACGGACCCCGGGAAGCGCAGCAAGGGCATCTCCGCGTTCGTCGTCGAGAAGTCCGACGAGGGCGTCTCCTTCGGCGCCCCGGAGCGCAAGCTCGGCATCAAGGGCTCCCCGACCCGCGAGGTCTACCTCGACAACGTCCGCATCCCCGCCGACCGCATGATCGGCCCGGAGGGCACCGGCTTCGCCACCGCGATGAAGACCCTGGACCACACCCGCATCACCATCGCGGCCCAGGCCCTCGGCATCGCCCAGGGCGCCCTCGACTACGCCAAGGGCTACGTCAAGGAACGCAAGCAGTTCGGCAAGCCGATCGCCGACTTCCAGGGCATCCAGTTCATGCTCGCCGACATGGCCATGAAGATCGAGGCCGCCCGCGCCCTCACCTACCAGGCCGCCGCCGCATCCGAACGCGGCGACAAGAACCTCACCTTCCAGGGCGCCGCCGCCAAGTGCTTCGCCTCGGACGTCGCCATGGAGGTCACCGTCGACGCCGTCCAGCTCCTCGGCGGCTACGGCTACACCCGCGACTACCCGGTCGAACGCATGATGCGCGACGCCAAGATCACTCAGATCTACGAGGGCACCAACCAGGTCCAGCGCATCGTCATGGCCCGCAACCTCCCTTAAGACCCAGAGGACTTCACCATGGAAACCATCTCCCGTCTCGGTGTCGTCGGCTGTGGCCTGATGGGCTCCGGTATCGCCGAAGTCGCCGCACGTGGTGGTCTCGACGTCCTCGTCGCGGAGACCACTCCTGAAGCCGCCGACGCCGGCAGGCGCCGTATCACCGACTCCCTCGACCGCGGAGTCCGGCGCGGAAAACTCACCGAGGAAACTCGTGACCTCGCCCTGGCCCGGCTTTCCTTCACCCACGACCTCGGGGACATGGCGGACCGTCAGTTCGTCATCGAGGCCGTCGCCGAAAACCGGGACATCAAGACCAGCGTCATCCGGACCCTGGACAAGGTCGTCGCCGATCCGGACGCCGTCCTGGCGACCAACACCTCCTCGCTGCCCATCGTCGATCTCGCGGTCGCCACCGAGCGGCCCGGGCAGGTCATCGGGATGCACTTCTTCAATCCGGTGCCGGTGCAGCGGCTGGTCGAGCTGATCCCCGCGCTCACCACGAGTGAGGACACCCTGGACCGTACGCGTCGCTTCGCGACCGAGCGGCTCGGCAAGGTGACCGTCCAGGCCCCCGACCGCTCGGGCTTCGTGGTCAACGCCCTGCTGGTGCCGTATCTGCTCGCCGCGGTGCGGATGGTCGCGGCCGGTTCGGCGAGCGCCGAGGACATCGACCGCGGGATGGAACTCGGCTGCGCCCACCCCATGGGGCCGCTGCGGCTGCTGGATCTCGTCGGCCTGGACACCGTCGAGTCCATCGCCGACACGCTGTACGACGAGTACAAGGAGCCGCTGTACGCGCCGCCCGCGCTCTTGCGCCGCATGGTCGCTGCCGGGCACCTCGGGCGCAAGAGCGGTCGCGGGTTCTACGGCTACGCGAGCTGATCCGGCGGCGATTCGGGCAGGAGCTGTTCGGCCCGGAGGCGCTTGCCGGTGATGGCGTACAGGGTGGTCACTGAAGGCCGGACAGCACCTGCGCGGCCGTGTTCGCCATGCCGAGAGCGTTCGGGTGGATGGGCGCCGCGTCCTGGACGTCCAGGAGGCCCTCGACCCAGCGGGTGCCGGGTGCCTGGCAGAGATCGTGGCCGACACTGGAGGTGTACGTGTCGACGAACTCGGCGCCGTTGGCGGCGGCTTGGGCGGAGAGCAGTTGGTTCAGCCGCTGTTCGATGCCGTTCAGGTACGGTACGTCGCCGGTCGCGACGGGAACGTCCACCGCGCACTTCGACTTGGCGTCGGGCAGCAGATCCGGGTAGCCGACGACGGCCACCCGTGCGTGCGGGGAACGCTGGTGGATTCCCTGGATCACGGCTCCGACCTTCGGCGCGATCTCGTCGAGCTTTTGGAGAATCTGGTCGGTGCCGCCGCTGTTGTAGTTCTTCTCGCAGGGCGCGCCCGTGGGGTCGGAGAAGCTGAGTACGACGCAGGTGACGACAATTCCCGCGAATCCGGCGTCATTCCCGCCGATCGTGAGCGTGACCAGTCCCGTATTGGACGTCAACGCGTCGAACTGCGGCGCGATCCCGAGCTGGCGGCCCGTCATGTCGTCCGTCACCGCACCGCTGCAACTGACGTCCGTGAAGGCCGTGGGGGTGGCCGCCCGGGCCACCAGCGAAGGGTAGTCGTGGTCGGAACGGGCGCAGATCCCCGAGTCGGAGACCGTCTCGGGGATGCCGGGCCCGGCGACGTAGGAATCACCCAGCGCGACGTAGTCACCGGCAGTCGGTGTGGCTGCCGCGGGGCCGGATGCGGTGACCGCGAGGGTTACGGCAATTCCGGTGGCGGCAGCGGTCCGTAATCGTAAGGGCGTTTTCACGCGCACAATTCATCTCCTTCGACGAAGTTGTGCGGGATATTGCTACCGCCCGGTAATCATGTCAACGACGACGCCGGAATTAGCGCTCCGCGCACAAAGACGGCAACCGCTTTTATACATCCGGTACTCCCGAGGCCGCATGGTGCGAGAACCGCCGCGCGACCTCGCGCCGGTCGACCTTCCCCGAGGCCGTCAGCGGGAGCTTGTCGTAGACGGTCCAGCGCTCGGGGACGGCGTAGTCGGGGAGCCGTTGTGCGAGGTGGTCGCGGGCCGCGCGCTCGTCGAAGAGCGTGTCCGGGCGGGGCTCGACGGCCGCGGCCACCCGCTGTTGCAGGACCGGGTCGTCGATACCGAACACCACCACCTGCCCGACGTCGGGGCGCTGGGCGATGCACGACTCGACGAAGGACGGCAGGATCTTCTCGCCACCCCGGTTGATCACGTCGTCGACCCGCCCGGTGAGCCACAGCAGGCCCTCGTCGTCGAGGTAGCCGAGGTCTCCGGTACGGAGCCACTCACCCCTGAACTTCTGCTCGGTGAGCCCGGGTTGACGCCAGTAGCCGGTCATCCGGGTGGGGCCGGACACCCACACCTCGCCGGTCACCCCCGGGGACTGTCGACGGCCCTGCTCGTCCACGACCTTGAGCTGTACGCGCGGCGCCGGCAGGCCGACCGACTCGCCCTTGGCGGCGACGAGTTCGTGCCGCAGGAGACTGACGATCGAGGTGAACTCACTCAGTCCGTAGGCGTGGGTGAGTCGCAAGTGCGGCCATCGGCCGAGGAGTTCGTCGATCCACGCGGCGGGCATCGGGCTGCCGCCGAAGAAGAGCTTCGAGGCGGGACCGTAGATGTGCTCGGCCTCCTCGGACATCATCAGCATGCGCAGGATGCTCGGGACCGCGGCGAGGAAGGTGACCGGGCGTTCCCGCAGTTCGGCGATCGCGTCGGCCGTACGGTACTTCGTCAGCAGATGGGTTCGGCCGCCGACGACGAGCATGTGCCCGAACTGGTCGTTGAATCCCGTGTTGTGGAAGATCGGTACGAGGACCAGCGTGCTGTCGTCCTGGGTGCTCCCGTGGAACTCGGCGACCGCGAGAGCCCCCTTGAACAGGGCCTCGTGACTCAGCATCGCGCCCTTGGGGACGCCCGTCGTCCCGGACGTGAAGCTGATGAGGGCGAGGTCACCGGGGCTCGGCGCGTCCGGAAGGGCAGGGGCCGCGGGCTCGGCCGACTCGCCGGCCCGGCGGAGCAGCTCGCCGAGCTCGATCACCTCACGGTCCGACCGCGCGCTGTCCCGCACGAGTTCGGCGGTGGAGGCGTCGTGGAGGACGGCCTTCGCCTCGATCAGTTCGCACTGGTCGCTCAACTGCCCTGGGTTCAGGCGGTTGTTGGCCGGGGCCACGACGACGCCCAGGCGCAGGCACGCGAGGTACGCCACGACCCAGGCCACGCTGTTCCGGCCGATGAGGACGACCCGGTCGCCCTTGCCCACGCCGCGCGCCGCCAGTGTTACGGCGACGCCGTCGACGCCGGTGTCCAGCTCGGCGTAGGTGCGCTGCTCGGCCCCGTGGCGCAGGGCCACTCGGTCCGGGCTCGCGCGCGCCCAGCCGCGCAAGGCCGCCGGCAGCGTCAGCACCGGCTCGCTCCGATTCTCTGTCTGCATGATGGCGGCAACCTTTGAACTAGGCCGCGGGCGCGGGCTGCACGCGCGTGATGCGGGAGCCCTCGCCGGCGAGGGACACAAGGATGTCTTCGTACAGCGGCAGTGCGACGTCCCAGCGCAGTGCCTCGGGTCCCCAGGCGCCCGGCAGGGCACCGTGGTCCAGGAGCACGACCGCCGCCACGGCGGCGCCGAGTCCGGTGGTACGCGACATCGGGGCGTCGTCGGTGATCGCGAGGGAGCCGAGGACCTCCTGGCCCGCCAGAGCCTGGACGAGGACCGCGGAGGAGGCGCTCGGCTGCTCATCGGGCTTGCGGTTGTAGCGGGCCCACATCAGCTTCCACAGGAACTCGGCGGGCTCCACCTGCGTGCCCTCGATGTCGACCGTGACGTCGGTGTGGCCGAAGCCGATCCGGCCCAGCGTGGAGAAGGCGGCGTTGGCCCAGGCGGGCCGCAGCGTGCCCTTGCAGCTCGCGTACGTCAGCTGCGGGTAGTGCCGGGACAGCGTGACCGGTTCGGGGTGGGCGGTGTCGTAGGCCTCGATGACACCGTGCGGCTGGGGGAACGCGTACGACGCGGCGGTCGACGGCACGAAGCCGGCCGACTGCTCCCATTTTCCGTCCCGGTAGACGGGGCAGGTGCTCACGGCCATGTGCAGCATGTGCCGCAGCGGGGCGAGACCGCCCGGGTCGCTCTCGTGGACGAGCCAGACGACCTGGACGCCGTCCGCGCTGGGGTGGGCGTCCAGCAGGCGGCTGGCCATCCAGTTGGAGACGCCGGGGGAGAGGCCCGCACCGGTGATGAGGGGCAGTCCCGCCTGCTTCGCCTCGTCGTCCAGGGCGAGGATGGCCTCGGTCCCCTCGACGTCGTCGCAGATGTCGACGTAGGCGGCACCTGCGGCCAGCGCGGCGCGCGCCACGGCGTCGGAACCGGCGAAGAAGGGGCCCGTGAGGTTGACGACGGCGTCGACTCCCGTCAGGTCCACCTCGCCCTTCGACACGTCGGCGATCCGCCCGGTCACCCGCTCCGGTGCCAGCGACTTCGCGTGCTCGACCGCCTCCTCGGACCGGTCCAGGGCCACGAACTGTGCGTCGGGGAGCCGGTCGAGCAGGATGCCGAGAGCGCTGCGGCCCATCTGCCCCAGCCCGACGACCGCGACGGTGCGCGTCATGTGTGTCTCCTTCGATGTCAATGCGGTGGATGTCCGTGCCGGTGCGGTTGTGTGCCGGCTGCTCGTTACGCGAGAGCGCCGGGCGTGACGTAGCTCTGCATCGGCAGCGCCCGGTAGCGGAGCGGGGGCAGCTGGTCCGGGGTCACGAAGCCGGCCGGGGCGTTGATGACGTCCGGGATGCGGTTCACCCACTGCGTACAGGTCGTCGTGTAGCTGGGGACCCGGCCGTTGTCGAGGTAGAGGTCGGGCTCGCCCTTGACGACCCACTTGTTCATGTCGCTCTCGCCCTCACCGAAGACGTAGCCCGACATCTCGAAGGTGAAGGTGGGCCCTTCGACGGTGGTCATCACGTCGATGTCCGCGTAGCCGATCACCGTCCCCTTGGAGAGGGTGACGCCGATGCTGTTGGAGTACCGGTCCTCGTCCGCGACGACCGGGCTGATCTCGGTCTTCCGCTCCTTGGGGGTCAGTCCGGTGGCCTGGGCCAGTGCCGAGAGCAGGTTGCCGCCGAAGGTCGGTGGGCGGTGTTCGGACGCGATGGACTCCTGGAACTGCTCCAGGGTCTCTCCGACGTGTTTGCTCTGGATGATGGCGGCGCCGTATTCGTCGGCGTTCCAAGTGGCCTTGCCGTACACCGAGTCGATGCGGTGCGCGGTGCCCAGGAGGGCGCTGACCTGGTGGAGCCAGAAGGAGTCCTGGTGGCCGGAGCCGGTGATCGTCACACCGTTCCGCTTGGCCAGCGCGTCCAGTTCGGCGGCGATGCCGGGGGAGGAGGACCAGGGATAGAGGGATTCCTCGGAGATCGTCACCACGTTCGCGCCGCTGCGGACGCACAGCGCCAACTGGTCCTTGATCTCCGGCAGGAAGCTCTGCGTCGCGTGCAGGACGACATCCGGCCTGCGGGTGGCCAGCACCTGTTCCGCGTCCGCCTCGATGGGGACGTTGAGCCGGCCGATTCCGGCGAACTCCCCGAGATCGCGGCCGACTTTATCGGGATTCCGGGCGATGGCGCCGACGATCTCGACGCCCTTCTCGGTCATGAGCCTGGTGGCCAGTGCGCCCATGGCGCCGGCGCCGTACACGACCGCTCGAATTCTCCGCATGCCGAACTCCTTGGGAATACCGGGGATTTCAGGGGGACATCAAGGGGATTCAGTGCGCGAGACGCACGAGCATCTTTCCGAGGTTGGCACCCCGGAAGACATCGAGAAGTGCGTCCACGGCATTTTCGAGACCGTCCACGTAGGTCTCCTGGTATGTCAGTCGGCCGTTCGCCAGCCATTCGGCGGCCCGTGCCTGGAATTCCCCGGCCAGGTCGTCGTTGTCGTACACGATGAATCCCTGGAGCTTCAGCCGTCGCACGATGGCGAGTCCCAGATTGCGCGGCCCGTGGATCGCGCTGTCGTCGTTGTACGACGCGATGGAGCCGCACAGGGCGAGTCGGCCGAAGTCCCGCATGTGGGTGAGCGCGCCCTCCAGGTGCTTGCCGCCGACGTTGTCGAAGTAGACGTCGATGCCGTCCGGAGCGTGCCGGGCGAGTTGTTCGGCGACCGGTCCGTCGTGGTAGTCGAAGGCGGCGTCGAAGCCGAGTTCGTCCAGGAGGTAGCGGACCTTCGCCGGGGATCCCGCCGAGCCGATGACCCTCGCGGCGCCCAGGTTCTGGGCGATCTGGCCGACCGCGCTGCCCACCGCGCCCGCGGCCCCGGAGACGAAGACGATGTCGCCCGGCTCCAGTTCGGCGACACGCACCAGGCCCGTGTACGCGGTGAGGCCGGTCATGCCCAGCACCCCGAGGTAGGCCGACGCGGGCGCGCGGCCCGTGTCGACCGGCGTGGCCCGTACGCCGTCGACCACGGCGTGCTCGCGCCAGCCGTGGTCGTGGACGACCATGTCGCCCACCGCGAACGCGTCGTCGGAGGACTTGATCACCTCACCGACGGCCCCGCCCTCAAGGGGCGCGTCGACCGCGAAGGGCGGGACGTAGGACTTGCCCGCGTTCATCCGGCCCCGCATGTACGGGTCGACCGACATGACGGTGTTGCGGACCAGGAGCTGCCCCGGGCCGGGCTCCGGCAGTTCGGTCTCGACCAGGCGGAAGTCGTCGTGGGTGGGCCAGCCGTCCGGCCGGCTGGCCAGCTGGATCTCACGGGTCACGAATGTCATCCGGTCCTCCCGAGGACCTCGTGGGTGACGGCCAGCGACCTGTCACCGAGCCCGGCGGCCTGTGCCGCCCGGAGGTTCGCCAGGAATCCGGCGCCGATGTGGGCGGGCTGCCCGATCGCGCGGGCGGTGTCGGTGATCAGGGCCATCGCCGCCTCGTAGGTGTGGACGGTGGCCTGATCGGTCTCGTAGGCACCGGACATGATCTGTTCCGCGCCCTCCGGGATCTCGGTGCGGAGCAGATCGAGAAACCGCAGGGCGTGGACGGCGAGCCGGTCCGCCGGGACACCGTGGTGGGAGGCGTAGGCGCTCGCCTCGTAGAAGGCACCGAGGGCGGTGCAGAAGAAACTGCCCGTGGCGGCGGTGTCGATGACATTCGCCTCGTGGATGGCCTCCGAGGTGTGGACCGTTCCCGCACCCATCGCGGCGAGGACGTCGCGGTACCTGTGCCAGGCTGCCTCGGGGCCGGAGACCAGGATGTCCGCCGTAGTGCCGACGTCCTTGGGGTACGCCAGAACCGCCCCGTCCAGGTAGGTCATGCCCGTGGGGGCGAAGGCCTTCTCCATGTCCGCCGCCGCGGCGGCATCCCCGGTGGTGAGGTTGAGGAACGCCGTCCCGGCGGTCGCGCACCCCGGGGCCATCGACGTCACGACCTCCCCGACCGCCCGGTAGTCGGACAGCACGGCGACCGTCACTTCGCCCCAGGCGACGGCCTCGCTCGGCGTCCATACCGTCCGTGCACCCTGGTCCGCGAGTGCCACGCACTTGGCCGGGGTGCGGTTCCACACGGCCACGTCGTGTCCGGCGTCGAGGAAGGCCTTCGCCACCGCCGATCCCATGAGGCCCATGCCGAGCACGCTCACCCGTGTCGCGGTCACAGCGCGATCCAGGTCGTCTTCAGGGCGGTGAACTTCTCCAGCCCGTGCACGCTCTTGTCCGCGCCGTGGCCGGACAGTTTGCGCCCGCCGAACGGGACCGAATAGTCGCCCTCCTCGAAGCAGTTGACCCAGACCAGACCGGCCTCGATGGCCCGCGACATCCGGTGGGCGCGGCTCAGATCGCCGGTCCACACCGACGAACCCAGGCCGTAGTCCGAGTTGTTGGCGATCGAGACGGCCTCGGCCTCGTCGGAGAAGGTGAGGACGGACAGGACAGGACCGAAGATCTCGTGCTGGGCGAGCCGGTCATCGGGCCGGACGTCGACGAACACCGCCGGTTCGACGTACCAGCCGGGCCGGTCGAGCGGCCGGTCGGAGCCGAGGACGAGCTTGGCGGAGGTCTCCGCACCCTTGGTGATCTCGGCCAGTACGTCGTCACGGTGGCGCCTGCTCGCCAGCGGGCCGAACTGCGTGGCCGGGTCCAGCGGGTCGCCGATGCGCAGGGCGGAGAGGTGTTCGACGACGCCGGCGACGACCTCGTCCCGTACGGACTCGTGGACGATGAGCCGGGATCCGGCCGTACACATCTGACCGGAGTTGAAGGCGATCGCCCAGGCGGCCGTCCTGATCGCCTCGGCCATGTCGGGGGCGTCCGGGAAGATGATGTTCGGCGACTTGCCGCCGAGCTCCAGCCAGACCGGCTTGGCGTTGGACTCGCCCGCGTAGGTGAGGAGTTGCTTGCCCACGTCGGTGGAGCCGGTGAAGGTCAGCGTGGCGATGTCCGGGTGCCGGCCGAGGGCGGCACCGGTGACCGGGCCGCTGCCGGTGACGACCTGGAGCACTCCGGCCGGAACGCCGGCCTGGTGGGCGAGTTCCGCCGCGCGGAGCATCGACAGGGGCGACTGACTGGCCGGCTTCAGTACGACGCTGTTCCCGGCGATCAGGGCGGCGGGCACTTTGAACGTCGACAGGGTCATGGGGAAGTTCCACGGGGTGATGGCCGCGATCACCCCGAGGGGTTCGCGGGTCACCAGCGCCAGCGAGTTCTCCCGGCCGCGCGGCGACTCGTCCATGACCTTGTCGGCGAGTTCCCCGTACCAGCGGATGAGGCCGATGACCGTGCGCATCTCGACGGCCCAGGCGTCGGTGACCGGCTTGCCCATCTCCAGCGCTATGAGGAGGGCGAGTTCGTCGCGGTGCTCCTCCAGCAGGTCCGCCCAGCGGATCAACACCTCACCCCGTTCCCGGGGTTGGAGGCGTGACCAGTCGCCGCGGAGGAAGGCCTTGCGCGCGCTCTGGACGACAGCGTCGATGTCGGCCTCGTCGGCGGCCGGAAGGTGTGCGACGACCTGGCCGTCACGCGGCGCGATGAGAGGAGTGGTCGCCCCATCGCGGGCACCTGCCCATGCGCCGTCCACCCACATTCCCTCGGGAACGCGCAGGGAGCCGAGCAGGGTGAGCCATTCGTCCTTCGTCGTGGGTGCGGGCTTGTGTGTGCTGCTCATGGGTATCGCTTTCCTCTCGACGAGCTCAACGGGCCGTGGCGGGACCGGCGTTGGGGTGGGTGCCGGATGCGGCTGCCGTCAGCCAGCCGAAGGCGGGGTCGGTGGTCTCCTGCCATTCGGGGTGCCACTGGATGCCCAGGAGGGGCAGGCCCGGCAGTTCGATCGACTCCACGACACCGTCGGACGCGCGCCCCGAGACGACCAGCCCGCTCCCGAGGGCGTCCACCGCCTGGTGGTGCCAGGAGTTGACCCGCGCGCTCCCGCCGTACACCGACGCGGCCAGCGAGCCGGGCGTGAACGTCACCACGTGGTCGGGTTCGCCGTCGGTCAGGGCGGCGTTCGGCGAGTAGTGCTCGACGGCGCTCAGCGGGAGGTCGGGCACGAGTCGGCCGCCCAGTGCCACATTGAGGAGTTGGTGCCCCCGGCAGACCCCGAGCACCGGAACGCCGCGGTCGATCGCGGCGCCGATCAGCGCCGCCTCGTACGCGTCGCGCTCGACGTCGTGGGCCATGGTGGCGCAGCGAGGGTCGGCGTCGGCCGGCACCGCGCTCTCGTCCCCGCCCCAGCGACCGGGGTGGACGTCCTGGCCACCCGTGATGATCAGGCCGTCGAGACGCTCCACCGCTTCCGCACTGCCCGCCTCGAACGGCAGGTGGACGGGGATGCCGCCGGCTTCGGCGACACCGCGCGCGTAGTCGGAGAAGAACGAGTCGAAGTGACGCCCGGCGAACCTCTTGTCCATGCCGTGGACCAGGCTCGCGCTCAGCCGGCGCCCGGTGATGCCCACCAGCGGTCGCATCAGATCTCCCCGATGTCGGCGACCACCCGGGTCGCGTTGCCCGAACTCAGCGTCGCGAAGCCGCTGTTGATGTCGCGCAGGGTGACGCGCTCGGAGACCATCTCGTCGAGCAGCAGCCGTCCCTGCAGATAGAGGTCGACGTACCGGGGCACGTCGACCTTGAACTGGTTCGATCCCATGAAGGAGCCCTGGAGCCGCTTCTCCTGGAGATAGAGCTCCGAGCCCTTGATGGCGATGGGCACGGTGTCCGGCACCATGCCCACGACCGTGGCGAGGCCACCGGGTCCGAGCATCGAGAACGCCTGCCCCGCCGTGACACTGTTTCCTACGGCTTCGAAGCTGAAGTCGGCGCCGCCGCGCGTGAGTTCGCGCACCGCCTCGACCGGATCCACGTCCCGCCCGTTCACGGTGTGGGTCGCGCCGAACCGCTCCGCCGCCTTCAGTTTCTCCGGGACGATGTCCACGGCGATGACCTGGGCGGCGCCGGCGATCTTCGCGCCCTGGATGGCGGCCATGCCGATGCCACCGGTGCCGATGACCACGACGCTGGTTCCCGGCTGGACCCGCGCACTGCGGAAGACCGCGCCGAGTCCGGTGGTCACCGCGCAGCCCAGAATGCTCGCGGTGGCCAGGGGCATGTCCCGGGGGATGGCCACGAGCGCGTTCTGGTGGACGACCATGGCCTGGGCGAAGGCCCCGATCCCCGCCGTCGGACGGACCGGGTGGCCCGCCGCGTTCAGCAGACGCGGCCGGGGCCGGTCGTGCGACAGCCCGTTGCGGTTCTCGCACAGCGTCAACTGGCCGTTGGTGCAGTACCGGCACCGTCCGCAGAACACGGACAGGCAGGTCACGACGTGGTCGCCCGTGCGCAGCCCGATGACGTTGGCGCCGACGGCTTCGACGACCCCGGAGGCCTCGTGGCCCAGGAGGATCGGAGGATCGGTCTCGAAGGTCCCGTTGATCTCGTGCAGATCCGAGTGGCACAGACCCGCGTTCACCACCCGGACCAGCACCTCGTCGGGTCCGGGGTCGTCCAGCTGGAGCTGCTCGATCTCCAGTGCTCCAGGTGCGGTGTTGAGGACCGCCGCCTCGATCGTCGCCCCCATCACGGCAGCTCGAAGTAGCGGTTGGACTCCCACTCGGTGAGACCCGTGTCGGGGTCCCCGCCGGTGGTGTGGAACTGCAGCCATTCCCACTGCCTGGTGCCGAGCCAGTAGTCCACGAGTTCCTGGCCCAGCACACCGGTCAGGAGCGTGTCGGCCCGCAGGGCCTCGGCGGCCTTGCTGATGGTGTTCGGGATCTTCGGCATCCCCGGCGGAAGGCACCAGGCCATGTCGTCGAACGGCTCGGGCGGCTCGATCTTGCCGTCGAGCCCGGCCACTCCGCCGGCCAGCACCGCGGCCAGCACCAGATAGATGTTGGCGTCGGCGCCGGGCGTCCGGTACTCCAGGCGCGAGTACTTCGGATGCCCTACGACGGCACGTACGGCCGTGCTCTTGTTGGCGACGCCCCAGGCGACCGTCGTCGGCGGTCCTTCCAGTTCCTGTAGGCGGCGGTACGACGTGATCGCGGGCAGCGCGAACGAGGTCGCCGGCGCCAGGGTGGCCATCACCCCGCCCAGGAAGTGGGTCATCACCGGCGACGGGCCGAACTCGTCGTAGAAGACGTTCTCGCCGTCCCGCTCCAGCGAGACATTGATGTGCGAGGCCTGTCCGTACTCGTCGCACCACTTCGCCATGAACGTGACACAGCGGCCCTGCTCGAAGGCGACCTCCCGCATGACCTGCCGGGTCCGTGCCCAGTAGTCCGCGGCCGTCACCGGGTCGGCCGGTGCGACGTTGAACTCGATCTGCCCCGAAGCGGCTTCGTCGCCCCAGGCCTCCCACGGGATGTGGAGCTCCTCCAGCCGGCGGGCGACCGCCAGCATGTAGTCCTCCCAGTCCTTGGACTTGGCGAGGTGGTAGGCCGAACCGGCGTTCCCTCCCAGCGGGGTGAGGCCGCGGTAGCCCTTGCTCCGGGCCTCCTGGATCGACTCCTCGAAGACGGTGGCCTCGATCTCCACCGCGACCTTCGCGTCGTAGCCCCGATCGGCGAGCAGCTTGGTCATCCGCTGCAGGGCGTTGCGCGGACACGCCGAGACCGGATCGCCGCCCGGGTCCCAGAATCCGCCGATGACCGAGGCCCTGCCCGGTGACCATTCGACGAGTGTCGACAGGTCGGCGTGCAGGAAGATGTCGGCCAGGTCGCCCCGCCAGGAGGGCATGGCGAACCCGAACTGCGGCGCGTTGCCCAGATCGAGCCCGAACGCCACGTCGGCGAAGGCGAATCCGGACTTGAGCCCGGACGCGAACTTCCGCGGCGAGACGTTCTTGCCGATGAACGCGCCTTCGAGGTTCGTCCCCTCGATCCGGACGCTCTCGATGCGGTGTTCCGCGAGCCAGCTGTCGATGTTCTCAGGCATGGAACCTCACCTTCAGCGAAGCGCCCGCCATGACGGAAAGCTGGGTCATGGTGCCGCGGACGGCGAGCGAGCCCGCGTAGACCTCGTCGAGGAACACGTCGGTCCCCGACAGCACACGGGCGAGCTTCTCGGCCTCACCGCACAGGACGTAACGCGGCAGACCGCCGCCGAGGACCAACTCCTCCTCCTCGCATACGACGACCAACTCCCGCGGCATTCCGGGGTCCTGGGCGGTCAGCTCCCAGAAACGCGTGGCCGCGTTCCGCCAGTGGGGCAGGGGCGGTCGCAGGACGCGCAGGACGTCGGCCACGAGCGGTGCGTCGGGCTCGGCACCGGTGACCGACTCGACGGCGAAACGGTCCGCCAGGTCCACGGTCAGGACGAGGTCCGCATCGGACGCGGTGCCATGACCGACCCGCACCCGGTTCTCTCCGAACCGGATCGTGACCGACTGCGGGTCGTCCTTCGACCTGACGACGACCGTCTCCCGGAGGGACGCCAGCAGACGACGGGACTCCGGGTCGCGGGTGTCGGCCCGCAGCGTGCGGCCGACCGTCAGCACGAGGGGAGTCGGGTCGTCCTCAAGTACCACCGATACAGCGGGGTCGGTCATGGCCGACTCTCCAATCGTGTCGCTCTCTTGGTGCCGGTTGCCGGCGAGAGGAGTCAGAACTTGAGGTAGTCGGCGAGCTCGGTGTAGTCGACCTGCCACAGGCCCGGGGAGCCCGTCGGGTACTGGGAGCGGAAGCCGAGGAGACGCTGCACGTGCTCGGGCAGCGACCGGGCGAGCTCGCGGTCGACGATGAAGGGGTAGGCCTCTTCGGGGGTGAGGAACCCGGGCTGGATGGCGAACGCAACGCCACGGCGGTAACAGTCCGTGGTGCGGTTGGCGCCGCCGCCGTGGGCGACCTTGCCGTTGATGAACAGGACGTCACCGGCCCGCATTTCGGCCGGGATGGTCATCTCGGGGGTGCCTCGGTCCTCGTAGTCGGGCCAGTGGTTGCTGCCGGGGATGACGCGGGTGGCGCCGTTCTCCTCGGTGAAGTCGGTCAGCGCGATCAGGAAGTTGATCATGACCATCGGGCCGGCCGGGCCCATCCCGATGAACGGGTAGTTGTTCTCCAGGTCCCGGTGGAGGGGCTGGGCCTTGTTCCCGGGCCCGATCTCGATGACCTGGGCCGTCGTCATCCAGTACGAGCCCGACTCCTCGTTGAAGATGGCGTCGGAGAGCGGCTTGACCAGCTCGTGGTCGATGATCTCCTCGCGGAAGGTCCTGCTCAGGGTGACGAGGTTGGTCAGCCGCTTGGTGTTCGTCCCGTGGAAGTCGGCGATGCCTTCCATGTCGTTCTTCGTACCGGGGCTCAGCGCCCGCATCGCGGGCTCGACCTCGGCGTTGAACCGGCTGACCTGGTCGGGGGTGAGGAACTGCTTGATGATCACGCCGCCGTCGTCGGCCACGATCGCGAGGATCTCTTCGACGGGGGTGCTGTTCGGCACTGATCGCAGTGTGACGTTCGTGGTGGTAGCACTCATTGCTGATCATCCCTTTTCGAGCCGAGATGGGTGTGTGTTCGACAGGTGCTGCGCGGCGGTGCGGGCATCGGCCGACCAGGCGTTGCCGCCCTGTCACGACGGATCCGGAGCCCTCCGACGGCAGCTCTGATCAAATGACCGGATCAGATGACCAGAATGATTCACGGCCCTGGGCGTGTCAATGGCTCGCTGCGATTCGCCGAAGGCGGTCCGTACGGGAGGTGAAGTCCGCGGGTTCTGGTGGAGGTTTCGGGCGCGTTGCGGATGCCTCACCGCCTGCCGGAAGGCCACGTCGATGGGCTCTGGCGAACACCGCACAGGGGTTGCCATGGCGGTGAGGCCGCTCGGTGATCTCGTTCTGCGGCTGCGCGGTGAGTTCGGTGGGCAGGACGGTCGGCCGGGGCGCTCCTGTGCCACCGCCCCGCTGTGATCAGTCGCTGAGGAGATCGCGCAGCTGCCGGGCGGTGACGGTGTCGTCAGCGGGCGCCGGGCGCCGTGCGCAGGTGGGCGGTCCGCTTCACGAGCCCGACGCGAAGGTCTCCGTGGTCCAGTCTCCGAGGAGCCGGATCGTCCGCTCCGCCCGCTCCTCGTGGAGATAGTGGCCGGTCCCGGCCCAGTGATCCACACGGGAGCCCGGCACGCGCAGGGTGGTGCGCTCCCAGGTCGCGGCTTCTTCGGACGTCCACACGGTCAGCGCGGGCTGCGGGCGTCGCCGCAGGTACTCCTCGCTGTGCGGGCGGACACCGACCGCGCCCGGGTCGGTGTACATGCCCGCGTATGCCTGGGCGATGACGTGGTCCGGCGTCCCGAGCAGGGTGCGGACATGGGCCGTGCGCAGCCCGGCCGGGGCGTCCGGTGCGAAGGCCCCGGCCACGAAGGAGGCCGCCGCGCGGGCGCCGTAGGCCTGATACTCGGCCAGGCGGCCGGGAATTCCGTCGACCTCGGCTCCGTGTGCGCCGTGCGCCGGGTCGAGGGCGACGACCGACCGTACGGCCCGCGGATGGCGGACGGCGAGCAGGTTGACCACTTGGCCGCCCATGGAATGCCCGACGGCGACCACGGGTCCGGTGCCGAGGGTGGCGACGAGAGCGGCGAGGTCGTCGGCCATCTCCACCGGGGTGTTGCCGTCCTGCGGTACCTCGGAGCGGCCGTGGCCGCGCAGGTCGGGCACCAGGACGCGGAACGTTCCGGCGAGTTCCTCGGCGTGCCGCGACCACTCCCTCCCGTCGCCGCCCCAGCCGTGCACCAGGAGCAGAGCGGGGGCATCGGCAGGGCCGAGACCGGTGCAGAAGAGCCGGATGCGGCCGAGGACAAGGATCTCCGGGAGCGGGTGTTCGCGCCGGCCGGGGGAGTCCTCGGGCTGTGCCGCGACGGCGTGCGGGGCCGCTGCCCGGACGGGGCCGGTCATGGCGGGACCGTCCGTGGCGGCGTCCTTGAGCACTTCGCGATGTCCGGGTGTGTGCGACACGGTCGGTCCTCTACTTGAGGCTGCCCATGAGGATCCCGCTGCGCCAGTACTTCTGGAGCGCGAACATGAAGATCGCCAGCGGAATGATCGACAGCAGGGAACCGGAGAGGACGAGTGTGTTCATGTTCCGGGCGGTCTGTGCCTGCTGCACCCAGGAGAAGAGGCCCAGGGTGACGGGGAAGGTGCGCTCGCCGTTGAGCATGAACAGGGGCAGGAAGAAGTTGTTCCAGATGTTGATGAAGTCGAGCATGAAGATCGTGACGCCACCGGTGCGCATGAGGTTCAGGGCGATCGAGAAGAAGATCCGCGTCTCGCCGGCCCCGTCGATCCGGGCCGCTTCCATCAGTTCGGCGGGCACGGAGCTGTCGGCGTAGACCTTGCCGAGGTAGACGCCGAACGGGTTGATGAAGTACGGGATCAGCACGGCCCAGATCGTGTTCGTGAGCCCGATGTCGGAGAAGACGAGGTACAGCGGGAATGCGAGCAGGGTGCTCGGCAGCAGCGACGCGCCGACGATGACCGCGAACAGGGCGCCCCGGCCCCGGAATCCGAACTTCGAGATGCCGTACCCGGCGGCGAGCGAGATGAAGGTGGAGCCGGCCGCGCCGACGGTGGAGTAGAGGACGGAATTGCCGATCCAGCGCCCGAACACGCCGTCGTGGTAGTTCCAGATCGCCTGGAGGTTGTCGACGAAGTGGTTGCCGGAGAACCAGAGGCCGAAGGTGGAATACAGGTCGGTCTGGTCCTTGGTGGACGACACCAGCAGGAACCACGTGGGCGCGATCGAGTACAGCAGGAAGACGATCAGCAGTCCGGTGGTCAGGGCCGTCGCACCGCGGGTGGGGCGTACCCCGCCACCGGAGGCACCGGCGGCCTTGTTCGGGCGGGCCGCCCGGGAGGCGCTGCTCATGACATCTTCCTGTTCGTGACGCGGTAGAAGACGAGGGCGAGGATGCCGGTGACGACGGCCAGGACCAGCGACTCGGCCGCCGCGTACTGGTAGTCGCCGGTCTTGAACGCCTTGTCGAAGATCTCCATCATCGGCGTGAAGTCGGTGCTGATGGACTCCGGTGCCACATACCTCAGCAGGAGCGGCTCGGCGAACAGCTGCAGCCGGCCGATCAGCGAGAACATGCCGGTCAGCACCAGGATGCCGGTGATGTTGGGCACCTTGACCGACCAGGCGATCCGCCACTCGCGGGCCCCGTCCAGCCGGGCCGCCTCGTACAGCTCGCGGGGCAGCGCCTGCAGCGACGCGGAGATCAGGATCATGTTGAAGCCGATGCCCTGCCAGGTCAGCAGATTGCCCAGCGACAGATAGGTGTTGAGGCCGCCGAACAACGAGAGATGCACCCCCGCGCGGCCGGCGACATCGACGATCGGGCTGATCGTCGGGCTGTAGAGGAACAGCCACATCAAGGTGGACACGACACTCGGCACGACGTACGGGATGAGGAGTCCGGCCCGGAAGAACCGCACCGCCCGCGCGGCCACCCCGTCGAGGAGCAGCGCCAGCAGCAGGGAGATCCCCAGCATGACGGTGATCTGCACGAGCCCGAAGAGCAGCGTGCGCAGCATACTCGACCAGAAGGCGCCGTCGGACAGGATCGCCGAGTAGTTGGAGAAGCCGGAGTAGACGACCTTGGTCGGGCCGAAGCCGAGGCCGCTGCTCTTCTTCTCGTGCAGGCTCTGGCCGAAGGCGTAGGCGATCGGCAGGACATAGGTGAACAGGAAGCCCACGAGGAAGGGCAGGGCGAAAAGTACGCCCTTGTAGGCTCCCTTTCTTCCGCTCCGGCGGCGGGAGGTCCGCCGGCGGGCCGGGGAGCCGGCGGCGACTCGGGGCGGTCGCGTCAGGGTGGACACGGATGTCTCCAGGTGAGGTGCGTGCGGGTGTCGAAGCGGTGCGCGGGGCCGGTCAGCTGCCCGCGACGGCCTTGACGCCCTTGTTCTTCAGGTCGGCGAGGACCCAGTCCTGAAGGTGCGTCAGCATCGCCTTGACGGTGAGCTGCTTCTTCAGGACCTTGCCCCACTGCTTCTGCATCTCGGAGTACATGGCGGCGTAGTCCGGCCCGTACTGCCACTGGCCGCCCACGCGCGAGGCGGCCGTGGTGATCACGTTCGCGCTGTCCGACTTCCCGTTGAACATGTCGGTCGGGATGATCTTGTCGACGTACGGGGAGACGTCGTCGACCGCGGGGAAGAGACCCGACTTGGACGCGGGGTCGGTGAGCGCGGTCAGCGACTCCTTGCTGCTGGACAGCCAGGCCGCGAACTGCGCCGCGCGGTCCGGGTACTTGCAGCCCTTCAGTACGGCCGTCACGTCGAAGTTGCTGGAGGTCCGCGGGTGCGCGGTGTCGAAGAGCGGGGCGTCCGCGAGCTGCCATGTGCCCTTGGACTTGGGGAAGTTGGTGTCGTAGATCGGCAACTGCCAGGTGGACGTGGTCATCAGGATGGTCTTGCCGAGGTCCCAGGTCTTGAAGACGCCCGGATCGGCGTACGAGGCGTTCGACGCGAGGTTGTTGTCGACCAGCTCCTGGACGATGTCGCCCGCCTTCAGTGCCTCGGGCGAGGTGAAGTCGATGGCCCAGTGGTCGCCGTCCACCTTGTACCACTGCGCGTTGGCCTGCCAGGACAGGTCGACCAGGGTGCTCGGGTCCTCGCCCGCCATGTTGAAGATCTTGACGTTCTTGTCCTTCTTCTGCACCGCCTTGCCCGCCGCGATCAGGTCGTCCCAGGTCCTGGGGGCCGAGATGCCGTACTTCTGGAACAGGTCGGCGCGGTAGGCGGTGAACAGCGGGGAGGAGCCGGTGGGGATGCCGTACGTGGCACCGCCGGGACTGACGGAGTTCCAGGCCGGGGCGGTGTAGCTCGACCTGTACTTCGCGGCGATCTTCGTGATGTCGGTGAGCAGCCCGTCGGCGGCGAAGTTCGCCAGGTTCATCCCGTCCATCTTGGACAGGCAGGGGGCGTCGCCGGAGGTCACCGCGGCGCGGAGCTTCTGGTAGACCGTGTCGCCGGCCGCGTTGACGAACTTGATCCGGGTCTCGGGGTGTTCCTTGTTCCAGACCTTGGTCTGGGCCTCGATCCCCTCGGTCCAGCTCCAGAACTCCAGGCTCACCTTGCCCTGGGTACCGGTCTTGGCGGCGGAGTCGGCGCCGCTTCCGCCGGAACAGGCGGCAAGGACGAGGGACAGCGAGAGGGCGGCGGCCGCGCCGGTGACGGATCTCGTGCGGAAGGTACTCATCAGGTCCTCCGGGGAAGGACGGGACAGCGCTGCGATGAGGGGTCGGCGCGGTCGGCTCAAGGAAGGGAAAGGGCTACGGTCCGACATGATTCGGTAACCGTTTACCGTGGGACCGTAGGGCTCAGAGAGGGTTGACCACAAGAGGCGGGAACGCGTGTGTTTCGCCGATCTCTCCTACCGGTCCCTCTGTATGGGCTTTGACCTGGTTATTTGTCGAACCTGTCGAATCCGGCGAGCAGTTGGCGAGCTCCGGGCAGTCGACGGCGGTGCGGCAAGACCCGTTGACCTGTCGACGATTTCGTCCGTAGCGTGGAATACGTTTTCTTCTTGATTCCACTCCACCTCACCACCTCACCACCTCACCACCTCAGGCCGAAGCGGGAGCTCCATGCCCATGCCACCGTTGCCACGCGCCCTGTTCGCCATGGACCCGGTGCACCTCCCCGAACTGTTCCCGCCCCGGCTGATGGCCCGGCTCCAGGAAGTGGCACAGATCGATCCCACCCTGGTCGTACGGGACTTCACCGATCCGGAGTCGGTACGCGCACTGGCCGAGGCGGAGATCCTGATCACCGGCTGGGGCTGTCCGTACATCGGCGCGGACGCGCTGGCCGCCGCACCCCGGTTGCGGACCGTCCTGCACGCCGCGGGCAGTGTGCGCGGCCTGCTCGGTGACGCGGTCTGGGAGCACGGCATCGCCGTCTCCAGCGCGGTACGGGCCAACGCGCTTCCGGTCGCCGAATACACCCTCGCGGCGATCCTGTTCGCCGGGAAGGGCGCCTTCGGCCTGCGCGAACGCTTCCGGACCGAGCACGTCCACCCGGCGCCGGGAGACCACGGGCCGATCGGCAACCTCGGCCGGCGCATCGGGATCATCGGCGCGTCCAGAGTCGGCAGACGACTCCTGGAACTGCTGCGCCCCTTCGACCTGACGGTCACGCTGTACGACCCGTACGTGGACGATGCCGAGGCCGCCGGGCTGGGTGTCGTACGCCTGCCGCTCGACGAGTTGATGCGCACCAGCGACATCGTCAGTCTGCACGCCCCCGACATTCCCGAGACCTACCGGATGCTCGACCGGGCGAAGCTCGCGCTGATCCCGGACGGCGGTGTGCTCATCAACACCTCGCGCGGCGCTCTCGTCGACCCTCTGGCACTCACCGACGAACTGGTCAGCGGCCGGATCGGTGCGGTGCTCGACGTCACCGAACCCGAGCCGCTGCCCGCCGACTCCCCGCTGTACCGGCTGCCGAACGTGTTCCTGACGCCGCACATCGCCGGGTCGCTCGGCAACGAACTGGAGCGCCTGGGCCGCACGGTGGTCGACGAGCTGGAACGCCTCGCCGCGGGCGACGAGCCCGCCCACCGGGTTGTGCGCTCGGACCTCGTCAACAGTGCCTGAGGCCGGTCTTCCCTCGGCCGATCCCAGGATGAGAAAACGTTTACTGGCGGGATGGCGCAGGCTCTCGTCGCTCCCGCTACAAGTGGCTTCCGATGCAGTAGCGTCGAGCTGTGACGGATCAGGAAACCGGAGCTCGTACGACGAGCCCTCGAACCGGGAACGGCAAGCATCTGCGGGGGAACGCCGGACAGGGAAAGCCCAGCACGATCCGAGACGTCGCCGCACGGGCCGGTGTGTCCGTAGCAACCGTTTCCCGGGCCTTGGCCGGCAACTACCCGGTCTCGGAGGAGACCCGGGCCCGCGTCATGACGGCGGTCGAGTCACTGCACTACGTCGTGAACGTCCATGCCAAGGCGCTGTCCGGCCGGGTCGCGGGGCCCGTCGCCCTGGTCATCCAGGACATCACCGGCCCCTCGCTCGCTCATGTCGCCGCCGGGGTCGAGCAAGAGGCCGCCGCCCGGGGCAAGTTGAGCCTCGTCTGTGTCACCCACGGTGACACGGACCGCGAGGACGACCTGGTGCAGCTCATGCGAGAGCAGCACGCGGCGGCAGTGGTCCTCGTGGGCGGAGCGGTTCCGGGCGAGGCCTATCACCGGCGCATGGCGCGGTACGCCACCGCCCTGGACGCCGTCGGATCCCGGCTGGTGCTGTGCGGGCGCCCACCGCTGCCCGAGGGGCCGCCCGTCACGGTGGTGGAGTACGACAACAAAGGAGGCGCTTTCCAGGCCGCCGACCACCTGCTCACGGCGGGCCACCGGCGCATCCTCTTCCTCGGCGGCGAGCCGCTGCTGAGCAGTTCCGAGGAGCGCCGGGCCGGCTATCGCCAGGCTCTGCGGGCCCATGATGTGCCGTATGCCGAGGAGTTGGACAGCTCGGGTCTGTACACCCGCGTCTCGGGCTATCGGCGGACCCGGGACGCCCTGCGCTCCGGACTGGACTTCACGGCGGTTTTCGCCGGCACCGACATGGTGGCCGTCGGCGTGCTCGCCGCCCTCCGCGAGGCCGGTCTGGACGTCCCCGGCGATGTGTCGCTCGTCGGATTCGACGACGTGCCCTTCGCCGGCGACCTGTCCCCGGCGCTCACCACGGTCCGGGTGCCGTACGAGGAACTGGGCCGTACCGCCGTACGTCTGGCACTGGGAAGCGAGGAGCGTCTCGCCGGGGACGACCACGTGGTGCTGAGCACTCAGCTGGTCATCCGCCAGTCCGTGGGCCGGATGCCGTGAGTGCACGGCGTACCGAGGGCGCATGGTCTTCACTGCGGCGCGGGCCACGTACGGGCGGTCGTGACGCGGGCCCCTGGACGGGAGCGGCGCCACGGCCGGCCGATGCGCGTCTCAAGTCGGCCTGATGCGGCGGTTGTTCACACGGTGAGTTCCTTGGTGATGCGGTCGAGCATGAAGGCCGAGGACTCGCGGGCGCGTTCCTCCCAGGCGAAGACGCAGGCCGTGGCCACGCCGTCGAAGTTCAGCTCGCGCAGGGTGCCGAAGAAGGCGTCCCAGTCGACTTCGCCCTGGTCGATGTCGAGGTGCTGGTGGATGCGCGCGGCGGTGCCCGGCGGGTTGAGGATGTAACGCAGGCCGCTGGACCCCTTGTGGTTGAAGGAGTCTGCGATGTGCACGTGCTGGAGCTTGTCGCCGGCGTAGCGCATCATCGCCGCGATGTCCGCCGTCGGGTCGGAGCCCGAGAGGTGGAAGGAGTGCGGGGCGCAGTAAAGGTAGTTCACCCAGGGCTTGTTGATCGCGCGGACGAGGTCGACGGCGGGGGTGTTCTCCTCGCAGAAGTCGTCCGGGTGGGCCTCCAGGTTGAGGGCGATGCCCTCGCGCTCGAAGACCGGGAGCAGTTCCTCCAGCGAGCGCCAGAAGGCGGCCTCGCTCTCGGCGGCGCGCTCGGGTCGGCCGTTGAACTCCGAGTTCATCAGCGGACATTCGAGCTCGGCGGTGATCTCGATCATCCGCTTCCAGTACCGTACGGCGGTCTGCCGCTCGGTCTCGTCGGGCGAGGACCACTTGTACAGCGGGAGCACGGAGGACAGTTGGACGCCATGCGTGCGCAGGGAGTTCTTCAGCTCCGCCACGCGGTCGTCGTCCGCACGCGGGTGCAGGAAGAACGGCATGAAGTCGTCGCGGGGCGACAACTCGATGTAGTCGTAGCCGAGTTCGGCGACCGTGCGCACCATGTCGTCGATGGGCAGGGCGCGGAACATGTAGGGGTCGAGGGCGATCTTCACGCGGCACCTCCGTAGAAGGCGGGTCGGGGCTTGAGGTCGGTGGCGACGACGTGGCCCGACTCCAGGGCCTCGACGGTCGCGCTGGTGATGACGGTGGCCGCGTAGCCGTCCCAGGCCGAGGGGCCGGTGGGCTCGTTGCCGGCGGCGATCCCCGCGATCCACTCGCGGAACTCCGTGTTGAAGGCGTCCGCGAAGCGGCCCACCCAGTCGGTGAGCACCTCCGTGCTGTGCTGCCCCGCGCTCCGTACGCCGACGGCGGCCGGGTCGGGCAAGCGGACGAGCCCCTCCTCACCCACCGCCTCGCACTGGATGTCGTAGCCGTACTGGCAGTTGACGAAGACCTCAAGGTCGATGCGGACGCCCTTGGCCGTCTCGAAGAGCATGATCTGCGGGTCCTTGAGATGCGCGAACCGCTTGCTCGTGGCGCGCGGGGTGACCACCTGGGTGGAGACGATCTCGTCGTCGAGCAGCCAGCGCAGGACGTCCACCTCGTGCACCGCCGTGTCCAGGGCGGCCATGTCGGACGTGTACGACTCCGGGACGGTCGGGTTGCGGTGGGCGCAGTGCACGATCAGCGGCTCGCCGATGCGGCCGGAGTCGATGACCTGCTTCAACTGTCGGTATCCGACGTCGTAGCGGCGCATGAAGCCGACCTGGACCAGGCGGCGGCCGTGTGCCGTCTCGGCCTCGATGATCCGCAGGCAGTCCTCGGCGGTCGTGGCCAGCGGCTTCTCGCAGAACACCGGCTTCCCGGCGGCTATCGCGGTCAGCACGTGCTCGGCGTGGGTCGGACCCCAGGACGTCACGAGCACGGCGTCCACGTCGTCCGCCGCGATCACGGCGGCGCCGTCGGGCAGCACCCGGGCACCGACCGGCGCCGCCGCCTCCTCGGCACGGGCGGCGTCGATGTCGGTGACCGCGGTGACGCGGGCGCCTGTGACGGTGTGGGTGAGGCGCTGGATGTGTTCCTTGCCGATCCAGCCGGCGCCGATGACTCCTACACGTACGGTCATGGTCATTCCTTATGCAGACGAGGTCAGGAGAAGCGCGCCCGGAGTTCGGCTTCGAGGGTTTCGAGGGTGCGGCCCTTGGTCTCGGGGACGTAGAGCTTGACGAAGGTGAACGAGAAGACGCCCGCCACCACGAAGAGGAAGAAGGTGCTGGAGACCCCGATGGCGGAGACCAGGGACGGGAAGACCAGCCCGATCGCGAAGTTGGTCAGCCACAGCACCACGGCCGCGACACCCATCCCGAAGCCGCGCATCCGCATCGGGAAGATCTCCGACAGCATCAGCCAGGTCACCGGCGAGATCGCCCCCTGCTGGAAGGCGAGGAAGGTGACCGTCATGGCGAGCACGGCGAACGCCCGGCCGTCACCGGAAGGCAGCAGTAGCGAGAAGACTCCGATCAGCAACAGGGCTGCTGTCGTGCCGATCTGACCGGTCATCAGCATCGGGCGGCGGTTGCAGCGGCCGAGCAGCCAGATGCCGACGAAGGTGGCGAGCACCGAGATGACACCGTTGGCGATGTTCGCGGTCAGGGCGCTGTCGGCGGTGAAGCCGGCGTCGGTGAGGATCTGGGTGCCGTAGTACATGATCGTGTTGACGCCGGTGATCTGCTGCACGATCGCGATGCCGAAGCCGACGAACATCAGCCGGCGCAGCCACGGTGTGGACTTCATGTCCTGCCAGCCGCCGAGCTTCGCCTGGTCCTCCTTGACGGCGAGCGCGGAGACCTCGGCGAGTTCGGCCTCGGCCCGCTGTTGGGACCGGACCTGCTTGAGCACTTCGAGGGCTTCGGCGAAGCGGGTCTTGGAGGCCAGCCAGCGCGGGCTCTCCGGCATGACCAGCATGCCGAACCAGAGCACGACGGCCGGGATCGTGGCGAGCACGAGCATGTAGCGCCACACCCCGCCGGACTCACCGCCCACCCGCGCGATGACCGCGTTGGAGGTGAAGGCCAGCAACTGACCGCTGACGATCATGAGTTCGTTACGGGTGACCAGCGCCCCGCGCCGCTCGGCGGGCGAGATCTCGGCGAGGTAGACCGGCACGGTCACCGAAGCGCCGCCGACCGCGAGGCCCAGCACGAACCGGGCCACCACCATCACGGCGGTGCTCGGTGCGAGCGTGCAGCCGAGTGCGCCGACGAAGAACACCACCGCGAGGACGAGGATCGTACGGCGCCGACCGCGCGCGTCCGAGAACCGTCCGCCGGTGACCGCGCCCACCGCCGCGCCGAGCAGCAGCGAGCTGGTGACCATGCCCTCGGTGAAGGGGGTCAGGCCCAGGTCGTCGGTCATGTAGGGCAGGGCGCCGTTGATGACGCCGGTGTCGTAACCGAAGAGCAGTCCGCCGAAGGTGGCGATGACAGTGATGAGCCGCAGCCGCCGTGACACCGCCAATGGGGCGTCGTCCGCGAACGCGGTGGCCGGGGCTGTGGTCGTGTCGTCCCTGACGTCCATGGCCACCGCCTCCTATCGGTCGAGGTGCGGGCGGCTGGTACCCGTCAGCCCGCAACCGGCCAGGTGCTCACGCGTGCTGACCGCGATGGGCAAGGGCACCTCGGGGGCGCACGGGTACAGGTCCTGCTCGACGATGACGAACAACTCGGCGTCCAGCCGCGCGAGTTCGGCCACCACGTCGGCCGGATTCGGTACACCCGCGGGAGGTGACACGCACACCCCGCGCTTGACCGCCTCTCCGAACGACAGGTCCTCGACGGCGACTTGGGCCAGCACCTCGGGATCCATCTGCTTGATGTGGACGTAGCCCACGCGCTCGCCGAAGCGGCGGATCAGGTCGAGGTTGTCGCCGCCGCCGTAGGCCACGTGCCCGGTGTCCAGGCAGAGGTTGGTGTAGCGGGAGTCCGACTCGTTGAGCAGCCGCTCGATCTCCGGCTGGGTCTGGATGTGGCTGTCGGCGTGCGGATGGATGACGAGCCGTACGTCGTACTCGTCGAGCAGCAGCTTGCCCAGCCGGTCGGCGGACCGGCCGAAGCCCGCCCACTGGTCGGCGGTCAGCTCGGGCGACTCGGTGAACGCGCCGGTCTTCTCGTCCCGGTACATCGGCGGGAGGAGCACGAGGTGGTGCGCGCCGGCGGCGGCCGTCAGCGCGGCGACCTGCCGGACATGGGCGAGCATCTCGTCCCACGCCTCCGGACGGTGCAGCCCGCCGAACGCGGTGCCGCCGGAGACCTGGAGCCCACGGGCGTCCAGCTCCTCCTTCAGACGCTGCGGGTCGGTGGGGAGATAGCCGTACGGTCCGAGCTCCAGCCACTGGTAGCCGGCCGCGGCCAGCTCGTCGAGGAAGCGGGTGTACGGCACCTGGTGCTCGTCCTCGGGGAACCAGATGCCCCAGGAGTCGGGAGCGGAGCCCAGGCAGAGGTTGCCCGCGACGGTACGGAGGGGAGTTGGCGCCGTTGCCATGGTCGGTCCTTTGCGAAGGAGGGAGGGGGAACTCGGTGGATCAGCTGGACGTGGGGAAGTCGAAGCCGGCGGCGACCTGTTGGGCGGGCTGCGGCCAGCGGGTGGTGACGACCTTGGGGCGGGTGTAGAAGCGGATGCCCTCGGGGCCGTGGATGGGGGAGTCGCCGATGAGGGAGTCCTTCCAGCCGCCGAAGGAGTAGTACGACATCGGCACGGGGACCGGCACGTTGACGCCGATCATCCCGACCGTGACCTTGCGCTGGAAGCGGCGCGCGGCCTCACCGGAGGCGGTGAACAGGGCGGTTCCGTTGCCGTACGGGTTGGCGTTGATGACGGCGATGGCCTCGTCGAGGGTGTCGACGCGGACGATCGCGAGGACCGGGCCGAACAACTCCTCCTTGTAGGCGTCCATGTCGACCGTGACGTGGTCGAGGAGGGAGGGGCCGGTGAAGAAGCCGTCCTCGTGGCCGTCGATCTTCAGCCCGCGCCCGTCCACGACGACGGTGGCGCCCTGCGTGGCGGCGGTGCCGACGGCGTTCTCGACGCGTTCCTGGGCGGCCTTGGTGACCAGCGGTCCCATCTCCACGCCCGGGGCGTCACCGGGACCGACCTTTACCTCGCGGGCCTTGCGCTCCAGCACCTCCACCAGGCCGTCCGCCGCGTCACCCACGGCCACGGCGACGGAGACGGCCATGCAGCGCTCGCCGGCCGAGCCGTAGGCGCCGGCGGTGATGTGGTTGGCGGCGAACTCCAGGTCGGCGTCGGGGAGGACGACTGCGTGGTTCTTGGCTCCGCCGAGGGCCTGGACGCGCTTGCCGGCCGAAGTGCCGTGCTCGTGCACGTACTTGGCGACCGGCGTCGACCCGACGAAGGAGACGGCGGCGATGCCGGGGTGGGTGAGGATCGCGTCGACCGCGTCCTTGCCGCCGTGCACGACGTTGAAGACCCCGTCGGGCAGCCCGGCGCGCTGGTACAGCTCGGCGACGAAGTTCGCGGCGGAGGGGTCGCGCTCGCTGGGCTTGAGGATGAACGTGTTGCCGGTCGCGATGGCGATGGGGTGCATCCAAAGGGGCACCATGGCGGGGAAGTTGAAGGGTGTGATGCCCGCGACGACGCCCAGCGGCTGGCGGAAGTTGTGGACGTCGATGCCGCGGGAGACCTGGTCGGAGAAGGACCCCTTGAGGACGTCGCCGAGTCCGCAGGCGAATTCGACGACCTCACGGCCGCGGGTGATCTCGCCGCGTGCGTCATCGACGGTCTTGCCGTGTTCGGCGGAGATGATCCGGCCCAGCTCCTCCTCGTGCTCGACGAGCAACTGCCGGAAGGCGAACATCACTTGGGTGCGCTGGGTGAGAGACGACTCGGACCAGGTCTCGAAGGCCCGCGCGGCGGCCGTGACGGCGGTGTCGACGTCGGCGGTCCCGCCGAGGACCACCTGGGCCTGCTGTCGTCCGGTGGCCGGGTCGAACACCGGAGCGGTGTCCGTGCCGGGGACGGCCGTGCCGTCGATCCAGTGCTGAATGGTCTTCACGGGTGGGGTGTCCTTACAGGTAGTGGCGCTGGGCCTGCTTGTGGGCGGCGTACGTCTCGTGCGCGGTCCGGGTGGTCTCCAGGGCGGAGGTCTGGCTGACGGGGACGTCCCACCAGCCGTGGCCCGGCGGGTTGGGCCCGTACAGGTCGGTCTCGACGTGGACGACGGTGGTGCGGCTCGCGGCCTTCGCCTTCTCCATCGCCGTACGGAACTCGTCGACGGAGGTGGCGTGCAGGACGTCCGCGCCGAGCGAGGAGGCGTTGGCGGCGAGGTCGACGGGGAGGACGTCTCCGTCGAGCAGGCCCGAACCACCGTTCCGGAAGCGGTAGTTGGTGCCGAAGCGCTGCGAGCCGAGCGACTCGGACAGCGCGCCGATCGAGGCGAAGCCGTGGTTCTGGACGAGGACGACGATGACCTTCAGGCCCTCGGAGACCATGGTCACGATCTCCTGAGCCATCATCAGATACGAGCCGTCGCCGACGAGTACGACGACCTCGCGCGAGGGGTCGGCCATCTTGGCGCCGAGGCCGGCGGCGATCTCGTAGCCCATGCAGGAGTACGCGTACTCGACGTGGTACGCCTTCGGATCCCGTGCCCGCCACAGCTGTTGCAGATCGCCGGGCAGGGAGCCGGCGGCGTTGATGACGACGTCACGGTCGCCCAGTACGTCGTTCAGCGCGCCGAGGATCTCGGTCTGGGCGGGCAGCGGACCGTGGCCCACGGTGAAGCAGGCGTCCTCGATCTCTCTTGTACGGGCGATGAGTTGACGGGTTCGCTCGCGGTACTCCGGTGCGACCTCCCAGCCCTTCAGGGCTCCCGCGAGGGCTTCGATGCCGAGCCGGGCGTCGGCCACCAGTGGCTCGGCGGAGTGCTTGACCGCGTCCAGGCGGGCGACGTTGAGGTTGACGAAGGCGACGTCCGGGTTGCCGAAGACGGTGTGGCTGGCGGTGGTGAAGTCGCTGTACCGGGTGCCGATGCCGAGGACGACGTCGGCCTCCTTCGCCAGTTCGTCGGCCGCGTAGGAGCCGGTCGAGCCGATGCCGCCGACCGCGCAGGGGTGGTCCCAGGGGACGGCGCCCTTGCCGGCGTGGGTGTCGGCGACCGGAATGCCGGTGGCCTGGGCGAAGGCCCGCAGCTGGGTCTCGGCGCCGGAGTAGACGACACCGCCGCCCGCGACGATCAGCGGCTTGCGTGCCTTGCGCAGCAGCCGTACGGCCCGCTCCAC
Source organism: Streptomyces sp. NBC_01515 (assembly GCF_045040345.1). Taxonomy (NCBI): domain Bacteria; kingdom Bacillati; phylum Actinomycetota; class Actinomycetes; order Kitasatosporales; family Streptomycetaceae; genus Streptomyces; species Streptomyces sp. NBC_01515. Next base: position 1,423,864 of record NZ_CP109416.1, on the reverse strand, counting down.
GGCGGCGGGCTCCGGCACCGGGCGGCCCACGTGCCACACCCGGCGCCGGAAGAACGCGACCGGCCAGTCGTATGCCTCGGCCTGCACGTCCTGCGGCAGGGCGAGGGTCACGGCGCCGGTCTCCACAGGGTCCGTCAGCACCCGCATCGCGGCCAGCGCGGCCGGGATCAGCTGTTCGGGCCGGGAGATCCGGTCGAAGTACTTCGATACGGCCCTGAAGGCGTCGTTGACGGTGACGTCCCCGCCCCGGGTGTCCTCCAACTGCTGGAGCACCGGGTCGGCGGCGCGGGTCGCGAACATGTCGCTGGGCAGCAGGAGAACCGGTATGCGGTTGGTCGTCGCGAGGGCCGCGCCGGTGATCATGTTCGTCGAGCCGGGGCCCGTCGAGGCGGTGCAGGCGAAGGTGGCCAGCCGGTCGCGCATCTTCGCGTAGGCCACCGAGGCGTGCACCATGCCCTGCTCGTTGCGGGCCAAGTAGTAGGGCAGGTCGGCCTCTTGGGTGACGGCGGCCTGAAGCAGCGCCTGGCCGATGCCGGCCACGTTGCCGTGCCCGAAGATGCCCCAGACGCCGGGGATGAGGCGCTGTTCCTGGCCGTCGCGCTCGCTGTACTGGTTCGCGAGGAAGCGGACCAGCGCCTGGGCGGTGGTGAGTCGTAGGGTGGTCATCGCTGCGTGAGTCCTTCGAAGGGCAGGCGGTCGTCGACGTCCTGGGACTCCCAGGTCTCCCGCACCCATCCGTGGGCGGGGTCGTCGCAGATCAGCCAGGCGCGGTCCTGGCCCGGACCGGCCATGACGTTGAGGTAGTAGAGGTCGTAGCCGGGCGCCGCGATCGACGGGCCGTGCCAGCCGTGCGGGATCAGCACGGTGTCGCCGGAGCGGACCTCGGCGAGCACGTCGATCGGCCGGTCCTGTGTGCCGTAGACCCGCTGATAGGCGAAGCCGTCCTCGCCCGCGACCTGGAAGTAGTAGATCTCCTCCAGCTCCGACTCCTGGCCCGGCCGGGCCTCGTCGTGCTTGTGGGGCGGGTAGGAGGACCAGTTGCCGCCCGGGGTGAGGACCTCGCACACCAGGAGCTGCTCGGCCTCGAACGTGCCGGGCAGGCAGTAGTTGTTGACCTGCCGGGAGCACGCGCCGGCGCCGCGCAGTTCGACCGGCACGTTCTTTTGGGGCCCGTACCGAGCGGAGAGTGAGCTCCGCTCGGTACGGGCGGAGGGCAGCGCGAACGTCCCGCCGTCCGCGCTGCTGATCAGGGCCACCGACTCGCGGGGGAGGTAGGCGAAGTCGGTGGCGGAGGCGAACACGCTTGTCCGGCCGGTGAGTTCGAAGGCCGTGCCGTCCGTGCTGACGGTGCAGGATCCCGTCAGCGGCAGGACCAGGAACTCGGAGTCCCCGGTGGACAGGGTGTGCGCCTGGCCCGGCCTCAGGGTCAGGATCCTGAGGCCGGAGTGCCCCCAGCCCGCCGACTCGGGCGTGACCAGGAGATCGTAGGGGCCGTCGGCCGAAGTCCCGCTGGGCAGATGGTACTTGCTCGTGTCCGTCACAGCAGGCTCACCGCCCGGTCCACGGCGCCGGCGATGTCGCCGTCCGAGGGGTAGAGCAGGGAACGGCCGACCATCAGGCCCTGCGCGGTGGGGAGTTTGAGGGCCTTGCCCCAGGAGGCGAAGGCCGCTTCGGGGTCCCTGACCTCGCCGCCGAGGAGGAGCGCGGGGAGGGTGGAGGAGGCCAGGACGCGTTCCATGCCGTCGACCACGGGCAGCTTGAGCCAGGTGTAGGCGGTGCGGCGGCCCAGGCCCGAGGCGATGGTGACCGACTTGACGACGGCGTCCGTCGAGAGGTCGTTGCGGATCCGGCCGTTCTGCCAGGAGGAGAGGAACGGCTCGATCATGGCGATGAGTTGACGGTCGTTCAGCTCGTTGACGGCGCGGGCGGTGTTCTCCAGGACGGAGGGTGTCGCGGGGTCGTCGAGGGCGATACGGGTGAGCATCTTGCCGCCGTCGAAGCGCATCGCGGCGATGGTCTCGGCGTCGTAGCCGGTGAAGCGGTCGTCGATCTCGAAGACCGAACCGGCAAGGCCCGCGCGGTTCATGGAGCCGAAGACACTCTTGCCGTCCAGGACGCCGAGCAGCAGCAGGTCCTCCAGGATGTCGGCGGTGGCCAACACCCCGGTGACGCCCGGCCGTTCGAGCGCGGTGCACAGGCGGTCGAGGAGTTCGAAGCGGTCGGCCATCGCGGTGGGGTCGGCGCCGACGCCGTTGGCGCCGCGGGCCGGGTGGTCGGCCGCGACGATCATCGCCTTGCCGTGGGCGCCGAGGAGCGAGGTGGCTTTCACGCGGCGTGCTGCCGCCGTCGCGATGGCGCCGGGGTCGTTGACCCGGGCCTCCACGATCCGGCCCACAATGTCGGACGGCACGTCGTCACGCCTTTCGTTCGATGGAAGCGAGGGATGCCTCGCGGAGCTTGGCGTCGACCTCGGCCTCGGTGGGCATCGCGTCGGAGCAGGAGAGCCGGCCCGCGACGACGGCACCGGCCGCGTTGGCGAAGGCGACCGTGCGGCGGGTGTCCCAGCCGGAGAGCAGACCGTGGCAGAGCGCGCCACCGAAGGCGTCACCGGCACCGAGCCCGTTGACGACGTCCACCGGAACCGGCGGTATCTCCACCGCCGAACCGTCGCGGTCGACGGCCAGGACACCCTTGGGGCCCTGCTTCACCACCGCCAGCTCCACCCCGGCGGCGAGCAGTGCCTTCGCGGCCGCGTACGGCTCGCGCTCGCCCGTCGCCACCTCGCACTCGTCGAGATTGCCGACGGCGACGGTGGTGTGCCGCAGGGCCTCGACGTAGTACGCCCGCGCCTGATCCGCGTCCTGCCAGAACATCGGCCGCCAGTCCAGGTCGAACACCGTCGGCCCGGACTTCGCCCGGTGCGCCAGCGCGGCGAGCGTGGCCGCGCGGCTCGGCTCCTCGCTCAGCCCCGTCCCGGTGACCCAGAAGATCCGGGCGTCGCGGACGGCGTCCAGGTCCAGTTCGTCCGGCTGGATGTCCAGGTCGGGGGCCTTGGGCAGCCGGTAGAAGTAGAGCGGGAAGTCGTCCGGCGGGAAGATCTCGCAGAACGTCACCGGCGTCGGCGCGATGTCCGACGTACCGACGAACCGGCTGTCGACGCCGTACCCCTCCAAGGCCGTGCGGACGAAGTCCCCGAAAGGGTCCCGGCCCGTCTTCGTGACCACGGCCGCGGAGTGCCCGTACCGGGCCGCGGCGACGGCGACGTTGGTCGGACTCCCGCCCAGGTACTTGCCGAACGACGTGACCTCGGCCAGCCCCACACCGGTCTGGAGCGGATACACGTCCACCCCTACGCGGCCCATGGTCAGCACTTCGAACGGCATCACGCTGGTTTCCCTTTCGTACCGGAGACGGAGGCGTTCAGGAGATTCACTGCCGCGCTCTACTAGCGCGCTCTAGTCTGTGTACGATGACTCCTGTCCAAATGTCATGTCAATACCTTGTTGCCAGGAGATTTCGAGAGGCCCGTAGGGTTGGCCGCGGCGGAGGGTGGATTCACAGGTGGATGCGTCAGGAAAGCAGCGGCCCACGATGGCGGACGTCGCTGCGAAAGCAGGCGTGTCGCGGGCGCTCGTCTCGATCATCTTCCGCGGTCAGCCGGGCGCGAGCGATGAGACGCGGCAGCGGGTGCTGCGGGTGGCCGACGAGATCGGCTACCACCCCGACAGCGCGGCCAGGCTGCTGGCCCGCGGCCGCAGCCGCACGCTCGGCGTGATGTTCACCGTGCACCAGACCTTCCACGCGGACCTCATCGCGGGGATCTACCCCGAAGCCGAACGCCTCGGCTACGACGTCCTGCTCTCCGCGGCCACCCACGGCCGCAGCGAGGCGAAGGCGGCCGAGGCGTTGCTCAGCCACCGCTGCGAGGCGCTGATCCTGCTCGGCCCCGAGGCGGAGGCCGCGTATCTCGACGAACTCGGACACAGAGCGGTGACGGTCTCGGTCAGCCGCCGAGTGCCCCGCGCCCGCGTGGACTTCGTCCACAGCGCCGAGGGCAAGGGGGTACACCAGGCCATGGAGCATCTCGTCGAACTGGGGCACCGCCGAATCGTGCACATCGACGGCGGCCGGGGCCCCGGATCGGTCGATCGGCGGCGTGCCTACCGGGCCGCGATGCGCCGGCACGGGCTGGAGGCCGAGGTACGGGTCATCCCCGGGGAGCACACGGAGGAATCGGGCATCGAGTCGGGCCGCCTGTTCCTGGCGGAACGCGATCGGGGGCAGGCCCTGCCGACGGCGGTCCTCGCGGGCAACGACCGGTGTGCGTGGGGCCTGTTGATGGCCCTGACGCGCGCAGGCGTCGACGTCCCGCGTGATGTGTCGGTTGTCGGTTACGACGACAGTCACCTCTCCCATCTCATGCCCATCGGCCTGACCACCGTCCGCCAGGACGCGGCTCTGATGGCGGAACACGCCGTGCGGTTCGCCGTCGAACGGCTGGAGAATCCGGAGCTGGAAGTCCGCGAGGCCATACTGGATCCGAAGCTCGTGGTGCGCGGTACGAGTGGCAAGGCACCGGAGACATCGGCCTGAGGCATCGGCGACCGGGCATGTCCCCCAGCAGTTGGGGCTTTTGGCCTTGCCTGCTGGGGACATGCCGCTACAGCGCTGTCAGGTCTCTCGCGTCGGGGAGTTCCTCGACGTCGACACCGCGTACTTGGGACAACTCGTGCTTGAGCGCGGCGAGTTCGGTGCCGCCGGCCATGTGGTTGGTGAGTTCTTCGAGGGTGATCTCGCTGCGCTCCGCCGACAACTCCATCGTGCCCAGGCGCAGGACGCTGAAGTGGTCGCCGACCATGTAGGCGTGGTGCGGGTTGTGGGTGATGAAGATGACGCCGAGACCGCGTTCGCGGGCGGCGGCCACGTACTTGAGCACCACACCGGACTGCTTGACTCCGAGCGCGGCGGTGGGCTCGTCCAGGATGAGGACGCGGGCGCCGAAGTAGACGGCGCGGGCGATGGCGACGCACTGGCGCTGGCCGCCGGAGAGGGTGCCGATGGGCTGGTCCAGGTTGTCCAGGACGATGCCCATGTTGCGGAGTTCCTCGTCGGCGGTCTTCTTCATCCGCTCGATGTCGAGACGGCGGAAGGGCCAGGGGCCCTTGGTCATCTCGGAGCCGAGGAAGAAGTTGCGCCACACCGGCATCAGCGGGACGACGGCCAGGTCCTGGTAGACGGTCGCGATGCCCCGGTCCAGTGCCTGACGGGGGGTGGTGAAGTGCACCGGCTCCCCGTCGACGAGGAACTCGCCCTCGGTGTGCTGGTGCAGGCCGGAGATGATTTTGATGAGCGTGGACTTGCCCGCGCCGTTGTCGCCGAGGACGCAGGTGACCTGGCCGGGGCGGACCGCGAGGTCGACGCCGTGCAGGGCGCGGACGTTGCCGTACGCCTTGCCCGCGTTGCGGAGCTGGACGGTCGGGTGGTCCCCGTCCTCCGGCTTAGTGTCCTGGAGGATGGCGCCGTGGGTGCCGGATTCGTTGCTTACCATGAAGGTCACCTCCGGGTCGCGGTGCGCTGGACCCACAGATTGATGAGGACGGCGCCGAGCAGCATCACGCCGAGGAACGCCTTGAACCAGTCGGGGTTCCAGCCGGCGTAGACGATGCCCTGCTGCACCATGCCGAACATGAACGCGCCGAAGACCGGGCCGATCGCCGAACCGGCACCACCGGTCAGCAGACACCCGCCGATCACGGCCGCCGAGATGAAGATCAGCTCCTGCCCTACGCCTTCACCCGACTGCACGGTGTTGAAGGAGAACAACTGGTGCATGCCGATGAACCAGGCACCGAAGCCGACGAGCATGAACAGCGAGATCTTCGTGAACGCCACCGGGACACCCACAGCACGCGCGGAGTCCTTGTTGCCGCCGACCGCGAAGATCCAGTTGCCGTACTTCGTGCGCAGCAGCACCCAGGTCGCGATCGCCGCGAACACCAGCCACCACACGATGGTGATCTTCACCTGAACGCCGCCGACGTCGAACGACGAGGCGAAGACCTTCCTGGCCTGGCCGAAGCCGTCCATGGTGCTGATGTCGTCGGTGGCGACGTTGCCGGTGACCAGCTTCGTCACCGCGAGGTTGACGCCCTGGAGGATCAGGAAGCTGCCCAGGGTGATCAGGAAGCTCGGCAGCCCGGTTTTGACCACCAGCCAGCCGTTGAGGAAGCCGATTGCCAGCGACACGACCAGGGCGGCGATCACACCGACCCATACGTTCATGGTGAGTTGGTAGCTGAGCATGCTCGCGGTGAGCGCCGAGGTGATGACCGCGACACCGGCGGAGAGGTCGAACTCCCCACCGATCATCAGCAGGGCGACCGGCAGCGCCATGATGCCGATCGTCGACGAGCTGTAGAGGATGTTCGCCATCGCGGCGCCCTCGCGCACCGGCGGGGCGGCGATCAGGAAGAACACGTACACCGCTGCCGCACCGAGGAAGACACCCACCTCGGGGCGGGCCAACAGCCGTAGCGCCCGCGGACGTTCGGCCGTGCGGCCGTCAACCTCCTTGGGGCCGGGGGCCGGCGGTGAGGTCACCGCCGGCTCGGCGTGCTGGGTCATACTCATCACCGGGTTCCGTTGGCGGCGAACTTGGCGACGCTGTCCACGTTCGTCTTGTCGATGAAAGCCGGTCCGGTGAGGACGGGCGCGGTGCTGCCGCCGCTGAAGTTGCCGTTGGTCTTGTAGAGCCACAGCGCGTCGACCGCCAAGTAGCCCTGGAGATAAGGCTGCTGGTCCACGGCGAATTCGATCTTGCCGTCCTGGACGGCCTTCACCAGGTCCTTGCTGAGGTCGAAGGTGGCGAGCTTGGCCTTGCTGCCGGAGTCGGACAAGGACTGGATCGCGGTCAGCGCGATCGGGGCGCCGAGGGTGACCACCTGGTCGATGGAGGAGTCCTGGCTGAGCTTGGCCGTGATCGTCGACTTCACCGACGGCATGTCGGTGCCGTTGACGTAGAGGATGTCGGTCTTGCCGCTGAAGCCCTTCTTCAGACCGGCGCAGCGGGCCTCAAGGGCGACCTGACCCTGTTCCTGGATGACACAGAGGGCGTGCTTGGCGCCGAGCTTGTTGAGGCGTTGGCCGAAGGCCTGGCCGGCGATGTTCTCGTCCTGTCCGAAGTACTCCAGCATGCCGAGTTTCTTCCAGTCGCTCACACCGGAGTTGAAGCCGACCACGGGGATACCGGCCGACTTGGCCTTGGCCACCACGTCCTTCATGGCGTCCGGCTTGGCCGCGGTGAGCGCGATACCGTCGACCTTCTGGTCGATCGCGTTCTGCACGAGGTTGGCCTGGTTGCCGGCGCTGGGATCGCTGGAATAGACGAGCTTGACGTTGTCCTTGGCGGCAGCGGCCTGGGCGCCCTTGCGGACCAGGTCCCAGAACGTGTCGCCGGGGGCGGCGTGGGTGACCATGGCCACCGTCATACGCGGGGTGGTGGCCTTGCCCGCCGAGGCGTCCGCACCTCCTTCCTCGGACTTCTTGCCGCCCGAGCTGCTGGAACAGCCGGCGGCGAACAGAGTGCCGACCAGAACGGTGGCGGTGAAAACTGCGGCTCGGTGGTTTCTGCGCATGTCCCTTGCACCTCGCTGTGCTTGTCAGGGTGGAGTCGGTGGTGGGCGGTAGCGCGTCCCGCGTCGGCGGCCGATGCGTGTTCGGCGAGTGGCGACGTGGTGCGCGAGTGGTGTGTATGTGCCGTGCGTGGCGGCTCGTCTTCTGTGGCGGTCGTTGGTGTAGACCGCCTGTTCAGCGACTGGAGCGCTTTAGTAGCGCGCTCTAGTTGGAGAGACTATGAGGCCGTCTCCGCGGGGATGTCAACAGGTATGTCAGGACGTACCAACAAAGTGTTCGGAATGAAATTGAGCCGCGGATCCGGTCATGGGGTTGGCTGTACTGGCCACCTGACTGCCCTGGGCGAAGGGTTGATCGACGCCGGGCAGACGGCCGGAGCTCATGGCCTCCGGAGCGGAGGTGTGCCGGTTCGGGCGGTCATGTCTGATGTCCCCGGGCTTCGCGCTCGCGCTGGATCGGCTTGGCGAGGCGAGGGGGCGTGTGGCACTTGGTCTGCCCAGGGAAAGGTGCGGGGCGAAGTCTTCCAGCAGATGCCGGGGCAGTTTGGGGGCCACCATGGCGTCGCCGCTTGTATCCCGTCTCTGCGACGGTGGCCTGTGATCAGGCGCTGACCTGCGGTTGGAAGCTGACTGACCCCCAAGTTCCGGTGGAGGCGTCGAATCGGCTGACCGCTGGGGACGAGGATGTCGGACGGTGGCGGGCTCCCGAACGGCTTACCTGCCGGAGACAGCGGGGTCTGCCGTGGTGACGCACGTCAAAGGAGTTGGTCGCCCAGAACGGAGAGGAATTGGAGTCTCTCGTAGCTCTCGCTGCCCGGGGTGGCGGTGAAGACCGTCAGGATCTGCGACTGGTCGGGATCTATCAGGCTCTGTCCGTGCAGCTCCATGAGGCCGACTCGGGGATGCTCTATCAGCTTGGGGGCGCAGTACGGCCCCAGGACGGGGTGCCGGCGCCAGATGTCGGCGAACTCCTCGCTCTTTCTGAGCAAGGTCTCCACGAGGCCGGTGACGCGGGGGTCGTCGGGATTGCGGGTGTGGGTCGCGAGGAGCTGGGCGGTGACGGTACGGCCGTGCTGGGCATGGTCGTCGGCCGGGAAGCGCTGCCGTTCGGCGGGGTCGGTGAACCAGCGGTAGGCCAGCGAGCGGGCCATGCCGGTGTGCCGGGTCTGGTCGCCGACGAGGAGGGTGGAGAGGCGGTTCTGCGCGAGTGTCTCGCCCAGATGGTTGATGATCTGGGCCGGACTGTCGTCCATGCGCTGGAAGATGCGCTGCATCCCGGGGTTGATGTGGTCGGTGCGCGAGACGCGCTGGGGAGTGTCGTAGCCGCCCAGCCGGAAGAGATGGTCGCGTTCGTCCAGCGACAGGCGCAGGCCCTGCGCGAGGGCGGCGAGCATCTGTTCGGAGGGGCGGGGGCCGCGCTGCTGCTCGATACGGCTGTAGTAGTCGGTCGACACGCTGCTGAGGGCGGCGACCTCCTCGCGGCGCAGACCCCCGGTACGGCGGCGACGGGTCCGCGGCAGGCCGACGTCCTCTGGCTGCAGCGCCGCGCGCCGGGTACGCAGGAAGTCGGCGAGCTCGGCGCGGTCCATACGCCTGCTCCTCTCGCTTCGCTCATCGGTGACGCCCAGGTCAGAAGCGCTCCCAGCACCCAGTTTCGCAGATCGGACAGGGGCGCCGAAGAGCTCAGCCAGGGTCGGTCGATCCGTGGATGAGCGACCACCAGCCGTACTGAATGTGACGTGGATCACGGGACAATCCGTCCCTGGATGCGATCTTCGGCGCTTGTGACGCTGGGGTGCATGAACGCCAACAGCGAACTCACTTTCCCCGCCCCCGCCCACTGGATCGACGGCAAGGCGGTTCCCTTCGGCGGGCCCGTGATCGACGTGGTCAACCCGGCCACCGAGGCCGTCATCGCCACGGTCCCGGCCGGCACGGCCGAGGACGTGGACCATGCCGTGGCGGCGGCCACCGCCGCGTTCCCGGCCTGGGCCGCGACCGACCCGGCGGAGCGTGCCGCCGTCGTCCGGCGCATCGCGGCGGGGCTTCAGGCGCGCTCCGAGGAGATCGCCGCCACGATCAGCGCCGACATGGGTGCCCCGATCTCCTTCGCCCGCATGGGCCAGGCGGGCCTGCCGGTGATGGCCGCCGAGGCCACCGTCTCCGTCGTGGCGGACTTCCCCTGGACGGAGGAGATCGCGAACTCGCTCGTCGTACGGGAGCCGATCGGTGTGGTCGGCGCGATCACCCCGTGGAACTTCCCGCTGCAGCAGGTCATCACCAAGGTCGTCCCGGCTCTCCTGGCGGGCAACACCGTGGTGCTCAAGCCGTCGGAGGTCGCCCCGCTGGCCGCCCGGATCCTCGCGGAGGTCACCGCCGAGGCCGGTCTGCCCGCCGGGGTGTTCAACGTCGTGCACGGCACCGGTCCGGTCGTCGGTGAGGCGATCGCCGCGCACCCGGGAATCGACATGGTGTCCTTCACCGGCTCCACCCGCGCCGGCAAGCGCGTCTCGGAGCTCGCCTCGGCGACCGTCAAGAAGGTCGCGCTGGAACTCGGCGGCAAGTCCGCGAACATCATCCTGCGGGACGCCGACCTGACGGACGCCGTCACCCGCGGCCTGTCGAGCGCCTGGATCAACAGCGGCCAGGTGTGCGGCGCCTACACCCGCATGCTGGTTCCCGCCGAACTGCACGACGAGGTGGTCGACCTGCTCCGCGAGGCGTCCGCCGCGTACACGGTGGGCGACCCGACCGAGGAGAGCACCCTTCTCGGCCCGCTCGCCTCGGAGACCCAGCGCGCACGCGTCGCCTCCTACATCGAACGCGGCGTCGCCGACGGTGCCACGGTCGTCGTCGGCGGACCCGGCCGGCCCGAGGGGCTGGAGACCGGTGCCTACGTCCGGCCCACCGTCTTCGCCGACGTCGACCCCGACTCCGTCATCGCCCGTGAGGAGATCTTCGGCCCCGTGCTGGCGGTCATCCCCTACACCGACGACGACCACGCCGTACAGATCGCCAACAGCACGGACTACGGCCTGAACGGCGCCGTGTTCGGTGAGACGGGGCACGCGCTGGCGATCGCCGAGCGGATGCGCGCCGGGCAGATCGACGTCAACGGTCCGCAGATGAACCTGCTCGCCCCGTTCGGCGGCTACAAGCAGTCCGGCAACGGTCGGGAGATGGGCCGCTTCGGCCTGGAGGAGTTCCTGGAGACCAAGGCCATCCAGCGCTGACCACCCCCACCGCGACGAGGTGCGTGATGAGTGAGAACACTCTGGCAACCCGGCTGGCAGCATGGGTCGCCGCCCTGGAGTACGACCAACTGCCGCCCCGCGCGGTCGAGATGGCGAAGCTGCTGATCCTCGACCAACTGGGTCTGCAGGTCCGCGGCGCGACCCTGCCCAACGTCCGGCCAGAGCTCCGGCTCGTCGAAGCGATGAGGGCCGAGCCGGAGAGCACGATGGTGCTCTCCGGCGCCCGGACGGTCGCCCCGTACGCCGCCTTCGCCAACGGAACCCTGGGCGCCGCCTTCGAGTTCGACGACGTCCACATGTACGCCGCGCACATCGGCTCGGCCGTGGTCCCGACCGCTCTGGCGTTCGGCGAGAGCACCAGTGCGCACGGCCGTGAGGTGCTCACGGCTGTGGTCGCCGGAGCACAGGTGATGTCTCTGCTGGGCGCCACCACCGTGCGGGACATGGTCCGCGTGGGCTGGCACGGCTCCAAGATCCTGGGCACCTTCGGCGCCGCGGCGACGGCGGGCCGGCTCCTCGGCCTGACTCCGGGCCGGCTCACCGACGCCCTCGGGATCGCGGGCAGCGACGCGGGCGGCACCATGGAGTACGAACGGAGCGGCGGCGAGGTCAAGCGGATGCACTCCGGATCCGCCGCCCGCAGCGGCTCCCAGGCCGCACTGCTCGCCCGGGACGGACTCACCGGACCGGCGACGATCATCGAGGGCGAGCGCGGACTGTTCCGTCTCTTCGCCGGCACCCGGGACACGTCGGGCGTCGACGGGCTCTGGGACCACTTCCACATCGTCGACACGATCTTCCGGCTGTATCCCACGATCGGATCCGCCGGACCGGCCATCGAAGCCGTGGCTCATCTCCTGGCCCGCGACCACCTGCCGTGGCGCGAGATCAAGGAGATCCGGCTCGGTCTGCCCGCGATCGCGGTCGGGCACGGGGCGGCGGTCACCCGGCCGACGGACATGGTCTCGGCACAGTTCAGTACGGCGTTCAGCGTGGCGCTGCGGCTGGTGCGAGGCCACAACCGTCCCGAGGACTACATGGATCCCGTGCTGTGGACCGACCCCGATCTGTTGTCGGTCGTCGACAAGGTGGTGCCCTACCCGATGGAGTTCCCGCCGGACGCGCCCTTTCTGAGCTGCCGGGTCGACATCGTCCTCGCCGACGGCCGTGTGCTGTCCCACACCCAGTGGGGCGTCCGGGGACACCCCGCGCATCCCGACACCGAAGACACCGACATCGAGGCCAAGTTCCTCGACAACGTCGAAGGCGTCATCAGCCTCCCGGCCGCCCGAAAGATCATCGAGCGGATCAAGGGACTCGAACGCCTCCCCGACGTGGCCGAGTTGATGAATCTCACCGGACGGAGAGAGCGATGACCCGACTGCGGGACCCCGACCCGAACGACATCCCCGAGGAGGTCGCCCGGTTCCTGGCCGACTTCCCACCGGACCCGATGTTCAAGATGCTGGCACACTCACCGTCCACCGTTCAGCCCTTCATCGGCCTGGCCCAGGCCCTCTACACCACCCTGGAACTACCCGTGCGGGCACGGGAGTTGGTCATTCTGACCGTGGCCGAAGGCGCGCGGTGCGACTTCGTCCTCACTCAGCACGTACCCCTGTCACGGAACGCCGGCGTGGACGACGCGACCCGCGAACTGATCAAGAACGGGGACCATGCCAATCCGGCACTGCCGAAGCACGACCGTGCGGTGATCCAGTTCGCCGCCGAGGTCGTCGCGGGATCCCGGGTGTCCGATGAAGTGTTCGCCGCGGCAGGCGAGTTCCTCTCCGCCCGCGAACTCGTCGAGCTACTCCATCTCTGCGGCTACTACTGGACCTTCAGCCGTCTCTGCACTGTCCTGGACGTGCAACTCACCCGGATGTACGCGGAGTTGCGAGGAGCGGACGGCTGGACGGGTGCCGAACGACCGGCGGACAGGCCGCCATCGGGTAGGGGTGCTACGCGATGAACGGCCCGAGTCGCGCGGTGTTCAGCCGCTGTCGCGGGTGCCTCCGCGGCGCAGGGCGATGAAGCCGCCCGTGATGGCGAGGACGCCGGTGGCGGCGAGGTCCTCGCCCCGGCGGCCCTGCGGCTGGGTTCCGTCGCCGGCATCGGCGGCAGGGGTCGCGGCGCCGGTGTCGGAGGAGGACGCCGTGTCGGACGCGCTCGCGGACGGTGTCGGTGTGGTGGCCGAGACGATCGCCCTGTCCCGGGTGAAGGTCAGGGTGCCGAAGCCGAGGTGGTCGAGGCCGCCGCCGGTTCCGTAGTCACCACCGCCGCTCTCGGGCCTGACCTCGGCCGCCATCTCGCTGACGTTCGGCGCGTCGAAGTCGGCCATCCAGGCGTCCCTGGTCCCGTGACCGCCACCAGCCCCGGGCCCGCGAAGCGGGAGGCCATCTTCCGATGCGTCGCCGGGCTGGCCGATTCCCACTGTTACTCGATCGAGGACGCCTCGGGCAGATACCTGCGCCACTACGCCTTCCGCGTCCGGCTGGACGTGAACGACGGATCGGCCGTCTTCCAGAAGGACGCCACCTTCTGCGCCCGGCCGGGCTCCGCCGACGGGCCGGTCTCCCTGGAGTCGTACAACTACCCCGGCCGCTGCCGCCCGGCCAGGCGGACGGGAGTGCCGGCAGCAGCCGCGGTTCGACGGTGTCACTGGGCTGAGAGCCCCTGCCCGCACAACGACCACCAAAGGTGCCGTGGGTCAGATCTCGTTGTTCCACATGCGGAACACGGTGCACTTGCCGCTCTTGTCGAACGTCACCGTCCAGAGGTTGGCGAAGGTGCCCAACTCCTTGTATCGGCCGGTGCCTTCGACGGCCGCCGTGTCGCCGTTGATGGTGAGGATGGACCAGTCGAAGTCCCAGCCGCCCTCCTGCCACGGCGCGCGGCCCTGCCAGCCCTCGACGATCGCGTCGCGGCCGATCCAGTCGGTCTCGTACGGCCACTCGTGGTACTCGGCCCGCGGTGTGAACAGTGCGGCGATGTCCTTCTTGTCGTTGGTGGTCCACGCCTGTACATAGCGCTCGATCCAGGTGCGTACCTGATCTTCCGTGACCATCGCGGCTTCCTTCTCTGTGCTGGGCGCCCACGGGTGAGCCGTGTGATCTCCTCAGCATGGGCCCGATCCCGCGCTGTCGGCAGGCAGGAGCTTCCTGGGTGCCGCACTCCTAGGAAGCGGCGACGTACGATCGAGGTATGAGCGGCAACGAACTGGGGGAGTTCCTGCTGGCGCGTCGCTCCCGCCTCAGTCCGCAGGAGGTGGGGTTTCCCCGTTCGGAGGATCGCCGGGTCAGCGGGCTTCGACGCGAGGAGGTGGCCGTGCTGGCCGGGGTCAGCGTCGACTACTACGCCCGCCTGGAGCAGGGCCGTGAACGGAAACCGTCCGGCCAGGTCGTCGACGCTCTCGCGCGGGCGCTTCGCCTGGACTCCGACGCCTGCTGGCACGCCTACCGTCTGGCCGGGCTGGTACCGCGACCGGAAGCCCCCGACCTTGATGTGGAGCGGGTGGCGCCCGGGCTGCGGCGGCTGATGGACGGCTTCCCGGCGGCCGTCGCCTACGTGGTCAACCGGCGGCTGGATGTTCTCGCCTCGAACGCGTCGGCCGCCGCCCTGCTCTCCCCGCTGACCGACCCGCGCCAGATGGTCCGCTCCCTCTTCCGCGACCCGGCCGCACGCACGCTGTTCGCGGACTGGGGCACCGTGGCTCGCGACACCGTCGCCGCCCTACGGCTCGCCTACGGCCACGAGCGCCACGATCCCCGGCTCGCGGCTCTGATCGATGAACTCCGCGCGGAAAGCGGCGAGTTCGCGGAACTATGGGGGCGCCAGGACGTCAACCGGCTGGGCAGCAGGGACAAGACCTTCGACCACCCCGTGGCGGGACGGCTGACCCTCTCGTACCAGACCTTCGAGGTGCAGGACGCGCCGGGCCAGTGCCTGCTCGTGGGCACCGCTGAGCCCGGCAGCACGGACGCCGACCGCCTGGCCCTGCTCTGTGCTCCGCGAACGCTCGATGATCGGCAGACTTCCACCGCCCTCCCGTAACGGAAACCACCGTTTGCGTTTAGGGTGAGGGCATGCCCCGTCTGAGCGAGGCGCGCCGGGAAGAACGGCGGCGCCACATTCTCACCAGTGCCTGGAGTTGCTTCTCCCGCAACGGTTTCCATGCCACGTCGATGGACGATGTCATCGCCGCGACCGGCATGTCCTCCAGCGCCGTCTACCGCTACTTCCGCAGCAAGGACGACCTCATCGACGCCGCCGCGGACGAGGGCCTGAGCCTGGTTGGCGACCTGTTCCGCCGGCTCCTGGAACGGCGTCCCACCCCGTCGCCGTCCGAGGTGCTTGAGGCGATGGCGGCCGAGGCCCGCGACCGGGGCGAGGGACAGTCGTACGATCTGAGCCGCATCGCGATCCAGGCGTGGGGCGAGGCGCTGCGCAGTCCGGAACTCGAAGGGCGCACCCGGACCTTCTACCTGAGCATGCGGGACAACCTCGTCGAACTGGCCAGCCGCTGGCGCGACGAGGGACAGGTACCGCCCACGGCGGATCCGGCGCAGATCGCGACCGCGCTGATGACGCTCATGCCCGGGCTCCTGGTCGGCCGACACCTCGTGGAGCCCGTCGCCACCGAGCAGTTGATCGGCGGCCTCTCGTCCCTCGGCTCGGCCTTCGACGACGCGCCGAAGTGAGGGCGGGGTCAGATCCGGGTGCAGGGGACGAGACGTTCCGGGGACGGTGCCACGGCCATGAGATCCGCCGCGCCGGCGCGGAAGGCGTCCACATGGGGTGTTGTGTGATGGGCGTCCAGGGCCTCTTGGCCGGTCCATTCCTCGTAGACGACGAAGGCGTCCCGCTCCTGCCGGCTGCGGTGCACCCGGAAGGCCAAGCAGCCTGGTTCACGGCGGGTGGCGCGCGCCAGGGTCACCAACCGCGACTTCAGCAGATCGCCTCGGCCGGGCAGAGCCGTGCACCTCGCCGCCAGACAGAGTGGCTCACCCCCACTGCTGGTCGCGTCCTCGTCGTCCGGACGAGACTCGGGGCCGGGGCCGGTGCTGAGCCAGGGTGAGGCGTACTCGATCCGGTCGGCGTCCAGTCCGTGGGGCGCGGTGGTGTAGAGGCGCAGGCGCTGTCCGTCGGGGTCGGGGATGACCAGGACCCAGCCCACCAGGGCCACTACCGGCGGTGAGTGGGTGATGCCGAGGGTGTCCAGGTGAGTGATCCATCGGTCCAGGGCCGCACGGTCGTCGACGGCCAGGGTGAGGAATTCGTACCCCTCCAAGGCGGTCGCGGTCGTCGGGTCCAGGCGCAGTTCCAGGCGGGTGCCCAGCCCGGGGACGTCGAGGATGACGGCGAAGAGAGTGCCGTCGGGGCGACGGTGGTCCAGCTGGGTCAGACGGCCGGCGCCCAGCACGGCGGCGTACCACTGGACGCTGCGCTCCAGGTCGGTGACGGGCAGCTTGATGTGGTGGATGCCCGAGGGCGTCGGGATCACGGAAGGGTCGGCGATGTTCATCGTCACTCCTGGGTCTGCGTGGCGAGGTGGGCGGAGCGTTCGACGCGGGCTCCACGACGCCACAGCGCGGTGATGTCGCGCAACGCGGTGATGTCGCGGGTGGGGTCGCCGTCGACGAGCAGCAGGTCGGCCCGGAGTCCGGGGGCGATCCGGCCTCGGTCGGTGAGGCCGAACGCGTCGGCGGGCGCGGCGGTGGCGGCGGTCAGGGCCTCGGCGGGGGTGAGGCCGGCGGCGACGAGCAGGGCGAGTTCGCCGTGGTAGCTGATGCCGTGGGTGGTGGGGTGCCCGTGGCCGCCCGTACCGTCTGTGCCCGCGAGCAGTGGTACCCCGAGGCGGAACATCCGTACGGCGGCGTCGGCGGCGTGCCGTGGGTCGACCGCGATGGGCCCCACGCGCTGTCCGGGGGTGGTGACCCGAGTCTTCTCCAGGTCCGCCAGCCACTGCGGATCGGCGTAGGGGCGCAGCCTGGGGTCCTCGGCGAGTTCGTACTCGGCCGGGGCGTCGGTCATCCCGGTGAGCGTGGTCAAGGTGGGCACGACGAACACGCCGTTCTCCGCCGCCGCTTCGATCAGTGCCTGGTCGCTGGGGCCGTCGGCGGGAGCGTGGGCCAGGCCGTCGATGCCGCTGGCGATCGCCTGGCGTGCCGCGGTGCGGGTGAGGGTGTGGGCGACGGTCCGCAGCCCGCGGTCGTGGGCTGCCCTGACCAGGGCGATGACCGTTTCCGGAGACATGAGGGGCATGGGTTTGCCGATGGCGGTGCCGTCCTCGATGAAGATCTTGAGGTGGTCCGCGCCTTCGGCGACCCGGGCCGCGACGAACGCTTCGGCGTCGTCGGGTCCGGCCACGGTGGGGAAGGGCTCGATCATGCCGAGTTCGACCAGCTGGCAGGGGTGTCCGCCCGGCGCGGTGGCACCGGTGGTGGCGACGCGCACGTCGGCCAGGTCGTCCCGTTCGTCGGCGGCGGCGCGCATCCGCCGGGCGGTGTCGGGAGCGCCGCCCATGTCGAGTTCGGTCGTGATGCCGAACGCCAGCGCCTGACGCAGCTGTGCCGTGTCGGTGGTGTGGGTGTGGGCGTCGATCAGGCCGGGCAGCAGGGTGCGGCCGGTGCCGTCGAGGACCGTCGCTCCCGCCGGTGCGACCAGACCCGTGCCGACGGCCGCGATCACGGTGCCGTCGATCAGGACGTCCTGCACCGGCTGCGGTCGACGACCGTCGAAGACGGCGACCTGGCGGATGAGGGTGGGTGAAGTGGTACGAGGGGTCATGTCCGTGTCTCCTTGAACTCGCTGTCCTTCAGGGGGACTTACTGGGGTACGCGCTGGCGGAGCAGGTCGGTGAGGTCGCTCTGGTCCGTCGGGACTCCGGCGGCGGCCAGGTAGCCGTCGGGGCGTACGAGGAGCGTGGTCGGCAGACCGGGGACGTGCCGGACGGTGAGTGGCCCGCGTCGGCTCACCTGGTGGTCGGGCTGCTGTTCGCCCGGGCCGGGCAGGGCCAGGGTCCAGCGCAGGCCGTCCGGGGGGACGGTCAGGGGCGAGACGCGGGTGCCGATGCGTGGGGCGCCGAGGTCGGGTTCGCGGGTGTAGCTGATGTCGAGCTGGGCGAGGGTGTCGGCCAGCCAGTCGGTGATGCCCGGGGTGGCGGCCGCCGCGGACAGCAGGGCGTTGCGGCGTCGGCCCGCGGCCGGGTCGGCCAGGGTGGCGATCCGGGCGAACTGGCTTGTGGAAGCGACGAGTTGGGCCGCGACCGGCTGCCGCTCGCGGTGATAGCTGTCCAGCAGTTCGTCCGGTGCGGCGCCGGTGAGGACGGCGTGCAGCTTCCAGGCGAGGTTCCCGGCGTCCTGGATGCCGGTGTTCATGCCCTGGCCCCCGGCCGGGCTGTGGGTGTGGGCGGCATCCCCGACCAGGAAGACCGGCCCGGCGCGGAAGCGCTCGGCCAGCCGCTCCTGGGCCCGGTAGGTGGCGGCCGCGACGACCTCGTCCACGGCCGCGCTCTCGCCGGCGGGACCGCGCGCGGCGAGCAACGCTTCGACTTCTCCCGCATCCGGTGCGGCCGAGCCGGGCGGCACCGGCGCGACCAGGCGGTGCAGGCCCTGCATGAGCGGGGACAGGAGCAGCAGCCCGGCGTCGGACAGGAAGAACGTGGCATCCTCGGACGCCGCCGCCCGCGATCCCGGCTTCAGGCGTACGTCGGCGAGCGCGAACAACTGCTCGGGAGCGTCCCCGGGGAAACCGATGCCGGCGGCGGTGCGCACCGTACTGTGCACGCCGTCGCAGCCGACCAGATACCGGGCCGACACCGCACGCAGTGTCCCGTCCGGCGTGGTGACCGTGGCGGTGACGCCGGGAAAGTCCGGGGCGAAGCCGAGAAGCCGATGCCCACGGTGGACAGTGCCGCCCAGGTCCTCCAGCCGCCGCGCCAGGTGTTCCTCGGTGGTCTGCTGGGACGCGAGCAGCATGTAGGGGTGCGGCGTGCTCAGCCGGTCGTAACTGGTCCGCAGGAGCGCCTTTTCACGGTCGTGCAGACAGAAGCCGCGCCCCTTCTTCCCACCGTCGACCAGGTCCGCGCTGACACCGATCCGGTCCAGGTACTCCAGTGTTCGCGGTTGCACGGCGGCGGCCTTGGAGCCGGGCTGGATCTCGGCGTTCCGGTCGATCAGTACATGGTCCACGCCCAGTTGGGCCAGGCTCGCCGCCAGGGTCAGTCCCGTGGGGCCCGCCCCTGAGATCAGGACATCCGTGTGGCACGGGAGGACAGGGGCAGTTGGCGACTTCGGCATGACGGGCTCCTCGCCGTCCGGTGCGGCGGCGCCCGGAGAGGCTTCGAGGCGTCGGCATCACCAAACGAGAACGTTCGTTTGCGTTTCATGCTGAAAGTAGCACTCCGCAATCTCTAGTGCAAACGATCGTTTCTCTTTGGGTGTCGGAGGGTGGACGCCTTGCTGATCGCCGGGACAGTGCCTCAGTGCGTCAGATACCGGCGCTGTGCCGTCACGACCTCGCCCAGGGCGGCGGCTGTTTCGCCGAACAGATGGGGGACGTTCGCGAAACCGTGCACCATGCGGGGGTAGTCGAACACGTCCACGGGGACGCCGGCCTGCCGCAGGCGCTCGGCGTACAGGGCGCCTTCGTCGTGGAGCGGATCGTGGCCGGCCAGGACGATCGTCGTGGGCGGGAGGCCCGCGTGATCGGCTGCGTGCAGCGGGGAGATCCCCGGTTCCAGGGGGTTGGCGTCCTCCGGCAGGTAGTGGTGGTAGGCGTTTCGCACGCCGGCGGCTGTGAGCCAGGGGGCGTTCGCGTTCGTGCGGTACGAGGGTGCTGTCATCGAGGCGTCGGTCGCCGGGTACAGGAGCCCTTGGTGGCGGATCGTCGGGCCGCCGCGGTCCCGGGCGAGCAGGGAGACGGCCGCGGCCAGGTTGCCGCCGGCGCTCTCGCCGAGCAGCCCGATGCGTGTCGGGTCGCCGCCGAGTTCCGCGGCGTGCCCGGCCACCCAGACCAGTGCCGCGTAACAGTCGTCGAGTCCCGCCGGGTAGCGGTTTCGGGGAGCGAGGCGGTAGTCGACCGACACGACGAACGCTCCCGTTCCCTCGGCGACCGTCGAGCAGATGAAGTCGGCTTCGCGGGGACTTCCCGACACCCATCCGCCGCCGTGGAAGTGGACGACGACGGCGTGCTCGCCCGGGGCTTCGGCGCTGGGGGTGTGGACGCGCAGGGTGATGTCACCGGCGGGCCCGTCGATGACCCGCTGATGTGTCGACGGCCCCAGCCGGTCGGCTCTCGCCCGCGTCCGTTCCTGCTGCTTCTCCAGCTGCGCGGCGGTGGCTGTGGCCAGTCGCGGCCCGGCGATGAGCGGGATCTTCCAGATGGCGCGTGCGATCAGCGGTGGCTTGGGGCGTGCGGGCGTGGTCCCGGACATACGTTTCCTCTCTTCGTGAGGCGGATCTTCGTGGGTCAGGCGGAGCGCAGGTCGAACGTCACCTGGACCGGGACGGAGGCACCCGCGGCCGGCATGCCGACGACCACGCCCTCGCCGGTGATCGTCACGGAGGCCCGTGCTCCGTCGGCGAAGCGGGCGGACCGCGGGTCCACGCGGGCCGTGTCCACGGTGAGCGTCGGGGCGGTCTCGGTGGTCCGGACGAACGCGTGGAGCTGGTCGCCGGTCCGCGTCCAGCGGACCCACGGCGTTTCGCCGGGCTTGGCCAGCTCGGCGGCGACCGGGGTCGAGCCGAAGACGGACGGGCCGTTGGCGGAGTTCCATTCGGCCAGTTCCACGAGTGTCCGCCGCTGGAGGCCGGGAACGGTTCCCTCGGCGGTCAGGCCGATGTTGAGCAGGAGGTTGCCTCCGCGGGAGACGACGTCCACGAAGTGCCTGATCGCCTCGGGTCCGCTGAGGGAGGTGCTCTCGTCGTCCAGTTGGTTGTAGCCGAAGGAGTAGCCGATGCCGCGGGTGTTCTCCCACGTCTCGCCGCCCTCGACGGCGCCCCCGTGCTGGTACTCGCTCGTCCGGAAGTCCCAGTGCGTCTCACCCCACCGGTCGTTGACGACGCCCTCGGGGTTCGCGGCGTAGAAACTCTCGAAGAGGTTCACCAGGCTCTTGGGGCCCTCGGCCTTTCCGGTGTCCGGCCACTCGATGTCGCCCCAGAGCACGTCCGGCCGGTAGCGGGCGATGAGGTCGGCCACGTGGTCGTGGGCGTAGTCCGCGTACGCCCGGTCGACCGGGCGTACCCCGAAGCTCTCGACGTCGACGATGGGCGGCGTGCTCCCGACATGCCAGTCGAGTCCGCCCGAGTAGTACACGCCGAAGCGGACTCCGGCCGCGCGGGCCGCGACGCCGAGCTCGTCGACGAGGTCTCGGCGCGGTCCGCGGCGCACCGTGTTGCGGTCGCCGGTACCGGGGGCGTCCCACAGGGTGACGCCGTCATGGTGTTTCGTCGTCGGGACGAAGTAGCCGGCGCCGGTGGCGGCGACCAGTTCCATGAGATCGGCGGCGTCGAAGTCCTCGGCCGTCCACCGGTCGAGGAAGTCGTCGTACGGTGCGTCGCCGTACGCCTCGCGGTGGTGTTCCGCGGCGGGGCTGCCGGCGATGCGGATGGTGTTGAAGTACCACTCCGCGTAGGGGTTGTGGAGGAAGAACCTGTCCGGGTCGATCGTGCCGGAGGCCCCGGTCGGCTCGGCCCAGGCGGGCACCGAGTACGGTCCCCAATGGACGAAGACGCCGAGCTTGGCGTCACGGAACCAGCCCGGTGTCTCCCGCTCGAACCTGCGGTACTGCTCCGGTCGCTGCGGCGCTTCTTGGAACATGGCCACGGAGTGAGCCTCTCAGTGTGTGGTGGGATGCGCCGAACCGGCCTGGAGCCGCTGCCTGAGCAGGAAGCGCTGGGTCTTGCCGCTCGGCGTCCTGGGCAGTTCGGGCACGAAGTGGATCGCACGGGGATAGGCGTGGGCGGCGAAGCCGGTCCTGACCGCTTGCTGGAGTTCGGCGACCAGCTCGTCGCCGGGCCGGGCGGTGGGACGCAGCACCACGAAGGCCACGAGCACTTCACCGCGCAGCTCGTCCGGGGCGCCGACGACAGCCGCCTCGGCGACGGCCTCGTGGGCGGCCAGCACGCTCTCCACGTCGAACGGCCCGATGCGGTAGCCACCCATCAGGATGACGTCGTCGTCGCGGGCGGCGAAGAACAGATGTCCGTCCTCGTCCTTCGTCGCGACGTCGCCGGTGTAGTACCAGCGCCGGTCGGGGCTGAACCGTTCCGCCGTGCGGCCCTCGGCGTCCTGATAGCCGGTGAACCACATCAGCGGGCTGTGGGCGCAGTCGACGGCGACCCGGCCGGTCACGCCGGGCCCGGCGGGGACGTCCTCGTCCGGTCGGAGAATCTCGACGGTCCAGCCCGGCAGGGCGCGTCCCATGGATCCGGGTCGCACCTCGCCGCGCAGGTCCGGGTGCCAGGCGTTGGCGACCGCCATACCGAGTTCGGTCTGGCCGTAGTGGTCGAGGACCGGGACGCCGAGCGTGCGTTCGGCCCAGGGGATCACGTCCTGCGTGAGGGGCTCGCCCGCGGACGAGCAGTGCCGCAGGCGCAGGTTCTCGGGGACCGGGGTGTCGGCGTGCCGCAGGGCGCGGTAGAGGGTCGGCCCTGCCGCGAAGTTGGTGACGGCGAACCGTGACAGCACCGACCAGGTCAGCGCGGGGCTGAACCCCGAGTGCACGAGGACTGCGGTGCGGCCCAGCGCGAGCGGGGCGACGAGCGAGAAGTACAGGCCGTAGGCCCAGCCGGGATCGGCGGCGTTCCAGAACACGTCCGAGGGCCGGTGGTCCAAGCCGTATTCCTGGTACATCGCGAACGCCGCGACGGCACGCAGCGGCACCGGTACGCCCTTGGGCGATCCGGTCGTGCCGGAGGTGAACAACTCGATGACGGGCGCGTCGCCACCCGCGGCCACGGCGCTTTCCAGCGGTGGATACGCCGCGATCAGGTCGGCGAAGGCCGGCGTCCCGTCGTCGCTCGGCCCGGTCGTGATGATCCGCCGTCCGGCGTCCGCGGGGAGCGCCGGGGAGGCGTCGAGCTTGGCACGCTGGTCGGCGTCGACGAACACCACCTTGGTGCCGTTGCCGGTGATCCGGACCCCGATCGCCGGCGGCGCGAAGGCCGTGAACAAGGGGACGTGCACCGCGCCGAGGCGCCAGATGGCGAGCAGGGCAATGACCAGCTCGGCGGACTTGCCCATCAGCGTGGCGACGCGGTCGCCGGGGCCGACGCCCAGATCGGCCAGCGCGCTCGCCATCCGGCCCGAGGACTCCGTCAGCTCTCCGAACGTCAAGTGCCGCGCGGTCAGGTCGGGTTCGACGAGCGTGAACGCGACGGCGTCGGCCGGGTGCCGGTCGCACAGCAGCTCCGCCGTGCACGCCGCCGGCGAACCGAAGATCGCGAGCAGGTCCGCCATGTGCTGTTCCGGGCTGGTCATCTTGCTCCTTGATGGGGGCGTTGATCGGCGCGTACCGTCAACGCGATGTTTCCTCGGACCGCTCCGAGTGCGGCACCCCCGGATGAGGGGGGCGCCGCGGACAGCGCCGCACCGTTTCGAGGAGGCGTCATGACCACCAGACCGACCTCTGTCGCCGAGGACAGCCGGATGATCGGCCGGGCCTTGGCCGAGTTGCGTGACGCCACCGGGCTGGGCCTCGCTTTCGGCGGTGTGGTGACCGCCGAAGGGCAGGTGCGGCTCGACGAGTTCGCCGGAGTCACCAAGGGCGCGCTGCGCGGTGTCGGCCTGGCCTTCGGCCAGGGACTCGGCGGCAAGGTGGTCGCCCTGCGACGCCCGATGGCGGTCAACGACTACGTCGCGAGCGAGCGGATCAGCCACCACTACGACCGGGTGATCACCGCCGAGGGGCTGCGCGCGATGGTGGCGGTGCCGGTGGTGGTGTGCCGGACAGTGCGCGGGGTGCTGTACGGGGCGGTCCGCCAGGTCGTCCCGCTGGGGGACCGCGCCGTGCAGGCGGTGGCCGACGCGGCCCGCGACCTGGAACAGGAACTCGCCGTACGCGACGAAGTGGCCCGGCGCCTGGCCTGGTTGAGCGAACGGGCGGCTGCGGCGGAGCCGGCGCCGGGGCCGGTGACGCCCCAGTGGGAGCTGGTCAGAGAGGCGTACGCGGATCTGCGGAGCCTCGCGGGACAGCTCACGGATTCCGAGGCCAGGCAGCAGTTCGAGGTCGCGTGCGAAAAGCTCGCCGCCGCGGGGCATTCGGCTCCCGGAGTTTCCCGCGCACCGGTGCTCTCTCCCCGGGAGCTGGACGTCCTGGCGTGCGTCGCCGTCGGGCGAAGCAACGCCGACGCGGCGGTCGAACTCGGCATCGGTGTCGAGACGGTGAAGAGCTACTTGCGCAGCGCGACACGCAAACTCGGATCCCGCTCACGTCTGGAAGCGGTCGTGGCCGCCCGCCGCCTGGGCCTCCTGCCGTGAGACGCATCGAGTCCTGACCGCATACGGCGGTGGAGCACAGAGAGGCGACTGGCCCGCGTGTGAGCGATGGCCGCAGCAGGTGCCGCGTACCGGGCGCGGCACGAGTGCAGTAGCGGCTAAGACGGCAAGAGCGCGATCTACGGCTGGTATCGGCCCGTGCTTCGAAGGCCGTCGCGGACTTGCCGGTGCGCACATGAATCATCGGCGATCTTCTGTAGCCGTTGGGACCCCGCTCACCCAGGTCGGTCGTAGAGTTCGCTGACTCCCGGGTGGATGAACGCCCGTAGTTGTCGCACCAGGCCGGTGAGTTGTCTCGTCGCCCTCTCAAGTCGCGGAGCGGTCGATGCCCTGATCGATTCCGGTCGGCGCCGCCTGTTCCAGCTCGCAGCGACCCGTGTGGGCGCGGCCCGTTAGCGGTTGTCGGCTGTCCCGGTGCGGGCCCGGTGCCGGCGGATCTCGGCATGGTGGGTGATGGCCCAGTCGATCAGGGAGGCCACGATGTCTTTGAGGCTGGCGCCGAGCGGAGCGAGGGCGTATTCCACCCGTGGCGGCACCTCGGCATAGGCGGTCCGGGTGATCAGGCCGTCATGGTGGAGCTGGGCCAGGGTGCGCGAGAGCATGCGCTGGGAGATGCCGGGGATGGCGTGCAGCAGTTCGGTGTAGCGCATCACGCCGTCCTGCAGGGTCGCGATCACCATCAGCGTCCACTTGTCCCCGACCCGGTCCATGATCTGGCGGACGAAGTCCGCGTCCTCGACCGGGATACGGGAGCAGGGCCCCGGGACCGCGGCTGTTTCCTCCTGGGCTGCGACGGCGTCCATTACGGACATCCCCCTTCGGTAGCGGACACGGGTGTGTGTTTTGTAGGCCCTCTCATACTGGCCTATCGTGGCGCTACATACTAATCGTATGCATCGAGGTCACGCTGTTCTGCCTGGCACAGGCCAGTCCTCGATCGTGCGCCGCGGCGGCGCCCTGACCCACCATGGAGGCACCACATGACCGGATCCGTACCGACTCCTGCACAGCAGGACGAAACGCCGCTGACGAGTAGCTACCGAGTGGTCGAGACCGGGGTGACCGCGACGGGCCTCTCGACGATCGCCCGGGACAACGTCGTGCCCGTCAACACCGTCCCGGACGGGCGCGGCCTCAGCCGGCTCTGGGAGGCCGACGGGGTGCTGCCGGGCGGTGACGCGGCGACATCAGGGGACGATGCGGGTGAGTCGCCGTTCTTCCCCGAGGCGGGTGGAGTGCGGTTCTGGTCGGTGACCGTGCCCCCCGAGACCCCGGGTACTCCGCCGCCCGCGGAGTTCCACCAGACCTCCTCGCTCGACGTCGGGATCGTCCTCTCCGGACGGATCGTGCTGGAGATGGAGGACGGGACGTCCGCGGAACTGTCGGCGGGGGAGGCGTTCGCCCAGCTGGGCACCCCGCACAACTGGCGCAATCCGCACTCCGTGGATGCCGTCATCGCGGTCGTCATGATGGGCCGGGACAAATGACGGAACGCCGACGGCCGTTCGTGAGTTGATGTCTGTCGCCAAGTGATACGAGGCGAGGGTGCGGACCGCGATGCCGCGTACTGCACCCCCTGCCGAGGCTGCGGATGTCGGTTTCGATCAGGACGCCGGGCTACGACGGGGGCCACGCGCCATTGGCCCGTCCGGCATTGCTGCAGTCGTATGAACAGTTCGCACCGGGACTCCCGCAAGGGCTCCGTGCCGTGCACGATCCATGATCAAGCACGGTCAGTCCGAGGAGCCCACCATGTGTGCACAGCAGGACCCTTCGCTGCCGGAACACGCTTTCGCGGCGCGGCAGTTCACCCGGCGTCGGCTTCTGGCACTCGCACCTGCCGGAGCCGTGGCGCTCGCCCTGGGGGTCCCGGCCCCCGCCGCGTCAGCCGTGTCGGTGGCCGGCACGGATCGGGCGGCGTTGGCGCAGGAGGCGTACATATGGGGCTTTCCGCTGGTGATGATGGAGACCTATCTCGCGTCCGCGCGTGAGCAGAAGGTCCCGGTGAACCGCCTGTTCGTCGCCAACTCGCTTGCCACACCGGCCACGAAGGCCGGCGGCCCGAACAACGACACCCTGTTCGGCTCGGCCTGGCTGGACCTGTCCAGGGAACCGCAGGTGGTGATCGTCCCGGACACCGATGACCGCTACTACTCGATACAGCTGCAGGACGTCTACACCAACACCTTTGCCTACATCGGCCGCCGCACCACAGGGACCCGCGCCGGCGCCTACGTGCTCACCGCACCAGGCTGGAAGGGCAGGCTGCCGCGCGGTGTGACCCGCATCGCCGCGCCCACCGCCCAGGTGCTCGCCCTCGCCCGCACTCTGGTCGAGGGCGAAGCCGATCTGCCCGCCGCACGGGCCGTACAGGCGAAGTACGCGCTGGCGCCGCTCAGTTGCTATCCGGAGCGTGCCGTCCCGGCGGAGGCGGTCGACGAGCCGCTCAAGTTCCCCATCCTCGACCTCGGCGCGCTGGGCGCCGCCTACTTCGACAAGCTGTGCCAGGGGTTGGTGGCTGCCCCGCCGCCGCCCAGTGACCGGGCCCGGCTCGCCAGGTTCGCGAAGATCGGCATCGGTCCGGGACGCAAGCCGACGCGGAACGCGGACGCCGTCCCCGTCCTGGCCCAGGCGGCGCTCGACGCCGACAAGCGCATCACCCAGTACGTCTTCGCCGTCGGCGTCAACGGCTGGACGGTCGCCACCGGCATCACCGGCTTCATCAAGGACCCGCTGTACCGCGCCGCGATCACCCAGTACGGCCCGGGTACGCATGTGTCCGAGGAAGCGCTGTACTTCACCGCGCACAACGGCCCGGACGGCCAGCCGCTGAACGGGGCGAACCGCTACGCCCTGCGCTTCGCGGCCGGCGAACTGCCGCCGGTCGACGCGTTCTGGTCGCTCACGCTGTACGGCCAGGACTGGCGCCTCGTGGAGAATCCGATCCAGCGCTACTCGATCGGCGACCGCACGGCAGGCCTGGCCTACGGCGCCGACGGCTCGCTCGAACTGCTCATCCAGAACGACGAGCCGTCGGAAGGCCAGGCCAACTGGCTTCCTGCGCCGACTGGTTCCTTCATCCTGGTCCTGCGCACCTATCAGCCCGGCGCGGCGCTGCTCGACGGCAGTTATGAGATGCCGTCGATCACGTCGGCCGGTGCCCTCTGACGCAGGTATCAAGAAGTCCAGACGCGCTCCGCGTAGTCCGTGTAGTCCGCGAAGTTCTTGCCGAGGATCTTCTCGATGCGTTCCGAACGGTAACCGCGCTTCTCCAACCGCCGGATCAGCTCGCGGAATTGGTCGACACCGCGCGGGTCGACGACGAACGGGTACACGTCGTCGCCCTCGCCCGTCGCGCTGACTCCGGCCTTGCGGCGCCGGGCGACCAGCTCGGCGAGATCGGCCAGGCGCACCGCGATGCGGTGTTCACAAGCAGCGCCTCCAACACTCCGCCGGGATGACCACCCGGCACCTCCACGAACTATCCCCTCGGGCTGCTCACCTGCTCTCCGGCCCGTCGTCTCCCGCCCGCTCACGGGCCACCGGGCGCGTGGTCGCCGGGTGCATGCGGATCACCGCGTACGTCTCGCCGTTTCGTGGTGGCCGGGTCCAGGAGCGGGTGGTGAATGTGTGCAGCCGCCCGTTCATGATGGCGTGACGCGGCAGAGACGCCCCGAACTCCTCGGCCACCGCTTCCAGCAGCGGTCGTTCCGCTCGGGCGCTGTCCTCCAGGCCATCGAAGAACCGGCTCGGATCCAGCGCCCGCGGTATTTCCCCGCTCCGCTGGATCTCTCCGTCCGCGTACGTGAATGCGTACTGCTCGGCACCGTCCCGTGCCACCGAGAGGTGGAAGAACGGCTTTCCGTGGGGTGTCCGCAAACCGCTCCACACCACCACCGCGCGGCTGTCCGCGCTGGCGGTCGATGCGGGGGAGACGAAGCGCGGCCGGTTGAACGGGGCGGGAGCGCCGTCGAAGGCGAAGCTCCAGCCGGTGCCGGCCCGGCCGACCGCCATGAGGGGCCTGTCGTCGTAGGACGAGGACTCCCTCCGGTTGAGCTGCGATCTCTGGCGCGCGTCCCAGAAGGTCATGGGTTCGTTCAGCACGGTGCCGTCCCCGTCCCCGTCCTCATCCTCATCCCTGTCCGTGTCAGCGTCCGTGAGGCGTGCGGGCAACTCCTTCGGCTCGGCGGCCTCCACCAGGACGAACCGGTAGGACGTGCGGTTGTTGCCCCGGTCCGGTTCCGCGAGCCATGCCAGGTCGCCCGGGTCGAGGTCGGGCGTCGGACTCGGTGCTTCGCCGGACTGCCCGCTCCTCGGTGTGGACAGCAGTTCGCGGCCCCGCTCCGGGGTCAGCAGCGGGCCGAGCACGGGATCGGCCACCCATGCCAGCGGCGCCAGATGGTCCGGTCCCAACGGCTCCCACAGGGGCAGAGCGTCTGCCAGTGTCCGCCATGCCCTGTCGGTGTCTCCCCACCGCGCCAACTCCCGCGCCCGCTCGACCGCTTCGCCGAACGGCCCGGCCGCCGTGTACCGGTACGTGCCGTTCCTCACCCGATCCAGCGTCGCGTGACCGAGGGACATCAAGTCGTCGTCGGCGCACCGGAGTTGGTACTTCAGTGTGGAGTCGTCCCGGTACGAGTGCGCCGCGTGCTCGGCGACCAGCGGCGGCAGCATCTCGGGTGTGTACCGCGGGTCCGTCACGAGACCGTCGTAGTACACCGTGTAGGTCTGTCCGAGCAGGCGGCGTATCTGGTCACCCAGCCCGGCGGCCCGCGGTCTGCCGTACCCCTTGGCCTCGTCCAGCGCCTCCAAGGCCTGTTCCCAGCCGCCGCGCAGCGCCTCCAGCCGGGCCTCCTCCACCTGGGCGTCCAGCCTTCGCGTCGTGTCGTTGGCGAACACCGGCTTCCCGTCGCTCGGGCGCGCCTGAAGGCTGTGGAACTCGCGGTGCATGTCCCGCATGAACGCGGTGAAGTTGGCGTGCCGTTCGGGCGGCGCGGCCCGCCAGCTCGCCCAGGTGTACACGGCCCACTCGCCGTTCTCGTCCACGTCCTCGGGGTCGAGGAGGACGTGCGTGATGTCCGAGACGACGTCGAGTTGCAGCCCGCGTCGCCAGATGTCCGCCTCCCGCCGCTCCTCGGGCCCGGCGTCCTCGCGCAGGTCCGCGAGCCCCGACGCGTTGTTGTGCCAGTGTGCGTCCTCGGTTCCCGCCAGCAGCGACACGAACCCGCCCGCGTGCCGCCACCCGTCGCTGACCTTGAGGAACTCCCGGTACGACGCGGGCATTTGTCGGCCGAGGCGCTCCTCCATCGCCGCGATCCGCCCCTCCGGCGCAGCCGGGAACCCCAGCCAGCGCGCCCGTCGCGCGACCTCGTCGCCCTCGCCCCGCGTCTCGCCGTCCGGCAGGGAATCGGCCCACTCCCCGCTCCACCCGAGCAGGAAGGACCGCCAGTCGAATGTCGTGGAATCCGTCATACGCCCGATGCTGCCACCCACCACTGACAACGCCCCGCTGCTGCCGGGACGGGGGGGGAAGCCGACTGTTCAATGTCGGCGCGGGAAAGCGGGAAAGCCCTGTCTCTCCGGCCCCGACCCGCCGACGATCCGCGCTCAACTCGGCCTCGAAGTCATCCCGAACCGCCTTCCGCACTACCGCCGGATCACCCACCCCTGCCTGGTCATCACCTTCCAGGACGACCTTGTCGTCCGCCCCCACCTCTCGCGCGAACTCGCCGCGGCCATCCCGGCGGCCACGTACACCGAGATACCCGGCTGCGGTCACTACGGCTATCTGGAACGGCCCCACGCGGTGAACGAGGCGGTCGTCGGATTTCTCACCGGGTGCGGAGACGTACGGTCGCGGAACGGAGTGACAGCCGAGAACGGTCAGTGACCGCCGGTGAGTTCGCCGCTCAGGGTCTGGTGGATGCGCGCACTGGCGTCGTTCAGGCTGATGATCTCGACGGTCTTGCCGCGCTGGGCGTACTTCGTCTCGATGGTGTCGAGCGCGGCCACCGAGGAGGCGTCCCAGATGTGGGCGGCGGACAGGTCGATGACGACCTTGTCGGGATCGGTGGCGTAGTCGAAGCGGCCGACGAGGTCGTTGGAGGCGGCGAAGAAGAGTTCGCCGGTGACCGAGTAGACGACCTGGGTGCCGTCGGGGTCGGTGACCGAGGTGACGTCGGCCAGGTGGGCGACGCGCTTGGCGAAGATGACCATGGCGGTCACGCTGCCGACCACGACGCCGACGGCGAGGTTGGACGTGGTGACCACGCACGCGACGGTGACCACCATGACGGTGATCTCCCCGGCGGGCATCCGCCTCAGGGTCCTGGGTGCGATGGAGTGCCAGTCGAAGGTCGCGAAGCAGACCATCACCATGACGGCGACCAGGACGGCCATCGGGATCTCGGAGACGACCGGACCGAAAACGACACACAGCACCAACAGGAACGCGCCGGCCAGGAACGTCGACAGCCGGGTGCGGGCACCGGAGACCCGTACGTTGATCATCGTCTGGCCGATCATGGCGCAGCCGCCCATCCCGCCGAAGAAGCCGGTGACGATGTTCGCGATGCCCTGGCCGATGGACTCGCGGGTCTTGTCGGAGTGCGTGTCGGTGATGTCGTCGACGAGCTTGGCGGTCATCAGCGACTCCATCAGGCCGACCAGGGCCACGGCGAGCGCGTACGGCGCGACGATCCTCAGCGTCTCCAGGGTGAACGGCACGTCCGGCAGGCCCGGTACCGGCAGCGAGGACGGCAGATCGCCCTTGTCGCCCACGGTCGGCACCGCGATCCCGGCGGCGACGGTGATGACCGTGAGCACGACGATGGACACCAGCGGCGCCGGGATCACCTTGCTGACCTTCGGGAAGAACACCAGCATGGCCAGGCCGGCGGCGAGGAGCGGATAGACGGCCCAGGGCACGTCGTGCATCTCCGGCACCTGCGCCACGAAGATGAGGATGGCGAGGGAGTTGACGAAGCCGACCATCACCGAGCGCGGCACGAACCGCATCAGCTTCGCGACGCCGAGCGCGCCGAGGAGGATCTGGAAGACACCCGCGAGGATCACGGCCGCGACCAGATAACCGAAGCCGTGCTCGCGGTTGAGCGGACCGATGACCAGGGCGACGGCACCCGTGGCCGCGGAGATCATGGCGGGCCGGCCGCCGACGACCGCGATGGTCACGGCCATCGTGAACGACGCGAACAGGCCGATCGCCGGGTCGACCCCGGCGATGACCGAGAACGAGATCGCCTCCGGGATCAACGCGAGGGCGACCACCAGACCGGCCAGCACCTCGGTGCGCAGCACCTTCGGCGACAGCCAGGACGGACGACGGGAGCCGCGCATCCACGCGGCCGGGGACAGGTGGGACAGCGGGGACGGTACGGAAGGGGCCAAGACGCGATGAACCTGTCGTGCTCGGGCACGCCCGGTGTCACCGTGGGCGCGCGGGGAGGCATGAGGGGAGGGGAGAGTGACGATCCATGACGTCGTCGGCCCCGACATGGTTGATGGGCACGGCACAGCACACGCCGATCTCAACGCCAGGGAACTCTACCCTAACGTTAGAGTAGAGTTCGGCGGCGGTCCTCCGGGGGCCGTATCGAGAGACGAGGAAGGCCCTCCGCGTGAGCAGCGAGCACATGCAGATCGGCGAGGTGGCCGCACGGACCGAACTGTCGCTGCGCACCATCCGGCACTATGAGGACACCGGCCTGGTCACCCCCTCCGCCCGCTCCCAGGGCGGCTTCCGCCTCTACACCGAATCCGATGTCGCCCGCCTGATGGTCGTCCGCCGGATGAAACCGCTCGGCTTCACGCTGGACGAGATGCGCGACCTGCTGGCGGCCACGGACCGCCTGGACTCCGGTGAGGAACTGCCGGCCGGGGAGCGCGAGGAGTTGCTGGAGCGGATTCGCGGCTTCGAGCGCGCCGCTCACCGGCGGGTGGCGGACCTGCGCACCCAGCTGGCACGGGCGGAGGAGTTCGCGGTCACGCTGGCGGAACGCCTGACGCGGACCCCCGCGCCCTGACATGCGAGCGGAAGGACGCCAACTGCCCTTGCCGGTACGGCGATGTCAGTGGTGACCACTAGCTTGGAGTCACTGGAGATCGGCCGCACGGGCCGAACGGGCCTTTGGGGAGGGGTGTGCTGTGTCCGCTGCGCAGACACGACAGTCGGGGAACACGACGTACCTGGAGCTGTCTCAGGAGAGTGGTGGCGCCCACAAGTTCTACGAGGTGACTGTCGAGGGGACCACCGTCTCCGTGCGGTACGGACGGATCGGTGTGGACGGGCAGCACCAGACCTCCGCCTTTCCGACCGTCGAGAAGGCGCAGGCGGCAGCGGCGAAGAAGATAGCCGAGAAGGTACGGAAGGGGTACGCGCCCGCGGTTCAGGGGCAGCGCGCGGCCCGCCCCGTGACGCGCCGTCAGGTGACGTCCGCCCCGTCGACGGCACGGGCGACCGCCCCGGTGCTGTGGCGGTTCCGCACCGGCGCCTCGGCGTTCGGCATCCACGTGGACGAGGACCGCTGCTGGGTCGGCAACCAGCACGGCAGCGTCTACAACCTGAGCCACGACGGTGAGGTGCTGGCGCACTATTCCCTGCCCGACGGCGTGAAGTGCCTGGTGGCCGACGACTTCTGGATCTACGCGGGCTGCGACGACGGCCGGGTGTACGACCTCTCCTCGAAGGTGCCGTTCGCGGCCTACGACATCGCGGCCGAGGTCGACATCTTCTGGCTGGACATCCACGCGGGCGTGCTGAACGTCTCGGACCGCAACGGCGGGCTGACGGTCATCGACCACGAGGACGAGCTCCAGTGGTCCCGCAACTCGGCCGGGGACAACGCCTGGATGGTGCGGGCCGACGACCACGCCGTCTACCACGGGCACAGCCAAGGTGTGACGGCCTACGCGGCGGACGGCGCCAGACAGCTCTGGCACACCGCGACCAACGGCAACGTGCTCTTCGGCTGGCAGGAGGAGCACGCGGTCTACGCCGGGACGGGACGGCGGGTCGTCCAGCGCCTCGCGAAGTCCTCCGGGGTCATCGAGGCCTCGTACCAGTGCGATGCCGCCGTGTACTCGTGCGCCACGTCCGCCGGCGGCCGGTACGTCTTCGCGGGCGACTCGGCCTCCTCCGTCTACTGCTTCACCGCCGACGGCACCCGGCTGTGGAAGCTCGGCACGGGCGGCGGTTCGGCGCTCTCCATGCAGTACCACGACGAACGGCTGTACATCGTCTCCACGGACGGCTCGCTCGCCTGCATCGACGCGAGCGAGGCCGCGATCACCGCCGCCCAGTCGGGCACCGTGCCGGTCGCCGCGGACATCAAGCTGGCGGCCGCCATGCCGACGTACGCACCGCTGACCACCGCCGCGTCCGTCGCCACGGTCAGCGCCGTCTCCGCGGCGGGGAGCGGAGTCGTCGTGGAGTGCTTCGATCAAGGCGGCCGCGTGCGGGTCCACGTGGTCTCCGAGGGCTACGAGCAGGGCTGGAACGTCCAGTTCCCGCGTGCGATACGCGAGCCCGGAGCGCGCTATGTGGTGGACGCGCTGCATTCATCCTCGGCCGGCTTCTACCGGGTGCGCGGGGAGATCAGGCGCCTGGTGTGACGGGCGGGCGGTGCGGGCCATGTGCCGCGCTCTCGTTCGGGGACCGGTCCGGACCACTTCCGCCGTCGTGCCGGTCGCGAGACGCGCCCGTCGCTGAACTGCCCTGCCCCAGTACCAAGGTGCTGCCCGGCCTGAGCGGTACACATCGGTGAATCCGGCAACTCGCCTGGTACGGGCGGGAGTTCGCGCGCCCATGGGTCCGGTCGAGTTGCACTCCGTGCAGCGTGCGAGGTGTTGTCACTGTCGCCGGGTGCCGCCGCGTCCGTCCGTTCCGCCGCTCCCGCCGTCGTCGAAGCGGTCGTCAGCCCCGTAGCAGGGTGGCGACCGTGGTGCGGATGTGCTCGCGGAGCACGTCCGCGTCCAGGTCCTCGTAGAAGGACGTGTACATCACCAGCGGGCCCATCATGGCGCCGAAGGCGCAGCCCAGCCGGATGCGGTCGGCGGGCGGCAGGGACGGGTCGGCGAACAGTGCGGCGAGGGGTTCGCCCTGGGCCTCGATCCGCGGTCCGAGGACCGGGTCGTCGGCGAACAGCTTCTGGAAGGCGTCGTCGTTGCGGTCCCAGACCATGAACAGCCGGCGGTTCGTCAGGGCGATCTCGATGATCTGGTCGAACGCGCGCTGCCACGCCTCCGTGTCCTTGCCCGCCACGGTGAGCCGGTCCGCGATGCCGCCGTTCACCTCCATGATCTGCTCCACGATGACCCGCGCGATGTCCTGAATCCAGCGAGTGCGGTGCAGGCTTGGCCCTTGCAGCATCCCGTCCTCGCGACGACCGTCTACTCGCTCGGAATGATCGCTGTTTTCGCGCCCCTGGCCGTGCGGCTCTATCGAACGCGTACCAGCCTTTAGCCGTGCAGGTCTGCTCCAGCTGGCCACCGCGAGGTGTACAGCCGTCCGTCCTCGTACTCGTCACCCCCTCCTGATCACGCCGACTTCTGCGGCTGACACGATCAGAGGGGGTGCCGTCGCGGTCCTGGCCCCGTTCCCGTGGCGCATCGGATTCCAAGAGAATCGGATTCCAACAGAGAGGACAGGAAGACACACATGGGTACTCCACGCGTGAGCAGTACGCCGCTGCCGGGGATCGGTGTCCGGTACGACCTGACGACGCGTGAGCGGCGCCGTGTCTCGGTGGTCGCGCACCGGGACGGCGAGCGCACGCTGAACGCGTACCGCACGGACGACCCGGACGCCTGCGCCCTGTCGGTGCGGCTGACCGCGGGGGAGACGACGGCGCTCATCGACGCCCTGCTGCCCTCGCACCACAGCCCGAACCTGCTGTCCACCACCGAACTGGGGCTGGTCGCGGAGCGCGTCCAGCTGTCGGCGCTCTCGTACTGGAACGGCCGCGTGCTGGGCGAGACCCGGATGCGCACCGAGACCGGCGTCTCGATCGTGGCCGTACTGCGCCGGGCCGAGGCCGTGCCGTCTCCCACGCCGGACTTCCGGCTGGCCGGCGGGGACACCCTGATCGTGATCGGCACGCGCGAGGGCGTCGAGTCGGCCGCGGCGATACTCGGGCGGGAGTGAACCGATGCATTCGTCCGCGAGGTTCCTGATCGAGTTCGGCGCGATCATCCTGGCCCTGGGACTGCTGGGGCGGTTCGCCGCGCGCTTCCAGTTCTCCCCGATACCGCTCTATCTGCTGGCCGGGCTGGCCTTCGGCGAGGGCGGGCTGCTGCCGCTGGGCACGAGCGAGGAGTTCGTCGCCATCGGCGCCGAGATCGGCGTCATCCTGCTGCTGTTGATGCTCGGCCTGGAGTACTCGGCCAGCGATCTCGTCTCCAACCTCAAGACCCAGTACAGCGCGGGACTCGTCGACGCCGCGCTCAACGCGCTCCCGGGCGCCGCCATGGCCCTCCTCCTCGGCTGGGGACCGGTCGCCGCGGTGGTGCTGGCCGGGGTCACCTGGATCTCCTCCTCCGGTGTCATCGCCAAGGTCCTCGGCGACCTGGGCCGCCTGGGCAACCGCGAGACCCCCGTCATCCTCAGCGTCCTGGTCCTGGAAGACCTCTCCATGGCCGTCTACCTCCCGATCATCACCGCCCTGCTGGCCGGCACGGGCCTCGCGGCCGGCAGCCTCACCCTGGCCGTCGCCCTCGGCGCCGCCGCGCTCGTGCTGATCGTCGCGGTCCGCTACGGCCGCCACATCTCCCGTTTCGTCTCCAGCGACGACCCGGAGAAGCTGCTGCTGGTCGTCCTGGGCCTGACCCTGCTGGTCGCCGGACTCGCCCAGCAGCTCCAGGTCTCCGCCGCCGTGGGCGCGTTCCTGGTCGGCATCGCCCTGTCCGGCGAGGCCGCGGAGGGCGCGCACAACCTGCTCTCCCCGCTGCGGGACCTGTTCGCCGCCGTGTTCTTCGTCTTCTTCGGCCTGCACACCGACCCGGCGAGCATCCCGCCGGTCCTGCTGCCCGCGCTGGCCCTGGCGGTCGTCACCGCCGGCACGAAGATCGCCACGGGGTACTGGGCCGCCCGGCGCGCGGGAATCTCGGCGAAGGGCCGCTGGCGCGCGGGCGGCACGCTGGTCGCCCGCGGCGAGTTCTCCATCGTCATCGCCGGACTCGCCGTCACCTCCGGCATCGAACCCTCCCTCGGCCCCCTGGCCACGGCGTACGTACTGATCCTGGTCATCGTCGGCCCGCTCACCGCCCGCTACACCGAGCCCCTGGCCACCCTCCTGACCGGGCGGCTACGCAAGCCCGCACCCGCGTCCGACACGGCGGACAGCGGACTGGAGAGCGTGGCCGAGGAGCCGCACGAGGTGGGCCAGTGATGGTGTGGACCGTCGGCCACGGGTGGGAGGTGCGGGACTGCCGGGTTTCCCGGCCCGTTCTCCGCTTCGCTACCGCTCGTCGGCGGTCCGGACCTTCTGGCTCCTAGAGCGGGGTTGCCGCGTGCAGGAGCAGTAGCAGCGTCACGGCCGAGTTCGCGGAGAGCGTCGCGGACAGGGCGGCACCCGCCGCCGCGCTCCAGAGCGCCAGGCTCACGGCGGTGAAGAGCGGCGGCCAGGTGCGTGCCGGGGGCGGCGGGGCCAGTAGGGCGGCGACCCTACGGGGGAGGGGACCCGGCGCCGCGAGGGCCGCGAGCGTCGGTGCCGGCGTGCCGCGGGAGACGAGGGCCGCCTTGCCGATCGCGCGGGCGACAGCTCTACGGCTGCCGACGGACTGGGCGGCTTCCTCGTCGGCCCAGCGCTCCGTGACGTAGGAGACCGCCGTACGCAGCGGCAGCAGGAACGGGTTGGCGCGGGCGGCCAGTTGGGCGATCAGCAGGTGGCGGTGGTGCCGGGCGGTGAGGTGGGCCCGCTCGTGGGCGAACAGGGCCCGGCGCTCCCGGGAGTTCAGGCAGGCGAGCAGGGCGCTGGTCACCACGATGCGGTCGCGTGGGCCGCCGGGGAGGGCGTAGGCGTACGGCTCGTCGTCGGGGAGGATCGCGACCGAGGTGGCACGCAGTCCGGCGAGTGCGGCGTGGGCCCGGCGCCGAACTCGGCAGTGGCGCCAGAGAGTTCGGGCGCAGCCCATGACCACGGCGAGGAGGACGGGAATCGCGGCCTTCCCCACGATCTCGTCGTGGGGCACGCTCTCCCGCACCTCGGGGTCCGACCAGCCGTCCGGCAGCGGGTTGCCCGGCAGTTGGGCGGTGCCGACCACCATCAGCAGGCCCAGGCAGAGTGTGCTGCACAGGGCCATGACGGCGGCCATCGCGCTCAACAGGCCCGTGGCGGTGCGGGGATGCAGGTGCTGGGTGGCGAGGCGGGCGATCGGCCAGGCCGTCAACGGCAGGACGAGCGGCAGGAAGACGAAGACGCCCACGGGACGTCAGCCCGCCGACTCGTCGGTGGCCTGGTCCAGCAGGTCGCGCAGCAACTGCTCGTCGTCCTCCGGAAGGGCGGTGATGAAACTGGCCAGCACCGCCCGGCGGTCCTGCTCGCGATCGAGCACCTTGCGCATCTTCAGCGCGGCGAGCCCCGCCTCGTCCGCGGCCGGCGACCAGGCGAAGGAACGGCCCTCCCGCACCCGGGTCACGGCCTGCTTCTCCAGCAGTCGGCTCAGCACGGTCATCACGGTCGTGTACGCGAGCTCGGCGTCCAGGCGTTCCTGCACCCAGGCCGCGGTCACCGGCGCGTCGGCCGTGCGCAGCACGGTGAGCACCTGCGTCTCCAACTCGCCCTGCGCCCGGCGCGGAGGGCGCGGATCCGGCTGCTTCGCCACGCTCCGCCTCCTCCTGTGTGCCATTGCGCTGTTTCGGGCTCGCGATCCTCCCGTCCATCGTATCGACGGGGTACTGCTCGGCCGCACCGTACTCGGCCGCACCGTCCCGTCCCCTCGACTATTTCTACAGTGTTGTAGATTTTGGTTCGGGTCCGTGCCGCGGACCCGAACCGTCGGTATGCGTGGAGGAATGAGCCATGGGTGTTTCCCTGTCCAAGGGTGGCAACGTTTCGCTGAGCAAGGAGGCACCGGGGCTTACGGCGGTGCTGGTCGGCCTGGGCTGGGACGTGCGCACCACGACCGGCACCGACTTCGACCTGGACGCCTCGGCGCTGCTGCTCAACGCCTCGGGCAAGGTCGTCTCCGACCAGCACTTCGTCTTCTACAACAACCTCAAGAGCCCCGAGGGTTCGGTGGAGCACACCGGTGACAACACCACCGGTGAGGGCGAGGGCGACGACGAGTCCATCAAGGTGGACCTCGCCGCCGTACCCGCCGAGGTCGACAAGATCGTCTTCCCGGTCTCGATCCACGACGGCGAGAACCGCCAGCAGTCCTTCGGCCAGGTCCGCAACGCCTTCATCCGCGTCGTCAACCAGGCCGGCGGCGCCGAACTCGCCCGTTACGACCTTTCCGAGGACGCGTCGACCGAGACCGCGATGGTCTTCGGCGAGCTGTACCGCAACGGCGCGGAGTGGAAGTTCCGTGCGGTGGGCCAGGGGTACGCGTCCGGGCTGGCGGGGATTGCGTCCGACTTCGGCGTAG
The DNA here is from genome assembly GCF_045040345.1 of Streptomyces sp. NBC_01515. NCBI lineage: Bacteria > Bacillati > Actinomycetota > Actinomycetes > Kitasatosporales > Streptomycetaceae > Streptomyces > Streptomyces sp. NBC_01515. The sequence goes on along the minus strand of NZ_CP109416.1, from coordinate 1,384,875 downwards.
GTGTCTGAGAACCGTTGGGGGGAGGCCTGACGTAGGTCGGTCGACCTGGGCAAGTCCGATGGCGGCGCCCTGAGTTCGGTACGGACGGGGGTTCGTCGACCTCGGCCGTGTCCCTGTCCGGCCTCCCGACTCCGGGTGTCGGACAGGGCGATGAGGGGAACCGTCCCTCGGTGAACAACATACGGTGCACCCAATGCGGTGCGGTGGGGCTGGAGCCGGGCTTCGTCGAGGAGTCCGGGCAAGGGGCTCGCGGGTTCGCACGGTGGATCGCGGGCCCCCTTCAGCGCGGCCCGCTCGGCAACGCCAGGAAGATGGGCCGACCGCGTTGGCAGATCGACGCCTTTCGTTGCCCGACCTGCGCCCACCTTGAACTGTTCGCCGCCCAGCCGGATTAGGGCCTAATCGTCAGGGGCGTCGCGAGTCGTCCTCCCGGAGTGCCCTGGCCTCGCTCTTGAAGATCCGGGTCGCCTTGCCCGCCGAACGCGTCAGCTCCGGCAGCTTCTTGATCCCGAGGACGACCACGACGACGAGAAGGATCACGGCCAGTTCGCTCAAGCCGAACATCAGGTCTGCTTTCTCCCGGGGAGCAGGGCCGCTACGACGTACCGGCCACACGCTTCAATCTACAGTGCTGTAGAAGTCTCTCCCGAGGTGCGATCGCTCAACAACCCCGCCCTGCCCGGCGAGCCTTCCGCGGACGGGCTCGGGAGCGGGGAGATGTCGTGGCGCGGACGGTGGTCTGGGAGTGGCGTTCGACCGTGGGGTTGGCGGAGCCGCCGTCGGGTTCGCCCCAGACCAGTTCGACCTGCTGTCCGTAGTGGACGTCGTCGTCGATCATGACGACGGATATCCAGCCGCGGACGTTGGAGGTGTAGCTGCACAGCGTCGAGATGCCGACGAGGCGGCCGTTGCTCTCGACGCGGTCGAACTGGGAGGCGGCGTAGAAGGCGGCGGGCATCTCGATGTGCTTGAAGCGCCGGTCGCCCTGCTCGTACTGGGAGGCGAAGACACGCGCGACGTCGTCGCGGTGCCAGGCGAGCCATGCCTTCCGGCGGTGCTTCTCGTCCTTCCGGCGCTCCAGGGCCTCCCGGCCGATGAAGTCGTGGTCGAACTTGAGGATGTGGCCGTAGCCGAGGTCCCAGGGGCTGACGTAGTAGTCCTCGACGCGGTCGGAGGCGAAGCTGCCACCGAGGGAGAGGTTGGCCTCGAAGGTCCTGGCGCCGAGCCATTCGCGGTACGTCTTCATGCTTTCGCCCGAGTAGACGGCGGGGACGGTGTTGGCGATCCAGCCGGACTCGGTGGCCACGGAGGCGTAGGCGCGGGCGCCGACACTCTGCCCTCTGGGAGCGCAGGTGGTTTCAGATCGTCGTTGCGGGACGGGCACTTCCCGGCGAGTGGACCGATGCAGAGGTCCGGGACTGGGGGGACGAAGACTTCCGTGTTGACGGGCAGAAGCGCTCCGCCGCAAGCCGGACCCTGGGGCAAGGGCCTGCTGACGATACGAGTACGACCACCGTTGATCATCGGTGTGTGAAGACTGAAGATCATGCGGTGGGCGCTGCCGGATCCCGGCCCTCAACCCGCTGTCGGCAATGCCGAAGCCCTCGAACGGCTAACGGATCCAACTGCTCTGGTGCCGCCCGCGTAGCCCCCTGTGGGGGAGCTGAGGTTTTTCTGCCCTCGCAGGGGGAATGTCGGCGGCAGATTCCATATCGGTGAGGTCACACGCGTGATGCTTCTCCGCTTCTCTCCTCTAGGAGACACACCGGACCCGACCAGGCCGGGCCCAGGCGGGGGCAGTCGCGCGACGCCGTGGCTCGACACCTCCGGCTTCCTCGGCGTCCGCGCCACCGACGAACTCCCCGGGACCTCTTGTCGAGGGTTGCCCACAAGGTGTCCGACGGTGTGTGGCTTGACGCCCACCCGGCCAGTCGCCTGAAACCAAGCAACTCGACTTCACCCAACGCGGGACAGGTCCGGCGTGTGCTCTCCGCGACTCGTGGCTGCTTCTGCCGAGAACCTGATCGCGCGTCGTTTTAGGGCCGGTTGGCCCCCCGCACGGTCCTTCGGCCCACAGCGCGATGACGGCCGGGGCGGGACATTGAAGAGGTCACCGCACTCGCGGTGGCAGTGCCAGGAGGACGGGATCGCTATGGCAGTTCACGATCATTCGAGCGGGCGAGCGGGAGTACGGTTTCCCTCGCGCAGCAGGGCAGCGACCTCGGCGACGTCTGTCGCGGCGCGTGACACCACCCGGCCGACCGCGTTCGCCATGGTCTTCGCGGGCGTGCGGATCCTGACCGGGTTCGTCTTCCTGTGGGCTTTCCTCGACAAGACGTTCGGGTGGGGCTACGCGACCGCTTCGGGCAAGGGCTGGGTCGACGGCGGATCACCGACCAAGGGCTTCCTGAGCGGAGTCGCCGCGGGACCGTTGCAGTCGACCTTCCACAGCATGGCGGGCGACGCCTGGGTGAACTGGCTGTTCATGCTGGGGCTGTTGGCCATCGGCGTCGCCGTGATGTCGGGCGTGGCGCTGCGGTTCGCCGCGGTCGCGGGCACCGTGATGATGGCGATGATGTGGGCGGCCGAGTGGCCGCCGGCCCAGCACCTCTCGACCGGTGCGCCGAGCATGTCGTCGAACCCCCTGGTCGACTATCACGTCCTGTACGCGGTGATCCTCATCGCGCTCGCTGTCGGTCATGCCGGTCGGGTGTGGGGTCTGGGCCGTGGCTGGGATCGCATGGCGATCGTGCGCGACAACCGCTGGCTGAGCTGAGAGGACGGCGGTCATGCGGCACAGCAAGATCGGCTCAGTGATGACGGGCGGCGTCGTATGCGTCGAGTTCGGCACTCCGTTCAAGGAGGTCGCCCGTCTCCTTGCCCACCACAGGATCAGTGGTCTGCCCGTCGTGGACGGCGACGAGCGGGTGATCGGGGTCGTCTCCGGCACCGACCTCATGGTCGACCGGGCACGCACAGTGGCCTCGCCGCAGCCACGGCCGCGCCTGCGCTTCCTGCCCAAGGGGCGAGGGGCCGGGGACGACGATGTCAGGGTCCGGGCACATTCGGCCGGCCAACTGATGTCGAAGCCGGCCGTCACGGTGCACGCCGAGGACACCGTCGCCGTAGGCGCGCGGATGATGGCGCAGCACGGGGTCGAACGGCTGCCGGTCGTCGACGAGGAGGACCGCCTCGTCGGCATCGTGACCCGGCGGGACCTGCTGCAGCTCTTCCTGCGGCCGGACGCGCACCTGCACCGCGAGGTCGTGGCAGAGGTCCTGGGCGGGGCCCTGTGCCTGCCGCCCACGGCGGTTGCTGTCGACGTCCACGACGGAGTGGTCACTCTCACGGGCGAGGTGGAGCGGCGCATCGAGGCCACGGTCGCGCAGCGGATGGTCCAGCAGGTCGACGGTGTGATCGATGTCGTCTCCGAGCTGACCTGGCGTATCGACGACAGCGTGGGCGAGGCGGTGGAGGAGGACCTGAAGGACGTCGCGGACGCCTGGATCCACAAACTCTGAGAGGGAGGATCGGCCATGGCACGGCGAGCACTCGTCGCGTACGGGACGAAGAACGGTTCGACACAGGGGATAGCCGAGGCCGTCGCAGACACCTTGCGTACCCACGGGATCGAGGCCGAGGTGTATCCCGCCTCCGAGGTCAGTGACGTGAGCCCGTACGACGTGGTGGTTCTCGGCGGCGCGCTGTACGCGGGCCGCTGGCACGGGGACGCGGTGCGGTTCGCGCGCCGGCACCGTGTCGCGTTGCTGGACCGGCCGGTGTGGCTGTTCAGCAGCGGCCCGCTCGACGCGTCGGCCGACAAGCGGGACATCGCGCCGGTACGGGGCGCCCGGCGGGCGGCGATGCGCCTCGACGCCCGGCAGCACGTGACGTTCGGCGGCCGACTCGAAGCCGGGGCGCGCGGCCGGATGGCACGGATGATCGTCGAGTCCGGACGCGGCGGGGACTTCCGGGACTTCGACCGGATCTCCTCGTGGGCCACCGGTATCGCGCAGGAGAGCACGGCAGAGGCGCAGGTGTGATGACGGGCGCCGGAGCCGCGATGTGGCGGTGGCGGAGCAATCCGCTGCGCAGGACCTCGGACAGGATCGAGGCGTGGACCCGGCTCCTGCTGGGAGTGCTTCTCCTGTTCGCCGCGCCCCTCGCCTGTGTGCTGGCGGTCCAGGCCATGTACCACCATGAGCAGGACAGGGCTGAGCAGCAACGAGGTTCCCGGGATCCGGTGCAGGCGAAACTGATCGGGAGTACTCCCACGGAGGACTTGTACACCGTGCGCGGAGTGGTCGGTGCGAAAGGCAAGGCCGTTGCCCACTGGAGCGTGCGGGGGCGCGAGAAGACCGGGATCGCCACAGTGACGGTCGACAGCCTCAGCGGGACGGTGATCACGATCTGGGTCGATCGGCGCAATCGAGTCACATCGGCACCGCTCGGTCCCGGTGGCATCGTGGCGCGGTCCGTGCTCGCGGGTGTGGCCGCGTTCGTGGGCGTCATCGTCTCGGTGCTTGGTGTCCGGCTGGCTGTCGGACGTCTTGGCTTTCGTCGGCGGTTGATCGAATGGGATCGGGCCTGGGCCGATATCGAGCCCCGATGGGCTCACCGTGCCTGAGTCGCTGACGATCCCGGTCGCACAACTCCTCGGGGAGATAAGGGCGTTGGCCGCCGCTGAACGGGGTCGGCACGATCGACGGGGACAACCGACGCCCGGAGGGCGATGTGAGCCAGGAACGCGCATTCACACCGGAGTCACCGATCCGGGTCTTCCTCCTCGACGATCAAGAGGTCGTACGACGCGGGGTGCACGACCTGCTCGATCTGGAACCGGACATCACGGTGGTCGGCGAGGCGGGTACCAGCGCCCAGGCGCTGCTCCGCGGCCCGGCGCTGCGTCCGAATGTCGCGATCCTGGACATTCGCCTCCCGGACGGTGACGGCATCACCGTCTGCCGTGAACTGCGGGACCGGATACCGGAGTTGGCCTGTCTGATGCTGACGTCGTTCGACGATGACGACGCCCTGCTGGACGCGATCCTGGCCGGGGCGGCCGGCTACGTCCTGAGACAGATCAAGGGCTCCGATCTGGTCACGGCGGTGCGGACGGTGGCATCCGGGCAGTCGATGCTGGACCCGGCAACCACCGGACGGCTGATGAGCAGTCTGCGCGCGCCCTCCGGGCAACCTGCTGCAGGGGAAGGGCAGTTGGACGCTCTGACCGTGCGCGAACGCGAGATCCTGGATCTCATCGGTGAGGGCCTCACCCATCGGCAGATCGGCAAACGTATCCATCTGTCGGAGAAGACCGTCAAGAACCACATCTCGCGGCTTCTCGCGAAACTCGGGGTCGAGCGCCGCGTCCAGGCGGCGGTCCTGGCGGTCCGGCTCGCATCGCTGTGCCACACCACGTGATACGCAGGGCCGCGCTAGCGCCGATCGGGTAGTGGTACGCCCCAGCGCAGAAGGGTGCCGCTCTCGGGCGGTGCGGCCAGGGTGAGTTCACCGCCCAGGTTCCGCGCTCGCTCGCTGAGATTGCGCAGCCCGCTGCGGTGTCCGCCTTCGACGATTCCGACGCCGTCGTCGGTGACCGTCAGCGTGAGTCGCTCCTTGCGGACGACGAGTGCGATCTCCGCGGACGAGGCCTGCGCGTGCCGGGCGATGTTCGACAACGCTTCGCTCAGCACCGCCACGACTTCGTCCGCCATGGTGTGCGGGACATCGGTGTCGAGCAGTCCCTCCATGAGCAGGGACGGAGTGAACCCCAGTGCGGGAACGGCTTCCTCGGCGGTCTTGGAAGCACGGGCCCGCAGGCCGTGGCCGATCGCGGTGCTGTCGTGGGCCCGCAGACCGAAGATCGTGGACCGGATGATTTTGATGGTGGTGTCGAGGTCGTCGACCGCCCGGTCGATCCGCTCGGTCCCTTCCGGGTGCGCGACGAAGCGATGCGCGCTCTGCAGTGTCATTCCCGTCGCGAACAGCCTTTGGATGGCCAGGTCGTGGAGGTCGCGCGCGATACGGTCACGGTCCTCCAGCAGGCTCACCTGCTCGGCCGCCTTGCGCCGGTCGGCGAGTTCCAGCGCGAGGGCGGCCTGGCCGGCGAAGCTGGGCAGCGGCGCGATCTCCGCTCGGGTGAAGGGCGGGCACCCGGCGGTGCGCGCGAGTACGAGCACCCCGCGATCTCCGTCACTGGTACTCATGGGAACGGCGACCGCGGGCCCCAGCCCTGTCCAACGTTCGGGGCAGTAGGTGATCCGAGAGTCGCTTCCCACATCCGAGGTGACGATCAACTGCTCTGCGGCCAGGGCCGCCCCGCTCAGAGTCCCCTCGCGCGGCAGCCTCACACCACGATGAAGCTCGGCACCTTCCCCGAGCGCGAGTACCCCGCGCAGTTCCCGCGTTCCGGCGGTGACCAGGTCGACCACGCCGAGATCGGCCGAGGTGATGTCCTGCGCCCGGTTCAGCATCAGCTCCAGCACCTTCGTCTCCGGGGTTCCGGAGAGCAGGCCGCGGGTGAGTTCGGCGCCGGCCGCCATCCAGCGTTCTCTGACCTGTGCCTCCGCGTACAGGCGGGCGTTGTCGATCGCCACCCCTGCGGCCACGGCCAGGGTCGACAGGACGGCTTCGTCCTCGCTGTCGAACTGGGCACCGCCGCGCTTCTCGGTGAGATAGAGGTTGCCGAACACCTCTCCCCGGACACTGACGGGCACACCCAGGAAGGAGTGCATCGGCGGGTGGTGCGGGGGGAAGCCGTGCGAGGCCGGGTGCTGCGACAGCTCTGTCAGCCGCAGCGGTTCCGGATGCCTGATCAGCTCGCCGAGTACCCCGTGTCCGGCGGGCAGAGCCCCGATCCGTGCCTGCTCGGCCTCGCTGACCCCGACCGTGACGAACTGGGTGAGGCGCTGATCGGGACCTATGACACCAAGTGCGCCGTATTCGGCGTCGACCAGAACCACCGCGGCCTCGGTGATGTGGCGCAGCACCTGGGAGAGATCGAGCTCGCGGCCCACCGACAGGATCGCCTGCAGCAGTCCGTGGAGGCGTCCTCGGGTGCCGCGGACCACGCGGATCTGGGCCTGGAGTTCTTCGAGCAGCTCGTCCAGACGTAGTTGCGGCACCATCTCGGACCGCGCGTGTTCCCCGACGTCCACTTGCTGCCTCCGGTCGTTCGGTCGTCCCGGGTGACCCTGCTGTTGCTGGTGCCCGGTGGGTGGCGCGGCCAGGTCAGAACTGGTGCTCCGCGTCATGACAGGTGAGGCACGTGATGCGGCGAGCAGGTTCCTTGAGGGTGGTCACACCCATGCCCTCCGGCCGCTCCAGATGCTGCGGGTCGACGTTGACGTGATCGGGGCAGAGAGCAGCGCCGCAGTTCCGGCAGACGGCGACTGCGGCGGTGGTCGTCCCGGACTGGTGACACTCGTAGCAGTTCATGCTTTGTTCTCCTCTCTGAGAGGTCGACAGGTGCGACGGGGTGCGCGAGCACGCCCGTTTGAGCCGAGACCTGAAACAGGCGCACGCTTCAGCGGCGTAAGAGCTGTGTGGTCCCGTTCCGCGCCTTGACCGTCGTCCGCAGGCAGGAAGAGCGCACGTCGGCGCGAGGACCTCGCAGTGGAGCGTCTTACCGTCCAGTGCGCTTCTACGCCCCCGATGAGCGGGCGATGGTCAACGGCCGACATCTCGGCAGGCGCAGAGGGGCGAAGGGACACGACCACCGACGCCGCAGGGAGCCCTTCGGTCTGCCGCGGCGGGAGGCAGTCTTCCCACCAGGACAGCGCGATCATCGTGCCGAGCAGGGTGAGCGGGAGCACCGCCGGGAGGAGCAGTACGTACATGAGCACCGCCAGGGCTTCGATGGCCTGTCGAGAAGGGCGGGGCAGCGGGAGATGCCTCGCTGGACGCATCGGGTTGCCCAGGAGCACCGTGTGCAGGGAACGGGACACGGGCCCTGCGACGGGTGGGCGGAGTGCTTCGGTGCGACATCGCGGTGGGAGCGGCGCGGCCGGGGGCCAGGGCGGCACCACTCAGACTAGTCCCCGGATTCGGTCCTGGACAGCGACAGCTTCCCGGGGACGCCGGGATCAGACCGGGGGACAGGGCCCTTCGACACCTGTGCTCGATCAGGCGTGATCCTGGACCGGGATATGAGGCTCTGGTCTCCGACGGCCGGACCACGCCAGGAAGGCGAGAACGTCGTGGCAGGTCACGACCCGAAGCCCCTCGGGTTCTTCGCGTGACCCATCGGGCGGCTGCCCCGTCCCAGGTCGACCCGGTAGGCGTTGCCCGTGACCGACATCCCAACACCGTTGCCCGTGACCGGGGTTACGGCCACGATCTGGGCGGATCCGACACTGGGCCTCGTGACCAGCGGTGCCCGCGGCATCGTCCGCCTCTCATCGGGGCCATGGAGCGTAGGGTGAAGTCGTCGCCCCGGTCCCTGGTGGTTGTTTCATCCACCGTCGTCGACGTGCCCGCCGGGTGCGCGGCGTTGAGAAGGGCGCCGCTCCCGTGCGAACCGACCTGGAACAGCCGCCCGCTCCTGGCCAACCTGTTGTCGCGCGGCCGGTGAGCCGTCGTAAGGCCCTGCAGATCCTCGGGCTGGGGTCCGGTGTCGTAGCGGTCGCCGGGGCAACTGGCCTGACCTGGCGGGCCGTTGACGGCGGGGTGTTCTCGACCGGGACCGGCTCCGCCTACGACGCCTGGGGCCGGGCGGGCCCGGGTGGCCATCCGTTGAACCTGGTCGACGCCGCGATTCTGGCCGCCAACGCCCACAACACCCAGCCCTGGCAATTCGCCGTCTCCGCCGACCGTGTCGAGTTGTTCGCCGACCTGTCCCGCACCACCGGGGCGATGGACCCGCTGCTGCGCGAGATGCAGATCTCGCTCGGGTGCGCCGTGGAGAACCTGGCGCTGGCCGCCGCGCCCAACGGCATGGCCGCGAAGGTGTCCTTCCTGCCCACCCCGTCCGACACCACCCACATCGCGACGGTGTCGCTGACCCCGGCCGCAGCCTCGCGCTCACCGCTGTTCGACGCCATCGCCAGACGGCACACCAGTCGTGGCGCCTACAGCACCAGCCGCACGGTGACCGGCCGTCAACTAGACACGCTCAGCGCCTTGGCCGACATCCCCGGCACGCGGTTGGTCTGGTTCACCACCGACGCGCAGAAGAAGGCGTTCAGCGACCTGACCGTTCGCGCGACCCGGGCCATCATCGCCGACCCGCGGCAGGCCGCCGACGACTACCGCTGGTACCGCTCCGACTGGCACGACATCCAGCGGCACAAGGACGGCATCACCATCGATCCCTCTGGCCGGTCCGCAGTCGTCAGGACCCTCTCCAAGCTGCTGCCCACCACCCGTAAGCAGAACAACGACGGCTGGCTCAGTGGCACCCGCGACACCCAGCTGCCCACCGCGTCGGCTTTCGGTGCCCTGGTCGTACAGGATCCGCACGATCCCCTCCAGCGCCTCCGGGCCGGACGTATCTGGCAGCGCGTCCACCTCACGGCCACCACCGAGGGGCTGGGGATGCAGCCGCTGTGCCAGATCCCCGAACGTGTCGACCGGGAGACCTCGGCCGGCCTGCCACCAGAGGTCACCGACGCCATCGCGGCGATGCTGCCCGCCGGCTCGCACGCGGTCATGACGTTCCGGATCGGATACCCCACCACCACCGCGCTGCCGAGCCCTCGCCGGCCCACCGCCGATGTCGTACGCGCGTAACGCACCCCGGAGGTTTCGGTGAACGAGACATTGCGTCGGACCTGGCCCGGTGTGCTGGTGGCCGTCGTCGCGCTGCTCTACATGTGGATCGGGCTCACCGCCCACGGATGGGACCGGATCCTGGGTCTCGCCGGTGGCCCGGTCGTCCTCGCCGCGCTCGTCGCGGCCCACCGCTCCGTGCCGGGCGCGCTGGTCCTGCTGGCCGCCGGTGCGCTGCCCCTTGCCGTCAGCACCTGGTGGAGCATCGCCACACCGGTCCTGGCCGTACTGGTCCTGCTGCTGGGCTGGTTCGCCATCCGCAACCTCGGCCGACCGCAGCACGACGCGGTATCCGTCACCTCCTTGGAGCCACGGCCGTGATCGAGGCGCAGCAGGTGACCAAGCGTTACGGCACGACACTGGCCGTGGACGACCTGACCTTCACCGTCGCTGCCGGACAGGTCACCGGATTCCTCGGACCCAACGGCAGCGGGAAGTCGACGACCATGCGGATGATCGTCGGACTGGACGCTCCCACTGCCGGGAGGATCACTGTCGCGGGACGCGGCTACGGCAAGCTGCGGTTTCCCCTCCACGAGGTCGGCGCGCTCCTGGACGCCCACGCGGTCCATCCCGGCCGCAGCGCCCGAAACCACCTGGTCTGGCTCGCCGACACCAACGCCATCCCCCGGCAGCGCGTCGATGTGGTCCTCGCGATGGTCGGCCTGACCGAGGTGGCGCACCGCCGAGCGGGCACCTTCTCCCTCGGCATGGGGCAGCGGATCGGTATCGCCGCCGCGCTGCTCGGCGACCCGCAGGTGCTGATCTTCGACGAGCCGATCAACGGCCTGGACCCCGAAGGCATCCTGTGGGTACGCCGACTGCTGCGCTCCCTCGCCGCAGAAGGGCGCACCGTGCTGGTCTCCAGCCACCTGATGTCGGAGATGGCTCTGACCGCCGACCACCTCATCGTCATCGGACGAGGCCGCCTGCTGGCGTCGGGGAGCGTGGCCGAGTTCATCGAACGCACCTCGGGCCACCACGTACGCGTGGCGACACCCGAAGCCCCCAGCCTCGCCGCACTGCTGCGCGAGAAAGGCGCGACGGTCACCATGAACGGCGCGGAAGAACTGTCGGTCAAGGGAATGGAGTGCCGCGACGTGGGGATTCTCGCGGCCGGGGCGGGAGTGACTCTCTACGAACTGTCGGCCCAGCGCGCCTCGTTGGAGGACGCCTACATGGAACTCACCCACGAGCACGCCGACTTCCGCGCTACGGCCGACAGCCCTCTGCGGAGCACCCGATGAGCCAGACTCTCGCCCCCCGCCACGTTCCGATCCCTCCGACGCTGCCCAGGGTGTTCATGGCAGCCGTACGCGCGGAGTGGACAAAGCTGCGCACCGTCCGCTCCACCCTGTGGGTGCTGATCTTCACCTTGGTGAGCACGGTCGGCCTCGGAACCCTCCTCACGGGACTCGAAGTCAGCCGTTGGGATCACCGGACAGCCGCGGAGGCCACCGGATTCGACCCGCTGCTCTACAGCTTCGCGGGGATCAACCTCGCCCAACTGTCCATCGGCGTCCTCGGGGTGCTCGTCATGACCTCCGAATACGTCACCGGCACCATCAAGCTCACCTTCGGCGCCACCCCGCAGCGACGTCTGCTGCTCGCCGCGAAGGTCACGACGTTCAGTTCGGTGGTCGCCGCGATCGGCCTCGTCTCCTGCGCCGCGGCGTTCTTCGTCTGCCAGGCACTCCTCGCCCCCCAGCATGCCGGCGTCTCGATCTCCGACCCGGGCGTCCTGCGCGCCGTGATCGGGGGAGTGGCGCACCTCGTCCTGATCGCGGTCATCGCCGTCGGCGTGGGGGCCGTCCTGCGCCGGACCGCGGGAGCGGTCGCGGTGCTGTTCGCGGTCCTCCTCGTCGTGCCCGGCCTGGTGGCCCTGCTGCCCTCCCCGTGGAACGACAACGTCACGCGGTACCTGCCGAGTTCGGCCGGGGCCGCGATGTCGGCCGTCGTCCATTTCCCCAACCTGCTGAGCCCCGCGGGAGGATTTCTCCTCCTGTCCGGCTACGCCGCAGCGACGCTCGCCCTCGCGGCGGTTCTTCTCGTACGGCGTGACGCATGAGCGGCCCACGCCCGACCCGTCCGGACGGCGTACCGGTCTCTCCGGTGACGGCAGTCCGGTCGCCCACTGTTGCCGGGGCATCTCGTCCCGCGCCGCAGCAGGTGCATCCGGTGGCGCTGCGGACGCTCAAGGCCGTCCACACGCTCATCTGGTTCTCGGTGGAATCGTGCATGGTCTACCTTCTGTACTCCGGAGTCGCCGGACGATCCGATCGGCGGGTGGCGGTCGCCGCCGCGGTCGTGGCCGGGGAGAGCCTGATCTTCCTGGCGAACGGGGCCAGTTGCCCCCTCACCGAGCTGGCCGTTCCGCTCGGCGGCAGCAGGGCTCCCGTCACCGACATCTACCTGCCGAAATGGCTCGCCCACAACCTGCCAGCCATCCATGTCCCGCTGATCGTCGTGGCAGTTCTGCTCCACGCCAGGAACCGCCGCAGGAAAACCTCCTGACCGTGTACGCACGGCTCGTGCCGTCGATCACCCCCTTCGAGGAGGCCGCGATGAACAGCAAGTCTGTTGCCGTGAGAGCCATTGCCGTAGTTGCCGCGTTCGCAGGCGCCGGCTACCCGCTGCTCTGGCGCAGGCGGTGTCTGACATGGGGCGCGAGCCACGCGGAAGCCGGTCGCGCGATGCCCGGCGATGAACTCCTGCCCGGCGCGCCGCTGGTCTCGACACGGGCGATCACCGTGGATGCGCCCCCCTCGGCGGTCTGGCCCTGGCTGGTGCAGATGGGCCCAGGCCGGGGCGGCGCGTACACCTACGACTGGGTCGAGAACCTCCTCGGCCTGGACATGCACAGCGCGAATGAAATCCTGCCCGAGTTCCAGGACCTGAAAGTCGGCGACGTCATCCCCCTGGGCACCCGCGGTCCGCGCATGCGGATCGAAGTCCTGGAGTCCGACCACACGCTGGTGCTGCGCTCCGAAGACGGCTTCTGGATCTGGGCGTTCGGCCTCTACCCGCAGGACGGCGCGACCAGGCTCGTGAGCCGCAATCGCATCGCCACTCCCGATCCCTCCCTCGCGTCCAGGGCTTTCTCCTGCTACGTCATGGAACCCGGAAGCCTCGTCATGGAGCGCAAGATGCTTCTCACCCTCAAGGAGCGCGCCGAGTCCACGGCGTGAACCCGTCCGGGGACTCCTCGGGTCCGCGAACGGATCGGCCGACGGTTCCTATGGATCGGTGCCGGGAGGATCGTCGGCCGGGGGCGGAGGCTGTCTGCAGGGTCAACCGCGTTCCTGTCCTGTCACCGTGGTGGACATGGGCACGGGCTCGCTCACCGGTCCGGGGCCTGGCCGGGCATCCGTACGGTGGGTAGGGTCCGCGGTGATGGTGGTTCCGGCGCTGCCGTCCAGGACGGCCGTGGCCTCGGACAGCGAACCGATGGCGGCTCGCCGGCCGGTGGCGGTGACGAAGCGGTGGCAGGCGGCGATCTTGGGGCCCATGGAACCGGCCGGGAACCGCATACGGGCCAGGTCGTCCGGGTCGAGGCGGCTCAGCGGGGTGGCCTGGGGTGTGCCGAAGTGGGCCATCACGGCGGGCACGTCGGTGAGTACCAGCAGCCGGTCGGCGTGCACGGCGACGGCGAGCAGGGCCGCGGTGAAGTCCTTGTCGACGACGGCCTCGACGCCCTGGAGCAGGCCGGTGCCGTCGTCGACGACCGGGGCTCCGCCGCCGCCTCCGCAGATGACCACCGCCTGGTTCTCCAGCAGATGGGTGATCGAGTCCTGCTCGACGATCCGCCGTGGCTCGGGCGAGGGAACCACGCGACGCCACCGGTCACCGTCGGCGGCGACCTGCCAGCCGTGCAACTCGGCAAGTTCCAGAGCGTGTTGGTGATCGTAGACAGGTCCGACGAACTTCGTGGGCGCGGCGAAGGCCGGGTCGTGCGCGTCGACCAGCGTCTGGGTGACGATGCTCAGGACCGGCTTCGTCACTCCGGCGTTGTGCAGGCACTGGGCCAGCCAGTAGCCGATCATGCCCTGTGTCTGGGCGACGAGCGCGTCCAGTGGGTAGGGGCGGGTCAGGGACGGGTCGTTCTCGCTCTCCAGGGAGAGCATGCCGACCTGCGGGCCGTTGCCGTGGCAGATGAGCAGCTCGTGGTGCGCGGCGAGCGGGGCGAGGGCCCGGGCCGCGGCCCGGACGTGCTCGATCTGGATGACGGCGTCGGGCTTCTCGCCGCGTCGCAGGAGTGCGTTGCCGCCGAGTGCGGCCACGATGCGCATGCCGGCCGCCTCAGTCGCCGAGGGCGGCGACGAGGACCGCTTTGATGGTGTGCAGCCGGTTCTCGGCCTGGTCGAAGACGATCGAGCGGTGCGATTCGAAGACGTCGTCGGTGACCTCGGCGCCGCTGAGGCCGTACAACTCATGGAGGCGCTCGCCGAGTTGGGTGCTGCGGTCGTGGACGGCGGGCAGGCAGTGCAGGAACTTCGTGTCGGGCTTTCCCGAGGCGTGCAGGACCTTCTCGGTGACGCGGTAGGGCAGGAGCAGGTCGATGCGGGCGCTCCATCGCTCGTCGGACTCGCCCATGCTGACCCATACGTCGGTGTAGACGAAGTCGGCGCCTGCCACGCCCTGTTCGACGTCGTCGGTCACCAGCACGCGGGCGCCGCTGGTGGTGGCGAGGCGGTGGGCGGCGGCGATGACATCGTCGGGGGGCCACAGTTCACGGGGGGCGGCGATGCGTACGTCCATGCCGAGGAGGGCGCCGGTGACCAGCAGGGAGCGGGCGACGTTGTTGCGGCCGTCGCCCAGGAAACAGTAGGCGGTCTGCTCCAGCGGGCCGGGGTGGTGTTCGGTCATGGTGAGGATGTCGGCGAGCATCTGGGTGGGGTGCCAGGAGTCGGTGAGGCCGTTCCACACCGGTACCCCGGCGTGGTCGGCGAGTTGTTCCACGGTGTCCTGGGCGAAGCCGCGGAACTCGATGCCGTCGAACATCCGGCCCAACACGCGGGCGGTGTCCCGGATCGACTCCTCGTGGCCGATGTGGGAGCCGTCAGGGCCGAGGTAGGTGACGTGGGCGCCCTGGTCGTGGGCGGCGACCTCGAACGCGCAGCGGGTGCGGGTGGAGCTCTTCTCGAAGACCAGCGCGATGTTCCGGCCCGTCAGCCGGGGGCGTTCGGTGCCGTCGGCCTTGTCCTGCTTGAGTTGTGCGGCCCGGGTGATGAGTCCGAGGAACTGCGCCTTGTCCAGGTCGAGTTCCTTGAGCAGCGAGCCCGGGTGGTGGGCGGTGGTGGTCGGCGGAGCGGTCATGGGAGCGGTCATGGAATCAGTCCTCAGAGGTGGTCGGGCCGAGGTGATGAAGCGTCAGATGCCGTCGCGTCGGGTGGGGCAGGTCATGCAGCGTGCGCCGCCCCGGCCGCGGCCCAGCTCGTTGCCGGGGATGCTGAGGACCTCGATGCCGTTCTCACGCAGCATGGTGTTGGTGACGGTGTTGCGCTCGTAGCCGACGACGACACCGGGGGCGAGGGTGAGGAAGTTGTTGGCGTCGTCCCACTGTTCGCGCTCGGCCGCCCTGGCGTCCTCGTCGGCGGACAGGACGCGGAGTTTGTCGACGCCCAGGGCATCCGCGATGGTGGCGAACAGGTCGTCGCGATGCTCGACGTGCAGGTCGGCGGTGTCGTGCTCGACGACCTCCTCCGGGTCGGCGGGGACGATCACCCAGGTGTGCATGGCCTTCGGGTCGAGGTAGGGGTAGCGGACGAAGGTGTCGGTGTCGATCATGGTCAGGACGGTGTCCAGGTGCATGAAGGCGTGCGACTTCGGCAGTTGCACGGCGATCACGGTGGTGGCCTGGCGGCTGCGGAACAGCTCACGGGCCAGGATCTCCACGCCCATCGGGGTGGTCCGCTCTCCCATCCCGATCAGTACGACGCCCCGGCCCAGGACGTGGATGTCCCCGCCCTCCAGGGTGGCGGGCTGGTGGCCGGTGTCGTCGTCGCCGTAGTAGACGGGGAACCCCGCGTCGGCGAACAGCGGGTGGTACCCGTACACGGCCCTGCTGTGCAGGGATTCGCGTTGCCGGGCGGGCTTGGCCATCGGGTTGATGGTGACGCCGCCGTAGATCCAGGCCGAATTGTCGCGCTGGAAAAGGGTGTTGGGCAGTGGCGTCAGGACGAAGTCGTCCGGGCCCAGGGTCTGCCAGCGCAGGCTGCGCACCCGTAGCGGTGAGAGGTCCATGCGGGTCACTCCGCCGATGAGGAGTTTCGCCAGGGTCGCCGGGTCGGCCTCGTCGGCGAGTGCGCGCAGTGGTCCGGCCAGGGTGGGGCCGACCTGTTCCGGGGTGCAGACGCGGTCCAGTACGAAGGCCCGCGCCTCGGGGAGTGCCAGTGTTTCGGCGAGCAGGGTGTCGAAGTGGTGGACGGTGGCACCGCGTTCGCGGAGGACCTGGGTGAAGGCGTCGTGCTCCTCGCGGGCCTTCGCGGCCCACATCACGTCGTCGAAGAGCAGTTCGTGGCAGTTGGCGGGGGTCAGGCGGCTGAGTTCCAGGCCGGGGCGGTGGACGACGGCTTCGCGTAGGTGGCCGACTTCGGAATGCACTCCGAGCGTGCGGGTCACAGTGGTCTCCTCGGCACATTGGTGGGGGTGGCTCATTGGGGGAGTTGTCCGGTGCCGGGCGGGCCGGCAGGGGAGGTGAGGGCGGCTGTGCTGTCGAAGGGCACGACCAGGCTCTCGCCGTACTCGCCGCGCCCCACCTTCAGCCAGATGTAGACGGGCAGGCCCAGGAGCAGGCAGAACGTGCCGTAGTAGACGGCCTGGTAGCCGCTGCCGGCCAGTGACCAGAACGAGAAGACCAGCGCCACGCCGGACACACCGCAGTCGCGGACCAGGTGCTGCCACCGGATGTGCCGTCCGCGGGTGAGCAGCCAGTACAGCTGGGCCCCGGCGCTGAACAGGTACGGGATGACCGCGGTGACCACGGACAGCAGCACCAGCGTGGTGAAGACCTTCTCGAAGCGGGTGTAACTGACGGCGGTCAGGACGGAGGCGAGCAGGGTCGAGCTGACGATGCCGAACACGGGCACCCCGCGCCGGGTACGGGCGAACACGGCGGGGAAGAGCCGGTCCTTGGCCGCGGCCATCGGCATCTCGCCGACGACCAGGGTCCAGCCGATCAGGGCGCCGAGGCCGGAGACGATCGCGGCGACCGCCACGGTCTGGCCGGCCCACCGGCCGCCGAAGATGGCGTCGGCCGAGTCGGTGAACGGAGCGGACGACGTGCGCAGGGCGGCGTTGGACACGGTGCCGAAGACGGTGAGCGTGCCCAGGATGTAGACCACCGCGCAGCCGATGGTGCCCAGGACCGTGGCGCGGCCGACGTTGCGCTGAGGATCGCGGACCCGGCCTGCGGCGACCGACGCCGTCTCGATGCCGATGTAGCTGAAGAGCGCGATCGCGGCGGCGGCGGAGATCGCCGAACCTGCCGACGTGCCACCGGCGTTGAAGGGGCCGAAGTTGTGCACCCGGATGAAGAGCAGGCCGATGGTGGCCATGAACAGCAGGGGCACGAACTTCAGCACGCTCGTCACGATCTGGGTGACCGCCATGTTGCGTACGCCGGACAGGTTGACGGCCGCCGGGATCCACAGGCCGGCCATCGCGATCACGATGGACCACGTCTTGGCATGGCCGGTGTTCCAGAACACCTCCACGTACCCGACCCAGGCCACGACGATGGCGGCGTTGCCCGCCCAGGCCGTGATCCAGTACGACCACGCGTTGAGGAACCCGCCGAAGTCACCGAAGGCGTCCCTGGCGTACACGTACGGTCCGCCCGATCCCGGCACCCGCTTGGACAGCGCGCCGAACGTGAACGCCAGAGCAAGCGCACCGACGGTGACCAGCACGAACGCGACCAGGCTGATCGGGCCGTACGGCGCCAGTGCGGACGGCAGCGCGAACACCCCGGTACCGATCACCGATCCGATGACCAGCGCGGTGGCGGTGGGCAGGCCGAACCGCCCCGCCGGCGCCGCCTTGTCCGGGGGCGGGGCCTGCGGAGCCGGTTGGGCGGCGTCGGGCGCCTCGTTGCTCATGCGGGTGCTCATAGGGGGTCTTCCTCGCTGTCTGTTCACGTGCAGGGCCGGCGGCACCACGACGGGCACCGCAGGCTGTGGTCCGGGTCCGCTGCGGCTCAGCCCGGGCCGTGGCGGTGGTCCGCCGCGGTGGCGGAGTGCTGCTCCCGCAGCGAGTGGCCGGAATCGCCGTCGCAGGGGGTGAACAGCACCCACAGTCCCGAACGCAAGGAGGCGACGACGGAACGCTCGGGGAGACCGAGCAGGTGGGAGACGACGGCGCTGGAGCGGTCTCCGATGAGGTGGAGGGCGAGTTCGACGCGGTCGAACGGGGAGGCGGCTATATCGGGACAGCGGTCCCTGGTAGTGGGCAGATGCGCGGGGGCGGGGAGCGAGCGTGCTCGGTGAGGAGCGGGCGCAGCAGGGGCGGGGCCCTCTCCTCGGTCCTGGGCGGCGGCAGGCTCGGCAGGGTCGCTGAGCACTTCGGACAGGGCCGCGTCGACTACGCCCTGGTCGCCCGTCATGAGGCTGGACAGGGTATGGATGGCCATCAGGTGACGGTCGCACCAGGCGACGACCGAGCGCCGGCGGGCGAGGAGTTGTTCGGTCCGGAGCTCATGGGGTGACGTGTGGGCGGCTTTGGCCCTGTCCGGTGTGGTCACCAGGACCGGCTCCGGGTTCCGGGTTCGCCTGTTCTGGTGCATACCTGAGGGGTGGGCATGGTGCCTCTATCCGGAAGCGGTCGGCACGGCGCCGTGGTGCGGGACAGGGCGTGTGTCTTTGGGAGGGGAAACCCGGAGCAACGGTCCTCGCCGATGCCCCAGGACACGGTCACGAGCTCCGGGTCCAGCACCGTGCGTCCGTGAACGCGGCCTATGGACAAGGGAGTCGGGACCGAGCCGGTGGCCGCAGGGGGAAGCACCGGGCGGCCGTATGCAGGGCCGCCCCGGTACATCCGTGTCAACTGGCAGTAAGCCGCCGGGGTCCAGGACGTCTGCGCCCACCGTAGCCCCATTCGGGTCAGGCACAAGTGGACCACCACCCGCGTCACTGGGGCGGTTGATCAGACGGCCATGGGCGCCCCGTTCAGTACGGGATCCGGGCTGGTCGTGACGCGCTTGGCGGGCGGCGGTGTCGCGGAGCCCGCGGCCGCGGTCTCACGGGCGAGGAAGGAGCCGAGCTCGCCGATGGTGCTCATCAGCGGGGCGGGGAAGACGACGGTGGTGTTCTTGTCGACGCCGATCTCCACCAGGCTCTGCAGGTTGCGGAGTTGGAGGGCCAGGGGGTGGTCCATCATGATGTCCGACGCCTCCCCGAGGGCCGCTGCGGCCAGGGACTCGCCCTGGGCGTTGATGATCTTCGCCCTCTTCTCCCGCTCGGCCTCGGCCTGGCGGGCCATGGCGCGCTTCATGCTGTCGGGCAGCTGGATGTCCTTGAGCTCGACCAGGGTGACCTCCACGCCCCACTCGACGGTGGCGACGTCGAGGATCTCGCGGATGTCCAGGTTGATGCGGTCGGTCTCCGACAGCGTCTCGTCCAGCGTGTGCTGTCCGACGACCTTGCGCAGCGTGGTCTGGGCGATCTGGTTGATCGCGGCGTACACGTTCTCGATCGCGATGACCGACTTCACGGCATCCACGACACGGAAGTACGCCACCGCCGACACATCGACGCTGACGTTGTCGCGCGTGATGATCCCCTGCGACTGAATGGGCATCGTGACGATCCGCAGCGAGACCCGGTGCAGGACGTCGACGAACGGAATGATGAACCGCAGACCGGGAGATCGAGGCCCGACCAGCCGGCCGAACCGGAACAGCACGCCCTGCTCGAACTGCTTGACGACCTTGACGGCCATGGCGATCGCCACGACGACCAGCACGGCCACGATGACGATCAGGAAAACGAGTGTTTCCACGGTGCTGCTCCTCGGATAGGGCACGACACCTCTGGCTCCTTCGTGCTCCAGCCGGAGCCCGAAGGCAGACCGGAAGCTGGACCGGGCTCATGCGCCAGGAAGGGGGAAAGCCCCTTGGTGGCGGGCCAGGTCGGGCTCCGCAGTTCGTGCCGTGTTCCCAGCATGGCTCGCCACCTCCGGCGCAGGCAGGGGCCAACAGGTCCCCCATCGCGTTCGTCTCGGCCCGGATACAGGTGGGCCATACAGAGAGGGCCATGCGGCCCTGGAGGTGGGGCCGGTTGGCCCGCCACGCGTTCGGCGAGGGTGCGTAGCGTGAAGGTGTCTGTCCGGCTCTCCCCGTAGTGGCCGGCACATCTGCCGAGGCGCCTCCGTCGAAGTCCCGGCGGCGCGAGCCCGCGCTGCCTTCGGGCAAGCCGGCTCTGTTGGCAACCGACCGGCAGGAGAACGGCATGGCTCAGCGCACCGACGAGAGGCCCTCACCCGTCGTCGTGGGTGTCGACGGCTCGGCCTGCTCGCAGGCAGCACTGCGGTGGGGCCTGGCGCAGGCCGAGTTGACCGGCAGCACCGTCGAAGCGGTCGCCGCATGGCAGTCCCCCGAGGTGTACGCGTACACCCTTGGCTGGAGCCCGTTGGTGCCCGAAGGAACCGAGTTCGCCAAGATCGCCGAACAAGCCCTGCGGGAAACCGTCGCCGCGGTACGCGACCAGCTGGACCACCCGGCCGAGGTGAGGATCCGCGTGGACGAGGGCCATCCCGTACAGGTACTGATGGACGCGGCCCGCACCGCACAACTCCTGGTCCTGGGCAGCCGTGGCCACGGCACCTTCACCGGCATCCTGCTCGGCTCGGTCAGCCAGCACTGCGTGCAGCACGCGCCTTGCCCGGTCGTCGTCATCCCCCAACCGTGACCCGCCCGCCGGAGAGCCCTCCGGCCGAGTCCAACGACCGCCCGCTCGTGGCGTGTTGGCCCTGACGGACAAGGGCTTCGAGGCACCTCCGCACCATCTCAGGCACGTTCCTTCCCGGGAGAGCCCCTCATGACCCGGTCATCACACACCGCCGAGCGAGAAGCCGCGCTGCCCGGTGAGCCCGACAACGCCGAGCAGGCCGACGAACGGCGGCAGCCGGCGGAACTCTTCCGCGACCTGCGCACCTCCCCCTCGGGCCTCACCAGCCGGGAGGCGACCCGCAGACAACTGGTCTACGGCCCGAACGTACTGACCCGCTCCGGCGGCAGGCGCTGGCCGGGCGAGCTACTCTCCCAGTTCACCCAGCCCCTGGCGATTCTGCTCGCCCTCGCGGCCGTTCTGGCATGGGCCGGAGGAACACCGGCGCTCGCCATCGCCGTTGTGGCCGTGATCCTCCTGAACGCCGGGTTCGCCTTCATCCAGGAGATGCAGGCCGAGCGGGCCGTGGAGGCACTGGCCGCGTTCCTGCCGCCCACCGCCCGGGTCGTACGCGACAAGGTGCGGTGCGAGATCGCGGCCAAGGACCTCGTGCCCGGCGACATCCTCATCGTCTCCGAGGGCGACCGGGTCTGCGCCGACGCGCGGATCATCGAGGGCACCCTCACACTCGACCTGTCCTCACTGACCGGCGAATCCCTTCCGGTGACGCGCTCGCCCGAGCCGTCCGACGAGACCGGCTCCCTGCTGGAGGCACACGAACTCGTCTTCAGCGGCACCACCTGCAGCGGCGGCGAGGCGGAAGCGGTCGTGACCCGGACGGGCATGTACACCGAACTGGGCCGCATCGCCGCATTGTCACAGCGCGTGCACACGGAACGCAGCCCTCTGGAGAAGCAGGTGCGGCGGGCCACCTGGATCATCGCCGTCGTCGCGGTCGCGATCGGCGCGGCCTTCCTGCCCATCGGCGTCGCCGCCGGGCTGGGCTGGAGCGCGGCCATCAGCTTCTCCATCGGACTGATCGTCGCCAACGTCCCCGAAGGGCTGCTGCCGACCATCACCCTCGCCCTTGCCGCGGGAGTGCGGGAACTCGCCCGTGGAGGAGCCGTCGTCAAACGCCTCTCGGGAGTCGAGACCCTGGGATCGACGACCGTGATCTGCACGGACAAGACCGGCACCCTCACCGAGAACAGGATGCGGGTCACCCGGCTGTGGCTGGCGGGCGGCGAGATGGACGCGGACGGGGCCGCTCACGAGCCGCAGGCGGCAGTCCTCGCCGCGAGCGGCGCCGCCTGCACCACGGCCGAGGCACCCACACAGGCACAGCCTCAGGGCAGCGGCGATCCCACCGAACTCGCCATCCTGCGCCTGGCCGAGGACCTCGGCGTCGCCGTCGGGCCCGCACAGCGCAAGGCCGACCGCCGCACGATCTTTCCCTTCGACGCCCACCTGAAGCGCATGTCCACCGTGAACGACGAAGCGGGCGCCGCCACGGTGCACACCAACGGCGCCCCCGAAGCCGTCCTGCCCTGGTGCACCCACCTCCTCGACGCGAAGGGAGAGAGCGTCGAACTGGACGAGGCCCTGCGCGCAGAGCTGAGTGCCACCATCGATGGCTACGCGGCGTCCGGACTGCGAGTGCTCGCCATCGCCCACCACGTCCTGGACCACGGGGAGACGGTGCCGGTGGACCGGCCGGCAGCGGAATCCGGACTGACCCTGATCGGCCTGGTCGCCATGGCGGACCCCGCGCGTGCCGGCGTCGCCGACGCCGTCAAGGACGCGCACCAGGCCGGAATCCGCATCCACGTCATCACCGGCGACTACGGACTCACCGCCGCGGAGATAGCCCGCCAGGTCGGCATCGGACACGTCGGCAGCCCGGTCCTCGCAGGTGACGTACTGGACCGGATGAGCGACAAGGACCTCGACGAACTGCTCGCGCAACGACAGGAGATCGTCTTCGCCCGCACCTCACCCGAAGCCAAACTCCGTATCTGCGAAGCCCTGCGCGCGCAGGGCGAGGTCGTGGCGATGACCGGAGACGGCGTCAACGACGCCCCCGCGCTGCGCCACGCCGACATCGGCGTCGCCATGGGCAAGTCGGGAACGGACGTGGCCCGCGAGGCAGCCACGATGGTGCTCACCGACGACAACTTCGCCACCATCGTCTCCGCGGTCGACGCGGGACGACGCGTCTTCGACAACGTCCGCAAGTTCGTGCTCTACATCTTCGCCCACGCGGTACCCGAGGTCGTCCCCTTCCTCGTCTTCGCACTCTCCGGCGGCCAGATCCCGCTGCCGCTGACGGTCCTGCAGATCCTGGCGATCGACCTCGGCACCGAGACACTCCCCGCGCTCGCACTGGGACGCGAGCCCGCCGAGCCCGGACTCATGTCCCGCCCGCCCCGACCCCGCACGACGGGAGTCATCGACCGGGCCCTCCTCTTCCGCGCATGGGCGTTCCTGGGAACGATCTCCGCGGTCCTGGTCATGGGCGGCTTCCTCTTCACCCTCTGGCACGCCGGCTGGCACCCAGGAGACCCCACGGGCGGCGGCACCCCGCTGCACCAGGCATATCTGGAAGCGACGACCATCACGTTCGTCGGCATCGTCGCCTGCCAGATCGGCACAGCCTTCGCCGCCCGCACCGACCGCGCCTCCCTGTTCACCGTCGGCATCTGGACCAACCGCCTGCTCCTGTGGGGCATCGCCTTCGAGCTGGCCTTCACCGCGGCGGTCGTCTACGCACCGCCCCTCCAGCACATCTTCGGCACGGCAGCCCTCAGCCCGGCTCAGCTCGCGGTCATCGCACCGTTCCCGCTCATTGTCTGGGGAGCCGATGAAGCCCTGCGTTGGGTCCGGCGCCACCACGACGCAACCACGGCCGCATCGCTCAGTGCGCCCGTAGCCTCGCGCTTCGTAGAGGGGCGCGCGGCAGACCAGGCAGGGTGAGCAGCATCAGTACCGCATCCGGTGATCCCACCCGCCATCCCCGGAGTCCTCAAGAAGGAGTTGGGCGTGGTGGCGGGACTTCAGCCCCCGTGCGCCGCTGACGGCGGCCGTTGCGCTGACCGATACTCAGTGGATGCAGTCCAGGGCACGGTGCTGTCTGGAGCGCAGCAGGCGATGGCCGCAGTGATCCGGCACAGCGGCCGACGAGGCCCCGCAGCCGTAGGCAACCGAAGGCTCGTCAAGAGTCTCCCGGCGACAACAGGGCCTTGGTGCTGCGCGGCGAGGCGGGCCCCTCGGGGCCGTACCCGAGGCGGATCACCATCTGCGCGTGTGAAGGGCGGGCGTCCGCCGGTGCCATGAGTTCTTCGCGCAGGTCGGGCCATTCCAGCGCCTGGTGCAGGAGTGATGCCTGGACGCCGTGGGTGGTCGCGATCAGCAGGACTCGTTCGAGGGCTTGGCCCGCGCGGAGCCAGTCGGCCCGGAGGTCGTGAGTGGTGGACAGGATGGCGATCGAGGGTCGCCGTTCGAAAGGGCGGGCGGTGAGCGTCTCCACGTGGCGGTGGGCGCCGAAGTCCCGCATCGGAATACGGTCCCGGAAGTCCTGGGGGCCGAGTACCTCGGGTGGGATGCCCAGGCCGGAGTCGTCCGTCTTGACCACCCAGTGGCGGCTCTCCGCAGCTCGGTCCGGATCGTCGGCGTTGCGGTGCTCCGCCTCCCCGGTGAGCCGCAGCACGCGGTCGCCCTGTGCTGGTGAGACACGGAGCAGTCGGGCCCCTTCCTCGTGTGCCGCTTCGGCCAGTTCGGTGAGCAGGGCGGCGGGCAACGGCCGTTCCGAGAAGGGGAAGCGGCTGCTGTGCCGGCGCCACACGGCGTCGTACAAGGAAGTGCGGGAGGACGTCCTGGCGGTGCCGCCGAGACGTACGGTGGCGAGCAGGTCCGGCTCGTCGGGCCGTGGGAGCAGCCGGGGCACCGGTTCCCAGCCGAAGTGCCCGACCGCGACTCGGAGGTTGAGTACGGCGCAGCCGACGGACAGGTGCAGGGCGCGGCCGGTCGGGTCGATGTGGCGCAGGCCGCGCTGCGTGGCCGCGCGGATCTCGACGGTGAGGGTCTCCGGGTCCAGGCGGAAGCGCCAGGGCTGGGTGTTGTGGATCGACGGGGCGGCTACGGCCGCGGAGAGCAGCCTCTCCAGCGTCGTCCCGTCGAGGGCTGCGGTACGCATCGGGGTCTCCTGCCCGCCCTGTGCCAAGGGAGGCAGTCGGGCTTTTCGGTGACCGGACCAGAGTGGCGCCGGGCATCGGGGGAGGGGCAGGGGCCGACCGGCCCGGATGGGTCCTGGTCGGCTCAGTCGGAGTTCACTTCGTGGGACGGTCGCCGGCGTGCGGCTGCTCCAGCTGGGAAGCCAGAACCGCGGCCTGGACCCGGCGATGGACACCGAGTTTGGCCAGCAGCCGGGAGATGTGGTTCTTGACCGTCTTCTCCGACAGGTAGAGCCTCTTGCCGATCTCGCGGTTGGTCAGCCCCTCCCCGATCAGCGCGAGGATGTCCCGCTCGCGGGGCGACAGGCTCGCCAGTTCGGGGGCGAGGGCGGGTGTCTCGGCGGGCTCGGCGCGCAGCGAGCGCATCAGGCGGGCCGTGGTCGCGGGGTCCAGCATCGACTGGCCCGAGGCGACCGTCCGCACGGCCGAGACCAGGTCGGAGCCTCTGATCTGCTTGAGGACGTAGCCGGAGGCCCCGGCCATGATGGCGTCGAGCAGGGCGTCCTCGTCGTCGAACGACGTCAGCATCAGACAGGCCAACTCCGGCATCTGGCTGCGCAGTTCCCGGCAGACCGTGATGCCGTCGCCGTCCGGGAGGCGTATGTCGAGCACGGCGACGTGCGGGCGCAGCGCCGTGCAGCGGACAACGGCGCGCTCGGCGGTGTCCGCGTCACCGACGACCGAGATGTCCGGTTCGGAGTCCAGAAGGTCGGTGATGCCGCGTCGTACGACCTCGTGGTCGTCCAGCAGGAAGACACGGATCGGGTTCTGCTCCGTGAAGGCACCTGTCTCGGCCATGACAACACCCTGTTCCCCGGTGGTGGACGGTCTGTGAGCTGCCGTGAGGACGATCATCGCTCGTTGGGCCCGGATGCACTAGGGCCGACCGGCCCCAGTCGGCTTCGCGATACACCCTGGCCGGCCCAATGGACATGGCCCGGCGGCCCCTGCAGCCGGACGATCGGCCGGTGAGACCCTCATGCAGTGCTGAGCGCCCGCTTCTCGACTTCGGGTATGGGCCTTGGGCAGGTCTGGTCGGGTGGCCGATGAGCCCGCACGCGGACAGCGTTGTCCGGGCTGCGGTGACTGGCTGAAACCGGATGCCGGGCCTCGGGCGGTGATTCGCCCGGCCGTGTGCCGGTCCGGACAGTGGCGTCGGCTGCGGACCATCCGCCAGTACGGGCACGATCGGCTCGCCGAGTCCGGCCGGGAGCATGGGATACCGCGACGGCATCACCTCTTCCACCTGGCGCTCGCAGGGAGGGTCGCCGACGACTCGGACGGCCCCGGCCGGCTGGAGCGTCCTGCCCGGCTGCGTGCCGAGCATGCCAATCTAGGTGCGGTGCGGTGCGGTGCGGGACCAAGGCAGCGGCCCGCGGACCATCCCGGCGCCGGCCGCCGCGCTTCCGTTGATGCGAGGGCGGATTCCTCGGTGAGGAACGCCGCCGACACGACCACGCGCTCACAGCCGCACCCGAACCCACCACGGCCCGGGCCAGGGCACTGCCGCCTGGACAGCGGCGTTGCGGCACGATCACACCACGGCGTTCGGGTGGCTGGATGAGGCTGCGGAGCTGGGCGAGCGGCTGGGCGACCTGGCGGTGTGCGCGTCGGCCCAGAGCCTGCGTGACACTTTGGCCTTGTTCAGCGGCCGGGACGGGAGAGGTGGTGTGATCGACCAGGGGCCGGCCACCAGCGCGGGGGCCGCGTCCGCCTTGTGGCGCACCAGTCTTCGCGATCCGTCCGGATCCTTCGGATCAGAGGTGCTTGGCGTAGAAGTCCGTCAGCTTCGCGAGGACCTGCGGCCGATGCCCTCGGTGACATGCAGCGTCTGCCCGAGGGCGTGCCGGTGCCAGGCGGTGCGGGCGCAGGGTGAGAACCGCACCATGGCCGCACGCAGTCGCGAGGGCTCCTCGGCCTCCGCGATCGTGTCCACCCACACGTCACCGGTGAACCGTTCCGGTGGGGCCTTGGCCGAGCGCCTCTTCTCAAGGAGCTTCAGGGTGCCGCGCTCCCTCTACTTCGTCTCGTCCTCGACGATGGCCTTGAGCTGGGTGAGCGCACCCATTCCGCTGGGCCATCCGGCGTAGAAGGCCAGATGGGTGAGGGCTTCGACGAGTTCGTCCTTGCTCAGGCCGTTCTCCAGCGCCAGCCGCAGATGGCTGCCCAACTGCTCGGGGCGGTACGTGGCGGCCAGCACGGAGACGGTGATCAGGCTGCGGTCCCGCGGGGACAGGCCCTCGCGCTTCCACACGTCGCCGAACAGCACGTCGTCCGTCAGTTGGACCATCTTCGGCGCGAGGTCACCGAGCAGTTGCTGGGCCCGCGAGGGTTCCTGTGCCATGCGTGTGTCGCCCTTCTTTGTTTCCGCCGTAAGTCCGGCGGAATGCCTCCGTGCGGGGAGGCCTGTTGTGTGTGGAGAGGTGATCTTCGTTTCGCGTTCAGCTTTGTTGCCGGTGGTGGCGTGTGGCAGACCGCGCTGTGCCGGGGAGCGGCGTTCAGGGGTATGACAGGGCCCCTCAGCTGCTACCAGGTCGTGGCCACGGAGCGCAGGGCGATCCACTCTTCGCCGCCCCGGGCCCAGTCCATGCTGAATTGCAGCGGCCAGTCGGCGTGTGTGCCGTAGACCGTCGCCTCGGTGACGATGCGGCCGACGAGGCCGGCCGTGTCGCCCTCCACGTCGACGGTGACGTTCTTCTCGGTCACGCGGTGGTAGACGAACTGGCCCGCCCGCATCTGGGACAGCCACTCGGCCTTGGGCTGTTGGTAGCCGGTGATGTGCGTGAGGGTGAAGCCGTCGTCGAGCAGGTCGTCCAGGGCGTCGGTGTCGCCGTCCGTCATGGCCCGCAGGTGGGCGCGGTAGGCGGCCAGGATCTCGTCGCGGGCGTTCGCGTCCGGGGATGCGGGCATGGTTTCTCCTGTCCTGGTGGGGGTCATTCGGCGGCCGGCCGCCGGGACAGCCGTACTTCCTCCAGGTCGAGACGGCGCTGGACCTGGCGCAGCACGGTGTCGTCGATCTCGTGGTCGTCGCGGAGGCGGAGCACCGTGGCGCGTTTGTGGGCCAGCAGGGCCAGACGCAGTGCGGTGTAGTGCCGGTCGTGGCGCAGGACGTCCTCGTCCTCGTCGTCGGTCTCGCCGTCCCCGGCACGGACGACGAGCAGGTGGGTCTCGTACTCCTCGCGCATGCGTTCGGTGACCGCCGGGTCCGTGTTCAGCTCCTCGGCGAGCGCGGGGAGGGCTTTGAGGGCCTCCTCCGTGGCGGTCGTTTCGGCGAGAAAGCGCTCCTCCTCCACCGACGTGTCGCGTGGCAGCCGGGCCCAGCGCACCACGGCCGGAAGCAGCAGTCCCTGCAGGACCAGGGTGGTGACGATGACTCCTGAGGTGACGAAGACGATCGTGTCCCGGTCCGGGAAGGGCGCGCCGGAGTCGAGCGCCGTCGGCACCGAAAGGGCCACGGCCAGTGAGACCGCGCCTCGGAAGCCGGCGATCGAAGTGACCACCCTCGCGCGGTAGTTCATGCGGCGCAGCCGCTGCTGGGGACGGCGGTCGAGGAGGCGGATCAGGTAGGGGACGGTGAAGTTGAAGGCGAAGCGCGCGGCGATGAGGACGGCGGAGACGGCCGCGACGGCGATGAGGGCGCGGGTGAGGTCACTGCCGTGCAGTTCGCGTACGGCCGCCTGTGCCTGCAGGCCGACGAGGACGAACAGGGAGCCGTTGAGCAGGAAGGTGGCCAGCGACCAGAACTCCTCCGCCTGGCGGCGCATCGCGGCGGCGGCCATGCGCGGTCCGGCCTGGCTCATGATCAGCCCGGCGGAGACGGCCGCGAGGACACCGGAGGCGTGGATGAGTTCGGCGAGGAGATAGGCGGTGAACGGGGTGAGGATCATGGCGACATTGCCCAGCAGCGGGTCGTCGAAGACCCGCCGAGCCCGGATCACCAGCCACGCGATCAAGGCTCCGGCCGCGGCTCCGCCGAGGTAGGAGACGGCGAACAGCCAGGTGACGTGCGGGAGGGTGAAGTGGTCATCGCCGACCGTGATGCCGACGGCCAGCCCGAAGACCACCAGCGCGGTGCCGTCGTTGATGAGGCTCTCGGCGCGCAGCAGGGTGACGTTGCGGCGGGGCAGTGCTTTGGCGAGGACGCCGACGGCGGTCGCGTCGGTGGGGGCCACGGCCGCGCCCAGCACCCATGCCGGTCCCCAGGCCAGGCCCAGTTGGTGTGCCACGGTCGCCACCGCGCCGGCGGTGCCGATGACCAGCACGGTGCTCATCAGGATGATGCCCCGCAGATCGCGCCGGATCTCCCGCAGGGAGGTGGTCAGGCTCTCCCAGTACAGCAGCACCGGCAGGAAGATGAGCAACACCGCCTCCGGCGGCAGTTCTACCTCGCGCAGCGCGGGCACGAAGCCGAGCAGTGCGCCGAAGAACAGCAGCACGACAGGTGGGGCGATCCTGTAGCGGTCACCGGCGGCGTTGCCCAGGAGCACCGCCAGACCGAGGACAACTACGAGTTCGAGACCGATCACGGCATGTCTCCCGGCCGGTTCGGGGGTCGTACGGCCGACCGCACGACATCGTGGGGACCGTGCTCGCCCTTGGTCGGGGCACAGTGCGCAGCGGCCTCAGGGGCGCTGACGGTGAACATCGTTCCTCTCCCGCGTCGGTCAGTGAGGCAGGAGCCGTATGGTCGTCGAGCCCGCGGTGGGGCTTGTGATGCGCTGGATGGTGTTGGCGGAGTAGCGCCCGTACTTGCTGCGGTAGGCGGCGTCGACCGCGTCGTTGATCTCGCCGTCGACGTCCTCGAACGCCACGTCCTTCTCGACCCCGCCGGCTTCGACACGGCCCTCGTGACGGGCTCGGGTGCCACGGAACCAAGCCGAGGTGGGGCCGTTCACGGAACGGACGTAAATGTCGTTGCCCACGCGCACAACCCAGATGGTGCGCCGGCTGCTCAGCTCACCGTCCGGCCGCCGGGAGGCGATGTTCAGTTCCTCGGCCGATCCGACCCGGTCGAGTTCGTCGTCGGTCCAGGGAGCGGTGGTGGTCATCCGGTCGTCTCCTCGGTTCTCGTACGGCTGTGTCTGCGGGGCGGGCATGGGACACGGGGAGGTGGACTTCCGCGGGTGCGGGAGGGTCTTCGACGAGCATCGAGCCTGGTCACCGTTCTCGCACCACGGCAGACCGTGCCATGCCGGGAGCTGGCGTTCCAGGGTGTGTCAGGGCCCCTCGGGCGGCACCCCGTACGAGGGCTCTCGGGGGCGGGGGCTCCTCGTACGGGGTGGTCTCAGGTCGACGTGACCCTGGCTGTGGCTGTGGCCGTGGGTCAGGCCAGCGTCGAGGTGTCGATCACGAAGCGGTAGCGCACGTCGGAGGCGAGGACACGCTCGTACGCCTCGTTGATCTTCTCGGCCGGGATGACCTCTATCTCGGAGCCGATGCCGTGCTCGGCGCAGAAGTCGAGCATCTCCTGGGTCTCGCGGATGCCGCCGATCAGGGAACCGGCGTAGGAGCGGCCGCGCATGATCAGCGAGAACACGTTGAGCGACAGCGGTTCGGCGGCGGCGCCGACGTTGACGAGAGCGCCGTTCACGGCCAGCAGGCCGAGGTAGGCGTCGAGGTCGAGCTTCGCGCTGACCGTGTTGACGATGAGGTCGAAGGTGCCGGCCAGCTGCTCGAAGGTCGCCGGATCGCTGGTGGCGTAGTAGTGGTCGGCGCCCAGGCGCAGGCCGTCGTCCATCTTCTTCAGCGACTGGGACAGCACGGTGACCTCGGCGCCCATCGCGTGTGCGAGCTTCACGGCCATGTGGCCGAGTCCGCCGAGACCGATGACGGCGACCTTCTTGCCCGGGCCCGCGCCCCAGCGCCGCAACGGGGAGTAGGTGGTGATGCCCGCGCACAGCAGCGGGGCGGCCTCGTCGAGGTTGATGCCCTCGGGAATCCCTACGACGAAGTCCTCGGTCACCACGACGTGGGTGGAGTATCCGCCCTGCGTGATCGTGCCGTCCTTGTCGACGGAGCCGTAGGTGAGGGTGTTGCCCTTGAGGCAGTACTGCTCCTCGCCCTTCAGACAGGACGCGCACTCACGGCAGGAGTTGACCATGCAGCCCACGCCGACCCGGTCGCCGACCGAGTGCCGGGTGACCTCGGCACCGACCTCGGTGACCACGCCGGCGATCTCGTGGCCGGGAACCAGGGGGTAGGTCGACGGACCCCACTCGCTGCGGGCGTTGCTGATGTCGGAGTGGCAGATGCCGGCGAACTTGATCTCGATGAGGACGTCGTGCGCGCCTACGTCACGGCGCTCGACGGTGGTCGGGACCAGGGGTTCGGTGGCGGCTGTGGCGGCGTAGGCAGGGACGGTGAGCATGACTTCTCCGGTCTGGTGGTTATGGTTCAACTGCGGTTGTCCGTAAGGGAATTCGGTCAGCGGGGTTCGAGGCGCATCGTGGTGGAGCTCGCCTCGGGGCTGGTGATGGCCTTGACGATGTACGCGGCGTAGTGCCCGTACTTGGTCCGGTAGGCGGTGTCCACGACGTCGTTGACCTCGTCGCCGGCGTCGATGATCGTGACGTCTTTGGCGACCCCGCCGGCCTGGATACGGCCTTCCTGGCGGGCCCGGGTGCCGCGGTACCAGTCGGAGCCGGGGCCGTTGACGGAACGGACGTAGATGTCGTCGCCGACCCGGACCACCCAGATCGTCCGCCGACTGCCCAGCTCGCCGCCGCGCCGCAGGGACGCGATCTCCAGTTCCTCCGCGCGTTCGATGCTGTCGAGCTCCTGGCTCGTCCAGGCCGATGGCGCCGATGTCGAGGTCATGAGGTCTTCTCCTTGAGGAGTACGGAGGCCGCCGCGGTCAGGACCACCAGGAGCGCGGCGATCAGGAGGCTGGTGCGCAGCCCGTGCAGGAAGTGGGTGTGGTTGGAGACCAGGGCGCCGAAGACCGCCACGGACAGGGCGCCGCCGAGTTGGCGGGAGGCGTTCAGTACGCCGCTCGCGGTGCCGGCGCGCTGGGCGGGAATCCGGTCGAGGAGCAGCGAGGTCACCGCCGGTACGGCGAGGCCGCCGCCGGTTCCCACCGGGATCATCAGCAGAACCAGCAGCCAGGCGGGCGCCGACGCCGGCGGAACGCACAGCGCCACCAGGCCCGCGGCCATCAGGAGCTGCCCGGTGATGATCGGCATGCGCGGTCCGAATCGCGCGGCGAGCCGGGCAGCGGTCGGGCTGACGACTGCGGTCAGCAGAGTCATCGGCAGGAACGCCAGCCCGGTGGCCATCGGCGAGAGGTCCTGTTCCTGTTGGAGGTACAGGCCGAGCAGGAAGATCATCCCGTAGAAGCCGACGTTGAGCGCGAAGCCGATGGTCGCCGAGAGTGCCATCGTCCGGGCGCGCAGGAGCTCCAGCGGCACCATCGGGTTGCGGCCGCGCGCCTGGGCCACCAGGAAGACCGCCGCCGCCGTCACGGCGACGGCCAGTGCGAGCAGCACGCGCGGCGCGCGCACACCAACCGCGCCGGCCTCGATCGCCGCGTAGGTCAGGCCGCCCATCGCCGCCACCGCGGCGATCTGCCCCGTCCAGTCGAACGGAGCGTCCGCACGGCGGGGCGAGCGGGCGGTCCGGGTGAGCAGGAACAGCGCCAGCACGCCGACCGGCAGATTGACGAAGAAGATCATCCGCCAGTTGAGTTCGCTCAGCACACCGCCCAGCACCGGTCCGGCCGCGGCGCCCACCGAGCCGCCCATCGCCCACACGGAGATCGCCCGGGCACGCGCGGCCGGGTCGGGGAACGCCTCGCGGATCAGCGCGAGCGAGGCCGGCACGATCACCGCGGCGCCCGCGCCCTGCACCAGCCGCGCCACGATCAGCACACCCAGGTTGGGTGCGAAACCGCAGGCCGCCGAGGCGACGGTGAACACCACGAGCCCGGCCCCGAACGCCTGTCGCGCACCGATCCGGTCGGTCACCGACCCCGCGGACAGCAGCAGTGCGGCGAACATCAGCGTGTAGCCGTCCACCACCCACTGCAGTCCCGTCATCCCGCCGCCGAAACCGCGCCCGATCTCGGGCAGCGCGACGTTGACGATCAGGGCGTCGAGCGTCATCACGAAGAAGCCGAGCAGCGCGGCCGCCAGAGCCCACCGGGCACCGTTCGCGGTGCGGGGCTGCCCGGCGGCGGTATCGGCCGGCGTCGACGGCTTGTCCGATGCGACAGAACTGGACACGGGTGGATCTCCTGATGAGGAAACGAGTGGTTGGTACGGATTGGGTTCTTCGACCGTCATCCAGCCTGCTTGCCGGACATCTCGCGTGGCAGGCCGAGCTGTGCCGGGGAGCGCTGTTCGGGGGTGTGACAGGACCCCCCAGGGCCACACACAGGAACCTCCAAGCCCGCACATGGATCCGTCCTGCCCGCCCTGACACACTGGCCGCATGGCACGTGAGCAGCGCAACGGCAGCGACGGCACCGAACTGGGGCGCTTCCTGCGCGCCCACCGCACCCGCGTGACACCCGAGCAGGCCGGTCTCAAGGCCGGCCCCGGCCTGCGGCGCACGCCGGGGCTGCGCCGTGAGGAGCTGGCCACCCTCGCCGGGGTGAGCATCGACTACTACACGCGCCTGGAACGGGGCAGGGAGTCCCACCCCAGCCCCTCCGTCGTCGACGCGCTCGCCCGTGTCCTCTTGTTGGACGAACACGCCCACGAGCACCTGCGGGACCTCGCGGTGTGCGCCGCCCGCCCCACCACGGCCGAGCCACCGACGGCGCCCACTTCTTCGGTGGGGCCCGGGGTCGGGCTGCTTCTGGAAAGCCTGCGGCCCCACCCCGCGGTCGTGGTCAGCCGCACGATGGACCTGCTCGCGTGGAACCCGGGCGGGCTACGGCTGTTCGTGGGCATGGAGCAGTGGCCGGTGGAGAAGCGCAACGTCGCGCGCTGGATCTTCCTCAATCCCGGCGCTCGCACGGTGTTCGACCATTGGGACGAGCAGATCCGCGCCTGCGTGGGGCGCCTGCGCGCCCTGGCCGGCACCGACCCGGACGCCCCCGACCTCGTCGGGCTCGTCGACGAACTCCTGGCCGAGAGCCCGGAGTTCGTACAGCTCTGGGACCGCTACGACGTACGGGCGCACACCCACGGCACCAAGACCTTCCACATCCCGGACGTCGGCACCCTCACCCTCGACTACCAGTCCATGCAGTTGGAAGGCTTCCCGGGCCACCGGCTGGTCGCCCACTACGCCGAGCCCGGCACCCCCGACCACGACAAGATGGTCCTGCTGGACATGGTCGCCACCGGGTCGGACGGGCCGGACGGGTCGGATGCCGAACCCGCCGAAGAGAAGCGGAACTGACGACCGACGGGGGCTCTCGACCGGGTCAGGGTTGGATCAGGACCTTCAGAGCGGTCCGGTCGGCCATGGCCCGGTAGCTGTCCGGTACGCCGTCGAAGCCGACGGTGTGATCGAAGACCCGGCCGGGATCGACCGTGCCGTCGAGGATGTCGGGCAGCAGTTCCTCGATGTAGGCACGGGCCGGTGCGGCGCCGCCGGTGACCGTGATGTTGCCCATCATCGATTCGAACCCGAGCGGGATCCCGGTGTACTGCGCGACACCGAGCCGACTGATCACACCACCATGACGGACGATGCTCAGCGCCGTGTCCATCGCCTCCGTGGCACCGACGGCCTCGATCACCGCGTGCGTGCCGTCGCCGCCGGTCAACTCCCGCACCCGCTCGACGCCTTCCTCGCCGCGCTCGGGCACGATGTCGGTGGCGCCGAAGTCGCGGCCCAGGTCGGTACGGTCCGTGTGCCGCCCCATGAGAATGATTCGCTCGGCACCGAGCCGCTTGGCGGCCAGCACCGCGCACAGTCCGACCGCACCGTCACCGATGACAGTGACGGACTTGCCGGGGGCCACCCGGGACGTCACGACTCCGTGGTGGCCGGTGCAGTACACGTCGGACAGGGTCAGCAGGGACGACAGCAGCGCCGAGTCCTCGGCCACCGGCAGCTTCACCAGCGTGCCCTGCGCCTGCGGCACGCGGACGGCCTCGCCCTGGCCGCCGTCCACACCGTTCGGGCCCCACTGGCCGCCGTGACGGCAGGAGGTCTGCAGGCCTTCGCGGCAGAAGTCGCAGGTGTTGTCCGCCCAGACGAAGGGTGCGACCACCAGGTCACCGCTCGTCAGCCCGGACACGTCGGAGCCGACGTCCTCGACCACACCGAGGAACTCGTGGCCCATGCGCCGGCCCTCCTCGGAGGCGGGCATCGAGCCGTACGGCCACAGGTCGCTGCCGCAGACGCAGGAGCGAACGACGCGTACGACGGCGTCCGTTGAGTTCTGGATCTTGGGGTCGGGTACGTTCTCGACGCGGACATCGCCGGCGCCGTACATCACTGTTGCTCGCATGAGCCTTCTCCCAGGGTGTGATGGTGCTGATCAGAAATAGCGGCCTCCGGTAGGCACGGGAAGCGCATCGAGTTCGGCGAGGTCCGCGGCGCCCAGCTCGACATCCGCCGCCCCGGCGTTGTCCGCCAGGTACTTCGGCGTCTTGGTTCCGGGGATGGGGATGACGTACTCCCCCTGTGCCAGCACCCACGCCAGCGCCACCTGCGCCGGAGTCGCCCTCATGCGCTCGGCGATCTCCCCCACCCGTTCGGCGATAGCCAGGTTGGTGTGCAGCGCCTCCTGCTGGAAACGGGCCAGGCCCCGCCGGAAGTCGTCCTCGGGCAGGTCGTCGTGGGACGAGAACCGGCCGGTGAGGAACCCCTTGCCGAGGGGCGAGTACGGCACGAACGCGATGCCCTGTTCCTGGCAGTGGGGCAGCACCTCCGTCATCCAGTCCCGAGTCCACAGCGACAGTTCGGACTGCACCGCCGTGATCGGGTGGACGGACTGCGCCCGCTTGATCTGCTCGACGCTCACCTCGGACAGGCCGATGGCGCGGGCCTTGCCCGCCGCGACGGTCTCGGCCAGGGCGCCCACGCTCTCCTCGATCGGCACCTGCGGGTCGGTGCGGTGCAGGTAATAGAGGTCGACGTGGTCGGTGCCGAGCCGGCCGAGGCTCTCGTCGATCGAGCGGCGGATGTGCTCCGGTCGGTTGTCGAGGCCCATCACGGGGTCGCCCTGGGCATCACGGGTGAGAGCGCCGACCTTGGTCGCCAGCACCGCCTGGTCACGATGGTTCCTCAGCGCCCGGCCGAGGAGTTCCTCGTTGGTGAACGGGCCGTAGACGTCGGCCGTGTCAAGCAAGGTCATGCCCAGGTCCAGGGCCTGATGGATCACCGAAATCAGGGTGGCCTCGTCGCGCGGGGTGGCCTGGTCGTAGCTGAAACTCATGCCCATGCAACCCAGGCCGATGACGCCGACCTCGGGTCCGTCAGGGCCGAGAGTGGTGGTGCGCATTAGCCCTTCCTCCGGGTCCCTCGGGTTCGTCGTTCAGCGGGTGCTGCTGCGCGGCGCGTTGTACTCGGCGTCGTCGACCTTCTCCAGCCAGGTCGTCTCCGGGCCGCCGTCGCCCGCGCCCTCCCACATCGCGAGGTGGGTCATGAAGTGGTCGGAGGTCGCGCCGTGCCAGTGCTCCTCGCCCGGGGGCGTGTGGATCGTGTCGCCGGGGTGAGCCTCGATGACGGTGCCGTCGCGCGTACCGATCAGGGCGGTGCCGGAGACGATGTGCAGGGTCTGGCCCATCACGTGCGAGTGCCAGTCGGTGCGCGCGCAGGGCGAGAAACGCACCATGTTGGCGCGCATCCGTGAGGGCTCCTCGCCGGCGTGGATCACGTCGAACCAGACGTCCCCGGTGAACCAGTCGGCGGGTGCCTTGACGGTGGGCTGCTTCTTCAGGATTTCCAACGCTCTGCTCCTTGCTGTCCTCGACGATGTCCTTGAGTCGCACGATCGCGCTCATGGCGTCGAGCCGCCCGGCGTAGGACGCCGAACGGAAATCTCCGATGACATCGACCCTTCCCCCATCACCCGCTGCGTGGCAGGGCGGGCTGTGCAGGGGAGCGGTATTCAGGGGTGTGACAGGGCCCCCCACGCATATGCCGAGGAGGCGGTCGGGGCCCGCAGACTGGAAGACATGAACAGCGAGCAGCGGAACGGCGGGGGCAACGAGCTGGGGAGCTTTCTACGCGCCCGCCGGGCCCGCGTGACCCCGGAGGAGGTCGGCCTGACGGCCGGTTCCGGCCTGCGCCGTACGCCCGGGCTGCGCCGCGAGGAACTGGCCACCCTGGCCGGGATCAGCATCGACTACTACGTCCGCCTGGAGCGCGGCAAGGAGACCCGGCCCAGCGCGTCCGTGGTCGATTCCCTCGGCCGCGCCCTCCTGCTGGAGGACGACGAGCACGAGCACCTGCGCAGCCTGGCCGCCCGCGCCGCGCGCAGTGCCCCCGAGCCGCCCGCCGCCCCCAGCCGCACCGTCCGGCCCGGCGTGAAACTGCTCCTGGAGAGCCTGCGCCCCCACCCCGCGCACGTCGTCAGCCGTACCAACGACCTGCTCGCCGCCAACCCCGGCGGAATGCGACTCCTTCCCGGTATCCAGGACTGGCCGGCCAGAGAGCGCAACGTCGCCCGCTATCTCTTCCTCCACCCCGCCTCGCGTGACCTGTTCCACGACTGGAACACCCAGGTCCGCGGCTGCGTGGCGCGGCTGCGCGCCCTGGCCGGCACCGATCCCGACGCCCCGGACCTGACCCGGCTCGCGGGTGAACTCCTCCTCAAGAGCCCGGAGTTCGCCCGCCTGTGGGAGCGCTACGACGTCAAGGGCCACTCCCATGGCCGCAAGACCTTCCACCACCCCGAGGTCGGCGACCTCACCCTCGGCTACCAGTCCATGGAACTGGAAGGCACCCCCGGCCACCGCCTGGTGACGTACTACGCCGAGCCGGGCACCGCCGATCACGACGCGATGACCCTGCTCGACCTGCTGGGGCAGGAGCAGCTCGCCAAGGGGACGTCGGCAGGCGACGACCGGTCGACGACTGAGGCGGGGCACCCCGCCTCGCCCTGACAGTCGAACGCTGGTGGTTCCTGTTGCCACCCGCTCCGCTTCGGACGCTCACGGCCATCACAGGCCCGACGACGAGTTCTACGGCCATGACCCCCGCCCCGCGCCCCAGCGGATTGGCCATCCTTCGCGCGCCGGAAACCGCCGCACCGCGCTGTGTCCGACTCCGGCCGGACGAGGACGACGATGTGAGCGTCGTCGACGGCGGAGGCTTCATCGAGAGCCGCAACGTCCTCGGCACCTCAACAACCACGGCCTCAACCGGGCGCGGCACAGCCGTCGCCAGGACCGCCACGCCGCCGCCTCAGTTCTCCCTGCGCGGCACTCTCGATCGACGGCTCATGCGCCGGGACCGTACAGGCCGAACCGCCCCACCCGGACTGCGGGCCCGGATCAGGGCGGATCGGCGGCCGCGGCTCTCGGCTCGTTATGGCGTCGTCAGCTCACCGGCGCGCAGGGCCGCGGTCACGCCGCCGTCCATCAGGAGGTCGGCCCCGGTGATGAAGCCGGCGTCACGGCCGAGCAGGAAGGCGGCGGCAGCGGCGACCTCCTCGGAGGTGCCGAACCGCTTGGCCGCCGAGGTCTCGCGCACCTTGTCGAACCACTCGCGGCGCGGGCCGGAGAGCTCGTCGAGGGCCAGCGGGGTGATGATCACGCCGGGGCTGACGGCGTTGACGCGGGCGCCGCGCTTGCCCCACGCCGCGGCGGCGGTCTGCACACGCAGCGAGTTGGCCCGCTTGGACATGGCGTAGGCGTGGACGGACGAGCCGAGCTGCTCGGGCTGCAGGAACGGCAGCGCGAGCAACTGTGAGGTCTCGGTGGTCGCGAGCGCGTGCTCGATCTCGGGTGCGTAGGGGCTCTCCCGGTGGCCGGCCATGCTGGCGACCACGATGCCGGCCCCGCCGGGCGCGATCACCTGGGCGAAGGCGTCCAGGACATACGCCGTGCCGAGCAGGTCGACGTGCAGCAGCCGCTCGATGGTCGCCTGGGTGGGCGAGACGCCGGCGGCCTGGATCACCTGGGTGACCGCGCCCATCCCGGCGGCCGTGGCGGCCAGCGCCTCGACCTGGGCCAGGTCGGAGATGTCGGTGGTCTGGACGGCCACGTCGTAGCCTTCGCCGCGCAGTTGCTCGGCGGCGACCTGCGAGGCCTTCTCTTCGTGGGCTGCCAGCAGCAGGGTGCGTCCGGTGCCGACGCGGCGCGCGATGGCCAGGCCGATGCTGCCAGGGCCGATGACGACGACGATCTCCTGGGCGGGCCTGTTGTCCGTGCTCATGTTTCGGCTCCTTCAGTCCATGTTCTCGGGGTGGGGCCGGGTGCCCGGGACAGGGCGCACGGACCGGCCGACTGCTCGTCGCAGGCGCAGTGGATCCGGTCAGGACGCGGAAGCGGTGAACAGAGCGGAGAAGTCGATCTTCCCCCTACTGCAGTTTCGCGTCGCGGGACTCGGCGGACCCACCAAGCGGAACCGTTGGCGGCTGTCCACGAGAGTGGGCAGCTCGTCGGGGCCGCCAAGTCGGCGGCGTTCGATTCGGTGTCCCCGCGCCGGCGTTGTGCGAGCACACGCGATGTGTCCGGTGCCCTCGATCCGCGGTGTCGCGCGTGGCTACTTGGCCCAGTGCCAAGTTAGGCGCCTGGCCTGGTGGGTGACAGGCCGGGCTGTACGGGGGAGCGGTGTTCCAGGCTGTGGCACGGCCCCCCACTCACCGAACAGGCGCTGCGGCCCTAGCCGAGAGTCGCGCGGGCGTCGCCCGCGGGACGCCGCACGGCGGTGTCGATCAGTTCCCGCACCTTGTCGGCGGGCACCGGGACGCCCGGGACCTCGAAGAACCAGCGCCCCATCTCCTCGTCGGTCAGCCCCTCAGGCCGTGTCGGCAAGTACGGCTGGACGTAGACGGGGGTGCCCGGCTCGCTGCGCCAGCTGGCGGCCAGCGTGCCGATGTCGACGGCGTCGTAGCCCAGGATGTCCAGCAGTTCGGTCACCTGTGCCTTGGCGGCCGGGTCGTCACCGGCGATGGGCAGGGCGCTGCGGTCGTCGGCGCCGGCGGGCCGGGCGGAGCTGAACAGGCGCACGAAGTCGATGCTGTTGAACGCCTTCACCACCTGGGAGTCGGCCAGATGTCGCTGGACCAGGGCGCTGGAGGTCTGCTCGCCGGAGTCCAGCTCGGCGATCCTGCCGTCGCGCTCGGGGTAGTAGTTCATGGTGTCGATGACGGTCTTGCCGGCCAGGGCGGCGGCGGGCAGCTGCTCGTAGGTGTTCAGCGGGACGGTCGCCACCACCAGGTCGCCGGCCTGCGCGGCCTCGGCGGGTGTGGCCGCGCGTGCCTGTTCGCCGAGTTCGGCGACAAGGGCGGCGAGGGTCTCGGGGCCGCGGGAGTTGCTGACTACGACATTCAGGCCGGCGGCGACCGCCAGACGGGCCAGCGCGCTGCCGATGTTGTCGGCGCCGATGAGGCCGAGGGTCTTGGTCATGGGTCGATCTCCTTGTGGGGTGCGTGAGGTGGCGTGACGAGAGGTCAGCGGCCTGCGGTGAGGACTGCGGTGCGCCGGGACCACGAGCCTTCGACGGCGGCCTCCAGCAGGAAGGCGGCGACATCGGCCCGGGAGATCCTGGGCAGGCCGGGCAGGCGGTCGAGCGCGGTCAGGTCGACGGCGTGGACGTCGCTGGTGGCGGGCTTGTTGGTCAGCAGCACCGGGTAGGCCAGCGTCCAGTCCAGGCCGGAGGCGGTGAGGATCCGCTCGCCTGCGGCCTTGTCGGCGAAGGTGGCCTTGCCGCCCGAGTTGTAGAGGAAACGGGCGAAGGCGGAGGCCTTGGCCAGGGAGTCGCCGACCCCGAACGCGGACATGATCAGTACGCGTTTGGTTCCGCTGTTCTCGGCGGCCCGGACCAGCGCGCGCGTGGTGTCGGCGATCAGGTTGCCCGGGTCCTTGACCTTGCCGAGGCCGAGCGTGCTGATCACCGCGTCGGTGCCGCGCATCGCTTCGGTGAGCGCGTGGGCGTCGCGGACGTCCCCCTCGATCACGGTCAACCGGCCGGCCGGCGTGATCTTGGAGGCGTCGCGGACGAAGGCGACGACCTCGTGTCCGGCCGCGCTGGCACGCTCCACGAACAGGGTGCCGGTAGCGCCGGTGGCGCCGAGGAGGAGGAATTTCATCGGACGACGTCTCCCTTCAGGAGCCCGCAGCGGCTCATGCTTACGAAAATATAGTACTTACTCAGAATAAGTACAGCGCCCGTTTAGCATGAACGCATGAGCCGAGGGACGGACCGCATGGCCGGGATGAGCGTGTTCGATCCGCAGTGCACGTCTCGGGAGGTCCTGGAGCACGCGACGGGCCGGTGGGGCGCCCTGACCCTCGCCGCCCTGGTCGAAGGCCCTCTTCGGTTCGCCGAGGTACGTCGTAACGTGTCCGGGGTATCCGACCGGATGCTGTGGCAGACCCTCCAGCGTCTGGAGGACGACGGCCTCGTCGCACGCACACCGCACCCCACGGTCGCCAGGCGCGTCGACTACGAACTCACCGGTCTCGGCCGCCCGATCGCCGAGCGTGTCTGCGACCTGATCGATGCCATCTACGAGCAACTGCCCGGCATCGTCGCCCACCAGCGCGCGAACGGCACCGGCTCGGCTCCGCCCGCGGAAGACACGGCGGGCTGAGGCAGTTCTTGGAGTCCGCCGGCGGGATCGGCGGTGGCAGCACGATCGCGGCAGGGAGTCGGAGGGCGGAAGTGTCCTTCCCGGGGCGCAGCACGGATGTGCGTCCGACCGTTGCCACCGAACGCAGGACTCACAGAAGTGCCAGACTGAACGAATGGATCCCGAGCGACAGACCCTCGGCCGGAGCGCCGACAGTGAGCTGGGCTGTTTCCTACGGGCCCGCCGAACCCAGGTCAAGCCTGCGGACGTCGGCCTGTCCATTGGTCCGAGGCCGCGCCGGACACCAGGCCTTCGCCGCGAGGAGCTCGCCACGCTCGCCGGGGTGAGCATCGACTACTACACCCGGCTCGAACGCGGCAAGGAGACCCGGCCCAGCCCGTCCGTCGTCGAGGCCCTCGCCTCCGCTCTGCGGCTGGGCGAGACGGAGCGCGCCTACCTGCGCGACCTGGCAGCCAGGACGGCCCGTGGCGCCAACAGAGGCGGGCAGCCGGATCGCACCGGGCAGCGTCCGGCCGTGAACCGGGGCGTCGGACTGCTCCTCCGGACACTGCGGCCACACCCCGTCCACGTCGTCAGCCGCACCTACGAACTGCTCGCCGCCACCCCCGGCGGCCTGCGCCTGCTGCCCGGTATGAAGGACACCCCGCCCGAGGAACGCAACGTCGTACGGTGGCTCGCCCTGCATCCAGGGGCCCGCGACCTGTATCCGGACGACTGGGAGAACCAGATCCGCGGCTGCGTGGCCCGGCTGCGCTCACTCGCCGGCACCGAGCCCGACACCCCGGGGCTCAGCCACCTCATCGCTGAACTGCGTGACAAGAGCGTGGACTTCGCCGAGTTGTGGGAGCACTACGACGTCCAGGGCCACACCACAGGCACAAAGACCTTCCACCACCCGGAGTTCGGCGTCTTCACGCTCGGCTTTCAAGCCCTCGAACTGGACGGCACCGACGGTCACCGAGTGATTTTCTACTACGCCGAACCAAGCACCCCCGCCTACGACGTGATGGTGCTCCTCGACATGGACCAGCCCCAGAACGGGACCGGGTTGGCCACCGGCACCCCCATGGCTAAGCGGTAGCGCCGACGGCACGGACGCTCAGGTGTTCAGGTGTTCAGGTGTTCAGGCGTTCGAGTCTTCGTATGCCAGGTCGCCCCCGTGCTCGCGCGACGCCTCGGCCTGCGCCAGCAGTTCCTGGGCCTTGGCCTTCACGCCCTCGGCCCAGCTCTCCGCCGCCACCCGTGTCGGTGCTCTGCTCGGATGCCATATCGCCAGTGTCACACCGCGCTGACCTGCGTTGCTGGCGCGTGGGGGGCCCTGTCATTACCCCGAACGCCGCTCCCCGGCACAGCTCGACCTGCCACCGGGGGCGCGAAGGCGGGATGCTCGAAGAACCCGCGAAAGGTAAGGAACGCCCCATGCAGACCGTCACCCTCAACAACGGCGTCGAGATGCCCATCCTCGGTTTCGGCGTCTACCAGATCCCGCCGGAGCAGACCGAGCAGGCCGTCAGCGATGCCCTCGCCGCGGGCTACCGACTGCTCGACGCCGCTGCCGCCTACGGCAACGAGGAGGCCGTAGGCCGCGCGATCAAGAACAGCGGCATCCCGCGCGAGGACCTGTTCGTCACCACCAAGCTGTGGGTCCAGGACGCACCCGCCGAGGAGAACACCAAGCGCGCCTTCGAGACGTCGCTGACCAAGCTCGGCCTGGACCATATCGACCTGTACCTGATGCACCAGCCCTTCGGTGACGTGTACGGCCAGTGGCGCGCCATGGAGGCACTCAACCGCGAGGGCCGCGCCAAGGCGATCGGCGTCGCCAACTTCTACCCCGACCGGCTCCTCGACCTCGTCCTCAACAACGAGGTCACCCCCGCGGTCAACCAGATCGAGACCCACCCGTTCTTCCAGCGCACCGCCGACCAGGAGCTGATGCGCGAGCACGGGGTCCAGATCCAGTCGTGGGGCGGGTTCGCCGAGGGCAAGAACGAGATCTTCACCCACCCCGTTCTGAGCGAGATCGGCGCGAAGCACGGCAAGTCCGTGGCGCAGGTCGTGCTCCGCTGGCTGACCCAGCGCGGCGTCGTCGCGATCCCCAAGTCGGTCCGCGCCGAGCGCATGGCGGAGAACTTCGACATCTTCGACTTCGAGCTCACCGACGACCAGATGGCGGCCGTCGCCGCCCTGGACACCGGGGCGACGCTGTTCTTCGACCACC
Organism: Streptomyces sp. NBC_01515; assembly: GCF_045040345.1. Classification (NCBI taxonomy): domain Bacteria; kingdom Bacillati; phylum Actinomycetota; class Actinomycetes; order Kitasatosporales; family Streptomycetaceae; genus Streptomyces; species Streptomyces sp. NBC_01515. Next base: position 1,341,108 of record NZ_CP109416.1, on the reverse strand, counting down.
ACGACCCGGCGATGGTCAGCTGGCTCAGCGCACGGCGCCTGGAGGCTTGAGCCGACAGGCGGCAGCGCCACCGCACCAGGCAAGCTCTCGCGCGAGCACTCCTCCGGTACGGCCCCAAGCGCCTGCCCGCGAGGGGTACTCCTCGACGCCCTCAGACGGCACCCACCTCACGGACCAGGACCTCACCATGTCCCAGAAGCAGCACATCACCGACGTACTCATGGTCGGCGCGACCGGCAGCATCGGGCGGCTCGCGGTGGAGGCCGCACAGCGGCACGGCCTGCGCCCGCGGGCACTGGTACGCGACGTGCGCCGCGCCGAGCGACTGCTCCCCGGCGTCGAACTGGTGCGGGGCGACCTTGAGGATCCCGCCTCCCTGCGGAACGCGGTCGGCGGAGCCGATGCCATCGTCCTCACCCACGGCTCCGGCGGCGACCCCGAGACTCGTCGCCGTGTCGACTACGGCGGCGTACGCAACCTCTTGCAGGCTCTCGACGGCGCCCGGCCGCGTGTGGCACTGATGACCTCCATCTATGCCACCCGCAGCGACATCCCGGGCAACTCCCCCTGGAAGCGGCGCTCCGAGCGCCTTCTGCGGGCCGGCGGCCTGCCCTACACCATCGTCCGACCCGGCTGGTTCGACCAGGCCGGCCCCACCCAGCGGCGCCTCGTCCTGGAGCAGGGCGGCACGGCCGACGGCGGGATCGCCCGCGACCAGATCGCCGAGACGCTCGTCCGAAGCCTGCTGACGGACACCGCGTTGGGCAAGACGTTCGAGCTCATCGCCGAAGAGGGGAAGGAGCCGTCCGACTGGGAAGCACTCTTCGGCGCCCTGAAGACCGACGAACCCGGCTCTGTGGACGGCGTGCTGGACCCGGCCGACCTCCCCGTCGAAGCCGAACCGCGGGCAGTGCGCGCGGATCTCGACGCGGTCCGTTCCCTGAACGGAAGCAGTGGATGACAGCGCGCGGATTCGGCACCGCGAAGAACAGACCCGCCGCGCCGGGACGACGCACGCTCCTTCGTGGAGCACTTCTGGTAGGAGCCACCGTCATGACCGGTGTCCAGATCACGGGCTGTTCCCCGTCGCAGCCGAGCGAGGCGACGCCGGAGGGCAGTGAGAGAACCGGGGCGACGTCCCCGTCCGGGAAACGGGTCCTGCTGGCCTACTTCTCCCGGGCGGGCGAGAACTACTACAACGGCGGACGTACCGACCTCAAGACCGGAAACACCGAGGTCCTCGCCCGCATCATCAGCCAGCACATCGAGTGCGACGTGCACCGCATCGAAGCCGCCGATGCCTACTCCGACGACTACGACGCGACGGTCGCTCGCAACGTCCGCGAACAGGACGCCGATACACGGCCGGCCATCGCCAACCCCCTGTCCTCGATCGACCGTTACGACGTGGTGCTGCTGGGCAGCCCCATCTGGAACGTCCGAGCGCCCATGATCATGTCGACCTTCGCCGAGGGGTACGACTTCCGCGGCAGGACGGTCCATCCGGTCACGACGTATGCGATGAGCGGACTGGGCACGACCGAGCGCGACTACGCGGCGGTCTGCCCGGGCGCGACCATCGGGGAAGGGCTCGCGGTGCGTGGCGAGGACGTCGGGAAGGCCGATGCCGAGGTCCGGTCGTGGCTGCGGCGCATCGGCGCTCTCCGGGATTGATCCTGTCCGTGAGTGACTTCGCGGACGACATCGGGGCGGGGCCGGTAGGCGGCTTGCCCTGCTCGGCCACCTGTCACCGGAGCGTCGGCGTCCGACCGTTCAGCACTCACCATTGATCACCCCAGTCCGTGATCGAGCACCTCTGACCGATCACTCGGCGTCGTGGAGCTGTGGGCGTCAGCCACGGATACGCGACACCGCCACCCCATGCGATCCCACCAGTCCAAAGGGTGAACCCGCTTCGGCCCTTGTGGGCTCGGGCAGGCGCCACAGCTACGTGACGGGGGTGCCCCAGGTCGAGCGAAGTCGAGAGGAGGGAGCCCGGGGTCACTGTCGCGGAACTCTTCCCTGGGCAGGGAATCGGCCTCCGATCCGACGCCGACGACACGACCTCGCTTCTGCTGGCGCTTCGGGCCGCGGGCGCGCTCAGCCCCGGCTGCCGGCGCCGTACGGGGCGTACAGGTCCAGCAGCCGGGTCCGGGCGGAGCGGAGGCGGTGGGCGAGCACGTCGCCGGCCCATTGGGCGATGGTGCTGCCGATGGCCGGGTCTTCCCGGCACAGCAGGCGGACGGCCGTGGCATCGAACTCGTACGCCCGCACCGGGGTCGTCGCCTCGGCGCCCAGGTGCCAGGAGTGCGGGGTGAACAGCCAGGACCAGCCGACGAGTTCGTTGTGCCGGAGGGTCTCGATGACGGCCGCGCGGCGGCCCGGCACATGCATGTCGAGCTGGACCGTGCCCGTGCGGATGATCCAGAACCGGTCGGCCCGGCCGCCCTCCTCGAACAAGCGCGTCCCTTGCGGGAAGGAGACCTCGTGGGCGAAGCCCATGAGCCGCTGCTGGTGCTCGGCCGGCAGCGCGCGCGGCATGCTGGGCGTGGGAGTGATGATCATGGCGTGCCTCCCGACGGGACGGGGGAACTGTCCTGACCAGCGTGTGCCCGACGCCCGGCGGCCGACCATGGGCCATCCGGTCCACCGGCCGGGCCACTCGGCTCTGACCAGGGGACTTCCGGCACGCTGTGGCGCCACCGACCGGGTTGTTCCATGAGTGCGTGAGACCACCCGCCGGGTGGAGGGGCGAGCTGGGGGTACCTCATTCCCTCCAGACCTCTGAAGGTTGTCGGCGGATCGGGCTGTTCGTCTCGTACCGGGTCGGTGAGGAGATGCCGGCCGCTACCGGAAACTCCGACATCGAGTTCATGCAATGTCTGTCGGCCCTGCCCCGAACCGGAAGTCGTCGACGGCGTGTTCTCCTCACCCGCACCAATCGTGTCGCTCAGTCGGAGAACCGCCTGCACGCCATCGAAGCCGTACGCGTCGCCCCTCTGGAGGAATGAGCCATGCGCATCGTCATCGCCCTCGGCGGCAACGCCCTGCTGCACCGCGGCGAACACCCCGACGCGGCCGTCCAGGAGGCGAACATCGACCGGGTGACCACCGCGATCGCCGCCCTCGCCCACGATCACGAGATCGTCATCACCCACGGCAACGGCCCCCAGATCGATCTGCTCGCTGTCGAGAGCGACGCCGACCCGGCCCTGAGCGCCCCTTACCCGCTGGACCTGCTCGGCGCCCAGACCCAGGGCATGATCGGTTCCCTGCTGGTCCGCACCCTGTACGACGCCCTGCCCGGCCGTCGTATCGCCGCGCTGGTCACCCACACCCTCGTGCGGGCCGACGATCCGGCCTTCGGGCACCCCACGAAGTTCGTCGGCCAGGTGTACCCCCACGACGTAGCGTCCGCGCTCGCCCGCGAACGCGGCTGGCACATCGGCGCCGACACCACCGGCCGGCGCCGCGTGGTCCCCTCCCCGGCACCCGTACGCGTCCTGGAGACCGACACCATCCACGACCTGCTGGGCAGCGGCACGCTCGTCATCTGCGCCGGCGGCGGAGGCGTCCCCGTCACCGCGGACCACGACACCGGCGCGCTCACCGGGGCGGAAGCCGTCGTCGACAAGGACCTCACGGCAGCCCTGCTCGCCGAGCACCTGAAGGCCGACTTCCTGCTCATCCTCACCGACGTGCCCTGCGTCTACTCCGGCTACGGCACCCCCGACCAGCAGCCCGTCCTCGGCGCCACCCCCGCCGATCTGCGCCGGAGCGGCTTCCCCGAGGACTCGATGGGACCTAAGGCCGAGGCCGCCGCCCGGTTCGTCGAACGCACCGGGGGACTGGCCGCGATAGGGGCCCTGGACGCGGCGTACGAGATCGTCCACGGCAGGTCCGGCACCCTCGTCCGCCCGGACCTGCCCGCCGGGTGACGGTCGCCGAGCGGAGGGCCGTCCGGCCCTGGCAGGAGGGGGCCGGACGGCCGGGTCCACGTCCCTGTCCGGCTCTCCCGACGACCAGTGCGTCGCACGAGCATGGAGTCAGGGAGACATCCCCGTGCGAAGCAAGGGAGAGAACCGGCGATGACAGCGACAGTGACAGCGGGAACGCGCGCAACCGAGGCATGGCGCGGCTTCGCCGGCACCTCTTGGCGCGAGCGCGTCGACGTGCGCGACTTCATCCAGGCCAACTACACGCCGTACGAAGGCGACGCGACCTTCCTGACCGGCCCCACCGACCGCACGCGCGCCGTCTGGGAGAAGGTCAGCGCCCTGTTCCCGGAGGAGCGCAGCCGGGGCGTCCTCGACGTGGACGCCGCCACCCCTTCCACGATCACCTCGCACGCGCCCGGATACATCGACCGGGAACGGGAGTTGATCGTCGGCCTGCAGACCGACGCCCCGCTGAAGCGCGCGATCATGCCCAACGGCGGCCTGCGTATGGTCGAGAACAGCCTGAAGGCGTACGGCTACGAGCCCGACCCCTTCATCTCGCGCGTCTTCGGCACCTACCGCAAGACCCACAACGACGGTGTCTTCGACGCCTACACCCCCGACATGCGGGCCGCCCGCCGGGCCGGGATCATCACCGGCCTGCCCGACGCCTACGGCCGCGGCCGGATCATCGGCGACTACCGGCGCGTGGCGCTGTACGGCACGGACCGCCTGATCGAGGCCAAGAAGGCCGAGCGGGCCCTGCTCGACGCCTGCGCCTCCAGTACCGAGGTCATCCGGGACCGGGAGGAACTCGCCGAGCAGACACGGGCGTTGGGCGAGTTGACACGGATGGCGGCCACCTACGGCTGTGACGTCTCCCGCCCCGCCACCACCGCCCACGAGGCCGTCCAGTGGCTCTACCTCGGCTACCTGGCCGCCGTGAAGGAGCAGAACGGCGCCGCGATGTCGCTCGGCCGCACCTCCACCTTCCTGGACGTCTTTCTCCAACGGGACCTGGACGAAGGCGTGTTGGACGAGTCCCGGGCCCAGGAACTGATCGACGACTTCGTGATCAAGCTGCGGATCGTACGCTTCCTGCGCACGCCCGAGTACGACGCCCTCTTCTCCGGCGACCCGACCTGGGTGACGGAGTCCATCGGCGGCATGGGGGTCGACGGCCGCACCCTCGTCACCCGCACCTCCTACCGCTTCCTCCAGACCCTCTACAACCTCGGCCCCGCCCCCGAACCCAACCTGACAGTCCTGTGGTCGCCCCAACTCCCCTTCGCCTTCAAGGAGTTCTGCACTCAGGTCTCCATCGACACCAGCGCCGTCCAGTACGAGTCCGACGACCTGATGCGCCCGTGCACCGGCGACGACACCGCGATCGCCTGCTGTGTGTCGGCGATGGCGGTGGGCAAGCAGATGCAGTTCTTCGGAGCGCGGGTCAACCTGGCCAAGGCGCTGCTGTACGCGGTCAACGGCGGCCGCGACGAGATGACCGGCGAACAGATCTCACCCGAAGCACCTCCGCTGACAGGGGATTACCTGGACTACGCGGAGCTGTCGGCGGCCTACGACCGCGTCCTGGACTGGCTTGCCCGGACGTACGTCAACGCCCTCAACGTCATCCACTACATGCACGACAAGTACGCCTACGAGCGCCTCGAGATGGCGCTGCACGACTACCCCGTGCACCGCTTCATGGCCTGCGGCATCGCCGGGCTGTCCGTCGCCGCCGACAGCCTGTCCGCCGTCAAGTACGCCCGGGTGAAGGTGTTCCGGGACGCCACCGGCCTCGCCGTCGACTTCCGCACCGAGGGCGACTTCCCGGCCTACGGCAACAACGACGACCGCGCCGACAGCATCGCCGTAGGACTCGTCGAGACCTTCATGACGAAGGTGCGCCAATACCCCACCCACCGGGGCGCCGAACACACCCAGTCGGTGCTGACGATCACCTCGAACGTCGTCTACGGCAAGCACACCGGCAACACCCCCGACGGCCGCCTCACCGGAGCGCCCTTCGCCCCGGGCGCCAACCCGATGAACGGCCGCGACCGGCACGGGGTCGCCGCCTCCATGCTCTCGGTGGCAAAGCTGCCGTACGAACAGGCCCGTGACGGCATCTCGCTGACGACGAACATCACCCCGGAGGGACTCGGTCACCGCCCCGAGGAACGTGCCGGGCACCTGGTCGGCATCCTCGACGCCTATATGGCTGCGGGCGGCTTCCACATGAACGTGAACGTACTTGACCGCTCCACGCTGCAAGACGCCATGGAACACCCGGACAAGTACCCGGACTTGACCATCCGCGTCTCCGGTTACGCCGTCAACTTCGTCCGGCTGACCCGCGAGCAGCAGCTCGACGTGATCAGCCGCACCTTCCACGGATCGCTGTGAGGACCGTGCGGACCGCGACGACCGGCCGGATCCACTCCTGGGACCTGTCCACCGGCGTGGACGGCCCCGGGACCCGGTTCGTGCTCTTCGTCTCCGGCTGCCCGCTGCGCTGCCTGTACTGCGCCAACCCCGACACCTGGCACATGCGGGACGGGCGGGAGGCGACGGTCGACGAGGTGATGGCGGAGATCGACAAGTACCGCGCCTTCATCACCGTCGCCGGCGGCGGAGTGACCCTCACGGGCGGCGAGCCGCTGCTCCAGTCCGCCTTCACCGGCGAGATCCTGCGCCGCTGCAAGGAGGCAGGTCTGCACACCGCGCTCGACACCTCCGGCTTCCTCGCCGCCCGCGCCACCGACGAACTCCTCGCCGACACCGACCTGGTACTCCTGGACATCAAGTCCTTCGACATCAACGCCTACCGCCACCTGACGGGCGGTGAACTCGCGCCCACCCTGAACTTCGCCACCCGCCTCGACCGGCTCGGCGTCCCGATGTGGATCAGGTACGTCCTGGTGCCGGGCTGGACGGACGACGCGGAATCCGTGGACGGTCTGGCCGACTTCGTCGCGGGACTCGGCTCGGTCGACCGCGTGGACGTCCTGCCGTTCCACAAGCTGGGAGCCGCGAAGTACGAGGCCCTCGACGTTCCGTTCCCGCTGCGCGACAGTCCCGTCCCCACTCCCGAACTGGTCGGACGCGTCCGTGAACAGTTCCGGGCGCACGGCCTGTCGGCCTACTGATCGCGGCACCGACCGCCACAGGCGGCCATCGGCGCTGGACGGCATCGCCGTTCGTGTCCCCGTCGAGGACGGCTCGCTCACCGACCTCGCCGTGGTCCTGAACCGCGAGGCGACCGCGGACGAGGTCAACGAGGCGTTCACCGTGGCCGCCGAGGGACCGCTCAACGGCATCCTCCGGGTGTCGAAGGCGCCCATCGTGTCCCGTGACGTCATCGGGGATCCGGCTTCCTGCATCTTCGACCCGGCCCTCACCCAGGCCGACGGCACGCTCGTCAAGGTCTTCGGCTGCTACGACAACGAGTGGGGCTACACCAACCGGCTCCTGGACCTCACGGCCCTCGTCGCCGACGACTGACATGCCACGGAGGGGACCGGCGCCGTGGGACGCCGGTCCCCTCCGCATGTCACGGACGACCGGCGGAAGAGGTTGGGCCGACCGGCCCCCGATACACCCCGGACAGCCCATGGGACCCCTCGCCGATCCGCTGGATGCTCGAAGTGCCGGACAAAGCCCTGGAGGAGACCCCTGATGACGGACGACGTGCTCAACCGATCCCCGGTCCACGCGCTGCTCGCGGACGGCACCACCGTGTGCGTCCGCCCCGTGTCGCCAGGAGATCACGATCAACTGGAAGGGTTCTACGAGGAGTTGTCCCCGGAGAACCTGCGGCTCAGGTTCTTCGCGGCGAGCCGGCGGTCGGGAGCCCTGGCCGCCGACCGGGCCGGCGCCCAGCCCCACCCGGGCTACCGCGCCCTGTTGGCCGAGACCCATGGCGGCGTCATCGGCCTCGCCGAGTACGACACGGGGGGCGACGCCAAGGACTCCGCGGAGATATCCATCGCCGTCGCCGACGGCCTGCACCACCGCGGTGTCGGCACCCTGCTCGTCGAGCACCTGGTCTCCGCGGCCCGCGCCGAGGGCATCGTCACCTTCGTCGCCGACGCGCTCAGCGAGAACCACGAGGTGCTCCGCCTCTTCGCCGACCTCGGGCTGCGCACGGAGCGCCGCTTCGACGGCCCGGAGACGCGCTGCACCATCCGGCTCACCGAGGACGACACCTACCTCTCCGCCGTGGAGACCCGAGGCCGGGCAGCCGACGTGGCCAGCCTTACGCCCCTGTTCCGGCCGGGCGTCGTCGCGGTCGTCGGTGCCGGACGCCGGCCCGGTTCGATCGGCCGCGCGATCCTCCACCACCTGCACTCCGGCGGATTCACCCGGCGCCTCTTCGCGGTGAACCCCAGCGCCACCTCCATCCTGGGCATCCCGTCCCACCCTTCCGTCAGTGCCCTGCCCAGGACACCGGACCTGGTGGTCGTCGCCGTACCCGCCGCCGCCGTCCCGGCCACCGCCGAGGAGTGCGGCAAGGCCGGTGTGCGGGCACTGCTCGTGGTGACCGCCGGTCTCGACAGCCACCAGTCGCAGGCGCTGCTGACCGCCTGCCGCACCTACGGCATGCGCCTGGTGGGCCCCAACTGCCTGGGCATCTCCAACACCGAGCCGGAACTGCGACTCGACGCCACGTTCGCCGCCAACCACCCGAGCCCCGGCACGGCGGGCGTCGCCGTGCAGTCCGGCGGGGTCGGGATCGCCCTGCTCGAAGGCTTGTCCCGACTGGGCATCGGCGTCTCGTCGTTCGCCTCCCTCGGCGACAAGTACGACGTCAGCGGCAACGACATGCTCCAGTGGTGGGAGAGCGACGGCACCACCGACCTCGCCCTGCTGCACCTGGAGTCCTTCGGCAACCCGCAGGCCTTCTCCAGGACCGCCCGTCGCGTGACCCGCCGCATTCCGGTGCTCACCGTCGACGCCGGCCGCACCGACGCCGGCCGCCGAGCCGCCGCCTCGCACACCGCGGCCGCCGCCACCCGCACCATGACCCGCCAGGCCCTGTTCACCCAGGCCGGCATCACCGCGACCCGCTCGATCGGTGAACTCCTGGAAACCGCGGCCCTGTTGCACTCCCAGCCGTTGCCCGAGGGTTCCCGGGTCGCGATCGTCACCAACGCGGGCGCCGTGGGCGTCCTGGCCGCGGACGCCTGTGCCGAGGCAGGGCTCACCCTGCCGCCGCTCAGCCCCGAGACGGTCGCCGACCTGGTCGCCGTACTGCCCGACGGGGCCACGGTCGGAAACCCGGTCGACGCCACCGCCGCGGTGAGCGAGGAAGAACTCGGCGCGTGCCTGGACCGGCTCGTGAAGTGCCCGGGCGTCGACGCCGTGCTGGTGGCCCTCGTCCCCACCGCGGTCGCCGAGGCGACCGGCGACGACCTGGTCCGGGCGCTCACCCGGGCACCCGCACGCCGGGCCCGGCCGGTCGCCGTCGTACGCCTGGAACAAGCCCTGCCGGTCGAGCTGCTGCCCGCCGACGGCGGCACGATCCCCTCGTATGCCGAACCGCACACGGCGGCCCGCGCACTCGCCCACGCGGCCCACCGTGCGGCCTGGCTCGCCCGTCCCGCGGGCACCGTTCCGGAACTCCCTGACGTCGGCACCCAACGGGCACGGACGATCGTCGAGGACCATCTGCGGGCGCATCCGGACGGCGGCCTGCTCGACCCGCGCACCTGCGCCGACCTGCTGGCCTGTTACGGCATCCCGCAGATCCCGTGGGCCTGGGCCGAGACCGAGGACGACGCCGCCCTGGCCGCGGACCGGCTGCGCGGCTTCGACGGACGAGTGGTCATGAAGGCCCACTGGCCCGGCCTTGTACACAAGACGCAGCAGCACGCGGTCCACCTCGACCTGCGGGGCGACTCCCAAGTCCGGGCCGCGTTCCGGGACTTGGAGACGCGATTCGCGGGACTGATGACCGGGGTGGTCATACAGCCGCTCGCCGCCCGCGGCACCGAACTGTTCGCCGGCGTCGTCCAGGACGAGGTCTTCGGACCGCTCGTCCTGTTCGGACTCGGCGGAACGGCCACCGAGGTACTCGCCGACCACGCGGCCCGGCTCGCCCCGCTCACCGACCATGACGTGCACGACCTGATCACGTCCCCGCGCTGCGCCCCACTGCTGTTCGGCGCGGACGGCAGCGGCCCCGTAGACCTACATGCCCTGGAACAACTGCTGCTGCGACTGTCCCGGATGGCGAGCGACCTGCCGCAGCTCGCCGAGGCCGACTTCAACCCGGTCCTCGCGGCACCGGACCAGGTCACCGTGCTCGACGCACGCGTCCGCCTGCTGCCGCGCCCGCCCCGCGACCCCTACCTGCGTCGACTCCGCTGAGGAGGATCAGCCATGAAGCACAACAAGGTCGGCTCCGTGATGACCAGTGACGTCGTCCGAGCCGAATACGGCACCCCGTTCAAGGAGGTGGCGCGACTGCTCGCCGCTCACCGGATCAGCGGACTGCCCGTCGTAGACGAGGACGACAAGGTGATCGGCGTCATCTCCGAAACGGACCTCATGGTCCGCCAGGCGACGACCCCCGACCCCTACGAACCCCCGCGCCGTCGGCGGTTCGCCGCGCTGACACGCGGCGGCCGGCAGCAGACCGCGAAGACCGAGGCCCGTACGGCCGGTCAACTGATGACCGGGCCGCCGGTCACCGTGTACGCCGACGACACCATCGTCGAGGCCGCCCGGACCATGGCCCAGCATCGCGTCGAGCGGCTGCCGATTCTCGACGAGGCGGACCGGCTCGTCGGCATCGTCACCCGCCGCGACCTGCTCCAGGTCTTCCTTCGGCCCGACGCGGAGATCCATGAAGAGGTCGTCCAGGACGTGCTCGGGCGCACCCTGTGGGTGCCGCCCCACGGCATCGACGTCTCCGTGGCGGAAGGGGTCGTCACCCTCACCGGCCAACTGGAGCGCAGGAGCGAAACGGATATCGCCGTCTCGATGACCCGACAGATCGACGGCGTGGTCGCCATGGTCGACCAGCTCACCCACCGGCTGGACGACGCACGGGTGCGGGCCGACGAGCACGCACTGCACGGCGTGAGCGACGACTGGCTGCGCGGGCTGTGAGAGGAGGCGGACCGTCATACGACGGGGCACCGGGTGCAGGTGCCCCGCATCGCTTGCGGGGACTGTCAGTTGAAGCAGGCGCCTGGGAACAGTGCGTGCGGCGGCCGCCGAGTCTTCCGGGCCCGGGGGCAGGGGGTCAGACGGCGGGCCCGCGTCAGCGGGCCGACGGGTTTCCGGTAACGGAACCGGGTCGTCTGTTCGAAATCCCGGAGCGTGACGGATACCCGGCGACAGCACGTGACTTCAGCCAGCCGTCGCTCGGGCCGACGAGGCGTTGCCGAAGGACCGCTCGGGACCGGTTCCCTGCAGGGGGCGGGGCGGTTCGCCCCCAGCAGACGGCAGATGAGGGTGTACCTCGAACACTCCGCCCAGGCCGGTGACCCGGAGGATCCGCAGGAAGGCGCCGCTGTCGGTGACCAGTCGCAGCCGGCCGTGCCGCGCCAGGACCCGGTTCCGGGTCCGGCACAGGACACTGAGCCCGGAGCAGTCGATGAAGGACACGGAGCGCAGGTCGAGCACCAGATCCGGGTGCGTGCCCGAGGTCAGGGCGTCGAGGCGGGACGCCAGCGGGATCGCCGTCACGAGGTCGATCTCGCCGTGCCACGTCACGACGGTCGCCCCGTCGATGCTGCGTACGGTGCGAGGCGGTGCGGACCTCGTGAGGTTTTCGGTCATGGTGAGATCAAAGCCGCAGTGGAAGCCCGTGCGGAAGGGCCGGTCGGTCCCTGGAGGCGGGGCCAGGCAGGCCCCGGTACGTGCCGCGCCCAGCAGGGTCCGTCCGGTCGGGACGATGGCCCGACCGGCCCAAGCGGTCCGCCTCGCACGCAGGTCACGCTGGACGTGCGGGGCGAACCCGGCGCGATGGGACGCCGGACTCGTACTGGCAGCCGGGATCCCGCCCTGACCATCAGCAAGCCGAGGGACGTGATGACCATGCCCGAACGGACACGGACCAACACCGATACGCCGGCGGAAAGCCCCTTGGGCGACCTGGGCCGCCGCCTCGCCACCAGGCGCGTGCAACTGGGCCTGACCCTCCCGGAGGCAGCCACCCGGGCGGGCATGGCGCCCAGCTACCTGAAGTACCTGGAGGAGCATCCCGGTGCCGCACCGGGCAGGGGCACGCTCCTCGGCCTGGCCGATGTCCTGGAGACCACGGTGTCGGAACTCGCCGGCGCAGCCGTCGATCTGCCGCCCGGTCTCGAACAGGCCGCTCGCAGCCCCGAGTTCACGGAACTGGGCGCGGGCGAGTGCAGGTCCCTGCTCGGCACGCACGGGGTGGGGAGAATCGCGGTGTCGACCGGCTCGGGGCCGGTCGTCGTGCCGGTCAACTACAGCGTGGTCGACGACGCGATCGTGTTCCGGACAGCCTCCGGTGCGACGCCTTCGCTGGCCGTCGGCCGTCGGGTGGCCTTCGAGGTGGACCGTATCGACGACGCGTTCAGCCGGGGCTGGAGTGTGCTCGTGCGGGGGCGTGGGCGAGCGGTGGCCGACCCCGGCGAGGCGCGCCGGCTCGCGGACGGTGCCCACAGCGGACCGTGGGCGGGAGGCGAGCGCGAACTGTGGGTACGGGTCGACCTGCAGGCGGTCACGGGACGCCGGATCACCGTGTGACGGAGATGTCGCCGTCCGGCACGGTCCGGGCGGGCGCCACCTTCCCTCCCGCGCGTCGAAAGCCGAACGGCCCTGTTCCAAGGGGCCGTTCGGCTTTCTGACGAGTACTCATGGCTCCTGCCCCGCGGGTCGGCGGACGACGAGCATCGTCGGTGGAGGCACTCCGGCCCGGATCGTCGGGCGGCGCCCCTGGTCCGCCGCGGACCCGCTTTCGGCGCCTCCCGTGCCCAGGCACACGTCCTGGGCACACCCTGAGCACGCAGAAGGGAAGCAGGTCCATGACTCTCCCACACGTGGTCGTCGGAGTGGACGGCTCACTGGTCTCCGTACGGGCGTTGGACCAGGCCGCGGAGGAAGCGGCACGGCGCGGCATCGCGCTGCGCGTGGTGTACGCCGTGCCCGACCGCGACGAAGCCGGCCCTGTTCTCGCGTCCGCCGCCTCGCGCGTGCGGGAACGGCACCCCGCCGTGCCCGTGGACACCAGGGCCGTAGCGGACGGCGTCGTGCGAACGCTGGCCCGCGAGAGCGCGGACGCGGTGCTCACGGTCGTCGGCACACGGGGACTCGGTGGACTGGCCGGTCTTGTGTGCGGAGCGGTGAGTTCACGGCTGGCCGCGCAGGCGCACGGTCCGTTGCTGGTCGTACGCGGGGAACGCCCGCACGACGACCGCCGCGATGTACTGCTCGGTCTGGAGGCCGACACGGATACGGAGGCAGCCCTCTACGCCCTTGAGGAGGCGGAGTTGCGCGGCGCGAGCCTGCGTGTTCTGCACTGCTGGACGCACCGTCACACGATTCCCGAACTGCCCTCGCTGATACCGGCGACGCGCCAGGGACGGGAGGGCCGCCCGAGGGTGGCGGTGGAGAGTCGGACGGTCCACACCGCCCCGGCGCAGGCCTTGGTGGAGGCCACCCGGGACGCCGTCGTCGTGGTCATCGGATCGCACCGGCCGGGCAGCGGGCACGGCGGCCACCTGGGGCCGGTCGCCCGCACCCTCCTGCACCACGCGCACTGTCCCGTGGTCGTCGTCCCCACCGGATGCCGGTGACCACGTCAGGGCGGATACGGATCGTCTTTTCGTTCCACAGTCGTTGCCACGCAGGTCGCAACATCGCCCGGCAGCGGGCCAGTTCACCGGGATGAGCCACGAGCTGGACGGACCCTTCGTGGATACGGATGACGATGTCCCGTAGTGCAGAACATGGTTGACCAGGCGCACGCTGCCCAACAGCCGCTGCGCCTCGGCGCTTTCGCGCTCTGCACTGCGGCGAGCACCTGCGGCGACCGGACGGAACGGGGTGACGGGGCCGGACGGCGTGCTTCAGGGACCCATCCGGCCCTGTCGGGGCTGCGGTGCCGAGGGCGAGGCTCAAGGCCTGGGAAGCAAGACCGAGGAAGCCGAGCCCGCTGCCGCATGGGCGTGGATTCGGCGGCACGAGGCTGCCCGTCGGTGAACCGCCGAGCGAGGCACCCAGGTTCTGAGACTGCGCAAGGGAAAGGGAGAACCGACATGAGCGGCCCGGTCGTAGTAGGAGTCGATGGCTCGCAGTCGGGCATGGCCGCGGTGGAGGCCGCGGCGCACGAGGCCGAGCGGATCGGGGTGGAGCTCCGCTTGGCGCACGCCTTCGAGTGGTCGTCGGCTCATGTGCCGTCCGGTGTTCCACCCTGGGACCAGCGTGGGGCCGGGGCGTGCCGTGAGGTGAGGGGCGCGTTGACCGAGGCTGAACGATGGGCCCTTCGTGCCGCGCCCCATGTCCGTGTGACGCACGAAGTCCTCATGGGTTCCCCCGTGGCGGTGCTGGAGTCCGGATCCCGTGAGGCGTCTCTCATCGTGGTGGGCAGCAGTCTGCCGGGCAGGTCCGGCTCACTGCGAGCCGGCTCGGTGGCCGGGCAGTTGGCAGCCCATGGACGTTCTCCGGTGCTGGTTGTGCGAGGCAGGCCTGACCCGTCCGGCGCCGTCGTGCTGGCCGGCGGCCACACCCAGGGGACCCGGGCGGCGACGGAGTTCGCCTACGCCGAGGCGTCGTCCCGTGGCGCCGACCTGGTCGTGCTGGCCAGGACGACCGTGTGGAACAGCCGATCGCACAACGGCTTCGCCGCCGCTCTGTCCGTGCTGAGCGAGAAGTACCCGGACGTCACCACGCACCGTGCCCGAGTCCCCCTCCGGGGCGGGCTCTGCCGGGCACTCGTCGAGGCGAGCACCCGAGCACAGCTCGTCGTGGTCGGGTCGCGAGACCGGGACCGCCTCGCGGGTGCGCTGCTGGGCCCGGTCAGCCGGGCGGCACTGCACCACGCGGACTGCCCCGTTGCCGTGATCCGCTCGGAGAAGGGGTGATCGGGCGGCGATGTCGCTCGGGGCGTCGCCGGATGAGCAGACGGGGGTTGCACGGGCCGGGCGCATCTGAGACTCGGCCCCAACCGCGCGCTGCCCTCGTAGCCGGGGCAGGCGCACGTGGACCAGCGTCGGCGTAGCGGATCCGCGAGTCGGACCGACAGGTCACTCGTACGGGCCCGCCCCACTGCGGGGGAGGGGCCCGCGGCCGAGGCTGGGGAGGCCGACAGTACGCCGGTGAAGTGCCCGCGCGCCCGTCTGGGCTGCCCGGGGGCGTGACATGAAGGAGGGACGGCGTTCATGGCGAAGGCTTACCTGGTGGGAAGTGGTGTCGCGGCCTTGTCTGCGGCGGCGTTCCTGATCCGTGAGGGCGGGTTCGTGGGGTCGGACATCGTGCTGCTTGAGGAGCAGGACCGGGAGGGCGGCAGCCTGGATGCGGCCGGGTCGCCCGAGGCCGGGTACACGATGCGTGGTGGCCGGATGTTCGAGATCCACTTCGACTGCACGTACGACCTGCTGGGGTCGATCCCGTCGCTGGACGACCCGTCGAAGTCGGTGACCGAGGACACCTTCGCCTTCCACGAGGACTTCGCCTGGGACGACCACGCGCGGCTCGTCGACGCGGCGGGCAAGGTGGTCGACACGCACTCCATGGGCTTCTCCGAGCGCGACCGGCTGGAGCTGGTGAAGTGCGTGGGCACGCCGGAGCGGCTGCTGGACGGCAGGCGCATCACGGACTGCTTCAGCGAGGGGTTCTTCCGTACGGACTTCTGGTGGATGTGGTGCACGACGTTCGCCTTCGAGCCGTGGCACAGCGCGATCGAGTTCCGCCGCTACCTCAACCGCTTCGTGCACCTCTTCAAGACCTTCGACTCCATGTCGGGGATCTACCGGACCCGTTTCAACCAGTACGACTCCATCGTGCGGCCCCTGTCGAAGTGGCTGACCGGGCAGGGGGTGACCGTGCAACTCGGCACCCGGGTAACCGACTTGCGGCTGGCCGACGGGGACGCGCTCACCGTCGAGGCCCTCACCTGGACGCGGGAGGGCCGTAGCGGGGAGACGGAACTCGGCCCCGGTGACCTGGTGTTGGTCACCAACGGCTCGATGACCGCCGGCTCCACGCTCGGTTCCAGCGACACCGCGCCCGTGCTGGACACCTCCGGTGACGCGGGATCCTGGCGGCTGTGGGAGACGCTCGCGGCGAAGCGGCCGGGTCCGTCGGATCGGCCGGGTCTGCTGGGGGACCCGTCGGTGTTCAACTCCTCGATCCCGGACTCGACTTGGGCGTCCTTCACGGTCACGACGAAGGATCCGGCGTTCTTCGAGTTGATGGAGAAGTTCAGCGGCAGTGAGGCCGGCAGGGGCGGGCTGATCACGTTCAAGGATTCCAACTGGCTGCTGACCATCGTCCTCAACCACCAGCCGCACTTCCGCGGGCAGCCCGAGGACACCTTCGTGTGGTGGGGTTATGGCCTCTTCCCGGACAGGGAGGGTGACTTCGTGCGCAAGCCGATGCGTGCGTGCACGGGCCGGGAGGTCCTGGACGAGGTTCTGCGGCATCTGCGTTTCGAGGAGGGTCCGCGGATCCTCGACCGCTCGATCGTCATCCCGGTGCTGATGCCGTACATCACCAGCCAGTTCCTGGTGCGCAGTTCGGGAGACCGGCCGCAGGTTGTCCCGGAGGGCTCCACCAACCTGGCCTTCATCGGCCAGTACGCCGAGGTCCCCGACGACGTCGTCTTCACCGTCGAGTACTCGGTACGCACCGCCTGGACCGCCGTAGCCCAACTCCTGCACCTGGACCGGCAACCGCCCCCGGTCTACAAGGGCGGGCACGACCGGAAGGTCCTGGTCCAGGCCCTGCAGACGATGCACCGCCACTGACCTGCCGAAGAGCGCGGCCGTGTCGATCGTGACAGCCGGGATGGGCAGTTTGACGGGGAGCAGGCAGTCAGGTCGTCGGTGGGGCGGCCCGGAGACTTCTGCCCTGAACTGAGAGGGGTGGTATGCGAGTTGGTGTACATGGTCTCTGCCGCCCGTCGAGGACGTTCGACCATGATCTCGTCCGTGGACCTGCTGATGTGGCGCGTCAGGCTGCGCAGGTCGTTGTAGGCGTGGCCGGGGGTGGTGTCCAAGCATCCCGTCCCGCGGGATTTTCCACGGACTTTTCAGGGACTTTCACGCCTGTCCCAGAGAGTTTCCAGGGACTTTCCGCCGCGTAAGCGGGGAAGGCCCTGACAGCGCTGAAAGACACGAACACGCTGGTCAGGTCCTACTTCCTCAGCATTCGATGATGTTCACCGCGAGCCCCCCGCGCGGTCTCCTTGTACTTCACGTTCATGACCTTCCTCCGCTGGCGATTCGATGCGGACTGGGCGGCGCGGCCTGACATCAAGGCCCGATGTCCTGCCCGGTGATGTAACCGAAGACCGGAGCACAAGGCAGGCACGGAGGCTGCGCGATGCCGCTGTCAGCCGCGTTGGGTGCGGCCGGACGGATCATCTATACCTCCTGCCAAGCTTGCTTGGAGGTGTTGGGTTGGAGTGCCAGTACGCAGGGGTCGCCGAAGCGGCAACCTATCTCGACATGACCGAGCGGTGGATGTATCGAAGAGTCCCAACGGCACGGCATTCCGCGGTACTACTTCGGCGGCAAGTTGAAGTTCAAGATCGCTGACCTTGATCGGTGGGCGCGACAGCAGAGGGTGGCCTGACGGGCCGGGCATATCGCCCGGCCCGTCACGCATTACAGGCCCTCGTTGAGGAGGCGCGCGGCTCGACCGACCGACGCCGGCATGAGGTGGCGGTAGATCTTGAAGGTCATGTTGATGTTCTTGTGTCCCATCCACTCCGCCACATCCGTGATGGGTATCCCCTTGGACAGGCAGTTGGACGCGAAGAGGTGACGCAAGGAGTAAGGAGTGAGCCGCCTGGTGATGCCCGCCCGCTTCTTCGCCACGTCCCAGTGATAGTTGAGCGTCGTGTGCGCCCATTGATCCGCACGCTGCGTTCGAAGAAGGTATCCGTTCGGACCGACGCGGTGGTCCCTCTCGACTCGGAGGATCGACTCGCGGACGGTCCAGGGCATCGGAAGCTCGCGGAATCCGCCGGGCTTGCGATGCTTCAGACGCGCTGGCTGTCGTGTCCGCCCGTCGATGTGCTCGGTGATCCGATAGACGTCATCCGCGACCATCCGATCGGGACGGGTGGCGTAAGCCTCACCATTCCGGAGTCCGCAGCCGGACATCTGGTCGATCACGAGGATCAGCTCATCGCTTCCCTCGTCCTTCAGGGCATGTATCTCGTCCAGGGTCGGGATGCTGATTTTTCGAGGGATGTATTCGGGCGAGATGACCCCGTCCAAGGGGTTCTCGATGATTCCGTCACGGCGATGGGCATCGAGAAGGATCATCTTGAGGGCGTTGAAGGCGTTCTGCTGTGCGGCCAGCCCGACGGAATGTTCCTCCATCGCGATGATGAAGTCTTCGGTCACGGTCGATGCGAACGTGTTCATCCGGCGGGATTCCAGGAACGGGAGTACCTGGGAATTGAGAACTTGGCTGATCGAGCGGACGCTGCCTGGGGCGTAGTGGCGCTGCCGGGTGAGCCACGTTGAGGCGTACTCGCCGAAGCGCTGCTTCCCGATCTCGCGCTTGAGATTTGCCTTCTGGCGCGGGGTGTTGCGTTTTCCGTCGTAGACCTGGTTCAGTCGGTCGATGGCGGCTGTCTGGTTTGCGTACCCCGTCTCCTCTCGCCGGCGGCCTGTTGCGTCGCGATAGCGAATGGCGTAGGGGTGGAGGCACCGGTGCTGACGGGTGCACTCGCAGTTCTTGAAGAGACTGCCCTTCCCGCGGACGAGTTGGGTCGCCAACGTACTGATCTCCTGACTCATGCTGGGAGTTTGCTGACCAACGGCGCCCCGGCATGGCTCTGACCTGCGGCCGGCCTGGGCACACCGTGCGGGCGCGGGGACCAGGGGGTCCAGGGGCCAGGGGAATCAAACGTGGCAGTCGGACGCTTCAGGCTGTGTGAAGAAGATAGGTTTTCTCTCCTTTGGTCACTGGTCGCCGAGTCCGCATTCCAAGACCCGGTCCGGCGCCGACTTCCTGCACCAGTCCATCGATCTGGCGGTCGCCGCCGAGGAACTCGGCGTGGACGGCGCGTACTTCCGCGTACACCACTTCGCGCAGCAGGCGGGCAGCCCGTTCCCGCTGCTGTCGGCCATCGGCGCACGGACCTCGAAGATCGAGATCGGCACCGGCGTGATCGACATGCGCTATGAGAACCCGCTGTACATGGCCGAGAACGCGGGTGCCGCCGACCTCATCTCCGGGGGCCGACTGCAGCTCGGCATCAGCCGTGGCTCACCGGAGCAGGTGATCGACGGCTGGCGCTACTTCGGTTACGAGCCCGCGGAAGGTGAGACCGGGGCGGAGATGGCGCGCCGGCATGCCGAGACGTTCCTGAAGGTGATCGAGGGCGAGGGCTTCGCGCAGCCGAACCCGCGGCCGATGTTCGCCAACCCGCCGGGGCTGCTGCGCGTCGAGCCGTACGCCGAGGGGCTGCGGGAGCGGATCTGGTGGGGCTCCAGCTCGAACGCGACCGCCGTCTGGGCCGCGAAGCTGGGCATGAACCTGCAGAGCTCGACACTGAAGGACGACGAGACGGGCGAGCCGCTGCACGTCCAGCAGCGCAAGCAGATCGAGGCGTACCGCGAGGCGTACAAGGAGGCGGGCCACGCGCGCGAGCCCCGGGTGTCCGTCAGCCGCAGCATCTTCGCCCTGACCAACGACATGGACCGGGCCTACTTCGGCAACGACCGCAACTCGCGGGACCAGGTCGGCATGATCGACGACACGACCAGGGCGATCTTCGGACGCTCGTACGCCGCCGAGCCGGACGTCCTGGTGAAGCAGCTTCAGGAGGACGAGGCCGTCCAGGCCGCGGACACCCTCCTGCTGACCGTCCCGAACCAGCTCGGGGTCGACTACAACGCCCATGTGCTGGAGAGCATCCTGACCCAGGTGGCACCGGAGCTGGGCTGGCGCTGAGCGTTCTGCCGCCCTGCGTGCGGGGCGGCTCGGCACGGGGGTGGCTCGGCACGGGGGTGGTCGGGCCGCACCGGAATGCCCGACGGGTCAGCGGGCCCGCCGATCAGGAGCTCAGGTGCTCGTGCCGCATCTTCCACGCACTCTCCCGTTTCACGAGCACGTTCGTGCCCCGTCCCTGTCCGGACCGGGGCCGGCCGTCGACCACCCCCGTCCAGAGGAAGCGATACCGGCACACGGCGTGGTCGGCGGCCAGGACGACCCACTCCAGATCCTGGACTTCGTACACCTCGTCCTGGATGACCGCGAAGGTCCGCTTGATCGCTTCCGTGATCTCGCTCAGGCCCCGATGGGAGCCGTCGGAGAACCAATAGACGGCATCCGCATCGATCAACGGCGCCACGCGATCGATGTCGTGAGTGTTGGTGGCCTGCTCGTACCGCGTCATGAACGCCGTGAGCTCGGCAGCGAGATCTGACATGGGGGTGGCCCCTTCCAGTGCCTACGCCATGAACAGCCGAAGCCACCAACAACCGTGGCGTGCTTGGAATTTCTCGTGTTGTGATGGCGATGTGAGTCAGCATGTGGTCTGGTCCGACTGCCGCGCGGGTTCTGAGCACTCCACACGGCGTTCGTTCGTGATCAACCGGCACCTCTCAACGGTTCCCGGCACCGTGTGGACGCCGAACGGTCGGTCCGGGGCAGTCCCTTTGGTGTTGCTGGGGCACGGTGGCAGCGGGCATCGGCACAGCGACCGAGTCATGTCGATGGCCGACCGGATCACCTCGTCCGGCTGTGCGGCCGTAGCGATCGATGGTCCGTTCCACGGTGAGCGGGTGGCATCACCTCTCACGCCGGTGGAGTACCAGAGGCGGATGGCCGCCGAGGGGATCGGTCGGGTGCTGGATCGCATGGCTGACGACTGGGTCGCGGCGCGTGACCTTCTGGTGGGCGTCGGGACAGCCGACCCGGCACGTCAGGCGTACTTCGGGTTGTCCATGGGCACGCGCTTCGGCCTCGCTGCCGCACGCGCCCTCGGGCCGGGGCTGAAGTGCGCGGTGTTCGGAAAGTTCGGCACGCGATCAACTCCCGGTATCCATACCGGACTTCACGCCGCGCACCGCGTCCTGAACGACGCCTCCGCCATCACCGCACCGGTCCTCTTCCACCTGCAATGGGACGACGAGATCTTCCCGCGCCCGGGTCAACTCCAGCTGTTCGACGCCTTCGTGAGCCCCGGCAAGGAACTGCTGGGCTTCGCGGGAGGTCACCGGGACACCCCGGAACACGCCTCCGCCATGTGGCACGGATTCATCAACCGCCATATCGCGTAAGCCGATTGCCGAGGTGTCCTAGAGTCGCCGCATGCGGCGAAGGACGGGACTGGCGATGGCCGGGGCAGCGGCGCTGGCCTGGGGTGAGTGGCTGAACTGGCGCTGGTCTCGGGTTCTGGTGGGCAACAGCGAGGGCGCTTCGGAGGCCGTGGTGGTGTTGGGATACCGGAATCCCCAAGCGACGGCGAACTCGATCAACCGATGGCGAGTCCGCGCCGGCATCCGCTCCATCGACGCTGACCGTGCGCAGGGGATGTGTGTGATCTTCAGCGGCGGCGCACCCGGCAGGGGGGTTGCGGAGGCCCAACTGATGGCCGACTACGCGAAGTCGGTGCTCGGATTCGACGGCACGGTGCTCCTGGAAGACCAGAGCACGACGACGTGGGAGAACATCACGAACGTGATCCCACGCCTTGAAGACGTGGACCGCATCAAGATCGTCTCCCAGCCGGCTCATGCGCTCAAGGCCCGTGCGTACCTGCGGCGGCAGCGCCCCGATCTCGCGGCGAGGCTGGTGCGGGCGGACGACTACCGCCCCGGCGAGTGGGTGGTCGTGAAGCCGTTGCTGGCTCTGTACGGACTGTGGACACTGCGCGGCCTCAGGGCTGATGAGCGGAAGGTCTCGCTGTAGACAACCGCTGTGCTCCACCGTTCCACTGCTCACCCGTTCACCCCCTCACTCCAAACCCGCGACCCATGTACCCCCGAGCCCACCCATGACGTATCTTTGGCATAGGACAAACGTTGGCATAGGACGAACCCCTCTGTTCGAGCGGAGCTGATCACGTGGGCATCAAGGGCAGCACCGCGGCCGAGATCGCGGGCAGCGTGCGGGACCAGGTCGCTTCGGGTGAGTTGGCGCCGCGGGCGAGTCTGCCCCCGGTGCGGGTGCTCGCGGCCGAGCTGGGGGTCAACCGGAACACGGTCGCCCTCGCGTACCGGCGGCTTGTCGAGGCGGGGGTGGCCGAGACGCGGGGGCGCGGCGGCACGGTGGTCGCGGCGGTGCCGCAGCTCGCGCGGGAGGGTGTCGCTGCCGGTGTCGGGGGCGACTGCGTCGACCTGGCCAGCGGTAATCCCGACCCGCTGCTGTTGCCCGACCTCCTGGGCGCCGCCCGGCGCGGGGACTACAGCCCGCCGTTGTACGGAGAGCCCGCGATCGACCCGGGGCTGGATGCCTGGGCCCGCGCCGACTTCGCCGAGGACGTCGACCAGCCGTTCCGCACGCTGGTGACGCACGGAGCGGTCGACGCCACCGAGCGGTTGCTCAACGCTCACCTCACCCGCGGAGATCTGGTGGCGATCGAGGACCCCTGCTTCCTGGCGAGCATCGGGACGCTGCGGCTGAGCGGTTACCGCTCCGCGCCCGTCGCGGTCGACGGCGCCGGTATGCGCCCCGACGCGCTGCGGGCCGCCCTGGAGTCCGGTGCCCGCGCGGTCGTCTGCACGCCCCGCGCCCACAACCCGACCGGCGCGAGCCTCACCGAGGAACGGGCGGCCGACCTCCGGGCGATCCTCGCCGAGCACCCCCAGGTTCTCGTCATCGAGGACGACCACTTCTCGGCGGTCTCCGCGCGGCCGTACCACCGGGTCACGCCACCCGGCAGTACACGCTGGGCGTTGGTCCGCTCCGTGTCCAAGTTCCTCGGACCGGATCTGCGCCTCGCCCTCGTCGCCGCCGACGCCGAGACGACCGCGCGCCTGGAGGCACGGTTGAGCGCGGGCACTACCTGGGTCAGCCGCCTGCTGCAACACACCGCCCGTGAACTCCTGTTGGATTCCCGGGTCCACGAACTCCACGAACGGGCACGCGAGTTCTACGCCCGGCGGAGCGGCCTGTTCGTCGAGCGGCTGCGCGCCCAGGGCGTCGAAGTCCCGTACCGGCCCGACGGGTTGAACGTATGGGTCGAACTCGACGTCGACGCACGAGCCGTGGTCGCAGCCCTCGCGCAACGGGGCTGGGCGGTGCGGTCGGGTCACCTCTTCGCGCCGGATCCGGCCGCCCACCAGGGTGCGATCCGGATCACCACCTCCACGGCGACGCAGGCGCAGGCCCAGGCTTTCGCCACCGAACTCGCGGCAGCAGCAGCGGAGTTGCGCTCCACGGTCACCTGACCAACGCGATCCGCCTGCCCACTTCGGCCGCCCATTTCTCTGTCCCCTCCCTTCTCTCTCCCCTCCCTCAAGGAGCCATGATGTTCAGCGGATTGAGCGCTTTCCCCCTCACACCCACCAGCGAGCAGGGCATCGACGAAGCGGCGTACGCGGCGCTCGTCGCCCGCCTCGCCGCCGCCGGTGTGGACTCCATCGGCGCGCTCGGCTCCACCGGCGGCTACGCCTATCTCACCCGGGAGCAGCGCGCCGGCGCCGCGAAGATCGCGGTGGGCGCCGCCGACGGGGTGCCCGTCATCGTCGGTATCGGCGCGCTGCGGACCTCGCACGTGCTGGAACTGGCCGAGGACGCGCAGAAGGCGGGCGCCTCCGGAGTGCTGCTCGCCCCGATGACGTATCAACTGCTCACCGAGGACGAGGTGTTCGGCCTGTACGAGGACGTCACGCGCGAACTCTCCGTGCCGCTGTGCGTCTACGACAACCCGGGCACCACGCACGTCCACTTCACCGACGAACTGCACGGCCGTATCGCGCAGTTGCCGAATGTCGGCTCGATCAAGATCCCCGGTGTGCCCGAGGACCCGCGCGAGGCCGAACTCCGTGTCGCCGCGTTGCGCGCGTTGATCCCCGACACCGTCACCATCGGTGTGAGCGGCGACTGGACGGCCGCTCGCGGCCTCAACTCCCGTTGCGACGCCTGGTATTCGGTCACCGGTGGCACCTTCCCGCAGACCGCCCTTGCCCTCACCCGAGCCGCCCAGGCCGGTCACGCGGAACAGGCGGACCAACTGTCCGCAGGACTCGAACCGTTGTGGGCCCTCTTCCGCCGCCACGGCAGCCTGCGCGTCATCTCCGCAGCCGCCTCCCACCTCGGCCTGACGGAAGAACCGAACCTGCCGCGTCCCCTGCGAGGGCTGGACGAGGCCGCCCGCCGGGAGGTCGTCGCCGTGCTGGACGCCCTCGGGCTCACCTCCTGAGCACGAACCACATGGGTGAGCAGCACATATCAAGCACGCGGAGGGTGTGGGAAGTTCCGCCTTCGCTCGGAAAGGGTGGCAAGAGCGGCAGGGATGGCGGGGATGCCAGGGATAGCAGGCGTGGCAACGGCCTGGCGCGCTACGTCGTCGCCGCGGCCCTCGCCCGTACGGCCGACGGGGGAGCGGTGGTCGCCGTCGTTCTGCTTGTCACCTCGTCCGGTGGTTCCGGGACGCTCGCCGGGGTGCTCGGCGCCTGCATCACCGCCCCGCACCTGCTCGGCCCCTTCGTCGCCCGGCCGCTGGACCTCGCCCGGGACGGCCGGAAGATCATCGCGGCGGCCTGCCTGCTGTACGCCACCGCGCTGACCGCCGGAGTACTGACGTACGGCCACGCCCCAGCCGTAGTGACCGGGCTGTCGCTGGCCGCGGCCGGCACCTGCGGACCGCTGCTGACCGGCGGTATCAGCAGTCGGCTGCCCGCCATCGTCGGACCGCTACCGCGTCTGCGCACGCAGCGGCGGGCCCAGGGCTGGGACGTGGCCACCTACGGCATCGGCGGCACCGTCGGCCCGTCGCTGGTGGCCGCGCTGTCGGGGTGGGTCTCGCCCACGGCGGCGGCTCTCGCCCTCGCGGTGGGCGCGGGCGCGGCGGCGGGTGGCGTTCTGCTGCTGCCGTTCACCGCGCCGACGCACGAGGGCGACAGGTCGGCGATCCTCAAGCCGGGAGCCACCCTCGCGCTGATAGCCCGCACCGGCCCGCTGCGGCGCACCGTCTACCTGACGATGATCGTCGCCCTGAGTGTCGCCGCCCTGCCGATCACCGCGGTCCACATGACGAGGATCCTCGGCGTCGAACCGGCCACCGCGGCCGTACTGACCGCCGCGTACGGCCTCGGCAATCTCACCGGTCCCATAGCCGTCATGGTCTTCCCGCTCACCGGCGACCCGGACCGGCTGATGCGCCGCCTCGCCCTGGGCGTCGTCGCCGGCCTCCTCACCGTCACCGCGAGCCCCTCCTTCACCGTGACCGTCTCGGCCTACGCCCTCACCGGGATCCTCAACGCCTTCTTCTTCGCCTCCACCCTCGCGGCCCGCACGGAGTACGCGCCGAGCGGAGCGCGCGGCCAGGTCTTCATCTGGGTCGCGGCCCTGAAGATCACATCCGGTTCGGCCGGAACGGCGTTGGCCGGTTCCCTGACGGGCGTGACCGTCCAACTGCCCCTGGTCGTAGGCCTCTTGGCGGTCTCCGCGGCTGTCGTCGCCGCGACCGTCGAGACACGCTTCGGGGGAGTCGGTGAGAAACGCCGCCCGTGACGGTCCCGGTGGCGAGCGAATCGAACCGACACGGCCTGTTTCCGGAACGGCAACTCGTCCATGTCCGTACGTGATCCAGCCTGACGCGCCACCGGGCACGGAGTGGTCAGCAGCGCCACGGGCAACCCGGGGCTGTCCTCGGTGCGTTACCCCGACATCGAGGCCGTGTCCGAGGAACTGCGGCCGCTGGCCCGGGTGTTGAGCCCGCTCAGCTGTGTCCGAGTCTCAACACAGTCTTCCTGAAGGCCTGTTGCACCCGTACCCGCCGTCGGACACGTAGGGGCAGGCGCCAGGGAAGGAAGCACATGCCCATTGCCACCGAAGCCCAATTCAGCAAGGTGTACCGAGCGCACGATCGAGGCCACGATCGAGAACGGCCGCTTCACCGCCTGGTGGCCCGACGGCGACCCCGACGGCGACCCCGACGGCGCCATCAGCGGCACCCTCACTGTTCGTCGGGCACATATCCGAGTTGGTATTCGGCACCCTGGAGCAGTTCCTCCGTCACCCGGACCCCGGTCAGCCGCTCGGCGAGGGCGAAGGCTGCCGCCTTGGTGTCGACACGCTCGCTCGTCTCGCTCGCCCCGCCCTCATCGTCCGAGAGTACGTAACCGACCTCACGCATAGCCGAGTTGAGGACATCGGGAGTGCTGCCCTGCCTGACCGTGGGCCACTCGAAGGTGGTCCGGAGTTCCCCGTCCTCGTACCAATGGAAAAAGTGCATGGGCTTGCCGCCGTTGCTGGAGTGCGCCACGGCGCACCCGCCGTCCGTCAAGGCTTCCAGGAACCGCGACTGCATCCCCATTCCCCCCTCTCCGACGTGCAGGACGAGCGTCCAGTCACCGCCCTCGCCCGGGACGGTGCATGCCCCCGCCATGAAGGACTCGTCCGAGTAGTCCTCCGGGTCGCGCAGTTCGTCCTGCCGCTCGATCAACGCGTCCGCTCCCGTGCAACTGCCCTGCGGCTCCGCCTCCATCACCCGCAGCACCTCCCTCGGGGCGACGCCCCGCACCAGGGACAGGGTGTACCCGATCTCCAACGCGCAGTCGAACAACGGAGAGGAACGTATCCAGGCATAGTCACGAGCGGTCACCGAAGTCATACGGCACAGTCTGACCGCTGCCACTGACAACGGCCGGGGCACGGGGGGCTGGGAGCCGTCACAGCCCTCGCGCATTCCGCGTGGATCGTCGCGTCGGCAACCAGCTGTCGATGACGGCCGTCAGTTCGTCGCGGCCGGTGAAGACGTGTCCGTTCATGCCCATGGCCCGCGCGGCGCGTACGTTCTCCGCGCGGTCGTCGACGAAGAGGAAGTCGTTCGGGGCGGCCCGCATGGCGTCGACGCAGTGCTGAAAGGCCGCCGGGTCCGGCTTCGCCGCCCTGATCCTCCCGGAGAAGGCGATGTGGTCCAGACGGTGCAGCCAGGGTTGCGCGGCGAGGAAGGCGTCCGCGTGGTCCGAGGGGATGTTGGACAGCAGGGCGACCTCGGCGACATCGCGGAGCGACTGGACGTAGGCGACCATCCGGTCGTCGACGCGCGACCAACTGTCGATGTCGGTGAGGCGCAGCTCCTCGATCGTGTCGGCGTCGGCGGACAGGGACAGCCGTCGCAGTACGGCGGTCCAGTACTCGGACGCGGACTGGCGACCGGCGTCGTAGGGCGGGCGGAAGTCCCAGTAGGCCGTGGTGAAGGCGTCGGTGGGTGTGTGACAGCGGGCGGCCATCTTGCCCTGGGCGCCCGGGCGTTGGTGGCGGGCGATGACTCCGAAGAGGTCGAACAGAACGATGCTTCGGTCGGTGGACATCGGCGTTGGTTCCTCCGGATTCCGAGGGCGTGTCAGCTGCTGCTCGCTGCCAACTCGGGCGTGCGGTCGGACCCGGTGCGCAGGATCCCGGCGGCCACGGCGGTGATCGCACACAGCAGGATCAGCAGGACGAAGGCGTGGTTCAGGGCGACGACGTGGGTCAGCCAGCCGATGGCGGCGGGACCGGCGAGCATGCCGACGTAACCGAGCCCGGCGACACGGGAGACGTTGGCTCCAGCGGCGGCGGGGTCGGCGTGCCCGGCCGCACTGAAGAGCTGCGGAACGCAGCCGGACAGGCCCAGACCGAACAGCGCCCACCCCGCGAACGCGGCCCATATCCACGGTGAGACGGTGACGACCGTGATGCCGACGGCGGCCGTCGTCGCGCCGTAGCGCAGGATCGCCATGGACCCGAACCGGGTGACGAGCCGGTCGGCGAGGAGTCGGCCGATGGTCATGGTCGCCGCGAAGGTGCCGTAGGCGAAGGCGGCCGTGCTCGCGGGTGCGCCGAGGACGTCCTTCAGGTGCAGCGCGCTCCAGTCGTTGGCGGCTCCCTCGCACAGCATGACCATCAGGGCGAGGGCGGCGAGGACCCAGATGCGCCTGCCGGTGCTACGGCGCCCGGTGGCCGGCGTCCGTTCGGTCTCCCGAGGCGTCTGGTCGGTCTCCCGAGGGGAGGCGGTCTCGGCAGGGGTGGGCGCGGCCGGCAGCAGGGCGCGGGCCGACACCAGGGCGATCGCGATGCCCAGGACTCCCATGGCGGCCATACCCGCGGCCGGGCTCAGACCGGCACTCGCCGTAGCCGCCCCGACGAGTGCGGCCAGGACGCCGCCTACCGAGAACGTGGCGTGGAAGGCCGACATGACGGGACGGCCGTAGGCCTTCTCCACGTGTACGGCGTGGGCGTTCATGCTCACGTCCAGGCAGCCGTTGCAGAAACCGAAGACGAGCAGGGCACCGCCCAGCGTCCACGGGTCCCGGGGGAGGCCGGGCAGCACCAGGGCCGCGCTGCACAGCACGCCGGTGGCGGGGACGACGACGCGCGCCCCGAGACGGTCGGTCAGCCGCCCGGCCACCTGCATGCCGATGAAGGCGCCGAGGCCCAGCAGCACCAGCAGCCCGCCGAGCGTCGCGTGCGTGATGCCCACGCGCTCCTCGACGGCGGGGATGTTCACCACCCAGGTGCCCATCAGGGTGCCGCACAGACTGAAGTAGACAAAGGTCGCTATGCGGGCGCCTCGCAGCGAATCATTCATGCCGACCACGATAACGAACATCTGAGGTGATTGAATACTGTCACTTCGCACACATTGAATGTTCGTTTCGGGTGGTGTTCAATCGCGGTATGAGCAGCAACACCGACCGGCACGGGTCGATCGCGCAGGCCGTCAGGGAGTCGGGCCGGGTCACGGTCCAGGAACTCGTCGAACTGACCGGCGCCTCCGAGATGACCATCCGGCGCGACCTCGACGCGCTCTCCGCGCAAGGCGTCCTCGAACGCGTCCGCGGCGGCGCGCGCACCCTGCTGCTTAGGGGCGAGGAGCCGCCCTTCGCGCTGCGCGCTCACGAGGCCGTCGACGCCAAGCGCCGCATCGCCGCCGAGGTCTCCGCGCTCATCGCCGACGGCGAGACCGTCCTCCTCGACAGCGGCACCACCTGTCTGGAGATCGCCCACCTGCTGCGCCGGCGGCCGGTCACGGTGATGCCCCTGTCATTGCAGGCCATCCACGTGTTCGGTGAGGTCCCGGGCCCGGCCACGCTGATGGTGCCCGGCGGGCAGCCCCGGGGCGCGGAGGGAGCCCTCACCGGCCCCCTCACCCTCGCGTCCCTCGCGGCACTGCGCTTCGACACCGCCGTCATGGGCTGCTGCGGTCTCAGCGCGGCTCAGGGCCTGACCGCCTACGACCTCGACGACGCGGCCGTGAAGAAGGCCGGCATCGCCGCCACGCGCCGCATCATCGTCGCCGCCGACGGCAGCAAGCTCGGCCACACCGCCTACGCCTACGTCGGCCCGTCCACCCTCCTGCACACGCTCGTCACCGACACCGCGGCATCCGCCGACGAGGTCGCCGCACTCGAAGACACCGGCACGGTCGTAAAGGCCGTCTGACCGGACCGGCGGTCGTCGGCTGTCGGTCGTCAGTCGTCGGTCGTCGGCTGTCGGCCGTTGGTCGTTGGTCGTTGGTCGTTGGTCGTGAGATTCGGCTACGGGATGTGAGTTCCCGCGATGGTCCAGGGGGCGGACGCGGTCCAGGCGCTCCTCCGAGCCGGGCAGATCGACGAGATGGAGATCCACTTGATCCCGGTCCTCCTCGGGGACGGCCGACGGCTCTTCGACCACCTCGGTCCTGATCACATCGAACTCGACCTCGTCCGACGGCTTGAGGACCGGGACCTCACGCACCTCCGCTACCGGGTGCGCCGACCCGGGGAGGCCGCGTGAAAACCCTCTTCGTTTCCTACCGCGTCACCGACCTGGACCGTTCGCTCGCCTTCTACACCGCCCTGGGCTACGGCGAGTTGGGCAGGGTCGAGGTCGGCGACGGGGCTCGCTTCGTGATCCTCAAGTTCCCCGACGAACCGTCGGCCTCGCTCGAACTGGTCCACCGCCCCGGCGACGGACCGGTCGCCGTGGGCAACGGTTTCGATCACCTCGCGATTCAGGTGGACGCACTGGACGCCACTCTGGAGCGGCTGACCGCAGCCGGCCTGGATCCGGGACCTGTCCAGCACCCGAGCGGCCCGCGCGGCCCGAAGACGTCGTGGCTCGCGGACCCGGACGGCTACCGCGTCGAGTTGGTGGAGTGGCCGTCCGGACATTCCGACGGCATGACCGCAGCGGACTTCGCCTGAGGCGGCGATGGTCTATGGAGAGGGTGTCGCGGAGGGCATTGCTCTGGATGAGCGGGCGGTTTGCCGACGAAGGCGCCTCGGTCGCGCCGATGCCAGTCAGGGCAGGCGGACGGGCACGTGAACGGGCTGGATTTCGCAGGGTGCGCTGAGGCGGTGCCCGCAATGTCACGGCAGCCAGACACGCCCAACTACCCCCACCCTCACGGAACTTGTGACAGCCCTGTGACTGGAATTATGGCCTCCATCACATGCGCGGGGTTCACGCGCTGATCAGATGACCGGATGCCCAGACCCGCCCCACTCCATCCGGCTCTCGCCCGCACCGCTCCCTTTCTGTCGGCCCGCACCGCCCCCTTCCTGTCGGCCCTCGCGGCGACCGCTCTGCTGCTCACGGCCTGCGGAGCGGAGCGCGCCGGGACCGGGAACACCGGCGCGACCACGGCCGAACCGTCGTCCCGCACGCAGGTCGACGACCCGGGCAAGGACGGTGTACGGATCACCTCCCTGACCCTCCCGTCGGCCTCCCCGTCGCCCACCCGCAGTACCTCCGTCTCCGCCGAGAGCCTCCCCGGGGACTCGGGGATCTCCGCCACCTACGAGGTGACCAACAAGGGCACCGAGACCCTGACCTACTCGGTCGTCTTCACCTTCATGAGCGCCGACGGCGGGGCCATGGCCAACCAGACCGCGTCCGTCCGCGACGTCGGCCCCGGCAAGACCGTACGAGGCACGGTCCGGGCCGGCGAACTGCCGCCCAGCACACCGCGGGTGACGCAGGCCAAGGTGCTCGAAGTGCACAAGGTCCCCTCAAGCGAGGCGCCGGCCGCATCCGGCACATGCCCCGCCTCCGGGATCCGGGTCAGCGCCGACCAGGGCGACGCGGCCATGGGGCTGCGCGTAGTGGGCCTGCATCTCGACAACTGCGGTAAGCGTGACTACGGCGTCGACGGCCACCCGCTGCTGGAACTCCTGGACGACGACCTCAAGCACGTCGACGGCGTCAAGATCCTCGACGGCGGCGGCGAAATCACCCCCGGCAGCGTGGACGACAAGCAGCCCGGTCCCGTCACGCTCAGGCCCGGCGAGTCGGCGACCGCCAGCCTGGTCTGGCACAACACCACCGAATTCGGCACGCCGGTGAACGTGCCCTACGTGCGGGTCCGCGCGAAGGGCGGTGCCGACCCGGTGATCGTGACCCCGAACCTCGACCTCGGAACCACCGGAAAGCTCGGGGTCACAGCGTGGCAGAAGGACGAGGACTGAGCGGACCCTACGGAAGCCAGGGCGCCAGGTACGTCGCGTGCAGCTACAGCTCAACGCCGGTGGGAACGAAGTTGGTTGCGATGGCGAGCGTGCAACTCGCCAAACGGATAGCCCAGTTGAGGGTGGAAATCACCGAAGTTATGCGGGTTGGTGATGATGCCGGGCTGCCGTTCGAGCCGGACCCGCCCCCACGATCCCCGGCACCCGAATCCCTCACCCGTCGCCCCGCACGTCGGCCCAGCCGTCGATGTAGGGGAGTGCTCCCGAGCGAGGCCCTCTCAGATGTTCCACTTCCAATTCCAAGATCCCTGACAGCGCCAAGCCAAGGCCAGGTCAGCGGTCGCCGCCGCCGTCCCCGCGAAACGCCCCAGCCACCACAGGCACCAACTGCCGCTCGATCTGCTCGGCGGACATGGCAGCCAACTCGGTGCCGATCGGCGCGAGGGCGAGCCAGTTCAGCAGGCCGGCCGCGCAGCGCGTACGGAAGATCAGTTCCTGCTCGTCGACTCCGGGAACGTGAGGCGTCAGCACCCGGAGGACATCCCGCCGACTCTGGACGAACTTGGTGGTCAGCCGCTCCCACCCCTGGGGCGGTTCGATGCCGACCCGCGCCACGGTCCGCATCACGGCCAGATCCTGCCCACCGGCCGAAATCGCGCGCACCATCGGCCCGGCGAACGCCGCCGCCACCTCCTGGAGGGTCGGAGCGGAGCCAAGGGAATCGATGGCCTGCATCTGCGCGTCCAGATACCGTTCCAGCGCGTGCTCGATCGCCGAGTCGCACAGCGCCTTCAGTGACCCGAAGTGGTAACTCACGGCGGCGACATTGGCTCCGGCGCGCTCTGTGATCTCGCGGAGCGTCAAGCCGTCCTGGCCTCGCTGAGCGAGCAACTCCAGGGCGGCAGCCTGTAGACCGTCCCGCGTGCGCTGGCCGGCCTCGCGGCGCAGGTCCGTCTTTTCCACCCTGGTCATGGCGGGTATTCAAGCGGTTGCTTGAGTGCATTGTCAAGCGGTCGCCCCGCGGGTGGATCCGGTCCCGCCGGGCCTCCGGGGTCGCGCGATCACACAATTCAAACAGTCGCTTGACAGTCCGCATCGCCGTTCATAACGTCAAGCCAGCGTTTGATTTACTAAGAACCCGCAGGGGGTTGAAGCCGTTGCGACGGACCTCGGACCCTGTCGGCAAACCTGGAGGAATTACGCCATGAAGCTGCTCAGCCGCAAGTCGATCACCGCTGCGACCGCGATAGCGATCCTGGGCGGTCTCTCCATCGCCGCCGTGCCGTCACAGGCGGCGAGCCCCGTCCACAACAAGGCGGCGGTACAAGACAGTTCGGCGACTCCGACTCCGACCCTGA
Source organism: Streptomyces sp. NBC_01515 (assembly GCF_045040345.1). Lineage (NCBI taxonomy): Bacteria > Bacillati > Actinomycetota > Actinomycetes > Kitasatosporales > Streptomycetaceae > Streptomyces > Streptomyces sp. NBC_01515. The sequence goes on along the minus strand of NZ_CP109416.1, from coordinate 1,308,042 downwards.
CCGCCCGTCAGCTGGCGAAGCTGCCGCTCACCGACCGCCACCTGACCAAGCACGAGAAGGCCAACCTCGCGGTCGTCCTGCGCGACTACTACGTGGCGGAGGGCAGGCACATCGACGTCCCGACGTTCGTCAACAGCTTCACCAAGGACGGCGTCTTCAACGACATCGTCGCCGGCCAGGCCTACCGGGGTAAGGCGCTCGGCAGCGTGCTGCCGTACATGAAGGGCCTCTTCTCCGACGTTCACCGTGACCTCAAGCGCATCACCGTGAACGGCGACACCATCAGCATCGAGCTGTCGATCCAGGGCACGTTCGACGGGCAACTCCCGGCGCCGGCAGGCGGCTTCGTCAAGGGCAACGGCCACAAGGTCGACGCGCCGACCGCCGACTTCTGGTACCTGAAGAACGGCAAGGTCACGACGTTCAACTGCTTCGTCGGCTACTCGAAGATGTACTCCGACATGGGCGTGAACCTCGACTGGGCCTCAGCCGTCAACAAGCACTGAGCCGACCGTTCCCCGGCGGGTGATGCGCGGGCACTGCCGCCCGCGCATCACCCGCCGCGGCACAGGTGCGCACCACGCTGCCCACCTCTGACGGGCCGTCAATCAGCCGACACAGCAGCCGAGTTAGACCGTGTGGACACCTTCGGTGGCGCGGAGAGTGCGAGCGCCGCACCAATGCGGGTGCTTGGGCCTGGCGGCAGTTGCGGGACCTCGCTGCCGAGCGGGTCCGTACCCGGCCGCTGCGGACGGTCGTACGGGTGAATCCGGACTGCACCGCGAAGCGGTACGAGGGTCAGGACCGTCAGCCCTTCCACGGCGACGTCGAGCAGATCGTCACCGATCTCATGGCCTACGCCGACATCGGCCTCGACGAGCTTGGGTGATTCCGCGTCCCCAAATGATCGGGTGTCTGCCACCAAGCCCTGGTAGAACCAGGGTTTGGTGGCGCCTGGGCCACGAGTCTGTGGGGGTGACATGTCGGGACCGGTGGTTGGGCTGTGGCTCTTCGAACCGTGCGACTTCGCGGACCTTCTGGCCGGTGTGGTCCCGTGGTTGGAGACCTTCTGCGAACCGGTGGAGACCAAGGCCGACGGCCACGTGGACTTCTGGGTACGAGATGGTTCCGCCCTGGGGCTGCGGGACTTCGATCCGACCGGCGTGGGCGTGCTCTTCCTGTCGGAGGACGATGTGGTGCCCGCGGAGGACGAGGACTATGCGGCCTTCTGGCGGCCACCGGTACAGGGGTTGGTAGTCGGCGCCGCCTGCTCGGGTGCGACGAACCACGTGCTGCTCGGCCACCTGACGCTGGCTCTCGCCCGCAGACTCGGCGCGCTGATCGACTTCGACGGCCTCCTGAACGGCCACCCCACCGGAGGAGGCGACACGGGGAACGAAGCGGTCCTGGCCCGGGCGAGAGCACTGGCATCAGCTCTCCCGGGAAGAGTCACGGAGGTTTCCTACGACACCTGCGGTGGTCGGCGGTGGCTTCGACACGTCGGAGACGTGGAGTTCCTGGAAGCCTGGCTGCATCATCCCGACTTCCACTTGATCAAATAGCGCCTCGGCGTCGATCCGACAAGCTTGGCAAGTCAGTGCCAAGAAGCCTGTCCGGCATCCGGCATCCGGCACACTCCGGTCGCGACCGTCAGGGCGCGGACGCCGTGATCATGTGCCCACCGTGCGCGGGCCCGTCCCGCCCGTCCCAAGGAGCACCGTCCCCCCGGCCGGGTGCAGTTCAGGGGCCTGACGGGTGATCCTCGACAGATGCCGTCGCGAGTCCGGGTGTGATGGCCCCATGACCGACCCCGCCGTACCCGCCCCGGACGCGTCCGACCACTCCCAGCCGCCCCAGCCGCCTCCCGCGTACCTTCCCGAGCCGCTCACCTACCGTTTCAAGCGCCGGCTGCTCGGGCCGCCGTTGGTCACCGGGCGCATCCAGCGGGAGAAGCTCGACAACCGGACGGCGCTCGGCGTCCTCGCCTCGGACTGCATCAGCTCGTCGGCGTACGGCAGTGAGGAGATGCTGCGGGTTCTGGTGCCGGTGGTCGGGGTCGCCGCGTTTACGCTGCTGATGCCGGTGACGGGCGCGATCCTGCTGATCCTGGTGCTGCTGACGCTCTGTTACAGCGACGTCGTCACGATCTACACGCGGGCCGGCGGGTCGTACGTCGTCGCCCGCGAGAACTTCGGCCCCGACGTCGCCCAGGTCGCCGCCGTGGCGCTGCTCGTCGACTACGTCGTGACGGTCGCCGTCCAGGTCTCGGCGGGCACCAACGCGCTCATCTCGCTCGCCCACCTCGTCGGAAACGGCTGGACCGGCATCGACCACCTCCAACTCCCCGTCAGCGTAGGGGTGGTGCTGATTCTGGTGTACGGCAACCTGCGCGGCCTGCGTGAGGCGGGGCGGGTGTTCGCGGTGCCCGCGTACCTGTTCATGGCGGCGGTCGGACTGATGCTCGCCGTGGGCCTGGCCCGCTGGGCGTTCGGGGATCTGCCGCACGCCGACGTCCACGCGCAAGGTGTCGTGCCGCTCGGCACGCCGGGGGACGGGTGGTTGTACGGGGCGTCGCTGTTCATGGTGCTGCGCGCGTTCGCGAACGGCGGCTCCTCGCTCACCGGCCTGGAGGCGATCTCCAACGGCATCTCCGTCTTCCGTGAACCGCAGGGCCGCAACGCCCGCCGCACGCTCATCACCATGAGCTGCGTCCTGGGCGTCCTCGTGCTCGGCGTCTCCGGTCTCGCCCACCTCACCCACGCCGTCCCGTACACCGACGGCACGCCGACCGTGATCGCGCAGGAGGCCCGACTCGTCTTCGGCAGCGGTGTGTTCGGCACCGCGGGGCTGGTGTTCGTGCAGCTCGCCACCGCGCTGATCCTCTACACCGGCGCGAACACGCCCTTCACGGGCTTTCCCTACCTGGCCAGTTTCGTCGCCGAAGACCGTTTCCTGCCAAGGCAGTTGACCCGGCGCGGGCACCGACTGTCCTTCTCCAACGGCATCATCACCCTCGCCGTGGTCGCCCTCGCATTGCTGCTGGTGACCGACGCCAACGTGGACCGGCTCGTCGCGCTGTACGCCATCGGCGTGTTCACCGCGTTCACCATGGCGGGCGCCGGACTGACCGTCCACCACGCACGCCGACGCGAACCCGGACGACGCTGGAAGATCGCGGTGAACGCGACGGCGGCCGTCGTCTCGGCGCTCGTCGTGCTGATCTTCGCGGTCACCAAGTTCACCGAGGGCGCCTGGCTGGTCGTCGTGGTCTTCCCGCTCGGGGTGTGGGCCCTGATCCGCATCAACCGCGAATACCGCGCGGAGGCCGCCGAGGTGGAGTCACTCCCGCCCGCCGGACAGAGCGACCGGCCACGCCGACGCCGGCATGTCGTGTGCGTCCTCGTCGACGCCGTGGACCCGGCCGTCTTCCACGCGCTGCGCTACGCCCACGAGTTGAGGCCGGACGAGGTGCGGGCCGTGCACGTCGCGGTCGACGCGGTGCGCGCCCGGCATCTGGTGGCCCGCTGGGAGGCCGTAGGCACCACCGATGTCCCACTGGAGCTCGTCGACTGCCCCGACCGCCGACTGGAGTGGGCCCTGACCGAACTCGCCGCCCGCGAGACCGCCGACGGCCACACCGCGCTCACCCTGCTCATCGCCCGCCGCACCTACACCACCGTGCTCGGTCGCCTCCTGCACGGCGGCACCGCCGAACGGATCGCCCGCGCCCTGGAGGAACTGCCGTCCGTGGTGGTCACGATCCTGCCGTACAGCGTGGTGGTCGGCGGCGGTCCGGAACGCCAGCCGGACCCGCACGTGTGACGGGGGTCCGGACCACCCCCGTACGAGTGACCGAACCCCTGGCGGAGCGTGCCGTACGTCGCTGACGTGTGGCCCGTCCCAGACGATCCGAACATGCTGCCCGGATTCCTGACCAAGGCGATGAACCTGCTGCTCGCCCGGGAGGGCCGCTCGCCGCACTTGAAGACCGGCGAGCCCAAGGGCGAGACGAAGTGAACGGCACCGGACGGGTGCGGTGCGTCTCCGGGCATGAACTGTTGGGCGTGGTCCGGCTGTTGTCGTATGTGCCGGGTGTCTCGGGAAATTCCGCATTCCGGGGCTCACGTCGGAACTCGCTGAACGCCGTTTCCGTAGGCCGTAATTGACGCCAGAGGTTTCCGGAGTTCGCGCAAGCCGGATTCAACACGCTCAACATTCCTGTGTGTTGCACGGCATCCCGTGGTGAATCGGCGTGGGTCAGCGTGAATTGGGGTGTTCGGAATCGCGGGGGGTGTAAACCGAATTCGGCGAGTGCTTCGACGCCTTCCTTCGCGCCCTGCTGGACATCGTGCCCGGCGGGCAATCTGGCGGAAGCCGACCGTGCGTACGGATTCCGGCGAACTCGCAGACCCCGCAAGCCATTTGGAGGTACACGGTGTCCCCAGCGCCGAGCATCGGCGTCCTCGCCACCGGCACGTGCTTACCCGAGGGCATCCTGACCAACGACGAGGTCGCCGAGGCGGCCGGCGTCGACCCCGACTGGATCGTCCGGCGGACCGGCGTACTGCGTCGGCACATCGCGGAGCCCGATCAGGCCGCCTCCGATCTCGCGGCCGAAGCCGTGCGGAAGGCGCTCACCGCGGCCGGTCTCCCGGCATCCGCCCTCGGCCTGCTCGTCCTCGCCACCTCCACCCCCGACGAGTTGGGACCGTCGACCGCGTGCCGGGTCCAGGCCCTGGTGGGCGCGGACCGGGCGGTCGCCTTCGACGTGGCGGCGGCCTGCTCCGGCTGGCTGTTCGCCGCCCGGGTCGCCCACGACTGGCTCCGCTCCGGCACCGGCGAACGCTATGCCGCGGTGGTCGGTGTCGAGGTCTACTCCCGTTTCGTCGACCCGTCCGACCGCGCCACGGCGGTGCTGTTCGCCGACGGAGCGGCGGCGACGATCCTCGGGCCCGTCCAGGGAGGCAAGGGGTTCGCCTCGATCCGGCTGGGGTCGGACGGTACGGCGGCGGGCGACGTCCTCATCCCGGCCGGCGGCAGCCGACTGCCCGCTTCCCCACAGACCCTCGCCGACCGGCGCCACAAGGTCCACATGGACGGCAAGGCCGTACGGGACTTCATTCTGCGGATCTTCCCGGAGGTCCTCGGCGACGCCCTGCACCGCAACGGCCTCCGCCTGTCGGACATCGACCTGCTGATCTCCCACCAGCCCAACCCCCTCCTCCTACGGCGCGCCGCGGCCGACGCCGGAGTCCCTGAGGACCGGGTGGTGATCGTCGGCCATGAGGTCGGCAACATCGGCGCGGCCTCCATCCCGTACGCCCTGGCGAGCGCGGACCACGACGGGCGACTGCGGGCCGGCAGCCGGGTGCTGGTCACGGCGTTCGGCGCGGGCCTGACCTGGGGGAGCACGGTTCTGACCTGGACCAGGGCACAGCGGCACGGCATCGTCCCCGCACCTCGAACTGAGGCTTCCTGCATGGAAGCCCCTCGATCCGAGGCCCTCGAACTGAGGCTTCCTGCACGGAAGGGTCTCGAACTGGAGCCCCCGAACTGAAGCGTCTCGAACTGAAGCCCCCCGAACTGAGGCCCCCCGAACCGAAGCCCTCCGGACCGAAGCGCCTAGCGCCGTAGCCCTTCGCACGGGAGCGCCTCGCGCCGAAACCCCCGGACTGAAGCGCCTCGCACCAAACGCCCTTGCACCGACGCCTCTCGTACCGAAGCGCCTCGTACCGAAGCCCCCGTACCAAAGCGCCTAGCACCGAAGCACCCCTAGCCGAAGCACTCCGCACCGAAGCACTCCGCACCGAAGTCCCCCCGCACCGAAGTCCCCCCGCACCGATGTCCCCGCACGGAAGTCCCTCGCACCGCGACCCCCCGCACCGAAGGAGCCCAGTCGTGACCGAGCCCCTCTCGTCCACCACCGCCGACTCCACCAACTCCACCAACTCGGCCAACTCCGCTGACACCGCCGCCCTCGCCTCACTCTTCCGCCTCGACGGCGCCCGCGTCCTCGTGACCGGCGCCTCCCGTGGCATCGGCCGTGCCATCGCGGTCGCCTGTGCGGAGGCAGGTGCGGATGTCGCGCTCGCGGCCCGTAGTGGCGACGCGCTGCACGACGCCGAGCAGCAGGTGCGCAAGCTGGGGCGGCAGACGGTGATCACGTGCGGTGACCTCGCCGACTCGGGGACGGCCGCACGTCTCGTCGACGAAGCGGTTGCCGGGCTGGGCGGCCTCGACATCCTCATCCACAACGCGAGCGCCTTCCCGGCCGACGACACCGGCACCTCGTACCTGGTCCCCTTCGCCGAGAGCAGCTCCGCCGAGTGGGACCCGCTGCTCGCCGTCAACATCGGCGCCACCGTCGACCTGTGCCGTGCCGCCCACCCCCACCTGGCCGCCTCCCCGAAGGCGGCCGTCGTCCTGGTGTCGTCCGTGGCCGGACTCATCGCCACGCCCGCGATGGAGGCGTACGCCGTCACCAAGGCCGCCCAACTCTCTCTGATGCGCTCGCTGTCCGTGGGCTGGGCCCGGCAGGGCATCCGGGTCAACGCGCTGTGCCCCGGCTGGGTGCGCACCGACATGACCGAGCCAATGCAACAGCACGCACCACTCTCGGACTGGCTCATGAGCCATGTACCGCAAGGCCGTTGGCTGACGCCCACGGAGGTCGCCGCCGCCGCGCTCTTCCTCGCCGCGCCCGCGGCCTCGTCCGTCACCGGACACGCCCTGGTCTGCGACGGCGGGGTCTCGGTCCCGGACGGCGGCCTCGCCGGCATCCCCAAGCCCGCCTCGCCCTTCGCCGCCTGACCCCGTACGCGCCCGGTCCCGGGACCCCCAACTGCGAGAGCAGGAGCGACAGATGACGGACGATCAGACGCAGTCGTCGGAGCCGAACGACGACGAGTCTTTCCACCAGGACGACGACTCCCTCCACCAGTGGGTGGTGGGCGAGTCCTTCCAACACGCCAGCGTCCAGCCGGACTTCACCACGGCGTCCCAACTCCGCGACCGACTGCGCCGCCGGCCCCCCGACCAGGACAATCCGCTACGCATCCGTCCCGGGCTCGGGGTCGACGACACCGAGTGGAGCGACCTGACCTCCGAACTCCTCAAGGCCTACGGCGCGGCCGTACTCCCCGAGGGCCGGCCGCCGACCGCCGTGCCCCGGCACAGCGTCCTCAAGCACAGCCGCGACAACGTCCTCATCGGCGACGCACACGTCGAAGGCGACGCGTTCCAGGCGCAGTTGGCCGTCGTCAACGACACCGAGATGCTCAGGGATCACACCGCCGACCAGCAGCACGTACCCGGCATGCTCCTCATCGAGGCGTCGATCCAACTCGTCACCTGGGCGGTGTCGGAGATCTGGCTCCCACCGGCCGGGCATCCCCCCTACTACGCCGTGATGCACGCCAGCGCCTTCGAGTTCAGCCGGTTCGTGTTCCCGCTGCCCACCCTCCTGACGGGCACGTTCACCCGCACCGGCCCGGCCGAGGACGACAAGATCCCCCTGAGCGCCGAGGTACGGGTGCGACAGGCCGGCCAGGAGTGCAGCCGGGTCCGCATCGACCTGCACGCCTTCCGCCCCGCCCTCGTCTTCGCCATCGAGGACGGCCAGGCCCGGCGCACCCTGCTGCGCGCAACCCCCGCCGCATGACCGCCGACCGGGCGGCCACCGACACCGCCCAGCTGCTACGGCGACTCCTCCATGGCGACACAAGGCCCGAAGTCGACGCCCTGGACGGCCTGCTCGACACCCCGCCGTTCAAACGGTCCGCACCGCCCTGCGGCCCCGAACGCCACGCCCGGACCTACGACCGGCTGCGCGCCCTGGGGGAGTGGGTGGGCGGAGCGAACGCGCTGCAGCAGGACCCGGCCCGACTCCTCGCCGTACTGGAATGGTCCGCCACCGTCGACCCACCCCTCTTCCTGGCCGGCACCGTGCAGTACGCGGTGTGCGTCGCCGCCATGACCGAACTCGGCAGGTCCGGTTCCTACTTGGACCCGCTGATGGACGAAGTCGACCGGCACGAGACCTTCGGCTCCATCATGATCACCGAGATCGGCCGCGGCAACAGCCACCTCGCCACCCGCACCGAGGCCCGATTCGACCCCGCCACAAGGGAGTTCACCTTACGGACCCCCGACCCCACCGCGGCCAAGTTCATGTCCCACGTGGCCGGTACGGGCCGCGCCCACATGGCCATCGTCTACGCCCGCCTCCTCCTCGCCGGCCAGGAGTGCGGGGTGTTCCCCTTCGCGGTCCGCGTCCGCGACGCCGACCGGATCACGGACGGCATCCACATCACCGAACTCCCCGAGACCACCTCGGTCCCGCTGAACTACGCCCTCGTCACCTTCGACAACACCCGTGTCCCCTACGACGGTTGGCTCCGCGACGACGCCTCCATCGCGCCCGACGGCGAGTTCTCCGACCCGCTCGGCGACCCGGACCGACGCCTGGTGCGCTCCCTCTCGGTCTCCTCCAACGCCTCCACCGGTGCCGCGGCCGCCCTCACCGCGGCAGCCCGCGCCGCTGTCACCATCGGCATCCGCCACAGCCAACACCGCCTGACCATGGGCCGGTTGCGCACCGACCTCCCCGTACTGAACTACCGCACTCAGCAGGACGCCCTCTACGGCGTCCTCGCCGAGGTGTACGCGTGCAGCTTTCTCGTCGCCCGGATCAAGGCACAGTACGTACGCCGGCGCAGCGCCCCCACGGACCTCGCCGAGTCGCATCGCCCGGTGTGGGCACCCTGGGCCTCGGTCAGCCGCGAACAGGCCCTGACCAAGGTGGCCGCGACCCGCATCCTGCGGAACGCGGCCGGAGTCTGCCGCGAACGAGCGGGCGCGCAGGGCCTGTTGACCGTCAACCGGCTCCTTGAGTACGAGGGCCTGGCGCAGGTGTACCAGGCCGCCGCCGGCGACAACCTCCTCATCCGGCTGGACGCGGGCAAGCAACTCGTCGAGGACCTCACCCACACGGTCCCGGTCCCGGCGGCCGTGGGCGAACTGGTGTCCCCGGGTGGGGCGTTGGCGCTGGCGCTCCTCCGCGAACGCGGCCTCCTCACCGAACTGCGCGCCCGCGTCGAAGACGTCCCCGTGGACGAGAAGACCGCCTTCGAGACCTGGAACCCCCTGCTCATCGACCTCGTCACCCTCGCCGACGCACACCAACAGCGCCTGCTGCTCCAGGCGTTCGCGGAGACGGTCGCCGAGGCCGAGTCCACCCACACCGGAACCGACCAGGCACCCCACCTCCCGGCGCTGCACGCCCTCCACGCCCTCTACGCCATGAAGTCACTGGAACAGGCCCTGAGTTGGCACCTGGAGAACGGATCACTCACCTCCTCGGACGCCCTCCACGTGCACCGGGAACGCGACCGCGCCCTGGACGCCGTACACCCTCATCTCGCCGTTCTCCTCGAAGGATGCGCGCCGCCGGACGCGCGGTTGAGGGCTCCGATGGCCGATCAGGACGTCGTGGCCGCCCTGTTCGCGAGCGGTGGGCCGACAACATGACCGCCGTCGCGGTGATCACCGGGCTGGGGGCGGCCCTGCCACCCGACCGGATCACCAACGAGCAACTCGTGCGCGAAGGCCTGGACACTTCAGACGCGTGGATCCGCGGCCGTACCGGAATCGAGAGCCGCCATCGCGTCCGACCCGGCACCTCGACCGGCGATCTGGCGGTGGCCGCCGCGCGCGGGGCACTGGAATCGGCCGGCGCGCACGACGCCGGTCTGCTGATCCTCGCGACCACCACACCCGACCGCCGATGCCCGGCCACAGCACCCGAGTTGGCCTCCCGGCTCGCCATGACCGGCACCCCGGCGTTCGACCTCGCGGCCGTCTGCTCGGGCTTCGTCTACGCGGCGGCCGTCGCCTCGGCGGTGCTCATGGCGGGCGCGTACGACAGCGTGCTGCTCGTCGCGGCCGAGACGTACTCGACGATCGTGGACCCGCGCGACCGGGAGACCGCCGTCATCTTCGGCGACGGCGCGGGCGCCGCGTATCTGACGCGAGGAAAACGACAGGACCCCGGAGCCCTGGTCCACTTCGACCTCGGCAGCGACGGCACGGGCAGCGACCTCATCACGATCCCCGCGGGCGGCTCCAGTTCGCCGTACACCGACGAACTGCCGCACCAGGAGCGCTACTTCCGCATGCGCGGCCGGGAGGTGTACGCCCGAGCCGTACGGCAGATGGCGGCCTCCTCGCGTACGGTCCTCGACCGGGCCGGCTGGACCACCGACTCGGTCGCCGCCTTCGTCGCGCACCAGGCCAACCAGCGCATCCTCGACTCCGTCGCCGACCGACTGGGTATCCCGCCGGACCGCTGTCACGGAAACCTGCGCGAGGTCGGCAACACCGCGGCGGCCTCGCTTCCCCTCGCCCTCGCCGACACCGCCGCCCGAGGCGTCGTACGGCCAGGCGCCCGCACCCTGCTCACCGCCTTCGGCGGCGGCCTGACCTGGGGCTCCATCGCCATGACATGGCCCGAGGCGAAACCCGTACGGCACACACCCCAACCCCGCCCCACCCACAAGGAGTTCGACTCATGTCTGCCGTCTACGACCACCTCGTGACCACACTGAGCGGCAAGTTCGAGGTACCCGCCGACACCGTCCGCCCGGACATCTCCTACGACGACCTCGGCCTCGACTCCCTCGCCGTGATGGAACTGTTCCTGACCCTCCAGGAGGAGTGGGCGATACCGCTGGAGGACTCCGAGGCGGTGGGCACCCTCACCGTGCAGGAGACCGTCGACCTCGTCGAAAAGCTGAAGGCGGAGACGTCGTGACAACTTCCGGCGGCCGGCCGGAAGTTGTGGTGACCGGGATCGGCCTGGTCACCCCGGCGGGCATCGGGCGCGAACGGACCTGGGAACGCGTCTGCTCGGGCCGTCCCACGGCCACGGACGACCCGGAACTGGAAGGCCTGCCGGTTGGTTTCTCCTGTCGCGTCCCCGGCTTCGACCCGGCCGCCCTGGTACCGGGAGTCCAGCACTGGCGCGTCGACCGCTACACGCTCCTCGCCCTCGCGGCGGCGCGGGAGGCGGTCGTCGACGCCGGGCTGGCGCCGGAGACCTGGGACGGCGACCGGGTCGCGGTGGTCATGGGCTCGGCCGCCGGCGGTGTCGCGACCCTCGAAGCCCAGCAGGACCGGTTACGAGAACGGGGCCCGGGCCTGGTCTCGCCGCTCACGCTGCCCATGTTCCTGCCCAATATGGCGGCCGGCCACATAGCCGTCGACCTGCACACCCGCGGGCCGAACATGCACACGAGCACGGCCTGTGCCTCGGGCGCCACGGCGATCGGCATCGCCGTGGACCTGCTCCGCTCGGACACCTGCGACATCGCGCTGGCGGGCGGCGCCGACGCCATGGTGACCCGGCTCTGTTCGGCGGCCTTCGCCCGGATGGGAGCCCTCTCCCGACGCGCCGAGGACCCGGCGACGGCCTCCCGCCCCTTCGACACGGACCGCGACGGATTCGTCCTGGCCGAGGGTGCGGGCGTCCTCGTCCTCGAACGTGCCCTCTACGCCACCGCCCGTCGCGTCCGCCGCTACGCCACCCTCGCGGGCCACGGCGCGTCCGCCGACGCCCATCACCAGACGGCACCCCACCCTCAGGGAGCGGGCGCCGAACTCGCGCTGCGCCGCGCGCTGTTGGACGCCGACGCCTCACCCGCAGATGTTGACCATGTCAACGCCCATGGGACCGGCACCCAGTTGAACGACCGGGTCGAAGGAGCGCTGATCGAACGGCTGTTGAGCGCCCGCCCGTCCGTGACCGGTACGAAGGGCGTCACCGGCCACACCATGGGCGCCGCCGGAGCGATCGAGGCCGCGCTCACCGCCCTGACGGTCTTCCACGCGACCACCCCACCCACGGCCAACCTCCAACACCCCCTCGAAGAAGCTGAGTTGGACCTGGTGAGCGGCACGTCCAGAACAGGCAAGGTCTCCCTGGCGCTCAGCAACTCGTTCGGCTTCGGCGGGCAGAACGCGGTGCTGGCCTTCCGGCCCGCCTGAGCGGTAGGTGGAGCGGCGGACGGGTTCGGCGTAGTGGAGGTCGAACGGATCAATCACAGTGGTCGCGCCCCTCGACGAGCAGGTCAATGATCTGGAAACGGCGGGCCGGGAATTGAGTGAAGGATAATGATCTATATCTTGCGACCGGTCCGAGGCGCGACGTGGAGCCGCCGAACGGGCTATCCCGTTCTCCGGCCGATGTGTCCGTACGACCCCGCCCCCCGACCCGGCTCGCGACAGGAGACGCGGATGGCGCGAACGCGCATTCCCAATACCCGGCTGCGCGCGCTGATCGAGGAGACGGACTGGACCCAGGGTGGCCTCGCGCGAGCGGTGAACGTGGTGGCGGCCGAGGTGGGGCTGGTCCTGCGGTACGACCGCACCACAGTGGCCCACTGGCTGACGGGCAGCCATCCGATGCCGCGCGTGCGGCCGTTCGCCTGTGAGGCACTCGGCCGGCGCTGCGGCCGTGTCGTCACGGCAGAGGAGGCGGGCTTCGCGGGCCAAATCCCCGTTGTCCCAGCACCGTTGACACCTGCGGACGCCAACGGTCTCGTCGGCCTGCTCCACGCACTGTCCGGCCCGATTCCTTACCGGCCCGCACGGACCCGCCCGGTGAGCCGGGCTATGGGTGCTGCCGCGGTGGTCGGCGTGGTGCGGGCGCCGTACACGAGGAACTCGGCATCCTTGTTCTTCACCCGGACCCTTCAGACACAGGGCGGCGGGTTCGCGCGCGGCACCCTGCGCACGTACTTGACCGAGGCGGTGGCCGGCCAACTGCGTTCAGTGCGGGGCGAGTTACTACGTGAACGGTACGCCGGGGCATCGCAACTCGCCCTCGTCCTGGGCCGTATGTACGCGGACGACCTGCGCAACGGCGAGGCCCAGCACTGCTACCTGGCGGCACGGGAGTTGGCGATCACTGCCGGGAACCGGGAGTTGACCGTGATCGCCCTGCGGACCCTGAGCGTGCAGGCGTACGGCCTGGGCCATCTGCGGATCGCCGACGAGGTCGCACGTGCCGCCGTCGGAATCGCGCACGCCACCCCTCGCGCCGTACGGGCCTTCGCGCAGGCCCAGTTGGCGGTGACGGCCGCGAGCTGTGGCGAGCGCGGGGACGCGTTGCGGGCGCTCTCCGAGGCAGAGAGCGGCGTAGGCCTGGAGGAGGCGGGGCGGCACCCGTTCGAGTCCTACGCGCGCGCCGACTTCGAATTCCAGCGGGGCGAGGCCCTGTTGGCGCTGCGCGAGCCCGCGGAGGCGGTAAAGGCCTTCGAGCACGCGGTGGTGGCCCGCGCCCTGGATGATCGCCGGGGTGTCGCGCTGACCCGGCTGCGCCTCGCGGACGTACTCCTGCGGCTGGGACGCGTGGACGAAACGCGCGCTCTGGAAAGGGAGTTGAGAGAGGAGGGTGACGGTCTGCGGTCGGCGGCCGTAGCGCGGCGGAAGCAGGAACTTCGGCGGTCGCTACTGCGGTTCAGCGGGGGCCGGAGGGCTGGATAGCGGGCGTTGGTTGGGGGAGGCGGCTTACAGGGGGGCGGCGACCGCCCCCACGGTGGCCGCCGTCGCTGCGACGGCAAGGGCCAGGACGCTGAAGGCGATCTCGGATGCGGATGTCGCGGTCGTATGAGTTCGTCGCGTCGGGCAGTCCGTCGGGGCAGTAGGCGGTGATGCTCGTGCCTTCGTGGGTGGTGAAGGTGATGACGGGTGTGTGGCCGGTGGAGGTGTAGCCCTCGTTGTCGGTGCTGGTGTCCGTGAGAACGGCGACAACCCGTCCCTGGACGGGGAGTTGGGAGGCCGGCGCGTCGATACGGCGGCTTGCCGCGCGTGCGCTCTGCGGTAGGTAGCAGGCGACGGAGACGGTCCAGGGCGCGCCGAAGCCGAGCAGGACCCAGGGCCAACCCCAGTCGTTCGCGGCGAGGGCGACGAGACCGACGTAGAGGGGAAGACCGCGAAGTTGAGCCAGGCGCGGCCGTGTTGGTCGGCCTGGATGCCGATCTCGCGGCCCGTCCAAACGACGGTGATCCGGTCGCCGTGGTCGGCGTCGTTCGTCACGGTGAACTCCCGGCCGGTGCACGGGTCTTGAAAGGAGACGACCACCGGTATCCCGTCCTTCTGGGAGCTTCGGTGTCGGGGTTCCGGTACCCGTTCGATCCGGCCCATGACCCGGACCGTGCGCTGGGCCCGGGTCAACCCTGGTTGTCCATCGCGCCGCCGCACCGAGCCATGGTGCTGTCAGCCGGCCGGGGTGCGCCGCACCACCTCGCCCTTGCCGTTCGCCTCAAGCGAGGCCGTGCCGTCCGTGCCGGTGACGCCGACCCGGATGCTGAGGGAACGGGTGAGGCGGTCGATGGTGATCTGCCAGGTCTGCGGGGAGCGGATGCGAAGGGTGGACCTGGCCTCCTCGACCAGGGCGGGGAAACGTTCGTAGGGGACGGAACCCGGGGCGAAGTGCGGGGCCTGTGAGCCGGTGGGGGCGAACACCACTGACAGCAGGCGTTCTTGTACGACGACGGTGAGCGCCTGGCCGGTGTTCTTGTTCTTGCCCTTGGTCAACGAGTCGACGGCGCGGCGGAGTTCGCCCTTTTCGAGGAACGACTGGCCGGGGCCGAGGGCGACCGTGCCGGACGCCGACGACACGACCGTGGTCGAGGATGTGGAGGAGACGGAGGGCTCGGGGGAGGAGGGTTGCTGCACGGAGGTGTCCTTGTCGAACAGGTCGGCGCGGAAGAGCAGGATCACACCGGCCGCGGCGAGGAGCAGCGCGAGCAGCGTGACGAAGCCGACGGCGCAGCCCGCGGAGGGCTCGCTGACCACGGCCGGGCCCGGTGCCGAGTCCACGTGGGCGCCGGCCATCCGGTCCACCCACTCCGGTGTCGGCCGCTTCACGATCCGGACCTTCCACAGCCGGTCCGGTGGGAACTGGACCACCACGACGCCGCCGGGGCGGTAGCCGGGCAGGTCGGCGAGGTTGATGTGCTGGGTGAACCGGACGCGGTACGCCGGTATGTCGTCGTCCGGGGCGACCGTGACGTCGAAGCGGACCGCCACGTCGCTCGTCGCCTCACCCCCGACGGCCTCCAGGCTCTCGATCTGCGCGAGTGCCGTGCGGGGCGGGATCGCCGCCTCCCGGGCGCGCCTCGGCATACCGGCGAGGAAGAAGAGCAGGCCGTAGACCGCGGGCAGGGCCACGCCCGTGACGCACAGCGGCACGCTCTCGATGACACAGCCGACGACGAAGGCGGCCGACGACGCGCCGATCACACCGCCCGTGAGAATCCCTCGGGCGAGGGCGACGGGGGTGTTGCGCGTGGGCGTCGGTGCGGCCTGGGTGATCGTCACACGGGGGATTGTGCCGGGCGCGGGTGATCGCCAGTAGGTACGGAAGGTGTCGATATCGGTACGTAGGCGGCACGGCTCGGACATCTTCGGTAGTTTCGGCCGTCCATTGCGCAGCTTTCTCCGGCTCGTTCATAGTGCTCGCCGTTCCCCATCTTGCATGCTGGGAAAGGGAGTTGAGTGCACCCGTGATCCGGGAAGGGGGCGTTCGTGAGAGACGAGTCCGGGAAGCGGTCTCGACGTGTCGCTGTCGTCGGCGTGGGCATCCTCGGAGCCTGTGTGGGCTGGAATCTGGCCCGGCGCGGTGCCGAGGTGGTCCTCATCGACGCGGGCCGGCCGGGCGAGGGCGTCACCGACTGGTCCTTCTCGTGGGTCAACGCCAGCAACAAGACCGTGACCAGGGCCTACTTCGACCTGAATGTCGCGGGCATGGCGGCGCACCGTGAGTGGGCCGGGACCATCGGGCCGGACTCGTGGTGGTATCCCAGCGGCCATCTGCGCTGGACGGACGATCCCGCGGCGGAGGCGAAGTTCCTGAAGACCGCCGAGTTGCTGGGCAGTTGGGGCTACCGGGTCGAGGCGTCCACGGGGGCCGAGGTGCGCCGCCGCCTCGAACCCGCTCTCGCGCTGCCCGACGAGGTTCCCGTCGTGCTCTACCCCGACGAGGCCTGGGTGCACGGACGTCATCTCGTCGACCGCCTGGTCGGCCAAGTCGTCGCAGCGGGCGGGGAGTTACGGTCCGGCACCGAGGTACGTGACATCGGGACCGGTGCCGACGGGAGCGTGCGGACCGTCGTTCTGTCCGACGGCAACCGTCTCGCCGTGGATGTCGTGGTGAACGCGGCGGGCCCGCGTGCCTCCCAGGTCGCCGGGCTCGTCGCACGGCAGTTGCCGATGCGCCGGGAGCCCGGCGTCGTCACCCGGATCGACTGCGCTCCGGTCCCGATCCACCGGACCGTGCACGCGCCGCACATCGAGATGCGCCCTGACGGAGACGCCTCGATGGTCCTCCACAGCCGTGAGACCGACGCACTCATCGACACCGGCGAGGAACCGGCGGAACTCGCGCGACTGCTCCACGAGTTGGCGCGGCACGTCATTCCCGACCTCGCCAACTCCCGTATCGCACAGGCACAGGTGGCGTTGCGGCCGATCCCGGCCGACGGGTTCCCCTCGGTGGGAGCGGTGCCGTCCGTGCCGGGCTACTACGAGGCCGTCTCCCACAGCGGCATCACGCTCGGGCCGGTGATCGGCCGGTTGCTCGCCGCCGAGATCCTCGACGGGGCGAGGGACGAGCTGCTCGCGGATTTCCGGCCGGAGCGGTTCCCTGCGTGACGGTCCGACGGTCCGGGCAGGCGCCGCTGGTGCGGTGATTGTCTATGGGGTGCGACGGCGCAGGAGCCGTTCACGTCTGCGCCGGGTCCGGCGGGTCGTCCATGACGCAGGTGACGCGTAGGGCGACGGTGCACGTTTCGACGCCGTGGTCGATGATCTCGTCCCACGCGCCGGCATCCACGTGAGCGGGCGGATACGGACGTGACTCGACGCGGACGTTGACCTCATGGGACGCGGTGGTCGGAGTCGGGTCGGCTCGAACCGTCGCGGCCTCCGGCGGCACCGAAACGATCCCCGCGAACTCGAACCGGTGCTCAGGTTCGGCATACCTCGGCCCTTTCGTGGTAGACGCCAGGGCGGCGGCAGAGGTCGCGATCGGGATGGGGCTCGGGATCGGGCGGGGTGCGGCAGCCGGAGGCGCCGGGCACTCGTCGTCATAGATCACTCGGTGCGTACCGAGTCTTGAGACACGTTTTACGCGACGCACGCAACTGCGGCCCCCTCTGTCGCTGTCTGACAGTGAGTCGGGCCCGTCAGGGTCGAGGTCGAGGAGCTAGAGAGCGGGGCAAGTCGTGGGACGGCGCAAGGGCAGCATAGGGATCGCACTCGTCACGGGTGCGGTGCTGGTAGGTGCGACTGCCTGTGGTGGGGGTGGCAGCGACAAGGCGAGCGGGGACGACGCGAAGGCGTCGGACAAGGCGAGTGCGACCGCCTCTCCGTCGCCGACGAAGCCCTTGGGCCCGCCGATGCTGCTGGACACGATCACCCCGCAGACGGGAACCACGGTCGGCGTGGCCATGCCGATCTCGGTGATCTTCACGAACCCGGTGGCGTCCAAGGCACGGGCCACGGTCGAGAAGCACATGAAGGTCAGCGCCTCGCAGTCGGTCGTCGGCGCCTGGCACTGGATGGGCGACAAGCGCGTCGACTGGCGCCCGAAGACGTACTGGCCCTCCGGTACGACGGTGAAGATCGACGCCGACATGAAGGGCGTCACCAACGGCAACGGCCGCTACGGCGTGCACAGTTACACGCACACCTTCAAGGTCGGCGACGATGTGCGCGCGGACGTCTCCGTCACCAACCACACCATGAAGGTGACCAAGAACGGCGCGACGGTGCGCACCCTGTCGATCAACGCGGGCAGCGCCGAGTACCCGACGTGGGACGGCACGATGGCCGTCATCGACAAGCAGAAGAAGGTCCACATGACCTCCTGCAGCGTCGGCATCAGCTGCGACAAGGGCAGCGCCAACTACTACGACCTGACGCTGCCCTGGGACATCCACCTCACCCAGTCCGGCACCTACGTCCACTACTCGACCGGCGACCCGAACCCGGGCAGCGGCAGCGCCCGCGGCTCGCACGGCTGCGTCCACCTGTCCCTGTCGGACGCCGAGTGGTTCTACGGCCAGGTCAAGCAGGGCGACCCCATCACCATCACCGGATCGCCCCGCGGCAAGGCCCCGGCCGACAACGGCTACGCCGACTTCAACCTCGGCTGGGACCAGTGGCTCGCGGGCAGCGGCTCCGGCGAGGGGACGACCGCGGCGCTGTGACGCGCCGCGGTGAGGTCACCGGGCGGCACGACGATCGATGTCAGCAGGTGCGCCCGGCGTAGTGGGCGCCCTGGATCTTACGGGCGGAGCCCAGCCAGGTCGTACCGTGCGCGACGCACCGCTCGTAGTCGCGTGCCCGGGCGACCTCGACCTTGATGACGACCCGCGAACCGTCGGTCGTGCAGTGCCGGTAGAAGGCGTCCGACCCGGTCTCGTAGAAACCGCAGGGCCCGGCCGCCGCGGGACTCGCGGCGGCCACCGCGCCCAGTGAGGTGAGCACGAGCGCGGCGGCACCGAGGGCGCTGATCACCGTACGACGAAAACGCAAAGGGACTCCTTGGCCGGCGAAGGGGCAGTCCTGGAAGGACTGTCGCTGCCGAGCGGGCCGACAGCCGTTCCAGGATCGCCGCACTGACCTGCGTTGCCGGTCGTAAGCCGCCTCGTTCACCCGGCGAATCGGTTTGTCGCTACGTCGATCGGATGATTCCGGCACCAGGACCGCATAGGCCGCTGATGCCCGGAACCGGTCAGTGTGGGCTGGGTCGGGCGCCTACGCCCAGCACCCGTTGACCGTGGCCGCAAGCCCGTCGAGCGCATCCTTGGTCGCGTCCGGCGCGGCCGTCGAGTTGTTCTCGATGAACGAGAAGATCTTCCAGCGCCCGTCGTCGGCCTTGGTCAGGCCGCTCAGGGCGATCGCGCCGGTGAGCGTGCCTGTCTTGGCGCTGACCTTGCCGACGGCGCACTGGGAGTTCGCCGTGTCGAAGCGGCCCCACTCGGGGCCCAGGGTCGAGCCCGCCTCGCCCGCGACGGGGAGGCCGTCGACGATGTACTTCAGGGTCGGGGCGTTGGCGGGGTCGTCGGCCACGTCGAGGATGTCGGCGATGGTCTGGGCCGGGATGCGGTTGGAGCGGGAGAGGCCGCTGCCGTCGTGGATCTCGAAGTTGGCCAGCGATATGCCGTACTGGGTGAGGACTTGGCGGACGACGGCCGTGCCGTCCTCGAAGGTGGCCGGGCGGCCGGCGGCCAGCGCGGTGCTCCGGAGGAGGGTCTCGGCGATATCGTTGTCACTCACCTTGAGCATGTGCTCCACGATGGACGACAGCGTGCCGGACTCGTGCTGGGCCACCGGGACCGCTGTGGAGCCGGCGGTAGCGTGGGTGACGCTCCCGGTGACGGTGACACCCTGCCGGGCGAGGAGCTTCGCGAAGATCTGGCCGGCGTCCAGGGACGTGTCCGTGACGTGGCGGCCGTCGACCACCAACGCCCGTACGGGCGCTATGGAGTCGGGGTAGTAGCCGTCGTTCCAGCCGGTCGCGAGGGTGGGCGCGGGGAAGAGGCTGTCGTCCACCGTCACCTTCACCGTCGTCAGGCCCGCGTTCTTCAGGCCCGCCACGGCAGTTGTGGCCATCGCGGTGAGGTCGGCGGTGGTCAGGGTGCGGTCCCCGCCGCCGACCAGGGTGAGGGTGCCGTTGCCGTAGACGACCTTCGTGGTGAAGCGGTGATCGGGGCCGAGGATCGTCAACGCGGCCGTCGACGTGGCGAGTTTGGTGTTCGACGCCGGCATCAGCGCGGTGGTCGCGTCGTGGCCCCATACGGCCTTCTTGGACTCCGCGTCGATCACGACGCCGCTGAGCGTGCTGCCCAAACGGACGTCCTGGACACGGGTGTTGAGGTTGTCCGCGATCTTCTGCTCGGCGGTGTCGAGCGTGGCGGCCGTGGTGGAGACGGTCTTCTCGGCGGCGAAGGCGGAGCTGCCGAACAGGATCGTCCCGGCGACGGGGGCGGTCACCGCTATGACGGCGGCGCGGCGGAGCGCCGGACTCATCGTCCTGCTCTTGCGGTGGCGTCCGCTCGCGCCGTCTACGGAGGGGGAGTTGGGCATGGGGGCCTCGCCGCGGGGTGTGTGGGTGGGGGAGGGGACAGAAGATCCAGGGATCTTGAAAAAGGAAAGTAACAGCTGTGAGCGGCCTTTGTGGCGTGATCGGACGAGGCCGTCCCCGCGACGCACGACGAAGCGTCCCCCGCGACGCACATCGAAGCCTCCGCCGGGGGCACGCGACAGTACGGGGCGCGTACCGTGCGTCCGCATTTCGGCTCGTCCAGTGTTTCCAGGAGGGCATCGTGACCTCATCACACACGCACAAGTGGGGCCTCCGAAGGGCGAGTTCGACCGCCCGGAGCCACGCACCGGGAGAGGCCGAGGGGAAGCAGGCGCTGTCCGTCACAGGGCGCGCCGGATTCGTCGCACGCGGTGTCGTGTACGTCCTCGTCGGCGCGCTCGCCCTGCGGATCGCCTTCGGCGGCGGGGGCCGGGAGGCGGACCGACAGGGCGCGTTGCAACAGGTCGCGGCGCAGCCCTTCGGGAAGGTGATGCTGTGGATGCTCGTCGTCGGCTTCGGCTGCATGGCGATCTGGCGGGCCTCCCAGGCGCTGCTCGCGAACGGGCCGAAGAACAAGGTCGGTTCGCGCCTGCTGGACGGGGGCCGGGCCGTGTTCTACGGCTTCGTCTGCTGGGGTACGGCGTCCTTCGCCGCCGGGACCGGCGGGTCGTCCGGCAGTGACGCGAAGTCGCAGGACTGGACCGCCTCGGCGTTGAAACTCCCGGGCGGTCAGGTGCTGGTGGGGATCGTCGGCTGCGTGCTGATCGGGGTCGGTGCGACCCTCGCCGTGCGCGCGGTGATGCGGCGTTTCCTGCGGCGGCTGGAGACCGGGAGGATGAGCCGCCGGGTACGGCAGGTCGTCACCGGCCTGGGCGTGGGCGGCGGTGCCGCGCGCGGTGCCGTGTTCGCCGGGGTGGGTGTGTTCGCGCTGGTGGCCGCCATCCGCTTCGACCCGCACCAGGCCAAGGGCATGGACGCCACCCTGCGCACCTTCGCGCACACGCCGGCGGGACCGTGGCTGCTGGTCGCCGTCGCCGTCGGGCTGGTCCTGTTCGGCGGTTTCTCGTTCGCCTCGGCACGCTGGCGCCGCCTGTGAACCCCGGCGGCACGGCACCCGGCCGTCCGGCCGCGCGACCCCGTGCACGGCAGCGTCGTAGAACGGCCGAAGTGGTGTGAAGAAACCGCGAAGTGTGTGAAACCGCGTGGGTTCCCCGAGTCGGTTGAGCCTTGCGGGGCAGGCTTTTTGGGCCGGCTGCGGAATTGTGAGGTCCGGGGAGACATGGTTGTGCCCGAAGGGGGCACGCGACGTTCGTCCTGTTCTCCAGTTAAGGCGGCACCGTGGCTTCCTCCGTGAAGGCTCTCGAAGCAACTGCTCCTGTCCGCGCGGGAGTGCCGGATGTCGTGGACGACCTCCCGTGGATCGAGGACGGGGCCAAGGTCGCTCCCAAGGACGCCCGGGTGATGTCCCGGATCTTCCTCGACCGGCTGCAGGAGCTGGAGGAGGGCACCCAGGAGTACCAGTACGCGCGGAACACGCTGATCGAGATGAATCTGTCGCTGGTGTCCTTCGCCGCGCGCCGGTTCCGCAACCGGGGCAGCGGTGACATGGAGGACGTCATCCAGGTCGGCACGATCGGTCTGATCAAGGCCATCGACCGCTTCGACCTGTCGCGCGAGGTCGAGTTCACCTCCTTCGCGATCCCCTACATACTCGGCGAGATCAAGCGCTTCTTCCGCGACACCACCTGGGCCGTGCACGTCCCGCGCCGCCTCCAGGAACTCCGCGTCGACCTCGCGAAGAGCAAGGAGTCCCTCGGCACCGAGCTGGGCCGTACCCCCACGGTGAAGGAACTCGCCGCCCACCTGGAGCTGACCGAGGACGAGATCATCGAGGGCCTGGTCGCCGCGAACGGCTATGTCGCCGGGTCCATCGACACCCCGAGCGGTGACGACGAGTCCGACAGCGCGCCGAAGTACGCGGACACGATGGGCGACGACGATCCGGCACTGGAGCTGTTCGAGGACCTGCACACGCTCGCCCCGCTGCTGCAACAGCTCGACGAGCGGGAGCGGATCATCATCGAGATGCGCTTCGGCCAGGAGCTGACCCAGGCGGAGATCGGCCGCGAGCTGAACCTCTCGCAGATGCACATCTCCCGCCTGCTCAACCGCACCCTCGCCAAGCTGCGCACCGGCCTTCTGCCCACGTGATCCGCCCGCCCGACAGTTCTCCCCTCGCGCGGCACCGGAAGGATCACCCCGCATGAGCACCACGAGCACCGACCACGATCCCCTGCACCAGCCCGCCGCACCGATCGTGACCGAGCCCGTGCCCGACCTCCAGCTCCAGATGCTGGTACGCCTGATCGGCCAGGACGCCGACGCGGCCCTGCCCATCACGCTCACCGTCGGAGGCGTCTTCCTCTACGGCGACCTGATCTCCCACGAGGCCTGGACCACCGACTGGGCACGCAGCCTGCACGGGATGGACGGCTCCGGCGCCCAGCTGCTGGAGCGGTTCCCGCAGCAGGTGGACGAGGTGGTCGAGGACAGGCAGGGGCCCGGTCCGCAACGGCTGCCGCAGTGGATCCATCTGCGCGACGCCACCGGTGTCGCTGGCGCGGGCGGGACTGCCGTCATGCCCCTGTGGCGCGGCCGGCTCACGGACGTGTCCGGCTGGTCCCTGGGCAAGCCGAAGCAGCCCTGAGGCGCCGGAGGCCTCCGTACAGGGTGGGTGGAGACGGAAGCGGTCTGTGAGGATGTGCCGCATGCCTATGCGGAGCAGGAACCATGTGACGGTGTCGGGCCGGGCCGGCGGGCCGGTCGTGATGCTGGCGCACGGCTTCGGGTGCGACCAGCACATGTGGCGGCTGGTGGTACCGCTCCTGGAACGCGACTTCACCGTGGTGCTCTTCGACCATGTGGGCGCCGGACGCTCCGACCTGTCCGTCTGGAGCCCGGAGCGCTACTCCACGCTGGACGGCTACACCGATGACGTGCTGGAGATCTGCCGTGAACTGGCGCTCGGCCCGGTGACGTTCGTGGGGCACTCCGTGAGCGCGATGATGGGCGTCCTGGCCGCCGCACGCGAGCCGGAGGCCTTCGCCGGTCTGGTGCTCCTGGCCCCCTCGCCGTGCTTCGTCGACGACCCGGCCACCGGCTATCGCGGCGGGTTCAGCGCCGAGGACATCGACGAACTGCTGGAATCGCTGGACGCCAATTACCTCGGCTGGTCGGGTGCCATGGCGCCGGTGATCATGGGCAACCCCGAACGCCCGGAACTGGGCGAGGAGTTGACCAACAGCTTCTGCCGCGCCGACCCCGACATCGCCCGCGTCTTCGCCCGCGTCACGTTCCTCTCCGACAACCGCGACGACCTCGCCGAGGTGACCGTGCCCACGCTGGTCGCCCAGTGTTCCGTCGACGCGATCGCGCCCCCGGAGGTCGGAGCCTTCGTACGGGACCGGATCCCGGGCAGCCGGCTGGTCACCCTGAGCGCGACCGGGCACTGCCCGCAGCTCGCCGCCCCGGAGGAAACGGCCGCCGCGATCACCGACTTCGTCGAGTCCGTACGCTGATGGGCACGAGCGGCGATGGCGAGAGCGGCGATCACCGGCCGCCCGAGAGACCCCACGGGAAAACGCCCGGCAAACAGCCCGGTGACGACCACGCGGCGTTCTCCGCGCTCCTTGAGGACAGCGCCGAGGACCTGTACGAACACGCCCCGTGCGGCTACCTCTCCACGCTGCTCGACGGCACCATCGCCAAGATCAACACGACACTGCTCGACTGGCTCGGCTACGACCACGGGGACCTGGTGGGCCGTAGGACCTTTTCCGACCTGCTGACCGTGGGCGGCCGGCTCTACCACGAGACCCACTTCGGCCCGCTGCTGCGCATGCAGGGCGAGGTCAGCGGGATCGCCCTCGAACTCAAGGCGACCGACGGCAGCCGGCTGCCCGTGCTGGTGACCTCCACCGTCAAGACCGGCGGCGACGGCCAGCCGCTGCTCATCCGCACCACCGTCTTCGACGCCCGCGACCGCCGCGCCTACGAGACGGAACTGCTGCGCGCCCGACAGCAGGCGGAACACGAACAGGAGGAACTCAAGCGTCTCAACGCCACCCTCCAGCAGACCCTGCTGCCCCCAACTCTCGTGAACGTGCCGGGACTTGACGTCGCCGCGCACTACCACGTCGCCTCCACCGACATGGTCGGCGGCGACTTCTACGACCTCTTCCCCCTTTCCGCCGGGACCTGGGGGCTGTTCCTCGGGGACGTGTGCGGCAAGGGCGCGGCGGCGGCGGCCGTCACCTCGCTGGCCCGCTACACGCTGCGTGCCGCGGCCGTCTACGACCCCGACCCGGCCGCCGTGCTGAGCAACCTCAACACCGTCCTCAACCACGAGTACAACGGCCACGACCCGCGGTTCTGCACCGTCGTCTTCGGGCTGCTCACCCCCGAGGGCGACAGCGGCGGCTTCCGCATCACCCTGGCCAGCGGCGGCCACCCGCCGGCGCTGCTCCTGCGCGCGGACGGCAGCGCCGACCATGTGCACACCCCCGGCGGACAGCTCATCGGCGTGCTGCCCGACGCCCATATCGCCACCGCCACCGTCCACCTGGCGGCGGGCGACACCCTGCTGCTCCACACGGACGGGCTCACCGAAGCCCGCCCGGACCGCTCCAGGGACGCCGACCGCTACGGCGACGAGGCCCTCCTCGACTTCGCCCGCGTCCTGGCACCCACCACCGCCTCCGCCGCCGTCGCCGCGATCCGTGACCTGCTCGACACCTTCGGTACCGGCGTCGACGACGACACCGCCGTCCTCGCCATCAACGTGCCCCGACCCACCAGCGAAGAGCAGCCGTGACCCAACTAGGCATCCGCACCCGGACCACGCCCGCGGGACCCGTCGTCGAACTCACCGGAGAACTCGACTACGACAGCTTCCCCCAGGTGCGTGAACTCCTGCCCCGGCTGGCGCTGTCGGACGGCCAGCAGCTCGTCGTCGACCTGGCCGGCGTCACGTTCTGCGACTCCAGCGGCATCACCGCCCTGCTCGCGGCCCGCAACCACGCCCTCGCCGCCCGGGCGGACATCGCGCTGGCGGCGGTCCCGGGTCACATCAGCCGCATCTTCCACATGGTCGGCCTTGACCAGGTCTTCCCGACCCACCCGACCGCTCAGGACGCGGAAGCGGCCTGGACACCTCCGGCGACCCGCCCCTGAAGTGTCAACGGGCCAGGTAGAAACGGATGGTTGTGCCGTCCGCAGCCGTATGGACGCGGACGAGATCGGCGACGTAGTGCACCAACAGCAGCCCTCGTCCGCCGGGTTGGTCACGTGACGGCGGGCGCCGGCCGGCCAGCGGGTCCGTCAGCCGGCCGTGGTCGTGCACCTCGCAGACGATCCGCTCGTCCTCCGCCCAGATCCGCAGCGTCCCCGAACCACCGCCGTGCAGCACGCTGTTGGTGGTCAACTCCGCGACGGCCAGCGTCAGATCCTGCAGCCGTAGACCCGCCAGGCCCAGCCGCTCGGCCTCCTGGACCGCGAAATAGCGGGACTTGGGGAGTTCTCCCGCGTCGAACGCGATGGACGCGGCACCGGGTGGGTGGGGGAGCGGCTCGTTGTAGCGGGCGATCGCGCGCTGCGGATCGTAGGCGGCACTGGGGAGTTGGGCGCCTTCGTCGATGACGACCGGGTGGGTGGCGAGGGCGTCGGCGAGCACGTCGGGCTCCAGCCGGTCCGCGTCGTACGGGCAGAGGATCGTCACCTCGCGATCCCGGAACGCGGAGTTGATCAGCGCCTCGTGCTGGACGCACGCCGGGTACTCGACGGCTGTCCTGCCGGGCCAGATCGGCTCCCCGACGATCCGCACCCGGCCGCCGCTGACGGCATGGGCATCGGCGAAGGCCCGCAGTACGCCCGGGATGATCCGCCCCGGATTGCGCCCGACCTCGGTCATGTCGAGGAAGCGCACAGCGGCGTCGCTCGACCCGAGACCGGCCCTGATCAGTTCGAGATGCGGGCCGGGAACGGCGACCGCGACGGCCTCTCCGGCGGCCAGCCCCGCCTTCACGAACGGCACAGTACCGGCCGTGTACTGCTCCTCGCCCCGGTAGAACAGCGCGGGATGCGCGAACGGTGCACCGTCGGTGGCCGTACTCATCGCGCCGCCACCTCGATCCTTGTCGGGCCGGGCCAGGACATGTCCACGGCGCGCGGTGACAAGGAGGACGGCGGTCACCGCCCCGGCAGTCTACGGGGGTAGCACGACAGGGTGGTGGGCACCGGCAGAACTGCCGGTGCCCACCACCCTGTTGAGCCACGAATGCCGATCAGGCGCGGGGGTGCCCGTAGTAGCCGCCGACCTGCTCGTGGTACCCGGCGTCACCGGGGTGCTTGTCCTTGTCGAACTCCGGGGAGTTCTTGATCTCTTCCTTCGTGCGGCCGACGTGGATCGTCCGCTCCGCGACGTCGATGGACGCGATCGTCCCGACGGGCAGCAGCACGTGCTTGCCGAAGATCCACACACCGGTGTCGACGACGATGTACATGGCCCCGACGTCCTCGGAGTGTTTGTCCACCTTGCCGATCGAGCCGTCACTCGCCTCGACCTTGAATCCGGTCAGATCCGTACCGGTCTGGTGGCCCGATTCGGCCTGGTAGTCCCACATGTTGTCCGCCATGTAAACCTCGCTTTATGGTGGGTGAATTTCGAGATCGGTGATTTATCTCCTACCAGCGGTACCAACGCCCTCGCGTACCGCCGGAACCCGTCGAACGGGCGACAAATCCAAGCAGCCACAGGACGAGAACGACGATTGCGACCCACCAAAGAATCTTGATGGCGAATCCCGCACCGAAAAGCAGCAGTGCCAGGAGAAGAACAAGGATCAGGGGAAACATATGTATCGACCTCCAGGCATCCGAGTGCCCTTGTGGAATTGATTCATGCGCCGGAAGGAAACAAAAAAATGCCCGGTGCGCCGTTCGAGGGCGATCCGGCACCGTGTGACGGCGTCGCCTTGTCAGTGGGCGAGGGCACACTGACAACATGAGCGCCTCTTCCTCTCCCGTCGCCGATGCGTCCCGCACCCCCGTTGTCTGGGTGGAGTCGATGGGCGGACCTTTGATCGTCGTTCCCGTCTCCGTGCTGGCCGAATGGCGCGGGTGCACGGAGACCGGGGTGATGGCGGGCGATGCCACCGCTTCCGACGACTACGACCGGGCCTGCGAGGTGGACGATCCGGCCGGTGTGATCGCCGTCGGCGACAGCGGTGCGCAGGCGCTGGTGCTCGCGGACGAGCCGGCCATGAGTTGCTATCTGCCCGAGCGTCGGGCCTTCCTGCGGTGGCTTGGTGCCGACTCCGAGGCCGGGTTGAGAGCCGCAGCGGAGGCTGTCCTCGCGGACCCCGCCACCGTGTGGGACGAGTGCGGTACGTGGGTGTCGGACGGCCCGGCCGTGCTCATGGACTCTGCCGAGGCAGGTGCCGCACTGGGCGTCGAGTATCCCGGTGGCGGGATGCCTTGTCAGGCGCCGGTTCCGCTGCCGGTCGGCCGCTGGAGGGTCCGAGCCACCCACACCAAGGCGGACGAGGAGAACCGGGTCGGTATGGTCCAGCTCCTGCCCGTCGCATCGTGAACGGGTAGTCGCGGAGGTTCTTCGAGACCGTCACTCAGGCACGAGGCGGACGACAGTGCCCGCCCGCTCGAACTCGCCTACTGAGCAGGCCTGTTCGAGTCGAGTTGTCCGATGCGGGACACGTTCTCCCGGTCGTCGGCGTCCTCGCTCGCCGCCGCGGTGAACCAGGCGTCGAGGATCTCCTTGAGCAGCGGCTCGGACGTCAACCGCAGGCTGAGGGCGAGTACGTTGGCGTCGTTCCAGCGGCGGGCGCCGTCCGCCGTGTAGGCGTCCGTGCACAGGGCCGCCCGTACGCCCGGCACCTTGTTCGCGGCGATCGACGCGCCCGTGCCGGTCCAGCAGCACACGACCGCCTGGTCCGACGCCCCGGTCGCGACCTCGCGGGCCGCCGACTCCGAGCAGACCGCCCACTGCGGGTCGTCCCCGGGGCGCAACGCCCCGTGCGTCACCACCTCGTGGCCCCGGTCGCGCAACTCCGCGACGAGGGAACGGGCCACAGGTTCGTCCACGTCCGAGGAAACAGAGATCCGCATGGACCGGAGGCTACTCAGCGGATCAGCGAGGTGCCAGCTCGGAACGTGTGTGTGGCGAGGCTGCCGCCGGGCCGTGGGCAGGAGAGGCCGTACTCGTCCACGACCCGGCGGGAACCGGCGATCCTATGACCGGCGCCAGATCTGGTTCGCGCCGCCCGTGCAGGTCCAGATCTCCAGCGCCGTGCTGTTGGCCGTGCCGTGGCCGACCGCGTCCAGGCACTTGCCGGAGCCGACGTTGACGACACTGCCGTCGGAACGCACCCGCCACTGCTGGGCCGCGGAACTGCCGCAGTCCCAGATCTCCACCGGGCTGCCGTCGGCGGTGGCGCCGCCCGTGACCTCAAGGCACTTGGAGTCGTAGACGGTCAGTTGGTTGGTGGTCGTGGACGTCCAGGTCTGGTTCGTGCCGCCGTTGCAGTCCCAGAGGGCGGGCTGGGTGCCATTGGTCCGGTTCGCGCCGGGGACATCGACGCAGCGGCTGGACTCCTGCCCCTTGAGAGGTGCCGGGACCGCGCCGCGCAGCCAGCTCTGGTTGGTGCCGCCGGTGCAGGTCCAGAGCTCCAGCAGGGTGCTCGGGGTGGTCGCTCCGGCCGTGGCGTCCAGGCACTTGCCCGAGTTGGGGTTGACCACCGTGCCGTCGCTGTTCACGGTCCACTTCTGGGCCGCCGAGTTGTTGCAGTCGTAGATCTGCACCGGGGTGCCGTCCGTCGTGCCGCTGCCCTTGGCGTCGAGACACTTCGCGCCGCCGTAGACGGTGAGTTGGCCGGAGGGCGTCAGGGTCCAGGACTGGTTGGCGCCGCCGTTGCAGTCCCAGAGGGCGAGTTGGGTGCCGTTGGTCTGGCTCGCTCCGGGGACGTCCGCGCAGAGGCCGGACTGGCTGCCCTTGAGGATGCCGCCGTGGTTGCCCGGCGGGTTGGCGGAGACGGACAGGTTGTCGAACTGGTCGGTCTGGTAGCCCACCACACCGATGCCGACCTGGCCCGCCGAGTACGAACTGTCGTTGGTGGTACCGAGGTTGACGCCGTCCGCTGCGGCGGTGATCTGGTCGCCCGAGAAGCCGAGGGCGAGCGTGTGCCACGCGTGCGTACCGAGCGCCGACCGGGTCCCGGAGGCCAGCGTGGTCAGGGTCCCCGCCGCCGAACTCCTGACGATGGACCAGGCACCCGAGTCGCTCACCCGCAGCAGGTACGCGGCCTGGTGACTCTGCGGGCGATTCTGGGTGTTGGCCCGGCCCAACAGCTCGACCGTACCGGCCTGTTGGAGGTTCACATCGGCCTTGACGGTGTAGTCGGCCCACGTCGGATCGCCGAGCAGCGAGAAGGCGTCGGAGTCGTCCTGCCACTCGATCGGCTTGACCGGAGCCACCTGCTGCACACACTGTCCGCTACGGCCGTCCGCACACGGGCGCGCCTCGAACGAGCCCTGCATGTCGGACAGATACGTCGCCTCGGTGCCGGTGGCATCGTTGTCGAACGTGTCGCCGTACGGCAGCGCGAGGGCGTGGGCGGCCGGCGCGGTGGCGGTGCCCTTGCCCTGGCCGGTGGTCGTGGTGACCGTGTAGATCCAACCCGGCTGAAGCGTCAGCGCGTACGAGCCGGCGGTGGGGGTGATGTCCTGCGTGTGCGTGAAGTCGGTGGACGGGCTGGGGTTGTTGACCCGGGTCGCCCAGACGTGCACCGCACCGGTCGAAAGACCGCCCTGCACTTGGATGTTGACCGTCTGTGCCGCCGCGGCGGTGGTGGTCTCCAGGACCGTGGAGTAGTCGGAGCCGTTCGGCGACTTCAGGGTCGCGTACGTGCCGTTGGACTCGGCACCGCCGAGGTAGCCCGACGCGGAGTCGATGAACTTCCAGCCGGGCTGGGCGAATTGGGTGACCTGCGCGGTCGCCCAGGTGTTCTCGCCGATCCCGTAGTTCCCGGACCACGGCGAGTTCGCGGTGGCCAGGCCGACCGTGCCGTAGGGCAGGTTGGGGTAAATGGCCGCGACCAGCGGCCAGTTGAGGTACGCGGTCATGCGGGCGTCGACGTATCCGCGCACGATGGAGCGGATCAGTGCGGGGGCTCCGGCGTCCATGTCCAGTGAGCCGTTCTCGGACGCCCACAGCGGTTTGCCGTTGTTCTTCGCCGTGGTGGTACTGGAGCAGGTGTCCGCGCTGCCGCCGTCACCGCCCGCGCAGGGGTAGTGGGCGCCGATGACCGACACGGCGTTGTTGAATGCCGAGTTGCTCGCCATGTCGTCCGCGACGCTCCAGCCCGAGTCGTCGCCGACGATCTGCACGCTGCCGTATCCGGCGCTGTCGAGGGCGGACCGCAACTGGATGTACCAGTTGACGTCGTGGCCCCGCTCGTTCCAGCCGCCGAGGTAACCGATCGTCAGGCCGTGCTGCTTGGCGCAACCCAGCCAGGAGATCAGGTAGTTGATGGTGTCGGTGGACCAGAACCCGCCGCTGATCCAGCCGGGGGCGGCCCAGGCCAGGCCGTACAACTTGATTTCCGGGTTACGGGCCTTGGCCTGTTCGGCGAGCCAGAACTCGTAGCCGGCGTCGCAGTTGACCTGTCCCTTGGTGTGCTCGATGGACGGCTCCGAGCCGTCGGTGGAGTTGGCGTCTCCGCCGATCTCCAGTTTGAGCAACTGGAGGCTCGCGCCGTAGCCCGGCTTGAACAGGTAGTCCAGGATCTGCGCCTGCTGGGCGGCCGGATAGTCGCGCAGCAGCCGGGAGTTGCCCCCGCCGCCGCTGATCGCCCCGATCCCGTCGAACGTCCGGCCGCTCTGACCACCGTCCACGGTGATCGAGGTGGCCGCCGCTGTCGCCTGGGCCGGTTGCGCACCGGCCGAGCAGAGGGCGGCGACCAGGGCCATGACCCATAAGGGCAGGAGGTGTCGCACGATTCTTCGCACAGTGTCGTCCTTCTCCAGCGGGGGGTGAGGACAGTCCCGGAGAGCGCTCTCAAGAACGGGAGGGCGCCGTCCTGACTGTCCGTGGAGGTTTGGGCGACAGTGTGGAGTTGTGTTGAATCGGAGTCAAGGGTCTACACCTGTTGAGATGCGCCCCGGCTGAGGCGTGGTCAGCGCACGACGTCGAGGACGTTCAGCTGCAGGCCGTTGGCGTACACGGCGTGCTCGACCAGCTTCAGCTTCTGGGTGTCCTTGTCGGAGGCGGGGAACAGGCGCTTTCCGGCGCCGAGCAGCAGCGGGAAGACGAGCAGGTGGTAGCGGTCGACCAGGCCGGCGTCCGCCAGGCCGTGGTTGAGGGTGGCGCTGCCGTGCACGATGATCGGGCCGCCCTCGGTCTCCTTCAGGGCGGCGACCTCGTCGAGGGAGCGCAGGATCGTGGTCTCGCCCCAGTTCGACACGAGCTTGTCGTCGGTGAGGGTGGTGGAGACGACGTACTTCGGCAGCGTCTTGTAGTGCGCGAACTCGTCCATGTCCGGCCACACCGGACTGAACGCCTCGTAGCTGGCCCGGCCCATCAGCATCGCGGCGGACTCCAGCTGCTCCCGCCCCTTGATGTCGAACGACTCGGGCAGGAACTCGATCTCCTTGAAGGTCCATCCGGTGTTGCGGTAGCCGGGTTCGCCGCCCGGGGCCTCCATGACGCCGTCGAGGGAGATGAAGGCGGTGCTGATCAGGGTGCGCATGGTGAGTCCTCGGGTGGTTGGCGTGTGGGCCTGCGTGTGGGGCTGTGGGGTGCCTGTGTGTGCCACTCCAGGATCCAACCGACAAAAAAAATTGTCAAGGAGGGGTGAGTTGTCGGGCTAGGGGCGAGGAGGAGTTGTCGGGTGGGCATGGATTCGGCCACCCGGGTAGAGGCGTACGGGGAGAGGCGTAGAGGCACTGTCGCGGCAAGGAGCCGGAAGGGAGATTCGGGGTGACCGGACTGGCGGTCCCGTTGTGGGACGTGAGCAACGGGCAGGGGCTGCGCCAACTCGCCGAACTGGGGCTGGCGTTGCTGCTGTCGACCCTGATCGGCTGGGAACGGGCGGCCCAGCAGAAGAGTGCCGGGCTGCGCACGCACACGCTGGTCGGGATCGCCAGCGCGCTGATGATGGAGGTCTCCCAGCACGGCTTCACGAATGTCCTGGGCCTGGAGAACGTGTCCTTCGACCCGTCCCGCGTGGCGGCCCAGATCGTCTCCGGGATCGGTTTCATCGGCGGCGGCCTGATCTTCGTACGCCGGGACGCGGTACGGGGGCTGACGACCGCCGCCACCATCTGGCTCACCTGCGCGGTCGGCATGGCCTGCGGAGGCGGCCTGCCGATCCTCGCGCTGGCCACGACCGCCGTGCACTTCCTCGTCGTACGTGGGTATCCGTTGCTCTTCGCGCGCATGATGCCCGGCGCCGAGGCGGGGGCGTTCGAGGTACGGCTGACCTATCGGACCGGAACGGCGTTGCTGCCGCAGTTGATGGAGACGTGTACGCGGAGGGGGTTTCGCATTCAGGAGGTCAAGGTCGATCGGCTGCCTGAGCGGGCTGATCCGGCGGCGAGGGTGTTGCTGCGGCTGGAAGGGGCGGCTGACGCCGGGCAGTTGACGTCTGAGCTGTTCCAGAGCGAGGGCGTGACGGAGGTTGAACTCACGGCTGCCGGTGATGAGGAGTAGCGCCGGGTCCGGGTCCTGCGAGGGGTAAGACCGGGTCGTATGGGGTGGGGCCGGATCGTGTGGTGAGGAGACACCCGGGGCACGGAGCTTCCGCGAAAACCCGTTGGCGGAGCACGGCGACCACTGCTACTTTCCGGGAGGCCGTGCGAGAGAACGAGGAGGTGGTACCCGTGAACGCAGTTTTGACATGGGTGCTCCCCTCCGGGGTCACGGTCGGGCGGTAGGTCGTCCGGGAGCGCCGTAAAGCAGCCCTCCCGAAAGGCACGACCATGCACTTCACTTCCGAGCGACGCCTCGACGACGGCGTCCTCGAACGCGAATTCACCCTCGGCGAGATCCCCGGCACCCTGTGGACTCCTGAATCCGCCGCGCCGACCCCGTTGATCCTCATGGCCCACAACAACGGCCTGCCCAAGGCGGAACCCCGACTGGTCGCCCGGGCCCGGTTGTCCGCGGCGTACGGCTACGCGGTGGCCAGCATCGACGCCGCCGGGTGCGGTGACCGGCCCCGTTCCGCAGCCGACGAGCAGGCCCGCGCCGAGCTGCGCCGGGCGATGCGGGCGGGTGAGCCGGTCGACGAGATCTTCGAGTCCTTCGTCGGTCCGCTGGTCGAAAACGCGGTCCCGGAATGGCGGTTGGCTCTGGACGCCCTCCTCGCGCTGCCCGAGATCGGCGGCACGGTCGGGTACTCGGGGTGGACCGCCCTCGGCATTCGGCTGGCGGTGCTGGAGCCGCGTATCACGGCTGCCGGGTTCTTCGCCGGGGGTTATGTGCCGCTCGCTCAGCGTGAGGAGGCTCGGCAGGTCGGCATTCCGTTGCTGTTCCTGCTGCAGTGGGACGACGAGGGGAATCCTCGGCAGCGGGCTCTGGACCTGTTCGACGCCTTCGGTAGCAAGGCGAAGACGCTGCACGCCAATCTGGGTGGGCATACCGGGACGCCGTGGTTCGAGCGGGAGGACGGGGATCGGTTCTTCGGGCGGCACTTGAAGTGAGGGCGGGCTGACGGGGCGGCGGGGCTAGAGCAGCCGTAGACGCACGATCGCCCCGGTCGCGGCGGTACTGGGCATCGCGGTACCGGGCGGTCGGGGCGGCGCTCGGTTGCCGGGGCGGCGATCAGGCGGGCCCATGCCGCGAGGGAGAACGACGTCTTACGGGCCGTCCCGCGATTGATCTTGGGGCGGCTCGGCCTGGGTGTTCGGCGGGCTGGTGGTTCAGCAAGCGCAGTTCGGCCCGCTACTCGTACCGGTACTTCAGCGAGTCCGCCTCCGACTGCTCGATGTCGGCGATCGTCAGCTCCGGCATGCGCAGTTGGGCCAGTGTCACCTCGGCGGAGGTCGGTTGGGCGTCCGTCGGCAGCCACTGCTCCGGCTTCCAGGCCGCGCTGCGCAGGAGGGCCTTGGGGCAGTGCGGGTAGACCTCCTCGATCCCGAGCACGAGTGCACTGGCCGGCGGCTTGCCTACGGCGGTCAGTTGGGACAGCAGCTCAGGGTGGGTGGAGATACAGGCGCGGCCGTTCACTCTGAGCGTCGTGGTGCGACCCGGGACGACGAACAGCAACCCGGCCCGTCCTGTCGCGACTACGTTCTGCAGGGTGTCCAGACGCTTGTTGCCGGTCGCGTCCGGAATCGCCACCGTCCGGGCGTCCAGGACGGCCACGAATCCGGCGGGGCCGCCGCGCGGGGAGACGTCACAGTTGCCCTCGGTGTCCGTGCTGGCGACCAGGACCAGCGATGAGCAGCTGATCAACTGCCTGGTCTGCTCGGTGAGTTCGGTCATCTGCTTCCGCATGGCCGTGTCACGCGGGAGTCCGTAGACCTGACGCAGCGCCTCCTGGTCGCGTACGGCGTCGAGGCGGAGCGAGTCGAATGCACTGCCGGCAAGGGATGACGTCATGCCTCCGACCCTAGCGAGCCGGCCCGGGACTGACCTTGGTCGGTGAGTGAGGCGACGTGCGGACGGCCCCGTGGGCTCAGTCTTCGCTGACCGGCTTTTGGTAACGCGGGTTCAGCTGAGGACCGGGCTCACCCGTGAGGCGTTGGATGTGCGCTACGAGGTGGGGTCCTCCATGATCGGCCGGACGATCCGGGGAGTGCGCCCGCTGTCGGCGGGCCGTGGGTCCGCGCCCCCGACCGTCCCGGTATCCGGATCCGGCAGCCGCTCAGGAACTGTGCGGTACGAGGTTCAGCCGCAGCCGGACGTAGTCATGGTCCAGCGGTCCTGGACGGCGCGTTCCATCCGGCCGCCAGCCGTTTCGGGCGTAGAAGCTCTGCGCGCGGGAGTTGGACGCCCAGCACTCCAGCACGCCCTCGGTGCAGCTGGCGGCCGCGGCCAGTGCGACGAACTCCCGGTGCAGGGCCCTACCCACCCCGCGCCCCCAGGCGTGCGCCAGCACGCCGATCTGGTACAGCTCGTAGGAGGTCGAGGCGTCCAGGTCTTCGTGGTGCGGTGGCCCGGCAGTGAGCAGCCCGACCGTCGTCCCGTCCGAGTCTTCCGCGACCAGCGTGGCACGCGACGGCGTGGCCAGCACCCGTGCCCAAGCATCGCGCCGGTGCCCCCATGCAGTCGGGTCGACGAGGAGTTCCTCGGGCAGGCCGCCCGCGGTGTAGTACGCGGTCCGGGTCCGGGTGTGCACATTGGCAAGGACGTCGGCGTCCTCAGCGGTCGCCTCACGCAGTCGGAAAC
The DNA here is from genome assembly GCF_045040345.1 of Streptomyces sp. NBC_01515. Classification (NCBI taxonomy): domain Bacteria; kingdom Bacillati; phylum Actinomycetota; class Actinomycetes; order Kitasatosporales; family Streptomycetaceae; genus Streptomyces; species Streptomyces sp. NBC_01515. The sequence goes on along the minus strand of NZ_CP109416.1, from coordinate 1,272,427 downwards.
CTTGATGCATGCCCCTCTGGACGCCCGTACCCGCTCGACTGGTTCCTCCTCGGACCCCATCAGCGGCCAGGCACGATTCGTGAGGGAGAACCCCGGCGTTCCTCACGACGAGACATTCGGCTGCATCACGAAGGCAAGACCCATCGCGGATCAGCCCGTCAGTCGCCGAGCACCCGCTCCCACAGCAGCCTGTCCCGCCAGCTCCCGTCAAGGAAGATCGAGGAGTGTGCGACTCCGTGCGGGCTGAATCGGTTGCGGCGTGGCCGCTGTGACGGCAGATTCTCCATCTGCGCGGATGCCTCCGACGGTGACCCGCCCGATCACCTTGTCGTCGGCAAGCACCACGCCTGGCCAGACCGTACCGGCCCGGTATCCGGTCAGCAGCCTGGGGAGGGGGAAGCGCGCCCCGGTCCGGGTGGTGGACCGGGGCACTGGCCGCGAGTGTCAGCTGACAGCCTTGGCCGCGTCCGTGATGAGGCCGGCGACGACCTTCGGGTGGCTGATCATCGCGACGTGGGACGAGCGCGGTACTTCGACGACCTTGCGCGCGTTGGCACGGCTGTACATCCAGCGCTCGCACGCCGGCGGGATCGCCTTGTCCTGGCCGGCGACCAGGCCCCACGACGGGATCGTCTTCCAGGCCGCGGCCGTGGTGGGGAAGACGAACGAATCGGCGTCGAACGGCCGCTGCGTGGCCTGGAGGACCCGGAAGTCGGCGGTGGAGATGTCGGCGGCGAAGGCCGCCTGGCCGTCCTTGCTCAGGTACAGGTCGGTTCCGGTCGTGCCGTCGGCCTTCGTGTACGGGACCGGCACGCTGACCGGTTCGACCTCGCTGCCGGGGAACTTGGTGATGAGTTCGCCCTGCGTCTCGCCCACGTCGGGCACGAACGCCGCGATGTAGACCAGCGCCTTGACGTTGGACTTCCCGGCGGCGGCATTCGTGATGACCGTGCCGCCCATGGAGTGCGCGACCAGCACCACCGGTCCGCTGATGGAGTCCAGCAGACTCGCGACGTACGGGGCGTCGGTCGGAATGCCCCGCAGCGGGTTCGCCGCGCAGACCGTGGTGTAGCCCTTGTCCTGCAACTCCCCGACGGTGGCGTTCCAGCAGGACGAATCGGCGTACCCGCCATGCACCAGAACGATCGTGGGCTTCACCTTGGACTTCTCCTCACGGTTACCAGTTGCGGCCGTCGCCGCGCCGGCCGTTCCTTCTGCGCCGGCGATCAGCGCCGCCGACCCGGCCAGCGCCGCTCCGGCGGCCAGTACTCGCCGGCGGGAAACATCGGAACTCATGGGACTCCTCAGGCATGGAGATGGGGAAAGGGGGGTCTGACGAAGCGCTCGCCGCCGAGCTGCTGTGCGAGGGCTGCGGGCGCCAACTGAACGGGTCGCCGTAGGAGTTCGGCTCGGTCGGCGGGCTCAGCCGCGCACGGGCGGCTTCATCGGTGTGGCATGTCATGGACCCTATGAGGAGCGCTTTCGCGGTGGCATCGGCAATGTGACCTAGATGCCGGGGTCGGCGTCCCGGTCGTTGCCTTCAGCAGCCGGGCTGCTCCCTACGTGCGGCTGGGAATCCGGCACCACGACGGAAACGGGCACTACGCCACCGTCCCCGCCGCCCCCTCACCAGGCACACCGCTCCACTCCCGGTACGCGGCCACAGCCGTGGGCAAGGTCGGGAAGATGTGGTCCGTGCCGACGGACTCCACCAGGCCGTACGCCTCCAGGTCGGCCAGGAGGTCCTGTTTGACCCGGGCGAGGGCGAACACGACGCCGCGGTGGGCGAGTTCGCGGCGGAGTTCGTCGACCGCGTCCAGGGCGGTGATGTCGACCTCCACGTTGGCCTCGGCGTTGAGGACGAACCAGCGGACGGGGACGGCCTGTTGGGCTACGGCGGCCAGGGCGCGGCGGCGGAAGTTCTCCGCGTTGGCGAAGAAGAGGGGGGAGTCGTAGCGGTAGACGAGCAGGCCGGGGATCGTGCGGGCCTGCGGATAGTCGTCCACGTCGTGCATGCCGGCGACACCGGGGACCAGGCCCTCGACGGCGTCGTGCGGACGGGCCACGCGGGTGAGGAGTTCGGCCACCGACAGGCCCACGGCGACGATCACGCCGTAGAGGATGTCCAGGGCCAGCACTCCGGTCAAACAGCCCAGGGCGAGGAGGAGTTCGCGGCGGCGGAAGGTGGCCAGGCGATGGAAGCCGGTGAGGTCGATCATGCGGACGGCGGCGTAGACGACGAGGGCTCCGAGGACCGCCGAGGGGGTGCGGGAGAGCAGGGGGCTGAGGAAGAGGAGGACCGAGAGGACGAGCGCTCCGGCGATCAGTGAGTACGCCTGGCTGCGGGCGCCGGACGAGGAGGCGAGCGCGGTGCGGCTGGCGCTGCTGCTCACCGGGAAGCCGTGGAGTACGCCGGCGCCGAGGTTGGCCGCGCCCAGCGCCAGGAACTCCTGGTCGGCGTCCAGACCGGGACCGTCGTCCTCCTCGCCGCCGGTGAAGGCGCGGGCGGTGAGGATGAAGTCCGTGTAGGCGACGAGCAGGACGCCGAGTGCGGGCAGTATCAGGTGGGGGAGTTGGGTGAGGTCGGGCAGGCCGATCGTGGGAAGTCCCGCCGGGACATGGCCGATCACCTTGATGTCGTAGCGGTCGTCGAGGTCGAGGACGACCACGGCCGCCGTGCCCAGCACCACCGCCAGCAGCGGGCCCGGCACCATCCGCGACAGACGTGCCACCGTGAACAGGAAGGCGAGCGTGACGGCGGCGAACAGGACTGTAGGCGCGTGGAGTTGATCCAAGTGGCTCAGGAACGACCAGAGTTGGGGGAAGAACGCCGAGCCCGTCGTCGACACCCCTGTGAGCTTGGGGAGTTGGTCCACGATCATGATCAGGGCCACGCCCGCCAAGTAGCCGATCAGGACCGGGCGGGAGAGGAGATCGGCGACGAAGCCGAGGCGTACCGCCCATGCGACGAGGCAGAGCAGTCCGACCGTCACCGCGAGGGCGGCGGCGAGGGTGGCGTAGCGGCTCGGGTCGCCGCCCGCGAGCGGGCCCACCACCGTCGCCGTCATCAGCGCGGTCGTCGACTCGGGGCCGACCGAGAGGAGCCGGGACGAGCCCAGTACGGCGTAGAGCGCGAGTGCGGGCAGGATCGCCCACAGGCCCGCGACCGGCGGGAGGCCGGCCACCCCGGCGTACGCCATCACCTGCGGGACGAGGTACGCGGCGACCGTGACTCCGGCGAGCAGGTCGCCGCGCAGCCACGCGCGCCGGTATCCGGCCAGCGCGGCGATTCCGGGCGTCAGGCGTCGCCAGTTCAGGACGCGCCCGCCCGGGCTGGGGGACATGGTGCTCCTCGACCCGACCTGCTCAGAGGCTCGCCGCGTGGTCCGGGACGAAGGTCTGCAGGTCGCGCGGGGGGCGTTCGTAGCCGGTGGACGGCGGGCGGGGCGGGAATTCGAGGACCGGCGGCGACACCTCGTGGTAGGGGAGGGAGCCGAGCAGGTGGGCGATCATGTTCAGGCGGGCCCGGCGCTTGTCGTCGCTCTCGACCACGTACCAGGGGGCCTCGGAGATGTCGGTGTGCACCAGCATCTCGTCCTTCGCCCGGGAGTAGGCCTCCCAGTGGGTGAGGGACTCCAGGTCCATCGGCGACAGTTTCCAGCGGCGCAGGGGATCGTCCAGCCGGCGCCGGAAGCGTTCCTCCTGGACGTCGTCGCTCACCGAGAACCAGTACTTGCGCAGCACGATCCCGTCCTCGACCAGCATCCGCTCGAAGAGGGGGCACTGGCGCAGGAACAGCTGGTACTCCTCCTTGGTGCAGAAGCCCATCACGTGCTCGACACCGGCCCGGTTGTACCAGCTGCGGTCGAACAGGACGATCTCGCCGGCGGCCGGCAGATGCTCGACGTACCGCTGGAAGTACCACTGGGTGCGCTGGCGGTCGGTCGGCTTCGGCAGGGCGGCGATCCGGGCGACACGCGGGTTGAGGTGCTCGGAGACGCGCTTGATGGTGCCGCCCTTGCCCGCCGCGTCCCGCCCCTCGAAGATCACGACCAGCCGGGTGCCCTCGGCCCGCACCCATTCCTGGAGCTTCACCAACTCCGTCTGCAGACGCAGCAGTTCGGTCTCGTACTTCTCGCGCGGCAGCTTTGCCGCCTTCTTGCCGGCCATGCCGCCTCAACCCCTCGGTGACGTGCGCGGTTCCTCGTGTCCAAGGTCGAACACCTGGACAGCACCGTACTGACCGGCGGGGGAGCGCGCACCCCGGATGCCTGCTCCGGATGCCTGCTCCGCCGGGTTTGCGCCGGACGGCAGCGGCAACCCGGACTGTGTGACAGCCATGACCACGCAACAGGAGCTCGTCCGTTTCCTGGAGGACCGCTTCGCCTGCGCACAGGCCTGCACCGAGTGTGCGCGGGCCTGTGTGCTGCGCGTCAGCCGCTCCGATCCGGACGCCGGCGACCACGAGGCAGTCGTACGACGCAAGGCGCTGCTGTGCGCGGAGGTGTGCGACGCGACCTGCCGGATGCTGGCCGAGCAGAACCTCCAGGACGAGTCCGCCCTGCGCCTCCAGGTCAAGTGGTGCCTGCTCGTCTGTCTGGAGTGCGCGCAGGTCTTCGACGCGCGACCGGGCGCCGAGGAGGACGCGGAAGCGTGCCGGGACTGCGCGCGGGCGTGCACGGAGTTCATGGCCACGCTGACCTGACGTCCACTCTCGACTGACGTCCACGGCCACCCTCGACCGACGTCCCTGGCCGCGCTGAACTGCCGCGCGCCTACGGCCTCTTCAGGGGCATCGCCGCTTCCTTCAGGGGCATTGCCGCCTCGCCATTCCCTATTTCTGGAACACGTTCTACGGTGTGCGCCGTCAGGACCGGCCTTGGGGAGCCTGGAGGCGCCGTGCATCTCGAATACACGCCCGAGCAGCAGCGGCTGCGCACCGAACTGCGCGCCTACTTCGCCGAGTTGGTGCCCGACCACGCCTACTCGCGCTACGACGACCCGGCCGCCCAGAAGCGCTTCTACCGCGAGACGATCCGCCGGCTCGGCACGGACGGCTGGCTCGGCGTCGGCTGGCCCGAGGAGTACGGCGGGCGCGGGCTGTCGCCGATGGAGCAGTTCATCTTCTTCGACGAGGCCGCGCAGGCGGGCGTACCGCTGCCGCTGATGGCGCTGAACACCGTCGGCCCGACGATCATGCATTTCGGCACCGACGAGCAGAAGGCGTACTTCCTCCCGAAGATCCTCGCCGGCGAGATCGACTTCGCGATCGGCTACAGCGAGCCCGAGGCCGGCACCGACCTGGCAGCGCTCAAGACCCGTGCCGTACGGGACGGCGACGAGTACGTCGTCGACGGCCAGAAGATCTGGACGACGAACGGCGACACCGCCGACTGGGTCTGGCTCGCCGTCCGCACCGACCCGGACGCCCCGCCGCACAAAGGCATCACCATGCTCCTGGTCCCGACCGCCGACCCCGGCTACTCCTGCACGGTGATCAACACCCTCGCCTCGCACGACACCACCGCCAGCTACTACGAGAACATCCGCGTCCCCGTCACCCGTCGCGTCGGCAAGGAGAACCAGGGCTGGCGCCTGATCACCAACCAGCTCAACCACGAACGCGTCACCCTCGCCGCCCACGGCACCATGGCGATCCGCGCCCTGCACGACGTCCAGCACTGGGCCATGGAGACCAAACTCGCCGACGGCCGCCGCGTCGTCGACCTCCCCTGGGTCCGCCGCCTCCTCGCCCGCACGTACGCCAGGCTCGACGCGATGAAACTCCTCAACTGGCAGATGGTGAACGCCGTCCAGGAAGGCACCCTCACCCCGCAGGACGCCTCCGCCGTCAAGGTCTACGGCTCGGAGGCGCGACGCGACGCGTACGCCTGGCTGATGGAGATCGTCGCCGCGGCCGGCGCCCTGAAGGAGGGCTCGGCGGGCGTCGTCCTGCACGGCGAGTTGGAGCGCGGCTACCGCTCCGCCGTCATCTTCACCTTCGGCGGCGGCAACAACGAGATCCAGCGGGAGATCATCTCGTGGATCGGGCTGGGGATGCCGAGGGTGCGGCGGTAGGCCCGTTGTGACGAGGATTTTTAGTTGGCACAAAAGAGGGATAGTTGGCACCAAGATCGCCGTCGCTGCTCAGAGGTGACGGCGCATCACCTCAATGCAGGCTGATCGTGCAGCGGTTGATCGGTCGCGGGGGTAGGCGGAACCGAGGTTCATCCCCTCGTCGTTCCCGACCTCTCTGGAACTCGACGGCTCCGACGCGATGAACCCCGAACCGGACTGCTCGGCCGCCTATGTGACGATCCGTACGAGTGGCGGCGACGAGGGTTACGGGCTCGCCTTCACCGTGGGGCGGGGCAACGACGTGGAGGTCGCCGCCGTACGTGCGCTGGCCCCGCTGGTGGTCGGCCTGCCGGTGGAAGAGGTCCTGAACGACCTCGGCGGGTTCTCCCGGCGGGTGACCGGCGACAGCCAACTGCGCTGGCTGGGCCCGGAGAAGGGGGCCATCCACATGGCCGCCGCGGCGATCGTGAACGCCGTGTGGGACCTGTACGGCCGTCGTACGGGGAAGCCGGTCTGGCGACTGCTGGCCGAACTGCCGCCGGAGCAGTTGGTCGACCTGGTCGACTTCCGCTATCTGCGGGACGCGCTGACCCGTGACGAGGCCCTGGACATCCCGCGCCGCGCCGAACCGGGCCGCGCCGAACGTGCCGCGCACCTGCTGGAGCACGGTTATCCGGCGTAGACGACGACACCCGGCTGGCTCGGCTACGACGACGAGAAGCTGGTGCGGCTGTCGAAGGAGGCGGTCGCCGACGGGTTCTCCCAGATCAAGCCGAAGGTCGGCGCCGACCGCGCGGACGACGAGCGCCGGATGCGGCTGGCCCGCGAGGCGGTCGGCCCGGACATCAGGATCGCCGTCGACGCCAACCAGGCGTGGGGCGTCCAGCAGGCCATCGACTGGATGCGGGCGCTGGTGCCCTACGACCCGTACTGGATCGAGGAACCCACCTCCCCCGACGACATCCTCGGCCACGCCGCCATCCGCGAGGCGCTGGCGCCCGTGAAGGTGGCCACCGGCGAGCACACCCACAACCAGGTCATGTTCAAGCAGCTGCTCCAGGCCGGTTCGCTCGACATCCTCCAGATGGACGCGAGCCGCACCGCGGGTGTCACCGAGAACGTCGCCATCCTGCTGCTGGCCGCCAAGTTCGGCGTCCCGGTCTGCCCGCACGCCGGCGGGGTCGGCTTGTGCGAGATGGTGCAGCACCTGGCGATGTTCGACCACGTCGCCGTCAGCGGCACCACCGAGAACCGCGTGATCGAGTACGTCGACCATCTGCACGAGCACTTCACCGATCCCGTACGGATCCGGGAAGGCCACTACCTCGCGCCGACCGCCCCCGGTATCAGCGCCGAACTGCACCCGGACTCCGTGGCGGCCCACCGCTACCCCGAAGGCCCGGTGTGGGAAGCGAAGGCCGAGACATGAGCACGAACGAGTTCGCCGGGCTGACCGTGCTGGTCACCGGTGGCGCCTCCGGCATCGGCCTGGCCACCGCTCAGTTGCTCGCTGCGCGTGGGGCGGGCGTGGCCTGCCTCGATCTCAAGCCGGGCGACGTGCCAGAACCTCTCATCGGCATACAGGCCGACGTGTCGGACGACACCGGCGTACGAACGGCCGTCGGGGAGGCCGCCCGCAGGCTCGGGGGCATCGACATCCTTGTCAACAACGCGGGGATCGGCGCCCAGGGAACGATCGAGGACAACACCGACGACGAGTGGTGTCGCGTCTTCGAGGTCAACGTCTTCGGCATGGTGCGGGTGACCCGTGCCGCACCTGCGGCGCTCGCACAGCGCGGCCATCGTCAACACCTGCTCCATCGCGGCCACGGCGGGGCTGCCCGACCGGGCCCTGTACTCGGCCACGAAGGGCGCCGTCCTCTCCCTCCCCGGGGCGACCGCCGCCGACCTCGTGCACTCCGGAATCCGCGTCAACTGCGTCAATCCCGGTACCGCCGACACCCTCTGGGTCGGGCGCCTGCTGGACAGCGCCGCCGACCCCGAGGGCGAACGCGCCGCCCTGAACGCCCGTCAGCCCATGGGCCGCCTGGTCAGCGCGGAAGAGGTCGCCGCGGCCATCGCCTACCTGGCGAGCCCGCTCTCCGGCTCCACCACCGGCACCGATCTCGCCGTCGACGGCGGCATGCACGGACTGCGGATCCGCCCGCGCGCCTGAACACGGCAGCGTGGAGGGGGTCGTCGTGAGGTTGACCGTGTAGAAGTACTCGTTCCAGGAGAACACGCAGCACAGCAGGGCTGTTGACCACAGGCCGGGCCGGACCAGTGGAAGCACGGTGCTCGCCCGGCATCTCCCGGAGGAACGAGCGGATCATCCATACGGCAAGCGGGAGATTCATGCCCAGGTGCGGGTGCTGGACGATCACGTAGACCAGGATGATGCCTGCGGCGACAGGCATCATCTTCGTGCTGATGAAGAAGAACAGCACGTCCTGCGTCTTATGGACCGGCCTACCGACAGGGCGTACGCGGCAGGCGTGGCCCGTAGCAGTACCAGGACCGTCGAGACCACCGCGACGACGATCGAGGTGCCCGCATACGCCCAGAAGCCTGCCTGGAACGTGTTCTGCGGACAACACCAGCGTGACCAGCCCGTATCCCGAAGCGGTGACGAAGTCGGACGAGTTGAACGCACACAGGTACCCGTAGTAGGTGATGTTTGTCGTCCCGAACGTGGGACCACAGGCTGTGAGCAGGGCGATCTCGCCGAACGTCTGGATGATGTTCATGCTCAGCAGCAGCGCGGTCAGTTCGAGGAAGGGCCGCAGGTGCGGCAGGACGACGTGCGGCCTTCAACTGGTCATCCGGCAGTGCCTGCAGTCCGACGAGCAGCATGAGCATCGCGAACGGTGCCCAGCGCCACGACGTGATCATGATGATGGAGAGCACCGGCTGTTCGCTCAGCCGGTTCACGCGCGGCAGCTCGACGTTCTTGATGGCCCCCCATGACGTGTCGTCGCCGAAGGCGGCCCGAAGGGTGTCGGGGCCTGCGAAGCCCTTCTGACCGGGACCGAGCAGGTTCCGGTGTTGCAGCGAGTACCAGATGGTCAGGCGAGCGCGATCCGCGTCAGCACGAGCACGATGACGAGTGCCGGCAACGGACTCGGTGTAGGACTGTGACTTCTCCAGCGCCTGCCACATGGTCTGGGTGCCGACGAGCTTGATGTACTCCTTGCTGGTCGCTCTGGTGCAGGCAGCTCTCCGAGCCCTCCCGGCCGTCCTTGGCCGGGTCCTGCTGGCCGTGCGCACACAGGAGGTCGACGTGGAAGTTCACGGCCTTCTTGGTCTGGGGCGGCGTTCCGATGACGGTGCGCCGGCAGTTGATGAGCGGGCCCGGCGTGAGCGTGTCCGGCGGGACCAAGGCGATGCCCTGCTCGGCACGGACGTCCCGCTCGACTGACGCCGAAGGGCCGGCGCCGCACCGTGCGCCGGCCCATGAACACCCTCACGTGACGACTCTGGCGGGAGCCCGGCGGCCGGCCGGGCTCCCGCTTTGTGTGCTGCCCGTTGAGGCGTGCTGTGTCTAGGACGACACCAGCACCAGGGACCACAGCTGAGAGGAGGCGCCGGTGTACGCCTGCTGGACGATCTGTGCGCCGTCGGTGGTGGCTGCTCCGGAAACGCCGAGGGCGAGACCCGAATTGCGGTTCACCAGCTTGTAGTTGGAGCCGACGGCGACCACCTGCCACTGCTGGTCGTTGCCGCTGTTCTGCACCCACTGCACGGCGCTCGCGCCGCTCGACGTGCTGGCCGCCAGGATGCCGAGAGCTCGGCCGCTGTTCTTGTCGAGCAGTGTGCTGTATCCGCTGCCGACATCCGTGACGTGCCACAACTGGTCGGCCGACCCGTTGTCGGTCCACTGGACCACGTTCTGCCCGTCGAGGAGGTCCGCGCCCAACACGCCGAGGGCCTTACCGCTGTTGACGTTGACGAGCTTGTAGTACGCGCCGGTGGAGTTTCCGAAGTCGATGTCCGCGTAGGAGATCGTGGTTGTCCCGCCGACGATCTCGACTCGGCCCGTGTTGGGGATGTAGGTGAGGCTGCGGCTGTAGGAGGACGCCATCGTCGTGTGCTGCTGCGTCCACGCACCGGTGCTGCTTCCGCCGGCGTTCGTCCAGACGTCCCCGCTGCCTGCGGCGTTGAAGAGGATCCGCCCGTTCGGCATGCGCATGAGCACCGGGCTCCCACCACGGGACAAGGCGCTGGAGCCCGATGTCACCGAGAGCGAGGTGACGCCGGTGCCCGCGGTACCGCCCACCGAGTAGAAGTGCAGTGGATCGCTGGCGATCTTGTAGCGGACGTTGTCACCGCCACCCCAGTATTCGTAGGTCATCATCCACTTGCCGTCACTGGTCTGGACGACATTGGTCATGCCGGGGCGGCCACCGCCGATCTCGCTGTAGCCGGACGAATTGGTGACCGTCGTTCCGGAGACATCGACAACCGCGCTGCTCCATGACGAGCTGACGCCGTCCCATGTCCGGTGCGCGAGGATCTGTGTGGCGGGATCCGAAGTCGTGTTGTTGTTCGGATCGAGCGTCGGGACGCCCGTCGACGAGTCGTAGCCGGTGTAGTCGTTCTCGTCGGAGTAGTAGGCGACGAGCTGGTTGTTGTAGACCATCAAGTACGGTTCCCACACGGGGTCGTTCTGGTGGTAAGTGTTCGCGGTGGCCGGGTAGTTCGCACCGTTGGACCAGCTGCCCGTCGTGATGACGTTGACGACATTCCACGTCGCGCCCGAGTCGGTGCTTGAGTAGAGCGCGATCGCCGTGTTGCTGCGGTCGCCGTCGTGCGTCGGCGTGTAGCTGGAGTTGGCTGCCTTCTGGTCGAGGTAGTTGTAGTCGTCGCCCGATACGACGGTGGCCATCAGCAGTGTGCCGGATGCGAGATTTCCGACTGCCTGGGGCAGCACGTACAGATACGGGTTGGTCCAGTTACTGACGTACGAGGAGTACGCGGGGTTCGACGACGCGTACGCCGGCGCCTTGACGTCTGACAGGTGTTGCCAGGTCGTGCCGTTGTCGTCGCTCTTGTACAACGGCATTGTCTGGCCGTCGGCCGAACCCGAGGCGGCTACCGTCGACTTCTCGAATGCCGCGACGAGTCGTCCGCTCGGCAGCACGGCCGTTTTCGGGTACAGCGCGCAGTTGTTGGTGGCCTTCGTGCAGGATGAGTTGCTCGGGAGCTGGTAGAGGGTGGCGGGTGTCGGTGTGGACGCCTGCGCAGGCATCGCGAAGGTCCACAGCGTCGCGGCTATGGCCAGAACGAGGATCACAGCTCTACGCGGATGTCTTGTGCCTTTCATCTTTCCTCCCGAAAAGATAGACAAGATCGGATCTGGAGCCCGGAGCGGGCCGGGATCCGTATCCCGGTGGCCGGTGGTTTCTCTCCGACTTGGCGGCGCCGAAGCGGAGGAGGGTTTGTCTTCCCCCGGTGATATGGAGCGTCCTGTCCACGCTGCGGCAAGGGGGTGCCATCGTTCGAGTCGCGGACTGAGCCGGCGAATCGGTGCAGTGGAGCCGAGCCCTGGGGTTTTCCTGATTGGCGAGGGGGCGCATTCACCGCTTATGGCGTACGAGCGCGTCCGCTGCTCTGTTGTGTTGCATGAAAACCGAAGGGAGTCGAACGATCTGTCTGCGGCGGCTGTTCGCAGAGACAGGCAGCGTTGCGGTTGCCTCAAGCGTTGACGGTGACAGGGGAATTGCTGATGTCCCGTCGCAGTCAGTACTTCGCAGATGGCGTGGACCGGATTGGTGGCGGTCTGTTCAAAGGATGCCGGCAGCGTGCCGTTCCGGCTGCGGTTGTAACGCGGTTCGGATGCCCTCATGCCATCGCGAACAAGGCAACCCTTCACCTCCTTTGAACTCCCCGACGGGGGAGCGGGGATGGGCCAATTATTCGGGCGTGGGGCATCCGTGTCACCAGTGTGTTTCGAAAGTGTTTCGCAGAGGAGGGGTTCACTGTGTATTGACGTGTCGGCGCACCTGTCGCCACCCAGGACGGTTTCGAAGTCCCGGTGATCGCGTGAGTGTGCAGGTCGCGACGGCATTTCGACGGGTGGTCGGCCCGTTCCGCACGCGATGAAGCTCCGGTTGATGCCGGCGACCGATCAAGTCGCCTGCACCGCCCGGAACTTCGAAGTACGGTCAGTCAGCCGGTCGACCTGGACCTGGACCGGCTCGGACACGGGGGTTACCGAACCCCTGGTGAACTGCGCCTATGGCTCGGGACTCAGCCAGACCGTCCAGGCGAACGGGAGCACCACGAGCACCACGACCAACAGTGTCTCCGGCTCGATCGGCATCGACTGGACCATCCTGGAGAAGGTCCTCTCGGTCCAGGCCGGCGCCAGCTACGAGCACAGCTGGTCGTACGCGAAGCAGTCGGGCTGGTCCGTGTCCACCACCATCGCTGTGAACCCGCGCCGGACGGGTTGGCTGGTGCTGCGCCCGGAGATGCGCACGGTGCGCGGCAACCCGGTCTTCCACGTCGACAAGTACTCGTGGGGCAAGTCGGGCGGTGGTCAGGAGAACACCACCACCTGGCGTGGCCGCAGCTACAACCAGATCAGCTCGCGTGGCGCCTACTACGACGCCAAGGCCAACGTGCTCAACACCCAGGGCAAGCCGTCCGGCAAGTACGTGGCCTACGACCGAGCGGTGAACAGCTCGGACTGCCGAAACTGATTCCGGCACGGGAGGATCTGCCGGGAAGCCGGCGGCGCCACCGCGGTAGAGGAGAACGGTGGTCATGCGGGTGCTCTCCCGGCGGACCGCGCCCTGGAGGCGTTCGGCCGGCGATGGTTGGGGCGGTGGTGGTGTGTGGGGGTGCGGACCCGGCCACGGATCCCGGGATTTCTCGGATCGTGGCCGGGCCCTTCACCCGCGTCGGGCGCCTGTCCCCACGGACGGCCGATGCGGACCGGACGCGCGCTCCGCTTGAATACGCGCGACCGGAGACGCGGGGCGCAGGAGGAAGAAGGCCGAGGTGGCCTGCCTGAGGCCTCGCTGTTCTCGGACTGTTGCTGTCCTCAGTTCTTGACGTTGCTCAGGACTGCGGTGGCCATGCCCTGTTCGCCCCGTTCGTTGGGGTGGACCATGGCGGCGGGGCTGCTGGGCTTGAGGGGTTCGATCCAGCGGGTGGCCGCCGGGGAGCAGGCGTCGTGGCCGGCGGACGGGGTGAAGGTGTCGACATACGTGGCTCCTGCGGCTCGCGCGCGTTCGCCGAGCATGGTGTTGAGTTCCTGTTGTTTCTGGCGCAGGAATGTGACGTCGCCGGGGGCGATGGGCAGGCCGCGACCGCAGCGTGTGCCCTTGGCGGGCAGGATCGACGGGTAGCCGACGACGTAGACCCGGGCCTCGGGCGCACGGCGTTGGATCTCGTTCAGTGCGCGGGTGAGGCGGTCACCCGTGGTGCGGATCTTCTGGGCCACCTTGTCGGTTCCGCCGGAGGTGTACTTCTCCTCGCAGGGTGCCTTGTCGGTGATGTCCGTGACGCGCTCGGCCAGTTTGAAGAGCGTTCCGGTGCCGACGCACTTGGTGATCATCGAGCTGAAGCCGATGTCGTTGCCGCCGATGCCGAGCGTGACCAACCGCGTGTCGGTGGTCAGCGCGGAGAGCTGTGCGGGGTTGGTGCCGTTGCCGGTGGACTGGGGGGTGGTGAGGTCGGAGATGGTGGCGCCACTGCAACTCACGTCACGGAAGTCGGCTGCCTTGAGGCCGAGTTCCGTGGCGACCAGGGCCGGATAGTTGCGACCGGAACGGTCACAGCCGGCCGGAGTGGCGGTCTGAGGAGGGATCTTGGGGCCAGAGGTGTACGAGTCGCCGAGTGCTACGTACGGCCCCTTGGATATCTCCTTGTTGTTGCTCTGGCTGCTCTTGCTGCTGCTGTCGGAGTTCTGTCCGATGCTGACGGCGGTGAGGAGCACCCCGCAGGCAAGGGCCACGCCCATGCCGGTTCGTGCCAACGGTCCCATTGCTGTGTCCTGTTCTTCGTCGCGGATGCTGGGGTGCGGGGACGTGGCGGTACACATGGAGCGGTGTCGGTGTGGCCCTTGGGGGTCGGGCGAGCGGGGCGGGGCGCGGTTTACGACGGGCGGACGAGTCCGGTGTCGTAGGCGAAGATGACGGCCTGCACGCGGTCGCGGGCGTCGATCTTGGTGAGGATGCGGCCGATGTGGGATTTGATCGTGGATTCGGCGAGGTGGAGACGCTCGGCGATCTCCTGGTTCGTCCAGCCGGTGGCCATGGCGGTGAGGACCTCGCACTCGCGTTGGGTCAGGTCGGCGAGTCGGCGCTGCTGCTGCGGACTGTGCCCGGGGAGGCGGTCGCTGAAGGCGTCGATCAGTTTGCGGGTGAGGCCCGGGGAGATGACGGCGTCGCCGGCGGCCACCGCCCGGACCCCGGCGACGAGTTCGTCGGGCTGGGCGTCCTTGAGCAGGAAGCCGCTGGCTCCGGCTCGCAGGGCGTCGTAGGCGTACTCGTCGAGGTCGAAGGTCGTCAGCACCAGGATGCGTGAACGGCCGCCGGACTCCACGATGCGGCGGGTGGCCTCGATGCCGTCCATGCCGGGCATCCGGACGTCCATGAGGACGACGTCGGGCCGGAGTTCGGCGGTCATACGGACCGCTTCACCGCCGTTGGTGGCTTCACCGACGACGTTCATGTCGGACTGGGCCTCCAGGAGCATGTTGAAGCCCATGCGTTGCAGGGCCTGGTCGTCGACGATGAGGACGGTGGTCATGAGGGGTGCTTCTCCGGTGAGTTGGGCTGCGGGCTGGGGACGAGGAGGGCGCGGACGGACCAGCCGCCGTGAGCGTTGGGGCCTGCGGTGACGGTGCCCTGGTAGAGGGCGGCGCGTTCACGCATGCCGACCAGGCCACGGCCGCCGCCCGCGCGGGGGCGGTTCGCCGAGGGTGTGCGGGACGGGCCGGAGTCCTCGACGGTGACGCGCACGGCGTCCGGGTCGGCGGTGAGGGACACCTGGACCGAGGTGTCGGGGGCGGCGTACTTGACGGTGTTGGTCAGGGCCTCCTGGATGATGCGGTAGACGGAGAGCTGGATCCCGGGAGGCAGGTCGGTGAGGCTGCCTCGGGTGTCCAGGCTGACGGCGGGGCCGGCCGCGCGGACGCGGTCCAGCAGCGAGTCGAGGTCGGTCAGGCCGGGCTGCGGGGCGAGCGGCTTGTCGCCCGGCCGGTCGTCCTCGTCGCCGATGACGGAGAGCAGGCGGCGCAGTTCGGCCAGTGCGTCACGGCCGCTGGTGCTGATGATGCGGAGAGTCTGGGCCCCGCGTTCCGGCTTCTTCTCGGTGAGGGCGGCGGCGCCGTCGGCGAGGCCGACGATGACGGCGAGGGTGTGGCCGAGGATGTCGTGCATCTCCCGGGAGACCCGGGCACGTTCCTGCGCTATGGCCAGGATGGCCTGCTGGTCGCGTTCCTTCCTCAGGGCGTCGATATAAGCACTGGCCAGCCGGCTGAGCAGGCCCAGCGCGGCGAACGCCGCCATCGCGGTCATCGCCAGCAGGGTCACGACCTCGGGGCGTGTGGCGTGTTCCAGCTGGCCGCCCCGCCAGAAGACGGCGGCCCACACTCCGAGCTGCACGGTGGTGATGCCGACGGCGAGAGCGAGTTGCCGGGGGGTGCTGTAGCGGCCGACGTTGAACAGGGCTACGACCCGTGCGGACTCGGCTCCGGTCAGTACCCCCAGGGGGAGGGCGACCATGGAGGCGGCGGTGGTCAGGGCGAAGACCAGCATGGGCCGGCGTTCCCGCCACAGGAGAGGGAGGGTGAACGCGAGGATGAGCGCCAGCTGCGCCGGGACGTCGCCGGTGTTGTAGGGGTTGAGGTAGGAGCTGATGCCGAGCGCGGCGCAGAAGGCCGGTACCCCCCAGTGCCGGACCTTGGGATGGGCCCGGTCGGCCCGGCGCAGCGCGGCCAGCCGGAAGATGACCGAGGCGATCACGCGCTGTTCGGAATCGCTGGTCAGGGTCTCCAGGAGCCGGCGGTTGTCCGGGCCGGGGGCCGCGGGGGCGCTCGGTGTGGTCACGGGGGTCCTTCACGGGTCGGGAGGCCGCCCGCCGGTTCCGGGGGGACTGGACCGGCGGGCGGGGCTGAGGAATCGGCCGGTGGGAGGTGGCCGATCCGGTCGGTGGTCGAACAGCGGCCGGCAGTGGTCGCTGTTGCGACGCGTCTCCGTCAGCTCTTAGCTCTTACGGAACAGTTTGTTCCGCAGCCCCCTCGTCGGCGTTGCTTTCGGCTCGGCTGTGTCGGCCGACGGGGCCGCGTCGCCTTCGTTCGCGCGGCGCTGTCCGAGGCCGGGCAGTCCCGGGATCCTTCCACGGTGGTGCCGGGCAAGCGGTGACGCGAAGCCAGGCGTGTCCGGGGCGTCGGTGCCGGAGCCGCTGGTGAGGGCTGACGGGGCAGGGTGGTGGTCCGAGCCCTGGTGGCCACCCGCGGGTACGCCGGCGAACACGGGTTCGGGGGCGGTGCTCGTCTTCTCGGCGGCCAGGGCCTGGCGGAGCTTCTCACCCTCGACGTCCACGTCGGGCATGACCCGGTCCAGCCACTTGGGCAGGGCCCAGGCACGGCGCCCGAGCAGGGTCATGACCGCCGGGACGATGGTCATACGGACCACGAAGGCATCGAAGAACACGGCGGAGCCGAGGCCGAGGCCGATGGACTTGATGAGTGCCACGTCGTCGAGGAGGAAGCCGGAGAACACCGAGATCATGATGATCGCCGCCGCGGTGACCACGCGGGCACTGTGCTTGAAGCCCTGGACGATCGCCTGCGTGGGTTCGGCTCCGTGGACGTACTCCTCCCGCATCCGGGTGACGAGGAAGACCTCGTAGTCCATGGCGAGTCCGAAGACCACGCCGATCAGCAGGATGGGCAGGACGCTCACGATGGGCGCGGTTTCCTGGATGCCGAAGAGGTCCTTCAGCCAGCCCCACTGGAAGACGGCGACCACGACGCCGAGCGTGGCGCCCACGCTGAGGAGGAAGCCGAGGGCTGCCTTGAGCGGGACCAGGATCGAGCGGAAGACCAGCAGGAGCAGGATCAGCGCGAGGCCGACCACGATCGCCAGGTAGGGGATGAGGGCCTGGCCGAGCTTGGTGGAGACGTCGATGTTGACGGCGGTGGTGCCGGTGACCATCAGGTCGGCACCCGTGTCCTTGTGCAACGTGCCGCTCTGGGCGCGGATGTCCTTGACCAGGTCCTTGGTGGCCTGGCTGCTCGGCGCGCTCTTCGGGATGGCACCGATCAGGGCCACGTCGCCGGACTCGTTGAACGCGGCGTCGCGCACCGTGGCCACGTCGGGCAGCTTCTTGATCCGCGCCACCGCGTCCGCGGCGGCTGCCTTCGGGTCCTTGCTGTCACGGGCGTCGACCACCACGGTCAGGGGACCGTTGAAGCCGGGGCCGAAGCCCTTGCTGAGGGTGTCGTAGGCGACGCGCTGGGTGCTGTCGGGGGACTTCATGGAGTCGTCGGGCAGGGCAAGGCGTAGGGACATGGCAGGGATGGTCAGCAGGCCCAGGCCGATCACCGCGACCGCGAGGACCTTGACCGGGTTGCGGGTGACGAAGCGCGCCCAGCGCACGCCCAGGGCCTCGCCCTCGCCGCGTTCTTCCAGGGCGTGCATGCGGCGGCTGAGGAGCTTGGCCTTCATGATCCGCGTCCCGGCGAAGCCCAGCATCGCGGGCAGCAGGGTCAGCGCGATGACCACGGCGACAGCGACCGCGAAGGCGGAGGCCAGGCCCATCGAGGAGAGCATCTTGATGCCGATGACACTCAGACCCGCCAGCGCGATGATCACGGTGAGACCGGCGAAGACGACGGCGGATCCGGCGGTGCCCAGGGCCCGCCCGGCGGCTTCTTCCGGATCATGGCCGTCGCGGATCTCGTTGCGATAGCGGGAGACGATGAACAAGGCGTAGTCGATGGCGACTGCCAGACCCAGCATCAGCGCCAGTGTCGAGGCGGCCGAGGCCATGTCCACGAACGAGGTGGCGATGGTGATGCACATGACGGCCACGCCCACGCCGAGGATCGCGGTCAGCAGCGGGAGTCCTGCCGCGATCAGCGAGCCGAAGGTGATCACCAGAACGACCGCGGCGACCGCGAGACCGATCAGTTCGGCAGCCTTGCTGGCCGCCTTGTCCTCGACCGCGTCACCGCCCATGCTGACCGTCAGTCCGGCCTTCTCGCCCTCCGCGGCGACCTTGTTCAGGACCTCGTGCGCGGCGCTGCTGACGTCGGACTTGGCGACCTTGTAGGACACCTGCGTGTAGGCGATGGAGCCCGACTTGCTGACCAGACCACTGGTGAACGGGTCGGAGACGCTCGCCACCTGGGGCGACGCCTTCAACTCGGCCACCAGCGAGGTGATTTCCGCCTTGTTGGCGGTGGAGGTGAGCTTCTGGCCGGAAGGGGCCTCGAAGACGACCCGGGCGGTGGCGCCGGAGGCGGAGGCCTGCGGGAACTCCTTCTGCAGCAGGTCGATGGCCTTCTGGGACTGCGTGCCGGGCAGCGTGAAGCTGTCCGAGGTGGAGCCGGTGGAACTCATGGCGCCGATGCCTACGGCGGCCAGGACGGCGATCCACAACATCAGGAACAGGCGTCGTCGCCGGAAGGCTAGCCGTCCCAGTCGATAGAGGAAGGTGGCCACGGGGTACTCCCACCAGGAGAAGAGATCATTACGTGAGCAGGGCCTGATCGACCCTTGATCTCAAGCTAGGTGCGGGTTTCCGCGCTTCCTGCCCCCTGTGGCATCGAAAAGACGGGCCGCGATTAGTACCGCGGGACTAATGCCCCTCTCCTGAAAACACGGCCACCGGCCGCGCTTCGGTCAGCCGGGAACGGTGACCACCACCCTGCCCCGCCCGCCCGCGTCGACCTGTTCGTGGGCCTTGGCGATGTCCTCCAGCGGGTAGCGGTCCGCGACGTCGACGGTGAGGGCGCCGACCGCGGCGGCCGCGGTCAGATCCCGGGCGGCCTGCCGCTTCGCCATGGCGGGGAAGTCGTCACTGCCGAGCAGCCGCAGGGTGACGTTGTTGAACAGCAGGGGCCAGAAGGGGAGTTCGGTACGGTCGTCATGGGTGCCGTAGGCGGCGATGACGGCGTCGAGCGCGGTGACCGCGTTGTCGAGGTCGGCGTTGGCCGACAGGGACACCTCGACGACGCGGTGGACACCGCCCGGCGCGTACGAGCGGATCGCTGCCGCTGGGTCGGCCGAATCCAGGGCGACGGCGTGGGAGACGGCGGTCGCGTCGACACGGGCGAGATCGTCGCCGCGGCGGACGGTGCCGATGACGGTGGCGCCGCCCCAGCGCGCGAGCTGGGCGGCCAGGGAGCCGACGCCGCCGAGCACACCGTGGACGAGGACGATCCGGCCGTCGACCGGGCCGTCCGCGAAAACGGCGCGGTGAGCGGTGATGCCGGGGATGCCCAGACTCGCGCCGAGCTCGTCGGTGAGGTGGTCGGGGAGACGTACGGCTTGCTGTTCCGGCACGACGGTGTACTGGGCGGCGGTGCCGAAGGGCCGGTAGGACTGCGCGCCGTGCACCCACACCCGCTCTCCCACGCGGTGGGCGTCGATGCCGTCGCCCACTTCGTCGATGACGCCGGCGGCGTCGCTGTGCGGGACGACCCTCGGATACGGCATCGAGGAGCCCAGCCAGCCACGCCGCTTCTTGGTGTCGCCGGGATTGACGCCCGAGACGGTTACACGGACCCGCACTTCACCGGGGCCGGGGTGGGGGTCGGGCAGTTCACCGACGCGCAACACGTCGGCGGCGGAGCCCTGCTGGTCGTACCAGGACGCGAGCATGGAGGTACCTCCGGGGTCTTTCAGGGGTTTTCAGGCGGTTGTTCGCCCAGGACCTCGCGGAGCCAGGCGCGTTCGGCGCGGCTGGTCGCGCGGGCGGTGAGGAGCAGGCCACGCCGGTAGGGGTCGGCGACCTCCTCGGCGCGCAGGGGCCGGTCACCGTCGTAGAAGAAGCTCACCGGCTCCTCCAGGAACGCCAGGCGTCGACGCAGTACCGCGTGCTGTTCGGCGATGTCAGGGAGGTGCGAGAGGAAGGACAGCACCATGTGGAAGCGGGTGAAGTCGGTGATCTCGTGGTCGGCCGGCTTGCGCAGGCGCTCCAGCATGTCGGCGCGGCCGGCCTCGGTCAGGCTGAGCATGTAGCGGCCTGCACCCGCGCGCGGATCGGCCCGCCGTTCCAGCAGGCCCGCCTTCGCGAGGCGGTTGATGGCCGGGTAGAGGGTGCCGTCACTGACCGGCCGGGTGTAGCCGGTCAGGTCCGAAACGCGTCGGCGCAGCTCATGACCCGGCAGGGGGCTCTCGGCCAGGAAGCCCAGTATGGCGAGTTCCAGCATGCGGTCATTTTCTCACATGTGCCATCGAAACGATATCTACATCGAATCGATGTCTTGGTCGGCTTTGGCGGTCAGGCTTCGGAGTCGGCCTGCCTGCGACAGTCTCCACGGGGGGCTTCGAGGTGTGAACTCGTCGACAAATGAGTTCGTCTAGTGAAATATAATTCACGAAAATCTGAGGCGGCCGGCCACGTATCCCGTTTGGTGATCCGCTTGAATCCCGCGTGCGGACCGTCTGCCCGGTGGCCGGTCCTTTGAGGAGTCGTCGATGAGCAGTAGCGAGTTTCCCGAGGCCAGGACGGTGGCGGGCGCAGTCCGCGGTCGTCGTGAGGGTGGCCTGGAGGTCTTCCGGGGTATCCCGTTCGCGCAGCCGCCGGTGGGTGCGGCGCGCTTCGCGGCGCCGCGACCCGTGGACGGCTGGGACGGTGTGCGGGAGGCGTTCGCGTTCGGTCCGCCTCCTCCGCAGGAGCAGGCGGGTCCCGAGCCCGGGGCTCCCGCCGGTCTTCCGGTCGGTGACGACTGGCTGACGGTCAACGTGTGGACGCCCGAGACGGACCCGGCCGCGCGGCGGCCGGTGATGGTGTGGATCTACGGCGGCGCGTACAAGTTCGGCTCCGCCGACGACCCGGCCTATGACGGCAGTCGCCTCTCGCGTGACGGCGAGTTGGTCGTGGTCACCCTCAACTACCGAGTCGGCATCGAGGGGTTCGCCCTGATCGAGGGCGCGCCCGCGAACCGCGGTCTGCTCGACCAGGTCGCGGCCCTGGAGTGGGTGCGCGAGAACATCACCGCTTTCGGTGGCGACCCCGAGCAGGTCACCGTCTTCGGTGAGTCCGCGGGTGCCGGGTCCATCGCCGCGCTGATGGCCATGCCGCGGGCGCGGGGTCTGTTCCGGCGGGCGATCACCCAGAGTGTGCCTGGCACGTTCTTCTCCTCCGCGTTGGCCGGGGACATCGCCGAGGTGCTGGCCAGTGGGTTGGGCCTGCGTCCGACGGTCGCCGATCTGTCCGGCGTGGATCCGCGCAAGCTGCCCGAGGCGGGAGCCGAACTGACCGGCCGGATGCGCGGGTACGTGGAGCGCTGGGGGCCGGTCGCTCTGACTCCGACCCCGTTCTCGCCCGTCGTCGACGGCGATGTCCTGCCCTCCTCCCCGTGGCAGGCCCTCGCGAGCGGCGCCGCGCGGGACGTGGAGCTGATCGCCGGGCACAACCGGGACGAATACCGCCTCTTCCTGATGCTGGGCGGGCTGCTTGGCCAGGTGGACGAGGGGCTGGCCTCGATGGCGTTGGGCTTGTTCGGACCTGGGCCGGAGAGCGAGGCGGCCTACCGCGGCGCGTTTCCGGACGCTTCGGCGGAGTATCTGTTCGAACTGGTGCAGTCGGACTGGCTGTTCCGGATGCCGTCGCTGCATCTGGCGGAGGCGCAGGTGGCAGGCGGCGGCCGGGCGCACGTGTACGAACTCACCTGGGCCGCGCCCGCCAACGGCGGCGCCCTGGGCGCCTGTCACGGACTCGACGTGCCGTTGACGTTCGGCGTCTACGGCGGTCTCGGCGCCATGCTGACCGGTCCCGTCCCCTCGCCGGAGACCGAGGCGCTCTCCGCCCGCTTCCGCTCCGCCTGGACCTCCTTCGCGACCACGGGTGACCCGGGCTGGCCCGCGTACGATCCCGAGCGCCGCCTCGTCCAACTCCTCGACACCGAACCGACGGTGACCGCGTACCCGGAGGAGGCCGCCCGCCGGCTCTGGGAACACCACACCTTCGCCGCGCTGCCCCTGACGACGGCGTAGCCCCGCCACCTCCGCACCGCCGCTCCATGGCCGGCCGGCTGATCACTGGTCGGCCGTCCCGGCCGTCGCTCACCGTTGCCGCCCTCCCGTCGCCGAGCGAGAGGGGAGTGGCCGGAGCGGTACCGGTCCGGGCCTGTACTCAGGCTCACTCGCGGGGACGTGCCACCGGCGCACCGCTGGCTGCTCCCGGACGACGGCGCGTAGAGGTCGCGCGGACAGGTGCGGTCGGGGTCATCCGACGCAGCAGCCTTGTCACCGGGCCTTTCGTCCTGTTGGCTTGCGGCGGAGTTTCGAGTGGCAGCACAAAGGCGAGGCGTACGAGTGACAGTTCGGGGCAGCGCGCGCGGGGATGCGCAGTACGGCTTGCTGACCAGCATCGCCGGCGAGGCGGGAGTGTCGCTCAGCACCGTGTCGAAGGTCGTGCACCGGCGTGCCGACGTCGGAGCGGCGACCCGGGCCCGGGTCGAGGACCTGCTGGCACGCCACGGGTTTGTCCGCCCGGGAGAACCCGATCCCGCGGCGTCGCGTCAGATCATCGCGGTGTTCCGTGACCTGTCGGGGCCGTACACGCTGGAAGTCGTCCGCGGGATCGTGGACGCGGCGGACGAACTGGGCCTGGACGTGGTGACCGGGACGACCGGTCACCGTTCGATCTCCCAGTGGCTTGAGGAGTGCGTGGCACTCGACGCGGCGGGCCTGATCATCGTGATCTCCATGCTGGCCGAGGAAGACCAGCGCCGGATCGTCGAGCGGCGGCTTCCCGTGGTGCTGATCGACCCGCTGAGCGCACCGACGCACGACATTCCGAGCATCGGCGTGACGAACTGGAGCGGGGCCAGGGAAGCGGTGCAACACCTGTTGGGCCTCGGGCACACCCGGATCGGCATGGTCGCGGGCCGTTCGCACTCGCTGGCCGGGGCGGCTCGGCTGCACGGCTACCGGGCCGCTCTGGAGGAGGCGGGGATCGCGTACGACCCGGCGATCGTGCGCTCGACCGACTTCGACTTCGAAGAAGGGCTGCTCGCCAGCCTGCAGATCCTGCGCTCCGGGAATCCACCCACCGCCGTTTTCGCGGCGAGTGACGCGCAGGCGCTCGGTGTCCTGGAAGCGGCCCGTCAGCACGGGTTCAGCGTTCCCGAGGACCTGGCGGTCATGTCCTTCGACGACACCCTCGTGGCGGCCATGGCCTGTCCGCCGCTGAGTGCCGTGCGCCAGCCGTTCGAGGAGCTGGGCGCCGAGGCCACCAGGGTGCTCGTGCAACTGGCGGAGGGCCGACCGCCCGCGTCGTCCCGGATCGAGTTGGCGACGGAGCTCGTGCTGCGCACCTCGACGTCGGTGCGCAGGCGAGTCGACACGCAGTGAGCGATTGCCGGGCGCACACCTCGCACCGTTTCGGTTGCCCCGAGGGCGGGCGTCCCGCGGCTGCCCGCCCCTGACGCCTCAGGCGAGCGGGACGGTCACCGTGGTGGGGACGTTCGGCAGCAGATGTACGGTCTGCCGCCGGTCCGAGCCGTCACGGCACACGAGGACGATGTCCCGCTCGACTGGCGATGTGAGCACCACCTTCGCGAGGCCCTCGGACACGTCCCACGTCAGCTCGTCGACGCCGACCCCGGCGCGCGTGGCGAGGCCGCGCAGGCTGCCGGACCGCCACTCCGGGGGCCGGGCCGGCAGGAGTTCCACGATCCCGGGCCGGGAGTCGAGCAGCATCTCCACGACCACGGCCGGCAGACAGTGGGCGGCGTCCGCGTTGTAGATCTCCAGATCAGGGTTGTGCGAGGTCATCAGCGACCGGAAGACCATGTTCCGGCCGACGATCTTGAGGACGTTCTCCTTCGCTGTCCCGCTGTCCTTCAGGCGTGCGGCGACCAGGGCGCGGTGCAGGCTGCCGTGCGCGGTGAGGTTCTCGTCACCCCGTCGCAGCAGGGCTTCGCGAGCCGCGGCGGCCAGGTCGGGGGTGTCGTCCGGGGTGATGTCGTGCAGCGGCCACACCGGGTAGAGGTGGCTGATGTGCCGGTGCGCGTCGGCGGTCTCCAGTCCCGGCCACGCCCACTCGGCGAGCGCCCCCTGTCCGTCGACGCGGTAGGGCGGCAGCCGCTCCGCCAGCGCGCGCCAGCGGCCGACCGCGGTCTGCTCGATGCCGAGGTGGGTGCAGACGTCGGCGGCGGTGGTGAGGGCGTGCCGGGCCGCGGCCAGGTCCATGGTGGCGTTCACCCCGGACATGCCCCGCCCGTCGCGAGGGCCGACCTCGGGGGAGTAGGAGGGGACCAGGACGACGTGTCCGTCTTCGTCCTCGCGGGTGAGGAAGTCCTCGAAGAAGACGGCGGCCTCGACTAGCCAGGGGGCGAGGGTGCGGGCGAGGAAGCCGTCGTCGCCGGTCGCCTGCCAGTACTCGTACAGCGGGAACAGCAGCCAGTCCGCGCCGGCCAGCCACATGGTCCAGGGCCAGTCGTCGTCCAGGTGGAAGAGCAGCCCGTGCTCGCCGTCCGTCCGGCTGGGGGCCAGGATCCCGCGGGTGCCGTAGATCGTGCGGGCGTTGGTGCGCCAGTCGTCGATCTGACCGTCGATCAAGTCGGCGTACGGCGCGATGAGTTCGGGCATGCCGGTGAGGACCGCCCCGGCCAGCTGGAGGTTGATGTTGGCGTCGGTGGTGTAGTCGCCGGACCAGGCGGCGCCCCATTCGCCGAGCCACAGGCCGGTCAGCCGGGGCGGCAGTACTCCGCTGGAGCTGAGCAGCAGGTAGCGGCCGGAGTGGAAGAGCGCCTCGATCAGCGCGCCGTCCAGCGTCTTGGTGTCGGCACGGGCGATCAGCTCGCCGACGGGGAGGCCGCGGTCGCTGTCGGGCACACCCAGGTCGAGTTCGGCGCGGCCGTAGAGTTCGCCGTGGACGGGCGCGTGCCGGGAGAGCAACTCGTCGTATTCGGCGGGCAGTTCGGCCAGGCCCGTGCGGAGCGCGTCGATGCGGGGGAGGGGCGCCGACCGGTCCATCCGGGTCAGCAGAACGACGCGCGTCGCTCCTTCGACACGGACCGTGTCCCCTTCCGCCGCGACCCGGCCGCCCGTGACGACGGCCCGGGTCACGCCGGTGAAACCCGCCGCGCCGGGACCGGGCGGATACTCGCCCACGACGGCGAGTGACGCCTCGCCGTCCCCGGTGACCTCGGCGGACGTCGTGAAGGTGACCTCGGCGGGGCGGCCCGACAGCTCTCCGGACAGTCGTATGGCCAGGTCGAGCCGCGGACCGGTGATCTCGACGACCGCGACGGCGTCGGTGCGCGACACGAACGCACGCCGTACCCACTCCCGTTCCCCGTCGGACCAGGTGACCCTCACCTCGCCCGTGGCGAAGTCGGTGACTCGGCGGTAGTGCTCGACGGGGCCGTCCCCGGTGGTCGTGTCCACATGGAGCATGTGCCCCGGGTGGAAGGCCTGGGTCCAGGCCATCGCCCTGCCGTCGGAGAACTCGCGCTGTGCCCGCTCCCGTTCCCCGGCGAGGGCCAGGTCGCGAACCTGTTCAAGACGGTCGGCGACGGCCGGCGGCCGCATCCCGAGGGACTCGTTGGGCAGCACGTAACGGTGGTGGTTGTGAACGATCCGTTCCCGGTGGGGGTGCCCGAACACCATGATTCCGTACTCGCCGTTGCCGGAGAGGAAAGCGTCCTCCCAGCGGTCGGCGGGTTGTGTGTCGTGGATGCTGCGCACCGGCATTCCCGGCCTCCCGGAAGTAACGTGCCTGCGCGGCTCGAACAGGCTGCGGGGGAGCCTACAAGAGGTGGCCGATCGGGTCGCGAAAGACTTTCGCGACCCTTGAGCTCCCGCGTTTCCGCAGGTGTACGGCGTTTTGGGCGCTCCGGCCCGGCCTGCCGTGATCGAGTCGGCGTGTACGTTCACTCCGCACGCGATCAGAACAGGCCAACGGACGGGGTACGGGGGGAGGTCCACACCGCAGTGACGGGCCCAACCAGCTCCCACCGGAACGCCCAGTACGGGCTTCTCGCCTCGATAGCCGACGAGGTCGGCGTCTCGCCGGCGACCGTGTCCAAGGTCGTCCACAGGCGGCGTGACGTGTCCCAGACGACACGCGCTCGAATCGAGGCGCTGCTGGCCGAACGTGGGTTTGTCCGTACGTGGGAGGCCGATGCTCGTCGGCGACGCCAGATCCTCGCGGTGTTCCGGGACCTGGCGGGACCGTACACCCTCGAAGTGGTCCGCGGCATCGTGGAGTCGGCGGCCGAGATCGGTGTCCACACGACCGTCGGCACGACGAGTCGGCGCTCCATCGCACAGTGGTTGGAGGAGTGTCAGAAGCTGGACGCCCTCGGGGTCGTCATCGTCATCTCCACTCTCGTCGAGCGGGACGAGCGGCGGATCCTGGAGCAGCGGATTCCGGTGGTGCTCGTCGATCCCCTGAACGCGCCGTCCGGGGACATCCCCAGTGTCGGGGTGGCGAACTGGCACGGTGCGACGACCGCTGTCCAGCACCTGATCGACCTTGGCCACCGCCGCATCGGCATGCTGGCCGGCCGGTCGCACTCGCTGACCGGGTCCGCGCGCCTGCACGGCTACCGGGCCGCCCTGACGGAGGCCGGGATCCCTTACGACGCCACGCTCGTGCGCTCGACGGACTTCGACTACGGCGAGGCACTGCGCGCCGCCCGCAGTGTCCTGGAGCGGGGCGAGAGACCGACCGCTCTCTTCGCCGCGAGTGACGTCCAGGCACTCGGCGCAATGGAAGCCGCCCGGCAACTGGGCATCGCCGTACCGCGCCGGCTGTCGGTGATGTCGTTCGACGACACCCTCGTGGCCGGCATGGCCTCGCCGCCGCTGAGTGCGGTGAGGCAGCCGTTCAGGGAACTGGGGCAGGAGGCCACGCGTGTTCTGCTGAACCTCGCCGACGGCAGGCCTCCCGCGACGACGCGCAGGGAACTCGCGACCGAACTGGTCGTGCGCATGTCCACGGCGCCGCCCGAAACCGGGAAATAGGGACGAACCTGAGCCGGTTTCGCAAGCCCTCGGACTGCGAAAGTCTTTCGGAAGTGATTTCGCTCCGATATTGCCGCGGCCGAATTGCGCCGCTTAACGTGACCGACGCCAGCTCAACCGCAGGAGCAACGGAACCGCAACACTTGCGCAACAGCGCCTGACGGTCATGGCCATCGACCCAGATCCCTCAGTGCGGGCAGGCCCGGGACGGCCTGCCGGGTGCAGTGCACCCGCGAAGGGGATCCTGCCGACTCGAAAGGTGTTCAACGATGAACAGTGTGTCCCGGAGATGGTTCCTCACCGCTACGACGGCGACCACGCTGAGCGTCACCGTGGCCGGCTGCGGCTCGTCCGGCAGCTCCACGTCCTCGCCCACGGGCAACGTCGACTTCTGGACGCTGCAGGACCCGACCAACTCGGTCCAGAAGGCGGCGGTGGACACCTTCAACTCCGCCGGCAAGGGCAAGGTCAGCATGACCGTGATCGCCACCGACGGGTACAAGGACAAGCTGCGGACCGCGATGGGCTCGGCCAAGATGCCCGGGGTGTTCTTCAGCTGGGGCGGCGGCAGCCTGAACGACTACGTCACGGCCGGGAAGCTGGTCACGCTGGACACGGCCCTGGAGTCGCACTTCCTGCCGTCGGCCCTGGCCGCGGGCAAGGTCGGCGGCAAGCTGGTCGGCATCCCCTGCCGGGGCACCCAGCCGGTGTTCCTCTTCTACAACAAGAAGCTCTTCGCCGACGCCGGCGTTCAGCCGCCGACGACCTACGCCGAGCTGCAGAACCTGGTCAAGGTCTTCAAGGGCAAGGGGATCACGCCCTTCGCGCTCGCCGGCAACGCCAGCTCCTCGTGGACCGAGCTGATGTGGGTCGAGTACCTCGTCGACCGCCTCGCGGGGCCGAAGCTGTTCGACAAGATCCAGGGTGGCGACTGGTCGCAGTGGAAGGACCCCGCCATCCTCAAGACCGCGCAGATGATCAAGGAGCTGGTGGACAGCGGCGCGTTCGGCAAGAAGTTCGGATCGGTCAACTACGGCGCCGGCGGCACCTCCACGCTGCTCAACAAGGGCAAGGCGGCCATGGTGCTGATGGGCTCGTGGGAGTACGCGACCCAGCTTGCCGAGGCCCCCGACTTCGCGAAGAACGGCCTGGGATACGTGGCCTTCCCTTCTGTGGAGGGGGGCAAGGGCGATGCCGGCAACGTGGTCGGAAACCCCACGAACTACCTTTCGGTGACCACTTCCGCCGCCAAGCAGACCGCGACGGACTTCCTGCAGACCACCTACAGCGACAGCTACGTGCAGGGGCTGGTCGAGAAGGGTGAGGTGCCGGTCACCTCCAACGCCGCGCAGTACCTCACCAAGGCGGCCGACCCGGCGTACGCCAAGTTCCAGTACGACCTGGTGCAGAAGGCGCCCTCCTTCACCCAGTCCTGGGACCAGGCGCTCGGTCTCACCCTCGGCACGCCGCTGCTGACGGAGATCCAGAAGCTGTTCAACGGGCAGAGTTCGCCGGAGCAGTTCGTCAGCGCGGTTCTGGCGATCAAGAAGTAGGAAGGCGCGTCCACGTGGTCTCCGCAACGACTTCGCGTCCCGTGCCTCAGCAACGGGTTCGTGACCGGGCCGCTCCGCCCACCCTGGAGCGGCCCGGCGTGGCCTGGGCGGTTCCCGGGCTGCTGTTCTTCCTCGTCTTCGCCGTCGCGCCGATGGTGGGCGTGCTGTACCTCTCCTTCACGCACTGGGACGGCCTGAACCCACCGCAGTTCACCGGCATGGAGAACTGGTCGCGGTTCTTCGGCGACAGCCAGGTCTGGCAGTCCACCTCGGTCACGGGGGTCCTGCTGATCGGGAACATCGTGGTGCAGGCGCCGGTCAGCATCCTGTTGGGCGTCTGGGCGGCCGGTCCCCAGCGCAACCGGGCGGTCCTGTCGGCGCTGTTCTTCCTGCCGCTGCTGCTGTCCACAGCGGCAACGGCCGTCATGTGGCGCCAGCTGCTGGACCCGAACTTCGGTCTGCCGTCCAAGTTCGAATGGCTCTTCGGTTCCGATCCGATGGGTACCCAGCAGGGTGCGATCGCCTGCCTGGTCCTCGTGACCACCTGGCAGTTCGTCCCCTTCCACAGCCTGCTCTACCAGGGCGCCGCCCGGGCCATCCCGCACACGCTCTACCAGGCGGCGGCGATCGACGGCGCGGGGCGGGTCCGGCAGTTCGTCCACATCACCCTGCCGCAGCTGCGCAACACGATGATCACCTCGACCATCTTCATGGTCGTCGGCGGTCTCACGGCCTTCGACATCGTGCTGCTGCTGACCAACGGCGGACCCGGCACGGACACCTCGATCCTGCCGTTCTCCATGTACCAGACGGCCTTCCGGACCTACGACTACGGCTATGCGAGCGCCATCGCCAGCTTCCTGCTGCTGCTCGCCACCGCCGCCTCGGTCCTCCTCACGAAGCTCAGTGGGTACGACAAAATGACGAGCACGATGGAGGGGCTGTGAGGACGCGCCCGAACTACCTCGCCGGCGCTGCCACCCTGGTCTGGCTGTTGATCATCGGCGTCCCGCTGTACGCGCTGGTGAACACGGCGGTACAGCCGCAGACGACGTACACCGACAAGGGTCCGGTCTCGATCCCCGACACCGTGACCCTGGACAACTTCCGCACGGTTCTGGACAGCGGCTTCCTGCAGTACATCTGGAACACCGTCGTCGTCGCGGTGGCCACGGTCGCCATCGTGCTGGCGCTCGCGGTCCCGATCAGCTACGCCGTGGTGCGCGGGCGGGGCTGGCTGACCAAGGGCGTGTTCCGCCTGTTCCTGCTGGGCCTGGCGATCCCCTCGCAGGCGGTGATCATCCCGCTCTTCCTGATCATCAACAATCTCGGCTTCTACGACACGCTGTGGGGCATCATCCTGCCCACCGCCGCGTTCGCGCTGCCGGTGAGCGTGCTGGTCCTCAGCGGCGGGATGCGGGACATCTCCAACGAGCTGTACGAGGCGATGGCCCTGGACGGCGCGAGTCCGGCACGGACCCTGCTGACGCTGGTCGTCCCGATGTCGAAGTCGGCCATCGCGACCACGTGCGTCTTCACGGCCCTCCAGGCGTGGAACGGCTTCCTGTTCCCGCTGATCATGACCCAGTCGAACGACAACAAGGTGGTGACGCTGGGCCTGTACAACTTCGTCTCCGAGTACGGGTCGAACGTGCCGGCCCTGCTGGCCGCGGTGCTGATGTCCGCGGTCCCCATCCTCGTCGTCTACCTCTTCGCCCGCCGCGCCCTCGTCGCGGGTCTGATGGGAGCCGGCGGCAAGTAACGGTGCCGCGTCCCGCCGGATTCGCCGAAGCGGGACGCCACCCTGTTCGGGGCCCGGACGCCGAAAGGCGCCGACTCCCCCCGTGCGACGCAGTCCGGCGTGTCTGCCTCCCCATGACCGTCGGACCGGCGCCCGGGCCCACTCCCTTCCCGGTCGGCGGTGCCTCCTCGCCCCCTTGGACCATTCGCGCGCTCTCGCGCCCCCCCCCGCAACAGAATGGATAAGACCTTGACGATCAGCGACGAGCGCCCGACGACCGGGCTGTGGAACGATCCCGCCCTGCCGGCGTCCGTTCGCGCGCGGGCCCTCATCGACACCATGACCAGGGCCGAGAAGGTCGCACAACTGGGCAGCACCTGGCCCGGCCACGACGAGTCCGGCGACGTGGCCCCGATGCAGGACACCTTCCGCGGCGCCGAGAGCTTCGACGAAGCGATCGTCGACGGTCTCGGTCATCTGACCCGGGTGTTCGGTACGGCGCCGGTCGACCCGGAGGCGGGCCGCAAGCGCCTCGCGGAGTTCCAGGAACGGGTGATGGCGGCCAACCGCTTCGGGATCCCGGCCATCGCCCACGAGGAGTGCCTCACCGGGTTCACCGCCTGGCAGGCCACGGTCTACCCCACACCGCTCGCCTGGGCGGCCACCTTCAACCCCGCCCTCGTCCACTGTATGGCCGCGGCCATCGGCTCGGACATGGCTGCCGTCGGCATCCACCAGGGACTGTCACCCGTCGTGGACGTCGTACGCGACTACCGCTGGGGCCGAGTGGAGGAGACCCTCGGCGAGGACCCCTACCTCGTGTCCGAACTCGGCCTGTCCTACGTGCAGGGGCTGCAGTCGGCCGGCGTCGTCGCCACGCTGAAGCACTTCGCCGGCTACTCCGCATCGAGGGCCGCCCGCAACCACGCCCCCGCCGCCGTCGGTCCCCGCGAACTCGCCGACCTGATCCTCGTGCCGTTCGAGAAGGCCGTGGTGAAGGGCCGGGTCGGCTCGGTCATGAACGCCTACAACGACATAGACGGCGTGCCCTGTGGCGCCAGCGAGGAACTCCTGACCCGGCTGCTGCGCGAGAGTTGGGGGTTCGAGGGCACGGTGGTGTCCGACTACTGGGCGATCGCGTTCCTCGCCTCCCTGCACCACGTGGCGGCCGACATCCCGGGCGCAGCACGTGCCGCGCTCCGGGCCGGGATCGACGTCGAACTGCCCCACACCACCGCATACGGGGAGCCGCTCCTGGACGACGGCATATCGGCGGAACTCGTCGACCGCGCCGTACTGCGGGTCCTGACCCAGAAGGCCGAACTCGGCCTGCTCGATCCCGACTGGAATCCCGGTCAGTACACCGGTCCGGCGGACTTCGACTCGGCCCGAAACCGCTCCGTCGCCGGCGAGTTGGCCGAGGAGTCCGTAGTCCTGCTCGACAACTCCTCGGACCTCCTGCCGCTCGCCGGCGCGCGCTCCGTCGCCGTCATCGGTCCCACGGCCGACGACGTCCGGTGCCTGTTCGGCTGCTACTCGTTCCCCAACCACGTACTGCCCCATCACCCCGACACCCCCCTGGGCGTCGAGGCGCCCACGGTGCTCGACGCCTTCCGGCGCGAGTTCCCCGACGCCGAGGTCCGCCACGAGACCGGTTGCCAGGTCATCGGGGACGACCGCAGCGGCATCGCCGCCGCGGTGGCTGCCGCCGCCGCGGCCGACGTGACGGTCCTCGTCGTCGGTGACCGCTCCGGGATGTTCGGACACGGTTCCTCCGGCGAGGGCTGCGACGTCAGCGTGCTGACACTCCCCGGAGTCCAGGACGAACTGGTGGAGGCCGTCCTCGACGCCGCGAACCAAGCCGTCCTCGTCGTCCTCTCGGGCCGTCCGTACGCCATCGGCCGGCACGCCCGGCGGGCCGGCGCCACCGTCCAGGCGTTCTTCCCCGGCGAGGAAGGGGCGGCGGCGATCACCGGTGTCCTCTCGGGCCGGATCAACCCCTCCGGGCGCCTTCCGGTCCAGATCCCGGGCTACGAGGCAGGCCAGCCGGGCACCTACCTGGCACCTCCGCTCGCCCTCAAGAGCGATGGCGTGAGCAATATCGACCCCACACCCGCGTTCCCGTTCGGGCACGGCCTGTCGTATACGACCTTCGAGATCGAGAGCGCGTCCGTCGACGAAGCCGTAGCATCCGTCGACGCGACGATCACGTTGCGGGCCAGAGTCTCCAACACCGGTGAGCGCGCGGGCACTTGCGTCCCCCAGCTCTACCTCACCGACCCGGTCGCCTCGGTCACCCGCCCGGTCCGCCAGCTCATCGCGTTCACCCGCGTCGACCTCGCCGCCGGTGAGACCCGTGTCGTCGAGTTCGAGGTCCACACGGACATGGCCGCCTTCACCGGGAGAGACCTTCGCCGACGCGTCGAACCCGGCGACCTCACGCTCACCGTCGCCCGGTCGGCGGGCGACCGCGGTATTCCCGTCCAGGTGACCCTGCAAGGAGACGAGCGCATTGTCGACAGCACCCGCACCATGACCACCCCGGTCAGGGTGCTCCCGGCCTGACCTCAGGTACTTCGCCGGCCAGGAGGCTCCCCGTGTCAGGTGCGGGGAGCCTCCTTTGCATGTCATCTTCAGCGGCTCGCAACGGGCTGCGGGGATGCATGTGAGGCGATCTGGCGTGAGCTGCGAAGGGGCGCGTCACTGGTATTGCGGCTGACCGCACACTGGCGTCTGGCGCGGGACCACGAGACCAGCCCCGCTCACTCGGAGACCATGATCCGCTGGGTGATGATCGGCATCATGCTCAGGCGACTCACCCGCAATGGACCAGCTGTCCGCCCAGGCTGTCCGCTGCCGGTGCATCCCTCATTCCTCCTCATCACCAACGAGCGTCGTCCGCGGCGCGAGCAGGTCCGCCCGACTCAGCCCGTTGGCGAACCGGGATCGAGCAGGGCCCGGTCTGGAGGGTTCCCATGGACGGCCGGGACTGCACCGACCCCTGTCAGCGAGTACTCGGCCGCCAGGGAGGCCCGGTCGATCCATGCCGACGTCAAGGGCACTTCAGGACACGATCAAGTGCGGACCGGCCTACGGGCCCCCAGTTCGACTTGCCGCCAGGCAGGCCACGATCCCCGGCTTGGCCCATCGCCATCAGGAACAGGCTCCTCATCGCGGCCAGTCCGCGCGCCCGTCGTACCGCCGCCTCGTCCGCCTGCGCGTAGCTGTTGAAAAACCGTGCGGCGCCGCCCGCGGGGAGTAGCAGCCAGGCGGCCGCGAGGTCCCACGCCGGGTCGCCGGCGACCAGCGCGCCGAAGTCGACGACACCCGTCAGTGTCCCGTCCGCGACGACGACGTTCGCGGGATGCAGGTCGCCGTGCACCCACACCGGTGGGCCCTCCCACCCCGGGGCCGCCACCGCTTCACCCCAGACTTCACGGATCTCGTCGGCGAGGTCGGCAGGGGCAACGTCCTGGAAGAAGTGCTCGAAGCCGTCCGTGCAGTCCTTGGGGTGAGCGCCGAAGTCCGAAGAGGTCGGTGCGTCGGCGGGTGCCTCCACGTGGAGCGCCCTGAGGAAGCCCGCCAGTGTCTCGGCCGCGTGGTCGCCGCGAGTGATCGAGCCGTGGTCCAGCGGTGTGCCCTCGACCCATGTCATGACGGTCCAGATCTTGGGAAAGCGCTCGGACGGCACACCGTCCCGTAGGGGGACAGGAATCGGCAGTGGCAGGCGCGAAGCGAGAGTCGGCAGCCAGCGGCGCTCCTTGAGCTGCGGATCGGGGCCCGTGTCCATCCGCTGCATCCGGACGGCCAACTCGTTCCCGAGGCGCCACATCTGGTTGCCCCAGCCGCCCGCCACTTCGCGGATGGGCAGCTCGGCCAGGTCCGGATGCTGTTCCCGAAGCAGGTCGCGGACCAGATCCTCGCTGATCTCCATCTCGGATTCGATCACGCCGAGTTACAGTACTTGAGGCAGGCGGAGGCCACCTTGTTCTTTGCCGGATCCAGCTCCCCGGCTGGATCCGGCAAGCTCTCGATCGTGCTCGTCCGGGACAACTTGAATGTCCATCTGGCCTACGGGGTAAGGCAGTTCATCGCCGGACAGGGCTGGCTGACCGTCTACCCATTGCCGTCCGGCGCACCGGGCCTCAACCCGGTCGAGGGCATCTGGTCCCCAGGGTTGTTTCAAAGTCCTTTGATCGTGGCGTAGTTGCTGGTCAGGGGGGGGGCACGCCCAGGAGGCCGAGTGGTCGGGTGAAGGGCTGGTAGGACATCTCCCTGAGGCCGGCAGCGATGTTGGTGTGGCCGTGCTCGCGGAGCCTGTTGATCGCGAGATTGCGCAGGGTGGCCATGTTCTCCGGGCCGTGGCCGGTACGGACTTGGGAGCGGTCCTCGTCGAAGGTGACATCACGGACGAAGTGCAGCCGGTTCTCGATCACCCACTGCGCCCTGATGAGCCGCGCGATCCTTTCCGGTGACGCGTCCCGGCTGGGCAGATCAGTGATCACGTAGACCGTCTCGCGGGTTCGCTTCCCGGTCTTGAGGCTGGTGCGGTGCCGGGTGATCTTCGCGACCTGCGCTGCATGCGGGAAGTCCAGATCCTCGACGGTCAGCACCTGAACCACCCGTGTCTCCTTGCGGCCGTGGCCCTCGATGCGGTCGTAGAACGTCGCCGTGGCCCGCTCCCAGGACAGCGTGCGCAGGCGCTCGTACAACGAGGGCCGGTTCTTCTTCACAGTGAATGCGTAGTGCGCCTTCTTCGTCTCGGCCAGGAAGACGGCGTGGCCGCGCCGGGTGTGCAGGGCATCGGCCGTGACCACGATCCCGGTCAGGTCGAACGGTTCCAACAGCGCGGCGAAGCAGGTGATTTCATTTGTCTTGTCCGGGACCCGCAGCTGGGTGAGGGTGCGGCCGTCACCGGTCATCGCGGCGAGCAGGTGCGCGGCCGGCACATCGTCGTGACGCGAGCCGCGGGCGCTCTTGCCGTCTGCGGCCACCGACTCCGCCTCTTCCGGGCTCTCGCCCGTCAGGTCGGCCAGCCCGCCCGGACAGACAGAGACGATGATCCGGCGGATCGTCGCCGCAGAGGGCGCGACGTGCACGTTCAGCGCGGTCAGCAGGCGGGCACCGAGCCGTGCCAGAGCCGGCTGCGGAGCATTGCGGGCCCACTGCCCGATCGCCGCATACGAACGCGCTCCCGCCACCACGGCCGAGGCGGCGATCAGCAGCACCGCCACGAACGGGTGACGTACGCCCCGGCGATGGCGCGGGTCCGGCAGCCTGACCAGCCGCTCCGCCAGCGACAACCCCGAACACCCCGCCAGCGCAGGCGACTTGACGAGGCAGACGGTGGCGGACTGACGACACATCGAGGCTCCGGTTCTGAACGGTGACTGGCAAGGTCATCCGTCCACAACAGGAGCCTCGATCCGTTCGTATCGGCCTTCGCGAACATCGTCACCACGCCGTGACCAGCAACTTCACCTGACCAACCGGACTTTGAAACAGCCCTGCCGCAGGAAGGCGCGAGCGCCTTCCAGGGGTGGCTTTAAATGCAGAACCCGCTGCACGGTCCCAGCCACAGCGGGCCGCAGCCGTGATTGGTCCAGTTGCAATAGAACGGTGAGGCGTAGCACACGGTGTCGCAGCTTCCGCTCCCCGCGCACTGGGAATTGCAGTCGAGGACCTGGACGCTCTGATCGCTCCGAGGCGCCACACCTTGTGTGTCGGCACCTTGGGTGTCGGCTGGGCCCAGCGTCATGAGAATCGCCCGCGCCTCGGTCTCGCCGAACGCCGCCACAACCGCCGTCTCCAGCCCTTCGGCGGCGGTTTCTTGCCGGCGCCCCGCGATGATCTGGGGTGCCGACCGCGTCGCGTCGTCCAGCACGGCGGACTGCTCGGCCGACAGACCGGGGTGCGTCTTGCGGTAGTCCGCGAAGTGCGCCACCCACAGATCACTGCGAGCGGAAGCGGGCAGCGCGCCGTAAATGGCGCGCCGATAGTCCGCGGGGTAGGAGGCGAACTCGGAGTAGCCGGAGGGCAGTCGGTCGGAGTTTGCCTTCACCCACCGCGACGCCTTACTGCCCTTGGCGCGGGTCACCGCCTGCGCCGGCGAGGCCGCCAGGCCGCCGGTGACCAGAAACGTTCCCAGGGCCAGCCCCGGGACGGCCTTGAGGATTCCTCGACGGCTCGGAGGCCGCAGCACATCGAGGTCGCGGAGCGCACGCACCACCCGCAGCGAGTCCGAGGGCCCCAGCAGCCGCGCCAGGCGGAGGGACAGCGCGGTTCCGGTCCAGGCCCGCACGTGGTCGCCGTCGACCGCCAACAGGGTCGGGGCCCACTCGGCCCCCTCCCCCAGGGCGCGCACGCGAAGGTCGCGAATACGGGGTTCCGTGAGGCCCGCGGTGGTCAACGTGCCGTCGGCGGACACGCGAACCCGATCCACCACTTCCTCGCAGAATCGACAGTCGGCGTCGAATGCCAATATCCACTCGGTCACAAGATTCTCCCCACGATTTCGATTCCACCTGAAGAGAAACCATTTGCCGAGACGTCCGGAAACGTCAATCACTTCGAGGGGGATCGAAATGCTTTACATTCGCAGGCCCCGCCGCCTCCTGGATGCGGACACGGAAGTAGGACCCGATGGGCTTCTTCGCCTGGAATGTGCCTTCGGTCTCAGCGGATCCGCAGGTGGTACGACGCTCCGCCCCCGCTGCCCCTCCTCTTCCCGGCGCGCGAGGTGCTCCGACGGCGCGTGACGCACTTTGCCGTAAGCCTCCCTGCGTCGTACGCCCATCAGCTCTACGGCCGACCGACCCTCGGGCCCGCCACCTTCCCCCGGCAACTGCCCACCACAGGCACCCTGTTGCACTGCGTACCCGCACATGTGCTCCGGCACCACCCGCCCACGCGCATCCTGTGTGCCGTGTCACGGCTCGGGTCGGCTCGGGCACGCCCCCGTACAAAGTCGGACGATCGCTCGCCATACTGGACGAGCCAGGGGAGGGCGGGACGAACACCGACGGGGGCGAACGCGGGAGATGGGGGACAGCAGACTGATCCAGGGTCGCTACCGCCTGCTCGATCTGATCGGGCGCGGTGGCATGGGCGAGGTGTGGCGTGCGCGGGACGAGTCGCTGGGGCGGCAGGTCGCCGTGAAGTGCCTCAAGCCGCTGAACCCGCACCACGACCAGTCGTTCACCCGGGTCCTGCGTGAGCGGTTCCGGCGGGAGGCCCGGGTGGCCGCCGCGTTGCAGCACCGCGGGGTGACCGTCGTCCATGACTTCGGTGAGGCGGACGGAGTCCTCTATCTGGTGATGGAACTGCTCGACGGCCGGAACCTCTGTCAGCTCCTGGAGGACAACGAGCAGCGGCCGTTGCCCGTCGGTGACGTCGTCGACATCGCGGAACAGGTCGCCTCCGCCCTCGCCTACACCCACCAACAGGGCATCGTGCACCGGGACTTGAAGCCCGCGAACATCATGCGGCTGACCGACGGCACGGTGAAGATCTGCGACTTCGGCATCGCCCGTCTCGGCGCCGACATCGGTTTCACCTCCCGGCTGACCGGCACCGGCATCGCGATGGGCACCCCGCACTACATGTCGCCGGAACAGATCAGCGGCACCGAGGTCGACCAGCGCAGCGACCTCTACTCCTTCGGCTGCGTGCTCTACGAACTCACCACCGGGGCACCGCCGTTCGACCTCGGCGACGCCTGGGCGATCCTCATCGGCCACCGCGACACCGCGCCCCGTCCGCCGCGCGCCGAGCGTGCCGAAGTGCCCGAGTACCTGGAGAAGGTCATCCTCGACCTGCTCGCCAAGCTCCCGGAGCAACGTCCGCATGACGCCCGCGAGTTGGGCCGCCGGATCACCATGGGCCGTACGACACCCTTGTACGTACCGACCGTTGTGACCCCGCAGCCCCAACTGCGCCCGTCCGAAGCCGTGTCCGAGCCCGTGTCCGTGTCCGAGCCGGTCTCCCACGAAGCCCGCCTGCCGTCCTGGACACGCGGGATGACCACCGGGCACAAGGCGACCGGCGCCGGACTGCGCACCACCCCGCCGGACGCCGGAGCCGGACTCACCGGTGAGTGGATCGCCCGCCCGACCACCGGCCATGCCGAGGAACCCGCACCGGAGTCGCCGTCCGCGCCGTCCCTGGAGACCCTCAACTCCCTTGCCGGACGCCACAACGCGGGCCTGAGCCTGGGGCGGCTCGGCCGCTGGGCGGAGGCCGGAGAGGTGCACCGCGCGGTCGCCGCCGAACGGCAGCACCTGCTGGGCCCGGACCACCCCGACACCCTCGCCAGCCGCTACGAACTCGGCTTCACCCTCAGCCGTACCGGCCGCGCCGCCGACGCCCTGCACGAGTACACCCACGTCGCCCGCGCCAGGGAACGGGCGTTGGGCGCCGACCACGCCGACACGCTCGCCGCCCGGCAGGAAATGGCGTACGTCCTGGGCCAGTTGGGCCGTCACTTCGACGCACACCAGGTGTACACGTCCGTACTCGCCGCCCGGGAACGCACGATGGGCCCCGACCACCCGGACACCCTGCGCTGCCGCCACAACCTCGCCTTCAACCTCAGCCGGCTCGGCCGCCTGGAGGACTCGTACCGCATGGCCTGCGAGGTCGCCGCCGCCCGCGCCCGCGTGCTGGGTCCTGGCCACCCCGACACGCTGGTCACCCGTTACGAAGTCGCCTACGCGCTCGGCCAGTTGGGGCGTTGGCCCGAGGCCCTGCAGACTTACGGCGAGGTGGCCGAGGCCCGCGCGCAAGCACTCGGCCCCGACCACGCCGACACGCTCGCCGCGCGCTACGAGATCGGCATCAGCCTCGGGCGGCTCGGCCGCAGCGCCGACGCCCTCAAGCTCTACCGCGACCTGATCGACGACCGCACCCGCGTCCACGGCCCCGCCCACCCCGAGACCCTCCGCGCCCGCCACGGCCTCGGCGTCAACCTCGGTCGCCTCGGCCGCTGGGAGGAGGCCCTCGCCGAGTCCCGCGACGTGTGCGCCATCCGCGAGCGCGTCCTCGGCGCCGACCACACCGACACCCTGGTCAGCCGCCGCGAGGTCGCCGTGGGGCTCGGCTGGCTGGGCCGCTGGGCCGACGCCCTCACCGAATACCGCCGGGTGGCCGCCGCCCGCGAGCGCGTCCTCGGCCCGGACCACCCCGACACCCTCGCCAGCCGCAACGACGAGGCCCACTGCCTGGAACAGCTCGGCCGCAACGCCGAGGCGGTCGAGCTGTACCGCCGGGTGGCGGCACTCAGGCAGGGGCGGGCGGCCGGCCGACACTGAGAGCCACGCCGCCAACTCCGGCCGTGGACACGGACAACCCAGGCTGCCGACCGGAACGGCCGCGTCTGCCTGCGGTCCTGTCCGCGTTCGCGCGCAGGGGCCCGGTACCGCCCGCCTCCCCCCTCCGGCCGTGTTCGCGGACGACCGCGACCCCGTCCGCCCCCAGATGGGACGGCCGCGCCTGCCTCATGCCCGGTTCGCGTCCGCTCGTCAGCGCCCACTACCGCCGGCCCCTCCGGCGGTGGGCGCGGGCACCCGCAAGCCCAAGCCCGCCCACACCTGCCCCCGACCCTGTACACATCCGCCCGCGGCCACCGAGCACGACCCGCCGCCCACCCCTGGCCGACCTAGATCACCTCGTGTTACGAAGAACCATGCCTGCACACGAGGGACCCGGACACCGGACGTACGACGCCGTCATCGTCGGCGGTGGTCACAACGGCCTGGTCGCCGCCGCCTACCTGGCCCGGGCCGGGCGCTCCGTGCTCGTCCTGGAACGCCTCGACGGCACCGGCGGCGCCGCCGTGTCGACGCGCCCGTTCGCCGGGGTCGACGCACGGCTGTCCCGGTACTCGTACCTGGTCAGCCTGCTGCCCAAGAAGATCGTGCGGGACCTCGGCCTCGACTTCCGCATCCGCGGCCGCACCATCTCGTCGTACACCCCCGTCGAACGCGACGGACGCCCCACCGGCCTCCTCGTCGGCGGCGGCGAGCGCCGCACCCGCGACGCCTTCGCCCGGCTGACCGGCGGCGACCGCGAGTACGCGGCCTGGCAGCGGCTCTACGGCATGACCGGCCGCCTCGCCCAGCGGGTCTTCCCCACGCTCACCGAACCACTGCCCACTCGCGACGAACTGCGCCGCCGCGTCGACGACGAGGACGCCTGGCGGATGCTCTTCGAGGAGCCGATCGGTGTCGCGGTCGAGGAGAACTTCACCGACGACCTGGTCCGGGGCGTCGTCCTCACCGACGCCCTCATCGGCACCTTCGCCGACGCCCACGACCCCACGCTCGCCCAGAACCGCTGCTTCCTCTACCACGTCATCGGCGGCGGAACCGGCGCCTGGGACGTGCCCGTCGGAGGCATGGGCGCCCTCACCGACGCCCTGGCCACCGCCGCACGCACCGCCGGCGCCGTCCTCGCCACCGGGCACGAGGCCGTACGGATCGACACGGACGGACGCGCCGCCGAGATCACCTACCGCACGGCCGAGGGGGAGGGGACCGTAGCCGCCCGGCACGTCCTCGTCGGCGCCTCGCCGCAGCAACTGGCCGCCCTCACCGGCGACGAGCCGCCCGCCCCCGCCGAGGGCGCCCAGCTCAAGGTCAACATGCTGCTCAAGCGGCTGCCCAGGCTCCGCGACACCTCGGTCGATCCGCGCGAGGCCTTCGCCGGCACCTTCCACATCGCCGAGGGCTACGACCAACTGGCCGCCGCACATGCCCAGGCCGCGTCGGGTTCGCTGCCCGCCGCGCCGCCCTCGGAGATCTACTGCCACTCACTCACCGACCCGAGCATCCTCGGGCGGGACCTCGTCGAGGACGGCTACCAGACCCTCACCCTCTTCGGCCTGCACACCCCGGCGCGGCTGTTCGGACGGGACAACGACGCCGTA
Organism: Streptomyces sp. NBC_01515; assembly: GCF_045040345.1. Taxonomy (NCBI): domain Bacteria; kingdom Bacillati; phylum Actinomycetota; class Actinomycetes; order Kitasatosporales; family Streptomycetaceae; genus Streptomyces; species Streptomyces sp. NBC_01515. The sequence goes on along the minus strand of NZ_CP109416.1, from coordinate 1,230,964 downwards.
CGTGATGAGTTGTTGAAGGCGACGCTGGCCCAGTTGGACCACCACCTCGCCGAACCCCTCGCGGACTGTCTGGCCACCGACGCGGACGGCCGCCCCTGCATCGAGGCGAAGACCCCGCTCGACCTCGAACGCGACCTCAGACTCCCCGGCGGCAACATCTTCCACCGCGAACTGACCTGGCCCTACGCCCAGGACGACACCGGCCGCTGGGGCGTAGAAACCCGGCATGCGAACGTCCTGCTGTGCGGGGCTGGCGCCGTGCGGGGCGGCGGCGTGAGCGGCGTTCCGGGGCACAACGCGGCGATGGCAGTGCTGGAGGCGGGGGAGGCGGGGGAGTGACGTCCTCCGTCCGGGAGTTCTACGACGCGCTTGCCGCCGACTACCACCTGGTCTTCCCGGACTGGGACGCCAGCATGGCCCGCCAGGCGGCGGCGCTGGACGGCGTCGTCCGGGATCGGTTGGGTGCGGGGCCACACCAGGTGCTGGACTGTTCATGTGGGATCGGCACACAGGCGATCGGGCTGGCCAGGGTCGGACATCGGGTGACCGGGAGCGATCTGAGCCCGGCCGCTGTCGCGCGGGCCGCTGTCGAGGCCGAGGCCCGGGGCGTCCGCTTTCCGGTGACCGTGGCGGACATGCGGGCGCTGCCGTTCCGGGCGGGCGCCTTCGACATCGTCGTCTGCGCCGACAACTCGCTGCCGCATCTGCTCACCGCCGACGACGTGCGCACGGCCCTGGTCGGCATGCGCCGGGTCCTGCGCGACGACGGGCTCCTTGTGCTGAGCATCCGTGACTACGACGAGATCCGCGCCGCCCGTCCCCCGTCCGCGCCCCCGCAGGTGTCGACGACCGCCCGAGGCCGGGTGGTCACCTTCCAGTTGTGGCACTGGCACGAGGACGGCGCGCGCTACGACCTGGAGCACTTCCAGCTCGTGCCGGGGGAGGGCGGTGGCTGGGAGGTGCGGGTACGGCGTACCGCGTACTGGGCTTTGACTCGCGGTGAGTTGAGCGCCGCCGTGGCCGACGCGGGCTTCGCGGAGGTCAGTTGGCACGACCCGGGGGACAGCGGCTTCTACCAGCCGGTGCTCACGGCTCGGCGGGTTCGGTAGGCCCGCGGCTCCAGGAAAATCTGACGGAGCATCAGAAAAGGCCTTCCGTCGTCCGGAGGACTGCGGCATTCTGCGCCCATGCAGACGGAGTTGAGCAAGAAACTGGGAATCGAGCACGCCATCTTCGGCTTCACGCCGTTCCCCGCCGTCGCCGCGGCCATCAGCCGGGCCGGCGGTTTCGGAGTGCTCGGCGCGGTCCGCTACACCGCCCCCGACGACCTCAAGCACGACCTCGACTGGCTGGAGGCGCACGTCGACGGGATGCCGTACGGCCTCGACGTCGTCATGCCCGCGAAGAAGGTCGAGGGCGTCACCGAGGCCGAGGTCGAGGCGATGATCCCGGAAGGGCACCGGCAGTTCGTCACCGAGACCCTGGCCAAGTACGGCGTCCCCGAACTCGCCGAGGGCGAGGTGTCCGGCTGGCGCATCACCGGGTGGATGGAACAGGTCGCCCGCAACCAGCTCGACGTCGCCTTCGACTACCCGATCAAGCTGCTCGCCAACGCCCTCGGCTCGCCGCCCGCCGACGTCGTCGCCCGCGCCCATGACCACAACGTGCTCGTCGCCGCGCTCGCGGGCAGCGCACGGCACGCCCGCAAGCACGCGGAGGGGGGCATCGACATCGTCGTGGCCCAGGGCTACGAGGCGGGCGGCCACACCGGCGAGATCGCCTCCATGGTGCTCACGCCCGAGGTTGTCGAGGCCGTCGCCCCGCTGCCGGTGCTCGCCGCGGGCGGCATCGGCAGCGGGCAGCAGGTGGCCGCCGCGCTCAGTCTCGGCGCCCAAGGTGTGTGGCTGGGCTCCGTATGGCTGACCACCACAGAGGCCGATATGCATTCACCCGCCCTGACCCGGAAACTGCTCGCCGCCGGGTCCGGCGACACCGTCCGCTCCCGCGCCCTGACCGGGAAACCGGCCCGCCAACTGCGCACCGAGTGGACCGACGCCTGGGACGACACGGACGGCCCGGGCACCCTCCCCATGCCCCTCCAGGGACTGCTGGTCGCCGAGGCCGTCTCACGCATCCAGAAGTACGAGATCGACCCGCTGCTCGGCACCCCCGTCGGCCAGATCGTCGGCCGCATGAACAGCGAACGCAGTGTCCAGGCCGTCTTCGACGACCTCACCCGCGGCTTCGAGCACGCCGTCGACCGCATCAACCGCATCGCCGGAAGGAGCGGCCAGTGAGCACCCAGGGTGAGACCACACAGGCTGTGAGCACACCCCCCGCCGGCTTCTGGGCCCAGGCGGCCCAGGACCCCGACCGGGAGGTCCTCGTCGCGCCCGACGGCGAGGTGTGGACGGCCGGACGACTGCACGCCGCCGCCAACCAACTCGTGCACGGTCTGCGCGCCGCCGGGCTCGAACGCGGCGACGCCTTCGCGGTCGTGCTGCCCAACGGTGTCGAGTTCTTCACGGCCCATCTGGCCGCCACCCAGGCCGGGTTCTACCTCGTCCCCGTCAACCACCACTTCGTCGCACCGGAGATCGCGTGGATCGTCGCCGACTCCGGCGCCAAGGTGCTCATCGCGCACGAACGGTTCGCCGAGCCCGCCCGCCAGGCCGCCGACGAGGCCGGCCTGCCCGCCACCCACCGGTACGCGGTCGGCACGGTCGAGGGCTTCCGGCCGTACGCCGAACTCCTCGACGGACAACCGGAGTCGGCGCCCACGGACCGCACACTCGGCTGGGTCATGAACTACACCTCCGGCACCACCGGCCGCCCCCGCGGCATCCGCCGACCGCTCCCGGGCAGGCCGCCCGAGTCCGCGTACCTCGGCGGGTTCCTCGGCATCTTCGGCATCAAACCGTTCGACGACAACGTCCACCTGGTCTGCTCACCGCTCTACCACACGGCCGTCCTCCAGTTCGCGGGCGCCAGCCTGCACATAGGGCACCGCCTGGTCCTGATGGACAAGTGGACCCCGGAGGAGATGCTCCGCCTCATCGACCGTGAGAAATGCACTCACACCCACATGGTCCCCACCCAGTTCCACCGCCTCCTCGCCCTCCCCGAGGACGTACGGGCGCGCTACGACGTCTCCTCCATGCGGCACGCCATCCACGGCGCAGCGCCCTGCCCCGACCATGTGAAGCGGGCGATGATCGACTGGTGGGGCCACAGCGTGGAGGAGTACTACGCGGCCAGCGAGGGGGGCGGTGCCTTCGCGACCGCCGAGGACTGGCTGAAGAAGCCCGGCACGGTCGGCAAGGCCTGGCCCATCAGTGAACTCGCGGTTTTCGACGACGACGGCAACCGGCTCCCGCCCGGTGAACTCGGCACCGTGTACATGAAGATGAGCACCGGCGGCTTCGCCTACCACAAGGACGAGGCCAAGACGAAGAAGAACCGCATCGGCGACTTCTTCACCGTCGGCGACCTGGGCATTCTCGACGAGGACGGCTATCTCTTCCTCCGCGACCGCAAGATCGACATGATCATCTCCGGCGGCGTGAACATCTACCCGGCCGAGATCGAGTCCGCGCTCCTCGCCCACCCCGCCGTCGCCGACGCCGCCGCCTTCGGCATCCCGCACGACGAGTGGGGCGAGGAGGTCAAGGCCGTCGTCGAACCGTCCCCCGGCCACGAGCCGGGACCGGCCCTCGCCGCCGCCCTCCTCGACCACTGCGCCGAGCAACTCGCCGGCTACAAACGGCCCAAGAGCATCGACTTCATCACCGAGATGCCCCGCGACCCCAACGGCAAGCTGTACAAGCGGCGGCTGCGGGACCCGTACTGGGAGGGGCGTACGCGGCCTGTGTGAGTGCCGTAGGCACTTGGAGCGGTCAGGGTGTGGTCCGGACCCATGTGGTTCCGACTCATGTGGTTCCGAGCCATGTGGTCTCGGCCCATGTGGGGCGGGCCCGCCCACCCCGACCAGCCCGCTTGACCTGCCCGGGTGGCGGCCCGAGGATCATGTGTCATGACGCCCGGACACGGCAGCACGGTTGACGGGGTACTGCGACGCAGTGCCCGGCGCACTCCCGCACGCGTGGCGGTGGACTACGGCGAGCGCTCCTGGACGTACGAGGAACTCGACGACGCCGTCTCCCGCGCGGCGACCGTGCTGCTCGACCAGGGCCTCGCGCCGGGCGACCGGGTCGGCTCCTACGGCCACAACTCCGACGCCTACCTGATCGGCTTCCTCGCCTGCGCCCGCGCGGGCCTCGTGCACGTGCCGGTCAACCAGAACCTCACCGGCGACGACCTCGCGTACATCGTCGGCCAGTCCGGCAGCACGCTGGTGCTCACCGACCCGGACCTCGCCGGTCGACTCCCCGACGGCGTACGGACGTTGCCGCTGCGGGACGCGGACGGCTCGCTGCTCGACCGGCTGGCGTCGGCGTCGTCGTACGACGGGCCCGAGCCGCGTACCGACGACCTGGTGCAGCTGCTCTACACCTCGGGTACGACCGCGCTGCCCAAGGGCGCGATGATGACCCACCGGGCCCTGGTGCACGAGTACTTGAGCGCGATCACCGCCCTGGACCTGAGCGCGGGGGACCGGCCGGTGCACTCGCTGCCGCTGTACCACTCGGCGCAGCTGCACGTGTTCCTGCTGCCCTACCTGGCGGTCGGGGCGACCAACATCATCCTCGACGCGCCCGACGGCGACCGGCTCTTCGACCTCATCGAAGCCGGGCGCGTGGACAGCCTGTTCGCCCCGCCCACCGTGTGGATCGGCCTGGCGAACCGCCCCGACTTCGCGACCCGAGACCTGAGCGGCCTGCGCAAGGCGTACTACGGCGCGTCGATCATGCCGGTGCCCGTCCTGGAGCGGTTGCGCGAGCGGCTCCCCAAGCTGGCCTTCTACAACTGCTTCGGGCAGAGCGAGATCGGCCCGCTGGCCACCGTCCTGGGTCCCGACGAGCACAAGGGGCGACTGGACTCCTGCGGCCGTCCCGTCCTGTTCGTGGACGCACGCGTGGTCGACGAGGACGGCAAGGACGTTCCCGACGGCACCTCGGGTGAAATCGTCTACCGCTCACCGCAGTTGTGCGAGGGCTACTGGGACAAGCCCGAGGAGACCGCCGCCGCCTTCCGTGACGGCTGGTTCCACTCCGGCGATCTCGCGGTACGGGACGTTCATGGCTTCTTCACCGTCGTCGACCGGGTGAAGGATGTCATCAACTCCGGTGGCGTACTGGTCGCTTCACGCCAGGTCGAGGACGTGCTCTACACCCACGAGGGCGTCGCCGAGGTCGCCGTGATCGGCCTCCCCGACGACCGCTGGATCGAGGCCGTCACCGCGGTCGTCGTGCCGCGCGGAGAGGTCACCGAGGCCCAACTCATCGACCACGCCCGGGAGAAGCTCCCCCACTTCAAGGCACCGAAGCGGGTCGTGTTCGTGGACGAGCTGCCGCGCAACGCCAGCGGGAAGATCCTCAAGCGGGAGTTGCGGGAGCGGCTCGCCGACTGAGTGCTGTCGGGTTGTCAAGCGGGAGTTGAGGCCGTACGCGACTCCGCGTTCGCGATCGTGTCCCGCAACACCTCACGCGCCGACGCGAGTTCGGCGGCCCGGCGGTCGAGGTCGCTCAACTGGGCGCGCAGGGCGTCGAGTACACCCGGGCAGGGCTGCACGGCCCCGTCCGTGGTGCAGGGCAGTACGTGCCGGATGACCCGGGTGGGCAGCCCGGCGGCAAGGAGTGCGCGGATGCGGAGTACGGCGGCGGTGTCCGAATCGGCGTACTCCCTATAGCCGTTGGGCAGTCGCGCGGGTCGTAGCAGCTCCGCCCGTTCGTAGTAGCGCAGCAGTCGCTCGCTGGTTCCCGTCCGCTCGGCCAGCTCTCCGATCAACACGGGCGCGCACCCCTCTCCGACTTGACCTTCCAACGGTGTCAGGGATCAACACTGGCTCCCGCCGCCGGCATTCCGCCGGGCGGCCGGCCCGCCCAGGGAGACGCGCATGATTCTCGACGCCCACAGCCATGTCCACGACCCGCTGGACGCCCACCTGTCGGCGCTCGACGACGCGGGTGTGCACCGTACGGTCCTGTTCCCCACCCGCGCGCACCCGGAACGGGCCACCGGCCTGGACTCCCTCCACGAGGAAATGGGCGCCCTGGGAAGGGCGTTGGCGGGCGGTTCCGGTGACGGCGGATTCGCCCTGGCGCTACGGGAGTTGGACGAGGCCCTCGCCGCACACCCCGACCGCTTCCTCGGCTTCGGCTCCGTCCCCCTCGGCCGCCCCGACGCCGAGACCGCGGCCCGGGTGGAGCGCGACGTGACCGGCCTCGGGCTGTACGGCATCGGGGAACTCACCCCGCCCCCGAACCGGGCAGCCCTGGTCGAGCCGGTGCTCCGTGCGGCCGACGACCATGCCGGACTCCCGGTTGTCGTCCACGGCTCCGCGCCCACCACCGCCGAGGACCTGCGCACACTCGCCCAACTGGCCGCCCGCCACCCGAAGGTGCCGGTGGTCATCAGCCAGCTGGCCGGATCCCACTGGATGTTGGCCATCGAACTGGCCCGCGCCACCCCCAACCTCCACCTCGACCTCTCCACCGCGAACATCGTCTTCGCCGTCCGCCTCGCCGTCCACGAACTCCCCACCCGCACGTTCTTCGGCTCGGACGCTCCCTACGGAGACCCGGTCGTCGCGCGCACGACGGTGGAACGGGTCACGTCTCCGGGCGAGGTGCGTGACCGGGTGCTGGGCGGGAACCTGGCGGAACTGCTGGGGCTGGGGCAACTCTCCGTATCGGGCGGGGCGTTCGGCTGACGGAGTCGGCTCAGGGCGTCCGCAGATCCACGATCCGCCGGATCTTGCCCACACTCCGCTCCAGCGACTCGGGCTCCACGATCTCGACCGTGACGGAGACACCGATGCCGTCCTTCACCGCTGCGGCGATGGCGCGGGCCGCCGCGTCCCGGGTCTCGGGGCCGGCGCCGGGGCGGGCCTCGGCCCGCACGGTGAGGGCGTCGAGGCGGCCCTCGCGGGTGAGTCGGAGCTGGAAGTGGGGTGCGACGCCCGGGGTGCGCAGGACGATCTCCTCGATCTGGGTGGGGAAGAGATTCACCCCGCGCAGGATCACCATGTCGTCACTGCGGCCGGTGACCTTCTCCATGCGCCGGAAGGCAGGCCGGGCGGTGCCGGGGAGCAGGCGGGTCAGGTGCCGGGTGCGGTATCGGATCACCGGCATGGCCTCCTTGGTGAGCGAGGTGAACACCAACTCGCCCTTCTGGCCCTCGGGCAGGACTTCACCGGTGATCGGATCGACGACCTCCGGGAAGAAGTGGTCCTCCCAGATGTGCAGCCCGTCCTTCGTCTCCACACACTCCTGCGCGACACCCGGACCGATCACCTCGGACAGCCCGTAGATGTCGACCGCGTCGATCGCGAACCGCTCCTCGATCTCCCGCCGCATCTGCTCGGTCCAGGGCTCCGCCCCGAAGATACCGACCCGCAGAGAGGTCCCGCGTGGATCGACCCCTTGCCGCTCGAACTCGTCGAGGAGCGTGAGCATGTAGGACGGGGTCACCATGATGATCTCGGGCTTGAAGTCCTGGATGATCTGCACCTGGCGGGCCGTCATACCGCCGGACGCGGGGATGACCGTACAACCCAGTCGTTCGGCACCGTAGTGAGCGCCCAGGCCACCGGTGAACAGCCCATAGCCGTACGCCACATGGACCTTGTCGCCGGGCCGTCCGCCCGCGGCGCGGATGGAACGGGCCACGACGTCCGCCCACATGGAAATATCGTTCTCTGTGTAGCCGACCACTGTGGGGCGTCCGGTGGTACCGCTCGACGCGTGGATACGGCGGATGCGGTCCTCGGGGACGGCGAACATTCCGTACGGGTAGTTGTCGCGCAGGTCCAGCTTGGTGGTGAACGGGAAGAGGGCGAGGTCGGAGAGCGCGCGGCAGTCGTCCGGGTGGATTCCGGCCGAGTCGAAGGACCGGCGGTAGAAGGGCACGTTCGCGTAGGCGTGCCGGAGGGAGGCCCGTAGCCGCTCCAACTGCAGTGTCCTGAGCGCGTGTTGGTCGAGCCGTTCCCCCGAGTCGAGCAACTCCGCAGCGTCCGCCACCGGTGCACACTTCCATCAATCATGCCATTTCGGGCGACCGATCATTCGGTCGACATGTGTGGGATCAGTAATCCAGCCCACCGCCCACCGAGGCAAGAGGTCTGCCCCCACTTTCTCGACGCGTCGCCCGGCAGAATGCCCGCGTGGATCTACGTCCGGAACGCCTGCCACCGTCCGTGCCGCTGGCGCGAGTTGAGGAACTCAGCCGCGAGATCGACCGGATCGAGACCCTCGTCGAAGTCGTCCGCAGGATCCTGGCCGGGGATACGGACGCCGAGTATTACCTCCGGCTCTTCACAACGAACGTGACGCATCCGGCGGCCTCGGACCTGATCTTCCATCCGCCGTCCGATCTCGGGGAGCCCTCCGCCGAGCAGATCGTCGACGCGGCGCTGGCCCATCGCCCCATCGGCCCATCGCTCCAACGTCCTCTGAGGAAACGAGGACCTGAGGAACTGCCTTGCGGCGAGGTCCGGTTGACGGTGAGGATCGGCCGCATGCCGAACTTCACCGCCACCGACGGCACCGAACTCGCCTACCACGTCAGGGGTGAGGGCGAGCCGCTGGTCGTCCTGCCCGGAGGGCCCATGCGCGCCTCCACGTACCTCGGCGACCTGGGTGGACTGGCCGCACATCGGCGGCTGATCCTGCTCGATCTGCGGGGCACCGGCGACTCCGCGGTGCCGGCCGACCGGACGTCGTACCGCTGCGACCGGCTCGTCGACGACGTCGAAGTGTTGCGCGCCCACATGGGGTTGGACCACATGGACCTGCTCGCCCACTCGGCGGGCGGCAGCCTCGCGATGCTCTACGCGGCCCGGTATCCCGAGCGAGTCGCAAGGCTGCTCCTCATCACGGCCACCCCGTGGGCACTGGACATGCCGGCCACACCCGAGGACAGGCTCGCCGCCGCGAGGCTACGGAAGGGCGAGCCGTGGTTCGAGGCCGCGTACCCGGCGTTCGAGGCATGGCTCGCGGGGACGGGGGACTTCGACCCGGTCTTCGAGCCCTTCTTCTACGGCAGTTGGGATGCCGCAGCCGAGAAGCACTCCTCGCTCGCCGACGAACAGTGCAGCGAGGAGGCCGCCGACGCCTATTTCTCCGAGGGCGCCTTTGACCCGCCCGCCACCCGGGCCGCCCTCGCGGACCTGTCCGCACCCGTCCTGGTCCTCGCGGGTGAGCTGGACGGCGGCCCCCGGCCCGACCTCGCCCGCCGCGCCGCCGAGGCCTTCCGCGACGCCGAGTCGGCGGTCCAGCCGGGTGCCGGGCACTACCCGTGGCTCGACGACCCGGAGTGGTTCGTGCGCCGCGTCACCGCGTTCCTCGACGGGAGGCGGATCACCATGCCCACGTTGGTGATTGCGGGTGGTCCCACCAGTGGGGTTCCTCAGGACCGGGTGGCCGTGCTCGCCGAACCGGCCGGAGGAGTTCCTCGCCGTCGTGGAGGCGTTCCTGGTGGGGGAACAGGTCACTTCGCGTAGGCCGTCATGAAGCGGTCCCGGAACTTGTCCATGCCCAGCACCGGTGCGCTGTCGGCCGGCTTGAGGCCGTCCGTCCAGCCCCAGCTGGAGATCTTGTCCAGCACCTTCGGGTCGTGGGCGACGATGGTGATCGGCACGTCCCGGTCGGTGGTGCCACCGGTGACCGTCGGGACGGGCTGGTGGTCGCCGAGGAAGACGAGGACGGTGTTCTTGTTGCCGTAGCGCTGGACCCACTGGGTCAGGCTGTCCACGGAGTACTGGATGGCCTTGCGGTACTCGGTCCGCACGCGCTTCGCGCTCTTCCAGACCTCCGTCGGGTTCGTGCCCTCCTTCTTGATCTGGTTGAAGATCGTGCCGTCGCCGAGCTGGTTCCAGGGGATCGTGTGGGCGATCGGCGACCAGGGGTTGTGGCTGGACGCCAGGATGATCTCCGCCATGATCGGGTCGCGGTTCTTCTTGCCGTACTCCAGCTTCTCGAACGACTCCAGGCTGAACTGGTCCGGCACCGGCGTCCAGCTGAAGTACGGGCCGTTGTAGCCGAGATGGGTGGAGTCGTAGATGTTGTCGAGGCCGAAGTACTTGCCCTCGGGCCAGGCCTTGCGGACGCCGGGGACGATGCCGACCGTGCGCCAGGCGCCGGTCTTCTGGAAGTAGCTGGTGAGGGTCGCGCGGGTGCTGGTCGTGACGGTCCGGTACCGCTGCTGGTTCTTGATCCACAGGCCGGACAAGAACGTCGAGTGGGCGAGCCAGCTGCCGGCGCCGGTCACGGGCGACCTGAGCCACGCGCTGCGCGAGGAGAAACCGGCCGCCTTCAGCCGGGCGTCGCCCGCCGTGAGCGTCTTGTCCATCTCCGGTGCCATCGTCGGGTCGTCGAGGGCGACCCGGCCGTAGCTCTCGATGAAGGTGAACAGCACGTCCTTGCCGCGCAGCCCGGTGAGCAGCTGGTTGGGCGGGGTCTTCGCGAAGGCGTCGACGGTGAGCTGCTTCTTGAAGACGTCGGCGTCGCCCAGGCCTTCGCGCACGTACTTCACCCGGTTGCTGAGGAACTGGCTGTAGCCCTTGGTGGCGAGGGTGACTCCGCCGACCTGCACGCTCAGGGTGAAGCACATGATCCACGCGACACCGAGGACAAGCGTGGTGCGTACGGCCGTGGGGCGGTGCCTGGCCATCACGTCCGCCAGCCGCACCATCGCGAGCGCGCTGCCCGCGAGCACGGCGATCAGCAGCACGATCACACCGACGATCGAGAGCACCTCGCCCGAGCGACCGAACGAGTCCTTCATCCAGTCTGCCGCGTCGCTCAGCAGCACCCAGTCGAAGACCAGGTCGAACGGCCGCGCCAGGGTCTCGTAGAACCCCATGTCGAGGCACTTCAGCACGGTGGACAACCCGACGAACGCACCCAGCACGACGGCGGTGACCCGCCGGGCCCGCGACGGCAGCGCGAGCAGCACGACCGCGAGGACGATCAGCTCCACGGGCAGCCGGAGAAACGACTGAAACGTCATCCGATCGAGCCGGTCGGGCACGACCAGCGCAACGAGCAGCAGCACACCGGCCAGCACGCTTGTGCCCACACCTACGGCACGTGAGGTGCGTGGGTAGCGGTGACGCCAGCCGAACCAGCCTGCGCGGAGGGGGAGTTGGGGGGATTGCTCGGCGGGGTCGGTGGTGTCGGCGGACCGCGCGGGTTCAGCGGGCTCGTCGGACCCTGCGGGTGCGGCGGATTCGGCAAGCCCGGCGGACTTGGTCGACTCGGGAGCGTCGGAGGATTCATCCTCGTCGGCAGAGCCAGCCGCGTCGGTCGCAGCGGTCGAATCAGCCGTGTTGGCCGATTCCGGCGGCTTGTTCGCGTCGGCGGATTCTCGTGCCTCGGTCGCGTCCACTGGGCCGTGGCCCTCGGCCGCGTCCGCTGAGGCGCGTGGCTCGGGTGGGTCCTGTGGTTCGGGCGGTGCGGCGGCCTCCGGCGCCGCTGTCGGGTCGGTCTCCCCAGAGGCCTTCTGATCCGGCAGTGGGTGAGAGCGAGTGAAGAGCGGCACCCGAACGTCCTTCCGTGCTGAGCCCGGTGACGGCACGGCGGACCTGGCCCGGGCCACCAGATTCGTCACCATCGGTACGGCCGCACGCTACCGTCAGTTCAATCCGGCCTGCTCATTGACCCACTGTTGACTCACTGATCTGCGGAGACTGCCACCTCCCGCGCCCACCGGTAGTCCGCCTTGCCGCTCGGCGACCGTTGGATGGAGTCCGCGATCACCAACTGGCGCGGGATCTTGTACCCGGCGAGATGCGTCCGGCAGTGCGTCTGGATCTCGTCCAGCGAGGGCCGCTCCGCACCCGCCCGCAGTTCTACGACGGCGGCCACATGGTTGCCCCATCGCACGTCCGGCACCCCGGCCACCAACGCGTCGTAGACGTCCGGATGGGACTTGAGCGCCTGCTCGACCTCCTCCGGATACACCTTCTCCCCACCGGTGTTGATGCACTGCGAGCCGCGCCCGAGGACCGTGACGACGCCTTCCGCGTCCACGGTCGCCATGTCACCGAGCAGGACCCACCGCTGACCGCCCTTCTCGAAGAAGGTCTCGGCGGTCTTCCTCGGGTCGTTGTAGTAGCCGAGCGGTACGTGACCGCACTGGGCGACCCGGCCGATCTCACCGACCGCGACCGGTTCGTACGTAGCCGGATCGACCACCTGCGTACGGGAGTTGACGCGGATGCGGAACGACTTCCCGGCCCCGGAGTCGGCCGTCGCGGTGCCGTTGAAGCCGGACTCGGACGAACCGTAGTTGTTCAGCAGCATCGTGTTCGGGAGCAGCTCCTGGAACTGCCTGCGCACCGTCTCCGACATGATCGCGCCCGAGGACGACACGCTGAACATCGACGAGCAATCCGTGCCTTTCATGGGCCCGTTGAGGGCGTCGATCAGCGGACGCAGCATCGCGTCGCCGACCAGGGACATGCTGGAGACCTTCTCCTTCTCCACGGTCCGCAGCACCTCCTCCGGCACGAACTTGCGGTGGATCACGATGCGTTGGCCGAAGTTGAAGCCGATGAACGCGGTGAGCGTGGAGGTGCCGTGCATCAGCGGGGGAGTGGGGAAGAACGTGATCCCCGCCCCGCCGGCCGCGACCCGCTCGGCCAACTCCTCGGGTTTCTTGACGGGTTCACCGGTCGGCGCGCCCCCGCCGAGCCCCGAGAAGAACAGGTCCTCCTGGCGCCACATCACGCCCTTGGGCATCCCGGTCGTACCGCCGGTGTAGATGATGAACTGGTCGTCCGCAGACCGCGCCGGGAACCCGCGCCCGGGAGACCCGGTGGCCTCCGCGTCCGTGAAGGCCACGGCGGGCACGTCCGGTCCGTCCGCCTGAGGAGCCCCCACCCGTACCAGGTGCCGCAGTTGCTCCGCACGCGGCAGCGCGGCCGCCACCCGCTCGGTGAACTCCGTGTCGAAGACCAGCGCCACGAGGTCGGCGTCCCGGTAGAGGTACACCAACTCCTCTTCTACGTACCGGTAGTTGACGTTGACCGGCACGACCCGCGCCTTGAGGCAGCCCAGCACCGTCTGCAAGTACTCGACGCCGTTGTAGAGATGGAGCCCGAGATGCTCACCCGGGCGTATCCCGGTGTCGATCAGGTGATGGGCGATCCGGTTCGCGGCAGCATCCAACTCCGCGTAGGTCAGGCGGCGTTCCGCGCCTGTGCCCGGGTGGTCGATGTACACGAGCGCCTCGCGGTCCGGGACCACGTCGACGACCGACTCGAACAGGTCGGCAATGTTGTACTCCACCACTCCTCCTGACATCGGTTCGCCGGTCATCAGAGCAAAGGGCGCGGCAACTGTGAAGGGTCCGCGCAGAAGAAATCTGACTGAGTGTCAGAAACCCCTTGTACTGGCAGGGCGCCTCCTGCAACCTGTTCTCGTTCCGGAGGCGGTACGGCGACGGGAGGACGACCATGAGCGGTACGGAACACCTGACCGTGCGGCGCGAGGGCGCCACACTGGTGCTCACGCTCAACAGGCCCGAGGCCAAGAACGCGCTCTCGTTGCCGATGCTGGTCGGGCTGTACGACGGCTGGGTCGAGGCCGACGCGGACGACGCGATCCGGTCGATCGTGCTGACCGGGGCGGGGGGTGCGTTCTGCGCGGGGATGGATCTCAAGGCCCTGGCCGGCAAAGGCATGGAGGGGCAGCAGTACCGGGATCGGCTCACGGCCGACCCGGATCTGCACTGGAAGGCGATGCTGCGCCACCACCGGCCCCGCAAGCCGGTGATCGCCGCCGTCGAGGGGTACTGCGTGGCCGGCGGTACGGAGATTCTTCAGGGCACGGATATCCGGGTCGCGGGGGAGTCTGCGACCTTCGGGTTGTTCGAGGTCAAGCGTGGGTTGTTCCCGATCGGGGGCTCAACTGTCCGGCTCCAGCGGCAGATTCCGCGTACGCATGCGCTGGAGATGTTGCTGACCGGGCGGCCGTACAGCGCGCGGGAGGCGGCGAGCGTCGGTCTCGTCGGGCATGTCGTGGCGGACGGATCGGCGCTTGCCAAGGCGTTGGAGATTGCCGAACTCGTCAATGGGTGTGGGCCGTTGGCGGTTGAGGCGGTGAAGGCGTCCGTGTATGAGACGGCGGAGCTGACCGAGGCGGAGGGGCTTGCGGCCGAACTCAAGCGCGGCTGGCCGATCTTCGACACCGCTGATGCGAAGGAAGGGGCTCGTGCCTTTGCGGAGAAGCGGGCGCCTGTTTATAAGCGGGCCTAGGTGCTGTGCTGGTCGGTCCGTTTTTGTCCGCGGGTTCGTTGTGGCTGGTCGCGCAGTTCCCCGCGCCCCTGGGCGGGAGTGCTCGGCCCCAACTGTTCAGTTAGGAGAATGCCGTGCCCGAAGTGCTCAAAGCTCCCCTCGTCCTCGAATTTCCCTTTACCCGCTCCCTTGGGCCCGTCCAGAGCGCGTTCCTCACTGGCCTCCGCGAACGTGTCGTCCTCGGGGTGAAGACCGGTGACGGGCGGACCCTTGTCCCTCCCGTCGAGTACGACCCCGTCACCGCCGAGGAGATCCGCGATCTCGTCGAAGTCGCCGCGACCGGCACGGTCACCACCTGGGCCTGGAACCACGAACCCCGGCGCGGTCAGCCGCTCGACACGCCCTTCGCCTGGGTTCTCGTCCGGCTCGACGGAGCCGACACCGCCCTCCTGCATGCCCTGGACGCGCCCGGCCCCGACGCCGTTCGCACCGGCATGCGCGTGCGCGTCCGCTGGGCCGAGGAACGCACCGGCACCATCACGGACATCGCCTGCTTCGAGCCGTACGAAGGCGAGAGCGATGGCGACGAGGGACGCCAACCCGCCGCCCACAGCGGCGAGTTCGAGGACATGGTCACCGGCATCGTGGCCCCGGCTCGGCTCGACTACGTCTACTCGCCCGGCCGTGCCCAGACCGACTACATCCGCGGGCTCTCCGAGCAGCGGACCGTCGGCGAACGCTGCCCCTCCTGCCGGAAGGTGTACGTCCCGCCCAGGGGAGCGTGTCCCACATGTGGTGTGGCCACATCGGAACATGTCGAAGTGGGGCCGCGCGGCACAGTAACCACGTTCTGCATCGTCAACATCAAGGCGAGGAACCTCGACATCGAGGTGCCGTACGTCTACGCGCACATCGCCCTGGACGGTGCCGACCTCGCGTTGCACGGGCGCATCGGCGGGATTCCGTACGACCAGGTGCGCATGGGGCTGCGCGTCGAGGCGGTGTGGAGCGAGGGCGGCCGTTATCCGGACCACTACCGGCCGACCGGCGAGCCCGACGCGGACTACGACGTCTACAAGGAGCTGCTGTGATGCAAGGAGCTGCAGCGATGCGGGAGATCGCCGTCGTCGCCTTCGCGCAGACCGACCACCGGCGCACCACCGACGAGCTCTCCGAGGTGGAGATGCTGATGCCGGTCCTGCACGGCGTCCTCGAACAGACCGGACTCAAGACCGCCGACATCGACTTCACCTGCTCCGGCTCCAGCGACTACCTCGCCGGCCGCGCCTTCTCCTTCACCCTCGCCCTCGACGGCGTCGGCGCCTGGCCACCGATCTCCGAGTCACACGTCGAGATGGACGGCGCCTGGGCCCTCTACGAGGCATGGACCAAGCTGCTCACCGGCGACGCGGACACCGCGCTCGTCTACTCGTACGGCAAGTCGTCCCCGGGCTCGGTACGCGACGTCCTGACCCGACAGCTCGACCCGTACTACGTCGCCCCGTTGTGGCCGGACTCCGTCGCCCTGGCCGCCCTCCAGGCCCAGGCCCTCATCGACGCGGGCGACACCGACGAGCCCGCACTCGCCGCCGTCGCGGCCCGCAGCCGGACCGACGCGAGCGCCAACTCCCATGCGCAGGTGCGGGGTTCGGTGCCGCAGGGCGACTATGTCGTACGACCGCTGCGCACCGGCGACTGTCCGCCGGTCGGTGACGGTGCCGCCGCCGTGATCCTCGCGGCCGGAGACCGGGCCCGCGAGCTGTGCGAGCGGCCCGCCTGGATCAGGGGGATCGACCATCGCATCGAGGCGCACGGGCTGGGCGTACGGGAGTTGACCGACTCGCCGTCGACGCGGCTCGCCGCCGAGAAGGCCGGTGTCTTCGAACGGCCCGTCGACACGGCCGAGTTGCACGCGCCGTTCACCGCGCAGGAGGTCGTCCTGCGCAAGGCGCTGCGCCTCGGTGACGACGTGCGCGTCAACCCGTCCGGGGGCGCCCTCGCCGCCAACCCCGTCATGGCCGCGGGGCTCATCCGCATCGGCGAGGCCGCCGCCCGTATCCACCGGGGCGAGTCCGACCGGGCCCTCGCTCACGCGACCTCCGGCCCCTGTCTGCAACAGAACCTGGTCGCCGTACTCGAAGGGGATCCGCGATGAGCAAGGAGCCCGTGGCCGTCGTAGGGATCGGCCAGACCAAGCATGTCGCCGCGCGGCGGGACGTGTCGATCGCGGGGCTGGTGCGGGAGGCGGCCCAACGGGCGCTGGACGACGCCGAGTTGACGTGGGCCGACATCGACGCCGTGGTCATCGGGAAGGCGCCCGACTTCTTCGAGGGCGTCATGATGCCCGAGCTGTATCTCGCCGACGCGCTGGGCGCCGTGGGAAAGCCCATGCTGCGGGTGCACACCGCCGGGTCGGTGGGCGGGTCCACCGCGCTCGTCGCCGCGAATCTCGTCGCCGCCCGCGTGCACGGCACTGTCCTCACGCTGGCCTTCGAGAAGCAGTCCGAGTCGAACGCCATGTGGGGGCTGTCTCTGCCAATTCCCTTTCAGCAGCCGCTGCTTGCCGGCGCGGGCGGGTTCTTCGCGCCGCACGTGCGCGCCTATATGCGGCGTACCGGGGCGCCCGACACGGTCGGCTCCCTGGTGGCGTACAAGGACCGGCGTAACGCGCTGAAGAACCCGTACGCGCATCTCCACGAGCACGACATCACGCTGGAGAAGGTGCAGGCCTCGCCGATGCTGTGGGACCCGATCCGGTACTCGGAGACCTGCCCGTCCTCGGACGGTGCCTGCGCGATGGTGCTCACCGACCGGGCGGGCGCGGCTCGCGCACCACGTCCGGCGGCCTGGATGCATGGGGGCGCCATGCGGAGCGAACCCACACTGTTCGCCGGAAAGGACTGTGTGTCGCCACAGGCCGGCAAGGACTGCGCCGCCGACGTGTACCAGCAGGCCGGGATCGCCGACCCGCGCCGGGACATCGACGCCGTGGAGATGTACGTGCCGTTCTCCTGGTACGAGCCCATGTGGCTGGAGAACCTCGGATTCGCCGAGGAGGGGGAGGGCTGGAAGCTCACCGAATCGGGCGTGACCGAGCTGGACGGCGACCTTCCCGTGAACATGTCAGGGGGGGTGCTTTCCACCAATCCGATCGGCGCCTCGGGCATGATCCGCTTCGCGGAGGCCGCCCTTCAGGTGCGGGGCCAGGCCGGAGAACACCAGGTGGAGGGCGCTCGACGGGTTCTCGGGCACGCCTACGGCGGCGGATCCCAGTTCTTCTCCATGTGGCTCGTGGGCAGCGAACCCCCCGCCTCCTGAAAGGTCCCCCTCACGTGGCCTGTTGGCATCTGAAGCCGATCGCTAGGCTGGCCGCGGACGACGAATCGGGAGGAGCACGGACGTGGCCGAGAGCACCATCCAGCAGCACCCGCTTGCGGGCTGGGACAAGCCGGAGCTGGACCTCAGTGACGCCGATTGGCACTCAGGCAGCCGTGGACTGGGGGATGTCCAGATCGCTTTTGTCGAGGGATTCATCGCGATGCGCAACAGCGGCCGCCCGGAAAGCCCTTCCTTGATCTTCACGCCCGCGGAATGGGGCGCGTTCGTGTCGGGGGCGCGGGAAGGGGAGTTCGACCTCACCTGAAGGTGACGGTTCCCCGGCGAAGCCTCGGGGGAAGTGCGCACAGGCATCGTCAGCCCGGCCCTCACTCATGAAGGTGGCGGCCGGGCTGGGCGCCTGACGGAAACTCGATGTTGGTCATGTCCTCCGAGAGTGCCCACAGGCGGCGTTGCAGCGACGTGTCGTACGACTGCGGGCTGGAGCGGACCACCTTGGGGAACCCCTTGCTCTGCTGGAATCCGCGGGGGCCGTAGTACTCACCGCCCCGTACGTCCGGGGCGGTCGCGGCACGCAGCACGGGCAGTGCTCCCCTCTCGGGGGACTGCAGGAGCAGCGGCCGGATCGCCGCGAAGGCCGTGCGGGTGAGGGCGGAGGAGTGCGACATCGCGCTCCGGGAACCGGTGGTGTCGGCGCCGCCGGGATGCGCGGCGACGGCCAGCGGCCCATCGGCGGGCAGTCTGCGGTCGAGCTCGTAGGTGAACAGCAGGTTGGCCAGCTTGGAGTGCCCGTACGCGGCCGTCCGGTCGTAGGGGCGTCCGCGCCAGTCGAGGTCGTCGAGATCGATCGGGCCGCCCATGCGGTGGCCCGCGCTGCCGACCGTGACGACGCGGGAGGCGGGCGAGGGCGGCAGCAGGTCCAACAGCAGCCCGGTCAGGGCGAAGTGACCCAGGTGGTTGGTTCCGAACTGGAGCTCGTAGCCGTCCGAGGTCGTCCGGTACGGGGTGTACATCACGCCCGCGTTGTTGATCAGCAGGTCGATCCGGGCGTAGGTGTCTCTCAGCTCCCCGGCCGCGTCGCGGACCGAGGCGAGCGAACTCAGGTCGAGCCGCTGGACGTGCACCCGTGCCGTCGGCGCGACGAGAGCGATCTCCGCCGCCGCATGCTTGCCCTTGTCGGTGTCCCGTACCGCCAGGACCACTTCCGCTCCGCGCAGGGCGAGGGCCTTGGCCGTCTCGAAGCCGATGCCGGTGTTGGCACCTGTGATCACGGCGGTGCGGCCGTGCTGGTCGGGGATGTCCCGGGCTGTCCAGTGCGCGGGCTTCGATCCGGTCACGGGTTCCTCCAGAAGTCGTACGGGGACTAGGCGGTCACGAGGGGGCAACCGTGGCCTGCCTGCCTGCCTGCCTGCCTGCCTGCCTGCCCGTTCGTTTGCTCGCTCGCTCGCTCGTCGAAGGTGAATGCCATTCACCTATGGTTAATAGTGTTAACCTCGGAGGCATGGCAGTCAAACGGCGCCCCACCGGCACCCACCACGGAGATCTGCGCAACGCGCTGGAGGAGGCGGCCCTCGCGCTGGTCGGCGAGCGTGGCCCGCACGGGTTCACCCTCGCCGAGGCGTGCCGGAGGGCCGGGGTGAGCGTGTCGGCCCCCTACAAGCACTTCAGCGACCGGGAGGCACTGCTGGCCTCGCTGGCTCTGAAGGGCTACGAGGAGCAGCGTCGCCGCTACCGCACCGCGCTGGCCGCGCACTCGGATCCGGTCGAGCAGCTGGCGGCCTTCGCGACCGCCTATGTACGGTTCGCCGCCGAGGAGCGCGCCCTCTTCGACATCACCTTCCTGGCCGGCCTCGACAAGAACCGGCACCCCGAGCTGGCCGCGGCGGGCGGTGCCCTGCACGACGACCTGATGCCCGTCACCAGCCGCGTCGCCCCCGACCCGGACGAGGCGTTCGAACTGCTCGTCCAGGTCGCCGCGGCAGCCCACGGTCTGGCCCTGTTCCAGCAGCAGGACATGCTGCCCGGCCCCTGGAACACCTGGTCCTCCGTCGAGCAGCAGGCCGCCCGCACGGCCCGCGCCCTCGCCGGCCGGAAAACCGGCTAGCCGCCCCCGTCACACCCGCTAGTCCTGGAGACCCGCATGACCACCCCGCGCAGCGACTTCGACCAGGCTCTCGACCGCATAGGCAAGGGCAGCCACGTCAGCCTGACCACCTTCCGCCGCAGCGGCCAGGCCGTCCCCACCCCCGTCGGCGGCCTCGTGCAGGACGGCACCCTCTACGTCCTGACACCGCCGGAGACCGGGAAGGTCAAGCGGATCCGCAACAACCCCCAAGTGACCATCGCCCCCTGCAACATGAGAGGCACGGTCCCCGCCGAGGCACCCGCTGTGCGGGCGACCGCCCGGCTCCTGGATCCCGCGGAGACCAGCCGCGTCCAGGAGATGATGAGGCGACGCTTCTTCGTGTACCGCCTGGTGCACCTCCTCGACCGAGTCCTGGGCCGCGAACGCCGACTCGTCGCCATCGCCGTCACCGTCGACGCGTGATCGGCACGCAGTGAGTACATGGGGGTGTCGGACCTGATTTTCCGGACACGCGACCTTGAGAACCCTTCTGGAGCCGGTGCCTGAGCCAGGCTGGCCCCGGAGGGGGAAGGTCCCGTTACTCCGGAGGAGAGGAACCCATGAGCACCCTGCCGGTCATCGCGGCGGTCGACGGTTCGGACGACAGCCTGCGCGCCCTGGACTGGGCCCTCGACACGGCCCGTGGACGCGGGGCGCCGTTGCGGGTCGTCCATGTCTGGCAGTACGCCGCCGCCTGGACACCGCCCGGCGTCCTGGTCGCCGGGCCGCCGGACCCGGACGAGGACGAGGTGCTCGACCAGGTGCGTACATACGTCGAAGGGCGTGCCGACCGGCCGGTCATGGAGTACCTCCGGTTGCAGGGCGCACCGGGCGCCGTACTGCCCGAACTCGGTTCCGCCGCACAGCTGTTGGTGCTCGGCTCGCGTGGCCGCGGCGGCTTCGCCAGCCTGCTGCTCGGCTCCAACGGCATGGCCGCCGCCCGCGACGCGGACTGCCCCGTCGTCGTGGTGCCCAGGCCGGGACGCGAGGTGCACGGCGCGATTCCGGCCGGACCCGGACCCCGCGTGGTCGTCGGGCTGCATGTGGACAGCCCCGACGAGGCCACCCTCTCCTTCGCCTTCGCCGAGGCCGCCCTGCGCGGAGCCCGCCTCCAGGTCGTCGCCGCGTACGCGTGGCCGCCGCAGGCCTGGGCGTCCCCCGGCGAACTCCTCCCGCCGGTCATCGACCAGGACGCCATCGAGAACGAGACCCGCACCCTCACCGAGGCCCTCCTCGCCCCGCACCGCGAACACCACCCGGACGTCCCCACCGAGCCGTACGTCGCCCCGGGCGACGCGGCCGGCCACCTCGTCGCCGCCTCCAAGGACGCCGACCTCGTCGTCGTGGGCCGCCATCGCCGCCGCCTGCTGTCCCCGGCCCGGTTGCTCGGCTCGGTCACCCAGGCGGTGCTGCTGCACGCGGCGAGTCCGGTGGCGGTGGTGCCGCCGACGGCGTTGGAGGAGTGAGCAAGTTCCTTGTGTGTACGGCGACTTGCTCGACAGTGTCACGTCGTGTATGCCGCACAGGCAGGCAGGCAGGCAGGCAGGCAGGTCGGCGGTCACGGCCACAGCAACTGCCTGCGCCACCCCTCGCCTTCGCGGACATACACAAGCCGCGTATGCCGACGCTCCTTGTCGCCCTGCCAGAACTCGACCGACTCCGGGCGCACGGTGTGCAACGTCCAGCCAGGGGCCACGAGGTCGGGCTCGTCCTCAAGGTGTTCCAGGGACTCCTTGACCGCCGCGTCCCGTTCCGCGAGGTCCGCCAGTGGCTGCGACTGGCGGCCGACCAGTGCTTCCGCGCGGGCGCCGGTGCTGCGGGCCAGGAAGTCCGCCGCACTGTCCGCCTTGCCCGCCGCCACGACGGGACCGCGTACGCGGATCTGGCGGGCGAGCGGTGACCAGTAGAACGTCAGGGCGGCGAAAGGACGTTGGGCGAGATCGCGGGCCTTGACGCTGCCGCCGTCCGACGCGAAACGCCAGCCGTCGGGGCCAACGCCCTTGAGGATCAAGGTCCTTGCCGTCGGGTTCCCGTCGGCGCCGGCTGTCGAGACCGTCATCGCGTGCGGCTCGCGCACGCCGGCCTCCAGCGCTCCCAGCAGCCACTCCGTGAACAACTCGGACGGGGTGTCCGGCGCGGCCAAGGGATCGAAGGTGGGCAGTTCGCCCCCGAAGACCTCCAGTTCGCGCAGGAGTTGACGTAGATCGTCCATTGACGTTCGCCTCCGAGCCTGAGGGGGAGATCAATGATCCCATCGTCCGTCTCGGACGGGACTTGATCAAGCGGGGACCGTGCCTCCGCCGTCCCTGGTGGCACAGGAAAACCGGCCGGTACGCCTTCGCCGACTACCGGGTCGCGCGACCCTCGGGAAGCGTACGCTGAGGTCCCTGTAGCTCACGGTGCGCGTTCGCTCCCCGCGCGGGCGCACCACCGTGGCAGGGGGTATGGCATGGGGCAGCGGAGTGCGCGCAGCAGGAGGACACTCTTCGAACGGGAGAGTGAACTCGCCGCCGTGGACGAGGCGTTGGGGGAACTCACCGGTCTGCGCACGGACGGCGGCGAACCGGGTGACCGGCCGCGCGGTGCGCTGCTCGCCTTCGCGGGGCGGGCCGGTATCGGCAAGACGACCCTCCTCACCGAAGTGCGCCGTCGCGCCGCCGCCCAGGGCTGCACCGTGCTCTCCGCGCGAGGCGGCGACCAGGAACAGCGCGTCGCCTTCCACGTCGCCCGACAGTTACTGCAACCGCAGTTCGCCGGCTCGGCCGACGCCGATCTCCGCTCCTCGCTGGGGAGTTGGTACGACATCGTCGGCCCCGCCCTCGGCCTGTGCGCACCCACGGAAGGCTCACCGCCCGACCAGCAGGGTCTGCGCGACGGTCTCGACTGGGTGGTCACCCACCTCGCGGTGCAGCGCGCCCCGATGGTCCTCGTCCTCGACGACGCGCACTGGGCCGATCCCGAATCCCTGGGCTGGCTGGCCGCGTTCGCGCCTCGGGCCGAGCAACTCCCTTTGCTGGTCGTCGTCGCGTACCGCCCGGACGAACTCCCCGACCACGCCGAGTCGTTCAGGGGACTGCCCGGCCGGGCCGGCGGACGCCCCCTCGACCTCGAACCGCTCAGCGTCGCCGCCGTAGCCGACCTGGTGCGGGAGACGCTCGGCGAGCACGCGGACGACGCGTTCTGCCACGAGTGCTGGGCCGTCACCGCCGGGAACCCCTTCGAGACCGTCGAACTCACCGCCAAGATCCACGACCGCGGCCTGAACCCCACCGAGGCCGGGGCCTACCAACTGCGCGACCTCGCCGCCGCCGTCAAGGGCAGCGGTCTCACCACCCGCCTCGAACGCCTCGGCACCTCGACCGTCCGCTTCGCCTGGGCCTGCTCGGTCCTCGGCACCGAGCCCCATCCGATGCTCGCCGCCGCCGTCGCCGGACTCGGCCACGAGGAGGCCGCCGACGCCGTCGACGCACTGCGCGGCGCCCGCATCCTCACCGGCACGTTGACCGCCGCGGGCGCCCTCGAATTCGTGCACCCGCTCATCGCCACCGCCGTCTACCGGGCCATCCCGGCAGGCGTCCGCGTGGCCCTGCACGGCCAGGCCGCCTGGTGCGTCATCAACGAGGGCCAGGGCCCCTCCGCCGCCGCCCGCCACCTCATGGAGACCCACCCCGACGGCGACAACTGGGTGGTGCAGCAACTCCGCGCGGCAGCCGGCGAGACCCTGCGCGCGGGCGCCCCCGACACCGCCCGCAGCTACCTGGCCCGCGCCCTGCGCGAACCCCCGCCCTTCGACGACCGGGCCGCCGTCCTGTACGAACTGGGTAGCGCCTCCCTGCTCACCGAACCGGCGACCACCGTCAACCACTTTCGGGCCGCCCTCGAAGAGCCGATCAGCGACGCCGGCCTGCGGCAGAACATCGTCTACCGGCTCTCCCAGGTCCTCGCCCACAGCGACCGCCTCGCCGAGGCCTCCGACACCCTCGCCCGCGAGATCCGCGTCACCGAGGACGCCCGGGTCAAACTCCGCATGCTCTCCGAGCAGTTCATGTGGGACGCCTTCCGCGCCGACGAACCCGACCACCCCTCGCGCTCCCGCCGCCTCACCAAACTCGCCGACCGTCTCAAGGGCCGCGACCTCACCGAGCGGTACATCATCGGCCTGCGCACCTGGGACGCCGTGCTCCGTGGTGAACCCGCACATGTGGCCCTGCACCATGCCGAACGCGCGTTGAGTGGTGGTCTCGGCTGGGCCGAGGCCGACCGTGGCTTCGAGGTGCCGGTGCTGGTCGCCCTCACCTTCATGTACTGCGACCGGCCGGGCCGCGCGGAGGAACTCTTCGCCACCGGCATCGCCGACTTCGAACAACAGGGCTGGCGCGGCGCCCACCTGTCCTTCGGGTACACCTTCCTCGGCTACCTCCGCTACCGGCGTGGCCGCCTCGCCGAGGCCGAGGACTTCGCCCGCGCGGGCCTGCGCCTCGCCGAACGCGTCGGACCCGGCACCCCCGTCTACTGGTACGGCACCGGCATCCTCATCGAGGTCCTGCTGGCCCGCGGCCGGGTCGAGGAAGCCGTACAACTCGCCGAGGACCACGCCTTCGCGGAACCCTTCCCGGCCGCCGTCGTCTTCCCGGACGCCCAGACCGTGTACGGCGAACTGCTCCTGGCCCGCGGCCTAGCCAAGGAGGCAGCCGCCGAACTGGCCGCCGCCGGCCGCCGATTGGACCCGCGCGGTATCCGCAACCCCGCGTGGTGCCCCTGGCAGCTCCACCTTGCCCGCGCCGAACGCCACGACACCCCCGAGCGCGCCGTCGCCACCGCCCACGAAGCGGTCGCCCGCGCCCGCCAGTTCGGCACCCCGTCCGCCATCGGCCAGGCCCTGCGCATCGCCGCCGAGGTCGCCACCGGCTCGGCCCGCGCCAAACTCCTGGAAGAGTCCGTCACCCACCTCGAACGCTCCCCGGCCGCCTACGAGTTGGCCTGCGCCCTCGTCGGCCTGGGCGCCGAACTCCGCCGCGTAGGCCGGTCCAAGGAAGCCGGCGACCACCTCTACCGAGGCCTCGACGCAGCCATCCAATGCGGCGCCGACGGCCTCGCGGACACGGCCCGCGCCGAACTGGCGGCAGCAGGCTTACGCCCCCGCCGCCTCCACAGCACCGAGACCGACACCCTCACGACCCAGGAACGCGCCGCCGCAACCCTGGCGGCCCAAGGCGGCACCGACCACGAGATAGCTGTAGAACTCCACACGGACGAGCAGACGGCAGTACGCCTCCTGTCAGCGGCCTACCGAAAACTGGGCACGGACCACACAGGCCTGGAAACGGCACTATTCAAGCCAACGTAGGCCCGAACCCCCTAGGGGCGCGGGGAACTGCGCGCTCAGCCCCTATGCGCCCGCACTCGACCACGCACCCGCACTCGGCCACGGCCACATCGCCGAACGGCACCCCGTACCATGGCTTCATGTCGTTCCTCCGCCGCCGCAGCGCCACCCCCGCCGGCCCCGAATTCGATGTGCTGGCCATGGACCCGGGCGACTGGCCCGGCAACCTCGGTGCCGGTCTGCTGCCCGCCCCCGACGGCACCTGCCAGGGCGTGTTCCTGCGGTACGACCTCTTCGGCGGCCGCGGCCCCGCGATGGTCATCGGCAATCTGCCGGAGGGCTCCCCGGCCCGTGACGTCGCCGAGGACGAGATCCCCTTCGAGGTCGCGCAACTGCTCCTCGCGCTGGAGAACGACGAGGAGGTGACCGTCGTCGGCGTCGAGGACATGCCGGTGATGCAGGGCGACAACCTGCTGATCGTGCGGCGCCTCAAGCTCTCCGAGAGCCGGATCTCCTGCGTCCAGTTCGACCGCAGCGACAACGTCCTGGTGACCATCGCCGCCTGGGACCGCCCCATCACGGACGACCTCTACGCCCTGCTGAAACCGCTCCCGGCGGAACTGTTCCAGCAGGGCTGAGGCGGCCGCTACCGGCTGGACCGCTCCACCGTCACGTCGGCGGCGCGCACGAACTCCACCCGGTGGCCGTACTGGATCTCGTAGTAGAGATCCTTTCCTACGACGACCTTGTGCGAGTCGGTGGTGAAGGTGACCGCGTAGTAGTACTCGCCGGGCACCTTGTCACCGACCACGTACTTCTGGCCCTTGAGCAGCTTGTACGGCAGCGGGGAGATCGCCTGGGCGGGCACTCCCGCCGGATAGGCCGAGGCCTCCGGGTAGGCGCGGCCGTACACCGGGACGCTGTCCACACCCTCCTTCGGCGTCACCACCAAGCCCGCGGCCTTCACCGCGGTGGGGTGCTTCTGCGGGTTCTTGAACCAGGCCTCCTGACCCAGGTACCAGATCGCGGTCCAGTCCCCGGAGCGGTCGGCCACCGCGTACTGCTGCCCGGTGGACACGCGTGAGGAGAGGTCGTTGACCCCGGTGGTCGGGGTCGTTCCGAGGCCGATGTCCTTGATCAGGGGGTAGGTCTCGCCGGGTCCGGAGTACAGCCGGACCTCGCTCGACCCGTGCACCGCGCACGGCTGGCCGGCGGTGACGCAGCCCGTGTACACCGGCTGGTTGCGGGCGTAGTCGGGGCGGATGGTCACCAGGCCGCCGCCCTTCTTCGCGGTCTGCTTGACCGGGTGGCCCAGCAGGTCGAAGTAGTGCGCCCAGTCCCAGTACGGGCCCGGGTCCGTGTGCATCCCGGGGACCGTGGACGTG
This sequence comes from Streptomyces sp. NBC_01515, assembly GCF_045040345.1. Lineage (NCBI taxonomy): Bacteria > Bacillati > Actinomycetota > Actinomycetes > Kitasatosporales > Streptomycetaceae > Streptomyces > Streptomyces sp. NBC_01515. Next base: position 1,204,433 of record NZ_CP109416.1, on the reverse strand, counting down.
GTCGGCCCCGGCACGTTGTCGTGGCCGAGGATGTGCTGCCGGTCCAGCGGGATGCCGTACTTCCTGGTCAGGTACGTCACCAGGCGTGCCGACGAGCGGTACATCGCCTCCGTGTACCAGGCGTCCGGCGAGGCGAGGAAGCCCTCGTGCTCGATGCCGATCGACTTGGCGTTGATGTACCAGTTGCCCGCGTGCCAGGCCACGTCCTTGGCCTTCACATGCTGGGCGATGAGACCGTCGGTGGAGCGGATCGTGTAGTTCCAGGACACATAGGTGGGGTCCTGGACCAGGTTCAGGACACCGGCCCACTGGCCTTCCGTGTCATGGATGACGATGTACTTGATGCTCTGCGACGCGGGCCGGTCGCCCAGGTCGTGGTTGCCGTAGTCGTCGTTCCCGAACTGGGAGTACGGCGCCGGGATCCACTCGCAGGACACCTTCTTCGGGCACTCGGTGCCGTCGGCGGAGACGGTGCGCAGGCCGGTCTCCCTCAGCTGCGCGGTGTCGGGCGCCAGGTCCGGCTGGGCGGCCAGGGCGACCTGCTGCCCGGCGTCCGTGGTGCGCGCCTCGCCGGTGTGGATCACGTCGTAGACATCGTTGGCATACGCGGCGGCCGTCGCCGTGTCGTCGGCGCCGGAGAAGCGCGCGATCGCGCCGTACCAGTCGGCCGGGTCCGCGCTCAGCGACTCGCCGAGGCCCTTCTGGGCGTCGGCCAGCAGTGCGGCGCCGCCGGCCACGTTGGCGGTCTCGTCGGTACGGAGGTCGGTCGCCGGAAGACCGGTCAGCTCGGCAGCCTTCGTCAACGTCCTGAGCCGGGCCGGGAGTTGGGAGTCCGCCGGGATCTGCGCGGTCGGGTGCAGGGCAGTGCGGGCGCTGTCGCCGCGGGGGTCCTCGGAGCCCTCGCTCAGGTGCTCCGTCGCGGCGAGGGCGGTGCGGGCGTCCGTGAGGTGCATCGGACCGTAGCCGCCGGTCACGCTCGGCGCTCCGCCGTGCGTGTCCCAGCGGGACTGGAGATAGGACACGGCCAGCAGCACCGTCTGCGGCACGTGGTACTCGGCGGACGCCGACGCGAACGCCCGCTGGAGGGTGGCGGCGGAGGAGTCGGCGGGGCTCGCCGAGGGAGCCGCGCCCAGCAGGGGCAGCAGCAGGGCGGCGGTGGCGAGCGCGCCGGCGGACCGGCGCGCGCGTCTGTGCCCGGGAGAGCGGGTGGGGTCGGTCGAGGATCCTCGCAATGCAGCCTCCTGGGACGGTGGGATTGTCATGAACCGTGCGGGGCCGGGCGTGCGTCAGTGGTACCGGCTGGCCGACGATCCGTCAATCATGCCCAGAGGAAGGCGATTTCCCATGTCAACGGGGGATGCGAGGAGTTTCGTGGCGGCGACTCCCGGGCCTGCGGGGCGTCAGTGGAGTACACCAATGGGGGAGTGTGGGGCCCGGGCAGATATGTGTAGGCCGGACACATAGGGGCCGGCCATATGTCGGCCGGACACACGAAGGTCCGGGGTGCGCCGCTGCAGGGCGCACCCCGGACCCTCGTCCCCGTCAGCGAGTGCCGACCGCCGCACGCACGGCCCGTCGGGCCATCTGGCAGTCGTCGTGCAGCCGCCTCAGCAGCAGCCGTTGTTCCTCGCCGGACGGCGCAGCACCCGGGTGGGCCACCACTCCCGGTGCCGCCGGGGTCGAGTCGTGCATCGAACGCTGCACGGCCATCTCGTAGGTACGGATCTCGCGGGTCAGCACCAGCATCAGGTTCACCAGGAAGGCGTCACGCGAGGCCGGTCCCGCCGACTGCGCGATCTGACTGATCTGCCGCCGGGCCACCGGCGCGTCCCCGAGGACCGCCCACAGCGTGGCCAGGTCGTAGCCCGGCAGGTACCAGCCGGCGTGCTCCCAGTCCACCAGCACCGGACCGGCCGGTGAGAGAAGGATGTTGGACAGCAGGGCGTCACCGTGACAGAACTGGCCCATCCCGCCCCGGCCCGCCGAGTGCGCGATGCCGTGCAGCAGCTTCTGCAGATCTCCCATGTCCCGGTCGGTGAGCAGCCCCAGCTCGTGGAAGCGGGAGATACGGGCCGCGTAGTCCAGCGGGGCGTCGAACGTGCCCGCCGGCGGCCGCCAGGCGTTCAGCCGGCAGATGGAGCCGAGCGCCGCCCGGATGTCCGCCCGCGGCGGGGCCTCCGCCGGGTGCCGGTGCAGCGCCGCCACCCGGCCCGGCATCCGCTCGATGACCAGCGTGCAGTTGTCCGGGTCCGCCGCGATCAGCCGCGGCACCCGCACCGGCGGGCGGTGCCGGACGAACGAGCGGTACGCCGCTATCTCGTGCCGGATCCGCTCGGCCCACGCGGGGGAGTGGTCCAGTAAACACTTCGCAACAGCCGTGCTGCGTCCGGTCGTTCCGACCAGAAGCACCGAGCGCCCGTTGCGGCGTAGCACCTGCACCGGAGCGAACTCCGGGCAGATCCGGTGCACCGACGCGATCGCCGTACGCAGCTGGGCGCCCTGAGGGCCGGACAAGTCGAGTCTCCCGCTGAGGGGTTGGGGGCCGAGCCCGGGAACGCGCCGCGGCCTGCCCGCACCGAGCACGGGGGCGGCCGCCGGCCGCGCCGGGTCGAGGTAGGGGCCGCCGGCGCCCGGGCGGGGGTGCAGCGACCGGGGCGGGGCGGACACGGAGGACGATGCTGTGTACATGGGAGATACAGATCCCTTCGTGTGCCTGCAGTGCCTGTCCAAACAAGCGCGCTGCCCGGCCCGGTCCCACGGGATCACCCTGGGGAATGTCCCTCGGTGACCGGGTCGGGGTGGCGCGTTCCTACCTGACACCAGATGCGCAGTGGCACACCATCTGGCGGACCCTGGCGAACCCTGGCGAATAGTCGCCCGGCAACCCGCGCCGGGCTATGTTCAAGTCAGCCGAGAACCTGGGGGCTTGACGTGAACGGACAACCCAACTCCCGTCTCTCGGACCTGTTCGGCCTGGCCGGCTGGTCCAAGGGCGAGCTCGCGCGGCGGGTCAACCGGCAGGCGGCGGCCATGGGCCACCCCCAGCTGTCGACCGACACCTCGCGGGTACGGCGTTGGATCGACACGGGAGAGATCCCGCGCGATCCGGTGCCGAGGGTGCTGGCGGCTCTGTTCACCGAGCGTCTCGGCCGTGTCGTGACCATTGAGGACCTCGGTCTGGTCCGGCACGGGCGTACGGGAAAACGGCCCGACGACGGGAGTGTGGAACATCCCGACGGTGTGCCGTGGGCGCCCGAACGGACAGCTGCGGTCCTCACCGAATTCACGGGAATGGACCTCATGCTCAACCGACGCGGCTTGGTGGGCGCGGGCGCCGCGCTCGCCGCAGGCTCCGCACTCAGCAGCGCCATGTACGCATGGCTGCACTCCGATCCGACTCTTTCCACCGACGCTCCCCGGTTCGACGATCCCCTGCACGCCGACCCCGCTGGGTTCGACCGCTACGAGGCCGCCCCCATCGGGTCGCAGGAGATCGAGGAACTGGAGGAGTCCGTCAAGGTGTTCCGCGCCTGGGACGCGGCCCGCGGCGGCGGGCTGCAACGCAAGGCCGTGGTGGGACAGCTCAACGAGGTGGGCGGCATGCTCGCCTACCGGCACCCCGCCGATCTGCAGCGGCGCCTGTGGGGCGTCGCCGCCAATCTCGCCGTACTCGCGGGCTGGATGTCGCACGACGTCGGCCTGGAGCCCACGGCCCAGAAGTACTTCGTCATCGCCGCCCACGCGGCCCGTGAGGGCGGCGACCGGCCCCGCGCCGGGGAGGCGCTCTCACGGGCGGCTCGCCAGATGGTGCACCTGGGCCGGCCCGACGACGCACTCGATCTCATGAAACTCGCCAAGACCGGCTCCGGCGACGAGGTGCTGCCGCGCACCCAGGCGATGCTCTGCACCATCGAGGCCTGGGCACAGGCGTCGATGGGCAAGGGACAGGCCATGCGCCGCACCCTCGGCCAGGCGGAGGACCTCTTCGTCTCCGACCGCGGCGACGTACCGCCCCCGAGCTGGATGCAGACGTTCAAGGAGGAGGATCTCTACGGCATGCAGGCCCTGGCCTACCGCACCCTGGCCGAGCACGAGCCCGGAGCGGCCGTGCACGCCCAGTACTTCGCGGCGAAGGCCCTGGCGCTGCGGGTCGACGGACGGCAGCGGTCGAAGATCTTCGACTTCCTGTCGATGGCCTCGGCCTGTTTCATCGCCGACGACCCCGAACAGGCGGACAGGTACGCGCGGTTGGCCCTGGCGTCGATGGGATCGAACTCCTCCCACCGCACCTGGGACCGGCTGCGCGAGATGTACCGGCTCACCGCCCAGTACGCCGGCTATCCGAGGATCCACGAACTGCGGGAGGAGATCGCACTCGCCCTGCCGAAGATCCAGTCGAGGAGCCCGAGGGCCAAGGGCGGCAACAGCGCACAGGCGTAGGGGATTTGTGCGACTCCTTCCGCACAAGGAGTTCGTACAGCCGCTTCTTTCCCAGGTCGTGCTGTCTTTCTCAGGTCGTCCTGGCGACGAGCACGCACGCGTCGTCCGCGCGCTCGGTGTCGCCGAACTCCTCCACGACCATCCGCACGCAGTCCTGTGCGGTGCGCGCCTCGCCGAACCGCGGGGCCAGGTCGAGGAGCTGGCGCACGGCGGCCTCTCCGCTGTGCCCCGGCACCAGTCCGTCGGTGTGCAGCAGGAGCACGTCGCCTGCTTCGAGGGTTTCCTCGGCCTGTCCGTAGGCCGCCCCCGAGGTGGCGCCGAGGAGGACGCCGTCCGGTGCGCTCAGCACGCGCCCCGTCCCGCCGCGGAACAGCAGCGGGGCGGGGTGTCCCGCCTGCGCCCAGGCCAGGGTGCGGGTCTCGGGCCGGTAGCGGCAGCACACCGCGCTGCCCAGGGCCGGTTGGACGGTGGCGTCGAGTAACTGGTTGAGCCAGGACATCAGTTGACCGGGCTCGGTGCCCGCCATCGCCATGCCGCGCAGGGCGCCGAGCAGCATCGCCATGCCCGAGGTGACGGCGACACCGTGTCCGGTGAGGTCGCCGACGCTCAACAGCGTTGCTCCGTCGGACAGTTGGAGCGCGTCGTACCAGTCGCCGCCGATCAGCGCGCTCGTGGAGGAGGGCAGATAGCGGGCGGCCAGGTCCAGGGTCTCCGGCCCCTGGTGCGGGAGCCGCAGGGAGCCGCGCCACGGCGGCAGCACGGCCTCCTGCAGCTCGACCGCGAGCCGGCGCTCGGTCTGCGCGTGGTGCCGGTGGAGCTGCAGCGAGTCACGGGTCTCGCTCACCGTCCGCTGGCTGCGGCGCAGTTCGCTGACGTCCCGCAGCACGGCCCACATCGAGGCGGTGCCGCCGTCGGCGTCGAGCACGGGCTCGCCCATCATGTGCACGGTCCGTACGGAACCGTCGGGCCGTACGATGCGGAACTCGCCGTCGATGGGCTTGGCGTCGATCAGGCAGTCCGTGACCATCGCGGTCAGCGCGGGCCGGTCCTCGTCGAGGATCAGGGACGGCAGTTCGTCCAGAGTGAGCGGGGGAGCGGACGGGTCACGGCCGAGGATCTGGTACAGCTCCCCGGACCAACTCGCCTCGTCCGTCAGCAGATTCCACTCCGCGCTGCCGACCCGGCTGAGCAGCGAGTCGTCACGAGGCGCTTCCGGTACGGCAGTCGGGGTCGGCGCCGCTTCCACGGTCGTCGGCACGGGCGGCGGGCCGTCCCGCAGTTGGGCCAAGTGTTCGTCGAGATCGTTGAGTTGATGCAGCGCCAGATCGCACAGCGCCCGCTGCCACCGCTCTCGCGGGTCCGCACCGTCGTGCTGCGCGTCCCGTCGTACGGCGTCCACGTCGCCCATGAGCCGCCGCGCCTGCGATATCAGCGCGTCGACCGAACCACGCGCGGGCGGCTGGGCGGCGGGGCGGTCCGCGGAGAGGTGGGACGGCATGACGCACTCCGATGCGGGGACGGTACGACCAAGGCGGATGGAGGGACCGGTTACGACTGTCGCACAGGCTGCGACGCCCTGTAAGGGATTTGGCAACACACGATCCGGTGGTGCTTCTGGCATATGCCAGCGTCTACACGGGCGACTGGTGCCGTGCTCGTGGCGCGGCTGTCCTGGTGGGGCAAGTCGTATGCGCCGTACGCGAGTTGAAGGACTGATTACCCTTCCGGGTCGTCATTCAACCACCTGTTCGACGGCCTGCCGTTCCCGTGCGGCGCGGACGCCTGGGGCGAGGCTGAAAAGTGTTGTTCAAGTGAGTGATCCGCAGTACGCAACAGCCATTTTGAGACTTTGCTTTGTTATAGCCATGACAATTCTGTGAGCGTGATGCCACGCTGCTGTGCACCACGCTCACCGAGCGTTCACTCCTCCCTCACCCTTCCTCCCCGCACCCGCACCCGCGCGCTCGCCGGACGGCCGTACCCCGGCCCGACCCGCTCTCCAGGACTCCACCGAGTCCGACCACCCCACATAAGGAGAACGCCTTGACCCGGCATGACCGTTATCCGCACCACCCCAGATACACCGCCGCCCTGGTCCTCACCGCGGTCGGCACCCTGCTGGCCGCCGGTATGCAGACCGGCGCCGCCTCCGCCGCTCCCGGCGGGCACACCGCCTCCGCGAAGATCCTGGCCACGCCTCGGGCCGGAGCGGCCCCGGCCGCCCTGTCGCCGTCGAAGCACGCCGCCCTCCTCAAGAGCGCGGGCACGGCCGTCAAGAGCACGGCGAAGACCCTCGGCCTCGGCGCCAAGGAGAAGCTCGTCGTCAAGGACGTCAGCCAGGACGCCGACGGCACCACCCACACCCGCTACGAGCGGACGTACTCCGGGCTGCCCGTCCTCGGCGGCGACCTGGTCGTCCACGCCAAGAGCGGCCGCCTCACGGTCACCAAGGCCGCGAAGGCCGACCTGACCCTGGCGGACATCACCCCCAACGTGACGTCGGCGACGGTGAAGACCAAGGCGCTCGCGGCAGCGTCCAAGGCGGGCGGCGAACAGGCCAAGCTCGACGGCGCCCCGCGGCTCGTCGTCTGGGCCGCCGGAGCCAAGCCCGTCCTCGCCTGGGAGGCGGTGGTCGGCGGCTTCCAGGACGACGGCACGCCCAACGAACTCCATGTGATCACCGACGCCGACTCCGGCAAGGCCGTCTTCCAGTACCAGGGCATCGAAACGGGCACCGGTACCGGCCAGTTCAACGGAACGGTCCCGCTCGGCACCACGCTCTCCGGCTCGACGTACCAGCTCGTCGACGGCGACCGCGCCGGACACCGCACCTACGACCTGAACCAGGGCACCTCCGGCACCGGCACCCTCTTCACGGATGACAACGATGTCTGGGGTGACGGAACCCAGAGCAACCGGCAGACCGCGGGCGTGGACGTCGCGTTCGGCGCGTCGGCGACCTGGGACTACTACAAGGACGTCTTCGGCCGCAACGGCATACGCAACGACGGGGTGGCCGCCTACAGCCGGGCCCACTACGGCAACAACTACGTCAACGCGTTCTGGGACGACACCTGCTTCTGCATGACCTACGGCGACGGCTCGGGCAACACCCACCCGCTGACGGCGCTGGACGTGGCCGCGCACGAGATGAGCCACGGCGTCACCGCCGCCACCGCCGGCCTCACCTACTCCGGCGAGTCGGGCGGCCTCAACGAGGCCACCTCGGACATCTTCGCCGCCGCGGTGGAGTTCCACGCCAACCTGCCCGCCGACGTCCCCGACTACATGGTCGGCGAGAAGATCGACATCAACGGCAACGGCACACCGCTGCGTTACATGGACAAGCCGTCCAAGGACGGTGCGTCCCGCGACTATTGGAGCTCGACGCTCGGCAGCGTCGACGTCCACTACTCCTCGGGCCCGGCGAACCACCTCTTCTACCTGCTGTCCGAGGGCAGCGGCGCGAAGACCGTCAACGGCGTGGCCTACGACAGCCCCACCTACGACGGTGTGCCCGTCGCCGGCATCGGCATCGACAACGCCCAGAAGGTCTGGTACCGGGCGCTGACCACGTACATGACCTCGTCCACGAACTACGCCGGTGCCCGCACCGCGACCCTGCAGGCCGCCGCGGACCTCTTCGGCGCCTACAGCCCGACCTACCTCGCCGTGGCCGACGCGTGGGCCGGGATCAACGTGGGAAGCCGGATCGCGCTCGGCGTCAACGTGGCCCCGGTCGCCGCCCAGATCAGCGGAGTCGGCCAGGCCGTGTCCCTGCAGACGGACGCGTACACCACCAACTCCGGTGCGGGCCTGACCTATTCGGCCACGGGACTGCCCGACGGACTGACCATCAGCAGCACCGGTCTGATCTCCGGCATCCCGACCACCCTCGGGACCAGTGACGTCACGGTGACCGTCACCGACGACACGGGCGCGACCGCCACCGTCGCCTTCAGCTGGCGGATCGCCAACATCTACGCCAGTGCCACCCGCGTCGACATCCCCGACAACGCCGGCGCCGTGGAGTCCCCGATCACGGTCACCGGCCGCGACGGCAACGCCTCGGCCACCACCCAGGTCTACGTCAAGATCGTCCACACCTACCGCGGCGACCTGACCGTCGACCTCGTGGGCCCGAACGGGACGGTCTACTCCCTGCTGAACCGCTCCGGCGGCTCGGCGGACAACGTCGACCAGACCTTCACCGTCGACACCTCCGCCCAACCGGTCAACGGCACCTGGAAGTTGCGGGTGCAGGACCACGCGGCGATCGACGTCGGCTACATCGAGCAGTGGCAGCTCACTCCGTGAACCGGGGTGTCCAGCACAGTAGTTGAGGGCTGAGGGGTTCGAAGTCGGGCCCTGACAGCCCGAGTTGGTTCTGGCCGCGCCGGTTTGCACGGAGGCGCGGCCAGAACCCGCGTCCGGGGATCGTAGATTGAGCCCATGATCGAGGAGAGTTCGCCCGAGCGGTCCGATCGGTTACGGGCACGGCGGAGGCATGCCGCGCAGAGGAAGCCCAAAGGCGGTGGTGGGCTGCTGCGTTCGACCGCGCTGATGGCGGCGGGCACCATAGTCTCGCGCGCCACCGGACTGATACGGATGGTGCTGCAGGGCGCCGCACTGGGCACCGGACTGCTGGCCACCACGTACAACCAGGCCAACACGGTGCCGACGAGCCTGTACTTCCTGCTGATCGGCGGCGCGCTGAACTCCGTCCTGGTCCCCCAGCTGGTCCGCGCCCGGACCGAGGACCCCGATGGCGGGGCCGCCTTCGAACAGCGCCTGGTCACCCTGGTGTTGTGCGTGCTCGGCATCGGGACCGCGCTGGCCACCTGGGCCGCCCCCGAGATCATCAGCATCTATCAGCACGACACACCCGCCACCCACGACGCCTTCCAACTGACCGTGGTGTTCGCCCGCTTCCTGCTGCCGCAGATCTTCCTCTACGGCGTCTTCAGCATCTTCGGCCAAGTCCTCAACGCCCGGAGCCGGTTCGGCGCGATGATGTGGACCCCGGTGCTCAACAACCTCGTCCTGATCACCATGTTCGGCCTCTACCTCGGCCTGATGACCGCGCCGGAACAGGTCTCGGACATCACGGGCGCCCAGGTCCGGCTGCTCGGAATCGGGACCACGATCGCGCTGGCCGTCCAGGCACTCGCGCTGGTCCCCTACGCCCTCGCGGCCGGGTTCCGGTTCCGCCCGCGTTTCGACTGGCGTGGCACCGGGCTGCGCAAGAGCGTCAACGCCGCACGCTGGACGCTGCTGTTCGTGCTGGCCAACCTGGCGGCGAGCACGGTGGTGACCCGGCTGGCCTCCGACGCGGACGCCGCCCGTCCCCGCGACGGTGTCGGGTACACCGCCTACAGCTACGCCCAGCAGATCTGGACGCTGCCCCAGTCGATCGTCACCGTCTCGCTCGTCACGGCCCTGCTCCCGCGCATGAGCCGGGCCGTGGCCGAACACCGCGTCGACGACCTGCGGGCCGACCTGTCCCGAGCGCTGCGCGTCAGCGGAGTCGTCATCGTCCCGGCCGCCTTCTTCTTCCTCGCCTTCGGTCCGCAGACGGCCCGACTCCTGTTCGCCCACGGCTCCGCCGACGCCTCGGCCACCGCGCCGCTGGGCCACATGCTGCAGGCCTTCGGCCTGGGACTGATCCCGTTCTCCGCGCAGTACCTCCTGCTCCGCGGCTTCTACGCCTTCGAGGACACCCGTACGCCGTTCCGGATGGCGGTGTGGATCGGCGGCATCAACATCGGCCTCGCCACGGCCTGCCACATCCTGTTGCCCGCGAGCTGGGCGGTCACGGGGATGGCCGGCGCCTACGCGCTGTCGTACGCGATCGGTCTGCTGGTGACCGCGCTGCGCCTCCGGCGACGTACGGAAGGACTCCTCGACGGACGCCGGATCTGTCGCACCTACGCGAAACTGACCACGGCCGCCGTCGCGGCGGGCGGGGTCGGGTGGCTCCTCTCCCGCGTCTGCGACGAGACCCTGGCCTCGGCCTCCTGGACGCCCGCGCTCTCGCTGGCCGCGGGCGGCACCGCGATGGCGCTGCTGTTCCTGCTCCTGGCCCGGTTGCTGAGGATCGGGGAATTGCGGAGCCTGCCCGGACTGGGATGAGGGTCGGGCACCGGCGTCACCTGTACACGGATACCGGTGCCGTCACGGTGTGATCAGCCGGTCCTGTTCCACCGGCGGTGTGCCGCCGTACCAGTCCAGGGCCTTGCCGAAGCGGACCAACTCGCCGTAGTGGGTGGGGTCGACGTGCTCGGCGAAGACGAGGTCGAGGACGGCGCTCGCCGCGTCGGCGGGGGACTGGGCCTGGCTGAAGTCGCTGAACCAGGGGCGAGAGGTGGCCGTGTCGACCATGCCCGGGCAGACGGAGGCGATCAACGTGCCTGTGGCGAGGTCGTGTTCGCGGCGTTCGGCGGCGACCGCGCGGACGGCGGCGACCTGGGCCACCTTCGAGGGCACGTTGAGCCAGAGCGGCCAGCCCGCCTCGGCCGTGGTGCGGTGGTGGACGGCGCCGCGCCAGGACTCGACGGCGTACTCGACCTGGTCCAGGCTCGCGCCGTCGAACAGCTCGTGCAGCGCGGGGTCCAGGTGCCCGAGGGTGCCGAGGCCGCTGGCCACGACGAGGAAGCGGCCGCCCGGGCGCAGTACGGGGCCGAAGGAACGCAGCATCGCGTGGGTGGCGGTGTTGGAGACATCGATGAACTCGTCGGCGCGGGCCGCCTGGGACTCCCCGGGCAGCACCCGGGCCACGGCGTTCGAGATCACGATGTCGACCCCGCCGTAACGCTGCCGGAGATCGTCGGCCAGGTGGGTGATCGCGTCGGTGTCGGTGACGTCCAGGACCCGGCCCTCGACCCGGCTGCGGGTGCCGGGCAGGCCCGCGACCTCGTGGGCCGCGTCGGTGACGCGCCGCTCGTCGCGGCCTGTGAGCAGGACCAGGTCGTCGGGGCCCAGGCGGGCCGCCAGGCCCTCGACGAGGGCGCGGCCGAGTCCTTGGTTGGCGCCCGTGACGAGGGCGATGCGTGAAACGTTCATGACTGCCACGGTAGGAACCCGTCGGGTGTGCGTCCAACGAGACTTACGCACCGCTAGCATGCGTGATCGTCATGGACTTCACGGATGTGTCACTCACCGCGTTGCGCGTCTTCCGCGCGGTCGCCGAGCAGGGAACCTTCACCGCGGCCGCCGCGTCACTGGGCTACACCCAGTCCGCGGTGTCCCGCCAGATCGCCGCGATCGAACGGGCCGCGGGCGCCGAACTGCTCGAACGGCGCCGTGACGGCGTACGGCTGACCCCGGCCGGCCGGATCGTCATGCGCAGGGCGACGGTCGTACTCGACGAGATCGACGCGACCGCGCGCGAACTGTCCGGTCTGCCGACGGAGGCCGCGACCGTCCGCCTGGGCTGGTTCCCCAGCGCTGGAGCGGTCCTGCTGCCCCGCGCCCTGGCCGCCCTGCGCCGCACCGACCCGGACCTGCACGTCGTCAGCCGGGAGGGCGGCACTCCGGCCCTGGTACGCGCCCTGCGCGCCGGCAGCCTCGATCTGGCGCTGCTGGCGTCGGCACCCCCGTTCCGCCCGCCGGACACCGAGTCACCACCGCTGGTGCTGCGCACCCTCACCGAACGCCCGCTGTACCTCGCGGTGCCGGCCACGCATCCACTGGCCCGCGCCGACTACATCGACGTGGCCGACCTGCGCGGCCAGCGCTGGATCGCCGGTCCCTCCTCCGGCGAGGACCGCCTGATGGGCGTATGGCCGGGCCTGGACGAGCGCCCCGAGATCGTCCACACCGCCCGCGACTGGCTGGCCAAGCTCCAACTCGTCGCGGCAGGCTTCGGCTTGACCACGGTGACTGGCTCCCTCGCCCCCGCCGCCCCACCGGGCGTACGCGTCCTGCCCGTACGCGGCGGCCCCCAGGAACAACGCCGCCTGCTACTGGCCCGGCTTCCGCAGACACCCACCGAAGCGGTTACCCGAGTGGGGGCCGCTCTCCGACTGGCCGCGCTCGACGCGTATACGCCGAGCGCGGCACCGGCACAGGAGTGAGCTGTTCGGCCGACCTGGCCGGGTCTCCCAACTGGGCCTCGCTGGACGGTCTTTGACCCGCGCGGTGCGCGACCCGTGCGCCATCCGTGCGCCGAGGGGTACCGGCAGGACCTGCCGGTCGGCGGTTTGTCGCGGTGGGTGCGGTGCCCGCATGGGCGGTAGTTGGTCACGCGCCCTGGCCGGGCTCACCAACTCGGCTTCACCAACTCGGCCTTGCCCGGGGTCCGGCTTTGGCCCGCCGGAGCGGCACTCGCGTGCCGAGCAACCCCGGGCATGCCCTTGCTGTAGCTATGGCGCCCTCCCGAGAAAGAGTTGGTCAGCCGCCCGCCCGACCTTCCTCCCCAACACAGCGCTGCCCAGCCGACGTTGGCCCCCGCCCCAGTACCCAGGCACCCGCCAACACCCCACAAGCCCCCACAGTCAGCAACCCGCCGACCAGGAACGCCCCCCGCACATCCGCCACCCGCAACACAAACCCCCCGAGCGCCGCGCCGGCCGCGATACCGGCGTTGTAGGAACCGGAGTTGGCCGCGAGAGCGATGTCCGTACGTCCCGGTGCGCACTGGAGCATCGCGTTCTGGGCGGTCATGAACACCGGTCCGAGCGCACCGCCCATCAGCGTCAGGAACACCACGGCCGTCACCGGATGGGTGCCGAGGGCGTACAGGCCGAGCATGCCCACCGCCTGGATGGCTACGGCGGTATTCAGCGCCGCCTGCGGACAGCGGTCCAGCACCGCCCCGGTGACCGTCACCCCGGCCAGGCACGCGACGCCGAACACCACCAGCAGGGCGCTGACCGCGCCCGGGGAGAAGCCGCTCACGTCGCCGAGGAACTTCACGATGTACGTGAAGCCCGCGAACGACCCGGTGGCGGCCAGGGTCCCGGCCGCGAGGACGGTACCGAACCGGCGGGCGTCGGGGCGGGTGCCGTAGGCCGCTCGCTCCTCGTCCGGACGTGAGGTCGGGAGCAGGGTCGCGATCGTCACCAGGGACATGAGCCCCAGGGCCGCCGGTACGGCGATCGGTACGGGCCAGCCCTCGCGGTGGCCCAGCCAGGTGCCGGCGGGTACCCCGAGCACGAGGGCCAGCGAACCGGCGACGGACAGCGCGCCGATGACCCGCCCCCGGACCTCGGGTGCGAACAGGCCCACCGCGACCGGTCCCATCACGGCCCAGAACAACGCCTGGGCGAGTGCGGTCAGGAGTCGGGCCGCCAGGAGCAGCCAGTACGACGTGGCCAGGGCCGCCATCACACTGGACACGACCAGTGCCGTCAGGAGTGCTGTGAGCACATGGCGTCGGGCCACACCCCGCATGACGTGGGCGAGTGGGACGGACGTGACCGCCACCGTCACGCCGTAGCCGGTGACCAGCAGTCCGACCGCCGGTACGGAGACCCGCAGGCTGTCGGCGATGAGTTCCAGGAGGCCGATCGGCAGGTTCTCCGCGGTGTTGAAGGTGAAGGCGGCCAGCATCAGGGCCGCGAGGACCGCCGACCTGTGCCACCGCGTCTGTCGTCCCTGTTCCGCGGCCCCGTCCATGGGGTCAGCTCACCGGACCCACCCGCACCACCGCAATCGAATTCACCGGCAGCCCCATGCATCGACGGCTGTGTGACGCAGGTCACATCAACTCGTTCGAGCTTCCGCGTAATGCAAAGGGCACCTGCGAGGTCGTACAGGCACACGGCAATCCGGCCGACCTCACGCCCGCAGTGGAGACCGACCATGGACATCACCCTCGAACAGCCCACCCGAGCCCGGCTGATCACGGCGGAGGAGACGGAGATCCCCGTGTCCGCCACGCTCCGCTACCTCGCCTCGGACCCGCTGGCCGTGCACCTCGACTTCCCGCCCGAGGTCTCCCTCGACGGCGAGGGCGTCACCTGGACCTTCGCCCGGTCGCTGCTGGAGGAGGGGCTGCGCAGGCCGGCCGGCGGCGGTGACGTGCACCTGTGGCCGTGCGGCGGGGCCCGTACGGTGCTGGAGTTCCACTCGCCGTTCGGGCTCGCCCTGCTCCACTTCCACACCCCGGAGCTGCGCCGCTTCCTCCTGCGTACCTACGACCTGGTGGCCACCGGGCAGGAGGACATGGACGCGCTCGTCGACCGGGGGCTGAGTGCTTTGTTCGGGAACGTGTGAGCGGGGGAGGGCAACCCGGCCTCCGGAGGGCGACTTTGACTTTTGTTCACCTCCATCTCACCGTCCCGGTATGGACCTTGGCGATCACCCCGTGCACCCTTGCGCGCGGTGTGCCGCTCGGGCACGCCGGTGACGAGGGTGGAGCGAATGACACCGATCAGCCGAAGAGGCTTCGTGGGGCTCGGTGCCACCGTGGCGGCGGGCATGGCGACGGGCACCGGCGCACGGCCGGCGGTCGCGGCGCAGCGGGCGGCGGCGACGACCGGCACGATCTCGGACGTGAAACACGTGGTGATCCTCATGCAGGAGAACCGCAGCTTCGACCACTACTTCGGGCGCCTGAAGGGCGTGCGTGGCTTCGACGACCGCAGTGGCATCACGCTGAGCGGTGGCTACCCGGTCTTCAACCAGCCCAACGGCGGCGGCCGTCAGTACCCGTGGAAGCTGAGCGCCACCCCGGCCGCGGGCGGCCAGGACGGCGAGACCCTCGCCCAGTGCAACGGCGACCTGCCGCACTCCTGGTCATCGCAGCACTCCGCGTGGAACAAGGGCCGCCTCGACAACTGGGTCTCGGGCGTCGGGAACGTCCGCTCGCTCGGCTACCTCGACCGCGCCGACATCCCCTTCCACTACGCGCTCGCCGACAACTACACGATCTGCGACGCCTACTTCTGCTCCACGCTCAGCGCGACCGGCCCCAACCGCACCTACCTGTGGAGCGGCAAGGTCGACTCCTCCAGCTACGACGGCGGTGACGAGTCCGGCCTCACCTGGCAGACCTACGCCGAGTCCCTGCAGAACGCCGGAGTGAGCTGGAAGGTCTACCAGAACGCGCAGGACAACTACGGCGACAACGCCTGCGCCTACTTCAACAACTTCACCAACTCCAAGGCGGGCAGCCCCCTTTACGACCGTGGCATGTCCTCCGTGCCGGCCGCCACCGGCTCGACCCCCGACGACATCGCCGCCGCCATCAAGGCCGACGTCCTCGCGGGCACCCTCCCGCAGGTCTCCTGGGTGGTCCCCAACCAGGCATTCTCCGAGCACCCCTACGCCCCGCCCGGCGACGGCGCCCACTTCGTCGGCCTCGTCTACCAGGCCCTCGCCGCCGACCCGGACGTCTTCGACTCGACCGTCCTGTTCCTCAACTACGACGAGAACGACGGTTACTTCGACCACGTCCCGCCGCCCGCCCCGCCCGCCGGAACCGACGGCGAGTTCCTCAACGGCGTGCCCTACGGCTTCGGCTTCCGCGTCCCGATGATCGTCATCTCGCCCTGGACACGCGGCGGTTGGGTCTCCTCGGAGGTCTTCGAGCACACCTCGGTCCTGCGCTTCCTGGAGACCTGGACCTCGACGCTGGGCAAGCCCGCCGCCTGCCCCAACATCAGCACCTGGCGCCGCAAGGTCAGCGGCGACCTGACCGGCGTCTTCGACTTCGCCAACCCGGTCTACGGCGCGGTGTCCCTGCCCGCGACGAGCGTCATCGGCCTCTCCACCTGCGGCCCGCTGCCCAACCCGGTGCCCACGAACAACGCCCTGCCCGCGCAGGAGACCGGCACCCGGCCCGCCCGCGCGCTGCCGTACCAGCCCAACGGGTACCTGGATCACCTGGAGTTCGGGTCGAGCGGCAAGATCCTCGCCTGGTTCGCCATGACCAACCAGGGCGGCGCCGCCAAGAGCGCCGCCCACCTCTCCATCCACCCCAACGCCTACCGCGACACCACGCCCTGGCAGTACACGATCGACCCGGGCGGCACCGCCTCCGACTACTTCAACATCGGTACGGGCTACGGCAGCGGCAAGTACGACATCACCATGGTCGGCCCCAACCGCTTCCTGCGCCGCTTCCAGGGCGACGCGACGAAAGCGGGCAAGTCCGTTGAGGCGAGCACCCGTTACGCCGTCGAGCCGGGCACCGGCAAGTCGGCCGTCTACTTCAAGATGGCCAACTCGTCCGCCGCGTCGGTGAAGTTCACGATCACCTCCAACCACTACCGCAGCGACGGGCCGTGGGCCTACACGGTCGCCGCGGGCGCGTCCACGGAGGACTTCTTCAACGCCGTTGCGTACCAGGGTGGTTGGTACGACTTCACGGTCACCGTCGACTCCGACGCGACCTGGTCGCGCCGGTTCACCGGGCACCTGGAGTCGGGTGCGGCGAGCGTCAGCGGCTGACGTCGGCGTACAGGTCCGGGCGCGGGGCGAGTTCGACGGTCACCCGGCCGCCGCTCTCCAGCGCCCGGACCCCGGCCTCGGCGATCGCGGAGGCCGCGTAGCCGTCCCAGGCGCTCGGGCCGGTGACCAGGCCCCGCCGGGTGGCGTCGACCCAGGACTGCACCTCGCGGTCGTAGGCGTCCGCGAACCGGACGAGATAGTCCAGCGGCACGTCCTCGTGGGCGCTGCCCCGCGTGGTGACGACCATCGTGCGGTCCTCGCCGATCCGGGCGCTGCCCGCCTCGCACACGGCCTCGCAGCGCACCTGGTAGCCGAAGCCGGAGTTGACGAAGATCTCGACGTCGACCAGGGCGCCGCCCTCGGTCTCGAAGAGCACCAGCTGCGGGTCGATCAGACCCTCCGGGGCGTGCGCCGACGAGCGTGGGCTGAGCACGGTCACCGCGGTGAGTTCCTGGCCGAGCAGCCAGCGGGCCGCGTCGATCTCGTGCGAGACCGAGCTGTCGATGAGCATCGCCGAGGTGAAGTACGGCGGCGACGACACATTGCGATGGACGCAGTGCAGCATCAGCGGGCGCCCCAACTGCCCGCTGTCCAGCAGGGACTTGAGGCCCTGGTACTCCGCGTCGTAGCGCCGCATGAACCCGATCTGCGCCAGCCGTCGCCCGAGGCGGGCCTCCGCCTCCACCACCCGGAGGGCCCCGGTGGAGTCGGGCACCATGGGCTTCTCGCACAGCACCGGCAGTCCGCGCGCGAAGGCCGCGAGCAGCGCCTCCTCGTGCGCGGGACCCGGCGAGGCGATGAGGACCGCCTCGACCCCGGGGGCGTCCAGCGCGGCCACGGCGTCCTCGTGCACCGCGACCGCGTCCAGCCCGGCCACCGCCTCCTTGGCGCGATCCGTGTCCGGGTCGGCCACCGCGGCGACCCTGGCGCCGCTCACCACCTGGTCGAGGCGTCGTATGTGGTCGGCTCCCATGTGTCCCGCACCCAGCACGGCCACGCCCAGCAGGTCACCCACGTGCGCACTCCCTCTCCGTCGACGATCACGCCGTAGCGTACGCCGTAGGGGGAGGGGGCCTCCGGAATGCTCGGGACCCGGCAGCGAGGTGGGTTCAGTAGCGCAGCACGCCCGCGATGCCGTCCGCGTCGTTCAGGGTGCCGTCGGGGACGAAGCGGACGTCGGCGCCGGTCTCCAGGCACTGTTCGACGATCTCGTCCACGATGTCCTCGCGGGCGTCGAGGTCGCTGCCGTCGGCCGGGACCAGATGGTCGCCGTGGTCGTCGCGGACCGTGACGCGGTAGTTCTCCTCGACGGCCAGCAGCCGGACCCGGCCCTCGCGGGCGTTCTGCCAGACCTCGTCGACGCCGGCCGCGAACTCCTTGCGCCCGCGCGCCGATTCGAGTTCCCGGGTCACGGTGACGGCGCTCTTGCGCGCCTCGGCGTCGACCAGTGGCCGTACGGCCTGCCACACGGCGTCGGGCGTGCCGTGCGCGAGGCCGCCGTGTGCGATGTGCACCGCGTCCTTCGTGGCGCTGCCGACCTCGTCGAAGGCGGACAGGGCCGCCTGTTCGCCGGTGACGTAGAGCGGGCGCCGGTGCTCGCGCAGGATCCGGCCCATCGCGGTGTCCGCCTCGCGCAGGAAGTGGCGGGTGTCCTCGTCGCGGAAGGTGCTCGGGATGTCCCCGATCCGCTCCTGGCGCTCGGCGTCGAAGTTGTCGCGGTGGTCGCGGGTCAGCGGGAAGCCGCCGGTGTGGGTCTCGGTGACCCGGTCGACACCGCCGTTCCACAGCGTGACGCGGTCCGCGGCGAGCGACAGCACCCAGAACGGGCGCTCGGAGGCCTGCGCGGAGACGAGATTGCGGGTGAGGAACGTGTCGGAGAGCACCACACGTTCCGGCACGGACCTGGCGAGGGACCACACCTGGTGCTCGCCCGGCGCGGCGAAGATCACCAGACCGTCCTCGGCGTGCGCCAGATCGACCTCGGCGAGGGCCTGGTCGAGCTGCCGGGACACGTCGATGCGCCGCTCCCGGGGGACCGCGGGATCGGCCTCCAGCTGCTTCTTGGCCTCGGCCAACACATTGCGCAGCCGGACCGGATCCTGGGCGTTGTCGGGCTCGCGACGATGCGTCGGGGTGAGCACGGAGACCGCGGGGTAAGGGCGCGGGCGCCGCAGTTCGGTGAGGGTGGCGGGACTCAGTGCGTGCTCCATAACAGCACGATAGGGCCGATCGGCGGATGGGGCATATGGGGGAAGCCTGCCAGGTAAATAGGGCAATTCATTGCTAACGTCCCTCGGGCCACGCAGGAAGCCACCATGGATGCCCGCACCTCGGCCCCGGACGCCCGCGCCTCGGCCCCGAGGCGGGCGTGGCCGGCGCCCTGGGGCGCGGGGGCGCCCGCTCTCCTCCGTCCGTCCGACCCCGTCTCCGACCTCCGGAAGGGTGCGTGCACCGTGACCAGTCAGGACACCGTGGACCGGCATGATTACGGCGTCCACTCCGAGGTCGGCAGGCTGCGCAAGGTGCTGGTCTGCGCGCCGGGCCTGGCCCACCGCAGGCTCACCCCGACCAACTCCGCCGACCTGCTCTTCGACGACGTCATGTGGGTCGAGAACGCCCAGCGCGACCACGCCGACTTCGTCAACGAACTCCGCCAACGCGGCGTCGACGTCGTCGAGTTGCACGAACTGCTCGCCCAGACCATGACGATCCCCGCCGCCAAGGACTGGCTCCTGGACCGGAAGATCGTCGCGAACGAGGTCGGCCTCGGGATCGTCGACGCGACCCGCGCCTACCTGGAGAGCCTCGAACCGGCCGACCTGGCCAGGTACTTGATCGGCGGCCTCGCCACCACCGACCTCCCCGACGGCCACCGCACCGACTTCGTCGCCCTCGTCCGCGAGTCGACCGGCGTCGGCGAATACCTGATGCCGCCGCTGCCCAACACCCTCTACACCCGCGACACGACCTGCTGGCTCTACGGCGGCCTCACCCTCAACCCGCTCTACTGGCCGGCCCGGCACGGCGAGACCCTGCTGATGAAGGCGATCTACACCTTCCACCCGGACTTCGCGGGCTCCGTCGTCTGGTGGGGCGACCCCGAACTCGACTGGGGGCAGGCCACGTTCGAGGGCGGCGACATCATGCCCGTCGGCAACGGGGTGGTCCTCATGGGCATGAGCGAGCGCACCTCGCGCCAGGCCATCACCCAAGTCGCCAAAGCCCTCTTCGAGTTGGGCGCCGCCGAGCACGTCGTCGTCGCCGGGATGCCGAAGCTGCGTTCCGCGATGCACCTCGACACCGTCTTCACCTTCGCCGACCGCGACCTGGTGACCCTGTACCCGGCCATCATGGACGCCGTCCACACCTTCTCCCTGCGCCCCGCCGACAAGGGCCCCGGCCTCGACATCGTGGACGAGGGCGCGACCCCGTTCACCGACGTCGTCGCCAAGGCGCTCGGCCTGCCCGAACTGCGGATTGTGGAGACGGGCGGCGACGTCTACGCCTCCGAACGCCAGCAGTGGGACAGCGGCAACAACGCGGTGGCGCTGGAACCGGGCGTGGTCTTCGCCTACGACCGCAACACCCAGACCAACACCCTGCTGCGCAAGGCCGGCGTCGAGGTCATCACGATCGTCGGCGCCGAACTCGGGCGCGGCCGGGGCGGCGGGCACTGCATGACCTGCCCGATCGTCCGGGACCCCGTGGAGTTCTGAACGTCCGCGCACTGCACGGTTGTTGAGCAACTCTTTGCCCATGGCCGATTCCTGACGAGAGCCGCCCGGTGGAGCCCCGATCCGTGGATCTCGGGGGCGCAAAGCGCGGCCGAAAACGCGGGGTCGGCGCGGGCGGCCAG
Source organism: Streptomyces sp. NBC_01515 (assembly GCF_045040345.1). Classification (NCBI taxonomy): domain Bacteria; kingdom Bacillati; phylum Actinomycetota; class Actinomycetes; order Kitasatosporales; family Streptomycetaceae; genus Streptomyces; species Streptomyces sp. NBC_01515. The sequence goes on along the minus strand of NZ_CP109416.1, from coordinate 1,183,741 downwards.
GTTACGGGCATGTTGACCGGCCCTGTGGGTGTGACCCACGCTCGTCATGTAGATGCTTGATACAACTGGTTCGGCGGGTGTGGGCCATACACACGAAAAGACGCAGGTGGGTGGCCTCCGACCGGTGGACCGGACGCAGGAGGTAACGCATGTGCGGCATCACCGGCTGGGTCTCCTTCGACCGTGAACTGCGCACCGAGGCCGCGACATTGGATGCGATGACGGAGACGATGGCCTGCCGCGGCCCGGACGACCGTGGTACCTGGGTCCGGGGTCCCGCGGCCCTCGGACACCGCCGGCTCGCGATCATCGACCTGCCCGGCGGCCGTCAGCCGATGACCGTCGACACGGCGGACGGCACGGTCGCGCTCGTCTACTCGGGGGAGACCTACAACTTCACCGAGCTGCGCCGCCAACTCACCGACCGGGGGCACCGGTTCACCACCGACTCCGACACCGAGGTCGTGCTGCGCGGCTACCTCGAATGGGGCGACGCGGTCGCCGAACGCCTCAACGGCATGTACGCCTTCGCGATCTGGGACGGCCGCCGCGATCAACTCGTCATGATCCGCGACCGCATGGGCATCAAGCCCTTCTACTACCACCCGACTTCGGACGGCGTCCTGTTCGGCTCCGAACCGAAGGCGATCCTCGCCAACCCGCTCGCCCGCGCCAGGGTCACCCTGGACGGCCTGCGCGAACTCTTCACCATGATCAAGACGCCAGGACACGCCATCTGGGACGGCATGCGCGAGGTCGAGCCCGGCACCGTCGTCACCGTCGACCGCTCGGGTCTACGGCGGCGCGTCTACTGGCAGTTGGAGACCCGCCCGCACACAGACGACCGCGACACCACCGTCACCGCCGTCCGCACCCTCCTCGACGACATCGTGCGCCGCCAGCTCGTCGCCGACGTACCGCGCTGCACCCTGCTCTCCGGCGGCCTCGACTCCTCCGCGATGACCGCGATCGCCGCCCGCCAACTCGCCGAGCACGGCGAGAAGGTGCGCAGTTTCGCCGTCGACTTCGTCGGCCAGAACGAGAACTTCGTCGCCGACGAACTGCGCGGCACCCCCGACACCCCGTACGTCCACGACGTGGCCCGCGCCTCCGGCACCGACCACCAGGACATCGTGCTCGACGCACAGGCCCTGGCCGACCTCGACGTCCGCGCGAAGATGGTCCGCGCCCGCGATCTCCCCCTGGGATTCGGCGACATGGACGCCTCGCTCTACCTGCTGTTCCGCGCCATCCGCGACCAGTCCACCGTCGCCCTGTCCGGCGAGTCGGCCGACGAGGTCTTCGGCGGCTACCTGCAGTTCTTCGACGAGGAGGCCCGGCGTGCCGCCACCTTCCCCTGGCTGGTGCGGTTCGGCCAGCACTTCGGGGACGACGCCGACGTCCTGCGCCCCGACCTGACCAAGGCCCTGGACACCGAGTCGTACATCGCGGACGGCTACCGCACCGCCGTCGCCGGCATCCAACGCCTCGACGGGGAAAGCGACTTCGAGTACCGGATGCGGCGCGTCTGCCACCTCCACCTCACCCGCTTCGTCCGCATCCTCCTCGACCGCAAGGACCGCGCGAGCATGGCCGTCGGCCTGGAGGTCCGCGTCCCGTTCTGCGACCACCGGCTCGTCGAGTACGTCTTCAACACCCCCTGGTCCCTCAAGTCCTACGACGGCCGGGAGAAGACCCTGCTCAGGGAGGCCACCGCGGACGTCCTCCCGAAGTCCGTCTACGACCGCGTCAAGAGCCCCTATCCCTCCACGCAGGACCCCAAGTACGCGGTCGCCCTCCAGGACCACGCCAAGGACCTCCTCGCCCGGCCCTCCCACCCGGTCTTCGACCTCGTCGACCGCGAGAGGCTCCGGCAGGCCGCCCACCGGGACACCCCCATCAGCACCCAGGCGGGCCGCCGCGGCCTGGAACGCGCCCTCGACCTGGCGCTCTGGATGGACCTCTACAAGCCCGAGATCGCCCTCGGCTGAGCGAGCCCTCAGGGGACCACGGTGCTGTCCGGCTGGCACGAACTCCCGCTGGCCGGCAGCGAACCGTAGAGCAGGAAGTCGTCGACCTTGGTGTGCACACACTTGGACGACGCGTAACCGGTGTGGCCCTCACCCTTGTTGTCGAGCACCACAGCCGAGGAACCGAGCCGCTGGGCCGTCTCCACGGTCCAGCGGTACGGCGTCGCCGGGTCGCCCCGGGTGCCGACGAGCAGCATCTTCGGCGAGCCCACGTTCTTGACGTCGGCGCGGATGTAGTCGGTGCCCCGGGGACGGCCGTAGCACATCAGGACCTCGGTGAGCCGGTAGCGGCCGAAGACCGGTGAGGCCTCCTCGTACCGGGCGCGCAGGCCGTCCAGGTTCTTGGTGATCTGCTCGGCGGTGGGGCGGTCGGGGTCGTCGGCGCAGTTGACGGCCATCAGCGCGGCCGGGAGGTTGTCGAGCGGGACGTCCTGGGCGTCGACTATCCCGCCGCCCCCGCCGAGATGGGGCAGACCGGTGCCGCCCGACGAGAACGCCATGATGGCGCGCGTGTCACCGTCCTCCACCAGTGAGGCGATGGCCCGCTCCAGCGTCGGCCACATCTGCTTGCTGTACAGCGCCTGGCTGATGGCGCCCACCAGGTCCTGGCCGGAGAAAGTGTCGCCGAAGTCCGTCTGCACCGGGTCCTGGTCGAGCGAGCGGACGAGGTGCACGGCCCGGTCCGGCGCCGACCGCGCGTCCGTCCCGAAGGGGCAGGCGATGTCCTGCACACACCAGTCGAGGAAGTCCTCCAGCGCCGTCTGCTGCCCCTCGGCGCCCGCGATCCCTTGCTCGGAGAGCGGTTCGGTGAGGGTGTCGACGCCGTCGAGCACCAACCGGCCGACCTTCTTGGGGAATTGGGCCGCGTACACCGCGCCGAGCCGCGTTCCGTACGAGAAACCAAGGTAGTTGAGCTTCTTGTCGCCGAGCGCCTGGCGCATCACGTCCAGGTCCCAGGAGGCGTTGACCGTGCCGATGTGCGGCAGGACCGGGCCGGAGTACTTGGCGCAGGTGGCGGCGGCCTTCCGCAACTGCTTGAGGACGACCTTCGGATCACTGCTCTCCGTGGTGTCCTCGTCGATCGCGGCCGAGCCCTGGTCGGAGCCCTCGCCACAACTCACGGGCGAGGACTGGCCGACGCCGCGCGGATCGAACGTGACGACGTCGTAGCCGTTCGTCAGATCCATGAACTCCTTGCCGTCCGAGGCGAGTTCACTGACCCCCGCGCCACCGGGACCGCCGAAGTTCAGCAGCACCGACCCCCTCGACTTCCCGGTCGCCCGGTAGCGGGCCAGCGCGAGATCGAGCGTCCCGCCGCCGGGCTTCGCGTAGTCGAGCGGGACGGTGACCTTCCCGCACTGCAGGTCCTTGGGTGCGTCCGGGGTCCTGCACGCGGCCCACTTCACCTTCTGCCGGTAGAACCGGGACAGGTCGGCCTGCGGCCGGCCGTCGGCCGTGGCGAGCGCGGGCAGCCCCGCGCCGAGCAGCGCCAGCGTGAGGACCCCGGTGAACGCGCACCGCCGGAACGCGGGCCGCGAGGACAGCTTGGCCAGCATCAATGCCTCCAAGAACGCGCCGTGACCAGCGCCTGCGATCACGATAAGCGGGCCTCACGGGCCCCGCCTCCCGGCGGGCGGGCCGGTGATCGGTGCCGTATTCTGCGCCCCTTCAATAGGCATAAGAGGTTTTCCGACTAATGATTTGCGACCGATGAGGATTCGTTACGAGTAGTTCGATAACCGTGACGCTCGATGGAGTGAAAGGCCGATAAGCCATAACTCGGATGGTGCGCCAACGTTTTATTCGATGCGGGTGAGTGCCCGCTACATCTCTGGAAGGCAGGGACCCTATGAAACGGGTTACCCGAAACGGTGCGATCGCCGTCGCCGCCGCATCCGGTGCGCTGGCCGTGGCGATGCCGGCGTTCGCCGATTCCGGTGCGGACGGCGCCGCGGCCGGTTCGCCCGGGGTGATCTCCGGCAACACCATTCAGCTCCCGGTACACGTACCGGTGAACGTGTGCGGGAACACCGTGAACGTGGTCGGGCTCCTCAATCCCGCCGCGGGGAACACATGCGCCGACGAAGGCGGCGCGAAAGCGGGCGGTGGCAGGCGGAGCGGCGGGAAGGGCCCCGGCGGACCGCACGGCGGTGCCGTCGCACAGGGCGGCGAAAAGGATTCGCCCGGCGTGCTCTCCGGCAACGGAGTGCAGCTCCCGATCCACCTCCCCGTGAACCTCAGCGGCAATTCCGTGAGCGTGGTCGGCGTCGGCAACCCGACCGTGGGCAACCACTCCGAGAACACCTCGGGCGACCACCCCCACCACCCCGCGCCGCCGACCCCCGCACCGCCCACGCCGTCGAAGCCGCACCCCGGCCCGAAGCCGATGACGGAGGTGAAGGGACACCCCGCCCCACCCGCCGCCGAGGCGTCGCTCGCCCACACGGGAGCCGACGGGACCGTCCCGGCCGCCGTCACGAGCGTGGCCCTCCTCCTGGGCGGCGCCGCCCTGTACCGGCGCCACCGCCCCAGGGCGGGACGCTGACCCGAGCCCCCGCTCCGGAACGGAAGGCCCCACCGGGTCAGTGACCGGTGGGGCCTCCGTCGAACCGCGGGGAAGTCACTCGGCCTGCTCCGACGGAGCCTTCAGGAGTGCGTGGGCCGCCCTGCGGAACGCGGTCAGCAGACGGTTGTGCTCGCCGGCGCGGGTCGCGAGGGCGACGTGGCTCGGTTCCACGCCGTGGAGGGGGATCGCCATGATGTCGGGGCGGATCGTCTGACCTGGTTGGAGACCGGCCGTGATGGCGACGGCCTGTCCGTCGGCGACGAACTCGAACTTGTCCTCCAGGGCCCGGACGACCGGACCACCGGGTGCCGGGCGACCGTCCGGCCGGGGGTCGATGCGCCAGAAGGCGCTCCACGCCGGGTCCGCACTGGGCGTCCGCGGAAGCGGCTCGTCGGCGATGTCGTCCAGGGTGACGGACTCCTTCCCGGCCAGCCGGTGGTCCAGCGGCACGAGCACGACACGCGGCTCGTCGTAGAGGACCGTGACCTCCAACTGGTCGGTGGCGAACGGCAGTCGGGCCACCGCCGCGTCCACCCGCCGTTCGAGCAGGGCGGCGCGCGCCTCGTCGTAGGCCAGATGTACGACGTCGACGTGGGCGTCCGGATGCCGGCGCCGCACCTCGCGCACCGCCGGGGTGACGAACAGGTTGGCCATGTACCCGACGGTGAGGCGACTGGGCTCGGCGGCGGAGCGGGTCTCGGCGGCGGCCTGGGCCGTGGAGCGCAACAGCGCCTTGGCGCGCGGCAGAAACACCTGCCCGGCCTCCGTGAGCCGCGTGCCCTGCGGTGTACGGTCCAGCAGCCGGGCCCCCAACTGCTCCTCCAGCCGCCGGACTTGACGGCTCAGCGACGGCTGGGTGATGTGCAGTGACTTGGCGGCACGGCCGAAGTGACTCTGCTCGGCGACGGCGATGAAGTACCGGACGAGACGCAGTTCGAGATCGGGCGCGGGGGGCAGGTCCGTCATGCCTGAAGTGTACGGCGTGAGACGGCGAGGGCTTCGGCGAAATGGCTTCTGAGCTGCCGTGATGCCCGAACCGTATTGCGACATGCGAAACAGGCTTTGGACCCGGAACCCGTGCCCCGCCCACGATGGAAACACAGCACAGCACAGCGCAACGCAGCACAGCACAGCGCAACACATCGCAGCGCAGGCTGCCCCCCCATCTCATCGAACTCATCGAAGGAACGCCCCATGCGTGTTTTCGTTACCGGCGCCACCGGGTTCATCGGTTCCGCCGTGGTCCGTGAACTGCTCGACGCCGGGCACACGGTCACCGGACTGGCCCGGTCGGACGCGTCTGCCGGGGCATTGACGGCCGTGGGCGCCGCCGTGCACCGGGGTTCGCTCGACGACCTCGACAGCCTGCGCGCCGGCGCCGCGGCGGCGGACGGGGTCTGCCATCTCGCGTTCATCCACGACTTCACGGACTTCGCCGCCAACTGCGCCACCGACCTGCGGGCCATCGAGACGATCGGTGAGCAACTCGCGGGCACCGACAAGCCGTTCGTGGTCACCTCGGGTACGCCAGGACTCGCCGACGGGAGGGTGGCGACGGAGGAGGACCGCGTCGGACCCGAGTCGTTCGCGGCGATCCGGCAGCCCTCCGAGATCGCCGCGGTCGCGCTGGCGGAGCGCGGGGTACGGTCGTCGGTGATTCGGCTGCCCCGGTCCGTGCACGGCACCGACGACCAGGCATTCATCCCCCAACTCATCGCCGTCGCCCGGGAGAAGGGCGTTTCGGTGTACGTCGGCGAGGGCGCCGCCCGCTGGCCCGCCGTGCACCGGCTCGACGCGGCCCGGCTGTACCGGTGGGCCCTGGAGTCGGCCCCGGCGGGCGCGCAGTACCACGCGGTCGGCGACGAGGCGCTGCCGCTCCGCGAGATCGCGGAGGTCATCGGCCGCCGTCTCGGCGTTCCGACCGGAAGTGTGTCGCCCGAGCAGGCGGTTGAGCACTTTGGCTTCCTCGGCCTTGTCGCTTCTCTGGACTGCCCGGCGTCGAGCACGCTGACGCGGAAGCAGACGGGGTGGGAGCCGGTGGAGGTGGGGTTGATCGCGGATCTTGAGGCGGGGCATTACTTCGGGGAGGCGTAGGGAGCCAGGTCCGGCGCGGTCCGTTGTTGGTTGTCCGCGGGGCGGTGGGGGCTGGTCGCGCCCACGCGGCGGAGCCGCAAATGTCACAGCCCCGCGCCCCTTTGGGGTGCTTATGCGTAGGGCGAGTTGACGGGACTCTCGGCCTCCACAGGCACCGCCGGAAACGCGTACCGACGGCCCAGCACGACCACGACGAGCGCGCCCGCGACCAACGGCAACGCTGTCCAGGGCAAGGCCCCCGCGCCCCACCCCGACAGCGCGAGCCCACCGGTGAACGAGCCCCCGGCGATCCCCGCGTTGTACACCGTGGTCTGCAACGACGTTGCCACGTCGGCGTGTTCGGGACCGGAGGCGTTGACGAGCGCGGTCTGGATCAGAGTTGGCGCGCCGCCGAAGGCAACTCCCCATACGGCGACGGAAACCAGCAGCACGGCAGGGGAGTCGGCGTACAGGCCGAGCACACACATGACCGCCACGAACAGCGCCGTCGCGCCCAGCAGCGTGGGCCGCGCCCACCGGTCCACGAGTACCCCGGTGGCCCAGATCCCGACGACCGTGGCGACCCCGAACACCAGCAGGACGACGTCCGTACGGCCGTAGCTGGAGTGTGCCGCGAACGGGGCGACGTACGTGTACATCACCTGATGCCCCAGCAGCAGGAACAGCGTGACGGACAGGACGGCCGGAATCCCCGGGAGGACGGCGACGCCCCTCAACGGGACGCGTGCGCCCGGGAGTTCACCGGGGAAGCCGGGCACCCGCAGCCGTATCCAGACCACGACCAGGACCGCGAGCCCGGCCAGCATCCCGAACGCCGTGCGCCAGCCGACGGCCCCGGCGAGCGCGGTGCCGGCCGGTACGCCCAGGGAGAGGGCGAGGGTGATTCCGGCCAGCACGATCGCGATCGCCCGGCCGCGCCGCTCGACCGGCACCATCCGGGCCGCGTACCCGGCGAGCATCGCCCACATCGTGCCGCCCATGACCCCGGCGAGGAGGCGGGCGCCGAAGGTGACGGTGTACGACGACGACAGCGCGACCACCGCGTTGGCGCAGGCGAAGCCCAGCAGCGTAGCGACCAGGACCGGGCGGCGCGGCAGCCTGCGCAGGGCCGCGGTGACCGGGATCGCGGCCAGGAAGGAGGCGACCGCGTAACCGGTGACCAGGAAGCCGACCCGCGCCTCGGAGACGCCGAGGGCCGGTGCCATCCGGGGCAGCAGACCGGCGGGGAGGAGTTCGGTCAGGACGGCGGTGAAGGCGGCCGTGGACAGGGCGAGGAGCCCGGACCAGGGCAGGGCGGTGCCCTTGGCCGGGGATGCGGTGGTCATGGGACCATGGTCGAACCCTCACATCAGTGTGAAGGCAAGCGCACCTCGCGAGTGAGCCCCGCGCGAGCACGCCCTCCCTGGAAGCAGGCATGAAGATCGGCGACCTCTCCCGCCGCACCGGCGTCCCCACCCGCCTCCTGCGCTACTACGAGGAACAGGACCTGCTGCACCCCGACCGCACCGAGAACGGCTACCGCTTCTACGGCGAGCCCGCGGTCCGGGACGTCCAGCAGATCCGCGGGCTGCTGGACTCGGGGCTCACCACCGAGATGATCCGCGCGATCCTGCCCTACCTCTCCGGCCCCGACGAGATCCACGTCCCCGCCGACTGCCTGACCCCGGAGACGGCCGCCCTGCTCAGCGACCACGTCGACCGGATCCAGGCCCGCATCGACTGCCTGGCCCGCAACCGCGACCGGCTCAGCGCGTATCTGGCGGCGGTACGGGCGGACGTACCGGCGCGGGGCGCGTAATCCCGTTGCCGGGGTCGCCCGCGGATGTTGAAGTGAGCGTATGGATCACACCTCGGTACTCGCCCTCCACGACCGCGACCTGCGCGAAGGCGCCCGACCTGACGGCCCCGGGTCCCGCGTCGAGCGCGTCGGGGGAGTGGTGCGCCAGGTCGCCGACGCGCACGGCTGGAACGGCGTCCTGTGGTCCGACCTCGACGAAACGGACGCCGACGCGACGATCGCCGAGCAGATCGCGTACTTCACCGCACTCGACCGCGACTTCGAGTGGAAGCTCTACGGCCACGACCTGCCGACGGATCTCGGACAGCGGCTCGCGGCGGCCGGGTTCACGCCCGAACCGCAGGAGACCCTGATGATCGGCGAGGTCACCGCACTCACCCTCGACGCCCAACTTCCGGACGGCATCCGCCTGTTGCCCGCCACCGACCGCGCCGGCATCGACCTCGTGGCGGACGTCCACGAGAAGGCCTTCGGCACGGACAGCGCCCGGCTGCGTGCCCGTCTGCTCGCCCAACTCGCCGCCGCACCCGACACAGTTGTCGCCGTCGTCGCCCTCGCCGGCGACGAACCGGTGAGCGCGGCCCGCATGGAACTCGTCCCCGGCACCCGGTTCGCCGGCCTGTGGGGCGGCGGCACGGTGGAAGCCTGGCGGGGCCGCGGCATCTACCGCGCCCTGATCGCCCACCGCGCCCGCATCGCCGCCGACCGCGGCTACCGCTACCTCCAGGTCGACGCCTCCGACCAGAGCCGCCCCATCCTCGAACGCCTCGGCTTCTCCGCGCTGACCACGACCACGCCGTACGTCTACGAGCCGTAGACCCGCAGCTCAACGGGTCGATGTCACATCCGCGCCGACCCGATCCGTCGCACCGTCATGACGACGAACGAGAGTGACCAGGGCGGCCGGAGCATCCTCCTCGCCGGTGCCACCGGCGTCCTCGGCGGCCACATCACCAGGGCCCTGACCGACGCGGGCCACAAGGTGACCGGCCTCGGCCGAGGACCCGGCAACGGCATCCGCGCCGACCTCATGGACCGCGACGCGCTGCTCCGCGCGGTCGACGGACACCGCTTCGACACGGTGATCCACGCCGCGACCGCCCTGCGCAAGGCACCCCTGCGCCACCGCGACATGCACGCCACCGACGCCCTGCGCACCCACGGCACCGCCCACCTCATCGAGGCCGCACAGGCCACCGGCGCCCGCCGTTTCCTCGCCGAGTCGATGGTCTTCGGCTACGGCTACGGGGACTTCGGCACCCGCCCCCTCACCGAGGACGACCCCTTCGGCCCGCGCGGCACCACACCAGAGCTGGAAAAGCACATCGGGGCCATGCGCACCAAGGAGCAACTCACCTTCGGTGCTTCGGACTTGGAGGGCATCGCACTCCGCTTCGGCCTCTTCTACGGCCCCGGTGGCACCGACGCACTCCTCCCCATGCTGCGCCGACGCCAACTGCCCGCCCCCGACGACCGCGGCCGGGTCGTGCCCTGGGTCGAACTCACCGATGCGGCCCGCGCGGTGGCCGCCGCCGTCGAGCACGGGCGGCCGGGTCAGGCGTACAACGTCACCGACCGAACGCCGCTCGGCTTCCGCGCCCATCTCCTGTGCGTGGCACGGGAGTTCGGCCTGCCGAAGCCAATGGCCGTACCGCTGTGGACGGTTCGGCCGATGGCGTACGCGCACACGGTGATGTCCGGCAACCTGCGGGTGTCCAGCGCGAAGGCCGAACGGGAACTGGGCTGGACGCCGGTGTACCCGTCCAGCAGCGAGGGCCTGACGGCACTGCACGGCGTGCGTTGAGCACAATGCGCCTGCCCCTCCTTGGTGAACGGAGGAGCAGGCGCACGGAAACCGGCCCGCGGCTCGACGGGCCGGACTACGGATCGACGAGCGGGATGATGCGCGGTGACAAGAGCTGCCCGTCAGGAGTGCGGGACGAGGGGGACCGGGCGACAGGCCCGCTACTGCGAGCCTCCGCCCGGTCTCACCCGCGGCACTTCCCGACCACTCCTCAGCGGCGCGCCCTCGACCGGTCCAGCGCGGCGATACCGACCGCTGCCAGGCCGATCTGGATGAGCCACTCGATCCAGTCGATGCCCTTCGTGTCGGCGACCCCCAGGCCCGATGCGATCGCCGCGCCGATCAGCGCGGCCACGATGCCGACGACGATCGTCAGCAGAACGCCTATGTGCTGGCGCCCAGGGACGACGAGCCGTCCCAGCACGCCAATGATGATGCCGATGATGATGGCACTGATGATGCCCGAGATCTCCATGTCCGCCCCTTTTTGTCGATAGCCCTGCTCTCTTCATGTGCCCGCTGGAGGCCAAGGCAGTCCGCCCGAGTTCTGTTGCCTGTTATTGCCGGGACTTTCTGTTCACCACCCCTTCATGCCATGTACCTTTCAATCGTTCAACGCGTGTAGAACTCCCCAACTACCGTTCTACGCGCGCAGATCAGGCGCCCGCACCGCACCCTTCCCCATCCCCTCACGGAGGTTCGACGGATGCTTGGATCCAGAAGATCCCGCCGCAGACTCACCACCGCCCTCGCCGGCCTGGGACTTTTCGTCACGGGGGCCGCCCTCCAGGTCACCACCACGGCCGCGCCCGCGCACGCGGCCACCACGAACCGCGTCCTGTTCGACGACGGCCACGCCGAGGAGGCGGGCAACGCGGACTGGATCATCTCCACCAGCAAGCCCGACCCGCTGTCCCAGGACTCCTCCCCGTCCGCCGAGACCGACTGGACCGGGGCGCTCTCCTCATGGGGCGTCGCCCTGCAGAAGACCGGCGACTACAGCCTGAAGACCGCCACCAGCGCGCTCACGTACGGCGGTTCGTCCACGACCGACCTGTCGAACTTCGACACGCTGGTCCTGCCCGAGCCCAACACGCTGTTCACGACGGCCGAGAAGACCGCGATCATGACGTTCGTCCAGAACGGCGGCGGCCTGTTCATGATCTCGGACCACACCGGCGCCGACCGCAACAGCGACGGCGAGGACGCGGTCGAGATCCTCAACGACCTGATGACGAACAACAGCGTCGACTCGACCGACCCGTTCGGCTTCTCCATCGACACCCTCGACATCAGCTCCGGCTACCCCGCCGCGATCAGCGACAGCACCAACGAGGTCCTGAACGGCGCCTTCGGCACGGTCACCAAGAGCCTGATCGCCGACGGCACGACGGCCACCCTCAAGCCCGCCGACAACGCGAACGTCAAGGGGCTTGTGTACCGCAGCGGTTACTCCGGGAACACGGGCGCGTTCTTCGCGACCAGCACCTTCGGCAGCGGACGCGTCGCGTTCTGGGGCGACAGCTCACCCATCGACGACGGCACCGGCCAGTCCGGCAACACGCTCTACGACGGCTGGAACGACACCGGCGCCACCAACGCCGCCCTCGCCCTGAACGCCACCGCGTGGCTGTCCGGCGACGGCAGCAGCAGCGGGGGCGGCGGAGGCGGCGGCACCTGCACGGCCGCCCAGCTGCTCGGCAACCCGGGCTTCGAGTCCGGCAACACCACCTGGACCGCCAGCAGCGGCGTCATCACCACCTCCTCCAGCGAGGCGGCCCGCACCGGCTCCTACAAGGCATGGCTCGACGGTTATGGATCGGCCCACACCGACACCTTGTCCCAGTCGGTGACCATCCCGTCCGGCTGCTCCGCCACGCTCAGCTTCTATCTGCACATCGACACGGCGGAGACCACCACCAGCACCGCGTACGACAAGCTGACGGTCACCGCCGGATCCACCACCCTGGCCACCTACTCCAACCTCAACGCGGCCTCCGGATACGTCCTGAAGTCCTTCGACGTCTCCTCCCTGGCCGGCACCACCGCCACCATCAATTTCAGCGGCGTCGAAGGGTCCACCCTCCAGACGTCCTTCGTCATCGACGACACCGCGCTCAACGTCAGCTGACGACGACCGGTGACCGGTGGGGCCCGGCGGCGGCCGGGCCCCACCGGTTCACGGGGTCTACGGGTTCATCGTGCCGGGATCGTCCGCTCCGGTGTGTTCCAGCCGGAGACCCGCACCCGTGGCGCCGACCCGTGCAGGTCCGCCGTCCGGTAGGTCGCCGTCAGTGTCGTCGACTCCCCGGGCCACAGGCTCACGTCGTTGTCGGACCACCGCACCGGAAGCACCGGTTTGCCCGCCGAATCCACGAGATGGACGTCGGTGAGGAGTGAAGGCGTCTTCTCCGAACCCTTCCCCGAGCCCTTGCCCGTCCCGGAGTTGCGCACCGTGACCGTCGTGGTCGACGTGCCGTGCGCGCCCGCCCTGGTCGACGCCGTCGCCGAAATCGGCGCCTGCGCCATCGAGTTGAGCCCCTTGAGGTCGGCGTAGCTCGTCGTCGGCGTGTAGTACCAGTCGGTGTGCGCCCAGTCGAGCGTGTCGGGCTTGCTGGAGAGCCAGTACACGTTGCGGCTCACCTCCTTGCCGGACGCGTCGGTCAGGGTCAGCCGTACCAGGTACGTCGTCGACAGCCCGCTCACCGTCGAGGGCGCGGGCAGGGTGAGCGCGGTGCTGTGCGCGCCGCCGCCGGAGACCTTCACCCCGGTCACCTTCTTGTCGTACTTCCGTGTGCCGTCGGTGTTGAACAGGGTTGCGCGGGCGGTGAGTTGGCGTGCCGACGCGGTCCGGTTGTTCACCACGACGACCGAGCGGTTGTCGTACGAGTACTGGATGTGCAGCGGCTCGTTCGCCTTCTTCGCGCCGAAGTAGGCGCCGCCCTGGTCGAGGTAACGGTCCATCAACTGCCAGTGCAGCGAGGTCCATCCGCTGTTGAACATCCAGTAGACGACCCCGGTCGCGGGCTTCGAGGCGTCGGTGGCGTTGCGCTCGTACGCCTCGAACTGGGCCCGGACGTTCTCGTATTGGGCCAGCTGCGCCTTGCGGACGTAGTCGGTCAGGCTCGTCGGTGGGCCGTAGCGGCCGGTGAGGGCGTTGTCGTAGAGCTTGAGGGTGTTGAAGGTGGAGGACGGGGAGCGGTGGTACTGCTTGGCGCTCGGGTCCTTCCAGAGGGTGGCCAGTTCGGCCGGGGTCATCATGCGGCGCAGGGTGTCGAGGGTGGGGATGTCGGGGCCCGCGCTGGTCTCGGAGTTGAAGCCGGTGGCGCCGCCCTCGCGCTTGGCGTACCAGTAGTTCGGCGGGATCCAGTCGTACGGGCCGGTCATCTTCATGCCGGAACTGCCGCTGACCGGCGAGGAGTTGTCGGAGGCGGCGGCGACCACCGGGGTGTTCCAGTCGGCGGCCTTCAGGGCGTCCAGGTACGTCTTCTCGATCTTCGCGTCAGGGGCGAAGTCGCTGCCGATGAGGAAGGAGATCACGCTCGGGTGGTCACGCAGCCGGGCGGCCTCGGCGGCCATCGACGCCTTGGCGACCGGGTAGTCGGCGGCGGTCCACTTGTCGCCGGTCTCGTCCCCGTTGACCTGGCCCTCCCACTTGTCGCAGCACTCCCAACCGGGCAGGGTCAGGATGCCGTAGCGGTCGGCCAGGTCGAAGAACTCGTCCGGCTCGATGTGCCCTTCCAGACGGATGGTGTTCAGGCCCAGATCGAGGGCGTACTTGAGGCGGTCCTCGACGTACGTCCGGTCCCAGCGCAGGAACTCGTCCGGTGACCAACCGCCGCCCTTGATCAGCAACTTGCGGCCGTTGACGCGGTACTGGCGGTCCCCGGCGGAGTTCAGCGGGGCCTGCACGTCGCGGATGCCGAAGGTCTGGTGCACGGTGTCGGAGGGGGCGCCGTTCACGGAGGCGGTGAGGTCGAGGCCGTAGAGCGGCTGGCCGCCCATGCCCGCGGGCCACCAGACCTTCGGGGAGGTCAGGTGGAGGCCGAAGGTGATGCTTCTCGTCTCGTGTGCGGCGAGGGAGACCGACTTCTCGAAGGTCGAACTGCCGATGCTGCCCCTGACCTTCGTGGTGACGGGCGCGTTCGAGTCGTTGCGAGCCCGCGCCTTCACCGTCAGGTCCGCGGTGGCGAGCGACGGGACGGCCAGCTTCGTCACCACGTGTGCGTCGCGCAGCGCGACCGGGCCGCCGCGCCGGACGAGGACGTCACGGACGATGCCCATGTTCTCGTCGGGCGGCGGCTGGAGCCAGTCGATCCAGCCCATGGTGAGGTTCTTGTTCGGGTCGTTCGGCCGGATGCGGAAGGCGACCGTGTTCGTGCCGGAGCGCACCAGCGAGGTGACGTCCAACTCGTGCTGTGTGTAAGCACCGTTGACGTCCGCGGCCTTGGCGATCCGCTTGCCGTTGACGTAGACGTCGGCCGCCGAGATCACCCCGCTGAAGTCGAGGTAGGTGCGCCTGCCGGGGTCCGCGACCGTGAAGTCGCTGCGGTACCACCACGGTACCTGGAAGTCGGCCTTCGGGATCTTCTGCTGGTTGGTCGAGTAGAACGGGTCCGGGTAGACACCGTCGGCGATCAGGGCCGCGAGGACGGTCGAGCGCGCGCCGGCCGGGTACCAGCCGGCCGCCGGATAGCCGGGGGAGGAGACGGCCGCGGCGGAGTCGGTGACCTTGGCGGACGACTGGATCGTGTAGCCGGACAGCGGGGTGGCGGTCCCGGCGGTCGAGCGTACGGCGGTCACCGGGACCTGCGCGCGGTGCGGCGGGGACGACTCCCGGGCCCCCGCCCACGCGCTGGTGGTGAGGGTGCCCAGCAGGCCGAGCGCGACCGCGGCCGTGGCGAGACGGCCTCTGAGGAGTGGGGGAACGGCGGGGCGGTGGAACACGGCGGTCTCCAGCCTCGTCAAGTTAGGAAGCTTTACTAACCGCACCAGAAGGTAGGGCGCTCGACGATGCCTGTCAAACACCTGTGTCCGTGGGTGAGTTGCTCAGGACGCCGAATGGCGCTCGAACACGAGGTCTCGCGCGGTGCCGAGCGCGGTGGCCACGGCACCCAGCAGCACCGCGTCCTCGCCCAGCGCGCTGGGCACGATCTTCGGCCGGAGCGGAGTGAGCGCGCGCAGGTTCTCCCGCACCGGACGCAGCAGCAGATCCACGCTGTGCCCGACCCCGCCGCCCAGGACGACCAGGTCCGGATCGAGGACAGCGGCAGCGGCCGCCACCGTGTGCGCGATCCGCTCGCCCTCCAGCTCAACCGCCTTGATCGCGGCGGCGTTTCCCTGCCGGGCCGCGTCGAACACGGCCTTCGCGGTGAGCTGCTGCCCGCTCATGCCGAACCGGCGGGCCGCCTCCACGACGGCCACCCCGGACACCGCGTCCTCCAGCGTCTCCGGCTTCTGCTGCCCCGGCCACGGCAGGAACCCGATCTCCCCGGCACCGCCGTGCGCCCCCGTGAACAGCCGCCCCTCGCTGACCACCCCCATGCCGAGACCGGTGCCGATCAGGATGTACGCGAACAGCCGGCTGCCCGCGCCGACGCCGTACGTGTACTCGCCCAGCGCCGCGAGATTCGCGTCGTTGTGCACCTCCAGCGGGACGCCCAGCTCCTCCCGCATCCGGTCGAACAGCCCGGCCCGGCCCCAGCCCGGCAGATGCATCGCGTACCGCACCCGGCGCCGCTGCTCGTCGTAGACACCCGGCGTGCCCACCACGGCGTGCACCACCGCGGCCGGTTCGACCTCGGAGTTCGCGACGACCTGGTGCGCGGTGGCGACCACCAGCTCGGCCATCGCACCCGAGCTGCGGGCCCGGTTGCGGACGTCCGCCCGGGCCACCACCTCGCCGTCCAGATTGGCGACCGCGACCCGCAGCCAGCTGCGCCCGACGTCGATCCCGAGCGCGTACCCGGCGGACGGATCGGGGGCGTACAGCACGGCGGTCCGGCCGCGCTCCGGGGCCTGGGTGCCGACCTCGTGGACCAGTCCCGCCTCCTCCAGGGCGGCCAGCGCGCTGGAGACCGTCGGCTTCGACAGGCCTGTCTCGCGGGCGAGTTGGGCGCGGGAGGCGGCACCGGCGGTGCGCAGCCGGTCGAGCAGCAGTCGCGCGTTGGTACTGCGCAGCCGCTGACGGCTCCAAGGCTGGTCCGGTCGCTCCACGGCGTCACTGACGGGCATCGCATCATTCTCCGGTATCCGGGACAGCCTCTTGACGAGTCTAGTAAGGCTCCTTAACTTTATCGCCCAGTCACCCGCGCCGGACCACCCCGCATCCCTCTCGCCGTATTCCTCTCCCCGTGACCAGCCCCAGGAGTCCCCATGTCCGGTAGTCCGTCTCCCGGTAGCCAGCCCCCCGACGGCGGGTTCGTCCGCCGTGTCGGCCTCTTCCAGGCCACCGCCATCAACATGAGCCAGATGTGCGGCATCGGTCCGTTCGTGACGATCCCGCTGATGGTCGCCGCGTTCGGCGGTCCGCAGGCGGTGATCGGCTTCGTCGCGGGCGCGATCCTCGCGCTGGCCGACGGGCTCGTGTGGGCCGAGATGGGTGCCGCGATGCCCGGCTCCGGCGGCAGCTACGTCTATCTGCGCCAGGCGTTCCAGTACCGCACGGGTCGCCTCATGCCGTTCCTGTTCGTGTGGACGGCGATGCTCTTCATCCCGCTGATCATGTCCACCGGCGTGGTCGGCTTCGTGCAGTATCTCGGCTATCTGGCACCGGACTTGGGCAAGACGTCCGGCGACCTGATCGGCCTCGGCGTGATCGCCCTGGTGATCCTGCTCCTCTGGCGCGGCATCGAGAACATCGCCCGCATCACCGCCGTGATGTGGACGGTGATGATCGCGTCGGTGTTCCTGGTCATCGTGGCCGCCGCGAGCGACTTCAGCGCGCACCTCGCCTTCACCTACCCGGCGCACGCCTTCGACCTGGGCAGCGACCACTTCTGGCTCGGCTTCGCCGGCGGCCTCACCATCGGCATCTACGACTACCTCGGCTACAACACCACCGCCTACATGGGCGCCGAGATCAAGGACCCCGGCCGCACGCTGCCGCGCTCCATCCTCTTCTCCATCGTCGGCATCATGGCGATCTACCTGATGCTGCAGATCGGCACGCTGGGCGTCATCGACTGGCACCGGATGACGAACGTGAACGACATCGCCTCCACCTCCGTGGCCTCGGCGGTCCTGGAGAAGACCTGGGGCAAGGGCGCCGCCGACACGGTCACCGTCCTGATCCTCATCACGGCCTTCGCCTCCGTCTTCACCGGCCTCCTCGGCGGCTCCCGGGTCCCCTACGACGCGGCCCGCGAACGCGTCTTCTTCCGCCCCTACGCCAAACTCCACCCCAAGCACCGCTTCCCGATGCTGGGCCTCGCCACCATGGGCGTGATCACGGCGATCGGTTTCCTCATCGGCCGCCACACCGACCTGGCGACCCTGATCCAGTTGCTCACCACGGTGATGGTCATCGTGCAGGCACTGGCCCAGATCATCGCCCTCACGGTCCTGCGCAAACGCCAGCCGGCCCTGCGCCGCCCGTACCGCATGTGGCTCTACCCCGTACCGAGCATCATCGCCTTCGTCGGCTGGTGCGTGATCTACGGCTACGCGGACCGGAACTCCCCGGGCCGCCACCCCATCGAGTGGTCCCTCGCCTGGCTGGCCCTGGGCTGCGTGGCCTTCCTGATCTGGGCCCGCTTCGAGAAGGTGTGGCCGTCCGGCCCGAAGGAGATCACGGAGGAGTACCTCGTGGAGGCGACCCCGGACACGGAACCGGCCGGTGCCTAGCGGCAGTTGACCCAGCCGGTCGCGGCCAGCACGTCCTCCGCGATCTTGACGACAGGGCGCCCGTCGGTCACCACCCGCACGGTGTCGACGGGCGCGCGCTGGTCCAACAGCCGTGCTTTGCGGGTGCTGTTGGCCAGATCGTGCGCCAACTCGCTGCGGTTGTTTGTCTGTTGAGGTGTTCCGTCGGAGGCGATGAGTGGCGTTCGGGCGATGAGCAGTGCCTCCGCGTGATCCACACGAGCAGCGTGCCAGGCGATACTCGTGCGGTCGAACGATATGGGGAGGCGGGCCAGTTGGAGGAAACGGCGCTCGGCGGAGGCGCCATCAACGCGGTCGTCCGGGTCGGCGAGACCGTACGACGCACTCCGACCCCGCCGGAACGGTCGGCCTTCGTCACCGGACTGCTCGCGTTGTTCGAGCGGCGGGGGTGGGCGGGGGCACCGCGCTTCCTCGGCACGGACGAGCGAGGGCGGGAGGTGTTCCAGTACATCGAGGGCCGGGCGGCCGTCAGCCCCGACGAGCGCTCCGCCGCCCGCACCGACCACAGCCTGGTGCGCGTTGCGCAGCTCGTCCGCTCCTTTCACGATCTGACGCACGGCACACCTGAGGCCGGTGACCAGGACGTCGTCTGCCACAACGACCTCGCCCCCAAGAACACCGTCCACGACAGCGCGTGGCACCCGCTGGCCTTCGTCGACTGGGACCTGGCGGCCCCCGGCGAGCGTGTCCACGACGTCGCCCACGTCTGCTGGCAGTACCTGGACCTCGGCCCGGGTGTCACCGACGTGCCCGAGGCCGCCCGCCGGATCGCGCTGATCTGTGAGGCGTACGGACTCGACGAACTCGGTGACACCGACCAACTCCTCGACACGGTCCTGTGGTGGCAGGACCGGTGTTGGCGGGGCATCGAGGCCGGTGCCGAGCGCGGTGAGCGGGGCATGGCCGGGCTGCGGGCGAGCGGGGTCGTGGACGAGATCCGGGGCGCGCACGACTGGGTGGCCGCGCACCGGCGGGAGCTGGGCGCGTTCCTGCGCTGAGGCGCCGTAGGAGATCGGAATGAATCGGACGAAGCTCGCGACCTTGACATGCAGGTAACTGCCTGCATAACGTTGAGTGTGCGATCCGAACATGACTCAGGGATGGACGCGGTCTTCAAGGCGCTGGCCGACGAGACCCGCAGACGTCTGCTGGACCGGCTGCACGAGGACAACGGGCAGACGCTCGGTGAGTTGTGCGGGCGCATCGACATGACCCGTCAGTCGGTGACCCAGCATCTGGCCGTTCTGGAGGCCGCGAACCTGGTCAGCACGGTGCGGCGCGGGCGGGAGAAGCTGCACTACCTCAATCCGGTCCCGCTGCACGAGATCCAGGAGCGCTGGATCGACAAGTTCGAGCGCCCGCGACTGCGCGCACTCGGGGCCCTGAAGCGACGAGCCGAGGAAGCCATGACCGACAAGCCGACATTCGTCTACGTCACCTACATCGCGAGCACCCCCGAGAAGGTCTGGGACGCGCTCACCGACGCCGACCTGACCGCCGCCTACTGGGGCCACCGCAACGTGTCCGACTGGCAGCCGGGCTCCCGTTGGGAGCATGTGCGCGCTGACGGTTCCGGCATCGCCGATGTCGTCGGCACCGTCGTCGAGAGCGAGCGTCCGACGCGGCTCGTGACCACCTGGACCTCGCCGGAGAACGAGGGGCAGGAGGACAAGTACTCCCGCGTCACCTACGGCATCCGGCGCCACGAGGACATCGTGCGTCTGACCGTCACCCACGAGGACCTCGCCGACCAGGGCGAGCTGTCCGACGTGTCCGGCGGCTGGCCGGCCGTGCTGTCCAACCTGAAGTCGGTCCTCGAAACCGGCAGCCCCCTCCCGCAGGCGCCCTGGCTGGTACCGGGCGGCCACTGAAGGGGGCGGAAAAGGGGGTGTGCCTTCCTTCCGGGTTCCTACGGCCGGTTTCCGGGGTCGGTCGCTACGGCTTGGGAGTGCTCCGCGCCGCCGTACCGGCACACACCAGGCCCATCAGCACGGCCAGTCCGCCGATGATGACGTTGTTGAGGATGACGCCCTTGTCGGGGTTGCTGCCGACGATCCACGGCGAGACGATCATCCAGACACCCAGGGCGCTCATCGCCCAGCTGAGGCCGTACATGCGTTCCGGCGCCCTGGTGAACCCGAGGGCCAGCAGGCCGATCGCGATGCCGACGATCAGGTTGTGCGGCACGAGCGCGGGCTGGCTCGTCGTGTAGTGGAGTATCCACGGGGACACGGCGCAGTACAGACCGAGCAGGAACACCGGTCCGTCCACGAGCGCCACATCGCGTCCACCGAGCATGCGGGCGTAGCGTGCCTGCATTTCGGAGACATCAGGGTGGCTCGCTATGTCACCTCTGGTGTGCGAGACGTTGGCCATGACTCGTCTCCTTTGACTTCGCTGGCCTGACCGCGTCTGGTGCGGTATGCGGCAAAAGCCGCTTATCCCCATAGTGCTCTTATTTCGCCTTTATGTGTAGTGGTCAGCCTGTTCGTCCTCCTGGAGGCGGCGGCGCAACTGGTGGAGCCCGCGACGCGCATGGCTTTTGACCGTGCCGAGCGGCCAGCCGGTGCGCCGCGCGATCTGGGTCTGGGTCAGGTCCTCGTAGTACGTCAGCCGCAGCACCCGCTGTTGGGGCGCGGGCAGCCTGGCCAGCTCGTGCAGGACCAGGACGCGGTCGAGAACCGTCTCCGGCTTCCGCGTGACCGGATCGGCGAGGGCGAGCGACGAGCCCGCGGCGGCCAGGAGGTGCAGGCGACGGGTGCGGGCGGACAGCGCGTCGGCGATCCCACGCCTGGTGATGCCCACGATCCAGCCGCCGATCGACCCGCGCTCGGGACGGAAACCCCGCCGCCCGCGCCACACCCCGAGGAACACCTCCTGCGTCACGTCCTCGGCTTCCTTGACGTCGCCCAGCGAGCGCCGCGCCAGGCTGTGCACCAGCGGCGACCAGCGGTGATACGCGGCGGCCAGGCAGTCCTCGTCGCCCGCCACCAGCCCCCTGGCCAGCTCCTCGTCGGTGAGCGAGTCCGCCGCCGGGCTCGGGCGGACGGCGCCGGGCTGCGGGCTCATGGCTGCGACTCCTCGCGCGTCGGACGGCGACTGTCCGGTCATCGTGCGAGCAAGGGATCAAGGCCATCAACTCGCGTCGATTCTGCGTCGTATAGTCGCCGGATGAGCGAAATGCCCGCAGGCGGAGACGCCGCGTATCCGTCAACGGCCGAAGTGCCCCTGACGACCGGTGCGTTGGCCCGTCGGCTGGGCGTGGCCCCGACCACACTGCGGTCCTGGGAGCGTCGCTACGGCATCGGTCCCGCGGTCCGCGCCGAGGGACGGCACCGGCGCTGGACCCCGCGGGACGTGGCACTGCTGGAGGCGATGTGCCGGCTGACCTCGTCGGGCGTACCGCCGGCCGAGGCGGCGCAGGCGGTGAAGAGGGCCGCCGGTCCGCAGGTGGAGCCGGTGCCCGTACGGAGCCGGAGGTCACAGGCCCCCGGTGCGCTGCCCCTCGGGGACGTGCGCCAGGAATGCCGCGGCCTGGCGCGCGCCGCCGTCCGGCTCGACGCGCCCGCCGTCGAGCGTCAACTGGCCGATGCGGTCGGCCAGTACGGCACCGTCGTCGCCTGGCAGGAGGTGATGGTGCCGACGCTGCACGCGGTGGGGCGCAAGTGGGCGTCGTCGGGGGACCGTTACGTCGAGGTGGAGCACCTGCTGTCCTGGCACGTCTCCACCGCCCTGCGCCGACACACCCCGCCTCCCGGGCCACAGGCCGACGTCTCGCCGGTCGTCCTGGCCTGCGTACCCGGCGACCAGCACACCCTTCCCATCGAGGCGCTCAACGCCGCACTGGGTGAACTCGGCCTCCCCACAAGGATGTTCGGCGCCGCCGTACCCGCCGAGGCGCTCACCACGGCGGTTCGGCGGCTGGGCCCGGCGGCCGTCGTCCTGTGGGCGCAGGCGCGCTCCACCGCGAGCCCGTCGCTGGCCCGGCACCTCGCCGACATCCGGTGGGGAGTGAAGGGGGCCAGGCGACAGCCCTCGGTGGTACTGGCCGGTCCCGGCTGGTCCGGCACTCCGGTGCGGGGCGCGCTGCGGCCGGCGACGCTCGCGGATGCCGTGGACGCGCTGTCGGGGTTGTACGCGGCACGGCCCTGACCGGGGGCCTCAGCCACCTTCCCGACCTCGCCTGAACCGCGCGAGCCCGTCCGCGAGTTCGACGATCGGATCCGGATAGTCGCCGAGCGCCGCTTGGTCAAGTGCCCTGAGTTTCCACGGCTCGTGCACCAACGGGCCGTCCAGCCCGGCGAGTTCGGGCACCCAGCGGCGGACGTACGCGCCGTCCGGGTCGTACCGCTTGGCCTGCGTGACGGGGTTGAGGACCCGGTTGGGGCGCGAGTCGGTGCCGGTGCCCGCCATCCACTGCCAGTTGAGCTGGTTGTTCGCCACATCGCCGTCGACCAGCAGGTCGAGGAAGTGCCGGGCGCCGATGCGCCAGTCGACGTAGAGCGTCTTGGTGAGGAAGCTCGCGGTCAGCAGGCGTCCGCGGTTGTGCATCCAGCCCTCGTGCCGCAGTTGGCGCATCGCCGCGTCGATCAGCGGATAGCCGGTGCGGCCCTCCTGCCAGGCCGCGATGTCCTCGCGGGCCGTGCGGTCGGACCGCCAACGGTCGTGTTTCGTACGGTAGTCGGCGCCCGCGGCCGAGGGCCTGGCCGCCAGCACCTGGCGGTGGAAGTCACGCCACGCGAGCTGCCGTACGAAGGCCTCAGCGCCCGGACCGCTCAACTGCCGGGCTCGATGGGCCAGTTCGACGGGCGAGAGGGTGCCGAAGTGGAGATGGGGCGAGAAGCGGGAGGTGGCGTCCGCGGCCAGGGCGTCGTGCAGGTTCTCGTACTCGGCGATGCCGTTGCGCAGCCACCGGCTCAGCAGCTTGCGGCCCTCGGTCTCGCCACCGGTCGCCAGGCCCGGCGACAGCCCAACGAGGCCGGTACGGGAGGGGAGTTCCTCGGAACCGACATTGTCCGGGACCCGCACGGTGCGCGGTGCGGCGAGCGGGGTGCGCAGGTGCTGCCCGGACCAGTGGCGGAAGTACGGCGTGAAGACCGCGAAGTGGTCCGAGGAGGCCGGGGTCACCGCGCCCGGGGCGACGGCCGTGGTCACGGTGTCGTGGACGTGCAGCCGCCGCCCCTCCGCCTCCAGCGCCCGCCGCAGCCGCTGCTCGCGCCGCCGCGCGTAGTCGCTGACGTCGGCCGCCATGTGGACCTCGTCGGCGTCCGTCTCGGCGGCCACCTTGCACACCTCGCCGACGACGTCACCGGACCGGATCACCAAGTGGCCGCCCCGTTCCCGCAGGCCGGCGTCGAGGTCGCGCAGACAGTCGGCGAGGAACGCCAGGCGGTTGGGCGCGGCGAACCCCGCGTCCGTCACGCCCCGGTCGCGGACGAACAGCGGGACCGTCCGGCGGGCCTCGGCGGCGGCGCGCAGCGCGGGATGGTCGTGCAGGCGCAGGTCGGCGGTGAACAGGGCGACCGAGACGTTCATGGTGCGCACTCCGGGAGACGGGAAAGGGGGTCGTGAGGTGCTTCCGGTCCGGCGCGCCCGGCGGATGCGGCTGTCACCCGACGGGCGTACACGCTCCCGGCGCCGTCCCGCCGCCGGGGGAACTTGGCATGTCGGCGTCGATCGGGGGCAGGTGAACAGGTACGACGGTTCCCATGGGGCACCGAGGAACGATGCTGGAGGTGTCTGCGGACATGGGCGCGAAGGTGTTGAAGCGGTTTTCGGCGGGGGCTCCGCGCGGATCATGGCCTGCCGAGGAGTTCGCGGCCCGGCGCCGCGCCGAGGGTGAGCCCGCCAGCGTCGTCATGGACCTGAAGTCCGACGCGTTCCTCGTGGTCGTTCCGATGGGCGACGAGGACTGACCGTACGACCCCGGCCCGGGGCGACCACAGCCTCAGGCGGGTGTTCCGCTCAACTCCCGTGCTCGCCGTACGAACGCCTCGTGCAGATCCCCGGCCGCCTGCGGTACGGACTCTGCCCGGCGGCGGCGCAGCATCAGCAGGACGCGGGCCGTGTCGCCGGCGATCGGCCGGTAGGTGATCGCGCCGAGCCGCTCCAGCGGGTCCCCGACCACGCTGAAGTCGGGCAGGACCGTCGCCCCGAGCCCCTCCGCGACCATGAGCTTGCCCATCTCGGCGCCGTCGGTCGAGTACGCGAAGGCGGGACCCCGCCCGCCGAGCAGCCGGTGGACATAGCGGTGCATCACATAGCCGGAACGCATACCGATCAGCGGCTCGGTGAGGAGGTCGTCCACACCGACCGTCGGCCGGGACGCCAGCGGGCTGTCGGGGCGCATGCACACCACGGGCAGCCCGGACAGCAGCTCGGTGGACTCGAAGTCGGCCGGCATGTCGTCGCCGTCCAGGTGATTGACCAGCCCGAGATCGAACCCGCCCTCCGACAGCGCCCGGTGGATGTCCGTCTGCTGCGCGCCGACCACCTCGACCTGGGTGAGCGGATGCGAGGCGCGGAAGTCCCGCACGACGGGAAGCAGCAGCGGCACGGTCGCCGCGTTGACCGTGCCCACCCGCACCATGCGGCTGATCCGGTGCTGCTCGCCCGCCGCCGCCCGCAGCCGGTCCACCGCGTCCAGCACGTCGACGATCTTCGGCAGCAGTTCGCGGCCCTCCGCGCTCATCGTCGCGCCCGTGCGTTTGCGCTCCAGGAGATCGACGCCGAGTTCGCGTTCGAGATTGCGTACGGTCTCGCTCAACGCGGGCTGTGACAGGCGCAGTTCCTCGGCGGCCCGGCGCAGGGAGCCGAGCCGGGTGACGGCCGCTATGTATTCCAGCTGTTCGGTGCGCATGCCCGCAGAATGCGGCCGATTTCCCGGGCTGTTCAAGGGTTTCCCTGTCACACGTTCGTGAAATTCAATGGTCCGCGATACGAGACCGGTCGGGTTTTCCTTGACGGTCCCGGCGGACGGCTGCCACGATCGACGGCATGATGATGCGACTGGACCTCACGCGGCGACGCCATGTCGACCTCGCGCGCGTCTCCAGCGCCTCCTGTTGCACCGCGGCCTGATCCCCGTCACCTCCGTCCTGTGATCCGCCGCCCTCTCTCCATCCCCGCCTGAATTCCGTCCTTTCGCACGTCGTGTCGCGTGCCCGGAATTCGGCGTGCCCGGAATCACATTCCGCAACAGGAGTTCCGCATGCCCGCAGAGCCCGTGAAATTCGCCTACTGGGTCCCCAACGTCAGCGGGGGACTCGTCACCAGCAAGATCGAGCAACGCACCGACTGGGGCTACGAGTACAACCGCGAACTCGCCGTCCTCGCCGAGAACAACGGCTTCGAGTACGCACTCAGCCAGGTCCGCTACATGGCCAGCTACGGCGCCGAGTTCCAGCACGAGTCGACCAGCTTCAGCCTCGCCCTCCTCCTCGCCACCCAGCGCCTGAAGGTCATCGCCGCCGTTCACCCCGGCCTCTGGCACCCGGGCGTCCTCGCCAAACTCGGCGCCACCGCCGACCACTTGTCGAACGGCCGCTTCGCCGTCAACGTCGTGTCCGGCTGGTTCAAGGGTGAGTTCACCGCCCTCGGCGAGCCCTGGCTTGAGCACGACGAGCGCTACCGCCGCTCCGAGGAGTTCATCCAGGCCCTGCGCCAGATCTGGACCGAGGACCACACCGAACTCGCCGGAGACTTCTACCGGTTGCGCGACTTCTCCCTCAAGCCCAAGCCCCTCAACACCCCCGAGCGCCCGCACCCGGAGATCTTCCAGGGCGGCAACTCCACCGCCGCCCGCGCGATGGCCGGCCGCGTCTCCGACTGGTACTTCTCCAACGGCAAGGACTTCGACGGCGTCACCGAGCAGCTCGCCGACGTACGCCACTCGGCCGCCCAAGTCGGCCGTACCGCACCGAAGTTCGGCCTCAACGGCTTCCTCATCGCCCGGGACACCGAGGCCGAGGCCCGTGACACGCTCCGGGAGATCGTCGCCAAGGCCGACCGTGAGGCCGTCGAGGGATTCGGGGCCGCGGTGAAGCAGGCCGGGCAGTCCTCGGCCGACGGCACGGGCATGTGGCAGGACTCCACGTTCGAGGACCTCGTGCAGTACAACGACGGCTTCCGTACGGGACTCATCGGCACCCCGGAGCAGATCGCCGAACGGATCGTCGCCTACAAGAAGTTGGGCGTCGACCTTCTCCTGCTCGGCTTCCTGCACTACCACGAGGAGGTGGAGTACTTCGGCAAGCGGGTGCTGCCCCTCGTGCGCGAACTGGAAGCCCAACTCCCCGACGGCGAGACCGAGTCCGTCTCCGTGCACGCCTGATCGCACCCCACTGCGAAAGAGGACACCCGCATGAGCACCGTCACGCCCACCGACTGGCAGACCCGCCCGGCTCCGCGATCCGCCCAGGACTGGATCGCCCGCGCCGCCGAGGTCGCCGCGCTCCTCGACACCGACGCCGCCGCCCGCGACCGGGCCGGCGCCACCCCCTACGCCGAGGTCCAACTCCTCAAGGAATCAGGCCTCGTCACTCTGCTCGGCCCCACGGAGCACGGCGGCGGAGGCCAGGACTGGCCCACCGCCTACCGCGTCGTCCGCGAGATCGCCAAGGCCGACGGCTCCATCGGCCAACTCCTCGGCTACCACTACCTCTGGAACTGGGCCGCCCGCCTGGTCGGCACCCGCGAACAGTGGGAGCGCGTCGAGGCCGAGGCCGCCCGCAACCAGTGGTTCTTCGGCGGCGCCGTCAACCCGCGCGACAAGGACGTCACCGTCACCGAGGACGGCGACGACCTCGTCTTCACCGGCCGCAAGTCCTTCTCCACCGGCAGTAGGATCTCCGACGTCACCGTCCTCGAAGGCGTCCTGGAAGGCACCGACCAGCACGTCTTCGCGATCGTGCCCTCCGACAGCGAGGGCCTGACCTTCCTCGACGACTGGGACAACATCGGCCAGCGCCTCACCGAGAGCGGCGGCGTCATCCTCGACGGCGTCCGCACCCCGTGGTCCTCGGCGGCCGGCTACGTCGACAAGGAATTCCGGCCGCGCACGTACAACACGCTCAACGTCCCGACCATCCAACTCGTCTTCGTCAACTTCTACTTGGGCATCGCCGCCGGCGCCCTGGAGACGGCCGCAACCTACACCCGCACCAAGGCCCGCTCCTGGCTGCACGGCGGCTACGAGCGCGCGGTCGACGAGCCCTACGTCATCGATACCTACGGCGACCTCACCGCGAAGCTCTGGGCGGTCGAGGCCCTCGCCGACACGGTCGCCGCCGAGGGACAGAAACTGCACGAGGACCCCGACGCCGTCACCGAGAAGACCCGCGGCGACTTCGAAGTACGGGTCGCCGCCGTCAAGGCACGCGCCACCGATGTCGCCCTGGAGATCGGCAACCGCATCTTCGAGGTCACCGGCGCCCGCTCCACCGCCACCTCCGAGGGCCTCGACCGGTTCTGGCGCAACGTCCGCACCCACACCCTGCACGATCCGGTCGCCTACAAGCGACGCGAGGTCGGCCGCTGGGTCCTTGAGGGCGAACTGCCCGAACCCACCTGGTACTCCTGACCGAACTGCCCCGGGGCGCCTGCTGGTTGAGCGGGCGCCCCGCCTCCCCGAAAGAGGACCCATGGCCACCGTTCTGTCCGTCTCCGGCAGCCCCTCCGTCTCCTCCCGCACGAATCGCCTTCTACGGCACCTGGACAAGCGGCTGATCGCCCAGGGCCACGAGGTGATCCCGCTCGACGTGCGCACCATCCCCGCCGAGGCCCTGCTCGGCGCGGACTTCCGCCACCCGGCCATCGTCGAGGCCACCGAACTGTTCGCCCGCGCCGACGGAGTGGTCGTAGGCACCCCCGTCTACAAGGCCTCCTACTCCGGGGTCCTCAAGGCGCTGCTCGACCTGCTCCCGCAGTACGCCCTCACCGGCAAGACCGTGCTGCCGCTCGCCACGGGTGGGTCCACCGCACATGTGCTCGCCATCGACTACGCGCTCCGCCCGGTGCTGAACTCCATGGGCGCGGCCCACATAGTCCAGGGCTGGTTCATCCTCGACAAGGACATCACCGCCCACGAGGACGGCTCGCTGACCGTCGCCCCGGGCACCACCGAGGCGCTCACCCAGGTGGTGGACCAGTTCTCGGCGGCCCTCGGCCGTACCCCGCTGCTGGCCGCGGCGAGCTGACCACGATGACCGACCGTGCGACCGCCCACGTGATCGCGGACGACGCCGAGGCCCTCGCCCTCGCCGCCGCGCTCGCCGACGAGTTCCGGACCGGGGCCTCGGCGCGCGACACCGAACGCAGGCTCCCGCGCGCCGAGTTGGACCGCCTGTCCGACTCCGGACTGCTCGCCGTCACTGTGCCCGCCGACCACGGGGGCGCCGACGTCAGCGCGGAGACCCTCGCCGAGATCTTCCGCCTCCTCGGCTCGGCCGACGGCAGCCTCGCCCAGATCCCGCAGAGCCACTTCGCCTACGTCAATGTGATCCGCCGTCAGGGCACCCCGGACCAGCGGAAGTTCTTCTTCGCCGAGCTGCTGGCGGGCCGTCGCTTCGGCAACGCCCAGTCCGAGGCCGGCACCAAACACGTCCAGGACATCCGCACCCGCCTGACACGTCAGCCGGACGGCTCGTACCAACTGACCGGCGTCAAGCACTACTCCACAGGCGCCCTCTTCGCCGACTGGATCCCCGTCCTCGCCCGCACCGAGGACGACAACCTCCATGTCGCGTACGTCCCGAGCGACGCCGAGGGCGTCACGGTCGTCGACGACTGGGACGGAATGGGCCAGCGTACGACGGCCAGCGGCACGGTCCGCCTGGAGGCGGTCGCCGTCCCCGCCGACCGCGTCCTGCCGCACCACCTCACCTTCGGGGGGCCCCAACTCCACGGCGCCGTGGCCCAGTTGCTGCACGCGGCCATCGACGCCGGGATCGCCGGGGGAGCGCTGGCCGAGGCCGCCGAGTTCGTCCGGACGAAGAGCCGCCCCTGGTTCGAGAGCGGGGTCGAGACCGCCGCCGAGGACCCGCTGCTGATCCAGCGGTTCGGTGAACTCGCCATCCAGGTAAGGGCGTCCGAGGCCCTGCTGATCCAGGCGGGCAAGGCCGTGGACGCGGCGCGTGCCAACCTCAACGACGACTCGGCGGCGGAGGCCTCCATCGCGGTCGCGGCGGCCAAGGTGCACGCGGCGCAGACCGCCGTCGAGGTGGCGGGCGCCCTGTTCGAGGTGGCGGGAACCCGCTCGGCCCTCAACTCACTCAATCTGCACCGGCATTGGCGCGACGCCCGCACCCACACCCTGCACGACCCGGCCCGCTGGAAGATCCAGCACATCGGCCGCTACGTGCTGAACGGCACCAGGCCACCCCGCCACGGCCTTCTCTGACCCACCCGCAGGACAGTCCAGACAGGAGCCCCCACGTGTCCCTCACCTTCCACTGGTTCCTCCCCACCAACGGGGACAGCCGCCATGTCGTGGGCGGCGGTCACGGCACCCCCGCCACCGCCTCCGGGCGGGACCGGCCGCCGACGGTCGCCTACCTGAGCCAGATCGCCCGCGCGGCGGAGGACCTCGGCTTCGTGGGCGCCCTCACGCCCACCGGTGCCTGGTGCGAGGACGCGTGGCTCACCACCGCGATGGTCAGCCAGAACACCGAACGCCTGAAGTTCCTGGTCGCCTTCCGCCCCGGCTTCGTCTCACCCACGCTCGCCGCGCAGATGGCGTCCACGTTCCAGCGGCAGACCGGCGGACGCCTGCTCCTCAACGTCGTCACCGGCGGCGAGAGCCACGAGCAGCGGGCTTACGGGGACTTCCTCGACAAGGACGACCGCTACCGCCGTACCGGCGAATTCCTGCAGATCGTACGGCAGTTGTGGGACGGCAAGACCGTCGATGCGGCCGGTGAGCATCTGCGCGTCGAGGACGCGAAGCTGGCGCGGCTGCCCGATCCGGTGCCCGAGGTGTACTTCGGGGGATCGTCGCCGATCGCGGGGGAGATCGCCGCCAAGTACGTGGACGTGTACCTCACTTGGGGCGAGCCGCCGGCCCAGGTCGCGGAGAAGATCGCCTGGATCAGGGGCCTGGCGGCCAAGGAGGGGCGGACGCTCCGCTTCGGCATCCGGCTGCACGTCATCACGCGTGACACGTCCGCGGAGGCCTGGGCCGAGGCGAACCGGCTGCTCGAAGGCTTCGACTCCGAGACCGTGAAGTCCGTACAGGCCGGGCTCGCGCGAAGCGAGTCCGAGGGACAGCGGCGGATGCTCGCGCTGCACGGCGGGAGCCGGGACGGCCTGGAGATCCATCCCAACCTGTGGGCCGGGATCGGGCTCGTCCGGGGTGGCGCCGGGACGGCGCTGGTCGGCAGCCACGAGGAGGTCGCCGAGCGGATCAAGGAGTACGCGGCGCTGGGGATCGAGGAGTTCGTGCTGTCCGGGTATCCGCACCTGGAGGAGGCGTACTGGTTCGGGGAGGGCGTGCTGCCGAGGCTGGCGGCGGAGGGTGTGTGGCAGCACCCTGTCGGTGAGCAGCGGGCTTCCGCGGCACAGGTGCCGTTTGCCAGTTGATTCGTGTGGGTCGCCGGGTCTGCGGGCGCGTGGTCAGAACCAGTGCAGGCAGTGCGGGGAGCGGTCGGCGCGGAAGAGGGCGTCGGCGCGGGTGGCCGCGTCCGGGCGGTGGGCCCGGATGTGTCCGGCCCGCACGAGGGTGCTCGGGGCGGTGCCGCCGAGGTAGACCGAGCCCAAGTCGCGTACGTCCAGGGACAGGTCGGGCTCCCGGCCCGTCGGCACACACTCGGCCTTGCCGTCCCGGACGGTCAGCAGATAGCGGCCGTGCTCGTCCAGGAACGGGTCGTCGACGGCGAGGACGAGTTCGCCGTCCGTGAACCAGCCGCGCGCGGTCAGCGCACGCGGCACGTCCAGCAGCCGCACCCAGAGCCAGTCCGTGTCGCCGCCCACCTCGCCGGCGCGGAAGTCCACGAGCTGCCAGCGCAGCGGGTGCTGGGGCGGGACGTGCTTGAACACCACCTGAGAGACCAGGTCGTGTTCGAGTACGAACCGGGCCAGGGCCGTGAAGACGGCGTCGTCGGTGGCGATGGTCTCGTCGACCGTCAAGGTCTTGCCCTCAGCGATCGAGTAGCTGGCGTACCCGTCCGGGACGCCGTCGGCATTCCGGTGGACGGCCACGTAACGCGGCGCCGGCGAGATCGGGGGCTGACCCGCGCGCAGGGCCCACCAGCGGTGCGGCCGGGACAGCGCGCCGGGCTGGGCGCGGCGGTACCTGTCGTAGACCTCTTCCAGGATCTCGCCGCACTCGGCACGACGCAGCACCTCGACGGAGCCGGTGTCCGGACCCGTCGCCGGTGCGTCGGCCGTTCCGCGCGCCCGGGGAACGGCGCGGGCGCCCTTGTGGCGCGGCACCGTCAGCCGCGCCGTATAGGTCGCCGGTCCATAGCCGAACCTGCCGTAGATCGTGGCCTCGGAGGCCAGCAGCACGGAGAGGACCTCCCCGCGGGCCCGCAACTCGGTGAGCTGATGCCGCATGATCGCGCTGAGCACGCCCCGGCGCCGGTGCGAGGGGAGGACGCCGACGGCGGTCACCCCGGGGGCCGGGACGAGGGTCTCGCCGGGCAGGGTGAGTTCGAAGGGGTACGTGGCCGCGGTGCCGACGGGCCGCCCGTCCGCCGTCAGGGCGAGCAGACAGCGGTCCATTTCGAGCGCCGACCACCAGAGCCCGCCGCCCTCGACCGGGGTTTCCGGGAAGAGCCCGAACGCCGCATGGACCGTGTCGACGAAGACGTCATGGTCCTCGTCGGTCGTGGGACGGATCTCCATCGCTGCCGCTGCCTCCCCGATACCGGCACCACCTCCCGTGGTGTCCCGCCACAATGCAGCGTCCCCCCGGGACCAGGTCAAGCGAATTACGGCCGGTCGGCCAGTGCCTTCAAGTGGGCCCTTCTCGACTCTGCCGTCTGACCTTGAACCAGTAGGAACAGGGCTTCCCGCGCGAGGCGTTGGGCCCTGTTCGTCAACGACAGCGACCTGCCGCCGCCGGCCACCACCGCTGCCGTGGTCGCCGTCATCAGCACCTCGTACGCCTGCGTCCTGAGCGCCAGCCGTTCCGCCAAGTGCTCGTGCGGTACCGGGTGGTCGGCCAAGTCGTAGGCCTGCGTGCGCACCTTGTCGAGACGCGTGCGCAGCGGGCCGGACGTGTCGTCGTCCAGCAGAGCGAGGGCCGCCTCCGCGACGCCGAAGACCGCCGGTGACGCATTGGTCGGTTTCGGGCGGTCGGTCCTCGCCCACTCCGCGTACGGCACGCGCAGGGCTACGGCGTCCTCCGGCAGCCACAGGCCGTTCAGTTCCAGGGACACCGTCCGGGATGCCGTGAGTGCCGCGAGCCGCATCGGGTCGGACGGACGCAGCCCCTCCTGTTCCCGGGCCTCCGTGAACGCGAACAGTGCCTCGTCCGCGTCCGTCACCCCCGCGAGCAGCATGACGTCGTTGAGGCCCCAGCCCGTGTACCAGGGCACCGTCCCGTCGAAGCGCCAGCCGCCCCGCTCCCGCGTGACCCGCACCGGGATCCGGGGGTGGGCGCGCAGGTGCGCGTACGCCACCCCGGACATCAGCTCACCTCGCGCGAGCGGGCCCAACAGGCGCTCCCGCAGCGGGAGTTCACTCTTCGTCAGCGTCATGACCGGCGTGTGGTGCTGTGTCTGCACGAACCACGTCGAGCAGCATGCCCCGGCCAGGATCTCCGCCGTCTCCCGCGCCACCGCGGCCGGCGCCGCCGAGCCGCCGTAGGCCACGGGGGCGCTCACGCCCAGCAGACCGGAGCGTTTGACCGCCTCGATGTGGCTTCCCGGGACGCCCTCCTGGTCGACCTGTTCGGCATGCGGGGCGAGGAGGTCGTCCGCGAGTCGGCGGGCGCGGGTGACGAGGGGGTGGGAGGTCATGAGGAGGATTCTCCCGATCGGCTCCGGGCCGGCCACGCGCGACGCTCCGGCCCGTGTCGTGGGACACGGGCCGGAGCGGCGGAAACGCGGGGGTCAGTCCGCCGAGCGTACGGCGGGCATCGCCAGGTCGACCGGGCCCGTGGCGCCGGGGGCGCTCTTGCAGGAGTCGTGGCAGTCCTTCTCCAGGCTGCAGCACAGGGAGCAGATCGGGCCGGAGTGGAAGGGGCAGTTCGCCACGTCGGGACGCTCGAAGTCCGTTGTGCAGACAGTGCAGTTGAGGATGACGGCCGAGGGGAGTCCGTCCGCGTCGAGCAGCGGCTCCGCCAGGTCGTCGAGGCGGGCGATGTAGTACTTGCCCTTGGTGAGGTACGCGAACAGGGGCGAGAGGACCATCGCCAGGAACAGGGCGATGAAGGGCGAGTAGGCCTTGGCGTAGTCGCCGAACGCGTTGAAGTACGCGGAGATGGAGACCGCCGACGCGATGAGCATCGAGCCGAAGCCGACCGGGTTGAAGTTGTACAGGTGGGCGCGCTTGAACTCGATGTAGGACGGGCTGAGTTTGAGCGGCTTGTTGATGACGAGGTCGGCGACGACCGCGCCGATCCAGGCGATCGCCACGTTGGAGTAGAAGCCGAGCACGGTGTTGAGGAAGCCGAAGACGCCGCCCTCCATCAGGGCCAGCGCGATGCCCACGTTGAGGAAGATGTAGACCACGCGGCCCGGGTGACGGTGTGTCAGGCGGGAGAAGAAGTTCGACCAGGACAGCGAACCGGAGTACGCGTTCGTCGAGTTGATCTTCACCTGGGAGAGGATCACGAAGAACGTGGCGAGGCCCAGGGCGACCGGGGCGGCGAAGGTCTTGAAGCCGTGCACGTACTGCTGGATGGGCTCGTTGGCCTTGGCCAGGCCCACGCTGCCGGCGATGTAGAAGGCGAGGAACGCGCCGCCCATCTGCTTCGCCGCGCCGAGGACGACCCAGCCCGGACCGGCTGAAAGGACCGCGCTCCACCACTTCTTGGCGTTCTCGGGGGTCTTGTCGGGCATGAAGCGCAGGTAGTCGACCTGCTCACCGATCTGTGCGATGAGGGACAGCGCTACACCGGCGCCCGCGCCGACGCCGAGCATGCTGATGCTGGAACCGGTGGGGGAGTTGCCCGCGAAGTGGGTGAACTGCGAGAACTTGCCGGGCTCCTGGATCGCGATGGACACGAACGGCGCGACCATCAGCACCAGCCACACCGGCTGCGTCCACACCTGCATCTTGGAGAGTGCGGTCATGCCGTAGATCACCAGCGGCAGGATGATCAGCGAGCAGATCAAGTAGCCGACGGCCAGCGGGATGTGCAGGCCCAGGTCCAGCGCCTGCGCCATGATCGAGCCCTCTAGGGCGAAGAAGATGAAGGTGAAGCTGGCGTAGATGACCGACGTGAGGGTCGAGCCGAGGTAGCCGAAGCCGGCGCCCCGGGTCAACAGGTCCATGTCGATGGAGTACTTGGCGGAGTAGTACGAGATCGGGATGCCGGTGAGGAAGATCGTCACCGCCGCCGCCAGGATCGCCACCATGGCGCTGGAGAAGCCGTTCGAGATCGCGATGGAACCGCCGATGGCGAAGTCGGCGAGGTACGCGATACCGCCGAGAGCGGTGGTGGCCACCACGTACGGCGTCCAGCGGCGGAAGGACTTCGGCGCGTAGCGCAGCGAGTAGTCCTCCAGGGTGTCGTTCTTCGCCCAGTCGTTGTAGGTCCGTCCGGCAGCCGTTGCCGGCGCCTCTTTGTCGACGATCTCCGTCACGACACTTCCCTCTTCCACGGGTGTGGGTCATCTCCCGGACGGCCCGGGGGAGTTGGACGGAAGAGTCACGCCGAATTGTTTCCCGACCGTTTCACCTGCTTTAAATGGAAGGGCTTTCAAAATTCTTTTGGCGACGCGCGTAGATTTAATCGATGCTTCCTGTGGAAACTATTCCTGGGGGAAGGTACTCTCGGTCGGAGCAGGTGGGAAGGTCAGAGCTGGGCGACGATGTCGAAGTCGAAGGCGTCCGCCCGGGCCAGGTACAGCCGTTGGCGGAGGTGATTGCCGTGCAGACGCAGTACGCCTCGCGGGCCCTCGTACGAGACGGTGCCGCCCATCGCGCACATGGTGCCCACATCGAGCGACCGCGCCTGCTCGGCCAGTGCGGCGAGCAGGCGTACGCCTTCGAAACACGACTCGCCGAGGCTGCCCACGACGGGTGCCTCCACACCGAAGCGGGCCGCGTAACGCCCGCTGAAATCAAGGCTTTCGGCGGTCGCCAGGGTCTCGAAGTAGCCGGCCGCCGCCCACAGTCCCTCGGTCGCCTCCGCGCCGGTGGACAGCAGGATGTTCTCGTCCATGTGCGTGCTCAGCCGCAGACACCGCTGATGCAGACCGTGCGCGGCGAACGCCCGGTTGAAGCGCGCCGCGTCGTCCCCGACCAGCAGCATCAGGACGGCGTCCGCCTCGCACCGCTCGATCCGCCGCAGCACCGGCCCGAACTCGTACGTCCCCAGCGGCACGAACACCTCGTCGCGCACCCGGCCGCCGCACTCCCGGGCATAGCGGCGCGCGGCCCGGGCGGTCACCCTCGGCCACACATAGTCGTTGCCCACCGTGCACCAGTGCCGTACGCCGGTCTCCTCCGCCAAGAGCCGCATGGCGGGCCGGAGTTGGGCCGCGTCGGTCTCGCCGGTCAGGAAGACGCCCGGCGTGCGCTCGCCGCCCTCGTACTGCGCGGTGTAGACGTACGGCACCCGGCCCGCGATGCGCGGCACCAGCGCCTTGCGGACCGCCGAGGTGTGCCAGCCGACCACCGCGTCGACCGCGCGTATCGACACCAACATCTCGACCTCGGCGGCGACTTGCTCCGCCGGCGCGCCGCCGTCCACCACGATCAGCCGGACCTCGCGGCCCAACACCCCATCGGTGGCGTTGAGTTCCTCCACGGCGAGCTGTGCGGCGAGTTCGCAGGACGGACCGAAGACGCCCGCCGGGCCCTGCAGGGGTACGACCAGTGCCACGACCAGAGTCCTGACCGGGCCGCTGATCCGCCCGGGTGGCAGGGGATGCACCAGGCCACCTCCGTGAGGGCGTGAGGGCACGGAAACCGGTCCCGGCCCCGGCGCCCTCGCAGAGGCTCGTAATCTGAACCGCACAGTAGACCTACCGGAAGGACAGCGGCAATGTCGTCCGTACCGTCGCCGGGCCTCGCCCACCTGCTGAGTCACGCCGAGCGGCGGCTGGGCCTGCGCATGACCGCCGTCCTGGCCGAGGAGAACTGCTCGGTCGAGCAGTGGCGCGTCCTGTCGGTCATCGCCGACGGCAAGGGCCACCCGATGACCGAGATCGCCGACCAGGTATTGATGCCGGCCCCGAGCCTCACCAAACTGGTCGACCGGATGGTCGCCGACAACCTCGTCCACCGCCGCCCCGACCGGGCCGACCGCCGCCGCGTCCTGCTCCACCTCACCGCCCGCGGCCGTTCCCTCCACCAACGCGCCGCGGACCGCCTGCTCACCGACCAGACCCGGCTGCTCGACGTGATCGACGACCAGGGCGACCTCGTACGACTGCTCGCCCGGCTCACGGCGGCGCTCGACGGAGAGCCCGCGGAGAAAAACCTGCCGGTGTCCTGAGGCGAGGTGTCGATCCGGCACCATGGCGTTCGTGTAGGAGGTGAGAGAACCCCAAGAGGGTTCGAGAATCCCTGCGCCCTGGAGGACGTCATGCCGCACTACCTGCTCAGCGTGATCACGCCGACCGACGGACAGATGCCCTCGCCCGAGGCGATGGCGGAGATCGTCCGCAAGCTGGAGATCTTCCACGACGAACTCCAGGCCGCCGGTGCCTGGGTCTTCGCCGGGGGACTGCACGAGCCGGAGACGGCGACCGTGCTGCGCCCCAAGGACGGTGACGTGCTGATCACCGACGGGCCGTACGCCGAGGGCAAGGAGTATCTGGGCGGCCTCTGCCTGATCAAGGCGGCCGACCTGGACGCGGCGCTTGAGTGGGGGAAGCGGGCGACCTGGGCCACCACGCTGCCCGTCGAGGTGCGGCCCTTCATGAACACGGCCGAGGACTGATGCCGTTCGACACCGACATCGAGGCCGTCTTCCGTGCCGAGTACGGGCGGGCGGTCTCGGTCCTGGTGCGCTTCCTCGGTGACATCGACCTCGCCGAGGAAGCGGTCCAGGACGCCTTCACCACGGCCGTGCGGAAGTGGCCGGAGGCCGGTGTGCCGCCGAGTCCGGCCGGGTGGATCATCACGACCGCCCGCAACCGCGCGATCGACCGGCTGCGCCGCGAGTCGTCGAGGGAGGCCCGCCACAGCGAGGCCGCCCTGCTGTACGCGTCCGACGCGCCCGCCGAGGAGGGACCCGTGCGCGACGACCGGCTCCGCCTGATCTTCACCTGCTGCCACCCCGCGCTCGCCACCCAGGCCCAGGTCGCGCTCACCCTGCGGCTGCTCGGCGGGCTCACCACCGCCCGGATCGCCCGCGCCTTCCTGGTGCCGGAGGCGACGATGGCCCAGCGCCTCGTCCGCGCCAAGGCCAAGATCCGCGACGCGAGGATCCCGTACCGCGTGCCCCGCGACGCCGACCTCCCCGACCGGCTCAAGGGCGTCCTCGCCGTCGTCTACCTGATCTTCAACGAGGGCTACACGGACTCGCCCGAGCTGTGCGCGGAAGCCCTGCGCCTCGGCTGTCTCCTGTCCGAACTGATGCCGGACGAGCCCGAGGTCACCGGCCTGCTCGCGCTGATGCTGCTCATCGAGTCGCGCCGGGCGGCGCGGGAGGGCGCGGACGGTGAGCTGGTGCCGCTGCCCGGGCAGGACCGCGAGCGATGGGACGGCGAGCTGATCGCCGACGGCCAGTCACTCGTACGGCGGTGCCTGCGGCTCAACAACCCCGGGCCGTACCAGATCCAGGCCGCGATCAACGCCGTGCACAGCGACGCACCGACCGCGGACGCGACCGACTGGGGACAGATCCTCCAGCTCTACGACCAGTTGATGGCCGTCGCCCCGAGCCCGGTCGTCGCCCTGAACCGGGCCGTCGCCGTCGCCGAGGTCGACGGTCCGCGCAAGGCCCTCGACCTCGTGGACGCGCTGGACCTCGGCGAGTACCACGTCCTGCACGCCGTGCGCGCCGATCTCCTGCGCAGGCTGGGCCGCGACACCGAGGCCGTCGAGGCGTACGAGGCGGCCATCGCCCGGACCGAGAGCGCGGCCGAGCGTGGGTACCTGGAACGCCGCCGCCGGGAACTCGTCCGCATGTGACAGCGGCGAGGCGGGGGGCGACCATGGCCGCACCGGAATTTTTCCCGGTGTATGAATGGTTGCTATATACACCTGACCGTCCAGAACCCCCACGCACCAGCAGCGAGGCACCGTGAACCAGTCCAGCCCCGAGCAGCCCGCCGATATCGTCGCCCGGCTGCGCGCCACCTTCCGCACCGGCCGCACCAAGCCCGTCGAGTGGCGCACCGCCCAGCTGCGCCGCCTGCGCGACCTGCTCACCGAGCACGGCGACGACCTCGCCGCCGCCCTCCACGCCGACCTCGGCAAGAGCGCCGCCGAGGCCCAGCGCACCGAGATCGGCTTCACGGTCCGCGAGATCGACCACACCCTCGACCACCTTGAGGAGTGGCTGCGCCCCGAGTCCGCCCCCGTACCGGCCCACCTCGGCACGGACGCGACCGCCTGGACGCAGTACGACCCGCTCGGCGTCGTCCTCGTGATCGCCCCTTGGAACTATCCGGTGCAGCTCCTGCTGACCCCGGTCGTCGGCGCGCTCGCCTCCGGTGACGCGGTGGTCCTCAAGCCCAGCGAGATGGCCCCGGCCACCTCCGCCGCCGTCGCCCGGCTGATTCCCGCCTACCTCGACACCGACGCGGTCGCCGTCGTGGAGGGCGGCATCCCGGAGACCACGGCCCTGCTCGCCGAGCACTTCGACCACATCTTCTACACCGGCAACGGCGCCGTCGGCCGCATCGTCCTGCGCGCCGCCGCCGAGCACTTGACCCCGGTCGCCCTCGAACTCGGCGGCAAATCACCGGCGTTCGTCGACCGCGACGCCGATCTCACCGTCGTCGCCGACCGGTTGGCGCGCGGCAAGTTCCTCAACGCCGGCCAGACCTGCGTCGCCCCCGACTACGTCCTGACCGACCCGGAGACCGCCGCCGCGCTCGAACCCCTGCTGGCGAGCGCGGTCGAGAAGGTCTACGGCGCCGACCCGCAGACCTCCGGCGAGTACGGCCGGATCGTCAACGAACGCCACTTCGACCGGCTCGCCGGACTGCTCGACTCCGGCCGTGTGGTGGTCGGCGGACGCAGCGACCGCGGTGACAAGTACATCGCGCCGACGGTCCTCGCCGACGTCGACCCGAAGGCGCCCGTCATGGCGGAGGAGATCTTCGGCCCGATCCTGCCGATCGTCACCGTCCCCGACCTCGACGCGGCGATCGCCTTCATCACCGACCGCGACAAGCCCCTCGCCCTGTACGTCTTCACGGACTCCGACGACACCCGCGCCCGGATCGCCGCCGAGACCTCCTCGGGCGCCGTCGGCTACGGTCTCCCGCTCGCCCACCTCACTGTCTCCGACCTGCCCTTCGGCGGCGTGGGCGAGAGCGGCATGGGCAACTACCACGGCCGCTACTCCATCGAGACGTTCAGCCACCGCAAGGCCCTGCTGGAGAAGCCGCTCGTCTGACCGGCCCGCTCATCTATCACTGGTCGCTTATATAAGCGACCGGTGATATTTTTGCCGCATGCACGCCTTTGATGTGCTCGGAGACCCCGTGCGCCGCCGCATCCTGGAACTGCTCGCCGAGGGCGAGCAGCCCGCCGGCGCGGTCAGCGATGTCGTCCGGCGGGAGTTCGGGATAACGCAGCCCGCGGTCTCCCAGCATCTGAAGGTGCTGCGGGAGAACGGTTTCGCGACGGTACGGCCGGACGGCACCCGGCGCCTCTACGCGGTCAACTCCGAGCCGCTGCGGGACATCGACGCCTGGCTCGACCGGTTCCGCCGCTACTGGACCCCTCATCTGGACGCCCTGGCCACCGAGTTGGCCCGGGGCAAACGCGAGCGCCGGCTCCGTGAGGCCGACGACGACAGCCCCGACGAGTCGAGGAGCACCCCATGATCGACGTCACCCACCAGATCAACTCCGTGAGCCGCACGGTCGGCCGACGCGACTTCAAGGCCGGCGAGGCCCGCGTGATCACCATCGGCCAGTCCTACGACTCCCCGGTCGACGACGTCTGGGACGCCTGCACCAACCCCGAGCGCATCCCGCGCTGGTTCCTGCCGGTCACCGGCGAACTGCGGCCGGGCGGAAAGTACCAGTTGCAGGGCAACGCGGGCGGTACCGTCGAGCGCTGCGACCCGCCCAACAGCTTCTTCGCGACCTGGGAGTTCGGCGGCGAAGTGAGCTGGATCGAGCTGCGGTTGACGCCCGAGGGTGACGGAACGCGCTTCGAGTTGGAGCACATCGCCCACGTCGACGACACGAAGTGGGCCGAGTTCGGGCCCGGCGCGGTGGGCGTCGGCTGGGACTCGATCCTGCTGGGGCTCGACGGCAGCCTGTCGGGCACGGCACCCGTGAAGCCCGAGGACGCGATGGCCTGGCTGGCGTCCGAGGAGGGCCGCCGCTTCGTCACGGCGAGCAGCGAGGCGTGGTTCGCGGCGAACGTGGCGAGCGGCGAGGACGAGTCGGCGGCCCGCGAGGCGGCAGACCGGACCACGGCCGCCTATACCGGGGCCGGGAGGTGAGAGTCGCAGCGACCGAAGCGCTGACCCGGGACCGATCACCGTTGTAGCGTGCGCGCTGGATGCCACGGTGATCGGAGCCAGGGATGAGTGTCGGCGGCGAGACGGTGTTGGTGACCGGCGGGAGCGGATTCGTCGGCAGCCATCTGGTCCGGCAGTTGCTGGAGCGCGGCTACCGGGTGCACACCACCGTGCGGTCCCTCGGCAACGAGGCGAAGGTCGCGCCGCTGCGGGCCATGGGGGAGCAATTCCCGGGCGCGCTGGAGCTGTTCGAGGCCGATCTGCTGGCGGCGGGTTCCTTCGACGCGGCGATGGACGGCTGCCGGGTGGTGTTCCATGTAGCCTCGCCGTTCCTGATGCCGGAGAAGATCAAGGACGGCCAGAAGGACGTCGTCGAACCGGCGCTCTCCGGCACCCGGAACGTCCTCGCAGGCATCGAACGCACGCCCACGGTCGGGAAGTTGGTGTTCACCTCGACGGTCGGCGCGATTTTCGGCGACTACGTCGACGTACTGAACATGAAGGACGGAATCCTCTCCGAGGACTACTTCAACACCACCAGCACGGTCGAGAACAACCCGTACCACTACGCCAAGACGGTCGCCGAACGCGCCGCCTGGGACGCGCAACAGGCACAGAATCGCTGGCGCATGGTCTCCGTCAACCCCGGCCTGATCCTGGGCCCTTCACTCACCCCGGCCTCCGACTCGGGCAGCCTGTTCCTCCTCGACGAGCTGTTCAAGGGCTACTTCTTCTACGGGGCCCCCGACTTCAGCTTCACCGTCGCCGACGTGCGGGACGTCGCGAGCGCGCACATCGCGGCGGCGGAAAACCCCGACGCGCACGGCCGTTACATCGTCGCGGCAGCCCGGATGGCGTCCTTCCTCGACATGTCTCGTGCCCTGCGGCAACACCTC
Source organism: Streptomyces sp. NBC_01515 (assembly GCF_045040345.1). NCBI lineage: Bacteria > Bacillati > Actinomycetota > Actinomycetes > Kitasatosporales > Streptomycetaceae > Streptomyces > Streptomyces sp. NBC_01515. The sequence goes on along the minus strand of NZ_CP109416.1, from coordinate 1,141,901 downwards.
CCGCGCGACTACCGGCTGCCCCGACACGGCCTGCCGCACTGGCCGGTGCGTGTTCTGGGCCCGGCGTTCGGGCTCACTCAGGACTACATCCGCAAGCACCTCGGGATCAGGTTCACGGTCGACAACCGGCGCGGCGTGAAGGAACTGGGCATCGACTACCGGCCGTTGGAGGAGACCATCCTCGATCACCACCTGGCCTGGCGGGAGTTGAGGAAGGCGGACTGAGCGGCACTCGCCCTTCCCCGTTCACTCCGCGGACCGTTCAAGGCTCTTGACTGGTTCAGACCGCAGGCACTTGGGTGTGGCCGATCACCTTTTCGGTGTCATGAGCCTGACCACACTCGACCGAAGGGCACCCATGCGAACCCCCCACGCCCTGCTCGCCGTCGCCGCCGCGCTGTCGGCGGCGATCGTCGCTCCACCGGCCGGAGCCGCCGACGCGGTCCCCGCTCCCGGCACCTACTACGTCCAGAGCGCCACGACCGGGCTCAACGCGGCGGACAAGGGGGGAGCGGTGGAGCAGCACAACCCCAAGGGCAACGAGGACCACCAGCAGTGGAGCCTCCGGGCGAGCGGATCGTCGTACGTCCTGGAGAGCACCGACACGGCCGGCAGCTGTCTGGGCCGCTCGGGCAGCACGGCGAGAACTGTCGCCTGCACGAGCGCCGACGCGGCCTGGCAGATCACACCGACCGGCGGCGACCAGTACACGCTCAAGGTCCCGGGCGCGGAAAGCTACTTGACCGTCGGCGCCAAGCCCTCCGGCGCCAACTACCCGGCCCAGCTGGCCATCGGCTCCTCCGGCGGTCTCGCCTCCTGGTACCTCACGCCGATCACCTCGCCCACCAACCCGATGCCCGCCCAGGACCAACGCACCCTGGACCAGGTCACGTTCCTCACCGCGCACAACGCCTACGCCAACGGGGTCGACGGCGGTTTCGCCCCGCCGTTCGTGAACTTCTTCCCGAACCAGTCCCGCGGCATCAACCAGCAACTCTCCGACGGTGTACGGGGGTTCATGCTGGACATCCACCAGACCTCCGACGGAGCGATCCTCTGCCACGACAGCTGCACCCTGGTCAGCAGCCCGGTCGCCCTGAACGTCGACCTCCAGCGCATGGTCGACTTCCTCAAGGCGCACCCCGACCAGTTCGTCACCGTCTTCCTGGAGGACTACGTCGACCCGGGCGTCCTGCGCAGCGAACTCGCCCGCGTCAACGGCCTGTACGACGTGCTGTACCGCCCCGACCAGACCGGCGTACGGCAGAACGGCTGGCCCAAGATGGCCGACCTGATCGCCGCCAACCACCGGCTGCTGATCTTCACCGACCACAGCCGTGCCTCCGACGAGTCCGCCGGGCTGACCCGGGACAGCTTCGGCGTGATGTACCAGCGCGACTGGACCGTCGAGAACTACTGGTCCATGGGCTCCGGCGCGAGCTCCTCCGACTGGTCCTGCTACAGCCGTTGGTACGGCAGCGACCTCAACGTCCCGCTGACGCAGACGTATTCGGGGTTCCGCCCGCTGTTCGTCATGAACCACTTCCGCGACGCGACCATCGCCGGGACGGCGCAGACCGACAACACCAAGGTCCTCGACCGGGCCCAGCGGTTCTGCCAGCCGGCGGCCCGGAAGAAGCCCAACTTCCTTGCGGTGGACCGCTATGACCTCGGCAACCCGGCCTCCGCGGTCAACTCCCTGAACGGCTACACGTATCCGTAAAGTGCGGTCGGCCCTTAGGCGGACGTGTGCGAAACTCCGCTGATGACCTCTGCGAAGATCACCGCGGCCGCCGCGGGCACCTGGCAACTCGGCGACCTGCCCGTCAACCGCATCGGCTTCGGCGCGATGCGGCTGACGGGCAGTGCAGCCTTCAACCTCGGGACCCCGAGCGACCGCGACCGGTCGATCACCGTGCTGCGCAGGGCGATCGAGCTGGGTGTGAACCACATCGACACGGCAGCCTTCTACTTCTCGTCCCTGCGGTCGGCGAACGAACTCATCAACTCCGCGCTCGCGCCCTACGCGGACGACCTGGTAATCGCCACGAAGGTCGGTCCCTTCCGCAACTACTCCGGGGAGTGGGGCACTTCGGCCCGCCCCGACGATCTGCGCGGCCATGTCGAGGAGAACCTGCGGCAGTTGGGGCGCGACCACCTGGACGTGGTGTACCTGCGCCGGATGCGTCAGGACTCGATCGCCGAGCACTTCGGCGCCCTCGCCGAACTCCGCGAGGAGGGACTGGTCCGGCACCTCGCGATCTCCGACGTCGAGCCGCGACACCTGGCCGAGGCGCAGGCGATCGCGCCGGTGGTGAGTGTGCAGAACCGGTTCGGGCTCGACTCGTCCAGCCCCGACACCGACGAGATGCTGCGGATCTGCGGGGAACAGGGCATCGCCTTCGTCCCGTTCTTCGCCATCGCGGGGGAGGCCGGGCCGCAGGGCGCCACCACCGCCCACGACCACGAGGTGCTGGCCATCGCGGACGCCCACGACGCCAGCCCTGCCCAGATCCGCCTCGCCTGGTCCCTCGCCCAGGGTCCGCACGTCCTCGCGATCCCCGGCACGGGCAACCCCGACCACCTCACCGAGAACGTGGCCACGGGTGCGATCCGGCTCACGGAGGACGAACTGGCCCGGCTCAACGAGCTGCACCGGAAGGCCGGTTGACGGTCGGCGGGGCTCACGCCACCCAGGTTCCGTCCCGCATCAGATGGCGCTGGGGCAGCTCGCGTTGCTCGTGCCACGCCTGGACGGCGAGCGGTCGTACCCGGAAGAAGGAGTAGGGCGCGCGGTCCTCGCGGGGATCCCAGCCGTACTTCGCGTGGAAGGCCCCGGCCGCGGCGGCCGGGACGTCCTGCGCGGTGAAGGCCGTCGCCTCGCCGTCGATGAGTACGACGTCCCGGGTGTCCCCGAAGGCGAGCCGGGTCCGCCGCCCGTCGGTGAGATTGCGGCCCGTGGGGTTCGTGGCCCGGGTGGACAGCCAGACGGCGTGCCCGTCCCAGACGAACCACAGCGGCACCAGACACGGCAGCCCGTCGGCGTCCGCCGAGGCCACCCAGATGTCCGACTCCCGCTCCAGCCGGGCCAGTACGTCACGCCTGCGCTCTTCGGGGCCGCGGGGCGGCACGGTGATCGTCATGCCCGGGACGCTACCGGCGCCGCCCGCGCGGCACCTCGGGCCAGGGTCGTAGGACCTTTGCCCGAGGGTGTCGGGGACGTCGGGGCGTCAGCCCAGCTGCTCGTGCAGGAACGGGACCGTGCTCGCCCAGGCGCGGGTGGCGGAGTCGGCGTCGTAGACCGGGCGGCCGTCGTTGAAGAAGGCGTGGTTCGCCGGGTAGAGGCGCAGGTCCGGGGTGATGCCGGACTGCTCCTCGATGTGCTTGCTCAAGGCTTCGAGGCCCGCCACCGGGATGCTCTCGTCCAACTCGCCGTAGTGGCCCTGGATGTGTGCCTTCAGGCCGGAGAAGTCCGGGAGTTCGCCCTGGATCACGCCGTAGAACGGCACCGCCGCGCTCACGCGCGGGTCGGCCGCGGCGAGGTACAGGACGAAGCCGCCACCCATGCAGAAGCCGACCGCGCCGACCGTGTCCGAGGTGACCTCGGGCAGGGAGAGGAGGTGGTCGACCGCGCCGGAGAGCAGTTCGACACCGCGGGCGACCGGGAGGGCCAGCATCATGCGCAGAGCCTCGTCGCTCTCGTGCGCCACGTTCCCGCCGTAGAGGTCGGGGGCGAACGCGACGAAGCCCTCCTGGGCGAGCCGGTCGGCCACGTCGGCGATGTGGTCGGTCAGGCCCCACCACTCCTGGATGACGATCACGCCCGGTCCGCTCCCGGACGGCGGCAGCGCGAGATAGCCGTGGGCGGTGCCCCCTGCGCTGGGGAAGGTGACGTTCTGGTGGGCGGGGGCTCCGGTCGACTTCGGCAGCTCGGAGGACATGGGGCTCAACTCCTGTACGGCGGTGCTCGGTTGGGGGTGGCGCCGTCGGGGCGGGACCCGACGTGATCTCCAGCCTGCCACGGCCGGGTCCGGAGGGCGCTTCGGCCCCTCGATCCGGCTATCGCGCGGGGGCCGGCGCGGGGTTCGTCTCCTGTCCTATGCGGACCACCCGTCCGGCGGCCACCTTCTGCAGCAGCCCGTACGCCAGCACCGGCAGCAGGATGTGCGGGCGGTCGGGCAGGGTCGTCGTGATCAGCACCGCGCTCGCGCTGCTGTTGTTCATCCCGCAGGCCAGCGTCACCGAGGCACCGGCCCGGGCATCGAGGCGCAGCGCCCGCGCGGCCACCCGGCCCAGCGCGAAGGACAGCCCGCACACGGTCGCGGCGACGCCGAGCGCGGCCAGCAGGAGCACCGGGCGCGGATGGCGCAGGAAGGGACCGAGCACTCCGCTGGCGTTGACGTACGTCAGCAGCAGCGAACCCGGGAGCGCGGCGGGGACGGCCACGCCGATGACTCCGTCCCGTGCGCGTCGGGGCAGCACGAGCCGGCACAGGATGCCCGCCGCGCACGGCAGCACGACCGAGGTCAGGGCGAAGGCGTCCCCGGCCGAGTGGGCGGCGACGGCGAGTCTGCCCGCGTAGTCGCCCTGGAGCAGCGGGCACAGGACGGCCAGGGTGAGCGGGACGGTGAGCGGGCTGACCAGGGTGGAGGCGAGCACCAGACCGACGGCCGTGGGCTGGTCGCCGTCCCCCTTCGCGGTCCACACCGTCGCCCCGGCGGCCACCGGCATGGCGACGACGAGGATCATCGCGGCGATCATCCCGCTGCCGCCGTCGTGGTCCGGCGACAGCCGCAGCGCGAGGGCCACACCGGGGACGATCAGCAGCGGCACCAGGATGTGCAGGGCGAGGCCGGCGAGCAGGGCGGCTGGACGCCGTAGCAGCAGCCGCAGTTCACGCAGCGGCACCTGAAGACCGGCGCCGAACAGGACCAGGGCGAGGAGTAACTGGGGTGTGCGCAGGGGCAGTTCGGCGATGCCCGTCGGGTGGGGGTGCCGGAGCCACAGGCCGGGGCCCGGCAGCACCGCCGCCGCGAGGTACGTCACGGCGACGGCTCGGCCCAGGTGGCGGCGGAGCAGGGCGAGCAGGCGGGGTACGGAGGGAAACCCGGCGGGGATCCGGGATGAGTGGGGACACATCGTGGCGCTCTTCCGTCGTAGGACCTGGGCGGAGACGGAGCGCCGGTATCGCGTGGAAGCTCGTCGACACGCGCGAGGGGATGAGTGAGCGAAGCCCTGCGGTCATCGTCGACGGTCCTTCCATAATGGGCGGGCGGAAGCGGACACACGGGCGCGGTGACGAGACGGCACCCGAGTGACTACAATTCTGTAGACGGTCTACTGAACTGTAGACGAAGACGGGGTGAGGATCGTTCCCATGGCCGACGAAAAGGACGAACGCCGACCGGCGGGTGAGCTGGAGGCCACCGTCATGGCCGCGCTCTGGGCCGCCGGCGCCCCGCAGACCCCCGGCGAGGTACAGCTGAGCCTCGACACGGGCCTGGCCCGCACCACGGTGACGACGATCCTGACCCGGCTGCACGACAAGGGCGTCGTGGAGCGGCATCGGCAGGGGCGGGGGTACGCGTACTTTCCGGTGCAGGACGCGCAGGGGCTCACCGCGCGGCGGATGCACACGGAACTCGACCGGGACGGCGACCGGGAGACGGTGCTGGCCCGGTTCGTGGCTCAGCTCAGTCCTGATGACGAGCGGGTGCTGCGGGACCTTTTGGAATCCGGGGAGGCGTGAAGGCCGGCGTGGAGTGAAGCCTGGTGAGGCGTGGGAGTGGGTGAGCAGTGGAGTTCGGGACGGTTCCGTGTCCCACGCGCTTGCCGCACGCCGCGAGTTCGAGTGCGGCCTCGCCGAGGGACACCTGGGGTTGCTGCGGCCGCCCGCAGGTCGTGCTCTGGGGTTGGGGTGGCCGCCGTTGGGCCGGAGATGCCGCCGTCCTCGTCGCTGCGATCAACGTCTTGTCTCTCCAGGGAGCAACAGGCTCACGCGCCTGCCTGTGGGCACCTAGGCCGGTAAGTCGTGGCCAGCACGGAGACCGTGACGTGGTCGGGCAAGGGGCCGGCACCGTTCAGGTCCGCACGGCTCAAGTGGCGTGCGCTCGGCGTCATCCCGGCCAGGTCGAGGGCCTCCTGCCTGGTCAACGGCGCGGTGTACTCGACCTGTTCGGTGACGGCGGCCTCGAAGTAGGGATCCATCGCCCGGTGCAGGCGTTGTTCCTTGGCCGGGTCGATCGTGACCATCGCCGACACCCGGCCGCGCAACTCGGCGAGGTGCCGCCCGGTGGGTCGGACCACGATCAACCGGCCGGTCGGGCGCAGCACGCGGTGGAACTCGACCGGGTTGCGCGGGGCGAACACGTCCAACACGACCTCGGCCACTCCACCGGCCAGCGGGAGAGGGCGGAAGACGTCCCAGGCCACCGCGGCGGCCCGTTCATGGGCACGCGCAGCCGAGCGCAACGCGCGCACCGACGTGTCCAGCCCCAGACCGTGGGCGCCGGGCAACTGATCGAGTACGCCGGCCAGGTAGTAGCCCGTGCCGCACCCGACATCCACGACCGTGGCCCGCTCAGGCGCGGAGTCGGCCGCCAGCCGGGCAACCGCTTTACGGATGGGCGCGTACGAGTCGGTCGACAGGAACCGTTCCCGGGCCTGGACCATGGCCGCGTCGTCGCCGCTGGTGGCACGGGCGCCCGTCAAGAGTCCGGCGTAGCCCTGGCGGGCGATGTCGAAGGCGTGGCCCGCCGGACAGCGCAGCGCGCTGCGGTCGCGGTGCAGACTGCGCGTTCGGCACGTCGGGCAGCGCAGCAGGTCGAGGGAGAGATCGAGGGCAGGGGGAAACGACGTAGGCACGAGGCACTCCAGGCAAGGGCGAAGGGAAGGGACCGTGCCTGTACGCGCGCTCGGAACGTCACTGCCTCAAGCAGGAACGGGCAGCGCCGGAGAGGTGGTTCACGCGGCAGGCACACCAAGGAGGGCGACGCCGTTCGGCCTCGCCCTCAACGCCTTCCGGTTACAGGAAGCAGTAGTGCGGGGTGCTCGTGAATGCCACGCCCTGAGTCTACGAGCATCGGCGAAGCCGCTCGGATCGCCGATCTCGGGAGCCCCGGCCGGGGCATCCAACCCCGGTCGGCGTCCGCCACGCCCCGCCTACGCCGCGCATCCGTCTCACGCTCGTGCCGGGCAGGCCGCGCCCACCCGGTGTCCGCCGCACTCCGCAGGCCCCGCGCATCCGTCCCACGCCCGTGCCGGGCGGACCGTGCCCCCCCCGGGTGCCTGCCGCCCTCCACAGACCCCGCGCATCCGCCCCGTGTACCCGCCGAGCCCTCCAACTCACGCGGCATCCCGCCAACACCCCGCTGACCTGGCCATTCGCTCAGCCACCCCCACCTCCCCGACACCCCGAAAGCCCCGCCGCCCCACCCTCTCCGCAACCCCCTCCGAATCCGACTGGCGCGAGCGAAGTTTTACGTATAACCTCACCCGTCAATCCCACGTCAATCCCACCGACCGGAACCGCACGGAGACCCCCCGATGAGCCGTATCGCCCTGGTCACCCTCGTCGTCGACGACTACGACGAGGCGATCCGCTTCTATACCGAAGCCCTCGGCTTCCGCCTCGTCGAGGACGCGGCCCGCCCCGACGGCTCCCGCTGGGTCGTTGTGGCACCGCCCGGGGTGGACGGCTCCGGGACCGGCCTGCTGCTCGCCCGTGCCAAGGGTGAGGATCAAGAGGCCCGGGTCGGTGACCAGACCGGCGGTCGTGTCGGGTTCTTTCTCCACACCGACGACTTCGCCCGCGATCACGCCCGCATGCTCGCCGCGGGCGTGACCTTCCTGGAGGAGCCGCGCCACGAACCGTACGGTTCCGTCGCCGTGTTCCAGGATCTGTACGGAAACCGCTGGGACCTGCTCCAGCCGGCCGCCTGAACCCCCGCACCCCCCGCATCGCCCCACCCCGCTCACCGAACGACGACCGAGGAACCACCGCACATGTCATCTACGCGCATAGACGTCGACACCCTCCGCCGGCTCCCCAAGGCCGTGCTGCACGACCACCTCGACGGGGGTCTGCGCCCCGCCACCGTGGTGGAGCTGGCGGAATCGGTCGGGCACACGCTGCCCACCACCGACCCGGACGAGTTGGCCGCCTGGTACTTCGACGCCGCCAACTCCGGTGATCTGGTGCGCTACATCGCCACCTTCGAGCACACCCTCGCCGTGATGCAGAACCGCGAGGGACTGCTGCGCACCGCCGAGGAGTACGTCCTCGATCTGGCCGCCGACGGTGTCGTCTACGGAGAGGTGCGTTACGCCCCCGAGCTGAACACCAACGGCGGGCTTGCGCTCAGCGAGGTCGTCGAGACCGTTCAGGAGGGGCTCGCGGCCGGTATGGCCAAGGCGGCGGCAGCAGGGACGCCGGTGCAGGTGCGGACGTTGCTGTGCGGGATGCGGATGTTCGACCGGGTCGGCGAGGCCGCCGGCCTCGCGGTGGCCTTCCGGGACGCCGGTGTCGTCGGCTTCGACATCGCCGGTGCCGAGGACGGCTTCCCGCCCGCCGACCACCTCGCCGCCTTCGAGCACCTGCGCCGCGAGAGCGTGCCGTTCACGATCCACGCCGGTGAGGCGCACGGCCTGCCCAGCATCCACCAGGCCCTCCAGGTGTGCGGCGCCCAGCGCATCGGTCACGGCGTCCGCATCACCGAGGACATCGTCGACGGCAAGCTCGGCCGCCTGGCCGGCTGGGTGCGGGACCGTCGTATCGCCCTGGAGATGTGCCCGACCTCCAACCTCCAGACGGGCGCGGCCGGTTCGATCGCCGAGCACCCCATCACCGCCCTGAAGGACCTCGGCTTCCGCGTCACCCTCAACACCGACAACCGACTGGTGTCCGGTACGACGATGACGCGCGAGATGTCCCTGCTGGTCGAGGAGGCGGGCTGGAGCGTCGAGGACCTGCGCACGGTCACGGTGAACGCCCTGAAGAGCGCGTTCATCCCGTACGACGAGCGCAAGGCCCTCATCGAGGACGTAGTCCTGCCGGGTTACGCCTCCGCGCTCTGAAGCAGCCCGCGCACATACGCGGCCTGTCCGACGTGCTCCAGATCGTCGGACAGGACGCTGACCAGCCGTACGCCCAGGGTGACCGGCGGGTCCCAGCGCTCGTCCACGATCCGGTCGTAGTCCTCCGCCGTCAGTCCGCGCAGATACGCGAGCGTCTGGTCGTGCACGGCGTCGTAGTACCCGGTCAGCTGCCCGGCCGACTCGACCCGCACCTTGCCGACCTTCGCGGCGGTGTGGCCGTACCCGGTGTCCTTGGCCGGCAGGTCGAGGCCGAAGCGCTTCTCCCAGCCCTGGGTGAGCCACACCTGGTCGAGGCCGGCGGCGTCGGCGACATGGTCGTCCTGGACGCGGGTGAGATGCCAGATCAGCCAGGCGATGGAGTTGGCGTCGGGGGCGAGGCGGGCGTGCAGTTGGTCCGGCGTCAGGCCGTCGACGGCGGCGTGGACTTCTTCCTGGACGCGGCCGTACGCGTCGATGAGGATGTCGTTGGCATGCATACGACCACCATCGCGCATCCCCGTTCCTCATGCGGCCGGAGCGTCGGTTTCCAGGAGCGTCATCAGGGCCCGTGCCGCCGGACTGGTCGCCTGCGGGGGCGGGAGCAGGGCCACCGTCTCGTACACCTCCTCGCCGGGTCCCTTCAGGGGGAGCGCGGTGAGGGCCTCGCGCTTGTGGCGGAAATGCTGGGGGACCACCGCGATACCGAGGTTCTCGTCGATCAGGTCGAGGAGGCTGTGCACGTCGTTGACCTCCAGTGCGACCGTCCGCCGTACGCCCGCCGCCGCGAAGACGGCGTCCGTGGTGCGGCGCGAGGCCCAGTCCGGGTGGAAGTCGACGAAGACCTCGCCGCCGAGGTCGTCCGGGGTCACCGCAGCGCCGGTCTCAGCGAGCCGGTGGCTGGGATGGCACAGCACGGTCATCGGCTCGCTGGTCAGCGATACGGAGCGGAGCTGGTCGGTGTCCGCCTGGGTCCGGTACGCGAACGCCAGGTCGAGGCGCCCGGCCGCGACCTCCTCCGCCAGCGCGCCGGAGCCCGCCTGCCGCAACCGGATCTCGACATCGGGGTGCCTGCGCCGGAACGCGGCGAGCAGCCCCGCCACATGCACCCCGGCGATGCACTGCTCGGTGCCCAGCGACAGCGTGCCGCGCAGCACGCCCTGCACCGCGGCCACCGCCTCGTGCGCCGAGCGGACCTGCGCCAGAATGCGTTCCGCCTCGCCGAGCAGTGCCCGGCCGGCCTCCGTGAGCGTGACCCGGCGGGTGGTGCGGACGAAGAGCGGGGTCTGCAACTCCCGTTCCAGGGCGCGGATCGACGCGGACAGGCCCGACTGGGACACCATCAGCCGCTCGGCCGCGCGGGTGAAGTGGTGGTCCTCGGCGACGGCGATGAAATGCTGGAGATGACGCAGTTCCATGATTGAGAAGCGTAACCGCTGAATTCCATCGGATTCTTCTGTTGGACCACTGCCCGCAGGTCGGACAGAGTGGGCGGTGGTTCCCTGGAACCGGTATCCCGTGTGCCAACCCCTCTGGAGTCGCGTTGTACACCGCACACCCCGACCGCTACGCGGACCTGCCCTACCGGCGCACCGGCCGCAGCGGTCTGAAGCTGCCCGCGATCTCGCTCGGCCTGTGGCACAACTTCGGGCCCGACCGCCCGGTCGACACCCAGCGCGCCATCCTGCGCCGCGCCTTCGACCTCGGCGTCACCCACTTCGACCTGGCGAACAACTACGGCCCGCCGCCCGGCGCCGCCGAGTCCGCCCTCGGCGAGGCGCTGAAGGCGGACTTCGGGTCGTACCGCGACGAGCTGGTGATCTCCACCAAGGCCGGCTATCTGATGTGGCCCGGCCCCTACGGCGAGTGGGGTTCGCGCAAGTACGTGCTGTCCTCGCTGGACCAGAGCCTCAGCCGCATGGGCCTGGACTACGTCGACATCTTCTACTCGCACCGCCCGGACCCGGAGACTCCCCTGGAGGAGACGATGGGCGCCCTGCACTCGGCGGTCCAGTCGGGCAAGGCGCTCTATGTCGGCATCTCCAACTACTCGGCGGAGCAGACCCGGGAGGCCGCCCGCATCCTCGGCGAGCTGGGCACCCCGCTCCTCATCCACCAGCCGCGCTACTCGATGCTCGACCGCCGCCCCGAGGACGAGGGCCTGCTCGACGCCCTCGACGAACTCCAGGTCGGGTCGATCGTCTTCTCGCCGCTGGAGCAGGGGCTGCTCAGCGCCCGCTACCTGGACGGCATCCCGGAGGGTTCCCGGGCGGCGAGCGACAGCCCGTTCCTGAACTCCGACGCGGTCACCGAGGACCTGGTGGGACAGCTCCGCGCCCTCGACGACATCGCCAAGGGGCGCGGCCAGACCCTCGCCCAGCTCGCCCTCGCCTGGGTGCTGCGCGGCGGCCGGGTGACCTCCGCGCTGGTCGGTGCGAGCAGCCCGCAGCAGATCGAGGACAGCGTCGCGGCCACCCGCAACCTGGACTTCGACGCCGACGAGCTGGCCCGCATCGACGCGATCGTCAGGCCGTAGGGCACACCATGGCCGTCAGGCCGTGAGCCGCTCGCTGACCTCCCAGAGACGGGCCGCCGCCTCCGGGTCCACGGCGCGGGGGAGCACCCCCGGGATCGTGTCCCCGGTGGCCCAGGCGGTCTCGTTCTCGGGGGCCACCAGCGGGCTGATGTCGACGTTCTCGCAGTAGACCCCGCCGAGACCGTCGAGCTGCGGGCTGGTCGCGCACCAGACGCTGGTGGCCGCGCCCTGCTGCACGGTCTTCATCTGGCGCTCGGGGTCACGGATCGGCTCGCCCTCGCCGTCGAGCGCGCCCGCGGCCTGGAGCATCGCCGGGTCGATGTGCTTGACCAGGCCGGTGTCGACGATCAGGCCCGGGTGCACGGCGAACGCGCGGATGCCCTCGGCCTGTCCGCGCCGGTCCACCTCGACGGCGAACAGGGCGTTGGCCGTCTTGGACTGGCCGTAGGCGAGGAACGGCTCGTACTTCCGGTGCTCGAACTGCAAATCGTCGAAGTCGACGCCGGCGAAGCGGATGCCCCGCGACGAGAGCACCACGACCCGCGCGCCGTTCGCCGCGACCAGTGCGGGCCACAGCTTGGTGGTCAGCTGGAAGTGCCCGAGGTGGTTGGCGGCGAACTGTGCCTCGTAGCCGCGCGCGTCCCGCGCCAGCGGGGTCGCCATGATCCCGGCGTTGTTCACCAGGAGGTGCAGCGGACGCCCGGAGGTCAGGAACTTCTCTGCGAACGCGTCGATCGACGCCGGGTCCAGCAGGTCCATGTGCTCGACCTCGGTTCCGGGGAGGACCGCGAGCGCCGTCCTGGCCCGCTCCACGTCCCTCGCGGGTACGACGATCTGCGCCCCGGCGCCGTGCAGTACCCGGGCCGTCTCCAGGCCGATGCCGGAGTAGCCGCCCGTGACGATCGCGACCTTGCCGGTCAGGTCGACGCCCTTGATCACCTCCTCGGCGGTGGACGCGGCGCCGAAGCCGGAATTCAGGGGCTGCTGTGCGGTGCTGGTCATGTCTGCGCTCTCCTCGTCAGCTGAGCTGTTGAGACCACCGTAGGGCGGCAGATCCGTACGATGAATACTTGAGAATCCGCATAACTTGCGTGATAGTTCGAACATGACCGTGGATCCCCTGTCCGACGCCCTCGCCGTCGCCGATGCCCGCAGCGTGTTCTCCGGCGGCTTCACGGCCGGCAGCGACTGGGCCATCGAGCTGCGCGGACGCGACCGGCTGAAGGTGAACGCCGTGGTGCAGGGCGGCTGCCTGCTGGTCCGGGACGGCGGCGAACCGCTGCGGCTCGCCGAGGGAGACGTCGTGATCTCCGACGGCGGCCAGCCGTACACGCTGTGCAGCCGGCCCGGCGTCGCGCCGACCGACTCCGCGGACGTCGTCATGGACCCGGCGACCCGGATGGGCCGGCTCGGGCAGGGCGACGCGGTGGACGTCGCCTGCGTGTCCGGGCACGTCGACCTGAGCCGCGACCGCGGGGACCTGCTGCGGCGGGCGCTGCCGGAGCTCGTCCACGTGCGGGCCGACTCGCCCGAGGCGGGTGTACTGCGGTGGCTCATCGGGCAGTTGGCGGCCGAGATGCGCACGCGCCGGGCCGGGGTCGAGTTCGTCTCGGCGCAGCTCGCGCAGCTGATGTTCGTGCAGGTGTTGCGGGTCTGCCTGACCGACTCGGACGGGCTGCCGCCCGGCTGGCTGCGCGCCCTCGCCGACGAACGGCTCGCCCCCGCCCTGCGCCTGATGCACGGCGACCCGGCCCACCCCTGGCAGTTGGAGGAGCTGGCCCGGGCGGCGGCGATGTCCCGCACGACGTTCGCCGTACGGTTCAAGGAGGCGGCCGGTGTGCCGCCCCTGACCTACCTGCTCAACTGGCGGATGAATCTTGCCGCCCGGGCCCTCCGGCAGGACACCGCCCCGGTCGGCGCGCTCGCCCGTTCCGTCGGTTACACCTCGGAGAGCGCCTTCAGCAATGCCTTCAAGCGGGCGGTCGGGGTGGCGCCGCGGCGGTACCGCGAAGAGGCCCTGGCTGGGAGCCGAGCCGTTCTTCGAGTCGCACGGTGACCTGGTCGCCCTCGCCTTTGCCGATGGCCTTTCGAAGATCGGCTTTCACGGGGAGTTTGTGGGTGCCGTCCCCGAGAGCCATGAACGAACTGCGGAAAGGGTGTCCGTCGATCGTGCCGCGGATCTTGACCAGACCGCGGGTGCCGAAGAACGCGACGGACTCGGGCCAGACGAGATAGGTCCAGCCGCCGTCGTTCGGGCTTTTGATCAATTCGGCGGTGAATTCCTCGTTCAACGGGGTGCCGGTGCTCATGGTGCGTCCTCCGCTCGGGGTGGCCTGTCGTAGAAGAGACCGCCCCGAGCGGGGAAAATCATCGCGGACGCCGGCCCTCAGGCCCCGGCGGGCACCCGGTCGAGGAAACCGAGCACGGAGCGGATACGACCGTCCCCGTCCAGGGTGATCACGTCGAAGCCGGCGACGGGCGCCGAGCCGTCGGCCTCGCTCACCAACTCCCAAGAGAAGCGCGCCGTGTTGTGATGTCCGTCGACGGCGCCCAGGGGGCGGAAGGCGAACCCCGGGAACTGCTCGTGCGCCCCGGCGATCAGCCCCGCGATCTCCGTGTGTCCGGCGACTGACGCCAGCGGGTCGGTGTACGTACCCTCGACGGACCAGGCGGCGGCGACCGCCTTCGTCAGCGCCTCCGGATCGCCCGCGTTCCAGGCCTCGAAGTAGCGGGCGACGGCACTCTCGTATCGGTCGGTGTTCGCGGACATGGTGAATCAGCCTCCAGCGAGGTCGTTCGTACTGGTCAGGGACCGGATCCGCTGTCTGGCGACCCGGTGACACCACCCTGCCGGGGCGCGCGGAAGACGTCGATTACCCCCCGGGTAATGACGGCGGGAGAAACGCGCAAAACGGGCTACGAAGCTTTTCGGCCAAACAGGGCTGTGAATATGCCAAGAGAGTGGCTAAAAAGTCGTGGTGACAGTGTTTCAGGAGTGAACATACTCGTCTGCTAAGGCATAACTTCCCGAATGCCAGGGCATAGCTTCACGAGGCAAATCCGCCATCGTGCGCACCAACTGAGCCACCCGAGCCGCCATCAGAGCCGCATGGAAAGCGAGGCCCGACCGGCAATCGACACGCGACGGGGGAGTGATCGTGCACGACGAATTCCTGTGCCATGTCACCGCGTACGGTACCTGCGGCGGACAGCGCGTCGGGGTGCCTCTGGGAACCTACCGCGCGCCGACCCTGGCACTCGCCTTGTGGTGGTTACGGGACCGCGCGGTGTGGATGGCCGACCGGCTCGATCCGCAACCGGAGAACCCGCGCTTCCCCAGGGGTGCCCTGGTACCGGTCTCCGACACGGCCCCCGACGTGCCCCGCGCGTTACGCACCTGGTCGCGTGATGTCGGCCAACAGGAGCAGGTCGCCTACGAGTTGGCGGCCGGGCGGCTCGTGCAGATCGCCATCAGCGACGAGACCACCGAGTACGAGCTGCTCGCCGAATCGGTGGATGCCCTCCGGATGCAGCGGACCGTTCCGGCACTGGTCGTCCCCGTCGCCTGACACGTGCCGACCACGGCACACCCCTGACCGCTGACCGGGCGCACAGGTGAACGAATCGGTAGAATTCGGGGCATGTCAGAGCGGCCGAACGCGCCGACCGCGCCCGAACTCCTCCTGGAGACGGAATCGGGCTCCACGGTCATGACCCCGGGCCGCGACTACCACGTCGGCCGCGACCCGCTCAGCGACATCGTCATCGACGACGCCCGCGTCTCCTGGCACCACGCGGTCCTGCGGCCCGACGCCGGCCACTGGACGCTGGAGGACGAGCACAGCACGAACGGCACCTACGCCGACGGCCGCCGAGTCCAGGAATGGGGCGTCGGCCCCGGCAGCGTGATCCGCTTCGGCAACCCGGCCGACGGCCCGCGCGTCGTCCTGGCCGACCGTCCCGCCCCGGCCCCGGAACGCCCCTCGGCCGTGTCCATGCCCGCCTTCACCGGCACGTTCCGGCAACCGACCACCGTACGACCGCTGCCCAGCCGCACCGTCCGCATCGGCCGGGCCGACGACAACGACCTCGTCGTCGACGACCTGATCGTCTCCCGCCGCCACGCCGAACTACGGTCCATGCCCGACGGGACGTACGAGATCGCCGACCTCGGCAGCCACAACGGCACCTACCTCAACGGCCAGCCCGTCGCCCGCGCACCCATCGGACCGGGTGACATCGTCGGCATCGGACACTCCGCGTTCTGTCTCGTCGGCGACCAATTGCAGGAGTACGTCGACACCGGCGAGGTCTCCCTCGACGTACAGGACCTCACCGTCGCTGTCGACCGAGGCCGCAAGGTCCTGCTCGACCAGGTGTCGTTCCCGGTGGGCGAGAAATGCCTGCTCGCCGTCGTCGGACCCAGCGGCGCCGGCAAGTCCACCCTGCTCAACGCGCTCACCGGCCAGCGCCCCGCCGACCGCGGCACCGTCCTCTACGACGGCCGCGACCTCTACCGCGACTACGCCGAACTGCGCCAGCGCATCGGCCTCGTCCCGCAGGACGACATCCTGCACGCCCAACTGACCGTGCGCAGCGCCCTGTCCTACGCGGCCGAGCTGCGCTTCCCCCAGGACACCGCCAAGGCCGAACGGCAGGCCAGGGTCGACGAGGTCATCCGCGAACTCGGCCTCGAACAGCGCGCCGCGCAGCCCGTGCACAGCCTCTCCGGCGGCCAGCGCAAGCGGGTCAGCGTGGCCCTGGAGCTGCTGACCAAGCCCTCGCTGCTCTTCCTCGACGAACCGACCTCCGGACTCGACCCGGGCATGGACCGCTCGGTGATGCACATGCTGCGCGGCCTCGCCGACGACGGCCGTACCGTCATCGTCGTCACCCACAGCGTCCTCAGCCTCGACGTGTGCGACCGGCTCCTGGTGCTCGCGCCCGGCGGCAAGGTCGCCTACTACGGGCCGCCCGACGACGCGCTCGCCTTCTTCGGCTTCGAGCACTGGCCGGAGGCCTTCGAGGCATTCGAACGGGACCAGGACCGGGACTGGGCAGGGGAGTTCAGGGAATCGTCCTTCCAGCGCCAGTACATCGCCAACTCCACCGCGCAGCCCCACCTGCTCGGCTCCGCACCGGCCGCCGTTGCTCCCCCGCCCCGCCCTCGCAGCCGTAGCGCTCAACTCGGCACGCTGGTACGGCGCTACACCGCGGCCCTCGCCGCCGACCGGACCTTCCTCGTCATCATGATCGCGCTGCCGTTCGTCATGGGCGCGATGGCCCGCGCGCTCGCCGGGAGCGAACTGACCCGGGAGACGGCGATGAACGCGCTGCTCATCCTGTGCGTCGGCGGCGTGCTCACCGGCGCGGCCAACGCCGTGCGCGAACTCGTCAAGGAACGCGCGATCTACCGGCGCGAGAGAGCCGTCGGCCTGTCCCGATCGGCGTATCTGCTCTCCAAGGTCGTCGTCCTGGGCGCGATCACCGTGGCGCAGGCCGTGGTGCTCACGCTGGTCGGACTGTTCGGCGTCGATCTCAACGCGCCCGGGGGCAAAGGGGTGTTGATGCCACCCCTGATCGAAATCACCGTGGCCGTCGCCCTGTTGGCCTTCACCGCGATGATGCTCGGCCTGCTGGTCTCCGCGACGGTGCGCAAGGAGGAGGTGACGATGCCGTTGCTGGTGCTGCTCGCCATCGTCCAAGTGGTGTTCTGCGGCGCCCTGTTGAAGCTGCACGGCGTACCCGGTCTGGAACAGCTCTCGTGGCTCGTTCCCTCCCGGTGGGCGCTCGGCGGGATGGCCGGCACCATCGGGCTGGCCCGGATCGTGCCCGGCGAGCTGACCGGCGACCCGATGTTCCGGCACTCGGCCGGGGTGTGGCTGCTCAACATGGGCATGCTGGTCGTGCTGTCGCTGCTCTTCGGAATCCTGGTCTCCCGGCTGCTGCGGCGGCACGAACCCGCCGTGATGCGGAAATAGGGGCCGCCACGATGACGATCCCGTCCCCCGGCTTCCGGCCCACGCATGTCGTCCCCGAGCACGGGATGCCCGCCTGGGAGGCCCCGGACCCCGCCCGCCCCACCGTGCCGCTCGACGCGCTGCTCCCGGTGCAGTTGCTGGAACGGCGCGGCGACTGGGCCCACGCCCTGTGCTCCAACGGCTGGTCCGCCTGGGTCGACGGCCGCCACCTGATCTCCGTCTCCCAGGACCCACCGGCGGCCGGCGGCCCCCTCACCCGCACCGCCGACCCGCGCCCGCTGCTCGCCCGCGCCGAACAGGCCCTCGCCCGCTACCGCAGCGCGGTGGAGGATCTCGCGGGCGGCGGCCTGGACGGCGCGTCCTTCCAGGCCCGCACCAAGGGCTTGCGGATCGGCGTGGTCGTCGACGGAGAGTCCGTCTGGCTCTACGACGCCGACCACGAGCGCTGGGTCCACGGCGACGGCACCCGCCTCAGCACCTACGCCTCGGCCGACGGGCCCCGTGCCGAACCGGCCGACCCCGGTCACGCCCCCACCCAGGTCGTGAGCCCCGATGGCCCGTGACGCGAGCCTCTTCTCCGGCCGCCCCTCCGAACTGATCGGGCAGCAGATCGCCGGCTACCGCATCGAGGACGAGATCGGCCGCGGCGGCATGGCCGTCGTCTACCGCGCTCACGACCTCCGCCTCGACCGCACGGTCGCCCTCAAGCTCCTCGCCCCCGAACTCGCCCGCAACGACACCTTCCGCAAACGTTTCACCCACGAGTCCCGGGTCGCCGCCGCGATCGACCACCCGCACATCGTCCCCGTCTTCGAGGCGGGCGAGACGGACGGCGTCCTGTACATCGCCATGCGCTACGTCGCCGGCAGCGACCTGCGTCATCTCCTGGACCGGGAGGGGCCGTTGACGCTCCCGACTGCCACCCGCATCGCCACGCAGGTCGCGTCCGCGCTGGACGCGGCCCACGAACACGGGCTCGTCCACCGGGACGTGAAACCCGGCAACATCCTCGTGGCCCGCGGCACGGACAGCGACCACCCGGAGCACGTGTACTTGACCGACTTCGGCCTGACGAAGAAGTCCCTGTCCCTGACCGGGTTCACGACCGTGGGGCAGTTCGTCGGCACGCTCGACTATGTGGCTCCTGAGCAGATCTCCGGGCGGCCGGTCGACGGCCGGTGTGATGTGTACGGGCTCGCGTGCGTCGTCTACGAGACCCTCGCCGGGCAGCCGCCGTTTCGGCGGGACGACGACATGGCCTTGCTGTGGGCACACCAGTACGACATGCCTCCGGCGGTCAGCGAGGCTCGGGGTGATCTGCCGGGGCACATCGACGGGGTTTTCGCGAAGGCGTTGGCGAAGAGTCCTGATGATCGTTACGAGTCTTGTCTGGCGTTTGTCACGGAGTTGCGTGGGGGTGATGCCGGGCATGCGCCGACTGAGGTGGACCGGTGGGTGGCGGTGGCTCGGGGGCGGGATGAGGGGCCGCCTGCGCCGCCTCGGTGGGCGGAGCCGGTCTTCAGGCGGCTTGGCTAGTGTTTCGTCTGCGGGTGCGTCGTGGCTGGTCGCGCCCACGCGGCGGAGCCGCAAATTGACACAGCCCCGCGCCCCTAAAGGGACGCTGCAGTCCCCGGCGTCAGGCCGTTGAGGGGTACTCGTCGTGCCGTGACTCTGCGGCGCGCGATTCGCCAAACCGACCCCACCCGGACCACCGTGTCCTCGTACGTCACCGATCCGCATGAGCCGTCCGCTTTGATGCCCAGGCCCTTCGATCGGGCCCGCACCCGACCGTCCGCCAACTCCTCCACCACCACGTTGGTGACGTGATGGGCGACAGGGTTCGCGGCGCCCAACGCAAGGGCCGCGTCCACGAGTTGGGTGAGGCCGGTGAGTGTGCCCTGGCCGAAGTCGGTGAGGTCGTACTCGACGTCCGGGGTGAACACCTCGGTCAGGCGGTCGAGTTCGCCCTCGTCGACCAGGTGGCCGTGCAGGGCGATCAACTCCGTTATGGCCAGGCGGTCTTCGAGAGGCAATGCCATGTCTGCCCTTCCTTTGGGTGGGCGCACACTCTCATGCCTGGCGTTGCGGCTGCGCGGGAATTTCCACCTCGCCCCGTCGGTGGACCGGCCTTGCCAGGAGGGCGCCGAGGAATCCCGCGATCAGACCCCACAGCGCGGCCAGACCCATCGCCGACCACACCTCGGGTTTCAGGAACAGGTCTCCGGACAGGCCGCCTCCCACGTCGCCGATGCCGAGGAGGGAGAGGCCGTAGTGGGCCGAGGTTCGTCCGACCAGGCAGATCATGAGGACCGCGAGGGCGAAGGCGATCGCCAGGTGGACGGCGTGTTGCCAGGCGCGTACGTGGGCCGGGGAGCGGGCGGCCATCAGGAAGGCGGCCGACAGGAGCAGGACCGCGTTCACGGCCAGGAGCCACCACACGCCGTTGTCGTGGGCGGCGAGCGAGCGCAGGTTCAGGGTGGAGATGTCCGGGGTGCGCAGGACCTCGTTCAGGAGGCGGGGGACGGGGAGGCCGAAGGGGCCGTCGACCCGGCCGTTCCAGGTGGCGCCCAGTCCGATCGTGAGGGCCAGCCAGACCAGGTTCGGCATGCCCAGGAGGATGAGGGCGAAGGTCTGGGCGGCGTAGCCGCGTGTCGCCGCTACGACCAGGGCCAGGACGACGCCCAGTGCTACGTAGGTGACGAGCAGCGCTACCACCGCGAACGCTGCCGGGCGTACCGACGCGTGGAAGCGGAGGAGGCGGGCGGGGAGCGGGGCGCCGGGGGAGACCAGGAGGGCCAGGATCAGTACCCCTGCCAGCCACAGCAGTCCGAACAGCACCGTCTGCGGTACGTCCGCCTCGAAGCCGACCTCGGGGGACGCGCCCAGCAGGTCGCCGATGTCGCCCAGGGTTCCGGTGCCCAGGGAGATCGAGAACTTCTGGCGCGCGCCCAGGGCCAGTCCGATCAGGGCGAGCAGCCACAGGACGGCGATTCGGGCGGCCCAGCCGGCCAGTTCCGCGCCCGAGGCGACCGCTCGGTGCCGGAGGGGTCGTAGGAAGCCTGCCGCGGTCAGCAGGGCGCCGGTCAGGGTTACCGAGAGGGGGATGACGGTCAGGCCTGCCTTGGTGTCGGCCAGGGAGCCGGCGTTGCCGGTGAGTTTCATCGTGCCGCCCACCGCCGTCACCACCGTGGCCGTGACGACCCTGGGGAACGCGCCGTCCGGGAGGTCCGTCGCGCCCGCCGCCCACAGGCCCAGCGCGGAGACCAGGCCCATGCCGAGCACTCCTGCCAGCATCGTGGCAAGCGCCTGGAGCCAGCCGTGTTGGGCTACTGCCTGGTCAGAGGGGGTTCGGGGGGTCACGTTGTCACGCTAAGCAGCGGCCGGGGAGCGCGCCCGCCGGGAGGGCCGTCCGCGTCGGCTTGCGGGCGGACCGGGACCCGAGCACACAATGGGGTCGTTGTGGATAAAGCGGCACAAATCATTACGAGTGCCGCAGTCGACCGCGTCGGGAAGAAGAGCTCGTGAGCGTCGAACCTCCGTCTTCAGGCCGCCCCACCGGACCGCCCTCCGGCCCGCTGTCGGGACCCTCCCAGCCGCCTTCCGGCCCGCCCTCGCAGCCCTCGGGCGGCGGCGGTGCGGGAGCACCGGAGCCGCACCGGCCCTGGTGGAAGTCGGTGCCGCGGGTCGCGATCCTCACGGCTGTCGTGGTGGCCGCCGTGGTGCTGGGGCTCGTCTTCACCCGGTCCGACGGCGGTTCGAGCAACACCGCGAGCAAGGGCGAGGTCTTTCTCCAGGCCGCGGCCAAGACCGGGCCCGACCCGTTCACCGAGTCCAGCGCCACCGAGAACTCCGCCCCGCCCGTCTCCGCGTCCCCCAGTGCCTCGGAACCGGTGAACGCGGTGCGTGGCGTCGACGGCGGCGCCCCCGGTCTCTACGGCGGCACCCAGAACGTCTCCAGCTGTGACGTCGAGAAGCAGATCAAGGCGCTCCAGGCGGCCCCGGCCAAGAACACGGCGTTCGCGTCCGTCGTCGGCGTCCAGCCCGCCGGAGTCCCCGCCTACCTGCGCTCGCTCACCCCCGTACAGCTGCGCATGGACACCCGTGTCACCAACCACGGCTACCGCGACGGCGCCGCCACCAGCTACCAGGCCGTCCTCCAGGCCGGCACCGCCGTCCTCGTCGACAACCACGGCGTGCCCCGCGTCCGCTGCGCCTGCGGCAACCCCCTGTCGCCGCCCGTCGCCCAGCAGACCACCCCGAAGCGCACCGGCGACACCTGGTCCTCGTACCGGCCGCAGAACGTCGTCGTGGTCACCCCCGCACCCCAGATCATCAACATCTTCGTGATCTACGACCCCGACAACCACCACTGGTTCGGCCGCCACCACGGCGACACGGGCAAGCACGACCACAAGACCCCGCCGCCGGTGAACCCGGCCAGCCCCTCGGTCACCGTGTCCCCGCCGACCTCGCCGTCCTCCAACTCCCCGTCGCCGTGCGCCTCCACGGCCCCCGGTACGCCGGGAACGCCCGGCACGTCCACCAGCCCGTGCCCGCCGACGTCGAGCGCACCGTCCTCGCCGTCCTCCTCGTCCCCGAACTCGGAGTCCCCGTCCTCCGAGCCGCCGTCGACGGAGTCGTCGTCAGCCTCTTCCGCCTCCTCGGCCTCGTCCTCCCCACCCGCATCGCCGGCTTCCGACACGACCACGACCTCGTCGTCCAGCTTCAGCGCGCCGGTTTCGGCGGGGTCGATTTCACCGTCACTCTGATCGGGGGGACTGCCGGGCGTGGGGCTGGGTACGAGCACTGGTACGACAGCGACCGGCAGTGCCGCCTTCCGAGAGAGACACGCATGATCGACCACCGGGACGGGGTAGTGATACCGACTCGTTTCGACGTGCCCGTGGAACCGCTGAGGCGGGCGGCGCACTACACCGGCGAACCGGGCTGCATCTCAGCGGCCCGGCACTTCACCCACCAGTTCCTGGAACAGCTCAGAACCGAGTGGTGCGCCACGATCGACGACCAGTCCGACGGCGAACTGCTGCTGGTGGTGAGCGAGTTGGTCACCAACGCGGATCGCCACAGCAACGGGCCGTACATCCTGGAGCTGGAGGGCACGGACACCTCGGTGACGGTGTCCGTCTGCGACAGCAGCGTCGCCCTGCCCCGGCTCTTCGCCCGGGACCCCGAGCGCATCGGCCGGCACGGCCTGGAGATAGTCCACGCCCTGGCCGCGCAGGTGAGCGTCGAACGGGTCCCGGTCGGCAAGCGGGTGCGCGCCGTGGTGTACCTGGGCGGAGAGGACCGCTAGGCCCTCACGCCCCGTCCCTCACGTCCCGGTCCGGGTGGCCGTGATCAGCTCGTGGAAGTACCGCTTGGTGACCCGGCCGCCGTGCCGCGTCTCCAGCAGCTCCCGGAGACAGGCCAGCAGGCCCTGGCGCGAGGGCTCGTCCATCGCGAGATGGCCCGAGTACGTGAGCACGACGTCGAGATACTCGTCGGTCGTGTACGTGATCTCCTGCGCGCCCCGCCACACCGTGACGTCCTCGAAGTACGCGGAGCCCTCGAACTCTCCTGTGTCCGTTGCCGTGTCGTCCTCGGTGGGACTCCGGAAGCCGGGCGGAGTGGCCGGGTCCCAGCGTTCGTAGCAGCGCTGCATCCGGTCGAAGAAATCCTGGGTGCCGCCCGCCACATGGTGGGTGGTGACGACCGCGAGGTGCCCGCCGGGACGCAGCGCGGACGCCGTCTTCGCGAGGAACCTCCCGGGATCGAACCAGTGGTACGCCGTCGCGATCACCGCCAGGTCGAACGGCTCGTCCGGCACCTCCCACAGCTCGAAGTCCGCGACCTGTACGTCCACCCGCGGGAACGCGCTCAGATTGCGCCGGGCCAGCGCCGCGAGCGACGGACCCAGTTCCACGGCGGTCAGCCGGCAGCCGAACTCGGCCAGCGGGACGGTGAGTTGGCCGGTGCCGGGGGCGATCTCAAGGACCCGGCCGGCCGGGCCGAGGTCCGCCGTGCGGGCCAGTTCGTCGACCAGGGAGCGCGGATACCGGGGGCGGGCCCGGTCGTAGCGCTCGGCCGCCCTGTCGAATGTGTCGCGCAGCACCGTTCCGGCACCCTTTCGTATCGGCGATTCCCCCCAGGGCAGAATGCTGATCCCTTGCCCTCACGTCCAAGGCTTTTAGTCTGAGGGGGTGAGCAACCAAGCGCCGAACCAAGCCCGCGTGATTCCGCTGCGCCCGCACGAGCCGGCCCCTCACCTGCCGGAGCCACAGGTTCCCGCGCCCAAGGAACCCTTGTGGCGCGACCTGGTCGGTGACGTCCTACGACGCGAACGCCTCGCGCAGGAGCGCACGTTGAAGGACGTGGCCGACGCCGCCCGGATCTCCATGCCGTATCTCTCGGAGGTGGAGCGGGGCCGCAAGGAGGCCTCCTCGGAGGTCCTCGCGGCCGCCGCCCATGCCCTCGGCCTCGACCTCGCCGACCTGCTGTCGCTGGCCGGGGACGAACTCGGCCGGCACCGCAACAGGCGTCAGGGCAGGGTCACTTCGCCGTACAACGGGCAGCTCAGCCTGGTCGCCGCCTGACAGCGTCGCTCAGAGCGGGCCGAGGCGTCGGCTGACCACCTCGTCGGCCAGGCCGTACGCCACGGCCTCCTGCGCGGTGAACACCTTGTCGCGGTCCATGTCGGCGCGCAGCGTGGCGATGTCGTGGTGGGTGTGCCGGGACAGCACCTCCTCCACCTGGGAGCGGATCCGCACCATCTCCTTCGCCTGGAGGGCGAGATCGGAGACCATGCCACGCTGCCCGCCGCTCGCCGGCTGGCCGAGCAGCACGCGCGCGTGCTCCAGGACGAACCGCCGCCCGGGGTCCCCGCCGGCCAGCAGCACGGCCGCCGTCGAGGCGGCCTGACCGACGCAGAACGTCGAGATGGGGGCCTGTACGTACGTCATGGTGTCGTAGATGGCCATCAGCGAAGTGAACGAGCCGCCGGGCGAGTTGATGTAGATCGCGAGCTCCCGCTCCGGCGCCGACGACTCCAGATGGAGGAGCTGCGCGATGACGACGTTGGCGACGCCGTCATCGATGTCGGTGCCGAGGAAGATGATCCGCTCGGACAGCAGCCGGCTGAACACGTCGTACGAACGCTCGCCGTTCGGGGTCCGTTCGACGACGTTCGGAATCGTGTACGTCCCCATGTCAGAGCCCCATCCGTCGCTTCGAGGCGGCCGGGCGCACGTCGTCCAGCGAGGCGACGACCCGGTCCACCATGCCGTACTCCTTGGCCTGTTCCGCCGTGAACCAGCGGTCGCGGTCGCCGTCGCGGGAGATGGTCTCCTCGCTCTGGCCGGTGTGCTGAGCGGTCAGCCGCTCGATGGTCCTCTTCGTGAAGTCCAGGTTCTCCGCCTGGATCTCGATGTCGGCGGTGGTGCCGCCGATGCCCGCCGACGGCTGGTGCATCATGACCCGCGCGTGGGGCAGGGCGTAGCGCTTGCCGTGGGTGCCGACGCTGAGCAGGAACTGGCCCATGCTCGCCGCGAATCCCATGGTCAGCGTCGCGACGTCGTTCGGGATCAGCCGCATCGTGTCGTAGATGGCGAGGCCCGCCGTCACCGAGCCGCCCGGGCTGTTGATGTACAGGCTGATGTCCGTACGCGGGTCCTCCGCGGACAGGAGCAGCAACTGGGCGCAGACCCGGTTCGCGGAGACCTCGTCGACCTGCGTACCGAGGAACACGATGCGCTGCCCGAGGAGTTGGGCGGCGAGGTGGTCGTCGAAGCGGGAGGACGGGGTGTCGCCCTCCTCGGCGCGGGGCATGAGGGCCGGTGCGAAACCGGCCGTGAGTGGAGACATGGGCACTCCTTGTCGAGGGTGTCGAGAGTGTCGTGACCTGTCTCCACTGTCGGCCGACAACGCCCCCGCCTGGGGGTTTCTAGGCCCTCAGCAGATTCGCCGTGAGCAGAGGGGTCAGCCGGAGCCCTCTTCGCGCAGCTGCCGGAAGAAGGCCCGTACGTCCGCTGCCAGCAGGTCCGGTTCCTCCATCGCGGCGAAGTGGCCGCCCCGGTCGAGCCTGGTCCAGCGGACGATGTTCTCGGTGCGCTCGGCCTTGTGGCGGAGCGGGATCTGGATCTCGGCCGGGAAGACGGCGAGCGCGGTGGGGGTGGTCGAGGGAAGGGTGGGCGCGGCGGCCCGGGCGCCGGTGGCGTGGGCCCGCTCGTAGTAGATGCGGGCGGCCGAACCGGCGGTCCCCGTCAGCCAGTACAGCATCACGTTGGTGAGCAGCCGGTCCCGGTCGACGGCCTCCTCGGGCAGTTCCTCCGAGTCGGTCCACTCCCTGAACTTCTCGACGATCCAGGCGAGTTGGCCGACCGGCGAGTCCGTGAGGGCGTACGCCAGGGTCTGCGGGCGGGTGGCGTGCAGGACGGCGTATCCGGTGCCCTCGCGCGACCAGGCGGTCCAGCGGCGCCAGGATTCCTGGGCGTCCGCCCGCTCCTCGGGGCCGAGTTCGGCGAGTTCCTCGGCGGTGGGCTCGGTGAGTGCCTGTGCGCCCGGCAGCAGGTTGAGGTGGACGCCGATGACCCGGTCGGGGTGGGCGCGGCCCAGCTCGCGGGAGATCGCCGAGCCCCAGTCGCCGCCCTGCGCGCCGAACCGCTCGTAGCCGAGCCGGCGCATCAACTCGGCCCAGGCGTCGGCGATCCGGCCTGGCTCCCAGCCGGTGTCGGCAGGCGGCCCGGACAGCCCGAAGCCGGGGATGCTGGGTACGACCACGTGGAAGGCGTCGGCGGGGTCGCCGCCGTGGGCCGCCGGATCGGTCAACAGGCCCACGATGTCCACGAATTCGACGATCGAGCCCGGCCAGCCGTGGGTGATGATCAGCGGGGTGGCGTCCGGTTCCGGGGAGCGGATGTGCGCGAAGTGGACCTTCGACCCGTCGATGGTGGTGGTGAACTGCGGCCACGCGTTCAGCTCGGCCTCGGCCGCACGCCAGTCGTAGGTGTGCCGCCAGTACCGGACCAGTTCCCGCAGATAGCCGGCCGGTACGCCGTACGCCCAGCCGGTGCCGGGCAGCTCGTCGGGCCAGCGGGTGCGGTCGAGGCGGGCGTGCAGGTCGTCGAGGTCGGCCTGTGGGATGTCGATGCGGAACGGGTCGATGCGGGACGGGTCGATAGGGGACGGCTGGGCGCTGTCTGCCTGCGAGGACGTCATGGGATCCGAGGCTAGTTCCGGGCGGGGGATCGGCCACCCGGATTGTTCTGCCGTCGGACCGATGAGTTTCGCGGCTCGCCCCGGTCGATACAGATGACCGTGTTCGATGCACCTGGAGCCCATGGAGGAGCTCATGACCACCGACGCACGCACCGACGGATTCACCACGTGTCTCTGGTTCGACGGTCAGGCCGAGGAAGCGGCCCACCACTACGTGTCGATCTTCAAGAACTCCAGCATCGGGCGCGTCAGCCACTACGGCGAGGGCGCCCCGCTGCCGGCGGGCACCGTGCTCACCGTGGAGTTCACGGCCTTCGGCCAGAAGTTCGTCGGCCTGAACGGCGGCCCGCAGTTCACGTTCAGCGAGGCGGTCTCCTTCCAGATCCCGTGCGAGAACCAGGAGGACATCGACTACTACTGGACCAAGCTCACCGACGGCGGCGAGCCCGGCCCCTGCGGCTGGCTCAAGGACAAGTTCGGCGTCTCCTGGCAGGTCGTCCCCAACCGGCTCATCGAGATGATCACCGACCCGGACCCGGCGAAGGTCGCCCGCGCGACGGAGTCCTTCATGGCGATGAGCAAGTTCGACCTCGCGGCACTGGAGAAGGCCTTCGCGGGGGAGTGACAGCGGGGCCGGCGGGCGGACCGGCCGCCCTTCGGCCACGTGGAGGATGCCTGCGCCGGCGCCGCCACCTCGGCGACGCTCGGCGCCCAGCCACGACCCCGGAAGCCATCGACCGCGCCCTTCAAGTACGGGCCGCCGTGGATGCGAAGAGCCCGCTCCAGGCACCGGGTCGCCCGTCCAATCGGACCCACTCCGGTGGAGGGAACCGATCAGCACCGGTGGTGGGCGCGGGCAGTGAAGCGCAGAAGGTCCGACGCCTCCTGCCGTACGGAGCCGACGTCCAGGCGTGACGGCCAGGGATCGGCTTGATCACCTGAGGCCCCTGCCAGGACCTCCCATCCTCTGGGCCTCGCCCTCAGATCTCCCCGGCCTGCGCCCCGGCGTCACCCTGACCGTCGTCGTCGGATTCTCGGGCGGCGACCATCGCCTCGGTCACCTCATCGTGGCCTCCGGCGGCAACGTCCACGCGTCCCTCGCCCGCGCGTCCCTCGCCCTCGCGGCGACGGCCCTGCCGCCCCGGACCCGCGAGACCACCGCCTGAGCGACCGCCCCCGGAGCCCCCGCACGGCCCGTTCCCGCGCCCCGCGCACACCCCCTCCGCGTAACCAGTGCGTTTCGGACGTTAATTTCCGCGCCCAAAGGGTTGGCGGGAAACCATCCCCTCGTTATCGTTCACCAACTTCACTCAATCGTTCGGCTGAACGAATAGCGACAAGGACGGTCGGTACATGTCCGACATCCACCACCCGGGCCGCCGGTCGGTGCTCGCCGCGGGCGTCGCCTCGGCCGCCGCGATCGGCGGGTCCTGGCTGCTGACCGGCTGTTCCGGGGCGGAGGCCGCGCCCGTCCTGCCGGCCGCCGCCGCGAAGGGCGCCCCCGACCGCGGCGGCACCCTGCGCATCGCCCGACCGCCCGCCTCCGACGCCGAGACCCTCGACCCGGCCAGCTCCCTGTCGGCGTACGAGTACCTGGGTGCCCTCTACAACCGGCTCGTCCGCGTCGCCGCGAACGGTGAGCTGGCCCCCGACCTCGCCGAGTCCTGGGAGACCGACGCCAAGGCCCGCACCTGGACCTTCCGCCTCCGCAAGGACGTCGCCTTCCACAACGGCCGCGCCTTCACCTCCGCCGACGCCGCCTACACGCTGCGCCACATCCTCGACAAGGCGACGGCGTCCCCGCAGGCCGCGGTCCTCGCTCCGCTCATCGACCCGGCGAAACTGGGCACACCCGACGCCCACACCCTCGTCGTCCCGCTGAAGAGCCCGAACGCCGAGTTCCCGAGCCTGCTGACGCACTACAACTGCTACGTCATCCCCGACGGCAGCGCGAAGTCGATCGGCCGCACCGGCATCGGCACCGGCCCCTTCAAGCTGGAGTCGTTCGCGCCCGCGGGCCCCGGCCGCGTCACCGCGTACAAGGACCACTTCGCGGGCCGCCCCGTCCTCGACGCCGTGGCCTTCTACTCGGTCGCCGACATGTCGGCCCGCTCAAATGCCCTGCTGGCAGGACAGGTTGACCTGCTCTCGCAGACCAACCTCGACTTCGCGACCGCCCGCGTGGTCGCCGCCTCCGACCGCGCGACCATCGCCCGCGTGAAGAACGCCCAGTGGTACGTCCTCCCGATGCTCACCACCGAGAAGCCCTTCACCGACGTCCGCGTCCGCCAGGCGATGAAGCTCGCCTACGACCCCGAGCACATGGTCAAGGTCGCTCTCCAGGGCGCGGGCACCCCCGGCTGGGACAACCCGGTACCGCCGAGCGATCCCGCGTACATCTCCGCGCATCCGAAGCACGACCCGGAGAAGGCGAAGTACCTGCTGAAACAGGCGGGCCACGAGGGTCTGGCGATGGACCTCTACACCTCGTCCTACGACCCGCTGTTCACGCCGATGGCGCTCGCCTACCAGGACTCGGCGAAGCGCGCCGGTATCCGGATCAAGGTCAAGACGGCCTCCGCGGACTCGTACTACACGCAGATCTGGATGAAGAAGCCGCTGATGGCCACCTACTGGTTCACGGGCCGGCCCGTCGACCAGCTCTTCACCCAGATCTTCCGCAGCGGCTCCTCCTACAACGAGACCGCCTGGTCCGACAAGCAGTTCGACGCGGTGCTCGACAGGGCCCGCGCCGAGATCGACGACACCAAACGGCGCGAACTCTACGGCGAGGCGCAGACGTTGGTGATCGAGAGAGGCGGGGCGATGACCCCGATGTTTGCCGACCGGCTCGTCGGCATCTCCCGCAAGGTGCGCGGATACGCCGAGCACGGCTTCGAGTTCGACTACCTCAACATCGGCCTGAAGGGAGCCTGACCATGCTCTCCTTCATAACCCGCCGTATCGCGGCGGCAGTTGGCACCCTCTTCCTCTCCTCCATCCTCGTCTTCCTCGCCGTGCAGGCGCTGCCCGGCGACGTCGCCACCCAGATCCTCGGCAAGGACGCGACCCCGGACGCGGTGGCGGCCCTGCGCGAGAAGCTGAAGCTCGACCGGCCGGCCTGGGAGCGGTACTGGGACTGGGTCTGGGGCGCGCTCCACGGCGACTTCGGCACCTCCCTCGTCACCGGCAAGGCCGTCGGCGGCGAAGTGTCCATGTACCTCGGCAACTCCGCGCTGATCGCCGTCATCACGGTCCTCTTCGCGGTCACCGGCTCGATCGTCCTCGGCATCCTCGCGGGCCTCTACCGCGACCGCTGGCCCGACCACGTCATCTCCACCGTCAGCCTCGTCGGCATGAGCGTCCCCGAGTTCGTCGTCGCCACCGTCCTCGTCCTGTGCTTCTCGGTCGCCCTCCCGTGGTTCCCCGCGGTCGTCCTCTACGGCCCCGACGCCAGCGTCTCCCAACTCCTGCCCGCCGTATGGCTTCCCGCCCTCGCGCTCGCCGTGGTGATGGCCGCGTACATCGTCCGCATGGCCCGCACCTCGGTCATCGACGTGATGGCCACCGAGTACGTCACCACCGCCCGCCTCAAGGGCCTCTCCACCTGGCGGGTCGTCACCCGACACGCCCTGCCCAGCGCTCTGTTGCCCACCCTGCACGTCATCGCGCTCAACGTCGCCTGGCTGGTCGGCGGGGTCGCGGTGGTCGAGAACGTCTTCAACTACCCGGGCATCGGCAAGCTGATGCTCTCCTCGGTGCAGAACCGCGACCTGCCCACCATCCAGGCCATCGCCCTCATCAGCGCGGTCGTCTACGTCGTCTGCAACCTCGCGGCCGACCTCGCCACCATGGCCCTCAACCCCAGGCTCCGCACCCGAGGGAGGACTCGATGACCACGCTCGACACCGTCCCGCCGACGACCGTACGAGGCGCCCGCACCGTCCGCGCCTGGCGCACCGTGAGCAGTTCCCGCACGGCACTCGTCGGCCTCGCGATCGTCGCCGTACACGTCCTGATCGCGCTGCTCGCCCCCCTCCTCACCTCCTACGACCCGATCGCCAACGACGCCAACCACGCCCTGCTCGGCCCGAGTTGGAGCCACTGGGCCGGCACCGACCAGTACGGCCGGGACGTCCTCGCCCGCGTCCTCTACGGCGGCCGGTACGCCCTCGGCATCTCCGTCACCGCGACCCTGATCACCGTCGCCCTCGGCACGGTCATCGGCTGCGCGGCGGCCCTGCGCGGCGGCTGGTTCGACGACGTACTGGGCCGGATCCTGGACGCGATCCTGTCCATCCCCTCCGTCCTGGCGCTCCTCGTCGTGGTCACCGCCCTGGGCACCGGCCCCGCGGTCATCGTCCTCGCCGTCGCGATCACCTACGTCCCGCAGGTCGTCCGTGTCGTGCGCGGCGCCGCCCTCGCGGTCGTCCCCGCCGACTACGTGACCGCGGCCCGCGCCCGCGGCGAGAGCACCTGGTCGATCCTGCGCCGGGAGATCCTGCCGAACATCACCGACGTGGTGTGCGTGGAGTTCGCGATGCGGGCCTCCTGGGTCGTGCTGCTGATCTCCTCGCTGTCCTTCCTCGGCTTCGGCGCCGACCCGCCAACTCCGGACTGGGGCCTGATGGTTGCCGAGAACCGCACCGCCATCACCGTCGTCCCGATGGCCAGCCTCGCCCCCATCATCGCGCTGGCCACCCTCGTGGTCGGGCTCAACCTCGCGGCCGACGGCCTGTCCAAGGCGTGGGGCGTCGACCGGATCAGGGAGGGCTCCTGATGGCCTCGATCGTGTCCGTCAACTCCCTGTCCGTGGCCTACCGTTCGGGCGGCCAGGACGTGCCCGTCGTGCACGAGGTGTCGCTGGACGTCGCCGAGGGGCAGACCCACGCCCTCGTCGGTGAGTCCGGCAGCGGCAAGTCGACCATCGCCGCGACCCTCCTCGGCCACCTGCGGCACGGCTCCCGGATCACCGGGGGCTCGGTCCAGGTGTCCGGTGCCGACGTATTCGCCCTGCCCGCACGGGAGTTGCGACAGCTGCGCGGCGGAACGGTCGCGATGGTCGGCCAGAACGCCGGCCACGCCCTGACCCCCTCCATGCGCATCGGACGGCAGATCGCCGAGGCGGGCGGTGACGTCCCCGTCGTCGACCTCCTCGAACAGGTCCGGCTGCCGAACCCCGCCGAACTCGCCCGCCGCTACCCGCACGAACTCTCCGGCGGCCAGCAGCAGCGCGTCGCCATCGCCATGGCCATCGCGGCCCGCCCCAAGGTCCTGGTCCTCGACGAGCCGACGACCGGCCTGGACGTCGTCACCCAGCGCAGCGTCCTCGACCTGATCGCCGCCCTGCGCGACGAACTCGGCCTGGCCGCGGTCCTGGTGAGCCACGACCTCGGCGTCGTCGCCCACATGGCCGACGAGGTGACCGTCCTGCGGTCCGGGCGCGTGGTGGAGTCGGCACCCACGCGGCAGTTGTTCTCGCAGCCCCAAGACCCGTATACGCGCCGCCTGTTGGCGAGCGTGCCGCGCCTCGACGACTCCGGGCTCGCCGTCGTCGGCGATGCGGGGGAGCGGGAGGTCAGGCCCCGGGCGGAAGTCCCCGCCGACGCCCCCGTGGCCGTCTCCGCACAGGACATCACCATCGACTACGGCAGCACCCGCGCCGTCCACGGCGTCTCCTTCGACGTCCGGCGCGGCGAAGTCCTCGCCCTCGTGGGCGAGTCGGGCAGCGGCAAGTCCACCCTCGCGTGGAGCCTGGCCGGACTGCGCACCCTGTCCGGCGGCACGATGAAGCACGCGGACGGCGACCTGGCCCGCCCCGCGCAGCAACGACCGCTGTCCCTGCGCCGCCGGGTGCAGCTCGTCTTCCAGAACGCCGACACCTCGCTCAACCCCCGCCGTTCCGTGGGCGACGCGGTCCGTCACCCCCTGCGCTTCTTCGGCACGGTGACCGACCGCACCGAGGCGACCGAGCGGGCCCGGCAACTCATCGCCGACGTACGCCTCGACCCGGCCCTCGCCGACCGCCTGCCCGCGCAGCTCTCCGGCGGCCAGCGTCAACGCATAGGCATCGCAAGGGCGTTGGCGGGCGAGCCGGACGTCCTGATCGCCGACGAGATCACCACAGCCCTGGATGTGTCGGTCCAGGCCGACGTACTCCGGCTCCTCGACGACCTGCGGCGCGAGCGCGACCTGGCCTGCCTGTTCATCAGCCACGACCTGGCCGTCGTACGGGGCATCGCGGACCGGGTCGTCGTACTGCGCCACGGAGTCGTCGTCGAGGAAGGCCCGACGGAGACCGTCTTCGCCGACCCCCAGCACCCCTACACCCGCCAACTCATGGCCGCCGCCCTCGAACCCGACCCCGACGCACAGCCCTACGTCGACGACACCGCCGACTGGGCCGACGCGGCGGACGGGGACGACATCTGGACCGAGAACGGCGACGACGCCCACCGCGTCCGGCGCTGGCGCCCCCTCAACGCCCCCGTGGCAGAAGGAGCTTTGTGAAGTACCGCGAACAGTTCGAGCGCCAGGTCGTCCGCGAGGACGTCTGGATCCCCACCCGGGACGGAAGGACCCGGCTGCACGCCCGCATCTGGCGGCCCGATGACGCCGAGTCGGACCCCGTACCCGCGCTGCTCGAATACCTCCCGTACCGCAAGAGCGACTGGACCGCACCGCGCGACGCCCAGCGCCACCCCTGGTACGCCGGACACGGATACGCCTCCGTCCGCGTCGACATCCGGGGCCACGGCGACAGCGAGGGCCTGCCCGGCGACGAGTACGACGCGCAGGAACTCGCGGACGGCGTCGACGTCGTCAACTGGCTTGCCGCACAAGCCTGGTGCACCGGGAAGGTCGGCATGTTCGGCATCTCCTGGGGCGGCTTCAACGCTCTTCAGATCGCCGCCCTCGCGCCCGAGCCCCTCAAGGCGATCGTCACCGTCTGCTCCACCGACGACCGCTACGACAACGACGTCCACTACACGGGCGGCGCCGTCCTCGGCATCGACATGCTCGCCTGGGCCGGCACCATGCTCGCCTTCGCCTCGCGCCCGCCGGACCCGGCGAGCGTCGGCGCTGACCGCTGGGTGCCGATGTGGCGCGAACGCCTCGACGCCCTCGAACCCTTCCTGCACACCTGGCTCGACCACCAGCAGCGCGACGACTACTGGAAGCACGGCAGCGTCTGCGAGGACTACACCGCGATCGACGCGGCCGTCCTCGCGGTCGGCGGCTGGAACGACCCGTACCGGGACGCCGTGTTGCGGCTCGTCGAGCACCTGCCCGAGGACCGAGTCCGGGGCATCGTCGGCCCCTGGTCGCACCAGTACCCCGACCGGGGACTGCCGCCCGGCCCGGCGATCGGCTTCCTCCAGGAGACCCTGCGCTGGTGGGACCAGCACCTCAAGGGCATCGACACGGGAGCCATGGCGGAGCCCCTGCTGCGGGCCTGGATCACCGACCCGGTCCCGCCTGCGACGTCGTACGACGTGTTGCCGGGCCGTTGGGTGGGTGATGCCAAGTGGCCGAGCCAGAAGGTCAGTTGGGACTCGCGTCCCCTCGGTGCGAGCGCGGACCCCGTCCTCGTGCGCTCCCCGCAGCACACCGGCCTCGACGCCGGCCGCTTCTTCCCCTTCGGCAACGCGAGCGACCTGCCGCCGGACCAGCGCGAGGAGGACGGCCGTTCGGTGTGCTTCGACTCCGAACCGCTCACCGAACGCGTCGAGATCCTCGGCCGCCCGCGCGTCCGGCTCCGCCTCGACAGCAGCACTCCACGTGCCCACGTCATCGCCCGGCTGTGCGACGTGGCACCGGACGGCTCGTCCACGCTCGTCACCCGGGGCGTGCTCAACCTGCTGAGCAGGCACGGCCGTGACCGGGCCGTCGAGTGGACACCGGGGACGTACGAGGACGTCGAGTTCGAGCTGACCGGCATCGGCTACGCCCTCCCGCCCGGCCACCGCATCCGGCTCGCCGTCTCCGACACCTACTGGCCGTGGGTCTGGCCGCACGGCGAGCGCGGCGAACTGCGGGTCG
Organism: Streptomyces sp. NBC_01515; assembly: GCF_045040345.1. Classification (NCBI taxonomy): domain Bacteria; kingdom Bacillati; phylum Actinomycetota; class Actinomycetes; order Kitasatosporales; family Streptomycetaceae; genus Streptomyces; species Streptomyces sp. NBC_01515. The sequence continues at coordinate 1,107,056 of NZ_CP109416.1, read as the reverse complement.
TCCCGGCCGAGAGCGCCGTAGAACTGCCCCTGCGGGAAGGCGGGGAGGAGCCGCCGATCCGTTTCGAGGCGCCCGAGCAGGCGACACCGCTCGACGTGACCTACGACCGGCCCGCCGAGGCGACCCCCGAGCGACTCGTCACGCATGACGTCGCCAAGGGCGAGTGGACGCTGGAGGTGGACCCCAACTACGGGGGTTCGCGGACGTATCCGGACGGGCTGCGGTACGAGGAGAGCGCGCGGGAGACGTACCGCATCCGCGGCGACGACCCGCTGTCCGCGCACGCCGTGTCGGAGTGGCGGATCCGGTTGCGCCGCGGGGACGACTACGACGCTGAGATCATGGCGCGGACGGAGCTGCGCGCCACGGCCGCGGACTTCGTCATGGACAGTCGCGTCGAAGCACGGGCGAACGGAGAGACAGTGGCCGAGCGAGCATGGCACCGCACCACCCCGAGGACGTCGGGATGACGGCCGCCAAGCAGCCCCAGCCGGCCACCAAGTCCCCGCGCCGAGCCGTCGCCGCCGCCGACCGCACCCGGCAGCCCACCGAGGTGCGCCGCCGGCTCATCGTCGAGGCGGCCGTCCCGTTGATAGCGGAACGCGGTTACGCCGCCGTCGGCGTCCGGGACGTGGCGGCGGCTGCCGGGGTCTCCGTCGGCACCGTCACGTACCACTTCGGCAGTGTGCAGGAGATCCTCTCCGAGGCGATGGTCCTCCATATCGAGCGCTACTACGCCGAGTTGAACGAGGCGGCCGAGCAGGCGACGAGCGGAGCCGAGGCGCTGCGGCTGCTCGTCGACGCGCTGTTCACCGAGGACACCGACCGGCACTGGCGCATGTGGTTCGACTACTGGAACGCGGGCGAACAGGGCACCGACGCGGCCTTCAGCGGCGGCCAGGCCCACCGCTACGAGACCTGGCACCAGCAGATTCGCGCACTGGCCCAACGGGGCGTCACCGACGGCGAGTTCGACGCCGACGACCTCGACGGCTTCACCGTCCGCTTCGCCGCCCTCGCCGACGGCCTCGCCCTGCAACGGCTGCGCCAGGCACCCCCGTTGAGCACCCAGGACGCCCGCCGGCACCTCAACCGCCTCATCGAGACGGAGCTGGGGACCGGGCGCCGATCACCCGAGTGATCTCCCGGGCGAGGCGCTCCCGGCGCCGGACGGTATCGGGCTCGTCGAGCTGTCCGAGGTCGAGGTTGACCGGGCTCTCTTCGGCGCGCGGGGTGCTGGAACGCCTCGGCCGCGCGAACCTCCGTGCGCCGCCTACCCGTTGAGGTCGTTCACCAGCACCGCGGCCCCGTCGAAGCGGCCGGCCTTCAGATCCGTCAGCGCGTCCGCGGCCCGTGAGAGCGGATAGGTGTGCGTGGTCGCGCGCACGTCGTGCCGGGCGGCCAGAGCGAGGAACTCCCTTGCGTCCGCACGGGTGTTGGAGGTGACGCTGCGCAACTCCTTCTCGTAGAACAGCTCGTGCTCGTAGTCCAGGGGCGGTGTGTCGCTGAGATGGATACCCGCGACCGCGAGGACCCCGCCCCGGTCGAGCGCCCGCAGCGCCACCGGCACGAGATCGCCGACCGGCGCGAACAGGATCGCGCTGTCGAGCGGCTCCGGCGGAGCCTCGTACGCGTCGCGCGCCGAAGCCGCCCCCAGCTCAAGCGCGAGCCGCTGCGCGGCCTTGCCCCGGGTCAGCACATGCACGGTGGCCCCCTCGGCGAGCGCCACCTGGGCGCACAGATGGGCGCTGCCCCCGAAGCCGTAGAGACCGAGCCGTCCGCCCGGCGGGAGGGCGGCCCGGCGCAGCGCGCGGTGGCCGATGATCCCGGCGCACAGCAGCGGTGCCAGGGCCACGTCGTCGAGGCCGGCGGGGAGTCGGTGGGCGAACGCGGCCGGTACTGTCGTGTACTCCGCGTAGCCGCCGTCGGCGTCCCAGCCCGTGTACTCGGAGCGCGGGCACAGATTCTCGGCCCCGCGCAGGCAGTACGCGCAGGTGCCGTCGGTACGGCGCAGCCAGGCGACGCCCACCCGGTCACCGACCGCGAACCCGCTCACTCCGGCCCCGACCCCGGCCACCTCTCCGACGACCTCGTGCCCCGGAGTCACCCCCGGGCGGCGCACCGGCAGGTCCCCCTCGGTGACATGCAGATCGGTCCGGCACACCCCGCACGCGCGCACGTGCACGAGCAGTTCGCCATCCCCAGCTACCGGCACCGGCTTCTCCACGAGCTGGAGAGAGCCTCCCTCGACGGGCCCCGGCTCGGTCACGGCCCACGCGCGCATCGTCGTCGTATCCGCCATACGGCCAGTGTGGAACGGACCGCGGCGTTCGGCGCGCGTCCTGCCCTCCGGGTGACTAGCGTGAGAATTCGGACAACCCGACCTACCGGAGAGGGCCGCGATCATGGCCGTACAACCTGAGGGAACCCCCTGTTGGGCCGACGCGATGTTCAGCGACGTGGAGGGGGCCAAGCGCTTCTACGGCGAGGTGCTCGGCTGGACCTTCGGCGACGCGTCGTCGGAGTACGGCAACTACACCCAGGCCTTCGTCGACGACAAGGCGGTCGCGGCCGTCGTACCGCCGATGCCCGGAGCGGAGGGCCAGTCGCGGTGGTGCCTGTACCTCGCGTCACCGGACGCGGCGGCCACCGCGGCGAAGATCCGGGAGAACGGCGGCCAGGTGCTGATGGAGCCGATGAAGGTCGGCGACTTCGGCACGATGTGCCTGGCCAGTGAGCCCAGCGGCGCCGTCTTCGGCGTCTGGCAGGGCGGCGTCCACGAGGGCTTCGAGGCCACGGGCGTGCCCGGCGCCTACGCCTGGGCCGAGATCTTCACGCGCGAACCCGCAAAGGCGGACGCGTTCTTCGCGGCGGTCTTCCCGTACGCGCAGAAGCAGATGGACGGCGGCGACATGGACTACCGGATGTACAACGTCGGCGACGACACGGTGCTGGGCCGGATGGCGATGGGCGACGAGTTCCCGCCCGAGGTGCCGTCGTACGTCAACGTGTACTTCGCCGTCCCCGACTGCGACGAGGCCGTCGCCAAGGCGACCGAGCTCGGCGGTGTCGTGCGCTTCGGCCCCATGGACAGTCCCTTCGGGCGGTTCGCGGCGCTGAGCGATCCGCAGGGCGCCGCGTTCACGGTGATCGACGTGAGCACGACCAAGGGCGAGTTCCCGACGAGCACGGACGTCTAGCCGAGGCCACGCGTCAGCTCCCGTCGGCCGCCCACCGGGCGGGAGCGCAGGCCACGGCCGTGTCGACCATGGCCAGTGCTTTCACACAGGTGTCACACGGCCGGTTCCGCGTAGTTGGCCACGCGGTTGGCCACGGCGACTCCCCAGGGGATGCCGAAGAGCAGGACGAGCGCCAGGCCCAGGACGAGGGGAGCCGGGCGCAGGGCGCCGACGGCCACGCAGAGGAGGGCCATGGCGACACAGGTGCGGGCCAGGGGCCGGTAGAGCCCGAGGTTCTCGCTCCACGCGCGCGTGGAGGCCGCGAGCACCATTGTCGCGCAGAGCACGACGGCCGCGCCCACGCAGAGCACCCAGGCCGTGGCCGCGGGGGTCCGGCTGTCGTGGGCGTGCTCGACGAGGCCGACCATCGCGGCGCCCATGGCGGCCACCGCGGCCGTGATCGGCAGGTGGACCACCATCCACCGCAGGGCGCACGCGCGCGTGGGCCGCGGCAGCCGGTGTCCGGCGAAGTCGAAGTAGGTCCACCACGCGCCGAACCCGACGACGACGGCGACGAGTCCGACCGCGAGGGTGAGCGCGTTGGTCGGCTCGTGGGCCAGTCCGTCGACCACTCCGGTCACGTTCTCGCCGAGCACGATGATGATGAACAGCCCGAACCGTTCCGTGAGCGCGTCGGTCACGCTGAGCGCGACCACCTGTTCCGGGATGGCCCTTCCGATGATGACCACGAACCCGGCCAGGTAGACGACGGCCAGCGCACCCCACGTCAGCACGCGGGCGTCGGCGGGCAGGGCGGCGCTCGCGGCCAGCACGACCGCGCAGGCCGCCGTCCCCGTCACGTACAGCAGGCTGGGACGCCGGAATTCGGCCGTGTCACTGCGCGAGGCGAGCAGCCACAGCAACGCCAGCACCGCGAACAGCACCCCCGCGTCCACGGCGAACGCGACACCGCGCGCGTCGCCCGCGCCGGGGATGAACGCGCCCAGCGGGACGAGTACGAGGATCTGCAGCAGGAACATGCTCCGGCCGCGGGCGTCCTCGTGCCCGTGCAGTTCGTGGTGCAGGCTGCCGTTGAGCCAGGCGATCCACACCAGCGCGAACACCGCGGCGAACAGGCCCAGTCCGTGCCAGTCGAGTTCCCCGGACAGATGGTGGGCGGCCTGCGCGACCAGTACGACCACGACCAGGTCGTAGAAGAGTTCCAGCGGCCCGACCACGCGCTCGCGCGGCTGCTCGCCGTGGGGGCGCGGGGGCCGCCACAAGTGACGGCGCACCCGGGCCCATTGCTCTTGTCGCGAGGTCATGCGCGCAGCGTAGAGGGCCGGCGGACGAGATCTTCGGATACGGTCCACAGCCGGTCCGCGTTGTCACCGAGGTCGCTGCGCCCTGTTCCGGGGAGAGGAGGTGGCCGATGGAGCTCACCGCCTGCCAGGCCGCCCCGAACGCGGCGATCGTCGCCCAGGTCACCGCGGCCCGGCCCTGCCCTGTTTGTCGAGCGGGACCTCGTCCGGGGTGACGCGGGGCCCGTCGCGCAGTCATGGCATGATCGGGCGCATGCGTGAACGTGTGGTGGCCGCGTGCGACGGGGCTTCGAAAGGGAATCCCGGGCCGGCCGCCTGGGCCTGGGTCGTCTCGGACGACAAGGAGAGCCCGGCCCGCTGGGAGGCGGGGCCGCTCGGCAAGGCCACCAACAACGTCGCCGAACTCACCGCGCTGGAGCGGCTGTTGACGGCGACCGCACCGGACGTACCGCTGGAGATCCGCATGGACTCGCAGTACGCCATGAAGGCGGTCACCACCTGGCTGCCCGGCTGGAAGCGCAACGGCTGGAAGACCTCCGGCGGAAAGCCAGTCGCCAACCAGGAGTTGGTCGTCCGCATCGACGAACTCCTCGGCGGTCGCTCGGTCGAGTTCCGCTACGTCCCCGCCCACCAGGTCGACGGCGATCCGCTGAACGACTTCGCCGACCGCGCGGCCAGCCAGGCGGCCATCGTCCAGGAACCCGCGGGCAGCGACCTCGGCTCCCCGGAACCGCCCCCCTCGCCCGACACCCCGAAGAAGCCCGCCCGCGCGGGCAGCGCCAAGTCGGCCCGGAAGAGCACGAGTTCGGCCTCCCGCACCATCAAGGCCAAGTTCCCCGGCCGCTGCCTGTGCGGTCGCGCCTACGCGGCCGGCGAGCCCATCAGCAAGAACCCCAAGGGCTGGGGCCACCCGGAGTGCGCCACGGCCGAGGCGTAAGCCCCTCGCCTGCCCGACGCGTCCCGTCGGCCTTCGAGTCCTGAGGCCGATGGGACTTCTTTGTATCCGCGGGCTGCTACTCTGCGGTTCCACTTGACCACTTTGAGTAATCTCCAGGGGTGTGCGCGTGAAGGTCGCCTGTGTCGGAGGCGGGCCCGCCGGTCTGTATCTCTCGATCCTGCTGAAGCGTCAGGACCCGTCCCACGACATCACCGTCTACGAGCGCAACGCCGAGGGCTCGACCTACGGCTGGGGCGTGACGTACTGGCGCGGACTGCTCGACCAACTCCGGGAGTACGACCCGGAGTCCGCGCAGGCCGTCGACGAGCACTCGGTGCGCTGGAGCGACGGCGTCGCCCGCATCCGGGACCTGACGACCACGCAACCCGGGGACGAGGGCCACGGCATCGGCCGCCACCGGCTCCTCAAGATCCTCGCCGAACGGGCCCGATCCCTGGGCGTACGGCTGGAGTTCGAGTCCGAGGTCACCGCCGACGACCTGCCCGACGCGGATCTGATCGTGGCCGCCGACGGCGTCAACAGCGCGCTGCGCACCCGGCACGCCGACCACTTCGGCGCCGAACTCAAGCCCGGCCGCAACCAGTACATCTGGCTCGGCACCAGCAAGGTCTTCGGCTCCTTCACCTTCGCCTTCGTGGAGACCGACCACGGCTGGATCTGGTGCTACGGCTACGCGTTCGGCCCCGAGGGCAGCACCTGCGTCATCGAGTGCGCACCCGAGACCTGGACCGGGCTCGGCCTCGACACCGCCGCAGAGGCCGACGGGCTCGTCCTGCTGGAGAAGCTGTTCGCCGACCTCCTGGACGGGCACTCCCTGATCGGCCGCGCCTCCGCCGACGGCAGCGCCCAGTGGCTCAACTTCCGTACGCTGACCAACCGCACCTGGCACCGAGACAACCTCGTCCTGCTCGGCGACGCCGCCCACACCACCCACTACTCCATCGGCGCCGGCACCACCCTCGCCCTGGAGGACGCCATCGCCCTCGCGGACGCCCTGCGCGACCACACCGAACTGCCGCAGGCCCTCGCCGCGTACGAACAGCGCCGTAGATCCGCCCTGTTGTCCATCCAGAGCGCGGCCCGCTACAGCGCCCAGTGGTACGAGAACCTCCAGCGCTACATCCACCTGCCCCCGCACCGCATGTTCGCGCTGCTCGGCCAGCGGCACTCGCCTCTGCTGCCGTACGTCCCGCCGCAGGTGTACTACGGCATCGACAAAGCGGCGGGACGGCTGGAGGCGCTGCGCCGGTTCAAGCGCTGGCTCGGGCCCAAGGTCGCGCGGACCGTGCACGCGCGGGCGCTCGCCTCCCGCAAGTAGGGCACCCTCCGGGAGCGGTCGAGCTTCCGTGAGCGGCCTGGGAAGGTTGGGTGAATGACTATTCACCAGTTAGGGTGAATAGTCATTCACCTTCTTTTTTCATGCCAGCTGGAGTGCCCATGGGCCAGCCCGTCCCGATATCCGAGCCGTCCGGCGACCTCGCCGGGCGGACCCCCTTGCGGGACCGGCTCACCGTTCCGGTACTGGCGTTCGGCGGGATCCTGATGGCGGTCATGCAGACCGTGGTCGTCCCGCTGCTGCCGTCCCTGCCCCGGCTGACCCACTCCTCCGCGGGTGCCGTCTCCTGGATGGTCACCGCGACCCTGCTCTCCGGCGCGGTCCTCACCCCCGTGCTCGGCCGGGCCGGCGACATGTACGGCAAGCGGCGGGTCCTGACCGGTGCCCTGAGCCTGATGACCGTCGGCTCGGTCATGTGCGCCCTGTCCTCCGACATCCGCGTCCTGATCTTCGCCCGCGCCCTGCAAGGCGCCGCCGCAGCCGTCGTACCCCTGTCGATCAGCATCCTGCGCGACGAACTGCCCCCGGAGCGCCGGGGCAGCGCGGTGGCCCTGATGAGTTCCACGGTCGGTATCGGCGCCGCGCTCGGACTGCCGCTCGCGGCACTGATCGTGCAGTACGCCAACTGGCACGTCATGTTCTGGGCGACCAGCGCGCTCGGCGCGATCGGTGTGTGGGGGATCTGGTGGGCGGTGCGCGAGTCGCCCGTCCGTTCCCCGGGCCGCTTCGACGTGCTCGGCGCACTCGGGCTGGCCGTAGGACTGGTGTGTCTGCTGCTCGGGGTGTCGCAGGGCGGCCAGTGGGGGTGGGGCAGTGCGCGGATCCTGGGGCTGTTCCTCGCCACGGTCGTCGTGTTCGGGCTGTGGTGGTGGCAGCAGCTGCGCACCGAACTCCCGCTGGTGGACCTGCGGTTGGTGTCCCGGCCCCGGGTGGGCCTGTCCCATGTGGCGGCCCTGCTGACCGGCTTCGCGTTCTACGCCAACTCCCTCGTCACCGCCCAGCTGGTGCAGGCGCCGAAGGCGACCGGGTACGGGCTCGGGCTGTCCATCGTCCAGACCGGGTTGTGCCTGCTGCCCGGTGGCATCACCATGCTGCTGCTCTCACCCGTCTCCGCCCGGATCTCGGCGGCGCGCGGCCCGCGCATCACGCTCGCCCTCGGCGCCGCGATCATCGCGCTCGGCTATGTGGTGCGCATCGCCGACAGCCGTGACCTGTGGACGATCATCCTCGGCGCGACCGTCGTTGCCACCGGCACCACCTTCGCCTACTCGGCGCTGCCCACGCTCATCCTGCGCGCCGTCCCGGCCGGCCAGACCGCGTCCGCGAACGGTGTCAACGTCCTGATGCGCACCATCGGCCAGGCCGTCTCCAGCGCCGTGGTGGCCGCCGTGCTGGTGCACCACACCAGCCTGGTCGGCGGGCTCCCGCTGCCCACGCTGCACGGATACCTGATGGCGTTCGGCATCGCGGGCGTGATCGCCCTGGTGGCGAGCGCGGCGGCCCTGACCATCCCGGGCGACCCCGCTCCCGACGACACGCGGCGCGCCGGGGACCGTACGGAGGGTGCGCGGGACGAGGCGCTGGAGGGAGCATGAGTGCCGTGAGCACCCCTCCACCCACCGCGTCCCCGCCCGCCCGCCGGGACGCCGAGGCGACCAAGGCGGCCATCCTCAAAGCCGCCCGCTACCTCCTCGCGCGCAACGCGCACGCCGACATCACCCTCAAGGCCGTCGCCGAACGCGCCGGTGTCAGCGCGCCGTTGGTCCTCAAGTACTTCGGCAACAAGGACGCCCTCTTCGCCCGCGTCATGTCCTTCGAGACCGACGCGCAGGACCTCCTCGACGCCCCGCTCGACGGCCTCGGCCGCCACATGGTCCGGCACGTCCTGGTCAGCCAGCGCGAGCGGGGCGCCGACCCGCTGCTGCGGATCGCGTTCGCACCCCTCCAGGGCGACCACGGCGACGTCCTGCGCGTCAACTTCCGCGCCCAGGTGGTCGACCGCCTCGCCGGGCGCCTCTCCGGCCCGGACACCGCCCTGCGCGCCGAACTCGCCGTCGCGACGATCCTCGGCCTCGGCGTCATGTACGGCATCGCCCGCGGCACCCGGCTGCGCGCGACCGCGATCGACACCGTCGTGGACCGCTACGGACCCACCGTGCAGGCCCAGTTGACGCCCTAGGCGTAGCGGCGCGCCTTGCGGTACTGGCGGGCCAGGACCCGCAGCGTGGCCAACGCCGCCGGACCCGTGTCGTGCAGCAGGACCCTGCCCCCTTCGCGTCGCACCGCGCCGAGCCGCAGTTCCTGGACGGCGATCAACGCGTCGAGGAACGGCCGGTGTTCCGCCGCGACAAGCGCGGGAAGCATACGGCAGCCGGCGAGCGTCGTCTCCGCGAGGCCGGCCTGCGCCCGGACCACGTGGTCCAACGCCGGTACGCACGCCGGTGACTTGCTGCGCAGGTCCTCGAACTTCAGCCCGTGCCGGGCGAGTTCGTCCCGGGGGATGCCGATGCGGTCGTTCTCGGTGTCCTCGCGGAGGTCGGCGAGGAAGTCGCTGCGCTGCCAGCCCTCGATCAGGTCCCGGCACCCCTCGACGTACGACTCGTACGCGTCGGAGTCGGCCGGCGCGAGCAGGGACGCGGTCAGCATCAGGGCGGGCAGCGAGTAACTGTCCACGTACGCCTGGAAGTCGGCCTCCGTCTCGAAGCCGGTCCAACTCGCCTCCACGGGAGCGCCGTCGAGGAAGGCACGCACCCGCGCCGCCATGTGCGGGTGACGGCGCGTGGTGTCCCAGAGCGCCAACAGGGCGTCCTGGACGGGCGGTTCGCCGCTCTCCAGGGCCGCCGTGGTCTCGGCGTCCCAGGAGGCGAGGGCAGCCGTACGCGCGTCCACGGCACCGGTGTCGATCAGTTCGTCGGTCGCGTGCATGTAGGCCACCGCGGCGACGACCGGCGGATGCAGCTCCGCCGGCAGCAACAGCCGTACCGCCACGTACTCGTGCAGCGCGAACCTGCGCACGATCTCGCGCTGGGCGTCGTACGCGCGCCGCAGTCGCGGATCGGTGATGCCCGCCTTCGTCAACGCGGTCGACCAACTGCCCACAACTCTCCCCAGCTCAAGGACCCGGAGACAGCCTAGTCAGTCCTACCCGAATAGCCGGTCCAGGAAGGCGTTCCCGAACACCCCGTGCGGATCCAGCCGGTCGAAGGTACCGGCCGCCTGCCCCCACACCGACTCCCCGAACGAGCCCGGGATCGCCGTGCCCAGCACCTCCTCGTCGCTCCACGCGGCCTGCTCGGTGTAGGCCCAGCCCTTCGACCACTCGACCCGGGTCAGGGCGTCCGTGCCGTCGTACGAGCGCAGCAGGAACTGCTCCAACTCCCGCAGGAACTCGTCCGCGTACGGCGTGCCGGGCAGGGTCAGGACGTCCAGCCAGACCGCCGTGTCCCACTCGGGGTGCTCGGTGCTCGGGCGCAGTGCGGACAGCAACGGGGTTCGGGCGCCGGTGAGTTCGGTGTCGGCGGGGTGGTCGAGGCCGGTCACGCGGATCTCGACGGTGCCGTTGACGGGGAAGCGGCCGAGCGCGGCGTACGCGGTGAGCCGTTCCTGGTAGAAGGCGGTGAACTCGTGCACCACGCGCTGCACTTGGGCCCGGGTGGTCAGCACCGCGTAGCCGTTGGCGGTCTCCCGCAGGGTCGTCGGCCTGATGTAGAGCAGCGTGTTCTTCGACGGCCCCCAGATGTCCGCCGCCAGCGTCGTCGTCAACCCCAGCGCGGCCACGCCGAGTTGGGCGTTGCCGAGCACCGGCGCCAGATACCACGCCGCGTCGGAGAGGATCCGCCCGACGAGATCCGCGACCAGGGTCGGCACGTTGTCGGAGAACGGATAGTTGTACGGCGACGAGACGTGCCGCGAGGTCAGCGGCCGGGTCGGTGCGACGCTCCACACCTTCAGCCAGGGGAACTCGGTGAACGCGAACCAGATCGCCTCGGCCCGCCCCGACGCGTCCAGGAAGCTCGCGAAGGTCCGCCCGCCCGACCCGGGCGCCCCGAAGAGTTCGGTGGCCGGGATGTCCGTACGGCTCACGCAGCGGAGGTTGGTGTTCGCCCCGACCCGCAGCACGACCTCCGTGACCAGCGATCGCCCCAGATGCGTGAGCAGCGCCGCGCAGTCCGCCTCGTCGCGGGTGTAGGTCCGCAGCACGTACGCGCCGGTGTCCGTGTCCCACACCACCGCCGTCAGTGACAGCACCAGATTGCTGAGCGAACCGAAGGTGTGCCCGGCGGTCCGCTTCTCGCCCTTCGCCGGTACGGCCGTGCCGTGCGCGTCGATGGCCAGGGCGCCGCCGAGTGTCAGATCGCCGGGCGCGGGCGAGGCGGTGAGACCGAGGCCGTGGCCCTCCAGGTAGGTGAGCAGCGCCTCCAGGGTGACGCCCGTACCGGCCCGAACGGCCGAGGCGGAGTCCAGGGCCAGTCCCGTGAGGTGTGGTCCGGTGTCGACCAGCAGTACCGGCGCGTCGGAGGTCGTACCGGACTCGATCGTGAGCGGTGACCAGCCGTGCGAGGAGCCGCGGGCGCGGACCCGCCAGCCGTGCTGCCAGGCCCAGTTGACGACGGACACCACCTGGTCGGCGTCGGTCGGCGCGCACGCCCACAGTCCGTCGGCGGTGATCTCGCCGACCCAGTTCCGGTACGCCGAGCGGTAGAGGTCCACCTCGGCCGGGAAGTCGGGCAGCTCGGCCGCCGCGACGGCCGGATCGGCCGTCAGGAGTACGGGTACGGCGGCCAGGGCCGCCGCCGAGAGGAGAAAGCCGCGACGGGTCCAGGGAGCGGAACCGCCGTTCCCCGACTGGAGGTTGTTCGCCACATGATCGGTCACGCGCACACGCTAGGTGCGCGTTGACACGAGTAGGCATCCTGTCGAAGGGGTTCACTCGTGTGAGTGAAAGATTCACAGGTCGCGGCCCGGCGGAGCCCGATCCGCGCATGTCAGTGGCGGATGACAGACTGACGGCATGGACGAACGTGTAATCGGCAGGTCGAATCAGCAGCTGTCCGTCGTCGGTCTCGGCACCTGGCAGCTGGGCGCCGACTGGGGAGACGTCGACGACAAGGAAGCCCTCGCCGTGCTGGAGGCGGCGGCGGAGTCGGGGGTGACCTTCTTCGACACGGCCGACGTGTACGGCGACGGGCGCAGCGAGCAGACCATCGCCACCTTCCTGAGCGGCCGGCCCGATCTGCATGTCCTGGTCGCGACCAAGATGGGCCGCCGCGTCGACCAGATCCCGGAGAACTACGTCCTCGACAACTTCCGCGCGTGGAACGACCGTTCGCGCCGCAACCTCGGCGTCGACCGCATCGACCTGGTGCAGCTGCACTGCCCGCCCACGCCGGTGTACTCCTCGGACGAGGTGTTCGACGCCCTCGACACCCTGGTCGCCGAGGAGCGCATCGCCTGGTACGGCGTCAGCGTGGAGACCTGCGAGGAAGCCCTCACCGCGATCGCCCGGCCGAACGTCACCAGCGTCCAGATCATCCTCAACGCGTTCCGTATGAAGCCCCTGCTCCAGGTGCTCCCGGCCGCCCAGGAGGCGGGCGTCGGCATCATCGCGCGCGTGCCGCTCGCGTCGGGCCTGCTGTCCGGGAAGTACACCAAGGACACGGTCTTCCCGGAGAACGACCACCGCACCTACAACCGGCACGGCGAGGCCTTCGACCAGGGCGAGACCTTCTCCGGCGTCGACTACACGACCGGTGTCGAAGCCGCCGCCGAGTTCTCCGCGCTCGCCCCGGAGGGGTACACCCCGGCCCAGCTGGCCCTGCGCTGGATCATCGACCAGCCCGGCGTCACCTCGGTGATCCCCGGCGCCCGCTCACCCGAACAGGCCCGCGCCAACGCGGCCGCCGCCAAGCTGCCCGCCCTGTCCCAGGACACGCTCACCGCGATCCGGGACCTCTACGACCGCCGGATCAAGGCCCAGGTGGAGAGCCGCTGGTAGAGATGTGGGGCGAGGTCATCCAGGAGGTCCGGGTCGCGCAGACCGGCGTACAGATCCTGTTCGCCCTGATCGGCCCGGTGTCCCCGCACCGCCTGGTCTCCGGCCGGAGAGTGAAACCCCAGGCGGTGCGCTGGGCGTCCCGGCTCACTTCGCCCGGCTGGTCGCGGGGGTCGTCACCTGGTACCTGCTGTGCTGGTTCGTACTGCCGCTGTGGGCACGGCACCGCTGTACGACCCGATGACCCCGAGCCGCGTCATCTGCCGGTCGTGGACCCGGCTGAGCACCAGCACCGAGACCGTGGCCCCGATCAGCGCGCAGAACATGTCCCACTGGGTGTCCCACACATCCCCCTGAGTGGCCAGGAACGCGTCCGCGCTGTGCCCGCCGATCACGGCCGCGGCCCACTCGAACAGCTCGAAGAGTGCGCTGAAGGCGAGACACGCGCACACGGTGAGCGGCGCCAGCCAGCGGCTGCCGCGCAGGGGCGAGGTCCGGGTGAGCAACTCCCGTACCAGGACCGCCGGTACGAACCCCTGCATGAGGTGGCCGAGACGGTCGTAGGGATTGCGGCTGAGGCCGAAGGTGTCACGGACCCAGTCGCCCGCCGGTACCTCCGCGTATGTGTAGTGGCCGCCCACGGCGAGGACCAGCGCGTGTGCGGCGAGCAGACAGCACAGCAGGCCGGTCAGGGGGAAGCGGCGCCAGGTCAGGACGATCACCGGGAGTCCGACGAGCACCCACACGGTCTCCAGGAACCACGTCGGGCGGTCGTGCGGACGCCAGGCGGAGAGGGCCATGCCGACGACCACCAGCGCGACCATGGCGGCGGGCAGACGGCGCCGCGGTGCGGAAGCGGGAACGGACACGATGGGGCTCCCTTGTCGTGGGGAGCCCCATCGTGTCCGAAGGCCGAAGTCACTGCATGAGTACGGCTACTCAGCCGGAGCGGTGGTCTTGCGCAGCGCGTTCAGGCAGCTGTCGATGGCCTGCTGGAGCTCTTCCAGACGCTGGACCATGTCGTCCTCGTAGAAGTCCTGGGCGTCGTCGAAGGTCAGCTCCTCGAACGCCTTCGTGGCCTTCTGCAGGCTGCTGTAGAACTTGGTGCGCTTCTCCTGGACGCGCAGTTCGGGGTCGGCCTCCACTGCCTCGACGACCAGGTTCTTCATCGTGTCGTAGGCCTCGGTGGCCCATCCGCCGGTGTCCTCGCCGTCCTCCAGCTCGTCGAGGAGCGAGAGGTGGCGTTCGGCTTCCTGGCGCAGGTCGACGGGCGCGTCGACGGTCTGGCCCGCCGGGGTCTTGATCTGGCCCGACTCGGCGATCTGGCGGACGTATCCGATCCGGTCCGCCGAGCGGCTCTCCGTCGCCACGGCCTTCTTCAGGTCGTCGGTGCGTACGACGTCCCGGGCCAGCTCGGACTGGAGCTCCGGGTCCTCGCGGACGCGGTCCAGCAGCGCCTGCCGGGCCGCCCGCGCGGTGGACGGGTCGGCGAGGATCGCGGCGCGCAGCGCGGTCGGGTTCTCCGCGACCTCCAGCGCCTTGGTGGGGCGGATGCCCTCGGCCTCGGCAGCCTCGGAGATGGCGGTGCCGCGCTCCGAGGTGGCGCTGGAACGGGAGACGTAGTAGTTCAACCACACGTCGGAGTCCGGGAGTTCGACCTCCTGGCCGGGGGCCAGCTCCTCGAAGTGCGGGACGAGACCGTCGTCCGCGGCCCGGTCCCAGGCCTTGTAGTAACGCATGACACGCTCGGGGGAGCAGTCGGCGAGTTCCGCGAACTCCTTCGCGGACACCTTCGGCGTCTCGTCCGCGCTCTGCCCGCCGGGCCGGACGCTGCGCGCCACCTTGAGGCCGAACGTCCAGCCGCCGGTGCGGACGTAGGCTCCGAACTCGTGCGCGTCCCGGGCGACGAGGCCGGCGTCGTCGAGGGCGGTGAAGGACGTCTCGGCCTGGTCGATCACTACGGTCAAGGCGGACTCTCCTGGGCTTGTGATGAGGCATGGTGCGAACAGGCAGCCTATATCCACCCATTGCCGTTGGTTTGAGTGTCCGGCCCTCGCGTCGCCGTCAGTGCCGTCAGTTCGCTTCCCGCCGGAAGGTCTTGAAGAAGGTCTGCAACGCCTGGCGGTTGGCCGCGTCGTTCCACTCGTCGGCGGGCGTCGTCCACCGTAGCGAGAAACTGCGCCCGCCGCCGATCAGGAAGCCGCGCCCGAGCGTGCGCACCCGGTCGTCGCCAGTTCCGGAGAACCACTCCAGGTCGGCCGCCTTGTCCCCCTGGAACGTCGTGGCCTGGATGTCGCCGATCTGCTGGAAGCCCTCGGTCTGCTTCAGCCCCGGCAGGACGTCGTCCCGCCAGATGGCGACCGGGTCCGGGCCTGCCTGTGTGCTGTATGTCACGGCCAGCGTGCGCGGGTCGCCCGTCGCGCCGAAGGTGACCCGGTAGGCGTCGGACGCCTGCTGGGTCTCGACCACCTTCCAGCCCTTGGGGAGCGCGACGGAGAAGCCCTGCGGCGCCTTGAACACGCGGAAGCCGGCCGGCAGCGCCGAGGCGGTGGGGGAGGGGGACGCGGTGACGGAGGGGGAGGGGGAGGCCGACGCGGAAGCGGACGGGGAGGCGGGGGACGTGGGCGACGGCGCGGCGGACGGGGAGTAGGCGTGGCCGTCGACGTTCTCGCCGGGAGTGCTGACCGAGGCGGACGCGGAGGGCAGAGGGGAGGGCTCGGTCGTCGCTGAGGTCTGGGTGCCGGGCAGTTGGTGGGTGGCGGCCAGCACAGCGACCGTGACGGTGCCGACGGCGAGGGCGGTCCCCGCGGCCATGCCCCGGCCGCTCCAGGTGGTCCCCGCCCCGCGGAAGGAGTCGAAGGCCCTCCGCAGCCGGGGCAGCGGAACCGGCTCGCGGTCGGCGTACGGGTCGTCGTTGAGGATGCGGGTGAGGGACTCGCGGACCACCGGGCGGGTCAGCCGCTCCCGGGAGTTCTTGCGCAGCAGCCCCTGCACGACCTGCGCCAGCGGCCCGGCGCGCGACGGGCCGCGCATCGGGAGCCGGTCGACGCCCTTCATGGTCGCCTCGGGGCGGCCCCGGTCGCGGAACGGCGGGTGTCCCTCGACCAGCGTGTAGAGGATCGCGCCCAGCGCCCACAAGTCGGCGGCGGGACCGATGCGTTCGTCCCGTGCCTGTTCCGGTGAGGCGTACGACGGCGCGGTGATCCGCGGGGCGAGGGTGGCACCCGCGAGTCCGAAGCCGGTGAGGACGACCCCGCCCTGGTCCCGCACGAACACCTGGCCCGGGCTGAGTTCGCCGTGGGTGATGCCCTCGCTGTGCGCCGCCTCCAGGATGTCGAGCAGTTCGAGGCCGATGCGGGCGGCCCGTACGTAGTGGAACGTGCCCTGCTGGGCGAGGAGTTGGCCCAGCGGTGTGCCGTCGATCCAGTCGGTGACGGTCCACAGCGTGCCGGCCTCCTCGACGGCGTCGACGACCGGGGCGACCCGGGTGGGGCAGAGCAGCACCATGACGTCGGTGGTGCGCCGGATGCCGGCGGTGATTCGTCCCGCGCTCTCCGTGTCCGGGGCGAAGGGGAGGGTCACCTCCGTGAGGAGGCAGGGCTGTTCGGCGATCATGTCCTCGCCGTACCAGGAGACCCGGTTGGTCTCGCGGTGGGCGACCTCCATGGGCCGGTATCTGCCGGCGACCAACTCGTGTACGGAGACGTGCGTCTCGACCATGGCCATCCCTCGCTGAACCCCTGGCTCTCACCTTTCCCAGAAGTACGGTGGGTGTGCTGGGCTGCGTTCAATGGAAGCCCAATTCCCCGGTGTTTCTTGCCTTTTATTCAACGGCGGCGAGCAGGTGTGCGAGAAAACCGAGTCGCGGGGGAGGTCCCAGGTGGGCGCTCGTGTCCCGGGACGGGTGAATTCGCCCCGGGGGCTTCCGTGGCGGAATACCGGCGCCCTACCTGGTGGTAACCGGCGGTAAACGCGGGCGTGAAGACCACGAATACGCCGGTGTTTGTCGACAACGTAGTCAAGGGATCTACCCACGAGCCGGTCAACGCTCCCGTGGGCAAAGGGAGTTGACGCGAAGTCAGCGCAACCCGAAGCCTTCGGACCAGGCCGCGATCTCCCCGACCGTCGCGTTGCCTCCGCAGACCACGAGGCCGAGCCGGGCGCCGTCGCCGACCCGCTCCAGCACCTGCCGGGCGGCGGGCAGCAGACAGCCCGCGGCGGGCTCGGTCCACACCTTGGCGTGCTCGGCGAGGTCGAGACACCCTTGTACGGCCTCCCGGTCGGGGACGGTCAGCACCTCGGTGACGAGGGCCGACACATGGTCGTACGTCAGCTGCGACACGGCCGGCGCGCTGAGCGTCGTCACGATCGACGAGAGCGTGACCGGCACCGGGCCGCCCGCCGTGAGCGCCGCGGACATGGCCTCGGCGCCCTCGGTCTCCACGCCCCAGACCCGGATTCCGGGCCGCCGGGCGTGCAGGGCGGCGGCGATGCCGGCGATCAGGCCACCGCCGCCGATGCTGACCAGGACGTCGGTGAGTTCACCGGCGTCCGCCGCGAACTCCAGCCCGACCGTGCCCTGTCCGGCGATCACCACCGGGTCGTCGAACGGGTGGACCAGCGTCAGCCCCTCGTCCCGCAACCGGTTCACCAGCTCGAACGCGCTCGGCATGTCGTCGGTCAGCCGCAGCGACGCGCCCGCCGCCTCCACCAGCGCGACGGACCGCGCCGGCGCCGAACGCGGCATGACCACCGTCGCCTTCACATCGAGCGCCGCCGCCATGACCGCGAGCGCGATCCCGTGATTGCCGCCGCTGACCGCCACCACTCCGGCCGCCAACTCGCCCTCGCCCAGCGACAGCAGCTTCGCCGTCGCCCCGCGCGCCTTGAAGGAACCCGTGCGCTGCAACAGCTCCAGCTTCGTCGTGACCGGGACACCGAGCAGCTCGGAGAGCCCGAAGCTCTCCACGGTCGGGGTGCGTACGACGTGTCCGGCGATCCGCTCGGCGGCGGCTTCGATCTCCGAGATGCCGATCAAGGCAGTCATCCTTCCGGCACGGGGACAGGTGACCCGTGCCGGTTCGACCCTTCCTCGGAAGGGACGTGCAGGTCAACACGTTTCGGAGATCACGGCGCGGCAGCAACGACCCTCAGTGCTGCTGCGCCTTCTGCGGAGTCTCCTCGCTGGGGCGCACGACGACGAACCCCTCGCCCTGGAGCATGAGTTGGACGGCCTCGCCGGAACCGCCGCGCAGCATCGACCCGATGGACTGCGAACGGTGCAGCGAGGTCTGGAGATGGGCCGACCAGCCGACCACCGCGTCCGTGTCAACGAACACCGGGTACTGCGGCGACACCGGTATGACCAGCGGGTTGCCCTCGCAGACCAGGCCCAGCTTGCCCTGCCCGGTGAAGACGCTGTTGAAGAGACCGCCGCCCGCGATGCCGGAACCCTTCACCGTCTTGATCGCGTACGACAGCGACGCGTCGAAACACAGCACGTTGCGACCGTTGACGGTGAACTCGTCACCGGGATCGATCTCGACCACGAAACAGTTCTGCGCCTCGTGCGCGAACCACGCCTCGCCCTGCCCGCGCACCGCCATCAACGGCAGCCCCTCACCGGTGACCGCGCGCTTGAGCATGCCGCCCACGCCCTGGCCCTTGCGCTCGAACTGGAGGTTGCCGCGGTAGGCGATCATCGCCCCCTGGCGGGCGAACATCTCGCCGTTGACCGCGTACCTGATGCACTTGGCATTCTCGACGGTCATGCCCGGCGCGGTGGCCGGCTGCACCATGTGCTCACTGGAAAACAGATCACCCTTCATGCGGGCATCCTGTCCCGGAGGATCGCATTCCGACAAGATCGCGGACGGTACGAGCGTCGCGCGCGGTCAGGCACCGAAGAGCTGCGTCCAGTACGTCCCCGTCTGTCCACCGCCCGCGAAGCCGATGCCGATGTGGGTGAAGTCCGGCTTGAGGATGTTGGCGCGATGACCAGGGCTGTTCATCCACCCCTCCACGACCTCGGCGGCCGACCGCTGACCGCAGGCGATGTTCTCGCCGATCGTGCGCCTGCGCGAACCCGCGGCGGCGGCCCGGTCCCAGGGCTGCGAGCCGTCGGGGGAGGTGTGCGAGTAGAAGGCGCGGGCCACCATGTCGGCGCTGTGCGCCTGCGCGGCGGCGGCGAGCAGCGGGTCTACGGCGAGTGCGCGCAGCCCGGCCCTGGCGCGCTCCGCGTTGGTCAGCTCGACGACCTTCTCCGCTGTGCGGGCCAGGTTGCCCGCGGTGAGCGGCGTTGCCCACAACGCCGTCCAGTAGACGTCACCGGAGCGGCGGTCGACGGCCTGGGCGATGCCCGCGTGCGTGAAGTCCCGCTCCAGCAGCGTCCGGCGGGCCTTCTCGGTGCGCAGGCAGTAGTCGACGAACTCGGCGGGGGTGCGCGGTCCGGAGACCAGGTGCTCGCCGATGGTGAGGTAGGCGTAACCGGCCTGGGTGACGCGCTGGTACACGGAGGTGCCGTCGCGGCTCTCGGTGCTGAGGTGACCGGCGGCGGCCATGTCGGAGGCGTGCGCCTGTGCCGCTGCGGTGAGGCGGTGGTCGAGGGCGACGGGAGGTGAACCGGCCTTGGCGCGGGCCGAGTTGGCGAGGGTGAGGAAGCCCGTGGGGTCGGTTGTCGGGGAAGTCGAGGTGAAGTGAGGGCCGGTTGACGGTGCCGACCGGGGTGCGGGTATGGACGCCGATCGCACAGCGGCAGGAGCAGGAGCGGCGGCAGGAGCTGGAGTCGCGTCCTCGACGATGTCCACGCCGAAGTCCCGTGCGATCCCCGCGAGTCCATCGGCGTACCCCTGCCCCAGCGCGCGCAGCTTCCAGCCGGTGCCGCGCCGGTACAGCTCGGCGAGGAGCAGGACGGTCTCCCGCTGGGGGCGTGGCGGGGTGAAGCGGGTGAGGGGCTGGCCGCCGGGGTTCGTCACGTGAAGGGTCGGTGCGGGGAGGCGACCCAAGGGGGTACCGGGATCGGCGGGGCTGATGACGACGGTGACCCGCGCGGCGCCGGCGCGGAGGCGGGCCGGGTCGATGGTCAGGGTGTCGTCCCGCAACCGTGCACCGGGCGCCGTCGGTTGGTTGTAGAACACGAAGTCCGCGTCGCCGCCGACCTTGCCGCTCTCGTCGGTGATCAGTGCCGACATGTCGAAGGGACCGGGCACCCACAGGGTCAGGGCGCCGCCCGGAAGGGGCAGATTGCCGCCCGGCACCAGCTCGTTCATGGCACCGCCCTCGCTGCTCGTGCCCGGTGGGGGACTTCCCCGAGGGCCTTCCTCGGTGGGGGACTTCGTCCTCCACTCAACGTCCCGCCAGGGCGCGAGGGTTCCCACGTGAGGAAGTGGGGGCCGGAGGACTATGCAGCCCGACCCCCCACCTTCACCGCGTCCTCAGTCCCGTGCGACCCCCGGCGCGATGTCCTCGTAGGCCACGTTCCGTTCGGTGACGTAGGAGCCGCGGCCCGTGAGCGGTGAGCTCTGGATCGCCCTCGTCCGCTTGCCGCAGAACGCCGATTCCAGGGTGCGCGCCATCGTGTTCAGGACGGTGCCGTTGTTGGAGGTGTTGGCCAGCGCGGTGAGGCTGCGGCGGCCGTCCTTCGAGGTGAAGGAGTAGGTGTAGAAACCCTGGACCGCGCCCGTGTGGCCGTACACGGAGACACCGCAGGACAGATCGCGGCGCCGCAGTCCGAGGCCGTACCGGGTCGTGCTGTTGACCGGGGTCCAGCGTTCCATCTGCGCGAGCTGGGCGGCGGAGGTGAGCCGGCCGCCGAGCAGGGCGGAGAAGAAGGTGTTCAGGTCGCGGGTGGTGGAGATGACCGCGCCGGCGCTCTGCGCCCAGGAGACGGTCTGGTCGGTGGCGTCGACGAGCTGTGCGCCCGCGCGGTCCGGGGTGAGGTAGCCGTGGGCGTAGCGGCCCGGGATCTTCGTGGCCGGGTGGACGTAGAAGGTGTCGCGCAGCTTGAGCGGCTTGATGATGCGGTCGCGGTACTCGGTCCCCACGGAGTGGCCCGTCAGCTTCTCGATGAGCATCCCGGCGACGACGAAGTTGGTGTTCGAGTACGAGTAGGTGGCGCCCGGTGCGTTGGTGCGCGCGTGCTTCAGGGACAGCTGGACCAGCTGGCGGTAGGTGAAGACCTTGTCGCGTACGGCCTCGAAGCCGGAGACCGAGCTGGCGAACATGGAGTTCGTGTAGTCGTACAGACCGCTGCGGTGGCTCAGGATGTGGCGCACGGTGATGCGCCGGTCGGGCAGCAGCCCGGGCAGGTAGCGGTCGACCGAGGCGTCCAGGTTCAGCTTGTGGGCGTCGGCCAGTTGGAGCAGGACGACGGCCGAGAACGCCTTGGTGATGCTGCCGATGCGGAAGCGGTCGGCGTTGCCGATGGCCCGGCGTGTCGTGCGGTCGTCGATGCCCGCGGCGGCCGTGTGGACGGTGCCGTGGTCGTCGATGCGGGCGATCGCCCCGGGCGCGCCCTGCGCCGTGAGCGTGCGCAGGACGGCACGGAGGCCTGCCATGTCGGGGGCGGGAAGGCCCGCCGCGTCGGGGGCCGGAAGCGGTGCTGTGCTGCTGGTTCGCGTGGTGTCCGACTCGTGGGTCGCGGCATGCGCCGGTACCGCCGCGAGCGTCAGCAGAGCCGCCGCCGACGCCGTGGCCCTGCGCACCGTTCTTGAGACCATCCGGTTCTCTCCCGTTTTTCTCGGTATGCGAGATCGATCACAGTGGCGCGAGGCAACCTTCTCGCGTCCCGTCACATCTCCACAGCTGACGCACAGTTGGTCATTCGTTGATCACTGAGCGATACGGATTTGCCAAGTATTGCCATGAAGCGCTCGAAAACCGTTCATTTCGGCTTTACATGTGCATGGTGGATACGTGAGGGTTTCGGTTCGGGGCCCGACCAGCCCCGTGGGCGCGTTCAACAGCGCCCTGTCTCAAGGCGTTGGTGATCCCGGCCGCCTTCGTACGGAGGAGCCCTCATCCATGCGTGGACCCCACATACGCAGCCTGGCGGTCGCCGTCGCGGTGACGACGGCCGCCACGGGGCTGGCCGGCACGGCCTTCGCGGGACCGGCCACGGGGACGGACGGTGCGACGGCCTCGACCGAATCCGGCACCAGTGCCGCGTCCGTCGTCACGGCCGCGCGGGCCGCCGCGTTCGCGCACGCGTCGGCGACCGGTGTCACGCGGGGCGACGAACTCCGGGCCCAGGACGTGATGATCGACCCCGAGGGCGCCCGCCATGTGCGCTTCATACGCACGCACCAGGGCATGCCGGTCCTCGGCGGCGACCTCGTCGTCCATCTGTCCCACCGGCTGGCCTACACCGGCGTCACCCGCGCGGCCGAGCAGAGTGTCCGGCCCGCGACCACGCGGCCCGAGTTGACGGCCGGTCAGGCCGAGGCGAAGGCCGCCGCCATCGGAAAGGGTGACGCGGGCACCGCTCAGCTCGTGGTGGACGCCCGGGACGGGGGAGCCGTCCTCGCCTACCGGATACCCGTCAGCGACAGCAGCACCGCCGAGGCCACCGGCACCCGGACCGTCGTCATCGACGCCGTCACCGGCAAGGTCCGCAGCAACACCCCCGACAGCGACGAGTTCCTCTCGCCCAAACTGCTCGACACCCTGCGCGAGCGCGGCGAGACCATGGACCCCGCCACCGGCACGGTCGTCGAGCCGAAGTCCCTCACCGGAGCCGCCGCCGTGACGCGCGCGGTCCACTACCCGGTCACCGCGTCGGGCACCGGCACCTCCCTCTTCGTCGGCAAGGTGCCGCTCACCACCACCCGTACGGCGCGCACCAGTTACCTCCTCAAGGACCCGACGCGCTGGGGCACCGAGACCCGCGACGCCAAGGGGAAGGAGCTGGAGAGCTTCGCGCAGGGCAAGAAGTTCACCAGCACCACCGACAAGTGGGGCAACGGCGCCGTCTCGCACCGCGACACCGCAGCCGTCGACGCCCAGTACGGCATCACCAAGACGCTGGACTTCTACAAGAAGACGTTCGGCCGCAAGGGCATAGCGAACAACGGCAAGGCCGCCCGCGGCATGGTCCACTTCGGCAACAAGGTGGCCAACGCGTTCTGGGACTCGACCTGCGGCTGCATGCTCTACGGCGACGGCGACGGGGACATGTTCAAGAAGCCGCTCGTCGTCCTCGACGTCACCGGCCACGAACTCACCCACGGCGTCGTGGACGCCACCGCCAAGCTGGAGCCCACCCGCGTCGACGCGGACGGCAACCAGTACGGCGAGGCGGGCTCCCTGAACGAGTCCCTCGCGGACATCTTCGGCTCCAACGTCGAGTTCAGCGCCAACAACGCCAAGAACCCGCCGAACTACCTGATCGGCGAGAAGCTCGGCCTCGCCCAGAAGTTCCTGCGCCGCCTCGACCACCCCTCCCTCGACAAGCTGGAGGGCACGATCGACTACTGGTCGCCGCAGACGTACGACGCCGAGGTGCACGCCGGTTCCGGAGTCTCCTCGCACGCGTACTACCTCCTCGCGGAGGGCAGCGGCAGCAAGACGATCGGCGGTTTCGCCTACGACTCGCCCACCTACGACGGTTCGACCGTCACCGGCATCGGACGCACCAAGGCCACGGCGATCTTCTACCGCGCGCTCACCCGCTACATGGTGTCCACCACCGACTTCCACGACGCCCGCCTCGCGACGCTGAAGGCCGCGGCGGACCTCTACGGCGCGAACAGCACGGCGTACAAGACCGTCGACCAGGCCTGGGCCGCCGTGAACGTCACGGTCGACAACACCCCTGCCGCCAGGCACTGATGACCGTCCGGGTGCCCTGCCACGAGCGGGGCACCCGGACGCCCGGCCTCGGCCCGCTGCTTGTCGACCTCCTCAGATCCACTGCTTCTCGACCTCCTCGGACACCGTGAACACGGCCTCGCAGGAAGGGCAACTGGCCTTCCCGAACACGTACGTCAACGCCGTCGCGACCTCCGTCTGTCCGAACGCGACCGCCTCGCCGTGCAGCTGTGCCCCGATGCCGTCGAGCCCGTCGGGCGTGGCCGGTATCAGCTCGGTCCGCCCCTCCGCGGCCTCTTTGTCGGCGCCGGACACATAGTCACCGGCCGAGGTGAAGACGCCGTACGAGCCGAACGCGACGAACAGGCCCTCCTCGCACTCGGGGCACTCCAGGTCGTACTCCTCGGCGTTGATCCTCTCCAGCGCCTCGGCCCACACCCCGTCGTCGCCCTCGAAGGCGAGCACGGCCATCTGCAGATAGACGAAGGTGTGCGCGTCCTGCCCCGGATCGGCGCGCAACACCCGTGCGACATGAAGCAGTTGGCCTATCTCGTGCGTGTACCGCGCACGGCATTCCTCGTCCGGGTCCGTGGTGATCAGCCCGGCCATGGTGACCGCCTGGATCGCCCCGCCCGGCGCCCGGCCGAGCGCGATGTCGGTGAGCACGGGCAGCGCCGCCCAGCTCGCGTCGTACACCGAGCCCTGGTGGCACAGAGAGCCCCACAACTCCTGCCACACGGCCTCGTCCTCGGTGCCACCGAGGCGCGCGAACAGGCCCGGGATGTCCTCGGCGCTGCCGTAGGCGTGGGTCAGCTCGGACCAATCGATCGTCGTCATACGGCGATTGTGCCGCCCGGCACTGACATCGAGGCCTCGGGAGGCATCAGCTCCGCTCAGGTGACTCACAACTTCGCTTCGACGAATCCTGCTTCTTTTATTGACGACGGAAATGAAGGGACCTAGGTTCCCGCCATGCGCTCGATCCCCCGCACCGAGTCGTTCCCGGCACAGACGCCGGCCGTCTCACAGGTCTTCACGACCGTGCTCTCCCACGGACCCCTCACCCGTCTTGAGGTGGCCCGCCGGGCGGGGCTGTCGGCGGCGGCCGTGACCAAGGCGGTCCGGCCGTTGATGGAGGCCGGGTACCTGGCGGAGGGCGCCGACCAGGACGCGCCCCCGGCGCTCGGGCGGCCCGCGAACCTCGTACGGGTCGACGGCGGGCGGGCGTTGTTCATCGGGGTCAAGGTGACCGGCGACGAGATCATCGGCGTCCTCGCCGACCTGTGCTGCCGCATCCGGGTCGCCCGCCATGTGCCGCTGACCGACCACGACCCCAAGGCGGTGCTGGCGTCGATCGCGGACCTGGCCCAGGAACTCCGCACCGAGGCGGACGACCTGGGCATCCGGGTGCTCGGCCTCGGGCTCGCGGTCTCCGGCGATGTGGACCGCGGCGAAGGGGTCGTCCGCTACTCGCCGTTCCTGGACTGGCGTGACGTACGCCTGGCCGAACTGGCCGCCATGACAACGGGGTTGCCGGTCACCGTCGACAACGACGTGCGTGCGCTGACCGTCGCCGAGCAGTGGTTCGGCGCCGGCGCGGGCCTCACGGACTTCGCCGTGGTGACTGTCGGCGCGGGCATCGGCTGCGGACTGGTCGTGCACGGCCGGGTCGTCGCGGGTGCCCACGGGGTGGCCGGTGAGATCGGGCACGTGGTCGTCGATCCCGCCGGGCCCCTGTGCCACTGCGGCAACCGCGGCTGCGTCGAGGCGATCGCCGGGGACGCCGCGATCGTCGCCCGCGTCCGCGAGGTCACCGGCGTCCAAGTCGCCGACACCGCCGAGGCGTTGGCCCTCGCCCACCGGGGCGACGCCGGAGCGCGCGAGGTGTACGCGCGGGCCGGTGAGGCGATCGGCCGGGGCATCGCGACCGTGGTCAACCTGTTCGGCCCCGAACGCGTGATCATCTCCGGCGAGGGCCTGGCCGCCTACGACCTGTTCGCCGAGCAGATCCGCGACTCCTTCACCGCCGCCGCCTTCGGCTCCGCCGCCCGGTGCGACGTGCACACCCGTCCCCTGCCCTTCGACGAATGGGCGCGCGGGGCCGCCGCGACCGCGATCCAGTCCTTCATCCGATCGGACACCTAGCCGCACGATCACACCCCCACCCCCAACCCGCGCACTCCCCGCCCCACACACTCCTACCCGCACGAGGAGCCCGACGATGTACTCCCTCACGCCTGTCCGCGCCCTGAGAGCCATGGTGGTCCTGGCCCTCACCGCCGGCTTCGCCACCTACTTCCCCGCCGCGGAGGCGGCCACCCCCACGGCGGACACCGCTACGGCTGTCGCGGCCAAGCCCTATATGGGCTGGTCGAGTTGGAGCATGCAGTCGTCCAAGTACCCCGGCCTCAACCCGGACGGCGACTACAGCTACCTGACCGAGGCGAACGTCAACAAGCAGACCGACGCGCTGGCGAGCAAGTTGAAGAAGTACGGGTACAACTACGTCAACATCGACGCCGGTTGGTGGCGCGACAACGCCTGGACGCCCGAGTACGACCAGTACGGCCGCCAGAAGGCCGACCCGAAACGTTTCCCCAGTGGCATGAAGGCCGTCGCCGACCGCATCCACTCCAAGGGCCTCAAGGCCGGCATCTATCTCCCGGCGGGCCTGGAGAAGGAGGCCTACAACAGCGGCAAGACACCGATCTGGAACGCCGACGGCTGCACCACCGCCGACATCGTCTACAGCGACCTGCGCACCACGAACGGCTGGGACAGCTCGTACAAGCTCGACTTCTCCCGGCCCTGCACCCAGAAGTACATCGATTCGCAGGCCCAGTTGATCGCCGACTGGGGTTACGACTTCCTCAAGCTCGACGGTGTCGGCCCGGGGTCCGGAAAGAGCGGCGACCAGTACGACAACGTTGCCGACGTGGCCGCCTGGAACAAGGCCATCACCGCCGTCGGACGCCCCATCCACCTGGAGCTGTCCTGGTCCCTGGACTACGGGCACGCCGCCGACTGGAAGAAGTACTCCAACGGCTGGCGCATCGACACGGACGTCGAGTGCTACTGCAACACCCTTGTCAGCTGGGAGAATTCGGTCGACGACCGCTGGGACGACGCCCCCGCGTGGACCGGCCAGGCAGGCCCCGGCGGCTGGAACGACCTCGACTCCCTCGACGTCGGCAGCGGCGCGATGGACGGCCTGACCAAGGCGGAGCGCCAGAGCTACGCGACCCTCTGGGCCGTGGCCAAGTCCCCGCTCTTCACCGGTGACGACCTCGCCCGCCTCGACGACTACGGCCTCTCGCTGCTCACCAACCGCGAGGTCATCGGCGTGGACCAGAGCGACGCGCCGCCCGCGCGCCCGGTCACCCCGTCCGACGCCCAGCAGGTGTGGGCCGCGAAGAACCCCAACGGCACCTACACCGTCGCCCTGTTCAACCTCGCCGACGCCCCCGCCGCCGTCTCCGCGAACTGGACGACCCTCGGCTTCACCGGCAAGGCCGCCGTCCGTGACCTCTGGAACCACGAGGACCTCGGCACCTACACCAACAAGGTGACCGAGGCCCTGCCCGCCCACGGCTCCCGCCTCTTCACCGTCACCCCGCACGGCAGCGCCGTCACCACCACCGCCTACGAGGCCGAGGCCACCACCAACACCCTCGGCGGCAACGCCGACATCGCCGACTGCTCGGCCTGCTCCGGCGGCAAGAAGGTCGGCAACCTCTACGTCGGCGGCAAGCTCACCATCAACAACGTCGTCGTCGCCAAGGCCGGCACCTACCAGGTGAAGATCGCCTACGTCAGCGGTGACTCCCGCCCGGCGAGCATCTCCGCGAACGGCAACGGCGCCACCAGCCACAAGTTCCCGTCCACCGGCGACTGGGGGACCGTCGGGACGGTCAGCGTGCCGGTGACCCTGAAGGCGGGCGCCAACACGATCACCTTCGACAGCGGTTCGGGCTACGCGCCGGACATCGACCGGATCGACGTGCCCACCTCCTCCTCCTGAGCCGACCTTTTCGGAGACCGCCATGTCCAGTGCACTGCCCGACCTGCCCCGGCGCGATCTGCTCGCCCTCGCCGCGGCCACCGGCGCCCTCGCCGGCCTGCCCGCCTTCACCGCCTCGGCGACGCCGCAGCGACCCGCCAACACCTCGTACAGCAGCGGCACTTCACGCCACACCCTGTGGTGGCAGGCCCCGGCCGACGACAACTCGATGATCGAGCAGGGCCTCCCGATCGGCAACGGCCGCCTCGGCGCCCTCGCGAGCAACGACCCCGGCCATGAGGTCCTCCTCGTCACCGACGCCACCCTGTGGACCGGCGGCCTCAACGACACGCTCGACTCGGACGGCCAATTCCCCTACGGCCGCGCCGACTTCGGCTCCCTCACGCTGCTCGCCCGGCTCACCGTCGACATACCCGACCACGACCTGGGCGCGGTCTCCGGCTACCGCCGCACCCTCGACCTCGAACAGGGCGTGGCGAGCGCCTCGTACGTCCGCTCCGGAGTGACCTACCAGCGGCGGCTCTTCGCCAGCCGCCCCGACGACGTGATCGTCCTGCACTTCACCCAGAGCGGCGGCGGACGCTACACCGGCACCGTCGAGCTGGCGGGCACGCACGGCGAACCGGCCGGTGACGCCCGCTCGTTCGGCGCCACCCTCGCCAACGGCCTGCGCTACGGCGCAGCCGTCACCGCGTACGGCACCGGCGGCAGCGTCACGGTGACCGGCTCGCGCGTCGCCTTCTCCGGCTGCAAGGACGTCACCGTCGTACTGAGCGGCGGCACCAACTACGCGCCCAACGCGGCGGCCCACTACCGCGATCCGTCCCTCGACCCGCAGAAGCTGGCCCGCACCAAGGTGAGCGCGGCTGCCAAGCACTCGGCGGACACCCTGCTGCGCACTCATGTCGCCGACCACGGCGCGTTGTTCGGGCAGTTGGACATCTCGCTCGGCACCTCGACCGCCGACCAGCGCGCACTGGACACCTGGGAGCGCGTCCAGGCCCGCGCCCGGGACGGCGAGCCGGACCCGGAACTCGAAGCCGCCTACCTCCAGTTCGGCCGGTATCTGATGATCGCCGGCTCCCGGGGGAGTCTGCCGATGGGCCTCCAGGGAAACTGGCTCGACGGCAACGACCCCGACTGGATGGGGGATTACCACACCGACATCAACATCCAGATGAACTACTGGATGGCGGACCGCGCCGGACTGTCCCAGTGCTTCGACGCGTTCACCGACTACTGCGTCGCCCAGCTCCCCGACTGGACCGACCTCACGCGCAGGCTCTTCAACGACTCCCGCAACCGTTACCGCAACTCCAGCGGCAAGAACGCCGGTTGGACCGTCGCGATCTCCACCAACCCGTACGGCGGCGGGGGTTGGTGGTGGCACCCGGCCGGTAACGCCTGGCTGAGCAACACCCTCTGGGAGCACTACGAGTTCACGGGCTCGCGCGCCCACCTCGCGAAGATCTACCCGCTCCTCAAGGGTGCCGTCGAGTTCTGGGAGGCGCGGCTGCTCACCACCACCCTGCCCGGCAGCTCGAAGGAGGTGCTCATCGCCGACAGCGACTGGTCGCCCGAACAGGGGCCGCTCGACGCGAAGGGCATCACCTACGCCCAGGAACTCGTGTGGGCGCTGTTCGGCAACTACTGTGTCGCGGCAGCCGAGTTGAAGAAGGACACCGGCTACGCGGGCACGATCGCCGGACTCCGCAAGAAGCTGTACCTCCCGGTGGTGAGCCCCAAGACGGGCTGGCTGGAGGAGTGGATGTCCCCGGACAACCTGGGAGAGACCACACACCGGCACCTGTCGCCGCTCATCGGACTCTTCCCCGGCGACCGCATCCGCCCCGACGGCTCCACCCCGAAGGACATCGTCGACGGCGCCACCGCGCTGCTCACAGCCCGGGGCATGGACAGCTTCGGCTGGGCCAACGCCTGGCGCAGTCTCTGCTGGTCCCGGCTCAAGAACGCCGAGAAGGCCTACCAGTTGGTCGTCAACAACCTTCGGCCGTCCACCGACGGGAGCAACGGCACCGCCTCCAACCTCTTCGACATCTACCAGGTCGAGGTGGGCCGCGGCATCTTCCAGATCGAGGCCAACTTCGGCACCCCCGCCGCGATCATCGAGATGCTGCTCTACTCCCGCCCGGGCCACCTGGAACTCCTCCCCGCCCTCCCCGACGCCTGGGCCGCGTCCGGCTCCGTCACGGGGGTCGGCGCCCGCGGCGGCTTCGTCGTCGACCTCCACTGGCGCAACGGGAAACCGACCGAGGTGAAGATCCGCAGCATCAACGGCCGGACCACGACGGTGGCCTTCGGCGACACCACACGGACGGTGCGCCTGACACCGGGCGCGTCCGTCACGCTGCGGGACTTCGCCCGGTGACGGCCCGACGGGCACGACTGCGCCGTACGGCCGCACTTCTCCTGCTCGTCGCCGCCTTCCAGGCCGGCCCCGCACACGCACAACCCCAGGCAGCCACACAGGTGAAGGCATTGAAGAACCCGACATCCGTCATCACCTGGGGAGCGAGCGCCGACCACCTGGGCGACGGCGTCGCCGACCGCGGATACCGGCTGATCGTGCACACCAGCGTGGCCGGCAGCGATCTGCGGATCCGGCTCTCCAACGCCTTCGGCGACCGGCCGCTGACCTTCGACGACGTCCACGCCGGTGTGCAGCGGACGGGCGCCGCGCTCGTCCCCGGCTCCAACCGGCGGCTCACCTTCGACGGCGCGAAGTCGGTCACGATCCCGGCGGGCGCGGTCGCCTACAGCGACCCGCTCTCCGGCAAGACGCCCGCCGCGACCAACCTGGTGGTCAGCATCCACTCCCCGGACGCGGCGGGCCCGGCGACCGGCCACGGCATGGCCATGCAGACGTCGTACATCTCCCAGGGCGACCACACCGGCGAGGAAGGCGCCGCCGCCTGGACGGGCACCACCGGATCCTGGTACTACCTCGACGCCGTCTCCGTACGGCCGAGCGCGGGCATCGGTGCCGTGGTCACGCTCGGCGACTCCATCACGGACGGCTGGGCGTCCACGTCGGACCTCAACCGGCGCTGGCCGGACTACCTGGCCCGGCGGCTCGCGCGCGCCGACACGGCCGTCAAGGGCGTGGCCAACGAAGGGATCTCGGGCAACAAGGTCCTCGCCGACGGCGCCGGGGAGAGCGCCCGCAACCGGCTGCAGCGCGATGTGCTGTCCCAGCCCGGCGTCCGCGCCGTGTTCCTCTTCGAGGGCGTCAACGACATCAAGGCCCACTCCGGCGTCACCGCCCAGGACATGATCGCGGGCTACCGCGAGATCATCGAGCGGGCGCACGCGGCCGGGAAGTGTGTCGTCGGCGCCACGGTCGGCCCGTTCAAGGGCTGGTCCGAATGGGACCCGGCGGCCGAGGCGGTCCGCCAGGAGGTCAACCAATTCATCAGGAGCGGCGGGGAGTTCGACGCGGTCACCGACTTCGACCACATCCTGCGCAGCCCCTACGACCAGGAGAGGATGCTCCCCTTCTTGGACAGCGGTGACCATCTCCACCCCAACGACAAGGGGATGGCGGCCATGGCCGACGCCGTCGACCTCAAGAGTCTCGACTGCGCGAAGTGAACGCCGGAGTCAGCCGGACGCCGTCGCCTCGGGGGTGATCAGTCCCTGGCGATAGGCGATCGCCACCGCCTCCGTACGGCTCGCGGCGCCCAGCTTCGCGAGGATGTTGGAGACGTGGACGCTCGCCGTCTTGCCGGTGATGAACAGCTCCTCGCCGATCTGGCGGTTGCTGCGCCCGAGGGCGAGCAGTCGCAGCACGTCCCGCTCGCGGGCCGTCAGCGGCGAGGGGCGGTCCCCGGTGTCCTGCGCCGGGTCGCCCAGGCGGCCACGGCGGATCAGCGTGTCCAGCCGCGCGAGCAGGGGCGCGGCACCGAGCCGGGCGGCCGTCTCCCGTGCCGCACGGGCCTGGGCGGTCGCCTCCTCACGGCGGTCGGCCGCCAACAGGGCCTCCGCGAAACGGAATTGGCAGCGCGCCCGTTCATAGACATCGCCGTAGTCGAACGCGGCCACCGCCTTCTCCCAGGCCGCCGCGTCCGGTCCGGTGGCCGCCCGTGTCCACTCGGCCTCGGCGCGGGCCAGCCACGCCTGTCCTTCCGGGCCCTGGGGTCGGGCCTCGCCACCCGCGTCGGCCACGGACCGGGCCAGCTCGACGAGTTCCGTCGCGGTGTCCGTCCAGCGGCGCACGCCCGCCTCGTCCCCGGTCAGCCGTAGCGCGGTGGCCTTGTCGGCGAGCGCGGCCAGGGCGAGGGCGGCGAGCCGGACCGTCAGGTCGGGACGCCGGCCGGAGTCGTCGGTGAGGGCCGTGACCGCGGCACGCATCCGCTCCACGGCCGCCCCCGGGTCGCCCTCGAAGGCAGCCGCGTCGGTGAGCACGATGCCCGCGACCATCGCGGCCATCCAGTCGAACGGCCCCTCCAGCAGGGCCCGGGCCCGCTCCACCGCCCCCAAGTCACCGCGCGCCAGCGCCACATACAGCGCGGGCCCCATGGTGAAACCGCCCGCGTGCGGCAGCACGTCCGCGTCGCTCGCGGCCACCTTCACGCACTCGTCCCAGCGGCCCAGCGTGTACAGCACCAGGAGCTGGAGATAGCGCATCTCCAGCGGATACGGCGACGAGAGCAGTCCGGCGCGACGGGCCCGGTCCAGGCCCTCGGCGAGCCAGGGCAGCGACTCCTCCAGGTCCCCGGACTCGAAACTGCCGATCGCGAGATGGAACAGGGCGCGCATCTCCACGGGGGAGTGCCCGGCCTGCCGGGCCAGTTCGCGTGCCTGCGCGAGCCGCTCCCGGCCCTCCCGGGTGCGCCGGCCGCCCTTTTCGAGCGTGGCCAGCGAGATCAGCAAGTCGGCCCGGGCGTCGGTCAGTTGGAGTTCCTCGGCGGTGCGCAGGGCCTGGCGGGCGATCCGCAGCGCGATCTCGTTCTCGCCGACCTGACGGGCCGCCAGCACATGGGTGGCCGCGGCCCACACCCAGGTCCGGGAGGGCGGTTCGGCGGGGATCATCGCCAGCGCCTCGCTGCTGTACGCGAACGCGGCCGTGAGGCTGTCGACGCCCATGAGATTGCCGGCCAGGGTGTAGCGGACCCGCGCGGCCAGCTCGGAGTCCGTGTCCTGGCCGATCCCGGCGAGCGCGGACCGGGTCAGGGACACCGCGCGGTGCGAGTCCCCGGCGTGGGCTGCCGCCGCAGACGCGCGCAGGGTGAGGGTCACACTGCCGATGCCCTCGCCCGAGGGCCGGGCCGCGGTGTCGACCGACGACCACAGATCGAGGACGGTTTCGAGATGCCGCAGCTCCTCGGCGGGTGCGCCGACGCGCTGGGCGTGGTCGGCGGCCTCCAGGGAGGCGGCCAGCGCCTCGGCCAGGTCGTGGCTCTCGCGGTAGTGGTGGGCGCGCTCCGCCGCGCTCTCGGCCGGGTGACCGCGCGAGGCGAGGAGACGGGCGAACGCGCCGTGCTGCCGGGAGCGCTCGCCGGGGAGGAGGTCTGCGTACACCGCCTCGCGGGCGAGAGCGTGCCGGAAGGAGTACGTGTCGGCGTGCCCGGGGACCAGGAGCTGTCGCTCGACGGCCTCGCGGAGCGCCGACTCCAGCTCGTCCTCGGGGAGTTGGACCGCGTCCCGCAGCAGGTCGTACTCGACGCGGCGCCCGGCGACGGCGGCGGTGCGCAGCACCTGCTGGGCGGTGTCGGAGAGTTGCTCGAAACGGATCAGCAGGACGTCGGCCAGACCGCTCGGCACCCCGCCCGCCTCCATGTCGCTCGCCGCGAGCAACTCCTCGGCGTAGAAGGCGTTTCCCTCGGCGCGCTCGACGATCCGGCGGACCGTGCCGTCCGGCACCGGACCCGTGCGCAGCGCGCGCACCAGCCGGGCGACCTCCGCGTCCCCCATGGGCCGCAGCTCCAGTCGCTCCACGGCGGGCAGCCGCACCAGCTCGGCCAGCAGGGGCCGTAGGGGATGGCGGCGGTGGAGGTCGTCCGCGCGGTACGACGCGAACACCGCGAGGCGGTGGGTGGGCGCGCCGCCCGCCGGGCGCTGGAGGATGCCGCGGCTGAGCAGGAAGCGGAGCAGGTCCCGGGAGGACTGGTCGGCCCAGTGCAGGTCCTCCAGGACCAGGAGCAGGGGAGCGATGTCGGAGAGGTCGGCGAGGAGTCCGGCGATGCCCTCGAAGAGCCGCAGCCGGCCGCCCGCGTCCCGCGCCGCGTCCGAACCGGCGCCCAGCAGCCGGTCGACCGCCGGATGCGCGGCCAGCGCGGCGGCGAAGCGCTCGTCGTCGGCGAGGACACCGAGGATCTCGGTGAAGGGGAGATAGGGCAGACCGACGTCACCGAGGTCGACGCAGTGCCCGGTGAGGACCGTCATCCCGGCGGCCGTGGCCCGCCCGGCGATCTCGTCCAGGACCCGGGTCTTGCCGACGCCCGCGTCCCCGGCGATCAGCACCGCCCCGGCCGTACCCGCGCGGGCGCGCTCCAGCACACCGGCGAGGCGGGCGAGTTCCTCGTCCCGGCCGATGAGCGGTGCTGCTGCCACGGATGACGTCACGCCCCCATCCTGGCACGCGCCACTGACAACGCACCTGGCCACCGGGCGGGAGACGGTCCCCGCCCGGCGGGCCGGGGTTCAGCGCAGGGTCTCGGCCCAGTTCGCCGGAACGCGTCCCGCGGGACCCGGCACCGGCTGGTCCTTAGGGTGGCTCACCGGGGCGGTGAGTTCGGGACCGGAGTCGTACAGCTCGGAGGTGGTGAAGTTCCAGAACCAGTCCTCGCCGGGTTCGTAGCTCTGGATGAACGGGTGTCCCGTGGACTGGTAGTGGGCCGTGGCGTGCTTGGCGGGGGAGTCGTCGCAACAGCCGACGTGACCGCACTGCGCGCACCGCCGGAGATGGAACCACCAGCCCTGGTCCGCGTCGCACTCCACGCACCCGGCGCCGCTCGGCGGGACCTGGGGGTCGATTCCGGTGATGTCGCTCATGCGGACTCCTCGGGCGTCTCGTCGTCGACGGCGGTGAGGGGGAGCAGGACCTGGAAGCGGGTGTCGCCCGGCACCGACTCCACCTGGAGGGTGCCGTGGTGCTTGTTGACGACGATCCGCCAGGAGATGTCCAGACCGAGCCCCGTGCCCTCGCCCACCGGCTTGGTGGTGAAGAACGGATCGAAGATACGGCTGCGGATCTCCTGCGGCACACCGGGGCCCGTGTCACGGAACTCGACCATCAGCTGGTCGTGCACCAGCGCCGTCCGCACCGTCAACGTGCCTTCCCCGCCGGTGCTGTTGATGGCGGAGACCGCGTTGTCGATCAGGTTGGTCCACACCTGGTTGAGTTCCGCCGGGTAGGCCGGGATCTTCGGGAGCGTGCGGTCGTAGTCCTTGACGACCTTGATCCGGTCGCCGGTCTTCCCGCCGAGCATCAGCAGGGTGCTGTCGAGGAGTTCGTGCACATCGGCGACCTGGTAGGGCGCGCGGTCCAGCTGCGAGTACTGCTTCGCGGCGCCGACCAGGTTCGAGATCCGGGTGGTGGAGTCCTCGATCTCCGTCATCAGCAGCTCGGTCTCGACCGTGTAGCTGAGCCAGCCGACCGCCGCCTGGAGGACGTCCTCGTCCACGGCCGCCGCGACCTGGTCCAGCCAGTCGATGTCGAGACCGGCCTGCACGAACGTGGGCGCGATCTGCCAGGCCTGCATGATGCCGTGGTCGTCGAGCCAGTCCGTGAGCGCGTCCTCGCGGTCCGAGGCCTCCAGGGGGCTCAACGTCGGTGCCTTGGCGACGCGTTCGGCCGTGCGCTCCTGGATGTCGATGAGGTTGGCGAGGTCCTCCCGCGAGTACGGGCCGGAGGAGATGACGCGCAGCTTGTGCCGCATCTTCGCCACCCGCTCGCGCAGCGTCGAGGTGGCCCGGACGGCAGCGGCGGCGGGGTTGTTGAGCTCGTGCGTCAGCCCGGCCGACAACGAGCCCAGCGCCAGCAGCCGTTCACGCTGGCTGATCGCCAACTGGCTGCTCTTCGAACCGAAGAAGAGGCCCTCCAGGAGGTGCACCGCCATCGGGAACCACTCGCTCATGATGGCCGCGAACGTCTCGGCCGGCAGCACGAAGAACCGCGTCGGCTCCGTCACCCGCATCGAGTTGAGGTACACCTGCTGCACCCGGTCCCCGATGTAGGCCTGCATCGCGCCGGTGTACACGCCGCGTTGGGAGGTCCGGCTGACCTCCACGTCGTCGCCGCCGACCCGCCGCGACAGCACGACGGTGCCCTCGATCATGACGTAGAAGCAGGTCGCGGGGTCGCCCTCGGTGTAGACGGGCCCGGCCTCGAACTGCTCCACCTGCCCGTCGCAGCACAGCCGGCCGAGCTGCTCCGGCGTCAGCTTCTCGAACAGGAACAGCGTGCCGATCTCCTGCGGGCTGCACGGCAGCACCTGCCCGCTCATGACTGCTCCAGGTAGCGGTGGACGAGCATCACGGCCATGGCTCCCTCTCCGACGGCGGACGCGACACGTTTCGCGGACTCGGCGCGCGCGTCGCCCGCCACGAACACGCCGGGAATGTTGGTCTCCAGGTGGTACGGCGCCCGGTCCAACTCCCAGCTCGCGGGCGGCTTCCCGTCCGCGCTGAGGTCGGGCCCGGACAGGATGAACCCGCGCTCGTCCCGCAGCACCGACCCGTCCAGCCAGTCGGTCAGCGGGGCCGCGCCGATGAACACGAACATCCACTGCGCGTCGACGAGCTCGGTCGTCCCGCTCTCGGTGTCGCGCAGGGTGAGCTGCTCCAGATGGTCGGAGCCGTGCGCGGCGTCGACCACGGTGCCGGTGCGCACGGAGATGTTCTCCGCCTCGTTGATCTGCTGGATCAGGTAGTACGACATCGACGCGGCCAGCGAGCCCCCGCGCACCAGCAGGGTCACTGACTTGGCGCCCTTGGCCAGGTACATCGCCGCCTGGCCCGCGGAGTTGGCGCCGCCGACGATGTACACGTCGTGGCCCTGGCAGGAGGCGGCCTCGGTGAGCGCCGAGCCGTAGTAGACCCCGCAGCCCGTCAGGTCGGGCGTGCCGGGGGCCTGTAGCTGCCGGTACGACACGCCGGTCGCCAGGATCACGGCGTGCGCGGCGACCGTCGAGCCGTCCGCGAAACGCACCACCCGCGCCGACCCGTTGGCCTCAAGTCCCGTGACCTCACGGGCGGTCAGGATCTCGGCGCCGAACTTTCCGGCCTGCCGCCGTGCCCTGTCGGTGAGTTGGGCCCCGGACACCCCGTCGGGGAACCCGAGGTAGTTCTCGATGCGCGAACTCTGCCCGGCCTGCCCACCGGTGGCCGACCGCTCGACGAGAACCGTCCGCAGCCCCTCCGAAGCCCCGTACACGGCCGCGCCGAGCCCGGCCGGGCCGCCGCCGATGACGACGAGGTCGTAGAAGTCCGCCGTCGGTGTGGTCGCGAGCCCGACCTCGGCGGCCAGTTCGGTCGCCTCCGGCTCGACCAGCACGTTCCCCTCGGCGGTGATGACGAGCGGCAGCCGCTGCCCGTCCTGCCCGGCGGCCGACAGCAGCCGCAGGCCCTCCGGGGTGTCGGCCGAGTACCAGCGGTACGGCACCTGGTTGCGGGCCAGGAACTCCCGCACGTCCGAGGAGCGCGCCGACCAGCGGTGCCCGACGACCTTCGTGGCGGGCACGGGCCGGTAGTCGCTGTTCCGCCAGGCCTCCAGGAGGTCGTCCAGGACCGGGTAGAGCTTCTCCTCCGGCGGGTCCCAGGGCTTCAGCAGATAGTGGTCGAGGTCCACGACGTTGATCGCGTCGATCGCCGCGTCCGTGTCCGCGTACGCGGTCAGCAGCACCCGGCGCGCGCCCGGATAGACGTCGAGGGCCTGCTCCAGGAACTCGATCCCGTTCATCTGCGGCATGCGGTAGTCCGCCAGGATCACGGCCACGAGATCCCCGCGCAGCTTCAGCTCGCGCAACGCGTCCAGCGCGGACTCGCCGGACTCCGCGCGCACGATGCGGTACGACTCGCCGTAGCGCCGCCGCAGGTCACGGGCGACGGCACGGGATACTCCCGGATCGTCGTCAACGGTCATGATGACGGTCCGCGCGGCTTCGGCGGCCTGTGCCATACGTCTCCCACCCCGAGTGGTCGGCTTCACGGCACGGCGGCGCCGTTGTCACCGCGCCGGCTCCCCACCATCGTATGGTCGATCGCCGTGTCGCGCTCCGCTACACCCGAGACGGGGGCCTCAGGGGCGCCGGGAGCGCAACACGCAGAACTCGTTCCCCTCCGGGTCCACCATCACCACCCACGACTGCTCGCCCTGCCCGACGTCCGCGGTCCGCGCGCCCAGGGCCAGCAGCCGGATCACCTCGGCCTCCTGGTCGTCGGGGCGGAAGTCCAGATGCAGCCGGTTCTTCACCGTCTTCCCCTCCGGCACCGGCACGAAGAGCAGCCCGGGCAGCCGTTCCGGCTCGGGCCGGATCTCGAACTCGTCCGGCGCCTCGCCCACCACCACCCACCCGAGGGCCTCGGCCCACCAGCGTCCCAGCGTGACGGGGTCGGCCGCGTCCACCACTA
Source organism: Streptomyces sp. NBC_01515 (assembly GCF_045040345.1). Lineage (NCBI taxonomy): Bacteria > Bacillati > Actinomycetota > Actinomycetes > Kitasatosporales > Streptomycetaceae > Streptomyces > Streptomyces sp. NBC_01515. The sequence continues at coordinate 1,068,849 of NZ_CP109416.1, read as the reverse complement.
CCTGCTCCCACTCCAAGGTCATGCGGGCACCGTAGTGAAGACTGGGCCCGACGCACGTGACCGCACCACCGGGAGGCCACCGCATGACACGACCGATCACCGCAGGCGTCGACGGATCGGCGGAGAGTCTCGCCGCACTCGCCTGGGCGGGCCGGGAGGCCGTACGGCGGGGGCTGGCGCTGCGGGTGGTGCATGTCTGGCGGTACGAGGAACATCACGCCCTCGACGCGGGGGACCGGGAGACCCAGGACCGCTGGGTACGGGACGCTGCGGCCGGGGCCGCCCGGGAGGTCGCCGAACGCCACCCCGGTCTGGACATCACCACCGACGTCCTGGAGGGCGACCCCGTCGACGCGCTGACCGCCGCCGCTGCCGAGGCCGAACTCCTGGCCCTCGGCTCGCGCGGCCACGGGCCCGTCGTCGGCTTCCTGCTCGGTTCCGTCGGCCAGCAGGTCATCGCCGACTCCGTACGGCCCGTCGTGCTCGTGCGCGCCGGGGACGAAGCGGCCGGGGAGGCCGCCGGGCGCGAGATCGTCGTGGGCCAGCAGGGGGACCCCGAGGACAGCGCCGCCGCGCTGGGCTTCGCCTTCGAGACGGCGGCGGCGCGGGGCGCGACGGTCCGTGCCGTACGGGCGTGGACCCTGCCGCCGGTGTTCGCCTACAGCCCCGGTTCCCTGCGGCTCCTCGACGAGGCCGGTGGCCTGGAGCCGTACGAGAAGAAGGGCCTGGCCGAGGCGCTGGCGCCGTGGCGGAAGCGGTTCCCCGACGTGCCCGTGGTCGAGCACGTGGAGATCGGCAGCGCGGGGCAGGTGCTGCTGTCGCTCGCGGGGCGCGCCCAGTTGATGGTCGTCGGGCGGCGCGCCCGTCGTACGGCGGTGGGCGCGCGGATCGGCTCGGTCGCGCACGGGGTGCTGCACCACGCGGAGTGCCCGGTGGCCGTGGTGCCGACGTCCTGAACCCTCAGGAGAACTCGGTCAGTTGGCCTCGGCGCGGATCTCCTCGATGCGCACCGGCACGCCCTTCTCCACCGACCGGATCGCCGCCAGCGCGATCGTCAGCGCGGCGCGCGCGTCCTCGCCGGTGGCCGACGGGGTGCGGGCGGTGCGGACCGTCTCGGCGAAGTCGGCCAGCTCGGCTACGTACGCGTCGTAGAACAGGTCCTGGTCGTAGGTGACGGTCTCGGCCGCGATGCCGTCCGCTCCGTAGGACGTCAGATGGGTGCGCCGGATGTCGCCCATCGTCAGCATGCCCGCCGAGCCGAAGACCTCGCCGCGTACGTCATAGCCGTACACCGCCTGGAAGTTGGCCTCGGCGGTGGCGAGGGCGCCGTTGTCGAAGCGGATGGTGACGACGGCCGTGTCGAGCAGGCCGCGGTCCTTGAAGTCGGGGCGGACCAGGGCGTCGGCCATGGCGAAGACCTCGACCGGCTCGGAACCGGGGTTGAGGAAGCGCAGGGTGTCGAAGTCGTGGATGAGGGTTTCGAGGAAGATCGTCCACGGCGGGATGGGGGCCGGGTCGGCCAGCTTCGGGTCGCGGGTGAGCGAGCGCAGCAGCTGCGGGGTGCCGATCGAGCCCGCCGCCACCTTGTCGTGCGCGGCCCGGAACCCGGCGTCGTAGCGGCGGTTGAAGCCGATCTGGAGCGGTACGCCCGCCTCGGCGGCGGCCGCGATGGCGCGGTCGGCGTCCGCGAGGGTGGTCGCCATCGGCTTCTCGCAGTAGACGGCCTTGCCCGCTCGGGCCGCCGCCACGACCAGGTCCGCGTGGGTGCGGGCCGGCGTCGAGATGACCACCGCGTCGACCTCCGGATCCGCGAGCAGGTCGCCGATCTCGGTGTACGCCGTGGGACAGTCGAGCCGGTCGGCCAGGCGCCGTGCGGCGCCCGGGGCCGGGTCGGCCACGGCGGCGAGACGGACGCCGGGCAGCCGGCGGGCGAGGGTCTCGGCATGGAAGGAGCCCATGCGGCCCGCGCCCACGAGGCCGATGGTGAGGGGCAGTTGGGTGGTCATGGGGGTTCTCCCTGGTGCCGTGTGAATCCGGGGCGGGTCAGACCGTGAACGCGGTGCGGAAGCGGTCCAGGGCGCGCTCGCTCTCGCTCTCCGAGGCCCAGGCCTCCATCGCGACTGTGCCGTCGTAGCCGATGTCGGCGAGGGCGCGGGCGATCGCCGGGTAGTTGATCTCGCCGGTGCCGGGCTCCTGGCGGCCGGGTACGTCCGCCACCTGGATCTCGCCGATCAGGTCCAACTCGTGGGCCTTGCGGACGAGTTCGATGAGGTTCCCCTCGCCGATCTGTGCGTGGTACAGGTCCAGGTTCATGCGCAGGCCGGGCCGGTCCACCGCCTTGACCAGGGCCAGGGTGTCGGCGGCCGTCGCGAACGGGACGCCCGGGTGGTCGACCGCGGCGTTCAGGTTCTCCAGCGTGAAGGTGACTCCGGCGCTCTCGCCCAGCTCGGCGAGGCGGGTCAGGGTGCGGTGGGCGGCGATCCACATCGCGCCCGTGGGCTCGCCCGTCACCGGAACCACCGGCAGGCCCTCGGAGTCGAGGCCGGTGCCGTGCAAGTTCAGCCGGGGGCAGCCCAGTTGATCGGCGGCCTTCACCGACTCCTCGGCGGTGCGCAGGAGTTCGGCGGCGCCCGCCTCGTCGGTGAGGCTGCCCCGGATGTAGCCCGTCATCGACGAGAACTCGGCCGGGGTCCGCGTGAGCGCGTCCAGATCGTGCCGGGTCCAGTCCCAGATCTCGACCTGGAAACCGGCCTCGTGGATGCGCCGCGCCCGCTCGTGGACCGGCAGGTCCCGGAAGACCATCTCGGCACAGACCGCCAACGTGTACATGACTGCTCGCCCTCTTCTAGAACGTTCTAGATGGCAGTAGTACGCCACTGCTGGATTCCTGTGTCAAGACTTCGCCGGGCAAGTTTCTAGAACGTTGCAGTACCTTCGGAGCAGCGATGTTGCACACTTTTCGGAGCGGCTACGATCCCGAAACGCAACGACACCTCGACCGGAAGGACAACCGTGCCGACCACCCCCGCGGTCCCCGACGGAAAGCGGCCCACGCTGGCCCATGTCGCGGCCCGGGCGGGCGTCTCCGTCGCGCTGGTCTCCATCGTGATGCGCGGGGCCTACGGCGCGAGCGCGACCACCCGTGAGCGGGTGCTCAAGGCCGCCGAGGAGATCGGCTACCGGCCCGACACCCGGGCCAGGGTGCTGCGCAGCAACCGCTCACGCCTCCTGGGCGTGCAGTTCGGGCTGCGCCATCCCTTCCACACCGACCTGGTGGAAGGCATCTACGCTGCCGCCGAACCCGCCGGCTACCAGGTGGCCCTGAGCGCGGTCGCCCCCACGCGCGGTGAGCGGCAGGCCGTGGAGGCGCTGCTCGCCGACCGGTGCGAGGCGCTCGTCCTGCTCGGCCCCGAGGTCCCGGCCGCCCGCCTCGCGCACCTCGCGACCCAGGTCCCGGTGGTCTCGGTGGCGCGGCGGCTGCGGCCCGCGCCGCCTGCCGTGGACGTCGTCCGCACCGCCGACGACGAGGGCGCCCGTCAGGCCGTGGACCACCTGGTCGCGCTCGGTCACCGCGCGATCGCCCACATCGACGGTGGCCGGGCGCCCGGCGCCGCCGACCGCCGCCGCGGTTACCGCACCGCGATGCACCGCCACGGCCTCGACAACCACGTCCGTGTGCTGGCCGGCGGGCTCACCGAGGACGACGGCGCGCGGGGCGCTCGTACCCTGCTCGCCGAAGTCTCAACTTCCCGGCCCGGCGCGGTACTTGCCTTCAACGACCGCTGCGCCACCGGCGTCCTCGACACCCTCCTGCGCGCCGGTGTCTCCGTCCCCGGCGAGATCTCCGTGGTCGGCTTCGACGACACCAGCCTGTCCCGGCTCGCCCACATCGATCTCACCACCGTCGCCCAGGACATCCCGCGCCTCGCGGAACTGGCCGTCGGCCGCGCCATCGCCCGCCTGGACGGGGAGGCCGTAGCGGAGGGGGAGAGTGTGGTTCCGCCGCGGCTCGTCGTCCGCGGCACGACGGCCCCGCCTGCTACGGGCTGACCCGGGTCACTCCGGGGTGGTCGGCGCCAGCGTCTCGCGCACCTTCGGCAGGATGTTCTTGAGGTAGTCCTCGACCGCGATGTCCAGACCGATGTCGTGCTGGGCGTGCTCGGACATGTACCAGCGGTGTTCGAGCAGCTCGTGATAGATCTCGGCCGGGTCCATGGAGCCGCGCAGTTCCAGCGGTACGGCCCGCACGGTCGGCCGGAACACGTCCCGCACCCACCGGTGCGCGAGCACCTCGGGCCGGGCGGCGAGGGGATCGCCCGGGGCGTAGTCGTCCTGGGTGGCCATCCAGGACTCCAGGTCGTTGAGCAGCCGCCGTGCCTGGTTCTCCTCGGCGTCCAGGCCGGTCAGGCGCAGCAGTTGACGCTGGTGGTGGCCCGCGTCGACGACCTTCGGGACGAAGGTGACCGTGTCGCCGTTGGAGGAGTGCTCGATCTGCATCTCGGCGACGTCGAAGCCGAGTTCGTTCAGGCGCCGGATCCGGCGTTCGATGAAGTGGTACTTGCCCGCCGGGTACACCGAGACGCGGGTCAGCTCCTCCCACAGACTCTGGTAGCGGGCGCAGATCTCCATGCCGAACTCGATCGGGTCGACGGACGGGTGCAGCGCCCCGGACGCCTCCAGGTCGAGCAGCTCCCCGCTGATGTTCACGCGGGCGAGGTCGAGGTCGTAGTCGCGCTGCCCGTTGCTCAGCGCCGGGTGCAGGTCGCCGGTCTCCGCGTCCACCAGATACGCGGCGTAGGCGCCCGCGTCCCGCCGGAACAGGGTGTTCGACAGCGAGCAGTCGCCCCATGCGAACCCGGCCAGGTGCAGCCGCACCAGCAGCACCGCGAGGGCGTCCATGAGCCGGTGCATGGTGGCCGGCCGCAGCGTTGTCTCGAACATCGAGCGGTACGGCATCGAGCCGCCCAGGTGCCGGGTGATCAGCACCGGCTCCAGCGCCTCGCCGTCGGCGTCGACGCGCCCGGTGACCACCGCGAGGGGGTCGACCGCGGGGATGCCGAGCCGGTCCAGGTCGCGCAGCAGCTCGTACTCGCGCAGCGCGGGCCGTTCGGCCAGCTCCTTGACGGCTATGACCTCGCTGCCGGCGCGGGCGTAGCGCACGACGTGGCGGGAGATGCCGCGCGGCAGCGGCACCAGGTACTCGTCCGGCCACTCCTCCAGGGGGACGTCCCAGGGCAGTTCCAGCAGGAGGACCGGATGCTCCGGGTTCGTCGCGTTGATCTGCAGTGCCATGGGGTGACCTTAGATCGCGTGTTCGCGGGCGCGCCGAGCCGCCTCACGGACCGGACCGGTGTGCAGCTGGCCGTGGCCGGGCAACAGGGTTTCGGCGTCCAGCGCTTCGAGGATGTCCAGCGAGGCCACGGCACGCTCGCGTTCGTGATGGAACATGTCGGGCAGCAGCTGCGGGCCCTTGATCCGGGAGGTCGGGTGGCCGCTCACCAGGGCGTCCCCGGAGATCACGATCCCGCTGTCCGGGAGGTGGAAGACGCAGTGCCCGCCGGTGTGGCCGGGGGTGTGCACGGGGACGGGCCGACCGGGCAGGTCGAGCGGGCCGCCCGCGCCCGGGAACGCCTCGGCCGAGGCGACGGGATGCTGCTCGGTGCCTCCGGCGCGGATCGTGTGCACCATCCAGGGCAGGACACCCGGACGCCAGACGTTCTTCAGCACGTCCCCGACGGTCACCTGCTGCAGGAACTCCCGGCGGGCGTGCGGTACTTCGGCCTCGTGCAGCAGCACGGGCGTGCCGTAGGCGCTGTGCAGGTACTCCGCCGACCCGAGGTGGTCGTTGTGGGCGTGGGTGATCAGCACCGCCGTGACGGCCTTCGGTGAACTCCCCACCTGCTCAAGGGAGTCGAGCACCAGGGGACGGTCCCCGGGGTACCCGGTGTCCACCAGCGTGACCGCGTCGCCGTCCGTGAGGATCACCCAGTTGGTGTTGCTGCCGTGCACCAGATAGGTGCCGTCCGCGACTTGGCGTACATCTGCCCGCATGATCGTCCCTCGTGAGGTGGTGCCCCGTACGAGGACAGCCAACCAGACGCGGATGACCTCGGCTCGTGCGGGGGAGTGCGAGGGGAGTGCGGGGGAAACCGCCTCCGGCGCCGTCCGCCGGGGGCGGCCCCCGCGTGCGTCCGAAGCGGCCGCCTCTCCGCCTCAGTGCACGCCGTGCGGGCGGAACTGCACGCTGATGCGCGGTCCCGCGGCGCGAGTGGTCTTGGGGACGCAGTGCTCCCAGGTCCGCTGACAGGAGCCGCCCATCACGATCAGGTCGCCGTGCCCGAGCGGGCGCCGCACCGACTCGCCGCCGCGCACGGGTCGCAGCAGCAGGTCGCGGGGCGCGCCCACGGAGAGGATCGCCACCATCGTGTCCTCGCGGGCACCCCGCCCGATCCGGTCCCCGTGCCAGGCGACACTGTCCCGGCCGTCGCGGTAGTAGCAGAGCCCGGATGTGGTGAAGGGTTCGCCCAACTCCCGTGCGTAGTACGCCGAGAGCGCGTCCCGGGCCTCGGCCAGCACCGGGTGGGGGAGCGTGTCGGCCGCGCCGTAGTAGGCGAGCAGTCGCGGTACGGCGACGACCTGGTCGTACATCTGACGGCGCTCGGCGCGCCACGGCACCTCGGCGGCCAGCTCCTCGAACAGCGCGTCGGCGCCGCCGAGCCACCCGGGCAGCACGTCGATCCAGGCGCCGAGCCCCAGTGCCGTACGGCGTGTCCCGTCGAGGGGGCCGAGGCGGAGCTGGTCGGTCTGGTCGAAGAGGGAGCCCTGGAGGTGGTGCGCGGTCATGGGACCAGCGTACCCCTTATTCGAATATCTGTTCCCATTCGAACTCCGCTCTTTCGATACATCGGTGTATCGGATACATTCGCGTATCGACTGGAGGTCCGGGCATGGTGACTGAGGTGACGCCCAAGCGTGTGACCAGGCGCCGTGTCCGCACACGGGCGAACCTCCTGGCCGCCGCGTTCGCGGTGTTCGCCGCCAAGGGATACGGCCGGGTCTCCATCGAGGAGGTCTGCGAAGCCGCCGGCTACAGCAGAGGCGCCTTCTACTCGAACTTCGACAGCCTGGACGAGCTGTTCTTCGCCCTCTACCAGGAGCGGGCCGAGCTGATCGCGGACCAGGTGTCCGAGGCCTTCGCCCTCGACGGGCCGGACCTCGATGTACCGGCCGCTGTGGACCGCGTCACCGACGTGCTCCTCCTCGACCTGGACTGGCTCCTGGTCAAGACGGACTTCCTGGTGCACGCGGCCCGGGACCCGGCCGTCGCGCAGAGCCTGCTCGACCACCGGGCGCGACTGCGCGCGGTGATCGCCGATCGGCTCGCCCTGGCGGCCGGCCGGTTCGGACTGCCCACTGTGCTCAACCATGTCGACAGCGCCGCGTACGCGGTGATCGCCGCGTACGACGGAGTCACCACTCAACTGCTGCTGGACAAGGACGTGGAGCACGCCCGTGTCTGGCTCAAGCAACTGCTCACCGCGCTGCTGACGGACGGCAGTAACACCCCTGAATGACAACCCACTTGTGAATGACCCCACTTGAGAAGGGCAACGTCGCCATGGATGCGGACGTCATCGTCGTCGGAGCCGGGCTGGCCGGTCTGGTCGCGGCCCATGAACTGACCAGCCGGGGACGCCGGGTCGCGCTCGTCGACCAGGAGAACGCCAACAACCTCGGCGGACAGGCCTTCTGGTCCTTCGGCGGACTGTTCCTCGTCGACTCGCCGGAACAGCGCCGCCTCGGCATCAAGGACTCCTTCGACCTGGCCTGGAACGACTGGCAGGGCAGCGCCGGCTTCGACCGCGTCGACGACGAGGACTCGTGGGCGGTGCGCTGGGCGCGCGCCTACGTCGAGTTCGCGGCCGGCGAGAAGCGGACCTGGCTCGACGGGCACGGCATCAAGCTGCTGCCCACGGTCGGCTGGGCGGAACGCGGCGACCTGCGCGCCCACGGCCACGGCAACTCCGTCCCGCGCTTCCACGTCACCTGGGGCACCGGCACCGGAGTCGTCGAACCCTTCGTGAACTACGCCAGGCAGGCCGCCCGCGACGGACTGCTCACCTTCTACTACCGCCACCAGGTGGACGAGTTGGTGGTCGAGGAGGGCGAGGCGCGCGGCGTCCGCGGCACGGTCCTCGCCGAGGACAACGCGGCCCGGGGCGTCACCTCCAGCCGCGAGGCGATCGGCGCGTTCGAACTCACCGCGCAGGCCGTCGTCGTCACCACCGGCGGCATCGGCGCCAACCACGACATCGTCCGCGAGTACTGGCCCGAGCGCCTGGGCACCCCGCCCGCCGAGATGGTCACCGGCGTCCCGGCCTACGTCGACGGGCGCATGCTCGACATCAGCGCCGAGGCGGGCGTACGACTCGTCAACCGCGACCGCATGTGGCACTACACCGAGGGCCTGCAGAACTGGGACCCGGTCTGGCCAGGACACGGCATCCGCATCCTGCCCGGCCCGTCGTCCCTGTGGTTCGACGCCCTCGGCCGCCGCCTCCCCGACCCGTGCCTGCCGGGCTACGACACCCTCAACACCCTCAAGTACCTGCGCACCACCGAGGACTTGGCCGAGCACGACCACTCCTGGTTCATCCTCACCCAGAAGATCATCGAGAAGGAGTTCGCGCTGTCGGGCTCCGAGCAGAACCCCGACATCACCGCCAAGGACAAGAAGGCGGTCCTGCGCGACCGGCTCCTCGGCAAGGGTGCCCCGGGTCCGGTGGACGCCTTCCTGCGCAAGGGCGCGGACTTCGTGACCGCCGGGAACCTTGAGCAACTGGTCGAGAAGATGAACCAGTTGACCGACAAGCCCCTCCTTGACGCGGCCGTGGTACGGCGCCAGATCGAGGCCCGCGACCTCCAGATGGCCAACCCCTACAGCAAGGACTCCCAGGTCCAGGGCATCCGCAACGCCCGCCGCTACATCGGCGACCGCCTGGGCCGTGTGGCCACCCCGCACCGCATCCTGGACCCGGCGGCCGGCCCCCTGATCGGCGTCAAGCTGCACGTCCTGACCCGCAAGACGCTCGGCGGCATCCAAACGGACCTGGACTCACGGGCGTTGGCCGCCGACGGCAAGCCGATCGGCGGGTTGTACGCGGCGGGCGAGGTCGCCGGCTTCGGCGGCGGGGGCGTCCACGGATACAACGCGCTCGAAGGCACGTTCCTGGGTGGCTGCCTCTTCTCGGGCCGGGCGGCGGGACGCGCGGCGGCGAAGCAGACGGCCTAGCGGTACGTGGTCGGCCCCGCGGCCCGTCTCCTCACCCCTCCAGGAGGCGGGCCAGCACCGAGGCGTGACTCCGCTCCGGCGACCTGACCGCCGTCACCAGCGTCACCGGCCCCATACGGACCAAGTTCCGCAAGGTGTGCAGGAGTTGAGCCGCCTCGGGCTCGGCGAGCTCGGCCTCGTAGCGGCTGCTGAACTCGTCGAAGTCGCCCTCGCCCGCGTGGTACCAGCGGCGCAGCTCGGTCGACGGGGTGATCTCCTTGGGCCACTCGTCGACCCGGGCCGCGTCCTTGGACAGACCACGCGGCCACAGTCGGTCGACCATGACGCGCACACCGTCCTGCGGCTCGGGCGGATCGTAGACACGACGCACACGGACGGTCACGGGCGGGCTCCCTCGGGTGGCGGTGGTGCGGTGAGCCTACGGTGTGCGTCCTGAAGCCGCGTCCGTCACTACGTCGTCCGGCGGAACCGCCATGCCGACGACCGGCGCCCACGCGCCGTCGCCGACATGGCAGTCGTTGCCCGATGCGGCACGAACCGTCCGGTTCAGAAGGCGTGTGCCATCAGTTCCGCGAACAGCGCGTGCTCGTCGACGTCGAGGCCCCGGGAGCGGAACCAGCCGCAGATGTTGGCGCAGTCGCGCTGGAGGTAGGTCATTCCGTTGAGGTTGCCGACCAGGTCGACGATCTGTGGCAGGTCGATGATGACCAGCCGCTCGCCCGCCGCCAGGATGTTGTACGCCGAGAGGTCACCGTGCACGAGGCCGTTCTGCACCATCACCGCGAGCGCGTCGGTGAGTTGCTCGAAGTACGCCGCCAGCAGTTCGGGTGAGGGGCGGGTCTGGGCGAGCCGAGGCGCGGTCTGGACAGTGCCGTCCTCGTCGACGACGGTGATCCACTCCATCAGGATCTCGGTGCCGTCGATCTGCACCGGGTAGGGGACCGGCAGCCCGAGGTTCCAGAGCCGTACCAGCGCGGCCCATTCGGACACCGCCCACTCGCCGGCCGCGACCTGCCGGCCGAAGGCGCTCTTCCGTTTCAGGGCACGCTCGTCGCGTGAGCGCTTCACCGAGCGGCCCTCGGTGTAGGACGCGGTGCGGTGGAAGGTCCGGTGCTCGGGGGAGCGGTACCGCTTGGCCGCCATGACGACCCCGGGGGCGGGGTCGCGCGGGTCGGCGCGCTCGACGAGGTGGACGTCGGCCTCCTTGCCGGTCTTGAGGACGCCGAGTTCGGTGTCGATCGCGCCCTGCGAGGTCACCACCCAGTCCGGGAGCGGCTCAGGGCCTCGGCTCAGGGGTTCGACGCGGAGCCAGGTCGACCAGCGCTGGCCGTCGGCGAGGTCGTCGTAGGGGCGGAAGTCGAAGACGAACCGGTCGTCGATGTCGTCCGGTACCGCGTTGCCCGGCGGCGGGACGTGGCGGTAGGGAGCGGTGCTGAAGTCGTCAGGAAACGCCGGGAGTTGAGGGTGCTGAGGGTGCTGCGGGACATCGTTGCGAGACATCGCTGGGGGTGCTCCATGAGGTGAGAGGGAGGCGGTCGGCGGGCAGGCCGAGGACAGTCGTGTTCACGGTCGCGCCTCCTCTCGTGGAGCACCGGGCGGCTCCCGGTCGCCCGCCCATGGTGAGGGGCGGGTACGGGGAGCGGCAACCGAATTAAGTCGGCCCGCGTCGAGCGGCCGCAGCAGTGCCGCAGCAGTGCCGCAGGTTTCCGGAGTGCTCCTCCGTACCGGACTTGTCCCGGCTCTGTGGGCCGGCGGAGGTCGGGTGGGCGATGGCCGGACCCAGGTGCTCGTCGCCGTCCAGCAGCGTGCGGTCATCGCCCGGGTCGACTCGCGTCGCCCGTCCGGCGTCAACCCGCGCACACAGCAACGGAGTTCTGCTAGCGGCCCTTCCGTACGAGGTCGGTGATGCGCTCGCCCTCGCCGATCGTGAGGGGGCCGGTCGACTCCGTGGGGTCGCCGACGCCCAGCGCGACCGCCAGCGTGCGGCCGTGGAGGTCGAGGGTGGCCTCGGTCAGGGTGGTGAGATCGGCTACGGCGGAGCGGGCGCGGGCCCATCCGGTCAGGCCGATGCCCGCGGCGATCAGGGCGGCGGGCCACCACACCACGGTGAGTACGAGGTAGGGCAGGGCCCAGGTTCCGGTGGCGACCGCGGCGGCGAACGCCGAGTGCGCGGCGGTGAGTTCGGTGCGTGCGGCGTCGGGGAGGACCAGCCAGAGCCGGGACCAGCCGTAGGCCAGGTCGAGTCCGTAGCGGTGGTAAGCGATCGACTCCACGGCGTGGATCCGGTCGCCCATCCAGGTCGGCCTGCCCGGTTCGGCCATGGCCAGCCGGGTGACACGGTCGGCCACGGCGTCGATCCGGTCCTGCTGCTCGCGGGTGGGGGTGCCCGGACTCGCGGCTTCGAGCGCCCGGCGTTCCTCCACGAGTTGGTGCCACCGCGCACGCCGACGCGCCGTCCGCGCCGCCGCGACCGCGAGGAACGGGCGGGGCCACGGCCCAAGCCAGACGCGCCGGGTGACTCCGGCCAGCGCCTGTACGACGAAGCCCACACCGGAGGCGGCCGCCAGTACGGCCACGACGAGCAGTGCCTGCGCCCCGCTCGGCAGGTCCCTGACCGTGTCGGCGGTGTTCTCGATCCGCCGGGCGGCCAACGCTACGTTCCACGCGTCGGCATGGCCGAGGTTGACGGCCAGCCACACCGCGCCGAGGAAGAACGCACCGGGCAGCACCAGCAGGCTGATCCACCGGTCGGCGAGCGTCTTGGCCAACTGCTCGAAGAAACCGCCCACGTGCGCTACCCCCGTTCCAGGGGCCGGCCCATGACGGCGCAGCGTGGGATCGCGCCCGCCGGGAGCGGTACCGCCGTCCGGTCGCAGGCGCCGTCCGGGCAGCGGAAGGTCTCCTGACGGGCGAAGCCCGGCCCGGATCCCGGCAGCCCCGTCGAGAGCGTGCGCAGGGTGGTCTCACGGTCGGTGTTCAGCAACTGGCCCAGCAGGGCGAGCACCGGACGCCGGGCCCGTGCCTCGGCCACGATCCGGCGCAGCAGTTCCTGACGTTCCGCGGAGTGGAGCCCGGTCTCGCCGATCAGCGCCTCGAACTCCTGGCACAACGTGGTCAGGGCCGATCGTTCGGCGTCCACCGGGGCTCCTCCTTCCGCCAGTCGGCCGATAGTCTCATGGGCGATGTCCTCCTTCCACCAGCCCGATCCGGAGCTGCTGAACCAGCAGGCGGTCGACCTGCTGAACCGGGCCACCAGGGCCGGTGACACGGCACAACTGGGCACCTGCGTCTCGTTGTTCCAGGAGGTCGTCGCCCTCACACCGCTCCACCATCCACGCCGCGCCACCCGTCTGTACAACCTCGCCGAGTCCCATCGGGCGCTGTACGCCCTGACGGGGCAGGAGTTCGACGCCGACCGGTCGATCGGCATCGGGCGAGAGGCCGTGGCCGCCCTCCACCACGGCGACCCGAACTCCGCACTGATCCTGGGCAACCTCAGCGCCACCCATCTCCTGCGGTTCCAGCGGATCGGGCACCCGCACGACCTGGACGGGGTAGTCGAGTTCGGGGAACGGACTGTTGGCGTGCCCGGCGCCAACCCGAACATCGCGTTCCACCTGACCACCCTCGGCACGGGTTACCTGCTGCGGTTCCAGAGAACAGGGCAGCTCGCGGATCTGGACCGTTCCATCGACATCGGTGAGCGGGTGATGGCTGTCGCCCCCGCCGATTCGCCTCACCGGACGACAGCCTTGTCCGATCTCGCCTCGGGCTACTTGCTGCGCTTCGAGCGGACGGGTCAGCTCTCGGATCTGGACCGTTCCATCTACAGAGGCGAGCAGGTGATCGTTGTCGCCTCCGCCGATTTTCCCCACCGGCCGACGACCCTGACCAATCTCGCCACGGGCTACTTGCTGCGGTTCGCGCGGACCGGGATCACCTCGGATCTGGACCGTTCCATCGGCAGTGGTGAGCGGCTGATGGCTGTCGCCCCCGTCGATTCCCCCCACCGCGCGACGACCTCGACCAACCTCGGGAACGCCTACTTGCTGCGGTTCGAGCAGACCCGGCAGGTCTCGGATCTGGACCGTTCCATCGGCAACGGTGAGCGGGCGATGGCGGTCACTCCCGCCGACTCCCCTCACCGGCCGACGATCCTGACCAACCTCGCCATGGGCTACCTGCGGCGGTTCGAGGGAACAGGGCAGCTCGCGGATCTGGACCGTTCCATCGACAGTGGCGAGCAGGCGATGGCTGTCACCCCGGTCGACTCCCCTCACCTGGGGACGACCCTGACCAACCTCGCCACCTCCTACTGGGCACGGTTCGGGCGGGCGGGCCGTCCGGCGGACCTGGAACGTTCCATCGGCTTCGGGGAACAGGCCACCGCCGACACCGGAAACCCGCACCGCACGACCGCCCTGTCCAACCTCGCCGCCGCCTACGCCGACCGCTTCGAGCGGACCGGGAACCTGGCCGACCTGGACCGGGGGATCGGCCACTACGAACAGGCGGTGGCCGCCACTCCGGACAACGCCTTCGACGGCGCCACCTACGTGTCCAACCTCGGCATGGCGTACCACGCGCGGTTCGAACGGCTCGGGCGGGAAGCCGACTTGGACCGGGCCATCGGCCACCTCGATCGTGCCGCCGCCGCGGCGCCCCGGGGGCACCGCGAGTTCGCGACGATCCTGTCCAACCTCGGCATCGTGTACGGGACGCGGTTCGAGCGGCTGGGTGACGTTGCCGATCTGGACCGGGCCGTCACGCACAACGAACAGGCCGTGGCCGCCACGCCCGAGGGCCACCCGGATCTCGCCCACCGACTGTCCAACCTGGGCACCGCGTACGACGCGCGGTCCGACCGGAAGGGGGACCTGGCCGATGTGCACCGGGCCGTGGAGAGCCTGGAACGCGCCGTCGCCGTCACACCGGCCGATCACCCCTTCCGCGCGATGGCCCTGTCCAATCTGGCGACGACCCTGCGAGGGCGGTTCGAGCGGCTGGGTGACGTGGCCGACCTGGACCGTTCCATCGCGCATCACGAACAGGCCGTGGCCACCACGCCCGACGACCACCCGAACCGGGCCATGCACCTGTCCAACCTCAGCGTCGCCCACTGGTCCCGGCTCACCCGCACCGGAGACGTGTCCGACCTGGACGCGGCCATCGACGCCGCGAGACGGGCGGTGGCCGCCACGCCGGACGACCACCCGGACCGTCCGATGCGCCTGAACAACCTCGGCACCGCCCTCCAGCAGCGGTTCGAGCACAGCGGCAGCCTTCACGACCTGGACCGTTCCATCGCGCATCACGAAGAGGCCGTGGCCGCCACGCCCGACGACCACCCGAACCGGGCGATGCACTTGTCCAACCTCGGAACCGCCTACCAGGCGCGGTCCCGCAGGACCGGCGACGCCGACCTCGACAACGCCATCGACCACACGCTCCAGGCGCTCGCGGCCACCCCCGCCGACCACCCCGACCGACTGCTGCGCCGGTACAACCTCGGACGGTCCTATCAGGCACGGTACGAGCGCTCGGGCGATCCGGCCGACCTGGACCGCGCGGTCGACCTGGCGCGCGAGACGGCCGACGCCGTCCCGGCGGACGATCCGGTCCGCGCGCAGCATCTGTTCAACCTCGGCAACACCCACCGGCTACGGTTCCAGCGGACCGGCGACCCGTCCGACCTCGACCGCGCCGTCGACGCCGCGGAACGGACCGTCACGGCAACCCCCGTCGACCATCCCCGGCGGGCCTCACGCATCTACCTCCTCGCGATCTGTCACACCAGGAGGTGGGACACCGGCAGCGCCGTCGACCGGCCGCGGATCATCCGGCTCGCGGAGGAGGCGCTCGCGGCCACGACATCGCCCCCGCTCGACCGGCTCCGCGCCTGCTGGGCGGTCGGCCGGCTCGCCTACGTACTGGACGAACCGCACACCGCCCGGCTGCTGTTCGACACGGCGGTGGAACTGCTGCCGTTGGTCGCGGCACGGGAGACCTCGGCGACGGACCACGAGTACCGCCTCGGCGCGAACCACGGACTGGTCGGCGAGACGATCGCCGTGCACTGTGCCCTCGACGATCCGGGCGGCGCGGTCCAGGCCGCCGAGCTGGGCCGGTCGATCCTGCTGACGTCCCGGCTGGCGCTGCGGACACCCCTCGGCGACCTCGAAGCCGAACACCCGGCACTGGCCGGCCGGTTGAGCCGGGTGCGCGATGCCCTCAACGCGCCGGATCCCCCGGCCATGGCCACGCCCGACGGTCAGGACGTCGACCATGTCGACCGGCGCAAACGGCTGTGGGCCGAGCACGACGCCGTACTGGCGGAGATCCGCGGCCTGCCGGGCTTGGACCGGTTCCTGCTCCCGCAGAGGTGGACCCGGCTGCGGCCGACCGGCGCCGGTGAGGCGGTCGTGCTGCTCAACGCCGGCCTGCAGCGGTGCGACGCCGTCATCGTCACCGCCGACGGGCCCCTGCTGCCGGTGCCACTGCCCGAACTGCGCTTGTCCGACGTCGAGTTGTGGGCCGCCGAGCTGACGGAGGCGACGCACAACGCGGGCTCGTTCACCGGCGAGCTGCGCTGCCAACGGGTGCTGACGGAGCTGCTCGGCCGGCTGTGGGACACGACGGTCGAGCCGGTCCTCGATGCGATCCAGGACCGGCTCCGCCCGGACGGCGGAGTACTGCCCCGCGTGTGGTGGATGCCGACCGGACCGCTCGCGCTGCTGCCGCTGCACGCGGCCGGACACCCCGGTGCCGCCGGGGCGCTGGACCGGGTGATCTCGTCGTACACGCCCACGATGCGCACCCTGGCCCGTGCGCAAGGACGCCCCGCCGCGACGGCCCAGCGCCGGCTCACGGTCGCCCTCGACCGGACCCCGGGTCTGCCGGACCTGCCGGCCACGGCCGCCGAGGCGGCGAACCTGCACGCCGCCCACCCCGACATGCCGCTCCTCACCAACGAGCAGGCAACGGCTCCCCGGGTGACCGGGGCGCTCCCCAGGGCGAGTTGGGCCCACTTCGCCTGCCACGCGGGCACCGACCCCGACGCGCCGTCCGAGGGCGGGCTCCACCTCCACGACGGTGTGCTGTCCATCGCGGAGATCGGCCGCCTCGACCTCCACGAGGCCGAACTGGCCTACCTGTCCGCGTGTTCCACCGGCCACGTCGGACGACGGCACGCGGACGAGTCCATCCACCTCGCCTCGGCCTTCCAACTGGCCGGCTTCCGGCACGTCGTAGCGAGCCTCTGGCCACTGGCCGACCACGTGGCGGCCACCGCGGCCGACCACTTCTACCGACTGATGCCGGACACGCCGTCCGCCGACGACTCGGCGACCGCACTCCACCGCGTCATCCGAAACCTGCGCACCGAACACTCCGGCCGACCACATCTGTGGGCGTCCCTGATCCACAGCGGGCCGTAGCCCGAACCGGGGCTGAACTCGGCGGCGGCTGCGGGATGTTCACCACCGTGCCCGTGATCGCGTCCTAGTTCTCCCGTGGCGCCAGGCTCCGCACCACATCGAACTCGTTGCCCTCGGGATCGGCCATGACCACCCAGTCCCGGTCCGGGCCCCGGCCCACATCAGCCGTGGTGGCGCCGAGGCCGAGCAGCCTGGTCACCTCGTCCTCCGTGCTGCCGTCGATCGGGCTGACGTCGAGGTGGAGGCGGTTCTTGACGGAATATCAGTTCATGAACTCTCCTTGGCGACGCGGCATTTGGCGCGTGCCGTGCCGTAGGGGGAGGTCGCATGGATGCCGACGTGATCGTCGTGGGAGCCGGTCCGACCGGTCTGATGCTGGCGTGCGAACTGCGCCTGGCCGGGGTGCGCCCGCTGGTGCTGGAGCGTCAGTCGCACCGCCGGGACACCGCGAAGGCCGGCGGCCTCGGCGGGCGGATCCTGGAACTGCTGCGCCACCGGGGCCTGTTGGAGCGATGCGAGGCCGCTTGCACCGGTCCAGTCCCGGCGCCCCGGTTCCCGTTCGGCGGCATCCATCTCGATCTGACCCGGCTCGCCGATCCTCCGCTGCACGCCCTGCCCCTTCCGCAACAGCGGCTCGAAGACGTGCTCGCCGAACGCGCCGCTGAACTCGGTGTCGAGATCCGCCGCGGACACCAGGTGTCCGAGGTCGTCCAGGACCCGGCGGCGGTGACCGCGGAGGTGCTCGGCCCGGACGGGCCGTACCGGGTGACGGCCCGGTACCTCGCGGGCTGCGACGGCGCCCGCAGCCGGATCCGCGACGGAGCGGGAATCGCCTTCCCCGGCACCACCTATCCGGAGGTCAACCGGCTGGCCCAGGTCACCTTTCCTGACACGGTGACCGTGCTCGGCAACGGGGATCTCGACGTCGTCGGATACGGAACGGTCCCCGGCGGCTTCACGCGAACGGACCGCGGTCTCCTGGGCGTTGGCGCATCGCCCGACTCACCCGTGGTCTCCCTCTTCACCACCGAGGACACCACCGAGGACGAGGCCGACGAGTACGACGACGACATCCCGATGTCCCTGACCGAGTTCCAGGACAGCCTCCGTCGCGTCCTGGGCACGGATCTCCCCGTGCGCGAGGCGATCCGGCTGTCGCGGTTCACCTTCAAGGCCCGGCAGGCCGCGCAGTACCGAAAAGGGCGGATCCTGCTGGCCGGTGACGCGGCGCACCTGTTCCCGGCGACCGGCGTGGCGATCAACGCCGGCATGCTCGACGCGGTCAACCTGGCCTGGAAGCTGGCCGCCCACCTCCACGGCCGGGCCCCCGACGGTCTGTTGGACACCTACCACGACGAACGGCACCCCGCCGGCGCGCGCACCATGCTGCACACCCAGGCCCAAGTAGCGCTGCGGCGCGGCACCGACCCGGCCGCCGAGGCACTCCGCGAGGTCTTCCAGGAACTGCTCGCCGACGAGCAGCCGCAGCGCCGCCTGGGGGCGTTCATCGCGGGCACCGACATCCGCTACCCGATGCCCGGACCTCCCGGCCACCACCCGCTGGCCGGAGCCTTCGTCGCCGACCTCACCCTGCACAGCGACCGGGGAACGACCGGCGTCGGCGACCTCCTGCACACCGCACGACCCCTCCTCCTGGACTTGGCCGACCGCGAGGATCTCCGCCGGGCGGCCGGAAGTTGGCGTTCCCGCGTCGACGTCCACACCGCCAAGACCGACGACCGCCCCGCCGACGCCATCCTCATCCGGCCCGACGCGCACATCGCCTGGGCCGCGGCCGTCGACGAGTGCCCCGACGACTCCGTACCGGCGCTGCGCGACGCGCTCACCCGCTGGTTCGGCGACCCTGAGAGCGACGTCTGACGTCCCCGCCCGCCTCAGAGAGAAAGCGATCGCAGATGCCACCCGTTCCCGCCGACCCGACCCTGCTGCATCCGATGCCGGACCAGCCCCGGGTCGTACTCCTCAAGCCACTGGTGACCTCACCGCTGATCGAGGTCGGGGAGTTCACGTACTACGACGATCCCGACGACCCGACGGCCTTCGAGACCCGCAACGTCCTCTACCACTACGGGCCCGAGAAGCTCGTCATCGGGAAGTTCTGCGCACTGGGCGAGGGCGTGCGGTTCATCATGAACGGCGCCAACCACCGGATGGACGGCCCCTCGACGTTCCCCTTCCCGATCATGGGCGGTTCCTGGGCCGACCACTTCGACCTCATCACCGGTCTGCCCGGACGGGGCGACACCACGGTGGGCAACGACGTCTGGTTCGGCTACGGCACCATGGTGATGCCCGGCGTCCGCATCGGTCACGGAGCGATCATCGCCTCCGGCTCCGTCGTGGTCGACGACGTCCCCGACTACGGCATCGTCGGCGGCAACCCCGCACGGCTGCTGCGCCGCCGCTACGACGACGCCGACATCGAGCGCCTCCTCGCGCTGGCCTGGTGGGACTGGCCGTTGCCGCACCTCACCGACCATCTCCGCACGGTCATGTCCGGCGCCGTCGACGACCTGGAGGCCGTAGCACCCGCCCCCGCACCGCACTGAGAATCGAGCCGCCAGCGCGACCAGTTCATCGGGGCCTTCCTTCGTGGATACCCCGGCCTTCAGGCCGGGGTAGGAAACGAAGCTCCTGCGAAGCAGGGCAGGAGGAGTCGGTTCGCCGCTGGGGCGGACCGGCGCCCACCGTCCGATACCCGCCTCTCACACGGGAGTTGATAGAGTGTGAGGTATGGCGGAGCAGGTTAAGCGGGCGTTCAGGTACCGCTTCTACCCCACGGACGAGCAGGCGGCGGAGCTGTCGCGCACGTTCGGCTGTGTCCGCTTGGTGTACAACAAGGCGCTGGAGGAGCGCACCCGGGCCTGGTACGGCGAGCAGCGCCGGATCTCCTACGTGCAGTCGTCCGCCGCGCTCACCCAGTGGAAGAAGACCGAGGAACTGGCCTTCCTGGCGGAGGTGTCCTCGGTTCCGCTCCAGCAGGCGCTGCGTCATCTTCAGGCGGCGTTCGCCCACTTCTTTGCCAAGCGTGCGAAGTATCCGCGCTACAAGTCGCGGAAGAAGTCCCGTGCGTCGGCCGAGTACACCCGCAGCGCCTTCACCTGGCGCGAAGGACAGCTCACGCTGGCCAAGATGGCGGAGCCTTTGGACATCCGCTGGTCGCGCCCCCTGCCTGAAGGTGCGGAGCCGACCACGGTGAGCGTGTCCCGCGATGCGGTGGGCCGCTGGTTCGTGTCCCTGCTGTGCGAGGACACGATCGCCCCGGCTCCCGCCATGAACACAGCGGTCGGCCTGGACGCTGGGATCACCTCCCTGGTGACCCTGTCCACCGGGGAGAAGATCGCCAATCCGAAGCACGAGCGGCGGGATCGCGCCCGTCTGGCCCGCGCGCAGCGGGAGCTGTCGCGCAAGGCCAAGGGCTCTGCGAACCGGGAAAAGGCCCGCCGCAAGGTGGCCCGCGTGCATGCGCGGATCGCTGACCGGCGCCGCGACTTCCTGCACAAACTGACCTCGCGCATCGTCCACGAGAACCAAGTGGTCGTGATCGAGGACCTGACCGTCCGCAACCTGCTGAAGAACGGCACGCTCGCGCGCGCCGTCTCCGATGCGGCCTGGACGGACCTGCGCTCCATGCTGGAGTACAAGTGTGCCTGGTACGGGCGGGAACTCGTCGTGATCGACCGCTTCTTCCCCAGCTCGAAGCTGTGCGGAAGCTGCGGCACGGTCCGCGGGAAACTGTCGCTGAACGTCCGTGAGTGGACGTGCGAGCACTGCGGTGCCGTGCATGACCGCGACGTGAACGCGGCACGCAACATCCTGGCCGCCGGGCTGGCGGCAGCAGCCTGTGGAGACGGTGTAAGACCTCAACGGGAGTCCTCCCGGACGGGGCAGTCGTCGGTGAAGCAGGAACCCCAGCGGGCGACCGCTGGAATCCCCCGCCTTTAGGCGGGGGAGGAAGTCAACTGCGCGGCATTGTCGGAGCCCGCGACGTCGCTCACCCTCGGCAAGGACTGAGCGTCAGGCCGGTGGTCGGGTGAGTTTGGCGGCGACGGCGTCGAGGACCCAGTCCAGGCCGGTCGCGAAGGATGTCTCGGCGTCCACGTCGGTGCCGTCGTGCACCGCTTTGGCCAGTGCCGGGAAGAGGCCCGTGGCCAGCATGCTCGTCACATGCGGGCCGTGGGCGCGCTGCCAGTCGCGCTTGGAGAGGCCGGTGGCGCGCTCGGTCCGCAGGTTCGCGATCTCGCGTCTGATCGCGCCGGTGGAGTAGGCGCTGATGGTCTCCACGGCACGCATGACGGTGTCGATGTCGGCGAGGCCGTCGAGGGCGGACAGCGTCGCCTCGGTCACGGCGAGGCCGTTCGGGCCCAGGGTCGGGCGGCCGCCGAGCAGGTCGGCCAGCCATGGGTGACGGAGAGCGGTCCGCCTGGTGCGGTGGGCGAGGACACGCAGCGCCTCCCGCCAGTCACCGGGCTGCTCCTCGGGGAGGATCTCGGCCTGGACCTCGTCCACCATGAGGTCGAACAGCTCCTCCTTGGTGGCGATGTAGCCGTACAGCCGCATCGGGCCGGCTTCCAGCCGGGCGGCGACCTTGCGCAACGACACCGCTTCCAGTCCGCCCTCGTCGGCCAGCGCGATCGCGGCGGCGACGATCCGCTCCCGGTCCAGCGGCACGGGGCGAGTCGGCGGCTCCGGCCTGTCCCACACAGTCATGACCACATCGTACTGTTGCGATGCGCCGTATCGAGTCAATACAGTGTATCGGCATGAGACTTCGCATCGCTGTCGTCGGGGGCGGCCCCGCCGGCCTCACCTTCGCCCGTGTCCTGCACCGCCATGGCCACGCTGCCGCCGTCCTCGAAGGCGATCCTGGCCCCGACGCCCGTCCTCCTGGCGGCGCGCTGGACCTGCACGAAGGGCTGGGCCAGCTCGCGCTGGAGAAGGCGGGGCTGGTGGCGGAGTTCGAGGCGCTGTCCCGTCCCGAGGGGCAGGCCATGCGCATCCTGGACACCGACGGGACCGTGCTGCGCGACTGGCGGCCCCGTCCGGACGACCGGGCCAACCCCGAGATCGACCGCGGGCAACTCCGTGACCTGCTGCTCGGCCCGCTCGACGTCGAGTGGGGTCGGAGCGTGACGCGGGTGGTGCCGGGGGCCCGGGACGGTGGCGTACAGGTCCATTTCGCGGACGGACGACAGGATACGTACGACCTCGTGGTCGGCGCGGACGGCGCCTGGTCCCGGGTCCGCCCGGCCGTCTCGTCGGTGACGCCGCACTACACCGGCGTCACCTCGATCGAGACCTCCCTCGACGACGTCGACACCCGCCACTCCGACCTCGCCCGGTTGATCGGCGACGGTTCTGTGGCTGTGTACGGCGTGAACCGAAGCCTCGTCGCCCAGCGCAACAGCGGCGGGCACGTGAAGGTGTACACGAGATTCCGCGCGCCGCTGGACTGGCACACGGACCTGGACCTGGCCGACGTCGAGGCCGTGCGATCGCGTCTGCTGGCTCTGTTCGACGGCTGGGCCGCTCCCGTCCTCGACCTCCTGCGCCACGGCACCGCGTTCGTCCACCGCCCCTTGCACGTCCTGCCCGTGTCCCACACCTGGACCCACGTCCCCGGGGTCACGCTGCTCGGCGACGCCGCCCACCTGATGCCCCCCTTGGGCGCGGGCGCGAACCTCGCGATGCTGGAAGGCGCCGAACTCGCCGAGTCCATCGCCACCGACCCCGAAGATCTGGACGAGGCCGTCCGCGCCTTCGAGGAACAGATGTGGGCACGGGCCGGCAGGTGGGCGAAGATCACGACAGCCGGTCTGGAACGCCTCGTGAGCCCGGACCCCGCCGAAGCCCTCGCCGTCTTCGACCAGGTCCAGCCGACCTGAACGCTAGGCGCGCGAGCATCAGAACCCACCACTTCCTCGTCCGTGACGCGACACGGTCCGAGGCGAAGTGGCGGGCGCCTGCGGGCGATTGCGCCGGCGCATGGGTAGTGTCCGCCCCGATGCACCGGGCCTGCGGTACCGCGGTCCGCCAGAGGGAGGATCACCATGGCCGAGCGTGGGCACGGGGCCGTAGCGGACGAGGGGTCCGCGGCGGGGCCGCCGGAGGCTCGCCGGGCGAGTGCGCGGGAGACCGTGCGGCTCGCGGTGGTGATCGGGGCTCTCGGGGTGGTCTTCGGCGACATCGGGACCAGCCCGATCTACACCCTCCAGACCGTGTTCAGCCCGAGCGACCCGCACCCGGTCCCGGTCAGCACGCAGAACGTGTACGGGGTGGTGTCGCTGGTCTTCTGGTCGGTGATGGTCATCGTCACGGTCACCTATGTACTGCTGGCGATGCGCGCCGACAACGAGGGTGAGGGCGGCATCATGGCGCTCATCACGCTGGTGCGGCAGTGGAGTTCGCAGCGGGGGCGGCGAGCCGCCGTAGTGCTGACCGGACTTGGCATCTTCGGCGCGTCGCTGTTCTTCGGCGACAGCATGATCACCCCGGCGATCTCGGTGCTGTCCGCGGTCGAGGGGCTCAAGGTCGTCGAACCGTCGCTGGACGACGCGGTCGTGCCCATCACCGCGGTGATCATCGTGTTGCTGTTCCTGGTCCAGCGGCGGGGGACCGCGGCGGTGGGGCGGGTGTTCGGGCCGGTCATGATCCTGTGGTTCGTGGCCATCGGCGCGTGCGGCGTCGTGGCCATCGCCGATCACCCGGCCATCCTCCGCGCGCTGTGGCCGAGTTACGCCCTGGGCTTCCTCTTCGGCCACTTCGGCACCGCCTTCTTCGCGCTCGCCGCGGTCGTGCTCGCGGTCACCGGCGCGGAGGCCCTCTACGCGGACATGGGGCACTTCGGCCGCCGGGCCATCACCCGCGCCTGGATGTTCCTCGTCTTCCCCGCCTGCGTCCTGAGCTACCTCGGCCAGGGCGCGCTGATCCTCGACGACCCGGCCAACATCAGCAGCCCGTTCTTCCTGCTCGTGCCGGACTGGGGACGCTGGCCGATGGTCCTGCTGGCCACGGCGGCCACGGTGATCGCCTCCCAGGCCGTGATCACCGGCGCGTACTCGGTCGCCTCGCAGGCGGCCCAACTCGGGTACCTCCCGAGGCTGCGGATCGCGCACACCTCCGAATCCACCATCGGCCAGATCTACGTCCCCTGGATCAACTGGCTGTTGATGGTCTCGGTCCTCACCCTCGTCTTCGCCTTCCGCAGCTCCGCTGCCCTGGCCTTCGCGTTCGGCATGGCGGTCACCGGCACCATCACCATCACGACCTTGTTGTTCTTCTACGTCGCCCGCGCGAAGTGGGGCACGCCTCTCTGGCTCATCGCGACCGGCGCGACCCTGCTGCTCTCCGTGGACCTGCTGTTCGTGGCGGCCAACCTGACCAAGCTCGTCCACGGCGCGTGGCTGCCGCTGCTGATCGGCATCACCGCGTTCACCGTCATGACGACCTGGCAGCGTGGCCGCGAGGTCGTCACCGCGGAACGCGCGGAACACGAGGGCTCGTTGCGCGAGTTCGTCGACCAACTCCGCAGCGGGGAACGGCCGGTGCTCCAGGTCCCCGGTACGGCGGTGTTCCTCAACCGGGGCAAGCGGACGGCGCCCCTGGCCATGCGCGCCAACGTGGAACACAACCACGTACGGCACGAGCAGGTCGTGATCCTCTCCATCGAGACCGAACCCGTGCCCCGTGTCCCGGCCGACCGGCGGATCGTCGTCGACGGCCTCGGCTACGCCGACGACGGGATCATCCACGTCACCGCCCGGTTCGGCTACATGGAGACACCGGATGTGCCCGCCACACTGGCGATGCTCGACCCGTCCGACACCGAGGGGCCGCTTCTCCTCGACCAGGCGTCCTACTTCCTGTCGACGATCGACCTACGGCGTGGCCCCGCCCCGACGATGGCCCCCTGGCGCAAACGGCTGTTCATCGCCACGTCCCACATCACGGCCGACGCCGCCGAACACTTCGGCCTGCCCCGCGACCGGACGATCATCATGGGCTGGCACATCGAGGTGTAGGCATGCCTGTGGTCTACGGCCCGTCGCACCACGGGAGTTGAGCGCGGGCGACGCCATTCATGGCCGCGGCGCACACGCGCCGCGGCCATGAATGGCTCATGGTTCCTGGTGGCCGGCGGTTCCGTCAGCCGGGTCCTAGAACGGTGCGCAGAGGCCCGCCTGGCTGGCGCAGGCGCGGAGGTTCGGGTCCCAGCTGGTGTTGGAGCTGGAGAAGTACACCTCCGGTACCCAGCCCCAATTGCCGTTGTCCGCCTCGGTGAAGGCCCAGGCGTCGTTGCAGTAGCTGCCGGAACAGAACGTGGAACTCAGGGTGTCCCCGCGGAACCAGTTGATGTTGGCGCTGCTGACGGTGCCCACGAGGGTGCTGGACCCGGGTGCCGAGCGCACGCCGATGCTGCCGCCCCACAGGCGGCAGTAGTTCACCTCGCCGGCGCCGTGGTGGGAACCGCCCGAGATGTAGGAGTAGGTGACGTTGCAGGCCGTGTCGTACTGCGCGCTGGAAGGCGCGGCGGAGGCCGGGGCGGCGGTGACGCCGAGGGCCGTGACGACGGCCGCCGCCATGACGGCGAACGTCGCGGCCAGCGATTTCGCGGTGTTTCTCACTGCTGTCTCCTCGTGGTCGTGGTCATGTTCGGTTCGGTGGCTGGTGGTGCGGGGTGACGTCTCAGCCGCGCAGGGCGAACGTTCCCGGGCCCTGCCCGAGCGCGAGATCGCGGCGTCCTATCCGGTCGGCGAGCCGCGCGAGGCGGTCGTCGGACGGCGGGACGTCGATCTGGAAGTGGGCTTCGTAGGGGGTGCTGAAGGTGCCGCCCCACCGCACGACGCCCGCGCAGTCGGCGACGATGTCGGCGATCGCGGCGCGTTGTGCGGGGAAGAGGGTGCCGGTCGCGCCCGGCGGATGGGCGCCCGGGCGGAGGGCGACGGCGGTGCCGGAGGCGTAGTTGGTCCGGAAACCGGTCAGGCCCCGCGGTGCCCGGAAGCCCTGGACGTCGTCCGGTTCGAGCGCCTCGACCTCGTAGTGGTAGCGGCTGATCACATGGACGAGCACGGCGGCGGCCGCGCCGAGCCGCAGTGCGACGGTGGCGCCGGTGCCCGGTACGGCTCTGGTCCATACGGCGCCCCCGATGTCGGCGCCCTTCTCCGTGGGCCAGCCGTTCGCGCTGGTGTCGCCCGTGCGCGGATCGACTCGGGAAGACGGGCCAACTGCGGGGCCGGGCGCGTCCGTTGCCGCCACGGCGGCGGTGGCGAGTCCGGGTACCGCCACGGCGGCGGCGAGTCCGGTGGCCGTGCGCAACAGCACGCGCCGGGTCGGGGCAGGGCTGGGTAGGGACATGGCGTGGCTCCGGGGAGAGAAGAAGGGGGGAAGTACGTGAGTGGGGGGCGCGGTCAGTCGCGCATGAGGCTGTTGTACTTCTCGAAGACGGCGTAGAGGCCGATCATCGCGGTTCCGTACTGCCGGGCCCCTTCGCCGGTCCCGTTGTAGCGGCCCATGATCCCTTGGCTGTCGGCGTCGCTGCTGGTGACCGAGGGACGCGCGACGCCGATGAGGCCCGCTCCCTGGACGAGGACGGCCGGAATGGTGCTGATGTTGTAGACGTCGTCGTCATGGAGGCTGTGCCACATGGTGCTGAGGTCGTCGGCGTTGTCGACGCTCATGATGCGGCCGGTGATGATGCCCGCGTCCACGCAGTAGTTGCGGGCGTCGATGCCGGTGTGCGCCCGGATCTGGCCGAGGCCGGTGCTGCTGTCGTCCACGAGGCCGGCCTCCACGGCGTCGTCCGCGACCTTGTCGGCGAGGTTGAGGGCCCTGAGCTCCCACAGCAGCGGGCACTGGATCAGCGCCTTGCGCATCCCGTACGTGCGGGACAGCGAGGTGATCAGCCAGTCCAGGTCCATCACCATCTGGAACGACTGGGTGGTGGTGCGGACGCTGTAGGCCCGGGAGCCCTCACCGCCCTGCTCGGGCACCCCCATGGAGTTGACGAAGTAGTTCTGCACGTCGGCGAGCAGTACGTCCCGGAAGAACGTGTCGAACCGGCCGTCCAGGTGACTGTCGTCGTTCTCCTCCAGGAAGCTGCTCTGCCCCTCGTCACGGCCCGACGCGATGTCGTTGTCGATGGAGATCGCGCCGGAGCCGCTGCCCGCGGAGATCGTGGCGATCTGGTCGAACGACCAGTCCGCGGGATGCGGGTAACCGAGGTTTCCCGAGAAGCCCGTCGACATGTCGGACAGGAAGCTGGCCGAGGTCAGCCCCTCCGCCCCGACCCTGCTGCACACGTTGCGCGGGGCGTAGATGCCGATGCGGTACTCGGGGCCGTACTCGTCGATGACGGCCTTGATGCCGCGGAAGTGCGGCAGGACGCTGTCGGTCACCTCGTAGTCGAGGGCGTCGAAGTCGACGGCGAAGTAGATGCGGGTGCCGGCCTTGAAGCCGTAGTGGCGGGCGCGCTCGATCGCGGCGTGGGCGTCGGCGATGCCCTGCGCACGACGGAAGTACGCCGCCTCTCCGCCGTAGGTCTGATAGATCGGGAAGACGTTGAGGCCGTGCGCGGCGATGACCGTCAACTCGCCCGGCTGGAGCTGCTTGTTGAGGGTGGAGCCCGGGACGTTGGAGAGGTAGCGGCCGACATACCGGTAGCCGGCCGAGTACAGGGCGGTGGCGCGGGCTGGGGTGAGTTCGGTGACGGTGTCGCAGGCGGTGCCGGCGCGGGTGTTGTCGCCCGTGGACACCAACAGGGAGGCCCAGGTGGGGAAGTCGCCCTGACCGTTCACGGTGAGCCGTACGAAACTCTGGAAGTCCCGCACCCTGGAGGCGAGTCCGGCGTCGAAGGTGGTGGTGAAGGAGCTTCCGGGCCGCCGGTTGAAGAGCATCGCCGCGCTGAACAGGGCGACCCAGGTGCCGGTGGAGCCCTGGGCCACGGTGTGGTCGCGCAGTCCCTGTTTCGTGGCGGGGCCGAGCGCACCCGTGGCGACGTCGTCGCTCATGCCGATCTCGTACTGGATGGCGTAGATCAGCGCCTTCTGCACGTCCCTGGAGAAGTTGCCGTCGCAGGGGATCACGAAGAAGTCCCGGCGGCCGACGTAACGGCTGTTGAGCCACTGCTCGACGGAGCGGATGGCGTCCGTGCCGCCCTCGACGAGCACGTACGCGTCCATCGTCAACAGGGCCTTGAAGACCTTGGGGGTCAGGCTGTCGCCCGGGTAGGCGGCGTCGACGCCCATGTTCCGCTTGAGGCTGGTGACGGACGCGGAGACGCGTTCCGTGTAGTCGCCGTTGATCTGGTCGCCGTCGTACCCCTTGCAGTACAGGCCGGACTGCACGATCCGGTAGATGTTGCCGTTGCGGGTGTTGCCGTCGATCACCGGGAAACGGGCCTGCAGAGCAGCCAGCGTGGCCGGTCCGAAACTGTCGGCCAGAGTGGTCATGCCCAACTCGTGCTGGAGCGCCCGGGTGAGCGCGAACATCACCGTCCAGCTGGTCCTGCCGTCGACCTCCACCTTCGGGATGCCGTCGACGTCATAGCTGTTGATGAATCTCTGAGCCTGTTCCACCATCGCGTCGGCCACGACCGGCTCGCCCCCTGCACCGTGCTCGGTCGGCTGACGGTGCACCGACAGACTTCGCGAAGGGCGGTGGCCTCGCAATGAATTCGAACACGCTCTAATACTCCAGTCGTACGTCTACGCCGGTCGCCCTGCGCGATCTGCTGCGCCGGCCTGCTTCGATGGGTCCGCAGAGGCGTCGGCCCGAGCTGAATCACGGGGTGGGTGGATGGATGAACGCACGGTCAAGCTCAACGAGTTGGCGCGGGGACTGCGTCCGCTCGTACAGGGGGTCGAGTGGTTCGAGGGCCTTGCCGCCGCCGAGCAGTTCGAGGTCCTGCGCGACCTCGGCGGGTTCTGCGTGCAGGCCCGCGCGACGCTGGAGGACGGCCCCGAGAGCGTGCGTCTGGCCGGCATCCGGCCGACGCACGGGCGCCGCCGGGAGCGGTTCTGTGCCGAGGGGTGCACCCATGCCTGGCATCAGCTGGTCCGGAAAGCGGGGCCGATGGATTCGGGCTGAACGGCGGGGTGTTGAGCCGTGGGGGTCGGTGGTGAGCGCCGATGACGCGTGGGTGCTGTGGGCGTTGTGGGTGATGCGGAGGGTGGCGCCGCAATGCCCCCAGGCTGTCGGCCGGTATGTCGCCGAGTGCGCCCCAGCCTTTAACCCTCAGCCGCCGTAAGGGTCATAGCTCTACGGCCGTGCGGACCAGCCCCGCGAGGGCGAGCGAGCGGCTGTGGGCGGGCCAGGCGATGTGGGTGACGACAGGAGGCGCGTCGGTCAGGGGGACCGCGGTGTGTCCGGCCCACAGCCAGGAGCGGGCGGATTCGGGGAAGACGGCCATGGTGCGTCCGAGGGCGATCAGTTGGGCCAGCTGCGTCTGGTCGTGGATCTCGGGGCCCGGGCCGGGTGGGTATGTGCCGTGGTTGGGCCAGCGGGCGGGCGGAAGGTCGGGGATGTCGTCGATGTCGGCCATGGTCAACGCCTTGCGCGCGGCGAGGGGGTGCCCGGCGGGCAGGACGGCGATCTGCCCCTCCGTCATCAGTGCCTCGCTGTCGAACCCGGCGAGGGAGTTGTACGGCGCGTGCATGAGGGCCACATCGGCGCGGCCGTCGCGCAGCATCTCCGGCTGCTCGCACATGCCGCACGGCAGCACCTCGATCTCGGCGGCGCCGGGCTCGGACAGGTAGGCGTCGAGGAGTTTCCGCAGCAGTTCGTGGGACGCGGCGGCCTTCACCGCCAGCACCAGACGGTCGCGGGGACCGTCCGGACGGTCGGCGCCGCCGGCGCGACGGGTGCGGCGAGCGGCGGCGGTGCTCGCGTCGAGGGCGGCGCGGCCCTCGTGCAGCAGCACCTCACCGGCACCGGTCAGGGCGACGCCACGCCGGTCGCGCTCCAACAGGCGGACGCCGAGGCGCCGTTCGAGCTGCTGGATCGCCCGGGACAGCGGCGGCTGGGCCATGCCGAGGCGCTCGGCGGCGCGGCCGAAGTGCAGTTCCTCGGCGACGGCCAGAAAGTACCTCAACTCGCGGGTCTCCAGGGCGTCCATGGCCCCAGCGTAACTTCCGGGTGATACCCACCGGGTATGACAGGGCACCGTATCGGTGTTGGCCGCACCGCTGGCCCGCGAGTGACCATCAACGGCATGAGCGAAACGAAGACTGCGAAGACCGCGCTGGTGACCGGCGCGAACAAGGGAATCGGGTACGAGATCGCGGCCGGGCTGGGTGCCCTCGGGTACCGGGTGGGCGTGGGAGCCCGCGACGAGGCCCGGCGCGAGAGTGCTGTGGAGAAGCTGCGCGCCGGCGGGGCCGACGCGTTCGGGGTGCCGCTGGACGTGACCGGCGACCGGAGCGTCACCGCTGCCGCGGAACTGATCGAACGACTCGCCGGGCGCCTGGACGTCCTGGTCAACAACGCCGGTATCTCAGGAGACATGGGGCCGGGATGGATCCAGGACCCGACCACGCTCGACCTCGACCTGGTCCGCACGGTCATGGAGACCAACGTCATCGGCATCATCCGGGTGACCAACGCGATGCTGCCGCTCCTGCGACGCTCGACCTCGCCCCGCATCGTCAACATCTCCAGCGCCGTCGCCTCCCTGACCCGCCAGGCGGACCCGGACATCGACATCGGCCCCGTCATGGCGGCCTACTCCCCGTCGAAGACGTTCCTCAACGCCGTCACCGTCCAGTACGCCCGCCAACTGGCCGACACGAACATCCTCATCAACGCCGCCTGCCCGGGCCTGGTCGCCACCGACTTCACCGGCTTCCACGGACCCCGCACCCCTGAGCAGGGCGCGGCCACAGCGATCCGGCTCGCCACGCTGCCCGACGGAGGCCCGACCGGGTCGTTCTTGGAGGACGACGGGGTGATTCCCTGGTAGCCCGCCACCTGTCGGCGAGATCACCCGTCCGGCCCCGCCCTGCTGCGAGCGACCACCCCGCACCCGACCCTGGAAAAGCCGATCGCGCGCCGGTGAAGTGCCCGTGCCTCCGCCCGGGCCGCTCGTGGTCGCGGCGTCAAGGCATCAAGGCGACTTGCGTCTCGCCGACGGGGACGCGCTCACCGTCGAGGCCCTTGCCTGGACGCGGGAGGGCCGTAGTGAGGAGACGGAACTCGGCCCGGGTGACCTGGTGTTGGTCACCAACGGCTCGATGACCGCCGGCTCCGCGCTCGGTTCCAGCGACACCGCGCCCGTGCTGGACACCTCCGGTGACGCGGGATCCTGGCGGCTGTGGGAGACGCTCGCGGCGAAGCGGCCGGGCCGAGTAGGGGCCCCGTCGGTCTTCAACTCCTCCATCCCGGACTCGACTTGGGCGTCTTTCACGGTCACGACGAAGGATCCGGCGTTCTTCGAGCTGATGGAGAAGTTCAGCGGCAGTGAGGCCGGCAGGGGCGGGTTGATCACGTTCAAGGATTCCAACTGGCTGCTGACCATCGTCCTCAACCACCAGCCGCACTTCCGCGGGCAGCCCGAGGACACCTTCGTGTGGTGGGGTTATGGCCTCTTCCCGGACAGGGAGGGCGACTTCGTGCGCAAGCCGATGCGTGCGTGTACGGGCCGGGAGGTCCTGGACGAGGTTCTGCGGCATCTGCGTTTCGAGGAGGGTCCGCGGATCCTCGACCGCTCGATCGTCATCCCGGTGCTGATGCCGTACATCACCAGCCAGTTCCTGGTGCGCAGTTCGGGAGACCGGCCGCAGGTCGTCCCGGAGGGTTCCACCAACCTGGCCTTCATCGGCCAGTACGCCGAGGTCCCCGACGATGTCGTCTTTACCGTGGAGTACTCGGTACGCACCGCCTGGACCGCCGTAGCCCAACTCCTGCACCTGGACCGGCAACCACCGCCGGTCTACAAGGGCGGGCACGACCCGAAGGTCCTGGTCGAGGCCCTGCAGACGATGCACCGCCACTGACCAGCCGAACGAGCGGAGGAGCACGCCTCGTTCGACGACTACTCGGTCGACACGATCGAGAACGTCTCCGGGGGCGGGACCGCCTACTGGAACATCTCCGTCAACGGCACCCCGACGCCGGTCGGCGGCTGCCAGTTCAAGCTGAACCCTGGGCGACAAGGTGGCCTTCACCTGGACCGTGTTCTGAGCGGAGGGGCTCACAGCTGTGCGTCGTCCTCTCCGAGATCGCCGAGGGGGCATCGACTCCAAGGCCCTCGCCATGCTCGGCGTCCTGTCCGCCGTCAACGCGGCGCTGCGCCCGCTGGGCGCCGGCACCGAGGGCATCGAGACCGTCTTCTTCGTCCTCGTCCTCGCCGGCCGCGTCTACGGCCCTGGCTTCGGCTTCGTCCTCGGCTGCACCTCGCTGTTCGCCTCGGCGCTCATCACGGGCGGGGTCGGACCCTGGATGCCGTACCAGATGTACGGCTGCGCCTTCGTCGGCATGCTCGCCGGGTTCCTGCCCCGAGCGCGGGGCCGGTACGAGGTGCTGATGCTGGCCGTCTACGGGTCGCTCTCCGGCTACCTGTTCGGCTTCCTGCTCAACCTCTCCTTCTGGCCGTTCTCCCTCAACCCGAACAGCTCCATCGCCTATCTGTCCGGCCTGCCCTTCACCGAGCAGTGGCACCGCTACCTCGCCTTCGACCTCGCCACATCCCTCGGCTGGGACACCGGCCGCGCGGTCACCAACTTCGTCTGCGTCCTGCTGGCCGGGCCCGCGGTCCTGACCGCCTTCCGCCGGGCCGCCCGCAAGGCCCGTTTCCAGGCGCCTGTGCGCTTCGCGGCGCCCGCACCGGTTGCTGATCCGGACGGTTTCCGAGCGCCCGGCCGACCCGCCAAGTCGCCTTGGACCGCGTCCGGTTGACGGCCGACCGCCGACCGCCGACCGGTTCCGAGGGCGAGGGGTTCTGCATCGCTTTGAACGCGCTCAACGGCGGCCGTCTCGGCATCGCCGCCCGCGTCCTCCGGTTCCACGGCGGCTACGGCCACCTGAGCGCATACGGTAGCGAGAAGATCGTCCGCGACCAGCGGGTCCACCAGATCCTGGAAGGAACCAACGAGATCATGCGCGTAACCATGGCCCGCGGTCTGGCAGAGGTGTTCGGATGAACGGCACCGAGGACTCCGTACTCGTACGTGTCGAAGGGCGCGCCGCGTACCTCACCCTCAACCGGCCCAAGGCCCTCAACGCCCTGACCCACACCATGGTCCGCCGCATCGACGAGGCGCTGACGGCCTGGGAACACGACCCGGCCGTAGAGACCGTTGTCCTGACAGGCGCGGGGGAGCGGGGACTGTGCGCGGGCGGCGACATCCGCGCCATCCACAACGACGCGCGGGACGGGGACGGTTCGGCGTCCGCCGCGTTCTGGCGCGACGAGTACCGGCTCAACGCCCGTATCGCCCGTTACCCGAAGCCGTACGTCGCCGTCATGGACGGCATCGTCATGGGCGGCGGCGTGGGCGTCTCCGCGCACGGCGGCTTCCGGATCGTCACCGAGCGGTCGCGGGTCGCCATGCCGGAGACGGGTATCGGCTTCGTACCGGACGTCGGCGGCACGTATCTCCTCGCCCGCGTGCCCGGCGAACTCGGCACCCATCTGGCACTGACCGGAGTCGCGGTGGGCGCGTCCGACTCCCTGCACTGCGACCTCGCCGACCACTTCATCCCCTCCGAGTCCCTGCCCCAGCTTCTCGACGACCTCGCCGACGCGCCGGTACGGGAGGCCTTGGGCCGGTACACGCGCGAGGCGCCACTCGGCGAACTGGCGGAGGCACGGGCCTGGATCGACGCCTGCTACGCGGCAGACACCGTCGAGGAGGTCATCGAGCGCCTGCTCGACCACGGCGACAGCGCGGCGAAGCAGGCCGCCGAAACCCTGCTCACCAAGTCGCCCACCGCACTGAAGGTCACCCTCGTCGCAATGCGTCGGGCCCGCCAACTCGGCGCGCTGGAGAACGTGTTGAACCAGGAGTACCGAGTCTCCTGCGCTGCACTGGCCGCCCCCGACCTCGTCGAGGGCATCCGTGCCCAGGTCATCGACAAGGACCGCACCCCGCACTGGTCACCGCCGACACTCGCCGAGGTCGGCGACGCGGACGTCGAGCGCTTCTTCGCACCCCTCGGCGAGCGCGAACTCGGCCTCGCCGTACCGGACATCACTCAATAGTTGTCGGGCGCGCAGGTGGTGCCGTCACGTGGGGCGAAGTAGTTGCCGGTGCCGATGACCGTCTTGCCGACGAGCGGCTCCCGGGGAACCGCCCCCACTGCGCCGACCGGGATCGTCACGACGACCCAGTCCCCATCTGCCGCCGCCTGCGCGGGAGTTGCCGCTCGGGCCCGTGCCCCCAGCTCGTCCACGAGGCCGGACAGCGTCTGCGGCCCGCGCGAGTTGCTGAGCGCGACGTCCAGTCCGGCGTCGACCGCCAGCCGGGCGAGCGTGCCCCCGAGGTTTCCACTGCCGATGAGTCCAAGGCCGCCGGGTGATCTGACGACGTATCAGAAGACGTACGGGATGTCGTGGATGACGTCCTGGTGCCGGATGCGCCACGCGCCGTCGGCCCGGTGGAAGGTGAAGCGGTAGTACCCGGACTCGATCGGCTTGATGGTGCCCTGGGCGCCGAAGGTGCCCTCGGGCCAGCCGCCCGCGGGCTTCTTGGCTCCGGCGACGTCGAAGGTGATGAACTGGGTTTCGATGCTTGCCTCGTCGCCGTCGACGGAGACCAGGTGGTCGTACGTGGTGTGGTGGCTCCAGCCCAGCGGCGGGTGCGGTGCCATGGCCGTGGACATGGCCGCCGCGATCTGTGCCCCTCCGGAGAGCTTGCCCAGCAGCTCAGTCCCGTCGGGCCCGCGGTGGTAGTGGACCTCGACGACCGCGTCGGCCTCGTAGAGCTGGGCCAGCGCCTCGCCGTCGCGCTGGTCCGCGGCCCGGGTGTAGCGGGAGACGATCTGCCTGATCTCGGTCTCGGTGCTCATGACGTTCTCCAGTTCTCTTGCTCTTGGACGGGCGCCTTGGGCGGCCGCAATCTGCATGTGTGAAAAGTACATATCCTTGGGCGGAAGTGCAACAGTAGGAGTTGCTAATATGGGGGCGTCGGGGCTCACCCGGACCGAGCGGCGGAAGAAGCGGAAGAAAAGGGGTGCGACCATGCTGGACGTGCGGTTCTCCAGCGCGCTGAAGGCCATGCTCCTGCTGGGGCATGCCGAGGAGTCGGGCAGTCCCGTCCTCAGCTCGACCCAGCTCGCCAGGAGTCTGGATACGAACCCGAGCCTGGTGCGGAAGCTGATGGTGCCGTTGGTGCAGGACGGTCTCGTCGCGTCCATCAAGGGCCGCAGCGGAGGTGTCCGCCTGGGCCGGCCCGCGGACCGGATCACGCTGGAGGAGATCTACCGCTCGTCCATCGGCGACAAGCCGCTGTGGGCCCCCCGGCCGGAGGGACCCCGCGAGTGCCTGGTCACCAACCACTCCGCCGAGTACTTCCTCAGGCTCACCGACGAGACCGAGACGGCCGTGCTCCACACATTGGCGGGCCGCACCCTCGCCGACAGCCTCGACGAGCTACGCGCCATCGACCGGGCCGCCCCCACTCCCGCTCCGGAACCGCCGCTCCTCGCGCGCAGCCACTAGCCGCTCACCGAGTGCCGAACAAGTTTGCTTTAACAAGAGGGATCCGGAGGGAGTCGGCGGCCTAGTCTCTGAGGCGGATGATCAACCCCCCTCACCCGCTAGGAGCGCATGTGACGCAACTCCGGCAGCAGTCCACAAGACGCACCGCCGTCCTCCGCCGCAGCGCAGTCGTGGCCACCGTCCCCGTCGCCCTCACCGCTCTGCTCGCGGCCGCCGCACCCGCGGGCGCCACGACGATCGGTTCGGCCGGCGCGGGCGACCCGTACTTCCCGCTCTCCGGCAACGGCGGCTACCACGTCGCCCACTACGGCCTGACGCTCCGCTACGACCCGACGAGTCGCCACTTGGAGGGCAGGGCGGTGCTCACCGCCCGCGCCACCGAGAAGCTCACCCGCTTCGACCTCGACTTCAAGGGCCTCAAGGTCACCGGTCTCACCGTCGACCGTGCCAAGGCGGACTTCCGCCGCGACGGACAGGAACTCGTCGTCACCCCGCGCCGGGCCGTGCGCAAGGGGCAGCGGTTCCAGGTCACCGTCACCTACAACGGCGTCCCGAAGCAGGTCACGGACCCGGACGGCTCGGCCGACGGCTGGATCGCCACCGACGACGGCGCCTTCGTGGCCGGTGAGCCGCAGGGCGCGATGACGTGGTTCCCGGCGAACAGCCACCCCAAGGACAAGTCGTCGTACGACTTCACGATCACGGTCCCGCAGGGGCGCACCGCGGTCGCCAACGGCGTGCTCCTCGGGCAGAAGACCGCCCACGGGAAGACCACGTTCCGCTGGCACGCGCCGGAGCCGATGGCCGCCTACCTCGCCACCGCGACGGTCGGGAAGTTCAAGGTCGAGCAGTACACCACCCGCGACGGCGTCAAGGTGTACAACGCCGTCGACCCGCGTGAAGTCGCCGCCGCGACACCCGTGTTGAAGAAACTGCCCTCCGTCCTGGAGTGGGAGAGCAAGCTGTTCGGGCCGTACCCGTTCCGCTCGGCCGGGTCGATCGTCGACCACGCCCCGGACGTCGGATACGCGCTGGAGACGCAGGGGCGGCCGATCTACGACTCGGCGCCGGACCTCAGCACCCTCGTGCACGAGAACGCCCACCAGTGGTTCGGCGACTCCGTGTCGCTGACCTCTTGGAAGGACATCTGGCTCAACGAGGGCTTCGCGACCTACGCGGAGTGGCTCTACAGCGAGCAGCACGGCGGCAAGACCGCCCAGCAGACCTTCGACGCGCTGTACGCCCGCAAGGCGACCGACGACCTGTGGTCGTTCCCGCCCGGCGACCCGGGCAGCGGCGCGAACATCTTCGGCACGCCGGTCTACGACCGCGGCGCCATGGCCCTGCACCAACTGCGCCTGGCCGTCGGCGACAAGACCTTCTTCACGATCCTGCGGGCCTGGGCGAGCGCACACCGCCACGGGCACGGAACAACAGCACAGTTCATCAGCCTTGCGGAGCGGAAGGCGGGGCAGGAGTCGGTGAAGACGGTGGACGTCCTGTTCCACGTCTGGCTCTACACGAAAGGAAAGCCGACCCTGCCGTAGGAACTGACGAGTTCCTCACATGTGTCGGTCATCGTCGACTCATGATCACTCGTATTCCCTCGGTCGCACTGGTCGCCGCATCCGTTCTCCTCACGGGATGCGGCGGCGGTGCGCTGGCGGCGACGGACCACACGTCCGCCCCCACACCCGCCTCCTCGTCCGCGCCGTCGCCCTCGTCGGAGATATCCGCCGAGGCGGCACCCCGCCAACTCCCGGGCGTGGGGCCGAAGATGCTGGCGCGCATACCGGCGGCCACCGAACAGGTCGTCCTGGTGACGGGCCGGGGCGAGGACTCGCCCCTCTCCACCCTCGCCCTGTACGAGCGCACCGACGACGGCTGGCAGCAGACCGCGAGCTGGGCCGCGCACAACGCGCTCAAGGGCTGGTCCGACCACCACATGGCCGGTGACCTGCGCTCGCCGATCGGTGTCTACGCGCTCACCGACGCGGGCGGACTGCTCAAGGACCCCGGCACCAAGCTGTCGTACGACCACGGGAGGGGCTTCGTCTCGCCCGGCACCGGCTTCGAGGGCGAACCCCTCGCAGGGTCCTTCGACTACGTGATCGCCATCAACTACAACCGCCAGCCCGGCACTTCGCCCCTCGACTGGACCCGCCCCCTCGGCGCCTCGCGCGGCGGCGGCATCTGGATCCACGTCGACCACGGCGGCCCCACCCACGGCTGCGTCAGCATCGCCGAGGACCACATGAAGGAACTCCTGCGCACCCTGGACCCGGCCCGGCACCCCGTCGTCGTCATGGGCGCCGCCGCCGCCCTCGACCACTGACCGCTTAGGATCCGCCACGTGTGCGCACATGTGCTGGTCGCCGAGGACGACGAGATGCAGGCCGAGCTGATACGACGCTCCCTGCTGACGGAAGGGCACACCGCGACCGTGGTCCACGACGGGGCCGCCGCCATCGCGGCCGCCCGGGAGCTGAGACCCGACCTCGTGGTGCTCGACCTCATGCTGCCGGTGATCGACGGCTTCGGGGTGTGCCGGGTGCTGCGCGGCGAGGACGACATCCCCGTGCTGATGCTCACCGCCCGCTCCACCGAGGACGACGTCCTGCTCGGCCTGGAACTCGGCGCCGACGACTACATGACCAAGCCGTACAGCCCGCGCGAGCTGATGGCCCGCATCCGCACAGTTCTGCGACGCAGCGGCCGGGCCACCGAGGATCGGCAGGAGGACACCGTCGTGCGGGCGGCGGGGCTGTCGGTCGACGCGGTGCGGCACGAGGTGCGCTGCGACGGGGTGCCCGTCGACTGCACTCCGGCCGAGTTCGAGATCCTCCTCGCCATGACCGCCGAACCCGAACGGGTCTTCTCCCGGCGGCAGTTGCTCCAGTACACCCGGGGTCTCGACCGGGCGTCCACGGAACGGGCCGTCGACGTCCACATCATGAACCTGCGCAAGAAGATCGAGGCCGATCCGCGACGGCCGGTCCGGCTGCTGACCGTGTTCGGCGTCGGCTACAAGCTCCGCGGTGGTCACGCGTGAGGCCCCGGATACCGCTGCGCAAGCGGTTGTTGGTCCGGCTGCTCGTCGCCACCGTGCTCATCGCCCTCTGCTCGGTCGGGGCGACGGCCTGGCTCGCGGTGGAGACCACCACCCGGGCCATCCGGGAGGAACAGGGCCAGGACCTCGCGGACGACATGCGCATCCTCGCGCAGCTCAGCGGATACGCCGCGACCCACCCCGAGTGGAAGGGCGTCGAACCCTCCCTCCGCGCACTGTCGAAGAAGATGGGCCGCCGCATCGCCCTCACGACCACCGACCGCGTCCTCATCGCGGACTCCGCACCGCACGGCACCTCCCTGCCGCCCCGCGCCGCCGCGAGCGTCGACCCGCTGCACACCGACACCTACACGGAACCCGGCGCACAGCTCAGCGGTCTCGACCCCCGGGTCGTCGGGCCGTACCGGCTGACCGCGAAGGAACGGGCCCGGCTGGCGAAGCTGGCCAAGGACCGGCAGGCGTGCTTCAAGCAGAACGGAATCGACACGACCATCACGATGACGCCGAGCGGCCGTCCCGTCCTCACCGACGCGGACGGCAACGACGCCAATGATTCCGTGCCGGAGCCGTGCGCCGACGGGAAGCTCAACACCCCGACCGCCACCGAGGGCAAGGCGTTGAAGAGCATGATCGTGAGCGCCCAGCCCTGCCTGGTGCGCGGGGGCCTGAGCCTCACGGTCCCGTACTTCGGTGTCGACGTCTTCGACAAGAGCCTCGGCTCCCGGTACACCACGGGCGCGTACAAGAAGCTGGGCGACGCGGCCGACACACGCAAGGCTCAGGCCTGCACCGACAGCGCGCGCCGCGCCCAACTCGACCCCTACGTGGCGCCGGTGGCCGAACTCTTCCTGGGCGGCGGGGACACCACCGCCCCTCGCTTCGCCGTCTCCCCGGCGAACAAGGCCAAGGTCGTCGGCGCGGCGGCGGCCGTCCTGGCGCTCACGGTCCTGGTGACGGCTGTCGTCGCCACGCGACTCGTACGACCCCTGCGCGCGCTGACCGAAGCGGCCCAGCAGCCACCGGAGTTGCACGTCCGGGTGCCGGTGCGGACGAGGGACGAGACCGGCATCCTGGCCGAGGCGTTCAACGACCTCACCGAACGCCGGGAACGCATGGAGGCCCAGCGCAAGGCCATGGTCAGCGACATCGCCCATGAACTGCGCAGCCCCCTCACCAACATCCGCGGCTGGCTGGAGGTCACCCGCGACGGCTTCGTCGAACCCGACCCGGCCCTGCTCGGCTCCCTGCACGAGGAGGCGATGGTCCTCCAGCGGGTCATCGACGACCTCCAGGACCTCGCCGCCGCCGACGCCGGCACCCTGCGCCTGCACCGCGAACCCGTGCGCGTCGAGGACCTCGTCGACCAGGTCGTCGCCGCCTACCGCGTCACCGCCGACACGGCCGGGGTCACCCTCACCGGCAAGTCGGACAGCTCCCTCTGGCTGGAGGCGGATCCGGTCCGCATGCGCCAGGCCCTCGGCAACCTCGTGTCCAACGCGCTGCGCCACACCCCGGTCGACGGCACCGTCACCGTGACCGCGTGGCGCGACGGCGACGACATCGTCCTGACGGTCACCGACACCGGCATCGGCATCGCGCCCGAGAACATCCCGCACGTCTTCGAACGCTTCTGGCGCGCCGACCAGTCCCGCAGCCGCCGCACCGGAGGCAGCGGCCTGGGCCTGTCCATCGTCCGCGACCTGGTAGCCGCCCACGACGGCACGGTCGAGGCGACGAGCGAACCCGGCGCGGGATCCGTGTTCACCCTGCGCCTGCCCAACTCCACCGCGCCAGAGGGGGATTGACGCCAGATCAACTCACTTTCATCGGCCGTGAGTTGACGTCCGTCACTGCTCCCGCAGCCCCCACGGCGACCCGTACGCCGTCAGCAGCTCCAGGAACGGACCGGCCGGAAACGCCTCCGGACCCAGCACACCCGAGCCGCTCCACGCCCCCGTGGCCAGCAACTCCAGTGCGATCACCGGGTTGATCGCCGTCTGCCAGACCACCGCCTGGGAGCCGTACTCCGCCATCGACCACTGGTTGTCGACCACGTGGTAGAGGTACACCTCGCGCGGCGCCCCGTCCTTCGTGCCGCGCACCCAGGTACCCGCACATGTCTTGCCGTGCATACGGTCGCCAAGCGTCGCCGGGTCGGGCAGGCAGGCGGCGACAACATCCCTCGGCGATACGGTAGTTGGGCCCGACGCGCTCGGTACGGTGACTGGTTCGGTGCGGTCCAGGCCGAGCAGGTGCAGGGTCTTCAGGGTCTCGATGAACTCATTGCCGAGCCCGTACTTGAAGGTGACCCGCTTCGCATCGACCCAGCGCGGGACCAGCAACACCTCCTCGTGCTCCACGTTCACGCACTCCACCGGCCCGATGCCCTCAGGGAAGTCGAACACCTCGGGCTCGCTGAACGGTTCGGTGGTGAACCAGCCCCGGTCGGCCTCGTAGACCACCGGCGGGTTCAGACACTCCTCGATCGTCGTCCAGATACTGAAGGAGGGCGCGAAGTCGTAGCCGTCGACGGTGAGGTTCGCCCCGTCGCGGATGCCGATCTCCTCGATCTCGTCGAAGAGTTCATCGGCCGCGTACCGCGCGAACACGTCGGAGAGCCCCGGCTCCACACCCATCCCGACGAGCGCCAGCGCACCCGCCTTCTCCCAGTCGCCCGCGTCGGCGAACTGCGCGTCCCCGAGCTTGACCCCGCACTCCTCGTACGGTCGCTCCGGGTGCGGCCGGGACAACGACATGGCCATATCAAGGTAGTTGGCCCCGGCGGCACGCGCCGCACGGAACAGGGGCAGGACGAAGCGCGGGTCGGTCGCGTTCAGCAGCACGTCGCACTCGTGCGCACGCAGCGCCGCCACGACGGCCTCAACGTCGCTCGCGTCCAGCCGCTCGGCGCGGAACCGGGCGCCGTCCGCCCCCAGCGCCGCGACCGCCGCCTCCGCCCGGGACAGGTCGTAGTCGGCGACCACCATCGCGTCGAAGAACGGACGCCGGGCCGCGATCCGGGTGACCGCGGTCCCCACACCACCGGCTCCCACGAGCAGTACACGCATGACAAGAACTCCCTCACTGCCGATGTCCCAGCCGAATCACGAAAGTCAGCGGGCCCCTGCCGGAGATACAACGCCGGGGGTGCGGATAAGGTCAATGGCGTTGGCATAAGGAGCACAAGGGAGCACAGGGAGGCCGCGATGCCGAAACCGGTGGTGTCGGAGGAGAAGCGGCGACGGCGCCGGCCCACCAAGAGCGGCACCGTCCTCTCCGAGCGGCTGATCGTCGACACGGCCCTGCGCATGCTGCGCGAACACGGCAGCGCGGGCCTGACCGCCCGCCGCCTGGGCCTCGCCCTGGACGCCGACCCGAGCACGCTCTACCGGTACTTCCGCGGCATGGACGAACTGACCCTGGCCATCGGCGACGCCCTCGTCGGGCAGGCGCTGCGCGGCTGGGAGCCGACGGGGGAGTGGCGGGCCGACCTGCGCGCGATCGGCCTGCGCATCCACGCCGCGTACGTCGCCCACCCACAGGCCGCCCAACTGACGGCGAGCCGTGTCACCGGCCGCCCCAACGAACTGGCCGCCGACGAGGCCGTGTTGGACGTCCTGCGCACGGCCGGCTTCCCCCTGCCGGACACCGTACGGATCTACCACGCGTTCATCGACCAGACCCTGGCCTTCGCCGCGCTGGACGCCGCGTCCCTGGCCCTCCCGAGCGCGGCACTCCGCGCCGACGAGGCCATATGGCGCTCGACCTACGCCCGCCTGCCCCGCACCACCCACCCCCGCATCGCCGAGGCGGCCCCACTCCTGGCAGCCCGCATGGTCGACAGCGCGTATCCGACGGCCTTGGAGATGCTGCTGGACAGCGCAGCCGCCCAGCTGAAGTCCGCGCGTCCCTGAGCAGCCCGCGTGAGGTCCACCGCGATGCGACAGCGCCCTAAAGGGGCGCGGGGCTGTGCCGATGTGCGGCTCCGCCGCGCGAGCACGACCAGCCACGACGGCGCCGCACCGGACCGTGCGTCCCCTGAGCAACCCGCACGAGATCCACCGCGATGCGACAGCGCCCTAAAGGGGCGCGGGGCTGTGTCGATATGCGGCTCTGCCGCGCGGGCGCGACCAGCCACGACGGCCCCGCAGCGTAAAACCGGCACACAGCGCCCGCGGCGGAGCCGCACATCGACACGGCCGATGGCCCGCTCATCCCCGCAACGCCCCCTCCGCCGCCCCCACGACCGCCTCGGCCACCCCCGCCAACGCAGGCGAGTCCAACTTCCACTGCTGCCAGTACAGCGGAACGTCGACCGACCGCGACGGCGCGAAGTTCACCAGCCGCCCGGCACCCAGCAGCGGAGCGGCCTGCATCTCCGGCACCATCCCCCACCCCAGCCCCGCCGCGACGGCCTCGACGAACCCCTCCGAGGTCGGCACGAGATGCCGTACCGCACTCGCACCGCCCTGCCCCCGCCGCAGCCGCCGTACGAAGGAGTCCTGGAAGTCGTCCCGCCGGTCGAAGGTGATCACCGGTGCTTCGGCCAGCGAATCCCGCAACAGGCCGCCACTCAGATACGTCTCCCTGAACTCCGGGCTCGCCACCGGGAGATAGCGCATTCGTCCCAGCGCCCGCACCGAGCACCCCGGCACCGCGTCCGGTGACGACGTCACCGCCGCCATGACCAAGCCCTCGCGGAGCAGGGCCGCCGTATGGTCCTCGTCCTCGCGGCGGAGTTCGAAGCAGACGCGGAGTTCGCGCGGGACGCGGGTGAGGGCGGGCAGGAACCAGGTGGCCAGGGAGTCGGCGTTCACGGCGACCGAGACCCGGGTCGGCTCGCCGGCGTCGCTCATGCCCAGTTCGGCGCGCGCGTCCCGTTCCAGGCGGGCCAGTTGACGGGCGAAGCGCACGACCACCTCGCCGGACTCGGTCGTCCGGACCGGCTTGGTGCGCAGG
Organism: Streptomyces sp. NBC_01515; assembly: GCF_045040345.1. NCBI lineage: Bacteria > Bacillati > Actinomycetota > Actinomycetes > Kitasatosporales > Streptomycetaceae > Streptomyces > Streptomyces sp. NBC_01515. The sequence continues at coordinate 1,025,419 of NZ_CP109416.1, read as the reverse complement.
AGCAGGACCCTGCCCGTGCGCTGTTCCAGGGCCTTCACTCGCTGGCTGACCGCCGAGGGCGTCACATGCAGTGCGGAGGCCGCCGCGTCGAACGTGCCCTCGTCCACCACCGCGAGCAGCGTCCGCACCTGATCGAGGGGAAGCTCCGAAACCATCACGAGCGCTAATGTTACGTAAGAATCTTTAGCTGTACTCCAGCCACTGGTATCCCTAGCGTCGAGGGCGTGACCAACGCTCTCTCCGCGGCGGCCGCCGGATTCGGCACCGGCCTCTCGCTCATCGTCGCCATCGGCGCCCAGAACGCCTTCGTCCTGCGCCAGGGCATCCGCCGTGATGCCGTCCTCGCAGTGGTCGGCATCTGCGCCCTCTCGGACGCCCTCCTCATCGCACTCGGTGTCGGCGGCGTCGGCGCGATCGTGGTCGCCTGGCCGGGCGCGCTGACGGCGGTCGGCCTCATCGGCGGCGCCTTTCTGCTCTGCTACGGCGTCCTCGCCGCCCGCCGGGTGTTCCGCCCCGCCGCCCTCCAGGCCGAGGGCGAGTCGACCGGCTCGCGCCGCCGGGCCGTCCTCACCTGTCTGGCGATGACCTGGCTCAACCCGCACGTCTACCTGGACACCGTGTTCCTGCTCGGCTCCATCGCAGCCGCCCGCGGCCCGCTGCGCTGGACCTTCGGACTCGGCGCGGTCTGCGCCAGCCTGTGCTGGTTCACCGCGCTCGGCTTCGGCGCCCGCCTGCTCGGCCGCTTCCTCGCCAAGCCCTCGGCCTGGCGGGTGCTGGACGGCCTGGTCGCCGCGACGATGATCGGTCTCGGCGCGATGCTCGTCGCCGGGGCGTGAGACGGCGGATTCGGCTGCCGCAGCCGATCGTCGCCGGGGCGTGAGACGGCGGATTCGGCTGCCGCAGCCGGTGCTGAGATAGTGAACCCCGGCCGATTAGATGTAGCGAGCAACCAGGAAGCCAGTGGACACGAGCGAGAGCACCGACAGCGGCACGGAACCCGAGTCGCGGAAAGAGTCGCAGAAGGACCGGGAACCGGCGACCGGCCCCCGGCGCGGCTGGCGCCGCTGGGCGATGGACACCCGCCCCCTGCAGATCCCCGCCTACCGCCGCCTGTGGTCCTCGACCATCGTCACGGCCGTCGGCAGCCAGCTCACCGCCGTCGCCGTACCCAAGCAGATCTACGACATCACCGGCTCCTCCGCCTGGGTCGGCGCCGCCAGCATGGCCGGCCTGGTGCCGCTCATCGTGTTCGCGCTCTGGGGCGGCTCGCTCGCCGACAGCATGGACCGCCGCAAACTGCTGCTGATCACCAACAGCGGCATAGCCGTGACGTCGGTGCTGTTCTGGGTCCAGGCCGCCATCGGGCTCAACTCGGTGACCGCGCTGATGCTGCTGCTCGCCATGCAGCAGGCCTTCTGGGGCCTCAACGCGCCCGCCCGCAACGCCTCCATCGCCCGCCTCGTCCCCGCCGAGCAGCTGCCCGCCGCCAACGCCCTCGGCTCGACCGTCATGCAGACCGGGCAGGTCCTCGGACCGCTCCTCGCGGGCGCCCTCATCCCGGTCATCGGCCTGCCCGAGCTGTATCTCATCGACGCGCTGGCGCTGTGCGTCACGCTCTGGGCGGTCGTCCGGCTGCCCTCGCTGCCGCCCCTGGAGTCCGCCACACGGCGCCGCGCGGGCTGGCGGGAGATCGTCGCGGGCTTCCGCTACATCTCGCTGCACAAGGTGCTGCTGCTGTCCTTCCTCGCCGACATCATCGCGATGGTCTTCGGCATGCCCCGCGCCCTGTTCCCGCAGCTCGCCGCCCAGACGTACGCGCCCTACGGCGAGGGTCTCGCCCTCGGCTTGCTGTTCGCGGCGATCCCCATCGGGGCGGTGGTCGGCGGGCTGTTCTCCGGCACGTTCTCGCGGGCGCGACGGCACGGCTGGATGGTGATCGGCGCGGTCGTCGCCTGGGGCGCGGCCATCACCGGGTTCGGGCTGAGCAGCAACCTGTGGATCGGCGTGGTGTTCCTGGCCGCCGCCGGTGTCGCCGACATGGTCTCCATGGTGTTCCGCGGGGCGATCCTGCTGTCCGCCGCCACCGACGAGATGCGCGGCCGTATGCAAGGCGTGTTCACCGTCGTGGTGGCCGGCGGCCCGCGCCTCGCCGACGTGCTGCACGGCACGGCCGGTTCGGCCCTCGGCCCGCGTACGGCGGTCGCCGGCGGCGGCATCCTGGTCATCGTCATCATGCTGGCCCTGGCCGCCGCGGTCCCGGCGCTGCGCCGCTACCGCATCTGACCTCAGACCGGCCGATGGATCGCGTAGTGCTCCATCAGCTTGCTCCGGGTCATCGCCAGCCGGTGCGCGAGGATCTCCGCGACGATCCGGACCAGGGACAGCCCGAGCAGCGGGTCCTCCACGCTCAGGGCGAGGACGGCCGCCGCGTCGAACTCGTAGGCCCGCACGGCGCTGAACGCCTCCGCGCCGAAGTCCCACTCGTACGGCGGGAACAGCCACGACCAGCCGAGCAGGTCGCCCGCGCCGAGCGTGGCCACGGTGACCCGCTGCTGCGCGGTGACCCGCTGGTCGAGCGAGACGGCACCGGAGCGGACGACCCAGAAGCGGTCGGCCGTGCCGCCCGCCTCGAAGATCCTGGAGTCCTCGGCGAACGAGACCTCCTGCGCGACTTCCATCAGCCGTTCGCGCTGGGCCTGGGGCAGGGCGGTCAGCAGTTTTATCGCTTTGGTCATGGCACAGGGCTCCTCGCCGGCAGCGGATCCGGAATTCTCCCTACGCCCATTTCAGCCTCTGTCGACGTCCCGGGCACCTCGGGGGACGGAATCGGGCATGAAAAAGCCCTGGCTGGACGGGGGAGACCAGCCAGGGCCGTTAAGCGGTGGCGCCGGAGGACGATACGGTCGACTCCGAGACCACGTATGAGTGAACCGTAAACCATCCACGGGCATTTCGTACCCACTTCAACCGGTCGCGTGACCGGTTTCACTTCGTCGCATGCTGACCAGGGGTCACGATCTCGTCCAGCACCCGCAGCACGACCTCGTAGGCCACTTCCCTTACGGCGTCGCCCTGTTGGGACCACGTCTGCACCTCCTGGGCGGCGAAGGCCCGGGCCCGCCGGATGCGCCGCAACAGTTCGTCCGAGTCCACGACATCAGTCATGGCCGTCGCCTACCCAGGCGCGCGCGGTTCACTTCACCGGCGCCGCGATCGGTACGTCGAGCGGCCGTGCCAGGCCGGTCACGGCCTCGTCGAGGCGTTGCAGATGCCGCAGCACACGGTCCGTGACCCGCCCGTAGCGCGGGGTCCCCGGCGTCCCGGGCCGCAGCAGGGACGCGATGCTCGGCCCGGTCTCGATCTCGCCGACGGCGTCCCCGTCGGAGACATGGGCGCTGATCACTCCGATGTTGTGCACGATCCGGCGCCCCGCCTCACGCAGCCGGGGATCGGCCGCTATCGACGGATGCGTGGGCAGCAGCTCGGCGGTCGCCGCCAGATACCGCGCGTGGTACGCGCAGGTCTCCAGGAGCGCGACGACGTACCGCGCGGTGTCCCGCCGCGCCCGCAACGGCGTGATCGGGTGTGTCAACGGCTGCGTGGACGCGCTCAGATCGGCCAGCGCCTGGTCCAAGTCCCGTGCCTTGTCGAGCAGCTCGGCCGGGGCCCCACCGCTGAGCTGGTCGACGGCGGCCTCGGTGACGTCCGTGAGCCGCGCCAGCACGGTGCCGAGCAGCTCGTTCGTACGGCGGTCCGTGTGCACCGGCAGCACCAGCGCCGCCGCGACCACCCCGCAGGCCGCGCCGAGCGCCGTCTCCTCGATCCGCAGCAGCAGCACCGACGCGCTGTAGGTGTGCAGCAGCGTGTAGAGCAGGCCCAGCATCGCGGTGACGAAGAAGGACATCAGGGTGTACGACAGCGGTGCCGTGTAGAACATCGCGAAGATGAACAGCAGCACCAGCGCGAACGCCGTCCAGGTGTGATGCCCGACCAGGCCCGCGAGACCGATACCGGCCACGACCCCCAGGACCGTGCCCAGCAGCCGCCGGTAGCCCTTGACGAGGATCTCGCCCGTGGACGAGGTGTTGAGGAACACGATCCAGCAGGTCAGCACCGCCCAGTACCAGCGCTGACTGGACAGGAACTCGCCGCCGATGATGGCCAGCGAGGACCCGACGGCGACCTGCACGGCCGCCCGCGTCGTCGGCCGCCGTAGCCCCGTGCGCTCCGCGTCCTCCTGTTCGGCCTCCTCGCTGCCCGCGATGGAGACGTCCTCCGCGTCCAGCTCCTCGCGGGAGCGGGTCGTCGCGGGCGTGTCCTCCGACTCGTCCTGCGGCCCGTCCACGGCGATCCGCAGCCCCAGCACCGCACGCCCGGCTTCACCGATGCCCCGGAACACGTCCTGCACGGCGTCCGAGGCGGGCGGCAGGTTCTCCTCCTCGCGGTAGCCCAGCAGCCGGTTGCGCACATGCGCCAGCCCGGTGCCCGAGTCCGTCCCCGCCGGCCGCAGGACGAGCAGGCGCAGCGCCTCCAGGTCGCGGCGCAGCGTGTCGGTCGCCTCGTCCCGCACCGGCAGCCGGTCGGCCACGGGGACCGGTGCGCCCGGCAGATGCAGGGTGAGGGTGTGGCCGCGCTCGGCGCTGCGGGCGGTGAGCAGCAGGAGCCCGAGCCGTTCGGCGGCCACCTCGGCGTCGGCGATACGGCGCTGCACGAGCCGTGCCACCGTCTCGTCGGAGGTGCCGTCCTCCAGCCGGCCCTGGATCAGCAGAGCCGTCTCGTGCAGGCGCGCGGTGCCCTCGCGTACGTCGACGAGGGCCTTCTCCATGTCGTCGGGGCCGGCGTCGAGCAACGCGAGCTGCGCGGTGACGAGTTGGGCGAACCGCGCCCGGAACGCCCGCCGCAGCCGGTCCAGCGTCCCGGTGGGCGTCTCCGGCACCAGCGCGAACCGCACCAGCGCGCTGCACGCGAAGGCGACGCCGAGCACGCCGTAGAGCCGTGGCAGTGCGGAGACGGTCGCGCCGACGAACAGGGACAGGAAGTAGATCTGGAAGCCGATCAGACCGAGGGCCGTGCCGCGGTCGCCGAACCGGCGGCTGTAGACGGCGCCGAAGATCAGCAGGACGAAGAAGACGTCACCGGCGACGACCCGCGAGTTCAGCAGCGCGCTCAGTGACACCGAGGCGAGCGCCACCGGCAGTCCCAGCGCGAGCGTCACCGCCTGCTGGGTGCGCTGCTTCTCGCGGATGGCGAACGTGGAGACCATCGCCGCCATCGCCCCGGCGACCAGATGCGGTACCGAGGCCCGCACCAGGGAGAGCACGGTCAGCGTGAGGGCGATCGAGGCCACCGTCCGCAGTCCGGCCGTCAGCCGCAGCAGTCCGGGATCGGACGCCGCGACGCGATACCGCACCCGTGCCCACGCCGCCCGTCCCACTGCCCTCACGCCGCCGTACTCTCCCCAGGTTCACATCAAGATCCGTGCCACCGATGCTACGGCTCCTGGGTCCCGGCCCCCTCGATGCGGTCCCGTACCTGCTCCGGCGACAGATACGAGTCGGTGTACTCGAAGTCCTTCAGCGTGGCCGGCTTGCGGGCCTGGAAGCCGGTGCGCACGAAGTCGTCGCCGGCCAGCGCGTTGAGCGTCCAGTTCGTCGCGACGCGGACCTTGGCGACGTTCGTGCGCAGCGCCGACCAGTGATAGCCGCGGGCCACGACCTGGGCGGGAAAACCGCGCAGTTCGATGCCGAGCGGCTTGGACACCGCGTCCTTGCCGCCGAGGTCCACGACCAGCCCGAGGTCCTTGTGGACGTACTGCTTCAGGGGCTGGTTGCGGAGCGTCGCGATCACGTTCTCGGCGACCACCTTGCCCTGCCGCATGGCGTGCTGCGCGGTCGGCGGGCAGATCGCGCCGTCCCCGCCCTTGGCCTCGTCCGGCACCGCACCGGCGTCACCGAGCGCGAACACCCCGTCGTGTCCGGGCAGGTTCATGTCGGCGGTGACCGCGAGCCGACCCCGCACCGTCTCCGCGCCCAGCGTCGCGATGAGCGGGCTGGCGACCACACCGGCCGTCCAGATCAGCGTGCGGGTCGGCACCACCCGGCCGTCGGTGAAGGTGACCTCCTCCGGCCCCGCCTTGGCGATCGAGACACCCAGGGAGATGTCGATACCGCGCTTGGTCAGGATCTCCTGCGCGCTCTTGCCCAGCTTGTCGCCCAGCTCGGGCATGAGCTTCGGCGCGATGTCGATGAGGTGCCACTTGATCAGACCCGGGTCGATCCGGGGGTAGCGCTTCACCGCGGCGTGCGTCAGCTTCTGCAGACAGGCGGCCGTCTCCGTACCGGCGTAACCACCGCCGACGACCACGAACTGGAGCCGCGACGCCTTCTCCGCCGGGTCGTCGCTCGCGTCCGCGAGGTCCAGCTGGGTGATGACGTGGTCGCGGATGTAGGCGGCCTCCGCGAGGGTCTTCATCCCGAAGGCGTGATCCGTCAGCCCGGGGATGTCGAAGGTACGGGTGATGCTGCCGGGGGAGAGCACGATGTAGTCGTAGGGCTCGTTCACGATCTCGTCGTTGATCGTGCGGATCACACAGACCTTGGCCTTGATGTCCACACCGATCGCGCCGCCCGGGATGATCCGCGTCCGGTACTTCTTGCTGCGGCGCAGCGAGACGGCGATCGACTGCGGGGTCAGGACGCCGGAGGCGACCTGGGGCAGCAGGGGCAGATAGAGCTGGTAGGAGAACGGCGTCACCAGCGTGACGTCGGCTTCCTCCGGGGTCAGTTTCCTCTCCAGGCGGCGAACGCACTCCACTCCTGCGAAGCCTGCGCCAACCACCAGGATCCTCGGTCGTGTCACGGTGTTCATCCCTTCTGCGGCTCCAGGCGGTCTGCCTCGACGCCGTACGCCTGCCCCTGGATCGCTGCCTCGCACCACATCGATCCCACCGTGCCGGGAGCCGTTCCGCCAGCTGAGCGCGGCAGGCAGACGAACGCGTGGGCACCAGCATGCCCCGCCGAGGCCCGCCGTACGCCGCGGACACATGAACAAATGCCGTACCCGAATGACCTTTGACCCGCCTGTGGACGATCACTTCGGACCGTAGAGTGCACGCCATGTCGCACACTCAGCCCGATCCGGGGTCAGGCTTCCGCACCCAGAACATCGATGCCGGCAACGTGACGCGGCTGGTGGCCGCGCTCGACATCCAGGAAGCCAATCCAGGCGTACGACGACTGCGCGCATGGGCCCAGGAGGCCCTTGCCCCGGGCAGCGGGGAACGCGTTCTCGACGTCGGGGCCGGCACCGGCTCGACCACCCGTGAACTGGCCGCGGCCGTCGGCCCGGACGGGTCGGCGCTCGGCGTCGAGCCCAACCCCGGGCTGCGCGCGGTCGCCGAGGAACGCGCCGCGTCGGACGGGAACACGGCCCGCTTCACGGACGGCGACGCGCTGTCCCTGCCGGTGCCCGACGCCTCCGTGGACGTCGTCTGGTGCGAACGGGTGCTCCAGCACCTCGCGGAACCGGACAAGGCCGTCGCCGAGATGGCCCGCGTGCTGCGCCCCGGCGGGCGCGTGGCCCTGCTCGACACCGACTGGGCGACCACGATCCTGCACCCGGGCGACCCCGAGGTCACGGCCGCGTTCACCACCGGCGCCCTCACCGGGGCGGCCAACCCCTACTCGGGACGCCGGCTCGTCGGCCAGCTCAGCGCGGCCGGACTCGTCGTCGACGACCGCGGCTCGCAGGCGCTGCTCCAGGACCACCGGTCGGTGGCCTGGCCGCTGATCCGCATGCTCGGCGAGTCCGCGGTCCGCCGCGGCGCCCTGACCGAGACCCAGCGCGACCGCGCCTACGCCGACCTCACCGAGGCCGCGGAGCGCGGCGCGCTGCACATGTCCGTCACGATGTTCGCGGTCGTCGCCCACCGCCCGGAATGACCGTCGGTGGGGGTGACCCCTCCCCGGGATGACCCCCGTCCGGTGACCTAGCGGAACACGTTGTCCGCGTCGTCCCAGCCCGCGAGCTGTTCCTCCGCCGACTGCTGCGGGGCACGCGCGCGTGCCTGGTACATCGCGTCGATCTCGAACGCGTAGTGCCGCACGATCGCGTCCCTGCGCAGCTTCATCGACGGCGTCAGGAGCCCGCCCGCGACGTCGAACGGATGCGGGAGCACCCGGAACACCCGGATCGACTCGGCGCGCCCCACAGGGCTGTTGGCGGCCGCCACGGCCCGCGTGATCTCCTCCCGCAGCGCGTTCTCCTCCCGCGCCTCCCGGCCCCGCGCGTCGCTCTGCAGCGCGAGACCGGCCCGCCAGTGCGCCACGAACTCCGGGTCCAGGGTCAGCAGCGCCCCCACACAGGGACGGTCGTCGCCCACGACCACCGCCTGATGGATCAGCGGATGCATCCGCAGCCGGTTCTCCAGCGCGGCCGGCGCGACGCTCTTGCCGCTGCTGGTGATGATGATGTCCTTCTTGCGGCCGGTGATCGTCAGATAGCCCTCGGTGTCCAGCCGCCCGATGTCCCCGGTGGCCAGCCAGCCCGAGTGCATCACGGCCCGGGTCGCCCGCTCGTCGTTGATGTAGCCCTGGAACACCGAGGGCCCGTGCACCAGGATCTCCCCGTCCTCCGCGACCCGGATCTCCGTGCCCGGCAGCGCCTGCCCCACCGTGCCGATCTTCTCCCGGCCCAGCGGCTGCATCGTGATCCCGCCGGCGGTCTCCGTCAGCCCGTAGCCGTCGTGCACGAGGATGCCGATACCCGAGTAGAACAAGGACAGTTCACGGTTCAGGGGAGAACCGCCCGACGTCGCGCGGACCACCCGGCCGCCCAGCGCCGACCGCAGCTTGCGGTACACCGTCCGCTCGAACACGGCGTGTTGGAGCCGGAGATCGAAACCGGGGCCCGAACCCCGGCCGAGTCTGTGCCGCTCCTCGGCCGCCGCGAAGTCCCGCGCGGTCGAGGCGGCACGCTCGAACAGGGCGCCGCGGCCCGTCTGTTGGGCCGTACGGAGAAAGTTCTTGTAGATCTTCTCGAAGATCGACGGCACCGCGTACAGGTAGGTCGGCCGGAACGTACGCAGCGCCGACACCAGCGCCGCCTCCGTCATCTCCGGCTCGTGCGCCATCAGCCAGCCGCCGCGCATGCACAGCCCCTGGATCATCAGCCCGTACACGTGCGAGAAGGGCAGGAAGGCCAGCACGGCCGGCTGTTCACCGGGCGGCGCCGCCGTGTGCGACCAGCCCGCGAGCAGCGTGTCGCAGGGGCTGGCCAGACTGCGGTGGCTCAGCGCGCAGCCCATGGGGCGGCCCGAGGTGCCCGAGGTGTAGGCGATGACCGCGGTCGAGTCCGGCATCACGATCCGGCGCAGCGAGTCCACCGTGGTCTGCGGGATGTACGTGCCCCGCTCCATGATCTGGGCCAGCGCCCCGGAGTCCAGCTGCCAGACGTGGCGCAGCAGCGGAAGCGCGGCACACACCGTGCCGACGGTCATGATGCCCTGCTCGTCCTCCACGACCACGGCCACGCAGTTGGCGTCGCGCAGTATCCACTCGACCTGCTCGCGCGAGGAGGTCGGGTGCACCGGCACGACCTCGGCGCCGACCGCCCACAGGGCGTGGCTGAGCACGGTCCACTCGTAACGGGTACGGGCCATGATCGCGACCCGGCTGCCCGGCGATATCCCGGAGGCGATCAACCCCTTGGCCAGATCGACGACTTCGTCCCGCAGCTCCACGGCCGTCACCTCCTCCCATTCGGTGGAGGACGGGTCCTGCTTGCGTGCGATCAGAGGGAGGGTGGGATGGAGGACCGCGGTCTCGAAGATGCTGTCGGCGAGGCCGCCGTTGAGGGTGGAGGTGGGGGGTGGAGCGACGGCGAAGTCGCGCATGCGCTGCTCCTGGGTTGTACGGGGCGTGACTCTGCCGATCATTGCTGTTATCGACGGTGCTCGAATGTAGCCCAGGTGTGAGCGTTTGGTGAGGGGAACCGTGAAGTGCCCCTGCGGAGTTTGATGGTTCGGTGGGACCGACCTGACAAAGCGGGGGGTACGAGGACATGAACGCGGTGGATCTCGGCGAGTTGAGGGCGCGGGACTTCGGTTACCTGGACGCCGAAGGGCACACCTGTCTCGACTGCACGGGCGCCGGACTCGCCCCGACCTCCCTGGTCCGGGCCGGCGCCGAGCGCATCAGTCCGTACGTCAGCCCGAAGAAGAACGCCCCGAACGCGATCCAGAACATGATCATCGCCGTGGACCCCGGATCGGGCGCCGCCGGATCGAACGCCCCCGCCCGGAACAGCACCGCGAACATCGCCACGATCATCACCGGCGAACCCACGAACACGGCGACGGACAGCCGGTTGTGAACCAGTAGCGCCGTCGTACGGCGGGTCAGCAGCGCCCGCTGGCGTACGGCACCGACGCGCGCCGGACCGTGCGCGAGGGATGTAGAGACCCGCTCCGTATGCCGCACCGGGGCAGGCCCCTCCGCACGCTTCCCTTCCGCCACCCCCGCGTACACGTCCTCCGCCGTCTCCGCCCCGAACGCTCCGAGCAACGCGTCCGGCGCCCCCACGAACGCGACCGCCCCACCCGGCGAGAGGAACACGATCTGATCGCGGCGCGGCAGATCGGCCAGCACATGTGTCGTCAGTACGGCCGTGGTCCCGGACTCGGCCAGACCGCGCAGGGTCGCCGGCAGCGCGGCGCCCGTCACCGGATCGAGCCCGGACGTGGGCTCGTCGAGGAACAGCACCCTGGGCCGGATCAGCAACTCGGCCGCGAGACACGCCCGTTTACGCTCCCCGCCGCTCAGCGCCCGCACCGGAGTGTCGGCACGCTGTGTGAGACCGAGGACGTCGAGCACCTCCGTCACCCGCGCCGACACCGTCCCGCCCGGCATCCGCAACCGCCCCGCGTACTGCAGCGTGCGCCGCAACGGCAGCTCACGGAGGATCACGTCCTCCTGCGGCACGTACCCGAACTCCGGTCCGGGCGGCCCCGGTTGGGCACCGTCGTGCAGTACGTCCCCCGAGGTCGGGGCCTGGAGTCCCGCGAGGGTCTGCAGCAGCACCGTCTTGCCCGTGTCGCTGCTCCCCGCGATGACCACCAGCCGCCCGGCCTCGACCTCGAACGACACGTCGTCCAACACCCGCCCGGCGCCCCGCACTTCCTGCGTGATGTCCCGCAACTCCAGGCGCAGGCCGGTTAATCGGGTGGCGTCAGAGTGGATCGGCGTCGGCATGGGAGCAGGATGTCACCCCGGTGTCAGCCACACCGTCGCGAGAGGCGGGAGGGTGAGCCGGATGTGGCCGTCCTCCGGTTTGATCGGGTCGGGGTTCCCGACATCGCTGCCGCCGTAGAGCGCGGCGTCCGTGTTGAGGGTCTCCTGCCAGGCCGGGATCTCGTCGGGGACACCGAGACGGTAGTCGTGGCGTACGACGGGGGAGAAGTTGCTGACGGCGAGAAGCGGCGAGCCCTCCGCGTCGAACCTCAGGAACGCGAAGACGTTGTCCTCGGCCGCGTCGCCCATCACCCATCGGAAGCCGCCGGGGTCGGTGTCGCGCTGCCAGAGGGCGGGGGTCGCACGGTAGGCGGTGTTGAGGTCGCGGACGAGGTCCTGGACGCCCCGGTGATCGGGCGCGGCCTCGTAAGCGGGGTCGAGGAGCCCCCAGTCGGGGCCGTGGGACTCGGACCACTCCGCGCCCTGGGCGAACTCCTGGCCCATGAAGAGGAGTTGCTTGCCGGGGTGGGCCCACATGAATCCCAGATACGCGCGGTGGTCGGCGCGCTGCTGCCACCAGTCGCCCGGCATCTTCGACACCAACGACCGCTTCCCGTGGACGACTTCGTCGTGGGAGATCGGGAGGACGTAGTTCTCGCTGTACGCGTACACCATGGAGAAGGTCATCTCGTGGTGGTGGAACTTGCGGTGCACAGGCTCGTGCGACATGTAGTCGAGCGAGTCGTGCATCCAGCCCATGTTCCACTTGAACCCGAAGCCAAGACCGCCGGTGTCGGTCGGCCGGGTCACCCCGTCCCAGGCGGTCGACTCCTCGGCGATCGTCACGACACCGGGCACCCTGCGGTACACGGTCGCGTTCATCTCCTGGAGGAAGGCCATCGCGTCCAGATCCTCGCGCCCGCCATGGACGTTCGGGGTCCACTGACCCGAGTCGCGTGAGTAGTCGAGGTAGAGCATCGAGGCGACCGCGTCCACGCGCAGGCCGTCGATGTGGAACTCCTGGCACCAGTAAACGGCGTTCGCCACAAGGAAGTTGCGCACCTCGGTCCGCCCGAGGTCGAACTCGTACGTCCCCCAGTCCGGATGCTCGGCCCGCCGCGCGTCCCCGGGTTCGTACAGCGGCTCCCCGTCGAACCGGGCCAACGCCCAGTCGTCCTTGGGGAAGTGCGCCGGAACCCAGTCCATGATCACGCCGACACCGGCCCGGTGGCACGCGTCGACGAGGAACTTGAAGTCGTCCGGGGTGCCCATGCGGGAGGTCGGCGCGTAGAAGCCGGTGACCTGGTAGCCCCAGGAACCGCCGAAGGGGTGCTCGGCCACCGGCATGAACTCGACGTGGGTGAAGCCCAGTTCGTTCACGTAGACGGGGAGTTCGACGGCCAGCTGACGATACGTCAAGCCCTGTCGCCAGGAGGCGAGATGGACCTCGTAGACCGAGAAGGGCGCCTCGTGGACCGGGGTTTCCGTCCGCCGCGCGAGCCAGTCCTCGTCGCCCCACTCGTAGTGCGAGGCCGTCACGATGGACGCCGTGGCGGGCGGCACCTCCGTACGGCGGGCCATCGGGTCGGCCTTGAGGAAGCGCTCGCCACTCCGGGCGGTGATCTCAAACTTGTAGCGGGCGTCCTCGCCCACACCCGGCAGGAACAACTCCCACACGCCCGACGAACCGAGCGACCGCATCGGGAAGGCCGTACCGTCCCAGGAGCTGAACTCCCCGGCGACACGCACCCCTTGGGCGTTCGGCGCCCACACGGTGAAGCGGGTGCCGGCCACCCCGCCGTGCGTCATCGGCTCCGCGCCGAGCGCCTTCCACAGCTCCTCGTGCCGCCCCTCCTTGATGAGGTGCAGGTCGAGTTCACCGAGGGCGGGCAGGAAGGCGTACGGGTCGTGGACCTCGTGCTCGTCGCCCTCCGCGTACGACACCAACAGCGTGTACGCCGGGGGGAGTTGGTCGAGCGGGAGCATGCCGGAGAAGAGACCGCCGCCCTCCGAGACGAGCGGGCTGCGCGTCCCGTCGATCAGGACGCTCACGGCACGGGCGTACGGACGCAGTGCCCGGAAGGCGATCCCGCCCGGCACCGGATGCGCGCCGAGGAGTGCGTGCGGGTCGTGGTGGGCGCCGGCGAGGAGGCGGTCGCGGTCGGTCGGGTCCAGGGGAGCGGATGCCAGGGGACCGCCCGCGCCCAGGGGAACCGGAGCGGTCTTGGGCGAGGCGACCGCGGGCCGGGAGACGGCGCCGGACAGGCCCTCGTGCGCTCGGCCGGCTGTTGTGGGCGAGCCGTTCGTCTCCGGTGCCTCGGTCGCGGTTCGGTCGGCGGTCTCCGGTGGGCCGAGTACGGCCGGGCTGGAGGCCATTGGTGCGGCGCGTCGGCTCGGTTCTCCCGTTTCAGGGCCGGCTGTTGTGGGCGAGTTGTTCGTCTCTGGAGCTTCGGTCGCGGTCCGGTCGGCGGTCTCCGGCAGGCCGGGCGTGGCCGGGCCGCGGGCGTCCGGTGCGGCGGACCCGGTCGGTTCGCCCGTCTCCGGGTCGGCGGGCGTGGACGGACCGCCCGTCTCCTGAGGTGAAGTGTCACGCAGGGCCACGGAGTTCAGCCTCCTCGGACGGCGAGACGCTCGATCGCCGCCATGGGTACGGGAAGCCAGTCCGGACGGTGTCTGGCCTCGTACAGCACTTCATACACGGCGCGGTCCGTCTCGTACGCGCGCAGCAGGGCGTGCTTGGTGCGGGGGTCCCAGCCGGCCCGGGCCGCGTAGCCCGCGCAGAAGGCCTCCCGGCAGCGGCGCGCCCACTCCGGGCGCCAGGGCCGGCGCTGTCGGGCCGCGTAGTCGAAGGAGCGCAGCATGCCCGCGATGTCCCGCACCGGTGACTGCGCACTACGCCGTTCCGCCAGCGGCTTGGACGGCTCACCCTCGAAGTCGATGACGAACCAGTCGCGGCCGGCCCGCAGCACCTGCCCGAGATGCAGATCGCCGTGGATGCGCTGGGCGGGCGGACCTGCATCCCGGCCGACGAGCGCCCCGAACGCGGTCCGCAGCCCCGGCACGAACGGCCGCAGCGCGGGCACCGAGTGCGCGGCCGCCTCCAGATGCTCGGTCATCGCCGCCGCCGTACGGTCGTTCTCGGCGAGGGGGCGACTGGCGGACGGAAAGGCCGCGGCCAGCGCGAGGTGGACATCCGCGGTGGCCTGCCCCAACTCGTGGGCCTCGGTGGTGAATTCGTCACCGGCGGCGAGTGCGCGCAGCGCGAGCGCCCAACCGTCGGAGGCGTCCGGAAGGAACGGCTGGAGCACACCCAGCGTGGCGGCCCGCGGCTCCGCCGTCCTGAACCACGCCACCGGCGCCGGGACCCGCTTGCAGCCCTGCGCGGCCAGCGCCCCCGGCAGCTCCAGGTCCGGATTGACGCCGGGCTGGATACGCCGGAACACCTTCAGGATGAACCGATCGCCGTACACCAGCGAGGAGTTGGACTGCTCGGCACCCAGCAGCCGAGGCGTGAGTCCGGCGGGCACGGACACCGACGGGTCCGCCTCGAAGTGCAGGGGGCCTGTCGCACCGGGGTGCCGCAGCCGCTCCAGCAGCAGCTCCGCCGACCGCGGATCCTGTAGCGCGTCGTAGACCGCGAGACCGGCCAACGGTCCTTCCTGCACGCGGCCGATGTAGGCCCGGGCGAGGCGCGGCGAGACGTGTTCCCTTACGCCCAGCAGGAGTTGATAGCAGTCGCCGGGCGGGGGAGCGCCGCCCGGTGAGGGCACCGGCGTATGCGAGGCGTGGACCAGCAAGTGCAGGCAGCCCGGGAAGAGTTCGGTCGTGGACAGCACGTCGAGGTCGGCCACCGGCCGGTCCTTGCCGGCGAACCAGCGCTGCCCGGGCAGCCATTCGCGCAGCAGCCCGGCGAGCGTGGCCGGAGGCCGGTCGACACCGGGGCTGCTCAGTCGAAGCGGTGCGGTCTTCGGCATGGTGACGCGTCCTTTCGCCGGCACATCCTCAAAGTCGTCGGCCGATGCGGGGAGCGGCTCGCGGGAGCCGGAACCAGTAGAAGCCGTGCCCCGCGAGCGTCAGCAGATACGGCAGTTCACCGATGGCCGGGAACCGCACCCCGCCGATCAGCTCCACGGGATGCCGGCCGTCGAACTCCCGCAGATCGAGCATGGTGGGCTGCGCGAACCGGGAGAAGTTGTGCACACACAGGACGAGGTCGTCCTCGTACTCGCGCAGGAACGCGATCACCGCCGGGTTCGACGACTGGAGCTCCGTGTACGAGCCGAGCCCGAACGCCGGGTTCTGCTTGCGGATCTCGATCATGCGGCGGGTCCAGTGCAGCAGCGAGGAGGGCGACGACATCGACGCCTCGACGTTGGTGACTTGATAGCCGTAGACCGGGTCCATGATGGCCGGCAGGAAGAGGCGACCGGGGTCGCAGGAGGAGAAGCCCGCGTTCCGGTCGGGGGTCCACTGCATGGGGGTGCGGACGGCGTCGCGGTCGCCGAGCCAGATGTTGTCGCCCATGCCGATCTCGTCGCCGTAGTAGAGGATCGGCGAGCCGGGGAGCGAGAGGAGCAGGGCCGTGAACAGTTCGATCTGGTTGCGGTCGTTGTCCAGCAGGGTTGCGAGGCGGCGCCGGATGCCGATGTTGGCGCGCATGCGGGGGTCCTTGGCGTACTCGGCCCACATGTAGTCGCGTTCCTCGTCGGTGACCATCTCCAGGGTCAGCTCGTCGTGGTTGCGCAGGAAGATGCCCCACTGGCAACCCGAGGGAATCGCAGGGGTCTTGGCGAGAATTTCCGACACGGGGTAGCGGGATTCCCGGCGGACCGCCATGAAGATCCGTGGCATGACCGGGAAATGAAATGCCATGTGGCACTCGTCCCCGCCGCCCTGGTAGTCGCCGAAGTAGTCGACGACGTCCTCGGGCCACTGGTTCGCCTCCGCCAGCAGCACGGTGTCCGGATACATCGCGTCGATCTCCCGGCGGACGCGCTTCAGGAAGTCGTGACTGGCGGGCAGGTTCTCGCAGTTGGTGCCTTCGGCCGCATAGAGATAGGGGACGGCATCGAGGCGGAAGCCGTCGATGCCGAGGTCCAGCCAGAAGCGGAGGGCGGCCAGGATCTCTTCCTGTACGGCCGGGTTCTCGTAGTTGAGGTCCGGCTGGTGGGAGAAGAAGCGGTGCCAGAAGTACTGCTTGCGGACCGGGTCGAAGGTCCAGTTGGAGGCTTCGGTGTCGACGAAGATGATGCGGGCGTCGGGGTACTGCTTGTCGTCGTCGGCCCACATGTAGTAGTCGCCGTACGGGCCGTCGGGGTCTTTCCTCGACTCCTGGAACCACGGGTGCTGGTCGCTGGTGTGGTTCATGACGAAGTCGATGATGACGCGCATGCCGCGTTGGTGGGCGGAGTCGACGAACTCGACGAAGTCGGCGAGGTCGCCGAATTCGGGGAGTACGGCGGTGTAGTCCGAGACGTCGTAACCGCCGTCCCGCAGGGGGGATTTGAAGAAGGGCGGTAGCCAGAGGCAGTCGACGCCGAGCCACTGGAGGTAGTCGAGTTTGGCGGTGATGCCCTTGAGGTCACCGACGCCGTCGCCGTTGCTGTCCTGGAAGGAGCGGACCAGGACCTCGTAGAAGACGGCGCGTTTGAACCACTCGGGGTCCCGGTCCTTGGCGGGAGTGTCCTCGAAGGTGTCGTGGACCGGTTCGTTGACAGTCATGAAGCTCTTGACCCTCCGCTCTGTGTGGACCGCCGGACGTGCAACACGTGCGCGGGAGCCCGGCCGGGTTCGAGACGCACATAGTTGGTCCTGCCCCACTGATAGGACTCACCCGTCAGTTCGTCGTACACCGACATGGATTCGTTTGATTCCAGGCCGAGTTGCGGCATGTCCAACGAGACCGTGGCCTCCTGGGTGTGGTGCGGATCCAGGTTGACGACCACCAGAACCGTGTCCACACCCGTGGTCTTGCTGTACGCGATCAGCGCGTCGTTGTCCGTCCGGTGGAAGCGGAGATTCCTGAGCTGGTGCAGCGACGGATGACGGCGCCGGATATCGTTGAGCTTGCCCAGCAATGGCGCGATGCTACGTCCTTCCCGCTCGGCCGACTCCCAGTCGCGCGGGCGGAGTTGGTACTTCTCCGAGTCGAGATACTCCTCGCTCCCCGGCCGGAGAGCGGCGTTCTCACCTAGTTCGTAGCCGCTGTAGACACCCCATGTCGGGGACAGGGTGGCGGCCAGTACCGCGCGTAGTTCGAAGGCGGGGCGGCCCCCCTCCTGGAGGAACTCGTGCAGGATGTCCGGGGTGTTGACGAAAAAGTTCGGCCGCATGTAGGCCGCCGCCTCGCCCGACAACTCGCCCAGATACTCGGTGAGTTCCTGCTTCGTGTTGCGCCAGGTGAAGTAGGTGTACGACTGCTGGAACCCGACCTGCGCGAGGGTGGCCATCATCGCGGGGCGTGTGAATGCCTCGGCCAGGAAGATGATGTCCGGGTCGGTGCCGTTGATCTCGGCGATCACCCGTTCCCAGAACACGACCGGCTTGGTGTGCGGGTTGTCCACGCGGAAGATCCGTACCCCGTGGTCCATCCAGTGCCGCAGCACGCGGACGGTCTCCGCGATGAGGCCGTCCAGGTCCCGGTCGAAGGCGATCGGGTAGATGTCCTGGTACTTCTTCGGCGGGTTCTCCGCGTACGCGATCGTCCCGTCGGGGCGGTGGTGGAACCACTCCGGGTGCTTCTCCACCCAGGGGTGGTCCGGTGAGCACTGGAGGGCGAAGTCGAGCGCGATCTCCATGCCCAGCTCGGCGGCCCGCGCGACGAACGCGTCGAAGTCCTCCAGCGTGCCCAGCTGCGGGTGGATCGCGTCGTGCCCGCCCTCCGGTGAGCCGATCGCCCACGGGACGCCGACGTCCTCCCGCCCTGCCGACAGGGTGTTGTTCGGGCCCTTGCGGAAGGTGCTCCCGATGGGGTGGATCGGCGGCAGGTAGACGACGTCGAAGCCCATCGCGGCGATGCCGTCCAGGCGTTTCGCCGCCGTGCGGAAGGTGCCGTGGGGCTGGGCCGGGGTGCCCTCGGAGCGCGGGAAGAACTCGTACCAGGCGCCGTAGAGGGCCCGCTCCCGCTCGACCACCAGGGACCGGGGTTCGGAGACCGTCACCAACTCCCGCAGCGGATACCGCTCCAGCACCCCGTCCACACTCGGAGTCAACGCGGCCACGAACCGCGTCCCCACCGGCAGCGTGTCGTCGCGCAGCGTCTCAGCGGCGGCCAGCATCGTGGCGCGGGCCGGGCCCTCGGGCACCCCGGTGGCGGCTCGGGCGTACAGCTCCGCGCCCTCCTCCAGCATCAGGCCGATGTCGATGCCGGCCGGGATCTTGATGCGGGCGGCCCGGCGCCAGGTCGCGACGGGGTCGCCCCAGGCCTCCACGACGTAGGACCAACGGCCTGTCGCGGTCGGCGTGATCTCGGCGCCCCAGCGGTCGCTGCCGGGGGCGAGTTCGCGCATCGGGGTCCATGGGCCCGGGCGGCCGTCCGGGTCGTAGAGCACGACGTTGGCGCCGATCGTGTCGTGGCCCTCGCGGAAGACGGTGGCGGTGACCTGGAACGTCTCGCCGACCACCGCCTTCGCCGGGCGGGCGCCGCTGTCCACGGACGGGCGTACGTCACGTACTGGAATGCGGCCGATGGCTGCCGGGGTCGCGTTCATGGGTCTCACCTCCGTCATGCTCGTTCGAGGCCGGGCTGTTCACCCGGCCGGGGTCCAAGCTGCGCCGGAAGGGGGACTACCTTCCCGCCGGGGAACGCTGATCGACCGCGACGGGCGGACCGCGGTGCACGACGGCCGCCGTACGGGGGCGGGCGTTCTGCTCCTGCTGGTACGTGCCCTGGCTGCCGCGCAGAAAGCGTTCCGCGGCTTCCGCGGCCTCGCGCGCGCAGCGTTTCCCCATCAGCACGCACAAGGTGTAGCCCGAGTCCTCGAAGGTGGCCCGTACCGTCCGGTCGCCCGGCGATGCGAGCATCACGCGTTCCCACGCCCGGTAGCGCCGCAGTTGGCGGGCGACTTCGGCTTTGGCGGGTAGCAGCATGGCGCTGTTCACCTTTCGCCTCGGCGGACCGCGGTTCCCGACCGTCGGGTGGCGGCCGTGCCCGGAGCGGCATGGCTCCGTCACGGCAGTCGAGGCTTTCACTCATGGTGCACACGTGATGACCCAGCGTCTTGTTGGTTCTTCAACTACCTCATCCGTCGCTCGTGTTGCACGAATGGCCTAGCGCTCGCACTCTGGAGGTGACTCAGAAGCGATCATTGCTCACGCTTCGTGTTCGGGGCCCCGGCCCCGCAGGGCGAGGGGAAGCGTGAGCTTCGCCGGTAGGGAGCCAACGACGATGAAGACCGCAGTGCCCTGCTACTACCACCTCGATGTGGACGTCAGCCAGGAACGGGTCGGGCAGGTCAGGCGCATCCTGGCCGCCCACCTCCGACTCTGGGACCTGGAGATCCTCGTGGAGCCCGTCTGCCGCGGCGCCGAGCTGCTGCTGCGGGCCATCGACGAGCACGCCACGGACAAGCACACGTCGATAGAGCTGTGGTGGAACGGCCAGCACCTGATCACCGCCATCGGCGACAACGACCGCGATCTGCGCCCGGACCAGGACCTGCGCGCCTGCCTCGCCCGGATCGCCGCGATGAGCGACGGCTGGGGCTGCTGCGCCACCGACACCGGAAGCAAGGTCATCTGGTTCTCGCAGCGCGCCCGCAGCGGCGAACGCGTTCCCCGGGTCCCCAGGACGCCCGCGCCGCGCCTGCGGGAGACGCTCCAACTCCCGCGCGAGGTACCGGCCGCCCTGCCGGCCCGCCCGACACGCGGCGTCCTGGAGGACGCCAAGTGACCGCGCGCCCGTCCGGGAAAGGGGTGTCCGTCTGGAACGGTCACCCCTTTCCCCTGGGGGCCGCCTACGACGGGACGGGCACCAACTTCGCTCTGTTCAGCGAGGTCGCCGAACGCGTCGACCTCGTCCTCGTCGACGACGACGGCAGGCACCGCGACATTCGGCTCACCGAAGCCGACGGCTTCGTGTGGCACTGCTATCTGCCGGGCGTCGGGCCGGGGCAGCGCTACGGCTACCGGGTGCACGGTCCGTGGGCGCCGTCCGTCGGACACCGCTGCAATCCGGCGAAACTGCTCCTCGATCCGTACGCCAGGGCGGTGGACGGCCAGATCGACAACGACCCCTCGTTGTACGAGCGTTCGGCCGGACCCGCCCCGGGCGACAGCGCCGGGCACGGCATGCTCGGCGTGGTCACCGACCCGGCCTTCGACTGGGGCGACGACCGGCCGCCCCGGCGCTCGTACGCCGACACCGTGATCTACGAGGCCCATGTGAAGGGGCTGACCCGCACCCACCCGGAGGTCCCCGAGGAACTCCGGGGGACGTACGCGGGACTCGCGCACCCGGCGGTCGTCGAGCATCTCGTCCAACTCGGGGTGACCGCCGTCGAGTTGATGCCGGTGCACCAGTTCGTGCAGGACGGGGTGCTCCAGGACCGGGGTCTGTCCAACTACTGGGGCTACAACACCATCGGCTTCTTCGCGCCCCACAACGCCTACGCCGCGCACCGCGAACGCGGGCGCCAGGTCACCGAGTTCAAGTCCATGGTGAAGGCGCTGCATGCGGCAGGGCTAGAAGTCATCCTCGACGTGGTCTACAACCACACCGCCGAGGGCAACGAGAAGGGCCCCACCCTCTCCTTCCGGGGGATCGACAACGCCTCCTACTACCGTCTGGTGGACGGCGACTGGGGCCACTACTACGACACGACGGGTACCGGGAACAGCCTGCTGATGCGGCACCCGTACGTCCTCCAGCTGATCATGGACTCGCTGCGCTACTGGGTCACCGAGATGCATGTCGACGGCTTCCGCTTCGACCTCGCGGCCACGCTGGCCCGGCAGTTCCACGAGGTGGACCGGCTGTCGGCGTTCTTCGACCTGATCCAGCAGGACCCGGTGATCAGCCGCGTCAAGCTCATCGCCGAGCCGTGGGACGTGGGCGAGGGCGGCTACCAGGTGGGCAACTTCCCGCCGCTGTGGTCGGAGTGGAACGGCAAGTACCGGGACGCCGTAAGGGACTTCTGGCGGGGCGGCGAGCACACGCTCGGCGAGTTCGCGTCCCGGCTCACCGGCTCCTCCGACCTGTACCAGCACAGCCGGCGCCGACCGCGCGCCAGCGTCAACTTCGTCACCGCGCACGACGGGTTCACCCTGCGCGACCTGGTCTCGTACAACGACAAGCGCAACGAGGCCAACGGGGAAGGGAATCGGGACGGTGAGAGCACCAACCGGTCCTGGAACTGCGGGGCCGAGGGCGAGACCGACGACCCCGCCGTGCTGGAGCTGCGCGCGCGTCAGCAGCGCAACTTCCTTGCCACGCTGCTCCTTTCGCAGGGCATCCCGATGCTGGGCCACGGCGACGAACTGGGCCGGAGCCAGCGCGGCAACAACAACGCCTACTGCCAGGACAACGAAGTCTCCTGGATCGACTGGGAGTTGAGCGACGAGCAGCGTGAACTCGCCGACTTCACGCGGTATGTGATCGGGCTGCGCGCCGCGCATCCGGTGCTGAGGCGTCGTAGGTTCTTCCGCGGTGAGACCGCCGTGCACGCGGGTCAGCCGCTGCCCGACCTGGTGTGGCTGCTGCCCGACGCCCGCGAGATGGCCGACCTGGACTGGCAGCGCTCCGACGCGCACTGCGTGGGCGTGTTCCTCAACGGTGACGCCATCGCCGAACGCGACCCGCACGGCGGGCCCGTCGTCGACGACTCGTTCCTGCTCCTGCTGAACAGCTACTGGGAGCCCGTCGACTTCCGTCTGCCCGACATCGCCTACGGCGAGCGCTGGACGACCCTGATCGACACCGCCGAGCCGCAGGGTGCCCCGGACGAGACGGAACACAAGGCCGGCACCGAGATGGCCGTAGGGGCGCGCAGTCTTGTGCTGTTGTCGCGGCCCGCGCGGGAGGCGGGCAGGGTCAGGGGGCGTCGCGGGAGGTGACCGTGAAGCGGGCGCCGTCGGGGTCGCGCAGGACGGCCTCGGTGGTGTTCTCGCGCAGGACGCTGCCGCCGTACGCCTCCGTGACCCGGGCGCAGGACCTGATGTCCGAGACCGAGAAGTGGACCTGCCAGTTGGGGCGGACGGTCGGGTCGGGGGCCGCCTCCAGGGCGCCCGACTCGATGCGGGCCACGACGTTGCCGCCGCTGCGCAGGACGACCTCGCCGCCCTCGTACCGCACGTCACAGCTCTGCGGGTCCGCCGAGGCCCAGTCGAGGACCTCGCCGTAGAAGATCGCCGCGTCGAAGGCGTCGCGGGTGCGCAGCCGGACGAAGGCGGGGGCCGAGCGGCGCCATGTCTCCCAGCCGCGGACGAGGTCGCCCTCCCAGATGCCGAAGGTGGCGCCGTCCCGGTCGCCGAGCAGGGCCGCCCGGCCGGGCGGGAAGGAGAGCGGTCCCACGGCGACCGTGCCGCCGCGCTCCCGGACCCGGGCCGCGGCCACGTCCGCGTCGGGCACGGCGAAGTACGGCGTCCACGCCACCGCGACCTGCCACATGGAGGCCACCGCGGCCAGACCGGCCACCGGGATGTCGTTCGCCGTGGCGATCCGGAAGCGCTCGCCGAGGCTGGCGGAGCGCCACTTCCAGCCGAAGACGGCCTCGTAGAAGGCCTCCGTGCTCTCCACGTCGCGGCTCGTGAGACTCACCCAGCAGGGGGCGCCGAACACCGAACGGGTGGAGACGGAGTCCGGTTCTCCGAGGGACGATTTCCTGTCGTGGTTCATGGCAGTCGCGTTCCGATCTTGTGGACCGGCGGCCACCGGTCTCCACCAGTGTCCAACCGGAAGCGGTCCCGCTGCCTCCCGAGCAGGTGTCTTGACCATCCTTTTGGGTTAGTTACCTCTGCTAAAGAGGTAATCTCCGAGTGTGGAGACGGAGAACTTCCCGGAAGAGCTGGCCGACGCGCTCGTCGGTGTCCAGCGGCTGATCCGCAGGCGGCTGCGCAGCGAGATGGCCGTGCCGCGGCTGCGCGGCGCCGAGGTGGAGCTGCTGCGCCTGGTCGAGGTCCGGCCCGGTATCGGCATCTCGGACGCGGCGAAGGAGCTGTTCCTCGCGAGCAACTCGGTGTCGACGCTCGTCAACCAGCTCGTCCGGGACGGCTTCATGATCCGTGGGACGGACCCCGCCGACCGGCGGGCCGCCCGCCTCCAGCTCACCGAGGCGGCCAAGACGCGCCTCAGCGACTGGCACGCGCGGCGCGCGGCGCTCGTCCGGGGCCAGGTGGACCGTCTCGACCAGGCGGACCGGGACGCGCTGCGCGCGGCGATCCCGGCCCTGCGCCAACTGGCCGTCAATCTGCACGAGGAGGCCGAGGAGTCATGACGCCGTCCATCGACGCTGACACCGACACCGACACCGACACCGCCGCTGACATCGCCACCGGGCCGCCCGCGGCCGTCAGCTGCACCCGGCTCGCCTATTCCTTCGGCGAGACGACCGCGGTCGACGGGCTCGACCTGTCCGTGGGGGAGGGCGAGGTCTTCGGCCTGCTCGGCCCCAACGGCGCCGGAAAAACCACCGCCATCCGCTGTATCACCACCCTCCTGCCGGTCCCGGCGGGCATGGTCCACGTCTTCGGCCACGACACGGCCAAGGAACAGATGTCCGTACGGCGGATGCTCGGCTACGTCCCGCAGCAGCTGTCCGCCGACAGCGGGCTCACCGGCCGCGAGAACGTCGCTCTCTTCGCCCGCGTCTTCGACGTGCCGCGCAAGGAACGCGCCGCCCGCGTCGCCCAGGCGCTGCGCGCGGTCGACCTCACCGACGCCGCCGACCGGCTCGCCAACACCTACTCCGGCGGCATGGTCCGCCGCCTCGAACTCGCCCAGGCCCTGGTCAGCGCGCCCCGCCTGCTCATCCTCGACGAACCCACGATCGGCCTCGACCCGATCGCCCGCACCAGCGTGTGGGAACACATCAACGCCGTGCGCGAGGCCACCGGCATGACCGTCCTGGTCACCACCCACTACATGGACGAGGCCGACCAGTACTGCGACCGCGTCGGCCTCATGCACCGCGGCCGCATCCGCGCCCTGGGCACCCCGGACCAGCTTCGCGAGGGCCTCGGCGAACGCCGGCGCGCCGACGGAGCGCCCGCCACCGATCCGCTGCCCACCCTTGAGGACGTCTTCCGGGACATCGCCGGCAGCGGTCTCGAAGACCAGTCAGGAGGTTTCCGCGATGTCCGAAGCACCCGCCGCACCGCGAACCGCGTCGGCTGACCCAGCCCTTGAGAACGACCTGAACCTTCTCCTGACCCCGCCCCAACCCCGCGCCGGATGGCGGCTGTTGCCCGCCCGCGTCATCGCGATGTGCGCGGTCGAACTCCAGAAACTCCGCCACGACCGCACCGAGTTGTACACCCGCGCCGTCCAACCCGCCCTGTGGCTGCTGATCTTCGGCCAGACCTTCACCCGCATCAAGGCGATCCCCACCGGCGGCATCCCCTACATCGACTACCTCGCCCCGGGCATCATCGCCCAGTCCGCGATGTTCATCGCCATCTTCTACGGCATCCAGATCATCTGGGAGCGGGACGCGGGCATCCTCAACAAGCTGCTCGTCACCCCCACCCCGCGCTCGGCGCTGATCACCGGCAAGGCCTTCGCGGCCGGCGTGAAGTCCCTGATCCAGGCCGTCGTCGTGGTCGTCATCGCCGCGCTCCTCGGAGTCGCGCTGACCTGGAACCCGCTGAAGCTGATCGGCGTCGGGGCGATCGTGATCCTCGGCTCGGCCTTCTTCTCCTGTCTGTCGATGACCATCGCCGGCATCGTGCTCAGCAGGGACCGGCTGATGGGTTTCGGACAGGCGATCACCATGCCGCTGTTCTTCGGGTCCAACGCCCTCTACCCGGTGGCGATCATGCCCGGCTGGCTGCAGGCGGTGAGCAAGGTGAACCCGCTGAGCTACGAAGTGGACGCGCTGCGCGGGCTGCTGCTCGGCACCCCGTCCCATGTGGGCACCGACTTCGCCGTGTTGCTGGTGGCCGCCGCACTGGGCATCGCGGCCGCCTCCTCCCTGCTCGGACGGCTCGCCCGCTGATCTTGGACCGGACGTGATGTGCGGCACGCCCCCGACCGGGATTCGACGGCCGGAAAGCGGATTCTTCCTGCGCACGGCTTGATCAGTGATCAAGCGGTCGAAAACGCTGGCCACAGCGCATTCCGCTCATTTGACAGTGCGCTGAGCACACAGATAGGAAGCAGCTCTCTGAAGTCGAGAGGGTGCACTGTGTACGAGCCGAACGTGGTCGGGGACTGGCAGGAGTACGACGAACACGCAGGTCTGCGTGTCCGCGTCCACAGCCTGGCCGCCGCCGAGCCGCCACGCGGACGTGACGACGCGGCCGAAGGGCTGACCTACTTCACGCTCCGTGTCACCGTCGAGAACCGCGGCGCGCGGCACTACGGCATCCACCTGGAGGACGGCCAGATCGACGTCAGGGTCGGCCCCGACGGCGAGAGCGCCTTCATCGACTGGCGCAGCTCGCAGTTCATCGAGGGCTTCGACGTCTATCCGCTGCGCCGCGCCACCGCCGTCGTCTACGCGGCCGGTGCCGAGGCCTCGCTGAAGCAGGTGGACGTACAGGTCCAGCTGCGGGTGGAGGAGGAGTGGACCGAGCGGCGCCTGTGGGCGGGCGGCATCGGTCTGTGCGAGGCGGCCGTCGCCGCCGGTGTGGGACGGGACGGCCTGGCGCACCAGGTGAGCAAGTTCCTCCGGGACCAGGCGGAACCCGGCACCCCCTGAGCCTCCGGGACCAGGCGTGGTCCGCCCCCCCAGAGCCTCCCGCGTCAGTGCGGGATGCCGTCGATGATCTCCCGGGCACCCTGCCGCAGCAGCGCCACGGCCACCGACGTGCCGAGCGTCGCCGGGTCCAGTCGGCCCGCCCACTCGTGCGCGTTGAGCCGGGTCTTGCCGTCCGGGGTGAACACACAGGCGCGCAGCGACAGTTCACCGCTCCGGTCGACCTGCGCGTACCCGGAGATCGGGCTGTTGCAGTGCCCCTGGAGGACGTGCAGGAACATGCGCTCCGCGGTCGCCTCCCGATGCGTCTCCGGGTGACCGAGCCCGCTGACCGTGTCGATGACGTCGGTGTCGCCCTCGCGGCACTGCAGGGCGAGGATGCCCGCGCCGATCGGCGGCATCATCGCCTCGGGGGACAGCACCTCGCTGATCACGTCGAGCCGGTCGATGCGGTGCAGGCCGGACATCGCGACCAGCAGCGCGTCGGCCTCACCCGCCGCGAGCTTCTCCAGCCGCCGGTTGACGTTGCCGCGGAACGGCACGCATTCCAACTCCGGGTGTGTGGCGGCGAGTTGCGCGACCCGCCGGACCGACGAGGTGCCGATCCGGGTCCCGGCCGGCAACTCGTCGAGGGTCAGCCCGCCCGGGTGGACCAGGGCGTCACGGATGTCGTCCCGCTTCAGGAACGCGGCGAACGTCGTACCGGCCGGCAGCGGACGGTCGGCGGGCACGTCCTTCACGCAGTGCACCGCGAGATCCGCCACCCCGGCGAGCAGCGCGGCGTCCACCTCCTTGGTGAACGCCCCCTTGCCCTCGACCAGGGCCAGATCGCCCATCCACTTGTCACCGGTCGTCTTGACCGGCACGACCTCGGTGCGCACCTGCGGATGAATGACGGCCAACTCGGCGCGCACACGCTCCACTTGGGCCAGCGCCATGGGCGAGTCGCGGGAGACGATACGGATCAGTTCGGGCACGGACATGCGGACACGATAGACCGTCCGGCATGCCGCCGTTGACCGATGGGCGCACCTGGCAACAGGATCAGGCCCGCCCCCGCACAAGGGGCTCACTGATCTCCACGGCCCGCAGCGCGGCGGCGAGAGCCCGCTCGTCCCCGACATCCAGGGCCGTGTCCGTCAACTTGATCACGTGCTCGTCCCCATGCTCCAGGGCCCGCACCATCACCTCTTCGGCCGTAAGCCGCACGTGCGGAACGAAGTCGATCCCCTTCTCCGGGGCGTACATCGCGGTGACGGAAGCGGACGCCGTCCACGCGGCGTGCAGACTCGGCGCCCACAGCTCGCGCGGCAGCGCGTCCAGGGCGCGCAGCACGGCGTTGGGCGCCGTAGCCGCATGGACCAGCATGGTCGGCTCACCGTGCCCGTGGGTGGCGTAACGATGCGTGGCCGCCCGCACCAGCTCACCGAGTCGCTCCCGAGCCACGTCCGGATCGCTCACCTCGCCCGCCCAGCCGGGCAGTTGCCGCACAGCGGCCAGCCGCGCCCGGAACCCGACCACGCCTCCCACGATCGGCGGCACGGAGTCAAGGGCACTGGCTGCGCTGTGACCGGCGGCCAACTCCGCGATGCCGGACACGGGTTGATGCCGCGCCGCCCAATATCCCAACCCGTGGGCGAGTTCGGTGAGCCGAGGCTCGTTCTCCTCCACACCGAGGGCCCGTACGGCATGCCCGACACGGATGACCGGATGGGTGGCGCCCGCGGCGATCCCGGGCAGCAGCCGCGGCCACCACACGGCGAGCACGTCCCGCCAGGGCCGCTCGCCGAGAGTCCGGGAGAAGTAGCCGATCCAGTCGGCGACCCGACGCGAATCACCCAGCGCGGCAGCCCAGTTGGCGTCCGTGACAGCGGCCACCGGTTCGGGAAACTCCTCCAGCTTGTCCCGATAGAGATCGAGCCAGCGATGAACGGCCCCCGCCTGCCCATGCGCGGCAAGCGCCTCGGCAACCATCGGGGCGTGATTACTGAGCCACCCCTCCCGCTCGGGCCCGGTGGAGTGCAGCCGCCCGAATGCTTCTTCCAGCGTTCCGCTCGTATCCATACCCAGCACGCTAGGCGCGGGCCTGCATCCGCAGAACGGCCCGAAGGCGGAAGAGCCACCCACCTCCGGTCCTAGTCCCGAGGACCGAGGCGGATCGGGCGCGGGGCTGTGTCGATGTGCGGCTCCGCCGCGCGGGCGCGACCAGCTATGCAGGCGGCCTGGGCGAAGTCGGCCGCGCTTCTGCAACCCCCCTGGCCTACAAGGGGCGCGGGGAACTGCGCGACCAGCCACGACGGCGCGGCAGCCGCTCGCGGACCGAGGCGGCCTGAGTGAAGCCGGCCGAGCCTCGGCAACACCCTGGCCTACAACGGGCGCGGGGCTGTGTCGATGTGCGGCTCCGCCGCGTGGGCGCGACCAGCCACAACGGTGCCGCACCCGAACGACGACCCATCAAGGCCCCGCGGCGGAGCCGCACATCACCCCCTCCAACCAGCGGATCGCTCACTCCGCCAGCACGATTGAGATCACCCGACGCCCCCGCCCACCAGCAGCCACGACCGGTGAACCCGACGCCCCGTCCACCGTGCAGGACTGAACCCGGCTCCCACCTCCGCTCAGCGAGACATCCAGCGTCATCCCCCGATACGGCAGCCCCCGCAGACTCACCGCCCCCCAGTTCGCCGGCAGACACGGGCGCAGCCGTAGCGAGTCGTCCGTGAACGTCAGGCCGAACAGGCCGTCGTGGATCAGGCGGAGATACGCCGTCGCCGACCAGGTCTGGTCGGGCTGGGACACGAAGTGGTCGGCGTGCCCGCTCGCCCCGCCCTGCCAGCCGCCGTCCACGGCGCCGGAAACGGAGTTGTACAGCTCGTAGAACCCGCCGCTCGCGGTGACCAGGTCGGCGAGGGTGTCGACGGCGAGGGCGAACGGCTCGGCGCGGCCCGCGTCGGCGGCGGCCTGGCCGTACAGCCCGTGGACCATCGGCCAGACCATCACGTTGTGCCGTCCCGGATGCCGGTCGTCGAAGCGCGGGAAGTGCGGCCAGACGTTGACGATGCCGTACGGCTGCCAGTGCGTGGAGTCGAGGATCCGGACGGCGCGTTGGGGGTCGGCGACGCCGAGGAGGATCGCGAGGGCCAGGCCCGCGCCCTCCTGCGACGTGTCGACGTGCCCGGCATGGGTGTCCTCGCCGTGCACGAGATAGGCGTAGGTGCCGGCGTCCGCGCGCCACAGGTGCTTGTCGATCGCCGTGCGCAGGTGCTCCGCGTCCGAGCGGAACGACGCGGCCTGTACCGGGTGGCCGAGAGCCTCGGACATGGCGGCGAGGGCGAGTTGGGCGCCGTAGTAGAGGGAGTTGGTCGACAGGCACATCAGTTTGTCGGCGTGCGGGTGGTCGAGGACGAAGGACGAGTGGACGGACGTCGAGGCGGGCGGGCTGGGGTAGCCGGAGATGCCGTCGTTCATGAAGCCGGGGCCCTCGAAGAGGCCGAACGACGGGTTGAAGTGCTGGGCGCGGCGGGCCGCGAGGGTGTGCGCGGACGTGTCGTAGGCCCGGGTGAGGAAGTCCCGGTCGCCGGTGACGAGGTAGTGGTGGTGCGCGGCCAGGACCCACACGATCTGGTCCCACCACTGGTTGTCCTGCTGGACGACGAACCCGTCCCGCCTGCGGTCGACCACGGACCACAGCGTGTTGCGGCCGACGTCCGGCGCCAGCAGGCTCACCCCGCTCCACGCGTTGACGGCCGCGTCCCGCGTCCAGCGCTGCGGCGCGGGATAGCCGCCGCCCGCCCGGACGACGGTGCCGGGCGGATAGCTGAGCAGGCCCGCCTTGTCGTACACCGAGCGGTCGGCGCCGATGGTGTTGGCGCCGGACACGGATCTGAGCGCGGACGCGTAGACGGTGCCGAGGCGGCGCTGGACGGCCTGGTCGTCGAAGGCGAGGGTGGGCATGGTGTATCCGTTCCCGGGAGCCGGGCCCTGCGCACCCGCCGGCACCGCCGTCGCCCCGGCGATGCCCAGCGCGATCAGGAGAGCCCGCCGCGAGATCCCGCGTTCAGCTGCCACGTTCCGTCCTCTCGGGCTCCCGGGGTCGAGATGACTCCGGGAGCCCTGAGAACGATGGTGCCCCCTGGACGGTTCGGTCAGGCGACCGGGTCGAACGTGATTCCGGACGGCTTGGCCGACGTGAGGTGGGCCACGAAGTTCGCGTCCTTGAGCCCGAGGTTGGCGCTGCCGAAGTCGTACGCGCTCAACTTGTCGCGCAGGCCCGCCGGGTAGCCGTTCCAGCCGACGAGCGGCGGGTACTGCCAGGTGTGCTTGGCGTTCTCCGGCGGCTCGTCGTTCGCGTTCCCCAGCCGGAAGTCGTGCGTGCCGATGCCGTCCTTGTGGTAGACGATCTTGGCGTGCGTGCCGTCGAAGCGGACGTCGGACGCGGCGTGCACGGTGAACGAACCGTGGTTGGACGTCGAGACGTACTGGATCGTGCCGTTCTGCACCCACACCACGACGTGTTCCCAGTCGTTGCGGTGCCCGCCGATGCTGGAGTTGGCGACGGCCTGGTCCTTCTCGAAGTACAGGCCGTACATGTACGCGCACCAGCCGTTGTTGCACTTGTAGCGCGAGTAGCTGTTGGTGTTGTCGAGGTCCGAGGCGTCGTGGCACTCGCCGCTGAGCGAACCCGTCGGGTTCAGGCCGCCGTTGATCGTCCCGTCGGGGCCGATCGCGGGCGTCGGGTAGCAGCCGTCCGTGTCGTAGTCGAAGGCGGGCAGATACGTCTGCTCGGCGGCTTCGGCGTTCGCGGGCAGTGCCGTGGGCGGCGCGGCGAAGGCGACGCTGGGGAAGGCGATGACCAGGGCGGCGGCACCGCCGAGGCCGGCGAGCCACCTTCCGCGGCGGATTCGGGACTTCTGGGACGACACTGCGTCCTCCTCTTGGGTGCAGCCCAACGGCTCTGGGGGAAAGGGCTTTCATGGTGCCGACTTTCCATGTACGCGCCAAGGGGGTGGGATGTCACTTCGGTAACGGGCACCCCAATACTTGATCTACGCAACTTCCTTAACCCTCGGGCAGATCCGCCGCCGACTCCTCCGGCGCGAGGTCCGGGCGCAGCCGCAGCCAGGACGGCTGGCGCAGCATCCCGGCCCGCGTACGGGTGCTGTAGCGGACCTCGCCGACCAGCCGGGGCACCACCCAGCGCGCGTCGGCCACCGGCGGTACGGGGTCGAAGGGGCACGTGCCGGTCCCGGCCGCCCGCAGCAGTACGGCCAGTTCGGTCCGCTCGGCCTCGCTCCAGCCGGTGCCGACATTGCCGACGTACCGCAGCCGGCCGCCCGCCCGCTGCCCCACCAGCACCGCGCCGGGCAGACCCGTCAGGCGCCCCTTGCCGGGCACCCAGCCGCCGACCAGCACGTCCTCGCTGCGCAGGTTGCGGATCTTGATCCAGGCGCGGGAACGGACCCCGGGTTCGTACACCGAGTCCAGCCGCTTGCAGACGAGGCCTTCGAGCCCGTGCTCATGGGTGGCCCGCAGGGCTTCTGTGCCATGTCCGGTGAGGGCGGCGGGAGTTGACCAGTACGGGCCGTCGAGGTCGAGCCGCTCCAGCGTGGCTCGTCGATGGGCGTAGGGGAGGGTGAGGAGCGGTTGTCCGAGGTGGGGGATGTCGAACAGCACGAGATGGACGGGTGTTTCGGCGGCTCGGCGCGCCGCCTGCGCCGGTGATCCGGCGAGACCCATCCGGCCCTGCAGCAACTGGAAGTCGGCGCGGCCCTGTTCGTCCAGGGCGAGCACCTCGCCGTCGAGGATCGCCGGGGTGGTTCCCAACTCGCCGCCCAGGGCGCGCAGTTCCGGGTAGGCGGCGGTGATGTCCTCCCCGGAGCGGGCGCGCAGGAGGACGCTGCCGTCGCCGGGGAGATAGACGAGTACGCGCTGGCCGTCCTGCTTGGTTTCGTAGGCCCACTGGGAGTCCTGGGCGGTGGGCGGAAGGGGGCCGGGGGTGGCGAGCATGGGTGGGATGCGGGGGAGGGGCGTCGGCGGCGGGGTCACGGCAGAGGTGTCGACGGGAGTGGGCGGTGGCACGCGTGTTTCGGGGCGGGTTCGCCTGAACGGGGGCGGTTCGGGGTGTGAGGGAAGGGGCTGAGCCTTCGGGATCGGTTCGGTTCGGTTCGGTGGGGAGGAGCCCGGGTTTGCGGGTGTACCGGCGTCGGTTCGCTGAGAGCGCCGCGGGTTCGGGCGTATCGCCATCGGTTCGCAGGACGGTTCGTGGGTCTGGCGGATGAGTCTGAGGGGTCGCGTGTACGGGCGCAGGGTCGGCGGACGGGCCGGTCGGTTCGGCGGGTGCGTCGGCGCGTCCGCGTGCCCGGGTGGAGGTAGGGCTGACAGGGCGCTGTGTGTGCGGGCACGTACCGCTGGTTCTGCGGGACGGTCGTGGGGCTCGCGGACAGGCAACCGGTTCCGCGGAAAGGTGGGCGGGTTCGCACACGCGTCGACGGTTCCACGGAACGGTCGATGGGTTCCGCGTATACGCCGTCGGATCGCGGGGGAGTGTCTGCGGGATCGCGTGAACGGCCGCTGGTTCGTCGGGAGGCGCCCGTTTCCCCGCACGACACGGGAGTCCCCCGGACACCTGCCGGTCCCCTCCGGACGGCCGCCGCGTCAGAACTCCGGAACCGGTGGAGGTGGCGCCTGCACCAGCCCCGACTGGTAGGCCATCACGACGAGTTGGGCGCGGTCGCGGGCGTCGAGCTTGGCCATGGCACGGTGCACATGCGTGCGTACGGTCAGCGGGCTGACGTACAGCTTCTCGGCGATCTCGTCGTTGGAGCGGCCTTCGGCGGCCATGGCCATGATCTCGCGCTCGCGGGCGGTGAGGGCGTCGAGCCGGCCCGGCGTGGCCAGTCGGGCGCCCTGCGCGGGAGTGGCCAGGAAGCGGGCGATCAGGGTACGGGTGGCGAGCGGGGAGAGGAGCGACTCGCCGGACGCGACCGTACGGATGCCCGACAGCAGCGCGTCGGCGGTGACGTCCTTGCCGAGGAAACCGCTCGCGCCTGCCCGGAGGGCCTGGGCCACGTACTCGTCGACCTCGAAGGTGGTGAGGATGAGGACGCGGGTGTCGGACAGCGCCGGGTCGGCGCAGATCGCGGTCGTGGCGGTCAGACCGTCGGTGCCGGGCATGCGGATGTCCATCAGGACGAGGTCGGGGCGGTGTTCACCGGCCAGCAGGACCGCCTCGGCGCCGTCGGCCGCCTCGGCGACCACCTCCATGTCCTCGCAGGTGTCGATCAGGATCCGGAAGGTGGCCCGCAGCAGGGCCTGGTCGTCGGCGAGCAGCACGCGGATGGTCATGGGGTTCTTTCTTCCGGTTCCGGGGCCCTGGGGTACAGCGGCAGTTCGGTGGTGACTTCGAAACCGCCGTCGACACGGTGGCCGGCCTGGAGCGCGCCGCCGACGGACCGGGCGCGCTCGCGCATGCCGATCAGTCCGAAGCCGCGGGCGGCGAACGGCACCGCGTCGGCTCCGTCGCCGCCCGCGGCAGGGTGCCCGGCCTGGAGGGCGTTGCCGGCGGACCGGGCGCGCCTGCGTCTCCCGTCGAGTGCGGAGGCGTGGGCGGGGGCCGGTGCGGCGGCCGTCACCGCGTTCGCCCCGTCGTCGCCTCCGGCGCGGTGCCCTGCTCGGAGGACGCCACCGACCGACCGGACGAGTTCGCGCGTCCCGATCGGTCCGAAACCCTGGCCGGGAGGGGGCCCGGCAGTGCCCACCCCGTCATCGGTCACCGTGACGGTCAACCGGTCGTAGGAGTACCCCAACCGCACCCGCGCCGACCGGGTCGAGGCGTGCTTGCTGACGTTGGTGAGGGCCTCCTGCACGATCCGGTACGCCGTCAGGTCCACCCCCGGTGACAGCGGGCACTCCTCGCCCTCTGTGGTCACCGTGACCATGAGCCCGGCGGACGCGAACGTGCGGGTCAGTTCGGTGAGTTGGGCCAGGCCAGGGCTCGGGGCCAGGGGCGTGCCGGGGTCGTCGGGCTGGCGCAGCAGAGCGACCGTGCCCTTCATCTCGCGCAGCGCGGAGGACGTCGTACCGGCGAGTTCCGTGAGGATCTTCTGCGCATGGTCGGGGTGCGTGCGCGCGAGGTGGGCCGCGGTACCGGCCTGCGCGTGGGCCAGTGCCAGATGATGGGCGACGACGTCGTGCAACTCCCGGGCGATACGCATCCGTTCCTCGGCCACCCGGTGCCGGGCCTCCTTCTCCCGGCTGCGCTCCGCGTACTCGGCCCGCGCCCCCACCGCCTCCAGATACGCGTCCCGCAGCCGGAGCGCGTTCCCGGCGACGACCGGCAACAGCAGCCAGGCGGCCGGGCCGACGGTCCTGAACGGCCAGGGGTGATGCACCGGGTCCACCACCGTGGCCGTGGTGACCACCAGCGCGACCGAGGCGAGGAAGGAACGGCGGGCCGTGCCGCGGCCGGTGAGAACGGCCAGCCGGTACAGCGCCAGCATCAGCGGGCCCAGTATCAACGGGGTGAGCAAGTGGCCCAGCGCACTCGCCCCGGCAGCCGCCACCGCCGTGACCGCGACGACCGTCCGAGGACGGCTCCGCTGCCAGAGCAGGGCCGCGCAGGAGGCCGCGGCGAGCGTGATCGTGGGGCCCACCGCGTCCGGCCGGGGACCGCCGGGGGCGCTCAGCTCGCTGCCGAAGAGGAACATGGCGAACAGCAGAACGGCCGACATGGTGTCGACGGTGCGGATGTGCTCGTCCGCGTAGCGCTGCAGGCTGTCGTTCATGGGTGTCTCCGGTGAGGCCCGGTCGGATGAGGCCCGGTCAATCGAGGAAAGCAGCCACGGGACGGAGTACTCCCCATCTGCTGCTCGGGGATCGCCCCAGACTCCCGGGCGGACCCCCGTCCCGTCGTCCTGCGGCTGCCGACAATCGCGACTACTGAGAACGCGGTACGCGCCGCCGCCCGTGTCATCCCCGGGGACGAGAGCGGCGGCGCGCGCGTCACACGTTCTGCAGATACGCCAGCACTGCCAGCACCCGGCGGTGCCCGCTGTCGCTCGGTGGCAGGCTCAGCTTCAGGAACACGTTGCCGATGTGCTTGCTGACCGCGCGTTCCGTGACGACCAGGGTCTTGGCGATCGTCGTGTTGTCGTGCCCCTCCGCCATCAGCTTCAGCACCTCGCGCTCACGCGGGGTCAGCGAGTCCAGCGGGGAATTGCGGCGCCGGGTCAGCAACTCGGTCACCACCTCGGGGTCGAGCGCCGTACCGCCGGCCGCCACCCGGTCCAGCGCGTCGAGGAACTCGTCCACGCGGCCGATCCGGTCCTTGAGGAGATAGCCGACCCCGCTCGCCCCGACCCCCAACAACTCGGCGGCGTACGACTCCTCGACGTACTGCGACAGCACCAGCACCGGCAGCCCCGGGATCTTCTCCCGTGCCTCCAACGCGGCCCGCAGCCCCTCGTCGCGGAAACCGGGCGGCATCCGAACATCCAGCACGGCCACGTCCGGCCGGTGTTCGAGCAGCGCGGGCAGTACCTCGGGCCCGCTGCCCGCGACGGCCACCACCTCGTGTCCTGCCGATGTCAGGAGCAGGACCAGGCCCTCCCTGAGCAGGGCGTTGTCCTCGGCGAGCACCACTCTCACGACAGTTCCGCCTCAACTACGCTTACCAGACGCACGGCAACTCCACTTCGATCACGGTAGGTCCCCCCACGGGGCTGGTCACAGTCACACTGCCGTCGAGTGCGGCGACCCGACGCTGCATGCCCAGCAACCCCGAACCCCCTGCCTCGTCGGCTCCGCCGCGGCCCTCGTCACGCACCCGCACGCGCAGTCCGGTGCGGGCGCGGGCGAGATGGACGTCGGCGCGGTCGGCGCCGCTGTACTTGGCCGCGTTGGTCAGCGACTCGGCGATCACGAAGTACGCGGCCGCCTCCACCGCCGCGGGCGCGCGCGGCCCGTCGTGTCCGTCGGTCAGCCCGTCCACGGTCACGGTGACGGCGAGCGCACTGCTGGCGGCGAGCGCGCGCACCGCGCCGACCAGGCCGCGGTCGGTGAGGATCGGCGGATGGATGGCGCGTACGACATGCCGTAGGTCCGTGAGCGCCTCCTCGGCCAGCGTCTGCGCGTCGTCGAGCATCCTGCGCGCAGCCTCCGGGTCCTGGTCGTAGGCCCGCTTGGCGAGGCCGATCCGCATGGAGAGTGAGACCAGCCTCGCCTGGGTGCCGTCGTGCAGGTCGCGTTCGATCCGGCGCAGTTCGGCGCCGTGCGCGGCGATCGCGCCCGCCCGGGTCTGCACCAACTCCTCGACCCGTACGGCCAGTTGGGCCTTCGGCGAGGGCTTCAACAGGACGGTGGACCAGTGCGCGTCGAGATCCGCGAGCCTGCTGATCAACGGCAGGACGACGGCCCGGCGGCGCAGCAGCCCGCACCACACGCCGTCGACGACCAGACCCAGCGGCCACAACGGCAGCATCAGCACGGGCAGCGCGCCGTAGGCGTAGTAGGCGACCAGCCAGCGGAAGTCGGTGAGCGTGCTCGGGTCGCGGACCGCCGTGCGCACCCGGTCCCGCACGGTGCCGTTGAGCGGCTGGTACGCCTCGGGGATCTTCCGGCCGGTCCACGCGCCCGCCTGCTGCCGCTTGGCCCCGGCGATCCGCCGTATCAACAGCACCGTCTCCGGCAGCATGAACGCGCCGACCACCGCGGCCGTGGCGATCGCGGTGATCAGAAGCACGGTGATGAAGATGTACGACCCGAAGGCCATCGCGGCCGAGACGACCAACTGGAGGGTGGCTCGGGCGGCCTGCCGCACGGTAGCGCGCATGGAGATCAGGTTAGGCGCATCGGCCCGGGCACGCGGGACCGGACGACCCGACACGGGTGTAGCCCGCTCCACCGCGGGTTCGGGAGAGCGCTCCCTCGTGGCGTCGGGCGGACGACGGAATCGTTGAGGCAACACGTCAGTCAAGATCCAAGTCTTCTCGATCCGGAGGAAACCACCGATGAGGCCGCTTCTCGCGTCGAGACCCGTGCTGTGGTTCCTGTTCCTGTTCAACCTGCTCGTCGCCGCGGTCGCGCCCTTCGCCGCCGACGGCGCGCAGGCCGTGCTGACCGTCGTGGGTATGGGTGCCGTCGCGCTGGGGGCGGGCGTCAGCCTGTACCGGACCCGCGGGCGGGCGGCCCGACGGCCGCCTGCCCGGCGGGGCGGTGAGTGGCCGGAAGCCGACGATGTCTAAGTCAACGGTTATGCCTGAATAAGAGATTCCGCTCGCCTGAAGCCTGGGCCCGGGAGAACGGCGGTGGCGGTGGCGATGATGGCGGCGATGGCGGGCAGGACGACAGCACAGCCTGAACGGATGGGCAGCACCCGGGAGTTGACCCTGACCACGGCGGAGCGGCTGTTCGCCTAGCTCGGTGTCCATGCCGTGTCCAACCGCCGGGTCGGCGAAGCGGCCGGCCAGGGCAACAACGCGGCCGTCCGCTACCGCTTCGGCACCAAGGCCGACCTGGTCCGGGCCATCACCCGCGAGCGCGAACTGCAACGCGATGGCCCGCCCCATCCCGGACCCCGCCCCGGTGACGACGACGCTGCGCCCTTGAAGACCGCTGCCGAGCATGGCGTACTCCTTGGTTCTGCGCGGGTCGGCCGCGGTCGTCCCGAGGTGGGGGAGAGGGTTCGTCCGCGGACCCGGCGCCGATCCGGGGGAGTGGCCGGCGACCGGGTCCGGGACGGCGCCGACCCCCGTCCCCACGGGTTCGGCGCGGGGGCTGCCTTCCGCTCAAGGCGGCCCCGGCTCTGGTGAGCGAGGGCTCAGCTGTGCTCCTGACTCCTGTCGGCCCGTCCTTGGGGCGGGCTTCCTTGAGTTAGGCAAGCGTATCTGACTTACTTGAGTCAAGCAATCGAATGTATATTGCTTGAGTCAGGCAAGCAGGACGGTAGGGTGACGCTCATGTCCACGTACGACAGCATCAGCGAGACGCGATCACTCGCCCGCGGTGGCGGGCGGCATCTGCTCGTCGCCGTGGACGAGCCGGACAACGTCGAACTCCTCTCTGCGACACTGGAGTTGGCGGGCTACCACATCAGGACGGCCGGCAACGGCACCGAGGTGATGTCCCGGCTCGCGGAGCAGCGGTTCGAACTGGTCGTCATCGACGCGGAGTTGCCCGAGATGGACGCCCTCGTACAGGGCCGCCGACTCGTCACGCACCGTCCGCCCGTCCTCCTGCTCGCTGACTGGGACGCCCTCGACGAGCTGCTGCCCGAACTGGGTGAGGGGGAGCGGGACTATGTCACCAAGCCCTTCCGGATCGCCGAAGTGCTCGCCCGCATCCAGGTGTTACTGCGCGGCCGGGGCGGCGGACGCGACGGCGCGCTGCACTACGCCGACCTCGTGCTGGACGACACCACCTGCCAGGCGCGGCGCGGTCGGCGCACCCTCGACCTCACGCCCGCGGAGTACCGGCTGCTGCGTCACCTCCTCGTCAACGCGCACAAGGTGCTGTCCAAGGAGCAGATCAGCCGGTACGTCTGGGGCGACTTCCGCGGCGACAACGCGATGGAGCAGCTCGTCTCCCGCCTCCGCCGCAAGGTGGACCAGGAAGACGCGGCACTCGTCCATACCCGCCGGGGCTTCGGCTACTGGCTCGGACGGGCGGTCGGCGAGGTGTGAGTGCGTGAGTGCCCCGCCGGGGAGTTGCAGGGGGTTTGCTGGGCAAATATAGGCACCCTGTGAAGCGGGGTGTGCGGGCGGTGTCACGGTGACGTGGTGCCGCCTTTTTCTCGTTGCGTTCGCGAGTTGATGGCGTCACGTCCCTGTGGGGCAACTTGCCGGTAATTCAACTGAGTTGACTCTCCGTGAGATCTCTGCCCGGTTCATGGCAGCAGTGTCGTCCTGAGCGCTGGGTCACGTCAGGTTTTTGTCAGGAACTGACCGGAAGGCGTCAGTCCACCCTGTTTGCGTGTGCTTATCGAGGCCTCGATCCCAGTGGCATAGCCGACACCCTGACCGACACGGCGGCGGCGGTCCCCGAATGCCCGTGGCGCACACGGCCGGGGGTCTCCGCCTAGATCGCCTCGGCGCGGACGGTCCTGGAGGTCGACCCGCTGGGCACGGTCCATGTGATCGACGCCTTCGAGACGGTTGCGGGCCGTGGCACCGCCCTGGCCACGGTCCCGGCGGAGGAACTGCTCTTCCTGCCCGTCGTCACCGCCGTGGGCGACGACTCGCTGCGCGCCTACATGGTCGCCAAGAGCGCCAACCACGTACGGGTCGAGGCCGCCGCGCTGGCCTGGAACCTGCGCGGTGCCCGCATCAACACCGTGAGCCCCGGCGTCATTTCGACCGCCATGTCGAAGGCCGAGGCCGAGTTGCCGCACGGTGGGCACATGCTCAAGATGCTCGACGACTACGGCTCGGGACGCACCGGCACACCCGGCGAGATCGCCGACGCGGTGGCCTTCCTCACCGGGCCCCAGACCCAGTTCATCACCGGCACCGACCTGCTCGTCGACGGCGGGCAAGCCGCTGGGTCCGCCGGCACATGCGGCGCTGACGGCCCCGCCCCGGACACCGGTCACCCCACGGACACCGGCGTCCGGCCCTGTCGTATCGCATCGCATCCCTCGGCGGCTGAGAGGACCAGCATGTCCGTCACCCCCCACACACACCGACCTCGGCTTCGATCCGGAGGCGCTGCGCGCCAAGTGCCGGGCCGAGCGCGACCGGCGTCTCCGGCCGGAAGGCAGCGCCCAATACCGGGGCGCCACCGGCGAGTTCGGCTACTACTACGACGACGACCCCTGCGCCGACACCGACGTCACCCGTGAACCCCTCGACGACCGGGTCGAGGTCGCGGTCGTCGGCGGCGGTCTGCTCGCCGCCGCACGGCTGCGCCAGGCCGGTGTCCAGGACATCCGGGTGATCGAGAAGGGCGGTGATTTCGGGGGCACTTGGTACTGGAGCCGCTACCCCGGCATCCACTGCGACATCGAGTCGTACATCTGCATGCCGCTGCTGCTGGAGGAGGTCGGCCAGGTCCCCGGGTGGAAGTACGCGCCGGGGGAGGAGATCCGTCAGCACGCGCGCGCCATCGGCCGCCACTTCGACCTCTACCGCGACGCCTGCTTCCAGACCCTGGACGACATCCTCGCCGAGTGACGTGACGTTACGTCGGAGGGGCGGGATTCTCAGTCCCGCGTGGTGAGAATGCTCAGCGCGTTCGCGGTCACGACGGCACTGATGCCCGCCCACTCCGCCCAGCCCAGCCGCTGCCCAAGACCGATCCAGCCGACCACGGCGGCGAGCACGGGATTGACGCTCATGAACAGCCCGAAGGCCGGAGCCGGCACCCGGCGCAGCGTGAACAGATCGACCAGATACGGCACCGTCGACGACAGCACCCCGGCCGCCACCGCACACGCGGCTGCCGTGAGGGTCGGCGGATGCCGCAGCGCGACGACGATCCCGACCGGCAGGAACATCAGCGCGGACACCCCGGCCGCGGCCGCCGGACCCTGCGCCCCGGGGATGCGCCGCCCGACGGTCCGGTTGAGCAGGATGTACGACGCCCAGCACGCGGCGGCCAGCAGCCCGAGCCCCATGCCCAGATAGTCGGCCGAGGGGCGCGGACGCATCAGCGTCACCACGCCCGCCACCGCGATCAGCGCACAACAGGCGTCCACCCGACGGCGGGTCGCGGCCAGCGCGATCGACAGCGGCCCCAGGAACTCCAACGTCACCGCAAGACCGAGGCCGACACGGTCGATGGCGGTGTACAGGGACAGGTTCATCGTCCCGAACACCACGGCCAGCAGCAGCACCGGCCACCACTGCCGCCACGTGAACTCCCGCAACCGGGGCCTGCCCACGGCGAACAGGACGGCGGCGGCGACGTACTGGCGCACCGCGACGACCCCCACGGGCCCGATGACCGGGAAGGCGAGGGAGCCGATCGCCGCGCCGAGCTGGTTGGACAGCCCGCTGCCGGCCATGGTGGCGACCCCGAGAAGGCCCACCCGGGACGGCTGCGGGGTGACAAGTTCCGTGGTGGGCAGGGGAGTTGAGGCGGCGGCGCGTGCGGGGGCGACTTCAGGCATGCTCCGATCGTGCGCCCGTTTGGCACTTGCGCAAAATGCAACAGCGGGACGATCTATACGCTTGAGTCATGGATATGGAGCTGAGGCAGCTGCGGTGTCTCGTCGCGATCGTCGACGAGGGCACCTTCACCGACGCCGCCGCCACGCTCGGCGTCTCCCAGGCCGCCGTCTCCCGCACCCTCGCCTCGCTCGAACGCGCCCTGGGCGTACGGCTGTTGAGGCGCACCTCCCGATCGGTGACCCCGACGAGCACCGGGCTGCGGGTGGTCGCACACGCCCGGCGGGTGCTCGCCGAGGTCGACGACCTGGTCCGTGAGGTCACCTCGGGCCACGCCCATCTGCGCATCGGCTACGCATGGTCGGCGCTCGGCCGGCATACGCTCCCGTTCCAGCGCCGCTGGAGCAGGACGCATCCGGAGACCGACCTGCACCTGGTCCGCGTCAACTCGGCCACGGCCGGCCTCGGGGAAGGTGCCTGCGAACTCGCGGTGGTACGCAGGCCGTTGGACGACCGGCGGTTCGAGTCGGCCATCGTCGGGCTGGAGCGGCGGCTGTGCGCGATGGCCTCCGACGACCCCCTCGCCCGGCGCCGCTCGGTCCGGCTGGCCGACCTCGCGGGGCGCACCCTCCTCGTCGACCGTCGTACCGGCACCACGACCGCCGACCTGTGGCCGCCCGACTCCCGCCCGGCTACCGAGGACACGCACGACGTGGACGACTGGCTCACCGTGATCGCCACCGGCCGCAGCGTCGGCATGACCGCGGAGTCGACCGCCAACCAGTACCCGAGACCCGGAGTCGTCTACCGCCCGGTGCGCGACGGCGAGCCCATCGCCGTACGGCTCGCCTGGTGGAAGGACGATCCGCACCCCGCCACCCAGGCCGTACTGGAACTGCTCACCGCGCTCTACCGCGAGGCCTGAGCCACCCCTGCGGCTCACGGCGGTGGCCTCCGCCGGGGGCCGACTCGACGCTGACAGCACGAGCCCTGGTCAGGCCCACTCGTCGAAGCGGACGAGGATCGTCATCCTGGTGGCCGTCGTCGTCGCGGCCCTCGTCACCGGCCTCGCGCTGCTGCCCGACACGTTCTCGGCGGACGCCGACGCGAGCGCGAGTGTCACCAAGGTGTCCACCCGTCCCACCGCCAGCGGTGACGTGGGCAAGAACCTGCCGGTCACCAAGCCGAAGATCTCCTGCACCGGCCTGCTGCGGAAGGACTTCGCCGCGCTCGACGACGCAGCGACGTCCGTGGCCTCGGCGAGCGTGGTGGCCAAGGGCGACGCGAACGCCTACGAGTACGAGTACTGCGACGTCAAGGGCACCGTCGGCCCGCAGATCCAGTTCGACCTGCGGCTGCCGATGAAGACGTACCGGCAGCGCTACCTCCAGGAGGGCTGCGGCGGCTACTGCGGCATGGTCGGCGTCAGCGCCCAGCGCGCCGCCGCGACCGGCTGCGCCCCCGTCACCGACGGCTCCTTCGCCCTCGGCCAGGACGACCAGGGCGCTCAACGCGACGCAGGAGGCGTACCTCTCGACAATCGACTTCCGCGCGGACGGCTCGACGATCCTGCCCGCCTCGAAGCTCGGCACGCTGCACAAGGCCGTCATCGCGAAGTGCGCCGACCCCAAGCTGAACAACGACCTCATCCAGGACCCGGCGACCTGCGCCTGCGACCCGGCGAGCCTCAAGTGCGCCGACAACAAGGACAGTTCGAGTTGTCTCACCTCCGAGCAGGTCGACGTCGTACGGAAGGCGTACGCGGGTGCCCTACGGTTCCGAGACGGCCTGGGAAGGGCTGTTCATCCCGAAGGCGGGGCAGGGGCAGAGTTCGGTGCAGGTGTACGGGCTCGGGCTCGGGCTCGGGTTCCTGCGCTGGATAGGGAAGTGGGAGGCCGATCCCACGCTGAAGCTCGACGCGTCCCTGTTCACCGTGGACACCTTCAAGGCC
The DNA here is from genome assembly GCF_045040345.1 of Streptomyces sp. NBC_01515. NCBI lineage: Bacteria > Bacillati > Actinomycetota > Actinomycetes > Kitasatosporales > Streptomycetaceae > Streptomyces > Streptomyces sp. NBC_01515. The sequence goes on along the minus strand of NZ_CP109416.1, from coordinate 982,287 downwards.
TACCAGCGGGAGGTCTCCGGGATCTACGACGCCACCGACCCCGACCTCGCCAAGTTCCATGAGGCGGCACAAGGCCGACGACTTCTACCGCCTGTATCTGTTCCCGGGCGTCAACCACTGCGGCGGCACCAAGAGCACCAAGAGCACCAAGAGCACCAAGGACACCAAGGCTTCTGCGAGTGCCAGCAGCACCGCGCCCACCGTCGAGTACGCCCGGCCCGTCTACCCGTACCCGTACCCGTACCCGTAACTCGTCGCCTACGACGGCTCGGGCGACAAGAAGGACGCGGCCAACTACCGCGCCTACACGCCCGACAAGCTGCCCGACGAGTTGCAGCCGTCATGAGCCGTAGCCAAGCATGAGAAGGTCGTAGAAATTCGCTGTCCGCTGCCCGTCCATGGCCGGTCCATGGGCGGGCGGTGGCACGTCTGCGGTAAGTATGGGCGGAAGCGTGCGTGCAATACGGCGGACAAAATTGTTGACAATCTTGTTTGGCTAGATTTAGGTTCGACAGGCACTCACTCAGGGAGGGCAACGATGCCGAATGAAGCCCGTCCGAGCACCGGGGAGCAGGCCAAGCAGCATGCGCTCACGCAGCTGCGGCAGGCGATCCTGCAGGGCGACATGGCACCGGCACAGCGGTTGGTGGAGAACGAACTCGCCGAGCAGTTCGATGTGACGCGGGCCAGCATCCGGGCGGCGCTGATCGATCTGGCTGCCGAGGGGCTGGTGGAGCGGATCCGCAACCGGGGTTCCCGGGTGCGGGTGGTGACCGTGGAGGAAGCGGTCGCCATCACGGAGTGCCGCATGGTCCTGGAGGGACTGTGCGCGGCCAAGGCGGCCGTCGCGGCCGGCGACGAGCAGCTGGCCGAACTGGTGGACCTGGGCCGGGCCATGACCAAGGCGGTGGCCGACGGCGAGCCGGTCACCTACTCCGAGCTGAACCACGAACTCCACGACAAGGTACGGGAGTTCTCCGGCCAGCAGACGGCTGTGGCCCTGCTGGAGCGGCTCAATGCCCAACTGGTGCGTCACCGCTTCCAGTTGGCGCTGCGGCCGGGGCGTCCGCAGCAGTCCCTGAGCGAGCATCTGGCGATGATCGAGGCGATCACGGCCAGGGACCCGCAGGCGGCCGAGGCGGCCGTCCGCGCCCATCTCACCAGTGTGATCGGGGCGTTGCGCGACTGACGCGCGGCGCAGCGGCACGCCTGGGGCGGGCGCACACCTGTCCATCAAGGAGATTCGAGTCATGACGCACGGCAACGCGCCCGCCAGCCCACGATCGACACTCGTCGTCACGGCGCACGCCGGGGACTTCGTCTGGCGGGCGGGCGGTGCCATCGCCCTGGCCGCCGCCCGCGGCGAGAAGGTCACCATCGCCTGTCTGACCTTCGGTGAGCGCGGCGAGTCCGCGAAGGCCTGGCGCGAGGGCAAGAAGCTGGACGAGATCAAGGCGCTGCGTCGGGACGAGGCCGAGCGTGCCGCGGCCACCCTCGGCGCCGAGGTCCGCTTCTTCGACGCGGGCGACTATCCCCTGGTCGCCACCGCCGAGCTGACCGACAAGCTCGTCGAGGTGTACCGCGCCACGCAGCCCGACGTCGTGCTCACCCACCCCACCGAGGACCCGTACAACGGCGACCACCCGGCCGCCAACCGGATGGCGCTGGAGGCCCGCGTCCTCGGGCAGGCCGTCGGCTACCCCGGCGAGGGCGAGATCATCGGCGCCCCGCCGGTCTTCTATTTCGAGCCGCACCAGCCCGAGATGAGCGGGTTCAAGCCCGAGGTCCTCCTCGACATCACCGAGGTCTGGGACACCAAGCGCAAGGCGATGGAGTGCCTCGGCGCCCAGCAGCACCTGTGGGACTACTACACCGACCTGGCCGTACGCCGGGGCGTCCAGCTCAAGCGCAACGCCGGCCCGAATCTGGGCCTGGCCCACAAGACGATGGCCGAGGCGTACATGCGCCCGTACCCGCAGATCGCGAAGGAGCTGGCATAACCATGGGCGGCGTGATCGTCACCAACCCCCCGAAGGCGGACGCGAAGGACGTCGAGGCGCTGGCCGCCTTCGGTGTGGCCACCGTCAGCGAGGCCATGGGCCGCACCGGTCTGCTCGGTCCTTCGATTCGTCCTGTGCAGCAGGGAGTTCGGGTCGCCGGCACCGCCGTGACCGTGATCGGCTGGCCCGGCGACAACCTCATGATCCACGCGGCCGTGGAGCAGTGCGGCGCGGGCGATATCCTGGTCGTCACCACCACCTCCCCGTGCACGGACGGTCTGTTCGGCGAGCTGTTCGCCACCGCGCTGCGGCAGCGCGGGGTGCGCGGAGTCGTCCTCAACACCGGCATCCGCGACACCCAGGAACTCCGCGACATGGGCTTCGCCGCCTGGTCCCGCGCCGTCTCCTCCCAGGGCACCGTCAAGGCCACCGGCGGCTCGGTCAACGTGCCGATTGCCGTCGACGGCCAGGTCGTCCGCCCCGGTGACGTGATCGTCGCCGACGACGACGGCGTGGTGGTCGTCCCGCGCGAGAAGGCCCGCGAGACCGCCGAGAGGTCCGAGGCCCGCGAGGCCAAGGAGGCCGCCACCCGCGCCGCCTTCCTGGAGGGCCAACTCGGCCTGGACCGCTACGGGTTGCGCGACACCCTCAAGCGGCTCGGCGTCGAGTACCGGTCGTACGAGGAGTACACCGGAGCCGGGTCGTGACCGGGCCCGCGGAGGTCCGCTGCATGCTGATGCGCGGCGGCACCTCCAAGGGCGCCTACTTCCTTGCCGAGGACCTCCCCGCCGACCCGGCCGAACGCGACGACCTGCTGCTGCGCGTCATGGGCAGCCCCGACCCGCGCCAGATCGACGGTCTGGGCGGCGCCCACCCGCTCACCAGCAAGGTCGCCGTCGTCTCCGCCTCGACCGACCCCGAGGCCGATGTCGACTACCTGTTCCTGCAAGTCGCCGTCGACCGACTTGAGGTGACGGACCGTCAGAACTGCGGGAACATCCTCGCCGGAATCGGCCCGTTCGCCGTGGAGCGGGGGCTCGTGGCCCCCGGTGACGGCGAGACGTCCGTCCGCATCCGGATGCTCAACACCGGGGAACTGGCGATCGCGAGCTTCCCCACGCCGGGCGGGCGGGTCGACTACACCGGCACCGCCGAGATATCCGGTGTGCCCGGCACGGCTGCACCCGTGGTGATCGAATTCCCGCAGGGCGCGAACCCGTTGCTGCCGACCGGCCGCGTCCGCGACGTGATCGCCGGCACCGAGGTGACGTGCGTCGACAACGGCATGCCGGTCGTCCTGATCCCGGCCGCCGCACTGGAAGTCACCGGGTACGAGACGCCCGCTGACCTTGAGGAGAACGCCACTCTCGCCGCCCGCCTGCGGGAGATCCGCCTGGCGGCCGGAAAGCTGATGGGCCTCGGTGACGTCGAGCACACCACGATCCCCAAGCTCAGCCTGCTGGCACCGTCCAGGGACGGCGGCGCGGTGATGACCCGCACGTTCATCCCGGTGCGCTGCCACACCTCCATCGGCGTCCTGGGCGCGGCGAGCGTGGCGGCGGGGCTCCTCGTCTCCGGCGGGGTGGGGGAGGGCATCGTGGAAATAGCCCTACAAAGTGACCGAATTCGCATCGAGCATCCCAGCGGATTCCTGGACATCGAAACCAGCGTGGACATTGGATCCGCGGGCTCGGCTCCCGTGGTCCGCAGGACCGCGGTCGTACGCACCGCGCGCAAGATCTTCGACGGCACGGTCTTCCCCCGGCCCGCCGACATCGCACCGACCGACGCCGCCCCAACTCCCGTACCCGTACGCCCCCTTGGAGGCAACGATGGCTCCGCCGCTCGGTGACATCGCCCATATCGGCCACGCCCAGCTCTTCACCCCGGACCTGGACGCCAGTGTCGCCTTCTTCACCGACTACCTGGGCCTCACCGTCAACGGCCGGGACGGCGACACCGTCTACCTCCGGACCTACGACGACTACGAGCACCACAGCCTGGTCCTCACCGCCCGCGGACAGCCCGGCCTCGGCCGGCTCGCCCTGCGCACCTCCAGCGAGGAGGCGCTCCAGCGTCGTATCAAGGCGATCGAGGAGGCGGGCGGCACCGGCAGGTGGGTCGAGGACGAACCCGGCCTCGGCAAGCTCTACGTCACCACGGACCCGGACGGCCACGAGCACGCCCTGTACTGGGAGAGCGAGTACTACCAGGCCCCCGACGAGCTGAAGCCGGCCCTGAAGAACCAGCCGCAGGCCAAGCCCAACAGGGGCGTCGGCGTACGGCGGTTGGACCACGTCAACTTCCTCGCCGCGGACGTGCTGTCCAGCGCCGAGTTCCAGCAACAGGTGCTGGGCGCACGGCCGACGGAGCAGATCCGGCTCAACAGCGGGCGGATCGCGGCGCGTTGGCTGACGTACACGAACAAGTCGTACGACGTCGTCTACACCGAGGACTGGACCGGTTCGACCGGGCGGCTGCACCACATCGCCTTCGCGACCGACACCCGCGAGGACATCCTGCGCGGGGCCGATCTCGCCATCGACACCGGCGTGTTCATCGAGACGGGCCCGCACAAGCACGCCATCCAGCAGACGTTCTTCCTCTACGTCTACGAGCCCGGCGGCAACCGTATCGAGCTGTGCAACCCGCTCACCCGACTCGTCCTGGCGCCCGACTGGCCGTTGATCACCTGGACCGAGGAAGAGCGGAAGAAGGGGCAGGCCTGGGGCCTGAAGACCATCGAGTCCTTCCACACGCACGGGACGCCGCCGGTCGGCTGAGCGGTGCGCGGAAGCCGCTGAGCGGTACGCGAGAGCCATTCCGAGCGATTGTCGATGAGATTGTTGACAAAAACGTTGACTATCGAGCGGGTGGCTCTTTAGCGTCTAGCGCACCAAGTACGAGAGGTAACCAACGATGTCTTCCTCCCCCTCGCCGTCCCCCGCGCCCGCCCTGTCCGCGCGCGCCAGCAGGCTGGCCCTCCTGGTCGTCGGACTGTGCTGGCTGGCCGTCCTCTTCGACGGCCTCGACATGTTCATCTACGGCTCGGTGCTGCCGCACCTGCTGGAGACGAAGACCTTCGGTCTCACCGCCGACCAGGCCGGTGACCTCGGCAGCTACGCCACCTTCGGCATGCTCGTCGGCGCCCTCACGGCGGGCACGGTCGCGGACCGGATCGGCCGCAAGCAGCTGATGATCGGCTGTGTGACGCTCTTCTCGCTCGCCTCCGGCATCTGCGCGGTCTCGGGCAGCGTCGAGGTCTTCGGCCTCGGCCGCACCCTCGCCGGTGTCGGCCTCGGCGGTCTGCTGCCCACCGCGATCAGCGTGGTCTCCGACTACGCCCCGCGCGGCCGTACCGCCCTCACCATCGGCATGCTGATGACCGCCCACCACGCGGGCGGCATCCTCTCCGCCTATGTGGCCAAGTGGCTGGTGGAGCCGGTCGGTTGGCGCGCCGCGTTCTGGGTCTGCGTCCTCCCGCTGCTCTTCGTCCCGGTGCTGCTGAAGTCCTTGCCCGAGTCGCTGAGCTTCCTCGTCGCCAAGGGCCGCACCGACGAGGCCCACGCCCTCGCCGAACGCTTCGAGGTCCAACTACCCGCCGCGACAGGCAAGAAGACCGCGGCCGACCGCTGGGACGCCCTGCTCACCCTCTTCCGCGGCGGCGAATGGCTCCAGACCCTGCTCTACTGGCTCGCCTCCTTCGGCGGCCTGCTCCTCGTCTACGGCGTCGCCACCTGGCTGCCCACCCTGATGCGCGCCGAGGGCTACGAGCTGGCCAACGCCCTCACGTTTGTCGTGGTGTTCAACCTCGGCGGCATCGTGGGCATGCTCGTCGCCGGCCGCGCCGCCGACCGCTTCGGCGCCCCGCGCATCTCGGCGATCTGGTTCGCGCTCACCGCCGTGGGTGTCTTCCTGCTCGGTGTCCACATGAACCAGGCCGTGACGATGCTGGTCGTCTTCCTCACCGGCGTCTTCCTCAACAGCGCCCAGACGATGATCTACGCGACCGTCTCCATCCGCTCGACCCCGGACAACCGTGCCACCGCGGTCGGTTGGACCTCCGGCATGGGCCGCTTCGGCGCCGTCTTCGGCCCGTGGCTCGGCGGCCAGCTCCTCGCCTCGGGCAACGGCGAGTGGGGCTTCACGTCCTTCGCCATCGCCGGTCTGTCGTCGATGGTGTTCATCGGCATCGCGGCGCTCCGCAGCTCGAAGCAGGGTGAACGGGTCGGCGCCCCGCAGGAACTGGTCGGCACGCACTGACAGGAAGGGCGCACCCAGTCAGGACCGGACGCCGGCCACCGCGGGGGATGCGGGGGCCGGCGTCGGTCTGTGCGATGCACCGGGTGTGACAGATGCTAGGCGGGTCAGTACCCGCTCGGGCCGGTCTGTCAGTGCCGTCCTATGGTTCCGGGATGAGCAACTCCGCTGCGGCTGCCGTCCTCACGACCGCCGACCTGTCCGAAGCGATACGCGCCGTGCGTACCTTGCTGGACCTGGCGGACATCGGCCAGGGAGAGGTCGACTTCGAAGGCGTGATCAGGTCGCCGGATGTCCTGGCGCGCGTACGTCACGTACTGCCCGACCTCGAATGGTGGGCGTCGGCCGGCAAGGAGCACGGTTCGGCGGAGACCGGCGACAACCCTGCGGACTGCCTGCCTGTCCAAGTGTTCGACTGGGGCCGTCCGCTGGACCGCGCCGAGCCCTTCATCGCTGCTCTGGGACCGGATCCCGCGGCTGTCCGCTGGGATCTGGACGCATGGCCCGCGGTTCCCGAAGCGGGACTGGAGGCGATCTCGCAGAAGTACGCGTACCTCACGCTGACAGTGAATTCCCGGGACCTCTACCAGGACGAGCCGTCGCAGGACCACACGGTCCACGTGCACGTCCGGAACCGGAACGGCTTCCAGCTCACCCGCGCCCATTGGCTCGCCGATCAAGTGGGTGGCCGATTCAACGGCAGGGTGGAGTTGGCGCCTCTGTAACCCGGCACATGGGCAGGACCGCCGTCTCCATCCGCCTCCGTCACATGATCGGCCGGACGGAACCTAGTCGTCCGAGCCCATCTGGTCCTCCGCCGACAGGTGTTCCACCGTCTTCCCCGTCTCGGTGAACGTCCGCGTGACGTACCCCGACGAGTACACCCACAGGATGCGCAGCGGGGTGTCGCCGATGTTCCGGAACAGGTGGGGGATCGGCGAGGGGACGTACGTGGTGTCGTACTGCTCCAGCTTCGTCACCTCGCCGTCGACGACGACCTCCGCGCGGCCCTCCAGGATGGTCACGTGCTCGTCGCAGTTGTGCGAGTGCAACGGCGCCCCGGAGCCGACCGGATACACGCTCATCCCACTGGTGATCCGGTTCTCCCCGCTCGCCGACGGCGTCGTGACGAGAGGTGTCGTGACGACGGCACCGCCCCGGTCGAGCACAGGCACGGACGCGACCTTGATGATCGTGGTCATCCGGATTTCCTTTCCGCTTACACGCTTCTGCGTCGCATGACATTAGGCCCCGCGCGCGGGAATGGGTGCCCTCTGGCGTGCAGCTTTACCTTGCATTTCCAGGGGGGTGAGCTTCCCGGACCCGCCTGTACCGTCGGCACGCATCGCACGGATTCACGAACCGTGCACGTAACGCGCCGGAAAGAAAAGGCAGGTAAAGGCCCCATGAGGCTCCCCGTTCTCACCGAAGAGGAAATGGACCCGCGCCAGCAGGAACTGGCCGCCCGCATCGCCGGCCGGCGCGGTGCCGTCCGCGGACCCTTCCGGGTCTGGCTGCACAGCCCGGAGATGTGCGAACGGGCCGAATCCCTCGGCGCCTTCGCCCGCTTCGACTCCAGCCTCCCCAAGCACCTGAGCGAACTCACGCTGCTGATGGCCGCCCGCAACTGGGACGCCCAGTACTCCTGGAACGCCCATGTGCACCAGGCGATCGAGGCCGGCATCCCGGAGGCCGCCGTCAAGGCGATCGCCGAGAAGCGCGAGGCCGTCTTCGACAACGAGGCGGACCAGGTCTTCTACCGGTTCTGCCGCGAGATCCTCGACGACCACTTCGTCACCGACGAGACCTTCGCCGCCGCACTGGAGCACTTCGGCTCCAAGGGCCTGGTCGACACCATCGGCGCGCTCGGCAACTTCACCATGCTCGGCATGTGCCTGAACACCTTTCAGGTGGACCTCCAGGCCGACAAGGAACCCCCGTTTCCGGATATCCGCGGCTACGGCCGTATCGCCCCGGACAGCTCCGACGGCGCCGACGGCACCGAGTCACAGCCGTGACAACTCCGGTGGGAGACGCGGTACTTCGCGTCCGGGGGGTCATCAAGAGCTTCGGCGGCGCGGCTGCGCTCAAGGGCGTGGACCTCGATCTGCACCCGGGCGAGGTCCACGCGCTGATGGGCATGAACGGGGCCGGCAAGTCGACGCTGGTACAAGTCCTTTCGGGTGTCCACCAGTCCGACGCCGGCACCGTCGAGGTCAACGGGCAGGCGCAGCACGGACTTACGGTCCGCAAGGCACGCCGGCTCGGCATCGCGTCGGTGCCCCAGCGCCGAGAGCTGGCGATGGGGCTCACCGTCGCCGAGAACGTGATGCTGGGCGACCTGCCGACGCGCGCCGGGGCCGTACGCTGGAAAGCGGTCAACTCCGAGGCCAGGAGAGCACTTGAGGCCCTCGGCATCGACATCGACGTGACGCGGACCGCGGGTTCGCTCACCGTCGCCGAACAGACCATGGTCGAGGTGGCCCGCGAGGTCCGCCGCGGCGGCCGCATCCTGATCCTCGACGAACCGACCGCCTGTCTGAGCGCCGAAGCGGCGCAGCAGATAAGGGAGTTGGTCCGCACCCTGCGCGACGAGGGTGTCGCCGTCGTCTACATCTCGCACTACATCGACGAGGTGCTGGCCGTCGCCGACCGGGTTACGGTGCTCCGGGACGGAGCGGTCGTCCGCAGCGCTCCGGCCGCCGAGTTCGACGCCGCCGGTCTCGTACGCAGCATGGTCGGCCGGGACGTCGTCTCGCGGCGGACCCAACGGCCCGCCCCCAAGGACGAGATCGGGCTCACGGTGCGCGGCCTCACCGACGGCCGGGCGGTACGGGACTTCACCGTCGAGGTGCGCAAGGGCGAGATCGTCGCCGTGCTCGGACCGGCCGGGGACGCGCAGTCGCGCCTCTTCGACCTGCTCTCCGGGCGCCGCCGCCCCGAGACCGGCCAACTCGCCGTGGACGGAACTCCGGTGCCGTTCGGCCGAGTTCCCGCCTCGCTCGCCAGCGGCCTGCGGTGCGTCACCGGCGACCGTCGCGCCCTCGGCCTGGTCCCGGAGTTGTCCCTGGACGAGAACCTGATGCTGGCCGGCGACCGCTTCGCCCGCCGCCGGACACACCGACGCGCCCAACTCGCGCGCCGGGCCGCCCCGTTGCGCCGCAGCTACGGCGTGGTCGCACTCGCCGGGAACCCGCCGGCGGGCGCGCTGTCCGGGGGCAATCAGCAGAAGGTGCTGCTCGCCAAGTGGCTCCAGACCGAGCCGGTCGCCTGCTTCCTGGAGGACCCCACCAACGGGGTCGACATCGCGGCCATGGCCGACATCCACGCCCTCGTCGACGACCTCGCCTCACGCGGTGTCGCCGTACTCCTCGCCTCCTCGTCCGCCGAGGAGGTCAAGCGCCTCGCCGACCGGGTCGTGGTCGTCAGCGCCGGCCGGACGGTCGCCGAGCACGACATCGACGCCATCACCCACGACGAACTCGTCGCCACCGCCCTCGGAGGTCAACCGCAGTGAGCGTCAAGACACTTCCCGACGCCCCCGGCGTCGACGACCCACCCGGGAAAGCCCGTTCCCGCTTCTCGTGGGCGGCATTGCGCGGTGCCCCGCACACCGGGCTGATCGCCGTCCTGATCGTCGTGATCGTGGCGACCTCGATGCGCACCGACTCGTTCGCGACCGACACGAACGTGATCAACATCCTGCGTCAGGTCAGCGTCGTCGCCGTGATCGCGGCCGGCCTCACGCTGCTGATGACCGCGGGCGGCATGGACTTCTCGATGGGCAGCAACGTCGCCGTGACGACCGCGGTCGGGGCGCAGTTGCTGGCCCACGGCCACTCCACCGCGTTCACCGTCGTGGTCTCACTGGTGCTGGCCACCCTGATCGGCCTGGTCAACGGGGTGGTCGTGACGTTTACGAACGTGGCCCCGTTCGTCGCGACGCTGGCGACGGCCACGCTGCTGGACGGCGTCGCCCTGCTCGTGCTCGACAGCGTCAGCGTCTCCATCGGCACCAGGATGTTCGCCCTCGGCAACAACAAGATCCTCGGGGTGCCGTATCTGCTGGTCGTCGCGATCCTCGTGCTGGTGGCGACCGCCCTGGTCATGCGGTTCACCGTGTTCGGCCGCGACGCCTTCGCCATCGGCGGCAACGAGCACGTCGCCCGGCTCAGCGGTATCAATGTCACCGCCCGCAAGCTCTCGCTCTACTCCCTCACCGGCGCCCTGTCCGGGCTGGCCGGCCTGATGCTGCTGTCCCGGCTCAGCGGCAGCAGCCCCGGCACCGGCGGACTCCCGCTCCAGCTCCAGGCCGTCGCCGCGGTCGTCATCGGCGGCACCGCCCTGGCCGGCGGCTACGGCACGGTCGTGGGCACCGCGCTCGGCGTGGTCCTCCTCGGTGTGGTCGCCAACGCCCTGAACCTGCTCCAGGTCTCCAGCAACTACCAGTCGGTCTCCGTCGGCGCGGTGCTGCTCATCGCGGCCGTCGCCAACGAGATGCACAAGGCACGTTCCGCACGGCATTGAACGGCCCTACTCACTTCCGCATCCACAAGGACTGCATTCAGAAAAGGCGGTTCACCATGAGAATCTCGCTCCGTTCCCGCCGATCCATGCTCGCCGCGTTCGCCGGCACCACCCTGGTGCTGAGTGGTTGCGGTACGAGCGACGACAGCGGGAGTTCCGGCGATGTCACCCTCGGGTTCGTCAACGGTGGTGACACCGAGTTCCACAGCTGTCTCCAGAAAGCGGTCGAGCAGGAGGCGAAGACACAGAACGCCAAGGTCTTCACCGCCAACTCGCACCAGAATTCCACCACCGAGCTGTCCAACATCGAGGACATGACCTCGCGCAGCGTGAGCGTGCTGATCGTGCAGACGGTCAACGTGGACGCGCTGAAGGGCGACATCGCCAAGGCGAGGGCCGCGAACATCCCGATCTATCTGACCTCCGTGGCCACCAGCGACGTGAACGACATCCTCGGCGCGGCCGTCGTGGACCTCACGAAGGTCGGCGCCCTGGACGCGGGCTGGGTCGCGACGGACGCGGGCGGCAAGAGCGTCGAGGTCGGCGTGATCGCGGGTGCGCCCGGTGCCGCCTCCGACCTCCTCGTGGGCGGCTTCACCAAGGCGCTGCCGAGCACCGCGAAGGTGGTCGCGAACCAGCCGGGCATGTTCAACCCCGTGAAGGCACAGGACGTCGCCGAGAACATGATCCAGGCCCACCCGGACCTGCAGTACGCGTTCGTCGCCTCCGAGGACATGGCGCTGGCCGCCCGCAAGGCGTTCGACGCGGCCGGCAAGAAGGACGTGAAGATCGTCACCGTCAACGGCACGGACGAGGGCCTGGCCGCCGTCAAGGACGGACGGCTCTCCGCCACGGTGGCCAACTCGGCCATGGCGATAGGACAGACCGCGGTGAAGAACGCGGTCGGTCTGTTGGCCAAGAAAAAGGTTGACAAAATTGCCAACATTCCTCTTTTGTTGGTGACCAAGGACAACCTGAGCAAGGCCCCCCAGTACTGCCCGAAGTGACGAGTACCGCCTGACGTGACGAGTACCGCCTGAAGCAGCGGAGTCCGGTGCCGGGAGCGACACCTGTCTCATCGTTGTCCGAGCCGCCTGTCCGGCACATCGCCGGAATGTCCAAGTGGAGCCGCCACCAGGACATCCCGGCAGGGGTCGGACCCGTCAGTACGACCGGCACCGCCGCCGGGGCCCACCCCTGGCAGACGTGGGCCTCCGGAGGAATCATGGATCGACTGCTCCTCATGCACAGCTTCGTCACCGTCGCGCAGGCCGGCAGCTTCAGCGGCGCGGCGAAGAAGCTGGGCTCGTCGGGCTCGCTCGTGTCGCGTCACGTCGCCGAGCTGGAGCGGCAGGTGGGCGTCCGCCTGGTCAACCGCACCGCCCGCTCGGTCAGCCTCACCGAACCGGGGCTGAAGTACGCCGAGTTCGCGGCCCGCATCCTCGACGAGATCGAGGCCGAGGACGCCGTCATCTCGCACCTCCACGACCGCGCCGAGGGCACCCTGAGCATCATCTGCCCGAAGTGGATAGGCAGCCTGGACCTCGGGGACGCGATCGCCGCCTTCTCCGCCGCCCATCCCAAGATCCACGTCCGCTTCGAACTCGGCGGCATGTCCGACCGGACGTACGACTTCCTGGACAGCGGCTTCGACGTCGCCTTCCACACCCGCGACCTGCGCGACTCCAGCGTCCGCCTCAAGAAGATCGCCTCGCTGCCCTTCGTGCTCTGCGCCTCCGAGAAGTACCTGGAGCGCGGCGGCCCGCTCACCGAGCCCAACGGCCTCGCCCTCCACGACTGCCTCGTCCACGTCAACGACCCGGTCTGGCGCATCGGCCACGGCCACGCCTCCACCCTGCACAAGATCCGCAACATCGCCTTCTCGTCCAACTCGTACATCGCCCTCCAGAAGGCCGCTGTCCACGGCCGCGGCATCGCCCTGCTGCCCCAGCGCCCGGCCTACGACGAACTGATGACCGGCGCCCTCCAGGTCCTGCTCCCCGAACTGACGGTCCCCGACCGCCCCCTGTTCGCGATCTACGGCCCCGGTCAGGCCACCCCGCGCAAGGTCAGCGTGTTCCTGGACTTCCTCGCCGCATGGTTCTCACAGAACCCCATTCCGGCCATCGGGTCGTAGCCGCAAGAAACGATTGCGAATTCAGACGAGCCCGGACCATTGAGGCCTTCACGCCCCGAAATCTAGGCTCGCCGGGCGACCCGCGAAACGAGGCATCCATGGGAATCCAGAGAATCGAATCCGTCACCTACGGGATCGACGACGTAGACGAATGTGTCCGTTTCTTCGGCGACTTCGGGCTGTTCCTGCTGGAGCGGACCGAGGAGCACGCGGTCTTCGAGACCCTCACCGGGCAGACCCTCCACCTGGACACCGTGCCCGGCCCCCTGCTGCCCCCACCGGTGGAGGCAGGCCCGACCATCCGCGAGGTGGTCTGGGGCGTCGACACCCCGGAGGAACTCGCCCGGCTGGTCGCCGAGTCGGGCCGCGACCGCAAGATCCACGAGAGCGCCGACGGCGTCCACCACACCGTGGACGAGAGCGGCTTCGGTGTCGGACTCACCCTGGCCCGCCCGAAGAACGCGGACGTCACCCCGCGGCCTGCCAACGTCTCGGGCAGCGTCGACCGCTGGAACACCGCGCTGGAACCGCTCACCCGGGCCTTTCCGCTCCGCATGTGCCATGTCGCGCTGAACATCGTCAAGGCGGGCCGCGAGGAAGCCGTCGCGTTCTACACCGAACGGCTCGGCTTCCGGCCCACCGACATCGTCGAACCGATGGGCGTGTTCATGCAGGCACCGGGCGACGACGACCAGCACACCATGCTGCTGTGCCACCGCCCCGACCGCGCCGGCGTCAACCACATCGCCTACGAGGTCCCCGGCTTCGACGGCGTCATCGAGGGCGGCAACCACATGATCGAGCGCGGCTGGCGGGAGGCCCGCAAGCTCGGCCGCCACACCGTCGGCTCGAACGTCTTCCGCTTCCTGCACGCTCCGTGCGGCGGCCGCGTCGAGTACGCGGCGGACATGGACCGCGTCGACGACACCTACGAGACCCGCGTCCACGAGACCACCCCGCCGCACCACATCTGGGCGCTGCGCTCCAACCGCGACCAGCAGGACGCCCCCGCCACCTGACTCTCCTCCCCAGCCTGAGAGGGCACCCACTCATGACCTCCGACCACGGCTACCCCGCCGTCCGCATGTACATCGCGGGCGAGTGGTGCCAGGGCGGCACCGGACGGACCGCCCCGATCGTGAACCCGGCCACCGCGAAGGTGATCGGCGACGTACCCCTCGCCACCACCGCCGACCTCGACCGCGCCCTCGACGCGGCCACCGAGGGCTTCCGCGTCTGGCGCAACACCCCGATCGCCAAGCGTTCCGCGATCCTGCACGCCGCCGCCGACCTGATCACCGGACGCGCCCCCGACATCGGCCGGATCATGGCCCAGGAACAGGGCAAGCCCCTCCGCGAGGGCACCACCGAGGCCCTGCGCACCGCCGACACCCTGCGCTGGCACATCGAGGACGCCCGCCGCGCCTACGGCCGGATCATTCCGTCCGCGCCCGGCACCCTGCTCACGGTCCGCCGCGAACCGGTCGGCCCCGTCGCCGCGTTCGTGCCGTGGAACTTCCCCGTCGGCGGCCCCAACCGCAAGCTCTCCTCCGCCCTGTCCGCCGGCTGCTCGATCGTCATCAAGGCGTCCGAGGAGACACCCGGAACCGCAGCCGCGCTGGTGGCCTGCTACGCGGACGCCGGACTCCCGGCCGGTGTCCTCAACCTCGTCTTCGGTGAACCGGCCGAGGTCTCGGCCCACTTGATCCCCTCGCCGCGGATCCGCCTGGTCGCCTTCACCGGCTCGGTCCCGGTCGGCAAGCTCCTCGCCGCCCGGGCCGGCGAGGTCATGAAGCCCACCCTGATGGAACTCGGCGGCCACGCTCCGGTCATCGTCTGCGCGGACGCCGACCCGGTGAAGTCCGCCCGCAAGGCGGCCCAGGCGAAGTTCTTCAACGCCGGCCAGGTGTGCACCTCCCCGAGCCGCTTCCTCGTCCACGAAAGCATCGTCGAGGCGTTCACCGCCGAGTTCGTGAAGGCCGCCCAGGAAGTCACCGTAGGAGACGGCCTCGACGCCGACACCACCATGGGTCCGCTCGCCAACGAGCGCCGGTTGCAAGCCATGGAGACTCTCGTCGCCGACGCCGTCGAACGTGGCGCCAAGGTGCTCACCGGCGGCCAACGCCTCGACCGCGACGGCTACTTCTACGCCCCGACCGTCCTCACCGACGTACCGGCGGACGCGAAGCTGATGCACGAGGAACCCTTCGGCCCGCTCGCCCCGATCGTGCCGTTCACCGACCTGGACGAGACCCTCGCCCTCGCCAACTCCCTTCCCTACGGCCTCGCCGCCTACGGCTTCACCGAGTCCGCCGCCACCGCCGAGAAGCTCATCGACGCGCTGGAGGCCGGCATCCTCTCCATCAACCACTGCGGCGGCTCCGTCGCCGAGGCCCCCTCCGGCGGGGTAAAGGAGAGCGGCTACGGCAGGGAGGGCGGCCCCGAAGCCCTCGACGCGTACCTGGTCACCAAGCGCGTCTCGCACCTGCTGGCGGGCTGAACTGCCATGCGGTACACGCGAGTTGCGGTCGGCGGCCGGGCGGTGTGGGGTCGCGTGGGGGAGGAGGACATCGAGCTGCTGTCCGAGTCCCCGATCGAAGGGGACCCGACCGTGATCGGCGGCGTGCCGGTCGCCACCGCGCACTGGCTGCCCGTCGTCGTCCCGCCCGTGTTCTACGCCGTCGGCATGAACTACCCGCGCCACATCGCGCACGCCCGTGCCCAGACGCCCACCCGCCCCGAGGTCGGCTACCGGGCCAACAACGCGCTCACCGGTCACCGTTCACCCATCGTCAAGCCGGCCGGGGTCGAGGGCCGCTTCGAGGCCGAGCCCGAACTCGTCGCCGTGATCGGCCGAACGGTGAAGCACGCCTCCTACGACGAGGCCCGCAAGTCGGTCTTCGGGTGGACGATCGGCAACGACGTGAGCGCCCGCACCTGGCAGCACCAGGACCGCTCGTTCTGGCGCAGCAAGAACAGTGACACGTTCAAGCCCATGGGCCCCTGGATGGAGACCGACGTCGATGCCCTGGCGCAGACCACGACACTCTGTGTGAACGGGGAGGTCCGTGCCTCGTTCGCCACCGGCGACATGGTCTTCGACCCCTTCGACCACATCGTCGAACTCACCAAGCACATCACCATGCACCCGGGGGACGTGCTGTGGATGGGCGCCGAGTCCACCTGCCAACTCGAACCCGGCGACACCGTGGACATCGAGATCAGCGGCATCGGCGTCCTGTCCAACCCCGTACACAGCGAAGGGAATCCGTCATGAGCAGCGCACCCCGCTACATCCACCACGTCAACTTCCCCACCACCGACCCCGACCGGACCGCCGAGTGGTACACGAAGGTCTTCGGGATGAAGCGCATCATGCCCAAGTCCAACTCCCGTGTGGTGCTGATGACCCGCGGCAACTTCGACCTCCACTTCACGCCGGTCGAGGAGATGGAGCGCATGGCGCCCTATCACTTCGCCGTCGAGGTCGACGACTGGGACGAGTTCCTCGCCCACATCACGGACCTGGGCATCCGCCACACCCGGCCGATCGAACGGCCCGAGAACCAGTCGAAGTTCTGCTACATCCACGACCCCGACCACACCATGATCGAGCTCGTCTTCCACGGTCGCCGCCCCAACTAACCACGCGCGTACAGGAGTTCACCTCCATGCCCATCGCCGACTCCGACGGCACCTCCATCTACTACGAGCGCCACGGCAGCGGTCCGGCGATCCTGTTCGTGCACGGCAGCGGCGGCCACCACGCCGCCTGGTGGCAGCAAGTGGCCGCGCTGCGCGAGGAGTTCACGGTCATCACCGTGGACCTGCGCGGCTTCGGCAAGTCCGACGCACCCACCCCTCCGAACTCGTCGAGGCCCGAGTTCGACGGGCAGGACTTCCCCGGTGACGTGGTCGCCGTACTGGACCAGGAGGACCTGACCGACGCCATGTTGGTCGGCCAGTCCATCGGCTCCGTCGCCGCGCTCCGCGCCGGACTGCTCCGCCCCGAGCGCGTGGGCTCCGTCGTGCTCGGCCACTCGCTGGGCGGCATCAGCCACCCCGAGCTGAAGGAACTCGCCGCCGCCGACCGCGCCGAGGCCGTCAAACTGCCGGTCATCGACCGCCTGTTGACGAAGCGGTTCCAGCAGGAGCGGGCCGACCTCACCTTCCTCTTCCAGCAGATGGGCGCGTTCAACGTCGCCAGGATGCAGGACCTGCGCAACCTCGACACCAACGGGCCGTCCCTGGACGACATTCGGGCCTCGGGCGTCAAGGTCGCCTTCCTCGCCGGTGAGAAGGACGCGGTGCTCAGCGTGAAGACGGTGACCCGCGCCCACGAACTGCTGCCCGGCTCGCACCTGGAGATCGTCCCGGACGCCCCGCACTCCATGTACTGGGAGACGCCCGCCGAGTACAACGCCGCCGTCGCCCACCTGCGCCGCACCCTCACCGCACCGAAGGAAGCAGCATGAGCAGCCTCACCCTGGACGCCGCCGAGGAGATCATCGACGCCGCCCACAAGCGCGCCCAGTCGATCGGGAAGGCGGTCAGTGTCGCCGTCGTGGACGCGGGCGGTTTCCCCATCGCCATCCGCCGCCCGGACGGCGCCCGCCCGCTCACCCCGGACATCGCCCGCGCGAAGGCGTACACGGCCGCCATCATGCAGCGCCCCGGCAAGATGCTGAAGAAGTGGCAGGAGAGCCAGCCCGTCTTCTTCGCCCAGCTCTCCCAACTCCCCGGCGCCGCCATGCCGATCATGGCCACCGAGGGCAGCCTCACCATCAAGAAGGACGGCGAGATCATCGGCGGCCTCGGCATCGCGGGCGGTACCGCCGACGAGGACCAGCAGATCGCCGAGGAGGTGCTCTCCTCCCTCGGCTATGAACTGGAGTTCGCCGCCTGGGGTGTCGCGGGCAAGCCGGCCTCGTCCGGAAAGGACGCATAACTCATGGCGGACACGTTCAACTACCGCATCGACCACCAGGGCAGCCTGGTCCGCCCCGCCGAACTGACCGCCGCCCGCGCCGCCGGAGACCCCGAGGCGCTGAAGGAGGCGGAACTCCAGGCGGTCAAGGACGCGATCGTCTTCCAGCGCAAGCTGCGCTCCACCGTCGTCACCGACGGCGACTTCCCCCGGGAAGACTTCCGCAGCGCGGTCCTTGACGGAGTATCAGGTTTCCGACGTACGGACGAGACCGACGCGGACGGCCTGGTGCGCTGGGTCGCGGAGTCACTGCCGAAGGCCAACGGCCCGCTACTCGCGGACTGGGCGGCACGCCTCACCGAGCTCACGGTGATCGCCCCGAAGGCCTCGCTGCCCTCGCCCGCGTACCTCGCCGCCACCACCTACCAGCCCGGCCACGGCCCGTCCTCCGCAAGGGAGTTGGGGGAGGCACTCGCGGAGATCGTCCTCGCCGAGATAGAGCTGCTGGTCGCCAAGGGCGTACGTCTGATCCAGCTCAACAACCCTCTCCTGCTGGGCCAGTTGGCCACCGCCCCGGCCGACCCAGGCGCGCTCTCCTTCGAGGACGCCCTCGCCGTCGACGCGCTCGCGGTACGCCTGGACGAGCGGCCCGAGGGCGTACGGATCGCGGTGGCCCCCGGCCCGGTCGCCCCCGCCGCGGTCGACTGGGCCCGTGCCGAGCGGCTCTACGGCGAGATCGGCGCCGACCGCTGGATCCTGCCGTTCGACCAGGGCACCCCGGCCGAACTCGCCCTGGTCAAGGCCCTGCCGGAGGGCCGCGACTTCTGCCTGGGTGTCGTCGACGCGACCGTGCCCGCGCTGGAGGACATCGACACGGTGATGGCCAGGCTCGACGCCGTGGGGGAGTTCAAGGACCCGGAGGACGGGGCCGTAGCGCCGTCCCGGGGCTTCGCCGACGTGGCGAGCCGGCCGTTGCTGAGCAGCGAACAGCAGCGCCGGAAGATCGAGTTGGTGGAGACGGTGGCACGGTACGTCTGGGGCAACGAGTTCTGACGTACGGACCGGGAAGCGCGGGAGACGCGCTTCCCGGCGGGGTCTCACGAAACCTCAGAGCACCTCGGCGAACGTCACCCTGCGGTCGGTCAGCAGCGGCCAAATGGTCTCCACGATCAGCTCGTTGAAGTGCTCGGCCGCCTTGTGCGCGTCGAAACCGGCCCGGTCGGCGTACTGCTCGTACAGCACGAAACTCCCCGGCACGTCCGCCTCGGCGTGCACCTCGTACGCCAGGTTCGCAGGCTCTGCACGGGTGTGCTCGCGCACCTTCAGCAAGGCGGCACGCACCGTGGCCTCGTCGGCGGGCTCGCAGAAGTAGTGGGCGATGACGGCGTAGGCCATGTCGTGTCTCTCCTCGTCGAAATCCTCGGCGGATCCTCGAATCCTCAGTGGATCCGCGGCTCCCGGCGGCAGGTCGGCGGTTGCCGTCCGGCTCGTCGATTCCAGCACGGAACAACCCTGCGCCGACCTGCGCCCCGCGCAAGCAATGCCTGCCTCCGCGGGGCTGGTGGCACCGCCCCCACATGGTGTGTTGTCGCATCCGGCCCACTGTGGCCGCCGACTGTGCAGACCGCGGACCGGCACCGCGGCGGACGAAGGAAGTGATCTTCATGCGAAGCCTGGAAACCCTCTCCGGTGGAGAGTGGGTGACGACCGGCGAGTGGATCGAGGTACAGAACCCCGCCGACGTCCGCACCCCCCTCGCGCGCATCCCCGCTCTCGCCGCCAAGGACGTCACCCGCGCCTACGACCACGCCGAGCGCGGCTTCGCCGTATGGAAGCGCACCAGCCCCTTCGAGCGGGCCCGCGTCTTCACCGAGGCCGCCAGGCTGATCCGCGACCGCGTCGACGAGATCGCCGCCGACGTCACCGCCGAGAACGGCAAGACCGCCGCCGAGGCCCGCGGCGAGACCCTCAAGGCCGCCGACTTCCTCGACTACTACGCGGGCCTGGCCCGCCAGGGCTACGGCACCCTCCTGCACGACGCCCGCCCGAACACCCGGGTGCACACCCAGCGCGAGCCGATCGGCGTGATCCTCGTGATCAGCCCTTGGAACGACCCGCTGATCACCCCGGCCCGCAAGTTGGCCCCGCTGCTCGCCACCGGCAACGCGGCCGTGTTCAAGCCGGCCACCGAGACACCGTTGTCGGGCCTGCACCTCGCCCGCGCCCTGCACGACGCGGGCCTGCCGGCCGGTGTCCTGAACGTCGTCACCGGCCGCACAGCCGAGATAGAGGAGGCGCTTCTCGACGATCCGCGCATCGTCGCCATCACCTTCACCGGCTCCAACGAGGTCGGAGGCCGCATCCGTCGTCGCCTCGCCGACCGCAACGTCCGCTTCCAGGGCGAACTCGGCGGCAAGAACGCCTCCGTGGTCCTCAAGGACGCCGACCTGTCGTTCGCCGCGAGGACGGTCGTAGCGGCTTCGTTCGGGCAGGCAGGGCAGCGCTGCACCGCCACCAGCCGGGTCGTCGTAGAACGGCCGGTGTACGACGAGTTCACCCGCCTCCTGGTCGCGGAGGCCGAGGCTCTCAAGCTCGGCCCGGGCAACGACCCGGCGACCACTCTGTGCCCGCTCTCCAGCCCGAAGCAGCGCGACAGCGTCCTCGCCCACCTCGCAGGGGCCGTAGAACAAGGCGCGACCGTTCTCACCGGCGGTCACGCGGACACCGACGGCGACCACGCGCACGGCTGTTTCGTCCAGCCGACGGTGCTCGCCGACGTCACCGCCGAGACGGCGATCTGGCGGGAGGAGGTCTTTGGACCGGTCCTGGCCGTGCGTGCCGTAGACGACTTCACGCAGGCCGTCGACGCCGTGAACGACTCCGAGTTCGGCCTCGCGGCAGCGGTGTTCACCCGGGACCTCGCCTCGGCCTACCGCTTCGCGGATGAGGCCGAGTGCGGGCAGATCGCGGTCAACGCGACCACCCCCGGCTGGGACGTGCACCTGCCCTTCGGCGGATTCCACGACTCCGGCACCGGCTACAAGGAGCAGGGCGACGAGGTCCTGCGCTTCTCCACCCGGGTCAAGACCGTTGCCATCCACTTCGGCGCCTGAGTAAGTCGGTACGACAGAGATTCGGTACGACAGAGAGGAGGATGCCGATGACTGACGAGACGATCGGCATCGTCGGCGCCGGCATCGTGGGCCTGGCCACCGCCCGCGAGATCGCCCTGCGCCGCCCCGGCACCCGGGTCGTGGTCCTGGAGAAGGAACACGAGGTCGCCGTCCACCAGACCGGCCACAACTCCGGGGTCGTACACGCCGGCATCTACTACGCGCCGGGCAGCCTCAAGGCCGACCTGTGCGTCCGAGGCGTAGCGATCCTGCGCGAGTACTGCCAGGACCGCGGGCTGCCGTACGACGAGATCGGCAAGCTCGTAGTGGCCGTAAGCCAGGACGAGTTGGGCCGGATGGAGAACCTCTACGAGCGGGCCAGGAACAACCACGTGCCCGAACTCCGCAGGATCTCCCGGGAGGAGATCAAGGAGCTGGAGCCGCACGCCGGCGGCATCGCGGCCCTGCACTCCCCGCGCACCGCGATCACCGACTACCCGGCGATCGCCCGGGAGTTCGCCAAGGACATCGAGGCCTCCGGGGGCGAGGTGCGGCTCGGTTTCCCGGTCACGTCCATCACCAACGTGCCCGGCGGCATCGACGTCGCCTCGGGCCAACGACGTGTCCGCGTCGACCGGTTGATCCTCTGCGCGGGCCTCCACTCGGACGCCGTGGCGAAGTTGGCGCAGGACAAGAGGGAACCGAGGATCGTCCCGTTCCGGGGCGAGTACATGCTCCTCAAGCCGGACCGCACACACCTGGTGCGCGGGCTCATCTACCCGGTGCCCGACCCCCGTTACCCCTTCCTCGGCGTGCACTTCACCCCGCGGGTCGACGGCACCGTCGAGGTCGGCCCGAACGCCGTCCTCGCCCTGGCCAGGGAGGGCTACAGGCTCGGCCACTTCTCGGTGAGGGACCTCGCCGGACTCGTGGCGTACCCCGGCTCCTGGAAGATGGCCGCCCAGCACTGGCGGACCGGCATCAAGGAGTACCGCGGCTCGCTGTCCGCGAAGGCCTTCATGAAGGACGCCAAGCTGTACGTCCCCGGCGTCGGCGTGTCCGACGTCGTACGCGGCGGGGCGGGCGTCCGCGCCCAGGCACTGGACCCCGACGGCACGCTCGTGGACGACTTCCGCATCCACCAGGTGGGGCGGATCACCGCCGTGCGCAACGCGCCCTCGCCCGCCGCGACAGCGTCCATGGCGATCGCCGAGCACATCGTCGGCGCCGTGTTCGACAACCCGTCCGCACACTGAGAATGCCCTGCGTACAGCGGTGTTTCGCGCAACTACTGCTTGCGCTCCCAGGGCTCGGCAAGGCCTCGCGACCCGCCTAGCGTTCCTTCCGCAACACCACCTCACCAGCCCCTTCGCAAGACCTTCGTATGACCTTTCGTACGACCTTCGAGAGAAAGAGCTCACGACATGTTCGTTGTCGACACGCAGATCCACATCTGGAAGGAAGAGACCCCGGAGCGCCCCTGGGTCCCGGGCGCGCGGGAGCGCATCCGCCTCAACGGACACCGTGAGGACCCCTTCTCGTACGAGGAGGCCCTGGAGCTGATGGACGAGGCCGGCGTGAACCGGGCCCTGATCCTGCCGCCGTCCTGGGAGGGCGACCGGATCGACTACGCCCTGGAGGCATGCGAGGCGCACCCGGACCGCTTCGGCATCATGGCGCGCATCCCGCAGAACAAGCCCGAAGAGGGCAAGGCGATGCTGGCGGACTTCGCGCAGAACCCGCATGTGAAGGGCACGCGCCTCACCTTCCACCGGCCGCAGGACCGCAACTGGATGATCGACGGCACCAACGACTGGTACTGGCCGATCGCCGAGGAACTGCGCGTCCCGACGATGGTCCACGCGCCCATCTGGAAGCGGGAGTTGGGCGAGATCGCCGCCAAGCACCCCGAGCTGAAGATCATCATCGACCACATGGGCATCATGGCCCGCTGCGTCGACGACGCGATCGGCTACTGGGTCTCGGAGACCGCCGACCTCGCCGCCCACCCGAACATCTATGTGAAGCTCTCGGCGCTCCCGGGTTACTCCACGCAGCCCTTCCCGAACAACAACATCCAGAAGTACGTCCGCGAGATGGTCGACAAGTTGGGCCCGCAGCGCTGCTTCTACGGCACCGACATCACCCGGCTGCTCGGGCACGGCATCGCCTACACCGACACGATCGAGCAGTTCACCAAGCACTGGGAGTTCACGCCCGAGGAGCTTGAATGGATCATGGGCCGCGGTATCTCCGAGGTCCTGAACTGGCCGATCGAGGGCTGAGGAACCACGAGAGATGACCGACACCACCAACACCCCCGGCGCCGACGGCGGCGACGCTCTCGTCACCGCCTTCAACGCCGTCGGCGCCGACTACATCTTCTGCTCGTCGGGCTCCGAGTGGGCCCCCGTCTGGGAGTCCCTCGCCCGCCGCCACCGCGACGGACTGCCCTGCCCGCAGTACCTGGACCTGACCCACGAGACCGTCGCCGTCGGCATGGCGACCGGCTACGGCCTCATCAAGCGCCGGCCGCAGGGTGTGCTGCTGCACGCGGCCCCGGGTCTGCTCCAGGGCTCGATGGCCGTGCACGGGGCGCTGCTCGCGGGCGTCCCGATGGTGGTCAGCTCCTCGGAGTCGACCACCTACGGCGACGGCCCCGGCCAGGACCCCGGCGGCCAGTGGTACCGCAACCTGTCCGTCGTGGGCGGCCCGCACCAGATCGCGCAGCCCTTCACCAAGTGGTCCAACGAGGCCGCCAGCGTCCACACCCTTCCTACGATGGTGACGCGGGCGGCGGAACTGGCCTGGCGGGCCCCGGCGGGACCGGCGTACCTCAACGTCCCGCTGGAGATCCTGCTGGAGGGGTGGGACGGGCGCGAGGCCAAGCCGATCGTTCCGCCCGGCTCGACGCACAGCTCGCCCGAAGAGGTCGATCCTGTCGCGCAGTTGATCCGCGAGGCCGAGAATCCGGTCATCGTCACGGAGACGGCCGGCCGTGAGGCGGGCGGTTTCGAGGCGCTTGTCGCCTTCGCCGAGGCGTGGAACATCCCGGTCGTCGAGCCCGACTCGGCGGTCTGCGGCAACTTCCCGCGCACCCACCCGCTGCACGCCGGCAGCGACATCGGCCCGTGGATGGACGAGGCGGACCTGATTCTTCTGGTCAACTGCCGTGCTCCCTTCTACCCGCCGTCGCGCCGGCCCTCCAAGGCGACGATCGTCGTCATTGACGAGGTACCGCAGCGCCCGCACGTCGTCTACCAAGTCCTGTTCGCCGACACGTACTTGGAAGGGAGTATCACCAACACCCTGCGCCAACTGGCCAAGCGGGCAAAGGATGTTGACGCGGAGGCTGCAGCCGTACGCCGTGCGGCACAGGAGCAGCGGCACGCCGACGAGCAGGCCTCCATTGCCGCGGCCGAGGCAAAGGCGGCGCAGGCGGAGGGTATTGACCCGGTCCTCGTCGCCGCGAATCTGCGCAAGTTGCTGGACGGCCAGGGCGGGATCGTGGTCGACGAGACCATCACGCACAGCCGTGTCGTCAAGCGACATGTCCAGACCGCCGACCCCGACTCGTACTTCTACGTCCAGGGCGGCCTCGGCCAGGGCATCGCGGTCGCGCTCGGCGTCAAACTCGCCGCCCAGGAACGCCCGGTGGTGCTCACCATCGGCGACGGCGCGTTCACGTACAACCCGGTGATCCCGTCGTACGACGCCTCCAACGCTTACGAACTCCCGCTGCTGATCGTGGTGTTCAACAACCGCGTCTACAAATCGATGAACCTCAACCACCGGAGGTTCTACCCCGAGGGCGCCGCCGCCGACACCGGTGAGTGGCTCGGCACCGATCTGCACCGGCTGCCCCGACTCGCCGCGTTCGCCGCGCCGTTCGGGATGCACACCGAGACCGTCGACGCAGCCGAGGGCCTCGCGCCCGCGCTGGAGCGTGCGCTCAAGGCCGTGGCGGAGGGCACCACCGCCGTCGTCGACGTCCTCGTCACCCGCTGAACCAGGAAGGCACCCGCCACCATGTCCGACACCGCAACGCCCAAGCCGGGCAAGGTACTTGTCGCCGCCGACGACCTGCGCACCTTCTCCGCCGCACTCCTGGAGAAGGGCGGCCTGAACGCCGAGCAGGCGCGCACCACCGCCGACGTGTTCGTGTGGGCCGCGCTGCGCGGTGTCGACTCGCACGGCATCGCCCGCGTCCCCGCCTACCTGGAGCTGCTGGCCAAGGGCGTGGCCAACGCCGATGCCGACATCAGGGTCGAGTCAACTGCCGCGGGTGCGGCCGTCCTTGACGCCGATCGCGCTCCCGGCCCGGTGGCCCTCAGCGCCGCCGCCGACGAGGCGGTCACTCGGGCCAGGATCAGCGGAGTCGCTGCCGTCGGGGTCCGCCGCACCGTCCACACCGGCGCCATCGGCTACTACGTGTCGAAGATCGCCGAGCAGGGACTCGTCGGCATCGGCTACGTCGCCGGGATGCCCAACATGGGCTACACCGGCGTCAAGGGTGCCGCCGTGGCGACCAGCCCGCTCGCCATCGCCGTGCCGGCCGAGTCGCATGCCCCGCTGCTCCTCGACATGGCCACCGCGACCATCGCCCTCGGCAAGATCCGCCAGGCGAAGGCGAGCGGCACCCCGCTGCCCGAGGGTGCGGCGGCCACGGCGGACGGCACCCCGACCTCCGATCCCGAACTGGCCGTCATGCCACTGCCGTTGGGCGGCGCCAAGGGCTCAGGCATGTCCCTGGCGTTCGAGCTGCTCACCAGCGTGCTCGTCGGTGCGCCGATCTTCGCCGCGTTCCACTCGGACGACCCCCAGGGTCGCAAGCACCGCCAGAACGCCCTCCTCATCGCCCTCGACCCGGCGGCCTTCGGTGACCCGGCCGCCTTCACCGAGGCGGTCGACGCAACGCTGGCCACCCTCAAGCAGTTGCCGCCGGCGGACGGCGCCGAGGGCGTCTTCTACCCCGGCGAGCGCAGCGCGACGGTCGCCGAGGGGCGCGGTGCGAAGGGCATTCCCGTCGCGCCCAAGGTCTGGCGTGAGCTGACCGAGGCGGCAGGCAAGTTCGGCCTCACACTGCCGGAGCCGGTGCCGTCGGCGTGACCCAGCGGCACTGCGCCGACCGTCCGAGGGGGATGGTCGGCGAAGTGCGTTGTCCGGGAGGGGAGTTCAGACGGTACCCACGGCTTCCTGTACCTGACGCGCGATCAGGGCATAGGTCTGCAGGGCCCGTTCGTCGTCCGTGCCGTCGTAGCCGTGGTCGGCGCCGGCGACGTCGACGTGCTCGACCAGTGCCCCCGCCGTACGAAGCCGGTCGGCGTAACGCACACCCTCCGCCTTGAGCAGGTCGTACTCCGCCGTGATGACCAGCGCCGGGGCGATGCCCTTCAGGTCCGCGGTGTCCGATGGATGGGCGGGCGACACCAGCCGGTCGGTACGCACCTTCGGATCCGGGACGTACGACGCGTCGAAGACCTCGGCCATCCAGGGCTTCAACACAGGCTTCGTGATGGCGGAACGCTTGTCCTTGGCGCTGGTCGCCAGGTCCAACGGCGGATAGTGCAGCACCTGGAGCGCGATCGCGGGCCCGCCCTCCTCCAGCGCCTGCCGCGCCACCGCCGCCGCGAGTCCGCCCCCGGCACTCTGCCCGCCCACGGTGAGCCGCTCCCCGTCCCAGCCCTGCTCACCGCCGTGCTCCGCGATCCACCGGACCACCTCGAACGCCTGCCGGGGTGGCGCGGGGAACGGGTGCTGCGGCGCGACCACGTAGTCGACGTTGACCACGACGGCACCTGCCTGCGCCGCGAGGAAACG
The DNA here is from genome assembly GCF_045040345.1 of Streptomyces sp. NBC_01515. Classification (NCBI taxonomy): domain Bacteria; kingdom Bacillati; phylum Actinomycetota; class Actinomycetes; order Kitasatosporales; family Streptomycetaceae; genus Streptomyces; species Streptomyces sp. NBC_01515. The sequence goes on along the minus strand of NZ_CP109416.1, from coordinate 955,503 downwards.
GCACAGCGGGTCGTCGAGTTCGGTCAGCGGGACGACGTAGCCGCCGCCGTGGAAGTTCACGTGCACCGGCGGAGGCGGCCCTTCGCCGGCCGGCAGGTACACCGTGGCCCGCGCCGGGGCGACGCTCGTCGGGATCGTCAACTCCCTTGTCAGGCGCGGAAATTCAGGGAGCCGCTGATGCGAGGAGGCGGCGGAACCACGTCCGCTGGGGCGCCGGTCGGCCATCACGGAAAGACGCTGCAGGGACTTGGCGGCGAAGGCGGCCACCGCCGGCCGGGCCAGAACAGACATGCCGCTCCATTCGTGGAGTGAGCGCGACGGGGGATCTCAGTCCGATCGACGGGAGTCGATCGACAGGTTTCCTGGCAATGAGTAGGGCGACGATAACACGGGTGTATTTCGGGTGGATGGTGGGATCGACGCTGTTCAGGGGCGGCGGGCCTCGGGGGCTGGGGTGTCCCGTGGAAGTGTGACACTGACACGAGTAAGTGTCACACTTCCACGGGACACCCCCTCCGGGGGCGGGAGAACCGTCCGGCGGATCAGCGGCGTTGGACAGGTCCGTCCGGCTGTCCGTGTTCACAGCGCACCTCGTGCTGCGGGCCCGACGGCGCCGAAACGGCCCGTGCCTCCGTCGTCACGCACGCCGCCCGCTGCGCCGTCTCGATCATCTCCTCGCTGTCGGTCGCCGCGTCGGCGAGGCTCACGCAGCACACCACGAGCAGTGCGGCGCCCGCGACGAACGGCAGGGCCCGGCGCGGGGGAGGAGGGGCGAGCAGTGCCCGGACCCGCTGCGGCACCGCTCCGCCGGTCGCGGCGAGTGCCGGGCGCGAACGGTTCGCCGAGGTGGCGAGCGCGGCCCGGCCCACGGCATGGGCGACGACCGTGCGATCGCCGACGCGCACGGCGGCCTCCTCGTCGGCCCAGCGCTCCAGGACGAAACTGCCCGCGTTGGACAGCGGTCGTAGGAGCGGATTCACGGCGGCGGAGAGGCGCCAGAGGGTCTGGAAGAGATGGTGGCGGCCGCGCAGATGTGCCCGTTCGTGGGCGAGAAGTGCCTCGCGTTCGCGGTCGCCGAGGCAGCGCAGCATCCCGCTGGACACGACGATCCGCCCTGGTGTCCCGGGCAGCGCGAACGCCTCCGGTGACTCGATGTCCAGGACGGCCAACTCCGTGTCGCCGGGCAGGAGTCGGCACTCGCGGCGGGCCCAGCGCAGATGCCGTAGCTGACGTGCGGCGGCGACGGTGAGACCCGTGACGGACGCGAGAAGGGCGAGGGCGGCGACCCCGGCGACCGTCAGATAGACCGGGTCGGAGGCGCGCACCGCCGCGACCGACCACCGGCCCTCCTCGGCGACCTCCGGGATCTGCACCAGCCCGGCGAACGCCAGCAACGCCAACGAGCCCAGCCAGCCGAGCGACGCCACCAGCGCTGCGGAGGCCAGGGACCAGGCGGCCGGGCGCGGGGCGAGTCGGCGGGCGGCGCGGGGTGCGAACACCGCGAGGACCATGGTGATCAGAAGGGGGACGTACACGCTGATCAGCACCGGCTCACGGTCCTTCGTCGACGCGGCCGGTGGGGTGCGGCCCGTCGTGCCCGGAGAGCAGTCGCTGCAGCAACTGCTCGTCCTGCGCGGAGAGTTCGGAGACGAAGCGGGTGAGTACCGCCTCGCGGTCGGTGCCGTGCTCCAGCAGCGAGCGCATCCGCTCCGCGGTGTGGGTCGCCTCGTCCCGGGCCGGCGCGTACGCGTACCCGCGGCCCGCGCGCTGCCGGACGAGCATCCCCTTGTCGTGCAGGCGCGACAGGATCGTCAGCACGGTCGTGTACGCGAGGTCCCCGGGCAGCCGGTCCTTGACCTGGCGCGCGGTCTGTGGCTCGTCGGCCCCGTAGAGGGCGGCGAGAACCCCGTTCTCCAGCTCACCGCGCGCCCGCCTGCCGGACGTCGCGCCGGGCTCGTCGTTCTTCCGGTCGTGCACTGTTCACCCCACCGCCTTTCACCGCTCGGCGTCACAGCCTACCCGCGCACCTACTACGGCCTGTAGGAAGTGCGCCAAGGGTTCGAAGGGAGGGGCCGAGGGGCCGTAGAGATCGGCCGAGCAGTCGGTCGCCGGGTCGATCGAGGGCTTTGCGAACGGGATCTACTACATGATGTACGAGCTTACCTACTACATGTTGTAGAGTTTCGCCGCTCCACTCCACCTGCGGAGGAAGAAGCCCATGCCCCACCTCGGAAACACGGTGCGCCGCCCGTCGTCGGCCGAGCGTGTCGTGATCGTCTCGGCGAGCGTCGGAGCCGGTCACGACGGCGCCGCCGCCGAACTGGAGCGGCGGCTGGTGGCGGCCGGTCTCACGGTCGACCGGCTCGACCTGCTGGACGTGCTGCCCGCGCGGCTCGGCCGGCTCGTGCGGGACGGCTACCACCGGATGCTCGTCCGGGCGCCGTGGGCCTACCAGCGGATCTACAGCAGCACCGAGCGCGCAGGGGGCGGCGGCGCCGTCGCGAGGGCGCTGCTCCGCTCCGCCGAGCAACGGCTGCTGCGCGCACTGCCCGCCGACACGGGTGCCGTCGTGTCGACCTACCCGGGCGCGAGCCGGGTCCTGGGCAGCCTCCGGCTCGACGGCCGGCTGACCGTCCCCGTCCTCACCTACCTCACCGACTTCTCGGTGCACCCGCTGTGGGTGGCCGACGGCGTCGACGTCCACCTCGCGCTGCACGCCGTGCCCGCCGCGCAGGCCCGGGCCGCCGGCGCACGCGACGTCCGCGTGTGCGGCCCGGTCGCCGACCCGCGCTTCCACCCCGTGGACGCGCAGGAACGCGCCGCGGCCCGCGCCCGCTTCGGTCTGCCGCCAACTGCCCCACTGGCCTTGCTGGTTGCCGGTTCCTGGGGCGTGGGCCCGGTCCGGGAGGTCGCCCGGGACCTGCGCGACTGCGGCGCGGCCGTACCGCTCGTGGTCTGCGGCCGTAACGAGACGCTGGCCGACCAGCTCCGCGCGGACGGCATCGAACACGTCCATGGCTGGGTCGACGACATGCCCGGCCTGATGCACGCAGCCGACGTCCTGGTCCAGAACGCCGGCGGCCTGACCTCCCTGGAGGCTTTCGCCACCGGCCTGCCCGTCGCCAGCTATGGCTGCATACCCGGCCACGGACTGACCAACGCGGCCGCCCTGGACGAGGCGGGCGTCGCCGCGTGGATCCGGGACCCGGTCCAACTCAAGCATGTACTGAGCGAGTTGATCGACGGCCCACGCGGACTGCTGCAACGGGAGGCGGGCCTCGCCCTGTTCGCGGACGCGCCGTCCGGCCCGGACCAGGGCCCGGCCGCCGAGACGGCCAGGATCTGCAGGACGGCCGTCGAGTCCGCCGCCCCAACTATCACTCGGCCTCCCACGCCACTCACCGCACGGCCCGCCGTCTCACCCACCCCTCGGCCCGCCACCCTGCCCGCTGTGCCACTCACCGTGCCGCCCATCGCCCGGCGGGTCCGCCGCCGACCGGCCGCCGTGCGGCTCGCGACCACCACCGTCCTGGCGTGCGCGGTATGGGCGGGCGCGGTCGGCACGGCGGTCGCCACGACCGAGGGCGGCCCGCGCCTCATGCACGCCATAGGACACGGCCTCGACCTCGACGACCTGGGTCACACACACCACCCGGATCACGTGTCCCACGGGGGTTACGCGAAAGGGCGCCACGCATGACGACCGTGGACCCTCTCCTCATGACCGCGTGTGCCGCGCCGCGCATCCTCGACCCAGCGCGCGCCGCGTCCGTCGCGCGCCGCACGAAGGGGTGCCGTGCATGACTGTCGTACGCCTTCTTCTTACGACCGCCTGCGCCACGTCGCGTAACTTCCCGTCCCCGTGCGCCACTTCCGTCGAGGGTTACGTGAAGGGATGCCACGCATGACCCCAGCAGGCATTCTCCCTACGACCGCCTGTGCCGAGCCGCGCACTCCCGACGCCGCACGCACCGCGCCCCTCGCGGGCCATGCGAACGGCCGCCTCCCATGACAGCCATCCGTCTCCTCCGCACGACCCCCCGCGTCGCGCTCCCCGCACTGCCAATCCTCGCCGCCGCGTACGCCGCCCCCGTCCTCTCCACCTACGGCCCGCTGCGCAACCGCGTCATGCCCCGCCTCTCCGGCCGCGGCCGGCCGGACCACGTGGCACTCACCTTCGACGACGGGCCGGACCCGCTGTCAACTCCGTTGTTCCTACGGCTGCTTGACGAGCGCCGGGTCCACGCGACGTTCTTCCTCCTCGGCAACCAAGCCGTACGCGCCCCCGGTCTGGTCCGCGAGATCGCCGCCGCCGGACACGAGATCGCCGTTCACGGCTGGCTGCACCGCCCGCTGCTGCTGCGCGGCCCCCGCGCCACCCACGACGACCTCGCCCGCGCCCGCGACACGGTCGGCGACCTCACCGGGCGCGCGCCACGGCTCTTCCGCCCGCCCTACGGCGTGATGTCGACCGGCGCCCATCTCGCGGCCCGCCGCCTGGACCTCACGCCGGTGCTGTGGACGGCCTGGGGCGAGGACTGGAAGGCGCGCGCCACACCCGAGTCGGTGCACCGGACGGTCACCGAGGACCTCCGCGGCGGCGGGACCGTCCTGCTGCACGACTCCGACTGCACCTCGGCACCCGGCAGTTGGCGCGCCACCCTCGGCGCCGTGCCGCGCATCCTCGACACCTGCGCGCTGCGGGGCCTGTCCGTGGGCCCGCTGCGGGAGCATGCTGTGGATCCGCTCTGAAGTTGACAATAATGTTGGCACTCCCGGTCGGCGGAATTTACGTTCGCAAGTACCTAGACCAGAGAGCCCCCCATGCTTTCGAACGCCATGAACCGTCGGACCTTCCTCACCGGCCCGCTCCGCATCGACACCGGCCGCGTGTCCGGCGTGGCCTCCCTCATCTCCGGCGTCACCGCCTTCAAGGGCCTGTCGTACGCGGCGACCACCGCGGGCGCCAACCGCTGGCGTCCGCCGCAGCGGGCGACATCCTGGACCGGCGTGCGCGTCGCGGCGACCGGTTCGGCCAGTTGGCCCCTCGCCGACGCGGCCAAGGTGGACTTCTTCGAGCGTTTCTTCGCGAGCCAGAACCCCTGGTGAGGCTTCGGCGAGGCGGGAACGGGATGGGGTGCGGGGGTGGCGGAGCGGCGGAACACCCGGCAAGTACTCTCTCGGCAGTACACGCGCCAAACGAACGCAGTAAATTACTTGAGTTACGCAACAATATGGTAAAGTGGGTCCCATGTCCACACCACCGGTCCCCGAAGCCCCCGCCTCCCCGGAGGTGACCGAGATCGAGCGAGCCCTCACTCGGATTACCTACCTGAGCACGCGTGCCCGCCAGCACGACCGGCTGATGGCCCTCGCCGGTGTGCCTCTGGACCGTGCGGCGGTGGCGTTGCTGCGGCAGGTCGCCGACTCCGACCCGCTGCGCCCGGGGGAGCTGGCCCACCGCCTCGGGGTCGAGGCATCCCATGTGACGCGGACGGTGCAGCAACTCCAGAAGTCCGGCTACGTCACCCGCGTGCCCGACCCCGACGACCGCCGCGCCCAGCGGATCGAACTGACCGAGGCAGGCCGGAAGGCCGTCAGCAGTGTCCGGGACGCCGGTGCGCGCGGCATGCAAATGGCACTCTCGGAGTGGTCGACGGACGAACTGCAGCAACTGGCAACGCTGTTCCACCGCATGGTCGACGATTTCCTGAAGCACTCGATCGACGAGGACGGCGAGACCGAGGTCGCGGCACCGGTCGGCACGGTCTGAGTTCAAGGCACGGGTCGGGGTCGACTCGGTGCCGCTTGAGGGCCGTCCGGTTTTCGGGCCCGGATCGCGCCGACGTCACCCCAGGTCGGCGACGATCTGCGGGAGGTCGGCCGTGGTGCGGATTCCGGGGGCTGCGGCGCAGACGAACGGCACGGCGTTCACCGCACGGTTCGCGGTGTAGGACGGGGACATCGCCGCCATCCGGTCGAGCGGCACCGGGAACCGCAGGTCGACGTCGAGCGGCGCGTCCCCCTCGACCGCGACATGCCAGCCGGTCGCGCGGAGATCCCAGGCGGGGTCGAGGTCGGTGGTGCAGTACCAGTTGGCCCGGAACCGCAGCAGGGGTTGCCCCTTCCGCAGACCGGACACGGTGATGCGCTGCGCGGCCACTGTGCCTACGGGTAGCGTTCCTGCCGCAATTCGGGTGCTGCGTCGGGCAGTTGCGACCTCGCCGACCGCCTCCACCGAGTCGAGCGGAGTCGAGAGCGCTTCCGCGAGCAGCCGCAATGACGGGCCGAAGCTGTCGCGCAGTCCGGCCAGACGCTGTTCGCCGAACTCGGCAGGGGGCCGGCCGAAGCCCATCACCTCGAACAGCAGCCCGGGGGAGTTTCGTTGGGAGAGGTCCGCGAACTCCTCGATCGTCAGCGCGTCGAGCCGCCGCTGGATAGAGGTGAGCGCGAGCGGCAGCGCCTCCGTGATGAATCCGGGGCTGCTGCCCGTGCTGTGCACCGAGGTCCCGCCCCGCTCGCACGCGTCCTCGATCCGCTTCCGTGTGGCCGGGTCCAGGCTGGGCGGGTGATGGAACTCGCCCCGCGTGGACACGACGTTCACGCCTGACGAGAGCAGCGCGCACACCTCGTCGAAGTCGCAGGTGCGCGGGGTGTAGAGGACGCAGTCGGCGCCGAGCGCCAGGATCTCGTCGATGTCGTGCGTCGCGAGGACCCCGGTGGTGCCGAGCCCGTCCCCGCTCAACTCGCCTGCGTCCAGGCCTGCTTTGGCCGGGGTATGGACATACACCCCGGCCAGGGTCAGGTTCGGATGCTCCAGTACGGCGCGCATGGTGCGGGCGCCGATGTTCCCGGTGGCCCACTGCACGACCCGGTAGCGCTGCATTTCACGCCGTAGCGGCTCGGTCATCGCCCACCCCTCGTTCCGGTGGGCGAGAACCGTACTCTCCCCGATGGAGAGCGTCAATTACGCCGTCGACTACCCGTCGGCTACCCGTCAGTTGTCCGTCAGTTGTGCACCGGGACGCCCGAGAGGCCGCCGAGGCAGAACTGCCAGACCTCCTCGGCCGTGACCGGAGCCGCATGGCTGCCGGCCGGAACTCCGTTGCCCTGCGCGACGAACATGACCGTCTGCATCAGGATCGAGGCCTGACGGCGGGGCTTCCCGGCGGGGATGACACCGGCGTCCTCGGCCTGCTCGACCAACTCCGTGAAGACCTGGTGCAGGGGGAGATGAGCGGTCGCCACCTGTGCGGGATGCTTCACGAGGAGTTGGAGTGCGAAGTCGCTGAACAGGGGGCGCTCCACACCGGGGTTGGACAGCGACTGCTCGAACAGCATCGTCACCCCGAGCTGTAGAGCCTGGAGCGGATCCGACAGGGAGCCGGCCGATTCGCGGATCTCCGCCGCCGACTTGGACAACGCGTCCTCGAACAGGGCGAGCAGCAGCTCGTGTTTGCCGTCGAAGTGCTGGTAAAAGCTGCGCAGTGACTGTTTGGAGCGGTCCACGACCTCCTGGACCGTGAAGTCCGTCGTCCGCTTCTCCGCGATGAGTTCCTGCGCCGCGTCCAGGAAGCGCTGCACACGTTGTTCGGCGCGGAGCTTTGCGGCACGGGTGGAACGCTCAACGGCGCGCTGGCGCCAGGCTGGTTGTTCTTCGGGGACAGCTGTCACATGAAGAACGATACTCCACTTCAGCGGTAACACTCCGGCTTCCCCTACCGAAGGGCGCACTGCAAGTTTCGAGACCCTTACTTGCGTGAGATGAGAATGATATTCTCATCACCATCCGTCCGGGTTGGCAGGAGGTTCGTCTGACATGGCATGGGACTTTTCCACCGAGCCGGAGTTCGAGGAGAAACTGGAGTGGATCCGGCGATTCCGCTCCGAGCGCGTGGAGCCGCTGGACCTGCTCCATCCGGACCGGGCATACCACCCGCTCGACGACGAACTCGGCCCCATGGTCCGGGCGTTGAAGCAACAGGTCCGCGACGAGGGGCTGTGGGCACCGCACCTCGGACCCGAACTCGGCGGGCGCGGCTTCGGCCAGGTCAAGCTCGCGCTCATCAACGAGATCCTGGGCCAGTCGAGTTGGGCCCCCGTCATCTTCGGCACGGCCGCACCCGACACCGGCAACGCCGAGATCATCGCCCGCTACGGCACCGACGAACAGAAGGAGCGCTACCTCCAGCCACTGCTGGAAGGAGAGTGCTTCTCCTGCTTCTCCATGACCGAGCCGCAGGCCGGCGCCGACCCCACGATGTTTACCACCCGCGCCGAACGCGACGGCGACGACTGGGTCATCACCGGCCGCAAGTTCTTCTCCTCCAACGCCCGCACCTCGAAGTTCGTCATCGTGATGGCCGTGACGAACCCCGACGTCAGCCCCTACAAGGGCATGTCGATGTTCCTCGTGCCCAGCGACACCCCCGGCGTCCGCATCGAACGCCACCTCGGCATCATGGGCGAGGCCACCGACGAGGGCATGCACGCACTCATCGCCTACGACGGCGTCCGCGTCCCCGCCGACGCCCTGCTCGGCGGTGAGGGCCAGGCCTTCGCGATCGCCCAGACCCGGCTCGGCGGTGGCCGTGTCCACCACGCGATGCGCGTCGTCGGCCAGAGCCAGAAGGCGCTCGACATGATGGCCGAGCGCGCCCTGTCCCGCGAGACCCAGGGCGAACGGCTCGCGGACAAGCAGCTCGTGCGCGCCGACCTCGCCGACTCCTACGCCCAACTCGCCCAGTTCCGGCTGTTCGTGCTCTACACCGCCTGGCAGATCGACAAGTACCAGGACTACAAGCGGGTCCGTAAGGACATCGCCGCCATCAAGTTCCTCACCCCGAAGGTGCTGCACGACGTCGTGTACCGCTCGATGCATCTGCACGGAGCGCTCGGTGTGTCGAACGAAATGCCGTTCTCGGACATGTGGAACGGCGCTGCCGTCATGGCGGTTGTCGACGGCCCCACCGAGGTCCACAAGATCACGGTCGCCCGTGACGTCCTGCGCGGCTACGAAGCGGCCCCCGGCCTCTGGCCCACCCAGCATCTGCCCACCCGCCGCGAATGGGCCCGGAAGCAGTTGGAGGACTTGCAGTGACGCTCGCGAACACGGAATCGCTCGCCCGCTGGCTGGACGACCAGGGCATCGCCCCCGGCGAACCCGTCGAGACGTCGTACATCTCCGGCGGCACCTCCAACGACATCTACGGCATCCGGCGCGGCGACCGGAGCATGGTGCTGCGCAAACCGCCGGAGAAGGTTCCGCCGGGGCGCAACGAGACCATGCTCCGCGAATACCGCGTTCTCAACGCGCTCAACGGCACGGACGTCCCGCACCCCGAGGCGATCGCCGTGTGCGACGACACGAGCGTCCTCGGCTCCTGCTTCTACCTCATGGCACATGTCGACGGCTGGTCCCCGATGAACTCGGACGGCTGGCCCGAACCGTTCCTCGGCGACCTGTCGCTGCGGCCCGGCCTCGCCTACCAACTCGTCGAGGGCATCGCCAAGTTGGGCAACGTGGACTGGCGCGCCCAGGGCCTGGAAGGCTTCGGCCGCCCCGACGGCTTCCACGACCGGCAGGTCGACCGCTGGCTCGCCCACCTCGCCAAGTTCCGGTTCCGCGAGATACCCGGCCTGGAGAACGCCGCTGCCTGGCTGCGGGAACACCGTCCCGCCCACTGGGAACCCGGCATCATCCACGGCGACTACCAGTTCGCCAACGTCATGTTCCAGCACGGCGCGCCCGCCAGGCTCGCGGCCCTGGTCGACTTCGAAATGGCCACCGTGGGCGACCCGTTGCTCGACCTCGGCTGGGTCGTCATGGGCTGGCCGGACGCCGACGAGGACCGCACCCAGAAGGGCTACGTCGACTACACCGGCATGCCCGACCGCGCCGATCTGCTGGAGCACTACGCCAAGGTCAGCGGCCGGGACGTCAGCGAGATCGACTACTACGTGATCCTCGCCCGGTTCAAGATGGCCGTCGTCCTCGAAGGCGGCTACGCCCGTCACGTCAGGGGCGAGGGCGGCAACCCGAAGATGGCCCACTACGGCGACGTCGTCCTGCAGATGGCCACCCAGGCGGCCGAACTCGCCGCGACGACCCGGCTATGAGAGCCGCCCGCTGCAACACCGTCGGCGGCCCGGTGGTCGTCGAGGACATCCCCGAACCGCCTTTCCCAGGGCCTGTGTTCACCGAGAACGAGGGCGGCATCCCGGTCGACGTGCACTACGCCGCCGTCAACTTCGCCGATGTCCTCGTCATCGACGGCGCCTACCAGGTGAAGGCGGAACCGCCCTTCACCCCCGGCAGTGAGTTCGCCGGCGTGGTCGCCGCGTCCGCGAACGGCTTCGAGAAGGGCGAGCGGGTCTTCGGCTCGATGTTCGTCGGCGCCTTCGCCGAACGCGTCACCGTCCGCTCGGCCGGCCTGAGCCGTATCCCCGACGGAATTCCCACCGAGCGCGCGGCGGCCTTCGGCGTCAGCCACGCCACCGCCTTCGACGCCCTCCGCCTGGTCGCCGACGTACAGCCGGGGGAGCGGGTCGCCGTCCTCGGCGCGGCCGGCGGGGTCGGCCTCGCGACCGTCGAACTCGCCGCGCTGCTCGGCGCGGAGGTCGTCGCCGTCGCCTCGACGGAGGAGAAGCGGGCGGTGTGCGCCGAGCAGGGCGCGCTGCTGACCCTGCCGTACGACGATCTGAAGCGGAGCCTGCGGGACGCGGGCGGCGCCGATGTCGTGATCGACCCGGTCGGCGGGCGGTACGCGGAAGAGGCGTTGCGGGCCATGCGCTGGGGCGGGCGGTTCGTGAGCGTGGGGTTCGCCAGCGGGGAGATCCCGCGTATCCCGCTCAACCTGCCGATGCTCAAAGGCGTCAGCCTGCACGGTTTCGACCTCGGCGGCTGGGCGCGGCACCGGCGGGACGATCTGGTCGCCGCCCGCACCGAACTCCACGGACTGTTCGCCGCCGGGAAGATCCGGCCCCGCGTCCACGCCGTGTATCCGCTCGCCGACGTCGCCGAGGCCCTCGGTCTGGGGCGCCGCGCCATCGGCAAGGTCCTTCTGGAGGTCGCGCATGGAGTTTGAGTTCGACGACGAACAGCGGCTGCTCCAGCGAGTGGTCCGCGAAACGGTCACCAAGTCACGGTCCCTGCCCGAGAAACAACTCTGGGACACCTACCTGGAGTTGGGCTGGCTCGAAGCCCCGCCGGTGGAACTGGCCATCGTCCTGGAGGAGTTGGGGTACGTCGCCGATCCGACGCCCTTCCTCGCCACGGCCACCTGGTTCGCGCCGCTGGCCGGACGGCTGCCCAACGGCTCGGGCACCGGTGTCTTCGACGGGGAGGGGAAGTTCGTCCTCGACGCCGACCGCGCGGACGAGATCGCGATTCTCACCGCCGAGGGCGTGGTCGTACGGGACGGAAAGGACCTGGCGGCCGAGCGGCTGTCCGTGTTCGACCCGACCCTGCACATCGCCCGAGTGGACGTGCCGAACCTGGTCTCCGGCGTACCGGACCTGGCTCTGATGGGCCTGGCGGTCAGCACGGTCGGCAGTTGCCGGCGCATCCTCGACCTGGTCGTCGCCCATGTGAAGCAACGGCACCAATTCGGCGTCCCCATCGGCTCGTTCCAGGCCGTCAAGCACAAGGCCGCCGACATGTACGTCGCCATCGAACGCGCCAAAGTGCTCGTGTACTTCTCCGCGCTCACCATCGCCGAGGACGACCCGCGCCGCGGCCGGGCTGCCGCGATGGCGAAAGCCGCCGCCGGGGACTGCCAACGGGTGTGTTTCCAGAACGGGTTCCAGCTGTTCGGAGCCATGGGCTACACGTGGGAGAACGAGCTGCAGATCCATCTCAAGCGGGCCAAGGCCGGGGACCTGCTCCTCGGTACGGCGTCCGAGCACAGGAAGGCGCTGCTGGTATGAGGCTGGCCCCCGACCCCGAGGTCGAGAAGTTCCGCGCCGATTTCAGCGACTTCCTCGATACCCACCTGCCCACCCCAGACGAGGCCACGGTTCGCTCCAAGTCCAGTGCGGACATACCGGATTGGGCCCGGCGCTGGCAGCGCAAGCTCTTCGACGCGGGCTGGCTGCTGCCCGCCCAGCCGCCCGAGTACGGCGGCCGCAATGCCACGCTGCCCCAAGTCGTTGCCCACCTTGAGGAGTTGTCCCGGCGCCGGATCTACCACAGCTTCAACCCGCAGGGCCTCAACATCATCGCGGCCTCACTGCTGACCTTCGGCACCGAGCAACAGAAACGCGACTGGGCCGTCCCCCTGCTGCGGGCCGAGATCACCGCCTCGCTCGGGATGAGCGAGCCAGGCGCCGGCTCCGACCTGGCCGGGCTGCGCACTCGCGCGGCCCTTGAGGGCGACCACTTCGTGGTCAACGGGCAGAAGGTGTGGACCTCGGGCGCGCACGACGCCGACGTCCTGCTCACCTTCGTCCGCACCGACCCCGAGGCCCCCAAGCACAAGGGGATCAGCGTCCTGCTCATCCCCACCGACTCCGAGGGCCTGGTCAGGCGGCCGTTCGGGTCGATCGCCGCACCCGACGACCTCGACTTCAACGAGGTGTTCTTCACCGACGTCCACGTCCCCGAGGAGAACCTCGTCGGCCTCCTCAACGAGGGCTGGCGCGTGGCCAACGGCTCGCTCGGCCACGAACGGACCCTGCTGTGGGTGCACTACGCCGAGCGCATGGACGCCCTGATCCAGGACGCGGCCTGCGACGAGGAGTGGTACGCCACCCTCCAAATGGACGTCCAGGCACTGCGGTTGCTCGGCTACCGGCTCCTCGGACCCGACCGGAACCCGGTCGAGATCTCGGTGCTCAAACTGCTCGGCTCCGAAGCCGCGCAGAGCGCCGAACTGCACGCCCTCGAACAGCACGGGACCGAGTCGCTGCTGCATCCGGTGCGGACGGGGCCGTACACCCATATGAACTTGGATACGTTCAACGCCAGTTGGTTCGAGCGGTACGCGCGCAGCTTCGGCGGGACCATCGCCGGCGGCACCTCCGAGATCCAGCGCAACATCATCGCCGAGCGCATCCTCGGCCTGCCCCGCTAGAGCCGTCGGTCCAGAGGGCCGACATCCCAGAGCCGACAGAGGACAAGACGCATGGACGAGATCCTGTACGAGGTCGACGGCAGGGTGGGGATCATCACCCTCAACCGGCCCGAGGTCGCCAACGCGCAGAACAGCGCGCTCCTCGACGCCCTGGACGCGGCCTGGAGCCGGGCCGCGGCCGACGAGGACGTGAAGGTCATTCTCCTGAAGGCCAACGGCAAGCACTTCTCGTCGGGACACGACCTGAAGGACCGCTGGCCGGCGCCGAAGGAGATCACCCTGGAGTGGATCTACAGCGCCGAGACCCGCCGGTACCTGGAGTACACCCTGCGCTGGCGCAACGTGCCCAAGCCGACGATCGCCGCCGTGCAGGGCAAGTGCATCGCGGGCGGGCTGATGCTCTGCTGGCCCTGCGACCTGATCGTGGCCGCCGAGAACGCCGAGTTCTCCGACCCCGTCGTGCACATGGGCATCGGGGGAGTCGAATACCACGGCCACACCTGGGAGTTGGGCCCGCGCAAGGCGAAGGAGATCCTCTTCACCGGACGGGCCGTCACCGCCGAGGAGGCGGAGAAGGTCGGCATGGTGAGCAAGGTCGTCCCGCTCGACCAACTGGTCACCGAGGCCTTGGAGCTGGCCCACCGGATCGCCCGGATGCCGTCCTTCGGCCTCCGTCAGGCGAAGCGGGCCGTCAACCAGAGCCTCGACGTCCAGGGCTTCTACGCCGCCATCCAGTCTGTGTTCGACATCCACGAGACAGGACACGGGAACGCGCTGAGCGTGAGCGGATATCCCATTCTCACGCAGCTCGACGCCATGAAGGAACGCATTAAAGGCCAGTAGTCCGCCGGGCCGATGGGCCGGACCGCGACCGTCACCGCTCCTTGTGCGCGGTCGCGCCCCGGCTCATCGCCAGGACCGCGTCACGGCGGCTCAACGCCCCGAACGGTGAACCGCCGGTCGGGGTGGGGCTGCCGCAGATCCAGGTCGGACCGTCGGAGAGATGGTCGAGTGCCTCGGCGGCCACGTCGTCCGGATCGGCCAAGTCGCCACCGTAGGAAACCCCTTGGACGCCTTCGGTCCGGCGCAGGGACGGGGTGTCGGTCCTGCCGAGGACCAGCCCCAGAACGTCCACCCCGCTGCCCTGCCACTCCGCCCACAGGCTCTCCGCGAGGATGAGGTCGAACGCCTTCGACGCGCCGTAGGCGGCGAGCGTGGCGCCACCCGCCCAGGCCGCGCCCGAGGTCACCAGGACCACGGCTCCCCGCTTGCGCGCCACCATCGGGCCGCCGAAACGGTAGGCCGCTTCGAGTACGGCGGTGCAGTTGCGCCGCACCAGCCCGAGATGGATGTCGAGGTCCTTGTCGAGGAACGGCACGCTGCGGTCGTCGCTCCCCGCGTTGTACACGAACAGACCGACCTCCAGACCGGCGGTCGTCTCCTCCAACTCCGCCAGGGCACTTGAGGAGCTGAGGTCGAGCGCGACGGAGCGGACCTCGACGCCGTAGCGCGCGCGGATCTCGTCGGCGGACGCCTCCAGCACGGACAGGCGCCGGGCCACGAGTACGACATTCATCCCCTGGGCCGCCAGCCGGTGGGCGAACGCGGCACCCACCCCGTCCGACCCGCCGGCGATGACACCCCACGGCCCGTACTTGGTAGTGAGGTTTTCGGTCACTTCGTACTCCTCAATCAAGATCAGTCAGATCAGTCAGATCGTCCGGGACGAACGGAGAACCTTCTTCCCGCAGATGGGGGATCGCGTCGAAGACACCGTCCTCGGTCCAGAGCGCCGCCGCGGCCTCTCCCGAGCCGCTGTCGACAGCGGGCCCGTACTGCGCGACGAGCTGCGTGATCTCGACCTGGTCCTCCAGGACACGCACCTTCGCCGTCAACGCTTCGACGGTGGCGCGGAGTTGGGCAAGTTCGTCGGTCTCGCTCATGAGTGTTCAGCTTCCTGGTACGACGATGACGCGGGCCGGCCCGTCGGCGGCCCGTGCGGCGTCGAGCGCGGCCGGCACCTCGTCGAGCCCGACGGTGTGGCCGAGCATCGGCCCGACATCGAGGCTGCCGGAGCAGACCGCCCGGAACGCCTCGTCCCAGTGGTCCATCGACGGGCCGCCCCCGAACTGGATGTTGATGCCCTTCCGTTTCGCGGTCAGGGTGTGCAGATGGTCGCCCTCCGGCGGGCCGCCGACGGAGAAGATCCGGGTACCGCGCTCGCAGCCCTTGATGATCGAGTCGAGAACGCCGGGGACGCCGACGCACTCGAACACCACGCAACTCGACCGGCTCCCGGCCGCGTTGCGCCACGCCTCGTACGGCGAGACCACAGCAGGGTCGACGACTACGTCGGCGCCCATGGCCAGCGCGGTCACGCGACGCGACGCCACGAGATCGGCCGCCACGATCGGGCCGACGCCGAGGTTCTTGAGCCGGCCGATCGCCGAGAGGGCGATGGCCCCGCAGCCGATGACCAACGGTGCCTCACTCGCGGAGAGTTGGGCGCGGGACGCGGTCGACCAGCCCACCGAGATCGCGTCGGCGACACACGATCTCGCTCGGCAGGTCCGACACCACGACCCGGGTGATGGCCTCGGTCAGCAGGAACAACTCCCCGAATCCGCCGGGTGATTCGGGGTTCTGGCCGATGATCCGGCGGCCGCCCGGAGTGGCCAGCACGGGCAGCGAACTCACCCGTGTCCCGACCGGGATCCGGCGCTCGGTACCGGGGCCGTAGTCCACGACCTCGGCGCAGTACTCGTGACCCATCACGATGTCGACGTCCTGGTCGTACGTCGACATCCCGCTGTCGTCGTCGGCGCCCGCCTCCGGATGGTCCATGAAGTGCAGATCCGACGCACAGATCCCGCACGCCAGCGAGCGGACGAGGAGTTGGCCCGGTCCGGGGACCGGATCGTCGACGGTCCGCGCCTCGACACTCCCGCCCCGCAGCACAGCAGCACGCATCAGACTCTCCTCCGCACTCCGAAGTCCGTCCCCTTCGGACTGTAGCCACACAGAGGCAATTACAGAAGACAGTCTCCTATAATCGAAGAACGCGGAGCACCGCCCGGTCACTACAATCACGGCATGGCAGAACCGCGCCGCGCCCCGGGCCGTCCACGGGACACGAGCATCAACGAACGGGCCCTCGCGGCGACGCGCGAACTCCTCGTCCAGCGCGGCTTCGACGCGACGACGATCCAGGCGGTGGCGGAGCACTCCGGCGTGCACGCCTCCGCCATCTACCGCCGCTGGCCGTCCCGGATCGAGCTGATCGAGGAGGCCACGTTCCCCGGACTCAGCCCGTTGAGCGTCCAACCGACGGGGGACCTGCGACGCGACCTCCGCCGGTTCGTCCGCGCCTACTTGGCGGCCTTCGGCGCGCCCGCGGCCCGTGCCGCCGCGGCCGGTCTCTTCGCGCACTCCCGGACGTCGGACACGCCCCGGCCGCCGGAGATGCTGCTGCGCGTGTCGGCGCGACCGCAGTTCCAGGACATCCTGCGCGCCGCGCCGACCGGGACCGTCGACCCCGCCGTGGACCCGGACGACGTCTTCGACATGCTCCTCGGCGCCGTCCTGACCCGCACCCTCCTGTCCACGGTCACGGCCCGCAACCGCCCCGTCGAGCGCACGGTCGACATGATCCTGCGGATGCTACGACCCCTTGACGGGCCGGTGTGATCAACTCCCGCTGCTGGCCTGGGCGTTGGCGTCAGCGGCGTTCGTCGCGGAACACCTTCCCGCCCTTCATCACGAACCGGACGTCCGCCATCACGGAGACGTCCTCCAGCGGATTGCCCGGCACCGCGATCAGATCGGCGAGCAGTCCTTCCGCGATACGGCCCCGGTCGTCGGCGTCGATCAGCTCCGCCGCGTTGACGGTCGCCGCCCGGAGCGCCTCCAGGGGAGTCATCCCGCGGTCGACCAGGGCGATCAGCTCCTGGGCGCCGCGGCCGTGCGGGATCGCCGGTGCGTCCGTGCCCAGCGCCATCCGGACACCCGCCTTGCCGGCCCTGGCCACCACCGTCTTCGCCCGGGGGAAGATCTCGGCGGCCTTCTCCTTCAGTTCCGGCGCGGCATGGGACATGTCCATCCCGTCGATGAGAGCGGTGGTCGGCACCAGGAAAGTGCCCCTCTCCGCCATCAGCGCGATGGTGTCGTCGTCGAGCAGGAAGCCGTGCTCGATGCAGTCGATGCCCGCCTCCACCGCGGACCGGACGGCATCGGCCCCATGGGTGTGGGCCGCCACCTTCAGTCCGCGACGATGGGCCTCGTCGACGATGGCGCGCAGTTCCTCGTCGGAGTAGTGCTGGGCGCCGGGGGTGCCGGTGTGGGACATGACGCCCCCGGACGCGCAGACCTTGATGAGCCGTGCCCCGTGCTTGATCTGGTAGCGGACGGCCTTGCGCACCTCGTCGACACCGTTGGCAATGCCCTCCTCCAGGGAGAGAGGCATGATTCCGGGGGCGTACGCGGCGAACATCGTGGGGTCGAGATGGCCGCCGGTGGGTGTGATGGCGTGTCCGGCGGGCACGATGCGCGGGCCGTCGATCCAGCCGGCGTCGATGGCCTTGGCCAGCGCGACGTCCAGCAGATAGCCGCCCGTCTTCACGAACAGGCCGAGGTTGCGGACCGTGGTGAACCCCGCGCGCAGGGTCCGCCGGGCGTTGCCCACCGCGCGGAGCATCCGCAGCGGGGGATCGTCCTGGACGGGGGAGAACGCGAGCGTCTCTCCCCGGCCGCCCATGAGGAGGTTGACCTCCATGTCCATGAGGCCGGGCAGGAGAGTCACGTCGCCGAGGTCGAGAACCTCGTTCTCACCGGCATCCCCACCCTCGCCGGTGCCGACGCCGGTGTGCGTGATGCGGTCGCCCTCGACCGTGATCAGGCCCGGCGACTCGAACTCGCCCGTCTCCACGTGCAGTACACGCGCCGCTCTGAGCGTGAGCACGACCGGTCAGACCTTCGGCTCGACGACGAGGTCCATGTAGGCGGCCCCGCTGTCCGGCACCCGGGCCTGCTTCCAGACCTCGACCGGGAACGACACGTTCACCAGGGAGAACATCAGGAGCAGCAAGTTGCGCTCCTGTTCCGGGAGTTCGGAGAGCGGGAACTTGTCGAGGTGGTCGGAGGCCTGTTCCAGCAGCGGGAACGCGGCGTCGTAGAAGGCCTGCATCTCCTCCATGGAGCTGGCCAGGCGCTTGCTGTAGCGGTCGCGCTCGGACTCCAGGACCCACGCGTCGAACGGCTCTAGTGCCGCGAACTCACTGGGCAGCATCGGTGTGCTCCTTGACGTGGTCGGCGACCGTCTTGTGCAGATGGCGGAGCAGCAACTCCTGGTCGCAGAGCGGGAATTCGGTGACGACCCGGCTCTTGAGCATCGTCTGGGTGGCTTCGAGGGTGTTGCCGTCCTGGAGCGCGTACTCCTTGAACGTCACCGCCGCCAGCTCCTGCTTCAGCCGCTCGCGCGCCGTCTTGGCGGGCACGAAGTACAGGTTGGCCTCGAAGAGGTGCTTGTCCACCGCCGTCGGCCAGTAGTGGTACGTCAGGTACCAGCCGGGCTTCCAGATCAGCAGGGTCATGTTGGGGAAGAACTCGAAGGAGTCGTTGCCCCACGCGCGGTGCCGGCCCGGGTTGAGGCCCGTCGGCAGATTGTCCAGGCCCTCGATGTCGGGCGCCTCCCACGGCCCGAACAGACCGCTGCGCAGGACGCGTTCGATCGGCTTGACGATGGTCAGGTCCTTGGGCGGGGACATGCCTCCCCAGGACGAGATCATCGAGTGCGGGGGGTGGATCTCGTAGTGCAGCGCCTCGTACCCGACGTTGAAGAGCTTGTCGGCCTCGTCCTTGACGGCCTGCTTCATGTGCAGGACGGGCGCGTGGTAGAACTCCGCGAACGCGTCGATGAACAGCTTCCAGTTGCTGCCGATCTCGGCCTTGTAGGTGAAGACCTCGGTCATCTCGTGGAAGGGGTAGCCCTCCAGGCCCTTCGCGAACTCGCCCAGGTACTCCTTGAGCGGCTGCGCGTCGGGGTCGAGGTTGACGAAGACGAACCCCTCCCAGACCTCGCAGCGGACCAGCTTGAGGCCGTAGTCCGCCTTGTCCAGGTCGAAGAACTCCTTCTCCTGCTGGACGAAGGTCAGATCGCCTTCGAGGCTGTAGCGCCAGGCGTGGTACTTGCAGGTGAACTGGCGGCAGGTGCCCTTGACCTCCTCGCCCGGGAAGTCGTTCCACACGAGCTTGTTGCCGCGGTGGCGGCAGACGTTGTGGAAGGCGCGGATCTCCTTGTCCTTGCCCCGCACGATCACCAGTGAGGTGTCGGCGACCGCCAGCTCCTTCGTGAAGTAGCTGCCGACCTTGGGCAGTTGCTCGACCCGGCCGACGTTCAGCCAGGTCTTCTTGAAGATCGCTTCCTTCTCGGCCGCGTAGTACGCGGGGTCGATGGAGTCCTCGTAGTTCACCGGGCTGGTGCCCAGCTCGGGGTAGTTCTCGGTCCAGCTCCCGGCCTCGGGCTTGGTGAAGTGCGGCATGGGATCACCCCTCTCGCTTGTGAGAATACCATTCTCGTTTTGGGAAACTGAAGTTCTCTTCCGAGATCGCGGGGTCGAGTTCCACGCCGAAGGTGTTGAGGGCCATCGTGAGCATCGTGTAGGCGCCGATCGTGAACACCAGGTCCATGAGCTGGTGTTCGTCCAGGTCGGAGGCGAGGGTGGCGTAGGTCGCGTCCGACAGGCCCGAGTCGGTGTCCAGTTCGTCCACCGCCCGGTTGAGCAACGTGTCGGCGCCCGTGCGGACTTCGTCGATCTCGGCCTCGGTCACCCCGGCCTTCCGGGCGATCAGGACATGGCTCGCCCACTCGTACCTGCTGCCCCGCCGCCAGGCCACGCGCAGGACGGCCAGCTCGCGGACGCGCACCGGCAGGGTCGTGGTGTTGAGGTGCATGTTGAACGTCAGGAACGCCCGGGCCAGGGCCGGATGTCGCTGGAAGATCCCCAGGACGTTGGCCTGCGGCAGCTTCCGGGGATGGTTGATCACCGAGAACAGCTCGTGGTCCCAGTCGTCGTACGGTATGGGGGAGATGCGAACGGTGTTCTCGGCGGCGGCGTCGTGATGCAAGCCGTGCCCGCCGTGCCCGCTGTGCTCGGTGCCCGTCTCGCCGGATCCGTCGTGTTCGCTCTGCCCGCTCACGTGTTCCGCCCGCCGTTCACGCCCAGGATCTGGCCGGTGATGTAGCCGGCCTCCTCGGAGGTGAGGAAGGCGCAGGCCGCGGCGATGTCCTCCGGGCGTCCGACCCGCCGTACCGGAGTGCGCTGGATGTGCTCCTCGACTGTCCCGCCGAGCAGTTGGCGCTCCTCCGAGCGGCGCAGCATCGGCGTGTCGATGAAGCCGGGCGGCACCGCGTTGACGGTGATGCCCTGCGGACCCAGCTCCAGGGCCAGTGCCTTGGTCAGCCCGTTGACCGCCGACTTCGCGGCCACGTAGTGCGTCATGAAGGGTTGGCCGGACTGCGCGCTGGACGAGGAGATGTTGACGATCCGGCCCCAGCCGGCCTCCACCATGTCCGGCAACACCGCCTGGACGCAGTGGAAGACGCCGTGGAGATTGACGTCGATGACCCGCTGCCAGGCCTCGAAGGTGAGGTTGGCGAAGCGCTTGTAGCCCTCCGTCCCGGCCGCGTTGACCAGCACGGTGACCGGGCCGAGCTGCTCCCGGATCTCGGTCAGCGCCTCGTCCACCTGGGCCCGGTCGGAGACGTCGGCCTTCCGGGAGAAGCCCCTGTCGGACGGGTTGAGGTCGAGGGTGGCGACCTGGAGACCGTCTGCCTCCAGGCGCTGTGCGATGGCTTGTCCGATGCCGGAGCCGCCGCCTGTGACGAGGGCTGTCCTCATGCCGGAACCCCCTTCGTCTCGATCATGAAAATCTCCCTTCCAGATCTGAGAAGCGTATTCTCGTCCCTGGTGCTTCCGGAAGTCCCGCGCAGGCGGGGGCTGTTCGCCGAGCTCTGCAGGTCTGTCAGCAAGGCGTCAGGATGACATTCTCGCTGCCGGGTGGTTGATTCGCGTATAAGGAGAATGTAGTTTCCGCTTCATTGGAGCAAGCCGCCCATCCATGCGAGGAGAACAGGATGCGGTTCCAGGACAAGGTGGCGATCGTCACCGGAGCGGGACAGGGAATCGGCGAGGACTACGCCCGGGCGCTGGCCGCCGAGGGAGCACGGGTCGTGGTCGCCGACATCAACGAGGAGCAGGGACGGCGGGTCGCCAAGGAACTGGACTCCGCGCTCTTCGTCAAGGTCGACGTCGGAGACCCCGCCTCGGCCGACGCGCTGGCCGCAGCCACCGTCGCCGAGTTCGGCCGCATCGACTACCTGATCAACAACGCCGCGATCTACCACAGCATGCGGCGCGAGGGCCTCACCACCGTCGACCTCGACTACCTCAACCGCTTCATCCAGGTGAACCTGATGGGCGCCCTCTACGTCACGCGGGCCGTCGTCCCGCACCTGACCGAGGGCGCCGCGATCGTCAACCAGTCGTCCGCCGCCGCCTACATGGCCAGCGGCTACTACGGCCTGGCCAAGATCGGGATCAACCACCTCACCGCGTCGCTCGCCGCCGAACTCGGCGGGCGGGGCATCCGCGTCAACGGCATCGCCCCCGGCCCCACCGACACCGAGGCCACGGCCACCGTCGTACCGGTCGAGTTCCAGGAGCGGATGACCCAGGCCCTGGCCCTCAAACGGATGGGTACGCCCGGCGACCTGACCCCCACCGTGCTGTTCCTGCTCTCCGACGACGCGGGCTGGCTCACCGGCCAGACCATCAGCGTCGACGGCGGACAGGTGGTGCGGCTGTGACCCGCCTGCTCATCGACGGCCAACTCGTCGACGGGGAGCGGACGTTCCCCTCCCTCAACCCCGCCACCGGCGAGGTGTACGGCCACGCGCCCGACGCCACCACCGCCCAGGCCGAGGCCGCCGTAGCCGCCGCGCGCACCGCCTTCGACACCACCGCCTGGTCCACCGACGTCCAGCTGCGTATCCGCTGTCTGGACCAGCTGCACCAGGCGCTCACCGACCACGTCGAGGAGCTGCGCGAGCTGACGATCGCCGAGGTCGGCGCGCCCCGCATGCTCACCTACGGCCCCCAACTCGACGACCCCGTCAAGCTGGTGCGCTACTACGCGGACCTGCTGCGCAAGTACCCGCTGACCGAGGAACTCGGCGAGTCCGAGAGCCGCGGCCGGCGTCACCGGCGCTGGGTGGAGAAGGAGGCCGCGGGGGTCGTAGCGGCGATCATCGCCTACAACTACCCGAACCAACTCGCCCTGGCCAAGCTCGCCCCCGCGCTCGCGGCCGGCTGCACGGTCGTCCTCAAGGGCGCCCCGGACGCCCCGCTGACCACCCTGTTCCTCGGCCAACTCATCGCCGAGCACACGGACATACCGCCCGGCGTGGTCAACGTCCTCACGTCCTCCGCTGCCGACGTCGGCGAGACGCTCACCACGCACCCCGACGTCGACATGGTCACGTTCACCGGTTCCACCGCGACCGGCCGCCGCATCATGGAGGCCGCGAGCCGTACGGTGAAGAAGGTCTTCCTGGAACTCGGCGGCAAGTCCGCCATGATCATCCTCGACGACGCCGACTTCGCCACCGCCGCCATGTTCGCGGCCGGCACCATCTGCTCCCACTCCGGGCAGGGTTGCGCGCTCACCTCACGACTGCTCGTACCCAGGGAACACCACGACGAGATCGTCGCCATGGTGGCGGCGGGCCTCGGCCGCATCCCGCTCGGCGACCCCGCCGACCCCAAGACCTTCGCGGGCCCGCTCATCAGCGAGCGCCAGCGCGAGAAGGTCGACGGCATGGTCGAGAGGGCCGTAGCCGCAGGTGCGAACCTCGTTACCGGAGGCGAGAAGATCGATCCCGGCTTCTTCTACAGGCCGACCCTCCTCAGCAACGTCGACCCGGACAGCGAGATCGCCCAGGACGAGGTCTTCGGCCCGGTCCTCGTGGTGATTCCGTACGACGACGATGACGACGCGGTCCGCATCGCCAACAACTCCATCTTCGGCCTCTCCGGCGGCATCCAGAGCGCCGACGACGAGCGGGCCATCGCGCTGGCCCGCCGGATCCGCACCGGCACCTTCAGCATCAACGGCGGCAACTACTTCGCCGCGGACGTGCCGTTCGGCGGCTACAAGCAGTCGGGCATCGGCCGCGAGAGCGGTGTGGCCGGTCTTGAGGAGTTCCTGGAGTACAAGGCGTTCGCGGTCGTGGTCCGGTCATGATGCCGCTCGAAGGCATCCGCGTCCTCGAAGTCGCCATGTACGGCTTCGTGCCCTCGGCGGGAGCTGTCCTCTCCGACTGGGGAGCGGACGTCATCAAGGTCGAGCACGCCGTTACCGGCGACCCGCAACGCGGTCTCCGCCAGACCGGCACGATGCGCGTCGAGGGCGACCCCAACCCCAACGTCGAGCACGCCAACCGCGGCAAGCGCAGCCTCGGCCTCGACATCTCCCGCCCCGAGGGAAAGGACGTTCTCTACGACCTCGCCCGGCGCTCGGACGTGTTCCTGACCAGTTTCCTTCCCGGTCACCGGGAGCGGTTCGGCATCGACGTCGACGACATCCGTAGCGTCAATCCCCGCATCATCTACGCCCGGGGCAGCGCCTTCGGCCCGCGTGGAGCGGAAGCGGGGAAGGGTGGCTACGACATGACGGCGTTCTGGGCCCGCGCCGGCACCGCCGCGAGCATCACCCCCGAAGGCACCGACGGCATCATCAACCCGCCCGCACCCGCCTACGGCGACACCATCTCCGGCACCAACCTCGCCGGCGGCATCGCGGCAGCACTCCTGAAACGCGAACGCACCGGTGAACCGTCGGTCGTGGACGTCTCCCTGCTCGGCAGCGGACTGTGGGCGATGGGCCACGCCACCGCGCTCTCCCTGCACCTCGGCAAGCCCTGGATCCCGCCGCCCGTCGGTACCCACGGCTCCGTCACCAACCCCCTGTCCGGGCTGTACGAGACGTCCGACGGCCACCATCTGGCGTTCGTCATGATGCAGCCCGGCAAGTTCTGGGCTGATGTGTGCCGGCACATCGACCGCCCCGAACTAGCCGACGACCCCCGCTTCGACACGGCCGAGAACCTTGTTTCCCACACGGCCGAGGCCGTCAAGATCCTGCGCGAGGTCATCGCCACTCGCACCCTCGCGGAGTGGAGCAGGCGCTTCACCACACTGGCCGGGCCGTGGGCCCCGGTGCAGGACTCCCTGCAAGTGGGCGACGACCCGCAGATCAGAGCGAACGAGTACCTCCTGCGCGCGGGAGAGCTCGAACTGGTCGCCAGCCCCGTGCAGTTCGACGTGCACGCCCCACACCTCAGGCCCGCACCCGAGTTCGCCGCCCAGACCGAGGAGATCCTCCTCGAACTGGGCCTGGACTGGGACCGCATCATCGCGCTCAAGGCGGCGGGCGCCGTCACCTGATCACCCGACAGCGGGACTCACATTCTCAACGAGGAGAACCGATGAGACGCTTGCTCATCCCCGCGCTCGTCCTGGCCCTCGCGGCCGCGGCCGGATGTTCCGGCCGCACCAAGTCCGCGGACACCAGCAGCCCTTCCACCACCGGAGCCGCCGACACCGCCACCGCGGACTTCGGCACGCTGAAGTCCGTGTGCGGGAAGGGGACGGCCAAGTCCGTCACCAGTCAGGGCGTCACCAGCTCCGACATCAAGGTCGGCGTCTTCACCGACGTCGGGTTCACCAAGAACCCGGAGTTCGAGAACGCGGCGAAGGTCTTCACCTCCTGGTGCAACGCCGCCGGCGGCATCAACGGACGCAAGATCACGCCCGCGACGCACGACTCCGCGCTCATGCAGGTCAACCAGCAGATGATCGAGGCCTGCCGCACCGACTTCTTCGAGGTGGGCGGCGGTGCCGCCCTCGACGGCCTGGGCGTCAAGACCCGCCTGAAGTGCCTGCTCCCCGAGTTCCCGGCACAGGTCACCTCCGAGGTCGGGGCCGATCTCCAGGTGATGACCCAAGGCGCCTCGTCCGGGTACGCGCCCTACGCGGGCTATTTCTCCTGGCTGTTGAAGGAGGCGTACCCGTCGTCGGCGAGCGGCGTCGGCATCATCACCGGAGACATACCCGTCACCAAGGTCATCGCCGCGCAGGACAAGGAAGTCCTCACCGCGATGGGCGGCAAGGTCACCTACTCCGACCTCTACCCCGCGCAGGGCGTCTCCGACTGGACGCCGTACGCCCAGTCCATCAAGACGAAGAAGGTCAAGGGCCTTGTCTTCCTGGGGGACTTCACCCAGCTGGCGAAGCTGGAGCAGGCGCTCACCAACATCGACTACAAGCTCGACTGGATCGACGCCAACAACAACGCCTACGGCCCCGCGTTCCTCAAACTGGCCGACACCGCGCTGAGCTCCCAGACCAACTTCGCGAGCATCGACGGGACTTACCCGCTGGAGAAGGCGGACGGCAACCCGGCGACCAAGGAGATGGTCGCCCTGTTCAAGAAGTACGCGCCCGACGCGCAGATCACCCTGCCCGCCGTGCACGCCTTCTCCACCTGGCTGCTGTTCGCCACCTCGGCCCGTGACTGCGCGGAACTGACCCGCAGTTGTGTCCTCGCCAACGCCAAGAAGCAGACCGAGTGGACCGGGGGAGGGCTCCAGGCCCCGGTGATCCTGACCAAGCCCGACGAGCCCGTGAAGTGCTTCAACGTCGAGAAGGCCACTACCAGCGGCTGGGTCCCCGCCGACTTCAAGCCCACCGACGGCGCCTACCGCTGCGACGCGCCCGTCTACAAGTACAAGGGCGACTACGGCAAGCCGCCGACGCTCGCCGACGTCGGCAAGTCGCTCGCCGACCTCAAGTAGCCACGCCACGCCACCCGTTCACCACGGCGGGCACCACGGCATTCACCGCGGCAGGAAGGAAGGACCGTGAAGGTACGAGTCGACCCGGAGCGCTGCCAGGGCCACACGCTCTGCGCGATGCGCGCTCCGGACACCTTCGAACTCAGCGAGATCGACGGGCACTCCTCGGTCGTCCAGGAAGAAGTCCCCGCCGACCAGGAGGAGGCCGTTCGCGAGGCGGTCCTGTCCTGTCCGGAACGGGCGATCTCCCTCATCTCCTGACCCCCACCTCATCCACCGAGCAGGAGAGGACTCCGCATGACCACGGAAGACGCGGCCGTCGACGACGACGCCGGCCGCAAGCACCCGCAGGTGCACTTCGACCGGCACACACCCGACTACCGCGATCGGTTCGAGGACATCACCCACGAGCTGCACGGACAGTGCCCGATCGCCTGGACGGAGACCCACGGCGGCCACTGGGTCGCCAGCGGCAACCGTGAGGTCTTCGAACTCGCTCGGTCCGCCGAGTTCCTCTCCAACGACCATGACGTGAAAGGGGAACGGCGCGGCTACAAGGGCATCTCCATCCCCCCGCCGCCGCGCGCCAGGGAGGCCCAGGGCGGCTTCCTGGAGATGGACCCGCCGGACCAGCGCTACTACCGGCAGACCCTCAACCCGTATCTGTCGCCGGCGGCCATCCAGCGCTGGATCCCGTTCGTCGACGAGGTCGTGCGCGCGAGCATCGACGAGAAGATCGAGTCCGGGCAGATCGACTTCGTCGACGACCTCGCCAACATCGTCCCGGCCGTACTCACCCTGGCGATGATGGGCATCCCGATCGAGCGCTGGACCATCTACAACGAACCGGCCCACGCCTCCGTCTACACACCTCCCAACTCGCCTGACCGGGAACGGGTGTTGGACCTCAGCCGTAAGATGGGTATGGACCTCATGGGCCAGCTCATGGAGATCCGCAAGGCGCCCCGCCCGGGTCTGGTGGACGCCCTGGTCCGCGCCGACCTGAACGGCCGTACCCCGGACGACGGCGAACTCCTGGGCGTACTCGCCCTGTTGATCGGCGGCGGCTTCGACACCACCACCGCCCTCACCGCCCACGCCCTCGAATGGCTCTCGCAGAACCCCGGGGAACGCGACCGGCTCAGCCGCGACCGGAAGGCCCTGCTGGACTCCGCGACCGAGGAGTTCCTGCGCTTCTACACCCCGGCCCCCGGCGACGGACGTACCTTCTCCGCCGACTGCGAGATCGCCGGCACCGAGTTCAAGGAGGGCGAACGCCTCTGGCTCTCCTGGGCGATGGCCAACCGAGACCCCTCGGTCTTCCCCGAGCCGGACACGATCGACATGGAACGCAAGGGCAACCGGCACAGCAGCTTCGGCCTCGGCATCCACCGCTGCATCGGCTCCAACGTGGCCCGCACGGTGTTCAAGCGGATGATGACGGCCGTCCTCGACCGGATGCCCGACTTCGCGTGCGACCCCGAAGGTGCCGTGCACTACGAGACCATCGGTGTCATCCAGGGCATGCGCCACCTCCCCGCGACCTTCACCCCGGGCAAGCGGCTCGGCGCCGGACTCGACGAGACCCTCGCCGGACTCCAGAAGGTCTGCGACGAACAGCGCCTCGCCGAACCGGTCACCGTCCGCACGGCGAAGGCACGGATCGGCACATGAACTCCCCAACCCGCCCGGGGCCGTTGGTCACAGAGGAGAACGCGTTCTTCTGGGCCTCCGGCGCCGACGGCCGGCTGCGGCTGGCGGAGTGCGGGTCGTGCGCGGCCCTCATCCATCCGCCGCAGCCGGTCTGCCGGTACTGCCACGGGCACGACATCGGCGTCCGGGCCGTCTCCGGCCGGGCGACGCTGATCGGCTTCACTGTCAACCACCGGTTCGCCCTGCCCGGCCTGCCCGCCCCCTACGTCGTGGCCCAGGTCGCCATCGAGGAGGACCCCCGGGTCCGGCTCACGACCAACGCCGTCCAATGCGCCCCGGACGACCTGGAGTTGGGCATGCGGATGGAGGTCGTCTTCGAACAGGTCGAGGACGCCTGGCTGCCCCTGTTCCGCCCGGCCCGCGAACACCCGGCGACGGATCCCCTGCCGCTCGCCGAGGTCGACACCCGTCAACTCGCCCGTCGCGTACGGCCGATGGCGACCACGGAGAAGTTCGAGGACAAGGTCGCGATCACCGGCATCGGCATGTCGGAGATAGGCCGCCGCCTCCTGGTCCCACCGGTGTCCCTGACCGTCCAGGCCTGCCAACGTGCCATCGCCGACGCCGGGTTGACCGTCGACGACATCGACGGCCTGGCCACCTACCCGGGCGCCGGCGCAGCCTACGGAGGTTTCGGCGAAGGCGGAGTGACCGCCCTGGAGTCCGCCCTCGGCCTGGAACCCAGCTGGTACAACGGCGGCAGCGAGACCTTCGGCCCCTGCGGCTCGCTCATCTCAGCGATGCTCGCCGTCGCGGGCGGCCTGGCCCGCCATGTGCTGTGTTTCCGTACGGTCTGGGAGGCGTCGTACGGCGAACTCGTGCGCCGCGGCCGGATCGCGCAGAACGCACCGCGCCAACTGGACGGCTGGATGAAGCCGTTCGGAGCGATCTCGGCCGCCCACACCCTCGCCCAGAACGCCCAACGCCACTTCCACCGCTACGGCACCACCCGCGAGACCCTCGGTTGGATCGCCCTCAACCAGCGGGCCAACGCGGCACTCAACCCCACGGCCATCTACCGCGATCCGATGACGATGGACGATTACCTCAACGCCCGCCCGATCACCACCCCGTTCGGCCTCTACGACTGTGACGTTCCCTGTGACGGGGCGGTCGCGGTGATCGTGTCGGCGGTGGACGCGGCCCGGGACCTCGCCCAACCGCCCGTCTTCGTCGAGGCAGTTGGGACCCAGATCCTGGAACGGCTCGAATGGGACCAGAGCACGCTCACCCACGAACCCCAAGTCCTTGGCCAGTCCGCCCACTTGTGGTCCCGCACCGCGCTGCGTCCCGAAGACGTCGACGTGGCCGAGCTGTACGACGGCTTCACCTTCAACTGCCTCTCCTGGCTGGAGGGGTTGGGGTTCTGCGGCATAGGCGAGGCCAAGGACTTCCTGGACGGAGGCAAGAACATCGCACGGGACGGCGTACTGCCCCTGAACACCCACGGCGGACAGCTCTCCCACGGCCGCACCCACGGCATGGGACTGGTCCACGAGGCCATCACCCAACTGCGCGGCACGGCCGGGCCACGCCAGATACCCGGCGCGCGGGTCGCGGTGGCGAGCAGCGGCGGACTCACCCCGAGCGGCGTGATCCTCTTCCGGGCGGACGGATGAACTCCCGTACAACGAAGGTCGTTTCGCGCGTCGTCGACGTCGACGGCATCCCCATGTCGGGTCTGCTGTGCGAGGTCCGCGTGCCGCGTGCGGTCGTCGTCGCCCTGCACGGGGGAGCGGTGACGTCGGGCTACTTCGACTACCCGGACCAGCCCCGCATGTCCCTCCTGCGCACCGCGGCGGCACTGGGCTTCACGGTCGTCGCCATCGACCGTCCCGGATACGGCAGTTCGGCTCCGCACAGCGAGACCATGGCGTCTCCCGCGTGGCGCGTCGACCTCGCCTACGCGGCGGTGGACCGGCTGCTCGCCTCGCGTCCACGCGGAGCGGGACTGTTCCTCTGGGCGCACTCGATCGGCTGCGCCCTGGGTGTGCACATGGCCGGCGACGAACGCCGGAACGACCTTCTCGGCCTGGAGATCGCCGGTACCGGACGCCACCACGCCCCCGGCGCCGTCGAGATCCTCGACTTCCGACGGCGTGACCCGGCCGTGCCACGACGATCCGGACCCGGGCTGCGCGACCTGCTGTGGGAACCGTCGTGCCTGTACCCGGACGAGGTCATCGGCGCGCCCCGCATCCAGTCACCGGGTCCGCCGTACGAGTCCACCGTCGCCCGCCGCTGGCCACGGGAGTTCGCCGAAGCCGCCGCCCGCGTACGGATTCCCGTCCACTACACGCTCGGTGACCACGAACGCGTGTGGAGCTCCGGGCCCGAGGCCATGGCCGACATCGCGAGCCTGTTCACCGACTCCCCGCGGGTCGTCGCCGACGAACAGGCCGACAGCGGCCACAACTTGAGCATCGGGCACACCGCGACCGGATACCACCTGAAGATCCTCTCGTTCGTCGAGGAGTGCGTTCTCGCATCCGAGAACGGCGGATACGAGAACGACGGGATCGACCGTCTGCCGAGGAGGGCCGGATGAGTGACGCCGACGTCGCGGTGCTGCTGCTCGTACGCGTGGCCGTAGGGCTGATCATGATCATGCACGGGCTGAACCACTGGCGCGGCGGCGGCCGTATCGAGGGCACCGCCCGCTGGTTCACCGGACTCGGCCTGAGACAGGGCGAGTTGCAGGCCTGGGCGAGCGTGCTCACCGAGGTCGGCGCGGGCGTTCTCCTCGTCCTGGGCCTGCTCACCCCGCTGGCCTGCGCGGCCGTGATCTCCGTGATGCTGGTCGCGGGGCTGCTCGCCCACCGGCCCAACGGCTTCTTCGTCTTCAAGGACGGCTACGAGTACGTCCTCACGCTCGCCGTCGTCGCCCTGGCCCTCGCGGTGCTGGGCCCCGGCCGCTGGTCCCTCGACCACGCGGCCGGCATCGACCTCACCGGCTGGACCGGCGGCGGCATCGCGCTGGGCGCGGCCGTGGCGGCGACCGGGGGACTGCTCGGCACGTTCTGGCGACCGGAGCCGAAGGGGGACGCCGAGTCCGAGACGGGCGCGGAGGTGGGAGCCGAGCCTGAGGGCGACGCCGAGACCAAGTCGTGCGCCGAGCCCAAGGCTGACGCCGAGCCCAAGGCTGACGCCGAGCCCAAGGCTGACGCGGAGCCCAAGGCTGACGCCGAGCCTCCGAGCGTGGCCGAGCCGGACTCCGACGTGATGCCGTCCCCGCCGGAGTCCGAGAACACCCCCGAGTCGGTCGAGCAGGAGGCCCGCTGATGCGTGTCGGATTCATCGGGCTGGGCAGCCAGGGCGCTCCCATGGCGCGGCGGATCGTCGAGGCGGGTTTCGTCACGACGCTCTGGGCGCGCCGCCCGGCCACGCTCGCCGCGTTCGCGGACACGGCCGCGCAGCGGGCCACGTCCCCCGTCGAACTGGCCGCCGCCAGCGACCTGGTGTGCGTCTGTGTCGTCGACGACGCCGATGTCGAACAGGTCGTCACGGGCGAGCAGGGCGTGCTGAGAGGTCTGCGCCGGGGCGGGGTGATCGCCGTGCACAGCACTGTTCACCCCGACACCTGCCGGCGGCTCGCCGAGCGCGCCAAGGTGCACGGCGTCTCCGTGGTCGACGCACCCGTCAGCGGCGGCGGAAAGGCGGCGGCCGAGGGCCGGTTGCTGGTGATGGCGGGCGGCGAGTCCGGCACCTTCGCTTACTGCCGCAAGGTGTTCGAGACGTTCGGCGATCCGGTCGTCCACATGGGGTCGCTCGGCTCGGGACAGATCGCCAAGCTCCTCAACAACCTGTTGTTCACCGCCAACTTGGCGACCGCGGCTGACACGCTCGCTCTGGCGCCGGGGTTCGGGATCGACCGTGGTGCCCTCGCCGAAGTCGTCCTGCACGGCAGTGGATCGAGTTTCGCGCTCGACCGGGTGAAGGCCGCGGGCGGCACGCTGGACCGTCTCGCCGAGCGCGCCGGACCGCTGCTGTGCAAGGACGTGCGGCTGTTGGCCGACCTCGCCGACTCGGCCGGCGCCCCGACGGGAACCGTGCTGACGGCGGCCGACGCGGCCCTCGACCACATGGGCCAAGGGCGCCTGACGACACCCGCAACTCCCGCTCCACAAAAGTGAAAGCGAGCTTCTCGCAATTAGAGAACATTGATATCGTCGCTCGTCGTCAGACTGGTGACGGAAGGGAACCGTGCACACCGTGAAGGACTTCGAGGCGATCGACTTCTTCCAGGACGACGAAGTCGTCGCGGACCCCTATCCCTACTTGGCGGCCCTGCGCGGGAAGTGCCCGGTGCAACGCGAGAGCCACCACGACGTGACGATGGTGACCGGGTACGACGAGGCGATCCAGGTCCTCAACGACTCCGACACCTTCTCGTCCTGCATCTCGGTGACCGGCCCCTTCCCCGGGTTCCCGGTCCCGCTCGTCGGCGACGACGTGAGCGCGCTGATCGAGCAGTACCGCGACCAGCTCCCGATGAGCGACCAGTTGCCGACGCTCGACGCCCCCATGCACACGGACCACCGCGGACTGCTGATGCGGCTGATCACCCCGCGCCGCCTCAAGGAGAACGAGGCGTCGATGTGGCACCTCGCCGACACCCAGCTCGACGCGTATCTCGCCGCCGGCGAGGGCGACTTCATCAGCGGGTTCGCCGGTCCCTTCACCCTGCGGGTCATCGCCGATCTGCTCGGCGTGCCCGACGAGGACCGCAACACGTTCGTGGAGGGCCTGGAGCACCAGCCGCGGGGCGGCATCGGGAGCACGGACGGCGAGGTGGCGCACTCGCCGCTGGAGTACCTGTACGGGCAGTTCTCGGCCTACGTCGAGGATCGCCGCCGCGAACCCCGCGAGGACGTGATCACGGGTCTCGCCACCGCGAAGTTCCCCGACGGCTCGACCCCCGACGTCGCCGACGTGGCCCGCGTCGCCACCAACCTCTTCGCGGCCGGCCAGGAGACCACCGTCCGGCTGCTGAGCAACGCGCTCAAGATGATCGCCGAAGACCCCGATCTGCAGCACCTGTTGCGCACCGAGCGCGACCGCATCCCGAACTTCGTCGAAGAGGTGCTGCGCACGGAGAGCCCGATCAAGGGCGACTTCCGGCTGTCCCGCGTCCCCTCCACGGTCGGCGGCGTCGACCTCCCGGCCGGCACCACCGTCATGGTCCTCAACGGCGCCGCGAACCGCGACCCGCGCCACTTCGAGGACCCGGAGGTCTTCGACCCGGCCCGCGCCAACGCCCGCCACCACCTCGCCTTCGGCCGCGGTCCCCACACCTGCCCCGGCGCCCCGTTGGCCCGCGCCGAGGGCCGGGTGGGCATCGAGCGCATGCTCGACCGCACGACGGACATCAGGATCTCGGAAAGTGCGCACGGCCCTGCCGACGCACGGAACTTCCGTTACCTGCCGACGTACATCCTGCGCGGACTCACCCATCTGAACCTGGAGTTCACGCTCGCCGAGGAGTCCGAGACGGCCGAGGGCTCTGAGGGGGCCGCCCGATGAAGGCCGTCGTCGACGCGGACCGTTGCCGCGGTCATGGAATCTGCTGGTCGATCTGCCCCGAGGTGTTCAACCTGACCGACGACGGTTACGCCGAGGTGCTGACCCCCGAGGTCCCCGCAGAGTACGAGGAACAGGTCCGCACGGCGCTGGGGAGCTGCCCCGAGCGCGCGATCACAGTGAGCCAGTGAGCTGAGGAGAACCGGATGCCCAAGGGGTACGTCATCCTGACCGAGTCCATCAAGGACCCGACCGGGATGGACGCCTACAGCCGGGCGGCCGGTCCGTCGATGGCCGAGGGAGGCGCGACCGTCCTCGCGGTCGACGGCCGGCCGCAACTCCTCGAAGGCGAGTGGCACGGCGACCGGACCGTCGTTCTCGAATTTGAGAGCGCCGAAGCCGCGCGTGCGTGGTACGAGTCGGAGGCGTACGAGCGGGCGAAGCCCTTGCGGCAGGCCGCGGCCGACACGAACGTCGTGATCGTCTCCGGCTTCGAGCCACCGTCCAGAGGCGCGTGAGACCGAGCTGCCCGCCGGGCTGCCGCAGAGCCTCGGCTCCTGAACGGCGGCCCGGCCCGCGCGCCGCACACCGCCCACCACGCGGTACCCGAACACTGGCCGGAAGGGTCGCCCGATCGCGACGGCAACCGTAATGTCACATGGGTGTTGCCGGGGTGGAAGGGGTGCTCAATGACGACGGCCCGACACGAGGAGATTCTTGCCGCCGCGCTGGGGGTGTTCGCCGAGCGGGGCTACAAGAAGGCATCCATCGACGCCGTGGCCGAGCGCGCAGGCCTGACCCGGCAGGGCGTACTGCACTACTTCCCCAGCAAGAAGCGGCTTCTCCTCGCCCTCGTCCAGCTCCGCGAGGACCTCGCCCGCGAACACCTGGCCGCGCTCCACGCGGACGCCGGCAAGGACCTGCCCGGGCTGCTCGCCGAGGTCATCACCTACGACCACAAGAATCCCGGTCTCGCCCAGATACACAGCGTTCTCGTGGCCGAGGGCGTCAGCGGCAGCGACGAGGCACAGCGGTTCTGCCACGACTACTACCGGGCGATCCAGGACCACACCGTCGAGCACCTCACCGCGCTCTACGGCGACCGCGTACCCAGCGGCCTGACCCCCCGAGCCGCCGCCACCGCCGTGGTGGCGATGCTCGAAGGGGTCCAGCAGCAGTGGATGCTCGACGAGGAGCGGACCGACTACCCCGAGATCATCCGCGATGTCATGGGCGTGCTGCTCGGGCCCACGCCTGTATGAAATCGGCCATCGCCGTGACGCTCTCCGGGTGCAGACTCACCGCGTCCGGCCGTACCCGGAGATCCACCGTGACACCGGAGTGCGCCGCGCGGGCGGCGAACGACAGGGAGTCGTCCAGCAGCGGATCGGTACCGGCGACCAGGAGTTGGATCGGCGGCAGCCCGTGCAGATTGGCGTGCAGCGGGCTCAGCAGCGGGTTGGTCCGGTCGGCGCCGCCCGCGAACCGGGCCGCGTGCAACCGGAGTTCGTCGATGTCGAAGCCCGGATCGGCTGCCGCGTTGAACAGCAGACTCGGTGCGTCCAGCGTCAGATCGAGCAGCGCCGAGATCAGCACCGCGCAGTCCGGCTCCGGCGCCCCCATGTCCCGCAGCCGCACCAGCAGCGAGGCCGCGAGCCCGGCCCCCAACCGCTCACCGGCCAACGCGACCGGACCACGCGCCTGACACGAGCTGTATACGGCGTGCACGTCGTCCAACGCCCCCGGGAACGACGACCGATAGCGCGGGCACACCACAACTGCCCCTGTCCGCAAGGCGAGTCGCTCGGCCAGGTCCACCGCCGACTCCGGCGAACCCGACAACTGCCGGTCCCCGTGCAGATACAGGACGACGAGATCGCTCGCGTCCGGCGGCCGTACGATCGGCCCCACCGGGCTCGACTCGACCCGCACCCGCCCGTCACCGGCCGCCGCACGGTCCGTGTTCGCCCGTACGTCGGTCAGGTCGGTGCCGCTCAGGTCGGCGCTCGCTCCGGTCGCCCCAACTCGTGTGTCACCCACGGGACATCACCCTCTCCGCTGCCTGCCAGTGCTCGTCGGACACCCAGAGGCGGGCGAAGGCGCGGGCCGCCTCCTCCTCCGGGACGGCTCCGCTCATCACGCGTTTGATCTCCCGTGCCGGATTGGTCGCGAGGGATCTGGCCAGCGTGCGCCAGCCCTCGGCGAACTCGGCGCGCGGCAGCACCAGTTCGAGGAGTCCGACGCGCTGGGCCTCGGCCGCGTCGAGCACCGTCCCGGCACCGGCCAGCATCAACGCCCTTCCCTTGCCGACCAGTTGGGCCAGGCGCTCGGCGCCGCCCCACGCGGGCATGATGGCCAGGGCAACCTGGTTGAAGCCGATCCTGATGTCGTCGGCGGCGACCCGGATGTCCGCAGCCACTGCTACCTCGGCGCCGCCGCCGAACGCGTGGCCGTTCAACGCGGCGATCACCGGTCCGGGGAAGGCCGCTATGCGATCGCAGATCCTCCTCATCCGCAGGGCCATGGCCATCGCGTCCTCCTCGGTACGGATCGCACTCAGCTGTTTCAGGTCCCCGCCGGAGACGAACGCCCGGTCGCCGGCGCCCGTGACGACCAGGGCCCTGGCGCCCGCGGCCGCGTCGAGCGCCTTGTCCAGTTCGTCCATCGTGGTCGGGGCGATGGCGTTGCGGGCGCGCGGCCGGTCGATGGTGACGACCGCCAGGCCCTCGTCGAGTTCGAGATCTACGTCCATGGCCTCAGTCCTCGTATTCGACAGTGACGTGCGGTGTGGTCGGCTCGCCCTGGCAGGTCAGGACCCAGCCCTCGGCGATCTCGTCGTCGTCGAGCGCGTTGTTGACGCGCATCTTGGCCTCGCCCTCGGTGACGTGGGCGATACAGGTGGCGCAGTTGCCCGCCTCGCAGGAGAACGGCGGGGCCAGACCGGCCCGACGCGCGCTCTCCAGAAACGTCTCGCCGGCGCGCTGCGCGAGCGTGTGCCGCTTGCCGGAGAGCACGAGCGTGAGAGTGCTGTCCCGTTCGGTGGGCTCCTCGGATTCCTGCGCGGGGTTCTCGTGGAGCGGGCGATCGGCGGCGGCCTGCGCGAACCGCTCGACGAAGATCCGCTCGGGGGCGACTCCGTGGGCGAGAAGCGCGTTCTCCACCAGGTCCATGAAGGGCGCGGGCCCGCAGAGGTAGAAATCCGCGTCCGGGGCGCCGCCCGCGAACTCCCGGACCTGGTCCGCGGTGACGAACCCCTGCCGGTCGTCGAGGTGGTGCCGGACCTCGAACCGGTCCGGGTACCGCTCGGCCAACTCGCCCAGCGCGGCGGCGAAGATGACGGAATCAGCGTCCCGGTCGGCGGCCAGGACCCGCACCGGGCGCCCGGTGCCGACCAGCGCAGACTTGGCGAGCGACAGGATCGGCGTGATTCCGCTGCCCCCGCAGAACGCCACCACCGGAGCGGCCAACTCCCGTTCCCCGCCCGCCCCTTCGCCCTCCCGTAGACAGAACACCCCTGCGGGGAGCGTGGTTTCGACGACGTCGCCGGGAGCGAGATGGTCGTGCATCCAGTTGGACACCAGACCCCCCGGAACCCGCTTCACCGTCGTCATCAACTCGGCGTCCGTCTCCGGCGAACTGGACATGGAGTAACTGCGCAGCGTGCCACAGGCCTTGATCGTCACGAACTGGCCCGCCCGGTACGGGAAGGGCGCGTCGAGTACGTACGTCCGTGTGTCGGGCGTCTCCTGGATGATCCGTGTGATCCGCACCGGGTGGAACCCGTGGTCTCGTCCCATGTATGGAATTTACCTTCTCGCTCTGAGAGAGTGCAATTCTCAATGGCGAGAGGAAGTTCCTGTCGTGCGAACGATCCCCGCTGAACTCGTCAACCGGTATGAGGCGGAGGGCTGGTGGACCAGTGAGACGATCGGTGACCTGCTGGCGCGGGGACTGACGGCCGCCCCGGGAGCCGTGTTCCGCGTGCACTCGGCGGTACGCCCCTGGGAGGGGACCTTCGCCGAGGTCGAGTCGACGGCCCGCCGACTGGCCGCCGGACTGCGTGAACGCGGTGTCGGCCCCGGTGACGTCGTGGCCCTCCAACTGCCCAACTGGATGGAGGCGGCGGCGGTCTTCTGGGCCTCTGCCTTCCTCGGCGCGGTCGTGGTGCCGATCGTCCACTTCTACGGACGCAAGGAAGTCGGCTACATCCTGGAGACCGTCGAGCCCAAGGTCTTCGTCACCGCCGAACGGTTCGGGCACCTGCGCCACGACCCCGAGCTGAGCGCGAAGATCCCCGTGGTCGGCGTCGTAGGGCGGGACTTCGACGAGCTGCTCGCCGACGAACCGCTCGTCGGCGTCGTGCCGACGGACCCGTCCGGACCCGCGCTGATCGCCTTCACCTCCGGAACGACCCGTGACCCCAAGGGAGTTGTGCACAGCCACCGCACCCTGGGCTTCGAGACCCGCCAACTCGCCGGCCGCTACCCGCCCGACCGCGGCGACCAGCTCACCTCCGCACCCGTCGGCCACTTCATCGGCATGGTGAACGCCTTCCTGATCCCCGTCCTCGACGGCAGCCCGGTGAACCTCGCCGACACCTGGGACCCGGGCCTCGCCCTGGAGTTGATGGCCCGCGACGGACTCACCGTCGGAGGCGGCGCCACCTACT
This sequence comes from Streptomyces sp. NBC_01515, assembly GCF_045040345.1. Taxonomy (NCBI): domain Bacteria; kingdom Bacillati; phylum Actinomycetota; class Actinomycetes; order Kitasatosporales; family Streptomycetaceae; genus Streptomyces; species Streptomyces sp. NBC_01515. Next base: position 917,618 of record NZ_CP109416.1, on the reverse strand, counting down.
ACATGACGAGCCTCCTCGACCACCCCGACTTCACGCCCGGCCACCTCACGCGCATGAAGTACGCGGGCCTCGGCGGCGCGGCCGTACCGAACGCGGTGACCAGACGCCTCGCCGACCTCGGCATCACGGTCTTCCGCGCCTACGGCAGCACCGAGCACCCCTCGATCACCGCCTCGGCCCACACCGCGCCCGAGGACAAGCGGCTCTACACCGACGGCGACGCGCTGGCCGGAGTGGAGATCCGGCTTGCCGAGGACGGTGAGATCCTCAGCCGCGGCCCGGACCTGTGCCTCGGCTACACCGACCCGGCCCTCACCGAGCGGGCCTTCGACGAGGACGGCTGGTACCGCACCGGCGACATCGGTGAGTTCGACGAGGACGGCTACCTGACCATCACCGACCGCAAGGCGGACATCATCATCCGCGGCGGCGAGAACATCGGCGCGCTGGAGGTGGAGGAGGTTCTCCTCGCCCTGCCGGCCGTCGCCGAGGCCGCGGTCGTGGCCGCCCCGGATGCCCGCCTCGGCGAGCACGCGGCAGCCGTCGTACGACTGCGGCCCGGCCACCCCGAACCCACCCTCGACGACCTGCGCGCCCACTTCGCCGCGGCGGGCCTGGCCCGTCAGAAGTGGCCGGAGGAACTGCACTTCGCCGAGGACTTCCCGCGGACCGCCAGCGGCAAGGTCCAGAAGTTCGTTCTCCGCAAGAACATTGCCGCTCATCAAGAGTGAGAATATGATTCTCGAAATCTGCGAAGGAGGATCTCATGCCATCGCGTGTGCCGCCGTATCCACTGTTCGACGCGGACAACCACCTGTATGAGACGGAGGATGCGCTCACCCGGTACCTGCCCAAGCAGTACGCGAGCGCCATTCAGTACGTGCAGGTGAAAGGCCGTACGAAGATCGCCATCCGCGGTCAGATCAGCGACTACATTCCCAACCCCACCTTCGAGGTCGTCGCCCGGCCCGGCGCGTGGGAGGACTACTTCCGTGAGGGGAACCCGGAGGGCAAGTCCCACCGGGAGCTGTTCGGCGAGCCGATGCGGTCGATCCCCGCGTTCCGCGAGCCCGGGCCCCGCCTGGCGCTCATGGACGACCTGGGCATCCAGCAGACGCTGATGTTCCCGACCCTCGCCAGCCTGGTCGAGGAACGCATGCGGGACGACCCGGAGCTGATCCACGTCGTCGTCCACGCCCTCAACCAATGGCTGCACGAGACCTGGCAGTTCAACTACAAGAACCGCATTTTCACCACCCCGGTGATCAGCCTGCCGATCCTGGACAAGGCGATCGCCGAACTGGAGTGGTGCCTTGAGCGCGGAGCGAGGGCCATTCTCATCCGGCCCGCCCCGGTCCCCGGCTACGGCGGCTCGCGGTCCTTCGCGCTGCCGGAGTTCGACCCCTTCTGGAAGCGGGTCGAGGAGGCGGGGGTGCTGGTGGCCATGCACTCCTCCGACAGCGGCTACTCGCGCTACTCCAGCGACTGGGAGGGTAAGAGCCAGGAGATGACGCCGTTCCAGGCGCAGGTCTTCCGGATGATGTCCGAGTGGCGGCCGGTCACCGACGCGGTCGCGTCCTGGGTCTGCCACGGAGCCCTGTTCCGCTTCCCGGAACTGAAGGTCTCGGTCATCGAGAACGGCTCTTCCTGGCTGCTGCCTCTGCTCGACCAACTGGGCAGCACCTACAAGAAGCAGCCGAAGGGCTTCCTGGGCGACCCGGTCGAAGAGGTCAGGAAGCGCATCCATATCAGCCCGTTCTGGGAGGAGGACATGGCCGCGCTCTCCGAAGTCGTCGGAGTCGAGCGCGTCCTGTTCGGGTCCGACTATCCGCACCCCGAGGGGCTGGCCGACCCGGTCTCCTACATCGACGCGCTCCAGGGCATGAAGGAGGCCGACCAGGCCAAGATCATGGGCGGCAACCTCGCCCGGTTGATCGGCGTATGACCTGGGAGAGCATCCCGCGGATGGTGCTGAGCGCGGCCGACCGCTTCGGTGATGCCGAAGCTGTGGTGGACGGCCCGCTCCGCCTCACGTTCACCGAGCTGGTCGAGCGGGTGCGTGTGGCTGCGGGTGCGTTCGCGTCGGCCGGGGTGGAGCAGGGCGACCGGGTCGCGATCTGGGCGCCCAACTCCGCCGAGTGGATCGTCGCGGCCTTCGGTCTGATGACGACGGGCGGTGTGGTGGTGCCAGTGAACACCCGGTTCAAGGCGGACGAGGCGCACGACATCATCGTGCGCAGCGGTGCGAAGGCCGTTCTCGTCCAGGAGGGCTTCCTCGGTCTGGACTTCAAAGCACCGCCCGGTGTGCCGGTGATCGACCTCAAGTCCGGCTTCCTGGCGAGCGGTTCACCCTTCGAGCGGAAGGTGACCGGCGACCAGGTCAGCGACATCGTGTTCACCTCGGGCACCACCGGCCGGCCCAAGGGCGTCCTGATGACCCACGCCCAGACGCTCCGCCTGTACGCGGAGTGGTGCGACCTGGCCGGGGTCCGGGAGGGTGACCGCTATCTGATCGTCAACCCGTTCTTCCACATCTTCGGCTTCAAGGCGGGCATGGTCGCGTCGCTCATCCGCGGCATGACCATCCTCCCCGTGCCCGTCTTCGACGTGGACACCGTCCTCGACCTGGTCGAGCGCGAGAAGGTGACGGTCCTGCCCGGCCCGCCCACGCTCTACCACTCCCTGCTCACCGACCGCGGCACAAGAGACCTGTCCTCACTGCGAGTTGCGGTGACCGGGGCCGCCGACATCCCGGTCGAACTGATCCGCCGCGTGATGACGGAACTGCCCTTCACCTCGATCATGACGGGCTACGGCCTGACCGAGGCGGGCACGGCCACCGCCACCCGGCCCGGCGACTCCTTCGAGGACATCGCCACCACCGTCGGCACCCCTTGCGACGGCGTCGAGGTCCAAGTCGCCGACGACGGCGAGGTGTTGGTCCGCGGCTACAGCGTGATGCGCGGCTACTTCAACGACCCCGACGCGACCGCCGAGGCCATCGACGAGGACGGCTGGCTGCACACCGGGGACCTCGGAACGCTCGACGAGCGTGGCTATTTGAGGATCGTCGGCCGCAAGAAGGACATGTTCATCGTCGGCGGCTTCAACGCCTACCCGGCCGAGATCGAGGGCTTCCTGATGGAACACCCGGCGGTCGCCCAGGCCGCCGTGATCGGCGTCCCGGACGAACGGATGGGACAGGTCGGCAAGGCCTTCGTCGTCCTCCGACAGTCGCTGACCGCCGACGAGTTGATCGAGTGGAGCCGGCTCCGCATGGCCGGGTTCAAGGTGCCCCGGACCGTGGAGTTCCGCACGGAACTGCCGCTGAACGCCACCGGAAAAGTGATGAAGGACCTCCTGCGATGACGCCTCCCACACCGCCCCAGGGCGACGACCTCGTCCGGACCGCGTCCGGCCTGCCCCTCAAACCGGTCTACGGCCCCGACGACGTCGGCACCGCACCGCCCGCGCCGGGCAACTTCCCCTTCACGCGCGGCAATTACGCCACCGGCTACCGGGGCCGGCTGTGGACACTGCGCCAGTACTCCGGCTTCGGCACCGCCGAATCCTCCAACCTCCGTTACCACTACCTCCTCAAGCAGGGCGGCACCGGACTCTCCGTGGCGCTCGACCTGCCCACGCAGTGCGGCTACGACTCCGACGACCCCGAAGTGACCGAGGAGGTCGGCCGCGTGGGCGTCGCCGTCGACACACTCGCCGACGCCGAGGTCCTCTTCGAGGGCATCCCCCTCGACAGGATCAGCACCAGCTTCACCATCAACGGCACGGCCGCGATCCTGCTCGCCTTCTATGTCGCCGCCGCCGAACGGGCGGGCGTGCCCCGGGCGAAACTCACCGGGACGATCCAGAACGACATCCTCAAGGAGTACGCGTCCAGGGGCACTTGGATCTGGCCCGCCGAACCCTCCCTGCGACTCATCGCCGACACCATCGAGTTCTGCGCGGCCGAGGTACCGCGCTTCAATGCGATCTCGGTCGCCGGCTCGCACTTCCGCGACGCGGGCGCCAACGCCGTACAGGAGATGGCGTTCACGCTCGCGGACGGGGTCACCTACTGCGACACGGTGCTGGCCCGCGGCCGTATGACGATCGATCAGTTCGCCCCGCAGGTCTCCTTCTTCTTCTACACGCACGGCGACTTCTTCGAAGAGGTCGCCAAGTACCGTGCCGGACGCAGGCGGTGGGCGACCATCGTGCGCGAACGGTACGGGGCGGACAGCGACAAGGCCGCCATGTTCCGCTTCGGCTGCGTCGCCGGAGGCGCCTCCCTGTACGCGCCCCAGGCGCAGAACAACACCGTCCGCGTCGCCTACGAGGCACTCGCCTCGGTCCTCGGCGGCGTCCAGTCGATGTTCACGGCCGCCTGGGACGAACCGTTCGCCCTGCCCAGCGAGGAGTCGGCGACACTCGCGCTGCGCACACAGCAGATTCTCGCTCATGAGACGGGCGTTACCAGGGTCGCGGACCCGCTGGGCGGCTCGTACTTCGTGGAGGCGCTCACCGACGCCACCGAGGCCCGCATCGTCGAGATCATGGACGACCTGGAGCGCTACGGCGGCATGGTCCGCGCCATCGAGGACGGCTACCTGCAGACCCTCATCGCCGACGAGGCCTACCAGTTGCACCGCGAGGTCGAGGCGGGCACCCGGCCGGTCGTCGGCGTCAACCGCTTCGTCGCGGACGAGCCACCGCCCGACCTCGCCACGTACGAACTCGACGCGGAGGGCCGCGACCGGCAGCTGAAACGGCTCGCCGACGTGAAGGCCACCCGCGACGCATCCGTCGTACGGCAACGCCTCGCCGAACTGACCCGCGCCGCGGAAGGTACCGAGAACCTCATGCCCATCCTGATCGACTGCGCCAACGCCTACTGCACGGTCGGCGAGATGGTGGCCGCGCTGAAGGCGGTCTGGGGCGAGTTCCAGCAGCCGGTGGTGTTCTGATGAAAGCCCGCGTACTGGTCGCCAAGCCGGGGCTCGACGGACACGACCGCGGGGCCAAGATCGTCGCGCGGACCCTGCGCGACGCGGGCTTCGAGGTCATCTTCACCGGGATCCGGCAGCGCGTCGACGACATCGTGGCCGTCGCTGTCCAGGAGGACGTCGCCGTGGTCGGCCTCAGCATCCTCTCCGGCGCGCACCTCGCTCTCACCACCCGAGTAATCGAGGCACTGCGCGCCACGGGGTCCGAGGACATCGCCGTCGTGGTGGGCGGCACCATCCCGCCGGCCGACGTGCCGAAGCTGCTCACCGCGGGAGCCGCCGCGGTCTTCCCGACGGGCACGCCGCTCGACGCCCTCGTGGCCAAGATGCGCGCTCTGACATCCGTCACCTCGCCATGACCCGGCGCCGACCCGAAAACCTGGAGGCAGCGTGCGTATCGGAGTGATGATCGGGCCCGAACGCGGGGACTCGGTCCGCAAGGTCACGCGGATGATCGACGACGTGACATGGGCCGAGAAGGCGGGCTTCGACACCGTGTGGGTGCCGCAGATCCCGACCGACTTCGACGCGCTCACCGCGATCGCGCTGATGGGCGCGCGCACCGAGCGGATCGAACTCGGCACCGCCGTCGTGCCGTTGCAGGCCCAGCACCCCATCGCCCTTGCCCGGCAGGCGATTTCGGCCCAGGCCGCGGCGGGCGGACGCCTCGCCCTTGGCCTCGGACCGTCCCACCACTGGATCATCCGGGACATGCTGGGACTGCCGTACGAGAAACCGGCCGCCTTCACCCGCGACTACCTGGACGTCCTGGACGCCGTGTTCGGCGGAACGGACATGGTCGATGTCGAGAACGACACTTTCACCGTCCACAACCCGCTCACCCTCGCGCCGGTCTCCCCGTTGCCGGTCCTGATCGCGGCCCTCGGCCCGGTCATGTTGCGCCTCGCCGGAGAGCGGGCCGACGGGACCGTCCTGTGGATGGCCGACGAACGCGCCGTCGCCGAACACGTCGTCCCCCGCATCACCAAGGCCGCCGAGAGCGCCGGACGCCCGGCACCGCGGATCGTCGCGGGCATCCCGGTCTGCCTGTGCGGCCCCGACCGCGTCGACGAGGCCCGCGAACGCGCCAACCGCATCCTCGGCGAGGCCGAGATCTCGCCCAACTACCAACGCGTTCTTGAGTACGGCGACGCCCGCGACGTCGGCGACCTGTGCGCGGCGGGCGACGAGAACGCCATTGCCGCCCGCTTCAAGCGGTTCGCGGACGCCGGGGTCACCGATCTCTCTGTACGGCTGCTGCCCATCGGCGACAACCGCGACGAACTGGTCGCCTCCAAGTACCGCACCCGCGACATGCTCGCCGCCCTCGCCGCGGACCTGCGATGACCACCGGACCGCTCGACGGCATCCGCATCCTGGAGGTCGGCCACATGCTGGCCGGCCCCTACGCCACGATGATGCTCGCCGATCTCGGCGCCGAGGTCACCAAGATCGAACCGCCGGGCGGGGACATCTCCCGCCAGGTGAGCGACGCCTACTTCGCCAGCCTCAACCGCGGCAAACGCAGCATCCGCCTCGACCTCACGACCGACCACGGACAGGCCAGGCTCGGTGAACTCGTCGCCGACGCCCACGCGTTGCTCGTCAACCTCAAACCGTCGGCCATCCACCGGCTGGGCCTGACCTACGACGTGCTGCGCAAGTGGAACGACCGGATCGTGTGCGTCGCGCTCACCGGATACGGACTGGAGGCGGGCGACGAGCCCGCCTTCGACTATGTGGTGCAGGCGGCCACGGGTGTCGCCGCGCTGACCGGAGACCCGGACGCGCCGCCGACCCTGCCCGGCTACTCCTCGGCCGACAACTCCTCAGGCCTGACAGCCGCGTTGGGGCTCCTCGCCCAGATCGTCTCCGGGCGCGGCGGCCAAGTGGAGGTGTCGCTGAGGGATGTGATGCTCTCTCAGCTCAACTACCGTGCCTCCGCCTACCTCAACGAGGGCGTCGAACCACGCCGGCTGCCGCTCGGCGCGCACTCCTACTACGTACCGGCCCAGCTCTTTCCCACCGCCGAGGGCTACTTGGCGCTCTTCATCACCCACGACGGCTTCTGGAAGTCCTTCGCCGCCGAGGCCGGCGTCCAGGGATTCCCCACCATGGCCGAACGCGCGGAGCGGCGGGAGGAGGTGCTCGCCGCCGTGACCGACGCCCTGGCGGGGGACACCGCCGCGGCCTGGGAGGCGCGGCTGCGCCCGCTCGGGGTGCCCGCCGCCGCCGTACGCACGCTGCCGCAGGCGCTGGCGGCGACACCGGAGACGGTGGTGACGGCGGGGGACTTCCGGCTGGTGCGCAGTTCCGTGCGGGTCGAGGGGTACGAGCCGGAGTACGGGCCGCCGCCCCGCCTGGGTGAGCATGACGTTTCCGGGGTGGTGGGGGAGTCGTGAGGGCGGAGGACCAGTTCCATCTCGGGTTTGTCGTCGAGGACTTCGAGGGGACGCTGGCCGAGTTCTCGGCCGCGTTCGGGTACGAGTGGTGCGCCGAGATCGGCGGGGCGGTACCGCTGACGCTGCCGACCGGAAACGCCGTTCTCGACATCAGCTGCGCCTACTCCCGGACGGTGCCCCGGCTGGAGATCGTCCGCCGCATCCCGGGAACGCTGTGGGAACCGGTGGCGGGCGGCGGTGTGCACCACGTCGGCTACTGGTCCGACGACGTCGCCGCGGACGCGGCCGAACTCATCGGGCAGGGCTTCGTGACCGAGGCGAGCCGGTCCGCTTCCGGCGGCGCGCCCTTCGCCTTTCTGCGCGGGCCGAGCGGGCTGCTCGTGGAACTCGTGGACCGGGTGGCGCGGCCGGGACTGGAGAAGGTCTGGGGTCACGGAGAAGGGGACGTATGACGATCGTAGGCATCGCGACCGGCGCGGGGCGCGGCATGGGACTGGCCTGCGCGCGGCGGCTCACCGAACTGGTGGACACGCTGCTGCTGGTGGACCGGGACGAGCCGGCCGTGACCGCCGCGGCGAAGGAACTGGCCGCCGCGGACGGGGAGATCGAGGTCGAACCCTTCGTCCTCGACATCACCGACAGGGCCGGACTGTCCCGACTCACCGCCCGCGTCGCCGAGTTGGGCTCCCTGAGGGCCGTCTCGCACGCCGCCGGGATCTCGCCCACCATGGCCGACTGGCGGCGCATCTTCGAGGTCGACCTCGTCGGCACCGCGCGCCTGGCCGAGGCACTCCGCCCGCTCGCCACCAAGGGGACCGCGATGGTGTGCTTCGCCTCGATGGCCCCGCTCCTCGGCAATCTGGAGGCCGATCCCGTCGTAGTCGCGATCCTCGACGATCCGCTCCGTGAGGATTTTCTCGACCGGCTGCGCGAGGCCCTCGGGCCCGCTGTGGAGAACACCGGTCTCGCATACGCGTGGGCCAAGCACGGGGTGCACCGGTTCGTACGGCGGGAGGCGGTGCGGCTCGGGCCGTACGGCGCCCGGGTGTGTTCCGTCTCGCCGGGCGTCATCGACACCCCTCAGGGGCAACAGGAGGCCTCGGCCCAGCCCGCCATGGCCGCTCTGGTGGAGCAGACGCCGCTCGGGCGGGTGGGCCGGGCCGAGGACGTCGCGGCCGCGGTGGCGTTCCTGCTGTCGGACGAGGCCGCTTTCGTTTCCGGAATCGACGTTCTCGTCGACGGTGGGGTCTGTGCGGCGGTGCGAGAACGCGCCGGGCGGTGACCGGTCGGCGGTCGGCGAAGGAGGCGCGCTACCGAGGGAGCGCGCCGTTCCCTCAGCGCCGACGGCCGCTGCTGCGCCGGGCGGACCAGCCGGACCCCACGCCCGCCGAGTGCGCGGCGAGGAAGGCGAGCCCGAGCAGCATGAGGCTCGTCGAGCTGAAGACGATCTGCGTCGACGTCTCGGTGACACGGATGATGAAGGCGATGAAGAAGAGCGCGGCCGCCACGAATGCAAGCATCTGTTAACCCCTACGGATAGACGGCGAGCGACCGGTGATCCCGGTGGCTGCGCCGTTGTCTCCCGAGTGCCCCCGAAGATGCCGAACAGTCATGCGTATCCCGCGTCTCCCGCAGGCCAACTGCCTTTCAGGCAAGGGATTCCGAGCGCTGGACGGTCCCCGTGAGGCCGGTGGCGTCCTGGCCCGCGAGGAGCACGGCGGCCCGCGCCATCGCCTCCGGAGGCTCCACCATCTCCGGCGGGATCTCCCGGCCCCCGCCACTCGCCTGCCAGCCCTCCGTGAGCACCACCCGTGACGGAGCAAGGCAGTTGACGGCGATGTTGTCCTTCTTCAAGTCGGCGGCGAGGCCCAGGTAGAGACGCTCGACGGCCGCCTTGGACACCCAGTACGCGTTCGCACCCCGGTCCGTCATGCCCACCCCGCCGGTCGTCACGGCCACCAACGAGCCACCGCCACGCGCCCGTACATGCGGAATCACCGCCCGGGTCACCAGGAACACCCCGGTCAGATTGACGTCCAGCGACAACTGCCAGCGCTTGAGCGGCGTCGACTCGACCGGGCCCAGCCACAGCACCCCGGCATTGGCGATGAGAATGTCGATCCCGCCGAACTCCGCGACGGCGGCGGCGACAGCCGCGTCGACCGACGCCTCGTCGCTCACGTCGCAGGGCACCGGCAGCGCACGTCCGCCCGCCGCGGTGATCCGGTCCGCGACCGAGTGGATCGTCCCGGGCAGCCGGCCCTCCCGCTCGGAACGCGCGGCCACGGCGACCGAGGCACCCGCCTCCGCGAGCGCCACCGCGACCGTACGGCCGATGCCGCGGCTGGCGCCCGCGACGAACGCGACCTTGCCCTTCAACTGCCCGCCCCGGCCTGTCACTTGACTCATGCCGGTTACTTCGGCGGGAACCGGAGGGCGCCGTCGAGACGGACGACCTCGCCGTTGAGATAGTCGTTCTCGACGATGTGCTGCACGAGACCCGCGTACTCGACCGGCAGCCCCATGCGCTTCGGATACGGGATCTGCGGCCCCCAGTAGGCCTCCAACTGGTCGCCCGCCCTGCCGTAGGCCGGCGTGTTGAAGGTGCCCGGCGCGATCGTGACGACCCGGATGCCGAGCGGGGAGAGGTCGCGGGCGGCGACCAGGGTCATGCTGACGACCCCGCCCTTCGCTGCCGCGTAAGGGAGTTGGCCGATCTGGCCCTCGTACGCGGCGATCGAGGCCGTGCTCACGATGACGCCCCGGCCGCCCTCGGCGGGCTCCTGCCGGGCGATGGCGGCTGCGGCCAGCCGCATCACGTTGAACACGCCGGTGAGATACACGTCGATCGTCGTACGGAAGCCCGCGAGGTCGAGGGGTGAACCATCCTTGCCGACGAGCCGGCCACCGCTCGCCGGACCGCCGTGCGCGTCCACCGAGATGCGGAGCGGTCCCGCCGACTCCGCCTCGGCCAGGGCCGCTTGGACATCGTCCTCGGAGGTGGCGTCGGTGCGCACGTAGCGCACACCCAACTCCTGCTCCAGGGCCTTGCCCTTCTCGTCGGCCAGATCGGCTACGACGACCTTCGCTCCCACCGCGTGCAGCCGACGGACGGTGGCCGCGCCCAGGCCGCCCGCCCCGCCGACGACCACCGCGGAGCTCCCACTGATCTGCATCAAGGATTTCCTCTCTTGCGAACAGCGCTCTAGTGAGATGAGAATAGCATTCTCATGAACATAACCATGATTCTGGAGATGGTGGCCTCGGACGGCGACCGACCGGTGGTGACGGCGAACGGCCGCTCCCTGACCGCCTCGGACCTGCGCGCCCGCGCCCGCGCCGCCGCGCACCGCTTCCGGGGCCGTCCGGCCGTGCTCTATCTGAGCCCCAGTCACCTCGCCTACCCGGTGGCCCTGTTCGGTGCCGCCCTGGCGAGCATCCCGTTCATCCCCCTCAACTACCGCCTCGGCGAAGAGCAGTTGGCCCGCCTCCTGGCCCGCCACCCCGAGGCCCTCGTACTGCGCCCCGCCGACCTCGACGCACTACTGAGCGCCGAAGAGGACGCTGAAGAGAGGTTCGACGCAGCGGAGTTGGCCCAGGACCAGGACGCCGTAGCCGTGGTGCTCTACACGAGCGGCACGACCGCCGAACCTAAGGCCGCATTGCTGCGCCACCGGCACCTGCTCGCCTACGTCCTCAACACCCAGGAGTTCGCCTCCGCCGAGGAAGGCGACGCGGCGCTCGTTGCCGTACCGCCGTACCACGTGGCCGGGTTGATGAACCTGCTCACGAACCTCTACTCGGGCCGCCGCCTGGTCTACCTGTCCGCCTTCGACGCGGGGGAGTGGCTGGAGACCGCGCGCCGCGAACAGGTCACCCACGCACTCGTCGTCCCCACCATGCTGGCCCGCATCGTCGCCGAGGTCCCGGCCGACGACGCCCACACTCCCATGCTCCGGAGCCTCGCCTACGGCGGCGCCAGGACCCCGCGACCTGTGGTGGAACGGGCGTTGGAGATCTTCCCAGGCACGGGGTTCGTCAACGCGTACGGCCTGACGGAGACGGCCTCCTCGGTCGCGGTCCTCGGGCCCGACGACCACCGCGAGGCACTGGCGTCGGCCGACCCGGCCGTACGGGACCGACTCGGTTCCGTGGGACGGGCCTTGCCCGGCATCGAGATCGAGATCCGTGACGACGACGGGAAACCGGCCCGTGCTGGGGAGACGGGGCTCGTGTTCGTGCGCGGGGAGCAGATATCCGGAGAGTACGGCGGACGCAGCGCTCTCGACGCTGGGGGCACCTCTCAGCCCCCTGGGGCCGGGGGAGATTGGTTCTCCACCCGGGACCGGGGCCGACTGGACCCCGACGGCTATCTGTTCATCGAGGGACGCGCCGACGACACCATCATTCGCGGCGGTGAGAACATCGCTCCCGCCGAGATAGAGGACGTTCTCGTCGCCCACCCCGGGATCGTCGAGGCGGCGGTGATCGGCGTGCCCGACCCCGAGTGGGGGCAGCGGATCGTGGCCGTCGTGGTCGGCGAGGGCGACCCGGCCGAGGTCCGCCAGTGGGTCAAGGACCGGCTTCGCTCCTCCAAGACCCCCGACGCGATCGTGTTCCGCGCCGAACTCCCCAAGACCGAGACCGGAAAGCTGCTGCGCCGCACCCTGCTCGCCGAGTTGGAGACCACCCATGCCTGAAGCAGTCCTCGTGTCCGCCCTGCGCACCCCCGTCGGCACCGCCGTCAAGGGCACCCTGCGCGACACCACCGCGTTCGACCTGGCCCACCACATCGTCGCCGCCGCAGCCGCCACGGACGACCTCGACCCGGACGCGATCGACGACGTGATCCTCGGCGAGGGCCTGTACGGCGGCGGGGTCGTTGCCCGGCACGCGGCGCTGACCGTCGGCCTCACCTCCGTACCGGGCCTCGCGTACAACCGCCACTGCGCCGCCGGACTCGCCGCCGTGCAGAGCGCGGCGGCGAGCATCCGCGCGGGCATGGACGAACTCGTCATCGCCGGCGGCGTCAACTCGGCTTCCACGTCCCCGAAACAGCGTTTCCGCGTCGACGGGGAGTGGGTCGAACCATGGAGCCCGCCCACGCACCCCGACCGGCCCGACGCCCCCAACCTGGACATGTCGATCACGGTCGGCTGGAACACCGCCGTACGGGCGGGCCTCAGCCGCGCCGACATGGACGCATGGGCCCTGCGCTCCCACCAGAACGCCATTCGCGCCATCGACGAAGGCCGTTTCGACGCCGAGTTGGTGCCCATCGACACACCGCACGGACTGTTCTCCGTCGACGAACACCCCCGCCGCACCACCAGCCTGGAGAAGCTCGCCTCGCTCAAGCCGCTCCACCCGGAGATCGACGGCTTCTCCATCACCGCCGGCAACGCGGGCGGCGCCAACGACGGTGCCGCCGCCCTGGTGGTGGCCAGCGATCGGCTGAGCCTGCCCGCCCTCGCCGTCGTCCGCTCCTGGGCCTCGGTCGGCGCCGACCCCGCCGAGACGGGCCTCACCCCGGTGAAGGTGATCCCCAAAGCCCTTGCCCGCGCCGGACTTTCGACCTCCGACGTCGACCTCTTCGAGATCAACGAGGCCTTCGCCGCCGTACCGGTCGCCGCGGTGAAACTGCTCGGCCTCGACCCCGACCGCGTCAACGTCAATGGCAGCGGCTGCTCCCTCGGTCACCCGGTCGCCGCGACCGGCGCCCGGATGCTCGTCACGCTCGTGCACGAACTGCGCCGTCGCGGCGGCGGCATCGGCGTCGCCGCGATGTGCGCGGGCGGCGGCATGGGCTCGGCCACGGTCATCGAGGTACTCGCGCCATAGTCCGTCACCTGTTGGTTGGTTGCGGTGGTGGAGAGCGTCGACGACGTGAAGGGAACAGTGTGGAGGGCTTGAAGGAGAAGGCCGTTCTCGTCGCCGGCGCGGCCACCGGACTGGGCGCCGCCTCCGCCCGGCGGCTCGCGGACGAGGGCGCCCGGGTCGTCGTCGGCGATCGAGACCTGGACGGAGCCCGACGGACCGCCACGGCCATCGGTGACGCCGGTGGCCAGGCGGTCGCGGTGGGCTTCGACATCGCCGACGAGGCCTCGGTCCGCGAACTCGTGCGGACCACCGTGCGGACGTACGGCGGTCTCGACGCCGTGCACATCAACGCGGGCGACATGGGCGCGGTCTCCCAGGACACCGACGTCGTCGACATGGACCTCGCGGTGTGGGACCGGACGTTCGCCGTCAATCTGCGGGGCCACATGCTCGTCACGCGGTATGCCGTTCCCGAACTCCTGGCCCGGGGCGGCGGCGCGATCGTCTACACCTCGTCCATCGCGGCCTTCACCGGCGAGGCCGCGCGCCCCGCGTACTCGGCGACCAAGGCGGGCATCAACGCCCTCGCCCGGCATGTCGCCTCGCGCTGGGGCAGGGAGGGCATCCGCGCCAACGCCGTCGCACCGGGCCTGATCCTGACGCAGGCCATCCAGGAGGGCGCGGCCCCCGACCTCCTGGAGGCGCTGCTCGCCCGCACCCGCAGCACCCGGCACGGACGGGCCGACGACATCGCCGGCATGGTGGCCCACCTCATGTCCGCCGACGGAGCCTGGATCAACGGCCAGGTCATCAACGTCGACGGCGGCACCGTCATGCGCTGAACGGGCCCCGGCACGCCCATTTCTGGGGGTACCGCTTCTTCCTCGGTGAAAAGGCGGGGATCGACCCTGCCCTCAATTCGCAGCGGTGGCACGAGATTTGGCACCCACACGGGCTGACCCGTGCGGGGCAGGGCAGCCAGGATCTCGTCCCAGACACCGCAGTTGCGCCAGGTCTGGTAGCGGGAGTGGATGCACTTCCACGTACCGAACCGCTCGGGGAGCTGCTCCCACAGGATGCCCGCGAAGCACCCGGCGATGATCGCGATCAAGATCGTGACCTGAGCCTCGTGCTTCCTGTTCCTTGGGGGTTCGTCCCCGGACCCCGAGAACTGCGGACCGTTCTGCGTTGCCGTCATGGCTCGCTCGTCCTTCGTCAGCCGCCTGTGAAGGATGACCTGTCGGATTCGGGCTCGAAGTTGCCCGGCCGCACACTCGCGGCTTCACCCCAAGGGCTGCTCGGCCCGGTCGTGGCGTCAGCGCCAACCGCGGCTGTCACGTGGGGTGTTGAGCACCGCCACAAGAGGTAGGTGCCGGCGTGTGCCCAGGGGCTGACCGTCCTCGTGCGCACGCGCCCCGCCAGCGGGTGGCCCGTCCCGGTGCTCCGTGGGGTCTCCGGCGGCCTCTTGTGGGCGGGCGGGGCGTCCGGCCGCGCCTGCCAGCACGGGGTCGGAAATCAGTTACGCGGCTTCAGCTCACTGCCGCACTAGCGCCCCCCGGTCCCGGTAGAGTTGGGACAAATGTAAGCGAGCATGCAGCGAGCCTGGATCCGACGTTCCAGGTCAAGGGCAACGCCGTCCTTCGCACAAATTGCAGGCATGAGAGGACAACCGGCTCCGCGCCGGGCTCTAGCCAAGCCCCCTCCATGAGCCCCATACGTCGGTGGGCCTCAGCAAGACCACACGTGCGTCACGTGGTGGTCGGGCTGAGGTCTGACACCTGGTCCGATCACCGGAAAGGTAATTCGGACCGTTGAACCTCTCTCTCGGTGTAAAGGCGCTCATCGTCGTCATCTGCGCCCTGGTGTCCACCATCGTGGCCCTGGTGGGCGGCTTCCTGAGCCACACCCCTGGCGCGCGGAAAGCAGTGGCGGTGCTCTTCGGCGGCGGCGTCTTCGGCGGATGCATGATCCTCTGCATGACCGTGCTCACCGCGCTCGGCCTGTTGTGAACGCGCGGAAGCCCTGGGGTGCTAACTGCAGACCCCAGGGCTTCAGTTGGTTGGCGGTCTTTGGTGACCGATCGCCAAATTCGGTCGCCCGTGCTAGCGTTGTGCTACAGCCCGTTCATTGAGCTATTGCTACGGCCGGTTCGATTCCGGCAATCACACTTACGGTTGGTCTGGCACTCTGGCACTTCTACGAGTTCATCAAGGTCATTCGCACGCTCCGTAAGGGCAAAACCCGGGGCACATGCCCTAGCAATACAATTTCAAATCGCAAGGTGGAGGTTGGCATGAAGTTTATTGAATTCATTATGTCAACTGTAAGCGTCGTTGTTGGCGTGGGCCACGTGGTCGTAGCTGAGTGAACGGTCTATTGCGAAGGGGCGCCCCACATGACGGGGCGCCCCTTCGTCATGTGCGCGCTCAGACTCTCGTGGCCGCCCAGGGCGTCCGACCGTAGATCCCCAGACTTTGCCCCCGAGACCCCACGGGGAGCCCTACGTTCCCGGCATGAGACTGACCCCTCTTGAAGCCACGCTGATAGGCACATTTCTTGGGGCCTCGGCCACACTTCTCGCTTCGGTGATCACCCAACGAGGCACTCGTTCGCGGGAGCGGGATCAGAGATTCTGGGAACATCGCGCTGACGCATTGGAGGAAACCCACCGCATCATGTTGGCGTTCGCTGCGGTCCGGAACGAGACCCTCGCGTCAAAGGCAGTTCCCGACGATCTAGACCCTGACCGCCCCGAGCAACCAGTGAGACTCATCGAGACCAAGATCGCCCTGTATGCACCAAGGGCTGTCGGGAAGGCTCACGCGGTTTGGTTCGAGTCCCTCAAAGCGTTCTTGGTCTCCTTCGTGGGATGGCAAGGCGAAGTCAATCGACTTGCAGGTTCAACAGAGCCCGAGGGTGCGCAGACGCTGATTGATGCGGCCTGGGCCATGGTGGAAGCACGAGGCGAAGAACTGAAACGCTCTGAAGATGCGCTGACGGAGGCCCTCCGCAAAGCCTCGTTGTTGCGCCCACAACGCGCATGGTGACGTAGCGAAGAGGAACGCTTCGCACCTCAACGGGGGTTGAGGGCTCGCCTCGCCGAGTTGATGACGTTGTGGGCGTCGGCGCCGTAGACCGCGGACTCGCGGAGAGAGTTCCAGATGCGCAGGTAGAGGGCGAGGGAGTCGGAGTCGTCGAGCCACATCTCGGCGTGCCAGGTCTCGGTGACCACCTGGCGGTCGTCGTAGATCCAGAAGCCCAGACCGGGCGGCGACTTCAGCGACGCGGTGAGCGGCACGATGCCCAGCTCCACGGTGTCCATGCCGATGGCGCCCGCCAGGCGGTCGAGCTGGGCGGTGAGCACCGAGGGCGGGCAGACCAGCGAGCGCAGCACCGGCTCCCACAAGATGACGTGGTACTTCCGGCCGCCGCTGTACAGCAGCTCCTGCCGCTTCATCCGGGCGCGTACGGCGGCCTCGATGTCGAGCGGAGACTTGTGCCGTTCGGCGGAGCGGGTCAGTACGGCGCGGGCGTAGTCGGGAGTCTGGAGGACGCCGACGACCCATGAGGATTCCCAGGCGCGCAACACCTTCGAGTTGGCCTGCGCCTCGTTGTGGGCGTCCTGGACGGGCTTGTGACCGCCGACCAGTTGCCTGCGCCACGAGCGGATGTGCGACTCGAACCCCGCCAGCCTGGCCCGCAGTTCCTCGTACAGGGCGGGCTGGCCGCACGCCGCCGCCCACGCGCGCAGGTCCTCCGGAGTGGCCGTCTGCTTGCCCAACTCCAGCTTCGAGACCTTGGAGTTGGACCAGCCGAGCCTGCGAGCCAGGGCGGTGCCGGTGAGCCGGCCATCAGAAGCCGAGAGCCGAAGTTCCCGGAGCCGAATCCCGAGCGCCTCGCGAGCCTGCTGATAGTCCGTACTCACCGGCACACACCTGCTTACGCCTCCTTCACGGCCACCTGAGCCGCGAACTGCCTGTACGGAACGGCGTAGTGCTGAGCCACGTCCCGCAGTCGGTTGTACTGGTTCACCCGGGCGGGCTCCGTGATCAGTTCGGCGCCCGTGAGGTTGTCATCATCGTCGAAGATGCAGACGGCGACGATGTGAGAGTCGAAGATCCAGAAATCCTCGTCCGGGAGGTTGACGCGTTGGGCGTCCGACCGCCACATGTTGCGGATGTCCTCGCCCAGCGCGGTGTTCTTCTCCGCGTGGGCGAGCAGGTACAACTGCCCCGTGGTGGGCGGGTCGTCGACGATCCGGACCCGCCCGACGCTGGCGCCGTCCTCGGTCTTCGCGCGGATGCCCAGGCTCCACGGTGTGGTCAGGTCCCACGTCGGTGCCTCGCCCCGGACGAACTGGGCGTAGGTGTCGGTGGCCTCGTCGACCGCGTAGCGACCGCGCATCTCCAGGTGCCAGGCACTGTGCTGGAAGTTGTCGAAGAGCTTGGCGAACTGCTCCGGCGTGAAGAGGCGCGGCTCGGTGTCGCGGTCTTTGGGGCCGAAGTCGATCAGCGTGTTACGCGGCATCACGATCGGGATCTCGTCTTCGTCGATGTGCTGGAGCTGGGCGAGGGCGTCGGGGTCGGTGAGGCGCGGCCCGTGCACGATGACCTCACCCGAGTCGAGGTCCTCGTGAATCGCGGGGCAGCTGCCCTCTCCGCTACCCGTGCCGTTGAAGCGCAGTCGTCGGGCCATGACCAGAGTCCTTTCGCCGGAGGCTGATCACCCCAGCATCACCAGGCTGCACGCCTGAGGCTACGCGGTTCTGCCACCTTCGTGAGAAAAAGCGAGCGAAGCAAGAGTGGGTACGAGAAAAATCAAGAAAACACTATGGTGCGCTGCAACTCCCCACTCCTAGCGTCCCGTTCATGGCTACGAAGGAAGTGCGGGACGTCGACCCGTACGCGGCAGTGGAGTCTCTGCGCGCAGCGCTCACCGAGGCCGGGATCGTCTTCCCCTCCCTGAGAGTCGACGCGGCGTCACCCGACCTGAAGCTCGTCGAACTGGGGCGCATCCACGCCGATGTGGCCGATCGCCTGGCAACTGCACTACGGCGGGGAGGCCTTGAGTGATGGCGCAGGAACGGCACTCAGCAGGTGCCCTGGTCCACGACCCCGAGAGAGGCGAGCTGGGCTACGTCATGGGGCACGAGGGCCCGTACGTACAGCTGCGCCCGGTGACCGGCGGGCGGGAGTGGGACGCCGACCCCGCCCTCGTCCGCCTGGCCACGGACAAGGAGCGGCTGAGGGCGATGGAGGAGCGGACCCGTGCCCTGAACTCGTCCAGCAGCGGCGGCATCCTCTGATGACCGCAGACAGCGTCGACACCTCGACCATGTCCGCCGAGTGCGCGGTCGCCCACCAGCCGGGCTACGCGGACCTGCACAACGAGTGCCGGCAGACCGAGGACTTACCGCTACCAGGCGGGGGCGGCATCCTCCTCGTCCCCCGCTGCACCTGCCCACATCACCGCTACGTCTCCGCCCGGTGACGCCCCATCGCCAACCACAACCGAGTGCTTGAGCCCCACCCAACTTGACCTGGGTGGGGCTCAGTTGCATCTCAGTGAAGATCATCCCACTATGCGCTATTCTTTGCTATGGGTCACACTGAGGCCCACAGGCACCTGGGCTCTATGGCATTCGCTGCTGATAAATCCAGGACGCCGCTACGCCTGTTGTCCGGCCTCTTCTACTTAGAGGGGTTGACGTCCGGACTGCAAGACGATGCGGCCCCCGTGAAAGCACCCGCACCACCCTGGGTTGAACATTGCCCCCCCCGAGAACATTTGCGTACGCGTCAGCGTGGGTGTCTCGACCCGAACCGTAGGGTTCGGATCGAGGCTGCCTGCGCACCCGATCCGACCCATGACAGGGAAGGTAAGGATCGGTGGACGGCACCGCCATCACCATCACCATTCTCGCCATCGCTGGCGTGGTGACTATCACGCTGTACGTCCTCAGGGGCGTTCTCGATCAGCTCCCCGACCTCTTCGAGTCCGCGCGTCGGGCACGCGAGGCTTGGCAGCGGCTGACCACAAAGAAGGATGAACCCCCGCAGCCGGACGAGCTGGAGGAACAGCCGCAACCCGTGGCCGTTCCTCCGGCGAACGACGAGGACCCGCCCACAGCCACCTGAACGGCCTCCGCTCGCGGGTGGAAGGAAGTAACTTTCACCCGTGAGTGCACTTGATTGGGTGAACACGGGCGCTTCGGTCTTCACGGCGCTGGGCACTGTCGGCGCGTTCGCGGTCGGCGGTGTGGTGCTGTATCGCGACCGCAAGGCCACCGCCGAGCAGCGTCAAGAGGCTGTTACACGCGCGGAGATGGAACGGCGCAGGCAAGCGTCTTTCGTCACTGCCTGGGCTGTATCCACGGACTCCGAGCACTACGACCGCAGCGGACTCAATTTTGGCGTAGGCCAGGCGCCGAAGATCGAGTACGCCGTTCTGAACAATAGCGATGGCCCTATCTCAGACGTCGTGCTCTTCGTTCCTGTTCCAACTGGGCGAGAGACCGGCCCCAGGGGGAATTTGAACGTCGGATTCCTCGCACCTCAATCAGAGAGGAAAGTGAAGGAACCGAGCAGCCCCGACCTGAGGCTTCAGTTCAGTGTGCCGAACCCCATCCCGATCTTCTTCACCGATACCCAGGGCATCGTGTGGTTCCGTGACGGTCAAGGGGCGCTGTACGAGTGGTCGGATGACATCAACGCGCGGCTATCGGAGCCATCGGCGATCGTTGAGCCAGCGGAAGCCACCAGAGGGATTCCAGGCGGTACCCCAGGGGCAGCGGACGCCTGACCTCCCACGGCCCCGGAGAACACCGCTCCGGGGCTCACAGGGCGTCAGGCGGCGACGGCTAGGCGGAATGGGATCGAGGAAGAAGCGGTACCCCCGGGAAGAGGTGTGGGGGGACGCGCCGTCAGGCGTCAAGTGTCGCGCGCAGGTGGACCGTTGTGCGCCGAGCGCCCTCGCGGATACGTCCCGTCACGCGATCGCACGGAAGCGCAGCAGCGCCTCTTGCGCGAACGAGGCGACCAGGGACCCCTGCGCGGTGAGCACATCCCCCCGGCCGTAGCAGCGACCGTGCGCGAGAAGCGGGCTCCGGTGGCGCAACAGAAGCCAGTCGTCCGTGGTGAAAGGGCGGTGGAACCACACCGTGTGCGCGGTGACGGCTGACGAGAACGCCGTTCCCGAATCGTGCTGGGTGACCCCTTCGAGCGGCCGAAGCGCCGTACCGATCAGACTCAGATCGCTCGCGTACGCCGTCAACGCCGGGGCCAGATCCGGGGCGACGGGCGGTGTGCGCATCCACAGGTCGTACTCGGGCGGCTCCGACTTCGGCGAGTCCACGTCGACGGTGGCCCGGGTGTCCCAGGGAAGCAGCGAGAGATCCACGTCGTGCTCGGCTCCCGGTACCGGGGGCATCGGGAACGCGATCTGCTGGTCGGGACCGTCCTCGTGGGAGTGCAGCGATACGGCGGCTACGGCCGTGACGCCCTGCGTCTGCCGCGCCACCACCGTCAACGTGGCGAAGGAGCCGCCCTCATGATGACGCGTCACCTCGTATCGCACCGGTTCCTGCGGCCGCCCCGCACGCGCGAACTGCACGTGAAGACTCTTGACTGCCTTCTCCGGGCAGTCCAGTTGGGCGGCCCGGACGCTCTGGGCGAGCAACTGCCCGCCGAAGACGCGGTGGTAGCCGAGTCGCTGGTTGGCGCCCTCGAACACGTCACGGGATTGGGCGTCGAGGTTCAGGCAGGAGAGCAGGTCGCTCCAGAGACCGGTCACTGATTCGCTCCTCGGTCGATCACAGGTGGACGAGCCGTGGCACGGACCCGCAGGCCCGCAGCAGTGCCCCCACCTCGCGCGTCAACTCCCGTGCGCTGCCCAGCAGTCCGTCCAGCACCATGGCCCGCCGGACGTGCCGGTGCAGATCGTGCTCGGCGGTGAAACCGATCCCGCCGAGTACCTGCTGGCAGTGCCGGGCCGCCGTCAGCGCGGCCTTCCCGGCCGCCGCCTTGGCCAGCAGCGCGCCCAAGTCGTCGTTGGCGGCCACCAGAGTCGCCTCGGCGCCGTCCAGCGCCACGAGGGACTCGGCGAGCCGGTGCCGCACGGCCTGGAAGGAGGCGAGCGGGCGGCCGAACTGCACGCGGTCCACGGCGTGTTGGCGGGCCAGCGCGAGCATGGCGCGCCCGGTCCCGAGCAGCCACCAGCCGAGCGCGACCCGGCCGGCGGCGAGGAGGACGGAAGCTCCAACGGGCACGGTGCGTAGGGGGAGTTCGGAGTCCAGGGCCGTCCCGGCGGCAGAGTCGTCGCGCTCCCAGACGATCCACGTACCACCCGTGAACGGCAGCGGCAGAGTGCCGCCGACCGGACGGCCCGCCGCGTTCAGCAGGACGTCGTTCAGGAGCGGCGCGTGGGCGCCCGTCTCGCCCAGCAGGCGAAAGGTGAGCGGGACGGCGATGTCCGCTTGCTCCGCGAGGAGTTCGGCCCAGCCGAGGTCGCTCAGGGCGGCGTCCAGCGCCTGTCCCGACGCCGCAGTCATCGTCTTGCGGAGTGTCTCGGCGAGCAGATGCTCTTCGGCGGCGTCCACGGCTACTCCCTCCCCAGGTCGAGCAGTCGGCGCGCGATGATGTTCCGCTGGATCTCGGCCGTACCGCCGTAGATCGTCGCCGCCTTCGCGTAGAGGTACTCCGAGCGCCACGGCGTGTCCGTCAACTCCAGTACGCCGGGCAGGAGATCGCGCACGGTCTCGAAAAGCTGTTGCTCGGCGGTGGCCAGCAGGACTTTGTCGACCGACGTCTCCGCGCCCAGGCGCTCACCCGCGGCCAGGCGGCGCTGGGTGGCGTGGGAGCGGCAGCGGACGGTGTGCAACGCCAGGTAGGCAGCGCCGAGTTCGGCGTCATCAGGGACGCTCGTCTCGGCCAGCAGGCGGTCAAGTCGCGTGTAGAGATGGGCGATCCGGTGCCAGAAGCAGGTGGAGCGCTCGTGCGGGAGCAGGTCCATCGCCAGGCGCCAGCCGTCGCCGGGGCGGCCGAGGATCCGGTCGGCGGGCACCGTCACTTCGTCGAAGAACACCTCGGCGAACTCGTCCACGCCGTGCATCGTGCGCAGCGGTCGGACGGTGATGCCGGGGGTGTCCATGTCGACGAAGAACGCGGTGATCCCGTTGTGGCCCGGTGCGGTGCGGGTCAACAGGACGCAGCGGGCGGCGAATTGGGCCAGACTCGTCCACACCTTCTGGCCGCTGATCTCCCAGTGGTCGCCGCGCGGAACCGCCCGGGTGGTGACGGAGGCGAGGTCGCTGCCGGAGCCGGGTTCGGAGAAACCCTGGCACCACTGCTCGCGCCCGCTCAGCAGCCGCGGGACCATCTCGGCGGCCAGCGCGGGAGGAGCGTAGGAGATCATCGTCGGGGCGAGGACCTCGATCATCGAGTAGATCCCCGGCTCGGCCAACTCCCTTGAGGCGACCTCCTCGCCGAGCACCGCCCTCAGCACCGCGGGCCCGCCGAGCCCCCTCACCTCGGCGGGCCAGCCGTACCGCATCCAGTCCGCGTCGTACAACGCCCGGCGGACCCGTGCCAGTTGTGCGACCTGGGCGTCCAGGGAGTGGTCGGGGCCGGGGGACAGGTCGTGCTCGTCCAGCCAGACGCGCAGGCCCGAGCGGAAGTCGGCGACGTTCATGTACCCGGGCGCCGAGGTTACGTTCATGTACCCGGGCGCTGATAGGCGTGCGGGCGGCCCGAGTCGTGCGCGCCGCTGCGGCGGATGAACGTCATCACCCGTGTGCGCAGCCGCCAGCCGTCGTCCGTGCGGACGTAGGTGTCGTTGTAGTAGCCGATCCGCAGGTCGTGCGTGGCGTGGTCGACGAAGCAGAGCGGCTGGGTACCGGTCGCCGTGTCGCCGGACAGGTCGACGGCCGGCGTCCCCGTGAGGAACAGCCCCTTGGGCGCGGCGGCCACGAGCGCCGGGAACTCGTCGAGGCCGTAGGAGTCCCCGAAGGCGCTGTACGTGCCGTCGGGCGTGAAGACCCCCAGCACCCCGTCCAGGTCACCGCGGGTGATGCACACCGCGTAGCGGGCGAGGAGTTGCTGGATCTCCATCAGGTCGTCGGTCGGACCAGGGGGAGGAGCTGTAACGGGCAAGGAGGACAACGACTTTCCACCCTTCACCATGAGTGAGAATGGCATTCTCTCAGATGAGTGGCAGATTTCCATGGTGGATGAGGTGACGTCAACAGTCTCTGTCTGAATGGTTGATTCTCCGTAGACGAGAAGCTAGTTTCCAGCAATGGAGAGGAGAGATCCGACGCGATGGACCAGTTCCTCACCTTCGGGATCGTCGGCCTGAGCACGGCCGCGATCTATGCCGTCATCGGCAGTGGGCTCGTGCTCACCTACACCACCACCGGCGTGTTCAACTTCGCGCACGGCGCGGCCGGCATGCTGTCCGCGTTCATGTACTGGCAGCTGACCGTCGGCTGGGGCTGGCCCGTTCCGGTCGCCCTGGTCGTGGTGCTGCTCGTGCTCGCCCCGGGCTTCGGGCTGCTCGTGGAGCGGTTCGTCCTGCGACCCGTCCAAGCGCTCGGCGAAGCCGAACGGCTGGTGATGACGGTCGCGCTGCTCAGCGGTCTCATCGCGGCAGCGCGCTGGATCTGGGACCCCAACGTGGCGCGACCCCTGCCGATGTTCTTCGCCGCCCGCAGGCCCATCCACCTCGGCCCGGCCGTCATCACCTGGCACCAGGCCATCACCATGGCGGTGGCCGTCGCCGTCGCGGTCGGCCTGCGCATCCTGCTCTACCGCACCCGCGCCGGAGCCGAGATGCGCGCGGCCGTCGACGACCGGGCACTCGTCGGTCTCACCGGCGCCGACCCGGTCAGGGCGGGTCGGGTCTCCTGGATCCTCGGCACCCAACTCGCCGCGATCGGCGGCATCCTGATCGCCCCGACCGTCACCCTCGACGCCGCCCAGCTCTCCCTGCTGATCGTCAGCGCCTACACCGCGGCCGTCTTCGGCAGGCTGCGCAGCCTGCCGCTCACCTTCCTCGGCGCCGTCGTCGTCGGCTGCATGGAGAGCTACCTGACCGGCTACCTCCCGCAGAACGAGTACCTCCCCGGACTACGGCTCGCCGCCCCCGCCCTGCTGCTCCTCCTGGCCCTGCTGGTCTTCCCGCACCGACGCCTGCGCGGCCGTGAACGGCGGCTGGCCCGCGTCCCGGTGCCGAGCGCGCGCGGCACCCTCGTGTTCGCCGCGGTGGTCGTCGCCTTCGGCGCGGTACTGGCCTCTCTCCTCGGAGAAGCCGACCTCATCACCTACGGAGCCATCTTCTCGCTGGGCGTGGTGGCGCTCTCGTACGTCCCGCTCGCCGGGTACGCCGGACAGGTCTCCCTCTGCCAGCTGAGCATGGCCGGCATCGGCGCGGTCGTCTGGGCGCACCTCGGCGCGCACGGCGAACTGTGGGCGCTCGGCGCCACGATCCTCGTCTCGGCGGTGGCCGGAGCGCTGGTCGCACTGCCCGCGCTGCGGCTCTCGGGCGTGTATCTCGCCCTGGGCACCGCCGCGTTCGCCGTCATCCTCGACCGGTGGATCTTCACCCTGCCGGCCTTCCACATCCTCGGCCTGCGGATCGCCCTGTTCGACCAGGGTTCGGTCGACGCCGCCGGACCCGACCTGTTCGGCCTCCGACTCGACAGCGGAAGGGAGTTGATGGTGTTCGCCGCCGTCTGCCTCGCGCTCGCCTCGATCGGCGTGGCGGCCCTGCGCAGAAGCCGCTTCGGCCGGCGCCTCATCGCCCTGCGCGACAGCGAGGCCGCCTACGCCACCCTCGGCGGCAACCTGCTGGTCGCCAAGGTCGCCGTGTTCGCCCTCGCCTCCGGCATCGCCGGACTCGGCGGAGCGCTCTACGGAATGCAGCAACGCACCGTCACCGCCGACCAGTTCAGCCTCATCGCCGGTTTGCCGATCTTCCTCGTCGCCGTGGTCGGCGGACTCGGCGCGGTCGGCAACGGGCTCTTCGCCGGCACCGCCTTCGTCGGCCCGACGAACGCCCTGATCGCCGTCGTCCCCGGCACCGCGAACCTCGTCGCCCTCCTCCCCGGCCTCGCCGGCGTCGGCCTCGGCCACAACCCCGACGGCATCGTCTCCCGCTTCCGCCGCCAGTGGGAGCCCCTCGCCCGCGACCGCATCGCCCTGTCCACCCTGCTCTGCGCCCTCGCCCTGGCCTGGGCTCTGCGCTTCACCGACGTCATCAACGACTGGACGTACTACGGCGGTTCACTCGTCCTCGCCGTCGCCCTCCGCGCCTGGGCGAGCGCCCGCCAGACCGCTCCGGCCGAACCGGAGATCCCCGTCGAGTGGTGGGGCCTACGGCGTGAGTGGCGCCCCGAAGACGAGGAGGTGCTGGCCCGTGGCGTCGCTGCAGGTTAGTGGAGTGACCGTCTCCTTCGGCGGGAACCGTGCTCTCGACGGGGTCGCCCTGACCGCCGAGGCGGGCCGGGTCACCGGACTCATCGGACCCAACGGGGCAGGGAAAAGCACCCTGTTCGACGTCGCCTCCGGACTGCGCAGGCCCTCCTCGGGACAGGTCCGGCTGGACGGCCGGGACGTCACCCGGGCCCGGCCCTCCGCCCGCGCCCGGCACGGACTCGCCCGCACCTTTCAGCGCCTCGAACTGTTCGGCCGGCTCAGCGTGCGCGACAACCTCCTCGTCGCCGCCGAACTCGGCCCCGAACGCCGCCGCGCGGACCAGGTCGTCACCGAGATCCTGCACCGCCTCGGTCTCACCGACCTCGCCGACACCTCACCCGACGCCCTCCCCACCGGAGTCGGCCGTCTCGTCGAGGTGGGAAGGGCGCTCGCGATCCGGCCGAAGGTGCTTCTCCTCGACGAACCCGCCGCCGGACAGGACGCGGAGGAGACCGAACGCTTCGCGGAACTCCTGCGCGCCCTCACCGACGACGGAACCGCCGTCGTCCTCGTCGAACACGACATGAGCCTCGTGATGGCCGTCTGCGACGAGGTGTACGTCCTCGACCTCGGCAAGATCATCGCCGTCGGCCCGCCCGAGGTGATCCGCAGCGACGAAACGGTTCTCGCCGCCTACCTGGGGGACGCGTGAGCGCACTTCTCGAACTGCGCGGCATCCGCGCCGCCCACGAACGCATCACCGTCCTGCACGGCGTCGACCTCGACGTCGCCGCCGGACAGGTGGTGGCACTGCTCGGCCCGAACGGCGCCGGAAAGACCACCACCCTGCGCGTCGCCGCCGGAGTCCACCCCGTCGAGTCCGGCCAACTCGTCCTCGGCGGACGGGACATGACCGGCGCCGACCCTCGCGACCTGGCCCGCGCCGGAGTCTGCCTCATCCCCGAAGGACGAGGCGTCTTCCCGAACCTGTCCGTCCGCGACAACCTCCTCATGATGACCTTCACCGGCCGCAGCCGGGAGGAGATCGAGGAGATCGCGTTCGCCCGCTTCCCCGTCCTCGCCCGGTGCGCCGGACAGGCGGCGGGCACCCTCTCCGGCGGCGAACAGCAGATGCTCGCCCTCGCCCGCGGCCTCGCCACCGACCCCGCCGTCCTGCTGCTCGACGAACTCTCCATGGGACTCGCCCCGTTGGTCGTCGGCCGGCTCTACGAACAGGTCGGCGAGATCGCCCGGCAGGGCGTCGCCGTGCTCGTCGTCGAGCAGTTCGCCGCCGCAGTCCTCGACATCTGCGACCACGCCGCCGTCCTCGTACGCGGCCGGGTCGAACGGCAGGGCCACCCCGACGGCGGCCTGCGCGCCGAACTGTCCGCTCTCTACCTGGGGAGTTCCACATGACGTCCACCGAGACGCGAGCGGACCGCTTCGTCCGCGAACTCACCGTCCTGAAAATCCCGGACCCGGCCGCCGGAAGGGCCGTTCTCTGGCTGCGCGCGGGCGCCGCCCTGATGACGATCGGCGTCGTCCTCGGCGTGTGCGCCTACTTCATCTCGCACGACACCAGCGACCCGCTGGTGCAGAACGACGCTCTCACCCTCGGCCTGGCCGCGGTCGCCGGGAGCGTCGTCGGTTCCGCGCTCTTCCTGCGGTACTCGCTCACCGGCTTCCTGCGGTACTGGATGGCCCGTCAGTCCTACGACGTGGAACTCCTCGCCGACCGCCTGCTCGAAAGGGAACTCCGCCATGACCCCACCGGCACCGACGCCGCGCCCCGGTGACCAGCTCGCCAGCACCGTCTGCGGCACCCGCGTGGTCGTCATCCGCGCACCCGCCGCCGCCCAGCCGCAGCCCCAACTGACCTGCGGCGGCAGCCCGTTGGTTGCCGCGGCCGACGTGCCCCCGGCGAAACCCGGACCGGCAGGCACCACCACCCTCATCGGCAAGCGGTACGTCGACGCCACAGGGACGCTCGAACTCCTCTGCACCGCCTCGGGCGCGGGCGAACTCACCTGCGACGGCGCCCCCATGGCCGTGAAGGCGGCCAAGCCGCTGCCCGCCTCCGACTGACCGACCCACCCCCGTAAGGAGCCGTCATGGACCGCGACGACCTCATCCTCATCAGCGTCGACGACCACATCATCGAACCTCCCGACATGTTCGTGAACCACCTCCCCGAGCGCTACAAGAAAGAAGCGCCCCAGCTGGTGCACCGGGACGACGGCACCGACGTGTGGCAGTTCGGCGGCGCGACCATCACCAACTCGGCGCTCAACGCGGTGGCCGGCCGGCCCAAGGAGGAGTACGGCGTCGAACCGCAGGGCCTCGACGAGATCCGCCCCGGCTGTTACGACGTGCACGAGCGCGTCAAGGACATGAACGCGGGCGGCATCCTCGCCCAGATGAACTTCCCGTCCTTCCCCGGCTTCTCGGCCCGCCTGTTCGCTACAAAGGATGCGGACTTCTCCCTCGCGCTCGTGCGGGCGTACAACGACTGGCACATCGACGAGTGGTGCGCCGCCTACCCGGGACGCTTCATCCCCATGGCGCTGCCCGCCATCTGGGACGCGGAGTTGTGCGCCGCGGAGGTCCGCCGGGTCGCCGAGAAGGGCGTTCACTCGCTCACCTTCACCGAGAACCCCGCCGTCCTCGGCTACCCGAGCTTCCACGACCCGTACTGGAACCCGCTGTGGCGCGCGCTGTCCGACACCGACACGGTGATGTCGGTACACATCGGCTCCTCCGGCAGGCTCGCCGTCCCGGCCGCCGACTCGCCGCCCGACGTGATGATCACGCTCCAGCCGATGAACATCGTCTCCGCCGCCGCCGACCTGCTCTGGTCGCCCCCGATCAAGCAGTTCCCGAATCTGAAAATCGCCCTCTCGGAAGGCGGAACGGGCTGGATCCCGTACTTCCTGGAGCGTCTCGACCGCACCTTCGAGATGCACTCCACCTGGACCCTCCAGGACTTCGGCGGCAAGCTGCCCTCCGAGGTCTTCCGGGAGCACTTCCTGACCTGCTTCATCACCGACAAGCTGGGCGTACGGCTGCGCCACGACATCGGCATCGACAACATCTGCTGGGAGGGCGACTACCCGCACAGCGACTCCCTGTGGCCCGACGCCCCCGAGCAGCTGCACGACGTGCTGTCGAGCTGTGACGTCCCCGACGACGAGGCCCGGAAGATCACCTACGAGAACGCGATGCGCTGGTACTCCTTCGACCCCTTCACGCACATCCCGCGCGAGCAGGCCACCGTGGGCGCGCTGCGCAAGGCGGCCGAGGGCCACGACGTCAGCACCCGCTCCCGCAGCCACCAACTCATCGAGCCCGCCGAGAAGTTGGAGGCGTTCCGCTCCAAGGCCCGGGCGGCCGTGGCGGCGGCTGCCCGATGAGCGACCTGGTCCTGACGGAGCGGATCGGCGCCGTCCTGGTGGCGACCCTGAACCGCCCGGAGGTCCGAAACGCTCTGAATCCAGAGCTGATTGACGAACTGTCAGTCGTGCTCCGGGAGGCGGACACCGACCCGGCGGTCCGGGTGATCGTCCTCACGGGCGCCGGAACGGTCTTCTGCTCCGGCATGGACCTCAAGGCGTTCGCGAAGGGCGGCGGCAAGTTCGACGGCCTGGTGTGGTTCTTCCGCGAGGGCGTCACCACACCGGTGATCGCCGCCCTCAACGGCTCGGCACTCGCCGGCGGCTTCGAACTCGCCCTGGCCTGCGACCTGGTGGTCGCCGCCGAGGACGCCAAGCTGGGGATCGCGGAGGTGAAGCGGGGCCTGTTCGCGGCCGGAGGCGGTACGACCCTCGCCGACCGGGTGCCGCTGGCCGTCGCCCTGGAGATGGGCCTGACCGGCGACCTCGTCACCGCGGCGGACGCCAAGCAGTTCGGCCTGGTCAACCGCGCCGTCCCGGCCGGAGAAGTGCGGGAGACGGCACTGACCCTGGCCGGACGCATCGCCGAGAACGGCCCTCTCGGCGTCGCGATGACCAAGAAGCTGATGCGAGAACGCCGTTGGGCCGAACCGGAAGAGGTCGACTCGGTGTTCAGGAGCGCCGACGCGTTGGAGGGGGCCCGGGCCTTCGCCGAACGCCGTAGCCCGGTGTGGACGGGGAAGTAGTAACTCGACTCCGGTGAGGACGAGCGGCTGCGCGGTCTTGTGCCGCCCGTACGGCTGGATCTGGAGAGGGCCGGGCGGCGGGCCGCGGCGCTCGGCTTCACCGGGTTCACCAACGCCGACCCGCACCCCGCGAGCGGGCTCACCCAGATGCTGTCCGTCCTCCCGCAACGGCTCCTGGTGATGGGCGCCGACGAGCCCGTGAAGCTGATGTTCGACGATCCGACACTCCCCACTCCCGCCCAACACGCCCGCACCATAGGGGAGATCAGGCCCCTGCCGTCGCCGTGCACTGTGTGACCCGGGTGCAGTTGCTGGTGACGCTGCTCGCCCTGGACGAGGAGGGACCGGCCTACGGCGACCGTATCGAGCACGGGTCGGTGATCCCGGCCGAGACGACTCCCTGGCTGCTGCGGCTCGGGGTGACGGTCGTGCCCCAGCCCCACTTCCCGGTCGAGCGGGGCGCGGCGTACGCCACCGACGTGGACGCCGACGACCGCCCCCACCTCTACCGTTGCCGGACCCTGATGGAGGCGGGCGTCCCGCCGACCTGCGCCTGCTCCACGTACCGCTGCGCGAGGCCCTCCGCACGCTGTCCGGGGAACTGGTCCGTGCCGCTTACGTGGCCGGCCGATGTATCAGCCCCTCATGACCTACACGCTGTACCCGCCGTCAACTCCCAACGCCTGTCCGGTGATGAACCCGGCCCGGTCCGAGGCGAGGAACGCGACCGCCTCCGCGATGTCGGTCGCGTCGCCGAAGCGGCGCATGGGGATGTTGCGCCGGGTGACGGCGAGGGCGGCCTCGTCCAGTTCGCCGGAGCTGATCAGACGGCCGGCGATGCCGTCGTTGAGCATGCCGGGGGCCACACAGTTCACGCGGACGCCGTAGCGGCCCTCCTCGGCGGCCAGTGCTCGCGCGACCGCCTCGACCGCGCCCTTCGCGCCTGACGACAGCCCGTCCCGTACCGGGAAGCGGCGGGTGGCGACGGTCGTGACGGCGACGATGTTGCCCCGGCTCTCGCGCAGCAACGGCAGCGCGGGATGCACCAGGTTGAAGAACGCCACGGCGTCGCCTTCGAGTTGGGCGCGGTACTCGCTCGGCGTCACCTTGCTCAGGTGCCGCATCGGTACGTGCGGGCCCGCCGCGTATACGAGGGTGTGGATGCCACCGCCCACCTCCGACACGGCCTCGGCGGTGGCGGACTCGTCGGTCAAATCCACCCGCAACGACCGGAGTTGACGCCCCAGCTTCGTGACCTCGGCGGCCACCGCGTCCGCCGCCTCCTGGTTGGCCCGGTAGGTGAACACGATGTCGCTGCCGCGCTCGGCGAGGAGACGGACGACCGCCGCCCCGATCCCGCCCGAGCCGCCCGCCACGAACGCGACACCTGGTCTGCTGGAGAAGTCCGGCACCGTAACCGCCTCACAATCCGAGGGACTTGGCGATGATGACCTTCATGACCTCGCTGGTCCCGGCGTAGATGCGGGTGATGCGTGCGTCCGCGTAGAGCCGGGCGATGGGGTATTCCAGCATGTAGCCGTAGCCGCCGAACAGTTGCAGGCAGCGGTCGACCGCGCGGGCCTGCATCTCGGTGCAGAACAGCTTGACCTTTGCGGCGTCGGGTCCGCTCAGTTCGCCGGCGACGAGTTCGAGCACCGCGCGGTCCAGCATCGCCTGCGCCGCCTCGATCTCGGCAGCCACGGCGGCGAGTTCGAACTTCGTGTTCTGGAAGGAGGCGACCGTCTTTCCGAACGCCTTGCGTTCCTGCACGTACGAGATCGTCGTGTCCAGAGCCGCCCGTGCCTGCGCGACCGAGCCGACCGCCACCGTCATCCGCTCCTGCGGCAGGTTGTTGCCCAGATAGCCGAACGCGGCGCCCTCCTCGCCGAGCCGGCTGGCGACCGGGACCCGTACGTCGTCGAACGCCAACTCCACTGTGTCCTGCACCTTGATGCCCATCTTGTGCAGCACTCGGCCGCGCGTGAACCCGGGCATGCCGTCCTCGACGACCAACAGGGTAAGTCCGGCGCGGCGGTTGTCCGGGTCGGTCGACGTACGCGCCACGACGATGACCAGGTCGGCGAGGAGCCCGCCGGTGATGAATGTCTTCGCGCCGTTGAGAACGTACGAGTCCCCGTCGCGCACGGCTGTCGTACGGATACCGGCGAGATCGGACCCCGTGCCCGGCTCGGTCATCGCGATGGCGGTGAGCAACTGCCCGGAGGCTAGGCCGGGAAACCAGCGCTCGCGCTGGTCCCGGTCGGAGTAGGTGAGGAAGTACGGCAGCACGACGTCGAGTTGGGTGCGCACGGTGCCCAACGTGACCAGGGCGCGGGCCGATTCCTCCTGGAGGACGACGTTGTAACGGTAGTCGGCGAGACCCGAGCCGCCGTACTCCTCGGGGACGGCCGTGCCCAACAGGCCCAGCGCACCCAGCTGTTCGAAGAGCGCGCGGGGGAGTCGGCCGGCCTCCTCCCACTCGGCGTAGTGGGGGACCACCTCCTTGGCGATGAAGTCCCGCGCGAGCCGGCGGAACGCCTCGTGGTCGTCGGTGAAGATGTCTCGGCGCACAACATCCCCTGTCAGGAAGCGAGTTCGACGACGGTGGCGTTGGCGGTGCCGCCGCCCTCGCACATGGTCTGCAGTCCGTAGCGAATCCCGTGGTCCCTCATGTGGTGGATCATGCGGGTCATCAGGACGGCGCCCGACGCGCCGAGCGGGTGCCCGAGCGCGATCGCGCCGCCGAGCGGATTGAGCAGCGCCGGGTCCGCGCCGGTCTCGGCCAGCCAGGCGAGCGGGATCGGCGCGAAGGCCTCGTTGACCTCGAAGACGCCCACCTCCGACAGGCCGATGCCGGCCTTGCGCAGCACCTTCTCGGTCGCCGGGATCGGTCCGGTCAGCATGAGGACGGGATCGGAGCCGGTGATCACACCCACGCGGTAGCGGACGATCGGCGTCAGCCCCAACTCCCGTGCCTTTTCAGGGGTGGTGACCAGCAGGGCGGCGGCTCCGTCGGAGATCTGGGAGGAGTTGCCCGCGTGGATCACACCGTCCTCCTGGAAGGACGGTTTCAGCCTCGCGAGAGTGTCGACGCTGGTACCGCGCCGTATGCCCTCGTCGGCGGTCACCGGGCCCGCGCCGTCGGTCACCGGCACGATCTGCGCGTCGAACGCCCCGCCGTCCTGCGCGTCCGCCGCCCGCTGGTGCGACAGCGCGGCGAACTCGTCGAGGACACCCCGGCCCAGCCCCCACTTCTGCGCGATCTTCTCGGCCGAGACACCCTGGTTGAAGGAGAACCCCTCGTAACGGGCGAGGACTTGGGGCCCGTACGGCATCCCGCCGGCCCGCGAGGCGCCGAGCGGTACGCGGCTCATCACCTCCACCCCGCCCGCCACCACGACGTCCTGCTGACCCGACATGACCGCCTGGGCGGCGAAGTCCAGTGCCTGCTGGCTCGATCCGCAGGCTCGGTTCACTGTGGTCCCCGGGATGCTCTCGGGCCAGCCCGCGGCCAGCACCGCGTAACGGCCGATGTTGCTCGACTGGTCGCCCAACTGGCCGACGCAGCCCCACACCACGTCGTCGACGGCCTCGGGGTCGAGACCCGTGCGGTCGACAAGGGCCTGAAGGACTACGGCGGAGAGGTCGGCCGCGTGCACACAGGCCAGTCCGCCGTTCCGTTTGCCGACGGCGGTGCGGACCGCACCCACCACCACTGCCTCACGCATCACATGTCCTCCGTAGCTGTCGGCGCGGCCGTTCCTGGCACCGCTGTTCCCGGCACCGCCCAGCGCCCCGTGTAGCGAGGCGGGCGTTTCTCCACGAAGGCGACGTACGCCTCCGGGACGTCTGCCGTGGCGAAGTTCATGGCCTGCGCCCGCGCCTCACCGGCAAGGGCCTCGCGCAGGGTGCGATCGGCGTTCTCGTTGAGGAGCGCCTTGTTCTGCGCGAGCGCGACCGGTGCCCCGGCCACCAGCCGGGCGGCGAGGTCGTCCACGAAAACGTCGATCCTGTCGGCGCCCACGACCCACGTCACCAGGTTCAGGGCGCGGGCCTCCTCCGCGTCGATCGACTCGGCCAGCAGCACGAGCCGCTTCGCCTGCTGCAATCCCACCAGCTTCGGCAGCAGCCACGAGCCGCCGCAGTCCAGGGACAGGGCGCGGCGCGCGAAGATCTGCGAGAACGTGCTCTCCGGAGTCGCCAGGACGAAGTCGCAGCCCAGAGCGAGGTTCCAACCCGCCCCGACCGCAACGCCGTTGACCTTGGCGATGGTGGGGATCGGCAGCTCGTGCAGCAGCAGAGTGACCTCGCTCAGGGTCCGCATCCGGTACAGGGGGTGCTCGCTGCTGGGGCCGTTGCGGATGTCGGCCCCGGAGCAGAACGCGCCGTCGGCACCGGTCAGGACCAGCGCACGCACCGTACGATCGCTGCCCGCCGCGGAGAGCGCCGTTCTCAGGGCGTCCCACAGCTCGGCGTCGATCGCGTTCTTACGGTGGGGCCGGTTCAG
This sequence comes from Streptomyces sp. NBC_01515, assembly GCF_045040345.1. Lineage (NCBI taxonomy): Bacteria > Bacillati > Actinomycetota > Actinomycetes > Kitasatosporales > Streptomycetaceae > Streptomyces > Streptomyces sp. NBC_01515. Next base: position 883,338 of record NZ_CP109416.1, on the reverse strand, counting down.
GGTGAGTGTCCGAACGCCCTCGGTGTCGGTCGTGAGCAGGACCGGCTGCGCGGTCATCGCACAGCCCCCTGAGCCCGGAGAACGGCGATCTCCTCGTCCGCCAGCCCGAGTTCGGTGAGCACGGCGTCCGTGTGCTGGCCGAGAGCGGGAATCGCACCCATCGGCGGGTCGTACCCGGCGATGACCGGGGGCGGCAGCAGCGCCGGGACCGGACCGGACGGGGTTTCGATCTCGCGCCATCGGTCGCGGGCCCGCAGATGGGGGTGGGCGATGACGTCGCTGGGCGTGTTGAAGCGGGAGTTGCCGATCCCGGCCGCGTCCGCACGCTCCTGTATGTCGGCGAGGTCGTGCCGTGCGCACCAGGCGCTGATCTCCGGCTCCAGCTCAGCGCGGTGCGCCACCCGCCCGGCGTTGCTCGCGAAGCGCGGGTCCTCCGCGAGGTCGGGCCGGTCGATCAACTCCCTTGCCAGGCGCTGCCATTCACGGTCGTTCGTCGTGCCTAGGACTACGGTGCGGCCGTCGGCGGTGCGATGGGCGCCGTACGGTGCGACGGCGGGGGAACTCATGCCGAGCGGCTGTTGCTCGATGCCGGAGTGGCGGGTGTAGGTGAGCGGATAACCCATCAGCTCCGTCATCGTGTCGAACAGACTCACCGCGACGGACGAGGCCGCGAGCCCGGGCCCCACCCCGCGTTCCCTGCCGCACAGCAGCGCGACGATCGACAGGGCGGCGTACAGGCCGCTGCACACGTCGGCCATCGGCGGACCCGGTTTGGCCGGTGCCCCGGGGTGGCCCGTCACCGCGCAGGCGCCGGACTCGGCCTGTACGAGGAGGTCGTAGGCGCGCTTGTGGGAGAGGGGGCCGCCGGGGCCGTATCCGTCGATCTCGACGGCGATGAGGTCGGGGTGACGGGTCTTCAAGTCCTCTGGGGTGATGCCGAGTTTGGCCGTGGTGCCGGGTGTGAGGTTGGAGACGAGGACGCCGGCGCGTTCCAGCAGGCGGTGCAGGACGCCCATGCCGCCGGGTGTCTTCAGGTCCAGGGCCACCGACTCCTTGCCGCGGTTGACCCAGACGAAGTGCGCTCCCAGGCCCTTGACCACGTCGTCGTAGTGGCGGGCGAAGTCGCCGCCCTTGGGGTTCTCCACCTTGATCACGCGGGCGCCGAAGTCGCCGAGCGTGCGGGTGCACATGGGGGCCGAGATCGCTTGCTCCAACGCGACCACGGTGATTCCGGCCAGCGGCCCTGTTGTTGTCGTCATCTCAGATCGTCGCGTCTCGGGTGGCGGCCGTGAACTGTGCCCGGAGTTCGTCCTTCAGCACCTTCTGGCTCGCGTTGCGCGGGAGTTGGTCGACGAAGCGGACATGCCGGGGGACCTTGAAGTTGGCCATGTGCTCGCGCGCCCAGGCGATCACCTCGGTCTCGGTCGGCGTCCGCTCCGGGGGCGCGACCACGAAGGCGCAGCCGACCTCGCCGAGCCGTTCGTCGGGAACCCCGATCACGGCCACCTGCCGGACGTTCTCGCAACCGAGAAGCAGCTTCTCTATCTCCGCCGGATAGGCGTTGAAGCCGCCGACGATGTACAGCTCCTTCTTGCGGTCGACGACGGCGAGGTTGCCGTCGTCGTCGAGCCGCCCGATGTCCCCGGTGTGCAGCCAGCCCTCGGCGTCGATCGTCGCGGCGGTGGCGTCGGGGTCGTCCCAGTAGCCGCGGGTGACGTTGTAGCCGCGGACGAGGATCTCGCCGTCGAGACCGATCGGGACGTCGAGACCGTCGGCGGCGACGATCCGCACCTGGACACCGGGAATGGCACTTCCGGTGGTGTGAGCGACCGTCTCCTCGGAGTCGCCGACACGGGTCGTGGTCACCAGCGCCGTCGACTCGGTCAGGCCGTAGGCGCTCATCACGATGTCGAACGACAACTCCGTTTTCATGGCGTGGATCAGCGATTCCGGGATCGTCGTGCCGCCCGTCATCGAGACCCGCAGCGACGACAGGTCGTGCGCCGCCCGGTCCGGATGGTTGACCAGGTCGTGGAAGATGGTCGGCGGTCCGAGGAGGATGCTCACCCCCTCCCTCGCGATGAGGTCCAGCGCCCGACCGGCGTCGAAGACGGGCATCGGGATGACGGTCACGCCGTGCATGAGCGAGGCCAGCCAGCCCGCCTTGTATCCGAAGCAGTGGAAGAACGGCGGGATCACCAGGAAGGTGTCGGACGCCTCGAAGGTGTACTCCTTCGCCATCCACCCATAGGCGCGCAGGGACTGGCCGTGGGTGAGCATCACGCCCTTGGGATGGCCGGTCGTGCCGGACGTGAACATCACGTCGGACACGTCGTCCGGCGTCAACCGGTCGATCGACTCATGGGCCGCGGACGCGGAAACGCCCTCTCCAGCACCGAGAAAGTCGTTCCAGGCCAGTTCGGCGGCCCCTTGCGGGCCGAGCACGGACACCGTCTTCTGCAGGGCCGGCAGTCCCGGATCGGCCTTCCGTAGTTCGCCGATGTAGTCGTTGCCGAGGAAGAGCGAGGCGAAGACGGCTGCCGCCTCCGACTTCCGCAGGATGTACGAGATCTCCTGCGCCTTGAACCGCGTGTTGAGCGGAACGAGGATGGCTCCGGCGCCGTGGATGCCCAGCGCGGCGAAGATCCACTCCGCCGAGTTGGGGGCGCACAGCCCGACCCGGTCGCCCGGCTTGACGCCGAGTGCCATGACGGCGCGGACCGAGGCGACCATCTGCTCCTCCAGCTCCCGGAACGTCCACTGGCGGTCACCGTCGATGAGCGCCGTGGCGTCCCCGAAACGCCTGGCCGCCAGCCTGATGACGTTCGGGATGCTCAGGAATTCGTCGTCGTAGCGCATCAGTTGGCTCCAGGGCTAGCCGTTCGAGGGCAGGTGCAGGATCCGCTTGGCGATGATGTTCCGCTGGATCTGGGAGGTGCCGCCGTAGACGGAGGCCGCACGGGAGTACAGGTAGTCGCCGAACAACTCGCCGCCCTCTCCGCACAGTTCGTCCGGGAACACCTCAAGTGCCGTGTCGTAGAGCCGCTGTTCGGTCCTCGTCATCAGCAGTTTGTCCACGGAGGACTCCGGGCCGGCGACCTGCCCGGCGAGCCGTTCGGCGGTACGGCGGCGGGCGTGCGCCACCAGGACCTCGTAGTCGACGACACACCGGCCGATCCGGGACAACAGCCCGTCGGGCAGGCTGCCTTGGTGCTCGGCGGCGTGACGCCGCAGCCGTTCGACGAGCAGCCCGTACTTCGAGATGTGCCCGGTGTCGAGGGCGTTGCGCTCGTACGACACCGTCGTCATCGCCAGCGCCCAGCCGACGCCCTCGGCGCCGATGCGCTCGGACTCCTCGACGCGGACGTCGTCCAGGAACAGCTCGCAGAACTCGTCGTCACCGTTGGCCGCGCGCAGCGGCCGTACCGTCACGCCGGGTCGGTCCAGGGGCAGCACGAACGCCGAGATCGACTTGTGGGCCGGTGCCGCGCGGTCGGTGCGGGCCAGCAGCAGACACAGGCCGGAGTACTGGGCGTAGCTCGTCCAGAGCTTCTGCCCGCGCACCGTGTAGTGGTCGTCGTGCCGCTCGGCGAAGGTGCTCATGCCCGCCAGGTCCGAACCGGCACCCGGCTCACTGAAGCCCTGGCACCACACCTCGTCACCGGCCAACATCCTTGGCAGGAACCGGAGTCGCTGCTCCTCCGACCCGAACTCCAGGAGCGCGTGGGCGAGATAGCCGATCCGGGGGACCCCCGGGGCCCGGCACGCGCCCAGTTCGTCGCTGATCGCCACCTGGTGCAGCGCGGTCAGGCCCCGGCCGCCGTAGCGCTCCGGGACGTCGAGGCCGACCCAGCCGCCCGAGTGGAGCAACCGGTGCCAGCGGCGCAGGAAGACCGGTACCGGCTCGCCCGACTGCCGCTCGGGGAGCGGGTGTTCGGCCAGCCAGGCACGGAACTCCCGCCGCAGCCGGTCCAGGTCGGCCGGGTCGCCGAAGTCCAGCGGGGTGTCGGTCATCGCGTCACCTCCGGTACGGCCAGCGCGGCGAGCAGCTCGTCCGTCGTGGCGAGCAGCGTCGCGCCCAGGCGCACCTTGCGCAGATACAGGTGCGCGATGTGCTCCCACGTCTGCGCGATACCGCCGAAGACCTGCATCCCCGCGTAAACCGCCTCCAGCGCCGAGGAGTTGACCTCCGCCTTGGCGACGCGTGCCGCCGTCAGGGCCCGCTCCGGCGGTTCGTTGTCGAGACACCAGGCCGCGTACCGCGTGACGCTGGTGCACGCCTCCACCAGGACGGTCGCGTCCGCGAGGAGGTGCTGTACGGCCTGGAAGGAGCCGATCGCCTGTCCGTACTGGCGGCGGACACGGGCGTATTCGACCGCCTGCTTCACGAACGAGCCCGCCGCGCCCACGAGTTCGGCGGACACGACGACAAGTGCGTAGGCCTGCCAACGGAGTAGGTCTGGCGGGTCGAGATGGCCGATGACCTCCACGGGACCATCGGATGGCACCGCGCGGACCGAGCGCACGAGGTCCGTGCTCGGTGCCGTCGGGCCCAACTCGACCCGGGTGACAGCCCCTTCGGCGGTGACGCAGAGCGCGCTGTCGGCTCCCTCGCTGTCCCAGGCGACGAGATCTGTCGGCGTCCGTCCCGGGAAGCGGAGTTCACGGGTGAGCGCGATGGTGGGGGTCGCCTGCGGGGAGCCGTCGCCGAGCAGGCGGAGCAGCTCGGGGGCCAGCAGGACCGTGCCGAGCAGGGACGTCGTGAGCGGGCGGCGGCCGTGTTCCTCCGCGAGCAGCGCGCACTCCTGTGCGGTCGCCGCCGGGGGAGAGGTGCGCCGTAGATCTGCCAAACCCAGTTCGTCCAGGGCCTGTTGGGCAGGCGTACGGGTCGATGGTTTCACCTCGTCCGCCGATGTGACGGCGAACCGGGTCGCGAGTGAGCGCACCATGTCGCGGACCAGGACGAACTCCTCGCGGTCCACGCTCAGTTCTCCTCAGGGGGGTTGGCGCGCCGTTCGGCACGGGCCGCGAGTTCGGTGATGATGCGGATGTGGTCCGGGCTGGTCATCGTGGCCCGCTCGGCCATCAGCGCGGCCTCCATGCCGCCGCGCGACACCTGCTCGACGACCGCCGCGAGGGCCAGCTTGGTGGCGCGGAGGGCCTCGGCGGGCTGGGCCGCGAGCCGGTGGGCCAGGGCGAGAGCCTCGCGCATCAGCTCGTCGGGCGGGACCGTCCGGTTCGCGAGGCCGAGTTCGACCGCCTTGGGGGCGGGGATGCGGTCCCCGGTGAAGAGGTATTCCTTCACGCGCAGCAGGCTGGTGAGCATCGGCCACAGGGTGACCCCGCCGTCGCCGGCCACCAGGCCCACCGAGATGTGCGGGTCCGAGAAGTAGGCGTCCTCGGCGATCAGCACCAGGTCGCAGGCCAGGGCGAGACTGCAACCCAGGCCCACCGCAGGGCCGTTGACGGCGGCGATCACCGGCAGCGGGAAGCGGATCATCTCGGTCTGGATGGTGCGGTCGAGACGGATCGACCGCTCCCGCAGCTCCGGGTCGGTGTGGTGCCGCAGGAGATGGTCGAAGTCGCCGCCGGCGCTGAACGCGCGGCCCGCGCCCGTGAGGACGACGGCCCGGGCCAACGCGTCGTCCGCGAGTTCGCGCCACACCTCCGACAGGCGGCGGTGCAGTTCCTCGGACACGCCGTTCAGCCGGTCGGGGCGGTTCAGGGTGACGATGCGGACGTCTCCGTCGGCGGCCACGGTCAGCACGGGGGTCACCTTGCTCATACCGGGATGGTATTAAAGGTCAGACCGATACTGTCAATGGTGTTGCGCGAAGAAGAGAATCACATTCTCACCTTCGGTTGAGCCGGTTCTCCGGTTGGGTCAGTTCTCCGGATCGACGAGCTCCACGCCGTCCCGGCGGTCCACCTCGGCCGCCGCCCGGGCGAAGCCGCACACATGGCGCGTCATCCGGCGCATCGCCGCCTCGCTGTCGCCGTCCCGGATCGCCTCAGTGATCCGGGCGTGCGCGCGGGCGGTGAGCTTGCGGATGTCCGCGTCCATGAACTGCTCGATGTTGGTGGCCGCGTGGATCGACTGGGAGAGAGCGCTCATGAACCCGATGAGAAGCTCGTTCTCGCCGGCCCTCGCCACGGCGTTGTGCCATTGGATGTTGGCGCGCAGGAAGCGCTGGATGTCCTCGCCCGCCGCGACGAGGTCCGCGTGGGCGTCGTCCAGCTCCGCGAGATCGGCGTCCGTGCGGCGCCTGGCCGCCAGTGCCGCACACGCGGGCTCGATCGCCTCCCGGGTCTCGTGCAGGTCCTCCAGCCGGATCCGCTGCCCCCGGATCACCAACCGCACGGTGTTGGCGAGGGATTCACGCCCTGGCCGGTGCACGAAGGCACCGCCCCCGCGCCCCGGCCGGATCTCCAGCAGCCGTTCGACCTCCAGGATGCGCAGCGCCTCGCGCACCGTCGCGCGGCTCAGCCCCGTCTGCTCGACCAGTTGCCGTTCCGGCGGCAGTGCCGTGCCCTCCGTGAACTCCCCGGAGAGGATTCGCTCGCGCACCTCCGCCGCCAGCACGTCCGACGCCTTCGGGACGGTGAGCGTGGCGAAGCGCGGCCGGGGCTCACCGGCCGTGGCGCGTCCCCGAAGGGTGCGGGAAGGGTGCTCGGCGCTCTGCACAGGTTCAGGCCTCTCGTCGGAAGCCGCGCTCTTCGGCCTCTTTGGCTGAACCATTCAACACAGCACGCGCGCCGCCTGTCACATCACCGTGCCGCGCAGCACGCACGTCGCCTGTCACATCACCATGCCGCCGTCCACCGGCAGTACCTGCCCGGTGATGAAGGACGCGGCATCCGACGCGAGGAACACGAAACTGCCCGCGATCTCCGCCGGCTCGGCCCACCGGCCCAGCGGAATGCGGGCGAGCATCTGGGCCGAGAACTTCTCGTTGGTACGGATGGTCTCCGTCATGGGCGTGGCCGCCAGCGGCGCGAGGGCGTTGACCAGCACGCGCCGGCGCGCCAGTTCGCGGGCCAGGGACTTCGTCAGCCCGATGATCCCCGCCTTGGCGGCCGAGTAGTTGACCTGCCCGAGCGTGCCGACCAAGCCCGCCGACGAGGTGACGTTGAGAATCCGCCCCCTGCCGTCGTCCGGCAGGAACGGCAGCGCGGCTTGAGCACAGTGGAACGTGCCCATCACATGGATGTCGAGGACGCGCCGGAACGCCTCCTCCTCCAGCTTGTCGAACATGGCCGGCGCGATGACCCCGGCGTTGTTCACGAGGATGTGCAGCGTCCCGTCGGCGAGCACCGCCGCGCGGGCCACCGCCGCGTCGGCGGCGGACCGGTCCCGTACGTCGAGTGCGGCGCTGTCCGCCCTCAGGCCTGCGGCGTTGATCTTCCCCGCGACGGCCGCGGCGGCCGACTCGTCGACGTCGGTCACCAGCACCGCGGCGCCCGCGCGCGCCAGCGCCTCGGCGACCGCGGAACCGATGCCGCCCCCGGCGCCGGTGACGAGCGCCGAACGGCCCGTGAGGTCGAACAGCCCTGTGCTGTCGGTCATTCAGTAGCTCCTCGGGAGTCCCAGCGTGTGTGATCCCAGGTAGTTCAGGATCATTTCCTGACTGATCGGCGCGATACGCATGAGGCGGGCCTCACGGAAGTAGCGGGCCACCCCGTACTCCTCCGAGTAGCCCATGCCGCCGTGGGTCTGCAGGGCCCGGTCGGCGGCCGTGAACCCGGCGTCCGCGCACAGGTACTTGGCGGTGTTCGCCTCCCGCCCGCAGGGCCTCCCGTTGTCGTAGAGCCACGTCGCTTTGCGCAGCACGAGTTCCGCGGCGTCGAGGTGGGCCAGGGAGTCCGCGAGGGGGAACTGGATGGCCTGGTTCATGCCGATCGGGCGGCCGAAGACGACGCGCTCCTTGCCGTACTGGACGGCCTTGTCGAGCGAGGCCCGGCCGATGCCGAGGGCCTCCGCGGCGATCAGCATGCGCTCCGGGTTGAGGCCGTCGAGGAGGTAGCGGAAGCCCTGGCCCTCCTCGCCGACGCGGTCCTCGACCGGGATGCGCAGGTCGTCGATGAACAGCTCGTTCGAGGTGACGGCGTTGCGGCCCATCTTCGGGATGGGGCGGACGTCGATCCGGTCGCGGTCGATGTCCGTCAGGAAGAGGGTCATCCCGTCGGTCTTCTTGGCGACCTCGTCGGTCTTGCTGGTGCGGGTCAGCAGCAGGATCTTCTCCGACTCCATCGCCTTGGAGATCCAGACCTTGCGGCCGTTGACGACGTAGTGGTCGCCGTCCCGTCGTGCGTACGTCGTGATGCTCGCGGTGTCGAGTCCCGCGCCCGGTTCGGTGACGCCGAAACAGACGTGCAGGTCGCCGTTGGCGATGCGGGGGAGGGTGCGTCGCTTCAGCTCCTCGGAGCCGTGCACCACCACCGGATGCATGCCGAAGATGGACAGATGGATCGCGCTGGCCGCGTTCATCCCGCCGCCCGACCGCGCGACCTCCTCCAGCAGCAGGCTGGCCTCGGTGATGCCGAGGCCGTGGCCGCCGTACGCCTCCGGGATCGTGATCCCGAGCCAGCCGCCGCCCGCGACGGTGTCGTAGAACTCCGTCGGGAACGCGTGCGCCTGGTCCTTCTCCATCCAGTACTGGTCGTCGAAGTCGCGCAGCAGTCCGGCGACGGACTTGCGGATCGTTTCCTGGTCCTCGGTCAGCTCAAAGTCCATGGAATGCGGACCCTTCTTCGGTTCCGATTGCGAAACATATCAAAGGTCAGACCGAAGAAGTAGGGTCCAGATGTGCGGTGATCCGTGCGACCGTCCCGGCGTTCTCCTCGAACAGGTGCGCCTGCATCCCCGCGGCACGGGCGGCCTCGACGTTGGGGGCGAAGTCGTCGACGAACAGGCAGTCGCCGGGCCGCACTTGGAGACGGGCGCAGACGACGGCGAAGGCGCGGGGGTCGGGCTTGCGGACGCCGATCTCGTGCGAGTAGACGATCTCGTCGACCAGCCGGTCGAAGCCGTACGCCGCCGACTCCAGCTCTCGGGCGCCCACGAAACTGTTGCTGAGGATGCCCAGCCGGCAGTGCGGGCGCAGCCCCGCCACGTAGTCGATGAGTTCGGTGTTCGGGGTGCCCAGGTACTCGTCCCACAGGTCGGCCAGGAAGGACTCGGTGTCCACCGGGCCGAGTCCGAGCCGGGCGGCGACCTGCTCGCGCACCTCGTCCTCGGTGACGGTCCCGATCTCCCCGGCGTCCCAGACCTCGGTCAGGCGTCGGTCCGCCGTGCCCGGTGGGAGGTCGAGGCGCTCGTCCCAGCGGGCGAGCCAGCCGGTCCGGGGCGTGAGCTCCAGGACACCGCCGATGTCGAGGATCAGACAGCGCGCGTTCATGCGGGTTCCTCTCGTTCGTCTCCGCATGACCGTCTGGCCTCACCTTTGGGCAAGGTCAACCGTCCTTGGGCAAGGTCAACCGCCGTCGCCCGTCTACCGTGGAGTAACATCGCGCGGCAGGTCATCAGAGGAGGAACCGTGCCCCGGTCCGAACGCTCGTCGCTGCTGCTCGCCGGTCTGTTGGCGACCGCGGGAGCCGCCCATTTCGCCTCGCCGAAACAGTTCGACGCGACGATCCCGCGTGCCCTGCCGGGGTCGCCCCGGGCCTGGACGTACGCGAGCGGTGTCGTCGAGCTGGCGCTGGCCGCGGGGATCGCGGCGCCGCGGACCCGGCGTACGGCCGCGCTGGCCGCGGCGGGATTCTTCGTGGGCGTGTTCCCCGCCAACGTGAAGATGGCGCTGGACTGGCGGGACCGCCCGACCCCGCAGAAGGCGGCGGCCATCGGGCGGCTGCCGCTGCAGGTGCCTCTCGTACTGTGGGCCCGTAGTGTCGCGAAGAATGGGAAGGGACGGTCATGACAGGACGCCTGAACGTCGGTGACAAGGTTGAGGACTTCACGCTGCCGGACGAGACCGGTGCCGAGCGCAGCCTCACCGAACTGCTCGCCGAGGGGCCGGTGGTGCTGTTCTTCTATCCGGCCGCCCTGTCCGCCGGCTGCACCGCCGAGGCCTGCCACTTCCGGGACCTGGCCGCCGAGTTCGCGGCCGTCGGCGCGCGGCCGGTCGGCATCAGCGGCGACTCCGTCGACAAACAGCAGGAGTTCGCCGGGAAGCACACCCTCGGCATGCCGCTCCTCTCGGACACCGACGGCACGATCCGCGAGCGGTTCGGGGTGAAGCGCGGGTTCTCGCTCGCGCCCACCAAGCGGGCCACCTTCGTCATCGGTGAGGACCGCACGATCCTGGAGGTCGTCTCCAGCGAGCTGCGGATGAACACCCACGCCGACCGCGCCCTCGCCGCCCTCCGCGCCCACCGGAAGTGACACAGAGGCGACAAATGACGTAGCGCGGTTGTTGCGACGCGGTATAGGGACCATCCTGGACGATATGGAGCAGGCCTCCGCCGCGGCGGTCATCAATGCCCGAGGCATCGTGACGGGGTGGAGCGACGGTGCCCGGACACTGACGGGATACCCGGCCGAGGAGGCCGTGGGCCGGTCGGTGGCGGCACTGCTCGCCGAACCTCCCTCCACCACGGCCCTGGCCGCGCTGACGGGAACCCTGGTCCTACGACACCGGGACGGAACCCCACTTCCGCTCACCGTGCGGGCGTGCCCGGTGAGCGGGGCGGACGGCGCACCGGACGGATACGTCCTCACCGCCGAGCCCCTTGGCGAACCGGCATCCGCACCCGTGCCGACCCTGGCGGAGCAGGCTTTTCAGCAGGCGTCGATGTCGCTCTCCGTCTTCGACACCGAGCAGCGCTACGTCCGTCTCAACGAGGTCGCCTGCCGGGTGATGGGCGTGCCCGAGGACGTCCTGATCGGCCGGTTCTTCCCGGATAGCGTGGAGGACGCCCAGCACAGCCGCAGCTTCCTGAGCAACCTGCGCCTGGTCGCCGAGACGGGCAGGCCGGTCCGCTACAACAGCTGGGCGGGCGCTCCGGCCCTGAACCGGGAGCACGCGTGGAGCATCGAGATGTGGCCCCTCAAAGACGGCTCCGGCGAGGTGACCGGGGTCGCCCTCGCGGCGTTCGACAGCACCGAGCAGTACCTCGCCCAGCAGCGGCTGGCCCTGCTGAACGAGGCGGCGGCCGGCATCGGCACCACCCTCGACGTGGTCCGCACCGCCGAGGAACTGGTGGAGATCCTCGTGCCGCGCTACGCCGACTTCGCCAGCGTGGACCTCCTCCCGTGGGTGCTCGGCGCGGACGAACCACCGCCGGCGCCGGACGGTGAGATCGTGCTGCGGCGCGTCGCCCACGGCTCTGTCGACGAGGGCACGCCGGGCGCCGCCGTACGCCTGGGACAGACGGACGTCTACGAGCCGTCCTCGCCACCTGTGCGTGCCCTGCGCGAGGGACGGGCGGTGCGCAGTCAGGCGGGCGAGCCCGAATTCGTTCGGTGGGTCGCGGACCGCAACGCGCGCTCGCCCGAGGGCAGTTCCTACCGCAAGGGCGTCCACTCGATGATCGCCGTGCCGCTGCGGGCCCGGGGCACCACCCTCGGCGTCGCGGTGGGCGTCCGCATGGCCCACCCGGACGACTACGCGGCCGACGACGCCGTACTCGCCGAGGAGTTGGCCAGCCGGGCCGCCGTCTGCATCGACAACGCGCGCCGCTTCGCCCGCGAGCGCTCCACCGCGCTGGCCCTCCAACACAGCCTGCTGCCCAGGGACTTGCCCGGGCAGGCGGCGGTCGAGGTGGCGCACCGCTATCTGCCCTCCGGGTCGCTCGCGGGCATCGGCGGCGACTGGTTCGACGTGATCCCGCTGTCCGGCAGCCGCGTCGGCCTGGTCGTCGGCGACGTCGTCGGCCACGGCATCCCGTCCTCGGCGACCATGGGCCGCCTCTGCACGGCCGTCCGCACCCTCGCCGACGTGGACCTGCCGCCCGACGAACTCCTCACCCACCTCGACGACTTGGTCACCCACCTCGCGACGGACGACACCGGTGACGAGGTCGCGGAACTCGGCGCCACCTGCCTCTACGCCGTCTACGACCCGGTCTCGCGCCGCCTCACGATGGCCGCCGCCGGACATCCGCCGCCGGCCGTCGTGCTGCCCGACGGGACCGCGAGCCTCGTTCCCATGACCGCGGGACCACCGCTCGGCGTCGGCGGACTCCCTTTCGAGGCAGTGGAGTTGGAGCTGCCCGAGGGGGCCACCGTCGCCCTGTACACGGATGGTCTCATCGAGGACCGCGATCGTGACGTCGACCATGCCACCGCCGAACTCTGCCGCGCGCTCACCGCGTCCGCCGAGTCGCTGGACGCGCTGTGCGACTCGGTGCTGAAGGCCGTGATGCCGGAGGATCCCAGCGACGACGTGGCCCTGCTGCTGGTGCGCACCCGGGCACTGGGCGCCGACCGGGTCGCCACCTGGGACATCGAGCCCGACCCCGCGCACGTGGCCGGGGCCCGGCAGGCCGCCACGGAGCAACTCACCGCGTGGGGACTGGACGAGGAGTCCTTCGTCACCGAACTCGTCGTCAGCGAACTCGTCACCAACGCGATCCGGTACGGCGAACCGCCCATCCAGCTCCGCCTGATCCGCGACAGCGCCCTCATCTGCGAGGTCTCCGACGCGAGTTCGACCTCACCGCACCTGCGCCGCGCCCACGCCTACGACGAGGGCGGACGTGGACTCCTCCTCGTCGCCCAGCTCACCCAGCGCTGGGGGAGCCGGCAGACCGGCAGCGGCAAGACCATCTGGGCCGAACAGCCGCTGCCGCCGGCGGACTGACCGGACAACTCGCTTACCGGGCCGCCTATTCGAAGGGGCACCCGGGGTTCGGCGCGTCCTCCGAGAACGGTGATCCGTGCGGCAGGACGTACAGCACGTCGAGGACGAGAGGGACGTTCCCCAGATTGCGGCCGATGTGCACGTTGCCCGAACCGGCCGGTTCCTGGATGGGGCTGCCCGCCCGGTACACGCCGTCGGAGGCGCAGTTGGAGTCGAAGTGGCTGAGCGTGCCCTGCTTGATGAACCCGTACAGGGGGCCGTCGTGGTAGTGCCAGCCGGTGGCCTGGCCGGGCGGAATGGTGATCTCGCGCAGGGTGTAGTCGGTGTCGCCGATCGTGGTCTGGCTGATCAGCTTGGCGGTGACTCCGGGGCCTGCCGGGGTCGCCTGGGCGGTGCCGCCGAGCAGAAGAGCGGCGGCGGCCACCGACCCGGTCACGGCGGTACGGAACGCGGTGCGCATACGAGAACCTTCCGATGAGATCCTGAGCATCCGCCGTGAACATAGAGGCAGGGACGGCGAGTTGGGGGCAGAAACGCCGACTTCCACCCCGGGAACTCGCGGAACTCCCCGAACCCCCGTGACTCCCCCGAGCGGTCAGAACTCCTCGTGCGTCTCCGGGTCCCCGCCCAGCCGCTGCGGCGCGTGGTCGGCGATGGCGGCCAGCTGGGCCGGGCCGAGTTCGAAGCCGAAGATGTCGAGGTTCGCGCGCTGCCGGTCGGGGTCCGCCGACTTGGGGATCGGGATGGCCCCGAGCTGGGTGTGCCAGCGCAGCACCACCTGCGCCGGTGTCACCCCGAAGGCCTCGGCGACCGTCACGACAGCGGGGTCGTTCAACAGCTCGGAACCGCGCCCGAGAGGACTCCAACTCTCCGTGAGAACACCCTTCTCGGTGTCGAAAGCGCGCAGTTCGTCCTGCGGGAACAGCGGGTGCAGCTCGATCTGGTTGACGGAGGGCAGGACGCCTGTCTCCTTCTCCAACTGCTCGATGTGCCCGGGGGTGAAGTTCGAGACGCCGATCGACCGGACGAGACCCTCCTCGCGGAGCTTGATCATCGCCTTCCAGGAGTCGACGAACTTACCGACGCGGGGCAGCGGCCAGTGGATCAGATACAGGTCCACGTACTCCACGCCGAGCCGCGCCCGGGACTCCTCGAAGGACGCGAGGGTCTCCTCATAGCCGTGGTGGCGGCCCGGCAGCTTCGTCGTCACGATGATCTCCTCACGGGGCACGCCACTGCGGGCGACGCCACGGCCGACGCCGGTCTCGTTGCGGTAGTTCGTCGCCGTGTCCACCAGGCGGTAGCCCATGCGCAACGCACCGGCGACGGCCTCCTCGGCCGTCGCGTCGTCCATCGGCCAGGTGCCCAGGCCGATGGCGGGGATCTTCGTTCCGTCGTTGAGCGTGTGCGTCGGGATGCTGATCACGGTCGACCTTCCCTTGACTGTGCGGTACAGCCAGTATGGGCGACCGGAACCCCTGTCGCCCTGCGCGGGGATCGCTGACACGATCTTCCTTGGAACCCGTACGACCTGGGTACGACCCGGTGGGGACGACCTGGTACGGACGACCGGCCGGGCACGTACGACGACGGAGCGGGCATGACGACGGACAGCAGCGGAACGACGACGGACGAGACGGCGCGGGTGGACGGCATGGAGGTGCGGCCCGCCGCCGGACACATCGGGGCCGAGATCACCGGTGTCGACCTGGCCGGTGAACTCGACGACGCCGTGGTCGCCGCGATCCGCGCGGCGGTGCTGCGCTGGAAGGTCGTGTTCTTCCGCGGGCAACGCCTCGACCACACCGGGCATGTCGCGTTCGCGCGCCGCTTCGGGGAACCCGTCGTGCTCGGGCGGCGCGGCGGCGCGTCACCGGCCGGCTTCCCCGAGGTCGAAACGACCGCCGACCGGCTGGAGTTGGGCGGCCGGTTCGGCATGGAGCACGAGGAGTGGCTGGAGCGGCGCAGGCACACCCTTCTGCGCGGCTGGCACTGCGACCACGGCGCCCGCGTCGACCCGCCCGCCGCGACGATCCTGCGCGCGGAGACCGTCCCGCCGTACGGCGGCGACACCACCTGGTCGAATCTGGCGGCCGCGTACGCCGGACTGTCGCAGCCGGTACGGGAGTTCGTGGACGGGCTGCGGGCCGAGCACCGGCTCGGCGTCGGCTATCAGCCGCGGCCCGGCGACGACGCGTACGTCCGTCACCTCCTGGACCACCAGGTCGCCTCGGTGCACCCGCTGGTACGGGTGCACCCCGAGACGGGGGAGCGGGTGCTGTTCGTCAACGGCTACTACCTGGAGCAGATCACCGACGTCTCCCGCGCGGAGAGTGCCGCGATCCTGGAGATGCTGCTCGCGCAGGCGACCCGGCCCGAGTACACGGTCCGGTTCCGCTGGGAGCCGGGCAGCGTGGCCTTCTGGGACAACCGGGCCACCATCCACCTCGCCCCCAGCGACAACGCCCACCTCGGCTTCCCGCGCACCATGCACCGCGTGATGCTCACCGGCGACATACCGGTCGGCGTCGACGGCAAGCCCTCCGAGCCGATCGTCGGCACCGAGCCCGGCCGCTGGTGACACCGAGGTCAGACGGTGGGCTTCCACCCGAGCGCCGGCCCCAGCTTCGTCGCCATGTCCGTGAGGATCTGCACGTAGTCCTCGTGCTCGAACGTGAACGGCAGTGCGAAGGCCACTTCGTCGATCTCCCTGAACGCGGCGTGTGCGTGCAGGAGTTCGGCGATCTCGTCGGAGGTGCCGACGATGTCCGGCGCGAACATCAGCCGGGCCGGACCCTGCGGTGATGTCGTCCGGGGGGTGCGCTTGCGGGCGAACTCCTCGTACTTCGCTCGCTGTTCGGGCGACGCGGAGTCGGTCGGGATGACCACCAGCCCCTGGGAGACGCGGGCGGCGTCGCCGTCGGGGTGGTGGGCGCGGAACGTGCGGACGTGGGAGAGCTGGATCTCCGCGAAGTCCCTTGACTCGTCCGGCCCTTCGGCCTTGACGACGCTGCTCGTGAGGAAGTTCATCCCGTGCTCGCCCGCCCACTTCGCCGAGCCCGCGCTGCCGCCGCCGTACCAGAGGCGACGGCCCAGACCGGGGGAGTGCGGCTGGACCCGGTCCGAGAACACCTCGAAGCCCTCCACCCCACTAAAGTCGGTGGCCGGTTTGCCGCGCACGAAGTCCAGGAGGCGCCGCACCCGCTCGTAGCCGAAGTCCTCGACGTCGGCCGTGTCGGGGTACAGCGCCTCCTTGAGCCGGTCGAAGTGCATCGGTGGGCCGACGCTCACGCCTGGGTTGATGCGGCCCCCGGACAGGATGTCGACGGTCGCCAGGTCCTCCGCCAGCCGCAGCGGGTTCTCCCAGCCGAGCGGGATCACCGCCGTGCCGAGTTCGATACGGCTGGTGCGCTGCGAGGCCGCCGCCATGACCGCGACGGGGGAGGAGATGCCGTACTGGAGGTGGCGGTGGCGCAGCCACGCGCTGTCGAAGCCGAGGCGCTCGCCCAGTTCGATGATCTCCAGCGTCGACTCGTGGCCCCGGCGCGGATCGGCCTCGTCGAAGAGGCCGATCGTGAGGAAGCCCAGCTTCCGCAGCGGGCGTGAGGTGGGCGGCACGGGCTCCTCCGGCGGTCGTACGTCAGGTCCGTTCTGTCCTGATGGTGACAGGTGAACGTTGCGGGCGTGTGATCAGTGCAGCTGGATGGTGATCTCGTCCTCGACCGGCGGGTCGATCTCCTGGGCGTGGTTGCCGGTGGCCGCGAAGCAGCGCAGGCGGACCGCGTCCGGGGTGACGTCCAGTCGCAGGAAGCATTTGAAGAACGGCGGGCTGTACGTCACGGAGCTGGGCGAGAAGAGCTGCGTGTAGATCTTGCGCACCGGGAGGCGGAAGCGCGAGCGGCGGCCGGGACGGCTCCCGGCGCCCAGCAGACTCGCGACCAGGCGGATGCGGCGGGTGATCCGGACGGGCGGGCCCGGGGTGCGGGTCGGCGGGATGCCGAGGCGCTCGCAGATCACGGCCGACGCCTCGGCCTCGGTCAGGGTGAAGAAGCGGCGCAGGTGCAGGCGGCGCCCGTACAGCCTGCTGTAGAAGGCGAGGGAGTCGCCGCGCAGCGGGTAGCAGCGGAAGTCCTGCTCGGTCACGTTCGCGATGTCGACGCGCGGCACGGTGTGCGTCGCGTGCATGAATGCGCCGCCGCCGCCAGAGACCGCGTACTGGAGGGTGCGGCCGTCCGCCAACTGCACCGGATACCGCTGGTAGTTGTGGATGTCGCCGCCGATCGCCGCGACGAAGTGGTGGGCCGGGTCGCTGACGATGTCGTCGACCGTGCCGCCGCCCTCGATCGCGCACGGGTGGTGCTCGCCGTCCACGTACAGGGGCGAACCGGTGATGAGGATCTTCGGCGTGGGCCCCTTCGCCACCTCGCGCAGCCAGGCGCCCTGTTCGGCGTCGATCGTGCCCAACAGGCCCGTGTCGATACCGATGATGCGCACCGGACCCGCGTCGATCGCCCAGTACGGGCCCGGCTGCACGGCCTGTTGGACCGGTGAGGAACGCAACTCCCTTGCCTTGCCCAGGCGTTCGCCGTCGGAGGGGCGGGGCCGGTGCCACAGCAGCGATCGCAACCAGGCGCGCGTCAGCGGGCGCGGCGCCTTCGGTGCGGGCAGCGCGGGCGCGTCGTCGCAGAAGACGCGCATGAAACCGCCGAGGCCCTCGTACCAGTCGTGGTTGCCGGGTATCGCGTAGATGGGCGCCGGATAGGCCTGGTACGGGCGGAAGAACTTCGTCTCGTAGTCGTCCGCGGTGCCGACGGGATAGATGACGTCACTGGCGACGACCGCGAACGCCGTGTCCTGACTCACCTTCAGAAAGCCCGGCACGACGGCGTATTGGGGATCGTCACCCTCGCCGGTGTCACCGATGACCATGAAGGAGAAGGTGTCGGGATCGTCGCGCCGGATCACCTTGTCGGCGGGAGCGCCGGCGGTCGCGCGCTGCTCCACCCAACGGCCACGGGTGGAGCCGGTCGGGTCCCCGAACCAGGAGGCCAGCACACCGTTGCGCGCGGCCCACAGAGTCTTCGGGCTGAGCCACGAGACCTTCTCGACATGGGACGGCATGAGCTGCTGATACGCGCCGCGCTCCGCGGTGCCCCAACCGGCGCCTTCGGGAGTATCGCGTGAAGATTCAGACACCGGTGAACCGTAACAACGAGCCAACGCGGTGCGAGCGGCAGGGGCCTGGCAACATCAACTCGACGTTGCTCAACCGAAAGGCCCCCGCATGCCCGGCGAAGCCGACTTCATCGATCTGATCCCCGACCCCGAACTCCGTTCGGACCGGCTGCTGTTGGGCATCCGCCACTTCGACGAACCCTTCCTCCTCTCCGTCTCCCTCTCCCAGGGGCTGGGCTCCAGCGACCTGTGGCTGGACCGGGGGAAGGCGGGCCGGACCTGGCTCGCGGAGTTCCGGCGGGTCGGCGACCGGGTTCTGTTCGCCGTCCGCAACAAGCACTTCCTGACCTCCGGCGACGCGGCCGCCGTACGGGCCGGGGACGAGTCGTTCGCGCTGTCCGTGCTGTGGAGCGGGCCCGTGCTGCGCGAGGAGAACGGCGCGGCGGTCGTTGACGCCACCGGGCTCGTCCTCGCCGACCACGACGGGATCGCCGAGCATCTGCACGCCCGCGAGCAGGGCGACTACGCGATCGACGCGTCCACGAGCCTCCCGCTCGTCGCCGACAGCCGCACCGGCCCCACCGCCGTCCGGCTGCCCGCGCTGCTCACCTTCCGGGGCCCCGGCCGCGGCCCGGCGGTCCGTGCCGTCGCCGCCGACCCGCGCGCCCTCACCGTCGTCCAGCAGCTGAACCTGCTGCGACTGCCCGCCTCCCCGCTGCCCGTCCGGCGCTACCACCCCGCCTCGGGCGGCTACGGCATCGGCTACGCCGACCACGGCCTCGTCGGCCGGGCGAGCACCCAGGTCAAGCTCCAGCCCCGCTTCCGCGCGGAACCCGGCGGCGCCCCGATCGTCTTCCTGATCGACCCGGCCGTCCCCGAACCCTTCCGCTCGGCGGTCGTCGAGGGCGGCAACTGGTGGCAGCGGGCCTTCGCCGGGATCGGACTCCCCGACGCCTACCGGGTCGAGCCCGGCGGCGACGCCTTCGACCCGTACGACTCCGACGTCAACGGGGTGGTCTGGGTGCACCGGGCGGGCCGCGGCTGGTCCCTCGGCCAGGGTCTGACCGACCCCCGCACCGGCGAGATCCTGCACGCCCGGGTCCGCCTCGGCTCGCAGCGCGTCGAGCAGGTCCGTGCGCTCGGCGAGTCCCTCCTCGCACCGTACGGCCGTCCGGACGAGGCCGAACGGCTCGCCGCCGTCGAGGAGTTGGTGCTCGCCCGGCTGCGTCAGCTCGCCGCGCACGAGATCGGCCACGCGCTCGGTTTCATGCACAACTTCGCCAGTACGGGACACCCCGAGCCGTCCGTCATGGACTACCCGCACGCGCGGATCGGCGTCACGGAGGAGGGCGACCTCGACCTGTCCGCCGCGTACGGCACGGGACTCGGGCCGTGGGACCACTTCCTGGTCGCGCACGGCTACGGCCGGTTCGACGACGGCGCGGAGGAGACCGCGCTCGCCCAACTGCGCCGCGACGCAGCCGAGTCGGGCCTGGTCTACCTCTCCGACGAGGACGCCCAGGGTCCGAACGCCGCGCACGCCGACGCCGTGACCTGGGTGACCGGGCCGGACGCCGTCGAGGCGCTGGAGACGATGCTGCGGGTCCGCCGTATCGCCCTGGACGGCTTCTCCCGCGGAGTGCTGCCGCCCGACCGGCAGACCGGCGAACTGGAGGAACGGGCCGTCCTGCTGCACCTCCTGCACCGGCACGAGGTGACGGCCGTGGCCCGGCTGGTGGGCGGGGTGCGCTACGCGTACGGCCTCGCGGGCGAGGACGGCCGGGGCGTGCGGGCCGTCGACGCGGCCACTCAGCACACGGCGCTGACTCGACTCGCCGAGCTGCTGCGTGCCGAGCAACTCGCCCTGCCCGGAGCGGTGTTGGACACCCTCACCCCGCCCGCGATCCGCTACGACCGGACGGAGCAGTACCTCGACACGGGTGCCGGGCGGATCTTCGACCCCTTCGAGGCCGTACGGGTCGCGACCGCACTGGTCACGGAGCAGCTGCTGGACCCGGCCCGGCTCAACCGGGTGGCCTGGCAGCATGCCGCCGACCCCGCCACGCCGGGTGTCACCGACATCGTCGACGCGCTCCTCGCCACCACTTGGCGCCGTACCGACCCGGTACCCGCCGAGCTGCCCGGCGGGGCCGCCGTGCAGCACGCGGCGGACTGGACCCTCCTGAACCACCTGCTGACCCTGCTCGACGACGCGGCTCTCCACGCACCGGTCCGCATGTCACTGCGCGGCGCCGTGCGACGGATCGGCACGGAGCTGCGGTGTCAGGGTGACGAACAGGCGCGTGAGGCGGGCGAGTTGATCCGGGCGTTCCTCGCCGACGCCGGGTCGGTGCGGGTCGACCCACTGCCCCGGGTGCCGCCGGGCGCGCCCAACTGAGCCCGCCGTAGGGCCACTTGGCGGCTACGACGGTGGGTGGCTCAAGTCGGGCCGTGGCGCGCGGTGTTGGTCACCACTCCCCGGGGCGCTGCGGGGTGCCGTGCGGATCCGGGCGGCCGCGTGCGGGAGCGGCCGGGGTGTTGTAGGCGCCGCGGGGATCGGGCGGCGACGGGATGGCGGGACTGCCGTACGGGGCCGGTCGGCCCGCTGCCGGGGCGGCGGGGTTTCTGCGGGTGCTCCGGCTTCTGCTCCGGCGGCTGCCCGGTGGGGCGGGCGGGCTGTCGTGCCGGTCCGGTTGGCCGGCCGCCGGGCGGTCCGGTGCGTTGAAGAGCGACTCGGGGCGCCCGGCGGGCCGCTTGGCGCCGGCGTCCGGGCCGACCGGGTGGCGGGCGAAGGAGCGGTCCCACTCGCCCTCGCCCATCACCAGCAGCGGGTCGAACATCACGACCACCCCGGCCAGCAGCAGGAAGATCGTCGGCCCCAACAGCATGGGCAGCAGAATGGAGTTGGCGGAGTCGCCCGTCCACGCGCCGCCGGTGCCGTGCAGATGGACGCTCACGGCGGCCATGCCCGTGTAGTGCATCCCGGACACGGCCACGCCCATCACCAGGCTGGCGCCCAGGCTCGCCAGGAAGCCCCGGATGGAGACGGCCGCCCACAGGGCCGCCGTAGCGGCGACGATCGCGATCATCACGGAGAGCGCGACCGTGCTGGTCCGGTACTCGATGTCGCCGTTCAACTTCAGGGCCGCCATGCCCAGATAGTGCATGGCGGCGACCCCGAGGCCGGTGATGACGCCGGCCGCGGAGAGCGTTCCGGCGGTCGCGCCGCGGTAGCCCACGGCGAACACGCCGATGCCGACCACGACGATCGCCACGGCCAGACTCAGCACCGTGAGGCCGACGTCGTAGCCGATCCGGGTCTCCTCGACCTGGAAGCCCATCATCGCGATGAAGTGCATCGTCCAGATGCCGCTGCCGATCGATGTCGCGCCGAGCGCGAGCCAACCCGCCTTCCACGACTGTTTGTTGTGCAGGGACCGCACCACGCAGCGCAGTCCCAGAGCCCCGCCCAGGCAGGCCATCAGATAGGCCGCCACCGGGGTCACCGCACCGTAGCGGAACCCGTCGATCGTGCCTTGCATGAGCCAACTCCCCCCAGAGTTGTGGCTTCCTGTGGGGGGAGTATGTATGGATCGGGCCCGAGGTGCGCAACCCTTTCACATCAGCAGTCGATTAACTCTGTGCTTTCCGGGGTGCACTTGGGCCGCATCGAGGTCGATACGGGGACAGAAGCGGTCAGGGCTGTTGCGGCTTCTCGCGGTCGATGAAGTCATTGGCCTTGTCCTGGGCCATGTCGACCTGCTTGGCGTGCTTGCCGCCCGTGCGCTTGTCGACCATGTCTCCCGCCCGTTCCACACCTTGCTTGGCCTGGTCGGGGTGCTGGCCCAGCATTCCCTTGACCTTGTCCATGAACGACATGGCTGTCCTCCTTCGGACGTGCGTTGGCCCTCCCAGCATCCCCCGGCTTCCCGCGGGCCGCATTTCGGTGCCGGACGGCGATGCCAGACAGGGATCGGTTGTCCCTGGATGCGTTGTGCCTTCATCCGCGGGGGCGGCGCCGGAATCGTGGGTGGCGGCGGGTTCACCGCCCTGCACCGTCACACCTGGCCACCAGCCAGCCCCGACCCAGGAGCCGAACCATCATGGACATTCCCGAACCGACCCTGCCCGACCTGACCGGAAAGCTCGCCGTGGTCACCGGTGGCAGCGACGGGATCGGGCTCGGTCTCGCCGGCCGTCTCGCCGCCGCCGGAGCCGAGGTGATCCTGCCCGTGCGCAACCAGGCCAAGGGCGGGGACGCCGTCGGACGTATCAAGGCGGCCCACCCGGGCGCACAGGTCTCGACCCGCCCGCTCGACCTGTCCTCACTGGACTCCGTCGAGGCCCTCGCCGCGACCCTGATCGACGAAGGGCGGCCCGTCCACCTCCTGGTGAACAACGCGGGCATCATGGAACCGCCCGCGCGTGCGGAGACCAAGGACGGCTTCGAGTTGCAGTTCGGCACGAACCACCTCGGCCACTTCGCGCTCACGGCACGGCTGTTGCCCCTGCTGCGCGCGGCGGGCGGCCGGGTCACCTCCCAGTCGAGCGTCTCCGCGAACATGGGCGGCATCAACTGGGACGACCCTCAATGGCGCGACACGTACAAGCCCTCCCGCGCCTACAGCCAGTCCAAGATCGCGCTGATGCTCTTCGCCCTGGAACTCGACCGCCGTAGCGCACGGCTCGGCTGGGGGATCACCAGCAATGTCGCCCATCCCGGTGTCACCCCCACCAACCTGCTCGCGGCGCAGCCGCACATGGGCCGGTCCAAGGACACCGCGGCGGTGCGGATCATCCGCCGTCTCGCGAGCGCCGGATTCCTCGTCCAGCCCCTCGACGCGGGACCCCTTCCGGCGCTGTACGCGGCGACGCACCCGGCCGCGCGGGGCGGCGCGTTCTACGGCCCCGGAGGCTTTCTGCACCTGAGCGGCGCTCCCGTCGAACAGGCCGTCTACAAGAATGCCCGCAGCGAGGCCGACGCCCGGCGGATCTGGGAGCTGTCCGAGGAACTGACCGGTGTCCGCTTCCCCGCCTGAGAAAGAATGCCGTCATGGACCGAGCACAACTGTCCGACTTCCTGCGGACCCGGCGCGAGGCACTGCAGCCCGAGGACGTCGGTCTGCCCCGCGGCCCGCGCCGACGTACCCGGGGCCTGCGGCGCGAGGAGATCGCCCTGCTCTGCGGTATCTCCGCCGACTACTACGCACGCATCGAGCAGCAGCGCGGGCCGATGCCGTCCGAGGCGATGCTCGCCGCCATCGCCCGTGGCCTGCATCTCTCCCTGGACGAACGCGATCACCTGTTCCGGATGGCCGGCCACAACACACCCAGTCGCGGTCTCGGCACCGACCATGTCACCCCGGGCATCATGCGCATTCTGGACCGCCTCGCGGACACGCCCGCCCAGGTCGTCAACGGCCTCGGCGAGACCCTGATCCAGACCCGCCTCGCGGTCGCGCTGATCGGCAACGAGACCGATTTCACCGGCCTCAGCCGCAGCCTGGCCTACCGCTGGTTCACCGACCCGCTGGCCCGACGGATCTATCCCGAAGCCGACCACGCGCTGAACAGCCGCGTCGTCACCTCCGAAATGCGCGCCGTCTACTCCCGCAACGGCGCCGACCCCCGGGTGGGCGAGATCGTCGAGGCGCTCCTGGCGGAGAGCGAGGAGTTCGCCGGACTGTGGAGCGACCACGAGATCTCGGTCCGCAGACCCGACGACCGCAAGCGCATCAGCCACCCCGACCTCGGCATCCTCGACCTCCAGTGCCAGGTCCTCTACGACGCCGACCAGGCACAGGCCCTTCTCGTCTACACCGCCACACCCGGTACCGAGAGCCACGAGAAACTCCAGCTCCTGTCCGTCGTGGGCGATCGTGCACCGCACCTCTGACGTCGCCGTTCCCGACCACCTCGGAAAGGCGTGGCGATCCCTCGGCTCAGGCCCGTACGAGAGGCTCGACCCCGTCGGTGTCGCGCGCCTCCCGGGTGCGCGACCCGGCGAGCAGAAGGGCCTGGAGGACCGCTCCGGACAGGCCCGCCCACAGGGCGAACCGGTAGCCGACCCGGTCGGCGAGGAGGCCGCCCAGGGGTGCGCCGATCGCGACCATGCCCCAGTTGAACGAGCGGATCGTGGCGTTCACGCGTCCCCGCAGCCGCTCGGGCGTGACCGCCTGGCGGTAGCTCATCTCGACCGGGCTTTCGAGCGAGATGGCCCCGGAGACCACGAAGAAGGCGAGTGACACAGAGACCAGGGCCCACGGTCCCCGCTGGGCGAGGAGCAGTGGCAGCCAGCCGACGGCGGCGACGAGACGGCCCGCGATAAGGACGGCGGCGACGTCGAACCTCCGCGCCGCGCGTGCGGAGAAGGCGCCGCCGACCACTCCGCCGAGGCCCGCGCAGGCGTACGTCACGCCCAGGCCGAAGTCCCCGATCTTGAGGTCACGCAGCGCGAAGACCACGAAGACCGTGCTGACGACGGTGTTGAAGAGAAGCATCAAGTGCGAGGTCAGCGCGATGGACGCCAGGGTCCGATGGCGGTAGACCCAGGCCACCCCCTCACGCAGTTCCTGGAGGAGACTGCGCCGCGCGCCCCGATCGGGCACCGGGTCGTGGGCCCGCACCGAGGTGAGCAGCAGGCCGGACACCAGATAACTGACGGCGTCCACGAGCACGGCGAGCGGCGCGCCGACCAGCTTGATCAGCACTCCGGCGAGCAGCGGCCCGGTCGACCCGGCCGCCGCGTCGGCCTGCCCCACCCGGGCATAACCCGCGTTGAGGAGTTCCTTGGGGACCAGCTGCGGGACGTAGGAGTGGCTGGCCACCTCGAAGAACAGACAGAGCACCCCGAAGGCGAAGACACACGCGCACAGCGCGGCGATGCCGAGCCGGTCCAGCGCGTACAGCAACGGGATCGCGCCGAGGAGGACGGCCCTGCCGAGGTCCATGGCCACCATGACCGGCCTGCGCCGGCAGCGGTCCACCAGCACCCCGGCCACGAGCCCGAAGAGCAGATACGGCGCCCAGCGGGCCGCGCTGACCAGACCCACCTCCGTGGCGGACGCGCTCAGCGTGACGGCGGTCAGGATCTGCAGCGCCAGCCCGGTGATCTGCGAGCCGAACGACGAGATCGCGGAGGCGGTCCAGAAGCGTACGTACCCAGGGACGTCCACCAGGCGCGGCATGATCGAATCGTATCAAGTGGGCGCCTTCGCAAGGCAGTTGGAGGCGGCGTCGAGCCCCCGGTCGCGATGACCGGGGGCTCGACGCCGTGGACGATTCCGATGTCACCGTCCTGTCAGCACTGCGGAATGCTCCCGTTGTGGAAGGCCGCGTTGGTGTCGACGTACGCCCCGTACGTCCACCCGGTGGCGGTCAACTCCAGTCCGTTCAGGTGGGCGTAGCGCTCGTCGACCGTGCGGTACCAGACGTTGCCCCCGCCGAGGTTGTCACCTCGGCTCCAGCAGGTGGCGAGGATCGTGTCCCCGGGCCAGAGGTCCGGGACGCCGACCGTTCCGGAGGCCACGGTGGTGCCGTTGAAGAGAGCCGCCCCGGTGGCCGTGGTCAGCGGGATCAGCGCGCTCGCGGACGCGCTCGCCGCCGTTCCCAGAATCAGCCCGCCCGCGCTGAGCGCGGCGGCCACCGCGATCATGGCGCCACGGCGTCGTATCGTGCGTCTCATGTCTGCCTCCCGAATGCTTGGCCGAGTTCTTCGACCAGGGGTCAAGTCCTTTGGCCGGCAGTCGAGTTGTTCCATCAGTGATCGACTGCCGCCACGCACCAAGGTGTCGGTCGGGGCTGGGACAAACGTTGGACAATTCTTGAATCGCGGGGGAGGCGGTCGGGATGACCGTGGAATTCGGGGTGTTGGGCAGCGTCGAGGCCCACATCGGCGGCCGGCCGGTCGCGTTGGGCCACACCCGGCAGCGGGGTGTGCTGGCGGTGCTGCTGGTCGACGTCCACCGCCCGGTGACGACCGATCAACTCACCGAACGGGTCTGGGGAAACCACGCACCCCGGCAGGCCCGCACCACCCTGCACAGCTACCTCTCCCGGCTGAGACAGGCCCTGGCCGCGACCGGCGAGGCGGTCATCGCACGGCGCCCCGGCGGCTACGTCCTCACCACCTCCGACACCGTGACCGTCGACCTGCACTCCTTCCGCCGTACGGCCGCCGAGGCCCGCGCCACCGACGACGACACCCGCGCCGCGGCCCTCCTCGATCAGGCCCTGGGGTCATGGCGCGCGGAGCCCTTCGCCGCTCTGGACACGCCCTGGTTCAACGCCCTGCGCGACACCCTCGTCCAGGAACGACTCGCGGCCCAACTCGACCTGGGCGAGCTGCGGTTACGGCTGGGACAGCATGCCGCGCTGCTGCCGGAACTGCCGGCCCGCGCGGAGGCGCACCCCCTGGACGAGCGGCTGGCCGGCCAGTTGATGCTCGCGCTGCACCGGTGCGGCCGTTCCGCCGAAGCCCTGGACCACTTCCATCGCACCCGCGGCCGACTGGGCGAGGAACTGGGCATCGAACCCGGCCCGGCGCTGCGGGACATCCAGACCGCCGTCCTGCGCCAGGACACCGCGCCCGCTCCGACGCCCGGACCGCCGGCGTCGCCGTG
Organism: Streptomyces sp. NBC_01515; assembly: GCF_045040345.1. NCBI lineage: Bacteria > Bacillati > Actinomycetota > Actinomycetes > Kitasatosporales > Streptomycetaceae > Streptomyces > Streptomyces sp. NBC_01515. Next base: position 856,742 of record NZ_CP109416.1, on the reverse strand, counting down.
CGCGGTTCCAGCCCAACTGCCCCTGGCCGTAGCGGCATTCACCGGACGCGACGGCGAACTTGCCCAGCTCGACGCCATTTTGCCCGCTACGGCCGACCCCGGCCCGGTGCCGCAGGCCGCCGTGGTCATCTCGGCCGTGTCGGGTACCGCCGGTGTCGGCAAGACGGCGCTGGCCGTGCACTGGGCCCACCGGGTCCGGAACGCCTTCTCCGACGGGCAGTTGTACGTGAACCTGCGCGGCTTCGGCCCCGGCGGCTCCGTGGTGGACCCGGCCGAGGCGGTCCGGGGATTCCTGGACGCCTTCGGGGTGCCACCGGCCCGCATCCCGAACGGCCTTGACGCACAAGTCGGCCTGTACCGAAGCCTGTTGGCCGGGCGGCGGGTACTCGTGGTGCTGGACAACGCCCGCGACGCCGCACAGGTCCGCCCGCTGCTGCCCGGCGCGGCCGGCTGCCTGGCACTGGTCACCAGCCGCAACCGGCTCGCCGGTCTGGCCGCGACCGAGGGCGCGCACCTGCTGGCCGTGGACCTGCTGACCACAGACCAGGCCCGGGAGTTGCTGACCGGCCGCCTCGGTGTCCGCCACCGTGCCGCGGCCGATTCCGACGCGGCACGCGACGCCTGGGTCGAGGCCCTGACCATCATCGACGAGATCGGCCTCCTGGGCACGGCTCCCCTGCGCGCCAAGATCCTTCGGAGTCTCGACGCGCTTCCGTCGCACCGCCGTGCCGGCACCGGGTCACCGGTCACGGCAGCACCGACGACGCCACCGCCCTCCCCGCCAGCAACGCGGCGACCGGATCGGCCGCCTCGTCCAGTTCGATGAGCACCGTGTCGGCGCCGGGCGTACGGGACATCACGTCGGCCCAGCCCTTCCAGTCGACGATGCCCGAGCCCAACTCGGCCATGTAGGGCTGCTGTTGGGCGAAGACCGTTTCGTCGATGGTGAGTTCCACGTCGATGGGCCGGACCGCGTCCTTCCAGTGCGCCAGGGCGACGCGTTGCGCGTGACGGCGTGCCACGGCCACCGGATCACCCCCGCCGAGCGCGATGTGGCAGGAGTCGGGGCACAGCCAGACGTAGCGCGGATCGGTGAAGGCCATGAACAGGTCGATGTCACGCTCGTACCAGAGCGTGCTGTTGGACTCCGTGTGGAAGGCGAGCCGCACGCCCTGCCGGGAGACGGCCTCGCCCACCGCGTGCGCGATGTCGGCCATGCGCGTCATGTACGGGGCGTCGACGAAGAAGGGCGGGCGCGTCCCGAACGTCGTGCGCATCGGGAGCCCCGCGACGAGGAGTTCGGCCCCCACGTCGACGAGGAAGGCCGCGCGTCGTTCGGCGTCGGCGACGATCGCGGGCAGGTTGTCGGCATCCCGCCAGTCGGGGCTGTCCTCCCCGGCGACGAACGCGCTCACCACGGCCAGGCCGCGGGACACCAGCTCGCGCCGGAAGCCCTGCGCACTGCCGAAGGCCCGCAGCGCCGACTCGATGTCGCCCGGCGCGAAGGTGAGTTCGATGCCCGTGACGCCGGCCTCGTCCAACGCGTCCATCACCCGCTCCCAGAAGAGTTCGGGATGAGCCAGCGCCCACGCGCGTACGGCGTCCGCCGAGGGGAGTTCCCAGAAGTCCGGGTGGTAGAAGGTGACGATGTCCGTCGCGAAACGCGGGGTCACTCGGCACCTCCGCGCGCGTTGTAGACGACGACACCGTCCGCTTCGTCGACGGCCTTGCGGTAGCTCCGGAACACGGCCAGCGCCTCGTCCCTGAGCACATCTCCTACGACCTCGATGCCCCGCGCCTCGAACTGCTCGGCCCAGTCCGCGCCGAGTGGGCCCTCGTCGAACGTGGTGATCTCCTCCAGCTCCGGGCCCTCGCCCGCGACCACCAGACCGCGCACCCCCGACCACAGGGTGGCGCCGTAACACTGGACGCAGGGGCGCCAGTTGACGACCAGCTCGTGCGTCGGGAGGCCGGAGGCGCCCAAGTCCCAGCCGCCCGCGGCCATTTGGGCCAGGCCGAGGGCCATGACCTCCGCGTGTGCGCTGGAGACTCCGGAGGCGAGAACGACGTTCACGCCCACCGAGACGATCCGGCCGGTGTCGCGCTCGGCGACGAGCGCCGCGAACGGACCGCCGTTGCCCTCCCGCCAGTTGCGGTCCGCGAGCCGGTGCACGAGCCGCATCCGGTCCTCGCGGCCGGGGACGACGGCGGGCACGTCGGCCAGCTCGTCGTCGATCCACGCCGGCAGTGCCACGCGGTATTCCTTCACGATGTCGATCACGATCGGGCGTCCTTCACGTTCGGGCTTCCTTCACGGTTGGGCTTCCTTTCAGCGCGCGGCGAGCGGCGCGGTGCGGGCGGTCACGGCACGGGCGGTCCGTACGGCCGTCACCGCGCCGGTCAGGGTCACATTGGCGGCCATCGGGGTGGGGATCACTCCGGTGCCGGCGACGTACAGGTTGTCGAAGCCCCACACCCGGCCGTCCGGGTCGCACACGCTGGTCCCGTCGTCGGCGGTGCCCGAGCGGACGGTGCCGGTCAGGTGCAGGGACGAGCCGGGCGGGAGCAGGGCGAGTTCGGTCGCGGCGTCGAAGGGGCCGAACTCCCCGGCCAGTGAACGGACTTCGGCGAGTCCCCGGTCGATCAGCGCGCGGTCGGCTTCCGTGTAGGCGAACTCGACGCCGATACGCGGCAGTCCGGCGAGGTCGGTCTCCGACTCGGAGAAGACGAGCCGGTGTTCGGGGCGCGACTCGACGGGGATGAGCAGCGACAGGCCCACGGCGTGGGCGAGCGGGCGGCCGTGTTCGTCGACGTACGTCCGGTTCATGATCTGGCCGTGGAACGGCTGGGCAGGCCCGTTCTGCGGCAGCCACAGCGAGTCCGTGCTGAACTCGCCGGTGCGCGGGAGCGGCAGGTCGTCCAGGGCGATCCCGAACCGGTCCAGATCCAGGAGTACTTGGGCGGTGATGAACGCGTGCTCGTTGAGGTAGCGGCCCAGCGCCTCGGGGCGGATGCCCGAGGCGAACAGCAGTTGCGGGGTGCGCAGCGCGTCGGCGCACACGATCACGGTGTCCGCGTGGAGTGCGGACTCCGTGCCGTCGGCGACACGGCGCAGTCGGGCGCCGGTGATCCGGCCGTCCGAGCCGAGCAGCCGGGTCGCGAGGGTCCCCGTCAGCAGGGTGAACGCCGGGTCGCCGCCCGCCGCGATCGCCGGGAAGATCGTCCCCGGCGCCGTGCGCGGCATGGGGCCCGAGTCCGTCGCCGTGACGGCCATGGGCATCGGCTGCGGGCGCCGGTCGGCGGGTGCGGTGTCGTCGTAGCGGCGGCGCAGGACGTCGAGGACGGTCCGGCCGACCTCGGTCGGGCCGATGGGGGAGGGGGAGACGGCGAGCAGGCGGCGCGCGGTGTCCAGGTCGGCCGCCCAGCGGGCCGGGTCGCCGAAGTCGAAGACCTCGGGCCCGGCCGGCCACGGGGTCGCGGCGGTCCAGTGCACGCCCATGCCGCCCGCGTTCCACGCCAGCGCGGTCGCGGGCATCGCCTCGGCGTCCTCGCCGAAGGCCAGCGCGTGGAACATGCCGGGCGTGAGTCCGGCGAGGCCGTCCGCGACCTCGCGCACCACCTCGGCGCCGGTGTACATGCCCTGGATACCGGATTCGACCCGCTCGTTGTACCGCGACCAGAGGTCCGGATCGGCCACGTCGTGCAGATGCAGCCCGGGTGCTTCGCCGATCGCGCTGCCGCCGTCGACCATCGTGATGCCCAGCCCCGGATCGCTCTCCCGCAGCAGCCGGGCCACCACGGAACCCATGATGCCGCTGCCCACGATGAGGACGTCGGTGCGCGGGGTGTCGGTCACAGGGAGACTCCAAAATCGTTTGCTGTGGGGGGAGTTAGGGACTGAGGACGAGCGGGCCGAACAACTCGGTGTCCATGCGGTCGAGTGCCAGCTTCACGGCGCCGATCAGCGCTGCGTCGCGGCCCAGGCCGGTGGCGCGCAGTTCGATCGCGGGGGTACGGGCGGCGCGCATCGCCTCGCGCACCCGGGGGAGCAGCACATCGGCCGCGTCCTCCAGACCGCCGCCCAGCACGATGAGCGAGGGCGCGACCGTCCACGACAGGGTGGTGAGGATGGAGGTGATGTTGTCGACGAACTCGTCGACCTCGGCGAGCGCTTCGGCGTCCCCGGCCCGGGCGGCCTCGAAGCGGGCCAGGGCCACTGTGCGTTGCGCCGCCTCCGGCGAACTCAGCAACGCCACCGGGCGGTCCTGGACCGTGCCGGTCGGGATCGACCGTGCCTCGACGATCTCGCCCGCCGCGCCGTCCAGACCCCGGTGCACGGCCCCTCGGATCAGGATGCCGAGACCGGTCCGGTTGCCGAGGATCGCCCACACGACGTTGTCGTGATCACCGGCCACACCTCGCCAACGCTCCGCCAACGCACCGAGGTTGGAGTCGTTGTCCGCGAACCAGGGCATCCGGATGCGCTGTTCGAGCTCCTTGGGCAGGTGCACGCCTTCCCAGCGCGTGGTGTGCACCAGGCGGCGTACGACCCCCTCGTCGTCGATGGCACCACCGCCCGCCACCGCGCCCGCGCGCAGCCGCTCCGGCGACCCGCCCGCGTCGTCGAGCGCCTCCCGTACCAGGGCCGCCGCGTCGTCGAGCGTGGCCTGTGGGTCCTGGTAGGCACGCAGCGGGCGGTGTGCCCGGCCGACGATACGGCCGCGTACGTCGGCGATCACGGCCGAGGCGTCGGCGGTGTTGATGTACACGGCCGCCAACAGGGCGTGTTCCGCGCGCAGTTCGTACCGCCGGGCCGGTCGCCCGGCACTACCGCTGATCGGTATCCGCTCCAACTCGGCGACCCAGCCCGCCTCGACGAGCGAGTCCAGGATCAGCTCGATCGTACGGCGGGACAGACCGGCCCGTTCGGCGAGCGCGGTCAGTGTCGTGGGCCCCGCGGACACCGCGAGCGCGCGCAGGACGACCGAGGTGTTGACGCGCCGCACGGCGCTCTGGTTCATCCCCGACATCAACACCCTTCCGCCTCCTCGGACTTGCCCCGTGCGACGGGCGCGAACCCACAGGTCCCGGTCACAGGCGTCACCGCATCCCCGATCCGGCGATGCCCTGCACGAAGTACCGCTGGAGGAACAGGAAGAGCACGAGCACCGGCAGCATCACGACGATCGCGCCGGCGAGGACCAGTCCGTAGTCGGTGACGTGCTGGGCCGCCTGGCTGGTGGCGGCGAGGCCGACCGGGAGGGTGTAACTCGCCGTGCTCTGGGCGACGATGAGCGGCCAGATGAAGTTGTTCCACGAGTTCAGGAACGACATGATCGTGATCGTCGCGACCGCGGGACCGGCCAGCGGCAGGAAGATCCGGAAGAAGATCCGGAACTCGCCCGCGCCGTCGATGCGCGCCGCCTCCAGCAACTCGTCGGGCACCGACTGCGCGTACTGCCGCATGATGAACACGGAGAGCGGCAGCGCCACCCCGGGCAGCGCGATGCCGGTGAGGGTGTCGGCGAGGCCCATGTCGACCGTGATCACGAACTGGGTGACGAACACCGTCGTGAACGGCACCATCATCGCCGCCATCACCGCGCCGAACGCGAGCCGCTTGCCCGCGAACTCCAGCTTGGCCAGGGCGTATCCGGCCGCCGAGGCCGCCACGATGTTGCCGATCACCACCATGAGGGCGACCAGGACACTGTTGGTGAGAAAGCGCCCGAAGCCCTCGGTCCGGAACAGCCGCACGAAGTTGTCGAGCGTGACGTGCCGCGGCAGCCACGCGCCCGGGTCGGAGCGGATCTCGTCGAGACCGCGCAGCGAACCGCTGACCACCCAGAAGAAGGGCAGCAGCGTGAGCAGCGCGCACAGCACCAACGCGCCGTACAGCAGGGGGCGGCCAACTGGCCGGTGGCGTACGCCGATCCGGTCCTCGGCAGAGGCAGAGGCAGAGGCAGAGGCAGCGGCAGAGGTGTCGGCGTCGGTCAACGACGCGGCTACGGCGGTCATGTGCGGGGCCTCAGCAGTCGGAACTGGACGACACTCACCAGCAGCACGAGCAGCAGCATCACGAACGACGCGGCCGAGGACATGCCCAGCTGGCCGGACCCGAACTGGTGGTAGGTGTACAGCGATACGGACTCGGTGGACCCCAACGGCCCGCCGTCCGTGAGGAGATAGGGCTCGTCGAAGACCTGGAGGTAGAAGACGGTCAGCAGCACCGACACCATGAGGGTGGTCGGGAGCAGCAGCGGCAGCGTGATGTGCCGCAACTGCCGCCATCTGCCCGCCCCGTCGAGCGCCGCGGCCTCGTACACGTCCTCCGGTACGGCCTGAAGTCCGGCCAGGAACAGGACCATCGCGGTGCCGAAGTTGCGCCAGACGCCGAGCAGGATCACCACGGGCATGGCGAGGTGCGGATCGTCCAGCCAGTTCGGCCCGGCGAGACCGACGTAGCCCAGTGCCTTGTTGACCGTGCCGCCCGCGTTGAAGGCGTACTGCCAGATCAGGGCGACCGCGACGACGTTGGTGACGACCGGTGCGAAGAAGACCGTACGGAACACGCCACGCAGCCGCCGGATCCCGGAGTTCAGCGCGACGGCCAGCGCGAAGCCGATCGCCATGGTCAGGGGGACCCCGATGGCGACGAAGACGCCGGTGTTCAGGATGTCCCGCAGGAAGGTCGGATCCTGGAACAGGCGCAGGTAGTTGTCCAGGCCGGTGAAGTCGACCGCGAGGGGATGCCGCAGGTCCGAGCCGCGCAGGTCGGTCAGGCTGAAGCCGAGCGCGGCCACCGTGGGGATCGCGGTGTAGATCAGGAACACGACGCCGAACGGCGCGAGGAACAGCCAAGCGACCGCCGTGCGACGGGAGTTGCGTGCCCGGTGCCGCGCTCCCGGGACGAGCGTGGTCGTCATCCGCGGCTCACTCCGCGCCCGTGCCGAGGCTCTTGGCGTACGCCTGGATGCTCGCGGCGGCCTTCTCCGCGGTCTGCGTGCCCTTCGCGACGGTCTCCATCTCCTTGCCCAGCCGGGTGGCGACCTGCTGCCAAGTGCCCACCTGGGGAAAGGCCTTGGTGTTCTTCAGCTGGGTGAGGAAGGCGTCGAGGAGCGGCTGCTTCTTGACGGCCGGAGCGTCCCAGGCGGAGATCACCGCGGGCAGCGAGCCGTACGCCGAGTACTGCGCGACCTGCGTGCTCGGCTTCGCGACGTGGCGGACGAACTTCCACGACGCGTCCGTGTTCCCGCTGTCGGCGAGGACGCCCCAAGTGCCCCCGGCGGAGAAGGAGATGCTGCCCGAGGCGCCGGCCGGCAGGGGTGCCGTGGCGACATGGGCCGCCGTCCAGCCGGTCCTCTTCGCGGCGGTGTCGAGCTGCCCGAGCACCCAGGGGCCGGTGACCATCGTGGCCGTCCTGCCGGACACGAAGTACGGCTGCGCGTCGAGGAAGGTGGGGGTCGCGGTGTCGGCCGAACCCGAGGTGAAGAACGACGCGTTGTACTTGAGGGCGTCGACCATCTCCGGTGTGTCGAGGTTCCAACTGCCGCTGCCGGAAAGGAGGTTGCCGCCCGCCTGCCAGGCGTACATCGCGACGTCCTGGCCGTTGAAGATGTCCCAGCCGTTGTCCGCCCCGAGCCCGTGTACGGCACCGGCACCCTTCAACGCCTTGAAGAACGGCACCATTTCGGCCCACGTGGTGGGTGCTTCGACGCCCGCCTTCTTGGCGAGGTCGGCGCGGTAGACGAGGGCGTACGTGTACGCGTACCAAGGCACCGTGTAGGCCACGTCCTTGACCAGGCCCGCGTCCCAGAGGCTTTTGAAGAAGGCGCCGGAGTCGACGAGTCCGTCCGGCACCGGCCGGAGGATCGACGGGTCGAGGAACTGCGCCTGCGATTCGGGGAAGAACTGGGCCACATCGGGGCCCTTTCCCGCCGCGATCGCCGCCTGGAGCTTCGTGTAGTACTCGGAGTTCGGTATCAGCGTGAACTTCACTGTGACGTCGGGGTTCGCGGACTTGAAGGGCTTGATCACCTTGTCGAGGACGTCGGCGTCGCCCTGCGCGGCCCAGACGTTCACGGTGCCGGTGGCCGGTTTGTCGTCGATCGACTTGGCCGCGGTTTTCGCGGTGGCGGTCGCGGTGTCGCCGCGTCCGCAGCCCGTGAGGGCGAGGGTGCCGAGCAGGGCGGTGCCGGCGGACAGTCTGAGGACGCCGCGGCGGGAGGGGTCGGACACTCGGGGGCTCCTGTCTCATGGGGCGCTGAGGACAGTGAAGGGAATTCCGGAGCGCCGCCGTTTTCGGGGTTCCGGGATTTTCGGGGAAAGCAGCGTTATCGGTCCGACGGCCGTAATGCGGCTGATGGGACCTCTGTGGCTGACTGCGACGTTAGGAAGGGTCTGTTTCGCCGGCGTGGCTCAGCCGTCACGAATAATTTCGGAACTTGTAGCGAAATCCCTGACAGAGGGAAAACCCTTGAGTGCCCCTGACCTGGGTGACATGGACGGGTCAAGACTGTCATCCTCCACCCAGCCACCCCCACGGATCCTCCACGGATTGGTCAAAGTTCGTACCGGTCCCGCACAGCTCGGCTCTTCCCGGACAGCAGACCCGGCTGCCCGGTCTGTCACCGGCCGCGTCCGCGGTCGTCGCAGTAGGAGTTAAGAGTGAGACGCATCCCCCGCAAGCGGATGGCGGTAGGAGCCCTGGTCTCCACCGCCGCCTTCCTGGCCGTCGGCATCCAGTCGGTGCCCGCGACCGCGAAGCCCGCATCCCCCCACCCGAGCCCGCTGCTCACCGGCAGCCTGGAGGCGAAGCTCACCCCGGCCCAGCGCTCCGCGCTGGTGAAGAGCGCCACGCAGAACAGCACGGCGACCGCACGCACCCTCGGCCTCGGCGCCAAGGAGAAGCTGGTCGTCCGGGACGTCGTCAAGGACAACGACGGCACGGTCCACACCCGCTACGAGCGCACCTACGCGGGCCTCCCGGTCCTCGGCGGCGACCTCGTCGTGCACACCCCGCCCGCCTCCGTGGCGACGGGTACCGTGAGCGCCACGTTCAACAACAAGCGCACCGTCACGGTCCCCTCCACCACCGCGTCCCTCTCCAAGACGGCCGCCGAGACCAAGGCGCTCACCACCGCCAAGACCCTCGACGCCAAGAGCCCCTCCACCGACAGCGCGCGCAAGGTCATCTGGGCCGGCAGCGGCACGCCGAAGCTCGCCTGGGAGACCGTGATCGGCGGCTTCCAGGACGACGGCACGCCGAGCCAGCTGCACGTCGTCACGGACGCCTCCAGCGGCAAGGAGCTCTACCGCTACCAGGGGATCAAGACGGGCACCGGCAATACCCAGTACAGCGGCACGGTGACCCTCAACACCACGCTCTCCGGCTCGACTTACCAGCTCTACGACACCACGCGCGGCGGCCACAAGACGTACAGCCTCAACAACGGCACGTCGGGCACCGGCACGCTGATGACCGACTCCGACGACGTGTGGGGTACGGGCGCCGGCTCCAACACCCAGACCGCCGGCGCGGACGCGGCCTACGGCGCGCAGATGACGTGGGACTTCTACAAGAACACCTTCGGCCGCAGCGGCATCAAGAACGACGGCGTCGCCGCCTACTCGCGCGTCCACTACAGCACGGCGTACGTCAACGCCTTCTGGGACGACGACTGCTTCTGCATGACGTACGGCGACGGCACCAGCAGCACCCACGCCCTGACCTCGCTGGACGTTGCGGGCCACGAGATGAGCCACGGCGTCACCTCCAACACCGCCGGGCTCGACTACAGCGGTGAATCAGGCGGGTTGAACGAGGCGACCTCGGACATCTTCGGCACCGGTGTCGAGTTCTACGCCAACAACTCGACCGACGTGGGCGACTACCTCATCGGCGAGAAGATCGACATCAACGGCGACGGCACGCCGCTGCGTTACATGGACAAGCCGAGCAAGGACGGCGGCTCCGCGGACAGTTGGTACTCCGGCGTCGGCAACCTCGACGTGCACTACTCCTCGGGCCCGGCGAACCACATGTTCTACCTGCTCTCCGAGGGCAGCGGCACCAAGGTCATCAACGGCACCAGCTACACCAGCACCACGTCCGACGGTGTGGCCGTCGCCGGTATCGGGCGGGCCGCGGCCCTGCAGATCTGGTACAAGGCGCTGACGACGTACATGACGTCCAGCACCAACTACGCCGGGGCACGCACCGCCGCACTCAGCGCCGCCGCGTCGCTGTACGGTTCAAGTTCCGCGCAGTACGCGGGAGTTGGCAACGCCTTCGCCGGTATCAACGTCGGCAGCCACATCACCGTGCCCACCAGCGGTGTCACGGTGACCAACCCGGGCAGCCAGTCCTCGACCGTCGGCACGGCGGTGAGCCTGGCGGTCACGGCCAGCAGCACCAACAGCGGCACCCTGACCTACGCCGCGACCGGACTGCCGACCGGCCTGTCGATCAGCAGCTCCACGGGCGCCATCACCGGCACCCCGACGACCGCCGGCACCTACAGCACCACCGTCACGGTGACCGACTCCACCGGCGCGACCGGCACGGCGTCCTTCACCTGGACGGTGAGCGCCACCGGCGGCGGCAGCTGCACCTCGACCCAACTCCTGGGCAACCAGGGCTTCGAGTCGGGCAACACCACCTGGACCGCGTCCAGCGGCGTCATCACCAGCTCCACCAGCCAGGCGGCCCGCACCGGTTCCTACAAGGCCTGGCTCGACGGCTACGGCTCGACCCACACCGACACGCTGTCCCAGTCGGTGACGGTCCCGAGCGGCTGCACGGGAACGACGTTCACCTTCTACATCCACATCGACACGGCGGAGACCACCACCAGCACCGCGTACGACAAGCTGACGGTCACCGCCGGATCGACCACCCTGGCCACCTACTCCAACCTCAACGCGGCCACCGGGTACGTCGCGAAGTCCTTCAGCCTGTCGGCCTTCGCGGGCACCACGGTCGCCCTGAAGTTCAGCGGAGTCGAGGACTCCTCGCTCCAGACCAGCTTCGTCATCGACGACACCGCCGTCACGACCAGCTGATCGATCCGTGAGTCCGGCACCCCGCACGCGCCCCCAGGCGTGCGGGGTGTTCCGGTTTCTCAGCTCAGCGGGTCCAGCGTCAGGTAGGCCTGCTGCGGGTTCCCGTCGTTCACCAGGGACTCCTGGGCGCCGACGTCGTCGAACGCGAACGCGTACGCCTTGCCGTCGGCCATCTGCGCGTGGATCTTGCGCGCGTACTGGTTGGTCACCGTGTCCACGTAGAAGTTCGCCGTGGTGGTGTCCGGCTGGTTGGGGTTGACCAGGAGCGTGGACCGGTTGAAGCCCGCGCACAGCGTGCGTGAAATCGGTCCGCGTACCAGGTCGTTGGGGGCGTCGAGGTACTTGTAGCAGCCGAAGATGCTGGCCGCGTCCGGCTTCTGGAAGGTCGTGACGACCGCCCCGGAGCTGTTGGTGAAGTTCATGACGTTGCCCGACACCCGGCCGTAGTACTTCGTGTTCGGCTGGTCGGCGAACGGCGTCACGGTCAGCGTCGACGACGAGTACTTCGACCAGACACGGTTGATGTAGTCGTCCATCACGGTGCTCGGCAGGGCGCCGGTCTCGATCCCGTACGTCGGTGAGAGCGCTCGCAGAACCGTTCCGTCGGACCGGGTCTGGATCAGGTTGGCCCAGCCGCCCGGCTGCCCGCGCAGCGCGTTGAAGAACCCGGTGTAACCACCCGACTTGAGATGCCCGGTGGAGGCCGTGCTCCCGTCCGACCGCTGCACCCCGACCGCGTACGGCGCCGAGAACATGTCGACCTGGGTGCTGTTGATCCACAGCCCGGAGTCGTTCAGCGTGTACTCGGACCAGTTGAAGAGGATGTTGCGGTTCGGGTCCGTCGGGTTCTGCACGGCCGGCTGCACCAGACCGCCGGTCGTCAGCTTGAACACCAGCTTCTGGCCGTACGAGAAGTAGATGCGGCCCGAGAACTTGGGGATCCGGATGGTGCTGGACTGCCCTGCCGCCGGGCCCGCGATCGACGCGTCCGGCGCCGGGGTGGGCGGGTTGCCCCCGGCCGGCCAGGCGTGGAACGTGCCGTTGGCGTCGGCCCAACCCTGCTGGCCCGTGGTCAGGTTGGTGCCCAGGTCGTAGATGTAGACCGCGTCACCGCGGCCCGAGTTGTTGGTGATCTTCAGCGGGATCGTGGCGGGCACCGCGGCGTCCGCCGTCACCGGTGTGGCCAGCGCGATCATCGTGGCCACCGCGGTCGCGGCACCTAGTCGACGTACGAGTCTGAGGAGCACTGCTCACCTCCGTGTGGGGGGTGTACGAACAATTGGTCCGTACCTCTGTGAGAGCGCTCTCAGAGTCGCGCCGAGGCGCGAGCATGTCAATGAGTTGAACGAAAGGTGCCCACGGCGACTCGCGCCGTGGGCACCTGGATTGAATCAGTGAAAGCGGTCTGCCGGTCAGAACGTACGGTCCAGCAGGTCGAGCAGCGCGACCCAGTGCCGCTCGTCGGCCTTCGCGTCGTACGACGAGGTGTCGGCCTGCGTGTAGCCGTGCTGCGCGCCCGGGTAGACCTCGCAGCGGTGCCGGACACCGGCCGCGGTGAGCGCGTCCTCGAACCGCTTGATCTGGTCCTCGGGCAGCGAGGGATCCTGGTCGGCGTGGCCGAAGTACAGCTCGGCGGTGATGTGTTCGGCCGCCAGGTGCGGGCTGTCCGGGTCGTCGGTGGCCAGCCGTCCGCCGTGGAAACCGGCGGCGGCCGCCACCCGGTCCGGGTAGGCACCGGCGGTGTACAGCGCGAGGCGGGCGCCCATGCAGTACCCGGTGATCGCGATCGGCCCGTCGACGACCAGCGGGGAGTCGGCCAGCCAGCGCAGATAGGCCCCGGCGTCCCGCTTGATCAGCTCGGGATGCCGAGCCAGCCCCATGATCAGCGGGCCGACCTTCTCGAAGATCTCCGGACGTCCGTCGTGATCGATGAACTCGGGCAGCTCCACCACGGGCGCACGGCCCTCCCGGTAGAACACGTTCGGCACCAGGACCGTGTAACCGGCCTCGGCCAGCCGGTCGGCCATCGACTTCAGGTGGGGGCGGAGCCCGAAGGCGTCCTGGTAGAGCAGCACGGCCGGACGGGGACGCTCGTCACCGGGATGCACCAGATAGGCGTCCGCGATGCCGTCCTCGGTGGGGATGTCCACGGCTGTGCCCTGTACGGCGGTCATGGTGGAGGTGCCTCCCTGGCGGATGGGCGCCGGGCCGACAGCCGGCCCGGAGCGGCGTGTTCCGATCATCGTGGCACGCCTGCCTACGGCCCCTCCGCCGGGGTCACTCGAAGCGGAACCGGGGTCACTCGAAGCGGGAGACGTCGCCCGCGCCCTTGCGGACGATCTCGGCCTCGCCGTTCGAGAAGTCGATGACGGTCGTCGGTTCCGTACCGCAGTCCCCGGAGTCGACCACCGCGTCCACCACGTGGTCGAGCCGGTCCTTGATCTCCCAGCCCTGGGTCATCGGCTCCTCCTCGTCGGGCAGGAGCAGGGTGCTGGACAGCAGCGGCTCACCCAGCTCGGCCAGCAGCGCCTGGGTGACGACGTGGTCGGGGATGCGCACGCCCACGGTCTTCTTCTTCGTGTTCAGCAACTGGCGCGGCACCTCCTTGGTCGCCGGGAGGATGAACGTGTAACTGCCGGGCGTGGAGGCCTTGATGGCGCGGAACACGTCGTTGTCGATGTGCACGAACTGGCCCAGCTGGGCGAAGTTCTGGCACACCAGCGTGAAGTGGTGCCGGTCGTTCAGATGCCGGATCGTCTTGATCCGCTCCATGCCGTCCCGGTTGCCCAGCTGACAGCCCAGCGCGTAGCAGGAGTCGGTCGGGTACGCGATCAGCGCACCCGAGCGCACACTGTCCGCGACCTGGGAGATGGTGCGGGGCTGCGGATTGTCCGGATGCACGTCGAAGTACTTGGCCACCCGCCGAGCTTATGCCGTGCCCGCGCGGGTCGCCGCGCGGGGCCGTTGCGGCCGGCCGGTCCGGCGGGTGTGTACCCCGGTGAATCCGGGGAAACCGACGAGAGCGCTCGGGTCTCTCCCCCGAACCCGGGCAGGACCGGCCCCGCCGCGGCCCATCCCCCCGTGGCCGCGGCGGGGCGGTTCCACCGCCCTCGGGTGCGGGAGCGGTACAGAGGGGGGCGCGCGGCTCAGCCGTGCAGCCGCACCGGTACTTCCTGCCAGCCGAAGGCGATGAACGACGGCACCTGGCGCAGCTCGTCCGCCGCTACGGCGAGCCGGGCGTCCGGGAAGCGGTCGAAGAACGCGGGCAGCGCGGTCAGGGCCTCCACGCGGGCGAGCGGCGCCCCGATGCAGCGGTGCACGCCGATGCCGAACGCCAGGTGGTCGTCGGCGCCGCGGGCCGCGTCGAAGACGTCCGCGTCGGGGCCGTAGTGCGCGGGGTCGAGCCCCGCCGCGGCGAACGTCGTGATGATGGCGTCCCCGGCCGGGACGGTGATCTCGCCGACGGTGAGGTCACTCACCGCGAACCGCAGCGGCAGCGAGGCGATGGAGGGGTGGACGCGCAGGGTCTCGTCGACGACCGCGTCCCAGCCGATCTTCCCGGCGCGCACGTCCGCCAGCTGCTCGGGGCGCCTGAGCAGGGCGACGATCGCGTTGCCTATGAGGTTGACCGTGGTCTCGAAGCCCGCGCCGATCACCAGCAGCAGGGTGTAGAGGAGTTCCTCGTCGCTGAGCCGGTCGCCGTCCTCGTCGCGGACCCGGATCAGTTCGGTGGTGAGGTCGTCGCCGGGGTGCTCGCTGCGGTGGGCGATCAGCGCGGGCAGCACCGTGCCGATCTGCCGCTGCACGGACGCCGCGTGCTCCGGGGACGGGTCCGAGGTGTCCATGATGGCCGCGATCAGCCGGCCCGTGTCGTCCACCAACTCGTCGGGCACACCGAACAGTTCGCAGATGATCCGCATCGGCAGCGGTCGGGCGAAGGCAGCCCTGACGTCGACGACTTCGGCGTCGTCGGCCGCCATCGCGTCGAGCAGTTCCACGGTGATCGTCTCCACCCGGGTCCGCATCGCCTCGGTGCGCCGGTGCGTGAAGCTGGGCGCGACGAGTTTGCGCAGGCGGGCGTGGTCGGTGCCGTAGGTGGAGAGCATGTTGATGACGCCGATCCAGCCCAACGCCCACCCCCAGGAAGGGTGTTCGCCCATCTCCGACCACAGGTTCCAGTGCAGCCGGGGGTCCTTGCTGACCTGCGGGTCGAGGATCAGTTCCTTGAGGGTGTCGTAGCCGGTGGGGGCCCAGGCGGGGATGCCGCCGGGCAGTTCGACGGGCACGATCGGGCCGAGGGCACGCAACTTGGCGCTCTCGGCGGCCATGTCGGTGCCGAACGGGTCGAGGGCGATGCGGTCGGACACGGTCACGACAGGTCTCCTGGCTGGTCGGGGGAGCGGGGGCTGAACCGCACGGGCAGGGACGTCAGCGAACGATGGAAGGGGCCGGGCCGCCAGGTCAACTCCGCACGCGGTACGACGGGTTCGAGGTCCGGCAGCCACAGGGTGAGCCGCTCGATCGCCTCCGTCGCGATCAGCAGCGTGTGCTGCTTGACCGGGCAGGCGTGCGGGCCCGCCGACCACGACAGGTGCGAGGCGTCCTTGGGATGCCTGCCGGTGACGACCTCCTGCTCGGCGAAGTGCGCGAGCGCGCCGTACGAGACGACGACCGGGATCGCGGGCCTGATCCACGCGCCGTGGAACGTCACGGGTGAACGGGCGTAGTGGATGCCGTAGTTGGCGAGCGGGGTCTCGTGGTGCAGGACCTCCACCACGGCGTCCATGACCGGGCGGGCGCCACTGGTCAGCGTGGAGTAGTAGACCGAGGTGCCGAGGATGCGGGACAGGGCGTTGGACACCAGGTTCGCGGTCGGCTCGTGGCCCGCGCCCAGGGTGAGGAACACCTGCCAGGTGACCTCCTCCGGGGTGAGCCCGGCCGGATGGTCGAGCAGCCAGCTCGGGAGGTCGTCGCCGCGTGACTCGGCCTTCGCGGCGATGAGTTCGAGGACGTAACCGCCGAACTCGGCCTCGCCCTCGGCCGCTTGGGCGCCGCCCTCCATCATCATGCCCAGCGCCCGGTCCAGCCGCTCGCTCTGGCTGTCGGGCAGCCCGAACAGGCTGTTGAACACCAGCGCCATCAACGGCCGCGCGAACTCGCCCACCAGATCGGCCTGTCCGCGCGGCCCGATCCGGCTCACCAGCACATGCACCGCCCGGTGCACCCGGGCGCGCAGGTCGTGCGGCTCGATGCGCTCGAAGGCGTCGATCAGCGAGGCACGGTAGCGGACGTGCTCGGTGCCGTCCGAGAACAGGGAGTTGGGCCGCCAGCGCATCATCCCGAGAACCGGCGAGTCCTCGGCGACCGTCGACTCCCAGGGCCGGGGATCGTGCGAGAACGTGCCGGTGTCGCGCAGCAGCTCCAGCGCGGCCCGCCGCTCGGTGACGACGTACGCCGGTACGCCCGGGGCGAGTTCGGCCCAGCCGACCGGTCCCTGGGCGCGCAGGGCGGCGTAGTAGCCGTAGGGATCCAGCGCGAAGCCGTCCTCCCACAGTCGGACGGGTCGGGTGGGGCCGACGGGGGAAGTGGTGGTCACCGGTGCTCCGGAGGGTCGCGGTCGATCAGATGCTGGACCAGGGCGAGCAGCGCGTCGAGGGACGAGTCCGCGTCCCGGGCGTCACAGGTCACCAGGGGTGTGCCGGGCTCCAAGTCCAGGGCGGCGCGCAGCTGTTGCTCGGTGTGGTGGCGGGGCGCGTCCGGGAAGGTGTTGAAGGCGACGGCGTACGGCAGGCCGCTCTCCTCCACCAGCGCGAGCACGTCGAACGAGGCGTCGATGCGGCGGTTGTCGACCAGGACGAGCGCCCCGAGCGCGCCGTACGCGATGTCCTGCCACAGGGCCCGGAACCGCTCCTGTCCGGGCGTGCCGAACAGGTACAGCACGATCCCGCCCGGCAGGCTGATCCGGCCGAAGTCGATCGCGACGGTCGTCGTCGACTTCTCCCGCACCCCGTCGAGATCGTCCACCGCGACGGACGCCTCGCTGAGCCGCTCCTCGGTGTGCAGCGGCCGGATCTCCGACACGGAGTCGATGAGCGTCGTCTTGCCCACCCCGAAGGGACCCGCGATCAGGATCTTGACCAACTCGCGGGCGGTGTCCGGCAGATGGACGCCACCGGTCGTGCTGCCGCTAGTGGTGCTTGAGGGCGCGTAGGCCATCTGCGACTCTCTTCAGCAGGTCGGGGTCGAAGCGTTCGGCGGGCGGGATCGGAGCGCGGGCGAGCACCAGGCTCCGGTCCAGAAGACCAGCGGCCAGGACCCGCACCGCGGACACGGGCAGCTCCAGCAGGGCCGCCGCCTCCAGCACCGTCAGCGAACCGCCGTACAGGGCGTCCAGCAGGGCGAGTTGAGCCGCGGACAGGTCGGCCGGGGCGGGCTCGCCACTGCCGCTGAGCACCGTCAGCCGCTCCAGGTGCGGGCGGCTGGGCCGGGCCACACCGCCGGTCGACAGATACGCGGGAACCAGAGGACGGCCGCCGCGGCGGCCCGTCATGCCGGTGCGCCGCCGTCAACTCCCCGCGGGGCGGCGGCCATCGCCTTCTCACCCAGCCGCGCCACCTGCGAGTGCACCCGGTGCGCCAGCAGATCCAGCCGCACCTCGGTGTCCCCGTAGGCCGCCACACAAGTCCCGTGATCCGTGGGGACGATGAGCACATAGCCGTGGTCCGACTCGATGACCACCTGCCGAATCTCCGCCCCTTCTTGGTCGGCGAACGCCGCCGCGGCGGTACGGCACGCCCCCTGCACCGTGCTGGTGATCGCGGCGACCCGCTCGCCCGAGGCCTGGGACAGCGCGTCGGTGTACCCCCGCACCAGCCCGTCCCGGGTCAGCAGCACCGCCGCCACCACATGCGGCACCTCCAGGATCGGATCGAGCGCCCACGCCGTGTCGCCCCCATCGCGGCTGGTCATCTAGCCGCTCCCCCTTCGTAGTCGGTCTGATGCGTCTCGCGCGCTGTCACTGTTTCGGCCGCCACGGCCCGTTCTCCTACGGCGGTTCCGGCGTCGTCGTTCGCGGCGCGCGCGGCGGCGGTGCCGGACTGGAGGGCGCCGAGTGCGGCGGCTGCCTGCTCCGGGCTGCGTTCCGGCTGGTGCGTCTCCCGGGCGGACGGGGTGGCCGGTGCGACCGGTGCGGTGGCCGGGGTCCGGCGACGGCGTCGCGGCAGGCCGCCCGCATCGGGTACGGCCTGATGCCCGGACGCGTCGGCTCCGGCCTGTTCGGCGTGCTCGGAACCGTAGGAGTGGGCCGGTGCGGGAGCGGGCGTGCGGGTGGGTGCGGGGGCCCGGCGGGTCGAGCGCGGGGCGCCGGCCGCGGGGGGCTGCCGCTCGGGGTCGATACGGCTGAGGAGATGGCTGTCGATGCGCAGGACCGCGCGGACGCCGCCGTACGGGGAGGGCGAGGACACGTCGACGCTCAGGTCGAACTGCCGGGTCAGACGGCCGATCGCGGCGAACCCCATGCGCGGCGGGTCGCCCAGGTCGGTGAGCAGGATCGGGTCGGAACCGGCCACCAGCCGCCGGGCGTGGTCGCGTTCGTCCTGGGTCATGCCGAGCCCCGCGTCGTCGACGGTGACGCAGGCGCCGTGGTGCACGTGTTCCAGGTTGACCACGACGTCGGTGTCCGGGGCGGAGTGCCGCAGCGCGTTGTCGATGAGTTCGGCGACGATGACGGCGACCGGTTCCACGGCGTGCGAGACGAGCGCGGTACCGGCTTCGAGGTGGTTGTGCACCCGTACCCGGTGGTACCCGGCGAGCCGGGCCTGTCCGCCGGTGACGGCCTCGACGAGGTGCGACTCCTCACGCGCGAGCCCGACCCAGGCCCCGCACACGACGGCCGCGACCTGCGCACGGCGCAGCGACTGCTCGTTCTCGTGGTCCAGCATGAACAGGGTCTGCGCCAACTCGGGCTCGTCGTACCGCTGTTGGAGCGAGCGCAGGGCGTCCTGCAACCGGTACAGCGCGGCCTGGATCTCCCGGGTCGCCCCGCGCATCCCGGCCTGCGCGGCGGCGTCGATGCGGGTGCGCTGCGCGGTGAGTTCCGAACGCGCCGCGTTCAGCACGCTTTCGAGGGCGATGCCGAGGGGCGAGCCGATGAACTGCGGCTGCCCGGGCCCCGGAACGGTGACCCGCGGATGCGTGAGCTGCCGGGCGGCGGCCGGAATCCGCTGCACCGCGAGATGCTCGACCTCGGCTGCCAACGCCGCCTGAACGCCGTCCAGGCGGTCCCGCAGCGCGGTTATCTCCGCACGCTGCAGGGCACGTTGACGCCGCGACCGCAGCAGCCCGGCACCGAGCGCCAGCGCGGACAGCGTGCCGGCGGCGAGCGCACCGGCCACCAGGTCCGGTAATTCGGTCATCGAATCGAGTCCAAGCGAAGTCGGGCAGGGCTGAGCCGGGGCCCTTGAGGCTGAGTTCCGGTCCCTCAGGCGGGGCGCCCGGAGCACAGTACACACCGTCATCGACCGCTCTCGCACGGTGTAACAGGAGTTCCCTCCGAAACTGACCGGCCTCTGTTCGCTTCTGTGGCAAGTGTCTGAAATGGCCTGTGGGGAAAGAGAGTTGAGTGAATGGCTCCAGGTCGGTGGAGTGCCGACTCAAGGTGCGCCGTGCGACGTCCGCGTGCCTCGCGATCGCCACGCCCGTGGCCGCGACCAAGCGGTACTCCGGGCCGGGCTTCATGTCGGGTCGGAACGAGAGCGTGAATCGATCGTCGCCGCAATTGATTCAGCGGCCATACCTTGCCTCCTCGCCCCTTTCCGCCATATGGTCCGGATATTCCGTCGCCGACGCCACCGAGGTACCCCATGGACCGCACCCGCCTGCAGGACCTCCTCGCCCGTGAGAGCGCCGACGCCGAGCGGCTCAACCCGCGGTCGAAGGCTGCCTACGCGCGTGCCGAGCATCTCTTCGGGCGGGTGCCGATGACCTGGATGAACAAGACCGCCGGAGCCTTTCCGCGCTACCTCGACACCGCCCGGGGCGCCCGCGTCACCGACATCGACGGTCACGAGTACGTCGACTTCAGCCTCGGTGACACCGGAGCGATGGCCGGGCACTCGCCGGCCGTCGTCGCGGAGGCGGTGCGGCGGCGGTTCGCCGAGCAGGGCGGTGCTACGGCGATGCTGCCGACGGAGGACGCCGAGTGGGTCGGCGCGGAACTCACCCGCCGGTTCGGGCTCGCCCGCTGGAGCTTCGCGCTGACCGCGACGGACGCCAACCGCTGGGCGATCCGGCTTGCCCGTGCCGTCACCGACCGTCCCAAGATCCTGGTGAACAGTTACAGCTATCACGGGAGCGTCGACGAGTCGCTCATCGTCGTGGGACCGGACGGCCACGGCACCGCCCGCCCCGGCAATGTCGGCGCCCCCTGCGATGTCACGCTCACCAGCCGTGTCGCCGAGTTCAACGATCCGGCCCAGCTGGAACGGGAGTTGGCGCACGGAGACGTCGCCGCCGTCCTCATGGAACCGGCACTCACCAACATCGGCATCGTGCTGCCCGAGCCCGGCTACCTGGCCGCCGTACGCGAACTGACCAGGAAATACGGCACGTTGCTCATCAACGACGAGACCCACACGTTCTCCGCGGGACCGGGCGGCTGCACCGCCGCCTGGGACCTCGAACCCGACCTGCTCACCATCGGCAAGGCGATCGGCGGAGGCATCCCGGCCGGTGCCTACGGCCTCTCCGTCGAACTCGCCGACCGCCTGCTCGGCCGAGCCGACCTGGACCTGGTCGACATGGGCGGCGTCGGCGGCACCCTCGCGGGCAACGCGCTGTCCGTCGCCGCGATGCGCGCCACGCTCGAACACGTCCTGACCGACGAGGCGTTCGCCCACATGGCCAAGCTGTCCGAACGCTTCGCGGCCGGGGTGCAGCAGGGCATCGACGCCCACGCCCTGCCCTGGACGGTGAGCCGTCTCGGCGCCCGCAGCGAGTACCGCTTCGCCTCCCCGGCACCGCGCACCGGCACCGAGTCCGAGGCAGCCGGTGACCCGGAGCTGGAGGACTTCCTCCACCTCTACCTCGCCAACCGGGGCATCCTGCTCACCCCGTTCCACAGCATGGCGCTGATGTGCCCCGACACCACCGAGCAGGACGTGGACACCCACACCCGGGTCTTCGCCGACGCGCTCGCCGAACTGGCCAACTGACACAGGGAGTTGGAGACAAGCACGTGGACGACATCGACCGGGCCATCCTGCGCGAGCTGCAGACCGACGGACGTATCGCGTACGCCGACCTCGGACCGAGGGTCGGACTGTCCGCGTCGGCCGCCCGGCAGCGGCTCCAACGCCTCTTGGATTCCAAGGCGGTTCAGGTCGTCGGCGTGACCGATCCGATGGCCATGGGCGGGCAGGCCATGGCCATGCTCGGCATCGAGGTGGACGGCGACCCGCGTGCCGTAGCCGACCAACTCGCCCTGCGCGACGAGGTGGTGTACTCCGTGCTCACCTCCGGCGGCTTCGACCTGTTCGCCGAGGTGGTCACGCCGGGACCACGGGACCTGCTCGACTTCGTCAACGACGTGGTGCGGCCGATCGAAGGGGTGCGGAGCGTCCGGTCGTTCCCGTACTTCGGCATCCACACGCACCGGTTCCTGTGGGACGTGGGCTGACGCGCGCCCAAGAAGCCAAAGGGGCCAAAGAAGCTCAGGATGCCGGAGTGATCGCACAGGCGTCTAATGGGGATGTCGGAAATGTCACCCGGCGGAAAAGGCCGAGGCCATGGCGCCCACGGAATCCAGCGCAGGGGACGGCAGGACGGCTGCCAAGGGGGTGCTGAGGCGCCTGGGGGAGTGGTGCGCCCGGCATTTCGTGATCGTCATCGTCGCCTGGCTCGTCGCGCTCGCCGCGCTCCAGGTCCTCAACAGGTCCTTCGGGGGCGACTATTCGGACGACTTCTCGCTGTCCGGCGTACAGTCCCAGCACGGGTTGCAGGTCCTCAAGGAGCACGATCCGGCGGCCGGGGGCTACAGCAGCCAGATCGTCCTGCACGACAAGGACAAGCAGCTCACCTCCCTGAACTCGCAGATGTCTGAGACGGTCGGCGACCTGCAGAAACTCCCGCACGTCCTGTCGGTGCAGAACCCGCTGCCCCAGCCCGGAACGCAGCCACCGGCGTCCTCCAGTCCGAACGTCGGCCCCCTCTCCTCCGACGCGAGGACCGCGTACATCACCATCCGCTTCGACGTGCAGCCGTCCACCCTCGGCGACGGCTACCTCCACGGCGTCGACACCTCCGTGAAGCCGCTGCGTGCGGCCGGCGCCCAGGTCGAGTACGGCGGACCGCTCGGCGAACTGGCCCGGCCCGTCGCCGACGACCGGATCAGCGAACTCATCGGGTTCGCCGTGGCGATCGTCGTCCTGCTGATCGGCTTCGGCAGCGTGGTCGCCGCCGCGATGCCCCTGGTGACCGCGCTGATCAGCGTGATCGGGGGACTCGCGTGCCTCGGACTGCTGGCGGCGGCCTTCACCTTCGCGACGGTGTCACCGACCCTCGCGACGATGATCGGCATCGGCGTCGGCATCGACTACGCCCTGTTCCTGATCACCCGGCACCGGCAGAACCTCATGAACGGCTCCGACCCTGTGAGCGCCGCCGGACAGGCCACGGCGACCAGCGGCCGGGCGGTACTGGTCTCGGGCTGCACGGTGATCATCGCGCTGGCCGGACTGTTCGTGTCCGGCGTGCCCTTCATCGGCAAACTCGGGCTCGCCGCCGCCGTGACGGTCGTGTCGGCGGTCATCGGCGCGCTCACCCTCGTACCCGCCCTGCTCGGGCTCCTCGGCAAGCGGATCGACCGCTACCGGGTGCGCCGCCCGGTCGCCGAGACCGACGCCGCGCCGGGCACCGAGCCCACGGGCACCTGGCACCGCTACGCGCAGCGCGTGGAACACCGGCCGTGGACGTTCCTCGCGGCGGGCGTCGCGGCCGTGGTCGTCCTCGCGATCCCGGTGTTCTCGCTCCAGCTCGGTCACATCGGCGACGGCGCCGACCCCACCTCGTTCACGGACCGACGCGCCTTCGACCTGATGACCGACGCCTTCGGCCCCGGCTCCAACGGCCCGCTCACCATCGTCATCGACCAGACGGGCGTCCCGACCTCCCAGCGCTCGGACCTCTCCAGCCAGGCCCAGAAGACCCTCGACGGGGTGCGGGGCGCCGCGAAGGTCACCCCGCTGACGACCACCAAGGACGGTGACGTCCTCGTCGGCACCGTCTACTCCAAGCAGTCCCCGCAGAGCGCCGACACCACCGACCTCACCAACCGCCTCGTCCACGACACCCTCCCGGACGCGGTCGCCGGTACCTCCGCCAAGGGCTACGTCACCGGCACCACAGCAGCACAGGTCGACTTCCGCGACATCGTGTCGAGCCGGCTGCCCCTGATCATCGGCGTGGTGGTCGCGCTGGCCTTCCTGATCATCCTCGCCGTCTTCCGCGGCCTCCTCGTCGCCCTGAAGGCCGCCGTCCTCAACGTGCTCTCCATCGCGGCCTCCTACGGCGTCGTCGTCGCGGTCTTCCAGTGGGGCTGGGGCGGCCCCGCGCTGGGCGTCTCCGGCAAGGTCCCCATCGAGAGCTACGTCCCGATGATGATGTTCGCGATCATCTTCGGCCTGAGCATGGACTACGAGATCTTCCTGCTCTCCCGCGTCCACGAGGCCTGGCTGCGCACCGGCGACGCCGAGGCGTCGGTCGCCCACGCCCTGGAGATCACCGCGCGCGTCATCACCTGCGCCGCGCTGATCATGGTCAGCGTCTTCGCGGCCTTCGTCGTCAGCGACAACATCGTGGTCAAGATGCTCGGCCTCGGCCTGGCCGTCAGCGTGCTGATCGACGCCACGGTCGTACGGCTGCTGATGGTGCCCGCGGTCATGACCTTGCTGGGCCGGCACGCCTGGTGGACCCCCCGCTTCCTGGACCGGATCCTGCCGCACATCGACGCGGAGGGCGACCACGAGCAGCAGGCGTGAGCCTCAACTCCCGTACGGCGTGCGGGGTGTGCGTCTTCAACCGCCGACCGGTCGGGCCCGGGGTGTGAGCACCAGCATCGTCACATCGTCCCGGATCTCCGGCGAGTACCGCAGCAGGTCGGCCCACACCCGCTCGGTCATCAAGACTGGCTCCTCGTGCGCGAGTTGGGCCAGCCGCTCGGCGAAGGGGTAGAAGGCGCCGCCCGTGTCCCGCGCCTCCCACACCCCGTCGGAGGCGAGGAACAGCCGGTCGCCGGGCCGCAGTTGGATGGTCACCCCACTCAGCGGACCGGCGTCGGACAGGCCGAGACCGAGCGGCGTCCACGCCTCGACGTCGATCTCCGTGACCCGGCCCGCGCGCAGCAGCACGGGAGAGGGATGCCCGCAGGCCACGATCCGCACCGCGTCCGCGTCCGCCGTGAACTCCAGCAGCACCGCCGTGGCGAACAGCTCCGCGTGCGCCGACCGCGCCGAGTCCACCACCAGCCGCCGGTCCAGCCGCGCGGCGACCGCCTCCAGGTCCGGCAGATCGAGCACCGCCTCCCGGAACGCCCCCAGCAGGGACGCCACCGTCGCGACGGCCGACAGCCCGTGCCCCTGAACATCGCCCATGACCGCCCGCACGCCGTACGGGCCGTCCCGCACGTCGAAGAAGTCCCCGCCGACCAGCGTCCCGCGCTGCGCCGCCCGGTACAGCCCCGCACACCCCACCGGCCCCACCCGCTCCGGCAGCGGCGGCACGACGGCCCGCTGCGCCGCCTCCGCGACCGTGCGCTCCAGGTCCAGCTGGGCATCACGGCGACTGCGCACGAAGGACACGAACACGCTCAGCACCGCGACGAACAGGACCGTCAGCAGATCGGTCTCGCCGGGATCGTTGAGATGGAACGCCGGGACGGTCAGCAGCCCGACCGTGGCGCCACCCATCAGCGCGGTCGCGAGCGGCCCGTACGACAGCCCCGCCAGCGGCGGAATGGCGCCCAGCAGAAAGCCGATGTCCAGCGAGTGCGGGCTGACCAGCGTCGCCACGCCCACCCCCACCACCAGTGCCCCCGGCAGCACCCGCACCCACCGCGGCGCCGGCGCGCCCCGAAGCCACCCCCGCCGGGCCGGCTCCCGAACCCGGCGGAACGACGGCACGCGCACCTTTCCCACACCACCACGCTCCTACGGCGGTACCGGCCCCGCACGCCGAGCGCCTAGAACGGCGTGAGCGTCAGCCGTATCCCCGTGGGCGCGGTGTCCTGGACGTACGACGCGAAGTCCGCCACGTCGTCGAAGGCGAAGCCGTACGCCTTGCCGTCGGCGGTGGCCGCGTGGATCGCCTTCGCGTAGTGGTTCGTGAGGTCGGTGGCGTAGAAGCCGGCCGCGTCGGTGGTCGGCTGGGCGGGGTTCGACAGGAGTGTCGAGCGGTTGAACCCGGCGCCGAGGACGGCCGCGACCGGGCCCGTGGTGCCGTCGTTCGGGGCGGCCAGGTTGCCGTCGCAGAACAGCACGTCCCGGGTCGACGGCTTCGCGAACGAGACCGAGGCCGGGCCGGTGAAGGTGAACTGGCCGGCGCGGACTCGTCCCGTGAAGGCGCCCGCGTTCGTGGTGACGGTGAGGTCCTTGCCGGTGTACGTGCTCCACACCTCGTCGATGTACGGCGCGAAGTAGTCCGCGGCGAACAGGCCCGCGTCCAGCCCGTGTCCCGGCGCGATCACCCGCGTGTCGCCCACGACCAGCGGGGCGAACGCCTCGACCTTCCGTACGGCGTCGAACACCGATGCCCGGCCGCCGTCGCGCAGGGTGCCCGTCGTCTGGTCCTGCGCGCCGGTCAACCGGATGCTCAGCGGCACGCTGAACATGTCGACCATCGTCGTGTTGCAGAACATGCCGGACGCGTTGTGTGTGAACTCGGCGCAGTCGTGCAGGACTTCGTAGTTGGGGTCGGACGTCACCCAGCCGGCCGGGTACTGCAACGCGGGATTGCCGTTGCCGTCCGCCACGGCCTTGAACTTGAGCTTCGCGCCGAGCGAGACATAGATGCGGCCCGAAAGGTACGGGAGCGAAATGGTCGTCTCCGCACCGGAGTTGAGGCTGATCGCGTAGTCGGTGAAACCGTCGGCGCCGTTGTCGGAGAGCGCGATCGGCGCGATCGTCCCGTCGGGAGTGACCCGCACCTGCTTGCCGTCCACGTTTCCCACGACGTAGACGTGCACGTTGGCGTTGTCGAACGAGCCGCTGTTGTTGACCAGTGTCAGCGGGAGGGCGCCCGCCTGATCGGCGCTGGTCTCCATGGACTTGGTGTCCGCGAGGGCGTGCGGTGCGAGTGCCGCGACGGCGGGGGCGGCCACCGCCGCACCGCCGAGGGCGAAGAGGAGCTTGCGGCGGCCGAGCGTGCGCTGATGGCGGGCAGTCGGGGGAGTCATGTGGGGGGACCTCCGGGCGAGTCGGACTGTTCGGAGCGACGGTGCCGACGCATTGAGAGCGCTCTCACAGCGAGTGTCGACACCGCCGCCGAGGCCCGATGTTACGCACGCCCAGGGGCTGAGCCAACGGTTCTGCGGGAAGTCGTCACCGCGCTGACCTGCGCAGACGGGGCGGGATGGGTGGCTTAACCCCCACTTAAGGATCACTTAAGCGCCCGGCGAAGCGTTCACTCGTACTTCACCACCCGTACCCGGGAGCCTCTTCCCTCCCATCGTGCGGCCTCCTAGCCTCACGATGCCCCCTGTCTCCTCGGCCTCATGCGCCTTCCTGTACCTCTCCCCATGTCCCTTCCCCGAAAGGCGACTTGACGCATGCGTCACCAACTCCTGGGCACGGCAAGACGGTTCGGCGTCGGAGCCGCGGCCGTGGCGGTATCGACCGCGCTCGCCGCGGCCGCCCCCTTCCCCGCCCCCGCTGCGGCGAGCGGCCCGTCCGAGCGGCCGTCCGCGCTCGTCGACCCGCTGATCGGCTCCTCCAACGGCGGCAACACCTACCCCGGCGCCACCCTCCCGTACGGCATGATCGCCTGGTCCCCGACCAGCACCACCGGCGACCAGACCAGCACGGGCGCCGCCAACGGGTACGAGTACGGCGCCACCCGCATCCGCGGCCTGAGCCTCACCCACGTCAACGGCGCCGGCTGCAACCCGGGCGCGGCGGGCGACGTGCCGATCATGCCGTTCGTCGGCGACGTCACCTCGTCCCCCTCGGCGGACACCAAGGACGCCGTGTACGCGTCGAACTTCTCGCACGCCGACGAGAAGGCCACCCCCGGCCGCTACACCCTCGGCCTCGCCTCCGGCGCCACCGCCGACCTGGCCGTCAGCAAGCGCGCCGGAGTCGCCGACTTCACCTTCCCCGCCGACCGCCCGGCGAGCCTGCTCTTCCGCGTCTCCAACTCCCTCAACGGCAGCCAGGACGCACACGTCGACATCGACACCGCCCACCAGAAGGTGACCGGCTGGGTGTACACCGGCGCCTTCTGCGGTCGGCGCGCCAACGGCGGCGTCAACAACCGCAAGAGCTACTACAAGCTCTACTTCAGCGCCTCCTTCGACCGCGCCTTCTCCTCCGTCGGCACCTGGCACGACAGCACCGTGTCACCCGGGTCGACGACCGCCTCCGGAGGCGAGGGCTACGCCACCGGCGCCGACCGCGCGGGACGCGGTTCCGGCGGCTGGGTCGGCTTCGACACCGCATCTGACAACGATGTCCGCATGCGGATCGGCATCTCCTACGTCAGCCTCGGGGGAGCCGAGTCCAACCTGCGCCAGGAGATCGCCCCGCACGCGCGCGTGGCCGACGTCGCCGAAGCCGGTGCCCACGCGTGGGACCGCGAACTGAGCACCGTACGCGTCGACGGCGGCACAGCGGCACGCCGCCAGACCTTCTACACGGCGCTGTACCACGCCCTCATGCAGCCCAACCTGATCAGCGACGAGGACGGCCGCTACTGGGGCATGGACCAAGCCGTGCACCGACTAGCGCGCGGGCAGCGGGCGCAGTACAGCAACTTCTCCGGCTGGGACCAGTACCGCGCCCAAATCCAGTTGCTCGCCCTCCTCAAGCCCACCGTCGCGGGCGACTTCGCCCAATCGCTCTACAACTTCGCGAAACAGAACGGCGGAATCTGGGACCGCTGGGTGCACATCAGCGGCGCCACCCACGTCATGACCGGCGACCCGACCGCCGCGACCCTGGCCACCTTCTACGCCATGGGGGTCCGCAACTTCGACTACAAGGGCGCCTTCGACTCCCTCGTCCACCAGGCCACCGTGCCCAACCCGGACGAACTCTCGGACGCCGGCTGCCCCGGGCAGTGCGTCGGCCAACGCCCCAACCTCGCCCAGTACATGACCTCCCACTACGCCGCCCAGGACGCGTGCCACTGCTGGGGCGGTGCCGCCGAGACCCTGGAGGACGCCGTCGCGGACTCCGCCCTCGGCCAGTGGGCGAAACTGCTCGGCCGTACCGCCGAGGCGAAGACCCTCACCGAACGCGGCGCCTACTGGCGCAACGTCTTCAACCCCGCCACCGGCTACATCCAGGCCCGCAACCTCGACGGCTCCTGGGTGGGCCCGTTCAACCCGGCGAGCGATCTCGGCTTCGCGCAGGGCTCGGCCGCCGCGTACGTCTGGATGGTCCCGCAGGACGTACAGGGCCTGGCCGAGGCGATGGGCGGCCGCGAGGCGGCGGCGACCCGGCTCGACGGCTTCTTCCACACCGCCGACGGCGCCTGGTCGGTCCGGGGCGGCGACGCGCTGCGCTACGACCCGACCAACGAGCCCGACATCCACGCGCCCTGGCTCTACAACTCCCTCGGCCGGCCCTGGAAGACCCAGGCGACGGTCCGCCAGATCCTCGACACGGCCTACGGCACCGGCCCCAAGGGCCTGCCCGGCAACGACGACCTCGGCACCATGTCCGCCTGGTACGTCCTCTCCGCCCTCGGGATCTATCCCCGCACCCCGGGCAGCGCCGACCTGCTGCTCGGCGCACCGCTGTTCCCGAAGGCGGTCGTCGACCGGCCGGGCCGCACGGACATCGTCATCACCGCCCCCGACGCCGACGACACCCACCAGTACGTCGACGCCGTACGCCTCGACGGCCGTGACCTCACGCGCGCGTGGACCGGCGCCGGCCTGACGCTCAAGGGCGGCAGGCTGGACTTCCGGCTCGCCATCGAACCCAACACGAGCTGGGGGATCGACCCGGGACAACTGCCGAAGTGATGCGCATCGAGTGACGCACTCCAGGTGACGCACACCGGCCCGGCGGAGTCCCGCTCCGCCGGGCCGGCCCGGAAATACGGTGGACGGGCGGGAGATCAACCGCCTATCGTGTGCGAGCACGCCCTGAGACCAGCGGAAGGAGGCGAGTGCCATGAGGTTCACAACACCCCAGCGCTCCCTCCCCGTTGACCCGGCGTGCCTCGCCTGACCTGACCGGGAGCGCTCCACGCAGCACCCCTCCCGGAGGAAACCCCATGACCGATCTGGTCATTCGCGCGCTCGACGAGAGCGACGCCCACCTTTTCGACACCCTTCCCGACGCCCTCGGCGCCCGAGCCGAACACCGCCGGACAACCTGGCGGCCCGACTGGCAGCGGGTGGCCCTGCGCGACGGCACGGTCGTCGCGCGCGCCGCCTGGTGGGGCGGCCCGAACGACACCGAACCCCTCGCCGTCGACTGCTTCGACCTGATCGAGGGCGAGGAGGAGGCCGGGGCCGAACTCCTGCGCAGCGCACCCTGGCGCGTCGACGTGGAACTGAACCTCCCCGCCGGCTGGCGCGACAACCCCGAGACCCGCACGGCCGCCGAGGCACGCTTCACCGCCCTGCGCGCGGCCGGTTACGACCTCCTGGTCGAGCGGTTCATCTACCGGTGGACCCCGGAGTGCGGCCTCCCCGAACGCCCCGGCCGCCTGGTCTTCGCCCCCGAACCGGACGACGCCGTCTTCTTCGACGCCCTGCGCCGCATCCACTCCGTCACCCTCGACGCCCACGCCCAACGGGCCATCCGGGAAGGGGGAGTTGACAAGGCCGCACAGGAGGAGATCGACTTCTTCCGCTGGTGCCCGTCCCCGCGCGAGTGGTGGCAGATCGCCCGCACCCCCGAGGGAGACCTCGCCGGCGTCCACATCCCGGCCCACAACCCGTCGGGCCCCTGCATCGGCTTCATCGGAGTCGTACCGGAGCAGCGCGGCCACGGCTACGCCCGCGACCTGCTCGCCGAGTGCACCCACTACCTCGTGGAACGGGGCGCCGAGTTCATCGCCGCCGCCACGGACCAGGGCAACTTCCCGATGGCCGCACACTTCGCGAAGGTCGGCTATCCGGTCATCCGGGAGCGGGCCAGCTTCCATTTCGTCGAGTAGGCGAGTAGTTGAGTAAGCGCGTCGCTTCGTAGATCCGTAGGCCATAAGGCGGTCGGCCCGGCCTGTCATCAGTTCCGGGCCGACTGTCAGTACCGGGTGCCATGCTGGCGGCAGGTCGATCTACGGCGGGATGGAGGCGGGCATGGGGTTCGTCGGCGAGGTGTGGCAGGTGCGCAGGGGCGAGGAGTCGGTCGGGGAGATCCTGATCGACGACGCCGACTTTCCTTGGCTCTCGGGCAAGTTCACCGCCGGTCCGGCGTTCGGTGACGTAGAGGAACTGTTCGCTCGGGAACTGGCCCTGACGAAGGCGGACGACGACGGGCACTGGGCGCGGTGGGAGGAGTCCTACGACGAGATCAGCCGACAGGTGACGCTGACCTCGCCGGACGGGCCCGTACCCGAGTTCCTGCTGCACATCGAGGGGGAGCGGGCCTGGTTCCGCTGGAGCGACGAGCCGTTCGACGAGGACGAGGAGCCGCCCGGTGGCGAGTGACCAGGCGACCGACCAGAGCGTCCGATCAGACAGGCTCGCTGTCCACCATCGCCTCGGCCTCGGCCAGGATCTCGGTGACCCGCTGCCCGAACACCGCGTCGCACGCGTGCGGCCGCCCCGTGCGTACGGCCTCGCTCAGCGCGTCGGCGGCTCGTACGAGGGCGGACACCGCGTCGCCCGAGCTGTCCGGAAGGCTGGTCACCCCGGCCGCGCCGCGCAGTTCGACCGTGGCTCCCGCCGCGGCGGTCGGCGCGGTGAGGCTCAGCGTCAGCGTGCTGGACGCACCGCCGACGTGGTCCAGGACCAGCACGACCGTGTCGCCGGGACCCCGCACGGCGGCGGCCACTCGCCGTGCATCACCGAGGACCGGCAGCAACACGGACAGGGCATGCGGGCCCACGTCCCACAGCGCGCCCTTCTCCTGCCGCCAGGCCGAGGCCGCGAACGGGCTGTCGGTGGTGAACACCGACCCGAGCCACTCGGCCCGAGCCGTGAACCAGCCCTCCGCTGCGGTCTGTTCGGCGATCCACGCCTCGGTCTCCGGCTGGAAGCGGGTGGTGAAGAACACCACCGACGCGACCCCGGCCTCCCGCACCGCGTCGACCACGGCCCGCCCCTGCTCCACGGTCGGCGCGAGGGGCTTGTCCAGCAGCAGATGCCGACCCGCCCGTGCCGCCCGCACCGCCAACTCGGCCTGGATCGAGGGCGGCAGGGCTACGGCGACGGCGTCCACGTCCCCGAGCAGGGCGTCGACATCGTCGTAGGCCGGTACGCCGTGCCGGTCGGCCAACTCCTTGGCGGCGTCGGGGCGGCGACCCCACACGCCCGCGAACTCCCACGCACCGTGCCCACTGAGGGCCGGGGCGTGAGCCATCTGAGCCCAAGGGCCGGTGCCGAGCAGTCCGATGCGCATAGCGGTGCCTTTCCACGGTCGAACCTGGTGACGAGACCGGGCCCGATCCGACCGGCCGGTCGCCGGTGAGCGTGCCATATGAACGGGGCGGGTGCGCAAGCCCTTACCGCGACCGGGCCTGCCGACCGACACACCGAGAACCTTGCGGATGCGATCCCCGTGCCCGGTTTCGTTGAGAGTGACCGGATGCCAGGGGGAGAACACCGCACCGTTGTCCTCGGTGGCCTTCAGCGGACCCGACCCGGGCACGGTAGCTGGACGGCGAGGAGTGCCGCTGGTTCAACGGCCCCCCCCGAAGTCCCCCTCGCGTCAGCCCAGTTGAGCCGCAGTGCATCCGCGATCCCGCGCAGCCGAACTCAGCCGGTCCTGGTCTCAGCCCCGGTCCCCGTCGCGAAAGCCCCACCGTCTCCGAACACCAACCGCGCGAAGTTCTCCCCGATACGCCGATGCCCCGCCGGATCAGGATGGACCTGGTCGGGCAGCGGCAGTTCGGCGTAGTCCTCCTCGCCGTAGAGGGAACGGCCGTCCAGGTAGTGCAGGTTCGGATCGTCGGCCGCTCGCTGTTCGACGACGTCGGCGAGTGCCTCGCGGATGACGGTGAGTGTCAGGCGCCCGAGGGCGCGTTCCGCCGGATCGCCCGTTGCCCTGAACCGCAGGGTGCCGCCGTCGGGATCGGGCATGAGGGGGCCGGGCGTGTCCTCCTGGACCGGGCAGAGGATGGCGGAGACGACCAGGAGCGGCGTGGTCGGATGGCCCTCGCGGATGGTGTCGAGGAAGCCGTGGACCGCCGGGGCGAAGGCGCGCAGGCGCATCGAGTCGGCGTTGACGATGTTGATGCCGATCTTGACGCTGATCAGGTCCGCCAGGGTGTCCCGCATCGCACGGGCGGTGAACGGGTCGAGCAGCGCGCTGCCGCTGAACCCCAGGTTTACCAGCTCCACTTGACCTCGGGCGGCAGCCAGGGCGGGCCAAGTCGCCGTCGGATGCGTGGCGTTCGAACCGTGGCTGATGGAACTGCCGTGGTGCAGCCACACCTTGCGCCCGTTGTCCGGCGCCCTCTCGACGGGGGCGTCGGTGCGCAGGGCGATCAGTTCGGTGGCCTCCGTGTGCGGGAGCCAGATCTCGATGTCCTTGTCGCCGGCCGGTAGGTCGGTGAACCGGGCGGTGCCGGGCCGCCCCTCCGTCAGCTCGTAGGACTGGGTCGCCATGTCGGTGATCGTGCGTACGTTGCCGCCGGACACCGTGGCCTGGGCGGTGAGACGGCCGTCGACGAGAAGGTCGTACACGCCGTCCGCCGGGGCCGGGAACCCCCGGTAGACACGCTTCGTGGGCAGCGTGTCCAGCTCGATCGAGGTCGCCCGGGTGCGGAAGACCAGCCGTACGCCGGAGGGCTGTGCCTCGGCCACGGCGAGTTGGTCGTCGGGGATCTGGCGGCGCGCCCGGGCGGGCAGCCGATGTGGCAGCAGACCGTGCGCGGTCGTCTCCACGTCGAGGAAGCCGCGCAGCATGTCGGTGGTGACGGGTGTGGTGATCGTGTCGTGGTCGGTGCTCAT
This sequence comes from Streptomyces sp. NBC_01515, assembly GCF_045040345.1. NCBI lineage: Bacteria > Bacillati > Actinomycetota > Actinomycetes > Kitasatosporales > Streptomycetaceae > Streptomyces > Streptomyces sp. NBC_01515. The sequence goes on along the minus strand of NZ_CP109416.1, from coordinate 823,336 downwards.
CGCCTCAGCCTGTTGATCAAGATGTCCGGAAGGGTGGTCAGGCCCTGAACTGAAATAGGTCGGACTCGGAATCGGAGCACGTCCAAATCGGGATCGGAGTGCGTCGGATCCGGAAGCGGGACGCGTCGGATCCGGAGCCGGGAAGCGCCGGATCCGGGATACGTCAGTCGTGGGGCGCGGCCCGGTTCCGCAGCAGCTCGTCGAGGGAATCCACGACCCAGGCCCAGGACTCACGCGCGTCCGGCGCGCTGTGCTCGAAACCCCCGGCCAGCTCCAGGCTGACGTAGCCGTGGAAGACGCCGCCCAGCATCCGCACCGCGTGCGTCTGGTCCGGTTCCGCCAGGTCGTAGCCGCGCAGGATCGCCCGGGTCATCTGGGAGTGCCGCACCCCGGCGCTGGCGGCCGCCGTCTCGGGATCGAGCCGGAGCCGCGCGGCCGCGTACCGGCCGGGGTGCTTCCGGGCGTAGTCCCGGTAGGCCTCCGCGAAGGCGGCCAGGGCGTCCTTGCCGGCCCGCCCGGCCACCGCGTCGGAGGCCCGGTCGGCGAGTTCCTCCAGCGCGAACAGGGCGATCCTGGTCTTCAGTTCCTGGGAGTTCTTCAAGTGCGAGTACAGGCTCGCGACCTTGACATCGAACCGTCGCGCGAGTGCCGAGAGGGTCACCTGGTCGAAGCCGACCTCGTCGGCCAGCTCCGCCCCTGCCAGGGTCAGCCGCTCCGGCGTCAGTCCTGCTCTGGCCATAACCATCCTCCCAATCGACGATAACCATTATGCATTTGCCTAAAGGGTTTAGGCAAACTAGCGTGCCGTTCATGAGACCACTGACCGAGCGGGAGATCCGCGCCGCCTTCGTGAACTGCACCAAGGGCGAGGCCAAGCGCCTGTCCGTGCCCCGGGATCTGGCCGAACGGCCGTGGGACGACCTGGACTTCCTCGGCTGGCGGGACCCGCAGGCTCCGGATCGCGCCTACCTCGCCATCGAGCTGGGCGACGACCTGACGGCGATCGCCCTGCGCAGCCCCGGTGTCACCTCCTGGCAGACGCGGCGCAGCATGTGCTCGATGTGCATGACCACGCACACCGGAGGCGTCTCGCTGATGACCGCCGCGAGGGCGGGCAGGGCCGGGCAGCAGGGCAACTCCGTGGGTGCCTACATATGCAGCGACCTCGCCTGCCCGCTGTACGTGCGCGGCAAGAAGGACGCGGGCGTCGGCGCACGGATGCCCGAGTCGCTCACCCTGGAGGAGAAGATCCAGCGGACCGTCACCAACGTCACGGCGTTCATCGCCAAGGTCGCCGCTCGCTGAGCGATCCCGAATTGACCGGTTCCGGCTGGGCGGTTCCGATTGAGCAGTCCCGCTGCTGGATGCGTTCGATTTCTTCTATTGGACCTGCGGACCCGGGCCGGACAGGCTGGAGGATGCGTCCTGCCCGTCGGTGACCCCGATCCGAGAACCCGGTTCGGGCTCCAGCGGTGTGGGACGGCACGTTTCCGCGTGACAGCCGGAGGAGGAGCACCCGCATGGACACCCGCCGTATCGGTGACGTCGAGGTCAGTGCGATCGGCCTGGGCGGTATGCCCATGTCGATCGAGGGGCGGCCGAACGAGGCACGCTCCCTCGCGACCATCCACGCCGCACTCGACGCGGGCGTGACGCTGATCGACACCGCCGACGCCTACCACCTGCACGCCGACGAGGTCGGGCACAACGAGACCCTGATCGCCAAGGCCCTCGCCTCCCACGACCGCGGCGCGGACGTCCTCGTCGCGACCAAGGGCGGCCATCTCCGCCCCGGGGACGGCAGTTGGACCCTGAACGGCAGTCCCGCGTACCTGAAGCAGGCCTGCGAGGCATCTCTGCGCCGGCTCGGCGTGGAGGCCATCGGGCTCTACCAGTTCCACCGCCCCGACCCGAGGGTCCCGTACGCCGAGTCCGTGGGCGCGGTACGGGAGTTGCTCGACGAGGGCAAGATCCGCCTGGCCGGTATCTCCAACGCCGACCCGGAGCAGATCCGGCTGGCGAACGAGATCCTGGACGGCCGACTGGTCTCCGTGCAGAACCAGTTCTCCCCGGCCTTCCGCTCCAGCGAGCCGGAGTTGGACCTCTGCGACGAACTGGGTATCGCGTTCCTGCCCTGGAGCCCCCTCGGCGGCATCACCCGCGCCGGTGAACTCGGCTCCGCCTACGCCCCGTTCGCCCGCATCGCCGAGAAGCACGGCGTCAGCCCGCAGCGCGTCTGCCTGGCCTGGATGCTCGCCAAGTCCCCGGTCGTCGTACCGATCCCGGGCGCCAGCCGCCCCGAGACGATCCGTGACTCGGCCGCCGCACCCGAACTCGCCCTCTCCGCCGAGGAGATCGCGGAGCTGGACGCCGTTTGAGAAGACCCTGATGTCTGAGGTGTAGGAGGGGCGGGCAAGGGCAGAAAGCGCTTGCCCGTCAACTGGCCCCAGGGGGCCGACCGGTCACAGGGGGAGGACCACCACCGATGGCATCGACCACGGAGAAACCGCTCGACCACCGCTACCGCGACGAACACCCGATCCGCACCCTCGCCTACCTCTTCCGCGCCGACCGGCGACAACTGGCCCTGGCCGTCGCCGTGTTCACGGTCAAGCACAGCCCCATCTGGCTGCTCCCGCTGATCACCGCGTCCATCATCGACACCGTCGTCCAGCACCAGCCGGTCAGCCGCCTCTGGACGAGCACCGGCATCATCCTGTTCATCCTGCTGATCAACTACCCCCTGCACGTGCTCTACGTCCGTCTCCTCTACGGCAGCGTCCGCCGCATGGGCACCGACCTGCGCTCGGCCCTGTGCACCCGCATGCAGCAGCTCTCCATCGGCTACCACTCCCGGGTCAGCGCCGGAGTGCTCCAGGCCAAGGTCGTGCGGGACGTGGAGACGGTCGAGCAGATGGTCCAGCAGACCGCGGAGACCGGGCTCGGCGCGATCACCGTGCTCACCGGCGGCCTGGTCATCATCGGCTTCCGCACACCGGAGTTCGTGCCCGTCTTCATCGTCGTCGTACCGGTCGCCGCGCTTCTCGTGTCCCGGCTGCGGTCACGCCTGCGCACCCACAACGAGCACTTCCGCCACGAGGTGGAGACCCTGTCCTCACGCGTGACGGAGATGACCCGCCTCATCCCGGTCACCCGCGCCCACGGCCTGGAGGGCAAGGCCCTGCGCCGCATGGACGGCACCCTGCGCCGCCTGCTCACCTCCGGAAACCGCCTCGACCTCCTCAACGGCCGCTTCGGCTCGCTGGCTTGGGTCGTCCTCAATGTCGTCGGCGTCCTGGTCCTCGCCGGCGCGGCCCTGGTGTCGTACTACGGCGTCTGGGGAGTCACCGCCGGAGACGTCGTCATGCTGAGTGCCTTCCTGACCACCCTCACCAACTCCACCACGTCCCTCACGACCCTGGCCCCGGTCATCACCAAGGGCCTGGAATCGGTCCGTTCGGTCGGCGAGGTGCTCCAGGCCCCCGAGTTGGAGGACAACGAGGGCAAGGCGGAGGTCACCGGGGTACGCGGAGCCGTCACCTTCCGACATGTCGGCCACGCCTACGACAACGACCAACTCCGGCCCGCCGTGCACGACTTCACCCTCACCGTCGCACCCGGCGAGACGGTCGCCCTCGTCGGCGCGTCCGGCGCCGGCAAGTCCACCGTGCTCAACCTCGTCATCGGCTTCATCCGCCCCACCACCGGCCAACTCCTCCTCGACGGCACCGACATGAACACCCTCGACCTGCGCACCTACCGCCGCTTCGTCTCGGTCGTCCCCCAGGAGTCGATCCTCTTCGACGGCACGATCCGCGACAACGTGGCCTACGGCATGGACGACGCCGACGAGGAGTCGGTGCGCGCGGCGCTGCGGGACGCCAACGCCCTTGAGTTCGTGGACAAGTTGCCCCAGGGCCTGGAGACGCTGGTCGGCGAGCGCGGGGCCCGGCTGTCCGGCGGCCAGCGTCAGCGCCTCGCCATCGCACGGGCGTTGATCCGCGACCCCAAGGTGCTCGTCCTGGACGAGGCGACCTCGGCCCTGGACACCCGCTCGGAAGCCCTCGTCCAGCAGGCCCTGGCCCGGCTGCTGCGCGGCCGTACGACCTTCGTGGTCGCCCACCGGCTGTCCACCGTCCGGGGCGCCGACCGGATCGTGGTGATGGGCGACGGGGAGATCCTGGAGGTCGGCACGCACGACGAACTCCTGCGCCGGGGCGGGGCGTACACGGCCCTGCACAGCGGGCAGGTCGCCTGACCGGATCTCGCCGCCGTCCGGTTGGAACGGCGCGGGCTGGGCACACGGAGCGAAAAGCGAGAGAGGGGCGTTTCGTGCTGGTGCCGGACCCGAAGGCCGTCAGAAAACTGCTCACCCGGTACGCGGTGCTGCGCATCTCCCAGGCGGAGCGCCACCGACCGCAGGCGGCCGCCGAGTTGAACGACGTCGTCTACACCCTCTGCGTGATGATGGGCACCACCGGCATCCGGGAAGCCATCGTCAAGGCGGACACCCTGTTGGCGGCGGCGCGCAGCACACCGGGAGGCGTGGTCGCGGACGGCCGCGCCGCGGCGTAGAGCCGTCGGTAGATCCGTCAGGAGAAGGCCACTTCGGGGACCGCCCTGCCGTGGAACGCCGAGCGGTACGCCTGCGGACTGGTGCCGACGACCCGGCGGAAGCGCTCGCGGAACGCGGTGGGGGAGCCGAACCCGGCCTGCTGGGCGATGCGTTCGATGGTGTGGTCGCTGTTCTCCAGCAGATACTGGGCGCGTCGTACGCGGGCCCGCAGCAGCCACTGAAGCGGTGTGCTGCCCGTCTGGTCGCGGAAACGGCGGCTGAACGTCCGCTCGCTCATACCCGATCGCGTCGCCAGCGCCCCCAGGGTGATCTCGTGGGAGAGGTTGTCCTCGATCCACTGGAGAAGCGGTTCGAGGGTCGAGCCCTGCGGGACCGGCGGGTGCCGGTGGACGATGAACTGCGCCTGCCCGCCCTCGCGTTCGAGCGGCATGACCGACAGCCGGGCCGCGTCCGCGGCGACCGCCGAGCCGTAGTCCCGCCGGATGACGTGCAGACACAGGTCGAGCCCGGCGGCGGCCCCGGCCGAGGTGAGGATCTGCCCGTTGTCGACGTACAGCACATCAGGCCGCACCTCGACCAACGGGTAGGTGCGGGCCAGTAGTTCGGCCGCCACCCAGTGCGTGGTGGCACGCAGCCCGTCCAGCAGCCCGGCCTCGGCCAGCACGAAGGCGCCCACGCAGATGGACACGATCCGGGTACCCGCCGCTGCCGCCTCCCGCAGTGCCGTCAGCACCCGGGCGGAGGGCGGCGCGGCCCGCTCCGAGCGCCCCGGGACGATGATGGTGTCGGCGTCCACCAACGCTTCGAGCCCATGGTCGATCCGCAGCGCGAACCCGTCCGTCCGCACGTCCGGCGTCTCGGCGCACACCCGCACCCGATAGGCGTTCCGCCCGTCCGGCAGCCGGGTACGGCCGAAGACCTCCATCGGTGTCGCCATGTCGAACGGCACCACATGATCGAGAACGAGGATCGCGACGGTGTGCATGAAGTCCACGATAGACGAATTCCCGCCAGGGGAGTGGCAGGGGATTTTGCCACGACAGCCTTGTCAGAGCTGGTGGCGAGAATCCGTTGGAAGCTGTCGTTTCAGCCTCTGTGCCCCCACGCCGGACGTCCCTAACCTGGGCCGGTGACCAAGATCCTTCTCACCCTGCACGTCCTGGCCGCCATCGTCGCGGTCGGCCCCGTGACCGTCGCCGCCAGCATGTTCCCACCGGCGGCCCGCCGCGCCCTCACGGGCCCGGACGGACCCGACGCGGGCGTGACGACCGTACGACTGCTGCATCGCATCTGCCGTGTCTACGGCGCCGTCGGACTGGCCGTGCCCCTCTTCGGCTTCGCGACCGCTTCCGCCATGGGCGTCCTGGGCAGCGGCTGGCTCATCGCCTCCATCACCCTCACCGCGGTCGCGGCCGGCATCCTGATCGCCTTCGTGCTGCCGCGTCAGGACGAACTCCTGGAACAACTCGGCACGCAGCGGCCCGTGGAGCGTTCGGGGACCGTTCAACTCGCCATGTTCACCGGCATCTTCAACCTGCTGTGGGCGACCGTCACCGTCCTCATGATCATCCGCCCGGGCTCGACCACGGGCGCCTGACCGGAGAGGTCAACCGGTGACGCGGACCAGGAGCAGTGCCACGTCGTCGTCGGGCTCCGGGCGCAGCGCGTTGAGGAGCATGTCGCTCGTCTGCTCCAGGGGGCGGCGGGAACTCTGCAACAGCCGTGTCAGCGCGTGCAGTCCCACGTCGATGTTCTCGCCGCGGTTCTCCACCAGCCCGTCGGAGTAGAGGGCGAGCAACGCGCCTGTGGTGAAGTCGACTTCGGCGGTTCCGAAGTCCACGCCGCCGACGCCGAGCGGGACTCCGCCGGGGATGTCGAGGAGTTCCGCGGTGCCGTCGGGGTGGATCAGGACGGGTGGCAGATGTCCGGCGCTGGACAGTTCGCAGGTGCCGCGTCCGAGGTCGACGACGCCGTACGCGCAGGTGGCGATCGCGTCGCCGAGGGAACCGGTGAGGTCGTCGAGGTGGTGCAGCAACTCGGCGGGCGGCAGGTCGAGTCGGGCCAGGGCGCGGGTCGCGGTGCTCAACTGGCCCATGATGGCGGCGGCTTGGACGCCCTTGCCCATCACGTCGCCCACGACGAGCCCGGTGCGGCCCGGCCCCAGCGGCAGCACGTCGTACCAGTCGCCCCCGACCTCGCTCAGCGCCGGGAGGTAGCGGGCCGCGATGTCGAGGCCCTCCTGCCGGGCCGGGGCCGGTGGCAGCAGGCTGCGTTGGAGGGTCAGCGCGGTGGCGCGCTCGCGGCCGTAGAGGCGGGCGTTGTCGATGCAGATCGCGGCTCGGGCGGCGAGTTCCGTGGCGAGGACGCGGTCCTGTTCGTCGAAGGGGCGTTCGTTGACGGTGCGGTAGAGGCTCAGCGTGCCCAGCACCTCGCCGCGGGCCATCAGCGGGACGGCCAGGTAGGAGTGGACGCCCGCCGTGCGCAGGGTCTGGGCGGCGCGGCCGTCCCGGGCGATGCGGCGCATCATCGGCGGGTCGACCCGCTCGACCAGGATCGGGCCGGCCTCGCGGACGCACTGGGTGATGATGCGGTGGGGGCCGTAGGTGGCCAACTCGCCCACCGGGTCGGCCGCGTGGATCGCGTCGGTGAGATAGCCGGCGGCGACGGCCAGCGCGCGGAACTCGACCTGCGCGTCCTCGGTCACCGGGGTGATCGTGCCGTCCGTGACGACCGATTCCAGTACGTCGACGGCGGCCAGGTCGGCCACGTGCGGGACCGCGACGTCGGCCAGTTCCCGGGCGGTCTGCTGGAGGTCCAGCGTCGTGCCGATCCGCACTCCGGCCTCCGCCACGACGGACAGGTGCTGGCGCGCCTGCGCGACCTCGGCCGCCGCCTGCTCCCGCTCGGTCACGTCCAGGACGGCCATCGCCAGCCCGAGGACCCGGCCCTGCGCGTCCTCGATGCGGTGGTACGACTCCGAGTACGCCCGGTCCACCACGTCGGCCGCCGTCCGGCCCACGGTCTGCTGGTCGAGCAGCGGCTTGCCGGTAATCAGCACGTGCCGCATCCGCGACTCGATGGCCGCCACGTCCAGACCGGGCAACACCTCGCCTACCCGGCGCCCGACGACCTCTTCCTCCGGGACGCCGTTGATGCGCTCCAGGGCCGGATTGACCCCGACCCACCGCAGATCGGTGTCGAACACCGCGATGCCCACCGGCGTCTGGCGCACCAGGCTGTGGGACAGGGCCAGGTCCCGCTCCACACCCCGTACTGTCGTGGCGTCCGCGGCGAGGCCCAGCAGATGCGGCTGGCCGTGGCTGTCGCGCAGCCGCATCGTGCGGAACTCCACCATCCGCTCCGTGCCGTCCCGGTGCAGCAGCGGGAACACCCCCGCCCAGCGGGCGCCCGTACCGACCTGGGCGAACAGCTCACGCGCCCGGACCCGGTCGTCGGGCGACACCAGCAGCCGGTCCGCGCGCTGGGTCAGCGCCTCCTCGGGGGAGTAGCCGAGCAACCGCTCCGCCTCGGGACTCCACAGCCCGATGTACCCGCCGGCGTCCAGCACCACCGCCGTGACCCGCAACAGGTCCAGCAGCCCGCCCGGGGCGGCCGAGAAACCGTCCCCGGCACCGTAAGCGTCCATCCCAGCCGCTCCCTCCGGCGCGGCACGGAACCGCCAAGATCCGAACCACGGGTCATCCGATTACGGCACAGCACGCCCCGCGGGGCAACACCGCGCGAGGTGAACAGGGGAAGGGGGCCGTATGGAGCACGCTCCCGCGCGGACGCCCACGGACCCCCGGATTCTGGTCGTGCCCCGACCCCACAGCCCCCAGGACACTCCATGCCCCTGCCGCTCCGCCTCGTCTCCCTCCTCGTCGCCACCTGCGTGGGCGCCCTCGTCCCCGCGTCGCCCGCCGCGGCCGACGACCACTCCCTCCAGCGCGGCCTCGACGACCTGGTCGCCGCCCCCGACGGACCGCCCGGCGTGATCGTCGTGCTCCGCGACGGCGACCACCAACGAGTCCTCCGCGCCGGAACCGCCGACATCACCACCGGCCGCCCGCTCGAACCGAACGACCACACCCGGACCGCGAGCACCAGCAAGGCGTTCAGCGGAGCGGTGGCCCTGCATCTCGTACGACAGCACCGGCTCGCCCTCGACGACACGATCGGCACCCGGCTGCCCCACCAGCCCCGGGCCTGGCGGAAGGTGACCCTGCGCCAGCTGCTGCAACACACCAGCGGCCTCCCGGACTTCAGCGAGAGCACCCGCTTCCGCAGCCTCCTCCAGGCCGACCCGCACCGGCACTTCGACTCGCGGCGCCTGCTCGACTTCGTGGCCGGAGAACCACTGCGCTTCACGCCGGGCTCGCAGTACCGCTACTCCAACTCCGACAACATCGCCGTAGCCCTGATGGCCGAGGTGGCGACCGGCACGCGCTACGAGGACCTGCTGCGGCACGACGTCTACAAGCCGCTGGGGCTGCACGACACGAGCCTGCCGCAGGGGTTCGAGATGCCGGAGCCGTACATGCACGGATACACGGTCGGTGGACCGGCCGGACCGGAGGACGTCAGCGAGGCGATCGGCATGTCGGGCGTGTGGGCGTCGGGCGGGATCACCTCCTCGCCCCGCGACCTGACCGCGTTCATCAGCGGCTACGCCGCCGGGGCCCTCACCTCGAAGGCGGTCGTGCGGGAACAGCGGCACTGGGTCCCCGGCGCCTCCGAACCGGCCGGCCCCGGCCGCAACAGCGCCGGACTCGCGATCTTCCGCTACGACACGCGATGCGGGGTCGTTCTAGGACATACCGGGAACACCCTCGGTTACACACAGTTCATCGCGGCGACCCCCGACGGGCGGCGGTCGCTCACTTTCTCATTGACAACTCAGGTGAACCAGGCCGGGAACCCGGAACTGCTGCGGAAGGTGCGCGCGGTCGAAGAGGACGCGGTGTGCGGCCTGTTGGGGACATATGGGGCAGAGCGTCACTCCTGACCGAGCGCGCTCGCCCCTTCCGTCTCAGGCGAACCGTTACTGCTCAACCGACCGCACTGTCCGACCCGTTGACGAGGCCCTCCCGTTCGGGGGCGGCGGGCAGGGCCAGCCACTCCGCGATGGTCCGGGCGATCGGCTGGCCGGTCTCCGCCTCGACGAAGCCGAACTGGCCCGACTGGTTGCACTCCAGGAACCACCAGGTCCCGTCGCCGTCCTCGGCGAAGTCGAAGGCGCCGTAGGCCAGTTCGGCATCGCGCATATACGTCAGGACGGCCTCGGCGATGCGCGGCGGGACCTCGGTGGGGCGCCAGGGCTGCGCGGACACGGCGAAACGGACGTCGACCTCGACGGGGTCGGGGTCCGGGGCGGTCGCCGTACGGGCGGCGAGCATCCGGTCGCCCACCACGGTAAGACGGATGTCCGCGCGCTTGGCGACCCGGCGTTGCAGCAGTGTGGGGCCGAACGCGACGGCGGCGAAGTCGGTGTCCGGCGCGACCCGGCTCGTCGGCACCGCGCGGGGCGGGTCCTGCGGATGGGCGCCGGAGACCGGCTTGACCACCAGGTCCGGGAAGCGCCGCGAGAACTCGCGGGCGGCCTGCGGGAACGTGGTGATCAGGGTGGCCGGCACGGGCAGGCCGCTGCGCTGCGCGAGACGCAGCTGCCAGGGCTTGTGCCGGGCGCGTCGGGACGCGTCGGGGTGGTTCATCCAGCGGGCGCCGGAACCGCGGAGCATGCCGTAGAGCGCCTGTGAGGCCTCCTCGGTCAGCCATGCGGAGGGCTGGGGTGCGCGAGTCGCCGGGGCGCCCGGTCTGCGCACCCAGATGGACCGCAGCCCGCTCACGCTCACCAGTCGCCCCCCGGCGGACAGATGGCCGCGGAAGGCTCCGTGCACGTACTCACCGGACAGCGCGACCCCGCCGGTGAGGTCGGCGGGATCGATCCGGACCACGGGGACGCCGGACGCGTGCAGGTGGACCACCACCATGTCCGCCGTGACGTCCTCTTCGCAGGTAAGGACCAGGACGGTCATTTTCGTCGTTCCGTGTTCAGTCGTCGAAGTGAGTCTTCGATCCCGCGGTGGACGTCGTGGTCCCCAGTTCTCTCAGCAGAGCGAGATCATGGGCGGCGACCCGTCCGTCGGCGAGCACGTTCAACTGCAGTCCGGAGTCGTAGCTGTACGGAGCGCTGAGCTCCAACTGTGCTGCCGGGCGAGCGTAGTTGAGCGCGAACGGTTGCATCGTCTCTCCCTCGTCGGTACTGCCTCGTGCAAGCGGTGGCCACCCTGCGAGGTCGCTTGGCCCGCTGACTTCCGTCTGCTTCCAGAGACTTATACGAATCGAACGAGTGAATGGTTTCCTTACTCTGCGTAGTCGGAGTAAGGAGCGCGCCACGCGTACCGGGGTCAGTCGAGCTCGCCCGGCAGCCCCTTCTCCTGCTCGCCGAGGGAGTTGCGCATCGTGCGAAGAGCGAGGAGAAGAACGGCGATGTCGTCCAGATACACGGGATCGGGCATCAGGTCGGTCGGCAGCACGAAGTAGAGGACGGCACCCCAGAAAACCCATTTGGGGCCGGTCGGAAGCCCTGCGCGCCGCATCGTGCGCCGCGTGCGGACGAGCCGCACCAGCACTCCGACGGCCACGGCGAGCAGCATCACCGCGAGCACCGCGACGATGACGATCACGGTCGTGGTCGAGTCCACTGGCGCCCCTTTTTCCGGTACGGCCGCACGGCATGTGCCCTATCCGGATGCCCGGTTACGGCCCCGGTATGGCCGACGAGGGGAACATCACACCCGAACGCTTCGAAGAGCCTTGACAGCCGTTGACCCCTCGTCAGGCGCTGGTACGTTTTCACCGTGAGCGCGACCAACGGCACCGGAACCCATGTACGGATCGGCCTCGACGCCCCACCGCGCGTGGCCAGCCTCGGCGTCGGCGTGCACGGGACGGCGAGCCCGCGCGACGTGTTCCGGCTGCCCGACCTCTGGCAGCTCCATCTGTACCGCTACGAGGCCGACTTGACCGTCGACGGCGTGGCGCACGAGATCAGGCCCGGCCATGTGAGCCTGGTGCCGCCCGGCGCGCTGGTGCGCTTCCACTACCGGGGCCGCTCCGAGCACCTCTTCGCCCACCTGGAACTCCCGTCGGCCGGTGAGCGGTTGACCGTGCCCGTGATGCAGGACGCCGGTACGCAGACGCCGGTGCTGACCGACCTGATGCAGCGGGCCGTCGCGGCGGCACCGCGCAACTCCGCCCGCGCGGCGGCCGAGTTGTGGACCGTGCTGTGGCGCGTGGCCGACCTGGCGACCCCGGCCGCGGGCGGAACCACCGGCCCCCACCCGGCATTCGCCCTCGCGGTGGCCCACATCGAATCGAACCTGGCGGCCCAACTGACCGTCCCCGACGTCGCGCACGCGGCCGGCATCTCCCACAACCACCTCATCCGCCTGTTCCGCGCCGAGACCGGCACCACGGTCGTCGCCTACCTCCGGCACCGCCGCATGGAACGCGCCCGGCACCTGCTGCGCGAGTCGACCCTGTCCATCCCGGCGATCGCGGCCGCCGTCGGCATCGGCGATCTACAGGCCTTCAACAAGACGTGCCGACGCGAACTGGGGGCGTCACCCAGGGCGGTTCGCGCCGGCACCTCGTGACTCAATCCCGGCCGGCACCCCTGTAGAGGTCCAACTCCCCGTCCAGCTCGACCGCCAGGACCGTCGCCGACCCGTCCACGTCGGCAGCGCCCGGGGCGTCGATCCACGTCACGCCCGGCACGTCGCCGAGGCCGCCGGTGACGTCGTGGCCGAGTTCGGCGCCGGTGCCGAGGACGGTGACGCGCTTGACGGGCGTACGCAGGCCGCGCACCGACACCGACTCGCGGGGCGGGTCGAAGCACACCAGGTACAGGGTGCGGCGGTCGGCGGAGAGGGTGCTGGGGCCGTAGTGGTGCCCGGCGGGCAGACCGGCGACCGTGCCGTACACCGCCTCGGAGTGCCGGGCGATCCACGCGCCGAGCCCCTCAAGTCGCTCCGTCTGAGCGGGCGTTATCGTCCCGTCCTCCCTCGGGCCCACGTCGAGCAGGAGATTGCCGCCCATCCCGATCGTCTCCGTGAAGTAACGCACCAGCTGCCGGACCGACTTGTGGTGCTCGTCCCCGTGCTGGAAACCCCACGAGTCGTTGACCGTCAGGCACAACTCCCAAGGCCCGTCCGGAGCGTGCAGCGGCACCCCCTGCTCGGGCGTCGCGTAGTCGCCGTAGCTGAGCATGCGGGCGTTGAGGACGGTGTCGGGGTTCCCGGCGAGGATCAGCTCGGCCAACTCCCGCATGCCCCACTGCTCTTCGCTGCGTTCCCACTCGCCGTCGAACCACAACAGGTCCGGTCGGAAGCGGTCGACCAACTCGCCGACCTGGCCGTTGCGGTAAGCGAGGTAGCGCGCCCAGGCGGCCGGGTCCTCGTGGCCGGGCCGGGCGGAGGCGTACGGGTTGGTGCGGATCTCCTCCTCGGGCGGCCGGGGGTGCACCGTGCTGGCGTAGTCGGGGTGGTTCCAGTCCGAATGGGAGTAGTACAGGCCGACGTTGAGGCCCTCCTCGCGCAGCGCCTCCGCGTACGGCCCGATCAGATCCCGGCCCGCCGGGGTACGGCGGACCACGTCCAGGTCACCGTGTGCCGAGTCCCACAGGGCGACTCCGTCGTGGTGACGTGCGGTCAGCACCGCGTACTTGGCACCCGCCCGCGCGAACAGCCGTGCCCAGGCCCGCGGTTCGTAGCGCGCGGCGGTGAACCCGTCGAGCTGCCGCATGTACTGGTCGTGCGGGACCTCGCCCGAGTAGAAGGACCAGGACTCCGGCACACCGTCGACGGCGTAGATCCCGTAGTGGACGAAGATGCCCAACTTGGCATCGCGGAACCAGGGTTGCATCGGCATGCCCCCAAGCTAGGACGGGGGGCTCAGGGGGTGCGTGGGCGGTGATCACCACTGGTGGTCGATTCTCACCATCGGCGTTGCGCTGCGTAGGCCTTCGGCACGGCAAAGGGGCCGGGAGGCCGTCCAGGTGACGATGTCTCCCCGGCCCCGGCGCCGATGGGCTACTGGTCCTCCGCCGATCGGCCGCCGTCACTCGGCGGATCAGCGCGGTCGCTGTCGGTCGGCGGTGCCGGGCGCAGCGCCTTCGTCGCGCCCCTTAGCCGACCGAACGTCCGCTGGAACGGGGACCCGCCCGGCTGGGACGGCGCCCCGGGCAGTGCGGCTCCGGCGGAGTCGCGCAGTGCGGCCAGTGCCTCGTTGGCCCGGTCCGCGGACTCCCGGTACAGGTCCCGGGACTTCGTCATCGCTTCGAGCGCCTCGGCGTACATGGCCACGAGCCTGCGCTCCCGGGCCAGTTCCTCCTCCATCGTCATCAGCTTCCACTGCTCGCGCAGCGCGGTGACGGCCTCCTGGCCGCCGTCCGGGAGGGGGCGCGCGGAGGCGGCGTAGCGGCAGAGGATGTCCACGAGTTCGGTGGGCTCGGAGCCGTCGAGGAAGACGCTGCGCACGGAGAACTCGCGCACGTCGTAGGAGGGGGCCACCGGACTGGTGGGCAGCACCACGGCACCGCCGCGCGGCACCTGGAAGTCGAACTCGCGCAGCAACGCCCAGTTGACGGAGCGTAGTTGATCGGGGGTGGCCCGGTGCTCCACCACACAGTGCCGGAGGCTCGCGGGCAGCAGCCGGGCCAGGGGCTCCCGGCCGTGCGCGTCCGGGGTCATGGCCTCGTGCACGACGACGTGGATGCTCCAGCCGTCCTGCGCGCAGCTCCGGAACAGGCGCCGCAGCTCCTTCTCGTCGGAAGGCAGCGGATTGACCTGCCCGAAGCGCAGCCCGGGGACCGTCACCCGGTCCCAGCCGGCGTCGGCGCTCCCGGGGTCCTCGGGCCAGAACACGGTCGCGGGGGAGGGCCACCGGGGATCCCAGACCCGCTCGGCCTCCGCGACCAGGACCCACTCCTGCCCCTCCGCCGAGACGGAGGAGGCGGCGGCGGAACCGGAACCGGGCTCCGGGACATGCGGAAGCGTCAACCGTGCCCGCACGGTCACCGTCCCCTCGACGCGCCACCGCGCCTCGAAGACCCGGTCGAGCGGATCATGGACCTGATCGTGAACCTGGCCCTGACCGGGGTCGGGCTGTTGATCCTGGTCCTCGTCGGGTTCCAGGTGGTCGTCGATGACCTCGCGGTCCTTGAGCCGTTGCAGCTGTCGCCGTACGACATCCGCGGCGTCGGCGGACCCGACGTGGCGGCCGCGAGCCAGCCACACCGTCTGGGGGATCGTGGGCGGAGCTGTGGAGGAGTTCGACATAGGCCAATCTGCGGGCGGGGGCGGTGCTGACCCACCAGTATCACCGTCGGAGATCTTGGCGGGTCAAGCGGGGGGTCGAGCAGGGGTCGTAGAGTCTCGTATGCCCGTTTTTCCTGGGATACCGCGTGAGCTTACGCGCGGGGTGTGATCGGTTCACTCCGGGCGGCCGGGTTTCACGCGTGCCTCTGACGTGGACCTGTCCGCAGAATGATGGGGCGGACGGGACCCGCCCACCATCCGCTCGGGGCGGGTCCCTTCCGTGTGCCACCGGGTCTCACCGTCCCCGACGCCTGTCGGCGGCGCCCGGCCGGGACGGGACGCCCGGTTCGGGCGGGGGCGCGCTGAACCCGGCCGGCACCGAACGGGCGCTCGTCGGGGACGGCGCCTGCAGGGGTACGACCGTCTCCTCGCGCGGCGGCCGGGTGCGCGGCAGCGGCTTGCCGACGACACGGGTGTGCGTCATCCGCGAGGCGCAGGCCGCGCAGACCTCGGCCAGGGTCCACACCTGGCCGATCGCGGGATCGTGGCGCAGCACGAGCAGCACCGAGCCCGAGCAGTCGACCCGGGTCCCCTCGTGCGCCGCGCACCGCTGACGACGGCAGCCGCAGGCCGCGTCGGGGCGTACGGTGGCCGCTCTGACGTGGGCCGCCGCATGGGCTTCGGCGAAGCGGCGCAGGGCCGCGATGTCGCGCGACCGGGCGGGCATGCCGCACCCGGAGGAGCAGCTGACCGAGGCGGTACGGTCGCGGTGACCTGTGATGCGAATAGTCCAGGTACGCCCGGGTCGACGGGCTGACGGGGCGTCAGGGTACGCGAGAGCCAAGACCACATTCCTTTGAGTGGAGGTGTTCACGCGGAACAGGCGCTGGGTTAAGGGCTAGCTGAGTTAAGAACTACCCGTCGTGGGGCAGTTCACATCATTTGCGGACCCCAAGTATTCGTTCGACACCGCGATACGGTCGGCGCATGTCTGACGCGCGGCTGACCACCTCCTCCTACCTCGTCCTCGGCATCATCGACAAACTGGGCGAGGCGAGTCCGTACGACGTGAAGACGGAGGCCGCGCGGACCGTCGCGCCGTTCTGGTCGGTGCCGCACGCGCAGGTGTACGCCCAGTGCGACCGGCTGCTGGAGGCGGGGCTGTTGTCCCAGGTGCGGCAGGAAAGCGGCCGCAACCGCCGGGTGTTGACCCTCACCGGCCAGGGCCGGTCCGTCCTCCGGGGCTGGCTGGACGACCCGGAGTTCGTGCCGGTCGAGGCCAGGGAGCGCGGCATTCTCAAGCTGTGGTTCGGCGGCCGGCCCGACGTCCTCGCCCCGGTCCAGCTCGGCGAGCACGAGAAGACCCTGCGGGGCTACGAGGAACTCGCCGACGGTGTGGGCGAGTTGCTGACCCCGGGGCAGCGCGAGGCGCTGGAGTTCGGCATCCGGTACGAGCGGATGATGGTCGACTTCTGGCAGTGGGTGCGGCACCGCGACGAACGCGCGCAGGACCGTTGACCCCGGCGACGGCCGCCTCTACCGTCTCGATAGTCCAGACGAGACTATCGAGGGCCGGGCCGAGGCCCTGAGCCCGCAGGGGGGCACCGTGCGTCGTCCGACGAACAGCACCTGGCGCCGCGCCACGATGATCGCGGTGACGGTCATGTGCCTGGCCTACGCGCCGATCGCCATGACCGAACTCTGGCCGTACGCCCGCCCCGGCGCCCCCGCCCTCGGCGAGTGGGTCATGGGCCGCGTCGTCTCCCCGCACTACGTCACCGACGCCCTCGCCGGCCGCATCGCGCCCTACCGCCACAGCCTCGTACCGATGGTCGTGCACTCGGTCCTCGGCGGCGCCCTCATGCTCCTGGGCCCCGCCCAACTCCTCACCGCCGCACGCCGACGCGCCCGTCTGCACCGCACGCTGGGCGTGGTCTTCGCGGTCACGGTGTACGTCTCGATGGCCGGCGCCGGGATCTACCTGGCGCGCACGGCCCCCAAGGACGCGTTCAGCGGCCCCGCGTTCTGGATCGTGCTCGCCACCCTCCTGGTCGGCACCGTCATGAGCGTGACCTTCGGCATCCTCGCCGCGGTCGGCGGACTCCCCGACCTGCACCAGCGCTGGATGATCCTCTGCTACGGATTCCTCCTCACCGCACCGCTGCTGCGCCTCGAATGGGGCTTCCTGCCCCGGCTGTTGCCCGGCCTGACCATGGAACAGATCAACCAGGTCGCGATCATGCACCTGGGTTCAGTGGTCGTATTGGGCGCACTGATCGCCTCACGCGCACGGGACCGCCGTACGACGGTCGAGGGCGTGTCGGGTTCCTGGGCCCCGCTGCCCGTGCTCGTCGTCGCGCAACTCGCCGGTGTGGTCGCCCTGTTGTGGATCGGGCGCTCCTTCCTGGACTTCGGTGCGACCGGACGGCGACTGCTGTGGGCCTATCTCCTTCCCTACGCGGTCAGCTACGCCGTGATGGCCGTCAGCGCCCGCCGCGCCGGACGTCAGGGTCGGCTCTGGGCGCGGGAGGAGTGGCGGCTGCATCTGACGGCACTGTGCCTGGCGCCGGTGCTGTCGGTCGCTGCGGCTCCGGTCTTTCAACGCGCCCTGGGGCTCGACCGGTTGACGGCCTTGTCCGCCGGGGTCGCCATTGGGTGCGGGATGCTGGCCTTCACCGCGACCACTGTCGTGAGCCTGCGTGTGATGTACGGCCGTGAACTGCTGAAGCGGACTGCGCTCGTGGGCTCCGCCCCAACGCCCCCTCTGCCCACGCCGGTTGCGCAGGTCCGCCCATGACGAACGCACTGGCGGGCGGATGTCCGCTCACTGCCGGAGTCGCCATGCCGGCCACCGCCGTTGTGGTCGTCAGCCTCCTCGTCGGCGGACTCCTGGCAGGCGTGAGTCTCACCGGCCATGCCACTGGATAGCGCGGGCCGACATGCGCGAGGGGCCCGGCGGTACGGCCGCCGGGCCCCTCGGTCTCAGCTGTGCGGGAGTGAGGCTTACGCGCCGCTCGCCCTGAGCATGTCCTCACGCTCGACGAGCTTCACGCGCTCGCGGCCCTGCGGTTCGCCCAACGCCTTTTCGGCGGCGTCGAGTTGGTACCAGCCGTCCCAGGTGGTGAAGCGGACGTTGCGCTCGGCGAAGAACGCGTCCACGGACTCCGGGTCGGGCGAAACGGGCGTGTGCAGACGGCCGTTGGCGTGGTCGTCGAGGAGGTTGGCGACGGTCTCGTTGGCGTCGCCCTTGGTGTGGCCGATGAGGCCGACCGGGCCGCGCCGGATCCAGCCGGTTACGTACGTCGACTGGAGGTGCTCGCCGGTCTCCTGGATGACCCGGCCGCCCTCGTCCGGGACCGTGCCCGAGTCGATGTCCCAGGGGAGCTTGGGGAGTTTGTCGGAGAGGTAGCCGACCGCGCGGTAGATCGCGGTGACGTCCCAGTCCTTGAACTCGCCGGTGCCCTTGACGTTGCCGGTGCCGTCCAGCGCGGTGCGCTCGGTGCGCAGGCCGATGACCTTGCCGTCCTCGCCGAGGATCTCGGACGGGGACTCGAAGAAGTGCAGGAACAGCTTGTGCGGGCGGTCGCCGACATCGCGGATCGCCCAGTTCTCCAGGGTCTTGGCGACCATGTCGGCCTGCTTGTTGCTACGACGCGTGGTGATCGAGCCCTCGTCGTAGTCGATGTCCTCGGGGTCCACGATGACCTCGATGGTGGGCGAGTGGTCCAGCTCCCGCAGCTCCATCGGGGAGAACTTCGCCTGCGCCGGGCCGCGACGGCCGAAGACGTGCACTTCGAGCGCCTTGTTGGCCTTGAGGCCCTCGTGGACGTTCGGCGGGATCTCGGTCGGCAGCAGCTCGTCGCCGGTCTTGGCGAGAATGCGGGCCACGTCGAGAGCCACGTTGCCGACACCGAGAACGGCGACCTTCTCGGCCTCCAGCGGCCAGGTGCGCGGGACGTCCGGGTGGCCGTCGTACCAGGAGACGAAGTCGGCGGCGCCGTAGGAACCGTCGAGCTCGATACCCGGTATCGACACGTCTCGGTCGGCCGTCGCACCGGTGGAGAAGACCACCGCGTCGTAGAAGCTGCGCAGGTCGTCCAGGCTGATGTCGGTCGGGTAGTCGACGTTGCCGAAGAGGCGGATCTGCGGCTTGTCGAGGACCTGGTGCAGGGCGTTGATGATGCCCTTGATGCGCGGGTGGTCGGGGGCGACGCCGTACCGGATCAGGCCGAAGGGCGCGGGCATCCGCTCGAAGAGGTCGATGGACACGCCGGGTTCGGCGGCCACCTCGGACTTGAGCAGGGCGTCGGCGGCGTAGATCCCGGCGGGGCCGGCTCCGACGATGGCTACCCGCAGGGGGCGCGGCATGATCAGGTTCCCTTCGAGCGAAAACAGACGACTCGACGGGAAGCCTAAACTAAGGCATGCCTAAGTCGGTATGCGGGTCCGGTCTATGACCTCATAAGGCCGGTTTATGAGGCGCCCAGGGCTGACGTTCGGCCGGTGTGCGGACCGTACGGGGTTTTCTCAGCCCGCCGGGCGGATGTGCACCACGTCCTGGACCACCTCGGGCGGCGTGCTGAGCAACTGGAACATGACCCGGGCGACGGTCGCCGAGGGGAGCGGCTTCATGGCTCCCACCCTGGTCAGGTACCCGTCCGCCTCCCATATCGGGGCCGCGCGCTGCCGGTCCTCGCCGGGGAAGTTCTCGATGAAGGCGCTGTCCGAGATCGAGCCCAGGATCACCAGGGCGACCCGGATTCCGTCGCCGCGCAGCTCCTTGTGCATCGCTGCGGTGAAGCCGTTCAGGCCGTGCTTGCTCGCCGCGTACATCGCCATCAGCG
Source organism: Streptomyces sp. NBC_01515 (assembly GCF_045040345.1). Lineage (NCBI taxonomy): Bacteria > Bacillati > Actinomycetota > Actinomycetes > Kitasatosporales > Streptomycetaceae > Streptomyces > Streptomyces sp. NBC_01515. The sequence goes on along the minus strand of NZ_CP109416.1, from coordinate 803,597 downwards.
GCATGTGGTCCAGCGTGATCTCGGAGGAGATGTTGAGAATGTCACCACCTCCCGCCGCCCGCAGCAGCGGCACCGCCGAGCGGATCGTGTGGATCGGGCCCAGGAGGTTGGTGCCGATGCAGCTGTGGATGTCCTCGTCGGCGGTGTCCTCGATGGCGCGGATGCGGGCGGCGCCGGCGCTGTTCACCAGGATGTCCACCCGCCCGAACCGCTCCTCGACCTGAGCGAACGCGGCACGGACGCCGTCGCCGCTGCTGACGTCGGTCGGGATCGTCAGCACCGACCCCGCCATCTCCCGCGCGGCCGCCTCCAGCCGGTCGGCACGCCGGGCGAGCAGCACCACCTGCGCCCCGTTCTCGGCGAGCTGCGCCCCGACGGCCCGCCCCACGCCGGTCGAACCTCCGCTGACCACGGCGACCTTGCCCTGCATCGTGCCTGCCATGACGGCCTCCCCGGCGGGACGTTGACGAGTCGGAGCGAGCTGTGACGATCAAGTGAGAGGCTACCTCTCGCTAATTGAGAACGCCATATTCGTCACATGAGATCGGTCCTACGCCACGGCGGCCCCGCCCGACAGTTGGCAACAGGCTGCTTCCGTGCGGGAAACGGCCCGGTAATGCCCGCGCGGTTTCCTCGGGAGAAATCGAGATTCACATCAGGAAACCCCGGATGCTGGGAGCCTCCCATGGCGATGGACACCGCAGCCGCACCGCCCACGACCACCGGCCCGGCACAGACGACCGACCCGGCGTCGACCACCGAGCCCACGCCCGACCTCGCCGCCCAAGTCCGCGCCGACGGCGTCGAGTTCGTGCTGGCCGTCTTCGTCGACCTCGCGGGCAAGCCCTGCGCCAAGCTCGTCCCCGTCGAGGCGGTCGAGGAACTCCAGTCCGACGGCGTCGGATTCGCGGGCTACGCCGCCGGCGCCCTCGGTCAGCAGCCCAGCGACCCGGACGTCATCGCGCTGCCCGACGTCACCTCGTACACCCCACTGCCCTTCGTGCGCCCGGGACTTGCCCTCGTGCACTGCGACCCGCACGTCGAGGGAAAGCCCTGGCCCTACGCGCCCCGGATCATCCTGCGCGCGGTCCTGGCGCGAGCCGCCGAACTCGGACTCTCCCTCGCGGTCGGCGCGGAGATCGAGTACTTCCTCGTCCACCGCGACGAACACGGCACGCTCTCCGTCGCCGACAACCGCGACACCGCCGCCCAACCCTGTTACGACGCACGCGGGTTGACCCGGATGTACGACCACCTCACCGCCGTCTCCAAGGCGATGAACTTTCTCGGCTGGGGCAACTACGCCAACGACCACGAGGACGGCAACGGCCAGTTCGAGCAGAACTTCGCCTACGCCGACGCCCTCACCACCGCCGACCGGGTCATCACCATGCGGTACTTGGTGTCGGTACTGGCCGAACAGCGGGGCATGACGGCCACGTTCATGCCGAAGCCCTTCACCGACCGCACCGGCTCCGGGATGCACATGCACCTGTCTTTGTGGCGGGGGAGCGAACCCGCCTTCCCCGACGCCAGCGACACCCGAGGCCTCGGCCTGTCCCCGCTCGCCTACTCCTTCGTCGGCGGCATCCTCGACCACGCCCACGCCCTCCAGGCCGTCATCGCGCCCACCGTCAACTCGTACAAGCGCACCGGTGCGATCTCGACCCGCTCGGGGGCGACTTGGTCACCCCGCAAGGCCGGTTACGGCGGCAACGACCGCACCCACTTCATCCGCGTCCCCGACGGCAACCGCGTCGAACTGCGCGGCGGCGACGGCTCCGCCAACCCCTACCTCGCGGCAGCCGCCGCGCTGGCCGCCGGACTCGACGGCATCGAGCGCGCCCTCGACCCCGGCGAACCGGGAGACGCGGCGGCCACGGCATCCCGCCCCGAACTCCCGCCGACCTTGCTGCACGCCGTGGAAGCACTGGCCGCCGACCCGGTGATCGGCGGGGCTCTCGACGCGGCGGGTCCCGGCGTCAGCGAGTACTTCGGCGAGGTTAAACGGCAGGAGTTCTTCGACTGGCACGGCACGGTCGGCGCCTGGGAGTTGGACCGCTACCTCACCGCTTTCTGACCCGCCGCACCCCCTGCTCACCCGCCCGTTCGTCCCCGTCCCTCCTCATCGGAAGAGAGCCGCATGTGCGGAATCGTCGGGCTCCATCTGCGGGAGCCCTCCCTCGAACCAAGGCTCGGCGAACTGCTCACCGCCATGCTGGGCCAAGTCGTAGAACGCGGCCCGGACTCGGCGGGCGTAGCGGTCTACGGCGACCCGCGTCTGTCGCCACCCGGGCGCGCTGTCGTCTCGCTGCTGGGAGTGACCCCGGAGGAGGCGTCAACGGCCATGCCGGGCGTGGTGGTTGTCGCCGCCGACGCCACGACGGTCGTCCACGCGGACTCGTCGGTCCCCGAGTTGCTCGCCGCCATCGCGACCGCGCTGCCGCATGCCACCGTCATCGGCTCGGGGGAGGGCTTCGCCGTCCTCAAGGGCACTGGAAATCCAGTCCAGTTGGCGGAGTCGTTCGGGCTCGCCGGAGTGACCGGCTACCAGGGCGTCGGCCACACCCGGATGGCCACGGAGTCGGCCGTCACCCCCGAAGGCGCGCATCCCTTCTCCGTCGGCCCCGGTCAATGCCTGGTCCACAACGGGTCGTTCGCCAACCACGCCACCATCCGCCGCGAACTCCGGTCCCAGGGCGTGGAGTTCGACAGTGAGAACGACTCCGAGGTCGGCGCCCGCTTCGTCGCCCACCACCTCGCCCGGGGCGCCGACCTGGAGAAGGCGTTGCGGCTGCTGTGCGAGCGGTTCGACGGTTTCTACACGCTGCTGGTCTCCACCGCCGACTCCTTCGCGGTGGTCCGCGACGCCATCGCCTGCAAGCCCGCACTGGTCGCCGAGACAGACGCCTGGGTGGCCATGGCGTCCGAGTACCGCGCCCTGGACGTTCTGCCGGGCATCGAGCACGCCCGCATCTTCGAACCCGAGCCGGAAGAGGTGTACGTATGGCAGCGCTGACCGGGATGGAGGTCGCCGACCTCGCGGCCTCCACCGTCCGCGAACTCAACCAGGCGCTCCACGCACCCCGACCGGCCGCATCCTGGCGGGTGTTGAACCCCCGAGGTGCCCACAGCGTCGCCTGCGGACTCAAGGACGAGGTGACCGTCGACATCGAGGGCCACGTCGGCTACTACTGCGCCGGCATGAACCAGAACGCCACGGTCACCGTGCACGGCAACGCCGGAGTCGGTGTCGCCGAGAACATGATGTCCGGCACGGTCCGGGTACGCGGCGACGCCTCCCAGTCCGCCGGGGCCACCGCACACGGCGGCCTGTTGGTGGTCGAGGGCAACGCGGCGGCCCGGTGCGGGATCTCGATGAAGGGCGTGGACATCGTCGTCGGAGGGAACGTCGGCCACATGAGCGCGTTCATGGGACAGGCAGGGCGGCTGGTGGTCTGCGGCGACGCGGGTGATGCCCTCGGCGACTCCCTCTACGAGGCCCGGATCTACGTCAAGGGCACGGTCAAGTCCCTCGGCGCGGACTGCGTGGAGAAGGAGATGCGGGACGAACACCTCACGGAACTGGCCGAGTTGCTGAAAGCGGCGGAGTCCGACGAGGACCCGGCCGGTTTCCGCCGCTACGGCTCGGCCCGACAGCTGTACCACTTCAAGGTCGACAACTCGACGGCGTACTGAGGGAGTTGTTACTTTCATGGACTTCGCATCCCGCGGCCTGCGCGAGTCGGCCACCTTCGACCGCGCGACCATCCACGCCATCCAACGGGCCGCCGCGACCGGCGTCTACGACATCCGGGGCTGGGGTGCGAAGCGCCCCCTCCCGCACTTCGACGACCTGCTCTTCCTCGGCGCCAGCATGTCCCGCTACCCCCTGGAGGGTTACCGCGAGCGCTGCGACACCGACGTCGTCCTCGGAGGCCGCAACGCCAAGCACCCGCTGCACCTGGACATCCCGGTCACCATCGCCGGCATGAGCTTCGGCGCCCTGTCCGCGAACGCCAAGGAGGCGCTCGGGCGCGGGGCGAGCGCGGCCGGCACCTCCACCACCACCGGCGACGGCGGCATGACCCCGGAGGAACGCGGCCAGTCCAAGCACCTCGTGTACCAGTACCTGCCGTCCCGCTACGGCATGAACCCCGAGGACCTCAGCAAGGCCGACGCCATCGAAGTGGTCCTCGGCCAGGGGGCAAAGCCGGGTGGTGGTGGCATGCTGTTGGGCCAGAAGATCACCGACCGCGTCGCCGGGATGCGCACGCTGCCGGTCGGCGTGGACCAGCGCAGCGCCTGCCGCCACCCCGACTGGACCGGCCCCGACGACCTCACCATCAAGATCGGCGAACTCCGCGAGATCACCGACTGGGAGAAGCCGATCTACGTCAAGGTCGGCGCCACACGCACCTATTACGACGTGAAGCTCGCCGTCCACGCGGGCGCCGACGTCGTGGTGGTCGACGGCATGCAGGGCGGCACCGCCGCCACCCAGGAGGTGTTCATCGAGCACGTCGGCATCCCCACCCTCGCCGCAATTCCCCAGGCGGTACGGGCGCTTCGGGAACTCGGCGTCCACCGCGAGGTCCAACTCATCGTCTCCGGCGGCATCCGCACCGGCGCCGACGTCGCCAAGGCCATCGCGCTCGGCGCGGACGCGGTCGCCATCGGCACCGCCGCCCTGATCGCCCTCGGCGACAACCACCCGCGCCACGACGCCGAGTACCGCCAACTCGGCTCGGCGGCAGGCTACTTCGACGACTTCCAGGACGGCCGTGACCCGGCCGGCATCTCCACCCAGGACGAGGAACTCGCGGCCCGTCTCGACCCGGTCGAAGGCGGACGCAGACTGGCCAACTACCTCCGCGTCCTCACCATGGAGGCCCAGACCCTCGCCCGCGCCTGCGGCAAGGCCCACCTCCACCACCTGGAACCCGAGGACCTGGTCGCCCTCACCATCGAATCCGCCGCCATGGCCCGCGTCCCCCTCGCCGGCACCGACTGGATCCCCGGCACCTCCGGAGCCGCCCTGTGATCGCCGTCGTAGGAGCGGGCCTGATGGGCGCCGCCACGGCCTGGCAACTCGCCCGGCAGGGCCATGAGGTCACCCTCGTCGAGGCGTACGAGATCGGCCACAAGTCCGGCAGTTCCCACGGCAGTTCGCGCATCTACCGCCGCGCCTACGGCGACCCCCTCTACGTCCGCCTGACCGGCCAGGCCCGCGAACTCTGGCAGGAGCTGGAGCACGACACAGGCGCCCAACTGCTGCGCCTCACCGGGGGCTTGGACTTCGGCGCGGGCCGTGACCCGGAGGGCATCGCAGCCATCCTCACCGCAGCCGCCGTACCGCACGAACTGCTGACCGCGGCCGAAGCGACGGACCGCTGGCCGCAGTTCCGCTTCGACGGACCCGTGCTCCACCACCCGGACGCGGGCACGGTCGACGCCGACGCGACGGTGGCCGCCGCCGTGCGGCGGGCCGCCGAACTGGGCGCCCGCGTCCTCACCGGCACCCGCGTCACCGGCGCGGAGATCCTCAACGACGGCCGCGTCGCGCTGAGTTCGGACGGCCCCACTGTCGTCGCGGACACCGTCGTGATCGCGTCCGGCGCCTGGCTGCCCCAACTCGCCGCCCCACTGGGCATTCCCGAGCCCCTGCCGCCCCTCCGGGTGACCCAGCAACAGGTCTTCCACTTCCGCCGCCGCGACCCGTCGGCGACCTGGCCCGTCTTCGTCCACAAGGACGAACTGAACCTCTACGGCCTCCCCTCCGGCAGCGACGGCGGACCGCTCCCGGCGTTCAAGGTCGCCCAGCACGACGAGGGCACCCCCACAACCGCGGACACCCGCACCGGCATTGTCGATCCGGGCTCGCGCGACAAGGTCACCGCGTGGGTGGAACGCACGCTCCCGGGCCTGGACCCCGCACCCGTCGCCGAGGCGAGCTGCCTCTACACCACCACCCCCGACGAGGACTTCGTCCTCGACCGCACCGGCCCCTTCGTCGTCGTCTCCCCGTGCTCGGGCCACGGCGCCAAGTTCACCCCGCTCATCGGCGCGATGGCCGCCGACCTCGCCCTGGGGCGCACCGAGCCCCACCCACGCTTCGCACTGGGCCGATGACCCCCGACCCGCAACTCCCGGTGAACACACGCCCATCAGGCAGAATGACCGCCATGGGCACCGACCACGACGACCCGGCAGCCGCGCTGCCCGACCGGGAGATCACCCCCGAACAGGCCGACGGGCCAGTGGACTTGGAGACCGCGATCGCCCGTCAGGTGCGCCGCTACCGGATCGCGGCCGGTCTGTCGGTGGCGGAGATGGCGGCCCGGGTCGGCATCTCGAAAGCGATGCTCTCCAAGATCGAGAACGCGCACACGTCGTGCAGCCTCACCACCCTCGGCCGCCTCGCCACCGGCCTGAACGTCCCGGTCACGGCCCTCTTCCGCGGCGTCGACACCGAACGCGAGGCCGTCTACGTCCCCGCCGGCCACGGCGCCCAGATCATCCGCCGCGGCAGCCGGGTCGGCCACCTCTACGAACTCCTCGGTGCCCTGCGCGGCCCCCACAAACGCATGGAAGCCGTCCTGGTCACCCTCACCGAGTCCAGCGAGGTCTTCCCGCTCTTCCAACACCCCGGCACCGAGCTGCTGTTCATGCTCGAAGGCGTCATGGTCTACGGCCATGGAGAGGCGGCCTACACGATGCGCCCCGGCGACGCCCTCCAACTCGACGGCGAGGGCGCGCACGGCCCCCAGGAACTGGTCGAACTCCCCGTCCGCTTCCTGTCGGTCACCGCTTTCGGTGATCACGTAAGGGACTGAAACGCTTTGGTGACAGGCCCGTTCGCTCGCTAGGCTGCGCGGCAGAACAGGGATCGTCCACGCGTTGGTGGCTGGGGTGGCGCGTCTCTTCGACGTGTTCACGGGAGACGCCGATGGCGTACCGATCCCTGCTGCGTGTGCCCGGCGCGGCCTTCTTCCCGCTGGGCTTCCTGGCCCGCCTTCCCTACGCCACCTCGTCGCTCGCGACGCTCGTCCTCGTGCAGGCCGCCTCGGGCAGTTACGCCTTCGCCGGACTCGCCGCGGCGGCCCAGGGCATCGCCAACGCGCTCGGCGCCCCCATCGCCGGGGCACTCGCCGACCGCCACGGCCACCGCCTCGTCGGGACGGTCACCGCACTCGCCAACGCCGCCGCCCTGACCGCCCTCGTCGCGGCCAGCCACACCGGCCGCGCGAGCATGCTGACAGCCGCGGCCCTGTCCGGCCTCACCCAACCCCCGGTCGGCCCCCTCGTACGGGTCCACTGGTCCCGTCTGCTGCACGCCCGCGCCCGGCCCGACCTCATACCGACCGCCTTCTCGTACGAGGCGACCGCCGACGAGATCAGTTTCGTCGCCGGCCCCGCGCTCGTCGGACTCGTCACCGCCCTCGGCCCGACAGCGCCGACCCTGGCCGCCATCACCCTCCTCGTCCTGGCCACCCTGCCCTTCGCCCTGTCCCTGGCCCAGGGGAGCACCGAACCCCGGCAGGACCCACGCGCCGCGCGAACTCCCCTGCCCCGCCTGCCACTTGCCGCGATGTTCCTCGCCATGGCCGCGATGGGCACGATCTTCGGCGCCGTACAGACCGGTGTCACCGCCTACTCCAACGAGAGCGGGCACCCCGGCAGCGCCGGACTCCTCTACGCCGTCTTCGGCATCGGCAGCGCCCTGGCAGGAGCCGCCTGCGCCTGGCTCCCCGCGCGCTTCACCCTCCGCCGGCGGTACGTGACCTTCGCGGCGACGCTGCTGCTGGGCGCGCTCACCCTGGTCGCCGGGGAGCGAGGGCACATGCTCCCCGCCGCCATGGCCGTCGCCGGGGTGACCGTCGCTCCGTACCTGATCAGCCTCTACGCCCTCACCGAACGCCTCGCACCCGCCGACCGGGCGACCGTCGCCCTGACGATCCTGTGCGCGGGCGGCCCGTCGGCACCGCGACCGGGCAGGCACTGGCCGGATATCTGGCCGACGGCCACGGCAGCGGTGGAGCGTTCCTGGTGGCGCCGATCGCGGCGGTAATGGCGTTTCTGCTGGCAGTCACGGTGGTTCTCGCGCACTCCGCTCGAACCGGAGAGGAACGATCCGCCCGAACCCGGAGATGAACGAGAGGGGACCATCCGCATGGTCGGCCCTGTATCCGTTGCCGTCGCGCGCGAGACACCGGAGTCTTGGGGAAGGTGCCGGGCCACGAGGAGGACACACGATGGGGACGAGCGGTGACACGCCGGATGCCGAGCGGCGACGGCTGGCCGAGGCCGACGATTCCGGGGTGCCCTGGCGCCGTTGGGGTCCCTATCTGAGCGAGCGCCAGTGGGGGACCGTACGGGAGGACTACAGCCACACCGGTGACGCCTGGTCGTACTTCACCCACGACCAGGCACGTTCCCGCGCCTACCGCTGGGGCGAGGACGGCATCGCGGGCGTCAGCGACGACAAACAGCGGCTGTGCTTCGCGCTCGCGCTGTGGAACGGCCGCGACCCGATCCTCAAGGAGCGGATGTTCGGCCTCACCAACTCCGAGGGAAACCACGGCGAGGACGTCAAGGAGTACTACTTCTACCTCGACAGCACGCCCACGCACTCGTACATGAAGTACCTCTACAAATACCCGCAGTCGGAGTTCCCGTACGAGGACCTCAAGGCCACCAACCAGGCCCGGGGGCGCGGCGACTTCGAGTACGAACTCCTCGACACCGGCATCTTCGACGAGGACCGCTACTTCGACGTGTTCGTCGAGTACGCCAAGGCCGGCCCCGACGACCTGCTGATCGAGATCACCGCGCACAACCGCGGCCCCGACGAAGCTCCGTTGCACCTGCTGCCGACCCTCTGGTTCCGGCACACCTGGTCCTGGGCCGGCGGCACCGCCGTACCGTCCATCCATCAGCAACCCGGCGGCCCGCTCCGCGCCGACCACGTGGAGCTGGGCCCGCGCTGGCTGTACTGCGACGCGGACGCGCAGACCCTGTTCACCGAGAACGACACCAACAACGAGAAGATCTTCGGGAGTTCGAACTCCTCCCCGTTCGTCAAGGACGGCATCGACCGGTGCGTCGTCGGCGGCGAGACCGGAGCCGTGAACCCCGAACGGACCGGCACCAAGGCCGCCGTCCACCACGTGCTGACCATCCCGGCCGGCCAGAGCGCCACCGTCCGCCTGCGCCTCACCGCGACCGAACTGTCCGACTGGACCGGCGACTTCGACACCGTGATGACTCAACGGCGGGCGGAGGCCGACGAGTTCTACGACGGCATCACCTCCGCCGACTCGTCGGAAGACGAACGGCGGCTGGTGCGCCAGGCGTTGGCCGGGATGCTGTGGAGCAAGCAGTACTACTACCTCGACGTCGAGCGCTGGCTCTCCGAGCACGGTGTCGACCCGCTCGCCTCCGACCCCCGGGTGCGGAACAGCAACTGGTACCACATGGTCAACGACGAGATCATGTCGATGCCGGACACCTGGGAGTACCCGTGGTTCGCGGCCTGGGACCTCGCCTTCCACACCGTCGCCCTGTCGATGGTCGATCTCAGCTTCGCCAAGGGCCAGTTGGACCTGCTGCTGCGCCGCCTCTACCTCCACCCCAACGGCCAGATCCCGGCGTACGAATGGAACTTCGGCGACGTCAACCCGCCCGTGCACGCCTGGGCCACCCTGTTCCTCTACGAGCTGGAGAAACACCGCACCGGCAAGGCCGACCGTGCCTTCCTGGAGAACGCCTTCCAGAAGCTGATGAAGAACTTCAGCTGGTGGCTCAACCGCAAGGACACCGACGGCAACAACGTCTTCCAGGGCGGCTTCCTCGGCCTCGACAACATCGGCGTCTTCGACCGCAGCGCCCCGCTCCCCACCGGCGGCCACCTCGACCAGGCCGACGGCACCGCGTGGATGGCGCTGTACTGCCAGAACCTCCTTGAGATCGCCATAGAGCTGGCCGTCGACAACCCCGTCTACATCGAGCAGGCACAGTCCCTGTTCGAGCACTTCGCGTGGATCGCCGTCGCCATGAACCGCATCGGTGCCGACAACGCGAGCCTGTGGGACGAGGAGGACGGCTTCTTCTACGACGTGCTGCGACTGCCCGACGGCACGGCGACCCGGCTCAAAGTGCGCTCCCTCGTCGGACTGATCCCCCTCGCGGCCACCAGCCTGGTCGGCGGCTGGGCGGACCGGCGCTTCCCCGAACTGGTCGCCGGAGCACGGGAGTTCATCGAGCGGCACCCGGCCGTGGAGGCCACCATCTCCTCGCACCAGGCGCTGGGCCCGAACGCCGACGGCCGCTATCTGTTCGCCCTGTTCGGCGAGGACCGGCTACGGCGCATCCTGTCCCGGATGCTCGACGAGGGCGAGTTCCTCGGCCCGCACGGCATCCGCTCCCTCTCGCGCCATCACGCCGAGCACCCGTACACCTTCGAGGTGCACGGGGAGTCGTACGGCGTCGGCTATCTGCCCGCCGAGTCCGACTCCGCGATGTTCGGCGGCAACTCCAACTGGCGTGGCCCTGTGTGGTTCCCGGTCAACCTGCTGCTGATCCGTGCGCTGCTCAACCTGCACGCCTTCCACGGCGCCGAGTTCACCGTCGAGTGCCCCACCGGTTCGGGCCGCCAGCTCACCCTCTACGAGGTCGCCCGCGAGATCGCCGACCGGCTCACCGCCACCTTCCTCAGCGACGGCGACGGACACCGGCCGGTGCACGGCGCCCAGGCCAAGTTCGCGAAGGACCCGCACTGGAAGGACCTGATCCTCTTCTACGAGTACTTCCACGGCGACAACGGCGCCGGACTCGGCGCCTCCCACCAGACCGGCTGGACCGGCCTGTCCGCGGTCACCGCCACCCTCTTCCACACCCTGGGCGACGAGGAGTGGTCGGCCCGGGGCCGCGAGAGCCTGCGCCCGACCGGCGACCGAGAGGAGCCCCTGTCATGACCGCCTGGCCCGAGCACCCGGTGATCTACGAGATCAACACCCTCATCTGGCTGGGGGAGTTGAGCACCCGCTACGGCCGCACCGTCACCCTCGGCGAGGTCCCCGCGCCCGCCTGGGACGAGGTCGCGCTCCCGGGCGTCGACGCCGTCTGGCTGATGGGCGTGTGGGAACGCAGCCCGGCCGGACTGGAGATCGCGCTGCGCGACGCCTCGCTCCAGGCGTCGTTCCGGGCCGCGCTGCCCGACCTCCGCCCGGAGGACGTCGCCGGATCGCCGTACTGCGTCCGCAACTACGTCGTGGACGCATCCCTCGGCGGTCCGGAGGGGCTGGCGGCGGCCCGCGCCCAACTGGCCGCCCGTGGCGTCCGGTTGATCCTCGACTACGTCCCCAACCACGTGGCCCCCGACCACCCCTGGCTGACCGAACGCCCCGACTGCCTCGTCCAGGGCACCCAGGACGACCTGTCCCGCGACCCCGCCGCCTTCCTGGAGGCCGGCGGCAAGGTGTTCGCCCGGGGCCGCGACCCGTACTTCGCGCCCTGGCCGGACGTCGTCCAACTCAACGCCTTCAGCGAGGAGTTGCGCACGGCGGCCGTCGACACCCTCGCCTCGATCGCCGACCAGGCCGACGGCGTCCGCTGCGACATGGCCATGCTGCTGATGACCGACGTGTTCACGAAGACCTGGGGCCAACGGGCCGGCACCGCACCGGCCGAGGACTTCTGGCCGTACACGATCCCCAAGGTCCGCGAGCGCCACCCCGACTTCCTCTTCGTCGCCGAGGCGTACTGGGACCTCGAATGGGCCCTGCAACAACAGGGGTTCGACCACTGCTACGACAAACGCCTCTACGACCGGCTACTGCACGAGGGCGCCGATTCCGTGCACGGTCATCTGCGGGCCGACGTCCGCTACCAGCGCGGCCTTGTCCGCTTCCTGGAGAACCACGACGAACCCCGGGCCGCCGCCACTCTGTCACCCGAGCGGGAACGCGCGGCGGCCGTCACCATCGCCACCCTGCCCGGCGCGACGCTCTGGCACGAGGGCCAGTTCGAGGGGCGACGGGTACGCCCGCCGGTCTTCCTCTCCCGTCGGCCGGAGGAGCCCGTCGACAAGGAACTCCTCGCGTTCCACCACCAGTTGCTCGCCGCCGTCGCCTCCTCCGGCATGCGCACGGGAGGGGAGTGGCAGCTGCTCGACTGCACGGGCTGGCCGGACAACCCCACCCACGAGAACCTGCTCGCCTGGTCGTGGACAACGGATTCCAGCCGCCATCTCGTCGTCGTCAACCTGTCCGATCAGCCCGCCCAGGGCCGCGTCCGCCTCCCGTGGACCGACCTGCGCGGTGGCTCCCTCCAACTCACCGAGCTGCTCAGCGACTTGACCTATGAACGGGACGGCGACGAACTGGTCGACCCGGGCCTCTATGTCGAGTTGGAGGGGATGTGCCGGCATCTACTCGCGGTGATGCGTCGATCTTGACCTGTGGCGAACTGGTGAAGGATTGACGGAAGTTGTGAAAGGTGACAAGAATTCAGCTTGCTTCGCTGTGCCTTAACTGAGCGGAGCAGCTGCGAGCGGTCCGGTCGCGCACGCCCTCGATCGTTTTCCTTCGTGCGCCCGCCGCTCGTTCTGCCACCTCCCACACCTTTCACCATCGTCGAGGCTCACTTTGTCACGTTCGCACCACCTCCGATCCCTGTCCGCCCTCGCGGCCACCGCGTTCATCGCCGCCGCCGCGCCCGTGCTCGCGGCCGGCCCGGCGAGCGCCACGGACGCCGACGGGTGCCAGTCCGCCACCGTGCAGTACCGCATCGTCGGCGCCGATGGAAACGTTGTCGGCGCCGACTGGACCTCGCAGGGCGGGTTCCTCCAGTGGGACACCGTCCCCGGCACCGTCGAGGTCCGGCTGGCTCCCGGCCAGAGCGTCGGGGACAGCTGCAAGTACCCCGTCTCCCTCGCCGAGTACACCGCCGAGGGCCCCAACTGGTACACCTCCGGCCACCAGACCATGGTCGACAAGGCCACGGTCTACCTCACCTCCAAGGACGTCGCCGGCGCGAGCGACGCCCAGCACACCTGGCAGCAGCTGAAGGTCAAGTCACCTGACTGCTACGGCCAGATCGACCTGTACGGCGACGACGTCACCTACGACGGCGGTACGGGCGAAGGCCACGGCCCCCTGCCGTACGAGCCGGACAACATCATGACCCCGTACCACCTCATCGCGGCCTGGAACGGCGGCGACAAGGAGTGCACCCCGAGCACGCCCGACTCGCCCACCCCGACGCCGACGCGGCCCGCCTCGGCACCGCCCGCGACGCCGTCGACCCCGGCCGGCAGCACGCCTCCCGCCGAGGAGTCGACCCCGCCGGCCAGCCCCAAGCCGTCGACGACGCCGCCCACGTCCGCACACGTCCCGCCGCTGAAGTCGTCGCCCTCGCCCAGTCCGAAGGCGACGCCGAACGGTGGCAACCAGCCGCTGGCGGAGACCGGTTCCAACGCGCCGGTCGGCCTCATAGCCGGTGGCGCGGCCCTGGTGATCGCCCTGGGCGCAGGCGGGGTCTACGCGGCCGGCCGCGCCCGCCGTTCCTCCTGACCTGGACACGCCCGGCGTGAACTGACCGCCCCGTCCCGTGAGTTGTCACGGGACGGGGCTCACGGCCGTGGCCAGGGACGCCCGCCGAGCCGTTCGATGTCGGTGTTGAAGCGTCGTAGAAAAGCCGCGAAGGCGTCGATGTCCTCGTCCGGCCAGTCGTCCATGATCTGGTCCAGGGCCTGGACGAGACCCTCGCGTTCCTCGTCGAGCAGCCGCGCGCCCTGGTCCGTGATGCGGAACTTGCGGGCCATGCCGCCCTGCGGATCGGGGATGCGCTCCACCAGCCCGGACCGCATGGCGGCCGCCGTCTGCCGGTTGAGGGTGGACGTGTCGAGACCGAAGGCGTCGCTCAACTCGCCGATGGACATGGGCCCTTGGATGCGGATCCGGCTCAACAGGATGTAGGCGCTGCGCTCCAGCACGCCGTCCTTGCGGCGCCCGCCCTTCTGCGCGAGCAACCCGTGGCGGCTGAGAAGCATCTGCTCGTACTCGATCTCGCGCGTGCGCCTGTCCATCGGTCCGCTGCCTCCTGCTTCCTGCCGATGCCGCCGCCGTGTCCTGCGCTCCGGGGCGGCCCGGCCCATCCTCGCACGACGGTATGCATCATCCCCATCACATGGCTGATACATACGATGTGTACGATGCACATTCCTAGTCCCGACTGAACAGACATGCCGAGGAGTCCCGTCATGGACGCCCCCCAGCCTTCAGCCCGCGCAGGCGGCGTGGTCGCCACGCTGGCCTTCGCCGGCACCACCGCGGCAATCATGCAGACGCTGGTCACGCCACTCATCGCCGACCTGCCGGAGATGCTGCACACCTCGTCCTCGAACGCCGCGTGGGTGATCACCGCCACGCTGCTGGTGGCCGCGGTCTGTGTGCCGGTCGTCGGCCGCCTGGGCGACCTGCTGGGCAAGCGCCGCATGCTGCTCGCCTGCTCCGTCCCGCTGATCGTGGGCTCGGTGGTGTGCGCGCTGTCCTCCTCGATCGTCCCGATGATCGTCGGACGCGGTCTCCAGGGCATCGGCATGGGCATGATCCCGCTGGGCATCGCCCTGCTGCGGGACGTCGTACCGGCGGAGCGGTTGAGCCCCTCCATCGCACTGGTCAGCGCCTCCATGGGCATCGGCGGCGGCCTCGGTCTGCCGATCGCCGCGGCCGTCGCCCAGTACGCCGACTGGCGTGCCCTGTTCTGGGGTTCGGCCGCCCTCGCCGCGGTCGTCGCCGCGCTGATCTGGTTCCTGATCCCGGACGTACCGGCCGCCGCCAAGGGCCAGCGCTTCGACGTGCCCGGCGCCCTCGGGCTGGCCGTCGGCCTGGTCTGCCTGCTGCTCGGCATCTCCAAGGGCGCGGACTGGGGCTGGGGTTCGGGCACCGTCCTCGGCCTGTTCGCCGTCGCCGTCGTGGCCTTCCTGGCCTGGGGCGTGTGGGAGCTGCGCACCGGAGACCCGCTGATCGACCTGCGGACGACGGCCCGGCCCCGGGTCCTGATCACCAACATCGCCTCGGTCTTCGTCGGCGTCGGCATGTACTCCAGCATGCTGGTCGTCCCGCAGCTGCTCCAGTTCCCCGAGGCCACCGGCTACGGCCTGGGCCAGTCGATGCTCGCGGCCGGCCTGTGGATGGCGCCCGGCGGCATCATGATGATGATCGTCTCCCCGCTCGGCGGAAAGCTCACCAACGCCCGCGGCCCGAAGTTCACCCTGATCAGCGGCGTTCTGGTCATCACCGCCGGCTACGCCCTGTCGATGGGCCTGATGGGCTCCGCCCGGGGCCTCATGCTCGTCTGCATCGTCATCAACAGCGGCGTCGGCCTCGCCTACGGCGCGATGCCCGCCCTCATCATGAGCTCGGTCCCGCTCTCCGAGACCGCCGCGGCCAACGGCTTCAACTCCCTGATGCGCGCCCTCGGTACGTCCATCGGCGCCGCGGTGATCGGCGTGGTCCTCTCCCAGATGACCACCACGGCAGGCGGCTACACCTTCACCTCCGAGGGCGGCTTCCGCACGGGCCTCATCATCGGCGGCAGCGTCGCCCTGCTGGCGGCCCTCGTCGCGGCGGCGATCCCGGCGGTACGCGCAGCCGCCCCGACCGAGAAGAAGGCCGAGGCGGTCAGCGAGCTGGAGGACGCGGGGGTCGAGTCCTGACCTCGGCGGGCTGAACGTACGGGGGTGTGCTGCCCGGCGCCGGAGGAGCGGGGGATCGCTCCTTGGCGCCGGGCAGCGGGCTGTCCGGCGGTGAACTCCTGGGTGAGACAAGGCCCTTG
This sequence comes from Streptomyces sp. NBC_01515, assembly GCF_045040345.1. Taxonomy (NCBI): domain Bacteria; kingdom Bacillati; phylum Actinomycetota; class Actinomycetes; order Kitasatosporales; family Streptomycetaceae; genus Streptomyces; species Streptomyces sp. NBC_01515. The sequence goes on along the minus strand of NZ_CP109416.1, from coordinate 787,757 downwards.
CGGAGAGTCGGCCGCTGGACGTGGGGTGTGGCAACGGCGCGACGGTACCGACTAGCCCAAGTCCAGGACGCCGGTGGGCAGTTGAGGGTCGGGCCACTGAGGTTCGTAGCGCCACGTCCCCAAGCCCCGTTCCGCGGCGAACGGTCCGGCACCCCCCTCGATCATCGCGATCGCCTCCTCGCGAGCCTTCTCCACCGCCCGGTGATCGGCCTCGCTCACCACCCCCAACCGGCGGCCGTGGGCGTACTCGTCCTCGTCCTTCCAGTCCCACCGCGACAGGTCGGGCGTGACCACCAGGTCCAGCAGCAGGTCGAAGGTGTCGAAGCCGATAGGCGTGCGGCGCATCGGATGCTGGAAGTTGACGTACCAGTGGGTGAGTCGGCCGTCGCCCGTGGCGTCGAAGAACGCGTTGACGCTGAACCAGGTCTCGGGCGGCACCCATTGGAGCAGGGCCGTGTCCCGCCAGGACCACCGGCCGAGCTGCCAGTCGCCGGCGGCCAGGGTCGGCAGGGCGCGCAGGCGGGCGGTCTCGTCGCCGGTGAGGAGCCACTCGATCCAGGTCGTCGGGGCCAGCAACTCCGCGCCCGGCCGGCACCCCAGAACCAGCGCCTCGGCGGTGTCGTCGACGACCCGCGACGCCTGAGCGCTCCACACCTTCCGCCGGAACACATCACGCCGTACGGCGGTCCGACCCGGCTGGAACTCCTGCATGGGTACCTCCGGACGCTCGGCTGACTCATGTCTGCCCGCGTGCCACCACCCGGAACTCCAACGGCGTACGACCCTCCCGCTTGCGGAAGAACTTCGCGAAGTCGGTCGGCTCGCCGAAGCCGAGCGTGCGGGAGACGTCCGCCGCCGTCGCGTCGGTGTGGACGAGGAGGCGCTTGGCCTCCAGGAGGATGCGGGCGTCGAGGTACTGCTTGGCGGTGGTGCCGGTCGCCGTGAGGGTCGCCCGGGTGAGGGTGCGCGGGCTGTAGCCCAACGCGGCGGCGTAGTCGGCGACTTGGTGACTGGTGCGGAAGTCCCGTTCCAGGGCGGCGCTGTAGCGGCGGAACGTGTCGTCGGCCGGGGCGGACGACACCGGGTCCGGGCGGACGTGGGAGAGGCGCAGCAGGAGGACGGAGAGGAGCATGCGGAGGGTCTGGAGGTGCGCGTCGAGGGGCAGCGAGGCCAAGTCGGCGTATTCGTGGCTGAGGTGACGGAGTGTCAGGCGTGCCGCTCGCGCGTGCGGACCCGTCGGGAGCAGGGGTGACTGGTCGAAGGGCGGATCGGCCAGGACGAAGCCGGGCTGCCAGATGACGATCGTGCCGCGGGTCGTCGTCAGGTCGGCGGGGACGTACTGGTGGACCTGCCCCGAGCTCACCCACAGCCAGCCGCCCTCCTCCACCGCGCAGTCCGTGAAGTCCACCCGGTGGCGCAGCGTGCCCTCGGTGACGTGGATCAGGTGGTGGAAGTCCGGCCGCTGCGGCGCCGACAGGTCGATGCCGCGACGCTCACCGCGCGCCAGCAGCTCGGTGAATCCCACGATGTCCATACCGATGGGCGCGCTGAGCGACGGACGGTACGACACGTCCGTGATCTCGGGCCGACGCTGACCGTTTTTTCCCATGATGAGTCCCGAGCCTACCCTTGCCGGGCACCGAACCGCTCCTACGGTCGAAAGCACAGAGACCGGACTGGGCAAGGAGCTGGCGACGTGCGACTGATCGTGGGGATGACCGGAGCGACCGGGGCCGTGCTCGGTGTCCGGCTGCTGGAGCAGCTCGCCGAGCTGCCCGAGGTGGAGACCCATCTCGTCCTCAGCCGCTGGGCCCGGACCACCGTCGAGCTGGAGACGGGACGCACCGCCCGCGAGGTCGCCGAGCTGGCCGACGTCGTCCACGGCCCCGAGGACCAGGGGGCCACCATTGCCTCCGGGTCGTGCCGCACCGACGGCATGGTGATCGTGCCCTGCTCCATGAAGACCCTGGCCGGCATCCGTACCGGCTACGCCGAAGGACTGATCGGCCGGGCCGCCGACGTGATCCTCAAGGAACACCGACCACTGGTTCTCGTACCCCGCGAGACACCCCTGAGCGAGATCCACCTGGAGAACATGCTCGACCTCGCGCGCAAGGGCGTCCGGATCGTGCCGCCGATGCCCGCCTTCTACAACCACCCAGCCACGGTCGACGACATCGTCACCCACATCACCTCCCGCGTCCTCGACCAGCTCGACCTGCCCGCCCCCGCCGCCAAGCGCTGGGAAGGCATGCGACCCGCCCGCGACGCACGCATCCACCCCGCCGCCTGACACACCACCAGAGACACCCGAGGCGCCCAATACCACTGCGCCACACGCCCCTTCACGCACGGAGTCCCCATGCCCTACGACGACCTCCGCAGCTTCCTGGACACCCTGGACAAGGAGAACCAGCTGCTACGGATCACCGAACAGGTCCTCCCCGAACCGGACTTGGCCGCCGCCGCCAACGCGGCAGGACGTATCGGCGAAGGCGCCCCCGCCCTCTACTTCGACAACGTCAAGGGCTTCACGGACGCGCGCATCGCGATGAACGTCCACGGTTCCTGGCGCAACCACGCCCTCGCCCTCGGCCTGCCCCCGGACACCTCCGTGCGCGAGCAGGTCGAGGAGTTCGCCCGCCGCTGGGACGCCTTCCCGGTCGCACCGGAACGCCGCGAGGACGCGCCCTGGCGGGAGAACAGCCAACAGGGCGCCGACATCGACCTGTTCAAGGTCCTCCCGCTGTTCCGGCTCAACGACGGCGACGGAGGTTTCTACCTCGACAAGGCCGCCGTGGTCTCCCGCGACCCGCGCGACCCGGACCACTTCGGCAAGCAGAACGTCGGCACGTACCGCATCGAGGTCATCGGCCGCGACCGCCTCGCCTTCCAGCCCGTCCCCATGCACGACGTGGCCCAACACCTGCACGCCGCCGAGGAGTTGGGCGAGGACCTCCCCATCGCGATCACCCTCGGCAACGACCCCGTCATCACGATCGTCGCCGGCATGCCGATGGGCTACGACCAGTCCGAGTACGAGATGGCCGGCGCCCTGCGCGGAGCCCCCGCCCCCATCGCCACCGCGCCCCTCACCGGCTTCGACGTCCCCTGGGGTTCCGAGGTCGTCATCGAGGGCGTGGTCGAGAGCCGCAAGCGCCAAATAGAGGGCCCCTTCGGCGAGTTCACCGGCCACTACTCCGGCGGCCGACGCATGCCGACGATCCGTGTCGACCGCGTCTCCTACCGCACGAATCCGGTCTTCGAGTCCCTCTACCTCGGCATGCCGTGGACCGAGGTCGACTACCTCGTCGGCCCCAACACCTGCGTCCCCCTCCTCAAGCAACTCCGCGCCGAATTCCCGGAGGTGCAGGCGGTCAATGCCATGTACACCCACGGCCTCGCGGTCATCGTCTCGACGAAGAAGCGCTACGGCGGTTTCGCCAAGGCGGTCGGCATGCGCGCGATGACCACCCCGCACGGCCTCGGCTACGTCACGCAGGTCATCGTCGTGGACGAGGACGTCGACCCCTTCGACCTGCCCCAGGTGATGTGGGCGATGTCCGCGAAGGTGAACCCCCAGGACGACGTGATCATCGTCCCCAACCTCTCGGTCATGGCCCTGGCACCGGCCGCCAACACCCCGGGAATCACCAGCAAGATGATCATCGACGCCACGACCCCGGTCGCACCGGACAACAGGGGCCACTTCGACACCCCGGTACGGGACCTGCCGGAAACCCCCGAGTGGGCCGACCGGCTGCGCGCCCTCATCGCCGCCCGATAGGAACCCGCTGCCCCGACCTCAGGAGTCACCCGCCATGATCTGCCCCCGCTGCGCCCACGACACGGTCGACACCGTGACCACCTCGCCGGTCCCCGGCGTATGGGACGTACTCCAATGCGTCCGCTGCCTCTACATGTGGCGCACCACCGAACCCGACCGCCGCACCCGGCGCGAGGCGTACCCCGTCGAGTTCCGGATGACGCAGGCCGACATCGACGCCGCGCCGGAGGTGCCCGTCGTACCTCCGCTTCGCGTCGGTTGAACCGACCGTCCGCCGGGTCAGATCGCCAGGATCGCCCGCACCCGCTTGCCGCCCCCGGTGAGCGGGGTGACGTCGAGGCGGTGGGCCAGGCACCGGACCATGGCCAGGCCGCGTCCGCTCTCGCCCTCGGCCGTCATCGGCCGCACGCGGGGCGGGGCCGGGTTGTCGTCGTAGACCTCGACCGTGACGCGCTCGTCGGACAGTTGGAGGCGCAGCCGGCACTCGCCGCGGCCGTGCTCGGTCGCGTTGGCGACGAGTTCGGACACGATCAGCGTCGCGTCGTCGATCTGCTCCGCGTCCACCCGTGCCAGCTGATGGCGGGAACGCGCGAGGAACTCCGAAGTCAGTTTCCGTGCCTGACCCGCCGACGCGGCCTCGTCGGGCAGCAGGTACTCCACGCGTACGGAACGCCTATGGGTACGCCGATGCGCACGCATGGCGAATCACTTCCCCTCCTAGGACAACCCGGTATCCCCGCGGCGCCACCGCACCGGGGCCGCCGCAGATCTTGCGCGGCCGGTCCTACACAGTTCCCTTGCCCTGAGTCCGTGATCGGCAACCAGGCGGCGACAGATGGTTGTCGACTGGTTTTCGTCGATCAGGAAATGTCCGTTCTCGGACTCAATTGGGTAAAGCGCCGGGCACGTCGGGGGGATTGCCTGACAACCTGGCGATGTCCAAAGGTGGGGGAGGGGCCCCTGCGGAAGGCGGCTCCCGAAAGCCGCGACGCCCTTGGAGTGGACCATGGCCGCAGCGAAGCCGCAGCGCAGTCTTTCCGTGCTGACCTGGCTGCCCGCCGCGGTGATGGCGGTGGTCGCGGTCGGCGACATCGTCACCGGCCCCGGACTCGGCTTCCTGCCCCTGGCCTCCCTCGGTCCGGCCTTCGCCGGACTGGTCGGCGGCTGGCGCCGTACGGCGTGGTTCGGCGCGGCGGCCCTCGCCCTGTGCGTCGGACTCGGTCTCTACGACGGCCTGTTCCAGGAACGCCGGGGCTTCCTGGCGATGGTGTCGGTGGTGGGCGTGACCGGCGCGGGCATCGCCGCCGCCGTGATGCGCGGCCGCCGCGAGGCCGAACTCGCCAGCGTGCGCTCCATCGCGGAGGTCGCGCAGCGAGTTCTCCTACGGCCCGTTCCCCTGACCGCGGGACCCCTCCAGGCGGCGGTGTCGTACACCTCGGCCGTCGCGGAAGCGCGCATCGGCGGCGACCTGTACGAGGTGGTCGCCTCCCCGCACGGCGTGCGGGTCATCGTCGGTGATGTGCAGGGCAAGGGGCTCGCCGCCGTGGAGACGGCCGCCGTGGTGCTCGGCGCGTTCCGCGAGGCCGCGCACGACGAACCCGACCTCGTCGGACTCGGCGAGCGCCTGGAACGCAGCGTCTCCCGCGTGCTGTCCGACGAGAAGTTCGTGACCGCCGTCCTCGCCGAGATCGGCACGGACCACGAGGTGCTCTTCCTCAACTACGGCCACCCGCCCCCGATGGTCGTCCGCCGCAACGGCACCGCCGACTTCCCCGCACCGCCCTCCTACGCCCCGCCGCTCGGCCTGGGCGGCGCGCAGGGCAGCGAGAGCCCGAAGCCGTTCTCCGTGCGCTTCGCGCCGGGTGAGCAACTGCTGCTGTACACCGACGGCGTCACCGAGGCCCGCGACGGCCACGGCACGTTCTATCCGCTGGGCGAGCGGGCGCACCTGCTGAAGGAGCCCGACGCGCAGAGCGCCCTGGACTCGCTGCGCGAGGACCTGGTCCGGCACACGGCCGGACCGCTCCACGACGACGCGGCGATGCTCCTGCTGCGCTACCACGGCCATGCGTCGACGACGGAGGACGAGTCACCCCTCCGGTGAACCCGGGAGGTCCTGGGCAGCCGCGGCGATCGATCCAGTTGCTTGTTTCGTCAATCAAGTAAACTGGTGGCATGATCACGCCCGAGCAGCCACTGCGCCCCATGAGTCCGCACGAGGAGGAGCTGGTGCGCGAACTCGCGCGGGTGATGCTCGTGCTGCCCCGGGCCGTCGACGCCGACATGATGCGGGAGCAGCGCCTGCCGCTGTCCGAGTACACGACCCTCATGCACCTGTCCGAGGCCACGGACCGGCGTATGCGCATGAGCGAGCTGGCGTCCGTCTGCAGCCTCTCGCTGAGCGGCATGACCCGCATCGTCACCCGCCTGGAGACCCAGGGGCTGGTCGGACGGGAGCGGTGCGCCGAGGACGCCCGGGGCTGGAACGCCGTCCTCACCGACCAGGGCCTCGCCCGCCTCCAGGAGGCATGGCCCGCCCACCTGTCCAGCGTCCGGCGCCATGTCCTCGACCACGTCGACGCCGACGACCTGACCCGGCTCCTCGGCGTGATGCGCCGTATCGCCACCTGACCCACCGAGCGGAACCAAGGAGTACGAGATGACCACCCCGACCACCCCCTTCGCCATCACCCTCGGCCTGGACACGTTCGGTGACGTCACGAACGACGCCGACGGCACACCGCTGACCCACGGCCAGGCCATCCGCCGCCTGGTCGAGGAAGGCGTCCTCGCCGACCGGGCCGGTGTCGACCACTTCGGCATCGGCGAGCACCACACCGAGGCGATGCCCCTGTCGGCCGCCGACGTCGTCCTCGCGGCCATCGCCGCGCGCACCGAGCACATCCGCCTCAACTCGGCCGTCACCGTGATCAGTTCGGACGACCCCGTCCGCGTCTTCCAGCGCTACGCCACCCTCGACGCCGTCTCCGCGGGCCGCGCCGAGGTCATCCTCGGCAGAGGGTCGAGCACCGAGTCCTTCCCGCTCTTCGGCTACGACCTGAACGACTACGAGGAGCTGTTCGAGGAGAAGGTCGCCCTCTTCGCCGAACTCCTCAAGGAGAAGCCCGTCACCTGGTCCGGCACCACGCGTGCCGCCCTCGACGGAGTCTCCGTGTACCCGCACAGCGAGACGGGCTCGATCCCCACCTGGATCGGCGTCGGCGGCAGCCCCCAGTCCGTGATCCGCACCGCCCAGTACGGGTTCTCCCTGATGCTGGCGATCATCGGCGGGGACGTGGCCCGCTTCGCCCCGTTCTCCGAACTGTTCCGGCGGGCGCTGGCGGAGTTCGGCCACCCCGCGCGGCCCATCGGCGTGCACGCGCCCGGCCATGTCGCCGCCACCGACGAACAGGCGGTGGAGGAGTTCGTGCCGGCCTTCCAGCAGCTGATCGCGAGCGTGGCGCGGGAACGCGGCTTCCGCACCCCGACCCGCGAGAGCCTCATGCGGGACGTCGGCCCCGGCGGCGCCCTGCACGTCGGATCGCCCGAGACCGTGGCCCGCAAGATCGCGGACACCCTCAAGACCCTCGACGCGACCCGCTTCAACCTGAAGTACGGCATCACCGGAATGCCCCACGACACCCTCATGACCAACATCGAGCTGTACGGCACGAAGGTCGCGCCGCTGGTGCGCGAGATGATGCGGGACTGACGCGACGCCGCCTCGGGGAAGGCGGCGACACGCGGTCCGCCGAGCCGCTAGTGGTGGTAGCCGAAGTCGCGCGTGAACGACTTGAAGGTGTGGCTGAAGTACCAGGTGTCCTGGGCTATCCCGGAGCAGTTGTTGGCGCCCCCGGTGCCCACGCAATTCCCGTTGTCGCGCTGAAGTGCCCAGAACGAGAGTGTGTTGATGCCCCGGGCGACGGCCCACTTCTTCACCGTGACCGCGTTCTGCGTGGTGAAGGTCTCCGCCGGGCCGAAGTCGTCGATGCCGGGCATCTCGGTGACGCCGATCATCTTCCACAGCTTCGCCGGGTTCTTCTTCGGGTAGAGCGCGGCGAGTTGGGAGTGCAGGCCGGTCGCGGCGGTCTTGGTGTCCTCCGCCATGTCGTGGGCGGCGCCGTCGTAGTAGTCGAACGTCATGATGTTGACGACGTCCACGCGCGCGCCGTTGTCGACCGCGTTCCGCAGCAGGGCGACGCCGTTGGGCGCGAGACCGGTGGTGGTGGTCGGCAGCGTGTAGGAGAACTCCACGCTGCGGCCGGTGCGTTGGGCCCAGCGCTGCACCTTCGCGATCGCCTTGTTGCGGCGGTCGATACCGGCCGTGTTGTTGATGGAGTCGGCCTCGATGTCGAGGTCGATCCGGCTCACGCCGTAGGTCGTGACCAGGCTCTCGTAGACCTTCGCGATGGCGTCGACATCGGTGCAGCTGTCGGCCAGTTCGGTGTTGGTGGTGTCCGCCGCGTAACCGCCGAAGGACGGGATGACGTTGCCGCCGCGCGCCTGGATCGTGGCGATGTCCTTGCCGAAGGTGGACTTCGCGATCGGCTGGGCGGGCAGACCGTTCCAGTACGCCGAGCACGAACCGGCCGCCTCGGTCTGCAGGAAGGCCATCGTCAGGTACTTGTTCCCGGACGCGGCGGCCAGCGCCGCCGGGCTCTCACCGGTCCACGCCTCGAAGTACGGCGCCGCGACACGGTCCGGCATGGGCGGCACGCGGTGCGTCGCGCTCGCGCCACCCCCGCCGAGCCCAACAAGCCCCGCGGACAAGGCGGTTACGGCCGCGCAGGACAACGACGCGCGAAGAGGCCCAGGTCGTCTCATTGACGCTCCCATGCTGAGAGGAGAGAAGCCGCCCCTGACCGGGACGAACAGCGACCATATTTGGACTAGACCAATCCCCTGTCAAGGCTCTTGACCGTGAACTGACCGGGCCGGCGCGGGAATTCGGCGAGGGTCGTCCTGGGGTGGGGGCCGTCCGGACATCGAGCCGTAGCTGTAAAGGAATCCTTGACGCGGTCGACGTGTAAAGGCATCCTTTACGTGTGGCCGATTCCCCTCAGACTCTCGCTGCCCTGAGCGACCTGCTGGCCGAGCGGGCCGCGGTCCTGGCGCAGGCGCTGGGCAGCCCGTTGGCATCACCCGCGTACCTGGACCTGGTCCGGCGGGCGAGGGACGTCGACGGCCTGGCGGAACAGGTGCTCAAGCTGTGCGTGCGGCAGAGCCGGGACGCCGGTCACACCTGGCAGGAGCTGGGGGACCTGCTCGGAGTCACCCGCCAGGCCGCCTTCCAGCGGTTCGGCAAACCCATTGATCCCCGCACGGGAGAACCCATGGACAAGACGGTGCGCATGGCCGACGCGGCGGAGCGAGCGATCGCGATCGTCACGGCCGTTCTCGAAGGGCGCATGGACGAGGCCAGGCAGTCCTTCAACGCGCAGGTACTGGAGGCATTCACCGACAAGGTCCGAGGTGACGGCCTGGCGACCGTCACCGGCCTCGTCGGGGAGTTCGAGGGCTACGGCGAGGGCGAGCCGTTCGTCCGCCGCATCGGCGACCACACGGTCGTCGACATCCCGCTGAGCTACGAGGCCGGCGACATGAAGGCCCGCGTCGCGTTCGACACGGACGAGAAGGTCGCCGGCATCTTCATCCTCGCCCCCGACACGCCATGACACCGGCCTTGGCGGAGCTACCCGCGTTCGCCGACTCCCTCGGTTCACCGCCGCCCACACCATGGATCGCGATCGTGCCGCTCGTCGCGATCCTTCCCGCGGTCCTCTGCATGCTCGACATCGCCCGCCACCCGCGCACCCAACGGTTCCCGCCCCAGATCTGGCTCGCGATCTGCGCCTTCGGAAACGTCCTCGGCCTCTTCGCCTACGTCAGGTTCGGGCGCGGCGAGGATCGGTGACGACGGCGGCCAGGTCCGTCCCCGCCCGGAGCAGTCCTACGGTCCGTAGCGCGATCGCGTCGAGACGTGCGCGCAGGACGCGCTGGGCCTCTTCCGCGCCGTCGAGTTGACGCAGGGAACCCACGATCTCGCGCACCGCCGGAATGCCGTAACCGGTACTGCGGAGGGCGGCGACGATGCGGGCCGTCCTGATGGCGGAGAGGTCGTAGCGGCGCGCCTGGAGGGAGGTCACGCGCTCGGGGGTGACGAGTCCTTCCTGTTCCCAGAACCGCAGGGTCGAAGGGCGTACGCCGAGTGCTCTGGAGAGTTCGGTGATCGTCATCGCGTCGCTGTTCTGCTCCACGTCATGCTCGAACTCCGGTGTGTCCGCCTCGGCTTGGATCGCGCGCAACGCCTGTTGGGCACGCAGAGCCTCCTCGCGCTCCCGCGCGAGCCGCACATGGACCTCGTTGATCGCCGAGGCCGCCTCCGTGATCGTCTTCGTGCGCAGTTCCGCGAGCAATTGCCGCGCTACGACTGGTCCTACAGCACCTGCGATACCTCGGTAGGCGAGGAGGGCGTGGATGTGCAGTGGTGCGTAGGAACGGTATCCGTTGCTCGAACGAGTCGCCGGAGGGATGACTCCGAGCCGCTCCAGGTCGCGCACCTGTTGCACCGAGTACCCCGACTCTCGTGCGACACCGGCGGTCCTGAGTGTCTCCTGTCGCGAACCGCTCGTCGGCTCACCCATCGCCCAACCCCACATACGCACTTGAAGGTCATGCTTGAACCATGAGTATGGAACAGATCATCGCGACCGTACGAGACTTCACCGGCGCGCTCGTGCTCGTACCGGAACCAGGCAGCGCGTTTCCCGAACTCGCCTGGGGAGACGCCTTCTTCTACTACGCCCCCGACGGTCAACTGCCGCAGAACGTCCAGCCGTACGGGACGGTCGTCACCAAGAACTACCCCGACGACATCGCGTCCGACCTCGACCCTCCGGGGCGTTGGCGCGTGAACATCCACGTCGGCCGGGCGGCGTTCCGCGAACTCGCGGCGGAGGAGCAGCCACGCGATCTCAACCGGTCCCGCGACTTCGCGGCCACCGACACCGTGCTGCCGCACCCGGTGTACGGGGCACTCGGCTGGATCTGCGTCGTCAACCCCGCTGAGAGGACGGGGGAGTTGGTCGTGGAGTTGTTGCGCGGCGCGCACGATGACGCCCGGGCCAGGCTCGCGCGGCGCACCCCCTGAACCCTCTTGAGCACCCCTTGAACCTCCGTGCCCCTACGGGCAGTTGGAGTGGACCTCCGGCGGGAATCATTGCCCCGGAGGACCTGGTGGGGGCATCCGGTCTGCGGTTAGACAACGATGATCACGATGTCAGGCCGGCCAGGAAGTGAGCACGTGCACGCCCGAGACGAAGTCCGCCCGAAGGATGCCGGAGCCCGGCGTACGTCGGTGAGCGGCCCCGCAGTCAATCCCGTCAACACCGTTGGGCCTTCGCACGAGTTGCTGTCGCTCCAGGGCAAGGCGGGAAACGCCGGGGTCGTGCGGATGCTCGGCGAAGGGGGTCACTCCTGGGCAGGGCGGGCGTCCGATCCCGCCTCGGCCGTGCAGCGGGCGGTGGTTCAGCGGAGCACGTTGTCGCACGGGAACATCTCGTTCACCAACGTGTCGCTCAAGTACCCGGAGTCGCAGGGGAAGGCCACGCGGATCCTGGAGCTTCTCTCCGCCAACACCAAGGTCAAGTCCTTTCTCGGCGACCGGAGTTGTCGGATCACGCTGGAGAAGCGGACGACGGAGGCGCCGGCGAACGTGGTCGACCAGGGGGCCGAGGGCGTCTTCGTCACGCTGGCCTCGTACTACCTGGAGAACTACGACATCGGCTACATCGTGGGCATGCTGTGCCATGAGTTCGGTATGCATCCGATGGCGCGGGCCGCCCCCAACATGAGCGAGGAAGAGGAGAGCTTCCGGGGCGTGCCGTACCCGGTGCCGGGTCTTGAGGGGAAGGACGTTCCGGAGGGGGTCGCGTCGATGAACTCCGACACCGCCCAGCAGGCCGACCACGTGCTCGGCGTCATCCCCGGAAGCCCGCGGTACACCGTCTACCGTGACGTCACCCTGGAGATGGCGGACCTGCTGCTCCGGGACGTGCGCAACAAGGAGGACGGCGCCCGGGAACAGGACGTCACCGACCTGATCGACTGCTTCCTCATGGATGTCGCGTCGATCGCCGCGACGAACGACGACCGTAAGCGCGGTATGCCGCGCCTGGGCAACAGCGAGGGCGAGACGATCCGCAAGGACATCGCGGCGGTGTACAACGCCTACAGGACCCGCCTCTCCCAGGACCTGCCCCTGGAACGCCAGCCCGTCAAGCCCCTGTTCCCGCCGGAGAAGACCCCGGAAGCCGTCAAGGCCGACTTCAACACGCTCCTCAAGCGCATCGCCAAGGGGAAGATGTGGGCCTGGAGCATCGACAACAGCGGGTGAGGCCGACGCCGGTCGGAGAGACGTCGGCCGGAGAGTGATGCGCACCGGATTACACGGTCCGAGGTGTCCGGAGTATCGGACATCCCGCATGCTCACTGTTACGATTCAGTAGAGTTCGCCGTTCAGTCGACGTCCCGCAATCGCTCCGCAATCAGGACTGCCCGAGACCTTCCCCAGGAGACTCCCATGGCGCGCAGGACCGGCCGCGTGACGGCGACCGACGTCGCCAAGGAGGCAGGGGTCTCGCAGACCACGGTCAGCTATGTGCTGAACGACGTGTCGCACCAGAAGATCTCCGACCGGACCCGGCGCAAAGTGCTCGACGCGGTGGCGAAGCTGGGCTACGAACCGTCGGCCGCCGCACGCGCCCTGCGTCTGGGCCGCAGCGATCTCGTGCTGCTGTTCCTTCCGGACGTTCCCGTCGGCGGCACCCTGACCGCCCTGGTCGAACTGCTCGGCGACGAACTGGAACGGCACGGTCTGAACCTCGTCACCCGACGCGAGCGGCACGCCCCGCTGAAGTCGCTGTGGCGTGAGCTGATGCCGGCGGCCGTGATGACGGCCTTCGATGTCGGCGCCGACGACGTGGCCACCATGCGGGCGGCCGGTATCCACGTGGTCAGCGCCGGGATGGGCCCCGCGGTCGCCCCGGGTGTCCTGACCGTGCCCCAGACCCTGATCGGCGCGATGCAGGTCGAGCGGCTCGCGGCGACGGGACACACGCGCATCGGCTACGCCGCTCCCGGGGATCCCAGGCTCCGGGACTTCCTGGACCTGCGGCTCGACGGAGCCCGTACCGCCTGCGCCGAGCGCGGACTTGAGCCGCCGGTCGTGCTGGACGTGCCCCTCGACATCTCGGCGGCAGCCGCCGCGGCCGAGCAGTGGCACGCGGCCGTGCCCGCCGTCACGGGAGTGTGCGCCTACAACGACGAGACGGCCTTCGCCCTCCTCGCGGGGATGCGCCGGGTGGGCCTCGCCGCCCCCGGCGACCTGGCCGTGATCGGTGTCGACAACGACAAGCTGGCCCCGTTCGCGGTACCGCCGCTGACGACGATCGACAACAACCTCGACGTCGCCGTGGGCCGCATCGCCCGCATGATCGTCAACGGCGTGAACGGCCAGTCCCAGCCACCGGCACCCCAGGTGACCCCGCTGACGCTGGTCGTCCGCGAGTCCGCCTGACCCGGGCCCGTCTGGCCAGGGCGTCTTCGACTGACTCCGGGTAGGCCCGGCTCCGGCGCGCCACAGCGCCGGCTCTCCACGCGCCCTCACCCCGGCTCCCCGTGCGCCACGGCTCCACCGTCCGTCGCCGTTCGTCCGGATTCCGTCCTTTCCAAAAAGCTGTTGCACGGCCCTTGTGGTCCTCCAAGCGCGGGGCTACGTTACGCATACGTTTCACTTGTACGTATCAGTGGCTGATTTCGGACCCACCGAAAAACGGTGGACATATAGCCCCCTTCCGCCAGGAACGGCTGACCGCCAAGAACGGTCCAGGCCGCGTCAGGACCTGGTTTCCCACTTCCTCCGAGGCCCTTGAGGGCGGCTCGCCGCGCGATGCCGTCCGGTCAACCACTCACCAGCGGAGCACCCATGCGAAGAATCGCGCTGACCGCCGTATCGGCTGTCCTGATGTTGTCCGCGGCAGCCTGCGGATCGGGATCGGGATCGGGTTCCGGCTCGGGCAAGGCGGCCACCGGCGGCACCCTGACCCTGGCCCCCCTGGTCGCGGCGCAGCCGTGGGATCTGGCCGACGCCGGTCTCGGCAACAACACGCAGTACTACCAGCCCGTATACGACTCGCTGCTCCGGCTGTCCCCGACCGCCGAGGTCAAGCCCAACCTGGCGACCAAGTGGTCGTACAACGCGGCCCGTACGGTCCTCACGATGACCCTGCGCACCGGCGTGAAGTTCACCGACGGCACCGCGCTGGACGCGACGGCGGTCAAGACCAACCTGCTGCACACCGAGAAGGGCACCAGTGAGGCCGCGGGGCAGCTCAAGGGCATCACCGGCGTCGACGTCGTCAACGCCACCACGGTCGCGATCGAACTCTCCGCCCCCGACCCGTCGTTGGTGCCGAACCTCGGCAACGTGGCCGGGATGATCGCCAGCCCCAAGGCCATCGCCGCGGGCACGATCAAGACCACCCCGGTGGGATCGGGGCCGTACACCCTGGACAAGTCCGCGACCACGGACGGCAGTACGTACACCTTCGTGCGCAACCAGGGCTACTGGAACAAGGCCGCCTTCCCCTTCGACAAGATCGTCCTCAAGCCGCTGACCGACCCGACCGCCGTGCTCAACGCGCTGCGCTCCGGGCAGGTCAACGGCGCGCTGCTGGCCAGCGCCAAGAACGTCGCGCCGGCCAAGAGCAGCGGGCTGAGCGTCACCAAGTACACCTCCGGTGACGTCGAGGGCGTCTACATCTGGGACCGCGAAGGGAAGATCGTCAAGGCGCTCGGCGACGTCCGGGTGCGCCAGGCCCTGAACTACGCCTTCGACCGTTCCACGATCGTCAAGACGGCGAAGCAGGGACTGGGCAAGGCGACGACCCAGATCTTCAACCCGGGCGGCTCGGCCTTCGACAGCTCGCTCGACTCCACGTACTCCTACGACCCCGCGAAGGCCAAGCAGTTGCTGGCCGAGGCCGGCTATCCGCACGGCTTCTCGGTGACCGTCCCGGACGTGTCGTCGGTCTTCCCCGACCAACAGGCCGCCATGGTGCAGCAGTTGGAGGACATCGGGATCAAGGTCAAGGTCGACAAGATCCCGGTCACGCAGTTCATCAGCGCCCTCCTCGCGGGCAAGTACCCGCTGTCGTACATGACGTTGGCCTCCTTCCGCCCCTGGGACACCATCCAGATCGAGGTCGCGAAGAGCGCGCTGTGGAACCCGCTGCACAGCTCGGACCCGAAGGTCACCGACCTCATCACCAAGGCACAGTCCGCGACCGGTGCCACCCAGGACGCGCTGTTCAAGCAGCTCAACACCTATCTCGTCGACCAGGCGTGGAACGCGCCCTGGGACTCCGTGGAGAACACCTACGCCACGACCAAGAACGTCACCTTCACACCGCAGACGTTCGCCGCCGTCCCGCCGATCTACAACTTCAAGCCCGCTGGCTGACCGGGAGCCGGACCGGGCGGGAGCAATGACATGGCTTCCGCCCGGCCGCCGATGAACTCCGGTCAGGGAGAGGCAAGGTGGAGAGACAGATGATCGTTTTCTTGGTCCGGCGCATCGTCGCCGGGCTGGTCCTGGTCCTGGTCATCGCGACCACGACCTTCGCGCTGATGGGCCTCACCGGCTCCGACCCGGTCCGCCAGATCGTCGGGCAGACCGCCACCCAGCAGCAGGTGACCGCCAAGTCCGCCGAACTCGGGCTCGACCAGCCCTTCGTGGTCCGCTACGGCCACTGGCTCGCGGACGCGGTGCACGGCAACCTCGGCAGCTCGTGGTTCAGCGGCGAGTCCGTGACGAGTTCGCTGGAGAACAAACTGCCGGTCACCCTGTCGATCGTGCTGGCCGCGCTCCTGGTGTCGGCCGTACTGAGCACGGTGCTGGGCGTGGCCGCCGCGGTCCGCCGGGGCGCCCTGGACCAACTGGTGCAACTGCTCGCGGTGTTGGGGTTCGCCGTACCCAGCTTCCTGGTCGCCCTGGTGTTCGCCGTCGTGATCGGCGTCGACCTGGGCTGGCTGCCGGCGACCGGCTATGTCCCGCTGGCGGACTCGGCGGGCGGCTGGCTCCGGTCGATCACCCTGCCCGCGCTGTCGCTCTCCGTCGGAGCGATCGCCGCCACCGCCCAGCAGGTGCGCGGCTCCATGGTCGACGTCCTGCGCGCCGACTACGTACGCACCCTCCGCAGCCGTGGCGTCAGCGAGCGGAGCCTGCTGTTCCGGCACGCCCTGCGCAACGCCGCCCCGGCCGCACTGACCGTGCTGGCCCTGCAGTTCATCGGCCTGGTCGGTGGCGCGGTGGTCGTCGAGAAGGTCTTCGGCCTCAACGGGATCGGCAGCCAGGCGACCAGCGCCGGCTCGCAGGGCGACACCCCGGTGGTCATGGGCGTCGTCGTGGTCATGGTCGCCCTCGTCGTGGTGGTCAACATCCTGATGGACCTCGCATACGGCTGGCTCAACCCGAAGGTGCGTGTGGGATGACGCTTCCCCAGTCCGAAGAAACGGTGGCCCCCGCTGTCGCCGCGCAGGGGCGGGCGGGACTCCTGCGCCGACTGCTGCGCAACCCGGTGGCCGTGACCTGTCTCGTCCTGCTCGCCCTCATCTCCCTGGCCAGTCTGTTCGCACCGCTCCTCACCGGCCAGGACCCGGCCCACACCTCACTGACCGACAGCCTCGCCCCGATCAGCGGCACACACCCGCTGGGCGGCGACGGCGTCGGCCGTGACGTCCTCGCTCGACTCCTCTACGGCGGCCGGACCAGCCTGCTCGGCGCGCTGCTCGCGGTGGCCGTCGCCGTGGCGATCGGCGTGCCCGCCGGTCTGGTGGCCGGGTACTACCGCAAGTGGTTCGACGCGGTGAGCAGTTGGGTCTCCAACCTGCTGATGGCCGTACCGGCGATCATCGTGCTCCTCGTCGTGATGTCCGCGGTGGGCCAGAACACCTACCTCGCCATGGCGGTGTTCGGCCTGCTGATGTCACCGGGCGTCTTCCGGCTGATCCGCGCCTCGGTGATCTCCGTACGCGAGGAGCTGTACGTCGACGCGGCACGGGTGTCCGGCCTGACGGACGCCCGGATCATCCGCCGGCACATCCTGCCCGTCGTGCAGGCGCCGACCATCATCCAGGCCGCCCAGATGCTCGGCCTCGGCATCGTCATCCAGTCCGGGCTCGAATTCCTCGGCCTGGGCTCGGCGACGCAGGCGAGCTGGGGCTCCATGCTCAACGACGCCTTCGGCAACATCTACACGAAGCCGGTCCTGATGGTCTGGCCCGGCGTGGCGCTCGCCGTGACCGTCGCCGCGTTCGGCCTGCTGGGCAACGCCCTGCGGGACGCGCTGGACGGGAGCGCGACCGGCGGGCGGAAGAAGTCGCGTGGCGCTACGACCCGTAAGCCGGCCGCTGACACGAAGGCACCGCCCGTCACCGTTGAGGCGGGTGAGGCGGACGACGCCCTGCTCGTCCTGGAAGGCCTGACCGTCTCCTATCCGACGGCCCAGGGCGAGAAGACCGTCGTCGACGGCGTCTCCCTCGCGGTCCGCCGGGGCGAAGTCCTCGGACTGGTGGGGGAGTCCGGCTCGGGCAAGAGCCAAACCGCCTTCGCCGTCCTCGGATTGCTCCCCCGAGAGGCCCAAGTCAGCACCGCCCGGCTGGAGTTCGACGGCACGGAACTGGGACGGCTCGGCCGCGCCGCGATGAACCGCTACCGCGGCCACCGGATCGCCTACGTCCCGCAGGAACCGATGTCCAACCTCGACCCCTCCTTCCGTATCGGCGCCCAACTGGTCGAACCGGTACGCAGACACCTCGGGCTGTCCGCGGCCGAGGCGAAGGCGAAGACCCTCGGCCTGCTGGAACGCGTCGGCATCTCCGACCCCGAACGGGTCTTCCGCTCCTACCCGCACCAGATCTCCGGCGGCATGGCGCAACGCGTCCTCATCGCCGGCGCCGTCTCCTGCGAGCCGGACCTGCTGATCGCCGACGAGCCGACCACCGCCCTCGACGTGACCGTGCAGGCCGAGGTGCTCGACCTGATGCGGTCCCTTCAGCGCGAGCGGAACATGGGCGTGATCCTGGTGACCCACGACTTCGGCGTGGTGGCCGACATCTGCGACCGCGTGACGGTGATGCAGACCGGCACGGTCGTGGAGTCCGCACCCGTGGCGGAGTTGTTCGCCTCTCCCCAACATCCCTACACCCGCATGCTCCTGTCCTCCACGCTGGAGGACGCCGAGCCGCGGTCCGCGCTGAGCCTGAGCCGCAGCGTGTCGGCGAGCGCCGGGGGAGCCACGGACACCGCAGGCATCTCGAACAGCGCCGGCATCACGCACACCGGACGTCAGGAGGGTCCGGCATGACCGGGACATTGAACGGGACCATGAACGGGACGCCGAACAAGGAAATCCCGGCCGAACCCCTTCTGATCGCCGACCAGTTGGTCGTGGAGTACCCGGCGAAAGGCTGGCGCAAGCCGCCGTTCCGGGTACTGAAGGGCGTGTCGATCAGCATCGGCGCGGGCGAGACCCTCGGACTGGTCGGCGAGTCGGGATCGGGCAAGACCACGCTGGGCCGGGCCGTACTCGGGCTGGCCCCGATCGCCTCCGGCACCGTCCGCTACGACGGCAAGGTCATCTCCGGTCTCGGCGCGAAGGAACGCCGGGCCCTCAGCAGCGACATCCAGGTGGTGTTCCAGGACCCGTACACCTCCCTCAACCCGGCGATGACCGTGAACGACATCCTCAGCGAACCGCTGCGCGTCGCGGGAACCCCGCGGACGGAGGCCGAGAAGCGGGTGCGGGACCTGCTCGACCACGTACGGCTGCCTACCGACGCCGGGGACCGGCTGCCGCGGGAGTTCTCCGGCGGACAGCGCCAACGCATCGCCATCGCAAGGGCGTTGTCCCGTGACCCCCGTGTCATCGTCTGCGACGAACCGGTCAGCGCGCTGGACCTGTCGACCCAGGCCCGGGTACTGGACCTGTTCGTCGAGATCCAGGAACGCACCGGCGTCGCCTACCTCTTCGTCACCCACGACCTGTCCGTGGTCCGGCACATCAGTCACCGGGTGGCGGTCATGCGAGGCGGAGAGGTCATCGAGACCGGCGACGCGGCCACCGTCACCGCCGCGCCCCAACACCCGTACACCCAGCGCCTGTTGCTCGCCGCGCCGGTGCCGGACCCACAGCGGCAGGCGGAACGCCGGGCCGAGCGCCGACGGCTGGTGGCCGCCACGGCGACCTCCCCGGGTGCCTCGACAGCCGTATCCACGACCGCCCCGACGTCGGGAGACCGAGCATGACCCTGCCCAACCCCGTCCTCCCCGGCTTCCATCCGGACCCCAGCATCACCCGCGTCGGCGACGACTACTACCTCGCCTGCTCCAGCTTCGAGTACCTCCCCGGCGTACCGCTGTTCCACAGCCGCGACCTGGTGCGGTGGGAGCAGATCGGCAACGTGGTCACCCGGCCCGCTCAGTTGGCGGTGGAGAAGGTCCCCACGCTCGGCGGCGCCTGGGCGCCCACCATCCGGTTCCACGACGGCCGCTTCTGGCTGGTCGTCACCGACGCGATGGGCCGCGGCAGCCTCATCTTCACCGCCGAACGGGCCGAGGGCCCCTGGTCCGACGGCATCGTCATGCAGGGCGTGCCGGGCATCGACCCGGACCTCGCGTGGGACAGCGACGGCACCTGTCTCGTCACGTACTCGGGACTCCAACTCGACGGCGACCGCGCCGGCGAGCACCTCGGCATCCAGCAGGTCCGCATGGACCTGGAAACGGGCCAAGCCCTCGAAGAACCCCGGTCGTTGTGGTCGGGCACGGGCCTGATGTTCCCCGAGGCGCCGCACCTCTACGAGATCGACGGCACCTGGTACCTCCTGATCGCCGAGGGCGGCACCGAGCGCGGGCACTCCGTGAGCATCGCCCGCGGCACCCGTCCCGACGGCCCCTTCGAAGGCGGCCCGGCCAACCCGGTGCTCAGCGCCCGCAGCACCGCCCGCCCCGTCCAGAACACCGGCCACGCCGACCTCGTCCGCACTCCCGACGGCGGCTGGGCGCTGTTCCTGCTGGGCATGCGGCCCGGCGGTCTGACGAGGGCGTTCTCTCCGATGGGCCGGGAGACGTTCAGCACGACACTGGAATGGGTTGACGGCTGGCCGGTGGTGCAGCCGGTCCAACTGACCCCGCCGACCGCACCGGTTGAGCACCACGACGACTTCACCGGCGCCCAACTCGGCCTGGAGTGGATCTCCATACGGACACCGGCCGCCGACTGGTCCTCACTCACCGAACGACCGGGCCACCTCGTCATACATGCCGACGGCTCCACCATGGACGACCCGCGGCCACGGTTCGTCGGCCGCCGCCAGCAGCACCAGGCGGTCGCCTTCTCGGTCCGCGTGGACAGCGCCGGGGGAGTCGGCGGGCTGAGCCTGCGGATCGACGAACGGCATCATTACGACATCGAGGTGGGCGCCGGTATCGCCCGCGCCCGCGCTCGGGTGGGCGGGATGTGTCAGACCTGGGAGCAGCGGATTCCCCCAGGGCCGGGACCGGTGACCGTACGGATCGAGACCGAACCGGTGAGGGGCATGGGCCTCGACGCCCTGGGCCCCGACATGGTCCGCCTGTCCGTCGAGACCGACACCGACAGCGGACCGGTCGAACTCGCCGCACTCGACGGCCGCTACGTCTCCGCGGAGACCGCCGCGTCCTTCACCGGCCGAGTCGTGGGCATGTACGCCGCTGAAGGGGCCGTCGCCTTCGGCCAGTTCAGGTACCGGGGCGAGGACTGACGCCTTCGCCCCCTCCACGACACCGACCGGCACCTGAGAGAAAGTCACCAGCACCGTATGGGCACTTCCTCCTCACGCATGCTCTTCGGAGCCGCGTACTACACCGAGTACCAGCCGTACGAGCGGCTCGCGCAAGACCTCGATCTGATGGCCGAGGCCGGGTTCAGTGTCATCCGGGTCGGCGAGTCGGTCTGGTCGACCTGGGAACCCCGCGAGGGCCACTTCGAACTCGACTGGCTGCAACCGGTGCTCGACGCCGCCGACGACCGAGGCATCAAGGCGATCGTGGGCACCCCGACCTACGCCGTCCCGCCCTGGCTGCGCCGCAAGTACCCGGAAACGGCGGCC
Organism: Streptomyces sp. NBC_01515; assembly: GCF_045040345.1. Classification (NCBI taxonomy): domain Bacteria; kingdom Bacillati; phylum Actinomycetota; class Actinomycetes; order Kitasatosporales; family Streptomycetaceae; genus Streptomyces; species Streptomyces sp. NBC_01515. The sequence goes on along the minus strand of NZ_CP109416.1, from coordinate 766,759 downwards.
CGTTCGAGCACCGGGCAGCCCATCCCGTACGGCATGCGGCAGGACGCGGACTACTCGCACCCCGCCTTCCGGCATCTCGCCGAGCGGCTGGTCCGCAAGATCGTGGGGCGCTACGCCGACCACCCGGCGGTCATCGGCTGGCAGGTCGACAACGAACCCGGGCTACGGCTCTTCCACAACGACTCGGTGTTCCAGGGCTTCCTCGACCACCTCCGCGAACGCTACGGCGACGTCGAGACCCTCAACCGCCGCTGGGGGCTCACCTATTGGTCCCACCGCCTGCGGGACTGGGCGGACCTGTGGACCCCCGACGGCAACTCCACCCCGTCGTACGACCTCGCCTGGCGCCGCTATCAATCGCGGCTGACGCAGGAATACATCACCTGGCACGCCGAGTTGGTCCGCGGTCTCGTCCCTGAGCGCCACTTCGTCACCACCTGCGTCGCCCTCGGCCAACAGGGCCTGGACATCGCGACGATCGGCCGGCCCCTCGACATCGCCGGGGCGAACATCTACTACGCCACGCAGGACGGGCTGGCCCTTCCGGGTCCCGACGAGCCGGAGGGCGGCCTGTATCCGTTCTTCGTCGCCTGGTCCGGTCCCGCCTGGCTCTACCTCCAGAACGACATGGCACGCGGCATCCGCCAGGAGCCCTTCCTCGTCATGGAGACCAACGCCACCTCGATCGGCGGCTCCGCCGACAACTTCCCCCTCTACCGCGGCCAGGCCCGCCAGGCCGTGTGGAGCATGGTCGCGCGCGGCGCCAGGATGATCGAGTACTGGCACTGGCACTCCCTGCACTACGGCGCCGAGACCTACTGGGGCGGCATCCTCGGCCACAGCCTGGAACCCGGCCGGACCTACGACGAACTCTCCGCAATCGCCGGGGAGTTCGAGCAGGCCGGTAGTGCGATCGAGGGCCTGCGACCCCGCAGCGACGTGGCGATGCTGCTGTCCGCCGACAGCCGCTGGGCCATGGAGTTCATGGCACCGCTCCGGGGCAACACCCCTGCCTGGTTCGGCGATCCGCAGTCCTACGACCGCATCGTGGCCGCGTTCTACCGGGGGCTGTTCGACGCCGGGTTGTCCGTCGACATCGTTTCCCCGGAGCAACTTGCCTCCATTCCGGAGGAGTTGGTGGACCGGTGGCCGGCGCTTGTCGTCCCGGCGCTGTACATCGCGGACGACGCGACGCTGGACCTGCTGCGCCGGTACGCCGAAGCCGGCGGCCATCTCGTCCTCACCCCGCGCACCGGTTACGCCGACGAGGAGGCTGTCGCCCGGCACACGGTCATGCCCGGAGTGCTGCGGCCCGGGGCGGGCGCGTACTACCAGGAGTTCACCAATGTGCTGACCCCGGTCACGATCACCCAGGGGGACACGAACGGCCCTGCTCTGCACGGGCATGCCACCGCCTGGGCCGATGGACTGATCGCGGAGGGCGCCACCGTCCTCGCCGGGTACGACCATCCGCACCTCGGTCAGTTCGCCGCCGTCACCACGCACGAGTGCGGCGCCGGCCGCGTGACCTACGTCGGCACGGTCCCGGACCGCGAACTCTCGCGCAGCCTCGCCGAGTGGGTCACCGGGGTCTCGCTCCCCTCCGACGCCTGGCGCGAGGACCGGCCGCCGTCCGTCACCTGCACGTCGGCCACCACCGCCGACGGCTCCGTCCTGCGCTTCGTCCACAACTGGGCCTGGGATCCGGTCGGTTACCGCCTTCCTGGGGACGTCCACGACCTGTTCACCGGTGAGCCCCTCGCCGCCGGAACCGCGCTCGAACTCGGCCCCTGGGACGTCCGGTTGCTCATCGAACGCGACGACGATCCCACTTCACCTTCACCCGCACCCTCGCTTTCACCGTCACCTTCACCTTCACCGAGGAGGACGCCGTGACCCGGCAGCCCACCACCGACGCCCCCTCCACCCCCTCCGCAACGGACGAAGCCGAGCTGGCCAGACGCCTCGGCGTGCTCACCCTGGAGCAGAAGGTTCGGCTGCTGACCGGCGCCGACTTCTGGTCCCTCCACCCCGAACCCGCCGTCGGACTGCGCCGGTTGGTCGTCTCGGACGGACCCGCCGGAGTCCGCGGCGAGTTGTGGGACGAACGCAGCCCCTCCGCCAACGTGCCCTCGCCCACCGCACTGGCCGCCACCTGGGACGAGCCGCTGATCGAACGACTCGGCGGTCTGCTCGCCCACGAGGCACGCGCCAAGGGTGTCGACGTCCTCCTCGCCCCGACCGTGAATCTGCACCGAACCCCTTACGGCGGACGGCACTTCGAGTGCTTCAGCGAGGACCCGCTGCTCACCGCCCGCATCGGCGTCGCCTACGTCCGAGGCGTCCAGGGCGGCGGCGTCGCGGCCACCGTCAAGCACTTCGTCGGCAACGACTCCGAGACCCAGCGCATGACGCTCGACGCGCGCATCGGTGAACGCGCCCTGCGGGAGCTGTACTTGGCGCCGTTCGAGCGGATCGTCGGCGAGGGCCGGGTCTGGGCGGTCATGGCCGCCTACAACGGCGTCAACGGATACCCGATGACCGAGAGCCCGCTGCTGCGCCAAGTACTGCACGACGACTGGGACTTCGACGGACTGGTGATGTCGGACTGGTTCGCCGCCCGCACCACCGAGCCGTCCGCCCGCGCCGCCCTCGACCTGGTGATGCCCGGCCCGATCGGTCCCTGGGGCGACGCGCTGGTCGCCGCCGTACGCAAGGGCAAGGTCGAAGAGGCCCTCGTCGACGACAAGGTGCTACGACTGCTGCGCCTCGCGGCCCGGGTCGGCGCGCTGACCGATGTGCCCGCCCCCGTCCTTCCGCCCCACTACGACGCCGAGTCCGTGGCGGCCCGCCTGCGCGAAACCGCAGCCGCCGGATTCGTCCTGGCCCGCAACGAGAACGCCCGACTTCCCCTGGACCGCGCGGCGTTGACGAGGGTCGCTGTCCTCGGACCCAACGCCGCCGCGGCCCGAACCCTCGGCGGAGGCAGCGCCACCGTCTTCCCGCCCTACACGGTCTCGCCCCTCGACGGCATCCGCGCGGCCCTGGGCGACGACGTCGAGGTCACCCACGGCGTCGGCGTCACCCCGCAAACTCGCATACCCACGGCGGCACTTGCCTACCTCCGCCACCCCGACGACTCGGGCGAGGGCGTGCAGGTGAACTTCCTCTCCGAGGACGGAACTCTCCTCGGCTCCGAGCGCCGCGCCGGGGGCGCCTACACCTGGATGGGGTCCTACGGCCCCAGCGTGCCCACCGGGCAGGTCGCCCGGGTAGAAGTGCGCACCGTGATCCGCGCGACCGACGCCGGCCGGTACGCCATCGGTGGCTCGGGCATCGGACGCTTCCGGTTGTCCGTCGCGGGGTCCGAGGTGTTCGACGCGCGTCTCCAACTCCCGCCGGGCGCCGACCTGGTGGAGGGTCTGATGACTCCGCCGCAACGTCTCCACACCGTCGATCTGGCGGAGGGCGAGGAGATCGAGATCGTCCTCACCCACGACACGGTCACTCACGCCATGGTCACCCACGATGTCGACTCGGCGGACGACGCCCTCGGCGACGCGGTCACCATGTTCCAGCTCAACCTCCAGCCGCCGCACGGCAGCGACGACGAGGAGATCGAGCGGGCCGTGGCACTCGCCCGCGAGGCCGACGTCGCCGTGGTCGTGGTCGGCACCACCGAAGAGGTCGAGAGCGAGGGCTTCGACCGCGACAGTCTGGCGCTGCCCGGCCGGCAGGACGAACTCGTCCGCCGGGTCGCCGAGGCCAACCCCCGTACCGTCGTGGTGGTCAACTCCGGTGCGCCGGTGCTGCTTCCGTGGTCCGAGGAGGTGGCGGCGGTGCTGCTCGCCTGGTTCCCCGGCCAGGAGTTCGGCAACGCGCTCGCCGACGTCCTGTTGGGCGTCGCGGAACCGGGCGGCCGACTGCCGACCGCCTGGCCCGCCACCGAGCAGGGACTGCCCGCCACCGAGCCGGTCGACGGCGTACTCGCCTACGACGAGGGGCTGTTCATCGGATACCGGGGTGACGGCCGCACCCGCTCCCAGCCGCCCCGCTACGCCTTCGGCCACGGACTCGGCTACACCACCTGGGACTACGTCGCGATCGACGCCCCCGGCGAGGTGGCGTCCGGCGCCGATCTCACCGTAGAAGTGCGGATACGCAACCACGGTACCCGGCACGGCAAGGAGGTCGTGCAGGTCTACGCCGGCCGTCCGGGAGGTGCCGTCGAGCGCCCGCTCCGCTGGCTCGCCGGATTCGCCGTGGTCGAGGCGGCACCCGGCGAGGACACCGTCGCGACGGTCACCGTGGACGCGCGGGCGTTCCAGCACTGGGACACCGAAGTGGGCGGCTGGGAGGTCGAGTCGGGGACCTTCACCCTGGAGGCCGGACCGTCCTCGGCGACCCCGCCCCTGGCCGCGGACATCGCCGTCGGGACCTCATGAGTGATACACGGACGGAAGCGGACCCGGTGGTCGCCCCCTGGCGGCAGACCGAGATCACCCTCACCGGGGCCCGCGACCACGCCAACCCGTACACCGACATCGACGTATGGGCCGAGTTCACCCACGACTCCGGCACCGTCCTGCGCCGCCCTGCCTTCTGGGACGGCGGCCGGGTCTGGAAGGTCCGGTTCGCCTCCCCGGAGGCGGACGGCCGCTGGACCTGGCGCAGCGGCAGTTCCGTCCCCGACGAAGGACTGTCAGGACAGGGCGGAACACTCGTCGTACGCCCCGCCGTCGATGACGCCAACTCCTTCCACCGGCACGGCTTTTGGCGGATGTCGCCCGGCGGACGGAGCCTGGTGCACGCCGACGGCACGGCCGCGTTGCTGGTCGGCGACACCGCCTGGGCCCTGCCCTGGCGGGCCACCGAGGAGCAGGTCACGGAGTACGCCGCCGACCGGCGGGCCAAAGGCTTCAACGCGGCCCTGCTGATGAGCGTCCAGCCCGACATGGACGCGCGCGGACCGCGCGACCGCACCGTGGACGAGGGGTTCGACGTCGGCTTCGAGGACCTGCCCACCGGGCACGTCAATGTGCTCAACCCGGCGTATTTCCAGTACGTGGACCGGCTGATCGACATCCTGCGCGAGCACGGAATCGTCCCCGTACTCCAGCCGCTCTTCCACGGGTTCGGCTGGAAGGGCCTGCGGGTGGCCGGGCCGGTGGTACCGCCGCAGGAGTACGCGCGCTACTGCCGTTATCTGGTGGCTCGTTACGGCGCCGGTCCCACCGTCTATCTGGTCGGCGCCGACGGCGAGGGCCGCGAACCGCAGATCGCGGCGGGCGGTGCGGAGATCGGCCGCTGGGACGACTACGGCCAACCCTGCGGCATCCACTACCGGCCGCACGCCGACAACTCGGCACACCAGAGCGAGAGTTGGCTGCACTTCCAGTGGTGCCAGACCGGTCATATGGGCGGGCACGTCCAGGAACGCGTCGCCGACATGTGGCGCAACACCCCCGCCAAGGCGGTCGCCAACGCCGAGCCGACGTACGAGAACACCGGGCGGCCCGGCCGCGCCGCGGGCTGGTGGCAGGGACACGAGGCCTGGAGCAACCTCTGCGCCGGCGGCACGATGGGCGTGGTCTACGGCGCGGCGAGCCTGTGGCAGTGGCGGCTGCACCCCGCCGAAGCCGGACACGAGGAGTTCTTCCTGGCCGAGGACGCCGGCTGGCGCGAGGCACTGCACTTCGAGGGCTCACGCCACGTCGGGCTGATCTCCCGCATCCTCCACGGCCTCCCCCTGACGGACATGCGGCCCGACTGGCGCTCCGCCCTGGCGCCCCGAGGCTTGTCCGTCCCCGGCGTGCTGTACCTCTGCTACGCGGAGGAGGGCGGCCCGCTCTTCGTCACCGACCCGGAGAACGTCCCGCTCCCGTACCGGGTGGTCGATCCCCGCACCGGCGGGACCGTCCGCGAGGGCGTGCGCGCCACCGCCGTAGAACCCGTACCCGACGAAGGCGGAGCCCCACGGGTGTACATCTGCCATGATCCGAGCCGGAGTTGATCCCCGTGCATGTCACACCACCCACCTTCGAGCACCACCGCGAACCCCTGGGCATCGGCGAATCCGCTCCCCGCCTCAGCTGGCGCACGGTCACCGACACCGGGGACTGGCACCAGGCCGCTCACCAGGTGGAGATCACCGCCGCCGACGGCACGGTCCTCGCCGACACCGGACGCGCGGAGTCCGCCGAGTCCGTCCTCGTCCCCTGGCCGGGGCCGGACCTTGGTTCCCGGGAGCGCGTCGGTGTACGCGTACGCGTCTGGGGTGCGGGGGAGGACGCGCCATCCCCCTGGTCGGAGCCCGCGTACGCCGAGACCGGGCTCCTGGAAGCGGCCGACTGGACGGCCCGCCCCATCACCCCGGACCTCGGCACCCCTGCCGAGGAACCGCTCCCCGTAGCACTGCTCCGCCGCGACTTCACCCTCGCCGGTCCCGTCGCCTCCGCCCGGCTGTACATCACCGCGTACGGCGTCTACGCGGCCGAGATCAACGGCGAGCGCGTGGGCGACGAGGTCATGGCCCCCGGCTGGACCTCCTATCAACACCGCCTGCGCTACCAGACGTTCGACGTGACGCCGTTGCTGCGAGCCGGTGAGAACACCATCGGCGCCCTGCTCGGCGAGGGTTGGTACACCGGACGCCTCGGGTTCCACGGAGGCCGCCGCGACATCTACGGTGAACACCGCGCACTCCTCGCCCAGTTGGAGATCGCGTACGCCGACGGCACGACGCGGACCGTCCGCACCGACGAGCGCTGGCGTACGACGACCGGCCCGGTGCTGCGCTCGGAGATCTACGACGGCGAGGCGTACGACGCGCGGCGGGAGCGGCCGGGGTGGTCCACGCCGGGACACGACACGTCCGGTTGGAGTCACGTCCGCGAACTCCCGTCCCCTGGAGCCGAGTTGGTGGCACCGACGGGTCCGCCCGTGCGACGCACCCAGACCGTCGCCCCGGTGGAGGTCATCACGACGCCGTCGGGGAAGACCGTCCTGGACTTCGGACAGAACATGGTCGGCCGACTACGTATCCGAGTGAAGGGTCCCGCCGGCCACGAGGTCACCCTGCGCCACGCGGAGGTGCTGGAGCACGGTGAACTGAGCATCCGCCCCTTGCGGTTCGCCGCCGCCACGGACACGTACGTCCTGCGCGGCGAAGGCGTGGAGGGAGACGAAGGGGAGGGAGAGGGAGCTGAGGACGAGCGGGTTGAGACCTACGAACCCCACTTCACCTTCCACGGCTTCAGATACGCCGAGATCGGCAACTGGCCCGGCCCGCTCGACCCAGCCGACGTCGAAGCGGTGGTACTCCACACGGACATGGCCCGCACCGGCTGGTTCGAGTGCTCCGACCCCCTCGTGAACCGGCTGCACGAGAACGTCGTGCAGGGCATGCGCGGCAACTTCCTCGACGTCCCCACCGACTGCCCGCAGCGCGACGAACGCATGGGCTGGACCGGCGACATCCAGGTCTTCGCGCCCACCGCGTCCTTCCTCCACGACTGCTCCGGCATGCTGACCGGCTGGCTGCGCGACCTGTCAGCGGAGCAGTTGGCGCGACCGGGCGGAGTGCCGCCCCTCGTCGTCCCGGATGTGCTGCCGGCCGCCTTCCAGGACGCGGGTGCCCAGGCGGTGTGGGCCGATGTCGCGGTGCTCCTGCCGTGGACCCTGTACCAGCGGTTCGGGGACCTGGAAGTGCTGCGCGCCCAGTACCCGAGCATGCGGGCCTGGGGCGAGGCCACGATCCGGCTCACCGCCGAGGGCGACGGACTGTGGCGCCAGGACTTCCAACTCGGCGACTGGCTCGACCCGCAGGCCCCGCCGGACCGTCCGGGAGAGGCGCGGACCGACGGCGACCTCGTGGCCAACGCGTATGTCATCCGTTCCGCGGAGGTCCTCGCCGAGGTCGCCCAACTCCTCGGCGACACAGGCCACTTGGACGGGAAGGAGGACGCCGCCCGCTTCCGCGAGCACGCGCAGGCCGTACGCGAGCGGTTCGCCGGCCGGTTCGTCACGCCGGACGGCCGACTGTCCTCGGACTCCCAGACCGCGTACGCCCTGGCCATCGCCTTCTCGCTGTTGCCGACGGAACGTCAACGGCGGGGCGCTGCCGAGCGGTTGGCGCAGATCGTGCGCCGCGCGTCCTTCCGTATCGCCACCGGCTTCACGGGCACACCGCTGATCTGCGACGCCCTGTGCGCGGCGGGCGAACCCCAACTCGCCTACCGCATGCTCCTGGAGAAGGACTGCCCGTCGTGGCTCTACCCGGTGACCATGGGCGCCACGACTGTCTGGGAGCGCTGGGACTCGATGCTGCCCGACGGCACCGTCAACCCCGGCGAGATGACCTCGTTCAACCACTACGCCCTCGGCGCGGTCGCCGACTGGCTGCACCGCACGGTCGCGGGTCTCGCGGTCGCCGAACCCGGCTGGCGCCGACTGCGCGTCGCCCCGGTCCCGGGCGGCGACCTGACCTGGGCGAAGGCGGCCCACGACACCCGGTACGGCAGGGCCGAGGCGGGCTGGCGCATCGAGGATGTCCTGGGCAGCGAACGAGACGTCCTCGTCGTCGAGGTGTCGGTACCCCCGAACACCCGGGCCGAGGTCCAACTACCGGACGGCAGTGCCCCGTTCGAGGTGAGCTCGGGGCGCCATACGTTCCGCCGCCCCTACACCGCCCCGGCCTGGCCGCCGGCCGCGATCCGGTTCCCGTGAACCTCGGGCGGCCTCCTCGCGCTACTGCGCGCTGCGGGCCATTTCGGCGATGGCCTCGACGGCCTGGTCGAGTTCGGCCTCGGTGTTGTAGTAGTGCGGGGAGAGCCGCACCAAGGGGTGGACGCCGCGGTGTTCGGTGTCGAACTGGCTGTGCTCGGCCACGGTCGTGGTGACGTTGATCCCCTGCTTCGCGAGCGCCGCGGCGACATCGGCCGTGGGGACGGCATCGACCTTCACGGTCACGATGGCGCACCGGTCGCGGCCCAGGTCGTACGTGGTGACACCCGGCAGTGCGTCGAGGCGGTCACGCAGATACGAGCCCAGGGCGACGGCGCGGCGGCCGATCTCGTCCATGCCGAGTTCCAGGGCCTGTTGGACGGCCGCGCTCAGCCCGAGGACGTTGGAGTAGCTGACCTCCCACGTCTCGAAGCGCCGCGCACCGTCGTGCCAGCTGAAACCGCGCTCGCCGTCCCAGGTCGCGGCCTCGATCTCGGTGACGTACGGGTCCAGGTACTCCAGGGCCTCGGGACGCACCCACAGGAAGCCCGTGCCGCGCGGGCCCCGCAGGAACTTGCGGCCGGTCGCGGTGAGCATGTCGCAGCCGATCTCGGCGACGTCGACGGGGAACTGGCCCACGGACTGGGTGGCGTCCAGCAGGAAGGGGATGCCGGCCGCGCGGGTGATCCGGCCGATCTCGGCCGCCGGGTTGACCAGGCCGCCGCTGGTGGGGATGTGGGTGACGCCGACGAGCCTGGTGCGCTCGTCGATCAGGTCGGCCAGGGCCGCGGTGTCGAGCTGTCCGTCCTCGTCGTCGGGTACGACGACGACCTCGGCGCCGTGGCGCCGGGCGGTGTGCAGATAGGCGAGCACACTGCTGCCGTACTCGTCCCGGCCGGTGAGGATGCGGTCGCCGGGCTTGAACGTCATGGAGTAGAAGGCCGCGTTCCACGCGTGGGTGGAGTTGTCGAACAGCGCGATCTCGTCCGCCTGTCCGCCCACCAGCCGGGCGATGTCCGCGTGGGTGGCGTCGATGCGGTCCCGTTCCTGGCCGGCGGCTTCGTAACCGCCTATGGCCGCCTCCAACTCCAGGTGGGAGGTCATGGCCTCCAGCGTCCGACGGGACAGGAGACCGGCCCCCGCGTTGTTGAGGTGTACCCGGTTCGCGGTGCCCGGGGTGTCCTGGCGGAGCGCTTCGATGTCCATGTCCTGTGCTTCCCGTCTGTCCGAAGAACCCTTTCCTTCACGTTCTCAAGCCGCACCCTTTCAGTAAAGTGAATGTTTTTGGATGTGAAAGGTTAGGAAAATTGATGAATGAGGTGGCCCGGCGACGTCACCCCGTGCGCGCGGGCAGCCTGCCGACCGCGTACCCCAGAGCGGCCAGGAAAGTCCGGATCAGGGGGTGCTCCCCGGCGCCGGCGCGCACGGTCGCGAGCACGGTGCGGACGTGGACGGCGGAGGTGTCGAGCGCCAGCCGGGGCGTGCGGTCGTACCAGAGCAGGTCGGGCAGGAAGGCCACCGCGTGGCCCCGTTCGACGAGCCGTGCGTGGGTCAGCATGTCCGCGGAGACATAGGCGACGTCCGGCTCGAAGCCGGCCGCGTGGCAGACGCCGGTCGCCCATGCGCGGGCGGGCGTGCCGGCGGGTTCCATCACCCAGGGGCGTTCGGCCAGTTCGGCCACGGCCGCTACCGGCGCGGGGGTCGCGAGCCGCATGGCGTCCTCGTACAGGGGATGGTGCTCGACCTCCGAGGCCCGCGCCGGTCGCGGGCGGCCGGGGAACGTCTCGTCGATCACGAGGTCGAAGTCCCGGGTGAGCAGGCCGGGCAGCGAGGTGTCGGGCTCCGCCTGCGTGGCCTCCACCCGCACCCGGGGATGGTGCTCGCGCAGCCAGGTCAGCGCGGCGGGCAGCAGCGCGAGCATCGCCGTCTGGAAGGCCGCGACCCGGAGCGTCCCCGACACCTCCCGCAGCGAGGCCGCGATCTCCGTCTCGGCGCGCTCCAGTTCCCGTAGGGCCTTCTCCGTACGGGCGACGAGGATCTCGGCCTGTGGCGTCAGCCGGACCCCACGCCCCTCCCGCTCCAGCAGCGGTGCGCCGACCTCGGACTCCAGGAGGGCCAGCTGCTGGGAGACGGCCGAGGGGCTGTACGACATGGCCGTCGCGACGGCGGCCAGCGTGCCGCGGTACTTCAACTCCCGCAGCACCTCCAGGCGGCGCAGGTTGTACATGCCCTTCACTCCGTCCATTGTCTACGACTGTCTACGACCCGGTCGGCGGCGTCCGCTCGTCGTGGGAACGTGTGCGCCGGGCGCGAAGGCGGGTGATGAGCGGACCGCCGTAGGTGGCGGACAGCGGCGCGAAGATCCACAGGACGTAGGCGTAGGAGAACACCCAGGCGAGACAGAGGCTCAGGACGAACCAGAGGCCCACCGCCCACGAGGCGTCGGCGTGTCTGCGGGCCCGTGGGACATCGCCGATGACGAGGCCGCCGTCGGCGGAGACCTCTTTGAGGGCGACCTCGCAGAAGACGATGCCCGCCATGGTCCCGGCGAAGAGGGTCTGCGCCATCGGATTGGTGATGGCGGAGCCGATGACGGTCGTGGGGAACGGCAGGAACGCGACCAGCAGCAGATAGGGCGCGTGCCAGAACGCGAAGGTCGGCGACAGCACGCGGATCTGGTCCATCAGCTGGTGGTGCCGCCGCCACACCGACCACAACAGGACGAACGCCAGCGCGAACGCCAGATAGGAATTCCGCTGGTCCACCAGGAAGCGGGCCAGCGCACCGGCCGACGCCCGCTCCTCCGTGTCCGGTCGCTCCAGTTCGACGGCCAGCAGCGTCATCGCGATCGCGAAGACGGCGTCCGTGAAGAAGGCCAGTCGCTCCGGCGAGAGCCCGGGCTCCGGCCGCACATCCCCGCTCATCCGAACTCCCACAGGTCAAGATCGTGCACCCGATCCTAGAGAGTGCCAGGACAGGCACCCGTCAGGCGCGCTTGAAGTTTCAAACGGAGTCGGTCAGACTCTCGTTTGAGAGTTCAAGCGGCCCGATCCGTCTCGGGACTCTTTGGGCTCTGCCCGAAATCTCCCTCCCTGGAGCTGTCATGTCACTCGCCTCTGAAGCCGTCGCCGTCCGCCGAGGTCCGCTCGTCGTCGTGGGAGGTGTCATCGCCGCGATCGTGCTGGCCTCCGCGGCGGACACCGTCATCGCCCAACTCGCCCTGACCGCAGGCGCACCCGACGACTTCCAGCCCCTCAAGGCACCGTCGTACATCTTCCTGACGACGCTCGGCATCGTCGCGGGCGCCATCGGCTGGGCCATCCTGCGCAAGGTGTCGAAGGACCCCCAGGCCCTGGTGCGGTGGCTGGTCCCGGCCCTCGTCCTGGTGTCCTTCGTCCCCGATTTCCTGCTCTACGGCGACGGTGGCGCGACCGGTGTCGCGGCGCTGCTCCTGATGCACGTGACGGTCGCGACGGCCGCGGTGGTCACCTACCGCAAGGTGATGCCCCTGTCGTAGGGGCACCGACGGCCACCGATTCGATGGCCGCCGTCCGATGCGCTAGGCGGCCCCGACCGTCGAACGCCACAACTCCCCGGCCTCCGCCGCCGCTTGCGGCGCCACGAGCAGCAACGGCTCACCGTAGGAAGGGAGTTGCGGCATGGCCACCGCACCCGCCTCGGTCGCGATCAGCAACGCGGGCAGGCCGTCCACCGGGTGGAACTCACCGATCGCGGCGGCCGTCGCCCGGCCCGCCGCGACCTGGACCAACGACAGCGCGGTCGAGCCCATGACGCGGGCCGTGCAGTGCCGGTCGGCCAGTCGCGCGAGCAGCGCGTCGAGGCCGGGCCAGTGCGCGTGGGCCGCCCACTCCGTGAGGAACACATGGCCCGTGAGCGTGGTGTGGTCCGCCGCGTGGATCGAAGTCCCGTTCAGGTGCGCGCCCTTGCCCCGCACCGCCGTGAAGACCTCACCCCGCCACGGGTCCGCCACCAGACCCAGCAGCGGACTGCCGTCCGGCTCCGCCAGGCCCAGGGAGAAGGAGCACCAGCCAAGCCCGTGAGCGTAGTTGGTCGTTCCGTCCACCGGGTCGATCACCCAGTGCGGAGCGTCGTCCGATGCCCCCTCCTCGGCGCCGTACTCCTCGCCGTCGATGCCCCAGTCGGGGAACTCCCGCCGCAGCACCGCCCGCACGTGCCGCTCCACCGCCTCGTCCGTGTCGGTGACGATGTCGGCCGGACTCGCCTTTTCCCGGACCGGACCCGCACCTCCTCGGTTCCCGCCACGGATCGCCTCCGTCGCCCACTCGGCCAACTCCACGGCCACCCGCAGAGCACCGTCCAGGTCATGTCCGTTCGGCACGTTCGGCACAGCTCTTCACCACCCCGTTCAGGTCGTTGCCAATGATCGCGTCCACACCCCACGCGAGCAGTTCGCCGCGCCGGTCCGCGGCGTCCACCGTCCAGCAACTCACCAGCACGTCCCGCGCATGCCAGTGAGCCACCGCCTCCTCGCTCAGGAACCGGTGTTCAGGATTGAAGTACTGCGGGCGCACGGCCCCCAACACGCCCTCGGACGGCGGCAGTTCGCCGTACCAGCTGAGGAACAGCGTGATCCGCTCGTCCCGCGCCCGCACCGCCGCCATCGCCTCCGCCGCGCCACAGAACATGGCCACCGCTCCCAGTCGTCCGAGCTCCGCGTGCGCCGCCGTCGCGACCACAGGGTCCCCGGTGTCCAGCAGCAACGGGATCCTGTCGGCGGCTTCCAGGGCCTCCCGCAGGGTCGGGACGGCCGGCGCGATGTCCCTCAACTCGGCCAGTGTCAGGGCGGCGACCGACTCCGGACGCCCCCACAGACGCCGCAGGTCGTCGTCGTGATGCAGTACGACGACCCCGTCCGCCGTGCACCGCAGATCCACCTCGATCGCGTCGGCTCCGGCACTCACCGCCCGCCGTACGGCATCCAGGGTGTTCTCCACCGCGGCCCAGGGGTCACCCCGGTGCGCCACGGCCAACGGCCGCCGCGTCCTCACGCCGCCTCCGCTGCTTTTGTCTCTACGGCGGGGGAGACCGCGTACGACAGGGTTTGCCCGACCCTCACCCGTACGACCTCGCCGTGCGCGGGTGTCGTAGCGCCGGAGACGTACGACCGCAGGCGTGGGCCGCCCTCCAACTCCACGACCGCGAGGTGGCGAGGGAACGGCCAAGGTTCCGGATGGACATGGTGGTTGCTCCGGGCGTTCTGGTTCGGGGGCGGAACGCTCTGCTCCGGCGCACGATAGGCAGGGGTGCCGGTGAGGTTCGGGAACGACCGGATGAACGTGGACTTTTTTCAGGGCGACACTTCGGCGGGCGGCGCCTAGGGGCCCTCAGTCATGCGACGAGCGACGCGACGATCCCGCCCGGGGCGGTGATGGCCGAGGCTGTCGGCAGATCTAACCGTTCATCGGGTGCAGAGCGGTTACGCCCGCGAGGACGAGGTCGATGCCGGCGAGGAACTGCTCGCGGTCGTCGTGTCCGCGCACCTGGTTCGCGACGGCCCGGGTGAACGGGTAGTCGTCGGGGTCGAGTTCCTCCCAGGCCGTCGATACGGCGTCGAGGAACTGGGCGCGGTCCACGTCGGGCCCGAGAGTGCCCGCGCTCGCGGTGTTCGCGGCGTTCTGGCCGGCGGCGCCGAGGATGTAGTGCATCAACGCCGAGGTCGCGGTGAACCAGCCGGCCTCGGGCACCCCCAGCGCGCGGACCTGTCGGCCGATGCTCTCGAAGAGCCGCGGCGCCACCGGCCCCCAGGGGCTGTGGGAGATCTGCGTCGCGAGCTGCGTGGCGAGCCACGGGTGCTCCTCGATCGCATCGAACAGGCCGAGCGCGACGGCGCGGATCCCGTCCTGCGGCGCGTCCGGAGACCCGGTGGGCTCGACGGCCAGGGCCGCGGCTACGACGGCGTCGGTGGCGGCGCCGAGCAGCTCGCCCTTGTTCGCCACGTGCCAGTAGATCGCCCCGGGCCCGGTGGCCAGGCGCTCGGTCAGCGTCCGGAACGTCAGCCCGTCCTCGCCGACCGTGTCGAGCAACTCGACGGCGGCCTCGACGATGCGCTCACGGGAGAGCGCCTCCGTACGCCGCTGTGACCGGCCCGTCCGCGTTGCCATGCGGCCATCTTGACATAACTGGAGCGCCGTTCCAACAATGGAACGGCATTCCATAGAAGTCGGCCGGAACTCACCCGGCGACCCGGATCCCCAAGGAGTCACCATGGACAGGCACATCACGATCATCGGCGCCGGACTCGGCGGCCTCACCCTCGCCCGCGTCCTGCACGTGCACGGCATCCCGGCCACCGTCTATGAGGCGGAGCCGGCCCCGACCGCACGTGCCCAGGGCGGGATGCTCGACATCCACGAGGACAACGGCCAGCCGGCCCTCGCTGCGGCAGGCCTGACCGAGGAGTTCCGCGGCCTCGTTCTGGAGGGCCGCGAGGCGACACGGGTCCTCGCCCCGGACGGGACCGTCCTCTTCGACGACGACAGCACGCGCGGACGCCCCGAGGTACTGCGCGGCGAACTGCGCCGCATCCTGCTCGACTCGCTCCCGGCCGGCACCGTCCGGTGGGGGCACAAGGTGACCGGCGTCCGCGCCCTCGGCGAGGGCCGCCACGAGGTGACCTTCGCCGACGGCACTGCCATCACCGCCAGCCTCCTGGTCGGTGCCGACGGCGCATGGTCACGGGTCCGCCCGCTGCTGTCCGGCGCGACACCCGAATACACCGGCAAGTCGTACGTCGAGACCTATCTGTACGACGCCGACACCCGCCACCCCGCGGTCGCGAAGGCGGTCGGCGGCGGGTCCCTGTTCGCGCTCGCCCCGGGCAAGGGCATCCAGGCACACCGCGAGAGCGGTGGCACCCTCCACACCTACGTGGCGCTGTCCAGGCCGCAGGACTGGTTCGCCGACATCGACTTCACGGACTCCGCCACGGCGGCCCAGCGGATCGCGCGGGAATTCGACGGCTGGGCCCCCGAACTCACCGCCCTGATCACCGAAAGCGACACCCCGCTGGTCCTACGACCCCTCTACGCCCTCCCCGTCGAACACCGCTGGGACCGCGTGCCCGGCGTAACCCTGCTCGGCGACGCCGCCCACCTCTCGGCCCCGAACGGCGAAGGCGCCAACCTGGCCATGTACGACGGCGCCGAACTCGGCAAGGCCCTCGCCGCGCACCCCGACGACCCGGAGGCGGCCCTCACCGCATACGAGCAGCCGCTCTTCCCGCGCAGTGCCGCGGCCGCGATCGACGGCGCCGACCTCAACGAAGTGCTCTTCGGCGACAACGCGCCGCAGAGCCTGCTCGACATGTTCACCGGAGGCGAGTCGACCCGCTGAGACATTCACCCCGTGGCCCGACGGGCAGAGAACTCGCTTACTCCGGCAGGTCGGCGCTGTCGAGGTGGCGGTGCAGGAATTCGGTGATGACGTTCATGACGGTCGCGGACGACCAGACAAGGGCAGCATCCGAATCCGCGAGAACTCCGAAATCGCCGTGATTGGCCCCGGCCACGACATAGCGGGTGCTCTCAACGCCTGCACTGAGAAGGGCCTTGTGCACGTGCTGCGTCTGAGAGGAAGAGACGAGCATGTCGTCGCTGCCGTGGAGAAGAAGGAACGGCGGGGCCGAAGCCGTCACGTAGGTTGCGGGATCCGCAGCGCTCACCGCCTCGGGAATTTCCGAGAACAGTGCGCCGGCCTTGCCGACATAGGCCGAGAAATGCGTGGCAGTGCGCTGGTAGTGGAGCCGCGCCTCCTCGTCGAAGTCATCGGCGATCGCCGAGAGCAGGGAGGTGCCGAAGGCGTCAACCACGGCTTGAACGGCACCTGTTGAGGATGGACCCGCGTCTCCTGCAAACTCGGGCAAGTCATTCGTGACACCCGTCAGCGCCGCCACATGACCACCGGCTGACTCTCCCCAGAGGGCAACCGCACGCGGGTCGATACCGAAGTCATCCGCATGCTGCCGCAGATAGGAGAGGGCTGCCCGCACATCGTGGACGGAATCCAAGTAGGTGCCACCGTCGGGTGCGACGCGGTATTCGACACTGGCGACGACAAAACCAGATTCGGCAACGTGTCGACGTACATCGAACGCCATCGCCTTGTTGCAGCGAAGGAACGCCCCACCGGGAAGGAAGAGGACCAGCGGAAGCCGGTCTCCCGACGCGGGCCGCAGAATGTCGGCCTTCAGCTCACGCGACTCTCCGTTCGGTAGATCCACGGTGCTGAAGACGACGTCAGGGTGGCTTTCAATCTCGACCGCGCCAAGAGTCATCTGCGGATTCGGGCTGACATTCAGCAAGGTGCTGTCGGCGAGGTCGGGTGGCGCGATGGTGCTGGCCATAGGCGCGGGGAGCTTGGGGGCGGACGGGATCTCAGGTGTCATATAGCGAGTTTGTCGCTGTCGTAAAAAAACGTCAATGGACATGGAGGGGCTTCCTCCACCTCCGCGGAGGAAGCCGTCGCCGTGTCGAACGTGATCGGCTGATTGCCGCTGGGCTGACCCGAACTCCGCCTGACAGACGGCAGGTTCGTCACCAGCGCCGGGATGATCTCGGCGGCGATGGCACCGAGGAACTCCTCGGAGTCGGTGAGCTCGGTGGTGCCGGCAGGCTGTGGGGTGGGCACGAGCGAGTGTCTGCCGATCGGAGGTGCCGCCGTCCAAGGCGCGGCCCGAGACCTCCGCCTCGACCACGACCTTCTCGGCTTTCGCGTCGAGCGACACGGCCGGGTGCCACTGTGCCCACTCGTCGAGCGCGACCATCACGCGCCACGTGACCCCAACCGGTCTACGGCACCAGTACGATCCGGCCGCGCTGGCCGCCTCGGGCGAGCTGGGCGTGGGCCTCGGCGGCCTGGGACAGGGGGTAGGTCTGCGCTACGCGTGGTGTGAGGACGCCGACCTCGGCGAGGGCGGAGAGGTAGGCGAGACGGGTGGGTTCGGGGCCGGCGGTGGTGTTGCGTACGACCACGCCCCGCTCCGGTGTCGGCAGGACGTCGACCCGCACGCTCACGAAGACGCCGCCGTCGCGGACGGCCGCCAGCGCGGGTGCGCCCAGCGCCGCCGCGTCGAGCACGCCGTCCACGCCTTCCGGCACGAACCGGCGTACCGCGTCGCTGAGTTGCTCGTCGCGCGCCACGAACCAGGTGGCACCATGGTCGCGGAGGAACTCCTCGTCCTCGGTCCGTCCCTGCGCGACGATCCGTACGCCCCGTGTCCGTGCCAACTCGACGGCGTAGCCGCCCACGGCACCGGCGGCGCCCGTGATGAGCAGGGTGTCGCGAGGACGTAGCGGGAAGTGGTCCAGGGCCATCGAGGCGGTCATCGCGTTGAGGGGGATCGTCGCCGCGAGCGTCAGGTCCATGCCCTCGGGTGCGAGGGCGATGGAGTTGAGGTCGGTCACCAGG
Source organism: Streptomyces sp. NBC_01515 (assembly GCF_045040345.1). NCBI lineage: Bacteria > Bacillati > Actinomycetota > Actinomycetes > Kitasatosporales > Streptomycetaceae > Streptomyces > Streptomyces sp. NBC_01515. Next base: position 748,588 of record NZ_CP109416.1, on the reverse strand, counting down.
TACTCCGCCTGGGCCTTGGTGGGGCGCTGTACGGCGGAGTGGAACACGATGACCGGCGTTCCGACCTTGAGGAGGACACCCGTACCGACCGCGTCGATCGTCCCGGCGGCGTCCAGACCGAGACCCGTGTACTCGACCTCGTCCAACGGCCCGAAGAACCCGCCCCACACGGCGGCGTCGGCGGGATTGAGCGCGGCGGCAGCGACCTTGACGCGGATCTCGAAGGGGCCCGGTTCCGGGAGGGGAACCTCCAGGACCTCGACGGCCTCGGGTCCACCGATCTTCTTGACGACTGCAGCGCGCATGATGTCCGCCATTCCGTTTGCGTATCCGAACACCACAAACGCTAGGCGGGTTACGATCGATTAGTAAGTAGGCACTTTAAAGTGCGTTACGGCCTGCGGAGTGGGCGAGGCTGACGTCTGTCGCCTGTCGTCACTGGTCGCTCTGCCGGGCGTCGTAGCGTCCTCGCGCCTCGTCCACCTCGTCGGTTTTCTCGGCCGCCCAGTCGCGCACCTGGGACAGCAGGCCGTAGAGACCCTGCCCGAGCGGGGTCAACTCGTAGTCGACGCGTACCGGCACGGTCGGCGTGACCGTCCGGGTCACCATCCCGTCGCGTTCGAGCATGCGCAGCGTCTGGGTGAGCATTTTCTGGCTCACGCCCGGGATCTCGCGGCTGATGTGGCTGTACCGCATCGGCTCGCCGTACGACCCGAGGGTGCACATCGTCAGGCTGACCCACCGGTTGCTGATCGTCGAGAGCAGGGCCACCGCAGGGCAGTCGTGCATGTACGCCTCGTACGTGCCGGGCTCGATCTGACGCGCCTGCTTCGCCTTGGTGGCCACCTGGTTCTCCCATCAGGACTGCAACGCACTCAAGAGTGCCTACGTACCAAACGATCGTAACCCGCCTGGTGTTCGTCCTATTTGCGTGATTCGAGTCGTTCTACTTCGCAAACGATGGATGCGCCACGCTCCGTGCGTTGCATGGGGCGGGGGTGTTGGCGCGCCTGCTGGATGTGAGGTGTCGGGCGCTGGCACTGGCGTGATTCCTGATGCGTCGGATGGTGGAGCGGTTCCCGTGGTCCGAGTGGTCTCGGGCATTCGTCGATGTCTGGCCTCGCGGGCGGATGTGTTGATTAAAACGAACGACGCGTTCACTATTCCTCTCCTGGTTCGGTATAGTGAACGCATGGTTCATTCGATCGCGGATTCTCGGGTCGGCGCACAGATCAGCGCCTACCTCGACGACACCTACTTGGAGCAGGTCGACACGCGGGTGATCGCGGTTGGTGAGACGGACGGGGCGCCCTGGGCGGCCGTAGAGCACTGTCTGTTTCATCCGCAGGGCGGGGGACAGCCTGCCGACCGCGGGTGGTTGGGGGATGTGGAGGTCCTTCCGGTCCGGGAGCGGGAGTCGGGGCTGGTTGTGGCTATGGCGGCTGAGGGCGGGGGGCTTCCGGACCTTGCCGTGGGGGAGTGGGTGCGGGCCCGGATAGATCTGCGGGACCGGATGCTGCATGCCGCTCTGCACACGGCCGGGCATCTCGTCGAGGCGGTCGGGCGGACGCAGGGGTGGGAGATGGTCGGGAGCATTCACTTTCCCGGTCAGGCTCGGATCGAGTTCCAGGCGCCGCACGCGGACGCGCGGCTGGGCGACCCGGACGGGCGGGAGGAAGTGACCGCCGTGCTGCGCGCCGCCGTGGCGGGCGCGGTCGCCGATGATCTGCCGGTCTCCGCGCGGTACCTCCCCGACGGGCGGCGGGTGGTGCATCTCGACGCGCTGCACTCCGCGCCGTGCGGCGGCACGCATGTGCGCAGCCTCGGGGACCTGGCCGACGTGGTGCTGCCGACACTGAAGGTCAAGAAGGGCCGCATCCGCGTGTCCTACACCGCGACCCACCGGAGCCGTTGATGACACCCCCGCCGTCCGGCCGTCGGCCGGTGAGCAGTACCGCCGCCGCGGTCGGCGCGAAGATCCGGCTGCGCCGTCAGCAGCGTGGGATGAGCGCTGCGGAGATGGCCCGGCGGGCCGGGCTGAGCAAGGCCACCCTGTCGCAGCTGGAGGCCGGGAACGGCAATCCTACGATCGACACCCTGGACGCGATCGCGATCGCCCTGCGCATCCCGATCGCCGACCTGCTGGCACGAGACGCCGACACCGGACCGGTCTTCCGGCCGGGCACGGACATCGAACCCGGGGAAGTCTCAAGGGAGTTGCTACGCCGGATCAGCAGCGGCAACAGCCTGGAGATCTGGCGGCTGCGCATCCCGCCGGAGACGGAGCTGGCCGGCGTACCCCACGCCACCGGCACCATCGAGCACCTGCTCATCGCCACCGGGCACGTCACTGCCGGCCCCGTCGACGCGCCGGAGGACCTGGGACCCGGCGACATGCTCGCGTTCGCCGGTGACGCCCCGCACTTCTACCGTACCGGTGCCGAGGAGGTCGACATCACGGTCGTCTTCGCTTCTCCCATCAGCACCTGAGGCACCGTCAACAACCATTATCTCAGCAGTACTTGAGACCGAGGAACCCCCGCTCATGAGCACCTCCACGATCGCCACCACTCCCTCCAGCCGTGCCTTCATCAGCGACAACATGGCCGGTGCGTCCCCGGAGATAGCCCGTGCCGTCGCCGACGCGGCGGCCGGGCAGGTTCTGCCGTACGGCAACGACCCCTTCACCGACAGCGCCCGCCGCAGGCTCGGCGAGATCTTCGAGCGGGACGTCGATGTCTTCCCGGTGTCCACAGGGTCCGCGGCCAACGGCCTGAGCCTGGCCGCCCTCACCCCGCCGTGGGGGAGTGTGCTGTCCCACCCGGACAGCCACATCAACACCGACGAATGCGGCGCGCCGGAGTTCTTCACCAACGGGGCCAAGCTCGTCGGTGTGCCGGGCGCGGACAGCAGGATCGACCCCGGTGCGCTGCGGGTGGCGGTGCGTCGGCGGGCCGGTGATGTGCACAGTGTGCAGCCGTCCGCGGTGAGCATCAGCCAGGCAACCGAGAGCGGCAGCGTCTACACGCTGGCGGAGATCCGCGAACTGTCCGCCATCGCCAGGGACGCGGGGCTGCGCGTCCACATGGACGGGGCGCGCTTCGCCAACGCCCTGGTCCAACTGGGCGCCACCCCGGCCGAGATGACGTGGAAGGCGGGCGTCGACGTGCTGTCCTTCGGCGCCACCAAGAACGGTGCGATGACCGCCGACGCCATCGTCTCTTTCGACCCCGCGCGCGCCGGTGAACTGGCCTTCCGTGCCAAGCGTGCCGGCCAGCTCGCCTCCAAGATGCGCTTCAACACGGCCCAGATCGACGCGTATCTCACCGACGATCTCTGGCTGCGCAACGCCCGCCAGGCCAACGCGATGGCAGCCCGACTCGGCGACGGCCTCAAGTCCATTGCCGGGGCAGGTCTGTTGGCTATCCCGCAGGCCAACATCCTCTTCTGTCGTCTGCCCCAGGAGGTCACCGAAGGCCTCCTCGCGGAGGGGTACGCCTTCTACCACGACCGGTGGGAGCCGGGCATCGTCCGCTTCGTCACCGCCTTCTCGCACAGTGCCGACGACATCGACCAACTGCTGGACGCGGTCCGCCGCCACACCCACTGACGGGAGTTGCCGCGGACCGCGTACCGGCTGTCGCTCAACTTGGCCCAGGAGAAGGCGAGTTGGTGGCGACGGAGGCGCAGGGAGTGTCGTCAGGCGGAGACGAGGGGCTGGTGCGGGGGCGCGAGCGTCGGGCGGCTGGTGTGCAGGCTCCTGGTGACCTCGGTGAGGTCGGCGATGAACATGCCGGCGAGTTCGGCGGTGAACCCGGTGCGCACCACGAGACGTAGGACGGAGACGTCCTGGCAGGGCGCGGGGAAGCTGTAGGCGGGCAGATGCCAGCCGCGGGCCCGCATCGCGTGGGAGACGTCGAACACCGTGAAGCCCTGTGTGCCGGGCTTCAACCGAAAGGCGAACGCCGGGAGTTCGGAGCCGTCCGTGATCAACTCGTAGGGTGCGATGGTCTCGATGCGCGAGGCGAGTGCGCGGGCCGTGGTGCGGCTCTGCGACGCCAGACTGCGCAGCCCTTCGACGCCGTAGCGGAGGAAGCTGTAGTACTGCGCGACGACATGCGCGCCCGGGCGGGAGAAGTTGAGGGTGAAGCTGGGGGAGCTGCCGCCGAGGTAGTCGACCTCGAACACCAGGTCGTCGGGGAGGGCTTCGGCGTTGCGCCACAACGCCCAGCCCAGGCCGGGGAAGACGTGGCCGTACTTGTGTCCCGAGGTGTTGATGGAGGCGACGCGTTCGAGCTGGAAGTCCCACATGAGCCCCGGGTCGAGGAACGGGGCGACCATCGCGCCGGACGCGCCGTCGACATGGACGGGGATGTCGGTGCCGGTGGCGGCCTGATAGCCGTCCAGGGCCATGCAGATGTCCGCGACGGGCTCGTAGGAACCGTCGAACGTGGACCCGAGGATCGTCACCACGCCGATGGTGTTGTCGTCGCAGTAGGCGGTGAGGGTGTCGGCCGTGAGGTGGTAGCGGCCCGGCTCCATCGGGACGTAACGCGGTTCCACCTCGAAGTAGTTGGCGAACTTCTTCCAGCAGACCTGGACGTTCGCGCCCATCACGATGTTCGGGCGTGAGGTGTCCTTGCCCTGGGCGCGGCGGCGTTCCTGCCAGTGGCGCTTGAGTGCGAGTCCGCCGAGCATGGCGGCCTCGCTGGAGCCGGTGGTCGAGCAGCCGCGGACCTGCTCCGCGTGCGGCGCGTGCCAGAGCCGGGCGAGCATCCGTACGCAGCGTTCTTCCATCGCCGTGATCTGTGGGTACTCGGCGCGGTCGGCGAGGTTCTTCTCGGCGGTCTCCGCCATCAACTCCCTTGCCTGCGGCTCCATCCAGGTCGTCACGAAGGTGGCGAGATTGAGACGCGCGTTGCCGTCGAGCATCAGCTCGTCGCGTACGCGGCGGCAGACCAGGTCGGGCTCCGACGCGAACTCCGGCAGCGCGTCGACTGGCTGGAGGAGGTCAACGGCCGGCGGGAGACCGCCGCCGCGGGTAACGGTCAGGGTGTCGAACTCGGCTTCGGGCATGACGTCGGTATGCGGGATGGGCATGAGTGTCTGGATGCCTTTCTGGTCCGTGCGGCCCCGTGCACTCCGACGCTAGATCGCCGAGCGGTGCGGCGTATGTGCCGATTACACCGATCCAGTGATCGATTTGCGGACTGATGAACTGGATTTTCCCTTGTACATACTGGGCATTACTTTTTGCAGGGCTGGACTTGCCTGTCGGTGGGCTCTGACCAGGTTCTTCTGGGTGGGCGGGGTTGGTCTGTGGGTCTGCGGTTTCCCATGCTGCAGCGCGGCAGGAGGGTGCTGCCGCCCTACGGGGCTTTGACCTCGGTGCCTGGATCCGGCCCCTTGTGCGCTCTGGCGAGCCCGTTGCGCAAGGGGGCTATTGAGTAAGTCCCCCTGGCGAGTGGCCAGTTCAGTCGGACGGGTACTGGATGGTCCTGTCCCGCCTGCCCTGTACGCGCCGGCGGCGAAGGCCTTTCTGGTGCGGCGGCAGGATCCCGGCGATGAAGCGGGCGACCCGGTGCTGCACCGATTCGAAGAGCCTCTCGTAGCCGGTCCGGGGCTGCGGTGCGTCGTCCAGTATCTGGTAGCCCCCTGTCCTGTCCCGGGTGATCGGCAACAGGCCCTTCGCGGCGGCGACTTGGCGCAGATGCGCGAGGCCGGTGTGGAGCTGGTCCTGGGCGCGGGTGCGTTCGTGGCCGTCATTGGCTGGACGATGGTCAGTAGGACCGGCGCGGGCAGCTGGGCTTCCAGCACCACCAGGGGCGCTTGTGCCAGCGCAACTCCATTGCGCTCTCGCCGTACGGCAGTTCGCGAGCCGGGTCCCCGTCGAGGACTTCACCCTGGTGGCGAGCACCGCACAGACCGGGCACTCCCGGGCCCTTTTATCGGCCGTGGCGAGGTGGAGCCGATGTGTCCCGTCCGCGGCCGATCGACCCGTGCGACGGACACCCCGTTGCTTCCACAGCACCAGCATCCCCGCAGTCGAGACCTGGGCCGCTACCCACGCAGCCAGCCCGTTCGGCGGTTGCGTCGAAGCCGTCCCGCTCGATCGTCACCTTGCTGTGGATCCCGGCAGGTCAGTGCCGGTGTCGTCCCGCAATCGCGCCAGATCCCGGCTCGCTGTGGACGCGGGCCGGACGGGGGCCCAAAGATCACCTGCAGCGCTGCTTCTGCTTGGCGCCGCCCAAGCGCTGGACAGTTGGTGCCGGCAGGACTCGAACGCCGTGTCGCTCAGCGGTTCCCGCGTTGCTCACCGCAACCAGACCAGACGTCAAGGATTGGAACATGTCATGAGCCTGTTCGGCCACAGCCATCAATTGTCTCGACGCAGGCTGCTGACCCTCGCCGGCGGCGCCGCCGTGGCCACCGCGACCGGCATCGGATTCGCTCAGTCGGCGTCCGCGACGTCTACGGCTTCCGCGGTGACCGGCTACGGGATCGACTATTCCGACGCGTCGCTCACCGCCGGTTCGGTCGCTGCGGCGGGCTACGGCTTCGTGTGCCGTTACCTCAGCTGGCTGCCGAACTCGAAGGTCCTCACCCTGTCCGAGGCGCAGGCCCTGACCGCCGCTGATCTGGGCATCGTCTCCAACTGGGAGTCCGACGGGCTGCAGGACTGGCAGAGTGGTGTCCCCGCAGACCCCTACTCCCAGGGGGCCGGGCATGCCACCGAGGCGCAGCGGCAAGCGCTGGCCAACGGGATGCCGTCGTCGCGGCCGATCTACTTCAGCGTCGACTTCGACCTTCAGCCCTCGATGTATTCCGCGCTCAACTCCTACTTCGACGGCGTCGCCTCGGTGATCGGCCGGTCTCGGACCGGTGCGTACGGCGGCTACCACGTGATCGGGGAGCTCTTCGACAGCGGGAAAATAGCCTGGGGCTGGCAGACGTACGCGTGGTCCGGCGGGAACTGGGACAGCCGCGCGCAGTTGCGGCAGGTCCAGAACGACATAACGGTCTCCGGGCACGACGCGGACCTCGACCAGGCGATGGCCGCCGACTTCGGCCAGTGGGGCGGCACGGGCGGCGGCGGTGGAGGTGTCATCCTGCCGTCCTGGCCGAACATCACCGACGGCATGACGGGGCCCAGCGTGCAGGCGGCGCAGTATCTCCTGCGCTATCACGGTGCCTCGATCACCGCGGATGGGCAGTTCGGGTCGGCCACCCTTGCCGCGGCCAAGAGCTTCCAGTCCGCGCATGGTCTCGGCGTGGATGGTCAGATCGGCCCGCAGACGTGGTCGGCGCTGATCGTCCAGGTTCAGGACGGCTCCAGCGGTGACGCCGTCCGGGCCGCCCAGGTGGAGCTGAACCGGTTCGGTTACGGCCTTACTGTCGACGGCAGTTTCGGCTCCGGTACTGTCAGCGCCGCCCGGGCTTTCCAGTCCGCGCACGGCCTGGGTGTGGACGGCCAGGTGGGACCGCAGACCTGGCAGATGCTCGTGGGCACCGGGAACGGCGCCTCGGGCGGTAGCACCGTCGCGCCGCCCTGGCCGAACGTCATCGACGGCGACACCGGGAACAACGTGCTGGCCGCGCAGTACCTGCTGCGCTACCACGGTGCCTCGATCACCGCTGACGGCCAGTTCGGGTCGGCCACCCTTGCCGCGGCCAAGAGCTTCCAGTCCGCGCATGGTCTCGGCGTGGATGGTCAGATCGGCCCGCAGACGTGGTCGGCGCTGATCGTCCAGGTTCAGGACGGCTCCAGCGGTGACGCCGTCCGGGCCGCCCAGGTGGAGCTGAACAAGTTCGGCTACGGCCTTACTGTCGACGGCAGTTTCGGCTCCGGCACTGTCAGCGCCGCCCGGGCTTTCCAGTCCGCGCACAGCCTGGGCGTGGACGGCCAGGTCGGACCGCAGACCTGGCAGATGCTCGTCGGCAGCTGACCGCCGAGCCCCTCCGGTGGCGGGTGTGCGGGGCGGGATGACCGCGACGGTTCTTTCGTCCCGCACTCGTTCGCCGTGGGGGAGACAGGCCTGCTCTCCGGGGTCTTCACAGTTGAGCGGTGTGCTGATTCGGCTTGCTGACGCGACGTCACGCTCGGTGTCGGGTCGAGCGGCTTGGCCCTGGACGCAGGGCGCCCGTCGGCCTGCGTGCGCTAGATGAGTAGTTCCGATGTGTCTCAGTGGTCGTAGGCGATCAGTGACCTGGTGATGGGTGCGCCGATGGCGCGGTTGTGCCAGATCGCGCAGGTCATCGCCAGGATCCGCTGGGCCACGCGGACGCCGACGCCTTCGATGGTCCGGCCGCCGTGGTGTTCGAGGTCGAGCTGGCCCTTGAGGGTGTCGTTGACCGACTCGATCAGCTGCCGCACGGTCTTGAGCAGGGCTTCTGCGGGGTGTGGGGTGCCGCGGTTGCGGTAGGAGGGCCGCAGCAGCTGGATGCCGCGGGCGGCGAGGAAGCGGTCGAGTTCGGCGGCGGTGTAGCCCTTGTCCGCCAGGATCAGCAGGCCCGGCCGGGCGGCTGCCAGGTGCGGCTCCTCGTCGATCAGGGCGGCCAGCACCTGCCGTTCGTCGATCTTCGGGTCGGCGAGGGCCCAGGTGACGGGCAGTCCGGCCGGGGTGCACACCAGGTGCAGTTTCAGGCCCCAGTAGAAACGGGAGTGGGAGCGGCAGTAGCCGTAGTTGGCCCAGCCGGCCAGGTCCGAGCGGCGCACGGTTTCCCGGGAGCGGGCGCACTCGACGGGCGTGGAGTCCACGACCCACAGCGGGTCCAGCCACAGGTCGGTGTCGGCTGCCAGTGACCGGATGACCCGCTTGACCAGGGGCAGAGCCGCTCGCAGGCGCTTGTTGTACGCGGGCCGCTGCGGCAGGTACGGGAACATTCTGTGCAGGTGAGCGTGCGCGAAGCGCAGCCATCGGGCCTCGCAGTGGAAGCCCAGGACGGCCTGGGCCACCGCCAGGGTCACCAGCTCGGCATCGGTCAGCAGCGGCGGACGCCCACGCCACCGCGGTGTCTTCAAATGGTCATCGACATGCACGTACAGTGCCGTCAAGAGGGTGTCTAAATCGGTCGTCACAACCCGATGTTGGACACCCTCCCTGCGTCCGTGAACCCCACAATCGGAACTACTCGTCTAGCTCCGACGCACCTGTTTCTACCGAGGTGTGAAGGTTTCTTGGCATGGGGCCCTGTCGGCGAATGCACCCTCGGCCGGCTCGTGCACGGCCGCGACCTCGCTCGCGACTACGGTCCCGGTGAACCCGGCTTCGTTCAAGGCCGTCATCCAGACAGACCTGTTCCTCAGTCCGTCGGCCCGCCGACCGGAATGCCGAGTCGGTCGGCGACGGTCGTCAGGGCCGTTCCCAGCGGCAGCGCGACCCGGGTGAGGGCGTGCGGGTCGCCCCGGGTGGGGTCGCGGTTGACGATGAGCACCGGCTTGCCCTCCTGGGACGCCTGACGGACGAACCGCAGCCCGGACATCACCGTCAGCGACGAACCGAGGACCAGCAGCGCGGTCGACTCGCGGACCAGCTTCCGGCAGTGCTCGACGCGCTGCGGCGGAACCGCCTCGCCGAAGAACACCACGTCCGGTTTGAGGACGCCCCCGCAGTCGGCGCACGGGACGACGCGGAAGTCCCCGACCTGCGCGTCGGTGAGGTCCGCGTCACCGTCCGGGTTGAGCCCGGCGGCGACCGGGGCGAAACCCGGGTTCTCGGCCTCCAGGCGCCGGGCGAGTTCGCGGCGTGGGCTGATGGCGCGGCAGGAGAGGCACACGACCCGGTCCAGGCTGCCGTGGAGTTCCACGACACCCTCGCTGCCGGCGGCCTGGTGCAGGCCGTCGACGTTCTGGGTGATCACGCCGGAGACGTGGGCGTCCCGGGCGAAGGCTGCCACCGCCAGGTGCCCCGCGTTCGGGCGGGCCCGCCCGAAGGTGCGCCAGCCGAGGTGGCTGCGCGCCCAGTACCGGCGCCGTGCGTGCGCGCTTGCGGTGAAGTCCTGGTAGGTCATCGGGGTGTGCCGGCTCAGGCTCCCGCCCTCGCCCCGGTAGTCGGGGATGCCCGACTCCGTGGAGATGCCCGCCCCGCTGAGCACCAGCACTCCGCCGGCGTTCAGCGCGTCGACGACCGGCTCCAGGTCGGTGGTGCCAGGCAGTGGGTCCGTCGTAGGGGTCCAGCTCAGGGTGGGGCGCATGCGCATGCCGCCAGGGTACGGAATCGGTGGCGGCCCTCGGCGGGCGTGGACGATTGCCGGGGAACGGTCCTGCATCCGCCGGGGGCAAACCGGCGCCCGACGCACCGGGCGGGCGCGTGGGCGCGCGGGTGCCCGCCGCGGTGAGCGCGAGCGCCGTTGCGGGGCGGTCGGTCGCGGAAAGCATGTCCTCAGTACTGAAGTACTGCGAGCGAGGAGACACCTGATGTCCAGCGAGTTCCAGCGGACCAAGCTCCGGGCCATGTTCGAGGCGTTCGACGCGGACGGCAACGGCTATCTGGAGGAGGCGGACTTCGTGGCCCTGGCGGAGCGCTGGGGCCGGCTGCCGCGAGTGAGAGAGGGATCGGAACTGGCGGCGCGCGTGGACGGCGTACTGAAGGGCTGGTGGCAGCAGCTGTCGGAGACCGTCGACACGGACCGGGACGGCCGGATCGACATGGACGACATCCTCGCCATGGTGGACATGCTGCCGACCATCCCCGAGGCCGTCACCGCCACCGCCGACACCATCTTCGACGCGGTCGACGAGAACGCCGACGGGCGCATCTCGCGCGGTGAGCACCAGCGTCTCGTCGACACCTGGCACGGGCGGCCCGTGGAGACCGGCGGTGCCTTCGACCGGCTCGACCAGGACGCCGACGGCTACCTCAGCCGCCCCGAGTTCGCCACGCTGTGGACCCAGTTCTGGATCAGCGACGACCCCGCCGAACCCGGCAACCTGATGTGCGGCCCGTTCAGCGCCGGGTGAGTCACTGGCGAGGGTCGTCACCCGCTGGATGTGTCGCTGGACAGTGCGCCGACTGAGCCCCACCTGACGCCTCGCCTGACTGGCGACAGCCTTGTCCGCGACGTCCGGGACGGTGCCCACGGCGCTGACGTCGAGAGGGTCCGCAGTCGGATGAACGGCTAATGCCTCGACATCCTGAGCGGCCCACCTGAGCTGCAACTCATGAACAACGGCCCGGCCCGGCACAAGACGTGCCGCGCCGGGCCGAGCCACGCTCATCCGCGCACGGGGTGAGACCCGCGCACCGCGCCTGAGGCAGGGGCGGAACGGTCCGCTGTCACTCGGACGGGACAACGGGCCGTCCGGGTCTGAAGCTGTGAATCCTCATCGCGACCTTGTGGTCATCGTAAAGAAACGTCAATACTCCCGGAGGAGAGTCCTCCACTTCCGCCGTGGTGACCTCGACGCAAGAAGTTCCGCGACAGAGGACATTCCGTGACTGAGGACAAAGGAGTCCGACATCGCATGAGACGTCACCTGGTCACCACGCTGGCGTCGGCGTCGGCCTGTCTCGGCGTGGTCGCGAGTCCCACGATCGCCAACGCCAACGCCAACGCCAACTCTGGCTCCGGCTACACCACTTACTCGAACGTGTCGTACGCCTCGGCACAGAGCGAGAGCAAGTCGGTCCCCGTGGTCGCCTCCGTCGACTGCACACTGAGCGGCAGCGTCAAGTCCCCGTCTCCGTGGTGGGCACCAGCTGTGGCGTCCGTTCTCTGGAAGGCGCCATGGGTACGACCGGACCCTCCAGCTGCGTCGACGCCGTCGTGGACCTGTCCGGACCCACCGACTTCGCCAAGGCCGCCGGGCAGTTGAAGCAGGCCAGCCCGCTCACGTACATCTCGTCCGCCCGCAGGCTCCCGGCGTTCCTCATCGGGCATGGCGACGCGGACGACCAGATCCCGATCGGGCACCTCGAAGGGTTGCGGGAAGACTGGGACCAGTACAGGACCGGCGCTGAGCCTCGACACCATCGGCTCCTTCTTCCGAGCCAACCTGCGCTGACGGAGCCGAACGAATCGAGACGGTCATGCACCACGTAGTAGCCAAACTGGACGCCCTCGACCCGGAGGCGGGAGCCGCCATCAGGGTCATCGCCCGGTTCGACGAACTCGTCGAAGGGCACGCGGGGTTGGGGCCCATCCTGTCCGCGGCGGCAATACTGACCGGCTCACCTGCCCGGCTGATCGACGAACGGTTCGCCGTCGCCCTCCGCGCCGACCTCGACGGCCGGGTCGAGCGCGACGGCGGACCGATCGATCCGCGCTGGATCGGCGCACCCCTCGTGCCGGGTGGCCGGCCGGCGCTCTGGCTGGAGCGGGTCGGCCGGCACTCGCTGATCGAGGCAATGGTGCTCGATCGGGTCGCGTTCGCCGCCCGTGAGGTGCTCCATCGCACCCGCGACGCGGCCGGGAGGAGTGCGGGCCCGTTCTCGGACGACCCGGCCGCGGTCGAGGTGCTTCTGGACAGCGCCGCGAGCGAGAGCGACCGCCTGCACGCGGCCCGGCTGCTGCACCTGCCCGGAGGGGCCGACCTGCGGGCGGTGGCGTCCGCCGACAGCGCCGGACAGATCGTGGCCGCCGCGAAGGACGACGGGGACGGCGCCGCCCGGGCGCGACGCTGGGGCGGTCTCGGACGTACGGGCATCGGACCCGCCGTTCCCCTGCTGGAACTCCCACGGTCCTGGGGCCGGGCCAGGACCGCACTGCGCTACGCCGCCGCGGGCACCGACAACGACCCAGGACCCGGCGTCGTCCTCTTCGAGGAACTCGGCACGCTGGCCCTGCTCGTCGACGCCCTAGACCCCGCCTCACCGCCGGACGACGTCCGCGCTCTGGAGAAGGCGGCCCGTTCCGGTCCGTGGGTCTTGCGCACGCTGGTCGAGTTCACCTCGCACGGCAGCCTGAGGCTCGCGGCGGCGGCCCTGTACGTTCACCACTCGACGCTCAAAGGCAGGCTCACCGCGATCGAGCAGTCCCTGGGGTTTCCGGTACACGAACCCCAAGGCCGACTACGGGTGCAACTGGCCCTCGCCGCCCGCCGGTTGCTGCTCCACCCGGCAGCACGCTAGCGCTGGACGACGGGCAGGATGATCCGGCTGGGGTACTCGGCGCCGCGGTGGATCCGGTTGACCGCGGCCACCATGTCGGAGAGGTGTTCCTGCGCGATGATCCCGCCGGTGTTGGAATTCCGGTCGTAGCGGGGGAAGTTGGAGCTGGAGATCTCCAGCATGATCCGGTGTCCGGCGAGGAAGACATTGGCGGTGGCGATGAGATCGACCTCGATCTCGTACACCTCGCCGGGAGTCATCAACTGCGGGGCGTTCAAGCCCTCCCGGTAGCGGCTGCGCAGGATGCCGTCGCACAGGACGATGGCCCGCCCGTCCGGGTGGACGTCGACCAGTTTCGCGGTGAAGTCCGTGTCCACGGCCGACGAACTCACGAACAGCCGTGCCGACACCGGCCCCGTCACCTCCACGGGCTCCTCCAGCACCTCGGTCGTGAAGACCAGCACGTCGTCACGGTCGTGCAGCGGGCGCTGGTCGGCGGGACCGTCGTATCCAGTGAGGCTCATGAGGCTGCCGCCGAGCGAGGGCACCGGTCGAAGCGGGTCGTAGAGGTACGTGTCGACGAAGTCGCCGGTCGGCTCGGCCGTGGACAACCGCCCCGCGCCCGCGGCGCTGTTCGCTGGGCCGTCGCCCTCCAGGTAATAGTTCCGGTAGTCGGTGTCGGGCAGCGGCCAGTCCGGCTCGTCCCGCCACTGGTCGACCCCCATCACGAACAACCGCACCGGCAGCCGACCCTCCAGCGCGTCCGGCCGTCCCTTCAACCACCGGTCGAAGAAGGCGATCTGCTGCTCACCCAACGCCGTGACGTCCGTGCCGGCCGCCATTCCGAAGTCACGGTCCGGGAAGAAGCCGACGTGCCCGACGGGCATATGGGACCAAGGCCCTACGATCAGTCGCTGACCCTCCCTCGCCTCCGCCGTACCGGCCCCCGCCTTCATCTCCGTGAAGTCACGCAACGTCTCGCCGATGAACAGGTCGTACCACCCGCCGATGTGCAGCGCGGGTGTCGTGAGCGTAGCCACCTGCTCCAGCGCCGACAGGTCCCGCCAGGACTGGTCGCGGTCGGGGCGGCTGATCGCGGCATCGACCATCCAGGGCAGGTGGGCGGAGATCAACGGCTGGTCGGCCACCGGCGTGTGCTCGTTGCGCCGGGACCGGTCCGCCACACGCGCCGCGAGGGCGACCACATCCGCGACGTCGGCCCGCCCCTGCGCGAGATCCCGCTGAGCCTTGCCCAAAGCCATGAGAGTGGCCCAGCCGAGCACGGTGTCCAAAGACAGCGCCCCACCCCGGGAACGCCAAGGCGCCGCGTACAAGTCGGCCGTCGTCATCATGGGAGCGATCGCCTTGAGCGCCGGGACCTTGGACGAGGCGGCCAGGAATTGCACCATGCCCAGGTAGGAGGCCCCGAACATGCCCACGTTGCCGTCGCACCACTCCTGCTCGGCCAGCCAGGCCACCGTGTCGGCGCCGTCCGAGGCGTCGTCCACGTGCGGTACGAAGACACCGTCCGAACCGACGGTTCCCCGGCAGTCCTGGACGACCACCGCATAACCCCCGCGCAGCATGCCGTACAGGGTCGGCATCAGGCCGCTCTCCAGACCCGCCTTCTCCTTGTCATAGGGCGTACGCGCGAGCAGCACAGGCATCGGCTCGTCCGTCTCCGGTCGCCAGACGTTCGTCGACAACTCCGTGCCGTCCCTCATGGGGACCCGCACGTCAAAAGCGGCTCCGTACTTCATCGCACACCTGCCTGCCCTAGGGAAAACCGTCCTGCGATTGTGCGGCCGGATCAGGCGGGCGACGGCTAGCCGGATGGCGGACGATTCCCGCCATCCGGCAGCGCTTTTCCCACCTGACCCGGCCACACGATCGGGGATGGTTTTCCTGAACGAACCCGTCGGCCCTCTCCCTCCTTCCGATCCCGGGCCGACCGCCATCGCGACGGCGTGCGAGGAGCAACTGGCCCGATTCGTAGAGGTGTTCCGCGCTGATGGCGTCGCGGTCGCGGACGCGGCGATGCACGAGGGCAGAGCGGCCGTCCTGGAACCGGCCGGTGACCTGACCCGACCTGACCTGGCCTGACCCGGAACGGCGCGCTCGCGCTGTCCGAACGGGGCGAAGAAGGCCATGGGCGACTTCAAGGGCCAGGGCTTTGTTCACCAAGGAGAGTGCGGGGTGGAGGTGGAACCGAGCTAGCCAAGGACCGGGCAGGGTTCAGTCCCTGGTGATCTCCCGGCCCGGCATCGGCTCCGCGAGTGCTGTTCGCCATTCGGGCGCACCGAAGGTGTTCGTGAAGTACTGCGTCTCGTGCACCACATGCCCGTGGGCGAATTCCATGATGCTCACCGAGTAGGTGGGCGCCCCGTCGTACGTGATCACGCACTCGCTCACCCACAGCTCCCCGCTGCCGGTGATCCGGAGGACGCTGAAGTGCCGGTCGGCAGGGTGGCCGCCGCGTTGCGCAGCGATCGTCGCGCGACCCCGGAACCGTTCCCCTGACTGGGGATAGTCGAGGATCGCGTCCGGCGCGTAGATCGCGTGCTCGGTTTCGCCGTCTCCCTGCTCCGACGCTTGCCAGTGTTCCTCGATCGCGGCACGGGTTCGGATATCAGGGTCCATCGCGTGGTCCCTTCTGCGGGCGGGCGAAAACGATCCGGGGGCCTGTCAGCGCTGCGCCCTCCAGGTGCCGGGTGCTGGGCTCGGGCACACAACGGCAACAGCGTAGACCGTCCGGACAAAGCAGGCCTGGCCGCAGCCCCCCGCCTGGAACGATTCGTGGCGCCCGCTGTCCTGTCCGGGGGACGCGCGGAAGGGCAGCCCGCACACGGGTGGCCCTTAGGGACGAGTGCCGCCACCCGGCCCGTTCAGGGTGATGTCGTCGGCGTAGTACGTGCCCTGGGCGTACCAGCCGTGGACGTAGATGGTCGCGGTGGTCTGGGACGCGGCAGTGGTGAAGGAGACGGTCAGTCGGCTGTAGGCGGAGGGGGAATTGGTCCAGGTGGAGGTGGCGCCGTTAACGCCCAGGTAGACGTAGGCGCCGCGGACCCAGCCGCTGAGTGAGTAGGTGGTGTTCGGCCGTACCGCGACGGTCTGGTCGCACTGCGCGGTGTCGCTCGAACTCACCGTCCCCTGGAGGGCTTTGGAGCCCGAGTGGACGGGAGAGGTGACGATCGAACCCGGGTTGCCGGGGCAGTTCCACGGCGAGACCCTGCCCGACTCGAAGCCGGGGTTGGTCAGGACGTCCGAGGCCCCGACCGCGCTCGGGGCGGCCGACGCCGGGGCGGCCGAGGGGCTTGCCGGGGGTGCGGCCGGGGTGGCTTCGGTGGGGCTGGGGATCAGGAGGGAACAGCCGAAGCCGGCGACGGCCGCCGCGGCGACCGCGATCACCACGGCCGCGCGGCGCTGTCCGGGCCTCAGGCGCGGGCGGTCCACCGGGCGCGGTGGCCGGACGTCGCCGTGGGGCGCGGGGATTTCCTCCGTCCTGACGCCGGGGACGGGTGGGAGTTCCTCTGTGTCGCCGCCGGTCGGGGTGTGGGGGACGGGTGCGGCCTCGGTTGTGTGGGTGCGGTAGTCCTTGTCCTGGCGTATGTCTTCGAGCAGTTGGGCCAGGGCGTCGGTACGGCGCGGGCGCAGTACGCGGATGGGTTCCAGCGCGGTGCGGTCGTCCGGTGAGTCGGAGGCGGGCGGTGTGGGCACGGTGCGTTCCTTCCGTCCCGTGGCGGGGACCGGGGCTGTCCCTTGCGGAATTGATACGCAACGCCCGCGCCGGAGGTTCAGCTGGTGCACCGCAAGCTCCAGGGCGCGTTGGTCTGGCAGGACCGCACAGCGCGTGCGTGGGGAGCCGGCCCGCTTTTCTTCTGGTCGGCCGCGGTTGTGTGCGACGGGCACACCTGCTCGCCGAAGCGTCTGAGGACGACCGTCGGAAACCGGCACTTTGGCGAGCGGTTCATCCCCCGCTGCTCGATGCCATTCCCCGCATCCGGGGTCTGCGCAGACGCCCCGGGTAATCACACCGAGGATCGCCCGGCATAGTGCCCCCGCACTGCTGGCGAGCGGCGGCCGGTCCGCTGAGCGGAACAGAGGGCGACGGCGGGCTGTCGGCGGAACACGCTGTCCACGAACAAGGCGATATCGGATAGGGGAAATCGGATATCGGATATCGGGTTTCCGGTCGACAAGTCAGAGGAGTCATGGCGATGAAGATCCGAAACAGGATCACTGTCCTGGCGGCGACGTTGGTGAGTTGCGCGGGCATGGTCACGTTGGCGACGGGGGCCAGTGCCGCCACGCCGACCGCGGACTCTACGGCGGGTATCACCGCCCGCGTCACGGCCGCGGCGGCCGCGAGCAGCTATCACACGATCAAGAACATGGCCTTCGCCCAATGCGTGGACGCGCCCGGCGGGGTACTCAACGTCAGACTTCAGCTGGCCAACTGCAACGGTTCCAGCACCCAGAACTGGGCTTTCGTGTCGACCGGTGCGACGGACACCTACTACCTGGTGAATCAGGCGAGTGGGTACTGCGCCGAGGTCAACAACGGCACCAGCGTTCCCGGAGAGGCCGTCGACGAATACCTCTGCGACGGGCTGGCGTCGGAACAGTGGGTCGAAACCGCCGCGATCGTCGACCAGAAGGGCGGCGCGAAATTCCGGCACGTGGGCACCAACCTGTGCCTCGACACGGTCGGCAGTACCGGCAGCCAGCTCATGCAATGGAGTTGCGACGACGCACACCCGGCAGCGGCCCAGGTGTGGACGGTGAGTTAGGCCGTTCCTGAGAGGCCTGTCATTCACCGTGTCGGCGATTCCCGCCTTATCGGAGGGGCGGGGCGGGCGGCCGGAGGGCTATGGCCACCGTGTGACGCTTGGTGCGGTCCGCTATGTCACGGACAACGGCATCAAGTGGGCCGACCCGCCTGCCCCGCATTCCGAGAACCCCACAAAGGCTTTGTCCGTGCCGCGTTCCGTGACTGAGAATTCGTGGCGTGGCGGACATGGGAACCAGCGAAGAATAGGCACCGGACGGCCTGTTGGGCTGGTGCCGTCAACATGGTCGTGCGGGCGGAGGACCTGGAGAACTTCCGGGTCAAGGGTTTCCACAGCGAGGCTCTCGTCCGCGGCCTCAACGGCTACCGGCGCGACCCGGCCGCCCCGCGGACCCTGCAGGACCCGTGGAGGCGCGAGCGGGCCCGGAGCTGGGCGGACGGCCGGAACAGCCATCTGGAGGTGAGACGCTCCACCTCGCCCACTTCGGCACCAGGGGAGCCCGCTACAGCCGTAGGCCACCGCCCGTGGAATGGACTCCCGAGCCCTGAGCGGGACGTTCGACAGTCTCGCCGAGGTTCGACAGTCTCCCCAAGGTCTGTGCGCCGACGCGGAGCCGGCCGAGGTTTCCCTCCGGGCCGGGAACAGTGTGGAAGTCTCCTGTTCCCGGCCGCGGAGTGTCACCAAGGCCGGCGCAGCGCGGCATCAGTACTGCTCGGTCTCCACGAAACCGGCGTCCACGTCGTCGTCGGCACCGTAGGTGTCGGCAGCGGCGGACAGGTTCAGTCCGGGCGGGCTGTCCTTGAGGCCGAGGCCCATGCCGGCCAGCTTCTCCTTGACCTCGTCGATGGACTTCGCACCGAAGTTGCGGATGTCCATCAGGTCGGCCTCGGAACGCGCCAGGAGTTCACCCACCGAGTGGACGCCCTCGCGCTTGAGGCAGTTGTAGGAGCGGACCGTGAGCTCCAGCTCCTCGATCGGCAGGGCGAGATCGGCGGCGAGGGCGGCGTCCGTCGGGGACGGGCCCATGTCGATGCCCTCGGCGTCGATGTTCAGCTCGCGGGCGAGACCGAACAGCTCGACCAGGGTCTTGCCGGCCGACGCCATGGCGTCACGGGGACGCATGGCCTGCTTCGTCTCGACGTCGACGATCAGCTTGTCGAAGTCGGTGCGCTGCTCGACACGGGTCGCCTCGACCTTGTACGTGACCTTCAGCACGGGCGAGTAGATCGAGTCGACCGGGATACGCCCGATCTCCTGACCGACCTGCTTGTTCTGCACGGCGGAGACGTAGCCGCGACCGCGCTCGACGGTCAGCTCCATCTCCAGCTTGCCCTTGCCGTTGAGCGTGGCGAGGACGAGATCGGGGTTGTGCACCTCGACACCGGCCGGGGGCGCGATGTCGGCGGCGGTGACCAGACCCGGACCCTGCTTGCGCAGGTACATCACGACGGGCTCGTCCTGCTCACTGCTGACGACGAGCTGCTTGATGTTGAGGATCAGGTCGGTGACGTCCTCCTTGACGCCCGGCACGGTGGTGAACTCGTGCAGCACTCCGTCGATACGGATGGACGTGACCGCCGCACCCGGGATCGAGGAAAGGAGCGTACGGCGCAGGGAGTTGCCAAGGGTGTAGCCGAAGCCCGGCTCCAGCGGCTCGATCACGAACCGGGAGCGGAACTCGTCGACGACCTCTTCGGTCAACGAGGGGCGCTGAGCGATCAGCATGCGGTGTTGCCTCCAGTGGTTTGGCGCCCGCTATGTGACGCCGTAGACACCACGAAGCCTACGGGGCGGCGCGGGCGATACGGGCTCCGCCGTGGCCGAACCGCCCGTCTCCCTGCCCTGGCGAGGAGACTTTGGGCTGATCGCAGCCGCCCGCCACCCCCACCCACAACCGTTTCCGCCTTGCCCATGTCCCCAGCACTCGGGTGCGCGGCACGGGCAGGTATGGATGTGAGGTCAGGGTCGGCTGATGTCGTGGTCATGGAGTATATGCGGCTCCAAGATCGCATCGGTCAGCGCGGGGTCGTGCGGGGCGTGCGCGGGTCGTGCGGAGCCGAGCGGGGTGGTCGATGGTGCCCGGTCACTCGGTGCCGCGTGACCAGGCGGCCCACAGGCGGGCGTAGACCCCGCCCGCCGACCGCAGCTCGTCGGGGTGCCCCCGCTCGATGACCCTGCCGTCGTCCATCACCACCACGACATCGGCGGTGGCAGCCTGGGACAGACGATGGGCGACCACGACCGCCGTACGGCCCTCGGCCGCCGCGAGGGCCGCCCGGTCGAGGGCCTGGGCGGTGTCGCTGCCGCCCTCCGCCGTGGCTTCGTCCATGACGACCACCTCGGGGTCGAGCAACAGCACGCGGGCCAGGGCGAGTTGCTGTATCTGGCGCGGGGTGAGACCGACGCCTCCGGTGCCGACCGGGGTGTCCGCGCCGTCCGGCAGGGCGTCGATCCACCCCGTCGCGTCTACGGCGGCGAGCGCGGCGTCGAGGTCCGACGCCGAGGCGTCGCGGCGGGCGAGGCGGAGGTTGTCCGCGACGGTCCCCGGGAACAGGTGGTGTTCCTGGGTCACCAGCATGATCCGGCGCCGTCCGTCCGGCGTGGGGGCGGCGAGGTCGGCGGTGTCGGTGCCGCCGAGGGTGATCCGTCCCGAGGACGGGAGGCGCAGGCCTGCGACGAGGCTCGCCAGCGTGGACTTGCCCGAGCCCGTGGCGCCGACTATCGCCAGCCGTTGCCCGGCGGGCAGTTCGAGCTGGACGCCGTGCAGCACGTCAGGGCCGGTGCCGTAGCGGTGGTGGACGTCGTGCACGACAAGTGTCTTGTCCTGACGGTCAATTGGGCCCTGCGGGCGTTCGTGCGGTGCGGGTCCGTGGAGTGTGACGCCGACGATCCTGGCGAGGCCGGCCGCCGCCTGCTGCACACTGTCGAAGCTGCCGAGCATCATGTTGACGGGGTCGAACAGCCCCACGAAGAACAGCGCGGCCGTGGTCGCGGCGCCCACATCGGCCGGCCCCGCGTGCACCAGGGCGTACGCCGAGACCAACACCGCGCTCAGGCCCACGAGTTCGGCGCCGTTGAGCAGGCCGTAGAACCTCGTCGCCGCGTGCGTGGCCCGGAGTTCGTACGTCATCGCCTCCGCCGAGGTCGCTTCCACCCGGGCGTACCGGCCCGGGCCGAGGCGCAGCGCGCGCAGTGTGGGCAGCGCGGCGAACGCGCCGAGCAGCGCCGAGGCACGGCGTCCGTCGGCGGTGCGGCCCGCCGCGTAAAGCGGCTGCGAGGTGCGCAGATACCAGCGCAGGGCGTACGCCTGGAGCGGCGCCGCGAGCAGTGCCGCGAGCGCGAACCGCCAGTCCAGGGCGGCCAGTCCGACGAGGGTCGCGGCGATCGTCAGCGCCGCCGCGACGAAGTTGCCCAGCGCTCCGGACGCCACCTGCGACACCCTGTCCACGTCACCGGAGACCCGGGAGACCAGGTCGCCGGTGCCGCCCGCTTCGACGACGTCCACGGGCACGGCGAGCGCCGCCGTGACGGCGTCCTCGCGCAGCCGGGCGGCGACGGGCTGCACGAGCCGGGCCGACAGTACGGCCGCGCACCAGCCGGTCATGGCACCGGCCGTGGCGGCCCCCGCCAGGAGCAGCACCGGGCCGACCAGCGCGCCGGAGGCACCTCGGTCGGCGATGGCCTGGGTGATACGCCCGATGGCCGTCGGCCCGGCGAGGGCGAGCGCGCTGTCGACCCCCAGGGCGGCGACGACGGCCCACAGCATCAGCCACCTGCCCTGAAGCGCGTCCCGAAGGCGGGCCCGCGTCTGCCGAGCCGTGGCCACCGGCAGCAGCGGTGCGGGGGTGAGGGGCTGATGGGTGGGTGCGGGTGCGGGTGCGGTGGTCATCGGGCTGTGGTCCTGGGGGTGTTGCGGTGCGGGGGAGTTGGACTGGCGCTGGGGTGCGCGGCCGTTGGGTCGGTGCTCGATCGAGTGGCCTTGGGCTGTGGGGGAGTTGGACCTGTGCTCGGCGCAACAGATGTGCCGGGCGCGGGAGATGGATCGACGCTCGGTGCAGTCGTCCTGGAGTACGCGGGTGTCGGATCGGTGTTCGGTGTGGTCAATTCGGGGCGCCGGGGTGTCGGGTCGGCGCCCGGTGCACTGGTCCTGGGATGCGCGGACGCTGGACCAGCCCCCGGTGTAACGGCCTCGATCTGCGCGGTTGTTGAACCGGCACCGGGGGTAGCGGACTGCGTTGGACCGGCACCCGGTGCTCCGGCCGCATCCGGAACCCGCCTGCCCATCGCGGAGATGTGGACGACGTGATCGCAACGCGCCAACCACGCGGGGCTGTTGGTGACGACCAGCGTCGTGCGACCCGCCCTCGCCCCGCGAACGCGCTCGGCGATCGCGTCCTCCGTCACCGTGTCCACGGCGGTGGTCGGTTCATGCAGGACCAGTACCGGCGGCCGGGCCGCGAGCGCCCGTCCGAGTGCGACGCGCTGGCGTTGACCGCCGGAGAGCAGTTCGCCCCGGTCGCCGACCGAGGTGTGTGCGCCTTGCGGTGTCGCGGCGATGACCTGGTCCGCGAAGGAGGCCCGGGCCGCCTCGGTCAGGGCGGGGCCGTCGTCGGTGAGCGCGGCCAGGTTCTCGGCGATGCTCCCGGGCAGCAGGGCCGCCTCGTGAGGGGAGACCAGCACGGTGGCGCGCAGGGTGTCCAGCGGAAGTGCGGCAAGATCGGTTCCGCCGACCAGGATCCGGCCACCGGGCGGGTCGGCCTCGCGGGCCAGCAACCGCGCGAGCGCGTCGGCCGCGGCCGGGTCGTCACACACCAACCCGGTCAACACCCCTTCTGTCGCGTGCCATTGGGCCCGTGCCCCACCCGGCAACTCGACATCACGGAACTCGATGCCCAACGACCCGGACCCGGGCGGGAACTCGGACGCCGACCTGGACTCGGACACCGTCCCCGAGTCGGCCAAGGACGGGGACGAGCCGCCCACCGTCACCTCCGACACCGCCGCCGGTGCGACGAGCACCGCGTGCACGCGCCCCGCGGACGCCACCGCGCGGGCATACGCCGCGTGTGCCGTGGAGACGACCCGCATCGGACCGATCACGAACTGCGCGAGACCGAGCGCCGCGATCAACTCGCCCAGGCTCAACCGGCCGTCCAGCGCGAGCCGTCCGCCCAGCGCCACGGTCGCGGTCAGATACAGACCGGTCGCCAGCCCGCCCACCGCCAACAGAGTCGCCTCGGCCCGTGCGGCCCGGCGCGCGGCCCCCACGGCGTCCTGACTGACCTGGACGTAGTCCGCCGCTACGGCTCCTTCGGCGCCGATGCCTTTGAGGACCCGTAGGCCTCGGACGAGGTTCTCGGCGATTTCGGTGGCCCGTGCCTGGTGGACCTGTTCGGTGGTGCCGGCGCGGCGGAGCGTCCGGGAGAGGCGGTTCTGCGCGGTGAGCAGACAGGCCGTGCCGACGACCACGAGCGCGGCGAGCCCGGGGGAGATGCGCAACAGGAGGAGGACCGAGCCGAGCAGCACCACCGTCGCGGCCACGGTCGAGGCGACCGTACCGGTGAACGTGCCGACCCGGTTGGTGTCGGCCGACGCGCGGCTGAGCAGGTCGCCCGGCGGCAGCGTGACACCGCCGTCCGGACGCAGCACCCGTGCCGTGAGTGCCATCCGGAGCCGGTGCTCGGTGTGCTGCTTGGCCCGGGCCGAGGCGCGGGCGCCGAAGCGGTAGGACATCGAGAGCGCCAGGAAGTCCGCTGCCAGCAGGGCGAGTTGGCAGGCCATCGACCCGGGCGTGCCGTGCTGGACGGCCGTACCGACCGTCGTCCCGACGATCACCGGCACCAGCGCCTCGCCCAGCTGGTGCGTCGTGTACAGAGCCGACGCCAGCGCCAGGTCCCGTCGTCGGGCGGACAGGGAGTGCCACAGCAGGGCATGCGGCGAGTCGGGTGGGGTCACCCGGCTACGTTAGGGTCACCTTACTTTTGTCGTAAACGCGGCAGTACGCCAAGAGATGTCGCGCAACAGCCACGGGAGACAGGGTGCCGGACATGGCACAGGACGCACAGGACACCTCCATCGATCTGGAACGGTTCGAGATGGAGCGGGGGCAGACCTTCCAGCACCACTGGCACGACGACCATCAACTCGCCTGGGCCAGATCGGGGGTTGTCATGGTGGACATCCAGAACCGGTGCTGGGTGCTGCCGCCGCACCTGGCCCTGTGGATACCCTCCGGGCTCCGGCACTCCACCGGCGCCCTGCGCGAGTCGGTGCTCCAGGGCATCTACCTGGACCCCGAGCGCTGCCCGCTCGCCTGGAGCGCCCCAACGGTGCTCGCGGTCTCGCCGCTCGCCCGGCGCCTGATCGAGTACCTGGCCGGCGAACTCGCCCCGGACGCCCGTGTGCACGCCGAGGCCGTCCTGCTGGACGTGCTGCGTCCGGCGCCCGGTGCCGTGTTCGAACTGCCGCTGCCCATCGACCCCCGGGCCCGGGAACTGGCCGCGCTGCTGCTGGACGATCCCGCGGACCCGCGCGGCCTGGGGGAGTTCGCGCATGTCGTCGGTTCGAGTGCGCGCACGCTGTTGCGGCTGTTCCTCGCGGAGACGGGGATGACGTTCAACCAGTGGCGGGTGCACGCTCGGCTGCAGGCCGCCCTGGCCCACCTCGCCGAGGGTGCGCCCGTCTCCCGCGTGGCCGAACGCGTCGGCTACGCCACCCCCAGCGCCTTCGTGGCCGCGTTCCGCCGCCTGACGGGTTACACCCCGGCCGCCTACTTCGCCGACCTCCGGAGCCGGGACGCCGATACCGGGTATTCGGCAGGGTCGGCAACTGGCGGATCCGCGACATGACATGGCGTCTGCGTGGCTTGTCCCGCCGAGCCGGACGGTCATAACGTACTTAGGCAAGGCTAAGCTAAGTGCTAATTACTCCGCCGGTCCCTTGCGTCGACCGACAACCTCGCGAGGGAGCACGATGGGCACCACCACCATGAGCGCCACCGGTGCGGTGACCCGACCACCCGACACCGGTGCCACCGCACGCCGTGGCGGATTCGCCGTACGGCTGCTGGGTCTGCTCACCGCCACCGGAGTGCTGCTGCTCGTCGCCGTCCTGAGCATCGCGGTGGGCGCCAAGGCCATCCCGCCCCTCGACGTCCTGCACGCCCTGTGGCACGGCCGGCGGTCCACCGTCGACGGCTCGGTCGTCCTCGACCTGCGCGTCCCCCGCACCCTGCTCGGCATCGCCGTCGGCGCCGCACTCGCCACCGCAGGCGTCCTGATGCAGGCCCTGACCCGCAACCCGCTGGCCGACCCCGGCATCCTCGGCGTCAACATGGGCGCCTCCACCGCCGTGGTCATCGCCATCGCGGTGTGGGGGAGTACCGACCCCGCGTTCTACGTCTGGTTCGCCTTCGCCGGTGCGGGCATCGCCGCCGCTCTCGTGTACGTGCTCGGCTCACGCGGGCGTACCGGCCCGGCGCCCGTCCGTCTGGCCCTCGCCGGCACGGCCGTCAGCGCGGTGCTCGGCGCGCTGGTCTCCGTCGTGACGCTGCTACGGCCCGATGTCTTCGACCAGTTCAGGTTCTGGGGCGTCGGCTCGCTGGCCGGGCTGCCGCTGTCCGTCCTCACCACCGTGCTGCCCTTCCTCGCCGCGGGCGGGCTCCTCGCGCTCGGCCTCTCCGGATCGCTCAACGCGCTCGCCCTCGGCGACGACACCGCGCGCGCTCTCGGCTCCGGCGTCCTGCGCACCCGCCTCCTCGGCACCCTCTCCGTCACCCTGCTGTGCGGGGCCGCCACCGCTGCCGTAGGCCCCATCGCCTTCATCGGCCTGGTGGTTCCCCACCTGGTCCGCTCGGTCACCGGCCCCGACCACCGCTGGCTGCTGCCGTACTCCATGGTCGTCGGCTCGACCCTGCTCGTCGCCTCGGACGTCCTCGGCCGGGTGATCGCCCGCCCCGGCGAGATCCAGGCGGGCATCGTCACTGCCTTCGCCGGAGCCCCCGTCTTCATCGCCCTCGTCCGCCGCCGAAGAATCGCCGAACTGTGACCGCCCCGACCGCCTCCGCACCCACCTCGCGCACCGGCCGCCGCACGGTCCTCAAGGGCCAGGTGCTACGCCTCTACGACGGCCGTGTCTCGCTGCGCTGGCAGCCCCGCACCCTCACCGTCTGCCTGCTGCTCGCCGCCGCGTGTCTCGTGGTGGGCGCGCTCAGCCTGACCACCGGCACCTTCCAGGTGCCCCTGTCGGTGGTGGTCGACTGTCTGCTCGGGCGTGGCACCGGAGCCGACTCGTTCATCGTGATGAGCCTCAGGCTGCCCCGCCTTGTGTGCGCGGTGCTGGCCGGGGCCGCGCTGGGCATGAGCGGCGCGGTGTTCCAGAGCATGTCCCGCAATCCGCTGGGCAGTCCGGACATCGTCGGCTTCACCAGCGGCGCGGCGAGCGGGGCGGTCGTGCAGATCGTCCTCTTCCACGGCGGCGCCACCGCCACCGCGCTCGCGTCGATCGCGGGCGGTCTGCTCACCGCGCTGGCCGTCGGTGTGATCTCGGTCCGGCGCGGGCGCACCTCCGGGTACCGGATCGTGCTGGTCGGCATCGGCATCAGCGCGATGCTCACCTCCCTGACCGCGTATCTGCTGACCCGGGCCAGCCTCTACCAGGCCCAGGACGCCCAGATCTGGCTCATCGGCAGCCTCAACTCGGCGAGTTGGGCCGTGGTCACGCCTCTGGCCATCACCCTCGCCGTCCTGGTCCCCGTCGTCGTCCCGGCCGCGCGCGCCCTGAGCTGGCTCGAACTCGGCGAGGACACCGCGCGCGGGCTCGGCGTGCCCCTGGGCCGCAGCCGGATCGTCCTCGCGGTGGCCGCCACCGCCCTGGCCGCCGCCACCACTGCTGCCATCGGCCCGGTCGCCTTCGTCGCCCTGGCCGCGCCGCAACTGTGCCGCCGGCTCGTCCGCAGCCCCGGGCCACCGGTCGTACCGGCCGCCTTCATGGGCGCCCTGCTGCTGACGGCGAGCGACTTCGCGGCCCAACGCGTCCTGCCGCAGACCGAGTTGCCCGTCGGCGCGATGACCGGCGTACTCGGCGGCCTCTACCTGTGCCAACTGCTCGTGGCCCGTGGGCGGAAACGCACCCAGTGAGCCAAGTCCCTTCGCCGCTGCGCGCGTTACACCGCTGACGCCCCGCCCTTCACCTCTCCCTCCGCTCTCCCTCCGCCGCCGCGCCGCGGCCACTCCGCCTGCCGAGGACACACCATGCCCAGTACCACCCTCCGACGCCCTGCGTACGCCTCTCACGTCCGACGGCACCCCAGCCGCCGAGGTCTGCTCGCGGGCGGCCTCGGGATGGCCGCGCTCGCCGGACTCACCGCGTGCGGGTCCGACGACTCCGCCTCCAACAGCGCTACCGGCAGCGCCGGTTGGTCGTTCACCGACGACCGCGGCAAGACCGTACGACTGGCGGAGCGGCCGAAGCGGATCGCGTTCCTCACCGACACCGTGGGCGCGGCGCTGTGGGCGGCCGGACTGCGGCCGGTCGCGGCCTCCGACTCCGGTCAGGGCATCGTCCCGGCGGTGAAGCCCGACTGGTCCGGTGTCACCAAGATCTACTCCGCGGACAAGGGCGTACGGCTCGAAGCGCTCGCCCAGGCCCGCCCCGACCTGCTGATCGACGCCGTACAGCCGGACGGCACCCTCCAAGTCGCCTCGCAAATCCCGGAGATCAGCAAGATCGCGCCCGTCGTCGGGCTCAGCATGTACCGCCCGATCGAGACCATCGCGGCCACCGCCGACCGGCTTACCCACTCCCTGGGTGCCGATCTAACCGACAAAGCGGCCAAGACCGGTTACATGCGGGCACACACCAAACTGAGGACCGCCATCGACGCCAATCCCGACCTGCGCGTGGGGTTCGTGTTCGGCATCGACAAGAACACCGTCGGCGTGATGAACCCCAAGACCTGGGCCGTTCTCAAGACGGTGAGCGCGCTCGCCATGGACCTGGTCCCCGTGCCCGGCGGAGCCGACAACACCTATAGCCAGGCGGTCAGTTGGGAGAACGTCCCGTCCATCCCGGCGGACCTGCTGGTGTGGGCGGTCTCCGACCCGCTGCCGGACAACCCCCTGTGGAAGCGTGCCCCCGCAGTCCGCGCGGGCCAGCTCTGGAAGCCCGACCTGGCCTCCTGGTACGCGTACAGCTGGTCGAACTTCACGGTACTGCTCGACGGGCTCGCCACCCATGTGCACGGCGCGCGGACGGGCGTCGGCCCGCAGTCCGCCTCCTGACGTTCCTCACCTCGACTGCGTCAAGTCCATGAACCCCCCTCAACACCCCTCAACACCCCTCGACATCCCTCAACGCCCTTACTCCCGACCGACTTTGGACTACCCCATGCTCACCTCATCTCCGGTCAGGGCGTCCGGCCCGCGCCGTCTGCTGACCGCCGTGGCCGCCACCGCGATGGCGCTGACCCTGGCCGCCTGCGGCTCCTCTTCTTCTGCCTCCACCTCGTCCGGCGGTACGACGGCGACCCGGACGGTCGCCACCGCCCACGGCAAGGTGTCCGTGCCCGCGCACCCGCTGCGAATCGTCTCGGTGCACTCCTGGGCCACCGAGTCGCTGTTCGACCTCGGCCTCAAGCCCGTCGGCGTGGAGAACGGCGGCGAGACCTATGTGCCGCCGCGCTACCTCAAGCGCTGGAAGGCCACGCCCAAGGTGACGACCGGTGCGGACATCGACTACGAGGAGATCGCCAAGCTCAGGCCAGACCTGATCGTCGGCGTTGACGTCCCCTATCTGTCCAAGGCCTACAGGAAGCTGTCCGCCATCGCGCCGACCACCTTCGCGCCCTTCAAGGACACCGCCACCTGGTCCGCATACCCGGACGCGACAGCGCAGTTCGTGAACCGCACGTCCCAACTGGCCGCGCTGAAGCGGAAGTACGACGACAGGATCGCGGCGGTACGCATGACCTACGGCACGGAACTGGCCGACGCCCGCTGGGACGTCATCCAGGGCGGCTTCGACAACGGCAACTACTGGATCTACGGCGCCGAATCACCGGTCGGAGCGATCCTGACCGAACTCGGCGTACGGTTCGCGTCGGCGACCGCCTCCGTCGCCAAGGGCGACACCAAGTCCGTGTCCTATGAGCGGGCGGACCTGCTCAAGGACGCCGACTACGTCGTCTACTACACGAACAACGACGGTTCCCCCGCCAACAACATCCAGAAGCTGTTCGCCCTCCAGGCATTCAAGAACCTCCCGGTGACCAAGTCCCATCACCTGGTGGGTACTTCGGACTTCCTGCCAGGCTCCTACTCGGACGCCATCGGCGTGATCGACAGCCTGGAGAAGGCCCTGCACACGTAGCCGAGAGCGGACCGAACACCGGGGGCGGCCCGTTCCAGTACGTGAAAGGTCGCCCCCGTACTACGATTTGACCACCATGAAGCGCTTCATCCTCACCGGCGCCCCCGGCGCGGGCAAGACGTCGATCCTCCGTCATCTGCAAGAACGCGGGTTCGACGTCGTCGACGAGGCGGCGACCGCGTTCATCACGCGCAGGCAGGCCGAAGGAGACGCCGAACCCCGGACCCGGGCGGACTTCGTCGAACAGGTCGTCGCACTGCAGCACCGACGACAGACGCGATCCGCGACGCGAGCCGTGTCCACGCAGATCTACGACAGGTCTCCGATCTGCACGCACGCCCTCGCCGGCTACCTGGGACGTCCCGTCCCGGAGGCGCTCTCCGCCGAGATCGACCGGATCACCCGCGAACAGATCTACGAGCGGCAGGTCTTCTTCATCCGCCCCATCGGATTCTGCGAGCCCACCGCCGCACGCCGGATCAGTTTCGAGGAGTCGCTGGAGTTCGAGCGGATCCACGAACAGAGTTATCGGCTGTTCGGCTATGACCTGGTGGAAGTGCCGGCCGGTGACGTCGCGGATCGGGCGGCACTGATTGCGACGACCATGGCACGGCTTCTGCGGCGACCGACAACTCCTGGAGAACAGGCGGTAGTTGGGTGATGATCTCCGGCGGGTGATGGTCCGCGCCGAGTCGGGGTCCATTGACACGCGGATCGATGCCTCGGAGACTCGATCGCATGACCGAGGTCCTGCTGCTCACCAGGGAGCGCTGCGTAGACCTCGTTCGCGTGTCCAGCGCACTGTGTTGATCCCCAGATCACCGATGTCCTGATCACTGATCCCCTGATCACTGACCGGCGCTGGTCAACCCGCGATCGGAAGCACCATGAGCCTGGAATTCCTCTGGTACATCCCCAACACCGTCGAGCCGGGTCACCGCGGCGACGACACGACGGACGGCTGGGGGTCCATCGAGTACTCCACCGACCTCGCCCGCACCGCGGAGCGACACGGGTGGGGCGGTGCGCTCCTGGGCACCGGGTGGGGGCGGCCCGACACCTTCACCGTCGCCACCGCGCTGGCCGCCCGGACCACCACCTTCAAGCCCTTGATCGCCGTTCGCCCCGGCTACTGGCAGCCGGGCCACTTCGCCGCCGCGGCGGCGACCCTGGACCAGCTCAGCCGCGGCCGGGTCCTGGTCAACATCGTCAGCGGACTCGACAACCTGGCCGCCTACGGCGACACCCACAGCGATCCCGCCCAACGGTACGCGCGCACCCAGGAGTTCATGAGTCTCGTGCGGCGGCTGTGGACCGAGGACGACGTGACGTTCGACGGTGCACACTTCCAAGTGAGCGGTTCCACGGTCGCGCCCCGCCCCTGGACGACGGTCGGCAGAGCGCATCCGACGCTCTACCTCGGCGGCGCGTCCGAGGCCGCCGAGCGGGTGTCGGCGGCGGAGGCGGACGTACAGCTCTTCTGGGGCGAACCCCTCGCCGGGCTCGCCGAACGCATCGACCGGCTCAAGGAGTTGAGCGAGCAGGTCGGCCGTCGGCACGCGCCGCTGGAGTTCGGGCTGCGGATCACCACCGTGGTGCGTGACACCACGGAGGAGGCGTGGCGGGCCGCCGAGGAGCGGGTCGCGCGGATGGCGGCCGGCCCAGGTGACGAGCTGACCTGGACGGGGAACCGCAAGGCGGCCGTCGGACAGCAGCGGCTCTACGACCTCGCCGCCCGGGGCGAGGTGCTCGACACCTGCCTCTACACCACGCCGGGCAGGTTCGGCGGCGGGGGAGCGGCGACGACCTGGCTGGTCGGCTCCGCCGCCGACGTCGCCACCGCGCTGGACGACTACCGCAAGCTCGGCATCACCCACTTCGTCCTCTCCGACACCCCCTACAAACAGGAGATCATCCGCGTCGGCGAGCAACTCCTGCCCCGGCTGCGCTGATTCGGCATGCCGTCGAACACCGTCCTCATCGTCGTCGGCGGACTTCCCGGCACCGGGAAGACCACACTGTCCCGACGCCTGGCCGCACGCATCGGCGCGGTGCACCTGCGCGTCGACACCATCGAGCAGGCACTCGTCCGCTCCGGCCTGGCGCGGCACCCTGTCGGGCCGGCCGGCTACGTCGTCGGGTACGCCCTGGCCGAGGAACACCTCCGGCAGGGGCTCACCGTGATCGCTGAGTCCGTCAATCCGCTGGCCGTCACCCGCGACAGCTGGCGCGACGCGGGGACCCGGGCGGGCGTTCCGGTCGTAGAGGTGGAAGTGATCTGCTCGGATCCGGCCGAGCATCGGCACCGGGTGGCGTCCCGGGCGGTCGACCTTCCCGATCTGCCGCTTCCGGACTGGGAGGAGGTGCGTCGGCGGGACTACGAACCCTGGAACCGTGAACACATCACCCTCGACACCGCCGGGGACGGACCGCGGGAATCGCTCAACTCCCTTCTCCACCAGCTCGATCGGCTCCAGCACCTCCCGCGGCGGTGAGCACTTTCCGCTCGCACCGGTGCGGGGCCCGGGGACGTCTTGACGCCGGGAGAACAGTCGATCTACGGTGAGCGCGAGCTACGAGTTCCGGTGATCAAGCCCTGGCTGGCCGGACGGCAACCCTCGACGCAGTGGGGTGCCCCAGATGGCGGCTCGGCGGATGTTCCTGTTCTGCAAGTGCGCTCCCACCGGCCCCAGTTGCCGGCGACACCCCTAGGAGGACGACGTGGCGACCAGCCTCGTGCTGTGCTCCCGGCGTCATGTGGATCTGCTGCTGGTCTCCAGCTGTCTCTGTCACAGCTGACCCGCACCACACCCGTCACCCGCACCACACCCGTCACTCTCACCCTTCACGCGAACGCGCGCGTCGGCATGTCCTGCCTGCCGCCGCCCCTTCGCGCACCCACCCATGCGGAGACAGAGACCAGCCATGGCACAGCAGCCCAGCACCGTCAGACCGTTCCGATCCCTCGGCGCCGTATCCCTCGGCACGGCGTTCCTGGTCGCCCTCACCGGCTGCACGAGCAGCAAGACCGCCACTGCTTCCGGCGGTTCGACGATCACCGTCGGCACCACGGACCAGGTGACCAGCCTCGACCCGGCGGGCGCCTGGGACGCCGGTTCCGGCACCATCGAGAGCGAGGTCTACGCCACCCTCCTCAGCGTGAAGAACGGCGCCACGGAGGTCTCCCCGGACCTGGCCGCCGGCATCGAGCTGACGGGGCCCAAGGAGTACACGGTGACGCTGCGGAAGGGCTTGAAGTTCGCGAACGGTCATCAACTCACCTCCTCCGATGTGAAGTTCAGCTTCGACCGCACCCTGAAGATCGCCGACGAGAACGGCCCCTCCTCACTCCTGTACAACCTCGCCTCCGTCGCCGCCCCCGCACCGACCACGGTCGTCTTCACCCTCAAGTCCGCCAACGACACGCTGTTTCCTCAGGTGTTGTCCACCGCGGCCGGCTACATCGTCGACGAGCAGACCTTCCCCGCGGACAAGATCCTCGACGACAAGGCCATCGTCGCGGCCAAGCCGTGGAACGGGCCGTACGGCGTCACGAGCTACGACAAGAACTCCCTGGTCTCCTTCGCCGAAAACGGCTCCTACGGCGGCCAGTTGGGCACCCCGAAGACCAAGAACGTCCAGCTCAAGTACTACACCGACGCCAGCAACCTGAAGCTCGACGTCCAGCAGGGCACCGTCGACGCCGTGTACCGCACGCTCACCACCGCCGACCTCGACGACCTGGCGAAGAAGAAGGACATCAAGGTCCACACCGGTTCCGGCAACGGCATCCGCTACATCGTCTTCGACTTCCAGACCCAGCCCTACGGCACCAGGACCAAGAGCGCGGACAAGGCCAAGGCGCTCGCCGTCCGCCAGGCCGTCGCCGACTCCGTCGACCGGGCCCAACTCGCCCAGCAGGTCTACAAGAACAGCTACCAGCCGCTCTACAGCTCGGTGCCCGACGGACTCACCGGCGCCACCGACTCCTTCAAGTCGCTCTACGGCGACAAGAAGGGCGGCCCGGACAAGGCGGCTGCCGCCGCACGGCTGAAGGCGGCGAAGGTGACCACCCCGGTCACCCTCAACCTGCAGTACAACAGCGACCATTACGGCTCCTCCTCGGCCGACGAGTACGCGCTCGTCAAGACCCAGCTGGAAGCCACCGGCCTGTTCAAGGTGAACCTGCAGTCCACCGAATGGACCCAGTACGGCAAGGACCGCATCAAGCACCTCTACCCGCTCTACCAACTCGGCTGGTACGCCGACTACTTGGACGCCGACAACTACCTCTCGCCCTTCTACTCGGCCAACAGCTGGGTCGCCAACGACTACGACGACCCGGCCGTACGCGAGCTGATCAAGAAGGAGGAGACGGAGACCGACGCGGGGAAGCGGACCGAACTCCTCAAGCAGGCGCAGGACAAGGCCGCCGCGCAGGTGCCGTTGCTGCCCCTGCTCCAGGGGTCCACGGCGATCGTCACCCGTACCGATGTCAGCGGTGTGCCGGACGCGTTGACCAGCGCGTACACCTTCCGCTGGGCAGGACTCGCGAAGAAGTGAGCGCCCTGACCCAGGAGACGACCCCCGGCGCCGTCGGCAGCCCCGCCGACGGCGCCGCCGGGTACGGACTCGCCCGCTACCTGCTGGTCCGCTTCCTCCTCATCATCCCGACCGTGTTCATCCTGGTCAGCCTGGTCTTCTTCCTGATGCGGGCCACCGGCGACCCGATCAGCGCCGCCTTCGGCGACCGGCTCACCCCGGACCAGCTCCACGCGAAACTCCACCAGGCGGGCTACGACCGGCCGTTGCTCACCCAGTACCTGGACTACCTGAAGTCCCTGGCGACCGGCGACTTCGGCCGCACCGTCACCGACAACGAACCGGTCACCCACGTCCTGGGCACCTACGGCGCCGCCACCGTCGAACTCGCCTTCTACGCCCTCCTCGTGGCCCTCGCCGTAGGCGTGCCCCTGGGCATGGTCGCGGCCTCGTACCGGGACCGCGCGCCCGACGCGGCACTGCGCCTGTTCGCCGTCCTCACCTACGCCACCCCCGTGTTCTTCGTGGGCCTGCTGCTGAAGCTCGTGTTCGCGATCCGGCTCGGCTGGCTGCCCGCGTCCGGCCGGGCGAGCACCGACGTCCAGCTCTTCCTGCAGAACCAGACCAGCACCACCGGCTTCTACCTCGTCGACGCCCTCCGCAGCGGCGACGGGGCGGCCGTAGCCGATGTGTTGAAGCACGCCGTACTGCCGGGCGTGGCACTGGGCCTGCTCGTCGCCGGCATCCTGCTGCGGCTGGTCCGCACGAACCTGATCGGCACCCTCGGCGCCGACTACGTCGAGGCCGCCCGCTCCCGGGGCGTCGCGCCGTTCCGCCTGGTCACCCGGCACGCCACCCGGCCCGCCCTGATCCCCGTCGTCACCGTCCTGGGACTCCAGGTCGCCGGACTGCTCGGCGGGGCGGTGCTGACGGAGACCACCTTCGAGTGGAAGGGCCTCGGCTACGAACTCGCGCACTATCTGACGGTGCGTGACTTCCCGGCGGTGCAAGGGATCGTGGCGCTGTTCGCCGTCGTCGTGGCGCTCACGAACTTCCTCGTCGATGTCGTCGCGGCCCTCATCGATCCCCGAGTGAGGTACTGAGCCGTGTCCCAACTCCTCGTGCGACGGCCCGCGTTGCTGCCGGTCCGCCTTCGCGCCCGGCTGCGCACCGGCGGCAGGGTGCAGCGCGCCATGCTCCTCACCGGTGCCGTACTCACCGTGCTGTTCGTCCTCGCTGCCCTCCTCGGACCGCTGCTCGCCCCGTACGGATACGCCCAACTCCAGCACGGAGGGCGGCTGTTCGGGTCGCAGCAACACCCCTCCGGCGCCCATCCGTTGGGCACCACCATCGCCGGGTACGACGTGCTGTCCCGCACGGTGTGGGGTGCCAGGACCGCGCTGGAGATCATCCTCGCGGCGCTGCTGCTCTCGGTGGTCCCCGGCACCGTGCTGGGGCTGGCCTCCGGCTATCTCGGCGGTCGCCTCGACCGGCTGCTGGTGGGGCTGGCCGACGCGCTCTACGCGTTCCCGCCGCTGCTGCTCGCCATCGTCATGTCGATCGTGATCAGCGGCGGACAGTCCAGCCTCGTCGGCGGCCTCGGCGCGGCGGCCTGCTCGGTCGCCGTCGCGTTCGTGCCGCAGTACTTCCGTGTCGTACGGGCCGAGGTGATCCGGGTGAAGGCGGAACCCTTCGTCGACGCGGCCCGGGTGATCGGCACCGGCGCCTGGCGGATCATGTTCCGGCACGTGCTGCGCAACTCGGTCCGCACCCTCCCGCTCATCTTCACCATCAACGCCTCCGAGGCCATCCTCACCCTCGCCGGGCTCGGCTTCCTCGGCTTCGGCATCGAGCCCAACTCGGCCGCCGAATGGGGTTACGACCTCAACCGCTCGGTGGAGGACGTCACTTCGGGTCTCTGGTGGACCGCGATCCCGCCGGGCCTGGCCATCGTGCTCACCGTGCTCGGCACCACCCTGCTCGGCGAGAGCCTCACCGACCTGGCCGATCCGCGACTGCGACGGCGCGGGGGTACGACGGCGAAGCCGACCGGCACCGTAACGGACGGAGGCGCGGACGATGACTGACCTCCTGCGCATCGAGGACCTGCACGTCACCTTCGCCACCGACGCCGGCGCGGCCCCCGCGGTGAAAGGCGTGAGCCTGTCCGTCGGTCCGGGCGAGGTGCTGGCCCTGGTCGGCGAGAGCGGCAGCGGCAAGACCGTCACCGCCAGGTCGGTCCTGGGACTGCTGCCCGCCACCGCGACCGCCCGCGGCCTGGTGCTGCTCGGCGACGGCACCGCCGACCCCTCCGAGGACGTCCTCACCGCGTCCCCCGCCCGACTGCGCGCCCTGCGCGGCACCCACGCGGCGATGGTCTTCCAGGAACCGTCCACCGCGCTGAACCCGGTCTTCACCATCGGCTGGCAGCTCACCGAAGGCCTGCGCGCCCACGGACACGGAGGCAGCAAGGCCCAACTCCGGGCCCTGGCCGTCGAATGGCTCGACAAGGTCGGCATCCCCGACCCCGCCACCCGCGTGCACCACTACCCCCACCAACTGTCCGGCGGCCAGAAGCAACGCGCCGTCATCGCCATGGCCCTCGCCCTGGGCACCCGGCTCATCGTGGCCGACGAGCCCACCACGGCCCTGGACGTCACCGTCCAGGCGGAGATCCTGGAACTCCTGCACCGGTGCCGCACCGACTTCGGCACCGCCGTGCTCCTCATCACCCACAACATGGGCGTCGTCGCCGACCTCGCGGACCGGGTGGCCGTGATGAGCGAGGGCGAGATCGTCGAACAGGCCCCGGTCCGCGAGCTGTTCGCGGCGCCCGCCCACCCGTACACCCGCGAACTCCTCGCCGCCGTACCGGTCTTCGGCGAGCAGAGCCGTGCCCCGGCCTCCGCGAGGGACGACGAGCGGCCGGTCGTACGGGCCGCCGGTCTGGTCGTGGACTACCCGGGGCGGCTCGGGAGGAAGGGCTTCCGGGCGGTCGACGACGTGAGCTTCGAGATCCGGCCGGGCGAGGTGCTCGGCCTGGTGGGGGAGAGCGGCAGCGGCAAGACCACCATCGGCCGGGCGGTCGCCGGTCTGACGGCGTCGACCGGCGGTGAACTCACCGTGTTCGGCGAGCCGTTGGCGGCGAGACGGCGAACGCGCGGCCGGGCCGGTCACATCGGCTACGTCTTCCAGGATCCGGCGGCCAGCTTCAATCCGCTGCTGACTGTCGGCGACAGCATCGCCGAACCGCTGACCGTCCATCGGCGTGAACTCGGGGCCGCGGCCATCCGCGCCGAGGCCGAGGCGCTCCTGAACTCTGTCCATCTGCCCAGCAGTTACGGCGACCGCTACCCCCACGAACTCAGTGGCGGCCAGCGACAGCGTGCCGCCCTGGCCCGGGCGCTCGCCCTGCGGCCCCCGCTGCTCGTCGCGGACGAACCCACCTCGGCTCTCGACGTGTCCGTCCAGGCGAAGGTGCTCGACCTCTTCGCCGAACTCCAGCGGGAGTTGGGCTTCGCGGCGCTGTTCATCAGCCATGACCTCGCGGTCGTGGAACAGGTCGCCGACCGTGTCGTCGTGCTGCACCGCGGCCGGATCGCCGCGTCCGGTTCCACCGCGCAGGTGCTGGGCAGTCCACAGGACGACTACACCCGGCGGCTGGTCGCCTCCCTGCCCGTCGCCGACCCGGTACGACAGAGCCGCCGCCGGCACACCCTTGGCGAAGGAGTCGCAAGCGCATGACCGACACCGTGGACGATCTTGTCGAAGAGGTACTGAACAGCACGCCCGTCATCGACGGCCACAACGACCTCCCCCTGGCGCTGCGCGCCCGCTCCGGTTACAGCGTCGAGGGGCTTGCCGACGGCCGCCCCGACCTCCACACCGACCTGCCCCGGCTGCGCGCCGGAGGAGTTGGCGCGCAGTTCTGGTCGGTGTACGTCTCGTCCCAACTCCCGGAGCCCGAGGCCGTGGTGGCCACGCTGGAGCAGATCGACGCCGTGTACCGGCTCGTCGCCCGCTACCCGGACACCCTGCGGATCGCCTACACCGCGGCCGACGTAGAGCACGCGCTCGCCGACGGGCGGATCGCCTCCCTGCTCGGCATCGAGGGCGGCCACAGCCTCGCCGAGTCCCCGGGCGTCCTGCGGTCGTACGCCCGGCTCGGCGTCCGGTACGTGACCCTCACCCACAACGACAACACCACCTGGGCGGACTCCGCCACCGACGAGCCCGGCGTCGGCGGCCTGAACGACACGGGCCGCGCGATCGTCGCCGAACTCAACCGCACCGGCGTGCTCGTGGACCTCTCCCACGTCGCCGACTCCACCCAGCGCGCCGCCCTCGCCGCCTCGACCTCCCCGGTGCTGTTCAGCCACTCCTCGGTACGCGCCCTCAACGACCACCCGCGCAACGTCGCCGACCCGGTCCTGGAACTGCTGCGGGACAACGGCGGTGTCATCCAGCTCACCTTCGTCCCGTACTTCATCTCCGGCGAAGTCGCCGAGTGGGGAAGGGAGTTGCAGGCCGAGCGTGAACGTCTCGGGCTGTCCGCGCTGCCATGGACCTGGCCGCGCGCACCACGTCCCGGCGAGGACCCGGCCCGGGTCGCCGAGGAGTTCGCGACGGCCTCCACCGAGCCCGCCGACGACCGGCTGCGACGCTGGACCGAGGAACACCCGCGCCCCGAGGTGACGGTGGCCCAGGTCGCCGATCACGTCGAACACGCCCGCGAGGTGGCGGGCCGGGACCACATCGGTCTCGGCGGCGACTACGACGGCGTCGACCACCAG
The DNA here is from genome assembly GCF_045040345.1 of Streptomyces sp. NBC_01515. Taxonomy (NCBI): domain Bacteria; kingdom Bacillati; phylum Actinomycetota; class Actinomycetes; order Kitasatosporales; family Streptomycetaceae; genus Streptomyces; species Streptomyces sp. NBC_01515. The sequence goes on along the minus strand of NZ_CP109416.1, from coordinate 710,047 downwards.
CCCACCGGCCTCGCCGACGTCTCCGGCTACCCGGTGCTGCTGCGCGAACTCGCCGACCGCGGCTGGTCCCGGTCCGACCTGGAGGCCCTGACCGGCCGCAACGTCCTGCGCGTCCTGCGTGAGGCGGAACACCGCGCGACCGAACCGCTGTGGCCGACGGCTCCGTTGCGGTGAGCCGCGCGCGCCGATGGGCCGAGGCGTTCGCCCGGTGGACGCCGGGTCTGCTCGCGGTCGGCTGCTGCCTGGGGGGACTCCCGCTGCCCGAGCTCTCGGCCCGCGAAGAGACACCGGAGCCGTCCGGCGGACTGCCGTACGGCCACCCGGAGTGTCTCGCCGCGCACATCCCGCTGACGGATGTGGAGCGGGAGCTGTGGTCCGCCCTCGACCAGAAGGTCGGACCGCGTTCAGTCCTTCGCCAGCGCCGGTCCTGAGACGTCGGCGGTCCCACCGCGGCCCTCGCCGACGGACGCGGGTTCAGGGACCGGCGACGCGGCCGGTTCGGGTGCGGGGCGCGGCTGACGGCGGGACAGCCCGACGCCGAGCAGGCACAGCGCACCCCCGGCGAGCGCCAGGCCGGACGGGAACTCGCCCAGCGTGGGCCAGGCCAGCAGCACGGTGAGGGCGGGCACGATGTACGACACCGCTCCCAGGCGCCCCGCCGGCATGTGCGCCAGCGCGTACGACCAGGTCCAGAAGGCCAGTGCCGTCGGCAGCAGCCCCAGGTACAGCACGCCCGCCCAGGCCCCGGCCGACGCGTCGCCCAGATCCGTGACGAGCTGACCCGCGAAGGGCAGGCAGGCGACGGCACCGATCGTGCTGGCGTACGCGGTCACCTGCAACGGCGACGCGTGGGACAGCGCGGGCTTCTGGAAGATGACGCCGACGGCGTGACCCGCCGCCGCTGCCAGGCAGAGCAGCACACCGAGGACGGCCGAGTCGCCGCCCCCGCTGGACGCCCCCGCCAGCGCCGCGCCCACGAAGGCCACCGCGAGGCCGATCAGCAGGGGACGCGGGAAACCCTCGTGCAGCAGGAACCCGGCGAGCAGCGCCACCAGCAGCGGACCGGCACCGATGAGCAGCGCCGCCGTCCCCGCGTCCGTGTGCTGCTCGCCCCAGTTCAGCGCAACCATGTACAGCCCGAACCAGAACACGCCCATGCCGGCGATCCCGGGCCACGCGGCACGCGGCGGCAGGCCCTCGCGCCGGAACGCCACGACGGCGAGGAGCGCGACGGCACCGATGAGGAGACGGCCGAGCGCGAGGGGGCCGGGCCGCACGCTCTCGCCGATGTGCCGGATCGCCACGAACGCCGAGGCCCACAGGACCATGGTGAGCACTGCGGCGACCAACGCGGAGACCGGTGTCTTCGCGAGGGTGGGGGACGTCTCATGCTGTGCCATCGGGCAACTCCCTGTTCGCTCCGCGCAGGACGCGGCGGAGAATCTTTCCCGTGCTGTTGCGGGGCAACGCGTCGATGAACTCGACGTCCTCGGGGACCTTGTACCAAGTGAGCTTCGACGCCGTGGTCGAGCGGATCGTGGCCGCCAACGTGGCGAGCCGGTCCGCTCCGGGCTCGGGGACGACGTAGGCGCGCAGGCTTGTCGTGCCGTCGGACCGGCGCACCGAGCAGACGGCGGCCTCGCGTACCCCGGCGATGCCGGTGATCAGGTCCTCGACCTCGATGGGGTGGACGTTGGCTCCGGCGACGATCTCGATGTCGTCCACCCGTCCGAGCAGCCACACCAGACCCTTGGCGTCCACGCGCGCGGAGTCCCCGGTGGCGAACCACTCGTCCGGGCGGAGCCGGTGCGGCGGCAGGCCGCCCCGCCGCACACCGGGGCCGATACCGGGGCCGGAGATCTGCAGCCGCCCGACCTCACCCTCCGGTACGGCGGCGCCCGCGTCGTCGACGACGCGCACCCGGTACGGCGGAAGAACGCGGCCCAGGCTGTACGGGTGGATCTCGTCCGGGCCGTTGGCCAGGACGGCGTGCCCGATCTCGCTGGTGCCGCAGATGTTCAGCAGCCGCGGTCCCAGCACGCGGCGCAGCCTGTCCTCCAGCGGCCGGGGCAACGTCTCCCCGGCGACGAGGGCCAGCCGCAACCTGCCCAGCAGGTCGGCGACTTGGGGGCGGGCGAGCAGCCGGGCGTAGAAACTGGGCTGCGCGTAGAAGACGCTCACGCCGTGGCGTTCCAGGAGTTGGGGGACGGTCGTCTCGTCCGCGCGCTGCGGGGACAGTACGACCACGGCGCCGCGCTGGAGCGGGAGCAGGACCGAGTTGCCCAGTCCGTAGGCGAAGTACATGCGCGACACGGAGTAGCAGACCTCGCCCTGACGGAGCGTCAGGACGCTGCCGATCGCCCGGTCGAAGTGGAGGGCGTCGCCGTGGTCGTGGAAGCAGAGGCGGGGTGCGCCCGTGGTGCCGGACGTGAACACGGCGAAGGCGGGGGCGTCGGACGCGAGCGGCTCGGGAGCGTCGGCGCCCGCGGGGTCGTAGGCCTCCGTCAGTTCTCTCGGGGTCACGCTGCGGCCGTGGAACTCCTCGCGGAGCGACGCGTCGGCGACGACCAGTGAGGCCTCGGCGATCTCCTCGCTGGAGCGCAGTTCGTCGGCGTGGAAGAACGTGTTGACCGGTACGGCGACGGCGCCGATCCGCAGGACGGCCAGGAACGTCGCCACGAAGGCGACGCTGTCGGGCAGCGCCAGCAGTACCCGGTCGCCGCGCCCGACACCAAGTCGCCGCAGGGCGGCGGCGGTTCGGCGTACCTGCTCGTACACCTCGCCGTAGGAGTAGCGGTGCGTGCCCTGGAGGTACGCGGTCCGGCCGAGCCAGCCGTTGCGGCGCGCGAGGTCCTCCAGCCGTACGGAGAGGTTGCCGTCCGCCGGGACGGTCTCGGCCGGAGCGGCTGGTATGTCCGTGAGGATGTCCGTCACCTGCACACCCCCTCGATCTCGACCAGCAGGTCGGGACGGCAGACCGCGACGTTGAAATACGAGACGTCCGTGTCGGCGGGGAGCGTCGACTCGACGATGTTCCGTACGACGGGAAGGTGCTCGGCGTCGCGTACGTAGACCTTGACCTGGTCGAGGTCCTTGACGTCGTACCCGGCACCGTCCAGGCCGTGGCCGCGGAGGTTGTCGCCGCCGACGAGCGCCCCGATGTTGCGCAGCGTCTCCTCGGTCTGCAGGGCAACGCTGTCGGGGTGGACCGTGTCGTCGCCCAGGATGCTGGCCGTGCCCGAGACGAAGAGGGTTCCTGTGACGGACTCGGGTGTGCCGACGTCCTTGAGGAACGTGGCCCGGGCGAAGCTCGGCGACTTCGGCCCGTACTGGGAGGGGTACTTGTACGCGGGCGTCTGTCGCGGGTTCTCCAGGTGGACGGCCCGACCGGGCTTCGCCGCGAGGAAGCAGACGTCGACACCCGGAGAGAGGGTGCCGATGCCGGTGGCGGCCGACAGTTGGGGGAAGCGGTCGGCGAAGCCGGCGAACGCCTCCGCCCGGCCCACGCAGAAGTCGCGGTAGATCTCCATGCCCTCCGCGTTCGGGCTGGTGATGCCGCCGATGAGGTTCCACATGCGGACCAGGTCGGTGTAGCCGTGCTCCCAGGCGAACTCCAGGGCGTTCGCGTACAGTTCGCGCACCGGACGCCGGTACACCGGCTGTGGGCCGAGCCGTACCGCGTAGAAGAGGTGCTCGCCGTCCTCGGCGAAGACGGCGTCGCCGGCGACGCCGGTCCGTACCGGGAGAGCGGTCCGCCAGATCTCCTCTACGGGACGCACGTGCTCGTTGGTCATGTGGGTGGTCAGGAGCGGAGCGGCGTCGTCCAGGGCGGCCTCGGCAGCGGCGTCCGTGAAACGGATCCGCCCCAGGATGCTGCCGGGCGAGGCCGCCGACCCCTCCGGCGCGACGGTCGCGACGGTGGTGACGGGAACCAGGTCGGACCAGAGGCCCTGTAAGCGTGCCTCGGGCTGACGGTTACTCATGGATCTCCTTGTCTCTGCCGCCGCCGTCGGGGGTGTGACGGAAGCGGTCAACCGGCATGCGCTGCACGGGTGTTGCGGGACGGTGAACAAAGCGCGCAAGGGTTCGGCACATGATCTGTTCCTGTTGAAGAATCGATGGTGGAAGCCTTGGCCGGGCAGCCACAGACTTGCGTCAGGCACGATTACGAGGGGGAGACGAACCGTGAGCTTCGACGGCATAACGGATCTGCCGGACGTCCCACAGGCGGGCACCGCGGCGAGCGACGTGTACACGCTCGCCCTGCGGAGCGAATACGTCGACATCCAACGCTGCGCACGAGAACTCGGCATCTCCGAGGCGGAGGCCGCCGCGGCCATCGAGGATCTCCTCCGGCTGCGGCTCCTGCATCTGGTGCACGGCTGCACGTACGCCTATGTCGCCGTCAACCCGATGTCCGCCTCGCTGCAACTGCTGGCCGTGCAGGACGAGGCCCTGCGCCAGCGGCAGCACGAACTGGAGCGGCTGCGGCAGCAGATGCACAGCCTGCTGCCGCTCTACCAGGCCAACTTCTCAAGCGAGCCGCACCATCCGCACGTGCAGCGCGTCGACGACCCGAGAGCCGCCCGGGGGGTCCTCACCACGATCACGGTCGAGGCGAAGCGGGAGATCCTGTTCTCCCTCCCGGCCCTGGATCCCTGGGAAGAACCGGCGGACCTGGACCGCGGGGCGTGGCTGCGGAGCGCGGGGACGCGCTCCGAACTCCTCAGGGTGCTGTTGCCGGAGGCCGCCAGGTTCGACGTCCGGGTGCGTGAGCGGGTGGAGACGCTGATCGCCGACGGGGGGCAGGTGCGCACGGCCGTCCACGCTCCTGCATGGCTGCTGGTCGCCGACGCCGAGGTCGCCGTGGTCCCCGTCGCGGACGGTCCCGGGCTCAGCGTCGTGCGCGAGCAGTCCGTGGTCGCGGCGCTACGGCGCACCCTGAGCGGCGCGTGGGACGAGGCACGGCCCTTCGACGGCAGCTACGACCACGACAGCGCCCGCTCCACCTCGGCCCTGATCGACGAGGCCATTCTCCGTATGCTGCTCAACGGCCTTGAGGACAAGGTGATCGCCCGGCGCCTGGACATCTCCCTGCGCACCTGCCAACGGCGCATCGCCGAGCTCATGGACGCCCTGGGAGCCAGGACACGCCTCCAGGCCGGCTATGTGCTCGGGCAACGCGGCCTCGCCGGGGAGCGGACGGCGGCGTAGCCGGGGCGCGAGACATACTCCCGGCTCGGCACCGGGCCGGGAGTATGTCTCGCGCGCCGCGCGCCGCGCCACAAACGGATAGCCGAGCACGGGGGAGGAGGCGGTCGTGGCCCTGCGGGACGGCCATGTGGTAGCCGATGTCGTCCTCATGGACCTGCTGCTCCCGGGCTGTTCCGGTATCGAGGCGACCTGGGCCATCGTCGCGGACGCAGAGCATGTAGCCCCGCGCGCCCGCCCGCAGGGCGGCCACGACCGCGTCGTCCTCGGCGGACCCCGAGATGAAGAGCACTCTCGGTGCGTCGGGCCCGACAGGCCGTACGACGGTCTCCCGGGGCAGCGGTGGACTCGGCGTCTGTGTCGTGGGCTTGGCCACCGACTGGAGTGCCCACGCGTATGCCATGAGCGGAGCTAATGCCGTCCAGCGCGGTCGGTCGATGTTCAGCAGCATCATCGCCCGCAGGGGTTCCTCGACCGGTGTCATGAAGTTCCGGTAATTGCCCGGGTAATCGGGAGACTTGCTCATCTCCTGCCGCAGCCCGCGCACTCCGCCCTCGATGTCGCCGCCGACCTGCGGACCGACGGCCTTGTAGGCGGCGACCAGTTCGGGCGACGCGTGATAGAGGGCGACCTCGTCGAGCTGGTACCAGACCTCGTTGGCCCGGCGGTCGCCCAGCATGCCGGGCACGGGCGGCAGGGCCGGCGTCCGCCGCGTTCCCGCGCCGGGGCGACACCTGTCATCGCCAGGCCGGCCAGGGCGGTGGCAGCGACGGACGTGCGGAGCAGTTGTCTGCGGCCGAGAGACCGGTCGGGTGAAGGGGCGAGCGGTCGGTCGGGTCGGTTCGACATGGAAGGTTGCCCCGCTTCTGGTCGTGGTGCGCCCGCGTGGGCCGGAGATGTCGTCGCCCACGGGCCGCCACGGTCGGGCGCCGCGCGTCCCGGGCACCTGGGCCAGGTGTCCTGTCCGTGTCCCGGCCACGGGATCCACGTGTCCGCACTGGTCGACGTGGCGCCGTGAGCACCGTTGCGGTACCAGCCCTGTCCGGGAGTCGCCCTGACGCGGTCGTCAGGGCGACTCGGTGTCGTGGCGCGGCGCCGACCAGTCCGTGCGCGTGGGTGTTCCCGCCGGTGCAGGTGTCGAGTGGAGCGGACACCCTCGGAGCGCCCCCGGCGAAACGATGACCGTCGGCCACCGGCTCCCGGGCGTGCAGCTCCAGCCGTACGGAACTTATCGCGCCGCCTCCAACTGCGCCGGGCGCCAGCCCAGTTCGGGGGCGATCAGGTGGCGTACGTCGTGCAGGATCTGCTCGTACTCCTCGCGGCGGAACTCGTACGGCAGTTCAAGGCGCAGCTCCGACACCGCCGACACGACCGGGTCCGCGGTGAGTTGGTCCAGGATCTGTTCCGCCGTGCCGACCACGTCGGGTGCGAAGAGGGTCCGTCTCGGTCCCTGTGGAGCCAAGGTGCGGGCTTGGCGGCTCGCGGTGTACTCCCGGTAGCGGGTGCGGGTGGCGCGGTCCGCGCTGTCGAAGGGCACGATCACGCGGCCCACCGCGACGCGGGCGCTGGACCGGAAACGCCGGTACTCGGTGAGGAGGTTCGACTGGGCCGTGGTGAAGTCGTCGGTGCCCTCGCCGGTGACGATGTTGCCGGACAGCAGGTTGAGGCCGTTCTCGCCGGCCCAGCGAGCCGAGCGCAGGCTGCCGCCGCCGTACCAAATACGGTCCGCCAGACCGGGGTTGTGCGGTTGCAGGCGTGGTCGTTGGGTGTTGCCCGGCGACTGGATCACTGTGTCCGTGCCGCCGAGGTAGTCGCCGCGCAGGTTGTCGACGACGCGGGCGACCCGGCCGTAGGAGAGGTCGAAGGAGCGCCAGTCGCCGTCGAACACGAGGTCGCCGAGGATGTCGGCGTGCGGCATGCCGGTGGAGAAGCCGATCTGGAGCCGGCCGCGGGAGAGTACGTCGGCCAGGGCCAGGTCCTCGGCCAGGCGGAACGGGCTCTCGTAGCCGATCGGGATGACCGCGGTCCCCAACTCGACGCGCTCGGTGCGCTGTCCGGCCGCGGCGAGGAACACCGCGGCCGAGCCGACGCCGTGTTCGAGGTGGCGTTGCCGGATCCAGGCGCCGTCGTAGCCCAACCGCTCGCCGTACTCGAAGAGTTGGAGCGTCTCCTCCAGGCCGGTGTAGGGGTCGTCGTCGGCGAAGTTGCCCGGGGTGAGGAAGGCGAGGGAGGTGATGGTCATGCGGTTTGCGTCCTCAGGTCGTGGTCGTCCCGGTGGCCGGGGATCGCCGCGAGCAGCTCGCGGGTGTACTCGTGCTCCGGGTGCGTGAAGAGGTCCTCGGGCGCGCCCACTTCCACGATGCGGCCGGCCCGCATGACCGCCACCTCGTGCGCGATCTGCCGTACGACGGCCAGGTCGTGCGAGATGAACAGGTACGCCACTCCCGTGTCGGCCTGCAACTCGGCCAGCAGGTCCAGGACTTGGGCCTGGACGGAGACGTCGAGCGCGGACACCGGCTCGTCGCAGACGACCAGATCCGGTGAGAGCGCCAGGGCGCGGGCGATCGCCACGCGCTGGCGCTGCCCGCCCGACAGCTCCGCCGGACGGCGCTCCAGCGTCGAGGCGGGCAGCGCGACCCGGTCGAGCAGGTCGCGGGCGCGTTCGAGGCGGGAGGCGCGGTCGCCGACCTTGAACGCGCGCAGTGGTTCGGTGATCACCTCGCCGATGGAGAAGCGCGGGTCGAGGGAGGCATACGGGTTCTGGTAGACGAGCTGGGCCCGGCGCCGTAGTTGGCGGGCCTGCGCGCCCCGCGCGGTCGTGACGTCGGCGCTGTCGAACAGGATGCGTCCGTCGGTCGTGTCGGTCAGGCGGAGCACCAGCCGGGCCGTGGTGGACTTCCCCGAACCGGACTCGCCTACCAGCGCCAGGGTCCGGCCGCGGTGGAGAGTGAAGCTGACGTCGTCCACCGCGCGCAGGGTGCGGGACTCGCCGTCCGTGCGGGGGAGTCTGAACTCCTTGACCGCGTTGCGGACTTCGACCAGTGGAGTCCCCCCGGTGGCCGCGGGTCCGGTGGCCGGGAAGTGCGCGCGGGCGGTGGCCAGGCTCGGCGCGCTCGCCAACAGCCGCTGTGTGTAGGCGTGTTGAGGGTCGGCGAGGATGTCACGGGTCGGGCCCGCCTCCACGACCCGCCCCTGCGACATCACGACCAGGCGCTGGGACCGGTCGGCGGCGACGCCGAGGTCATGGGTCACCAGCAGGATCGCGGTGCCCAACTCCTCGGTGAGGTGCTGGAGATGGTCGAGGATGACGCGCTGCACGGTGACGTCGAGCGCGCTGGTCGGCTCGTCGGCGATGATCAGCTTCGGGTTCGCGGCGATGGCGACGGCGATCAGGGCGCGTTGCCGCATGCCTCCGGAGAGTTCGTGCGGGTACTGCCGGGCTCGGGTGGCCGCGTCGGACAGCCCCGCCCGGTCCAGGATGCCGATCGCCTCCGCCGGGGCGGAACGGCGGGTCGCCAGCCCGTGGATGCGCAGGACCTCGGCGACCTGTTCGCCGATGCGCTTGACCGGGTTGAGGGAGACCGACGGGTCCTGGGGGACCAGGCCGATCTGTGCGCCGCGCACGGTACGCAGCTCCGCCTCGGACAGGGTGGTGAGGTCGTGCCGGCCGAAGCGGATCGTGCCGCTGTCGATGGAGGCGTTCGGTGCCAGGAGCCGGGTGATCGCGTGCGCGGTGGTGCTCTTGCCGGACCCCGACTCGCCCACCACGGCGGTCACTTCACCCGGCCGCACGTCGAGGTCGACGTCCCGCACCGCCTGCACGGTGGTGCCGCGGGTGCGGTACGACACCGACAGGCCGCGTATCTCCAGGGCTCCCTGCCCGTTCGGTCCGGTGCTCGGTGTTGTCGTCAAGTCCTCACCCGTTCCGGGGTCGTTCGTCACGCGGTCGGTCATCGCTGCCGCGACCATTCGCCGTCCAGGGCGCGTGCGATGCGGTTGGTGGCCAGCACGGTCGCGGCGATCGCCAGTCCGGGCAGCGCCGTCAACCACCAGGCGTTGGCAAGGTAGTTGCGGCCGTCGGAGATCAACGTGCCCCACTCCGGCGCCGGTGGTGGGGCGCCGTAGCCGAGGAAGCTCAGGGCCGACACGGCGAGGATGGAGGAGCCGAAGTCGAGGGTGGCCAGGACGATCACCGGGCCCGCCGCGTTGGGCAGGACATGGCGGCCCAGGACCGAGTACCAGCGGGATCCGCAGGAGCGCGACGCCTCGACGAAGACCGCCTGCCGCACCCGCAGCACCTCCGCCCGCGTCACCCGCGCGAAGCTCGCGACGCTGGCGATCCCGACCGCGACCGCCACCTTCACCGTGCCGTAGCCCAGCGCGGTGACCAGGGCCAGGGACAGGAACAGTGCCGGGATCGACAGCAGTACGTCGACGAAGCGCATCAGCACGTCGTCGACCCAGCGTCCGACGAACCCGGCGACCAGACCGATCAGACTGCCCACCACGAAGGCGACCGCGACCGCGATCAGCGTGGCCTTCAGGGAGAGTTGGGCGCCGTGGACCACCCGGGAGAACACATCGCGTCCCAGTTCGTCGGTGCCGAACCAGTGCGCGCCGCCGGGACCGCGGAAGTTCTCCGACGGCACCCCATGCAGCGGATCCTTCGAGGTGAACAGGTCCGGCCAGAAGGAGGCCAGCACCACCAGGACGACGATCAGGACCGACAGCAGCAGGCCCGGGCGACGTACCAGGAACCGGCGGACTCGGCGCAGGTCGACGCCAGGTTCTCGTTCGGGGGCGGCCCCCGGTTCGACCGGCCGGGCCGGGAGGCCGAGTGCGGCGCCGGTGGCGTCGTCGATCAGTTCCTGGCTCATGCGAGTCCCGCCTTCCGGCCCGAGGCCACGACGATCCGCGGGTCCAGCAGCGGATACACGAGGTCGACGACCAGGTTCGTCGCCACGAAGATCAGCGCTCCGAACACCACCACCCCCTGGACCAGCGGGATGTCCTGGGCGGTGACCGCGGCGGCCGTCACCCGGCCGAGGCCGTCACGCGAGAACACCGTCTCGACGACCACCGACCCCGCGATCAACTGCCCGACCAGCAGCCCCACGACCGTCAGCGCCGGCAGTGACGCGTTGCGCAGGGCGTGCCGCAGATGGACCCGCCAGCGGCCGGCGCCCTTGGCGCGGGCGGTTTCCACATAGGCCTGGTCCAGCGCCGTGAGGAGACTCTTGGCCAGCACCTGGGCCACCTGCGCGCCGGTCGGGATCGCCAGGGTCACGGCCGGCAGGACCAGCCCCCGCAGCCCGTCGTTGCCGAAGGCCGGGAACCAGTGCAGCCGGAAGGAGAACATCTCGACGAGCAGCAGACCGGTCCAGAACGTCGGTACCGAGACTCCCAACGGCGGCAGCGACAGCAGCAGTTGGCGCAGCCAGCGCTGCGAGGTGTAGGTCGCCAGCACGGCCAGGCCGCCGCCGAGGACCACCGCGAGCAGCAGCGCGGCCCCGGTCAGCTGCAGGGTCTGGGGCAGCGCGTCGGCCAGTGTCGAGGTCACCGGCCGGCCGGTGGAGACCGCGTCGCCGAAGTCCCCGCGCACCGCCTTGCCGAGGTAGTCGGCGTACTGCACCAGGATCGGCTTGTCGAAGCCGTACTCGTGCCGCAGCGCGGCGAGTTGGGCCGGATCGACCTGCCCGGAGTCCATTCCGGCACCGGCCATCGCCGTGACCGGATCGCCGGGCAGGAAGTCGAGGACCAGGAAGGACACCGTGTAGGCCGCCCACAGCACCCCGACGGCCTGGGCGATCCGCTTGACCACGTAGCGGCGCATGCGTCAGCCGACCCAGGTGTCGTGCAGCTGTATCCGGCTGGAGGCGTCGAAGTTCAGCCCGTGCACCTTGGCCGCCACGCCGATCTGGGACTGGAGCTCCACCACCGGCGCGTAGTAGGCGTTCCGCACGATCAACTGCTGTGCCTGCTCGACCAGTTGCCCGCGCTTCGTCGTGTCGGTCGTCGCCGCCTGGCCGGTCAGCGCGGTGTCCAGCGGGCCCACCGGGACGCGGTAGAAGTTGGCCAGCTTGGTGGAGAAGGAGCTGCGCAGGATGTCCGGGTCGGCCCGGGTCACGTTGCCCCACGCGGTGTCGTAGTCACCCGACTGCAGCGTCGGGGCGAGCTGGGTGATCTGGACCTGCTTGAGCGTCAGGTTGACGCCGACGGCCTTGAGTTGCTGCTGGATCAGCTCCAACGTGGGCTGGTTGGTGGCCGCGTTGGGGACCCAGTCGACCGTCAGGCTCAGCTTCTTGCCGTCCTTCGTCCGGATGCCGTCGCCGGCGGTCTTCCAACCGGCCGCGTCCAGAAGGGACTTCGCCTTGGCCGCGTCGGTCGTCAGATCCGCGGAGAGGTTCGCGTAGTCGGGTGTGGTGTGCGCCAGGACGCTGGTCGCGGGCTGGGTGCCGGTCGGGAACACGGTGTCGGCGATCTGCTTACGGTCGATGGCGAACCCGATGGCCTGGCGCACCCGCGCGTCCTTCAGGGCCGGACGCGAGTTGTTGAAGGCCAGGCCGAACACCACGCCGGGGTTGGCCCGCCGCTGAAGGGCGACCTGGCCGCCCTTCAGCGCCGCTTCGTTGGCCTTGCCGACGCTGCTGATCGCGTCCACCTGCCCCGACTGGAGACTGCCGGCCCGCACCCCCGCCTCGGGTACGACCTTGAAGACCACCTTGTCCAGGTAGGCCTCGCCGCTCTTGTGCCACAGCGAGGAGCCCCACGCGTACCCGGTCCGCCTGGCCAGCGTCACCGACTGGTTCTGCACGTACTGCTTGAGCACGAAGGGCCCGGAGCCGACCACTCCCTGGCTGCACTTCTGCTGCGGGGACTTCTTCACGCTCGCGGAGGACTCGATGCCCAGCGAGTGCGTCGAAGTGGCTTGCAGGAACTGGGCGTTGGGCTGCTGGAAGGTCACCTTGACGGTGAGCGGGTCGACGACGGCGGTGCTCTTGACGCCGCTCAGATAGCCCTCGGCGAGGGTCCCCAGCGCGCCGAGGTCCGGTACCGCGTCGAAGTTGTCCTTGACCACCTGGGCGGTCAGCTTCGATCCGTCGCTGAAGGTGACACCCGATCTGAGGTGGAAGGTGAACGTCGTCGCGTCGGGGCTGATGTCCCAGCTCTTCGCCAGCCAGGGCACGATCTTGCCGGTCGCGGGGTCCTGGTCGGTGAGGGAGTCCACGATCTGGCGTACCGAGTAGATGGTGTCGTTGCTGGCCACCTGCTGCGGATCCACGCAGCCGGCGTCGGAACCCACCGCGAAGGTCAGGGTGCCACCGGACTTCGCCGGGCCGCTGCCGCCGTCCGAACCGCCGCTGCCGCCGGACCCGCAGGCGGTGAGCAGGACGCTGGTGGTCAGAAGGGCGGTCAGGGTCGCCCATCGGGTGGGGCGGATGTCCGGATGTGCTCTCACGGAGGGTGCTCCTACTCGTGTCACTACGCATGGGGTGCCCGCGGATCACGGCCGCGCACGTGGGCGCGCCGCTCCGGTCGGCTCAACGCCGTTGACGGGCAGTGCGGTTGGGGGAGTCAAGCGGGAAGGGGGCGCGGCGGGTGCGGATGCCGTCCGTGAACACGGACAGGACCGCGAGAGGCTGCGGAGACATGCCTGCGGGCCGCGACAGACGTCAGACGGACGTGGTCAAGGCGGTCAGGCGCGACACAGACAGCTGGTGAAGCGCTGCAGGTCGATGTGGCGGCGGCGGGAGAACCGGGAGAAGACGGTCGCGGCCGTCAGGGAAGCGACGGAGACGCTCGGGTCACTGCTGTGTCGCACGACCGTCCTCCCCGTCTCCGACCCCGGCCAAGGGCCCCGCGCTTGCAGAGATCGTCGGTGATCCTGCCGGGCTTTCACCTGGAGCACCCCACCGCGTCGGAGGGTTGCCGGTCAGCAAGCCAGGGCTTGACGCTGACACTCGATGCCGGTCGCGATCGTACGGAGCGACGTCGTCGTACGTCAATGGCGGGTCCGGGCCGACGAGGGGAGATCGACCGGGCGGTCCGCTCCGGCTTGACCTTGACGTGCGCGTCAACTCTTAACGTCGGTGGGCGCCGCACACCGTGTGCGGCCGTCGACCACCCGTCAGGAGCCCGTAGATGTCTCCGTCGAACATCCCCGCCACGCACCGCGAGGTCCGACTCGCCTCCCGTCCCCAAGGCGCCCTCGAATCACGCCACTTCACCGTGGCGGAGGTCCCCGTCCCGGAACCGGGACCCGGGCAACTGCTGGTCCGCAACCGCCTGATGGGCGTCGCCGCGTCACTGCGCACCCTGATGGGGGAGGAGGCGGGGCTGCCCCTGCCGTCGTTCGAGGTCGGCGGGCCGCTGTCGGCCCCGGCCGTCGGAGAGGTGGTCACGGCACCCGAGGGCGGGACCCCGCGCCCCGGTGATCTGGTGTCGCACTGGGCGGGGTTCCGCGAGTACGCCGTGGTGGAGGCCGACGCGGTGCAGGCCGTCGACCTGACGGTTCTGCCGGACCCCGTGGCGTACCTCTCGCAGGGGCCGTCGGCCTGGATCGGTGTGGTCCGGGGCGCCGAAGTACGGGACGGGGACACGGTGTTCGTCTCCGGCGCGGCAGGCGGACTCGGCACCCTGGCCGGGCAGTTCGCCCGGATGCGCGGAGCCGGCCGGGTCATCGGCAGCACCAGCTCGCAGCGCAAGGCCGACTACCTGGTCGAGACGCTGGGCTTCGACGCGGTCGTGCTGCGCGGAGCCGAACCCATCGAGGACCAGCTGCGCAAGGCGGCCCCGGACGGCATCGACGCGGTCGTGGACAACGTCGGCGGTGAGCAGCTGCGGGCCGCGCTCGCCCTGGCCCGGCCCGGTGCCCGGGTGGGGCTGATCGGAGCGCTCTCCGCACAGGTCCCGGGCGAGAACACGGCGCCCGTCGAGATCGACACCTACTCGCTGATCGTGCGCGGGATCCAGCTCCGCGGCATCAGCGGCGCGCGCCACCGGGACGCGCTGACGGAATACGAGGAGACGTTCGGCCGTTGGCTCCGCGAGGGCTCGGTCACCGTCCCGCACACCCGCCTGTCCGGAATCGACCAGGCACCCCGCGCCCTGATGGAACTGCTCGAAGGACACCACATCGGCACCGTGGTCGTGGAGTTGTAGTCGTCGGCCACCCGACTCCCGGAGGACGGAATGCGCATCGGCGACGCGGCGGCGGCCGTGGGTGTCACCACCCGAACCCTGCGCTACTACGAGCAGCGCGGACTGATCACGGCACGGCGTACGGCGTCGGGACAGCGGGAGTACGAGGAGGAGGACGTACGCCGACTCCACGCCGTCCGCGAGCTGTTGGACTCCGGCCTCACCATCGGCGACGTGCGGCTCCTCATCGACATCCTCGACGCGCTGCCCGGCCGCCCGGAGGTGCCGGCGGTCCACACGGGGCCCTACGCGGCGACGTGCGTCGTCCCTCAGGTGGCGATCCGGCGACTGGCCGAACTCGACGCCCGTATCCGCGGGTTGACGGAGGTACGGGACCGCCTGGCCGACCGGCTCGACGTACGGTTCGGTGTCCTGGTCGGCCAACTCATCGGCCTGGACGCCTCCTTGAGCGATGCCCCCGCCGGTTCCTGACACGGCCGCCGCCGAAGGTCCGCACACAGGCGGGCTTGCATCGCCGGGCGGCGACGGGAGATCATGCCCGTGCCCGGCGGGCGCCGGACGCGAGCCCGGAGCGCCCCTGCGCCGAGGCGCCGTAGGCTGCCGACGCCAGGACGGAGGGGAGTCACCGTGAGGACACCGTCCCTCGGTCCGGTCCGCACCGCGGCTCTGCTCCCGGTCCGCACGAAACGTCGGCACGTCGACCTGTGCCGGACCCACACCGCGCTCTGTCGCTGACCGGTCCGACCGGCTCTCTCCCGGCAGGCCCGCGCCTCCCTCGCGCCTGACCGGTTTCGACCTCGCGTGTCCGGGCGTCGGCCCGCACCCGGGGAACTCCGTCACCCCACCACGCCACCGGCCGCGACGACACCGGCACCGGTGAGACGAGAACGGACGAGTCATGAGCGCGAAGCAGCCCCGGACGCTGAAAACCGTCACCGGAGCCGGCGGCACCTCGGAGACCTACGACCTGGCCGTCGACCCCACGCGGTCCACGCTGGACACCGCTGTCCGGGTCGCGAAGCTCGCCGAGGCGGCGAGGATCGACGCACTGTTCACCGCCGATCTCCTCAGCTTCGACGCCCAGGGCGCGATCGGCTCGCAGGAGCCGCTGGTCTTCGTGTCCGCCCTGAGCCAGGTGACCTCGCGGATCGGCCTGATCGCCACGGTCTCCACGACCTTCCACCACCCGTTCAACCTGGCCCGGCTGTTCGGCACCCTCGACCACGTCAGCAACGGGCGGGCCGCCTGGAACCTGGTGACCTCCTCGATCGGCGAGGAGAACTTCGGCCCCGGCGACCTGCCCAGCCCCGAGGAGCGCTACGCACGCGCCGCCGAGACGCTGGAGGTGGTCAACGCGCTGTGGGACAGCTGGGAGCCCGGTGCGCTGACCGTCGGTGCGGACGGCCACGCGGTGCTGCACCGGGACCGGGTCCACCCGATCCACCACTCCGGGACGTTCTTCGACGTGGCGGGCCCGCTCAACATCCCGCCGCTGCCGCAGCGCCGCCCGGTGCAGATCCAGGCCGGGCAGTCCGAAGCGGGCACGGCACTGGGCGCCCGCTACGCCGAGATCGTCTTCACCTCGCTGCCGACCCTCGACCACGCGGTGGACTTCACCCGGAAGATCCGTGCCCAGGCAGGGCAGTTGGGAAGGGCAGACGGTCTGCCGCTGATCTTCAGCTCGTTCCACGCCACCTTCGGCGCCACCGAGGAGGAGGCGCGGCGACTCGTCCGCGAGAAGCGGGAGTCGATCGACTTCGAAGGCGGCCGGGCCCGGGTGGCCGACATGCTCGGCGGCGGAGTCGACCTCTCCGAGATCCCCCTCGACTCGACGCTGCCGGAGAGTCTGCTGCCCGACGTCACGTCGGTGAACCGCCGCCGCGGCCGGGTCGACCTCTTCACCGGCTACGCGCGCCAGGGCCACACCCTGCGGGAACTCATCGTCGCGGCCCAGGACACCGGGCACTGGGCCGCCGCGGGCACCCCCGAACAACTCGCCGACGCGGTCGAGGAACGGTTCAGGGCGGGCGTGCTGGACGTGATCTCCCTGAGCGGCCTCGCCGATCCGCGCGGGCACGACTTCGTCGTCAACGGCCTGCTGCACGAACTGCGCAAGCGGAAGATCGTCGCCGCCGACTACACCGGCCTCACCCTGCGCGAGAACCTCGGCCTCGAACTGCCGGCCCGCGACGCCTCGACCGTCCGGTCCTGAACCGGGAGCGGCCGCACCCGCCGTACCAGGAGGAGAACGTCATGACCACCGTCGCCCCCCTCGAAGTCCTCAGGGCAGGACCGCCCTTCGACCACCCGACCGGCGTGACCCCGGCGGAGAGCAAGGTGCTGCTCGACCAACCGCTCCGGCACGCCTGAATGCTCCCCGGAGACGACCGCGCCACCCGGCGCGTCCTGCTGGTGTGCATGGCGGCGGGGGCAACCACCCTGCTGGACCAGGCAGTTCTGAACATCGCCATCCCGAGCATGCGGCACTCGCTCGGGGCCGGCGCGGCGGACGTGCAGTGGATCGTGGCCGGTTACTCACTGGCCTTCGGGCTCGCCCTCGTCCCCGGGGGCAGCCTCGGCGACCTGCACGGACGCAAGCGGCTCTTCCTCGTCGGCATGGCCGTCTTCCTCCTGGCGGGGGCGGTGGCCGCGACCGGCGGCGGGCCGGGGACCGTGATCGGCGCGCGGCTGGTGCAGGGAGCCGCGGCGGGGCTCGTCAACTCCCAGGTGATCGGCACCGTCCAGGATGTCTTCCACGGCCTGGACCGGGGCCGTGCGCTGGGCCTGTACGCGGTGACGGCCGGTGTCGCCACCGCCCTCGGGCCGCCGCTCGGCGGTGCGCTCGTCGCCGGGCTCGGGCCCGGGGTCGGCTGGCGGTACTGCCTCCTGCTGAGCGCGCCGTGCGCGGTGATCACCCTCGTCCTCGCGGCCCGCTGGCTGCCGCCGCCCCGGCGCACCGCCCGCGACTCCCGGCTCGACCCCCTCGGCCTCGCCCTGGCCTGCGGCTGCACGCTCACCCTCATGGTGCCGTTCATCCGCACACCGGACAGCGGGGGAGAGGCACTCCTGTGGGCGGCCGGAGTGTGCGCCCTGGCCGGCGCCTTCACCGTGCAGCAGCGCGTGCGGGCGCGCCGGGGCCGGGCACCGCTGGTCCACCCGGCGCTGAGATCGTCGAAGCCGTACATGCTGGGCACGGCGGTCGCCATGGCCCAGTTCGGGTCCTCGCTCGCCGCGTCCCTCGTGCTCACCGTCTTCCTCCAGGACGGGCTGGGTCTTTCCGCCCTGCTCACGGCGGCGATCGCGCTCCCGTCGGCGCTCGCGATGGGCGTCTCCTCCGCGCTCGCCTGGCGCCTGGTCCGGCGGATCGGACCGCGCACGGTGAGCGTCGGCCTGACCCTGGGCATCTGCGCGGCCCTGGCCGGAGCGGTGGCCGCGCTCCACGTGCCGGACGCGGGGCTGCCGCCGGCGCTCGCCGCGACGCAACTGCTGTCCGGTGCGGCCGGCGGGCTCGCCGTCTCGCCCAACCAGACCCAGGTCCTCCAGCACGCCCCGGCGGAGGCCGCCGGAGTGGGCGGCGGCATCCTGCAGATGGCCCAGCGCATCGCCGCGGCCGTCTGCCTCAGCGCCGTGTCGGCGGTCTATCTGCACGCGGCCGGCGGCTCACCGAGGACCGCCTACGCGCTGGCCTCCTGCGTCTGCGCGGGCCTGCTCGCCGTGGCTCTGGCGCTGTCGCGGCTGCGCCGGCCGGCGACCCCACCTCGTACGACGACCCTCGCGTGCTCGACCGCGACGACTTCCCGGGACGACCACCACCACGACGACCGCAGCCCGCAGGAACGCTGAGCACCCGACAGCGGCGGAGACGGTCGGGCGCACGTGCCCGATCCGGAACCTGCCACGCTCTGGGGTTTGCCAATGTCCGTATGCCGAGCGGACGTTGACGCGCGGAAAGGCAGGTTCGTAAACTCCTGAACGCAGCGATTGTCGGCCACCCAACAGTGACCGGCCGTGCTTCTCCGAGACGGAGGGGCGCCTCTTCGTAGGACTGGTCTGGGGATGGGGACGGTCATGCAGCGCGTGCACATCGGTGCCGCACAGCTCGGACTGGTTGCCAGGTTGGACATCGACCTCCGGCGCCGGGCGAGTTCTCTCTGTCGGTGACTCCCGGGATGTGACCGGACGGGACAAGCCCGGTCCGGCGCCCCATCTCCGCGCACGTCGTGGTTCGTTCGACGTGACGCGCTTCGTACCTCGTTCCAGGCCTCGCACGATGGGGAGCGCAGCGGCGCGCCTCCCGTTCATGCGCCGGTGTCCCAGGAGAGCGCATGTTCATTTCCCCGGCGCAGCAGATGCGCACCGTCCCGTCCTTCTCGATACCGGGACGCCAGTTTGAGATCGGCCGGCTCCGCTCGGCGTGGGAACTCTGCCGCAGCGGCCGGGGCGGCGTGGTCACCCTGCACGGTCCCGTGGGCGTCGGACGTACCGAACTCCTCGACGCCTTCAGCGAGTTCGCCGATGCCGACGGCGCTCAGGTACTGATGGCGGCGGGCTCCCCGCTGGAGCGGGACTTCCCGCTCGGCATCGTCCGCCAGCTCTTCCAGAGCCCGCACCTGGCACCCGAGATCGTCTCCGAGGCGGCCCGGCTCATCGAGAACGGGGTGGCCGCGGGGCCAACCCCGCACTGGTCCTCGCCCGAGGGCGGCGAGGGCGGCTCCCGGGTGAGGCCCACGCCTCAGGTGCTGCACGGTCTGAGCACGCTCCTGCTGGACTTCGCCCGGGAGACGCCCCTGCTCCTGGCCGTCGACGACCGGCAGGACGCCGACATCCAGTCGCTGGAGTTCCTGCTCTACCTGGCCCGCCGCATCCGCAACGCCCGCGTCCTGACAGTGCTCTGCTCGCGGGAGAACATGACGCCGCAGGAACCCTTCTTCGACGTCGACCTGGCCGGCCAGCCGCATCACGAGCGCATCCGGCTCAGCCTCTTCGGTCCCGACGTGATCGCCGACCTGATGCGCGCCCGGCTGGGGGAGGAGGCCGCCCGCCGGCACACGGGCGAGGCGCACGAACTCACCGGTGGAAGCCCCCTCCTCGTCAGGGCCGTCGTCGACGACCAGGAAGCCGGTTCGGACCGTGCGGACCTGGTCGTGGGGGAGAACTACCGGCGCGGGGTCATGCACTGCCTGCACCGCATCGACGCCTTCGCGCTGCGCGTGGCCCGAGGCGTCGCCGCGCTCGGCCGCCCCGCCGATCCGGCGCTGCTCGCCGAACTCCTCCTGCTGTCCAACGACTCACCCCCGCGCGCCCTCTACCTGCTGCACGCGGCGGGCCTGTTCCGTGACGGCTCCTTCCGCCACCCGAGCGGAGCGGGCGACCTGCTGGCGGCGATGCGGCCCGCCGAACTCGCGGCGCTCCACCGCCGTGCGGCCGACCTGCTGCGGACCGCGGGCGCGAGCGCGGACCACATCGCCGAACAGGTGCGCGCGGCCGAGGGGCAGGTGCGGGCACCATGGGCGACCGACGGGGCACCGACGTCCGTAGCGAACCCCCAAGTACCCCAAGTGCCTCAAGTCCCCGTGCCCGCTGAGGAATTGGGGGCACCGGACCCCTCTCGGACCCCGGACGTCGTGATCCAGTGCGTGCCCTGGCTCCCCGAGGCGGGTCCCGATGCCGCCGCTCCCTCTCCCCGCCGACAGCGCACGAGCCTGCGGCACCTGTTCTGGCACGGTCAGGTGGACGAGGGGTTCGTCGCCCTGCGGCGCTACGAGGCCCACCACCCGGGGGACCTCGCCGCCCGGTCACGGCTGCACGACTGGATCCGCTACTGGTACCCCACGCTCCTCCCGCCGACCGGCACCGGACCCGACGCGGAGTGCGGCAGTACGGGCGACGAACCTCCCGGCGGCGGCACGCGCGCCGCGCTCCCGGACGGCATGCGGGTGCTCACGGCACTGCTCGGAGGGCTGCCCGCGCAGGACGCCGTGACACAGGCGGAGCAGGTCCTGCGCGAGAGCCGGCTCGGTGAGACTCCGGTCCGTTCCCTGACGGCGGCGCTCACCGCGCTCCTCTACGCCGACCAGGCGGACCGCGCCGCACGATGGTGCGCGGCCGTCACCAACCGGCCCGGCCACGGACACGACGCGACCCATGACGCCCTGCTGGCGGCGCTGACCGCCGAAGCCGCCCTGCGACAGGGCGATGTGCGCACCGCCGAGGAATACGCCCGCGCGGCTTTCCAGCAGATCGATCCGGACCGCTGGGGCGTCGGCGTGGGCTTCCCCCTGTCCACCATGATCGCCGCCCGGACCGCGCTGGACCGGCACGAGGACGCCGCCCGGTACCTGGCCATGCCCGTGCCGGGGGCGATGCTCCGCACCCCCGCGGGACTGCACTACCGGTACGCCCGGGCCGGCCACCACCTCGCGGTCGGCGACGCCGAGTCGGCCCTCGTCGACTACCAGGAGTGCGGAGCGACGATGGCCCGCTGGGGCCTGGACCACCTGCCCGCCCTCGTCCCCTGGCGCATCGGTGCCGCCCGCGCCCAGCTCGCCCTCGGACGCCCCGCCGCCGCCCGGGCCCTGACGGACCGTCAGCTCAGGGACCTCGGTCCCGGCCGGCCCCGCATCCTGGGCATGGCGCTGCGCACCCGCGCCGCCGCGGCCGAGTCGGCCGAACGCACCCCGTTGCTGGAACGAGCGGTGCAGGCCCTGGAGATCTCCGGCGACCAGTTCGAACTCTCCGCCGCGCTCGCCGAGTTGAGCGCCGCACACGGCGCGCTCGGCGACCCCGCCCAGGCGCGGACCGCCGACCGCCGGGCCCGTCATCTCTCCCGCGTGTCGGGCACCGCCCCGGCGCAGCCCGGCGACGACGAACTCAGCGAAGCCGAACGGCGGGTGGCCGAACTGGCGGCCTGCGGGCTGACCAACCGCGAGATCGGACAGAAGCTCTTCATCACGGTCAGCACGGTGGAACAGCATTTGACGAAGGTCTACCGGAAACTCGGGGTGCGCCGCAGAATGGAACTCTCCCATTTGCTGGAAATCCGCCGCGGGTTGGCCGGTTGAGCGGCGTTCACCGCCACTAGGGGTTTCCCGCTAGGGGGTCGGCAGGGGGCCGCTAGGGGTCGTTCACACCCTCGCGGACACCATGCTGATCAGCATGTCTGCACCGGAGAAAGAAGCCACGGCCGCCACGGAGAACGAAGCCACGGCCGTAGTCGGGATCGCCTGCCGGCTCCCCGGCGCTCCCGACCCGGACGCCTTCTGGCGGCTTCTCGACGACGGCGTGAGCGCGGTCGGGAATCCGCCGCCCGGCCGCTTCCGCGCATCGGCGAATACCGCGAATACGGCGGACGTAGCGGATACCGCGGACTCGGCGGCAGACGCGAATGTCCGGCCCGGCGCATTCCTTCAGGACGTCGACCGATTCGATCCGGAATTCTTCGGGATGTCCCCGGCCGAGGCGGCCGCCGCCGACCCGCAGCAGCGCCTTGTCCTGGAACTCGCCTGGGAGGCCCTGGAGGACGCGGGAATCCTCCCCGCCGACCTCGCCGCGTCCCGCACCGGCGTGTTCGTCGGAGCGATCGCCGCCGACTACGCGGGGCTGGTCCACCGGCACGGCCCCGACGCGATCACCCGGCACACCCTGACCGGCCTGAGCCGGGGCGTCATCGCCAACCGCGTCTCCTACGCCCTCGACCTGCGCGGCCCGAGCCTCTCGGTGGACTCCGCACAGTCCTCCTCGCTCGTCGCCGTCCACCTGGCCCTGGAGAGCCTGCGCACCGGCGAGTCCGAACTGGCGCTGGCCGCCGGGGTCAACCTGAACCTCGCCCCGGACAGCACCCTCGTCGTGGACCGCTTCGGCGCGCTGTCCCCCGACAACACCTGCTTCACCTTCGACGCCCGCGCCAACGGCTACGCCCGCGGCGAGGGCGCCGTGCTGCTCGTCCTCAAGCCGCTCGCCCGCGCCCTCGCCGACGGCGACCGGGTGCACGCCGTCCTGCTGGGCAGCGCCGTCGGCAGCGACGGCGCCACGCCGGGACTGACCGTGCCGGGCGCCGCCACCCAGGCGCAGGTGATCCGGGCCGCGCTGCACCGCTCCGGAGTCGACGGCGCCGACGTGCAGTACGTCGAACTGCACGGCACCGGCACCCGCGTCGGCGACCCGGTCGAGGCCGCCGCCCTCGGCGAGGTCTTCGCCGCCGGCCGGCCCGCCGACGCCCCGCTGCTCGTCGGCTCGGCGAAGACCAACGTCGGCCACCTCGAAGGGGCCTCCGGCATCGTCGGTCTGCTCAAGACCGTGCTCAGCGTCCGCCACGGCCGCCTCCCCGCCGGTCTCAACTTCGCCACCCCCAACCCCGACATCCCCTTCGACAGCCTCCGGCTGCGGGTCCGCACCGAGTCCGGTCCGTGGCCCCGCCCCGAACGTCAACTGCTCGCCGGGGTCAGCTCGTTCGGAGTGGGCGGCACCAACGCCCACGTCGTGGTGGGCGGGGCTCCCGAGCGAGCGTCCGTAGGACAGGACACCGCGTCCCACCGCGAGGGCCCCTGGGCGTGGCCCCTGTCCGCGCACACCCCGCAGGCCCTGCGGGCCCAGGCCGCGCGACTGCGCGCCCATGTCGTACGACGGCCGGACCTCGCACCGCGCGACATCGGCTTCACACTCGCCACCACCCGCACCGCCTTCGCCCACCGCGCGGTGGTGACCGGCGGCGACCGCGACGAACTGCTCGCCGGACTCGCCGCCCTGGAGTCCGGTGAACAGGCGGCCGGACTCGTCACCGGACGGGCCGGTGAGCCCGGCGGCACGGTCTTCGTCTTCCCCGGACAGGGTTCGCAGTGGCCCGCCATGGCCCGCGAACTCCTCGACACGGAACCGGACTTCGCCGCCTCGATCGACGCGGTCGCCACGGCCCTCGCCCCGCACACCGACTGGTCCCTGCACGACCTGCTGCGCGGCACGGACGACGCCCCGTCACTGGAACGCGCCGACGTGGTCCAGCCCGCCCTCTTCGCCGTGATGGTGTCCCTGGCCGCCCTCTGGCAGTCCCGAGGCGTGCACCCGGACGCGGTGATCGGACACTCCCAGGGAGAGATCGCCGCCGCACACGTCGCCGGAGCACTGACCCTGGAGGACGCCGCCGCACTGGTCGCCCTGCGCGCCCGCGCCATCACCGAACTCGCCGCGTCGGGCGCCGACGGCGCCATGGCCTCGGTCCCGCTGCCGGAGGCCGACGTACGCGGCCGACTCGTCGGCTCCGGCGGCGAGTTGAGCGTGGCCGCCGTCAACGGCCCGTCGAGCACCGTCGTCTCCGGCGACCGTACGGCCGTGGAAGCCCTCGTCGCCGCGTACACCGCGGACGGGGTCCGGGCCAAGGTCGTACCGGTCGACTACGCCTCCCACTCGCCCCACGTCGAGCCGCTGCGCGACAGCCTGCCCGCCCTCCTCGCGTCCGTCCGGCCCCGACCGGCACGGATCGCCTTCTACTCGACCGTGACCGGCGGTCTCCTCGACGGCACCGCGCTCGACGCCGCCTACTGGTACCGCAACCTCCGCTCCACCGTCCGTTTCCGGCAGACCGTGGAAGCCGCGCACGCCGCGGGGCACCGCGCCTTCGTCGAGGTCAGCCCGCACCCCGTACTCACCGTGGGCCTCGCCGACCTGCCGGGCACGGCCGTCACCGGCACCCTGCGCCGCGACGACGGGGGTCCGCGCCGCTTCCTCACCTCCCTCGCCGAACTGCACGCGCGCGGCGGCGAGTTGAGCCGGACTCAGGTCTACGGTCCCGAGGCCCGCCGGGTCCCGTTGCCCACGTACGCCTTCCAGCGCCGCCGGATCTGGCTCGACGGGCTGCCGGGCCCCGACGCCCCGATCTGGACGCCCACCGGGACGTCTCCCGTGCTTTCTCCGGCCGAGCCCGTGCACCGGCAGTCGGCCGACCGGGCGGCCGTCCCCGCCGCCACGGATCTGCTGCGGGTCGTCCGCTCGGGCGCGGCCCTCGTCCTCGGACAGCCGTCCCCCGAAGCCGTCGACCCCGACCTCACCTTCCGGGAGCTGGGCTTCGACTCCGTCTCGGCCGTCGAGTTCCGCGACCGGCTCGCCGCGGCGACGGGACTGGATCTCCCGTCCACCCTCACCTACGACCGCCCCACCGCCCGCGCGGTCGCCGACCACGTACGAAACCTGCTGGCGGGGTCGGGCGAGACCGCCGCAGAGCCCGTACGGGAAGCGGCACGTGCCGCCGACGACGATCCGATCGCGATCGTCTCCCTCGCCGGTCGCTGGCCCGGTGGCGCGGACACCCCCGAGGAGTTGTGGGAGCTGCTGCGGGGCGGGCGGGACGCCGTAGGGGACTTCCCGGACAACCGGGGCTGGGACCTGGACGCCCTCTACGATCCGGACGGCCTGCGCCACGGCACCTCGTACACCCGGCAGGGCGGGTTCCTGCACGACGCGGACCGGTTCGACGGGGCGTTCTTCGGGCTGGGCCCGCGCGAGTCCGCCGCCATGGACCCGCAGCAGCGGCTCCTCCTGGAGTCCTCCTGGGAACTGCTCGAACGCGCCGGGATCGTCCCCGCCGCCCTGCGCGGCACGCGCACCGGCGTGTTCGTCGGCGTCATGCCGCAGGACTACGGCCCCCGGCTGCACGAGACCCCCGAGGGATATCAGGGCCACGCCCTCACCGGAACCCTGACCAGCGTCGCCTCGGGCCGCCTCGCCTACACGCTGGGACTGGAGGGCCCCGCGATCACCGTGGACACCGCCTGCTCCTCGTCCCTGGTCGCCCTGCACCTGGCCGCGCAGTCGCTGCGGTCGGGGGAGACCGACCTCGCGCTGGCCGGTGGCGCCACCGTCATGTCGGGGCCGGGCATGTTCACCGAGTTCAGCCGCCAGCGGGGACTGGCGCCCGACGGGCGCTGCAAACCCTTCGCGGCGGCGGCCGACGGCACCGCCTGGGCCGAGGGCGTCGGACTGGTCCTGCTGGAGCGTCTCTCCGACGCGCGTCGCCACGGCCACCGGGTGCTCGCCCTGGTCCGGGCGTCCGCCGTCAACCAGGACGGCGCCTCCAACGGACTGACCGCGCCCAACGGCCCCTCCCAGGAACGGGTGATCCGCCAGGCCCTGGCCTCCGCCGGGCTGCGGCCGGACGACGTGGACGCCGTCGAGGCGCACGGCACGGGCACGGCACTCGGCGACCCCATCGAGGCACAGGCCCTGATCGCCGTGTACGGAAAGGACCGGGACGCGGGACGCCCACTGCTCGTCGGCTCGGCGAAGTCCAACATCGGACACACCCAGGCCGCCGCGGGCGTCACCGGCGTCATCAAGCTGGTACAGGCCCTGGAACAGGGCGAGTTGCCCGGCACGCTGCACGTGGACCGCCCCACCCCGCACGTCGACTGGTCGGCCGGCACGGTCTCCCTCCTGACCGCAACGACTCCCTGGCCGGTCACCGTCGAGGACCGCCCCCGCCGGGCCGGCGTGTCCTCGTTCGGCATCAGCGGCACCAACGCCCACCTGATCCTGGAGGCGGCGCCGCCCACCGAGGAGGACGGCACCGTCGTGGCCTCCGCCGCCGTCCCCGGGCCGTGGATCCTGTCCGCCCGCGACGACGATGCCCTCCGCGCCCAGGCGGACCGCCTCCTCGCCCGCCTGGAGTCTCTTGACGGGCGCGACGCTGACGTCGGCTGGTCGCTGACGGCCACCCGGTCGTTGCACGATCACCGCGCCGTGGTCCTCGGCGACACCCGCGCCGCGCGGACCGCCGCACTACGGGCCCTCGCCGAGGGCACGGACGCGCCCGGACTGGTGCACGGACCGGCCGCCGGCCGCGAAGTCCGTACGGCGGTGCTGTTCCCCGGGCAGGGCAGCCAACGCCCGGGCGCGGGACGGGCGTTGTACGCCACCCACCCGGTGTTCGCCGCTGCCCTCGACGAGACGACGGCGCTCTTCGACGCGGAACTCGACACCCCGCTGCTCGACGTCCTGTTCGCCGAACCGGGCAGCGCGGACGCGGCGTTGCTCGACACCACCGCCTACACCCAGCCCGCCCTGTTCGCCCTCGGCGTCGCCCTGTACCGGCTGGCCGAGTCGTTCGGCGTCCGCGCCGACGCGTTTATCGGCCACTCGATCGGCGAACTGACCGCCGCCCACCTCGCCGGGGTCCTCCCGCTGCCGGACGCGGTCCGCCTGGTGGCCGCGCGAGGCCGCCTGATGCAGGCTCTTCCGGAGGGCGGCGCGATGGCCGCGCTCCAGGCCACGGAGGCCGAAGCCGCATCGCTGCTCGCCGCGGCCGACGGCCGGGTGAGCATCGCCGCGGTCAACGGGCCCGCGTCCGTGGTCGTCTCCGGCGACGCGGACCACGTACGCCGAATCGCCGCCCTGTGGCGCGAAAAGGGCCGCAGGACAAAGCTGCTGACGGTCAGTCACGCTTTCCACTCCGCGCACATGGACGCGGCGCTGGAGGACTTCCGCGAGGTCGCGGCGAGCGTGGAACTCGCCGAGCCGGTCGTGCCCGTGGTCTCGAACCTCACCGGACGGCCGGTGGCGGCAGGGGAGTTGACCGACCCCGGCTACTGGGTGCGGCACATCAGGGAGGCCGTACGGTTCCACGACGGGCTCGGCGCCCTGCGCGACCTCGGGGTGTCGGCCTTCCTCGAACTGGGCCCGGACGCCGTCCTCACCTCGCTCGTCGAATCCCTCGCCGAAGCGGGCCCGGACGACGACGAACCCGCCGCGGCCACCACCGCGGTCGCCGCCCTCCGCCCGGGCCGCGAGGAGACGCGGACCTTCACCGAGGCGCTCGCCCGACTCCACGTCCACGGCACCGAGGTCGACTGGCGGGCAGCGTTCGACAGGCGGACCGTGCGCGCCGTGGACCTGCCCACCTACCCCTTCCGACGCAGGCGGCACTGGCTGGAGGTCCCCTCCGGCACCGCCACGACCGAGGCCGGCTTCGACCCCGCGGATCACCCCCTGCTGGGCGCGAGCGTCGAACTCCCCGACGACGCGGGCACGTTGTACACCGGGCGGATCTCGCTGCGCAGCCATCCCTGGCTCGCCGACCACACCATCGCCGGCCGGGTCGT
Organism: Streptomyces sp. NBC_01515; assembly: GCF_045040345.1. NCBI lineage: Bacteria > Bacillati > Actinomycetota > Actinomycetes > Kitasatosporales > Streptomycetaceae > Streptomyces > Streptomyces sp. NBC_01515. Next base: position 682,589 of record NZ_CP109416.1, on the reverse strand, counting down.
CCTGCCGGGCGCGGCCTTCGCGGACCTCGCCCTGCACGCGAGCGGCGGCCGGGTCGAGGAACTGACGCTGGAAACCCCGCTCGAACTGCCCGCCGACAGCGCGGTCCGCCTCCAACTCGCCCTGGGCGCGGCCGATGACACCGGCCGCCGCCCCCTCACCGTGCACTCCCGCGCGGAACACGCCGACGCCCCGTGGACACGCCACGCCACCGGCTTCACCGCCGAGGCCCAGGACCGGTCGGGAGGGGCGGACACCGCCTGGCCGCCGGTGGGTGCCGAACCCGTCGATCTCACCGACGTCTACGGCCGTCTCGCGGACGACGGCTACCAATACGGCCCGGCTTTCCGGCTGTTGACCGCTGCCTGGCGGCTCGGCGACGAGGTGTACGCCGAGGTCGGCCCGGCCCCCGAGACTCCCGCGGGGCACGCCCTGCATCCCGCCCTGCTCGATGCAGCGCTCCACGCCGTCGTCGCCCTGGTCCCCGGATCCACCCGCCTGCGACTGCCGTTCGCCTGGGAGGGCGTCCACCTGTACCGGCCGGGCGCGTCGGCCCTGCGGGTACGGGTCCGGCCCACGGGCGTCGACAAGGTGACCCTGCAACTCACCGACACGAGCGGCGAGTTGGTCGCGGACGTGGCGGCGCTGACCTTGCGGGCCGCGCCCCGGCGGGACACCGCCACGGCGTACCGGCTGGAGTGGACCCCGGCGGAGGCCGTCGGACATCCCGCCGGCGCCCACGCAGTCCCCGCCGGACCGGTGACGCCGGCCAATGCGCCCAACGGTGGTGCGGGGCCAGCAAGTTGGTCCTTCCTCGGCGCGGATGGCGACCCTCTGCGGACCGTGCTGGCCGAGGCCGCCGGTCATCCCGTCGAGGCTTATGACGACCCCGCCGCCCTGCCCCGCCCCCTCGTCCCGCTCACGCTGGCCGCCGCTCCCGACGCCGCCGCCGTGCTCGACCTGCTCCAGCGCTGGCTCGCCCTCCCGGACACCGAGGACACCCCGCTCGTGCTGGTGACCCGGGACGCGGTCGCCACCCACCCCGGCGAGGACGTTCCCGATCCGTCCGCCGCCGCGGTCTGGGGACTGGTGCGGTCCGCGCAGGCCGAACATCCCGGTCGGTTCGCCCTGGTCGACCTCGTGACGGACTCGGCGACCGGTATCCCGTTCGCTGAACTGGCCGCGCTGCTCGGCGCGGATGAGGCGCAAGTCGCCGTACGCGGAACGGAACTGCTGGTTCCACGGCTGACCCGGGGCGCCGACCCGGACCTGCTCGCCCCGCCGGCGGACTCCGCCGGTGCGTGGCGGTTGGACGCCGAGCCGCGGGGGAGTCTCGACGGACTCGCGCTGCTGCCCGCGCCCGAGGCGGCGGCACCCCTCGCGCCGGGCCAGGTCAGGATCGCGCTGCGGGCCACCGGGCTCAACTTCCGTGACGTGCTCATCGCGCTCGGCGTGTATCCCGGCGAGGCCCGTATCGGGGCCGAGGGGGCGGGCGTGGTCCTGGAGACCGGGCCCGGCGTCACCGGCCTCGTGCCCGGTGACCGGGTGACCGGACTGGTGCAGGGCACCCTGGGACCGGTCGCCGTCACCGACCACCGGCTCCTCGTCCGCATCCCCGACGGCTGGAGCTTCGCCCGTGCGGCCGGGGTGCCCGTGGTGTTCCTCACCGCCTACCACGGCCTCTTCGACCTCGCCGAACTCCAGCCGGGGGAACGCGTGTTGATCCACTCTGCGGCCGGTGGCGTCGGTCAGGCCGCCGTCCGGTTGGCCCGGCACCGGGGTGCCGAGGTGTACGCCACCGCGCACCCCGGCAAGTGGGACACCCTGCGTGACCTCGGGCTGCCCGACGACCGCATCGCGTCGAGCCGCACACTCGACTTCGAGGACGCCTTCCGGCGCGGTACCCCGGACGGGCGGGGCGTCGACGTCGTACTGAATTCCCTGGCACGGGAGTTCACCGACGCCTCGCTGCGGCTGCTGGCGCCCGAGGGCCGGTTCGTGGAGATGGGCAAGACCGACTGGCGGGACGCCGCGGCCGTGGCCGCCGAGTACGACGGTGCCGCCTATCTCGACTTCGACCTCTTCGACGTGTCGCCGGACCGGATCGGGGAGATCCTCGCCGAGTTGTTCCGGCTCTTCGCCGAAGGGGCCCTGGAACCACTGCGGTTCAGGGCGCAGGACGTCCGCCGGGCCCCGCAGGCGCTACGGCGGCTCGGACAGGCCCGGCACACCGGCAAGCTCGTTCTCACCTCGCCCCCGCCGCCCCTGGACCCGGCCGGAACCGTCCTGATCACGGGCGGCACCGGCGCCCTCGGCTCGCTCGTCGCCCGCCGCCTGGTCACCCACCACGGCGTACGGCACCTGCTCCTCACCGGGAGGCAGGGGCGGAGTGCGCCCGGCGCCCCCGAACTCCATGCCGAACTCGCGGAGTTGGGTGCCGAGGTGACGATCCTCGCCTGCGACGTGGGCGATGCGCACGCGGTCGACGCGTTGGTCTCCGGCGTGCCGACCGACCGTCCACTGACCGCCGTCGTGCACACGGCAGGCGTCCTGGACGACACCGTCCTGACCTCGCTCACCCCGGAACGGCTGACCGCCGTAGCCCGCCCCAAGGCGGACGGCGCACGGCACCTGCACCGGGCCACCGCCCACCTCGACCTGTCCGCGTTCGTGCTGTTCTCCTCGGCCGTCGGCGTCCTCGGCAACGCCGGACAGGCCAACTACGCCGCCGCCAACGCCCAGTTGGACGCCCTCGCCCAGCACCGCCGGGTGCGCGGACTGCCCGCCGTGTCACTGGCGTGGGGCCACTGGGCGGAGGCGGGCGGCATGGCGGCCGGACTCGGTTCCGCCGAGACGGACCGGCTCGCCCGCACCGGCCTGGCACCGATGACGAACGACACCGCCCTCACCCTGTTCGACACCGCACTCGGCACGCCGTACGCGATGCTGGTCGCCGCCGAGATCGACACCGGACCGGCCGAGGGCGATCGCGACCGGCCGACCGGCGTGCTGCGCGATCTCGCGGAGCGGACGCGGCCCGCCGTACGGCCACCCGGTGCGACTCCGGACCCGTCGGGCACGCTGCGGCGCGAACTGGCGGAAGCCCCCGAGGCCGACCGCCGGCGCAGGCTGCTCGCCCTCGTGCGCGGCACCGCCGCGGCCGTCCTGGGGCACGCCGACGCCACCGCCGTACGGCCCGGGACCGGCTTCATGGAGAGCGGGTTCGACTCCCTCGGAGTCATCGAACTGCGCAACCGCCTCGGCACGGCCACCGGACTGCGCCTCCCGAGCACCGTCGTCCTCGACCACCCCACCCCGACCGCCCTGGCCGACCACCTCGGCACGCTCGTCGCACCCCCCGCGCCACCCGCGCCGGAACCCGAACCCGAACCGGCGGCGCCCCCGCCCTCCGTGGACGTCGAGGCCCTGCTCGTGGCCGCCGACGACGACGAGATCTTCGACCTCATCGACAGCCAGCTCGGCATTTCGTAGGAGAGGCATCCACCACATGACCACGCATGAGGCGAAGCTCCGCGACTACCTCACCCGCGTCGCCACCGAGCTGCACCACACCCGCGAACGGCTCAAGGAGGCCGAGTCCCGGGCCACCGGACGCGACGACGAACCGATCGCCATCGTCGGCATGGCCTGCCGTTTCCCCGGCGGCGCCGACACCCCGGACGCCCTGTGGCGGCTGGTGACCGAGGAACGCGACGTCATCGGCGCGTTCCCCGCCGACCGCGGCTGGGACCTCGACCACCTCTACGACCCGGACCCCGACGCGGCGGGCCGCAGCTACGCCCGCGAAGGCGGATTCCTCTACGACGCCGGGGAGTTCGACGCCTCCTTCTTCGGCGTCTCCCCGCGTGAGGCCCTCGCCGCGGACCCCCAGCAGAGGCTGCTCCTGGAGACCTCCTGGGAGGCCCTGGAGCACGCGGCCCTCGACCCCACCAGCCTGCGCGGCACCCGCACGGGAGTGTTCGCCGGTGTCATCGCGCAGGAGTACGGGCCGAGCCTGCACCACCTGCCCGCCGAACAGACCGACGGCTACGTCCTCACCGGCAGCACCACCAGCGTCGCCTCCGGCCGCATCGCCTTCACCCTCGGGCTGGAGGGCCCGGCCGTCACCGTGGACACGGCCTGCTCCTCCTCGCTCGTGGCCCTCCACCTCGCCGCCCAGTCACTACGGCGCGGCGAGTGCGACCTCGCCCTCGCGGGCGGCGCCACGGTGATGGCCGCGCCCGGCATGTTCATCGAGTTCAGCAGGCAGCGCGGGCTCGCGCCGGACGGCCGCTGCAAGCCGTTCGCCGCGGCGGCCGACGGCACCGGATGGGGCGAGGGCGTCGGCGTCGTCGTCCTGGCCCGGCTCTCGGACGCCCAGCGCCTGGGCCGCCCGATCCTCGCCGTGCTGCGCGGCTCCGCCGTCAACCAGGACGGCCGCAGCAGCCAGCTCACCGCGCCCAACGGTCCCTCTCAGCAACGCGTCATCAACGACGCCCTCACCGCGGCCGGGCTCGGCCCCGGCGACGTCGACGCCGTCGAGGCACACGGCACCGGGACCCGGCTCGGCGACCCCGTCGAGGCCCAGGCCCTCATCGCCACCTACGGCAGCGCGCGTACCGCCGAACGCCCTCTGCTGCTCGGCTCGTTGAAGTCGAACATCGGACACACCCAGGCCGCCGCGGGCGTCGCGGGCGTCATCAAGATGGTGCAGGCCATCCGCCACGGCCGACTGCCCAGGTCACTGCACGTGGACGAGCCGTCCCCGCACGTCGACTGGTCCGACGGAACCGTCCGACTCCTCACCGCAGCCCAGCCCTGGCCCACCACCGAGGGCGAACGGCCCCGCCGCGCCGCCGTCTCCGCCTTCGGCGTCAGCGGTACGAACGCCCACGTGATCATCGAGCAGGCCCCGGCTCCGGCTCCGGCACCTGCCCAAGTCCCCCCTCCGCTAGGCGCGTTGACTGAGACCTCGGTCCCGCCCACGCTCCCGCTCCCCTGGGTCCTCTCCGGGCGCACCCCCGACGCCCTGCGGTCCCAGGCCGCCCGGCTCGCGGACCATCTCGACACCACCGCCGACGCACCCGCCGACGTCGCGTACTCCCTGACCGCCACCCGCACCGGCTTCGACGAACGCGTCGTGCTGGTCGCCGACGACCCGGCCCAGGCACTGCGTGCCCTCGCCCGCGGCGAGCACCCCGCCAACGCCGTACAGGGCACCGTCCGGCCGGCCGGCACCGACGGCAAGGTCGTCTTCGTCTTCCCCGGCCAGGGTTCCCAGTGGCTCGGCATGGCCGCCGAACTCCTCGACAGCGCACCGGTGTTCGCCGCGAAGATCGAGGAGTGCGCGGCGGCCCTCGCCCCCTACACCGACTGGTCGCTGCTCGACGTCCTGCGCGGCACCGGCGACACTCCCGGCCCGGACCGCACGGACGTCGTCCAGTCCGCGCTCTGGGCGGTCATGGTCGCGCTCGCCGACCTGTGGAAGTCCTACGGCGTCACCCCCGACGCCGTGGTCGGGCACAGCCAGGGCGAGGTGGCCGCCGCGTATGTCGCGGGTGGGCTGAGCCTTGAGGACGCCGCCCGGATCGTCGCCCTGCGGGCCCAGGCCCTGGAGTCCATCGCGGGCCGGGGCGGCATGGTCGCCGTGGCGCTCCCCGAGGCCGAGGTGACCCGGCGCCTCGCGGAACGCTGGCCGGGCCGACTGTCCATCGGCGTCGTCAACAGCCCCTCCGCCGTGGCTGTTTCGGGCGACCTGGACGCCCTTGAGGAACTGCGCGCCGCCTACGCGGCCGAGGGCGTCCGCACCAGCGTCATCCCGATCGCCTACGCCTCCCACTCCCCGCAGACCGACGCCCTGCGCGAACGGCTGCTGGACGCGCTCGCCCCGATCACGCCGCGCACCGGAACCGTCCCGCTGCTCTCCACCGTGACCGCCGACTGGCAGGACACCGCCCAACTGGACGCCGTCTACTGGGTGTCGAACCTGCGGAGCACCGTCCGCTTCGAGGAGGCCGCCCGCCGGCTCGACGACACCGGGCACACGGTCTTCGTCGAGGTCAGCGCCCACCCCGTCCTGACCGGTGCCGTTCAGGAGACCCTGGCCGAGAGCGAGCCGGTCGTCACCGGTTCGCTGCGCCGCGGACAGGGCGGCCTCGACCGCTGGCTGCGGTCGGTCGCCGAACTGCACGTCCACGGCGTGCCCGTCGACTGGACAGCCGCCTCCGCTGCCGCATCCCCGCGCCGCGCAGCCCTGCCGACGTACGCCTTCCAGCGGGACCGCTACTGGCTGGCCGCCACCCGCTCGCCCGAACTCGCCGCGGCGCCCACCTCGCGGGACGACACCTTCTGGAACCTGGTCGCCGAACCCGACCCCGACCGGCTCGCCACCGCCCTGGGCCTGACCACCCCCGAACTCGCCCCCGTACTCCCCGCGTTGGCGACCTGGCGGGAACGCCGACTGGCCGCCGAGGCATCCGACCGATGGCTCCACCGCCTGGTGTGGCGCCCGACGCACTCCGCCCGCCCGGGCCACCGGCTCACGGGGGAGTGGCTGCTGGCCGTACCCGACACGCACGTCGACCACCCCGCCCCAACCGCCCTGCGCGGCGCACTGGAAGCGGCCGGCGCCCGAGTCGTCACCGTCGCCGTCCCGGCCGACGCCGACCGTGCCGCACTCGCCGCACTGCTGCCGCCCGGCGCCTCCGGAGTGGTCTCGCTCCTCGCACTCGCCGAGGGCCGGCTCGACGGCCGGAACGCCGTCCCGCGTTCGTACGCCGCCCAAGTCGCCCTCACCCAGGCCCTGGACGACGCGGGCGCGGCGGCGCCGGTCTGGTTCCTCACCCGGGGCGCGGTCTCCACCGGCCCCGCGGACCGGGTGAGCGACCCCGAACAGGCGCTGGTGTGGGGCTTCGGCGCCATCCTCGCCGTGGAGAACCCCGCACGGTCCGGCGGTCTCATCGACCTGCCCGCCGACCCCGACACGCACACCTGGACCCAGGTCGCCACCCTGCTCGCCGACCCCCGCCCGGAGCGGGAACGCGAGATCGCCGTACGCCCGGGCGGAGTTCTGGCCCGCCGGCTCGTGCCCACCGGACCGCTGCAGCCCCTCACCGGCGACACCGACGGATGGCGGCCGACCGGCACCACCCTCATCACCGGAGGCAGCGGCGCCCTCGGCGGACATCTCGCCCGCTGGCTCGCCGCACGCGGGGCGGAACACCTCCTGCTGGTCAGCCGACGCGGCCAGGACGCCCCCGGTACGAGTGAACTCGCCGCCGAACTGGCCGACTTGGGCACCACCGTCACCTTTGCCGCGGCCGACGTCGCCGATCGCGAGCAACTCGCCGCCGCGCTCGCCCTCGTCCCGCCGGACCGGCCGCTGACCGCCGTCATGCACACCGCCGCGGCCCTGCACGACGCGCTGATCGGCGAGTTGACCCCCGACCACCTCGACCGCGCCCTGCGCGCGAAGGCCGTCGGCGCCCGCAACCTGCACGAGCTGACCGCAGACTCCGGCCTGTCGGCGTTCGTGCTCTTCTCCTCCGTCGCCGGCGTCTGCGGCATCCCCGGCCAGGCCAACTACGCACCCGGCAACGCCTACTTGGACGCGCTCGCCGACCGGCGCCGGGCCGCCGGACTGCCCGCCACCTCCATAGCCTGGGGCCACTGGGCGGGCGACGGGATCGCCGCCGACGGCGCCGAGGAGACGCTGCTGCGGCACGGCCTCGTCTCCCTGCCGCCGGCCGGCGCCCTCACCGTCCTCGGGCAGATCCTCGACCGCGCGGAGCAGCACCTCGTCGTCGCCGACGCCGACTGGGCCGCGTTCTTCCGGGGACGCCCGCACCCCATCGCCGTAGAACTCCCGTACGTGCAGGGCGGGTTGACGGACGCAGTCGTGGAGGCCGTCCGACCCGACCGATGGTCCGGGCTCGCCCCCGCCGAGCTGCGCCGCGAGCTCCTCACCGTCGTACGCTCGCAGGCCGCCGCCGTCCAGGGACACGGCACCCCCGACGTGATCGACCCGGCCCGCGCGTTCCGCGCCCACGGCTTCGACTCGCTGATGTCCGTGGAACTGCGCAACAGGCTCACGACGGCCACCGGCCACCCCCTGCCCGCCACCCTCGTCTACGACCACCCCACCCCGGCCGCCCTCGCCGACTGGCTCACCGCCGAACTGGGCGGCGACGCGACCGCCGGGGTCGAGACCGCCGTAACCGCCGTGACCACCCCGCCCGACGACGACCCCGTGGTCATCGTCGGCACGGCCTGCCGATTCCCCGGCGGAGTCAACTCCCCTGACGACCTGTGGCAGTTGGTCCTCGACGGCACGGACGCCCTCACCGAGTTCCCCGCCGACCGCGGCTGGGACCTCGACCGCCTCTACAGCGCGGACCCCGACCGCCCCGGCACCTCCTACTCCCGGCACGGCGGATTCCTGGACTCCGTCGCCGAGTTCGACCCGGAGTTCTTCGGCATCTCCCCGCGCGAGGCGCCCGCCGTCGACCCCCAGCAGCGGCTGCTGCTGGAAACCACCTGGGAGCTGTTCGAGCGAGCGGGCATCGACCCCACCGCGCTGCGCGGCAGCCGTACCGGCGTCTTCGCGGGCCTGTCCGGCCGGGACTACGCCGGTCGCGGCCAGCACGTCCCGGACGAGCTGGAGGCCTACCTCGGCATCGGCAACGCGGCCAGCGTGGCCTCCGGGCGCGTCTCGTACACCTTCGGTTTCGAGGGTCCGGCGGTGACCGTCGACACGGCGTGCTCCTCGTCGCTGGTCGCCCTCCACCTGGCCGCGCAGTCGCTGCGGGCGGGCGAGGCCGACCTCGCGGTCGCGGGCGGTGTGCTCGTGATGTCGACGCCGACCACCTTCATCGAGTTCAGCAGACAGCGCGCCATGTCGCCCGACGGACGCTGCAAGGCCTTCGCGGCCGGGGCGGACGGGACCGGTTGGGCGGAGGGCGTCGGGCTGCTGCTCGTGGAACGGCTGTCGGACGCGCGACGGCTCGGCCACGAGGTGCTGGCCGTGGTCCGCGCCTCGGCCGTGAACCAGGACGGTGCCTCCAACGGCCTGACCGCGCCCAGCGGTCCGTCCCAACAGCGGGTGATCCGGCAGGCGTTGACGGCGGGCGGACTGATCCCCGCGGACGTCGACGCCGTGGAGGCGCACGGCACCGGCACCACCCTCGGCGACCCCATCGAGGCACACGCCCTCATCGCCACCTACGGCAAGGACCGCCCCGCCGAACGCCCTCTGCTGCTCGGCTCGGTGAAGTCCAACATCGGCCACACCCAGGCCGCCGCCGGAGTCGCCGGCGTGATCAAGATGATCCAGGCGATCCGCCACGGCGTGCTGCCCAAAACCCTGCACATCGACGAGCCGTCCCCGCATGTCGACTGGTCGGCCGGGACGGTGGAACTCCTCACCGAGACCCGTCCGTGGCCCGCGACGGACGATCACCGACCGCGCCGGGCAGCCGTATCGGCGTTCGGCGTAAGCGGCACCAACGCCCACGTCATCATCGAACAGCCCCCGCTGGAAACGGAGCCGGACACCGAACCCGCGCCGCCCGCCGGTCACCCGCTGCCCTGGCTCCTCTCCGCCCGTACACCGGAGGCGCTGCGCGCCCAGGCCGCCCGTATCGCGCGGCACTTGGACCTCGCCCCCGACCGCCCGCTGGACCTCGCCCACTCCCTGGCCACCACCCGTGCCGCCCTGGAGGAACGAGCCGTCGTCGTCGGCGACATCGGCGCGCTGCACACCCTGGCCGAAGACGGGCCGACCCCGGCCCACGTGATCACGGGCTCGGCCGCACAACCGGGCGGCCTCGCCTTCCTCTTCACCGGGCAGGGCAGCCAACGTATCGCCATGGGAAGGGAGTTGTACGACGCCCAGCCCGCGTTCGCCGCCGCCTTCGACGAGGTGGCCGCGGCCCTCGATCCGCTCCTGGACCGTCCGCTCGCCGAGGTCATCGCCTCCGGGGACGGCCTGGACGACACCACGTTCACCCAGCCGGCGCTGTTCGCCGTCGAGGTCGCGCTGTTCCGTCTCTACGCCTCATGGGGCGTGCGCCCCGACTTCGTGGCCGGACACTCCGTCGGCGAGATCACGGCCGCGCACGTCGCCGGCGTGCTCTCGCTCGCGGACGCCGCCGCCCTGGTCGCGGCCCGTGCCCGGCTGATCGGCGCGCTGCCGCCGGGCGGCGCCATGGCCGCCGTAGAGGCCACCGAGGACGAGATCCGCGCCGAACTGCCCGACGGCGTGGACGTGGCCGCCGTGAACGGGCCCGAAGCCGTCGTCGTCTCGGGCGACACCGAAGCCGTCCACACGCTCGCCGAGACCTTCGCCGCCCGAGGCCGCCGCGTCCGGCACCTCACGGTCAGCCACGCCTTCCACTCCCCGCACATGGACGCGGTCCTCGACGAATTCCGCACGGTCGTCGCCGGACTGACCTACGCCCGGCCGGAGATCCCCGTGGTCTCCGCGCTGACCGGACGGGTCGCCGAGGGCGCGGACCTGACCACGGCCGAGTTCTGGGTACGGCACGTGCGCGACGCCGTCCGCTGGTCCGACGTGGTCCGCGCACTCGACGCGTCCGGCGTCACGACCTACCTCGAACTCGGCCCCGACGGCACCCTGAGCGGACTCGTCCGCCGGCAGGTCGTGGACGGTGCCACCGTCGCCGTACCCGCGCTGCGGCGGGACCGGTCCGAGACCGTGACCGCGCTGACCGCCCTCGCCCACGTCCATGTGCGCGGCCACGCGGTGGACTGGACGGCGTACTTCGCGCGCAGCGGCGCCCGGCGCGCCGAGCTGCCGACGTACGCCTTCCAGCGGCGCCGGTTCTGGCTGGAGCCCGGCACCTCGGCCGACGCCGACGCGCTCGGCCTCGGCACGGTCGACCACCCGCTGCTGGGGGCGGCCGTACCGCTGCCCGACAGCGACGGGCTGCTCCTCACCGGCAGCCTCTCCCTGCGCACGCATCCCTGGCTCGCCGACCACGTCGTGGTGGGCAGCCCGGTGCTGCCCGGCGCCGCCCTCGTCGAACTGGCCACGTACGCGGCCGACACGGTCGGGGCGGGCAGGCTCGTCGAACTCGCCGTGGAAACACCGTTCTTGCTGCCGGGACAGGGCGCCGCCCAGGTCCAGGTCGCCGTGGACGCCCCCGACGCTGCGGGCGACCGGAGTGTCACCGTCCGGTCCCGGGTTCCCGGCGCCGACTGGGTGCGCAACGCCACCGGCATCCTCGGCACCGCACCGGCCCCGGACGGCGAACGGATCGACCGGTGGCCGCCCGCCGAGGCCGAACCCGTCGCGGTGGACGACGTCTACGCGGCACTGGCCGCGACGGGCCTGGAGTACGGCCCCGCGTTCCGCGGCATCCGCGCCGCCTGGCGGGACGGCGACACGTCCTACGCCGAGGTCGCCCTCCCCGAAGAGCGGCGCAAGGAGGCGACCGGCTTCGGTATCCACCCCGCTCTCCTCGACGCGGCTCTCCAACTCCCCGGTCTGCATCAGGAGTTGGGCGGCCCGACCCGTCTCCCGTTCGCCTACCGAGAGGTCGCCCTGCACGCCACCGGCGCGACGGAGCTGCGGGTCCGGCTCACCGCCACCGGCCCGGACACCTTCTCCCTCCTGGCCACCGACCCGACCGGCGCTCCCGTCGTCTCGGCCGACGCCCTCACCACCCGGCCGCTGAAGACCACCGCCCGCACCGCGACCGACGGCCTGTACGCCCTCACCTGGCCGCACCTCCCAGCGACCGGCGGTGACCCGGCAGACACCTTCGAGTGGACCGAAGTCCGCCTGGGCGACGGCCCGTTCGGCACCACGGACACTCCCGCCCGAGTCCGGTCCGCCCTGGCCCACGCCCTCGCCACCGTCCAGGAGCGGCTCGGCGACGCCCACCCGGCCGGCCCCCGACTGGTCGCCGTCACCCGCGACGGCGTCTCCACCGGCCCGGACGACACACCGGACCCGGTCGCCGCCGCCGTATGGGGCCTGCTGCGCTCCGCACAGACCGAGAACCCGGACCGGATCGTCCTCGCCGACACCGACGGCAGCCCGGAGTCCGCCGCCGCACTGGCCGCAGCGGTCGCCACCGGCGAACCGCAGTTCGCGCTGCGCTCCGGTAACGTCCACGTCCCGCGCCTGGCCCCCGCGGCCCCCGGCCGCACACCCCTGGGGAAGTGGAACCCGGACGGTACGGTCCTGATCACCGGCGGCACCGGAACCCTCGGCGCCCTGCTCGCCCGGCACCTCGTCACCCGGCGGGGCGTACGCCACCTCGTGCTCACCTCCCGCAGCGGCGAGGCGGCACCGGGCGCGGCCGAACTCCGCGCGGAACTGGCCGAGTCGGGCGCCGACGTCACGATCACCGCAGCCGACACCGCCGACCGGGACGCACTCGCCGCCGTCCTCGACGCCATCCCCGCCGGTCACCCGCTCACCGCCGTCGTGCACACCGCCGGAGTCGTCGACGACGGCGTCACCACGGCGCTCACCCCCGAACGCCTGGACACCGTGCTGCGCCCGAAGGCCGACGGCGCCTGGCACCTGCACGAACTGACCGCCCACCTGCAGCTGGACGCGTTCGTCCTGTACTCGTCGGTGGCCGGCGTGCTCGGCTCGCCCGGACAGGGCCCCTACGCGGCGGCCAACACGTTCCTCGACGCGCTCGCCGCCCACCGGCACGCGCTGGGGCTGCCCGCGCAGTCGCTGGCCTGGGGCCAGTGGGCCGGGGCCAGCGGGATCACCGGCCACCTCACCGCGGCCGACCTCGCCCGGCTCGCGCGGCTGGGCGTGCGTCCCCTCGGTGACGCGGAGGGGACGGCCCTGTTCGACGCCGCCGAGGCGGTGGGCGGGCCGCTGCTCGTGCCCTCGCCGTTCGACGCGGACGCCGTACGGGCATCCGGCGCACCCGTCGCCGCGCCGCTGCGCGGCCTGGTCCGGCAGGAGCGCGGTCCGGCCCGGCGCAGCGCGGCCACCGCGGTCGCCGTCACTTCGCACACCGGCCTCGCGGAGCGCCTCGCCGCGCTGCCGGACGCCGCCGCGCGGGACGCCGCCCTGCTGGACCTCGTCCGCGGTGAGACCGCGACCGTGCTGGCCACCGCACCCGCCGCCATCGGCGTCCGCAAGGCGTTCACCGGACTCGGTGTCGACTCGCTGACCGCCGTCGAACTCCGCAACCGGCTGGGCGCTGCCACCGGCCTCACCCTCTCCGCCGCCCTGGTCTTCGACCACCCCACCCCCGCCGATGTCGCCGTACATCTGCGCGGACGGCTCCTCGGCGCCGTAGCCCCGCAGCCCGAACGGGCACCCGCGCGGGCCGCCGCCACGGACGACGACCCGGTCGTCATCGTCGGCATGGCCTGCCGCCTGCCGGGCGGGGTCGCCTCCCCGGACGACCTGTGGGCGCTGGTGCGCGACGGCGTGGACGCCGTGAGCGAGTTCCCAGACGACCGGGGCTGGGACCTGGACGCCCTCTACTCCGAGGACGCCGAACGCCCCGGCACCTCCTACACCCGGCACGGCGGATTCCTCGACCGGGCCGCCGACTTCGACGCGGCCTTCTTCGGCATCTCCCCGCGCGAGGCGCTTGCCACCGACCCGCAGCAGCGGCTGCTGCTGGAGACCGCGTGGGAGACGCTGGAGAGCGCGGGCGTCGACCCGGACGCACTGCGCGGCAGCCGTACCGGCGTCTTCGCCGGGGTCATGTACCACGACTACGCGCCCCGAGTCCGCGACGTACCGGCCGAGTTGGAGGGCTGGCTGAGCAACGGCACGGCGGGCAGCGTCGCTTCGGGCCGGATCTCCTACACCTTCGGCTTCGAGGGCCCTGCGGTGACCGTCGACACCGCCTGCTCCTCGTCGCTGGTCGCCCTGCACCTCGCGGCCCAGTCGCTGCGCACGGGGGAGTGCGACCTGGCCCTGGCCGGTGGCGTCGCCGTGATGTCGACGCCGACCACGTTCGTGGAGTTCAGCAGGCAGCGGGCGCTGTCCGCCGACGGCCGCTGCAAGGCGTACGCGGCCGGGGCGGACGGCACCGGCTGGGCGGAGGGTGTCGGGCTGCTGCTCGTGGAGCGGCTGTCGGACGCCCAACGGCTGGGGCACCAGGTCCTCGCCGTCGTACGGGGCTCGGCCGTGAACCAGGACGGTGCCTCGAACGGGCTGACCGCGCCGAGCGGCCCGTCCCAGCAGCGGGTGATCCGGCAGGCCCTCGCCGCGAGCGGACTGGGCCCCGCCGACGTCGACGTCGTCGAGGGGCACGGCACCGGCACCACCCTCGGCGACCCCATCGAGGCCGAGGCACTCCTCGCCACCTACGGGCAGGACCGCGACCCCGAACAGCCTTTGTGGCTCGGCTCGTTGAAGTCGAACATCGGTCACACCCAGGCCGCCGCGGGCGCTGCCGGCATCATCAAGATGATCCAGGCGCTCCGCCACGGCGTGCTGCCGAAGACGCTGCACGTGGACAGCCCGTCCCCGCACGTCGACTGGTCGGCAGGAGCCGTCGAACTCCTCACCGAGGCCCGCCCCTGGCCCGAGACGGACGGCAACCGCCCGCGCCGGGCCGCCGTGTCCTCCTTCGGGGTCAGCGGCACCAACGCCCACGTCATCCTCGAACAGCCGCCCACCACACCCCCGTTGCCCACCTCGGACACCGAACCCGCCGAACTGCCCTGGCTGTTGTCCGCCCGCACCCCCGAGGCACTGCGCGCCCAGGCCGGCCGGCTCGCCGCCCATCTCGACCGCACCGACGACGACTCGGTGGACATCGCCCACTCCCTCGCCGTCACCCGGGGCGCCCTGGAGGAACGCGCCGTCCTCCTCGGCGATCCCGGACGCGCCGTCGCCGCACTGGCCGCCGGGGAGCCCGCACCCGGAGTGGTCCGCGGCCGGGCGGACACCGACGGCAGGACCGTCTTCGTCTTCCCCGGCCAGGGCTCCCAGTGGGCCGAGATGGCAGTCGAACTCCTCGACAGCGCACCGGTGTTCACCGCGAGGATCGAGGAGTGCGCGGCGGCCCTCGCCCCCTATACCGACTGGTCACTGCTCGACGTCCTGCGCGGTGCCGACGGCGCCCCCGGCCTCGACCGGGTGGACGTGGTCCAGCCCGTGCTGTGGGCGGTGATGGTGTCCTTGGCCGACCTGTGGACGTCGTACGGCATCAGGCCGGACGCCGTGGTCGGGCACAGCCAGGGCGAGATCGCGGCCGCCACCGTCGCCGGCGGGCTCAGCCTCGACGACGGTGCCCGGATCGTGGCGCTGCGCAGCCGCGCCCTGCTCGCCCTGTCCGGCCGCGGCGGCATGGCGTCCGTCGCCCTGCCCGCCGACGAGATCGCCGAGCGCATCGAACGCCGGTGGCCCGATCGGCTGTCCGTCGCCGTCGTCAACGGGCCCACCTCGGCGGTCGTCTCGGGCGACCCGGACGCGCTCGCCGAACTCGTCGCCGCCTACGAGGCGGAGGACGTACGGGCGCGGCTGATCCGCGTCGACTACGCCTCGCACTCCGCCCACGTGGACGGGCTGCGCGAGGAACTCCTCGACGCGCTCGCCCCGGTCCGGCCGCGCACCGGCACCGTGCCGCTGCTGTCCACCGTGACCGGCGACTGGCAGGACACCGCCGGACTCGACGCCGCCTACTGGGTGGCCAACCTGCGCCGGACGGTCCGCTTCGAGGAGGCGGTACGGACGCTCGCCACCACCGGGCACACCGCGTTCGTCGAGGTCAGTCCCCACCCGGTGCTGACCGTGCCGCTCCAGGAGACCCTGGAGGCGGCCGACGCGGCCCGCACTTCCGTGGTCGCGGGCACCCTGCGCCGCGACGAGGGCGGCCTGCGCCGCTTCCTCGCCTCGGCCGCCGAACTGCATGTGCGCGGAGTGCGCGTCGACTGGACGGCCGCGTTCGCCCCCGCCGTGCCGCGCCGGGTCCCCCTGCCGACGTACGCCTTCCAGCGGCGCCGCTACTGGCTGGACGCCCAGGTCACCAACACCACCGTCGTCAGCACGGCGGTCACGGACCCGCACGACCTCGACACCCCTCGGACGCCCGCGTGGACACGGCGGCTCGCCGGACTCGACGCGGCCGAACGGCGGTCGAAACTCACGGAGTTGATCCGCGCGGAAGCCGCCGTGGTCCTCGGTCACACCGACGGCATGGCCGGAGTCGACGCCGAACGGGCCTTCCAGGAACTCGGGTTCAGCTCGCTCACCGCGGTCGAACTGCGCAACCGGATCGGTGCCGCGGCCGGCCTCGACATCCCGGCCACGCTCGTCTTCGACCACCCCACCCCGGCCGCCGTCGCCGCCTACCTGGCCGCCGAACTCCCCCTGGACCAGGGCGAGACGGACGCACCGACAGTCGGCGATTCGCTCGCGGCCCTGGAGCGGGCGCTCGCCGCACCGGACGCGGCGGACGACGGAGTGCTGTCCCGGCTGCTCGCCCTCATCGACCGCTTCGACCGGCCGGCACCGACGACCGATCCGGAACACGACCTGGATCTCGACCTCGACGCGGCCACCGACGAGGAACTGTTCCAACTCGTCGAACGCAACGCCGGATCGCACTGAGACGACGCCCCCTGTCCATCGAGATCCATCGAGACCAACCCGACGGGAAGAGGTACGTACCCCGATGGCCACCGAGCAGCAGCTCCGCGACTATCTGAAGCGCGCGCTCAACGACGCCAGGCAGGCCAACAGGCGGCTGCAGGAGGTCGAGGAGAGCCGGCGCGAGCCGATCGCCGTGATCGGCATGGCCTGCCGGCTGCCCGGCGGGGTCGCCTCACCGGACGACCTCTGGGCACTGGTGCGCGACGGCGTGGACGCCATCACGGAGTTCCCCGACGACCGCGGCTGGGACCTGGACGCCGTCTACGACCCGGACCCGGAACGCACCGGCACCTCCTACACCCGGCACGGCGGATTCCTCGACACCGTCGCCGACTTCGACGCCGAGTTCTTCGGCATCTCCCCGCGCGAGGCCCTCGCCACCGACCCCCAGCACCGGCTGCTGCTGGAGTCCGCCTGGGAGGCCTTCGAACGCGCGGGCATCGACCCGCGGTCCCTCAAAGGCAGCCGTACCGCCGTCTTCGCCGGCATCGCGGGCGGCGACTACACACCCCGACTCGGCGACGCGCCAAGCGAGTTGGAGGGCTATCTCGGCATCGGCGGCCTGGACAGCGTCGCCTCCGGGCGGATCTCGTACACCTTCGGTTTCGAGGGCCCGGCGGTGACCGTCGACACCGCGTGCTCCTCGTCACTGGTCGCCCTGCACCTGGCCGCGCAGTCCCTGCGCTCGGGGGAGTCCGACCTCGCGCTCGCCGGCGGGGTCAGCGTGATGTCCACGCCCCAGGCGTTCGTCGAGTTCGCACGGCAGCGCGGGCTGTCCGCCGACGGCCGCTGCAAGGCGTTCGGCGCGGGCGCCGACGGCACCGGCTGGGCGGAGGGAGTCGGCCTGCTCCTCGTCGAGCGACTCTCCGACGCCCGGCGCCTGGGCCACCCTGTGCTCGCCGTCCTGCGCGCCTCGGCCGTCAACCAGGACGGCGCCTCCAACGGCCTCACCGCGCCCAACGGCCCCTCGCAGCAGCGGGTCATCCGGCAGGCCCTGGACGCCGCCGGACTGGGCCCCGCCGACGTCGACGCCGTCGAGGCGCACGGCACCGGCACCTCCCTCGGCGACCCCATCGAGGCGCAGGCCATCCTCGCCACCTACGGACAGCGACGCGCGCCCGAACGGCCCCTGCTGCTCGGCTCGTTGAAGTCCAACATCGGCCACACCCAGGCCGCCGCCGGAGTCGCCGGCGTGATCAAGACGATCCAGGCGCTCCGCCACGGAGTACTCCCGCGCACCCTGCACGCCGACGAACCCACCCCGTACGTCGACTGGTCCGCGGGCGCGGTACGGCTGCTCACCGAGGAGCAGCCCTGGCCGACCACGCCGGAGGGCCGCCCGCGGCGCGCCGGGGTGTCCGCGTTCGGCGCGAGCGGCACCAACGCACACGTGATCATCGAAGAGGCCTCGTCGACGGACCCCGGCGACACCTGGGAGACACCCGCGGGCAGCGGCACGACCCCCCTCCCGTTCGTGCTCACCGCGCAGACCCCCGACGCCCTGCGCGCCCAAGCGGCCCGCCTCGCCGACCAGTTGACGCGGAACCGGCTCCGCCCCCTCGACATCGCCTACTCGCTCGCCACCACCCGCGCCCCTCTCAAGGAGCGCGCCACGCTCGTCGCCGACACCCACGACACCCTGCTCACCGCCCTCCGTGACCTCGCGGACAACGGCTCACCGGACACCGTGACCGCCGGCACCGGCTCCCTGGCCCTCCTCTTCACCGGCCAGGGCAGCCAACGGGTCGGCATGGGACGGCAGTTGTACGACAGCTATCCCGCCTTCGCCGCCGCCTACGACGAGGTCGCGGCCCACCTCGATCCGTTCCTGGACCGCCCGATCGCCCAAGTGACCTCGACCGGCGGACGGTTGAACGACACCGAGTACACCCAGCCCGCCCTGTTCGCTCTCCAGGTCGCCCTGTTCCGCCTCTACGAGTCCTGGGGCGTGCGCCCGGACCATGTCGCCGGACACTCCATCGGCGAAGTCACCGCCGCGCACGTGGCCGGAGTGCTCGACCTCCCGGACGCCGCGGCCCTGGTCGCCGCCCGTGCCCGGCTGATGCAGCAACTGCCGCGTGGCGGAGCCATGTTGGCCGTCCAGGCCACCGAGGAGGAGATCCGGGCCGAACTCGCCCCGCTGGACGGGACGGTGGACGTGGCGGCCGTCAACGGGCCCTCCTCCGTGGTGATCTCGGGCGACATCGAACCGGTCCTCGCGCTCGGCGCCCGCTTCGCGCAGCGGAACCGGCGCACCCGCCGCCTCACCGTGAGCCACGCCTTCCACTCGTCCCACATGGACGGCATGCTCACCGAGTTCGCCGGGGTCGCCAAGGGACTCACCTACCGGCCGCCCCGGATCCCCGTCGTCTCCGACGTGACCGGCCGGATCGCGACCGACGGCGAGATCACCACCGCCGACTACTGGGTACGGCACGTCCGGGAAGCGGTGCGGTTCGCGGATGTCGTCCGCACCCTGGACGAGGCCGGCACCGGCACCTATCTCGAACTCGGCCCGGACGGCACCCTCACCGCACTGGTCCGGGCCACCCTGGACGACGCGTTCGCGCTGCCCGCGCTGCACCGGGACCGACCGGAACCGGCGAGCGCGGTGGCCGCCCTCGGCCGACTGCGCGGCCGCGGCCGCCCCGTCGACTGGCCCGCCTTCTTCGCCGGAACCGGGGCCCGCCGCACCGACCTCCCCACCTACGCCTTCCAGCACCGCCGCTACTGGCTGGAGCCCGGCACCGCGACCCGCCCCTCCGGCCTCGGACTCGACGACGCGGGCCACCCGCTCCTCGCGGCGGCCGTGCCGCTGCCCGACACCGACGGCGTCCTGTTCACCGGAAGCCTCTCCCTGCGCACCCATCCATGGCTGGCCGGCCACGCCGTGCAGGGCACGGTGATCGTCCCCGGCACCGCCCTGCTCGAACTCGCCCGGCGAGCCGGCGAGGAGGCAGGCGCCGACGTCATCGCCGAGCTCGTGATCGAGGGCCCGCTGGTCCTGCCGCCGCGCGGCGCCGTGCGGATCCAGGTCGAGGTCGGCGCTCCCGACCCGACGGGCGCCCGCGAGGCCGTCATCCGTTCCCGGGTCCCCGGCGGCGACTGGACCCGCAACGCCACCGGCACCCTGACCGCGCCGCCCGCCGCGGAAGCCGCCGAGGGGGCCGACCTCACGGCCTGGCCGCCGCCCGGCGCCACCGCCGTACCCGTCGACGACGTCTACGCCGAACTCGCCGCCTCCGGGCTGGAGTACGGCCCGGCGTTCCGCGGACTGCGCGCCGCCTGGCGGGACGGCGACACCTTCTTCGCCGAGGTGGCCCTGCCCGAACCGCAGCACGCGGACGCCGCCCGCTTCGGCCTGCACCCCGCCCTGCTGGACGCGGCCGTCCACCTCACCGCACACGACGACCTGACCGGCACACCGGAAGGGTTCAGCCGACTGCCCTTCGCCTATACGGGAGTTCGGCTCCACGCGGAGGGTGCGACCGCCCTGCGCGTCCGCCTCACCCACACCGGCCCCGACACCCTCTCCGTCGACCTCGCGGACGGGGCGGGCGCACCGGTCGCGACGATCACGGCCCTCCACGCCCGCCTCGTCTCCGCCGGCCAACTCGCCGCCGCCCGCAGCGCCGACCCCGACTCCCTGTTCCACCTGGAGTGGCGCGAACTGCCCACGCCGGGCGGGCCGGTGGCGACCCCGGAGACCGTCCACCTGACCGAGGCGGCCGAGGCCGGTGACGTCCCGCGACGCATCCGAGCGGCCCTGGCAGAGGCCCTGGACGTGCTGCGCCGACACCGCGAAACGACCTCACCCCTGGTGGTGGTGACCCGCGACGCCCAGGCGGTACGGCAGACCGACCACCCGGACCTGGCCTCCGCAGCCGTATGGGGACTACTGCGTTCCGCCCAGTCGGAACAACCCGACCGACTCCTCCTGACCGACACGGACGGCACTCCGGAAAGCACCGCCCTGCTCCCCACCGCCGTGGCCGCGGCCCGAGCCTCCGACGAACCTCAGCTCGCGCTGCGCGCCGGTGTCGCCTACGTGCCGCGCTTGGCCCGCACGCCAGAGACACCCAACGACCGTGCGGTGGGCGGCCGTTGGGCAGCAGACGAGGTTGGGGAGGGTGCCCCCGAACCCGCCACCCGCGTCGTCGGTGAGCCTCAACTCGCCCAAGCCGTCGACGCCCCGCGCCCGCCCCGAACCCCGGAGGCACCCAACACCCCATCAACGAAAACCCGTTGGAACCCCAACGGCACCGTCCTGATCACCGGAGGCACCGGCGTCCTCGGCGCCGCCCTCGCCCGGCACCTCGTCACGCGACACGGCGTACGGCACCTCCTCCTGATCTCCCGGGGCGGCCCCCAGGCACCCGGCGTCGACGAGCTGACGGCCGACCTCACGGCCGCGGGCGCGCGGGTCACCGTCGTGGCCGTAGACATCGCGGACCGCGACGCACTCGCCGCGCTCATCGCCTCGGTGTCGCCGCGACACCCCCTGACGGCCGTCGTGCACACGGCGGGCACCGTCGACGACGGGCTCGTCGACACCCTCACCCCCGACCGGCTCGACACCGTGCTGCGGCCGAAGGCCGACGGCGCCTGGTATCTGCACGAACTGACCGCGCGGCTGCCGCTGGACGCCTTCGTGCTCTACTCCTCCGTCGCTGCCGTGCTCGGCGGCCCCGGCCAGGGCTCCTACGCCGCCGCCAACACCTTCCTCGACGCGCTCGCCGCGCACCGCGACGCCCTCGGGCTGCCCGCCCAGTCCCTGGCCTGGGGCCAGTGGGAGGAGCCCAGCGGCATCACCGGCCACCTCACCGAAGCCGACCTCGGCCGCGCCCGCCGAGCCGGCCTGCGCGCCATCCCCACCGAGCGGGGCACCCAACTCTTCGACCGGGCGGGCGCGTTGGGCCTGCCCCATCTGGTGCCCGCGCCCCTTGATCTCGCCGCGGCGCGCGACCGGCAGCCGG
Source organism: Streptomyces sp. NBC_01515 (assembly GCF_045040345.1). Lineage (NCBI taxonomy): Bacteria > Bacillati > Actinomycetota > Actinomycetes > Kitasatosporales > Streptomycetaceae > Streptomyces > Streptomyces sp. NBC_01515. Next base: position 661,003 of record NZ_CP109416.1, on the reverse strand, counting down.
TCCCCGCGCTCCTGCGCGGCCTGGTGCGACCGCCCCGCCGGACCGCCCGCGCCGCGACGGAAGGCCCCGCGCTCTCCGCCCGGCTCGCCGGGCGCACGGACCAGGAGCGGCAGGAGATCCTGCTCGCCCTGGTGCGGGACGAGGCCGCCGCCGTACTTGCCGCCCGCCCCGAAGCCGTAGCGGCGCACACCCCCTTCAACGACCTCGGACTCGACTCCCTCGCCGCCGTGGAACTGCGCAACCGCCTTGCCACCGTCACCGGACTGCGGCTCGCCGCCACGCTCACCTTCGACCACCCGACACCGGCCGAACTCGCGGCCCATGTGGACGAGTTGATCGGCGCCGTCCAGGAGACGGGTCCCGCCGCCGCACCCCGGACCCCCGACGACGAGCCGCTCTCCACCCTCTACCGGCGCCTCGCCGCCGAGGGGAAGTTCGCAGACGCCTCCGCGCTCATCGGCGTCGCCTCGGCGCTGCGCGGACAGTTCACGCTCCCGGAACGTGCCGGGCACGCGCAGCGGCCGCTGCATCTGGCGCGGGGCGACCGGGAGACCGCGGTGGTGTGCTTCCCCGCGCTCAGCGCGATCTCGGGACCGCACGAGTACGCCCGCTTCGGCCACGGCTTCCAGGGTGAACGCGACCTGTTCGTCGTGCCCTCGCCCGGCTGGCGCGCCGACGACCCGTTGCCCGACAGCCTGGACACGTTCCTCACCCTGCACACCGAGGCCGTTCGTCAACTCGTGGGCGACGAGCGGCCGTTCGTGGTCGTCGGCCGCTCCATGGGCGGCTGCCTGGCGAACGCGGTGACCGCCCGCCTGGAACAGGAGGGCCGCTCGCCGGCCGGACTCCTCCTCATCGACGCCTACCCCGTCGACAGCGCCGTCCGCGAGGGCATGGGGGAGTGGTGGCTGACCGCCATGCTCACCGGGATGCTCGACCGCATCGAGGCCTACGACATGGTCTGGAGCGACGCCAGCCTGACCGCGATGGGCGGATACAACAACCTCTTCGCCCGCTGGCAGCCCCAGCCGGTCGCCGCGCCGACCATCGCGCTGCGCGCCGACACCCCCCTGCGCCACACCGTCGTGGACCCCACGGGCCGCAACGACTGGCGCGCCCACTGGCCCGTCCCGCACCGCACCGAGGACATCCCCGGCGACCACTTCACCGTTCTGGAGGAGCACACCCCGACCACGGTCGAGGCCGCCCGCCAGTGGCTGCGCACGCTGGAGAACCACGCCTGAGCAGCCGCCAACCCACCCGCACCACAAAGGAGTTGTCCATGACGTCACACGCCGCACCCGCGGCCCCGGTCACGCTGGTCACCGGGGCCGCGTCCGGAATCGGGGAGGCCGCCGCGCGTCTCTTCGCGGAACGCGGCCACCGGGTCGTAGCCGTGGACCTGCAGGAGGAGGGGCTGGCCAAACTCGGCACCCTGGACGGCGTGGCCACCCTCGTCGGCGACGTCGCCGAGGAATCCACCAACAGCGCTGCCGTGGAACTGGCGCTGGAGCGTTTCGGGCGCCTCGACGCGGCCGTGCTGAACGCGGGCATCGGCGGCGCCGGACCGCTGGAGTCGCCCGGCGCGATCGAGCGGTTCGACCGGCTGTTCGCCGTCAACGTGCGGTCCGTCGCCCTCGGCATCCGTGCCGCCGCGCCCGCGCTGCGCGCCTCCGGCGGCGGCGCGATCGTGGCGACCTCGTCCGTCTCCGGACTGCGCGGCGACCCCGGGACCTGGGGCTACAACGCCACCAAGGCCGCCGTCATCAACCTGGTGCGGGCCACCGCCATCGACTACGCCGCCCAGAACATCCGGATCAACGCCATCGCCCCCGGCGGCACGGCCACCGCGCTGACCGCCGGCCAGATCGCCGACCCGGACTTCTCCGCGGCGATCACCGGCCGTATCCCGGCCCACCGTTGGTCCGAGCCCCGGGAGCAGGCCGAGGTCATCTGGTTCCTGACCTCTCCGGCCGCCTCGTACGTGACCGGCGTGACCGTCCCGGTCGACGGCGGACTCAGCGCCAACGGAGGCATCCTGCCCCCGCCGCCCGGACCCGCAGCCCACTGACCCACCGATCCACCGACCCGCCGGTCCATCGAGAGAGAGCAGGCACCAAGTGAGCGGCACCCACAACGACTTCGACGTCGAGTACGAGATCGAGCGCAACAAGACCGTCGCCCGGCGCTACTTCGAGGAGTTCGTCGACAGGCGCAGCCTGAACACCCTGAACGAGATCGTTGCCGCGGACGCCGCCGACGAGACCCGGGTCGGCGTCGGCGGCACCGGCACCCGCGAGGACTTCCACGAACACGCCAAGTGGCTGTGGGAGAACGTCAAGGACGTCCACGTCTCCGTCTCCGACCTGCTCGCCGAGGGCGACCGGGTCATCGTGTTCTGGAAGATCGAGGGCGTGCACACCGGCAACATCTTCGGCGTGCCCGCCACCGGCAAGCCCTTCACGGGGCACAGCATCAGCTGGCTGACCATCCGCGAGGGACAGGTCGTCCGCTACAACGTGCTGCCGGACCGCCTCGGCATCATCCAGCAACTCGCCGACGTACACCTGTGACCTTCCCGGTCGCCCACTGACACCGCCAACACCCGCTGCCCGGCCGCCCGTTCACCGGCCGGCCGGGCAACACCCCTTTCCCCAGGAGCCCTTCATGCCCCTTCCCGCCGGCCTCGGCCCCGACGACCTCGCCGAACTCCGGAGCCTGCTCGCCCTCTTCGCGCACGTCTTCGACAACGGCGACCTCGACGGGCTGGCGGAGGTGTTCACCGAGGACGGCGTCATCGTCCTGGCCGGACCGGGGCGCGAGTTCCGAGGCCTCGAAGCCATCAGGGAGTTCAACCGCGGCCTGGGGGAGCGGTCCCCCGACCACCACACCCTGGACACCGTCTTCACCGTCGACCCCGCGGACCCCTACGGCACCGTGCGCGCGCGCAGCCGCTACCTCGCCCTGCTCCCCGACGGCAGCGTGCACAACGGCGACTACCTCGACGTACTCGTCCGCACCCCCAAGGGATGGCGCATCGCGCACCGGCGTTCGGTGCCCCGGTACCCGGTACGGGTCCAGTAGGGGTCCGGTAGGGGCGTGCGGCGCGGGCACGCCGGTTAGTTTCGTGGCATTCCCCCATGTCATCAGCCGGTCGGCCGTGCGCCGCCCTTCCCGCCCGCGACACACCGGAGTTCCCTCATGCCCGTCAACCGTCCCAGAGCCCTTGTCCTGGCCGCCGTCGGCTCGCTGTTCCTCGCGGCCTGCAACGGTGCCGGTGACACCGACGGCACGGCGGCCGGCGCCACCGGAAAGCCGGTGAGCGGTGGCTCGTTGACCTACGCCGTGGACACCGAGCCGGTGTCCTTCGACATCCACGCCAGCCCGCAGGACATCACCGGCGCCATCCAGCGCAACGTCTTCGACTCGCTCGTCTACCAGGACGCCAAGGGCGAGTTCCACCCGTGGCTCGCCAGCAAGTGGTCGGCGTCCAAGGACCTGAAGACCTACACCTTCCACCTGCGCGAGGACGTGAAGTTCACGGACGGCACGGCCTTCGACGCCGAGGCCGTCAAGGTCAACTTCGACCGGATCACCGACAAGTCGACCAAGTCCCAGTACGCGTCGAGCCTGTTGGGCCCCTACACCGGCACGACCGTCGTCGACGCGCACACCGTCGAGGTCCACTTCTCGGCCCCCGTCGCCTCCTTCCTCCAGGCCGCCAGCACCCCCTACCTCGGCTTCTACTCCCCGGCCGCCATCAAGAAGTACGGCAGCCGACTCAGCGCGGGCGGCGCCGCCGACGTGGGCACCGGCCCCTTCAAGTTCACGAGTTACACCAAGGGCCAGAGCGTCACCCTCACCCGCAACCCGGCCTACAAGTGGGCCCCTTCGACCGCCGCCCACACCGGCCCGGCCTACCTGGACAAGCTCACCATCCGCTTCCTGTCCCAGGACGCCACCCGCGTCGGCGCGTTGACCAGCGGCCAGGTCCAGGTCGCCGACCCCATCCCGCCCGCCGACGTCAAGACCGTCAAGGCCGACTCGCAGCTGCGGGCCCTCACCACCGACGCCCCCGGCGCCAACTACGCACTCGTCCTCAACACCACCCAGAAACCCCTCGACGACATCCGCGTCCGCAAGGCGATCCTGCGCGGCATCGACATCGACACCGCCGTCAAGAGCGTGTACTTCGGCGTCTACAAGCGCGCCTGGGGCCCCATCTCACCCACCACCCCGTACTACGACAAGTCCCTTGAGAACACCTGGAATTACGACCCCACCCTGGCAGCCAAGTCACTCGACGAGGCCGGTTGGACCGGCCGCGACGCCGACGGCTACCGCACCAAGAACGGCAAACGGCTCAGCATCGAATGGCCCCTCATGCCACAGGAGTACATACGCGAACAGCGCGACACCCTCGGCCAGGCCATCCAGGCCGACCTCAAGAAACTCGGCATCGAGATCAAACGCCCCCGCCTCGACATCGGCACCTACCTCACCAAGGTCTACGGCGGCCAGGAAGGCATCGCCGACTACAGCTGGGCGCGCTTCGACCCCGACGTGCTGCGCCTGTACTTCAACAGCTCCAGCGACCCCCGCAAGGGCGGCCAGAACGCGACCTTCTACAAGGACGCCGACCTAGACAAGTGGACCGACGAGGCGCAGACCACCCTGGACAAGAACACTCGCCAGGACCTCTACACCAAGACCCAACAGCGCGCCGTCGACCTGGCATTGGAGGTCCCGCTCTACGTCCGCACCGCCGTCGTCGGCGTCGCCGCCGACGTCCACGGCCTGAAGACCGACCCGAACACGTGGATAAACTTCTACGACACCTGGATCGGCAAGTGAGCCTGCCCGCACTGCTCAGGGCGGTCGTGAAACGCCTGGTCGCCGCGGTGGCCGTGCTCTTCGGAGCGGCGACCCTGGCCTTCCTGACCCTCCAGCTCATCCCCGGCGACCCGGTCGCCGTGATGCTCGGACCGGCCAACGCGGCCGGCCCCGAGGTCCGGGCCGAGATCACCCGCGAGTACGGCCTCGACCGCTCACCGGCCGAGCAGTACCTGCACTACCTCGGCAACCTGCTCAGCGGGAACCTCGGCGAGTCGTACCAACTCCAGCGCCCGGTCACGGACCTGATCGGGGATCAGCTCTGGCCCACCGTCCAACTCGCCCTGTTCGCCCTGCTGTTGGCCGTCACCGCGGCCGTCGCACTGGCGGTGGCCACCGCCGGACGCCACCCCGTCCTGCGCGCCGCCGCCTCCCTCGCCGAACTCCTCGCCGCCTCCACCCCGACCTACTGGACGGGCATCCTGCTGCTCACCGCGTTCTCGTTCCAGCTGCGGATCTTCCCGGTCGCCGGAGCACAGGACTTCGCCTCCCTCGTCCTGCCCGCCGTCACCCTCGCGCTGTCCCTGGCCGGGGTCCTGGCCCAGGTCCTGCGCGAGGGCCTGGAAGCCGCCCTGGCGCAGCCGTTCGTGGTGACCGCCCGCGCCCGCGGACTCAGCGACACCGCCGTACGGCTCCGGCACGCGCTGCGGCACGCCGCGATCCCGCTGCTCACCCTCACGGGCTGGCTCACCGGGTCCCTGATCGGCGGCGCGGTCCTCGTCGAGACGGTCTTCGGCCGCCCGGGCATCGGCGCGCTCACCCTCCAGGCCGCCACCAACAAGGACATCCCCCTGGTCATCGGACTCGTCCTGCTGTCCGCCCTCGTGTTCGTCGTCCTGTCCACCGCGATCGACCTGCTCTACCTCGTCATCGACCCCCGCCTCCGGACCCGCTGACATGACCCACCCGACGACATCCCGGCGCCCCCGGGCGAGAAAGGCCGCCGCCCCATGACCACCGTCACTGCCGCCGTCCCGCCCCGGCGGTGGCCCCGGCTCCTGACCGCCGTACGCCCGGCGCACGCGGCGACCGCGGCCCTCCTGGGCCTGATCGTGCTGGCGGCGGTCCTCCCCGGCGTGTTCACCTCCGCCTCGCCCGTCGACACGGACCCGGCCCACGCGCTCACCGCACCGGGCGCCGCCCACTGGTTCGGCACCGACCAGCTCGGCCGGGACATCTTCGCCCGCGTCCTGTACGGCACCCGCACCTCGGTGTGGCTCGGCCTCGGCTCCACAATCCTGGCCGTCGTGGCGGGGTCCGTCCTCGGCCTCGCCGCGGCCCTCGGCGGCCGGTGGACCGACCAGGCACTGATGCGCCTGGTGGACGCACTGCTCGCGCTCCCACCGATCCTGCTCGGCCTGCTCGCCGTGACCATCCTGGGGCCCGGCACCCTCAACGTGATGATCGCCATCGCGGTGGCGTTCTCCCCGGGCTACGCCCGCCTGGTGCGGGCCGAGGCCCTGGTGGTGCGCACCTCGGGCTACGTCGAGTCGGCCACGGTGCTCGGCCTGCGCCGCCCCCTGCTCGTCGTACGGCACATCGTGCCCAACGCGCTCGGCCCGCTGCTCGTCCTCGCCACCGTCGGCTTCGGCTCCTCCCTGATCGCCGCCTCCGGGCTCAGCTTCCTGGGACTGGGCCCCCAACCACCCTCGCCCGAATGGGGAACCATGCTCTCGGAAGGCCGCAACTTCCTCGCCACCGCCTGGTGGATCGGCGTCTTCCCCGGCGCGGCGATCACCTTCACCGCACTCTCCGTCAACGTCGTCGGCCGCCGGGCCCAGGCCCGCTACACGCGGAGGACCGACGGATGAGCCTCCTCGACGCCGACGGACTCGACGTGTCCTTCGGCACCCTGCACGCCGTCCGCGACCTCTCCCTGCACCTCGACCGCGGCGAATGCCTCGCCCTGGTCGGCGAGTCCGGATCCGGCAAGAGCGTCACCGCCCGGGCCCTGGCCGGCCTCGCCGGGCGCGGGGCCTCGGTCACCGCCCGCCGCCTCACCTTCGACGGAACGGACCTGCGCACCCTCAACGACCGTGCCTGGCGCGGCATTCGGGGACGCCGGGTCGGTCTCGTCCTCCAGGACGCCCTGGTCTCCCTCGACCCGCTGCGCCGCGTCGGCGCCGAGATAGCCGAACCCCTGCGCACCCACCGGATCCTGCCCCGGGCCCAACTCCGGCCACGCGTCCTGGAGTTGCTGTCCGACGTGGGCGTACCGGAGCCCGCCCGCCGCGCCGACCAGTACCCGCACCAGCTCTCCGGCGGCCTGCGCCAGCGCGCCCTGATCGCCTCGGCCGTAGCGGCCGCCCCCGATCTGCTGATCGCCGACGAGCCGACCACCGCGCTCGACGTCACCGTGCAGGCCCAGGTACTGACCCTGCTGGCCAAACTCCGCGGCGAGGGCACCGCACTGCTCCTGATCAGCCACGACCTGTCGGTGGTGGCGGGCCTCGCCGACCGGGTCGCCGTCATGTACGGCGGCAGGATCGTCGAACACGGCCCCACCGACCGAGTGCTCCGCTCGCCGCGTCACCCCTACACCCGGACCCTGCTGGACGCCGTACCCACCGCACACGCGAAGGGCACCCGGCTCTCCCCATCGACGCCGCCGGGCCCGCCCGCCGCACCGGACGGCTGCGCCTACGCGGCCCGCTGCCTCCTCGCCGACGACGGCTGCCGGACCACGCCGCCCGAGCGGGACGACCACGGAACCCTGTGCCACCACCCGCTCTCCGCGCCGACGGCGAAGACCCTCCCCACCCCCACGCTGATCGAGAGCGCTCCACCGGGACCACCCCTGGTGGTGGCGGAAGGTCTCACCAAACGCTACCGGGCACCCGACGGCACACCGTACGACGCCGTCCGTGACGTCTCCCTGACCCTGCACCGGGGCGAAACCCTGGGCGTGGTCGGCGAGTCGGGCTCGGGCAAGACCACCGTGGCGCGCGTCCTCCTCGGCCTGACCGAACCCGACGCGGGAACGGTGCGTTTCGACGGCGTCCCCTGGACCGGGGTCCCCCAGCGCGCACGACGACCCCTGAGGCAGCGCGTCCAAGCCGTGCAACAGGACCCGCTCGGCTCCTTCGACCCCCGCTTCGACGTGGAGCGGGTGATCGGCGAGGCCGTAGCTCTCGCCGGACCGCGACACGGACGGGCTCGCCGGGCGAGGGTGACCGAACTGCTCGACCAGGTAGGGCTGTCGGCATCGGTACTGGACCGCCGTCCGCGTGACCTCTCCGGCGGCCAGCGCCAACGCGTCGCCATCGCCCGGGCGTTGGCGCCGGCCCCCGACCTCATCGTCTGCGACGAACCCGTCTCCGCACTCGACGTCTCGGTCCAGGCCCAGATCCTGGACCTCCTCGCCGACCTGCGCCACGACACGGGCGTGACGCTCCTGTTCATCTCCCACGACCTCGGAGTCGTCCACCACGTCAGCGACCGGGTGCTGGTCATGAGGAACGGGCGGGTGATCGAGTCCGGCGACGTCGATGCGGTCTTCACGAGCCCGAAGGAGGACTACACGAGAGAACTGCTCGCGGCGGCGGTCCCGGGAGCTGCCCGACCCGACGACGGACCGCCCACCGCCGAGTCGGCCTGGAGCGTGGCAGGACCACTGGCCGACTGAACCGTCGGATCACGCGTCTCCTCCTCGCGATGAGCCGCCTTGGCCGTATCCGCGATCGAGGAACGGCATGCGACTCAGCGGGCCATCCAGCGATCCATCTCCCGTGCCCGGGTGTCCAGCGCCGTGACAACGACGGCGGCTGACGTGGTGCGGGGGTTGCCGGGGACCTGTATGTCGCGCTGGGCGGGACCGCCGATGTGGCCGGCTTCCGGTTCGGGGAGTTCCACCTCGGTTCCGGCACGCCGCGCGAGTGCGACAGCTGTCGCCACAAAGCCCTCGGAGAGCGCGAGGATCACGGAGTGCCCTGTCCGGCAGTGCCAGGCGACCAGGGCGTGTACGAACTCCGCGTACGCGGCGGGATCGACTTCGAGTGTGTCCGGATCGCCCCAATGTTTGCCCTGGCCTATTCCCGAGGGCAGGTTCAGCGCTGCCTCGAAGACCTCAAGCTGACGTAGGAAAAGGCGCCCGGAACCGTTCGACGGGTTCCAGAGTGTCTCGTCGCCGATGTCGAAGTACATGCTCATGGTCGATCCCCCTGCTCAACAGCCCCTCGGCGAAGACTAGAAGAGCGGGTGGGTAGTGGGCACTTGGGTATTTCGGTGCCTGGTGGTGCCTGGTGGCGGCTGCTGGGTTTTGCGATGGGCGCCCGTCCTTCGAGTGAACAGGCGTCCATCGGAGGCCGACAACGGGTGAGGAAATACGGGTCAGTTGAGCGGAATGGACGTCAAGTCGCGGCCCTGAGGGCGAGTTACCCCTTCGCCGCGAACGACAGCGTGCCGGAGGCGGTCGTATCGCCGCCCTGGGTGACCTGGAAGGCCCAGCCGTCCTCGGCCGGCCCGCATTCGACCTGGACGGGTGCGTTCCACTCGGTGAAGCGCAGGGCTTGCATGTGGCAGCCGTTCAGGCGGCCTGGCGAAGCTCCTGCCAGGCAGGCCGCCTGGCGGGCCGCCTCCAGGAGGACCATGCCGGGTACGTGGTCGCTGGGGTGGTCGAAGAAACGGGGGTGGCGCAGGTCGGCCGGTGCCACCAGCAAGGTTCCGGAGGGCGCGCGGACCAGCATCACGTCGCCGGGGGAGGGGACCGACACCTCGGCGGGTGACGGGCGCGAGTGCACGTGGTCCGGTACGGGGTCGGCGGCGGCGTTCGGGCCGCGGAACGTCTCGTACTCCTCCTCCGACAGGACCCGGACGCGTCCGAAGGCCGAGCCGAACTCCCGCCCGGCGGCGGAGAATTGGATCCGTACGTTCAGCGCGACCGGCCAGGGAACGTCATCGACGTGGCGTACGTCGTGCACCTCGGCCCGGCACAGCACATCGGTGGCGCCGTAACCGACCACCGGCTCCGCGCTGTTGTCGAGCTGGAAGCCGACGTTTCTGATGACGGGCTTGCTCGTGCTCGGGGCGCCGAGGAAGCGCTGACAGATGTACAGGCCGACCTGACGGATGGTCTCGGCGGCGAGCATCGGATCGTGCCGCTCGGCGGAACCGGAACCAGAACCAGAACCGGAGCCGATATCCGACGTAGCGGACGTGGCATACGAGCGCGGCCACTGCGCCGCGAGGAGGAAACGGCCGTCGGGCAGCGCTCGGGCATCGGTGAGCAGGACTTCGGCGACCGCGTTCCGGTGTACGAGGGTCCTGGACACGCAGCTGTCCCAGCTCAGTGTCAGCTCTTCCGGGTCGGCTTCGGGCGGTGCGAGAGAAGGTGATTCAGTCATAAAATAATAGAAGCTATGGTTCCCTGGCATCGGTGCGGGAAACGGCTGCCTGTCGGCTAGATTCACCGGAAAAGACGATCCGGCACGCAGGACAGGGACGACCGAGAATATGCAGGAACGTGCGGAAGCCACCCGACGGGCTGTTCTGGCGACGGCCGCGGTGCTGTTCGAACAGCATGGGTACGTCGGTACGAGTATCAGCGACGTGGCGCGTACGAGCGGGTACACCAGCGGGGCGATCTATTTCCATTTCGGCAGCAAGGAAGGGCTGGCCCGGGGTGTCCTGGAAGCCCATTTCGCCGAATGGCCGCGATATGTCGAGCGTTGGGAATCCCAGGAGGGTCCTGTACTGGATCGTTTGGTGGGCCTGAGCCTCGCCGTTGCCCGGGAATTCCGGGACAACGTGATCGTCCGCGCCGGGAACAGGCTCTGGAGCGAGCGCAGAACCATCCCCGTCTCCCTGCCCCGGCCCTTCGTGGGGTGGATCGACGCCGCCGCCCACATGCTGGCCGCCGCCGCGGAAGCGGGTGAACTCGCCCCCGGCGTCGACGCCGAGCGCGCCGCACGCGTCCTCGTCTCCAGCTTCTTCGGGGTGCACACCGTCTCCGACGCACTGGACGACCGCCGCAACATCGAGGACGCGGTGAGTGACCTGTGGATGATGCTGCTGCCGGGATTGCAGGCGGCGCCGGCGGATCCGGCGAAGTGCCTGGAGGGGGCGAGGACGTTGCTGGCGGCCACTCGGGGGTGGCCTGAGCCGAGTATGAAATGAATGCGCGCTCCTCCGTCGACGTGCCCCGCCTGCCTCCAGCAGATCACCGGAATCCGGTGAGGACCGCTCACCTGCCCTAGGGCAAACCTGGGGTGCAGGGACTTCGGCAACGCCCGGCGAGGAGGCGGTCTCATGAGTGAGCGTGTGGCGGTGGTGGTCGGTGCGGGCGGTGGCCTGGGTTCTGCCACGGCGGTGGTCCTCGCGAACGCCGGGTTCAGCGTGACGGCGGTCGACCGTACGGAGAAGGCACTGGAGCAACTGCCCGACGGCGTCCGCCGCGTGGTGGGCGACGCGACCGACCCGGCCGTGGCCAGGAACGTCATCGACCGGATCGCCACCGAGTCCGGACCTCCCGAGGTACTGGTGAACACCCTCGGTGCCTTCCGCCCGGGAGGGGCGCTCGCCGCGACCCCCGAGGACCTGCGGGTCATGCTGGACGTCAACCTCGGCGCCGCACTGTGGCTGAGCCAGGCCGTGGCGCCGTACATGCGTCGACGCGGCGGGGGCGCCATCGTGCACGTGTCCGCCCGGCCGGCGAGTGAGCCGACCGCCGGTATGGCCGCCTACAGCCTCGGCAAGGCGGCGCTCAACCACCTCGTCCGCATCCTCGACCTGGAACTGCGCCCGGATGGGATCCGCGTGAACGCCGTGGCGCCGCAACTCCTCGACACGGCCAGGAACCGGGCGGTGCTCCCTCCGGAGGCGCTGGCCCACGCCGTCCCGCCGGAGGCGATCGCGAACATCATCGCCTTCCTCGTCGACGGCCTCGTGACGGACATCAGCGGAGCGATCGTGCCGGCCTACGGCGCGTAGCCCGGACAGGTCCCACCCCCGAACGTCCCACACCGCCATCTCGATACACGTCCCCCCCCAGGCACGTCACCCCCACCCGAAGGGAACCACCATGTCCTCGACGAACCGCCGATCGTTCCTCGCCCGCAGCGCGGTCCTGGCGGCCGTACCCACGGTCGCCGCGCTCGCCGACGGCGCATTCGCCGGCCAGGCGTCCGCCGCCACTCCCACGCTGCCGGACTACGCGCCGATACCGGCGTCCGCGCTCGGCCCCGCCGTCAACTCGCAGGGCTACTACGTCGGTCGGGTCGAGCGGAACCTGTACTGGGTGACCGACGGCACGTACCAGGCGGCGTTCCTGACGACCCGTGAGGGTGTCGTGCTGTTCGACGCGCCTCCCACCATCGGGCACAACCTCCAGCGGGCCATCGACGAGATCGCCGCGGCCAACGGCGTCTCGAACAGGGTGACCCACCTCGTCTACTCCCACCACCACGCCGACCACCTCGGGGCGTCGTCGTTGTTCGACCGGCATGTCGTGCGGATCGGGCACGCCGAGAACAAGCGGCTGCTGGCCCGCGACAACGACCCGACCCGGCCGCTGCCCGACGTGACGTTCGAGAACCGCTACACGCTGCGCGTCGGCGGCGAGCGCATCAACCTGGCGTGGCACGGCACCAACCACTCGCCCGACAACATCTACATCCACCTGCCGGACCACGACACGCTCATGCTGGTCGACGTCAACCTGCCCGGCTGGGTCCCCTTCGACAGCTTCAACCTGAACGAGGACGTCCCCGCCTCCATAGCCGCCCCGGCCAAGGCCATGACGTACCCGTGGAAGCACTACATCGGCGGCCACATGGGGCGGCTCGGCACCCGCCAGGACATGGTCGTCTACCAGCGGTACGTGAACGACATCGTCGACAACGTCAAGAAGGCGCTGACGGCGGTCGACCCCACCCCGTACTTCGCGAAGTACGGGGACAACTCCTGGGCCGCGGTCAAGGAGTACCAGGCCGCTCAGGTCGCCTACGCCGCCGACCCGGTCGTCAAGAAGTACACCGGCGTCCTCGCCGCCGCCGACGTCTACACGGCCAGCACGACGTTCATCATCCTCGAATCGCTCCGCCTCGACCTCGGCCAGGGTTCGCAGGTCCATGCCTGATCACGGCTCAACACACCGGAAGGGACGCTGAGATGCCGGGCCGACTGGCCGGAAAAGTCTGTGTCGTCACCGGCACGGGCGGGAGCACGGGGCGTGCCACCGCCCTGGCGTTCGCCCGGGAAGGTGCCCGGGTCGTCGGGTGCGACGTGACGGTCGAGGCGGCGGAGGAGACCGTCGCGTCGGTGCGCGCCGAGGGCGGTGAGATGGTGTCGCTGCAGCCGTGCCGTCTCGATGATCCCGCCGAATCCGCCAGACTCGTCGACTTCGCCGTGGATCAATTCGGCCGGATCGACGTCCTGTTCAACCTCGCCGCCAGGGCTCATTTCAACTGGCTCGAAGACGTCACCGACAAGGACTGGGACGGCGCCCGCCGCGACGAGGTCGACCTCGTCTTCTACCTCACCCGGGCCGCATGGCCCCAACTGAAGGCCGGCCGGGGCGTGGTGGTGAACATGGCCTCCCTGAACGGCTCCCTCGGCTTCAAGGGCTTCCCGTCCCTGTCCCATACGACGAACAAGGCGGCGATCATCGGCATGACCCGCCAACTGGCCATGGAGGGAGGCGAGTTCGGCATCCGCGTCAACTCGATCTCGCCCGGCCTGATCGAAAGCCAGGCCACCCGCGCGCAGTTGGAGAACGACGACTTCTCCCGCCAGATGCTCGGCCGAACACTCCTGGGCCGAGTGGGTCGACCCGAGGACGTGGCGAGCGCGGCCCTGTTCTTCGCGTCCGACGAGAGCGCGTACGTGACCGGCGTGGACCTCGTCGTCGACGGCGGCATGAAGGTCTGGTGACCGACAACTCGCCGGTCCGGTAAGGCCGTTCACCTCGCCTTGTTCACCTGGACTCGCCCACGACGAGCCGGTAGAAGATCGGCTCGCCGGTCGTCGTCACGCGGTGCTGGAACCGGGTTCGTTCCAGCACCGCGAGACGTCCGTCGGCCACCAGCCGCTCGACCGCGGCACCGAACCCGTCCGGATCCGACGCGTCCATCCACCGCTCGTCGATCGTGAAGACGACAGGGGCACCGGGCGGCAGGAGCGCGAGGGCGTTCTCAAGCGCCGGCGGGGTGGCGTGCGTGCCACCGAACGCCCCTGCCGACACCAACCCCCCTAGAGCGTACGGGCGTAGAGCCTCGCGGAGTGGGTCGGGGCGCAGGAAGTCGCCGACCACGTAGTCGGCGTAGACCCCCGGCCGGTCGCGCAGACTCGCCTCGCGCGCTGCCGGCAGCGCGTCGACCCCGACAACCTGACCTACGCCCCCGCCACGCACGAGTTCGCCGACCAAGCCCGTGCCGGAGCCGACGTCGAGAACCGTCAGCGACCCGGGCTCCAACCCGAGGCGCTCGGCCGCGCGCAGGAAGCCCGCTGCCGCGACCTGGGGTGATGTGCACTCCAGCAGTTCCTGGACGACATGCTCGTAGAGGCCGGGCACGGCGTAGATCCGCGTGTACTCGTGCAGGTGCACCAACTCGTGCCCGCTCAGCGCGATGTACTCGCCGTCGGTCTCCGGCGGGCCGAGCAGACGGACGCCCGCAAACACATCTGGCATGTCCGCGAGGCTATGCGAACGCGTTTGCGCGCCGCCACCTCCACACGACGGACCACCTCGATACGGCCCTCACCTCATGCCCAGGATCACCGCCGTGCAGGCGTCGGTTCGCCGCCGGGATGCCGTGCTGCGCATCGACTACGCTGACCGCGTGGCTGAAGGACATCGCGTGACCCCCGACCCGCGGGCCGCAGCGGGTTCGGGCCGCTCGGCGGGCCGGGGCAGACGCGGACTCATCGACCGTCGCGACCTGGTCGCCGCCCTGGACCGTGCGGCCGAGAAGCAGGTGACGCTGGTCTCCGCGCCCGCCGGCAGCGGGAAGACGTCGCTGCTCCGCACGTGGGCCGACCGGCCGGACCAGGACCGCCGCATCGCCTTCCTGTCCGTACGGCCGAGCCAGCGGGACGGGCAGCTGTTCTGGCTCGCTCTGCTGGACGCGGTCCGCGCCGCGGCCGGTACCGACGATGTGAGCGAACCCGCGGCCGTGACTCCCGGCTCCGACGGCGGTGCCGTCATGGACAAGGTGCGGTCCGAGATCACGGCGTCCCGCAAGCCCTTCTTCCTGGTCATCGACGATCTGCACGAGCTCGGATCCGCCGCGGCCGTCGAGCAGTTGGGGACACTGCTGACCGGCCTTCCGCAGGGCGTCCACGCGATCGTGGCCACCCGCCGTGACCCGTCGCTGCGCCTGCACAAGCTGCGGCTGGCCGGTGAACTCGCCGAGATCCGCGCCGCGCAGCTCCGCTTCACCGAGGCCGAGACCCGCGAACTCCTGGCCGCCACCAAGATCGTGCTGCCCGACCGCGTGGCCGACAGGCTGCACCAGCGCACCGAGGGCTGGGCGGCCGGGCTGCGCCTCGCCGTGCTCTCGCTGACCGGGCACCCGGACCCCGAGCGGTTCGTCGCCGAGTTCTCCGGCAGCCACCGTACGGTCGCCGAGTACCTCCTGGCCGAGATGCTGGAGCGCCAACCGCCGCACGTACAGCGGCTGTTGCTGCGGACTTCACTGCTCGACCGCGTCAACGGCGAGCTGGCCGATCTGCTCACGGACGCGACCGGGTCGGAGCGCATCCTGCTGGATCTGGAGGACGCCAACGCGTTCGTCGTGGCGCTCGATCCCGGCCGGACCTGGTTCCGCTACCACCACATGTTCGGTGACCTGCTCCGGCTGGAACTGCGCCGCACGTTCCCCGGGAACATCCCGGAACTGCACCGGCTGGCCGCGCGCTGGTTCGCCGAACACGCCCAGACCGCCGACGCCGTCCGGCATCTGCAGGCCGCCGGCGACTGGGCCGAGGCGGCGCACCTGCTCGCCGATCACACCGTCAGCCTCACCCTGGACGGACAGGCCGGAACCGTGGTCGCGCTGCTGCACGCCTTCCCGGTCCGCACCGGCGAGGAGCGCCCGGAGCTGGCCCTCGTGCACGCCAACGCCGATCTGCACCAGTACCGCCTGGACGAGGCCCAGGCACACCTCGACCTCGCCCGGTCGTACGCCGAGACGACCGCACCCGACCGCCGGCCTCGGCTGCGCATGGCGATCGCGTCCCTGGACCTGCTGCTGGCCCGGCTGCGCGGGCACTTCGACGCCGTGTTCGAGCAGGCCGACGCACTGCCGTCCCCCAGCACCAGCCAGTCCACCACGGAGGTCGCGCTCGCGGGTGACCTGCGAGCGCTCGCCCTGCTGAACCTGGGCGTCACCGAGGCCTGGTCGCTACGCCTCGACGCCAGCGAACGGCACCTTCAGGAGGGCGCCGTGCTCGCCCACGACATCGGCCGCCCGTACCTGGAGGTCGCCTGCCTCGCCCACCTCGGATTCGCCTCCGGCAACCGTTCCTTCGCCCTGGTCCGGCGCCGCTGCGAGGAGGCGCTGGCGCTCGCCGACCGGTACGGCTGGGGCGCCGAGCCGGTGATCGTGCCCGCGCAGGTGTCCTTCGCCGGGGCGTTGATCTGCGCGGGCGAGTTCGACCTCGGGCGACAGTGGCTGGACCGCGCCCGGCGTGCCACGCAGTCCGACGGCGAGCCGGGGGTCCGGCTGCTGGTGCACCTGGTCTCCGCGATGCTTCCGGCGGCACGCGGTCAACTCCACGAGACCCTGGCCGAGTTGAGGGCCGCCGAGCAGGTGCAGTCGCACATGAGGGGCGAGCACGGGCTCTGGTCCCGGGTGACCGGCTGGACGGTGGCCACCCAGGCCCGCCTCGGCCTGGTCGACCAGGCGCGGACCACCCTCGCCGCCCTCGACGAACAGCGGGCCGCCGCCGGTGAGATCCGCACCGCGGCCGCGGTGATCCGCCTCGCCGAGCAGGACCCGGCAGGCGCTCGCCGCGAACTCCGGCCGGTCCTCGACGGCACCGCCCCGGTCAACTCCTTCCTCACCCCGATCGAGGCCCACCTCCTGGACGCGCTCGCCTGCCGCGACCTCGGCGACGAGCGGGCGTCGGGAGCGGCCGTAGAACAGGCGCTGAACCTCGCCGAAGCGGACCGGATGATCCTGCCCTTCGCGATGACCGGTGCCTGGGAGCTGCTGGAGTCGCTGCCGCAGCGGACGTCGCACGCCGCGCTGGTCTCCGACATCCTGGACGTCGTGCGGGGCACCGCCACCGGCGGACCGGACCGGCCGCCTTCGGTACCCGCCGAGAACCTCAGCCCGAGTGAACTGCGCGTCCTGCGCTACCTGCCGACGAACCTCACCCGCCCCGAGATCGCCGGCGAACTCTCGGTCTCGCTCAACACCGTCAACACCCACATCCGACGGATCTACGCCAAGCTCGGCGCCGGCGACCGGTCCTCGGCCGTGCAGCGCGGGCGGGAGCTGCGGCTGCTGTCGAACGGCCGCGGCTGAGGACCGTAGGATCACCGGATTCCGGCGACGCGGAGTCACCCGGCCGTCCTCGACCATGGGGCCATGGGTGATGACCCCCTCCTGTACCAGATCCGGGTCTGCGGCCACCTCGGCCCCACCCTGCTGACGGCGTTCCCGGCGTTCGCGCCCGAGCAGCAGGGCACCGAAACCGTGCTCACCGGGCTGCTGCCGGACGCCTCGGCGCTCTACGGCGTCCTCGCCGAGGTCGAGGCACTCGGCCTCGACCTCCTCGAAGTACGCAGAGTCAGGCCCCGGCCCCCGCAAGACCTCTCGGTCCGGCCGATCGCGCCACCGAGCCACCCCACATCCAAGGGAGAACGTTCCGTGAGTACCGAGCAGCAGGACACTCTCGACGCGATCCTGCGTCGGTCGGCCCTTCCCGTCGGCAGTGATGTCAGTGAACAGCGGCGCCTGCTCCATGAGTTGACGTCGGCGCAGCCGCTGCCCCCCGAGGTGACCATGACGTCGACCACGCTGGGCGGTGTCCCCGTCGCCGCGATCACGGTCGACGGAGTCGAACCCCGGCACGTCGTCCTCTACTTCCACGGCGGCGTCTATGTTCTGGGCGACGCGGCGAGCGCGGCCGGTCTGGCCTCGCAGGTCGGGCGCCGGACCAGCGCCAAGGTCTACTCCGTGGACTACCGGCTCGCCCCCGAGCATCCGTACCCGGCGGCGGTGGACGACGCCCTGGCGGCCTACGAAGCTCTCCTGAAGGACGGCATCGCCCCCTCGGACATCGTCCTCGCCGGGGAGTCAGCGGGCGGCGGACTGGTCATCGCCACCCTGGTCAACGCCCGTGACCGCGGACTGCCCCTGCCCGCCGCGGCCTACGTCATGTCGCCGTACGTCGACCTCACCCTGGCCGGGGCGAGCATCGACACCAAGCACGAGGCGGATCCGCTGCTCAGCCGGGAACTCCTCGCACCCCGGGTCACCGACTACACGGCCGGACAGGATGCCGCTCTCGGCCTGATCAGCCCCGTCTTCGCGGACCTGTCCGGCCTGCCGCCCCTGATCATTCAGGTCGGCAGCCACGAGGTCCTCCTCGACGACGCCCTACGCCTCGCCCGGCAGGCGGCCGCCGCGGACGTCGAGGTCACGCTGGAGGTCACGCCCAGGGTCCCGCACGTCTTCCAGGCCTATCAGCCGCTGCTCGACGAGGCGGCCGTAGCGCTGGACCGGGCCGGAGAGTTCCTGTCCGCGCGGCTGGACCGGGCGGACAGCGCCACCGGAAAGCCGGTGTCGTAGAGACCCGGCGACGACCTGTCACCCGACCACTGACGTCGTTGTCGTCGGTGAGCCCCCGGCTCAATCCTCCGCGCCCTGCTGCCCGTTACGACCCCTGCGCGCGTCGACGACCGAGTCGGCGACCGGCACCACGATCCAGCAGAGGTAGGCCCAGTGGGTGAAGAGCGACACCGGGATCGAGATCAGGAAGCCCAGTGCCACCATGCCGAGGCGGCGGATGGACCGGGCGAAGAGCTCGGGCGGGGTGCCGGGGCGCTGGAGGCCGTCGCGGGGGACCTCGCGGACCATCAGGATGAACAGGAGACAGGACAAGAACTGCACGACCGCGTAGAAGACGAACCGCGCCTGGAACGCTCCGTGGCCGCCGATCACGTCGGTCGCGAACGGGGTGACCACCAGCGTCAGCAGCCAGTACATGGTCAGGGATGTCAACCGGGTGTTGGTCGCCGTGACGTAGCGGAACACCCGGTGGTGGGAGCGCCAGTGCGCGGCGATCACCACGAAGCTGATCATGAACGCCAGATAGCTCTCACGGTGTGACGTGGCCGAGTGCCACAACTCGGAGTTGGTCGACCCCTCCGGCACCGGCAGTTCCAGCGCCAGCAGCGTGAGCGCGATGGCGACCACCGCGTCCCCGAAGAACGTGAGCCGATCGCCGGAGACCGCCCGGGCCTCCATGTCCTGCTCCTCGGACGGCAGTTCTTGATCAGTCGAGACATCCATGGCAGCAGAGAATGCCACAAGCCGAGGGGCACCTCGGACGCGCCCGGCACCGAGGTCCGGGCCGGGGGAGTGGTACTGCTGGTCCTACCCGCCAGGCTGGCGGCCGGTACGCGGAGAAGAGGATCATCGGACGGACAGGGCACGGCCCCGACCGGAGACACCTCAGACAGCTGATCGCGCAGAACGGACCGCCGCATGACCATGGCCTACCTCGCACAGCCCGAGCAGCAGCAGAAACTGGAATGGCTCGACGGCGGCGAGTTCGCCGTACTCCTCGACGCCGCGGCCACCGGCGGACAGCTGACCGTGGGGCGGTTCTCCGTCGCCAAGGGCGAGGCGCCGCCCTACCACAAGCACACCCGTGAGGACGAGGTCTTCATGCTCATCAAGGGGAGTGCGCTGCTGTGGTGCGACGACGAGGAGATGGAGCTGACGGAGGGCGGCATCGTCTTCCTGCCGCGGAACGTGCCGCACGGCTACCGGATCACCTCCGACACGGCCGACCTGCTGATGATCTGCACACCCGGCGGCATCGAGGGCATGTTCCGGCACGCGGGACGTGACCTCACGACCCCGCGCCCCGAGGGCTTCGAGATCTCGCGGGACATCATGGCCGAGGCCGCCGACATGTACGGCCAGATCATCGTCGGCCCGCCGCGCTGACCCACCGCTCCAGAGCACCACCGCACCGACCGGAACCACGAAAGGCACAGCCATGTCCCGGCAACAGCGCCAGGCCCTCGACGAGATGCTGCGGCACGGCCCGCTCGACCTCGGCGGGGACGTCCCCCAACAGCGCGCCCTCTTCCACGACATGATGACGTCCATCCCGTTGCCGCCCGACGTCAAGACGACGGAGGGCGAACTGGGCGGCGTACCGGTCGTCACCGTCGAGACCCCGGCCAACGACCCGGCGACCGTCCTGCTGTACCTGCACGGCGGCGCGTACGTCATCGGCTCGGCGGCCGACGCCGCGGGTCTGGCCGCCGAGGTCTCCCGGCGCACCGGTGCGCGCGCCGTCTGCGTCGACTACCGGCTGGCACCCGAGCACCCGTTCCCCGCGGCGGTCGACGACGCCCTGGCCGTGTACCGGGCCCTGCTCGACGACGGAACTCCCAGTTCCGCCATTGCCTTCGTCGGGGAGTCCGCGGGCGGCGGTCTCGTCGCCGCGACGCTGGTCGCCGCCAAGGACGCGGGCCTGCCCCAGCCCGCCTCGGCCGCGGTCTTCTCCCCGTGGGCCGACCTGACCGTGTCCGGCGACAGCGCGGTGGGCAAGGCGGCGGTCGACGCCTCACTGACCCCGGAAGGCCTGCGCGCCCGCGCCCGCGACTACCTCCGCGACACGGACCCGACCACCCCGCACGCCAGCCCCGTCTTCGCCGACCTGACCGGCCTGGCGCCCCTGTTCATCCAGGTCGGCTCGTACGAGATCCTCCTGGACGACGCCGTACGACTGGCCGCACGCGCCGCCGCGCACGACGTCCACGTCGAACTCCAGGTCTGGCCCCAAGTCCCGCACGTCTTCCAGGCGTTCGCCGCGCTGCTCGACGAGGGCGCTGCCGCGCTGGACGCCGCCGGAGCGTTCATCCGGGCCCGGTGGACCGATGGCACCGACGCTGACGCCGCCGCCGACGAGCCCGGCGAGTAAAGACTCCGCCGTACGGCAGGTGAACGTCCCTGTGCCGCACACCAGTTGAACGACAATGTGGTTCATGGCTACGACGAACCACTTCGGCATCGCTCTGCGGGGGTGGCGCGAGCGGGTGTCACCGCGGGACAGCGGGCTGGAGGTGGGCGGGGACCGGCGCATACCCGGGCTGCGCCGGGAGGAACTGGCCCGGCTGGCCGGCCTGTCGGTCGACTACGTGATCCGGCTGGAACAGGGCCGCGCCCGGAACCCCTCGGCCCAGGTCGTCACCGCACTGGCCAGGGCGCTACGGCTCGAACCGTCCGAGCGCGACCACCTGTTCCGCTGCGCCCACCTCGCGCCGCCCTCGGCCGGGAACGTGTCCCGGCACGTCCCCGCGAGGGTGTACCGCCTGGTGGGCCAGCTGGCGGGCAACCCCACGGCGGTGTTCGCCGCCGACTGGACCCTCATCAGCTGGAACGCGATGTGGTCCGAGATGGTCGGCGACCCCCGTACGTACGGCTGGAGCGAACTCAACCTCGTCGCAGGCATGTTCCGGTCCAGCGGTGGACGACGGCGGGAACCGATCGCGGCCTGGCCGGTGCGGTCCTGGGCGGGCGAGGAGGCAGAGGAGGAGGACCTCGTCGCCGACCTGCGGATGACGGCGGCCGCCCATCCCCACGACGCGCGGCTCGCCACCTTCGTCGACCGCATGCTGCACGACAGCCCACGCTTCGCCCGCCTCTGGTCCAACGGCACCGCCCGCACCAACGTCGGCGACCGCAAGACCGTCGAGCACCCCCGGGTCGGGAACATCGACCTCGACCTGGACGTCGTGATGGCCGCGGGCACCGACCTCAGGATCGTCACGTACACGGCGGTGGTCGGGACGACGGACGCGGAGAAGCTGGACGCCCTGCGCGCGACCTGTCCGGAGCCGGGGCGGGGTCTGGCCCACGTCATGTCGGGGCGTGGCGGCCCGAGTTGAGCATGGAGGACGCGGTGCGTCGGTCCTCGTCCGCGAGCTTGCCGCGGTCGGACGCATCGAGCCCGTAGACATCGGCGAGGACCCGCACGCCGAGAACTCCGCCCGGGTAGATCCCGAAGAGCGGTCCGTCATGCGGAGCGGTGAGCCTCAGGCGTCCCGTTTCTCTCAGCCGTCTGCCTTACCGGTCGGCCAAGTCGGCGTGCCCGTGCGGATGTCATCGATGACCGAGTCGATCCACGCCATCTCGGCGTGCGCGAGGGACAGCACGTACTCGGCCTCGATGACGAACAAGCGGGGCACGCCGGTCGCCAGGGGGCGCCGAGGTAGGGGACCGCGCCGAGGAACTGGGAGAACTCCCGTATAGATCAGTTCAAACAGACTATTGAGATGGTGTGGTTCGGGCGCCGTCGGACCGGTCCGCGTCGTTTGTTACGCTCCCCAGGCCTCCCGCGGGGGAAGTCCGGTGAGAGTCCGGCGCTGACCCGCAACGGTGTGCGTGGCGACCCCCGGTCGTCGCGCGAGTCCGATCGCCCGTGGGTGGCGCGACCCGTTGACTGCTCGCCGTGGACTGCGAGAGGGGGCCGAGCGGCCGGCACGGTCGTCCGGGCTGTCTCCTCGATCGAGGCTCACCAGGCGGCCCCAGGTGAAGGACCGCCGACCGTGCTCCGACGTCCGACAACCGGCTCCGGCCGTGGCCAGAGTCCAGGGCGTGACCCTCGCCGAATACCCCAACCCTTCCTGCTCATCGGGCTGTTGCTCCTGCTCTGCGTCTCCCTCGTGTGCGGCGTCGGTCTCGGCGCGGCCGGAATCGGCACGGCGGACCTGTTCCGGTTCCTGTGGGCCGGGGTCACCGGCGGGACCGTGCACGCCGGAGACGTGGCCGCCTACACCATCGTCTGGGAGATCCGGTTGCCACGGGTCGTCCTCGCGGCCGTCGTCGGGGCCGGACTCTCCGCCGTCGGCGTGGCCGTGCAGGCGATGGTCCGCAACGCGCTCGCCGATCCGTTCGTGCTCGGCATCTCCTCCGGCGCGGCGGTCGGCGCCAACGCCGTCATCCTGCTGGGCGCGTTCGCGGGGCTGGGGGTGTGGGCGCTGTCGGTGTCGGCGTTCGCCTCGGCACTCGCGGCCATGGTCCTGGTCTACGCCGTGGCCCGCTCGCCGCACGGTCTCACACCGCTGCGGCTGATCCTGACGGGGACTGCGCTGGCGTACGGCTTCGAGGCCGTCACCACCGTGATGGTGTTCGGCGCGGCCCGGGGCGAGGCGGCCCGCTCGGCGATGATGTGGCTGCTGGGGAGCCTGGGCGGGGCGACCTGGGCGCAGGTGCCGGTGGCCGCCGTCACCGTGGCGGCCGGGTGGGCGTGGCTGCGGTGGCGGGCGGAGTCGCTCAACGCGCTCGCGATGGGGGACGAGACCTCCGCCGCGCTCGGCGTCCAACCCGCCCGGCTGCGCCGGGAGTTGTTCCTCGTGACCGCCGCCGTCACCGGGACCGTGGTCGCGGTCAGCGGAGCCATCGGCTTCGTCGGGCTGATGGTGCCGCACCTCGTACGGATGCTCGTCGGCGCCGATCACCGCAAGGTCCTCGCGGTCGCCCCGCTCGCCGGAGCGGTGCTCCTGGTGTGGGCGGACGTCCTGTCCCGGCTACTGCTGGCGCCCGCCGAACTGCCGGTCGGCGTGATCACCGCGGTCGTCGGAGTGCCCGCGTTCCTGCTGCTGATGCGGCGCGGCGGCTATGCCTTCGGGGGGCGTTGATGAGGCTCGACATCGAGGGCCTGTCGGTCGACGCGGGCGCGGTACGGCTCGTGGAGGACATCCGGCTCGTCGTGGACAGCGGAGCCTTCGTCGGGCTCGTCGGCCCCAACGGCAGCGGAAAATCAACTCTGTTGAGGTGCGTGTACCGGGCGCTGCGACCGGCATGCGGTGTGGTCCGGCTCGACGGCGACGACGTACACGCCATGGAACCACGTGCCGCCGCCCGGAAGGTGGCCGTGCTGCCGCAGGAGTCGTCGGCCGAGTTCGACTTCACCGTCGCCGAAGTGGTCGCCATGGGGCGGCTGCCCCACCGGGACCGAACCGCCGCCTCGGACCGGGGGATCTGCGCCGGAGCCATGGAGCGCACCGGCGTCACCCACCTCGCCGACCGCGGCTTCCTCGCCCTGTCCGGCGGCGAGAGGCAACGCGTCCTGATCGCCCGTGCCCTCGCCCAACGGCCCCGCGTCCTGGTCCTCGACGAACCCACCAACCACCTCGACATCGCCCACCAGTTGGACGTGCTGTCCCTGGTCCGCGACAGCGGCCTGACCGTGCTGGCGGCCCTGCACGACCTCAACCTCGCCGCCGCCCACTGCGACGTGCTGTACGTGATCGCGGACGGCCGGATCGTCGCCTCCGGCGCACCGCACGAGGTACTCCAACCCGCCCTGCTCGCCGAGGTGTTCGGGGTCCGCGCACATCCCGTACGGCACCCGGAGACCGGCGCCGTCCAGCTCCTGTTCGACCTGCTCCCGCCCACCTCGTAAGGACAACAACCCGCATGCGCAAGCTACTTGCCGCCGCCCTCTGCCTTGCCGCGACCACCACAGCCGGTTGCGGTGCCACGGTCGAGCCCACGCCGCAGAAGGCCATGTCCTCCGCCGTCACCCTCACCAACTGCGGCCAGAAGGTGACGTACAAGACGGTCCCCAAGCGGGTCGTCACCAACGACGTCGGCATCACCGAGCTGATGTTCGCCCTCGGCCTGGAGAACCGCATGGCCGGGTTCGCGATGCCCGACGACAAGGGTGACCTGACGGACGTCCCCTGGAAGGACGGCTACAAGGAGGTGAAGTGGCTGTCCAAGGACCAACTCACCAGGGAGAACGTCCTCGACGCCCGCGCCGACCTCGTCTTCGCCGGCTGGAACTACGGCTTCCGCGAGGACAGCGGCTTCACCCCCGACGCCCTGAAGAAGCTCGGCATCCCCTCGTACGTCCTCACCGAGTCCTGCCACAACGGCCGCACCGACACCTCGCGCGGCATCATGCCGCCCCTCGACGCCCTCTACACCGACCTCACCAACCTCGGAGAACTCTTCGGCGTAGAGAAGCGCGCGGCCACCCTGATCGCCGACTTCAAGAAGCAAGTCGCGGCCGTACACAGCAAGGCCCCGGCGAAGAGCCCCACCGTCTTCCTCTACGACAGCGGCCAGGACTCCCCGTTCACCTCCGGCCGCTACGCCGCCCCCGACCAGATCATCAGCGAGGCCGGCGGCACCAACGTCATGCACGACGTCAACGACTCCTGGACCACGGTCGGTTGGGAGACCGTCGTCCAGCGCGACCCCGACGTCATCGTCATCTGCGACTACGGCGACGTGACCGCCGAACAGAAGAAGAAGTTCCTCCTCTCCTACGGCCCACTCCGCAATGTCTCCGCCGTCAAGCACCACCGCATCTTCGTCCTCGACTACGTCGACCTCGTCGAAAGCCCCCGCAACCCGTCGGCCATCGCCCGCCTCGGCGCGTATCTGCGGACGGTGGCCGCGGCGAAGGACGCCAACTAGGGCGAGTGCGGGGGCCCTTGCGGGTCAAGGAGCCTGGCGCAGGGCGGCACCCATCCACTCCCGGACGACCGCAGCCCGGACCCGGTCCGAGGTCGGGTCCGGCCTGGCCGTGCCGTTGATCGTCGCCACCAGGGAGCGGTACTGGGTCAGCAGCTTGAGGCCGGTCGCCTTGGGCTGCCACTGCGGCGGCTTGCCGTTCCGGTCGAACTCGACGATGTCGCGCCGGGACTTGGCGACATCGACGTCGTGCTCCCCTCTCATCGCGGCGACCAACTCGGCCGAATCGGCGGCGACCCGCTCGGCGAGGTCCCGGGCCTGCGGTGAATCCGCAGGCACCCCGGCCTGCTGGGAGGCCCGCGCCTCCAGAAGTAGCTTCCGGTGCTTCTCGACACGGGCCGTCATCTCCGGTGATGCCATCAACTTGCCCTGCCCGGTACCGAAAGTGCGGTGGAAGAAAGCCCGCAGCGCCGTGCGGGACTCCGCGTCCCGCACGAACTCAGCGAGTTCGATCCAGGCTTCCAACTGCTCGTGGACGGTTCCTCGGGCAGGTGTGGCCGCAGACTGTGCAGCCGCTCCACATAACTGGGATGGACGTCCAGGCCGTCGGTCACGAAGTCCCAGAACTGGTCGACGAGTTGGTCACGGTCGTCGTCGGACATCGACACGAGCTTGTGCATCAGGCTGACCTGTTCCGCTGTGGTGTGCTGCCGCGTGATGGTCCGGAGTACGGCACGGCGCGCCCGGAACTGCCTCAACTGGTCTTCCACCAGCCGCAGATGCGTGACGGCGAGGTCGTGCAGGCTGGTCTCCTCGGCCAGCACCCGGCGGATGTCGTCGAGGCCGGCGCCCAAGTCCCGCAGGGTGCGCACGAGTTCGAGCCGGGCGATGGCGTGCACGTCGTACCGCCGGAAGCCGCCCTCGGTGAGACCGGTGGGCGCGAGGACGCCTTCGTCGGCGTAGAACCTGATCGCACTCACGCTCAGGCCCGTGCGGCGGGCGACGTCCCCGATGGAGTAGAGCTCCCGTTCGTTCACACCCATCACTATGGATTCTCAAGTGACCTGAGAGTCAAGGGGGTTGGCCACGGGTGAGACCCCGGCCGGCCGCCTCGCGTCACGGCCGGCCCGCGCTCACTTGGTCGTAGCGGCCCAGGAAACGGAACGCACCGTCCCTGACCTGGTACAGGAACCCGGTGTTCTCCGGATCCAGCGCGTGAGTCGTGCCCGGGACGAAGCGGATCGGCTTGGCCACCCCGTCGTACGCGGTGTGGAAGAGACGCTCGGCGACCTGTGCGGGCTCGATCGCGGTGGTGGTCCCGAGCGCGTCCAGGGCTCGGGCGACGAGACCGACGGCGTCGTACGCCTCGGCGGACCAGCGGCCGGGCGGCCCGCCGAAACGCGCCCGAAAGGCCGCGGTGAACGCCTTCGCGGCCGGGGTGCCGGCCGACCGCGCTTCGGTGTACGGCGCTTCGAAGACCCACCCCTCGGCCGCCTGCCCCGCCGCCGCGAGGAAGTCGGCGCGCATGACGGGCTCGAAGCCGGTCACCGCCCCCGCGAACCGGGCCGCGGCCAAGGCCCGGGCGCAGGCCGCCGCACGGCGCGGTGACGTGCCGCCGTAGACCACCGCTTGCGGATGTGTGGCCAGTGCCCGGGCGACGGCCGGGCCGAAGTCGCTGGTAGCGGGCGCCACTTGGTGGACGGTGACGGTGCCGCCGTCGGGCGGTGTCTCGACCAGGTTCCGGCTGATGTCGACAGCCGCCTCGCCCGCCGCGCCGTCCTGGACGATCGCAGTGCGCCGGCTGGGGCGGGTCCTCGTCAGGTAGAAGAGGATCGGCAGGGTCCGTGAGCTGTCGGACGCCCTCGTCACGCACAGGGTGCGCAGGGTCGTGGCGGACAGTCCGGCCGCGTCGTCGGCGGCCGACACCAGGACCACCGGCATGGACGCCGCCGCGTAGAGCGGGGCGGCGGCGCGGGCACCCGCTGTTGTACTGGGGCCGATGACCGCGACGACCGTCGCCCGGGCGAGCACGCGGTGGGCCGTCGCCCGTGCTCGGGTCGCGTCGCCTCCGTCGTCGAAAGAGGAGAGGACGAGGCGGTAGGTGACGTTCTTGCGGGCGTTGTGGGCGGCGACCGCGAGGACCGCTCCCCGCATCTGCGCTGTGCCCATTGCTTTCTGAGCGCCCGTCAGGTCCGCGTGGAGGGCGAGAGTGTGCGTGGGTACGTCGTCGCGTGAACCGCTCGTCGGCGTGTGTCCCCGGGCGAGGAGGACTGCCGCGCCGGTGGCGGACGCGGCGAGTACGGCGGCTGCCGAGCCGCCGATCGTCAGGACGCGGCGGCGTGAAAAGCCTTGCGCCGTAGGCGTGTTGAGCGGCTCGGGTGCGGACGGTCCCTCCGTGCGGGGTGGCGGGTCGAGGGCGCGGGCCGAGCGCTCGGCGACCAGTCTCAGGACAGCGGGCGGCAGCCACTCGGGCGCCGGTGACGGGCCGTCGTCCGGGTGCTTCTCGCCCGTAAGTGCGGAGTGCACCGCCGCGGCCGTCGGCCGTAGCGCGGGGTCCTTGGCGAGGCAGGCGTCGATCACCGTCCGCAGCGGCGGCGGGAGTTGGGCCAGGCCGGTGGGATCGGGGGGTTCGTGCACCGTGCGGTACAGGACCGCGGGTGCCTCGCCGGTGCCGAACGGGCGCCGGCCGGTCGCCGCGTGCGCCAGCACGCAGCCGAGGGAGAACAGGTCGCTGCCCGGACCGACCTCGCCGCCCCGGGTCCGGGTCTGCTCGGGGGAGAGGTAGCCGGGGGTGCCGACGACCGCGTCGGGAGCGGTGAGCGCGGTCGTGCCGACGCCCTTGGCGATGCCGAAGTCGATGAGCCGGGGGCCGTCGGGCACGAGGAGGATGTTGCCGGGTTTGACGTCCCGGTGCACCAGGCCCACGGCGTGCAACTCGCCCAGCGCCTGCGCCAGTTGGGCCCCGAGCGTGGCGACCGTGTCCGCCGGGAGCGGCCCGAGGCCGTCCACCGCCTCGGCCAGCGACGGACCGGGGACGAACGCGGTGGCCAGCCATGGTTCACGCGCCTCGGTGTCCGCGGCCGTCACCGCGACCACCCAGCGGCCGGTGAGCCCGGTGGCCAGCCGCACCTCGCGCCGGAAGCGGGCGCGGAAGGCGGGGTCGGATGCGTACTCGGCGCGGATCACCTTCAGCGCGACCGGTGTCCCGTCGGCGGTACGGGCCAGGTAGACCACGCCCATGCCGCCCACGCCGAGCCGGGCGAGCAGCCGGTGCCCACCCAGGTTCTCCGGGTCCCCGGCCCGCAATGCCTGCATCCCACTGCTCCCGTGCCGTGTGTCAGGAAGCGGACAGTCCCACCGGGCCGTCGTAGACGAAGCGCCCGCCCTTGACCTGGTAGTGCTGCACCTGCCGGGTGACGAGCTGCTGGTCGGCGTCGAACGCGTACGTGGTGACCAGCCCCTTGAACCTGGCCTTGGCGAGCGCGTCGGCGACCTGGGTGCGGCTGGGGCGCTTCTTGGCGCTCCCGGCGAGAGCGGTGAGCCGGTCGGCCAGCAGGCGCGTCACGTCGTACGCCTCCGCCGCCCAGTCGCCCGGCGTACTGCCGAACCGCTTGCGGTAGGCGGTGGCGAACGGTCGTACGGCCGCGGCGGCCGGGTCGATGTACGGAGCCAGGACCTGCCAGCCCTCGCCCGCCGGGCCCGCCGCCGAGACGAAGGCGGGTGTGGCCGACGGAATGTCCAGGAAGCGCGGGCCGGTGAAGTCCCGTGCGGCCAGGGCGCGGGCGAGCGGGGCGGCACGTTCGGGGGTGCCGGTGTAGTAGAAGCTGTCGACGCCGTGGGCGAGCATGTCGGCGACGACGGTCGACACGTCGGGCGCGAGGGCGGGGACGACCCGCGCGTACAGGGCCACCCCGCCCGCGCCGGTCGCGCTGTGGACGACGTTGACGGACTCCATGCCGGTGATCCCGCCCGCGCGATCGACCAGCAGCCCCGGGTGGCGGGACCCCTGCGCGGTCAGCGCGGTGACGGTGGCGAACGCGGAGTACGCGGCCAGCGGAGCGGCCCGGAAGTATCTTCGCGGCTTGGCCAGCAGGGCCGACTGGACGGCGGAGACCGAGAGTTCGGACACGGTCACCAAGGGCAGCCCGGCACTCTCGTACACCTCCACGGCACTCTGCGCCGAGGCGTAACCGGTGGGGCCGAGAACGGCGAACACGTCGCGGTCGCGCGTCAGTCGGCGGGCCACGGCCTGGGCCCGGGCCGGCTCGCCCCGGTCGTCCAGCACGCGCAGCGTGAGCGGGAACGGCTTGTCCTCACGTGCGTTGAACTGCTCCACGGCCAGCCGCGCGGCCCGCTCCTGTGCCGTCCCCGCCGCCTTCAGCGGGCCGGTCAAGTCGGCCTGGACACCGATGACCCATGCGCGACGCGCGGCCGAACTCGCCGGTGTCTTCCCGTCGTTGTCCCGCAGTACCGCCCACAGCGCCGCGCCGCCACCGGCCGCGAGCAGCGCCGACGCGCCTGTCGTCAGGGCCAACACCTGGCGTCGGCCCGGCCGTTGGGACTCGGACTCGCCGGAGATCTCGGTCGGCTCGATACCGGGCAGCGCCAGCATCTCCGCCGACCGGTCGGCGACCATCCGGACCACCGGGTCCGGCAGCCAGCCGATCGAACCGGTCGGCGCGTCCTCCACCAACTCCGCGTCCACCTCGGCGAGTCGGGGCCGCCGCTCGGGCTCCTTGGCGAGGCAGCGCTCCAACAGGTCCCGCAGCTCGACGTCCTCGACGCCGTCCAGATCCGGCGTGTCGTGCACGGTCCGGTACAGCAGCGCGTCCGCCGCGCCGCTCCCGAACGGCAGCCGCCCGGTCACCGTGTACGCCAGCACGCAGCCCAGCGAGAACACATCGCTCGCCGGCCCCACCGGCAGCGCCCGCGCCTGCTCCGGGGAGAGGAACCCGGGCGTGCCCACGACCATGCTGTCCGAGGTCAGCTCCGTCTCCTCGGCCGCCGTGGGCCGGGCGATCCCGAAGTCGATCAGCCGGGGCCCGTCCAGCGCGAGCAGCACATTGCCCGGCTTGACGTCCCGGTGCACCAACCCCGCCCGATGCACGGCGTCCAGCGCCCGCGCCAACACCTTGCCCAGCACCCGCACCACCCGCGCCGGCAGCGGCCCGCACTCCGCCACCGCCTCGGCCAGCGACGGCCCCGGCACGAACGAGGTCGCCAGCCACGGCGCCTGGCCCTCCGTGTCCGCGCCCAGCACCGGCACCACCCACGGACTGTCCACCCCGCGCGCGGAATCCGCCTCACGCCGGAACCGCGCCCGGAACTCCGCCTGTTGGGCGAACTCGGGCTGGATCACCTTCACCGCGGCAAGCTCACCGGCTCCACCCCGCGCCAGGTAGACCACACCCATGCCGCCCGCACCCAGACGCCCCAACAGCCGGTATCCGCCGAGCCGCGACGGATCGGAGGGAAGCAGCCGCTCCATCACGACCCGCCCTTCGTGCCCGACCCGGATGGACTCGGCTCACCGGACGCCGACCCGCCGGAGCGTCCGATCTCCTGCTCCACCCTCAGCAGCATCCTCGGAAGCACCTCCGCCACAAGGGAGTTGAGCTCCTCCTCGCTGCGACCGCGCCCGCCGCACACGGACGTACCGCTCACCACCGGGCCCAGCACGGCCTGTTGCCACCAGTACGGGTACGGGCCCCCGCGCGTGTCGCTGACGCACTGTCCCGTCTCCAGCAGCAGATCGTCGCCGCTGGTGTTGCCGCCCTCGCCGCGCGCGAACGACAACGACTGGAGCCCCGTGAGGCGTTCACCCGGCCGCTGGGTCTGTTCGGTGCAGTCGAGGTCCTCCTCCAGCATCCGAGCCTGTTCCCACGACGCGTCCAACGCCGTGCGATGCACCGTGACCGTCGCGGACAGCCGTACGGCCCCCTTCGCGCCGGAGGCGGGCACCTCGAAGTGCCGGGTCAGCGTGGCCAACGCGTCGCCGGGTAACGGGCGCAGCCGCCACAGGCAGTCGTCGCCCAACACCGCCCACTGCCCGGGTTCACTCTCGTACGGCGTCGCCCGCACCACCCC
The DNA here is from genome assembly GCF_045040345.1 of Streptomyces sp. NBC_01515. NCBI lineage: Bacteria > Bacillati > Actinomycetota > Actinomycetes > Kitasatosporales > Streptomycetaceae > Streptomyces > Streptomyces sp. NBC_01515. The sequence goes on along the minus strand of NZ_CP109416.1, from coordinate 629,411 downwards.
GGTCCCGAACAACTCCGGGCCGGAGATGACCTGTTGGATCAGGGCCCGAGCCTGCGCCGCGGTCTTCGGTTCCCTGCTCGGATCCGTCCCGGGGGTGGCCGACGCCGTGGGCCGCGGGTCGGCGGTACTGCTCCGGGACGTCCCGGGCGACGTCGTCGGCGGTGACTTGGAACCTCCGCCACCCCCTGTGCAGCCCACCACCAGGGCCCCGCAGAGCGCCGCCACCCCGCTGACCCGCAGTGCTCCGGCACACGCCACGACGTCGCCCCCTCCACGGCCTGCCGTGCGGCCGACCCCATGCCAGTACCGATGCGCTCGGTCACGGGACGGTTCCCCGCCCGCCGCGGCTGTTTCCGGCTTCGCACAGGATGCGTACAGTCGAGACGAGCGTAGTGCCCGGGCGCCTCAACTCACCCTGTGCGGAGGGAAGTTCGGAACGGCGGCAGACTCACCTGACGAGTTCGGTCGGCTCGTCCAGCTGCGTCAGTTTCCGCGGATTGCGCACCACGTAGATACGGGTGACCCGGCCGTCCTCCACCACGACACTGATCGCGGACGGTTCGCCGTCGAACTCGATCCGGCCCGCCGGTTCGCCGTTGAGCCACACGACCGTGGTGTCGAGCGCGGCCACCAACTCGTGCGCGCGGGCGAGGATCGGCGCCACCAGCCCGACGCCGTGGATCGGGGCGAGCGCGGCGGGGACCACACCGCCACCATCGGTCACCAGCACCACGTCCGGTGCCATCACCTCCATCAGCTCCTGCAACTGCCCGGTGCGCAGGGCGCGCAAGAATCGTTCCACCACGGCCTGTTGCTCCGACCGGCTCACCCGGACCCGCGGCCGCCGGGCCGCCACATGGTCCCGGGCCCGCCGCGCGACCTGCCGCACCGTGGCCGCGGACTTCCCGATGACCTCGGCGATCTCGCCGTACGGCATCTCGAAGACCTCGCGCAGCACGAACACCGCCCGCTCGGTGGGCCCGAGCGTCTCCAGCACGGTCAGCATCGCGATCGAGACGTTCTCCGCGAGTTCGACGTCCTCGGCGACATCGGGACTGGTCAGCAGGGGTTCCGGCAGCCACTCGCCGACATACTCCTCGCGGCGGCGCGACACCGTGCGCAGCTGGTTGAGCGCCTGCCGGGTGACCAGCCGGAGCAGGTACGACCGCGGGTCCCGCACCTGTGACCGGTCGACGTCGGCCCACCGCAGCCAGGACTCCTGCAGCACGTCCTCCGCGTCGGCCGCCGACCCGAGCATCTCGTAGGCGACCGTGAACAGGAGGCCGCGATGGGCGACGAAGGGGTCCTCGGTCGTCTCGTCGGTGGTCATGCCGTCGACGCTACGTCGGCGCCGGCGTGCCCCGTCCGGGAGGCCAGCGGAATCTCGCACGAGTCCGAGTAGCCCTGCGAGGTGATCCCGTGCGCGGTGTTGCACCTGGCCGCCATGTTGGCGAAGCCGATGAACACGGTGAGTTCGACGAGCGCGGCCGGGCCGAGCCGGTCGAGCAGGCTCTTCGACAGCTCGTCGGTGACGGTCGGCGGTGTGTTCGTCATGGCCTCCGCGTACGCGAGCACATCCCGCTCCAGCGGTGTGAACACCTCCGACCGCCGCCAGCGTGGCACCTGGCTCGCCTTGGCCAGGTCGAGGTTCTGGTTCAGCGCTTGGAAGTAGTTGACGTCGAGGCACCAGCTGCAGCCGACCTGGGCCGCGACGGCCATGTGCGCGAACGTCTTGAGGCTCTGGTCGGCTGCGTCCCAGGTGCCCACCTTCGCCGCGAACTCCTGGTTGGCCTCGGCGAGTTGGGGCTGGTTCCACAGCACCTCGACGGGCTCGGGCACGGTCCCGAGCTGCTGGATCATGGTCTCGCGGAGCTCGGCGGGAAGTTCGGCCCTGGGAACGCGAGGCGTCATGGTTTTCTCCTTGTATGTGTCGTACGTGTGCCTGGGTGGCGGTTCGACATGAAGACACCGCCCGGCTCGCGGATGTGACACCGGGACCGGGCGCACTGGCCGGCCACCGCGCGTGGCCGCTTCGCGCGGCTGAGTGACCAACGCCTCGAAGCGCGGATCAATCAGGACGACTGATGGTTCGACCTTTGGGTACTCACCGGTTCATGCGAATGAGTGTGGTGGACGTGGGGTCGAACACGGTTCGGCTCGTGGTGGCGGACCTGGAGGACGGCGTACCACTGCCCGTTCACACGGCCAAGTGGAAGCTACGGCTCTCCGAGCGCGTCGGCCAGCCGTACGGGGAGATCCCCGAGGACTCCGTACGCCACCTCGTGAAGGCGGTGTCGGCCGCCGCGGAAACCGCCCGGAGCTGGGGCGCGGCAGGCCCACTCGCCTTTGCCACAGCGGTGGTTCGGGGCGCGCCGAACCGAGTCGACGTGCTCCGCACGGTCCGCACCGAGACCGGCGTACGGCTCTGCACGCTCCCGGGAGAGGTCGAGGGCGAGCTGACCTTCCTCGGCGCCCGCCGCTGGATGGGCTGGCGCGCCGGACCGCTCGCGCTCTTCGACATCGGCGGCGGATCCTTCGAAGCCGCCTTCGGGCGCGGCCGGTTGCCCGACTTCGTCGCGTCCCTGCCGCTCGGCGCGGGCCGGCTGACCCGCGACTTCCTCTACGGCCAGGACCCGCCGCCCGAGCGCGCGGTGAAGGCGCTGCGCCGCGAGGTACGGCACCAACTGCGGGACGTGGCCGCACGGATCCGCTGGGAAGGGCCCCGCACCACCGTCGTGACGTCCCGCACCTTTCAACAGCTGGCCCGGCTCTGCGGTGCCGCTCCCGGACGTCAAGGTCCCTTTGTGGAACGGCGGTTGGCGCGGGCGGACCTGCGCGTGGGCCTCGACCGGCTGGCCGCCCTCGCCGCCCCCGACCGGGCCCTGCTGCCCGGTGTCTCGGCACCGCGGGCCGCGCAGAGCCTGGCCGGAGCCGTGGTCGGGCACACGGTCATGAAGCTCACCGGCATCAAGACCGTCACCGTCTGCCCCTGGGGCATCCGCGAGGGAGTGATGTTGCGGTACATCGAGGACGGCGGGGCCTGGTGGACGGAGATGGCGCGGCGCAGCGACGACACCGAAGCCGCGGGGGCGGTCGCCCTGCGTATCGCGCCGGTGCCGGAGCGGACCCCCGTCGGCAGGTAGCGGACGTCGACCGGCACGCGTCGGCAGGTGGCGGTCGTCCGCGCCGCGCCGGCCTACGCCGGGCGTGAGATCTCGGTGACCGCCGTCGAGATGCGCTGTTGTACGTCCTCGGGCAGTGGTGCTCCGTTGACCGAGTCGACGAGTTCCTCGGCCAGTTGATGGAGTTTGGTGTTCGAGCGCTGGGAGACGTCGACCAGGACGCTCCACGAGTCCTCGCGGCTGAGACCGAAGGAGGCCATGAGGACTCCGCGGGCCAGGTCGATGACCGGCCGGGTCAGCATCGCGCGCTTGAGCTGCCCGACCTCGACGCGCAGCTCCTCGGCCTCGTCGGACACGTCGTTCTCCTCCATCAGGTCGTGCGTCGTGGGGGAATGTTCGCGCCAGGGGGTGACCACCCCACCGGCGCCCTTGTGCCCTGTCGTGTGGCTGAACAGCGACGACGTGTCGGTGAGCGCGAACAGCCTCGCGACAGCGGCGCTGGCGGCCCGGACGCCGAGCGTCTTGCCGTCCGCCAGGGCGAGCCTGCGGACGGACAGCAGGACGTTGAGCCCGGCGCAGTCGCAGAAACCGACTCCGGCCAGGTCGAGGTCCAGCCCTCCGGACGACCGGGCGAGTGCCGGCCCCAGGGCGCGCCGCACCGCTTGTTCCGTGTCGATGTCGATCTCCCCGGAGACCACGACGACCGTCCGGGTACCGGCCGGCCGCGTCACGATCTTCAGGGAGGCGGAGACCGACGGGGGATCCGCCGCGGAGGACGGGGAATCCACCGTGGAAACGGGGGACACCGCGCATATCGTCCGGACCCCGCTCCTGAGAGGAGCGCTACGTTCGTGTTCTTGCATGGCAGCCGCTCCCGAGGCATCCGCCCTGTTTTCTGCCCGGTCAAGTCTCACCCGCAGCATTTAGCGCGTCAAGATATACACGAAATCTGTTTCGTGTCTCGGGATACGTGAAAGACGGGGCCTATGCTGGAGGGCATGGACGGAGTACCCGAGACACACGCCGGATGGACGTTCCTCACCAGTCACGCGCGAGTGCTGGCCGCGATCGCCGAGGATCACCGCACCCGAATCCGTGACATCGCCGTGCGATGCAGGCTCACGGAAAGAGCCGTACAGAAGATCATCGCCGATCTGGAGCAGGACGGTTATCTCACGCACACGCGGGAGGGGCGGACCAACGCCTACCGCATCCAGCCGGGAACGATCCTCCGGCATCCGGCCGAGGCCGGCATGACCGTCGAGGCGCTGCTCTCCACCCTCGCCCAGCACGACGATCGGCGCGAGCACTCGTCCACGGCACCGGCCGACGAGCGGGACTCCGAACTCGCCGAGTGACTGGGCGAGTTGGGGCGGGGGCCGTCACGGCGTCGGGTGTCGGGCTCTGCACGACGTGCGGCCGAGGATCTTCGCCGGTTCCGGCCGGACCGCCTCCAGGGGTTCGTGCTTCATCTCCTCGTCCCGGCGGACGCTCACCCGCCCACCCGGTTGGTCACCTTTCGTCACGTTTTGGCGGCCGGGAGTCATCGCCTTCGTACATTTGTTTCAGGGTGCCGCGCGGGGGAAGGCGCAGGGTGAGTGCTTCGGACAGGAGGCACGTCCGTGGGAGCCGGCGTATGCCGGATCGCGGGTGTGTTCCGCCTGCTCAGTGCGTGCCCGCTCCCATGGGGACCGTCCTTCGACAACCCCTTGAGGGAGTTGTGAGCACCGCCATGGACACAGTCACCGTCACCCGGAAGCGCCATCCGCACGACGACGCCCCCCGCACGGCCGCCGCCTTCAATCGCCTCTCGCACCTGCCCGCCGGACCCGAACGGGTCGCCCTGCGCGACGAACTCGTCCGGGTCTGGCTCCCCATGTCCGAACGCATCGCCGGCCGCTATCGGGGAAAGGGCGAGCCCTACGAGGATCTGCGCCAGGTCGCGGCACTCGGCCTCGTCAAGGCCGTCGACGGCTACGACCCCGACCGCGGCCACGCCTTCGAGAGCTACGCCGTGCCGACCGTCACCGGCGAGATCAAGCGCCACTTCCGCGACCACATGTGGGCCCTGCACGTGCCCCGGCGCGTCCAGGAACTCCGCAACAAGGTGCGCGTCGCCCTGCGGGACCTGGCCGCGACGGGGCCGGACGCGCGCCCGGGCGTCGCCGAGATCGCCGAGTACGCGCAGCTGAGCGAGGAGGACGTGCAGGCCGGTCTGGAGGCGCTGGACAGCTTCACCGCGCTCTCGCTGGACGCCGAGACGCCGGGGGAGGACGCGGGTATGACGCTGGTCGGCCTGCTGGGGGAGTGGGACGCCGGATTCGACCTGGTCGTCGACCGCGAGGCGGTCAAGCCCGCCCTGCGGACGCTCCCCGAACGCGAGCGCGTCATCCTCTACCTCCGTTTCTTCCGCGGCATGACCCAGAGCTGCATCGCGGAGCAGCTCGGCGTCTCCCAGATGCACGTCTCCCGGCTGATCACCACCTCCTGCGCCACGGTGCGTGAACGCGTACTGGCCGACGCCGCCTAGCCGCGCCGGGAAGGGGAGGCCGGCCGCCCCGCGGGAGTGCTCCCGGGGCGGCCGGTGGCGGGCTCACTGCCGAACCCTCCCGGGAGCGGTTGGGCAGCCTGCCGCCCTCTTCGGACTACCGGGCTGGGGCCGGTTCAAACAACAACCGGCCCATTGGGTGGACGCGGCGCACCACCGGACGACCCCTCGTCGCCCGGTGCGCACATGCGGTGACAGGCCGGTGAGGGAGGGGGTTCCTCGCCGACGAGCAGGTGGCCGTCGTACCCTCAACAACGCGGAACGCAGGGCCTGTTGGGCCCTTCCGCCGGCGGTCGGAGCGAGTGCGTACGGGACCTCCCGACGTACCGGTATGCTCTCGACTGTTGTCTGACGGCAACTATGGTCACGCGAGACGGTTCGGTGGGGAGGGCAGGGCCATGGTGGTGCCACAGCCGCGGGCCGACGACCTGCTGTCGGTGGGTGGCGAAGAGGTCGGCCCGGAGACCTGGGTGGCCTGGCAGCCCGCCGTCCTGCTGGTCGAGGACGACGCCGGCGACGCGCTGTTGGTGGAGGAACTGGTCGCCGACAGCGCGCTGAAGATACGTCTGCAGTGGGTGCGGTCGATGGCCGAGGCCGCCGAGGTGCTCGCGGCCGACGTGCCGGACTGCGTCCTGCTCGACCTGCACCTCCCGGACGCCCAGGGACTTGAGGCACTCTCCCGGGTCCGGGCCGGCGCCGAGCGGGCGGCTGTCGTGGTCCTCACCGGCCTCGCCGAGGAGGAGACCGGACTGGCCGCCGTCGCCGCCGGCGCACAGGACTACCTCGTCAAGGGCCGGGTGGAGCCGGGCCTCTTCGGCCGGGCCGTGCGCTACGCGATCCAGCGAAAGCAGGCCGAGCGGGCGGCCGTCGCGCTCCAGGCCAGCCGCATGCAGGCCCAGGAGAACGCCCGCCTGGAACGGGGGCTGCTGCCCCGCCCCCTGCTGCGCGGCGAGGGCGTCGAAGCGGTGGCCCGCTACCGTCCCGGCCGCGCGCAGGCGCTGCTCGGCGGCGACTTCTACGACATCGTGCAGAGCGTCGACGGCACGGTCCACGCGGTGGTCGGTGACGTCTCCGGGCACGGTCCCGACGAGGCCGCCCTCGGTGTGGCCCTGCGCATCGCCTGGCGCACACTGGTCCTCAGCGGTGTCACGGGCGCCGAGCAGGTGGCCCGCCTGGAGGAACTCCTCGTCGCCGAGCGCGCCCGGAGCGAGGTCTTCGCCACCCTCGTCAGCCTCGCCGCCGCACCCGGCGAACGGACGGCCAAAGTCGTGCGGGCCGGACACCACGGGCTGCTGATGCGGGACGGCGGTCGCGTGGAGTGGGTCGAGGTACCCGGCGGCCCGGCACTGGGCGTGGTCCCCGGCCACGCGGACTGGCCGGTCGAGGAACTGGCCGTACCGACCGATGCCGCCGTGGTGCTGTTCACCGACGGCCTCTTCGAAGGGCATGTCGGGCGCGGCTCGGAGCGACTGGGAGAGGAAGGGCTGCTACGGCTCGCCCGCGAACGCGCCGCGCTGGCACCGGAGCCGTTCGTCGACGAACTCATCGCCTGCGCCGAGAGCCTGGCCGAGGCACAGGGCGGCCTGGCGGACGACGTGGCCGTGATGCACCTGCACTGGACTTGAAGCACCTGCCCCGGACGTGATTCACCGCGCCGGAAATGAGCAGGTGGGACGAGAGGGTGTCGAAACGAGACGAACGGTGAGGGACATGGCGGGCGGAACAGGGATCGGGCGCCGGCTGACGGTCCAGGGATGGTTCTTCCTGGCGCTGTCGCTCATGGTGCTGCTGGTGGTGATCGGCACCGCGATCGGCGCCAACCTCCTGAGCCAGACGGCCCGGGTCACCGACGATCTCCTGCTGCGCGTCCAGCCCTCCCAGACCGAGGCGTACCGGCTGCAGGCCGCCCTGGTCAACCAGGAGACCGGCATCCGCGGCTACGCGATCGCCGCCGACAAGCAGTTCCTCACCCCGTACACGAGCGGCAAGCAGGACGAGGCCCGCTCGGCCGCTCGGCTCCGCGCACAACTCCATGACCGGCCCGAACTGCTCGCCGATCTGCGGGCCGTGGAGCGCGGGGCGGCGGCCTGGCGGCAGGACTACGCCGAGCCCCTCGCCGCCGCCGTCACCCCCGGCCGGCCGCACGCCGTCGACCAGGCCACCGTGGACAGCGGCAAGCACGAGTTCGACCACCTGCGCACCCTCTGGGCGAAGCAGAACGCCGACCTCGCGAAAGCCGTGAAGGAGGGCCGGGCCCACCTCGCCCACCAGCGGACGGTGCGCAACACCGTCCTGAGCGGCATGGTCGCCGTCTTCCTGCTGACCGGCGTCGCCCTCGCCGTACTCGTACGACTGCTGGTGACCCGGCCGCTTGAGGCGCTGAGCAAAGCGTCGGAACAGGTCGCGGGCGGTGACTTCGCGCACCGCATCACCGGGGACGGCCCGGCCGACCTCACCGCGGTGGCCGGAGCCGTGGAGGGCATGCGCAGACGGATCGTGGCCGAACTCGACGCCTCCCGCGACCAGGAGGAGGCGTTGAGCAGACAGGCGGCGGAGCTGGACGCGCAGGCGGTCGAACTGCGCCGGTCCAACGCCGAGTTGGAGCAGTTCGCCTACGTCGCCTCGCACGATCTGCAGGAGCCGCTGCGCAAGGTCGCCTCGTTCTGCCAGCTCCTGGAGAAGCGCTACGGCGACAAGCTTGACGACCGCGGCCTGCAGTACATCGACTTCGCCGTCGACGGCGCCAAACGCATGCAGGTCCTCATCAACGACCTGCTCACCTTCTCCCGCGTCGGACGTCTCGACGACACCCGGGAGCGGGTCGGCCTCGGCCAGACGCTGGACAAGGCCCTGCGGAACCTCGCGGCGGCCGTCGAGGAGTCGGAGGCCCGGATCGACCGGCCCGAGACCCTGCCCGAGACCGTCGGCGACCCGACGCTGCTGACGATGCTCTGGCAGAACCTCGTGGGCAACGCCCTGAAGTTCCGCCGCCCGGACCGCGCCCCGCACGTGACCGTCACCTGCGACCCCGACCCCGATAACCCCGGCATGTGGCGCGTGTGCGTCGCCGACAACGGGATCGGCATCCCCGAGGAGTTCACCGACAAGGTCTTCGTCATCTTCCAGCGGCTGCACAGCCGCGACGCCTACGGCGGCACCGGCATCGGACTCGCCCTCTGCAAGAAGATCGTCGAACACCACGGCGGCCGGATCTGGATCGAGTCCCGGGTCGGCGAAGGCACCCGCTTCTGCTTCACCCTCCCGTCCGCCGACGCGACCGACGCCATCGAAGCCGCCGAGACCGCCGAGCCCGTCGACGGGACCGGCACCTCCACCTCCACAGACGAGAAGGCCCTGACATGACCCTCCCTGACGCGACCCCGATCGATGTCCTTCTGGTAGAGGACGATCCCGGCGACGAACTGATGACCCGGGAAGCCTTTGAGGACAACAAGATCGGCAACACCCTGCACGTCGTCCGGGACGGCGAGGAGGCCCTGGACTTCCTCTACAAGCGCGGCGAGCACACCGACGCCCCGCAGCCCGACCTCATCCTCCTCGACCTCAACCTGCCGAAGTACGACGGCCGCCAGGTCCTGGAGAAGATCAAGTCCGACCCGGAGCTGGCGCACATCCCCGTCGTCGTCCTGACCACGTCGTCGGCCGAGGAGGACATCCTGCGCAGCTACAAACTGCACGCCAACGCCTATGTCACCAAGCCGGTCGACCTCGACCAGTTCATCTCCGCGGTCCGGCAGATCGACGACTTCTTCGTGCAGGTCGTCCGGCTGCCCCACCGCTTCGGCTGAGGGACTAGGGTCACTGGTACGAGGTGATGAACCGGGCGTCGAGTTGGTGAGGGCCATGGTGTCGGAGGACGACCGAGCCGACGAGATCACCGGGGTGTTCCTGCACCGGCTGCCGGAGGACACCTGGTGGTGGTCGGACGAGATGTTCCGCCTGCTCGGCTACGAGCCCGACGCCGTCACGCCCACCGCCAAGCTGCTGCGCGGCCACGTCCACAGCGAGGACCACACCGGCCTCGACAGCGCCCTGGAACACGGCAGGGCCACCGGCCTCCCCTTCAGCTGCTATCTCCGCGTGGTCGGCACACCGGACGAGGAACGCAGCGTCGTCCTCGTGGGCGACGGCCGTACCGGCGACGACGGCGAGGTGGTCGTGGTGCGCGGGTTCGCCGTCGACGTGACGAAGTCCGTACGGCAGGAGGCACGGCGTGCCGCCGACTCCGACATCGAGCGTGCCCGCGTCTCGCAGGAGGACGTCGACCTCGCGCGCGGTGTGCTCATGGCGCTCTACGGCATCGACGCGGACGTCGCGATGCGCGTCCTGCGCCGCCACTCCCAGCAGGCCAACGTCAAACTCCGCACGCTTGCCCAGGCCGTGCGCGAGGCCGCGCCCACGGCACCCGGCCGACCCCAGCACGACCTGCACCAGCGGATCTCGGGCGTGCTCTACCCCGACCGCGACTGAGCGGGCGTCCAAGCTCCCGGAAACCGGGCCGCTTGGGGGTGGCAATCTCGGGTAGGCCAACCCCATGAGCGGCGAATCACCACACTGCCGACTTCCCTGAGGTGTCGAACGCGTGGCATCGCACGGGGAGGCGGACCGGAAACCGGCGCAGGCGGACGGCACGGACGCAGTCGCGGGCCGGATCGCCGATGCCGTGGACGGCCTGTCCGAACTCTGGACCACGGTGGCGGCGGAGGCGTCCGTACGGCTCTCCCCGCATCAACTGCGCGCCCTGCACGCCCTGGAGGCCACACCGGGTGCGAACCTGACCATGCTGGCGGAACGGCTCGACGCCGGCCTGCCCACGGTGAGCAGACTGTGCGACCGGCTGGAGGCGGCCGGACTGCTGCTCAGGGAGGCCGCACCGCACAACCGCAGGGAAATACAACTGCGCCTCACCACCCACGGCCGCGAAGTGCTCGCCGAGGTGGCCGACCTCAGGTCCCGGGCGCTGACCGAGGTCGTACGCGGCATGGAACCGGACGATCGCGGGGCCCTGGAGCAGGGCCTTCGGGCATTCGTCGAGGCGCAACGAGACCGGGCGCGCGCCGAGGGCGGATGATCACGGCGTCGCGGGGTCGCGCCCGTTCCAGTCCAGGCAGACCACGGCGGCGTCGGCCGTCAGGTCGGTACTGCCGAAGTGCTCGACCAGGCTCGCCACCACCGAGCGCGCGACCTCCTGCGGAGCCTGTGTCGGCGCCGCGTCGAGCGCCCGGCGCAGGGCGTCCTCGCCGAACAGGGTGCCCTCCGGCGAACGGGCCCCGTGGACGCCGGTGCTCACCGCCACCAGCCGGTCACCGGGCCGTACGGAGAAGATCTGCTCCTCGTATGCCGTCTCCTCGAACATGCCGAGCGGGAGTTGTGCCTCCAGTTCGATCTGCTTCACCGTGTCGCCGCGGCGGCGGTAGAGCCGGGGCGAGCCCGCGTCGACGGCCTGGACGGTGCCCGTCGCGAGGTCGAAGCGGAGCAGCAGGGTCGAGGCGTACACCTTGCCGCCGAACTGGGCGTAGACGGCCTGGTCGGCAAGGCGGGCCTGGTCGGAGAGGCTCACGCCGGCCCGGCGGGCGTTGCGCAGGGCGCCGACCGTGACGCTGGTGAGCAGGGAGGCGTCGATGCCGCGGCCCATGCCGTCGGTGACCGTCACGGTGAGCCGGCTGCCGTCGGTGCTCCAGTCGAAGTTGTCGCCGCCGACGGTGTACGCGGGCTCCAGATGGGCGCCGATCACGAACTCCGGCCGCCCGCAGCCGCGCCCCGGCAGGAGCTGCCACTGCATCTCGGCGGCCAGCGTGAGCCGCCGCGTACGGCGGGCCAGCAGGTACAGGTCGGTGTCGCGCTCCGCCGTCGCGATCTCGTGGCCCAGCGCGGTCGCGAACGCGGCGAGAGCGCGCACCCCGGCGGTGTCGGCACCGGCGGCGGGCAGCCGGGCGGAGAGGACGCCCAGCCGGTCGCCGCGCACGGTGACGGGCACGTGCACGGCCGCCGTCCCGTCCTCGGGCGGTTCGACGACGGGCGTCTGCACGGTGAACGCCCGTGCGGCCGGGCCGTCGTAGGCGGAGAGGGGTTCGCCGGTGCCCGGCAGCGGGGCGACCGGACGCAGCACGCGCAGGCCGTAGTCGGCGAGGAGGAGGGTGACGTCCCGGGCTCCGGCGCGGTCACCGAGCAGGCCGCGGGCCGTCTCCACCAGAGCGTTGGGCGGGGCCGACCGCAACTCGCTCTCCACAGAGGGGAGCGACTCAGAGGTGCTCACGGCGTTCACCCTTCCGGCTCAGTGTCTTCACACTAGCGTCACGCCGGTGGGTGCGGGGTACGACGGTCACCGCCCGCGCCAGTCCAGGCACACCACCAAGGCGTCGTCGTCCGGAGTCGGCGTACCGCGATGGCCGGTCAGCTCGCGCAGCACGGCCCTCGGCACCTCGGCGGCGGGCAGCAGCCTGGTGTGCTGGATCGCCCGCGCCAGCGCCGCGTCCCCGTACGCCTCACCCTTGGGCGAGGCGACGGCGTACACCCCGTCGCTGACGAACAGGAGCCGGTCCCCGGGCTCGATCCGGAAGTCCTGCTCGATGTAGTCGGTCTCCTCGAACATGCCCAGCGGCAACTGCGCGTCGAAGGCGATCCGCTCCACCACCCCGTCGCGCAGTCGCAGCGTCTGCGGCGATCCGGCGTCCACCACCCGCGCCCGCCCGGTGGTGAGGTCGAAGTCGAACATCAACACGGACATGTGGCTACGGCCCTGGTAGTGCGCGTACACGGCCTGGTCCGCGAGGGCCGCCTGGTCGGCGAGGGGGATGCCGGCCCGGCGCGCGTTGCGCAGGGCGTTGACCGCCAGGTTCGTCAGGAGCGATGCCTCTATGCCCTCGCCCATGCCGTTCGACACGTAGAGCGTGAGGTGGTCGGCCGTGGCGGACCAGTCGAAGTTGTCCCCGTGGATGGCGTACGCGGGCTCCAGCTGCGCGCCCAGGTCGAACTCGGAACGGGAGCACGAGCGGCCGGGCAGCAGCTGCCACTGCATCTCCGCCGCCAGCGTGAGCCGGTCCTTGCGCCGGGCCCGCAGATACAGGTCCGTGTCGCGCTCGGCGACCAGCACCTCGTGCCCCAACACCTCGGCCAGCTCGGCCAGTTCGGGCAGGCACTCGCGCGCGTGGTCGCCGCCGGGCAGCGTCACCGAGAGCACGCCGAGACGGTCCCCGCGGACGCTGATCGGAAGATGCACGCGCACACTGCCGTCGCCGAGGTTGCCCTCCACGAACGGTTCCTGGGCGCCGAAGGCGCGGCCCGCCGGGGTGTTGTGCAGGGAGACCGGCGGCAGGGTGTGCGGCAGGTCGGTCACGGGCTGCAGGACGGTCAGGCCGTAGTCGGCCATGAGCAGGTCCACGGAGTCCGCCGCGTAGTGCCGACCCAGCAACTGCCCGACGACGTCGGGCAGTTCGTGGGGAGCCGCCGTGCGCAGCGCCCGCTCGACAGCCATGAATCTGTTCACGATCGTAGGTATGCCAATCTCTCACCCGAGGCACGCGTCGCCCGCTCTGCGGCGGGCCGTACGGCCCCGGCGTCGCGTGTTGTCTCGTCCATCCGTGTCCGTTGCGCGTGCCTAGTAGGCTGGGGTCTGTCCCTGTGCCTGCGAGAGTGTGACCGTGACGTCCTTCCACCCCCGCCCCGAACCCGACGAGGTCGCGCGCGTCACCTCTACGGCCGCGGAACTGCTGGAAGTCCTGTGGGGGCGCGCCTCGACGGCGCCCGCATCCGCCTCGCAGCTGCGGGTCCTGTTCATCCTGGAACACCATGAGGGCATCAACCTGCGCACCCTCGCCGACCACTTGGCCTCGACCCCGCCGTCGACCAGCCGGCTGTGCGACCGACTGCAGGCCGCCGGGTTCGTCGACCGCGAGGTGAGCCCCACGGACCGGCGCGAGGTGCGCCTGTACCTCAGCAGCCTGGGGCGTTCCTTCTTGTCGGATCTGCGGGCCCGGCGCGAGGAGGCGCTCGGGGCGGTGCTGGAACAGATGCCGGCCGCCGGGCGCAGCGCGCTCCTCACCGGCCTTGAGGCGTTCTGTGCGGTGGCGGCGGCGCAGATACACGACCAAGAGGACTCTTCCGGCAGCCGCACCGCCTGACCGGGCCGCCCGGTGCACGGAGTGGCCTCCGCCGACCGGGACATCCCAGATCCTTCCCCCTGCTGCGACGACACCCGCTACTTTCTTGCCTCATGGCCATAGTTGTCAAACGGCAAGTGTCTGGGGTGCCCTCGTCCTCAGCCGAGTTCGGCGCCCTTGGCCGCCGCCTCGGACTCGGAGTGCGCGTCACCGGTGGCGAGCGTGCCGCCCGAGCTCTCCAGGTGCGCCCGCACGAACCACTGGAACTGCTCCAGGTCGCGCAGCTGCCCGATCAGCAGGTCCTCGGTGGCGGGGTCGATGTCGCCCGCCTCCTTGACCCCGGCCCGGACGTCCTCGATCAACCCCGTGTACACGAGGTCGAGCGCGCCGAGGTGGGCGATGGCGTCGGCCCGGCCGATGGAGTAGTCGTCCCAGGTGCGCTCGGCGACCAGCGCGCCCGGGGTGCCCGGCGCGACCCCGCCGAGCGCGGCGATGCGCTCGGCCACGTCGTCGGCCATCTCGCGCACCCGGTCGACCTGCGGGTCGATCATCTCGTGCACGGCGATGAAGTGCGGCCCGACGACGTTCCAGTGCACGTGCTTCAACGTCAGGTGGAGATCGTTCAGTGAGTGGAGCCGCAGCCGCAGCACACCGATCAGCCGGCCCGCGGCCTCGCGCTCGATACCGGGAACGGTGTACTTCGGGGTCAGGTCCTTGATCTCCCTGGTCATGGTTCACCTCAGGTCATTCGGTAGGGCGTGCGGTTCCTTACCTGGTCACGGGTGCCCCGGTCCGGCGAGGTCAGACATCCCCTCCCTGAGCGATACGTCACGATTGGCCCGAGTGCCCTCCGCCGGGCAGGAGATCCTGGATCTTGGCCTTGAACCCCTGCCTGAGCACGGCGGCGCGATCACTGTCGCCCTTGAGGACGGAGGACGCGGCGGCCTCGATCTGCTCCAGGGTGGAGTGCGGCGGGATCGGCGGTACGGCGGGATCGGTCACGAAGTCCAGCACGCACGGCCGGTCGGCGGCCAGCGCGCTCTCCCAGGCACCGGTCACCTCGTCCGGCTTCTCCACCCGGATGCCGGTCAGGCCCAGGGAGCGGGCGAAGTCGGCGTAGGCGACATCCGGGATCGACTGCGAGGGCAGGAACTGCGGGGCGCCTTCCATGGCCCGCATCTCCCACGTCACCTGATTCAGATCCCGGTTGTTGAGCACGGCGACGATCAGCCGCGGATCCGCCCATTCCTGCCAGTACTTGGCGACGGTGATCAGCTCGGCCATGCCGTTCATCTGCATCGCCCCGTCCCCGACGAGCGCGATGGCCGGCCGGTCACCGTGCGCGAACTTCGCACCGATGGCATACGGCACCCCCGCACCCATCGTGGCGAGCGTCCCCGACAGCGAGCCGCGCATCGCACCGCTCAACTTCAGGTGCCGGGCATACCAGTTGGCGGCCGAGCCGGAGTCGGCGGACAGGATCACATCGTCCGGGAGCAGGCCATTGAGCGCGTGCACGACGTACTCCGGGTTGACCGGATCGGCCTCGACGGCGGCCCGCCGCTCCAAGACCTCCCACCAACGGACCACATTGGCCTCGATCTTGACCCGCCACGCCGGATCCTCCATCTGCTCCAGCAACGGCAGCAGTCGGCGCAGCGTCGCGGCGGCGTCACCGACGAGATTCACCTCGAAGGGATAGCGCAGCCCCACCATGTGCGGATCGATGTCGATCTGCACGCCCCGCGCCTTCCCGAACTTCGGCAGGAACTGCGAGTAGGGGAACGACGACCCGATCACCAGCAGCGAGTCGCACTCGCGCATCATCTCGTACGACGGCTGTGTGCCCAACAGGCCGATCGCGCCCGTGACATAGGGCAGGTCGTCGTCCAACGCGTCCTTGCCGAGCAGCGCCTTGGCCACCCCGGCACCGAGCCGGTCGGCGACCGCCATCACCTCCGCACGGGCACCGCGAGCGCCCTGCCCGATCAAGACGGCCGTCTTTCCACCGGAGTTGAGGACATCGGCGGCCCGCCGCAGATCGTCGTCGTCCGGTACCACCGTGGAGTGCGGCATGCCCGGACTGGACGGCACCATCTTGAAGGCGTGCTCGGGCGGGGCATAGGGGAGGTCCTGGACGTCGGCCGGAATGATCACGGCGGTCACCGTGCGGCGCGCCATGGCGGTGCGCAGCGCCCGGTCGAGGACGTTCGGCAACTGCTCCGGGACGGTGACCATCTCGCAGAAGTCGGAGGCGACATCCTTGTAGAGGCTCAGCAGATCGACCTCCTGCTGGTAACTGCCGCCCATGGCACTGCGGTTGGTCTGCCCGACGATCGCGACGACGGGCACGTGGTCGAGCTTCGCGTCGTAGAGGCCGTTGAGGAGATGAATGGCGCCGGGCCCCGAAGTGGCCACGCAGACACCGACCTTGCCGGAGAACTTGGCGTAGCCGACGGCCTCGAACGCGGCCATCTCCTCGTGCCGTGCCTGGACGAAACGGGGGTTGTCGTCCGCGCGGCCCCAGGCGGCGAGGAGTCCGTTGATGCCGTCGCCCGGGTAGGCGAAGACGTGGGTGACGTCCCACTCGCGCAATCGCTGGAGGAGGTGGTCGGAGACCTTGGTGGACATGGGCGGGGTCCTTCCGGTGGGGGTGTCCGTCCGGTGCGGCCTACGGGTGCCCCGGATCGGTGCGGACCTACGGGTACCCCGGAAGTCGGCTTCCCTCGCCGCCTTCACTTCCTCGGCATGCCGCGGGCCGGAAGCCATCGGCCTCCGGCCCGTTGCCCGGCCCCTGTTCCTCCGGCTCGTCAGTCGTCGCCTCTGACGATGTTGCCCTCGGTGAGTGTCTGCGGAGGCGGTGTCACGCTGTTGTCGTCGACGGGCGGGATGCAGGTGCGTACGGCCTTCCCGCTACGGCGGCGGGCCTTCGCCCAACCGGTCTCGGGCGGCAGATGCCGGTCTTCCTTCTTGACGGTGCGCGCGGTCACAGCGCTTCAACTTCTCTCTCTGCGTCAGAAATGTTCGGTCCTGGAGCTAACCGTTCGGGTCCCCGCCGCGCACGGACTCAAACGCCGACGGACAGGCTCGGCCTCCGGACCGCGGCGATCAACTCCGGGCGAACTCAAGGAGATCCGCGTTGAATCGCTCGGCGAATTTCGGCACCATCGCCAGGCCGTGCGGGGCGCCCGGGTAGACCTTGTAGATGGCGTCCTTGACGAGCTTCGACGATTTGTCGCCGGAGGCCACGATGGGAACGATCTGGTCGTCGTCGCCGTGCACGATCAATGTCGGGACGTCTATCTTCTTGAGGTCTTCGGTGAGGTCGGTCTCGGAGAATGCCTTGACGCAGTCATAAGCGCCCTTGATTCCCACGGTCATGCTCCAGAGCCAGAACTCGTCCCGGGTTCCCTGGGTGACGGTCGAGTCGTCCCGGTTGGCGCCGTAGAACGGGGCACTGAGATCCTTGTAGAACTGCGAACGGTCCGCCTCCACACCGTTACGGATCTCGTCGAAGACCTCGATCGGCAGCCCCTCCGGATTCGCGTCCGTCTTGAGCATGAGCGGCGGGATCGCCCCGACCAGGACGGCCTTGGCGACCCGGCCGGAACCGTGCCGGCCGATGTAGCGGGTGACCTCACCGCCGCCGGTCGAGTGCCCGACCAGGATCACGTCACGGAGATCCAGGGCTTCGATGACCGACGCGAGATCGTCGGCGTACGTGTCGAGGTTGTTGCCGTCCCAGGGCTGACCGGAACGCCCGCCTCCACGCCGGTCGTGCGCTACGGCCCGGAAACCGTTGTCGGCCATCAACTTCAGCTGGGGATCCCACGCGTCGGCGGTCAGCGGCCAGCCGTGGGAGAAGACGACGGGCTGCCCCGCTCCCCAGTCCTTGTAGAAGATCTGTGTGCCGTCCGAGCTGGTGGCGAAGGGCATGGCGTGTTCCTCCCGAAATGATCGAACTGTTCGAGTACGTCATACGGAGATTCGGCGACGGCAAAGGGTCAGCGGCGAGAGGCGACCGGAATGAGCACGTCGACCACAACACTCTAGGCGAGGCGAGGAACTTCCGCGTGTCGAGCGAATTCCTGGCCGCTTCCACCGTAACCCGGGGATGGAGCGAAAAACGTCAGACCGCAGTTCGATCTTTCGCACCCGTGCGATGGCTACCGTTTCGGCCATGCCAGAACTGACAGCACGGAACGTCGGCCCGTCCGGAATCGAGATCGCCCACGAACGTTTCGGTGACCCCGAGGCACCGCCGGTCCTGCTGATCATGGGGGCGGGCGCCCAGATGATCAATTGGCCGGAGGGATTCTGCCGGGCGCTGGTCGACCGGGGTCTGCACGTGATCCGGTTCGACACCCGCGACGCCGGCCGCTCGACCCACTTCCCCGACGCACCCGTACCGGACTTCCCGGCGGCCCTGGCCGGCGACCTCTCCACGGCGTCCTACACACTCTCCGACCTGGCGGCCGACACCGTGGGCCTGCTCGACGCGCTCGGCCTGACCGGGGCACATCTCGTCGGCTCCTCGATGGGCGGGATGATCGCCCAGATGATCGCGATCGAGCACCCGGAGCGGACCCGCTCGCTCACCTCGATGATGTCCACGACCGGCGAGCCCGGCGTCGGTGAGGCCGACTTCTCCGTGTTCGCCGAACTGGGAGCACCGCCGCAGGACCGGGATGCCTTCGTCGAGTGGCAGGTGCGTGCCCTGCGGCTCGCCGCGTCACCGGGCTTCCCGTTCGACGCTACCGCCGCGGCCGAGCGGGCCGGCCGTGTCTTCGACCGGGGCTACGACGCCCTCGGTATCCAGCGCCAGGGCCTCGCGGTGGTGGCCACGGGCGACCGCACCGAGCGGTTGAGGTCGCTGCGCGTGCCCACACTGGTCGTGCACGGCGCCGACGACATCGTGTGCGACGTCAGCGGCGGTCGCGCCACGGCCGCCGCCGTTCCGGGCGCCGACCTGCTGATCGTGGAGGGAATGGGCCACGGCCTTCCGCAGGAACTGTGGCTCGAACTCGCCGACCGCATCGGCGAGTTCATCCACCACGTCGAGACGGTGACAGCCTGACCGCTGGCGCAGGCCCCCCAACCCCGGCCCGCGTCGCCGCTGCCCACTGCTCGGCCCGGACGGTTCCCTCCTGGATGTCCTGCTGGGGGAGTTGAAGGCCGAGTGAGACCTCCAGGGCTTGTACCCGATCGATTCGAGCGTGCCCCGGCCGTCGTCGATGCCCCGCGAAACGGACTGACCGAGCAATACCCGTCCGCCGACGCGCAGTTGTGACCAGGCACTGGTGTTGGCCGGCGAGGCGGGGAAATTCGTTGGACAACTCACCGGCAGTCAGTGAACGTTGACGGAATGCGACAGGAGACGCTTTGGGGTGCTGACGTTGCCCAGCGGTATGACACGCCCGGCACCGGCATGTTCGCCCCCGACACGCTGCGGCCGACCGTGGACCGCCTCGCGCAACTCGCGCGGGACGGGGCCGCGTTGGAGTTCGCCATCGGGACCGGGCGGGTCGCCGTGCCGCTCGCCGAGCGCGGAGTCCCTGTCGCCGGGATCGAGTTGTCGGAGCCGATGGTGGAGCAACTGCGCACCAAGGCCGACGAAGCGACGATCCCCGTGATCATCGGGGACATGGCGACCACCGTCGCGCCCGGGACGTACAGCCTGGTCTATCTCGTCTACAACACGATCTCGAACCTGCTCACCCAGGCCGAGCAGGTCGAGTGTTTCCGTAACGCCGCCCGGCACCTCACGCCTGGCGGACGGTTCGTGATCGAGCTCTGGGTGCCGGAGTTGCGCAAACTTCCACCGGGGCAGACGGCCACTGTCTGGCGGACCGACTCCGACTACATCGGCCTGGACACGTACGACACCCTGCGTCAGCACGTCGTATCGCACCACTTCCGGTTCGACGAGACGGAGCAGGCGCAGCTGGAGCGCAGCCCACACCGGTACATCTGGCCGGCCGAACTCGACCTCATGGCCCAGCTGGCCGGGTTCGAGCTGGAGAGCAGGCACGGGGACTGGTCCGGGGCCGAGTTCACCGCCGAGTCGCGTTCCCATGTCTCCGTCTATCGAGTCCCGCCGACGTCGTAGCCGCCTCAACTCGGCCGTGCGATACGGCACTTACGGCGCCTGTGTCCCACCTGCTACGCCGTCCGGGGCGTCCGTCAAGGGGATGCGGGCGGTGATGCGTTTGCCGACGGGTTCGCGCTGCGCCTCGAAGCCTCGCGCCACCGCCCGTACGATCTCCAGCCCGTGCTGCCCCACCCGTTGGGCGTCGGCCGCACGGGCGACCGGGAGCACCGGGTCGGAGTCCCACACCTCCACCTCGACCAGGGCATCGACGATCCGCAGATCCATCAGCACCGGGCCGGGCGCGTACTTACGGGCGTTGGTGACCAACTCGCTGACGACCAACTGCGTGAGGTCCATGGCACGGTCCGACACCGGCAGTCCGTATTCGGCCTGGGCCCGCGCGAGGAACATCGCGGCCAGCCGGCGGGCCTCGGCGATGCACGAGCCGTCCCCGTCCAACGCCACGGTGGACCGCAGGGCCCGGGCCTGCGGCGCTGTGTCGTCGTCCTCCGATGAATCTGGTTCCATCCGGATCGTTTCACCGCCTTCCGCGTGCCCGGCGCATACCCCGTGAAGCAACGCGCACTCCGTCAATCTCCGTCGGTCCATCGGACAGCTCCACCGGACACAAGCATCAACCGTACGATGCGGGGCAGCACTTCGGGGGAAATCCTGATCCGTAGCGCTCGCCGACTTGTGTATGAGGACAGATGGTGGACACCGAACACGCGGGGCAGCCGGGGCCGTTGTCGGTCAGGACCGACGTCGTCGACGGCACCTTGGTCGTGGCTGTTGCCGGAGAGATCGACCAGCAGACGGGCGGCACACTGAGGGAGGCGCTGACCCTGCCGGAGGGCGCCGCACCGCGCGTTGTCATCGACCTGCGCCACGTCACGTTCATGGACTCCAGCGGCATCAACATCCTCATCGCCGTGCACACCGCCCTCGCCGAAGCGGGCGGCTGGCTGCGGCTGGCCGGGGCCGCCCCGCCCGTGTTGCGCATCATCCAACTCGTCGGCATCGACGGATTCATCGAGTGCCGTCCGACGGTCCAACAGGCCCTCGACGGCTGACCGTTGGGGAGCGTTGCGCGTCGGGGCGGTCGTGAAATCCGCTGGCTGGGTGTTCAAGCGTGGTGATAGACAGGCCGCGTGACAGAGATCCTGGAGTTCCCCGTCCTGCTGCGGCTGATCGACGAACGGTCGGTCGCGTTCCGGGCCGCGGTCGCCTCCGCGCCGAGCCTCGACGCGCCGGTGCCGACCTGCCCGGAGTGGACGGTGCGCGACCTCGTGCAGCACCTCGGCGGGGTGCAGCGCAGCTGGGCCGGAATCGTCACCGCGGGACCCGCCGACGCCCGACCCGACGTGACCCTCTCGGAGGCGCCGCGGGAGCGTGCGGACCTTCTGACCTGGTCGGCGGAGTCCACGGATCAACTCCTGCGCGCACTAAGGGAGTTCGGCCCGGATCGTGGCTGCTGGACATGGTGGGCCGGATCGCAGTCTCCGCAGACCTCCGGCGCCGTGGCCCGGCACCAGGTCCAGGAGGCCATGGTGCACGCCTACGACGCCCAGATCACCGTAGGAGACCCGCAGCCGCTGCCGGGCGAGGCGGCACTCGACGGTGTCGACGAGTTCCTGTCCACCTGCTGCGCCGGGACGGACCCCTGGCCGCACGAGCCCGCCGCCGTCGAGTACCACGCCACCGAGGGCCGTTCCTGGCGCCTCTCGCTTGCCGCCGACGGCGCACGAGTCACCGAACTCCTCGCGCCCGCCACCGGCACCGGTACCGGCACCGGCAAAGACGCGGTCGGCGCCACCCTCCAGGGCACCGCCGGTGAGCTGGTCCTGGTCCTGTACGACCGCATCCCGGTGAACTCCCTGAAGGTGGACGGCGATCCACGCCTCTTCGACCTGCTCCTGGCCTGGGACCCGAGCGCGTAGGACGCGCCGACGCGAGCCGCCTCCGCTACGCCCCGCTCGTGATCGCGGCCAGTTCCAGGTCGAGTGCCGGGGCGATGCCGCTGACGTCGCCACCGACTCTTCTCCGCACCTTCCGTACGAAGTCCGCGGCCTTCTCCGCGGGCAGCCACACGCGTGCGACGGACGGTGACACGAGGGCCACCTCGACGCCCGCGATCGGCCCCGGCGCGGGTCGTACGGTGATGTCCCCGTCGCCCGCCGGGAACATCAGGCCCAGCGCGAGCAGTTCCCAGGCGAAGGTCCAGGTGACCTCCATACCGTCGGGTCCGAGCAACACCAGGCGCACCGCCAGGCAGTCGTCCGGCCGGTACACCAACTCCGCGGCGACGATGGCCCCTTCGTCGTCCGCGAGCACCACGAGCCCGGTCGTGCCGACCCTCGGTGGAACGTCGCCCGAGCGCTCCGTCACGACACAAACTCCCGTTCGCCGGGCGCGGTTTCGCCCGGGGAGTCGGTGAACGTCTGCCGCCGGTGGGAGGGGTTGGGGGAGTGCAGCAGGCGTACGGCTGCCATGGCCTCCTCCGCCGTGCGGGTGCCGGTCAGCACGCACAGGGTGTAGGCGGCGTTCTGCAGGGGCACGGCGACGGCCATGTCCCCGTCGGCCGCGAGCGTCAGGTAGCGGTCGACCGCCTGTTGCAGTACCGCCGGGTTCGGCACGATCACGTCAGGCCTCCACGTTCTCGGCGGAACCCGGGCTCGTCGACACGCGGTCGCGGCTGGAGGGAAGGGGCACGATGACACTCCTCGCACGGGAAGAAGGGTGCCTGCTGGCCGAAGCACTGGACTGCGCTCGCTTGTGCCCCGTCCGCAGGGCCCGAAACAGGTCCGGCGTACGGTCCGGCACGGTTCCGGCCGCGCGCGATGCGCCTTGCGTCATCCAGGAGTTGAGGCGCGTCCGGGGACCGGGCCGCGACGCGCGCCCTCGATGCGTTCCCGGCTCTCCGGGACGACCGGCAGGAGCAGATACGTGGGTGCGGGGCCTGCCCACCGGTCGTACAGATCGGTGAACAGGCCCCGCACTATTGCTGGTTGCTAGTTGCGACGGTCCGCCTGACCGTGGCTGACCGAGTCCTGGTCCCCGGTGCCGGAGGTCGGCCCTGAGGAGTCGGCATCGGCGCTCGTGCCGCCCGGAGTTTCGTGGGAACGGTCGGCGTTGCCGGGCCACCAGGCGGCGTGGCCGATCAGGGCGGTGAGGCTCGGCGTGAAGAACATCGCCATCACGAAGGCGGCGACGGCGATGCCGAAGGAGACGGCGAACCCCATCTCCGTGAGCAGCGCGTTGCCGGCCAGCATCATCGTCGCGAAGGTCGCCGCGAGGATGAAACCGGCCGCGGCCACGGTCGGTCCCGCGTGCCGTAGCGCCATGCTCGCCGCCTCGCGTGGATCGCGGCCCTCGCGGGCCTCCTCGCGGAGCCGGGCGATCATGAGGATGTTGTAGTCCGTGCCGATGGCCACCACGAAGAGATACATGATCACCGGGAGCATGAACATCAGCCCCGGGTGTCCCTGCGCGTCCTGGAAGATCCACACGGTCGCACCGAGAGTGGCGCCGAAGCCGAGACCCACCGAGGCGATGAGGTACCACGGTGCGACCACACTGCGCAGGAGCAGGCCCAGGATCAGCATGATCAGCAGGGCGGCGACGGGGAACACGGTCCGGTAGTCGTGGTTGACCGCGCTGTTGATGTCCTTGTAGATCGAGGACATGCCGCCGACCAGCGCCTCGGTGCCGTCGGGCGCGGTGGAGTGCGCGACGTCGCGCACCCGGCCCACGGCGTCGATCGCCTTCTCCGTGGACGCCTCGTACTTCAGCGTGACGGTGAAGTCCGCCGTGGTGCCGTCCTTGTTGACCTGGCTCATCCGGGCGTTCGCCACACCGTCCACGGCCCCGAGCTTCTCCGCGTAGGCGGTGAAGGCGGACTTGTCGAGCGGCTTGCCGTCGGTGCTGGAGAGATAGACGTCGGTGGGGGCGGCGGCGCCCGCCGAGTACGCCTTCTGCATCTCGTCCTGGACGACCATCGACTCCTTGGTCTTGGGCATGGAACCCGAGGCCAGGTCGAAGGTGGCCTTGTAGCCGAGCGTGCCCAGCGACAGCGCGACGAGGACGAGCCCGGAGAGCGCGGCCGTGAGCGCGGGCCGGCGCTGCACCCCCCGGCCGAGGGCCGCGAACCGGGCGTTCTGCGGCTCCTGTTGCCAGGACTTGGAGGGCCAGAACACCTTCGGCCCGATGAGCGACACCACGGCCGGGATCAGGGTCAGGCCCGCGATCAGGGTGACGGTGACCGAGATGGCCAGCGCCGGGCCCATCTGCTTGAGGAAGCCCAGCGTGGACAGCACCAGCGCCAGGAACGCGATGATGACCGCGCCGGCGGCCGAGGCGATGGCCTCGCCGACCCGGGCGACCGCGTTGACCATGGCCTGCTTCGGTTCGTCACCCGCCCGCAGCCGTTCTCGGTACCGGAACATGAGGAACAGGAAGTAGTCCGTGCCCACGCCGAACAGCACGACGATCAGGATCGACGAGACGGAACTGTTGGCCTGGAGACCGAACAGCTTGGTGGCGTACGCGATCAGCCCGTTGGCGATGGACGCCACCACGCCGATCAGGACCAGGGGAAGGAAGGCGAGGATCGGCGCCCGGAAGATGATCAGCAGGGTCACCAGGATGATGAGGAACGTCCCGATGCCGATCAGCGCCTCGCCGCGCTTCGAGGAGTCCTGCTGGTCGAGGGCCTGCGCGGCGGAACCGCCGAGCTTCACGTCGAGGTCCGTGCCCTTGGCCAGCTGCTTGACGTCGTCGCGCAACACCTTCGCGGCGTCCGCCTGCACCGGCTGACCGGCCTTCTTGCTGTCCATCTGGACCAGGGTCATGGTGTACCTGCCGTCCTTGGACGGCTGGCCGGGGACCACCTTCTGCACCTGGTCGATGTGCTTCTTGCCCAGCTCGGTCGTGATCCGGGCGACATCCTTCTTGTCGGCGGCGGTCAGCTTGCCGCCGTCGGTGCGCTGGTACAGCGCGATCGCGGACGGAGTGAAGGCGCTGGGGAACGCCTTCACCTGCAGATCCGCCGCTTTGATGGACTCGTAACTCTTGGGCAGGAAACTGCTCTCGTCACTGTTGGAGGGCAGGCCTGGCGCGGTGGCGACAATCGCCACCGCGGCGATCAGCCAGGCCACGATGGTCCAGACGGGATGTCTGACGACCCCGGTGCCTATACGTCGAAACATGCGGGAGGTCCTCCTGGGAAGGAAGATCACCGCAGCCCGGGGAGCGGACCCCGGCATCGGCGACCCCGACCGGTCCTCACCCGTGGGGCCGGTCGAACGGTTGTCTGTAGTCTTGTCATATCGGTCACGCGTGAAGATTCATAACACACGTATTGCCGCGGCACAGGTCCGCACGAACGGGTGGTTGTCTGTGACCCGTCCTCCTCCGCCACGTTGTGCCGCTGGGCGGCACGCTCGCCGCCTTCGGAGACCGCCGGTCCGGCGGGTGCGAGGAGAGGGAATCATGGGAGCAGCGAAGTGGTCCACGGCTTTTGGAGCCGCGGGGTTGGTCCTCGTGGCCGTCACGACATCCGCCGGGACGCCGGCCGCCGCCCAGAACCAGGCGCCGCACGTGCGCCAGGCGGGGCGCGTCGTCCTCACCGGCGCGGACAACGGCCGCACGGTGCCCGCGAGTTCCGGCGGCGACGTCGAGATCCGGCTCACCCACTCCCGCGAGCGCGGATTCACCTACGCCTGGACCGCTCCGGAGTCCGGTAACTCCGCGGTGCTCGCACATGCCGCCGACGCCACCTACCCGTCCGGAGACGCCACGGCGGTCTTCCACGCGGTCTCCCGCGGCGTCGCCACCGTCAGCGCGCAACGCCGCTGCGTCCCCGACCCCGGCAGCCTCTGCCCCCTGCTCGTCGAGACCTGGAAGGTGACGATCGAGGTGAAGTGAGCCGGTGGCCGGTCGGCCGGGCCCTCGACGTCGGTAGGGTGATTCCGGAGGTGGTCAAGTGACGGACAGTGTGCGGGAGTTGAGCGAGCCGCCGGAATCCACGACCGTGGTGGTGATCGGCGCGGGCCCGGCCGGGCTGACCGTCGCGAACCTGTTGCGGCGCAGCGGCATCGACTGCGTCGTCCTGGAACGACAGACCCGCGAGTACGTGGCACAGCGCCAGCGCGCCGGCATCGTCGAGACCCGCGCCGTCCGCATGTTCGACTCCTGGGGGCTGGCCGACCGCGTCCTGGGCGGCGTCCCGCACGACGGCATCCTGGAGCTGCGCGTCGACGGCGAGACCCATCTGGTGAACGACTACGACGGCTCCGAGGGTCCTACGGCCCGCCTCTGCCCCCAGCAGATGCTGGTCCAGAAGCTCACCGCCGCGTACCTGGAGGACGGCGGCGACCTGCGCTTCGAGGCCGCGGACGTCTCCCTGCACGACCTGGCCGGCGACCACCCCACCGTCCGCTACCGCACCGCCGACGGCGGCCTCCGTACGATCACCTGCTCCTACGTCGCGGGTTGCGACGGCGATCACGGCATCAGCCGGGGCGCCGTCCCCGACGGGGCCCTCACGCCGTACGCCTTCGATCACGGCATCGGATGGCTGACGGTCATGGCCGACGCGCCGCCGCCCGCCCACCCGCTCCTGGCCGTCAGCCCGCAGGGCTTCGCCGCGCACTTCCCGCGCGGCCCGTACGCCAGCCGCTACTACCTCCAGTGCCCGCCGGACGACCGCCCCGACGCGTGGCCCGACGCCCGCGTCTGGGACGCACTGCGCACCCGGCTCGGCGACCAGGCCCTCGTCTCCGGCCCGATCACCGACCGCGAGATCTTCCGGCTCCGCAGCCTGGTCCACGACCCGATGCGGTACGGCCGCCTCTTCCTCGTCGGCGACGCGGCCCACATCGTCTCGCCGATGGGCGGCAAGGGGATGAACCTCGCTCTCTACGACGCCGATCTCTTCGCCCGAGCCGTGCGGGACGCCGTCCACGACCACGACGACACCGCCCTGCGCACCTACTCGGAGCGGTGTCTGCGCCGCGTGTGGAGCGACCAGGAGTTCTCGCACTGGATGACCCGGATGCTCCACGACGCCGGTGACGCCACCAACTCCGGTCCTTTTCACCGCAGTTTGGCCCGCGCTCAACTCGACCGGCTCTTCACGTCCGCTGCCGCGGCCGGTGCCTTCTCCGAACTCATGACGGGGATGGATTTCGGAGAAGGTGCCGGGCCGCAGCCACGTTGAGGCGTTACGACGCAGGGCCGCCGACGGTCAGGTGCCGGGCGAAGAACCGGACCGAGCTGTCCGCCTCGAACCGGGGCAGTTCCTTGTGCGAGCCCGAGTTGACGTGCAACGACTTCTCCTTCGAGGCGAAGGCGTCGAACAACGCGAGACCGGACGAGCGGGGGATGTGTTCGTCGTCCCACTGCAACGCGAACTCGATCGGAACGGTGATCCGCCGCGCCGTCTCGGCGAGCGAGTCGTCGTACCAGAAGAGGCCCAACACCGCGGCGGTGATGCGGGGTTCGGCCGCTGTCAGCGGTACCCCGATCGCGGTGCCCATGTTGAGGCCGTAGTAGCCGACGGGTCCTCCGGTGCCGATCTCCGGGAGTTCCTGGAGGGCGTCCAGGGTCGCCAGCCACTCCGGTACGGCACGCTCGGCGAGGTGGGCGTTGTAGCGGACGACGATCTCGCCGACCGGTTCGCCCGCCGCCATCTTCCTTTGCATCAGGGCGATTTCGCGCTCGTCGTGCGGCGTGCGCGGGCGGTCGCCGTGGCCGGGTGCGTCGATGGTGGCGACGTGGAAACCGCCGCCGTTCACGAGGCGCTCCGCACGGCCCGCCATGGCCGGTGCCTTGCAGTGGTTGCCGCCGCCGTGGCCCATCAGGACCAGGGGAGCGCGTACGGAGGCGGAGGCCGCCGGGGACCAGAGCGCGCCGGTGAGTTCGCCGACGGTGAAGTCGCGGACGAGGACACCGTTCGACGATGTCTCAGCGGTGAAGTGCACTGAATGTTGGGAGAGTTCCATGATGTTGCCTTTCGGGATCGCCTTGGTGTGAGGCGCTCCCGGCGACACCTATGCCGCTGGCCCAACCGTGGAAAAGAGGGGGAGCACCCACCTGGATACTGCGTTCATGGGTCTCACCTCCTCATGCGGTGTCACGGCCAACGGCAAGTTAGCAGCCCGGTCCCCGTCGCGGCCAACGCTTTTCCGTCTCGGCACCGCTGCATGCGCGTACATCTAATGTTCTTGACACCTTCCCGGGCCGACGACGTAAGTTGAGGCGATCGGTCCCGGACGGATGGAGGCCCCGATGCGCGTACGCGACGCCGCACCCCACGGTGCCGTCCCGGGCGCGTGGCTGATCATCCGGCGGCATGTCGACTACTGCCGTACCGCCTCCGCCGTCTGTCCTTCCGCACGCCCCTGACCCATGTCGGCCCCCCGGCCGGCCGTCTCGACGTGTTCTCGGAAGGAACCCCATGTCCGGCCCCGCCCTGCGGCTCGCCCTCGAAATCGACGGCGACGGCGCCCATCCCGCGGCCTGGCGCCGCGCCGCCCACTCGCCCGACCAACTGCTGAGCCCACGCCGGGTGGCCCGCGTCGCCGCCGCGGCGGAGAACGCCGGGTTCACCCTGCTCACCCTGGACGACGGCGCGCTTCCGCCCGGCGCCGGCCCCGACGTGGTCGGCCGGATCGGCGCGGTGGAGCGGGCCGCGTTCATCGCCGCGTCGACGAGCGTCGTCGGCATCGCGCCGGTCGTGCCGCTCACCTACGCCGAACCCTTCCACGTATCAAGCCAGTTGGCGTCCCTGGACCACATCTCGGTCGGGCGCGCCGGCTGGGTGGTGAGCGAGGAGACGCGGCCCGAGGCGGCCTCCGTCTGGGGCCGCCCGCTCGTCGAGGGGGCCGCGGCCCGCGCCCGCGAGTCGCGTGACGGTGTCGAGGTCGTGCGCGATCTGTGGGACTCCTGGGAGGACGACGCGGTCATCCGCTCCGTCGCCACCAGCCGCTACCTCGACCGCGACCGGCTGCACTACGTCGACTTCACCGGCGGCACCTACACGGTGAAGGGCCCGGCGATCGTGCCGCGTCCACCGCAGGGCCAACTCGTCGTGCTCGGCAGCCCCGACAGCGTCCCCGGCGATCAGCTCGACGTGGCTTTTGTCGAGGGCCACGATCTCGCCGCCGTCACCGCGAGCGCGTCCGCCACCGGAACACCGCGCACCTTCGCCGAGGTCGAGGTCGCCCTCGACACCGCGCACGCCACGGCCGAGGAACGCGTCGCCGACCTTGAGCTGCACGCGCCCTGGAGCGACCGGGGGCGCCTGCGCCACATCGGTTCCGCCGCCGGACTCGCCGCGCTGCTGGGGGAGTTGAGGGGCGTGGTGGACGGAGTGCGCCTGCACCCGCTGGTGTTGGACGAGGACCTCCCGGAACTGTCCCAGCTCGTCCTGCCCCATCTCTTCGAACGGCGTTACGCCGTACTCCCGTTGCCCGGCGCGTCCCTGCGCACCCACCTGGGCCTCGACCGGCCCGTCAACCGCTACGCCGCCGCGGCCGCCCAGGAGGACGCACGATGACCCGCACCGATCCCCTCGACGTCCCCCGTCCCGACGCCCAACTCCACCTCGGTGTCTTCTTCCAGGGCGTCAACCACTGGACCGTCTGGTCGGACCCGGCCAGCGGTTCGCAGATCGATCCCGCCAACTTCCGGCGGGTCGCGCAGACCGCCGAACGGGGCCTGTTCGACGCGTTCTTCCTGGGGGAAGGGCTGCGGCTGCGCGAGGTCGACGGCCAGATCCACGATCTCGACGTCGCCGGAAGGCCCGATGCCATCACCCAACTCGCCGCGCTGGCAGCGGT
The DNA here is from genome assembly GCF_045040345.1 of Streptomyces sp. NBC_01515. NCBI lineage: Bacteria > Bacillati > Actinomycetota > Actinomycetes > Kitasatosporales > Streptomycetaceae > Streptomyces > Streptomyces sp. NBC_01515. The sequence continues at coordinate 599,688 of NZ_CP109416.1, read as the reverse complement.
GACGGACCGGATCGGTCTGGTCAGCACGTCCAACACCACCTTCAACGAAGCCGCTGATCTCGCCCGCCGCCTGTCCGGCCTCGACCTGCTCTCCGAGGGCCGCGCCGGCTGGAACGTGGTGACCACCGACAACGCCTGGACCGGCGCCAACTTCCGCCGCGGCGGCTACCTCGACCACGCCGACCGCTACCGCCGCGCCGAGGAGTTCCTCACCGTCGCCCGCGCGATCTGGGACAGCTGGGAGGACGCGGCCGTGTCCGGCGCGGCGGACGCCACGGAGTGGGCCGCACCCGGCGCCGTACGCCAAGTCCGCCACCAGGGACCGCAGTTCGACGTCGACCTCGCACCCACCCTGCCGCGCAGCGCCCAGGGACACCCGGTCATCTTCCAGGCCGGAGACTCCGGCGAGGGCCGGGACTTTGCCGCCCGCAACGCCGACGTCATCTTCTCCGCGCATGGCAACGACTTCGACGACGCGCTCGCCTTCGCCGACGACCTACGGCGCCGGCTGCGAGCCGTCGGCCGCCCCGAGGACGACCTGCGCATCCTCCCGGGCACCGAGATCATCATCGGTGCCACGGAGGAGGAGGCCCTGGAGAAGAAGCGCTGGATCCGGCTCCAACAGGTCACCCCCGCAACCGCGTTGGGCATCGCCGGACTCCTGTGGGGCATCGACCTCTCCGGCCGCGACGCCGACGGGCCGCTGCCCAAGGAGGACCCGGTCGTCGCCGAGAACGACGGGTCCTTCGGCGCGCGGCGCATCGCCGATCCCCGTCAAGTGGTCGCCGAATGGCGGGAGAAGGCCGACGCCAATCGCTGGTCGCTGCGCGAGACCGTCATCGCGCTCGGCCCCCAGCGCGGCCACGTCGGCACCCCGGAGGGCCTGGCCGACAAGTTCGCCCACTTCGTCCGGCACGGCGCCGTCGACGGCTTCAACGTCACGCCGTACCTGATCCCCGACGGCCTCGACGACATCGTCGACCACCTCGTCCCCGCACTCCAGGAACGCGGCGTCTACCGCACCGACTACACCGGTACGACCCTCCGCGAACACCTGGACCTGCGCGAACCCCTCACCCACCGCACCGCGACGGACCGCCGCCGGGCGGGCTGACGGAACCGACGCCGCGGACGCGGTGCCCACCGTCCCCCTGTGTCCGGTGGCCACCGCGCCCGCGTCGCCCAGGCCCGGCGCCGCCGTGACTCCCACGGCGACCGTCACCAACGATGACGGTGAGGGGCACGGGGCGGCAATGAGTTCGAAGCCCTTCAAAGTCGCACCGGCGAGGTTTGACCCGGTCACCGTTCGTCAAGTAAGCGCAGGCCCAGCGGAGTCGCCGAGTGCCGCACGAACTGGCCCTCCCGGTGACTGGCGATCAGGCCTCCGTCACGCAGCACGCCGAGCTGGTAACTGGCGCTGGGCAGCGCGATGTTGGCCGCCGTCGCCACCTCGGACGTCGTACGCGCGCCATGGCTGGCCAGATCCGCCAGGACCACAGTCCGGGTACGGCCCAGCAGCCGCTCCAGCCCGTCCCTGCTCGCCCGCACGATCTCCAGGGGCTGTTTGGCGACCGGGTAGACGAGCACCGGCCCGAGCGTGGGGTCCGCGAGCGCGGTGGGCCTGCGCCAGCAGAAGTACGACGGGATGAGCAGCAGGCCGCGCCCTTCCAGGTGCAGCTCGCGGTCGACGGGATAGTCCACCTCAAGGACCGGAGCGTGCCAACGGGCGTGCGGGCGCAGCGCGTTGAGCAGTCCGGAGGTGCCGCCGTCGAGGAGCGCGCGGGACCGCAGCTCGACATCGTTGCCGACGGCGGTCTGGATGCGGGGCCAGTACGGTTCGAGCAGCGTCTTGCAGGACAGTTCCAGGGCGCGCGTCAACGTCCCCAAGGCCTTGGCGCCCGGTCTGTCGAGGGTCGACACCCAGGACGGCAGCCGACGCGTCTCGGCGAGCAGGGACAGCTCACGGGTCAGCCGGCTGCGGGAGGTGCTCCGCACCTGGTCGAGGCCTACGGCCAGACCGCCGCCCGTGACCGACGGCGTGAGGAAGTCGGGGATGTAACCCACCGGAGGAATCAGCGTCTGCAAGGGCAACAGGGCCCGCCGGGCCCGCGGGTCCTTCGCGAGCCCCTCGCGCACCGACCGGCGCCAGGGCCCGAACTCCAGCGCCCCTTGCCGGGCGTCCAACCGGCAGACACCACACACGAGTTCCCAGAGAGCGTGGGGCCGGCGGGCCACCCGGATGCTCTGCAGGTCCTGCGAGGTGAAGTGGATACGGAGCATGCGGCCTCTTTCCCGCGCGTCGTCCGCGCGCAGTGTCGGTGGGGGTTGCGGCCGCGCGAAAACCTTCGCGCCACTAATGGGGACGACTGAGGGCTGCGCATGGTTGTCGATGGGGGAAACGGATGGAGGTACCGCGTCCCGGTGAGCAGCCGGGTTCAACGAACCCGGCTGCTCACCGATGGTGCCGTGGACGCGTCCGGGGCGACGATCAGACCGTTCCTCCCCGCTCACGGGGTGTCTTCTGCCCGGCCTCGATGGACACGTGCAGCCGGTTCTCCGCCGGCGGCAGCGGGCAGGTGGCCAGGTCGGTGTAGGCGCACGGCAGGTTCGTCGCGCGGTTGAAGTCCAGGACGACCGTGCCGTCGGCGTCCGGCGGGGCGAGCGCGAGGGCCCGGTTCGCGGCGTACGTGGTCACCCCGGAGGTGGCGTCGGTGAAGAGCACCAGCAGTCCGCCCGGCCCCCGTCCGGGGAAGGCGGTCAGGGCGAGCGACTGCCCGTCCAGCTCGAACTCGACCCGGCCCGGCGCGTCGTACACGTGCTCCAGCCCCTCGACCGCCGCGCCCACGGTCGTAGGACGCGGCGTCTCGAAGGCCGTATAGCGCCCCCTGGCCACCCAGCGGGGATCCGGCGCATAGGCGGGCGTACCGGCGAAGTCGGTGCGCAGCGGCGCGTCCGGGTGCCGGGGCCGCACGATGTCGTTCCCGCCGCGCTTCGCCACCTCGATCACGGCATCACCCCAGACCGCGTTCACCCCACCCCGCTCGGGCAGCACGCCGAAGCGGTGCTCACCCCGCACCGGCGTTCCGTCCACGACGAGTTCCTCCCCTTCGTCGAGGGCTACGGCGACCCCGTCGGCGTCGGTCCACCAGGCACCCGGCGCGTCCGGGAAGCGCTGCGGCCGGGCGTCCAGCCAGTGCAGCCCGGTGATCGCCAGGAACCCGTGCGGAGCGGCGAGGCGTTCCTCCTGCCCGCGATACCACTCCAGCCAGTCCTGGGTGAAGGCCTGGAGGTCGGTCGTGGTCAGGTCAACGGTCATGGTGGTCGCTCCTTCGTCGTGCGGGGCCCGGCCTCGAAGCGGGGTCGTACCAGTGCCAACCCCGGAGGCCCGGCGGGGGATTCCGGTCCGTGTGTGACAGCTTCGTGTCACGTCGGACCAGGAGCAGACCACCGTGCGCTCCTTCGCCACCCGTACCACCGAGCGGGACACCGTCCACCCGTACGCGGGACGGCATTGTTCGATTTCGAGCCGCTAGCATTTTCTTCACGTCGAGCCATGAAATTGCATGACGGGATTTCATGGGGATTCCACCTGTGCGGTTTCGAGGCCGCGACGAAAAAGGTCGGAAAGTGCGCCCATCCTAGGAGGGCGGCACGCGGCCACACCACCGCTGGTTCGGGTGACCCGTGGCGCAGGTTGGCGAAAGGTGGCGGATCCGAGCGAACGCAAGGAGACCGCGTACGCGGGGAGGGGACAGAGGGGGCACCGGAGGGGTCAGAGATGCCTCAAGGGCGCCTCCGCACCGATGAGTTGGGGGAAGGTCCGCCGCGCGGCGGCGAGAGCCGCTTCGACCGCGGACGGTTCGACGCCCATCAACTCGGCCGCCTCGGCGAGGGGGAACCCCAGCCGGCGGCACAACACCACGCTGTCCGCGCACGCGTTGGGGAGCCGCTGGTACAGCACGGCCAGGACCGGGTCCTGCGAGGCGGCACGCTCGCCCCGCCGCTCGACCTGACGGCGGAGTTCGTCCCAGACCTCGGCCGCGGGGCAGGGCTGGCACATCAGCCACTGCCAGCGTTCGTGGGCGGACACCAGCGTGGCTTCCACGACAGCCGTGGAACGTGCGACCGAGGACAGCCGATCCCTGGCGTAGAGCGTGTAACGCGGGCGGTTCCGTTCGGCGAAGGCCGCGAAACCGAGGTCCGCGATCACGGGATCAACCGCCGATGACGGGGAGTCGATCCCGGTGCACAATCCCGCGAGCTCGGATGTGGCAAGGGAAAGGGCCACGCCCTCGACGAATCGGCTCGTCCATTTGATTGTTTCCTTGTCGGTCTGTTTCGTCCCCGGGGATGTGATTGAGCACTTTCCCGGGCGGGTCCTCCGTGGACCCGATAAGGAAACTACCGCGCAGGGCGGGGCAGTTGAGCTGTCCCCGCCCTCCATGCAAAGTCATTTTTGCGCACCAAACATCGCGGTCGGAGGTCGTCCAATTCCATCGCGGGTCGATCCCATTCGGAGGATAAAAGGGGCGCCTTATTTCCCCTTCGATCATTTTCGATCGACCCGGCCGGACGGTTCTCAGCCGACCTCGTTGAGCTTCCCGGTGGCCACGTCGAAGACGAAGCCCCTGATCCGGTCCTTGTGCACGATGGAGGGGTCGGCCTTGATGCGGGCGATCGACTGCCGTACGTCGGAGTCCAGATCGGTGAAGGCCTCCGCGGCCCAGGACGGACGGATACCGGTGTCCTCCTCGATCGCGGCCTTGAAGCCGTCGTCCGTGAAGGTCAGCATGCCGCAGTCCGTGTGGTGGATGAGGATGATCTCCTCGGTGCCCAGGAGCCGTTGGCTGATCGCGAGCGAGCGGATCTCGTCCTGCGTGACGACACCGCCCGCGTTGCGGATGACATGGGCCTCGCCCTCGTTCAGGCCGAGGATCGCGTACACGTTGAGGCGGGCGTCCATGCAGGCCACGACGGCGAGGTGCCTGGCGGGCGGAAGGGGCAGAGGGCCCTCGAAGGTCTCGGCGTAACGGGCGTTGTTGGCCAGCAGTTCATCGGTCACGGACATGGTGGACCTCGGTTCTCGTCTCGTGTGTTCTCAGCGGTGCCGTGCGGGAGTCGGGCAGGGTGCACGGCAACAGAACAGGTCGAAGACGTGGACACGACGCGAGGGCCAGAAGCCCGTCAGCGTGGTGGCGAAGGTCTGCACCCGACCAGTGAACCCTCCACCACCGCAAACTGGCAAGCAACGGCCGGCCGCACCGGTCTCCCGGCCCGCCCCGCAACCTACGGATCACGGAGGAACGCTCATGAGCACCTTCCCCACCGCACGAGACGTCAGGACCACCCCCGAAGGCCTCCTCTGGGAGCCGAGTCCCCGCTGGGTTCGCGGCCGCAAGGGCGACACCACCGTCGTGGACAGCAGGCACCCCGTCCTCGTATGGGAGCCGGCCGTACCCGTACCGACGTACGCCTTCCCCCATGACGAGGTCCGCGAGGACCTGCTCCACCCGGCGAAGAACCCGCCGACCGGCACGCACACCGGATCACGCGTCTTCTACGACGTTGAAATCGGCGGGGAGTTGGTGGAGAACGCGGCCTGGACCTACCCCGCCGACGACCTGGCCGGGTACATCGCCTTCGAGTGGTTCCGGCGGGTCGGGCGGGGCCTGGACCACTGGTACGAGGAGGAGGAAGAGATCTTCATCCACCCCCGTGACCCGCACAAGCGGGTCGACGCCATCCCCAGCAGCCGTCACGTCCGGGTCGAGATCGACGGCACGGTCGTCGCCGACACCCACCGCCCCGTCCTGCTCTTCGAGACCGGCCTGCCGACCCGGTACTACATCCCGCGCGATGACGTCCGCCTGGACCTGTTCGAGCCGACCGGCCTCAGCACCGGTTGCCCCTACAAGGGATCCGCCACGTACTGGTCGTGGCGCGGGGAGGCCGGCGTTTCCGGTGTTCTGGCGAACATCGTCTGGAGCTATCCGGAGCCGTTGCCCGCGGTCGGTGCCGTGAAGGATCTGCTCGCCTTCTACAACGAGGCCGTCGACATCTTCGTGGACGGCGAGATCGTGGAACGCCCGGTCACGCCGTTCACCGATGCGCTCCCGGGGCAGTCGTCGGACTGACGGTACCGGTGAAGTCCAGCCCTGTTGCTTCCAGTTGAGGTGAAACACCGCCAACAGGGCAGTCGACACCTTGCACATGCCTCTTCGATGGCTGTCGTGCTCCGGAACTGTCAAAGGATATTGAAGGACATTGATGGAGAGTCACAAAAAGGATGAGAAGAAGCAGGAGCCGAAGCGCAAGGTGCTCGATCTGACCGCTGTGCAGGTGGTGGCGAGTGCGCTTGCCACCGTGGTGGGCGCGGTGATTGCGTCCCTGTTGGGGGTGGCCGGGACGATCATCGGCGCCGCCGTGGTCAGCGCCAGCGCCACCACCGGCGCGGCGGTCTTCCAGCACGCCTTCCGACGTACGGGCGAGGGGATCCGCAGAAGGGTGCCGTCGGTCGCGATGGCGCTGACACCGAGTGAGGAGCGGGCCGTACAACGCGCGGACGCCCGGGCGGCGTTCGCGCTACGGGACGGCACCTCGGCCGGTGCCGCGACACCGGCAGACGACCCCTCCGACGATGCCGCCGAAGCCTCCGCCGACGAATCGGTCACCACCTATCGATCCACGTCCGGGTCCTTCTGGCGGTCCATCGGCTGGAAGAAGTTCGCCCTGGCGACCGGCCTGGTGTTCGCCCTGGCGATGGTCACGGTGACCGCGGCGGAAATCGTCATGGGCAAGCCGATCGCGGCCGCGGTGAGAAACGAATCCGGCAGCGGAACGTCGCTGGGCGGCGGTTCGGCCGGAAAGAGTGCTCCCGCACACAGCCCGACACCCACGCCGCTCACGTCCAGCAGCGCGGGGTCGTACTCGGGCGGCACGGCCTCGCCGTCCGCGAGCGCGGAGCCGGAGAACAGCGCCGGCTCCAGTGCCAAGCCGAGCCACAGCGCCGCCTCCAGCCCCGCGGCCTCGGCGTCGAGCGTGCCGTCCGCGAGCGGTGACGCCGTGAACGGCTCCGACGCCACCGCGAATTGAGCGGGGGCCGACCCTACTGAGGCGCCTGGTTCGCGTCGGCCAGCGCCCGGTGATCGGGATGGCCGGGAAGGTCCAGCTGCCGGCCGAACCGCCGCGAGGCGAGCAGCGCCAGCAGCGCCGTGAGCGCCGCCAGTGCGGCCAGTGCGGCCATCAGACCCGCGAACCAGGGCGGCGCGGCGGTGATCCGCAGCGCCTGGGAGAGGCGCGAGGAGTGGAACCGCCCGTCGAACAACTGGAGGGCGGCCAGCGCGGCCGGCACCACCACGGACATGGCGAGCACGAACAGGCCGCCGTGCAGGACCAGCGCCGGTGCCAGCAGGACGCACAGGATCGAGACACCGAGCGCGAACCCGTAGGCGGTGCCGGAGGCTCCGTCACGGTGCAGCGGGAAGTACGACAGCCCGCACAGGATGAGCGCCGTCGCCGCGATCAGCCTCGGCCAGACCGGGGGAGCGGTGCGGCGGGTGGCGGTACGCGGACGTCGTGGGCGGCGCTGACGAGCGGCCGGACGGTCACCCGCGGGTTCTGGATCGTGCGTGTCCGCCGGGGTCCGTCCGGGTGTCTCGTACAGCGGAGCCGTAGACCGCTCCGCCGTCGGTCCCGGGGCCCGGGCGGACGCGTCCTGTTCCTCGGCCAGGCGGCCGATCAGCTGGACGAGTTCCTCGACGGGCCGGCCGGCCGCGGCCCGTACCGCCTCCTCGCCGCAGTGCGGCTCCACCGGAGCCCGCTGGAGCAGGGCCATCAGCCGGGTGACCTCTTCCACGGGCCGGCGTTCGGCCGCAGCGCGGATCGCCTCGTCGGCGGCGTCGGGACTGCGCGGCGGCTGGGTCAGCAGGGTCACGAGTCGGGTGACGTCCTCCACGGACCGGTCGACACCGACCGCACGCAGGGCGTCGACGGTGGCCTGCGCGTACTTCGGTGACTGCTCCAGCAAGGTGATGAGCTGGAGCACCTCGTCGAGCGGCCGGTCGGCGACGGCGGCATGCACCAGGCGGTGCATCGGATCGACGTTCTCGCCCTCGGGGCCGGTCTGAGCGGGACCCTCTTGCGTCGGACGTGACGTCGGCGGCGTTCCGTCGGCCGGCCCTCCGTCGGAGGGCGCGAACGCGTGGGCCGCGGTGCCGTGAGGTATGTCGGGTTGGTCCGGGCTGGGCGAGAAAGAGCGGATGGTCATGCTCGGCTCCATGAAGAGGGTGATGCTGCTATCGCCCCCCGAAGCGCGATGAACAAGCTGATCCAGTCCATTACTAGGCGGCCACCCGCCACCCCGCCACGCGAGTACGCCACCCGTGTGACCCCGGCCCGCCGCCCTGCGCCTCCGCAGCGCCCGCGCACTCATCCGTTCGGTGGCTGTCTGCTCGCACCGCGCGCGGGCCGTGCGTCAGATGGAATCAACGCGTTCCGGGGACCGCGTGAGAAGCGGCGGACGCCGGGTACCTGGGAAATCACCGGAAAACGGGTCGGGTACGGCCGAGCCGGACCGCACCCGCGAGGAAAGGAAGGTGAGCGCCGTGCCGCGAGGTTCCAGCGCGAAGCGCGAGCGTCAGTACGAGCACATCAAGGATGGCGCCGAGAAGCGAGGTGTCTCCGAGGGCAGGGCGAAGGAGATCGCCGCCCGCACCGTGAACAAGGAGCGCGCCCGCGCCGGTGAGTCCGCGACCGCGAGCAGGACATCCACCCGAGACCCGAAGTCCGCCCCGCGACGCGGCGGTGAGCGCTCCCACAGTGGGGCGCGGGGACCGACGAAGGACCAGCTCTACGCGGAGGCCAAGAAACGCGGTGTCGACGGCCGTTCGTCGATGAACAAGCAGCAACTGGCCAAGGTCCTCGGCTACTGACCGACCTGACCGCCGCCGTACTCGAAGAACACAAGGAGAGTGACCCCCGATGGCCACCGTGTCCCTCACCGGAGCGTCCAAGGAGGACGCCACCACCGTCTTCGGCGTCCTGCGGACGGCGTTCCCCACCGACCGGCCCTCCGACGACGTGCCCCAGGAGACGCCGGGCGACCGCACCGCCGTATGGACCGCCGAGTTCGAGCCGACGCAGGAATGGATCCCGACCGACCCCATGCCCCTGGAGGGCTCGGTCTCCGCCACGCTCCAGGGCGGCTACGTCGCCGTCGGCCAGCTGCGTGAGGCGCTGAGCGTCGCGTTCGCCGTGGACGAGCGGGGCACGGCGTCCGGAGACCAGGAACAGGAGGTCGACCTGAGGCTCACGTCGAAGCGGTGACGGGAGGGGCGCCGGCAGGCAACTCCCAGCGCACACACGGTTCTGTCATGAGCCGTACGCGGAACGGGCCTGATTGACGGCCTGGAGAGACGCGCCGTACTCTCCCCCTGTAGTGATGGCATAAGGAAGCTGGTGGAATTCCAGCACGGTCGCGCCACTGTGAGCCCGCCGCCGGTAGGTGGAGGGCGAGTCAGACACTGAACCTTCACTCGCCCGTACACGCAAGGGACGCACGATCCCGAAGGAGGGCTCACCTTGAGCAGCAGCATTTCCACCACCCGTCCGGTGTCCACGCCGGTTGTCCTGCCGGTCTCGAAGTCGATCGTCTGGCTGGTCGGCACCGCGCTGATCGCCCTGGCCATCTACTACTTCGTCGGTGTCGACCAGGGCGCCGTGTCGGTGTTCGGCAACGACATGCACGTCCACGAGTTCGTCCACGACGCCCGGCACTTCCTCGGCTTCCCCTGCCACTGACCCTCCGCCGGCACCTGGACGTACGGACAACTCGACATGGAAAAGAAGCTCATACTGCGCGGCATACTCGCCGGCGCAGTGGCGGGCCTGCTCGCCTTCGTGTTCGCGCGCATCTTCGCCGAGCCACAGATCGCCAAGGCCATCGACTACGAGAGCGGCCGTGACGCCGCCCAGAGCGCCCTGGACAAGGCGGCAGGCCTGCCCGTCGAGGGCCACGAACACGAACTCTTCAGCCGCACCATCCAGGCCAACGTCGGCATCGGCGTCGGCATGATCTTCTTCGGCATGGCGATGGGTGCCCTGTTCGCCGTCGCCTACACCGTCTGCCTCGGTCGCACCGGCGGGCTGCGTGCACGCAACCTGGCGCTCCTCGTCGCCGGCGGCGGATTCCTCGGCATGTACCTGGTGCCGTTCCTCAAGTACCCGGCCAACCCGCCCGCGATCGGTCACGAAGAGACCATCCAGCAGCGCAGCGCCCTGTACCTGATCATGGTCGTGTGCTCCGTCGCCTTCCTCGCGGGAGCCGTCTACCTCGGCAAGCACCTCCAGGCCCGCTTCGGCAACTGGAACGCGACCCTCCTCGCCGGCGCCGCGTTCGTCGTCGCGATCGGGATCGTCATGCTGCTCCTGCCGCAGCTGGGCCATCTCTCGTACAACAAGGCCAACTTCGGCAACCAGGCCACCGAGACACCACTGCCGCTGAAGGACGACAAGGGCACCATCGTCTACCCGGGCTTCCCCGCCGACGTGCTCTTCACCTTCCGCTTCTACTCGGTCGCCGCGCAGCTCATCCTCTGGACGGCCCTCGGCCTGATCTTCGCCCCCCTCGCCGAACGCCTCCTCAACCCCGCGCGCCCGGACGCCACCGCACCCTCCCAGGAGCCGGACCCCGTCCCGGCGTAAGGGCCTCTTCCACCTTTTCTCCTTCTACGGCGAGCGCGGTGATCGATGCGATCACCGCGCTCGGTCCGTGACTTGGGGCTCACGGTTTGCGGGCGACCCCGACGTACAACGGGATCTCGTCGGTCTCGCTGTGCTGTTTTCCGGGCTCGGGGTGCCAGCGCGCGGCGAGTTCTATGCCGGGGGCGACAAGCTCAAGTCCCCTGAAGAAACCGGTGAATTCGGCGCGTGAGCGTACCTGGGCGGGTGTGCCGCCCTTGCGGTAGACCTCGACGACGCGCTCCCAGGTCTCCGGATCGAAGTCTCCGGTCGCGTGGGACAGGGCCAGGTAGCTCCCGGATGTAAGGGAGTCGAGCAGTTCACCCACGATGCGATGGGGATCGTCCTCGTCCGCCACCAGGTGCAGGAGGGCCATCAGGGACAGGGCGATCGGCTGCTCGAAGTCCAGCTGCTCCTTCGCCGCCGCGAGGATCTTCCCCGGCTCGCGCACGTCGGCCTGGATGTAGGTGGTGCTGCCCTCGGGCGTGCTGTGCAGAAGCGCCTCGGCATGCCTGAGGACGATCGGGTCGTTGTCCGCGTAGACCACGCGGGCACGGGGGTTGATCGCCTGGACCACCTGGTGGAGGTTCGGGCGGGTGGGTATTCCGGTGCCGATGTCCAGGAACTGGCTGATTCCCCGCTCCGCCAGCAGCCGCGAGGCCCGGTGCATGAAGTCGCGGTTCACCCGCGCCATCTGCCTGACGGCGGGGAACAGGGAGATGACCTTCTCGGCGGCTTCCCAGTCGACGGGGTAGTTGTCCTTGCCGCCCAGGAAGTAGTCGTACATGCGGGCCGACTGGGGCTTGCCGGTGTCCACGTCGTCCGCGCTGAATCCCGCATCCGTCACTTCGGTTCTCCTGTTGCCCAACGGCCTTTGTCGCCAGGTGAGTTCGGGCCCGCGAGTGTAACGCGCGGAGCTGGTCTCAGGTGCGGTGGGGGACCACGGCCACCGGGCACGCGGTGTGTTCCAGTACGGCGTGCAGGGTGGGCCCGAGTGTCGTGCCCGCGCGGCCGATCACCAGCAGTTCCGCCGAGGCCGGGACCGACGCCTGGACCAGGGCGGCCGCCGGGCTCTGGAGACGGAGATCCTCGTAGACACCCACGTGCGGATACTTCTCCCGCCAGGGCCGCAGCGCGTCCGAGAGGCGTTGCGTCTCCTGGTCCTCCCAGCGTCCTCGGTCCTTCTCGGGCGGTGCGTACGGCATCCAGTGCTCGGCGGGCGAGGGCAGCCGCCAGGCGTGGACGACGTGCAGGCCGGTGTCGCGTCGGCAGGCGGCGTCGAAGGCGAAGTCGACGACGGCGCCGGGGAGTTCGCCGCCGTCGACCCCCAGCGTCACGCCGTACGGTGACCGCGGGCGACGGCTGTGGACGGACCCGCTCGGCACCAGCACCACCGGCCGCTCGGAGTGCTCGGCGACCCCGTGGGCCACGGAACCGAGGGCCAGGCCCGCGAAACCGCCCGTACCGCGCAGCCCGAGGACCGTGCAGTCCGCCTCGGCGGTCAGGGGGAGCAGGGCCGGCACGACCTCTCCGGTGAGGGCGACCACCTCGGCCCGGAGTTCGGGGTGGTCCTTCGCGAGGGACGTGACGAGGGCGTCGGGAGAGGGCTCGCGGAAGTAGGGCCAGGTGGTGAGGAGTTGCTCGTCGGGGAGTGTCGAGACGTGGACGACCCGCAGGGCGAGTCCACGCAACCCGGCTTCCGTTGCTGCCCAGTCGGCCGCGATGCGACTGTCCGCGGAACCGTCGACACCGACAACGATCAGTTGGGCCATGGCCGTTGGACCTCCGTGCGAGCGGGTCGGGGCCTCTACGATCCGCCGCGCGGAGCGTGCCGCACAGGGGTCGGACGGAACCGGGGGAAAGTCCAGCGGTACCGGTACAGAGCGGCAGTGGTTCAGGAGCACCTCCGTGCCGCACCCCGCAGCGGGAGCCGACCGCCGATCTTGATACGTTGGCCGGGCCAGTCGCGCCACAACCGAGGCCAGGGAATCCGGTGGGAATCCGGAACTGACGCGCAGCGGTGAGGGGGACGGGCGGGGCAATCCACGCCACTGGGGCGACGCGGGCCGGCCGAGGGAGCCGGTGTGCGACGCGCCGGGAAGGCGCCCCGTCCGGACGAACCCGAGTCCGAAGACCTGCTGGCACCTTCTCGCCCTCGGCGAGGGGGAGTTCGTAGGCCAGGCTCCGCGTTCGAGCCCCGACAGGCAAGGCATGCCCGTGATCCGTACCGCCCCCGTCCCACTGCGCCGCCGTACCGCGGCCCTCCTCGTCGCGCCCGCCCTGCTGCTCACCGCGTGCGGCGGATCCGACGGCGACAGCGCCGACGGCGAGACGGAGAAGTCCGCCGCGGGCTTCCCGCTCACGCTCACCGACTGCGGGCACAAGGTCACGGTGAAGTCGGCCCCCGAGCGGGTCGTCTCCCTCAACCAGGGCACCACCGAGATCCTGCTCTCCCTCGGCCTCGCCGACCGCATCGCCGGCACCGCCACCTGGACCGACCCGGTGCTCAAGGGCCTGGAGAAGGCGAACGCGAGCGTGCCGCGCCTCGCCGACAACGCCCCCTCCTTCGAGAAGGTCCTCGACGCCGAACCCGACTTCGTCACCGCCTCCTTCGTCTCGACGCTCGGCAAGGGCGGAGTCGCGACCCGCGAACAGTTCGAGAAGCTGGGCGTGCCGACGTACGTCTCGCCGTCCGACTGCGCGGGCAAGGACAACGACAGCGGTGGCGACGGTTCGCGCAGCACACCGCTCACGCTCGACAGCGTCTACGGCGAGATACGCGACCTGTCCCGCGCGATGGGCGTGAAGGCGCGCGGCGACCAGCTCGTGGCCCAGCTGAAGGCGCGGGTGACCAAGGCCACCACCGGCCTCGACGCCTCCGACACCACCCTCATGTACTGGTTCGCCAACGCTCAGTCGCCCTACCTGGCGGGCTGCTGCGGCGCCCCCGGCGCCATCACCCGCACCGTCGGAGCGAAGAACGCCTTCTCCGACACCCACGACGAGTGGCCCCAGATCAACTGGGAGACCGTCGCCGACCGCGACCCCGACGTCATCGTCCTCGGCGATCTGACCCGCAAGTCGCAGACCGCCGAGACCGCCAAGGCGAAGATCCACTTCCTGGAGACCAACGCGGCCACCCGCAACCTCACCGCCGTCAAGAAGAAGCGGTACATCCTGCTCAGCGGCCAGGCGATGAACCCCTCCATCCGCACCGTCGAAGGGATCGAGCAGGTCGCCGCAGGCCTGCGCGACTTCGGACTCGCCAAGTGACCGTCCGCACCCTGCTGTTGACGGGTGGCGGGCTCATCGCGCTGCTGGTCTCCGTGGCCTTCGCGGTGACCATCGGCCCCGCCGACATCTCCACGGCCGACGTGTGGGCGTCCATCGCGTCCCACCTCGGCGGCGGCGAGAGCACGCTCGCCCCGCTCAGGGACGGCATCGTCTGGGACCTGCGCATGCCGCGCACGCTGCTCGCCGCCGTCTGCGGTGCCGGGCTCGCGTTGTGCGGCGCGGTCATGCAGTCCCTGCTGCGCAATCCGCTGGCGGACCCGTTCGTGCTCGGCGTCTCGTCCGGGGCGTCCACGGGGGCGGTCGCTGTGGTCGTGCTCGGGGTGGGCGGCGGGGCGGTGTCGCTGGCGGCGGGCGCGTTCGTCGGTGCCCTGCTCTCCTTCGGGCTGGTGATGCTGCTCAGCCACAGCCTCGGCGCGAGCATGGACCGGGTGGTGCTGTCCGGCGTGGCGGCCATGCAACTCTTCTCCGCGCTCACGTCGTTCACGGTGCTGACGTCGGCGGACGCCGAGACCACCAAGGGTGTGCTCTTCTGGCTGCTCGGCTCGCTGTCCGGCGCGGACTGGGGTCAAGTGCTGCTGTGCGCGGGCGCGTTGGCGCTCGTGCTGGTCGTCTGCCTGGGCCATGCCACCACGTTGGACGCGTTCGCCTTCGGCGAGGAGGCAGCGGCAGGCCTCGGCGTGAACGTCGCCCGAACCCGGCTGATCCTGCTGTGCGCCACCGCGCTGCTCACCGCCGTCCTGGTCAGCTGCGCCGGGGCGATCGGCTTCGTCGGCCTGGTCCTGCCGCATGTCACCCGTGCGTTGACCGGTTCCGGGCATGTACGACTGCTGCCGGTCACCACGCTGACCGGAGCCGTCTTCCTGGTGTGGGTGGACACCCTCGCCCGTACCGTCGTCGATCCCCAGGAGGTGCCGGTGGGGGTGGTGACGTCACTGATCGGCGTACCCGCGTTCGTGATTGTCCTGCACCGAGGTCGGAGCAAGACATGAGCACCCGCGCTCCGGACACCGGCCTGCACGCGGACCGGGTGGCCCGCCGCACCGACGGCCAACTCATCGTCGACGGCGTCACGCTCGCCCTGCACCCCGGCGAGACCGTCGGCCTCCTCGGCCCCAACGGGTCAGGAAAATCAACCCTGTTGCGCCTACTGGCCGGTGTCCTCCCGACCTCCACCGGAGTCGTCACGCTGGACGGTCTTCCGCTCCCCGAGATCGGGCGCCGCGCGACCGCCCGCCGTATCGCCACCGTCGAGCAACACACCCACACCCAGACCGAGTTGACCGTCCGCGAGGTCGTCGCCCTCGGCCGCATCCCGCACCGCCGCGCCTGGTCACCGGCGTCGGCCGCCGACGCCCACGCCGTCACCGAGGCCCTCGAACGCACCGGGTTGATCGACCGGGCCGCCCAGTCCTGGCACACCCTCTCCGGCGGCGAACGCCAACGCGCCCAGATCGCCCGCGCGTTGGCCCAGGAACCCCGCGAACTCCTGTTGGACGAGCCGACCAACCACCTGGACATCCAGCACCAGTTGGACCTGCTGGACCTGATCGCCGACCTCCCGGTCACCACCGTGATCGCCCTCCACGACCTCAACCTCGCCGCGATGCACTGCGACCGCCTACTCGTCCTCGACACCGGCCGCACGGTCGCCGAGGGCACCCCGACCGAGGTCCTCACCCCGGCCCTGATCATGGACGTCTACGGGGTCCGTGCCGAGGTCAGTCACGACCCTGGGCATCCTGTGATTCGTTTTCTGCGGCGGGGGAGCGGGGCGTCGTAGCGGCGGGCGACCCCTTCTCCAACTGGCCGAGGTGCAGCCGGTGTTGGGCTAGTGCACGGAGAATCCGCCGTCCACGAAGACCGACTGCCCGGTGACGTAAGCGGAGGCGCGGCTCGCCAGGAACACCGTCGCGCCCGCGAAGTCCTCGGCGAGGCCGTTGCGGCCGATCAGGGTGCGGGCGGCCAGGGCCGTCACCATCGCAGGGTTGGACGAGAGTCGTTCGTTGAGCGGGGTCATCACGAAACCCGGGACCAGGGTGTTGCAGGTGACGCCGTGGGGGGACCAGGCCTCGGCCTGGGAGCGGGCCAGGGACTCCAGTGCGCCCTTGGAGACGCCGTAGGCGCCGCTCTGGGCGAACGCGCGGTGGGCCTGCTGGGAGGTGATGTGGATGATGCGGCCGAAGCCCCGTTCGGCCATGCCGGGGCCGAAGCGCTGGCCCAGGAGGTGGGGGGCCTCCAGGTTCAGGGCCATCGTGGTGTCCCATACCTCCTCGCTCAACTCACCCATCGGCGGGCGCAAGTTGACGCCGGCGCTGTTCACGAGGATGTCCGGCTCGCCGAACACCTCGGCTGCCGCTTCCGCCGCCGCCCGGACACCGTCCCGGGTGCTCAGATCGGCGCTCACCCACGCCGCCCGGCAGCCCGCCGCCGTCAACTCGTCGACCGTGACGGTCAGTTCCTGCTCCTTGCGTGCCACTACGACCACGCTCGCCCCCGCCCGGGCGAGTGCCCCGGCGGCGGCCCGGCCGATGCCGGAGCTGCCGCCGGTCACGACGGCGACTCGGCCGTCGAGTGAGAACAGTTCGGAGAGGTAGTCGTTGGAGAGCATTGCCGCAGCTTAGGCGCCGGGTCCGGGCGGGTGGGACGGGGCCCTGTCGGACGTGGGCCGACAGCCCCGCACCCCTGCCGTGTCGGCTCTGATGGCATGCCCCTCGCACCGGCGGCACCAACTAGGTACCATCGCAGCATGCCATCACTGAATGTGTCCTTCACCGAAGAGGAACTTGACGGAGTGCGTGCGGCCGCCGCGGCCGAGGGGAAGAGCCTCAAGCAGTATCTGCACGACCTCGGTGTGCGCGAGATGCAGCGCGGCCGGTTCGTCGCCGGCGCGTCCGTGTGGGCCGAGCGGCTGCGCGGGGAGTTCGACGACGCCTTCCCCGACGAGGTGCCGCCTTCCGAGCGTGACGGGGCCGCGGCCGCCTGATGCACCTGTACATCGACGTCTCCTGGCTGCTCGACGTCCAGGAGGCCGCCCTCGGCCGCGAGGACATGTCGGTCTCCGACTACTCCGCGCTCGTGGCCGCCGTATCCCGGCACAAGACCAAGCTGCCGACCCTCGCCGCCGCCGACCCGGACGCCGCCTGGCGGGCCGCCGCGCTCATGCACACCATCGTGCGCCTGGAGCCACTGCCGCACCGCAACAGCCTCTACGCCGCGTTCGTCGCCGCCCAGTACATGGGCCAGTCCGGGGAGGGGATCGACCCGCCCTACGGCGCCCTCTCCGACCTTGTCCGCAAGATCCGGGACACGCGGGTCGGGGTCCTCGCCGTCGCCGATCAGTTGCGGTCCTGGAAGGTCTGACCTGCGGCGACCTGCTACGGCTCCGCGAACGTGGGCCCGTAACCCTGCGTAGGCTGTCCCCGTGTCTTCTGCCCGTCTGCGTCGCGTCGCCGTCCTCGTCCTCGAAGGCGCCAAGCCGCTCGACGTCGGAATCCCCGCGCAGGTGTTCACGACGCGGGCGAGCATGCCGTACGAGGTGCGGTTGTGCGGTGCGGCGCCCGGACTGGTGACCGGGGGCGACGGGCTGTCGTACCACGTGGCCGATGGTCTCGACGCGCTGACCTGGGCCGACATCGTGTTCCTGCCCGGGTACCGGTTCCCGGACCGGGAGGATCCGCCGCAGGGTGTCCTGGACGCGCTGATCGCCGCGCACGACCGGGGCGCGCGGCTCGCCGCGATCTCGACCGGGGCCTTCGCGCTCGCCGCCACGGGGCTGCTCGACGGGAAGCGCGCCACGACGCACTGGCACTACACGCGGGCGCTCGCGACGAAGTACCCGCACGTCCAGGTCGACGAGAACGTCCTGTTCGTCGACGAGGGCAGCGTGCTGACCTCGGCGGGCGCCGCCTCGGGCATCGACCTGTGCCTGCACATCCTGCGCGGCGACCTCGGGGTGGCCGCGTCCAATCACGCGGCCCGGCGCCTGGTCGCGGCCCCCTACCGCAGCGGCGGTCAGGCGCAGTACGTGCCGCGCAGTGTGCCCGAGCCGCTCGGTGAACGGTTCGCCGCGACCCGCGAGTGGGCGCTGCACCGGCTCGGCGAACCCCTCACCCTGGAGACGCTCGCCCGGCAGGCCGCGGTCTCGCCGCGCACCTTCTCGCGGCGCTTCGTCGACGAGACCGGCTACACGCCGATGCAGTGGGTCATGCGCGCCCGTATCGACATGGCCCGTGAGCTGCTCGAACGGTCCGAGCGCAGCGTCGAGCAGATCGCCGCCGACGTCGGTCTCGGCACCGGTGCGAATCTCCGGCTGCACTTCCACCGTCTCCTCGGTACGACGCCGAGCGAGTACCGGCGGACCTTCGCGCAGGGGGAGTAGCCCGGCCCTCCTCGGGGGTGTGGCGGGATCCTTTTGAACCATGGCGATCGCGCCACTGTCCGCGACGGCTGCCGCGCGCGAGCCTGGTGGGGAACCGAAGGGACTTAACTCATGACTCGCATTGCCATCAATGGATTCGGCCGCATCGGACGCAATGTGCTGCGCGCCCTGCTCGAACGCGACAGCGAGCTGGAGGTCGTCGCCGTCAACGACCTTACGGAGCCCGCCACTTTGGCGCGACTGCTCGCCTTCGACACGACGTCCGGCCGGCTCGGCCGCCCCGTGACCGTCGACGGGGACACCCTTGTCGTCGACGGCCGGCGCATCAAGGTCCTCGCCGAGCGCGAACCGGCCGACCTGCCCTGGGCCGAACTCGAAGTGGACCTCGTGCTGGAGGCCACGGGCCGTTTCACCTCCGCCAAGGCCGCCCGCGCCCACCTCGACGCGGGCGCGCGCAAGGTACTCGTCAGCGCGCCCTCGGACGGCGCCGACGTCACCCTCGCGTTCGGGGTCAACAACGACGCCTACGACCCGGCCACGCACACGATCGTCTCGAACGCCTCCTGCACGACCAACGCGCTGGCACCCCTCGCCGCGGTGCTGGACGAACTCGCCGGTATCGAGCACGGCTTCATGACCACGGTGCACGCCTACACGCAGGAGCAGAACCTGCAGGACGGCCCGCACCGGGATGCCCGCCGAGCCAGGGCCGCCGCGGTCAACATCGTGCCGACCACGACGGGCGCCGCGAAGGCGATCGGGCATGTACTGCCCAACCTGGAGGGCAAGTTGTCGGGCGACTCGATCCGCGTGCCCGTGCCGGTGGGCTCGATCGTCGAACTCAACACCACCGTCTCCCGGGACGTGACCCGCGAGGACGTGCTCGCCGCCTACCGCACCGCGGCCGACGGGCCCCTTGCCGGCGTCCTCGAATACTCCGACGACGCGCTCGTCTCCTCCGACATCACCGGCAACCCGGCGTCGTCGATCTTCGACTCCGCCCTCACCCGCGTCGACGGCCGCCATGTGAAGGTCGTCGCCTGGTACGACAACGAGTGGGGCTTCTCGAACCGTGTGATCGACACACTCGAACTCCTCGCCGCGGGCTGACCGGCCGTGCGGCCGCGTTGATCGTCAGGGCCGGGGGGAGGGGGACAGGGGGACCGGCGGTGTCGTAGTGCCTCGCCATGCCCGTTCCACCAAGCCCCCAAGTGCCCGCTGTGTCCCGCCGAGCCCGTCAACTCGGGCTCGGCGTCGGTGACTTGCCCACCGGAACGCACAACGCGATCACGGACGTGCCCGGCATCCGTCGGGGTGTTCGCGGGCAACGGCTACGGCAAGCTCCTCGGTAGCACGTAGCACGTAGCACGTAGCACGTAGCACGCAGCACGCCGAACTCGGCGCCGTACGGTCGCTCCCGCTGACGTGGGTGTTATCCCTTGCCTGCGCCGGAGCTTCCTGCCCTGTTGGAGTGAGTGCCTCTGAGTTGGTGCTGGACCTAGACGTCGCGCCGGTACCAAGTGCCTTGCTTGCCGCCGATGTCGGACGGGTGGGCGGGACCGACCGGGGTGAAGCCGGCCTTGGCCAGGACCCTTTGGGATGCGATGTTCTCGTGGGAGGTGGCCGCTCTGATCGTGCGTAGGGCGTGTTGTGAGGCGGCCAGTCGGCACAGTTCCTTGACGGTTGCCGTTGCCACGCCGCGACCGGTGACGTGTTGCGCCACCCGGTAGCCGAGTGTCGCCGTGTGTTCCTCGGTGATGTCGACCAGGTTGAATCTGCCGAGGACCGAGCCGTCCTCGGCGACGAGCACGTAGAAGGCGCAGATGCCGGCCTCCTGTTCGGCCAGCAGGGCGTCGAAGCCGGCGGTGAACTCGTCGAAGTAGGCGTCGCCGCGGTCGGAGATCGAGGTGGCGAAGTAGGCGCGGTTGGCCAACTCGAAGGTCAGGACCGCCGGGGCGTGGGCGGCGCGGAGTGGCTGTAGTTCGGGCATGTTCCTGGCCTGTTCGGGGAGTTGGTCACTTCCTGACGAGGAAGCAGGTGCCGTCCGGGTCCCGTGTCTCCGGCACGCCCAGGTAGGCGAGGTTTTGGACGAAGCGCCGGCGGGAGACGGGCATGGCGCCGGCCGAGTAGAGGTAGCTCGCGTACATGCGCTCGGTGGGCTCCTGGCCCGACCAGGTCAACTCCTCGGTCAGCCAGCGCACCACGCCGGGATCGACCGGGCGGACCTCGCCGGAATCGAAGGTGTGATGGTACTGCGGGCATTCGACTTCGCTGGGCATGTGGGCCATTGAAGCCCGCCGGCCCCTTGAGCCACATCGGCCTGAGGTCGTAAGGGACGCCCGGAATACCCGCGATGGTTCTACGGGATGTCCCTTAGTGCGTCAGCGGCAAGTGCCCCAGTGGCTGGTGCGTCAACGGCCCACCAGGTTGGGTCGGTTCGGTCGGCCGAGCGGCAGGATCGCCGCGGAGGGGTGGGCCGGGGTGTGGAGTACTCGCTGGTCGGCTGCGCGGAGCGTGGTGGCGGTCGCCCGGGGTTCCCTTGTGTCGAGGTTGCGGTTGTAGCGGGGGAAGGCGCCGCTGGAGATCTGGACGCGGATGCGGTGACCGCGCTTGAAACGGTAGGCCGTCGGCCAGAGTTGGACTTTCGCGCAGGTCGTGTCGTCGGCTTCGGTGAGGCTGATCAGGCCGTCGGAGACGTTCGTGGATCGGCCTTTCTCGTCCACGTCACAGAGGCGCACGAACACATCGGCGTCCGCAGGCTGGAGCGGAACCAGATCGGCGCACGGGTGAGCGCGGTCGGGAGGTCTGCGGGGCCGAGGGGGTCCGCGCCGTCGATCACCCAGTTGTTGACGGGCGTGGCGGCTCCGCCCGCGATGAGCTCCGAGAGGTCGTCCGCCGTCTGCTGGTTTGTTGAGGGTGCTGGTCATGGCGAAGGCGCAGGAGCCGGTCAGTAACGGGCGGTAGAAGGAGCGGTGTTCCGCGAAGTGCCGCGTCGGCGCGGCCACTCCCTCGGAGGTGTCGCCGCCGTCTCCGGCCCGGGGGAGCAACTCCCGTCGCACCAGGTCGATCGCGGCTTCCGTCAGGAGAGTGGCGCGGTCCCCGAACTGCATGCAGGTAGACGAGGCGACGGCTGACGTTTGCCGCCTCGGCGAGATCGGTGACCGGGATGTCCGTGGTGCCGCGCTCGCTCACGAGGCGCACCGCGGCCGCCATGAGGGCCGCGCGGGAGCGCCGGACCCTTCTGCGCATGACCGCATGACCGCATGACCGCACGGGTGCACGGGTGCGCCATGAGCCGTTGACACATGCTGATATAGGCATACGATGGCGCCATGGCACGAGCGGCGACGACCTCGGATGCGTTCAACGCGATAGCCGAACCGCAGCGGCGGGAGATCCTGCTGCTCCTGCGGGGCGGCGAGCGGCCGGTGACCGAGCTGGCGCGGAACCTGGGGATGACCCAGCCGCAGGCGTCCAAGCACCTGCGGGTGCTCCGGGAGGTCGGGCTGGTGCGGGTCCGCGGGGCGGGCAAGCAGCGGCTGTACGACCTGGACGCCAGCGGGCTGCGGCCGGTCCACGAGTGGGTGGGCGGCTTCGAGCGGTTCTGGAGCGGGAGCTTCGAGCGGCTGGACGAGTACGTGCAGGAGCTGAAGCAGACAAGGCAGGAGGAGGGACCAGATGATGGCGACGAGCAGTAGCGGCGGCGATGCCGCGCACGCGGCCGTGACCGCGGACCGCGAGGTCGTGATCTCCCGGGTGATCGGCGCCCCGCGGGAGTTGGTGTTCGAGGCGTTCACGCGCGTCCGGCACCTGTCGCGGTGGTGGGGACCGGAAGGCTTCACCACTACGACGCGGTCCTTCGAGTTCCGCGTCGGCGGGGCCTGGGACTTCGTGATGCACGGGCCGGACGGGACCGACTACCAGGAGTGGATCACCTGGCGGGAGATCGTCCCGCCCGAGCGGATCTCGCTGCTGCATGGTGAGTCGCGTGACGACCCGAACGCCTTCGAGTCGGTCCTGGCCTTCGAGGCGGCCGGTGACGAGACCCGGATCGTGATGCGCACGGTGTTCCCCACCAAGGAACTCCGCGACGAGGCGGTGGAGAAGTACCACGCGATCGAGGGCGGCGAGCAGACGCTGGGCAACCTGGCGGCCTACGTCGCCGAACTCGCCCGGAACGAGATGGACTTGAAGGGAGCGGAGAGCTGATGGCCGGGAAGGTGTTCTTCAGTGTGACGATGTCCCTGGACGGCTTCATGGCGCCGGAGGACGTGCCCGTCGACTACGTGTTCTCGCCCGAGGGGCAGAGCGACCCGAGGATCCACCGCTGGATGGCGAAGTGGTCGGAGCTGCAGGCCTGGGTGTTCCCGCTGCGGTTCTTCCGGGAGAACCTGAAGCTGGGCGAGGGCGGCGAGGAGGGCCGCGACAACGACATCGCGCGGGAGGCGTTCGAGCGCACGGGCGCGAGCGTCATGGGCAGGCGCATGTTCGACGGCGGTGAGCTGTCCTGGCCGGAGGATGCGCCGTTCCACACCCCGGTGTTCGTCCTCACCCACACCGGGCGCGACCCGTGGGAGCGGCCGGGCGGCACCACCTTCCACTTCGTCGACGACGGCATCGAGAGCGCCCTCGACCGGGCCCGCGAGGCCGCCGGTGACCGCGACGTGCGCATCGCCGGCGGCGCCGAGACGATCCAGCAGTACCTGGACAGCGGCCTGGTCGACGAGTTCTCGATCGCGCTCGCGCCCGTGCTGTTCGGCGCCGGCATCCGCCTGTTCGACCACGTGGACCCCGACCGGCTCACGCTGGACCAGACCCGGACGGAGACGTCGTCCCGGGTGACCCACCTGACGTACACCGTCGGCAAGCGGTAGCACCTCACCTCCCCTCGTCTCCCCCCGACAAGGCGGGTGCCCTGGAGCTGTACAAGGTGTTGCGGGCCGCGTTCCCCGACTTCCACGCGGTGATGCACTGGCAGGCGGCCGAGGGGAACCTCGTGACCACGTACAAGACCTACCACGGCACGCACGAGGGCGAGTTCTTCGGAATCGCCCCCACCGGCAAGGCGATCGAGTTCGAGACCGTGGACGCGATGCGTGTGGTCGACGGGAGGATCACGGAGCACTGGGGCGTGGCCAACCTCTTTTCCCTCATGGAGCAGTTGGGAGCCAGGCCCGGCGGCTGACGAGCCGCGGATCAGCTCGGTCCCAGCCCCGCGTCCCGCGCCAACAGGGCCGCCTGGACCCGGTTCTCGCACCGCAGCTTGGTCAGGATCCGGCTGACGTACGTCTTCACCGTCGCCTCGCTCACATGGATCCGCTCGCCCGCGTCGGCGTTCGACAGGCCTTCGCCGAGCAGCGCGAGCACTTCGAGTTCCCGGGTGCTGAGCGACTCCAGACGCCGGCGCGCCTCCTCGCCGCGCGCCGCCGCCCGGCCCGAGGCGAGTTGGTCGACCACGTGACGCGTGGCGGCCGGTGACAGATACGCGTCCCCGGCCGCGGCCGCCCGTACCGCCTGGATCAGTTCGGCCGGCGCCGAGTCCTTCAGCAGGAACCCGGCGCCGCCCTGACTCAGCGCCCGCAGCACGTTCTCCCGCTCACCGAACGTCGTCAGGATCAGCGGACGTACGGCCGGTGCCACCCGCCGCAGTTCGGCCAGTGCGGACAGCCCGTCCAGCACGGGCATCTGGATGTCGAGCAGGGCCACGTCGACGGCGTGCGCGCGGACCAGGTCGACCGCCTCACGGCCGTTGGCCGCCTCCGCGACGACATCGATGTCGTCGGCGGAGGTGAGGATCATCCTGATGCCCGCCCGGATGAGGGGTTCGTCATCCGCGACGAGGACTCTGATCACGATTCTCCTGCGGGACGTGCGACGGGGGCGACGGGCGGCCCAAGACTACGACTTGGTCGCGAAGGCCCGCTTCTCGATCAGTTTGCCGTCCTTGAAGCAGAAGCGGAAGGCGGGCATCTTCCCTCCTCCGGTCGGCCAGTTCTCCGTGGAGAGATACGACGAGCAGGCTGCCCCCCGCGGCTTGGCGGGCGCCTCGTCGCCCAGGGCCGGGGCCAGGAACGACTTTCCGTGCGGCAGCCTGTCCCGTACGGCCGTCTCGGAGTCCCCGACCTTCACCGACTCGTAGACCTTCGGATCGAGCATGAGCTTGTCGCCCTCCTTCCCCACCAGGTTGACGATCAGCACGACGGCAAGCACCCCGAGAACCACGAAGGCCAGCACGGCGCCGCCGCATCCGATCACGACACCCTTCTTCTTGCGTCCCATGGCGATGTCGAACTCCTTCTGCCTGTCCGGCGCACCGGACCAGTCGATGTCCGCACCACCGTCGCCCGGCACCGCCCCCTCGCTCTGCCCCCGGAAGTCGTTCGCCGTATCGACGAAGGTCGCTCCGTCCGGCCTGGGGTCCGCCGGCCACCGGCCGCTGTCCGACGCGCGCGGCGACCGGGGACCGTAGGGCAGCACGCCCGCGATGCGGAACCCGCCGTCCGCCGCGGGCCCCGCGTGCACCATGCCGCCGACCAGCCGGGCCCGTTCCTGCAGTCCCGTCAGCCCCTGCCCGCCGCTCACCACGGGCCGCCGTACGGCCGAAGTCAGCGCGGGCATCGGCCCGTTGGCCACCTCGACGACCAAGGAGTCCGGCTCGTAACGCAGTTCGACGGCGATCGCGGCGCCCTGCGCGTGCTTCAGGGCGTTGGTCAACGCCTCCTGCACGATCCGGAACGCCGCATGGTCGGCGGCGGGAGCCAGCGGACGTGCCTGGCCCGTACGCCGCAGCGCTACGACCGTCCCCGCGCCCCGTGACGCGTCCACCAGGCCGTCGATCCCCGCCACGCCCCGGGACTGGGGCTCCAACTCGGTTTCCGCGTCGCGCAGTTGATCGGGGGTGCCGTCACGCAGGATGCCGACCGCCTCCCGCAGTTCGTGCATCGCGGTCACGGACGCTTCCCGCAGTACGCCGACCACCTCGCGCTGCCCGCCCGTCAGCTCGCGGTCGACCTCCAACGCGCCCGTATGCACGGCGATCAGGGCCAGTTGGTGGCCGAGACTGTCGTGCATGTCCTGCGCTATGCGCTGCCGTTCACGCAGGCGCGAGTGGGACGCGATCATCTCGCGCTCGCGCAGGAGCTGGGCGTTGTGCTCGTGCAACGCGCGCATCAGCGTGCGGCGTTGGGCACGGTTGCGACTGGCCAGGCCGGGCACGACCCCCGTCGCCAGGAACGCGAGCGTGGTGAACACCAGCGTCTGCACGCCGGACAGCGGCTGCGAGGGACTGGGGACGGACAGCCCGACGTAGAGGACGTAGGTGGCCGTGAAGAACGCGAGTGCCCGGCGCGGTGCGTCGATCCGCGCGCCCGCCGACCAGCTCACCACGATCAGCACGAACCCGAAACCACCGAGCACACCGGCGACCGCGCCGGTGACGAGCAGGGCACCGGCGGGGAACGCCCGCCGCAACAGGGAGATCACCGCGGCGACGGCCCCGACGGCGATCATCCGCAGGGCGCCGTCGCCCGTCTGGGTCACGCCCATGCACAGGGCCAGGACGACGGCCAGCACCGTCTCGCCGACGATCTGCCGCCGGGACCACATGCCTGCCGCGCCCAGTCGGCTCCGGACATCGAGGGCCATCGTCTTCGCATTCACGCGCCAACGGTATGCAGCAATGCCCGCGCGCACAGCATCCGTTCGTCGCATCCACGAACGACCAAAGTCGTACGGTCCGAGGCCGACGCGGGTTCGCCCGCGCACTGGTCCCGTCAGCCGCCGTTCTTGAAGGACGTGACCTGGCACTGCACCTTGTTCTTGTCGAAGTCGGGCAGAGCCATGCTGTCTCCGCTGACCATGGCCCAATTCCCGTCGGAGACGACGCTCTTGATGCCGTGGCTGTTCATGCACCGCACCATGGCGAGTACGCCGTCGCTGTAGCGCGGGTTCTTCGCCGGGTCCATCTCCACCGGCTGCAGCGGGTATTTCGAGTCGCAGGCCTTGATCGCGGGACTGTTCGCCGGAGCCTTCCTGCCGGACGGCACGCCATGTTCCTCAAGACAGTGACTCCAGGCGTCCCAGAGCCTGTTGACGTCTTCCTGGCTGTCGTCGAGACGGATCCGCACGTGCCCGGCGTCCGGGGCGGCGGCGGTTGAGGCATGCGCGGAGGGGGTCGCGATGGAGGCGACGCCTTCGTCACGGGTTCCGCCCCCGCCACCACCGCAGGCGGCGAGCAGCACGAGGGTCGCACCCGAGGCGACGACGGTCAGCAGGGGAGCGGTGACGCCTCGGTGAAGGGAAGGGAGGGAGGAGGACATGCCGTCAACGTGCCGTCCACGTATGAAGATTCTGTCAGCGACCGATCAGCGTTTGATCAGTGTTCTGTCCGGTCGTCTCCCGTTGTACGGCGCCTCGTTCCGCGCGGTGCGCATCGGCGATTACTTCTGTCCCAACGCTGTACGCGTATCCCGTGTTCGAGATAGCGTCACCACGCAGCTGCCGAGTGAAACGATTCAATCCATTGCGCTCAAGGGGACAGCATGGCGTCGAACAGCACACCGGACAAAGGCATTTCCCGTCGCGTAGCTCTGGCCGCAGCCGGCACCGTCGGACTCACCGCGGCGTCCCTCTCCACCGGACTCCCCACGGCCGAAGCACTTCCCGCAGAGGAAGCCTCCGCTTCCCTCACCGCCAACCCGCCCCGCCGCTCCGGTGGTTGGCACCGCTACGTCCAGGGCCCGTCCTCGCGCACGGTCCGCCCGGTGCGGATCACCACGTCGACCGGAGACGTGAAGAACCCCGGCGCGCTGCTCAAGCCCGGCGGAGCCAGGTCCGTCCTGCGCCGCCCGCAGCCCGCGGCGGCGCCGACCTGGCCCACCGGCACCACCGCCGAGGCCTCCTCGGCCCACGCGGGCAACAACGGCAACGACGGCCAGCCGCGCACCTACGACGCCACCAACGCGATCGACGGAAACCCGGACACCTTCTGGAACGACGACACCCTCGGCGTCTTCCCCGACGTCCTCAGCATCACCACGCCGCAGGTCACGACCTTGCAGGGCATCACGGTGATCTCCAACAGCGACGGCGTGCCGACCGACTACACCGTCGACGTGTGGACCGACGGCGACTGGCACACCGCCGCCACGGTCACCGGCAACGACGCGGTGCAGAAGGCCGTTCCGTTCACGGAGAAGGTCAGCACCGACCGCGTCCGCATCACGGTGACCCACGCCCAGGACACCTCGCACGGCAACTTCACCCGGATCAACGAGGTCTGGCCCGCACCGGTCGAGCCGATCCCCATACCGACCATCACCGTGGACTTCGGCAAGGTCGTGGTCGGATACCCGCAGATCAAGTTCACGTCGGCCTCCGCCAACTCGCCCGGCGTACGCGTCGCGTTCTCCGAGACCCGCCAATTCCTCACCGACCGCTCGGACTTCACCCGCGCCGACCAGGCGGGCGGCGCCGGAGGGGGCACGGACCAGTTCGCCGTCCCCGCCAAGGGCGCCAACTGGACCGACCACAAAGGCTTCCAGGCCGGTGACAAGGTCTTCGCGGACGGCCTGCACGGATTCCGCTACCTCAAGATCAGCCTCGACGCACTCGCCTCGGACAGCCCCGCCGCCCAGCCCTGGGGAACCCTCGAAATCGACTCCGTGGCACTGCAGTTCACCGCGTACGTGGGCACACCGAGCACCTACCGCGGCTGGTTCCTGTGCTCCGACGACGAGTTGAATCGTTACTGGTACGGCGCCGCCTACACCAACGAACTCGTCACCGACACCTTCCGCCAGGACGACGTCGACCCCCGCAACGCCTGGAGCGCCACGCTGGAAGGGAAGTTGGTCCTCCAGGACGGAGCCAAGCGCGACCGCGACCCGTACGTCGGCGACCTCGCCGTCTCCGCGCGCACCCTCTACCTGACCCACGACGACGCAGCCGCCGCGGCCCGCAACGTCCTGGCCGACCTCGCCGACCACCAGCGCGCCGACGGCTGGATCCCGCCCGCCTCCATCGGCAACTACACCCTCCCGCTCTTCGACTATCCGCTGTACTGGGTCACGTGCAGCTGGGACTACGTCCTCTACACCGGCGACCGCCAGTACGCGACGCGCTACTACCCGACCCTGCTGAAGGTCCTGGACACCTGGTACCCGAGCGTCACGGACGGCGCCGGACTGCTGAGCAAGGGCCTCAACGGCACCGACGGATACGGCGACTACGCCTTCCTCGGCCGCACCGGCCGCGTCACCTACTACAACGCCCTCTACGTCCAAGCCCTCCAGAACGCCGCCCAGTTGGCCCACCTGCTGGGCCAGAAGGCCGACGCCGCACGCTGGAGCACACGCGCCGACAACGTTGCCCAGGCCGTCAACTCCCTGCTGTGGGACGCCGATGCGGGCGCCTACCTGGACTCCTCGACCGGCGCGGTACGGCACGCCCAGGACGGCAACTCCCTCGCCGTCGTCACCGGCATCGCCGACGCGACCCGCGCCACCTCGGCCCTCGCGCACCTCGACGCGACGACGCAACGACCGTACGGGAACGCCTTCATGGACAACGACACGATCTTCGACCAGGCGTCGCAACGGGTCTACGCCTTCACCTCGTACCCGGAGATCGAGGCCCGCTTCCTCAGCGGTCAGGCCGCGTCCGCGCTCGACCAGATCCGCCGTATGTACGGGTGGATGGACAAGAACGACCCCGGCATCACCCACTGGGAGGGCATCGGCCCCAACGGTTCGCTGTACGAGGACGCCTACACCAGCATGGCCCACGGCTGGTCCACCGGTGTCCTGCCGGCGCTGACCAACAACTTGCTCGGTGCCCGGCCGACTTCACCCGGGTACGCCACCTGGGAGGTACGCCCGCAACCCGGCGACGTCGACTGGGCCACGGGTCAACTCCCCACCCCGCACGGCCCGTTGGGCGTCGAGTGGGAGAACAAGGCCCGCGTCTTCCGGCTCACCGTCCACGTGCCCCGGCACACCCAGGGCTCGGTCGCCTTCCCCGGTGCCGCGCGCGGTCTGCGCGTGAGCGCCGGTCGGCGGACGCTGTGGGACGGGCGGCGGGCATCGAGCCGTGACGTGAGCGTGGCCGACGGCACGGTCACGGTCGCGGGCCTCGGCGCGGGCGACCACAGTTTCGTGAGCGAACTGCGCGGCAACTGACCTGGTTTGGGAGCCTCGTCGGCGCACGGCGTCGCGATGAACCGCTCCGGGACAGACCAACGTGCGTCTGGCTCGGGGCGGTTCACTGTGAACCGGGTGAACAGGGCGTTCGCTTTGGCTAATTGTGGCGGGTGTTTTGCCGGTCCTTGCGTTGCCCCGGGTCGCCGCGCCCACCTAGCCTGACCTGCGGACCAAGGGAGGGCCGACATGCTGAAGACCGTCCGGGAACAGGCAGCGGGACTCACCAAGGATCAGCGCAACGCCTTCGTCGCCGCCTACTTGGGCTGGGCGATGGACGCCTTCGACTACTTCCTCGTCGTACTCGTCTACAGCGAGATCGCCGACGACTTCCATGTCTCCCTCACCGACATGGCCTTCCTCACCACGGCCACCCTGGTGATGCGACCCGTCGGCGCCCTCATCTTCGGCCTGTGGGCGGACCGCAAAGGCCGCCGCACCCCGCTCATGGTCGACGTGGCCTTCTACTCGGTCATCGGATTCGCCTGCGCCTTCGCACCGAACTACACCGTCCTGCTCGTACTGCGCCTGCTCTACGGCATCGGCATGGGCGGCGAGTGGGGCCTGGGCGCGGCGCTGGCCATGGAGAAGATCCCGGCCGAGCGGCGCGGGTTCTGGTCGGGCCTGCTGCAGAGCGGCTACTCGCTCGGCTATCTGCTCGCCGCGGTGGCGTTCTTCGTCATCGAACCCGCCTTCGGCTGGCGCGGGTTGTTCGCCTTCAGCCTGGTGCCCGCCCTGGTCTCGCTGTGGGTGCGC
Source organism: Streptomyces sp. NBC_01515 (assembly GCF_045040345.1). Classification (NCBI taxonomy): domain Bacteria; kingdom Bacillati; phylum Actinomycetota; class Actinomycetes; order Kitasatosporales; family Streptomycetaceae; genus Streptomyces; species Streptomyces sp. NBC_01515. Next base: position 569,328 of record NZ_CP109416.1, on the reverse strand, counting down.
GCCCGGGTGGAGGAGAGCGAGGTCTGGGAGAAGAGCGTCAAACTCAACCGCACCCCCGCCTACCAGGTGTTCAAGAACCCGGCGGTGCTACGGCGGTTCGTGTACCTGGTCGCGCTGATGACCGCCTTCAACTGGATGTCGCACGGCACCCAGGACATCTACCCCACCTTCGTCAAGAAGGGCCTGGGCCTCTCCCCGGACACCGCGATCGCCATCGCCGTGGTCTACAACATCGGCGCCATCATCGGCGGCATGGTGCTCGGGGCGTACTCTGAGCGGCTGGGGCGCCGGCGCACGATCATGATCGCGGCGACCGCGGGCCTGGTGGTGGTGCCCTTCTTCGTCCTGTCCACCGCCGTGGGCTGGCTGATGCTCTCCTCCTTCCTGATGCAACTGTGCGTACAGGGAGCCTGGGGCGTCATCCCCGCGCACCTCACCGAGATGAGCCCGGACACGATCCGGGGCTTCTATCCCGGTGTCACTTACCAACTCGGCAACCTGATCGCCGCCCTCAACCTGCCGATCCAGGAAGCCCTCGCCCAACGGCACGGCTATCCGACGGCGATGGCGTGGACCGTAACTCCCGCCCTGGTCCTGGTGATTGTGCTGAGTGCCGTGGGCAAGGAGGCCAAGGGGATCCGGTTCGGTGGTACGGGGACGCAGGCGCCGAGCACTGCGGCGGCGGACCCGGCGTAGCTCCGGCGGCGCGTGCGGGCGGCAGCCGATCGTAGGTCACAGGACCGGTGAACCCGGTCCCGTGGCGACAACCGGCTCCACCCGGCGCACGCGGGGCCGGCCGCGTCGTAGCAGAGGCCGTTCGACGAGGGCGTACGACGCGAGGGCCGCGGCGAACGTGGCCGCGAGGCCGGTCTGGAGCAGGGCGTCACCGCGCACACCGAGGTCGTGCAGCAGCCGGATGACGGGGTAGTGCCACAGGTACATCCCGTAACTGAGGTTGCGCCCGATCCAGACCATCGCGGACAGCGACAGCAGGCGGGTGGGCCACGACCGGGGGCACAGTTCCAGCGCGGCGACCACGCAGGCCGTCAGCAGGGCGGCCACCAGGAAACCGACCGTGTACCAGACGGGATTCCACCCGCTCACCTCGGTGATCGGGATCTGCCAGGCGATCAGTCCCAGCACCGCGAGCGCGGGCCGGCAGAGCCGGCCCGCCCAGCGGCGCAGCGCCGCCAGCCGGGGATCGTCGGCGCGCAGGCGGGCCAGGACGAGGGCGAGCAGGGCGCCGATGAGGAGCTGGTCGGCGCGGGTGTCGGGGCCGTTGTAGATACGGTGCGCGGCTGCCGGGTCCCAGAGCACCGTCCGCCAGAGCACCGGTAGGACGCACAGCACCGCGGCGCAGGCCAGCACCACGCGTGCCGTCGCGTGCCGCAGCAGGACGAGGAGCAGGAGCGGCCAGGCGAGATAGAACTGCTCCTCCACGCCGAGGGACCAGGTGTGGCTGAGGGGTGCGGTGAGATCCGAGTACGTTCCCGCGTCCCCGGCCCGTACGAGATTGACGACCGATCCCGCGGCCAGGGCGGCGGCCACCCACGCCCCTCGGAAGAGCGGCAGCGCGAACGCCACGGACAGCAGGGCGGTCACCGCGCACATCACCAGCAGGGCCGGCATCAGGCGCAGCCACCGCCGCCGGTAGAACGACCACAGCCCGATGCCACCGGTACGGGCGTACTCGCCGACCAGCAGCCGCGTGATGACGAAACCGCTGATCGTGAAGAACACGTCCACACCCACCGAGCCGCCCGGCACCAGGTCCGGCTCCACGTGGTAGACGATCACCAGCACCACCGCGACCGTCCGCAGTCCGTCCAGCCCCGCGACCCGCCCACCACCCCGCAGCGCCGACGAGAAGCCCCGCCCGCCGCCTCTGCCCCGTTCCGCGGACGCGGGCACGAGCGGCGGCGCCGCCCGCACATCAGGGCTCTGCTCCGTGGCCTCGCCTACCGTGCTCCGCTGGAGGGTGCTCATACCGGCCGCGTCTGCCCACGCCTGCGCGGATCACACAAATTCTCATGTTGCGCACAGGCTGGGGTCGCTCTGACGTTGCCTTTCGGACGCCGGAGTCCGGCGATTAATCGTCGGCAGACAGGCCGCCCGACTTGGCAGACTGCTCGGCATGGCCAACTCGTACGCGCAGGCAGTGCTGAGGACGACGGATCTTGCCGAGGCGCTGCGTGCCGCCGGGCGGTTGCTCGAACTCGCGGACACCACGGAACTCGAAGTCGACTTCGAGGCGTGGGTCTCCACGCCCGGAGAGCTGGAGCGGTTGAGCGGTGTGATGCCGGATGCCGAATGGTTCTCCGACGGAACCGACCGACACGGCTCCTCGAAGGACGGCGGCGTTCCGTCGGAGTGCCTCCCGGTCTTCCTGCGCAGATGGTGCATGGCACCGGAAACCGTGGAGGAGTTCGTGACCGCGGCCGGGGACGTCCCGGCCATGGTCCGCTGGGACTTCACCGGTTGGCCCGAGGCTCCAGAGGTGGGCCTCGGCTACGGGGGTTGCAGAGGCGCCTATGTGACGGTGTGCGTGAACGCACGCGACCTCGACATCTCCTTCGTCAAGGAGCCCGCACCGGACCACACGCTGTACGTCCACGTGAAGCAGATCGAGGCCGAACGGGCTCCTTGGCTGGCGGCACAGGTCGGCCTGCGGGTCATCGGGGAACTGGAGATGGCACCCCTCTGACCTTGCCCTCCGAACGTCCGCCGGCCCATTGGCGAGCAGGACGAGGCGGACCTGGTGGCCGTCATGTCGTCCTTCGCGGCGGCCCCGGATCTTCCCCGCTCGGCTCTCAGGCCCCGATCCGGCCGCTGAGCAGGCTGCCCGCGTCGGGAACGACCGTGGGCAGGCCCAGCTCGACGAGGATGCGGTACGCCGTGGCGGTCGCCGCCGAGAGGACCGGCAGCCCGGACGCCTCCTCCACCGGCTGGATCGACGGCAGCGAGGGCATCTGGACACAGGCGGACAGGACGAGCGCGTCGGCCCGTGACAGGTCCAGGCGCCGCCAGTGCTCGCGCAGGTCGGCCGGGTCGAGGCGGGCGACGGCCAGGTTGTCCGCCACCTCCAGGCTCAGCGCGTCCACCACCTCGACGCCGGCGTCCTCGATGTAGTCGGCCACCAACCGCGTGAGCGGCTTCATGTATGGCGTGACGATCGCGACCCGCCGGGCACCGAGGGCCTTGATGCCGTCGAGGAGGGCGCCGGCGCTCGATGCCACGGGGGCCTTGGAGCCCTCGGCGCGCAGCACGCCGGTGATCTCGTCCTCGGCGGTGCAGTGGTACCCCGGACCCTGCGCCATGATCGCCACGAGGCAGGCCGTGACGACCACGTCGGGCCGGGCGTCGGCGAGTTCCAGTGCCGCGCGCCCGGTCTGCGCGTTCATGGCGCGCAACTGCTCCGGCGTCACGTGCCGCATGCGCATACGGCTGCTGTGGAAGACGAACCGGTCCTCCGGCAGCAAGGATTCACGCTGCCGCATCATCCGCGGCAGCTCCGTCTCCATGGTCAGGTTCGAGCTGGGCACGATCATGCCGATGTGGTGATCGGTCACGGGATCCTCCGGGTGTCCTGCCTACGAGGCTGCGTACGGTTGTCGGCGACCGGGGATCCGCCGACCGCCGCCTCGCGGTCAGGAGTCCTCGGCCAGTCCCTCCCAGTGATCGGCGAGGGACGTGAAGAGACGCATGATGTCCTCGCGCCGCTCCGGTCCGAACGGCGCGAGAAGGCGCTCGTCCAGGCTGCGGGCGCGGAGGTTCGCGTCGTGGAGGGTCCGCTCGCCCTCCTCCGTGAGGTGGAGCAGCTTGCGCCGGCCGTCGTCCGCGGCCGTCCTGCGCACGATCAGACCCCGGTTCTCCAGCCGCCGCGCGACGTCCGCCATCGTCGACGTGTCCAGGGAGACTGCCGCCGCCATGGACCGCTGGTCGCTTCCCGGCGCCGCTTCCACAGCCTGGAGCACCGCGAACTGGGGCCCGGTGAGTGTCGGGTCGACGGCACGGATCCAGGCCGCGAGATACGCCTGGTACAGACGGCGGACCTGGTAGCCGGGCGCGGCGGTGAGCGCCGGGGGCGGCCCGGCAGGCGTGGACGTCGGGGTTGCGGTTTCGTCACCCATGGAGCCCACTTAAGCACGGCACTTGACCGGGTCGGCAGCCGGACCGGTGATCTTCGGGAACCCGCGCGTCGGCGTCACACCAGCATCGGCCGCAGCACCTGGCGCAGGGCGGCGAGCGCGCCGGCCGGGTTGTCCCAGAACAGCATGTGCCCGGCCTCCGGGATCTCGACCGACGCGGCCGACGGCAGCAGCCGGGCCGCCTCCGCGGCACCCTCCGCGGTGACGACCGGACTGTCGGCGCCGTAGAGGAGTGCCGTGGGTCCGGGAACGGAGGGCCACCAGTCGAAGAAGTCCTCGCTCTCGAAGCCGCGGTGCGTGGCGGTGACCGCCTCCGTGTCGCAACTCGCCAGCCAGCGCGCCCGCAGCTCCTGCTCACGGCGCGGCCAGCGCGGCCAGGACCGGGCCACCAGCGCTCCCTCGACGCCGGCGGAGGTGACCGCGCCGAGTTCTTCGGCCAGTACGGCGGCGTCCTCCATGGCCTGGGAGGCGCCCTGTGCCTGGTAGGGGAGCATCGCGTGGCAGGCGTCGCCGAGGAGGGCGACTCGGCCGTCCGTCCACACCGGGTCGCGGCGCCGGTGGTGCAGTGCGAAGGCGGAGACGTCCTCCTTCGCCTTGGACAGCATGGCCGGTACGCGGTCGTCCCAGCCGGGGAAGGCGTCCACGAGGTCCTGTGCGGTCGCGGACACGCTCCACTTCTCGGCGACCTCGTCCGTGCAGGGCACGCAGGCCACGACGTTGAGGTACTCGCCGCCGCGGATCATGTAGTGCACGAGGTGCCGGTCGGGGCCGTACCAGATGGTGCTCTGGAAGCGGTCCACGAGCCAGCGTGTCGCCGGGTCGGCGGCGATCAACTCCCCTGGGATCAGCGCCCGGTAGGCCATCTCGCCGGAGAACAGGAGGGTGTCCGGGGCGCCCATCAGGTCCCGGGTCCGCGAGCGGATGCCGTCGGCGCCGACGAGCACGTCACCGGCGTACCGGCGCCCGTCCTCGGTGACCGCGACCGGACGCTCGGGGTCGGTGCGGTCCAGCTCGACGACTTTGCTCGCGGTGTGTACGTCCACGACGGGGCCGGGGCCTGCGGGGTCGACGCACGCGTCCAGCAGGACGCGGTGGAGATCGGCCCGGTGGTAGTGCCAGTACGGGGCGTTGAACTGGTCCTTGCAGCGCTGTCCCAGCGAGGTCAGCCCGACGATCCGGCCGTCCTTCCAGCGCCGTCGCACCTGGTCGAGCGGCTCGGTGTGGATGGCCTCCATCTGCGGGCGCAGCCCCAGTCCCATCAGGACGCGGCTCGCGTTGGGTGCCGTCTGGATGCCCGCGCCGGCCTCGCCGAGCTCGGCCGCCTGCTCCAGGACGGTGACCCGCAGACCGCGCTGCCGCAGTGCCAACGCGGTGGTGAGCCCGCCGAGACCTCCTCCGACGACGGTGACTTCGTACGACTGGCTGGGCGCCACACTTCCTCCAACTCGCGTGCGGGTACGGGTGGTTCGGGGGAGCGGCGGCGTGCTCAGCCGTCGGTGAGCTTCCCTGCGGTGACGACCTCGACGTCGTCGACCGTGACGGTGCAGCCGCGCATCGCGATGTCGAGGTGGGCGTACGACTCACGGCCGAGGACCGGGTGCGGGCCGGTCGACCAGAGGAAGTTGCCGGCGAAGGCGCGGGCGTCCATGCCCATCAGGTCGTCCTTGCCGTACATCGCCGTGGCGAACCAGTCGGCGGTGCGCATCAGGCCCCAGCCCATGTGGGAGAGGCTGCGCGCCCACTGGTCCCGGGCGTCCTCGAAGAACGTCGACAGCAGCTCGGCCTCCGCGCCGCCGGACACCTTCCCGATGTGGCCGCCCGCGATCTGCAGGGTGACGGGGGAGCGGACGTACTCCTTGAAGGGCAGCAGGATGTCGCCCTCGGCGAGCACGATCTGGCCGTCGGAGATCTCCGGCCAGCACAGCACCATCGTGCTGGGCCAGTGGTCCCAGCGGCCCGGGTCGTCGGCGAAGCCGCACTGGAACTCCGGCTTGGAACCGGCGAGTTGGACGGTTAGGTCGGTTCCCGCGTCCGAGGTGACCCGCATGACGGACGACCGCCTGAGCAGGCCGACGCCCTCCAACACCTCTGCTTTGTCGCGCTCGTTGGGGAGGTTGCGGATCAGTACGTCGGGGGCGTCGCAGACGAAGATGATGCGGGTGCCGGCGCGCAGGATCTCCTGTTGGACCGGCGCGTGGATGAAGCCCTCGCGGGTGAGGTCGACGACCAGGTCGGCCGACTTCAACAGGTCCTGCGCGGTGCTGTCGTTGAGCACGGAGACCAGGCCGGGACCCGCACCGGTGTGGGTGCTCGGCATCGGCGCGGGGCTGCCGCCCGGCACGGTGGCGGAGATGACGTGCGCGCCGCACGCCTTGGCGGCACCGAAGGCGGCGGCGACGTAGTCACCTCGGCTGCCGGGCTCGGACAGCACCACGACGTGCTCGTCGCCGCGCAGCTTGCAGAGCTTCAGCTCGCGGGTGAAGGCGTCGAGCAGGTCGACGGACGAAAGATCGAACACGGGCTTCTCCAGGTATCGCTGAGGGGGTACCGATCGCGCTCTTCGACGGGCTGTGGGCATGTCGCGGACAGGCTCCGGGCGCGGTGACGGAAGGGGGAGCGAAGAGAGGGAGAGAGGAGGGGGTGAGCGGGGGAGGCGGGGAGCGGAGGCAGGGCGAACAGGCCCCGCGGTGCATGGTTGAGCAGCGGATTCGGGGTGGTGGGGTACCGCCCGACAGAGATAATCCGAGCACGTACTATCTCTGCTTGGCAAGGGTTCGCGCGCCGAGTTAACACGGTTATTTCATGACGAACCGTCAGGAAAGTCGCGCAGGTGCGACCTGACCTCGGCTTCGCGTACCGATCGCTCCCGGGTGCCTGTCACGAGGCCGCGCATACGTCTGTGGCGGGCCCGTCGGTCGTCGGGCCCGCCACGTGTCGTCGTCGTTGTCGGTGTGCGGTGACGGTCAGGCGGCCCCGTCGCGCAGGGCCGGCAGGGTGGCCGACGTCAGCTGCCGTGGCGCGTTGTCGGGTTCGACGAGGACGACGGTGCAGGTGGCCGCGTGGGTGAGGGCGGTGGTGAAACTGCCTTCCGCGAACTGGGTGAGGGGGCCGTGCGGCGAGCGGCCGACGGCGATGGCGCGGGCGCCCGTGTCGGCGGCGTGCCGGGCCAGTACACGGCCGGCCGCGGAGTGGTCGCCGACGGTGGTGAGGATCTGGCCGGTCGCCGGGACGCCCTGCCCGGCGAGGCGGTCGAGGTGGGCGGTCACGGCGGCGCGGGCCTGGTCGCGCGTCTCCGTGTCAGCGGCCAATTCCTCGACAAGGGCCGTCAGTTGGACGTGTACGACCTCCAGCGGACTGTGCGTGTCGCGGGCGAGCCGCGCCGCCGCGTCGACGATGGCCGCGGCCTGGTCATGGGCGGAGACGGCGACGACGACCCGAGGCGTGCTCCCGCTCGCGGGCTTGCCGACCGGGATGAGGGTCGGCGCGACCGACTCGCCCTCCCCGGTCTGCTGTTCGGCCTCGCGGAGCAGCTTGTGGCCGCTGGCCAGGACCGGAATGGCCAGCAGGAAAGTGGCCGCGCCCAGATAGAAGGGGACGCTCAGATCCGTGGCGTCGGCGAGCTTGCCCGCCACGTACGGGGCCAATCCGCCGCCGATGAAGCGCAGGAAGCCGTACGCGGACGAGGCGACGGGCCGCTCCACCGGCGAGACGAGCATGACGGCCTGCGTGGTCAGGGTGTTGTTGATGCCGATGAAGGCGCCGCTGACGATGACCGCCACGATGACCACGGTCGGCGTCGCGACCCCGGCGGCGATCACCGCCATCACCACGGAGAGACCGGCCAGATTGACGTACAGGACGGGCGCGGTGCCGTAGCGCGCCTGGAGGCGTGGGGCGAAGAAGACGCTGAACGCGGCCACGAGCAGGCCCCAGCCGGTGAACACGAGGCCGAGCCGATGGGCGTCCAGTTCCATGGGATAGGGGGCGTAGCCCAGCATGGTGAAGAAGCCCCAGTTGTAGAGCAGCGCCATGATGCCCATGGTCAGCAGGCCGCGGTGCCGCAGGGCCTTCAACGGCGCGAGGGGTGAGGTGACCCGCTCCGGCTTGGGCAGGTCCGGCACGAACACGGCCGTGGCGACGAGCGCGATGGCCATGAGGACCGCGACGCCGAAGAACGGGCCGCGCCAGCTGATGCCGCCCAACTCGCCCCCGAGCAGCGGCCCTACGGCGATTCCGAGGCCCAGCGCCGTCTCGTACAGGATGATCGCGCCACCGAACCCGCCGCTTGCGGAAGCCACGATGACGGCCAGGGAGGTGGCGATGAACAGGGCGTTGCCCAGCCCCCAGCCCGCGCGGAAGCCGACGATGCCGTTGATGGAACCAGAAGTGCCGGCCAGGGCGGCGAAGACCACGATGACCGCCAGGCCTATGACGAGGGTGCGCTTGGCGCCGAAGCGGCTGGAGAACCAGCCCACGAACAGCATCGCCACCGCCGTCACGATCAGGTAGCTGCTGAACAGCAGGGAGACCTGGCTCGGCGTGGCGTGCAGGCTGTCGGCCAGCGCGGGCAGGATCGGGTCGACGAGGCCGATCCCCATGAAGGAGATGACGCAGGCGAACGCGACGGCCCAGACGGCCCTGGGCTGCCGGAACGGGCTGGCGGCAGTTCCGTGTGGTGCGCTCATGTGTGCTTGTCCTCCAGGGAGTTGAAGGGTGCGAGAGGGCTCTGTCGGGAGGGGGGCCGGTGGTCCTGGATCGCGCGGGCCAGGGCCGGGAGGGCGATCCGCACCGCCTGTTGTTCCGGCTCGCTCAACTCCGCGATGAGCAGGTCGAGGGCGTGGGCGCGTTCGGCGCGCCGCTGCCGGGAGACCTCCAGGCCCGTGTCGGTCGCCTCCACCAGTACGCCCCGGCCGTCGCTGCGGTCGGCGGTGCGCCGTACCAGGTCCGCGCGCTCCAGCCGGGTGACGAGCTGCGTCATGTTCGGCTGCGAGGCGCCCTCGGCCCGGGCCAGATCGGTCAGCCGGCACGGACCTTCGCGGCCCAGGCGTCCGAGCACGGCGGAGGCGGCCACGCTCAGGCCGCCGGTGACGGCGCTCTGCCGGACGTAGCGGACCATCCTCTCGACGGCGATGATCAGGTCCTCGGGTGAGGCCTCGGGGACCGCCGGCGTCGCTGGATCCATAACCCGCTTATGCATAACGGCATTATGCACTTACATGTAGCTTGATTCAATGTCGGAGCGGAAAGGAACCGGCCGCTGCCGGACAGTACGGGTTGTGGAATCCATGACGGAACAGGAGGCGCGCCGGATGCGGCGGGCGCGCTTCGAAGGACTGGCGCATCTGGTGGTGGAACCGCTGCACCGGTATCTGCTGCGAAGGACGAGCGCCGACATGGTCGACGACGTGCTGTCGGAGACGATGCTCGTGCTGTGGCGTCGGCTCGACGATGTCCCCGGGCTGAGGGAGGAGTCCGAGCCCGATCCGGGTGACGTGCTGCCGTGGTGCTACGGGGTGGCCCGGGGGTGCCTGGCGAACGCCCGTCGCGCCGACGGGCGCAGGCTCCGGCTCGTGGAGCGGCTGGTCCGGACCCAGGAGGAGGCTCCGGCGGGGGCCGCCGATCACAGCGAACTGCATGCCGCGCTCGACGCCCTCGGGGCGCTGGACCGCGAGGTCGTGCGGCTGTGGGCGTGGGAAGGACTGGCGCCGCGGCAGATCGCGGAGGCGACCGGGCTGACGTCCAACGCGGTGAGCATCCGGCTCCACCGGGCGAAGGCGAGACTCGCCGCCCGGCTGGGGCGAAAGGATGCCGGACGGCCCGGACACAAGAGGGATGAAGGAAGGAGCAGTCAGTGAATGACGACGAGTTGCTGGCCCGGCTGAAGTCCGCGGACCCGGCCGGAATTGCTCCGCCGCCCGACATCGACCGCCTTGTGGAGGACACCTTGAACACCGACACCGCGCTCCAGTCCGCGACCACCGCCGCCGGCATCGCGACCGCGGGATGGGGACGCCGTCGTCTCTTCGGACTCGCGGCGGCCGGACTACTGGTACTGGGCGGCGGCATCGCCGGAGGAATCATGGCCAACAGCGGTAGCGGCAACGGTCATTCGGCTACGGCCAAGAGCGCGGCCCCGACCGGCGCGCTGAAGCTCACCGCCGAGGGCGGCTCCGGCAAGTGCGTGCCGCCCGGCCTCGACACCCTGAGCAAGTACCCGACCCTCTTCCAAGGAACGGCCATTTCCGTCGAGGGCTCGACGGCCACCTTCCGGGTGGACCGGTGGTTCAAGGGCGGCGACGCGGAGACGGTCGTCCTCACCAGCGACACCAGGATCCCGGAGACGCTGACGTACACGGAGGGCGGGCACTACATCGTGGGCGCCGAGGACGGCTTCGTCCCGATGTGCGCCGCGATCGAGGCATCGCCCAAGGACATCGCCGAGTTCCGCCAGGCGTTCGGGAAGTGACTCCGCCCGATCACGAGGGGTCGTCCAGCAGACTCCGGGCGAACTCGTGCGCCGGGTCCGCCAGGGTGTGCCGGAGCGTGGCGAAGAGATCCGCCGCCGTCGTGCCGGACCACGTGGCGGGGAGGAGGGCGCTGGGCAGGCCCGGGTCGAGATAGGGCAACCGCCGCCAGGCGGTGAGGACTTGGACGTAGTCGATGAACGCGGCCCGGTCCGACACCGTGCCCGGCCCGGCCCAACGCCCCGCCATCGACGTGAACTCGGCGACGAAATCGTCGTAGAGCTTCTGGAGTGCCTCCAAGTCCCACCAGCGGCCCACCTGTTCGGCGGGGTCACCGAAGGCCACGTAGTCGCCGCGGAAGAGGTCGACGTACTGGTCCAGGCCGTGGCGGAGCAGGTGGCCGCGGGTGTCGTCGAGCGCGTGGGCCGGGGCGATCCAGATCCCGGACGAGACCGTGCCGAAGCCCAACCAGGCCAGCCGTGACCGGAGTTGGTGCCGGTGCTGGCGCTCGCTCTCCGGCACCGAGAAGACGGCGATGACCCAGCCGTCGTCGGTCACGGCGTGGCGCTCGAAGATACGGCGGTCACCGGTCTCCAGGACGGAACGGGCGTAGGGCGACAGCGCGTAGCCCGCACGCCCGTCCCGGCGCTCGGCCACCAGGATCTCGCGGCGCTTGAGCCGGGAGATCGACGAGCGGACCGCCTGGGCGTCGACGTCGAGTTCGGCGAGCAGACGGATCAGCGTGCTCACACTGATCCAGCCGCCGACCTCGCGCGCGTAGAGCCCGTACACCGTCACGATCAAGGATCGCGGCGGTGCGGGCTGGCCCGGGCTGTCGTCTTCGAGATCGCTTGCCGTCACGATCGTAGTATTTCAGTGCGCCTGGCCGGCCGCCGCTTCCGGCCGGCCGCCCAGCGCCGCACGCCAGGCGGCCGGCCAGGGCGCGCTGCCGCCGGTCGCCTTGTCGGGGACGTGCACGGTGACGTAACTGCCCCGGGCGGCACGGCAGTTCGGCTCGCCGTCCTCGGTGTTCCGCCACACCTCGAAGCCGAAGGTCATCGAGGACCGGCCGAGGCGGATCAGCTCGACCCGCGTCTCGACCTCCTCACCGAACCGGATCGACGCCTCGAACTCCACCTCGTACCGCACCCTCGGGGCCACCGGGAAGTAGCCCGGGATGTCGTACGCGCGCATCAACTCGGCCTCCGCCGCCTCGGCGAACCGGACGACGGTCGTGTTGTGGTAGATCCCGGCCGCGTCGGTGTCGATCCACTCCACGCGAGCCCGATGAACGCCGTAGGGGCCGCTCATTCCGCCGCTCCGCCCGGGGTCCACCGCAGGTGCACGGCGTCCCGCGGGGCCTCCCGCAGCAGCGCGAGACGCGGACGGACCGCGTCGGTGCGCGAGGTGGGCGGCTTGCGACGGCCCGCCGCGAACTGCACCGGCCAGTCGGCACCCGCGCCGCGGTACTCCTGCTCGGCCGCCGCCTGCAGCGTCCACTGCGGGTTGTAGAGATGGGTACGGCCGAGCGCACACAGGTCGGCCCGCCCGGCGAGCAGGATCGAGTTGACGTCGTCGTACGACGAGATCGCCCCTACGGCGATCACGGCAGCCCCCGCCGGAGCGGCGACCTCGTGCCGGATGCGGTCGGCGAACGGGGTCTGGTACGAGCGGCCGTACGCCGGCTTCTCGTCCTTGGTGACCTGCCCGGACGACACGTCCACGGCCGCCGCGCCGTGCGCGACGAACGCCCGCGCGATCTCCACCGCGTCGTGCTCGGTGTTGCCGTCGGGGGTCCAGTCGGTGGCGGAGATCCGCACCGTCACCGGGCGGTCGGCGGGGAACGCGGACCGCACGGCGTCGAAGACCTCCAGCGGGAAACGCAGCCGGTTCGTGAGATCGCCGCCGTACTCGTCGGTGCGGTGATTGGCGATGGGGGAGAGGAAGGAGGAGAGCAAGTAGCCGTGGGCCGCGTGCACTTCGAGCAGGTCGAAGCCCGCCTCGGCGCCCCGGCGGGCGGCGGACACGAAGTCGGCCACGACCGCGTCCATGTCGGCCCGGGTCATCTCGCGCGGCTCGTGGCAGCCCGTGCCGTAGGGCAGCGGGGACGGGCCCACGACCTCCCAGTTGCCCTCGGTGAGGGGCTCGTCAATGCCCTCCCACATGAGGCGAGTTGAGCCCTTGCGGCCCGAATGGCCCAGCTGGAGACCGATCTTGGCGGTGCTGCGGCCGTGGACGAAGTCGGTGACCCGGGTCCACGCGTCGCGCTGGGTGTCGTTCCACAGGCCCGTGCAGCCCGGAGTGATGCGGGCCTCGGGGGAGACACAGACCATCTCGGTCATCACCAGGCCCGCGCCGCCGAGCGCCTTCGAGCCGAGGTGGACGACGTGGAAGTCGTCCGGCACTCCGTCGACGGCGGAGTACATGTCCATCGGCGAGACGATGATCCGGTTCTTCAGTTCCAAGGCGCCGATGGAGAACGGCTGGAACATCGCCGGAACCGACTCGGTGCGGCCCTGCGCCTCCGCGAAGCCGCGCTCGATCAGGTCGGCGAAGCCGGGGTCGCGGTCCTTGAGATTGTCGAAGGTGATCCGGCGGGAACGCGTGAGCAGGTTGAAGCAGAACTGCGCGGGGTCCTGGTCGGCGTACCGGCCGATGTTCTCGAACCACTCAAGGGAGGCCTGGGCGGCGCGTTGGGTGGACTCCACCACGGGTCGGCGCTCGGTCTCGTACGCCGTCAACGCCTCGTCCACCGTGGGGTGTTCGTGCAGACACGCGGCGAGCGCGAGGGCGTCCTCCATGGCGAGCTTGGTGCCGGAGCCGATGGAGAAGTGCGCGGTGTGGGCGGCGTCGCCGAGCAGGACCACGTTGTGGTGGTGCCAGCGCTCGTTGCGGACCGTCGTGAAGTTCAGCCAACGGGAGTTGTTGGTCAGGAGGTTGTGCCCGGCGAGTTCCCCGGCGAAGATCTCGCGGATCCGGGCCACCGACCGCTCATCACTCACCCCGGGCGGGAACTGTGTGCCCTCCGTCGCGTCGAGGCCGGCCTTGCGCCACACGTCCTCCGCCATCTCGACGATGAACGTCGAACCGGCATCGGAGAAGGGGTAGCCGTGGATCTGCATGGTCCCGAACTCGGTCTGCTTGACGAGGAATTGGAACGCCTCGAAGACCCGGTCGGTGCCCAGCCACATGTACTTGTTCGTCCGCTGATCCAGGGAGGGGACGAACGCGTCGGCGTACTTGGTGCGCACCGCCGAGTTGATGCCGTCGGCCGCGACCACGAGGTCGTAGGAGCCGCGCAGTTCGTCCACTTCCGGGGCGAGGGTGCGGTAGTGGACGGTGACGCCGAGTTCGGCGGCCCGCTCCTGGAGGATGTGCAGCAGGTCCTTGCGGGCCATCGCCGCGAAGCCCTGGCCGCCGACCGTGAAGGGATGCCCGTCGAACTCGATGTCGATGTCGGTCCAGCGGGCGAACCGGCTCTCCATCGCGTCGTGCACGACCGTGTCCGCGTTCTCGATGCCGCCGAGGGTCTCGTCGGAGAAGACCACCCCGAAGCCGAAGGTGTCGTCGGGCGCGTTGCGCTCCCACACGGTGATCTCATGGGCGGGGTCGAGCTGCTTCATCAGCGCGGCGAGATACAGCCCACCAGGCCCGCCGCCCACGATCGCGATCCTCATGCCTGCTTCTCCTTCTCGACGATCCGGCGCAGCAGGAAGTGCTGAAGCTTTCCGCTGGTGTTGCGGGGCAGCGCGTCACAAAAGCGCACCGCCCGGGGGTACTTGTACGGCGCCAGCTGCGCTTTGACGTGGTCCTGGATGTCCTTGACCTTGGCCTCGTCGCCGACGACTCCCTCGGCCAGGACGACGAACGCGCAGACCACGGAGCCGCGTTCGGGATCGGGCTTGGCGACCACGGCCGATTCGACGACGTCCGGGTGGGTGTTGATCGCGGACTCGACCTCGGGACCGCCGATGTTGTAGCCGGAGGACACGATCATGTTGTCCGTGCGGGTGCGGTAGTAGAAGTAGCCGTCCTCGTCGCGCACGAAGGTGTCGCCGGTGACGTTCCAGCCGTTCACCACGTAGCTCTCCTGGCGCTGGTCGTCGAGATAGCGGCAGCCGACCGGGCCGATCACGGCCAGCCGCCCCTCGACCCCGGGGCCGACCTCCTCGCCGTCCAGGTCGAGGACCGTGGCGCGGTAACCGGGCACCGGTCGTCCCGTCGATCCGGGCCGGATGTCGGCACCGGCGGCGGAGATGAAGATGTGGATCATCTCGGTGGCGCCGATGCCGTCGATGACCTTGATCCCGGTCTCGGTGTGGAGCTGCTCCCACACTTCCTCGGGTATGTGCTCCCCGGCGCTGACCGCACCGCGCAGGCCGTGCAGCCGGTCCGCCTTCCCGGCCTTGAGGATCTGCCGGTACGCCGTCGGTGCGGTCGCGAGTACGGTGACGCCGGCCTCGGCGACCAACTCGGCCAGCGGTTCCGGCGCGACGGCCTCCGTCAGCAGCGCGCACGCACCGGCCCGCAGGGCGCAGACGACCAGGATGCCGAGGCCGAAGGTGAAGGCGAGCGGGGCGGTGCACGACACGAGATCGTCGGGCCGTAGGCGGAGCGTGTGGCGGCCGAAGGTGTTGTCGATCGACAGGATGTCGCGGTGGAAGTGGGTGGTGATCTTCGGTACGCCGGTGCTGCCCGAGGTGGGGCCGAAGAGGGCGACGTCGTCGGCGGCGGTGTCGACCGCTGTGAACTCCGCCGGTTTCGCGGCCACTTGGCGCGTCAGGTCGTCGGGTGCGTCGCCGCCGTAGGCCACGATCGTGAGGTCCGGCAGGACGGTGTCGCGTACGGTCTCGACGTCCGCCGTGAAGCGGTGGTCGACCAGGGCGACGGCCGGGCGGGTCTTCTCGACGACCGGGGTGAGTTCGCGGGCGCGCAGGGCCGCCATAGTGGTGACGACGATGCCGCCGGCCTTGAGTGTGCCGAGCCAACACGCCACGGTCCAGGGGTTGTTGGGGGAGCGGAGCAGCACGCGGTTGCCGGGTACCAGGCCGAGGTCGTCGGTGAGGACGTGGGCGATCTGGTTGGCGCGGCGCAGGAGTTCGCCGTAGGTCCACAGCTCGCCCTCCGGGGTGCGCAGGGCCGGGCGGTCGGGGCCGAACGTGGCGGTGGGTACGTCGATCAGTTCGGCGCCGGCGTTGAGGCGCTCGGGGTAACGGAGTTCGTCGGTGGTGAACTCAAGGACCGGCCACTGGGCGCGTGGTGGGAGGTGGTCGCGGGCGAACGTGTCCGGATAGGCGGAGGGCGAGAGGCCCATCTGGTCCAACTGGTCCATCGGGAGGGTCCTTTCCGCAGGCCGGGGGTGGGCCGTGCAGGGATCAGGAGCTGCGTGGGAATCAAGAGCTGCGGATCAGGCCTTCCTGGACGACGGTGGCCAGGTGGGTACCGGAGGGGGTGAAGAAGCGGCCGACGGCGAGGCCGCGACCGGCGTCGGCGGCGACGGCTTCCTGGGCGTAGAGGAGCCAGCCGTCCATGGGGCCGGGCCGGTGGAACCACATGGCGTGGTCGAGGCTCGCGGTGACGAGTCCGGGCAGGGCCCACGGCAAGTCCAGTACGCGCAGGACGGGTTCGAGGATCGTGTAGTCGCAGACGTAGGCGAGCGCGGCGAGGTCGCGCTGCTCGTCGGTGAGACCGTCGACGGGACGCAGGGTGTCGAACGGCCGTACCCACACGGCCTGTTGGGGTACACGCTCACCCTCGACCGTGAGGTAGACGGGTCCGGGCACGTGCCGCATGTCGAAGCTGCGGCCGCCGCTCCAGTACTCCTCGGAGGTGTCGGTCATCGTGCCCCGGGGTGCGGCGGTGTCGCTCAAGTACGCGGCTGAGCTGGGCAGTTCGGTGGGATCCGGCACGCCGACAGGGGGCTCGGCGGCGTAGGTGGCACCGGGCTCGCCCGCGGCGAAGTTGGCGAGGCAGGTGTAGACGGGCTTGCCGTTCTGGAAGCCGCGGACCTGCCGGGTGGCGTAGCCGCGGCCGTCGCGCAGCAGCTCGACCTCGTAACGGACCTCGGCGCCGATGTCGACCGGCCGCAGGAAGTAGGAGTGCATCGAGTGCAGCGTCTTGCCCTCGACCGAGCGCATGGCGGCGGCCGTGGCCTGGGCGACCATGTCACCGCCGTAGGCCTTCGGCCAGGGGCAGGGCTGGGTGGTCGCGGTGAAGGCGAGGTCGAAGTGCTCGGGCTCGACGGGGGTGAGCGCGATCGCGTCGGTGAAGATCGCCGAGGTCGGGGCGGAGCGGGCGTCCGTGCGGACGTCGGTGTCGGTGGTCCGGGAGTCGGCGCCGGCGGCTCGGGGGTCGGAGCTGGTGCTCTGGATGTCGTTCACGGCCGGTCCATCCAGTCGCGCAGGTCGGCGTCGGCCACCTCGTCGAGGTTGACCACGATGTTTTCCGGGGTGCGGGTCGTCATCCAGGTGAGTGGGTTGTTGCGGTCGAGGTTGCACTCGACGTGCGGCATGAAGGGCGGGACGAAGACCCAGTCGCCCTCCGCGAGGTCGAGGTAGTCCTCGAACCGTTCGCCGAAGTAGATCCGGGCCCGCCCCGAGAGGACATAGCCGCCGGTCTCGGCCTCGCCGTGGTGGTGGGGCACCGAGCGGTAGCCCGACTCGTTGCTCACCTTCCCGAACCACAGCTTGGTGGCCGGCGTGTGCTGCACGGAGACACCGGAGATCCGGGTCGCGCCGTCGGACTGGCCGGTGGCGCCGACCTCCAGACCGCCGCGCGTCACGACCGGTACGACCAGGCCGGACTCGTTGGCGTACAACGAGTTGTCGCCCTCTAGGACGTACTTGGAGAAATCGGGTTCCATGATCAGCTCCTGGAGTCGGTGAGGGGAGAGTCGGCGAGGCGGGAGTCAGTGAGGCGGAAGCGGTTGCGGAGGGTGCCGATACCGGGGATCTCGGTCTCGACGAGGTCGCCGTCGGCGAGGAAGACCGGCGGGTTCATGCCCGAGCCGACGCCACCGGGGGTGCCGGTGAGCACGATGTCGCCGGGGCGCAGGACCGTGAAGGTGGAGACGTAGGCGAGCAGATCGGCGGCGTCGAACACCAGCGTGCTCGTGTTTCCGCGCTGCCGCTCGACGCCGTTGACCCGGCAGATCACCTCGACGCCGGTGACCGGGTCGAGCTCGTCGGGCGTGACGACCACCGGTCCGAGCGGGGTGGTGCGGTCCCATGCCTTGCCCTGGAACCACTGCAGCGTGCGCTTCTGCCAGTCCCGGACGCTGATGTCGTTGGCGACCGTGTATCCGGCGATCGCGCGGTCGGCCGTGTCCCGGTCGGCGCTCCTGAGTTCGGCTCCGACCACGACTGCCAGCTCCGCCTCCCAGTCGACGTCGAGGCCGGGTGGGAGGACCAGGTCGTCCTCGGGGCCGGTGAGTGTGTCGGCGTACTTGGCGAAGAGCGTGGGGTGTGCGGGCAGCTCGCGGCCCATCTCGGTGATGTGGTCGGCGTAGTTCAGGCCGCAGCAGACGACCTTGCGGGGGGACGGCAGGGGCAACACGGGGGTGGCGCCGCGCAGTTCGGACCCGGCGAGGCCGGCGATGCGGTCGGGCTCGGTGGTCGTCAGCAGTGCGGAGAGGTCGTCGGCCGGCAGCGCCCGCCAGCGGTCGCCATCGAGCACGGCGGCCGTGGTGCGGCCTCCGTGGGCCACGGTGGCGAGCTTCATGGGCGTACTCCCTCGGGGTGGTGGCGGTGGCCGGAGCGACCGGGATGCCCGGAGTGGCCGGGCTGCGTTATAGCGAGATTTTCACGACCGTCGAAAACAGTCAATAGATGAGTTAGGCTGCCTGTGTCAGCCCGTCCGGTCCGTCCGGCTCATCCGGCTCATCCGGTCCGTGCGGCTCATCCGGTCCGTCCGATCCATCCGAGGAGCAACCAGCAATGACTCCGATCCCGGTGAACCCGCCCTCGCTCCCCACCCCGAGCGGCTACTCGCACGGCACGCTCAGCGGCAACACGCTGTACCTGGGCGGACAGACGGCCCTGGACGCGGACATGCGGATCGTCCCCGGCGGCATCGTCGAGCAGTTCAGGCAGGCGTTCGGCAACGTGCTCACCACGCTGAGGGCGGCGGGGGGTATCCCCGAGGACCTGGTGAGCCTGACGATCTACCTCACCGACATCCCCGACTACCAGGCGCACGGCAAGGAGATCGGGAAGGTCTGGCGCGAGCTGGCGGGGCCGGTGTATCCGGCGATGGCGGGGATCGGCACGACCGCGCTCTGGCAGCCGGAGGCGATGATCGAGATCCTGGGCGTCGCGGTGATTCCGGACGAGCGGGTCGTCCGGGCGGGGACGCGGGACACTCCCGGGGTGTGACGGATCGCCTGGCACCGGTGTCCGGAGCTGGTCGGGATCCGGTGCCGCGGGTGCTGCCCTCGGGGCTGACGCCCGCAGCATGTGCGCAGATCCTGACGCGGTCTCCCGGTCAGGGGCGGACGGTCATTCCGCCTTGGCCACCTCGACGGTGATCTGGCGGTCGTGGAGATCCTTGAGGACCGACTTCGGGGTGTTCTCGTCGACGATCACGAGGTCGAAGTCGGTGAGCGGGGCCAGGGCGTGCAGGGCGCGGCGCTCGAACTTGGTGTGGTCGACGTACAGGATCCGCTCGGCCGCTACATCCATCATCGCCCGCTTGAACGAGACGGTGTCCTGGGTCTGATGGTAGCAGGTCCCGGCCGTGGTGGCGGACGTCGAGAGCACCGTGAGATCCACGGAGAGGCCGCGGATGGCGTCGACCGTCATACCGCCGATGAACGCGTCGCCGGCTTCGTGGTAGATGCCGCCGAGACCGATCAGGCGGATTCCCGGGGCGCCCTTCAGCTCACGGATGATGGGCAGGTAGCTGCTGATCACCGTGGCGGGGCCGGTGTCCCGCAGCAGGCGGGCGAGGTTGATGCCGGTGGCGCTGTCGTCGAGCATGATCGCCTGCCCCGGTTCCACGTACCGCAGAACCGCCCGGGCGATGGCCTGTTCGGCCGCGGCCTGGCTTTCCAGCCGTACGGTCACGCTGCTCTCGAAGAGTGCCGACGGCTCCACGCTCGCGCCGCCGCGGGTCCGGCGCAGCAGGCCCTGACCGTCCATCGCGGTGATGTCCCGCAGGATGGTCACCACGCTGACACCTGTCTTCGCTGGTTCCGGGGCGGGTGACTGCTGTCGTATTGCATGAGGTGCGCTTGTCGAACGTGAACTCGGCAGGCGCCGATCCTGCCGGGCACCGATCCGACAGCGTCCTGTATCACGCCAGTTGTCACCGCGCGGGCGGGGCGCCGACCGTCTCTGTCCTGGTCGGCGCCCGGGGAATCAGCCCGTGGTGGTGTTGTAGTTGACGATTCGCTCCACGACGAGGGCGACCGCACCGGCCAGGGGACTGTCCGACCCTTTGCCCACCACGTCGGGTAACCGGTGCGCCTGCTCCTCGGTGGCCGCCACCATGCCCCAGAACGCGTTGAAGCCCGACGGGTCCGACGGCTTGTCGGTGGCCGCCCGGACTGTCGAGACGTCGTCCCCCTGGGCCACGGCCAGCGCGCCCATCTGGCGGAGCGTGTCGGGGTCGCGCTCCTCGGCGGCCACCACGCTCCACCCCGCCACCTCCGTCTGTCGCAGTGCGGCGAGAAGAACGCCGGCGCTGCCCGCGCCGGAGACAACGATGTCGGGCAGGACGAGGGCCACCGGACCGTGCGTCATCGGCAGGGCGGACCGGATCGCGCCGTCGAGATCCGGCTCAAGCGACTGGTCCTGGTATACGAAGACCATCTGAAAGATCTCGGCGTAGCGCGCGAGGTAACTCACCGTGTCCAGCTTGTGCGTCCCGAACACGACGACCAGGCGCACGTTGAGCCCGCTCTTGGCCAGCTCGACAACGGCCTCCAGACTGCGGTCCAGCACGGTGACCCCAGGAGCCAGACAGTGCAGCTCCTTCGAGTAGGGCGCACCGAAGCGCGTCGCGAATCCGGCGCAGGGCAGGATGATCGAAACATCAGGGACGGGCGCGGACGAACTCTGCATGAAGTGGCTCTCAGATTGTGTTGACGATCGGGAACCTTGCGCATTTCGCCGGGTACGGGTACGGGCGATCCAGGGCCGACTCCATACGCGCCATAGGTATGGAAGGAACGCCGGCGCTCACCGTAGCCATCGAGGACGGCTCCACGCGAGAGCGCGCGGAGCATTGATCGACGAGATTGTCCCCACGCGGACCGGTAGGTATTCGCCGCTGCCGTCGGAGGCGGAACTCGGCGTCGGAACAGTCGAGTTGGCCCATGAGCGGCACAAGACCGCCCACCGGTAAACGAAGTTCGGTCTGGCAATGCCGCAGTCGCGCCCGCATCGCCTGTGCGCGGCAGTTCCAACTCCTTTGCGGGGGACCTGACTTGAGCGTGCACGCCGTACACTGCAGCCGCACCCGATCCGGCCGACCCGTCGCCGGAGCGGGTGCGGCTCGAAGTCCGGGCGGGCACGGGCCGAATGGCAGGAGAAGCCAGAACGAAAGAGGGTGCGGAATGCGGGTGCTGTTGTCCACGTACGGAACGCGCGGCGATGTCGAACCGCTGGTGGCACTCGCGGTGCGGCTACGGGCGCTGGGCGTGGAGGTGCGGATGTGCGCCCCGCCCGACGAGGAGTTCGCGGAGCGGCTGGCAGGTCTCGGGGTGCGGCTCGTGCCGGTCGGGCCACCGGTGCGGGAGGTGATGCGTGGGGCGACGCTGCCGTCGGAGGCGGATCTGTCCCGGTACCGGACCGAGATGGTCGGCGCGCAGTTCGACGCTTTCCCCGCGGCGCTCGACGGATGTGACGTCCTGGTGGCGGCCGGCCTGGCGCAGATCGCCGCGCGGTCCGTGGCCGAGGCCGCGGGCATCCGCTATGTGTACGTGAGCTATTCGGCGGTCAACCTGCCGTCGCCCCACCACGCGCCGCCACCGCGTCCGGGCTGGCCGGAGTCGGCGGCGGACGACAACCGGACACGGTGGGAACGCGACGCCGACAACGTGAACGCTCAGTTCGCCGAGCCCCTCAACAACCACCGGGCAGCGCTCAATCTGGCACCGGTGAACAACGTCCGCGACCACGTCTACAGCGATCGGCCGTGGTTGGCGGCGGACCCGGTCCTGGGACCGTGGCGGGAGACCCCCGGCCTCGACGTGACACAGACCGGTGCGTGGACCCTGCCGGACGAACGCCCGCTCCCGGCCGATCTGGTGACGTTCCTGGACGCGGGCACACGGCCGGTCTACGTCGGCTTCGGCAGCATGAGCCCGTCGCCGGACATCGCCCGCAGGGCCGTCGAGGAGATCCGCGCACAGGGCCGCCGCGTACTCGTCTCCCGTGGTTGGGCGGAACTGGACCTGGTCGACGGACAGGACGACTGCTTCGCCATCGGTGAGGTCAACCATCAGCGTCTGTTCGGCCGGGTGGCCGCCGTCGTCCACCACGGCGGCGCGGGCACGACGTTGACCGCCGCCCGGGCCGGTGCGCCGCAAGTGGTGGTGCCTCTCCAACTGGCGGACAACCCCTACTGGGCCGACCGGGTCGCGGACCTCGATCTCGGCGCGGCACTCGACAGCGCGACGGTGACCACCGAGTCGCTGAACGTCGCGTTCAAGACGGCTCTGGCACCGGAGACCCGGGCGAGGGCAGAGGATGCGAGCGGCAGGTTCCGCACCGACGGAGCGACGGTGGCCGCGAACCTCCTGCGAGACGCCCTCCGGTGAGTGGGGCCGGCCCGGCCTGGAGAATGTGTGGCTTTCGGTCATAGCGATCCGCCGAGTGCCCGCTGTGCGGAGCACCGGTGCCGAGACGGCCGAGTTCGAGCGGCTGCCGGTGGACCTGCCCCGCATGCTCGGGCAGGTCCGGGAGGAAATGGTCCGCGGGCACGGTCGGCCCCGGGCCTGTCTCTGTCTGCGGGGCTAGTCGTTCAGGCGGGCGAGGATCAGGTTGGGGTCCTTGGCGGTGACGTAGGCGGCGCTCAGCACATAGACGGTGTCGCCGCGCAGGGCGATGGATGTGGGGTTCTGCAGGCCGTCGGCCGCAGTCAGCAGGGTGGAGTGGGTGCCGTCGGGCTGGACGAGGGCGACCTCGCTCGGGCCATTGAGGGCGGCCAGCAGTTGGTCGCCGTGGCCGGTGAAGGCGAAGTCGTCGATCCCCGGCAGACCAGTGGCCTCGGTCCGGACCTTGCCGGGGCCACCGTCCCGGCGGATGGGGATGCGCAGCACGGTGCCCTTGTCGAGGTTGGTTGCCCAGACCGCGCCGTTGTGGATCTTCAGGCCGTTGGCGCCCAGGAATCCGGTGGAGGCCAGTTCGGGGGCGCTGGACCAGGTGGTGGGGGTACCGCCGGTGGTGGGCACGCTCCAGATGGCGCCGCGCACGGAGTCGGTGACGTAGAGGATGTGGGTGCGAGGGTCCAGTGCCAGGCCGTTGGGCAGGCCGTCCGCCGGTAGCGCGGCGATCCGCTGCGGTTCCCCGCCGGGGCGCAGGCGCCACACGCCGGTGAGGTCGGGGGTGCCGGTGGCGTAGAGGAAGTACAGGGTGCCGTCGTGGGCGCGGACGATGCCGACGGTCAGCGGGAATCCCAGGACCGGGGTGTGGACGCCCCCGTCAGCGGGCTTGGGCAGGGTGGCCAGGATCCGGATGGCGCCCTTGGGGGAGACCTCGGCGATCTGGCGGCTCTCGGCGAAGGTGACGTACGCGGAGCCGCCCGGTGCCAGGGCGATGTTCTCCGGTGTCTGCCCCTTGGCCAGGTCGAAGTGCACGGCGGTCCGCGCGCCGCTCAGCGGGGAGGAGACGGCCGACGCCGATGTCGGGGTGAGCGCCGCGGCACCGGCCGCGACAATGACGGCCGCTGACAGGGCGGACGTGGAGAGCTTCTTGAACATGGTTCTTTCACTGGATTTCGGGCATACGGCGGCAACGCGCCGACGCCGGGGACGAGTGGACGGGATCTGCCCGGGGCCGTGCGGCTCCCGGGACGGTGCCCAGAGGCGGCCGATCGTCGGCCGTGTCCGGGTGGGACGGGTACGCAGAGGTGCCGGCTGAGCGTCAGCCGGCGGTGTGCGACGTCAGTCGGCGTCGGCTCGGGCCCCCGACCGAGGTGGCTCGGCAGGGACGGTACTTCGGGTGACGGCCTGGGCGAGCAGGGCCAGCGCGGCCCGCGAGGGCGAGCCCGCCTCCGTGGTGGCGACCACGACGTGGGGGCCCGGCCCGTGGCTCAAGGTCTGCTGTACGACGGTCAGTTGGCCGACCAGCGGGTGCCGCATCCCATAGGTGGCGACGGTGCACGCCTTGACCCGATGGTCGGCCCACAGGGACGCGAACTCACCGCTCTTCGCGCTCAGTTCGCCCAGCAACGCGTGCAGTGCCGTGTCCTGCGGATGCCGGGCCGCCACCAGGCGCAGATTCCCCACGACCGCCCTGGCCTTGCCCTGCCAGTCCGCGTACAGGTCACGGGTGTGCGCGTCGAGGAACACCAGCCGGGCCATGTTGGGGCGCCGCGCCGACAGTTCAGGGGCGCCGGGATCCAGGTGTCCGGCGAACAGTGCGTGACCCAGGCGGTTCCACGCCAGCACGTCACCGCGCCGGCCGAGCACGAGCGCTGGAGCGTTCGCCAGCAGGTCCAGCAACTGAGCCATCGCCTCCGTCACACGCTCCGGCCCGGGCCGCCGCCCCCGAGAGCGAGGCCGTTCCACCCGGGCCAGGTCGTGCAGGTACCGCCGCTCGGACTCGTCCAGCCGCAGCGCCCCGGCGAGCGCGTCCAACACCTCGGGCGAGGCGCTCGGTGAGTGCCCCTGTTCCAACCGGGTGTAGTACGAGGCGCTTACGCCGGCCAACAGCGCCAACTCCTCACGCCGAAGACCAGGCACCCGCCGACGCTCCCCGTAGGTGGGCATACCGACATCCTCGGGACGCAGTTGGGAGCGCCGCGCCTGCAGGAAGTCCCCGAGCTGTGATTTACCGGTCATGGATCCGAGTATGGGCCGAGGAGAAAGGCATAACCTGCCCCAACTGTGGATAGGCACCAGCGGGTCAGGCTCCCCCGCGGGACCGCTGACGAAACCGGGTCCGACGACCCGGCGTCCCTGATGGGCCCGACGCCCAGTGGTCGACTGCTAGCGTTCCGCCGCATGGAAGACGGCGTGTACGTGGGTAATGCGGGCAAGGACGCGGCACTGGACCGGGGGTGGCTGCTCGGTCACTTCAAGGAACAGGGCGGTCCGCGCCACAGCGATGCCGTGGAGGTCAAGTGGGGCGTTCACCCACGTGGCGAACAGCGGGCGCAGTGGGTGAAGGGCGAGGTGCGGACCACCTTCCTGGTGCTGATCTCGGGCCGCTTCCGTATGGAGTTCCCCGGTCGCAGCGTGCTGTTGGAAGGGCAGGGCGACTATGTCGTCTGGGGGCAGGGCGTGGATCACTCCTGGGCCGCGGAGGAGGAGTCCGTGGTGCTGACCCTGCGGTGGCCTTCTGTGCCCGGATACGCCGTGCCGAAGGAAGAAGAGCGGAAGAGTCCGTAAAGCGGGTTCAGGCGACGTTGTGGAACCTTTCTTCCTGTATGTGAATTTCATGGGACTCTTTTTCCGTGTGGGTGTTATGTGAAGTGTCGCGGAATGTCGAGTATTGACAGGTGCTGAGCCCGTGATCGATGATTACGACTGTGTCACGGAGTTCCGGGAGGAAATCCTCGTGAGTAAGAAAGCGATGTGACCAGGTAATTGGCCAGCGATTTCGGGAATCGATTCATCTAATCAGCGGTCCGTTTTCGGCCGCCTCGCCCCGTGTGCTTGCCCCTTCGTCGGCGACCTGACATTCCCCCCTTCTGTCGATGAGTGTTCCGGGGCGATGGCGCCCTGAGTACCCCCCGTTCGTCGGCCCTGCCCCCCCCCGCGAAGCCCGTCCGACGGCGGGCGCACCCTCTTGCGGACCGTCGGCAGTCCGGTGATCCCGGCTTGTCGCGCCCGATGTCACCCAGCCCCACACCGATGGGAAGGCCAGGTACCGCCGGTGCACAACATCCCCCACTCTGTCCCCACTCCATGCGCGTCCACCGAGGCTTCCGTCGGCGACACCGGACGGGTGCCCCGCATCCTGTCCGCGTCCTTCGCCCAGCAGCGGCTGTGGTTCCTGGCCCAACTGCCGGGCGCGAACTCCGCGTACAACGAGACGATCGCCTTCTCGCTGACCGGCCCGCTCGACCGTGCGTTACTGTCCCGTGCCTTCGACGCGCTGACCGACCGTCATGAGACGCTCCGGACAAGGCTCGTGGCCACGGAGGGTGACGTGCGCCAGCACGTCGACCCGCCGGGCGCGGGATTCTCCCTGGCCTTCGAGGACCTCACCGACATCCCCGGCCCGGACCGCGACGCATGTGTGTCCTCCCGCCAACTCGACGAGGCACGGCGGTCGTTCGACCTCGAAGCAGGCCCGCTCGGACGCGGTCGTCTGCTTGCCCTGGGGCCCGAGCGCCACGTACTCCTGCTGACGTTCCACCACAGCATCTACGACGGCGTCTCGATGAACGTCATGATGGACGAACTGGGGCATCTCTACGAGGCGTTCGCGGCAGACGCCCCGAACCCCCTGCCGCCGCTGGTGGTGCAGTACAGCGACCATGTGCGGACCCAGCGCCAAGCCGTCCTCGGCGGCGGACTCGGCGACCAGGAGGTGTACTGGCAGCGCGCGCTGCACGACGCGCCGCCCGTCCTGGAACTGCCCCTCGACCGTCCACGGCCGACGGAACAGCAATACGACGGCGGCCGGGCCGAGTTCGCCGTCGACGCCGACGTCACGGCCGGGCTCCGCGGCCTGGCCCGACAGCACGGCGCCACCCCCTTCGTGGCTCTGCTGGCCGGCTGGGCGATCCTCCTGTCGCGCCTTTCCGGGCAGGAAGACATCGTTGTCGGCAGCCCGTTCGCCAACCGGCGCGGCCCGGGAGCGGCAGGTCTCATCGGCTTCCTCGTCAACTCCCTGCCGTTGCGCATCGATCTGTCCGGTTCCCTCACCGCGTCCGAGGCGCTCACCCGAACCCGCGCCGTCGTCCGCGAGGCCCTCGCCCACCAGGACCTGCCCTTCGAGCGCATCGTCGAACTGGTCAACCCGCCGCGCAGCGCCTCCCGCACCCCGCTGTTCCAGACCATGCTGGCCTGGCAGCCCGACCGGCGGAATCTGCTGCACCTGCCGGGAGTCGAGGCCGAGCCGCTGCCGATCGCGCAGGCGCCGGCCAAGTTCGACCTCGCGCTGTCGGCGACCGAGTCCGAGGGCCGCATCACCGGGCACCTGGACTACGCGACGGCTCTCCTCGACCAGGCCACTGCCCAGCGCTGGTCCGGACATCTGCGGCATCTGCTCGCGGACATGGTCCGTCATCCCGAACGGGACATCCGCGCCCTGCAGTTGATGGAGCCGGAGGAACGCCAACGAGTGCTGCTCGACGGTGACGCCACGCGACCCGACACCGCCGTCCGCCCCGACCCGGAGGAAACCGTCCTGCGTACGGCGTCCGGGCTCGTCGAACTCTTCGAGGCCCAGGTCCGCGAGCGCCCCACCCGGACCGCCGTCGTCGACCGGAACAGCTCCCTCGACTACACGGCACTCGACCGCCGCGCCAACCACCTCGCACACGCCCTCGCCGCCCGGTCCGTACGCCCCGGCGACGTCGTGGGCCTCCACGCGACACGGTCCCGCGACCTGGCCGTCGGCATCCTGGGCATCCTCAAGGCAGGAGCCGCCTATCTCCCGCTCGACCCGGGCCAGCCCGCCGAACGCCTCGCGAACATGGTCGAGGACGCGGCCTGCCCCGTCGTCCTGAGCGACCACGACAGCGCCGAACGCCCGCCGGAATGGCTCGACTTGAGCGCGGTGGAGGCCGAGGGAGCGACCCGGCAGGGACCGCTCGCGGACATCGGACACACACCCGACCGGCTGGCCTACGTGATCTTCACCTCCGGGTCCACGGGACGGCCCAAGGGCGTCGCCGTCGAACACCGCAGCGTCCTCAACCTGTTCGCCACCTGGCACACCCGCATGGGCACCGCCCCCGGCGAGGTCGGCTCCGCCTGGTCCAGCATCGGCTTCGACGCCTCCATCCACGAACTGCTGCTGCCCCTGACCACCGGCGGCGAACTGCACATCGTCCCCGAGGAGTTGCGCGGCGACCCCGAGGCCCTGCTGGCGTGGATGCGTGAACACGCGGTGACCCAGGCGTTCCTGCCACCCGCCTACGTCAAGTGGATCGACGAGGACCCCGCCGTACGACTGCGCGGGCTCCAACTGCGCACGCTGCTCACGGGAGTCGAGTCGCTCACCGAAGCCGCCCTGCACCGCATGACACAGGACCTCCCCGGCCTGCGGATCTGCTTCGGCTACGGTCCCACCGAAGCGACCCTCTACAGCACCGCGTACTACGACCCCCGCCCGCTGGAACGGCCCTGCCCCATCGGCCGCCCGCTGCCCGGCACCCGGATGTACGTGCTCGACGGCCGCATGGAACCCGTCCCGCCCGGTGTGGCGGGGGAGGTGTACCTCGGCGGAGCCTCCCTGGCGCGCGGCTATCTGGGCCGCCCCGACCTCACCAAGGAACGCTTCCTGCCCGACCCGTTCGTGCCCGGCGAGCGGATCTACCGCACCGGAGACCTCGCCCGCCGCCTGCCGGACGGCCAGGCGCACTACATGGGCCGCGCCGACGACCAGGTCAAACTCCGCGGATTCCGGATCGAACCCGCGGAGGTCGAAGCGGCGCTCATGTCCCTGCCCGGCGTCCGTGAAGCCGCCGTCCTCGTCGACCACGACCAGGCCGGCCAGCCCCGTCTGGTCGCCGGTATAGGCCGGGGCACCGCACCGGCCCGCAGCACCCACGACTGGCGCACCGCCCTCGCCCGACGCCTGCCCGACTACATGATCCCCGCCGTCTTCCTCGACCTCGACGCCCTGCCGCTCAACCGCAGCGGCAAACTCGACCGGCCCCAACTCCTGCGCCTGGCCCAGGAGTCGACCTCCGACCAGGTCAACACGGCCAGCCCACGCGACCACATCGAACACGGCCTGTACCGCATATGGCAGCGCATCCTGCTCCACCCCGACATCGGCGTCAGCGACAACTTCTTCGAGATCGGCGGCACTTCACTGTCGGCCATCAAGATGGCCCACGCCGTCACCGAGACCTTCGGCCGCCGTCTTCCGGTCGGCGAGGTGATGACCCGCCCCACCATCGAGTCGCTGGCCGCGCTGCTGCGCGAGGACGGCACCGCCCGCGCACCCGGCAGCCTCATCGAGTTCCGCTCCGGCACCGGCCCGCGCGTGGTCTGCGTCCACCCCGCCGGCGGCACCGCCTTCTGCTACCTGCCCCTGGCCGCCCTCCTGCCCGAGACCGTCGGGCTCTACGGCATCCAGTCGCCGGGAGTGAACCCGGACGAGACCCTCCTGCCGAGCGTCGAGGCCATGGCCGAGGCGTACCTGCGTCTGCTGGAACCACTCGACGGGGCACCCCTGGTCCTGACCGGCCTGTCCTACGGCGGCCTCGTCGCCCACGAGATGGGACGTCTCCTGGCCCGCGCCGGACACCGTGCGGTCAGCGTCGTCCTCCTCGACACCCAGGCCACCGACGACGCGTCCGCCCGGGCGGAGATCGGCGCCGTCGACGCGGCCGAGTTCCGCGACAAACTCGTGAGGTTCAACGGGATGTATCCCGGCATCGACGACGCCCAGGTCGACCGCTACTTCCACCTCTACAACCACAACCGGCTCACCGCCCGCGAACACCTCCCGGCCGCCTCCCCGACGCGCCTGGTCCTCGCCCAGGCCGTACCGGACGGCGACGACACCCCCTTTCACACCGAGGTCCGCGACTTCTGGCGCCGCCGCGCCGAGGGCGATTACCGCGTCGAGACGATGGAGTGCGACCACTGGGAGATCCTGGAGGGCGTCGGAGCCGCCCAGGTCGGTACCCTGCTCGCCGCCGAACTGGCCCATCACAGCGCCCAGTTGGCTCTGCCGATACGGGAGGCGTGATGGACCTCCGTCATGCCCACAGAGTCTCCCCGGTCCCTATGAGGTCCGTCTCCCTCGCGGAGGCCGTGCTGGGCCAGGCTCGCCGCATCCCCACCGCCGTCGCCGTCGAGGACGGCAACCGGGTCCTCGACTACGCGGAACTCGAACGAGCCAGCGGCCGAGTGGCAACGCGCCTGCGCGCGGCCGGAGTTCGCCCCGGACACGCGGTCGCCGTGAGCCTGCCCCGCTCCTGGCAACTGGTCTGCGTCATGCTCGGCATCCGCCGCGCCGGCGCCACCGTCGTCCCCCTCGACCGCCTCAGCCCGCCCGACAGGCAACGGCACATCCTCGACGACTCGGACGCCGTCGCCGTAGTGCACAACGGAGGGAGCCAACTGCCCGTACATCTCGCCGTGTTGGACGTCCACTCGCTCCTGGGCGGTGACGGTTCCGGCCTGCCCACCGTCTCCGCGGCACACCCCGCCGACACCTCCACGGGCTTCGTCTTCTACACCTCCGGCAGCACGGGACACCCCAAGGGCGTGGAGGTCACCGACGAGGGAGTACTGCGGCTGGCCCGGCCCGGCTACCTCGACCTCCGGCCCGGCGCCCGTTTCGCCTGCCTGGCCAACCCCGCCTTCGACGCGCTCAGTTTCGAGGTGTGGGTCCCGCTCCTGACCGGCGGCGTGTGCGTCGTCCTCGACGACACGCAGGTGCAGCGACCCGAGCGGTTGGCCGCCGTACTCCGCGAGCGCCGCGTGGACATCCTCTTCATCACCACGGCGCTGTTCAACGCGGTCGTCGAGCAGCTGCCCGACTCGTTCGCCACCATCGGGCAGATCCTCGTCGGCGGCGAACAGCTCAACGCACGGATCATCCGCCGCTGGTACCGGACCAACTCCGCCGCCCGCACCGTCCTGCACAACATCTACGGGCCGACGGAAGCGACGACCTTCGCCCTGTGCCACCCCATCCCACGGGACTTCGCCGGCGACACGGTCCCCATCGGCACCCCGCTGCCCGGCACCGGCGTGCTGCTGCGCACCGAGGACGACCGCACCGCCGCACCGGGCGAGGTGGCCGAACTCCTGCTGTCCGGACCGGCGTTGGCCCGCGGCTACCGCAACCTCCCGGAGCAGACCGGCCGCAGCTTCGTACGTGTTCCGCACGGCGGGGACCGGCGCTGGTACCGCACCGGCGACCTCGTGCGCCAGGACACCGAAGGCCGGATCACCTATGTCGGCCGGGCCGACCGCCAGGTCAAGGTGCGCGGCTTCCGGATCGAACCGGGCGAGGTGGAGCGGCAGATCCTGGCCCAGTCATCCGTCCGCCAGGCCTACGTGTGCACCCGCCGCGACGACGCGGACCGCAGCGAACTGCTCGCCTTCCTCGTCCTGGGCGACGACCTCTCCTACGACGCCTACGACCGTCACCTCGCCGGCGCCCTGCCCTCCTACATGCGTCCCCACCACACCTACCTCGTCGCCGAGTTGCCGCGAAACGCCAACGGCAAGGTCGACCGCGCCGCCCTGCTGCGCGACGCTCCCAGCCCGTGGCGCGGTACGCCGGAAGGCGACACCCCCGTCAGCGCCGAACAACGCCGGGTGCTGGAGATCGCCGAGGACATCCTCGCCGTCGACGGCCTGCGTCCCGGCGACCGTTGGGCGGCCAGCGGCGGCGACTCGCTGAAGGCGCTGCGCTTCCGCTTCGAGATCCTCGACCGCTTCGCCGTCGACCTGCCGCACGACCTCGTCCTGCGGGCGGACTTCGCCGCCCTCGCGGACGCCGTCCACGCCCCGGAGAGAGCCGCCGGTGAACACCCCGCCGTGCCCGCCCCCTCCGGCGAGGCGACCGCACCGGCCACCAGCGAGCAGGAACGCCTCTGGCTCCTGCACCAGCGGGAGCCCGAAAACCGTTCCTACGACGTGCCGTTGGCCTTCCGCGTCCAGGGCCGCGTCGACACGGTGGCCCTGCACAGCGCGGTGCGCACGCTGGTCGAACGGCACGCGGCCCTGCGCACCCGGCTGGTCCCCACCCCCGACGGACTCCTCCAGCGGACCGGCGATCCCTACGACCCCTGGCACCACCTCGAAGCCGACCCCGGCGAGGAGTGGCAGGACACCGCCGACCGGTTCTTCGACCACCGCTTCGACCTCGCCGACGCCCGGATGTTCCGGGCGGCCTGGGTGACCCGACCGGACGGCGGACTGCTCCTGCTGCACCTGCACCACGTCGCCGTGGACGGCTGGTCGCTCAACCTCATCCTGCGCGACCTCACCGACGCCCGCACCGCCGACAGTCCGACCCACACACCCCTGGACTTCGCCCACTGGCAGCGCGCCTGGCACCCGAGCCCTGCCTACGAGGAGCGCCGCGCGCGACTGCGCTCCCACTACGGCCGCGACGGCGAACCGTCACCCGCACTGCCGGTCCCCGACGCGCCACGCGCCCGCCTGCTGCGCACCTCGCTCGACCTCGTCCGCCGCAGCGCACTGGACCACCGCGCCGCCCAACTCGGCCTGACCCGCTTCCAGTTGCTGATATCCGCGTTCGCCGCGAGCCTGTACGGCGTGACCGGGCAGGACCGTCCGCTGATCGCCACGCCGGTGGCGAACCGGCCCCGGCCCGAATTCGCGGACACGGTCGGCATGTTCGCCAACACCGTGCTCCTCGACCTGCCGATGGAGCCGCAGCGCTCACTGGACGCCCATCTCTCGGCCCACTCCGACGCCGTTCACGCCGTGTTGCGGGACCAGGAGGTCGCCCTCGCCGACATCCTCGCGGACCGCGCCTTCCGCGAGCGAACCCCCTTGTTCGACTATCTGTTCGTCCTGGAGAACACCGACTTCTCGGCTCTGCGCCTGGACGGCTGCGAGGTGCGCCCCCTGTGGCCCGAGCCGCTGGGCGCCAAGTGCGCCCTCGCCCTGTCGGTGGTGGAGCACGAGGGCGGGTTCGACTGCCTCTGGGAGTACCGCGACGACATCGGCGCCGAACGCGCCGAAGCCGCGGCCCTCCTCTTCCGCCAGGCCCTCGACCATCTGACCGACGACACCGACGTCACCCTGCACGAACTGGTCGCCGCCCACCGTCGTTCCCTGCCCGAGCACGGCCAAGGCCCCACGCGGACACCGGACTTCACCACCGTCGCCGAAGGCTTCACCCGACAGCTGGCCCGCACCCCGCACGCCCCGGCCGTCACCACCGGCGAGCTGACCCTCACCTACGCCGAACTGGACGCCCAGGCAGCGGAGTTGGCGGCCGTGCTGAGCACCCGCCTCCCGGCCGATCCCGCCGCCGCGGCCGCCGTGGCGCTCTACCTCCAGCCCTCCGCCGAACACATCGTCGCGCTGCTCGCGTCGGCACGGCTCAACCTCACCGTCGTCCCCCTCGATCCCGCCTACCCGCCGCCCCTGCTCCGGCACGTGCTCGACCAGGCCGACCCCCTGTGCGTACTCGTGGCACCCGAGGACGAGGACATCCTCGACGCGATCGCACCACCGTCCCTGCCCCGGCACCTCCTCACCCTCGCCGAAGCCCCCACCGCAAGGCCCCGACTGCCCGCGCACCAGGGGCTGCGGCCGCTCTACACCCTGTTCACGTCCGGCTCCACCGGCACCCCCAAAGGTGTTCAGGTCCCCGACCGGACGCTGTGCAACCTGCTGACCTGGCAGCGCGTCGACGGCGGCCTGCGCGGGCCCGCCGCCACCCAGCAGTTCTCCATGCTGTCCTTCGACGTCTCCTTCCAGGAGATCTTCACCACCCTGTGCTCCGGCGGACGGCTGCGCCTGGTGGAGCCCGCCTGGCGGCACGATGTCCCGTCCCTCCTGCGGGAGTTGGAGACCGGGGGAGCGGAGCGGATCTTCCTGCCGTACGTCGCTCTGCAACTACTCGCCGAACACGGCGTGCGCACCCGGCAGTTCCCGTCCCGGCTGCGCGAAGTCGTCACGGCCGGGGAGCAGTTGGTGTGCACCGACGCGATCCGCCGCTGGTTCACCGGTCTGCCGGACGCCCGGCTGTTCAATCACTACGGCCCCACCGAGACCCACGTCGTCAGCGGCCTGTGCCTCGACGGCGACCCCACCGGCTGGCCGCTGCGCCCGGCGATCGGACGTCCGGTGGCGAACGCCGTCCTGCGGGTCGTCGACGGCGGCGGCCACCCCGTCCCGCCGGGCGCCACCGGCGAGTTGCTGATCGGCGGCCTCATGGCGGGTCGCTGCTACCTCGGCGACGACACTCCGCACCGCGACCGCTTCACCGACGACCCCGGCCTCGGGACCTTCTACCGCACCGGCGACCTCGCCCGCTTCGACGCGCAGGGCCTCCTGCACTACGCGGGCCGCGCCGACAGCCAGGTCAAACTCGGCGGCCACCGGCTGGAGCTGGGACAGGTCGAGGCCGCCCTGCTCCAGTACCCCGGGGTGACCAACGCGGTCGCGACGGTGGCGGACGGACGGCTCGTGGCCTGCCTGCAATGCCGGGGCGGCGACCCCGACCCCGTACAACTCGCGGACCACCTCGCCGGGTTGCTGCCGGCCTACGTCCGCGTCGGCCGCTTCCGCCGCCTGACAGAACTGCCGCGCACACCGAGCGGCAAGGTGGACCGTACGGCCGCGCTCACCGCCCAGGGCCGCGAGCTGCGCCCGGCGGGCGCGACCACCCCGACCCGGTCACCTCTCGAAGGACGGCTGGCCGCGCTCTTCGAAACGGTCACCGGCAGGACCATCGACGTGGAACAGCGGTTCTTCGACGCCGGCGCCACCAGCCTGGACCTGATGCGCTTCCAGCTCCGCTGCGCGGGAGAGGGCGATCTCCCCTTCGCCGTACCGGAGTTGTTCGAGCATGTCACCCTCCGCGCGCTGGCCCGTCTCATCGAGGAACGGGCATCGGAGGCCACCGCCCCGCTCACCCCCGACGCGCCGCGACCGGCGGCGGAGCGGGCCGGCGAACCCATCGCCGTCATCGGGATGGCCGTACGACTGCCCGGCGCCCCCGACCTGGCAGCCTTCTGGGACCTGGTGGTCTCCGGCCGCCGGGGCATCGAGCACTTCCCGACGAGTGACGAACGGGTGGGCGCCCGCAGCCAGTTGGCGGGGATGTTCACCTTCGACCCGGGCCGCTTCACGATCAGCCCGCACGAGGCCCGGCTGATGGACCCCCAGCAGCGGCAGCTCCTGATGAACTGCGTCGAGGCGCTCGCCCACGCCGGCATCGGAGACCCGGCCGCACACCGGGTCGGACTCCTCGCCGCTTGCGGGGAGAACACCTACTTCCAGCACCTGCTGCGCGAGTCGGACCCCGCCGAACTGCCCGACACCTTCCGGCTGGCACTCCACCACGAGAAGGACTTCCTGGCCACCAAAGCCGCCTACCACCTCGGTCTGACAGGCCCCGCCTTCACCGTGCAGTCGGCGTGCTCCAGCTCACTCGTCGGCGTGCACGTCGCCGCCGGTCTGCTCCGGCAGGGCGACGCCGACGTGATGCTCGTCGGCGGTGTCCTCGTCGACGCCGACCTCACCGACGGCTACACCTACCGGCCGCAGCACATCTTCTCGCCGGACGGCCACTGCCGGCCCTTCAGCGCGGACGCCGCCGGCACCGTCGGGGCCAGCGGCACCGGCGTCGTCGTCCTCAAGCCGCTCACCGCCGCCCGCCGCGACGGGGACACCGTCTACGCCGTCATCACCGGCTCGGGCATCAACAACGACGGCTCGGACAAGCTCAGTTACAGCGCCCCCGCCCTGGCCGGGCAACGCGCCGCGATCCGTACCGCCCTGCACCGCAGCGGCCGTAGCGGCGCCGACCTCGGCTATGTGGAGGCCCACGGCACCGGCACCCGCCTCGGGGACCCGGTGGAGGCGGCAGCCCTGCGCCAGGCGTACGGACTGGCGGACGACGCACGGGTCGCGCTGTCCTCCGTGAAGAGCCAGATCGGGCACCTGGGCGCCGCCGCGGGCGTCGTCGGCCTGGTGCGGGCCGTGCTCGCCGTGCACCACGGGATCGTCCCGCCCACGGCGGACTTCGACCGGCTCAACCCCGAGATCGACGACGGGCCGTTCCGCATACCGGTCACCGCCGAACCCTGGCCGCAGGACGTGCCGCGCGTCGCCGCGGTCAGCAGCTTCGGCATCGGGGGGACCAACGCCCATGTGCTCCTGGAACGACCGCAGTCGGGGGAGGACGGATCCGCTCCGTCCGAGACGATGCCCTGCCTGGTGCTGTCGGCCGGCTCCGCCTCCGCCGTCCGCGCGGACGGCCGTCGGATCGCCGCCTACCTGAGGGCGCGCCCCGACACCTATCCGCAGGTCCTGCGCCACCTCCAGGCCGGCCGACCCCAGCTCGGCCACCGGGCGGCGGCCGTCTGCCCGGACGCCGGCTCCGCCGTCGCATGGCTCGACGCGATGGGCGAGGTCACCGCGCCGCACCCGCGAGCCGGGCTGTCGGCCCAGGACCAGGACGGGTATGCCCTCGCCGAGGCCTGGACCGCCGGACACACCCTCATATGGCCGCAGGGTCCAGCTGGCGCCCCCTGGGACTTCCCACCGCCCGCCTTCGAGACGGCGGAGTACGACTTCTCGCGCACACCCTCACCGCCGACCGGACCGAGGCGACTGCCCGCCGACCAGTGGCTGCACCAGCCGGTGTGGACACGCCTGCGCCGCGCCCGCACCGGCGCCCACGAACCGCGACGCACCGCCGTCGTGGTCACCGCACCGGACGCGGGCGGCGGAACGTGGCGGTTCCTGGAACGGCACTACGCCCGGGTGGTGACCGTCCGCGCCGCGGAGAGCTTCGCCCGCCTCGACGAGAACCGCTACGCCGCCGACCCTGCCGACTCCGGACAACTCGCCGCCCTGCTGGCGGAGTTCGGGCCTGGAGCCGACTGGCTGCACGCGCTGCCGCTGGCCCTCGACGGCAGCCTCGACGACCACGCGCTGGAGGCGGCGCAATGGGCCTGCCTCGACACCGTCGCGGCGCTCGCCCGCGCCCTGGCCGACGTCCCGGACGCCCAACGGCCCCGCGTCCGGCTGCTGTCCCACGGGGCGCAGCCGGTAACCGGCCCCGTCCGCACTCCCGAGGCGGGCCTCCTCGCCGCCGCTCTCGAAGTCCCGAGGCAGGAACTGGGCGTGACCCTGCGCTGGACCGACCTGCCCGGACCCC
This sequence comes from Streptomyces sp. NBC_01515, assembly GCF_045040345.1. Taxonomy (NCBI): domain Bacteria; kingdom Bacillati; phylum Actinomycetota; class Actinomycetes; order Kitasatosporales; family Streptomycetaceae; genus Streptomyces; species Streptomyces sp. NBC_01515. The sequence continues at coordinate 532,536 of NZ_CP109416.1, read as the reverse complement.
GCCCGGCCGACTGGGCGGCACACCTGCCCGACCTGCTCCTCGACGACACCGTCACCGAACCGGCGACCGCCCTGCGCGACGGCTTCTGGTGGCAACGCACCCTCCAGCCGGTGCCGGTCCCGCACACCCCGCGGCCCGCGGTCCGATCGGCCGCCCCCGGAACCCACTTGGTGCTCGGCGGCACGGGAGGCATCGGCGCCACCCTGGCCGCACGCCTTCTGGAACACCCCGGCAACCGCGTGGTCCTCGTCGCCCGGGGAACGGAGATCCCGGCCGCCCTGCTCGCACACCGGGACCGCGTCACCCTGGTCCGGGCCGACCTCGCCACGGACGACCTGAGCGCGATCGTGGACCGGCTGGCCCCGCACCTCGACGGGCTCGCCGGCATCGTCCACGCGGCGGGCACGGCCGCCGGCGGGCTCCTCGCCCGCCGTGACCCCGCCACCGCCCGCCGCGCCACGGCCGCCAAACTGCGCGGCGCCCTGCTCGTCGAACGGGTCATCGCCGAGCACGACCCCGACTACGCGGCCTACTGCTCGTCAATGGCCGCCCGGTTCGGGGGAGTCGGGCAGTTCGACTACGCGGCGGCCAACGCCTGCCTGGACGCCTACGCCCACCACGCGCCTGCCGGCGGTGACGACGCCACCGTCCGTATGAGCATCGGCTGGGACGCCTGGCGGGACGTCGGCATGGCACAGGACGCCCTGGCCACCGACGCCCGACACCAGGAACACCTGAAGGCGGCGCTCACCCCCGAGGACGGCGCCGCGGTCTTCGAGCGGGTCCTGCACCTGCAGTTGCCCCACCTGCTGGTCAACACCACCCCCTTGACGGAGGCCCCCTACTTCTACGAACACGAGCCGCTCACCGACCCCGGGCCGGTGCCCTCCGCGCGACCCGCACCCGCCGACCCCACGGCCGACCTCACCGAGATCCTGCTCGACCTCCTCGGCGTGGACACGATCGACCCGCAGGCGCCGCTGTACGACCTGGGCGCCGACTCGCTCACCCTGCTCGAACTCATCGACGAGGTGAAACGCCGCTACGGCACCGACATCGACCTGTCCCGGCTCAGCCACCGGGTGAGCCTCACCGAGATCCTCGGCCACCTCGACACCGGCACGCGCGCGTCAGCCACCGTGGACGTCGAGGTGTGGCAGCGCGGACCGGGCCCGGACGTGCTGTGCCTGGTGCATCCGGTGGGCGGCGACATCCAGGCCTACCGCCCCCTGGTGGCGGCGCTGCCCGACGAACTGACGGTCTGCCTGATCGCCGACCCGACACTGCGTGACCCGGCGCAGCCCGCCCGGTCGATCGCCGACCGCGCCGTCGCCTACCTGGAAGCCGTGCGCGCCGCGTTCCCCGACCCCAACTCCCGGCTGAGTCTGGCGGGTTGGTCGTTCGGAGCGTGGACCGCCTTGTCCATGGCGGCACTTGCCGAGGCGGACGGCCGCCCGGTCGACGCCGTCCACCTCCTCGATCCGCCGCCACCCGGTGCCGGACAGCAGCTCGCCGCCTACGACGAGGAGCAGGTGGACGCCGTGTTCGCCCGGGAGCTGAGCGGCAACGGTGGCGGTCGGCTGCCGGAGTCCGGCCGCGCCTACGCCGAGCGTCTCGCGCACTGCTGCCGCACCAACCTCGCGGCCATGGCCGAGCACCGGCTGCCCCGACTGCACCGGACGCCCGCCGAAGTGTGGCTGGCCCAACGCCCGCTAGAGGAAGGGCTGTTGACCCCCGAACCGACCGAGCCGGACGCGTGGGACGCCCATCTGCCCCGCCCCTACCGCCTCCACCACATCGACGCCACCCACTACGAACTCGTGGCGGAACCCCACATATCGGCGATCGCCGCAGCACTCGCGGCCGGCCCGCCCGAAACGCGTGCCGCCCTGTCCCGGTCCGCCGGACGGTCCTGAGGAGGCCGGCGTGCGGCACCCCTGCACCGGCCTGCCCGAGCGGTACTCCCGGCGTCAGGCCGCTGCCGCACCCGACGCCTTCGACATCACCGACCTGCGCACGCAGAGGTTCACGAGCGGCCGGGACGCCCCGTCGTCGACCGAGGCCTTGTAGGCCGGTCACCCTCACCCACCCCACCGATCCCACGGAGGTCCCCCATGGAGGAGTACGCACTCAAGGCCGTCGAGCGGCTCACCACCCGCCCCGCCGAGCCCTACGACACCCTGTCCGTCGCCCCGATCACCCCGCTGCTCGGCGCCGAGGTCACCGGCCTCGACCTGTCCCGGGAGCTGACACCCCAGCAGGAGAAGGAACTCAAGCACGCCTTCCACACCCACCACGTCCTCGTCTTTCGCGACCAGGACATCACCCCCGAGGAACACAAGCGCTTCGCGGGCGTCTTCGGCGAACTGCATCCCGTGGCCCTCGCGCCCGAGGGATCCGACCCGTACATCCTGGACATCAAGGCGACCAAGGAGTCCAAGGCCGTGGCCGGCAACGGCTGGCACGCCGACGGCACCGCCGACGCCGAACCCTCCCTCGGCTCGCTGCTGTACATCACCACCGTCCCCGAGGGCGGCAGCGGCGGCGACACCGTCTTCGCCAACATGCACCTCGCCTACGAACTTCTCTCTCCGGCGATGCGCACCTTCCTCGAAAGCCTCACCGCCGTCCACGACGGAGCCCTGCCCTGGACAGCGGCCGGACAGACCCCGCCGCCCGAGTACGAGGTGCCGCGCACCCAACACCCGGTCGTCGTCCGCCACCCCGAGACCGACCGCAAGCTGCTGTTCGTCAACGCCCCCTACACCTCGCACATCACCGAGCTGTCCCGCACCGAGAGCGACGCGCTGCTCGACATGCTGTACGCGCACATCGCCCGCACCCAGGTGCTGCACTGCCGGGTCCGCTGGCAGGAGCGCACCCTCGTCCTCTGGGACAACCGCAGCGTGCAGCACCACGCCGTCTGGGACTACTTCCCGCACACCAGGGAGGGCCGCCGGGTCGCCGTCAACGGCTCCCCGCTGCGGGCCTGAACGGGTTCCGGGTTCCCCGACACGAGCGAAGGCGCCCCTGTGCGGCGGGCAGCCTTCGTGAGCGCACCCCGGCGACCTCCCCGAGCGGTTCGGCTCCGTAGCCCGGCAGCCGACGGACACAACTGAGCCGGCCGGTCATGCCCTGGACGGTTGGGACGGTGGCCGCTCTTCGTCCTCCGCGGCGTGGCCATGGGCGACGCGAACAGCCCGGCCGGCGTCGCTTCCTGCGTCGTGTCCGGCATCGGATTCCTGGGCGGCGGAGTCATCCAGCGCGACGGCGACGGCGCCGACGTCCGAACAGTGCCGCGTAGGCCGCCTCGTCGCGCTCGCCGCTCTGCCAGCGCCGGCCCCCGCCGTTGTGCTCGATCTGCCACACCCAGGTGCGGCCGGAACGGCGGTCCGTCGGACCGCCCATGGGCAGGTGCCCGCAGCTTGACCAGGTGCCCTGTCCGCTCAGGCTGAAGCCGGGTCTGCCGTTGACGTCGCTCACACGTCCGTGGCATCGACGGTCATCGGGTCCTGGGCGTCGAGGCAGCCCACCACGAGCGAGCTGACCGACTCCAGGTGCAGAACGGGCACACCGTCCTGCGACCGGTACGTCACCTCGGCGGCCACTCCGGTCTCGGCGTCCTGGAGGTGGACGGCGAGGGGGTGCCGGTCGCGGGTCGCGCGGTGAGCCCGGTCGCGCAGCCGCTCGCCGGGACCGGTGCCGACGAGGCGGCTGCCCGACCAGCCGCGACCGTGACCCGTGGCCGTCACCTCCACCAGGGGCAGGCGCGCACCGGCGCCGCTGTCCGCCTCGCCGGGCAGCCCGAGGCGCGTCAGGCGCGGGCCGCCGTTGCGCCAAGAGCGATCAATCAGTGCTGGGCGAACTGGACCCGGGTCGGTTGCACGACGTTCGCCCGGAGGGCGATTCCACTGACGGTCAGCTGTTCTCCGTAGACGTCGGTGATTCTGATCGTGCTGCCGCACCCACTGCCGTCGGCGGATACGAAGTAGTCGTAAGCGGTGCGGGGCAACTGCCGCCAGCCGCTGCCGGTGCGGACGTCGAGTCGTGCCACCGGATTGCGATGGCCGATCACCTGGATGGCGCACCAGTAGGGGTTGGACCCGGTCTTGTACCTGATGGACACCGTCCGGGACGTGCTGGGGCTGACCAGGTTCCAGGTGATGGGGATCCGGCCGACCTTGAGGTCGGCGAGTTTGGCGAAGGCCTGCCGGCTGAGGTCGATTTGCCCGGGAGCGCAGGGCAGCGGGCACTCGTTGGTGATCCGCACCGTGATGGAGGCGCCGTTCGCCGCGCGGACGCGGACGTACGCACCGCATGCCCTGGACGTCTCGTAGTCGGTGGTGTTCATCGCCGCGATCATCATGTCGTCGCTCGGGCCGAACAGGCAGGCGCCGTCTCCGTCTCCGGCCTCGTAGGCGGTGGCGACGCCCGTGTAGGTGGTCCCGGGCCGTATCCGTCCCGCCGATGGTTCCGTGGTCGACGCTGCTCGCGAGGCCTTCGGCGTGGCCGTGGCCGACGGTCGTTTCGACGGGGTGTGCGCGGACGGCTTCGTCGTCGGTGAGTCCGTCGAACTCGGAGTGCCTGTGGGACTCGGGATGTCCGTCGGGAGTGCGACCCTTGCCGGGGTACCGGCGGCGGACGCGAGCGCGACCGACGTGCCGTCTGTCTCCCGGTCGGGGAGCAATGCCAAGACCAGGGCGACGAGGACCCCTGCGACGCCGAGCGCCACCGTGGTGCCCACCATCGCCCTGTGTCTGCGCCTTCGCTGCCGCGCGATCTGTCGTGCTGTCTTCATCGGGGCCTTCCTTCGTGGATACCCCGGCCTTTAGGCCGGGGTAGGAAACGAAGCTCCTGCGGAGCAGGGCAGGAGGAGTCGGTTCGCCGCCGGGGCGGACCGGCGCCCACCGCCGACCGTCCGATACCCGTCTCTCACACGGGAGTTGATAGAGTGTGAGGTATGGCGGAGCAGGTTAAGCGGGCGTTCAGGTACCGCTTTTACCCGACGGGCGGGCAGGCGGCGGAGTTGTCGCGTACGTTCGGCTGTGTCCGTCTCGTCTACAACAAGGCGCTGGAGGAGCGCACCCGGGCCTGGTACGGGGAGCAGCGCCGTGTTTCCTATGTGCAGTCGTCGGCCGCGCTGACGGAGTGGAAGAAGACCGGGGAGTTCGCGTTCCTGGCGGAGGTGTCCTCGGTTCCGCTTCAGCAGGCGTTGCGGCATCTTCAGGCGGCGTTCGGGAACTTCTTCGCCCAGCGGGCGAAGTACCCGCGCTTCAAGGCGAAGAAGAAGTCCCGCGCGTCCGCCGAGTACACGCGGAGCGCCTTCACGTGGCGCAACGGCCGCCTGACTCTGGCGAAAATGTCCGGTCCGCTGGACATCCGCTGGTCGCGTCCCCTCCCGGAGGGTTCGGTACCGACCACGGTGACCGTGTCCCGTGACCGTGCGGGCCGGTGGTTCGTGTCGATGTTGTGCGACGACCGCATTGCTCCGGCTCCGGCCACGACGAATGCGGTCGGTATCGATGCGGGCATCACCTCCCTGGTGACCCTGTCCACCGGCGAGAAGGTCACCAACCCGCGTCACGAGCGCCGTGACCGCGCTCGTCCCGCCAGGGCGCAGCGGGAGTTGTTTCGGAAGGCGAAGGGCTCCGCGAACCGGGAGAAGGCCTGCCGTACGGTTGCCCGCGTGCATGCGCGGATCGCCGACCGGCGCCGCGACCACTTGCACAAGCTGTCGACTCGTCTCGTCCGTGAGAACCAAACGGTCGTGATCGAGGACCTCACCGTCCGCAACCTGCTGAAGAACCACAAGCTGGCCCGCGCCATCTCGGACGCGTCGTGGACTCAACTGCGCTCCATGCTGGAGTACAAGTGCGCCTGGTACGGGCGCGACCTCGTCGTGATCGACCGCTGGTTCCCCAGCAGCAAGCTATGCGGGGCCTGCGGGGCGGTCGCGGCGAAGATGCCGTTGAACGTCCGCGCGTGGACGTGTGATTGTGGCGCGGTGCATGACCGCGACGTCAACGCGGCCTGCAACATCCTGGCGGCCGGGCTGGCCGTCTTGGCCTGTGGAGCTGGTGTAAGACCTCAAGGGAGTTCTCCTGGCGGGCAGTCGGCGTTGAAACAGGAACCCCTACAGCGCGAGCCGTAGGAATCCCCCTCCTTCAGGAGGGGGAGGAAGTCAAGTCTGTCCGTTCCCATGACCGTGCCGATGCTGCAAAGTTCCAGTGGTCACAGGAAGCGCAAAGGTTGCCGACGATTTTTTTTCCGGGCCGGCGACCCGTCCGTGTGGTGACCTCCCCTGCCTCGACTTGTCGGTCCACGGCGTGCGGGAGGAGCACGGCGCCGCAGCCGCCGTCACGTTCCGGGGATCAGACGGCCGTGAAGGACCACAGCAGATTGGTGCTGCTGCCGTACGTCCACTGTTTGGTGACCGAGCCCGAGGCGACCTCGCCGCCGCCGTCGAGGACCAGGCCGGTGGTGCGGTTGGCGATCGAGTAGAGGTCGCCGCCCCGGTGGGTGATCTTCCACTGCTGGTCGCTGTCCCCGTTCCACGGGGCCTGACGGGCGGGGGAGCCGTCGGCGGTGGCGCCCCAGCCGTCGACGACCATGCCGTTGGCGCGGTTGACCAGCCGGTAGTACCCGCCGTCGACCGCCTCCACCTGCCATTGGAGGTTGCTGCTGCCGTCCCAGGTCCACTGCTTGAGGTCGGAGCCGGAGGCAACATCGCCGCCGCTGTCCAGAGCGAGGCCGTTGGTGGCGTTGGTGGCCCGGAAGAATTCCGCCGGGTTGAACTGGACCCTCAGTGAGGCGATCCGATCGTTGCTGCCGGTGACCCGCAGGTCGGGAACATCGCTGTCGAACGTCCAGGAAGTGCCGCTGAAATCGTCCTCCGTGTAGCCGGTCACCTGGTAACCGGGGGCCGGCCGCAGGGAGGAGAGGGTGCGCGGGCCCAGTCCTGCCGCGGTGAGATCGGCCGTGGTGTAGTCGCCGAGGGCGAACACGCCCGCGTCGCCGGTGTAGTCGACGTCCGCGAAGGCGACGGCGCCGGCGAGTGGCCGCAGACCCGGAATCGTGCCGGAGAAGGTGAGCTTCAGGACGTAGGCGTTGGCCTTGTACGGAGCCGAGGCCGGCAGGGTGACCGTGAGGCCGGACGGGTTCTGGGCCGGCGCGGGCAGGTCGACGTATGTGCCGGCGGTGGTGCCGAGGAGCTTCACCGAGGTCAACGACGAGAGGTTGATCCGGTCCGAACCGAGGGTCTTGATCGTCAGTGAACTGCCGGGCCAGCCGAGGACGGTGGCGTACAGGACGGTGCCGGCCTTGTCGCGGGTGAAGCGGATGTCCTGCGGTGTGCCGGCGTGCGGGGTGGTGAACGCACCGCCGCCCATCTTCGTCGGGCCCTCGCCGTACGCCGTCCAGGCGCGGGTCGAGTACACCGACTCGCCGAAGCGCTTCAGGTGGTCTCCGATGCCGAGCAGGATGTCCTTCTGCGCCTGGGGAATGGTGCCGTCGGCCATCGGCGCGATGTTCAGCAGCACGTTGCCGTTCTTGCTGACCCGGTCGAGGAACGAGTGCAGCATCTGCTGGACGGTGTAGTACCCGATGCCCTCGGTGTAGCACCAGCTGCTGCTGGAGACGCTGTCGTCGGTCAGCCAGTACGGGGAGGTCAGGTCCCCCGGACCGCCGCGCTCGTAGTCGAAGACCTCGCCCTTGCCGTTCATGCCGTCCTTGTACGTGGCGACGACCTCACGGCCCCAGCTCTCGGCCTGGTTGTAGTAGTACGCCAGGAAGTCCAGCCGCTGTTTCTCGTCGACGGCGTCCAGCTTGAAGTCCTGCCACAGGATGTCGGGCTGGGCGCGGTCGATGACTTCCTTGAGTTTGTCGTACCAGAGCTGGTTCTCCGCGGCCGGGCCCAGCTGCCCGTAGAACTTCTTGAGTCCGGGGTCCGTCTGGGCGGGGGCGAACTCGTAGAAGCCGTTGAAGTGGTACGCGTGATGCATGGCCACCAGCAGCTTGAGGCCCTTGGCGCGGACGGCCGTGGAGAAGAGCCGCAGGAGATCCAGCCCAGGGCCCTTCCGTACCGAGTTCCACTCGTTGACCTGGCTGTCCCACATGGAGAAGCCGTCATGGTGCTCGGCGACCGGGCCGGCGAACCTGGCGCCCGCGTCGACGAACAGTTGCACCCACTCGTCGGGGTCGAACTTCCCGCCCGCCGACTTCAGCTTCGGCGCGAACTCCACGAAGTTGCCCGCGAGGTCCCGCGCCCCGTTGATGAAGTCGTGGTACGGCCATGCCGATGGCTGACCGTAGGTCGTGATGTGGTGCCGGTTGGCGTTGCTGCCCGCCTCGTACATGTTGCGCGGGTACCACTCGTTGTCGTAGGCGGGGACGCTGAAGGCGCCCCAGTGGAAGTAGATCCCGAACTTGGCGTCCTGGAACCACTCCGGGGCCGGCGGATGCCGGTCGACCGAGTCCCAGTCGGGCGTGTACATGGTGGGTGCCGCATGGGCCGTGCCGGTGTCGAGCGCACCTCCGGCAACGGCCGTCGCGGCGACGCCAGTCGCACTGGCCAGGAAGTGGCGTCTGTTGATCGAACTCGGCATGGAGACATCCCTGGTGCAGAAGGGGAGAGGGGGGTGCGCGGCGCTTTGCGTCACGCATGAAGGTTTGTCGTCTCTCCCTGAGGTGTCAACCAGGTTGCAGGGATGAAAGGCGTTATCCGGCAAGGGAGTTGACGATGTTTGATGAAGATTCGGGCGTTATGTTCTCGCCGGAACATGGTATGTCTGCGCGAGGAAGCTGAGCGCCCACCGCCGCCTCCGTGAGTGCTCTCGCGCACGTCCCAGTACCATCAACCGATCTCCGGGGCGATCTCCGGGCGCGGTCGGGGGAGGGGTGCCGGGTGTCTCTGACGGACAAGGCCATCGAGCGGATCCGTGAGCTGATCACGACGGGTTCCCTGCCGCCGGGCGCGAAGCTTCCACCGGAGCCGGACCTGGCCGCACAGCTGGGGCTGTCCCGCAACCTCGCCCGCGAAGCGGTCAAGGCGCTGGCCGTCGCCCGAGTGCTGGAGGTCCGGCGGGGCGACGGCACGTATGTGACCAGCCTGCAGCCGAGTCTCCTGCTGGAGGGGCTCGGCGGCGCGGTGGAACTCCTGCAGGGGGACTCGGTCGCCCTGCAGGACCTCATGGAGGTACGGCGGCTCCTCGAACCCATGGCCACGGCCCTGGCCGCCACGCGGATTTCCGACGAGCAACTGGCCGAGGTGAAGCGGCATCTGGACGCCATGCGCGAGGCCCACGACGACGTCGAACGGCTGAACGTCCACGACGCGGCCTTCCATCGCGCCGTCGTCTCGGCCACGGGCAACGAGACCCTCCTCGCCCTCCTCGAAGGGATCTCGGGCCGAACCCTGCGCGCCCGCATCTGGCGCGGTCTGGTCGACGACAAGGCCGCGGGCCGCACCCTCGCGGAGCACGAGGCGATCTTCAACGCCCTGGCCGCGCGCAATGCCGCCCTCGGCCAGGCCGCGGCACTGCTGCATGTGAGCAACACCGAGCGGTGGCTGAAGGAGTATCTGCGCTCAGGCGCACCCCTTCCCTTCGGGGCGACAGCGGGGAGTTGACGGGCGGGCGCCGTCCGGCCGTGCTGGGCCTGAGGCGGGTCGTGTGCGGAGCCACGGTCACGCCGGCGCATCGGGATGTGGCTGACCTTCGCGTCCAGTGGGCGGCAACAGGGTGCTCAATGAGTAGTACTTATGATCTGGGTTGATCTCCTAAGTGTGCTGGACGGGCTGCGCCACGCAGCTTGATCGACGTGATGCCATCCGTTGTCACCTGCTGTTTCCCTTCCGCTGGAGTAACGCACACCGTGTTGGGCCCTGGCATGTCTGGATGTCATCGGCGTTGCGTCGGTGAAAAATAGATATGCCTATCGTCTTGACTGGGGTGCCGTAGTGCGTCGATAAATGCAACTCATAAGCAGCGGGGGTCTGGAGGAGGGACACCACAGATGAGACCTCGACGCATCGGGGCGGGGACACTGAAGGCGCTTGCGGCGGCAACAGTCGTCTTCGCGGCCGTACTTCCCGTTCAACCCGCCTACGCGGCCACGACGAACTTCTACGTCGACCCTGTCAACGGCAGTGACAGCAACTCGGGAACCAGCACCACCGCGGCGTTCAAAACCGTCCAGGCCGCCAAGACCGCGGTCCGAGCCGTCAACGCGAACATGGCCGACGACATCGTCGTGAACCTGCGCGGAGGCACCTACCCCCTCACCGACCCGATCAGCTTCGGCACCAGTGACTCGGGCACCAACGGCCACACGGTCGTCTACCAGGCGTACAACGGTGAGACGCCCGTGATCACCAGTGGCAAGGCCGTCACCGGCTGGACCGCGGCTGCCAACGGCGAGTACAAGGCGTCCGTGGGCACCCTCAACTTCCGGCAGCTGTACGTCAACGGGGTCCGCGCCACCCGGGCCCGCTTCCCCGACATCGGCTCCGACTTCCAGCTCCAGGGCAGTGACAAGCCCAACAAGCTGCTGAAGGTGCTCAGTTCGCAGGTCCCCAACTGGGACCACCTCAACCAGGTCGAGATGATGCTGGAAACGCAGTGGGGCGAGAGCTTCCTGCGGCTGAAGTCGATCAGCTCCAGCAACGGCACCGCCAACGTGTCCATCCAGGACCACGAAGCGGGCATCCTCTTCCAGCGCCCCTTCCCGGTGCTCTCCGACGGCGTTCCCCTGCACTTCGAGAACGCCCACGAGTTCCTCAACGAGCCGGGCGAGTTCTACGTCGACACGGCCGCGCAGACCGTCTACTACAAGCCCCGCCCCGGCGAAGACATGTCCACGGCCGCGGTGCAGGCGCCGACGCTGGAGACGCTCTTCGACGTCAAGGGCACGAACCTCGACAGTCCCGCCCACGATCTGCGCTTCTCCGGGATCACCTTCACCCGGACCACCTGGATGGAACCGACGGTCAACGGCTACCTCAACGCCCAGGGCGGCAACTACAACATCTCGGCGGACAACTCGAACAACCAGTACGTCGGTCGCCCGCCGGCCGGGGTCCAGGCCGCGGACGCCGACCGGGTCTCCTTCACGGGCAACACCTTCACGCAGATGGGCTCCACCGCCCTCGACCTGTCCCACGGCGTGCACGACAGCACGGTGACCGGCAACCTCGTCTCCGACATCTCCGGCAACGGAATCATGGTCGGCAAGTTCTCCGACCCGACCGTGGAGTACCACACCGTCTACAACCCGCCCACCTCACCGCCTGGTGAGGACGCCCGGGAGGTGGTCAAGAACGTCACCGTCAAGAACAACCTGATCACCCGGATCGGGGTGGACTACCTGGGAACCGCGGGCATCAACGCGGGCTTCGTCAACAGCACCACCATCGACCACAACGACATCTCCGACACTCCGTGGGCCGGCATCTCGCTCGGCTGGGGCTGGCAGTCGGCGGCCAACGCCGAAGGCAACAACAGCGTCAGCTACAACCGCATCGGCAACGTGATGAACCGGCTGTGCGACTCCGCCGGTATCTACCACCTCTCGAACGACCCGAACACGGTCATCAACGGCAACTACGTCCACGACGCGATACGAGTGCCGTCCGCCTGCGGCAACGCCGTGCACGGCGTCTACCTGGACGAGGGGTCGGACAACATGACCGTCTCGAACAACGTGCTGTCGCGTACCGACGGATTCATCAACCAGAACCGCAACGGCCCCAACGTCACGCTCACCAACAACACGACGTCCGGCGACTCGGTGATCAAGGCCTCCGGTCTTGAGTCCGCCTACCAGGGGCTGGCGACGAAGCTCAACCTCGCCTACAACAAGTCGGCGTCCTCCTCGTCGGTCTACGATTCCGGCACGCCGGCCGCGAACGCCGTCGACAACAACAACTCGACCGGCTGGTCGCCCACCGGAAGTGACTCCTCGGCGTGGTGGCAGGTCGACCTGGGGCAGGCCTACCAGCTCGGACAGTTCTCACTGACGACCCGCCAGAACCTGGACCAGTCGGAGACCCGCGGCAACTTCGAGATCCGGGCGTCCAACGACCCGTCCTTCGGCAACTACACCGTCCTGGGACGTCAGACGGACACCCTGCCGCTCGCCGCGACACTCACGAGCAACGTCGACGTCCGCCAGCAGTTCCGCTACGTGCGGGTCGCCAAGACCGACGCCGCGTACTTCTACATCACGGACTTCAGTGTGCAGCGGGCCGACGGGGCACTGGAGGACGCGACCGGTACGCCGACCATCAACCCGTCGACGTTCTACACGATCAAGAACGTCAACAGCGGGCAGATGATGGATGTCTACGGATGGTCCACCGCCGACGGCGGCAGCGTCGTCCAGTGGCCGAGCACCGGTGGCGCCAACCAGCAGTGGACCATCGTTCCGGTCACCGGGCAGCTCTACAAGATCGTGAACAGGAACAGCGGCAAGGCCCTCGAGATGAACTTCTCCAGCCACTGGAAGGGGACCGGGGCGCAGCAGGGGACCTACGGCGGTGGCAACAACCAGCTGTGGTACTTCGAGCCGACCAGCGGCGGGTACCTCATCCGCAACTTCGAGAGCAGGCAGGTCCTGGAGGTGAGCAGCGGATCGACGGCGAACGGAGCCGCCGTCGATCAGTGGATGCCGCTCAACCAGTCCAACCAGGCTTGGACGATCCAGTGACAGGCCGCCTGCCCGACCTGGTGGGGCGGTAGCCGGTGGGGCCGGAAAGCGTCGCTTTCCGGCCCCACCGTACGCGGTCGTCGGTATCGCTCTCAGACGTGCCTGATCAGCCCCTGAGCGCGGAGGTCGTCCCAGAGGGCCGCGGGAACGGTACTCCCGTGCAGTTCCGCGTTCCGTGTCACTTCGACGGGGCTGCGCATGCCGAGGGTGACGTTGACGACGCTGGGGTGGGTGAACGGGAAGGCGATGGCGGCGGCGGGCAGGGTGGTGCCGTGCGCCTCGCAGGTCCCGGCGATCGCCAGGGCCCGCGCGACGAGTTCCGGTGGGGCGTCCTGGTAGTCGTACTTCATGCCTTCGGTGGGCCGGTCGAGGGCGAGCAGGCCCGAGTTGAAGACGCCGACGGCGACGACGCTCCTGCCCTGTTCCCGTGCGGCGGGCAGGACATCGTCCAGTGCGGACTGGTCCAGGAGTGTGTAGCGGCCGGCGAGCATGACCACGTCGGCGGCGCTCTCGCGCAGGAAGCGGGAGAGCATCGCGGACTGGTTCATGCCGGCGCCGATCGCGCCGACGACGCCCTGCCGGCGCAGGTCCGCGAGGGTGGGCATGGCCTCCTCGACCGCCTGCCGCCAGTGGTCGTCGGGGTCGTGCAGGTACACGATGTCGAGGCGGTCCAGGCCGGTGCGGGTGAGGGTGTCCTCGATGCAGCGCAGGACGCCGTCGCGGCTGAAGTCCCACCGACGGCGCAGGTCGTCGCGGACGACGAAGCCCTCGGTGTCGACACCGCGCGGATCCTCGTTGGGCACCAGCAGCCTGCCCACCTTGGAGGAGATGGCGTACTCGTCCCGCGGGCGGTCTCGCAGCGCGGCCCCCAGACGACGCTCGGAGAGGCCGAGGCCGTAGTGCGGTGCGGTGTCGAAGTAGCGGATGCCCGCGTCCCAGGCCGCGTGGACGGCGGCCTTCGCGTCGTGCACCGGCGTGACGCGGAACAGATTGCCGATCCCCGCCCCTCCGAAGCCGAGTTCGGTGAGCGCGACGGATGTTCCGGGGATCTCACGTTGCTGCAAGGGAGCTCCTGGAGCAGTTCATCGGCCGAGCCATCCGCCGTCGACAGGGAGGACGACGCCATGGAGGTAGGCGGCGGCGTCGGAGGCGAGGAAGACCGCTGCGCCTGCCAGGTCGTCCGGGTCGCCCCAGCGTCCGGCGGGGATGCGGTCCAGGATCGCGGTGCTGCGGTCCGGGTCGTCGCGGAGTGCCCGGGTGTTGTCGGTGGCGATGTACCCGGGGGCGAGGGCGTTGACATTCACACCGTGCGGCGCCCATTCGTTGGCCAGGGCTTTGGTCAGCCCGGCGATGCCGTGCTTGGCGGCGGTGTAGCCGGGGACGGTGATACCGCCCTGGAAGCTGAGCAGCGAGGCGGTGAAGATGACTTTCCCCCGGCCGCGGTCCACCATCGTCGCGCCCACCGCACGGGTCAGCGCGAACTGTGCGGTGAGGTTGACCTGGAGCACCAACTCCCAGTCTGCGTCGGTGTGTTGGGCTGCCGGAGTGCGGCGGATCGTGCCCGCGTTGTTGACCAGGATGTCTATCGGCCGCCCGCGTCCGGCCAGGTCCGCGCCCAGGGCCCGTACGGCTTCGGGGTCGGCGAAGTCGGTGCGGATCGCCTCGAAGCCGCGCCCGGCGGCCTGGACGTCCTTCTCCACCGCGCTGCCGGATTCCTCCAGGCCGACGCTGACGCCGATGATGTCCGCCCCGGCCGCCGCGAGCGCCCGGGCCATGGCACGGCCGATGCCGCGTCGGGCACCGGTGACGACGGCGAGCTTCCCCGTGAGGTCGAAGGAGGTCATACGCCGGCCTCCCGGACGTCGTGGGCCGTGGCGGCGGTGCAGTCCACGAGGATCTTCATCACGTCACCGCCGCCCTCCAGCGCCTCGAACGCGGCGGGCGCCTGGGTGAGAGGGACGACCTTGCTGATCAGCCGCCCGGCCGGAACAGTGCCGTCCGCCACCAGGGCCACCGCCGTCTCGAAGTCGCGGCGGGAGTACAGGCGGGCACCCACCAGGGTGAGTTCGCGCCAGAAGAAGCGGTGCAGATCCACCTCGCGGGGCCGGGAGTGGATGGCCACCAGGCACAGCCGGCCCCGCACCCCCAGGACGTCCACTGCCGTGTCCACGCCGGCCGCCGCACCGGACACCTCGAAGGCGACGTCCGCGCCCGCGTCCCCGGTCCACCGACCCACCAGTGCCGCCACATCGTCCGTGGCCGGGTCCCACGCCGTCAGCCCCAACTCCTCGGCCAGCAGCCGACGGTGGGCGCTCGGCTCCACCACCCGGATGTCGGCACCCGTCGCCCGCGCGACCAGCGCGATCAGGATGCCGACCGGCCCGCCGCCGACCACCACGACCTTCTCGCCCCCGGTGACCTCGGCGCGGCCCACGTCGTGCACGGCCACCGCGGTGGGCTCGACGAGCGCGGCCAGGTCCAGAGCGAGGGTGCCGGGCAGCCGGACGAGGGTGGCGGCGGGTACGGTCCAGCGCTGCTGCATCGCGCCCGGGGAGTCGATACCGATGAAGTCCAGGTGCTGACAGATGTGTTGATGGCCGGCGCGGCAGGCCGGGCAGGTGTCGTCCCAGCGCAGTGGCATCACCGTGACCGCGTCACCGGTCCGCCAGCCCTCCACACCCGGACCCACCCGGGCGATCCGGCCGGACATCTCGTGCCCCAGGACGGCGGGCGCGGCGACGCGGGCGTCCATGTCGCCGTGGAATAGGTGCAGATCGGTGCCGCAGATACCGACGAAGGCGGGAGTCAGTTCCACCTCACCGGGGCCGGGAGGGGAGGGCTCGGCCGGAGCCGTGTCCAGAGTGCGGGCGGAGACGTAACGGACGGCAAGGGGCATCGGGTCGTCAGGGTCCTTTCAGCGCGGGCACCCTTCGTCAGCAGATGTGTTGGGTGTCCGGCGCGGGTTCGCAGGGGGCGCGACAGGTGCGCGCGACGGGGTGGGCGTAGTGGTCAGATCGTGTGCGGGGCGACGTCGGCCGCGTCCGGCACGGAGGGGATGCGGTAGAAGGCGGTCGCGGTGCCGGCGAGGATCGAGTGGATCTCGGCGTCGGAACAGCCCTGGAGCAGTTCGTCCACGGTGGCGGCCCAGCGGTTCCAGCCGCCCGCGAGGTTCGCGACCGGCCAGTCGGAGCCGAACATCAGCCGGTCCGGTCCGAAGGCGGAGAGCAGGACGTCCCACACCGGGCGGATGTCGTCGACGGTCCACTTCCCGTGGTCCGCCTCCGTGATCAGCCCCGAGACCTTGCAGACCACGTGCGGGTGGGCGGCCAGCCTGCGCAACCGGCCCTCCCAGTCGGCCAGTTCACCGTCGGCGATCGACGGTTTCCCGGCGTGGTCGAGCACCTGAGGCAGGTCCGGGAACCGCTCGGCCAGCCGGATCGCCTGGTCGAGCTGGTGGCCGCGGACGAGCACGTCGTAGGAGAGCCCGCGGTCCCGCACCGCCGCCAACCCGCTTTCGACATCGGGGCGTTGCAGCCATCGCGGATCCGTCTCGCCCTGTACGAGGTGACGCAGGGACCGCAGCCGTGTGCCGCCCGGCCCGGCGAGCAACCCGTCGAGCCGGTCGCCGATCCCCGGGGACGTCAGGTCCGCCCAGCCGACCACGGCCCCGATCAACGCCTCCCGCTCCGCGAGCGCGAGCAGGTCCTCCGTCTCGGACATGTCGGCCACGCACTGGACAGCCACCGTGCTGTGCAGACGGCGGCCCGCGATGGGCCGCGTGGCGGTGGTACGCAGGTCGTCGGGGGTGAAGGTGCCGCGGATCGCTGCCAGAGCGGGGTCGTCGAGCCAGGGCTGCGGACGCAGGGCGAGGTCCCACAGGTGGTGGTGGGCGTCGATGAGAGGAGCGGCGGTGGGGGTCACTGGTGGTCCAAGTCCGGTGGGGCCCCGTGGTCCGGGGCGAGTTGTGTCAGGTGCTGGTCGTGTCGCCCGGCGGATCGAGGTGCCAGATCTCGGGGAGTTCCGTCCACTGCCGGGAAGCGCCACGGTCGGGCCAGGGCTCCTGGCAGGGGTCGGTGAGTTTCCACCACTCCTGGGTCGACGGGTCGGCTTCGAGGACGGTCATGTCGGCCTCGAAGTCGTCGCCGTGGTACTCGAAGTAGGCGAACAGCACGTCGCCTTGGAGGAAGATGCTGTAATTGCGGATGTTCGAACGGTGCAAGGCGGCTTCCACGCCGGGCCAGACGGCCGAGTGGAGTGCGAGGTACTCCTCGCGGTGTTCGGGTCGGAGCCTGATGGTCTGGGCGACGCGCTTCATGCGGCTTCCTCCTCCGCACCGGGGGAGGGCCGGTCGGCGGGAGCGTCGAACGGCGTGCGGTAGCTGGGCGTGTTGGTGCGCAGTCGCAGGCACAGGGTGAGCCGGATGCGGGTGGACGCGGGCAGCCGGACCGTCAGGAAGGCGCTGTCGCAGACGTACTCGGTTTCGGTGACCACGGGCTCGGTGTGGCCGTAGTCGTACATGCCGCCGATCCAGCCGTCGTCCGCGCAGGTCGTGTACCGGACGGTGGTGATGGTGTGCTCGGCGAAGGCACCCGCCTGGACGATCACCGTGCGTGTGGACTCGGGGGAGAGGTTCACCAGCTCGACGGTGGTCGCCCCGGGGTCGATGGAGGTGACCAGCGCGGCCACGTCCGGCGGCAGGCCGGCCCGGCGGGCGTCGGCGTCGTGATAGCGCAGCCGGGCCTGCTGAAGGCCGCCGTTGTACAGCACCTGGGGGCCGCCCCACGTCAGCTGGACGAGGGCCTCGGTGGCCACGGGGTTGCACTGCTGCCACACGTGGATGTCGGCCTCGGGCACGTCCAGGTCGCGGTAGCGCCGGATGCGCCGCAGGCGGTGGCGGATCTGGGCCTGGGCGGCGGCGAGGATCCGCTCGGGGTAGCCCGGGTCGTCGCCGGCGAGGAAGGCGAACCACGCCTTCTCGTGCCCGGACTCCTCCTTGGCCCGGAACGGCCGGACGGTCCGCCAGTCGATGCCGTCGACCTCGCGCAGCCCCTCCAGCCGCGCACGGTCGGCGTCGGAGGCCGTGTGGTGCCACAGGGCCACCGGGACCGGCGGGGTGGCCGGGTTGTGGTCGAACCAGCCCGAGTCGTTGTGGCGGAACGGCAGGTGAGGCGTGGGTGTGTCGACGTCGGGGCCGAGTTCGACCTCCCACTTGGAGGGGAGGCTGGAGTCCGCTTCGGTGTAGGGCATCACCTTGCTGTGGCTGATCAGCGTGTCGAGTGAGGTCGCGACCATGGAGAGGTAGCCGTCGTCGCCGGTGACCGTGGCCGCCGCCAGCGCCGCCACACAGGCCGCGTGGCCCACGCTGTGCCAGCCGTGCGGCCAGGACCAGCCGTAGTGGCCGCCGTACCAACGGCCCTCCAGCAGACTGCCGACGACGCCGTCCGGGCCGGCGTTGTCCGGGACGAGGCCGCCGTTCGCCTCGGTGCGCTCCCGCCACGCCCCGACGTACTGGACGATCCAGTCGCGGTAGCGGTCCTCGCCGGACAGGATCCAGGCGTTGAGGACCAGCCCGGCCGCGGCGAGGTTGACCGCCGTGTCACCGACACCCGTCCGGTCGCGCATCTGCGTGCCGAGACGTGGGTCCGCGGAGAGCGGGTAGGGGCCCTCGCCGGCCTCGGGGATCCAGTCGAGCGGGAAGCCGTAGGTCTGTGCCTCCTTCTCCAGCCAGGGATAGACGGCACCGTCGAACAGGCCCCGGCGGTCGGGATCGCTGCCGTTGTGTGGGCGGGTGATGACGCGGTGCTCGGGGTCGTAGTTGCCGTGGGCCGGGTCGACGTACAAGTCGGCGAAGCGCAGGGCGCGTTCGGACCATCGATCGGGGGCGGCCATGCTGAGGAAGTAGAGCAGGAGCAGGCTCTCGCCCTGGTGGAACCAGTCGTAGCCGCGCTCGAACTCCCCGTGCAGCATGCCCAGTTCGGTGAGCTGCCGGGTCACTCCCTCCCAGTGCCTTTCGCTGGCGGGCAGCAGGTCGTCGGCGCCGCCGAGAAGGTAGAGCTGGGGCCAGTTGAAGAACACCTCGTAGAAGTCGTCCACACCGTCACGGGTGGTCAGCGCGCCGGAGTAGTTCAGCCGTCCGTCCGGACCGGTGAAGTCGTGGGCGAAGCGCCGCCAGGCATGGTCGAGGAGATCGAAGAGGGACCGCTGGGCCAGGGCCCAGCCGGGTGGTTCGAGCAGCGGTACCCCCGCCTCGATTCCGGGTGGCGCGACCGGGCCGCCGTCGGCGGCGTCCTCGGCCGTGCTGCGGTCCGCAGAGCTGAAGGGCATGGGAGATCTCCGTTCGGGGTGGGCGGCGGGACGGCGCGCGCCGGCGACGACGGCCGGGACGGGCCGCTATTCCTTGGTGGCGCCGGCGAGCATCCCGCTGACCAGGAAGCGCTGGGCGAAGAGGAAGACGACCAGGACGGGCGTGATGGCCACGAGGGTCGCCAGGGCCAGCTGCGGCCGCTCGATCGCGAGCGTGCCGACGGCCGGGTTGAAGGACGGCACGCTGCTGAGCAGGCTGCCGACTCCCACCTGGATGGGCATCTGACTGCTGTCGGGGAGCATGACGTAGGGGAGGAAGTAGTTGGTCCAGTTGGCGACGAAGCTGAAGAAGCCCACGAGCGCGATGACCGGCGTCGCCAGGGGCAGCGCGATGTGCCAGAAGACGCGGAACTCCGAGCAGCCGTCCATCCGTGCCGCCGCCAGCAGGTCCTTCGGTACGGCGGTGGTGAAGTAGATGTAGGTCAGGTACACGCCGAACGGATAGAACGAGTACGGCAGGATGATCGACCACATCGTGCCGATCAGGTGCACCGCGTTGATCTCCAGGAACAACGGCACCACCAGCGTGGCGTTCGGCATGAGCATCACGACCAGGGTCGCGACCAGCAGGGTGTGCCGACCGCGGAACTCGGTCATGGCCAGGGCGTATCCCGCGGGAACGGCGACAGCGAGGGTGATGACCAGCGAGATCACCGCGTAGAGCGCGGAGTTGCCGAGCCACTGCATGACGGCGTTGTCCTGGAACGCCGTGAGCGCGTCCCAGTTGGCCTTCAGCGCGTGGAAGGAGCCGAAGGACAGCGGGTTGTCGTGGACCAGTTGCTGGTCGGTCTTGGTCGCCGCGAGGACGAGCCACAGCACCGGCAGCACGAAGAAGACGAGGAACGCGGCCAGTACGGATCCGGTCAGCAGCCGGGCGGCCAGGTGTCGTACGGGCGGGCGGGGCGACGGCTGGTGATGCGATCGGCTCATGAGGGGCGCTTCCCGTTCCGGGCCCGCCGTGGCGGCGACTCGGCCGGCAGAGGTTTCAGTCGGCATCGAAGAACCCCGACCGTGCGACGAAGACGGCGGCGGCCGACACACTGACGACCAGGAGCTCCACCGAGACCGCGGCGGCGCCGTTGATGTTGTTCATCTGGAAGGCGAAGTCGAACGTCAACTGGTTGAGCGAGTAGTCGCGTCCGGCCACGCCCACACTGGCGAGGGACAGCAACTGCGGCTCCACGAACAACTGGGCCCCGCCCGCGAAGGCCAGGATCACCATGTACACGATCCACTTGCGGAGCATCGGGATCTGTACGTGCCAGGCGGTCCGCCAGGCGCCCGCGCCGTCGATCCGCGCGGCTTCCATCACGTCCGTGGGGATGTTGTTGAGCGCGCCGTAGATGACGACGATCCAGCCCCCGGCGCCGGTCCAGAACGCGATGACCGTGAACAGCAGCGGCAGGTGGCCGGGCGCGATCACCTCGCCGAAGGTGTGGAACCCCATCACGCCCAGCAGGGAACTGACCGGACTCACCGTCGGGTCGAGCATGAACAGCCACACCAGCACACTCGCGGCGCCGGCCAGCGCCCCCGGTATGTAGTAGAGGAAACGCAGCACCTTGCCGGCGGAACCCGAGGCCAGGCCGTGCAGCAGCAACGCCAGGGCCACCACGAACACCACCAGGGACAGCAGCCAGAAGGCGAGGTAGGCGGCGACATGGCCCAGGGCGTCCAGGAACCGGAAGTCCTGAGCCGTGGACACGAAGTTGGCGAACCCGGTGACCCTGCCCCCGGCGTCGGTGAAGGCGAAGTAGACCGCGTAGGCCGTGGGAAGGACGCCGAAGGCGACCAGCAGGACGACATAGGCGGCGACGAAGGCCATACCGGCCCGGCTCTGCGGGCCGGCGCCGTTGCGGCGCCGGCCGGCAGAGCTGCCCGCGGAGTGGGTGAGGGTCACTGGGAGACCTTGTATCCGTTGGACTTGGCGTACTTGACGATGGAGTCCTGCCAGGCCGGGAGCATGGAGACGACGCTCTTGCCCTGGGTCAGGCCGGGCTTGACGGTCGCGGCCCAGATCGCTTCCTGGCTGAACTGGCCCGCGCCCCAGCCCGTCCAGACCTGGGAGGACGCGGTCTTGAGAGCGCTCAGGTCGCTTGCGAAGTAGCCCGAGGTGTCCTGTCCCTTCAGCCACGTCTCGGCCGCCGGCGCGTACGCGGGGAAGCCCGGCGCCTTCTCGCCCTGGTAGGCGTTGTCGGTGGTGACCCACTTCAGGAAGTCGGTCGCGGCCTTGATGTGGGTGGAGTGCTTGGACAGCAGCCAGGTGCCGCCGCCGACGTTGCCGGTGGACGGCGAGGTCTCCCCCTTCCACTGCGGGACGGGCGCCGCGCCGATCTGCTTGGCCGGGGTCTTGAAGGTGCCCTCGAACACCGCGCCGCCGTACCAGGCGGGGCCCGGCATGAGCAGGACCTTGTCGGCCTCGTTCTTGCCGAAGTCGGTGCTGAACACCCCGCTGATGGACATGGACTTGTTCTTGATCAGTACGTCCATGAGCTTGGCCATCCTGGTGCAGGCCTCGCTGGAGGTGTTCACCGACACCGCCTTCGGGCCGGTGATGTCGTTGGCGCCGCACTTGCTCGCCCACAGGTAGATCTCGGGCGTGAAGGAGTCGCCGGCGTCGCCCACGAGGTAGCCCGGGTGCTCCTTGGCCACCTTCTCGCCGAGCGCCTGGAAGTCCTCCCAGGTCGTGGGGATCCGGTAGCCGAACTTCTTCATCAGGGGCGCGTTGTACCAGAGCACCGCCTGGGAGAGGTCGTTGCGCAGACAGTAGACGGTGCCGCCCACCGTGCAGACGTCGTTGGCTCCGCTCGCGAACTTCCCCAGGGTCGCCGCGGGGATCAGGCCCTTGTTGAGCGGAGCGGCGAAGTTCGCGTCGACCGCCCAGGACGCCTCGTTGTTCTGCGAGCTGAACACGAGGTCCGGCCAGCCCTTGCCGGTGCGGTTGAAGAGCTGGACCTTGGTCTGGAGGTAGTTCGAGCCGTTGGCGTCGCCGTCGTAGGTGACGATGTTCAGCTTCACGTCCGGGTGCTGCTGCTGGTACAGCTTCGCGGCCTCCACGCGGGTCGCGTCCACCCAGACGGTCAACGTGCCGTCCTTCTGCGGAGCCTGACCGAAGCCGTCCTTGGCCGTCGTACCCGTGGCGCCTCCGCCGCAGGCGGTCAAGGTGAGCGCAGCGGTGACCGCACAGCAGGCCAGCGACGCCGTACGCCTCTTGCTGGTTGCCCTCTCCCGGCCGGACGAAGGCTTGTAGACGGTCATGTGCGACTCCACTCGTTTACAGGGCGCCCGGAGCAGATGGGCAGGTGGCGCGAGGACAGGGCGACGCGGGGCCGAAGCGGTCGGGCGCCGAAGACTGCGGACGGCCGTCTCGTTTGCCGTCGCGGAAGAAATTAGCCGCCCTATCGAGGGTCGCGTCAAGGGTTTGTGCAACCTTCTTCTCCGGCAATACGCCGAGGATGGAGCTATTGGTGTCTGCTAAGTGACTATTGGGGTATTTGATGATCGCGCACGATGGGCGAGATGATCTGCTCAATGAATACGACTCATTGCCGCTTGGGATAGGATGGCGTGGCTGCACAGGACGAGCCGCCCCAGTTGCGTCAGCCAGGAGGCAGAACAGATGAGCGACATGCCCGCGCCCCAGGCGGCCCTGCCGACGCAGGCACCTCCCGTTGCGGCGGCGGCGGTGAACGGCGCGGAGAAGCGGGGTGACTACCGGCCCGGCTACGAGATCGTGGCGGAGCAGCTGCTTGAGTTCATCGCCGAGTCCCGACTGGAGGCAGGCGATCGGCTGCCCACGGAGAACGACCTGGCCCAGCGGCTGAACACCAGCAGGGCGGTGGTGCGGGAGGCCGTGAAGATCCTCTCGGCGCTCGGCCGGGTCCGTGCGCACAAGGGACGCGGACTGTTCGTCGCCGACGACGAGGGCATGCTCGTCACCAGCCGTTGGGGCGGCTTTTTCCGTCCCGTCGACCTCGATCACGTGCTGATGCTGTTCGAGTTCCGCAGGGTCCAGGAGATGGCCGCGAGCAGCCTGGCCGCCACCCGCGCCACGCCCGCCGAGCTACGGAGCCTTGAGGTGGCCGTGGAGCAGTGCCGGCACGGGTTCGTCAACGGTGAGGTCGGTGTCTTCAACAAGGCGGACGAGGACTTCCACATGGCTGTGGCCGCGGCCTCGCACAACGCCTTCCTCGTCAGCGCCGTGCGGGACGCGCGCCGACTGCAACGACAGTCCAGCGCGATCGGGATCCACGACTCGCTCGGCGAGGGAACCGAGGCCGCGGTCGCCGAGCACGAGGTGATCTACCGGGCCATTCGCGACGGTCGGCCCGACGAGGCGGCCGAGGCGACTGCGGCCCATCTCGACAGGACTCTTGAGGACTACCGGCGCGAGATCCAGCGACGCCTGTTCGGATAGCGTTCGGGGCCGGAGTCCAGCCGGGTGGACCGCCGACAGGAACGTCCTTCGGGCCTTTGGTGACTGGCCGTAGATCACTTTGTGGGCGACGTGGGCGGGATCTGTCCTGCCGAGGAGCCGGCTCCGACGCCGCGGTTGCCGTGCGTGAGAAGCCGTGGGTCTGCCGGTGGCTGGCCCCCGAGGCGGCCATGATCGTGGGGAGCGCTCCCGCCGGAAGCACTCCCCACGGCGCGGTCGGTCAGCAGGTGGAGTTGGTCTGGGTGAGGAGGCCGAGCCGCCACGGGAGGCTGTCGTAGTCGCCGCTCGCGTTGGGATCCTTGCCTTGGTAGAGGTACTGGAGTCGGCAGGCAGGGATCGTGAGCGTCTGGTCGTAGCCGGCGCGGATCATCTCGCCGTGGCTGATGTCCTTGGTCCACGAGCCTGCGGGGAAGGCGACATTGCTCGCCCGGGCGAACGGGTTGCTCTCCGAGGCGGCCAGGGGTGTCCAGGAACTGGTGAGGCTGTTGGTCGTCCACGAACGGAAGTAGCGTCGGCCGTCCGATCCGATGGCCTCGACGAGCAGCAGGTACTGGTTGGCGCCCTGCACTTTGTAGACGTTACTGGCCTCGAACAGGGCGTACCTGTTGGAGTCCTGGGCCGCGATGACGGTGTTGGTGAACCCGTTGGGGAACTGACCGACGGTCGTCTGGGAGCGGTAGAGATGCCCGTTGTCGTCGGAGGAGAACAGATAGCAGTTGGCGCTGTCGCAGATCACCCACATGTCGACCCAGTAGCCGTTGCCGATGTTCTGCCGGATGACGTCCGGCATCGAGGCGTAGAAGTTGCGCGGCGCGCTCCAGCCGTTCGGGTTGCTGATGTCGGGGTTGGTGGAGTAGGACGCGTTGCCGGTCTGGTAGACGAGGTACCACAGGCGTTGCGGCGCGTAGTAGAACACCTGTGGCGCGGCACGGTAACCGGACCCGATGGCGGTGCGGTCCAGGTAGTGGTGCGTCGCCGAACCCGCCTGCGACCAGTCGCTGAAGTTCAGATAGACCAGGTTGTAGCCGGAGGTGCTCGCGGTGCTCGCGAACACGTGGTACTTGCCGTTGTAGTAGACGACTGTCGGGTCCTTGATCCCGGCGATGTTGTGGGTCGCGTCGGGCTTCGGCGCGATCAGTGCACCGCTGGAGCTCCAGGTGAAGGTGGCGGGCAGGGCGGCGGACTCGGCCGGGTGAACTGCCTTGCTCTGTGCGGCGGTTGATCCGCGCGTGGTGGTGGGGGTGCCGCCCAGTGCGGTCAGTGTCGCGTTGTAGGCCGGCTTCTTGTTGCCGTTGCGGTCGAACAGCAGGGGGTTCTCGCCGCTGCGCCACGAGTCGCTGTCCCGGATGCCCCAGGTCGTGATGCCGGTGCAGCGGGCGACGTTCATGCAGGCCCTGACGGTGTTGGCGTACGCCGTCGCCGACGCTTGGGCGATGTCCAGTTCGGTGATCTGTACGTCGACACCGAGGGCGGCGAAGTTCGACAGCGTGGTCTGGAAGTCGGCCGGTGGTCCGCCGGTGCCGAAGTGGGACTGGAAGCCGACGCAGTCGATGGGCACACCGCGGGACTTGAAGTCGCGCACCATGCGGTAGACGCCCTGTGTCTTGGCCGAGTTCCAGTCCTCGATGCCGTAGTCGTTGTAACAGAGCTTGGCCGCCGGGTCGGCCGATCGAGCGGTGCGGAATGCCTGCTCCACGAACCCGGTGCCCAGCACGTCCCGGAAGACCGAGCTGCGGAGCTGGCCGCTGCCGTCGTCGGCGAACGCCTCGTTGACCACGTCCCAGGCGTAGATCTTGCCCTTGAAGTGGCTCATCTCCGTGGTGATGTGATTGTTCATCACACCGCGCAGGGTGTTCGCGTCCCTGATGGAGCTGACCCAGCTGGGTAATTGGGAGTGCCAGACGAGGGTGTGGCCGCGCATCCGCTGGCCGTGCGCGACGGCGCGGTTGACGATCTGGTCGGCGGCCCCGAAGTTGAACGACCCGCGGGAGGGCTCGGTGGTGTCCCACTTCATCTCGTTCTCGGGTGTGACCGCGTTGAACTCCCGGTCCAGGATGCCGGTGTACGTGCCGTCACCGAGCCGGCCCGCGGCCACCGCGGTTCCGAAGTACCTCCCGGACTGGGCCGCTTGGGCGCCCAGGGTGGAGGCCCGGACGGCATCGGGCGCGCCGGTCGCGGTTCCGGGCGTCGCCAGGACGGTCGAGGCCAGCAGGGCCAGGATCGAGACTCGGCGACAGCCGAGCCGTTTCAGTGGATTCATGGTTCTCCTCGTGGCGTGGGGGGTTGTGTGGTGCGGTCTGTGGATCTTGAGGCGCACATGACATGTGTGTGTGCGGGATGTCGAACAGCGATCGGCTTGTCGGGCATTCAGGATGATAGGGAGTCGGTGAACTCCGTCAATCCCTCTCGCACAAGTCGTAGAGAGGACCGAAACATTCGAAGCGTTCAAGTTGGAGTTTTGGCAGCTCAGTTGCCGGTTGATGTAGCCATGCGCGATGTCTGGCTGCATTGTGACGGTGCTTCGGTGACGGGTGTTGACATGTTCGGTCGATTGTTTAGTCTCCATGAGGCCTTAAGATTCCGAATGTGAAGCGAAATTTCGAACCTGCCCGACCGGGGATGAGCTGGACGGCGGACTCGGCCTGGAGCGTCGCCCTGACCCCGTAGGAACGGTTGCCGACGAGCCGCGTGACCGAGGACGACGGGGACGCCCTTCGCGACGAAGGTGTCGTGCATCCGCTGGAACGTCTTGTCCAGGTCCCCGTGGGCCTGCGCGTCGAGACGGATGGCGCCGGCGACGTTCACGCTGAACAGGAAGCAGCCGTAGTAGTGCATGGTGGCGATCGGCCGGGAGTCGTGCAGCGGCTTGATCGTGGTGGCCAGATTGTTCATCAGCGGCTGGTCGGGGGTGCAGAAGGACGTGTTCAGCTCGTTGGGAAACTCGGCCGCGCGAGCGTTGTCGGCGTTGTCGAACTTGGGCTCGTTGACGCTCTCGAAGATCAGCTGTGCGGGCTCGTTCCGGAACGCGGCGGCGTTCCGGGTCCAGGTCGTGTCGAAGATGATCACGTAGAAGCCGTCGGCGATCGCCCGGTCCACGACCTCCTTGACCCGGCTCAGGTACGCCGGGTCGATCGTGCAACGCCCGGCTCGCCGACAGCTGCCGGCGGGGACACGTTTTCCTGACCGGGGACGCGGCGCACTGTCATCCGCCGACCGGCGGACAGAGCCTCAACACCAGGGTCCAGGACTCCTGCAACCTCGACTGGAAACCCGCCGAGGCCGTCCGCGGGCTGTGCGAGAAGCTGCTCGAAGCGGCCAAGAACCGTGACACCGGCGTGCCGGCCGGCGACCGTGCGCCCGACGCACCCGTGACCGGGGTTGGCGGTCATCCCGCCCGGCTGTTCAGCCTCTTCCAGGGCTCCCGCTGGACTCTGCTCGGCCACGATGTCGACGACTCCTCGGCCCCCGCACCGCGCAGAGGCCTGCACATCTACACCACCGGGGCCCGAGACGACATCCTCCACACCGGCGACCACGTCCGCACCGAGTCCTTCCGAGAGCAGCGGTACGCCCCGCACCCAAGGGGAGACCGTCGCGTCCGCAGCGCCGCCGAGCAGCGACTCGCCACCTTCCAGTGAGAGTTGCACCAGCTCTCGCGCCAGGTCCGGCGCGGCCTGCGCAGCGTCCGACGGCACGGTGAGACCTCCGCCGTCGTCACCCGCTCGAACCTCGCCGAACTCGCCGTCCGGGGCGTCACCCGGCCGGCGAAACACCCTCCGAACCGACCAATAGGCCGGAACGCCCCGAGGCGGTCGCTCAGTCCTCGTCCCCGAACGGCAGCGCGTCGAGATCCCCGGTGAAGTCCACCGCCGTCGGGAACATCAACTCCAAGGCGTCGTCGGGGAGTTCCGGCTGGCCCCCGGGCGTGCCCAGTGTCTGCTCCGTCCAGATGCACTTGCCCGTCGGCGTGTAGCGGGTGCCCCAGCGCTGGGAGAGGGCGGTGACCAGTTGCAGACCGCGACCGCCCTCGTCGGTCTCCGTGGCGCGGCGGATACGGGGCATGGTGAGGCTGCCGTCGAAGACCTCGCAGATCAGCTCGGCGCCGTGCAGCAGGCGCAGGCTGACCGGGCCCTTGGCGTGGCGTACGACGTTGCCGACCAGCTCGCTGGCCAGGAGTTCCGTCGTCGGGGTCAGGTCCTCCAGGCCCCAGGTGCGCAGCTGCTCCCGGACGTGACGGCGGGCCTGGCCGGCCGCCCGTGGGTCCTGGGGGAGCGGCCAGGAGGCGATCTTGTCGCTGGTCAGGGCGTGGAGGCGGGCGACGAGGAGCGCGGCGTCGTCGGCCGTCGAGTGCTCGGCGGGGAGCAGGCCCGCGGTGAGGGTGTCGCAGAGCTGCTCCAGGTCCGCCTCCGCACCGGACTCGGTCCGGATCGCCGTACTCAGGAGGCGGGCCAGGTCCGCCATGCCCTCGTCCATCTCGCGCTTCGACGACTCGACCAGGCCGTCGGTGTAGAGCACGAGGAGACTGCCCTCCGGCACCTTCAACTCGACTGTCTCGAAAGGGGGTTCCGCCGCGCCGAGGGGCGGGTCGGCCGACAGCTCCGGGAAGTGCACGGTGCCGTCCGGGTGGACCACCGCCGGTGGCGGATGACCGGCCCCGGCGATGGAACAGATCTGGGTCGTCGAGTCGTAGAGCGCGTACAGACACGTCACGTACGACTCCTCGCCCATACCGGAGACGAGTTCGTTGAGGTGGCTCATGATCTCGTCGGGCGGCAGTTCCAGGTCGGCGAGGGTGTGCAGCGCGGTGCGGAGGCGGCCCATCGTCGCCGCCTCCGGGAGGCCGTGGCCCATGACGTCGCCGACCACCAGGGCCACCTGGCCGCCGGAGAGCGGGATGATGTCGTACCAGTCGCCGCCCACGTCCATGCCCTGGCCCGCGGGAAGGTAGCGGGCGGCCGCGGTGCACGCGGGCAGCTCGGGCAGGGCCCGGGGGAGCAGGCTCCGCTGGAGTTCGCGGGAACGGGTGTGCTCGGCGTCGTAGAGCCGGGCTCGTTCCAGGGCCTGGGCGACGAGGGCGCTGATGGTGGTCAGCAGGGTGCGTTCCTCGTCGGTGAGCCGGCGGGCGCGGTCGAAGGCGACGACGCAGACGCCGAAGGTCTTGCCGGACGCGGTCAGCGGGAGGAACGCCCACGCCTCCTTCCCCGCCCGCTCCGGTCTGGCGGCCAGCTCGGGGTAGTGGGCCGCGTACTCCTCGGCCGAGGAGAGGAACATCGGCAGACCGGACGCGATCACGTCCCAGCCCGGCTCGCCGGGCGTCCGGACGCGGCCGTCGACGGTGGCCAGGAAGTCGTCCGGGTAGCCGTCCGCTCCCACCGTGTGCAGCCGGTCGCCCTCGACGGCCTGCACCAGGAGCCCGGCGGCGGCGAACGGCGGCAGCACCCGGCGGGCCACCGCGGCCACCACGTCCTTCGAGGTCGTCGCCTTGGCGAGGGCGGCCGTCAGCTCGCCCATCCGGACCGCGCGTCGGGCCACCGCCAGCTCGGACGCCCGGCGCTCCTCCTCGTGCTGCCGCTTCTCGGTCACGTCGGTGAGGTAGAGGGTGACTCCGTCGGGACCCGGGACCAGCCGCAGGTGATGGCGACGGCCGGTGCCCTCCAACTGGGCGTCGAAGCCGACGGGCGTCTCCTCGGCGGCGGCCTTGCGGCAGCGGTCCTCCAGACCGGGGACGTTCCGCACCGTGGGCAGCTCCCACAGGAGGCGCCCGAACAGCTCCTCCTCGGAGAGGCCCAGCGTGCGCTCCGCCTCCAGGTTGGCGAAGGTG
The DNA here is from genome assembly GCF_045040345.1 of Streptomyces sp. NBC_01515. Lineage (NCBI taxonomy): Bacteria > Bacillati > Actinomycetota > Actinomycetes > Kitasatosporales > Streptomycetaceae > Streptomyces > Streptomyces sp. NBC_01515. Next base: position 503,215 of record NZ_CP109416.1, on the reverse strand, counting down.
ATCCGCCACTCCTCGTCCACCGCGAGGAACCCGTCGCTCATGTGACGCAGGGCCCGGCTCAGCGCGTCCCGGGCCGACCGCGACTCGTTGCTCTCCCAGCCCACGCCGATCATCCGGAGGGGCTCGCCGTCCTCGTCGTAGGTCGCCCGGCCGCGGGCCTGCGTCCAGCCGTACGTGCCGTCCAGGCGCCGTACCCGGTACTCGGCCTCGAACACGCCGTGCTCGCGGATCGCCCGGTCCACCGCGTCCAGCGTCGGCGCCAGGTCGTCGGGGTGGACGCACGCCATCCAGTTCTCGACCCTGGCGGTGTAGTCCTCGGGTCTGGTGCCGTAGAGCTCCAGGGCCGCCTCGTCCCAGATCAGCTCGCCGCCCTGGATGTCCCAGTCCCACGAACCGACGCTGACCTCCTTCAGAGCCTGCCGAAGCCGGTCACGGTGGCCGCTCGGATCGCTCTGGGAAGGCCCGGAGGGCGGGGGCGCCTGCCGCATCCGCTCCTCGGTCCAGGCGACCAGATCCCGGAGGAAGTCCCACTGCCGGGGGGTGGGCTCGCCCTGCTCGCCCATCAGGACCGTGAGCGCGCCGATGCTGCGGTCCCCGCCGGACACCGATACGGCGGCCAGCCCGGTGCCGGGCCAGGCGAGCTTCTGGCCCGCGGCGGCGGGCTGCACCGGCACCCACACACCATGGCCCTGGCGCACGGCCCTGGCCGGGGCCGTCGGGCCCTCCTGGTCGATGATCTCCCACGGGCGGGTGAGGGCGGGCGGCAGACCGGTCGAAGACACCAGCCGCAGCGCGGACATCGGCCCGCGCAGGTGAATCGCTCCCCCGAGCGCGCCCAGCTCGCCCACGGCGTGCTGCAGTGCCAGCCGGAACACTTCGCTCTCGGTGACGCCGGGGTCCACGGTGCCGAGCAGCGCCAGACGTGCGTTCATACCGTAAATTTTACCGTTCCCGCCTCACATAACGCGGTGCTGCGCAGGACTCTCACCTTTGACTCCCGCTCTCGCACACGGCTCTCAACAGGCAGCGTTCCAGACCGAGTTACCCCGGTGGTCCACCCGTGTTCGCTCGGGTGACAATACTCGGCATCCGGGGGAACGGGGCGTCGTGAACGGGGTATGGAACCCCTTGATCATGTCCGGACGTTGTCACCCCGTCAGGCTCACCCCCGCCCACCCGTCACACAGGAGCGGCATGGACATCGGCGTATTCATCCCCATCGGCAACAATGGCTGGCTCATATCGAAGAGTTCACCCCAGTACCTGCCGAGCTTCGAGCTGAACAAGGCCATCGTGCAGAAGGCCGAGGAGCACGGGCTCGACTTCGCGCTGTCGATGATCAAACTCAAGGGATTCGGCGGCGAGACCGAGTTCTGGGACCACAACCTGGAGTCGTTCACGCTGATGGCGGGCCTGGCCGCCGTGACCGAGCGGATCAAGCTGTACGCCTCCACCCCGATCCTCGTGCTGCCCCCGGCGATCGTCGCCCGCATGGCCACGACGATCGACTCCATCGCCCCGGGCCGCTTCGGCATCAACATCGTCACCGGCTGGGCACCCGGCGAGTACTCCCAGATGGACCTGTGGCCCGGCGACGAACACTTCGGCAACCGCTACGCCCGCGCCGCCGAGTACGTCACCGTGATGAAGGAGCTGTGGAGCGAGGGCGTCAGCAACTTCAAGGGCGAGTTCTACGAGATGGACGACTGCGTGCTCTCGCCGCGCCCGGCGGACGGGCACATCGACATCGTCGCGGCCGGACAGAGCCCCACGGGCATCCGGTTCGCCGCCGAGCACGCCCAGTACAACTTCATCCTGGGCAGCGGCGTCAACACACCCCTCGCCCTGTCGGACACCACGGCCTCGCTCGTGGACGCGGCGGAGGGGACGGGCCGTGACGTCGGCGCACTCTCTCTCTTCATGATCATCGCCGACGAGACCGACGAGGCGGCCCGGGCGAAGTGGCAGGACTACCACGACAACGCCGACCATGCGGCGCTGGCGTACATGGCCGGCGAATCCGCCACCGACACCACCGCCGACGACACCTCCACCGCCCGCACCATCGTGCTGCCCGAGGGCGCGGTCAACTTCAACATGGGCACGCTGGTCGGGTCGTACGAGACCGTGGCGAGGATGCTCGACGAGGTCGCCGAGGTCGAGGGCACCAAGGGGATCATGCTCGTCTTCGACGACTTCCTCGTGGGCCTGGAGAACTTCGGCACCCGCATCCAGCCGCTGATGAAGTCACGGTCCCTCGCCGGGTGACCGTCGCTCCGGACGGTCCGGGCCTGCGGTGGTGACCGCGGGCCGAGGTCCGTGGCGGGTGTTCGCGGCCACCGCCGTGGGGGTGGTGGCCGTGTTCCTCAACATGAGCGGTCTCGCCGTCGCGCTGCCCACGATCACCCGGGAGCTGGGGGCCGACCCCGGGCAGGCCGACTGGATCCTGCTCGGCTACATGCTGGTCACCACCGCCCTGATCCTCGTCTTCGGCCGGGTCGCCGACATCGTCGGCCGCCGCAGCCTGTATCTCGCCGGGCTCGTCGTCTTCACCGCCGGGACCGGGCTCGCGGCGCTCTCCCCGTCGGCCGGGTTCCTGATCGCGGCCCGGGTCGTGCAGGGCGTCGGTGCCGCCGCCGTGATCACCAACAACACGGCCCTGCTGACCGACGTGTTCCCCGCACGGACGCTGGGCCGGGCCCTCGGCTGGAACGTCACCGTCGCCGCCACGGCCCAGGTCGCCGGACCGGTCGTCGGCGGCGCGGCGACCCAACTCCTCGGCTGGCGTGGGCTGTTCGTCGTCTGCGTGCCGATCGGGCTGGTCGCGATCGGTGCGTCGGTCCTGGCCGTCCCGGCGACCGGAACGCGGGCCGGCCGGGCCCGCGAACCGTTCGACCTGCCGGGTGCGCTGCTGTCCACGGCGATGCTGACCGCGCTCGTCCTCACCCTGACCCCCGGTGTCACGTCCACCGTCGCCGACTGGCTGCCGTGGTCTTGCGGCGCCGCGACCCTCGCACTGTTCACGGCCTTCGTCGCCGTCCAGACGCGACGCTCGCACCCCCTGGTCGACGTGGCGCTGCTGCGCACCCGCGCGATCGCCCTCGTGCTCGTCGCCGTCCTCGCCAACGCGGTCGGCAGCTACGCCGTCGTCCTCCTGGCGTCCCTGCACGAGCAGGCGGTCGGCGGTGCCACGTCGCTGGAGGCGGGGGTGCTGGTGACACCGGTCGCGGCCGGCACGCTGATCACCTCGGCCGCCGCGGGTTCCCTGTTCGACCGCTTCACCCCGCGCACCCTGACGACGACAGGCATGGCGGTCACGGCCTGCGGACTGCTGGGCTTCTCACTGACCCTCTCGACGACGACCGTGCCGTTCCTGGCCGTGGCCCCGTTCCTCTTCCTCGTCGGGGCCGGCACCGGGCTGTTCATGACACCGAGCACGAGTGCCCTGATGCTGTCCGTGCCGGCCGACCGGCGCGGCATGGCCAACGGCCTGCGCTCGACCACACAGAACGTGGGCTACCTCCTCAGTACGGCCCTCGCCCTCGCGTTCACGACGACCGGGCTGAGCGGACCGGCCCGCCAGGCCGCGTACGACGGGACACTGAACACCCTGAACGTGCTCGCGTCCGGCGAGTTGGACCGCTTCGTCGCCAACATCCGCGCCACGGGGTTCGTCCTCACGGGCATCGTCGCGGTCGGGGGAGTGATCTGCCTGGCCTTTCCCACGTCGCTGCGGGCACCCCGTACCGCTGACGCGGTCGCCGTCAACACCCCACCGGAGTCCGCCACTTCACGAAGGGCAACGCCATGACCGGTTCCGCTTCCGCGCAGGAGGACTACGAACGCGCCGGGTTCGACGGCCAACTCACCCCCGGCACGTCCCCGGCCCTGATCCTGGTGGACCCCGCCCGCGCCTACATCGACCCGGACTGCCCGCTGTACGCCGGTGTCGAACCGGCGGTCGACGCGATGAGGCTCCTCCTCGCCGACGCCCGCCGGGCCGGTATCCCGGTGATCGTCACGCGGGTGCTGCTGCGGGCGGACGGCAGCGACGGCGGCCTCTTCCTGCGCAAGGTGCCGGTCCTGGGGGTGTTCGCCGAGGGCAACCCCTTCGGCGACTTCATCGACGGCCTGTCCCCGGCGCCGCACGAGCTGACCGTGACGAAGCAGTGCCCGAGCGCCTTCTTCGGCACCGAACTGGCCGCCCACCTCACGGCCGACGGCATCGACACCCTGCTCATCGGCGGACTGTCGACGAGCGGCTGCGTCCGGGCCACCGCGCTGGACGCCATGCAGCACGGATTCGTACCGATCGTGGTCGAGGAGGCCGTGGGCGACCGTGACCCGGACATCCACGCGGCGAACCTCTTCGACATCAGGCACAAGATCGGCGAGGTGTGGCCGCTCGGGCGGGCTCAGGAGTACCTCGCGTCTCTCGGCTGACGGGTCGTGCGCGTCGTGGGCAGCAGGCCGCTCGGGTCACGGACGCGCCTCGGGGAGGAGCGGTTCGCGGTCGGCTGTGGGCTGGGTCGGCGGGTGCGGGTCGGCCTCGAATCCGGCGGGAAGGACGGCGTCGGGGACCAGCGGTGACGGCTCGACGCGCAGCAGCCGGGCGATCCCGGTGGGCAGCCACCCGTTGTACTTGCCGAACAGCGAGACCATCGCCGGCACCAGCAGTGCCCGTACGACCGTGGCGTCCAGCAGGATGCCGGCGCCGAGCGCGGTGGCGAGGACCTTGATGTCGGTGCCCGGGGCGGACGCCAGCGCGGCGAAGGCGAAGAACAGGATCAGCGCGGCCGACGTGACCAGCCGCCCGGTGCGGCCCAGGCCGTGCTCCACGGCGTACGCGGTGGAGCCGGTGCGGTCGTACTCCTCGCGCATCCGGCGGTACCGGCCCCGGTTCGGGTAGCGGTCCTCGCCCCGCCTCCGCCGCCCTGTCCGTCTGGTACTTCGCCCTGCCGCTCACCTCCGCCCACCGCGGCGGCCACTCCGGTGGCGGTGCGCTCGTGGACGGCGTCGACGGCCAGGAGCGGTACCGGAACGAGGGGACGGTCTACCCGCACTCCGGCCTGGTCGAGATGATCACCTACCAGGAGCGGTACCTCCCCGAACTCTCCTGGAAATACCTCGACTTGAGCCATGTCCCGTGGGACGACGTACGTGCCGCCATCGCCGCGGACCCCCCGGACGTGGCCGCGTTCACCGTCTACACCGCCACCGCACTGTGGGCTTTCATCGTCGCCGCGGAAATCAAGCGCGTGAACCCGGACGCGGTCGTCGTGTTCGGCAACGACCATGCGGGAATCCTCCATCGCGAAATACTCACCGGCCACTACGGTCACCGGCTCGTCGATTTCGTCAGCACCGGTAACAACGGCCCCTTCACCATGCTCGGCCTCCTGTACGCGTTACGAGGCCAACTCGATCTGAAACGCGTCCCTTCCCTCGCCTATCGCGAACACCTCGGGGTCGTGAACCAGCCCGCTCCCACCTATCCACTCGACCGCCGCATGCTCCCCGACTACACGCTCATCGAAGACCAACTGGAGCGGTACTACGACAAGGCGTTCGACGTTTGGTACGCGCACCACTATGACCTGAAACGCATGGTGACTCTCCCGTTGGACGCGGGCTGCACCTGGGGAACGCGCCCGGGACGCCGGTGCAAACACTGCTCGATCCAGGGGCTCACCCCGAAATTCGCCCGGATGGACACGATCGTTCCCGCATTCGAAAAGGCGGTCGGCGGCCTCGGCGCCAATGTCTACGCCGCCGGTGACTCCACCCTCGGCTTCTCCCGCGCGCAGTGGTCCGGCGACATCGGCTACCTCGACGAAGTCGCCGAACGCTGCGCCGCCTCGCCGGTGCTCCGCGACCACCGGTTCCTCCTCGCCTACGGCCTGGTCTTCGAGTTCCTCCAGTCGGCCAAGCTGTGCCAGGGCTTCGTCCGCACGTGGAACGTCGGCCTGGAGGCCTTCGACCCGAAACTCCTCAAGGGCGACTCCAAGGGCATCAACAAAGGACCCGACCGGGTTTACGAGGCGCTCGAACTGGCTCAGGAACTGGACTACAAGATCTACGCCTCGGGAATTCTCGGCCTGCCCGGTACCACCCGGAAGCAGCTCCACGAAGAGGTCGACTCCTGGCTCTCCCTGGCGGAGACCTATCGGGACACCATTACGACGGTTTCGGTCGCGGCGCCAGGTGTTATCCCGGGTTCGCGCATGTACTGGGAGAGCTTCCGCACCCACCCCGAAGTGCGCGCCGCACACGGCGAGATCATTCCGGCCCGGCGCCTCACCGAGCTGTACGTCCACGAGAACACCGAGGTCGAACTCGCCGACGTGGAAGCCGCCATCGCCGACGTCGGCCGGGGCGTGATCGCCCTCGGCCGGGAGCGCGGACACATGAAGTTCGGCGGCTACATGCTCGGCGGAGTCGACGACGAGGCGGCCGAGCGACGACTGCTCGACGAGATCTGCGCCCAGCTCTGACACGAGCGACGGGCTCAAGAGGGCGACGACTCCGGTGAAGGCAGGGAACATGACCGCGAACAGGACCGCGAATACGATCGTGAATGCGGCTCGGACGACGTCCGTACCCGCAGCGCGGACCCCGCGTGTGATCGTCGTCGGCGCCGGTGGCGCGGGCCTGGCCGCCGCCGTCGAGGCCGCCGCCGAGGGCGCACACGTCGTCCTCGCCACGAAGGCCCTCTACGAGCACGACCGGCACCGCTGGGCCTCGGCCGGCGGCTGCACCTGGAAGACCCACGCCTTCAATGCGGCCGTCGCCCCGGACGACAGCGTCGCGGCCCACATCGAGGACACCCTCGCGGGTGGCGCGTACGCGGGCGACGAGGACATCGTACGGACGCTGTGCGAGGGCGCGTTGGGCCTGGTGGAATGGCTGGAAGGCCTCGGGTTGCGATTCGAGAAGAGCGGCGACGGCCGGTTCGCCACCCGCCCGTTCGGCGGCAACGGCGCGCCCCGTGCCGTCCACCTGGAGGACCGGCTCGGCTTCCACATCCAGCGTGTGCTCGGTGAACGACTGGCGCGACTCGTCGAGGAGGGCCGCGTCGAGGTCCATTCCGGACTGCGGGCCACGGACATCCTGCTCGACGCAGACGGAGCCGTACGCGGACTTCAGGTGCTGTCCGTCGAGAGCCTCGAAATCCTGGAGATCGCCGCGGACTCCGTGATCCTCGCGGACGGCGGCGGCACCTCGATGTACGCACCGTCGGCCGCCTCCACGGACAAGACCTGCGACGGTCTCGCCCTCGGACTGCGGGCCGGCGCCGAGGCCATCGACATGGAATACGTCCAGTTCCATCCCACCGGGCTCGCGTCGGACGTACCGACGTACGACGGAATGCCGGTCGAGGAAGCCGTCCGGTTCGACGGGGCGACCCTGCTCAACCGTGACGGCGAGCGGTTCATGCTGCGGTACGACCCTCTGGGCGAACAGGCCACCCGGGACAAGGTGTCGCGCGGTGCCTACCGCGAAATCGTGGAGGGGCGCGGTTTCCCGGACGGCACGGTCCAGCTCGATCTCGGTGCCTGCGCGCATCTGATCCCGGAGCGCTATCCGGCCCTGTACGAACGTCTCCGCCTGATCAGGCCCGGATTCGGCTCGGCGGACGCATCGGTACTCGCAGTCCGCCCCACCGCCCATTTCCTGATGGGCGGACTTCGGACCGACAGCACGGCCCGCACCACGATCCCCGGCCTGTATGCGGCGGGCGAGACCGCGGGCGGCGTCCACGGTGCCAACCGCCTCGGCGGGAACGGCCTGTCGGAGGCCCTCGTCTTCGGCCGGATCGCCGGTCGGCACGCGGCCCGCAGCGCCGGTACGGGGCTGAAGGAAGCGCACATCCGGGTCACCGGGCCCTACCGCATGGACGTCTCCCCGGACGGTGCCTGCCCCGAGGCCCTGCTCCAACTCCTGCGGCGGGAGATGTACTTGAAGGCCGGCCCGATCCGTACGGCCCGCGACCTCCTGGCGATGACGGAGACGATCGCGGCGCTGGACGAGCGTCGGGAGAGGCTGGACATCGCCTCCGGGCCTCGGGCCGCTGGCCAGGTACAGACGTGTCTCGACCTGGAGAACCTCCTGCTGGCCTCCCGGCTGATCGTCGAGTCCGCGCTGCTCCGTGAAGAGTCGCGCGGGGCGCACCACCGAGAGGACTTTCCCTCGACGGCCGCTCACATCACCGGCAACGCGGTCGTGCGGGACTCCGGGAAACTGGTCTGGAAGCCCGTTCGCCGGGGTGGAGCCCGGCCTTCCGACGCCGGCGCGGAGCACCGACGGTGAACCTGGACAACGGGATCAGCGTGGCCGCGATATCCCTCGGCGTCGTGGTCACTCCCGGGCCGAACATGATGTACATGGTCTCGCGGAGCATCGCCCAGGGCCGTCGCGCCGGGGTGGTGTCGCTGGGCGGGGTCGCGGTCGGCGCCCTCGTCTTCGTAGTGGTGACGAACCTCGGCCTGATGGCCGTGCTGCGAACCGTCCCCGTGCTGTACACGTCCTTCAAGATCGCGGGCGCCGCCTATCTGGGCTGGCTGGCCTGGCAGGCATTCAGGTCGGACGGCGCATCCGTCTTCGCTCCGCGCGAGATGGCGGACACCTCCACCCGCCGCCTCTTCGCCATGGGGCTGGTCACGAACCTCCTCAACCCCAAGATCGCCCTGCTGTACCTCTCGCTGATCCCGCAGTTCGTGGACCCCCGGGCGGGCCACGTCCTGCTCCAGGGCTTCGCCTTCGGCGGCATCCAGGTCGCCGTGAGCGTGTGCGCGAACCTGGTCATCATCATGGCCGCGGGGACCCTGTCGGAGTGCCTCGCCGCACGACCCGCCTGGCTGCGGGCACAGCGGTACGTCACGGGATCCGCCCTCGGCGCTCTCGCCCTGCTGCTGGCGACGGACCAGTCGCAGGCATGACGAACCGTCAACACCTTCCGCACGACACAGGCGTGTAGAAGGGCGCCGGGGCGGCCGCACCTCGTACGCACACCTCCGAACCACCCCCGCACGCCCTCCTGTTGGCGACCGGTCACTGATGTGCTCGTCGTCCGTACAAAGAGGGGGAGAAGGACATGCGTCATCGTCTTGCGCAACGGTTCGCCGTGCTGTGCGCGTCGGCCACTCTGCTCATCGGGGCAGGTCTGGTGGCCGGACCGGCAGCTCAGGCGTCATCCTCGTCGCTCAGCCCATGCTGGCATCCGTACGTCTGCGTGTACTCAGGCCAGATCATGGTGGGCAACTACAAAGACGTCACGGGCTATTGGCAGCCCTTCCGTCGTCACGACGTCACGTACGCCTACAACGCCCGGCACTCCGGTGCCGCGTACTTCCGCTACAGCGGTGGCTACACCAGCTGCGTCGAACCGGGACGCCGGGCCAATCTGACCATCCGGTCCTACGGCTACGTGAACGGTATCCGCATCGACATCGGCTCGCGCTGCTACGCCTGAACCGCGGGTGACCCTTCGCGGAAAGGCTGTGTGTGCAGCCCTCCCGCTTCCCTCCTGACCGCGAAGCCCACGGTCAGGAGGGAAGCGGACCCTGCATCACCAGGGCGAGGCCCTCTTCCGCGTCGTCGTTCAGGGCGTTGGTGAAGGCCTTGTCGTAGGCGTCGTCGCCCACCGACCTGCGGGCCTGCGACTCCCACTGGTCGCGGACCTCGGAGAGTTCCGGGGTGCCGTGGTTCGGGTGGCCGAGCATGCGCCAGAACGTGTTCCCCGTGCCGGAGGTGCGCGCGGCCGCGATGCCGTTGCCCTGGACCGCGTTCGCCCCGGTGAGGAGGTCGAGCGCGAGGGCGATGCCGAGGTTGTCGTTGAGGTTGTGCTTGCTGGCGAGCATGGCCCGGGCATGGAGTTCGGCGTCGTGCGCACGGCCCTGGAGGAGGTCTATGAAGGCGAGTTGGTGGAACGCGTACGACCGGGCCCAGTGCTCGCCGTACCGGACGCTGAGCCGGCGCAGGGCGATGGCCGCCTCGTAGGCCTCGGCCAGTCGGCCCAGCGCGGAGTGGGCGAAGGTCCGGATCACCATGCAGCACAGCTGCGGCGCGCCCGACGGCGGCGATGTGCCGTGGCCGATCAGCGCCTGGTCGCACACGTCGTACGCGAGCTCGGGACGGCCCGCCATGAGGTGGGTCAGGCCGAGGGTGTGGGCGGCGAAGAGCTCGGACTGCGGGGTGCCGTCCTCGCACGCCGCTTCGGTGCACTCCTCCCCGATGCGCAGGGCGGTCGGGTGGTCGCCCTGGAGGGTGAGCGTGATCCCCAGGGCCCAGAGCGCGCGGGTGCGGGACGGACCCTTGGGGGTGTCGAGGGCCAGGACGCGTTCGAGATAGTCGCGGGATTCGTGGAGGTGCCCGCAACAGGGCCAGAACAGGCCCGTCCGTCCGGCCATCTCCACCGCGGCGTCGGGATCCGCCTCGATGAGGTGGTCGAGTGCGGCACGTACGTCGGCGTGGGTCGCCGAGATCCGCGCGTACCAGGCGACCTGCCGGTCACTGAGCCAACCGGCCTCGGCCTCGGCCAGCATGGCGGCGAAGTGTTCGGCGTGGAGCCGGGCGAGGGCGTCCTCCTCACCGAGTTCCGCGAGCCACATGGCGCCGTACTCGCACAGCGTGTCGAGCATCCGGTAACGCTCGCCCACCTGTTGGAGAACCGACTGGTCGACCAGCCGCTCCATCAGCCACGGGATGTCGTCGGCGATGAGCGGACCGCCCGCGCAGACGGACTGCGCGTCGGCCAGGTCCAGGGGACCGCGGAAGACGGACAGCCTGGCCCACAGCAACCGCTCCAGCGGGGAGCACAGTTCATGGCTCCAGCCGATCGCCGTACGCAGCGCCCGGTGCCGTCTGGGCCACACCGTCTCGTCCACGAGCGTGTCCAGCCGGGAGCCGAGACGTTCGGCGATCTCCGTGAGACTGCTCTCCCGCAGCCGCGCACAGGCGAGTTCGACCGCGAGCGGGATTCCCTCCAGGCGATGGCAGATGGCGGAGACGGCTTCGGCCGAGCCGGGGGAGTCCAGGGACAGCGCCGGCGCGGTCGTGGCGCAGCGCTCGCGGAACAGCCGTACGGCGTCGCCGTTTCCGGTGTCGTCACCGTCGTCCATGGAGAGCGGAGCCACCTCGATACGGTGCTCGATCCGGACCCCGATGGCCTGTCTGCTGGTGGCGAGGATGGTCAACTGCGGTGCTGCGGCGAGGAGTTCGCTCATCAGAAGCAGGCAGGAGGCCAACACGCGTTCGCAGCAGTCGAAGACGAGCAGGATCTGCCGACCGGTCAGCCACTCGCACAACGCCTCGACCGGGGCGCGCGGATTGTGGTCCAGGAGATCGACCGCGTCGCAGACCGTCGCGGTGAACAACCTGTCGTCGTAGAGGTTGGACAGGTCGACCCACCAGACCCCGTCGGCGTACTGCCCCCGGATCTGCTCCGCGACGCGCAGCGCCAGCCGGCTCTTCCCGACCCCGCCACCACCGGTGAGCGTGACGCATCGCCGCTGCGCCAACGCCGTTCTGACTGTGTCGAGTTCGCTGTCGCGGCCGACAAAGCTGGTCGTCATCACTGGGAGGTTGCCTAACACGGTCCCATCCTGCACGGCCCGGACGAGGGGCTAAACCCTCTCATCGGAAACGGTCACAAGTGATCGGAGTTGGCAACTATCCGATCGAACGGTTGCCGTGGCCGACGGGGTGAAGTGCGGTGGCGGCTGTATCGATTCGGCGGGGTCCCGGCGACCTTCGACAACGGGCGGTTGCGCGTGGCGGAACGGCTCGGCAGCCGCTCAGAGGCGCGGATGCGGGCACGGATTTTCGGAGCGTGATTCCTCCATCTTCCGCTGACCGACGGGCAGTTCCCGCACCTTCCTACTCGACCACGCGACGACACCACCCCTCACTCCACCTCGAACGTCGCCCCGATCCCCATCCCGGTGATCCACTCCGGAACCGGCTCGTACGCGCTCCACACCAGCGGTGCCCGTACCGCCGCCTGCCCGATCAGCCACGTACGGATCTCGTGCCCGCCGCTGCCCGCCTGCTCCTCAAGACCCGCGTCGCCGAGGGCCGCGATCGGCTCGGGCTCTCCCGTCCCCAGCTGCTTGAGGAACCAGCGGTCCCACGCGCTGTTGACGTGGGCGTGCGGGTCGCCGCCCATCGCACGGACCCGGGGTTCGCGTGCGGCCGCGAAGGCCTGGGCGTCCTCTCGGCCGTGGATCACCGAGTGGCGGCGGTCCTCGGCCATCGCCGGATCGCGCGGGTCGTTGGTCGGCAGCCAGTGGGAGAGTCCGCCGCTCGCGATGACCAGGACCCGTCCGGCGGCGCCGTCGCCGCGCAGGGTGTCGCCCAGCGCCCGGCCGAAGCCGATGCAGCGTTCCATGGTCGGCAGCGGGGGAGCGGCGGTGTTGACGACGAGCGGCACCATCGGGATGTCGATGCCGGCGCACACCATCTCGTAGCTCTGCACGAGCCCGTGGTCGATGGTGAGTGAGTAGGACAGCGACAGGTCGAAGCCCGCGCGGGTGAGCCCGTCGTAGACGGACCAGGCCAGTTCACCGGCGACGGGCAGCGGGCCGGGCCGACTGCCGAAGTCGCCGAATCCGACGGCGTGTTCGACGCCGATGAGGAATGGCGGCATCGCGTCGTAGAAGTTCGAGTGGAAGTGGTCGGGCCCGATGACCACGACCGCGTCGGGCGCGAACCGCGCGACGGTCCGGGAGAGCCGGGCCGCCTCGGCGAGGAACCGGCCGCCGGGCTGTTCGGGGCCTTCGGGCGGCAGCAGGGTGGCGAACGGGGAGTGGGACATGGCGACCAGGCCGAGGATCTCGCTCATGCCGGGTCCTTGCCGAGCAGGAGGAAGTCCCGGTGGGCGCGCAGGAATTCGGCGGGTTTCTCCCACTGCGGCCAGTGGCCCGCGTCCTCGATGACGTGCAGGCGGGCGTCAGGGAGCCAGCTCTGGAGCATCGCCGCCTCGTCGAGTCCGCCGGTCGGGTCGTGGTCGGTCCACAGCAGGAGTGTGGGCGCGGTGATGAGGCCGACCCAGGCCGGGTCCCAGGCGAAGTCCTTGCGTACGTCGGGGTCTTGGAGCACCAACGTGTTCTCGATCGCGCGCAGGAAGCCGGGACGGCCGTAGACCGCGCGTCGCAGGTTCACCAGTTCGTCGGTGACCATCGAGGTGTCGTGGAAGAGGAACTCGACCCGGCGGCGCACGGTTTCGTCGCTCGGGTCCCGGACGGCGGCCAGGGTGCTGTCGCGCATCCGGACCATCACCTCGGGCTTGTTGGCGATGTTCCCGGGGGTGTTGAGGACGAGCCGTTCGACGCGGTCGGGGTGGTACGCGGCGGTCCACGCGGTCACCCAGCCGCCGAGCGATTCGCCGGACAGATGGGCCGACTCGATCCCCAACGCGTCCATCAGGCCCAGGAGATGATCGGAGAGCACGTCGATCGTGTACGGCCGGTCCGGGAGGTCGGACCAGCCGTGGCCGACCATGTCGTAGGCGGTGACACGGAAGTCGGCGGCGAGCCCGGCGATGTCCCGGGCGTAGGCCTCCAGATGTCCACCGGTGCCGTGCAGCAGGACCAGCTCGGGACCGGACCCGGCGCGCAGCACCCGGGTGCGGACGCCGGCGACGTCGACGAAGCGCAACTCGTGTTCGATGTCGGACAGTTCGCCCCAGATGCCGATGTGGGCGGGCAACGGGCTCATGCCTGCTCCTCCTTGAACCGTGCGCGGGCTTCCGCGACCGTGACCAGGCCCGCGCTCTGCCGGCGCCCGACGCCGAGCAGGTTCAGCAGGCGGGAGTTCTCGATGGTGAGGAACTCGACCGGCTCGGTGTCCGAGTCGTTGTAATGGCGGTGCCAGGTCCAGGGCGGGGTGTAGATGAAGTCGCCGGTGGCCCAGGGTTCGGTGTCGTCCTCGATCTCGCTGTGGCCCCGACCGCTGATGACGAAGTGCACCGTCTCGTGATGGTGGCGCTGCATGTCCGAGCTGAGACCCGCCGGAATGGTCTGCCGGAAGAGTTCGAAGCTGGCGGTCGGCAGCAGCCCGGCGATCGCCAGCACGGTCGGGTTGTGCACCTGGTCGGCCGGCAGGGGCGCGAGTTCGTCGGCGTGCACGACGACCGGCCGGGCCGTCCCGGGCCGCACGGTGTCCTGGATCGAGCCGAGGAAATCGGCCATGGTGAACTGAGGTCCCGATTCAGCCATCAGATCGTCTCCGTCCTTCCGCCGTCGACCGTGAGCACGGTCCCGTTGATGTACGCCGCCTCGTCGGAGGCCAGGAACGCCACGGCCGACGCGATCTCCGCCGGTCGCGCGGCCCGCCCGGCCGGAATGTCCGCGAGGTCCTGCGCGTCGAGTTCGTCGAAGCCGAGGTGTGCGGCGCGTGCCCGGTTGGCCAGGATCCGCGTCCGCCGATCGGTCGAAGTGGCGCCGGGGGCAACGCAGTTGACGGTCACACCCGCCGCCGCGAACTCGCGGGAGAGCAGCTTGGCCGCCGCCGTGACCGCCGAGCGCAGCACCACGGACGCGGCCAGGTCGGGCTGCGGCTGCCGTACCGCCGTGGACGTCACGAACACCACCCGCCCGAAACCCCGCTTCGCCATGCCCGGCATCGCGAGGCGCGCCAGCCGCAGCGGACCCAGCAACAACAGCTCGGACGCCTCCCGCCACCGCGCGTCGTCGAGATCGAGGATCCCGCCGGGCGGTGGACCACCGGCATTGAGCACGAGCACGTCGAGGCCGCCGTACCGGTCGTCGACCTCTTCCATCGCCGCTACGGCCGAGGCCGGGTCCGCCATGTCGCTCACCAGGGCGTGCACCTCGCGTGCCGGGCCGTCGCCCACGGCGTGGCCGAGCTGGGCCGCCGCGGCTTCGAGGGCCTCGGCGCGGCGGCCGGTGATCACCACCCGGTCGCCCGAACCCGCCAGGCGCTCGGCGACCGCGTGGCCGATACCGCTCGCACCGCCGCCGACCAATGCTGTCCGCATGATGTTGGCATCCTCCCGAGTCCTCCCCCTGCCCGCCGGCAGGGACAGCCGAGCCTTCCCCTTGTCCGCCGGGCGGGGACAGCCTTAGCGTGACCGGCATGACCCCCGGGGAACAAGGGACGAGTCCCACTGCGCGGGACGGCAAGACCGAGGCCTCGGGCCTGGAGCGCGCGGCGGCGATCCTCGGCGCCTTCGACGCGGCGCACCGCGAGCTGACCCTCTCCGCGCTCGTGGCCCGCTGCGGGCTGCCCCGCTCCACCACCCACCGCACCGCGGACCGGATGATCCGGCTCGGCTGGCTGGACAAACCCCAGGGCCACTACCGCATCGGCAACCGGCTCTTCGAGATCGCGAGCCTGGCCCCGATCCGCCTCGAACTGCGCGAGGCCGTCCTGCCCTACCTCCAGGACCTGCACAGCGCCACCAGGACCACCGTGCAGCTCGGTGTCCTGGAGGGCGCGCAGATCCTGGTCGTCGAGAAGATCACCGGCCACCGCCCCATGCCGATGCTCTCCCAGGTCGGCGGAATCATCCCGGCGTACTGCTCGGCGCTGGGCCGGGCCATCCTCGCCTACAGCGAGACCGCGACCATCGACGCCGTACTCGACGCCGGGACGCCGCCGCGCAACCCGCGCACGCTGACCACCAAGGAAGCCGTGATCCGCGAGCTGACCGCCGTGCCCGCCAGGGGCTGGGCGGTGGAGCGCGAGGAGGGCAACATCGGCGTGAGCTGCGTCGCCGCCCCGATCTTCGGCCCGTCCGGCGGGGTCGCCGCGGCCCTGTCCGTCACCGGGCCCACCGCCCTGGTCCGCGCCGACCGGGCCGGACCCGCCGTACGGCTCGCCGCCGCGGCCGCCTCCCGGGCCTACAGCACCCGCCGCTGAAATCGTCCCAGCCCGTGGGACGTTTGATTGCGCGCCGACCGCGCCGAACCCACGCTGGGCGCAGCAGACCAGCGCCGTGGCCGGTCGGCCACGGTGGCGACCGGAAGGAGACGACGGTGACTCTAGGCGGTGGCTACATGCTGCCCTCCCGCGACGGACACAAGATCGCGGCGATCGGGCTGGGCATCACCCTCAAGGCGGACGGCGCCGCGACGCACGACGCGTATTCGCTGTTCGAGTACACGGTCCCGCCGGAGACCGACGGACCGCCGCCGCACCTGCACACCCGTGAGGACGAGTCCTTCATCTGCCTGGCCGGACGGCTCGACGTACACCTCGGCGGCAAGGACTTCGTCCTCGAACACGGCGACTACCTCTTCCTGCCGCGCGACGTGATCCACGCCTTCCGCAACCCCTACCAGGAGGAGTCGCGCGTCATCTCCGTCGTCTCGCCGGCCGGCCTGGAGGCGTACTACCAGACGCTCGCGGACATGCCGCCCGGCCCGAAGGACATCGGGCTGATGAAGAAGATCATGGCCGACTTCGGCATCGAGCTCCAACTGCCGCCCGAGGTCGCCTGATCATGAGGATCGCCATCATCGGTGCCGGTGTCGCGGGCCTGGTCACCGCGAAGGTGCTCACGCAGGCCGGACACCGGACGGACGTGTTCGACAAGACCCCCGACGTCGGCGGCGTGTGGAGCCGCACGCGCCGCTACCCGGGCGTCACCACACAGAGCCCGAAGGCGCAGTACTCCTTCTCCGACTTCCCCATGCCCGCGGACTTCCCCGAGTGGCCCGACGGCGCCCGGATCCAGTCCTACCTCGCCGACTACACCGCGCACTTCGGACTCGAACCCGTCCTGCGCCTGAGCACCGAGGTGCTCTCCGCCAGACCGACCGCCGACGGCAGGTGGAGCGTCGAGTACCGCGACTCCGCGGGAACGCACAGCACCGAGACCTACGACCGACTCGTCGTCGCCAATGGGGTGTTCTGCGAACCGGCGGTCCCGAAGTTCGACGGGCTCGCGGAGTTCACCGCCGTCGGCGGCCAGGTGTGCGCGGGCACCGAGTTCCACGACGCCGAGCAGGCGCGCGACCGCAACGTCCTCGTCGTCGGCTACGGCAAGTCGGCCTGCGACGTGGCCGTGCCGATCAGCACCGTCGCCGCCCGCACCGACGTCATCGCGCGCCAACTGCTGTGGAAGGTCCCGCGGAAGATCGGCGGCCGGCTGAACTTCAAGATGCTGCTGCTCACCCGGCTCGGCGAGGCGCTGTTCCGCTACATCCGCAGGCGCGGTTTCGAACGCTTCCTGCACGGCCCCGGCAACGGTCTGCGCCGCCGGATGATCAACTCCATCGGCACGGTGTCGATACGTCAACTCGGCCTGAAGCGGCTCGATCTCGTGCCCCGGGGAACGATGGAGGACATCGTGCGCGGCGCCATCGGCCTCGCGACCGAGGGCTTCTTCGAGGCCGTCGGGGCGGGCGCCATCACCGTCCACCGGGACCGCACCATCGAACAGCTCCTCGTCGTGGACGGCAAGCCCTCCGCCCGCCTCTCCGACGGCACCGTGCTCCGTGCGGACCTCGTGGTCTGCGCCACCGGCTTCACCCAGGGCGTTCCGTTCCTGCCCGAGAAGGTCAGCGAGCAACTGCTCGACGAGCGCGGCAACTTCATGCTCTACCGCCAGATCCTGCCCCTCGGGATCCCCGGCCTGTACTTCAACGGCTACAACTCCTCCTTCTTCAGCCCGCTCAACGCCGAGATCGCCGCCCTGTGGATCGCCGCCGACCTCGCCGGCGCGGTGGAGACTCCCGGCGCCGAGACCATGAGGGACGCGGTCGTCGAGCAGCTGGCCTTCATGGACATCGCCACCGACACCCACCACTGCCGCGGCACCAAGATCATCCCGTTCTCCATGCACAACGCCGACGAGGTGCTCGGCGACCTGGACCTCAACGTCAACCTGCTGGTCCGCGCCGCCCATTGGCTCGGCCCGGTGGATCCGGCCGCGTACCGACGACTGACTCCGACGCTGCTCAAGCGCCTGTCGTCGATCGAGCCCGGAGACCGGGACCGGGACGGGGACGGGGACCGGCCAAGCGTCCTTCCCGGCCCGGGCAGTTCGGCCTCGGGTTCAGGGGCGGGGCATGCGGTGCCGGAGAGCCTGACCAAGTCCTCAACGCAGGGCTGAGACCGATGAGTTGAACCCCGGCGAGAGGAACTCGCCGGGGTTCGACGTCATGCCCACGGGGTCATGGGGACTTGCTGAAGCCGGTCAACCGCACGTCACCGTGATCGGCGTGTGCGCGCTCCGCGCCGGGAGCGTGACGGTCAACGTGCGGGTCGTACTGTCGAAGTGGTAGGCGTGGGCGGGGAGTTGAGCCCCTCCCACTCTGACGCTGTTCGGGGCGGTGACGCCGAGGAGGGAGACGGTCCACTGCCGCGTCTTCACCTGGCCGTGGAAGGTTCCGGTCGGAGGGGTGATCGTCACTGTGTGCCGGGTGCCGTTCTCCCGGTACCGGATCTTCGTGACGGCGCTGTGGCCGCGCCCGGTGCGGGCGGTCCCGTCGTCCTCGTAGAGGGTGGAGGAACCGGAGGCTCCCGCCGCGACGGTGAGCGTGACCTTGGTCAGCGGGGCCTTGTCGTTGCTGGTGACGTCGTTCGTGCGGGTCGGGATGACGGCGCCCGCGCGGACGAACACCGGCATGGTGTCGAGGCCGTTGGTGATGTTCTGGGTGGTGCCGCCGGCGTAGGTCTGCCCGGTGAAGTAGTCGGTCCACTGGCTGCCGGGCGGGAACCACACCGAGGTCGTCGCCGTGGTGCCGGGCGTGGTGACCGGGGCGACGAGCATGTCGGGGCCGTAGAAGTACTCGCTGCCCGAAGTGGCGTACGCCTGGGGCTCGTTGGGATACTGGAGGTACATCGGGCGGGTGACCGGGACGCCGGTCGTGTTGGCCTGCTGCGCGAGGGAGTAGGTGTAAGGCACCAGGTTCTCGCGGAGGTTGAGGAACTTGTCGGCCGAGGCGCGGGCCGCCGTGCCGTACTGCCAGGGCAGGCGGTCGCTGTGGTTGCTGTGCAGGCGGTCGATGGGCTGGAAGGTGCCGAGCTGGACCCAGCGGGCGTACATGTCGTCGGGGAGCTTGTGTGTGGTGTGGGTCGTGCCGTCGGCGGTGTAGGTCTCCGAACCGGTCAGGTTCGTCGTGTCGTTGTGGCCGCCGATGTCATGGCTGATCGCCGACATGCCGGTGGCGGCCGCCTCACCGGGGGTGTAGCCGACCTCGGCCTTCAAGGTGCCCCAGGTGGAGGAGGTGTCGCCGGTGAAGTGGACGGTGGTGCGCTTGTCGGCCCACGGCCCGGTGGGCAGCCCCTGCTGGCCGCTGTAACCGCCCGCCTGGAGCGAGCCGTAGGCACGGGAGACGGCGAAGCCCCGGCCGATGGTCTTGTCGGCGTCCGTCGCGTACTGCTGGTTGATCCACGCGTCGGGAGTGACACCGGGCAGTGCGGACTGGGAGGCGTCGCAGCACCAGTCCAGCCACCAGAAGTCGTTGCCCTGCTGGTCCATGGTCTGATGCAGGTCCATGTACGCCTTGAGCTGGTCGGGGTCGCCCCAGTCGAAGGTGTAGCAGTCACCGGCACCGCTGCTCGCGGAGGACGCGCAACCACCCTTGTGCAGCTTGCCCTTGGCGGTCGCCTGGGCCTGCGCGAACTGCGGGTCGCTGCTCAGGATGCTCGGGTGGATGTTGAGCGTGTTGTGCAGCCCCTGGGAGGCGGCCCAGTCGAAGAACCCCTTCGGATCGGGGAACTTGGACTGGTCGATCTCCCAACCGCTCCACGTGTTGGGCGACTTGAAGTCCGTGTCGGTCACCAGGACGTCGAGCGGCACGCCCTCGGCACGGAAGGCGGGCAGGATCCGGTTCTCGTAGTCGGCGGCGGTGCGGTCCATGTACTCCGAGTACCAGACGCCGTAGGCCCATTGGGGGAGCAGCTCGGGCGGACCGGTGAGGGTGGCCAGGTCGGTCAGCGCCCGCTGGTAGTCGTGGCCGTAGCCGAAGACATAGCCGTCCTGGTACGGCGCCCCGCCGTGGGAGGGGCGTTGGGTGACCTGGTGGGTGCCGGTGTCGTACAGGGCCGAGGCGGTGTCGTCGAGGAGGTACCAGCCGTCCTTGTAGAGCAGGCCGGGTGTGGTGGCCGGTGCCCCGTTGTCACCGTTGACGCCGTCGAGGCTGCGACGGTAGCCGCCGAGCGCCAAGTGAGGCTGCGGAGCAGGGGAGTTGGCCGCCGTGACGGAGACCGTGTCGAGGTTGACGTGACAGCTCGCGGCGTCCGGGCAGTCGACGGTGATGTCGTTCGCCCCGGCCTTGAGGGTGACGGGGACGGAGGCGGTGCTCCAGGTGTCCCAGTTGCCGGTGACGGGCAGCGACAGGGTCTGCGTGGTGCCGCCGGAGGACACCGTCGCCGTACGGGTCTGGTAGAGCCCGTCGCGGCCGGTGGCGTTGGCGTAGCGGACCTGCAACGCGTAGGTGCCGTCGGCCGGTACGCCGACCACGTGGGTCAACGCGCTTGTGCCCTGGTTCAGTTCGGCGAGGAAACCGCTGCCGGAGTACCCGGCGTGGTCGGTGGCGGTGATCGCCGTACCCGAGACGCGACCGTCCTCCGCCTCGCAGTTCACGCCGTATCCGCAACTCGTGATCGCGGTCGTGGAGGTGGACGGGAAGCCGCTGCCCTGGTTCACCAGGGCGATGCTGTCGAGGTTGACGTTCCCGGAGTCGGCGGCCGTCCTCGTCAGCGTCAACGTGTGCTGCCCGGCGGCGAGTTGGACCGCGCTGCTCGCGAGGCCCCAGGTGTCCCAGTTGGCGGTCGTAGGCAGGCTGAGCGTGCGGCTCGCGCTGCCGTCCACCGACAGCGTGAGGGTGCGGGCGGTGTTCTGGCCGTCCCCGCCGACGGAGTTGGCGTAGCGCGCGTCGAACGTGTACGTACCCGCCGCGCTGACGTCGACGTCGGCCGACACGGAGTCTCCCGTCCCCTCGAAACCGGCGAGGAACCCGGACCCGGTGTAGCCGGTGTGGTCCGAGGCGGTACCGGCCCCGCTGTGGGGCAGTTGCTCGGCCTCGCACAGGGCACCCAGGCCACAGGTGAGCCGGTGCCACGGGCTGGCGTCGACCGCCGACCCGCCGGCCGACAGGTGCACGGAGAGGTTCTGTGCGTCGAACGGCCCTG
Organism: Streptomyces sp. NBC_01515; assembly: GCF_045040345.1. NCBI lineage: Bacteria > Bacillati > Actinomycetota > Actinomycetes > Kitasatosporales > Streptomycetaceae > Streptomyces > Streptomyces sp. NBC_01515. Next base: position 482,110 of record NZ_CP109416.1, on the reverse strand, counting down.
AATCCACTTGGTACTTGAGCGTGAGCGCGCTCGTGGTGATGGTCAGCCAGCCGTTGGAGGTACTCGATGTGTACGGGGGCGGGGTGAACGCGGTGCGGCCGATCGCGTTGAACGTCGCGCTGTCGGTGAACTTCCCGTCCTGCGCGTACTCGGTGCGGATCAGGGTGGGGGAGAGGACCTGGAAGCGCGCGTTGCCCGAAGTCACCGACGCGGTGCGGTGGTTGGTCGCCACGTGTGCCGAGGCCGCTCCGGTGCCGGTCACGAGCATGGCGGCCAGGGTGCTGATGAGGGCGAGGACCGTGACGTGTCTTCGCGGGGTGCGTGTGGTGCGTGACGCCGATCGTCTTCTCACGGGCAGCTCCGTCCTGGAGTGGGGCCACGTGGGCCCGTGGTGGAGGTGTGCCGTTTCCCGTTCGCGCCTGGTGGAATCTGCTCCTGGCCGACATCGTTGTCAACCCTCGCGGTTGAGGGTTCCTGTGCGTATCGGTTCACCGGGTCGGGTTTCTGGGCGGGAAGGGGACGGCGTGGACTTCCCTGGATGCCGTAGCGTTCAGCTGACGTGCTGTCAGGTCTGAGCGCTGTCGTGTACCGCGGGCGCGGCGCTCACCCCTGCGACGGCCGGCTCGGCCGGAAAGTGCGCGGCGACCCGGGCGGCGGTGGCGGTGGCGCGGGCTGTGGTGGTCGCCAGGCCGATCGCCGTGATCACGAGGCCGCCGGTGGCGAGGATCCACCAGCCCGGGTGACTGGCGGTGGCGAGTCCGGGACTGCCCGGGGCGCGGGTGCGGGCTGTGACGATCGAGCCGAGGACCGCGACGCCGAGGTTGTTGCCGATCTGGCGGCCGGTGGTGGTGATCGCGGCGGACACCCCGGCCTGGGCGCGCGGCATACCGGCTACCGCGGTGCTGGTGATGGGGGCGTTGACCAGGCCGAATCCGATGCCGAGCAATACGTAGGCGGTGAGCAGGGTCGCCCACGGCGTGGTCGGGGTGAGCGTGGTCAGCGTCAGTGCGGCGACGGCGATCAGCAGGCCCGCGGCGACCAGCGGAGGGCGGGGGCCGCGCGAGGCAGTGAGGCGTCCCGACAGCGGTGAGGCGAGCGCGGTTCCGGCGGCCATCGGCATGGTGAGCAGGCCGGCTTGCAGTGCGCTGCAGCCGCGTACGTCCTGTAGGTAGAGGGTGTTGAGGAACAGGAATCCGGACAGCACGACGAACGCCGTGACGGCGGCGACGAAGGAGCCGGTGAACGGGACCGAACGGAAGAACACCGGCTCCACCAGGGGCTGTTGGCGACGCCGTTCATAGGCGGGCAGCGCTACGGCCGCTGCTGCGGCCAGGGCGAACAGGGCGACGATGAGGGTGCTGCCGTAACCCTGATGGGAGCCCTCGATGATCGCGAAGATCAGCGAGGTGAGGATGGTGACGACGAGGATCTGACCGACCGGGTCGGGGCGTCGGGGCGCGGCGGCCCTGGATTCGGGGATGAACACCGCGGTGAGCACCAGGGCGGCCACCCCGATCGGGATGTTGATCCAGAAGATCGAGCGCCAGCCGGCTGAGGCGACGAGCAGGCCGCCCACCACCGGTCCGGCGGCCAGGGACAGGCCGACCGTGGTGCCCCACAGCCCGATCGCGCGGGCGCGCTCGTGGGGGTCGGGGAAGGCGTGCGTGATGATCGACAGGGCGACCGGGTTGAGCATGCTCGCGCCCAGGCCCTGGACGATGCGGAAGGCGATCAGCCAGCCCAGGCTCGGAGCGAGGGAGCAGGCCAGCGAGCCGGCGGTGAAGAGGGCCAGTCCGGCCTGGAACACCCGGCGCCGTCCGATCCGGTCGGCGGTGGATCCCGCGAGCATCATGAACGCGGCGACGGCGAGGGTGTAGCCGTCGACGGTCCACTGCAGTCCGCTCACCGGGGCGTGCAGATCGTGGCCTACGGCGGGCAGGGCGACGTTCACGGCGGTGGTGTCCAGGGCGGTGATCAGCAGGCTGAGGCAGCAGACCGCGAGGATGAGCGTTCCCTGCCGACGTGTGTTGTTGGGGAGGGGGGTGTGCGTCGGCATGGTGGATCTCCTCGGTCGGGGGGTGGTGCGTTCCGCGTTGGTGGCGTGCGGGATGTCCGGCGGTCCGGGTCGCCAACGGCGCAGTGTGGAGTGGGAGTTGGGGGTGCGTGGTGGTCACCGGGCTGCGGAACGGGCCGGAAGGCGGCGGGGGAGAACGGGCTGGCCGGCGCGCGCTCGTACTTCGGCGGGGTGACGCGGTGGCGGTGGCGGGTTGCCTGAGCCGGATCCTGTGTCGCTTCGCCGTTCGTGACGTGGTGGTGCAATGCCAGGGGGCGTGGGGATCGACTGCGGCTAGGTGATGGGGATTTCGTCGAGGTGGAAGCGGCCGGGGACATCGCGCGCTTGGTTGGCGGTGATGGTGACGCCGTCGACCTCGGCCCCCTGCCAGGGCGCGAGGGCCGTGACGTTCGAGAAGCCGTGCTTGCGTGCCGCCTCGACGAGGGTCTCGGCGACGAACAGCGGGACGTTGCGGTCACGGTAGGCGGCGAAAGCAGTCAAGTCGCAGTGGTCGTAGTGCTCGTGGCTGATCAGTACGCCGTCGAGTTCTATGAGGTGGCGGCTGTGGGTGATGCGGGTGACGGCGGTCTTGGGTATGGGTGGTCTCCCTGGGGGGTGAGGAAGGCGGCGGGAGGTGACGAGGGGGATAGGTGGCCGAGGTTCAGCGGGCGAAGGCGGTGAAGTCGGTGTCGGCACTGTCCCAGATCGCGTGTATGACCTGGTCGGGGGTCTCCAGCTGCGGGGAGTGGCCGGTCTCGGGGAGCAGTTGGAACTGGGCCAGGGGGATCGCGGCGGCGTAGGCGCGTCCGTAGTCGACGTCGACGATTCCGTCGCTCTCGCCCCAGAGCACGAGGGTGGGGATCTCTAGGGAGCCGAGACGTCCTACGAGGGTGGGGTCGGCCATGGCGGAGCCCGCGTAGACGGCGATCGCGGTGCGGTTGCCCGCGGCGATCGCCTGCGCCGCCGGGGGCAGGGTCGTGGGGTCGATGCGGAACGGCTCGGGATCGTGGAAGGTGAGCCGGAAGACCTCGTCCATGGTGAGGGAGAAGAAGTCGGCCACCGGATGGCCGGGCACCTCGATCCCGACCGCGTCGATCAGGACGATGCCGCTGACGCGCGGCGACTTGAGCAGCGCGATCTCGGTGGTGATCCAGCCGCCGATGGAGTTGCCGATGACGGTGACGTCGGTGAGCGCCAGTTGGTCCAGGAGCGCGCCGTAGAGGGTGGCCAGGCCGGAGACGGTGGTCAGTGCCTCGGGGCGTTCGGTGCCGCCGAAGCCGGGGTGGGTCGGGACCAGCACGCGTACGTCGTGAGCGGCGGCGAACTTCTCGGCGAACCCCGTCACCGACTGCGGGCCGGCGCCGCCGTGCAGCAGCAGGAACGGCTGTCCGTACCCGTATCCGGCCACGGACACCTCGACCGGGCCGATTCCGTCGAGGCTGACGGTGTATTGAGCGGTGGTTGCCATGGGTTTCTCCTGGATTGGCGTGACCGGTTCGGGCGTTGGGTGGGTTGATGGGTTGTCGGTGCGGGTGTTCAGGCGAAGTCGGTGGACGGCTCGGTGGCGTAGTGGCTCATCGCCTCGATCGTCGCCTCGGGTGTGAGGGGCCGGCCGGCGGCGATCATGTCGCGCAGGTCCCGGAAGTAGTCGACGTACAGGTCCGGGGTGAAGGTGTTGAGCAGGACCGTTGTGCCGTCGGTCGGGTTGGCGAAGGTGTGCGGGGCGCCGGGCGGGATCATGACGAGCGTTCCGGCGGGCGCGTCGTACACGGTCTCGCCGACGGTGAAACGGGCCGCGCCGGACACGACGTAGAAGCCCTCGTCGTGCCGGGCGTGCCGGTGCTGCGGCGGGCCGTCGGTGTGCGGGGCGAGTGTGATCTCCCCGATGCCGAGGCGGTGACCGGTCGTGGTGCCGTCTTCGAGGATCCGCATCCGGGTCGGGCCGAGCTGGATCGACTCACCGTTGTCCGGGCCGACTACTGAGACGTCTGTCATCTGAGCCTCCAAGGAGGAGTAAGAGAGTTAACTGTGTTCGTTGGGGTTGACTCTCATCAATATAGGCGGGTCGACTTGTTCGTGCAAGTGAACTCTCATGATGAGAGTTTGGGTTCGGGTGTTGCCCCGGTGTGAGGGGAGAGTCGTTGCCTTCGGCTCTGCTGCTATGCGGAGCGGAGCGCGCCGGTGCTGGACCGCTGCTTGCGGCCGGGCCTGTCGCAGGATCGACAAGACGGTTATGGGGAGGGTGAGTTGGCGATCTCGCGGGTGGCGTGGCTTCGGCGGTCGGTCAGGCCGGATCAGGCGTGTGGCTGTCACCGATCTCCACGGTGCGTCGGCCATCGCGACGAACAGGCCGTGCCGGCAGGGCAGTTGCTCATCTGCCACATCGGACCGTCCCTGCACTTCGAGACGTTGTCCGACACGAGGGCGAAGGTTCTCGTGCTCTCCGCCGCGACACTCAGACCGCTGCTCGGCGAGCGACGGAGCGTCAGCGGGCCGGTGGACTCCGCCGAGGTGCGCCTACTGGTGGCTCACTCGGACATGGCCTACGAAACGGTCGCCGACCTCGGCCCGGCCGAAGTGCAGGCCGCGCACAGCACGCTGATCGAACTGGCGAAGGCGGTGGCCAGGCGCCGCGTCGACGACGCGGAACCCCAACTGGCCCAGGCCGCGAAGGACCTCGCGGGCAACCCCACTGGCCGTCCCTGAACTCTCCGGCACGATGCTGGCACGCGAACTCAATGTCTTCCTACGCAGCCTGCACCTGGCGTTCGCCGCACGGCCGGACGCCGACCGACTACGCCCGATCGACCACAGCGGCGCGGAACTGACCCGTACAGGGCGCCTGCCGTCAGCGCTTCTTGGCTGCCTCCCACCCGAGGGCTGCGCGGCCATCTGACACCACTCGGCAAGTGCGTGGACCCCGGTCGGCGGCGCACGGTCATCCGTTTCTGGGATGCGACGGTCCGGCCAGCAGTACGGGTTCGATCCCCTCGTAGCGGTGGCGTTCGCGTGCGGTGGCCTTTCGGCCTGACAGGACAGTGCCGAGGAGGCCGAACAGGAAACCCGCCGGGACCGAGACCAGCGCGGTGGTGGTGAAGGGGAACCAGTTGAAGTCGGCCTCGGGGAAGGCGGACTGGGGGGAGCCGGAGACGAGGTTGGTGCCGGTCATCAGGACGAGGACGCTGAGGCTGCCGCCGATGAGGGTGCACAGCAGACCGGCACGGGTGTAGCGCCGCCAGAAGAGGCCGAGGACGAGCGCGGGGGCGATGGCCGAGGCGCCCAGACAGAAGGAGACGATGGCCAGCGGTTGGAGACTGCGGTGCTGGGCGAGTACGGCCAGTGCGATCACCGGGATGCCCACGGCCAGGGCGGCCAGGCGCGCCAGTGCCATCTCGCGCAGGGGCGGTGTGTTCGTGCGGGCGAGGACGTCGTGGGCCAGGGAGTTGGCGCAGGCCAGCGTCATGCTGGCCACCGATGCCAGCAGGGTCAGGAAGATGGCGGTGGTGACGGTGGTGAACAGCAGGCTCTCCGCGCGGGAGAGGTTCGGTCCGAACGCTGCGCGCGCCCCGAGCAGATAGGCGGTGCTGCCGTGTGGGTCCGCGGCGGCGATCGTCTTGCCGCCGATGAGGGCGGTGGCGCCGACGGCGACGACGGTCATGACCGCGATGAACAGGGCGACCGCCGAGACCGCCCAGGACATCGCGCGGCGTACCTGTCGGGTGCTGCCGGCGGTGTACATGCGCATGGTGACGTGCGGCAGGCAGGCGCCGCCCAGCACGATGGCGCACTGGGTGCTCACCATGTCGAGGGCCGGGTGCTGTCCGCCCGCGAACTGAAGGCCGTAGCGCAGGTAGTTCGGACCGGCCCCGCTGTTCTGTGCGGCGGACTGGAACAGGGTCTCCGGGCTCCAGCCGAAGGTGTGCAGGATGATCGCGGCGACTACGAGCCCGGAGCCGAGGAGGATGACCGTCTTGAGAATCTGGATCAGGGCGGTCCCGCGCATGCCCCCGATGGCCGCGTACGTGATCATCAGTCCTCCGGCGCCGACGACGCAGCCGGTGCGCATGGTGCTGTCGTTGAAGCCGAGGACGAACGCCAACAGCTGTCCCACGCCGGCCAGTTGGACCACCATCATGGGTACCAGCGCCGCGAGGGTGACCGCGCACGCGGTGATCCGCACCGCGCGGCCGGGCATACGGCGGGCCAGCACGTCGCCCATCGTGAACCGGCCGGTGTGATGCAGCGGTTCCGCCAGCACGAACATCAGGAGCAGCAGCGAGAGCAGGGTGCTCAGGGCCAGCACGACACCGTCGTAGCCGCACAGCGCGATGATGCCACCGACCGTGAGGACGGTGGCCGCGGAGATGTAGTCGCCGGCGATGGCCAGGCCGTTGCGCAGGGGCGACAGCAAGCGGTAGCCGGTGTAGAACTCGTCCAGGTCGTCACGGTCGGGGCCGGTGACCACGCACAGCAGCAGCGTGAGGGTCACGACACTGAAGAACGCCACGAGCGACCAGGACTGCGCGGCGCCTTTGAAGTCCGTCACGGCCGCACCTGCCCGTCGCGGGCGTGATGGGCCCGGCGCACCCGGCGGGCGAGGGGGTCGACGTACCGACGCGCGATTCCCTCGTAGAAGAGCACGGCCAGCCAGGTGACGGGGAGTTGCACCAGGGCGAGGAACAGTCCGGTGGGCAAGCCGCCCGGGGCGGGGCGGGCCATCACCGAGGGGAACTCGACGGTGAGAGTGAGGAAGACGGCGAAGTAGCCGAGCGCCGCGAACGCGGCGACACGCCGTTGCCAGCGGCAGGCCCGGCGCAGGAGACGCAGATCGCGGTGCGGTCCGGTCGGCGAACGGGGCAGGGCCGCCGGCCGGCGGTCGCCCTGCGGGGCCGAGGCCCACGTGGGCGTGGTGGTGGAGGAGGCGTGGCGTCCGGGCCGGTACTGGAGCGGGTGTAACTCGGAGCTGTCGGAAGACATTCCAAGATCTCCTAGTGGGTCGTGGGCCCCAAGAGGTGCGGACCGCGAGAAGGCGGGGAATGGTCCGGGTCATCGCACGCTATGCGGGTGGCGGACCGCGCGCAGGACTTCCGGTGAACTCCCTGGTGAAGAGCACTGCGACGCTCTGACCTCGGATGTTGTGAGTGTGAAGCGTGTGACGGAGCACTACACGAGTGCCCTGTGGGCCCTGGACGCGTCGAATCGGCCGGGCGGGCGCGTGGTGGCATCAGCGGGACGTGCCGGGGGGAGATTCCACGCTGCGGCCGGTGGTGCCGGGGCTGCTGGGCCATGGTGGAGGAGGCGGGGGAGTTGGCCGTTGCGGGTCAGGGTGCGGGGTACTACCGCATGGAGGTCCAGTTGCGGGACGAGCAAGGCTGGCAGGTTCGGAAGATCAGCCCTGAGTGGGGATCCGGAGGCAGCCCCGTCGATTTGGCGGTCGACGCCTTTCAGGCCTACCTGAGTCAGCACGGCCGCACGCTCGAAGAGGTCACGGCCCCGGGTGCGCCTGCGGTGCGCGTCCTTGTCCGGCCTCCGCAGCGCGGCGGGCGTCCTGAAGTGTTCGTCCTGCGCGAGCTGATGGAACAGCGGGTGCGCCGGGCCGCTGCCCTGCGCGCGGATGCGGAGCGCAGGTTGCGTGACGCCCGCCGGCTGCTGCGGACGGCCGTCGCAGAGGCGTCCGACGCCGGAATCCCGCAGTCCGTGCTCGTGCGGTTGTCGGGATGGAGCCGGGAGACACTGCGTCGGCTGGAGCGCAACGGCTGACAGTCCCGGGCCGGTCACTCAGTGTTCCGGACAGGCCAACCCGGTTGGCCAAGCGATGTGGCCAACCGGATGGGCACGCATATGACGCCGAGCCTGCAAGAGGTCACCGGCGGTATCCAATTGCGCGAAGAATCCCCGCACTTGGGGCGTCTTGTGGCGAATAGCTTTGAGTAACGCGACTGATTCCCGGCGTAGTTGACCCTTGAGGGAGGGTGACACAGGGACACGCACCGCGGTCTCTTGAAGTAATCCGCAGCAGGCCCCGGGCCCTTCGACAAGTCTCCGGGGCCTGCTACCGAGCACCGACACGAGAGGCCCGGCATGTACTACGACTTCATCCTGTCTCTGATGGCAGGAACAGAACAGAGCCCGCGGACGATCGTCATCTGCATTCTGGTGATCCTCGTCTGGGGCCACCGCCGCGATGTCCGGCAACGGTGCGCGACGTCCTGACGGAGAAAGCCCGTGTAGGCGCCCAGAGGTGACATGGGGTCAGCCGATGCTCGTCCAGCGAGAGGAGTCCGCGGCGCTGCGCTCGACGGCCTGCAGGACGTACTGGACCTGCAGGCCGTCGGCGAACGACGGGTGCGGGTTGCTTCCGTCCTCGGACACCGCGGTCAGGAAGTCGTGGACCTGGTGGACGAACGCGTGCTCGTAGCCCAGACCGTGACCGGGCGGCCACCAGGCGCCCAGGTACGGGTGTCCGGGCTCGGTGACCAGGATCCGACGGAATCCCGCCTCCGTCTCCGGGTCGTCGGCGTCGTACAGCAGGAGTTCGTTCATCGACTCGAAGTCGAAGGCGACCGACCCGCGTGAGCCGTTCACCTCGATCCGCAGCGCGTTCTTGCGTCCCGTGGCGAAGCGGGTCGCTTCGACCACGACCAGGGCGCCGCCTTCCAGCCGGCCGGTGAACGCCGTCGCGTCGTCGACGGTCACCGGTCCGCGCTGTTCCCCGGCACGCGCCGAGAGTCCGCTGGATTCGGTCGGCAGGGGGCGCTCGGCGACGAAGGTGGCCTGCGTCGCCGAGACTCCGGTGAGCCGCTCGCCGGTCAGGTGCTGGAGCAGGTCGACGACGTGCGAGCCGAGGTCGCCGAGCGCGCCGGAGCCGGCCCGTTCCTTGCGCAGCCGCCACACCAGGGGGAACTCGAGGTCGACGAGCCAGTCCTGGAGGTACTGGGCCCTGACGTGCCGCACCTCGCCGATCCGGCCCTCGGCGATCAGGCGGGCGGCGTGTGCCAGGGCGGGCACGCGCCGGTTGTTGAAGCCGACCATCGACCGGACGCCGGACTCGCCCGCGACCTGCGCTGCGGCGGCCATGCGCTCGGCCTCCTCGACCGTGTTGGCGAGGGGCTTCTCGCACAGCACGTGTTTGCCGGCGGCCAGGGCGGCGATCGCGATGTCGGCGTGCGAGTCCCCGGGCGTGCAGATGTCGACGACGTCCACGTCGTCGCGTCGGACCACCTCCTGCCAGTCGGCCGCCCAGTCACCCCACCCCAGCCGTTCGGCGGCCCGCGCCGCGCCCTTCGGATCACGGCCGCAGACCACGGCCATGTCGACGTCGAAGGGCAGGTCGAACACCCGGGGCGCGGTGCGCCAGGCCTGGGAGTGCACGGCTCCCATGAACGAGTGGCCGATCATCGCCACCCCGAGGCGGGGGCGGTCGGAAACGGGGTCGGGCGAAGGGCGGGGCACGGCGTCTCCGTATCGGTGGGGCGTCAGGCGGACGCGGCGTCGGGCGGTGCCTGGTGCGGGGCGAGAGCACTGCGGACCGACGGCCAACTGGCGAGGGCGGCATGTACGTTGGGGTGTTTCTCGTCGCGCAGGGCCGCCGCGTATGCCCGGTCGAGGACGTCGTCGACGAGTACGCGTTGTCCGGTCCTGGCCGACTCCACCGCGGCCTCGACCATCGCCAGGCTCATGGTGTTCTCGTGCACCTCGCCCATGGGCGTGCTGCCGGTCCGCAGCGACTCGACGAAGACCCGCAGCGCTCCGGCGATGTCGGAGTACGGGGAGCCGGGCCGCTCGGCAGGCTGTACGTCGGCGACGAGCACGGGCTCGGTGTCGCCGTCCCACTGCGCCGAGCCCTTCTCGCCGCTCGCCCGCCACGTTCCGTTCCAGGACGTCTCGGCGCCCGGACTGCACCAACTGCCGCTGTAGGCATAGCGTGTTCCGCCCTCCATCTCGAAGACGGCGCTCGCGGCGGCGTCGCCGTCGTACCAGCTCCACGGCGGGTTGTACGCCTGGCAGTAGGCGGATACCGGGTCCGCGCCGAGCAGGAAACGGGCCGAGTCGAAGGCGTGGATCGCCATGTCGATCAGCAGCGGGTACGCCATCTCCTCACGGAAACCGCCCATGTGCGGCGCCTTGAAGAACTCGGTCGTCAGCGTGCCGATCGCGCCGAGTTCTCCCAACATCCCGCGCAGGGCGAACAGTTGGGGGTTCCAGCGTCGTGACTGGCTCACCATGAACAGCTCGCCGCTGACCTCGGACGCGGCGGCGAGGGACAGGGCGTGGGCCAGGGTGTCGGCGATCGGCTTCTCGCCGAGGACGGGCAGCCCGGCGAACAACGCGGCGGTGGTGACGGGGTGGTGGGCCACCGGAACGGTCACGTTGATGATCCCCTGAGCACCGGTGTCGGCCGCGAGCGCGACCGCGTCGGAGTCGACCGGGAGGTCCGGCCGGCCCAGATCGGCGGCGGACCGCCGGGCCGTGTCCGGGTCGAGGTCGACGATGCCGACCAGTTCGGTCTCGGGCGCGGCGGTCACGGTGGTCAGCCACTGCTGTCCCATGGAGCCGGCCCCGACCACCAGCACGCGCAGGGGGTGGTCGGGCCCGCAGGGGATGGTCCGGTGGGTCATCGAAGCGGCCCCGAGTAGTCGACGCCGTTGAAGAAGTCGTCGGTGTCGTAGCGCAGCAGCACGGGGTGGCTGCGTTCGGGCCGGTCCGTGCGCGCCCATTGCACGCCGTTGGCGATCACCCGGCGGATGTCCTTGTTGTGGTAGACGGGGTAGTCCTGGTCGCCGGGGCTGAAGTAGAAGATCCGGCCGTGGCCGCGACGGAACGTGCAGCCGCTGCGGATCACCTCGCCGCCGGTGAACGAGCTGACGAAGACCAGCTCGTCCGGGACGGGGATGTCGAAGAACTCCCCGTACATCTCGTCCTCGTCCACGACGAGCGGATGCGGAACTCCCTTGGCGATGGGGTGTGTTGGGTTCACCGTCCACACCAGCTCGCGGTCGTGCTCGTTGCGCCAGCGCAGGGTGCAGCTGGTGCCCATGAGCTTGACGAAGATCTTCGACCAGTGGCCGGAGTGCAGGACCACGAGGCCCATGCCGGACAGCACGTGCCGGTGCACGCGTTCCACGACCTCGTCGGAGACCTCGGCGTGGGCCGCGTGTCCCCACCAGGTGAGGACGTCGGTCGAGGCCAACACCTCCTCGGTCAGGCCGTGTTCGGGGTCGTCCAGCGTCGCGGTGCGTACGGTGCAGGCGTCGCCGAGGTTCTCCTTGATGCCCTCGGCGATCGTGCTGTGCATGCCCTGCGGGTAGATCTTGGCCACGTGCTCCTCGATCTTCTCGTGGCGGTTCTCCCCCCACGCGGTCACGTGGATCGGGGCCGGGGGCGGTGCGGAAGAGGTGGTCACAGGGGTGTTCTGCCTTTCTCCGAAGTCGCCCTGGGGGCGGGTCATTTGACGGCTCCGCCGGTCACGCCGGTGGCGATGTAGCGCTGCGCCACCAGGAGCAGCACGAGAGCCGGGACCGAGGCGAGGGTCGCGGTGGCCATCACCGCGTTCCAGTCGCTGACGTGGGCGCCGAGGTACTGGTAGAGGCCGAGGGTGACGGGGCGGACGTCCTCGGTCGTCGTCAGGGTCAGCGCGAAGAGGAAGTCGCTCCAGGTGAACAGGAAGGTGAACAGCCCAGCTGTAATAAGGGCGTTCCGGCTCATGGGCAGGACGATCGACACGAACGCCCGCACCCGGCCCGCCCCGTCCACCCGGGCCGCCTCGATCACCGAGGCGGGGATGTTGCCCATGAACGCCCGCAGGATCAGGATCGCGAACGGGATGCCGGCGGTGGAGTCGGCCAGGATCAGGCCGGGGATCGAGTTGAGCAGCCCGACGTCGTTGTACGCGCTGTAGAGGGCGTTGGCCACGACGATGCCCGGGACCATCTGGCTGATCAGGATCCCGAACAGCGCCGGGCCGACCCAGCGCGCGTTGACGTGCGCGAGCGCGTACGCGGCCGGGCTGGCGATGAGCAGGCTGAACACCACGCTCCCCACCGCAACGACCAGGCTGGTCAGGAGATTTGCCCCCTGCTGGCTCAGCGCGGTGGCGTAGCCGTCGAAGTTCAGATGTGTCGGGAACCAGGGTGTGCTCACCGCGGTGTTGGCCGACTGGAGGGAGACGTTGACCATCCAGTAGACCGGGAACAGCATCACGGCCAGGATCAGCGCGCCGATCGCGGTGTATCCCCACGGCCGCCGCCGGGAACGCCGCCGGTGGACGGGTGGGAGCGTGGCCGGTTGGACAGAGGTGTGCGTGACGGTTGCCATGACGGCCTCACTGCTCGACGGCGCGGCGGTTCGCGCGCAGGTAGAGGACGGCGAAGACCAGCGAGACGACGATGAGGATGTTGCCGAGCGCGGCACCCTGCCCGAAGTCGAACTGCTGGAAGGAGAGTTGGTAGGACTGACTGGCGATGGTCTGTGTCGCGTTCGCCGGGCCGCCGTTGGTGAGCCCGAGGATGACGTCGAGGACCTTGACCGTGTAGACGACGCCGAGGACGAGCACCACGCTGACCACGGGCCGCAGCAGGGGCCACGTCACGTGCCGGAACGCCCGCCAGCCCGTCGCGCCGTCCAGGGCCGCCGCCTCGTACAACTCCTCGGGGATGTCCTGGAGTCCGCCGTAGAGGATCGCGACGTTGAACGGGATCCCGATCCAGATGTTGACCACGATCACCGCGAACAGTGCCAGCGAGGTGTTGGTCAGCCAGCCGGGACGGTCCTGTACGAGGTGCAGGGCGCCGAGGAACCGGTTGAGGACGCCGTTGTCCTGGTCGAGGATCCAGCGCCACACCGCGCTGGAGACGATCAGCGGCACCAGCCACGGGAGCAACAGCAGGGAGCGCAGTAGGCCGTTCAGCGGGAAACGGCGGCGGAAGAACAGGGCGATCGCCAGACCGGTGAGGAACTGTCCCGCGATCGAACCCACCGTGAACAGAATCGTGTTGAGGAGTGCCTTGTCGAAGACGGAGGAGGATATGGCGGCCCGGTAGTTGGCGAAACCGACCCAGGGCGCCTGGCCGGTGTAGAAGGTGGTCGTCGTGTAGTGCTGGAACCCCATGACGACGTTCTTCACGACCGGGTAGCCGAAGAAGGCGACCATGTAGGCCAGGGCGGGCAGCAGGAACAGCACGTGGGACTGGCGCAGCCGGTTGCGATTCCCGAGGCTTCCGAGCCTCCTGCCCGCCGGGGCGCTTTCCGCGGCCGGCACCGCATGCCCCTTGGCCAGCACCGCGCGGCGCAGTACGTCAGCCATCCTGGGCCTGCTTCAGTGCCTTCGCCGGAGTCGCCCCCTGCGTGAGTGCGGTCTGTATCGCGGTGTAGATCTTGGTGGCTGCCTTCGGCCAGTCCTTGCCCAACTCACCTGTGCGGGCACGGGCGTTGCGTACCTGGTCGGTGAACGCCTTCATCCGGGGCTGCTCGGCGGCGAACCTGTCCATCAGCGCGGTCTTCGTCGGCACGGTCTGGCGCTGCCGGGCCAACGACAGCTGGTTCTTGTCGGAGTTGAGGCACGCGACGACCTTGGCGGCCTTGGCCTGGCGCTGCGCGTTGCCGGTCTGCGGGACGGTCCAGGTCTCACCGCCCAGCGGGACGACGGGAGTTCCGCCGGCCTTGGGCACGGGGATCTGTACGACGCCGTAGTGCAGGCTCGTCTTCTTGTCGAGGATCGGGAACTGCCAGGGGCCGTTGATCATCATGGCCGCGTTGCCCGCCGCGAACTGGTCGTCGGCGTCGGCCTGGGCCCAGCTGACCACCGACTTCGAGGCCGACCCGTCCTTGACCAGGTCCACCCAGAGCTGAAGTGCCTGTGCGGTCCGGGGAGTTGCTATGTCCTTCTCGTCGCCGCCGTTGGACCACATGAAGGACAGGAACTGCCAGGTCCCCTCGTAGGTGGCCGGTGCGGCGAAGGCGATGCCGTACCGCTTGCCCGAAGTGAGCGTCTTGGCGGCCGACTTGAGCTCGGCCCAGGTGGTGGGCGGCTTGACCCCCGCCTTGTCGAGCATGTCCTTGTTGTAGAACAGGCCGAGCGTGTTGGTGACCGGTTGCAGGCCGTAGAGCTTGCCCTGGTAGGTCGAGGCGTCCACCACGCCCTTGGCGTATCCGTCGGCCTTCAGGCCGAAGTCGCCGAGCGGGGCGAGGGCGCCGCTGGCGGCGATCTGCTGCAGGTCGGGGTTGTCGAGCATCAGGACGTCGGGCAGGGTGCGCGACGAGGCCTGTTGCAGCACCTTGGGGATCAGGGACGGTCCGGCCACCGCCTCCCGCTTGATCTTCACGCCGCTCTGCTGCCCGCAGGCGTCCAGGACCTTGGCGTAGATCCCCTTGTCGGGCTGATCGGCGTAGTAGTCCATCACCCGCAGGGTGTCGGCGCCGGACGATCCGCTGTTCGAGCCACACGCGCTGAGGCCGAGCGGCGCCATGAGTGCGAGGGCCACTATCGGTGTCGCTCTGCTGAGGATCGCTCGTCGTTGAGCCATGTTCGTTCTCTCCTCGGTCGGCGCTGTCTCGGGCGGACCGCGCGAGGTGTCGATGCGTATCGACAGCAATGACGCGTCATCCCCCTTGGCACGGAACAGTGGGGATCAGCGGACGGGCAGGCTGGTCTGACGCAGGGTCAGGCGTGGGGTGACCAGTTCGACGGTCGAAGTGGTGGACACGCTCTCGCGGTTGAGCAGCCGGAACAGGATCCTCATCGCGCGGCGCGAGACGTCCCTGGGTTCCAGCGAGAGGTTGGTGACGGGGGGTGTGGAGGTCTCGGCGGTGCGGTCCGTGCACAGTCCGATGACGGACAGGTCGCGGCCTGGAACCAGACCGCGGTCCAGCAGGCTCTGCAAGGTCGGCTGGATCAACTGGGGATCGGGGACGACGAGCCCCAACCGGCCGCCGCCAGGCCCTTGTTCGGCAAGCGCTTCATCCAGTGCGGACTCGGCTCCGGCGCGGCTGGTGTCCGGCGGGCTCACCTCGGCGTAGGCGATGCCGTGTTCGGCGGCCGACTCCTCGGCTCCCCGCAGGAAGCGTCGTACGAAGTTGACGTCGCGGGCCATCACGTCACGCGGGTAGCCGAGCAGGACGACGCGGTCGTGCGCGGAGGCGGCCAGTTCGTCCACCGCCATGCGTCCGGCCAGGGTGTAGTCCAGGTCGACGCAGTACAGGCCCGCGGGGTCGTCCGGCACGCCGATCAGGATGACGGGCACGCTGAGCCCGGCCGCCACGGGGATGCGCGGGTCCTTGGACCCGACCTCCATCAGCACGATCGCGTCGCACAGGGACTGGTCGCTGAGCCGGGTAAGGCCCTCGGCGCCCTCGTCCTCGGTGGCCAGGATGACGTTGTGGTCCTCTTCCCGGGCGCACTTGGTGATCGTCTCGATGAAGGGCAGCACCCCCGTCATGTCGGCCCCCGGCGCGAACGGCACCACCAGGCCGATGACTTGACTGCGCTGACTCGCCAACGCCCTCGCACCCGCGTTGGGTTGGAACCCCAACGTCTCGATGGCCTCCTCGACCCGACGCCGGGTCTCGGGGGATATCGAGCGGCGCCCGCTCATGACGTAGGACACGGTGCTCTGGGAGACGCCCGCCAACCGGGCCACGTCCCGGCTTGTCACCATGCGAGCACCTCCCTCGGTTCCTCGGTGTCGATATGCGGTGTCGATACGTATCGACTGACTGGGACGAGACTGTAGGGAGGGGCCCCGAAGGGCGGCAAGGGTCGTGCAGGGAAAAAGTTTCGCCGGCCCGGGACTCCGGTCCGAGGCCGCCGCGCTCTGGCATTTCACCGACGGCGGCCACTTCAGCCGCGCCGGGCTCGCGGAGTCGGCGTCAGCGCGGTGCGTCGGGCAAGGCGACGAGCAACTGCTTGTCCGTCACGACGGCCAGGGACAGGGTGCGGTAGCCGACCGACTCGAACAGGATGGTGATCTTGCCGTCGCCCTCGCTCATGACCTCGCCCCGGCCCCACTGGTCGTGGCTGACGCGGACGCCCGGCAGGTAGGCGTGGTCGTCGGGCGCGGGGCGTTCAACGGTCTCCGCCGTCCGGACGGCACCCGCTGTGGTGTCCGAGCGGGCACCGGCCCGGGGCCACCAACGTTGCCGTGCGGTCGCCTTGTCGGGCCGTCCCGCGTCCCCGGACCGCTCGCGCCTCAGCCCGCCCGCAGGCTCGGTCACCGGACCCGTGCAGTTGTCGCACGCCCTGCACGGGACCGGGACGGAGTCGCCGAAGTATCCGAGGAGGAAGCGCCGCCGGCAGTCGGTCGTCTCGGCGTACCCGCGCATCATGTCCACCCGGGACTGTTCGAGCTTGAGGTGTGTGGCGTGGACGGCGAGGCCGCTCCGCACAACGGCGTCGACCTCGTCGTCCGCGGAGGCGCCGTCGGTGCCGTCGGCGCCGACCGCGCCGACGAAACGGCTGCCGTCCCGTCCGGTGCGGACGGCCCCGGTCTCCTCCAGCAGGTTCAGCACGGCGGACAGCGCCGTCGCGCCGAGTTCGCACTCGGCCCGGAGCCGGGTCGCGCTCACGGCGGCCGCCTCGCCGCGCAGGAGTTCGGCCACGCGGCGCAGTGCGTCGGCGTCGGGAGCGCCGGTGGCGAAGAAGCGTTGCAGGCCCAGATCCTGCGGGCGGTAGGCGAGGATCGCCCTGGCCGGCGCCCCGTCGCGGCCGGCCCTGCCGATCTCCTGGTAGTAGGCGTCGAGCGAGCCGGGGACGGACGCGTGCAGCACGAACCGTACGTTCGCCTTGTCGATGCCCATCCCGAACGCCGAGGTGGCCACGACCACGTCGAGTTCACCGGAGCTGAACCGGTCCTGGGCCTGGCGGCGTTCGGCGGCGGAGAGGCCCGCGTGGTAGCTCGCCGCGGCCAGTCCGAGGTCGCTCAGCTGCTCGGCGTAGCTGTCCGCCGCCTTCCGTGTCCCCGCGTACAGGATTCCCGGCTTCTCCTCGACGGCCGTCCGCTCCAGGACGAACCGCTCCTTGGCTGCCGCGTCCTGAAAGGCCGACACCTCCAGGCGGATGTTGGGGCGGTCGAAGCCGGCGACTATCTCCACCGGGTCGGTCATGCCGAGACGTTCGGCGATGTCCCGCCGTACCGGGGCCGCCGCGTTCGCGGTCAGGGCGAGCACCGGCGGGTTGCCGAGCCGTTCGCGCGCGTGGCGCAGCCGCAGGTAGTCCGGCCGGAAGTCGTGCCCCCAGGACGACACGCAGTGCGCCTCGTCCACCACCAGCAGCCGGGGCCGGACAGCGGCGAGCCGGTCCGTGACGTCCGGCTTGGCGAGCTGCTCAGGAGCGAGGAAGACCACGTCGACCGAGGAGGCGCTGATGCGGGCCCATGCCGTCTCGTTGTCGCTTCTGCGCTGTGCGGAGTTGATGGCGGCGGTGCGCAGCGCGCCGGATCCGAGCAGGCTCTGCATCTGGTCCCGCTGAAGCGCGATCAGCGGCGAGACGACCACGACCGGACCGCCCAGCAGGACCGCGGGCACCTGGTACACGGCGGACTTGCCCGCGCCGGTCGGCATGACGGCGAGTACGTCACGCCCCTTCATCACGGCCTTCATCGCGCTCAGTTGGGCCGGACGCAGGTGCTGCCAGCCGAAGACCCGACGGGCGGTGCCGCGCAGCCGACGGGACGTGAGTGCGAACATGGTTCTCCTTGAAAGGGGGCGTCCAACCGCCGTGTGTCTGGCGGCTACCCCCGTTCGCCGGGATATCGCCTCGCGGTGGGGCCGTGTCTCCCAACTCCGTTGGGCACAAGGGGTGTCGCCGATGCTCGTGGACCTCCAGGTGCCGCTGGAACGGGCTCAGGGTTCGATGACGAGATGTTCGACGAGGTCGTCGCGCAGGGTGAACCGGTAGTGGAGATCGACCGTGCCGCCGGGGAAGTCGCCTTCGAGGTGGTGGGTGGCGATGTAGTGCGCCGTGTCGGTCTCCTGAGCGTGCGTCAGTTCGGTCGTGTAGGTGTACTCGGTGGCGGCACGGTTTAGCCATCGCTCGATCGCGGCGCTCCCTCGGTAGGTGTTGCCGTCGTCGACAACGACGGCGTCGTCGGTGAACGTCGCGACCGCGGTGGCGGTGTCGTGGGCGCGTTGTGCCGCGAGGTAGCGGGTGATGACCTCCGGCAGGTCGTTCGGGGCGATGGTCCGGGGCTGGGTGTCGTGCATGACGCTCCTGTCGGTGACGGTGGGTTCGGGCGGTTGGGCGACGGTGGGTTCAGACGGTGGGTGTGGTGCCGCCGTCGATGACGTGCTCGGCGCCGACGATGGCCGAGGCGCGGTCGGAGACGAGGAAGGCGACGAGTTCGGCCACCTCCTCGGGCCGGTTGGGGCGGCCGAGCGGGATGCCTCCCAGGGACTCCATGAGCCGGCCCAGTGCCGCTTCCTGGCTGATCCCGGCTTCGTGGGCGATCCGGGCGACGAGGTGGTCGGCGGAGGAGGTCTGGATGAAGCCGGGCGAGACCGTGTTGACGCGGACGCCGTGCGGGGCGAGCTGGTTGGCCAGGCCCTTGCTGTAGGTGGACAGAGCGGCCTTGGCGGCGGCGTAGGCCAGGGTGCCGTTCCACAGCGGCAGGCGGCGCTGGATGGAGGTGACGTGCACGATCGCACCCCGGCCCGTGGCGATCATGTGCGGCACGAGCGCGCGGTCCAGGCGGACGGCGGCCAGCAGGTTCGTGTTCAGCTCCGTCGCCCACTCGTCCTCGCCGAGCGAGGCGAACCCTCCGGCCGGCGCTTTGGAGCCACCGAGGGTGTGGACCAGGATGTCCACGCCTCCCGCGCGGGCGTCCACCTCGGAGGCGACATCGGTGGCGCCCTGGGCGGTGGACAGGTCGGCGGCGATGAACGTCTTCGACTCGATGTCGTCGGGGCGGCTGCGGGCGGTGACCAGCACGGTCGCCCCGGCTTCGGAGAGCCGTCGGGCGATCGCGGCTCCCGTGCCCTTGGTGCCGCCGGTGACCAGGGCGCGTCGGCCTTCGAGGGATTCGCTGATGGACGAGGATTCACTGATGGATGCGGTCACGTCGAGTCCGTTCCCGGGCGCGGGCATGCCAGGCGCCACGCCCGTACTAACTGCTAAAATAGAAGCTACTAACTTCGACTTTAGCAGTAACTGAGAGGGTGGCCACCGTGGCAAGTCGGATCAGGCTGGAGGACCGCGAGTGCCCGCTGTCCACGACGGTGGAACACGTCGGCGAGTGGTGGACGCTGCTGATCCTCCATGACGCCTTCGACGGCTACACCCGCTTCGACCAGTTCCAGGAGAACCTGGGCATCTCCTCCAGCATGCTCACCACACGACTGAAGACCCTGGTCGCGGACGGCCTGCTGGAACGCCGGCCCTACCAGACCAATCCGGTGCGCCACGCATACGTACTCACCGAACTCGGGCGCTCCCTGCGCCCGGTGATCGTCGCCCTGGCCGCCTGGGGCAACTCCCGCCTCACGGCGGCGGAGCGCAGCATGATCCTCGTCGACGCGGAGAGCGGCGAGGAGGTCGAACCCGTCGTCGTCGACGCGAAGTCCGGCCGCCGCCTCGACGACAGTGCCGCCTACGTCTTCACCGCGGGCCCGGCGGCCAGCGGCGCGATGCGCAGCCGCTACGCGGGGCGTCCGACTGATCCCGGAGGAGAGGGATGACCTCCCGGCGGATGTCGAGATCGCGGTGACGGCTCCGTCCCCGGGGCGGATGGCGACGGCTTCCCCGGAGGACGGTCATGCGAGCGACTGAGATCACCGGGATTCTGAACCGGCCGATCAGCCGGGAGCTGCTGGCGCGTGACGTGCTCCGGCTGGCTTACGTGGCCAAGGACGGCACGCCCCGGAACGTCCCGATCGCGTTCACCTGGAACGGCTCGGGGATCGTCATGTGTACGACGAAGAACGCCCCGAAGCTCCCGGCTCTGCGGGAGAACCCGACGGTACCTGCGGATGAACGGCTCCTACGAGATGACGCCCGAGCAGCGGGTAGCGGGTAGCGGGTCGAGTGGGAGGCCGAGGTCCGCTCGCCCTACGACGGCATGGTCCGCATCGTGGTGACGCCGACATGGGTGAAGCTGATCGACTTCGAGACGACCCTGCCGAGCGCGGTGGAGGAGCTGGTCGAGCGGCGCGCCGAGCGCGAGAACGCCTGATCGGCGCAGGCCGCGCCGAGCACGTGGATCAGCGGGCGATCGAGATCGCGAAGGGCGCGAATCCGCTGGACCGGATGACGTGCGGTACGAACAGGATCGCGCCCTCGGCGGCCCGGGCCGTCTCGATCCCGCCGAGGTCCGTGATCCACTCCTGCCGCCACCCGAGGTCCACGAGAAGCCCGCGGACGACCCGCTTGGCCTCCGGGTCCGCGCCGGAGAGGAAAGCGGTGGGCGGCTGAGCGAGCGAGGAGGGCTCGGTCATCACCGAGTGGAGCATCGTGTTGAGCGTCTTGACGACGTGCGTCTCGGGCAGCGCCTCCTGAAGCTGCTCCGCGAGACTCGAACCCGGGTAGAGCAGACCGGCGGGCAGCCCGTCCGGTCCGTCGACGGTGGCGTTGGAGACATCCACGAGGATCTTGCCCCGTAGTTCCGTGCGCAGCGCGGCGAGCCGCTCCAGCGAGCCTGCGCCGGGGGTGGCGTTGATGACGATGCGCGCTGTTCGTACGGCGTCCGCGGCGGTGCCCGGCGCGCGGGTCACCACGGTCACCTCGTGCCCGGCCCGGGTGAGGGCGGTGGCCAGGCCGCCGCCGACGCGGCCGCCGCCAAGAACGGTGATGTCACTCATGTCGATCCGGTCCTTCTGTTCTCGAAAGTGATCAGTGCTCAGTGATAAGTGGGTTCAGTGGTAAGCGGGTTCAGCGGGACAGCGTGGCGACCGCGTCGGCGTGCACGTCGGGTGCGGCGGCCAGGAAACTCTCGCTCTCCGGAGTCCAGGGGCGGCCCTCGGCGTCGGAGATCCGTCCGCCGGCCTCGGTGACGAGCAGGACCCCGGGAAGCAGGTCCGCGCGGGCTCCGGCGAACTGCCAGAAGGCCTCGATCCGGCCGGCGGCCACGTTCAGCAGGTGCAGGGTGGCGGGCACGGATGTCCGCACCACGAGGGCGTCGACGAGCATCTCGGTGATCGAGGCCCCGACGCGCCGCACGACCTTCTCGTCCTCGTCCGGCCTGGCCTGGCTGGTGGCCACGATGCTCAGACCGAGGTCCGGGGTCCGGGACACGTGCAGCGGCCGGCCGTCGAGGTGGGCGCCGGCGCCCGTGAGCGCGGTGTACGTCTCGTCGGTCATCGGCAGGTGGACCACGATGAGCACCGGCTGGTTGTCGCGTACGAGAGTCGCGGTCACCGCCCACTCCGGCAGGCCGTGCAGATGGTTGACGTTGCCCTCGGCCGGGTCCACCACCCACCATTCGCCGGCCGGGAGGGCGCCGCCCGCCAACTCCTCCTCCACCCAGCGGGCGTTCGGGCGCAGGGCCGTGAGGCGGGGGCGCAGGATGTCGAGGACCGTGTCGTCGTTGGCGGCGAGCGCGCGCATCAGCTCGTCGAAGGTCCGGTAGGGGACCACGTCCCCGAAGCGGTCCCGCAGCACCGCACCCGCCGCGCGTACGGCGCTCTCGGTCCCTGCGAGCAGGTCGGCGTCGGAGGTGGTGGCGGGGCCGGCGGCTGCGGCACCCGCGGTGTCCTGGATCGATTCGGGCATGGCGGTACTCCCGTCTGAGCAGGGTGGATTGAGGTCGGCCGGGCGAGAACCTGGTTCGTCCGCGCCCGCAGTTCGAAGGTAGGAGAGGCCATCGTTAACAGCAAGTGCATGTAACGCACGGCTAGGATGACTCCCATGCAACTGGATCTGAATCTGCTCGCCGCGCTCGACGCTCTGCTGGAGGAAGGCAGCGTGGCCGGCGCCGCCGACCGCCTGCACGTCACCGCCCCCGCGATGAGCCGCAGCCTCGGCCGAATCCGGCGTACGACGGGGGATCAGATCCTGGTGCGCACCGGACGCACGATGACCCCGACGCCGTACGCGATCGCCGTGCGGGAACAGGTGCACGACCTGCTCCAGCAGGTCCGGGGCGTGCTGGCGCCGAGCCGTGAACTCGACCTCGCGACCCTCGAACGCACCTTCACGCTCCGCTGGCACGACGCGCTCGTCGCCCTCGGCGGGCCCGCGCTGCTGGCCGCCGTGCGCGAGCAGGCACCCGGCGTGCGGCTGCGCTTCATCGCGGAATCGAGCATCGACACACCGGAGTTGCGTCGCGGCGAGGTCGACCTCGCCGCGAACGCCGACCGCCCGACCGCACCCGAGATCCACGCCGACCGGGTGGCCGAGACCGAGCAGGTCGTCGTCGTGCGGCGGGGACACCCGCTCACCCGCGTCAAGACCGTCACCGCCGCGCGGTACGCCGCCGCGGAGCACATCAGCGTCTCGCGGCGCGGCAGGCTCGGAAACATCCTCGACGACACTCTCGCGCGCCTCGATCTCACACGACGTGTGGTGGTCACCGCCCCCACGGAAAGCGCCGCGTACGAGTTCGCGCGGGGCTCCGATCTCGTCGTCACCGCCCCCGGGTCCACGGCGCGTTCGGCTGCCGCGGATCTCGGCATGGTTCTGCTCCCGCTCCCGCTCGACCTTCCACCGGCCCCGGTGTACCTGTCATGGCATCAGCGCTACGACACCGACCCCGCGCACATCTGGCTACGAGATCTGGCACGGACCGCGCTGACCGGTGCGATGAGCGGAGAGGAGCAGGCGGCACGGTGACAGCCCTGCGACTTCTCCCACTGAGTACCGACGCGGTCGGAGGGGACATGACCGGTAAACGGGACAGAAACTTCTGGTCAACCAGAGGTGAATGATTTACAGCCATCAGGTGTACAACCCTTCCCCCTTTCCTCGTGTCGAACTGGCGTGCAACGGCGCCGCCGTCGCGGGAGGTCCTGTGGGGGGATTCCATGTCCATGATGGTCCGCTGGTTGTGTGCTGTCCTGCGCGTGCGCGGGAAGGCCGACCTTCTGCTGGTGTTCCTGTTCGCCACCAGCTTCGCCGCATTGCCCGTCTTCGCGCTGCTGCCGTCCGTGTGGGGCTTCGCCGTCGCGTCCGCCGTGAGCTACCTCGTGGACGAGGCCCTGCACGTCCGGGCACCCCGGTTCGTCCGCAGGCTCGCCGCGTTGCAGCTCGACCGCACCCTGCGGTTCGCCTTCCGGACGCTGATGCTGCTCGCCCTGGCCGACCGGATGGAGGCCCCGGACCGGGTGCTGGTCGCCGGACTCGCCGTCTTCGGCGCACACTTCGCGCTGATGATGCTGTTCTCGGCGGTGCATCACGCGATCAGTCGGCGGCGGGTGCTGCCGGTGGCCGTGCGCAACCTCGACATGAGCGGGTCCGGCATCCAGAAGCCGCCGCCCGCGTATCTCTACCGGCGTTTCCTGCGCAAGGTGCTGCACCTGGACCTGCCGGCCCACGCGGGGCTGCTGGCGGCGCTCGCGGCCGGGACCTGGTACCCGGCGGTCATCGGCTACACGCTGACGGCGGGGTCGGCGGTGGCGGCCGTAGTGGCCCTGCTGACGGAGTTCCGCCGGGCCCGCCGGATGCCGGCAAGGGGCGAGGTGATCGCCGAGGTCAACCGCCAACTGGCCGGCTACCGGCCCGAGGTGGCCCTGTACTTCAGCTTCGCGGCGGTGTCCCGGGATTTCATGTACCAGGTCAACATGTGGATCGAGACGCTGGAGCAGCTCGACCGGCGCCCGCTGATCATCCTGCGCGAGCAGGCCTCGTTCCGGTATCTGAGCCGCACACGGATCCCGGTCGTGTGCGTACCCAAGGCCGATGACCTGGCCGAGCTGGAACTGCCGGACGTCCGGGTCGTCCTGTACCCGGGCAACGCCGGCAAGAACGTGCACATGCTGCGCGTCGCCGAGGCCAAGCACGTCTTCATCGGCCACGGCGACAGCGACAAGCTCGCCAGCAGCAACCGTGTCAGCAAGGTGTACGACGAGATCTGGGTGGCCGGACGGGCCGGGCGGGACCGTTACCAGCGGGTGCGGCACGCCATCAGCGACGAGGCGATCGTCGAAGTGGGGCGCCCGCAACTGTCCTCGATAGGGCTGCACGCCGACCACCGGCCGGGCCCGCTGCCCGTCGTGCTGTACGCCCCCACCTGGGAGGGCTGGAGCGACGACGACTGCCACACCTCCCTCATCCCGATGGGCGTGCCCCTGGTCGAGGAACTCCTCGCGCAGAACGTACGGATCATCTACAAGCCGCACCCGCTCACGGGCCGCCGCTCTCCCGAGGCCGCCGCCGCGGACCGGGCCGTCCGGGAGCTGCTGAGCAACGACAACGAGCGACGCGAGAGACCGGAGGCGCAGGCCCTGCTCGCCGCCGGGCCGAGGCTGCGGGACATCGAGGCCCGGATCGACGAGCTGGCCGGTCGGCGCGGCGGCGACTACACGCAGCAGACCCGCGACGCGCGCGTTCCCGACCGCGGCGACACGGTCGAGTGGCACGCCCTGCACGCCGAGTGGCACCGGCTCTTCTGGGAGAGCCGCGGGGCGGTCCGGCATGAGGTGATCTCCGGCCAGTTGCCCACGCTGTACGCATGCTTCAACCAGGCGGACCTTCTCGTCAGTGATGTCTCCTCGGTGGTCGCCGACTTCGTCGCCAGCCTCAAACCGTACGTTCTGACCAACGCCCGGAATCTGCCCGACGAGGACTTCCGCGCCGCCTACACCACCGCCGGCGGCGCCTATCTCCTCGACCGCGAGTGCACCCGGCTGCCGGAGATCCTTCGCTCGGTCCGCGAGCCGCGCCACGATCCGATGGCGCCACACCGCGGTGAGTTCAAGGAGTACGTGCTGGGCGCGGACGTCCCGACCTCGATGGAGCGCTTCAACACGGCCGTCAATGCACTGGGCGACCGGGCCGCGGCGGAACGGGGCGAACACCGGGAGGACGGACACCAGGACACCGTCGGGGCTCTGTTGTAGTCGCACGATGTCCGGTTCGTGACCACGGCAACACATTGAACGTGTCCCCGGCTTGTGCGGGCCGAAGTGAGTCTCGGCCCGCACAAGCCGCTGCGTGGGGGCGCAGCTGGCCTCGCGGGGTCAGCCCGCGTAGGTCGCGAACAGTTTGGAGAACTGGTACGGGGTCTGCGGGATGTTCGTGCACTCGCTCAGGCCACCGGTGCAGGCGTTCCCGTCGCGGGTGACGTCCCAGAAGCCCAGCTCGCCCAGGTGGTTCTGGCGGGCGAAGGTGAGCACCTGCTGTGCGTCGGCGACGGTGAACACCTCGCTGGCGGTGTCGTTCTGGCCGAGCATCGGGGTGAGACCGACCATGGCCCAGGTCTGGGCGGTGGTGAGGTTCGGCCAAACCGAGGCGATCTGGGCGCGGGTCGAGGTCGCGGCCTGGATGGCGTAACTGCCCATCTTTCCGGACGGGTTGGGCGCGGCGCCGTCGCCGTAGTCCATGGCCATCAGGTTGACGGTGTCGACGTTCAGGTTGTGCGACTTGGCGGAGTTGAGAATGTAGAGGCCGTCCGCGGTCAGGCCGCTGGGCAGGACCGGGAGGGTGAGTGTGACCTTGAGGTCGCGGCCCTTGGCGCGCTGCGCGGCCTGGACGGCGGCGACGGCCGTCGAGCGCCGGTCGATCGAGGCGTGGTCGACCGTGGCGGCGCCCTCGATGTCGAAGTCCACGCGGTCCAGGGCGTAGGCGTCCACGACCTTCTGGTACTGGGCCTGGAGCGCGGTCGTGCTGGTGCAGGCGAGGGCCAGTTCGGTGCCCGCCTCGCCGCCGAAGGACGGTCGTACGTCACCGCCCATCGCGCGCAGCGAGTCGAAGTCCGCGCGGTCCCAGGCCGCGCCCGGGTCGAAGGAGTTGAACCAGCTCGCGGTGCAGCCGGTCGACCCGGCGGTGATGAAGCCGAGCGAGAACTGGCGCAGCCCGGTGGTCGTGGCGATCTGTGTGAGGTTCGGCGTCGGGTAGGCGCCGAGGTCGATGAAGGGGGCCGCCACGCCGGGTGTGGTGCCGCTGCCCGCGGTCGCGGTGAGCGTCGCGGAGTGCGCCGACTCGTTGTTGGAGTCGTCGAGCGCGGTCACCGAGAAGCTGTGACTGCTGCCGGCGAGCAGGCCGCTCACCGTGAAGGTGGTGCCGGTGCCGGAGGTGGTGGCGACGACGTTGCCGCCCTCGTAGACCCGGTAGCCGACCACACCGACGTTGTCGGTCGAGGCGTTCCAGCCCAGCGTGACGCTGCCGGGGCCGGTGGCCCGGACGGCGAGGCCGGAGGGGGTCGAGGGCGCGACGGTGTCGGCGGGGACGCCGGCGCAGGGGCCGTTGTTGATCAGACAGGCGCTCGGCGCGACGACCGAGCCGCTGTAGCTGAAGTCCATGCCGACGACGGGCGCGGAGTCACCGGGGGCGAGCGGGGCCTCCCAGGTGGGGGAGGTGATGGTGTACTGCGTCCCGCTGTGGGTGAGCGTGCCGTTCCACGAGCTGGTGACGGCCTCGGTGGCGGGCAGGGTGAAGGTGATGGTCCATGAAGTGACCGTGTGGGTCGACTTGTTGGTGACCGTGTAGCCGCCCTCGAAACCGGCACCCCAGGTGGAGGTGATGCCGAAGGAGGCGATCAGACCGGTGTTGTCGGCCGCGTGGGCGGCCGGAGCGGCGGTCGTGGCCATGCCGCCGACCATCAGGGCGGCGGTCAGTGCGGCGCGCAGCGACGCAGGTCTCATGCGGATGCTCCTCCGTGGGGCGAGGCCGCGCACGGCGTCGCGCCGGTACGCGGATTGCGGTGCCCTGCACGCCCGTCGCACGGTGGAGAGGTGCGGGTGGGGAGGAGCCGTGCGACGTGGTCAGGGCGGGGTGTGGCAGGGGGAAACCGTCGAACGGCGAGTCGTGAACTTAATCGGAAACTTTCCTTACATCTGCCTGCGTAGCGAAGCGTGGCTGGCGGCGTCGGCCGGCGTCAAGGGATCCGGGGAAGATTCGTCTAGACCAATTTCGGTTCGGTGGGCGCGAGTTGCCGCCGGAGGCGGTCGCGGACGATGTTCTCCGCGTCCGCGACGATCGCCACGATGGTGGGGACTCGGTCCCGGCAGTCGACAGCGGCGGGTTGGACAAGTTCTTCCACTCGGCGTACGGCGTGGAGAAGATGACCTTGACCCGGTGGGCGTCGGCGCCCTGTTCGGCCCTGCCGATCTGTTCGTAGCCGGCGGTGTCGGCGGTCAGAACAGCCGTGGCCCACAAGTTGGTTGATGTCCTGCGCGGCACGCCGGCGCCGTGAGCTCCCGGCGCCGGACGGCCACCGCGTGTCGCCCTTTGCCTAGGCGGTCGTGGGCACGACAGAATCGCCCTCGGGCACGAAGACGGTGATCGTCGGCGCCCGCTCGACGCCATCGCGGACCACCGCAGGCCACCACGACGTCTTCGGCACTTCGACGCCGTACCGGCCGCGCAGACATCCACCGCCCCAGTACCGGAAGGACGACATGACGGCCTCCTCCGAGGATCCGACGACGGAGGCCGCAACGGCCCGGACCGACCAGCCCGCCGCCGCGTCGCTGCCCCTGCCACGCCGGTCGAAAGGGCCCTCGGCGATCGCCGAGGCCGCCGCCGCGCAAGGGCCCGTTGCCGCCTCCGAGTCCGAGGCCGTACCCGACCCCGGGCCCGTGCTCCCGCCGCCCATGTCCGCGGTGGCGGCCGAGTTCGCGGCGCTCACCGAGCGTGCGCCGGACATCGGGACATCAGGCGGGCGTACCGATGCCCTCGCTGGGGACGTGACCGACCATCGCGTCGGCCTCACGGCCGTTCCGAGCCGGTCCGCGCCCCGACCCGCACGGCGCCGCAGGATACTGATCGCCGCCGCCACCACCGTCGGCGTTCTGCTGACCGGCGCCCTGTTCCTCATGGACGGCGACGACGGCAAGGGACGTTCGGCAGCCGGTGCCGGATCGGACACCGTCCGGGGCAGCGGACGGACCGGGGACGTGACCGACTCGTCCGATTCCGCCTCGCCGTCGGGTGAATCCTCCGCACTCGAAGCCGACGCCACCCGGCAGCCCAGCAGGCAGCCGACCCCGAAGGCCGGTTTACCGACAACTGGTGGGGCCACCGCTACCGCGAAAGGCGGTGCCAAGAACAGCGGGGCGCCGTCCGGGAGTTCCTCGTCGGCCGCCGGTTCCAGCGACACCGCCAAGGGCGTACTGATCCGGGGTCAGGGCTCCGGCCGCTGTATCGACGTCACCGGGGGCAGCTCGGCGGACAACACCCGCCTGCAGATCCGGGACTGCACGAGCGCCGCCCGGCAGAAATGGCAGTTCGCGTCGGACGGAACAGTGCGCGCCCTGGGCAAATGCATGGACGTCGACGGCGGTTCGCGGACGGACGGCGCGTGGATCAAGCTTGTCGCCTGCAACGGCACCGGGGCCCAGCGGTTCCGGCTCAATGCCGCGCACGATCTGGTCAACGTCCAGGCCGACAAGTGCGTGGACGTCACCGATGCGGGGACCGGCAACGGCGCGGAGCTGCAACTGTGGAGCTGTACCGGCGGGGACAACCAGAAATGGAGCACCGGCTGACGGCACGCCCCCAGGGGCAATGCCGTTGCTCTACCGGGCTGTTTGGCCTGGGTGGGGGGACGGACGGTGACGGTGTCGCCGGGTGTTCTGGTGGGCTGGTTCCGCAGGTGCGCCGGGTTGCCCACCCGCGACGGCACCGGACGGTGTCAGTGCCGTATGAACAACCGGTCAGCCCGCCACCGTCGGGGTCATGTCGGCCGCCGGTACGAGCTGCCGCCGGAGGCGGTCGCGGACGATGTTCTCCGCGTCCGCCACGATCGTGCGGACCACCGTCTCGCAGCTCTCCACGCTGTCGATGAGGCCCTGCGCCTGACCGGCCCACCACATGCCGCCCTCGACGTCGCCCTCACCCAGCACCCGTTGCCTGCCGCGTTTCCCGGAGGCGAGTTCGGCGACGTCGGAGAAGACGGCCCCGGGGCGCGCCCCGATGCGGGCGATGTCCTGCGAGACCGCGTTGCGCGCCACCCGGGCGGTGTTGCCGAACTCCCGGAAGACGATCTGGGTGCCGCGCTCGTCGTTCGCGACGATCCGGGCCTTCACGTTCGGGTGGACCGGCGCCTCCTCGGTCGCCTCGAACCGGGTCCCCATGTTGATCGCGCACGCCCCGAGCGCCAGGGCCGCGACGAGCCCGGAGCCGGTGGCGAAACCGCCGGACGCGATGATCGGGATACGCAGCCTGCGGGCGGCGGCCGGGATCAGGACGAGGCCGGGGACATCGTCCTGACCGGGGTGCCCGGCACACTCGAACCCGTCGATGCTGACGGCGTCGACACCCAGCGCCTCCGCCTTGAGCGCGTGCCGGACGGCCACGGCCTTGTGCACGACCTTCACCCCGGCCCGCCGGAACGCCGGCAGATGCGGTGCCGGGTTGCTGCCCGCCGTCTCCACGACCCGCACGCCCGAGTCGATGATGACGGCCCGGTAGTCGTCGTACGGCACCGGCTCGATGGTGGGCAGGATGGTGAGGTTGACGCCGAACGGCCTGTCGGTCAGTTCACGGCAGCGCGCGATCTCCCGTGCGAGCGCCTCCGGGGTGGGCTGGGTCAGCGCGCTGAGGAACCCCAGCGCGCCGGCGTTCGCGACGGCCGAGATCAGCTCGGCGGTGCCCACCGCGAGCATTCCGCCGCACACGATGGGATGTTCGACCCCGAACATCTCCGTGAACTCGTTCCGAAAGGTCATGTCACTCCTGTTGCCGGGCCACGGTCGAAGACGTCACGGGGAGCGGAGCCGTCACAGGCGCCGCGAGATGATCAGCCGCATGATGTCCGAGGTGCCCTCCTCGATCTCCTCCAGCTTGGCGTCGCGCATCCACTGCTCGACCGGGAACTCGCGCGAGTAGCCCCATCCGCCGAGGGTCTGGACGGCGCCCCAGGTCACCGCCATCGCGGTCTCCGAGGCCTCGGAGTGCGGGACCAGCACGGCGACGGTGCATCACCACGTCCCCAGCAAGAAAGCCACGCTGCACGCGGCGCTCGAGTACTACGCCCAACGGTTCCGCACCCGGCTCGACGAGGAGTTCGGCCGGGCGACGTCCGCCCGTGACAACTGTGCTGCCTGATCGAAGTGCAACTCCCGCTCGCCGCAGAGGACATCGACGAATGGTCGGTGTGGACCCAGTTCTGGAACAAGGCGATGCTCGAACCCCGCCTGGGGCCCGCGCAGAGTCGGATCTACCTCTGATCTTGCGCAGTGCTCCGTCCTTTAGGGCGAAGGTGAGGCACATCCTGGGTACGGAGGCGCGAAGCGCCGGAGTTCTCTGCGCCTTCGTGGCGACGGTCAGGTGGGTCGCTGCTGGTTCACGATGTACTGGCGGACGACGGTGAGCGGTGCGCCGGCGCATGATCCGGCGACGTAGGAGCCGGACCAGAAGTGTCCGCCCCACAGGTAGCGGCGGACATGCGCGTTGCACTCGTGGCGGAGTCTGCGCGAGCTGACGCCCTTGAGTGCGTTGACCAGCTTGGAGAGCTGGACTTTGGGCGGGTAGTGCACGAGTAGGTGGACATGGTCCTGTTCGCCGTTGAACTGTTTCAGCTCGGCCTCGAAGTCGTCGCAGACCTCCCGCATGATCTCTTCGGTGCGGGTCGGCATGGCGTCGGTGAACGCCTCCCGCCGGTACTTCATGACAAAGACCAAGTGAACGTGCAGGTTGTAAACGACGTGACGTCCGTTGCGTACATCGGGATGAGGATTCCAGCGCGGCGACATAAACCAAAGCTAAACTTCCGGTTGTGCATCACGACACCTTCGCCAAGCGGCAGTTCGGGCACCGTGCCCGGCTTGCGCTGTCGCCTGCCGAGGTGCTGAAAACAGACGGCCAGGCGCACGCCGCCCGCACGATGTGGAACTGTCTGCACGCGTGGTGGCAGATGATGCCGAAGGAGAAGCGGACGCTCGTGAACGCGGACGCCGCGATCCGGCAAGCCCGTCAGGACATCGACTTCCTGGCAGTCCTGCCTGCCCAGGCCGCGCAAGCAGTCCTCAAGACGTACTTCCAGGCTTGGAAGAACTGCTGGGAGGGGCGGGCGGACGCACCGAACTTCAAGGGCCGGTTCCGGTCGGTGATGTCGGTGGACGTTCCGCAGGGCCGTGACCTGAACATCGTCCGCGTGTACCGACGCTGGGGCATGGCCAACATTCCCAAGGTGGGCCGGGTCCGCTTCCGCTGGACCAAAGACCTGCCGGTGGGCAAGCATGCAGGCGCGGAGAACCGGATCACCGGGGCCCGGCTGGTCAAAGAGGCGCTCGGATGGCACATCGCCTTCCGCGTCCAGACCCTTCAGATCAAGCCCGACCCCCACGCCGGCCCTGAAGTCGGCATCGACGTTGGGATCAACGTGCCCATCGCCCTCTCCGACGGCCAAACCTACGACCACGGCGAGTGGCTGACCATCAAGGAGAAGGCCAGGCTCCTGCACTTGGAGCAGCGTGCCGCGCAGTGCAGGCAGCACCGCAAGCCCGGCGAGCGCACCAGCCGCCGGCTCCACCGCACCTATGACCAAATCGCAGGAGTCCGCGCGAAAGCCAAGCGCCGGGCACTCGACTGGCAGCACCGGACGACCACCGTCATCGCTAAGCAGTACGGCACTGTCGTGGTCGAAGCACTCACCATCACGAACATGGTCAAGTCTGCCAAGGGCAGCGTGGAGGAGCCGGGGAAGAACGTTGCCCAGAAGTCCGGGCTGAACCGCTCCATCAGCGGCGAAGCGTGGGGCCGTACGGTCACGATGCTGACCTACAAGACCGCCCGGCACGGCGGCACCCTCCACCAGGTCCCGGCCCCCGGCACATCCCGGCGATGCTCCGCATGCGGTTTCATCGCGCCCGGGAGTCGGGAGAGCCAGGCCGTGTTCGCATGCAAGAACCCGAACTGCGGCTGGTCGGGCAACGCCGACCACAACGCAGCCCGGAACATCTTGCACCTTTACCGGATGGGCCTCGCGCTCCTCCCGGCTGCCGGGAGGGCAGTCGTCAGGCGCGCGAAGCGCGTCAAGCCCGCTGCCGCAAGGTGAGCAGGAATCTCCCGGCTTCAGCCGGGAGAGCACTTCAATCGGGCTGGTACCGGGTTGTGGGTCGTGGTCGTGGTGGACGTGCTGCACGAGTGCCGGTCCGAAGGCCTGGCACCGGAGGCGGACGTCGAAGCCCTCGCCGACCGGTTCACCGCGATGGTCGACGGCCTGGCGATCCAGATCCTCGCCGGCTCGACCGAGATGCGGCCCGACCGCATGCGCTCGCTCCTGCTGCGGGCCTTCGAACCCCACCTCGACCTGACCGGTCACCCGGGCACACCCGGCTGAAGGGTGGGAGGGGTACGTCCGGGTGCGCACGCGCTCACGGACGTACCCCTCCCGTGGGCTGTCACCGCAGTCCGCTGTAGGCGGCCATGATGATCTCCATGCCGCGGTTGTCCTCCTGCCGATCCCGGTCGATCATCTGGTTCATGACGTAGGCCACCGTCATCCGTGCGTCGGGGTCGCTCACGACCAGTGAGCCGCCCCATCCGCCCCAGCCGAAGGTGTTGCCGAACTTCCCGAAGCCCACGGTCCAGGACATCGGCGTCCGCAGCACCCGGTCCTCGCCGCGGAACACCTCCTGCCACGCGGGCTCGCAGCCCCGGGGAGACAGCAGCCGCACGCCACCGGCCGAACCCCGGTTCGCCAGGACCGACTGGACGAGGGCGACGGAGCGGGCGTTGCCGAAGCCGTTCACCGCGGGGATCTGCGCACGGCGCCAGGCAACGGAGTTGGCGTCCCTGACCCGGACCGTGACACCGGTGTGCTCCCGGCGTGTGCCGTCCGGTCCGAGCGGTGCGCCGGCGGTGAACTCGTCGGTCTGTGGCGGCGGCGGGATGAGCGGTGCGAATCGGTGGTCGTCGGCGGCGGAGAGCCCGATGTGGAAGTCCGCGCCCAGCGGTCCGGCCACTTCCTCGGCGAAGAAATCACGGAGGCTACGGCCGGTGACGCGGCGGACGATCTCACCGATCAGGAACCCGAAGGTGAGCGCGTGGTACCCGGCGGCCGTTCCCGGTTCCCATTCGGGGGCCTGCGCTGCCAGCCCCGCCGTCACGCTCTGCCAGTCGTAGAGGTCCTCGACCGCGGTCGGCCCGGGCAGGTCCGGCAGCCCCGCGGTGTGGGACAGCACGTGGCGTACCAGCACGCGCTCCTTGCCCGCCGCGGCGAACTCGGGCCAGTAGGCGGCGACCGGCGCGGAGAGATCGAGCAGGCCCCGGTCGGCCAGGACGAGTGCGCACAGGGCGGTCATGTTCTTGGTCGTCGAGTTCACGCCCGTGAGGGTGTCGCGCTCCCAGTCGAGGGTGCGGTCCGCGTCGGCGTACCCGCCCCAGAGGTCGACCACCGGCTCGGCGTCCAGGCGGACGGCGACCGAGGCACCCACGTCGTCCTTGGCGAGCGAGGCCGCGAGGGCCTCCTCGACGGCGGCGAACCGCGGCTCGCACAGCCCTTTAACATCAGTCATGTGCGCAAGCCTCAGGCAACGCCGGGGCCGTCCGCCCGACAGTTCCCGCACGGCTTCTGTCGGGCAGGGCGCGAAGGATTCACCTACACGTGAAGACGGTCCGGCCGTATCGGCTGCCGCATCGGGGTGCGCATTCCTGCGGGGGAGACTCAAGGAAGTGCGGGGGAGATTCAAGGAAGAGGGACGGATACACGTGCTGGACCGGCTGAACCAGGCGCTGGATCACCTGGAGGGCTGCCTCGACCGGGAGGTCGACGTGGCCGGGGCGGCCCGGATCGCCGTGGTGTCGGAGTACCACTTCCGGCGGATGTTCTCCGCCCTCGCCGGGATGCCCCTCCCCGTCTACGTGCGGCGCCGCAGGATGACGCTCGCTGCGGCCGAGGTGTTGGCCGGGGAACGCACACTGCTCGATGTCGCGGTGCGCTACGGCTACGGCTCGGGCGAGGCCTTCGCCCGGGCGTTCCGGTCGGTGCACGGCATCGGCCCGGGCGAGGCCCGGCGCACGGGCGCGCTGCTCACGGCCCAGCCCCGCATGTCCTTCCGCGTCGTCGTCGAAGGCAGTACGACCATGCGGTACCGGCTCGTGGAGAAGGAGGCGTTCCGGATCGTCGGCCGGAAGGCCCGGGTCCCGCTGGTGCACGAGGGGGTCAACCCGGCCGCAGCGGCGCATCTGGAGAACCTGGACGAGCGGGCGATCGTACGGATGAAGGAGCTGGTCGGCCGGGAACCGGAGGGGATCCTGTCGGCGGCGGTGTATCTGACCGACAGCCGGGAGGAGGGCGCCGAGGCGGACTACTGGATCGGCGTGGCCACCGGCCCGGAGACGGCCGTCGAGGAACTCGACGCCCTCGACGTGCCGGCCGGGACCTGGGCGGTCTTCGACAACGACGGGCCCTATCCGGGCGCGCTCCAGGAGTTGTGGCGCGACGTGTTCACCCAGTGGTTCCCCTCGAACCCGTACGCGAGCCGGCCGGGTCCGGAACTCCTGCGGACGCACCTGGTGGAGATCGGCGAGGAGACCCACTCCCAGCTGTGGATCCCGGTCGAGCGGAACAGCGGGAACGCCGCCGTGTGAAATGTGACGCAGGCCATGATTCTCGTCGCCCGATCCTGGAATGCGTGCGTGCGTGCCACGGCTGTAGAGCCCGTAGACCCTCTCTGCCCTGAGGGGCGCATCGGGCAACGGCGGTCGGCGCGACGGGCTACAGAAACAGGGCGAACGGGACTCATCACGGTCCTGCCCACTTCCCCGCTTCCTCCCCGTCCGCACCCAAATCGCCACCCGTGAAAGGTACTTGCGCTCCATGCCACTGGCCCTGCTGGCCCTTGCCCTCGTCGCGTTCGGAATCGGTACGACCGAGTTCGCCACGATGGGACTGCTGCCCCAGATCGCCCACGGCGTCGGCGTGTCCGTGCCGCACGCCGGTAACCTCGTCTCCGCCTACGCGCTCGGTGTCGTCGTCGGGGCGCCCGTCCTGACCGGCATCGGCGCGCGCATCGCCCACAAACGGCTCCTGCTCCTGCTGTCCGCGCTGTTCGTGATCGGCAACGTCGCCTCCGCTCTCGCCCCGAACTTCGGCCTGCTGTTCGCCGCACGGTTCCTGGCGGGCCTGCCGCACGGAGCGCTGTTCGGGGTGGGCGCCGTCGTGGCCTCCCGGCTGGTCGCCCCTGAGCGGGCCGGGTGGGCTGTGTCGAGGATGTTCCTCGGACTCACCGTCGCCAACATCGTCGGTGTTCCGGCCGGTACCGCCCTGGGGCAGCACCTCGGCTGGCGGTACGCCTACTGCGCGGTCGCCGTCATCGGTCTTGTCGCGCTGGCGGCGCTGGCCGCCTTCGTCCCCCACCAGCCGCGTGGCGGCCAGGCCGGTATCCGGCACGAGCTGCGGGCGATGGGCAACCGGCAGGTCGCCCTGGGCCTGGCCACCGCCGTCGTGGGATTCGGCGGCTTCTTCGCCGTCTACAGCTACCTGGTGCCGATCCTGACCCACGTGACCGGCCTCTCCGACTCCTCCACGACATGGGTCCTCGCGCTCTACGGCATCGGCATGACGCTGGGCACCCTGATCGCGGGTCCGCTCACCGACCGGGCGCTGCGCCCGACGCTGTACGGGGGTCTCTTCCTGCTCGGTGCGACGCTCGTGGCGTTCTACTTCACCGTCCACAGCACCGTCCCCGCCCTGGTGACCCTCGCCTTCATGGGCGCGATGGGCGCCCTGGTCACCACCCCCGTGCAGATGCTGCTCATGGCCAAGGCGAAGAACGCCCCGACGATGGCCGCGGCCTCCAACCACTCCGCCTTCAACCTGGCCAACGCCGGCGGCGCCTGGCTCGGCGGCCTGGCCATCTCCGCCGGCTGGGGCTGGGCCTCACCGGCGCTGGTCGGCGCGACGCTCGCCGCGGCGGGCCTCGGCCTCGCGCTCCTCGCGGGCCTCACGGACCGCGATACCGGCAGCTCCACACTGATCACGTCCTCACCGGCCCCGACCCCGTCAGAGCCCGTGTCGACGACGTCTCAAGCGCAGACCGGTAGCGACGCCTGACAGGTGACGCCGGCCTCACCGGACCGAGCGGAGCCGGAGGTGGCGGGGTGGGCAGGCGGGTGGCGACGGCGATCGCTATCTCCCGGTGCTCACCGCGGCGGCGGGCTGCGCGGGCTGGGGCGCGATCAGATCCAACAGCGCCTCTGTGCCGCCCTTCGCGAGCGCGGCGCGTTGCCGTGCGGCTCCCGTCCCCTGGTCGAGCAGCCGCTGAACGCCCGAGGTCACCCGGTCGACGTCCCCGAGTTCCTTGAGCGCGGGTGTGAGGCGATCGAGCATGGCGCCCACCACCGCGGCTGCCGGCGAGGACGTGGCGGTACGGGGGTCGACCAGATCCGCGCCCAGGCCGCGGCGCGCCGCGTGCCATCCGGCGGCCTGCAGTATCTCGGGCGAGGGGGACAGGGCGAGCAGATCGCGACGGTCCTCGCGCAGCGCGGTCACCACCAGCGCGCGGGTGAGTCCAGCGAGGGTGACGGCACTTTCCACGTCCAACTGGACATCGGGCGCGCGCACCTCCAACGTCGGGTAGTCCTCGGACAGCCGGGCATGCCAGTACAACTGCCCCCGGTCGGACACGACGCCGGTGGCCAGCAGCGCGGCCACCAGCTCTTCGTAGTGCGCTGCGCCGGTGAAGAACGGTGGCGAGCCGCTGATCGGCCAGCGGCCGAAGACCACGGTGCGCCAGCTCGCGAAACCGGTGTCCCGCCCTTCCCAGAACGGGGAGTTGGCGCCCAGGGCCACCAGCACCGGCAGCCAGGGTCTCAACCGGCCGAGCGCGGCGGCACCGGCCTGCCGGTCGGGCACGGCGACATGGACGTGCATGCCGCAGATCAGCTGCTCGTCGACCAGCCGAGCCGCCTCGGCCCGCATGGTCCGGTAGCGCTCCTGCTCGGTGACAGGCACCAGCGGCGCGCCGGCCCGGGGCGCGCCGCCGGTCGCCGCGAGCCGACAGTTCGCGCGGCGGGCGGCGCCGCCCACCGCGCGCCGGAACCGGGTGAGGTGCCCGGCGACCTCATCGAGGTCGGAACACACCGGCGTGGCGACCTCCACCTGCGCCTGGAGCAGTTCGGTGTCGATGTCCTCCCGCCGCACCCCGGGTTCGTGTCCCGCGGCGGCACGGACCTCGCCGATGCGCGGCGTCGGCAGTCCCGTCGCGCGATCGAGCAGCAGGAACTCTTCTTCGACGCCGAGCGTCACACCTGTCGTCATAGTGGTGGGGTGCCCCCGATCCGCCCCGTCACGACAGAATCGCGCTCCTGACAGCTCGCTCGTCTTCTACGGTGACGATTCGCCGCGCCGTGTCCATCAGCGTCGAGACGAGTACGCCGACACGACCCGCGCGCCGCGGAGCCGGTGTCGGCACGGCGTTGAGGAGGACACCATGCGGCCGCGGTGTCACAGCCTCGTCCGCTGGGGCCCGGCCTCGCTGCCGGGCAGGCTCACCCCCTGGGGGACCGTGGCGCGGAGTTCCCTCACGAGGGCGCGTACGACCGCGGATCCTGCCAGTTCGGCGGTGGTGACATAGCCGACCTGCCGTGTCGGGCGGTCGGGACCGAGATCGGCGACGCTGACCGAGGCCGGTGCTCCGGCCAGGGAGAGCGCGGGCATGATCGCCATTCCGTGGCCCGCGCTCACCAAGGACAGCACCGCTCCGTCGTCCTCGGCCTCGACGGTGGCCTCGGGGATCCAGTCCTGCGCGGTCCACCAGCCGCGGGTGTGGGAACCGCAGTTCTCGGCCCAGTCGACCAGCGGCAGCGAGCGCGGTGCGGCGTGACCGGGCGCGTGCACCAGGGCATACGGCTCCTCGAAGAGTCCGCTCGCGACCAGTCCCGGTGGAAGCGGCACGGAGCCGCCCAGCGTGGCGATGGCGATGTCGGCTTTCCCGTCGGCCACTTCGCCGGCGGTACCGCGCCCCACCTCGCGTACGATCCGCACCCGCGGTTCGATGGCGGGATGGCGGGCGCGCAGCCGCTGGAGCACGGGCGGCAGCAGGTGGAGAGCCGCGCTGCGGAAGGCCGCGATCCGCAGCGGCCCTTCAGCGGCATCGGACCGGGCCGCACCACGCGCCTCGGCGGTGAGGACGTCCAGCAGGCGCAGGATGCGGCGGGCGTGCGCGACGGCCTTCTCTCCGGCGGGAGTTGGGCGGGCGCCCGTACGGCCGCGTTCGAAGAGGACCGCCCCGATCTTGCGCTCGCTGCCGCGCACCGAGTGGGAGACCGCGGACTGCGTCAGGCCGAGTGTCCCGGCCGCGGCCGAGAAGCCGCCGGTGTCCGCGACCGCCACCAGGACGCGCAGTTCGTGCGGGGCGAGATCGGAGTCGGTCGTACGGGCCACGGGGTGCTCACCTCGGGGTATGAGAACTGCTCATGGAACGGGCCGTCGTATGAGCGCAACCGGCTGCCCACCAGGCACATTCCCGACCTACGGTCCGGTCATGAACGAGACCGCGCTCACCGTGCACCAGATCGCCCGCCCGCACGGATTCCCCACCGCCGGGCACTTCGCCTTCGTCGAGTCCGCGCTCCCTGAACCCCCGGCAGGCAGCGCGCTCGTGGAGAACCTCTACTGGTCCGTCGACCCCTACCACCGCGAGATGATGGACGACGTACGTGATGGCTTCGCGCTCGGCGCATCGCTGGAGGGGCGCGCGATCGGGCGGATCATCGCCTCGCGCACGCCCCGGCTGGCCGAGGGCGAGATCGTGTTCCACCGACGCGGCTGGCGCACGCACGCGGTGGTCACCCCCGAGGAGATCCGGCACCTGCCCCGCTTCGACGGGGTGCCGTTGACCGCGTACCTGAGCATCCTCGGCGGAACCGGCCTGACCGCCTATGTGGGCCTGACCCGGATCGCCCGGCTCCAGGAGGGCGAGGACCTGTTCGTGTCGGCCGCCGCGGGCGGGGTCGGCACCGCGACCGGACGGTTCGCCCGGCTGCTCGGCGCCGGACGGCTGGTGGGCAGCGCCGGTTCGGCGGCGAAGGCCGGCCATCTCACGCGCGAGGTCGGCTACGACGCCGTCTTCGACTACCACGAGGGGCCGGCCGCCGATCTGCTCCGCAAGGTCGCGCCGGACGGCATCGACGTGTTCGTCGACAACGTCGGCGGCGAGCAACTGGCAGCGGCGATAGGAGAGTTGCGCGAATTCGGACGTGTCGTCCGCATCGGAACGATCAGTCAGTACAACAACCCCGACGCGTCGCCGCCACGCTTCGACTACGCCGACATCGTGGAGAAGAGCCTCCGCGTGGAGGGCTTCCTGGTGAGCAACTATCGTGACGTGCAGGACGAGTTGTACGACTTCGCGGTACCGCATCTGCAGAGCGGCCGGCTCGCACTGGACGAGACGGTCGTCGACGGGTTCGAGCACATCGTGGACGCGTTCCTGGGGATGCTGCACGGCCGTAACACCGGCAAGACCATCGTGCGGGACCGCACGCAGGTCCCTTCCGTGGGCTGAGGAACCGGTCCGGCGCCGATTTCCTGCAGCAGCCCATCGACCTGGCGGCAGCGCGTGCGGCGTCATGAGGCGTTCCGCTGTTCCGTGAGCTTGCCCTTGCGCAGATGGAGGATGCGGTCGGACTGCGTGGCCAGTTGCTGGGAGTGGGTGACGACGATGACGCACTTTCCCTGTTCGTGGGCGAGCTCGCGGAAGGTGTCGATGATGCCCTGGGCCGTGTCCTCGTCGAGGTTTCCGGTGGGTTCGTCGGCGAAGAGGATGTCGACGTCGCAGGCCAGGGCGCGGGCGATGGCGACACGCTGCTGCTGGCCGCCGGAGAGCTGCATCACGTTGCGGGTCGCCGTCGCCTTGTCCAGGCCGATCGCTTCCAGCAGGAGCAGGGCACGGCTCCTGCGGCTGCCGGTGGCGGGTTTGGTGCCGGTGATCTCCATGGCGCAGGTGACGTTCTGGAGGGCGGTCATGTAGGTGAGGAGGTTGTACTGCTGGAAGATCGTGGCGGCGTGCTGGTTGCGGTAGCGGCCGAGGCCGAGTGCGGTGAGGTCGCGGCCGTCGAACCTGATGGCGCCCTTCGTGGGGGTGTCGAGGCCGCTGGCCAGGCTGAGCAGAGTGGTCTTGCCGCTGCCGGAGGGTCCCAGGATGGTGTAGAAGGTGCTGCGCTCGAAGTCGTAGTCGATGCTCTTGAGCACGGTGGTCCTGCGGCGCTGGCTGGAGTAGGTGTGGCTGACGTCGGTGAGGCGCAGCACGGGTGGGGTGGCGGTGGGGCTGGTCATGGCGGGTCACTCGCCTTTCGTGAGGATGGTGCGGGGGCTCAGCCGCAGCACGGCGCCTGCCGGGATGGCGGTGGCGAGCAGGCCGATGCCGAGGCCGACGAGACCGACCGTGGCGAGGTCCGCCGGATCGAGTGCCACCGTGATCCTGCTGATGGGATCGGCGTTCT
The DNA here is from genome assembly GCF_045040345.1 of Streptomyces sp. NBC_01515. NCBI lineage: Bacteria > Bacillati > Actinomycetota > Actinomycetes > Kitasatosporales > Streptomycetaceae > Streptomyces > Streptomyces sp. NBC_01515. The sequence goes on along the minus strand of NZ_CP109416.1, from coordinate 441,587 downwards.
CCACGGGCTTGTCGTTCGGGTCGATGCCCTGATCGAGACCGGTGCTGCCGGGGGCCGGGGGCTGCCAGGAGTTCAGCTTCTTCTCGGCGGCCGAGGCTTCCTTGCCGAGCAGCGACTGTCCGGCGCTCTGGGTCAGGGCCGGGGCGAAGAGTGAGCTGACGCCGATGGCGACGGCGGCGACCACGACGATTTCCAGGGCCTGCTGGGTGATGAGCTTGCTCTTCTTCTCGCCCATGGCCAGCAGGACGCCGTACTCCCTGCGGCGCTGCTTGACCGCGAGATTGACCAGGAGGGCCAGGACGGCCGCGCCGGCGATGCCCATGAGCCACATGGCCACGGTGGCCGTGGAGCGGATGCTCTTGAGCGGGCCCGTCATCTGCTGGAGGGCCTTGTCGTTGGCGTCGAGCTTGAAACCGTCGAGCGCCGAGCCCGCGACCTGCTTCGCCTTGTCCTTGAACGCGCTCTGTTCGTCGGCGTCCTGGAGAAGGAAGGTCGCCTGGCCCACCTGGAGCGTTTTCTTGCCTCCGGACTCAAGTGCGGAGACACCGCCCACGGTGCCGTACAGCAGGTTGGCCGGGCTGAGGAAGTTCTCGGGTTCGGGTTCGGTGCTGGGGCGCGGGTCACGGTAGATGCCGGCCACCGTGAAGTCGACCGTCGTCTTCTCGTCGTTCGACGTCAGAGGGATCGTGTCCCCGACCTTGAGACCGTTCTTCCTGGCCAGCCGCTCCTCGATCAGGAGCTTCTTCTTGTCCCGGTCGGAGGCCGTGAGGTGCCGGCCGGACAGGAGGGTGAACTTGCCGCTGCGGAAATCGGGCAGCAGCGAGGAGTCGAGCACGCCTGTGGCCGAAGTGGCGCCGGGGCCCATGGTCTGGGTCTTCGGCCCGCCGTCGACCAGCTTGTACCTGCCTTTGAGGAAGGCACGGTCCCACATCGAGTAGGTGTACTTCTGGACCTGGGGCAGCGCACCGAGCTTGTCCACGGTCGCGGCGCCGATGCTCGGCGCCTGCATGCCACCGCCACCGCCCAACCGGCCCATGTCCATCTCCATGGTGATCTCCGCGCCCACGGACCGTTCGGCGTCCTGCTCGGCCTGGGCCGTCGCCTCGTTGATCAGGACGCCCGCCAGCACCATCACGGAGATGACGAGGAAGGTGGCGAGGGTGATCAGGGTGCGGCCCTTGCGGGCCCACAGGCTGAGCCCGGCGCGTTTGACGAAGTTCATGGGTATCGCTCTCTCGGTCCCTGTCGGTGGATGGAAGTGCGGTGAACGGCACGGCTATTCGGGGTCGGTGAGAATGGAGCGGGGATGCAGGCGGAGGATCCCGATGCCCGGCACGACCGTGGAGACCAGGGAGATGCCGAGCCCGATGCCGGCGACCTTGCCGATGGCGGCCGGCTCGACCCGTACCGCGACCGGGGCGATCTCGGCGCCCCGCACCCCGGCCGCCGTGAGCGGCTTGCCGGTCCGGCTGCCGAGAATCGTGTCGCCCACGTGCTGTCCGGCGAGTGAGCCGGCCACGGCGGCGAGCGCTACGGCGGGCAGCGCGACGGCCGCCACCTCCACGGCATGCTGGCCGACGAGCTTCCACTTCTTCTCGCCCATCGAGAGCAGCACCCCGAGTTCGGCGCGCCGCTCGCGGATCTGCAGCGTCACGACGAGCCCGAGGATCAGCGCCCCGGCCAGGGCGATCACCCAGACGATCAGGCCGGCGAAGGTGCCGACCCTCTGGATCGGGCGGACCTGGTCGCGGTACGCCTTGTCGTTGACGCGGAAGTCGAACCCGCCCTTGCCCAGGAGCCGTTCGGCCTCGGCGTGCAGCTGCTCGGCACGGTCCGGTGAACCGATCTTGAACACTGCCTCGCTGAGGGTCGCGGTGCCGGTGGCGAGCTGCTGCGCGGCGCGCACCGGCACGTACAGCGTGTTGCCGGGCAGTTCGTGCGGCCGTGCCCAACTCGTCGGATCCGGAGTCGGGTCCTGGAAGACACCGACGACCGTGAGCGGCACCGTGCGTTCGCCGTCCTCGGACCGCACCCGGATGGTGTCGCCGGCCTTGAGGTGGTTCTTGTCGGCCAGGCGCTGTTCGATCAGCGCGACGTCGTGGCCCGCGTCCGCGGGGGTGATGCCACGACCCGCCGTGATCTTCGTCGAGCCGTACGAGAAGGGCAGCAGAAGGTCCGAGTCGCGGACGCCGTTCACGGACAGCGGATCCTTGTCCGCCCCGGGCTCCTTCTTCCCGGCTCCGGCACCGCCCGGCCGCGGCGCATTCGACGTCAGCGGTGTGAAGCCTCGCGCACCGGCTCCCACCGGCAGCTCCGGGTTGTAGCGGTGCACCAGGTCCGAGGCACCGAGCCGGTCGGCCAGGGCCGGCGTGAACCCCTTCTCCCTGACCGTGACGTCGACGCCGATGGTGCGTTGCGCGTCGGCCTCCTGGCGGGCCGCGGCGGCCTTCAGCAGGAAGCCGCCGAGGAGCAGGACGCAGATGACGACGAAGATCGCCAGCAGGGCCGCGGTCCTGGACTTTCTGGCACCAAGGCTCATCCCGGCGCGCTTGACGAAGTTCATGCCGCAGACAGAAGCAGCTCGCCGTTCGCAGCAGGATAAGCGTGTTACAGCGGCATAAGGGCAGGCCCCGCTCCCTGTCCTTATCCGGCTGCAATCGTGACCTTGGTTTCATGAGGACATGAGAGTTCTGGTTGCCGAGGACCACCGTGTGCTCGCCCGCACCATCGCCACCGGTCTGCGCCGCCAGGCCATGGCCGTCGACGTCGCCGCCACCGGCGACATGGCCGAGCGGATGTGCCTGCTCACCGCCTACGACGTGCTGATCCTCGACCGCGATCTGCCGGTCATGAGCGGTGACGAGGTGTGCAGCAGGCTGCGCGAACTCCAGGACCCACCACGGATCATCCTGCTGACCGCGGCCGGAGAACTCACCGACAGGATCCACGGCCTCACCGAGCTCGGCGCGGACGACTACCTTGCCAAGCCCTTCGACTTCGCCGAACTCGTGGCCCGGGTACGCGCCCTGAGCCGTCGCGCGCCGAAGTCGCCCTCCGCCGTGCTGTGCTTCGGGAGCATCTCCCTGGACAAGGCGCGGCGCGAAGTGTCCGTGGACGGCCGCCCGCTGGAACTGACTCCGAAGGAGTTCGCGGTCCTGCACCTGCTGCTCGTGTCCGGCGGTGCGCCGGTGGCGCACGACGAACTGGTCCGCACCGTCTGGGACGAGCACCTCGACCCGCGCACCAGCGCGGTTCGCGCCACCGTCAGCCGGTTGCGCGGCAAGCTCGGAGACCCGGGCCTGATCGCCGCCGACACGGGGGAGGGGTACCGGCTGTGCGACTGAACCCGCGGGCCCTGCTGAGCGGACTGCCCTTCCGCAGTCGCCTGGCCGTCGCCTTCTCCGGGCTCTTCCTGCTCGCCGGCACGGCCCTGCTCGCTTTCGTGGTGCTGCTCGCGCGCTACGGAACGGATCAACAGGTCCAGGGGCTGTCGATCACCTACGCCGATGTGCCGAGCAGCCCTACGACGTCCTTCGCGCCGTCACACCGCACTCGGCCGGATCCCTTCTCCTCGCCCCAGAGCGACAGCGCCATGATCAAGAAGATCGACCAGACCGTGCAGGCCGTACAGAACACCGCGCTGCGCCAGATGGTGCTCTGGTCCGCCGTCGGCCTCCTCGTCATGGCATTGCTGGCCGGACTGCTCGGCCGGTGGCTCGCGGGACGGGCCCTGCGTCCCGTCGCCTCCATGACGGAAGCCGCCCGCCGTATCAGCGAACAGAACCTCCATCAGCGCCTGGCGCTCAGCGGCCCCGACGACGAACTGCTCCGCCTCGCCGACACCTTCGACACCATGCTCGACCGGCTGGAGAAGGCCTTCGAGAGCCAACGCCGTTTCGTCGCCAACGCCTCCCACGAGCTCAAGACCCCTCTCGCCGCCCAGCGCGCCACCCTCCAGGTCGGCCTCGCCGATCCGCTCCCCGAGGGCCTCGCCGAGGTGCGCGAGGACCTGCTCACCACCAACCGCGAAGCCGAACAGCTGATCAACGCGCTCCTGCTGCTGGCCCGGAGCGACCGAGGGCCGGACACGACCGAAAGCGTGGATCTGGCGGAAGTCGCCCGGCTGGTGACGGCCGAACTCTCCCCTCAGGCAGCCCAGAACGGTGTGCACCTCGACCTGAGTGCCGACGCGCGGCCGGTCGTTCCCGGAGACCCCGTCCTGCTGCGCCACCTGCTGATGAACCTGATCCGCAACGCCATCCAGTACAACCACCCCGACGGCACCGTCCGCGTACGGCTCGACACGGCGACCGTCACGGTGACCAACACGGGCCCCCACGTGTCCGCCCAACGGATCCCCGGCCTGTTCGAACCTTTCCGCCGCCTCGACACGGACCGCACCGCCACCACCGGCCACGGCCTGGGGCTGTCCATCGCCGCCTCCATCGCCGAGGCCCACCACGCCACGCTGACGGCACGACCCGGTCCCGAGGGCGGACTCGTTCTCACCGTGCGCTTTCCTTGAGTGTCGCGGGGGAAGCCGTTGAAACGCCGGGCTGTGCCAGTGCGTTGGTACTCTCCGCAACCAGGGTGAGACGGGGGAGATGATCGTGGGAGCGGAGCTGTCGAGTCCGTCGAGCCGCCGGTTCACCGGAATTGGCTTCGGTGTCCTCTTCGGTGGCCTGACCACAGTGGTGACCATTGCCGCGATCGGGAGGGCATGGGCTGCTTGTGACGTCGGCGTCAACGCAGGAGCCAACGGCATGGCTCTGCTGTTTCTCGCGCCTCTCATATGGATCGCCACCGCGGTTCCGTGGGTGATCCTGCACAGCACCCTCGGAAGACGTCACCGCAGGACAGCCCTGATGGCAGGGCTCATCTTCACCTTGTGGTTCAGCTGGTTCCTCGTCACGTGGCTCGGTATGCCGGACTCCTACCCCGACCCGTTCTGCCCGGGCAACGTCCCGCCCTGGTGGCCGGGCTTCATCCCGGCGTGATCGGCATGCGCTGTGAGAACGCGCTGTACATGGCCGAAAACGCGGGCGCGGGCTCTCAGGGCGTCCAGACGCGGTCGGCGTAGTCGAGGAAGTTGCGGCCGAGGATCTTCTCGATGCGTCCGGAGCGGTAGCCGCGCTTCTCCAGGAGGCGGATCAGGTCGCGGAACTGGTCGACGCCGCGCAGGTCCACGACGAAGGGGTAGGTGTCGGCCCGTTCGCCCGCCGCGCCGACGCCGGCCGCGCGCCTGGCGGCGACGTGTTCGGCGAGAGCCGCGCGATAGGCGTCGAGGTCGTCCACGGCGGTGACGCCGCCGTCGGTGCCGATGCCGACGTGGTCCTCGCCGCAGACGTCGACCGCGTGCACGATGTGGTCCACGACGTCGGTGGCGGTGGCGTGGCCGGTGGGGTTGAGGAAGGGCATGAAGTAGATGCCGACGAACCCGCCGCGGTCGGCGACCAGGCGGAGTTCCTCGTCCGTCTTGTTGCGCGGGAGGTCGGCCAGGGCACGGCAGCCGGTGTGGTTGACCGACACGGGCTGCCGGGAGTGGCGGGCCGCGTCCAGGCAGGTGTTCTCCCCGCTGTGGGAGAGGTCGACCATGAGGTGGTGGTCGTTGAGGGCCTCGACGACCCGGCGGCCGAACGCGGTCAGGCCCCGGTTGGCGGCGGCCATGGAGCCGTCGCCGAGGTGGTTGGCCTGGTTGTAGGTGAGCTGGACCACCCGTACCCCGGCCGCCGCGAACCCGGCGACGCGGCTGTCGACGAGGGCGGGGTCCTCGCCGACGCCGACCGCGTTCTGGAAGCCGTAGATGACGCCGATCCGCCGCTCGCGGTGGGCGCGTCGGATGTCGGCGGCCGTACGGACCTTGAGCAGGTCGGCCGGGTGTGCGTCGAGGATGCCGTCCCACACCGCGATCTCGTCCAGCGTGTGTTCGTACGGCGGGAGGTCGCCCATGGTGTAGCCGAGGGTGACGTTGACGGCGGTCAGGCCGGAGGCGCGGGCTTCGGCGATCGCCCGGGCGTCGACCGCGAGTTGGGCGCTGTCGGGGTTGAGCTGCGTGGCGGCGGCCCGGGCGGCGGGGGTGTTGGGGTTGTCGAGCTGCCCCAGCGCGTTGACGATCATCGGGTGGGCGGCGGTGGTCACGGGGTGTCCCTGTCGAAGTCGGAGCGGTCGAGGCGGCGGCCGCGTTTCACGGTGAGGGTGATGGTGCGCAGGTTGGCGATGTCCCGGAGCGGGTCCTCGTCCAGGACGGCGAAGTTCGCGAGCTTTCCGGCTTCGACGCTGCCCATGTCCGCCTCGGTGCCTGCGGCCCTGGCGCCGACCAGGGTCGCCGCGCGCAGGACGTCGGCGGCGGACATGCCGCAACGGTCGACGAGGAAGGCGAGTTCGCCGTAGATCGCGGGGAACGGGTCGTCGGGGTCGGTCTCGACATCCGTGCCGGTGCAGACGCCGACTCCGGCGCGGTGTGCCTGGGCGGTGACGGCGGCGGCCAACTCGGTGTTGCGGCGGGCTCGTTCGGCGGACTCGGCGGTGTCGCCCCGGAGTTCGTCGCTGGTCCACATGGACGCGGTGGCGTCGAGGACGGTGCCGCGGCGGCGCATCTCGGCGAAGAGCGCGGCCAGTCGCGGGTCGTCGCCCGCGGCGAAACGGTCGTGGTCCACGGGCGGTTTGGTCTGGTAACTGCTCAGTGGCTCGGTGGGGTTCTCGAAGGCGAGCAGGGTGACGTGGGAGACGCTGTCCACGCCCGCGGCGACGACCTCGCCGGGCGCGGCCGGGAAGACGGTGGCGTGCGCCCAGACGGCGATGCCCTGGCGGTGCGCCTCGGCGGTGACGGCGGTGACGGTCGCGGCGTCCAGGTCGGCGTAGACCTTGATCGCGGCGGCGTGGGTGCCACGGGCCAGGGCGACGGCGACGGTGAGGTCGGTGTCGGGGGTGACGGCCTGCATCCAGGGGACGGCACCGGGCGTGGCGCCCCGGGAGACCGCGTGGGTGCGCGGGTCGTCGAAGAAGGAGGGTCCGGCCATGAGCGCCGCGTAACGGATGTCGGGGCCGGGGATCTCGCCGATCAGGGTGGCCCGGGCGAGGTCGCCGATCTGCCGCAGGTCGTCGGCCATGTCACGGACGGCGGTGACCCCGCTGTGCACCAGGCGCCGGAGCACCGCCTCGGCGACGGGCCGGTCGGGCGGGGTGGCCAGGTGCTGGTGGGTGTCGATCAGGCCGGGGACCACGAACCTGCCGTCGAGGTCGACGCGGGGCGCGTCGGCCGCGAGCGGGGGCAACGGATCGCCGTCGCCGACGACGGCGTGGATCCGGGCGCCGTCCGTGACGATCGTGGTGTCCGCACGGGACCGGTCGCCGGTGCCGTCGAAGAGGGTGGCGCCGCGGTAGACCGTGACGGTTCCGGCGGGCGGTGCGGCCCAGGGGGTCGGGGCACCCGGTGGCAGATCGGTCATGGTCACCTTCAGTCCGCGAGATCCAGCATTGTTACGCTCTATGCAACATCTGTATCGTGTGATGAAAACGCGGATACTGTACTCCGTGACCGGTGGATCACCGCAAGGATCCGAACCGGACAGGCCACCGCGCCCGGCCGCCCCGGTCCGTGGCCGCACCGCGGACGAAAGGGAAGAACCGCTGCCATGCCCGTCGCCCCCCGCACCCCGGCCCCGCCCAGGTCCGCCGTGGACAAGGCGCTCGACCTGGTCGAGGCCGTCTCGCGCGCACCGCACCCGGCGCGGCTGACCGATCTCGCCGCCGAGGTGGGCCTGCACCGCGCCACCGCCTACCGGATCCTGCTGGACCTGGTCCGGCGGGGCTGGGTGCTGCGGGCCGGTGACCGTTATCTGCCCGGTGCCGCCGTGCTCCGGATGTCGGCCTCGGCCGCGGGCAACTCGCTGACCGCGCTGGCCCGTCCGGTGCTGGAACGGCTGTCCGCCGCGACCTCGATGATGGTCAACCTCCAGGTGCTGGAGGAGGGCGGCGCCCGGGTGATCGACGTGGTCAGGCCCGAACGGCTGGCCATGATCACCCACTTGCGGGGCGAACTGCTGCCGGTACGACGGTTCGCCGGGCCGCTGGCCCTGGTCGCCGCCCTCGAACCGGACGCGAGGGCACGGTGGTTGGCCGGACTCGGCGATGAAGCCGCCGACGTGGCACGGGAGTTGGCCGAGGTGGAACGGACCGGCGTCGCCGTGGAGCGCGGTCGTCACGACAAGCTGGTGGCCTCCGTCAGCCGGGCGGTGGTGCCCGACCCCGGGGCTCCGGTGTGCGCACTGACGGTCGTGGGACCGGACGCCGAGTTCGACGGGCCGGAACTGGCCTCCGTGGAGCGGGAGTTGCGCGCGGCGGCGGACGAGCTGGGGACGGCCCTGACCGCCGGTACGGCGGGGGCCGGCCGGTGAGCGGCCTGCTGGTGCTGGACCGTCGGCAGACGGCCGCCGCCCTGCGGCCCGACGCCGTCCTCGACGCGGTGGGCCGGGCCCTGGTCTCCGTCGCCCGCGACGAGGTCTCCGTCCCGCCGCGGATCGCCGCACTGACCCCGACCGGTCTGCTGGGCGCGATGCCCGGTTACGTCCCCGGGCTCGGGCTGGCCGCGAAGCTGGTGACCGTGACCGCCGATCCACGGCACCCCGGTCGCGGTTTCCACCGGGGGCTGGTGGCACTGTTCGACGAACACGACGGGCGGGCGCTGGCGCTCGTGGACGGCGAGTCGCTGACCGAGGTCCGCACGGCGGCGGTCGCCACCCGTAGCGCGCTGGCCCTGGCCGGCCGCCCCGGTCTCGGCCAGGTGGCGGTGGTGGGAACAGGTGCGCAGGCCCGCGCCCAGCTGGCGCTGCTCGCGACGGTGCGGCCGGAGGCCGAGGTGACGGTGGCCGGCCGCGATCCGGTACGGGCCGGCGCGGCGGCAGCGCTGTATCCCGGCGCGCGGGTCGCCGCCGATGTCGAGGGGGCGGTGCGCGAGGCCGATGTGGTGTTCTGCTGCACCGGCGCCACGGCGCCCGTCGTCCGACGCGAGTGGCTCGGTCCCGGCGTCCATGTCTCGTCGGTCGGCGGTTCCCGGGGGCCCGAACTGGACCACGGCACCGTCCGGGACGCGGTCCTGTTCGCCGAGTGGGCCGGCGCGGCCACCGCGCCGCCACCGGCGGGCGCCCATGAACTCCAGGACCTCGCCCCCGGCCGGCCGGTGATCCTCCTCGGGTCCGTTCTCGACGGCGGCCATCCGGGCCGGGGCGGTGACACCGACGCACTCACCGTCTTCAAGTCCACCGGCCACGCCGCCCTCGACGTCGCGGCGGTCCGGGTCGCCTATGACGTGGCGCTCGAACGGGGCTGGGGCGTGCGCGTGGACCTGTGAGGGACGGGGACCCCGCTCGACGAACGGCAGGGCCGTCGTGTTCCCGCGGTCGGGCCGTCGCCGGTTCTCTCCCCGCGGGCGCGCCGCCGCTTCAAGTCGCCCTGGTGCAGGCGAAGTTAATGCGGATGCGGATCTTCATCCATTGCGCGTCATGTGCTGTTGGGGCGGACGTCAACCAGCCCGGCCATGATCGGACGTCTGTGGGCCCGAGCCGCGCGCGTCCTGTGTCAGGGCGAGTGATGCGGGCCCCCGGGTGCGTACGGACGGGACCTCCGGTGCGCGCCGACGTGACCGCCGCCGGTACGTGTCCGTGCTGCCGACGCGGGCCCTCGCCGGTATGCCCTGCGGCCACCTCCGGTGAGTGGAGTACGAGGGAGATGGAGACCGGATGACCCAGGAGCCCGAGTCCGGCCCGGACGGTTACGAGGAGCAGCTGGAGCGACGCCTCGCCCGGGCCAGAGTCGAACTGGCGGCAGCCGAGCGGGACGTGGCACGCGCGGAGGCCGACATGGCCGCCTTCTCCTCGGCCACGGTCTCCGAGGACGGTTCCGTCGAGGTCACCGTCGGACCCCGGGGCGAACTGAGCGGCCTGCGGTTCCTGGGCGACACGTTCCGTGAGATGTCGAGCGCGGAACTGGGCGCGGCGATCATCGAGGCGGTCGAAACGGGCCGGGCGCAGGCACGACGCGAGGCGGCACGTCACTTACGGCCGCTCGACGCCCCCGGCCCGCAGGTGCCCGAACTCGCCGGACTCGACATCGACTGGGCCCGGTTCGCAGGCCCGTCCGCCCCCGCCCGGAGCAGCTCCGCCAGATCCGCCGCACGCCCCCGGCTGCACGACGAGATCGCCGACGACGAGGAAGACGGAAGCACCCGATGACCGGCCCGTCCTACACATCGAACCCGGCGGCCATCATCGGTGGCACACGTGTCATCGAGGACCTCGGCAGGTATGCCGGCGAGGTCGGCGCGTCCGCCCATGCCGCCCTGGCCGACACCAGCTGGACCGGCGACGACAGCTACGGGCAGCAGCTCAGGAAGGAGTTCGTCCAGACACGCGACTCCGTCCTCGCCACCATCGACGCCATCGCCGCGGGCATCTCGGCCGTGGGCGACGGCACGCTCGACAACCTGCGCTCGATCCGCGGCACCCAGGGCGGGATCCTCGACGCCATCCACGAACAACAAGGGCGGACCGGGAGCCGGCCGTAACGTGGCCATCGTCGTCCCGCCCAAGCTCAACTGGCTGTTCTTCATCCTCATCGGGGAAAAGTTCCTGGAGGCCAACGAGGACCACGCCTACGACACCAGCCGGTCTTTCGACCAGCTCCACCAGCACGTCGGCGCGCTCAAGTCACGGGCGAAACAAGCGGTACTGGCCGTGGGAGAGGGCCTCCCCAAGGGAACCGCCGACCAGTTCATCGGGGCGATCAACCAAGTACTGCCCTATCTCGACCAGTTCGAGGCCGACCTGGACAAGGTGACCAAGAACCAGGTCGGCATCGCCATGCAGATCCGTGAGGCGAAGTGGAACATCATCGCCGAACTGGTCCGCCTGTTCATCGAACTCGCGATCCTCGCGGTGATGTCGTTCTTCACCGGCGGGGCCAGCGCCGGCGAGGCGGCGGTGGCACGTGCCCGCAGCCGCGTGTTCATCCTGGAGGTCCTGCTCGAACTCTCGCGCCGCACACACCTGTTGCCCAGCTTCCTGGAGGCCGCCGAGGAGGCCTTCATGACGCTCGCGGTCCGGCTGGCCATGATGACGGGCGCCCCCAAGGGACAACGGCCGAAGTCGATCGACTGGGGCGACATCGGTCTCAGCGCCGCGTTCGGCGCCGTCGCGGGGTTCCTCGCGCCGATCTTCGCGAAGACGATGAAGAACGTCACGAACAACCTCAAGAACATCGGTGACCTGGGGAAGAAGTTCGACGACATCAACCTGGGCGGGCCGAATTCACCGAAGCCGAACACCATCGACCTGAACTTGAAGAACAGGCCGAAGCCCGGTCCTGCGCCGGAACCCGGGGCCCACGTCCCCAAGACGACCCCCGTTCCCACCCCCACTCCCACTCCCCACGGTGACGAGAGCCTCTTCGGCAAGGGGCTCGATCAGGGCGGCGAGTTCATCGCGGACGGCGCTTCGGAGACGCTGGCCGAGTCCCTCGTGATGGGCGCGTTCTTCGGTGACTTCACGCCCAGTTGGCAGACGTTCGTCGGGTCGGGCCTGAGCGAGCGGTTCGAGGCGGGGGCCGAGCACGCGGTCACCAACAGCGCCGACTGGCTCAAGAACTTCGGTGACCCGCCGACGATCTCCACATCGGTCTCCGACACCGGCACCGGAGACGCCGGCAACGTCGGCCAGAACTCCGGCCCGGGAAAGAGCGGCGACACCAAGTCCGGTGCGGGAAGCGGCCCGCACACGCCCGTGGACGCGGACACCGGCAACCACATCGACACGGACACCGGTACACCTACGAAGGCGCCCCCGGTTCATGTCATCGGCCCACCGCCCCACACGTCCGTCCCGGTCATTCCACCTGTGGTGGGGTCTTCAACGCCGGTGATTCCGCCGGAGGTTGGGGCGTCCGAGCCGTCGACCGTCACCGGTGACACTGTCACTCCCGCAGCGCCCGTCGTGACGCACGGAAGCAACGGCAACGGCACCGAACCCCCGCCGCAGACCCACGACCTGAACACCCCGGAGGTTGAGCCGGCCGGAACAACTCGGATCGACCCGCCCCCCATCGGGCCCACCGTCCCACCCGCGGTCACCCACAACAACGTTCCTGAGCAGGGGAGTTCGAGCAACGACACGGGCAGCGGCAATCCGCCCCCGCACCCTGTCCAAGCCCCGCCTCCGACCCGCACCCCGACCATAGACACCGGAACGGGTACCGGTACCGGCACCGGCAAGGGAAAGGCCGTAGCTCCATCAACAACGGACGCCCCAGGCCTAGATCACGGCACCGTCACCCACCCCGCCCCGCTCGTAGGCGCGGCCCACGACGCCCATGCCGACGCCGTACGGTCGCTGCAGCACGCGGCCGACACCGCCGAACGCCTCCGTGCGCGTGTCGAGGCCGGCGAGGGAACGAGCCGCGACGCCACCGCGCTGCATGACGCGGACGACAGGGTGCGGCAGGCGCAGGCGGACCTCGTCCGGACGGAGACGCAGCTGCGCGCACTGGGCGAGGTGCCCCGTTCCCACGCCGACGCTGCCCTGGACCTCGGCTCCGACACGTCGGCGCAGCCCTCCGCCATCGTCCCCGTGGTGAACCGCTCCGACGCTCAACGGCACTGGATCGCCTCGCAGTTGACCGAGGACGACCTGCCCCACGACTTCTCCGCCGCCGGCCTCCCGACCGTCGATGTCGACGTGGACGTAGCGGACCTGTCCGCCACCGGAACAGCCCTCACCGTCGAGCAGCGGACCCAGGCAGTCATGGCGGGCGGCAGACTGTCCCTGCGGGAGGCCGGACTCACGCCCTTGCAGCAGGCCAAGGCGCTGATGCTGCAACCGGGGCCTTGGTCCGGGCACCTCGACACCGCCGCGGCCACGGCCAGCAGGCGTCTGTGGGACGACGCGCTCACGGACTTCACGCTGAACACGCCAGGGTCGGCTCCCGACACCGCACGCCAGTCGTGGGACACCGCCACCGCGCTCGTACTGCCCCTGGAACTGCACCCCGTGCTCGCGGACTCGCGGCACGCGATCGAGTCGTACCGAGGCGCGGTACGTCAGGTCGCCGACCTGCTCGCCGCGGGCGGGACGCGTGCGGAGGCGACCTCGCTCGCCGACGGTCTCCGCAGGGGCCTCGGGCTGCCGCAGCGACTGCGGGGCGGTGCCCCCAAGTCCGGGGGGTCCACCGACGTTCCGCAGCCCGTGGTCACGGTGAGCGGCGGGACCCCCCTCGTCGCGACGACGTCCACCACGACCGACTCGACGACCACGATCACGGAGGTGCCGTTCGACGGGGGGCTCAAGTCCCCGGACGACAAGTCGACTTCGGTGCCTCCCCGCGGTCCGGACGACCCCCCGGAGACGCCCCGTCGGCAGCGCCCGCCCCGCAAGGGCGCCCCGCCGAACCGCCGTACCCCCCTGCTCGAACCCATCGACGAAGACGCCGAGGCCAGGTTCACCGCGCCGCCGGTCAAGAAGCCCGCCACGCAGGGGCCGACCTGGGTGGTGCACGACCTGGACTCGCGTCGGCCGCCGCGCGTCGACCTCGACCTGCCTCCCGCGCCGTACAGCGGCGGCGGACCCGCGTCGTTCACCGACGGTGCCCAACTGCCCGTCTACATGGGCGGCATCGGCGGGTTGCTGCGCGGGCTGCCGCGCAACCTGCTGCGCCGTTCCTACGCCCTCGGCCAGGGGGACCGTGTCCTGCGCGGCGCCGACCGCGTGGTCGAGCAGCTCGACCTCAACCTCCGGCAGCCGCCCGGCGTCCGCCCCCGTCCCGCGCGCACCGGCGGCAACCGCACCGGCGACGGGCTCCTCGACGACGTACGACACGCCCTCGTCCACAACCCGAGCGGCTTCTTCGGCGACGGGCAGCAGTTCAACTACCGCACGGTGGACGGCAAGTCGCGGGTTCTCACGGTCACGGCCCGCCCGTACGGGCAGTGGGAGAGGTTCACCTTCGGCTACGCCAACCCCGTCAAGATCGACACGATGCAGCGCAACACCGCCCTCACCGGCCGCGTCGCCGTGAACAGCACGTCGGCGTCCCTCGCGCCCACCGCACCGCTCGGACCGGTGAAGACGCTGTTCGCGCCCTGGGGACGCGTCTTCGCCCAGTTCTCCTGGACCAAGCGGGTCGAGTACAACCTGCAGAACCTCGTCGTGAACCAGAACGAGACCCGCACGACCGACGGCTCGCACGCCCATCTCGACGACGTCTGGTACGAGTTCAAGGTCACCGATCCGGCCGGACGCCCCGTGGACCGGACCGGCAAGGCGATCCGGCCCACGTCCGGCACGCGTGCTCAGGTCGCCTTCGGTTTCGCCGTCAGGGACGGGCTGTTCGTGCGCATCGCCGACAGCCTCACCCGGCCCAAGCCCCCCGCCGACCGGCTGCCCCCGCGGATGCGGCTCGACCGCGGCTCCCACTACCGCATGATGAACACGGAGAGCTTCGGCCCCGTCGCACACATCCGGGACTGGGCGCTCCAGCAGATCGGCACGGACACGGACAGCATGGCCGGCAAGCAGCTCAACTCGTTCTTCTCCACCGACGGGTTCCACCGCATGAGCCGGGTCATGGCGGCCGGGGCGGTCACGTCACCGCCCCTGTTCAAGGACGACGCGGGGCGCGAACCGCTCGGTGTCTTCTCGGTCCGGGTGGAGCCCGGCGAGGCCGTCCTCATCAGCGAGACCACCGCCGCCGAACTCCGGGACATCTCCCAGACGACGGTCCGCAACGAGCGGACCACCGGCAGGTCCTCGGGCGTCGACATCGGCGGTGCCCTCGGCCCCGCCTTCCAACTCCTCGGCATCGACCACGGCAAGTTCGACCTGCGGCTGCTCGCCGGCCTCAACTTCCGCTACGGCGCCTCCCGCAACCGCGCCTCCGTCACCGGCGGAACCGGCGCCGTGAAATCGGCCGGGCAGGCGAAGGGCGACCCCACGGGCCTCTACCTGGTCCAGAAGACCGTCACGGTCACCGCACCGCCCGACACCAAGGCACCGCTGCCCGGCCGCAGGCGCGACGACGCCAACTCGACACCCGGCAAGCTGCGCAAGAACCCCCCGCGCACCTGGAGCGAGGCACCGCGGACCCGTACGTTCCAGACCTGGGCCGTGGAACGGCTCACCCGCACCGAGGCCCGCCGCCTCGCCGGGGAGGCGAGCCCCGCGCCCGGCACCCCGCCCAGGGTGCCGCCGTACCTCACCCAGGACGCGCCGCCCACCCTCGGCATGAGCAGGGTCGAGGAGTTCACGTTCGCCGACGGCTCCTACGTACAGGACATCGACGGCGAGGACCGCACGTTCCTCGACCACTTCGGCGACCAGGTCCTCGACGAGGTCGCACGCGCCTACCCGGACCTCGTCGCGCCCCTGTCCGAACTCGATCCCGCCAATCCCCGCTGGCGCAACGCCGACCACTTCCAGATGGCGGTCTCCAACACCCTGGAGGTGCTCAACACCCTCGCCTTCCACAGCATGGCGGGCAACCTGGAGACGATGATGACCACGGGGCTGCGGATCTCCCTGGTCGACTCCCGCCGCGCCACCCGCGCGCACCGTTACGTGTGGGTGGACGCCGCCCTGACCGACCGGCGTTTCGAGGGCACGCAGAAGGATCTGCGGCTGCGGTTCAGCGCACCCGGCAGCGAGAACCTCGGCGGGCGGCAGAACAGCGCGCGCGGCGCGCACATCGGCGCGGAGGGGCTGCTGTCGCTGCGGGACGCGGCGACCGACAGCGCGGGCGGCCCGCTGCACGCGGGCACCGGTTCGCTGGGCGTGCGCTGGGGCGGCCGTACGGACTCGGAGAGCGGCTACGGGGCCGCCGCCACCCACGAGGCCATGTCGATCGGCACCAAGGGCACCCACCTGTACAGCTACGAGGTCACCCTCACCGCACGGCGCGGCGGCTTCCGCCGGTTCCGCGGCCTGCTGCGCGGTGTCCTCTTCCTCAACCTGCTCGGAACGCGGCCGTTCGTCTTCACCGAGCGGGAGAAGAACCTCATCGGCCCGACCGGTGCGCCGACGCCGGGCGCCAAGGGACCTTCCGTCGGACGGGTGCTGCTCGGCGTGCCCGTCGAGCACACGCCCGTACGCGACACCGCGCGCCCGCACCACCCCCTGCACGGGGTGCCCCTCGCGAGCACCGCGCAGGCCGCACGGGACCTGGCGCTCGCCACCCGCGGCCTGTTCGAGCGGGCCGGCCGCCGGGGCCGCGAGGAGTACCGGCGCCACCCGTACCTGACCCTCGCGGTCGTAGCGGATCCCGCGCTCGGCAGGGCCGCCGAGGATGTCCTCAAGGAGTCGTCGGGCAACTCCTGGATGCTGACCCACGAGGGCGCCCCCGTCCACGACGCGGCGCTGCGCGTGTTCCAGAGCCAGTTCCTGACCGCGAACTTCGACCAGTCGTCCGCCCCGACCGGCTGGCGTGCCTCCGGGCTGTGGGCGAAGGCCCCCTACCTGGACCGCTCCTCCGTCCTCGCCCACCGCAGCCGCCTGCGCCCCGGCAGCCTCACCGCCGTGACGGGCGCCATCCCGATCGAGGCGGAGACGACCATCGGCGGTGCCACCCAGGCCTCGGGACGCCACACCAGCACCAGCACGCTGTTCTTCGGCGGCCAGCTCGTCTACCTCCACTCGCACGACACCGGCACCGGGACCACCGGCAACTACGGTCTCGTCGCCAGCCCCTACCGCCTCGACAAGTCCCGCTTCCGGGCCGTCTCCCGGACCGCGCTCGCCGAGATCAACCGCAAGGACCAGGGCCGGCAGGTACTCGTCACCGCCGACGTCGACCACGAGATCGCCGCCACCTCCACCCTCGTCGGTGAACGCGCGACGGGCGTACGGCGGCTGCCCCGCTGGCTCGCCGGCGCGTCCGGGCGGCGGGTCCTCGTCAACGACGGCTGGGTCGGGCACGTTCCGGAGAAGAGTGCCTACCGGATGGGACTGCTCCGGGACCGCTGGGGCGACGTACCGCTCTACACCCGGCGCCGGTGGTCGCCCCAACCCTGGCTCCTGGACCATCCGTTCGGCAGTTTCCCGCTCACCGCGCTCGACACCGCGGCCGTACTCAACGACTTCGACCGGCAGTTGAGGCCGCTCGGACTGACGTCCAGCGACCGGGACACGGTGCACCGGCTGATGTCGGAACGCGTCGTGCGTGCCCTCGGCAAGGAGATGACCGGCGGCAGCTCCTCCGTGCCCGCCCGCGTGGGCCGTTGGGGCTCGTCCACCGCCAACCTGTGGATCGGCAGCCGCAAGGTACGGGCGCGCGCCGAGCTGATCCCGGTGAAGGTGCCCGTCGGCAAACCCGCACCGGACGGCAGCGGCTTCGGGGGTCTTGGGCACAGCGTGGAGTTCGAGGAGCACCGACACGCGGTGGAGACCACGCAGGAGGGCCGCGGCCGGGCCTCCGGCGCCAGCGTCGGCACCACCGTCGCCCAGGGCGCGCACACCGGCAACGACACCGTGCGGATGGCCGGACCGACGTACGCGGAGGTGGGCTCCACCCAGCAGACCGCCGCCCAGAACCAGTCCGAGGGCAGCGTGCGGATCGCCACCGCGACGACGACCCAGGGACACGCCGAGTACGTCACCCGCTACCGGATGCGGCTCACCCTGGAAGTCACCGACACCCGCGAGCCGAAGACCGGCACCGGCACCTCCGCCTGGGTGAAGCGGGCCGCGCACCGCACCTGGCGCGGTGTCTCCGGCCGACGTCTGCTGCGCGTCAGCTCCGAGGGCGACGTCGGAGAGCTCGTCGAGTACTACCCGCTCAGCCTCATGCGCCCCGACCCCGTCGACCCCGCCGCCGAACGCGACGACCCGCTGGCCCCGGCCACCCTCGACGCCCCCGGACCCTCCCGCCGCGTCGCACCGCCCGCCACGAACGGTCCCGGCGGCTGGCTCGACACGCTCCACCCCGACGACAGCATGAAGCCGTTCACCATGCCGCCGGACGGTTTCAAGGTCCGCCGGATCGTCGGCGTCGACCAGCTCCACACCGCCAACTCCCTTGTCCTCGCCTCCGCCTACGACACGTCCTTCCCGCTCACCGACACGGTCGACGACGACCTGATCGCCCGCGCCCAGGACACCCCGCTGACCCGTGCCGGCACCGGGCCCGCCCAGAACCTGGAGGACGGCACCGGCAACGGCGCCCTCAGCGCCTTCTACGACCGCACCCTCGACCCCGGCGGCTACGAGGTGGCCGGCCTGACCGAACGCGGCTTCTTCGGCGGCGCCGACGCCGACCTCCGGCTCTACTCCCG
The DNA here is from genome assembly GCF_045040345.1 of Streptomyces sp. NBC_01515. Lineage (NCBI taxonomy): Bacteria > Bacillati > Actinomycetota > Actinomycetes > Kitasatosporales > Streptomycetaceae > Streptomyces > Streptomyces sp. NBC_01515. The sequence continues at coordinate 423,280 of NZ_CP109416.1, read as the reverse complement.
GCCGCGGTTCCGGCAGGCCCGGCTGCTCGCCGTCACCGACGGCATGAAGCACGAGGCACCCAAGCGCCATGTGCAGGGCGGCGGCGCGAGCGCCGGGCGCGTCGGGCAGACCGAGTCGTCGATCGGCGGCGGTCCCGCCACGTCGTCCTCCGCCACCGGCACCAACCAGATGGGCGCCTCGGGACCCGGCGACGTGTCGACCGAGTCCGACACCCTCGCCTCGGCCGGCGACCGCCTCGCGTCGGTGAACGTCAAGCCGAACACCACCCGTACGTTCCTCTTCGCCATCCCCACGACCTGGCTGAGCGTCGCCGCGGTCCACCACCACGTCAAGGACTCCGCGCCGGTGCGGGCGATGCGCAGCCCCTTCGGCAACCCGCAGCGCGCCCCGCAGGCACGCGAGACCGAGACCACCGTCCTGGCCTGGGTCCGCGAGGACGTCGCACGTGAACTGGGCCTCGTAGCGGACGAGGGATTCCCGCCGGTGGCCGTCAAGGCGTGGGACGCGGTCACCAAGGCCGACAAGGAGTGGACGGCCGCCGACAAGAAGTACTGGGAGCTGCGCCGCGACGAGGGCCCGCGCCGCGAGACCGCGCTCACGGACGCCGAGACCCTGCTGACCACCCTCACCGCCCGCGACCCCGAGACCCTGCCCCAGGTGATCGCCGCACGGCGCGAACTCGCCCGCCTGGAACACGAGAGCGACGGCGCGGAACCCGCTCACGACGGCTGGGCGGAACTGCTCGACGCGGAACGCGACGCCGCACACGACCGCGTGACGGCCCTGCTGCGGGCGGCCGAGGACGAGGTCACCGCGGCCCGTACGGCCCGCGACACGGCCCGCGACCAACTGGACGCCTTCACGGCGGAGTTGGGTGAACGACGTGTCTTCGCCGAGGCGCTCGCCGACGAGTACGCGCGCGTCCGGGAAGCCGCCGACCGCCTGACCCGCTGGTACCAACTCGCAGCCACACCGGCGGGACGCGCCCAGCTCGGCACCACCCCGGAACCGGACGAGGTCGTCTTCCGGGCCCCACCGGCACCGGCGACGGAGAAGAAGGCCTCCGAGACGACTGACAAGAAGACCAGCGACAAGAAGACCAGCGACAAGAAGACCAGCGACAAGGACGCGGAGAAGAAGACCAGCGACAAGGACGGCGACAAGAAGGACGGTGGTAAGCAGGACGAGGCGGCGGGCGAGGCCGAACTGCGCCCCGCGTTCAGCCGCCCGCCGTGGGAGACGACCGGCATCCCGGACCCGACGCTGCGCCGGTTCGACGCGGCCCAGGACCACCGCACCCTGACCGCCACCGATCCCGACGGCCGGAGCTGGGTCTACGACCTGTACGAACCGGACGGCGACGGCAACGGTTTCTTCACGGCGATCCTCGGTGTCGCCGATCGCGGTGGGCCGACGGCGGTGTCGGAAGCCCGACGTGCCGCACTGGCCGGCCGCGTGGCCCGGAGCATCGACATGCCCCCGGACGTGACCCTCGATCCGCACGCGGTGTTCCGTACGGCCGAACTGACGAGCAGGCTCGGCGAGCACTTCCGGCGCGACCCCGCCCTGTCCGGGACCGTCGAGGAGAACGGCGGCCGGCTGCCCGACACCCTGCTCACCGCACTCACCCCCGCCCAGCGGCAGAGTCTCGTACGGCTGCACGTGCAGCGAGCCCGCCGTTGGGACGACGCGACGGCGGACCTTGCCGCGGACCTGACGGCGCGTTCCTTCGGGGTGGACATCACGGTCGTGGGGGAGGACGGCGGCTACCGGTTCTTCCCGGGCTCCGCAGACCCGACGGCCGGCCCGCTCCGGCAGGTGACCGTCTACCGGCGCGGTGACAGCTACCTGTCGGTCCGTCCCCGGTCGGCAACACCGTTGCCGGCGCCGCCCGTTCGGGGCACGGAACCGCCGGGGGACAAGGACACCAAAGACACCAAGGACGCCGACACCACGAAGAGCGAGGAGACCCAGGGCAAGGAGGCGAAGCCCAAGGACAAGCCCGGCTCGGACGCACAAGGCACGTCCCTTGGCGACAAGCAGCCGCCGCCCGCCCGGACCGTACTCGTGGATGGTCGGCAGATGACCCTCCGGAACGTGGCTCCCGACGGCAACTGCCTGTTCACCGCCGTCATCGCCGGCCTCGGCGCCCAGCACCCCGGCCACGCCGTGCGGGGCAGGGCCGTACACACGATGACGGTCGCCGACCTGCGGACCGACACCGCCGACTGGTACGGGACGTCCGCCGCCGCCCACCAGCACGCCACGCGGGACCCGTTGGACACGATCGTCCACGACAGATACCCGGACCTGCGCAGCCTGCAGCCCCTGCTCACCTCAATGGGCCTGCGCAGGCACTTCCCGTTGACTCCCGCGCAACAGGCGGGAATCCAGGTCCAGTTGAAGACCGAGGGGCTGGAGAACGCCACGGGGCCGGAGGCGAACGCCCGACGGCGCGCGCTGACCGACCAGGTGCACGGGAACAACGTGCGCCAACTGGTCCTGCGTACCCTGCACGGCCCCGCCACGGCAAGGTCGCGGGCGCTGTGGCGGGAGATCCGCAGCCACCTGCCGACCGTCGTGCCCGCCACCCCGGCGCAGACCGTCACCCTGGGGGAGCGCGGGCTGGTCGACCGCGCGATCCGCTCGGCCGAACTGTGGCACACGCCCTTCTACGACGAGGTACCCCTGCTGCTCGCCCAGTCGCTGGGCATCGACCTCGTCGTCGTCCAGCCCGACGGCCACGGCGGATCCCTGCTGCACCGCCTCTCCGAGGACGCCAACGGGCCTACCGTGTACGTCGGTTACAACGGCGTCGACCATTACGAGACGTTGCTGCCGACGGCCCCGCAGCCCGGTGCGAGCGGTGCCCTCACCGCCGGTTTCGGCGATCCCGTGATGCCGAAGCGGGTGAAGGACGAGGAGCGCGACGGCTCGGGCGACGTACGGGCGAACCCGCTGTGGATCCCCCTTGAAGAGGTGGACCCCGACCTGCTCATCACCGGCAACCGCGACGCGGTATGGCTGTACACGGTGACCGACGACGGCCGTGTCCTGCTCGGCAGCGAGGCCCCTTCGCAGGTGATGGCGCAGGACCGGTTCGACGCACTGCTCGCCGGTGTCCGCACCCGACGCCCCGAGGCGACGGCGGAGTCGCTGCGGGCGGAGATCGACGGCCTCGGACACACCGGCATCGCCGCCGTGTTCGAGGAGGGCGGTCGTACGCGGCCCGGCGCGAGCCGGGTGTCCGGCGAGTTCCGCTGGAGCGAGAGCCTGCGGTCGTGGACCGTGAACGACAAGTCCGGCCGCTACATGAGCAAGTCGGTACGGCCGGGCGTCGATCCCGCGGTCGCGGCCGGCTGGCTGGACAACGTCGCCGCACTCTTCACCGACCGTCTCGGCGTCCAAGTCGCCCCGGACCAGGTGAAGTCGAGCGCCACGAAGGCTCCCGAGCCGAAGCCGGGAGACACCGAAAACCGGTCCGCTTCCTTGCCCATGATGCTCCGTCAGCCCGCAGGCGGCGGCGACTGGTTGCCGGCCGTGCTGGTCGACGCCCTGAGGGAGAAGGGGGCCGACGTGTTCGGCCGACCGGGGCTTGGCGGTCTTCTCGGGGGGCCGGACCCGTCCGACGCGCTGCACCGCTGGACCGAGTTCCGGCTCGCGGCTCCGGACGCCGCGGCGCGGGTGCCCCGCCTGGCCGCCGCCGACTGGGCGGGCCCGGCACACCGGACGGTGTCGCTCGACGACCTCGCCGCGGTGGGCGTGATCCCGACACCCGACCAGGCCGCGTTCGCGGCACTGACCGGCGCGCTCCCGCTCGGCGACCTCACGCTGACGCTCGCACAGCGCTACCGGCTGCTGCGCCGCTGGGCGGACCGCGACGACCTTCTCACCGAGATCGCCGCGGGCACGGCAGCGCGTGACCTGGGAATCGTCCTGACGCTGGTGACCGACGACGGGACGGTACGCCGCTTCGAACCGTGAGAGCCGGCTCCGCCCCGACGCGCAACTCACCACGAACTTCCAGGGTCTCGCCGTGCCGACAGGTGCCCGGCAATACGGCGAAATCGGCGATGACGGCACACGGTTCGAGGGCGTAGTCCGTGAGCCGTACTGCGAGTCGTTCCGAGGCGGGCAGGACCGCTGTGCAGCCGGCCAGGACCGTTCGGCGGTGGCTCCGCCTGGTTCGCAGACGCTGGACGGGGTCAGTTCCTCAACGACGCAAGCGCCGCGGCCACCCGTGCGCACGCCTCCGGTGGAGTCGAGGCGTGCGGGGAGAACCGGAGGGAGTCGGCACGGACGGTCGGTGTGACCCCCTCGCCGTGCAGCGCCTTCGCGACGACGGACGGATCGTGCCCCGGCATCGCGAAGGCAAGGACGCCCGCGCGCCGCGCCGGGTCGGCCGGGGAGAGGACGCGACCGCCGTACTCCTCGACGACCTCGGTCAACTCGGCGACCCGCAGGGCGATCGCGGCCTCGATCGCCGCGACCGTGTACCGCTCGACGAGCCCGAGAGCGGCGGCGAACGCGGCGGCCGTCACCGGGCTGAGATGGGTGATCGACCACCGCCGCGCGTCCACGGCGGGCGGGTGCTCGGTCCCGTCGAAGACACCGACGTCCTCGACACCCGTCCAGCCGGTGAGGACCGGCTCCAGGGACTCCAGGGCACGGTCGGACAGCGCCGCGAAGCCGGTGGCCCATCCCGCGCGCAGCCACTTCTGGCCGCCCGCGACCACCACGTCGGCCGCGTCCCAGGCCATCCGCGCCACCCCGAACGCCTGGATGGCGTCCACGATCAGCAGCCGGTCAGGGCCGATCGCCTCGCGCAGTGCGGCGAGGTCGGCACGGAAGCCGGTGCGGAAGTCGACGGCGCTGACGGACACACCGACGACGTCGTCGGTCAGCGCGGCGCGGACGAGGTCGGGGGTGACTCCCGCACCGGGCGCGGGATCGAGCCAGCGCGGCGTGGCCCGGCCGAGTTCGGCGCTGCACCGCCACGGATAGTGGTTCGCCGGGAAGTCGGTGCGCGGTGCGAGGACCACGCCCGCACGGATTCCGAGAGCGGCGTGGAACAGTCCGGTGGACGCGTTCGGGAGGAGCACCGTGTGGCGGCCGTCGGTACCGGCCAGGCGGGCGGCCCTGTCGCGTGCCACTGCGTCCGCGTCCATCAGGCCGTGCCAGGCCGTGCGCACTTGAATGCGTGCCCGTTGCCGCGACACCCAGACCTCGAACCGTACAGCGCAGAACCCGGCCCCGGACCGCGCGCCGCGGGCCCGCCCGACCGCTGGCCGTGCCGGCACAGAACGCGGGGCGGTCGTAGCCCCCCCCGAAAGGGTCAACGACCGCCCCGTGCGCGCTGGTTGACGGCCGGATTCAGTGGCCGGCGGACCCCTCGGGGCGGGCGTGGCGTGGCAGGAGGAAGGCGAGCAGGAAGGTCAGCGCGAGCATCCCGTCCACGATCCAGAGCACGGTCTGCATGACCGAACCGAAACCGCTGCGGAAGGCCGACGTGGCGGTGGCCTCCAGAACGGCGGGTATCCGTGCGCCCGCCTCGGACGCGGTCACCGCGGACCGGGTGTCCTTCGCCAGGAGTGCGCAGGACGCCGGGGTCGCGGCGGGGTCCTTGGCGGTGGCGCGGTCCGAGGCACACCGGCGCAGGTCGGCCACGACGCGGTCCTGTGTCGCCGGAGCGACGTGTGCCGCGGTCAGCCGGCCGCGCAGGTCGTCCGAGCGGTGGTCGACCGCTCCGGCGATACCGCCGCCCAGCAGACCGAAGAACACGGTGCCGAGGATGGCCACGCCGAAAGCGCCACCGAGCTGCTGCACCGCGGTCATCGTGCCGGACGCCGAACCGGTCTCGTGCTGCTCGACGCTGGCGAGGACGATGTCGAAGAAGGGCGCCATGAGCAGGCCCATGCCGATGCCGGTGACGAGCAGCGACGGCAGGAGCTGCCAGGGGCCGACGCCGGACCCCACCTGGTCGAGGGTCAGCCAGACACCGAACACTCCGAGCGCCATGACCACCGTGCCCGCCTGGAGCACGGCGCGGCCGAAGCGGACGACCCCCTGCGCGATCCCGAAGCCGACGATCATGCCGCCGGACCAGGGCACCATCACCAGGCCCGCCTTGAGCGGCGAGTAGCCCAGGCCGATCTGGGTGTAGAGGTTGAACACCAGCATGAAGCCCTGCATGGTCGAGAAGAAGACCAGCCCCAGGATCATGCCGCCGCTGAAGCCGCGCTTGCGGAAGAGGCTCGGGACGACGAGCGGGTCCTGGCCGTTCCTGCTGCGGAACGACTCGTACCGGGCGAAGAGGGCGAACACGGCGATCGACGCGGCCATCATCACGAACGTCCACACGGGCCAGTCGTACTCACGCCCCTGGACCAGCGGGAAGATGAGGAGCAGCGCCGCCAGCGAGACCAGGAGCATGCCGGGGATGTCGAGGCGGGGCTTGGCCTCGGAGCGTCCCCGCGGCAGGTAGCGCAGGGCGCCGAGGATCGCCGCTGCCCCGAGCGGCAGGTTGATCAGGAAGATCATGCGCCAGCCGGTGCCGAAGTAGTCCGCGTCCACGAGCCAGCCCGCCAGGATCGGCCCGCACACCGCGGACAGCCCCATGACCGGACCGAACATGCCGAACGCCTTCTGCGACTCCTTCGGAGGGAACATCTCCTTGATCATGCCGAGACCCTGAGGCAGCATCACCGCGCCGAACAGGCCCTGCACGATCCGCGCGCCGATCAGCATCTCGGGCGACCCGGATATCGCGCAGAGCAGTGAGCCCAGTGTGAATCCGGCGGCTCCCACCAGGAACATCCGGCGGCGGCCGTGGATGTCGCCGAGCCGTCCGCCGGTGACGAGCCCGACCGCCATCGACAGGGTGTAGGCGGCGGCCAGCCATTGCAGCGTGGAGGCGCCGCCGCCGAGGTCGGCCCGCATGGAGGGACCGGCGATGTTCGTGACGACGGCGTCGAGGAGGTCCATCACCTCGGCCGCCAGGATCACGAAGAGCGCGGCCCAGCGCCACCGGTAGGGCGCTGGCGAGTCGATGGGCGTCTCGGTGGACGCGACACCGGTGGTGGACATCGGAACTCCTCGGAAAGGGTCCGCGCGCAGCGAGGATCTGCGAGCGCGGTGGGACGGGTGGATGCGACTGCCCGGCTCCCTGGTGGGGGCGGGGAGCCGCGACCGCACGCCGGAGAACACTGTTCACCCTAACAGAACAGTGCTCACCGAGAGAACGGCGTTCATCAAGATATAGCGCAACTGGGCACCGTAGACAAGATATATCGCGTCTCTCCGGGTGAACGCTGCTCACCCGGAGAGAACACCGCTCTCCCGGCGCCTAGACTGGCCCCATGACTGACGCGGACGCCGACACCCCCGCACCGCCCCCGCCCTCCCCCTGGGAGCGTGAGCGCCCGGCACCTGCACGTGTCACCCCGGCCCGAACTCCCCTGTCACGCGAACGTGTTGTCGACGCCGCTTTCACCGTGCTCGACCGTCAGGGGCTCGACGGCCTGTCGATGCGTCAGGTCGCGGCCGAACTCGGGGTCACCGTCTCCGCCCTCTACGCCCACGTCAGCTCCAAGGACGACGTCCTGGAACTCATGTACACCCGCCTCTTCGAAGACTTCAAGCCGCCCGAGGCCGACCCGGAGCGCTGGCAGGAGGAGGTGCGCGAGTACGCCCTCGAAGGGCGGCGGCGCCTTCTGGCGCACCGGGACATGGCCAGGATCTCCATGGCCCACGTCCCCTTCACCGCCGAACTGCTGCCACATGTCGAGGCGCTGCTCGGGGTGTTCCGTACCGCGGGACTGCCCGATCGCATCGCGGCGGAGGCCAGTGACCTCATCTCGACGTACATCGACGGGTTCGTCCTGGAGGAGGGTATGTGGCGGGACCGGGCGGCCCAGCAGAACGCGGACACCTCCTCGCCCGCCCGCCCCGACTGGCGTGAGATGGCCGACGAGATGCAGAACTACTTCGCGTCCCTTCCCGCCGCGGACTTCCCTCACCTGCGCGCCCTGGCCGGCGTCATGGTGACGGACTCCTCCGACGAGCGGTTCGACATCGGCCTGGAGATCATCCTGCGCGGCCTCGCGAGCTACCTGCCGGCCGACCCGTCCTGACCCAACAGGCCGCGCATCCTGGCCAGTTGTTCCAGCTCTCGTCGTCCGGTACGGATCACGCGGGGCTCTGACCGTCTGTGTGGTGCCCTGTCGTGGCCGGTGGTCTGGTCACCGGTCACCGGTCACGACAGGGAGACCGGGTCTCAGACGATGATGCGGTCGAGGTTGGGTGCTCCGGCGGTGGGGTTGGAGAACTGGATGGTGTTGTTGCCTGCCTTGAGCTGGACGGTGACGTCCTTGGTGACGACGGTGTTGTAGTCGGGGGTTTCGGGGAAGCTGACGGTCTGCTTGACGCCGTTGACCGTGACGACCGCGGTGCGGGCCTGGCCGACGCTCATGAACGAGACGCTCATGGTGTAACTGCCTGCCGCCGGCTCGGAGACGTTGTTGAAGGTGGCTGTGCCGCCGTTGCCCAGGTAGCTGAGCTTCTGCCCGCCCGAGCAGTGCGCGCAGCTCGTGACGGTGGTGCCGCCGGCCAGGGCCGCCGCCTCTGCCTCGTACGACACGTTCCCGCCACCCGGCGGAGGCGACGTGGGCGGCGGACTCGTCGGAGGAGTCGTACCACCGTTCATGCTCGCCCCGAGGCTGTCCAGGGCCGTCTGGACCAGGGCCTGGGCGTTGGTGTTGAGGTTGGTGTTGGTGCCGTTGACGACCCACTTCGAACCGGAGAACATCACCACGGTCACGCCGTTGTCGACACCGCCGGTGGTTCCGCTGCTGGGTATGCCGAGCAGCTGGGCCGCCTTCACGGACGCCTCGCCCAGTTCGCGGGAGTCGTTGTCCGAGGTGGTCTGGCTGTTCGCGGTCTGGGTGTCGCCGAAGATCGAACCGATGACCTTGCCGTTGTAGAACATCAGCGCGAACTGTCGGCCCGACATGCCGCGCTCTTTGTAGTAGAAGTGCGGGCAGGGGGTCTTGCGGTCCCAGCAGTCGTCACCCAGCACGTAGAACGGCACGTGATGTGCGCCCAGGGCCTGGCCGTTGCTGTCTTCCCAGGTCGTCTCGCCCTGGTGGTCGGGGTCGGGATCGGAGTCGCTGCCGTCGGTGTCGATGGCCATGCCGGAGGTGTAGGAGTACACGCCCGGGGCGACCTGGTACACGTTCACGTTCTGAGCCCGCGTCATGGTGTTGATGTGGGGCTTGGAGTTGACCTGGTTCGCGGCCGTCGAGTTCTGCTGGACGCCCGCCAGGACCTGGGCGGCGGTGTACGAGGTGGCGGCCGGGGCCGCCTCGACTGCTGTGGGGGTCGTCGCGGCGTCGGCGTTGCCGACGGCGAACGGGGCGGCGAGCGCGATGGCTGAGGCGGCTGCCACAGCGAGGCGCGTACGGATCGATGACATGGCGGTGTAGGGCCTCCATCGTTCGTTAGTAATGTTTCCTAACAGACGGAAGCAGTCGTGACCGCAGTCACACAATCGTCTCGTTAAGTAGCTTTACTAAGTCCATACCTCCAAGGAAGCGCCCGGCTCGCCGTCCTGACGGCATGTCAATCTTTAAATGTGCAGGTCAAGTAATGCTTGCGATCCCGCCGACGACGGCTATCGGGGCAGGCGCGTGCGCGGCGGGTGCGGCGGGCGCTGCCCCGGTCTCGATCCCGACGTCGGCGGTCGGGCCAAGTGGCTCCCGGGGAAGGCTGCTTGTCTGCCTCCGGCCACCTCGGCGCGTCCCTGACGGAACAGTTCTGCACGGAACGACTCTGTTAGGAAACTTTCCATTCCATTGTCTTGACGGGTCCCACCACGGAGAGATTGACTGCGGGCGCCGCCGACGCAACGTCACCACATCCCCCACACCACCGCTTGCGTACGCATCACCTCGACACGGCTCATGGCACTCGAACTGCGCTTGAAATCCCGGCAGTTGCTGTCGAGCGTCGGATCCCGCAGCTGCTCCCGCGCCGGCGCCCCGCTTCGCGCTGCTCTCCCAAAACACCTGCATGTCACAGCTCTGGTCCTCGGCCGGGACCAGGAGCCGGCTTCTCGGGCATGCCCTGTCTCGATCCCAACTGGAGGACATACGTGACATGGTCACGACTCACCAAGGGGCTTGTTGTTTCCGCACTGCCGATAGCAGTGGTGGCGGTGAGCATCAACGCGACCGCCAGCGCCAGTCCTCAGGCGGCGAACGCGTTCCCGGCCCACTACGCCGCGCCCTACCTTGAGCTCTCCAGCGGCACCGCCGGTGACATGGCAGCCGACATGAGAGCCACCGGGCTCAAGAACTACACCCTGGCCTTCCTCATCCCCAAGTCCGGCTGTACTCCGCAGTGGGAGGCCGGCAACAGCGCACTGGGCGCCTTCACCTCACAGGTCGGCACCCTCAAGGCGGCCGGCGGCAACGTCATCATCTCCTTCGGCGGCGCGGAAGGCGGAGAACTGGCGCAGACCTGCACGTCCGTCTCGGCACTCACCGCCGCCTACGCCAGCGTGGTCAATACGTACGGCATCACTCGCCTCGACTTCGACATCGAAGGCGACACCCTGGGCAACACCGCGGCCAACACCCGGCGCAACCAGGCCCTCGCCGCCCTCCAGGCCCAGAACCCCAATGTCGAAGTCGACTACACCCTCGCCGTCGACCCGTCCGGCCTGGAGTCCGACACCCTCAACCTGCTCAAGGACGCCAAGAGCAAGGGCGTCAAGGTCAATCTGGTCAACATCATGACCATGGACTTCGGCGACGGCGAGAACGCCCTCAACGACGCGCTGTCCGCGGCCAAGGGCACGGCTGCACAACTCGCGAGCCTCTACGGCATCTCGACCGCCCAGGCCTACGGACGCATGGGCCTGACCCCGATCGCCGGCCAGAACGACGACGACGAGAACTTCACCCAGGCCAACGCCACCACACTGGAATCCTTCGCCGCCACCAACGGCGTCCAGGAGCTGTCCTTCTGGGAAGTCGACGGCTACGACAAAGGGACCGGGTACGCCTACTCCCGGATCTTCAACAAGATCACCGGTGGTACGACTCCTCCGACGAGTCCGCCGCCCACCTCGCCTCCGCCGGGTGGCGGGAACGTGTCGTACGAGGCCGAGGCGGCCACCCTGGCCGGCGGCACCACCGTCACGAGCTGCGCGCACTGCTCGGGCGGGCAGAAGCTCAGCTACCTGGGCAACGGCGGCACAGCCACCTTCAGCAACGTCTCCGAGCCGGCGGCAGGCAGTTACACCATGAGCGTCTCGTTCATGAGCGTCGGCCAGGCCCGCACCGCGGTCGTCACGGTCAACGGCGTCAAGCAGACCGTCAGCTTCCCCGAAACACCCGACTACAACACCGTCGTCACCAAGGACGTCACCGTCCAGCTCAAGGCAGGCAACAACACCATCCAGTTCTCCAACCCCACCGCCGGAGCACCCAACCTCGACCGCATCATCGTCTGAGACCCGGCCCACCCCCCTGTCGTGACCGGTGACCGACAGACCAGACCACCGGTCACGACAGGGCACCACACAAACCCGCATAGTGCTGCGGTCGCGCCCTCCGCCCGGCCGTCAGCGGGACTGCAGGACGAAGTCGTACTCGGCGTGCAGGTACGGGACTTCGAGGGTGCTGCCGTCGGGCGCGGTGCCGGGCGGTCGCTCGGGGAACGGGATGATCAGCGCGTCCTTGGTGCCGAAGACGACGTCGGAGTCGAGATAGTCGCTGTCCGCCTGGAACAGATGGGTGATCAGTTTCCGGTAGCCCGGCTCGTCGACCAGGAAGTGGACGTGTGCCGGCCGGAAGTGGCTGATGTCCGTCCGGCGCATCAGGTCGCCGACGGGGCCGTCCATGGGGATGGCGTAGCCGCGCGGCGCGATGGTGCGGATGCAGTAGGTGCCGTCCTCACGGGTGCGGTACTTGGCCCGCAGGCGTGCCTCGTCGATCTCGGGGAGCTGGGCCTCGTAGGCGCCTTCCGCGTCGGCCTGCCATACATCGAGCACGGCGTCCGCGAGCGGTTTGCCCTCGGTGTCGGTCACCCTGCCGGTGAAGAACAGGGGTGTGCCCGGGATGCCGTCCGACATGTCGAAGCCGTGGGGCGCGGTCGGCGAGCCGTCGATGTGGAAGGGGCCGAGCACCGTGGCCGGGGTCGCCTGAGGCGTGAACTCGTTGTTCAACTGGACGACCAGCGTGCTCAGTCCGAGCACGTCGGAGGTGAGGATCAGTTCCTGGCGCTTGTCGTCACTGATCCCGCCGGCCGCGGTCAGCCACTCGATCGCGGCCATCCACTCGTCCTCCGTGAGCCGCACCTCACGTGAGAAGGCGTGCAGATGGCGGACCAGCGCGGTCATCAGCTCGCCCAGCCGCGGGGAGTGAGCGGTGGCCCACCGTTCGACGGCCAGCTCGGTGATGTTGTCCTCGTCGACGAACACGGTTGCGGCTCCTTGGTCTGCGTGCGCGTGGATGGTGGGTCGGCGGGCGAGGGGTCAGTCCCCGCGCCGGTCCTTCGTGAGCGGGTCCGGGGTGTACGGCTCGGGCGGCACCGGGGTGTTGTTGAGGTCGACGGACAGGAAGACGTCCTGTGCGACGGGATGGCGCAGTTCCTCGGCGAGTTGGCCGATCAGACCCGCGGTGCGGGCCAACAGGGCGAAGCCGCGAAGCAGTTGGAGGGGGAGGCCGAGGTCCGCGAGGGCGGCGCCGCACACCCCCGCTCCGTTCAGGGGGAGCGTCCGGTGCAGCACCTTCGGGTGCACCCGGCCGATGGCGGCGAACAGGCTCAGGTGCGGGCCGAAGACGTTCTCCTCCTGAGCGATCCGCATCAGCCTCGGCGTACGGGGGTCGCCCTCCTTGTGCACGTGGTGACCCAGCCCGGGGACGAACTCCCCGGCCGCGCGCCGCCGTTCGACCGTGCGCAGCGCGACCGCGTCCCAGCCGGCCTCGTCGGTGGGCAGGTCTCCGTCGAGGGACTCCAGTACGTCGTGCAGGAAGCGGCCGGTGTCCTCGGTGACGCCGAGGAAGCGCGAGCCGCCGCCGAGGAGTCCGGCGGCGAGCGCGCCCTGGACCGAGTCCGGAGCGGAGAGGTAGGTCAGGCGGGTGACGATGGCCGTGGGGGTGAAGCCGTGGTCGGCGAGTGCCGCGAGCACGGCCTCGAAGACACGGGTCTCGCCGGGGGTGGGCCGCCGCTGGGTGGCGAGCCAGAACGCGAGTTCACCGAAGCCGACCGAGCCCATGATGTCCTCGGCCAGGTCGTGCCCGAGCAGGGTGATGGTCCGCAGGTCGGAGGCGCCGAGGGCCGTGGGGTAGGCGGGGCGCGGTGTCGGCTCAGACATGGTCGGCCTCCTCGGGTCCGGACAGCCAGGTGCGCAACTCCGCGCCGTGTTCGTCGAGTTCGGGCGGCGGCAGCCGGTAGGAGGCGGGGGTGGCCGAGAAGCGGATGGGATGCCGGGTGGTGGGCACCGCGCGGTTTCCCTCGCCCACGGTGACGACCGGGTCGAGTCCGAAGCGGTCGGCCATGGCGAAGCCGCCGTCGATGGTGTTGATCGGTCCGCTTGGTACACCGGCCTCCACCAGTGCCTCGAACCATTCGGTGGCGCCGCGCGTCTTCAGCCTCGCGGCCAGCAACGGCCGCAGCAGGTCGCGGTGGGCGGTGCGGTCGGCGTTGCGCGCGAACCGCGGGTCGTCGGCCACCTCGGGTATGCCGAGGACCTCGCACAGCTTGCGGAACTGGCCGTCGTTGGCGGCCGTCACGATGAGGTCGTTGTCGGCGGTGGGCAGCGGTTCGTAGGGGAAGACGCTGGGGTGGGCGTTGCCCATGCGGTAGGGCACGGTGCCGCCGGCGACGTAGGCCGAGCTGTGGTTGACCAGTCCGGTCAGGGCCGAGGACAGCAGGTTCACCTCGACGAGCTGGCCCGTCCCCGTGGCGTCCCGGTGGCGCAGTGCGGCGAGGATGCCGATCGTGGCGTGGTTGCCGGCCATCACGTCGAACACGGAGATCCCGGCCCGGTAGGGCGGCCCGTCGGGGTCGCCCGTCAGGCTCATGAGCCCCGAGATGGCCTGCACCATGAGGTCGTAGCCGGGGACGTGCCGGCCGGGTCCGGTGCCGAAGCCGGTGATCGACGTGTAGACCAGACCGGGGTTGTCCCGCCGGACCGAGTCGAAGTCCAGTCCGTACTTCGCCATGCCGCCGGGCTTGAGGTTCTCGATCAGGACGTCCGCCCGCCGCGCGAGGTTCCGGGCTACCTCGGCGTCCTCCTCGTTGCGCAGGTCGAGGGCGATCGAACGCTTCCCCCGGTTGATCCCGAGGTAGTAGGTCGAGACCTCGTCGCGTGTCGGCGGCACCCAGGCGCGGGTGTCGTCGCCGCCCGGTCCCTCGACCTTGACGACGTCGGCCCCCAGGTCGGCGAGCAGCATCGTGGCGTACGGCCCGGCAAGGATCCGTGAGAAGTCCGCGACCAGCACCCCGGAGAGCGGGCCCGCGGTGCCCGGCGGAGTGGGCTTGGCGCTCTGCGACATGAACCTTGCCTTTCTGTCCGTACACCGGACAGTCGTCCGGACAGTGATTCTCTGTCCGGGACGACGGAGGCGTCAAGACACGATCGCGCCGGACGGCAGGACCGCGTGGGGTGCGGACTCCAGCCGGGCGAAGTCCAGGCTGATCTCGCCGGCGGCCTGGAGGAGGAGCGGCAGGTGGTCGTCGAGCAGGACCTCCATCGAGGTCTCGGCGGCGTGCGCGTTCACGTTCACGCTCGCGACGACGCGGCCCGAGCCGTCCCGCAGCGGAGCCGCCACCGAACGGATGCCCCTGGCCAGTTGCTCGTCGGTCACCGCCCAGCCCCGCGCGCGCACCTCCCGCAGCTCCGCCTCCCATTCGGCCCGGGCGGGGTGCCACACCGACTCCAGGCCCGAGCGGCTGGGCTCGGCGAGGACCCGGGCCGCCTCGTCGGGCGGCAGCGCGGCCAGCAGGACCTTGCCCAGGGAGGTGGGCAGTGCGGGGAAGCGGGTGCCGATCTGCACGGCGAGGGTCACGATCTTGGGCACGGAGACCCGGGCTACGTAGACGATGTCCGAGCCGTCGAGCTGGGCGATCGAGCAGGACTCGTTCGTGCGCTCCACCAGCCACTCCAGGTGCGGGCGGGCCACGTCCCACAGTCCCGTCGAGCGGACGTAGGCGACGCCGAGGTCCAGGACACGCGGGGTCAGCACGAAACCGCCGGCCTGCTGGCGTACGTAGCCCAGCTCGGTCAGGGTGAGCAGGATCCGGCGTGCGGTCGGCCTGGCCAGCCCTGTCGTGGTCGCCACGTCGGACAGCGACATCACCGGCTGCCGGGGCCGGAAGGCGGTGATGACCTCCAGGCCCCGGGCCAGCGCCTCGATGAAATCGGGTCCGGTTCCTTCGCGCGGCATGGTGGCTCCTTCTGGTCGCCGTCGGCTTCGCTCACGCATGTCCGCCCTACGGACACGCGCCGAGGGCACTCTACGCAGCAGAACAGGCCCCCGTCGCGATGGCTCGGACGCGGCGACTCCGAGCCGACCGCAGAGCGGACGGCTGGGGACATTGCCGGGCGGAATCCGGAAACCGCGGAGTATTGACACCGGACAGCACCCTGACGACGATCGGTCACCAACCGATAGCCGTCATGCGGACAGTCGTCCGGTGTCGAGTGGGAGATTCAGTGATGAGCCAGTCCACCCCGTTCCAGCCGGGGCGACCCGTCGTCCTGCGCGGCGGCACCGTCCTGCCCATGGACCGCGCACGGCGGGTGCTGAGCGACACCGACGTGCTCGTGACGGGCGACCGGATCACCGCGGTCGGCCCGCGGCTCGCCGTACCGGAGGGGACCGCTGAGATCGACGCGTCCGACGGCATCGTGATGCCCGGCATGATCGACACGCACCGGCACATGTGGCAGACGGCGATGCGCGGCTACGGCGCCGACTGGACCCTGACCCAGTACTTCGTCTGGTACTACCTCGAACACGGCACCGCCTTCCGGCCCGAGGACGTGCACGCCGGGAACCTCCTGGCCGCCGTCGAGGCGCTGGACGCCGGGGTGACCACCGTCGTCGACTGGTCGCACGGACTGCAGACGGTCGACCACGCGGACGCGGCGGTGGACGCGCTGCGGGCCGTGCCCGGCCGGTTCGTCCTCGCCTACGGCAACATCCAGCAGGCCCCGGCGGAATGGACCGCGGCGCCGCAGTTCCGGGACTTCGTGCGCCGCCGTATCACCGGCGACGACATGCTCGGCTTCCAGATCGCCTTCGACGTCACCGGCGATCCGGCCTTCCCCGAGAAGCCCGCCTTCGAGGTCGCCCGCGACCTGGGCGTCGCCGTCACCACCCACGCCGGAGTCTGGGGCGCCACCAACGACGACGGCATCCGGCTCATGCACGAGCACGGATTCATGACCCCCGAGACGGTCTACGTCCACGCCTCTACCCTGTCGGCCGACTCCTACCACCGCATCGCGGCCACGGGCGGCTCGGTCTCGGTGTCCACGGAGAGCGAGCAGAGCGCCGGCCAGGGCTACCCGACGACCTGGGCGGTCCGCTCCCACGACATCCCCGTCTCCCTGTCGATGGACACGAGCGTGTGGTGGAGCGGAGACCTGTTCTCCGCCATGCGCACCACCCTCGGCGCCGACCGCGCCCGCGAGCACCTGGAGGCCCACGCCCAGGGCGAGACCGTCACCCACTGCGCGCTGCGCGCCGACCAGGTGGTGGAGTGGGCAACACGCGGCGGTGCCAGGGCACTTGGCCGTGAACACGACCTGGGCAGCATCGAGGAGGGCAAGAAGGCCGACCTCGTCCTGTTGAAGAACGACCGCTCGCCGGTCTCCTTCCCGCTGCTCAACCCGTACGGCCATGTGGCCTTCCAGGCCCAGCGGGGCGACGTGCACACCGTCATCGTCGACGGCCGGGTGGTCAAGTACGAGCACCGTCTGCTCGACACCGACCTGGCGGCGGTGCGGCGCACCGTCGAGCGGACCGTGGACCATCTGCGGTCGACGATGGGCGAGGAAGCCTGGGCGAAGGGCATGAACCCGGACGTCCCCGAAGCCAAGGTCCTCGACAACCCCTACACGTACACCGACTACCGCAGCACCTCGACCCACGGCCGCTGAGGAGGCGTGAGGGTCTGCGCCGATGAGTTCCGGGCCGGCGGAAGGTCCTAGAGACGTATCCGCCGTCGTCGGCCATGACACGAGGGGCAGAACCTGATGAGCGATCTGACCGCACTGCTGGAGAAGTACGTCGCCGAGGGAGCCTTCCCCGGAGCGGTCGCCCTGGTGGACCGCTCCGGGGAGGTGGAGGTCGCGGCCGTGGGATCGACGGAGCCCGCGGGCTCGGCGCCGATGCGGGCCGACACCCTCTTCCGGCTCTCCTCGGTCACCAAGCCCGTGACCGCCGCCGCGGTACTGGCGCTCGTCGACGACGGCGTGCTCACC
Source organism: Streptomyces sp. NBC_01515 (assembly GCF_045040345.1). Taxonomy (NCBI): domain Bacteria; kingdom Bacillati; phylum Actinomycetota; class Actinomycetes; order Kitasatosporales; family Streptomycetaceae; genus Streptomyces; species Streptomyces sp. NBC_01515. Next base: position 405,779 of record NZ_CP109416.1, on the reverse strand, counting down.
CTGGACGCGCCGATCGCGCGCTGGCTGCCGGAACTGGCGTCCCCGAAGGTCGTCCGCACTCCCGCGAGCGAACTGGACGACGTGGTGCCGTCCGTCCGCCCCATCACCGTCGAGGACGTCCTCTCGTCGCGCTCCGGATGGGGCTTCGGGGCCGACTTCAGCGCGCCCGCCCTTCAGCCCCTGTTCGCGGACGTGGCCGTGTACAACGGGGGTCCACGGTCGCCGCTGAACCCGGACGAGTGGGTCGCCGCCCTCGCCGACATCCCCCTGCTGCGACAGCCCGGAGAGGCGTTCCTGTACAACGCCGGCTCCGACCTGCAAGGCGTGCTGGTGGCACGGGCCGCGGGGCGCGCGCTGCCGGAGTTCCTGGCCGAGCGGATCTTCGAGCCGCTCGGGATGAAGGACACGGCTTTCTCCGTACCGGCAGCGGAGCGCGACCGCCTCACCCCCTACTACCTGACGGCCCCCGACGGCACCCACACCTTCGCCGACGCGGCCGACGGCGCCTGGTCCACCCCGCCCGCCTTCGCCTCGGGCGCGGGAGGCCTGGTGTCCACCGTCGCCGACTGGCACACCTTCGGCCGCATGCTGCTGGCCGCCGGCGGCACGGTCCTCTCCCCGGAGTCCATAAGCCTCATGACGACGGATCACCTCACCCCGGACCAGCGCACCGAGGGCGACCTCTTCCTCCAGGGCCAGGGATGGGGCTACGGCGGCTCGGTCGACGTCACCTCCGCGGAGCCGTGGAACACCCCCGGCCGCTATGGATGGGTGGGCGGCACCGGCACCGCCGCGCACATCGACCCGTCGACCGACACGGTCACCGTCCTCTTCACCCCCTGCGGCCTGTCCGGTCCTGCCTTTCCCGCGTGGATGCGCGACTTCTGGACCTACGCCGCGACCGTCTGAGTGTCCCCTCGGGTGGTCCTCGGCCCGTTGCGAAGCGGTGTACACGGCCTGCAGCCCCGGACGGGAGGCGAGCGCGGCAGCGCCGATGCCGGCCGTTGGATGCGGGCGGCAGGGGTTCCGGGGCACCGGAGGCGTCGAGGTTCTGGAGGAACCGCCTCTCCCGGAGCCGGGGGTAGCACCGGGAGAGGCGGCTGTGCGGGTTGCCTTCGAGGGCGTCAACTCCGCGGGTCGGTGAGCCGGTTGCGGCCTGTCTGCCAGCTTCGGCGGCTCCGCGGGCTACCGGCGAAATGCGGGCCGCGAGGTGACGTATCGCCTCATCGGCCGCCCTGCGTCCGCGACCTCCGCGCCACCAGGAACACCAGCGCGCCGCCCGCCATCAGCAGGACGGCGATGCCTGCCCGCAGCAGGACTCCGTCCGCGCCCGTGGCGGCGAGCCCGCCGCCGGTCGTCGTCCCGCTGCTGGTTCCCGCCCCGGAGCCGGACGGGCTCGCGGTGGGCGTGGCCGACGGGGACGCGGAGGCGCTGGGCGAGGGGCTGGACGTCGCCGAGCCGGTGGCCTTCACCGTGATCGCCGTGGTGTCGTTCGCCGCGTCGTCGTCACGATTGGGGTACTCGGGGTTCTCCACCGCCCGCACGCTGCCCCGCGCGTCGGGGACGGCCTTGTCGATCCGCACGGTGAACTCCTGGGTCACCGAGTCGCCCGGCTTGAAGTCCGTGCTGGCGATGTCGCAGGTGTAGCTCTTCGCGCCGGCCTTGCCCGGTGTGCAGTTCCACTGCGGCCCGGGGTCGCCCTGCTCGCCGGGGCCGGGGGCGCCGGTGATGGTGGTGCCGGCGGGCGGGGTCACCACGAACGTGCCGGAGTTGTCGGCGTCCATCCACCGGAAGTCCATCAGGCCCGGCCCGTTGTTCCGCACGCCCACGGTGATGTTCACCGTCTCGCCGACCTTGCCCTCGACCGTGTCACCGAGCGCCTGGTAGTCGGCGTGCTGGGTGGTGGCGAAGGTGCCGTACCCCGAGCCGGTGAATCCGGAGCCGGAGGCGACGGACTTCAGGCCGAGCGGCGCGCCGGTGCCGGTGCCGGGGAAGTCGGACGGGTCGAAGGAGTCGGGCGCGGTGCCGCCGACCGGCCACACGACGTAGGTGTTGTAGCCGTACATCGTGTCCTTGGTGGCGGTGTAGCGCAGCGGCGCGTCCGTCTCGTAGGCCGTGCCAGGCGCGACCGGGGTGTCGAAGCGGCACCAGGCGCCGACGTCGGGCCGGTCCGAGTAGTGGCAGTTGGAGTGGTCACGGGCGAGAGCGACGCCGTCCGAGTCCTGCACCAGCAGCATGACGCCCTTGCCGGCGGGGGCTGTGCCGGTGTCGGCGAAGGCCGGGGTGCGCTCGAAGCCGGCGCCGGGCGCGATGCCCTTCAGCGCCGGGTAGGGCCGGGCGACGAGCTTCGGGCCGCCGACCAGGACGTCCGTCTTCCCCGTCACGGTGGCCGCGTCGGAGGCGGTGGCGGCGTAGGTGATGGCACCGGTGTCGCCCGCCTTGGCGTCCGCGGTGGGCTTCAGGAAGAAGGGGTCGATCGACTCCTTGCCCGACAGCGGGCCCACGTCGCACCTCACCTTCAGGGTGCCGGTGCTCACGCAGTCCCCCGTGACCACCATCGTCGCCTTCCCGGCGAGGGACGACGCGTCGACCGTGACCGAGACGTCATGGGCGTCCCCGCCCGAGGCGGTGATGCCGAGGTCCAGGTTCGGGCCCTCGCCCCCGGTGGGGAGGTAGTAGTTCTCCTGGGTGTCCAGGACGAGCGTCGTTCCGGCGGCGTGGGCGGCCGGGGTCGCCACTGCCATGACGGCGGTCGCGAAGGCGGCGGCAGCCGCTGTCCGCCATGTTCTACGTATCGTCAGCACGCTACGTGGACACGCCAGAACATCGGAAGGTTGCGCCCGAGTGTCCGTCAGCTGACGGACGGGTGCCGCTCCGGGAGCCCCCAGAACACCCGAACCAGCGAGAGCCGACGGCCGGAAGGTCACCGTGAACTGCACGGACCCGCGCGGGATCCCCACCGGCCAGGGTCCGCGGTTCCGCAGGTCACCGAATCCCGAGCCCGACCACACGTGGACCGGCGGGCGAGAGCAGAAACCGACGGATCACGGTTCGCCACGTACGGGAGGCGTAGAGGACGGTGGGGTCGCTGAACTCTGGCTTCATGGCGTCGCCGGGCACGGAGACCTCGGATCCGCTAGATGAGTAGTTCCGATGTGTCTCAGTGGTCGTAGGCGATCAGTGACCTGGTGATGGGTGCGCCGATGGCGCGGTTGTGCCAGATCGCGCAGGTCATCGCCAGGATCCGCTGGGCCACGCGGACGCCGACGCCTTCGATGGTCCGGCCGCCGTGGTGTTCGAGGTCGAGCTGGCCCTTGAGGGTGTCGTTGACCGACTCGATCAGCTGCCGCACGGTCTTGAGCAGGGCTTCTGCGGGGTGTGGGGTGCCGCGGTTGCGGTAGGAGGGCCGCAGCAGCTGGATGCCGCGGGCGGCGAGGAAGCGGTCGAGTTCGGCGGCGGTGTAGCCCTTGTCCGCCAGGATCAGCAGGCCCGGCCGGGCGGCTGCCAGGTGCGGCTCCTCGTCGATCAGGGCGGCCAGCACCTGCCGTTCGTCGATCTTCGGGTCGGCGAGGGCCCAGGTGACGGGCAGTCCGGCCGGGGTGCACACCAGGTGCAGTTTCAGGCCCCAGTAGAAACGGGAGTGGGAGCGGCAGTAGCCGTAGTTGGCCCAGCCGGCCAGGTCCGAGCGGCGCACGGTTTCCCGGGAGCGGGCGCACTCGACGGGCGTGGAGTCCACGACCCACAGCGGGTCCAGCCACAGGTCGGTGTCGGCTGCCAGTGACCGGATGACCCGCTTGACCAGGGGCAGAGCCGCTCGCAGGCGCTTGTTGTACGCGGGCCGCTGCGGCAGGTACGGGAACATTCTGTGCAGGTGAGCGTGCGCGAAGCGCAGCCATCGGGCCTCGCAGTGGAAGCCCAGGACGGCCTGGGCCACCGCCAGGGTCACCAGCTCGGCATCGGTCAGCAGCGGCGGACGCCCACGCCACCGCGGTGTCTTCAAATGGTCATCGACATGCACGTACAGTGCCGTCAAGAGGGTGTCTAAATCGGTCGTCACAACCCGATGTTGGACACCCTCCCTGCGTCCGTGAACCCCACAATCGGAACTACTCGTCTAGCTCCGGCAGGGCGATCCGGCGGGTCCGGTGTCTGACACGGTCGGTGCGAGCTGGCCTGTAGTCTTGATCCACTTTGCGCAGCATGTCGTCGAGGCTCGGTTGAGGAGACGGGGTGGCGGACAGGGACGACGAGGTCGGGAGACGCCGGACTCGCGGTATTGAGAGACACGAGGCCGCAGTTCGAAGGGCTCGACGTTGAGAGCGCGAGGGCCGCACCCCGGATGCGCCGCACGGGAGTCGCGTCGTGGACATCGGCAGCCCGACCGTCGCGAACCAACACGCCCCTGCGATCCGCTTAGTGGTTTGCGCACGAGCCGCCGACCGCGCCCGGTCGAGGACGAGGCGGGGCACACCACGTAGGTTTCATGGACACCGACATGAATCGCCGGTGTGACGGACAGACGAAGCACCCGCTGCGCGATCGCGGCCGTCCACCTCATTCATGACGGGGGATCGATTTGAACGAGACCAGAACGAAGCGTGAGACGGAGCGCCAACGACCCGACAAGGGTCTCGGTTCGGCGCGAGCCCTGGCTCGTCTCGCCCTGCTGTGCATCGCGGGCGCGGTGGCGGCAGTGGTGGCCGGCACCAACCATTGGTTCATCCTGCTGCTGGGCCTGGCAGGCCTCGGACTGGCCGGCGCGGGCCTGTGGTGGGCGCTGGCGCACCGCGGATTCGCCCGGCTTCTCGGTGCACTGCTGGCGATCACCGCACCCGTCGGCGTCCTGGTGCTGTACGCCGTCTCCGGCCTGTGGCTGGTCGCGGTGGTCGCCCTCGCGGCGTGGACGGCCGCGCTCGGCTGCGCGCGGAGTGCCCTACGCCGTCTGCGCAGGCCGCACGGCATGCACACCCGCACGGTACGCCCGCCCCGCCGGGCCGTGCTGATCATGAATCCGAAGTCGGGCGGCGGGAAGGTCGTGCAGTACGGACTGGTGGAGCGGGCCGAGGCACTGGGCGCGCGAGTGATCCTGCTCGACCTCGACACGGATCCGGATCCGGTGGCACTGGCCCGGCAGGCCGTGGCCGAAGGAGCCGACCTGCTCGGTGTGGCCGGCGGCGACGGCACCCAGGCCCTGGTGGCGGGAGTGGCCGCCGAACACGGTCTGCCGTTCATGGTCGTGACGGCCGGCACCCGCAACCACTTCGCCATGGACCTCGGCCTGGACCGGGACGATCCGGTGAGCAGCCTGGACGCGCTCTCGGACGGTGTCGAACTCCGCGTCGACCTCGGGGACATCGCCGGCCGGCCTTTCGTCAACACCGCCTCGTTCGGTACGTACGCGCACATCGTGCAGAACCCCGACTACCGCGACGCCAAAGCGGTCACCGCGCTCGACCAGCTGCCGGACCTGCTGGCGGGCGAGGCGGGCGCCGCACTCAGTGCCCGGACCGACGAAGAGCGGTTGGAGGCCCCGCAGGCGGTACTGGTCAGCAACAACCCCTACGCACGGGCCGACCCGCTGACCGGTGGCCGCAGGGAGCGGCTCGACACGGGCGAGCTCGGCGTGATCGCGGTCCGGGTCGGGGGCGCCGTACAGGCCGCCGAACTGGCGCTGTTGGGGGAGCGGGCCAGCGGCATGACGGTCCTGACGTCCCGCAGCGTCGTCGTGGAGTCCGACGAGGAGACGATCCCGGTGGCGGTGGACGGTGAGGCACTCGTCCTGCCTCCGCCCGTCGTGTGCTCGATACGGCCCGGCGTGCTGCGGGTCCGCGTGCCACGGGAACGTCCCGGGGCACCGTACGTCGCACCGACCGTCGACTGGTACCGCGTCATGCGCCTCGCCTTCGACCTGTCGCCCCAAGCACGCGAGAGCCACGACCGAGCAGCCCCCTCACGCGACAAGAACCAGGAGCAGAGCGATGATTGACCGCCGGACTCGGCAGCGACGAGTACCGCAGGGCCTGTTGCGCGACCTCGCCAGCCTCGACCAGGCCCTCTACGAGGCCGTGACGGTCACCAGCACACCCGCACTGGACCCGGCGCTGCGTCGACTGTCCGCAGCGGCCGATCACTCCAAGATCTCCCTCCTGATCGCCGCCGGCCTTGCCCTGCGCCCCGGCCGCTCCCGCCGCGCTGCGGTGCTCGGTCTGGCAGCGATCGGCGTCGCGTCCACCACGGCCAACCTCCTGGGCAAGCGTCTTGTACGGCGGCCACGCCCGCACCGTGCCGAGGACTCGCCGTTCCCGGGTCGGCACGTCCCCATGCCGGCGTCCGCGTCGTTCCCCTCCGGTCACACGGCGTCCGCCGTCGCCTTCGCCGCGGCGGTCGGGCCCGCGTTCCCGGCCGTCACGGTCCCTCTCGGACTGCTGGCCTGTGCCGTGGGCTACTCGCGCGTTCACACCGGGGTGCACTACCCGGGCGACGTGGTCGCCGGCGCCGTCCTCGGAACGGGCGCGGCCGCGGCCGTCCTGGCGGCGGCCGCACACTGGGACGGCTCGGTCGGTGGTAGAGCGGTGCGCCCGACCTGTGGCTCTTCGGTCCGGTGATCGCCCGTTGTCCGGGCGCTCGGGCGTGCGGACGGCAGGCATCTCCCGATACCCGGATCGCCTCACCTCATAGTTGAACGCGTTCAAAAGTGCTGCCATGATGGGTCTCGCCATCCGGGGAGGATGCTGGGGGAGAGGATCACCGTCATGACGAGCTCACTTCTCATGCCGCGAGGCCGTGTCCGCACACGTGGCGCCGACATGGGAGGAGGTGCGGGCAGCACGGCCCCGACGCGGATTCTCGACTGGTGGCATCCGAACGTCTCGTCCCTGCTGCGCCGTCTCGACCTGCCGACGGACACGGACGACGCCTCGGACGCCTGCCGGACAGCGGTCCTGCAGCAGGCGCACCAACGGATCGCCACGGCCGTGCGGCCGGTGTACTCGGTGCAGGACGAGCGACCCGTCTCGGAGGTGCTGCGCCGGGGACGGGGGTCGTGCAGCCAGCGGCTGGCAGTGCTGGAGGCGGTCGCGCGGGCGACCGGAGTCGCCACGCGCGTGCGCGGCCTGTTGGTCGACGGCAGCTTCTGGTACCCGCGCTTCCCCCGGGCTCATCGGCTGGTCCCGCACCAAGTCGTGCTCGCATGGCCGGAGTTCCACATCGAAGGTCCGCCGCGGAACGGCCGTCCCACCGCACCGTGGCTGACGGTCTCGGAACTCTTCGGAGACCTCGACGAGTTGAACGAAGCCGGCGGCGGCGGCTTCACGAACACCGGCCCGGAGACACTCTTCGAGGCGCTGTCCCGTACGGCGATCGACTGGGACGGTACGACGGTCTGCCCGGCCACCGGTCCCTCGTGCGACCTCTCGGCCTACGTCCGGACCGACCTCGGCCATTTCGACTCACGTGACGAACTCTTCGCCCAGCACGGCCAAAGCCTCTGCCGAACGGCGAGACTGCTGGCCGAACCCGTCATGAGCCGCCGTTCGGCAGGAGCCTGAGGGCTCGCGGCGAATCAACACAGCGGTGCTCGCCGCCAGGAGGCCGTACTGGTCGAGTGGGCGGCGTGATCCTGCTCGGGTCGTCGGCGTAGGTGACCCGGTGCCCGCGGGCCACCAGTTCACGGATGAGCGCGAGGCTGGGCAGGACATGGCTGACGACGGGGACGCCGACCATCGCGATGCGGGCGCGGCGACGGGACATGGGCGATCACTCGTTGTCTTGCGCGGGACGCGTGCGAGGGTGTGGTGAGAAGGCGCTGTCAGGGCTGGTCGAGCTGGTGGGCCCCCTACAGCGGGGTCGCCGCCGACGAGTCCGTGGTCGGGGACATCGCCGTGACCACGGCGCCTACGGCGATGATCGCGCCGTGGCCGATGCGTACACCGGGCATGACCGTGACGCCGTGGCCGAACCACCCGTCGTTGCCGACGACTGTGTCGCCCCGGCCGGGCAGGTCGGTGATGAGGTCGAAGTACTCGGCCCAGGAGTCGCCCGTGGTGGGGGGAAGGGCCGTCCATGCGGTGGTTGGCGCCGTTCGTGAGGAACCGGGTGCCCGTCCCCAGTGCGCAGTACTTGGCGATGACGAGGCGCTCGGGGCCGTAGTCGTAGTCGTAGAGAAAACTCCCGTGCGCTGGGTCTGAGCGACCTTCTCAGGGCGGTAACTCCCAACAAGGTGATCGCGGCGGTGGAACACGATAGGACGTTCGGCGCCGGAACGGCTGTGGCCACCTCTCCCTGAGAAGGGTGGCCAACCGCCGTTGAACGGAGGCCGCCCACCAGCGCCCGTGTCCTGCGTGCCGCGCTGCTGACCCAGATGGGCGCCGAGCGTCCCAAGCGGCGTGAGCTGGAGTCGTCTCATGCTTTCGAGAAGGCCCGTGGGCACCGTGAGCTGCGGGGCAGTCCGCGTGGTAGCGCCGGATGCCCGCTGACTCCGGAGGTTGTCGGGAGCGGTGTAGTTGATTCGCCCCCGGTTGGTGTGGCGTGCGTTGCGAGCTGAGTGTTGTCTGGTGGATGGAACACCGCGATGTACTGACGCTACGGCTGACGAGTTTCTTTGAGGAGCACACCATGACGCAGAAGATCTGGTTCATCACCGGTGCCTCACGCGGCTTCGGCAGGGAGTGGGCCGTCGCCGCCCTCGAACGCGGCGACTCGGTTGCCGCGACCGCGCGTGACCTTTCCACCCTGGAGGACCTTCGCGCGGAGTACGGAGAACGGTTGCTGCCCTTGCGCCTCGACGTGACGGACCGTGACGCCGACTTCGCCGCCGTACGGCAGGCGCACGAGCGGTTCGGGCGCCTCGATGTGGTGGTCAACAATGCTGGTTACGGCCACTTCGGCATGGTCGAGGAACTCACCGAGTCCGAAGCGCGTGCGCAACTGGAGACCAACCTGTTCGGTGCCCTGTGGATCACGCAGGCGGCGCTGCCGTTCCTGCGCGAGCAGGGCAGCGGACACATCCTCCAGGTCTCATCCATCGGAGGCATCAGCGCCTTCCCGCTGGTCGGGATCTACCACGCGTCGAAGTGGGCGCTCGAAGGCATGAGCCAGGCGTTGGCCCAGGAAGTGGCGCCGTTCGGCATCAAGGTCACACTGATCGAGCCCGGTGGGTTCGCCACCGACTGGGCGGGCTCCTCGTCGAGCACCTCCGAGCCGTTGCCCGCGTACGCCGACTTCCACAAGCAAGTGCAGGAGCAGCGCCGCAAGCGCGTCGGCACGCCGGGCGATCCGACCGCGTCCGCCGCTGCCGTGCTGGAGATCGTCGACGCCGACGAGCCGCCGCTGCGCTGCTTCTTCGGCTCGGCTCCGCTGGGCATCGCCAAGGCCGACTACGAGCAGCGTCTCGCGGTGTGGGAGAAGTGGCAGCCCGTGGCAGAACTGGCCCAGGGCTGAGCCGGGCAGGGCGACCCGGCGAACGGAAGGGACAGCCGTGCGCGCAGGCGAGTGCGCGCGATATAGAAGTAGGGGTCGACTGGAGCGAATCCGGTCGGCCCCCCTTCCGGGATGGCACTGTGTGATCAGGAGCGGTGCCTCTGGTCGCCGTCGCACACCTGCTCGTGACAGGTCGGCGACCTCGCGGTGCTGTACGTCAGTCGCCGAGGAGATCTTCTTGAAGTTGTCCACCAGGTGGCTCTGACCTGCAGCGATGCCACTGAACAAGTCTCTGGCCTGGGCTGATCCGTCTTTCTGGGTCTTTCTGGGCGGCGCCCGGTCATGCAGTCGATTCTCCCCAGGCGCTCCCCAGAGCTGCTCGTACTCCCCAGATTCTCCCCAGAGAACGGCTTTGCACGCGGTTGGTTGGGCGCGGTGCGGAAAGCTCCTTCGATTCGTCCGGCGGGCACAAGCAGTCACTGCGCGCAGTTCGCTGCCGTTCTCGATCGGAAGCTCAGAAAGTGAGCACCACTCGCCCTCGGAGGCCGCCTGCCTCCAACAGTCGGTGTGCTTCGGGGGCTTGCTCGGCCGGCAGGGTCCGCGCCACCCGAGGGGTGAGGCTGCCCTTCTCCGCCAGTTCGCGCAGGCGGTCGAGCTTGGCGTACTCGCGGGCGTACTGCGGGACGAAGGTGTTGCGGGTCTCGATGCCGCGTTCAACGCGGACCTGGATGCCGCCGACCGATGTCGCCACTCGGCCTCCGTCGCGTACCGCGCGGATGGCGAGGGCGGCGATGCCCGCGGTGTCGACGAGGCCGTCGACTCCGTCAGGTATCTCCTTGCGCACCAGCTCGGGGAACTCGGTACCGCGAGGCAGGATCACGTCAGCGCCGAGTTCCTTCACCAGTGGCTCGTCCTTCGGTGCCGCGTCGGAGATCACCCGGAACCCGTCCGCCTTGGCCAGTTGGACGGCGTAGCCGCCGACCGCGCCGGCCGCTCCGGTGACCGCCACGGTGGCGCCCGCGGGAAGTTCCAGCAGGTCCAGGGCCATACGGGCCGTCAGCCCGTTCATCGGGAGCGTGGCGGCCTCGATGTCGATTGCGCCCGCCGGGACGCGGACGACCGACTCGGCGGGCACGACGACGTGGTCCGCGTACGCTCCGTGCGTTCCGGAGACGACGACGACGGCCATGACGTGGTCGCCGACGGCGAGATCGGTGTCGACTCCCTTGCCGATCTGCTCGACCACGCCCGCCGCATCCATCCCGGGAACATAGGGCGGCTCGGCGTCGGAGACGAACGCGATTCCCCGGCGCACCAACATGTCGACGGCGTTGACCGTCGCCGCGTGTACACGGATCCGGATCTCGCCCGGCCCGGCCTCGGGGACCGGAAGGTCCAGGACGCGCAGTACGTCGGGTCCGCCGAATGCAGTCAGTCCTATGGCCTTCATGGAAAGTCCTTCCTCAGGGATGAGTCACTCGACTGCCGCGCCTCCCGACAGACGCACCTCTTCGCTGTCGAGGGCGGCCTGCAGGCGGCGCAGTACGGTGTCGTCGATCCGGCGCTCGTCTCGCAGCCGGACGACGGTGGCGCGTTTGTTGGTGATGAGGGCCAGGCGCAGCGCGAGGTAGTCCTGGTGCTGGAGCACCGCGGGGTCGTCGTGGGCGCCTGCGCTCTGGGCTCGGACGGACGCCAGGTGGGCCTCGTACTCCTGTCGCAGCCACTCGACGATCTTCGGTTCCGACCGCAGGTCGGCGGCGAGCCGGGGTAGCGCCTTGATCGCCTCTTCGATGGCGGTGGTCTCGGCGAGGTCGTGTTCTTCGTCGACGGACGTGTCGGGCGGCAGTTTCGCCCAGCGCACCGCCACTGGCAGCAGAAGTCCTTGCACCACCAGGGTCGCGAGGATGACGCCGGAGGTGACGAAGACGATGAAGCTGCGGTCGGGGAACGGCTCGCCCGAGTCGAGGGTCTGCGGCACCGAGAGCACCATGGCGAGCGAGACCGCACCCCGGAATCCGGCCAGCCCGTTGACCACCCGGGTCCGGTGACCGACGCGAAGCATGCGTTGCTGGGGACGGCGGTCGAACGCCCGGACCAGGTAGGTGGAGGCGTAGAGGAACGCGAAGCGCACGGCGACCAACACCACGCAGATGACACCGACCGCGATCAGCGCGTCCTGGAGATCGGCGCGTCCCAGGTCGCGGACGGCGTACTGAAGTTCCACCCCCACCAGGACGAACAGTGCCCCGTTGATGATGAAGGTGGCCAGCGGCCAGAACGCCAGTGCCTGCGTGCGGTGTTCGGCCTGGATGATGCGCGGGGCGACCTGGGACATGATCAGGCCGCTGACGACCACCGCGAGGACGCCGGACGCCTCGACGAGTTCGGCCAGCAGGTATGCGGTGAAGGGTGCCAGGATCATGACCAGGTTGCCCAGCAGAGGATCGGTCAGGCGGCGCCGCAGGTTCATGTTGACCCGTGCGACCGCGACGCCTACGGCCGCCCCGCCCCCGTAGGCGAGCAGGAACAGCCCGCCGACGTGCGGAATGCTCAGGTGCTCCTCGCCGACCGTGATGCCGACGGCCAGACCGTAGACGACCAGCGCGGTGCCGTCGTTGACCAGGCTCTCCGCGCGCAGGATGGTGACCTGACGGCGCGGCAGGGCGCGGGCGAGGACGCCGACCGCCGTCGCGTCCGTGGGCGCCATGGCCGCACCGAGCACCCACGCCGGCCCCCACGGCAGCCCGAGGGCGTGCCCCGTCGCGGCGACGGCCCAGGCGGTGAGGATGACGAGTACGGTGCTCAGCTGCAGGATGCCACGCAGGTTGGTGCGGATTTCCCGCAGGGAGGTGGTCAGGCTCTCCCAGTACAGCAGCACCGGCAGGAAGAGCAACAGCACGACGTCCGGGGGCAGTTGCGCGTTCCGCAAGGCCGGGATGAACCCCAGGAACACACCCGTCACGAGCAGGACTACGGGCGGGGCGATGCCGAGGCGTTGTCCCACGACGTTGCCCACCAGCACGGCCACGCCCAGGACCACGACGAGTTCGAGACCGAGCAAGGTGCTTCTCCTGGAGGGGTGAAAGAGCCGATGTTCAGCGCGGTACGAGCTTCAGGGTCGTGTCCCGCGCAGCCACCATGGGATCGACGTAACTCGCGCCGTACCGGCCGTACTTGATGCGGTAGGCGGTGTCGATGCGGTCGTTGGCGCCGGGGTCGGTGACCTCGACGAGGGCGACGTCCTTGCCGACGCCGCCGGAGCGGATACGGCCCTCGTGGCCGGCCCGGGCCGCGCGGTACCAGGCGCCGGCGTTGCCATGGAAGGAGCGGACGTAGAGGTCGTCGCCGTCGCGGACGACCCAGATCGGCACGGGTGCGCGCGGCGTTCCGTCGCTGCGCACGGGGGCCATCTGGAGTTCCTCGGCGTGCTCGATCCGGGTCAGTTCGTCGTTCGTCCAGGTCGTCATGGGTCTGCCTCCTTTACGACAGTGCGGCGGGGTGTGCCCTCGTGGGCGTGGGCGCGGCCGGCGCAGTTCCACGTCCACGAGGCGACCGGGTCAGGGCTTGAGGAGGGCCTTGATGGCGCGGCGTTCGTCCATCGCCTTGTAGCCCTCGGCGACCTGCTCCAGGGGCAGGGTGAGGTCGAAGACCTTGCCCGGGTCGATGTGGCCGGACAGCACGCGGTCGATCAGGTCGGGCAGGTAGCGGCGCACGGGAGCCGGGCCGCCACGCAGGCCGACCTGGGAGAAGAACAGCTCCTGGCCGTCGACGGCCACCTCGTGCGGGACGCCGACGAAGCCGACGTTGCCGCCCGGCCGCGCGGAGTGCAGGGCCTGGCTCATGGACTGGGCGGTGCCGACGCACTCCAGAACAGAGTCGGCACCGATGCCGCCGGTGAGGTCCTTGATGCGGGCGATGCCCTCCTCGCCGCGCTCGCTGACGATGTCGGTGGCTCCGAACTCCAGAGCGAGCTTCTGCCGGGACTCGTGCCGGGACATGGCGATGATCCGCTCCGCTCCCAGCTCCTTCGCGGCGATGACACCGCACAGGCCGACCGCTCCGTCACCGACCACGACGGCCGTCGAGCCCGGCTTGACCTCAGCGGCGAGGGCCGCGAACCAGCCGGTGCCCATCACGTCGGACACGGCCAGCAGACTCGGCACCACATCGCCGGAAGGGTGCTCGTCAGTGGCCACGAGGGTGCCGTGGGCGTTGGGAATGCGCACGTACTCGGCCTGGCAGGTGCCCATGAACTCGCGGTTCAGACAGGAGGACTGCCAGCCCCTCTGGCAGTTCGCGCAGGTGTTGTCCGACGTGGCGAAGGAGCCGACCACGAACTGGCCCGGCTTGACGTTGCCGACCTCGCTGCCGACTTCCTCGACGATGCCGACGTACTCGTGCCCCATCGGGTGCGGGTCGCCGACCGCCTCCAGACCGCGGTACGGCCACAGGTCCGAGCCGCACACACAGGTGGCGACCGTGCGGATGATCGCGTCCGTCGGGTTGACGATCTTGGGCTCGGGGACGTCCTCCACCCGGATGTCACCTGGGGCGTGGATCACGGTTGCGCGCATGTCTTTTCTCCTGATGTGTTTCTCGGGCAGCGGTGTCACCCGGGCGTACCGGATTCCTCGGCGACGGCCAATGGGGAATGAAGAAGCGTTGACGGCCTGTGAAGGACAATTGCCGGTCTCTGACTCTTTCACCACCCGCAGGGCCCGTACAGAGGAGAATTTCACCCCAGGGAAGACTTATCCAGGGATAAAACCTTCCTACCCAGCCGAGTGGCGGACAGCTCGGACTGGCCCGTATGAACAGCAGCATGCACCGTAAGGAGTTGGGTCAATTCCTGAGGGCCCGCAGGGCCGAGCTCAGCCCCCGTACAGCCGGTCTGCCCGAAACCGACCGGCGGGTGGCCGGCCTGCGCCGGGACGAGGTGGCCGTGCCGGCCGCGATCAGCACGGACTGCCGCACCCGCAGCTCTTCACCGACCCGGCCATGAGAACGCTGTACGCCGACTGGGAGGACTCGGCTCGCAACACGTGGCCGTGTTGCGGCAGCGGGCCGCTCCCGCGCTGGTGGCACCAAGGTGTTCAGCCACCCGGTCGCCGGTGAACTCACCCTCGCCCGGGACGCCCTCACGTGCGCGGCCGACCCCGATCAACAGCTGATCGTCCGGAGCGCCGAACCCGACTCGCGTACGGACGAGCACCTGCGCCTCCATTCGTTCAGGGCGGCGACCCTCGCCATGAATTCGTAAAATCAGCAGGTGATTCCCGGCGTAAAGCCAGGGATAAATCCTTCCTACCTTCGCTGTTGAATTCCATGCCATGCTTTCAGGACACGATTCACGCAATCCTTTTCGAGGAGCAATACCCCCATGTCATCCACCTCCCGCCCCACGGTCGCCGTCGCTTTCCATTCCGGCTACGGCCACACCGCCGTCATGGCCGAGGCCGTGGCGCGCGGTGCCGCGGAAGCCGGTGCCGAGGTGATCTCCATATCCGTGGACACGATCACAGATGAGCAGTGGGCGCAGCTGGACGCCGCCGACGCGATCATCTTCGGTGCCCCCACCTACATGGGCACCGCCTCCGCCGCCTTCCACACCTTCGCCGAGGCCAGCAGCAAGCGCTGGTACACCCAGACCTGGGCCGACAAGATCGCCGCCGGCTTCACCAACTCCGGTGCCAAGAACGGCGACAAGTCCTCGACCTTGGGCTACTTCTTCACCATGGCGGCCCAGCACGGCATGCACTGGGTCAGCCTCGGTGTCCAGCCGGGCTGGGCCTCCACCGAGGGCAGCGAGGACGACATCAACCGTCTGGGCTATTTCGTCGGTGCGGGTGCCCAGACTCCTGTCGACGCCGGCCCGGAGGCCGTCCACAAGTCCGACATCGCCACCGCCGAGGGCCTCGGCGCCCGCGTCGCACAGCAGACCGCGTTCTTCCGCGCCGGCCGTGCCGCTCTCGCCGCCTGAGACAAGTCCCCCCGTTACCCCCCCGCAGATCCCCAAGGAGCACTCTCATGTCCGATTCCCCGAACGTCGCCCTCGTCCGCCGGCTCTACGACTCCGGCATGGCCCCGGACGTGGTCGCCGAGCTCATCGACCCCGACATCCTCTGGGACATCACTCCCGGCTTCCCCTACGGCGGCGTCTACAAGACCTGGGCCAGTGCCGGCGGCGACTTCTTCGCCCGGCTCGCGCCGCGCTTCGCCTCCTTCGGCCCGGTGGCCGAGGACTTCTACGACGCCGGTGAGCACGTCTTCGTGCGCGGCCACTACCACGCCGTGTCCAAGTCCGGCGAGGAGTCGGACGCGCGCTTCATCCACCTGTGGACGGTCGGCGGCGGCAAGCTCACCCACCTGATCCAGGCCGCCGACAGCCACGTCGTCCAGCAGGCCGCGAACAACTGACCGCCCGCACTCATTCCAGGGAGCACCCCATGGCGAAGATCCTCTTCCTCATCACCGCCGCCGACCACTGGACCCTGGCCGACGGGTTCGAGCAGCCGTCCGGCTTCTGGGCCGAGGAGGCCATCGGTCCGTACGGCGTCTTCAAGAAGGCCGGCTACGAGATCGCCGCGGCCACCCCGGGCGGCGTCCCGCCGACCGCCGACCCACTCAGCCTCACACCGGACTTCAACGGCGGTGAGGAGGGCGCCGAGCAGATGAGGACCGCCCTGCGCGAGGCCACCGAACTGGCGAGCCCGATCCGTATCGAGGACGTGAACATCGACGACTACGACGCGGTGTTCGTCCCCGGCGGTTGGGGCCCGATGGAGGACCTTTCCGACGACCCCGCGGCCGGCAGGCTGCTCAGCGACTGGCTCGCCTCCGGCAAGATCGTGTCGCTGGTGTGCCACGGCCCCGCCGCGCTGCTGTCCACCGTGGACGCCGACGGCAAGTCCCCCTTCTCCGGCTACCGCCTCACCGGTCTCTCCAACTCCGAAGAGATCCAGAACGGCCTCGCCGACCGGGCGAAGTGGCTGCTGCAGGATCGTCTCGTCTCGGACGTGGGCGTGGACTACCGCAAGGGCGAGGAGAACTTCGCCCCTCACCTTGAGGTGGACCGCACTCTCATCACCGGCCAGAACCCCGCCTCGGCCGTCCCACTCGCCCAGGAAGTCGTCAGGAATCTGAGCTGACCCCCTGCACCGCCGCTCAAAGAAAGAGGCAGTACCGATGGACGACAACGCGACTCTCCCCAGCGTCGGCCAGACCTGGCTGGCGGACCTCGGCCCGGACACCCCGCTCGGCCACTTCACGGTGGAGATCACCTTCGACTCGGCGACACGGGTCGGCTTCGAGGTCACCGGCGGTGCCATCAAGGGCCGGAAGCAGACCATGGAGTACACCACCACCCAGCTCCGCGACGGCTTGTACGTCGTCCGCTGGACCGAGCCCGACTCAGGCGACCACGTCACTCACATCGAGGACTACACCGAGGGCACCTGTATGGCCAGCTCCGTCATCGGAGGCGAGTTCGTCCAGCTTCACGGGAAGTGGACCCGCGTTCGCTGATCCCGCGGGCCGGCACGTCTGCTCCACGGTGAGGACTTCCAGGGCTTCCAGGGACAGATCTCTCCCCCTGACAACGCCGTTTTCCGATGCCAAGGTGATGGCATGAATCGCGATCCTCACCGCCACGATCTGGGGGAATTCCTCAAGGCGCGCCGCGCCGAGCTCGACCCGGCCGCCGTCGGCCTGCCCGACGGCGGCTCGCGTCGCGTCGCGGGCCTGCGCCGTGAGGAGGTCGCCGTACTGGCGGCCATCAGCACCGACTACTACGCCCGCCTCGAACAGGGCCGTATCCAGCCGTCGCCCTCCGTGCTGGACTCCCTGGCCCGGGTGCTGCACCTGGATGACGACCAGCGCGCCTACCTGTACGAGCTCGCGGCCAAGGACGAATTCCGCCCGCCCCGCCGACAGCCGCGCCTCAAGGCGCAGCCGCAGCTGCAGCGCATGCTCGACGACATGGCGCACACCCCCGCCTTCGTGATCGGTCCGCGCACCGAGATCGTCGCCTGGAACGCCATGGGTGCGGCCCTGATCACCGACTTCGGGAAGATCCCCGAGAAGCAGCGGTACTACATAAGGCTGCTCATCACCGACCCCACGATGCGTGAGCTGTACGCGGACTGGGAGGGCGTCACCCGGCTGGCCATCGCCCAGATGAGGATGCACAACACGAACAAGCCCGGGGACGCGCAGCTCAGCGCCCTGGTGGGCGAGCTCTCGGTCCGGGACGAGCAGTTCCGCCAGTGGTGGGGTGCCCACAACGTCGCCGTCCGGGACACCGGGACCAAGCACCTGCGCCACCCCGTGGTCGGGGACCTGCATCTCGACTGGAACGCCGTCACCTGGGCCGCCGACCCCGACCTGCAGATCATCGTGTGGACCGCCGAATCCGGCACACCCACCCACGACAGCCTGCGCATGCTGGCGTCCTGGGCGGCGGACCCCAGCCGTTCGACCAGCGACAGCTCTGCCTGACCGTAGCTCGGGTATTCCCCTTCAAAGGGGGAGCCTTTCCTCCTACGCGGCCCACGCCTAGGAAGAGGCTCTCCCTTCTTCGTGTACGGCACTCCTGGCACGCTCGTCACGAGGCCGACGGCGCCGCGCGTCCCCGCCCCCCGGTCCGGCCCTCTTCCTATTCCTTCCGGTTCCCTCAGCGCCGAGGCGTCCGACCTGCCTGCTCATCCGCCAGGAAAGAGATCCACCTCCCCATGTCCCTGACCCAGTCCCGCCCCGGAACCCTGCCCCCGGCCGCCCCGGAACCGCGCTGGACCGCACGCCTCTGGGCCGTCCTCGCCGTGCTGTGCCTCGTGCTGTTCCTCGACGGCCTCGACGTCTCCATGGTCGGCGTCGCCCTGCCCTCCATCGGCCACGACCTCGGCATGGCCACCGGCTCACTGCAGTGGATCATCAACGGCTACGTCCTCGGCTACGGCGGCCTGATGCTGCTCGGCGGTCGCACCGCCGACCTGCTCGGACGCCGCCGGGTCTTCCTCGTCGCGCTGGCCGTCTTCGCCGCCGCCTCGCTGCTCGGCGGCCTCGTCGACAGCGGTTCGCTGCTGATCGCCACCCGCTTCGTCAAGGGTGTGGCCGCCGCCTTCACCGCGCCCGCCGGCCTGTCGATCCTCACCACGACGTTCCCGGAGGGCTCGCAGCGCAACCGGGCGCTGTCGGTCTTCAGCCTCTTCGGCGCCCTGGGCTACTCGTCGGGCCTGATCCTGGGCGGTCTGCTCACCGGGATCGGGTGGCGCTGGACCTTCCTCATGCCGGTCCCGCTCGCCCTGCTCGCGCTGGTCGTCGGCCTGATCCTGATCCCGCGCGACCGCCGCGCCGAAACCGGCGGCCAGGACCCGGCCGGAGCCGTCACCCTCACCGCAGGCATGCTGCTCGCCGTCTACGCCGTGGTCACCGCCCCTCGGACGGGATGGACCTCCGCGACGACGCTCGCCGCCTTCGGCGTCGCCGCCCTGCTGCTGCTCGCCTTCGTCCTGATCGAGAAGCGGGTCCGGCACCCGCTGGTCCGCTTCGGCATCCTGCGCAAGGCCACCACGGTCCGGGCCAACCTCAGCATCGTCGCGCTGATGGGCTCCTACCTCAGTTTCCAGTTCATGATGACGCTGTACCTGCAGGACGGGCTCGGCTGGTCGCCTCTGCGCATGGCCTTCGCGCTGCTGCCGGTCGGCCTGATCGTCGCCGTCGGCTCGCCCCTCACCGGCCGACTCGTCAACCGCTTCGGCACCGCCCCACTGATCGTCACCTCGATGACCTCGCTGACCCTCGGCTACGCCTGGTTCCTGGCCACGGCCGGCTCCTCGCCCGACTACCTGCTCGCCATGCTCCCGTCACTCCTGCTCCTCGGCGGCGGCTTCGCGTTCGGCTACAGCGCCATCATGGCCCAGGCCACCGAAGGCATCGACGACTCCGAACAGGGCCTCGCCTCCGGCCTGGTGCAGACCTCGGGCCAGGTCGGCGCCGCCCTCGTCCTCGCCGTACTCACCGCCGTGATCGCCCACGCGGGCGACAGCAGCGGCGACTTCACCGCCTACCGACCCGGCCTGAACCTGGTCACCGGCGTCGCGGCGATCGGACTGCTCCTGAACCTGGTCCCCGTGCTGCGCCTCCGGCGACGCTGAGCCCTGACAGACGGAAACCCGACCCGGGGCCCCCGAGTCGGGTCTCCGCGAGCAGCGGTCACGCCAGGTTCCGAAATACCGCGCCGTTACCGCCTACTTGCGGACAGGGAAACCAAGGGGGGATAAAAGTCTCCCTGCCATGGGCGGTGTCGGTGGTGCAAGACTTCCGGCGTGATCAGCCGCCTTGCCGAGGCGAGCGGTCACCCTGATTCCCGCGGTGACGTCGATCCCGTGCCTTGTCTCCCGCTGGTGTACACGACTGATCCGTCCGTGACGCAAAGGCGTACGCATGTCCTCTGAACTCTCTGAATCTGTTGTTCCTCCCCCCACTGGAGCCAGTGAGTCCACCTCGGGGCCCAGCCGGCGCACCTTCATCGCCACCAGCGCCGCGGTGGGCGGTGTCGTGGTGGCCGGCGGAACGCTCCTGGCCGGCTCCGAGGAAGCGGCCGCCGCCGGGGCCGCACCCTCCAGCCGTGTCTCCCTGACGGTCAACGGAACCCGCCGGACGGTGACCGTGGACAACCGGACCTCGCTGCTGGACCTGCTGCGCGAGCACCTCGATCTGACGGGCTCGAAGAAGGGCTGCAACGCCGGCGCCTGCGGAGCGTGCACGGTGCTGGTCGACGGACAGCGGGTCAACTCCTGCCTGACGCTGGCCGTGCGGCTGGAAGACGCCGAGGTCACCACCATCGAGGGCCTGGCCGAGGGCGACGAACTGCACCCGTTGCAGCAGGCGTTCATCGACGAGGACGCCTTCCAGTGCGGCTACTGCACCCCTGGGCAGATCCTCTCCGGCGTCGCCTGCATTCAGGAGGGCCACACCCGTTCGCCGGAGGAGATCCGGGAGTGGATGAGCGGCAACATCTGCCGCTGTGGCTGCTACGTCAAGATCGTGCGCGCGGTCGAACAGACCGCGGGCCGTAAGTAAGGAGGGGTCCACCCCATGTACCCCTTCTCCTACACCCGTGTCTCCGACACCCGGGAAGCCCTCAAGGCCGGTCGCACCGGCGGTCGTTACATCGCCGGGGGCACCACGCTGGTCGACCTGATGCGGGAGACCGTCGAACGCCCCGAGACGCTGGTCGACATCTCCCGCCTGCCGTTGCGCGAGGTCACCGTCACCGAGCGCGGGGGCTTGCGCATCGGTGCGCTGGTGCGGATGGCCGAGGCTGCCGCGCACCCCAAGATACGCACCCTGTATCCCGTCATTTCCCAGGCCCTGGAACTGAGCGCGTCCGCCCAGTTGCGGAACATGGCCACCATCGGCGGCAACATCATGCAGCGCACCCGGTGCACCTACTTCCGGGATGTGACTGCTCCCTGCAACAAACGCGAGCCCGGCTCCGGTTGCGCGGCCCGGGAGGGCTTCAACCGGATGCACGCGATCCTCGGCACCTCCGACGCCTGCGTGGCCACCCACCCTTCCGACGTGGCCGTGGCCTTCGCCGCCCTGGAGGCCACCGTGCATCTCCTCGGGCCGGAGGGCGCGCGCACCCTGCCGTTCGCCGACTTCCTGCTACGGCCCGGCACTACCCCGAACCGTGAACAGGCCCTCAGAAAAGGCGAGTTGATCACGGCGGTGGAGATCCCGGCGCTTCCGCGTCCGCTCAAGTCCGGCTACCTGAAGGTGCGCGACCGGCAGTCCTACGAGTTCGCCCTGACCTCGGCGGCAGTCGCGCTGCACATCCGGGGCGGGGTCATCCAGGAGGCGAAGGTCGCAGCCGGCGGCGTGGGGACCATGCCGTGGAAACTGCCCGCCGTCGAGCAGCACCTCGTCGGTGAGCGTCCCTCGGAGTCCCTGTGGACGTCCGCTGCCGCGAAGGCGGCGGTCGGTGCCCGGCCCCTTCAGCAGAACGGCTTCAAGGTCGAGCTGCTGAAGCGGACCGTCGAACGCCAGCTGCGCATCGTAGGAGGTACGAAGTGAGCCCCCAGCCGCAGGCAGCCGTCGGCGCGCCGCTGTCCCGGGTGGACGGCCGCCTCAAGGTCACCGGCAAGGCGGTGTACGCCGCCGAACACGACGTCGACGGAGCCGTACACGCCGTCATCGTCGACGCGAGGATCGGACGAGGCCGCATCACCTCCATCGACACCGGCGCCGCCGAAGCCCACCCGGGCGTACTGCGGGTGATCAGCCACCGCAACGCCCCGAACCTGCCGTACCGCGACAACCCCGGCTCCAACAACCCGCCTGGCCGACGACTGCGGGTCTTCCAGGACGACCGGGTGGTCTTCCACGGTCAGCCCGTCGCTGTGGTGATCGCCTCGACCCTGGAGGCCGCGCAGCACGGTGCGAGCCTGGTCGAGGTCCGCTACGAGGCCGAAACGCCGTCGACCGACCTGCACGAGGCCGAGCCAGGGGCGCCGACGGACTACGCGCGCGGCGACGCGGAAGCAGGCTTGAGCAACGCCGCCGTACGACTGGACCTGGCCTACGAGCTGGCGCGCAACCACCACAACCCGATGGAGCCGCACGCCACCATCGCCCGCTGGGACGGCGACAAGCTGACCGTGTGGGACAAGACCCAGTGGGTGATGGGTACGCACGACGAGCTCGCAGCCGTGTTCGACCTGCCCGCGGATGCGGTACGCGTGATCTCGCCGTTCGTCGGGGGCGGTTTCGGCAGCGGACTGCGCTGCTGGCCGCACACGATCGTCGCCGCGCTGGCCGCACGGGTGACGCGTCGTCCGGTCAAGCTGGTGCTCAGCCGCAAGCAGATGTACTTCGGCACCGGCTTCCGGCCGTCGTACGAGTACCGGCTGCGACTCGGCAGCGACCGGCGAGGCCGGCTGAACGCCGCGATCCACGAGATCGACGCCGAGACCTCCTCGTTCGAGACGTTCACCGAGGCGGTCATGTCGGCCGGGCAGATGCTCTACAGCATGCCGAACGTGCGCCAGGTGTACCGGACGGTGCCGCTGGATGTGAACACGCCGATCTGGATGCGCGGGCCGGGTTTCGCCTCGGCGTCGTTCGTGATCGAGTCCGCGATGGACGAGCTCGCGCACGAACTCGGCGTCGACCCGATCGAGTTGCGCCGACGCAACGAGCCGCGTGAGGACGAGTCGACGAACGAGTCGTTCTCCACCCGGCGGCTCAGTGAGTGCTACACGGTCGGTGCCCGTGAGTTCGGCTGGGACCGCCGTGACCCGAGGCCGCGTTCGACGCGGGACGGGGACCAGCTGATCGGTCTCGGCATGGCCGCCGGTGTGTACGACCCGGGGCGGTTTCCCGCGCAGGCGCGGGCCCGGCTGGATGCCGACGGCACCGCGGTGGTCGAGGCAGCCACCAGTGACATGGGGCCGGGCACCTACACCTCGCAGACCCAGGTGGCCGCGGACGCGCTCGGGCTGACCATGCGCACGGTGACCTTCCGCCTCGGTGACTCCCTCTATCCGCCGACCTCGCCGCACGGCGGCTCGGCGACCATGGCCAGTGTCGGCTCGGCCGTCGTCGACGCCTGCAACCAGGTGCGACAGCAGGCGATCAAGCTGGCCGTCGAGGACCGGGAGTCGCCGCTGTACGGCGTGACCGCGGACCACGTGGTCGTACGCAACGGCCGGCTGCACGTGCAGAACAATCCGGCCCGCGGGGAGACGTACAAGAGTCTGCTGGCCCGCAACGACCGCTCCCAGCTGGAAGCCAACGGCACCTACGACGGGCCGGGCAGCGAACGATCCGCCTACTTCGCCTACAACGCAACCTTCGCCGAGGTCGCAGTGGACGCGCATCTCGGTCTGGTGCGGGTGCGGCGGATGCTCGGCGTGTACGACGCGGGACGGATCATCAGCCCCAAGCTGGCCCAGAGTCAGGCGTTCGGCGGCATCGTGGGCGGCATCGGTACGGCGCTGCTTGAACACACGGTCACCGACCACCGGGACGGGCGGATCGTGAATGCCAGTCTGGCCGACTACCTCGTACCCGTGAACGCCGACGTCCCCGAGATCAGGGCGATCTACCTCGACGGCGAGGACAACGCCGGCAATCTGCTCGGCGTCAAGGGACTCGGTGAGGTCGTCCAGGTGGGTGTGGCGGCCGCGATCGGCAACGCGGTCTTCAACGCCACCGGACGACGGATCCGCCAACTGCCCATCACCGCCGAGGCGTTGCTCTGACGACGCCGCCTCCACAGACGGGTCCGGCAGCCGAACCCCCCGTACGGCTGCCGGACCTCCCCGGGCCGCCGCCGCGCATGCGCCCCCGTCGCCGCGGCGGCGGCCCGCTCACCTTCTGCGACAGCGACCGTCCGTTCTAGAGACCCCCATGCTGAACATCGCGGACGCACTGCACCGCTGGTGCCGCGAGGAACGCCCCTTCGCGCTCGCCACCGTCGTCGACGTCACCGGCAGCGCGCCCCTGCCCGTCGGTACGTCGGTGGCGGTGGACGAGGGCGGCAACGCCGTCGGCAGCATCTCCGGCGGCTGTGTCGAAGGCGCGGTGTACGAACTGTGCCGGCAGGTCCTCCACGACCGCGGCACCCCCCAGCGTGCGTGGTTCGGCTACTCCGACGACGATGCCTTCTCCGTGGGTCTGACCTGCGGTGGGGAACTCGACGTGCTCGTGCAGCATGTCGACCCGGCCACCCAGCCGCATCTCGGCGCGGCGCTCGCCGAGGCGGTCCAGGGCCGGCCCGCCGCCGTCGCCCAGGTCGTGGACGGCCCCCTCGTCGGCGCCATGTTGAGCGTGCTCGGCGACAGTTGGATCGCCGACAGCATGCTCGGCGACGGGCAGACCGGCCGGGCAGTGGCGGACCGGGCCGGCGCCCAACTGCGCACCGGACGCACCGCGCTCCTCGCCCTCGGCGGAGACGCCGACACCTGCCCCGAGAAGCTCTCCGTCCTCGTCCACGCGGCCGCCACCCGCCCCCGCCTGCTGATCTTCGGCGCGATCGACTTCGCCGCCGCCCTCGCCCAGGCCGGCCGCTTCCTCGGCCATCACGTCACC
The DNA here is from genome assembly GCF_045040345.1 of Streptomyces sp. NBC_01515. Taxonomy (NCBI): domain Bacteria; kingdom Bacillati; phylum Actinomycetota; class Actinomycetes; order Kitasatosporales; family Streptomycetaceae; genus Streptomyces; species Streptomyces sp. NBC_01515. The sequence continues at coordinate 381,269 of NZ_CP109416.1, read as the reverse complement.
GTGTGCGACGCCCGACCCGTCTTCGCCACCGAAGCCCGCTTCCCGCACGCCGACGAAGTGGTCGTCGACTGGCCCCACCGCTACCTGGCACGGACGGCCGTGGACGCCCGAACCGCCGTCTGCGTGCTGACCCACGACGCCAAGTTCGACATCCCGCTGCTCCGACTCGCCCTCGACCTGCCCGTTGGCTACGTCGGCGCCATGGGCTCCCGCCGCACCCACGGCGAGCGTCTGCGTCGCCTGCGTGAAGTCGGGGCCACCGAAAGACAGTTGGCCCGGCTGCGCTCCCCGATCGGCCTCGATCTCGGCGCCCGCACCCCGGAAGAGACGGCCATCTCCATCACCGCCGAGATCATCGCCCACGCCAACCAGAGCACCGGCCTGCCCCTGACCCGGGTCGGCGGCCCGATCCACCGTGTTTCCGGGGCGGTGTCGGAGACGGTGCGGCGGGGGAGAGGAACGGTCTCGGGAACGTGCTGATCGACACTTACGGCCGGGTGGCCACCGACTTGAGAGTCTCGCTGACCGACCGGTGCAACCTCCGGTGTACGTACTGCATGCCCGAAGAGGGCCTGCAGTGGCTGGCGAAGCCCGACCTGCTCACGGACGACGAGATCGTCCGCCTGATAGACATCGCGGTCACCTCCCTCGGAATCGAGGAGGTCCGCTTCACCGGCGGCGAGCCCCTGCTGCGCCCCGGCCTGGTCGGCATCGTCGAGCGGGTCGCGGCCCTGGAGCCCCGCCCTCGGATGTCGCTGACGACCAACGGCATCGGCCTCAAGCGCACGGCGAGCGCACTGAAGGCGGCGGGCCTGGACCGGGTCAACGTCTCCCTCGACACTCTCCGCCCGGACGTCTTCACGACCCTCACCCGCCGGGACCGCCACAAGGACGTCATCGAGGGCCTGTACGCCGCCCGAGAAGCGGGTCTGACCCCGGTGAAGGTCAACTCGGTCCTGATGCCGGGCCTGAACGACGACGAGGCCCCCGACCTGCTGGCCTGGGCGGTCGAGCACGACTACGAGCTGCGCTTCATCGAGCAGTTGCCCTTGGACGCCCAGCACGGCTGGAAGCGCGACAGCATGATCACCGCAGGGGACATCCTGACCTCCCTGCGTACCCGCTTCGAGCTGACGGAGGAGGGCTCCCAGGCCCGGGGTTCGGCGCCGGCCGAGCGCTGGATCGTGGACGGCGGCCCGCACCGCGTGGGCGTCATCGCCTCGGTCACCCGCCCGTTCTGCGCGGCCTGCGACCGCACCCGGCTCACCGCGGACGGCCAGATACGCAACTGCCTGTTCGCCCGAGAGGAGACCGACCTCCGCGCCGCCCTGCGCTCCGGCGCTGGCGCTGGCGACGAGGTGATCACGCGCATCTGGCGCGAGGCGATGCGGGGCAAGAAGGCCGGCGGGGGACTGGAAGCGCCGTCCTTCGTCCAGCCGGACCGACCCATGTCCGCGATCGGAGGCTAGCCAATTCTCTTCTACGGGACACGGGAGTCCCCTCCGAAGACCTGGAGCCGCAGGCGTTTCCCGGAGGTATAGAGGGCGTGTTACCTGGCGGCGCGCACCAGGCGCAGGTAGCGGTCCCAGTCCCAGTACGGGCCGGGGTCGGTGTGCGTGGCGCCGGGGACTTCGTTGTGGCCGACGATGTGCTCGCGGTCGACGGGGATGTCGTAGCGGGCACCGATGTCGGCCGCCAACTCGGCGGAGGCGCGGTAGGCGGTATCGGTGAACCAGCGGTCCGGCGCGTCGACGAAGCCCTCGTGCTCGATGCCGATGCTGCGCTCGTTCCCTTCACGGTTGCCCGCGTGGTACGCCACGTCTGCCTCCCGGACCAGCTGGGCGATGTGTCCGTCGGAGGCGCGGACCAGGTAGTGGGCCGCGGCACGGTGGCGCGGGTCCTGGAAGGCCCGGGCGGCCGCGGTGAAGCGGGACTGGGTGACGTGGATGACGATGCGGTCGATGGTGTAGTCGTCGGGCCGGTCGGCGTAGCGGTAGTTGGCGGCCGACGCGGCGATCCACTGGGCGGAGGACTGGTCGACCGTTCCGTCCCGCAGCGCGCCACGCTGCCCCGGAAGGTCGTCGCCGAGGCCGGCCGCCGCGCTGCCGAGGCCGACGACGAGCGCGGCGCCCGCACCGAACAGCAGGGTCCGGCGGGTCGTGGTGGGGCGGGAGGGCTCACGCCGGGTCGGCGGCAGTCGGCCGTCGGGCATGTCGTTCATGGTGAGATGCCTGCTCGGCGAGTAAGGGCCCGACCGTGGTCAGGCGAGCGGGGGAGAAGCCAGCAGATTGTGGTCGGCGGCCCAGGAGGCGAGGATGCGCAGCCGCTCGTGGGTGGGCGAGCCGGGTGCGGCCGTCCAGACGGTGAGGTGCTGGTCGGGGTCGGTGTTGGCGGTCAGGGTGTCCCAGTCCAGGACCAGTTCGCCGACCACCGGGTGGTTGAGGGTCTTCGTGCCCACCGTGCGGGCCGCGACGCGGTGGTCACCCCACCACTGGGCGAACTGCTTGTCGCACAGGGACAGTTCACCGACCAGCTCGATGAGGCGGGAGTTCTCGGGATACTGCGCGGCTTCCATCCGCAGCTGTGCCACAGCGAGCCGCGCGGAGGTCTCCCAGTCCGCGTACAGGGTGCGCATGGCCGGATCCGTGAAGATGAGCCGCGGGTAGTTGCGGTGCTTCTCCGGGATCCGGGAGAAGTCGGCGACCAGCGCGGCCGCCAGCGCGTTCCAGGCCAGGATGTCCCCGCGTCGGCCCTGCACGATGGCCGGGGTGGCGGTGAGATCGTCCAGCACGCGCTGCAACTGCGGCTGGACCTTCTGCCGCCCCCGGCTGCGGGCGCGGGTGGTGGTCTTGCCGGCGAGCTGGAAGAGATAGCCGCGTTCGTCGTCGTCGAGGTGGAGCACCCGGGCGAGCGTGTCCAGCACGGGCGCGGACGCCTGCATACGGCCCTGTTCGAGACGTGTGTAGTAGTCGATGCTGATGCTGGCGAGCTGGGCGACCTCTTCGCGGCGCAGCCCGGCGACCCGGCGGAGGCCGCCGTTGTCGGGCAGCCCGACGGTGCGAGGACTCAGCTCGGCGCGGCGCTTCTTGAGGAATTCTCCCAGCTCGTTGAGGGGAACGTTGCCGGTCATGCCGATCAGCATGACACCGAACGGACCAGAGGAAGGAGGGAGAGTTTCCTCCCCGGATGTCTCCCTCCCTGGATGTCTCCCTCCCTGGATGTCTTTCTCCGCTTATGGCCCTTGCCTCGGCGTGTGAGGCTCGACATAGAGCAGCCTGCCCGGCGATCCCGAGCGCCGTGCCCGCAAGATCCTCCCCACCCTGAGCGAAGCCCCTCCACCCACAAGGACTCACCATGACGACCTTCGCCCTCGTCGGCGCCGGCCCCGGCCTGGGGCTCGCCACCGCCCGCCGATTCGGAACCGCCGGCCATACCGTCGCCCTCATCTCCCGCAGCGCCGAGAAGCTGGACGGACTGACCGCCGAGCTGGCCCGCGACGGCATCCAGGCGCGGGGCTTCACCGCCGACGTCCTCGACATCGAGTCACTGGACGCGGCCATGTACGCGGCGGCAGCCGCCATGGGTCCCATCGAGATCCTGCAGTACAGCCCCGTCCCTCGCGCCGACTTCATGAAGCCGGCCCTCGACACGACTGCCGACGACCTCGACGCGCCGCTCGCCTTCTCTGTCAAGGGCCCGGTCACCGCGGTCAACGCCGTCCTTCCCGGCATGCGCGAACTCGGCCGCGGCACCCTGCTGTTCGTCAACGGCGGCAGCGCCGTACGCCCCAACCCGAAGGTCGCCGGAACCTCCATGGCCTTCGCGGCCGAGAGCGCCTACGCACGCATGCTGTACGACGCCCTCGCCCCGGAGAACATCCACGTCGCCCAGTTGATCATCCCGGGAGCCATCCGCCCCGACGCCGAGCACAGCAGCCCTGAGGTGCTGGCCCACTGCCTGTACGACATCCACCTCAAGCGCGACGGCTTCCGCCACTACTCCGAGCCCCTGCCCGACTGACGCCCCGGAGGATGCCGTGAGCCCGACCACCCGTTCCAGTCTTGCCCGCGCTGTCCCGACCGTCTTGCTGCTTGCAGTGACCGCCTGTACCGATGAGGCGGCCCCGTCCCCTTCTTCCCCGTCCTCGCCCTCCGTCTCTGCCTCCGCGTCACAGCGAACGCCGACGGCCACGGCACCAGCCGCACCGTCCGATGACAAGGACACCGCCATGAACATCCGCCTCACCATCGACGACCACCGGCTCGACGCCACCCTGAACGACAGCGCCACGGCCCGCGACTTCGCCGCCTTGCTCCCGCTCACGCTGAACCTGAGCGACTTCCACGAGACCGAGAAGATCGCTGACCTGCCCCGTCGGCTGTCCACCTCCGGCGCCCCGGACGCCGCCGAAGCCAAGCCGGGAGACCTGGCGTACTACGCGCCCTGGGGCAACCTAGGGCGTGTTTTGAAAGTGCTGGTCACAGCCACTCGTTGATGGCCGCGACCAGCACGGTCGCCTCGTAGCGGACGGCGAGTTTGTCGTATCTCGTGGCCACCGCGCGGTGGCGCTTGAGGCGATTGATTCCGCACTCCACCGCGTGGCGCTCTTTGTAGTCGGCCGTGTCGAACTTGGGCGGCCGACCCCCGTGGGAGCCGCGCTTCTTGCGGTTGGTGATCTGGTCCCGCTTCTCCGGGATCGTGCAGCGGATACCGCGCTTGCGCAGGTAGGCGCGGTTCGCACGGGAGCCGTACGCCTTGTCGGCACGAACCTTGTCCGGCCGGGTACGCGGGCGGCCCGGCCCGAGCCGAGGCACCCGGATCCGCCCCAGGACCACCTGGAACTGCAGAGAGTCACCCCGCTGCCCGGCAGTGATCACCAGTGACATCGGCTTCTGGGCCTGCTCGACCGCCAGGTGGAGCTTGGTGGTCAGCCCGCCCCGGGAGCGTCCGAGCCCGTGGTCGTCGGGCTCCGTGAAGACACCACCGGGCGGCTCGATCTGCAGATCCCCTTTTTGCGGGCACCGGCCGCATGCTGGTGGGCGCGGGCGATGGTGGAGTCCACCGAGACGTCCCAGGTGATCAGTCCTTCGGCGTCGGCCCGGGCCTGCAGTTGCTCGAAGATGCGGTGCCAGGTGCCGTCCCGCTGCCAGCGCCGGAACAGTCCATAAACCGTCTCCCACGGGCCGTACCGCTCGGGCACGTCCCGCCACGGAGCACCGGCGCGGGTGCGCCAGCGTATGCCGTCTATCAGCTGCCGCTTGGTGTGCACCGGCGGCCGTCCAGGCTTCCTTCCCACCGGGAGCAGCGGCTCCAGCTTCGCCCACTGAGCATTCGTCAGGTCGTGCCTCCCCATGAAGTGGATCTTGACACATCAAGATCCACTTCTGAAACACGCCCTAGCCCTCTACTACCGAGGCAGCGGCTCCAGCGACGCCGGCCTGATCATCCTCGGCAGCGTGCACGGCGACACCGAACGCCTCGCCACCGCCACCGAGGTCACCATCGAAACCGCCTCCTGACCAGGCCCACTCTCAACGGCAGGGAAACACGTGAACCCCACCTACGACTTCACCGGCCAGGTCGCCCTCGTCACCGGCGCCGGCTCCGGCATGGGCCTGGCGACCGCCCGCGCCTTCGCCGCATCCGGGGCCGCCGTCGCCCTCACCGACATCGACGAAGCCGCCCTCAACGCAGCCGTCAAGGAACTCACCGACTCCGGCCACCGAGCACTCGCCCTCACCTGCGACGTCAGCGAGGAGGACCAGGTGGCGGCCGCGGTCGACCGGACCGTCGAGACCTTCGGACGCCTCGACATGGCCTACAACAACGCCGGCATCCAGATCCCGCCCAGCGACGCCGCCGACGAAGCCGCCGAACGGTTCGACCGCGTCAATGCCATCAACCTCCGCGGCGTGTGGGCCTGCATGAAACACGAGCTGCGACACATGCGCGCCCAGGGCAGCGGCGCCATCGTCAACTGCTCCTCCCTCGGCGGCCTGGTCGGCCTCCCCGGCCGTGCCTCCTACCACGCCTCCAAGCACGGCGTGATCGGTCTGACCACCAGCGCGGCCCTGGAGTACGCCCCGCGCGGCATCCGCATCAACGCCGTCTGCCCCGGCACCATCGACACCCCGATGGTCAGCGACATGATTGCCAAGGGAGAGCTGGACCGAGCCGAGGCCGAGGCCAACCAGCCCATCAACCGCCTCGGTACGGCCGAGGAGATCGCCCAAGCGGTCCTGTGGCTGTGCAGCCCGGGAGCCGGTTTCGTCGTAGGCGTTGCCCTTCCCGTCGACGGCGGCTACGTCGCCCGATAACAGAGTGGGAGCCGCCGTTACGCCACGGACGGGGGCTCCCACGGCAGCGTCATCAGGTGTCAGCAGACTGCCAAGGGGGCGCCCCCGTCCCACGCCGCGCGTCGGCGAGCAGGAAGCCATGCGGGTCGCTTGTCGAAAGCCCGAAGCGCGGGCTGCCATTCGTTTCTCCCCGGATTCTCCCCAGCGGCCGCCAACGCGCAAAAGACCTGTTCAGGGGCTCGTCGGAGGCAGGGTGAGGAGATCACCCGCATCACTTCTCCCCAGCGGCTCCCCAAAGCCGGTTACGGCGCCATCTTCGAGAGATGCGAGAGCAAACAGGGTCAGCGGCTGGAGGCGCGATTGCCTGACCCTAGAGCCAGTCCCGCCGCTTGAAAATCAGGTACAAGCTTACGCAAACTACCCCCATCAAGCCGATCGCGAAGGGGTATCCGAAGCGCCACCCGAGCTCGGGCATGTTCTCGAAGTTCATGCCGTAAATAGTTCCGACGAGCGTGGGGGCAAAGAGAATCGCGGCCCAGGACGAGATCTTCTTGAAGTTGTCTACCTGGGGGTGCTGACCTGCGTGGATGGCCCTTCCCGCGTCGTTCAAGGGCGTGCCGTGTCAGGCGCTGAGGTAAGCCACCGTGCGTACTTCCCGATCTGCTCCGACGCACTGGAAATGTCGGCCGGTGTCACCGACTCGGTCACCTGGCCAGTGGTGCCGGGCGGGTTGAGGATGTAGCGCAGCCCGGAGGAGGTCGACGGCGGGAGTGCTCTCCTCGGAGTTCCTCCAACGACCGCCAGAACGCCGCCTCGCTCTCGGCGGCGCGCTCGGGGCGGCCGTTGAACTCCGAGTTCATCAGGGGGCATTCGAGGTCGGTGGTGATCTCGGTCATCCGCTTCCCGTAGCGGACCGCCGACTGTCGCTCTGTCTCGTTCGGGCGGATGGTGATGGTCGCGATGCTGGTGGGACGGGCCCAGCCGGAGGGGCGGCAGAGTCCGGCCTGCGTTTCAGGGGTCAACTGCCCGCCCACGGCTGCACCGTGGTCGTCACGGGCGTCCCGGTGCGGGCCGATTCCTCGCAGGCCAGCGCCAGCAGGTGATCCTGGCAGCCGTCGGCCAGCGGGTACGGTTCCGGGCCGGCGTCCCGTACCCACGCGCCCGTCCGGCACAGCAGATCCACGACGGCGAGGTCGTCCTCGGACAGGCTCGCGCCCACGTACTCGTTGCGCCACACCACGTCGCCGTCGAAGGAGATGTGGTGGACCTCGGACCCCTCCAGGTTGAGGTCGGTGCCGGTACGGCGGCGCGTCAGCGCGGACTCCACCGGAGTGCGCGGGTCGGCCATCCGCACCACCGTGTCGTCGACGATCTCGCCGAGCGACCCCCGCACCACGATCCGGCGGGCCCGCAGCGGGTTCCACCACTGGTTGTCCGTAAAGTCGTAGAGCGCCGTACGGGCCGCGCCGAAGTCCAGCAGGGCGAGGGTGGTGACGGCGTCCTTCGGAGTCAGGTCGTCCGTCCATCCGGCCGGCGTCAGCGGGTCGGCCAGAGGGGCGGTGAAGGCCCGCGCGGTGACGGTCGCGGGTCCGAAACCGACGCCCAGCGTGTGCCGGATCAGCGACATCGCGTGGTACATGTGCGTCGAGGACACCTGTACGGAGCTGACCTCGCCGATCACTCCTCGCCGTACGAGGGCGAGCCGGGCGGCGTGGCCCGGCATGAGGGTGTACTGCTCCGCGACCTGGACGAGGGCGCCGCCCCCTGGGCGCTTCGCGGCGCCCACGGCGTCCCACAGCCGGCCGAGTCCGCCTATGTCGGGTGCGGGCGGGGTCTCGGCGAGCACCGGTGTCCCGCGCCCGACGAGTTCCTGCACGACGTGCGGCGAGACCTCCCACGGCACCGAGGGGATCACGAACTCCGGTGCGGCGTCGCATAGTTCGTCGACCGTACGGAAGGCAGGCACGCCCCATTCCGCCGTCACGCGGGCGGCGCGGTCGGCGGAGCGGGTGACCACACCGGCGACCGCGAGTCGTTCGGGCAGCGCTCGTGCCAGCCGTACGAAGAACTCGGCCCGCCAGCCGCTTCCCACGATGCCGAACCGTATGGGTGCTGCGCTCACTGCCCGCTCCTCCGCATCAGGGCGGCAAGTCTAGATGGTCAATTCCAAGGGGTGCCTGCGGAGGTGGTGGGGTGGGCGGCGGCCGAAGACACCGCGAGACGGTCAGGCGGCGGGTGGTCAGGCGTCGGGGTCGACTTCGGGGTGCGTGAACCGCACGGGCCTGCCCAGCGACCGGGCGTAGGCGATTTCGGCTCGGGTGCTGTCTCCGATGTAGTCGCCGACTACGAGCACCTCATCAGCGAGCCGGATCTTCGCCCGGTGCAGATCGCCGAGTCGAACCTTCAGCGCCTCGGCCTCGACAGGATCGGACCAGAGTTCATGCGGCGACTTCATGTCACTGGCCGGTTTGACGACAATCCTTCCGGCTTTGGTCTCCCGCAGATCTGCCTCGTTCATCTCGGTCATGAAGCGGGTGGAGCCGCAGATCACGACGATTCGCGGGAGGCCCAACAGCTTCTTCGCGTCGGCGAGCTTCTCCTCGGGGGTGAGCAATTGAGGGGATGACACTGGTTCCTCCCGGAGGTCTGGTCCAAGGGATGTCTGCGGAGACGAGAACGAGGATGTCCGAGATCAACGAGACCCTCAAGGGCACCTTGACCTCGAACGGCATCGAGGGCGCACACCCGAAGGTGTCATCGCCCGCGTCATGCAACGCATCCTCGCGCTGACCGCCGCGATCCGGCACAACGACCACAACCGACAGCCCCTCCTGCGCTCACTGACCGCCTACGGTTCATTGACCCCTTCGACCAGATCATCTAGTTGATGCTTTCGTTCCGTCCCGGTGTGCCTGGTGGGCGGTTCCCCGCTTGCCGTGGCTGTGTGCGGTCCCTGACGGTTGCCGGCCGCGTGCTCGACGCGGTGCCAGCCCCGGTACAGCAGTTCCGCTGTGGCGTCGGCGTCCAGGCCAGTCGCGATGGCCTGGCGGGCCGCGGTGAGATGTGTGGTGCGGGACGGCGGGGGCGGTAGGTGGCCACGGTGTGCGTCATGTCGACGATCCGCGTGGTCATTGCCTGTTGGTGGGGCTCGGCCCATGGCACGGGGCGGCCGTCGAACGGTCGGCCCCGCACCAGGGCTTGTAGTGCCGGTCGCGGTCAGGGACGGCGCCCGGTGGCCGGGCTGCTGTGCCGGCCACCGGGCGCCCTGTGCGTCACCCTCGGAGTCCCGACCTCGGTGCCTGGCCGACGATAACGTTGTCCTCCGGTTCGGCAGGGCACCACCGGCTCACGCCGCAGCCCCTTCCGTTGCTGAAGACCAGGACGAACCGGCCGACTGGTCCTGAAGACCTGGCCCAAGCAGGCCGCGGCGCTGCGGCCTGGGAAGGTCAGGCACCCGCGTAGCCGACAACGTGACCGGGAGCCGTCGCGTGTTCCTCAGGGAGACGGGTCCAGGTGCTGGCGAGCTCGACGCGGGAGGACACGTCCAGTTTGCGGAAGATCTTCTTGAGGTGGAAGGCCACCGTGTGGGGCGAGATGAACAGCTGGCGGGCGACCCGCCCGTTGGTGAGACCCTGGCTGACCAGGTCGGCGACCGCGTACTCGGTGTCGGTCAACTGGCTTCCTGTCCGCCGGAAGCGTCCGGACCTGAGGGGAGTCCGGCCGCCGTTGACCTCCAGCTCACGGAGTTTGCTGGCCACGCGCAGGACATCACGCCGTGCGCCGACCGTCCTGTACCCGTCTGCCGCTCTCTTGAGGAGTTCGGCCGCCTGGTCGTGTTCGGAGCGGCGGGTGAACCGTACGGCGCTCGCGTCCTCCAGGGCCGAGGCCCGCGCCCATGTGTCCAGGTGGAGGGCGGAAGCCCTGTCCAGAGCCGCGGCGTTCCTCTCGTGGAGGCCCTTGGCGTGGGCGGCGGAGGCCTGGATCGTGCGGAACGTCCGGTTGCGGGCGCCCAGTTCGCCGGCCAGCGAGACGATGCGGGCGGCGATGGACTCGTCACCCAACTGCTGGGCGGCCCGGACCAGCCACGCCGCCGCGGCGGGTTGCGACACGAGCAACTCCTGGGTCATCGCCCTGTCATGTACGAGGTCGACGAGTAGGCCGGCGATGCTCGCCGTACCGTCCCGGGCTTCCAGGGCCTGTGCGACAGCCCAGGCGCACTGCCCTGCCATCAGGACCGAGTGGCCGAACAGGGCGTTGTCCCGCAGGCGGTTCGCGTAGAGGAGGCCGACGTTCGGATCCAGCCGCCGCGTCGCGCTGACGGCCATCACGAGATTTCCGATCGGCACCGATCGACGGTGTCCGGTCTGCTGCGCCAGGCGCAGGCCCGCCTCGGCCGCTGCCGTGGCGGAGTCCAGGTCCCCCCTGGCGAGTGCGGTTTCCGCCTCGCACATCAATTTATCCGGCTGTCCGTTAACTTCGTCGAAACTATGGACAGCTGACTGATCTTCAGTGAGTATCCTCCTGGCAGACGCTAGACCTCGGGCGCGTGTCACCAGGGTTGCATACCAGATTCTCGCGCTCGGTGAACTGCCTGCCCCCGCTTCGGTCGCCTCCATTGCTGTGGCCATTGAGGCGAGGCTCATGCTCTTGCCCAATTGGCCGTTGTTCCAGGACTGCACCGAAGCGGAGACTAAGCGACCCACTTCGCTTGATCTGTCAAGGAGGGGGCCGGTAACCACGGATGCCTGAAGGGACACTCTTGCCTCCGAATCGGGACCAGTGATGCCTGGCGGTGGCCCACTGTTCGCTGAGCGCGGTCGATCGCTCGTTGTCTTCCCGGGTTGAACGTTGAACCATGTGGCAGACGTACGGCTTAGGGGTGCTCAAGGTGCGTCTCAGGTTGCGATCAGGCATGGAATTCTGTCAAGCAGATGCAGGCTGGCGTGTCGTTCGGCTATTCCCGAATGCCCGAGGAAACGGAATACGGGATTCAGTCCAGGTGAATGAGTCGAAAAGCTGAGGTGGGCGGCGCTGCCGACGCGCGAAGCCGAGCTGTGGCCGGTCACGGGTGGCCACCCTTTCGGCGACGGGATATCTGGGATGCGGACTGGACCCGTCTGTACCGCACGGCCGTTCGATGATGACCAGAATCCGGCTGAGAATGGCCGAGAGGCCCCCTTTTCCTCTTTAGCGTGGCCCCCGGCGGCCGATATCGCCGTGAAAGGTGTCGAGACAGTCATGATGCCATGATCACGGGTTGAATCGGACCTGGTGCCGATTACTGCGGGCCGATGACGCGACTGGCGCGGCGGGTCACGGAGCCGGTCGAACCGTGGGTCCGTGGGCCGGGGTGGAAGCGCTGCACGGTGCGGTGTGCGTGGGACGGCTGCGGACCGGGGTGGCCGGAGTTCGGCCATGGGGAAGCGCAGGGGCTGGGCGATGAACTCGGGAGAGCAGGTCGCGCGGCTGGAGATTTTGGCGCTGTCCAGGATGGGGTGGGAAGCTGGTGGGCACCGGTTCGGCATCCTTGATCGCGGTGACCTTCGGGACCAACGCGCCCAAGGGGCAGCGGACTTGGAGCGGCGACTGAGGGGTCCGCTCCCTCATCGGCCGGCACTCGGAAGGCGACCCGGCGGCTCCGTGGCCACCGCGCACCGCTCGGCCGGCCCGCGACCTGGCCACGTGCTGTGCTGCGGTCGTGACGGCATCGTGCGCCAGGTCGTCGACTGTGACGGCGGCGAGCGCGCCTGCTCCCCGCGGCCCCCGGCCTGAGCTGCCCCGGCTCGCACGGTTCCTCCGAGGCCCCCGCCGCCGACAACCCGATCGGCGCGTCGTCCGTCGACCGCCTCGCTGCCCACCCTCAATTCGCTCCACCTGAAGATCATCACACGCGGAGCGTCGGCTCAGGACCGCTGGGACCCAGTGGCCGCCCTTTCCGTGGCCGGATATGGAGGTCCCGGAGTTGACCTGTATCCGACGTGCGCCCGATCGGCGATGACTGGAATTCGGTCGAGAATGGCCGAGACGTTTCCTTTCCAAATTTTTACATAGCAGCACGGTCGCCGATATCGGCGCGAAAGGCGTCGAGACCCCCATGACGTCCCCCGCTGGAACACCGTTCCCTGGTCGGGAGCTACCAGACTGGGGGATGCCCCGCGAAGGCGGCCTTGTCTAGACTCGGCGAAGTCGGATCTGCGCTTTCGCGAACCGTCTGCCGTCCTTACGAACTACCCAGGAAAATTTAGAGGTCTTCTGTGTCTTCTCTTCTTCACATCGATGCGAGCATCCGTACTGAGGGTTCCACCTCGCGCCAGCTGACCTCGTACTTCGCGACCCAGTGGCGGCAGAACCACCCCGATGCCGACTACGTTTACCGCGACCTGGGCACGCAGCCCATCCCGCACATCACCCACGCGGTGCGCGAGTTCGTTCTCGACCCCAGCCGCGACCACGGTCAGACGGCCGACGAGCAGGCGCTCGTCGACGCGGTGACGGCTGAGGTGCGTGCCGCCGACACGATCGTGCTCGGCGTACCGATGTACAACTACACGATCCCGTCGAGCATCAAGGCCTGGATCGACCTGCTGGTCAGCCCGGCCCACATGGTTCCCCCGGGGGCCGAGTCCGGTGTGCTCAGCGGCAAGTCCGTCATCGTGGTCACCGCGCGTGGCGGCTCCTACGCGCCGGGCACTCCCCGCGAAGGCTGGGACTACCAGGAGGCGTACCTGCGGGCCGTGCTCAGCTCGATCGGCCTCGCGGACGATCTCACCTTCGTGCACGCCGAGTTGACCCTCGCCGCGATCGTGCCGGCCATGGCGGCGCTCAAGCCGCTGGGAGAGAAGTCCCTGGCGACCGCCCACGAGACCCTCAAGAAGTTGTCCGCCTGATTCCTGCGCGCCCGCGGACCCGGTAGGAGTCCGCTCCGGCTTGCCGTCCCCTCCACTCCTCTTTGGCGGGGCCGGCGGGCCGCCGCATGGGAGCGGCAGCCGCGTGCAGCACGAGGCGAGACGTTCAGAAGATGCCCTGCGCGTGCGGACGCCCTTTTCCGTGCGCGCAGGCATGGCCGGAAGCCATACGGATGCACGGATCGGAGAAGAGGCTTCATGAGTGAAGCGATCTCGTACGAGGACGCCTGGGCCCGCACAGACAAGTTCGACCCGCCCGCGCTCTTCGACGAGCTGCGGAAGGAACGCCCGCTCGCCCGGATGACCTACCCCGACGGCCATGTCGGCTGGATCGCCACCAGCCACGAGTTGGCACGGCAGGTCCTGGGCGACCCCAGATTCAGCCACAGCCTGGAGATCGGACACTTCCCGGTCACCAAGTACGGCGGCCCGGTACCGCAGTTCCCGGCCATGCCGGGCATGTTCATCCACATGGACCCGCCGGATCAGACCCGCTTCCGTAAGCTCCTGACCAAGGAGTTCACCGTGCGCGGCGTCAGTCGGCTCGCCCCGGTCGTCGAGGCGGTGGCCGCCGAGCAGATCGCGGAGATGCGGGCCCAGGGCGGCACCGGCGACTTCCTGGAGGTCTTCGCCAGGCCACTGGTCCTCAAAGTGCTCGCCCCGCTGATCGGCCTCGACTACAGCGAACGGCACCGCTTCGCCGACGCACCGGCCGTGATGAACGACCCGTTCGGTGACCCGCAGGCCGCGATGGCCGTGTTCCAGCAGGTGGGCGAGTTCGTCCACGAGACCATCGCCCGCAAGAAGGCCACACCCGGCGACGACATCGTCAGCCGCCTCATCGCGACCGGTGAGCTGTCCGACGAGGAACTCGGCAACATCACCACCCTGTTGCTCTTCGCGGGGTACGAGACCACCGAAGGCGCGCTCGCCACGGGCACCTTCGCCCTGCTGCACCACACCGACCAACTGGCCGCCCTGCGCGGCGACCTGTCGAAGATCGACGACGCGGTGGAGGAGATCCTCCGCTACGTCACCGTCAACCAGTACGAGACCTTCCGCACCGCCCTGGAGGACGTGGAGCTGGGCGGCGAGTTCGTCACGAAGGGCGAGACGGTCACCGTCTCTCTGCCGGCGGCCAACCGCGACCCCGCGAAGTTCGGCTGTCCCGCCGACCTCGACCTCGACCGTGACACCGCAGGGCACGTCGCCTTCGGCTACGGCGTCCACCAGTGCGTGGGCCAGAACCTGGCCCGCCTCGTGCTGCGCATCGGCTTCCGCTCCCTCCTGGAAGCCTTCCCCGACCTTCGGCTGGCTGTGCCGGCCGACGAGATTCCGCTGCGGACAAAGGGGTCCGTGTTCTCGGTGAAGAGTCTGCCCGTCTCCTGGTAATCCGCTCCCGGGCAGTGCGGGGGAGCGAGTCCGTTCTCCGGCACGTCCCGAACCGTCCTGGGTGATTCCTCACTGTCTCAAGGGTGCGACAGTGCCCGCGGTCGTCCGCTGTCGCACCCAGGGCGGCGACGGATCCTGTCCAGGGTGCGCTCCGGCGGGCGGAGTCCCTCACGAACTGGCCCTGTGCATACGGCCGATGGTGAGGGGGAGCCCCCGAACCACCAGGCCGATGGAGCAGAGGCACCGTGGGTCGCCACCGCGTCCGGTGTCCCGGATCGCCTCGTTCACATCCGTCCAGCCGGACCAGGACAACGCAAGCCCGCAAGCCGGTCATCACACGATCGGGCCGACTCACACCCGCGCGTCGTTCCCGGACCAACAGTTGCCCACCCCTGATCTCCGGAAGGAGTTCGCGGCAAGGTGCGTCCTGACCTGATCACCCCGCTCCCGGTCATCCTCCGGGAGAACGCAGTCCGGTTCCCGGACAAGATCGCTTTCGAGGACGACCGGCACGCGGTCACCTACGGAGAACTCGACGCCCGGACACGGAGGCTCGCCGGTCACCTGGCCGGCCTCGGTGTGCGGCGCGGCGACCGGGTGGCCCTGTGCCTCGGCAACTCGGTTGCCATGGTGGAGAGTTACCTCGCAGTGGTACGGGCCGGCGGCATCGGCGTACCGATCAACCCGCAGGCATCCCCGGCCGAGACGGCATACCTCCTGGCCGACAGTGGCGTGGTGTTCGCCTTTACCGGCACCGCCCATGCCGAGACGTTTCTGCGATTGATTCCCCGTGAGACACGTGAGGTGTCCGTCGTCGTGGCCGGTGCCTTCGGCGCCGGGCACACCCCGGTGCCGGGCGCCGCGGCGTACGAGGAACTCGCCGTCACCGAACCCGTCACCCAGGCCCCGGACGACCTCGGTCTCGACGAGGTGGCCTGGATGTTCTACACCTCGGGCACCACCGGCCGTCCCAAGGGCGTCCTCTCCACCCAGCGCAACTGCCTCTACTCCGTGGCCTCCTGCTACATCCCCGTGCCCGGGCTCTCGGAGCACGACCGCGTCCTGTGGCCGCTGCCGCTCTTCCACAGCCTGTCCCACATCGCCTGCGTCCTGTCCGTCACCGTCGCCGGCGCCACCGCCCGGATCATGGACGGCAGTTCGGCCGACGACATCCTGACCGCGCTGCGCGAGCACCGGTCCACCTTCCTGGCCGGCGTCCCCACCACCTACCACCACCTCGTCACCACCGCCCGGCGCACCGGCCTCTCCCTGCCCGACCTGCGCATCGGCCTCGTCGGCGGAGCCGTCACCGGCCCCGGACTGCGTCACTCCTTCGAGGAGAGCTTCGGCGTCCCCCTCGTCGACGCCTACGGCAGTACCGAGACCTGCGGCGCCATCACCATCAACCCGCCCGACGGCGACGTGGTCGACGGCTCCTGCGGCCTGCCCGTGCCCGGTGTCGGCGTCCGGATCGTCGACCCCCGCACCGGGCACGATGTACCCGTCGGGCAGGAGGGCGAGGTCTGGGTCAGCGGGCCGAACGTCATGGTCGGCTATCACAACAGCCCCGAGGCCACCGCCGAAGCGGTGCAGGACGGCTGGTTCCACACCGGCGACCTGGCCCGGCGCGACGAGGCCGGTTACTTCACCATCTGTGGCCGCCTCAAGGATCTCGTGATCCGCGGTGGCGAGAACATCCATCCCGACGAGATCGAGGCCGCCCTGCGCGGGGCCGAGGGCGTGGCCGACGCCGGAGTCGCGGGCATGCCCCACGACACCCTCGGCGAGGTACCCGTCGCCTGGGTGGTCCCCGGTCCGGACGGCATCGACCTCGCCCGGCTGCTCGCCCACTGCCGCGCCGTACTCTCCGTCTACAAGCTTCCCGAGCGGATCCACGAGACCCGGACCATCCCCAGGACCCCCTCGGGGAAGATCGTGCGCCGTCTCCTCGCCGACCTGCCGGCCCGGCTGCGGTACGCCGCAGACGGCCACCACGAGGGACTCCTGCGGACGGACTGGAGCGAGGTGGCGGTCGCTTCCGACGCCCCGCGACACCTCCGGTGGGCAGTAGTGGGCCGGACCGCCGTCGCCGATGGCATTGTGGCCGGCCTTCAACAGGCCGGCGCCGCCCAGGTACAGCACTACACCGACCTCTCGATGACACGTGCCGCCGGTGACTCGGCCCCCGAAGTGACGGTGCTCGCGGAAGCGGACACGGACGGGGACCGTCTCGCGGGCTGGGGCGAGGGGACCGGGTCGCGGCTCGTCGTCCTCACCCGGGGCGCGGTGGGCGTCACCGACCGGGACGGAACGCCGGATCGCTCCGAGGCCGAGCTGTGGGCGGCCGCGCGGGTCGTACAGGCCACCGGGAGTGGCGGCACGCCGCTGACGATCGTCGACCTCGACACCCGTACACCGGAGTCCGAGTGTGCCGCGGCGCTGATCGCCGCCGTCGCCTCGGACCTGCCTCAACTCGTGGTACGGGACGGGCGGCTGCTGCGGCCCGCGCTCCTCCGAGTCCCCGTCGTCGACGGGCCGGGCTCCGCGGTGCCGGGGCTCGACGGCACCGTGGTCGTCACCGGCGCCGACACCGAAACCGGTGCGGCCCTCGCCCGTCACCTGGTCACCGCGCACGGAGCACGGCGCCTGGTACTCGTCCGAGCAGCGGACACCGACGACGGGCGGAGCCAGGACGACTCGGCGACGAGTGGCGCGGAGATCGCCCGCGTCGTGGCCGACGGCTCGGATCCGCAGCAACTGCGCGCGGCGCTGGCCGGACTCGGTCCGGTGACCGCGGTCGTGCACACCGCCTCCGACCCCGAACTCGCCCAGGCACTCGACGACTTGACCGCCGCCGACGAACCCGCCGCGTTCGTCGTGGTGACCGACGCCGCCGCACTGCTGGGTGCGGAGTCCGAGAGCCACGCCCCGGCGGTGGTCGCCGCCGCCCTCACCGAGGCCGTCGTCCGCAGCCGCCGACGCCGCGGACTGCCCGGCTCGTCGCTGGCGCTCGGCCGGCCGGACGAGGGGCCCGGCGCCTTCGACGTACTGATCACATCCGGATCCCCGGCCCTGCTGGCGCTCCGGCCGACCACCATCGACCCGGGCGGCCGGGTGCGGAGACTCCTCGACACCCTGATCGAACAGGAGCCCCGCGTCGCGGCCCAGGCCGACGAGACGATCACCGCCGCCCTGCGCACGCGCCTGGCCGACCTGGACGAGCGGGCCCAACTCACCCTGCTCGACGGGCTGGTCCGCGAGCTGACTGCCGCCGTCCGTACCCCCGCGAGCACCGAGCCGATCCCGGCAGACCGGTCCTTCCGCGACCTCGGCCTCGGCTCCCTCGCCGTTGTCGAGCTGCGCGACCGCCTGACCGAACGGACCGGACTGCGCCTGCCGACCACCGTGACCTTCGACCACCCGACCCCCGAGGCCCTCGCCGCACACCTGCGCGGCAGGATCCTGGGACTGCACGACACCGCCGGGCAGGCGGCACCCGACGAGGCCCCGGACGGGACTGCCGACCTCGCGGAGCCCATCGCGATCGTGGGCATGGCCGTCCGTCTGCCGGGCGGTGTGGGAAGCCCGGAGGACCTGTGGCGACTGGTGGCGGAGGGGCGCGACGCGATGTCCGCGTTCCCGACCGACCGCGGCTGGGACCTGGAGAGGCTGTTCGACGCCGACCCGGACAAGACAGGCACGTCCTACGCCGACCAGGGCGGATTCCTGGACGGGGCGGGGGAGTTCGACGCCGGCTTCTTCGGGATCTCACCGCGTGAGGCCCTCGCGATGGACCCCCAGCAGCGGCTGTTGCTGGAGACGTCGTGGGAGGCGCTGGAGCGCGCCGGAATCGATCCGGGGACGCTGAAGGGCCGTGATGTCGGGGTGTTCTCCGGCCTCATGGGCCAGGGCTACGGGCCGACGGGCGCGGCTCCGGCCGAGCTCGAAGGCTTCGTCGCCACGGGCACCGCGTCGAGCGTGGCGTCGGGGCGCGTGGCGTACGTGTTCGGCTTCGAGGGCCCCGCGGTGAGCGTCGACACGGCCTGCTCCTCGTCCCTCGTCGCCATCCACCTGGCGGCCCAGTCGCTGCGCCAGGGCGAGTGCTCGCTGGCGCTGGCGGGCGGCGCGACGGTGATGGCGACCCCGGACACCTTCGTGGAGTTCTCGCGCCAACGCGCACTGTCCTCGGACGGCCGCTGCAAGTCGTACGCGGATGCCGCGGACGGTACGGGCTGGGCCGAGGGCGCTGGTGTGGTGGTCCTGGAGCGGCTTTCGCGGGCGCGGGAGCGCGGGCACCGGGTGCTGGCGGTGGTGCGGGGTTCGGCGGTCAACCAGGACGGCGCCTCGAACGGCCTGACCGCGCCCAACGGTCTGTCGCAACAGCGGGTGATCCGCAAGGCGTTGGCGGTCGCGGGTCTGTCGGCGGTTGATGTGGATGTGGTCGAGGGTCATGGCACGGGCACGGTGCTGGGTGATCCGATCGAGGCGCAGGCTTTGCTGGCAACTTATGGTCAGGACCGGCCTGTAGAACGGCCGTTGTGGCTGGGTTCGTTGAAGTCGAACGTCGGTCACACGCAGGCGGCTGCGGGTGTTTCCGGTGTCATCAAGATGGTGCAGGCGCTGCGGCACGGCGTGATGCCACCCACCCTGCATGTCGACGCTCCGTCGTCGCAGGTGGACTGGTCGGCGGGTGCGGTCGAGCTGTTGACGGAGGCGCGGGAGTGGCCTGTCACGGGTCGGCCGCGTCGGGCTGCGGTGTCGTCCTTCGGCGTCAGCGGGACGAATGCGCACCTGGTGCTGGAAGAGGCCCCGGCCGGGGAGCCGGAGGCGGTTGACGCTCCGGTGGCCGACGGCATCGTGCCTTTGGTCCTCTCGGCCAAGAGTGCCGGTGCGTTGGTGGGTCAGGCGGAGCGGCTCGTGTCCTTCGTGGAGGCGGGTGAGGAGTCGCTGCCGCAGGTGGCCAGTGCGCTGGTTACGCGGCGGGCGGTGCTGTCCGAGCGGGCGGTGGTGGCAGCTGGTTCGCGTGGGGAGGCGTTGGCGGGGTTGCGTGCGCTGGCGCGGGGGGAGTCCGTGCCAGGTGTGGTCGTCGGCAGTGCGGTGGCTACTGGTCGGACGGTGTTGGTGTTCCCGGGTCAGGGTTCGCAGTGGGTCGGTATGGGTCGTGAACTCCTTGATTCCTCGCCGGTGTTCGCGGAGCGGATCGCCGAGTGCGCCGCGGTGCTGGGGCGTTGGGTCGACTGGTCTCTCGTGGATGTGCTGCGGGGTGATGTTCCGGCTGAACTGCTGGAGCGGGTTGATGTGGTGCAGCCGGCGAGTTTCGCGGTGATGGTGGGTTTGGCTGCGGTGTGGGCGTCGGTGGGTGTGGTGCCTGATGCGGTGGTGGGTCATTCGCAGGGTGAGATCGCTGCCGCGTGCGTGTCGGGTGCGTTGTCGCTGGAGGACGCCGCCCGCATCGTGGCGGTGCGCAGCCAGGTCATCGCCGGGAGCCTGGCGGGCCGTGGGGGCATGGCCTCGGTGGCACTTCCGGAGGAAGAGGTCGTCGGGCGGCTGGAGCGGTGGGGTGGCCGGGTTGAGTTGGCGGCGGTCAACGGTCCGGCGTCGGTGGTGATCGCCGGTGACGCCGAGGCCCTCGACGAGGCCCTTGGTGTCCTGGCGGCGGATGGTGTGCGGGTGCGTCGGGTGGCGGTGGACTACGCCTCCCACACGCGGCATGTGGAGGCGATCGAGGAGACGTTGGGCGAGGCCTTCGCGGACATTCGTGCGCAGGCGCCTCTCGTGCCGTTCCTGTCGACGGTGACCGGTGAGTGGGTTCGCGAGGCGGGTGTTCTCGACGGCGGCTACTGGTACCGCAACCTGCGCAGTCGGGTTCGCTTCGGTCCCGCGATAGCCGACCTCCTGGCCGAGGGGCACACGGTGTTCGTGGAGTCGAGTGCCCACCCCGTCCTGGTCCAGCCGGTCAGCGAGATCGTCGATCAGGCGGATGCCGATGCTGTGGTGAGTGGCTCCCTGCGCCGTGACGAGGGCGGTCTGCGCCGGCTGCTGACCTCGATGGCCGAACTGTTCGTGCGGGGCGTGCCCGTCGACTGGACCGGCGTCCTCCCGGCCGGTGCGGAAGCCGGTCACCTCGACCTGCCGACGTATGCCTTCGACCACCAGCACTACTGGCTCCAGACCGCCCCCGCGACCGATGCCGCCTCCCTCGGCCAGGCCGCCGCCGACCACCCGCTCATTGGCGCGATCGTCGGCCGGCCGGACTCCGGTGGGTTCATGACCACCTCGCGGTGGTCGGTGGCCGCCCACCCCTGGCTGGGTGATCACGCTGTCGGTGACGTCGTAGTCGTACCGAGCGCCGTGCTGGTCGAGCTGGCCGTCCGGTTCGGCGACGAGGTCGGCAGTCCCGTGGTCGAGGACCTGGTCGTAGACCGGCCCGTCGTACTTCCGCTGCGCGGTGGCAGGGCCGTACAGATGACCGTGGGGGAGGCCGACGACCAAGGGCGGCGAATGGTCGGGGTGTACTCCCGACCGGACGACGCGGGTCTGGACGCCGTCTGGACTCGTCACGCGTACGGTGCGCTGGCGCCCGGGGCGGTCACGCCGGCCGCTTCCGGCAACGCGCTGCCCGACGACGGCTCCGCGACGGATGTCGCCCTCGACGATGCGTTCGGCGACGCCGACCGTTACGGCCTGCATCCGGCGCTGCTCGACGCGGCGGTCCGGACGACCCTCCCCGAAGGCATGGTCGTGAGCCGGTGGAGCGGCGTGACCCTGCTGGCCTCCGGTGCCGCCGCGGTGCGGGTGCACTCAGCCCGTACCACTGCCGGGGAGACCCGGCTTGAGCTGCGCGACGCCACCGGCGCGCCGGTGCTGACCGCCGACGCCGTCGTTGCCGAGCCGTTCTCGCCCGAGCGGGCGGGGATCGCGGACGCGTCGGCGCATGATGCCCTGTTCCAGGTCGACTGGGCCGAACTGCCCCTGTCCGCAGGTGAGATGACCGAGGACGTCGGCTCCGCAGTGGCTGTTGCCGGGGCGGAGGACATCGCTGCCCTCGCGGCGGACGGCGGGGTGGTACCGGACTTCCTGCTGTACGAGGACGGGCGCGCGTCCGCCGATCCGCGTGCGGCGGTCGCCGCCGCGTTGGCCGTTCTCCAGGCGTGGTTGGCGGCGCCCGCCCTGACGCTCACCCGCCTTGTCGTGATGATCCCCGGCGGCGCCGAGGACGAACTCGCCGTGGCCGCCGTGGCGGGTCTGCTGCGGTCGGCGCAATCCGAGCACCCGGACCGCATCGTCCTTGTCGACCACGACCACGACCACGACCACGATGGCGATCAGTACCGCGACGGCATGGCGCCCTTCGACGACAGGGCGGCCGTGAAGGCCGTGGGGCTCGCCGTGGCCGCCGGGGAGAACCGGATCCGTGTGCGCGGTGGCGTGGTCTCCGTGCCTCGGCTGGTGCGCACGCCGGTTCCCGAAGGTCGTCGGCGCGAACTCGACCCCGACGGCACCGTGCTCGTCACCGGCGGTACCGGGATGCTCGGCGGTCTTGTCGCCCGGCACCTGGCGACCGATCACGGTGTACGGCACCTGCTGCTGGCCAGCCGGAGCGGGCCGGACGCCGACGGAGCGGCGGCACTGTGCGAGGAACTGACCGCGCTCGGCGTGACCGTCACCGTCGCCGCGTGCGACACCGCCGACCGTGACGCGGTCGAGGCACTCCTCGCCGCCGTGCCGGACGCACACCCGCTCACCGGCGTCGTCCACACCGCCGGCGTCCTCGACGACGGCGTGGTCACCGCCCTGACCCCGGACCGGGTCGACACCGTCCTGCGGCCGAAACTGGACGCCGCACTGCACCTGCACGAACTGACCCGGGACGCGGACCTCGCGGCGTTCGTCCTCTTCTCCTCCGCCGCCGGCGTCCTCGGCAACCCCGGCCAGGCCAACTACGCCGCCGCCAACGCCTCCCTGGACGCGCTCGCCCTGCACCGCCGCCGGTCCGGTCTGCCCGGTGTCTCCCTGGCCTGGGGCTACTGGAGCGACGCCAGCGGCATGACCCGGCACCTCGGCTCCGCGGATCTGCACCGCACCCGGCGTCTCGGCATGGTCGGACTCTCCGCCGCCGAGGGCATGGCGCTCCTCGACACGGCCCTGCGGTCGGGCGAGGAGATCCCCGCCGCCCTCGTGGCCGCCCGGTTCGACCTGCCCGCCCTGCGGGCGTCCGTCCGCGCCGGAACTCCCGTGGTACCCCTGCTGCGCGGCCTCGTACCCACCCCGCGGCCGACGGCCGGGGCCGTGCAGGCGGCAGGTACCGGCTCCCTGCGGCAGCGGCTCGACCGCCTGGGCACACGGGAGCGCACCGAGGCACTGGTGGACCTGGTCCGCCGGAGCGCCGCCCAGGTCCTCGGCCACTCCGGGCCCGACGCCGTCCGGGCCGACCGCGCCTTCAAGGACGCCGGTTTCGACTCACTGACCGCCGTCGAACTGCGGAACAAGCTCGCGTCCGCGACCGGTCTGCCCCTCTCTTCCACCATCGTCTTCGACTACCCGAAGCCGGTGTCGCTCGCCGGCCACCTGCGCGTACGGCTCTTCGGCGACGACGAGCCGACGGGCGACGGACCGGAGCGGGACGCCGGAGAGCGCGCCACCGGCACCGTCGCCGCCCTCCGTGACGATCCGATCGCCATCGTCGCGATGGCCTGCCGCTTCCCGGGCGGTGTGGAGAGCCCCGAGGACCTGTGGCGACTGGTCGCCGAAGGTGCCGACGTCGTCGGCGAGTTCCCGGACGACCGCGGCTGGGACATCGACCGGCACTACGACGCCGACCCCGACAGCGCAGGCAAGACCTACGTACGGCACGGCGCGTTCCTGGACGACGCGACCGGCTTCGACGCCGCCTTCTTCGGGATCTCCCCGAACGAGGCGCTCGCGATGGACCCGCAGCAGCGACTGCTCCTGGAGACCTCCTGGGAGGCGTTCGAACGCGCCGCGATCGACCCGACCGGGCTCGGTGGCCAGGACGTCGGCGTGTTCGTCGGCGTCAACAGCCACGACTACACCGTACGGACGCATCACGCGGCCGGCGTCGAGGGTTTCCGCCTCACCGGCAGCTCCGGCAGCGTCCTGTCGGGCCGGATCGCCTACCAGTTCGGCTTCGAGGGCCCGGCCATCACGGTCGACACGGCCTGCTCGTCCTCGCTCGTCGCCCTGCACCTGGCGGCCCGCGCGCTCCAGCGCGGCGAGTGCTCCATGGCCCTCGCCGGCGGTGTGATGGTCATGGGCAACCTGGAGACCTTCGTCGAGTTCTCCCGGCAGCGCGGACTCTCCCAGGACGGCCGGTGCAAGGCCTTCGCCGACGCGGCGGACGGAACCGGCTGGTCGGAGGGCGTCGGCGTACTCCTCGTCGAGCGGCTCTCCGACGCACGCCGCCGGGGCCACCAGGTCCTCGCGGTGGTCAACGGCAGCGCGGTCAACCAGGACGGTGCGTCCAACGGTCTGACGGCGCCGAACGGGCTCTCACAGCAGCGGGTGATCCGCAGGGCGCTCGCCGACGCCGGCCTGGCGGCGGCCGATGTGGACGTGGTCGAGGGGCATGGCACGGGTACGGTGCTCGGCGATCCGATCGAGGCGCAGGCCCTGCTCGCGACGTACGGGCAGGACCGGCCCGCCGACCGCCCGCTGTGGCTCGGCTCGGTCAAGTCCAACATCGGTCACACACAGGCCGCGGCGGGTGTGGCGGGCGTCATCAAGATGGTCATGGCGATGCGGTACGGCGTTCTGCCCCGCACCCTGCACGTGGACCGGCCCTCGACCCATGTGGACTGGACCGCGGGCGCGGTGGAACTGCTCGCCGAGGCCCGGCAGTGGCCGGAGGGCGGGCACCCGCGCCGGGCCGGTGTCTCGTCCTTCGGCATCGGCGGCACCAACGCGCATGTCGTGATTCAGCAGGCACCGGCGGAGGACACCGCGGCGTCCGGCCAGACGTCTCCGGGCGCCCCGGCCCCCGGAGCCGACTCGGTGGCTGCCGTGGACCAGGGATCCGGCGTCGCGCCGGCGTCTGCCACGAACCAGGTGGCAGGCATCGGTTCGGCAGCCGACTCGGACCGGACGCCCGCCGTTGACGCGGCACCCGCCGGGGCCCTCGTACCGTCACCGCCCGCTCTCCAGCCGGTGCCGGTGCCTGTGTCGGCCCGGTCCGCGGCGGCTCTGCGGGCCCAGGCCGGTCGCCTCGCCCGCTTCGTCGACGCGCGGCCCGAACTGTCCCTCGCGGACACCGCGCACGCGCTGGCCACCACCCGTGCCCGGCTCGACCACCGGGCGGTCCTGCTGACCACCGGCCGGGGACAACTCGCCGACGCGCTGCGCGCGCTCGGGAACGGCACGCCCACCGCCGGCACCGTCACCGGCAGCCCCGCCGAGGGCAAACTGGCCTTCCTCTTCACCGGACAGGGCAGTCAGTGGGCCGGCATGGGCCGCGAACTCGCCGCGCGGTACCCGGTCTTCCGCAACGCCTTCACCGCCGCGTGCGACGCCGTCGAACGCCACCTGGACGGGCACCTGGCCCGCCCGCTGCACGAGGTGGTGTTCGCCGAACCCGGCACGACCGAGGCCGCACTGCTCGACCGCACCCTGTACACGCAGGCCGGTCTCTTCGCCCTGGAGACCGCGCTGTTCCGGCTCTTCGCCTCCTGGGGCGTACGGCCGGACCTGGTCGCCGGGCACTCGGTCGGCGAGATCTCCGCCGCCCACGCCGCCGGAGTCCTCGACCTGGCGGAGGCGGGCGAACTGGTCGCCGCCCGCGGACGGTTGATGCAGGCCCTGCCCGAGGGCGGCGCGATGGTCGCCGTCCAGGCGGCCGAGGCCGAGGTGGTGCCACTGCTGGCCGAGGCCACGGGCGAGATCGCCGTCGCCGCGGTCAACGGACCCGACGCCGTCGTGCTCTCCGGCGCCGAGGACACCGTCCTGGCCCTCGCGGCGCGACTGGCCCACCAGGGCAGGAAGACCAAGCGACTGACGGTCAGCCATGCCTTCCACTCGCCGTTGATGGCACCCATGCTCGACGAGTTCCGTACCGTCGTCGCCCGGCTGCGTCCCCGGCCGGCCACCGTCAAGGTCGTCTCCACGCTCACCGGTGCCCCCGCCGAGGACGGCCGCTTCGCCACCCCGGAGTACTGGGTCGACCAGGTGCGCCACGCCGTACGGTTCGCCGACGCGGTCGCCGCGCTGCGCGACCAGGGCGCGGGGACCTTCCTGGAAATCGGCCCCGGCGGCGGCCTGACCGCCCTCGCCCTCGGCACGCTCGGCCCGGACCACCGCGGCTGCCTCGCCACCCTGCGCGAGGACGGCTCCGAGGAGTCCGCCGTCCTCACAGCACTCGCCGAACTGCACGTCCGCGGTACGGACATCGACTGGCCCGCCCTCCTCGGCACCCCGGCCGCCGCGATCGGCACCGACCTGCCCACGTACGCCTTCCAGCACCAGCGGTACTGGGCCGAACCCGAGACCACAGCCATCGACGCCGAAGCGCTCGGCGCCCGCTCCACCGGCCACCCGCTGCTCGGTACGGCCGTTGAGATCCCCGACGACGACCACGACGGCACGCCCGGCGACGGCGGCACCCGCGTGGTGCTCACCGGGCGGCCCGACCGACGCGCTTTCGGCCGGCTCCTCGATCGCGCCACCGGGGTCGTTCCGGCCGCCGTGCTCCTCGACCTGCTGGTCCACGCCGGCACCGAGGCGGGCAGCGGCGCCGTCGAACAGATCACCGTCGACGCACCGCTGGCCGTGCCCGAACACGGCCATCTCCAGCTCCGTGTCCATGTCGACGCCCCGGGCCGGGACGGACTGCGCCCGGTCACCGTCCACAGCAGGCAGACCGGCGACGGGAACGCCACCTGGACGCGCCACGCCCGCGCCCTGCTCCGGCCCGGCCTGGCCAGGCCCTCCTTCGACCTGCGCACCTGGCCCGCCACCGGAGCCAACGCACCGGCGGACCTCCTCGACCTCCACGGCGTACCAGGCGTAACCGGCCTGACGGAACAGGACGGCCTGCTCTCCGCCGACCTCATCCTGCCTCCGGAACTCGCCGACGAGGCAGCGGGGTTCACACTCCACCCCGCACTCCTCGACACGGTCCTTCACCTCCTGGCCGCCCGTACCGGCGACAGCGGGCTCGACCTCACCGCCTGCGCCGACCTGGCCGTGTACGCGCAGGGCGCCACCGCCCTGCGGCTGCGGGTCACGCCCGTCGAGGGCGGACGCCACCTCGTGGAACTCGCCGACCACACCGGCGAACCGGTCGCCGCGCTCGGCCCGCTCACCCTGGGCCGCCCCGACAGCGACCCCACCGCGGAATCCGTCACCAACCCCGCCGTCCACGAGGCACGGACGACGGAGGACGGGCCGCTCGTCCGGCGGGTCGTCGGCAGGCCGGCCGCCGAGAGCGGATCGCTGGCCCACCGGCTCGCCGTGCTCGGCGCCGCCGAACAGCAGCGTGTCCTGCTGGACCTCGTACAGGAGAGCGCCGCCGTCGTCCTCGGTCACACCGGCGCCGACGACCTCGACGTGAACCAGCCGTTCAAGGACCTCGGCTTCGACTCCCTCAGCGCCGTCAAACTCCGCAACCGGTTGCACGACTTCACCGGCATGAGCCTTCCCAGCAGCCTCGTCTTCGACTACCCGACCCCGGCCGCCCTCGCCGGACACCTGCGCACCGAACTGCTCGGCGAGGACACCGCGAGCGCCGGTTCCGCCGGATCCGTACCGGCCGTGCCCAGGGAACCCGACGAGCCGATCGCCATCATCGCCACGAGCACCCGCCTGCCCGGCGGTGTCGACACCCCCGAGGAACTGTGGCGACTGGTCGTCGAGGAGCGCGACGCGCTCTCCGCCTTCCCACAGGACCGCGACTGGGACGTCGACAAGCTCTACCACCCCGACCCCACGCACCCCGGCACCACCTACACCCGCGTCGGCGGATTCCTGCACGACGCCGCCCAGTTCGACGCCGGACTCTTCGGGATCTCGCCGCGCGAGGCCCTGGCCATGGACCCGCAGCAGCGGCTGCTCCTGGAGACCTCGTGGGAGGCGCTGGAGCGCGCCGGCATCGACCCGGCCTCCACCCGGGGCCGTGACATCGGCGTCTTCACCGGCATCGTCCACCACGACTACGTGACCCGGCTGCGGCAGGTCCCCGAGGACGTCCGGGGCTACGTGATGACCGGCACCTCGTCGAGTGTGGCGTCGGGGCGCGTGTCGTACGTGTTCGGCTTCGAGGGGCCGGCGGTCACCATCGACACGGCCTGCTCCTCCTCGCTCGTGGCGATGCACCTGGCGGCCCAGTCACTGCGGCGCGGCGAGTGCTCGCTCGCTCTCGCAGGCGGTGCGACCGTCATGTCGAGCCCGGACGCCTTCGTGGAGTTCGCCCGCCAGCGCGGCCTCTCCGCCGACGGCCGGTGCAAGGCGTACTCCTCGACCGCCGACGGCACCGGCTGGGCCGAGGGCGTGGGCGTGGTCGTCCTGGAGCGGCTGTCGGAGGCCCGCCGCAACGGCCACCGGATCCTGGCCGTGCTGCGCGGCAGCGCGGTCAACCAGGACGGTGCCTCGAACGGTCTCACCGCCCCCAACGGGCCCTCGCAGCAGCGGGTTATCAGGCGCGCCCTGGCCGACGCGGGCCTGTCGGCGAAGGACATCGACGTCGTCGAGGGCCACGGCACCGGCACCTCCCTGGGCGACCCGATCGAGGTCCAGGCCCTGCTCGCCACCTACGGCCAGGACCGGCCCGCCGACCACCCGCTGTGGCTCGGCTCGCTGAAGTCCAACATCGGCCACACCCAGGCCGCGGCGGGTGTCTCCGGCGTCATCAAGATGGTCGAGGCGCTGCGGCACGGCGTGATGCCGCCCACCCTGCATGTCGAGGAGCCGACACCGCAGGTGGACTGGACGGCCGGCGCGGTCGAACTGCTCAGGGCGGCACGCGAGTGGCCGGCCACCGGCCGGCCGCGCCGGGCCGCCGTGTCCTCCTTCGGCGCGAGCGGCACCAACGCGCACGTGATCCTTGAGGAGTCACCCGAGGATCCCGCGGGGCCCGCCGAGGCCCCAGCGACCCCGGTGCCCGAGAACGGCGTCGAACCGCTCGTGGTTCCCCTCGTGGTATCGGCGAAGAGCGCCGGTTCACTGGCGGGCCAGGCCGAGCGGCTCGGGTCGTTCGTCGGCTTCGCGGAGAGTACGGCCCTGCCGGAGATCGCGACAGCGCTCGCTTCGCGGCGGGCGGTGCTTGGTGAGCGGGCGGTGGTGGCGGCTGGTTCGCGGGAGGAGGCGTTGGCGGGGTTGCGTGCGCTGGCGCGGGGGGAGTCCGTGCCTGGTGTGGTCGTCGGCAGTGCGGTGGCTGCTGGTCGGATGGTGTTGGTGTTCCCGGGGCAGGGTTCGCAGTGGGTCGGCATGGGCCGTGAACTCCTGGATTCCTCCCCGGTGTTCGCGTCGCGCATCGCCGAGTGCGCGGCGGCGCTTGAGCGTTGGGTCGACTGGTCGCTCGTGGATGTGCTGCGGGGAGAGGCTCCGGCTGAACTCCTTGAGCGGGTTGATGTGGTGCAGCCGGCGAGTTTCGCGGTGATGGTAGGTCTGGCTGCGGTGTGGGCGTCGGTGGGTGTGGTGCCGGATGCGGTGGTCGGTCACTCCCAGGGGGAGATCGCTGCCGCGTGTGTGTCGGGTGCGCTGTCGTTGGAGGACGCCGCCCGCATCGTGGCGGTGCGCAGCCAGGTGATCGCCGGCAGTCTCGCGGGCCGTGGCGGCATGGCCTCGGTGGCGCTGGCAGAGGAGGACGCGCTCAAGCGTCTGGAACGCTGGGCGGGCCGGGTGGAGTTGGCGGCGGTCAACGGTCCGGCGTCGGTGGTGATCGCCGGTGACGCCGAGGCCCTCGACGAGGCCCTCGGTGTCCTGGCGGCGGATGGTGTGCGGGTGCGTCGGGTGGCGGTGGACTATGCCTCCCATTCCCGGCATGTGGAGGCGATCGAGGAGACGTTGGGCGAGGCCTTCGCGGACATTCGTGCGCAGGCGCCTCTCGTGCCGTTCCTGTCGACGGTGACTGGTGAGTGGGTCCGCGATGCCGGGGTTCTGGACGGTGGTTACTGGTATCGGAACCTGCGCAGTCAGGTCCGCTTCGGTCCCGCGATCGCCGACCTCCTGGCCGAGGGGCACACGGTGTTCGTGG
Source organism: Streptomyces sp. NBC_01515 (assembly GCF_045040345.1). Taxonomy (NCBI): domain Bacteria; kingdom Bacillati; phylum Actinomycetota; class Actinomycetes; order Kitasatosporales; family Streptomycetaceae; genus Streptomyces; species Streptomyces sp. NBC_01515. The sequence goes on along the minus strand of NZ_CP109416.1, from coordinate 351,474 downwards.
AGTCGAGTGCCCACCCCGTCCTGGTGCAGCCGGTCAGCGAGATCGTCGACGAGGCGGAAGACAACGTCAGGCTGCGCGCCGTCGTCGGCAGCACGCTGCGCCGGGAGGACGGCGGCCCGCGCCGGTTGCTGACCTCGATGGCCGAACTGTTCGTACGGGGCGTGCCCGTCGACTGGACCGGTGTCCTCCCGGCCGGCGGCGCCGACACCTCCGGCACGGGTACGAGGCACGTGGACCTGCCCACGTACGCCTTCGACCGACGTCACTACTGGCTACAGGAGGCCGAGAGCGCCGACGACGGCGGCGCTTCGGGCGAGGACACCGACGCTGACTTCTGGAGCGCCGTCGAGCGGACCGACGCCGACACGCTCGCCGGGCTGCTCGCCCCTGACTCCGCCGGCCTCCGCGACGCGCTGCGCACCGTCGTGCCGGTGCTGGCGGACTGGCGCGGCAGGCGGCGGCAGCGGTCCAGCGCCGAGCGCCTCCGCTACGCCGTCACCTGGCGGCCCTTGGAGCGCGAGGTGTCCGGGGTGCCCGCGGGCCGCTGGCTCGCCGTCCTGCCCGCGGGTGGCCCGGCAGCGGGTGAGACCGGCTCCGCGGACGGCTCCCAGGTGACCGAGCTTCTCGCGGCGCTCGGTGCCCAGGGACTGGACGTCGTACCCCTGGAGATCGCCGCGTCCGCCGTCACCCGTACCGGGCTCGCCGAGCATCTGAGCGGCGTCCGGGCCGAGTTCGAGCCTGCGGGGGTCCTTTCCCTGCTCGCCCTCGATGGCACGCAGGACGCCACCGCCGCCGCTGCCCGGACCCTCGCGCTGGTTCAGGCGCTCGGGGACGCGGGCGTCGACGGGCCGCTGTGGTGTCTGACCCGGGGCGCGGTGAACACCGGTGTCCAGGACACCGTCACCGAGCCCGGCGAAGCAGCCCTCTGGGGTCTGGGCCGCGCCGTGGCCCTCGAACACCCCGACCGGTGGGGTGGCTTGATCGACCTGCCGGTGACCGCCGACGCCCGCACCGCGCAGTACCTCGTGGGCGCGTTGAACGGCGCTGCGGGGGACGACCAGCTCGCCGTCCGCCGCCCCGGCGTCTACAGCCGCCGGCTCACCCGCAAGCCCGCCCCCGAAACACCCGCCGACGGTGGCTGGCAGCCCCGCGGCACCGTCCTGGTGACCGGCGGCGCCGAGGCCCTCGGCACCCACGCCTCGCTCTGGCTCGCCCGGTCGGGCGTGCGCCGCCTCATCGTCACGACCACGGCTCAGGCGCCCGCCGACGCCGTCGCCGACCTGGTGGGCAAGCTCGCGGACATGGGGGCCGATACGGCCGTCGTCTCCTGCGCCGACGCCGACCGCGGGACACTCGCCCGCCTGATCACCGAGACCCCGGAGGAAGAGCCGCTCACTGCCGTCGTGCACGCCGCGGACACCGCCTGGACCAGCAACGTGGCCGACACCGGCCTCGCCGACCTCACCGAGGTGTTCGCCGCCAAGGTCGACACCGCCCTGTGGCTCGACCGAGTGTTCACGGACAGCGACAGCGACAGCGATACCGGGACCGACACCCTCGGGAGGACCCCGCTCGACGCCTTCGTCGTCTTCTCCTCGATCGCCGGGATCTGGGGCGGTGGCGGTCAAGGCGTCTCCGGCGCGGCCAACGCCGTCCTGGACGCCCTCGTCGAACGGCGCCGCGGCCGGGGCCTCGCGGCCACCTCGATCGCCTGGGGAGCCCTCGACGAGGCCGGCCCCGGCATGGACGAGGCGACCCTCGCCCAGCTGCGCCGCCGCGGTGTCCTGCCGATGGCCCCGCAGGTCGCGACGACCGCCTTCGAACAGGCCGTGGAGGCACGGGAGAAGGCCGTGACGGTCGTCGACATGGACTGGGAGGCGTTCATCCCGGCGTTCACCTCCGTACGGGTCAGCCCCCTCTTCGCCGACCTCCCCGAGGCCGCCGCCGCCCTGCGCGCGTCCCAGCCCGACGCGGAGAACAGCGACACCACCTCGTCCCTGGTGGACTCCCTCCAGGACGTCCCGGAGGCCGAACAGAACCGTCTGCTGCTCCGGCTGGTCTGCGGGCAGGCCGCGACCGTCCTCGGACACAGCAGCGCGGAGAGCATCGGCCCGCTCCAGTCCTTCCAGGAGGTCGGCTTCGACTCGCTCGCCGCCGTCAACCTCCGCAACAGCCTGCACGTGGCCACCGGGCTGCGGCTGCCGGCGACCCTCGTCTTCGACTATCCGACCCCCGACGCCCTCGTCGGTTTCCTGCGCTCCGAACTGCTGACGGAGACGGGCGACGACGACCTGGACGGGCGGGAGGACGACCTGCGGCGCGTACTCGCCCAGGTCCCGTTCTCCCGCTTCCGGGAGGCCGGCCTTCTCGACACGCTGCTCACCCTCGTGGGCCCCGAGGACGGCTCCGCCCCCGGGACGGCGCCCGAACCGGAACCGGCGGCGCCCGCTGCCGCCGACACCGACACCGACCTGATCGACGTGATGGACGTCGCCGACCTCGTACAGCGCGCCCTCGGCAACCACGCCAACTGAGCACCTGACTTACCGACACCTGACTTACCGACAGCGGCAAAGACGGAGGACGTACCGAGATGACGGCGCCGGACGAGCAGATCGTCAACGCACTGCGTGCCTCGCTCAAGGAGAACGCGCGACTCCAACAGGAGAACCAGCGTCTCTCCGAGGCCTCGGCCGAACCCATCGCGATCGTTTCGATGGCCTGTCGGTACGCGGGCGGCATACGCACCCCCGAGGACCTGTGGCGGGTGGTGACCGACGGCACCGACGTCTACACCACCTTCCCCGAGGACCGCGGCTGGGACCTGGAGGGCCTCTACCATCCCGACCCGGACAACCCCGGTACGACGTACGTCCGCGAGGGCGCGTTCCTGCACGACGCCGGCCAGTTCGACGCCGCGTTCTTCGGGATCTCGCCGCGCGAGGCGCTCGCGATGGACCCCCAGCAGCGGCAGCTCCTGGAGGTCTCCTGGGAGGCCCTCGAACGGGCCGGCCTCGACCCGCACGCGTTGCGCGGCACCGACATCGGCGTGTTCGCCGGCATGGTCCACCAGGACTACGCGCCCGACCTCAGCGGGTTCGAAGGCTTCCTCAGCCTGGAGCGCGCCCTGGGCACCGCGGGCGGTGTCGCCTCGGGGCGGGTCGCCTACACCCTCGGCCTCGAAGGTCCCGCCGTCACCGTCGACACCATGTGCTCCTCCTCTCTGGTCGCCATCCATCTGGCCTCCCAGGCACTGCGGCGCGGTGAGTGCTCCATGGCCCTGGCCGGCGGCGCGACCGTCATGTCGACCCCCGGCGGGTTCGTCGGCTTCGCCCGGCAGCGCGGCCTCGCCTTCGACGGCCGCTGCAAGTCGTACGCGGCCTGCGCGGACGGCTCCAGCTGGGCCGAGGGCGCCGGTGTGATCCTCTTGGAACGCCTGTCCGAGGCACGGCGCAACGGGCACCGGGTGCTCGCGGTGATCCGCGGCTCGGCCCTCAACCAGGACGGCGCCTCCAACGGCCTGACGGCGCCCAACGGCCCCGCGCAGCAGCGCGTCATCCGCAAGGCCCTGGAGAGCGCCGACCTCACCACCGCCGACATCGACATGGTCGAGGGCCACGGCACCGGCACCGTCCTCGGGGACCCGATCGAGGCGCAGGCCCTGATGGCCACCTACGGCCAGGACCGGTCCGAGGACCGGCCGCTGCGGCTCGGCTCGGTCAAGTCGGTGATCGGCCACACCCAGGCCGCCTCCGGCGTGGCCGGCGTGATCAACATGGTGCAGGCGCTGCGGCACGGCGTCATGCCCGCCACCCGGCACGTCGACGAGCCCACCCCGCAGGTGGACTGGACGGCGGGTGCGGTGGAACTGCTGACGGAGACACGGGACTGGCCCCAGGACGACCGTCCGCGCCGGGCCGGTGTGTCCTCGTTCGGTGCCAGCGGCACGAACGCCCACGTGATTCTGGAACAGGCGCCGGTGGAGGAGCCCGCCGCGGACGCCGCTCCGGCTCCCGCGGCCGACGGCGCGGTGCCGCTCGTCGTCTCGGCGGCCACGGTCGCCTCGCTGACCGGCCAGGCGGAACGGCTCGTGTCGTTCGTCGAGGCCTCCGGCACGGTCGCGCTCGCCGACGTGGCGGCCGTACTGGCCACCGGCCGGGCGGTGCTCGGCGAGCGTGCGGTCGTCGTGGCCGGCTCGTCCGAGGAGGCACTGGCGGGCCTGGGAGCGCTGGCGCGGGGCGAGTCCGCTCCTACGGTGGCCGTCGGCAGCGCGTCGACGCCGGGCGGGGCCGGAAAAGTCGTCCTCGTCTTCCCGGGGCAGGGTTCGCAGTGGGTCGGCATGGGTCGTGAACTCCTCGATTCCTCCCCGGTGTTCGCGTCGCGCATCGCCGAGTGCGCTGCGGCGCTTGAGCGTTGGGTCGACTGGTCGCTCGTGGATGTGCTGCGGGGAGAGGCTCCGGCTGAACTCCTTGAGCGGGTTGATGTGGTGCAGCCGGCGAGTTTCGCGGTGATGGTGGGTTTGGCTGCGGTGTGGGCGTCGGTGGGTGTGGTGCCTGATGCGGTGGTCGGCCACTCGCAGGGTGAGATCGCTGCCGCGTGCGTGTCGGGTGCGTTGTCACTGGAGGACGCGGCCCGCATCGTGGCGGTGCGCAGTCAGGTCATCGCCGGGAGTCTGGCGGGCCGTGGCGGCATGGCCTCGGTGGCACTCCCGGAGGAAGACGTCGCCGAGCGGCTGGAACGCTGGGCAGGTCGAGTAGAGGTGGCGGCGGTCAACGGTCCGGCGTCGGTCGTGATCGCCGGTGACGCCGAAGCCCTCGACGAGGCCCTCGACGCACTGGAGGACCAGGGCGTACGCGTGCGCCGCATCGCGGTCGACTACGCCTCGCACTCCCGGCACGTCGAGGCCGTCCGGGAGACCTTGGGCGACGCCTTCGCCGACATCCGCAGCCAGGCCCCCGCCGTACCGTTCCTCTCCACCGTGACCGGCGAGTGGATCCGCGAGGCGGGTGTCCTCGACGGCGGCTACTGGTACCGCAACCTGCGCCGGCAGGTCCGCTTCGGTCCCGCGATCGCCGACCTCCTGGCCGAGGGTCACACGGTGTTCGTGGAGTCCAGTGCCCACCCCGTCCTGGTCCAGCCGGTCAGCGAGATCGTGGACCGCGCCGACACCGACGCCGTCGTGACCGGCTCCCTGCGCCGCGAGGAGGGCGGTCCGCGCCGCCTGTTCACCTCGATGGCCGAACTCTTCGTCCGCGGCGTCCACATCGACTGGAGCGGCATCCTCACGGCCCGCCCCGACGCCGGACGGATCGACCTCCCGACGTACGCCTTCGACCACCAGCACTACTGGATCCAGCTGACCGGCGGTGCCGGCGGCGCCGCCTCGCTCGGCCTGAGCGGCACCGACCACCCGCTGCTCGGCGCGATGGTCCCGCTGCCCCAGTCCGACGGCCTGGTCCTCACCTCCCGGCTCTCCCTGCGCACCCACCCCTGGCTCGCGGACCACGCCATCGGCGGCGTGGTCGTCGTGCCCGGCACCGTCTACGTCGATCTGGCGGTCCGCGCCGGCGACGAGTTCGGCTGCGCTGTCCTGGAGGAACTCGTCATCGAGGCGCCCCTCGTGCTGCCCGAGCAGGGCGGTGTCCGCGTTCAGGTCGCTGTCGGCGGTGCCGGCCCCAACGGCTCGCGCACCGTGGACGTGTACTCCCTCCGCGAGGAGGCCGCCGACGAGGCCGGCCAGGGGGAGTGGACCCGGCACGCCACCGGCCTGCTCTCCATCGCCGCCCCGGTCGCGGGCACGAAGCCCGCCGTCGACTTCGCCGCCTGGCCCCCGGCCGGCGCGCAGCCTGTCGCCATCGACGACTTCTACCCCGACCTGGTCGCCCGCGGATACGCGTACGGTCCGGCCTTCCAGGGTCTGCGCGGCGTGTGGCGGCGCGGCGACGAACTGTTCGCCGAGGCCGCCCTGCCGCCCGAGCAGCGGGAGAACGCCGACCGGTTCGGCATCCACCCGGCCCTGCTCGACGCCGCCCTGCACACCAACGCCTTCGCCAACCCCGACGACGACCGAAAGGTCCTGCCCTTCGCCTGGAACGGCCTCGTCCTGCACGCCCTCGGCGCCTCCGCCCTGCGTGTACGCGTCGCCCCGAGCGGCCCGGACGCCCTCTCGTTCCAGGCCGCCGACGAGACCGGTGACCTCGTCCTGACCATGGACTCGCTGGTGTCCCTGCCGGTTACCGCCGAGCAGCTGGACGCCGGAGCGGCCGGCCGGGACAGCCGCGACTCGCTGTTCCGCGTGGAATGGACCCCGCTGCCCGCTCCCGAGGTCGCCGCCGCGCCCGCCTCCTGGGCGCCGCTCGCCACCGCCGACGACGTGACGGCGCTCGCCGCCCGCGAGACCCTGCCGCCGGTCGCCGTCCTCACGGCGACGACCGGAGACGGCGAGGATCCGCTCGGCCTCACCACCCGCGTCGTGGCCGTGATCCAGGCGTGGCTGGCCGCCGCACCCGACCTGGACGCCGTGCCCCTCGTCGTCGCGACCCGGGGCGCGGTGCCCGCCGCCGGCGACGCCGATGTCACCGACCCGGCCGGCGCCGCCGTCTGGGGCCTGATCCGCGCCGCCCAGGCAGAGAACCCCGACCGCATCGTGCTCGTGGACCTCGACCCCGCCGGCTCCGCCGGAGCGGGTCCCGTCCTCGGGCCCGTACTGGCCACCGGTGAGCCCCTCGTCGCCGTCCGCGGCACGGCCCTGTCCGCGCCACGCCTGGTGCGCGCGGCCATCGCCCCGGCCGAGCCCCAGGCCGAGACCGGGGCCACGTACGCCTTCGACCCCGAGGGCACGGTCCTGCTCACCGGCGGCACCGGCTCCCTGGGCGCCATGGTCGCCCGGCATCTGCTCGACACACACGGTGTACGGCACCTTCTGCTGGCGAGCCGCCGCGGTCCCGCAGCGGAGGGCGCGGCCGAACTGGTCGCCGAACTCACCGAGTCCGGCGCGGTGGTGACGCTCGCCGCGTGCGATGTCGCCGACCGGGACGCCGTGGCGGCCCTGCTGGCGGCCGTACCGGCCGAACACCCTCTCACCGGTGTTGTCCACCTCGCCGGCGTTCTGGACGACGGGGTGATCGGCGCCCTGACGCCGGAGCGCGTCGAAGGCGTCTTCGCCCCGAAGGTCACCGCCGTCCGCCACCTGGACCAACTGACCCGCGAACTCGCCCCGGGGCTCGCGTCGTTCACCGTCTTCTCGTCCGCCGCCGCACTGCTCGGCTCCGCAGGCCAGGGCAGCTACGCGGCTGCCAACTCCTTCCTCGACGCCCTCATGGCACAGCGGCGGGCCGCCGGTCTGCCCGGTGTCTCGATGGCCTGGGGCCTGTGGCAGCAGAGCACCGGCCTGACCGCCCACCTCAGCGAGACCGACCAGGCCCGCATGAGCCGCGGCGGCGTCCTGCCGCTCGCCCCCGCCGAGGCCCTGGCCCTCCTCGACACCGGCCTGCGAGGCGAACACGCCCTACTCGTACCGATCAAGCTCGACCTGCGGTCCCTACGGGCCGACGCGACCTCCGGCGGCACCGTCCCGCACCTGCTGCGCAGCCTGGTGCGCACCGGCCGCCGCCTCGCCCGCGCCGGCGCGGGCGACGGCAGCGACCTGATCCGCCGCCTCGCCGGACTGCCCGATGCCGAACAGGAAGCCGTCCTCCTCGGCATCGTGCAGGCCGAAGCCACCGCGGTCCTCGGCTTCAACGCCGCCGAACTCGCCCAGGGCACCCGCGGGTTCAGCGAGATCGGCTTCGACTCGCTCACCGCGGTCGAACTCCGCAACCGGCTCGGCGCCGCCACCGGCGTCAAGCTCCCCGCCACCCTCATCTTCGACTACCCCACCCCGGTGGCACTCGCCCGCTACCTGCGCGAGGAACTCGGCGACGACACGGCGGGCGCCGGCGCCACCGCCCTCCCCACCGTCGTGACCGCCGACCCCGACGAGCCCATCGCCATCGTCGGCATGGCCTGCCGCCTGCCCGGCGGCGTCGACGACCCCGACGGCCTCTGGCGCCTCGTGGCCGAGGGCCGCGACGGCATGGTGGCCCTCCCCGACGACCGCGGCTGGGACCTCGACGGCCTGTTCGACACCGACCCCGACAAGCCCGGCACGGCCTACGTGCACAAGGGCGGATTCCTGCACGACGCCGCCCAGTTCGACGCCGGTTTCTTCGGGATCTCGCCGCGCGAGGCCCTCGCCATGGACCCGCAGCAACGGCTCCTTCTCGAAACCTCGTGGGAGGCCCTGGAGCGCGCCGGCATCGATCCCCGCTCCGCGCGCGGCGACGACATCGGCGTCTTCTCGGGCGTCTCCATCCACGACTACGTCGAGTCCCTCAGCAACATGCCCGACGAACTCGAAGGGTTCGTCACCACGGCCACCGCGGGCAGCGTGGCCTCCGGCCGGGTCTCGTACGCGTTCGGCTTCGAGGGCCCGTCCGTGACCGTCGACACCGCCTGCTCCTCGTCCCTCGTCACCATCCACCTCGCCGCCCAGGCACTGCGCCAGGGCGAGTGCTCGCTCGCCCTGGCCGGCGGAGTAGCCGTCATGGGCTCGCCCATCGGCCTGCGCGGCATGTCCCGGCAGCGCGGCCTCGCCGCCGACGGCCGGGTCAAGGCGTTCTCGGCCGGTGCCGACGGCACCATCCTGTCCGAGGGCGTCGGCATCGTCGTCCTGGAACGCCTCTCGGAAGCCCGCCGCCGCGGACACCGGGTGCTCGCGGTCGTGCGCGGCTCGGCCGTGAACCAGGACGGCGCCTCGAACGGCCTGACCGCGCCCAACGGGCCCTCGCAGCAGCGGGTCATCCGCAAGGCCCTCGCCAACGCGGGCCTTGCCGCAGCCGACATCGACGTCGTGGAGGCACACGGCACCGGCACGGAACTCGGCGACCCGATCGAGGCACAGGCCCTGCTCGCCACATACGGCCGCGACCGGGACCCGGAGCGCCCGCTGTGGCTGGGATCGCTCAAGTCGAACGTGGGTCACACACAGGCGGCCGCAGGTGTCTCCGCCGTGATCAAGATGGTGCAGGCACTGCGGCACGGCGTCATGCCGCCCACGCTCAACGTGACGGAACCGACGCCCCAGGTCGACTGGACTGCGGGCGCGGTCGAACTGCTCACCGAGGCCCGCGCCTGGCCGGAGGAGGGCAGGCCGCGCCGCGCCGGGATCTCCAGCTTCGGCATCAGCGGCACGAACGCGCACCTGATCCTGGAACAGGCACCGGAGAACGAACCCGCACCGCCGGTCACCTCGGCCGACGGCGTGGTTCCCCTGGTCGTGTCCGCCGCCTCGGCGGCATCCCTGGCGGGGCAGGCCGCGCGGCTCGCGTCGTTCGTCGAGACGCCCGAGACGGCACAGACCGTGCCGCTGGAGGCCGTGGCGGCGACGCTGGTGACGCGACGGGCGCTGCTCTCCGACCGCGCGGTGATCGTGGCCGCCTCCCGGAACGACGCCCTGTCAGGCCTCAATGCCCTGGCGCACGGCGAGTCCCACCCCGGCGTCGTCACCGGCGGATCGTTCGGTACCGCCGCTTTGGGTCGGACGGTGTTGGTGTTCCCCGGTCAGGGTTCGCAGTGGGCCGGTATGGGTCGTGAACTCCTTGATTCCTCACCGGTGTTCGCGGAGCGGATCGCCGAGTGCGCCGCAGTGCTGGGGCGTTGGGTCGACTGGTCTCTTGTGGACGTGCTGCGGGGTGACGCTCCGGCTGAACTGCTGGAGCGGGTGGATGTGGTGCAGCCGGCGAGTTTCGCGGTGATGGTGGGTCTGGCTGCGGTGTGGGCGTCGGTGGGTGTGGTGCCGGATGCGGTGGTGGGTCACTCGCAGGGTGAGATCGCTGCCGCGTGTGTGTCGGGTGCGTTGTCGTTGGAGGACGCGGCCCGCATCGTGGCGGTGCGCAGCCAGGTCATCGCCGGGAGCCTCGCGGGTCGTGGGGGCATGGCCTCGGTGGCACTTCCGGAGGAAGAGGTCGCCGGGCGGTTGGAACGCTGGGCGGGCCGGGTTGAGCTGGCGGCGGTCAACGGTCCGGCGTCCGTCGTCATCGCCGGTGACGCCGAAGCCCTCGACGAGGCCCTCGATGTCCTGGCGGCGGATGGTGTGCGGGTGCGTCGGGTGGCGGTGGACTACGCCTCCCACACGCGGCATGTGGAGGCGATCGAGGAGACGTTGGGCGAGGCCTTCGCGGACATTCGTGCGCAGGCACCTCTCGTGCCGTTCCTGTCGACCGTGACCGGTGAATGGGTCCGCGAGGCGGGTGTCCTGGACGGCGGCTACTGGTACCGCAACCTGCGCAGTCAGGTCCGCTTCGGTCCCGCGATAGCGGGTCTTCTGGCTGAGGGCCACACGGTGTTCGTGGAGTCCAGCGCCCACCCGGTGCTGGTCCAGCCGGTCAGCGAGATCGTCGACGCCGAGAGCGCGACGGCACTCGTCGGAGGCTCGCTGCGCCGTGATGAGGGCGGCCCGCGCCGCTTGCTGACCTCGATGGCCGAACTCTTCGTCCACGGTGTCGCGGTCGACTGGACCGGCATGCTCCCCGAGGGATCCGTCGGCCAGGTCGACCTGCCGACGTACGCCTTCGACCACCAGCACTACTGGCTCCAGACCGCCCCCGCGACCGACGCAGCCTCTCTCGGCCAGGCCGCCGCCGACCACCCGCTGCTCGGCGCGGTGGTCCGGCTGCCGCAGTCGGACGGCCTGGTCTTCACCTCCCGCCTCTCGCTCCGCACCCACCCCTGGCTCGCGGACCACGTCATCGGCGGCATGGCCGTCGTGCCCGGCGGCGCACTGGTCGAGCTGGCCGTTCGCGCCGGTGACGAGGTCGGCTGCGGCACGCTGGACGAACTGGTCGTCGAGGTGCCGCTCGTGCTGCCCGAGCAGGGTGGTGTCCGTGTCCAGGTCACCGTCGGCGGACCGGACGAGACCGGAACCCGCACGATCGACGTCTACTCGATCCGCGAGGACGCCGCCGAGGACACGGGCGCGGACGCCTGGACCCGCCATGCCACGGGACGGCTCTCCACCGCAGTCGCCGACCGCCCCACGACCGACGACGACCTCGTCCTCTGGCCGCCCACGGGAGCCCGGCCCGCGAGCGTCGACGAGCTCTACGACGACCTGTTCCGGCTCGGCCACGCGTACGGCCCGGTCTTCCAGGGCGTACGGGCGCTGTGGCGGCGCGGTGACGACGTCTTCGCCGAACTGGCCCTCCCGGACGAACAGCGCGGCGACGCGGGCCGCTTCGGGCTGCACCCGGCACTCCTGGAAGCGGCTCTCCACTCCGGCCTGCGCCATGCGGCCGTGGCCGACCCGAACACCAACCCGGGCGGGAACGGGGCGGGCACAAGCCCGGACGCGGACCCGAACGCGACGGCGGCCACGGACGGGCAGCGCCTCTGGCAGCCCGCCGAGTGGACCGGCCTGACGCTCCGTGCCACGGGCGCCTCGGCGCTGCGGGTGAAGCTCGCGCCGGCCGGGTCCGACCGGCTGTCGCTGACGGCCGCCGACGAGACCGGCGCACCCGTCCTGACGCTCGACGCGCTCTCCTTCCTGCCGGTCACCGCCGAACAGCTCTCCGCCGCGGCGGCCGTCGCGGGCCCGGGCCACGACTCCCTGTTCCGGGTGGAGTGGGCCGAACTGCCCGCACCTGCACCGAGCACGGAGACGCTGCCGCCGTGGGTGCCGCTGTTCCACGCCGACGAGGTGGAGATCCTCGCCGCCAACGTCATCACCCCGGTCGTCGCCGTGGCGCAGGCGTTCGGCAGCGGCGACGGCGATGACGCGCTGCCCCTGACCAACCGGATCCTGTCCATGGTCCAGGCGTGGCTCGCCGCCCCGAGCCTGGCCGACTCCCGGCTGGTCGTCCTCACCCGGGGCGCGATGCCCGTCGGCGGCGACGCCGATGTCACCGACCCGGCCGGCGCCGCCGTCTGGGGCCTGATCCGCGCCGCCCAGGCGGAGGACCCCGAACGGATCGTCCTGCTGGACACCGCCGCCGACTCCGATCTCGATGTCACCGGCATCGAGATGGAACCGGTCCTCGCCGCGGTCCTCGCCACCGGCGAACCCCAGCTCGCCGCCCGCGGCCAGCTGCTCAGCGCCCCCCGCCTCGTCCGCGACACGACCCGATCCGCCACCTCCGACACCCCCGCTGCCTTCGACACCGAGGGCACCGTCCTCGTCACCGGCGGCACCGGCTCCCTGGGCTCCCTGCTCGCCCGGCACCTGGTCGACACGCACGGTGTACGGCACCTTCTGCTGGTCAGTCGCCGCGGTCCCGCCGCGGAGGGCGCGGCCGAACTGGTCGCCGAACTCACCGAGTCCGGCGCGGTGGTGACGGTCACCGCGTGCGATGTCGCCGACCGGGACGCCGTGGCGGCCCTGCTGGCGGCCGTACCGGCCGAACACCCTCTCACCGGTGTCGTCCACACGGCCGGTGCCCTGGACGACGGGGTGATCGGCGCGCTGACGCCCGAACGCGTCGAAGGCGTCTTCGCCCCGAAGGCCACCGCCGTCCGCCACCTGGACCAACTGACCCGCGATCTGGACGTGACCACCTTCGCGGTGTTCTCCTCCGGCGCCGGGCTCTTCGGATCGGCAGGGCAGGGCAACTACGCGGCTGCCAACTCCTTCCTCGACGCCCTGATGGCCCGCCGCCGGGCCGCCGGTCTGCCCGGTGTCTCGATGGCCTGGGGCCTGTGGCAGCAGAGCACCGGCCTGACCGCCCACCTCAGCGAACTCGACCAAGCCCGCATGAGCCGCGGCGGCGTCCAGGCACTCACCCCGGCCGAGGGCTTCGCCCTCTTCGACGCGGCCCTCCACGCCGAACAGGCGCTCGTCGTACCCATCAAGCTCGACCTGCGTGCCGCCCGCGCCGACGCCGCGTCCGGTGGCGCGGTGCAGCCGCTGATGCGCGGCTTGGTCCGTACCGGCAGGCAGACCGCCCGTGCGGCCACCGCACAGCGCGGCACCGGCGGCCTCGCCGACCGGCTGGCCGGGCTCACGCCCGAGGAACAGGAGGCGCTGCTGCTCGACCTGGTCCGCGGCCAGGTGGCGACCGTCCTCGGGCATGCCGGGGCCGACGACGTACGGTCCGAGAAGGCGTTCAAGGACGCTGGTTTCGACTCGCTCACCTCGGTCGAGCTGCGCAACCGGGTCCGCGAGGCAACCGGCCTCAGCCTGCCGACGACCGTCGTCTTCGACTACCCGACGCCGCTCGCCCTCGCCCGCCACCTGCACGAGGCGTTCGGCCACATACCCGCGGCCACCGCCGCACGGGTCGCGCCCTCCGTGGCGGTCGCCGACCCCGACGAGCCGATCGCCGTCGTGGGCATGGCGTGCCGCCTGCCGGGCGGCGTGGCGAACCCCGAGGACCTGTGGCGGCTGGTCAGCGAGGGCCGGGACGCGATGTCCGGATTCCCGGACGATCGCGGCTGGGACCTCGACGGCCTGTTCGACTCCGACACCGGCCGGGTCGGCACCTCGTACGTCGACCAGGGCGGATTCCTTTACGACGCGGGCCTGTTCGACGCGGGATTCTTCGGGATCTCGCCGCGTGAGGCCCTCGCGATGGACCCCCAGCAGCGGCTGCTCCTGGAGACCTCGTGGGAGGCCATGGAGCGCGCCGGGATCGACCCGGGAACCCTGAAGGGAACCGATGTCGGCGTCTTCTCCGGCGTGATGACCCAGGGATACGGCTTCGGCGGTGAGGTCCCGGCCGAACTCGGCGGCTTCACCGCGACCGGCTCCGCCGGGAGCGTGGCCTCCGGCCGGGTCTCCTACGTGTTCGGCTTCGAGGGCCCGGCGGTGACCGTGGACACGGCCTGCTCGTCCTCGCTGGTCGCCATTCACCTCGCCGCCCAGGCACTGCGTCAGGGCGAGTGCTCGATGGCGCTCGCCGGTGGTGCGACCGTCCTGGCGAACCCGTACACCTTCGTGGAGTTCTCCCGTCAGCAGGCGCTGTCGCCCGACGGCCGCTGCAAGGCCTTCTCCGCGACCGCCGACGGAACCGGCTGGGCCGAGGGCGCCGGTGTCGTGATCCTGGAGCGACTGTCGGAAGCCCGGCGCAACGGGCACCACGTGCTCGCGGTGATCCGCGGCTCGGCGGTCAACCAGGACGGCGCGTCGAACGGCCTGACAGCGCCCAACGGGCCCTCCCAACAGCGCGTCATCCGCAAGGCGTTGGCCAACGCCGGCCTGTCGACGGCCGATGTCGACGCGGTGGAGGCGCACGGCACGGGTACCGTCCTCGGCGACCCGATCGAGGCGCAGGCACTGCTCGCCACATACGGGCAGGACCGGCCTGAAGACCGGCCGCTGTGGCTGGGCTCGGTCAAGTCGAACATCGGGCACGCGCAGGCCGCCGCCGGCGTCGCCGGCGTGATCAAGACCGTGGAAGCCCTGCGGCACGGCGTCCTGCCGTCCACTCTGCACATCACCGAACCGTCGACGGAGGTCGAATGGTCGGCGGGTGCGGTGGAGCTGCTGACCGAGGCCCGGGAGTGGCCGGAGAACGGCCGGCCGCGTCGGGCGGGCGTCTCCGCCTTCGGCGTCAGCGGCACGAACGCGCACATCATCTTGGAGCAGGCACCTGAGCCGGCCGTGTCGGAGCCCAAGCCCGAGCCGACGGCGGACGCCGTCGACGGTGCGGTGCCGTTGGTGGTGTCGGCGCGGAGCGCCGGTGCGCTGGCGGGGCAGGCTGAACGGCTCGCGTCCTTCGTGGAGTTGGGCGAGGAGCTGTCGTTGGGCACTGTGGCGGGTGCGTTGGTCGCTCAGCGGGCGGTGTTGTCGGAGCGTGCGGTGGTGGTCGGTGCTTCGCGTGGGGAGGCGTTGGCCGGGCTGGGTGCGCTGGCGCGGGGTGAGTTGAGTCCTGTTGTGGTCAGGGGGAGTGGCGGGGGTTCGGTTCGTACGGTGGTGGTGTTTCCGGGGCAGGGTTCGCAGCGGGTCGGCATGGGGCGTGAGTTGTATGGCCGGTATCCGGTGTTCGCGGAGGCGTTCGATGAGGCGTGTGCGGCGCTGGACGGGGAGTTGTCAGGGTGGGTGGAGTATCCGGTCCGGGACGTCGTCCTTGGCGAAGCGGGTGATTTGAGTCGGACGGTGTTTACGCAGGCGGGGTTGTTCGCTGTGGAGACGGCGTTGTTCCGGCTGGTGGAGTCGTGGGGGCTCAGGCCGGATGCGGTGATGGGCCACTCCATCGGCGAGATCGTGGCGGCGCATGTCGCCGGTGTCCTGTCGCTGGCGGATGCTGCGGTGGTGGTGGCGGCGCGGGGCCGGTTGATGGAGGCGCTCCCGTCGGGTGGCGCGATGGTCGCGGTGGCGGCGTCGGAGGCGGAGGTCGCCGGGCTGTTGGGTGAGGGCGTGGGCTTGGCGGCGGTCAACGGTCCAGCGTCGGTGGTGCTTTCGGGTGTGGAGGATGCCGTGTTGGCGGTGGTGGGGAAGCTCGGGGAGCAGGGTCGTAAGACCAAGCGGCTGAGCGTCTCGCACGCCTTCCACTCGGTTCTGATGGAGCCGATGCTCGACGAGTTCGCGCGCACCTTGTCTCAAGTGTCGTGGTTGGAGCCGGAGTTCCCGGTGGTGTCCAACGTGACCGGGCGGCTTGCCGGGCCGGGGCAGCTCACCGACCCGCAGTACTGGGTGGACCATGTCCGCCGTCCGGTGCGTTTCGCCGACGGTGTCACGGCCGCAGCCGGTGACGGAGACGTCGTCTTCGTTGAACTCGGCCCGGGCGCGGCCTTGTCGAGTGTGGTGGCCGAGTCGGCCGGCGAACGGGCGGCCTGTGTCGCCGCTCTGCGGGACGGCCGTCCCGAGGCACAGACCCTCCTCACCGCTACCGCCGAAGTCTTCGTCCATGGCGGCTCTGTCGACTGGGCGGGCATGCTGCCGGTTGCGGGTGCTTCGCATCTCGACCTGCCGACGTACGCCTTCGACCACCAGCACTACTGGCTCCAACTGGCTCCGGCGGCCGACGCGGTGTCGCTCGGCCAGTCCACCGCCGATCACCCGCTGCTGGGCGCCGTGGTCGAGGTTCCGGAGACCGGCGGTGTCCTGTGCACCTCGCGGTTGTCTCTGCGTACACACGCGTGGCTCGCGGACCACGCTGTCGGCGGGGTTGTCCTCGTCCCCGGTACCGGACTGGTCGAACTGGCCGTCCGCGCCGGAGATGTCGTGGCCGCCGGGATACTTGAGGAACTGGTCATCGAGGCGCCGTTGGTCGTCCCGGCCCACGGCGGTGTCCGTGTCCAGGTCGCCGTCGGCGGCCCCGACGAACACGGCACGCGCACTGTCGCCGTCTACTCGGCCCGCGAGGACAACGGTGGCGGGATCGGCGCGGACACCTGGACCCGGCACGCCACCGGCACCCTGGGAGCGGCCCCGGCCGGGAGCGCGGAAACGGCCGGCTTCGACGTCTCCGTCTGGCCGCCGGCCGGCGCCGAGCAAGTGCCGCTCGACGTCACCGGGTTCTACGAGGAACTGCTCGGCCACGGATACGCGTACGGCCCGGCCTTCCAGGGCCTGCGGGCGGTGTGGCGGCGTGGCGAGGAACTGTTCGCCGAGGTCGTGCTGCCGGACGAACTGCGCGACAGCGCCGCCCGGTTCGGCCTTCACCCGGCCCTGCTGGACGCCGCACTGCACACGGAGGCGTTCGCACAGTCGGACGACGGCCACAACGTCCTGCCGTTCGCCTGGAACCGGCTGGTGCTGCACGCCGCCGGAGCCTCCTCACTGCGGGTGCGGATCGCACCGCAGGGCCAGGACGCTCGGTCGCTGACCGCCGTCGACGAGACCGGCGGCCCGGTCCTCACGGTGGAATCGGTGACCTTCCGGCCGGTGGACGTGGCGCAGTTGGACACCGCGGCGGCCGACAGCAGCCGGGACGCCTTGTTCGAGGTGGAGTGGACCGACTTGGCGGCGGCGCCTCGGGTGGTCGCCGAGCCGGAGCCTTTGTGGGTTGCGGTGGGGTCGGCCGAGGAGGTGGCTGCCTTGGCTGCCGATGTTCCGGCCGTGGCCGTTGTGGAGGCCTTCGGTGGCGGGGGTGACGGTGCCGGTGAGGTGCTCGCGCTGACAGGCAGGGTGTTGGGTGTTGTGCAGGCATGGTTGGCGGAGGAGGTCTTCGAGGACTCCCAGCTGGTGGTGGTGACTCGGGGTGCTGTTCCTGCCGGTCTGGACGGTGATGTTGTCGACCCGGCGGCGGCAGCTGTCTGGGGTCTGATCCGCACGGCTCAGGCCGAGAACCCCGAGCGGATCGTCCTGCTCGATCTGGACCCGGCCGCAGAGGACCCGTTCACCACGGTCCTGGGACAGGCGTTGGCCGTCGGCGAGCCGCAACTCGCGGTCCGCGGTTCGGTGTTGTCCGTGCCGCGTCTGGTGCGTGCCGCCGCCGTCGTCGAGTCGGTGGGGGGTCGTGCTCCGGTTGTCGGGGGCACGGTGTTGGTGACGGGTGGTACGGGTTCGTTGGGTGGGTTGGTGGCCCGTCATCTGGTGTCGGAGCATGGCGTTCGTCATCTGGTGTTGGCGAGTAGGCGTGGTCCGGATGCGGAGGGTGCGACCGAACTGGTTGCCGAGTTGGGGGAGTTGGGTGCGGAGTCGGTGCGGGTGGCGGCGTGTGACGTTGCCGACCGGGATGCGGTGGCCGCGCTCATCGGTTCGGTCGGTGACGAGTATCCGTTGACGGGGGTTGTGCATACGGCGGGTGTGTTGGATGACGGGGTGATTGGTGCGCTGACGCCGGGGCGGTTGGCGTTTGTGTTCGGGCCGAAGGTGGCGGCTGTACGTCATCTGGACGAGTTGACCAGGGACTTGGACCTGTCGGTGTTCGCGGTGTTCTCTTCCGCGTCGGGTCTGTTCGGGTCGGCGGGTCAGGGCAACTATGCGGCGGCGAATGCCTACTTGGACGCGGTGGCTCACCGGCGTCGGGCGGCGGGCCTGCCGGGCACCTCGCTCGCCTGGGGTCTGTGGGAGCAGGCCAGCGGCATGACAGCCCATCTGGGCGTCGCCGACCAGGCACGTATGAGCCGTGGCGGTGTGCTGCCCATCGCTCCCGCCGAGGGCATGCGGCTGTTCGACGCGGCTCTGCGGAGCCCCATCGCGCTGGCGGTGCCGATCAAGCTGGACCTGCGGGCGCTGCGTGCCGACGCGGCGGCGGGCCGTCCGACGCAGCCGCTCCTGCGCGGACTGGTCAACTCCGGTCGCCAGACGGCCCGTACGGCCTCCGGTGACCACGGCGGGCTGGCCCGCCGGCTCGTCGGCCTCGCACCGCAGGAGCAGGAGGCACTGCTGCTCGACCTGGTCCGCGGTCATGTGGCGAACGTCCTCGGCCACACCGGGGTCGCGAACGTCGGAGCGGAGACGGCGTTCAAGGACGCCGGCTTCGACTCGCTCACCTCGGTCGAGCTGCGCAACCGCCTGCGCGAGGTCACCGGCCTCAAGCTGGCCGCGACGGTGGTCTTCGACTACCCCACCCCGCTGGCGCTCGCCCGCTATCTGCACGGCGAGCTCGGAACCACCGACGACGCCCTGTCGCTGGTGAATTCCAAGATCGAGGACATCGAATCACTGATCACCGGACTGCTCTCCGACGAGGCCAAGAAGGCCGGCGTCATGCTCCGACTCCAGGGGCTGATGGCGAAGTTCAACGGACTCGGCGAACAGACGGAGAACTCCACAGTGGCAGAGCAACTGGAGTCCGCCTCCGCCGATGAGGTTCTCGACTTCATCAACGACGAACTCGGAATCTCCTGAGAAACCACGCCTTCACTGACTGCCGCTCCCCAACACCCGGTGAGGAAACCGAAGATGGCCACGGACGAGAAACTCCTCAAGTACCTCAAGCGTGTGACGGCCGAGCTGCACGACCTGCGGCAGCAGGTGGCGCACAGTGCGGACGAGCCGATCGCGATCGTGGGCATGGCGTGCCGTCTGCCGGGCGGTGTGACCAACCCCGAGGACCTGTGGCGGCTCGTCAGCGAGGGACGGGACGGTGTCACCGGCTTCCCGGAGGACCGTGGCTGGGACCTGGACGGCCTGTTCGACTCGGACCCGGACAAGGCCGGCACGTCGTACGTGAACCAGGGCGGATTCCTGTACGAGGCCGGGGAGTTCGACGCTGGATTCTTCGGGATCTCGCCGCGTGAGGCCCTCGCGATGGACCCGCAGCAGCGGCTGCTTCTGGAGACCTCGTGGGAGGCCCTGGAGCGGGCCGGAATCGCCCCCGGCTCGATCAAGGGCACCGATGTCGGCGTCTTCAACGGCATCATGGGCGTCGACTACTTCTTCGGCGGCAACGTTCCGCCGGAGCTGGAGGGCTTCGCCGGGACGGGTGCGGCCGGCAGCGTGGCGTCCGGCCGTATCTCGTACGTGTTCGGCTTCGAGGGCCCGGCGGTGACCGTGGACACGGCGTGTTCCTCCTCGCTGGTCGCCCTCCACCTCGCCGCTCAGGCGCTGCGCCGGGGTGAGTGCTCGCTCGCCCTGGCCGGCGGTTCGACCGTGATGGCGACCCCGCACACGTTCGTGGAGTTCTCGCGGCAGCGCGGGCTCGCCTCCGACGGCCGGTGCAAGTCGTACGCGGATGCGGCCGACGGCACGGGCTGGGCCGAGGGCGCCGGTGTCGTCGTCCTGGAACGGCTCTCGCGGGCACAGGAGCGAGGCCACCGGATCCTGGCGGTCGTACGGGGTTCCGCGGTGAATCAGGACGGTGCGTCCAACGGCCTGACGGCGCCGAACGGTCTTTCGCAGCAACGCGTCATCCGCATGGCGCTCGCCAACGCCGGTCTGTCGACGTCGGACGTGGACGTGGTCGAGGGACACGGCACGGGCACGGTGCTGGGCGATCCGATCGAGGCGCAGGCGCTGCTGGCGACTTATGGTCAGGACCGGCCTGTCGAACGGCCGTTGTGGCTGGGTTCGTTGAAGTCCAACGTCGGTCACACGCAGGCGGCTGCGGGTGTTTCCGGTGTGATCAAGATGGTGCAGGCGCTGCGGCATGGGGTAATGCCGCCCACGCTGCATGTCGATGCCCCGTCCTCGGAGGTGGACTGGTCGACCGGCGCGGTCCAGCTCCTTGAGCGGCCCCAGCCCTGGCCGGAGGTGGAACGGCCGCGCCGGGCCGGTGTGTCGTCCTTCGGTGTGAGCGGGACGAACGCGCACATCATCCTGGAGCAGGCACCGGAGACGGAGCCCGCGGAGCCGGGGCCGGTCGGCACCGATGACGTTGTGGTGCCGTTGGTGGTGTCCGCGAAGAGTGCCGAGTCCCTGGCGGGCCAGGCGGAGCGGCTGGCGGCATTCCTCGCTGCCGAGGAGGTGTCGTTGGGCGCTGTGGCGGGTGCGTTGGTCGCTCAGCGGGCGGTGTTGTCGGAGCGTGCGGTGGTGGTCGCTGCTTCGCGTGGGGAGGCGTTGGCCGGGCTGGGTGCGCTGGCGCAGGGTGAGTTGAGTCCTGTTGTGGTCAGGGGGAGTGCCGGCGGTTCGGTTCGTACGGTGGTGGTGTTTCCGGGTCAGGGTTCGCAGCGGGTCGGTATGGGTCGTGAGTTGTATGGCCGGTATCCGGTGTTCGCGGAGGCGTTCGATGCGGCGTGTGCGGCGCTGGACGGGGAGTTGTCGGGGTGGGTGGAGTTTCCGGTCCGGGACGTCGTCCTGGGTGAAGCGGGTGATTTGAGTCGGACGGTGTTTACGCAGGCGGGGTTGTTCGCTGTGGAGACGGCGTTGTTCCGGCTGGTGGAGTCGTGGGGTGTGAAGCCGGATGCGGTGATGGGCCACTCCATCGGCGAAATCACCGCGGCGCATGTCGCCGGTGTCCTGTCGCTGGCGGATGCGGCGGTGGTGGTGGCCGCGCGTGGCCGGTTGATGGAGGCACTCCCGTCGGGTGGCGCGATGGTCGCGGTGGCCGCGTCGGAGGCGGAGGTTGCCGGGCTGCTGGGTGAGGGCGTGGGTCTGGCGGCGGTCAACGGCCCTGCGTCCGTTGTCCTTTCGGGTGTCGAGGACGCCGTGTTGGCGGTGGCGGGGAAGCTCGGGGAGCAGGGTCGTAAGACGAAGCGGCTGACTGTCTCGCATGCTTTCCATTCGGTTCTGATGGAGCCGATGCTTGACGAGTTCGCCGCTGTGCTGTCCCGAGTGTCGTGGTCGGAGCCGGAGTTCCCGGTGGTGTCGAACGTGACCGGGTGGCTTGCTGAGCCGGGGCAGCTCACCGACCCGCAGTACTGGGTCGATCACGTACGTCGTCCGGTGCGTTTCGCCGACGGCGTGACGGCCGCAGCCGGTGACGGAGATGTCGTCTTCGTTGAACTCGGCCCGGGTGCGGCCTTGTCGAGTGTGGTGGCCGAGTCGGCCGGCGAACGGGCAACGTGTGTCGCGGCTCTGCGGGACGGGCGTCCGGAGGCGCAGACCCTCCTCACGGCGACGGCCGAGGTCTTTGTTCGCGGTGGGTCGGTCGACTGGGCGGGCATGCTGCCGGTTGCGGGTGCTTCGCACCTCGACCTGCCGACGTATGCCTTCGACCACCAGCACTACTGGTTGCAGACCGTTCCCGCGACTGATGCTGTTGCGCTTGGGCAGGCCACTGCTGATCACCCCATGATCGGTGCTGTCGTGGTGGTGCCGGAGACCGGTGGGGTGCTCTGCACTTCCCGTCTGTCGCTGCGTACCCACCCTTGGTTGGCCGACCATGCCGTGGGCGACACCGTGCTCATGCCCGGTACCGGGCTGGTGGAGTTGGCTGTTCGTGCGGGTGACGAGGTCGGCTGCGGCACACTCGACGAGCTGGTCATCGAGGCGCCCCTCGTCCTGCCCGAGCAAGGTGGCGTCCGCGTGCTGATCAGCGTCGGGGGACCGGACGAGACCGGAGCCCGGAGCGTCGCCATCTACTCGGCATCAGAAGACGTCGTCGAGGACCACGACAGCGACGCCTGGACCCGCCACGCCACCGGCACCCTCACGGCGACCGCCGCTCCCGGCCCCGGCTTCGACTTCACCGCCTGGCCGCCCCCCGGCGCCGAGCAGGTTGAGGTCGAGGGTGTCTATGACCTGTTGGCGGCGGCGGGTTATGGCTACGGCCCGGTCTTCCGGGGTGTGCGTGCGGTGTGGCGGCGTGGTGAGGAGTTGTTTGCCGAGGTCGCTTTGCCGGACGAGGAGCGGGACGGTGCTGCTCGGTTCGGTATTCATCCGGCTTTGCTGGATGCGGCGTTGCATCCGGTGATGCTGGATGTGGCGCTTGCGGATCCGGCGGGTGAGGGTCGTGCCGATGCCGGGGAGGGCGTGCATCTGCCGTTCGGTTGGAGTGGGTTGCGTCTGCATGCCGCGGGTGCCTCCGCGCTGCGGGTGCGTCTGATGCGGTCTGCCGCTCACACGCTTTCTCTCGAAGCTGCGGATGGGACCGGCGGTCCGGTGCTCAGTCTGCAGTCGCTGGTCTCCCGGCCTGTGCCGGTCGGGCAACTGGGTCGGACGACCGCTGACGACAGCCGCGACGCCCTGTTCGAGGTGGAGTGGACCGAGTTGGCGGCGATGCCTCGGGAGGTCGCGGAGTCGGAGCCTTCCTGGGCTGCGGTGGGGTCGGCCGAGGAGGTGGCTGCCTTGGCTGCCGATGTTCCGGCCGTGGGCGTTGTGGAGGCCTTCGGTGGCGGGGGTGACGGTGCCGGTGAGGTGCTCGCGCTGACGGGCAGGGTGTTGGGTGTCGTGCAGGCTTGGTTGGCGGAAGAGGTCTTCGAGGACTCGCCTCTGGTGGTGGTGACTCGGGGTGCTGTTCCTGCCGGTCCTGACGCTGATGTTGTCGACCTGGCGGCGGCGGCTGTCTGGGGTCTCATTCGCACGGCTCAGGCCGAGAATCCGGACCGGATCGTCCTGCTTGATCTGGACCCGGCCGCCGACGACGCGTTCACCACGGCCCTGGGACAGGCGTTGGCCATCGGTGAGCCGCAACTCGCCGTCCGCGGCACGACGTTGTCCGTGCCGCGGTTCGTCCATGCCAGTGAGCGGATCTTGCAGGTACCCGAAGAGGCACTTGAGTGGCGGTTGGGCGCCACAGGGGGTGGCACGCTCGACAACCTTGCTCTCCTGCCTGAGCCCGGTGCCGCGGCGCCCTTGGCCGCAGGTCAAGTTCGCGTTGGCCTGCGGGCGTTGGGCATCAACTTCCGCGATGTTCTGATCGCGTTGGGCATGTACCCGGGTGCTGCCGAGCTGGGTGGCGAAGGCGCTGGGGTCGTGCTGGAAGTCGGCGAGGGTGTGACGGATCTGGCCGTCGGCGACCGGGTGATGGGCCTGACAAGCGTCGGGTTCGGATCGATCGCTGTCACCGACCGGCGGTATGTCGTCCCGATACCCGAGGGCTGGTCCTTTCAGCAGGCGGCATCGGTCCCCGTAGTGTTCCTCACCGCCTATTACGGCCTGCGTGATCTCGGCGGCCTGCGGTCGGGCGAGTCGGTGCTGATCCACGCTGCCGCCGGCGGCGTAGGCATGGCCGCGACACAGATAGCCCGGCACCTGGGGGCCAAGGTGTTCGGTACGGCGAGCCCCGGCAAATGGGCGGTGCTGCGAGAACTGGGTTTCGACGACACCTGCATTGCCTCCTCGCGGACGGCGGAGTTCGAGGAACACTTCCTGACCGGGACCTCGGGTGCCGGAATGGATGTGGTTCTGGACTGCCTGGCCGGGGAGCTCGTGGACGCCTCGCTGCGGCTGCTGCCCCGCGGCGGCAGGTTCATCGAGATGGGCAAAACCGATATCCGGGATGCCGACACCGTCGCCAGGACGTACCCAGGGGTCGCCTACCAGGCATTCGACCTGATTGAGGCCGGTCCTGACCGCATCCAGCAGATGCTCACCGAACTGATGGGACTGTTCGAAGCGGGAGACCTTGCCCCGCTTCCGCGTACCGCATGGGACGTGCGCAGTGCACCGGACGCGTTCCGTTACATGAGCCAGGCCCAGCACATCGGCAAGATAGTGCTGAGCGTTCCGAAACCCCTTGATGCGGAGGGGACGGTGCTGGTGACCGGTGGCACGGGATCGCTGGGTGCTGTGGTGGCCCGGCACCTCGTCACCGCATACGGCGCTCGTCATCTGGTGTTGGCGAGTCGGCGTGGTCCGGAGGCCGAGGGCGCGACGGAACTGGTTGCCGAGTTGCGGGAGTTGGGTGCGGAGTCGGTGCGGGTGGCGGCGTGTGACGTCGCCGACCGGGATGCGGTGGCCGCGCTCCTGGGTTCTGTGTCGGTGCGGCACCCACTGACCGGGGTTGTGCATACGGCTGGTGTGTTGGACGACGGGGTGATCGGGGCGCTGACGCCGGAGCGGTTGGCGTTTGTGTTCGGGCCGAAGGTGGCGGCTGTACGTCATCTGGACGAGCTGACCCGGGACTTGGACCTGTCGATGTTCGCGGTGTTCTCTTCCGCGTCCGGGTTGTTCGGTTCGGCGGGTCAGGGCAACTACGCGGCGGCGAATGCCTACCTGGACGCAATCGCCCACAGGCGCCGGGCGGCGGGCCTGCCGGGCACCTCACTCGCCTGGGGCCTGTGGGAGCAGACCAGCGGCATGACCGCCCATCTCGACGCAGCCGACCAGGCACGCATGAGCCGTGGTGGCTGGCTGGCCATCGCTCCCGCCGAGGGCATGCGGCTGTTCGACGCGGCTCTGCGGAGCCCCACCGCCCTGGCGGTGCCGATCAAGCTGGACCTGCGGGCGTTGCGTGCCGACGCGGCGGCGGGCCGTGGTGTCCCGACCCTGCTGCGCGGCCTGGTGCACACCGGCCGACGGCAGGCACGGGCGGCGGCAGGGAAGAGCGGTGGCGGGCTCGCCGCCCGGCTCATCGGGCTCGCGCCCGACGAGCAGGAGGCACTGCTGCTCGACCTGGTCCGCGGTCATGTGGCGAACGTCCTCGGCCACACCGGGGTCGCGAACGTCGGAGCGGAGACGGCGTTCAAGGACGCCGGCTTCGACTCGCTCACCTCGGTCGAACTGCGCAACCGCCTCCGCGAGGCCACCGGCCTCAAGCTGACCGCCACCGTCGTCTTCGACTACCCGACCCCACTGGCGCTCGCCCGCCACCTGGCCGAGGAACTCGGCGACACGGTGGCCGGCGCCGCGGCCGTCCCCACGGGACTGGCGGTCAACCCCGACGAACCCATCGCCATCGTCGGCATGGCATGCCGCCTGCCCGGCGGAGTCGTGACCCCGGACGACCTGTGGCGGCTGGTGTCGGAGGGCCGGGACGCGATCTCCGGCTTCCCGGATGACCGAGGCTGGGACGTCGAGGACTTGTTCGACTCGGACCCGGACCAGGCCGGTACGTCCTACGTCGACCAAGGCGGATTCCTCTACGGAGCTGGGCAGTTCGACGCCGGCTTCTTCGGGATCTCGCCGCGCGAGGCGCTGGCCATGGACCCGCAGCAGCGGCTGTTGCTGGAGACCTCGTGGGAGGCCCTGGAGCGGGCCGGCATCGACCCGGCGGCGTTCAAGGGCCGGGAGGTCGGGGTCTTCTCAGGCGTCATGAACCAGGGATACGGCATCGGCGGCGTCATTGCGCCGGAGCTGAGCGGCTTCACGGCGACCGGCTCCGCGATGAGCGTTGCCTCGGGCCGCATCTCGTACGTGTTCGGGTTCGAGGGACCGGCGGTGACCGTCGACACGGCCTGCTCGTCCTCACTCGTGGCCATGCACCTGGCGGCGCAGTCGCTGCGCCAGGGCGAATGCACTCTTGCCGTGGCCAGCGGCGCGACCGTGATGGCGACCCCGCACACTTTCGTCGAGTTCTCGCGGCAGAAGGCGCTCGCTGCCGACGGCAGGTGCAAGCCCTTCTCCTCGACCGCCGACGGTACGGGCTGGGCCGAGGGCGTGGGCGTCGTGGTCCTGGAGCGGCTGTCTGAGGCGCGCCGCAACGGTCACCAAGTGCTCGCGGTCGTACGGGGTTCGGCGGTCAACCAGGACGGCGCGTCGAACGGCCTGACGGCGCCCAACGGCCCCTCCCAGCAGCGCGTCATCCGCAAGGCCCTCGCGTCGGCCGGCCTGTCGGCGGCCGAGGTGGACGTGGTGGAGGCGCACGGCACGGGCACGGTACTCGGCGATCCCATCGAGGCACAGGCCCTGCTCGCCACGTACGGCCGGGACCGGGATCCGGAGAGCCCGCTGTGGCTGGGCTCCGTCAAGTCGAACTTCGGTCACACCCAGGCAGCCGCCGGCGTGGCCGGTGTGATCAAGATGGTGGAGGCGCTGCGGCACGGCGTTCTGCCGCCCACGCTGCACGTCGAGGAGCCGACACCGCAGGTGGACTGGTCGGAGGGTGCGGTCGAGTTGCTGACGGAGGCGCGGGAGTGGCCGGCCACAGGCAGGCCGCGCCGGGCGGGCGTCTCGTCCTTCGGGCTCAGCGGGACGAACGCCCACCTGATCCTGGAGCAGGCGCCGGAGGAGGACTCCGAGCCGACGTCGGTCCCGGCCGAGGGCATGGCGCCGCTGGTGGTGTCGGCGCGGAGCGCCGGTGCGCTGGCGGGCCAGGCCGAGCGGCTGGCGACTTTCATCGAGGCCGAGAACGGTACGACGCTGCCGCAGCTCGCGACAGCGCTCACCTCGCGACGGGCGGTGCTGTCCGAGCGGGCGGTGGTGGCGGCTGGTTCGCGGGATGAGGCGTTGGCGGGGCTGCGTGCGCTGGCTCGGGGGGAGTCGAGTCCTCTCGTTGTCACCGGTAGCGGTGGTGCGGGGACTGGTCGGACGGTGTTGGTGTTCCCGGGTCAGGGTTCGCAGTGGACCGGTATGGGTCGTGAACTCCTTGATTCCTCGCCGGTGTTCGCGGAGCGGATTGCCGAGTGCGCCGCGGTGCTGGGGCGTTGGGTGGACTGGTCGCTCGTGGATGTGCTGCGGGGTGACGCTCCGGCTGAACTCCTTGAGCGCGTCGATGTGGTGCAGCCGGCGAGTTTCGCTGTGATGGTGGGTCTGGCTGCGGTGTGGGCGTCCGTGGGTGTGGTGCCGGATGCGGTGGTGGGTCACTCGCAGGGGGAGATCGCTGCCGCGTGCGTGTCCGGGGCTCTATCGCTGGAGGACGCGGCCCGCATCGTGGCCGTGCGCAGTCAGGTCATCGCCGGGAGTCTGGCGGGTCGTGGGGGCATGGCCTCGGTGGCACTTCCGGAGGAAGAGGTCGCCGGGCGGTTGGAACGCTGGGCGGGCCGGGTTGAGTTGGCGGCGGTCAACGGTCCGGCGTCCGTCGTGATCGCCGGTGATGCCGAGGCCCTCGACGAGGCCCTCGATGTCCTGGCGGCGGATGGTGTGCGGGTGCGTCGGGTGGCGGTGGACTACGCCTCCCACACCCGGCATGTGGAGGCGATCGAGGAGACGTTGGCCACCGCTTTCGCGGACATTCGTGCGCAGGCGCCTCTCGTGCCGTTCCTGTCGACGGTGACCGGTGAGTGGGTCCGCGAGGCGGGTGTTCTCGACGGCGGTTACTGGTATCGGAACCTGCGCGGTCAGGTCCGCTTCGGTCCCGCGATCGCCGACCTCCTGGCTGAGGGTCACACGGTGTTCGTGGAGTCGAGTGCCCACCCCGTCCTGGTCCAGCCGGTCAGCGAGATCGTCGATCAGGCGGACGCCGATGCTGTGGTGAGTGGCTCCCTGCGCCGTGACGAGGGCGGTCTGCGTCGGCTGCTGACCTCGATGGCCGAACTGTTCGTGCGGGGCGTGCCCGTCGACTGGACCGGCGTCCTGCCGGAGGAGTCCGGCGGCACGATGCATCTCGACCTGCCGACGTATGCCTTCGACCACCAGCACTACTGGTTGCAGACCGTTCCCGCGACTGATGCTGTTGCGCTTGGGCAGGCCACTGCTGATCACCCCATGATCGGTGCTGTCGTGGTGGTGCCGGAGACCGGTGGGGTGCTCTGCACTTCCCGTTTGTCGCTGCGTACCCATCCCTGGCTGGGTGACCATGCTGTGGGCGACGCCGTCCTCGTGCCCGGTACCGGGCTGGTGGAGTTGGCTGTTCGTGCGGGTGACGAGGTCGGCTGCGGCACGCTTGAGGAACTGGTCATCGAGGCGCCCCTCGTCCTGCCCGAGCAGGGCGGTGTCCGCGTTCAGGTCACCGTCGGCGGACCGGACGAGACCGGAACCCGTACCGTCGCCGTCTACTCGACCCGTGAGGACATCACCGGCGACACCGCTACCGAGGCCTGGACCCGCCACGCCACCGGCACCCTCACGGCGGTCGCCGCTCCCGCCCCCGGCTTCGACTTCACCGCCTGGCCGCCTTCCGGCGCCGAGCAGGTCCCGGTAGCGGGCGGCTACGACCTGCTGGCGGCGGCGGGTTATGGCTACGGCCCGGTCTTTCAGGGTGTGCGGGCGGTGTGGCGGCGTGGTGAGGAGCTGTTCGCCGAGGTCGCCTTGCCGGAGGAACAGCGGGACAGTGCTGCCCGGTTCGGTATTCATCCGGCTTTGCTGGATGCGGCGTTGCATCCGGTGATGCTGGATGTGGCGCTTGCGGATCCGGCGGGTGAGGGTCGTGCTGATGCCGAGGCAGGGGTGCATCTGCCGTTCGGTTGGAGTGGGTTGCGTCTGCATGCCGCGGGTGCCTCCGCGCTGCGGGTGCGTCTGATGCGGTCTGCCGCTCACACGCTTTCTCTCGAAGCCGCGGATGGGACCGGCGGTCCGGTGCTCAGTCTGCAGTCGCTGGTCTCCCGGCCTGTGCCGGTTGGGCAACTGGGTCGGACGACCGCTGACGACAGCCGCGACGCCCTCTTCCAGGTGGAGTGGACCGAGCTGCCCGGCAGCGCGGCCCCGGGCATGGAACTGCCGCCCGCCTGGGTGCCCGTGGCCTCCCCGGATCACGTCGCCATGCTGAACAACGGTGCGGGCATTCCGCCGGTCGTCGTCCTGGACGCTGCCGGTGACAGTTCGGACGACGACGAGGCGCTCGCCCTGACCGGTCGTGTTCTGGAGGTCGTCCAGGCGTGGCTGGCCGCACCTGGCCTGGACGACGCCACGCTGATCGTGGTCACCCATGGTGCGGTGCCCGCAGGTGACTACGCGGCCGGCGTCGCGGACCCGGCCGGCGCCGCCGTCTGGGGCCTGATACGAGTGGCCCAGGCCGAGCACCCGGACCGGCTCGTGCTCCTCGACACCGATGCCGCACCCGGTACCGACGTCGAACCGGTGCTGGCCGCCGTCCTCGCGACCGGTGAGCCCCAGGTCGCCGTGCGCGGCATTGCACTCTTCGCCCCCCGGATCGCCCGCTCCGGCCCCGGCTCCGGCACCCCCGTCACCTTCGCACCGGACGGAACGGTGCTGATCACCGGAGGCACGGGCACACTCGGCGGCCTGGTGGCCCGGCGACTGGTCGCGGAACACGGCGTACGGCATCTCCTGTTGGCCGGACGGCGCGGTCCCGACGCCGAGAATGTCGCCGAACTGACGGCCGATCTGGCGGAGTTGGGCGCATCCGTGACGGTCGTCGCCTGTGACGTCACGGACAGGGACGCCGTGTCCGAGCTGTTGGCAGCGGTACCGGCGGAGCATCCGCTGACCGGGGTCCTGCACGCGGCCGGTGTCCTGGACGACGGGGTGATCGGAGCGCTGACGCCGGAGCGGCTGGCCCACGTGTTCGGGCCGAAGGTCACGGCCGTACGGCATCTGGACGAACTCACCCGTGAACTCGCCCCGGAACTCAAGGCGTTCGTGGTCTTCTCGTCCGCCGCCGGAGTGTTCGGCTCGGCGGGCCAGGGCAACTACGCCGCGGCGAACGCCTACCTCGACGCCGTGGCGCACCGGCGCCGCTCGGACGGTCTGCCCGGCCAGTCGCTGGCTTGGGGCCTGTGGGAGCAGGCCACCGCAATGACCGCCCACCTGGACGACACCGACGGGTCGCGCGTCAGCCGGAGCCGGAGTCGGGCCCTGACGTCGGCCGAGGGCCTGGACCTGTTCGACGCCGCACTGCGCAACGGCGAGCCCCTGCTGGTCCCGATCAAGCTCGACCTACGGTCGATGCGCGCCGACGCGACCGCCGGCGGCGCGGTCCAGCCACTGTTGCGGGGTCTGATACGGGTCACCCGGCAGACCGCCCGCCCTGCCGCCGAGGGCGACGGCACCGGTGGCCTCGTCGCTCGGCTCGCCGGACTGACGGCCGACGAGCAGGAAGTACTGCTCCTCGACCTCGTCCGCACGCACGCGGCGACCGTCCTCGGCCACGCCGGACCCGACGGAGTGCCGGTCGAGACCGCCTTCCGCGAGACCGGATTCGACTCGCTCACCTCGGTCGACCTGCGCAACCGGCTCCGCGAGGCCACCGGCCTCAAGCTCGCCGCCACCGTCGTCTTCGACCACCCGACGCCGCTCGCGCTCGCCCGCCATCTGCACGATGAGCTCGGCGTATCGCCGGAGACCGCGGCCCCGGCATCGCCCGCCGCGCCCGCGGCGGCACCGGCCGATCCCGGTGAGCCGATCGCGATCGTGGGCATGGCGTGCCGCCTGCCGGGCGGAGTGGCGAGCCCCGAGGACCTGTGGCGGCTGGTCAGCGAAGGCCGGGACGCGGTGTCGGGCTTCCCGGAGGACCGTGGCTGGGACCTTGAGGGTCTGTTCGACGCGGATCCGGGCAAGGCGGGTACGTCGTACGCCGACCAGGGCGGGTTCCTGCAGGGGGCCGGTCTGTTCGACGCGGGATTCTTCGGGATCTCGCCGCGTGAGGCCCTCGCGATGGACCCGCAGCAGCGGTTGTTGCTGGAGACGTCGTGGGAGGCGCTGGAGCGCGCCGGTATCGCCCCGGGGACGCTGAAGGGCCGGGATGTCGGGGTGTTCTCCGGCCTGATGGGCCAGGGCTACGGTTCGGGCAGCGACGTGCCCGCCGAACTGGAGGGCTTCGTCACGACCGGTGCCGGCACCAGCGTGGCGTCGGGGCGTGTGTCGTACGTGTTCGGGTTCGAGGGCCCGGCGGTGACCGTCGACACGGCCTGCTCGTCCTCCCTCGTCGCCATCCACCTGGCCTCGCAGTCGCTCCGCCAGGGGGAGTGCTCGCTCGCCCTCGCCAGCGGCGCGGCCGTCATGACCAGCCCCGGGGCCTTTGTTCAGTTCTCGCGGCAGCGGGGTCTGGCGGTCGACGGCCGGTGCAAGTCGTACGCGGACGCGGCGGACGGTACGGGCTGGGCCGAGGGTGCGGGCGTGGTCGTACTGGAGCGTCTGTCGGAGGCGCGCAGGAACGGGCACCGGGTGCTGGCGGTCGTACGGGGTTCCGCGGTGAACCAGGACGGCGCTTCCAACGGTCTGACGGCCCCGAACGGCCCGTCCCAGCAGCGGGTGATCCGCAAGGCGCTGGCCGCGGTCGGCCTGTCCACGTCGGACATCGACATGGTCGAGGGACACGGCACCGGCACGGTCCTGGGCGACCCGATCGAGGCGCAGGCGCTGCTGGCCACGTACGGGCGGGATCGCGATCCGGAGCGTCCGCTCTGGCTGGGCTCGCTGAAGTCGAACATCGGCCACACCCAGGCGGCCTCGGGTGTCGCAGGCGTCATCAAAACGGTGGAGGCAATGCGGCACGGCGTGATGCCGCCCACCCTGCACGTGGACGTTCCGTCGTCGCAGGTGGACTGGACGGCGGGCGCGGTCGAACTGCTCACCGAGGCGCGGGCGTGGCCCGAAACCGGCCGACCGCGCCGGGCGGGTGTCTCCTCCTTCGGGCTCAGCGGGACCAACGCGCACCTGATCCTGGAGCAGGCGCCGCAGGACGACTCCACCGAACCGGCCGAAGCGCCGACCGGGGGTGCGGTGCCCCTGGTCGTATCGGCGAAGAGCGCCGGTGCGCTGGCGGGCCAGGCCGAGCGACTGGCGTCGTTCATCGGAACCGCTGATGATGCGACCCTGCCGGAGATCGCGGGGGCGCTGATCGGGGAGCGCGCGCTGCTGTCCGAGCGTGCGGTGGTGGTTGCCGGATCGCGTGAGGACGCGCTTGCCGGGTTCGGCGCGCTGGCGCGGGGCGAGTCGGCCGACGGGGTGGTGACAGGCAACCGGGCTTCGGCTGTTCGTACGGTGGTGGTGTTTCCGGGTCAGGGTTCGCAGCGGGTCGGCATGGGGCGTGAGTTGTATGCGCGCTATCCGGTGTTCGCGGAGGCCTTCGATGAGGCGTGTGCGGCGCTGGACGGTCAGTTGTCGGGGTGGGTGGAGTATCCGGTCAGGGACGTCGTCCTGGGTGAAGCGGGTGATTTGAGTCGGACGGTGTTTACGCAGGCGGGGTTGTTCGCTGTGGAGACGGCGTTGTTCCGGCTGGTGGAGTCGTGGGGTGTGCGGCCGGATGCGGTGATGGGTCACTCGATCGGTGAGATCGTGGCGGCGCATGTCGCCGGTGTCCTGTCGCTGGCGGATGCGGCGGTGGTGGTGGCCGCGCGGGGCCGGTTGATGGAGGCGCTCCCGTCGGGTGGCGCGATGGTGGCGGTGGCGGCGTCGGAGGCGGAGGTCGCCGGGCTGCTGGGCGAGGGCGTGGGCCTGGCGGCGGTCAACGGCCCTGAGTCCGTGGTGCTTTCGGGTGTCGAGGACGCCGTGTTGGCGGTGGCGGGGAAGCTCGGGGAGCAGGGTCGTAAGACGAAGCGGCTGGGCGTCTCGCATGCTTTCCATTCGGTTTTGATGGAGCCGATGCTCGACGAGTTCGCGCACACCTTGTCTCAAGTGTCGTGGTTGGAGCCGGAGTTCCCGGTGGTGTCCAACGTGACCGGGCGGTTTGCCGGGCCGGGGCAGCTCACCGACCCGCAGTACTGGGTGGATCACGTGCGTCGTCCGGTGCGTTTCGCCGACGGTGTGGCGTCGGCGGCCGGCGACGGAGATGTCGTTTTCGTTGAACTCGGCCCGGGCGCGGCTCTGTCGAGTGTGGTGATGGAGTCGGCCGGCGAACGGGCAACGTGTGTCGCGGCTCTGCGGGACGGCCGTCCGGAGGTGCAGACCCTCCTCACGGCGACGGCCGAGGTCTTCGTCCACGGTGGCTCCGTCGACTGGGCGAAGGTGTTGCCGGTTGCGGGTGCTTCGCACCTCGACCTGCCGACGTATGCCTTCGACCACCAGCACTACTGGCTCCGGCCCGGCGTCAGCACGGACGCGGCCTCCCTCGGGCAGGGCAAGGCCGACCATCCGCTGCTCGGTGCGGTGGTGCGACTTCCGCACTCCAACGGCCTGGTCTTCACTTCTCGTCTCTCCCTGCGTACGCACGCCTGGCTCGCGGACCATGCCGTCGACGGGGTCGTCCTCGTCCCCGGCGCTGGACTGGTCGAGCTGGCGGTACGGGCCGGTGACGAGGTCGGCTGCGGCACGCTCGAAGAGCTGGTCATCGAGGTGCCCCTGGTCGTCCCCGCCCACGGCGGTGTCCGCGTCCAGGTCGCAGTCGGTGGACCGGGCGAGAACGGCACACGGAGCGTCGACATCTACTCGGCCCGTGAAGGCGCGGAGGCCGACTCAACTGACGGTGAGGCATGGGTCCGCCACGCCACCGGTGTCCTCGGGGCGGTGACCAAGCCGGCCGTCAGCACACGGGCCGACTTCGCCACCTGGCCCCCGCCCGGGGCCCAGAAAGTCGACGTGGAAGGCCTGCACGCCGACCTGGTCGCCCATGGCTACGAGCACGGCCCGGTGTTCCAGGGCCTGCGTGCGGTGTGGCGGCGTGGCGAGGAGGTCTTCGCCGAGATCGCCCTGCCGGAGGACCAGCGCGACAGCGCCACCAGGTTCGGCATCCACCCCGCCCTGCTGGACGCCGCCCTGCACCCGGTGCTGCTGTCGGGCGCCACGCCGGAAGACCGCGAGCGGACATGGCAGCCGCTTGAGTGGCGTGGGCTGACGCTGCACGCCGTCGGCGCCACGGCGCTGCGGGTGCGGATCGCGCCGCAGGGGCCGGACGCGCTGTCGCTGACCGCCGTCGACGAGACGGGCGGGTCGGTCCTGTCGGCCGACTCCGTCGCGCTCCGACCGGTGTCCGCGGCCCAGTTGGAGGCCGCAGCGGGCACCGCGAGCGACGGCGGGCCCGGGCTCTTCCGCGTCGAGTGGACCACGCTCTCAGAGCTGCCGTTGCAGGGTGCCGGGGCGGTTGTGGCCTCGGAGGAGCACCCGGTGACCGTAGCCACCCCGGAGGACCTGGCAGCTCTGACCGGCGGGGCGGACGTGCCATCGGCGGTGGTCCTGGAGGCCATCGCCGGTGGGGCCGGTGTCGCGAGCGGCGAGGACGAGGGAGCCCTGCCGGCCGTGGTCTCGCGTGTCCTGGCGGTGACGCAGGCGTGGCTGGCCGACGAGACACTGGAGAGTTCCCGGCTCGTCGTCGTGACCCGTGGCGCGATGCCCGCGGGCGGTGACGCGGCGGCGACCGACCCGGCCGGCGCAGCCGTCTGGGGCCTGGTCCGTGCGGCCCAGGCCGAGAACCCGGAGCGGATCGTCCTCCTCGACCTGGACCCGGCGGCGCCCGACTCCACGGCCTCCGCCACCCCGGGCCCCGTCACCCTCGGTTCCACTCTCCTGGACGCCGTCCTCGCGAGTGGCGAACCGCAGGTGGCGGTCGTCGGTACGGCGCTGACCGTCCCGCGCCTAGTCCGTACGCGGGTACAGCAGCCGGGACAGCCTGCCGCCTCCCTCCCCGAACGGATCCCGCTCGACCTCCATGGCACGGTTCTCGTCACCGGCGGCACCGGATCGCTCGGTGCACTGACCGCCCGCCACCTGGTCGCGGAGTACGGTGCCCGCCACCTGGTCCTCGCCGGGCGGCGAGGGCCGGAGGCCGACGGCGCGACGGAACTCGTGGCGCAGTTGACGGCCGAGGGCGCCGAGGTGTCGGTCGTGGCGTGCGACGTCACCGACCGGGACGCCGTCGCCGCGCTGCTGGCCTCCGTACCTGCCGAGCACCCGCTGACCGCGGTCGTCCACGCCGCCCGTGTCTTCGACGTCGGCCTGATCGGCGAGATGACCCCGGAACGGCTGGCCCAGGTCTTCGAGCCGAAGGCCACCGCGGTCCGGCACCTGGACGAGCTGACCCGTGAACTCGCCCCGCAACTCAGGGCGTTCGTTCTCATGTCGTCCGCCTCGTCCGTCTTCCTGGGCGCGGGTACCGGCGCCTACGCGGCGGCCAACGCCTACGTCGACGCGGTGGCCCACCGCCGCCGTGCCGAGGGCCTGCCCGCTCTGTCGCTGGCCTGGAGTCCCTGGGAGCAGATCGCCGGCCCGGAGCACACTGCCCCCGACGACTCTCCGGCGACCGGCCAGGACCGGACCGGGCGCCGGGGCGGTGTGGAACCCCTGACAGCGGCCGAAGGCATGGAGTTGTTCGACGCGGCCCTCAGGGTCAGTGCGGACGACGCCAGTTTTGACACAGGCGTCGGCAACAGCACCGCCCTCCTCGTACCGGCCAGGCTCGACCTGCGGGCGGTCCGGGCCGACGCCGTGCTCGGCGGGGGAGTCCCGCCGCTGCTGCGCGGACTGGTCCGCCCCGGCCGGCAGCAGGCCCGCACCGGCGGCGGTGACGGCGGCGGACTGGTCGCACGGCTTGCCGGTCTCTCCGCGACCGAGCAGCAGGCTCTGCTGCTCGCACTCGTACGCGGCCAGGTGGCGATCGTCCTCGGACACACCGGTCCGGAGCAGGTCGGACCGGAGACGGCGTTCAAGGACACCGGCTTCGACTCGCTCACCTCGGTCGAACTGCGCAACCGCCTCCGCGGCGCCACGGGGCTCTCCCTCCCCGCCACGGTCGTCTTCGACTACCCGGCGCCGCTCTCCCTCGCGCGGTACCTCCACGGTCGGCTCGACCCCACCGCACAGTCAACGGCCGGAACGCATCCGCTGCTGGCCGAACTGAGCAGGCTCGAAGCCACGTTGGCCGAGACACCCGCCGACGACTCGGCCCGCGCCCAGGTGGCCACCCGGCTGCAGGGCCTCCTGACCTCCTGGTCGACGGCGAACGGAACCCCGCCCGCCGAGGAGGAGGTCGACTTCGACGCCGCCTCCGACGACGAACTCTTCGACCTCATCGACACGGAGTTCGGCAACTAGCAACCGCCGACCCGTCCGCCGCCCCGCAGCCGCTGACCCGACGCCACAGCCTCTAGGAGCCGAACCTCAATGGCGGATGAAAGCAAGCTTCGCGACTATCTCAAGCGCGTCCTCGCCGAGGCACGCCGCTCCCAGCAGCGTGTACTGGAACTTGAGGCCGAGAAGTCGGAGCCGATCGCGATCGTCGGAATGGCGTGCCGGCTTCCGGGCGGGGTCGCCGGCCCCGAGGACCTGTGGCGACTGGCCACCGAGGGCCAGGACGGGGTCTCCGGCTTCCCCACCGACCGCGGCTGGGACCTGGAGAGCCTGTTCGACGAGGACCCCGAGCAGAGCGGCAAGTCGTACGTGACCCGCGGCGGGTTCCTGCACGAGGCCGGGCTCTTCGACGCGGGCTTCTTCGGGATCTCGCCGCGCGAGGCGGTGGCGATGGACCCGCAGCAGCGGCTGCTCCTGGAGACCTCGTGGGAGGCCATGGAACGAGCGGGCGTCGACGCAACCGGACTCAAGGGGGCGGACGTCGGCGTCTTCGTCGGTGTCATCAACGAGGGCTACGCCACTGGCGGTCCGATCCCGCCCGAACTGGAAGGCTTCACCGGAACCGGTACCACCGGAAGCGTGGCCTCGGGCCGCATCTCGTACGTGTTCGGCTTCGAGGGCCCGGCCGTCACTGTCGACACGGCCTGCTCGTCCTCACTCGTCGCCATGCACCTGGCCGTGCAGGCGCTGCGCCGCGGGGAGTGCTCGATGGCGCTGGCCGGCGGCGCGACCGTGATGGCCGGTCCAGGCATGTTCATGGAGTTCTCGCGCCAGCGCGCCCTTGCCGCCGACGGCCGCTGCAAGTCGTACGCGGATGCGGCGGACGGTACCGGGTGGGCCGAGGGCGCGGGCATGGTCGTCCTGGAGCGCCTGTCGGAGGCCCGCCGCAACGGCCACCGGGTGCTGGCGGTCGTCCGTGGCTCGGCGGTGAATCAGGACGGTGCGTCGAACGGCCTGACGGCCCCGAACGGGCCCTCTCAGCAGCGGGTGATCCGCAAGGCGCTCGCCGACGCGGGTCTGTCGACGTCGGACGTGGACGTGGTCGAGGGTCATGGCACGGGCACGGTGCTGGGTGATCCGATCGAGGCGCAGGCTCTGCTGGCGACCTACGGTCAGGAGCGTGAGCCTGGACGGCCGTTGTGGCTGGGTTCGTTGAAGTCGAACGTCGGTCATACGCAGGCGGCTGCGGGTGTTTCCGGTGTGATCAAGATGGTGCTGGCGCTGCGGCACGGAGTCATGCCGCCCACCCTGCATGTCGACGCTCCGTCGTCGCAGGTGGACTGGTCTGAGGGTGCGGTCGAGCTGTTGACGGAGGCGCGGGAGTGGCCGGTCACGGGTCGGCCGCGTCGGGCGGCGGTGTCGTCTTTCGGTGTCAGCGGGACGAATGCGCACCTGGTGCTGGAGGAGCCTCCGGCCGGGGAGCCGGAGGTGGTTGACGCTCCGGTGACCGATGGTGTGGTGCCGCTGGTCGTGTCGGCGAAGAGTGCCGGTGCGTTGGTGGGTCAGGCGGAGCGGCTCGTGTCTTTTGTGGAGGCGGGTGAGGAGTCGCTGCCGCAGCTCGCGACAGCGCTCGCTTCGCGGCGGGCGGTGCTGTCCGAGCGGGCGGTGGTGGCGGCTGGTTCGCGTGGGGAGGCGTTGGCGGGGTTGCGTGCGCTGGCGCGGGGGGAGTCCGTGCCTGGTGTGGTCGTCGGCAGTGCGGTGGCTGCTGGTCGGACGGTGTTGGTGTTCCCGGGGCAGGGTTCGCAGTGGGTCGGCATGGGCCGTGAACTCCTGGATTCCTCGCCGGTGTTCGCGTCGCGTATCGCCGAGTGCGCTGCGGTGCTTGAGCGTTGGGTCGACTGGTCGCTCGTGGATGTGCTGCGGGGTGACGCTCCGGCTGAACTCCTTGAGCGCGTCGATGTGGTGCAGCCGGCGAGTTTCGCGGTGATGGTGGGTCTGGCTGCGGTGTGGGCGTCGGTGGGTGTGGTGCCGGATGCGGTGCTGGGTCACTCACAGGGGGAGATCGCTGCCGCGTGTGTGTCGGGTGCGTTGTCGTTGGAGGACGCGGCCCGCATCATGGCGGTGCGCAGTCAGGTGATCGCCGGGAGTCTGGCGGGTCGTGGGGGCATGGCCTCGGTGGCACTTCCGGAGGAAGGGGTCGTCGGGCGGCTGGAACGCTGGGCGGGCCGGGTTGAGCTGGCGGCGGTCAACGGTCCGGCGTCCGTCGTCATCGCCGGTGATGCCGAGGCCCTCGACGAGGCCCTCGGTGTCCTGGCGGCGGATGGTGTGCGGGTGCGTCGGGTGGCGGTGGACTACGCCTCCCACACCCGGCATGTGGAGGCGATCGAGGAGACGTTGGCCACCGCCTTCGCGGACATTCGTGCGCAGGCGCCGCTGATTCCCTTCTACTCGACGGTGACCGGTGAGTGGGTCCGCGAGGCCGGGATCCTCGACGGTGGTTACTGGTACCGCAACCTGCGCAGTCAGGTCCGCTTCGGCCCCGCGATCGCCAGTCTCCTGAGCGAGGGTCACACGGTGTTCGTGGAGTCCAGCGCGCACCCCGTCCTGGTCCAGCCGGTCAGCGAGATCGTCGATCAGGCGGACGCCGATGCCGTCGTGACCGGTTCCCTGCGCCGTGACGAGGGCGGTTCCCGCCGTCTGTTCACTTCGATGGCCGAACTGTTCGTGCGGGGCGTGCCCGTCGACTGGACCGGCGTCCTCCCGGACGGCGCGGACGCCGGTCACCTCGACCTGCCGACGTATGCCTTCGACCACCAGCACTACTGGCTCAGGCTCGGTCCGGCCGGTGACGCCGCCTCTCTGGGCCTGGCGGGTACCGACCACCCGCTGATCGGGGGAGTCGTGGCGGTGCCGGAGACCGGCGGTGTGCTCTGCACCTCCCGCCTGTCACTCCGAACACACCCCTGGCTCGCCGACCATGCCGTGGGCGACACCGTCCTCGTGCCCGCCGCGGCCTTGGTGGAGCTGGCTCTCCGGGCCGGTGACGAGGTCGGCTGCGGCACGCTGGACGAACTGGTCGTCGAGGTGCCGCTCGTGCTGCCCGAGCAGGGCGGTGTCCGCGTCCAGGTCACCGTCGGGGGACCGGACGAGACCGGAACCCGTACCGTCGCCGTCTACTCGACCCGTGAGGACACCACCGGCGACACCGGTACCGACACCTGGACGCGCCACGCAACCGGCACCCTCACGGCGACCGCCGCTCCCGCCCCCGGCTTCGACTTCACCGCCTGGCCGCCCCCCGGCGCCCGACGCGTCGAGACGGACGAGTTCTACTCCGATCTGGCAGGCCACGGCTACGCGTACGGCCCGGTGTTCCAGGGCGTACGGGCGCTGTGGCGGCGCGGCGAGGAGACCTTCGCCGAGTTCGCCGTACCGGATGAGGAGCGTGAGGAAGCGGGCCGGTTCGGTGTGCATCCCGCACTGCTGGACGCCGTACTGCATCCGGCACTCCTGGAGGCCGTGACCGTCGGCGGGGACGCGGGCGACGGCGGTCTCCGGCAGCCTCTTGTCTGGCACGGGCTGGGGCTGCACGCGGTCGGCGCGACCGTGCTGAGGGCGCGGATCGTGCCCAAGGGACAGGGGACCCTGTCGTTCGAGGCGGTCGACCAGGCCGGTGGTCCGGTCCTGACGGCGGACGCGGTGGAGTTGCGGTCGCTGACCCCCGAGCAGGTGTCGGCCGGTGCGGGTTCTCCGGCCGACGACGCGCTGTTCCGCGTCGAGTGGACACAACTGCCCGGCAACAAGGGCACGTTGGCCGAGACCACGTCCTGGGCCGCGGTGTCCAGCGCGGGCGAGGTGACGGCCCTGGCCGAGGCGGTGGCGGCAGGCGGCGAACTGCCGACCGCCGTGCTGCTGAGGGCCGTCACAGTGGCCGACGACACTCCGGTGGATGTGACCAACCGGGTCCTCGCGGCCGTGCAGACCTGGCTGGCCGCTCCGGGCCTCGACGCGGTCACGCTGGTCGTGGCGACCCGGGGCGCGGTGGGCGCCGGGCCCGAGGGCGCGGTCACGGATCCCGCCGGCGGCGCTGTCTGGGGCCTGATCCGTGCCGCGCAGACCGAGAACCCCGACCGGATCGTCCTGCTCGACCTGGATCCGGAGATCCGGGCCGCCGACCTCGCCCGCGATCCGGATCACCACGGCGACGCCACCGTGGGCCTGCCTGCCGGCCTCGACTCCGTGATCGGTGCGGTGCTCGGCTCAGGAGAACCCGAGGTGGCCGTGCGCGGCGGGGCCCTCTCGATCCCGCGGCTCGCCCGCGCCACCGCCGCGGGGCGGACGCAGGCGCCGGCGGACCTGGACCCGGACGGCACCGTCCTGATCACCGGCGGTACCGGCTCGCTGGCCGGCATCCTGGCCCGACACCTCGTCGTGAACCACGGCGTACGGCACCTGCTGCTCGTCAG
This sequence comes from Streptomyces sp. NBC_01515, assembly GCF_045040345.1. Taxonomy (NCBI): domain Bacteria; kingdom Bacillati; phylum Actinomycetota; class Actinomycetes; order Kitasatosporales; family Streptomycetaceae; genus Streptomyces; species Streptomyces sp. NBC_01515. The sequence goes on along the minus strand of NZ_CP109416.1, from coordinate 311,049 downwards.
CCGCCGAGGCCGCGCCGCCGCCGGAGCGGACGAGTTGGTCGCCGAGCTGAGCGGACTCGGCGCGGCCGACGTCATGGTGGAGTCCTGCGACGTCACCGACCGGGACGCGCTGGCGGCGCTCATCGAGGTGATCCCGGCCGAGCACCCGCTGACCGCCGTCGTGCACACCGCGGGTATCGCGGACGCCGGTGTGATCGGCACGCTCGACCCGGCCCGGGTGGCGGAGGTCTTCGCACCGAAGGTGACGGCCGTCCGGCACCTGGACGAGCTGACCCGCGAACTCGCCCCGGAACTCAAGGTGTTCGTCGTCTTCTCCTCCGTCTCGTCCGTCTTCCTCGGCGCGGGCACCGGCAGTTACGCGGCGGCCAACGCCTATCTCGACGCAATCGCCCACCAGCGCCGGGCGGTGGGCCTGCCCGCCACCTCGCTGGCCTGGGGGCTCTGGGAGCAGACCGCCGGCGGTATGGCGGCCGGCATGGACGACCTCACCCGAAGCCGGATGAACCGGCGAGGCGGCGTACTGCCGATGACCCCCGCCGAGGGCATGGAGCTCTTCGACGCGGCACTGCGCACCGGCGACGCCCTGCTCGTTCCGGCCAAGCTGGACCTGCGGGCGTTGCGCGCCGACGCGGCGGCGGGTCGTGGTGTCCCGACGTTGCTGCGCGGCCTGGTGCACATCGGCCGACGGCAGGCACGGGCGGCGGCAGGGGAGAGCGGTGGAGGGTTCGCCGCCCGGCTAGTCGGGCTCGCGCCCGACGAGCAGGAGGCGCTGCTGCTGCAACTCGTCCGTTCGCAGGCGGCGACCGTGCTCGGACATCCGGGGCCCGAGAGCGTCCGGACCGAGAGCGCGTTCCGCGACTCCGGCTTCGACTCGCTCACCTCGGTCGAGCTGCGCAACCGCCTGCGCGAGGCGACCGGCCTCAAGCTGACCGCCACGGTCGTCTTCGACCATCCCACCCCGCTCGCCTTCGCCCGCTTCCTGCACGGCGAGCTGGCTGAGGCGACCGGCGCGGCGCCGGCCGCCGGCGAACCGGTCCCGGGCCCGCTCGCCGACCCCGACGAGCCGATCGCGATCGTGGGTATGGCGTGCCGCCTGCCGGGCGGTGTGGCGAGCCCGCAGGACTTGTGGCGGCTGGTCATCGAGGGCCGGGACGCGATGTCCGGCTTCCCGGACGATCGTGGCTGGGATGTCGAGGGCTTGTTCGATTCGGACCCGGACCAGGCCGGTACGTCGTACGTGAGCCAGGGTGGGTTCCTGTACGACGCGGGCCTGTTCGACGCGGGATTCTTCGGGATCTCGCCGCGTGAGGCCCTCGCGATGGACCCCCAGCAGCGGCTGCTTCTCGAAGGATCGTGGGAGGCGCTGGAGCGGGCCGGGATCGCCCCGGACTCACTCAAGGGCACGGACGCCGGTGTCTTCTTCGGTGTCATGGGCCAGGCGTACGGGGCGGGCGGCGCCGTGCCCGCCGAACTGGAGGGCTTCACCGGCACCGGCGGCATGGGCAGCGTCGCCTCCGGCCGCGTGTCGTACGTGCTCGGTCTGCAGGGCCCTGCGGTGACCGTGGACACGGCCTGCTCGTCCTCGCTCGTCGCGGTGCACATGGCTGCCCAGTCGCTACGGCAGGGTGAGTGCTCGCTCGCCCTGGCCGGCGGCGCGACGGTGATGGCGACGCCGGGGACGTTCGTGGAGTTCTCGCGGCAGCGGGGTCTGGCGGTCGACGGCCGGTGCAAGTCGTACGCGGACGCGGCGGACGGTACGGGCTGGGCCGAGGGCGCGGGCGTGGTCGTACTGGAGCGTCTGTCGGAGGCGCGCAGGAACGGGCACCGGGTGCTGGCGGTCGTACGGGGTTCCGCGGTGAACCAGGACGGTGCTTCCAACGGCCTGACCGCGCCCAACGGTCTGTCGCAGCAGCGGGTGATCCGCAAGGCGCTCGCCAACGCCGGTCTGTCGACGTCGGACGTGGACGTGGTCGAGGGACACGGCACCGGCACGGTCCTGGGCGACCCGATCGAGGCGCAGGCGCTGCTGGCCACGTACGGGCGGGATCGCGATCCGGAGCGTCCGCTCTGGCTGGGTTCGTTGAAGTCGAACATCGGCCACACACAGATGGCGGCCGGTGTCGCGGGCGTCATCAAGATGGTGGAGGCGCTGCGGCACGGCGTGATGCCGCCCACCCTGCATGTCGACGCCCCGTCGTCGCAGGTGGACTGGTCGACGGGTGCGGTGGAACTCCTGGCGGAGCCGCGGGACTGGCCGGAGTTGGACCGGCCGCGCCGCGTGGGTGTCTCGGGCTTCGGCGTGAGCGGGACGAACGCGCACGTGATCCTGGAGCAGGCACCGGAGCCTGAGCCGACACCTGAGCCGGAGCCGACGGTGGATGTCGTCGGCGGTGCGGTGCCGTTGGTGGTGTCGGCGCGGAGCGCCGGTGCGCTGGCGGGGCAGGCTGAACGGCTCGCGTCCTTCGTGGAGTTGGGCGAGGAGGTGTCGTTGGGCGCTGTGGCGGGTGCGTTGGTCGCTCAGCGGGCGGTGTTGTCGGAGCGTGCGGTGGTGGTGGCCGGTTCGCGGGAGGAGGCGTTGGCGGGGTTCGGTGCGCTGGCGCGGGGGGAGTCGGCTGCGGGGTTGGTGACGGGTAACGGGGTTTCGGCTGTTCGTACGGTGGTGGTGTTTCCGGGGCAGGGTTCGCAGCGGGTCGGCATGGGTCGTGAGTTGTATGGCCGGTATCCGGTGTTCGCGGAGGCGTTCGATGCGGCGTGTGAGGCGCTGGACGGGCAGTTGTCGGGCTGGGTGGAGCATCCGGTCAGGGACGTCGTCCTTGGCGAAGCGGGTGATTTGAGTCGGACGGTGTTTACGCAGGCGGGGTTGTTCGCTGTGGAGACGGCACTGTTCCGGCTGGTGGAGTCGTGGGGTGTGAAGCCGGATGCGGTGATGGGCCACTCCATCGGTGAAATCACCGCAGCGCATGTGGCTGGGGTGTTGTCGCTGGCGGATGCGGCGGTGGTGGTGGCCGCGCGGGGCCGGTTGATGGAGGCGCTCCCGTCGGGTGGCGCGATGGTCGCGGTAGCCGTGTCGGAGGCGGAGGTTGCCGGGCTGTTGGGTGAGGGCGTGGGTCTGGCGGCGGTCAACGGCCCTGAGTCCGTTGTCCTTTCGGGTGTCGAGGATGCGGTACTGGCGGTGGTGGGGAAGCTCGGGGAGCAGGGTCGTAAGACGAAGCGGCTGGGCGTCTCGCACGCCTTCCACTCGGTTTTGATGGAGCCGATGCTCGACGAGTTCGCGAACGTCTTGTCTCAAGTGTCTTGGTCGGAGCCGGAGTTCCCGGTGGTGTCCAACGTGACGGGGCGGCTTGCCGGGCCGGGGCAGCTCACCGACCCGCAGTACTGGGTCGATCATGTCCGCCGTCCGGTGCGTTTCGCCGACGGTGTCACGGCCGCAGCCGGTGACGGAGATGTCGTCTTCGTTGAACTCGGCCCGGGCGCGGCCTTGTCGAGTGTGGTGGCCGAATCGGCCGGCGAACGGGCGGCCTGTGTCGCCGCTCTGCGGGACGGGCGTCCCGAGGCGCAGACCCTCCTCACGGCGACGGCGGAGGTCTTTGTTCGCGGCGGGTCGGTCGACTGGGCGGGCATGCTGCCGGTTGCGGGTGCTTCGCTCCTCGACCTGCCGACGTATGCCTTCGACCACCAGCACTACTGGTTGCAGACCGCTCCCGCGGTCGACGCCGTCGCGCTCGGCCTCGCCGGTACAGCGCATCCGATGCTTGGTGCGGTGGTGAGGCTTCCGCAGTCGGACGGCCTGGTCTTCACTTCTCGTCTCTCCCTGCGTACGCACGCCTGGCTCGCGGACCACGCTGTCGGCGGGGTCGTCCTCGTCCCCGGTACCGGACTGGTGGAGCTGGCGGTACGGGCCGGCGACGAGGTCGGCTGCGGCACACTCGACGAACTGGTCATCGAGGCGCCCCTCGTCGTCCCCGCCCAGGGCGGTGTCCGCGTTCAGGTCGCCGTCGGAGGCCCCGACGAGAACGGCGCCCGCGCCGTCGACATCTACTCGACCCGTGACGAGGGCACGGAGGGCAGCGGCGCCGACGTGTGGATCCGTCACGCTACCGGCCGGCTGGTGCGGGAGGCTGCCGTGCGCGCGGCAACGGTCGACTTCACTGCCTGGCCGCCGCCCGGCGCCGAGCGAGTCGAGGTGGACGTCGACGACTTCTACGCGGGTCTGATCCGGGTGGGCTACACGTACGGCCCGGCGTTCCAGGGCCTGCGTGCGGTGTGGCGGCGTGGCGAGGAGGTCTTCGCCGAGATCGCCCTGCCGGAGGACCAGCGCGACAGCGCCACCAGGTTCGGCATCCACCCCGCCCTGCTGGACGCCGCACTGCACTCCAACGGGTTCGTCCAGCCGGTCGACGCCCCTGGCGGAGTGGACCGGTCCCGGACCGTGCTGCCGTTCGCCTGGAACGGCCTGGCGCTGCATGCCACCGGTGCTTCGGCGTTGCGGGTGCGGGTGGCACCGTCCGGGCCGGACGCGGTGTCGTTGCAGGCGGCCGACGAGACCGGCGGTCTCGTCCTGACCACGGACTCACTCGTGTTCCGGGAGGTCTCCGCCGAGCAGCTGGAGGCGGCGGCCGGTGTGGCGGGTGACGACGCCCTGTTCGGTGTGGAGTGGACCGAGTTGCCCGCCGCGCCCACGCGTACGGTCGCGCCGGTGCCGTCCTGGGCACCGGTCGACACTGCCACCGACGTGGCGGCACTGGGCGCCCGCGACGAAGCACCGTCGGCAGTGGTCGTACGAGCGGTCGCTTCGGAGGACGACGACGCACTCGGGCTCACGGCCCGCGTGCTCGGCGTACTCCAGGCCTGGTTGGTGGCCCCGGCCTTCGAGAGCGGCAAGTTGGTGGTGGTCACTCAGGGCGCGGTGCCGGCCGGCGGCGACGGTGACGTCACCGACCCGGCCGGCGCCGCCGTCTGGGGTCTCATCCGCACGGCCCAGGCCGAGAACCCCGATCGGATCGTCCTCCTCGACACCGAAAACAGCTCCTTCGAGGGCGACTTGGGCGTGGCGCTGGCCAGCGGTGAGCCGCAACTCGCGGTCCGCGGTTCGGTGTTGTCCGTGCCGCGTCTGGTGCGTGCCGCGGTTGTTGAGTCGGTGGGGGGTCTTGCTCCGGTTGTCGGGGGCACGGTGTTGGTGACGGGTGGTACGGGTTCGTTGGGTGGGTTGGTGGCCCGTCATCTGGTGTCCGAGCACGGCGCTCGTCATCTGGTGTTGGCGAGTCGGCGTGGTCCGGAGGCCGAGGGCGCGGGGGAACTGGTCGCCGAGTTGCGGGAGTTGGGTGCCGAGTCGGTGCGGGTGGCGGCGTGTGACGTCGCCGACCGTGATGCGGTGGCCGCGCTCCTGGATTCTGTGTCGGTGCAGCACCCACTGACCGGGGTTGTGCACACGGCTGGTGTGTTGGACGACGGTGTGATCGGTGCGCTGACGCCGGAACGGTTGGCGTTTGTGTTCGGGCCGAAGGTGGCGGCTGTACGTCATCTGGATGAGCTGACCCGTGGCTTGGACCTGTCGGTGTTCGCGGTGTTCTCTTCCGCGTCGGGTCTGTTCGGGTCGGCGGGTCAGGGCAACTACGCGGCGGCGAATGCCTACCTGGACGCAATCGCCCACCGGCGCCGGGCGGCGGGCCTGCCGGGCACCTCACTCGCCTGGGGCCCGTGGGAGCAGACCGCCGGAATGACCGCGGGAACCGAGGCGGCCCAGCGCACCCGTACCAACCGGCGCGGCGGCATCGTGCCGCTCCGGGCGAAGGAGGGTCTCGCCCTCTTCGATGCGGCACTGAGCGGAGACCGAGCGCTGTTCGTGCCGATCGACCTGGACCTGCGGGCCGTCCGCGCCGAGTCGGCGACGGGCGGCGGTGTGCCACCCCTGCTGCGGGGCCTGGTCCGGGGCACCCGCCAGGTGGTGCGAGCCGCGTCCGGTGACAACGGTGACGCCCTGCGCCGCCGGCTGGCCGGGCGCGCGCGGGCCGAGCAGGAGGCCGCGCTTCTCGACCTCCTTCGCACCCAGGTGGCGACGGTGTTGGGGCACAGCGGTCCGGAGGGGGTCGTGGCCGGTACGCGGTTCAAGGACGCCGGCTTCGACTCGCTCACCTCGGTCGAGCTCCGGAACCGCCTCCGCGAGGCCACCGGCCTCAACCTGGCCGCGACGGCGGTCTTCGACTACCCGACCCCGCTCGCACTGGCCCGCCACGTACACGCCCAACTCCTCCCGGACGGCGCGAAGAGCGGAACGGAGATCGACGAAGAGCGGCTGCGGCACGTCTTGGTCTCCCTCCCGCTGGCTCGGATCCGGGAGGCCGGACTGCTGGACGCCCTGGTCGAGCTGGCCGCTCTCGACACCGCCGCGCCCGGTGCCGGGCAGCCGGACGAGACCGACGGACCGGGGACGCTCGCCGGTCTGGACGTCGACGACCTCGTGCAACTGGCGCTCGGTGACAGCGACGAGGACCTCGAAGACTGATGCGGTACCTACTGATGAGGACAGCTGAGTGAGTACTTCATATGAGAAGGTCGTCGAGGCGCTGCGGAAGTCGCTCGAAGAGGTCGGCTCGCTGAAGAAGCGCAACCGCCAACTCGTCAATGCCTCACGGGAACCGATCGCGATCGTGGGCATGGCCTGCCGTCTGCCGGGCGGAGTGGCGAGCCCCGAGGACCTGTGGCGCCTGGTCACCGAGGGCCGCGACGGTGTGTCCGGCTTCCCGGCCGACCGCGGCTGGGACCTGGACGGCCTGTTCGACGCGGACCCCGAGAAGACCGGCACGTCGTACGTCGACCAGGGCGGGTTCCTGCACGGGGCGGGCCTGTTCGATGGCGGCCTCTTCGGGATCTCGCCGCGTGAGGCCCTTGCGATGGACCCCCAGCAGCGACTGCTCCTGGAGACCTCCTGGGAGGCCCTGGAACGTGCCGGGATCGACCCCGAGACCCTGAAGGGCACGGACGTCGGCGTCTTCAGCGGCATCATGGGCGTCGACTACTTCGCGGGTGGCAACGTGCCCCCCGAACTGGAGGGGTTCACCGGCACCGGAGCGGCGGCCAGTGTGGCCTCGGGCCGGGTCTCCTACGTTTTCGGCTTTGAAGGCCCCGCGGTCACGCTCGACACCGCCTGCTCGTCGTCCCTGGTCGCCATCCACCTCGCCGTCCAGGCGCTGCGCCGCGGGGAGTGCTCGATGGCGCTGGCCGGCGGCGCGACCGTGATGGCCACTCCCGGTCTCTTCATCGACTTCTCGCGGCAGCGCGGGCTCGCCTCCGACGGCCGGTGCAAGTCGTACGCGGATGCGGCCGACGGTACGGGCTGGGCCGAGGGCGCCGGTGTCGTCGTCCTGGAACGACTGTCCGAGGCCCGGAGCAAGGGCCACAAGGTGCTGGCGGTCGTCCGTGGCTCGGCGGTCAACCAGGACGGTGCGTCCAACGGCCTGACAGCGCCCAACGGGCCTTCGCAGCAACGCGTCATCCGCAAGGCGCTCGCCAACGCCGGTCTGTCGACATCGGACGTGGACGTGGTCGAGGGGCATGGCACCGGCACGGTGCTCGGCGATCCGATCGAGGCACAGGCGCTGCTGGCGACCTACGGTCAGGACCGGTCTGCCGAACGGCCTTTGTGGCTGGGTTCGTTGAAGTCCAACGTCGGTCACACGCAGGCGGCTGCGGGTGTTTCCGGTGTGATCAAGATGGTGCTGGCGCTGCGGCACGGAGTCATGCCGCCCACCCTGCATGTCGATGCCCCGTCCTCGCAGGTGGACTGGTCGGCGGGCGCCGTGAAGGTGTTGGCCGAGGCACGTGACTGGCCGGAGGCGGACCGGCCGCGTCGGGCGGGTGTCTCGGGCTTCGGCGTGAGCGGGACGAACGCGCACGTGATCCTGGAGCAGGCACCGGAACCCGAGACGGAACCGGCAGAGCCCGCAAAGAGTGAGGGCGCCGTGCCCCTGGTGATCTCGGCGGCCTCCGCGGAATCACTGTCCGGACAGGCCGAGCGCCTCGCCTCCCTGCTCGAATCGTCGGACAGCGTGTATCTGCCGGACGTGGCGGGTGCGTTGGTCGCTCAGCGGGCGGTGTTGTCGGAGCGTGCGGTGGTGGTTGCCGGGTCGCGTGGGGAGGCGTTGGCCGGGCTGGGTGCGCTGGCGCGGGGTGAGTTGAGTCCTGTTGTGGTCAGGGGGAGTGCCGGCGGCTCGGTTCGTACGGTGGTGGTGTTTCCGGGTCAGGGTTCGCAGCGGGTGGGGATGGGCCGTGAGTTGTATGGCCGGTATCCGGTGTTCGCGGAGGCGTTCGATGCGGCGTGTGCGGCGCTGGATGGGCAGTTGTCAGGGTGGGTGGAGTATCCGGTCCGGGATGTCGTCCTTGGCGAAGCGGGTGATTTGAGTCGGACGGTGTTTACGCAGGCGGGGTTGTTCGCTGTGGAGACGGCACTGTTTCGGCTGGTGGAGTCGTGGGGGCTCAGGCCGGATGCGGTGATGGGCCACTCCATCGGCGAAATCGTGGCGGCGCATGTGGCTGGGGTGTTGTCGCTGGCGGATGCTGCGGTGGTGGTGGCGGCGCGGGGCCGGTTGATGGAGGCGCTCCCGTCGGGTGGCGCGATGGTGGCGGTGGCGGCGTCGGAGGCGGAAGTCGCCGGGCTGTTGGGTGAGGGCGTTGGTCTGGCGGCGGTCAACGGCCCCGCGTCGGTGGTGCTTTCGGGTGTCGAGGACGCGGTACTGCGGGTGGCGGGGAAGCTCGCGGAACAGGGTCGTAAGACGAAGCGGCTGACTGTCTCGCACGCTTTCCATTCGGTTCTGATGGAGCCGATGCTCGACGAGTTCGCGCGCACCTTGTCTCAAGTGTCGTGGTTGGAGCCGGAGTTCCCGGTGGTGTCCAACGTGACCGGGCGGTTTGCCGGGCCGGGGCAGCTCACCGACCCGCAGTACTGGGTGGACCATGTCCGCCGTCCGGTGCGTTTCGCCGACGGTGTCACGGCCGCGGCCGGTGACGGAGATGTCGTCTTCGTTGAACTCGGCCCGGGCGCGGCCTTGTCGAGTGTGGTGGCCGAATCGGCCGGCGAACGGGCGACCTGCGTCGCGGCTCTTCGGGACGGGCGTCCGGAGGCGCAGACCCTCCTCACCGCGACGGCCGAGGTCTTCGTGCACGGTGGGGCGGTCGACTGGAGTGGGGTCCTTCCGGCCGGTGCCGGGACCGTCCGGGTCGACCTTCCGACGTACGCCTTCGACCACCAGCACTACTGGCTCCCCGCTACTCCTGCCACCGATGTCTCCTCGCTCGGCCAGGGCAAGGCCGATCACCCGATGCTCGGTGCGGTGGTGCGGCTTCCGCAGTCGGACGGTCTGGTCTTCACTTCTCGTCTCTCCCTGCGTACGCACGCCTGGCTCGCGGACCATGCCGTCGGCGGGGTCGTCCTGGTCCCCGGTACCGGACTGGTGGAGCTAGCGGTTCGGGCCGGTGACGAGGTCGGCTGCGGCACACTCGACGAACTGGTCATCGAGGCGCCCCTCGTCGTCCCCGCCCAGGGCGGTGTCCGTGTCCAGGTCGCCGTCGGCGGCCCCGACGAGAACGGCGCCCGTACCGTCGAGGTGTACTCCGCCCGCGAGGACGCCGAGGCCGACGGAGCCGGTGCATGGACCCGGCACGCGTCCGGAATGCTGGCGCCGACGACGCTTGCCGCGCCCGCTGCGAAGTTCGACTTCGCCGCCTGGCCGCCGCCCGGGGCCCAGCCGATGGACATCAACGGCGGCTACGACCTGCTCGCGCGCGCGGGCTACGCCTATGGGGAGTCGTTCCAGTGCGTACGCGCTGTATGGCGGCGCGGCGACGAGGTCTTCGCCGAGGTCGCTCTGCCGGAGGAACTGCGCGACAACGCGGCCCGGTTCGGCATCCACCCGGGACTGCTGGACGCCGCCCTGCACTCCAGCATGCTCAACGCGGCCGCCGCCCTCCGCGGCCGGGTCCCGGACGACACGGCGGCCGACGAGCCCGTCGTACGGCTTCCGTTTGCCTGGAAAGGTCTGGCGCTGCACGCCGCCGGAGCTTCCTCCATCCGGACACGGGTCGTACAACTCGCGCCGGACACCATGGACTTGGAGGCGGTCGACGACGCGGGTGGTCTCGTCCTCAGGCTGGACTCCCTGGTCTCCCGGGCCATCTCCGCCGAGCAGTTGGAGGCCGCGGCCGGCACCGCACCGGGCAGTGACTCCCTGTTCACGGTCGAGTGGACCGAACTGCCCGCCCCGGCGCCGGCTCCGGCCCCGGAGGCCGGGATGCCGTCCGCCCTGCCGCAGTTCACCGTCGTCGAGGCCGTCACCGCCGGTGACACCGACGCTCACGCCGAGACTCCCTACGCACTCACCAGCCGCGTACTGGAGGCCGTTCAGACCTGGTTGGCCGACGAGACGGCCGACGACGCCTCGCGCCTCGTCGTACGCACCCGGGGCGCCGTCGACGCCGGCGGTGACGCGGCGCTCACTGACCCCGCAGGCTCGGCCGTGTGGGGCCTGGTCCGGGCCGCGCAGGCGGAGAACCCTGACCGGATCGTACTCATCGACACCGGATTACCCCTCTCCGATGGCGAGTTGAGCACCGTACTGCATACGGCCGAACCCCAGCTCGCAGTCCGTGGTAGCCAACTGCTCGTCCCCCGGCTCGCTGTGGCCGACGTGTCGGTGTCCGCACCCGCTCGCACGGTTCTGGACCCGGAAGGCACCGTCCTGGTGACCGGCGGCACGGGGTCTCTCGGTGCGGTGCTGGCCCGTCACCTGGTCACCCGGTACGGCATCCGCCGCCTCGTGCTGACCAGTCGGCGCGGCCTGGAGGCGGACGGCGCCCGCGACCTCGTGGCCGAACTGCGAGCCCTGGGTGCGGAGTCGGTCGATGTCCCGGCGTGTGACGTGACCCACCCGGAGGCCCTGGCTGCTCTCCTCACCGAACTCTCCGCGTCCGAGCACCGGCTCACTGCGGTCGTCCACGCCGCGGGCGTCTTCGACGGCGGGGTGATCGGCGACATCACTCCTGAGCGGATGGCCCGCGTGTTCGCGCCGAAGGTCACCGCCCTTCAGCAGTTGGACGAGCTGACGCGCGAACTCGTCCCGGATCTCGACGCGTTCGTCGTCTACTCCTCCGTCTCCGCTGTCTTCCTGGGCGCGGGAACGGGCAGTTATGCGGCTGCCAACGCCTTCATGGACGGCCTGATGGCCAGGCGTCGAGCCGACGGTCTGTCGGCCCTGTCCCTCGCGTGGGGACCGTGGGAGCAGTCCTCCGGCATGGGCGCCGAACTGGACGAGCTGGCCCGGAGTCGGATGAACCGGCGCGGCGGTGTGGAGCCCCTGTCGGCGGACGAGGGCCTGGCGCTGTTCGATGCCGCCCTGCACAGCGACCGTTCCCTGCTCGTCCCGGCCAAGCTGGACCTGCACGCCCTGCGCGCTGCCGCCACGGCCGGCGCCGGGGTGCCGCCGCTGCTGCGCGACCTGGTGCGGCCGGCTCGTCGGCAGGCGGCGCGCGGGGCCGCGCAGGACGGCGGCAGCGGGCTCGCCGCACGGCTGGCCGGGCTTGCGCCCGCCGAGCGGAAGGCGCTGCTTCTGGACCTCGTCCGTACCCGTGTCGCCGCCGTGCTCGGGCACGCGGGTGCGGCGAAGGTAGTGGCGGAACGGGCGTTCAAGGACGCCGGCTTCGACTCGCTCACCTCGGTCGAGCTGCGCAACCGCCTGCGCGAGGCCACCGGCCTCAGCCTCCCCGCCACGGTCGTCTTCGACTACCCCACCCCGCTTGCCCTGGCACGTTTCCTGGACAGTGAGTTGGACGGGACGGGAGCCGCACTGACCGCGGCGGGTCCGGTGACGCCGGCCTCGGCGGTCGCGCACGATCCGGACGATCCGGTGGCGATCGTCGGCATGGCCTGCCGCCTGCCCGGCGGGGTCGCGAGCCCCGAGGACCTGTGGCGGCTGGTCACCGAGGGCCGGGACGGGGTGTCCGGCTTCCCGAACGACCGCGGATGGGGTCTGGACAAGCTCTTCGACAGCGATCCCGAGCACGAGGGGACCTCGTACGTCGACCAGGGCGGCTTCCTGTACGAGGCCGGGCACTTCGACCCCGCGTTCTTCGGGATATCCCCGCGCGAGGCCACGGCGATGGACCCGCAGCAGCGGCTGTTGCTGGAGACGTCGTGGGAGGCCATGGAACGGGCGGGCATCGACCCGGGCACGCTCAAGGACGCGGACGTCGGCGTGTTCAACGGCATCATGGGCGTCGACTACTACGCGGGCGGCAACGTGCCCGCGGAACTGGGCGGCTTCGCGCTGACCGGCACCGGAGCGAGCGTGGCGTCAGGCCGCATCTCGTACTCGTTCGGGTTCGAGGGGCCCGCGGTGACCGTCGACACGGCCTGCTCGTCCTCCCTCGTCGCCCTCCACCTCGCCGCCCAGGCGCTACGTCAGGGCGAGTGCTCGCTCGCCCTGGCCGGCGGTTCGACCGTGATGTCGAGCCCGAGCATGTTCATGGAGTTCTCCCGGCAGCGAGCGCTCGCGTCCGACGGCCGCTGCAAGTCGTACGCGGACGCCGCCGACGGCACCGGCTGGGCCGAGGGCGCCGGCGTGGTCGTACTGGAGCGTCTGTCGGAGGCGCGCCGCAACGGCCACCCCGTCCTGGCCGTGCTGCGCGGCAGCGCGGTCAACCAGGACGGCGCGTCCAACGGCCTCACCGCCCCCAACGGCCCCTCCCAGCAGCGCGTCATCCGCAAGGCCCTCGCGGCGGCCGGCCTGTCGACGGCCGACGTCGACCTGGTCGAGGGCCACGGCACCGGCACCGTACTCGGCGATCCCATCGAGGCACAGGCCCTGCTCGCCACCTATGGGCGCGGCCGACCCGCCGACCAGCCGCTCTGGCTGGGCTCGCTGAAGTCGAACATCGGCCACGCCCAGGCAGCCGCCGGTGTCTCCGGCGTGATCAAGACCGTGCAGGCGCTGCGGCACGGCGTCATGCCCGCGACCCTCCACGTGGACGCGCCCTCCGCGCAGGTCGACTGGACGGCCGGCGCCGTCGAACTGCTCACCGAGGCCCGCGCCTGGCCGGAGGTCGAGCGGCCTCGCCGGGCGGCGGTGTCCTCCTTCGGCCTGAGCGGCACCAATGCGCACGTGATCCTGGAGCAGGCGCCGGAACTGGAAGAGGCGTCTGAGCCGACACCTGAGCCGGAGCCGACGGTGGATGTCGTCGACGGAGCGGTGCCGTTGGTGGTGTCCGCGCGTAGCGCGGGCGCTCTGGCAGGTCAGGCGGAGCGGCTGCTGGCGTTCCTCGGTGGCCAGGAGGTTCCTCTGGCGGACGTGGCGGGTGCGTTGGTCGCTCAGCGGGCGGTGTTGTCGGAGCGTGCGGTGGTGGTGGCCGGTTCGCGGGAGGAGGCGTTGGCGGGGTTCGGCGCACTGGCGCGGGGAGAGTCGGCTGCGCGGGTGGTGACGGCCGGTGCTCCGTCGTCCGAGGCGTCGAAAGTCGTGCTGGTGTTTCCGGGTCAGGGTTCTCAGCGGGTCGGCATGGGCCGTGAGTTGTATGCGCGCTATCCGGTGTTCGCGGAGGCGTTCGATGCGGCGTGTGCGGCGCTGGACGGGCAGTTGTCGGGCTGGGTGGAGTATTCGGTCAGGGACGTCGTCCTGGGTGAGGCCGGTGATTTGAGTCGGACGGTGTTTACGCAGGCGGGGTTGTTCGCTGTGGAGACGGCACTGTTCCGGCTGGTGGAGTCGTGGGGTGTGAAGCCGGATGCGGTGATGGGCCACTCCATCGGTGAAATCACCGCAGCGCATGTGGCTGGGGTGTTGTCGCTGGCGGATGCGGCGGTGGTGGTGGCCGCGCGGGGCCGGTTGATGGAGGCGCTCCCGTCGGGTGGCGCGATGGTCGCGGTGGCGGCGTCGGAGGCGGAGGTTGCCGGGCTGCTGGGCGAGGGTGTGGGCCTGGCGGCAGTCAACGGCCCTGCGTCCGTTGTCCTTTCGGGTGTCGAGGATGCGGTACTGGCGGTGGCGGGGAAGCTCGGGGAGCAGGGTCGCAAGACCAAGCGGCTGAGCGTCTCGCACGCCTTCCACTCGGTTCTGATGGAGCCGATGCTCGACGAGTTCGCGCACACCTTGTCTCAAGTGTCTTGGTCGGAGCCGGAGTTCCCGGTGGTGTCCAACGTGACCGGGCGGCTTGCCGGGCCGGGGCAGCTCACCGACCCGCAGTACTGGGTGGACCATGTCCGCCGTCCGGTGCGTTTCGCCGACGGTGTCACGGCCGCAGCCGGTGACGGAGACGTCGTCTTCGTTGAACTGGGCCCGGGCGCGGCCTTGTCGAGTGTCGTGGCCGAATCGGCCGGCGAACGGGCGGCCTGTGTCGCCGCTCTGCGGGACGGCCGTCCCGAAGCGCAGACCCTCCTCACCGCTACCGCCGAAGTCTTCGTCCACGGCGGCTCCGTCGACTGGGCGGGCATACTGCCGGTTGCGGGTGCTTCGCACCTCGACCTCCCGACGTACGCCTTCGACCACCAGCACTACTGGCTCCCGGCAGGCGGCCCCGGCGCGGGCGGCGATGTCGCCTCGCTCGGTCTGACCGGCACCGATCACCCCATGATCGGCGCGTTCGTCGAGGTGCCGGAGACCGGTGGGGTGCTCTGCACCTCCCGTTTGTCGCTGCGTACCCATCCCTGGCTGGCCGACCACGCCGTGGGCGACACCGTGCTCATGCCCGGTACCGGGCTGGTGGAACTGGCTGTTCGCGCGGGTGACGAGGTCGGCTGCGGCACACTCGACGAACTGGTCATCGAGGCGCCCCTCGTCCTGCCCGAGCAGGGCGGTGTCCGCGTCCAGATCAGCGTCGGGGGACCGGACGAGACCGGAGCCCGCACCGTCGCCGTCTACTCGACCCCCGAGGACGCCACCGGCGAGCCCTGGACCCGCCACGCCACCGGCACCCTCACGGCGACCGCCGCCGTTGCCGCCCCCGGCTTCGACGGCACCGCGTGGCCGCCGCCCGGCGCCGAACCGGTCGGGATCGAACCCGAGGACTTCTACGCGGGGCTCCTCGCCCACGACTACGTGTACGGGCCGGTCTTCCGCGGTCTGCGCGCGGCATGGCGGCGCGGTGACGAGGTCTTCGCCGAGATCGCCCTGCCGGAGGAGGACCGGACGAGCGCCGTCGGCTTCGGCATCCACCCGGCCCTGCTGGATGCCGCCCTGCACGCCAAGGCATTCCTGGCCGCCGACGACGAGCGCACGATGCTGCCGTTCGCGTGGAACGGACTGACACTGCACGCCGCCGGCGCCGCCACACTCCGGATCCGCGTCGTACGGCCGACGGCCGACTCGCTGGCCCTGGAGGCCTTCGACGAGACGGGCGCACCGGTCCTGACGGCGCGGTCGCTGGTCTTCCGCCCGGTGACGGCCGCCCAGTTGGGCGCGACGGCCGGGAGCGGCGGTGGTTCGCTGTTCGCGGTCGACTGGCCGCAGGCGCCCCGGAGCGTGGAGGCGCCGATGCCGTCCTGGGTGCGGCTGTCCGACGCCGAGGAGGTGGCGACGCTCGCCGACGACGTCCTGACCGGGGCGGCCGAGGCGCCCGAGGCGGTGGTCCTGACGGCCGTCACCGAGGGCGTGGACGACAGCCCACTGGATCTGACCGACCGGGTCCTGGAGGTCGTCCAGACCTGGCTGGCGGGTGGCGGCCTCGAAGACACCAAGCTGGTGGTGGTGACCCGGGGCGCCGTCGCGGCGGGCGGCGACGCGACCGTCATCGACCCGGCCGGTGCCGCCGTGTGGGGCCTGGTGCGGGCCGCGCAGGCGGAGAACCCGGGACGGATCGTCCTTCTGGACGCCGAAGCCGCTGAAGCTGTCGAAGTCAACGAAGTCAACGAAGTCAACGAAGTCAACGAAGTCGGCGAAGCCGCAGCAGTGGCAGCAGTGGCAGAACCTGTCGAACTCTCCTTCATCGGGGCGCAGTTGGGTGCTGTCCTGGCGCTCGGTGAGCCTCAGGTCGCGCTGCGGGGTGCGGGGATCCACCTCCCCCGGCTCGCTCGGGCCGATGTGTCGGCGTCGGCAGCTTTGTCCGGCCGCGGAGTGCTGGATCCGGAGGGTACGGTCCTGGTGACCGGTGGTACGGGTTCTCTGGGTGCGGTCCTTGCCCGGCATCTGGTCACCGAGTACGGCATCCGTCGTCTCGTGTTGACCAGCCGGCGTGGTCCGGAGGCGGAGGGTGCCCGTGACCTCGTAGCCGAACTGCGGTCGTTGGGTGCGGAGTCGGTCGATGTCCCGGCGTGTGACGTGACCGATCCGGAGGCGCTGTCCGTCCTCCTCGCCCGGCTCGCCGGGGTCGAGCACCGCCTCACCGGCGTCGTCCACGCCGCGGGTCTCTTCGACGCCGGAGTGATCGGTGACATCGACCGGGAACGTCTGGAGCGGGTGTTCGCCGCGAAGGTGACGGCGACCCGCCTGCTGGACGAGCTGACCCGTGAACTCGTCCCGGATCTGGACGCGTTCATCGTGTACTCGTCCGTCTCGGCGGTGTTCCTGGGTGCGGGTACGGGCAGTTACGCCGCCGCCAACGCCTACATGGACGGGCTGATGGCCAGGCGCCGCGCCGACGGCCTGCCGGCCCTGTCCCTCGCCTGGGGTGTGTGGGAGCAGACCTCGGGTATGGCGGCGAACACCGACGACCTCGCCCGGAGCAGGCTGAACCGACGCGGTGGACTGCGGTCCATGACCCCTGCGGAGGGCATGGAGCTGTTCGACGCGGCCCTGCACAGCGACCGTTCCCTGCTCGTCCCGGCCAAGCTGGACCTGCGCGCTCTGCGGGCCGACGCCGCCGCGGGCCGGGAGACGCCCGCGCTCCTGCGCGGACTGGTCGGGGCTCAGCGGAGAGCGGCCCGGCCGGTCGTGTCGGGCGACGAACGCCGCAGGCTCGCCGAGCGGCTCGTGGGACTGTCCCCGGCCGAGCGGGCGGCGACCCTCCTGGATCTCGTACGCGCCCAGGTGGCGGTCGTTCTCGGCTACGGGGCGAATCAGCGGATCGACGCCGACCAGGGTCTCTTCGAGGTCGGCTTCGACTCGCTCACGGCGCTCGAACTGCGCAACAGGATCGGCGAGTTGATCGGGGCCAAGCTCCCGACCGGGCTGGTCTTCGACCACCCGACGCCGGCGCTGCTCGTCGCACACCTGCACGCGCGGCTCTTCGGCGAGGACGCTCCCGTCCTGTCGGGGGTGGCCGTGTGACAGGAGCGTCGGCACCGGCCACCAGGCAGAAACGCACGGCGAAAGGGGACCAGGGAGTGTTCGACGCGGAGGCGTATCTCCGGCGCATCGGCTGCGACGGCGAGAGAGACGTGGGCATCGAGTCGCTGCGCAGACTGCAGAAGCGGCACCTCATGGCGATCCCGTACAACATCGCGGGCCAGGACTTCGCCGACAGCATCCATCTCGTCGAACTCGACGAGGACGCGATGTTCCGGACGGTCGTCCTTGACGGACGCGGCGGTACCTGCTTCCAGCTCAACCGCCTGTTCTTCCGGCTCCTGCGCGAGCTGGGCTATGACGCGAGCCTGATGGCGGGCAGCACCGCCGAGGGCCGGGAGAACTTCGGCACTGAGGTGGAGCACATGTTCATCCGGGTCGCGCTGGACGGCGCCGAATGGCTCGTCGACGCGGGCTACCCGGGACCCTCGTACCTCGAACCGCTCCTTGTCACCGACGCGGTGCAGACCCAGTACGGCAGCCAGTTCCGGCTCGTGGACCAGGGTGACGGCGCCTGTGCGGTGCAGCGGCGCGGGCGGGGCGGGCGCTGGGGTGCCGTCTACGACTTCCGGCTCCTCGAACGGCGGTGGGACGACTGGAAGGAGCTGGAGGACCACGCCCGGGCGAACCCCGCTCCGGCGCCGGACGGCGACCTGCAGGGCGGGCTGTACGGGCGGACCTTCGACAACGGCCAGGTCGTCCTCAAGGGCCGCCGGTACCTGACGGTCCGCGACGGCCGCGAGCGGGCCCGCACGGTCGTCGACGACGACGAACACCGGGCCCTGGTGGCGCAGATCCTCTCCGGGGACCTGCCCGAGCCGCCCTGAACGACTTCCCGCAGGGAAATGGCAGCATCCGCAATCCGAGACGAAGGCTGGAAGGAAAACAGAATGGCGAAGAAGACGGCTGACGTGGTGGTCATAGGCGGCGGACCGGCGGGGGCGGTCAGCGCTTTCGTGCTGGCCCGCCAGGGCCACTCCGTCGTGCTCCTGGAGCGTGACGAGTTCCCGCGGTTCCACATCGGCGAGTCTCTGCTGCCGTACATGATGGGCCTGTTCGACCGGATCGGTCTGCGGGAGGCGCTGGAGTCCAAGGGCTATGTGCCCAAGTTCGGCGGCGAGTTCATCGACCCGACGGAGACCAAGTTCTTCTCCGGTGTCTTCCGGGCCGACTTCAGCCTCCAGGGCGAGGGGCGTTTCGACCGGGCGTTCCAGGTCGAGCGGGCCCGGTTCGACGCGATGCTCGTCGAGGAGGCCGGCAAGGCCGGCGCCGAGATCCACCTGGGCACCCCCGTGAAGGATTTCCTCCTCGACGGCGAGCGGATCACCGGCGTCACGTACGAGAAGGACGGCGAGGAGCACCGGATCGACGCGTCCTACGTGATCGACGCCAGCGGCCGGGCCGGCCGGATCGCGAACAGGTTCGGGCTGCGCAAGACGCTGGAGAAGCTCCGCATGGTCGGGGTGTTCCGCCACTACTCGGGCCTCGACGAGCGGCACAACCTCGGCAACGAGGGCGACATCCAGGTCGGCGCGCACGACGACGGCTGGGTGTGGGCGATCCCCATCTCCAAGGACGTCATCAGCGTCGGCACCGTGATGCCGCGTGACGTGTTCCGCAGGGGTACCCCGGAGGAGGCCTTCGACGAGCACCTCGACCGGGTGCCGCGGATCACCGCGCGGCTCACCGGGACGACCCCGGCCACGGACCTCAGGATCGAGACCGACTACTGCTACCACGCGGACACCGTCACGGGCCCCGGCTGGGTCATGGTCGGCGACGCGGGCTGCTTCGGTGACCCGATGTTCTCCGGCGGGGTGCTGGTCGCGGCGTCGACCGCGGCGCGAGCCGCCGAGACGATCAGTGCCGCGCTCACCAACCCGGCCGACGCCGACCGGCTCATCGAGGAGTACGCGAACTACTTCAAGACGGGCTACGACACCTACATCCGGCTCATCCACGCCTTCTACGACGGCGAGCTGGTGGCGGTGGCGGCCGATGCCGGGCGGACCACCTCCCGCGAGGCACTGGAGCGCTACCTGATCCGGCTGATCGGCGGCGACTTCTGGAGCGAGCACAACGCGGTCGCGCAGGAGATGCGGCGGCGCCCGGAGTGGGACACCTTCGCACCGTTCCAGCGGGTCTTCGGCTGCCCGGCCTACCCGCAGCTCGACGAGCAGGACCGCAAGGAGCGCGCCGAGGCCCGCATCCTGCGGGTGACCGCCGGCCAGTGACGGCTGCGGTCGCGCCCGGGGGCTGCGGCGGTGGACCACCGCCGCAGCCCCCGGGGCGGGACGGCCGAACCGGCGGACGACCGGCTTCGACACGACAGGGTGAGGCGGCGTGAGAGAACAGATACCGGTAAACATCGGTGAGCGTTCGTACGATGTGGTGATCGGCTCGGGAGTGCGTTCCTCGCTGGCCGAAGTGATCCAGGGACTTGGCGCCCGGCGGGTCGCCGTCGTGTCGGCCCGGCCCGCCGAGTGGGTGCCCGACACCGGGGTGGAGACCCTGCTGCTGCCCGCCCGGGACGGCGAGCCGGACAAGAACCTCGCCACCGTCGAGGCGCTGTGCGCGGAGTTCGTACGCTTCGGGCTCACCCGTGACGACGCCGTCGTCTCCTGCGGGGGCGGCACCACCACCGATGTCGTCGGTCTGGCCGCCGCCCTGTACCACCGGGGTGTGCCGGTGGTACACCTGCCGACGACGCTGCTGGCCCAGGTCGACGCGAGTGTCGGCGGCAAGACGGCGGTCAACCTGCCCACGGGCAAGAACCTGGTCGGTGCCTACTGGCAGCCCGCCGCCGTACTGTGCGACACCGACTACCTGGCCACCCTGCCCCGGCGCGAGATGCTCAACGGCCTGGGTGAGATCGCCCGTTGCCACTTCATCGGCGCCGGCGACCTGCGCGGGCTCGGCCTCGCGGAGCAGATCGCGGCCAGTGTGACCCTCAAGGCCGGCATCGTCTCGGCCGACGAACGGGACACCGGGCTGCGGCACATCCTCAACTACGGCCACACGCTCGGCCACGCGCTGGAGGTGGCCGGCGGCTTCGCGCTCCGGCACGGCGAGGCTGTCGCGATCGGCACGGTCTTCGCGGGTCTGCTCGCGGGTGCTCTGGGCCGGATCGGTCCCGCGCGGGTGGCGGAGCACCGGGAGGTCGTCGAGTTCTACGGCCTGCCGAGCGTGCTGCCCGAGGGGGTCGAGGCGGCCGAGCTGATCCGCCTGATGCGCCGGGACAAGAAGGCGCTGCGCGGCCTCGCGTTCGTCCTCGACGGTCCCGGGGGAGCGGAGCTGGTCCACGAGGTGCCCGAACACGTCGTCGCCGACATCCTCGGACGCATGCCACGGCAGCCGATCGGCCGGCTCGTCGAGCCGGCCGGCCTTAACGGAACGGGAGCTCCGGTGGCATGACGCACTTATCAGGGGGAGCACCCGGCGAGGCCCGGGTCAGGGTCGCGCGGGAGCATCGGCTGGCGGACCGTCTCGCCGCGGCCCTGGCCCGACCCGCGGCCCAGCAGGCAGAGTGGCCGGACCCGGCCCGGGCGCGGACGGTGCTGGCCCGGCTGCGCACCGCGCCCCCGGTCGTGGCCGAGGCCGAGACGGCCCGGCTTTCCGAGCGGCTCGCGGCGGTGGCCCGCGGCGAGGCGTTCCTGCTGCAGAGCGGGGACTGCGCGGAGACCTTCGCGGAGAGCACCGAACCGCATCTGCGGGCCAACCTCGGACTCCTGAAGCGCATGGCGCAGGTCCTGGCCCACGCCGCCGGGCTGCCGGTGGTGCCGCTCGCCCGGATGGCCGGCCAGTACGCGAAGCCGCGCTCGCAGCCCGTCGACGCGGACGGCCTGCCGGTCTACCGGGGCGACATCGTCAACTCCGCCGCTCCCTCCCTGGCCGCCCGCACTCCCGACCCGGACCGGATGCTGCTCGCCCACGGGCACGCGGTCCGCGCGATGGCGCTCGCCCGGCGGATGGGCGCACCGGATCCGGCGGACCCGTGCGCCGGCGCCGATGTCCACGGCGGCCCCGGCGGCGGCCAGTTCGCCGGCAGCGCGGAGGAGACCGGCCGTGCTCCGGGCCAGGGGACCGAGGAGATCTACGTCGGCCACGAGATGCTCCTGCTCGACTACGAGTCCGCTTCGCTCCACACCGCCGGGTTCACCACCGGTCCGGACCCGCTGCTGGCCAGCCCGCTCGCGCACTTCCTGTGGATCGGCGAGCGCACACGGGGCCTCGACGACGCGCACCTCGCCGTCGCCGAACTGCTCGCCAACCCCGTCGGGGTGAAGATCGGCCCGGGCACCACGCCGGAGCAGGCCCTCGCCTACGTCCGCAGGCTCGACCCCCACGGCACGCCCGGACGGCTGACCCTGATCAGCAGGATGGGTCACACCCGGGTCCGCGAGGTGCTGCCGCCGATCGTGGAGAAGGTCACCGCCACCGGCCACCAGGTGGTGTGGCAGTGCGACCCGATGCACGGCAACTCCCGTACGACGGCGGACGGCCGCAAGACCCGCCGCTTCGACGACATCGTCGCGGAGATCAGCGGCTTCTTCGAGGTCCACCGCGCCCTGGGAACCCACCCCGGCGGCCTGCACCTGGAGGCGACCGGCGAGGACGTCACCGAGTGCCTGGGCGGGGCCCGCGGACTCGGCGAGGACGACCTGGCGGCCCGCTACCGCACCGCCTGCGACCCCCGCCTGAACGCCGAGCAGTCGATGGAACTCGCCCTCACCGTCGCCGAGTTGCTCACCGCAGCCCGCCGGGCCGCCGCCCCGCGACCCGCCCTCCACCGCCCCCGGAGCCCGAGATGACCGACACCGACACCGACACCGCTTCCGGACCCCGTACCGGCACCCCGGCCCGGACCCCGATCAGCGGCACCACCCGTCTGTACGTCGTCCTCGGTGATCCGGTCGCCCAGGTCCGGTCGCCCGGGCTGCTCAACCCGCTGTTCGCCGAACAGGGCGCGGACGCCGTGCTGGTGCCGGTGGAGGTCCACCCGGACAACCTGGAGCGGGTCGTCCGCGGACTGCAGCGGATCGGCAACCTCGACGGCATCTTCGTCACCGTTCCGCACAAGGCCGATGCCGCCCGGCTCGCCGAGCGGCGCAGCCGTGCCGTCGAGATCGCCGGCACCGCCAACGTGCTGCGCCGTGAGGCAGACGGCAGCTGGCTCGCCGAGAACTTCGACGGCTCCGGCTTCGTGGCGGGCCTCGCCCGCGCCGGGCACGAGGTACGCGGCAGGCGGGTCGCGCTGGCCGGGGCAGGCGGGGCGGGCAGTGCCATCGCGGCGGCGCTGCTGACGGCCGGCGCGGACCGGGTCGCCGTCACCGACCCGGACCGGCCCAAGCTGGAGGCACTCGTCGACCGGCTCGCCGGATACTGGCCCGGCCGCGTCCACGCCGCCGCCGAACCACCCCTGCACGACAGCGACCTCGCCGTCAACGCGACCCCGCTCGGGCTGCGGCCCGGCGACCCGCTGCCGTTCCCGCCCGCGGACCTCGCTCCCGGGTCGGTGGTGGCCGACATCATCATGAAGCCCCACGAGACGGCCCTGCTGCGACAGGCTGCCGCCCTCGGACACCACATCCACCACGGCATCCACATGCTGACCGGCCAAGTGGCCTCCTACTGCGCGTTCTTCGGCCTGCACGCACCCACGAACGACTGACGCACCCACCCGGAACACCCCCGTGGCCGACCGGTTCGCACCCGGCCGGCGACGACTACCAGACCAGGGGATGTGGGGCCCCACGGGCGGTGCCTACGGTGAAAGTCGCACCTTCCTGTGTGGGTGATCCCCGGGGTGAATCGTTCCGTCGGCCACGTGCCCCGCCCGCTTTATGTCGCCCGTCGGCCATCGGCCGAGAAATGTCCGAAGCGGAGATTTGGAGATACATGAACGCGCGTCCGGCACCGGAGTTCCCCTCCTGGCCGCAGTACGACGACGGCGAGCGCACCGGCCTGATCCGGGCCCTGGAACAGGGCCAGTGGTGGCGCATGGGCGGGTCGGAGGTGGACTCCTTCGAAAGCGAGTTCGCCGACTTCCACGGCGCCCCGCACGCCCTGGCCGTCACCAACGGCACCCACGCGCTGGAGTTGGCGCTCCAGTGTCTGGGCGTCGGCCCGGGCACCGAGGTCATCGTCCCGGCCTTCACCTTCATCTCCTCCTCGCAGGCCGCTCAGCGGCTCGGCGCGGTCGCCGTCCCCGTCGACGTCGACCTCGGCACGTACAACATCGACGTGGCCGCGGCAGCCGCCGCCGTCACCCCCCGCACCAAGGTGATCATGCCGGTGCACATGGCCGGGCTCATCGCCGACATGGACGCACTGGACAAGCTCTCCGCCGACACCGGTGTCGCCCTGCTGCAGGACGCCGCCCACGCCCATGGCGCCCGCTGGCAGGGCAAACGGGTCGGCGAGTTCGGCACGGTCGCCGCGCTCAGCTTCCAGAACGGCAAACTGATGACCGCGGGCGAGGGCGGCGCGCTGCTCTTCCCCGACGAGGAGACCTACGAGGCCGCCTTCCTGCGGCACAGCTGCGGCCGGCCCCGTACCGACCGCCGCTACATGCACCAGACCGCCGGCACCAACATGCGGCTCAACGAGTTCTCCGCGTCCGTGCTCCGGGCCCAACTGGGCCGCCTCGACGCGCAGATCGAGCTGCGTGGGCAGCGCTGGACACTGCTGTCCCGGCTGCTCGGCGAGATCGACGGCGTCGTGCCCCAGGGCGAGGACCCGCGCGCCGACCGGAACTCCCACTACATGGCCATGTTCCGCATCCCCGGCATCTCCGAGGAGGGCCGCAACGCCCTCGTCGACACACTGGTCGACGCCGGACTGCCCGCCTTCGCCGCCTTCCGCGCGATCTACCGCACCAACGCCTTCTGGGAGACGGCCGCGCCCGACACCACCGTCGACAAGCTCGCCGAAAGCTGCCCGCACACCGAGGCGATCAGCACCGACTGCGTCTGGTTGCACCACCGGGTCCTGCTCGCCTCCGAGGAGGCACTGCACACCACGGCCGAGATCATCGCCGACGCCGTGGCCGGCCGGTGAGGGTCCGGGCCGCCGTCGTCGGGCTCGGCTGGGCGGGCCGCGAGCTGTGGCTCAGACTGCTGCGCGAGCACGAGGACTTCGAGGTGGTCGCCGTCGTCGACCCCGACCCGCGCTCCCGGGCGGCCACCGCAGCGGCGACCGGGCTGCCCGCCGTCGCCACCGTGGACGCCCTCGACCGCCGCACGGTCGACGTCGCCATCGTCGCGGTGCCCAACCATCTGCACGCCGAGGTGGCCACGGCCCTGCTCCGCCGGGGGATCTCCGTCTTCCTGGAGAAGCCCGTCTGCCTGACCAGCGCCGAGGCCGACGCGCTCGCCGCGGCCGAACGGAACGGCGGGACACTGCTCGCCGGCAGTGCCGCCGCCCACCGCGGCGACGTCCGGGAACTCGCCGGACTGCTGCCCGAACTCGGCCGGATCCGCCACGTCGACCTGGCCTGGGTCAGGGCGCGCGGAGTGCCGCAGCCCGGCGGCTGGTTCACCCAGCGCAGCAAGGCAGGCGGTGGCGTGCTCGTCGACCTCGGCTGGCACCTGCTCGACGTCCTCACCTCCCTCCTCGGCCCCGCCCCCGTCGCCCAGGTGATCGGCTCGGTCTCCGACGACTTCGTCAACAGCGGTGCCTGGTCCGCCGCCTGGCGCGAGGACCGGGCCACCGATGTCCCGGCCGGCGATGTCGAGGACACCGCCCGCGGTTTCCTGGTCCGCGAGGACGGCATCTCGGTCTCGCTGCGGGCGAGTTGGGCCTCGCACGAGGCGCTGGACGCCTCCGTCGTCACCGTCGAGGGCAGCGCCGGAACGGCACGGCTGCAATGCACCTTCGGCTTCAGCCCCAACCGGGCCCCCGAACCGGTGCTCACCCTCACCCGGGAAGGCACCACACAACGCCTCCCGCTGCCCGCCGAGCCCATCGGCATCGAGTACGGACGGCAGCTCGACGGCCTCGCCGGGCTCCTGGCCGACCCGGGCCGCCGCGGCCTGGCCGTCGCCCAGGCCCGCAGCACCGTCCGGCTGGTCGAGAACTTCTACGCATCGGCGCGCGCCGCCCGACCGGCGGACCGCGCCTCCGAATCCACCACCTACAAGGAGGTGCGGACCGCATGACCACAGCGTCGGAACGCGACGTGGGAACGGGCACCGGGCAGCAGCCCGCGGTCCCCAGGCAGGCCGTCGTCTTCGACCTCGACGGGGTCGTGGTCGACAGCTTCGCGGTGATGGGCGAGGCGTTCGCCCTCGCCCATGCCGAGGTCGTCGGCGACGGCCCGGCGCCCTTCGAGGAGTACCAGCGCCACCAGGGCCGCTACTTCCCCGACATCATGCGCATCATGGGCCTCCCGCTGGAGATGGAGGAGCCCTTCGTCCGCGAGAGCTACCGGCTCGCCGACCGCGTCCAGGTGTACGACGGTGTCGTCGACGTGCTGCGGACGCTGAACGAGCGCGGCCTCAAGCTCGCCGTCGCCACCGGCAAAGCCGGTGTGCGCGCCCGGTCCCTGCTGGACGTCCTGGGCCTGCTTCCGTACTTCGCCCACGTCATCGGCTCCGACGAGGTGCCCCGTCCCAAGCCCGCCCCCGACATCGTCCGGCGCGCACTCGAACTCCTCGACGTCCCCGCGGACCGGGCCGTCATGATCGGCGACGCCCCCACGGACCTGGCCAGCGCCCAGGGCGCCGGTGTCACCGCCGTCGCCGCGCTGTGGGGCTGCCACGACGGGGCGGAACTGCTCGCCGCCGGCCCCGACGTCGTCCTGCGACGGCCGGCCGACCTGCTCGCCCTGTGCCCGGCCCTGCCCGGGCACTGAACCGGAAGGCCAGCCGTGCCGCCGTGGTGTCTGGGCATCGACATAGGAGGAACGAAGGTCGCCCTGCGCGCCGAGTCGGCGGACGGCCGCACCGAGGAGCACCTGTTCGCCTGGCCGCGCGAGGACGGCGGCCCGGACCGCGATCTGGCCCGGCTGGCGGACGGTGTCGCCGCCCTGACGGCCCGTACGGGTGAGGGCTTCCAGACGGCGGGGGTCGCCATGCCCGCCACGGTCGGCCCGGACGGCCGGATCACCGCCTGGCCGAGCCGGCCGTCCTGGACCGGCCTCGCGCTGGGACCGGCACTGGGCGCCCTCGTGCCGGGCGCGGGTCTCGCCTGGGCGGACGACGGCGACGTGGCCGCCCTCGCCGAGGCGGAGGCGGCCGACTGCGCCGATCTGCTCTACGTCGGCGTCGGCACCGGCATCGGCGGCGGCCTGGTCCTGGGCGGCAGGCTCTGCCCCGGTCCCGGCCGGGGCTCCTTCGAACTGGGGCATCTGGTCGTCGCGCCGGGCGGCCCCCGGTGCGTCTGCGGCCGCCAAGGCTGCCTCCAGGCGATCGCCTCGGGCCCGGCCACCCTGGCCCGCGCCGGTCGGCTCCGCGGTGGACCGGTCGCCTACGGGGAGCTGCTCGAAGCGCTCCGCACCGACCGCCCGTGGGCCCTGGCCGCCGTCGACGCCACCTGCGAGGCCCTGGCCACCGCCGTCATGGGTGTCACGGAACTGCTCCACCCCGACCTGGTGGTGTTGGGCGGCGGATTCACGGCAGGCATCGACCACCTGGTCGACCGCACAGTCACCCACCTGGCACCGCTGTCCCGCCCGGGCCGCCCCGCCCCGCCCGTCGCCGCGGCGCGCCTGGGCGGCCTCTCCTCCCTACGGGGTGCGGTCCTCCTGGCCCGAACCGTCACCGACAGGTCCTAGGCCTGTCCTAGGCCGTGCCCGCAAAGTCCCGCCCGCCCCGCGACGCCCGGCACGCACGCCCGCCGCACCGGGCGAAAGCCCAAGTACGCCCAGTCCCAGTACGAGGACTTCCGCCCAGCACGCCGAGCGCACGCACCGAACCCCGCGTGGCCCGCCCTCCGGGCGGACGACGGGACTTCGCGGACACGACCTAGCCGCGCCGACGTTGGACAGCGCCGCTGCGGGGAGCGCGCACCCGCGAGGTGCCGCTGCCGTGGTCAGGCCCGTACCCACCCGCCCGGGCCCGCTCAGGCCCCGCTTCCTCCCGCACCCGCCGGAACGCCCGCGCCCAGATGGGCCCGCAGGTCGTCCACCAGCGCCGCCGCTCCCAGGCCCGAGGCCGCCCCGTACACGTGGTAGTCCGGGCGGACCAGCACTGCGTCGGTCCGGTGGCGGGCCAGGAAAGCGCGGTAGACACCGCCCACGTCGGCCACCGCCCCGCCCTGCGGCTCCCCGTCCTCGGGCAGCAGGCGCACCACGTGCGTGCCCAGGGCCGTCAGGAACGCCGACTGCTCCTCGTCGAGGTCGGCGGGTGCGCCCGGTGCGAGCAGCAGGACGAATCCGCGGCCGACCACGTCGTCGAACAGGCCGGTGCCTCCAGGGCCCCGTACCCGGCCCTGGGGGATCACCTCGCCGGCAGGGGCCGCGGGCGAGCCGTCGCTCGCCCGGTGCAGGAGCCCCCGGGTGAGCGGCTTCGCCGGGTCCGGGACCGTAGGACCGCGACCGCGTCGGCCCGCCAGGATGGTGGCGTCGCGCTCGGCCGCGGCCGTGGGATCCGTCACGCAGATCACCCGGCCCAGCTGGACGGAGGACAGGATCGACTCGTGCACCTGCGCGCGGCGTTCCTCGGTATAGGTGTCGAGGAGCGACTCCGGGGCGAGACCGTCCAGCACCAGGTCCAGCTTCCACGCCAGGTTGACGACATCGCGGATGCCCGAGCACATGCCCTGCCCGGCGAAGGGCGGCATCAGATGGGCCGCGTCCCCGGCCAGCAGCACCCGGCCCGCCCGCCACCGTTCGGCCCAGCGGGCCTGGAAGATGTACGTGGTGCTGCGCAACAGGGTCGCGGTGTCGGGGGTGACCCCGTAGGGGGCGAGGAGCCGCCAGGCGGTCTCCTCCCGGTTCAGCTCCGCGGCGCGCTCACCGGGCAGGCGCATGAACTCCCAGCGCCGGTGCCCGGGACCGCTGCCGACCAGGGTGGTCGGCCTGGCCGGGTCGCAGATCTGGAGGTTGGTCGGCACGAATTCGGCCGGCTCGCGCAGCCGCACGTCGCACAGCAGCCACTCGTAGGAGAAACCGAGGTCGGTGACCGGCACGTCCAGGTGGTGCCGGACGAAGCTGTTGGCGCCGTCGCAGCCCACCACCCACCGCGCGGTGTACGTCCGGGCCGCGCCGTCCTCGTCCTCGGCCGTGACCGCGACCCGTTCGTCCCGCTCCTCGATCCCCACCACCTGACGGCCCCGTACCACCGTGACGCCAGGCAGCTCGGCCGTCCGCGCGGCCAGCAGTTCCTCAAGGGCCGGCTGGTGCATGGTGTTGGCGTCCGGCCACCCGTAGGGCCCCTCGGTACGGAAGGCGATGTCGAGGAGGATCTCGTCGGCGGCCGTGCGCCACTGGTAGCCGCCCGCCGGCTCGGTGATCCGGCCGAGGCCCGCGCCCGTCCCGCAGCCGGCGAGGAGCCGCGCCGTCTCGCCGTCGAAGCTGGTAGCCCGGGGCAGCGTGTACGGGCGCCGGCGCCGTTCCAGCACGGTGACCCGCCGACCGCGCTGGGCCAGCAGGACCCCGAGCGCGGCCCCCACGGGCCCGTTGCCGACGACGATGACGTCCGCGTCCAGGGCGGAACGCGCGCCGGGGGATGGTTCGTACGATGACACCTCGGGCACGCGGAACCCCTCGTCGCAGGGTGGCTGGCGCAGGCACAACTGCCGTGCTGGGAACGGCGCAAGACTAACCAGCCGTACCGGAGTTCGGGCCGTTCGAAGGCCAGGGCTATCAGATCTGGGGATACCCGGCACCGCCCGCACGACCCTAGGGTTGCGGTATTCCCCCACCGACCACGAGGAGCTTTTTCGGCATGCCTCAAGCAACGGCGCATTTCGAGAAGTGGGTGAGCGTCACCCACCCCGCGCCGCAGAGCCCCGTGCGGCTCGCCTGCCTGCCGTACGCGGGCGGCTCCGCAAGCTTCTTCTATCCGGTCGCCCGCGCCCTGCACCCGTCGGTGGAGGTGCTGGCCGTCCAGTATCCGGGCCGGCAGACCCGGCTCCACGAGCCGATGATCGACAACATCCCCGACTTCGCGGACGAGATCTTCGCCGCGCTGCGGCAGCTGGACGACAAGCCGCTGGCCCTGTTCGGCCACAGCATGGGCGCGGTCCTCGCGTACGAGGTGGCGTTGCGCATGCAGGACGCCGAACTGCCCACGCCGGTACGGCTGTTCGCGTCCGGCCGGCGGGCACCGTCCCGCTACCGCGACGAGCGGGTGCACGCGGCGAGCGACGCCGACGTCGTGGCCGAGATCAGAGCGCTCAGCGGCACCGACGAGACGCTGCTGGGCGACCCGGAGGTGCTGGCGATGATCCTGCCGGCCATCCGCAGCGACTACACCGCCATCGAGCGGTACCGGCACGAGCCCGGACGCCGTCTCGACTGCCCGGTCACCGTGCTCACCGGCGACGGCGACCCCCGGGTCTCCCTCGACGAGGCCGAGGACTGGGCGCGGCACACCACCGGGCCGAGTGAAGTGAAGGTCTTCCGGGGCGGCCACTTCTTCCTCGCCGACCGGGCTTCCGAGGTCATCGACCTGGTGGCCGCGCGACTGGGCCCCTCCTGATGGACCTCCGCGGCGCCACGGCGTCCGGCACGGCCACCCACCGCACGGTGCGAGAGCCCTGGTGACTCCGCGGCAGGAACGGCCGCACGGCACACCAGGAGCCGGCCTGGAACGCCGCTCGCCCACCTCCCGCGGATCCGTCGGAACACCGCTGGGCCCGCAGGACCGCGCGACCGACCGCCGACCCTCCACGTGAGAGAAGCCGAGATGCCCCTCGCCGCCCCTGTGCCGACGATCGGTCAGCACGCCCTCCTGGTGTTCCTGCTCCAGGTCGCGTTCCTTCTGCTGCTCGCCCTGGTGCTCGGCCGGCTGGCGACGCGGTTCCGTCTGCCCGCCGTCACCGGCGAGCTCAGTGCGGGCGTTCTGGTCGGCCCGTCGCTCCTGCAGCCGCTGCTGCCCGGCTTCTCCCACTGGCTGCTGCCCCAACGGGCCGACCAGATGAACCTGTTGGACGCGGTCGGCCAGTTGGGTGTGCTGTTGCTGGTCGGTGTCACCGGCGCCGAGATGAACTTCGCCCTGGTCCGGCGGCGCGGTCTCACCGCGGCCAAGGTCAGCGCCGCGGGCCTGCTGCTGCCGCTGGGCCTCGGCATCGCCACCGGCTTCCTGCTGCCGGGATCGTTCGTGCCCGCCGGCACCACCCCGACCGTCTTCGCCCTGTTCCTGGGCGTGGCGATGTGTGTGAGCGCCCTCCCGGTGATCGCCAAGACCCTGCTCGACATGAAACTGCTGCACCGTGACATCGGCCAGCTGATCCTCTCGGCCGGAGTGGTGGACGACGTGGTGGGCTGGTTCCTGCTGTCCGTCGTCTCCGCGATGGCCACCGTCGGACTGACCGCCGGTGTCGTCGCCACCTCCGTCCTCTACCCGGTCGGAGTCGTCCTGTTCGCGGCGGTGATCGGCCGCCCGCTGGTGCGGGCCGCGCTGCGGTGGGCCGGACACTCCGAGAGCGCCATGCCGACGGTCGCCACGGTCGTCGTCCTGGTCCTGTTCAGCGCGGCGGCCACCCAGGCGATGCACCTGGAGGCCATCTTCGGCGCCTTCGTCTGCGGCGTGCTGATCGCCACCAGCGGCGTGCTGGACCCGGTGAAACTGGAACCGCTGCGGACCCTCGTCCTCGCCGCCCTCGCCCCGCTCTTCTTCGCCACCGCCGGACTGCGCATGGACCTCACCGCGCTGGCCCGGCCGGCCGTCCTGGGCGTGGCCGTCGCCGTGCTCACCGTGGCCGTGGCCGGCAAGTTCGGCGGCGCGTTCATCGGGGCCCGGCTCAGCAGGCTCAACCGCTGGGAGGCGCTGGCCCTCGGCGCGGGCATGAACTCGCGCGGTGTCGTCGAGGTGATCGTGGCGATGACCGGGCTCCGCCTCGGCGTCCTGAACACCGAGACGTACACGATCGTCGTCCTGGTCGCCATCGTCACCTCCCTGATGGCGCCGCCCATCCTGCGCTACGCGATGGCCCACGTCGAGGAGACCGCCGGGACCAGGCTCGGCATGGACCCCCCGACCGCCGCCGCCCAAGGAACCCCGGACCGCGGACCGGATGCGGTTCGGACCTTTGAACACCGAGGTGACGCATGAGCACGATGCTCCTACTGAACGGTCCCAACCTCGGCATTCTGGGCCGCCGGGAGCCTGAGCTGTACGGCACCGACACCCTGGCCGACATCGAGCAGGCGGTCGCCGACGAGGTGAGCGAACAGGGCTGGAAGGTCCTCTCCGTCCAGCGGGAGTCGGAGGGCGAGCTGGTGAGCGCCATCCACGAGCACGGACCCGACAGCGTCGGCGCGGTGGTCAACCCGGGCGCCCTGATGATCGCCGGGTGGAGCCTGCGGGACGCGCTCGCGAGCTACGAGCACCCGTGGATCGAGGTGCACCTGAGCAACGTGTGGGCGCGGGAGCGGTTCCGGCACGAGTCGGTCATCGCCCCGCTGGCCTCCGGCGTCGTGGTCGGCCTGGGCGCGTTCGGCTACCGCCTGGCGGCCCGCGCCCTGCTGCACGTGACCGGTGCGGGCCGATGACCATGCCACGGGACGAAGTCGGGAAAGGAAGCCCTGGACGATGAGGCTCACGCTCCACGAGGTCGGCGACGGTGACAAGGTCGCCCTGCTCGTCCACAGCATCATCTCGTCGGCGGACACCTGGAGCCGGGTGGCGCCACGGCTCGCCGAGCGCGGCTACCGGGTGATCATGCCGGACCTGCGCGGTCACGGCGACAGTCCGCACGCCGAGCGGTACACGCCCGAGCTCTTCGCCGCCGACCTGGTGCAGTCGCTGCCGGCCGGCGCCGATCTCGCCATCGGCCACTCCTTCGGCGCGTCGGTACTCTCCCTGGCGGTGGCCGACCTGGGCCCCTCCCGGGTGGTCTACAGCGACCCGGCGTGGCGGTTCACCGACAAATCGGTGGCCGAGATCAAGGAGTTCGCGCAGTTCACCAAGGCGACCACGGCCGAGATGATCCAGCAGATGTTCCCACGCTGGCTGCCCGAGGACGTCGAGGCAGAACTCGCCGGGTACGCGCGCTGGGACATCCGCGCCGTGGACTGGCTGGACAGCTCCGTCCAGTACGTGCCCGAGCGGCCCCTCGTCCCCTCACTGGTGCAGGGCGCCGGCGACCACCACCTCGTACCGGACGACCTCGCCGCGCAGCTGCGGGCGGTCGGCTTCGAGGTCCGCCACGTGGCGGACACCGGCCACTGCATCCACCGCGACGACCTTGAGGGCTTCCTCGCGTCACTCGACGGCTGGATCTGACACACCGTCAACTCCCGTTCGTACGTGCGGTGTCCGGCCTGCCGGGCACCGCACGGAGGGCGTGTTAGGGTCGCCGACATGAGTGCGGGCAACATCGATCACGGCACGGCGGACACCTCCCCGGCCGACGAGAACACACCGGTCAGGCACGGTTCGTTCGAGCTGCGGGTGCACATCGAAGCCCCGCCGGAGCGGGTGTTCGCGGCCTTCGCCGAGCCCGAACTGCGCACTCGCTGGTTCAAACTGCCCGGCCCGTCCCGTACCGCCGAACACGAGCTGGACTTCCGTGTCGGCGGCGGCGAGCGGGCGCGCAACCGCGTCCTGTCCGAGGACATGGACGAGCGCATCGAATACCGCTCGCGGTTCGTCGACCTGGAGCCGGCGGAGCACCTCGTGTACGTCTACGAGGCATTCGTGAACGACGTGCGCCGCTGGGTGTCCCTGGTGACCGTTCGGCTGGCCGCGCAGGACGGCGGAACCCGTCTGGACTGGATCGAGCAGTACACCTATCTCGTGCTGACCGGCCCGGACGGCGAGCAGGACTTCGCCCACCTCCGAGGCGGCACCCGACTGTTCCTCAATGGCCTGAGGCGGGTGGCCGAGGAAACACGCCAGTGGGCCCCTGCGGGCCTCCGCGACCCCGAGAACTGACCGTGCGGGCGCATCAGCCCATCCCGGGGGCGAAGCCGTGAAGCGGTCTCGGCCGACTCGTCGGCTTCCGCGTGCTGGCAGTGGTGTAGCTCGGCAGAGTCCCGGCAGGCCATACGTAAATCTCCCTGGTGCACGGGCAGTTCAACCGGAGGAGCCAGACGTCGTTTCCATCGGATGGGGAGGCGTTTGAGCCGGTGGGGGAGGGCGGGGCCTGCTCGACGGTGGAGCGGAGTGTGTGAAGCTCCGCCTGTCGTTCGCGATGTTCAGTCGTGTGGCGTGCCGGCTACCGGTTGGCCGCGAGGAAGTCCTGCAGGATCTCGGCGAACCGCGTCGGCTGTTCCTCGGCCGGGTAGTGGCCGCAGTCGTCGAGGACGACGCCCGTGACGTCGTCGGCCGCCAGCCGCATCGTCTGGGCGGCACTCTCGCCGCTCCACAGCGCGCCGCCGAGGGCGAGCACCGGCAGCGTCAGCCGGGTCTTGCTGCGCTGCTCGTTCTGGGCGATCGTCTCGTCCAGCGCCCGGTAGTACGCGAAGCTCGCCCGCAGCGCGCGAGGATCGGCGGTGATCGCGTCGACGTAGACGTCGACGGCGTACGCGGGGATCGCGGTCGGCGTGGCGGCCTTGGTGGCGAACTGCCAGCCGAAGAAGAGCCGTTCCCGTCCCCGGACCAGTTTCTCGTTGAGGTCGGTGAGCCGGTTGAAGCCGAACTGCCAGAGCCTCAGGTTGGCCGCGGCCGGGCCGAAGAACGGCGGGGACGGCGTGAGACCGGGGATCACTGCTTCGACGATGGCGAGCCGGTCCACCCGCTCGGGGTGATCGGCGGCGAGGGCGTAGCCGGTCCACGTGCCGATGTCGTGGCCGACGACGTCGAACCGGTCGTGCCCGAGCGCGGTCATCAGCGCGACCAGATCGGCGGCCAGCGTGCCGGCGTCGAAGCCGTCGTCGGGCTTGTCGGAGAGCCCGGCCCCGCGCGAGTCGACGGCGACGACGGTGTGCCGGCGGGCGAGCGCGGGCATCACCTCCCGCCAGGCATACCAGGTCTGGGGCCATCCGCCGATCAGCAGCAGTGCCGGGCCGTCCCCACCGGTGACCGCGTGCAGCCGCAGTCCGTTCACCTCCACGAGGCGGCTGGTGAAGACGTCGAGGAATCCATCGGGCAGGCGCAGCGAACGCAGGCTTGTCATGCCGGTGACCCTACCCATCTTTGAACGATCGTTACAAGATGTGTAGAGTGACGGACCATGGCAGGCCGCAAGCAGTTCGACGTGGACGAGGCGCTACGACGTGCGATGCACGTCTTCTGGCGCTGGGGTTATTCGGAGGCCTCGATCGACCGCCTCACCGAGGGCACGGGCCTGGGCCGGGGCTCGCTCTACGGCACCTTCGGCGACAAGAGCGCCCTCTTCCGGAAAAGCCTCCAGCGGTACGCGCAGACCTACCAGCCGCTTTACGAGCAGGCGTTGTCCGGCCCCCACCAGGGCCCAGGCGCCGTTGTGGCCGCCTACCTGCAGGTCGCCCTGAACCGTATCGCCGACCCGGCGGTCCCGGACGGCTGCCTGCTCACGGTGTCGGCAACGCAGTTCCCGGCGCTCGACGCGGAGGGCCGGGCGATGGTCCGCGCCATGATCGACGGTCTGCGGGCGAGGCTGGAGCAGGCCTTGCAGGCGGCGGGGGCCGGTGAGCAGGAGGCGGCAGAGCTGGCGTTGTGCACGCTGGCGACGAACAAATCCCTGGCGGTGCTGAGCCGCGCCGGCTTCTCGGGCGAAGACCTGGCAACCGTTGCGGCAGCCGCCGCCAAGAATGCCCAGGCTCAGGCTCTGCCGAATTGACCGGCCGAACCGTCGGGGCCGCGATAGGCGGGAAGGCTCGTTCGCGTCCGTGCTGGCGCCGCGACACGAGGCTGGTGAACCCGTCGGATCAAAGGGCTCCGGGTTCCGTGGTGTTTCGAGCCGGGACGGCCCCGGTCGACCGGCGATGGCCCCGTGTGCTGCCCCTTTTATGTCCTGACGGGGGAGGAGTCGACCGTGCGGCGAGACCGGTTCCGGCGCGAGGCCGCGTTCAACTCGGTCAGCAGTGCCTCGTGCAGCCATTGCCGGACGCCGGCCTCGTTCCCGTCCCGCAACCGGCGCCAGCACGTCACGTCCGAGCCGAAGCCCAACTCCTGCGGCAGGTACTCCCGCTGGATCCCGGCATGCAGCACGTACAGGATCCTGCCCAGCACCTCGCGGTCCGGCACTGACTTGCGACCCGGATGCCGAAACCTGCGCTCGCGCTGCGGCGGCAACGGCTCCAGACGGTCCCACAGCTCATCCGACACGATCCACGGCGACGGACCCACACCGGATCGCACGCCCAACACCCGCCCCGGACAAGGCGATCAGGACCCATCCACCTCATTTGTGTCAGCCGTTGATACCGCCTTGAGCCCGGGTACTGCGCGTGGTCAGGGCCTGACCGCGAACACCATGCCGATGTCGCCGGCCCGCTGCACCGAGTCCTGCTCGGTGCTGACAGTCAAGCCGTGCGTGCGGAGGACCTCGCAGATCGTGTCGCGGTTGTGCTGCCAGCCCTCCACCTCGACGACGGCCTGGCGGACCAGCGGCCAATGCCGTTCCTCGATACCTCTGAGCACCTCAAGTTCGGCGCCTTCCACATCGACCTTGAGCAGGTCGATGTGATCGATGCCCAGCTCGTCGAGCACCGGTGACAGGGGCCTGACCTTCACTCGGTGCGTCTCAAGTCGCCGCAGCACCCGCAGCTTGCGGCTGATGAGAAGAGTGAGGATGGGGGTGGGTACGCGGCGCAGGACCGGTCCCAGGCCACCCTGGCGGATCATTTCGACGACGCTGGCGGTGACCCGGCGCCGCTCGTCCTCGATGTTCCCCTGATTTCGCGAGGAGGACGAGAAGATCGTGGCGGCCGGAATGTAGCTGAAATCGAGCTCGTCGTCACGGGACGCCAAGCCGTAGGGGAGCGCGGTCAGGCGTCCGTTGAAGAACTCGCGGGCATTGCGATCGAGTGTCGCGTGGAGTGGCGGCACCGGCTCGAAGGCGTAGATCCAAACGTCTCCGTCCAACTGCTCATACACGGCGGCCGAGAACACGCCGATGTTGGCGCCCACGTCGAGTACCGTCGCGCCCGGCGTGCACTCGATGCCGTGGGCGAAGTAGCCGCCCACCTCCTCGCGGAGGAAGGACGCCTCCCAGCGATTTATGCTGTGCAGTTCCATCGCACTCATGGCCATGACAAGGTGATGTATCAGGGTTGGAGCCAACAATCCAGCCCGCATCCTTCGCTTCGGCCGCGTCCCAGATCCAGAGGGTGCGAGACGGGCTCAGGGTCACGCCGTGCCGAAGGTGATTGGCGGAGTAGCCGGCGCGGCTGTCGCCGACGCGGTCGCGTCACGCTCCTCGACTGCTGCTACATCGGCCTGGCCATTCCCGAGGCCTGAAGATCGCCCGGGCGAAGAGGAAATGCGGCATCTCCGGAAGAGAGCGCCTGATCGGTCACCTCGATTCACGTGCCGCCAAGGTGGGGGCGGTTGCCTTCACGGACACGCACCTGTGTCTGCACTCCTCAGCCTGGTGAGATCCGGACCGGTGGTCGGCGGGCAGCCGACGATCAGG
Source organism: Streptomyces sp. NBC_01515 (assembly GCF_045040345.1). NCBI lineage: Bacteria > Bacillati > Actinomycetota > Actinomycetes > Kitasatosporales > Streptomycetaceae > Streptomyces > Streptomyces sp. NBC_01515. The sequence goes on along the minus strand of NZ_CP109416.1, from coordinate 274,129 downwards.
TGCGGCCGGTACTGGATCTTGAGTCCAGGGAGAGGAATTCCGGGTGGCGGTGTGCAAGTAGTCGGCGGAGTTCCGGGCTGATGCCGTGGCGTTGGCCCGTTTGTCGGGCCGGCCAGTCTCGCGCGTTGCCGCCGAACTGGGCGTGAACCACTGCCAGGGACGCGCGCCGGCCTTCGTCCAGCACAGTCCTGTACGAGGCGATCGCCGAATTGCCCAACCTCGGGCTTTCGCCGAGTGGACGAGGGGTGAGTGGCCAGGCAGGGAGGCATGGTCGCTGAGCTGGGGCAATGGGTCAATCCCGTCTCGATGCGACGCCCTGTAGCTCTTCACCCTGAGGGTGCCCCGGGCCGCCACCCGCGCGCGTGTGAATCAGGCAGTTCCGGGTTTCTATCGTTGCTTGGCCAGCATCCGCGCCGCTTGCGAGAAGCAGATCAACGCAAAGCCGAAGCCGACAGCCAAGGCGGCAACGCCTCTGCCCGCGTGCTCTCCCAGCAGAAACCAGGAACCCCCTGCCAAGAGGAGGACGGCTCCCGTTGCCAGCAATCCGATCGTGATTCTGCGGTCGCTCATCACGGCCTCGCGCCTCGTCCATCGTCGTGCCCAACAGGTGGCCAGAAAAGTGAAGAGTACTCCTGACCTGCAATGATTGGACTTGTCGAGGGTCCTGTCAGCTGCAAGGAAAGAAGCACTCTCCGGTGAACAAGCGTATCGGGTCGTACCCGCATGTCCGCGTCCAGGGCGGTGGGGGTGCCGTGGTCTCGCAGGCCGGTGGGGTGCTACTGGTGGAGACCGCTCGCAAGTCGGGGCTGGACACGGCGATATCGGCAGCGTTGATGCCGTGGCGCAAGCCGCGGGCGGTGCACGATCCGGGCAAGGTCCTGCTGGACGTCGCCCTGGCGGTGGCACTCGGCGGGGACTGCCTGTCGGACGTGGCCATGCTGCGGGCCGAGCCGCTGGTGTTTGGGCCGGTAGCCTCCGATCCCACCGTCTCCAGGCTGGTCGAGACCCTGGCCACGGCTGGCCCTCGCGCGCTGGCGGCGATTCGCCGGGCAAGGGCCGAAGTCCGCCAGCGAGTGTGGAAGTTGGCTGGTGCCGATGCCCCCGGCATGGGCGGACAGGTCATCGTGGACATCGACGGGGTACTGGTGCTGGCGCACTCCGAGAAGCAGGACGCCACCGCGACCTGGAAGCGGACCTTCGGGCACCATCCGCTGGTCGCGTTCGTCGATCACGGCGCGGCCGGGTCCGGGGAACCGGTGGCCGGACTGCTGCGGCCGGGCAACGCGGGCAGCAACACCGCCGCCGACCACATCACCACCACCGGCATGGCCCTCGCCTAGTTGCCGAAGCACCATCGGCGCGGACGGCGCACGCTGATCCGGACCGACTCCGCCGGCGGCACCCACGAATTCTTGAACTGGCTCACGGCGCGGGGCCGGTGGCTGTCCTACTCGGTCGGGATGACGATCACAGAGGCCGTCCACGACGCCGTGCTGCAGGTCCCGGCTTCGGCCTGGACCCCGGCGGTCGAGCCCGACGGCCAGGTCCGAGACGGTGCCTGGGTGGCCGATCTGGCTGGCGACGTTCTGAAGGGCTGGCCAGCGGGTCTGCGGCTGATCGTGCGCAAGGAACGGCCCCATCCCGGCGCTCAGTTGAGGTTCACCGACACCGACGGCATGCGCCTGACCGGCTTCGCCACCAACACCCCGGACGCCGCGATCGCGCATCTGGAACTGCGGCACCGACAACGGGCCCGAGCCGAGGACCGCATTCGCGCCGCTCGCGACACCGGCCTGCGCAACCTTCCCCTGCACCGCGCCGCCCAGAACCAGGTCTGGCTGGAGATCGTCCAGATCGCCCTGGATCTGCTGGCCTGGATGCCGACGCTCGCCCTGACCGGCCGAGCCCGCCGCTGGGAACCCAAACGCCTACGACTTCGACTGTTCTCCGCCGCCGCACGCCTAGTCACCACCGGCCGCCGACGCATCCTACGTCTGCCCCAGCACTGGCCCTGGACGGACACGATCGCCAGCTAGTCGGGTCGTAGGAACCTCGTTTGAGACTCGCCCGGATTGTCGGCGGCCAGTTAGATCGGCTCAGATCAACTCGTCGAGTGGCTCTCCTTCAGCTGCCAAGCCTGGGCCTGAGCAGGATGACTTCGAGGTCTGCTCCTTGCGAGGGCCAGCAGTGCCGGGGGCTGTCGCGGTTGACGCCCAGGCTCTCCCATCGCAGCACATAGGTTCCTCGTGGGGTGTTCGATCCGAGGCCGTATCCGCTGTCGCGACAGACGTTCACCCTGAGGCCGGCGAATGTGCCGCGCACGCCGGCAACCCGGTCGGGGAGAGGTGAGGTTGCGAGTTGGGTGACAGTGATGAGTTCGGGGTTCACGATGATAGTGAACGGCCGCCCATGGCCGAGGTAGTTCACCTCGATGTCACCGTTTGGCAGGACCTCCGAACCGACTAGCGCGATCTCGAAGTCGATGGTGCCATGGCCACCGAACTCCCAGCGCCCTCGCCAGTCGCTGATACGCCGGATCTCCCACCCGATATGCCCTGGCCGGGCGGCGTACAGCTGGGAGTCACCAGCCGGGTCGTACTTGTGATAGGTGATGAGGACAGAGCCCGTGACGTCGAACCCAATGCGAGCGTTGCCGTTGAGCAGCCCCCCGTGGTCGGGTACGGCATCGACGACATCGCCGGCGGAGTAGGTGAAGGGCGTGGCGAGGGTGTTGTCGCGGCTGTCCGTCCACGTCACCAGGTCGGCGCTTCGAGCGTAGGTGAGCATGCTGTTGGTGGCCGCGTCGGGTGTGTTGCGCCAGACCCAGAGCAGATGAAACAGCCCGTCGGGCCCCAGGATCGGTCCTTCGGCGTAGGCACTCCATGTACGGCTGGGGTCGTCCGGCGACCCGTTGCCGTCGAACAACGGCTGATCGATCAAGCGGTTCCAGGAGGCGGTGCGCTCGTCGTACAGGTTGACGTAGGTCGCACCGTCACCAGAGCCTCCATCGCGGTGCGTGAAGATCAGGCTTCCGTCGGCACGGTTGAGGAATTGTGGGTAGGTGACCGAGCCTTCGGTGGCCGGATCGGTCATGGTGGTCACCTGCCGCAAAGTAGTGACGTCCCCGCCCGGGTCCGATCGGAAGTACACCAGCGGCACATTGTGCATGTTTCCCGCCACGTGCACGGCTCCGTCGCGGTCCAAGCCCAGGGCGACGGAATTGTGGCTGTCCCAGCCGAGCCTCGTCGAAAGGGTCTGCCGGCTCCAGTCCGTAGCGTCCTGTGGCCGGGGCCCCAGCATCCGGCCAGCGACCACCAGGTTGCGCTCGGGGGTGTAGAAGCCGACGTACTGCCGGTCACCTCGGGTAAGAAGGGCCTGTCCGACTGCCATGCCGGCCCAGGTCCGCCCGAGCGGCGTCACGTCGATGACCTCGTCACGAGCGGCCGGGAAACGGTGGGGCGCACCAGGAGCGCTACAGGAACCTGCGCGTGCCGCAGAGGCAATTGTCGCGTCTCCCTCGGGACGGCTATCTGTCGGGCGAATAGTGATCACCTCGATCGGCCCAGGGGCCCGCAAGTATGCGTTTGGAGGAGTTGGAGAAGGCAACAATCGACGATGCCCGGCCCTCGGTAGCAGGTCAAGGGGGACCCGCCCGGCGCCAGCCGCCTCTTCCCGAATGCGCCATCATCATTCTTGGCACTGGCAAGCCTCGTCGCGCGGTGCGCTCTCGCTGCGAGCGACGCGGATGCCGCACGCCATCAATGGTGCCGGTCGGCAAGGCGTTTCGACCGGATTCCGGGTTCATCTGTGATCGACGTAATACTCCTGGTGGTCGAGCTGACCTAGTCGGTGACCTCTTGCATCTGGGCGCCGACTAGGCGGAGCAGGTCCTGCGTCGATTCATCCGGCAGCCGGTCCTGTCCGACACTCGACAGCAGTCGCGTCAGTGCTTTCTGGAGCTGTGATGAACGGGCGGGTTCCGTGGCCGCGGAACTTTCCCGTTCCGCGGAGCGAGTGGTCAGGCGACCAGCGCGGGTAGGCGCAACTGCACGCGGCCGTCCGGTCCCGCCAGGCTTGAGAGATCACGGTGCCGGGACAGTCCCACGCAGGGGCCGTGCCGCCCCCCGTCACCTGTGGCGACCTGCCGGCCGGAGGTTCTCACTGTCCTGTAAGGCCCAGCATGGACTTCGGCATCCGGTCGCCCGTCAGTTGCAGCTTCGCAGCCGCCTCGTCGATCTCGGCGAGTTCGTCCACGGAGAACTCGATGTCTGCCCCGCCGAGGTTCTCCTCCAGGCGGTGCAGCTTTGTTGTACCCGGGATCGGCACGATCCAGGGCTTCTGCGCCAACAGCCACCCCAGCGCGATCTGCGCTGGCGTTGCGCCTTTACGGGTCGCCACCTCACGGATGAGGTCGACCAGGGCAAGGTTCGCCTCACGAAACTCGGCCGCGAAGCGTGGCACACCGCTGCGGAAGTCGCTCGCGTCCAGTTCCGTCGTCAGGTCGATCTTGCCGGTGAGGAAGCCCGCGCCCAGCGGCGAGAACGGCACGAAGCCGATACCCAGCTCCTCAAGGGCGGGGAGGAGCTCGGCCTCCGGCCCGCGATACCACAGCGAGTATTCGCTCTGCAGCGCGGTGACGGGCTGCACCGCGTGGGCACGTCGGATGGTCTGCACGCCCGCTTCTGACAGGCCGAAGTGGCGAACCTTGCCTTCGGCGATCAGCTCCTTCACGGTGCCCGCGACGTCCTCGATCGGCACGTCGGGGTCGACGCGGTGCTGGTACAGCAGGTCGATGTGGTCGGTCCTGAGCCGCTTGAGCATGGCGTCGGTGACCCTGCGGATGTGCTCGGGCCGGCTGTTGAGACCGCCGAGCCCCTGTTCCGTGTCAGGATCGAAGTCGAAACCGAACTTGGTGGCGATCACCACGTCGTCGCGGATGCCTTCGAATGCTTCACCGAGCAGCTTCTCGTTCTCCAGCGGACCGTACGCCTCGGCTGTGTCGAAGAAGGTGACACCGCGCTCGACGGCCGACCGCAGCAGAGCGACCATCTCCCGCACGTCCTGCGGCGGTCCGTAGGGACCGGTCATGTTCATGGTCCCGAGCCCGAGTGCGGAAACCTCGAGACCGCTCTTACCGAGAACACGCTTCTTCATTGGTGCTTCCTCTCCCATACTGTTCTGACCCTGTTCTTGACGTGCCGTGACCAGTCGTCACACCACGCAATGGCGCTGGGCCGGTTCGGCGGTTCTTCGCGGACGATGGCGTTCAGTACTTGCCGCTCTGATTCATGTCCGGGTAGGTGGTGCCGTCGACGGTCATCCCGCCGAAGGCGACCGCCGGGCTGATGCCGGTGGTGAATCTGGCCGGGAAGTTCAGCGTCGGCGTGGACACCTCGTCCAGCGTCGCGCGCTGCTCGGCCGTCAGGGTGACGTCGAGCGAGGCGAGGTTCGCGTGCAGTTGGTCGATGGTGCGGGCGCCGATCAGGGTGGAGGAGATGCCGGGGCGTCCCCGGACCCAGGCCAGGGCGACCTCCGCGGAGCTGACGCCGAGGTCCTTGGCGACCTGGGCGACGGAGTCGATGATCGGCCATTCCTTTTCGCCGGGCTCGCCGAACACCGCGGACATCACTGCGGCGCGGTCGCCGTCGGCGCCGCCGTCGCGGGTGTACTTGCCCGTCAGCTTCCCACCCCGCAGCGGGCTCCACGGCACCACACCCATGTCCAGGGCCTGTGCCATCGGCAGCAGCTCACCCTCGGGTGTGCGCTCCAGCAGGGAGTACTGCAACTGGAGCGCGGTGACCGGCGTCCAACCCCGGAACGCGGCGATCATCTGCGCCTGCGTGGCGACCCACGCGGGAACGTCGGACAGGGCGATGTAGCGGACCTTGCCGGCGGTGACGAGGTCGTTGAGCGTGCTCATCGTCTCCTCGATCGGGGCGCCCTGGTCCCAGCCGTGCAGCCAGTACAGGTCGACGTAGTCGGTCTGCAGGCGCCGCAGGGACTCGTTGAGCTGGCCGATGATCCCCTTGCGTCCGCCGCCGCCGCCGTTGGGGTCGCCGGGGAACAAGTTGGTGAGGAATTTCGTGCTCAGCACCACGCGCTCGCGCCGACCGGGGCGCGCGGCGAAGTAGTCACCGATGATCTTCTCGGAGTGGCCGTTGGTGTAGCTGTTGGCGGTGTCGATCAGGTTGCCGCCGCGCTCCAGGTAGTCGGTCAGGATCGCCTCGGAGGTCTCGACGCTCGATCCCCAGCCATGGTCGTCGCCGAACGTCATGGTGCCCAGCCCGAGAGGGCTGACCCGCAGCCCGGAACGGCCGAGCGTGATGTACGAGTCCAAGGAGGTCATGGACGTCTCGCTTCCTGTGATGAACGGGCGGGTTCCGCGACCACGCAACCCGCCCACAACGTCAAACCGCTCTCGGGCGGCGGGGTCAGACCACGAACCCGGCGGGGGCGTGGGCTGCGAGGTTCTGGGTGAAGAAGGGGACGAGCTCGGCGGTGACCTGCGGGACGTAGCGGTCGTAGAGGTCGATGTGGCTGGCGCCCTCGACCCAGTGCAGCCGCTTGGGCTCGGCCGCCTTCTTGATCGCTTCCTCGGACATCCAGGCGGTGGCGGCCTCGGTGCCGGCGACCATCAGCAGCGGGCGGGGGGCGATGAGGTTGATCAGGTGGAAGGCGTCGAAGTTCACGATCTTGTCGATACTGGGGAAGGTGAACTCGTCGGCCTGGCGGGGGTGACGGCCGCGGTCGGTGGAGTAGTACTCCCAGCCCTCGTAGTTGTAGCGGTCACCGTCGGTGGGGGCGTCCTGTCCCTGAATACGCAGGACCAGGGGGGAGGCGGGCTCGCCGGCCGCTTCGGCGGTGCGGGCCGCGGCCGCCGCGTCGAGCATCGACTTCAGGACGGCGGGGTCCTGGTTGCCGTGCGGGCCGACGCGGAAATTCAGGCCGAGGTCGACCGCACTGGCGGTCGCGACGGCGCGGATGCGGTGATCGGTGGCCGCGGCGGGGACGACGTAGCCGCCGGAGGCGCAGATGCCCAGTGCGCCGATCCGGTCGGAGTCGACCTCCGGGCGGGTGGTGAGGTAAGAGACGGCGTTCTTGATGTCCTCGACGCGCTGGGCGGGGTCTTCGGTGCCGCGCGGGGTGCCGCCGCTCTCGCCCTGATAGGCGGCGTCGAAGGCGAGCGCAACGAAACCGGCGTCGGCGAGCTGCTGGGCGTAGGCGCCGGCGGTCTGCTCCTTGACACCGCTGGCGGGGTGAGCAACGACCACGGCGGCCCGGGGGCCGTCGATGGCGACGTCGGGCGTGTACAGGTGGGCGGCCAGGGTGATCCCGGCGCTGGGGAAGGTCACATCGGTTCGCATGCATCCACCGTGCCCCTCCTCGCCGCGGGGTGGGAGGGGAAGGTCCCTGACGGGGCACAGACGTGCCGGGGCACATTCCTGCCCCCCTTCACCAGCCACTACCTGCGGCATAGTGGGGGGCATGTCCGATACGCGTTCACCCCGCTCCGAGCTCGGCGCGTTCCTCAAGGCGCGCCGCGCCGAGCTGACGCCCGCGACGGTCGGTCTCGCCGACGACGGGACCGTGCGGCGGGTGCCTGGACTCCGCCGGGATGAGGTCGCCCGGCTGGCCACGATGAGCACCGGCTACTACACCCGCATCGAGCAGGGGCGCCTGCCAGCCTCCGCGACCGCACTCTCCTCCCTCGTACGAGCGCTGCGCCTCGACGAGGCCCAGCGGGCCTACCTGTACGAACTGGCGGGCCAGGCACCCGCCATGCGGCGGCGCAGTAGCGTCCAGAAGGTGCGGCCGTCCGTGCAGAGAATGCTCGACGCCCTCGGCCACTCGCCAGCCATCGTTTTCGGCCGCTACACCGACATCCTCGCCTGGAATGCCGCTGCCGCGGCCCTCTACCGGGACTTCGCCGAGCTGAAACCGGCCGAGCGCAACTACACGCGGATGCTGTTCCTGGACCCCGTCATGCGTGCGCTGTACGTCGACTGGGAGGACGCGGGACGCATCAGCGCGGCAACGCTTCGGATGGCGACGGCCGACAACCCGGACGACCCGCGCCTAGCCGCCCTGGTCGGTGAGCTGTCAGTGCGCAGTTCCGAATTCCGCGAGTGGTGGAACGGACGGATCGTGACGGACCTGACCTCCGGCACCAAGCGCTACTGCCACCCCCTCATCGGGCCCCTCACCCTTGAGTGCGACACCTGGACTAGCCCGAACAACCCCGACGTCATGTTCATGATCCTCACCGCCGAACCCGGCAGCCCCGAAGACAACGCCCTGCGCATACTCAGCTCCTGGAACACCGCCCCCGCGCCGACAACACAACCAGCCGACACCCCTCACGACTGATCCGCCGGACCGGACCCGGCCACCCATCGCCTCAATCTTCCGTCTCGACGCTCCAGCCTCCCGGGCTGTCGTCTTTTACCGGAGCGACCGTAACTCCCTGGTCGTTCTGCCCCTCGCGCTCGCCCTCCCCGACGCCCTGCCGGAGGCTGCGGTCGTGGTGGTGACTCCCGTGCGCTTGGGCTCCACCGCCCGCTCCACTGCGCAGTGGCCTAGCAGGGGTGGAGCCTCTGGCCGAGACAACCCACCGAACCTCACCACCTGAGTTGAGTGCGAGGTCGCCGTCGACGGCGTAGGAGCCAAGGGCTTGCAGGAGACCTGCGGGGCAGTGTTCGGCGGGGTGGCGGTTCTTCGAGCCGGGTGGGCCTCCGGGGGCCGGGCCTTCGAGACGGCGCTCGTGGTCGGGATCGCAACCGTCACCCTTCTCCACATGCTCATGGAGGGGCGATGACCGACTAGTGTGATGCGCCAGAAATCTCGGGCTTAAGTCTGTGTCAGGTTTCGATAGTCGGCGGGTTGATTTTGGTGAGGTAGTCGGCGAGGGAGTTGAGGATCTCGTTCCATCCGTCGATCCAGGCCTTGATGTCTTGCTCCAGGGCCTTCATAGAGGTGTGTAGGCCGCGGCGGATGAGCTTGTCCGTCAGCAGGCCGAACCACCGCTCGACCTGGTTCATCCAGGAGGAGCCGGTGGGGGTGAAGTGGACGTGGAAGCGGGGGTGTTTTCCGAGCCACGTCTTGATCTCGGCGGTGTTGTGGGTGGCGTAGTTGTCACAGACCAGATGGACGTCGAGGCCGGCGGGCACGGCCTTGTCGATCGTGACCAGGAACTTCTTGAACTCAATCGCCCTGTGGCGACGGTGCAGTTCCGATATGACGCTGCCATCGGCGATGTTGAAGGCGGCGAACAGGCTGGTGATGCCGTGCCGGTAGTAGTCGTGGGTGCGCCGCTCGGGCATGCCCGGCATCATCGGGAGCACCGGCTGGGACCGGTCCAGCGCCTGGATTTGGCTCTTCTCATCCACGCAGAGCACCACCGCTTTCTCCGGCGGATGGTGGTACAGGCCGACGACATCGACGACCTTCGCGATGAACTGCGGGTCGGTGGAGAGCTTGAACGCGTCCTGGAGATGGGGCTTGAGGTCGAACTTCTTCCAGATCCGTCCGATGGTGGACCTCGACAGTCCGGAGTGCTTGGCCATCGAGGCCCGCGACCAGTGGGTGTCCTTGCCGGGGGTGGACTCCAGTGTCGCCGTGAGCACGTTTTCGACTTGGTCCAGCAGGATCGCGGGCGGCCTGCCGGGGCGCGGCTCATCGGTCAGCCCGTCCAGCCGCAAGCGGATGAACCTCGACCGCCAGCGGTTCACCGTTCCGTGCGAGACGCCGAGTTCGGCGGCGATCTCCTTGTTCGTCCCGCCGTCCGCGCACCGCAGCACGATCCTCGCCCGCAGACACGGAGGTCAGCTTGTCGCGGTAGCGGGGCTGTGGCCTGCGGCCGTTGCCGGACCAGGCCGGGGTGGTGGGCTGCGCGTCGTGCGGGTGGACGGTCACGTCGGAGCGGACAGCGACGACATAGCCTGCCCGCCCTCGACCCGGCAAGCCGTAACGGCCCATCGGATGAACCGACAGACCGTCACGAAAAATCGAGGCTAACCGCCAGTTCGAGGTGATCGTGTTGCGCTACATCCTCGACTGCCCTACCACCAAGGTTGCCTGGTACGTCGGGATCGACCAACGCACCGTCGGCCATCACCTGAACCGTGACAAGGAATGCCTGCGCATCAAGCTGGACCTGCCCGACGAACGAAAAGGGCCCCAGCAAAAAGGAGAAGGAATGTGACTCCCGCCCTCGACACCCCGCTGGCCGAAGCCCGGCTGCCCGTCACCGCTCCGCATCGCACCGCTTCGACGTCGTGACCGGCCTGCGCCGTCTCGCCGCCGACGCCTCGCGCCGCACGCCCACCACAGAGATCTCCCGCGCCGCACAGGCCAGCGGCTGAGCGTTGCGGGCCGTTGCGTCCTCTCGGAGCGGGACACAACGCCGCGCACCACGTGCCGCTCCGGGCGTAGAGGCGGCACCGACGGTCCCGGTCACGCTGTGCATGCTGCTGGTCATGACGTTCCCGGCCGCCGCTTGCGTGCACACGATGCTCACCTTCGCGGGGGTGGCCTGCGTGGCGGTCGGCGGGAACTGCCTCGGCCTGCTTCCGGACGGCCGGCCGGGCGGGAGCCTCGATCGGTGCGGGCACGGCCGTTCTGGGTGCGGGTACCGGAGCGTTCTTCCAGCGTCGTCGTGTGCGGGCGTCTTTCCAAGCCGTCCGGGGCGACGGGTACGCACAAGGGATCGCCGACGTGGTCCTCATGAACATCGCGGTGTACGAGGCCGCCGTCTTCCCGCCCACCCCCTGCGGGGTGAGCGAAGAGGAACAGGAGGCTGATCACCGCAACGTGCCGGGGCCGCGCGATGCGGTCCCGACACGAAGGCAGGGCGGGTGTGAAATCCGACGGATCATTCGCACTGGGCCGGTGGGGTGGGCTTCTTGCCGAGCTTGATCGAGACCGCGGACCCCGGGAGCAGTACGGTGCCCGCGCTCGGACTCTGCGAGCTGACCCGGTTGATGTTGTCGCAGTCGACGACGCTGCCCACGCTGCCCAGCACGTATCCGGCGGCCGAGAGTGCCTGGCCGGCCTGAGCCGACGTGTCACCCGACAAACCGGGCACGGTTGTCACTCCGGTCACCGAGGCGGAGACAGAAGCCAGCCCTCTGCTGAATCCGGTGTCCGACGACGTGTCGACGACCGTGACGCTCCAGCCGACGGTTCCGGTCTGAGTGATGAACACCGACTGTGATCCGCCACCGACCGGGAAGACGGTGGTCGACGGGTTGAAACCCGGCCCGCTGATCACCAGCGTGTCTTCAGCGGTGTTGGCGACGCAGTCCGCGCTCCATTGCACCAGAGCGGTGTGGCCGTACAGCACGGGTGACGGCGTCACCGAGATCGTGGCGGTCGCGGTGGCCGCGCAGTTCAGCCCGGGATCGTCCGCGTAGGCGGGTGTCACCGCGAACGCGGTGGCCATCAGTGCCGCCACGACCAGCACCACCGCCTTGGGCGAGCGTGTCACCCGGGCCGCCCACCTCCCCAGCCCGGCCGCCGTCCTGGCGAGCACGCGACGCGACGGCTTCGATGGTTCTCTCATAACTCCCCCGGGTGGTTGCTCTCTCGCTGCCGAGCGGCCATGGGCCGTCGACGACCGATGGCCAGCGTGATGCACCGTCACCTGGCTGTCGCCCCCGGATCCGCTCAGCGGAACGAGCGGAAGCGAGGGGGCCGGTACGCGAGCCGGCGATCAGTCGGTGCCGGGTCCTGGGCTGCGCGGCGCCTGCTACGGCATCTCCACGGCCGGCCGCACTCTGCTGCAACAGGCTGCCGCCGACCACCCCGGTCTGCGCAACGACCTCTCAGGCACGCCAATGCACTTTGAACACCCACGCGTGCTGCCCCGCCTTGCGGGCGGCTTCGGGAACGTCGATCACCAGCGCTCCGTTGCTGAGGGTCCAGGTCAGGGGGCGGCCGTGGCCGAGCATGGTCACCTTGTCGCCACTGCGGATCGGGATCGGCGCTTCGACGGTGAGTCTGGCGCTCGGTTCGGCCAGGGAGTGGATGTAGAAGGCCTCGTCCGGGCGGACCGTGAACCGTAGATCCTCGCCGAGTTGCGCCATCCTCGACCAGTACGTCGTGTCGTAGATCGCCTCGCCGTTGACGTGCAGCCAGCGGCCCGTCTCGCGCAGCCGGGTCTGCATGATCTCGGGGATCGTGCCGTCGGCCCGGGGGCCTATGTCGAGAAGGAAGTTGCCGTTCTTCGACACGATGTCGACGAGGTTGCGCACGACCTCCTCGGCCGTCATGTAGCCGTCGTCGGGGGTCGCCCGGTTGTAGCCGTAGCTGAACGGGTCGAGGCCTCGGCTGGACTCCCACTTGGCGACGACCGTGTTCTCGTATGTCGTGTACTCGGGCGTGGTGAAGTCGTGGAAGGCGATCCCCGAACGGTCGTTGACGGTCACGTCGACCGGACGGCGGCGGTTCTTGGCGTGGTTGAAGTACTCGGCGAGCACATGGAGGCTGTCGTTGGCGCCGCCGATGTCGCACCAGATGAGTTCGGGGTCGTAGCCGTGGATCAGCTCCAGCATCTGCGGGGCCTGATACTGCGTCACATAGTCCTTGCCCGCGGTGTATCCGGTGTACGGCACCGGCTGAAGGGTGTACGGATTGCGCGGGGCGTGGCCCATCCACGGGTTGTCGGGGTTGAACCACTCCGGCATCGAGAAGTAGAGCCCGCGATGGAGTTCGGGCGTGTGGCGGCGTGAGGCGTCGAAGAGTTCTTTGACCAGGTCCCTCTTCGGGCCCATCTTGACCGCGTTGCGGTCGGAGACCTTGGTGTCCCACAGCGCGAAGCCCTCGTGGTGCTTCGAGGTGAGCACGTGGTACTGGGCGCCCGCGTCGCGGAAGAGTTCCACCCAGGCGCGCGGATCGAACTTCTCGGCGGTGAAGCGCGGGATGAAGTCGTCGTAGGCGAAGTCCTCGCCGTAGGTGTCCCGGTGGTAGGCGTACGTCGGGTTGTTCGGGTCCTGCATCTGGTCCCAGTACCACTCGGCGTACTGCTTGCCGACGGGCGCCCAGGCGGGCACCGAGTAGACGCCCCAGTGGATGAAGATGCCGAACTTGGCGCCCTGGAACCAGTACGGCGCCTGATGGCCGGCGAGGGAGGTCTCGGTGGGTCCGTAGTCGGCGACACCGAGGGTCAACTGCTTGTGGGACACGGCGGCTTGGGATCCGCGTCCGGTCACGGTCACCGTGCCGTCCCGCACGGTGCCGGGTGTGGCGCCGCTGCGGATGCCGACGCGGACGCGGGCCTGTTCGCCGGGGTCCAGGCGCCGGACGCGGGCGGGCTCGACCGTACGGGCACCCTGGGCATCGACGCGCACGGACACTGCGTCGCCCGCGAGGATCGCGACCGTGCCGGCGTTCACGACCGTCGCCTCGACGCTCTGCGCGCCGGACGCCTCCAGCAGCGAGTTCGTGGAGTGGGCGTCACGCAGGGCCAACGCCCGTCCCTGGGCGGCGGGTTGGAGCGAGAGGGCGAAGACGTGCAGGGAAGTCTTTCCCGCCTCGGCCGGGTTGGTGACCGGGAGGGTGAGGGCGACCGCCTCGCGCTGCGGGTCGAGCCAGACCTCCGAGGTGCCGATGCCGACGCTGTGCTGGTCCTTGGTGCCGTCCGGCTGGTAGCGGTACGGGGCGGAGAGCGAGCCGCCGGCCGCGTACCAGTCGGCGCCGCCGAGGCCGGCGGTGCTGGTGGAGCCGTCGGCGTAGTGGACGGTGGCGCTGCCGGAGGCGTTGCCGTAGCTGCCCGAGGTGAGGAAGACGGCCGACAGGTAGCGGCCCTGGGGCAGTTCGACGCGCTGGCCCATCGCGACGACGTTGTTCTGGGCGCCGGCGGCCGAGGAGGGGAAGAGGAAGGGGATGCCGTCGACCTCGACGCGGCCGGTGGGGAGTTCCTCGCCCGGGAAGGTGTAGCCCGAGCCGTCGAAGTCACCGCCGCGTGCGGAGGCGCTGTCGATGCCGTCGTTGTCGTAGAGGCCGTCGAGCGGGACAGGGAGCGGCTCGGGGACGGGAACCCACGGCCCGGCGTGCTCGGTAAGTGGTTCGCCGGCGTGTGCGGCGGTGGCTGAAGTGAGGGGAAGGGCTGCTGCGGCGGCGACTCCGGCCGTGGCGCCCAGGACCTGACGTCTCGGATACGTACCCATGAGCGGCTCCAATTCATCGGATGTCTGATGATTGAGGAGAGCCGAGACACTGTCAACTGTGCGGACAGGGGGAGGAGTTGAAGAAATTCGTAGGATGACAAGTAGGGTTGCTTGGCTGCATGTCCTGTTCGGCCAGTTGCTGGTGGATCTCAGTCGCACCATCGCGCGGCCTGAGCAGGCAGACCCCTTGAACCGTCCACCGCGCCCACGCCGTCCACCTGTTCTCGGTTCTCGATGAGGTGCCCGAGTTCGGTGTCCGCAGAGAGCGGGAGGGGGAGCCCGGCATCGGTGACGGCCTCCGGGCAGAGGTGCAGCTCGCGCAGCGGGGGGGGTGCCTCTATGTCCTTCGTCAAGGCTGAGTGGGTTATGCGGGAGCGGTTTCGGGGGTTCGGGGTTCGTAGAAGGTGCCGTCGCGGAGCATGGCGAAGAGCACGCTGATGCGGTGGCGGGCGAGGCGGAGGATGGCTTGCGTGTGGGTTTTCTTGCGGGCGCGTTGTTTGTCGTAGTAGGCGCGGGAGGCGGGATCGTGCAGGGCGGCGAAGGCCGAGAGGAACATCGCCCGTTTCAGTTGCCGGTTGCCGCCTCTGGGCGCGTGTTCGCCGTGGATCGAGGTCCCCGAGGACTTCGTGGTGGGCGCGAGCCCGGCGTAGGAGGCCAGGTGGGCGGCGGTGGGGAAGCTGGTGCCGTCGCCGACGGTGACCAGCAGGACGGCGGCGGTCCTGACCGCGACCCCCGGGATCGAGGTCAGGACCGGGGAAAGAGGGTGTGCCTCCAGCAGGGCCTCGATCTGGGCTTCCAGGGTCCGGCGCTGGTCGTGGACGGCTCCGAGCGAGCGGGCCAGGGACGGGATGACGATGTCGAGGGTGCCGGTGCCGGGGACGACGACGGTCTGTTCGTCGAGCGCGTCGAAGATCTCGTCGATCAGCCGGGCCGCCATGCGTGGGGCTCTGGGGCGGACCGCCTCGACGAGCCTGCGGCGTCCGGCTTTCCGCAGGCTGGCCGGGGAGCCGTAGCGTTCCAGCAGCCAGGTGACGGCCTGGTGGTCGAGACGTGGGCCCAGGACGCGTTCCAGGCTGGGGTGGAACTGGGTGAGCAGGCCGCGTATCCGGTTGGAGGTGCGGGTGGCCTCGGCGGCGAGGTCCTGGTCGAAGCCCACGAGCACGGTCAGTTCGGCGGTGATCTCGTCGGTGAGTTCCAGCGAGCGCAGTGCGTGGGGCAGGGTGCGGGCGGCGTCCGCGATGACCGCGGCGTCCTTGGCGTCGGTCTTGGCCTCGCCCGGGTAGAGGTCGGCGATCCGGCGCATGGCGAGGCCGGGCAGGTAGGCGACCTTGCAGCCGGCGTCGCGGGCGACGGTGAGGGGGAGGGCTCCGATGGAGGCGGGCTGGTCCACGATCACCAGGACGGTGCCGAACTTCGCGGTGAGCTTGTCGAAGACGGCCCGCAGTTTCGGCTCGCTGTTGGGCAGGGGCTTGTCGAAGACCTTCTTGCCGGCCGGGGTCAGCCCGTGCCCGTGATGGGCGCTCTTGCCGACGTCCAGGCCGAGGAACACGCCCACGTCTTTGGTGTCGAACATCGCGCCCTTCCAGGGGAGTTGAACGTGCCGGCCTCGGCATCGGTGTCGTGCACGCGCATCCACGTTATGCAGACCTGCCGCCCGCGGGGAGCCGGGCGTTGCGCTCGGCGGGGCGGTGGTCGGGCCTCTGATCAGCGTCTCCGACGGCACCTTCCGGGCCCGGTGACACCACCCCCCAGGTCATGCCTTCCAATGCCGTTGCTTTTGTGAGGGCCGGGCGGTTGAAGTGGTGTGCTGATATCGCGACTTGAACGACTGGGGTTGGGAGTCCTGACGCGGTCGTGTCCGCCTGAGCTGGTGGACCGGGTGGTGGGTGACGCGGGGCGTTCGGAGAAGCGTCGGCGTCTGTTGTCCGCCCGGTTCACGGTGTACTTCGTGCTGGCGATGGGCTTGTTCCCGCAGGCCGACTACCTGGAGGTCCTGCGGCTGGTGAAGACCGGCGACAAGGGGTTGCGGTCCTGGTCGGGGGTGAACAAGTCGTCGCTGAGCAGGGCCCGGCAGCGGCTCGGCTGGCCGGTGATGCGGGAACTGTTCCGGTCCGTGGCCCGGCCGCTCGGCGCGGACGGCGAGCTGTTCCGAGGACTGCGGGTGCTGGCCCTGGACGGGATACTGCTGGCCGTGCCCGACTCCGCGGGCAACAACGACGCCTTCGGCAAGTCCGGCTCCCAGCGCAGTCCCATGGGTTATCCGCAGGCCAGAGTGGTCGCGGTGGCCGAGTGTTCCTCTCACGCCGTCCTGGACGCCGCGATCGGCGGTTTCAAGGATTCCGAGCGCATCGTCTCCGACGCCCTGGACGCCCATATCGGGACGGGCACACTGTTACTGGCCGACCGGGGACTGTGGGGTCTGGCCCGCTGGCACCGGCTCCGGGACCAGGGAACACACCTGCTGTGGCGCATCGAACGACGCAAAGCCCGCCGAGTCCAGGACGTCCTGCCCGACGGCAGCTACCTCGCCCGGATCGAGGCGAACAAACACAGCAAGGCGGCCGGAACCGTCAAGGCGCCGCCGGCGCTGGTCCGGGTGATCGAGTACCGCGTCGACGGGCAGGCCGACATCGTCCGGCTCATCACCAGCCTGACCGACCACGAGAAGTACCCCGCCGAAGAACTTGCCGTCCTCTACGCCCGGCGCTGGGAGATCGAGCTCGTCTTCGACGAGATCAAGACCCACCAACGCGGGCGGCCGGTGCTCAGGTCGCAGACACCGGACGGCGTGCGGCAGGAGATCTATGCGCACTTGATCGTGCACCATGCCACCCGGGATCTGCTGGAGGAGGCCGCCCGCCTGCACCGCAGCATCGCTGAGCGGACCTCGTTCACCCGGGCTCTGCACGTCGTCCGCCGCTCGGTGATCTCACCGAGCGGCTTTTCCCCCCTCAGCCCGCAAGCGGGACCGACGCCTGGGACTCTCTGAAATCGGCCGCAGTCTGCTGCCCCGCCGAAGATCCCGTGACTGCCCTCGCAAGATCCGTTCCTGCGTCACCGGCTACACCAGCAAAGCCCCAGACGAACCCTCCAGCAGCCGACGTCCACCGGTCGCCGTGACCTTGAACAACCGGTGGCACGACCACTAAAGCAACGGCATTGTCATGCCTTCGACAGGGGGGAACAGTCATGCCGGGCCCGGAGGCCAGCGGTCCTCTTGCAGGACCGCGAAGAACATAACGGGGGCAGGCTCACCACGTCGGTGACCATCCTGCCGTCGGCTTCCGGTACGTCCAGCCTGAGTTCGTCGACCTGGTCGGATGCGCGAGGTCGGCCGGCCCGGACCCGGTGACGGCCGAGGCCCGGACCGTCAGCCTTTCGCTGTCGTCGGCCGGCAGCTGCCGCAGGAACTGCAGGTCCACGGGATCTGCCCCGGTCTGGTTGACGAAGAGCCAGACGATCCGATCGGCGGGCACCTCCACGGTGCCGTGCGCGGGGGTCCAGCCTTGAGGCGTCGCGTCGACGTCCTCGGGTCGCCGAGGACTCGCCGGTGTGGCCTCACCTACTGGGCGCACACGGAGCAACGGGTGGAACTGTGAGAGCAGTTCATCCTTCTCCGTGGCGCGGGGGATCCTCGCAACCGGCACACCGCCAACGGTCACAAGAAGGGTCGGGTCGGCGTCGAGGGCGTACTTTCTACGGGCTTGCTCGGGCTGCTCGGCCTGGTCGTAGTCGAGTTCCAGTAGGTGCAACCTGTCGCCGAGTTCAGCGGAGACGTCTTCCACGAGCGGCTTGAGGTCCTGGCCGGGCCCGCTCCAGTCGGCGTAGACGTCCAGTACTGCCGGAACCGGCCAGGGAGCCCCGTGTTACACGTGCGGTTCCGCCGCTTCCGGCCAGGGGCTACCCTCGCCGGCGCGGGGGCGGCGGGTATCCGGGCCGGCGACGGTATCCGGCCCACCCCCGGATGACGGGAGTGGGCCGGACCGTGGCAGTGCTCCGCGGGTCAGCGGACCGTGGTGACCCGGTGCTCCTTCAGCGCGGCGCAGTTGGAGCCCGTCACGTAGACGTACACGTTGTCGATGTGGCCGCCCCAGTCGACGCAGTGGGCCTTGCCCTGGACATAGGCCGGTCCGGCGTACGACGTGTACGCGCCCTCGTCCTGGGCGTACTCATCGGTGTCGGGGACGTAGACCCACGCGCCCATGTCGCGCGCGGCGCCAGGGTTGGTGCGGATGGTCGCTACGCAGTTCTTGCCGTTGGAGGCGTTGTAGGTCAGGTAGACGGTGCCCTGCGTGCCGACGGGCGCGGAGTTGACGGTCTTGTAGCTGCTTCCACAGACCTTCTGTGCCGTGGTGTTCGGTGCTGCGGAGGCGGGGCCGGCCAGAACGGTCGTCGCGCCGACTGCCAGGGCCGCCATCGCTGCACCGGCGAGAATGGAATGATTGAATCGCATATTTCCCCCTTGTGGTCTTAGGAGTGTCTTGCTCGTGACAGGTCAGACACGTGCCGGTCGCCCAGGGTTGTGACCCCGCACCGGCTTGATCCGGCCGAGTTGACCGGGCGGGTCGGGAACACGCTCGGATGGCTGTGACCTGGGTGGGCAGGGAGGTTGCGGCGGCGCCCGGGCCCGCCGGCCGCGCACCGGGTCACGCCGCGCCGTCACAGCCGCGGTCTTCGTCCGGGGACATCGCAAGCCGGGAACGCCAGGCGGCGGCCCGGGTGACCTGTGGCCGTCCGCGCCCGGCACCCCGCCGTCGTGGATCCGCCCAAGAGCACGACAGGCGTGCGGACGTCGGCGCATTCCCGCCACAACCCTTCGGCGCACTATGTGTCGAAGGAGTTCACTCAGGTCTGGCTCAGAGCTGGGCGTGACCGGATCACGCGGCGCGGCCCACGCCGGTCGGGTGGGCAGGTGCCGCGCGGCCGGCCCTGAGGATCTGGCGGGGCGACGGACGGCCTGGCACGTGGCATGGCGCCGGGCTTCGCGGTGGTCTTGCCGGCTTCGCCGAAGGACTGGCCACCGGCCTGGACGCGGTCACGGCCGGCTTCACCACGAACTGGAGCTCAGGCATCGTCGAAGGCCGCGTCCGCGATCTCAAGATGCTGAAACGGCAGATGTTCAACCCAGCCGGACTCCCTCTGCTGAGAAGACGCGTCCTGCTCGTCGCTGCCTCCCGACGCTCGCACACCGTGTCGTACACCCGAGCAGCATGATCGCTTTCACGGAATGCGCGACCGAGCCGCATCCCAATGACCGTTGACACGGCGCCCGGCCGAGCTGTTCGGCACCGATGCGGGCACCTGGCAGCAGGTTGGTGTCCACACGGTGGAGGGGGTGCTGGCCGCGATCCTGCCGCCCTGGCCGCTCAGCCGCACGACTCGTTTCGGCCCGGGCCGGTACGTGTGCGGGGACCACCGGGCGACCGGTTCAGTGTGGGGCGCACCGGCGTCGGGGACGCGAGCCGCACGGGACGTGCTGAACGATCTGGCGTGTGGCCCGGTCGCGTCGGCAGGCGGTCGGCGGAAGGAAAAGGAACAGGGCGCGTGGGGAGCACATTCGAAGCGGACGGCACGGACACGCTGGTGACGGTGTCGCTCTTGCCAGTGCGATGGGGATGCGTGCGCTACCGCTGGGATCTTGGTTGGCTGCGATGGCCTCGGGGCCGCACGGGGCGACGGGCATGGCTCGGGCCGCCGGTGTCCTTGGCGGCGGCGCGGGTGATGTTGCGGGCCATACCGCCGAAGACGACTGCGTGGAACGGGGAGACGGACCACCAGTAGACGTGGCCGAGCAGACCGCGGGGGTGGAACAGGGCGCGCTGACGGTAACGGGTGCGGCCGTCGGCATCTGTCTCCGCGTACATCTCCAGCCAGGCCAGGCCCGGCAGCCGCATCTCCGCCCGCAGCCGCAGCAGCCGTCCGCGCTCGATCTCCTCGACCCGCCAGAAGTCCAGCGAGTCGCCGACCCGCAGGTGTTCGGCGTCTCGCCGTCCGCGGCGCAGGCCGACCCCGCCGACGAACCGGTCCATCCAGCCCCGGACTGCCCAGGCCAGTGGGAAGGAGTACCAGCCGTTGTCGCCGCCGATGCCCTCGATCACTTTCCACAATGCCTGCCCCGACGCGTCGACCGACGCCTGCCGCTCGTCCTCGTAGAGGCTGCCGCCCGCCCAGTCCGGGTCCGTGGGCAGCGGGTCGCTGGGCGCGCCCGGCACGGAGGCCGACGACCAGCGGGTGACCACCTGTGCCTCCCGTACGCGCTGGAGCGCCAGGGCGAGCGCCTGGTCGAAGGGCAGCGGTCGGCCCGGCTGGTCGGGCAGGTAGCGGGCGATGTCGTGCTCGTGGCAGATGACCTCGTGGCGCAGGGACTCCGTGAGGGGTTGGGCGATGGAGGCGGGCACGGGCGTGACGAGACCGACCCAGTGGCTGGACAGCCTGGGCGTCAGGATCGGAACGGGCACGATGAGCCGTCGGCGCAGTCCGGCGACGAGGGCGTAGCGGCGCATCATCTCGCGGTAGGTGAGGACGTCCGGCCCGCCGATGTCGAACGTCCGGTTGACGTCGTCCGGCATGGCCGCGGAGCCGACTAGGTAACGCAGCACGTCCCGCACCCCGATGGGCTGAGTGCGGGTGTGCACCCAGCTCGGGGTGACCATCACCGGCAGTCGCTCGGTGAGGTAGCGGAGCATCTCGAAGGAGGCCGATCCGGAGCCGATGACCACGGCTGCCCGCAGTACGGTGGCGGGCACCGGCGACTCCAGGAAGATCCGTCCCACCTCGGCCCGGGAACGCAGGTGGGGGGACAGCGAGCTTTCGGGCACGCCTTTCGGGGTGAGTCCGCCGAGATAGACGATCCGTCGTACACCGGCGGCCCGTGCCTGTTCGGCGAAGACGTGCGCGGCGCGTCGGTCGGTGTCCTCGAACCCGGCGCCGGACCCGAGTGCGTGCACCAGGTAGTAGGCGACGTCGATGCCGAGCATGGCGGAGGCGACCGACTCGGGGTCCGTGACGTCCCCGCGAACCGTCTCGGCGTCGCCGGTCCAGGGGTGGTCACGGAGTCTGTCCGGTGAACGGGCCAGACAGCGTACCCGGTGGCCGGCCTCCAGCAGCTCCGGTACGAGGCGGCCGCCGATGTAGCCGGACGCTCCGGTGACCAGGCAGTGCATCCGCTCGGGCCCGCGCCCGCCGTGTCCGTCCGCGGCGTCGGTCGCGTTCCGCTGTCCGTCCGCGCTCACGATCTTGCCTCCACGCGCTTGCTCCGACGCTGTTGCCTCGTCGTCCGATCATCTCCGCAACGGGGTGACCGTGCCCGTCGGGGCGTCGCGGCCCGACGGGCCGATGAAGTCCGCGCCGCCCGGTTCCGCCGCCCCTCGGCCACGGCCCTGCACGCGATACCCACGAGTGGCTTTCCGCGTAACCGGGAACGGCCTCGCGCTACGGACGGGCCCGCCCGCTGCCCTGCCGCGCCACAGCCAGTACCTGTCCCAGAGGCACAGTGTCCGGGTCATGCATCGTCCGGTTCGGCGTCGGCCGCCTCTACCACCTCTTCGTGCGGACACAGGCCTACGGATGCACCGTACGTCCGAAAACATCCGTGGATATCAGGCGCAGGTCCCCTCCCCGGAGGGGCCGAAGGCGGCTGCGCCGCCAATGGGTTCGCAGTACTGCCGGCCGGATCCGGGGTCGGCGCACCTCCCAGGCAGCGTGTTGCCCCGGTCACGACGGCGGTACGACGGACAGCGCTGGCGTCACACTGGAGGCTTCGGCCCGGTCGCGTGTCCGGGGGCGTCTCGGGCCAGGGAACTCGGCCACCACGCCCGGGGGCCGATGTCGATCACGAGGGCGGGCACCAGGAGCGACCGGATCACGAACGTGTCCAGGAGGACGCCGAAGGCCACGATGAACGCGATCTGGACCAGGAAGGCGAGCGGGATGACCATCAGGGCCGCGAACGTCGCGGCGAGCACGACACCGGCCGAGGTGATCACTCCGCCGGTGGTGGTCAGCCCGCGCCGCACGCCTCGCCGTGTGCCGTGCACGAGGGCCTCCTCCCGTACCCGGGACATCAGGAAGATGTTGTAGTCGACGCCGAGTGCCACCAGGAACACGAACCCGTACAGCGGCACCGAGGCGTCCGTCCCGCTGAAGCCGAGAACGTGCTCGAAGACGAGCGCCGAGACCCCGAGCGTCGCCAGGAAGTTGAGCCCGACGGTGGCCACCAGCAACAGCGGCACCAGCAGCGAGCGCAGCAGGAGCATCAGGATCAGCAAAATGATGCCGAGCACGATGGGCACGATGACGGTGCGGTCGCGGGCGGCGGTCCGCTGGGTGTCGTACTGCTGTGCCGTGTACCCGCCGACCAGGGCGTCGGCTCCGGACACGGCGTGCAGGTTTGCGCGCAGCCGGGCGACGGTCTCCTTGGCGGCGTCGCTGTCGGCCGCGGCGTCCAGGACGGCGTCGATCCGCACCCGGCCGTCGACGACGAGCGGCGCGCCGGCGTCGGGCCGTCCCGAGGCGGAGACGGCTCCGGCCGATGCCACCCCCTCGGTGTTCCTGGCCGCGGCAGTCACCGGTGCTGCCCGGTCGGCGTCGGCGATGATGACGGCGGGGTTGCCGGATCCGCCGGGGAAGTGCTGTCCGAGCGTCTTCTGGGCGGCGACCGAGGGCGCGTCGTTCACGAAGATCTCGTCGAGGGGGACGCCCTTGGCGGACAGGGAGGGCGAGAAGGCCGCGAAGACGGCCAGGACGAGCGCGGTCACCACCCAGGTCCGGCGCGGTCGCGCGTCCACGGTCGCGCCGACCCGCCCCCACACGCCGTGCCCTTCCACGGACGCGTCCGACGTCTTCGGCAGGGAAGGCCAGAAGGCGGTGCGGCCCAGCAGGGCCAGTACGGCCGGCAGGAAGGTGAGCGCGGAGAGCGCGGCGCAGGCGATGCCGATGGCGCCGACCGGGCCGAGGGCGCGGTTGTTGGTGAGGTCGCTGGCGAGGAGGGCCAGCAGGCCGAGCGCCACGGTGGCGGCGCTCGCCGTGATCGCGCCGAACGAGCGCCGTACTGCGGCCACCGCCGCGGCGGTACGGTCCGCGCGCACGGCGAGTTCCTCGCGGAAGCGTGCGGTCAGCAGAAGCGCGTAGTCGGTGGCGGCGCCGATCACGAGGATGGACAGGATGCCCTGTACCTGCCCGTCGACCCGGACGAGGCCCCGGTCCGCGAGCGCGTAGACGATGGCGCAGGCCACGCCCAGCGCGAACACCGCTCCGAGGATGATCAGGAACGGCAGCAGGACGCTCCGGTAGACGAGCAGCAGAATCACCAGCACGGCGCCGAGCGCCACCCCCAGCAGCAGTCCGTCGATGCCCCCGAAGGCGTCGGTCAGATCTGCCTGGCTCGCCGCCGGGCCCGCGATCTGCGCGGTGGCTGTCGGCACAGCCCGGACCGCCTCACGCACCGTGCCGAGGACATCCGGAAGGGTCTTTCCGAGGTCGGACTTCAGCTGGACGACGGCCTGCATGGCCTGTCCGTCGTCGGAGAGGAGGGCGGGGGAGGGACGGCCGGCCACTCCGGGCTCTCCGGCGAGTGCGCCGATCGCGCGGGTGGCGGCGGTCTGCTGGGCCTTGCTGATCCGGTTGCCGTGCGCCGTCCAGCTCACGATGGCCGGCAGGGTCTCGGACTGGTCGAACGCCTCCCGGGCCTTGAGCACCCGGGTCGACTCGGCGGTCTGCGGCAGAAACGCGGCCTGGTCGTTGGTGGCCACCTCGCCCAGTTTCCCGGCGTAAGGACCGAGCGTTGCGCCCGCGCCCAGCCAGACGAAGAGCAGGACGAGCGGTACGAGCCACCGGGCCCGGCGCTGTGTGGTTCCCATGAGTATCCTCAGGCTGCTGCGGAATTAAGTCAATCATTAAGTATCTCAATGGTTGAGAGAACATATACTGGTGCCATGCCCGTCAACAACTCCTCGTCGCTCCTGCCCGGAGACGACCCGACGGGACTGCAGTCCTTCGCTGTGCTCCTGCGCGGAATGAACGCCGAGTTCAATCGCATCGCCCACGAGTTCGCCCAGGCGCAGGGGCTGCACCTCACCGACGTACTGGCTCTGATCGCGATCCTCGACGCCGACACCGACGAGGGGCCCATGACGCCCGGCCGACTGCGCGAGCGGCTCAGCCTTACGTCCGGTGCGGTGACGGCGTGCATCGACCGGCTGGAGAAGGCAGGGCACATCCAGCGCGTCCGGGCGGTCGACGACCGCCGTGTGGTGCACCTGCGCTACGCGGCAGCGGGCCGACGCGTCGCCGGTGAGTACTTCCGGCCGCTGGCCCACAGCACCGCAGCCGCCTGCGAGCGCTTCACCACCGACGAACTGGCGGTCGTCGTCCGCTTCCTCGCCGAGATGAACCGGGAACTCACCCACCTGGGCCGCTGAACGGCTGCTTCCGCACGCCCTCCGGTCTGTCTGGCTCGGTTGCGTCGGGAGGTGTTGCCGATCGGGCGGCCGGGTGGAGATAGCGGTGCTTCGCCGGTGCCCTCAGCCCTTTCGGCGCGGCGGGCAACATGATCGTGGGCATGACCACCAACGTTGCGCTCAGCGTCATTTCCACCGTGGTGGGGCTGGCGCTGCTCGCCGGAGCCGTGATCGATGGCAACTTCGCCTCGACCCTGTGCGCGCGCCCGTAGTCGGCGGTCGACCGTCCGCCGTCCCCGCCGCACACGAGGCCGCCGCGGCCGTTCACGCCTGGGGAAATGCAGGACTTGCCGGTACCGCGGCTGTTTCCGGAACGGCTGAAGGGGGCCCACCTGCCGGACCGCCGGCCACGTTCCAGCAGGTGGCTGCCACTGCCAGCAGTGGCAGCCAGCGCCAGAACCAGTCCAGGTCGGCCTCACTGTGCATCGGCTCCGATGAGGCATCCGGCACGCCGCGGACTTCAGCCGCACCCTCCGTGGTGCCCGTGGCGTACCCGCGGAGCGGCTACCGGCACCAGAAACTGAACCGGAAGCAGCCGACCCGGTGAGCAACCGGCGAACGATCCGAGGCCCGGTTCATGCTGTGCGAATATGCCCGAATGCGCGGCAGACCCAACCGCTTCCCTTTTGCCCAGCCCAGCGGAAGGTTGCACCTTCACGGAACCGACACTTATTGACGATATCTCGAACGCTTCCTTTGAAAATGGTTAGGAATTTCAGGCGGAAGTTACCCTGCTTTTACCTCCTTCGAATTCTGTCCTGCTCCGCACCGACGTAGCATCAAATGCAAATCGAGCGAGGGGACACAGATGTCTTGGGTTGGCAGTCCCGTTCCGTTAAGCGTTCACCTGATTGCAGGACCCACCGGGGTCGGCAAGAGTGCCATGGCCTCGGAGCTCGCCAGAAGTACTGGAGCGCCGGTCGTCGTGGCGGACCGAATCCAATGCTTCGCCGAACTCGCCACGACAAGCGCACGGGCAGGCGCGGACGCTCCCGGAGTGCGTCGCGTCTGGTTGTGCGATCGCAGTGTCTCCGAGGGTGACTATCCCGCGACCGAGGCGGTGGAGTCACTGGTGGAGAAGATCACGGAACTGAGCCTTTCAGCCCCGTCGGTGATCATCGAGGGCGGCTCGATCTCCCTCCTGACGCTTGTCGTGCGTCGCCTGCCCGAACTTCCCTGGTGCATGACGACACAGCTGCTGACCCGGCCGCCGGACACGGCGCAGTACTTGAAAGCACTCACGGTCCGGGCGCATGCCATGCTGCACCCCGCCGCACCGCAGCGGAGCCTGCTGGAGGAGTTGGCCGGGCTGTGGGCCGATCCCGCGAACCGCTGGTTCGCCGCTTCGGTGAACGGATTCGAGGCGGCACTCGAATGGTGTGCCAAACATTCACTGGACCCCGGATCAACCGCCATCGAAAACCTGCCGAAAGATCTGCTCACTGAACTCGAACACATGATAGCGGTGAGACACGCGGAGCATGGCGCCGATCAGGAGACAGCATTTCGGAGGGCCCTTTCTGTGCATCCCTTCGCCGCTGCTTCAAGGTCGTCATAGTGACGGAAATTGAATGGCTTCCGGCTGAGATAAAGGATTTCCTGGTCGTCAAGGAATCCATTGTGCGTGAAGCGTCCGATGATTTCGGCCATATCATCGAGGCACCGCCCCTGGGTGTTCTGAGCCCGCGGTCCGTGACGGAGATCCAACGACTCCTCGCCTTCGCAGGCCCCCGCGGGTTGCCAGTCGCCGTCCGCGGCGGGGCACAGTCCGTGTTCGGCCAGGGGCAGGCCCAGGGCGGCATCGTCGTCGACATGGGCTCCATGAAGCGCGTGCTGGCCGTGCACAGTGACCGTGCTGTCGTCCAGGCGGGTGCCACGTGGAACGACGTACTGACCGCCGCCCTGCCGCATCACCTGGCACCACCGGTCCTCACCGAGTATCTCGGTGCCACCGTCGGCGGGGTGGTGTGCACGGGCGGGATCGGCGGCGCCAGCCACCGGTACGGTCTGGTCGCGGACACGGTCATGGAGATCGAGGTGGTCACCGGAGCCGGAGAGCACGTGACCTGTTCGCCGCGCCACGAAGCCACCCTCTTCCACGCCGTGCTCGCCGGACTCGGCCGGCACGGCATCATCGTGCGGGCCACCGTGCGTCTGGCGCCTGCGCCCGAGCGGGTCCGCCGGTACGGCCTCCAGTACAGCGACTTCGCCTCCTATCTCGACGACCAGCGCCGACTCGCCCTCGAAGGGCACTTCTGCCACCTCGAAGGGCGAGTCCGCCCGTCCCTCGGTGACGGGTGGCACCACACGGCCGAAGCCGTGGCCGCCCACATGGGCGGGCGCGCACCCGACGACGCAGCCCTGCTCGACGGGCTGTCGCATGATCCTGATGCCGTGCAGGTGACCGATCTCGGATATGACGAGTTCCTTCACCGCATCGACCGCCAGGAGCGGATCCTGCGCGTGACCCGGGAGTGGCTGCGCCCTCACCCATGGCTGCATCTTCTGCTTCCCGACGCCACCGCGCAGAGCATCGTCACCGACATCCTGTCCGACCCGGCGTTCCGTGATCTCCGGACCACCGGAGAGGTCATGCTCCGCAAGTTCAGCGCGTGGTCGTCCAATTTCATGACGGAGTGACACCAGCGGCACCGAGTCCCGGGGTCATGATTTATTGGCATGTGGAACGAAATTCGGTGTGCATCTACAGCCAGCTGAAGTCCTGTTCGGCCTCCGAGGTCGCCTCGATGATCGACGACGTGCTGCGGCACTGCACCGACATGGAGGTCGACCGGCAGTACACCGATACCCACGGTGCCTCCATCGTCGGGTTCGCGTTCGCGTACATGCTGGACTTCAAGCTGATGCCGAGGCTGAAGAACATCGGGCGGGCGAGGCTGTACCGGCCAGCCGCGGGCGAGGACAAGAACTGGCCGAACCTGGCCCCGGTACTCTCCACCCGCACCATCGACTGGGACCTCATCGCCCGGCAGTACGAACAGATCGTGAAGTACACCACCACGCTCAGGCTGGGCAGCGCCGAGGCCGAACAGGTCCTGCGCCGCTTCACCAAGGGCGGCCCCAAGCACCGACCTACCAGGCGGTCGAGGAGCTGGGGCGCATGGTGCGCACGGCGTTCATCTGCGACTACCTGTCGGATGCGCAGATGCGCAAAGAGATCGGCGGGGGCTTGCAGGTGGTGGAGAACTGGAACTCGGCGAACTCCGACCTGCTCTACGGCAAGGACGGCGACCTGACGGGTGCGGACAAGGAGTGCCAGGAGGTCTACATGCTCGCCCTGCACCTTTTGCAGAGCAGTCTTGTGCATGCCAATACCTTGCTCGTCCAGCAGGTTCTGGCCGACCCGGAGTGGGCGGACACGCTCACCGAGGTGGATCGGGGAGGGCTGTCACCGCTGCTCTGGACCCACGTTAACCCATATGGCCGGTTCGAACTGGATATGAACAGCCGTCTCGACCTGGACCTCGCGGCCACCGGGGCCACGGTGCCCGGCCCGCGCAGTTCACAGGGCGAGTCGGTCGGCGCTCCGAGCTGAGGTCAGACGCGGAGCAGGTTGGTCGAGACGGTCCAGAGGCGCTTGGCGGTGGTGGGATCGAGCGCCCATTCCTTGACACCGTGCGGGTGCTGCGCGAGGGCGGCGTCGTTCGGCACGGTGTAGGCCTCTTGTGAATCGTCGAGGTAGTGGCCACCGGAGTGAGCGAACTCGGGGGCGACGGCCGCGACGATGCTGGTGGCGGCTCCCTGCTCGACCGTCTTATAGGTGAAGACTCCGGCGGCCTCGGCCGCGTCGAGCGACTCCTTCTGTTCTGTTGTGAAGTTCCGCTGCAGTCCCGTCGCGATACCGCCGGGGTTCACCGCATTGGCGACGATGCCGTCGGACGCCCAGAGGCGGGTCGCCTCGACGGCGAAGAGCGAGTTCGCCGTCTTCGACTGGGCGTAGGCAATCTGCGGGTCGTAGTCGCGACGCTCGAAGTGGAGGTCGTCGAAGTCGATGCCGGAACGCATGTGCGCCGTCGAGCTGACCGAGACGATGCGTGCTCCGTCGCGGTCGGACGCTCCCAGGGCCAGGGCGTCGTGAAGGCCGGTTGCCAGAGCGAAGTGGCCGAGATGGTTGGTTGCGAATTGCAGCTCCCAGCCCTCACGCGTTCGTTCGAGGCCGCTGGTGACTACGCCCGCGTTGTTGATCAGCAGGTGAAGCGGGCCGCTCCACGCGTCGACGAACTGTGTGACGGTGGTCCGGTCGGCGAGGTCCAGCCGGACGACTCGGGGCTGCATTCCTCCGGTCGACTTCTCGATCGCCTTGGCGACGGCGTCACCTGCGGTCGTGTTCCGGACGGCGAGCGTCACTTCCGCCCCGGCAGCGGTCAGCACCCGAGCCTTCTCGATCCCGAGTCCGGAGGAGGCTCCCGTCACGATCGCGCGGACGCCGGTGAGATCGGCGCCCCGCAGCACCTCGTCCGCGGCGCTGGAGGCAGTGAAGGGCGTGGAGATGAGTTTGCGAGTGTTCATGGCGCGACTATACTAACTAGACTTAATTTGTATAGTGCGGTTCTCGCCCGTATGCTCGTTCCATGAGCAGTCCCGACGCTGGCCACCCGCCGTCGACAGTCGCTGATGCCGACCGTCGAAGCATGGTTCTGGACTCCGCCATGGCCACGTTCGCGCGATTCGGCTACAGGAAGACCTCGATGGAGGAGGTGGCGCGGGCGGCGCGCATCTCCCGGCCCGGGCTCTACTTCCTCTTCTCCTCGAAGGAGACTCTCTTCCGTGCTGCGGTCACCCAGGCCCTGGAGCGGGACATCACCGCTGTCGAACAGGTCCTGGCCGACAGCGGCCGCCCCCTTTCAGAGCGCCTCGTCGAAGCGTTCGACCACTGGGCGGGCCGCTATATCGGCCCGCTGACGCGCGATGTCGCGGCGGTTATCGAGGACAATCCCGACCTCCTCGGAGAGATCGTCGAGACCACGCCGCGACGTTTCGAGGAACTGATCACAGACGCGATCGCCGTCGAGTCAGGACATGAGGCGGCCTCCTTTGTCGCGCAGACGATGATCAGCGCATCGATCGGCCTCAAGCATCAGGCCCCAGCGCGGGAGTTCTACCTCGAACGGCTGAAGGTCGCCATCGGTCTCCTGGTGGGCTGACAACGCTCCCGGCCTCCTCCTACGACCGCGGTCTCGGACGCGACGGGCCAGCCTCCGATCCGCCCATCGAAGCCGGCTCGGCAGATCACGCAAGGCCGGACAACACCGGCCGTCCGGGGTGTGTGGTCCTCGGCTGCGTGCGCAGTGCCGGACCGCGTCGGCGCCCTCAAAGGCAGCTGCCGACGCAGCATGCGGTTCTCCGTCATCGACTGGTACAGCGCGCCGATCGGTACCTCGACGTCGCCCTTGTGCTAAGCGATCTGCGCCTCGAAGGGGCGTCGCTGAGACATGCGACGAAGAGGCAACGTCTGTTCTGGCCAGCACCAATCACTCACCGTGAAGCTGTGACACGACTTCTCACAAATGATCCCTTTCTCGGAGCAAGACCAAGAACAGTCGGCGGGAGCGGTCCGGGTCGCGGATTCACTGCCGCAACTCGTTCTCACTCAAAAGTGGAACCAGGCGCGTTCTGGGAAATGCTTGTGGCAGCACCCAGGGTCATGACGGAACCTCAGATCGCACCCACGTCCGAAGCGGACGACGTCGGGCGCCGCCCCTGCCCACGTTGTAACGCTCAGCCAGGCTCACGCTGATGCTCACGCTCCGGGGCGGTCGTCGGCACTTACCGCACCGGCCGCTTCACCAAGGTGACCCGTCCATACCCGGCCAGTTCGTCCCCGGTGTCCGCGCCGCGTTCCTGACCACCGCAGCACTGAGCTTACGAAAATCTTGTATGAGCCGAGAGCCACACCCATCGGTGATCGTCAGTTGCACAGCGACAAGCAGGGGTAGGTGAGGCCGGTCAGTAGCCGGGTGACAGTCCTCGATCAGGGCTGGAGACCTCTGGATCGAGGCGGGTCAGGCTGTTTCCGGGCAGATGACAGGCCGCACGTAGAGCATCCAGCTTCTCTGCGTCAGTGGTCTCGGCCGCAGCCGCACACGTGAGGATCCGGAGGTCGGTGCCGGCAGGCATCAGGACATCGACGTCGAGGGTGATGTCACCCACCCGTGGATGTTCGATGGTCTTGCGGTCGCCGGCCCAGGGGGTGGCAGTGCCGTTGAACCACAGTCGGGCGAACGCTGGTTCCCGTCGAAGCATGCCTTCGACGAGTGAGGCGAGACGTTCATCCTGGGGATGGGCGGCCGCCGTCACACGCAGGTCGGCGACGAGGTCCTCCTCTTCCGCGTCGCTGCCTCTCCATGACCAGACGGGCCATGCCGCAATCGGGTCCCGGTCTCGGCTGGCTCTCGTCTGGAACATCCCGGCGACGAGACTGCGCCCCTCCCAGCCGTACGCGCGGGGATCGCCGGCCGCGGCCGTCCACATCTTGTTCCAGCCGATGATGGTCCAGTCAGCAGCGAAGATCCCGGCGGGAGTCGCTCCCAACTGATGGACCAGTCGCTGCACGCTCGCGGGTATGTGCCTGGAGACGTTCCCGGCAGAGGGCGGTGCGAGTTGGGCGCAGCGGAACAGATGATCACGCTCGGACGGGTCGAGGCGCAGTGCTCTGGCCAGAGCGGTGACCACTTGGGCCGAGGGGTTGCGAGCGCGGCCCTGTTCCAGCAGGACCAGGTAGTCGACCGATATGCCTGCCACACGGGCCAGTTCTTCACGACGCAGTCCAGGGACGCGCCGCTCCCCGCCGGCCTCCAGGCCAATGTCCTGCGGTGACATACGCTCACGCCAGCCGCGCAGAGCCATGCCAAAGTGATTCATCGTCGCCATGCGGACCATCGTCGTCCAGATGCCACGGACGACACGAAGCTTGTGTTGCCGCATAACGGATCTGTTACACGGAGTCGAGTCCTGACCGCGCGGGTCGGGTTACGGCGCGCCGTACGGCAGAGCCTCGCCGGACGCGTCGGGGTAGCGGTCCAGTGCGCCTGGGCAACGGTGGCGGCCAGCGGCGGTCTCATCGAACAGCCCGGCGAACGCCCGGAAAACGTGCGGCACTTGAGGCTTGATTTGCGGTTCGCCTTGGACGTCATTCGCGGCGACGCGGGCCGCCAACGGTGCGGCGGCGTCCAGCAGGCCATCGGTGTCGGTCAGGATGTGACGCTTGCGGCCGTCACGTGACTTGCCGCCGTCGTATCCGCGGCTGTCCTCGCCGACGGTCTCGGAGGCGTCCACCGACTGACTGTCGATGAATCCCGCACTGGGCTCGGCGTTGCGGCCGGCGCGTTGCCTCGCCGAACGTCGCAGGCGTTCGTACAGTTCACGCGCATAGTCGTAGGCCCGCCAGCGGCGGAAGAAGTCGTAGACCGCCCGCCAGTACGGGAAATCGACCGGCGGAGCCGTCCACTTCACGCCGTTGTCGACCAGATATCGCACAGCGTCGAGCATTGTCCGGTGGCAGTACGCCTCCGGACGCCCGCCCCGCTTCAGGAGCCAGGCCGGCACCGGCATCACGGCGCGGACCTCAGACCACTCCGCGTCCGTCATGTCACTCGGATAGCAGCCTGCCCGCCGTCCCGGAGCGATCGAACCGAACCGGTGCACGTAGCAGTCACACCCGGGGGTGACCACGGTGGACGCAGGCGCCGCGGTACTGCTCAACTGATCACGCAACGGGCTTCCTTGGTCGTGCTGGTGTCGTAACCGCGTCACTACCAAGGGGGCCGTTCTCTCATGCCCGCGACCGCACCCGAACCTCCGTCCAGATGATCACCCGCTGCCGCTCGAACAAGGTCCGGTTTGCCACAACGCACTGAAGGCCGCCATGCATGATGTGCCGGATCGCGTACACGACGCTCACCACGATCGTCAGGGTGCCCAGAGCGCCGATCAACTGCCACTTGCGCCGCTGGTGGCGTCCCCGAGTTCGACCATCCACCGATCATCCCGCCGCCCTCCCTCCGGAGAGCCGAGTTCTCCCATCCGTGACCGATCGGATTCGCCCCGATAAGGCAGCACAGCAGGCGGCAGGGAGCTCTCGTGCAGCGACCCAAGCGACTGACGGGCGGCATCGGATCTGAGGCCCGGGGTGAGGAAGCTAAAGCGAAGGTTTTTTGGAGATCGGAGCGCGGGTGAGGCGCCGTGGAGGCTTGAGATGATGACGGCGGTCTCTCCGCCGATGGGGCACCGGAGCGGCGAACGGGGTCGAGGCCGTCCACACTCAGCGGATACCCCAAGCCCTGCCCCGAAGTGCCAGGCTGACCCCCTGACCACCCAGCCGCCACCGACACCGCCAAGCGGTTCGGGCAAGCCCCGGCGGCAGGCCCGCCCGCCCCTGTCAACGTTGTCGATCGCGGCGCCGGGCTGCCCTCAAGCGCGGGCGGCAGAGCCACGGTTATCTGTCGGCTCGCCATCAACCACACCAGGAGCACAGCGCCCAGACCGCAGTGGGAGGAGCGCGAGAGGGAGCCAGTCGTGGCCGGTGGTGTGCCGGCCTGCCCCTGCTGCGCGCCTGTCCACGGGGCCCCGAGCGCCGTGCGCCACCGGCGGTGTGCGGACAGGCCCGTGCCCACCTTCCCCGCGGGCGGGGTTCAGTCCGTGGCCGCCCGGATGGTGGGCGGCCAGCCGGGCTCGATGATGTCGAACGCCGTGTCGATCATCCGTACGGGGTCAGCGGACTGGATCGCAAGTGAGAAGGCATCCAGGATGAGGTGGGCCAGGGCGGCGCAGGCCATGTCGTCGGCGGGCCGGCCGAGCTCCGCGGCGACGGCCTCCGCGAGCACCTGCTCGTGGCGCAGCCAGATCTTGCGCCAGTGGTCGCTCAGCGCGGGCGTGTCCAGGACGAGTTTCATGAACCGGTCGGCATGTCGGCCTGAAGCCGCGCGCTTGACCCGCTCTCGCATGTAGCGGCGCAACGATTCCAGGACGGGCATGTCCGGCGCACGTCCGGTCACGGCCTCGACCAGCGAGCGCTCCAACTCGTCGTCCAGATCGAAGACCAGCGCTTCCTTGGTCGGGAAGTAGTTCATGAGCGTGGTGGTCGACACATCGGCCGCCTCTGCGATCTCCCGGACGGTGATGTTGTCGAAGCCACGTTCCAGGAAGAGCTGCAACGCGGTCTCGCTCAGCGCTCTGCGGGTCGCGGCCTTCTTCCGCTCACGGCGGCCAGGATCCGCGTTGCTGGAGGTCATGGGCGTCACGGTACCATCAAATTGGAGTCGTGCAAAACTTGGAACCGTTGCACTTTTTGCGGGATCGAGCTACGGTCGCCGCCGACGGAGGCGCTGCCGCACAGCCGTGGGCAGCGATGCGTACAGCGGAGAAACGGTGATCATCGATGGTTGAAGGACAGGCCACGGACGCGGATGTCGTGGTGGTGGGCGCCGGCCCGACGGGACTCATGCTCGCCACCGAACTGCGGTTGCGCGGAGTGACCACGATCGTCGTCGACAAGCTCACGCAACGCAGCGAGTTCGGCAAAGCACTGAACCTCCAGCCGCGCACGGCCGAGGTGCTTGACCTGCGCGGCCTGCTCACGGCGGCGCAGGACAGGGCCGAAGGCGGCATCCCCGGCTCCCACTTCACCGTCGCGTTCCTGCCCTACACTTCCCTCGACACCCGCTACCCCTACCAGATGGTGCTCCCGCAGGCGCAGCTGGAAGCGGTCCTGGAGCAGCGGTTCCTCGAACTCGGTGGCGAACTGCGGCGGGGCTGGACCGTGGACGACGTCCAGCAGGACGAGAACACGGTCACCGTGCACGGCCCCGACACGCTCACGGCCCGCTACGTGGCGGCATGCGACGGCGGTCGCAGCAGCATCCGCAAGCTGCTAGCGGTCGATTTCCCCGGTACGGCGGCGACGGAGTACTTCACCATGGCCGACATCCGGCTCAGCCCGGGGGCCAAGGAATTGCCGCAGCTCACCGAACAGCAGCGGGAACGCAGGTCCATGCGCCGGCTGCGGCGTGCCGAGCCTGACGGATCCACCGCGAACCTGCTCCCCTACGCCGAACCGGGGCTGTACCGGATCCTCTACAGCGACCACCGCGCGGCCCGTGACGAGGTAACCAGGCAGCAGATCGTCGACGGCCTGCACCGGTTCTACGGTGATGACTACCAGCTTCAGGACGTCCTCTACGCCGGCCGCTTCGGCGACGCCTCCCGGCAGGTCGAGCACTACCGCACAGGACGCGTGTTCCTGGCCGGCGACGCGGCGCACATCCACTTCCCGGCCGGCGGCCAGGGACTCAACCTCGGTGTGCAGGACGCCTTCAACCTCGGCTGGAAACTCGCCGCCGTGATCACCGGCACCATGGCCGAGACCCTGCTCGACACCTACCACGCAGAGCGGCACCCAGTCGGCGCCCAAGTCCTGGAGAACACCCGCGCCCAGAACACCCTCCGCATCCAGGACGCAAACCACGAAGCCCTTCGGAGGGTCCTGGAACGGCTGCTCCAGACACCGGAGGCCAACCAGGCCATGGCCGAGACGACCTCCGGCCTCGCCATCAGCTACGGCGGCGAAGCACCGGTCGGTACCCGGCTGCGCGACTTCGAATCCGGCGGCTCCTGGGCCAGCACGGCATTCCACACCGGACACGGTGTGCTCCTCGCACGGAAGCCGCAGTACCTGGAGCAGGCACAGCCATGGGCCTCCCGTGTGGTCGGGCTGCGCGTCGACAACCTGCCCCTGCCCGGATGCGACGCCCTGCTCGTGCGACCCGACGGCCACATTTGCGCAGCCGTCCCGCACGACGACCTCACCACGGCGCTCTCGACATGGTTCGGGGCGCCCGACACCACCGCATGACCGGCGCCCGCGACACAGCCACCCGCCTTCCCCAGCGATCCTCCAGGAAGTGAGATCTCCTGTGACGGGGACACCCCACCACCCGATCGCGATCGGGTGGCGGCGGCCTCGGGGGGCTGACCGCCGCCGCGGTCCTCCACACCAACGGCATCGAGTTGACCGTGTTCGAACGGGAGGCCGGCCGTGACCTTCCCCTCGTAGCGTAGAGGCCGTGACTGCAGGGGAAGTTGAGGGTCATGGCGGGCAAGGGACGGAAGTTCGACGCGGAGTTCCGTGAGGGGGCTGTGCGGATCGTCATGGAGACCGGCAAGCCGATCGCGCAGGTCGCGCAGGATCTCGGGATCAACGAGACCACGCTGGCGAGCTGGGTGTCGCGGACCCGCAGGGCCGGCGGGGCCACGGGGACGGGTGAGAGCGAGGAGCTCGCGCGGCTGCGGCGGGAGAACGCGCAGCTGAAGAAGGACAACAAGGAGCTGGCCATGGAGCGTGATGTGCTCAAACGCTGCATGGTCTTGTGGGTGAAGTAGCTGTGGCGGAACCGGCGTTGCTCGTCGGGGTGATCAGCGACCGGAAGACCGTGCACAGCATTCCGCACCGCATCTCCTGTCGGGCGCTGGGCGTGTCGGAGGCGTGGTTCTACAAGTGGCGCCGCCGACCGTTCGAGCCGACGAAACGCGAGATCAGACGCGCAGAGCTGGCCGAGCGCATCTGTCACTTCTTCGATCGCTCTGGCCGGACGTACGGCTCGCCGAGGATCACGCTGGATTTGTGGGAGGAGGGTTGGCAGGTGTCGCAGAACACCGTCGCCGAGATCATGGCGGAGCTCGGTCCGCAGGGCCGTAGGCCGCCTCGTCGGCGCCGCTCGCTCACCCGCCCCGGCAAGCGGAAGACTGCTCCTGACCTGGTGCGACGCAAGTTCGACGCGATCGCGCCCACCGTCTTGTGGTGGGGCGACATGACGGAGATCGAGACCGGTGAGGGCAAGCTCTGTCTCGCATCCGTCCACGATGCCTTCTCGCGCCGCGCCCTGGGCCACGCGATGGGCTCGCGGCACGACGCCTCGCTGGTCAGTGCCGCCCTGCAGACGGCGATCGCGACCCGGGGCGGCCAGGTCGACGGCGTCATTTTCCACACGGACCGCGGCAGCGAATACACGTCCGAGGCGTTCCAGCAGCTGTGCGGCCGCTGGGGCGTGGTGCAGTCGATGGGACGCGTCGGGTCGGCGCTGGACAACGCCGCCGGGGAGTCGTTCCACTCGGTCCTCAAGGTCGAGTACATCCACCGGCACACCTTCACCACCCGCGCCGAGGACCGGCTGAAGACCGCCACGTGGATCGCGGATTTCTACAACACGAAACGCCGTCGCAGCACGGCCGGCGGGAAGCCACCCGTCGAGTTCGAACGGATCATCCAGGAAGCGCGAGCCCGGACCGATCAGGAAGGCCGGGCCGCATAACCAACGTCTCTACGCAACCAGGGGATTGACATCCTCGGTCCGTGTCAGGTTCGTCCCGACGGCCGCGGGGGAGCGCGCCCGTGATGTTGCCCGCCTGCGATGAGCAGGCGGGCGGGGTGGGCCGGGGTCAGGTCAGGATGAGTTCCAGGACGGTGACGGAGAGCGGCGGCAGGGTGCTGGTGAATGTCGCCGCGGCGCCGCTCACGACGCTGGACCTGGGCATGAGGGTGGTGGGTTCGGTCAGTGTGTTGGTAGTGGTCGCGGAGGGGCCCGTCAGGACGGTGGCGTTGGCGTTCGTCCTGACTCCCTTGGCCAGTCCCTTCAGTTCGATCGGCACATCCACCTTCTCCGTTCCGGAGTTGACGACCGCGAGGTAGAGATGTTTCCCGGAGCGGGTGGCCACGGTCGCGAGGCCGGGGAGGGCGCGTGTGGTGGCTGGCAGCACCGCTTCGCCGAGCTTGCTCGTCAGCATGCGCTGCGCCCAGTAGCTGGGCGACACGTAGCTGGTGAGGTTGTCGTAGGCGATCAGGTTGGTCGCCCAGGCGTTGTTCTTGACGTGGGAGAACAGTGGCGCGTAGCACTCCATCAGGACCTGGTCCGAGTTGCGGATCAGTCCGGCCAGCCAGGCGGCGTCACCCAGTGCGGCGTTGAGGTCGGGCGTGGGGCGGCCCTCCTGCGCGGCCCACTCACCGACGAATACCTTGGTCGAGCTGCGGTCCCGGTTGTCGTACTTGTGGGTGGCGGCCTGGGCGGCGGACGGCGCGAGGTAGTAGTGCTCGTCGATCAGGTCCGGTGTGCGGCTTGTCACCGACGTCGTGGCGATCAACTTCAGGTGTGGGTACTTCGCCTTGATCGCGTCGTGGAAGGCCGCGAACCGTTCGTCATAGGATCCGGAGGAGTCGAACCAGTCCTCGTTGCCGATCTCCACGAACTCCAGGGGGAACGGCTTCGGGTGTCCGTTGGCGGCTCGTTTCGCGCCCCAGGTGCTGGTGACGGGGCCGGTGATGTATTCGATCTCGTCGAGGGCGTCCTGGATGTACGGCTTGAGCGCGTCGCCGGTGACGTGTTCGCCCTTCAGCGCGTAGCCGGCGAAGACGGCGAGGACCGGCTGGGCGTGCAGGTCCTCGACCCACTGCAGGTATTCGAGGAGTCCGAGTCCGTCGGTGGACCAGTAGCCCCAGGCGTCGTCCATGTGGCCGGGGCGCTCCCAGACCGGACCGATGGTGTTCTTCCAGTTGAACCGTGTCGCGATCGTGTTGCCCTCAAGGAAGTTTCCGCCGGGGAATCGCAGGAACTTCGGCTTCAGGGCGACCAGTTTCTCCATCAGGTCGATGCGCAGGCCGTTGGGACGGTTGTGGTAGGTGGGCGGAAAGAGGGAGACGTGCTGGAGCCACAGGGTCTTGCCCGCGGCGGAAGGGTCGTCGGTGGTCACGGTCAGCACCGCGTCACCGGCCACAGGGGTGCGTGAACCGGTGTGCAGGGTCAGCTCGAAGGGGCGGCCGGGGAACGCGGTGCCGACGTGGGGCGTCCGTGCGGAGGCGTACACCGTCTTGCCGTCTGCCGACTCGATGGTCACCGTGAGTGGGCCGATGGGTCGTGATGCCTTGGCGAACAGCCGGGCGGTGTAAGTGGTTCGGGGCCGTACGGGTATGCCCCAGAATCCGTCATTGGACACCCCGGCCCGTTTCCTGGCGCCGGTACCGCTCGGCAGCACGACCTTGAGGGAACGCGTGAGGACGTCGTTGAGGGGCGTGGTGGTGTCGAGCGCGAGGGTCGTCCCGCCGACGGCGGACCAGTGCACGGGCGTGGTGTCGCTGGCCATCATCGAGCGGTTCTGCACCAGTTCGGCGTAGATGCCGCCCTCGCCGGAGTGGTTGATGTCCTCGAACATCAGGCCGGGAAGGATGGGGGACACGGCGTGTGCGGGGTTGGCGACGTCCACGCTCAGCAGCGGTGTCGTGCTCGCCACCGGCACCCCGGCCAGTGTCGCGACCTGCTCGGAGGTGAGGGCGGTCGGGAACAGCCACACGTCGTCGATCAGGCCGTGCCACTGGTCGACGTGCCCGCCGCCGTAGAGCGCCCGGCCGATGGCGGTGTCTCCGGTGCCGGCCCAGCCCGCGGTGTAGGCGGTTTCCCCTTCGAGTACGCCGTTGACGTAGAGGCGGGTGACACCGGCCGAGGCGTCGCTGACGCCGACGAGGTGGGTCCAGGTGCCGGCGGTGGGGGCCGACGCGGCGGCCGCGACGGCGGCGTTCTGGGTAGCGTCCGAGTCGAGCCGGGCGAAGGCGAAGGTGCCGGTGTCGTCGCGCAGCCCCAGGTAGAAGGCGCTGACGACCTTGCCGTCGATGCTGACGGCGGTCTGGTAGCCGCCCAGTTGACTGAGG
Source organism: Streptomyces sp. NBC_01515 (assembly GCF_045040345.1). Classification (NCBI taxonomy): domain Bacteria; kingdom Bacillati; phylum Actinomycetota; class Actinomycetes; order Kitasatosporales; family Streptomycetaceae; genus Streptomyces; species Streptomyces sp. NBC_01515. The sequence continues at coordinate 234,797 of NZ_CP109416.1, read as the reverse complement.
TTGACCCAGGCGGCCACCGAGAACGCACCGGAGGTGTCGAGTGCCGGTCCGGACGCGGTGGCGTTCCCGCCTGCGGTGAGGCTCAGGCTGTGACCTCCGACCTTGCCGGTGTCCCAGGCGGCCGCCTCCTGGAGGGTCGCGGTGTGGCTGTTGCCGGAGGAGTCGGCGGCGGCGGTACCGGATCCCTCGTCGAAGCTCCAGTGCGCGGCCTCGGCGGGGAGATCCGTGGCAGTGTCCGCGGCGTCGGAGCGCTCGGCGGCCCCGGCGGGAGTGGGGGCGGCGAAGGTCCCGGCCAGGGACGCGGCACCGATGACTGTGAGGACGGTTCTGCGGGAGGGGCCGGCTTCTGCAGACATGGGGGACTTCCTTATGTGAGACGGATGGGTCTGGCCACCGGGAAGGGCGCTATTGGGAGGAGCGGTGGGTTCTGCCCTTCGCGGCGGTTGGGTGCGGTGGAGGGGGCGGTCGGGACGGTTCGGGACCCGTCCGCCGGTCGCCTTCCGAGGCAGGCCGATGGTCCGCTGTTGAGGAGGACGGCGGGCCATCGATGAGTCGGGGTTTCGGTCAGGGAGCGATGTTCCACTGCTGGCAGGTGTTGTCGAGCTGCTGCCACTGGCGGACCGCGGTGCCGTTGGCCGTTCCGCAGTTCGCGACGTCCAGCGTCATGCCGGTGTTGACGTTGCTGATCGTGTAGTGGCTGCCGGCCTTGGTGACGTCCCACTGCTGGCAGGTGTTGCCGAGCGGGACCCACAGCTGGACCGCGGTGCCGTTGGACTGGCCGCAGCTCTTGTCGTCCAGGACGGTGCCGCTGTTGACGTTGGTGATCGTGTAGTGGCCGTTGGCCGCGCCGGCGAACTTCCACTGCTGGCAGGTGTTGCCGAGCGAGGCCCACTCGTCGATCGCGGTGCCGTTGGCCGTCCCGCAGTTCACCGCGTCGAGAACCTTGCTGCTGTTGACGTTGGTCAGGCGGTAGGCGGTGCCGGTGACCGGGAAGGTCGCGGTCGGGGTGGTGTACGCGACAGAGGTGATGTTTGCCTGTACGGCGTTGTCGGCGGCGTCGGTCGGGTAGCCGGAGGTCATGACGCCTTCGAAGAAGGAGCCGTCCGAACCGTTGCTGTTGTCACCGCCGGTGCCCAGGACGATGGCGCCTTCCAGGCTCATCGGGGTGTATCCGCCGAGGTTGGGAAGGGCCCCGCTGTACCAGGTGGTCAGGCTGCCCGACTGGGCGTTGCCGCCCTTGATGGCGTAGGTCGTCTTGCCGTTGTTCTTCTCCAGGGCGGTGACGAACTCGCTGGAGTTGCCGGTGTTGGCCGAGTTGGCGCCGTTCCCTCCGAAGAAGAGGCCGTTCTCCAGGTCCGCCTCGACCCAGGGGCCCGATCCGGCGCCGGAACACGAGAACCAGCATTCCGTGCCGAAGTTGATGGCGTCCATGTGGCCGTTGCCGGTGTCGTTGCCGGACGTCTCGGCGTTGCCGTAGTCGAAGCAGCACCGGTTGTTCACGTGGTGGCCGCTGGTCACCATGTAGGCGCCCTCGGGGGAACTGCCGGTGGCGATGCCCGTGGTGCTGTTGTCGCGGTAGCCGACGCCGGCGTTCACGAAGATGCTGTACGCCTTGTGACCGCCGACCGTGACCGGCAGGGCGTCGGCGATCGCGCCGACGTCCTGCCCGCCGTTGCCGCCCGGCCCCTCGATGGTCAGGTTGTTGTGGTTCGAGCTCTGGTCGTAGATCTTGGTGATGATGCAGGTCGTGCCGGAGCAGAAGGAGTCCTGCGCCGCGGCGTTGGCGTAGCCGCCGGCGCTGAGGAGGCCGATGTCGGCGGTGGCGGAGTCCGAGGCGCGCTTGACCTGGTAGAGGGCGCCGTTGTAGGAGGCGTAGAGCGCCCGGGTGGTGCTGTGCGCCGCGGCGCAGGGTGTCCCCGCGGAGGCGTAGATGTCGCAGGGCAGGGAGGAAGCGGCCTGGGCCGTGCCCGCGGTGCTGATGACCCCGGCCAGGATGCCGGCGAGTAGGGCGAGGACTGCACCCACCGCCCTCAGCCGTAACCCTCTCAGATGTGTGGCTGTCACTGTGAACCTCTTCCGTCTTGGGTTCTTCTGCGGCCCGGCGCGGGTGCGCTGGGAGCAGGGGGACGTCAACCCGCTCGACCCTGAAGTTGTGAGCGCTAACAATCGAGGCTCTCGGATGCCGTGACTCATCCGAGCTGTCCGGGGGTGGGGGGCACGGTCGGCCTGCCGGCCGCTCTGTCGGAGCTGGCCGGGCGGTGTGCCTGCACCGTTCTCGTGCGGCCGGTGGCTAACCGGCCGATCTCGCGACTCCGTCTTTTTACGCTGGGATGAACAGCCGGTCAACACTGCTGAACAGTCAAGAAAGCGGAAACAAAGGTCATGTACTTCCATGGCTTCGGCGCCCGGTCCGGAGCGGCTCCCCTAGCCGTGGGTGACGGATGGGCAGGTCAGTGCGGTTCCGGGGCCCGTGGAACGGGTTGGAGTTCCGCAAGAGAGTGGATGGGGCACCTTGACCACCCCAGAATGTGTGCGCTAACAAATCCCTACGACGTGGCGCCTCCCACCGGAGAAGGCGCCGGATCGGATACATGATGGTGCGGGGAGGTGGAGCATGGACGCGGATCGCGCACCGGTGATGGCGGACGTGGCGCGGGTCGCGGGCGTCTCCCACCAGACCGTCTCCCGGGTCCTCAATGACCACCCGAACGTGCGGCCGGCCACCCGGGACCGTGTACTCGCCGCCGTCCGCGAACTCGGCTACCGCCCCAACGCCGCCGCCCGCACCTTGGCGACCCGCCGCACCCGCACCCTGGGTGTGATCAGTTTCAACACCACGTTGTACGGCCCGGCTTGCATGCTCTACGGCATCGAGCAGGCGTCCAGACAGCACGAGTACTTCGTCACCGTGGCCGCGATCGGTACGTTTGACCGGCGCTCGGTGCTGGATGCTGTCGACCGGCTCCTGGACCAGGGCGTGGAGGGAATCATCGTCATCGCACCGCAGACCGCCGCGGTCGGCGCACTGGCGAGCGTTCCCTCGGACGTGCCTCTGGTCGCAGTCGGCTGCGGCACCCACACCGCGCTGGCCTCGGTCGCCGTGGACAACGAGGCGGGTGCTGAGCTCGCCACCTCCTACCTGCTCGACCTGGGACATCGCACGGTGCACCACCTGGTGGGGCCACGCTCCTGGCTCGACGCGCAGGAGCGTGAGGCCGGATGGCGCCGGGCGCTGCAAAAGCGGGATGCTCCGGTGACCGAACCGCTGGCCGGTGGCGACTGGACAGCCCGCACCGGACACGAACTCGGTCGGCGGATCGCCGCCGACCACGATGTCACCGCGGTGTTCTGCGCCAACGACCACATGGCCCTTGGCCTGCTGCGAGCCCTGCAGGAGGCCGGGCTCCGGGTGCCCGAGGACACCAGCGTGGTCGGTTTCGACGACATGCCGGAGACCGAGTACTTCGGCCCGTCGCTGACCAGTGTCCGACAGGACTTCGACGAACTCGGCCGACGTGCCCTGCGGGCACTGATCGAGATCGTCGGCGATCCCGACGCCGGGATCCCGGCGTCCGGCGAGACACCCCACATCGTCATCCCGCCCACTCTCGTGGTGCGCACTTCGGCCACTCGCCCCAGAAGCTGACCGGCGTCGCCCTGGTCGAACCAGCCGGCCTGCCCGGAGAAAACAACTCAGACATGGGCAGCTCGCAGTTACGGTGATCGTCGACCATCCGGTCGGCCACCTTCCCTGATCTCCAGGGGCCGCACCCGTGAGTGCCGCGTATGCCCAACGTCCTTATGTTCCGGGCCGCTTGGGAAGTGGAAGAGGCGAAGTGGTCGCCTACGACCCGACAACACCCCAGCCTTGACGCGACGTCAGGCGTGCTGACCGTGCCGCCCGTCCCCCTGCCGCGGTACCGCGACCCGCTCCCACTCAGCGACCACCGCCCCTTCGCTATGTGCCGCCGCCCGAGTGGACCGGCCGGCAGACCAGAGAGGGCGGTAGGCACGGCGACGTGTTTCAGGCGCATGATTCGTCTCCAGGACCCGGCCTTGCGCGGCTGGTGGGAAGCGCTTGCGGTCGAAGCTGGGTGTATGCCTGGAGGACGTCAATAGTCACGTACATGTTTTTTATTTGCATCCATGGATTCACTGATGGTCGTTGCGCCGCCACGCCCGTAGGGGTGTTGGGGGCTGAGTATGGGCGGCACGGGCCGGGTCGACGCTGGGGGTCGAGCGGTTGAGCGCGCAGGGCGGGGCCGTTCGCTTGGTGGGCTCCTGCTTGTAGGGCCTACCCTCTGCCGTCGACTTCTGCCGCCGTGTTCATCTCCGGAGTCGGGGACTCGCAAACTTGAGACGTGCAGCGTGAGACGTCGCGATGCAGTCGCGTGATTCATCTACGTGAACAAATTCCGTACGACGCTATTGACGCAGTCACGGCAATTCCCTACGGTCCGAGAAAGCGCTTTCCCGCTCTGAGTCGACCTGATCAGTCAAGGGTCGAACAACTCCTGGGCATGTGGAAGCGCAGGAGAAGGGGCCCAGCTCGTGCTCCTGCTGTTCCGTCGGCGGACCCAGGGCCCAACGCCCGCCCCGACGACACGGACCAGAACCATCGCACCCCCACGACAGAGGAATCTGGAGTCAGGCGATGCAATCGAGAGCCGCAACAACATCGGTCAGCCTGCTGGCTGGCGCCCTCCTCGCGCTGTCCGGCACGGCTCAGGCCGTTTCCGTGCATGGCGACAACAGCAACACCGTGCCCGAGACCTCCGGTGGTTTGAAGGCGGTGAGCACCGTCCTCTACGTCGCGCCGAGCGGCAAGGACAGCGCTGCCGGAACACAGTCCGACCCGACGACGCTCACTTCGGCGATCAGTCGCATCGCCTCCGGCGGCACGATTTACATGCGTGGTGGCAGTTACGAGTACTCCTCGACAGTCACCATCCCGGCCGGCGGCAACGGCACCTCCAGTGCCCGCACCACTCTCTCCGCCTTCTCGGGGGAGAAACCGGTGCTGGACTTCTCGGCGCAGAGCGAGAGCTCGTCCAACCGGGGCATACAGCTGAACGCCAACTACTGGCACCTGTACGGCCTGACCGTCCAACACGCAGGCGACAACGGCATCGCCGTCGGAGGCAGCAACAACGTCATCGAGCGTGTGGTGACGGCGTTCAACCGCGACACGGGCCTACAGCTGGGCCGGATGGCCTCCAGCACCTCCGCGTCCCAGTGGCCGGCCAACAACCTGATCATCAGCTCGGAGTCGCACGACAACTCCGACTCCGACGGTGAGGACGCCGACGGCTTCGCCTCCAAGCTCACCACCGGTACGGGCAACGTCTTCCGCTACGACGTCTCCCACAACAACATCGACGACGGCTGGGACCTCTACACCAAGACCGACACCGGAGCCATCGGCCCGGTGACCATCGAGAACTCCCTGTCCTACAACAACGGCACACTGAGCAACGGCACCCAGAACAAGAACGGCGACCGCAACGGCTACAAGCTCGGCGGCGAGGACATCAAGGTCAACCACGTCGTCCGGAACAGCATCGCGTACCACAACGGCAAACACGGGTTCACCTACAACAGCAACCCAGGCACGATAACGGTGTCGGACAACGTCAGCATCGACAACGGCACCCGCAACTTCTCGTTCGACGAGGGCACTTCGGTGTTCCGGAACGACACCTCGTGCCGATTCAGCAGCGGCGGATCGAACGACAAGGTGGTCGGCAACGCCGACAGCTCGAACCAGTTCTGGTCCGGTTCGAACGGTTCCCGGTGCTCCGCGTATTCCGGCGCCCTGGAGTGGTCCTTCGCCTCGAACGGAAGCCTCGTTGTGACCTTCGGCGGCAAGGTGGCAAAGCCGTAAGCGACGCTCCTGCCCGGATGGGGCAATGGCTGGGACCCATCCGGGCAGTAGAGTCGCTCGCGGCTACACAGGGTCCCGCTGGAGCGTCCGCCGCTTCGACCTCAGGCAGAAACTTGTCGGCCCCATTGGCACGGCCTCACTGATCGTTTCAGAATGCCTTCCGGAGTCGGCGAAGGCAGATGATTCCGGAAGGCCAGCTCTGGCAGCCCTTGGTGGAGATCGGCACGGCGCTCGTAGCGGATCCGCAGCCGTTTGAACTGATGGAGCCAGGCGGATGTGCGCTCGACTACCCACCTGGTGCGCCCAAGGTCCGAGCCGTGTGCAACCCCGCGTCTGGCGATGACGGGCTTGATTCCGCGCGCCCACAACAGGCGGCGGTACTTGTCGAAGTCGTAGCCTCGGTCGGCGTACAGCTGTTTGGGCCGATTGCGGGGGCGACCGCGCAATCCCCGGATACGTGGGATCGTTTCCAGTAACGGGATCAGCTGCGTGACGTCGTGCCGATTTCCCTAGGTCACGGAGACGGCCGGCGGAGTGCCGTGCTGGTCGACGATCACATGGTGCTTGGAGCCAGGACGCGCACGATCGACAGGTGAGGGACCGACATGGTCTCCCCCCTTCAGAGCGCGGACGTGAGAGCCGTCAATCCCGGTGTCGTCCATCGCGAGCAGTCCCCATGCTCTCAATTCACCGAGGAGAGCGTTGTGGAGGCGGGGCCAGACACCGGCCTCGGTCCAGTCCCGAAGCCGACGCCGACTTGTCACCCCTGAGCAACCGACGACCTGAGCAGGAACATCCCGCCACGCGACGCCCTTCCGCAGCACGCAGACGATGCCGGCCAGAGAAACTCGGTCCGGTACCGGCAACCGCCCAGGTTTGCGGTACCGCCGAGAACGCCGCGGCGGGAGCAACGGAACCATTTGCTCCCACAGGTCATCAGGAACAAGATCGGCAGACATTCGGCAGATCCTGCCCCGACGTGCCTTCAGCCGGGAGTCGTTACATCGGCCGGTGCCTGAAACGACCGGCTCTCCCCTTGGTTTCCGAAAGCCGGATACCCCGGCAGCGGGGCCACCTCCCAGCCTCCGGAGACCTCACGCAACAACGACCGCATCGTCTCCGCGAACGCCGGGAACTCCTCCAGCGTGCTCGCCATCTCCCAGCGATGCCTCAGCACCTGACGCCTCGTCGGGACCGGACGCCGAGTCCGGTGCAGCGGCTCGTCCTCCACGGTGCGAGGAAGCATCCTCACCGTCGCGTCCATCGTCCAGACCGCTATGGCCTGCCGCATGCCGGCCTGCCACACCTCGTCCTCGGCCAGCGCCGGGTACACACCGACGACCTCCGTGCGATACGCCTGCTCGATCTCCGCGGCGATCCCGGCCGGCAGGGTGAAGACGCACCAGCAGCTGGAGAACGGCATCCGGCAGTACGCGGCCGTCAGGAACACCGACTGGTAGCAGGCCGCTTCGAAGTCGATCAGCCGCAGCCCCTGTGAGGTGAGCAGGTTGTTGTCGGGACAGGTGTCACCCGGGGTGAAGGCCGGATACTCCTCCCCACCCGCTGTCCCGATCCGGGCCAACTCCCCGGCAAGGCCCGGAGGAACTGCGATTCCGGCGCCGTCGAGCAGCCCGAGCAGATCGGTGGCCCTCTGCGCGATCCACGGCTCGTCCCCCCAGGACCGCATGCCCTTGTCGTACCGGGACCACAGCCGCGCGAGATCGGCACGCCGGTGCACCGACGCGGCGGCCAGTTGCCCGAGCCCGCGGGCCCAGGCCAGCAACCCGCTCTCCGCGGCCGTCGGATCACTCCCGAGCAGAACGTCCGCCAGGGTAGGCGCGTTCCCGAGATCTGCCATGACCAGCAGGGGAACGTCGGGGTCCACACCCAGCACCTCGGGACCGGCGATCCCGAGAGACAGCCCAGCGGCCTCAGCCGTGAAGCCGCGCAGGGACTCCGGCTCGTTGCCGAACGCCTTGACGATCACACTGCCGCCACCGGCCGTTTCACAGCGCAACACGGTGCTACGCGAGCTGCCACCCAGGTCGACCGGGCCGGACAACTCGACATCCAACAGTTCGCCGGCGGCGCGCAAGATCGACTCCACCCCGGCATTCTGCCACCACCACCTTGGACGCCGTAGGCCGCGCTGTGAACACCAACCATTTTGAAACGATCAGTTAGTTCAGAGAAGTGACCAGGCCAAACGAGATGGGTGCAGCTCTCATGGAGGGAAGATCGTCGATCAGGTTATGAGGCCGTGGTCGTGCTGATTGGGGGTGGGAGATCCTTCCGGCCGATGCAATCGGGCTGATGGAGGTCACAACCCGTCGCCCGGCGGCCGCTCAGCTTTCGGCGGTGGCGTCATCTTGGGCGGCTTCGTCGGCAAGCCGGCGGAGGATGCGTTCGTGGATGGCGGCAAGGGTGTCGAGCTCGTCAGGGGCGAGGAGATCGATGAAGTACCGGCGCACAGTGTCCACGTGCTGGGGTGCCGCTTCCTCGATCGCCCGGCGTCCGGCAGGCAGCAGGCGGACGAGGGTGCTGCGGGCGTCGGCCGGGTTGGTCTCGCGGGCGACCAGTCCGCGCTGCTGCATGCCCCGAACCTGATGGGAGAGACGGCTCTTCTCCCAGAGGAGCAGGTCGCACAGCTCTCGCGCGGGCAAGCGCTCCTCGGGATGCTCCGACAGTACGGCCAGGATCTCATAGTCGGCCTCACTCAGTGCGGAGTCCTGGAGGAGGCGCCGCTGCAGGCGGACATGAAGCTGGTGGTGCGCGTGCACGAAGGTCCGCCAGGCGCGGTCCTCGCGGGCGTCGAGCCACTTCGGTTCCGTCGGCATTCGCCCATTCTAGCTAGAGGTTGAGGACTCAATCAAATGGAGTTATTGTTGAGTCCTCAACCGCTTTGCGGAGAGGGCCGCGCCCCGCCGACGGCTTGGTCGGCGGCCCGGCCCCGGTACTGGTCGGCCGCACCGCGGGCCGTCCCCTGACACGCAGGCACCATCGCCGCGGTCATCGCCGGGAGGGCGGCCGATCGTGCGAGCCCACAGCAGTGAAGGAGCACACCGATGAAGTTCGGGATGATCGGTGCGGGAACGCTGTCCCGTGCCGTCGCCGGTCACGTCGTGAAGGCCGGACATGACGTGATTTTCAGCAACAGCCGCGGCCCCGAGACGCTGGGTGACGTCGTGGCCGCCTTTGGTCCTCGCGCCTCGGCCGGCAGTGTGGCCGAAGCCGGTGCCGCGGACATCGTCGTCCTCGCGGTCCCCTGGTCGAAGGTCCGCGAGGCGGTGCGCCACCTGCCGGCCAGAGAGGGGCGGATCGTCATCGACGCAACGAACCAGTGGATCAAGCTCACTCCCTCGTTTGTCGCAGAGCACCTCGACATCGGTGGAAGTGAACTGGTCGCCTCGCTGATCCCCGGGGCACATGTCATCAAGGCCTTCGACAACATGTACGGCCGCTACGTCGCAGCGGAACCCGTCACCGAAGCCGGCCGCCGGATCCTCTTCTACGCCGGCGACGACCAGGACGCCAAGAGCGTCTTCCGCTCCGTCGTCGAGGGCTTCGGATTCGCTCCCGTCGACCTCGGCCCGCTGGTGATGGGTCGCCTCATGCAAGTGGACGGAGGGCCGCTGACCGGTCTGCACGCCATCCGAGAGGGATGACCACCCCGGACCACCGACCTTACGGCCCTCAGCCCTCCGCCGTCGGCGGGACCACACCCACGCAACAGGAGTTCGCTCAGCGGCCGTTCGTCGCCAGCAGAACCAACCGAACGCCGCGCTCAGCGGTGTCGACGGTCAGAACCAATTGCATGACCGCCGACAGATGGACACTCCGAGCCGGTCGGCAGGTGATCGGACCGAGCCTCGAACCCTCGATCTCCACGGCCACCACACGACCGTGACCGGCACCGGTATCACCGCGTTCGCACTGGTCTCCCTGCGGACGGAGGCGCGGCAGGCATGACACATCGTCGCCACGAAGCCGCCTTCCCGGTATCCGCAGGCTGCCCGGTACAACTGGCCTCTTCCAAGGGCAACCCACACACATCTCACAAAGGAGCAAGACGATGACAACGGAGCCACAGCAGTCCGACGCCCGACGCACATTCCTCAAGCGGACGCTGGCCGCCGCCGCAGTGCCCGCCGCAGCCACTTTAATCGGCGGCACACTGCCAGGCACCGCAGCCGCAGCAGAGGCTTCCGACCTGCCCGAGTTCGCGCCGGTGCCGAGGAGCGCGCTGGGACCCGCGCTCAACGCCGACGGCTATTTCGTCGGCCGCATCAAGGGCAACCTGTACTGGGTCACCGACTCCTCCTACCAGCCCATGTTCCTGAGCACACGCGACGGGGTCGTACTCGTCGACGCACCGCCGAGCATCGGCCACAACCTGCTGCGCGCCATCGACGACGTCACCAGGGCCAACGGTCGACCCAGCAAGGTGACTCACCAGGTCTACTCCCACTCCCACGCCGATCACATCGCGGCCTCCGCCATCCTGGGCAAGGATGTCGTCCGCATCGGCCACACCGAGACCCGTCGCCTGCTGCTCATCGACGCGGACCCCAACCGGCCGGCGCCGACGGTGACCTTCGACGACCACTACACCCTGCGAGTCGGTGGCGAGCGCCTCGAACTCGCCTACCACGGTCCTAACCACACGTACGACAACATCTTCATCCACGCACCCGACCAGGAAACACTGATGGTTGTGGACGTGTTCTATCCCGGCTGGGTGCCGTTCACCGGCTTGGCCGTCTCCCAGGACATCCGCGGCTGGGTGACCGCGCACGACGAGGCGATGCGCTACCCGTGGAAGACCCTGGTAGGCGGCCACCTAGGCCGCCTCGGCGTCCGCTCCGACGCCGACCTGCAGCAGCAGTACGTCGCCGACCTCGACGCGAGCACCCGGGCCACCTACGATTCCCTGGACCCCGCCCCGTTCTTCGACAGGTACGGGCCCTCGGGGAATGCCTGGGCGATCTTCAAGACCTACTTCGACGCCCTTGCCGAGCAGGCGGCCCTTCCCGTCACCGCCAAGTACACCGGAATACTGGCCGGGGCCGACGTCTACACGACCGACAACGCCTTCGCCATGCTCGAATCGCTACGTGCCGACTACGGCGTGCTCGGGCCCTCCGGTATCCATCCCTAATGTGATGCGCCAGAAATCCTGATGGTTAGTTACTGCCCTGTTGGCATGTCGCATCCCGGGCCTTGCGCAGGGCGGTTTCAAAGTCTCGTTGATCACGTGAGTGTGCAGGTCGCGACGGTATGACGTTGCGTGGTCGGCCCGGTCCGTACGCAACGAAGCTCCGGTTGATGCCGGTGACCGATCAAGTCGCCTGCACCGCCCGGAGCTTCGATGTGCCGTCAGTCTGCAGCATCTGTCTGATCAACTCGCCCACCCGTCAGCACCGGTTGGTCGGGCCGCTGGCCCTTCGGCTGCGGACCCTGGCCGATCCGCGGCATCGGCGCGGGAAGCGTCACTCGTTCGTGAGTGTGCTGCTGGTGGCCTGCTCGGCGGTGCTGACCGGGGCGCGTTCCCTTGCCGCGATCGGCCAGTGGGCACGAAGCGCCCGCGGGACGCGTTCGCCAGGCTCGGCACCCGCGTCGCGACAGTCTTCGATGTGCGGATCGCACCGAGTGCGGCAACCATCCGCCGGGTGCTGAATGCTGCTTGTCCCGGCGGTCTGGCCGACCTGCTCGGATCCGATCTGGCCGGGGCCGAGACCCTCGCGGTGGACGGCAAGAGCGCCCGCGGCTTGCGCCACGGAGAGATCCCGGCCGCCGCCAAGGACCGGCTGATTTGAGCCGGCTTGAGCTGACGGGCAGGCGCTCCGTTCCTGGACTCCTTCCTGCACTGGACGCGGTGGCCTCGGCTACGCTCGGCCCTGCCCCGACGCGGTACTCGACCCGGCGGACACGCACACACCCAAGGGCAGCCGCCCGCAGCAGTGGAGCTCGCTCAGGCCGGCTGGCTACGGCCTGCTTCGGGTAGAGGTCCCGTCGGCTGAGAGGCACCGTGGATCGCTTTGCGGCCGGACGTCGTGCGGCCGACGCGGGTCCAGTCAGCCCGGCACCGACTCCGTCCACCGACACCGAGCCCCTGCGAGCGGAGCGCTTGCAGGGGCAACAGTCGGCTCATCCGGCTCCGGCCGCGGTGGTGTTCGCGTGTCAGGCCGGTTGGCCGAACTGGACACCGCGGCCGTTGGTGGCCAGGTACACCTGGCCGTGGACCCGGGGGTCCCCGGTGATGGCCTGGCCGATCCAGGCCCACTGGTGCTGGTCGTCGTTGATGCGCAGCCAGGTTTTCGCGGCGTCGTCTGAGCGGTAGACGCCGGTGACGCCTCCCACGGTGGCGACCTGGTAGACCGAGAGGAAGGAGGATCCGTCGGCCGCCGCACCGAAGCCGAGCGTGTACGAGGCCTGGCAGCTCGTGATCTTCGTGAAGGATTTGCCGCCGTCGGTGGAGCGGAACAGTCCGTTGCCCTTGGTGCTGAGCCACAGGTCACCGGAGCGTCCCGGTGCCACGGCCAGCTGGTACCCGCCGTCGCCGGAGGGGAGTCCGGTGGCCCGGGCCGCGAACGTCAGCCCCTTGTCGGTGCTGGCGAGCAGCTTTCCCGTGGCGGTGTCGAACGCGTACAGGACCTTGGGGTCGGCCGGGTCCGCCACCGGTGTGGCGCCGGCGGGGAACGAGGAGATCTCCGACCAGGTGGCGCCGTTGTCCGTGGAGCGCTGGGTCGGGTGCTTCGTGCCGTCCCAGTGGATGAAGGACCACACCAGCACGGTGCCGTCGGCGGTGGTGGCGATCGGTCCCGGTGCCTCCTTGGCGATGGCGGGCTGGGACTTGAAGGGTGTCCAGGTCTGCCCGCCGTCGTTCGAGTAGGCGCCGTTGCCGTTGTCACCCATTCCCGTGCGGACCACGTAGGACGGCTTGTTCGCGGCCTGTGCGATGCCCGTCGCCGTGCCGAAGATGGGGTTGGTCGCCAGGCCGCCGGCCGGAGACGCCGTGAGCTTGTCGTGGTAGAGCGTGCCGATGTCCCGTGAGCCGCTGAGCAGGTGTGCCTGGCCGGTCGGGGGCGAGATCAGGAAGAGCACCGACGTCTCCTCCAGGCCACGGATCTGCGGGGCCCACTTCTTCAGGTCGCGGGTGCCGTAGAGCGTGGCGCCGGTGCCGTAGACGATGTGCTGGGAGTCGAACGGGTCGATGGCGGCCATCTGGATCCACCAGCCGAACGTCGGCGCGGCCTTGCCCCACTTGAGGTAGGGGGTCTCCGACACGTCGATGGTCGCCGAGTCCTCGAGGGAGGTCCAGGTGCGGCCCCCGTCGGTGGTGCGGAACAGGGTGTCGCCCGACGACCAGCGGTTGTTGGTGGTGACGACGACGGTGCCGCTGCGCTGGGCGTCGACGGCCGCCCCGCCGTATCCGAAGCCGTCGGTGCCGCCGGGCTTCACCGGGGTGACATCGGTCCACGTACCGGTGGTGACGGCCAGTTTGTGCACGCTGCCGTTGGACTGGCCGTTGGGGCCGGGCGCGTCGGCGTACGTCACGTACAGCTCCTTGGCGCGGCTGTCGTACGCGGCTCGCATCGGCATCTTGGCCGCGGGCCCGGCCGGCTGCCCGGCGACGGGTACCCACTTGGTGCCGTCGGCGGTGCTGTACAGGGTGGTCGCGGACGAGGTGCCGTCGCCGTCACCCCAGCCCGCGTACAGGGTGCGCTCGGCGGCGACGAGGACGGTGACGCCCTGGCCGGAGGCGTTGGGCTTGGGCGGGAAGCCCGGCGCGGCGGCCCAGGTGTTGCCCCGGTCCGTCGACTTGAGGAGGCCGTCGTGGCGGGTGCCCAGCCACAGGGTGTCACTGTTGCGCGGGTCCACGAGGAGGCGCTCGCCCGTGCCCCGGCCGTCCTCGTTGGATCCGAGCTTCACACTGAGGTTGGTACGGGTCCAGGTGGCCCCGCGGTCGTCGGAGCGCAGGAACGCGCCGTTGCCCGCCCACGACTGTGCGTAGGTGCCGAGAGCCAGGTAGAGGCGGTCCGGCTTGGCGGGGTCGATGGCCAGGGACTCGACACCGAGGAGGTTCTGGTCGTCCTGGCTGAGCCAGTCCAGCAGCGGGACCCAGCGGGCCGCGCTGTCGTCCCAGCGGTAGGCGCCACCCATGTCGGTACGGGCGTAGGCGAGCCCCCGTGCGGCGGGGTGGAACACCACGCCGGTGACGAATCCGGTGCCGCCGATGAACACGTTGCGCCAGTTGTAGGGCGACGCTGCGGTTGCCGCGCCGTGCGCGGATTCCGCGGCCTGGGCACGGCCCTGGAGCGAGGAGAGACCGGCGAGTGCGGCGGCGGCCGCGCTCCCCGCGAGAACGGCACGCCGACTCAGATCGGACCCATGCATGACATACCTCGATCTGTGGAGCTGGGGAGGTGGGGCGGCCACGGCGCGGATCAGTGATTGACCTGCAGGCGTGATTACTCCGGCTCATTGTGCATGTCCGTTTTGTCATTTAATGTTTGGCGGTGCCGAAGGCGAGCGCGTGTCTGTCGGTACTCCAAGGTGCTCGGTACCGGAAGGGGCGTTCCGTGTGACCTCCGGGCCCAGCCCGTCGGCTTGGCGGTGGTCGGGCCCGGAGGCTGAAGGTGTGTTACGCGGTGGTGCAGGCGTTCCCGTTGAGGCTGAAGCCGGCGGGGCTGGCGAAGGTTCCGTCGGTAGTTCCCTGGAGCCCGAAGGTCACCTGGCCACCGGCCGCGATCTGGCCGTTGTAGGCCACGTTGCTCGCCGTGACGGCTCCTGACGACGAGGACAGGTTCGCGTTCCAGGAGTTGGTGATCCGCTGCCCGGAAGGAAGGGCGAACGCGAGCTGCCAGCCGTTGACGGGGGAGGAGCCGGTGTTGGTGATGGCGACGTCCGCGGTGAAGCCGCCCGGCCAGACGTTCGTCGCGTACGCCACCTTGCAGGACGTGGAGCCGCCGGGGTCGCCCGGGTTGCCCGGGCCACCGCCGGAGGACCCGGTGTTCACGGCGGAGGAGAACGAGGTCACGGCGAGCCCCGCGCCGTTCTGCCAGGGCTCGAACCCGGCCTGAACGCTCGTCAGATACCAGTTGTTCTGCGCGAGTCCGCGCGAGACGGCCTGCCGGGCGAAGTCCATGACGTCGAAGGACCAGCTGGTGACCGCCGACGGCGCGACGAACGACAGCACGTCGTTCGAGCCGTTGTTGCCGGACCACACCTGCCAGTCGCGCCCGCCCACGCTGGCGGTGGCGACCGGGGATCCGATGGGCTGGATGGATCCGACCTTGTTGAACCAGATCATGATCTCGGTCCTGTTGACGCCGTCGGTGCGTGGCGTGGGGTCGAGCCAGATGTCGTACGCGGCGTCGTACACCGCGTCGTTCACATAGCTGTAGGAGATGCTCGACGGCGCGGTGGAGACGGCGCTGAGCTGCGCGGGAAGGTTGGTGCCGGGCGAGCAGTTGGTGTAGTGGCAGCCGTTGTAGACGGACGGGTACGACTTCGGAGCGCCGTTCGTGGGGACGGATCCGTCGGCCTGGGTGATCCTGAATCCCGAGTCGGTCGCGGTGATGCACTGGGCGGAGCTGGTGCCCCAGCGGTTGTTCTGGACCACGTAGCGGCCCTGGATGGTCGTCGTTCCGAAGGGCTGGCAGATCGTGGTGTCGGCCTGTGCCGCCGGCGCTGTGGTCAGAAGCGCGGCGAGCGAGACGAGCGAGGTGAGCAGCGCGCCGAGCAGGCCACGCGCGCTGCGGGCATGGTGCGTTGAAGGACGCATGCGGATCCTCTTCCGAGGGATGGGGGTGGTGGGGGAGTGCTCCTGCGGCTAAATGAATGGGAGCGCTCCCAAAACTTGGCTCGGCAGGACTGTAGGGATGGTTCAGGTCCATGACAAGACTGTGAGCGTGAACCCGTCGAAGCGATTTCTGAGTCGCAGGTCGGACACGGGGACGAGACACAGTGCGCCGACCCGCGGTGCGTTCCCCGGCGGATGCGGCGACGGACGTCAGGTCGAGTCGCGGACCACGAGCTCCGTACGGAGGATGACGTGACGCCAGGCCACGGCGCCCTCCTCCATCTCCTCCAGGAGCAGCCGGATCATGGCCCGCCCGATCTCCTCGATCGGCTGACGCACCGTCGTCAGCCGTGGTGCGGTCTGCTGGGCCAGCGGAAAGTCGTCGAAGCCGATCACGGCGACGTCCTCGGGCACCCGGCGTCCGGCCGCGCGCAGCGCCTCCAGAGCCCCCGCGGCCGTGGTGTCCGACGCGGCGACGACACCGTCGATCTCCGGATGCCGTTCGAGGAGCTCGGCCATGGCGCGGCGTCCGCTGTCCGTCGTGAAGTCGCTTTCGGCGACAAGGGTCGGCAGGCTCTTCAGGCCCGCGAGTTTGAGGGCCTCCTCATAACCGCGCAGCCGGCACTGGGCGGCGTACAGGTCGAGCGGCCCGGTGATGGTGGCGATGACCCTGCGGCCCCGTTTGGCCAGGTGGGAGACGGCGCTGCGGGCGCCGCCGATGTTGTCCGCGTCGACGTAGCTGACGTACTCCTCCCCGGAACGGCGCCCCAGCAGCACGGTCGGCAGCCGGGCCTCGGCGAGCATGTCGGGCAGGGGGTCGCCGGCGTGCACGGACATCAGGAGGACGCCGTCGACCCGGCCGCCGCGCGCGTACTCGAGGAAGCGCTGCCGTTCGGTGTCCGAGCGCACCAGGGTCAGCAGCAGTTGTATTCCGGTGTCTGTCAGCGCGTTTCCGAGCGAGTTGACGATCTCGGAGAAGAAGGGCTCCGCGAACTGCCGCCAGTCCGGCTCCGTCATGACCAGGGCGACGGCGTCTGCCCGCCGACCGGCCAGGGAGCGGGCCGCGAGATTGGGCACATAGCCCAGTTCCTCGATGGCCTGCTGTACGGCCCGGCGCGTCGAATCCTTCACACCCGCCGCGTTGTTGATGACACGGGAGACCGTGCCCCGTCCCACCCGCGCATGGACGGCCACCTCCTCCAGCGTCGGTGCCCCCGGGCGTCGCCTGCCCATGACCACCTCCCCCAAGAGATTACCGATCTTACCGGCCGGATGGGGTGAGCACACGAATTCACCAGTGGCATAGTTACGGGCTGTTGTCCTGCCCCCATGGATTGGGAGCGCTCCCGTTCTGGTTGGGGAGGTGTGGGCGTTCTCCGCCGGTGGTCATAAACGGAGCGAGCTGCCAGGCCCTGGTGATCTGCGTTCGCACAGGGGAATGTCGGGCGTTCGACGGGTGGCCCGAACTGGTCTTGGGATGGCCGGGCGGCCCCCCAGGGGGTGGGGAACCGCCCGGCCGGTGACCCCGTCGTCTGGTGACGGGGTCCGTACGCGGAGTGCCGGCGGGGGGCTACTCAAGCAGCTCCGCGTACGAGCCCATGGCCAGGGCGATGTCCGCCTGGGCCCAGAACCGGTGGTAGGTGAAGACGGGTGCGGCGCCGCCCTTGAGATAGGCCTCGACCTTCGACCAGGCCGGGTCGTTCTTGTAGAAGGCCCGGAGCGAGGCGAACGTCGAGGATGAGTTGATCGCTTCGCCGCCTGGCATCTTGCCGGTCCAGCCGCTCGGTACGTAGACCGGGTCGTTGAACCTGCTGTAGTCGGTGCGGGTCTCCGGAACGGCGATACCGAGGCTGTCCTGGTAGTTGCCCCATATCCCGTCGAGCAGTGCCTTGGCCGTCGACTTCGCCTTCGCGTCACCGGACTTGGAGCCGTAGTACGTCAGGGTCTTGGCGTACGCGGCCGCCACGCCGACGTCGTTGGTGTAGTCGGCGACGGTGACGTGAAGTCCGCTGTTGGCGCCGGGACTTGACGCGTTCCAGGTGTCGGGCTGGCCCGACCACTGGAGGGTGGAGGGAATCTGGTAGGTGCCGTCCGGGTTGACGGTCGTCTTCGACAGCGCCCACTTGACCCACTTGTCGAGGACCGTCTTGGCCTGCGGGTCCCCGGTCTGCTGGTAGTACTCGGCGACCCGTTCCATCGACCACGCCTGGAATCCGAACCACTGGTTGGACGGCGGGTCGTGATAGACGGGCTGCTGGTCGTAGTACATGCCGTAGAAGGTCGACGTCCCGGCCGGCGGGGTCGCGTAGCGTCCTGCCCAGCTGTTGGTCGATCCGCCGGCTATCGCGCCTTCGTCCGACTGGAGCCAGCGGTAGAACTCCAGTTGCCGCTGGAGCGACTTGCCCCAGTCGGTGGCCCCCGTCGCCGACTTGGGCTTCAGATCGGCGTCGGCGCTGAGCGCGTACGCGGCGAGCGGGTTCTGGTAGCCGCTGTGGGCGTAGCTGGATCCGATCCGCCAGGCCCAGCCTCCGGTGGTGTCGGCGGAGCCGCCCCAGGCGTAGTACCAGGACAGCAGGTAGTCCGAGGCGTCCTTGCCGGTGCCTGCCGGGCAGGTGGACGGTCCGACGCAGTTGCCGATTTTCTTGAAGTACTTGTCGTACATGGCGTAGCGCAGGTAGTCGCCCATCTTCGCTGCCTTGCCGACGGTCGTGGAGACGTCGGAGCCCTTGCCCTGCTCCTTGGCCCACACGTCGGCCCAGTACGCGGCCTGCACGGCCCGCGCGTCGGCGTCCGGCGCGTCGGTGTACTTCCACTGCTTGGCGTACGAGGAGTCGCCGGTGAAGAGGTCCAAGTACCCGTTCGTACCGCCGTACTTGAAGGCGTCGCAGGTCGGCTGCGGCACCGTCTCCCACACGGACTCCTGCGGTCCGCGCTGGAAGGTGTTGATGTACGACGGCCCGCTCGCGGTCGGCCCCGCCTCGCACCCGCCGCCCGGCGTGTCGCCGTAGCCGTAGGTGTTGTCGACGTCCTGGAGCCAGTGCATGCCGTAGACGTCGTCCGTGGAGTAGGTCGACTTCAGCTCGCCCGCGAGCGGGTCCGAGCCGACCGGCACCGAGGTGTCGAGCTTCGCCGGATACTCGTTCGGGGTGTCCAGTTCGGGCGCGTACGTCGCCGGTTTCGAGGCGTTGTAGAAGGAGCTGGTCGGCTGGTCGGCGTGGGTCGGGATCATGTACTTCTCCATGAGAGCCCAGGCACCGTTGAACTTCGACCAGTCGCCCGTCACCTTGCCGTACATCGCCTGCAGCCACAGCAGATAGCTGTACGCCTCCGACGTCGTCTCGTGCCCCTGGTCCGGCGCCTCGACGATCAGGGTCTCCACCGAGTGGTAGGGGATGCCCTGGGGCGAGAAGTAGCCGTTCGCCGGGTTGGTGATCTTGCCGTAGAGGTCCAGGAACCGGGCGTCGTACGTCTTGGACGTCGCGATCTGGGTGACTGTCACCGACGCGGTGCCGTATCCGGTCGCGGTCGACTCGAAGGTCGCCGCCCCCGTACCGGAGGAGTCCGCGGTGACGGTCACTTTCTGCCCGGTGTTCCAGTTCGACGGCGTGAAGACGAGTGAGACCCCGCCGGTCACCGACAGGCCCGTGTTGCCGCCGGTCCGGGCGGTCGTCACGGTCACGTTCGCCGACGGCTGGGTCGAGAGCTTCACGTCGTAGGTCGCCGTCTTGCCCTGCTGGACGGCGATTTGGGAGGCCGAGGCCACGACCGCGGGACCCGCGGCGACCGTGATGCCGACCGGGGTGGACTCCCCGGACGCGCCCAGGCTGTCATACGCCTTGGCCGTCAGCGAGTGGCTTCCCACGGTCAAGCCGGAGGCGGCGTACGTGTAGGGCGCGCTGGTGTCGGTACCCAGCAGGGTGGTGTCGTCGTAGAACTCCACCTTGCCGATCGTCGCGCCGTTTGCGGCCGCCGCCGTCGCCGCGAGCGGCACGGCGTCCCCGCGCGAGTAGACGGCGCCGGCGGCTGGACTGGTCAGCACGGTGATCGGGGGCTGGTGGGCGCCGGTGCAACTGGTGCCGTTGACCGTGAAGTTCGTCGGAGCGGCGTTGGTTCCGCTGTAGCTGAACTGCGCTCCCGCGGACACGGCGCCGCCCGGGGCGATGGTCCCGTTGTACGAGGCGTTCTTGACGGTGACGGTCTGACCGGCCTGCGACCAGGTGCCGTTCCACCCGTTCGCGAGCTGCTGGTTGCCCGTGTAGCCGTAGGCCAGGGTCCAGCCGTCGATCGCGGCGGTGCCGCGGTTGGTGACGGTGAGGTCGGCGGTGAAGCCGGAACCCCAGTCGTTGGTCTTGTAGTCGACGCTGCACTGCACGGTCGCCGCGTTCGCGGTGGTCGTGCCGGTGGCGAGCATGGACAGGGGCAGGGCGAACGCGGCGGCGACGGCGGTCCAAAACCGCCGCACGGCTCTTCGTTTGCGTCCGGGATCCATGTGCTGTTCCTCCTCGCGTCACGTGACTCACGGAGAGATGCCAAGGCCTGAATCCAGTGGGAGCGCTCCCATCGTGGAGACGAAGGCGGCTGCGGTCAAGACGCTGAGAGGTTCAAAGTTCGAACTGAGCCGATGGATCGAAAAGTTTCGCAAGGACCCTATGAAACCTCGGCAGTTGACGCTAACTTCCTCCCCACCAGTGGGAGCGGTTCCATCAGTGACGCGTCCGTAGCGGCGCGCCAGGCTGTAAGGACTCGCTCATGCGACACCCCCCGCATTCAGTACTTTTAGTCAGCGACGCCCTCTCGCGCACTGTGCCGCAAGGTGTGCTCAGGCCGGGCAAACACGGCCGCGTACGCCGGGCACACGCATTCCGAGGCAGCGCAGTCGACCGATCCACAAGCGCCCGGCCGCGCTTCGCGAGCGCCGCACATTCTCCGCACCCTGCCGGTCACCGAGCCCGGGAACGAAACCTCGAACCG
This sequence comes from Streptomyces sp. NBC_01515, assembly GCF_045040345.1. Classification (NCBI taxonomy): domain Bacteria; kingdom Bacillati; phylum Actinomycetota; class Actinomycetes; order Kitasatosporales; family Streptomycetaceae; genus Streptomyces; species Streptomyces sp. NBC_01515. Next base: position 214,137 of record NZ_CP109416.1, on the reverse strand, counting down.
CGTCGACGCTGCCGGTGTCCTGGCGGCCCGCCACGAGACCCAGGGCATGAAGTCCCTCGAACCGTAGGGAACTTCAGTCGGCGGTCGGCCCCTTCGCGCACGACTGGGCGCCCCTGCGCCTGACCAGGCGTCCCCTCCCGGTACGACGGAGGCCTCGAAGCGCCGGCAGGACGGCGGTGCATTCGAGGCGATGCCGGACGTGCCGGCTCACCGATCACTGGAACGCCACGCGTGCCCCGGGCAGGGGTTCGCGCGACCGTTCGCGCGGTCTTCATCCACAAGTCCACCACGAGAGAAGGAAGCACCCGCACATGAGTCACACCAGGACATCGCTGCTCGTCGCCGTGGCGCTGGTCGCCGGGACGACGGGGTCGGCGTTCCTTGTCGGCCAGGCCGGCGCCGCCACCTCGTCCGTCCCCTGCATCGTCGACTACCAGGTGCAGAGCCAGTGGGACACCGGCTTCACCGCTGCCGTGACCATCACCAACAACGCGGCCGCCAAGTCGAGTTGGTCGGTGAAGTGGTCGTATGCCGGCAACCAGAAGGTCACGAACGCCTGGAACACGAAGCTCAGCCAGAGCGGTGCCGACGTCACCGCCGCCAGTGAGAGCTACAACGGCCCTCTGGCGAGCGGAGGTTCGGTCAGCTTCGGGTTCAACGGCTCCTACAGCGGCACCAACAGCGTGCCCGCCACGTTCACGCTCGACGGCGTCGCCTGCAACGTCGACAACGGCGGCGGTACGGGCGGCGGCACCGGTGGAAGTACGGGTGGCGGTACGGGTGGAGGCGGTGGAGGCGGCGACACCGGCAGTCACGTCGACAACCCCTACACCGGCGCCAAGGTGTACGTGAACCCCGAGTGGTCCGCCAAGGCGGCCGCCGAACCGGGCGGCAGCCGCATCGCCGACCAGCCCACCGCCGTCTGGCTCGACCGCATCGCCGCCATCAACGGTGTAAGTGGTGGTATGGGCCTGCGCGCCCACCTCGACGAGGCCCTGAAGCAGAAGGGCTCCGGCGACCTCGTCGTCCAGCTCGTCATCTACGACCTGCCCGGCCGCGACTGCGCCGCCCTCGCCTCCAACGGCGAGCTCGGACCCAACGACCTCGACAAGTACAAGTCCCAGTACATCGACCCCATCGCGTCGATCCTGTCCGACCCCAAGTACGCGGGCCTGCGGGTCGCCACCGTCATCGAGCCCGACTCGCTGCCCAACCTGGTCACCAACGCCGGCGGCACTCCCACCACCACGGACGCCTGCGTGACCATGAAGTCCAACGGCAACTACGAGAAGGGCGTCGGCTACGCCCTGGACAAGCTGGGTGCCATCCCCAACGTCTACAACTACATCGACGCCGCCCACCACGGCTGGCTCGGCTGGGACAGCAACCTCGATCCCGCGGTGCAGGAGTTCCACAAGGTCGCGACGTCGAACGGCGCGAGCGTGAACGACGTGGCCGGCTTCATCGTCAACACCGCGAACTACAGCCCCACCAAGGAGCCGTACCTCAAGGTCACCGACACGGTGAACGGACAGACCGTACGCCAGTCGAAGTGGGTGGACTGGAACCAGTACGTGGACGAGCAGTCCTTCGCCCAGGCGCTGCGCGACAAGCTCGTCGCGTCCGGATTCAACTCCGGACTCGGCATGCTGATCGACACCTCACGCAACGGCTGGGGCGGCTCCGCCCGGCCCACCGGACCCGGAGCGCAGACCACCGTGGACGGCTACGTCGACAGCAGCCGCGTCGACCGGCGGATCCACGCCGGCAACTGGTGCAACCAGAGCGGGGCAGGCATCGGGGAACGGCCGACCGCGGCTCCGGCCGCCGGTATCGACGCCTACGTGTGGGTCAAGCCGCCGGGAGAGTCCGACGGCAACAGTGCCGCCGTCCCCAACGACGAGGGCAAGGGATTCGACCGGATGTGCGACCCGACCTACGGCGGCAACGCTCGCAACGGCAACAACCCCACGGGCGCGCTGGCGAACTCGCCGCTGGCCGGACACTGGTTCTCGGCCCAGTTCCAGCAGCTGATCCAGAACGCGTACCCGCCGCTGCCGTGATGTGCTGACGCGGTGTGTGACCGCCGGGATCTGTTCCTCGGCAGGGCCGACGAACAGATCCCGGCGGATCGCGTGCTTCTAACCGAACCCTGCGGCGTTCCTGTGGACGGGCCGGGGCACGGCAGTACGGTCGCCCCGCCGCGCAGGCGGCTTCACGCGGGGCGTGCGTGTGACGCCGTTCGTCACTTCTGTGCCGGCGACGGGAAGGGGAGTGGCCGGCTTGAGCGGAGGTGCTCCTTCAGAGCCTGTTCGGTGTTGCTCACGTGCAGTAGCGCGGCGGCCTGGCTGAGGGCGCAGTCGCGGGTGGCGAGGGCCGCGTAGATCGCCTCGTGCTCGGCGAGAGTGCGGCCCGCGGCCTGGTCGTCGACCAGACCGCGCCAGATCCGCGCGCGCAGCGTGCGACCGGAGACGCTCTCCAGGAGGGTGAGCAGGGTCTCGTTGCCGGTCGCGGCGACTACGGCGCGGTGGAAGGCGGCGTCGTGCGAGTTGAGTAGTTCGACGTTGTCGCGGGCTTCGCGCATGGCGTCCAGGTGGCTTTTGACTTCGGCCAGCTGATCGTCGGAGATCCGGGTGGCGGCCAGCGCGGTGGCGACGGGTTCGAGGAGCCGACGCACCTCCATGAGATCCTGCAGGGCGGCCGAGTCGCCCTGCAGGAGCTCCACCGCGCCGCCGAGCCCCTCCAGGAGCAGGCTGGGCTGCAGGCTGGTGACGTAGGTACCGTCGCCCCGGCGGACCTCCAGGACCCGCGCCACGGCCAGTGCCTTGACCGCCTCACGTGCGAGGTTGCGGGACAGACCGAGTTGGGCCGCCAGGTCGGCTTCGGGGGGGAGTTTCGATCCCGGAGGCAGCGCACCCGTGCGGACGAGCTCACGGATCCGATCGATGGCCTTGTCCGTCAGAGACACGTCGAACTCCTCGCCCCGGCGCCCGCGCCGGGCACGTCCGGCCTGATCAGTCCTTGGGCACGGAGATCCTCCCAGAGGCCGTCGGGAATGTGCTGCTGGTGGAGTTCCACGTTCCGCCTGACCTGGTCCGGAGTCCGCATGCCGAGGGTGACGTTGATGATAGTGGGATGAGTGTGCGGGAAGGCGATCGCGGCCTTGGGCAGGCTCGTCCCGTGTGCCGCGCAGACGTCGGCGATCGCCCGGGCGCGGGCGACCAGAGGCGGCGGGGCATCCTGATAGTCGTACTTCATGCCCTCGGCGGGCCGGTCGCGGGAGAGCAGCCCCGAGTTGAACACACCGACGGCCACCACGCTCTTGCCGAGTTCCTCGGCGGCGGGCAGGACGTCGTCCAGCGCCGACTGGTCGAGGAGCGTGTAGCGCCCGGCGAGCATCACCACGTCGGCGGCGGTCTCGCGCAGGAAGCGGGCGAGCATGGCCGACTGGTTCATGCCGGCGCCGATCGCACCGATCACTCCTTGGTCGCGCAGTTCCGCCAGGGCGGGCATGGCTTCGTCGGCGGCCTGCTCCCAGTGGTCGTCCGGGTCGTGCAGGTAGACGACGTCCAGGCGGTCGAGGCCCGTCCTGTCCAACGTGGCTTCGATGGAGCGCAGCACCCCCTCCCGGCTGAAGTCCCACTGGCGGCGCAGATCGTCCCGTACGACGAAGCCCTCGCTGTCGACGCCCCGCGGATGTTCGTTGGGGACCAGGAGGCGGCCCACCTTGGAGGAGACGACGTACTCGGCACGGGGCCGCTGCCGCAGGGCGGTGCCCAGGCGCAGCTCGGACAGGCCCAGGCCGTAGTGCGGGGCCGTGTCGAAGTAGCGGATGCCGGCTTCCCAGGCGGCTTCGACCGCAGCGGTCGCGTCCTCGACCGGGGTGACCCGGTACAGGTTGCCCAGGACGGAGGCCCCGAAGCCGAGGCCGGTGAGCTCGACAGCGGTGTTCGTTATTTTCCGGCGTCCGGCGGTCCGATGTCTCAACGGTGCTCCTGGCGACTTGGGGGTACGGGTGGCGCGGGCCGCTCGGCGGCAGGTCAGCGTCTGACGGCGGCCGAGCTGTCGGCCATGAGGGCTTCGACCTCGGCGAGTGAGGCCATGGAGACGTCCCCGGGGGTGGTCATCGTGAGCGCGCCGTGCGCGGTGCCGTAGGCGAGGGCCCGCTTGAGGCCGGCGGTCGTCAACCGGCCCGGCCGCTCGTCCCCGGCCAGCAGGCCGTGGATGAGGCCGGCGGCGAAACCGTCGCCGGAGCCGATGCGGTCCAGGACGTGCAGGCCTGGCATCCGGGGGCCGGTGACGAAGCCGGTCTGGGGTGACCAGGCGGCCGACGCCCAGTCGTTGACCCCGGCTGAGGGCACTTCGCGCAGGGTCGTCGCCAGCAGCCTCGCCTCGGGCAGCAGGCCCGCCACCTCGGTGAGGGCGTCCGTCACTTCGTCGGCCCCGATGTGTGCCTGTCCCGGACATGTTCCGGCCAGGCCCAGGGCGCCCACCACGACGTCGGCCTGCCGGGCGAGCCGCAGGTCGACCTCGCGGGCGGCGTCGGCGCCGCCCCGGCCGGCCCAGAGGCTGGGGCGGTAGTTGGGGTCGTAGGAGACGGTGACGCCGTGGCGGCGGGCCGTCGTCATGGCCTCCTCCGCGACGTCCAGGGTGGTGTCCGAAAGGGCGGCGAAGATGCCGCCGGTGTGGAGCCAGCGCACTCCGGCAGCGAAGACCGCATCCCAGTCCACGTCACCCTTCTTCAACTGGGACACGGCCGTGTGCGCGCGATCGCTGACGCCGAGTGCGCTGCGGATGCCGTAGCCGCGTTCGACGAAGTTCAGGCCGTTGCGGGCGGTGCGGCCGACGCCGTCGCCGGGCACCCAGCGGATCAGCGAGGTGTCGACTCCGCCCTGCAGGATCAGGTCCTCGACCAGTCGGCCCACCGCGTTGTCCGCCAGGGCGGTCACCACGGCCGCATGCCACCCGAAGCAGCGGCGCAGACCGCGTGCGACGTTGTACTCGCCGCCGCCCTCCCAGACCTGGAAGGTGCGGGCGGTGCGGATCCGTCCCTCGCCCGGGTCCAGGCGGAGCATCACCTCGCCGAGCGCCACCACGTCGATCACGGCGTGCTCCTCTCCGCGGCCTGGGCGGTCAGCCGGCGGATTCCCTCGTAGTCGCCCCGTTCCAGGTGCGCGGAGGTGACCATCCAGCTGCCGCCGACGGCGAGGACCGCGGGCTCGGCGAGGTAGCCGGCCAGCAGACCGGCGCCGATCCCGCCGGTCGGTACGAACCGCGCCCGGGGGAACGGCGCGGCGAGCGCCCGCAGCGTCGGCAGGCCGCCGAGGGGTTCTGCGGGGAAGAGCTTGACCGTGTCGATGCCGGCCCGCAACGCCCTCATCAGCTCGGTGGCGGTGGCGACACCCGGCACCACCGGAACACCTAGCTTCCGGCACATCGCGACGACTTCCTCGTCGAAGCCGGGACAGACCACGAAGCGGGCCCCGGCGGCCACGGCCCGTTCTGCCTGCTCGGGCGTGAGGACCGTGCCGGCGCCGACGGTGAGTCCGCCGTGCTTCGCCATCGCCCTGAGAACCCGCTCGGCCTGCGGGGTGCGGAAGGTGACCTCGGCGCAGCGGGCGCCTCCCGCGACGAGCGCCGCGGTCAGCGGGACGGCCGTGTCGGCATCCGGAACGGTCAGAACCGGCATGATGCGGGCGCCGGCCAGTACGGAGGCCAGGCCGTCGGTGTCGTTCATCGGCCGAGCCATCCGCCGTCGACGGGCAGGACGACGCCGTGGAGGTAGGCGGCGGCGTCGGAGGCGAGGAAGACGGTGGCGCCGGTGAGGTCGTCGGCGGTGCCCCAGCGTCCGGCCGGGATGCGGTTGAGGATCGCGCGGCTGCGGATCGGATCGACCTGCAGTGCGTGCGTGTTGTCGGTGGCGATGTAGCCGGGGGCGATGGCGTTGACGTTGACGCCGTGGGGGGCCCATTCATTGGCCAGTGCCTTGGTCAGTCCGGTGATGCCGTGTTTGGCGGCGGTGTAGCCGGGGACGTTGATGCCGCCCTGGAAGCTGAGCAGCGAGGCCGTGAAGATGACCTTCCCCCGGCCGCGGTCCACCATCGCCGTGCCCACCGCGCGGGTCAGCGCGAACTGTGCGTTGAGGTTGACCTGGAGGACCAGCTCCCAGTCCGCGTCGGTGTGTTCGGCCGCCGGGGCGCGGCGGATGGTGCCCGCGTTGTTGACCAGGATGTCCACCGGCCGCTCGCGTCCCGCGAGATCGGCGCCCAGGGCCCGTACGGCCGCGGGGTCGGCGAAGTCGGTGCGGATCGCCTCGAAGGCACGCCCCGCGGCACGCACGTCCTTCTCCACCGCGCTGCCGGATTCCTCCAGGTTGGCGCTGACGCCGATGATGTCCGCGCCGGCCTCGGCGAGGCCGCGGGCCATGGCCCGGCCGATGCCGCGCCGGGCACCGGTGACGACGGCGAGCCTCCCGGTGAGGTCGAAGGCGTTCATACGGCGGCTCCCTGGGCGTTGTCGGTGGTGCAGTCCACGAGGATCTTCATCACGTCGCCGCCTGCCTCCAGCGCCTGGAAAGCGGCGGGCGCCTCGGTGAGCGGTACGGTCTTGCTGATGAGCCGCTCGGCCGGAATCGTGCCGTCGGCGACGAGGGTCACCGCCTTCTCGAAGTCCGTGCGGTCGTACAACCGGGCGCCGACGAGGGTGAGTTCGCGCCAGAAGAAGCGGTGGAGGCTGATCTCGCGGGGCCGGGGGTGGATGGCCACCAGGCACAGCCGGCCGCGTACGCCCAGCACCTCGACCGCCGTGTCGACGCCGGCGGCGGCGCCGGACACCTCGAAGGCGACGTCCGCGCCCGCGTCCGCGGTCCACTCGCGGACCAGCTCGGCCACGTTGTCGACGGCCGGATCCCAGGCGGTCAGCCCCGACTCCTCGGCGAGCGCGCGCCGGTAGGCGCTCAGTTCGGCGATGCGTACGTCGGCTCCGGCGGCCCGGGCGACCAGCGCGATGAGGATGCCGACGGGTCCGCCGCCGACCACGACGACCTTCTCGCCCTCGGCGACCTCGGCGCGGCCGACGTCGTGCACGGCGACCGCCGTGGGCTCGACCAGCGCGGCCCGGTCCAGGGGAAGGGTGTCGGGCAGCCGGATGAGTGTCGAGGCGGGCACGGTCCAGCGCTGCTGCATCGCGCCGGGGGAGTCGATGCCGATGAAGTCGAGGTGCTGGCAGATGTGCTGGTGGCCTTTGAGACAGGCCGGGCAGGTGTCGTCCCAGCGCAGCGGCATCACGGTGACGGCGTCCCCGGGTGCCCAGCCGTCCACGCCGGGGCCGACGCGGACGATCCGGCCGGACATCTCGTGCCCCAGGACGGCGGGCGTGGACACCCGGGCGTCCATGTCGCCGTGGAAGATGTGCAGGTCGGTGCCGCAGATCCCGACATAGGCGGGCGCCAGCTCCACCTCGCCGGGACCAGGGGCGGAGGTTTCGGCTGGGGCGGTGTCCAGGGTGCGGGCGGATAGGTAACGGACGGCGAGTGTCATCGTGGGGTCAGGGTCCCTTCAGCGCGGACACCGATGGTCAGCAGCAGGTTGGCGTAGGTACGGGTGTCGGCGGTGACGATCGCCAGCGTCAGGTCGGGGGAGCGGGCGGCGTTGTAGAACTCGAAGCGGCCGAGTGTGTCGACCGGGACGGGCGCCAGCAGGGCGCGGTACTGCGCAATGGCGGGCGGTTCCGGTTCGCGCCCGGGTGGCACCATCACCTGGGCCGACTCGACCGGCAGAGCGCTCAGCAGGACGTCGAGCACGGTGGTGACGTCCAGCAGGCCGGGCGCCAGGTTGAGGTGGATGACGCGGGCGCGTTCCCCGGTCGCGGTGCTCGCTGGGTAGTGGCCGTCGGCGAGCAGCACCCGGGCGCCGTGGCCGGCGCCGGCCAGCGCTTCGAGGATCCCCGGGTGCAGCAGACGGGTCAGGAGCATGGTGTTCCCTCCTTCCTTCCAGAGGTTTGCGGTGCAGTGCGGTTCAGGCGGTAGAAGGCGGTCGCGGTGTCGGCGAGGATCGCCGAGGTCTCGGTGGCGGAGCAGCCGGCGAGCAGTTCCTCGACGGTGGCGGCCCACTGGTTCCAGCCGCCCGCGAGGACACAGACCGGCCAGTCGGAACCGAACATCAGCCGGTCGGGTCCGAAGGCGGACAGCAGCACGTCCCACACCGGGCGGATGTCCTTGGTCGTCCACTTCGGCCGGTCGGCCTCCGTGACCAGACCCGAGACCTTGCAGCGCACCTGAGGGTGCGCGGCCAGAGTCCGCAACTGCCTTTCCCAGTGGCCCAGTTCACCCCGGGCGATGGGCGGCTTGCCCGCGTGGTCGAGGACGATCGGCAGATCGGGGAAGCGTTCCGCCAGGTGGACCGCCTGGTCGAACTGTGGGCTGCGGATCAGGACGTCGTACGCCAGTCGGCGCTCGCCCACTGCCATCAACCCTCTTTCCACGGAAGGCCGTTGCAGCCACGCCGGGTCCGACTCGCTCTGCACGAGGTGGCGCAGGGCGCGGAGGTAGGGGCCACCGGGTCCGGCGAGCAGGTTGTCGAGCGTGTCCGCGACGGCCGGGGAGGTGAGGTCCACCCAGCCGACGACCGCGCCGATCAGCGGGTCGGCGTCGGCCAGGTCGAGCAGTTCCCGTGTCTCGGACACGGAGGCCACGCACTGGACGACCACCGTGCTCGCGGGCTTCCGTCCGGCGATCGGCCGGGTCGCCGCCGAGCGCAGATCGGCCGTGCCGAAGGTGCGGCGGATGGGCTCGTGGCCGGGCTCATCCAGCCAGGGCTGCGGTCTGCGGTCCAGGTCCCACACATGATGGTGGGCGTCCACCAGGTGCCGGCTGTCAGACACGGGCGGCCCAGACGGGGCCGTCGGGGTACGTGTACTCCTTGAGGGAGTCCTGGTGCATCTGCGCGCTCAGCCCGGGAAGGGCGGGGGCGAGGTAGTGGCCGTTGGTGATGCGCACGGGGTCGACGAAGTGTTCGTGCAGGTGGTCGACGTATTCGATGACGCGGTCCTCGAGGGTGCCGGAGACGGCGATGTAGTCGAACATCGACAGGTGCTGGACCATCTCGCACAGGCCGACCCCGCCGGCGTGCGGGCAGACCGGGACGCCGAACTTCGCGGCGAGCAGCAGGATGGCGATGTTCTCGTTGACGCCGCCGACCCGGGCGGAGTCGATCTGTACGATGTCCACCGCGCCGGCCTGGAGGAGCTGTTTGAAGACGACCCGGTTGGCGATGTGCTCGCCGGTGGCGACCTTGATGGGGCTCAGGGCCTTGCGGACGGCGGCGTGGCCGAGGATGTCGTCGGGGGAGGTGGGCTCCTCGATCCAGTACGGGTCGTAGGGGGCCAGTTCGCGCATCCAGTCGATCGCGGGCTGGACGTCCCATCTCTGGTTGGCGTCGACAGCGATGCGGATGCCGGGCCCGACCGCCTCACGGGCTGCGCGCATCCGCCGTACGTCGTCCTCCAGGGACGCGCCGACCTTCAGCTTGATCTGGGTGAAGCCGTCCGCGACGGCCTCGCGGGCCAGGCGGGCCAGCTTCTCGTCGGAGTAGCCGAGCCAGCCGGGGGTGGTGGTGTAGGCGGGGTAACCGCGCTCCAGCAACTGGGCGATGCGCTCCTCGCGGCCGGGTTCGGCACGCTGGAGGATCTCCAGGGCCTCTTCGGGGGTGAGGGCGTCGCTGAGCCAGCGGAAGTCGACCTGGGCGACCAGTTCCTCGGACGGCATCTCGCCGAGGAAGCGCCAGACGGGCTTGCTTGCGCGCTTGGCGGCGAGGTCCCAGGCGGCGTTGACGACCGCGCCGGTCGCCATGTGGATGGCGCCCTTCTCCGGGCCGAGCCAGCGCAGTTGGGGATCGTGGACCAGGGAGCGGGAGAACGCGCCGAGGTCGGCGCAGACCTCTTCGACCGAGAGGCCGACCACGTGCGGGGCGAGGGCTGCGATGGCCGCGGCCTGGACGTCGTTGCCGCGGCCGGTGGTGAAGGCCAGGGCGTGGCCCTCCAGGCCGTCGGGGGCGTCGGTGCGCAGGACGACGTAGGCGGCGGAGTAGTCGGGTTCGGGGTTCATCGCGTCCGAGCCGTCCAGGTGCTCGGACGTCGGGAAGCGCACGTCGAGGACGTCCAGGGCGATGATGCGGGCAGATGCCGGTACGGAGGACTCGGTGGAGGACATGGCAACTCCTAGGGGGCAGGGGCGTGGACCCTGCGACGAGAGGGGGCAACGACGACGGCGGAGGCCGGGGGCCGCGCGGTCACGGTGGATCCGGCGGCGGCCGCCCGTTCAGTCCTGGACCTTGCCGCCCGTGATGCGCGAGATCATCAGCGCGACCAGGATGATGAGGCCGTTGAGGGCGCCGATCCACTGCGCGGGCACGCCGCCCAGGGTCAGCACGTTCTGGATCATGAAAAGCAGCAGGATGCCGCTGAAGGCCCCGAACATGGTGCCCTTGCCGCCGTTGAGGCTGATCCCGCCGATGACGGCGGCGGCCATGACGGTGAAGATGTAGCCGTTGCCCTGTGCGGAGGCGACGGAGGCGAGCCGCCCGGAGAGCAGGAGGCCGGCGAGGGCGGCGAGCACACTGCCGGTGACGATGACGATCCACAGCACCCGGTCGGTGCGGATACCGGCCGCCTTCGCGGCGTCGACGTTGCCGCCGATGGCGTACAGGGAGCGGCCGAAGCTGGTCCAGCCGAGGACCACGATGGCCACCGCGAACAGTGCCAGGCAGAGCCAGATGGAGGCGGGCATCCCGAACCACTCGGCGGTGCCCAGGTAGAGCATCGACTCGGGCAGCTGGAAGAAGGTCTGGCCGCCGGAGATACCGGTGAGGACCCCGCGCAGGACGATCAGCATGCCGAGGGTGACGATGAAGCCGTTGAGGCCGAAGCGGATGATCAGGACGGCGTTGATGACACCGACGAGTGCGCCGACGGCGAGGGTGACGGGAATCGCCCAGGCGCCCGGGAGGAGACCGAGGCCGTGTCCCGCCCCGGTCGGCACCACCAGCCAGGCGGCCACTCCGGGCGCCAGGCCCATGGTGGACTCCAGGGAGAGGTCCATCTTCTTGACGATCAGGATCATCGTCTGGGCGAGGACCAGCAGCGCGATCTCGGACATGGTCTGCAGCACGTTGATCAGGTTGTCGGCCTGCAGGAAGACCGGGCTGACGATCTGGCCCACGACCGCGATCACCACGATGGCGGGGACGAGCGCGAGGTCACGCAGCCTGGCCAGCGGCACCCGGCCGCCGAACAGCGCAGTCGGCTTGGTTCCCGGCTCCGCGGCCTCTGAGGCGGCCTTGTCCGCGAGAACGGATTCAGACATTTAGGTCCACTCCTTCCATCGCGGCCACGAGGTCGTGGTCGTGCCAGCCGCGGGCGATCTCTGTCGTCACCCGGCCCTGGAACATCACCAGGACCCGGTCGCACATGCGCAGGTCGTCGAGCTCGTCGGAGGCGATGAGCACTCCGGTGCCGGTCTGCGCGGTCTCCTCGACCTTGCCGAGGAGGAACTCCTTGGAGCGCACGTCCACGCCCGCCGTCGGGTTGATCAGCACCAGCAGCCGGGGGTCATCGGCCAGGGCGCGGGCCATGACGACCTTCTGCTGGTTGCCCCCGGACAGTGCGGAGACAGGCAGGTCCGCTGAAGGAGTCTTGATCGCCAGGTTCTCGATCATGCCCTCGGCGAGCCGGTCCCGGTGACCGCGGCTCAGGAAGCCGTGGGAGCCGAGCCGCTTGGGGACGGACAGGGTGGCGTTGTCCGCGATCGACATGTCGGGGACGAAGCCCTGGTGGTGCCGGTCCTGCGGCACGAACCCGGCACCGGCGGCGAGCGCCGCGGGCACGCTGCCCGGCCGGGGCCGACGCCCGGCGATCTCCACCGCTCCGCCGTCGGCGGACCGAAGCCCTACGACGGTCTCGGCGACCTCCGTACGACCGCTCACCGCGGCCCCGGCGAGTCCCACGATCTCGCCCGCCCCCACCTGGAAGGTGACATCGCCGTAGGTTCCGCCGCTCAGCCCCTGGACGTTCAGCGCGACCGTGGCACCGGTGTCCAGAGTGCTCGCCCGCGCCTCGCGCCGGTCGGCCGCCGCCTCGCCGGTCATGGCGGCGACGAGCTCGGTTCGGGGGAGCTCGGCCACCGGCGCGGTCAGGATGTGCCGGGCGTCGCGGAACACCGTCACCATGTCGCAGATCTCGTAGACCTCCTGGAGGTGGTGACTGATGAACAGGAAGGTCACGCCCTGGCGTTGCAGGTCGCGGATCCTGCCGAAGAGTCGGCTGATGGCGGCCGCGTCGAGCTGGGCGGTGGGTTCGTCGAGGATGATGAACCGGGCGCCGAAGGACAGCGCGCGGGCGATCTCGACGAACTGCCGCTGCTCCACGTTGAGTTCGCCGGCAGAAGTCTGGGGGTCGACGTCCACCGACCAGGCCGACAACGTCTCCTGCGCACGGCGGCGCACGCCCTGCCAGCTGATCAGCCGGCTGCGCCCGTGGTGGTGCCGGTTGAGGAAGAGGTTCTCCGCGACGGTCAGCGTCGGGATGATCGTCGACTTCTGGTAGACACAGGCGACCCGCTGCCGCCAGGCGTCGCGGTCGGTGAGCCGCGGCGCCGGGGTGCCGCCGAAGGAGACGCTTCCCTCGTCGGGGGCCTGGAGGCCGGTGAGGACCGACACCAGGGTCGACTTGCCGGCTCCGTTGCGGCCCACGAGCGCGTGGGTCTCGCCGGGCCTGATGGTGATCCGGGCGCCGTTGAGGGCCACCGTCGGACCGAATCGTTTGACTATGCCCGTCGCCTCGACGACGGGCGGGCCCGCTGCGGCCCGGCCGTCGTCCGCCGGGGCGGGCGCGGGGGTGACTGCTCGCTCCCCGTCGCTCATCTCAACCGCCTTGTACTCGTGAACCGTTGTATGCCGGACGGGGGGATCAGCCGAGGTTGTTGCCCCACAGCGACTTGTCGTCGCTCTTGACGCTGGGCACGCCGCCGTAGGTGCCGCCGTCGGCGGTGACCAGCGGGGCGGAGAGCTGGTCCTCCAGGAGGCCGTCACGGACCTGGATGATGGTGCTGTCGTGGTCGGTCTTGCCGGGCTTGAACGTCTTTCCGTCGATCGCGGCCTTGAGGTAGTACAGGGCGTACTTGGCGTACAGGTCGGCGGGCTGGGAGACGGTGGCGTCGATCTTGCCCTCGCCTATGGACTTCAGTTCCTCGGGGATGCCGTCGTTGGACACGACGAACACGTGCTTCTTGTCCGACGGCTCGACCAGCAGGCCCTTCTGCTTGAGGACCTGGAGGGTGCCGGCCAGGGCGAAACTGGACTGCATGTAGACGCCCTTGATGTCCGGATTCGCGGTCAGGTCCGTCTGCAGCTTCTGCGCGGCGACGGCGCCGTCCCAGTTGGTGGCCTCGCCGAACACCTTGATGCCGGGGTAGTTCTTCTTCACGCAGTCGTTGAACGCCTCGGTGCGGTCACGGCCGTTGATGGAGTCCAGGCCGCCCTCCAGCATGACGACCTTGCCCTTGCCGCTCAGCTTGGTGCCCAGGTACTGGCACGCCTTCTCGCCGTACGCCCGGTTGTCGGCGCGCACCACCATGAAGACCTTGCCGCTGTCGGGGCGGGTGTCGACGGTGACGACCGGGATCTTCTTCGCCGCCAGCTGCGCCAGCGTCGGCGCGATGGCGGCGGTGTCCTGCGGGGCCATCGCCACGCCCTTGACGCCCTGACTGATGAACGTCTGCGCGTTGGCGGTCAGTTTGGCGACGTCGTTCTGCGAGTTGGTGGTCTTGAGGGAGACGCCGAACTCCTTGGCGTACTCCGGCGTGTACTTGATGTACGAGTTCCAGAAGTCGGTGTCCGAGCGCGGGTAGTCGACCCCCACCAGCGGGGCACCGCCGGCGGACGTGGAGGTGGAACCGCCGCCACAGGCGCTGGTCAGCAGCAGGGCGGACGTGGCCGAGACAGCTGTGAAGAGTGCGGTTCTGAGTCTCATGGCTTCTTTCCTCACGCGGAACGGCTGGACGGGCGGGCAATGTTTCGGGGGTGCGAACGTCAGATGACGTCACCTCTAGACATGGGATGTTTATAGGCGTGAACCTTCCCCCCTGTCCAGACGTTTGCGACCACTGGCATAAAAAGCGAGGTAACGAGTGGAGAACGGCGGCGGGTGCGGACTTCCACCACGCGATCCATCCCATCTCTGCCTTCGTGGGTGCTCCGCCGCGAAAACCCTTGACTCGATCACTGAGGGCAGAGACATGCCATGTCTGAGCCTCCGGGAGGCGCCCAATAAAGTGCAATCAATGATAAATCGGTCATATTTCCTGTCTTTCATCCCTGCAAAGGTGTTGACATCCACGGGATACATGGCCGAAGTTCATCGTTAACATCCGGAGCCTCCGGCCGGGGTGCTGTTCGGCCCGCGTCCCCGCCCGCACGCAAGCCGTCGTTCGCGGCACCTGGGGGTTCGCCGACTGCCTGCAGGTGCGAGAACCGGGCGATGCGCATTCGGTCATCTCCCACCGTGTACAGCCCAGCCAGGGACAAAGCACACAAACCAGGAGTGAGATCATGCCGTCAGGAAGACTGTCCCGCCGTACGCTTCTGACTGCGGCGGGTGCTGCGGCAGCAGCGACCGCCCTGCCTGTTCTTCCCGCCTTCTCCGGCCTTCTGTCCGAGGCGTCCGCCGCTGACCTGCAGACCAATCTGGTCCATCTGGCCAACCTGCGGTTCGGGATGTTCAACCACTTCAACCTGGGCACGTTCACCAACGAGGAGTGGGCCGCGCCGAACCAGGACCCCGCGCTGTTCGCTCCCACGGCCGTCGACTGCGCGCAGTGGGCGGCTGCGGCCGCCGCCGCGAAGATGAGTTACGGCGTGCTGACGACCAAGCACCACGACGGCTTTGCCTTGTGGCCGAGCGCCTACGGCACGCAGAACGTCGCCAACAGCTCCTACAAGCACGACATCGTGCAGGCTTACGTCACCGCGTTCCGCGCTCAGGGCCTCAGGGTCGGCCTGTACTACTCGATCTGGGACCGCACCTACAACGTGCAGGCCTACGACACACGGCACGGGGTCGCCGCCGCCGAGGAGATCCAGCCGGGGGACATCACCTTCATCCTCAACCAGATCACCGAGCTGCTGACGAACTACGGCACCATCGACATGTTCATCACCGACGGCTACGCCTGGCAGATGGGCCAGCAGGCCGTCTCCTACCAGCGGATCCGCGAACACGTGAAGTCGCTGCAGCCGAACATCGTCATGATCGACCACGGCGGGCTCTCACAACCGTGGCTCGGCGACGCGATCTACTTCGAAGAGCCGCTCGGTGTCACCTCGCCGGCCGGCAACACCTACGCCTCCCTCCAGGGACAGACGATCAGCAACGGCTGGTTCTGGCACCCTTCCACACCTACCACCGACCCGATGAGCCAGGCGTCGATCCTGTCCCATCTCACGGACCTGGAACCGAAGTACACCTCCTTCATCCTCAACTGCCCGCCCAACCGCGACGGCGTACTGGACACCAACATCGTCAACCGCCTCGCCGGCGTCGGCGCCGCCTGGAGCCCGAACACCTCCCGGGCCCCGCTGCCGACCCAGCAACTGCGCTGCGAGCACCCGGTCAACCCGGTCAATGCCTACGCCACCGCCTTCCACACCGGCGAGGGCCCGCTCAACGCCATCGACGGGCTCAGCGACAAATCCTTCGAGACCTGCTGGTCCACCTGGAGTCTGTCGCTGCCGCAGTCGATCACGATCGACCTGGGCGGGGTCTGGAGCAACGTCTCCACCCTGGAATACCTGCCCAAACAGTGGAACCGGTCCAACACCACCGACGGCGACATCACGTCGTACACCATCTACACCAGCACGGACGGCGTCACCTTCACGCAAGCCGCCACCGGTACCTGGAGCGGCAACCAGACGACCAAGCTGGTGGAGTGGACGAACCGCAACGTCGGTTTCGTGCGCATCCAGGTCGATGCCGCCACCGGCGGCTACGCGAACATCGGCGGCGTCAGGATCGGCGGCCGGTCGGCCAGGCCCGCCCTGGTCTCCAGCACGTTCCCCGGCGACTCGACCGTCTACAAGCTGGTCAACCGCAACAGCGGAGAGGTGGCCGACGTGTACAACTTCGGCACCGCCAACGGCGCCAACATCCAGCAGTGGCCCTGGCTGGACAACACGGCCCAGAAGTGGACCTTCGTGAGCACCGGCGACGGCTACTTCGAGATCCGCAACGTCAACAGCGGCAAGCTCATGGAGGTCGCAGGGCTCTCCCGCGTCGACGGCGGAAACGTCGGCATATGGGCCGATGCCAACGTTCCCCAGCAGCACTGGGCCCTGACGCCCACCGGTGACGGCTACTACTTCCTCACCAACCGGCTCAGCGGTCTTTCACTCAACGTGGACGGCGCTTCCACCGCCGACGGCGCCAACGTCAACCAGTACACGTACACCAACGCCGCTCGGGAGCAGTGGCGGATCGTCAGCGTTTAGCCGAACGGCCGCAGGCGGCGCAGCGATGCGGATGTCACGGCCCGTCAGCCGGGCCGGGGGCATCTGCTGCGCCGGGCCGGGTGGGCCGGGCTCCGGGGCCGGGTGTCGCGGTGATGTCGCGGACGGCGGCGATTTCGTGGCCGGAGGCGCAGGCGATGACCGAGTGGACCGGCGCCCCGCAGTCGCGATGGATCAGCGTGACCGTGGGCCCGGGCGCGTCGGCAAGCCAGTGTTCGGCCCAGGCGTTGAGAGCGACCAGGGTGGGAGCGAGGCTGAGCCCTTTGTCGGTGAGACGGTACTCGTCCCGCTCGCGGGCACCGGGCTCGCGGTAGGGCCGTTTCTCAAGCACGCCGATGGCCACGAGGTCGCGCAGTCGTGTCGAGAGGACAGTCCGGCTCAGCTCGCACCGACGCTGGAAGTCCTCGAAACGCCGCGTGCCGTAGAAGGCTTCCTTCAAGATTTTGCCGGCCGCGCGGGGGTTGAGGACCTCCAGGGCGAGGGCGATCGAGTCGGGCTCGATGTCCCAGGAATCACGGTTCCACTGGGTTGGACCGCCCGGCAGTCCCGGTCCTTCTGGTGCGTCAGCCACGTCCCTCTCCCCAGGTCGGCGCCTGCCCACAGGCCCCTCACACGCCTGCACTTTACACTCACCCCGAGGCTGAGTACGGTTATGCGTACTCAGCTGAGGAGAGGGGCGCACATGAGCGTCGGACAGAGTTACCGCCGGAGCAAGGCCGGTACGTCATGGGACGCGATCGTCATCGGGTCCGGGATCGGCGGCCTCACCACCGCCGGCTTCCTCGCCCGGGCCGGACAACGGGTTCTGGTACTGGAGCGGCATTCGACGGCCGGCGGAGCCACTCAGACCTTCCGCCGGGCCGGGTACGAGTGGGACGCCGGACTGCACTACATGGGCGAGGTGCACCGTCCCGACAGCGGGCTGCGCCGGATCTTCGACCACATCACCGGCGGCAATCTTGAGTGGGCCCCGATGCCCGACGTCTACAACCGCATCGTCGTCGGCGACCGCCAGTACGAGATCCCGTCGGGCGCCGAGCGGTTCAAGGAGCGCATGACCCGGTACTTCCCGGACGAAGCCGAGGCGATCAGCCGCTACGTGGACCTGGTCTTCTCGGCCAACCGGACGGCCAAGAACTTCTTCGCACAGCGCAGCCTGCCACAGCCGGCCGCCGACGAGCTCTACGAGGCGATGTGCGCACCGTTTCGCGCGTTCTCCGACCGCACGGCGACGGAAGTCCTTTCGGAACTCACCGACAACGAGGAGCTCAAGACCGTCCTGTGCGGTCACTACGGCGACTACTCACTGACCCCGGGGCGCGCCTCGTTCGGTATGCACGCCATGCTCATCCGGCACTACATCGACGGCGCCAACTTCCCGGTCGGCGGATCGGGCCGACTGGCCGAGACCATCAGCGAGGTGATCCGGGACGCGGGCGGAGAGGTCCTCATCGCCGCCGAAGTCTCCTCCGTGCTGCTCGACGACGAGGGGCGGGCCGGTGGTGTCACGATGACCGACGGCCGCGTGTTCCGCGCGCCGGCAGTGATCAGCGATGCCGGCGCCCTCAACACCCTCACCCGTCTGCTGCCCGCCGAAGCGAAACACGACGACAGCCTCGTTCAGGCGTGCCGGACGATCGGCCCCTCGCTCACCTGGGTCGTCCTCAACATCGGGCTCAAGGAGCCGGCCGACCAGCTCGGCCTGCAGGCGTCCAACATCTGGGCACACCAGGGACCTGACATCGACGCCCAGTTCGCCGCCTACGAGGCGGATCCCCTGCACCGTCCGATGCCGTCGTACTTCCTGACCGCTGCTTCGGCCAAGGATCCGCTCTGGAACGTCCGCTACCCCGGGCGGAGCACGGTCGACATCGCCGGGGTGACGACCTGGTCCCTGTTCGAGCCCTTCGCGGACAGCGCCTGGATGCGTCGCGGACCGGAGTACGAGCAGCTCAAGCAACGACTGAGCCAGGAACTGCTCGACCAGGTCCTGCGGTTCTATCCCAAGACGGAAGGCAAGATCGATCACATGGAGCTGGCCACGCCGCTCAGCTTCAATCACTTCCTCGGCCGGACCCACGGTGACTTCATGTCGCTGGCGCACACTCCCGAACGCTTTGCCCAGCGGGGTCTGAGCGCCCACACCACGGTGCCCGGCCTGTTCCTCAGCGGCCAGGACATCGCCGCGGCCGGCGTCAGCGGCGCGGTGATGGGCGGACTCGTCGCGGCATCCGCCGTGCTCGAACGTGATCCACTCGCCGACCTCTCCACGAGGAACCTCATGTCCGCAGGAGACAGCGCATGACCGTGAAACTGATGGTGCTGTACACGCAGCCCGTCGACGGCGACGCCTTCGACGAACATTACCTGGGTGTCCACGCGCCCCTCGTGGAGGCGGTTCCAGGCCTCGAACGATGGGAGTCCGCACGCGTTGCCGGAGCCGCCGACGGCGGTGAGTCGACGTTCCATCGAGTCGCGGAGCTGTATTTCACGGACATGGAGTCCCTGGAAGCCGCGCTCGGATCCGACGAGGGACGGGCTACGGGCCGCGACTACCGGCAGATCGCTCCACCCGGCTCCCGGATGTTCATCGCCGCGCTCGACGAGTAGCTGCCACGGTCATCCGTTCGCGGTGAGCGTGGTCCCGGGAGCGGCGCACTCCCGGCACGCGGTATCCCGATGGGGCGGCCCGACCTCGAAGCAAGCGGCGGCCCGTGAATCAAGTGCAGCCCGAGGCCGCAGAGTTGCTCGCTCAGGACATGACGCAGCCACAGGCAGCAGCCCCTGCGGCTGCCATCACCGGAAAGTCCTCCGACGCCTGGCACACACGCCGACGGCCGGACGGTATGGAGTCTCTGAGGTCCAAGCGTCCGCCGCCGGTGCCGGTTTCCCTGTCTCATCGCCCGGGCCCCGGCGTTGGAATTCGGCTGATGCGTGCGGAGGAGTCCTTGGCGGTGACAGCGCGGGATGGGAGCGGCAGGCCGGTCACCAGGAGCGCGTCGACGGCGAGCGGATCCTCCACCGGAGCCAGGGGCCGTCCGAAACGGCACAGTCCCACCAGGCTGCCCGCTCACCTTGGCTCACCTGGCATCACCAACCCGCAGAGGCATCGACCCGCGCCCGCAGCAGGCTGTGCTCCCATCTGAGGATCCAAGGGCGGGAGCACGGGAACCACAACGACCGTGCCCGGCACTCCTGTCCGGCTGCTCATGCGTCGGTACCTGACCCGCCGAAAAATCGGCGGCAACCTTTCCACCACCTGTGACCACTGAGCAGTGCAACACCGACTCGCTCTTCCGAACGGATGGACATGCAAGAGACAACACGTCAGGCGGCGCGGCAGCGCAGGCACAGACGCCGACTGATGGTGGGCGCCACCACGGGACTGATCGTCACGGGACTTCTCGTCTGCCTGGTCATGACGATGCAACCGGACCGCAAGGAGGACGCGGGGCCGGCGGCCACGGCCGTCGCCAACTCCCAGGAGACTCTCCCGGCGGCCTCGCCGGGGCGCAAGCTGTCCTCAACGTCCCCGTCCGCGACCTCCACGAGCTCCGTGACACCGTCTGCCGGTCCGACCACGCCGAAGGCTTCCGCGTCCAGGTCGGCGGCGCGGGCATCGGCCTCCCCGCGGAAGGCTCCCGTCACGACCTCGCCGGCCGGGCGAATCAGGCCCAAGACCACGTACCAGGGTGTCGCCACGGTCTACAAGGCCGGGGTAGGGGACGGCGCCTGCTCGTACGGGCCGAGCAGCGACATGATGATCGCGGCGATGAACACCACCGACTACGAGACGTCCAGAACCTGCGGGGCGTACATACGCGTCCACGCGGCGAACGGCGCCTCCGTCACGGTCCGGATCACCAACGAATGCCCGCTGCCCTGTGCGCCTGGGCAACTCGACCTCAGCGAACAGGCCTTCGCCGAACTGGCCCCCGTCTCGACCGGCCGGCTCGCGATCACCTGGAGCCTGCTGAGCCCCGACACGGCGGGCACGATCTCGATCCGTTACAAGACCGGGTCCAGCCCCTACTGGTGCGGTATCCAGGCGATCGGCCACCGCAACCCGCTGGCCCGGCTGGAGGTCCGCAGCGGCGGCGGTTGGCGCCAACTGGCCCGTACCGACTACAACTACTTCCTCTCTCCCGACGGCAGCGGGTGTGGTGGCGCCATCAGGCTCACCGACATCTACGGACAACAACTCACCGTCAACGGGATCGCGGTGCGGCCGGACGTCGTGCAGCCCACACGGGCCCAGTTCGCCCGACACTGACCCGAACGCCCTGCCGCTCCCGCGTGAACGGAACGCTCCGGGGCGGCAGGTGGCGGAGACCAGGGCTCATGGCTCGATGTGGAGCGCGCGGGGCGGAGGTCAGAACATCGCCGGGGTCCCGGCGTTGGTGTGGTGGCGCGGCGCTCGGTCGGGGTGATGCCGCGCAGGCGTTTGAAGGCGGCGCTCAGTGCGAAGGGGTTGACGTAGCCGACCTTCACCCGGCGGTGGGAGAAAGAACCACCGGCTCAGCTTGTTCTTTATCTACCAAGATCGGCCAGGTCTGTCGATGGCCTTGAGGGTCTCGGGGCGTTTGACGGTTTTACCAACGTCGTAGCGGGGTGCGGGATTGCGGTTCTTGGTCCCGGGCGGTCGTGCGGGACCAGCGCCGCGAGGTTGGGGAACGCGGGCCGGACAGAGCAGGTGGGCTCGGATGTTCCTGAACCCTCGGCGGACTCGGGCCTGGGTGAGGCGTTCGGGCCTGGTCGGCTTCTCCCCGATCCGATGGAGGCCGGCGGCCAGAGGCCGGGCGAGGCCGAGTTGGGTGTGGGCGACGACCACGAGCCAGGTACACCGGTCCGCGGCCTCGGGAGTACGGACCTTCGGGGTGGTCCAGCCGAGAGTCTGCTTTCCGAACCTGAAGGTGTGCTCAAGATCGAATCTCCTGAGGAACACCTGCCACCACAGGTCCACGTCTGCCGGGGCGGCGCCGGTCTTGGAGGACCACTGCCAAACCGGCGGTGCTTCCCGTTCCTTGGAGAGGTGCTCGACCTTCAAGCGGCCCAAGGTGCCCTCGACGACGGGGAGTTCACCGTCGTGCTCCAGCCAGGCCGAGCGGTGGGTCAACCTCGGGTGGACCCGGTCCCACGCTTGGGCTTCGGCCTTGCCGTAGTCGGTGATGGTGGTGATCGCAGCCTCGGGCCAGGTCTCGGGTTTGGCGAAGCGGAACTCCTTGCCGTGCTTCGGCGGTCGCCCACCCTGGGGATAGGCCAGGGTGTACTCCTTGAGCGAGGGCTTCGGCAGCCGCATCACCCGGTCACTGCGGATCCGCCCGACCAGCTCGACAGGAAGATCCCGCAGGACCCAGGCCAGGCGGGTGACGTCGTAACCCGCGTCCATGACGATCGTGATGTCCGGGTCGCCGGGCGCCCCCTGGCCGGCCGAGATGAGCCGTTGGGCCACGGCGCGGAGTTGGGTGGCGGTGACGGCGGTGGCGTCGTCTTCGGGTCCGAGCCGGACCACGTCCAGGATCGACGTTCATGAGGTGGCTCCCGGTTCGAGGACGGCGACGAAGGAGTACGGCCAATCCGGGATGAACGGGGAGGCGGACTTCGCCCGGCCGTAGACGTGGCAGAACAGCCGGTCTGCCGAGCACGGCGCGTCCGAGCGCAGCCACGGCGACACGTCGACCGCCAGCACCAGGCGCCCGCCCTCGAACCGGGGTAACGGCAGTCCGGCGAGCAAGGTCCGCAGCCTCTCGACGTCGATCCGGCCCCAGTTGAGAGATCCGTACAAAGCGCTGTGCCCACGCCGGTGCTCGGGCACCATCGTCAGGTCCACCGGCGAGGTGACCGGCCCGTCGGCGCACAACAGCGCGTCGGCCAGTTCGAACATTTCGTCACGCCGGGCGGTCAGACACTCGTAGAACTCTGCTCGGAAGCGTGACGCTTCCCGCCGGACATCCGGGTACACCACACTCATAGCAACGGCCTTCGACTGGTTCTCCTCGTGACGGAGCGCAGGATCAGACCCTCATGTCCGGCGAATGCCCAGGTGAGTGATCGCGTTCGGGACACCGTTCGAGGCCAGAAGAAAAAGAACAAGCTAAGTCGCGAGCGGTATCGCCGAGATCAACCCGGTGCGGATCTTCGGGCCCATCATGGCCTACTACCTCGTACCGTCCATCCTGTTCGGGGTCCTCATCGCCGCAGGGATTCTGTGGGTGCCGTGAACCGCTTGGCCGTCCCCCTTCAGCCCACCGGGTCGCAGACCCCCTCTCCTGCCCAACGCCCGGGAACCGGAGCCGTCGTGAACAGAGTCCTCTCTGTAGCCTCTCGCCTCTCGCTGCTCGTCTTCCTGCTCGGCGGGACGATCGCCACGTTCGGACAGATCGCGGGCCTCCTGGCGTTCGTCCGCGTCTACTTCAAGTCCGAGCAGCGGGAGCGAGAGGCAGAGCCCGTGCCGGAGCTGCCGAAACAGCGGACCTGAAAGCTCGGCGCGGTCGGTCGCTCCGCCGCGCGGGAGTGCGCGTCATGCCCGTCGCGGGCGAGTCCGACCGTGACGGGCTCACCTCCTTCGGGTGGAGCCGGTGATGTACGGTGCTGGACTCGACGAGCGGCTTCATGCCGTGGCACCCGAGGGAGTGGACGCGTTCGCCGACGTCTTCGGTGTCGGCCATGTCGAATTCGCGGCGCTGGTGACCGTGTCCTGGCCCCGTCCGTCAACTGTGCAAAGGCAGCGGGGCGTTGGGGCCGTCCTTGAATTCGACGGTGGCGAAGATCAAGGTCGTGGGACCCGTGTTCTCCAGGTCGTGGAGGAGGTACTGGCCGGATCGGAAGGAGAGGTGCCGGGTGTCGCCCGGCTGGTATGCGATCTCCCGGGTGGTGCCGTCGTCGGTGTGCTGGCGGCTGCGGCCGCCTGCGACCGCGGTCCAGAAGTAGTCCAGGACGTGCCGGTGGGCAGGCACGCGCTCGCCCGGGGCGAGGCGGATCTCCCACACGCGCACCCGGTCGGTCTCGCTCAGCAGCGTCTGGCCGACGTGCCCGTTGAATGCGTTGCGCTGGAATTCCTGGCGCAGGTGCGGAGGCCAGCCCTGGAAGCCGTCGGCGATCAGGTCTCCGGCGAGTGGAAGACCGCTCACGTCTTGGGTACTCAATGTGTCGCTCCGTTCGTGTGTGGGGCCGTCGGGTCGGCTCAGGCGAGGCGTCCGCCGCCGTCGACATGCAGCACGGTGCCGGTGACGTAGGGGTTGGTGAGCGTGAACAGCACCGCCTGGATGACATCGTCGGGGGTGCCGACGCGGCGGGCGGGGTTGCTCTCGGCGGTCTGGCGCAGGAACGCCTCCTTCCCGTCGCCCATGGCGTCCCAGGCTCCGGAGTCGATGATGCCGGGGGAGACGGCGTTCACCCGTAGCGGGGCGAGTTCCACTGCCAGGGCTTCGACGAGGAAAGCCAGCGCGCCGTTCGTGGTGGCCATCACCACCCGGCCCGGTGCGGGTCGCCACGCCGCCACACCGGAGAAGAAGGTGAACGAGCCGCCCTCACGCACCTGACCGGCCAGGTGCTTGGCGAGCAGTAGCGGGCCGATGACCTTGGCGGCGAACGCCCGCTGCACCGCTGAGAGTTCGAGTTCGGCGACCGGCCCGTTGGCCGGCATCGCCGCCGTCGAGACCAGGTGGTCGAAGGCGCCGGCCTCGGTCGCGAACGCGGCGATCGAGGCCTCGTCCGCGAGATCGAGCGCCAGCACCCTGGCTGCTCCTGGCAATTCGTCGGCCGTCACTCTGAGCTTGCCGGTGTCCGGACCCGCGAGGATCAGCTCGGCCCCGGCGGCCGACGTCCGCGCGGCCAGGGCCCGGCCCATGCGGGAGCCTGCGCCGAGGACAACGATGCGCCGACCTTCGAGAGACGGGGAAACGGAACGGGGAGGGGAGGCAGACATGGAGGCATCTCTTCACTCACGCCGCACGCCGGTGCGTACGGCTCTGTCATGTCGACCTTGCGCCACGCCTCATTGATACGTCCAAGACATACTTTCTACCTCTGGCATAACCTGGGTGTATGGCAACGCTGAGGCAGCTGGAATACCTGGTGACCGTCGTGGACACCGGGTCCTTCACCCGCGCCGCCGAGCTTCTGCATGTCTCCCAGCCCGCTCTCTCCCACCAGGTCCGCGCCCTGGAACGGGACAGCGGAGGCCCCCTCCTGGAACGCCTCCCGCGCTCGGTCCGGCTGACCCCGATGGGCCGCGCGATGCTGCCTCACGCCCGCGCCGCCCTCGCCGACGCGGGCCGGGCCCGCTCCGCGGCCCGTCGTGCGGCCGGGCTGGAAGCCGGCGAGCTCCAGCTCGCGGCCGTGTACTCGGTCACCCTCGGCGTCCTGCCGCCGGTCCTGAACGTCTGGCACGAGACCCACCCGCAGATTCAGGTACGCCTGCTGGAGCACCGGCACGCCGCGGAACTCCACGACACGATGACCGCCGGACACGCCGACCTCGCGGTCGGTCCACGACCGCCGAGCTGGGACGGTCTGCTGCGCGAGTTGGGCACCGAGGAGTTCGTCGTGGTCGTTTCCGCCGACGACCCGGCCGCCGAGCAGGGCGCGACCCGCGTTCGGCTCGAGACCCTCGCCGATCGCAGCTGGGTGCACTACGCCGCAGGCAACGGCCTCGCCGAGATCCTCGACCGGACCTGCGCTGCCGCCGGATTCCGCCCGCATACGGCGGTACGCACCGAACAGACCGCCGCCGCACCCCTGCTGGCCGCGGCCGGCCTGGGCCCCGCGCTGGTCCCCGCCAACGTCGTCCCGCCCCATTTCGCCGGCCGTCTGCTCCGCCCCGACCCGCCCGTACGCCGCACCCTGACCGCCTACACCCGGTCCCATCCGGACCCACTGACCACCGCGTTCCTCGACACCCTTGCCGAGCATGCGTGCGTCATGCCGCCACACGTCCATGACCAGCTGGTCCCTTGCCCGCCGAAAGGATGACGGCTGGCAGACCGGGCCCGCCGGGCCGGTGGCTTATGCGCGACGGAGCCCGGATCCGCGCACGATACGCGCGTCCTCTGCCTGTACGTGGGGGTGAACCGGCTGCCGAAGAGTCCAGTTGGCGGGGAAGAGGAATCCGCTGTGCGAGGGTTCTGTCCCCTTTGCTGAACTGCGCGGGCCCGGCTGCTTCTGGGGTGAGCGGCCAACTCGTCGATCCCAGGGGTCATTGAGGGGCCGCAAGGACAGGAACACATCGACAAGGACCGCACGGGACGGACACTGATCAGCACGTCTGAACTGGGAAAACGTCAGGCATGAGCGTTGATCCGCAAGGGCCGCCAAGATCTCCAATGGACTCGTAATCCGTCCGCCGTGGCTTCGAGTCCCACCCGCCCCACTGCGTAGGCCTCTGGTCCGAAAATGAGAGATGAGCCCGGGTCATCGAAGGAGTGGCTGCCGTGTCTTCATACGGCCTCGTTGGGGCGAGGACGAGGGCGTAGGGCCGACCGATGCCGACGGCGGTGGCATCGAGGGCGATGACCTGGACGATGTCGGCTCCGCTGCGGATGCCGGAGTCGAACAGGACCGGCAGCCCGTCAGCGGCCTCGACGACAGCGGGCCGTGCCTCCAGGGCAGGGAGGCCCCGGCTGCTGGGCCACCATCAGCCCGCCCAGGCCCCGGTGCGGCATGCGAGCAGACCACCCGTGAACGCTGGAACAAGATCCACGACCTCCTTGGCCAGGGCGCCGGCCTGCTTGACCCACCGCGGACGGCTGGTGGGCAGGCCGGAGCCGGTTGTGTCACGTCACGGGCGCGCGGGGGCGGGGAGGTGGGCGGTAAGTCGTTCCCAGTTGCCGTGTGCGATCGCGTTGCGTTCGGTGTCGGTGAGGTTCGCGTTCTCCAGGAAGCGGCGGGCCTGGTCGGCTCCGGTGTCGACGAACGGGTAGTCGGTGGCATACATGATGCGTTCGACGCCGACGACGTCGATGGTCCAGCGTAGGTAGCGGTCGCTGAGATCACCGCTTCCGGTGTAGGAGACGTTGGAGCGGAAGTAGTCGATGAGGGGACGATCGAGGTTGAGCTGCTTCCACTGCTGCATCTTGGCGAGGCGTTCGGTGTAGAACAGCACTACTTCGCCCCAGTGCCCGATGATGAGCTGCAGGTGCGGGTGCCGGTCGAAGGTGCCGGAGAGGATCAGGCGGAGCAGCTGCACCCCGGTCTCGTAGTGCCAGCCGATGCCGGGGCCACCGAGCAGGAAGTCGGTGATCGGGTCGATGCCGGAGTAGTAGGCGTCGCGCACGGCGGGGACGGGCATCTGGGGGTGGAGGTAGATCGGTGCGCGCAGCCGTGCCGCGGTGGTCCAGATCGGCTCGAAGTCGGGGTGGTCGATGTTTTTTGCCCCTGTTCGGCCCAGGAGCATCGCTCCGGCGAATCCGAGGCGCGTGACCGCGCGGTCGAGTTCCTCGGCAGCCGCGGCGGGTTCGGGGGTCGGGAGCGTCGCGAATCCCTCGAACCTGTCCGGATGCGACCGGACCGCTGCGGCGATCGCGTCGTTGGCCTCCCGGGCAAGCGGCACCGCCACGTCCGGGGCCAGGTTCTGCACCCCAGGTGTGGTCACTGACAGGACCTGCAGGTCGATGCCTTGGTCGTCCATGTCGGCCAAGCGGCCGGCCCCGAGGTCCAGAAGCCGCTCACCCGGCGCACCGGCTCCCTTCCCGACTTTCGTGAACTGCGTGTAGCCGTCCCGTTCGGCGTCCGGGTGAAGGTCTCTCACCTCACTCGATTCCATGGCGCCTCGTGGCGCACCGACCAGATACGACAAGACCGCCACCTCCTACGAGGCAGCGGTCAGACTCGCATCATTCCTGCTCTGGGCAAGATCCGTTTGAAGACGGACCCTAGAACGGCGCGGCACAGTGTCCAGTGCTCCTCGTAGTTCGC
Organism: Streptomyces sp. NBC_01515; assembly: GCF_045040345.1. Taxonomy (NCBI): domain Bacteria; kingdom Bacillati; phylum Actinomycetota; class Actinomycetes; order Kitasatosporales; family Streptomycetaceae; genus Streptomyces; species Streptomyces sp. NBC_01515. The sequence goes on along the minus strand of NZ_CP109416.1, from coordinate 186,667 downwards.
GCGAGGGGCCTCCAGTATCTCCTGGACTGTTCATCGGCCAGGGACCAAACCCTCTAGCCGCCGCGCCCGCAGTCCCTGGCGCCGAGGTCGGCATGCATACGGCCCACGCGCTTCGCCGGATGGGACGGCTTTGCGTTCAGTCCGCAACCGGGCGTTCGCGGCCTGCGTCATACGCGCGGGAAGCGGCGGCTATGGAGCCGTTGTGCTTGCAGACGGGCGGAAGTATCAATGGGCGGGATTCTTCGCACGGGGGCCGTGATGGCAGTCTGTGCGGCCATGGTGGCTGTCAGCGGGGGTGCGGGGGCATCGGGTTCCGCGCGGGCGGCGTCGGCCGACATGGTGCCCGGGTCGGTACCCGCCGCGGTGGGCACAGCCACGCGAATGGGAGCCGCGCCCGCGTCGCAGCGGCTGACGGTCCAGGTGTGGCTCAACCCGGACGTGACGCGCGCTGCCGCGGCCGCGGACGCGGTGGCCACGCCGGGCAGCCCCGACTTTCACCGCTACCTGAGCCCGGACGCCTACACCGCCAGGTTTGGCCCCTCCGCCGCGCAGGCCGGAGCGGTGGCGGCGTGGCTCACCGGCAGAGGACTAACAGGGGTTCAGGTCGACGCCGGCCGCGACTACGTGTCGGCGAGGGGGCCGGTCTCGGCGGTCGAGTCAGCCTTTCAGGTGCGGATCGGCCGGTACCGGGCCCGGGCTGCCGCAAGCGGGCCGCCCGGCCGGTCGGCAGTGTTCACGTCGAACGACAGGGAGGTGTCGGTGCCCGCCCCGCTGGCCTCCCTCGTGCTGGGTGTGACGGGGCTGAGCAGCGCGGCCGGCACATCACGGAGCACCACGACGCCGACCCTCCCGAGCCGCGCGGCGGCCAAGACGGCTACGTGCTCCCGATACTGGGCGCAGCACGCGCATGCCCTGCACCCCGCTTACAAGGGGCTGACCCGGGTCTCGCTGCCGGTGTGTGGGTACTCCGCCGCGCAGCTCCGCGCTGCCTACGGGGCGACGTGGCGGGACACCGGCAGAGGCCAGACCGTGGCGCTGACCGAGAGTACCGAGCCGACTGCGATGTTCCGGACGCTGACCGCGTACGCCCGCAGCAACCACCTGCCGCTGCCGAGGCGCTCCCAGTTCCGGCAGGTGCAGGCCGGGGCCTGTCAAGCGTCCTCGGCGGTGACGGACCGTGCGGCGCAGTCGGCCACTGTCGACGTCGAGGCGGAGATGGACTCCGAGGCCGTCTACGCGATGGCGCCGGGTGCGAACCAGGTGATGGTGGTGGGCACCGGCTGCGACGAGGACCAGGCGTTCCTGAACGCGGCTTCGGCCGTGCTGACCGGGGACGGCCACCGCCCCTTGGCCTCCATCGCGTCGAACTCGTGGCAGATCCCGCTGGGCGTGGTGTCGCCGTGGATCGTGCACGCCATCGACGTGCGGGCCGCAGCCGAGGGGGTCGGCATGTACTTCGCCTCCGGCGACACCCCGGGCCTCACCGTCACCGACTCCGACCCGTACGCGGTGGCGGTCGGCGGCACCACCCTGGGCATCGGGGCCGCGAAGAACCGCGTGTTCGAGACCGGCTGGTCCGACGACTTCGGCTCGCTGGACGGCGGCACGTGGAGCGACCTCGGCGTCAGCGGAGGCGGCGGGGGCGTCAGCGACGTCTACCGGCAGCCGTCGTACCAGAAGGGTGTCGTCCCGGCGTCGATGGCACGGGTCAAGGTGGCCCACAGGACGGTGCTCGGCCGGACCGTGCCCGACATCGCCGCCGACGCCGACCCCGACACCGGCATGCTGACCGGTTACACCGACACGGACAGCCACGGGAACCCAGGGCGCTACCGCACCGTGTCGAGCGCCGGCACCAGCCTGGCCACCCCGCTGGTCGCGGGTCTCGTCGCCGACGCCCAGCAGGGGCAGAAGTCGCCTTACGGCTTCATCAATCCGCTGCTCTACCGCCGGGCCCGAGCCCAGGCGTTTCACGACGCCCTGCCGACCAGCACGTCCACGCCGCAGCGCGACCGGGCCGCGTACATCGCGCCCGACGACGCCTCCAGCAGCGCGAACGTCGACATCTTCGACGCCCAGAAACGCCCCGACACCGAGCAGGTGACCGCCAAGGGCTACGACACCATGACCGGTATCGGCACCCCGAACGGAGCCGCCTTCATCGCCGCCCTGCGCCGCGGCCACTGGATCCATTCCGGCGGCTGAGCCACTGGGTTCCCGCCCGATCGAGCAATGTCCATCACACCGACCACACGGGCGAGCCCCTGCACTTCACGTGGCAAGAGCGCAGTCGTGGTTACCACCGCGTCGTCGCTGGCCAGCACTGGATGCTCTCCGTCCGTGAAGCCGGCTCCTACAAAGCCTCCACCAGACTCGCTTTGTCGGGGTGGGCCAGTCGGCCCGGATCTTCTGAGCGCATTAACTGTGCCTAACAAAGCCGTTGGACGTGGCGAGGGTGATCAGGCGGACGGCGAGTCCGAGGAACGCTTCGTGGATGTCGTCGCGTCGTTCCCGGCGGATGCGCAAGCGGCGAAAGCCCTGAAGGCAGGCGATCATGCGCTCGACGACGTTGCGGAAGATGCCCGGGCCGGTGCCGTGGGGCTCGCGGCGCTTCGTGATCACCGGTCGGATCCCGTGGGCCCAGAGCAGGCGCCGGTACTTGTCGTGGTCGTAGCCGCGGTCGGCCGGCAGCGCGTCGGGGCGCCTGCGCGGCCTGCCGACGCGGCCCGTGACGGGCGGGATCTTGTCGAGCGGTGGCGGGAGCTGGGTGGCGTCGTTGTGGTTCCCGCCGGTCAGTGACACCGCGAGCGGGATGCCCTGCCCGTCGACGGTGAGGTGGTGCCTGCTGCCCGGACGTGCTCGACTGGCCGGGCCGGGTCCGCTTTCGGGCCCCGGCGAGGGGCCCTGACGTGGGAGGAGTCGATCACCGCCCGGGACCAGTCCAGCTGGTCCTTCGACCGTAGCTTCTCCAGCAGCAGCACGTGCAGTCGGTCCCAGACGCCGGCCTCGTTCCAGGCGGTTAGGCGCAGCCGGCACGTCATGCCGGATCCGAAGCCCAGCTCCTGAGGCAGGTACTCCCCTTGGATGCCTGTGTGCAGGACGAAGAGGATCCCGCACCGTGCTTGCCGGTCCGGCACTCGAGGTCTGCCCTCGACCAGCTTCGGCGCCGGCACGGGCAGCAACGGTTCGATGAGCGAGCACAGTTCATCCGACACGATCCACGGCCGCGACCGACGTTTCCCCACGACCAGACCAACGAGCAGACAAGCCCACAGTCACATGATCAGCAGCTCTTGTCAGAGCCAGTAAGGAGAGCCACGACGACTCGTCGGGTTCGACGCGATCATCGACCGCCACTCGGTGTCGGATGTCTTGAGGATGCCGGTGCGCTCCGGGCTGCCCCAGTCGCCGGTGGCGATGACGGCACCGTCCAGCGCGCCGTACGCGGACAGTTGGGCGCACACCGACTCGCTGTCCGCGTCACCGACATCGACCGTGTGGGTGATCAAGGTGCCCGGACCGGCGTCCTTGGCGTAAGCCGCGGGGCCGGTCAGTCGTTGCTCGCTGCGGCCGGTAGCTACGACGATGGCTCCCTGGCGCAGCAGCGCGAGAGTCATTCCCTTTCCGACGCCGCCGGTCGCGCCCGCCACCACGATGGTCCGTGCGGACAGCGGCAAAGTTCCCCTGTACGTCGTTCACGGGCGAGATCCCTTTCCTGAAGGCGGGGGCGGGCCTCGCAGGGTGGGAGTGGGGGTTGGGTCGGAGCCCGCCCCCCAGGGGTTCAGACGGCCGTGGCGGCGCGCTTGCCCAGTTCGAGGGCGTGAGAGAAGGTCCGGGCACTCATGTCCATGGACGGCACGTTCTCCTGCATCAGCCGCATGCGGTGCGGGGCGTCGTGGAACTTGGGGTCGAGCTGGAACTCGGCGGCCAGGGAGAACCAGGTGACCGGTACCGCGCCGGTTTGGACCATGCGCTGCACCGCCGCGTTGTGGGCCTCGAGCGAGGGGCTGGCGGAGGCGTCGAGGGCCACGTGCACGCGGTAGCCCTCGCGCAGGCCGCCCAGCACCGTCTGCAGCACGCATCCGTCCGTGGCGACGCCGCCGACCACCAGGTTCTCCCGGCCTTCCTCCCGGACCGCATGGGCGAACGACTCGTCCAGGAAGGAGTTGAAGTCGACGGCACGCTCGATGACCGGCTGGTCACCGATGGCCTCGAACAGCTCCGGGTACAGCGGGCCGGACGGCTTGCCCGACTGGCCGTTGGTCACGACAAGACCGCTTTCGTGCCACTTCGCCGTCTTCGCCAGGCCCATGACGTTGTTGATGTGTTCGGTGAGGTTGTGGGAGCGCAGAAGGTTCGCGAAACCGACTGCGTAGTCGACGAGAACGACGGTGGTGTTGGCGGGGGTGAGGGGCTCAGGAGTCATGACGAAACTTCTTCCTGATCGAAGAGGAGGACAGCGGCGCGTTGATCGCGCAGCGGTGGGCAGGTGCCTCGGCCTACTGGTGACCGCTTGGTCACTGACGAAGGTGCCGTCGCGCGCCGTGCTGGGGCCCGCAGGGGGGTCGGGCATCCTTCTGTTCAGGCGTCGTGGCGGGCGGGATGGTCGGTGTACCCGGTTGCGCCGCCGCTGTAGAAGGCGGCCGGGTCGGGCGTGTTCAGCGGTGCCCCGGAACGCACCCGCTCGGCCAGGTCGGGATTGGCCAGCGCGAGCGCGCCGACGGTGACGATGTCAGCGCGGCCACGGGCCGGCTCGTGGGGGAGGGGATCAGTCGACGGTGAGGACGAGCTTTCCGCGGTTGTGGCCGGCGTCGCTGGTCTGCTGGGCCTTGGCCGCGTCGGCGAGCGGGTAGGTCGCACCGACCGTGGTCACCAGTACACCGTCAGCGGCCTGCCGGGCGAGCTCCGCCAGCCGGGCGGCCGAGCGCCGCGCCGGGCCCTCGGCGAAGACGACACCGAGTTCGCGGGCCCGGAAGTCGGCGGTCGTGACGATCCGGTCGGTGCCGCCGCGCAGGGTGATGGAGTCCTCCAGCGCGCCCTTGCCCGCGGCGTCGAGCACGGCGTCCACGCCGCCCGGGGCGGCTGCGCGGACCTGCTCGACCAGGTCTTCTCCGTAGACCAGCGCGGTGGCGCCGAGCGAGGTCACGTACTCCTGGTTGGCTGGGCCGGCGGTGCCGATGACGCGGGCGCCGCGGGCGACGGCGAGCTGAACGGCGACGGTGCCCAGCGCGCCGGACGCGCCGTGGATCAGCAGGGTCTCGCCGGTTTTGACGTCGAGCAGGTCCAAGACCCGGTCTGCGCCGTCGCTCGCCACGGGCAGGGCGGCCGCGTGCGTCCAGTCCAGGCCGGCCGGCTTGGGGGCGAGGACGGCCGCGTCGGCCAGCGCGTACTGGGCGTAGGCGCCGGTGTCGGACCAGCCCAGCACCTCGTCGCCCACCTTGAACAGGTCGACGCCTTCGCCGAGGGCGTCGACGGTGCCGGCGATCTCCCCGCCGGGGATGGCGGGCAGGGTAGTGGGGAAGATGGCTTCCATGATCCCGGAGCGGATCTTGCCGTCCACCGGGTTGACGCCGACAGCGTGTACACGTACGCGGACCTGGCCGGGACCGGGCTCGGGGACCTCGGTTTCCGCCTCGTGCAGGACCTCGGTGCCGCCGAATGTGTCGAAAACGATGGCCTTCATTGGGGCTCTCCTTCGTGGATGCTCCCGGGTTCAGCCGGGAGGAATCGAAGCTCCTGCGGAGCAGGGCGGGGAAATCCGGTTCGCCCTCAGGGAGGACCGGCGTCCACCGGCTGCCGGCCGACACCCGTCGCTCAAACGGGAGCTGATTGAATGTGAGGTATGGCGCGGCAGGTCAAGCGGGCGTTCAGGTACCGCTGTTACCCGACGGACGGGCAGGCGGCGGAGTTGTCGCGTACGTTCGGCTGTGTCCGTCTCGTCTATAACAAGGCGCTGGAGGAGCGCACCCGGGCCTGGTACGGGGAGCAGCGCCGCGTCTCCTACGTGCAGTCGTCGGCCGCGTTGACGGAGTGGAAGAAGACCGGGGAGTTCGCCTTCCTGGCGGAGGTGTCCTCGGTTCCGCTTCAGCAGGCGTTGCGGCATCTTCAGGCGGCGTTCGGGAACTTCTTTGCCCAGCGGGCGAAGTATCCGCGTTTCAAGTCGAGGAAGAAGTCGCGGGCGTCGGCCGAGTACACGCGGAGCGCCTTCACGTGGCGCGAGGGCCGTCTGACGCTGGCGAAGATGGCCGCCCCTTTGGACGTCCGCTGGTCGCGTCCGCTGCCCGAGGGGGCGGAGCCGACCACGGTGACTGTGTCCCGTGACGGTGCGGGCCGCTGGTTCGTGTCGCTGCTGTGCGACGACCGCATTGCCCCGGCTCCGGCCACGACGAATGCGGTCGGTATCGACGCCGGCATCACCTCCCTGGTGACCTTGTCCACCGGGGAGAAGGTCACCAATCCCCGGCACGAGCGTCGTGACCGTGCTCGTCTCGCGAGGGCGCAGCGGGAGTTGTCCCGGAAGGCGAAGGGTTCGGCGAACCGGGAGAAGGCCCGCGAGCGGGTCGCCAAGGTGCATGCGCGGATCGCCGACCGGCGCCGCGACCATTTGCACAAGCTGTCGACTCGTCTTGTCCGTGAGAACCAAACGGTCGTGATCGAGGACCTCACCGTCCGCAACCTGCTGAAGAACGGCACGCTGGCGCGCGCCATCTCCGATGCGTCGTGGACTCAACTGCGGTCGATGCTGGAGTACAAGTGTGCCTGGTACGGGCGCGAACTCGTCGTGATCGACCGCTGGTTCCCCAGCTCGAAGCTGTGCGGGGCCTGCGGCGCGGTCGTAGCGAAGATGCCGTTGAACGTCCGCGAGTGGACGTGTGACTGCGGCACGGTGCATGACCGCGACATCAACGCGGCCCGCAACATCCTGGCGGCCGGGCTGGCCGTCTCGGCCTGTGGAGCTGGTGTAAGACCTCAAGGGAGTTCTCCTGGCGGGCAGTCGGCGTTGAAGCAGGAACCCCTACAGCGCGAGCCGTAGGAATCCCCCTCTTTCAGGAGGGGGAGGAAGTCAAAACTGTGTCTCCTTCAATGAGTTGATCCGCCAGATCAGGTGGCCAGACACCTGAAACGTGCTGCCAATCATGTGGCTGGTCAAATAATTGTGGGATGTGCTCGTTCGCGGGCTGGAGCCGCGGAACTTCGGGCCGCCTGCCCGCGCCCGGGGCTGTTCAGCAGCCTCCGGGCCTGATCAGGGGGTGGCCAGCCACCGTCTGTTCAGCTCCAGCACGCCCACCTCGGGACACTGGCAGTGCTCGCATGCAATGGGTGTATTCACCGAGTGCATCCGCCGGACCAGGACGTCTGCTGTGGGGCTTTTTCCGGCCCGGCCAGCGGTGTCGTGTAGTGGACCTTGGGGGCGTGTCCGAGCTGATGGTCGGGGCTGGACTTCGTGGGAGGCCGGCATCGAGGACGGGTTCCTACGAATTCAGCTTGGTCGGAACGACCGGGTTGGAACTCTGGTGCCGCTGCTTCGGGCCGTCACCCGGCCCGGAGCTGCACCTGCTCGCTGTTGTCCTTCGTTTCGATGACGTGAACGCACCGGTCGAGGGCGGCCACCATGTAGCGGCGCCAGAGCGGGGCGAAGGGACCGGCCAGGATCCAGCGGCGGCCGGGCAGCGGCTTGAACTCGTAGGTCCAGCGGATGAGTGCGCCGTCACCGTCGGGGTTGACGTTGAACTCGCCCCGTATACCGGCCGCAAGGCGGGAGAGGGCATTGGTGAAGCCGGTCAGCTGGTAGGCGAAGCTGGAGCCCACTACGTACTCGGTGAGTTCTTCGTTGGCCTGGGAACCGTCGTCGAACTGCGGGTTTCTTCGCGATCCCGCGTGGTCCCAGGCCTCGGTCTGGTTCTTCACGCTGCTGATGCCGGGGAAGGGGACCACTGGGCGGAAGACGGTGGGGAGGTCGATGGGTACCAGGATGCGGAAGGCGTCCCGGGGTGCCGTGCGGGTCCGCTGCTGGATGGTGATGGTGACGGTCTTGTCGGCTGCGCTGATGAGGAGTGTGGTCATGGTTCAGCTCTCCGTGGCGGTGGGGAGGGTGGGGTAGTCGGTGTAGCCGCGGTGGTCGCCGCCGTGGAAGGTCGCCTAGGTGAGAGGGATGGCGGTGGGAAGGACGAGGACCTTGCCGGAGAGGGTGCCTTCTGCGGCCTCCGAGTGGAGCGCGGGCAGCTCGGCCAGTGGCACCCGGCGGGCGATGGCGACGTGCAGCGCTCCGGAGTCGACCAGCGTCACCAGCCTTGCCAGCTGCGCGGCGTCGCTGTTGACGAAGAGGTTGACCCCGCGCACGCCGCGTTCCTCGTCGGAAGGCGCGGGCATCCACACCGTGGTGTTCACCACGATGCCGCCGTCGCGGACCACGGAGGTCAGCGCGGCCAATTCCATCGGGTCGACCGGTGCGAGGTTGAGCACGACGTCGACCAGCGCGGACAGTTCGGGGACCCCGTGGCCGAACACCTCGTCGGCACCCGCCGTCCTGACGCGTTCACTGCTGCGCGGCCCGGCCGTGGCGATCACGTGTGCGCCGGCGTGCTTGGCCAGCTGGACGGCGTAGCCGCCGACCGCGCCGCCCGCGCCGTTGATCAGCACCCGCTGGCCGGCAGTCAGCTTGGCGTGGTCGAAGAGGGCCTGCCAGGCGGTGAGCCCGACCAGCGGCAGGCCGCCCGCATCGGCCAGCGGGATGCTCGCGGGCGCCGCCGTCAGCAGGCCGGCCGGTGCCAGCACGTACTCCGCCGCCGCGCCGGCACTGGTCATCGGCAGGAAGCCGACCACCTGGTCACCCGTCCTGACCCGGTCCGCGCCCTCGCCCAGCGCGTCGACGGTGCCCGCGACGTCGATGCCGGGGGTGTGCGGCAGGGCCACCGGGATGGGGCCCTGCATGAAGCCCGCGCGGATGTTGCCGTCGACCGGGTTGAACGACGTCGCGGCCACCCGGATCCGGACCTCCCCGGCCGCGGGGACCGGCTCTTCCACGTCCTCGTAACGCAGGACGTCCGGAGAACCGTACTCATAGAAACGCACTGCTTTCATAACAAATAACGCCTTTCATGGCAGGGGATTTGCTTCGAATGTGAAGCATCGTGAAACCTGGGCACGCCCGGGCTTTCGAGACAGTGCCTTCAGGTGGGTGAGGGGTGACAGCCGTTATGCGGCGGTCAGGAGCTGAAGCTTGCCGTGGCTCGGGGAACCGGGCACGGCGGTGAACACCAGGAGCGTCTGATGCTGCTCCGGATCCAAGAGCATCTCGGCGTACAGCTCCAGCTCCCCCAACTCGGGGTGCAGGTAGCGCTTGAGGTCGTGATGATGAGTCACTCCCACCTCGTGCAACCGCCAGATGTTCGCGAACTCGGAGCTGACCTCCAGCAGCGCTTCGACGATCTCGCCGGCCTTCCCGGTGGGATCCGCCGTGTACGCGTCCCGGATCTCCGCGGCGAAGACCCTGCCCCGTATCGGATGGTCCTCGACGGGGTACAGGCCACGGACCCGCCGATCACCGGTGAACCAGCGGTAGACCAGATAACGGGACAAGCCCGAGTACTGGGTGTAGTCACCGAGCAGAGCGACCGCCGGACGCGTCTGCAGCAACGCCTCGCCGAGCCGTGACAGCACGATCGCGGGCACGTCCGAGAGACCGGCGACGATCCGCAGCATCGTGGGACCGATGTAATCGTCTCGAAGAACCCGCTGCGGCGCCGGGATCCCACCCAGGACGAAGACGTGGTCACGCTCGCTCTCGTTCAGACGCAGCGCCCGGGCGAGCGCGACGAGCATCCGCTCCGACGGTGCTGGACCTCGCTGCTGCTCGATGCGGCTGTAGTAGTCGGCCGACATCCCGGCCAACGCCGCCACCTCCTCGCGCCGCAGCCCGCCGGTGCGGCGCCGCTGCCCGCGGGGAAGCCCGACATCCTCCGGCTGCAACGCCTCACGACGCGCTCGGAGAAAATCCGCCAGCAACGCCCGGTCCATCGTCCGACCTCCTCTGTTCGACAGCACAATCTTGACGCGAACCCGGAACCGGATGAAGGGCGGCTTTAACCGCGGACAAGTTGTCCCTGGCTAACGCTCTGACCACACGGGTCCGCCGGAACGGCAGCTCCGGCGGTTGCCGATTCGAAGGTTGCCTATACGTGGCGTCCGATCCGACTGCTCAACCATGGCCGCCGCTCCGGGCAGCCCGGCATCTGCCCTGTCGGCGGCCCCTGCTTTCGTAGGGGTGCCGGCGGCCCGCATCAGCCTCGCGATCCGCTTGTGATTCACCACCGGACCCCATTCCCGCAGCTCACGCGTGATCCGGGGAATGCCGTAAGCACCCTTGGTCTCGGTGTGAATGCCGCGGATTACTGCCGCGCTCCTGACACCACCTCCACGCGCTCGACACGCGTCAGCTCCGGACGGTCGCGAGCAGTGGGGACAGGCGCTCGGCCGAGGTTTCCCGGCCGAGCGTTCTGCGTGGCCGGCGGTTGAGTTCGTGCGCGACGGTCTGCAGGGGTCTGCCGTAGCCGCCGGGCTCAGCGCGCCGCGCCGTTGACGCGCGCCTGGCGGCCGGTGGGCGCGGCGGCCGTGCTGGAGCGCAGCGAGACCGGGGGTGCCAGCAGGATGTGCTGAGGCGGGGTGTCCGGCGCGGTGATGCGCCCCACCAGGAGGGACACGGCCTTCTCGCCCATCTCCAGGGCCGGTACGTCCGCCGCCGTGAGCGGCGGACGGAAGTCCTCGGCCCAGGTCCTGGCCGCCACTCCGGTGATGGAGAAGTCGTACGGCACTTCCAGGCCGGTGTCCGACAGCGCCCTCTGGATGCCGGGCAGGGCGGCCTCGTTGATGGTGGTGACAGCTGTGAGGTCCGGATGGTTCTGCAGAAGCGCCGTCATGCATTCCTGGCCGGAACGGGCATCGTCCCCACAAGGCACTTCGATGCCGTCAAGGCCGCGTTCCTCCAGGGCCTTCTCGAAGCCCTCCCTGGCCCTGCGGGCGGGGCCGTAACCCGCCGCGATGAGTTCCGGGGAACGGGTGACCAGAGCAACCCGGCGGTGCCCCAGATCGGCGAGGTGGCGCACGCAGTGCTGGATCAAGCCGGCGTAGTCGACGTCGATCCAGGACATCTGCTGGTCGCCGGCCGTGTGCCCGATGCCGACGAAGGGCAGCCCGGCGTCATGCAGCCGACCGACACGAGGGTCCTCCAGGCGGATCTCCATGAGAATCACACCGTCCACGCGGCTCTCCGAAACCAACCGCTCGAAGGAACGGTCGTGATCCCCGCCGGAAGGGGACAGCAGCACATCCAGGTCGACCCGGGAGGCGGCGTCGACCACGCTGGCGACGAAGTCGAGCTGCATGTGCGTGAGCCGGTTGCCGGCGGGCGGGATGACGAGACCGATCGTCCGGGTCCGCCCCTCCTTGAGGGCCCGCGCGGCCGCATTGGGCCGGTATCCCAACTCGTCGATCACGTCTTGGATACGTCTGCGGGTGCTGGTCGAGACGGGACGTTTGCCGCTCAGCGCGTACGACACCGTGCTCCGTGACACGCCCGCACGCCGGGCGATCTCCCCGATGTTCATCGGGGCTCTCCTTCGTGGATGCTCCCGGGTTCAGCCGGGAGGAATCGAAGCTCCTGCGGAGCAGGGCAGGGAAGTCGGTTCGCCGTCAGGGCGGACCAGGGTCCACCGTCTACCGGCCGACACCCGCCACGCGCACGGGAGTTGATAGAACGTGGGGTATGGCGCGGCAGGTGACGCGGGCGTTCAAGTACCGCTTTTACCCCACCGGCGGGCAGGCGGCCGTGCTGTCGCGCACGTTCGGCTGTCTCTGCCTGGTCTGCAACAGGGCGCTGGAGGAGCACACCCAGGCCTGGTACGGGGAGCAGCGCCGCGTCTCCTACGTCGAGTCGTCGGCAGCGTTGACCCAGTGGAAGAAGACCGGGGAGCTCGCCTTCCTGACGGGGGTGTCCTCGGTCCCGCTCCAGCAGGCGCTGCGGCACCTTCAGACAGCGTTCGGGAACTTCTTCGCCAGGCGCACGAAGTACCCGCGTTTCAAGTCCCGGAAGAAGTCCCGCGCGTCGGCCGAGTACACCCGCTCTGCCTTCACGTGGCGCGAGAACCGTCTGACGCTGGCGAAGGTGGCCGGTTCTCTGGACATCCGCTGGTCGCGTCCCCTCCCGGAGGGTTCGGTACCGACGACGGCGACCGTGTCCCGTGACCGTGCGGGCCGCTGGTTCGTGTCGCTGCTGTGCGACGACCGCATTGCTCCGGCTCCGGCCACGACGAATGCGGTCGGTATCGATGCGGGCATCACGTCGCTCGTGACCCTGTCCACCGGCGAGAAGGTCACCAACCCCCGGCACGAGCGCCGCGACCGCGCTCGTCCCGCCAGGGCGCAGCGGGAGTTGTTTCGGAAGGCGAAGGGCTCCGCGAACCGGGAGAAGGCCCGCCGTACGGTTGCCCGCGTGCATGCGCGGATCGCCGACCGGCGCTGTGACTTCCTGCACAAGCTGTCGATTCGTCTCGTCCGTGAGAACCAAACGGTCGTGATCGAGGACCTCACCGTCCGCAACCTGCTGAAGAACCACACGTTGGCACGCGCCATCTCGGACGCGTCGTGGACGCAACTGCGGTCGATGCTGGAGTACACGTGCGCCTGGTACGGGCGCGACCTCGTCGTGATCGATCGCTGGTTCCCCAGCTCGAAGCTGTGCGGGGCCTGCGGCACGGTCGCGGCGAAGATGCCGTTGAACGTCCGCGAGTGGACGTGTGATTGCGGCGCGGTGCATGACCGCGACGTGAACGCGGCGCGCAACATCCTGGCTGCCGGGCTGGCGGTGGCTGCCTGTGGAGACGGTGTAAGACCTCAACGGGAGTCCTCCCGGACGGGGCAGTCGTCAGTGAAAACAGGAACCCCAGCGGGCGACTGCTGGAATCCCCCGTCTTTAGAAGCCATCTCATTTGGGTGACTCGGTATTCTGTGAGTCATGGTGGGGATCGTTGAGCGGCTTGTGCCGGATGAGTTGTGGGAGTTGTTCCAGCGGGTGGTGCCGGAGGCACCGTCGCGGCCGCAGGGCGGTGGTCGGCGTCGGCACGGCGACCGGGAAGTGCTGGCCGCGATCGTCTTCGTGGCCACGTCGGGTTGTACCTGGCAGCAGCTGCCTTCGGCGTCGTTCGGCCCGTCCGGAGCGACCGCCCACCGGCGGTTCTCGGAGTGGTCGAAGGCCAGGGTGTGGGCCAAACTCCACCGCCTGGTCCTCGACGAACTCGGTGCCCGCGGCGAGCTGGACTGGTCGCGGTGCGCGATCGACTCGGTGAACACGCGGGCCCTGAAAAGGGGGACCTGACAGGTCCGAATCCTGTCGACCGGGGCAAGTACGGCTCGAAGATCCACCTGATCACGGAACGGTCGGGTCTGCCCATATCCGTCGGCATTTCCGGGGCCAACCTGCACGACAGTCAGGCCCTGATCCCGCTCGTGAAGGGCATCCCGCCGATCCGCTCGCGCCGCGGCCGGCGACGGCGCAGGCCCGGCAAACTCCACGCCGACAAGGGTTACGACTACGCCCACCTGCGGCGATGGTTACGCGAACGCGGCATCACCCACCGCATCGCCCGCAAGGGAGTCGAGTCCTCGCAACGACTGGGCCGCCACCGCTGGACCGTGGAACGCACTATGGCCTGGCTCGCCGGTTGCCGCCGCCTCCACCGACGCTACGAACGCAAGGCCGACCACTTCCTCGCTTTCACCAGCATCGCCTGCACCCTCATCTGCTACCGTAGGCTCGCCAAATGAGATGACTTCTTAGTGGGCCTTTGCGCCCGGTGAGTGGGTCAGTGAGGCGAAGGCCCACAGGTAGCCGGCGTGGTTGAGCCGGTCGTTCTTCACCCAGCGTCTGGTGATGCTGGACTTCTTGCCGGACGCCCTGGTGATGGGGGACGCACCGGCGTAGGCCTTCATACCGCGGGCAGTGGCGAAGCGGGCGTGGTCGTCCTCGATCTCAGCGAGGATCCGGGCGCCGAGCTGGGTGCCGAGCCCGGGGAGGCTCAGGATGATCTCGGCGTCCGGATGCTGAGGGAACACCTCTTCCACCGCCTCGGCGAGTTGGTCGGCGGCCGTGGAGGCCGCTTCGAGCTGCCGCAGCAGAGCGGGCATCTGCGTGCCGTCGTCGTCGACCAAAGCGATGTCGTGCGTCTTCTCGGCCCAGTCGATGCCACAGTAGATCAACTTTCCCTCCTCGAAGCGCGGGTGCTTGCGCTGGTCACGACCGCATGCGGGGCCACGCGGCGACCTAATTCCAGGCCTCGATCAAGGAACGGGCCGACACCTCACAAGCCGTTCGTGGCACCAGCTCACCGCACGGGCCCCGGTCTGTTCGCAGAGCTCAGACGGCTCGGGGAATGCAAGAGATCACCGTGCGACGGGCTCGCACCACCAACTCCAACGAGTGATCGAGCAAACGGTGTTGACGCCGCTGGTGGCCGTGAAGGCGCCGAACGCCGCCGATCTTGGCGGAGACATGATGGCCGGGCTGAAAGAAGGCCTGCGTCCGGAGCCCACACAACCGCCAGCAGCGTCAGTGCTGGGTGGGTGGCGGCCACGAGAGCGGGATGGCGCCGCTCTCTGGGAAGGCATCGTGGCCGTGACGTTGAGAGGTATCCACCGGCACCCACAGGACCACCACCCGCCAGCTGGGCTGCGCAGCCGTGCTCGTCGCAGACCTGCGGCCCGGCGGAGTGCAGGCGTCACAACCCGTTCGAACCACCTCACCGACCGGCGAGCGCTGGTGATCTGGTTACTCCGGAATTAGGACGTTGACGCGGCGGCGGGCCAGGGCCAGGGCCAGGGCCAGAACGGCCTGGATGTGGTGCTTGCCCTCGGAGCGTTGGCGGTCGTAGAACCGGTGGGAGTCCTCGCAGTTTCGGATGCTGAACAACGCGGAGATGCAGAAGACGCGTTGGAGTCGGCGGTCGTAGCGTCGTGGGCACCGCGGGTTGCCGCTGATCCTGCCGGAGTCGCGGGGCACCGGGGCAACGCCGCCGAAGCCGGCGAGGCGGTCAGCAGTACCGAAGAAGGCCATGTCGCCGCCGGTGGCGGCCAGGAACTCGGCACCGAGGATGATGCCCAGGCCGGGCATGCTGGTGATCGCTTCGAAGTCCCGATGGTCGCGAAACCGGGCCTCGATCGCCTTGTCGAGCTCGGCGACCTGCTGGTTGAGGGCCAGCACCTCCGCCGCCAGTGTGTGCACGAGTTGGGCGGTCAGTTCCTCGCCGGGCAGGCTTGTCAGCTGGCGACCGGCGGCCTCCCAAGCTGTCTCGGCGAACCGGTCGGCGCGCAGGACCTTGCGGTTGCGCAGCCATGTCTCCAGCCGTTTCACGCCGATTCGGCGGAGGGAGGCCGGGGTCTGGTAGGCCGCCTTCACGATCGACTGGGAGCACCGCACCTACCCCCAGGGCAACCTCAGCCGCGAGTGGCGGCCCCTGCGCATCAACGGACATGACTACATCCAGGTCAAATTCGACAAGGCCACCTGCCTGGCCTGCCTCGTGCGCCCGCAGTGCACCGACGCGATCAGTGGTCCGTGCTCACTCGCGCTGCTGCCCACCCGCGAACTGCACGAGATCCAGCAGCACAACCGTCTCGACCAGCGCACCGAGGACTGGCAGCGCAGGTACGCGATACGCGCCGGCATCGAAGCCACCCTCTCCCAGAACGTCCGCGCCCACGGCCTGCGCAGAACCCGATACCGAGGCCTGCCGAAAACGCACATCGGGCACGTCCTGACCGCACTGGCCTGCAACGTCACCCGCATCGCCGACGGATCGCCGAACCGACCCGTCCCCGGCGGGCACCCAGCCACTTCCACGCCCTGTGCACCGCCCCAGCTGACCCCGGCAAGATCACCAACAGAGTCACGGCATTGGACCTAGGACGACGGTTGCGTGGGCCGTCCGGCCCGGCGTGTGAAACGTCGCAGTCCGCGGCGGGTGGGCTTGAGGGGCTTGTCCTCGGGAGCGATCGGTTCCTGTCCTGGGGGAAGGGCCGGCAGTGCCGGGCCGCGTTGTTCCAGGCGGTTGCGGACGGCGCGGGCCATGGCCTGGTGAGCCGGCTCCAGCGGTACGCCCTCCTCGGACAGGCGCTCCCACATGTGCAGCAACTCCTGTCCCCGGGTGGCCACTTGGCTCTCGTCCAGCAGCCGCTGCCACGCCGCGGTGGCGCGGGCCACCTCCGGCGCTGCCCGGGCGAGGTCCGTGCGGCAGCGGATGCGCGCCACGGTCAGCGCGAGGACGGTGGAGAGTGTGTAGTCGCCCCGTCGGAAGGCGAGGTACGCCTCGATCGCCCGTGCTTCCAGGGCGAGTTCGTCCTCCGCGCCCCTGCGCAGCGTGAGGTGCTCCCGTAGCGCGCTGGCAAGGACGAATGCGGCGTGCAGTTCCTCGCGCTGGGCGTGCCGGATGATCCGCTCGACCCGGGCGAGCGGGGGGAAGGCCTCCTCCTCCGCGGCGGTGCGCTCGCGTCCCGGCGGCAGGTCCTCGTCCTCGGCGATCGTGCGGCTCGACCCGTCAGGGTGCACCCGCAGGCGGGCCACCTGCATCACCGTACGGTCGATGACGGTGGCCGCCACCGGGGCACCCAGGGTGCGGGCGAACATGGCGATGGCGTCGAGGATGGCCTCGTTGGGCTGCTGCACGCCACCCATCTCCAGCAGATGGCCGTTGACCACCGTCGAGCCGTCCTCGGCCACGAAGGCGTCGAGCCGGATCAGTGGTGGCGCGGTGAGTACCGGCAGGTTCGCGTCGTCGCGGGGGGTCAGTGACTGGTTCATCCGCTCAGGCTCCGGGTCGGACCACGCCGAGGATGGGCATGGAGGCAGCCGGCGCGATCGTGACCGAACGTCCCGGCCTCGGGGCGTGCACGATCCGCCCGCCGCCGATGTACAAACCCACGTGGGTGGCGTCGTTGAAGTAGATGATCAGGTCCCCAGGTCGCGCGGACGCCAGACTGACGTGCCGCAGCCCCTGCCATTGCGCCTGCGAGGTACGGGGGACGGGGTGCCCGGCCGCCGCCCAGGCCCTGGACGTGAGCCCCGAGCAGTCGTACGACGAAGGACCGACTGCTCCCCAGACGTACGGCTTGCCCATCTGGGCCAGCGCGAAGTCGACGGCCCTCTCCGCAGCACCGGTCGCCTGCGCGCCACCGCCGGAATCCGAGCCGGTCCACCGGGACTTGGCCTTCCGCGTCTCGGCATTGTCCAGCTGGGCGAGTTTGCGCGTCTGGCCCTGTTGCAGCCCGTCCTCGATCTGCTCGGCCCGGGCGATCTTCCCTTCGATCTTCTTCTTCGCCACGGCCTTGGCCGCACGGCTGCTCCTCAGCTCGCGCAGCTTCTTCGCGGCCGCATCCGCCTGCCGGCCCACCTTGTCGCTGGCGCTCTTCTGGCTGTTGGACACAGTGACCAGGCTTCGCAGGGCCTGGCGTGCCTGCGACGCCTCGTCCAGGGCCTGGTCCGGGTGGTCACCCAGCAGCAACTGGATTCCCGTGGAAGCGAGATCACCACCGCGGTACTGCGTGCGGGCGGCTGCGCCCGCGAGATTGCGCAAGTCGCGCACCCGGTCCTCGCTCCGCGATAGGTCCTCGCGCAGCGAGGCCAGCCGCTTCTTCTGCCCGGCCGCCTTC
Source organism: Streptomyces sp. NBC_01515 (assembly GCF_045040345.1). Classification (NCBI taxonomy): domain Bacteria; kingdom Bacillati; phylum Actinomycetota; class Actinomycetes; order Kitasatosporales; family Streptomycetaceae; genus Streptomyces; species Streptomyces sp. NBC_01515. The sequence goes on along the minus strand of NZ_CP109416.1, from coordinate 168,973 downwards.
ACGTCCGCCGTGTTGTACGCCTCGGTGGCTATCTCCGCCTCGCGGTACAGGCCGTTCAGTTCGGCGCGGATGCCTTCGATCGACTTGTCGTCCTGCGGGTCGGGTTCTGTCGGCGCCGCGTGACTGGGGGTGGGTAACAGGGCGATCGCACAGACGAGAGCGGCTAAATGGGCCCGGCTCCATGGCCGTCTGCCGCAGATCGACACGTTCATCAACGTCACTTTCAGAGGTCGAGTGCAGGGCGGATCGGACGGGCGACACGTCCCACACGTCGCCGGTACAGAGGAAGCGTTCGAGACTTGAACACACTACCGGGCGCCTCTCGTACGACAGGCCTCGGCATCCTTCCCGGCAGGCCAACTGGGTTGCAGGAACAGCTACTTGCTTCGCCCGCCGGGCCGGACGGTGAAAGACTGGTTGCCCTGTACGGTGTGCCGTGCCGATCTTTGGGTCGTCCACGGTTCAGGCGCGCAAAGCGTGCGCCAATACCTCCGACTCGGCCCCGCTCAATTCGACGAGCACACCCCTCTCGGCCCCGTCGAGGACGAGCTTCGCAACCGCCCTCATGCCGCAGCTGTCTGCCGTGCAGGGGAGTTGCGGCACGTCCACAGTCGCAACTCCCTGTCGGCTGCCGGACCGAATGGGCCGCGAACTCGCTGATCCACCTTTGTGTGCAGCGATGGTCTGGGTATGCCTCGGCGATGGAGCCGTCGACGGGTGGGGTCTCGCCTGAGGGTACGACCGGATGGATAGCTCAACGGTCCGTCCGATGGGTGGGCGCCGCATCTTCGTGGTGGCCGACAAGGCTCCTTGCACAAGTCGTTGACATGAACCTGCCCTGTGGCTAGCTTCGCGAACAGTTCTCGTCCCCGCCCCAGGGGGCCTGTTCGTGAATTCGCATCGCCAAGCGCCTTATCCCGATGGCGCGACAACGTTGTCTAACTCGACTGCCGCTTAAGCGAGTGCCGCGCTTCAAATGAAGACAACGTTGTCAGCTTTCAGGTTCAGCTCCAGCTCTCGCTTCCGAGTAGAGGAGAAACCCCCGTGACACGATTGTCGAGACCTCCCGGAACGGCCGTGATCGGTTTGTTCGCGGCCGCGGCGCTGGCCGTGGCCGGGCTGTGCGCACCCGCGTGGGCGGCCGGAAAGGCGGTGCTCGTCGCGTCGCCGGCCACCGTGGTCAACCCGTTCATCGGCACGTCGAACGAGGCCAACGACTTCCCCGGGGCCGATGTGCCGTTCGGCATGGTGCAGTGGAGCCCTGACACGACATCGCGGCCCCCCGGTGGCGGCTACGAGTACAACGACTCGTCCATCACCGGCTTCAGCCTCACTCACATCGCCGGCCCGGGCTGCGGAGCGGCGGGAGACGTACCGGTGCTGCCCACGGTCGGCACGGTCAACACCGGCGCCACGGTGGCGTTCTCGCACGCCAACGAATCCGCATCCGCGGGCTCGTACAAGGTCGGGCTGAACAACCAGGTGACCACCGAACTCACCACCACGGCCCGCAGCGGGATGGCGCGCTTCACCTTCCCCTCGACCAGCCAGGCCAATCTGATCTTCAAGCTGACGGGCAGCCAGAACGGAACCTCGTCCACGCAGTTCACCAAGGTCTCGAACACCGAGGTGAGCGGACAGGTCACCAGCGGTCGCTTCTGCGGCGCCGGGAACACGTACACCGTGTACTTCGACATGGTCTTCGACCAGCCGTTCGCCTCCCAGGGAAGCTCGGTCGCCAAGTCGTCGGCCGCCACCCCTGCGAAGCCCCGCCCGGCGTCCAAGAACGCGGCCGAGCAGCCCAACAAGCCCGTGCTCCACGGAAAGACGCCCACCGCCGCGGCCCCGAAGACCACCAAGGACAGCGCCTCGCCGCAGGCCGCAGCCTCGAGCGGCTACGTCACCTTCAACACCACGAGCAACCCGGTGGTGCAGGCCAAGGTCGGCGTCTCCTACGTCTCGGTGGCCAACGCGACCGCCAATCGGGCCGCGGAGAACACCGGGTGGGACTTCAACGCGACCCGCACCGCCGCCCAGGACGCCTGGAACAGCGCGCTGGGCAAGATTCAGATCGCGGGCGGAACAGCCGCGCAGCAGCAGACCTTCTACACCGCGCTCTACCACTCACTCCTGCACCCGAACGTCATCAGCGACACCAACGGCCAGTACTACGGTTTCGACGGCAGGACCCACACCGTGGACGCCGGCCACAAGGCCGTCTACGCCAACTACTCCGGCTGGGACATCTACCGCTCGCAGGCGCAGCTCGAGGCCCTGGTCGCACCCCAAGTCGCCTCGGACACGGCACAGTCGATGGTCGACGACTACGCCCAGACCGGGATCTTCCCCAAGTGGTCCGAGAACAACGGCGAGTCGTACGTGATGGTCGGAGACCCGGCGGACTCCATCATCGCCGACTACTACGCCTTCGCCGCCCGGGACTTCGACACCACGACCGCCCTCGCCGGCATGGTCAAGCAGGCGAGCACGGCCAACAACGACCGGCCGGGCCTCAACTACCTGAACTCACCCGGGTACATGCCGCACGACGGCAGTTACGGCTGCTGCAACTTCTACGGCCCCGTGGCCACGACGCTGGAGTACAACACCGCCGACTTCGCGCTCTCCGCGATGGCCGGGGCGCTCGGCGACACCGGCAACCAGAAGACGTACGCCAATCGCGCCCAGGACTGGCGCAACGTGCTCAACCCGGCCTCCGGCTTCGTCGAACCACGCAACGCGAACGGCTCCTGGACCGGCGGGTTCGACCCCACCAGCGGCACCGACATGGTCGAGGCCGACTCCTGGATCTACACCGGGATGATCCCCTTCAACATCGGCGGCCTCGCGCGCGCCAAGGGCGGCAACACGGCGATGAGCCACTACCTGGACACCGTGCTGCGCAGCTACACGGGCGACCAGGGGTATGCGTGGGTCGGCAACGAACCCAGCATCGAACTGCCGTGGGAGTACGACTACATCGGGCAGCCCTACAAGACCCAGGGCACCGTACGGGCCATCCAGCAGCAGATCTGGGGGAACACCCCCGGCGGGCTGGCCGACGGCAACGACGACCTCGGCGCGATGAGCGCGTGGTACGTGTGGTCCGCGCTCGGCATGTTCCCCGAGACCCCCGGCACCACCGATCTCGCCCTGGGATCCCCTGTGTTCACACAGGCCGTGATCACGCTGCCGTCCGGAAAGACGCTGACGATCAACGGCAACGGCGCCGCCGACAACGCCCCCTACGTCCAGTCCGCGACGTGGAACGGCTCTGCCTGGAACAACGCCTATGCCCCCACGGCGGCGATCACCGCGGGCGGCACGCTGACCTACACGCTCGGCGCCGGCGCCAACACCTCCTGGGCGACGGCCGCGTCCGCCGCTCCGCCCTCCTACGCCGGTGACACCACGGCTCCGGCCTCACCCCGTATCGGCCCCATCACCTCGGCGGTGGCGTCCAACCTGTGCGTGGACGACGCGAGTTCCTCCACCACGGACGGCAACCACGTCCAGATCTGGACCTGCAACAACAGCTACGCCCAGGACTGGATCGTCGCGGGCGACGGAACCGTCCGGAGCCTGGGCAAATGCCTGGACGTCGACCACAGCGGGACCACCAACGGCACCCTGATCCAGCTCTGGACATGCAACGGCAGCGGCGCCCAGCAGTGGACCGCGGGCACCAACGGCTCCTTGATCAACCCCCAGTCCAAGCTGTGCCTGGACGACCCCAACTCCACGACGACGACCGGTACCCAGCTCCAGCTCTACACCTGCAACGGCACGGCAGCCCAGAACTGGAAGCTGCCGGCCTGAGCCACAGGTCCGGGTCGCCCGGCGCACCGGGCGACCCGGAGCGTGATGCCCGTGCGCCCCGGCTGCTCGGCCCGGGCAAAGACGCTCCCTAACCTCGCGCTTTCGTGAAGCGGGCTGTCCGGCAGGCGGTCAGGAAAGCAGAAGGTTCCCCTGACCAGCAAGAATGAGGATTGTCGAGGTCCTTGTTCCTGCCACCGCCGGAGGCACTTCCCAGGTGAAGCACTTTATTGGGTCCTACCCCCGCGTCCGTGTCCAGGACGACGGCCGCCAGATTGTCTCCCAGACTGGGTCGGTCCTGCTCGTCGAAACGGTCCGCAAGACCGGCCTTGACCGGGTCGTATCCCAGGCTCTGGCTCCGTGGCGCAAACCGCGGGCCGTCCACGATCCCGGCAAGGCCCTCCTGGACGTTGCCCTGGCGGTCGCGCTGGGCGGGGACTGCCTCGCGGACCTCGCGATGTTGCGGTGCGAGGCGGGCGTCTTCGGCCCGGTCGCCTCCGACCCGACCATCTCCCGCCTGATCGACACCCTCGCCGCCTCCGGCGAGAAAGCCCTGCAGGCCATCCGGTCCGCACGGTCCGAAGTCCGTTGCCGTGCCTGGTCGTTGGCCGGCAAGAACGCCCCGGACGCCGCCGGCTGCCGCACGGGCTATCGGATTCCCCGTTGCACCACCAACGGCGACACCTGCGGCCCCCGCCACCAGAGCTGCTGCCAGGTCTGCGGTGACATCGTAAAGACCTGTCGGGTCCATCCGGTTGGTGGGGTCGCCGGTGCTGCCCACGCAGCCGCCGACACCGACACCAGGTAGGGGCCCCGCGATGACTTCGCTCTGGTCGCCGACTTCCCCGACGCCGGCGATGGCGTCGGGGAAGTCGGTTGTCATGGAGGTCGGCGTCCCCCTGCGCGGTTCATCCTGTAGTCGCTCTGGTGGGAGGCATTCGTCAACGCCGACGAGGGGCCTCACGCTGCTCCGTTTCTGTGCGGCTGAACTTCGATTCCAGGTCAGGAGACCTGCTCACGATGGGGAGTGTAAATCCAACGGCGGATCCGACGATCATGGGAGAGACGTCAAGTGACTGACACCGCCGTGGAGTTGGAGACCGTGGAGCCTGTCGAGAGTGCTCAGCCTGGGCAGCCTGAGCCCGTGTCCGACGAGCAGCCGGTCGCGATGCTGGTGGAACGGGCCCGGTCGGAGGGACTGCAGCTGACCGGGCAGGGCGGGCTGCTGCAGCAGCTGACCAAGCGGGTCCTGGAATCGGTCCTGGAAGGTGAGATCACCGATCACCTCGGCTATGAGAAGCACGATGCCGGCGGCCGGGGCAGCGGCAACTCCCGCAACGGGAGCCGGGCCAAGACCGTGCTGACCGACGTCGGGCCGATCGAGGTCAAGGTCCCGCGTGACACCTCGGGCACGTTCGAGCCGCAGATCGTCAAGAAGTGGCAGCGGCGGCTGACCGGAGTCGACGAGATGGTCCTGTCGCTCTCGGCGAAGGGTCTCACCCATGGGGAGATCGCCGCTCACCTGGCCGAGGTCTACGGGGCGGAGGTCTCCAAGCAGACCCTCTCCACCATCTCCGACAAGGTCATGGACGGCATGGCGGAATGGCAGAGCCGTCCTCTCGACCGTGTTTACCCCGTTTTGTTCGTCGATGCCATCAACGTCAAGATCAGGGACGGGAAGGTCGCGAACCGTCCCGTCTACGTGGTGATGGCGGTGACCGTGGACGGCACCCGCGACATCCTCGGAATCTGGGCCGGCGACGGCGGCGAGGACGCGAAGTACTGGCTGCACGTGTTCACGGAACTGAAGAACCCCGGCCTGGACGATGTGCTGATGCTGGTCTACGACGGGCTCAAGGGCCTTCCCGATTCGGTGGAGGCCGTCTGGCCTCGCACGATTGTCCAGACGTGTGTGGTTCACCTGCTGCGCAATTCGTTCCGTTACGCCGCCCGCCAGGACTGGAACAAGGTCGCCAAGGCACTCAAGCCCGTCTACACCGCACCCAGCGAGGACGCGGCGACGGAGCGGTTCCTGGAGTTCCAGGAAGCGTGGGGCCGGAAGTATCCGGCGATCGTGAAGCTGTGGTCGGACGCCTGGGCCGAGTTCGTGCCCTTCCTCTCCTTCGACGTCGAGATCCGCAAGGTCATCTGCAGCACGAACGCGATCGAAAGCGTCAAGGCCCGCATCCGCAGGTCCGTCCGCGCCCGCGGCCACTTCCCCAACGAGGCCGCCGCCCTCAAGTGCATCTACATGGCGCTGATGAGCCTGGACCCGACGGGCAAGGGCCGCAAGCGGTGGACCATGCGCTGGAAAGCACCCCTGAACGCGTTCCGGATCGCCTGACCCCGAGCAATAACTGACCACTCAACAACCAAGATCAGCTGTTAAATTGACACACCCGACTGGCTCGGCCAACTCGCGGCCTGGGCCTCTCTGCCTTGGCGAGCCTGGCCAACGCCATCCGCGAGGACCAGCCGGCAGTCGTACAGGGCATCACCACCCCGTTCACCTCCGGCGTCAACGAAGGCCGGATCACGGACCTGAAGCTCCAGAAACGGATCATGGCCGGCCGCGCCGGCGCCCCGCTCCTGCGCCACCGCGTCGTCCTCATGGCTCACCTCCGACGCCGCTACCCGTGACGGAGCGTCACCGGCGCATGGAGGCACACTCCGGCTTCACGAAAGTCTTGCCAGGGCCCCATCCGGCCCGACCCGGTGTTCCGCACGCCTTCGGTGATGCTCACTGTCTGGCCCCGACCTTCCCCAAGATCGGAACCAGCATGCCGATCAGCCTGAAGTCCGTCGCCTGCGGCTCCGGGTTCCTCCCTCCACGGCTGGGCGTGCCAGCGTCCTTCCATGGCCTTCGGCGTCGCTGTCCGGTGGACGAGGCGGAGAAAGTGGGTGCGGCAGGGCAGTCGTTTGCGTGTCCGTACCCGTCTTTACGGGGGAACGAGGGAGGGCGCATTGAACGCCGACGAGGAACGCCAGTTCCGCGAGTTCGTGGCGGCGCGGTCGAGATCGCTGCTGCACACGGCCTATCTGCTGACCGGGGACTGGGAACAGGGCCGGGACCTGCTCCAGACCGCGCTTGCCTCCACGGCCCGACGCTGGTCCAAGCTCCGTGACCGGGAACAGCCAGAGATCTATGTGCGCCGCGCGCTCTACCACGCCCAGGTGGATCGCTTCCGGCTGCTCAGCTGGGGGCGGGAGACGGTCACGGACTCCGTGCCGGACCAGCCGTCCGCACAGGGCGCCAACTGGGCCGACGCCGTCGTCCAGCGGCAGGACATCATGACCGCGCTGCGGCGGCTGCCCAAGCGTCAGCGTGCGGTGATCGTGCTGCGCTACTTCGAGGACCGGCCCGACAGCGAGATCGCCGCGATCCTGGGCGTCGCTCCGGGCACGGTCCGCAGCCAGACCCACAAGGCCCTCGTCACGCTCCGCATCACTCTGGCCGAGGCAGGGCCGTCCGCCTCCTCCAATGCCTCCGGAAGGGGCGTGACCGCATGAACGACTCGACCGAGGAGCTGCTGCACGAAACGTTGCTGCACGACACCTTGCACACCCATGTCCGGGAGTGCGACGGTGACGTCGGCGCCCATCTCGTCGGCCTGGCCGACGGCGCACTGCGGGTCGCCCGGCGGCGGCAGCGGCTCACGCGCGCCGGTGTCGGGGTTGCCCTAGCCGCGGCGGTTGCCACCGCCTGGGTGGCCGTCGCGGACGACGACCCGCTGCGCGCCCACGTGGTGCAGCCCGCCGAAGGACGAGGCGCTACAAAGGCGGCCACGATCTCCCTCCTGCCGGTCACCTCGGCGACAGAGCGGGCCTGCACCCCGGCCGGCGGCGGCTATACCGTGCACCGCACCGAGACCCACCCGGCGATGTGCATTCACGCCAGCTCGGCCGGCGGCATGAGCGACGTCCGCGTCTCCGTGGCGAAGGCCGAGAAGGGCAGCGTCGACGGCAGCTGGCAGGTGGAGGTGACCCTCACCCCTGCCGACCGGACCCGTTTCGCCACGCTGACCGGCTCCCTCGCGTCGGCCCCGGCCCCGCGCAACCAGTTCGCCATCGTCGTGGACGGCAAACTCTGGGACGCTCCCATCGCGGCCCACTCGATCACCGTGGGCCGTGTCGAGATCGTCGGCGCTTACGACGGAGACCTCACCAGCGCCATGGCCCACGACCTCGCCCAGCGACTTGACCCCGGCAGGTGAGTGACCAACTCCTGCTGTGGGAGCGGCAGTTCAGGGAAGGCGTCCGTCGTGTGGGGCGGCTTGCTGGGCGCCTGGACGCGTCAACGCCGTGCTCACATCGCGGTCGGGAGCAACAGCAGCTGTTGCGCCGGTCCCTTCTAGGCTCTCGGTGTCAGGCATACACGAATAGAGGCGCTGCCCGAGGGGACCGCCCTTATCGGCATCAGCGCCGAGGGGCGGGCCATCGCCGTCGACCTGGACGTCGAAACACCGCACGTTCTGGTCTGCACCGCCAGCACCACGATGCTGTGCTCCCTGACCGCCCCAGTTGTTCTACCCACGCAGGTTGGTGACGGGTCCCGGTCGACAGGTGGGCCGGAGGAACGGTGTTGCCCCTCGCCGCTACCCCGGGCCGGTCGGCTGTTTCACAAACTGCGCCGGGCGGGGGAGAGCGAGTTAAGTCCGGCGTCGATGAGTTGGGCTGCGCGTCGGACGTCGGCGCTGACCTCATCGTGCAGTTCCTCGGAGGTCTGGGCGCGATGCAGGTGCCTGCGCAGCGCCTGGAACTGGACGGGCCACAGCGCGAGCAGGGCAGCCGCGGCGATCTGTGGTTCAGGATCGTCCGGGCTCATCTCAGTGCGCCGGGCCAGGATTTCGGCGGCGACGGCGACCTGCTGGTCGGTCATGTCGCGCTGATATGCCCGCAGAGACGGAGTCGATCCGATCAGCATGCCGAAGCGAAGCAGAATAGCCTTAGCCTGGGCCCAGTCGTCCTGCGCCGCCAGCCAGGACGTGAGGGCCGCCAACTGGCCGGACAAGATCTCCAACACCGCCGCGACCGGCGACAGGTCCGGATCGGCCAGTGTGGTCCGCAGGGAGTTCAACGTGGTTTCGCCCAGGTCCAGGACGAGGGATTCCTTGGTGGGGAAGTAGTTGAAGACGGTCTTCTCCGACACCCCGCAGACGTCGGCGATCTCCGAGACACGCACCGCATCGAAGCCCCGGTCCATGAACATCTCGGTGGCCGTGTCGGACAGCTGCTGTCGTAGCAGGCGCTTCTTGCGCTCCCGCAGCCCCTCGACTGCAGGCTCCTCTTCACGGCGCCGCAAGGCCGTCCAGTCCACGGTGCGCGTACTCATCACTGAAGCATAGTCTGGCCGATCTGCATTATTCTGTTACTGTAAATTTCTAGTGACTGTAAAATACTGCTGGGCTTGACACGCCCATACCCGAGGAGCCCTCCATGAGCGCCATCCACATCGTCCGCGAGTACCCGCACCCACCGCAGAGGGTCTGGCGTGCGGTCACCGATCCGGAACTGATCCCGCTGTGGACGGCCACCGGCGCCGGCGGTCGGCCTGAGGACTTCGCTACCACGGTCGGCACCACGTTCAAGTTCATCGCGAAACCGAAGCCCGGCTGGAGCGGCGTCGTGGTGTGCAAGGTGTTGGAGGTGCGAGAGTCTGCGCTACTGCGCTACTCGTGGCAGGACGAAGGTGGTGGCGAGGTGACCGAGGTCGCCTACCGGCTCGAAGCGCACGGCAGTGGAACGCGCTTCACCTACGACCACACCGGCTTCACCGGCGCCGGAGGCTTCTTCATGGCCAGAATCCTCGGCTCCGTCCGCACCAAAATGCTCGCCACGGGCCTGCCTGCCGTGCTCAACGACCTCGACGGCCAAGGCGCTCTGCGCCCGGAAAACCCCTGAGTCCCAAGCGGCTCTTCAGAAGGCTTCCGGTTTCCGAACGTGATCGTTTGATTGGGTCTGGGTGGGCATGAACGGCCGCGGGCTGCGGGAGTGATCGGATTGCTCGTCGGCTTGTACTCGCTGGCCGAGGTGTTGGCCGAGACTCCCTCGGCGGCCGCCGAGGATCGACAAGCAGCCTTACCGGGAGGGTGTATATCGGGCGTAAGGACCCGGCGCCGTGGACCGGCCCTTGACCGCTGCGTAGCGAATTCGCCGTCCCACTGCGTCCGCAGTCCTATGCTTATCGGGCATCGAGGGTGTAAACGACCTGGGGGTATGCCTGATGAGGGCAGCAGGAAAGGGCGCGTCAGGATTGAAGTCGGGGGTCAAGCGGCTCTTGGGACGTACTGGATTCGACATCGTGCGCAGCACCAACAGTCGGGGTGGAGTTGACGATTTCATCCCGTTCGAGGCAACGATGCGGGCCGCACACGCGGCCGGTCTGTCGGTGGGTGACTACATTGACGAGGTCATGAACGGGACGCCTGGCGCCACCCAGTCCACCGTCGATGAACTACGCGCTCTTGGCGTCTTCGCTGCCAACCCGAAGACGGTGCTGGAGATCGGCCCCGGGTCCGGACGGTACCTGGAGAAGACGCTGAAGGAGTGTTCACCAGGCCGCTACGAGATCTACGAGACGGCAGCGCCCTGGGCCAACTACCTGGTGGACACGTTCAGCGTGGTCGCCCAACCGGCCGCAGGAAGCAGTCTCGCCGCGACACCCGACGGCAGCATCGATCTCGTGCAGGCCCATAAGGTCTTCAACACCCTGACCTTCCTCAGCGCCTCCCGCTACTTCTTCGAGATAGCGCGGGTCACGCGACCTGGTGGTCGTATCGTCTTCGACGTAATGACAGAGACCTGCCTGGACCCCGCCACGATGCGCTCCTGGGCGACGCAGGGCGGCACGGGGCACGACTCCTACCCAACCGCCATGCCTCGCCGGACGTGCGTGGACCTTTTCGCGACCCTCGGCTGCAGCCTGGAGGCCAGCTTCCTGGCCCCCATGGGCGTCGCCTCCACGGAGGTGCTTGTCTTCGGAAAGGGGGCCTGACCCTCCTAGAAGGCTTCCGCAGACCGGCCGGTTGGCGTGATCAGTCGAACTGGGTTCTGGATCGGGTGATCGCGGCGGTGTCGGCGCATGAAGACGGAGTCCCCTCGGTAGCTCGGCGTTGCGAAGCACCCGAGCACCAAGGAGACCCTGTTGTTGCAGTCTTGCGTGACGTGTCCACCGCGTCCAACTCCTGCGTGTCGCTGTGCGATTGCCTCGCGCACCGGTTCGGCAACGCCGCGGACGGACCGGACCGGACACGTTGTTACGGCTCGGACATGACGGAAGCGGAATGGCAGGTTGTGCGGGCGGCACTGCCCATCCCGTCGTGGCTTCAGGGTCGGGGCCGCCGGCCGGAGGGCTACTGCCACCGAGTGATGCTCGATGCGGTCCGCTACGTCGTTGACAACGGCGTCCAGTGGGCGAACCTGCCTGCGGACTTCCCGCCGTTTCGGCGGGTGCATGCCTTCGCCCGCCGCCGGCAGCTGACGGGCCTGCTCGCCGAGCTCCGTGACCGGCTGCGCGACAAGGTCCGCGAGAAGGAGGGCCGTTCACCGGACCCAACGGCCGCGATTGTGGACTCGCAGTCGGTGCGGGCTGCAGCGAATGTTCCCAGGTCGACGTCGGGATGGGACGGTGGGAAGAGAGTGGGAGGCAGGAAGCGGCACCTGGTGATGGACTGTCTCGGCATGGTCCTTGTGGTGCTGGTGACCGCAGCGAACGTGCAGGACCGCGACGCCGCCGTGCCGCTACTCGCGTGGCTGCGGCAGATGCACTTCTCCCTCCGTTTGGTCTGGACCGACGGTGCCTCCGCCGGGAGCCTCATCGGCTGGACGAAGGAGAAGCTGCAGCTCACCCTGGACATCGTCAAACACTCCGACAACAGCACGGGGTTCTGGTGCTGCCGAGGCAGTGGGTGGTGGAGAGGACGCTGAGCTGGCTGGTGCGCTCGAGCCGTCTGGTGCGTGACTACGAGACGTTGCCCGCCATGCACGAGGCGATGGTGCTGCGGTCCATGATCATGCTCATGTCCTCCCGCCTGGCCGGACGCCGCCGGGATGCCTTCATCCCGAGACCTCCGGTGACGTGTTCATCATCGCGGTGAACACATTCGGCCGGACCTCCACAGCCCAGCGCCGCGTGACCAGGCGCTTGACCCGGCAGCGCACGCTCTCCAGCAGGGCCGACGTCAACTCCCCACTCAGTCGCAGCGCGATCGGCTTCACCCGCACCCCCTCGCCGGCCTCCGGCTCGGCAAGCACTGCCAGGATCTGCTGATACTCCACTGCCAGGACCTCCACTCCCATGCCCTCGGCGCGTGGAGGCACCACCGAACTGGCAACTGCCCCCCGGCCGGACCATAACCCTCGGCGGGCTCTTCGGACAGGACCTCCGCCACCGTGCTCCGAGCATTGGCCAGCCGGGCAACCGCGCCCTGGGCCGCCTCCAGCGCGGCCTGCACCCGAGCGGCCTCCTCTTCCAGCCGGGCCACCTCTTCCCGGACCTTCTTCTCCCGAGCCTCCAACAGACCGAGCACCGACGGCATGGCCACCTCCGTGAGCAAGACGAGCGATTGACTTCCTCCCCCTCCTGAAGGAGGGGGATTCCTACGGCTCGCGCTGTAGGGGTTCCTGTTTCAACGCCGACTGCCCGCCAGGAGAACTCCCTTGAGGTCTTACACCAGCTCCACAGGCCGAGACGGCCAGCCCGGCCGCCTTGATGTTGCGGGCCGCGTTGATGTCGCGGTCATGTACGGCGCCGCAGGCGCATGTCCACGCGCGAACGTTCAACGGCATCTTCGCCGCGACCGCCCCGCAGGCCCCGCATAGCTTGCTGCTGGGGAACCAGCGGTCGATCACGACGAGGTCGCGCCCGTACCAGGCGCACTTGTACTCCAGCATGGAGCGCAGTTGAGTCCACGACGCGTCCGAGATGGCGCGTGCGAGCGTGTGGTTCTTGAGCAGGTTGCGGACGGTGAGGTCCTCGATCACGACCGTTTGGTTCTCACGGACGAGACGGCTGGTGAGCTTGTGCAGGTGGTCGCGGCGCCGGTCGGCGATCCGCGCATGCACGCGGGCGACCTTACGGCGGGCCTTCTCCCGGTTCGCGGAGCCCTTGGCCTTACGGGACAGTTCCCGCTGCGCCCGGGCAAGACGAGCGCGGTCACGGCGCTCGTGACGCGGGTTGGTGACCTTCTCGCCGGTGGACAGGGTCACCAGGGAGGTGATGCCGGCGTCGATGCCGACCGCGTTCTTCGTGGCCGGAGCCGGAGCAATGCGGTCGTCGCACAACATCGACACGAACCACCGGCCCGCACGGTCACGGGACACGGTCGCCGTGGTCGGCTCGCTGCCCTCCGGGAGGGGGCGCGACCAGCGGATGTCCAGCGGACCGGACATCTTCGCCAGAGTCAGCTGTCCGTTGCGCCACGTGAAGGCGGAGCGGGTGTACTCGGCCGACGCGCGGGATTTCTTCCGGGACTTGAAGCGCGGGTACTTCGTGCGCTGGGCGAAGAAGTTCCCGAACGCCGTCTGGAGGTGGCGCAGCGCCTGCTGGAGCGGGACGGAGGACACCTCCGTCAGGAAGGCGAGTTCCTCGGTCTTCTTCCACTGGGTCAGCGCGGCCGAGGACTGGAGGTAGGAGATGCGGTGCTGCTGTCCGTACCAGGCCCGTGTGCGCTCTTCCAGCGCCTTGTTGTAGACGAGGCGGACGCAGCCGAACGTGCGCGACAGCTCGGCCGCCTGCTCGTCCGTGGGGTAGAAGCGGTATCTGAACGCCCGCTTCACCTGCTCCGCCATACCTCACACTCTATCAACTCCCGTGTGAGGGGCGGGTATCGGACGGTCGGCGGTGGGCGCCGGTCCGCCCTGGCGGCGAACCGACTCCTCCTGCCCTGCTTCGCAGGAGCTTCGTTTCCTCCCCGGCCTGAAGGCCGGGGTATCCACGAAGGAAGGCCCCGATGAATCACCCGAACTCTGCCGCCACCAAAGGGAATGCATGCCGGACGAGCACGAATCATAGGATCACGTTCGGAAAGCGGATGCCTTCTCAGCCAACTGCCCAGCCGACGCCGGAGGTTGGAAAGGGCTCAGTAACGTGTGTTGCGCAGGTCGGTCAGCCACGCCTGCTCGGGGTGGTGGTCCCAGTGGCGGCGCAGGGCGGTTTCCCGTTCGGCATAGCGGCCCTGGTGGCACAGGCCGCCGTGGGAAAGGGTCACGCTCATGCTCAGGGGCGACTCACCGGTGACCCAGTGCGGCGTGAGGAAGTGGCTCCACAGCAGCTCGCCCGGCTCCATCCGTGCGTCCTGGCGGTCCTCGTCGGCGTGCGGCGGTGGGTCCTCGGCCGTGAAGTCGCCGCTGATCGCGGAGTCCGCGGGGACCGCGCTGTCGGGGACGACGTAGCTGTGGAAGGTCTTGGCCCCTTCGACCTGCCACACCAGACCGTGCGACTGGTCGGCGTGATACGTGGAACTGCCGCCGGGGCCGGAGATGAACAGGTCGGGCGCACAGCGCTGCCAGGTGAATCCCTGGGCCGCCAGGAACATCCGCCAGGGAATCATCACCTGCTCGTAGAAGCCGTGCAGGACGCCGTCGTACAAGCGGGAGAGGTTGAAGTGCGCGAGCCTGAACGACCAGGTGGCGACCTCCTCGACGGGTGCGCGCTTGAAGGACATCGTCTTGGCCGTCCGCACGGCAGGGCTGTCCGAGCCTAGAAGTGTCACGCGCGCTTCTTCGTCGTGCCGGACGACGTCAAGGACCTCCAGGGCACTGGGGAAGGAGAAGTCCGGCCGGTAGAACTCGTGGCTGACATAGAAGTTGGGCGGCATCGTCCAGAGTTCCTTGAACTCGCCGGTACTCGTGATGGTCTTGGGCATCGATATCCTCGGTGGTGAGTGTTCGTCCGTCACCTGTTGTCCGGCTGCCTCAGGCGTCCTGTGCGCTCACGACGTCCTGGACGAAGCGGCCTCCGAAGTCCGTGTTCCACACGGACTTCAAAGGCGGCAGCCCCTCCAGTACTCCGCTCGCCGATAGTCCGAGCACCACCTCCCGCATGACCTGACGGGTCAGCGCGGCGCCCAGACACGCGTGCCGGCCGCGCCCGAACGCGACATGACGGGCTCCGGCCCTGTCGAGGCGGAACGTGTCCGGCTCCGCGAACTTCCTCGGGTCGCGGTTCGCCGCCACGAGCACGAGGACTACGCGCGACTCGGCCCGTACGGTGTGGCCGTGGATCTGCAGGTCGGTCAGGGCTCGTCTCATGGCCAGGTGGAAGGGGGTGACCAGCCTCAGCGCCTCGTCGATGGTTGCGTCGACGTCCGCCTTGATGTCGAGCCCGACGCCCTCCGGGCCCGTCACCACCTCCAGGACGCGTGCGACGGCCGCCGCCGTGGGTTCCAGCGCTCCGCTGACGAGCTGGGCGTACACCGCGGTGGCGTCCAGGAGATCGAGTGTTCCGTCGGACAGGGAGCGGCTCAGCGCGGAGGCGAGGACTCCGGCCGGGGTGGCACAGCGCTGCCGCACGAGCTCGGTCAGCTCGTCCAAGGCCTCCTCCGCGCGCAGGCCGGCGGCAGGGTCGTACGTCTCGATCGACCCGAAGGCCAGAATCCGGGTGGCACAGTCGCCGAGTTCCGCCAGGGCGTCGGGCGGCTCGTCGAGCAAGCTGCACAGACCGGCCGCCAACGCGGGCCTGACCACGGCGGCGAAGAGCCCGTCCGGCGCGACCGCGGGGCTTGTGACCGCGACAGAGGTCGCCGCCGCGGCGGCCGCCCGCCCCACGGCGGCGGTCGTGAACAGCGGGAGGAGCAGTCGTCGCATGCCGGTGTGCCGCGGTGGATCGGAGAACACCGGCCAGCGGTCGATGAACTCCGTCACCCGCCAGTAGGTCTTCTGCTGTCCTTCCGTCAGACCGGGTGGGCAGTACGTCTCGACCTGCGCGCCGAGACGGGGATCGCGCAGCAGTTCGTACACGTCGTCGTACCGTGTCACGTACCACGTGCCCGTGGTCTCGTCCCAGTCCATGCCGCGCGACTCGCGCAGTTCGTCGAACCACTCCAACGGCGCCACTTCCCGGTTCGCCCGGAGCGTCGCCACCCCGGTGCCCTCCGTCGCGTCGTCCATCCCCAACCACCCTTTTCCGTGCGTTCGTCAGGTGAGAGCCGGGAGATCGTCGGACTCCCGCAGTGTCGGTCGGTCGGCGAGCAGGTAGTCGCTCAGTTCCCTTCGTGCTTCGTCCGACTCCGGTACGGAGGCGTACGTGGTGGTGATCTGCCGCCGCCCGTAACAGTCGCCGAGCGACGCGTGGTAGGAGTGCGGGTCGAAGGCGACGAGATCGCCCGGGGACGACTCGACGGTGAAGGCCGGCACGTCGATCGGCTCCATACCGAGCCGTCGGAGCGGGTCGTCCAGCTCCGCGGTGAACGTGTCCCAGCTCCCGCCGCGCCGGTGAGTGCCCGGAATGATCCGTAGGGCTCCGGTGCGGCTGTGCAGCGGATCCAGGTACTGGACGATCTTGAGCAGCCGGAGCGCGCGGTGGTCGCCGTCCCGGTGCCACTCGACGGCACCGTCGTGGCGGACCCCGTCCCCGCCGGCGTAGACCACGTCCGTGCCCAGCAGCCGGCGTGCCAGCCGCGGGCACCGGTGGTCCGCCAGCAGTACCGCCCGGAGTACGTCACTGTGCTCGGCGATGCGGGAGACGCCCGCACCTGCCTGCCGACCCGGTGAGGATCGTCCGAGGACGTCTTCGAAGGCTTCCGCGACCGCCGGCGCGACATCGTCGTGTGCGCCGCGCAGGCGCACGAATCCGAACGTCCTGAAGTGCGTGACCTCGGCGGCGGTCGCCGACAGTGGAGCGAGGCTCATCCGATCAGCACCGATCCCGAGACGTAGCGGTTGAGGAAGTAGCGGCGCGTGTCGAGCTGCTCGGCCTCGGTCACCGGCTCACCGACGCAGTTGAAGGCCAGTTGGCGCCGGACATCGCCGTTCCATGCCGCGTGCATGACGTTCGTGTCGAACACGATGACGTCACCGGGCCGGGAGTCGACCACTACCGCCGGTACGTCGTTGCCGTCGAGGCCGAGGTCCTGCCGGTGCCTGATGACGTGGCGGGTCGGATCACCGAGCCAGCCGTTGTCGGCACGGTGCGACCCGGCCAGGAAGCGCAGCGCGCCGGTGTCGTGCGTGACGGCGTCGAGATACAGAACGAAGCGCAGGAAGGGCGTGTTGTAGAAGCCGTCCGAGTGCCAGTACGAGTCGCCGACCAGCGCGTTCGCGTCGCTGGTGATGACCTGGTGGTGTCGTGCGAAGTACGTCTCGCAGATGCCGCGTACCCACGACGACCGGGAGATCCGGCCGAGTTCGGGCAGCTCGGTGAGGATGTCGAACCTGGTCACCCGTTCGCTCGGCGCGCTGTCCGCCGACAGCTCGATCAGTTTCCCGAATCCGCTCTCCAGGCCCCCGACGGCGTCCGAAGCGACCTGACGGAGGTGAGCGAACCCGAACACCTCCAGCTGCCTGACCACTTCGGCGTCACGGAGCGGCATGTACCCCCCTGACGGAAGAGAGGGGACCGGACGACGGCGTCCGGGCCGCCGCTGCCGCGTAGTCGTCCAACTGCTCTGCGGTCCGGGGACCGACGACGACGGCTTCGGGGGCGTAGACCTCGTTGATCTCGGCGATCCTGGCGGCGATCGACTCCGCCCTGCGATCCGGTTGCACGGCCCGCAGCCGCGAGCCGCCGGAGAAGAGGCTGCGGACCACGAGACGGTAGTCGGCGAGCAGGCTGATCGTGGTCCTGTCGCCGGGATCCAGCTGGTCTGCCTCGCACATGATCACGCTGCCGGCGGGCAGCCGGCCGGCGATCCTGGGCAGGCTCACCTCCGGCAGGAGCACACTGACACCGACGAGGTCCGCCCGGCCCGTGTCCGAGCAGTGTCTGGCGAACCCGGCGAGGTCGATGTCCGCGATCCGCTTCGGCTCCGGATTGTGCACGAAGGCGACCTCGACGTGATCGCGCCTCAATCGCCGGAGACTTCCCCGCAGCGACCTGGTCAGCCCGTCGAGGCTGTAGTCCAGCGTGGGCAGGGGGGTGGAGGTGTCGATTCCCGCCTTCGTCCACACCGCCGTGTCCGCGGGAAGGAAGGCTCCGAGATCCTCCTCCGCATGTCCGCGGCCGTAGACGGGAGAGGTGTCGAAGGTGGTGAATCCCCGTGCGAGCGCTCCGTCGATGAACTCCCGGCCGTCGTGCGTGTCACGGCCCAGAACCATCAGGCCGTTGAAGGACCCCGAGCATCTCATGGTGCCGATCACCACGGTCGGTCGATCCTGCGTCGTGCTCATCGGCACCTCATCCCTCGTGACTTTCCGAACGGCAGATCGCCATGCAGGCGAGACTCGTGTTCGGTGGTTCGCAGAACGACTGCTCAAGCGCGTCGCTGATGACCTGCCGGGTCGCGAAGACCGACACCTGGCCGGCCTTGTCATACGGACAGCGGCGCAGGAATCCGTCGGCGGACAGGTAAAGCCGCGCGGACTCGCAGGGACGCAGTACCGGATCGCGCAACCACGTGTGATAGTCCGACACCACCGTCCTCAGCTGTTCCGACATGCCGAAGAACGTGTCGATCAGCGCCAGGTCGCGTTTGAGGTCGGGATTCTCGAACCGGAACGTCGGTGACGGAAGGAGCGGACTGACCTCGACCGGGATGTCGGCGGTCTCGACCACGCCGACGATCGACTTCACGTCGTCCACGTCCAGTTCGTAGGCGGTGACGTGCAGGCTGGCCCGGCGGTGCCCCAGCGCCTCGAAGACGGCGGACGTCGAGGGGATCGTCCGCCCGGTGCGGCCCAGTTCGTCCGCTCTGCGGCTGTCGGCGGAGACGGTGACATGGCTGAGCATGCCGGCCACGTCGGCGAGCGCATCCAGGCGCGGCCCGGTCCTGGCGGCCGTGACCACCGACGCGCGGAAGCCGAACTGCAGTGCCACGCGGACGAGTTGGCGGAACTCGGGATGATCGGTCGGTTCGCCGCCCGAGAGGCACAGTTCGTCGACGCCGATCTCACGAAGGCGCGACAGAGCCCGGGAGTACGCGTCGAGGCTTAGGACGTCGCGTCCCACGTCGGCCCTGAAGCAGAACCGGCAGTTCACCTCGCAGTTGTCGGCTGTCGAGACCAGCACCCCGCTGAGTGCCCCGATGCGGCCGGTCACTGCAATCCCGTGTGGTCGGTGAGGGCGAGTTTGAGACCCACCTGGAAGAAGTCGCACATCTGGGAATCAGGCTCGGGATTGTTCCGGAGCGAGACGTCGTTGCGGGAGGGCCCACCGCAGACGGCGGCCGCGGGGCAGTCTCCGCACTCCTTCGCCGGCAGCAGGTTCTTCGCGGCCCCGGCCAGCAGTTCCGGTTCCTCACGGAGCCTGCTGATCGGGAAGATGAACGACTCGTCACGCCAGTTGAGATCGAGGACGGAGATCCGCCCGCGGGACAGCAGCGCCGCATTGAGGCCGCCGTCCTGCTGGATGTGCTCGTACATCTTCGGCAGGCGCGTGTCCAGAGCCTGGTAGATCCGGTCGAGCGAGGAGAACAGCATGGCACCGCGGGACAGGGCCAGCAGACGCGAACGGAAGACCGCGCGGCACAGTGCCTCGCCGTCGACATGCCAGCGACCCGAGATCGGTATCGGCGTGTTGACGTAGATGAAGTTGATGCCGAGCGACAGCACGTACTCGACGGTGTTCGGGAGGTCGCTCACGTTGGTGGGGGTGGGCGTGAGGTTGCAGCCCACGTACACACCGGCCTCGATCAGCCGCTGGATGTTCCGGTGGATCCGCTCGTCGGCCGGCTTCCCGGAGAGAAGGAAGCGTTCGAGCTTGTTGTTGTCGGGAGTGCCGTCGAAGGAAACGCCCACACCGTACTTGAACTCTTTGAAGTGCTCGATCATGGCGTCCTTGATCAGGACACCGTTGGTGACGACGGTGAACTGCACACGACCGACGCCGTGCTTCTCGGCGAGTTCGAGAGCGTACTCGTCGCCGTACTTCATCAGGTCGAACCGCGTGGTTGGCTCTCCGCCGAACCACTGGATCGTGACCTCCTCCTCGCCGGCGTTCTGCTCGAAGAGGTACTCGAGCCCCTCACGGAGTTCGGGGATGGTGATGTCGTCGGCGCCTGTGTTGGTGTCGACGAAGCAGTACGTGCAGGTCATGTTGCAGCGGTCGGTCACCACGATGCGGTAACCGCTGATGCGCGGGGGCTTTCCCGTCATGCCCAGTCCGCGGACCCGGTCGAGGATGAGATCGCGCTGCGGTGCGGTCGCCGGATCCGGAGAGAAGCCGAGCTGCCTCATCTCCGCCAGGATCCCGGGCTCGTCGGCACGGATGCGCCGCATCTCGTCGGCGGTGAGGCTGGCGCTCCCGAGGGAGACGGGATCGAAGACGATGCCCTCCGCTCCCTGAGCGACGAGTAGATATTTGTTCCAGAGCCGATCGGCGTCATTCATCACGGGTGACCTCCTGAAAATGCGGAATCAGTCATGCGTCGAAACGCGCACGGTGAGAAGACTGCTGCGGTGTCACCGCCGATCGCCGATGACACCGCAGCAGAATGGATTGTCAGTCCTCTTGCGCGATCTTCGCGTCCTTCAGGACGTCCTGCACGATCTCGGTGTAGTGCTTCTTGAGGTGCTCGGTGTTCTCGGCGGTGGCGCCGTCGGCGAGGACAATGATGCCGGGCAGCGAGGGGTTGGGCGCCATCAGGACGATGCCGGGCGGGTCAAGGCTGATCGCCATCACGGCGTCCTCAACCGGCACCCACTCGACCCGTTCCTTGACGGCGTCCATCACGGTGACCTGCTTGGCCTTGATGTCTTCGCGCTCGCCGAACCAAACGCCCGACTTCCCCCGTGACCCCACCGCATCGGCGTAGATCAGGTGGTTGTCTTTCTGTTCGCGAGGTTTGGGCATCTCAACGCCTCCTGAGAAAGGGCCGAATTCGGTCTGTGCCGCCGCGGAACTGAACTGCCAAGAGTTCTGCGGCTCTTTCGATGCACATTCCGACTATTGATGACCACTGTTTCATGCCGGGCCATACATGCGGTCCATTCCCGGTATATTTGGCTTTCTCCGGGATTTCTCTGGTGCTTATTTCCGGCTTGTGTCACCCTTGGGGTGTCAAGCGGTCCAGGATCCGGCTGACGTCGTTGGCGTCAGGAAGTCCGAGACGGGTGAACAGCGTTTTCGCCTCGTCCAGCCGGACGCGGGCGCTTTCGATCTGGCCGAGATCGGCCTGGGCCTCGCCGAGCACCTTCAAGGCGTACGCGTGGTCCCGTACGGCTCCGATCTCCTGGCACAGGGCCACGGCTTCGGTGACGTACCGCACCGCCTCCTCGTACCGTCCCGTCCTGCGGAGCGTTTCGGCGAGCCGATAGAGGGCGTGCGCCTCGCGTCCGCGGATGTCGGCCGACCGGCACACGGCGAGGCACTCGGTGTACCGGGCGACGGCGTCGTCGAACCGCTCTTCCTCATGCAGTGCCAGCGCCAGCACGTACAGCGCGTACGCCACCCCCGGAAGGTCCCCCATGGCGCGCAGTACCCCCAGCGTGGCCTCGCAGGCAGCTGCCGCCTCGGCCGCCCGCCCACTGCGCAGACGGGCGAGCGCCGCGTTGATCGTGGTCGCCGCCTCGCCGGACCTGTGGCCCAGCACGCGTGCGAGCGCGATCGCCTCGTCGAAGCACACCACCGCCTCGGCGTACCGGCGCTGGAACATGACGGCCACGCCGAGGTTGTTCAGCGCCTGGCGGAGGATCACCGAATCCTTGGTGCTCCTTGAGGCGTCGACGGCCTGGCGCGCGTGCTGTTCGGTGTCGACGGGCCGGGCAGCCTGCAACGCGATGTCGCTGCACAGGAACCGCGCCCGGCCGAAGGCCCGTTGGTCGCCGCGCAGCTCGGCCTCCCGCGCCAGCTCCGACGCGGCGGACCCCAGCTCCTCGAAGCGGGCATCGACGCAGAAGGGACTGACCGCGATGAGTATGTCCACGGCGGTCCCCAGCCATCCGTCGTCCGCCTCCGCCGGCCGGCCCACCGTGCGCAGCACCGCGCTCGTCACTACCGCGATCTCACCGGTGATCCAGGACCGCGCCTCCTGAACGTCGCGGAACCACAGCCCCGGCGACCGCAACGGCCCGAGCGAGTCGGCGACCCGGTCTCCCGGTACGGCGTGCGCGAACGCGTTGCACGCCGTGGCCAGCAGGTGGTCGAGCAGTCTGCCGAAGGCCTGGTCGGTCTCGGCCCCGTGACCGCTCCCCGTCCGCTGAGCGAAGACGCGGAGCAGGTCGTGGTAGCGGTAGCGGCCCGGTTCGGGGGATTCCAGCATGGCGGCGTCCACCAGGGACTCCAGCAGCTCCTCCGTCGTTTCTTCCTCCGCGGCGAGCACCGCCGCGGCCGCGGGGAGGCCGAAGTCAAGCGGACCCGCGACGGCCAGAAGCCGGAAGGCACGGGCCTGCTGAGGCGGCAGTTGCCGGTATCCGACCTCGAAGGCCGCGTGGATCGACACATCACCCACGCGCAGTTCCTCGATGCGCCGCCGCTCGTTGGAGAGCCGGGCGGTCAGCGTCGCGATGGTCCACTGCGGCCTGGACGCCAGCTTGGTGGCCACGATTCGGACGGCCAGTGGCAGGAACCCGCACAGCCGCAGCAGTTCGAGCGCCGACGTCCGCTCCGCCTCCACCCGCTCGGGTCCCACGACCGCGCTCAGCAAGGACAGGCCCTCATCGGGCCGGAACGTGTCCACGCCGACCTGCTTCGTGAGCGGCAGACCGAAGAGCCGAGACCTGCTCGTGACGACGAGCCCGCAGCCGGCCGATCCGGGCAGCAGGTTCCTGACCTGCGACACGTCACGCGCGTTGTCCAGGACGATCAGTACTCTGCGACCGTTCAGTATCGAGCGGAACAGCTTGCAGCGGTCGTCGAGGGCGTCGGGCACGGCCTCGGCCGCGACACCGAGCGCCAGGAGAAAGCCCGTCAGTACGATGGCGGGCTCGGCCGGGCTGTCGTCGTTGCCGCGCAGATCGGCGTAGAGCTGCCCGTCCGGATAGGCGTGGCGTACCCCGTGGGCGGTGTGCAGGGCCAGCGAGGTCTTCCCGATCCCGCCCATCCCGGCGATCGCCACGATGGTCAGCGCTTGGCGTCCAGGCATCGTCAGTACGGTGCGCATGTCGCTTACGGCGTCCGTACGTCCGGCGAAGTCGGGCAGATCGGGAGGGAGATGCGCCGGCACCGGCAACGCGTCCCGGTCACGGATGGCGGCGGTGGTCGCTGCCTCGGTTCTCTCCGCCGGCTCGTCGGGCGCCGCGGATTCCTCGGCGGTCGCCATGGACAGGGCCGGACTGTTCTCCAGGACCTGCCGGTAGACGGTGGTCAGTTCGGGTCCCGGATCGATGCCCTGCTCCTCCAGCAGCAGCCTTTTGGCGCCGCCGTACACCGCGAGCGCGTCGGCCTGCCGGCCCGCCCCGTACAGCGCGCGCATCAGCAGGCCGTGCGGACGCTCGCGCAGGGGATAGGTGGCCGTGAGGTCCGCCAGGTCGGGAATGACCTGGCGATGACGGCCGAGGGCGAGGTCGAGATCGAAACGCTCCTCCAGCATAGAGATCCGTAACTCCTCCAGCCGGCGGCGCTGCCGGGTGGCGAAGGGCCCGGGGACACCTGCCAGCGTCTCTCCCTGCCACATGCCGAGTGCCCGCGCCAGCAGGTCGCTCGCCTCCCGGGTCCGTCCCGAGGTACGTGCCAGCCCGGCTTCCCGGGTGAGCAGTTCGGCCTGTCCAACGTCGAGCGCGGACGGCGGGACGACCAACCGGTAGCCGTCCCCGACCGACACGAGGACACTCGGCCTGGCGCGGTCCGGTTCCAGCAGGCTCCGCAACTGCCAGGCGTAGGTGCGGATCGTGGTCGTGGCCCTGTTGGGGGGCGTGGTACCCCACAACGCGTCGACGAGTTGTGCCTTGGACACCACATGTCCGGGCCGCAGCAGCAGGACCGCCACCACGGCCCGCAGCTGAGGCTGCCTGATATGTAGTTCCGCACTGCCACGGTGCACTCGCAATGCGCCGAGCACAGCAAAGCGAAGCTCCTCCGTCACGCTGCCCACGCCCTTCCTGCCGTGCCACCGGCACCAAGTTTCGGTGACGAAGAGTGGTAACTGCAACGGTCGGTTCCCTGTCTGGTTGTGACCGGGTGCGCCGGGACAGGAGGTGGCCGGTTACGGGTGGCGGAGATGCCGCGCCGATGGGAGGAGAAGGAGGGGACCGAGAGCGGGACGGTCCGAACTCTCGGGCCTGGGCGCCACAGTTGACCATGCCTTCCGTGAGATCGCGTACCGCGGTGAGCGGGCCCGGCCTGTCGCCCCGGACCTCGGGGTCCTCGGCCGTCACCAGGACGTCCTCGGCGAAGGTGTTCACCATGTCGGCCAACTCGCCGGTCTCCACGGTGAAGCGGACGAATGGGGTCTATCCGTCGAGGACCTCACGGCTTTTGACGAGCCCGGCAGCCCGGCCTGTTCGGTCGGCCCGTCGCGCCGGTGGCGGGTCGCGTGGCCCGCTTCCGGCGCCGCAGGCACGATGCGCCGTACCCGCTGGAACATGCCTGGGCCGTGCGGCGAACCGTTCGGCGCTGCGCACGCTATCCGGCTCGTCCAGGGTGTGTGCGGCCGGCCGCGGCGAGTCGGCCCGTTCCAGGACCGTGCGGGCATCCGCTGCGGCATGCGTCGGCTCGATGAGCCGCTGTCCAACCGGCGAAACGCGCACCGGGCCGGGTCCCGGATACCGCTGCTCCACCGGGAGGGCCCCGCAGGGACATGATCCGGCGGACCGGCGGGTCAAGTAGCGGTCCCGTCTCGATACGCAATGCCCGAAGGCTCCCCAGGAACAGCTCGTGAATGGTACCGGGCTCGGGTTTGAGGACGACTTGGTACGGCGTGTGGGTCTGCGGGCGGTTCGGGGTCTCGCAGTAGCGAGAGTTGTCGGACCGGACGCTCGGGTCCGTGTAGGCGGCGACGTCATGGCTTTGGACCCTGGATCCGCGGGAACGTGGCAGGTGTTGAGTGTGCCCGCACCCACCCCGGTGTTTATGGCAGTGAATCCCGGAGGCCAACGGGTCGCTTCCATAGGCGAGTTGACCATGACCTGGGATGCGGGACAACCTGTTTCCTGGTGCTGGTGACCGTTCCTGCCTAACGGCGAAACGGGCCGGAGAACTCGAAGGTCTAGGGAATCCACTAGTCTTCTCCTGGATCTCTTTGTGGAGCGGATTTCCCATGGGAACGTGGATCGAGAATTCCGTACATCCTCTGTGCTTCTTCCTGTCGGACGGTTCGGTGTCCGTAGCGAATCCAAGCCGACCATTCGTTTTGCGTGAAGAAGCCTCTTCGAAAGGGAAAAGTCATGGAAAATTTCGACGACATCGACATTTCTGAGCTGTCCGACGAGGAGCTGGACGACATCGTCGGCGGCCAGTTCGCGATCGCCAACGGCTGCGTCATCTGACGCTTGCCCCGCTGACTCCGTGACCCGTCCGCCGGAGGAGCGAAAGTCTCTTCGGCGGACGGGTCGCGGCTCACCACGGGAAGGGACCCATGCCTGGCGAATCGCGTTTCAACGCCGAGGCGCTCGAGCACCATCGCAGGGGCGATGGCCTCGGACCGGTATTCGGCCACTCTCCTCCCGCGACCCGGTCCATAGGGCCGGCCGAGCGGATCGCGGCGGTCCGCGAGCGGCTCGGGCGTCGCGGACGCGTACAGCGGCTTCAGGTCTGTTTCCAGACTCAGGTCAGCGACTGCGGTCCCGCCGCTCTCGTGAGCGTGCTGCGCTACCACGGCGTGGACGTCTCCCTCGACGAGATCCGCGCGCGGGCCGGCTCCGGACGCAACGGCGCATCCGCCCGTACGCTGCTGGAGATCGCCCGCGAGTACGGCGTGAAGGGCCGCGGCGTGCGCGCCACCACGGAGGCGCTGGCCCGGCTGTCGCCCGGCTCGATCCTGTTCTGGAACTTCAGCCACTTCGTCGTCCTGGAGGCGGCCGGCAAGGACCACGTGGACGTCATCGACCCCGTCCACGGACGCCGCAGGCTCGGTATGGCGTCGGTCGCCGAGTCCTTCACCGGCGTGGCCCTGGAGTTCGAGGCGCCGCTCGCCGCCGGCTCCGGCCGCGTCCGACGCGGCGGCGAACTGCGGGGCCCCTGGCACCGCCTGCGGCAGTTCCTCCCGCGCGGACGGGAACTGGCGCTTCTCCTCGCGGCCTCCACCGGGCTCATGGCCTTCGAACTCGCCCTCCCGCTCACCACCGGATTCCTCATCGAGCGCGTCCTCGGCAGCCGATCGGCCGGGGGAGTGTGGACGGTCTGGGGTGTCCTGGCCGGGCTCGTGGTCCTCTACTTCTCTCTGTACGCGGCGCGTTCGTTCCTGGTGACACGACGTCAGGCCGTCATCGAGAAGCGGCTCACCCTCGGCATCGTCGGACATATGGCGGACCTGCCGTACGACTTCTTCACCGTGCGCAACTCCGGTGACCTCGCCCTGCGCGTCCGTACCAGCAACGTCCTGGTCCAGGTACTGAGCCTCACTGCGGTCTCCGCCGTCTTCGACAGCCTGCTCATCGTCCTGTACCTGATCGCGATTGCCGTGGCCAACCCGCTGCTCGCGCTCGTCGTCACCGTGCTCGTCGTGGTCCAGACCGGCATCCTCGCGCTGACCTGGCGATGGCAGACGGGGCTGAGCCAAGAGGTCCTGGAACGCCAGACCAAGGCGCAGGAGGAACTGGTGGAGATGCTCGAGAGCATCACCACCCTCAAGGCAGGCGGCATGGACGGCAGAGCGGTCGAGCGCTGGTCGCACACCCTCGTGCACGAGGTCAACAAACGTCTGAGCGCCCGCCGCAACCTGGCCCTGTTCGCCTCCCTCAGCCGCACGCTGCAGTTCGCCGCCCCTCTCATCGTGCTGGTCGCCGGGATCTGGCTGGTCCTGAGCCGCCACTACCCGCTCGGCGAGGCCATGGGCTTCATGACGCTCACGATCGCCTTGTTCATCCCGCTGGAGGGCCTTTTCGACGCCGGCTCCCAGCTGGCCGCAGTCCGGCCCACCCTTGCCAAACTCGACGACGTGCTGCGCGCGGCCCCCGAGCCGCGGGGCGCCTTCGCCGGTACCGGCGTCGCCCGGCCCGGCCGCATCAGGGCCGAAACGGTCGCCTTCCGCTACCCGGGCGCCCCTCGGCTCACCCTCGACGACATCAACTTCGAAATCGAACCGGGCCAGTTCACGGCCATCGTCGGCCGTTCGGGCTCCGGCAAGTCCACCCTCGGGATGCTGCTCGCCGGACTCCACACCCCCACCAGCGGCATCCTCACCGTCGACGGAACCGACCTGGCCGAACTCGACCGGCCCACGCACCGGCGCCGCATCGGGTACGTCAACCAGAACGCCCACCTGTTCGGCGGCTCCATCCGCGACAACATCGTCTTCGGCGCCGACGAGATCACCAAGGACGAATTGATCACTGCGGTCGGGCTCGCGCACATCAACGAGGAGATCGAGGCCATGCCGATGGGCTACAACACCCTCGTCGCCCCCGGCGGTTACGGCCTGTCGGGCGGACAGCGCCAGCGGATCGTGCTGGCCCGGACGCTGGCGAAGAAGCCCGAGCTCGTCATCCTCGACGAGGCGACCAGCGCCCTGGATCCCGCTCTCGAGGAATCCATCATGCGAGGGCTGCTGGACGCGGGCATCACCGTCGTCGTCATAGCCCACCGCCTGACCGTCCTGGAGGAGGCCGACCAGGTCGTCGTCATGCGCGACGGACGCATCGTGGAGACCGGCCCCCCCGCAGTCCTCAAGGAGAGCGGAACGGAGTACCTGTGTCTGGCCTGACGGGCTTCGGGGCCGGTACGCCCTTCCCTCTCACCTACGAGCAGGACCGGTTCCACACCAAGACCCGCTCCAGCGGCTGGTCCCACAAGAACGTCCAGCTCGGGTTCGAGATCCTCGGCGACCTCGACACCGGCGCGCTGACGGACGCGGTGCGGGCCTTCGTACTCCGGCACGACGCTCTGCACCTCCAGATGGCTCCGGCCCCGGGTCCGCACCCCCAGCAGTGGACCCGGCCCATCGCCGCCGACGAGGAAGTCGTCCGGTGCGTGAACGTGAAGGCCGCCTCGCCCGGACAGTTCTCCCGCTACGCCTCGGCCCTGCTGTCCCGCGACTGCGTCACCCCGTGGTCGTACGGCACACAACGGCCCTTCAGGATCCGGCTGCTGCGCCACGACGAGAACCACCACGCCCTGCTGGCCACCTTCCAGAACCTCGTCTTCGACGGGCGGGCCCATCACCTGTTCGGGCACGAGGTCTGGCGCGACTACCAGGCCCTGCGCAATGGCGAACCCCTGCCGGACAACGCCCCCTCCTTCGCCGAGGCGGCGGTCCGGCAGCGGGCCAAGACCGGTGTGCGGCAGCGCGAGCGGGCGGTGGCGAGCTGGCGGGAACGCCTGGCGGCCCTGACCCGCCTTTCCTGGACCGCTCCCGCCGGGTCCGATCACACCGAGGCCGGGGGAATGGTGGGTGACGAACTGTCCGGCCGGACGGTCGCGGCGCTGCGCGGCACATGCGCCGAGTTCCGCTTCACCGTCCTGCAGACGACGGTCGGTTTCTTCGTCGCGGCGCTGGCCGCCCGTACCGGCAGGACCGAAATCGGGCTGTGGACCTCGATGGACTCGCGCTCCTCGCGGGACGCGGACGTGGTGGGCATGTTCGCCGGCTCCTGCCCGCTGGTCGTCCGCGACGCCGCGGCCGACGCGCTGTCCGTACGGACCCAGGTGCGCGATCAGTTGCTCAACGCGCTCAGACATCAGGGACTGACCGCCGGGGACATCGCCGTTCTGACCCGGGAGGCGGAGGAGGTGGGCGGTGCGCCGGTCAACCGTGACGTCTATGTCAACCTGCGCCGGTTCGAAGGGGACTCCACGGTCACGGACGACGGCGGCCGGCTACGGATCACGGACGACGCCTATCCGCTGCAACGGATCACCTTCCACGACAGGTTCGCACTTCATCTGCGGTGCACGGAGTTCCGCGACCGCCTCTGCGTCGACCTCCTCTACGACGGCCGGCGTGCCGACCGCAGGCTGGCGCGCTCGATCCTGGACGACATGCTCGCCGGGATCACGGCGGCCACGGGCGGCGCACGCCCCGGAGCGGTCTGAGCCAACCCGCCCTCGTCCCCTCACCCAGCAGAGAAGGCACCATGCCCGACACACCGATCGACGAAGTACTGGCCGCCGCGAGCAAGGTGTTCGGCCACGCGGTCGCGCCCGAGGACGACTTCTTCTCCCTCGGTGGCGATTCCGTCACCGCCGTCGAACTGAGCATCCGCCTGGAGGAACGCCTGGGCGTCGACGTCGCCGTCGAACTCATCGTCGACCTTCCGAGCCTCGCCGCCCTCGCCGCATCGCTCGCGCAGCCTTCGTCCGTCCCGTCGACAGCCGAGCACTGAGGAATCTTGACTTCCTCCCCCTCCTGAAGGAGGGGGGTTCCTACGGCTCGCGCTGTAGGGGTTCCTGCTTCAACGCCGACTGCCCGCCAGGAGAACTCCCTTGAGGTCTGACACCAGCTCCACAGGCCAAGACGGCCAGCCCGGCTGCCTTGATGTTGCGGGCCGCGTTGATGTCGCGGTCATGTACGGCGCTGCAGTCGCACGTCCACGCGCGGACGTTCAGCGGCATCTTCGCCGCGACCGTCCCGCAGGCCCCGCACAGCTTCGAGCTGGGGAACCAGCGGTCGATCACGACGAGTTCGCGGCCGTACCAAGCGCACTTGTACTCCAGCATGGAGCGCAGTTCCGTCCACGACGCGTCCGAGATGGCGCGGGCAAGCCTGCCGTTCCTCAGCAGGTTGCGGACGGTGAGGTCCTCGATCACGACCGTTTGGTTCTCACGGACGAGCCGAGTCGACAGCTTGTGCAGGAAGTCACGGCGCCGGTCGGCGATCCGCGCATGCACGCGGGCAACCGTACGGCGGGCCTTCTCGCGGTTCGCGGAGCCCTTCGCCTTCCGGGACAACTCCCGCTGCGCCTTCGCGAGACGAGCGCGGTCACACCTCTCATGCTTCGGGTTGGCGACTTTCTCCCCGGTGGACAGCGTCACCAGGGAGGTGATGCCCGCATCGATACCGACCGCATTCGTCGTGGCCGGAGCCGGAGCAATGCGGTCGTCGCACAACATCGACACGAACCAGCGGCCCGCACGGTCACGGGGCACGGTCACCGTCGTCGGTACCGAACCCTCCGGGAGGGGACGCGACCAGCGGATGTCCAGAGAACCGGCCACCTTCGCCAGCGTCAGACGGTTCTCGCGCCACGTGAAGGCAGAGCGGGGGTACTCGGCCGACGCGCGGGACTTCTTCCGGGACTTGAAACGCGGGTACTTCGTGCGCTGGGCGAAGAAGTTACCGAACGCCGTCTGAAGATGCCGCAGCGCCTGCTGGAGCGGGACCGAGGGCACCTCCGTCAGGAAGGCCAGCTCCCCGGTCTTCTTCCACTGGGTCAGCGCTGCCGACGACTGGAGGTAGGAGATGCGGCGCTGCTCGCCGTACCAGGCCCGTGTGCGCTCTTCCAGCGCCTTGTTGTAGACGAGCCGGACGCAGCCGAACGTGCGCGACAACTCCGCTGCCTGCTCGTCCGTGGGGTAAAAGCGGAACCTGAACGCCCGCTTTACCTGCCGCGCCATACCTCACATTCAATCAGCTCCCGTGCGAGCGGCGGGTGCCGGCCGGTAAACGGTGGACGCCGGTCCGCCCTGGCGGCGAACCGGCTTTCCCTGCCCTGCTTCGCAGGAGCTTCGTTTCCTCCCCCGGCTGAAGCCGAGGGTATCCACGAAGGAGAGCCCCGATGAAGCCCTATCTCTGGGACCCGTGGGCATCCGCGCGGACCGACCCGGACCGTGTGGCCGTGATCGCGGACAGCGAGGAGAGCACCTACGGTGACCTCACCCGCCGTGCCGACGCCCTGGCCCGGGGCCTGCGTGCCCGTGGATTCCCCGACGGCGCGACCGTGTCGACCGACATCCCCACCGGGCCGGCCTTCTTCGCGCTGGCCCTTGCGGCACTGCGACACGGCTTCGGTCTGTTCCCGATCGACCGTGAGCTGCTCGGACTGCCTGCGGGATCGTCCCTGCTCGCATCGGTGGCCACGGTCGCGCACATCAGCGCGGAGCCCTGGGCCGACGGACCCGCGCTGCCCTGCCCCGTACTTACCGACACGGAGCTGACTGCCACCGCGGCCGGTCCGTCCGCGTCCCCGACTCCCGCGGGCCGCCTGGTCTTCGCCACCTCCGGCACCACCGGACTGCCCCAGGCCGTGGCACGCGCCCGTCCGCGCAGGCCGTACCAGGGAGTCGCGGTCGTCGAACGCTACGGCGCGGGCGCCGGCAGAGGTCCTCATCTGATGGCCAACCCCACCTATCACCTCGGCACGCTGGGTCCTGCCCTGTACGCCCTCCAGGCCGGCAGCACGGTCGTCGTCCAGCGTTCCTGGTCGTCAGGCGCCTTCACGGAACTGGCCGACCGGCACCGTGCGGACAGCGTCATGCTCAGCCCGGACCGGCTGACCGACCTCGTCGAGGCCGGCACGGCACCGCAGCGCCGCTTCCGCGTCGTCTTCCACGGCGGGACCGCCTGCCCGCCCGCTGTCAAACGCGCTGCCATAGACCTGTTCGGGCCGGTCCTGCACGAGTACTACGGCACGTCGAACGGCGTCATCACCGAGATCACCACGGCGGAATGGCTGGCCAGACCCGGCTCGGTGGGCCGGCCCCTGCCGGGGATCCGCATCGAGATCACCCGGGACGATTGGCCGGTGCCCGCGGGGGAGACGGGGGACATAGGCATCCGGCTGCGGGTGGCCGACCGGGACCAGAACGATGGCGTGCTGAGGACCGGCGACGTGGGCCATGTCGACGACGAGGGCTATCTGTTCGTCCTGGGCCGGGCCGAAAGCCCCCGGCAGATACGGACGGCACGCCTGGAACACGACATCCGTCTGCTGCCCGGAGTCACCGACGCGGCGGTCCTCGACGGAGCCGACGACGCAACGGTGTGCTTCGTGGAACACGGCGGCACGAGCGCCTTCCGGGACCCCGGGCCCGCCATCGAGGCCACCGCGGATCTGCTCGAACTGCCCTGCCCGCGCGTCGTCCTGGCGGCCTCGGGCGCTCTGCCGCGTACTCCCAGTGGCAAGTTGCGGCGGGCCGATCTCACCGTCCTGGCACGGAGCGCGCCCGATGGCAGCAGGTAGCCCCGGAGCCGAACCCGACTGCGGCACCGCCTCCGGACGGGTCCGGCAGCTTGCTCGGCACCGGCCGGACGCCGCCGCGTTGACCGGCCGGGGCCGAGGAGAGGTCCGCCACCGTCTGACCTTCGGTGAGCCGGACCGTCTCGTGGGCACGGGCGTCGGCACGCTGCGTCGGCTGGACGCGGATCCCGGCGGTCGGGTGGCGCTGGTGCTGCCGAACGACGAGACCTTCGCCGCCGTCCTGCCGGCCCCGATCGGCGGCGGACTTATCGCGGTGCCTGTCCCTGCCCCGCGTACGCCCCGCACCGAGGAGTTCGAGCAGCGGCTGCGCGCCACCGTCCTGGACTGCCGTCCGGCCCTCGTGATCACCACGGAGACCTGGTGGGAAGGGGTTCGCGCGGCGCTGGACCATCCGGCCGCTCGGCCCAGGGCCGCCACGTGGGAGGAACTGCTGACAGACGGCCGTGCCGTGCCCGGCGGCAACGGTCCGCCCCGCACGCGAATGAATCCGCAGGCAGCCACCTTCCTTCGGTACTCATCAGGTTCGACCGGGTCTCCCAAGAGCGTCGTCGTCAGCCAACGCGCACTGTTGTCCAGTTGCCGTCGGACGGCAGGCTTCTACGGTGGGAGCCCGGCGGACGTCGCTGTGACCCGTGTGCCGCTTCGCCCGGCGTCCGGAGGAGTGGGTCGCCGCTCTCACGGCGTGCCGTGGAACGCTCTTCAGCGCTCCCGACTTCGCGTACGACCTGTGCGCGCGGTACCACCGACGCCGAGGCGGCCACGCTGGACCTGCGCACCTGGCGCGACGCCCGCATCGCGGGAGAAGTGGTGCGCAGCGCCACTGCCGAGCGGTTCACCGCGCGCTTCGTGGCGGCGGGGTTCGGGGCCGAAGGCCTGTGACCCTCGTACGGGATGGCGGAGGCGATCCTCACGGTCACCGCCACCATGCCCGCTGTCCCAGCGCTCCGTCTCGCCGACGCGCTGCGGGCAGGCCGGGTGGTCCCGGCGGTGCCGGGAGTCCTCTTCCGTCACCCTGCTCCCCTCGGGCGTCCGCTGCCGGGAACCCAGGTCCTCATCGGCGACGGATGGCAGCACCCGGACAGGGCGGCAGAGACACACATTCAGGGTCCCCAATTGTGCGGCGGCTATTGGCGCGCCGGCCCGGCGGTCCCGACGGCACGCCACCAGGCGCCCGGGATTCATGGACGGCGGCCAGCTGTTTGTCCTCGGACGGGTCGACGACGAACTCGTCCACCACGGCCGCAACTTCTACGCGGTGGACACCCTCACGGTCTGCGTCGGCACACCGGACCTGAGGCCTGGTCGGTGCGCCGTCTTCACCACCGGGGACGGAGGTCCGGGTGAGCGTCTGTGTCTCGTGGTGGAGGCGTCCGACGGCCCCGACGCGTCGCCGCCCGCCGACGTCGCCGCACAGGTCCGGCGTCGGCTCGCTCACACCCTCGGCCTGTACGTGTCGGAGATGGTCCTGCTGCCGAACGGCCGCCTCCCCGTGACACCCAGCGGAAAGGTGCGGGTCTTCGAGACGAGACGCCGCGTCGAGCAGGGAGCCCTGCCCGCCCTCCGGCCCCGCGCATTCCGGCGGACGCCGTCCAAGCACGCGAAGGAAGACCCGAAATGAACATCGCTCACGCCACGACACTGGCCCGGTGGGTCGGCGACCCCGCAGCCTTCGCCGCCGGACACTGGCGTCGCCGCCCTGGCATCTTCACTCCGGACGGCCCTCTGGCCAGTCCGTTCACACTCACCGACGTGGATGACGCCCTTGCCACCGGCTTCCTGCACGAGCCCTACCTGGAGATGACCGGCCCCGAGGGGCCCCTTCCCTCCGACGCCTACTTCTCGGCGCGCTCCGTCAACCACACCTCGTACGCGGGGTTCGCGGACCAGGGGAAGATACGGGCGTTGATCGAGCGGGGCTCGACCCTGCTCATGCGCCGGGTCGACCAGTGGCACAGCCCCACCCGTGATCTCCTCGCCCGGTTGTCGGCCGAACTCCAGCGGCCGGTGGAGGCGTTCTGCTTCGTCACGCCGTCCGGTGCCCGGGGGGCTCCGCTGCACCGCGACGACGCCGATGTGCTCGTCCTCCAACTGGGCGGCAGCAAGGACTGGCGCGTCTACCAGGGACCGGCGGACGGTGACTGGCAGGAAGGGAGGCTGGACGGCGACGGCGACCTGCCCCCCGAGGTGCTGCGCGCCACCGTGCGCGAAGGACAGGTCCTGTATATTCCGCGCGGTTTCCCGCACGAAGCCGTCGGCAGCGGCGGCCTGTCCGCACACCTGTCCCTGACGATCCGTGAGATCCACAAGGGCGACCTGTTCCGCAGCCTGCAGAAGCTCTCGGCCAAGGCCATGAACGTTGAAGTCCGCCCACTGGACGACGAAGCCGTCCTCGCCGCCGCCACGGCCATGCTCGACCATGTCAGCAAGGCGATGGCGGGCCTGACCCCGCAGGACCTGGTGGATCACGCCCGGCGCAGCAGGCTCGCCGCACTGCCGGCGCCGGGCG
This sequence comes from Streptomyces sp. NBC_01515, assembly GCF_045040345.1. Taxonomy (NCBI): domain Bacteria; kingdom Bacillati; phylum Actinomycetota; class Actinomycetes; order Kitasatosporales; family Streptomycetaceae; genus Streptomyces; species Streptomyces sp. NBC_01515. The sequence continues at coordinate 134,328 of NZ_CP109416.1, read as the reverse complement.
CACCGGTCTCGCTCAGCGACCTGGCTGGCGAGTACATCGATCACCGGTGACCATGCGACTGCCTGGGGGCGGGCATGTCATTGCTGGTTGCACTTCTCGCACTCCGAACCCGTGCCGTTCCACTTCAGCCCAGGTAGTTCCCCGGCCAGCGTCCGGTAGTTCGTCGAGTTCGGGGACAGACGGCCCGGCGCTGTGCTCGCCGACTCGCTTCCGGCGGATCCGGCCAGAACGACCGTCAGCGCCAGCACCGCCAACAAAGGACGAATGAGCGATGATATCTGGCTCGTAAATGGAATCACTATTTATGCCCGTTTCTATGCCGTTTCCAGACTGCGAGTCGCCGGGGCTCGCAGTGCTTCGCAATGATGGCAGCCCGCGATCAACTGGCGATCAATCCGCAGGTGAGGCGGGGGGTTCGGCATGCCGGGGGTGCCTGAGCGCCCTTCGCCGAGGCCCCCGGCCCGCTACATGCACCTGCTCGTGTCGAACCACAGGCCTTCCGTGTCGTCGGCCAGGACCGCCTGGTGCAGCGCGTGCAGCCGCCGGCCCGGGGTGATCCCCAGCTCGTCGGCCAGGAGCTGGTACGCGTCGCGGTAGGTGGCGAGCGCGGCATCGCGCTGCCCGGACCGCCACAGGGCCAGCATGAGATCGGCCCGCAGCCGTTCTTGGTGAGGGTGATCAGTGACCGCGTCGAGGAGTTCGGGGATGATCTCGAAGTGCTGGCCGTCCGCGAGCTGCGCCTGGAAGTAGTTCATCAGCAGGCCGAGCCTGAACTGTTCCAGCTTGGCGGCCTCGCCTTGCATGAACAGCGTCTTGGTGAGGCCGCTCAGGGGCTTGCCCCGCCACAGCTTGATCGCCTCGCGCAAGAGCCTGCCTGCCTCCTTGGGTGCACCGTGGTGGAGACGTTCCTTGCCCAGCTGCCACAATCGCTGGCACCGCTCCAGGTCCACCTGGTCCGACTCGGCCGAAAGCTGGTAGCCGTCGCTCGTCGTGATCAGGTGCACGTCGGGCGCGCGCTTGAACTGTACGCGCAGCCGGCTGACATAGAGTTGAAGGTTTTTCTTGGCGCTCGACGGCGGCCGTTCGCCCCAGGTGGCCTCGATGAGGTTGCCGACCGAGACGTGCCGGTTGACGTTGAGACACAGGTAGGCGAAGAGGATCTGCGGCTTCGCTCCTCCTGGGGACATCGTGACGCCCGATACGAGGATTTCGAGCGGGCCCAGGAGATTCAGCTGAGTCGGAGCGGCCTCGGCCGCCCTGTCCCGTTCGGCACTTGCGCGAAGCGTTCCGCCGTTCAGCCATGCACTGTGGGTGAGTTCCACTCCTACCCCATTCTGTGAAACGGTGACACGTGATCGGCTGGCAGCTTGACGGAGTGCGGAGACTGATCTGTCAGGGCCCCTACTTGATGTACTCGTCCGCGACTCGGGGTGGCCAGGAATTGGTCTGGAGTATTCCCGTCGAGTAGGCGTGTGCGATGAGGGCCACTCGATTCGGTGTCTCGAACTGCCGTAGCATGCGCGAGATGTGGTATTCGACGGTCTGCCGGCTGATGAACAGGCGCGCGGCCAGGAATTCAGTGGTCAGACCGGCCGCAGTTCCTTCCAGCACCCTGGCCGCCATTTCACCGATGCTCGGGCCGTTGCCCGCCGCCGCAGTGGCGGGCGCGTCCAGCGGCCGGGCAAGCTGCACGACCACGGCCCTGTTCGGTGAGCTCCCGTAGAGGGCCGTCGCGGTGAGCGTGGCATCGAGCGGCGAGGCGGAGCGGCGCAGCAGCGCTATGTGACGGCTGAACTGGTCACGAGTGCCGGCGAGCAGCTGATTCAGGTGCTGGTCGAGAGTCTCGCGCAGGTTCGGTGCTATGAGGTGACGGAACGGCTCTCCGTGTAGCTCCTCGGCCGAACCGCCGAACTGCCGGAAGAATTCCGGACTTCCGTACTGTACCTGTTGCTTTCGGTCGAGAAATACCAAGACCTCTCTGCCCGTGATCAGCGAAGAACGATTCATTCGTACTCCTGTGACTTTCGACTGCACGTCATTCCCAGCGCTGAACCCATGCTGACTCACGATGATCAAATCCTGATCAGTGGGGAATCTATGGGTGCCGTCCTGGTGACCGTCAGTCCGTCGTCGACCCAGGGTCTTTGAGGGCGGAACTGACCCGCTCCTGGGTGCCGGACGAGGACCTGCGACGCCTGGCCGCCTATCGGCTCTTGGCCGCGTACCACTCCAACCAGGCCGGCCAGTTCGCCGCCGTGACTGGCGACGACGAGGCAGGTATCGAGCGGAGGGAACTCGGGATACCTCCGCACCGACCACGCCAGGCATGTCGCCGACACCGCGGTGGCCGCCGCCGAGACTCAACACGCGGCCATCCGCGGGGAGAGGACCGCCGCGAAGATGGTCCACGCCCTGGCCCGGGATGTCATGGCCCTCGACCGGGAGATCGAGGAACTGGAAGTCCTGATCGTGGGCTGTTTCCGGAAGCATCCCGATGCCGCCGTATCACCAGCTTGCCCGGCATCGGATACCTGCTCGGCGCGGAGTTCATCGCCACGACCGGCGGCGACATGTCTGCCTTCGGCAGTCCAGGCCGGCTCGCCGGCGTCGCCGGGCTGGCCCCGGTCCCCCGAGACTCAGGCAAGGTCAGCGGCAACCTCCGCAGACCCCGCCGCTACAACCGACGGCTCCTGCGAATGTTCTACCTCTCAGCCCAGTTGGCCGCCGTGTGCTGTCCCGAGTCCAAGCGGTTCTACCAGCGCAAACGCGCTGAGGGGAAGTCCCACAAGCAAGCCGTCCTTGCGCTTGCCCGACGCCGTCTCAACCACTACGAACGAGCCCTGGAGGCTGAAGCCTTCCTCGCGCAGTACGTCGGCAACGGTGTCGGCGGACATCCGGTGGCCCTGGCGGGTGAGTTCGCTGGCCAGATGGCGGGTGGACTTCGTCGTCCAGCGCAGGGGCGACATCGGATCGCCCCGCACGTCCGGCTCGACTGGAGCCAATAGCGCCGGACCCAGCCCCGGGTCCAGATCGACTGTCCGCTTACGGCCGCCGCCCGCCCCGCGCACCCGCCCCAACGGGGCCTGTCCAGAGTAAAGTTCGGCGACACTCAGAGACACCGTGCCCATGCGCACCCCGGCGGCACGCGCGAGCAGCCCGACCCCTCTGACCCGTAGGTTAGCGCGGACGTTTTTGCTGCTCGATGTACTGCTTGACGATCGCCAGGGGCGCAACACCGCGGGAGCCTGTGAAGTAGGGGCCGGACCAGAACCGGCCGTGCATGATGAAGCGGTTGACGCGGCCGGTGAACTCCTGGCGCAGGTAGCGGAAGGACACGCCCTTGAGTGAGTTCACCAGCGAGGACAGGGCCACTTTCGGCGGGTAGTGCACCAGCAGGTGCACGTGATCCTCGTCGCCGTTGAACTCGGTCAGGTCCGCTCCGAAGTCGGTGCGGACGTTCCGCGCGATCTCTTCGCAGCGCGTCAGCATGTCGTCATGGAAGACTCCTCGCCGGTACTTCGTTACGAACACCAAGTGCGCGTGCAGGTTGTAGACGACGTGACGGCCCCGGCGGATATCGGTGTTCGGCTCTCAGCGTGGTGACATGAACCAAGTGGAATAGGGTCAACGGACTCGGTCGGAGGAGGTGGGCTGGATGATCCGTGCGTACAAGTTCCTCATGCGGCCCACTGTGGGCCAGGCCGCCGCGCTCGGCGAGATGCTGAGGGATCACTGCTCCCTCTACAAAGGGGCCTTGCAGGAGCGTCGCGACGCCTACCGGGACGTCTCGAAGTCGAGCGTGACGTACGGGCAGAAGTCCGGACAGCTCACGGACGTCCGGGCTTTCGACCCCGCGCGGCAGGGCCGCTGGTCCTTCTCCTCGCAGCAGGCGACGTTGCGCCGTCTGGACAAGGCGTTCGCCGCGTTCTTCCGCCGGATCAAGGCCGGGGACAAGCCCGGCTACCCGCGCTTTCGTGGGGTGACCTGGTTCGACACGGTGGAATTCCCCAAGGACGGGGACGGCTGCCGGTGGGACTCCACCCCGCACGACCCCGTGACCCGGGTCCGCTTCCAGGGTGTTGGGCACGTCAAGGTCAACCAGCACCGCGCGGTGATCGGCAAGGTCAAGACCGTGTCGGTCAAGCGCGAGGGCCGTAAGTGGTTCGTCGTGCTGACTGCCGAGCAGCCTCGGCCCGAGCCGCTGCCCGCGACCGGCTCAGCAGTCGGCATCGACCTCGGTATTGCCTCGTTCCTCACCGACTCAAACGGCCTACACGTCGTCAACCCGCGCCATGCACGCAAGGCCGCCGCGACGCTTGAAGTCGCGCAGCAGGCACTGAGCCGCTTCCCGCGCCGCAAGGCCAACGACCGCACCCGCAACCACCGGCGCGCTGTGGACAAGGCCGCCCAACTCTACGGCAAGGTACGCCGCCAGCGGCTCGACCACGCGCACAGGACCGCGCTCGGCCTGGTCCGTGAGCACGACTTCATCGCGCACGAAGACCTCAAGATCCGCAACAGGTGCAAGGCTCCCGCGGCGAAGCCCGACCCCGGGCGGCCGGGCAGCTTCCTGCCGAACGGCGCCGCGAGCAAGGCCGGGCTGAACCGTTCGATCGCTGACGCCGGTTGGGGGGTGTTCCTCGCGATCCTGAACGCAAAGGCTGAAAGCGCCGGGCGGGAAGTGTTGGCCGTGGACCTCCGCAACACGTCCCGGTGGTGTCCCGAATGCGGGCACACCGCCCAGGGGAACCGGCCCACCCAGGAAAAGTTCCACTGCCGCTCGTGCGGCCACCGGGCACACGCCGACGTCGTCGGAGCAATCAACGTTCTACGGGCCGGGGTGGCTTCTCGCCACGCCAGCCAGGCATAGCGAGAAGCCACCCCGTTTACGGGGTGGAGGAGTCACGCCCGAGGGATCGGTATGCGCGTCGTGCCGGGAGACGGCACGGTGCCGGTGGAAACCGAAGCACGCATACCCGGACCCACTTTCGTACCACCACAACCTTGAGGGACATGTCCATGGCGGAGCGCGAGGCGACCCGGTCGGATTTGATGGCCGGGCAGCTGGGAATCTGGCACGCCCAACAGCTCGCCCCCGACGACCCTCGCTTCAACATCGGCGAGTACTTCGAGTTCCGGGGCCCGTTGGATCTCACCGCGTTCGAAGAAGCACTGCGGAGGACGCTGCGCGAGGTCGACGCGTTCCATCTGCGGTTCGGTGGTGACGGCGCGGGCGTGTGGCAGGTCGTGGGGGAGCGCGACGACTGGACATTGCGCCGGGTGGACGTCAGCGCCGAGGCCGACCCACGTGCGGCGGCGGAGGAGTGGATGCGGGCCGACATGGGCTGCCCCGTGGATCTCCAGGAGGGCCCTCTGTTCACCTCGGCGCTCTTCACAGCCGGCGACGACCACTATTTGTGCTATCAGCGGTGCCACCACATCGCCATCGACGGGTTCAGCGGTTCGGTCATCTTGGCACGCGTCGCACAGGTCTACGACGCGTTGACGGCCGGCGGCGACCCGGACGAGGGGCGGCTGGCACCGGTTTCCGTCCTGTTCGAGGACGAAGGGGCCTACCGCGCATCGGCGGACCGCGCCGCGGACGAGGCGTATTGGAGGGAGACGCTCGCGCAGTCGCCCGCGCCGCTCGCTTTCGGGGGGCGTGGCACCGCGGGTGCCCGGTCGTGGGCAACGGTGCGTGCGACAGGGCAGATCGGTCCGGCCGGGGTGGAGGCGCTGCGCGAGGCGGCCCGGGGGCTGCGGACTAGCCCCTCCGGCCTGGTCATCGCCGCCTCGGCGGTGTATGCGCACCGCGTCACGGGGGCGGAGGACTTTCTTGTGGGCATCCCTGTGCTCGGTCGCTCGGGGTCCCGGCGGCTCCGGATACCCGGCATGACCTCGAATGTCCTTCCCGTTCGCTGCCGCGTGCAGGTCGGCATGTCGCTGGGCGAGGTGGTGCGGGAGGTCACGGCGTCGGTGCGGCGCGGATTGCGGCACCAGCGGTACCGCTACGAGGACATGCTCCGCGACCTGAGGCTCGTCGAGCGGGGCGTTCTCGCCGATTTCCGCGTGAACGTGATGTCGTTCGACCATTCGGCGACGTCCTTCGGCGGGTGCACGGTCAGCGGCCGCAACCTGTCGAACGGGCCGGTGGACGACGTGTCGTTCGCCGTGTACGACAGGCGAGGCGGTGATGGCATGGAGGTCGTCGTCGACGCCGCCGCCGTCAGGTACGACGCGCACGACGTCGGTGAGCACGTCGACAGGTTTCGGCGCGTGCTCGACTGGGCGGTCCGGTCCGGGGCCGACGCGACGGTGGGCGACGCCGATCTGCTCGGCGACACCGAACGCGACAGTGTCCTGGCCTGGGGTAGCCGTCCGGCCCCGACGGTGTCCGGAGCGGCGCTGCCGGAGCTGTTCGAGGCGCAGGTGGCACGCGCTCCGGGAGCGACGGCGCTGACGCACGGCGCCCAGGCGCTGTCGTACGGAGAGCTGAACGCGCGGGCCAACCGGCTCGCGCGCCTGCTGCGGTCCCGGGGTGCAGGGCCGGACACGCGCGTGGCCGTAGTGCTGGAGCGTTCCGCCGGGCTGGTGGTGGCGATCCTGGCGACGCTGAAGGTCGGCGCGGGCTACGTCCCGGTCGATCCCGGCTATCCGCAGGAGCGCATCGCCTCCTTGCTGGAGGACTCCATGCCCCTGCTGGCGGTGACCGATACCGCGTCCGCCGGTGCGGTGTCGGGCGGGGTGCCCGTCGTGGTGCCGGACGATCCGGGAACGGCCGAATGGCTGGCGGGGCTGAGCGGGGCGAACCTCACGCCGGGAGTGGACGCGCGACAGCCGGCCTACGTGATCTTCACGTCCGGTTCGACGGGGCGGCCGAAGGGGGTCGCCGTGTCGCACGGCAGCGTCGTGAGTCTGCTCGCGGCGACTCGTGAGCGCTTCGCGTTCGGCCCGCAGGACGTGTGGACGCTGTTCCACTCGTTCGCCTTCGACTTCTCCGTGTGGGAGCTGTGGGGGGCACTGCTGCACGGCGGCCGGCTCGTTGTCGTGCCGTTCTCGGTCTCACGTTCGCCGGCGCAGTTCCTCGCGTTGCTGGTGCGTGAGCGGATCACGGTGCTGAACCAGACCCCCTCGGCCTTCTACCAGTTGGTGCGCGCCGACGAACAGGCACCGCACCTGTCCGCGCGGCTGGCGCTGCGCACGGTGGTCCTCGGCGGCGAGGCACTGGACCATGCGCGTCTCGACGGGTGGTTCGCGCGGCACGGCGTCCAGTCGCCGAGCCTGGTGAACATGTACGGGATCACCGAGACGACGGTCCACGCGAGCTGCCAGGAACTGCCTGTGGAGTCCGGCTCGGCGCGGGTGTCGAGCGTGATCGGTCCGCCGTTGCCGGGCCTGGAGGCGTACGTGCTGGACGCGCGGCTGCGTCCGGTGCCGGTGGGCGTGGCGGGCGACCTCCATCTGGCGGGTGCCCAGCTCGCACACGGTTACCTGGGGCGTCCCGGCCTGACGGCGGAACGGTTCGTCGCCTGTCCGTTCGGGGAACCGGGCAGGCGCATGTACCGGACCGGGGACGTCGTCCGGTGGAACCGTGAGGGACGTCTTGAGTACCTCGGGCGCTCCGACTCGCAGGTCAAGGTGCGGGGCTTCCGGATCGAGCCTGGCGAGGTGGAGGCGCGGCTCGCCGCCCATCCCACCGTCGGCGAGGCCGCCGTCGTGGTACGTGAGGACTCCCCTGGCGACCGGCGCCTCGTCGGCTACACGACATCGGCCGGCGCTCTCGACGCCGGTGAGCTGCGGGCGTGGGTGGCGGCGGCGTTGCCCACGCACATGGTGCCCGCTGCCTTCGTAGAGCTGCCCGCCCTCCCCCTCACGGTCAACGGAAAGCTCGACCGGGCGGCGCTGCCGCCCCCCGACTACACGGCAGCCCGCGACGACGCGCGCCGGGAGGCGTCCACGCCGGACGAGGAACTGCTGTGCACGACGTTCGCGCAGGTTCTCGGCGTCGGCCGGGTGGGTGTCGACGACAACTTCTTCGAGCTGGGCGGCCACTCCCTGCTGGTGGTGCAGCTGGTGGAGGCGTTGCGCGCCCAGGGGATACGGCTGGACGTCCGCGCCGTGTTCTCGGCACCGACCGCGGCCGGCCTCGCCCCGGCGCTCGGCACACCGAGCGCCGAGACAGAAGTACCGCCGAACCTGGTGACGCACGGGACCGGGGCGATCACCCCGGAAATGCTGCCTTTGGTCGAGCTGACCCAGGAGGAGATCGACCGGGTGCTGGCCACCGTCCCGGAGGGGGCGGCGGACGTGCAGGACATCTATCCGCTGACCTCCCTCCAGGAGGGCATGCTCTTCCACCACGCCCTGGCGCAGGAGGGCGACCCGTACGTGATCTCCGGGCTGCTGGCCGTCGACTCGCGGGAGAGGCTCGACGCGTTCCTCGGCGGATTGCACAAGGCCGTCGAGCGTCACGACGTCCTACGGACCGCGGTGGTGTGGCGGGGACTTCCGCTGCCCGTTCAGGTGGTGCGGCGGCGCGCGGAGCTGCCGGTCCGGTGGCTCGGGCCGGGCTCGGCCGCGGATCTGGCGAGTGCGGTCGACGCGCGCCGGTACCGGATGGATCTCGAAGCGGCACCGCTGCTGCGGGTCTCCACCATGTTCGACGCGGAACACGGGCGCTGGCTCGTCTCGCTGCTGCTGCACCACCTGGTGGACGACAACACGTCGCTGCAGTTTCTGCTCGCCGAGATCGGCGCGCACATGTCGGGCACCGGCGGACGGCTGCCGGACCCCGTGCCGTACCGCACGGTGGTCGCCCGGTCGGTCCTCGACGCCCAGGAGGCGGAGCACGACGGGTTCTTCCGGCGGATGCTGGACGGGGTGACCGGGCCGACAGCACCGTTCGGCGTTCTGGACGTGCAGGGCAATGGCCTCGGCGTCGACGAGGCACGGACGTGGCTCGACACGGAGCTGGCCGCGCGCGTACGAGGGACGGCGCGAGCAGCGGGGGTTTCGCCGGCGACACTGTTCCACGTCGCTTGGGGACGGGCCCTGGCACGCACCACCGGCCAGGACGACGCGGTGTTCGGCACGGTGCTGTTCGGGCGAGGCGGCGCGGACGCGCAGCGAGGGATCGGCGCCTTCATCAACACGCTGCCGGTCCGGGTGGCGGCGGGCGCGCGAGACGCCGCTGCGTGCGTGCGAAGCACGCACCGGCTCCTGGCCGAGCTCATGCGCCACGAACACGCCTCGCTGGCACGGGCGCAGCGGTGCGGTGCAGTGGACGCTGGACTGCCGCTGTTCACGACCGTCCTCAACTACCGGCACGCCACGTCCGTCGTACTGGAACCGGGGGTGACGGAGATAGCGCCGGGCATCACGCTCCTGGTCGGCGAGGAGCGGACGAACTACCCGGTATTCCTGTCGGTCGACGACTCCGCGGACGGCTTCCTGCTCGTCGCCCAGGCGCTCCCGTCGATCGGCACCGACTGGGTGTGCACCGCACTGCTCGAAGCCCTGCACCACGTGGTCTCGGAACTGGAGTCCACACCGGATTCGCCGACACGGGATCACGCCCTGCCAAAGACCATGGTGCCCGCCGTCCCGTCCCGCCTCGTCCCACGTACCGGCCGGGTGACCTCGGCAGGCCCGGAGGCGATCCTGTCCAAGCTGTTCGCCGAGATACTGGACGTACCCTCCGTCGGCGCCGACGACGACTTCTTCGCGCTGGGCGGGCATTCGCTGCTCGTCCTGCGGCTGACCGGCAGGGTAGGGGCCGCGCTGGACGTCGAGCTTCCGGTGCGCGCGCTGTTTGAGAACCCGACCGTCGCCGGGCTCGCCCGCCGACTCGACCTCACTGCGGAACAGCCACCCAAAGACAGTCCACTGCCGCACACATCTTGTCCGTAGGGTGATCCGGCTTCACCCCCGGCATGGCCCTTCCGGACCGACGCCGCCTGACCGAGGTCGCCGTCTTCTTGGACGAAACGGACGCCTGCTCCCGGCTCCGCGCCGGAGCGGCCTGCCGATGCTGAGCCGCGTGGACTCATAAAAGTCCCTGATCCTGACGTCGACGGAGATGGACCAGCCGACCGATGAACTCGGCGTCCTCCGAGGCCGTGTCCTGCTCGAAACGGACCGAAAGATCTTTGAGGAAGTCACAGGCCTCGGCCAAAGTTGCGCGTCCGACGCCTCGACGGAGCTCCACTTCGGGGGGAATGACGTGGGGCGTCAGCACCGCTGCTCAAGACAGCTCCCTCATGGCAGTGGCGGAAAGCGCCCAGCCGGCTGGGGGCCGGTCGGGCCGCGGAAGCCTCCGGCAGACCGCCTGCCCCTCACGTCGCTGCGCTGATCACCTTTGCCAGGTACTGGTCGAAGAGGTCGGCCTTGTAGAGGAGCCCGCTGTATTTGACGGGGATCCGGTACCCGTTGACTTCGGCGGTAGGTGTGCCGGGCCCAGCGTGCCCGTTGTAGTGCCCAGCGGCGGCGAACACCTTCTCGGCGGAGTCCACGAAGGCCTGGTACTTCATGGACTTCACGGCGGTGTCGAAGGACGGGTTCCGCAGCCCTTTCACCTTGCTGGCCAGTTGCAGCAGGCGCGCGGTGGTGAAGCCGTCCACCTCCTCGGAGGGCTGGTTCTGGTAGAGGACGGTGTGGTACTCGGCAAACTTTCCCCTCGCCAGCGCCGCGCGCAGGGCGTTGACCGCCTTCTTCGACCCGTTTCCGCCCAGCCGCGGGTCCAGGAATGACGCCATCGTGTACTCGACCTTGACCTTGTGCCGCAGGACCCATTTGGTCAGGACCGGGCCGCCGCCCGTGGTCTCGAATTCCCTGCAGTACGGGCAGCGCGGGTCTTCGTAGAGGTGCACAGTCACCCGCGCCTGGGGGTCGCCCACCAGAATGCTTGTACCGTCCGATTCCACCTGCTCGGGCACGTCGCCCAACCGGGGATAGTCGGCCTTGGCCGCGGTTTGTTGCCCGCCGCCGGCCGCGGCGGCCGGGTGCCGAGACCCGCAGCTCACCAATGCCGCACCGAGCACGCCTGTCAATATGGCTGCCGTCAGCCGTCTACTTCCGCGATTCAACCGCATCACGCCCCCCCTGTGGTCTTGGAGTGGGAGGGTAGGCCATCCGCTGTGGGACTGAGGCTGCGGGGTTCGGTTCTTCCGTCATCCCGCTCAACTGGTACCACCGGGTACCGGCCTGTTCCGGTGGCAGGTAACAGTTCGACGGCGCCGGGAGAGCTGACGAAGGTCGAGCGGATCTTGTCCATGGTGTAGGTCTCGGTGCAGGGGCCGAGGTCGATCTGGTGGTCGCTGAGGGTGAAGATCATGGATTCGTGTCCGGCGGTGAGGCGGAACATCCGGTCGCGGAGGCGGGCCAGTGTGTCGAGGCCTTCGGCTCTGATCACTTCCGCGTCCGGGCCGCCCAGGCGTTCTCGCAGGGCCCCTCCGGATTCGGGACCGGATTCGCAGCCCCGGCTGCTTCCGGCGCCGGTTCCTTGCCGACCTTCCACCGGCTATAGTGGATCTTGAGCTAGTCGCCGTCACTCCGGTCGGCTGGTGCTGCGTTGGTGGTCCAAGGAACGACGCCCCGCTTCCTGCGGGGAAATGCAGGTGCAAGGCCTGCCCGGCGCTCGATCACGGGGGCTGTCCCGCACACGGTGCGGGACAGCCCCCGTTCGTTGTCCGGCGCCCGTCGGCCGGCCCGGCGCCTGGCGGGGCAGGTCTTACAGATGCAGGCAGTGCGGGCCGGCAGCATCTGGCCTCCACCGCTCGCTCTCGCCGATGGGGGAGGGCCCGGACCAGCGGCATACCCATCACCGTCGTATCCGCCTTCGCCAGCGGGGCGACGGCGAGCGTCCGGGGCCAGCCGAGCACCAGCGGCGCGGTCACTGACTCGTCGTCCGGGACACGATGAACTCCTGCGGACGTGCGGGCGGATATGCGACGGTGGGTACCGGCCGGGTCCGCCGCTTTCCCCCGTAGCGGCGGACCCGGCCGTCCGTCCAGTGGGCGAGGGTGACAGTGAGTCGGCCCGTCGGGGCAGTCGGCCAGCTGCCGGGGCCGCAGCCGCAAGTCCCCCACCCAGCCGCCGTGGCCCTGGTCGAACACGGCGGTAGCATCCTTGATCACGACCATCTGCCGTGGCGTCAGGAACGGCGGCGGAAGACGCGGATCGCGGCGCCGGCCGATCACCCGTCGTTCCTACTCGCCGCCGACATGCCCCAGGAAGGAGGCATACCGGCCGCGCGATTGCATCGTGCCGCCTTTGACGTGCACGTAGAACGTGCGTGCGGCCGGCACGTCGGCGACCACCGTCTGATATCGGTAGAAGCTCATCACCGCGGTCAGCGCCGCGTCGACCGTGCTGGCTGGCACCGGTGCGACCGGCCTGAGCCTGGGCACTGCCGGATCGGTACCGCGGTTGCGTAGCCGCCGCGCGAACCCGGCGAGATCCTCCACACTGACACGCTCCCAGTCCAGGCCCCGGTCCTCGAGCAACGACCACCACAACGCCAGGCCGTGCGCATAGGAGCGGACGGTGTGCGGCGAGTACTGCTCCTGCCGCAGGTGCTCCAGGTACTCCTCGGCCGGCTCCACAACCCGCCACTGCCGGTCGAGAACGACATAGGTGACCTCATCACCGAACGTGACCCGCTGCGGAACTGCCATGCTCGCAACCGTATGAGCCTGTCCGTAATGGGTGTAGCTCCTTTGGAGGGACGGGCCGGGCTGGGACGTCGGTGTCTGGCGCATCGCCCGTGCCCTATGCGGCTGCCCCTCGTCGGAGTGCCGCGGGTAGGCGTGCCGGCCAGGCCGAAGATCGGCCGAGCGGTCCTCGGTGATCAGCGGCGGGACAACCGGAACCGCCGGAAGGATCACACCTCACATGTGAACTCGCGGCTCGGTGCCGGTGAGGTCGTACCTTGAGAGGAGCTACACCCACAGGCGCTCGGCTCCGAGAATGCCGCACGTGTGGCAGGAGCCTGCGAATGTGTCCGCGCCGAGCACGGTCAGCAGGGCAAGCTTGTCGTGGCTCTCCGTGCCAGGTGTGGCGGTGAAGATGAGCAGGGACTGCCCCTGGTCGGGGTCGAGCAGTGTCTGGCAGTACAGGTCGATGCGTCCGACCTCGGGATGGACGAAGCGTTTGGCGTTGCTCCACCGCAGTCCCACTTCGTGGCGGTTCCACAGCTCGGCGAATTCCTCGTTGTGTTGCAGGTCGGCCACGAGCGAGGCGGCCGGCGACCCGGGCCCCTGCGCGGTGGCACTGGCGCGCAGGACGGCGACGTAGACGCGGCTGTGCAGGTGGTGGTCGTCGGGCAGGTACCGATGGCGGGCGGTGGGGTCGGTGAACCACCGGTAGAGGGCGCTGCGCGCCGGGCCGGTGTGACGCGTCTCGTCGCCGAGCAGCGCCACGGCGGGCGGCGTCTGCTGCAGCGTTTCACCGACCGTGCCCACGATCTGCGCCGGTGTGTCCTGAAGCCGGTCCATGACGCGCAGCAGCCCGGGACTGATGTGCGCTTCGCGTAGTCGCCGTGTCTGGAGGCGGTGCCCGCACAGCAGGAACAGGTGGTCACGTTCGTCGGGGGTCAGGCGCAGGCCCCGGGCGATGGCCGCTGCCATCTGCTGCGACGGCTGGGAACCACTACCGCGTTCCAGCCGGGCCAGATAGTCGGCCGACATGTCGCACAGCTCGGCGACCTCCTCCCGGCGCAGCCCGGTCGCCCGCCGTCGTGCGCCGCGGCGCAACCCGACGTCCTCGGGTTGCAGGGACTCCCGGCGTCCGCGCAGGAAATCGGCCAGACCCTCGCCATCCACCGCCGTGTCCATCATCGGGCTCCCCAACTCGGATGTCGCATACCTGGCCGCCTCATTGTCCGGCAGGTCAACACCGGTAGCCACGCCCTGCCATTCAGTGGTTGAGCAGGTCCTTCATCCGTCGGCACGGGCCCTCTTCACTGGACGACGTCAGGAATCAGGTAAAAGAGCCTCTGGAGGATTTCACCATGGCCAAATGGACCGCGGACCGGCTGCCGAGCATGGCCGGCGCGACGGTGGTGATCACCGGTGCCGGCGGGGGGATCGGGCTGGTGACCGCTCGCGAACTCGCACGGGTCGGCGCCCGCGTGGTGCTGGCCGTGCGCAACGTCGACAAGGCACGTCAGGCGGTGGCCGGTATGCGGGGAGATTTCGATGTCCGGCGACTCGATGTCGCCGACCTGGACTCGGTACGTGCGTTCGCGACGTCGTACACCGGCGACATCGATGTTCTGATCAACAACGCAGGGGTGATGGACATCCCGGCGGCGCGCACCGCGCAGGGCCTGGACGTACAGACCGCGACGAACTATTTCGGGCCGTTCGTGCTCACCAACCTGCTGCTGCCCCGGCTGACCGACCGCGTGGTGACGGTCTCCAGCCAATTGCACCGATTCGGCAGGCTGGACCTCGACGACCTCGACTGGCGCACCCGCAAGTACAACGGGCTGGCCGTCTACGAGTCGTCCAAGCTCGCCGTTGTGCTGTTCTCGCTGGAATTGCAGCGCCGCTTGACCGCCTCGGGCAGCCATGTCCGCTCGGTCATCGCTCACCCTGGCGTCGCGCGGACCGGACTGGTCACGCACTCGCCGCTGGGATTCGTCAACCGGCTCCCGTTCCTGGTCCAGGACGTCGAACACGGAGCTCTGCCGCTCATGTACGCAGCCACACAAGACGTCCCCGGCAACGCCTACGTCGGTCCGGACGGGTTGTTCAGCTTCACGGGCTACCCACTGATCCGCAAGCCCAGCCGGGCCGGCCTGGACCCGGCCGTCGCCAAGAGGCTCTGGCAGGCAACCGCCACTCTCACCGGCACCGAGCCGCGAGTTCACATGTGAGGTGTGATCCTTCCGGCGGTTCCGGTTGTCCCGCCGCTGATCACCGAGGACCGCTCGGCCGATCTTCGGCCTGGCCGGCACGCCTACCCGCGGCACTCCGACGAGGGGCAGCCGCATAGGGCACGGGCGATGCGCCAGACACCGACGTCCCAGCCCGGCCCGTCCCTCCAAAGGAGCTGCACCCGTCCGCAATCGGGCAGAGCCGATCGTCAGCAGCGTCACCGTCATGAGCGAACAACCCCAGATAGTGCCACCCATCGGGCCCAAAGCCGGTACTTTGCCGCCCGTCAGCGACACTAGCGGCACTCATCAGCAACCCCGGATGTCATCTGATCAGCCTGCAGCTGGGCGGGGACCCGAACGACTACCGCAACCTGTGGGTAGAGCCTGCCGACCCCGGCCATAAGAAGGGATCAGGGGTCAACAACCCGAAGGACCCGGTGGAGACGAAGCTGCACACCGCGGTCTGTAAGGGCCAGGTCGCCCTCGCCGCCGCGCAGAAGGCCATCGTCACCGATTGGACCACAGCCCTCAGCCGCCTCGGACTCGGCTGAGACACCGCGCCAGGCGATCGAGCCACCACTCGCCCTGGTGCACGCGCAACTTACCGCCGGAGGCGGCGCGCCCTGGCGACGGTATGAGACCTTGGCAGCCATCCGGCCCGCCGCTTCCCCCTGTAGCGACGGGCCGGATCTGTTTCACCGGGTGAGGGTGACGGTGATCGGCAGGTCGAGCAGTCGGCGAGCTGCTGGGCGAGCGCGTCGCGTTCGGTGGCGTTGATGCTCCGTCAAGCCGTGAGTGGTTGGGCGTGGGCGGCACTCTGGACGCTGTCGAGGAGCTCCCCGAATGTGATCTTCTTGTCGGTGGGGCCATGGTCGAGGACCTTGAGCATGGTGTTCCAGCGTGCCGGCCGGGTGGCGCAGTGGGTGAGCAGGTGGGGCAGGGCGACGTGGGGTTCGCTGCGGGCGAGGACTTCGTCGGCGGGCAGCTGGCGCAGGTGATCGACAGTGTGGTGACGTGAGTTGAGGACGGCCCGGTACACCTCCCGGTCCGTCCACACGCCCTCCCTCTCCGGGGCGTCCAGCCAGGACTGCAGTACGGCGGCCGGGTCGGGCTGCTGATCGAGTTCGTCGTCGGTGAGCAGCCGGAGCACGGCCTGGGTTTCGTCGGCTGGGGCGAGGGACGCTGCGGCTGTGCGCAGCCAGTCGGGGACGTTGTCCTGGTGGTAGATCCAGGCGAGTTCGAGCGGGTGCAGCGCGGCGACCCGGTGGTGCTGGTAGTTGCGCTCCAGGAGGCGGGTCGGGGTGTCGAGGTCGGTGTCCGCGGTGATGCGGGCGAGGCGGGCATCGGGCGGTGTGGAGACGACGGCGGGCGCTTCCACCGTCGTGGTGAGCAGGGCGCAGGCCTTGGTCAGGTGGGCGGGGTTGGCGCTGAGCCGGGCGAGGTCTTCGGCCACGGTGATGGTCTTGTTGTGGCTGTCGTCCTTGGGATTGACAGAGAGGGTAACGCGGATGCCGTCGAGGGGCGCGCGCCGCCGGGCACGCAATGAGCCAGCAGGATCGTCACCAGCGGCAAACGTCGGCATGGCTACACTCTGCCCGGCGGTACGTCTCGGTTGAGCGGAGCGGACACTGACGGTTGCCATGCAGGGGTCGGTGTACCGTCCGGGTCCAGGCCGTACGGCCATAGCCTGCTGAGCACTTTTTCCTGCGGCATGGCCAACAGGTAGTACAAGGCGTCGGCGTTGCCGTGGTCGGCGCCTTGCCGGGCTAGGGCCTCGGCGCCTTGCCGGGCTAGGGCCTCGGCGCCTTCCCGGTCCCCGGCCTCCTCCCGCAGCAGAGACAGGCGGTACAGGGAGTCGGTGCCGTGCGTCACCCAACGGGTCCGATACGGAGGACGGCGGCGGTGTCGAGGATCTCGACGACCTTCAGGCTCATGGCATTGTTGATGGTCGCGGCGGGTCCCTCTCCGCAGTTGAGCCTGACGCCGCCGCTGCCCTCCGAGGACACGCCGCCGCCACCGGAACAGCCCGAAACGCTGAAGCCCGACCCCGTCAGCGGCGCGACCATCTCGACCTCGCCGCCAGTGATCGCAGTCACCTTGATCGGCCCGAGGCCGTACTTTTCCGGCACTGTCACGACGTCTCCCACGGCGACCTTGATCTCACAAGTCCCGTCAGCGCACGGCCCGGTCGGCGAGGGCGACGGCGTGGCCGTCTCCGTGGGAGTCAGTCTGGGGTCCAGTGTCGGTGTCCCGGATCCGGACCCGCTGGGCCGACCCTTGGCGGGGGACGGGTCCGAAGAATCCGAAGAACACGACGTGAGAGCGGCGAACACGACAGCGACGGCAACGGCGACGGCGGCGGATGACGTTCTGCGCATCATGGCCGCCATTGAACCGCGCGGTGGCCGACCTCCGACAGCTCCTCGCGCAGCTCCCGCTTGAGGCATTCTGTTGTGCTCTCCGGTCCATTTCCCGATCTCAACCATCGCGCGAATCCGGGCAGCAACGAGGCAGGGATGAAGCCTCGCAGGTCGTATTGCTGATCCGCGCCCGTTCGGGGCTCCTCCTAACTCAGGACGGGGACGGTGAGGGCCGAAGACGACCGGTGCGTCACCGGTGTCGTCGCTCATCCAGTAGCCCTGCGCGGTGAGGATCGTGCGGAGCGCGGTGTGCATGGCGTCCTGCTGCGTGCGCTACACCTGGCTCAGCACGTCGACGGAGTGGTGCTGGCGCCAGATGACCCGCACGGCGGCGCCCGTCGGCCCGGGGCCCAGCGCGAGCATGACGCCGGTCGCCGCCTCGCCGGCGTCATCGGACTTCGGGTCACGGAGGGGCAGCCCCACCCTCAGGAGCGCCGCCACCAGGTCCTCCATGAAGGGCCGCATGTGCTCGGGACATCCACAGGTCCGATGACACACCGGTCCAGGACATGTGCCGCCCTCTGCGCTACCGCGTCCCGGGCGGGGTCCACCAGCGGCCGGTGGAGTTCCGGACGATGAACGTGCGGCACTGGGACCGGATCGTCGCCGCATGGGCAGCCGACGACGACCAGGAGCTGGACGACGCGTGGGTCGACCAGGTTGCCGATCTTGGCACCCAGTGGGGCCAGTATGAGTACCTCACCAACATCGGCTTCGCCGCCTAATGGGAGCTACGGAGTCGGGGAATGCTCGATTCCGCAGCCGCCAGCAGGTGAGCACTTTCACCGCCGGAAGCACTGATTTCTGAGGTCAGACCGTGCCCCGTCTGGTCGTTGGGAGGCCAGACCGCTGATGGGGTGGCGTGCCCGCCCTCGCGGGGCGTGAGCACTGGATCCATTAGGCCCTGTGCCCCGCCTTCCGCAGGCTGCGCTGTTGTACGGGGAACGTATTTGGGAGGGTTTGTTGCTGCTCATCGGTGACGACTGGGCCGAAGATCACCACGATGTCGAGATCCAGGACGAGACCGGCCGCAAACTGGCCGCCGCGAACCTGCCCGAAGGAGTGGCGGGCATGGCGAAACTCCACGAACTCGTCGCCCGCCACGGCGGCGAGAGCCCCGATCCGGGCAAGGTGGTCGTCGGCATCGAGACCGACCGCGGCTCGTGGGTGCAGGCCCTGATCGCCTCCGGCTACCAGGTCTACGCGATCAACCCCCGCCAGGTCGCCCGGTTCAAGGAGCGATACGCCTCCTCGGGAGCAAAGAGCGACAAGGGCGACGCACACGCGCTGGCCGACATGGTCCGCATCGATCGCGACCAACTGCGGCCCGTGGCCGGGGACAGCGACGCCGCCCAGGCAGTCAAGGTCGTCGCTTGCGCCCACCAGACCCTGATGCGGGAACGCACCCGCACCTTCCAACGCCTTCGCAGCACGCTCCGCGAGTACTTCCCCGGCGCTTTGACGGCCTACGCCGACCTCACCCTGACCAGCGCTGACGCCCTCGAACTACTGATCAAAGCCCCTGCCCCGGCCACCGCGGCAAAACTGACCCGCACCCAGATCACCACCGTCCTGGCCCGCCACCGACGCCGCAACCGCGACACGAAAGCGGCCACCGTCCAAGCCGCCCTGCGCGAGCGGCAGCTCGCTCTGCCCGATCAGGTCACCGCCGCCTACGCGGCCACCGCCACCGCCCACGCCCGGCTGATCATCGCGCTCAATGAACAGATCGCCGAGCTGGAAGAACAGGTGAAGGCCCATTTTCTGAAGCACCCGGACGCTGAGATCTACCTCTCGATGCCCGGCATCGCGGAGATCACCGGCGCCCGGGTGCTCGCCGAGTTCGGAGACGACCCCGACCGATACGCCAGCGCGAAGGCCCGGAAGAACTACGCCGGCACCAGCCCCGTCACCCGGGCCTCCGGCAAGAGCCACACCGTCAAGGCCCGCTACGTCCGCAACAACCGCCTCGCCGACGCTCTCCAGAGCCAGGCCTTCAGCGCCCTGCGCGCCTCGCCCGGCGCACGCCGCTACTACGACAAGCAACGGGCCCGCGAGCTCGGCTACAACCCCGCCCTCCGCCAGCTCGGCAACCGGCTCGTCGGCATCCTCCACGGCTGCCTCAAAACCCGCACCCCCTACGACGAGGCAACCGCGTGGTCACACCACGCCTACCCCCACCCTGCTTGACACCCCAACGACATGGGGTGTCTGACCTGCCGCGCTTGTGGGGCGTGAAGCAGCGCAGTCGAGGACAGCCCAGATCTGGCGCCCTTCCGGTGTGAGTTCGGTTCCGCAGCTGGCGGCTCCGAGTTCGTGCAGGCGCGGCAGGACCACGTCATGGAGGTCGCCGGGCTCGGCCTGGTGGCTGAGCGCGAGGACCAGCGCCTGGTGGTCCTGTTCGGCGAGATGGACGCTGATGTGCCGGCAGCCGTCCCCGACCACGCTGGAGACGAGCAGCAGCACCACGTCGTCAAGTTCGTCCGGTCCGCGCAGTCCCCACTTGGCCAGGCGCGCGGCGACGTTGGCGACTCTCTCAACGGCACGGGGACCCTGTCCGTTGCTTACGGTCCCGCCGTCACCCGTCCGGGGGCCACTCTGAAAACCCTCAGTAGATGTGCACGTTGGGTTGGAGATCCGTCGCTAACGCCTGTCGCCTCAGACCGTGTTTGAGATCTACGTCGATCGTGGGTGGAGGGGAGTTCTAACCTCTGCGGGTGAGCGATGCGCGGGTCCCCTTCGTCGGCGACTTCAGAGAACTTGAACAGGGCAGCCCAGACGGGCCGTCGCTGTGGTCCGCGATCAAGACCGATGCGTCAGTGAACGCTCATGAGCTGGTCGAATACCTGCGATCCGGTGCCCTGCTCGCTGCGACGACCACCCTGGCGCGTGATGTTCTCAGCCCTGACAAGGCTGTGATCGGAGGGCTGCACCTGCTGACCGACGGGCACTGGCTTTGGTACTCGGACCTGGCCCACTACGTCGAGCATTACCACGTGACACTCGAACCACAGTTCATCGCGCACGCAGAAGCCAACAGCTGGACGGTTCCACAGCTCGATGACGCGGACCTGCTTGCCTTGCAGGCTGTGCTTCTCGGTGACGATGTGGACTGAGCCGGTTGCCTACGCGCCAGGCGTCTGTCCCGCTGCCGAGACCCTGGTGAGCGGTCGGCGACCCGGCCGCGCGGCAGGACCTGTGCGCGTGAGCCGGCGCACCATGATGCCGATCATTGCCCAACGAATCATGGTCTCCGAGTGGGCCGGGCTGGCTTCGTAGTCGCGGGCCAGGCGCCGGTGGGCGGTGAGCCAGGAAAAAGTGCGTTCCACCGCCCACCGCTTCGGTTGTACCTGGAACCCTCGCTGATCGGGATCCTTGCGAACGACCTCCACCTCGCGGCCCAGGATGTGCGCGGCCCAGTCGACCAGGCGGCCGGCGAAGCCCTGGTCCGCCCAGATCTTCCGGATGCTCGGATGGTCAAGGCGAGTCCACAGCAACGGGCGCCTGCCCCCATCGCGGTCCTGAACATTCGCCGCGACGACATGGACGGCCAAGAGTAGACCGAGGGTATCGGTGACGATGAACCGCTTGCGGCCCTTGACCTTCTTGCCCGCGTCAAAGCCTCTCGTGGCGGCCGGCACGGTATCGGCGGTGCGGACCGACTGTGAGTCGATCAGCCCTGCACTCGGCTCAGGGTTGCGGCCATCGGCCTCGCGGACCTGGTCGCGCAGGGCGTCGTGGATCCGCTCTCCCGTGCCGTCGTCGTGCCACCAGGTGAAGTACCAGTACACAGTGGGCCAGGGCGCGAAGTCGTTGGGCAACTGACGCCAAGAACATCCAGTTCGTACGACATACAAGATCGCGTCCACGATCCGGCGTCGCGGATGCTTCTCCCGCCGGCCGCCCTTCGGACCCACTCTGGCTGGCGGGAGCAACGGCTCCACCAGCGCCCACTGCCCGTCCTTCAGATCAGACGGATACCCACCCCGATCGTGCCCCACAGACGGCCCAACGACCGCAGCCGCACCAGGAAACGACAGATCTCAAACACGGTCTCATATCAGAAGCCCCGGAAAACGCCGTCGTCATCCGCGGCGTCGACGAATTCCTCCCAGTCCATGTTGGCGAGGGAGATGTTGTTCTCGATCGACCACAGTTCTTCGGCTATGACTCGCAGTTTTCCGTGCTCCTGCTCCAATTCGTCGTCGCCCTCCTCGTGGGGCAGGACAGCGAGCAGGGGCATCTCCGGCGTGGTGAGAGCGGTCTTGTCGGCCACGATCAACAAGAAGCCCCGGGCGGGGGCCAGCGAGATGACCTGTTCGGGCGTCAGGTCGCGGTATGCAGCCTCATCCACTATGTGAACATTTGCAATGAAGTCGTCCTCGTTCGGTGTGGTGATTGCCGTGTGGAGGGCTTGCCAAGCTGTCTGGTCGGAAAAGTCGGTACGGATCAGCAGGGTGTCGTCAGTCTGCGGCAGGCTCTTCAATGGATTTCTCTTTCGGTGATCGTGCTCGGCGGTGCAACGGGCTGTCCAGCCCGGAAGCGTGCCCTCAGCGGTAACGCTATCCGTTGGGTCTGACAAGAAGACTCACTGTTCGCTCCCAGTTCCCGGGTCTCGTAGCTCGCCAACGGCCGTATGCCCTACCGGATGTCGACCGCAGCCGCCGCCGGGTTCCGCACCATCTCCGTCCCGGCACTGCTCGCCGTGATCAGCATCGGCGACATCCTCCTGGCCACCGCCGCCTTTCTCCTCATCACCGCGGCCATGCACCCCAGCGTCCAGCCCGCCCCTTCCCGGGCCGGGCCACCAACAACCTTGCGGAGACATCATGAGCCTCCTCTCGTAGCGTGGAGACCGTTACCGGTGGGATGGTTGAGGGTCGTGGTATCCAGGAAAAGCATCTGCGACGCGGAGTTCCGCGAGGCAGCGGTACGGATCGTGACCGGGACCGGGAAGCCGATCCCGGAAGTGGCCGAGGGACTCGGTGTGCATCCGGGGACGCTGCACAGCTGGGTGTCGCGGGCCGAGCGCAACGGTTCGCCGTCGTCGGACACGCCCGTCCAGGCATCCGCGGGAGCAGGCTCGGGTGGCCGGTTGCGGGAGGGCGAGCGGGCCGGGCTGGAGCGGCTGCGGGCCGAGGCCCGGGAGAAGGACAAGCGCATCCGCGAGCTGGAGATGGACCGTGATGTGTGCAAGCGATTCGTGGCCTTGTGGGTGAAGTAGCTGAGGCAGACCCGGCCGTGGCGGTCAGGGGGCATCAACCACGGCGGCCACCGGCAGCTCAACGCCGCGATCTATCGCACCGTCATCGTCCGCATGCGATTCCATCAGCCCACGATCGACTACGTCGCGCGCCGCACCGCCGAGGGGAAGACCAAACGCGAGATCATCCGCTGCCTCAAGCGCTACGTTATTCGCGAGGTCTACCACCTACTTCGACCTGCTACCCAGACGATCCCCGCAACGAGTTGACAGCTATAGGAGCGTCAACGCCCTCGCGGAGAACCTCTGGATGCTCATCAAAACCGAGGGCCTCCGCGGCCGCACCTTCACCACGAGGGCCGAAGTGAATCTCGTGCTCTTCGAGTACATCGACGGCTTCTACAACTCCCGCCGCACCCAGGAACGGCTCGGCTTCCTCAGCCCGATCGAGTTCGAGGAGAAGTACTACGCCGAGCAGGCGACGGCCGAACCAACGAATCTGAACACCCGTCACCCCCTGCTGACCAGCTGATCATCGGCTCCCGCATGACGAGGGAACCTCAGACGACGAGACGCACCGCGCCCGGCCCAGATCCGCCAGGTTCGAGCCGGTGTCGGGGTTGAAGGACGTAGTAACGCTGGTTCCTTGCGTACTCCTCTTCGTCTCGCTCGCCGGACCCGCACCATCTGGCAGTGCTGGTACGTTCCGGCTTTGTCAGGGCCGCTCCCGCCTTCCTCGGCGCCACCCGGATCAGGCTGCCGTCAGCTACGCTGACCTGCTGCGAAAGGCCAGAGGTGATGGTCTTCCACCTCCACTCGAACCACAGCGCCTCACGGTGCAACCAGGATCCCCGACAGAGTCGCTCAGTGAAGGTCCACAGTAGTCGGGCTCAGCCAGGTGGCGGGTGAAGTCGATGATCGTTACTGCGTCAGTGGTGGTGGGCGTGGTCATCTGGTGGTTGTCCGGTTCCGAAGAGCTTCCGCGGTGCAGCGCGTCATTTCTCGGCCGGTGTGGGCGCTCGGGGAAGGCGTAGCTGGAAGCACGCCCCGAGGGTCCGGGGGGTGAGGGTGAGGGTGCCGCGGTGGCGGTGGGCCAGGTCGCGGGCGATGGCGAGGCCCAGGCCGGTGCCGCCGTGGTCGCGGGAGCGGGCGTCGTCGAGGCGGACGAAGCGTTCGAAGATGCGCTCGGCGTCCTCGGCGGGCACGCCCGGTCCGTCGTCGTGCACGGTGAGGACGATCCAGTCGTCCTGGTTTCGGACGGTGATCTGGATGCGGTGTGCGGCGTGGCGGGCGGCGTTGTCGATGAGGTTGCGCAGCAGTCGTTCGTATTCGCCGGGGTTTCCGTGTGCGTGTGCGGGGGAGGTGCTGTCGCAGGTGAGGGTCAACGGTCGTTCGGTGAGCGGGTATTGCTCGGTCAGTCGGGAGGCGAGGGCTGTCAGGTCGACGGTTTCGGGGCTGGCTGTGGGGGTGCGGGTGTCGAGGCGGGCGAGGAGCAGCAGGTCTTCGGCGAGGGCCTGGAGGCGGCGGGTCTGTCGTGCGGCGGTGGTGGTCGCGGCGGGCCAGTCGGTGCGTTCCGGGTAGGCGAGCGCGACTTCCAGGCTGGCGAGCAGGGTGGTGAGGGGGCTGCGCAGTTCGTGGGCGGCGTCCGCGACGAAGCGGCGTTGCTGGGCGGCGGCGTCGTCGAGGCGCTGGAGGGTGCTGTTGATGGTGGTGGCCAGGGCGGCGATCTCGTGTCCCGTGGCAGGGACCGTGACGCGTTCGCGGGGGTCGTTCGCGGTGACCGAGGCGGTGAGGACGCGGATGGCTTCGACCGGCCGCAGCGACCTGCGGACGGTGAAGTAGACGGCGGCGGCGATTAGTACGAGGCTGACGAGCCCGGCCCGCAGCAGCAGGAGGTCGGTGGTCCTGGCGATCTCCTCGGCCGTTTTCGGGAGCACCACCACATAGACCCGCAGGAGGGCGTCGGAGGTGACGCCCAGAGCGGCGACTTGGTCCCTGCTGAGTTCATTGGCGCTGACATCTGCGTACATGACCGTGAAGGTCCTGCCGACCAGGCCGGATCTGTCCCTGGAGTGGGAGCCGCGCTCCGGTATGCGGAGGGGAAAGATCGTCAGGACTCCGGGCCCCCTGGCCCCCGATGGGGTGGGCAGCACATGGCGGGTGCCGGGATCGAGGGCTTCCATGCCTCCGCCGTAGGCGACAGCGGTGCGCCGGCCGGTCGCGACGACCTCGTACGGCAGCACGATGCTTTTCTGAGCGGGAAGCACACCCCCGTTCAGCTGATCGACGAGAGCCCAGACCTGTTGCTCGGCCTGTCCTTCGGCGATCCGTGTGCCCTGGCGGTAGACGTCGTGGTGCAGCCACCAGCCGATGCCGAGCAGGATGACGGCGGCGGCCGAGGTGACGGTCAGGGCCGTGCGGGCTCGTACCGAACGCGGCCACCAGCGGCGTCGCGGCTCAGTCGCGTTCACGGTCGTCCACCAGCCGGTAGCCGGTACCCCGTACGGTCTCCAGGGACCGTCGGCCGAACGCGGAGTCCACCTTCTTGCGCAGTGCGCTGACCCGCGCCTCCACCAGGTTGGGATCCAGGGCTTCGTCCGGCCACGCGTGATAGAGCAGATCCGCTTTGGAGACCGCCTGGCCCGCCCGGCGGGCCAGCAACTCCAGAACGGCGAACTCTCTGGGCGTGAGATCCACCCGGGCCCCGGCCCGGCGGCAGACTCGGCCGGCGACATCCAACGAGAGGTCACCCACGGCCAGGACGGGCGGGGCGACCGTGGCCGTTCGTCTGACCAGCGCCCGCAGCCGTGCGACGAGCACCACGTAGGAGAAGGGCTTGGCCAGGTAGTCGTCGGCCCCCGTGTCCAGGGCCTCTGCCTGGTCCCAGTCCCCGTCCTTGGCGGTGAGAACCAGGATGGGGGTCGCGTTGCCCTCCCGGCGCAACTGGGCGCAGACCTTGTAGCCGTTGAGTCCGGGCAGCATCAAGTCCAGCACGACAAGGGCGTATTCACCGGTCCGGGCCATCCACAGCCCCTGCCGCCCGTCATGGGCGAGGTCGACGCTGTAGCCCTCGGCGGTCAGACCGGTGTGCAGGGTGCGGGCAAGGTCCACCTCGTCTTCGACCACCAGGATGCGCATGCGGTGCAGCCTCGCACAGCGCCGGCCCGCCTTCCTGATCGGCCGGTCAGGTTGGATCAGCATCCGGTCAACGAGGTCCGGGCACGCTGGCGGAGTTTCTTCGCCACTGCTGAAGGGCCCTGCCACCGATGTCCGTTGATCAACGTGCCCCCGCCATGGCCGGGACGGTTTCCCCTCCCGTACCCGCCCGTCGCCCATCACCGAGCCCGGCCGAAGCCGCTGTCGTCATCGCTCCCGTGGCGCTGACCATCGCTCTGGGACTCTGGGGTATCCGCAGGCAGAACACCATGTGGGGGGACGAGTCCGTCACCTATCAGCTCGCACACCGCGATCTTTCGCAGATATGGCTCACCGCCCAGCACATTGATCTGGTCCATGTCCTCTACTACGCCGTGATGCACGAAATCTTCGGTCACTTCGGCGGAGGGCTGCTGACACTGCGGCTGCCTTCCGTGCTGGCAATGTCCCTGGCGGCGAGCGGAGTCGGGCTTCTGGCGCTACGCCTGGCGGGACCCCGTGCCGGGCTGCTGGCGGGGCTGGTGTTTGCGCTCCTTCCCCAGGTACAGAAGTACGCGCAGGAAGGCCGTTCGTATGCCATGGTCTGTGCCCTGGTCACCTGGGCCACCTATGCACTTGTGGTCAGCGTCTCGCGTCGTGCCTGGTGGCGGTGGGCGGTCTATGGCTCCACCATGCTGCTGGCCTGTCTGCTCCATGAGTTCGCGGTTCTCGCCCTGGTTGCTCACGGCGTCACACTGGCGGTCTCCCGTGTTCCACGACCGGTGCTGAGAGCGTGGGGTGTGGTTGTCGCAGGCGTGGTGGCCGGGCTGTTGCCGCTGGCGATCTGCAGTGCGGGGCAGTCGGAGCAGGTGTCCTGGATCAGTGGACCGGTACGGCCTGGTTATTTCCTGGTGGTGGCGGTACTGGGCGTGGTGTGTGCCCTGGCACCCCTGAGGGTGAGGGGGCCCGTGCGGCTTTCCGCGCTGGCTGTGCCGATTCTTGTGCTTCCCGGCCTTCTCCTGCTGATCGCCTCACTGGTCAAGCCCCTTTTCGTCGACCGGTATGTGGTCTACAGCAATGTAGGAATTGCCTTGCTGCTGGGCGCCTGGATGGATCACTTCCTCCGGCGGCAGCGGTCTTCCCGCTACGCGTGGATCGCGGCGGTTGCCGTACTGGCCGCGCTCGTCCAGCCGAGCCTTTCGCTGAGGACGCCCCAGAGCCGGAGCAATGACGTCACTGCCATCGGTGCCGCCGTACGCGAGGAAGGCCGTCCCGGCGACGGGCTGCTCTACCTATCCGGCCAGCAACGGATCTTGACCGCGGCCAACCCCGAGGACACCCGTTTCCTGACAGATCTCGCCCTGGCACAGGACCCCGTTTCGTCGAACACACTTGCAGGTGTCGAACTTCCCGCCCGGGAAATAGCCGCACGCATGCTGGAATTCGACCGGATAGTCGTGGTCCGCGCCGTGGGTGTGCACTCGTCGACCAACCCGCAGGAGGAAGCAAAGACAAGCACCCTGCGGCGCCACTTCCACGAGTCCGGAACAACCCATGTCAACGGGGCGCGCGTCACCGTCTATGTCCGAGACCACGACCCGCGCCCGAAGTGACGTGACACTCGGAGGGGGGTTTGTTGGTGTGGTGGTGGTGGCTGGGCTGGTGTGTTGCTGGTTTTTTGAGAGGCGTGGTGAATGGTTCGGGTGTGTTGGCAAACCAGACCTCGCGGTAGCCATCACAAACAGCGAAGCTGCATAAACGACAAGCTAATACTCCAGTGCGACTTCGTGATCTACATGGCTGAGCCGCAGGTGAGGCGTCGTCGGTAGTGGCAGCGTCTGGCCTGTGCTTGGTGGAGTCTGCGCCAGATTGACCAGGCCAGAAGGCTGTGCGGAGGTGGAGTCGGCCGACTGAACAGTGTGCTGATGAGGTGGCGTATCTCCGGGATGGTCAGGTCGA
The DNA here is from genome assembly GCF_045040345.1 of Streptomyces sp. NBC_01515. Taxonomy (NCBI): domain Bacteria; kingdom Bacillati; phylum Actinomycetota; class Actinomycetes; order Kitasatosporales; family Streptomycetaceae; genus Streptomyces; species Streptomyces sp. NBC_01515. The sequence goes on along the minus strand of NZ_CP109416.1, from coordinate 106,730 downwards.
TCGGGTCGCTGCTGCGGACTGGATGAGTCAGGTCGGTGGTGCATCGGTCGGGCTTCGCACTGATCGCCACGGCGGAGAGGAAGGCCAGTGCGAACATGGCCAGGGTGATGTGGCGGTGCCAGGAGGTCCAGTGGCGGACCTGGTAGTGGTCCAGGCCGACCTGGCCTTTTGCGGCTTGGAAGCACTCTTCTATGCACCATCTGATCCCGGCGACGCGCACCAGCGCGGACAGGGCCACCTCCCCCGGTGACCAGCACAGGTAGAAGGCGAGTTCGCCGGTTGCGGGGTTGCGGCGGATCAGAAGGTACCGGTTCCTGTCGGCGCCGGTCTGCACCCACGCCCAGTCGTAGTAGCGCGGGCCCTTCGCTCCGGCGCCGGCGCTCTGCCGGTGCCAGGTGTCTTGGGGCAGGGAAGCGGCCACGGCGTCGACTTGGACCGCCGTGCGGTCCTGGTTGATCCGCACCCTGGAGGTGCAGGCGACCGCCAGGACGTAGCCGATCCCGCGCGCCTCCAGGGCGGAGCGAAGCTGGGGGTCCTGGCCGTAGACCTCGTCGCCAGTCACCCAGGAGGAGGAGCACCCGGCGTCCAGGGCCGCTTCGATCATCTGCAGGGCCAGGCGGGGCTTGGTGGCGAATTCGGCCCGCGCGGGAACGCCGGAGCCCGAGCGGCGGTCGGGATCCCGGCACCAGGTGTGCTCGGGAAGGTAGAGCCGACGGTCGATCAGGGCCCGTCCCCTTGACGACGCGTAGGCGAGGAACACCCCGACCTGGGCGTTCTCAATCCTGCCGGGGGCCCGTATTTCAATAACTGTCAGCGACGGGTTCCACGGGGGTTGTTCGGGCGTGTAGCTGTTCCAATGTGCGGGCGGGCGGTACGGGTATCGGCGTGACGAGGATCCGGTGCAGGTCCAGCAGTCGTTTTGCGTCCTGGTACTGGATGGACAGGTTGGTGCGGTTGACGCCCAGTAGTTGGGCCAGGAACGTCATGGTCACCGCTTGGCGGCGGTGCAGGACGGCTGCCAGGAGCCGGTGGGTGTGGTCCACGCTGCTGGTCTGTGGGTGGCGGTAGCTGCGCGGGCGGTGGAAGCGTCGCTGGAATGCTGCCTCGGCCAAGGCGTCCTAGAAGGGCTCCGAGACCGCCACCAGATACTCGAAGGCGGTTCGTGACGTGCCGGTCAGGGCCGGATCGGTGAGCATCGCGGTCAGGGCCGGGTCGGTTCGGTGTGTCGTTGCCGACGTGTCTGGCGCTCGCGGTGGAACGGGAGCCAGTGTGTAGTTCCAGTCACCGTGGAAGGTGTCGGGTGTGATCGGAAGGGTGTGGAACTCGGCGGGTGTGACGCTGATGCCGAGGTCGTAGTTGCCTGTGTCCAGTTCGGCCCCGATGGTCAGGCCGGTCCTGGTTGTTGTGGCGGCGATGGTCTCGAGGACGACCTGATAGCTGGTCAGCGGCCGCCCCCGCCAGTTCGCGGTGATGTGACAGAACATCCGGTGTTCTGTCTTGTTCCACTTCGAAGTCCCCGGCGGTAGGTGACAGACCGTGATCTCCAGGCCGCTCTCCCGTGCGAAGGCGGCCAGGTTGCTTTTCCAGGTCCAGCGTCGGGGGTCGTTGGAGCCGCCGGAGTCGGCGGTGATCAGGAGCCTGCCGGCATGCGGGTGGTCCGCCCGTCCGCGGTGCTGCCACCAGCGGCGGATGGACTCCACCGCGAACTGGGCGGTGTCGTGGTCGGTGCCGATGTTGACCCATCCGCTGTTGTGGGCGATGTCGTAGATCCCGTAGGGGATCGCCATGGGCTGGTCGTTGGTGGTGAACGTGTGGCAGTCCACCTTGATCACGTTCTTGCCCGGCCGCCAGGTGCGACCGGGCCGGTCCCGGTTGCCGAGCCATTCCTTGGCCTTGGTGTCGACGCTGATCACCGGCTGGGCATCGTTGAGGAACGCGGCGGCGGTGGCATTCAGGTGGGTGAACTGGGCATCGCGGTCCGGATGGCTGATGCCCTCTGTTGTCTTCGCGGTTCCCTGCAGGCTGTAGCCCAGGGTGTGCAGCAGGTGTCCGACGGTTGAAGCGCTGATCGGGTGGCCCTGTGTGGTGAGGGTCGAGGCCAGGGCCCGTAACGACAGCGTGGTCCACCGCAACGGGGAGACGGGGTCGCCTCGGGTGTGCGGCTCGATCAGCGACTCCAGCGCGGGCAGCAGACCAGGGTCGGTCTCCGTCTGCCGCTTGCGGCCCGCACCTGGAGCCCGGACCCGCAGGGTCGGTGAGGAGCAACCGGCCAACTCGGCCATACCCCGCGCGATGGTTGCAGTGCTGGTGCCGGAGGCGGCGGCGACCCGGACGATCCCGCCGCGGCCGAGGGCCGCCGCCTCGCTGGCCAGGTACAACCGACGGCGGCGCTCATCGAAGTGCGGAAGGATCTGATCGAACTTGGCCCGCAGAGCACGAGCGGCAACGCGGCCTGACAGACACGGGGTCATATCTCAAACTCCCACCAACACTCCTCTGCCGAGCACTTATTGAAATACGGGCCCCGGCGGTGCCGGTGTATTGCCGCTGCACGCCCGCCGAATGGAGGCCCGTCTTCAAGAACCCCGTCTCGTCGACGATCAACACCCCGTCACCGCCGAGGTGGTCCAGCACGTAGGACCGCACTTCGTCGCGCACCTCGTCGGCATCCCAGCGTGCACTTCGAAGCGGCCGCTGCATCGCGCCGGGGCGGGCATGGCCAGCTTCCTCGGCCAGCTGCCAGCAGTTCTTGCGCTCGACGCCGGACAGCAGCCCGAGCACGAACGCCCGCGCCGTCGCCCTCGGTTCCACCCGTCGGAACCGGCCCGCGATGCGGGCCATGGCCTGGTCGAACATCGCCCGCCAGCAGGCTGGGTCTACGCTATGGCCCGCGGCCACCGCACGATTTTGGAGAGTCCACACACCTCACCAAGATCACGCGGTGACCGTACTGGTTCCCGCCGTCCGTGGGTGGAGCTTCAGTCCCGCCACCTGTCACGAACCAGCCAGGCCAACCGCTGTGCCGCGTGGTACCGCCAGAGCCACAACGGCAGCTGGCGATGGTCTACGAAGGACCAGAGGTCGTCGTCGGCTTCGTTGCCGCGAGGGAAGCCGCGCAGGAGATTGAGACATCGCCTATCCACGGTTCGATGCAGCCGGGCGACATGGGCAAGAGCTACCACGCCTTGGCGGCGCACTTCCGCCTCCTCGGCCACCAGCGCGCGGGCGACTCGGGGCAAGATCGCGTTCGCGTCCGGATGGTTCAGCGCCAGAGCGATCACGCCCACCCCGACGAGCGGCTCGCGCCGGTCAAACGCGGAATCGACCTCCTCGGGCTGCTCGATCCATCGCAGCGTTGAGCCATCCTGCCAGTTCAAGGTCGGTGCTACCTCGGCAGGGGTGTTCTCGTCAGGGTGCACGAGCTGACCCTACCGAGCCGCCGTCAACGGGACCCCTGGAGTTCCCAGAGCTCCTCACACCGCCCCGCTGCAGGTGCGATCACAAAGTCAGACTGGAGTACTAAGCCGTGCGGTCGCTTTCCAGAGGCCGTCAGCGCGCGCCTGAACGTGCACCAGGAGGGCAGACAGTCTGTCCGGATGGACCTTGTCGCACCCGTCGCGATGACTTAGAACGAGACGAAAGCTTCCTTGCTGCTGGAGAGGACTTGCGTGCACTACCTCGGACATGGACAGGCTCGTAGTAACGAACGCCCGTCGCCCGCATCGCGTGCCGGCACGCCGCGCGCAGGGCTGACGGGCGCCTGGCTGACGCACTTGCAACGTATCGCGGCCAAGGGAAGCGGGCCTGCCGACCAGGAGAGGGAGAACGCGGACCACGCCCAGGTGCAGCGCGCCGCAGTGGACAATGCCCTTCAGTCGCCGGCACGCCAGCTGGATCCCGGCTTGCAGACCGAGATGCAGGCGCGTTTCGACGGCGCCGACTTCAGCCGCGTGAGGGTGCATGACGGGCCTGCCGCGCGGGAGGCGGCGGCCATCGTCGAGGCCAAGGCGTTCACTACCGGTCAGCACATCGTGGACGGCGGAGGGATGAGCCAGAAGGACTGGGCGCACGAGCTGGCACACACGCTCGACCAGGCGAAGGGGTCCGTCCCAGGCGTGGACAACGGCGCCGGTCTGAGCATCTCGGATCCGGGCGACTCCGGTGAACGGCACGCTGTCAACACGGCGGACCGGGTCATGCAAGGACCCGCGCCCATCCAGAGGATCGCCTCCGGGGAGCCGACCAACGACGTCGAACAGCACCGGCACAGCCATGCCTGCGGGCACGGCGTACAGCGTGTCGCGACTGGTGCCGTCGCGGTACAGCGCACCCGGCGGGCCACTCGGGAGGACATGGAGGTGTCCCGGTCCGCCTCGGCGCTGACACGGAACGCGCAGATGCTGCGGGCCCAGGGCAAGGACGATTTGGCCGCCAAGCTGGAGGACCAGCTGGAAAAATCGCTTCCTCTTCCCATGCAGGGGACGGTCGCGTTCGCGAACGACATGCTGGTCCAGCGGCGTCACGGCAGCCGATACAAGCTCTCCCTCGACCTTTCGACAATGCTGTACTCGGCGTCACCGCACGAGGGTCGCAAGCAGTACGGGACCCCCGCGCTGGCGAACGGCAAGTACAACTTCGTGATCCCCGTGCGGAAGCCGGACAAGATCATGGCGTCGCAAGTCGGCACCGAGTACGAAGAGGGGCATTCCGCGCTCGCGAAGGCCAGTAAAGCCGGCGACGGGCACGTGTACTGGGCAGGTACTGCCGTGTTCACCGACGGTGTCCTGATGAAGTGGACGAACGACAGCGGTCACTACAGGCCCACAGGCGATGATGCAGGCCAGGTGGCAGGCATCACGGGCGGTTTTCCGGTCGACAAATACAAGAACTTCGACGACCCGGGCGGGGCGGGCTGAAGTCTGCGCTGACGAAACGGCTGGACGGCGGCGGGTAGTCAGCGCCGTCCAGCCCTTATTGCTTTCCGCTCAGCCCGCGTCTTGGTCGTCGGCTGAAGGGGCTTCCCGATCGGCCGCCGTCCTCGGAGGACTCAGCAGACGCACAACGGCGGCGTTTCCCGCCAAGCGTTGCAGCGCGGCCAGGCGGTCGAGGACGTTGGTCTCCGGTGCGGCCCGCGCGGGCTTGCGGCCCTCGCCCGGCCCGCCCGGTGACTGCACGTCGCCTGAGTCACCACCGTCATCGAGCCCATCTCCAACTGGCCTTGCGGCATGTGACAGTTCACGCATCGCACACCTCGCAATCGTGTAGTGCCACGAGCGTGGAACTCACCCCCGCAACACGGGTCGTCGCGTCGCCGTTCATCCTACGGCGGGAAGATTGCGCTGTGCCTCCAGGGGTTCACCGGTTTGCGTTCAGCGGGATCTAGCGAGGAATCCCGGGTGTTCACGCTCGGGAGGAATCGCTTCTCTGGATTGTTCTGGCGTGTAGATCACGACGGACGTTTTTGCTGCTCGATGTACTCCTTGATGGCAGCCGACGGTGCTTCGCCGTAGCTCGCCGCGAAATATGAGGGTGACCAGAAGTGCGCGCCCCACAGGTACTTGCGGATGTGGTCGGGGTACTTCTGGCGGAGTCTGCGGGCGGAGACACCTTTGAGGGAGCCCACCAGTTTGGAGAGGGAGGCCTTCGGTGGGTAGTGCGTGAGGAGGTGGACGTGGTCGCGTTCGCCGTTGAACTCGACCAGCTCGGTTTCGAAGTCGGCGCAGACGGCGCGCATGACTTCCTCGCAGCGTCGAAAGATCTCGTCCGTGAACGGTCCACGCCGGTATTCGGGTGTGAAGACCAAGTGTGTGTGGAGGGTGAATACGACCGTACGGCCCCTGCGGATGTTGGGGTTTGGTTCCCAGCGCGCAGTTCAAGCTGATGCCGGATGTCGTACAGGCGCCCGCCATCGGCGCGACCCTGCACACGGTCAATGACCGCGCCAACTGGGTGTCGGAGGTGGCATTCGCCCGTGGTGTGCCGCGTGAGTACGAACTGCGCAAGCACACCTACGCCGAGCTGAAAGCAGCCGGTCTCGGGGCGCAGGCCGCGCAGCACACCATCAAGAAGGTGTGCGACGCCTACACCACGCTGCGGGTGAACCTGCGGGCGGCAATCTCGGCAAGCCTGGCTCGAAGCGCCGGAAGAAGGCCGAGTCCAAGCCCGTTGTCTTCCGTTCCGAGGCCGCGCACTCGTTCGACGACCGGTGCTTGTCCTGGTAGTACGACGCGCAGACGGTCAGCTTCTGGACCACGGCAGGGCGCCTGAAGAACGTCCGCTTCGCCTGCTCCGCCGACGCCCTCAAAACGCTGCGGGAGTACCGCAGGGGCGAATCCGACCTGATCGAACGTGATGCCGTGTTCTACCTGGTCGCCGTGTGCGAGGTCTCCGAAGCCGAGCAGTACGAGCCCGACCGGTTCATCGGCGTCGACCTGGGCATTGCCAACATCGCCACCACCTCCACCGGATACCGTGCCGCCGGTCGCGGACTGAACCGGCACCGCAAGCAGCAACTCGACCTGCGCCGCACGTTGCAGTCAAAGGGCACCAAGTCCGCGAAACGACGGCTGAAGAACCGGCGCCGCAAGGAAGCGCGGCATGCCGCGAATGTCAACCACATCATCGCGAAACGGATCGTGACCGAGGCTGAACGCACCTCGTCCGGTGTCGCCCTGGAAGACCTGGGCGGCATCCGGCAGAGGGTACGGCTCCGCAAGCCGCAACGGGTCACGCTCCACTCCTGGGCCTTCCATCGACTCGGACAGTTCATCGAGTACAAGGCACGCCGGGCAGGCGTTCCGCTGGTGTACGTCGATCCGGCGTACACCAGTCAGGAATGCGCCGAGTGTCATCACATCGAGAAGGGGAACCGGGTCGGCCAGGGCCTCTTCATCTGCCGGAAGTGCGGGGTCGTTGCCCACGCCGACCGGAATGCTTCCCGCAACATCGCCGCACGCGGCGAGGCTGTGTGGATTGCGGGGCGTGAGTCACGCGTCCCAGCACCTTCCTAGGTGTCTGGGCGGAGGAGCCCACCCAGCAGCCAGCTGGGCGCTACCTCCAAGCCCGGTCGTTTACGGCCGAGTCAAGTTGACACCGTCTGTGACCGGCGGCGGCATCTGACCACGTTCGGTGCGGCGTCGAGCGATGAGTTCCGATATCTGTGCGAGGGCCTGTCTGATCATGCTCAGGGCCGTATGGGCGGCGTCTGCCAGGGTGGTGTGCGGCGCGGGCTGGATCGCCCGGTCCATGGCAGGCTCGCCGCGGTGCGGCTGGCGGCGATCGACTGGTTCCTCGCTCCGTGGCTGGATGGCGGTACGGGGATGGCGTCGGGCCCGGCGGCCGCAGTGCTCTTGCACGACCGCGGAAAACAGGGCGCTACGTCTGGCGGGGGCCGACCAATTCCCTGTACAGGGCTTCTCGTTCCTTGCTGCCGTCCTCGGTCTTCCCGAGTTTCTGCACCCACTCCTGGTTAAGTTCGTCGAGGAACGTGCGCCAGTCGCCGTCGTTCCGTTTCTGCGCGAAGTCGGAGAGTTCGACCAGGCGGGAGTTTTCCTTGAGCTTGCCCGCGCCGACCTTGTCGCCCTTGTGGCCGTGCAGGACGGACTCGTCGTTGGCGGTGGCCTCGCTGGAGGTGGCCTTGTGCTCGTAGCCGACCGGGCTCGTGGCGCCCGGGGCGAGAGTCTCGATACCGACCAGGAGGGAACCCTTCGTCTTCGCAGTCGGCTGCTGGAATACCAGCAGCATGTGACCCCAGGACCCGTTGGGCAGGATCACGTCGCCGTTCCAGTCGGCGCCGCCGAGACCGCCGCCCGAAATGTCCATGCCCATGAGCAGCGGTGGGTTCGAGCCCGCTTTGGAGAAGAAGTTCTTCACGGCGGCAGGGAGTTCGCCCTCCTCCTGAAACTTTCCGGGCTTCCCGTCCTTGTCCTCGGTGATCTTCGTACGGTGAGTTGCGAAGCCGCGGTGGGACACCGAGGGGCCGAGCTGGCGGGCCGGATCCTGGCCTTCCGAGTCCGGGGGGTGCGGAACCGGCTGGGTGGCGCCCAGGAAGTCCGTGAGGTCGTACGGCGACTGACCGTCGGTCAGGGCGGGGATGTCGATGACGACTCGGCCGCCGTGGGCCAGCGCCCGGATGACGTCCTGCCCGTGGTCGTCCACGTGGGCCTTCTGGCCGGCGTCGTAGAGCTTCAGACCGTTGCGGAGGATCAGCAGCACCTTGGTGAGCATCTCCCGAGCGTCCTTGTCCTTGGGCGCCCAGGCCCGGGTGGAGTCCTTGTGCGCGTCCGGGTGACGCCGCTCGGCAGGGATACCGGCCGGGTGAAGGGTGTCCACGGCCGTCTGCCGGATCTGTTCGTACGCCTCCCGTTTCATCTCCTCCTTCACGCCGTCGGGGATGTTGGGGGACTTGGTCGTCATGAACCTGCCCAGGGTGTAGTCCGGGTGGCTCGGGGGAGCCTTCATCGCCTCGACCATGTGCGGATGCTGCTTCTTGAAGGCCAGCGTGGCGGTGAGCACGCGTTTCCCGGAGGAAAGCTTCATCCAGTTGTCGAACCGGCCTCCGACGTATTTCTCGGCCTCCTGGTACGTGCCGATGCCGACCCTTTCGAGCCACTTCGGGTTGAGCTCGGACAGGTGCTGGATGTCCGCCAGCTCCTGGTCGGTGAACGGCTCACCGAGCTTCACTCGCCGGTCCAGGGTGCGGCGCAGCTTGGGCTCCCCCTCGACCATCCACTCCTCGGGCCACCAGGTGTTGGGGGCGAGCCAGCCGATCTTGATCTTCTGTAGGACCGTGTGGTCGGGGATCGACTTCATCAGGCGCCGGATCTGCTGCGCGCCGTGTTTGTCGCCGCTGCCGACCTCTGGCGCGGGCGCCTCCTGCTCCCGGGCGGACTCCGCCGGGGCTTCGGCGCCGACACGCTGGACCGTCACTCCGGCCCCGCCGCGGCCGTGGTCGACGGCCTGCGTCTGCTGACTCGCGCCCTCGTGATGCTGTCCCGCACCCGTGTCCCCCGACGCCACCCGCTGCAAGTGGGTCAACCAGGCGCCGGTGAGTGGGGCGGGCGGCTGGGTGGTCCCGGACGGCCCGCCCCGTAACTGACCGGTCTCCGGGCTGCGCTGCCGCTGGTAAGGGTGCACGCGGATTCCTCCTCGCTGGCCGGGGCGGTTCCCGGTCGGCTCCGTTCTACGCCGCGCCGCCACCGCGCCGGAAGGTCCGCTCGGGCAGATTCCGTTGCCCCCACCCGCCACGTGACAGCGTCGTACGACTGCGCACGCCCATGGCTCGCGGTTCCTCGCCCTCGCCTGCATCGGGGCCCGTCCCGCCGTGGCTCCGTGTGTGGTGTCTGACCTGGATTTCATGGGGTGTGGCGACATCCGGTCCCACTGGACCGGGGCAAGTAGGGGCCGATCGCTGGGTGGCGGGCCGTCATGGCGGGTCACCAACGTGGTCATCTCGGCGATCACGTCGGCGGGTGGGACCGTTTCCCTGGTGGCCGTACAACGCGGCATGGCATGGCATGTCAAGACGGCGCGCCGACCGCCGCGCTGTCGCGCAGGAAGCCCGCGAAGGCCTGGGCGGCAGGGGTGAGGGCGTGGTCGCTCATGCGGACGAGGAGGATGCGGCGCACCGGGGCAGGGGGTTGCAGCGGCAGGATGCTGACGCCGGCTCGGATGCCTTCCAGGGCGAGGGTGGGGGCGAGGGCGACGCCGATGCCGGCGGCGACCATGGCCTGGGCCTCCTGGTAGTCGTGGGCCTCGTAGGCGATCTGCGGCTCGAACCCGGCTGCGCGGCAGCTGCGGGCGAGGGCCTCGGCCACCGGGTGGCGGTCGGCGCGGGTGATCCATGGATCGTTCGCGAAGTCCGCGAGGGCGGCCGAAGGGCGGTCGGCCAGGGGGTGGCCCTGGCCGACGAGGAGGGCCGGGGGGTCGTCGGCCAGTGTGGTGACGGCGATGTCCTCGCGGTCGATGCGGTTCCAGTCGTAGTCCCACATCAGGGACATCTCGATCTCCCGGTTCTCCAGCATCGCCCACAGGCCCGCAATGCGGGCGCTGCGCACCGTCAGCCGTACGTCCGGGTGTGCCTCCCGGAAGGCGATCACGGCCCGTGGGAGGAGGGAGGCGCCGACGGTGGGGAAGGTTCCGACCCGGAGGGTGCCCGCGTGCAGTCCCGCGAAGTCGGCCAACTCGTTCGCCGCGGCCGTCAGTTCGCGCTCGATCCGCTCTCCCCGTTCGGCCAGCGCGCGGCCCGCATCGGTGAGCGTGACGCCCCGCGCATGGCGCTCCAGCAGGGGCTGCCCGGCTTCTGCTTCCAGGCGGCTGACCTGCTGGGACACCGCTGACGGAGTGTAGTTGAGGGCTCGTGCGGTCGCGGTGACCGAGCCCCGGCGGGCGACCTCGGTGAAGAGCAGGATGCGCCGGACGTCGAGCATCACGCCACCTCCAGCGTTAACTTCACCTTAATACCCGTGCAGATTTCCGAGATTGTACTTCACGCTTCGCGCGCCCACTGTGGATCGCACCCCGCACGGAAGTGCCGTCGGGGTTTCCACGAGGAGACCGTTGTGTTGCGTCTGCAGGGCGAGATGATCCGCGGAGGAACCAGCAAGTGCTGGATCTTCGACCACCATGACGTGGTGGCGACCGGCGTGGACGCCGACACCCTGCTGCTGGCCGCCTACAACGCCGCCGACCCGCGCCAGATCGACGGTGTCGGCGGTGCCTCCTCCACCACCTCCAAGGCGGCGATCGTCCGGACCTCGACGAAACCGGGCATCGACGTCGAGTACGCCTTCGCGCAGGTCGGCATCGGCGACGAGCGCGTGGAATGGGCCAGCAACTGCGGCAACTGCGCGACCGCCGTCGCCCTGTACGCCGTCCACAACGGCCTGGTGCCGATCACGTCGGACTCCACCACGGTGCGGATGCTCAATGTCAACACCCGGGCCCGCCTCACCGGCACCATCCCCACCCCCGGACGGACGGCCTTCGACGAGGGCACGGCCGCGGTGCCCGGCACCGCCGCGCTCGGGGTTCCGGTGCTGCTCGGTTTCGAGGACCCGGCGGGTTCGACCACGGGTCGCACCCTGCCGACCGGCCACGCCGTGGACACCCTGACCGGCCCGGCCGGCCGGATCGAGGCGTCTCTGGTCGACGCCGGCGCCCCGGCCGCGTTGTTCGAGGCCAAGGCCTTCGGCCTGCAGGGCACCGAGTCCCTGGCCGAGTTCGCCGCGGCAGTGCCCACGCTCACCATGCTGCGCCGTCAGGCCGCCCTTGCCATGGGCCTGGCCAGGGAGAACGATCCCGTCAGCCACGCCGTGCCGAAGGTCGGCGTCGTCGCCCGCCCCGCGGCCTACCGCACCACCGACGGCACCCCGGTCGGACCGGACGAGTACGACCTGGCCGTCCGCATGGTCTCGATGCACGCTCCCCACCCGGCGATCGGTCTCACCTCGGCCGTCGCGCTGGCCACCGCAGTCGCTACCCCCGGCACCCTCGCCCACCGCGTCGCCCGGCAGACCGCCGACGGCACGCTGCGCCTGGGCACCCCGGCCGGTGTCATCACCGCCCGAGCCGTCCCCGCAGCGGAGGGCGCGTCCCCCACGGTGCTGCTGCACCGCGCCGCCCGCCGCATCGCCCGAGCCGAACTCCTCGTTCCCGTCCTGGAAGGACGCCCCGCATGAGCCGCAACGACGCCGCCCCGGGCACCGTCACCGCTCCACCCGGCCGCATCCGCCGACTGCTGTCCCTGCTCTACGTCCAGTGCCTCATCGGTGTCTTCGCCGGAGCTGCCGTCGGCTGGCTGTGGCCGTCGTTCGGAGCCGACCTGAAACCCTTGGGCGACGGCTTCATCGCGCTCGTACGCATGATGATCGCGCCGGTCATCTTCTGTACCGTCGTCCATGGCATCGCCTCCATGGGCAACGCGCGTGCCGTGGGCCGCGTCAGTCTCAAGGCCCTGATCTACTTCGAGGTGCTGACGACCGTCGCCATGGTGATCGGCCTGGTCGTCGTCAACCTCGTCCAGCCCGGCGTCGGATTGCACGTCGATCCCTCCACTCTCTCCACCGAGGGCCTGCCGCCGGAGGCGACTCAGAGCCACGAGAGCGTCGCCGCGTTCGTCCTCTCCACGATTCCGGACACCCTCATCAGCGCGTTGACCGGCCACGAGATCCTGCCGGTGCTGCTGGTCTCGGTCCTGTTCGGCTTCGGGCTGAACGCCGCCGGCGAGGCGGGTGCGGGGATCACCCAGGGCATCGAGAAGCTGTCCAAGGTCCTGTTCACGCTCATCCGCTGGATCATGCGGCTGGCCCCGATCGGCGCTTTCGGCTCCATGGCCTTCACCATCGGCAACTACGGCCTGGACACCCTGCGGCACCTTTTCCTGCTGGTCGGCTCCTTCTGGCTCACCGCCCTGTTCTTCGTCCTGGTCGTCCTCGGGACGGTCATGCGCATCAACGGCCTGCGTCTGCTGCCCTTCCTCCGCTACATCAAGGAAGAGCTGCTGATCGTCCTGGGTACCTCGTCCTCCGAGCCGGTGCTGCCGCGCATGATGGCCAAACTGCAGCACGCCGGAGCCTCCAAACCGGTCGTGGGCATCACGCTGCCCGCCGGATACTCCTTCAACCTCGACGGCACCGCGATCTACCTGACCATGGGCTCGGTCTTCCTCGCCCAGGCCCTCGGCATCGACCTCAGCCTCACCCAGCAACTGTCGATGCTCGCCGTCATGCTGCTCACCTCCAAGGGCGCCGCCGGGGTCACCGGCTCCGGCTTCATCGCCCTGGCCGCCACCCTCAGCGCCGTTCCGCACGTCCCCGTCGCCGCCCTGGCGCTCATCTTCGGCGTCGACCGTTTCATGTCCGAGGCCCGTGCCCTGACCAGCGTGGTCGGCAACGGCGTCGCCACCCTGGCGGTGGCCAAGTGGGAGGGGGAACTCGACATGGCCCGTGCCAAGGCGGTCCTGCGCGGCGAGATTCCGTACACCTCCGGCCCCGAGGCCGATCACACCCCCGCGCCGTACACCGATCCCGCGCCGGGTGAGAAGGCCGGGGACGCCGACGTCAAGGAAGCGGCCGGAACGGACCGTGCCCCCGTGCCGGCCGTCGGCTGACGTACCCACACAGCCGGTCCGGAGCGCGGGCTCCGGACCGGTTCGTCTCGTGCTCAGGAGCACGGCACCGCTGGCACCACCTCAGGTCGTGGCAGGGGGTGGGCAGTCGGTGCCGGGGCAGGATGCTGGGTCCGGGAGGAAGATGGGTGTGGTTCGTCCGCTCGTCGCGCTCGTGGGGGTGGTGGGTGCCCTCGGTGTTCGGCGCAGCTGAGGGGGTGCGGACCTGGGTCCGTAAAGCGCAGGTGGACACCGACCGGCGGCTCGGCACCACCTCGGAGGAAGCCACGCAGCCCCTGGCAACGTGGCACCAACGAGAACACCAACAAGTTGCTCCGCCAGTACCTGCCCAAGGGGACGAACCTGTCGACCTTCAGCCAGGACGACCTCAACGCCATCGCGACGAAGCTCAACCGGCGCCGAGGCTGCGATCAGGCCGGCGGACCCAGGCCGCGCAACAGTTCGCCGACGCAGACGGCCCGGTTGCTCAAGCGCGTGCGAACCGCGCGACCGGGCGGAACGCCGCCGTACACCCCCCGCGGCAGTGACCGGCCCGGGATTCACTCGTTTGACGCAACGGCACATCCCTACGTCCTCTCCCGGAAAGCGTCCCGCTCCATGCAACTTCGCTCGCTCCGGCCCCGCGCCGGGGGCGTCAGGTCCCGGGTACGAGAGGCCGAATCCGTCCTCGTCGAGCAGTACGGCGACCTCGTCCGCCTGGCACATCTCGTCCTTCCCGCCTCACTCGGCCGGCATCGGCGGGTACTCGTGGCGCACTCCCTCGTCCAGCGGACGCTGCGCCGCGCGGGAGCGGCACGCACCGCACCCGCCGTCCCCCTGCCGCGCCAGGAGTCCCACAGCGGGGAGACCGTCGAGCGCCGCCTACTGGTGGAAGTGCTGCGCGCCGCGCTGACGTACGGGCGGCGTCCGCGGATGTGGCCTGCACGCTTCGTCCACCCGGGAGCTCTGCGGCCCCGGCTGCCCATGGTCTGGGGGCTGCGGTTGTTCCCGCGTTCGGGCGGGGCCGACGAACTCGCCCTGACGCAGCGGCTGTCCGCGGCCCCCGCCGCCGCCCGCGCAGCCTTCCTGCTGCGTACCGTCCACGGCCTGCCACCCGACACCGTCCACGCCCTGCTGGAGTCGGCGGACGCACCGGACGTGGCCGCCGCCCTGCGCACCGCAGATCTCCTGGAGGAGGACGCGCGCAGGCCCCCCGCCGCCCTGCTCGCGTCACAGGAGTTCGACGCCTGCGCCCTCCAGGCCGGCCCCACCGATCTCCTGCGCCGCACCCGGCGAACCCGCCTGGTCCTGGGGACGGCCGCGATCGGACTCGTGACGGTGGTGATCCTGGCCGTGGCCGGTGACGGCACGGCACACCGGGCGGCCACCCAGGCGCCCGCGGCACACGGCATGCAGGGTTCGGCGGACCTGGTGCGCACGGCCGCCGGAGTGTGGGACAACACCTCGCGGGTCGACTTCACCGCATGGCCGGCCCGCGGCCTCCGCGTCCACGACCAGAATCTGCTCGACCGCGCCCTGTCCGCATGGACGCACCCGCAGGCCCGCACACACCTCCACCTCGCCCCCGCCACGACCACGACCCCACCGGCGAACGCACCACAACTGCTCTACGCCGGGGACGTCAACGACCGCGCCGTGGTGCTGCTCTACGACGGCCAGCGTCTCGCCCGCTACAGCGAGACCCGCTCCGCGGCGCGGGACACACAGCTGAGCGTCGCCCGCGCCGACGACGCGGACGTCACCACGGCGGCGGCCCTCACCCTCACCCCGCCAGGCGGCACCGCCCGCTACCTGCTGGCCCCCTGGATCGCCGAGACACAGACCCGCGACCTGCTGCACCCCGATGTCCCCGCCCGCGCGCTGCACGTGTCGAAGGACGGCGTCACGGGCCCGGTCGCGACCGCGCCCGCGACAGGGAACTGCGACAGCCGGCCGGTCCTGCAACTGCGTTCCTCGCAACGCATCGCCGAACACCACGCGTTCCTGCTCGCCCCCCTGGGCGACCTGTCCCCGGTCCACCTCACCTACACCCCCTTGCCCGGACACGGCACACCACCCGCCCGTCAGCCCCGCGAGGCCACCGGCCCCCAGGCCCTGCTGGCCTGGGCCCACCAGGCCTGCTCCCTGGAGCCGCTGCGCGACACCGGCGTACGCGCCGTCAACACCTGGGACTTCGCCGAACAGGACCTGCCCGACGGCGGCGGCCACGCCGTGTGGACCTGCACCCGCGCCGACACCTGGCGCGGACCCGGCGATGTGACGGTCTCCTTCCGCACGAGCGCATACGCACCCGGCGAACCGGCCCGGACCATCACCCGGGCCCGCGCGACCGCAGCCTGCAGCCGGTTCGGCCAGCACGTCGTGGCCGCCGCCGGCTGGCGCTCCCCGAACGGCCATTGGTACGCACTGGCCGCCGGCAGCCGCGCTGTCACACGCCTCACGGTGAGCGGAGACGTGACGGCCACGGAGCAGGCCCGCACCCTCGCCGTACCCGCACCCCACAACCCAGGCATCACCGTCCGGGCCCGCCTCGCCACCGGCGAAGGGCTGAACGCCGTCGGTACTCCCGGAACGTGAAGGAAGGAGATTTCTGGCTCACCCCACCGGGTCCGGGTTCTGGCACTGGGCGGTCGCCGACATCCCCGCCACCATCGCCGAGTTGTCCGAAGGCGCCGGCGACGACACCGGCGCGGGCCTGCCTGGGCCCCTTCCGACTGCCCAACGATGCTCGCGCGGCCCGCTGCATCGGCGCCGCCCCGCCGACCGGACACGGCCCGCACCGCTACTTCACCGTGGTGCATGCCCTCGACGTCGACACCATCGGCGTCTCCGCCGACGCCACCCCGGCCGCCCTTGGCTTCACCATGGCCGGCCGCATCCTCGGCCGCGCAATCCTGACAGCACCGCTGAGACTCTCGCCTGAAGAACCGCCATGAGATCCGCGCCGAGCGCAACAGGGCCCTCCACCGGGTCAACGTCCGGTGGGAGGCGCTGAGGACCGCGGCGAACTGGCTTGCCACTCCCCACGCCCAACACCCCTCCCGGCCACCAGCCCCGAGGCCGGTCACGAAGGGGGTGCGAAGCTGCCGGTACACCAGACGAGTGCGCATGACTGACATGCCGCATATCACGGCCTGTTTCATAAGCGCAGTGGGTGTGAAGTAAGCCGTGAGATTGTGCAGCCGGACTTGAGATCCCACACCGTTGCAGGACCGGCGGCGACGGCGCGGACCGCTGAACTGCTGTCCTGCCACGTCGCACTCAGGGCTGCAGAGTGTCTCGGGCGTTCTCGTACATCCATGTGGTTCCTGCGCTGCTGAAGAAGCAGTCGGCGAACAGCTCCAGTCCTGTCCGGGCTTCGGCGCCTTCGCAGTGTGAGAGGTCGTCTCTTGAGGCCGCGAGGATGAACTCGTTGATGCATGCCTCGATGAAGGCTCCGGACGCGAGCACGGAAGATGTCGCGTAGGAGCGGTGGTCCGACCTGGTACCGATGGGCGCGGTGTCTTCCTCAGCGGAGCTCGGTGCCAGGGCTTCCAGTTCGCCGCACTTGCGGGAGAGAGCTCGCGGCGCGGGCGTGGTCCAAGGAGAAGTAGTGCCAGACCCAGATCGGTACGCCGTTGTCCACGAGGCCAGGCGTAGACGCAACGCGTCCGGAGAATCCGACACCTTCAATGCGACAGGACAACTGCGCTGTCTCGCCACGATGTCGGATCCGACTTGCATCCGACATCGACCGTGAGATTCCGACACGGGAAATGAGATCCCACTGTAGGCCCCCATGGGAATGTCCCGTTCAGTTGCGGTGACCTGCGTGCTTTCGGCTTGTCTCACTCACGGGCCACGGCATCGTGTCTCACGATCTTGTCCTTTCGGGCCCAGTTCGCGGGGATGGTGTCGCCGTCCGCGACACCTGGCGCATCGAGGTCAGGACAGTGGGTAGATGCGAGCGCTGTGCGAACGGCCGGCCTGCGCGGATCGGGGCGCTGTCGATTGCGCCTCCGTCACCGTTGCGACGAGGCGAGCCTGGCCACCGCCTGGGTGAAGCCGGGCATCATGCCGGTCGCTCGTCGCGCCGTGAGGCGTGAGCGCTGCCCGTAAGAGACGGCAAGCTCCCTTGCGGCGGCGGGGCGATCGGCACGGGATCTCAGGCGGCCGTCGGGGTGCGGGCCAGCGCCGACTGGCGGGCCTGCTCGATCTGGTTCAGCCGGGCCAGCGTGCTCGCGGGCTGCCGCTTGAGGAAGAGCTTTCGCTGGTCGACGAGCGTGCCGCGTAGGCCGCTGGCGGTGTCGCAGCGCCGGTCCGTGGCGGCCTCGGAGTGCTGTTTTCCGGCCAACGAGGCGGGACTTGCGCCTACGGCGGCCTGGGCCCGTATCGCCTGGATGGCCGCCGCCGGGGTCCCTGCCTGCCATCCGGCCTGGGCCATGCAGCGCTGCCAGGTGCCGAGTGCCGACTGGTAAGGCCGGTCAGTGGTGAGGTAGTTCTGGAACATCCCGTTCACGTTCTGCGGGACGAACGTGTCCTCCATCGCGGCCCGTACGCTGCCGTACAACTCGGTCCGCGCCTGGCCTTCGCAACCGCCGGTCAGGTACTGGCTCACGGCCCCGCTGGGCAGCGTCAGGGTCCCCATGCGGGTGTCGGAGCCGTTGTACGCGGCCAGATAGCGTTCCCGCGCCGCAGGCGCCAGGGAGCTGACGTAGCGGTCCTGCGCCGTCACTCCGTCGATCGCGCCGACCGGTGGTCCGGTGATCTCGTAGGAGGGCGGGGTGGCGGTGCCTATCGTGTCCGCGGTGGTGACTCCGGCCGCCGGCTCCGGGCCGGTGCTCGTGACGAGGTAGCGCAGACCAAGCCGTTGCATGCACTGCTGGACCAACACCTGCTGAGTGCCGAACAGTTGCCAGCGCTGCCGAAGCGAGGTGGCGTCGTCGGTCAGTACGGCCAGCGCCGCCGCTTCCTGGCGCGCCTGCGATTGCGCGGCGCCCGGTCGCGGTGCCGGGCCGGTGGAGCACCCGGTCACCGTGGCCAGGGCGGCGGTCAGCGCCGTCGCGATCAGAAGGCTTGCCCGAGCATGCGAAGCCCCGCCTCGCGAATGATGGAACATCGTCAACCGCCTGTGATCAAGGTGCCGTTGGTGGTCGGATCAGCAGGCCGAGGTCCAGAAGTTGGCGCTGATCGAGTCGTTCAGGACCGTCGTGGTTCCCGGGTAGTACTGGGGGAGCAGTGTGTAGCCGACGTTGTCCGGAACGCACCAGGAAGCACTGGTGCGGGAATCCCCGGCGTCCAGGTAGACCGCGACGCCCAGACCGCTGGTGCCGTCGTTGTAGACGGACGAGATGCAGTCGTTCCACGTCTGGTACGGACAACTGGAGTGCGGGAACACGGTGTAGTTGGAGTTGTTGCCGGACACCTGACCCGGCCCGTCCCCGTAGTACGAGTTGTTCCAGAAGCAGAAGTTCCCCGCCGAACAGCCGCTCGGAACGGCAGCCACAGCCTGGCCGCTGATCCCCTGCGAGTCCGACGCGACGGCAGTGCCAGTCGCGGCAGCCGTCCCTAACAGCGCGATCACGGACGCCACCGCGAATGCGGCAGTGGTGCGAATAGTTCTCATTGAGTCTCCTGGAGTCACTGAGTTCGGCGGTGGTGATGGTTCTGGCGGCGGTGATGGGGTCTTGTCGCCAGTTCGCCGATACGGACGGCGCCGTTGGCGAAGACGCCGTCATTGGGGTCCACGCGGCAGAGGAAGCACCGCGTCAAGCAAGCGCGACCGTTCGCGACTTGTCCCGCCGGCGTGCGGTGCACGCCGGCGCCGGTTCCGAACCTGCCACCTGCCGGTGAGCCCGGCCACGCCTTTTCAGTACGGCTTAAATGACCAGGTCACAGGGGACGATGGGCTGTCCGGCAGCGCTCGTCCCAGTCTTCTGTCCTGTGGCTCACGACAAATCACCGAGACCGTTTAGTGGCAGCGCGCAGTAAGGACGCGCCAAGAGGTGTGAGGGTGTGCAGGACCGTTGGACCGTGCCGGTGGCTGCTGATGAGGCCCGCGTCCCGCAGGGCGGTCGTGTGCTGGCTGGCGGCCGGCGCCGAGACGCCGGCCGCGCGTGCGAGTTCCCCGGTGGTGGCTCCGGCCGCCGTGGCCCGCAGCACTACGGCTCGGGTCCGCCCCAACAGCACGGTCAGCGGCGCGGTGTTGGTGGGGGCGGGGTCTTCGTGGAGCAGGGGGTAGACGAGGACGGGTGGCAGCGAGGGATCCGCCAGCGCGATCGGCCATCCCCAACAGAAGTACGACGGCATGAGCAACAGCCCGCGTCCGCCGAGTTGGAGGTCGCAGTCACCGGCGGGATATACGACATGGAGCACGGGGGCCTGCCATCGGATGCTCGGACCGAGGCCGCGCAGAAGTGCCTCTGCGCCGCCGTGCAGAAGTGCTCGGGCCCGGATCGACCGCTCAGCCTCGATCCGCGCCTGCGCGCGTTCACGGTAAGGCGCGATGGCCGTGTCGTAGTACCGCCGCAGGCAGTCGGTCAGGTCTTCACGTACCTCCCGTTCCACCAGACGCCCCGCCCAGGCAGGGGCGCCTGTGATGCTCGCGAAGTGCTCCACTTCGCGCCGGATCCGCTCCACCGGGGTCGCCACGATGGCCGCGAGTCCCGCGTCGAGGCCGTCCGCCGCCTCGGCGGGATTGAGGAAGTCCGGGTAATACGCGGCTCTGGGGAACAGGGGCAAAAGCGTGGTTCGCACGACCCTGTCCAGCTCGGTCTCGGTCAGCCGCTGCCTGGTGTCCCGGTACCACTCGGCGTGCGCCCACCGCCCCTGCCGGGTCTGGAACCGATGCAGGCTCAGCCCGATCTCCCACAGGGGATCCAGCTCGGCCGCCATCCGGGTACGCACCAGGTCCGCGTCGGTGAAATGGATACGGAGCATCCGAATCTCCTCCGGTGGCCAGGTCTTCGAGAGCCGGTCGAGTCAGCATGCTCATGCCCATGTGCCGCCGGCGGCCTGCTTTGCGGACCAATGACCCGACATTCACCCGGACTGACAGAGGCCGGCTGGAACCCTTATGGACAGCCCGTTGCCACTGCACGCTGGGTAGTCGCGCGATGCTGGAGCGACTGCCGTCGATGTCCTGCCCGCTGACGGATCTCCGTCGCTCACCCGAAGTCGGCCCTGTAGATCACGCTGCGGACCGGAGCGAGTTCTTGGAGGTGCGCCGCGGCGGACGGAGAGCACGTCGCGGCCGAGCGTGTGGCGACGCAGTCCTGGGAGCCGGCGTGCGAGCGGGATGTGGACGTCGTGGTAGTGCCCATTCGAATGCCCTGGGATCGGCGGGCATCTGGTACAGGGCTACGAAGCGGGCGGTCATCGGGCCGTCATCGGGCGGCCTTCCGGTGACGGGTGAAGACCGCGGCGCGGACCAGTTCCGCCGACAGGTACTCCAACTCCGCGTGAAGGCCGTCGGTGGGGAACCGGTCGCCCGTGCCGAGGACGGTAGGAAAGGCCAGCAGCCGGTACTCGTCGATCAAGTCCTCGGCCAGGAACCGGTGCATCAAGCTGAGACTGCCGGTGATGGCCACGTCGCGTGGCTCGCGCTTGACGGCGCCCATGACATCGCCGCCAGGGACCCGCAAGTTTGCCCACGCTGCGATGTCGGCGTCGGCGTCGGTAAGCATGCGGGAGGCGACCAGTTTGGGGACAGCGTTCATGCGCTGGGCGAACGGCTCGTCGCGTCCGGGCCGCAGCCGCGAGAAGAGCTGCCGGATCACGCGTTCAAACAGCAGGACCCGTCGCCCAGGGTGCGGCCGCCCTGGAACGTGGCTCCGGTAACGGCTTCACGGCCGACCGGAACGTCCAGCGGCGTGCCTGCCGTCGGGGTCGTAAAGGATCTCGTCCTGGGTGATGAACTCGATGACGAAGACGCTCACGGTGAATCCTTTCGGCCAGATACTCACCGGTACATACCGGCGGCACCTGCTGGACTCGTCGCTCCTGCGGGAAATCCTCGACGAAAATCTGCTGCGGCACCTCGAAGACGCACAGGTCGGCGAAGTGGACTTCAGCTGAGACATCTCCATGATCACGGCAGAGCACACCGCTGTATGGATCGCGACCGGGATCAACACGACTACGAGCGAACGATCAGACAGGAGCTATGTCTTACGGCGCTCTCGTGACCTGCGACTTCGCGCGGTGTCTCACAGAGTGTCAGCAGAGAGCCGTCTCATCGCGATGTCAATTTCTCGGAGATCCGCCATCGTGAAGGTCAGCCGCGACCGACAGAGGGTGCCGCACCATGGCACGGCACCCTCTCAGGCCGGGCGGATTAGAGTTTCTGTCCCGCCCAGCAGTTGTTGCCTACAAGGTCCTCCTCATCCGTCGCTGTGGCATTTGAGCTGTGCGTCGATCTGCGTGGCGGTCTTGGGGCCGTCGTCGGTCCAGTACTGTCCGGCTTTCAGTTTCGCTGCGGATATCGTGCGCAGCGTGAAGACGCCGTCCCGGCCGTCGCCTGACGGATCCAGGTACCCGACCGCGAGGTTGCGGGGGATGGCGGACTGGGCCGGCTCTGGGGCGTGGTGCTCGAATCCTTCACCGGACCAGAGTGTGGCGACGCCTTTCTTGGCTGATGGTGTCGTGGGGTTGGAGGCCCACCACAGGACGTCCGGATTCGCGCTGGTGTCGTCGTCGAAGTCCGTGACTTCTACGCGCCGGATCACGTCCGTGGGGCAGACGGGGAATTTGACGACGATCGTCTGTCCTTCGACGCGTGCGCCAAGGACGGGGGGCACGGGGTCGGACATGCTGTAGGCGCCGTACACCCATGTGCCGACGGCTGCGAGGACGGCTAGTACGAATACTGAGCCTCCCAGCGCGAAGGGCCACACGGGTACTTTCCGGGGTTGGCTCAACACTGTGTGTACACGCCGTCCTTCCAATTCGCGCGACGCTCCCATCTGCTGTGGCATGCGTTTCGCCCTGCCCGCATGTACATGTAGGCGAAGCGCCATCCGCACTCAGGACGCCTGCAACGACAGCGGCGCCGTTCCCTACAGCCTGCGCTCCCTTGATGAGAACACCGTGCTCTTCGACGGCCTGGAGCTTGTCGAGCCCGGTGTCGTCTCGGTGACGGAGTGGCGTCCGGAGCCCGGTTCGGGCGTCCCGGAGGTCATCGCCGAGCACGGTGAACGGCCGCGTACGCCGCAACGACCGCGTAAGCCGCAACGGCAGGACGGGAAGAACAGCAGGAAGCGTACAACTTTCCGGAGAGCCGCCGGTCTGAAAGGACACACACCTACGCGAGCTACCGGGGGTAGTCATGCGACGGATAGGTACTGCGCTGGCCGCGACAATGCTGGCGGGCGGCGGCCTGTTGGCCGGCACGGTTCCGGCGGTGGCCGCGCCGACGGCCGTGGACTGTGCCGTGACGTGGGGAAGCCTGGACAAGACCGGCGACGCCGTTGCCTCCAGGCGACTGACCGACGTGCGGACCGGACAGCACGAGTGCTTCGACCGCCTGGTCTTCGACGCCCAGGGCACGACGGCCGACCCGATCGGCTACACGGTCCGCTACGTCGACGTACTGCATCAGGACCCGAGCGACATCGTGGTTCCGATCAAGGGCGGAGCCATTCTGGAGATCTCGCTGTTCTCCTCGCGCTACGACCCGGCGACCGGACAGCCCTACCCGCCGCTTCCGTCCGTCGACGTCACCGGGTACCGGACCTTCCGGGAGTTCAAGGTCACCGGCGGCTCCGAGGGATACACCCAGGCCGGACTCGGCGTCCGTGCCCGGCTGCCGTTCCAGGTCTTCCAGACGGCAAACCATCTCGTGGTGGACGTGGCTCACACCTGGTGACCCCGTACGGCCCGGGGGTGTGCCTCATGCATCCATCAAGGTAGCCGCACAAGCCCACTCCCTGCCCGTTTGCGCAGGTCATAGCCCTGCGGTGACACTCCCGGGCGTAGAGCCTGGCTTGTCTGTCGGCGGGGGCTCTGGCCTGGTCTTATGGGCCGTACGGGGTCCTTCGGCATGCTTCTCACGGCATCTGCGTCCTCCGTGAACAGCGGGACCTGTCATGCAGGGTGCGGTTTCCCGGTTGTGATGCCAGGTTGTCAGGGTGCCCGTTGTCATCAGCCGGTCGAGGAGTTCTCCGGTCTGCTGCGGGGAGTGCCCGCACATGCGGGCGAGGGTGTCCGTCTCGGTGCTGTGCTCAGTGCCGAGGGAGATGTGTGCGGCCAGGGCCAGGGTGTTGAGCCGCAGGGCGGGCGGTTCCGCCGGCAGGGTCAGCGGGGCGGGGTGGGTGGACCGCGCCCGCCGGCTGCACCCCTCCTTTCTGGCCGACCGACTCCGGGTGCGCCCACCCGCTCACGCGTGCAGCCGGTTCCGCCCCCGCCGCCTGCCGCTTCGACCGGCGGCGGGGCGGTACCCGGCCCTAGGCTGGAGGCCGGGCACCGGAACGTGCCCGGCGTGACAGGCTGCCCGGACGGAGGCGTGCGCGTGGAGACGGTCGGCATACGGGATGCGCCCACCGCTGTCGTCGTGGTGGATCCGAGCGGTGTCGTGAGCGGCTGGTGCGAAGGCGCGCGGCTGCTGCTCGGCTGGACGGCGGGGGAGACCGTCGGGCGGCCCGCCGCCGACCTGCTGGTCGACCCCCCGCCGGGGTTCCCCGAAAGCTGCGGGACCGGCCCCGACCCCCTGGGGGCGATCACCTTCCGTCACTCGAACGGCTCCAAGGTGGACGTGGTGGTGACGGTCCAGCCTCTGCACGGCGCCGAGGGCCGGATCCTGGGCCGCGCGGTGACCGTCCAGCGCTGGGACCGCCGTCCGGTGATCGCCGACCGGGTCTTCGAACAGTGCCCCTTCGCCCTCGGGGTCTACGACCCCGAGCTGCGGTTCCTCTGGATGAACGCCGTCGCCAGCTCCGTGATCGCGCACACGGAGGAACAGGTACTCGGGGAGAAGTACCGCGAGCTCTTCCCGGAGCTCGATGGCCTGGCGTACACGAACAAGCTCTCCGAGGTGGCCAGGACCGGCGAGCCCGCGCGCCTCATCACGGTCTTCCGTCCGCGCGGCAGCAACTACGCCAACGCCTGGGCCACCAGCATGTGGCCGGTGAGGGACGCCGAGGGCAGGGTCCGCGCGGTCGCCAACTGGGGATTCGACATGAGCGCCGAGTACTGGGCCCGGCAGCGCCTGCTCATCCTCGGCGAGGCCAGCAGCGGCATCGGGCAGACCCTCGACGTGATCGGCACCGCCGAAGAACTGGCCAATACCTCGGTGCCGGGCTTCGTCGACCAGGTCACCGTCGACCTCTTTGAGGAAGTGCTGCGCGGGGACGAACCGCCCTCGTCAGCGACGTTCACCCTGGAGGGAACCGTCGCGCTCAGGCGGGTCGGCGCGAAGGCGGACGCGGAGCAGCGCCCCGAGCTCCCGCCGCCGATCCACTACTCCCCGAACTCCGTCGCGGCCCGGTGTATGGCCGCCGGCAGGTCGACGGTGCTACTCGCCGCCGAACCCGGCCCGGGCGGCGAATGGGGATTCGGCCCGGGCCTCGCCGCCGACCCGGCCCACTGGCCGCCGGGCAACCCGGTGATCGACGGAACCCTCGGCGCGGCGGGGCTGACCGGCCGGATCATCGTGCCGCTCCGAGCGCGTGACGCCCTGCTCGGGGTGGTCACCTTCGCCCGTGGCGACCGGCCCGAGGCCTTCACCGCCGACGACCTGATCCTCGCCGAGGAACTGGCCGCCAAGGCAGCCGTCGCCATCGACAACGCCCGGCGGTACACCCGGGAGCACACCACCGCGCTGACCCTGCAGCGCAGCCTGCTGCCGGGCCGGCTGCCGGGCCACGAGGCGATCGACGCGGCCTCCCGCTACCTGCCCGCCGGAGCCGGCGCGGGGGTCGGCGGCGACTGGTACGACGTCATCCCGCTCTCCGGCGCCCGGGTCGCCCTGGTCGTCGGCGACGTCGTCGGCCACGGACTGCACGCCTCGGCCAGCATGGGCCGGCTGCGCACGGCGGTGCGCACCCTGGCCGACGTGGATCTCCCGCCGGACGAGCTGCTGACCCACCTGGACGACCTGGTGCTCCACCTCCCGGGCAACCTGCAGCCCGAGGGCGATTCCGAGTCGGCCGGCGAGTCCGGCGCCACCTGCCTGTACGCCGTCTACGACCCGGTCTCCCGCCGCTGCACGCTGGCCAGCGCCGGCCACCCGCTGCCGCTGGTCATCGCGCCGGACGGCACCAGCATCCCGGTGCCCGCACGGCAGGGACCCCCGCTCGGCATCGGCGGCCTGCCCTTCGAGGCGACCGAACTCGAGCTGCCCGAGGGCAGCCTGCTCGCCCTCTACACCGACGGACTGGTGGAGCGCCGCGAGCGCGACGTGGACCAGGGGATCACCGAACTCCTCCGGACGCTAACCGGGCCGGCCGCTTCGCTGGAGGCCCTCTGCGACACAGCGATGGACGTCATGCTGCCCACCAACCGCACCGACGACGCCGCACTGCTGCTCGCCCGCACCCGGGCACTGGACCCCGAACACGTCGCGGACTGCCACATCGAGCCCGACACCACGCAGGTGGCGAACGCCAGGAAGTTCGCCGCCGAGCGGCTGCGCGCCTGGGGCCTGGAGGAGGCGGAGTTCGTCACCGAACTGGTCGTCAGCGAGCTGGTCACCAACGCCATCAAGTACGGCGCGCCGCCCATCAGGCTGCGGCTGATCCGTAACACCGAGCTGATCTGCGAGGTCTCCGACGCCAGCGACACCAGCCCGCACCTGCGCCGGGCGCGCGACGTCGACGAGGGCGGCCGCGGCCTGATGCTGGTCGCCCAACTCACCCAGGCCTGGGGCACCCGGCACAGCACCAACGGCAAGACGATCTGGTGCGCCCAGACGATCGGCTTGACGTAGCGCCAGTCTCACGCCGGGCCGGCCGGATCCGGGAAGCGTGACCGCTGACACGGTCAGCCAGGCCGCCCGCACCCCGGGCGACCCCGTCCCGCGCCCCGCGGCCAGCCAAAGGAGCTGGCCCGACGATCCGCCAGTGCCCACTCGGTAAGAGAGCCGAGCTCCGTGGTGGGCCAAGATCACCGACCCCCAGTGGCAGCCATCCGGGCAGATCCTGCGCGCCGCCGACGACGCCCGCGCCATTCCTCCCCACAGGCGAACGGTTCGACGCACTGAGCGAGATGCCGACCACTCTGGGCGCATGCGTGCGCTGGGGCGCCGACAAGGACGAAGCCGAGTACGTGGCTACCATCGGCGGCCACGGCACCCGCACCGACCTCGTCGCCTAGGGCCGACGATGCGGGCACATATGCTGCACGCTCTGGTCCTGCTGGGTGAGACCCCGCAGGTCGAGCAGGCCTTCGCCGTGATGGAGGCCGATGAGCGCGGCAGCACGGCGATGCGTAGCACGGAGGCGGTACTGCACCTCGCCCAAGCCAATCCGCAAGCGGCGAGAGACGTACTCGCATCGCGTTCCGACGCATCGTGGTCGGACGCGTCACGTTCCGGCGAATCGCTTTCCGACATGTCACGTTCCGACGTGTCTTCGGCGGGAACACATCCGGTGTGGACCGTAGCGGCATTCCTGCTGGAAGCCACGGCATGCGAGGCACTCGGCGACTCGGACGAGGCCGGAACCGCTCTTGGTCGGGCTCTCGAAACCGCCGAGCCCGACCACGTGCTGCTTCCCTTCCTCCTCCACCCCGCCCGTGACTTGCTCAAACGCCACGCAGGCAGAGACCCCGCACACCGCGCGCTGATCGAGGAGATCCTCGGCCGGCTCTGGGCCACCGTGCGTACGCCCCCGCGGCGGCGAGGCTCGCGGCGTCAGCACACCTGCGCGATCCGCTCAGCGGCAGCGAGACGCGCATACTGCGATACCTGCCGACCAACCTGTCCGCGCCGGAGATCGCAGCGGAGCTGTCGTTGTCAGTCAATACCGTCCGCACGCACATGCGCACGTCTACGAGAAGCTCGGTGCCCACAGCCGCTCTGAGGCTGTGCAACTGGCTCGGTCCTTGGGCTTGTTGGCTCCTCCTGCCGGCCACCTCGGATAGCGCTGGAATCTTCGCGGTTGGGCGGAGAGCGCGTCAGACGCTGTGCGCTGTGGACGTTGTACTCGCGTTCGAAATACCCAGACCGCGTGTCGGCGCGTTCATGTCCGGGAAGCTGGCCTGCGAGTCGGTCGGTGGCATGGCGTGACTTCCTGCGCAGGTCCATATGTCTCCCTGCCCTCAGCTGCCTGGAAACCGCCATGACTCCCTCCTCCGCCTTGCAGCTGCACGCACCAGACCCCGCTCGGGTCGGCCAAGAGGCACCGCGTCTCACAGCCGGCCTGAGTCAAACGACAGCCCCTGGAAGGCGTTCCCGTGCTCGGCGCGCGCGTCAGTTCGTCGCCCGCAGGAACACCCACACCCGGTGCCGTACGACGCCGTCCGTGAGGACAAGACCCTCGTCGGCCTGGAACCTGCTCACCGCGGCCTCCGTCCCGGCGCCGAACACGCCGTCCACCTCGCCGCTGCCGATGCCGTACCCGCGCTTCGTCAGCATGCACTGCACCTGCTGGACGCGTGCGCCCTCGTCGCCTCGCCGTGTCTTGGCGTAGCCCGCGTAGTACGTGCAGTCGGAGATCCAGGGCGGTGTCGTCGGCTCGGACACCGTGCTGCCGCTCGGAGCCGGGGTGGTAGCCGTGCCCCCGCCGGAACCTGATCCGGTATCCGCGCTCGCGGTCGGTGCCGCACCGGTACTCGTGTTCGTCACGGTGCCGGGTGTCGCCGGATCGACTCCGTCGCCCGGGTCCGCCGAGCCGGAGATCTGAACGGGCCCGGCGGCGCCGCCGGCACTGTTGACGGACCTGCCCGGGACGGATTTTCCGCCCGAGGCCACGGGCGCCGGTGAGAAGGTGCCCGCACCCGACGGGGCGCCGGCCGACCCAAGGGCCCCCGGGGGTAGGGAGTTTGCCGGGGTGTCCTGCCGGGAGATCACGAAGACCGAGGCGGCGACGGCACAGAGGGCGAGTCCCACGGCGACGGCGGGCACCGGTTTCCTGCCCATCCGGACGAGGATTCCGCCGGGGCGGGGGGACCCCGGCGAGGTTTCTTCAGCGGGGCCCGAAGGACTGGAGGACAGGGACGATCCGGAGGAACCGGCAGGGGCGGAGGGGCCGGAAGGTGTCGCCCCAGCCGCCGCATCCATCTGCTCGCCCACGCCTGCCGCCACCGCCTCCGCCGGGGCGCCCGGCCGCACGGCCTTCCGCCGGTTGTCGGGGAACCGGAGCTCCACCACCCGCTCGACGGGCAGGCGATACAGGGCCTCGTACGCCCGTTGCCGTGCCAGTACCTGCGCGTGCAGCGGCTCGGGCCACTCGACTGCCCCCAAGACATGTGCGTCCGCCGCATCGGTAAGAGCCTTCGGAGTGGGTCGCAGCTCGGGATCCTTGGCGAGGCAGGAGAACAGCAGCTCGCCGAGGTCGGGGTCCACCGCCGAGATCTCGCCGAGCACCTCCTGGCTCGGCTCCTCGAAGGCGACCCGGTGCATCACGTCGACCCCGGTGCCGTCGCCGAACGGAGCCCGGCCGGTCGCCGCGTAGACCAGAGTCCCGGCGAGCGAGAACACGTCCGACGCAGGGCCGGCGTGGCCCGTCCTGAGGTATTCCGGAGACATGTAGGCGGGCGTTCCCACCCGGTTGCCCGTGCCGGTGATGGCGCTCGCGTCGGCGGCCTTCGAGATGCCGAAGTCGATCACGTACGCGCCTCGGACGGACAGCAGCACGTTCGACGGCTTGAGATCCCGGTGCACGATCCCGGTGGCGGCCAGGTCGGCGAGCGCCTGCCCCAGCTCCGCCACCAGCCGCCACACCGCGGCGGGTGCCAGGGCCGCCTTGTCCCGTACGGCATCCGCCAGATCGAGCGCGGGAAGGTACTCGGTGGCCATCCACAGGATCTCGTCCTGGAAACCGGTGCCGCACAGTCTCGCCGTATGCCGCGTACGAACCTGTGCGTGCACCGACGCCTCGTGTTCGAACCGGCGCCGGAACCTGGCATCCTCCGCGTACTCCGGTCGGATCACCTTGACCGCGAACAGACCAGGGCTGTCGTCCGCGGGCCGCGCCAGATAGACCCGCCCCATGCCACCGCTGCCGAGCAGCCCCAATGGCAGGTACGGGCCCACTCTTTCGGGCTCACCGGCGCGCAGCGGTACGGCACCGGTCTGCCGCAGCGCGACAGCCGCGTCCGTCGCCGGGCCCGTCGGCACCGGCCGCTCCTCTGCCACGGAACCCCCGAAATCGTCTTCTACGTACGCCAGTTCGCCTTTCGGGCAAACATGAGGCTAGCCCAAGGCGTTGCGTACGGTCAGCGTTTCGATCAGTTCTGTCACCGGGTCACGGGCGTGTGCTGTGCGAGCCCGGACGGTGCGCCGGGAAATGCTGAGGGAAGGCCCTGTCCATGGCCGCGCCGGTTCCCGGAAGGCGCAGCCGTGCATCGGGACGACGCCGAACGACTGGCCGATCTTGAAGCGCGACTCGAACAGGACGATCCCCGTTTCCCCCACGCCCTGCGTGCCAGGCGCCCGGCACGGCCACGGGAGTACCGGCGTACCGGTTCCTGGTGCGCGCTGGGCGTCGGCGCGGTCGTGCTGATCGTCGGGATCGTGGTGTCCGACGGACTCCTCATCGCCGCGGGCCTGGTCCTCATGGGCATCGTCGCCCAACTGCTGGACCCGAAGGAGGCACCCCTGAGGCGCCGCGGGAGCCAGTGGGCGGGGCGGTGACCCGGGGGACCCGTCCTGGGCGGCCGTCCCCGTCACCCGGTCGAGTCCGACGGAGTGATCCCGTGGCGGACCCCGTCCCGAACCGTGACCATGTCTGGCCTACGGCCCGTTGATCCATAAACCTGAGTTCCACAGTTTGCGGTGTCGACTAGGGAACGAAAACGTGGGTTGACCTGCGGAAACGCCTGTTAGCACGTCGAGATGGCGTGTCACTAGGCGGGGGATACCCCCTCGCTCAGCAAGGTCGCCGCCTTGTGGGGGAACACGCCGGTGACCGTCCGGCTGGACGACCTCGACAAGATCTGTGCGGCCCTGAACTGCAGCGTTTCCGATCTGCTGGAAGCGGAGCCTGTGGCGTCGATGACCGGCTCCCAGGAGAATCAGAAGGCTGTGGGCGCCCCGGAGGGCAGCCCCGGGCCGGCGCGGCCGATCGCCCGACGCTCTGGTCCGCGACGCCTCCAGCCCCCGAACTGATCAGCCGATGGATCGGCAGGCCAGACAGTGCAGTGAATGCCTGAAGTGGGGGTCCTTCGCCGGTTTCACCTGCTACGGGTGCCAGAGCTGGCGGAAGAAGTATGCCGATTGGGGGCAGTGCCGTCGGTGTCGGCATGTTCAGCACCTGGGCGCCGACGGGTTCTGCAGGTCCTGCCTGATCGCCTTGCGTGAGGTGGGCGGGCTCGACCCGGCTCCCGGTGACGTCCTCGTGCCGCAGCCCTCTCAGCTCACCATGTGGTGGACCGGCCTGCCCGCGGCCGAAGCGCAGCCCTTGACCAGATCCGCTGGCAGGCGCCGGAAATACCCGCGCAAGAGCCTCCTCCTGCCTCCTGCTTCCAAGCCGCGGCGGGACGATCCGCAGGTTCTCGCGTCGGCGATCTGCGGGCAGACGACGCTGTTCACGATGCCGCGGACGATCACGGCCGATCACCTCGACCGCATCAGTGACCGCACCTGGCCAGAGTGGGAGGTCCTGACCGCCGTGGTCGCCGAGGTGGCCGCGGAGCGGCAGGTCGGCGATGTATGGCGCCGGCTGGTCCACCGCCAGCTCCGGGGCGTTCTGTCGATCAGAGACGCCGACGGCGAAACGGCCGTGGCCGAGGAGACCATCGACGAGGTTCCCCGCGGGGTCCCGGGCGGCACTGCCGAAGTCCTGCGACGAGCTGGCCTCCTAGGGCCGAGGAAGCGTCACCGGCCGACACGGTGGCCCGTCGGCAGCTGCCAGGGCTGCGGATGATGGGGCATCACCAGCCGTCTGTGCCCTGGCTGCCGCGGCTGGGGGCGCCCCAACATCGGCCTGTGCTGTCCGCCGGGACAGTGCGACCGGTGCCGGCGTTCGAAGCTGCCCGTGTCGACCGAGCACGGACTTTGCCGGGGATGCCTCATCCACGTTCGCGAGAACAGGACCGAGGACCACCCGGGCTTCACCCAGCTGCAGATCGCCTTCGGCGGCCGGCTCGCCCACCAAATCCGCAATGTGGAAGGGAGGTTGGGGTATTCACCCGACCGATACCCGATGCGGTCCCGCGAGGCGGAACGACAACGCGGTCGGCGCCTGCGGCCCCCGGTCTCGGACCACCTGGTCGATCCGCACCAGCTGATCCTGTTCGATACGGACAGGGACTGGAGCCGGGTGGCGCGTCTCACCGCAGACAAACTGCCTTCTCTGACACCGGAGTCCGAACAGATCGCGGCCGAGTTCACACGCGTCTCACGACGGCAGAACCGCCTGATCGATCCGGACCCTCACCGACATAAGGCGTCCCTTCGCGCTCTGCGGATCGTCCTGGCATGGCTCGGCGCTGCGGCCCCCGTCCGGGAGCGTGACCTGCGGACTCTGGCAACCCTGGACCGCAATATCAGCGGGCAGCGAGTGGTCTGGTTCCTGGCCGAACGCGGTCTACTCGAACGCGATCCCGCCCTGCAAATCGACCGCGATGCCCTGAGAGCCGAGGAGATCATTGCCCGGTTCCCGCCCACGATGGAGGACGAACTCCGCTCCTGGATCAAGGTGCTGAGGGGGGAGGGACGGCGGGAGCACCCTCCGCTGTCGTCCCACCGGATTCTGGTGTACCTGCGGATCGTCTGGCCCGTCCTGGAGGAGTGGGCCCAGCGGATGGAGACCTTGAAGTCAATCACCACCAAGGAGTTCAAGGCCGTCCTCGACGCCAGGAAACCAGGAACCGCGCGGGCCGTTCACCACGCCATGCGCAGCCTCTTCCAGGGCCTCAAACAGGAGCGGGCGATCTTCCGGGATCCGACCCGCGGTGTCACTCTGCCCGGCGTGGTCACCCTGCCGGCCGCGGTGCCGAGCGACCGCCTGGCCGAACTCATGGGGCAGGACCGGACTCCCCTGCCAAGGCTGCTTCTGGGCCTGGTCGCCATCCATGCGGTCACTCCGACCCAGGCTGCCCGGATCTGCCTTGACGACGCCGACCTCGCCCGAGGCCAGCTGATCATCAGTCAGCGATATCACCGCCGGACCGTCTATCTCGACCCGATCGCTATCGAACTTCTGACCGATTGGCTCCGAGAGCGGCAACGCACCTGGCCCACTTCAGCCAACCCGTACCTCCTGGTCACCAGTCAGACAGCCCTGGACATCGCCCAACCGCCTGTCAGTTATGGGCTGTTGCAGCATGTCTTCGAGAGGATCGGGATTCCCGCCCGGGTCACGTCCCCTGTGATGCTGGCCGACTTCGATCCCAAGGATGGAGCGCTGTCACCGCGCCTCGTGCCGCGAACGATGGCCGCGTAGCGTCTGCCGCCTGGGGTGGCGCTTGGCGCGTAGGGCGTCTCTACCGGCCGGTGTCGTCCGCCGCGAGGCGTGGACCCATGGCTTCGGACCGGCTGCCAGCTCATCTCCGCCCTTGCGAGCGTGGATTGCTACCGGGTGGGGTCGGGGGCTGTCATGGTGCGGACTGTGTGAGGTCCGGTGGTGCAGATCCAGGCGACGCCGTCGGGGATGGGCTGGGGGTGGGTGCCGGTGCGGTGGTCGGGGCAGACGGGCCACACGGTCTGGTGGCGTCGGGCGAGGTAGTCCTGTGTTGCGCCGGCGACTTCCTGGAAGATTCCCAGAGGTCCGATGGCGAGGATTTCGCTGGTGTAGACGTTTACTTGTCCTGCGGGCTCACGGGGTTCGGGGTGGAGGATGTGAGGCGTGAGCGTGAGTGGAATTGCGGATTTCAGGTCGGTGTCGGCCGCGTGCAAAAAATAGTCGATGGCCTGATTTGTGAGTTCGAGGCGGCGGTCGAGTACCAGTGGGGCGACCATGTCGGCGGGCATTTCGCCGTTGTGGATGAACAGGTTCCACAGCCAGGCACGAGCGTCTGCCGTGTTGACGGAGATGGAGAGTTCCACTTCGAGGTATGCGCACCACGTGTTGAAGGCGTCGATGCCTGGTGCCGGCTGGACGGCTTCGGTGTCCACGGTGTGTCCTGTTCGGTCTGCGCGGGAGCGGGGAGGGCCCCATGGAGCGTGGAAGGGGCCGTCCCCGCATGCTAGTTGGCGTCCTGGTGGTGCTGGGCGTGCGGGGGTGGGCTAGGTGCGGTGTGGGTCGTTTCTACTTGTACGTGCCACCTCCGCCGAAGGACCCTCCGCCGGTGTAGTAGACCTTGACGCCGCCCAGAAGCCAGGCGACGCCGTGGTATTCGAGGGTGACTCTGTCTCCGGGATCCATGAGGCAGGAGACCACTTTCTTGATGCACCAGAACCAGCCGCGGTCGCCTGCGGCCGTGGATTTGTTGCTGTACCAGTACCCGTGGAAATTGTAGCTGCCGAATTCGGAGTGCGAGTAGCTGTTGCTTTTGACGTACCAGCCGTCGCTGTAGAGGGTCCAGACGAATGTCTCGATCCAGGCCGTCCTCATCTTTTTGCGGAAGGTGACCCAGAAGCCGACGGCGCAGCGGTGCCTGCTGTCGCAGGAGCGTTTGATGGTGGTGCACTCGTAGGTGGTGCAGATCTTCTGGGTGCGGCTCTTGATGGTTGTTCCGGTGAGGTCGCTGGCGTTCTGTGGATCGCCGCAGGCGTAGTCGTAGTTGTTGCAGCTGCCGCCGGCGACGGGGTCGGTGCTGAGGAAGCGTCCGGTGGTGGGGTCGTAGAGGCGGACGCCCATGAGGACGAGTCCGGAGAGGGCGTCGCTGGAGCGCTGGTCGGCTCCGTGCCAGGCGTATCGGGCGGTCGTCGTGGTGGAACGGTGGTTGCCGTACTCGTCGGTGTCCAGGACGGTGGGGGCGACGGCGGTGTCACTGGGGAGCCGGATGGTGATGTCGCCGTGCAGGTTGCTCAGCTGCAGAACGGTGCCACCGGTCTGGTTGGTGGTCGCGGCGAGCGCGTTGTCGAGGTCGGTGACGTTGCGGGTGATGGTGCCGCTGGCGTCCTCGGTGGTCCAGCGGGGGCTGTCGCTGTCGGAGGAGTAGTGGTTGGTGCGGGTTGCCTGGGTGGTCCAGGTTCCGGCCGTGCTGGTCTCGCGCGTGTAGGTGCGCGAGCGCTGGGCGGGGTCCAGGGTCCAGGTCTGGCGCTGGGCGCCGGTGGTCTGCTGCTGGACGAGGTCATTGGTGTAGTAGGCGAGGCTGGTGGTGGGGGTGGCGGTGGTGCGGCCGTAGGCGTCGTACGTGTAGCCGGTGTTCACGAGCCGATCGGCGCTGTCGTAGGTGTAGTTGGAGGTGGTGGCGCCGCTCGTGGTGCAGTCGGCGTTGACGGCCGCGGTTGCGGTCGCGAGGCTGGTTCGGTTGGAGTCGGCGTCGAAGGTGTAGGCGCGGGTGGTGCACACGGCGTCCGGTGTCGTGTCCTGGACGCGGGTCAGGCGTCCCACGTTGTCGTAGGTGTAGGTCTGTGCGGCGGTGACGCCCGGGGTTCCGGTGTGAGCGGCCTGTTGGCCCTGGATCGTGTAGGAGGCGCTGTCGCTGAGGACGACCGTGCTGTCGCTGGTGCGGGTGTAGGTGCGGGTGACCGGGGTTCCGGTGGTGTCGTACTGCTCGGTGAGCGTGTAGCCGCCGGGCAGGGTCTCGGTGGTGAGGCCGCCGTCGGCGTTGTAGCGGGCGGTGAACGTGCCGGCGACGGAGTCGGTGACCGAGGTGGCAGTGCCGCGGGGGTCGACGGCGGTGTCGTAGGCGTAGGTGGTGGTCGACGGTGTGCTGTCGGCGAGGGTGGTGGGCCGGTCGAGACTGTCGTAACGGGTGCTCGTGGTGGCGCCGTCGGCGTCTGTGTAGCTGATCTGCCGTCCGAGCTGGTCGTAGGCCTTGGTGATCGTGCCGTTGCTGGTGCTTTGCGTGAGGGGCACGCCGATGCTGGTGTCGTAGGTGGTGGTCGCGGCCGGCAGGGCGGTGCCGAGGCCTCCGGTGGTGGTGACGGTGTTCTGCCGGCCTGCGTCGTCGTAGGTGACTGTCGTGGTGCGTGTCGAGGTGCCGGCGGTGACGGTCGTGATGGCGGGCTGGCCGTACAGGCCGTACTGGATGGTGGTCACGGGGCGGGCCGACGGGTTGCTCCCGCCGCCGGTGACTGCTGCGCCGGAGCCGGTCTGACACAGTGAGTCGGCCCATTCGGGGTGTTGGCCGCAGGTGCCGCCGCCGTCGGCGGTGTAGTAGGTGTTGACGGTGGTGCCGGCGTCGGTGCCGGAGGAGGCGGGCAGCGTGGACTTGGTGACGCGGCCTTGGCTGTCGTAGGTGGCGGTGGTCGTGACGGCCAGTCCGCCGGGGTCCTGGACGGTGCTGGTGGGCCGGCCCTTGGCCCAGTCGTAGCCGGTGGTGGTGATGCGGGCATCGGCGGTCAGTCCGGGCCAGCTACGGGGCTGCGCACTGGTGATCGTCTTCGTGATCTGGCCGCTCACGACGGCTGTGCCGTCGGTGGGCCGTCCCTGGTCGTAGGTGTTGACCTTGTGCGCGCGGGCGATGATCTGAGAGCCGGCGCTCGCGTAGGTGGTCGAGCCGCTGGTGAGGTTGTGCTCCAGGGCGACAGCGTGCAGCGGCCCGAATGTTTCGGTTTCCAGGGTTCCGTCGGCGTTGAAGAGTGTGGTCTGGGAGAGCAGTTGGGCGCGTTCGGCTGAGGGCAAGGCGATGATGCCCAGCTCGGTGAGTTGTTTCTTGGCGGCGTCGGTGGAGCCCAGGGCCAGCTCGCGGTTGGTGGCGGACAGGGACCGTACGGTGTTGCCGTAGCGGTCGTACTCGGCGACGGCGAGATTGCCGCCTGGGGTCGCGGAGTCGACCTCGCGGCCGGAGGCGTTGAGGTAGTGCAGGTCCGCGCGGGTGTAGTCCGTCGCGTTCAGGGTGGTGCCGTCGTGGCTGGCCGGGACCTGGTCGGCGGGGAAGATGGCCGTGCCGTCGGTGGGCTGATCACTCTGGCCCCACGCGGAAATGGTCTGCGCGGAGAGATTCACGGGTGCCTTGGCACCGGTGAGCGGCACGTTGTAGACGATGCTCGTGGTTGCGGTTCCGTTGGTCTGTGAGGCGCTGCCCGGTGTGAGAGTGGCTCGCGAGACGCTCAGCAGCATGCCCTCACCCGCTGACGGCGTAGCAGCGGCGTTGCCGTAGGTGAAGGTGTACGGCAGCTGCCCCGGCGGGGTGACCGAGCTGACGCGGCCGGCGCTGTCGTAGGCGTAGGCGATCTTCAGCGCCGGGCTGATGCGAGGGTCCCATGCCTCACGCAACCGGCCGTCGGTGTCGTAGGCGTAGCGGGCGACGGTGGTGGCTGTCGCGGTGCTCGCGCCGGGGGCGGTGGCCCACAGTCTCAGGGAGGACACCTGTCCGGTGTAGTCGCCGAAGGCGGACGCCGTGGCGGTCGTGGAGGTAGCGTAGACGAAGTCCAGGACGCGGCAGCCCTTGGTGGAGGGGGCCGTTGTGCAGGTGGCGAGGCTGGTCGCGGTGGTCGCGGCGATGATCTGCTTGGGCCGGGTCAGGGTGGTGGTGCCGGCCGTCTCGGAGATGACTGCGGTGGTGGAGTTGGCCAGGCCGTTCGCCAGTGCGCTGGTGACCGTCCAGGTCACCGCATTGCTGGTGGCCTTGGAGAAGGTGACGACGGTGCCGTCGGTGTCGGTCAGCGTGAAGTCGCCCGAGGCGAAAGCGCCGTTGAGAGTGAGGCTTTCCGCGCCTGTCTGGGGTGTCCATCCGGTGCCGGTTGCCTTCGCAGTGAAGGAGATGGTGGTTCCGTCGGCTTGGACCACGTCCAGGGAGGTCGTGGACGTTTTGACGATCTGGGTGTAGTCGGAGGACACCTTGTCGGCTGTGGTGCCGGCCAGCCATTCGTCACCGAAGATGGCCGCTCGGCCTTCTTGCTGGCCCCCTGCTTGCGGACGGCGTGAGGATGCGGTGCGGGTGATGGAGATGTCGAACGCGTTGGCGTCGGTGCCCGACAGGGTGAAGTCGCCGGTGAGCAAGTTCAGGGATCCGGGCACGGCCTCCTCGCTGTCGGCATAGTCGGCGGTGCGGTCGACGACGATATCGATCGGGTCCGAGGAGGCTGTGGCTCCGCCGCTGCCGGTGAAGTCGGCACGCAGTTGTACGGCGCCGTCGGGGTTGACGGTGCCGGTTGCGTTCCATGTCAGAGCGGGTGACTTCCCGCCGGTCAGGGCGACCGGCCAGCTGGAGATGACGCTGCCACCCAGCAGCACGTCGGATGCCGGCACCGTGCTCCACCCGTCGGCGGTGCTGCGCCGCCAGGAGAAGGTGACACCGCTGTAAGCGGAGCTGTCTGCCTCGGCCTCCAGCGGCAGCCGGGCCGCCGTGTTGGTGCCGTCATCGGGGCGGGTGATCCCGCCTGGCCCGACATGGAACGTGTACTCGGTGACGTCCGACTTGTTGTCGGCCTTGTCACTCGCCCGCACTTGCAGCGTCCGGGTGCCCGCCTTCTGCGGCGTCAGCGAGAACGCCACCGGGCTGGTGCTGCCACTGGTCGGGATGGAGGTCCAGGTGTCGCCGTCGTCCGTGGACCACTCAACGGCGTTCTGGTCGCCGGATGGCGGAGTGACCGTGAACGTACCTGCCTGCCCGACTCCCTTGACCCAGCTGCTGGTGGGATAGTCCGTCGAGGTCACCGCAGTCGGCGCGGAAGGAGCTGAGGTGTCCACGGTGAACGTCGCCCACGCCGACCAGTCGTTGTTGTAGTGCAGGCCGTCGTAGGGGTTGGTGCGGAATTTGTACGTCTTGCCGTTGGTCAGCACCCCTGAAGGCACGGTCACCGACGCCGGCTGTCCCGACGCCACGTACGGCGAGACCAGCAGGTTGCCGACCTGGGTGTCCGTGGCGTTGTCGAAGATCTGGAACGTTCCGTCGACCTTGTCGTTGTTGGAGTCGGCGAAGGTGTCCCGAAGGGTCGGTGTCACGGTGTTCACGTACCAGGCCCCGCTGGAGGCGTCCTTGAAGAACGGCGGCCCCGCCTGCTGATC
Organism: Streptomyces sp. NBC_01515; assembly: GCF_045040345.1. NCBI lineage: Bacteria > Bacillati > Actinomycetota > Actinomycetes > Kitasatosporales > Streptomycetaceae > Streptomyces > Streptomyces sp. NBC_01515. Next base: position 68,465 of record NZ_CP109416.1, on the reverse strand, counting down.
CGTCCCCGTCCGCGGGCGGTAGTTGTAGGTCACGACCAGCTTCGGCGGATTCGACGCCGCATCGGCAGAGTTGACCCGCTTCCACTGTTCGACCACCGTCTCACTCGACGCTCGCAGCCCCATCCCCGACGTCGCGTTCTTCGCCGACGCCCACGTCTGGGCAAGCGTGGTCACGTCCGCGTTGATCCAGCCATCCGGCTGCGAGGAGCACCCCGCGTTGCCTGTCGTCTCACTCGACGTCGCGTACTTCGCCGTCCACGCCGGCTGGGCTGTCCACCGGGATGACGTCGACGCCTTCCCCGCGTCCCACACCTCCCACGGATACGCCGCGCAGTCGGTGTTCGCGGAGTGGAAGTTCCACAGCGACAACTTCGCACTGGAGACCAGCGCGTCGGCGAACGGCGCCGTGTTCCACGTGATGAACGAACGCGCGGTGCGCGCCGTGCCGTCGGCGTTGGTTGTGCCCGGATTGCCCAGGTCCAGTTCGGTGTCGGTGGACCAGTCGGCCGTCTCGCCCTGCTGCACGTAGGTGTCGAACACATCGCTGAGCGACGAGGTCGACGGATCCACGGTCACCGGATACACCGTGTCCGCGTCGGCAAGGAACGCGGCGTCAGGAGTGAAGACGAGATCGACCGAGTCCTTGTGCTCCACCACGCTCAGTTTCACCGGAGCCTGGTGGGTGTGCTCACCCGACACCTTGTCCACGGCTGCGTCCCACATGACCGGCGACGGCATGACTGCCTGCTTACGGCCGCCGTCTCGGGTGAACAGCAGCGATCCGTCATCGCGTTGCTTGACCGAGAGCCCTTTCGTCTCCAGCGGCATGACGTAGGAGTAACCCGATTCCGCAGGCCGCTGGTTGATGTTGACGAACTGTTCGAACCCTGTGCGGGTCGCCTGCACCACCACGTCAGCGCCCGGGAGCGCATCCGCGTAGGTGGCCGTGTTGTTTTTGAGCTGCGGCTCGGGCAGACCGCCCTTCCACCGCAGCGTTATCTGCTGATCGCCTTCCCCGAGTATCACCAGGTCACGGGCGCTTGCCGCTCGTGCCGCCTTCAGGGAACTCGCGACACTTCCCCCGCCGGCAGCAAGCCGCAGTCCCTCGGGGTGGCCCTTGGGCTCGACACTGCCGTCCTTGTTCTCGACGAGGTTCAGATCGACTGGATGCCAGGTGCCGCCCTCCTTGTAGCGGATGGGTCCAGCGGAGACTTCAGTGGTCAGGGAGCCGTTCGCGTTGACCCACGTCGTGGACGTCTCAGTACGCTCCGACAGCGCCTCGATCCTGCGCCCCGTCAACCGGGCGGCTATGCGCGCCGACGCCACATCGGCCGCCTCGGTAGCGACTGAGGACGGCCGCTTTTTCCCAGAGTCCGCCCCTGCAGACAGCGGGGCCGCCACGGCAGGAGCGAGCAGCGTTCCGGACAAGGCCAACGCCAGCACACTCGCAACCAGTTGACCGCCTCTCCCAGGCCGTAGCCGGTCCCGCCATCTCACGACTGACGACATCGTGGCTCCTTCAACTCACGCACCGAAGTCGCCACATGCGACTCGTGTGACGATTTGAAGGTAGCTTTAAAGAAAATATGGAAAATATGGACGATGGTGGGAATCTAGGAAGCTACTTGACGGTAGCGATGGTGTGATCATGTGCATGTTTATCCAGGTGTGTAGAGGTGTCACACCCGCCACGGGTCGGGCAGTTCATCGGAGCGGGCCGGATCGGAACCGGCGAGTTGGCCCAGCCCGGCGGGGACGGGCGATGGTGACGCAGCAGGCTCGGTCTTCCGTCCCATCACGAATCACCATCGCGGCCGAGGCGGGGCATCAGGACCATGCCGGCCACGTCGGGCGGCCGCGAGAATGCCGGAGTCCTGCCTTGGCGCCAGTCCCAGAGTGCTGAAGTAGGAGCGACAGCGGCCCTGATGTGTCTGCTGAACCACAGGAAAGTTGCAGGTCGTCGTGCCAGTCTGGAGCGATCCCCTACACCCATGTGGGGTCTCAAATCCCGCGTCGGAATCTCACGGCCAATGTCGGATCGATGGCGGATGCGACACCGGCCGTGAGACCGCCCAGGTCGAAGAACCGACGGCCCGAGCCGCCTGGCGCCGACCGTCGAGGAGACGACACGGGCGTGAGACTCCAGCGTCCGAAACGTCGTGAGACTGCGGACGAAGCCGCAGGTCATGAAGGCGGCGTCCGACACGAGCGCCGAGAACCTACAACCCATGTGTGGGGCCGGTCTACTTCAGCTGTCCCGTCTCAGTCGACCTGGCCCCTGTCTCAAGTGATCTGGTCTGATTCGCTCGTCATCTCAGATGATCTGGTTCACGGTGAGCGGCGGTGTCGGCTACAGCGGGTCTTGCTGTTCGGCGGGGAACAGGATGGGGCTGAGGAGGTAGCGGGTACGTTCCCCCGACGCTTCGTTGGCGAGGAGGGGCGCGATGGCGGCTTGCATCGCACCGATCAGTGCTACGAGCTCGTCCTTGCTGAGCCAGATTGCGTGCTGCCGATAGCCGACGAGGTCGTCTACGGGATCGCTGCCGTCGCGCTCCAGGTAAGCGCCGAACTCCGCGACCAGGGCGGCCATGGCGGCAGCGAACGCCCGCTCGTGGTGCTGCGGTGTGAGCGCACGCGCGGTTTCCGCGTCGATGCCCGCGCGTTCCTGCCGCAGCCGGTAGCGGCGTTCGACGGCGCCCCGCACCCGCCGTTCGTCGGCGACGTCCAGGATGCCGCCCGCGGCGAGAAGGTCGACGTGCCGGTAGACGGTCGCCTTGGACACGTCCGGGATCAGAGCGCACAGCTGCCCGGTGGTCAGGACCCGCCCACCGCGCAGTGTGTGGACCACGCGGAGGCGGACAGGATGCGCCAGGAGTTCCAAGGTGTCCATCCCTCCACTTTCTCACGCATGCTACCTTTCTCAAATCTAAGAAAGGTGAAGGGATGCAGACTGCGGAGGAGACCGCCGTGCTGGTGGTCGCGTGGGCGCGCGATGCCCGTTTCAGGGAGATCGCTGCGCTGTTCGCCCCGCCCTTGCGTGCCGCGCTGACCGCCGAGACACTCCAAGCGGCCTGGCTCGCCGAGACCGCGGGAACCGGACCGGTCACGGACCTCGGCGAACCGTCGAGCGAGAGCCTGCGGCCGGACCTGATCCGCGTCAGCGTTCCCGTGGTCTGCGAGCGGGGACAGTTCACCGCCGTCATGTCGGTCGACTCCGCCGGCCTGCTGAACGGGCTGCGCCTCGCGCCCCCTGCCTGCGAACCCTGGGCGGCGCCCTCCTATGCGGATCCGGACGCCTTCGAGGAGCACGATGTCACAATCGGAGCCGGTGCTCTCGCCGTGGCCGGCACCGTCACCGTTCCGCGTGGCGACGGCCCGTGGCCCGGGGTCGTGCTGCTGAGCGGCGGAGGTCCCTTCGACCGGGACGCGACCAGCGGACCCAACAAGCCCCTCAAGGACCTCGCCTGGGGTCTGGCCAGCCGCGGCGTGGCAGTGCTGCGCCACGACAAGGTGACCTTCACATACGCGGCGGAGGTCGCCGCCGCGGACGACTTCACGATGACACGCGAGTACGTCCCCTACGCCGTTGCCGCCGTGCGCCTGCTCCAGGAGGAGCCGCGCGTCGATGCCGGCCGGGTGTTCGTCGCCGGGCACAGCATGGGCGGCAAGGTCGCCCCACGGGTCGCCGAGACCGAGCCGTCCGTCGCGGGCGTCGTGATCCTGGCGGGCGACGCCGAGCCCATGCACCGGGCGGCCGTCCGGGTCGTGGGCCACCTCGCCGCCCTCGACCCAGGCCCGCACTCCGAGGCGGTCCTCGCGGAGATCACCCGTCAGGCCGCGATCGTCGAGACCGCCCTGTCACCCCGTACGCCCCGGGAGGACCTACCCTTCGGCCTTCCTGCCTCGTACTGGCTGGACCTGCGCTCCTATGACCCGGTTGCCACCGCCGCCCGCCTGGGCAAGCCGCTCCTGATCCTTCAGGGCGGCCGCGACTACCAGGTCACCGTCGAGCATGACTTGTCCCTCTGGCGAGAGGGACTGGCCGGGCGTCCGGACGTCACCATCCAGATCCACGAAGCCGACGACCACCTCTTCTTCCCAGGGACGGAACCGTCGACGCCCGCCGGGTACATGGCACCCCAGCACGTCGACGCGGCGGTCATCACGGACGTCACCGCATGGCTGGACTGCCGGCTTCAGTACGAACCCTGCAACCGGGCGAAAACGCCCCAGGCGAACCAGATCACCTGAGACGGACACAGGTATCCGCTCTCCCCGGACGAGATCATCTGAGATTTTCAATGCCTCTCCGTCTCACTTGAACTGGTCGATCCAGGTCGGAGCCGGTCTCGGAGACCAGATCCTTTGCGACGGACATCAGCAATCGAGCCCGTATCTCAGCAGTAGATGAGCCGTTGGCTGGGTAGTTCTCGCCGAAGAGCAACGCTATGCCGTGCAGCAGCCTGATCTGAACGACCTATACGACGAGCAGATCCTGCAGTGGGCTAGCTTCGTCATAGACGCACGCGTGTAACGGGAGTGGCGGACGACATGCGGCCCAGGAGAGGTTGGCAGCGGCCATGAAAATTCCCCGCACGGCCCATTCCGACCAGCCGTGGCGGATCCACGAGTTCACCGGCGACTTTCGGACCGAGGACGTGTGGTCCCTCCGCACCCCCGGTGCCGGACCGGACGACTTTCCCGTCATACTCGCCGCGATGCAGACAGCCGGCGGATTCACCAAGCCGCCCCGTGCAGTCCGGTTCCTGTTCGTGGTGCGCTCGAAGCTAGGTGCCCTCCTTGGTTGGGACAAGCCCAAGACGAGCCTCGGGACGCGGGTTCAACCACTGTATGACCGCCTGCCAGGCGATCTCCGTGAGACCGTCGACGTCTCCGACACCAGCGACGCTCCGTTCACCCCTGTGTACCTGCTCCACAACGAGTCCGTCCGTGAACTGGCGAACAAGACCTGCCACGCCGTCATGCACCTGGGGTGGGTGCCGACCGGAGGCGGCGCATACGAACTGCGGATGGCGATCCTCGTCAAGCCCAACGGCCGGTTCGGACGGGTGTACATGGCTCTCATCGCACCGTTCCGCTACCTGATCGTCTACCCCGCGATCACCCGGCAGTGGGAGCGAGCCTGGCGGGACCGCGAGCTTCCGCCCACCGCGAACGTCGGTCCTCGGCCGTAGTCGCTGCGAGCGTCGACGCCAATTCGTGGCCTCGCAAGGGAGAGTCCCGGCCGCCAGCACCCAGCCCCGGCCACCGTCATGCGCATGCTGCGCGAACACGACGAGCAGACAGCCACAGCCCCTCTGGAGCCCACGGCCTGACCTGGGGCTCAGCACCCCAACCCGGGAACCGTCAGCCTGGGTCGCTGCTCAAGTGCCGGTGCCGCAGAGCTGTCGGGGTGTGCTCAACTGCCGCAATGTCCCAGGTCGGCGTGCTCAAGTGCTTCGGATCCCTACATACAGCACGCAGCCGAAGGGTGGAGTCAGGCACTGGCCCGGGCCGGGCAGATCGCGGCGTCTCGCCGGCCTCCCGCCCTATGCGCCGAGAGGCACTGGGATACCGAGGGGACGGGTGCGCAGCTGACCATCGACACGCAGACCGACACGTACGAGCAGGCGATCGCGGCAGTGCAGTCCGCGTTCGGCATCAACCCGGCTGCCGTCACGGGTGGTTGGCCGGAGGCTCCCGCACTGGCGCTGCGGCCGGGCCCGGCGGACCTGAGCGGGGAAGAGCTGTGGGAGGGATGGACGGAACGGCTGCTGTTCGACACCGTGGCGTCCGCGGTGCCCGGCGCCCGGGCTGTCCTGCGCCGCCTCGTCGAACTGGGCGGCACCGCCTCCTACGACGACATCCAGGACCACTTCGCCGGCCACCCCGAGACGCCGATCGCGCAGGGGAAGATCGGCGGGACGCTCACCAGCATCCGCGCCGTACGACGGTGGGTCGGCCCGGACAACCGGGCCGACGTGCTGGAGCGCGACGAGCGAGCGCGGATCTATCGGATCGAGCCCGTATTCGTGGAGGGCCTCAATCGGGCCTTCGACCTCGCCGACGCCCGCCCGGACCTCCTGTGCCAGGAGCCCGTGAGCGGGTGAACAGCCGGCTCGGCAACGGCAGTTGGCCGACAGTGGCAGAGAGGTGACCGAGGTGACGCTCTTACGACGGCCGGGCTCGTTGTGCCGTGTATGGAACTGCTGTTGAAGTCCGCGCCCGTCGCCGAGACACATGCCGATCGGGTTGTGGTGAGCGCGTGTCACCTCGCGGACACGGTCACGTCGGCCACCTGGAGTGCCGGCGCCCTGGACGACACGCTCGATGCCGTCGACACTCTCGCCGCCTCGGTGTCCGGGATCGAGCCGGAACTCGCTCAGGCCCTCGCCGCGGTCGCGACCACCGACGCGCGCCGGCTTTTGGGACTGACCGATGTTCCCGCGTCCGTGACCGGTTCCGCTCAACCGGCACGTGCTGGCGGGCGACGGCTACGACGCCGGGGTTTGGAGGCTGGCGGTCCCACTGCCCGGCGTGCGTGTGCCAGCGCGACCATACGGGAGGCTGAGCATCGCAAGCGGGGTCAACGCATCGCTGCCTCTTCGCTGGTGAGGACGAGGACCTCATCCTGCTGGCGTCCGGATGCCGAGTTGCCCCGACGGCCCAGCGGCGGTCCCACAGCCTGCCGAGGGAAGCGACTCGGAGCCGCAAGCCATCAGCAGCGGGCACACTCCCGCGGCCGGATTGAGAATACTGCGGCGGGAACGTGGAATGGTGCGGCGCCGAGTACGGCTCCGTGCGCATCGTCGGAGGGCCTGCTACGGGGCGGGCGGCCCGGTGATGAGGTGGCCGTTCTCGTCGTAGGGCCAGGCGTTGGCCTTGCACCCGAACAGGCCCTTGATCTGCTGCATCATCACGGGGGCCAGTTGTCCGGGGCCCGCGCATGTCTCGTGCGTGTAGCCCAGGTAGTGCCCCATCTCGTGGTTGACGATCAGGGTCCGGTAATCATGGATCGAGCCATCGAACGTCGGTGAGCCGTCGACCCAGCGTCTGAGATTCACCACCACCCCGCCGGGAACCTCGCAGTTGTATTCGCCGTGAGTGTCCTGCTGAATGCCCGTCCAGCACAGGGCATCCGCCGTTCCCGGCGTCGCGATCATCACCTTGAGGTCGTAGGGCTCTCCCGCCCCCACCAGCTGGAACGACGCAACCCCGTTCCGGGTCCAGCCCCGGCGAGCGGCGAGTATGTCAGCGATCTCGTTCGCCGCTTGGGCCGCCGAGATGTCGATTCCGGTCTCGACCTGCACCGTGTACCGGAGCAGCTTTGCACCCCGCCCGACCTTCGAGCCGCTGGCCCTCGCAGTGACAAATGTGCCAGGACCCGTCGCGGGGACGTCGATCTTGGTCGAGGTCGGGGTCGGCTTGGGGCCCGGCGTCCGGGCGGGCTTGGGCGTTGGGGTGTGAGTGGTGTTCACCGTGCTCCGCGGACGCGGCGTAGCGCTCAACGCGTCGCTTCGTGCGCCCGCCTGGTAGTACACGACGGAGCCGAGCAGACCGACGGTCACCAGTGCGCCGATGAGGTACGTCCGGCGTCGGCTGCGCGGGCGGCCTCGACGGCGGGAGGGGCGATGGCGGCCACTGCCTGGAGGGGCCCGGTGCAGACCGTCATAGTGGTCGGACGCTGTACTGCTGTCATTGCGCGGGGCGGATTCCCGGTTTCGTACCGAATGCATGGCAGCTCAGGCTGGGCGTTCCAGATGATGGCCATGAGCTCGTGTTGTGACGAGTAGGCAACGAACGAACTCGCGATGGGTGACTCAAGTGCCCTTTTCGAAGGTCGAGTTGTACGCGGCGATCCGCCATGACGCTCGGGCCGAAGAGCTGTTCAGCAGGGTCTTGTCGGCGAAGTGCAGGGGCGGCCCGCAGGACGGTGGCTCTGGCGTTGGAGCCGGTGTGGCCGGCGCCGCGCAAGCAGCTTCCGCCCCGGATCTCTCGCCTGGATCCGTTCAAGGCGACGGTCGACGGGATCCTGCGGGATGACCTGCATGCGCCGCGCTAGCAACGGCACACCGTCAAGCGGGTCTTCCGACCGGCTGACACTGCGCTGTCAGACCAACTGGCCATCACAAGAACGAGGTTGGAAGAGGCTCAAGGTCTGATCGATGTGCTCATGTCCGATCAGAGCTGCCGAACAATACGATCGAGAAAAGTCGGGAATGTGACTGAACTGCAGCAGCCTCGATCATGTGATCATTGTGTAACAGTGATGCGGCGGACCGAGGGCCACCGCTGATACTGAGCGCATGCCTTGTGTCCTCCTCATCGAAGACGACCCCGCTGTCCGTGAAGGCACCAGTCTGGCACTGCGCCACCAGGGGCACGATGTTGCGGCGGCTGAGACCGGTGAGGAGGGGCTGCGTCGGCTGCGGGCTTTCCTGCCGGACGTCGTGGTGCTCGATCTGATGCTGCCCGGCATAAGCGGGCTGGAGGTGTGTCGCCGGATTCGCGCGGAGAGCCAGGTGCCGATCATCATGGTGACCGCCAGGGGCGACGACGTGGACATCGTGCTCGGGCTCGAAAGCGGAGCGGACGACTACGTGGTCAAACCCGTCCAGGCACGGGTTTTGGAGGCCAGGATCCGTTCCGTGCTTCGCCGCGTCGAGCAAGGACCGGCCTCTGACGGAGTCAGCCCGCCGGCCGAGACGTACGGTGAGCTCCGCATCGACCGCGCGGGGCTCGCCGTCACCTGCAGGGGCGCTACGGTCCCGCTGGCTCCGTCCGAACTACGGCTGCTGCTGACCCTGTCCGCCTCTCCCGGTCGGGTGTTTAGCCGCCAGCAACTGCTGGAGACCGTCTGGGAACACAGCTACCACGGAGATGCACGGCTGGTGGACGCCTGTGTCAAACGGCTGAGGACCAAGCTGGCCGAGCCCCCGCGGCAGCCGCGTTACGTCGAGACCGTCCGGGGCTTCGGCTACCGGTTCAACCGCACCTGATGACGGCACGGCTTTCACCGCGCACGTCCTTGGCCCGGCGACGACTTCTCCGCTTCCTGCCCACGGGCGGTCTGCGTGTCAGACTTGTGGTGGCCTTCGGACTGGTGGCTGTCGTCGCTGCCCTGTCCACCGGGGCCCTGACGTTCCGCCAGGCCCGCAGCGGCATCCTCCAGCAGAGCCAGGACAGTGTCATCCGCCTGCTGCGCGACCGGGTCGACTCCCTCGCACCGTCACTGGTGCTGCCGCCCAGCCGACAGGACCTGACGGCGTTCGCGGCCAAGATCGCCCAGGGTGATCCCTCGCGCAAGTGGCGGGTACTGGTCGTCTATCGGGGGCAGAGCGCCACGTCAGTACCGCAGGACCCGTTCCACGAGCTGACGGCCGCCCTGCGCACCGCGGCGACGACCCAGACGCCGACCGTCTTCCAGCGGGTGACGACCGGTGGCCGCCCGTCCCTGGTCGTGGGCATACCGGTCATGTCCACCGCCATGGCCAACGAGCGCCGGGCCTCTGGGCTCACGGTCTTCCTGGTGGTTCCCCAAACAGGCGAACTCGGCTCCGTCCAGGCTCTGGTCGCTGCCATGGGGCGGGCCACCGTACCCGCCACGGGCCTGGCCGTGCTCGTCGCGCTGCTGGCCGCCCGGGGAGTGCTGCGACCCGTACGCGAACTGCGCCGCGCCACCCGGCATATCGCCGAGGGCCGGCTCGACACCCGCCTCGCCGTCCACGGCTCGGACGAACTGGCCGACTTGTCCCACACCTTCAACGAGACCGCCGCCGCCCTGGAGGAGTCCATCGCCGAACTACGCCGCATGGAGACCAAAGCCCGCCGCTTCGCCGCGGATGTCTCTCACGAACTGCGCACCCCGCTGGCGGCCATGTCCGTCGTCACCGACATCCTCGACGAGGACGCCACCCAACTTGCCCCGGACACCGCCTCCGCGGTCCGGCTCATCAGCGACGAGACCGCCAACCTCGCACGTCTGGTGGAGGACCTCATGGAGATCACCCGCTTTGATGCCAGCGCCGCCGCCCTGCACCTGGACAAGATCGATCTCGCGGAGTCGGTCCAGCGCACCCTTTCGTCCAGGGGCTGGCAGGACTCTGTGGTCACAGTGATGCCTCCACCAGGGGTGCTGCGGGGGCAAGTCGACCCCCGCCGCCTGGACGTGATCGTTGCCAATCTGATCGGGAACGCCTTGCGCCACGGGGCACCTCCGGTACGGCTCTCCGTATCCGGTCGCCAACGGCCCACCGCAGACGGTGTGCGGCAGTGGGCAGTCATCGAGGTGCTGGACAACGGGTCCGGGATCCCGGATACCGTCCTGCCGCACATATTCGACCGCTTCTACAAGTCCGACACCGCTCGCACCCGGACGGAGGGCAGTGGCCTGGGCCTCGCCATCACCGCCGAGAACGTGCGTCTCCACGGCGGCACGATCCGCGCGGCCAACCACCCCGACGGCGGCGTCGTTTTCACCGTCGAACTCCCGTTGCCGGAATCCGCAGAGGAGGATCGGCCATGAGGTGGGGTGTGTTTCTTGCCACGGCTCTGCTGCTGTCAGGCTGTGGCATCCCGCCAACCGGCATCGTCCAGGCCGGCGACCCCGCCAGCGGACTCCGGTCCGGTGTGCTGCTCTACTTCATCGCCGACGACGGACACCTGGTCCCCGTATCCCGTGAGATCGCCGAGCCGGTCGATGTACGCCAAGCCATAGGGCTCCTGTTCGCCGGCCCTGACGACCGGGACCGGATGCTCGGTCTGACGACTGCACTCACCCGTACACCTACTCCGGCCATCAACACGCAGGACGCCCTGGTGACACTTCGTCTGCCCGCGGGTACCGACCCACTGCCGCCGCTCGCCGCCTGGCAACTGATCTGCACAACAGCCGAGGCACGTCTGACCGACGACCGGAACACGGTGACGACAGGGGTGACCGTGGTCGTGATCGAACCCGGCGGGCAGCGCACACGAGGCTCCAGCCATGGCTGCTCCGTTCTCGCCGCCCCTTCCGCCGCAACTTCTCAGGCTCCTGGCTGAGTAAATCCGCCACCTGATACCGCATCGGCCCGTCACGGCTCGCCGAGGCCCGCGGCACCACGGCGGTTGTCGCGGCTCTGCCGGGTGGGCAGTCATCGGGTGCTGACCAGGGTGTTGTTCAGTTTTAGAGAGCGGAATGCTGCAAGTTACCAATTGGAATTTCTGGTGTGAGGTTGAACGCAGGTCTCGGCGAGGTAGGGCCTTGACCCTTGATCTTGGGCACACGAGACACTGGATCCTGAGGATCTGAGAACGGACATCTCGAGGTGGCTTTGTAAGTGAGTCTTGAGGCCAGTTGTAAGTGAGTTCTGACTCCAGTGGGGTGGGGCGGGGTGGAGCCGGTTTTAGTGTCGGTGAGATTTGACGCCACTGGGGGCCTTGCGGTGGGAGGATGCCGAGTGCAGTAGGTAGCCCTGGGTGACTCAAGTGCCGGTCTCGAAGATCGAGTTGTACGCGGCGATACGCCGTGACGCGAAGGTCGAAGGGCTGTCCAGCAGGGCTCTGTCGGCCAAGTACGGGGTGGGCCGGCGGACGGTGGCGACGGCGCTGGAGTCGGTGTTCCCGGCCGCCCGCAAGGAGCTTCCGGCCCGGGCGTCCCGCCTGGACTTGTTCAAGGTGGTCATCGACCAGATCCTGCGCGGGGACCTGGACGCGCCGCCTCCAGATCCAAGGTGAGCGCGTCGCGCAGCGCGAACAGCGTGTCCACGTCCGCATACTGGGCCAATGCCCGCAGCAGGTCGCGGATACGGCCGTCGGCGCCGCCGCGCACCGCCGCCGCCAGGCGGCGATCACAGGATCCGGGGCACGGCCGTCGAGTCGCCTTGTCATACCGGGGCAACGACCGAACACGGTCCGCGCCAGGCCGCCTCCCCGGTGGTCAGGGGGTGGGGATGTGCTGGGCGAGGAAGAGGGCGGCGCGGTCGAGTGCCTGGTCGGCTTCGTCGAGCGTGCCGCCGGCGAAGGCCTGGAAGACGTGGGGGGCGTCGGCGGTGATGTCGAGGATGACATCGACTCCGGCGTCGCGCGCGCGGGCGGCGAGGCGGGTGGAATCGTCGAGGAGGATCTCGTTGGTGCCCACTTGGATCAGGAGCGGGGGGAACCCGGTCAGGTCGGCGAAGAGGGCCGGACTGAGCAGGGGCTGCTGGGGGTCCTGGCCGGCGAGATACATGGCCCCGGTGTGCATCACGGCCTCGCGGGTGAAGATCGGATCGATGCCGTCCTTGGTCGTCATGCTCTCCCCGGTCCGGGTGGCGTCCAGGCCCGGGGAGAAGGTCACGATCACGGCGGGCAGCGGAAGCCCCGCGTCGCGGGCGGCCAGGGCGGTGGTGACCGAGTAACCGCCGCCGGCGGAGTCTCCGGCGAACGCGATGGCGGACGGGTCGAGGCCGCCGTCGAGGAGGGCGCGGTAAGCGCTCAGGTTGTCTTCCAGACCAGCCGGGAACGGGTGCTCGGGGGCCAGCCGGTAGTCCACCGAGTACGAGTCGAACCCGGTCTTCGAGACGAGCTGCGCGGTCAGCGACAGCGCGGTCTCGGGGGAGCCGAAGACGAAGCCGCCGCCGTGGAAGTACAGGATCGTGCCCGGGCGCGTGCCGTTGTCCGGTGTGACGTGCAGGGCGGGTCGGCCGCCGAGCGTGGTCACACTGGTGCGGATGTCGTCCGGCACGATCATCGTGTCCATGAGTGCCCTGAATCCGGCGCGCAACTGCTCGACGGAGCGCTCACCTCCAGGTCGGGGCCGGCGGAGCAGCGCGTCGATCTTGGCGAGCTGGTCTTTGCTCATCTGTTCTCTCCTGTCGAAGTACCTTCCACTACACTATATGCCGTGGCATATAAATCGGACGGCGTCGCCGACCTCCAGGGATTCTTCGCGGATCTTGTCCGCTGCGAGACGCGCCTGTACAACGCGCTCAACGACCGCCTGCGCGAGCGGCACGGGATCGTGACGTCGCAGTTCGAGTTTCTGCGGTTCCTGCGCGAGCACCCGGGGGCCCGGGTGGCCGATCTCGCCGCGGAATTCGCCATCGGCGTCGGCGCGACCAGCAAGGGCGCCGACCGCCTGGAGAACCAGGGGTGGATCGTCCGCCAGACCAACCCGGCGGACCGCAGGTCCTCACTCCTGGCACTGACCGCCGACGGCTCACAGCTCCTCGGTGCCGCCGAGACCACTTTCGCCGCGGGCCTGAGCGAGCTGGTCGAAGGCGCCCTCGACCAGTCCACGACAGCAGCCGCCGCCCAAGCTCTCCGCCAACTGCGCTCCGCACTCGAACGCGACCATATCGGCACCCCTACCGGCTGACAGCGCCAGCCCAACCAACGGTTCGACGCCCGGCCGCCGACAGAGCCGGTGACCGACCGCACCGCCGTTGGCGGAGCCCGCCAGCACCGCGCACACTTCCTCGAACACGGCCCGCTGATCCACGTCCGGAACCTACCGAGAGCCGCCTCCACCAAGCCTCCGACGTCAGCAGGTGGAGTCAAATGTCAGCTACACAAAGCGGTGCCCACAGCCGCAGGTGGAGTCAGAACTGACAGACAAGTGGAGTCCGACTTCAGGTTCTGGCTCAACTTCCGTGAAGCGAACACGGTGAGTGACGGCTGGCGCGCGCAGCAGCCTCCGGGAAGTTGCCTGAAAATGATCAGTGGTGGTGTTCGCGTGGGCGACAGTTCAGTGCCGTGGAAGAAGCAGTGTTCCGGCTGGAGGAGTTGTTGTTCCCCTCGGTCGCAGACGTGACGGTGCTGTCGATCGACGTGAACGACGAGGCTGTACGCATCGAGGTTTGTAGCGCGGCGGCCGGGGCCGCGTGCCCGGGCTGCGGGAGCGGTTCGAGCCGAATACACAGCTCCTACCTGAGGTTTCCAGCTGATGTACCCAGTGCAGGGCGACGGGTTGTCCTATGTCTGCGGGTCCGCAGGTTCTTCTGCCGGGATACTTCGCGCGAACGGCGGACCTTTGTCGAACAGATGCCGGGGCTGACCCGGAGATACAGCCGGTGGACCGAGCGGCTGCGTTCGACGCTTGCCGCGGTTGGTCTCGCGCTCGCTGGCCGAGCCGGCGCCCGAATGGCAAGCGTCTTCGGGGTGTCCGTCAGCCGCAGCACGGTCTTGCGACTGCTCGATGCGTTGCCCGAGCCGGAGGCACCAGCCCCGCGGGTAGTCGGCGTCGATGAGTACGCCACGCGCAAGGGCCGCGTCTACGGCACGGTTCTGGTCGATGTGGAAACCCGACGGCCAGTGGACCTGCTGCCTGACCGGGAGGCATCCAGCCTGGCAAAGTGGCTGGCCAAACGGCCCGGCATCGAGGTGGTCTGCCGAGATCGGGCTCCGTTCTTCGCCGAAGGCGCCAGGGCTGGGGCACCCCAGGCAACTCAGATTGCCGACCGGTGGCACCTGTGGCACAACCTCGGCGAGGCCGCCGAGCGGGCAGTCGCCCGTCACCGCCAGTGCCTGCGCATCCTGGTTCCCGAACCAGCCGGTGACGGTCAAGAGCGCGACGAGCCCACACCGTCCGAAGAGTCCCTGACGTCGCCATGGAAAAGCGACAGGTTCGCCAACCGCATCCGGGCCAGGCACGCCACCGTCCACGCGATGCTGGATGCCGGCCACAGCCGCCGCTCCGTCGGCCGCCAACTCCAGATGACCCACCGCACCGTCAAAAGCCTCGCCGACGCCGCCAGGCCCGAAGACCTCTTCCACGGGCAATGGCAAAACAACCGGACCTCCGCCCTGGATGACTACAAGCCCTACCTCGACGAACGCTGGAACGAGGGCGCAACCAATGCCTGGAAGCTCTGGGAGGAGATCGTCCCGCTCGGCTACAAAGGCAGCTACGGCATCGTCAGCGCCTACTTCAGGAAGAAGCGCACGTCACCCCGACCGGTCACCGCACAGCCACCGGCGCCCCGTCTGGTCACCAGATGGATTCTCAGCCGCCCGGAATCCCTCACCGAGATCGAACAAGTCCGGCTCAAGGTAGTCCTGGTCAACTGCCCCGAACTCGACGCCCTTGCGGGCCACGTCCGGTCCTTCGCTCAGCTGCTCACCGAGCGCCAGGGCGACCGGCTTCCGCAGTGGCTCGACGCCGTCCGGCGAGACGATCTCCCCAGCCTCCACACCCTCGCCGCAGGCATCGACCGTGACCGCGACGCCGTCATCGCCGGCCTCACCTTGCCGTGGAACTCCGGCGTCGTTGAAGGACACGTCAACCGAATCAAGATGCTCAAGCGCCAGATGTTCGGCCGGGCCGGCTTTGCTCTCCTACGGAAGAGGGCCCTCCTGGCCAGTTGACCACAGTCACCCATAGGGTGACGGGGACGAGAGAAGATACACCGTGGATCCCCGCATACCCCGCCTGCGTCGCAAGCTGGCAGCGATCCCGTTCCAACCACTTCGCAGCCACTCCTTCGGGGAAGAGCAGCACCAGTTCCGCCTCGGTCCGAAACTGGCGGAAACACGCGTCACTGGGTTTGAGGCCGGGCACGGCATCGCCCTGCCCGACGCCTATCGGCAGTTCCTCACGCACATCGGAGGCTCAGGCGCGTCGCCGTTCTACGGACTCCTGCCGCTGGAGCGGTGTTCCCTGCTGGTCATGAATTCGCGCGGAGAACCAGGGACGCCCCGCGGCTTCGAAGGCGCAGGACCCGGGGACCACGAAAGCGATCTCTTCCTCCACGTCATCGAGATGGGCTGCACCGACGTATGCGTCATAGCAGTGACCGGTCCCCTCACCGGCCGCGTCCTGACTGGCAACAGTGATGGGTTTTGGGGCCCCAACGTCTCCTCCGCCATCGACTTCCTCGACTGGTACGAACGTTGGCTCAACCACATGAGCGCCGGACGTGACAATCGGGCCCTCGAACTCACTTCACCTCGGCTGCGTGCCCATCCAGACCGTTATCGCATGGCCCCGAAGATCTGACTCTCCGTGACTACTTCACGGAAAAAGGTGTGCCACGAACGCGGGAGGCTGCTTGCGGTAGTTGAGTAGCTGAACGCGGTGCTGCACGAGAGATGAAGGACTTTCGGCCCTTCGGAGTCGCCCTGCGGGGGGAGGCTTCAAACCGCCACATGCTGCGGAAGCGGTGACGCGACCGTGGTGAGCGACTGTGGAAAAGGCGTCCGTGAGGCGTCAGGTGGGGATCAGAGAGACGGAGCGCAGTCCCCTTACAGGGGATCGCTGTTGACGCGTCGTTATTGATGAAATGGCATCAGAACCGGGTGTTACTTTTTGGCCCGGGATGAGTCTGGCGGAAACCCGTTTACTGGCCAGGTGGTGCTCGGCGTGGAGGCGACGTGAATCTGGTCTGCTGCTTTCGTGCGGAACGTGGGAAGACACACTTCGATGCCTCAACTCTGCGTTTTCCCGCAGTGTTGTGAAAGGGAGCCTTCCAAGCGGACAACCCGCGAGGAACTGAGTACCGATGCGAGGTGTGTTGGCGGACCGGTTCGTAGTAGCGGTGAACCTCCTGCTGGGCGCGGTGGGAGCGGAGCGAAGGGGCCGGATTGTCCGTGGTTCGTTTGTTCGGTCAACCAGGAGTTCCCTGGGAGGAGCTGCGTGGGCGAGCTGAAGTCACAGATCAAGTCGTTCGAGATATCCAAGACGGAGGTCTGGGAGGCATACCTGAAGGTCAAGGCCAATCAGGGTGCTCCGGGGGTGGACGGCTGCACGATCGAGGAGTTCGAGAAGGATCTGAAGGGGAATCTCTACAAGATCTGGAATCGGATGTCCTCGGGAAGCTACTTTCCTCCTCCGGTGAAAGGTGTGGAAATCCCGAAGTCGCATGGCGACGGGGTTCGTTTGCTCGGTGTGCCCACGGTCGCTGACAGAATCGCCCAGACGGTGGTGGCCGCTCATCTGGAGAAGCAGGTGGAACCGGTGTTCCACCCGGACTCCTACGGCTACCGGCCGGGCAGGTCGGCTCTGAACGCGATTGAGGCATGCCGGCGGCGGTGCTGGAAGAAGAAGTGGGCCGTCGATCTCGATGTCTCCAAATTCTTCGACAGCGTCCGTTGGGACCTCGTCATCAAGGCAGTGGAAACCCATACCGATGCCGCGTGGGTCGTGTTGTATGTGAAGCGGTGGCTTGCCGCTCCACTGCAACTTCCCGACGGCACCTTGCGGCAGAGGGATCGCGGAACCCCACAAGGTTCAGCGGTTTCTCCCGTGCTGGCGAACCTGTTTCTGCACTATGCGTTCGACCTGTGGCTCTCCCGGAACTTTCCGGACGTTCAGTTCGAACGCTATGCGGATGACGCAGTCGTGCACTGCGATTCCGTGCGCCGGGCCCGTGCGGTCCTGAAGGCGATCGGGGACAGGATGGAAGAGGTTGGCCTGCAACTGCACCCGGCCAAGACCCGGATCGTGTACTGCGGAAGAGACGGGCGCCACGACGGAGTCGCGGCAACGTCGTTTACCTTCCTCGGTTTCACGTTCCAGCGTCGTCCAGCACGAGGCCGGAACGGAAAGATCTTCACTTCGTTCCTTCCGGCGCCCAGCAAGGATGCCCTCAAGAAGATGAGCATGGAAGTCCGCTCCTGGCGGCTCCACATGCACATCGGCTATACCCTCGGCGAGTTCGCGCGATGGCTCAACCCCATCATCCGCGGCTGGATGCAGTACTACGGTGCGTTCTATCGCACCGAGTTGTATCCCCTCCTCAAGCGCATCAACTACTACCTGATGCGCTGGGTCCGCAAGAAATATCGGCGGCTGAAGACCTTCAAGAATTTCCACCGGCGATGGAAGCAGGTCACCAGCGCGTACCCGCTTTTCTTCGCCCACTGGAAATGGGTCCACTCGATCTGGTGATCAGGGCAATAGGAGCCCGGTGACGGGAGACTGTCACGCCGGGATCTGTGGGAGCCCGGGGGTGAAATTCCCCCGGGCCACCCGACCGCCAGAACCCGACTTCACATACGAAGCCAGTCCGCCGGTGACGGTCTGGCGGCTGTTGTCCCGTCTCGGCCGATCTGGTCCCTGCCTCAGGTGATCTGGTCCGATTCGCTCGCCGTCTCAGTTGATCTGGTCCGTCTGGTTGATGGTCGTTTCCCGTGACACTGTCCGGACAACGGTGAAGTATGAGCGGTGCGGATCAGATGACGGGAACGGCGGGAGGGTCGAGTAGCGTGCGGTCGCCGTCGAAGCCGTGGTTCAGGGCAGCCGCGACGTCCTCGTGCGGGGTTCCCATCCGGACCGCACTGGCCTGGTCCAGAAGCTGGTAGTACTGGTCGCCGAGTTCGAGGTGGAGAGACCTGAGGTATTCCTCCAGGTGCATCAGGGAGCGGGGGCCGACGATCGGGATCAGGGCGGTGCCGGCCAAGGCGGCCCGGCGGCGCAGCCAGGCCAGGGAGACCTGGATTGCGCTGGCGTCGATCTCGTCAGCGATCGCCAGTACGGCGTCGACGACGGCGGTGCGCTGTGCGGTGCCCTCGATTGCGTCGCCGCGAGCAGTCAACCGGCCCTGTTCGCCTTGCCGGTACTTGCCGGTGAGTAGTCCTCCCGCCAGCGGGGAGTACAGGAACGCGCCCAGGCCGTGGGCCTGCGCCATCGGCAGCAGTTCCCGCTCGGCGGATCGTTCGGCCAGGCTGTACTCGGTCTGAATGCCGACGAGCGGGGCCAGATTACGCAGGTCCGCCCGTATCGCGGCGCCGGAGACGCGCCAGGCTGGGAAGTTGGAGAGTCCGCCGTGGAGGATCTTGCCGGAGCGGACGAGATCGTCGAATCCGGCCAGGATCTCCTCGACCGGGGTGGTTCCGTCGGGGAAGTGCGGCATGAAGACGTCTACGTAGTCGGTGCTCAGGCGGCGCAGACTCGCCTCCAGAGAGCGGATCATGGTCTTGCGGCTGTTTCCGGTCGTGCCAGGGCGGGGCTGTTCCTGCCGTGTCCCGGTGTACTTGGTGATCACCACGAAGTCGTCCCGTTGGCGGCCGAGCAGCCCGCCGAGCATGGTTTCGGCCTGTCCGTCCTGGTAGAGGTTGGACGTGTCGAACGTGGTGCCGCCGGCGGCGACGAAGGCGTCGAAGATCTGCCGCGAGCCCTCGGGGCCGGCGCTGGCGGCCGATGTGCCGAAGTTCGCCGTTCCGAGCGCGTACTCCGACATTCGTAGTCCGGTCAGCCGGCCGAACGTCCGATAACGCATGACAGCTCCTGAAAGTCGATGGTGCGGTACGGTCCTCTAACGTACCAAGTAAAACGAGGGGTCACTCTTTTTATGCCCAGGGTCAGCCAAGCGCACCTTGACGCCCGCCGTCAGCAGATCGTGGACGCCGCCCGCGCCCGGTTCGCCAGCCACGGCTTCGCCCGCACGTCCATGGCCGACATCGTCACCGAGTCCGGGCTCTCCAACGGGGCCATCTACCGGTACTTCGCCAGCAAGGACGAGATCGTCGTCGCCGTCTGCGAGCAGGGGACCGAAGCCCTGCCGAAGACGCTCACCGCCGAGGCCGTCGAGGGTTTCCTCGAACACGTACGCGCCCTGGCGCGTGACACCGGCCATGCTCGACTGGTCGCCCAGATCTACGCCGAAGCCGCAGTGTCGCCGCCGTTGGCGGCCGTTGTTCAACAACAGCTCGCCGCCATGCGGGCCGCGGTCGCCGAGCTGGTACCCGACCGTCGCCGTCGGCAGGCCGAACAGATCGCCGAAGGGTTCGTCGCCCTCTGCATCAGCTACAACCAGCAACTGGCCATCCGCGGCGACCTGGACCCCACGCCCTTCACCGCAGCATTGATGTCGATCATCAACGGATAGTCAAGGGCTCGAATGGACCCACCGGAGACAAGGCAGCCGCCGAACCAGGTCAACTGAGACAGCGGCTGGCATTCGTGGGCCGGGGACCAGAACATCTGAGATCTTCCACAGGCACGCGTCTCAGATGACCTGGTCGTCGCAGATCGCCGCCCTGGACGTGGCCCAGATCAACTGAGACGGGACAGCTGTCCGCATCGTGTGGGGCAGGCCCTTGATACCGCCGATCCTGGCAGGGGGGACGGGCCATTGGGCCTGGCGGGCAGTCCCGGAAACCCCTGACCGGCACGCAGGGCCCGCACGTGGTGAGGGGAGATCGCTGCGGGCGCACCGTCCGCGGCGCATCCCTGCCGCCGCCGCGGGTGGGGGCGGCAGGGATGTGTGGGCCGGCCGGGTGGGGGTGTGGTTTATCCGAGGGTGCCGGCGAATTCGCCGTTCTGGGCTTCTTCCGCGGTGAGTTGCAGAGTGCCGCGGTGACTGACCTCGACCTTGTAGAACTTCTCGCCCTTGGGGACGTCGGGCACGGAGACGTCGAAGGTGCAGGTGCCGTAGCTGGGGGACTTGCTGTCGCCGAGGTGGCCGGTGGCGATGACGTCTCCGTCTGCTCCGTACACGGTGACGGAGGTTCCCTCCGCGATGTCGTCGTAACCGCCGGTGCCCTGACAGCCGCTGCCGTTGTCGGAGGCGTCCTCGTTGAGGGCGAGGGCTCCATGGAGCGTGAACGTGCCGGGCCCTGTGCCGGTGGTGGCGGTGATGCCCCAGACGGCGCCCGTCAGGGCGGCCCCGGCTGCCAGTCCGAGGAGGCCGGCGGCGGCCGCACCGAGGCCTCTGCGGGGCGGCGCGGGCGGCTGAGCAGGGAGCGGCGGAGTGTCGGGCAGCGGCGGCATGATGTCCGTCATGATCCCCCAGGGATGAGATGGATCGGCAGGCTATAGGCCGGTTGATGCTGCTGACGCCTGATCAGTTGAGGATTCACCGATTCGAGATCGAGGAGCGAGATCTTCACTGCCGCGCCGGGGGGACGGCCCGGCACGGGGCGGTAAACGATCAGCGGGCCGGGTGCCGAAACACATGGCCGATGACGAACCATCGACATCTTCCGTACGGCACGGGTGTGCAGAAGGGCGCTGGGCCGGCCACCATGCATGCGCACACCTCCGAACTGTCCGCGCACGCCCTCCTGCTGTTGGCCGGCCGCTGACAGGTGCCGTGCTGCCGGCCGGGACACGTGATTCCGACCGTCGAGTGATGGTGCGTCAGGAGATCGATCGGAGCGTCGATTTCATTCTCGACTCGGGTGAAGGGCGGTCGGAGGGCGGGTGCGGCTGTTGGCGACGCATCGGATGGATGGCGGGGCGGCGCGGCGCTCGGTGCGGCCGGGCCGGCCGCCCGGAGAGCCAGGGGAGGTGGCGTTGACGGCATTGTCGGAAGGGAGTTGACACGCTGTCGGTACTCGACTTACGTTTGCTGTGTGTAGCCGCTTGGTTGCATGTTTTTGGGGGGCGGGCTTCATCGCGTGAGCGATGGAAGCCGGGGAATTAACCCCAGGAGACATGCGGCGTGAAGCGGCTTGTTGCTTTTCCAGGGGCCGAGTTCCTCGCGAGCCCGTCCTTCCCGACCGGGAAGGAACGGCGGTGCCCTCGCAGGTTGAGCCACCAGAAGAGAACTCTGTTGTTTCGGATACCGCCCAGGAATCCCCGGAAGAGCTTGATCACCGCACAGTCGATTTGATCGCGCTCGTGTGCATCCTGGCTGCCTGCACCGCGATCTGCCTGTCGGCCGGTGTGGCGGCCCTCCAGGCCGTGATCGGCGCGGCCGGTATTTTGTTCGCCGCGTGGCGGACACCACCGCGGGCCAGGCGGGAGCCGAGATCGCATTCGGTTCGGCGCCGGCCGCCCCGTCGTCCCGGAACGTGACGGTGGTGACCACCCTCCGCCGGGGTCTGCGTCATATCCAGCTCCGGCCCGACCTCATCGACGGCTGTCTCGCTGATGCCGGACTCACTCTTACCCGGCACCCGACAACAACCCGGCGAACTCGCTAGCCCTCCCCATCGAGGTGATCTCGCTCTGCGTCTTGGCTGCGCCGTCGCGTGGTCACGGGCTGCAGCAAGCGCCGCCACACGGTGGACGGCGACACCTGGTGGTGAAGACTGTTCCAAAGGCGCTTCAAGGCCGTGTCAGCGGCATCGGTGTCCCCGGACGCGGGCGTGGCGAGCAATCCGGGGATCTCCTCGCCCGGGCCGTAGAAGTGCCGGAACCGCTGCCAGGGGACCTCGTCATACCCGAACCCGTCCTTGACCTCGCGTGGGATCGCGCCCGAGGCCGTCCGCACGTCGCAGTCCATGCCGGCCCACCGGTCCGGCCAGCCGGTCCAAAAGTCGTCGTCCACGCCCTGGCCTTCCAGACCACCGGCAGCACCCGAGCCCCGGGAGTCCAACGATGGGTGATCAAGGGACGGCCCGTCTGCCGCATTCCTGTGGCACCGCACGGCGGCGACGTCATTTGTCGTGAATATCTGCGGTACTCACGCCGGGCGGCAGGAAGCGTCGCGTGGCACTGTGCGGGGGAGGGGCGGACGGGGCGGCAGCGGCTGCCGGGAGAGTCCCAGGTCTCAGCCGTCGCCGGTACGGACCGGGGCGGGGGTCTATGTGGCGGGGGCGGGCGCACGGCCTCTTCCCGCTCTGGGGCCAGCCGCGGAGCACGGTCAGGGACGGGGAGTCGGGGGCGTCGGCCAGGATCGTTCCGTCCTGCTGGATGACGGCGGCCGCCGTGGCGGGGGTGTGGCCGATCGCCCACGGGCCGGGGGTGCGGCGGTTACACCTGGGCCATGCCGCCGTCCACGAACAGTTCGGCACCGGTGATGAAGCTGGAGGCGTCGCTGGACAGGAACACGGCGGCCTTGCCGATCTCCCGCACGTCCGCGATCCGCCCGGTCGGGTTGTCCTGGCCCATCGCCTTGACTCCGGCGTCCACCTGGTCGGGGCCCTGCGCCATCGCGAGGGCGCGCCGCAGGGATTCGGTGTCCACCGCGCCGGGGCTGAGGACGTTCATCCGGATGCCTGTCCCCTTGATGTCCTGGATCCAGGCGCGGACGAAGCCGCGCACGGCGGCCTTGGAGCCGCCGTACAGGCCCATGCCGCGCGGGACATGAATGGAGCCCGTCGACCCGATGATGACGATCGTGCCGCCGCTCGGGAGGAGCGGAATGGCCGGCTGCACGGTGAACAGCACGCCCTTGGCGTTGACGTTGAAGGTCCGGTCGAACTGCTCCTCGGTGATCGATCCGAGAGGGGCGTGTGCTCCGAGGCCGGCGTTGGCGACGACGGCGTCGAGGCGTCCGTACCGGTCGATGACGTGCGCGTACATCGACTCCATGTCGGCGAGCTTGGTGACGTCCGCGACGAATCCCGAGGCGTTCGGCCCGATCGCGGCGATCGCCTGGTCCAGCGCCGACTGCTGGAGGTCGGTGATGACTACTTTGGCGCCGTGGTCCGCGAATTCCTGGGCGATGCCCAGGCCCACGCCGGACGCGCCGCCGGTGATGACGGCGGTCTTTCCTTCGAGCGTGCGGCTCATTTTTCTCCTGAAGTTTGTTTGTGCGCAGCGCGAGCCGACCCGGCGCGCGGGTGGGTGCCTGAACACGGGGGCGAGCCGCCCTCGGTCCGAGGGCGGGCGGGTAAGCCGTGGGTACGGCGCGTCCCGTAGAGTGGAACCGGAGGCGCCGCCACTTTCATGAGCGTAAGCGGAGACGCCCCCACTTAGCAAATGTGACCGCCGCGAGCGTGAGGAGAGCGCAGATGGCCAGGGACACCGGGCGACCGCTGAGGGCCGACGCCCAGCGGAACCGGGAAAAGATCCTGTCCGCAGCGGTGCGGGTGTTCGCCGAACAGGGGCTGGACGCGCACCTCGAACGCATCGCCAAGGAGGCGGAAGTCGGCTCCGGCACCCTCTACCGCAACTTCCCGACCCGGGAGGTCCTGATCGAGGCGGCCTACCGCAACGAACTGGCACGGCTGTGCGACGCCGGCCCCGAACTCCTGGCGACGCTGCCCCCGCGCGAAGCCCTGCGCGCCTGGATGGGCCGCTTCATCGACTACGCGACGGCCAAGTTCGGCATGGCCGAAGCCCTCCGCAGCGTCACAGAAACGGGCGTCAACCCCTACGCCCAGAGCCACGACATGATCCTGGAAGCCCTGACAGCGCTCCTCGACGCCGCCACCGCCGCCGGCGCCATCCGGTCCGACATCGGCCCGTCCGACATGTTCGCCGCCCTCACCGGCATCGCCCTCACCTCGGCGAAGCCCGAACAGCGCGAGCAGGCCGAACGCCTCCTCGACCTCACGATGAACGGACTGAACGCCGACCGGCGCTGACGCCCACAGGCGGGCCGCGATGTCCGTATCGGTATCGGGCGACAGCCGGGCTTCCGGCGCGATCCGCCAGGAGCCGTCCGGGGCGGAGGCCAGCACGTCGGCCCGCCGGGACCCGTCCCGTACCTCCAGCTCGGCGCGGGCGCCCGCGCCGCCCGCGGGCCGGGGCCTGTGACCTGGACCGGTACGTGATGGTGCGTCCAGAGACCGGTCGGAGCGCCGGGTTCGTCCTCGGCGAAGGGCGGTGTAGGTGCTGTGCCGGGCGGAGCCGGGCCTGCGGGCGGCGGCCGACGGCACAGGAGGCAGCGGAGCGGCCGGAGTGATCCGGCAGGCCACCGCACCGCGCATGGGCCCGTCCTGCTGGAGGTGATCGGTGCGGCTGGGAAGGCCTGCCCCTGCCGGGGCGGGTTCGGCTGTAGAAGGAGCTGGGCGGCTATTCACCGTTGTGCCCGCACGGCGTATCCGCCGGTGAGGACCAGCGGATAGGGGGAGCCGAGGTCGATCACATCCGCCAGGAGCCGGGTGTGCAGCTGCGGCATGTCCCTCACGCGGCTGCCCGGGCACGGGCGGCGAGCTGGGGAAAGGCGTCTTCCCACACCGTGCGCACGGTGCGGCCCGTGAGGGTGCGCAGGATGGGCCACATCTGCAGGAGCAGGTCCTGGTTGAGGTAGTGGGGCAGGTCCTCGCGCAGGCCCTCGTGCAGGACGGTGCGGTACAGGCCCATGCGCTGGCGCGGCTTGCCCAGGTCGTAGGCGGTCAGCCCGGACCAGGCCATGTGCAGCGGCAGCTCCACGACCCCCTTGGTGGGCCCGTCCAATTCCTCCAGTGATGTCGGCAGACGCTGAACGAACTTCTCCCGGTAGAGCGCGAGGTCCTCGGCGTACGCGCCGGACAGGTCCGGTGTCTGGGACGAAGCGTGGGGCGGTGGGCTGGCTGCCATGACTCCCATTATGGCGGGCCGCTGCGCGTCGTCGCGGCGGTACGCGCCCGAGGACTGTATGCCCTCCGTCACCGCCCAGCGCGTGCCTGTGTTCTGTCCGCCGGTGACGGTCTGGCGGCTGTCCGCATCGTGTGGGGCAGGCCCTTGATACCGCCGAACCTGGCAGGGGGGACGGGCCACCCGCAGCGGCAGCCGCCTGGACCTGGACCACTACCTGGAAGGACTGCTGCGCAAGCCCGGCGCACTGCCCGGGGCCACTGCGCTGGAACAGGCCCGGGCGGCGGGGAAGTTCACCCCGGTGCACGACGCCTGGTGGGAAGCCACCAGCCGCGCGCACGGCGACGCGGCCGGCACCCGCGCGCTGATCGAAGTCCTGCTGCTGCACCGGCATATGAGCCACGACCACGTCGTCGCCGGGATCGCCGCCGCCCTGCAGGCCGACGCGTTGACCTCGGACGCGGTCGCTCTGGAAGCACGCCGGGCCGCCGAACACGAGGCCCCCAGCCAGGCTGGTCCGGACACGGCACTCGGCCGAATCGCCGCTCCGGTGACGTCACTGACCGCGCGCCGGCTGGCTGCGCTGCCGCTGGACCCGCGTCCGCTGCCGTCGGTGGCCGCCTACGACCAACTCCTGCGTCACACCCGGCCATCGGCCGGGCGTCCCACCAGCTGCAGGAGTCCTTCCATGAGCGTCACCCGTCACCGCGGCCTGACCGAACCGGCTGCTGACGCCGCCATCGACGCGGCCTGCCGCAACCTGCGACTGCCCACGATGCGCGGCCAGTTCTCCGAGCTCGCCGACGCCGCGGCCCGCGACCAGATGACCTACCGCGGGTTCCTGGCCGAGCTGCTGATGGCCGAGTGCGACGACCGCAACCGCCGCCGTTCCGAGCGCCGGATCAAAGCCGCGGGCTTTCCCCGCGAGAAGGCGCTTCGCACGTTCGACTTCGACGCGAACTCCGCCACCGACCCCGCAGCCGTCCATACCCTGGCCTCGTGCGACTGGGTCCGCAAAGGGCTGCCTCTGTGTCTGATCGGCGACTCGGGCATCGGCAAGTCGCACCTGCTGATCGCGCTGGGCACCGAGGCCGCGATGGCCGGCTTCCGGGTCAAGTACGTCCTGGCCACCAAGCTCGTCAACGAGCTCGTCGAGGCCGCCGACGAGAAGCTGCTGACCAAGACCATCGCCCGCTACGGACGGGTCGATCTTCTCTGCATTGACGAGCTGGGTTATATGGAGCTGGACCGGTGCAGCGCTGAGCTGCTGTTCCAGGTGTTGACGGAGTGTGAGGTGAAGAACAGTATGGCGATTGCCTCCAACGAGTCGTTCTTCTCGTGGACCAAGACGTTCACCGGCCCCAGGTTTTGCGCGGCTATCGTGGACTGCCTCGCCTTCGGCGGCACCATCATTGAGACGGGCAGCGACTCCTACCGCCTGGCCCACACCAAAGCCCGCCAACAGGCCACCGCAGCCTCTTGATCGACCACCCGTACAGGCCGGTATCCGAGCATGCATCATGATCAGATGAGGGCAGCTCATGAAGCGGGGGGAAGATGATGGCGGCTCCAACAGGAACTGGATCGCACGGGAATGCGGGCTCGGCGGGTGCTTCGCAGTCATCCGGCGGGCTGATCATCTTTCTGAACGGCACGTCGAGTTCTGGGAAGTCGAGCATCGCCAAGGCGCTCCTCACGGTCTTGGACGATATGTACTTCCACATGCCGGTGGACATGCTCGATGCCATGCGGTCGCAGCGGGCCATCGCTCCGGACGAACTGCCATCGGTGCTCAGGCGTGCATTCATGGGCTTCCATCGTGCGGTCGCCGGTATGGCTGCGGGCGGCAACAACGTCGTGGTGGACCACGTCCTGAGTGAACCCTGGTACCTGCTCGACTGTGTCGCGCTCTTCGCCCCCGAAGACGTGGTACTGGTCGGAGTGCACTGCCCTCTGCAGGAACTGGAACGGCGAGAGCAGGAGCGCGGGGACCGCGCACCGGGGCTGGCCGCACGCCAGATCACCCAGGTTCATGCCCACGGTCTCTACGACATCGAGTGCGACACGAGCACCGCCACTCCGGCCGACTGCGCTCAGCAGATCAAGGACTTCCTGCCTCACCGCTCGACGCCCACCGCATTCGAGAAGCTGAAGGCGAACCCCCCGGCCCAGCAGCCACCGGCTGCTTGACCCCTGGCCCATCCGAATGCCCGGCTCCGGCGAGCACGGACAACGGGTGGGGCCAGAATACTCGTTCGCATCACGTCCCCGTGATCGCTACCTGGGACCACCAAAGTCGTTCCTCTGGGGTCAGCTGGCACGTTCGAAGCCAGCAGGGGCGACTCATTGGTGAAGCCATGTGCGGACGTGACGCTCCACTGACTCCGACGGGCAGACCGGGCCCGGCCCGTCTGGTTGTTGACGAGAGCCTGGCCGCATGCGGGGTGAACTGCCCTGGCGGTGTGGCGGGTGACGCTCGTGCATCCCGAGGCGAGCCGCTGCTCCCGGCACGGCGCCGGCGGCCGGCGCCCGGTACACCCCTGCGGATGTGCGGCGCGCCTGGCGGATCGGGGTGGTTCGTTCCTCACGTGTCATGACGATTTCGTCAAATACGGTGGGGGTGTGACGGAGCAGAGCATCTACGGGCATCTTCGTGAATTCCGTGAGGCCTTCGACAAGCCTGAGCCGCTGGCCTGGCCGGAGATCAGCCACGGCCAGCGGCTGATGATGAGCCCGAAGAAGCAGCATCAGCTCGTTGCCCACCGCCTGCGCACCCAGCTGGAGCCCCAACTGGGTACGGACCTGGTCCTCATGCCCGGAACCGACATGGAGGATGAGGCACTGGGTATTCTGCGGGTCCCCGACCTCGTCGTGATCGACGAGGAAGAGGCCACAGCCGAGAGCGATGCCATCGACCCGCGCCGCTGCCACCTGGTGATCGAGATCGTCTCCCGGTCCAACCCGGGCAACGGCTACGAGGGCAAGCTGCGCGACTATCCGGCCATGGGAGTGCCGCACTACCTGATCGTCGACCCCCGGGACGGGACCGCTGTCCATCACTGGGCGCCCACACGCCGCACCGGCGAACCCACCTACGACAACAGGCAGCACTACACCTTCGCAGACACCGTCACCGTCACCGGCTGGAAGATCGACACCACTGCTCTGCCCCGCTACAGCGCGGACGCCGGACGGTGAACGACACCGCCGGCCTGGTGCGGTCCTGGCGCCGGCAGCGAGGCATGTCCCAGACACGCCTGGCCGAACTCGCCGGGACCGGGCAGGCCGCGATCTCACGCATCGAATCCGGGCGGGACCTGCCCACCCTGGCACTCCTGGACCGCATCGCCTCGGCACTGGACTGCCGGCTGACGGTCACCTTCACGTCCGGCTCAGGGCGGACCTCACCCTCATCGTGACCGGATGATCGAAAGAGAGAACAAGCGCGGACGCGGGACTCGCCACCCTCAGGCGCACGCAGTGCTGTACTCACGGCGGTAGAGCCCTCATGTGCCTGGGCAACGTCCTGCGGATTGCTCAGAGGCTCACGCGGCGATGCCAAATTCCCCGGCCCCTGGACAGGGGCGAGTGTCGGCCAGATCCTCCTGCACGCTGTCCGTCCACGGTCCAGGAGTCAGGACAGTTCCGCGTTGTTCGTGTGGAGTTGGGCTGCAGTGAGCCTTGCCCCGCCGAGCGTGGCTGTTCGGGGGATCGGCCGGGTGCGGGTGCGGGTGCGGGTGCGGGTGCGGGTGCTGGTGTGGGTCTGGTGGGTTGCGCGGCTGCCTACGCTGGGTAAATGCCTGCGGAGCAGGACGAGTTGGGGCGCACGGTATCTGCTCGGGGGTGAGGCGTGGTGACGGTTGGGACGATCCAGGGCGACACGTTCGATCTGAAGGAGCTGTTCGGGCAGGCCCACTATCAGATCGAGTACTACCAGCGGGAGTACGCCTGGTCGGCGCAGGACGTCAGCACGCTGGTGGAGGACTTGTTCGAGGCCTTCGAGACGCTGCAGAGTCAGGGCCGCCTGCTCAGCAGGAACGCGGAGGCGTTCTTCCTCGGCCCGTTCGTCTACGTCCAGCAGTCCGACAGCGAGCGGTTCCTGGTGGACGGCCAGCAACGCTTCACCACACTGCACCTGCTGTTCCTGCACCTGTTTAGGGCCGCGGTCGAGTGGAGGCAGCGCGACGCCGTGAGCAAACTGGAGCGGGTCATCACCGACTTCGGCCCCGGCAACCGCCTGATGTTCCGCCTCGACATCGACGAGCGCCAGGACGCGCTGGAGGCCCTCTACCGCGACCGGCCCTACGAACTCCCGCCGCAGGCCTCGCTGTCGGTGCGCAACCTGCACGAGCGCAGCCGGCAGATCGCCGATCTGCTGGAGGAGCGGCTGGAGGCGGAGCACTGTCCGCAGTTCGTGGACTGGCTGCTGTCGAAGGTCGTGCTGGTCGGCATCCGCGCACCCAGCCGCGACAGCGGTTTCCGCATCTTCGAGTCGATGAACGACCGTGGCGCCCGCCTGACCCCGGTCGACCTGGTCAAGAGCTTCCTGCTGTCGAACGCGCGCAGGGACGAGGAGAAACTCAACGAACAATGGCGCCGCATGCTCGCCGAACTCACCAGCGTCCGCGACGACACCGACGCCCCCCGCACCTTCCTCAAAGCCGCCCTCCTGGCCCGCTACGCCGACCTCGGCGGGGACAGCGACACCGGGGACGGGCCGGAGATCGACGCCGCGCTGCACATCTGGGTCCGCAAGCACCGCGAGCGCATCGGACTGCGCCACCCGGACGACTACTTCCGCTTCGTCGAGGACCTGCTGCGGCTGGCCGGACACCACCGCACCTTCCTTGAGGCCTGCAAACGCCCCTATCCCGACCAGGGACTGTCTGCCCTCTACTACAACGACACCAACGGCCTCGGCGGCCAGATGGCGATGATCCTGGCGGCGATCCAGCCTCACGACACGGACACGCCCGCCAAGCAGAAAGCGGCCCTGATCGCCAACTTCCTGGACCGTCTCTATGTCGAGCGCATCCTCAACGACGAACCCGTCCAGGCCAAGGACTTCCACCACGACATCCACCGCCTCATCCCGCGCCTGCGCGGCTGCGCCACCACCGCGGACGTCGCCGACATCCTCTCGGCCGAACTGCCCGACACCACCTTCCAGCAGGTCGTCACCTTCGGCATGCGCGGCAACACCAAGGCCCAGGTGCGCTACCTCCTGGCCCGCCTGACCGCCTACGTCGAAACCGGCCTGGGCCGAACCGACCTCAGCGCCGGCTACCTCGGCGCCGAACGCCACTGGCAGATCGAGCACCTCTACGCCAACCACCCCGAACGCCACGTCCCCCACGACGCCCCCGACGAGGCCACCTTCCGCGCCTGGCGCGCCCGCCTGGGCGTGCTGGTCCTGCTGCGCCGCAGCGACAACGCCAGCTACAACGACCTGCCCCTGGAGACCAAACGCCGCCACTACGCCCGCGAAAACGCCCTGGCCGCGATCCTCGCCCCCGACTACCGCAAGAACCACCCCGCCCTGCGACGGTTCATCGCGGACAACGACATCGAAGGCCACTTCCGGGAACTGGGCAACGCCACGATGGGGCAGGCCGTCGAGATCCGCGGCGAGCTCTACCGCCGCCTGTGCCTGCGCATCTGGGACCCCCACCGCCTCGGCCTGCACCCACCCGCCTTCCAGACACCCGCCGGCCCACCACCCCCGCCCACACCGGCCACTGCGGCACCCCCACCACGCCGACGCCCGCTGCGCACCGACCTGGCCCGCCTGATGCGCCAGGGCATCCTGGCCCCCGGCACCCGGATCGAAGCCGACCACGCAGGCCGGCACCACACGGCCACCGTCGACGCCGACGGAGTCATCACCCTGCCCAGCGGCGACCGCTTCACCAGCGCGGACGAGGCCGGGAAAACCATCTGCGGCACCCGCCGCTGCACCGGCATGGCCTTCTGGCACATCACCACCGCCGACGGCCTGCGGCTGTCCCTGCGCGACGTGCGCAACCAGGCCCAGCAACAGGGGCGCCTCACCGCAGCCCGCACCAGATAGCCGACGGAGGTGGGGCGGCTGGGGCGTACCGGCCGCGATGGTGCTGCAGGTGCTGGCGGGAACGTCGCAGGAGGCGCATCGGGAGGGGAACACGTCGCCGGGCACGTCGAGTTGACGCCCGCGGCGACTGGAACCCGATGGGACGCCGGCCGGGGGCTGTTTTGGGCCTGTTGCCACAGTTGCCGGGGGATGGTGGTTGGGTGCGCCGTTCCCTTGCCGACCAGCCCTATGGCAGGGGGAGTCCGAGCTCGGCGAGGTAGGAGATGCGGGCGTTGATGGCGGCGGCGAAGTGGCGCCAGTCCAGGCCGCTGACGGGTTCGGCGGGTGTGGGTTCGGCGGGGGAGGAGGTGATGTAGCAGACGGAGTCGTAGAGTCCCTCGGCCATCAACCGCTCGCAGAAGATCCCGAAGCGGTCCTGGTAGGAGGTGTTGTGCCAGATGTCGTGCACGGGAAGAGCCCCGTCGGCGATCCGGACCGGGGAGCGGGACTTGGGGTGGTCTTCCATGATGAAGAAGTAGCCCAGCCACGGCTTTTCACCGGGATACAGCTCGGTGAGAGCGGCGCGTTGCAGATCGACGGCGCTTCCCAGGGCTTCTTCGATCCGGTTGTTGTAGTTGTTGCTGAAGGACGGACCGCCGAGCGCTTTGAGTTCGAAGGCCGCGACCAGGGTGGTGCCGTGGGAGACAACCACATCCCACTGTTTTTGAGGACGGTAGTAGCCGGGGAGTTCCAGGCGCTGCTGCGTGCTGATGCGGATGTCGCCGGGCGGGTAGCCGCATCGAGGAAGAACTTGGCCAGTAGCGCGGCGATGGTGTCGAAGTGCTTGCCGCCGCGGACGGAGCCGGCGGTGCCGGCCCCGACGGCGTCCTTGATCGCGGACAGCTCCCGCTGGGTGTTCTTGACTCCCCAGTACGCCGCTATGGCGTCTTCGAACTCCTGACGGCTGACCGTCACAGCGCCCCTCCCGCTTGCGTTCAGTCCGGGAGGTTCTCCAGTCCGTACGCCTGCAGCGCTGCCTGCGTTGCGGCTTGCACGTCCCGGTCCTCGAACGCTTTGACCAGCGCTGAGCCAACCCCCGCCGGGATCCCTGCTGGATCCGGGACACGGATCTTACGCAGGTACTGCGCCTGGAAGCGAAGCGTGCCGCCGCGCATCTTGACCGCGTATGCCTCGACGAACGCCTGGGCCACTTTCGACAGCAGCAGACCGCCCAGCACGCGCAGGTCCCAGGTGTCGGACACGACGAAGTACAGATTGTGGTGCGGGTAGTGGCCTCCCTCGTCCAGGACGGGGTGGATGGTCAGCTTCATGTCCGGCAGCAGCAGCTTGGGCCGGGCGGTGAGCTTGGCGTCGACCTTGTCGATGGTCTTGTACCAGCGGCTGGGCTGCTTGAGAGCGACATAGCGCTTACTCAGTGCGGTCCGGTGCCTCTCGAAGTACGCAGCGAGCCGCGGAAAGCCGTCGAGATCCACCAGGTGACCCTCACGGCTCCACGGATTGACCAGGTAGGTGCCGTCCCAGGAAAGGGTGCCGCTGGTGGTGTCGCGGACCATCGCCAGCGGCAGCAGACGGTCCTCTTCGACCGCAGTACGGTCCTCGGTCAGGAAGACCTTGTCCGCCCCGGTGGCGATCCCGATCCCCACCCGTGTGCCGGTGGACTGGTCCTCCAGCAGGGGGAAGCGGTCACTGAGGTCTTCCAGCATCGCCAGGCGTGCGGGAGAGGCCTGAGGCCAGGAGTCCTCACCCGCAAACCAGTGCGGCAGCCGCGCCGCATGGAACGCCGGCGTCGTAATGAGCGCCTCGTCCCCGCTGGCCGACCACACCTGCAGTTCCCGGGCCTGCCGGGCGCCGAAAGCCCCCGTGGTGTCGGCGGCGACGGCAGATCCCTGGCGGCCGTTTCTGATGACGGTAATGGCAGGGTAGGCCGAAACCCGCTCTTCGAACGCGTCCACATCGTGCATGGTCACCACAAGATCCATGCTGTAGCGCTGCGTGACGAGATTGCGCAGGCCGCGCCCGTACTGATTGCGCATCCACCGGTCGGCGCAGATGAAGCCGAGCCGCCCTTCCGGCTTCAGGCGGCGTAGGCCCAGCTCGAAGAAACCGACGTAGATATCCGCCCGGCCTCCCATCGCGGAACAAGACCTCCGATAGGCCTCCATCCGCTCGTCCGGAACGTCTTCCAGCCTGATGTACGGCGGATTGCCCACCACGAAATCAGCGGTTTCCGCACGCGTGTCCTGCAGGAGAAAATCCCCCTGCACCACCCATGAGGCGACCGCCTTGCCGACCTCTGCCGTGCCCCACCCGTCCGCGCGCAGTATGTCGGCGACAGCCTCCCGGCTGCGCTCCACGTTCACCTCGACCAGGTCGAACGCCTCGATGGCATCGATCGCATCCAGCAGCCCGCGGCCGTGCGCGCGGCACGAGGCGCTGAGCCGTTCCACGACCGCACTCAGGAACGCGCCGGTGCCGCACGCCGGCTCGACCAGGCGCCTGACGGCAAGATCCTCATCCGCGGTGTACCCGACCATGTCCAAGATCGCATCGACGACCCAGCGCCTGGTGAAAACCTCGCCGTGCCGGACCGCCTCCTCCAGCGAAGCAGGCACGGGCAACGTGTTACCGGGCAGGCTGAACAGTGTCTCGGGTGTCACCCGCTCGACCCTATCGCCCGCCTCCTCGCCTCATGGCCAGGCGCAGCTGAGCGCCTGCGGTCCCGTCCGCGGAAGGGGCGCTTGTGAGCAGGCCGCGATGGGGCAGTGACGGCGCCGCCGTCTGCCGTGCCGGGCTGCGCCGGCCGTCGGCGGCCCTGGCTGCGATCTGCGTTCGGAGAGGTTCCCGCTGCCCCCGACGGTTCTCTGTCCTTGGGGGCGAGCCGTCTCCGGTTCGGTGTTGGTTCGCGAGACGTTCGCCATCCTCTGCGACGCGGGGGTGAGCTGGGCCAGGGCCCGAACGGGAAGACCGGCTGAGCCTTCGGGGCGGCCGTGGCGCCGACTGTTTCCGGGGAGAAAGGAGGGGCCGGTGGGTGTTGATTCGCATTGTGGGGTTGGATAGCGGCAGGATGTGTGGTGCCGGACTGCGGGGTTGCCGTCCGTGCATTGCTGTCCGACGGCGAAACCATCGACGCTCTGCTGGTCCTGGCGCTGCCGCCTTCCGCCACAAAGGCCGAGGACTGCTGAACGCTGCGCATTGTCCGGGAAGCGCCGGACCACCGCTGCTTCACGACTTCGGCACCCTCCGGGTGGCCTTCGGGATCCTCCTCAAGGACGGACAGGACATCCGTGTCGACTCGCTCTTCGCCTTCGCCCGGGTCTCACTGCTCCAAGCAGTCGGACGGTTGCATGCGATGAACGCGGAGGTCTCAGTCGTCGCTGTCCACCGCTGAACCAAGTACGGTGACGCGCTGGTTCGGGTGTCGCACCACGGCCAACTGGCGTGCACCTGGGCATGGGCGAAGAAGCTCTGCTCATCGTCTGTACAGCGTGGGTGCTGTGGCGTTGCTACCGGGCCCGCAGACGCCAGCAGCGGGGGAGCGGACCGGCTACCTTCGTCGGCGTGACGACGCACGCCGAAAGCGGATCACCGATGCCTGCCCGAACGACGCCGCTCATGCTCTACACGCCAGACCACGCCTACGAGCGCATCACCGGCGAGGAATGGGACCGCCGCACTCGGTACTCCTACGAGTCGTACTCGAACACCGGCGGGTGGGCAGTCTGAACACCGTCGACGCCCATTGGAAAGCCCGACCCCGGTGATCGTCCTCACGGAATGTGTGCCTGATCCCCGCTGACACCTACACAGCCATACCGCCGTCCCGTCGCCGCGGTCTTCGTCACCGCCACAGCAGCGGAATCGGTGCGTGCGGAGGCGAAACTCCGGCCTGTTGCCGAGGAACTGCTTCGCTCAGTGCTGGCTCGACGAGGCTCAGGAGGCCCTTGGCGCCGGCGCGGCAGGACGTCCGTGCGGGTACCTCCGCCACGCCCTCCGCCGCGCGGAGGACGCTGCCCGCCATGACGGCTGAGCGAGGTGTGCACGCGGCCGTCGTGGGCCCGGCACACCTCGGACTCGCCGCCATGCGGCTACGGACAAGGGTTGTTCATCGCTGAAGATCCGCAGCTACGAGCAGGTCCGGTAGTTGTATCCGGCGATGCGGCCGGCGCCGGTGCCGTCTACGAAGTGGTAGTAGCCGTCGCTGTCGCGTGTGACGTCGATGATGAACTCGGTGCCGATGTACTTGGCCACCGTGCCGTCCGTCCCGTAGGACGAGTTGCGCAGCCAGTTGCCGGCCGCGGTCCAGGTGTTCTTCCCGGCCGAGCCGTCGCTGTCGACCTGGAACTTGGTCTGCCATCTCGCGGTCGCGGCCTTGGTGGTGGGCCCGAAGTCACCGTCGATGCCGGAAGCGGCGAGTTCGCCGTCGGCCCACAGGATCTTCTGCCACAGGCAGGTCGCGTTGGACGCGGTGTTGTGGCTGGTGTCCACGATGCCTTCGTTGTCCCAGTCGTCGGTGAAGACCCCCGCACCGTAGACGTAGGCCAGGCCGCTGTAGCTACCGCTCGCGGACGCGGGGGTGGCGCTCAGGACGAGGACTCCGGCGGTCAGGGCTCCGATGGTGCCGG
The DNA here is from genome assembly GCF_045040345.1 of Streptomyces sp. NBC_01515. Taxonomy (NCBI): domain Bacteria; kingdom Bacillati; phylum Actinomycetota; class Actinomycetes; order Kitasatosporales; family Streptomycetaceae; genus Streptomyces; species Streptomyces sp. NBC_01515. The sequence continues at coordinate 32,680 of NZ_CP109416.1, read as the reverse complement.
TGGTCACTTTGGATCTCTTCGAAAGCACGCGAGTTCCTCCTGGTTCGGGCGGTCGAACGTCGGATTCGGCCACGGTGCCTTATTGGCCTGGCGGAACCCTGGCACGCTCTCGCCGGCGGCGACACACTCTTGTGCCTGAGCGCAAATGTGGAGCTCTCCGGGGGGAGTCGCGTGCTCCGTATTCACTTCACCGAGGTCGACCTCGCCCGCATCCGCGTCGCCGCGGAGCCCGACCCGATGTGGGAAGTGCTCTCGACACTCCACCGACTGCAGTCCCGATGCGGCCGTTGGCAGTTCGCGGCCTGGCACCGGACGATCCGAGCCGACCTGAACGCGGCCGGACTGGCCCGGCCCGTGCGCAAGGTGCTGTTCCCGCTGTACGCCCTCGGGCCGTACCTGCCCGACTTCCTGACGCCGCCGGAGTCCGAGGGCGGGATCACCGCGGCCCTCGACGGCATCCTCCGTATGCCCGGGCGGGACGTGCGCGCCGAGTTACGGCTCTTGGACCGTTTCTCTCCGGTGCCGTCCTGGGCGCTGCGGCTGGATCAGGGGGCCGAGCGCCGGGAGTTCACCGAGCTGATCCGCCGGTACCACGAGGTGGCCGTCGCGCCGTTCACGGAACGCGTGGCCAGCGGGATCGTCGCGCACCGCGCCCTCCTCGCCCGCGCGCTGTTGACCAGGGGCGTCGAGGGGCTCCTGTCGAGCCTGGGGCCTCGATTCCGCTGGCACCCGCCGGTCCTCGAAGTGGACTACCGGACGGACCGCGATCTCCATCTGCGCGGACGCGGGATGAGGATCGTGCCGACGTACTTCTCGTGGGGAACGCCCGTCGCCCTGGCCGACGCCGACCTGCCGCCTGTGCTCTCGTACCCGCTCAATCACCCGACGGTGCCCGAGGAAGCACTGCCCGCGGAAGACAGGCCGCTGGGCGCGCTGCTCGGGTGCACGCGCGCGCGGGTCCTGCGGTGCATTTCGGGCGGGCTGACCACGGGAGAACTCGCCCAGGTAGTGGGGGTCTCGCTGTCCGCCGCCAGCCGGCACGCCTCGGTGCTCCGCGACGCCGGGCTGACGACCAGCCGGCAGATCGGCCCGACGGTCCTACACACTCTGACCCCTCTCGGGGCCGCGCTCCTTCGGCAGGCGCCTGGCATGGGGCGCAAGAGCGGTGGTTCCTCTTCGGCCCTGCCTGGGCGTCCGGGACACCGGACAGTACGGCCGTGACTGCCACCGCTACTCCACCGGAACCGGCACGTTCTCCGTCTCCAGCCCGCCCGCCGGGCTGAACAGTTGAGCTGTGCTTCCTACGGATCCCCGCTGCCGGGAAGGGGCTTGGAGCCACGGGAGGAGGTGCGCGATGAGTGAACCGAAGAAGGCCGCGGCGCCCCCAGGCGGTACGGAGGTTGCAGCGCAGGGACACGGCGTCGGGGCCAAGGAGGAGCGCTTTCAAGCGTCTTCGCGGGCAGTGATCTTCACAGATTACGGACGCGGTTGATCCGCTCCTGCCCTTGCCTGGTCGGCTCGTTGCCCGAGCGACGATCGTGCCGCGCCGCCAGTGCGGTGACGCTCGGAGGGGGGTTTGTTGGTGTATGAGGCAGCGGCTGGCCTGGTGTGTTGTTGGTTCGTTGAGAGGCGGGGTGGACGGCTTCGGTGGGGAGGCCGGGGTGTGTGAGCTGGGGTTGTGTGTTGTGTGTTGATCCTGTCTTGGTTTGTCGTAGGTAGCTCTGGCGTGAAAGGGCTCGGCTGGTGTTTGTGCTGGTCAGGGCTGTTTGTGCTGGTGGGGTGGTGGGGTTAGCGGCCTCGTGTGCGGGGGCGGTGGTGGGTTTCGGCGAGGTGGTCGAGGCGGATGGCGTCGAGTGATTGCTTGGTGATGTGTTCGGTGCCGTCGCAGATGGCGGTGATGGCTGCTTGGCGGATGAGTCGGGTGAGGGATCCGATGCGGCCGGCGGTGCGTTGGTGGAGGTAGGGGGCGTGGCGGGGGAGGGTGCCGGGTTTGTGGTGGTGGAGGTCGAGGTTGTTTTCGATGTCGGTGATGACGTCGCGGAAGGGTTCGCGTGTTCCGTGGCGGGCGGGGAGGGGGCCGCAGGTGATGAGGGTGGCGCGTCCGGCGAGTTGGGCGCCGCGGGTGCCGGAGAAGAGGGGTGTGTCGGTGACGTCGATGCCGGCGTAGACGAAGGTGGCCCGGAGGCGTTCGGTGAGGTCTTTGAGGAGGTCGGCTGCTTGTGCGCCGGTGGTGGTGCGGGGGTTGAGGCGGTGGATTTCGTCGATGAGGACGAGTTGGACATCCGCGGCGGTGTAGGTGTGGCAGACGGCGTCGGTGATCTGGGTCTGGGTCATGCGGGTGGTGGTGGGGATGCCGAGGTAGCGGGCGAATTCGGTGATGAGGGTTTTCGCGGTGGCGCCGGGCGGGACGAGGACGTACGCGACGGGTACCGCGGCGTGTGCTGATCCGGGCTGTGCGGGGTTTTTGCGGGTGTGGGCGAGGTGGCAGGTGCGGCCGACGTTCAGGAGGGCGGTCGTTTTGCCGGCTGCGGCGGGTCCGGTGACGATCAGCGAGGGCCGTGCGGTGGCCTGTTGGTGGCGGCCGAGGATCATCAGGGTGCGGACCTGGGTGGCGAGTTGGCTGATGGCGGGGGTGCGGATGGTGACGAACGCGGAGTGGTAGGCGAGGCGTTCCTCCGGGCTGCGGGGTGGCTGGCCGGGCTGGGGCGGGGTGACAGGTTCGGTGGTGACGAATTGGTGCCAGCCCTGCCAGGTGGTCAGGGGCCAGGACGGCTCGGCCGCACCGCCGTCTGCGCCGGTGGCGGCGTTGTGGGCCTGGGCGGCGTTCGGGCTGGTGACGCCGGCACGGGTGGCGTGGTCGGTGCGCGGGCTGGGGGTGGTTACCACTTGTCGGCTTCCTCGTGTGGGTTGTAGAGCCCGAATCCGGTGGCTGCGGCGAGGGTGTCGTCGTCGTCGAGGTCGTCGATGCTGTCGTCCTCGTCCCGCTGCGCTGGGTCGTCGGCGCTCTGGCCGGTGTCGTGTTCTGGGTGGCGGGCTGCGGGGAGGGGGATGGCAGTGGTGCGGGCCAGCAGGGCTAGTTCGGTTTTGGTGGCGTGGCCGCTGTGGACGCGGCGCATGAGCTGGTCGAGGGCGTCGGCGAGGTCGGCTTCGTACTGCTCTGCATCGCTGTGGTTGTCGTGCAGGGCGAGAGTTCTGATGTGCTGCCAGGTGTGGTCGTTGAACGGCTGGTGGACGTGGTCGCGGTGGATCCACGGGATCTCGGTCAGTTCGCCGTCGGGCAGGCGGACCCAGATCTGGCGGACGTCGTGAGGGTTGTGGTGGATCTCCCATTTCCCGCCGCGCGCCGTGATGGGGGAGGGCTGGCCGCGGTAGGGGGCGAGGAGGTCCGCGTCGTAGGTGCGGTGGTGGATGCGGATGCCGGAGGCGGTGATGGCCTGCCAGCGCACGGGCAGCAGTTCGAGGTAGTCGTGGCCGGTCAGCGGGACGGGCACGTGTCCGGCGACGGCAACGAGGGCGGCCCACATCTGGTTGGGGGTGAGGGCCTTGCGGGGCATCATCGGGTGGCGCAGGCCTTCGTGAGGGCGGTGGTGGTAGTGCACGAGCCATTCGTCGAGGAGGTCCTGCAGGTGGGGGACGCTGTAGCAGGCGTCTTGTTCGGTGTCGGGGCCGCGGCGGGTGACGTCGGATCCGGTGTAGCCGGGCAGGTGCTGGCAGAACAGCGCGTTGATGGTGCCGAAGGCGCGCTCCACGATGCCTTTGGCGGTGGGAGCGTGGGGCGGAGCGGGCTGGACGCTGATGCCGAGGGTTTCGCAGGCGGCGGTGAACGCGCGGGAGACGAAGACGCGGCCGCGGTCGACGACGATCGTCTCCGGCAGGACGACGGGCCGGGCCGCGGCGCCGGCCAGGCGTTCGTCCAGCGTGGCCAGCCGCTGGTGGGGGAGTGCGGGGGCGTGGTCCATGCGCAGGATGTCGGGCCAGGTGGGGCGGGCGGGGTGCGGGACGGCCATCTCCGCCAGCAGCAGGGCCGCATCGACGGCTTTGGTCGCGCTGGGGCACAGGACGGCGGCGAGGATGGCGCGGGTGGCGACGTCGATGGCGATGGTGAGTTCGGGCCGTGCGAGGCGGCCGTCGTCGAAGAGGGCGAGGACATCCAGGCGGGTGGTGTCGACCTGGACCTGCTCGCCGGGCCGCAAAGCTGTGGTGGGGGTGAAGGCTCGCCCGTCGAAGCTGGCGGGGGTCTGCCGGACGGGCCCGGTGGGCAGTTCGCCGGGGCGGGCGAGAGAAGTGACGAGACGGTACAGCGTGGCCTGGGACGGTGCGGGCACCGTGCCTGGCCCGTGCCGGTCTTCCAGGATGTGGTTGATCAGCGGGAACAGGCCGTTGATGGTGCCCTTGGAGCGGCCGCGCCGGCGGCGCAGTGCCTCGCGGACGGCGGTGACGACGCGTTCGTCGGCCCGCCCGGTGGGACTGGGGGCGCGGGTGCTGCGGTGGTCCAGGAGCCCCCACAGGCCTTGTTTGCGGTAGGCGAGCCGCATGCGCTGGACCGTGGTGCGTGAGACGCGGCCGAAGCCGAGCGCGGTCAGCTCCTGGGCCTTGGCCTGCTCGCGCTGGGCCAGCGTGTGCTGCTCGGGGTCGTACTGCGGACGCACCGTCCCGTCACTGCCGGGCCCGCCGGTAAGGCCGCACTCGACTTCTCTGACGTGCCGCTGCCAGGCCAGTGCCTTCTCGCGTGCCGCGGCGGGGGCGGTCTCGAACAGCCCCCACTGCGGGGCCGCCTGGGGCACGTCGGCCCCGATGACGGTGAAGCCGGGGTCGGCGAACAGGTGCCCGGCGAGCACCACTTGACCGCCGCCGTCCGGGCCGATGAGGTGGATGTCCTGCCCGGCGAGGGCGACCACTTGCCACTTCACGCCGCGGAAGCGGACGTGAGCCCCGACCCTGAGTGCCGGCCGGGCGTTGCGACGGGCGCTCACCTGCGGCCTCCTGTTCTGTCCAGGCGGTTTCGGCTCTGGGCCGGGCCGACCAGGACCTGCTCGTGGAGGGGGCGGTCCAGGTCGGTTGTCAGTTGTCTGTGCCACAGGGCATGGAAGAGGGCAGGGAGAATCTCGATCGGGTCGCCGGCCGCTTCCGCGCCTTGGAGCAGGGGCCGGGGCTGGGCGAATGCGTCGAGGACGGCGGGCATGAGGCCGGGGCGGCCGGCGTTGCGGGGGTGGCGGTACCCGGCCAGCCATTTCAGATTGGCGGCGAGGATGTCGTCGAGCGGGGCGAGGCGTCGGTAGGTCCAGCCGAGGTGCGCGCAGGCTTCCGCTACGGCCTCCGCGGCGTTCAGGGCGCGTTCGCCGCCGGCGTCGGGGTGGCTGGGGCAGTCGGCGAGCAGTGCGGTGCCATCGGTGTAGCGGGCGAACAGCTGCGGAACCCAGGAGCGGACCTGTCCGCGGTGGTTGTGCCACAGCAGCCGCACAGGCCGGCCCGCCAGGGCGGTCACCTCCGGGGCGCGGTCCAGGACCATCAGCTGCAGGCGCATCGCGTTCGACCCGGCCGCCACGTGCCGTCCGGTCGTGGCCGACCACCACAGGCCCGGTCCCCACCGCCGCCCCGGGATCACCGGAAACGCGGACACCGGCGACAGGTCCTCGAACGCCACTGCCAGGGCCGCGTCCGCCCATCGCTGCTGGACCATCTGCCCGAGAGGGTCGAGGAACACCGCCTCGAAGCCGCTTCCGCACGGTGCGGCCCGCCCTGGCCGGCCCCCGGGCCGGGTTTCTGCTGCGTTGATCACTCGCGCCAGCCAACTCCTGCCCGGCCGCGTGTGCCTGCGTTTTCAGTATTTCTGCCACCGACGAGTGCTGTTATCGGCCAACAGCCAACGTGCCCGCTCCGAACACGATGCTCAGCCGCCGTCTTCCTGGCCCGCCGTCAGCAGGGTCATCAAGCTGTCGGGAGACATTTCCGCCCACTGGGCGACCTCTTCCACGGGCATCCCGGCGTTCACCGCGGCCAGGGCGGTCCGCTTCCAGGCATTGTCGATCAGGTCGGCGCTGTGACGCAGGCTGCGCAGGAGCTGGCGGGCGACGTCGGCGGCCGGCCCGGTCTGCACCCTGCGCAACTGTTGCAACTGCTCCTCGGCGCTCTGCACGGCACTGGTGATCAGCGCCCGCTGCTCGGGAGGCACCACGGCCCGCCACATCCTGCCCGAGCCGGGCGCCTTCTTCTCCTTGCCCAGCACCCGCAACTGCCCGGCCATCGTCGCCGGCTGGTGCTCCTGACGCAGCCACCACGGATCGTTGTCGTAACCGGGCGGCCCGCCGGACCCTCGGCGCAGGCGGATGACAGCGCCCATCCACGAGGTCAGCGGTCCGCCGTAGTCGGTGGCAGTCAGCGGCCCCAGCCACCCCCGCCCGACCCGCTCGCCCAGCCGGCGGCAGAACGGGTCGTCCCCGCCCCGCGCCCGAGGCCGTGTCCCCCCGCTTGCGCGCCAGGCCAGCTCGGCCATGGCCGGGTCCAGCAGTGCGTCGGCGACGGTCACCACCTCGGGGAAGACGACCGCGTCCCGGCCCGCGATCCGCCACCGCTCCAGCTCCGTCCCGGCGTTGCCGCCCGCGACCTGGTGCAGCCGCTGCGGCCAGACCGCCTCGTGCTCCCAGTGCAGGGCCTGCTCCCACCACCGGGCCACGACCGCGTGCGCCAGCGCGAACACCCTCTCCGGCTCTGCTCCGGCCCGTGCTGCCCGCCGCGCTACACCCGTCCACCGCCGCTGGGCCGCGGCCACTTCCGGCACACCCCGTACGTCCAGATGCTCAAGGGGCTGGCCGGCGTCCGCGTCCAGGAGCCACCGCCCGTGCTGGACACACACCCGCTCCCAGCGAGGCGCGTACCGCACCACCCGCACGGCCGTCCCCGTGCGCCCGGCGGTGCACAGGCGGCAGCCGAAGGCGACCGGCCCGGCGACCGCGCCGCCGGTCCGCCACGCCGCCGCCGGCATCCCGTTCTTTCCGGCCGACAGCTTGGCGTCTTCCTGTCCCCAGGACGGCAATGCCCGCGCCAGGACGTCTTCCTCGACGCCGCACAGGCCTGCCAGGAGCTGCCGTCCGGGCGTGTTCAGCAGCACTTCGGCGTCGGCCCGCGCGCCCCCGCCGTCGTGCCCCGGCGGGTAGTTGCGCCACTGCCAGTACGACCGCAACACTTTCGCTTCCATCCCGTAGCGGCTTGCGATGCGGCAGATCAGCGACGAGGTCGTCTCCCCCTGCAGGGGAGCGGTCCGCAGCAGGCCGGGATGTTGGGTCACTCCACCACGGTCTCGTGTTCGCCGTCTCCGGCGGGCGCTTTCGCAGTAGCCGTCCGGCCTGGGCCTGTTGTCTGCTTGCTTGCCCATGCCGCGGGTGTCTCTTTTCCTGGAGCCTGCGGACGTTGCTGTGGTGGGGGATTGGCCCGTTCGAGCGCATCGTGATGATCCGATCGCACTAAGCTACGCCTGTGGTGGTTGGCGAAGATGCTCAGGTGAAGGGCTTCTCGGGGGCCCGCAGAGCCAAGCAGTGGCTCGAGGGCACGATGCGCATCTTCGGCGCGTACGCGAACACGGACTCGGAGTCCTGTGGCCGTCGGCTGACTCTGTCCTGGCCGTACGGAGGCCGGACGTTCTCCTTCGATCTGGGGGGTGCCATGCGCGGTGACCCCTACCAGAACGACATGTTCTGCGCGGAGGTCAAGAACTACGCGCAACCCAGCGACCAGGGAACCCAGTTCGACGAGTTTCTCGCCAAGTGCTACGTGGCTGCCCAGGCCCAGCACCACCTCAGCGATCACTTCATGTGGATCACCTGGGCACCGTTCCGGGCGAACTCCTGGTCCACCCTCAACTCACCTGACCAGGTGGAGACCGCGGTCCTTCAGCACAGCAGCCGTGTTTTCGGCACCAGCGACCCCGAGGAAGCCCGAAAACTTCTGGACGCTGAACTCGTCCGGTCGGTCGCCGCCCGTCTGTGGCTGATCGTGCTCTCGGACAAGCAGGAAACTCTCCTGCCGCTCAAGGACTGGGCAGCCATCGTCGCCGCCGAACTCACCCGCAGAGAGGGCTCGTGGTGAACATCGTCGAGCAGTCGATCTCCCAGGCCATGGACGAGCCCGACGACCGGTTGATGTTCACCCAGGTCAAAGACGTAGTCGCCCGGCACCTGCGCCGTATGGACCCCGGTGCAACCGTCACCAAGACCGAGTTCTTCAACCACACCCATGTCCCCGACATGGTCTTGGAATGGCCCGGCAGGCCCCGCACACCGCGCCGGTTCATCTATCTGCGCACCACATCCGACCAGCGCGAGCTGGAGGACGACCTGCAGCGCCTTCCCCGTGCGGACCGGCCGGTGCTCCTGGCGCTTGGCCAACTGCCCACCGTACGGCAGCAGGGAGATCTTCCCCCGCTGCCCGGCAGCAGCACCGCGCTGCTCCTCGACGCTTCCGCGCTCGGCGCGCTCCAGCCGGCCGACGACTCTCCTGGCATTCCCCGTCTGGTGTCCCGCTCCGTTCTTGAAGGCGGCCGCGGCACCCTCGACAAAGCGGCGACCGAGGAGTTCCTGGACACGGTCGTTCAGGGAGCCGAGGCCGCCCGTGCGGGAGAACGCGTTCCCACCCGCGACGCCGTCGACGCCCTCACCGCGCGGATGACCACCGACGTCGCCGACCGGATGTCAGCCTTCCTCGCCGCGCTCTGGCAGGGCGGCGGATCCACGCTCGCCAGCTTCCCCGCACCCCAGCGAGGCGTCGGCCATCTCGACGAGACGGCCCTGATGTACCTCCTGGAATCCGAGGACATCACCGACTCCGCGTTCTGGAACCGGGTCGTCCGCATGATCAGCCTCCCTATCCTGCTGCGCACCCCGGCCGCCGGCACCGGCAACCTTCAGCACCTGATGCGTGAGGCGATCCAGCTCTGGACCAGCCGCGTCTGCATGATCGTGCCCGGCGCGGCAGACGCGGACATCAGCCCGTGGCGCTGGGCGGTGAAGGCCGGCCAGCTGATCCTGCAGACCCCGCGTTTCCATGTGCTCGTTGCCCAGTCCCGGCGCCAGCTCCCGCCCGGGCAGGAGCACGACCTGCCCCGCCTCGACGAAGTGAGGAACAGGGCCGACCGCTTCAGCATCCCGCTGACCTCTCTTCGCATGGTCGTCACGGACCGCCACGTCGGATACGGCGGCCCCGGAGACGACATCTCCCACGACGCCCAACTCGACGGCATCAGCGACGCGCTGGGACAGGCCGAGGGAGTCATCGAAGCCGATGCCCGCATCCCCTCCGGCGAGACTCTCCAGTGCCTGTTCGGCACCGGAATCGCCAGCGCCCGCGGCGCACGTACCCAGGTACCGCTGGACGCCCTCCTCGGCACCACGGCACGCCTGCTCTCCGATCTCTCAAGTGACGAGGCCGAGAAGATCACGCAGCTTCTCGGTGCCCAAGGTCCACCCCCTGACCAGCCATGGAGCCAGCCCAGCTTCGACGACGTATAGGACTTGCACGGGGCCGGCTGGGAGCACGCCATCTTCACCGGCTACACCGCCTGGCGACAGCTACGTGAACAAGACGCCGGCATCGTCCACCTCGACCTCGATCGATGCCTCCTTACCGTCGACCCGCGATGGCTGAAGGCTCCAGCGGAAGACACGCACTGCGCATCGAGCACTGAGGTCCTGAAGCGATACACGCCAGTGCTGCATAGACAGGGGGGCGAAAGCCCTCCCGCCCCCCTGTCTATGCGGACGCCGGTGACTGGCTGGCACTGTCTGAGCCAGTGAGTGGGGTCCCGGACGGTAGCCCGCCCGGTGGTGGATCGGGTGGCGGCTGGGGGACGGAGGCGGGGGCTGTGGCCTGACGGTAGTTGATGATTGCTTGGATTCTTTTTTCGGGGTCGGTGATTTCATCGAGGGCGGCTGCGAATTTTTCGTCGACGATGTTTCCTTTGCGTTGGCGGTTGTGGTCGAGGATCAGGCTGGTGAGGGGGATGGCGAGGTATGCCGCGATGACGATCGCTCCCACGGCCCACCATGGCGCGCCGCCCAGAGCGCCTGCAAGGACGGCAGGAAGGCCGGCCAGGAGGCCGGCGACGGGTGAGAGGGAGGACGAGTTCATCGCGTGGATGCCCTTCCAGCACGCGACGGCAGGGCCGCCTCATGCCTGAACGAGTCGGCCTGGGCCGACTGGGACGGAAAGAGGCGGCACGTGTGTGCCAGAGAGTGAGGGCATGCCGACGGCCGGCGCCGCCGTGAGGCGGCCCGGTGATGTTTTACGGCAGGCTTTTCAGCGCCCCAGGATGGGACTTTCTTTTCCCTGGGGCGTGATTCAGAGGGTTTGCTAGGTGGTTTTTGCGGGGGAGGTTTTCTTCGGCTTTTTGGGCAGGGTGGGCTACAGCTGTGAGCTAACAAAAAGAATGTTCACAAAGCCCCTGAGCCGATTCATCTGACCTCTGCCGCACCACCCTTCTCTGTTCGCTGGCCGCGTGCACCCTGTTGCGGGCACGCCAGACCTGCCCACCAGTATCGCCCATCGCGCCGCCTTCCAGGGCCCGTTCGGGAGCTTTCGTGGGCGAGGTCGTGTGCTTGACGGTGGTTCGGGGCGGCGCAGAGGCGCTGAGCTCAGGGTTTCATGTGCGAACTGCTCCAGCCCTCAGTGAAGCTGGCCGTGATGAGGAGTTGTTGTTGGTCGGGGTGGAGGGTGCTCCATTGACTGCGTTGGGCGTTGGCCCACCGTTGGAGTGTGTCGGGGAGGGGTTCGTTCCCGCTGGTCGTGGCGCGGTATTGCTGCCAGGTGCGGTGCCAGGTGTAGGGCCAGGGTGGGTTCCACCACGGGTCCAGGGCGGTGAGCGCCTCAATGGTGGTGGTGGAGAGGACGCCGGCGCGGGCTTTGCGGCGTTGCTGGCCCAGCCATCTGCCGAGGGGGAAGCCGTCTTGTCGGGTGTGCTTGTCCGGGGTGAGGTGGCCGTGCTGGGCGGCGTAGGCGCGTGCGTGGTCGAGTCCGGGGCTGGCGGGGTAGGAGCGTGTGGCCGGGGCGGGTCGTTCGCCTACGACAGCGTCGGGTGTGATGCCGAGGGCGGTCAGGAGGTCCTGCTGGCCGGGGTGGAGATGCTCCCAGGACTCCTGCTGGACACGGATCCAGCGGCAAAGGCCTCGTGAGAGGTTCCTGGCCGGTATGCCGGCGGCACCCGTGGCTGCCGTGCGGAGGCGGTGGTAGGCCTGCTGCCATCGCAGGGGCCAGGGCGGATTCCACCACGGATCGATCATGGTCAGGGCTTCGGCCCGGGTGGGGGAGAGGCGACCCTGACGGGCGCGTAGTCGTTGCCAGGCCAGCCACTTCCCCAGCGGGAACCCGTCGAGGACGATGCTGACGGGCGCGGCGATATGGCCGTATTCGGCCGCGTAGGCGCGAGCTTCTGCGAGCGCGGTGTCCAGAAGATCGGGCGCGGCGCGGGGAGCCGGTGGTTGGGCGGCTCGGGCTGTCTCGGCGGTGATACCGATCTTGGTCAGCAGGCGGTGCTGCTCGGGGTGGAGTGTGCCGTAGCCGGTGCACTGCCGCCTCAGCCAGTCGGCCAGCTCCTTCTCAAGGTCCGCAATGCCGCTACCGCCGCCGCCGGCTGCGGGCTCTGACCGCTCGCGTACGCGGCTCCAATGGCGTTGCCACTCCAAGGACCAGGTCGGGTTCCACCAGGGGTCGAGCGCTGCGAGGAGCGTGCTGACCGGCCATGTCCCGCTTGTACTGCGATGGTGCTCCCGCGCCTGGTGGCGCTGTTCGCTCAGCCACCGGCCCAGCGGAAACCCCTCAGGACAAGCTTTCAGGTGCGTGGCGAGGTGGCCGTGTGCGGCGGCGTACGTGCGCGCGTGGGCCAGCCCGGGGCCCGTACCGCAGAGCTGGCCGATGATCTCGTGGGGGCAAGCGGCGGCGGTCTCGGCGGTGATGCCGATCTCCGCCAGCAGATGCTGCTGCTGCGGATGCAACTGCTTGTAGCTGGTGCACTGTACGGACAGCCATGTGGCCCAGCCGTCACTGCCGTCCGGCCAGCTCCCTTCTGTAGCCCTTTGGTGCCGGTCTCGGGCATGAGCGCGGATTAGGTGCCAGGTTCGCTGCCACGCCAGGGGCCACGGGGGGTTCCACCACACGTCGATCGCGTCGAGCACCTGGAGGTGCGCGCCGGGTTCGTCCTGGCGGCGGGTGAGGCAACGCTGGGCAGTGAGCCACTTCCCGAGCAAAAACCCTTGGTACGAGATGTTCTTGGTGGCCAGGGCCAGGCATCCGTGTTCGGCGGCGAAGGCGCGCGCACAGTCAACAGCCTTATCGATGCCTGCTGTCCTGCTCGTTCGGCGCGGGCGTGCGCTGCCGGCGGCCTGGGCCGTGAGGCCGATGTCGGTCAGCAGACGGCGTTGTTCGGGGTGGAGTGAGCTGTAGTCGGTGCACTGCAGGTACAGCCATTCCCCGGTCAGCATGTGGGTGTCGGGGAAGCCGTCGGCGGCGTTGAGGGGGCCGTGGTGTCTGACGTGGTCGCGGGCGCGGTAGTAGGAGCGCTGCCACTTCACCGACCAGGGGATGTTCCACCACGGATCCACCTCCTTGAGGGCGGCGGCCTTTTCTTCAGGCAGGACCAAGGCGTGGGCCTGCTGGTTGTGCACCCATTTCCCCAGGGCGAAGGAACCGACTCGGGTGTCGCGTTGGGTGGCGAGGTGGCCGTGCTGGGCGGCGTAGGTGCGCGCGTGGGCCAGGCCGGCGGCGAAGGCGCCCTCGGCGTGCACGCTGTGACCCCGCAGCCGTTTCTGAGCCGGCAGACCCTCTGTGCCCGCGGTCTGCCGACGCTGGTAGCCCGCGAGAACGTCGGCGAGAGGCCGGGGCCGGAGCGCCAAGGGGACCTGCCACAGGCGCTGTTCGTCGTCTCCACTGCCGCCCTCGGTACGGATGCACTGGTACGTCCAGGCAAACAGCGCTCCGTGGGTACAGTCGGCCAGACGCTCGGTGAGCCACGAACGCCGCAAGCGATGGCCCAGCTCGCCGGGCACGCAGGGCACATCAGCCAACCGGTAAGGGAGGTGACCACCACCGTCAGCAGCGACACGGAGCCGCCAGGCCCGGCTTGCCAGAAGCGTGGCGAGGGCGACGGTCTCGGGGTAGGTGACCAGATCCCGCGCCAGGATCCGCCACCGCTGCGGATCCTCGCCCGCGGGCATGGCCGCATCCAGCCGCATCGGCCACAGACGTTCCTCGGGCCACTCCTGCGCCCACCACCAGGCTGTGACCGCTTCCGCAACCTCGAACGCCGAACCAGCGACGGGGGAGCGGCGCAGCAGCCTGCGGTGATCCGCCTGCGCCTGGACCACCTCCGGGCATCCGGCCAACCCCACGACACGGCCCCCGCTGCCAGGCACGTTCATCAGCCAGCACCGGTGGCGTGGGCAGACTCGCTGGTGCGCCGCCAGGTACACCCGGGCTGGTGCAACGCGACCGGTCCGCGCGGCCACACAGCCCGGGCACGCCGGACCCCAGGCAGCAACCGTCTCCACCCCGTTGTAGAGCCGCGCCGCCGGCCGCTCCTTCGAGGGGCCCAGCGGCTCCTCCCGCGTCCAGGCCGGCAACGCATGGCGTAAGCCCACCTGCGGCACACGACACAGCGCCGCGACCCGGTCCCGGGCCGCGGCGTTCAAGAACACCTCACTGTCGCCCTGCAGAGCCCGGACGATGCCCTGCTGGCCAGCCACTTCGGTAACCGACGACAGCAGACTCCGCACCGTCAGGCCGTACCTGTCCGCGATCCGCCCCAGGAACGACAACGTCATCTCACCCTGCAGGGGCGCCACCCGAAAAGCACCCGCATCCAGCAACAGCGTCCCCACCCATCCCGTCGCTTGTGACACCTATCGTGCTTCGGCTCAACAAGCAGGTGCCGGGCCCGCCGGCCGGTGTCGGGTCAGTAGTCGAGGTCGAGGTAGTCGATGTCGTTGAGGGTGATGTCGGAGAGTCCTGTGGCGCGCCCTCCGCCGTCTTGAAAGTAGATCTCTTTGAATCCTTCGGCGATGATTCCACGCATCTGCTGGTCGCTGGCGCCCGCCGTGCGAGCGTCGAACAGGCGCTGTGCGTAAGCCGGTGGAAGGTGCACGGTCAGTCGGCGGAAGCGTCCGTCGTCGGTTGTGCCGACGGGTGCGCTGTAGCCGAAGCGGGCCCTCGTCTCCACGGTGATGCCGCCGGAGGTCGCAGCCTGTTTCTGGCGGCGTTTGCGCACCTGTGGCTGCCACCGTTGCCGTACTGCGTCGTCGATTTTCGTGGCGACGTCGGCGCGGGCGTGTTTGCGGGCGCCGCGCCGGTAGCGGTTGACGGAGTCGGCGGTGACGCCGAGTTCCTGTGCGACGGCCTTCGCGCTGCCCATCTGCTTGAGCAGGTAGCCGATCTGACCCTTCAGCGTCTTCGGAGGCTCGCGGGTGAAGGCCTCCCGGTCGGCCCGCTCGATCGCGTCGTCGATCTCGCCCACAGCCCTACTCCCCTTCGTCCAGGACGGCGTCGCCGCCCTTGATGTGGCGGGCCGGGTTGAGGCCCTTCTCCATCAGGTCGACCGCCCACAGCATCGACTGCACGCCCTCCAGCTTCGCCAGGCCCGGCGTGGGCCCGAGGCGGAACCCGCCGGGCTGCGGCTTGCCGGACGCCGCGTACGGCAGGAAGTCCAGCGGGCTCTCCCCCGGGGACGGGTAGACGACGCAGTCGGACAGCACCGCGAGCGGGTACAGACCCGTCATCGTGACCATGTTGCGCAGCTTGCGGTGCATGTTGACCCGGGCCTTGCTGATGACGGCGGCGCGGATGTCGGGGCGCCAGGTCGGGCGCTGCATGGCCGGCCACGGGTCGCCGTCCTTGTACTGCTTGCCCTGGGGGCGCTCGCGGAGCTTGCCGACGCCGCCCTTCACGGTCGCCTTGATGGCACCGAGGACGGCGGCCATCGCCGGATCGACCTGCTTGTGCTGCTCCATCGCCGCGAGGAACTGGCGGTCGTCCAGGTCCCGGGTGACACCGAGGTCGGCGAGGGTGTCGACGTAGGCGGTCTTCAGCCGGTCGTGCCACGGGTCCAGGTACGCGCCGGTCTCCCGCCGCAGGTACCCCTCGATCGGAGCGACGTTGAAGCCGAGCTCCTGGGCGTAGGCGATGGTGTGCGTCTGGTACCAGGCAGGTCCCGTCGGACGGCTGCCGTCCGGCGTGAACGGCGAGGGCAGGCGCGGGTCCAGCTCGATGTGGGACAGGTCGATCAGCCAGGAGCCGGGGATCTTCGGGTTGAACGCCGGGGTGTGGAAGTGGTCGGGGGCGGAGAGGCCGACGACCAGGCGTGCGGCGGCGGCGAGGAAGGCGGTGTTGAGGTCCAGGCCGATGGCGAAGGGCAGTGTGCACTCCTCATCGCTGAGCAGGTCCACCGAGCGCACCCACTGGTAGGCCTCTTCGTTGAGGAACCCGCCGGTCCAGCCGCTGTTCACGACCACGGGGTGTTCCGGGGTGGCCTCCGGTGGCGCCGGGTCCATCGGCTCCGACCCCAGCGATCCGGCGTTGTAGCCGGACACCCAGTTCCCGGTTGCCGGGTCCTGCACGGCCTTCGTCGGCGGGCGCAGCGCCGTCATCAGCTCCAGGCCCGAGACGGCGGTGGAGCCGCGCGGGGTGATGACCCGCTGGGCGTACACACCCAGGACGCGGGCGATGTCGGCCGCCTCCATGTCCGCGACGCCGGGCCAGGACCGCTCATCGAGGGCGTCCCAGGACAGGATCGCGAGCTGCACGCACTGCCGCTCACGCCCCTGCGCCTTGCGGTAGATCCGCGCCCACGGGCCGAACCCGCGCTGCGTGAGCTGCCACTTCGCCTTTACCACCTGCTTGACGACCGAGTGGTCCTCGGGCAGGCGCAGGGAGCGGCGCTGCTCGTGGCCCTCCAGGCGTTCCGGCAGCCCGAGCTTCACGGCGGCCGCCGCGGTGAGGACGATCAGCGGATCGCTGTCTTTGCCATGGCGGTTGAGCTTCGCGGCACCGAGGCCGGACTCCTTGAGGGTCCACTCCACTAGCTGCGGGATGGTGGTCGCCGGGCAGTCGAGCACGATGCCGTCGACGCCGTACGCGGACCCGTCTGCGTCCAGCACGGCGAGCGGGCCGTGCGGGAACCGCGCGTCGGCCGCAGGCGCGGCACGCTTCGGCGCCGGTCGGCGTGACGTCGATGCAGCAGACAGGTTGGCGGGGCGCTCGGGCTCCGGAGCGGCCTGGCCGGCCTGGACTGCGGGAGCCTCCACGGCGGCGGGTGCCTGGGTCGCGGCCAGGTTGGAGGACGTCTCCGGGACCGGCTCCGGGCGGGGCGCGGGAGACGGAACGGACGCGACGGCGGGACCTGCCTGGGCGGGGTACTTCGCTGTCCAGCCGTCCAGTAGCCGCTGGTAGGCATCCAGACGCGGCGACTTCGGCTCCGAGCGGCCGTTCTCCCAGTTCTTCACCGACTGGGTCGTCGTCTTCAACGCGGTGGCGAGGCGGGCCTGTGTAATGCCTGCGGCCTCACGCAGCCGGGCACGCTCCGCCGGAGGCGGCAGATGCGGCTCCTCCTCCAACAGAGCGTCGACGGACGCGAACAGCTCTTCCTCAGAAGCCATTCCCTGCCCCTTCACATCAGGACTCGATACTGCTTAGCCAAAAACTTATCCCATTCCTTAACCTTTCCCATTCCAGCGCAGCGAGCGCGGCGAGTTTGTCGACGGTGAGCTTCGCGCGGCGTCCTTCTGGTTCATGATCCACACCCCGAGTTTGACCTCGGCCCCGTCTTCCGCGCGTCTTCTACCGGGTAACGCCGCTGCAGGACCGCGACCGGCTCTGAGTCGGACCACGGGGGCGGCCGTGAGTAGTGCGACGCCGCCCCATTCCCGGCAGGCGACTGCAGCAGTGCGAGGGCGGGGCTTCGCCGTTGGGCGCGCTGCGTGTTGGCGCCGTACCCCGTTCCCCTCGCTGGCCTGGGCCAGGTCGGATGTGGCTGGCACTGGCCCCGGAGGAGTCAGGTGGTGCTGAATTCCGCTACCGCCGCCGTGGCTCGCTGGTCTGCCTCTGCTTGCAGCATCTCCCAGTCGGCGGCTGCCTGGCGTGTTCCCGCCGCGAGGACCGCGGCGCGTACGGCGGTGCGGACATCGCCGGGGCCCACCCGCAGTCCGGCCCTCCTGAGGCTCTGGATTTCCGACAGCGCCTGCGCGGCGGCCTGGTCGACGTCGGGGGCTGCCCCGGCAGACGTGCCGGCAGCGTCCCGGCACAGCACGATGACGTCGATGCGGTTGGGCTCCGCCGCTGCGGTCTTGGAGAGACTGGTCGCCACTTCGGCGATCACGGCGCGGGTGGTGGTGACGGTGAAGCCGGCGTCGGACAGTGACCGCATCAGAGCGCACCAGCCCGTGGTCTGCGACTGGTGGAAGCTGAACAGGAGGCAGCCGCCGGGCTTGAGGACGCGTCGGCACTCGCGCCAGACGCGGGCTGCGGTGGCTTGGAATCCGTCAGGGGCGGCGTTCTGTACTTCTTGGACGGTCCGGGTGCTGGGCATGTCCGGGTAGCCCTGGTAGGGGCGCATGGCGCTGAGCCAGGCGTGGAAGAAGTCGGCCAGTTCCGAGTAGTGGACGTTGTCGACGTAGGGGGGGTCGGTGACGATGAGGTCCACGCTGTTGTCGGGGAGATCCGTTCGCGAGGCGTCGCCGGTGGTGGTGTAGGCCGTTGCGGGATCCCGCACAAACTGTTGCCACGTCGTGCTCAGGGGGCGGGCGACGGGCAGCGAGGACTGGTCGACGGCGAGGATCCGATCGGCCTCGGCCCTGAAGTCCAGCGGGGTGCTCTTGTACTGGGCCGCTTTGTGTAGCCGGGTGAGCGCCCCGGAGAATCCGGCCGATCCCCCTTGGGCGCCCCAGGGGTCTCCTTCGACGCTGCACCGCTCCGGTCGCAGTACGTGGTTGTGGAAGACCGAGCGGACCGGGCCGGTGCCTTCCCCCTTGTAGGAGCAGAACAGATTGTGGTGTTCGACGGTTCTGCCGAACGATGCGATGAGCGCCTCGCGTTCCGCGGAGGCCCCGGGGAGATCGCGCAGCGCCGCGCCGATCAGCCCGAGGCTGTAACGCTGGCGCTCGTTGAAGAACCGCTCCCAGGAGTCGTACCCCCAGCGCAGCGCCTGGACCGTGCTGACGCCTTCCTCCAGCGCGCCGAGCGGACGTACGAGCTCATCGGGGGATGTGTCGGCGAGGGACTTCGCCGCCTTGTCGTACAGGCAGAGGTCGAAGTCGTCGATCGCCCGGTACTCACGCTTGCCGTCGGCGCGCAACACCAACTTCGCGTACATGCGCCGCTCCGGGACGGCGCCGTTCAGCGCACCAATGACAGAGGTGCGGTGCCCGTGACGGCATGTCATGAACCTTCCGCGTGCGGCCCCTTGGAACGGGAAGGTCAGGCCGCAGGCGGGGCAGTGCCCCCTCTCGTCCTTGCTCAGGTCGGTGACGCAGATGCCCCGGCAGCCCGGGCATACGGCCTGGGCGCGGGGGAATCGGCGCGGGTACGCATGGCGGGCGAAGACCCGGGTGGTGAAGAGCTCCACGTCCTCACCGCACTCCGGGCAGTACGCGAGGGCCACCCAGAAGTAGTGCAGGACCGGCTCGTTGGAGACGGTGCGGTGCAGTTCCTGGACGGGACGGGCGCACTTCCTGACGACCTGCCCGAAGAGGTCCGCGAGCACCTCTAGATCCCATGGCTGCAGCGCCTGCCGCTGGGTGAGCGTCGCGACGGGGTTGATGTCGCGGCCGACGACGGCGGCCCCGAGTTTGGCCGCCTCGACAAGGGTGGTGCCCGATCCGGCGAAGGGGTCATAGACGACGAGCCCCCGCAGCCTGGCCGCGGCGTCCGCAACGGAGTCGTCCGGCCCGGACACGGCAGCCAACAGTAAGTGGCGTGCGACGCTGCCCAGGCGCCTCGCCCACCACTTGTGCACGTAGGTCGCGGGCCGGTGCACCTCCTTGCGCCACGACTCGTGCTCGGCGATCAGGCTCCACTCCACTGGCGCCGGCCCGGCCTCGAGGAGTGAGACCGGGGGGAGGCCCGCCCCTGGCTTCTCGTTCATGTGTACGCCCCCGGTGGTCCGAACCCGGATCCACCGCCCTCGGATTGGGCAGGAGCAGGTGACGGCCTGTCAACGTGCGTTACTGTAACGGCAGGTAGTCGGGGGATACCAGGTGGGTGATGGCGCGCGTGACGTATCTGGACTGTCTCGTCCCTCCCGACGCAGACCCGGCCGACTTCTTCGAGCGCGTGCAGGCCCTTCGTATGACGGACCGCGGACGCACCGTCGATCTCGGCCCGCTGGACCGTGCCACCCTGACCCTGCTGTCCCGCGCATTATCGAGTGATCAACGCAGCGTGTACCTGGGCCTCCCGCGCGGGCAACACGACCTGGCCGTGCTGATCGGGATCTACCTCCAGCTCGTACGGCGCGGGGCAGAGCTGACCGGCAAATCACCTTGCCCGGTCCCTGACGGACCGGTGGTCGTCGTCGGACTGCGCACCAACGTCACCGTACGGCTGGCACAGCTCGCGATCGGCAGGCAGAACCTCTCGCGAGCCCTGCGCATGCAGAGAATCCGCGGTGACGGGCGGGTCGTTGACCTCCAAGGAAAGATCACCAGGGCTGTCGACTCGCCCTCGGGGCTGTTCTACCTCAACACCGCGCTCGGCAGGCCCTCACTGGGGACCAGCGTCGGCACTGTCGTCATCGACCGCACCAGCATGGCCAACGACCGGTCCTGGGAGCGCGCGTTGGCCTGGGCGAGCGAGCACGGCGCCGCTCGTGTAGTGGCCGTGGCCGACCTGGGCACTCAGCCGGGCAGCAGCCGGGCCTGGATGCAGTGGCCGTGGACTCCCGCGCTGCGCGTCGACGTGCGGCACACCCTCGGGCACCGCCCCGCATACGGCCCCCTGACCAGCAACGCCCTCCTCGCCCACCGCCCGGCAGCCGCACCAAGCGTGGCGGTATACCGCCACGAGCAGCTCGCCGAGCTATACCGGACGGTCGTGGCGGGTGTGGTCGCAGCACGGCGTGTCCACACGTTGGAGCCCTGGCCGCAGCCGATCGCCGACGCCGTGCGTCTGCTCAACCTGCTGTGGTGCAGCTGGGGTTCGATCGGGAGGCAAGACACCTGGCAGGTACTGATGGGGCGCGGCAGCGGCGCACGGGCGCTGGCCCGGTCGGTGTCCCGCGGGACATTGGAGGGCCGGGCCGGGCCGTGGGGGCTGTTCCGCGAGACCCAATGGCCCGACCTTCGGCGCGGCGTGCTGAACCTGTATGAACTGCTGTACGACGGCAACCCGCGCTGGGATCTACTGCTCGCGCTGATCGATTGGGCGCGGGCCGACCGGGCAGGCGTCCCCGTTCTCGTCCGCACCCGCTCCCGCTCTGCCGCCGCAGCTGTCGCCGAGGAACTGGCCGACGCACTCGGCGGTGATGCCGATTCCCTGCTGCTCGCCCCCCGGCCCGGGCCCGTCGCCGGGGCAACCGGTGCGCTGCACGTGATGCCCTATACGGAACGCCTGGCCTGGGACCCCTCGCCGAGGTTCGAGCTTCACCTCGGTGTCCCCTCGACCTTGCGCACCGGCGTGCTGTTCTCCGGTGCTGCCGATGAACACGTCGCCGTGGTGGAGCAGAGCGAGTACACGTGGCTGGAGCGTTCGGCCGGCCGCGCGCTGCACGACTGGCACGAGCAGATACGCCAGACTGCCGCGGTGCTGCGGCTGGGCGAGGTACCGGAGCCGGCGACGCCCCCGCTGCCCGTCGCGTACGGCCCCGTCGACTTCTCCGGACCGTCCTCCGCACCAGACGATTCGCCCCAGCGTGACAGCCGACTCGCCCTCGATCTCTCGGCTCTCTTCGAGGACTACGACGCCCCGGCCAGGGCCATCAGCACCCCGGCGGCCCCCGGCCGCGGTGCCACAGCGGTGGCGGCGGACGGCCCGGTGCCGGCCACGGCCGTGCTCACCGAGCCCGAAGGGGCGGTGCTCTGGCTGCGCAGTGACGAGCAGGTCGATGTCCTCATCGGCCAGCGCTACGCCAGGGTGCCCGTGGCCGCGCTCACCCCCGGCAGCCGGCTCCTGCGCGCACGCGGCGACGGGCAGTCCAGACTCCACGACCGGCTCGTCATGGTGATGCACGACAGCGCCGAGGTGACCGCCATGGACACGATGATCGGCTTCTTCCGCCAGGCCATCATCGCCGTGCACGAGCAGCGAGGGTCGTGGCCAAACGTGCTCACCGCCCTGAAGAACCTCGGGAGCGAGGTCTCGTCATGGCAGGCGGTGAGTAAATGGGCCGACGGCAGCGTCATCGCCCCGGAGGACCCGCAAGACATCCACCGGGTTGCCCTGCTGGCCCGGGACACCCGGCTGACCTCGGGAGGCACGTGGCAGCGCCTGGCTCGCATGGCGGAGGAACTACGCCGCTTACACCGGGCGCTGGGCCACACCGCGGCTGCAGCGATGACCGAGGCCGTACGGGGCACGGAAGGCCCCGCCCTTCGCCAGCTAAAGACACTGTGCTCCGGGATCGACGTCTCGGAGGTCCTTGAGGAGTTCGACCTGGTCGTCGTCCGCCGCGTCGGCGGCCAGAAGAGCGTGTCCGCGTCCGCCCTGGACCGCGCGCCAGGTCCCCGCAGCGCAAGCAGCTCACCACAGGAGGCGCCGTGAACGATGCCCGCAACAACCCGCTGGCGCCGCACCCCGACAGTGCTGCGGACAACCAGCGGGAGACGGTGCTGATCGACCACCTGACGCAGGTCCTCGCCGACAGGCTCGCCGACCGCAGCGGTGCCCCGCACAAACCCCCGTGGACACCACGCGACCACGTGGTCGTCGGAGTGCTGCCCGCCGCCGTGGTCCCGCCGCGACACCTGCTGGCACCAGACGAGGCGACGGCCGACCCGAGCCGGCCCGTCGAATCCCTGCGCGGCACACAGACGCCCCCGGTCCTGGCACTCGACTTCCGGGTGCGTACCATCCCCGGCCGCAGGACCGCACAACTCGCCGTCCACTGCCGATTCGCCCTGTACCTGGAGGACATTGCCAGTTACACCGAGCACAGGGAGTACCTGCGCGGCGATGAAGACCCATCCGGCGCACAGACCCGGCCGGGAGAGCTGCTGGGCGTCTGGCGCCGCCACGACGTCCACGTGCCCGACCTGGTCATCGAAGTGCCGCTAGGAGAAGGCGACGTCGATCCGCACGCGTTCAGCGAGGCCCAGCAGGTGCTGGACCGGGCGGTCCGCCGCGCGGTGGACACGCACTTCGCCGGATCCGATGCCCGTCGCCCGCTCACCGCAGGGCCGCAGAGCCGCCAGGGCCGACGCAGGCGCAACGTGCTCCCCGCGGAGGCCATGGCCGACGAGGAGACCTTCCACCGCCACGTCGCGGCACTGCTGGACCGCGACGCAACCCCTTGCGCACCCCAGCTGGTGCTGTCCGCGCACGCCCAAGCCCTGGACGGCGGCGACCACCTCATACGCGTCTCCCTGCACAACCAAAGCGACACGGCGCAGAGCGACTGGCAAGACCTCTCCGTGTACGACTGCCGCTTCGCGGTCCTGCCCGGAGACGGCATCAGCATCGTGCCCCAGCGCTTCCACCTCGCCCCCCGCGACTACCGGCTGGAGGCGCTGGCGGAGGTGATCGGCCGCGGCACCGGCTGCGCAGCAGTCCCCCATGGCAGCGGCCTGCGGACCGAGACCCTGCCCGTCCACGTCCAACGCACTGTCGTGCCCCGCCAAGCCGGGGTGCGGCACCCGCAGTGGCGTGAGCTCGCCGACGACCCGGCCCCGATCCTGGACTCCGTCGAAGTCGCGATGGCCCGCTACTCCCGGGAGTTCGCCGCCGCCTGCCGTGCCGCCCAACAGCTGCCGCACCACAAGGCCATCGAAGCCGACCGCGCCCAGTTCGACGACGAGGCTAAGCGGTTCGGCCTCGGCCGCGAATGCCTGGACCTGGACCCGGACCTCAAACGTGCCTTCCAGCTCGCCAACGAGGTCTTCGCCCGTGTCAACGAAGGCCGCACGTACGACAGTTGGCGGCTCTTCCAACTGGTCTACATCGTCTCCCACCTGCCGGCCCTCGCCGTGCGCGAGCACCCGCAGCGTGCGGACCTGCGCGCTGAACTCGACCACACCGACGTACTGTGGTTCCCCGCGGGTGGGGGGAAGACCGAGGCGTACCTGGGGTTGATCCTCACGGCCCTGTTCTACGACCGGCTGCGAGGCAAGCACGCAGGGGTCACCGCCTGGCTGCGCTTCCCGCTGCGCATGCTCAGCGTGCAGCAACTCGACCGCACCCTGCGCATGCTGATCGCCGCCGAGGGACTTCGCGTCGAACGTCGGATCGGATCCCCCCACGACGACCCCTTCGCGCTCGGCTACCTGGCGGGCGGGGCGGGCAGTCCCAACGACCTCCACTGGGAGCGGGGCTGGTGGCGCGGCTGGGAGACCGAGGCCGCCGCCACCCGGGCGGGGACCTTCGCCGAAGACCACCTGCGCGACCGGCTCGTGATCACCTGTCCCTACTGTGAGCGCGACAGCGTACGGCTGCGCCTGGACACCGACGCGGTCCGCCTGCATCACGAGTGCGCCGCCTGCCAGCGGATCCTGCCCCTGCACGTGAGCGACGTCGAGGTTTACCGCACCCTGCCGGCGATCGTCATCTCCACCGTCGACAAACTCACCGGGCACAGCTGGTTCCCCGAGTTCACCGCGTTCCATCACGGACCGAGACATCGCTGCGCCGAGCATGGCTACTTCTCCTTCCCGCGTATTGGAGCCTGCCTGGCCGGACCGAGCCACTGCACCGCGCCGAAGGGCGGCTACCCGACGGCCCGCCCGATCAAGGACCCGGTACCGGCACTGACGGTTCAGGACGAGATGCACCTCCTCAAGGAGGAGCTCGGCGCGTTCAACGCGCACTACGAAGGCCTGATCGCCGAACTCCAGTCAGGAGCAGGCAGCGGTCTGCCCAGCAAAGTACTGGGCGCCTCCGCCACCATCGAGCAGTACCAGGACCAGCTCCGCCAGCTCTACGGCCGCCGTCCCCGCGCCTTCCCCGCACCGGGATGGACACTCGGCGAGAGCTTCTACACCACCACCCGGCCCGACTTCCGGCGCGTTCACATCGGAGTGCTCCCGCACAAGCGCCGCAAAGCCGACGTCGCCGCGATCGTGCAGGGCGAGCTCCTCACCGAGATCGCCCGGCTCCAGGAGGAGCCCAAGGCCCTGCGCGAGCGCCTCGCCCTGCACGGGCTGCCCGACTCGGACCTCCCACGGCTCCTCTTCCCCTACGAGGTCTCCTTGGCCTATGTGAACAGCAAGCAGCACGGCACCCAGCTCGACGAGGAGCTCGGCCAGCTCTCCGACGACCTGCAGCACGCTGGCCTCGACCGCGTCGAGCACGCGGTGCTCACCGGCGAAGTCCCGGTTCCCGACCTCGCGGCGGCCATCGCCCGGGTCCAACGCGAGCACCTGGACACACCACGAGGAGAGCGGCTGCGTGCCCTGGTCGGCACCAGCGTGCTCAGCCACGGGGTGGACCTAGAGCGCCTCAACCTCCTGGTCCTGGCCGGCATGCCGCCGACCGCCGCCGACTACATCCAGGTCACCGCCCGGGCCGGGCGAACCCACGCAGGCCTCGTCGTCACCGTCTACGACCCCGTCTCGCGCCGCGAACGCTCCATGTTCTCCAACTTCCTGAGCTACCACCGCCTGCTCGACCGCATGGTCACCCCCGTGCCCGTCAACAAGTACGCCTACTTCGCAGCCCGGCGCACCCTGCCCGGCATCGTGCTGGCGCTGCTCCACGACGCCGCCCGCGACCCCGCGCTGAAGCCACCACCGGAAGGGGCTGACTACTCCAAAGACTTCAAGCGCTGGTGGAGCGCCCAACGACCACTCCTCGACCCCTGGCTGGAACGACGCATCCCCGCCTGCTATCGCGAGCGCGTGGCGGGCGTAAACGGGCGCGGACTGGAGAACGACCTCGTTGAGCGGATCATGGAGACCTGGCGGCAGGAGGAACGGCCCAACCTCAACAAGGGCGCAGAGGAAAGGCGCACCGCCTACCTCTTCCTCCAACAGCCGCTCACCAGCTTCCGCGACATCGACAAGAGCACATCGTTCCAGTCACTGACCAGCAGCCAGGACGCCTTCAAAGCGCTCGCCACCAACACCGCCGACAGCAAGGGGGGCGAGGATGAACCGCAGCCGTAGCCAGGCCATGACCGCCTTCCTGCCCGGTGCCGTCTTCCGCCACGAGCAGCGGCTGCGAGGCAGGGTCCAGGCAGTCGACGGGGACGTGGTCAAGAAGCTCAACGAAGACGTCATCTACGACGAGATCTCCCGCTACCTAGAGCGCTGGAGCGAGGACGCCAGAGCCGCCCTGCCCGTGCCGCAGGGCCGATTGCGGCAGAACTTCGTCCTGGTCAGTCCCGACCTCGTCCGCTTCGAGGTGTTCCCGCTCGTCCTCGAATGCGTCCGCCGCTCCTGCCGCCGCGTGCGCACGTACATGAAAGCCCAGCAACTCGCGGCTGACCCCCGGTGCCGCACCTGCGGCGCACAGCTGCGGCAGCTCCCGTACTTCAACGCGCACAACTGCGGACGCGTCCGCCCCATGTACGTGCCCAAGTGCCGTGTTCCCGCGCACGGCTACGACCACATCGTGTTCGAGAACACGGGAAGCTTCGTCACCGCCCTCTGGCGCTGCGTCGGCCCAGGCTGCGGCGGAGTGAAGCTCCAGGGGACATCGCAGTCCCCTTGCGGCTGCGAATGGAAGGACGCCGCCGGCCGCGCCATGATGCGTGCAAGGACGTTCAACGACACCCGCGCCTACCAGGTCCATGCCCTGCAGCTCGTCAACATCGACAACTCCGAGTTCCGGCAGTACCAGCGCCATCCCCAGCGCGGCCGGATCGCGGCCGCCCACTATCTGAATCTGATTGGCTCCCTCGCCCAGGGCATCGGCGATGCCTCCCACGGAGTCACGGTGACGCGCCTGTCCCCGCAGGAATGGCAACAGAGAGAAGAGCAACTGCGCCAGATCCACATGGGGGAGGAGGAGATTGAGCAGCTCCGCAGAGTGATGGGCCCCGAGGAGAGCGGCCTGGCTGCTCTGCCGAACACGGACGCCGACAACGCGCGGTGGGAGCTGCTCGGTGCAGACCGCCCCTTCGTGGAACGCGCAGCCGTCTTCGACCCCGCTCAGATCCAGCGCATCACCCTCGACGACCAGTGTGCGCGCTTCGCCGAGCTCCAGGACCGGCTGGCCCAGCAGACCACGGAGCGCGCCCGCGAGCAGGCCCGCACCCTGGGGATTGCAGAGATCGCGGTCACCTGGGAGTTTCCCGTAGCCCGAGTTGCCTTCGGCTACACCAGAGAGGAGCACGAGCCCGAGCGGGGCGTCTTGACCGGCTTCCACAACAAGTACCACCACGACGGGAAGTACCCGGTCTACGTCGCAGCATCCGACACTGAAGCCCTCCTGGTCACCTTCTCTGCACGTTCCGTCCTATCGTTCCTGATCGCCAAAGGACTCGCCGTCGGGGCGGCCGAAGACGAATCGGCGGCCCGCCAGCGGCTGCTGGAACTGTTCACGGATCAGGATGATCCGGAAGCCGTCCGCGCGGCAGCAACCGTACACACGGTCATCCACACCCTCGGCCACCTCCTGCTTCGGTCCCTGGACGACGGCCAAGTAGGACTGGCCGAGAACACGCTCGCCGAATGGGTCGTCACGAAGGCGCTCACCGTCGCCATCTACGCCGACAACGTCCGTGAATTCACTCTCGGATCACTGTGGACCCTGCTCAGCAACCGCGTGCTCAGCTGGCTGGAGAGCACCGCAGACTCGGTGCTCAGCTGCGAGAACGACCCGCTGTGCCATCAGTCCTCACCACGGTGCTGCGAACGCTGCGTCTACCTCACGTTCGGCTGCCGGCTATTCAACGACGACCTCGACCGGGGCCTTGCCGCAGAGTTCCTCCGCCACACGGCCGCCTCGAGCCACACATGACCGACGAACTGCGACCGCTGGTCCCGCTCGCCCAGCTACTGGAGCGCCTCGCGGGCAGCTACGCGGCAGCCGCCGAATGGACACGGGAGGTCGCCAGAGCCGACACCCTTGACGCCCTCCGTGTGCACGGGGTCGCAGACGATTACGCTACCGCCGTACGCCAGCTCGCCGCCGAGTGCGGCCTACTGGTCTCAGGCCGGAACACAGGGCTCGTCCCTGCCCGCCTCTCTCAACTCCAGGTGCTCCTGGACGTCCTGGACGGCCTTGACCCACCGCCTGCAGCACCACCATCCGAGCGCCCTCTGGTGTTCACCACCCCCCGAGCCGCCGCCCACCTGGTAGCGCCCCCCGTCCGACGCCTGGACCTGTTAGTCCAGGACGTCATCGCCGGGGCCAACAGCGAACTCCACATCGGCGGCCCCTTCTGGAACCGCCACGGCTGCGACCTGCTGCGCGAGGTTTTGCTGCCCGCTGTCGCCGAGCGTCAGGTCGCCGTCCACTTCTACGCCCACGACCCGAGCAGCCGGGCCCAACCCCTGAACGATCTCGTCAAAGACTGCGCCGACTACGGAAGAACGTCCTTGTACTGGTGGACCGGGGCCAACCCCGGCATCATGCACGCCAAGTTCGTAGTCGCCGACCGCGCCACTGGCTATTTCGGCAGCGCGAACCTGTCCTCCCTCGGTCTTCAAGAGCACTTCGAGATAGGCATGGAACTGGGAAGCACCCAGGCATCCTCACTGGTGGACTTGTGCACCCGGCTCCGCCAGGAAGGCTTCTTCGCCCAGGTCACCGAGGGGCCGGGACGCGCACCCGGCCCGCTCGTCCTCGTGGAGACCGCCGACGGGAAACGTCGCTTCGGCCAGTTGCGATCCTGGCACACTACGAGGGACGGCCGCCGTGAAGCGGATGTGTTGTGCCGCCTCTCGGATGACGCTCCGCGGCCAGCCAGAGTCCGCGTCGATGAGAGCCGTATCCGGCTCTTTCCCGGGGTCGATTACGCCAACGTGCCGGCAGACGGCGCCTGTGCAGGCGGCGGCGAAACCGGATCCACCGGGTAATTCCTGACACGAGACGAACGGCCCGCTGCCTACCGCTCGTTTCAGGGGCCGAGCTGGGCGGTTGCGGCGTAGATCTCCTTCTGTGCGAAAGGCATCGGCTTCTTGACCGTGCCCGCTCCGAATTCATCGGAGTGGGCACAACAATCGTGTGGCCCCGGTGCTTCAGGCCCAGTTCGACTACTTGAGCTCCTTGTCCGTCAGGAGCAGGAAGTCGACAGCGCAGCCGATGCGTTTGTGAAGGTCAGCGAGGGTGTACCAGGAGCTCGGGTTCAGAGCGGAAAGGTCAGGCTGGTCGATCAGTCCGTACTGGACGCGGCGGTGGTGGGCGCCAAGTCCCTGAAAGACCCACGGCACCAGCTTGACCATGCGGACGTCCGTTGCCCCCGCTGTGGTGAACCACCCGTCTGAGATGGGGAAGAAGTGGTCGAAGGCTTCGAGCGCCGTCGGGATCTCGTCGACCGGGATGCTGGAGTACTTCGACATCCAATCGAACTCCTGCTCCTTCCGGTCTTCAAGGTAAAACCCTCCCCAGCCCCACAGAAACTGCTGCCAGAAGGTCGCGTAGCGTCGGAAGCTCGGCTGCTCCCGCAGCCACTCCATGCCGGTGTGGAAGGTCGAAGGGAGGGTGTGGTAAGTCAGCCCTTGGAAGATGAAAACCCCTCGGTCCTCCGACATATTGAACTCCGGCGCGCCGTCGGGGTGTGCGAGCGCGTAGTCGACGGCGGCCTTGAGGATGGCCAGGCGGGCACGATGCTCGAGGTATGTGCATGCCTGCAACTCCGGATACTTCCCCCTGAGCATCGCCTGGTAGCTCGGGCTGCTGGCGGGCGCCGACTGTGGGTCAAACGTGCCTCCATCGAGTTCATGCGCATAGCCGCGCGTCAACTGTGGATGCTCCTGGTACGCCTCGTACAGCATCGCCACAGACTCTTCGGGAGCCCGCGCGAGGAAGGTGCCGTTGTTGATCTGGCGATGGTAGGTCTTCGCCGACCTGGCGCCCTGCTCGCCCTTCTTCGCCCGCTCATGAATGAGATGGACGAACTTACGCTCCACCCCGTACGAGAACCGCCACAGGTCGATGAGCTCCGGCTCCACGAAGGTGCCGAAGCCCTTTTCCGAGAACTGTTTTGGAGCGGCCTGGAAGTCGTTGAAGCAGATGACCTCAAGCCCCAGAGGGCCCATTCGGGTGGGGGCTGTCTCGCGGTCGTCCCAACGGGTGTGGAAGAAGGCGCCCTGGTGGATCTTCAGGTACTGCATCCAACCGACGACCTTGAAGAGTTCCGTGTACCCCCATTTGCCACCTTTGACTTCAATGAGCCGCCGCGGGGCTTGCTCATCCGCGTAATCAGTGGTGACGATGTCGAGCTCAAGGAGGTCAGCAGGATCGGACTCCACAATCTGCTTCTCTACAAAGTGGCTCGATGCTTGGAAAAGCGCGGCAATGTAATCCTCGAGTTCCTCACCGGCCCCGGGGATCTCCGGCAGCTTCACAACCTTCTTGCTCATCCGCAGCCCTCTCTATGCCGAGCGACCATACCTGCGCGATCACAGGGCGGCCACGTGTTTCCAATGGCCAGCTCACGGCAACGTCACACCACCGCCCAGTTGAGCCCGAGGTCGGCGAGTGCGGCGAGTTTGTCGCTGCTGAGCTTCGCGCGCCGAGTCTTGGTGTTGGACAGGAACACCCCGAGCTTCACCTCCGACCCGTCCGGCAACACCTCTACGTGCCCCCGTGGGACGGTCACGGAGCCGGTGCGGGTCTTGTACTGCGCGAGGGCCGCCACGCCCTTCTCGAAGGCCCCTGAGGGCGTCATGGAGGGCTTCGCGGGCATCTGCGGTTCCGGGGTGAGCGGTGTGATGCCGAGCTGTTCCAGTCGTTCGCGCTGCCGAGCCGTCAGTTTCGTCCAAGTGGCGTGTTGGCGTTGCTTGTTGAGCCATCGTCCGATGTCCATGCCGTGGACGGTGAGGCCGGGCAGGACATCGGGTCCGCCGGTTTGGCTGTCTTCGTCGCGTACGAGTTCGCGGAGTGCGGCGTAGTGGCGTTGCCAGTCGGCCGGCCACGACGGGTTCCAGTCCTCGTCCACGGCTTCCAGCGCCGTCTTCCACTCGGGGTGGTCGTCCAGCGCGCCGGGACGCCGCAAATTCGCGAGCCACATCCCCAACGGCCTGTCCAGCATGGCCGCCGTGCGGGGGGCGCAGAGTGTCCAGTGTTGGTCGTAGTACGCCTTGGCGGCTTCCAGGTTCTCCTGGAACCGCTCATCCGCTACGGACCAGACCATGCCGAGCCGCTCCAGGCGCTGCGCGCGCTGCCCGTTCATCTCCCCGGCTGCGTAGGCGCGTCGTTGTTCTGCGACCCATTGTCCAAGTGGTGTCGCGCCCTCTCGGTGTCCGTAGGGCACCCTCGCGTTCCCGACCCGTTCGACGTACGTCTTCAGCTTCGCCCAGCCGCGGGCCCAGTCCTGACGTTCGGTGTCGATCAGGTTGAAGGACACCCAGTCCGCGACCATCACCGGATCACGCGGAGCGGCAAAGCGGAGCAGCAGGCGGGCTTCTTCTTCGCCTTCTTCCGGCGCGACACCGATGTTCACAGACGGCTGCGCCACATCCTTCTGCGGTTCCTGGGGGATGGCGAGCAGTTCCACGGCCTCTTCGTCGTGGGCCCGCAGCCCTTCCAGGACTTTCACCAAAGGCTTGTATGAGCCGGAGGTGAACATGTCCTCGGGCTGTTCTCCCGGCTGGAGGAAGACGGGCACGATCAGGGAGGCGAGCTTGCCCTGCCCGGGCTTCTGCCGCAGTGCCCGGCCGATGGCCTGGACGATGTCGTGCGGCGCCCCCTTGGGGTCCAACAGGGCAACCGAATCCACGCTTCGAATATCGACACCCTCACCCAACACACGACAATTCGAGAGCACGGCCCGCTGCGCCGTCGACCCGAACGAACCCAGCACTTCCCGCCGGCGCTCGGGGACGTGCTCGCCGCACAGCCAGTCCGCCCAGACCCCAGCGGGGTACGTCTCCGGCCGATCCGCGTGCAGCTTGGCGGCCACGCGCTCTAGGCCCTCCGCGTACGCCTGCGCCTCGATCGTCCGGTGATGGAAGGTGATGCACGTCTGCAGAT
Organism: Streptomyces sp. NBC_01515; assembly: GCF_045040345.1. Lineage (NCBI taxonomy): Bacteria > Bacillati > Actinomycetota > Actinomycetes > Kitasatosporales > Streptomycetaceae > Streptomyces > Streptomyces sp. NBC_01515. The sequence continues at coordinate 1,426 of NZ_CP109416.1, read as the reverse complement.
TGTGCTGCGCCATCGTGTGCAGCAACGCGGCCTGCAGGGCTCCCAGTCGCTGCCCGCGCACTTCCTCGCTGCGCCGCTCCTCGCCCATCAGCCGTTCCGGGGTGACGACCGGGTCCTGGAGCTCCAGGACGATGATCTGATACCGCGCCAGCAACCCCCGGGAGACGGCAGAGGCGAGCGAGAGTTTGTACAGGACGGGACCGAAGACCTTCTCGTCGTCCATGGACGCTGCCATCTCCCGCGGCAGCGGGTCCCGCACCCCCTCGGCAACCTCTCGGTTGAGCCGCTCTTCCCAGATCCGCGGCGTGGCCGTCAGGTACAGCCGCCGGTGTGCCGGGATCACGGTCTGGTCGTGGACGTCCGCCCACGCCTTACCCATCGACCCAGAAGTCCGGTGCGCCTCATCAACCAACGCCAGGTCCACCGGTGCCAGTTGCTGTCCGTAGACGCCCTCGAAAGCCTCGGCCAGGACACCCAGGCTGGCGTACGTCGCATAGATCGTCACAGGACCCTGCCCGTGCCACAGCGCCAGCTGCACAGGGTTCGTGGTCGAACGCACCCGAAGGTCCCACAGCTCCGGGTCGTCCTGCAGCGAACACACTGCCACCGCCGGCCCCTTGTGCCCGAAGTCGTGCCACGCCTTCACCGTCTGCGCCAGAAGATCCAGCGTCGGCACCAGCACGAGAACGCGCCCCTTGGGCACAAGCCGCTTCGCCGACGCCGCCGCAATGATGGTCTTCCCCGTGCCACACGCGGCGTGCACCTGCCCGCGCAGGCCATGGAAGGGAATGCCGCCCTGCGGGATGTCGAGACCGCGCACAATGGCGGAGACAGCCTCGGTCTGGTGGTCACGCAGTTTCACGGCCATTTCCGTGTTCTCCTTTTAGCGGAATACGACGCGCAATCAGAAAGGGGAAAACCCGGAGCGGTTGAGAGGTCCGGGGGTGGTGCTGTCTGATACCAGACTCTACACAGTGCATCATCGTGATGCATCTATCTTGAGTCAACTTTCATCCTCAGAAGTGATACACCGTCGAACCCTACCCCATCGCGGCGAGTTTCAGTGTAGCCTGGCAGGACATTCGCGAACCATGCAGTTGACAGATTCGGGAGTGGGGGAGGGGTTCGGGTGGAGCGCAGCGGAGCCCGTCACTGCGGTGAGGCCGGCACCTGTCGACCTGACAGTCCGTCACTTCCGCTGTAGGGGAGATGGCTGGGATTCCCAGTCGCTACACAGGCCCGCACGTGATGCACCGCCCCTTGCTGCCAGCCCGGGCGACCGCGCTTGCGCGGGTGCCTCCAATTCGCGCTTGCGCGAATTGACTTCCTTTCGGAATTCCGTTTACGGAATTCCATTTCCGCGTTTACGCGAGAATTCGAATTGCGCTTGCGCAATTCGCGCTCTATGCCCCGGCTTGCCGGGGCA